>OZ244817.1:0-4434799 GCA_965220305.1 Dehalococcoidia bacterium | reverse complement strand
GTCGTCTTCGACGGCGACATCGCCGCCACCCACTTTCTGACCCTGGCGGCAAGGGAGATGGAGCGGTTGCGGGTGGCCGTGCCCCTGTGGGTGTCGAACCGGAAGATCATCGAGGCCCTGGGGCCGCTGGGCCGGGCCTGGCTCACCCCCGGCGATTGGGAACCCGCCCATCTGCCCCTGAACGGATGAACGACGGCCCAGGGAGGGGAGCATTTCACCGGATTTCGTTCCCATTCCAACAGGAGGTGGCAAACCATGTGTTCACAAAATACCAACTGCACGAGAGGCCCCCTGGGGCGTCGGGGACGGAGCGTCGTCCGGCTTAACGCGGCGGCCCTCTGGGAGCGGCTGGCTTTGCTCAACCGTTCCCAGAACTGGCTCGCCCGGGAGATCGGGGTCAGCCCCGGCTACGTCTCCATGCTGGTCAACGAAGGGCGCGCGCCCTCGGGACGCATCCGCAGGCGGATGCTCAAGGCCCTCGGTGTGGACGACTTTCACCAGCTTTTCAGATTGGAGGTAATCGATGACGAACCACAACCCTGAACCCTGTTTCGACGGGCGGCCGGACCGGATCTCCATCGGCGGCCGCCTGCTGCCCCTGGAGACCGGCGTGATGCCCGAGGACTTCCCCGAGCGCCTGACCAGGTTGAAGGAGGCCAGCGGGCTCACCTGGACCGGCTTCGCCCAGGCCATCGGCGTGGACGGCAAGCAGCTGCGCCGCTGGCGCAATGAGGGCGTCGAGCCCTCCGGGGGACCCATGCTGGCCCTGCTCCGCTTCGCCAGCCGGATGCCCGGCGGCCCGGACATCCTCACGGGCGAAGACGTTCCGGCGCCCGACCCTGAACCCGTCCCTGAAGAGGACGGGGACGGGGAAGAGGACGAAGGCTAGACCCTGACCCATAGCGCAACCCATAGGCCGCCGGCGCCCGTCCCGTCCGCCCGCGCCGGCGGCCCCATCACGAACGACCAACGAGAGGACGGCGGACCGGGAAAAGGCCGCCGCAGCCACGTGAAATGAGAGATAAGAAAGGACAGAACAAAAAACGGAGGCCCGCCGGGGACGCCCCGGAGATCGGCGTGGTCCGGGTCTTCTCCAACCCCGGACCCGACGCCGAGGACCGGCTGCGCCGCCTCCTGTCCCTGATGGTCAGGTACGCCACCAGGGACGGCGCCGCCCAAACAGACTCCGACCTTGACTTCGACCGGAGCAAGGGCGGGACCACTGCGCCGGAGAAGGACTCGTCCTCCCAGGGCAACCCGGAAGCAGATCACTGATGCTGGCTGGCTATCCCCCGAGCGGTTTGCCCCGACGTCCCGCCTGCGGTTGCACCAGGCGGCGACAGGGTGTATGGTAGAATTATATACGGGACGTCTACCCGTACTAGGAGGTTGCAGTGAGCATCAACATCAAGAACGAGGAGACGTGTCAGCTCGCCAGTGAGTTGGCGCAGCTTACCGGGGAGACCATGACCGGCGCGATTACGGTGGCCCTCAAGGAGCGCTTGGAGCGCGAGAAGAGCGAACGCAGCGCCGAAGCCCGCGTTCAGCGACTTCTCGCCATCGGAAAACGCTGCGCAGGCATGTTGGGCGACGGCCCCTCCGCCGTCGAGCACGGCGACTTCCTGTACGACGAGCGGGGGCTGCCAAAGTGATCGTTGACACGTCGGCGGTCCTGGCGGTCCTGTTCCACGAGCCGGACGCGGAGCGCTTTGCCAGGGCTATCGCCACGGCATCTTCCCGCCGCATGTCGGTCGCCGCTCTGGTGGAAACGACAATCGTCCTTGAAAGTCGCAGTGGCGCCGCAGCCGGTTACGAGCTTGACGCCTTCCTGCAAGAGGCGGGGATTGAGTTGGAGCCGGTCACCACTGAACAGGCGCAGGCCGCACGCCGGGCTTGGCGGCGATTCGGCAAGGGCAACCATCCGGCGGGGCTGAACTTCGGCGACTGCTTCTCCTATGCGCTTGCGGAAGCTACCCGGGAACCCCTTCTGTTCAAGGGTGGAGACTTCGAACTCACCGACATCGAGATCGCTTGAACGCTGAACGGGATTGTTCAACCGGCATCTCCGGCAACAAGGGAAACGGGATCACGTAAGGGGGAGCAATGGCCAAGACCAACTACAGGAAGACGGAGCCGAACCGGGCGGCCATCTACGCCCGCGTCTCGGACAAAAGCCAGGACGGGGAGGACAAGACCTCCATCTCCGAGCAGACCGGCGAGATGGAAGCCTACTGCGAAGGCAAGGGCCTGACCATCACCGCCCGCTACCAGGAGGTGGGCCCGGGCTGGAGCAAGAAACGCCCCGAGTTCCAGCGGATGCTGGCCGACGCCAGGAAGGGACGCTTCGACGTCATCGTCTGCTGGAAGTCCGACCGCCTCAGCCGGGGCATGTATCCCGCCGCCGCCCTCATGGAGGTCGTCGAGGCCCACCAGATCCGGCTGGAAGCCGTCATGGACGCCATCGACATGAAGACCTTCGGCCTGATGGCGGCCATCGGCAAGATTGAGCTGGACAACTTCCGGGAGCGGTCCACCCTGGGCAAGCGGGGGACGGCCAAGCAGGGACGGGTGCCCACCGGCGGCCTCCCCTACGGATACCGCATCGGGAACGACGGCCGGGCCGAGGTGATCGAGGAGCAGGCGGAGGCCGTCCGCCGCATCTTCCACATGTACGTCCACGAGGGGATGGGGTCCTACTCCATTGCCGTGCGGCTGACCGACGAAGGAATCCCCACCCAGACCGGCAAGATGCTGTGGCTCCAGTCCCGCGTGCACCACATTCTGGGGAACGCCGCCTACACCGGCACCTGGCTCTACGGCAAGTACCGCCACGTCTCCACCGAGGACGGCATGAAAATCTACGACCAGCCGGAAGACACCTGGATTGAGATACCGATTCCGCAAATCATCGACGATGAGACCTGGGAGCGGGCGCAGGCGCTGAAGAAGCAGCGGAGCCGGAAGGCCAAGAGGAACACGAAGGTGCTCTACCAGTTGCAGCACCTGCTGAAATGCGGCGAGTGCGGCCACAACTTCCATGCCAGGGCCGCCTGGACCAACACCAGCGTCCGGAACGGCAAGAAATACCAATACGAGCTGACCACCCCCCGCCGATACTACATGTGCAACGGGATGCAGAGCATGCGCCTGGGCTGCCGGGAGCGTCCCCACATCCGGGCCGAACGGTTGGAAGAGCCGATCTGGAGCGAGGTGAAGCGGGTGATCCAGAACCCCGACCTGATCGTCGCCGGTATCGACACCCTCAATGCCCAGGAGGGTGGCGGCTTGGCGGAGGAGATCGCCCAGGCCGAGCGGGACCTGCGGAGCATCCAGATGGAAGAGGACCGGGCCATCAGGCTGTTCGTGTCGGGGAAGATCACCGAGGCCCAGCTCGACCTCCAGCGCAGGTTCATCACCGAGCGGCTGGAGAGCGCCAGGGCGAAGCTCGACGATTACCGGGCGCGGGAGGCTGGCGGAGCCGAGAAACGGCGGCTGATGGAGACTGTCCTCACGTGGGCGAGGGATCTCGGCCAGGGCCTGGACGAGTTGACTCCCGAGCAGCGCAAGGAGATTCTCCAGATGGTCGTGGAACAGGTTGTCATCGACCGGGACAACAACGTGGACATCACGCTGGCTATTCCCATCGACGATAATTACCCCGAGCCCAATTCCAATGAACCTGATTCCCCCGAGACCGGTTCCGTTGCATTAGCGTCTAAAGAACCTTCGTGATTAGGTTCACTTTGGCGCCGTAATCGGGTACCGGGAATCGCTTGTAGGTGACATCCTCAGGAACCCAAGGGGATAGTCCCGCTAGCAACAGTTAGAGTCAACAAGAGGCCCCTGCCGTGGTAGCAGGGGCCTCTTGTTTCGCGGGGCAGGCTTGCCGCGAATTGCCGAAAGCAAACCTGCGTGGTGAGAGGGTGTGTGAAAAGCAGGTTGGAGTTATGGTAATCTACGGGGATGACAAGAAAACCGTATCCCACCGACCTGACCGATGCCCAATGGGAAGAGTTGGCCCCGTTGCTCCCGCCGGCCAAGCCTGGGGGACATCCGCGCACCCTAGACTTGCGGGAAGTGATAAACGCCATCCTCTACGTCCTGCGAAGCGGCTGCTCTTGGCGTATGTTGCCCCATGACTTCCCGCCCTGGGGCAGCGTATGGTGGTACTTCCGCCGCTGGCGGAAAGCTGGCGTATGGGAACAAGTCCACGAGGCCCTGCGCCCTAAGGTCCGGGAGTCAGAGGGACGGGAACCCGGTCCTTCCGCCGCCGTCATTGACAGCCAATCGGTGAAGACTACGGAAAAAGGGGGCCTCGCGGCTACGATGCCGGGAAGAAAGTGTGGGGACGAAAGCGGCATATCGTAGTAGACACTATGGGTTTGCTGCTGGACGTAGTGGTGCATCCAGCGAATATCCAGGACCGGGACGGGGCCAAGCTGGTCATCAGCAAGCTGACCGGCCGGTTTCCCCGGCTGGAACTGGTCTGGGCCGACGGCGGTTATGCCGGAAAGCTGGTTGAGTGGGTCCGCGACTTTGCGGGCTGGACGCTGGAGATTGTCAAGCGGCCCCGGGAGAGCCCTGGTTTCGAGGTCCTGCCTCGAAGATGGGTGGTTGAACGCACACTGGCCTGGCTGGGCCGGTCCCGGAGGCTGAGCAAGGACTACGAAACTCTGACGGAAACCAGTGAAGCTTGGATACACATTGCGATGATTCATCTGATGCTCCGGCGGCTCAAACCAGCTTGATTGCTTTTCACACACCCTCTGAGAGAATCAGACCCGCGATGTTCTGCGTGAAAGGTAGAGGCTCCAACTGACGTCCTCCCTTACCCCTTTCCACTCAGGCATCCCCAAGCCTCTACGAGTCAGTTTCTCAAATGAATACTCAGTGTTCTGCACAGACATTCGGCCTAGCGCACAGCGTTATCGTAATGGTTCCAAAATGTTTCCCTGATTAGGTCATCGCTGGTCTGGAGGCGGACCACACAACCGGTTATTTTTTCCTTCAGAACCAAGTATTTTGGATGTGTCTGCTTAAGTTCCAACTCAAGGTCGTTCTCAAAAATCCTTTTGAGCAACTTGACTACTTCGTCGGGCGAAGTTGCGACCATAGCACCGTTCGCAACCCCGGTCTGGAAGTTTATCAATCTGGACAGAGGATGAACCTCTTTGAAGAATCGACTCCTAAATTCCTCATCAGCGTGGATGATGACTGGTTTGCCCAAGCTAAGGGCCATTGCGGCTTCCGCGTCTTTTCCGAAGCTATCCCTAGTATTACAACGACGAGTTTAAGGAGGGACGCCTGATGCTTCCCGGCGACGGGCGGCGCGGCGTTTCTCGTGGGAGCGTTTCGCCCGCTCGTTGCGCTGTTGGACATCTTCCAGCCATTGCCGCAACTCATCCGGTCCGAACCGTTCCCGCGGCAGCATCTCCCGCACCACCCGGTACACCTGCGGGCGCGTGATCCGGGGCATCTTTTCCCCCCCAGTCCTGCGGCAGGCCCAACAGAAACGCCCCGCCCAGCAGGCACATGGCCACGTGGTGATGCCATCCGGCCCATGTCCGGGTCTCGTACTCGTCCAGCCCGATGTCGCTCTTTTCGGTCTCGAATTCGGTTTAAGTACGCCACCTAGACCCCCCCACGTGGGCCAGGGTTTCCAGGGGAGTGTCCCCGGGCGCATTGGACAGGTAGTAGCGGGGCTCGCTGCCGTCCAGGTTCTGGCGGTAGCTTGCCCAAACCACTCCACCAGGCTTCCGGTTCCGGGTTTCCCGGACCCTCTGGGCGCCGAACCGGTAGACCCGCGGCCCCTGGGACCCCTCCGCCACCGTAATCTCCTGCCACGACTCCTCCGGCAGCGCCAAGCTGCGCTCCGCCATGGTCAGGCGCTGTCCGCTGCGCAGTTTGGGCTGGCGGGGACGCCCGAGTCCCTGATAGGCCGGCTCGCTCCAGTCAGGCTCCAGCGGCCAGACCGTCATGTCCGGCCGGACGTCCAGAACGTATAGCATTCCTGTTACAGCCAAGCCGTCTCGGAACGCCGGGGACATCCCGAAGGCGGAATCCCCAGCGACCCACCCAGCGCTGCGGCAACCCCGAGCCCGGGCCTGCTCCAGCATATCTAATGCCAGGTCCGTCTTCGACCGGTACCGCCGCCGCACAGCGGCCCGCGTCCGAAGTCCATGCCTCGGGCAGATACCAGCGCTGGTCCGCCAGGGCCCGCCCCCGCGGCCCCACGTGGGCCAGGAATACTCCGGCCGGGCAATTGGCTATCTTGCCCAACGCCCCGCAGTATTGCCGGGCCACCCCTACCGATTTGACGCCCTGCTTGGGGAAGTCGCTGCCGTCGAACACCCACACCGCCAGCGGGTGTTCCAGCCTGGGACCCAAGTACTCCTGCAGGCGGGCGATGACCGCGGCATCGTCCCAGCGGGCCTCGGTGAGAAAGCGCTGCATCGCCCGGGCCGAGACCGGAACCATCTCGGACAGATTCTCGGCGTTGCGCCGCTCCTGGGCCTGGACCAGCAGGCCCGGCAGATAATGCCTGCTCTGTTCCCGCCACTGCTTGCGGCCAAAGGCACCAGCGAAGTAGGCATGGAACTCCAGAAAGGCCTCGTAAACCCGCTCGAAAGCTGCCCTCTCCATCGTCCCCACCTCCCCAAAGCCCCCGCCGTCTCCCGAATTATCCTACCAAAAACCCGTCGTTGTAATACTAGAGCCGGCATACAGCACGAGAGCTTTTGCGCGCCTCACCATCAAGCACTCGATGAGTCCTTTGTCCTCGTGGTGTGCGGCAGCGCTGAGTGTAGGGTCAAAGTACCTTAGACTAAAATCACTCAGCGAAGAATCAGAAAATATGTGCTCACAAAATGCGGCCATTTTCAAAAAGTCAGAACGCTCCCGCATCGACGTCGCCACATACACATCGAGGTCGTTGACCATAGAAAGATAAGTCTCTGTGTTTTTCAAGGCGATCTTCCTAGCACTCCCGTAAGCCCGATGGACCCTCTCAATTTTTCCCAGTAAGTCCTCCTCGTCGTTTATTGGGTCATCAAGAAAATCGGCCGCAGACAAGTAAAGCCTCTGCTGCTGTTCCTGGTAAGCTCCTCGCCGCTGGGCACCTCTCAATAGTTGACCAGCGGTGACTTGGTTACTTCGATGCTGTTGATAAAGTTCGATGGCGGATTGGCGTACTAGGTCGATCTTCCGTAGCAGGTCATCTTGGTCAGTTATCGTTAAACCAAGAGAACTATCTCCTTCCAGCAGTTGTGCTACAGTAATCGTGTCCTCACTCCGTCGGCGATAGAGTTCGATCAGGGTGCGCGCCAGTTCGGAATCAACAAAGGTGCCCGCCTCTAGCGATTTGCAGGCCATTTCTGAGATCAGGTAGCGATCGTCCTTTTCGATATGGTCCGGTCCTACCGGATCGCCACGCCTTTTCATCTCAGTAGTGTTGAAACGGTGGCTTTGGAAAAAGTCCTTCAAATTTTCGTCTGACAACGATCGCAACTGCTGGAACGCGGTCCTGACATTCCCGAAGAAGAGGAGGGCATCCACGTAAAAGCGATAGAGACCCCAATATAGCTGGTCAGATGACGCAACAGCGTCTAGGTTCTGATTGCAGAAAACCGGGGCAAAGCACGGGATTTTCTTGACGGCATAGGGATGCAAATCTGGAGCCGTTAGCCAGTAATAACGGAAAAACGCTTCAGATATGGGAGCTTCATGGGAAAGCGTAAGCAACTGAAACAAGCGGATGCTGAGGCGGCTGACAGTGAACGCGACTATCACTTCGCTGTCGGCCAGTGCCCTCGGTGAAGTTGAGGTGCCACTGCCATCTCCGCGCCAACTCGACCAAATGGTCCGACTGGTGGAAGCGTCGGAGGAAGCTTATGCTTCCGCAGTCCAAGCCGCCCGGCTGCGTCGAGAGACGGTCCGAGACTCAGTTATTCAACAGTTTATCGCCCAAGGCACGGGCCAACGGGTTTAGGAGCGAGTAATGCCGCTGACCAAACAGGAACTTGAGTCCAAGCTATGGCAGGCAGCCGACATCCTGCGAGGGCAAATTGATTCGGCGGACTACAAGAATTACATCTTCTCCATCCTTTTCCTGAAGCGCCTCTCCGACCGGTTCGACGAGGAAATACAGAACGCGGTGGCCTCGGGAGTGCCCAGGGAAACAGCCATCTCGGACCGGGACGAGCACGAGTTCTTCGTACCGGAGTCGGCCCGCTGGGAGGCCATTTCCGCCGCCTCCATGAACCTGGGCGAGACCCTCAACATCGCTAGCCACGCCATCGAGGATGCCAACACGCCCCGGCTGGACGGGGTGCTGGTGGGCACCAACTGGAACGACGAGTCCAAGCTGGGCAGCCCGGCCAACCGGGAGCGCATCATTCGCAGCCTGCTCAACCACTTCGCTGACCTGGACCTGCGGGACGCCAACCTGCGCGATGAGGGCGGCACGGGCAACGTCCTGGGCGACGCCTACGAGTATCTCATCTACCAGTTCGCCGACGACGCTGGGAAGAAGGGCGGCGAGTTCTATACCCCGCGGGAGGTGGTCCGTCTTATCGTGGAGTTGCTGGAACCCCAGGAAGGTATGCGCATCTGCGACCCCGCCGCCGGTTCCGCCGGAATGCTGATTTACACCGCCCAGTACGTGCGGGAGCAGGGCGGTAACGCCCGCAACCTGGCGCTGCACGGCCAAGAGCGCAACCTGGGAACCCTGGCCATCGGCAAGCTGAACCTGCTCCTGCATGACCTGCGGTCCGCTCGCATGGAGGCCGGCGACGTAATCGCCGAGCCAGGCCTGATGGACCCTTCGGGGCGGCTGCTGGCGTACGACCGGGTCATCGCCAATCCTCCCTTCAGCCTGAAGAACTGGGGACACGACTTTGCCCCCAACGATCCGCACCACCGCTTCGACCGCTACGGTGCGGTGCCGCCCAAGACCCGGGGCGATTTCGCCTTCCTGCTGCACATGCTGGGGGTGACCAACGCCCAGGGCATGGTGGGCGTGGTGATGCCCCACGGCATCCTGTTCCGGGGCGGCGCCGAGGGCAAGATACGCCGGGGCATCGTGGAGGCCGACCTGTTTGAGGCGGTTATCGGGCTGGCTCCCAACCTGTTCTTCGGGGCCAGCATTCCGGTGGCCATCTGCGTCCTGAACCGGGACAAGCCCCAAGAACGGCGGGGCAGGGTGTTGTTCGTGGACGCCGCCCAGCAGGGATACTTCCGGCCCGGCAAGGCCCAGAACTACATCGACCCGGAACACATCGAGAAGATAGTGCAGGCGTACCGGGCCTTCGAGGACGTGGACCGTTTCGCCCACGTGGCCGACCGGTCAGAGATAGAGGGCAACGACTTCAACCTGAACATCAGCCGCTACGTGGACACCACCGAGCCGGTGGAGGTGATGCCGGTGGAGGAGGCCCTGGCCCAACTGCGGGAGGCGGAACGGCGGCGGGACGAAGCGGTGGCCCGCATGGATGCGCTGCTGGCGGAGATGGGGTATGCCCGGTAGGATGGTCCGGTAGCAGGGTAGTATAGAGAAAATGCCGGCGATATTCACAGATGGCCCATTCCGCTTCTTCTTCTACATGGGTGACCGGGATGAGCCTCCTCATGTACACGTTGAGCGTGACAACAGGACCGCCAAGTTCTGGCCGAATCCGGTGAAGCTCCAGAGCACAGGCGGACTGCGGCGCCACGAAATTCGCCGGATTGAACGTATAATTGAAGAGAATCAAACTCGGCTCATGGAGGCTTGGAATGCGCGTTTCGACCTTTAAGGTAAATGTTCCAGACGCGGAAGACGTAAAGGTCACCGAGGACACCTTGACCGCCGAGCTTTGCGACGGCCGCACCATATCGGTTCCGCTGTCGTGGTATCCCCGGCTGGTACATGCCACCCCGGAAGAGCGCAACAACTGGCGTCCCATCGGCACAGGAGAGGGTATTCACTGGCCCGACCTGGACGAGGACATCAGCGTGGAAATGTTGCTGGGCGGCTGGCCCTCGGGCGAAAGTCAACGGTCCTTCAAGCAATGGATGGCAGCGAAACGGGAGGGTCGCGGCCTGACGATTTACGAGCTCAACGCCTATGAAAAGGAACGGCAGCAACAGGGCGATGATGTCCAGTAAGACGCAAATGCCCAGAGGCTGGCGGTTGATTCGGCTGGGGGATGCCAAAAGTTAGAGACGCAATCCGGTTGGTGGAACGGGACGGTTGGCGGCGTGTTCGTACACGCGGGAGCCACCGGGTGTACAAGCATCTGGAGAAGCTTGGAACCGTCATCATTGCAGGGCATCCGGGCGAGGATGTAGATAAAGGCACTTGGTTGAATATACTGAGACAGGCAGGACTTCGGGAGAGAAACAGATGAAGTTGCAATACGCGGTCGTATACGAGCAGACCCCCAACAACTACTGCGCCTATCCGCCCGATTTACCCGGTTGCATCAGTACGGGCAAGACTTGGGAAGATATACAGGAGATGATTCGGGAAGCTATCGCTCTTCACATTGAAGCCATGATGGAAGATGGAGAGCCGTTGCCCGAACCGCGAATGTCCGTCGAAGAGGCTATGGTATTCCATAGCCAAGCTCTTGCCGAGTTCAAGAAGGAAATCCTGGCCGAGTTCGGCGATGATGTCCCCACGCTGTCAACCACTTTTGGGATGCTAGAGGTTGAGGTCAGCCCGTTGCCGGCAACAACGGCGAACTAATGCCAAGGAAAACCCAAATACCCAAAGGCTGGCGGCTGGTGCGCCTGGGGGATGTAGCGGAGGTCGCCTTTAGCGGCGTTGATAAGAAAACGGTGACAGGTGAAGTCCCCGTCAAGCTGTGCAACTACACCGACGTTTTCTACAATCGCTGTATCCGAAACGGGATGGAGTTCATGGCCGCAACTGCTACGCCGATAGAGTGCGATAGATGGGCCTTGCAGCAGGGTGACGTCCTTTTCACGAAGGATTCGGAAACCCCGGAGGAAATTGGCATCCCGTCCTACGTGTCAGACGATTTGACCGATGTCTTGTGCGGCTACCACTTGGGCTTAGCGCGCCCGTCCCCGGCAACGGTAAACGGTGCATTTCTAGCCAGGGCTTTGGCGTGTCGAACATCGGCGCAGGAATTTGGGAGAATCGCTAACGGAGTAACCCGATTTGGGCTGACGTTGGAGGCTACGCGCAGTCTCCCAATCCTACTCCCGCCCTTGCCGGAGCAGCGGGCCATCGCCGCCGTGCTGGACGCCATTGACGACGCCATCGAGCGCACCGATGCGGTCATCGCCGCCACCGGGCAACTGCGCGATTCCCTGCTCCACCAACTGCTGACCCGCGGCGTCCCCGGTTGGCACACGGAGTGGAAGGAAGTCCCCGGCCTGGGGACGATACCGGCGGACTGGGAGGTGGTGCGGTTGGGGGAAGTGGCGGAAACAATTACAAGTGGTTCCAGGGCGTGGTCCCGGTATTTCCGTCCGAATGGAGCGTTCTTCGTGAGAAGCCAAAATATCGTTGGTGGCAAGATTGATCATTCTGATGCCATTTGGGTTGAGCCTCCTCTGGACAGTGAGGCAGAACGCACTCGGATCCATGAAGGGGACCTTCTCATTTCCATCACTGGGGAGCCTGGTAAAGCAACCGTAGCAGACCGAAATCTAGGGCAGGCTTTCGTAAGTCAACACGTGGCGCTAGTGAGGCTGCGTGACCGACGATTGAGTTACTTTACAGCCAGGTTCTTGCAGGGACGTACAGGCCAGGACCAGTTTGGGCGGATGGTCTACGGACAAACAAGGCCGGGCCTAAACCTGTTTAATGTCAGCGGCATAAAGATTGTCGTGCCCACGCTACAAGAACAGGAAGCCATAGCCGGGTTGCTGGATGGTGTAGATGAGGCCGTTGCCGAGGCCAAGAGGGAGCGGGATGGGTTACAATTACTGAAGGACTCTACCGCCGATGCGCTGCTGACGGGGCGGGTGCGAGCGACTGTTAACCTTACTGATAGCGTGTTTTCATCCTCTACTTAGAGCTAAATATGTATTACCACGTGCGCATTGCAACGGAATCCGATCCATCTCAGACCGAGGTCGAGCTAGACATTGGCTCTGACGATCTCAGTGACCGCTTTTTGATCCCATACAATCAGGGACGGCCAATCGTCATCTCTGGAAAAACAGTGCCCTCGGGAGACATAGATCGTATTTCAATCAACGAGACCCAGCAGGATTCCACGTCCCTAAACTCGATCATAAAGGAGCAACAACGGGCTAGACGCTCCATTATGCCGGTTGACCATCGTGGCCGCTTACCGAGTCACGTCCTCGCGAATCAGGGCGAGGACGTGACTGCTAGATACATCACTGGCCCACCCGGGCACGAGGCGCAAGTATATACGCAGTCCATCCAAGAACTCATGCCACCAACCAATGCACGGGAAGTATTCGTGGTTCATGGCCGAAACTTGGCCGCTCGCGATGCTCTGTTCGAATTCCTGAGGGCCCTTGACCTGCATCCTCTCGAATGGGCAGAGGCGGTTAGTGCCACTGGCAAGCCATCACCCTATATTGGAGAGATACTGGACGCAGCTTTTTCGAGGGCACACGCCGTTGTTGTTCTTTTTACGCCTGACGATGAAGCCCGTCTCAAGCGAGAACTTAGAAGAGATAGTGACCCACCTCACGAAACTGAGCTGACAGGGCAAGCACGGCCCAACGTATTGTTTGAGGCTGGTATGGCAATGAGTCGGAGCCAGGACCGCACTATACTCGTAGAACTTGGCAACCTGCGACCGTTCAGCGATCTTGGTGGCAGACATACCATTAGGCTTGATGACTCCTCTCAACAGCGCCAGGATCTTGCTCAACGTTTGGGAGCCGCAGGTTGTCCTGTGAATCTGAATGGGACTGACTGGCATTCGGCTGGGGATTTCGACTCCGCAGTTTTACCGACTGAAACAAACAGGGAGAACCCCGACAGCCCTAAGAACTCATTGGAAGAAACACGGTTCTTGGAGATGCTCGCTGGCTCTAGACAACTCCGGGAGCACATCTCACAATTTCTGCACTCCGTGAATTCCGATAGGACAGCATTCGAGAGTCAGAATATTGTGATCGCTTTGGGTGCATTAGCGTCCCAGATGAATGCTTTGGGAATGAACGAACTGAATGAGCGTTTGCAACTGCCGGAAGATATCAGGACGAAGCTAGATAGAATACTCGCGATGCTTGGGTACTTCGAGATGCATATTGTTGACCGGAAATTCGAAAAGGCCAAGCAAGAATTCGCATCTTACGACCCCGATAACGATGATAAAGTAGGATATCCAGAGGCCAACAACATCCCATGACTACTCCCGCAAAACTCAACGAGTTCAACCACGCCGAGGATCCGGCCCGGCAACTGCTGGAGCGACTAGGGTGGACTTACGCACCCCGGGAGGCGCTGTCGTCGGAACGGGGCGGCGAGCGGGAGGTTTTGCTCAAGGGGCGGCTGCGGGCCGCCCTGCTGCGTCTCAACGAGTGGCTCACCGAGACCCAGGCCGACCGGGTTATATTCGAGTTGGAGAACGTCAACGCCACCGGCATGGCCCGCAACCAGGCGGTCCACGAGTACCTGACCTACGGTATGCCCCTGACCGTGGACGGGCCCCGGGGCCGGGGCACCCGCACCGTCCGCTTTTTCGACTTCGACCATCCCGAAAGCGGCCTCAACGAGTTCCTGGTCACCACCCAATTCCGAGTGCGGCGGGGCAACGAGCGGGACGGCCCGGAGGACGACGAGCGGTTGGTCATCCCCGACCTGGTGCTGTCCGTCAACGGCATCCCGTTAGTGGTGATGGAGGCCAAGTCGCCGTCCCTGCTGGACGTTTGGAAGTCCCAGGCGGTACGGCAACTGCGCCGCTACCAGGAGGCCGGCCCGAAATGGCAGGGCCGGGGCGCGCCCGAGCTGTTCCACTACAACCTGCTGTGCGTGGCCCACTGTGGGGCCGCTGCGGCCTACTCCACCCTGTACGCCCCGGAGAACGCCTACTTCGAATGGAAGTGGTTGGGGCCATATTCCGAAGACGACGTGCGCCAGAAGTTCGGGAAGGAACCCCAGGGACAGGCCCAGCTTATTGTCGGGTTGCTCTCCCCGGCCACCCTGCTGGACATCCTGCGGGATTACGTGGTCTACGAGCCGGAGCGGGGGCGGCTGGTCAAGAAGCTGCCTCGCTACCAGCAGTACCGGGCAGTGCGGTCGGCCATGTCCCGAATCCTCACCGGCGGCAAGCCCACCGAGCGGGGCGGCGTGGTCTGGCACACCCAGGGGTCGGGCAAGTCCCTGACCATGCTGTGGCTAGCTACCAAGATTCGCCGCGAGCCGCGCTTGACCAACACGACCATCGTGGTGGTCACCGACCGCACCCAACTGGACCGGCAAATTGCCGGCACCTTCGAGCGCTGCGGCTTTCCGGGGCCGGAGCGGATGGACCGCTCCCGTCCTGAGCCGGAGGAACGCCGTGCCCGCCGCCGCCGGGAAAGACCGGACCAGCGCGACCCCCTGGACCTCCAGACCGTCCTAAATCAGGGCGGCAGCCGAACCGTAATGACCACCATCCAGAAGTTCGAGGAGGCCCTGACCACACCCGGCGGCCCTCTGGACCTGCTGAACCCCTCGGACAAGGTGATTATCATGGTGGACGAGGCCCACCGTTCCCAGTACGGCGACCTGGGCGCGCTGATGTCCAAGGCGCTGCCCAACGCCACGCTTATCGGCTTCACCGGCACCCCGATAGACAAGGGGTTTGGGCGCAGCACCATGCGCCGCTTCGGGCCGCTGATTGACGCCTACACCATCCCCCAATCGGTGGCCGACGGCGCGACGGTGCCCATTCTCTACGAAGCCCGATTGCCTGAACTGGCCATCGAAGGGCCGGAGACCCTGGACCGGCTGTTCGACGCCATATTCGGAGAGCAGCCGGAGAAGGTGCGGGAGCAGATACGCCGGAGGTACGCCAACAAGGAAACAGTGGCCGAGGCCGAGCGGCGCATCGAGATGATTGCCTTGAACATAGCCGAACACTTCAAGGAAAAGGTGCGCCCCAACGGGTTCAAGGCCCAGGTGGTGGCGCCCAGCCGCGCCGCCGCCTTGCGCTACGCCGAGAACCTTAACAGCTTCGGGTTGAACGCCTATCCCATCATAACCACCGGTCCCAACGATGGGGCAGAGTTCCAGCAGGCCAGGGACCTGGACCAGGAAACGGTGACCAACGCCTTCGTTGATTCGGAGGGCGAGCCGGAGGTCCTGGTCGTGGTGGATATGCTCCTGACCGGCTTTGACGCTCCCGTCGAGCAGGTGCTCTACTTGGACCGGCCGCTGCGGGAACACGGCCTGCTCCAAGCCATCGCACGGGTCAACCGCCGGTTTTCCCACCGACAGGACGGCGTGGAAACCGAGAAGACCTACGGCTTGGTGGTGGACTACCACGGCGTTTCCCGGGACTTGGAGGAGGCCCTCTCCACTTTCGACTGGCCCGATGTCCAGGAAAGTATGCAGGAACTTGACGAGGACCCGGGGCCGTTGATGGAAGCCGCCGCAGTACAGGCGGAGTCCCATTTCAAGGGCCGCGACTTGAACGACACTTGGGCCTGCGTCGCCGTCTTCGCCCCGGACGCCACCACCGAAGGAAACTACAAGGCGGACTTGTTCGAGGGGTTTAACGCCGACTATCGCCGGTTCTCCCGCCTGATGGACCGCTTCCTGCCCGACCCTCGCGCCCTGGCCTACGCGGCCCGGCTGGCCCGGCTCACCGAGATTCGAGCTTACGCCCGGGCCCAATTCCTTCGGGAGGATGCGGATGTGGACTGGACCGAGATTGGGGCGAAGGTGAAGAAGCTGGTGGACGAGCGCATCAGCGCCCAAGTCCGGGAAATGATGAAACCGTTGTCCATCTTGGACCAGGACTTCGAGCAGAAGATTGCTGGACTGCCCAACGATGAGGCCCGGGCCTCGGTGATGGAACACGCCATACGCGCCCAAATCCATGAGCGATTGGCCGAAAACCCGGTTTTCTACGAGCGGCTGTCAGAACGGTTGGCCCGCATCATCGAAGAACTGCGTACCAACCTTATCGAGACCGCCGAAGCCTGCCGGCGCATGGCCGCCCTGCGGCATGATGTTCAAAGAATGTCGGACATAGCCGCCCAACACGGCATGACCACGGTGTCCTATGCCATCTATCAACTGCTGGACGAGTTTCCGCCTGGGCAAGCGTTGAAGTCCAGGGTAGGGGAGGAGCAAAGAAGTTACAGCACTGAAATCGACGAAGAGACCAAGATAGTTTCCCAGGAAGTCGAGAAGGTCATCGCTCAACACAAAGATGTGATTGACTGGCATTCCAACCTAGACGTGCAGCGGGAGATGCGCCGGGATATAAAGCGGGAGTTGCGGCCAACGGGGGATTACACCGAGGAACAGCTAGACGAACTGGCGAACCGCATCGTGGAACTGGCGCGCCGGGGAGGACACGGTGGTTAGCCGGGGACTGGTCCGCTTCGGCGACGCCGACATTGAGTATCAGGTGCGCCGGAGCGAACGCCGGAAGAAGACCGTCCAGATTACTGTTGACGGCACCGGCGTGCAGGTGGCAGCACCCTTAACCACCTCGGACAGCGAGCTGCGGGCCATCGTTCGCAAGCGAGCGGCCTGGATTCTCAACCACGCTACCGACGCCGCCTTGGGCGCTGTCCCCAAGTGCTTCATCAGTGGGGAAACGTTGCCCTATCTGGGACGGAATGTAAAGCTAATTGTCGACCCTGCGGATGTGCGCACTCCGGCAGTCCGCTTCGACCATTGGCGCTTCCGGGTTTCGATACCCGAAGGCTTGGAAGGAGAAGAGCGCTATAAGCTTATCCACCGCGCTCTCGTGGACTGGTACCGCAACCGAGCCGCCGAGCGGTTGCGGAGCGGGGTTCAACGTTGGTGGTCCCGCCTGGGCAACGGCGGCGAAGCCCAGATACTCATTCGAGACCAGCGCCAACGCTGGGGCAGTTGCGCCCCCGACGGAACGTTGCGCTTCAACTGGCGGGTAATGATGCTGGAAGCATCCCTAATTGAGTACGTCATCGTCCACGAACTTGTCCACCTGAGCGTCAAGAACCACTCCAACGATTTCTGGCGAATGTTAGCCAGTGTGCTGCCGGATGTGGAACAACGCCGACAGAGACTCCGGGAAGCAGGAAAGTCGCTCCCGTTGTAAAACATACTCTTGGAGTCTGCTGGGGACATTGGCTTGCGAGTTAGTGCCCTGTTCAATCTCCCACTGCTATTGCGTGCGGTCCCGCATACTGGTTCGTCCCCAACCCGCAAGCTTCGCCACTCGGCCACCAGCGCCGCCGCCGGGCCGAAGGCTTGGGCCTCGTCGATCTGCTGTTCCAGGGTGACCACACCAACGTAGGGCATACCGTGGGCCCTCCGAGGAGGACGCCATTCTGACTTTCGGCCATCGTCAACCCCAACCGCCGCATCCTCTCCTTGTTGCTGTTCTCGCTCTTCCAGCCAGGTTACCCGGCGCCCCAACTCCGCCAGTGGCGGGCCTGGGCTTCGATAATCTCCCGCAGGCCCCGGCCTTCCTCCTCCAACTCCGCCAGCCGTTGCTTCAAGGGCTCGCCCTGATTCTCGGCGCCACCATCGCCGTTGCCAACCCCGGCGCTCCCGTCAGCAAAAACCTGCGCGTCCCTGAAGTCCGCCAGCACCTGCCGCATCCGCCGGGACACGCGCGGGGAATCGTAGCAGTTCATCATGGTGCGGTAATTCACCCCCAGGGCCTCGGCTGCGGCAACCCGGCCCCGGTCATTGACCAGGGCATCCAGCAGGTCCGGCAGGGGGCGTACTGCTCGCTGTCGCGGTTGGTCCGGCCCACCGGGAAGGGCCGGTTGGCGCTCATCCAGCCAGGAACGGTCCTTTGCCGGTCCGCTGACCGGTGCGGTCACCGTCTGGTGGCGGAACGGGCATTCGGTGGCGTTGTACTGCCGATAATGAGATGCGTCGAGCCATCGGGCCGGACAGAGATGATTTGGGCAACAAAAAAGGCCGCACACATGGACGTGTAGGAGCGTCATTCGGCCTGGTGCTCTGCGCCCACCGCCCACCGCCTTCTCCGGATCCCGCGTCGGCTGCCGGATGCCCAAGTACGACAAAACTGAGCGTGAGGAGCCACAAAAGGAAGCGGACGACGGCCCTGTATTGCCACACAATACAGCGACTCCCGCAGGTTTCCCAAGCGCGCGGAGGGTTACATCCCGTTTGCAGCGGTATTCGTTGCTATAGGCGAAGATGCTGCTGGGCCGGACCAAACCGCCCGCGGGCTAGTAGGGGCGGTGGTATCATTGGTGGGTAATACCCAGGAGGAGGGAAGGCTATGGCGGTTTGGGTGATACGTGGAGGACTGTACGAAGAGGAGGCCCTTGAAAACGGTAAGATAGGCATCGGCTACGATATTACGAGGGACCTGACCGGTGCGCAAACCAGGGACGACGTAAGAAAGCTGGTTCAGCTTGACCACCCTCAAGCGGACAACAATCGGATTGGGCGTATAACAGGCCAAGCGTGGAGTTTCAAGAGCAGGATTAAAATCGGAGACCTGATTGTGATGCCACGCAAGGGGCAGCCAACGATAGCCATTGGGGAAATGGCGGGAGAGTATGTTTTCCTTGCCGACCGCCCAGAATAGAATCATAGCCGCGAAGTCAAATGGATTAACAAGGAGGCCGCCAGAAGTTCGCTTGATCAAGACTTGAAACTGTCTATATCAGCGGATATTACGGTCTTTGGGCCGAAGGCACAGGACGCCGAGGAGCGCTTGCGGGCTATTGCTGAGGGAGTCCAACCCGCAATCTCCACGGTCGTAGATTTTCCCGACGACGCTGAAGAGGTTGACCTCTCAGTCAATCTGGAAGAAGACGCCAATAATCGGATACGCGATTATATAGGCAGCCAGTTCCACGGTCACTAATTCATGCGCTTGGTGGCCGCCGTGCTACAGGCGCAGGGCTATGCGGTGGAAGTTGCGCCCCCTGGCCCGGACGGCGGTGTGGACATCGTTGCCGGTAGCGGGCCGATGGGATTCGACCCGCCGCGCATTTGCGTGCAGGTAAAGTCAGGTGTACAAACCACCAAAGCCAGTGTCCTAGGAACTTAAAGGAACCCTCAAAGATTTCGGGACCGACTTTGGGCTGCTGGTGTCTTGGGGCGGATTTACCGGAGATACACGGAGCGAAGCCCGCAAAAGCTCCTACTTCAACGTGCGCCTATGGGATTCCCAGGCGTTCCTGAACGCCCTTTTCCAGAACTACGACCGGCTGCCCGCAGTACTGAAGGCGGAGCTGCCCCTCAAGCAGGTCTGGATACTGGATGAGCCGCCGCTGTAAGGCAGTGGGTCGACGATTGCTTTCATCTACGTTGCATCCCCAACCCTGCCCTCTGAGGGATAGGGAATCATTGAAAGGCGCTGGCCAAGCTGCGTTTCCGCCTGCCTACACCGTTGTCGAAACTCCGGTTGTCTTCGGCCGTTAAGCCAACTGGCCCGGAGTTCCCTGAACAACTCAGCCTCCCGTTCCAGCGCCCAGCGGTTTTCGGCTCTCCGCCTTGACAGGCTCATCCGACCGGAACCCGACCCAATAGAAGAATGTTCGCTGCCCCTGAGCGGGTTTCTCTCTTCAATCATAGCGTCCCCACAACGTCAACCAAGCGCAGCCCCAACTGCGGAACCCCCTCCACCGGGACGGGCGCCCAGCAGACTAGGGCGCACTGCTTCACGCCAACACGGAGCAGCAACGGGCTGAACTCCACCGGCAGGTTCACCTGGAAGTCCACCATGCCCCACACTCTAACCATGCCGTAACACTCGGCAAAGACCTCTCCGCCCGCCCCGAAATGAGCCTGCTCGCTGGGCGTGGCGAGCAAGACAAGCTCAGCCTCGCGGACTTCAGTACCCTGCAACCGATACTCCGCCTGATTCATCCTCCGCCTCCCTATCTGGGTTCCGGGGCCGACCACCAGACCCCGGAACATCATCATCCCACGAAAACCGGCAGCGGTTGTTGCATTCTTGCAACACTGGCCTAGTACTCGGTCAATCTTGGTTTTGAGGGTGGCAGCGGTGATTGACTGGTAGTGCTAATCTTTGGGTAATTGGTGTTGCTGTGAGGTGGTGGTGTGGTCAGGGAGAAATTTGCGGTCCGGCTGACGCCGGAGGAGCGCAACCAACTGGAGCATATGGTCCGGGCGGGGAAGAGTTCAGCTAGGGTTACGACCCGGGCCCGCATCCTGCTCAAGACCGACGAGGGCTGGCCAGCGCCCAAGGTGGCCCAAGCTCTGGATGTGGCCGAGGGCACGGTGTTCCGCATCAAGCGGCGCTTCGCCGAGGACGGGTTGGACGGGGCGCTCAGGGACCGGACCCAGCCCCACCGGTACCGCAAGCTGGATGCCCGGGGCGAAGCCCATCTCATCGCCCTGGCCTGCAGCCCGGCCCCCGAGGGCCACGACCACTGGAATCTGCGCCTGCACCTGAAAAAAACGCCCTCAAACCGTGGCAGAAGAAGCAGTGGTGCATTCCCAAGGTGAGCGCCGACTTCGTGGCCAACATGGAGGATGTCCTGGATTTGTACGCCGAACCCTTTGACCCCCAAAGGCCGGTGGTCTGCTTCGACGAGACATCCACCCAGTTGCTGGCCGACGCCCGGCCGCCCCTTCCGGTGGAGCCGGGACAACCCAGGAGGGAGAATTACGAGTACCGGCGGGAGGGCACCCGCAACCTGTTCCTGGCCTGCGAGCCCCTGGCAGGCTGGCGGCACGTGGCGGTTACCCAGCGGCGCACCACCGAGGACTTCGCCCATCAGATGCGCTGGCTGGTGGATGAAGCGTACCCCCGGATACCCGTAATCCGGGTGGTTCTGGACAATTTGAACACCCATCGCCAGGCGTCGCTGTACCAGACCTTTCCGGCGGGAGCGGCGCGGCGCATCGCCAGGAGACTGGAGTTTCACTACACCCCCAAGCATGGCAGTTGGCTGAATATGGCGGAGATCGAGTTCAGCATCTTCTCCCGCAGTTGCCTGAGGCAGCGTCTCCCGGACGAGGAATCCCTCTGCCGGGAGGTCCACGCCTTGGAACTGGAGCGAAACGAAGCTCAAGCCCGCATCAACTGGCGCTTCAGCATCCAGGATGCCAGAACCAAACTCCACCGCCTCTATCCCCTCAATTCCTGACTTGACCGACTACTAGTCGTCCATCAGTGTTGTATTGATGGGTAAAGGGACTTGAGTTTGATCCGTGCGTCTGCGGTGGTGAAGCGCCAGTCCACCCGTATTGTGTCCCGGTTGCGCTGCTGCTGCCACGCTGCCGCCTCCCGCCGCAGAACCCCCTGGTCTGGAATGCGGCGCTTCAGGCATTGGCGGGCCAGCACCCCGATTTCAATCTCGGCCATATTCAGCCAACTGCTATGCTTGGGAGTGTAGTGAATCTCCAGCCGCTCGGCGATGCGCCGTGCTTCGGCCGGCTCAAACGCATCGTACAACGAGGCCGGATGATGGGTGTTCAGGTTGTCCAGCACCAGCACAATCCGGTCTTTGTCGGGGTAGTCCTCATCCACCAGTTGCCGAACCACCCGGGCCCAATCGGCCTTGGTGCGCCGGTCCGTCACTTCCACCCGGCGCCACCCCTCCAACGGAGCGAACAGCATGAACAGATTGCTCACCCCGTTGCGCGCGTACTCGTAATCGTAGATGCCGGCAGCCCCAGGTCGGGCCGGACGCGGCAGCCGGGTCTCCTTCACCTGTTGTTTGCTGGTCTCGTCCAGGCAGACCAGAACTTCGTTGTCCCCATACTGGCGATGGTAGACTTCCAGCACTTCTTCCATCGCGCACACGAACTCGGCGCTGCCTTGGGGCGGGATGCACCAGCACTCCTTCAGCCAAGGCTTGAGTTCGTTTTTTGAGCGTCTGCCGCACCGTTTCGGGACTGATGCTCTCCACTATCTCGCATTCAACCAGCCGGTCCGCCAGCAATTTAAGTGTCCAACTTACCCGGCCCTGTGGCGGTTCGGCGCAGGCCAGGGCAACCAAGTGGGCTTCCCCTTGACCGTCCAGTTTCTTCTGACGGCGGTTCAGCCGCTCCTTGCGCCCCAAATCTGCCTCAACACCTTCTTCTACGCAGCGGCGGCGCACCCGTTCCACGGTGGCAGTGCCTACCTGGAGGGACCGGCCAATCTCCTCGTCTTTCATGGCCCCGCCCCCGCGGCCCTCATTGCTCAACAGCAAGATGCGAGCGTGAGTCTGCTTATAGGCCGCTGCCCGCCCCTTGGACACCAGCTCCCTCAGTTCCTGTTGCTCCTCCTCCGTCAGTTGCACCCGGTATTTCTTCACCTTCACCACCCCCTCACTTCCCAATCTTCTTTCGTTACTACCCGATATGATACCCCAGCCACCCATCACTTCAAAGCTGTTGGACTACTAGTACAGCCCCACGTCAAAGGCTTCGAACTCACGCCAATTGGAGTACCGCAACTCCAGAACATACGCATCGAACGCCGGCCATGATCCGATTGCTGGCATTAATCGTCTTGGCCGCCACCCTAACCGCGGTCCCAGTCGCTTGTCAGTCGTCTGACGACACTGAGGCGCCTATGTCAACACGCCAACCGAGGACGCCAACTGCCTTAACATCTACTGCTACGCCCATTCCAATAGTGGCTCCCAGGGAAGCTGACTTCGAAGTGAATGTCAGTGAGGCTTCAATGCAGTTGCCAGACTCCATCACTTTCCACTTACAGGGAGAGGGCGAAAGGCCTGTAGAGCTAGTAGATGTGGAATTCGGGAGCGATCTCATTTTCTCGTGCGCCTCTTCCGAATATCAAAGCGCTAGGACCAAGGTCGTCGGAGAGGAGGACGTTTCAGTTACCAAGGAATGGGACATGCGCCGAACGGGCTCCACCCCACCTGGAGCGACGGTCTGGTGGCGCTGGCGTGTCGTTGATAACTTGGGACAAGAGTTCCTTTCACCCAAGCAAGAAGTGATCTATAGCGATGACCGCTTCGACTGGCGCATGCACGCATCGGATAACATCACCCTCTATTGGTACGCCGGAGGCAGCGGTTTCGGCCGACGTCTAAGGGCCTATCCTAAAAACAAAATCCAGGCTAAACTAGTGGCATGACTAAAGCAGAAGAACCCAAGCCACCACGGCCCAAGCGGGCCGGCCCAGCCGCGCCGGTCAACCCCACCACCGGCTCCTTTCAGGTATCCGACGAACTGTGGGAGGTGCTGGCCCCGCTGCTGCCCCAGCGGGTGAACACCCATCCTCGGGGCGGAGGCCGGCCCCGGGTGCCGGACCGGACCTGCGCCAACGGCATCTTCTATGTGTTGCGCACCGGCTGCCAGTGGAAGGCCCTGGATGCCACCGGCATTTGCTCCGGCTCCACGGCTCATCTGCGCTTCCAGGAATGGGTCGCCGCCGGGGTGTTCCGGGAGCTATGGCGGACGGGGCTGGAACGTTACGATGAGTTGCAGGGTATCGACTGGGGTTGGCTGAGCCTGGACGGAGCCATGACCAAAGCGCCCCTGGGCGGGGGGAAAAACCGGCCCCAATCCCACAGACCGGGGTAAGAGTGGGGTCAAGCGCAGCCTGTTGACCGAAGCTGGGGGCATTCCGGTGGGGTTGGTGGTAGATGGGGCCAACCGCCACGACATGAAGCTGGTGCGGGCCACGGTGGCCAGTCTGCCGGTGCAACGCCCGGAGTCCACGCCAGAACATCCGCAAGGGCTGTGTCTGGACAAGGGCTACGACTTTGACGAGGTGCGTCAGACCTTGCAGGAGTTTGGCTTCACCGCCCACATCCGCAGCCGGGGCGAAGAGGCCCAGGCCATCAAAAAGGAAGCCGGTTTCAAAGCCCGGCGCTGGGTGGTGGAACGTACGCACAGTTGGATGAACCGCTTCCGGCGCATCTTGGTCCGCTGGGACAAGTCGCCGGACAACTACATCGCCTTTCTGCATTTCGCCTGTGCTCTCATTGCTTTCAGGGCCGCTGGGTTATTAGGATAGGCTCTTAGCCGACACCGTCGGCGATGGCCTCGCCAATCTCCGGCTCGACAGGGACCTGACCGCGCCGGTCAAAGCGTTTGTCTATGAGTCAGCAGAGGACTTGCGTGGCGCCGTCCTCTTTCCCCAATCATGGACCGGAGGATTGGCTTTCACGTCACACAACATTCTGCTGATTGCTGTGGATCCTGACGAGTTCGATACCTACATCTCCGGAATGATCCATGAGTTAGCCCACCTGCTTGTAAGAGAGCTAACCTTTAACTGCTTTGGAAACCTGCCAACATGGCTCGAGGAGGGCTTGGCCACGTATGCCGAAGGAGACTTGACCGAATATCAACGCAGAACCCTCGAAGATGCCATTGCCGAGGACGGCCTCATCAGCCTACGAAGCCTCAATAGCAGCTTTCCGGCGGACCATTCCGGGGCGCATCTCTCATACGCGCAGAGCTGGAGCCTCGTCAACTACCTGATCACGGAGTATGGCTGGTCCAGGGTGCAGAGACTCCTCGACGTATTCGCCGAGGGAGAGACCTACGAACAAGCTATCGAAAGAGTCTATGGGATGGACCTTCATGACCTAGAAACTGCTTGGCGACGGTCTTTAGCCATGAGCTCACGCTAGAAGCGAGCTTGGTACTTGCTAGACCCCTCTGCAGCACGAGACAGGAATCACATTCCGAGGTCCAGTTGTGACTGAACCCAGGCGAACAACCATCTCTCAGGTAGCAGTTATCGCCGTCTATGCACCAACTGCAGTGGCCTCCTCAACACCCGCGCGTACTCCCGGAGCAAGGTCGATGTAGGTATCGACGCCTACTCTTGCGCCGACGCAGTTCCTCACTGCCGACATCAAATTGGTACGAAACCAACGCCGCGCCGAAAACCGCCGCTTACCCTACGACCCCGATGACTATCCTTTTTCAGTCTCGGCGCCAAGGAGCTGCTTGCAAAGACACTTCGAGCTTGCCAGGTACCTTTACGAACTGCTGCCTAATGCCATGTGGCTAAGCAGTTTGAGGTGGACCCCATTGGCTTCTTCCATGACTATTTCCGGGAGGAATCGCAAGCCTTCGGCAATTCCTTCCAAATAGTCTGCCAAGTCGTGAGTCGTTCTAGGCTCTGTTGACATTTGGTTATAATAGAAATATGTCAAGACTTGAACTCTCTCCAGATAAATGGACCAAGATTCTCCAGTTCTTACGAGGGCGCACCGACCTGTACGTCGGTCAGGAAGAGGAATGCCGACGTTTCATAGAAGCCGTGCTGTGGGTGGACCGCTCCGGCGCCCAATGGCGGCTCCTCCCAGCCGAGTATGGGAACTGGAACAGCGTCTACAAAAGGTTCGCCCGCTGGGCCGACCGGGGTATCTGGGAACTGTTGCAGCAGCATTTCGCCGACGACCCGGATATGGAATACCTCATCATCGACAGCACGGTGGTCCGGGCCCACCCCTGCGCCGCAGGAGCGCCCCCCAAAAGGGTGGCCAAGCAGCCCAGCCCTGGGCCGGAGCCGCGGCGGGTTCAGCACCAAGATCCACGTCAGCGTCGATGCCTTAGGCAATCCCCTGCGATTCATCCTGACTGGGGGTCAAAAGCACGACATTACCCGGGCCCAGGGTCGGATAGCCGATTATGCCGGGGAGTACGTGATTGCCGACAAGGGGTATGATTCCCAGGAGTTTCGCCAGTACATCCTGGAACAGGGCATGAGTCCGGTCATACCTCCGCGCTCCAACCGGAAGGAACCCCAAGCCTACGATGCTTATCTGTACCGGGAGCGTCACTTGGTGGAATGCTTCATCAACAAGATAAAGCACTATCGGCGGGTATTCTCCCGGTTTGAGAAGCTGGACACCAGATATCTGGGCTTCCTTCACTTCACCGCCGCTCTCATCTGGTTGCGGTGAAATGTCAACACAACCTAATTTCATGGGGCATCATTTTCTACCTCCCCAGCTAAACAACTTTATCGAAAAATTCCTCTGCAACCTGTTTGAGTTGTCCCATGTACTGCTGGTCAACAACACGCCTAGAGAAGGTAATCGGAGCAGTGGCAGACGCTTCCGCCACGCGGACGGATTCCGCGACAAAATTCTCAAAGGTCAAGGCGGGATATTCTTCCCTGACTCGTTGCATCCAGTTTTCTTGTGAGATCGTTCCACCTGTTACATACCTGACCCGGTTGACGATAATTCCTCGCATAACCGGGCCGGGCACCGGTTGGGCACCGAACCTGGCCAAGTTGTCGTTGACTTGTCTCATCATCTAGCCTGCTTGTCCATCTATTAGGGCAACACCCCTAACCGTAAAGTATTCTGGCAAGCACACAACTACGCAGGAATCGCTC
The DNA here is from genome assembly GCA_965220305.1 of Dehalococcoidia bacterium. Taxonomy (GTDB): domain Bacteria; phylum Chloroflexota; class Dehalococcoidia; order Lucifugimonadales; family UBA3495. Next base: position 4,408,376 of record OZ244817.1, on the reverse strand, counting down.
AACATGATCACATTCTGTGTCAGTAGGTTTATATTTGGCGGGCAGTCAATTATTACGAAATCATACCCTCGGTCAGTGATCACGCGACCAAAACGGTCCCGAATGATCATTTTAGCCTCTGACGATTGAGCGCCTCATTGTGCCGCCGACTCCAAGTCCATGGCTAGTAAATCCAGATGGGATGGTAAGGTCAAGCTTGTCACCGGGGTTGAGAGTCAAGGTATTGCCTTCATCTCGGTAAGCAAAATCGTGGAACCTTCCATTTCCCCATATGTCGCTAAAACGACCAGTCCAATACTCCTGACCATTATTGCCGCCACTGTTGACCCACAGAATGCCGCGACTAACGGCCTTATCCACAGCCTTCAAGGGATGATGGTCATTTGGTCCGATAGCATAGGATCCGTCCCCAGGGGCATATCGCCCCCAGCCTATCGAGTAGTTGATCATGTCCACCCCTTGTTGCCCCATCCACACAACGGTTTCCTTCAACTCCTTCCAGCCTGAAGGATTGGCCGTGTAGAGTTCAACACCAGGAGCCACATCCATGATGATCTGGGCTATATCTGATCCGTGGGTCCCGTTCTTGTCGCAAAAGAGAATGTTGGAACTGGAGCGGATGTCTCCATCCTGCTCGTAGTAACAGCGACCCTTGATTTGCGATGCTCCTGGCAGCTCGTTGCCCGCCAGGTTTCTGACTCCGTGAAAACCTGAATCTATAACTCCGACTTGAATGCCACTACCGTCCCATCCGTTGGCGCACCATCCTTCTGCTCCATGCCACTTTAACCCTTGGCTGTGGACACTGCCGGTCTGCCGGGGCAGGTATTTGCGATATTGTGTTCATTTGAAATTGGAGAGCTAGTAATTGATATTGAGGGTAGGAGAGGTAATAAATGGTTGAGGAAATTAAGGGGTTTCCTTTTGGAAAGGTGTGGTTTGATAATGGGAATTTAACGTCTCAAGATAGTAAAGAAGGCCTTGTCCACTTCACGGCCCTGATAGTTAGTACTTGGGAGCATTTGAGAGATGAAGGAGTCACCATAGAGGATTTCTTCGCCCTTTATACTGAGCACCTGATTGGAGTGGGATTGCATCCGTATCGAAGTTTGCATCCCGCAGCGGAGACATTGGAAGGTTTGCCGAAGTTCGATACCCCCGAAAACGGCTTCATTTGCTACCTCGATGGGGTGAGGTTTTGCGATGACATTGTCGCGGTGGCAAATCAGCAGGAGACGTCGATTGAAGATCATTTTGAATATCCTACCGCCGCAGAGCGAGAGCTGTTGTTTGGTCCCATGAAATTATTAGATTCTGATTAATACTGAAGAGGTTGAACGATGACTGAGGAAGTAAGGAGATTGCCATTTGTGACCACAGAGTTACATGGGGCTGGTTTTGCTCTTGACTATGAGGTAGAAAGCGTGGCTGATTTTATTGCCCAGACGATCAAGACCCTCGAGGAAGAGGTAATTTCCCGTGAGTTGTTGCAGCAGATGTTCTTCTGGTCCTATGCGGTAGGCATTCTTCGTGACGTTAAACGTTATATAACCAGTGATGGCACAGGTTGGACAGCGGATAGCTCGATAGTTGTTGGCCACTTTGACGGAGAGCAGCTCTGCCGGGACTTGGTGGATGCAACACGCAAAATAGCGATTGGTCATAATGATGACGTTCCTGTTTTATTGTTCGGGCCGTTTAGCGACGCAGAGCTAGAGCTGTTGTCTGCTCCCATTCCGCCCGCTTTTCAACTACCACCTCGCGAGTGATCTGAGGAGTGTCGGTCAGGAGTTGCTCCCAGAGCCAGTCACCGAACTGCAGGGCCCAGGTAGAGGTCTCGAACTCGTCAACGACGATGGATTCACCCTCAATTTCAATAGTGAGGATGTAGGTATTTTTGGTAAGGGCCTTGGTTACTGATAGCAGGATCGTATTTCGCTTCCGATTGCGCCACTGTGTGTGGGAGATGGGAAGCCACCCGTGCAACTCGGCGTAGCGTTGACTGGCGTGAAACATCCGATTAGCTTGAAAGTGGGTCCAGAAGTGCAGGACTAGGCCACTCACTAGCGCGATGGGGAAGTACAGAGTTAGTAGGACGAAGAGGCCAGCCCAGCTTCCCGATGGCTCGGCCCCGTTGGTAGCTGTGATAAGTAGGATTAGAATTAGTACGCTAATTCCGACGGGAATTAGAGAGAGCAGAAGCCATTTAGCTAGCGTTGCCTTCGACATTGGGAACCCCCTTGCAACTGAAGATAGGAACTACCACAGCGACTATCTCACACGTGAGTCAACAAGGGGGCATGAGTAGTCCTATCTTGTCAGCCATGCTAGGCTCACGGAGAGAGGTTAGTCACTGTGGTAGGAGTAGTTTAGCAGGTAGTAGTGGGAGGTAGCAAGGTTGGTATCAGTTAGAATTGCTTAATTTCAAATGAACACAGTATCGTATTTGCCCCTGTCCGTTGAGGGGTTTGCCTCTACAGGCGTCCCGGGGACGAGAGGCAACATAGCAACAGCTACAATAATGCCCATTAGCACAAGAAATATAGAGACGGTCCGAATAGAAGGAATCATCCAATTGCACACCCGCAAAAATGTTTCCTCCTGTGGGCGATTGGTTCGTGTCAGTTCAATGATTCAACTTAATGTGGGTCGGGACGATAACCCTCACCTGGCTCAACGGCGACAAACCCTTCTATTTCGGACAGCGCCACGAGCATGGTGACCGGTATTTCCGCAAAAATGATTCCACCATCACGGTAAAACCAGAATTCCCCGCTGTCGTCTTTCTTTCGGTATTCTCTGATCACTTCCACCGCAGCATTTTTAGCTTCTTCCGAACTATAGTAGAGTTTCACAAATCTTATCCGCGCTGCAGGTGCGGAAGCCCCTGCAGCGCCGCCTGCTTCCCTGGCCGCCGCCTGCTTGTCTTCTTCCCTTTGGACAGATTGGGTAAGGTCGCCCAATGCCGGGTATTTCGGTGTGGGAGTTGGCGTGACAACAAAGCACTGGTACTTGATCCCGTCTTCCTCAATCTGTCCTTCCAGAAGTTCTTCGTTGTCTTGCATTTCTGGCGGCAAGGAGACACATCGTGTAGCCTCGGGTACTCTGGTGGGTTCTTCAGTGGGTTCTGGCGTAGGTTCATCTTCTTGGGCAATTGGCACGTTGCCCAAGCGTTCCTGAACTACTTGGTCAGCGGGGCCACAAGCGAGCACGCTCAAGGCCAGCACCAGCAACATTTCACTCAACAACATACGACCATGATAAGTAATCCTGAATCTCATAATTCCCCCTCTATCAGAGATTGGGCCAGTCGCGCTGTATTGTACGCAGCTCATATAAGAGGGTGTGTGTGAATATAATTTTCGCTGGCATCTCAGCCTTTTCTTAATACGGGAAGTGCCTAGATTCCCGCTTTCGCGGGAAAGACGGGTTGGGTGATCGGCCATTGTCACACACCCTCTAAGATTAACGGGAGAGGCAATGACCGGGCTGCGCAGCGACTTTTGATACGCCGGCCAGCCTCTACATAAAGAAAAGCCCCCACTGTGTCAGCGGGGGCTTGGCGTTCAACCTCTTCCTCAAAGACTACCCGCTCCATGTCCGGTGATTTCAACGGCAGCCGGGGCGGAGCACCAGACTGATTAAAGCGCTAGGGTGAACCTGATTACAAAAGTTCTTGATTTTATCCAGTTAGGTGGAGCTGGGGGGACTCGAACCCCCTACCTCTTCAATGCCATTGAAGCGCTCTCCCAGCTGAGCTACAGCCCCACAAAAAACGGTACAGGCACCTGGGGACGCCTGTACCAATATAACAAAACCGTGGTTTGGCCGCAACCGAAGTCGAAGTTTAGCCTTTGCGGACAAACTTAACGACGGTGCGTCTGCCAGCGCCCTCGAAGGGGGGTTCCACCACGTAGATGTCCTTGTGGGAGTCCACCCAAATGCCGTGGCAAGACCGGTGGGCCAGGGAACCCCACTGGGCCAACCGCTCACCCTCCAGGGTAAGAATGCTGACCAGTCCACCGTTGTGCTCGGCCACGTACACTATGTCCTCGTCATCCACATAGATGACGGCGGGGCCGATGAGCTTGGAGGGCCAGTCCGCCAGGTGGGTTCCGTCCTGGTTGAATACCTGTACCCGGTCATTCTCCCGGTCGGCTATGAACAGACGACCCTTCCGGTCGATCCAAGCTCCGTGAGGCAGGTTGAACTCGCCGGGGCCGCTGCCGGGCTCCCCCCAAGACGTGAGGTGCTCACCATTGGCCGAGAACCTGTGCACCCGGGCGTTGGCGTAACCGTCGGCGATAAAAATCTCCCCGTCTTCGTTTAGGGCTATGCCGGCGGGCAGGTTGAAAGGAGCGCCGCCGTGGGTCACGTCCTTCCAACCGTTGGAGCTGAAATCGGTGTTGTCCGCGCCGGTGTCAGAACGGAAGCCTTTGACACCGATGGTCTGCAGAAGTTGACCGTCTTTGGTGAACTTCATAATCTGGCACTCGTTCCGCTCCACCAACCACACGTTGTCGTCATTGTCGAGGATGATGGCGTGGGGAAAGGCGAAGAGGCCAGCGCCCCAAGAGGACAGGAAGTTGCCTTCCCGATCAAAAATCATGACGGGATGGTCCGGGTCCCGATTGAAGCAGTAGACCCGGTCTTCCGAGTCGCCGTATACTGCTGCGGCGGGCATGTTCCACCCTTCGGGAACTTTTGCCCAGTCGGTTATCATTTCGTAGGTATAATTGCCGCTACCCACTGTTTGTGTTGTGGTCAAAGCTCGCTTCCTCCTTCTTCAATTGGGTCTGATTATCCCAGCTACGGGGCCTGGGGTCAATTGGACGCGGCTTCGCCGGAGGGAGCCAGGTCCCGGGTAAAGCGGGCGTCTCCGGCCTCCTCTCCGTAACCTGCGGCGTTCCAAAACCCCGTGGCCCAAGGATGGTCCCGCACCACAATTGCGCTGACTCGTTTCGCCCCCTGGCGGGCGAGCCATCCTTCAATCTCTGTCACCAGACGACGGGCGATACCCCGCCTCTGTTGCGCCGGGTCCACCGCCAAGCGGTGGATATGGCCCCGCCAGCCGTCGAAGCTCCCGATGATGGAGCCGACAATTTGTCCCTCAGTCTCGGCCACCAGCAGCATTGACGATTCTCTCTCCAGGACCAGTTGGATGTCCTCCACCGTATCGGTAATGCTGGGCACAGCTCCGGCCCTCTCCCACAGGGTCAGGAGGGACTTGGCTTCATCGGTGCGGCACTGGCGTGTGGTTAGCTCCGGGCCCTTCATGACTCAAGCCTAGCCTTGAAGGCGCTGCCCGATATACACGACGCCAGCGGATGGGGCTGGATCCCTACGGGGGACACTGGCGGAAGGGTCAATTTCGACGGAGTAGGGGCCATTTATCAGAATGCCCCGATGCCCGGCGTCTTGACTTCCATTTGCCATAGGGACGATCCGGGGGTCATGTACAAAGTGCGCTTATCCGGGCCACCAAAGGCCAGGTTGCGGGTAACTTCCGTGGTACGGACGACGCCGGCAACCTCTCCCGAAGGTTCGATAATCCAGAAGCCTCCCGAGCCCACGCAGAAGACCCGACCCAGGGTGTCCACCTTCATGCCGTCGGGGACGCCGGGGTCGGCGGAGGACATGTCGCAGAAGACCCGATTGTTGCTGAGCGAGCCATCGGCGGCAACGTCGAATGCCCGTATCTTGCGGTGGGCGCACATTGCCCCCTCTTCTTCCTCCCTGAAGCACCGGTCGTCCAGACGGCTGATGGAGACGTAGAGCACCGACTCATCGGGAGACAAAGCCAGGCCATTGGGATACTCGCACTCGTCGGTAGCCAGGTGGAGCTCACCCTGGGGGTCGATGCGGTACACGCCAGAGAAACCCAGTTCCCGTTCTGCCACGGGCAGGCGAAGCTCCGGGTCGGTGAAGAACAGGGTGCCGTCGGAGCGGCAGATAACATCGTTGGGTTTGTTGAACCGCTTGCCCTGCCAGCGGTCGGCGATGGTGGTGACCCCTCCTGCCGAGTCCATACGGGTGATGCGGCGGTGGTCGGCCCCTTCACACATAATCAGGTTACCCTGCCGGTCTAGGGTACAGCCGTTGCCCTCTCCGGTGTCCTGCCGCACCACGGCTACCTGCCCATTGGCATCCCAGCGCAGCAACCGGCTGCCCTCGATGTCAACGAAGGTCACGTAGCCGCCGGGGTGCCACAAAGGCCCTTCGGTCCGTCCCCAGCCGGTGGACAATACCGTAGGTTCAGTTAATTCAATGATGTTGGACAGGTCTTCAGCCATGACAACCTCCCCTAGTCGATTGCCGGGATTATACCAGCGGCCAGCAGCCGTGTATATTGGCTGGTAAGGGCCTTCCGACCGGAGCATGGTGGGGTGGGCCGGAAGCGCAATGGAAACCATTTGACCGTCTCCACGGGGTGGACTACAATTCGCTCCATCGTACCACCCCAGCGAGAGACAACCATCGGGGCTGCCCCGTTCATCCGACGGCGGCCAGGTGGAAAGACGTAGAGGGCTCCTATGGCGAGTAATATTCCCAACCTTTCGGCTGACGATATAGCGAACCAACTGGCCGAGCAAGCCAGGACCCTATGGGGAGAGCAGCGGGCGGCCCAATTGGAACAAACTTTGGAACAGACCGCCCGTATGCTGCTGGAACTGGGCCAGAGCCTGCCCGACCGGAACGTTGAACCGGGTTGCCATCCCTAAAGCACGTTGGCAATAGCGCGTTGGCGACGCCCGCCCCAGGGGAAAACCGAACTTCAAGCACAGGAAGGTGAGGGGCCATGCCGGAACTGCACAACCTCGGCATCGCGGCGGCGGCGGAGCAGATAAGAGAAGGTCAACTCTTCGCCGTGGACTTGGCGCAAGCCCTCTTGGAGCGTATCGACGCCATCGACTCATCGCTCCAAGCCTGGGTGACCATCGACCGGGAGGAAGTCTTGAGCGAGGCCCGGCGGCGGGACGACGAGCAGCGGGCGGGCAACCTGAGGGGCCCAGTCCACGGCATTCCCGTGGGACTGAAGGACATCTTCTATACCGCCGGGATGAAGACCACCGCCTGCTCCCGCATCTACGCCAACTTCGTGCCGGAATACGACGCCACCTGCGTGACCAAGCTCAAGGAGGCCGGGGCTATAGTCCTGGGCAAGGCAGTGACCACCGAGTTTGCGTCCAGCGACCCGTCGCCTACGGTCAACCCCTGGAATCCGGCCCACACTCCCGGCGGCTCCAGCAGCGGCTCCTCGGTAGCGGTGGCAACGGGAATGTGCTCGGCGGCCCTGGGATCGCAGACCGGCGGCTCCACCTGCCGCCCCGCCGCCTATAACGGCATAGTCGGCTTGAAGCCCACCTACGGGCGCATCAGCCGTTACGGGGTGGTGCCCCTGAGTTGGTCGTTGGATACGGTGGGTATACTGGTACGCAGCGTCGAGGACGCCGCTCTAATGCTGCAAGCGATGGCGGGCTACGACCCCAACGATTCCGGTTCCTCCACCCTCCCGGTGCCCGACTACCGGCAGGAGTTGGCTTCGGCGGACCGACCCCCGCGCGTCGGCCTGATTAAGCAGTTCTTCTTCGACCGTTCTTCCCAGGAGATGCAGGACCATACCCAAGAAGTTGCCCGGAAGCTGGCCGACGCCGGCGCTGTGGTAGAAGAGATTGGCCTGCCGGACAGTTTCGCCACGGCCCACAGTTGCCAGCGCATCGTCAGCAATGTCGAGGCCGCCGCCTTCCACGAGGAAGCCTTCTTGGAGCGCGCCGATGAATACGGGCCCAGAATTCGGTCTAGCATCGAGGCTGGAATGCTGGTCCCCGGGGTCAGGTACTTGCAGGCCCAGCGCTTGCGCCGGAGTTTCCGCGCCGACATGGTGGCGGCGCTGCAAGGGGTAGACGTGGCCCTAATGCCAGCCACAACTGAGCCAGCCCCTCGGGACCGGTCCACCACCGGCGACGCCGTATTTCAGGCCCCTTGGACCTCCAGCGGACTACCTACCATAGTTCTACCGTCGGGTATCGGCCAGTCCGGCCTGCCCTTGGCGGTGCAGTTGGCCGGCCTGCCCTTCCAGGAGGGTAAATTATTGGGAGCGGCGCGGTGGTGCGAGAACGTTTTACAGACCAGTTTGTGGCCTCCCGACTACCAGTAAGACCTCCTTCTTTCCCCTGGTAAAGCGGGCCCTCAAGGACGCCGGAAGGGTTTAGTTGACCCAGCCCTACGACATGGTAATCATTGGCGGCGGTTCAGCGGGACTCACCGCCGCCGACTTCGCCAGGCAACTGGGCCGGAGGGTAGCCCTGGTGGAGCAGGGGCGGCTGGGGGGAGACTGCACCTGGTACGGCTGCATTCCCAGCAAGGCCCTGCTGCGAAGCGCCCGGGCCGCCCACGAGATGCGCCACGCCGACCGCTACGGACTGTTGGCCGTCGAACCGGAGATTGACCCGGGAAGGGTTATGGGCCGGGTACAAGGGGTCATCGGCCAGGTTTACCAGCCGGAGTCTCCGGAAGCCCTGCAATCCAAGGGCATTGACGTGTTTCTCGGCAGCGCCAGCTTCACCGCCCCCCGCACCATCGTCGTGGGCGACACCCCCATTAAGTTCCGCAAAGCCCTCATCGCTACCGGCGCTTCTCCCTTCAGGCCCCCAATGGAGGGGCTGGACGCCATCAATTACCTTACCTACCTGGACTTGTGGGAATTGAAGCGATTGCCCCGGCGCCTGTTGGTAATCGGCGGCGGCCCCATCGGGTGCGAGGTCGCCTAAGCTTTCCAACGGTTGGGCTCTAGGGTCTCTTTAATCGAGGGCCTTCCCCGCCTTTTACCCCAGGACGAACCGGAAGCCTCGGATGTAATCGCCCGGCAGTTAACGATAGAGGGCGTCCACCTGCACACCGGGGCGATGGTAGCAAGGGTCTGGCAGGATGCTGGGGGCATCCACGTGGAGACAGAGCAGGACCAACTTACGGGAGATGCCCTGCTGGTGGCGTTGGGACGGCGTCCCAACGTGATGGGCTTGGACCTGGACAAAGTAGGGGTGGAATACAGCGCCCGGGGGATCCAGGTCAATGCTCACCTGAGGACCAGCCAACGGCGCATCTACGCCGCCGGGGACTGCACCGGGGGCCATCAGTTCACTCACTACGCGGGTTGGCAGGGGTTTATGGCCGCACGCAACGCCCTATTGCCGGGGAACACCCGGGCCAAACTGGACCTGGCGCCCTGGTGTACCTTCACCGACCCGGAGGTGGCCCACGCCGGACTCAGCGAAGCGCAGGCCCGGGAACGCTACGGGGACCGGGTGCAGGCCAGCACCTTGCCGATGGAACAGGTGGACCGTGCGCTAACCGAGGGGGACGCCTGCGGGTTCATCAAGCTGGTCCACCAACGGAATGGCTCCCTCTTGGGCGCGACCATCGTGGGGGCCAGGGCTGGCGAGATGCTCCAAGAATGGACGGTAGCGATGGACCGAGGACTCAGGGTAGCCGACCTGGTGGAGTCCCTCCACGTTTACCCCACCTACTTCATGGGCAACATGCAGCTAGGCAGCCAGATTCGAGTAGCCCAGTTCCTGGAAGGCAGGGCGGGCCGCATCATCCGAGGTCTGGCCCGCCTCACGCGTTAGGGATTCCGCGCCCCCGACGCCAACTAGAATATGGCGATGGGATTTACCGGCGAGCCGGTGGTGTTGTGCATCCGCAGGGGGCCGATGGAGACCATGAACTCCCAGCGGCTACGCTGTCGGCAGGCTTCGGACAACTCCTCCAGGTTGGCGTTGTCCAAAATCCACAGCCCCATTGCCGTAATGCCGACCTGGTGGATGGGCTGGAGAACGGTGGAATACTGGGCTGGGCTAACGTCGTTGCCGGTGTCGGAGCCCATGACGGCGACACCCCGCTCGTGGAATAGGGGCAGGCAGGCCGCCTGGCAGGCGGTGGAACCCGCCGACCGGTCCACCGGGCCTTCCACGTCGCGGCGGTGCAACTGGCCGGTGCGGATGAGCAGGACGTCCCCCTCCTCCACCTTGAAACCGCAGCGTTCTTCGGCAGCCAGGATGTCTTCGGGCATCACCCCTTCGCCACGTTCCAACCAGTTGATGTTGCGGACCATGGGTACGTCGACCAGCACACCGCGGGTAACAAAGCCGTTCTTGGCCGCCTCCACCGAGCCGAAGGTGGCCCCCATGCTGGTGGACACCAGGTGGGCGGGGTTGCCGTTGTAGGTCTTACCCTCCCAGAAGAAGTGGGCCAGGCTGTCCACGTGGGTGACGGCATACCCGTGGAATATCATGCCGATGTAGTCGGTGGCGGCGGCGCTGGGCCGGTTGGTGACTTTTTCTCCGCTGGCCCAGCCTTCGCCGCTCTCCACCATGTAATGGACGGGCGGGTTGGGAACGTCCAGCGCCCCCTCGAACATGATGGTGCGGCTCAGGGATACGGTCACTCCCTCCTGCACCGTGGCGATGGCCCGCTTGGTCTTCTCGGGAGTAATCAGGTTTGGAGTACCCAACTGATCGTCGGCTCCCCAGCGGCCCCAGTTGGACAGCTTCTGGAAGTAACTAAGGACTTCTTCTTCCGTGGGAATTTGAGCTGGCATCGGCCCCCTCCTGACGAGTCTTTGGCAATTCGGGGGCATTATGCCCTAAGCCGGACCGGGGCGCAACCGAGTCTTGGTCCCTGGCCAGGGCATACAATTGTCAACCTGAACGGGAAGGGTCAGCGGCCTGCGCCGGAAGGACAGCCGGGGCGGCGGCTTGCTGGTTCGGGAGAGCTTGACCATACCCGGACGACTAAAGGCCCTGTTCCTGCGGGCGCCAGTCCTTGCCAGTCCCGGCGGGGTATGGTAGGCTGGTGCAACACCTACCAGCCAGGTATCATTCACCCAAGCAGTTGACGGGAAAGTAGACCACTATGCAGTGCCAGATATGCAAAAAGGCCGGTATGAGCGGCAACAACGTTAGCCACTCCAACCGACACACCAAGACCCGCTTTAAAGCCAATGTTCACAAGCAGACGCTGCTCATCGATGGGGAAGTCAAAAAGGTAAAGATATGCAGCCGCTGCCTGCGCACTATGGGCAAGCCCCCCAGGAAGAGCCAGGGTTCCCCCATTATTCTCTAAAGGCTTACAGCCTGGGCCTCAAGCCGTGAACGCAGGAGCGCATCTGCTGCATGGCCTGGGGCACCGGCGTATCCCGGTTGAAAATAGCGGTGCCTGCCACCAGTATGGTCGCCCCGGCTTCTACTGAGTCCTGAGAAGTCTGGTCGGCTTTCACCCCGCCATCCACCTCCAACTTCGCGCTGTAGCCGTTGCTGTCTATTAGCTGACGCAACCGGCGTACTTTGTCCAAGGCCCCCGTTATGAAAGACTGCCCCCCAAACCCGGGATTGACGGTCATCACCAACACAATATCCAGGTCCGGCAGCACCTCCTCCACGGCGGCGATGGGCGTCGCCGGGTTTATCGCCACCCCAACCTGCTTCCCCTCTTCCTTGATGTGGAAAACGGTGCGGTGCAAGTGCGTACAGGCTTCGGCGTGGACTATGACCTGGTCTGAAGGCGCCTTGGCGAAGCTGGGCAAAAGGGTGTCGGGCTCCTGAATCATCAGGTGGATGTTCAGCGGCAGGTGAGTGGACTGGCGCACGGCGTCCACCACCACTTCGCCAAAAGAAATGTTGGGCACAAACCGACCGTCCATCACGTCCACGTGAATGAGGTCGGCCCCGGCCTCGGTGGCGGCCCGGACCTGCTCCCCCAGGTTGGCGAAATCGGCGGCCAAAATGGAGGGCGCTATCAGAATACGTTCCTCGGTGGTCATGCTCACCCCACTTCCAACTGTTTCTTGGCTTCCCGCAGGCCCTCGGCCACCCGATTGGGAGCGGTGCCACCGATATTGTCCCGCGCCGCAACCGACGAACTGGCGGTTATCCGGTAAACATCCGCCCCGAAGTAACTGGAAAATCGGTGGTACTCTTCCAGGGTCAGGTCCTGAAGCCCCTTGCCCTGCTCCTCGCAATAGCGGCACAATTCCCGCATGATGCCGTGGGCCTGCCGGAAGGGTACTCCCTGGCCGACCAGGTAGTCGGCCAGGTCAGTCGCCAGCATATAGCTTTCACCGGCCAGGCGGGTCACCCCGCTTACGTTGAGTTCCAGGCCCGGGAGCATCCCCTGAAACACCGAAAGAGTCGCCAGCAAGGTATCCACGGTATCGAAGAAGCCTTCCTTGTCCTCCTGGAGGTCCCGGTTGTAGGTCAGGGGAAGGCCCTTGAGCACCGTCAGCAGGCCCATGAGGTTGCCGTAGACCCGTCCGGTCTTACCCCGGGCCAGCTCGGCAAAATCGGGATTGCGCTTCTGGGGCATGATGCTACTGCCGGTGGTGAACTCCTCGGACAGCCGGATGAAGCCGAATTCCTGGCTGGACCACAGCACAATCTCTTCCGAAAGGCGAGAGAGGTGCATCATGCAGAGGGAGGCCGACGCCTGGTACTCCAACAGGAAGTCGCGGTCGGAGACCGCATCCATGCTGTTGCGGCTAATCTCGCTGAACCCCAGTTCTTGGGCCAGAAACTCCCGGTCGGTGGGATAGGGCACCCCGGCCAGGGCCCCGCTGCCCAGGGGCAAAACATCGGTGCGGCGGTAGCAGTCCTGGAAGCGGCCCGCATCCCGTTGCAGCATCTGAAAGTAGGCCAGCATGTGGTGGGCAAAAAGCACCGGCTGGGCCCGCTGCAGGTGGGTATAGCCAGGCATGACCACGTCCTGGTATCTCTCCGATAGCTCCACCAAGACCCGCTGTAGCCCCTGTATCCCCCGTATCGTCCCGCTGGCAACCTCTTTGGTGTAAAGCCGCAGGTCCAGGGCAATCTGGTCGTTGCGGGAACGTCCGGTATGCAGCCTGGCGCCCGCGTCACCAATGAGCTGGGTCAGACGGCTCTCGATGTTCAGGTGCAGGTCTTCCAGGGCGGGGTCCCAGGGGAATTCACCGGCTTCAATCTCCTCACGCACCACCGCCAGTCCCCGCACAATGGCTTCGGAGTCCTCCAGGGAGATTATTCCCTGGCGGGCCAACATCTTGGCGTGGGCGGTGGAACCAGCGATGTCCTGCCGGAAGAGTCGTCTGTCGTAGTGGATTGAAACGGCGTAATCGGCGAAGTCAGGCATGATGAACCAAAGCCGGCCTGACGGCTAGCTGGAGGCGATGCCCTGTTCGGCCAGCCACCGGACGTAGGTGCGGCGGGCCAGGGCCGCCCGGGCCAGGGCATCATCGTATTCCTTGAAAAACCCCTCCGGTAGGTCCATGGTGCACTTGTTCCCGAAGCCTAGAATCAGCTTCCCCAGTACATCGACCCGGGCCTGCTCCGCCGCCAACCAATCCTGGGATAAGCCGCTATGTTCTTCCACCAAGTCTCTGACATCAGACGCCATGTTGTTTCCTCCCTTGCGGTGGCAATTTGACGGTCAACGGCCATCCGGCAAGCTCCCGGGATAGCCGACCCATCGGGGAGCCGTCTCCCGGGACTCTGGCCGGGCGCCCCGGCGCAGCCCGATAACGCGCCGGGTGGGCCCTACTTGGCCGCGTCTTCCAGATAAGCGAAGCTGGCCGAGAGATTGTCCAGCACGTCCTGGGCTGGGGGGATTTCCATGATGGCCGCGCCCTGGTAGCCCTTATCTTCTAGCACCCGCAGCATTCCGGCACAGTCCATGTCTCCGGTATCCACGGTGGGATGGGGGCGACCGTCCCGCGCCTGCTTGAAGTGGACAATCTTGACCATGTCCAGGGGCAAAGCCTCCAGGTCGGCCAGGGGGTCGGTGTCGGGGAAACGGCGCAATTGGTTCGTGGGGTCGGGGCACAGGCCCAGGTAATTTCCTTCCTCGGGCGACAGCTTGGAGCGGACTTCTTCGACCAGCAGGGCCATACTGCTGATGGGCTGCCCCGAGTTCTCCATGGAGAAGATAACGCCCTGCCGGGCCGCCTCTCGGACCAAATCAGTCACCGCCGCCGCCGCCTCGGCGAAGTCATCCGCGCTCTGCCAAACGTCATCCGCGGAATTGGGGTCCACCACCCGCAGATGAGGGGTTTCGCGGCCCACCAGCTTGGCCGCCTGCAGGGCGGCCTGGAACTGCTCCCCCTGGGGGTCGGGCTTGCTGGAGAGGCAGGGAAGAGCCATCGCCAAATCGTAGGACAAGTCGGAATACTGGTTTACCAGGGCTTCCAGGCCGGACAGGACGGGTCGCCAGTCCTCTCCCTCTCCGGTCTCGCAGTTGCCCAGGCAGGTCTGCCGCAACTCGATGTGCCTGGCCCCCTTGGCTTGGGCTTCACCCACCAGGGCGGCCAAGTCATGCTCGTCCAACAGGTTTCGCCAGGAGTTGGTAATCGCGCCGAATATCATGTCCGCTGACCTCCCGGGAATATTCTCTTAGCTGAGATGACTATATCCCATCGGCGGGCGCGGCTCAAGGCTTGAGACGAACCCGGGTGAACCAGCGCCAAACTAACCCGCTGGCTGGCTTGGTCTGCTAAAATTGGGGTTGCAAGGGTTTAGCATCCCAGAAATCCTCCATTTCCAATTTCGGGAGGTCAGTTATGACCCAGATATACCAGGAGAAATGCGTGGCCTGCCGCCGGGACTCTCCCCACGTCACCGAGTCGGAGATTGCCGAGCTGCATCCGCAGGTCAACGAGTGGATGTTGGTCGACGACAGCGGCATTCCCAAGCTGGACCGGGCCTTCCGGTTCACCAACTTCGAGCAGGCCCTGGCCTTCACCAACGCCGTTGGAGACCTGGCCGAGGAGCAGGGGCATCACCCCAAGTTGGTTACCGAGTGGGGCCGTGTGGGAGTCACCTGGTGGACGCACAAGATTCGGAACCTGCACCGCAACGATTTCATCATGGCCGCCAAGACCGACCAGCTTTACGCGGAGTTGGCCCCCGAGCAAGACTAGCAGTCCACCGGCGGCCCAAGACTGCGGGACCAGAAAGCTGGCCGCTGCGCCCCAGCCTTGGGGATACCTGGGTGGTTTCTTGGACCCAGACCGGTCCTGCTGGGGATATGCTCCGGGCCTACACTAACGATTCAGGCCAGCGGGCCAGCCGTAACATCGACCCGGGCCGCTTGGCATAGATACAGTTCATCCGAGGCGTGGTATGCGAGTAATCTACAGCTTACGCTCCAAGGACCTGAACGCCGTTGCCGCAGAAGCGGCTTGGGCCGAGTCCATGGGGTACGACGGCGTCTCCAGCAGCGAGACCGCCCACGACCCTTTCCTTCCCCTGACCCTGGCGGCGACGTCAACTTCGCGGGTCTCCTTGGAGACCCATGTTGCCATCGCCTTCCCCCGCTCGCCCATGGTGACGGCCCATACCAGCCGGGACCTGCACGACCTGTCCCGGGGTCGCCTGCGCCTGGGGCTGGGCACCCAGGTCAAGGGACACATCGAGCGGCGCTTTTCCACCAAGTGGGAGTCGCCGGGTCCGCGGCTGAGGGAATACGTGCAGTCGTTACGGCAGATTTGGGACTGCTGGAACGGCGACGGCAGGATTGATTACCAGGGCAAGTTCTACCAGTTCTCGCTGATGACGCCCTTCTTCAACCCGGGCCCCAGCGAATACCCTCCGCCGCCCATCTTCACCGCCGCAATCAACTCCTACAACTGCCGGGTCGCCGGGCAGGTCAGCGACGGGCTGATGCTGCACAGCCTCAACTCTCCCGAATACGTGCGGCAGGTAGTCCGGCCCAACATCGCCAGGGGAGCGCAACAGGCCCAGCGGGACCCTTCCCAGGTCAGCGTTACCGGCGGGGGATTCATCATCACCGGCCCCAACCGGGCCTCCATCCAGGAGATGGAGGATGAGGTCCGCCGACGCATCGCCTTCTACTCCTCTACCCGCACCTACTTTCCGGTGCTGGAATGTCACGGGTTCGAGGAGATTGGGCAGCGGTTGCACCAGATGTCGCTGGAGGGCCAATGGACCGAGATGGGCAGGCTGGTCAACGACGATATGCTGGACGCCTTCAGCATCAGGGGCGAGTACGACGAGATTGCCCCGAAGTTCCTGGAGCGTTACGGCGGGCTGGTGGACGAGGTCAATTTCTCCATGAATGTCGGTTCTCCGCAGGAGGAGCAGTACCTACGACAGATTATTCGGCAGTTTCAAGAGCAGGACTAGCCGGAACTCCAACCCCCCAGCTTCCTCGCCGAGCGCCGCAGGCCCAACGCTGGGGGCGTAACTCCAAAGGGCCGGTGGAATGGTCAACGGGGTATTCCCTTTCAAGGGTGGTGGGGAGACTCACCGGACCCATCAACTGAAGTGGGCCGCCTGGGAGTGGCTGTACAACGTGGGCCAGTGCCGGTCCATCGGCATGGAAGTACGGTTGGAAGGCCCCGGGGGGCGGGTGGTGGACCTGGTGGGCGTGGGTCCCAAGAACGTCATCTACGTGGTCGAGGTGAAGTCCAGCCGGTCGGACTTCGCCCGAGACAATCACACGCCGGAAGACTTGGCGGCGCTCCAGGCCCAGTCCCGGGTTTTCGCCCGCCGCATGACCCTGACCCAGGAAACCCTGGCCCAGTCCCGGGCCTACGCCCAGGAGACCCAGCAGGCTTGGGAAGAGGTCCCCGCCTACCGGCAGGCCCTGGCCGACTGCCAGCGGCTGGCCCGGGAATGCCTGGCCTACGAGGCCCGGTTAGCCACCTACAGCATCAAGTTCCACGACCGCCGCTTCCTGGGCATAGCCGACTACCACTACATCATGGCGCCCAAGGGGGTCATTCCCCGAGGCAGGATGCCTCCCCAGTGGGGCCTGCTGGATGGGACTCCCCAGGTGGTGACGCCCGCGCCCCTGAAGGAAGTAAGGAAATCCACGGGCATAGTTTCCAACGTTCTGCGGGCCATTGCCAGAAGCAATACCACCTCCATGATACGCGCCCAGGGAGCCCGTTTCACCGAGGAGGGGGCTATTTTCACCGGGTCTTCTCCACGCAACCCAGAGCGGAGCCAAGGCCCTGGAGTCCGCGGCCAGCGCCCGCAACCCACCCCTGGAGTCCGGCCTCCGCCGGAATGACGTTGGGAGTGGCGTTCTGTGGAAGTTAGAAAGACACTGTCACGCCTGGCATCCGGTGGACACCAGGGGGCTGGTGCGCTAACATCGCCTTAAGTTTCTAGTCCGATCCTTGGAGTGGAGGAAGCTATGGCAGACGTCACCATCGACCCCAAGACCAGCGCGCTGCTCATCCAGGATATGCAGAACGACATTGTCAAGAGCGACCGCCCGGTGGTGCCCATGGGAGGCCCGGCGTTAATCGCCAGTTCGCGGAAGTTGTTGGACAAGGCCCGGCAGGTGGATATGCCGGTCATCTACGTCCAGGTAGTCCGACGCCAGGACGGCAGGGACGCTCCCCGGCCACCCCTGGGGTCATCGGCGGCGGCGGGCGGTCCGGCGCTGATAGAAGGCACGGAGGGAGTCCAAGTAGTCTCGGAGTTGGCCCCGCAAGCGGGCGATGCGGTGGTGACCAAGCATACCACCAGTCCCTTCAACACCACCGACATCGAGGTGTACCTGAGCCGCTTCGGGGTTAATACGCTGCTGCTGACCGGCTACTCAACGACCGGGGTGGTTGAAGGTTCCCTGCGGGACGCCCGGGACAAGGACTATGACTGCGTGGTGGTGCGGGACTGCTGTGCTGCGGGCACCGAACAGGAACACGATACCTGCATGGACATCATTTTCCCCCGAATGGCCTGGGTGGCCGACGCTGACGAGGTGATTGCCGCCATCCAGGGCTAGCCCAGCCTCTAGGAGTTGAGGTACCGCCAGTCCATGGTGCCCAGGTCGAACTTGATTCGATGGAAGGCTTCGGCGAAGGGAAGACCCGCAGCCTCCCCCTGTCGGGCCGCGCCCTCTCTCACGCGCTGCATTCGCTGCTTGTAGGTGCGAGTCCCCATCTGGCTGGCGTGCATTGCCAGGGAGTCCGCCTTCACCGACAGGTAATTGCCGATGTCCACGAAGACATTGGGCCGCTCGGTGCCCCACAGGTAGGCCTCTTTAACCCAGTGGGGTTGCAACCCCTCTTCGGTGATTTGCTCGGGGAAGTAGAGGTGACTCCAGGCGTAGGAGTAGGAGGCATCCAGGGCCACCTGGCCGCTCATGCGGTGGTCCCGATGGGTGTGACTGACGCTGCGGTAGGGGTCAATGCCAAAGACTATGTCCGGGCGGTGACGGCGAATCTCCCGCACCACCTGGCTACGGAAGAGCTTGCTGTCTTCCAGGCCGCCATCGGGGTGGGCCAGAAAGACCGTTTCCTTGGCCCCGAATACGCTGGAAGCTCCCAGTTGCTCATGCTCCCGGGTGGCGGCCAGCCGGGCCGGGGTCATTTCCCGGTCGCCGCTGCCCTTGTCGCCGTTGGTGCACAGGACCACCACTACCTCGGTCCCGTGCTCCTTGACCCACTTGCCCAGGGTGCCGCCGCAACCGCCCTCGCAGTCGTCGGGATGGGGAGTAACTATCAGCGCCCGTCGGGGGGCGTCGGTTATGATTTCCATACTCGCGTTGGTCCTCTCTGCTTTATCGGTGGGGCCGAGGGGGAGTCCGTCCTTGCCGGAAGCCCGGCGGGTGAAAAAGGGACAACTGGAATAGTCCACCGGGGCCCCAGAAGGCTTCCAGTGTAGCCGTGCCGCTGGTTACAAATTTGGCTGTCCGGTGGGCTGGAGAATCACTATGGGTATCCGACGGCGCGCCCGTTGCCGGTAACTCTCGTACCCGGGATACATGCTCAAGAGTTGTGGCCAGAGGGCCTGCCTCTCATCTTCGTCAGCGTCCCGGGCACACACGGGCATCAGGTCGCGCCGGACCTGAATGGTCGCCGTGGAGTGGGAATTCAGGTTAAGCCACCAAGCGGGATGGGCATGGGCCCCCGCGTTGGAGGCTACCACCACCCAATTTGCCCCATCCCTTACGTACAGGAGGGGCACCGTATGGAGGCGCCCGCTCCGTCTACCTGTCGTCGTCAGGAGGAGCACCGGCCCAACTGCTCGTGCGCCGATGGCTCCCCCGGTCAACTGGTACAGCTTCCGGTGGACTGACGAGGCCAACCGGATGAAAAGCCACTTGTCAACCAACAGACGGCAGTCCTACCCAGCCTGCTGCACCCCACCCCGGCCAGCCGCAAGGCCCTGACCGGGGTGGCTAAAGGTGGAACACCACCATTTTTAACTCGGTCATCTCCTCCACAGCGTACCCCGGGCCTTCCTTGCCCATGCCGCTGTCCTTCAGGCCGCCGTAGGGCATGATGTCGGCCCGCCATTGGGGGTGGGAATTGATATGCAGATTGCCCGAGTGTACCTCCTTGGCAAATCGCATGGCCCAGTCCACGTTCTGGGTGAAGATGCCCGCCGATAGCCCGAACCGGCTGTCGTTGGCCATGGAAATGGCCTCGTCGATGTTATTGAAGGAGCTAACGGCCACCGCCGGCCCGAACAGTTCCTCCCGGGAAATTCGCATGTCGGCGGTAGCGTCGGCCACCACCGTCGGGGCATGTAAGGTGCCCTCCCGGTCGCCTCCGGCCACGATGCGGGCTCCCTGGCCCACCGCCTCGGTAATCCACTCATGCACCCGGGAGGCGTCGCTTTCACGAATCATGGGGCCCATCTTGATGGACTCGTCCAGGGGGTTCCCGGTAATGAAGGCTTCAGTTGGCGCAACCAGGGCGTCCAGGAAGTCGGCATAGATGCTGCGGTCAGCGAATACCCGCTGGGTGGAAATACACACCTGCCCGGCGTTGGCGAAACCGCTGGCGACGGTCGCGGCGGCCACCTTCTCGATGTCGGCATCGGCCATGATTATCAAGGGGCTGTTGGAACCCAGTTCCATCGTCACCTTCTTGATTCCGGCGTTGCGGCAGATCCGGTCGCCCACCTCCATACTGCCGGTGAAGGTTATCTTACGTACCCGGGGATCGCTGGTTATCACGTCGCCAATCTCGGCTCCGGAGCCGGTGACGCACTGGATGGCCTCGGGCGGCAGGCCCGCTTCCAGCAGTATTTCCGTGAGCTTCAGGGCGGACAGGGGAGTATCTCCCGCCGGCTTGAGGACCACCGCGTTTCCGGCAGCCAGGGCCGGGCCCACCTTGTGGCACACCAGGTTCAGGGGGAAGTTGAAGGGAGCGATGGCCGCCACCACGCCCACCGGGACCCGGATGGTGAAACCGAACTGGCCGGTATTGCCTGGAGCGCCGTCCAGGGGCACCGTTTCGCCGTGCAGCCGCTTGGACTCCTCGGCGGAAAGGGTGATGGTCTGCACGGCCCGTCCGACCTCGCCCACACCTTCGGCTATCACCTTACCCTCTTCCATGGTGATGGTGCGTCCCAGGTCCTGAGTCCGCTCAGTCATCAAGTCGGCGGTGCGGCGCAGGATGGTGTAGCGGTCGAAGGCCGTCAGCTTAGCCATCACCTCGGCCCCGCGGGCCGCGCTGGTGATGGCCGCTTCCACGTCAGCGGCGCTGGCCCGGGGGACCGTATCTATTATCGACTGGTCAAAGGGGTTCAAGACAGGCATGGTCTCAGCCCGGTCCACCCATTGGCCGTTGATGTACATTTTCATAGTATTCGCCTCCCTGTTTCTACTTTACGGCCCCCAGAACATTGTCCGACGACGGTTACCCCTCTGTCCGGGGCGCAGAAGCACCCTTGATAGAGCCCATCAACCTCAGTTCCAGAGACCGAGGATTACCCTTTTTAACGTTGATGCTGGCAAACTAATACCCGAGGATACACCTGCATAGCATAGTGGCTCACCCGGTGGGGCGCAACTGTCCAGCCGCCGGCGGGGGCCACCGGGGATAGCTAATCATCCAGGCCGATTGCCGCGCGGCCAACGTCGGTGACGGTGTAGTGTCCCGACCGTCCCGGCACCCGCTCCATCCAACGGAACTTGGTACGGGCGGCGTTGCGCAACGTCTGAATAAAACTGTGGGCCAAAGGCCAACCGGCCAGGCGAAACAGGCGTTCCAGCCTTTCGGTGTCCACGCTGAACTGTTGCAGATGTCGGCTGGCGCCCTCGGCGGCAACTACGACCCGGCGCATGTCTCCAGTGGGGTTGGCCGCGAGGCAATACTCAATAAATCGGCGCTCCGCTTCATTGGGCGGCGCTTCCGCTGCGACGGGCGGCGTTTCCGCTGCGACGGGCGGCGTTTCCGCTGCGACGGGCGGCGTTTCCGCTGCGACGGGCGGCGTTTCCGCTGCGACGGGCGGCGTTTCCGCTGCGACGGGCGGCGTTTCCGCTGCGACGGGCGGCGTTTCCGCTGCGACGGGCGGCGTTTCCGCTGCGACGGGCAGCGCCTCTGTTGCGGCAACATCACCGTTGGAAAGGAGCGCCTCGGCGTCAGGTGGAGGAACTTGCCGGTCTACCGGGGGTTGCCCCGCGCCTTCGGGACCGGGAGCGTGTACCGGGGTTGGGTTCGTGGCCTCCGGAGTAGTCTCCATCGGTACATCATTACCTTTTTCCGTGGCGCCGGAGGCCGTCGCCGCCCCATTCCCGGTGTACGCGCCGTTCACCAAGTCCCGGGGAAGGTCGCGCAACACCAAGCCCACCACTTCTCCGATAACCTTCGCCTCTTCCGATTCAAAGGTTATCTGGGCGTTGTTCGGCAAGGTGATGCTGACCTTTATCATAAGCCGGGTTAGCTCTCCGGGGTGGTCCAGTGGCACTATAGTACCCCGGCCTCATACCGTTATCAAGGTATAAGTGTAGTGCCGCAGCCGGGAGACTGCCCGGGCCCAGCAGGATCGGGTGAGGCCCGATGGGCTTTATAGGGTCTGCTTTAGCCGGAGGGCCAAGGAGCGGGTGAGGCCGGGGACAGCGGCGATTTCATCTACCGGGGCGTCTTTGATACCCTGGATGGAGCCAAACTTTCGGAGCAACATACGCTTCCGTTTCGGGCCGATGCCGGTGACCATGTCGATGGACGAGCGCAGGCTGCCCTTGCTGCGCAGGTTGCGGTGGTAGGTTATGGCGAAGCGGTGGGCCTCGTCTCGGATGCGCTGCACCAGGTATAGGGCCTGGGAACTGCGGGGCAACTCGATGGGCTCGGGAGTATGAGGAACAAACAGCCATTCGTTTTCCTTGGCCAGAGAAGCCAGGGGAACGTCGTCCAGGCCCAATTCCAGGAACACTTCCAGGGCCGCCGACAGGTGGCCCTTGCCGCCGTCAATCAGCACCAGGTCGGGCACTATTCCCCAGGCGTCGGTGGAGGCGCCCGCAGCCTCTCCGCCACCCTCCAGACTCTGGGCGCGGGCTTGTCCCAGACGGCGGAACCGGCGGCGCAGCATTTCCTGCATACTGGCGTAGTCGTCCACCCCCTCCACCGTCTTAATCTTGAAACGGCGGTAGTGGGACGGCCTGGGCTTACCGTCCTGGAAGACCACCATGCTGCCCACCACGTTGGTCCCCTGGATATGGGAGATGTCGTAACACTCCATCCTGTGGGGGAGGGTGGGCAGGCTCAACTCCTCTTGAAGCTCGTCCATCGCCTGCTGAATAACGTCGGGATTGTGCAGCCATTTGACCCGCTGCTGGGCCAAACCCTGGGCGGCATTCTCCGCCACCACGTCCATCAGCTTCTTTTTGTAGCCGCGCTGAGGGCAGACCAGGGTCACCGCGCCGCTTCGGCGTTCCCGCAGCCAGCCGCGAATCAACTGCTGCTCTTCCAGGGGGTGCTGCACCATTATGGCCGGGGGAATCACCAACGCGGACTGGTAGAACTGTTTGATGAACTGCCCCAGGACCAGGCCAGGCGAGTCGTCCTGGGTGCCTTCCATGAAAAAATGGTCGCGGCCAATCAGTTTGCCGAAACGGATGAAGAACACCTCCACCCAGGTCTCGTTTGCGCCCTGGGCCACGGCGATGACATCCATCTCCACGCCGGTGCCGGGATCGGCTTCCACCTTGACCTGCTGTTCTTCCACGACCTTATCAATGCTGCCAATCTGGTCCCGGAGGGCTGCTGCTCGCTCGAATTCCAGATGGTCGGAGGCGGTCTCCATCTTCCGGCGCAGGTCCCGGGTTACCCCCTCGGTATCCCCCTCCATGAACTGGATAACCTGCTGGACAACCTCGTCGTACTCCTCGCGGGTGGCGTAGCCGGAGCAGGGGGCCACGCAACGGTGGATGAAATACTCCAGGCAAGGACGGGGGTCTTTACCGGTGATGGTCTTGGTGCAGGAGCGGTAGGGGAACAGCTTCTTCAGCAGGTCCATGGTGTGGCGCACGCTGCTGGCGGTGGCAAAGGGGCCGAAGTAACGGGCGCCGTCCTGGGAGACCTGGCGGGTGATGTACACCTTGGGAAAGTCCTCGGTGAGGTCTACCTTCAGGTACGGATAGGTCTTATCGTCCTTGAGGCGGGCGTTGAAGTGGGGCCGGTAACGCTTGATGAGGGTGTTTTCCAGGATCAGGGCTTCGGCTTCGGTATCGGTGACGATGTACTCGAAATCATCCAGTTGGGAAACCATGCGCCGAATCTTAGGCGGCATGGTGGAGGAAGAGCCGAAGTAGGAGCGCAGCCGGTTTCGGAGTACGCTGGCCTTGCCGACGTACAGTATCTCGCCCTTGACGTCCTTCATCAGGTAGACGCCCGGCTTCTCCGGAGTAACCCGCAATCGGTGTTCCAAGAGGGGCTTGGACATGCTTCCCTCAGAAAAGGAAAGAGACGCCGACGAGACCGGCGAACAGAACTCCCGATACTATGAGGATGCGTCGTATCTCGCTGCCGACGTAGTTGTGCGCCGCCGGACGCTCCGACCTGCCGGTCACCGAGGCGCGCGGCGTTCTTGGCGACGGGGTTGCGCGGACCTGGGTTTCCCTGCTGACCGCCGGTTCCGGTTGGACCGCTACCTCGGTACGGGCAGCCACCCCATTGGTCGGCTCCGCGTCGGCAACTGCCGCAGCCGGGGCCGCGGCGCTGGCCTCCACGGGGCCCCTTGCCTGTCTCCTTCTTCTTCGGCCAAGCTGCGCCTGACGCGACGCCACCCGGCGACCTTTACCCGGCATTGGGGATGCACCTCCTGGTCAGGTTAACTCGTGGGCTGCCAATTTGTACCCGCAAATTTGTACCCAAGGTAGCTTGGCTAAATCCCCATTATGTTTACTATACCAGCAGTCCACCCCAAAAGGCGAGCCAAAAACGAGACGATTGGCTCCTATTTCGGGGTGGAGGCGAGACCGCATATGGGGAGGCTCTAGGCCAAGGGATGACTCTTTTCGTATTCCTTGCGCATGTGTTCGCTGGTTATGTGGGTATAGACCTGGGTTGTGGATATGCTGGAATGCCCCAGAAGCTCCTGCACGTGGCGCAGGGAAGCCCCGTTCTGCAGCAGATGGGTGGCAAAGCTGTGCCGCAGGGTATGGGGGGTAATTCGCGTGTCGATGCCGGCCTTCTTGCTGTAGGTCTTCAGGATGTTCCAGACCCACTGGCGGGTCAATCTCTCACCCCGGTGGTTCACAAAAAGCGCCGTTTCCGCCTTGCGTGATCCCAGCAGGGTCTTTCGGGTGCCGGCCAGGTAGCCCTTCACCTCCTCCAGCGCCTTGGGGTAGAGGTATACAATCCGCTCCTTGGAGCCTTTGCCCCAGCAGCGGATGTAGGACTCTTCCAAGTCGATGTCGGAGACGTTCAACCCCACCAACTCGCTCACCCGCAGGCCGGTGGCGTACAGGAGTTCCAGGATGGTGGCGTCGCGGTGGCTTTCCGAGGTACCCGGTTTTCCCGCCTCCCGCAGCAGCCGGGCGACCTCATCCTCGCTCAGGTACTTGGGCAGCGAGCGGCCCACCCGGGGCGATCCCAGCGCCTCGGTGGGGTCTTCGGAGATGGCCCCGTTTCCCGCCAAAAAGCCAAAGAAGGACTTGACCGCCGCAACCTTGCGCGCGGTGGTGCTGTCCCGATAGCCCTTGCGGCCTCGCAGGTCGGCGATGTACTGGTTGAGCATGGGCAGGTCCACCAACGTCCAGGCGTCGGCGCTGTGGGACTTTCCGTTCAGCCTTTCCCGGACAAACTCTTTGAACTGACCCAGGTCGTTGCGGTAGGCTTCCAGGGTGTTTTGGGAGAAACCCTTTTCCACCACCAAATGCTCCAGGAACGATTTGATAGACTCTTCCATGAATGGCACCTTTCACTGATGAATAGACTCACCACCGCCCGACTACCCTTCATTCCCTGAGACTGGCGGATTCTAACACAGTGGTACCGGGGCCCTTCTTACAAACTTTGAACCAATATCAACGATTATCCGCGCCCTGGAGTGGGAAACTTGACCCCCTCTTGGGCCAGCCAAGAAACGGGCTAGAAACGGAGGTAGACGACCATCCTTTGGTATTGTCGCCCACCGGTCAGGGGGAGCCGATGCACTATAATTGGAGGCAGCAGCCCTCGACCCACGGGCAACTTCAACCGCCCAGGAGGTCACGGGGGTCGGATAGCGATACTCCAACTAGGAGACCGGCGCTTCGTATTTTCGGGCTGCGATAGTTCCGCGACTTGCCCGCTGTCAGCAGTCCCAATCACCTGTAGGAGTCCCGCCTAATTTGAAACGACGCCCCCGTGCCTGCCGCAAAAACCGGCCCTCAGCCTTGGGCTGGGCCCTGGCCGCCATGCTCCTGGCGGCGCTGACCCTCACCGCGCCAGAGTCAACCCTGGGAAGCGGCCACTGGGCCATTCAGGTCACCGGGAATGAAGCGGAAATCCACTTTCCCGAAGAGATTGCCTTTAGTCTCGTCGCGGAAAGCTCCGCCGACATCGTTGAAGTGAGGTTGGACTACCGCAATACCCTGGGGGGGCTTCCAGCCTACACCTACGCGACCTTCACACCTGGTCCCCGGGTCAAGGCCACCGTTGAGGTGCCAACCGGCGGCGGCAACTACCAGCCCCCGGGCACCAAGGTTGAGTACTACTACTCCATCAAAGACGCCAGTGGCCGCCAACGCCAGACCGAGCCCCGCATCCTGGAATACACCGACAACCGTTTCCAGTGGCAACAGACCCAGGCCGGGCCGCTGACGTTGCTGCACCACGACATGGCCCAACACCAGGTCGATGCGGCGGCCCGCTCCCTGGAAGCTGATCTGGAACGAATAATGGGCCTGCTCGGACTGAGGTCGGACCCGCCCCCAATAAGGGGGTTCATCTACAACGACTTCGACGAGGCGGCGGCGGCTTTCCCCTACCAGAGCGAAACCCTGACCCGGGAGCAGGTGTTTCATGGCTTCGCCTTCCCCGCCACCGGCTCCTTTCTTGGCATCGGGCTACAACCCCAATTGCTGACCCACGAGGCCGCCCACCTTTTGCTGGGCCAAGCCGTGGGCCCCAATGGAGCGGTGCCCCGATGGTTGGATGAGGGGTTCGCCAGCTACATCGAGCCAGGCTCCCAACCCTACAGCGGGACCACCCTCAGCCCGCACAGCGTTCCGCTACGACGGATGTCGGGCCTGTCCGGGACTCCCCAAGAGATTGACATCTTCTACGCAAAAGCCGAGAGCGTCGTCGCCTACTTGGTGGAGGGCCACGGGTCGGCGGCCTTTCAGCGGTTCATCCAGCAGTTGGGACAGGGCCGGACCAGCGACGAAGCCCTGGTGAGGGTCTACGGCTTCGACACCGATGGCCTGGACACCCGCTGGGCGGCCAGTTCCCAGGGGCTGGCCCTACCGTCCTCCGGCAGACCGCAAGCTGGCCCACCTTCGCCCTTGCTATTCCTCGATGTATGGCTGTTGGGGGGCCTCATCTTGGTGGTGATGCTGGCGGTGTTCCTAAAATTCCTTTGGGGCAAGCTGTTTCCCCGCGAGGAGGAAGAAGAGGAGGACTATTGGTGACCTGGTGAGGATGGAGTAGGCACGAGGGCGGCGGGAGAACCACCCTCGTGGCAACGAAACGGCTTTAAGTCCTTTGGGTTGCTACCGGGCCAGGTCCACCAGACTGCGAGGGAAGATGTCCTCCACCGCCACCGACTGGGGGATGATTTTCTGTTCCACGTTGAACTGGATAAACCGCTCCAGGGTCTGGCGGTTGGCCGCGACGCCGTAGGGAAGGGGGTCCTGGCCGATAACCTGCTGCATCTGGCGCATCGCGTCGTCCCCACTGCCGGACAGTCCGCCCAGGTACTGCTCCTTGGCTCCCTGGAAGAGGGAAAATAGCTCCTCCGCCAACCAAGGGTTATCCTGAAGCAATTGGTCCTTAATTACCACGGTGTGGCTGATGGGGTAAACGCCGGTGCTGTTGAAGTAGTCTATGGCCGCATTGCGGGCGTCGGGGATCAGGGGCTGCACGTCGGGCGAGTCCACGTTGCCCGCGCCGATGGCGGCGTCAACTTCCCCGGACAGTAGCATAGCGGCCAGGTCGCTGCCCGGGGGCGCCGACACCACGTTTGGAGGTGCGACGTACTCCGCGACGTGTTCATCTCCCACCAACACCCAGGTCACCTGGTCCAGGTCCACACCATAGGCGTTCTGCAAAATGCCCCGCACCCAAACTCCAGGGGTCAAAGTGTAGCTGCGGACGCCGACCCTACGACCGGCCAGGTCGGCGGGCGTCTTTATGCCCGACTTGGTGTTGTAAACGATGCCCCCGTGCTCGAACCGGCGCAGCACGAACACCGGCAGGGCCGTCATGGGCTTCTGGTAGGTCAGGGCGCACAGGTAGGTTGACAGGGCCATCTCAGCGACATCGTACTCCAGGCCCCGCACCATCCGGCGGAAGGCAGTGGTTATGGGAGAGACTTCAAGGTGTTCCAGGGCCACTTTGTCCGACTTAATTGAGCCGTCCTGGAGGGCCTTGGTGTGTCCATAATTGGCAATGGCGACGTTTAGAGTTAGCTCCGGCATCGGTGAGACCTCCGTATTGGGGCGAGATGCCTCATTTTGGGCGATGGCCCGGTAACTTGCAACCCTGCCGTGGACGGGCCGCGCCCCTCCTGCCTGCTGCTTTACAGACGGTCAGATTCGGCTAAAATAACCCCAACGAAGCCCCCTTATCCGATAACGTCGCCTGGACCAACGAGGTTTTATGCCCGACGACACTCCCGCCCTATCCGACGTGCGGGTCTTGGACCTGAGCGAAGGCATTGCCGGCCCCTTCTGCTGCAAGCTGCTGGCCGGTCTGGGGGCCGAGGTGGTGAAGGTGGAGCGGCCCCCTTCCGGGGACATCTCGCGGGGGGCTCCTCCCTTTATCGGCGACGAGCCGGACCGGGAAAAGAGTCTCTCTTTCCTGTACCTAAACACCGGCAAGAAAAGCGTAACCCTGAACCTGCAATCGGAAGCTGGCGCCGAAATCTTGAAGCGACTCTCGCAAGAATACGACATTCTGGTGGAGAGCTTCCCGCCGGGGCTGATGAGGGAGTGGGCGCTGGACTATTCCTCCTTGGAAGTTCTGCATCCAGGGTTGATTTACACCTCCATCACCCCTTTCGGCCAGAGCGGCCCCTACCGGGACTACCAGGGGTCGGACCTGGTAGCCCAGGCCCTCAGCGGCCTGATGGACACCGTGGGACTCCCGGATAGGGAACCGCTAAAGGTCCCAGGGAACGCCGCCCTCTACACCACCGGGGTCAGCGCCTTTTCCGCAACCATGCTGGCCCTCTACTCCCGGGACATTAACGGCTACGGCCAGCACGTCGACGTTTCGGTTATGGAGACGATGACGGTGGCCCAAATCCGGGCCTCGATTCACCAGCAGTTTGGCGGCGCTTACCAGCGACGGCCCAGCGCCCTGGTCCCGGCCAAAGACGGCTGGGTTAGCCCAGGGCTGGAAACCGGGGTGCGGGAGGATATTTGGGGCCAGGTATGCCAACTTATGGGCGTCCCCGAACTGGCCCAGGACCCCAATTTCAACACCCGGGAAGCCCGAAGAGAGCACCAGCGGGAGGTGCTGGAAATAGTGGGGCGGTGGGCCGCATCCCAGCCCAAGGAAGAGATTTACCATACCCTACAGGGAATGCGCACCATTGCCGGCTACGTCGCCACCGCCGAGGACCTGTTCGCCTCGGCCCAACTTCAGTCCCGCCAGTTCTTCCAGCCGGTGGACGACCCACGGGCGGGGGAGACCCTCTACCCGGGCGCTCCCTTTAGCATCGGAGACGTTCCGTGGCGCCAGGCGGCAGCCCCCTATTTGGGCCAGCACACCGCCGAAGTCCTCTGCGGGCAGTTGGGCTACCGGGAAGAAGATTTGGAAGGGCTGCGCCGCCAGGGAGTAATTTAGCGTCCCTGCCGGTGGCGGGGTCTGGGTCAGAGTAAACGGGAACAACCGATAAAATATGGCAGCGCCGATATTACAGGGACTACGCATTCTTGACCTTACCCAGGTGGCCGTCGGCCCCTACGCCACCATGCTTTTGGGTTTCATGGGAGCGCAGGTCATCAAGGTGGAGTCCTGCTCCCGAATGGACATTGCCCGAGGCCCGGCGCGGCCAGTGCCGGGCAGCAACGCCCAGCATCCGGGTGGTGTTCCCGGCGAGCGCCCCTGGAACCGGGCAGCCCACCACGTCAACCGGAACGCCAACAAGCTGGGCCTGACCCTCGACCTGGCAACTCCCCGGGGCCGGGAGTTGTTCCTGGAGTTGGCGAAGTTGTGCGACGTTTTGACGGAAAACTACCGGGCGTCGGTTATGGACCGGCTGGGCCTGGGGTATGACTTAGTTTCTCGGGTAAACCCCCAACTGGTGTACCTGAAGATTAGCAGCCAGGGGGCCAGCGGCCCGGAGAAGGACTACGGCTCCCTGGGTTCCACCCTGGAACAGACCACCGGGCTGGCTTCCATCACCGGCTACGAAGACGGTATTCCCCTGGGCACCAACGAGACTTACCCGGACCCTTTGGTGGGAATGCTGGCCGTGGGAGCCTTGATGGCGGCGCTGCGCCAGCGGCGCAAAACGGGAAGGGGCAGCTTGGTCGACCTGGCGCAGCGGGAAGCTACCATCAGCATCCTGGGCGAGACCGTCCTGGACTATTCCTACAACGGGAGAGTGTCCGGCCCCGTCGGGAACACCCATCCTATGATGTCTCCCCACAGGGTCTACCCTTGCCAGGGCCAGGACAAGTGGGTGGCGATTTCGGTTGGCTCCGACGCCCAGTGGCGGGGCCTGTGCCGGGCCATCGGGCAGCCCTCGCTGGGTGACGACCCCAGGTTTGCCACCCTGGAAGCACGTAGGGCAAACCGCGAGGAATTGGACTTGCTCCTGAGTCGGTGGACGCAAGAGCGGGACCACAACCAGGCGATGCACCTGCTTCAAGCCCACGGGGTGGCCGCGGGAGCGGTGCTCAAGGGTATCGACGTGATTCACGAGCCCCACCTTCAGGCCCGGGGCTTCTGGGACACGGTGGAGCACCCGGAGGCGGGCCAGTATATCCAGGTGACCACACCCTGGAAGCTGTCCCGGGACCAACGGCAGACGGCAGTTCCCGCTCCCGGGCTGGGGGAGCATAACGGATACGTGTTGTCCGAGCTTCTGGGCCTGCCGGAGGGTGAGTTGGAGGACCTGGAAACCCAGGGAATAATCGGCGCCCGCCCGGTTGGGGCCTAGCGGCAGCGCCAATGAAATATTCCCCATTACGCCGGGGAGAAGCACGCCAGCAGGTCCAGGAACACAGTGGGCAAATTGGAGGAAGAATGGGACCAAAACTAGTGGACTATCTACTGTATGAGCCGGAAGACAACGGCATTCTGTGGATAAAGTTCAACCGACCGGAACGCATGAACTCGCTCATCGGCTCTGCCGAGGAGAACAGCACCGTGGCCAAGGTGGGAGAGTACATGCGGGCTGGGGACGATGACCCGGACGTCCGGGTCATCGTCCTGACGGGAGTGGGCCGGGGGTTCTGCTCCGGGGCGGATATGCGGGGCGACACCCCCGACTCCCTGAAGGGGGAGAGGTTCTCCGGCGACCGGGGGACCACGGAAGGCCCCGACGCCACCCGGGAGCACTTCATTCACGGGTTCACCAAGCTGCACCGGGACATCTCGTTAATTCGCAAGCCCACCATCGCCATGATTAACGGCCCCGCCGTGGGGTCGGGCATGGACATGGCGCTGCACTGCGACATTCGCCTGGGCTGCGAGAACACCCGGTTCATCGGCTACCAGCAGTTGGGACAGATTATCGAGAACGGCGGTTCCTACTACCTGCCAAAGATGGTGGGCCTGGGCCGGGCCCTGGAATTCGCCTATACCGGACACCTGAACGCGCAGAAAGCCTACGAATGGGGCCTGCTGAACTACCTGGTGACGGCGGAAACCCTGGAGGAGACTACCCGGGAGCTGTGCGACCGCATCCTGCGCACGCCGCCGATGGTGCAGTGGATTAGCAAACGGATAATGCGGGCCGCCCTGGACAGCTCTCTGGAGACCACCATGATAATGACTTCCAACGCCGGAGGCATCCTCAACGGCTCCGAAGACGCCCAGGAGGCACGGCGGGCCTTCCTGGAAAAGCGGGCCCCGGAGTTCAAGGGACGTTAGGGCAGGTCGAAACGGCAGCAATATCCCATTCAACCCAACAAACGAGGAGGAACGTCATGGTTACCAATTTGGGACACGTGGGCATCATCTGCGACGACTTTTTGAAGATGCGCGACTTCTACACCCGGGTCATCGGGCTGACCGTTACCGACGAGGCCCCGGAGCGGGGAAGCTGTTTCCTCAGCGCCGACCCGGACAACGAACACCACGAGCTGGCCCTGGGCCAGGCCAACGAGTCACGGCCCAAGACCGTGGGCGTCGGGCAGGTCTCCTTCATCGTGAACAGCATGGACTCCCTGAAAGAGCTGTACCAGCGGCTGCTGAAAGAAGAAGTACGCATCGACCAGTGCGTTACCCACGGCATCTCCTGCAGCGTCTACTTCTTCGACCCAGAGGACAACCGGGTAGAGTTGTACTACAAGACAGGTTACCAGGTAAAGCAGGGCTTCAGCCGCCCCATAGACCTGGAAAACCAGTCCAACGAGGAGATTCTGGCCTTCTCCAAGTCGTTTGAGGCTACCGAAGGCCCCTTCCAGGGAGCCAAGTTGCCCGTGGCCCAGTACGAGTAGCAATTTCCGAGGAGGATTGATGCAAACGGAAACGATGTCCCAGGTAATCGAGCTGGTCAACTCCGAGGCGGCCCGTCTGGGAGAATTCCTGGCGGGACTGGACCAGGGAGCATGGTCCGCGCCCAGCGCCTGCGAGGGTTGGACCGGCGGCGACGTGGTGGCGCACCTGGCCCAGGGGGGATTCACCTGGGCCGATTCCATTACCCGGGCGGTCGCCGGTGATTCGGGGCCACCCGCCGGGCAGCAGGCCCTACGCCCCGGCGAGCGGGGTTCCGGCGAGACGGCCCAGCGGGCCATCGCCTTCCGCCAGGACCAGGGGCCGGCTGGACTGTTGCAGTCCTTCCAGGAGGGCTACGCCAGGTTGGGGCAGGTGTTGGAGACCCTCACCCCAGCCGACTGGGACAAGCCCTGCTTTCACCGCCGTGGCGTCATGATTTTGAGCGACTACGTGGCGCTGCGTCTCCAGGAGTTGGCCGTCCACAGTTGGGACATTCGCTCGGGGTTGGACCAGTCGGCGTCCATCTTCCAGGAGCCCCTGCCGGTGCTGGTGGGGCGGGTGCAACGTTGGCTGACCAACTGTTACGTCGCCAACACGGAACTGCCCTCACCAACTCGATACCGTATCGACGTGTCCAGCCCGGTCCCGGTGCAACAGGACGTGTTGGTCAACTCGGGCAGCTTCAGCTTAGAGGGCCACAGCCCCGAACCTGCCGATGTAACTCTCAGGAGCGACACCGGCAGCTACATCCTGCTGGTATACGGTCGCCTGGACCTGCGGAGCGCCGCCGGTCAGGGTCGAATGAATATTGAGGGCGACCCGGAACGGGCCGCCCAGTTCAGCGCCTGGTTCCCCGGGGTCTGAGAACAGCCGCCGACCCCAAGGCGGCGTTTATACCAGGTCCTCGACCCTGGGGCCCACCTCTTCCATCAGCAGCCGCAGGGAGCGTTGCATCAGTGAATGGTCATCCGGGTCGTGGGTGATGGCCAGCAGGTGCCCGAATCCGCCGATGTCCTCGTAGAGCGCTCTAATCTTGTCGGCGCACTCCTGGGGGTCGCCGACGATCCAGACATTCTCCATCATGTAGTCCACGTCCACGTCTTCGTCGGCCATGTTGGGGTCCACCTTAACGTAGTTCAGGTTGCCGCCGGCCTTGCGGTTCTTCCACTGGTGGTCGTCGAAAGGCTGGCCCAGGACGATGCGGGCCTCTTCCCGGGCCGATTCCGGGGTCTCGCCCACGTACACCTCGCGGCCCAGGCGAAGCTCACTGCGGTCAGGGGTCCGGCCCGCGCCGGCGGCGGCGTCCTCCAAATTGCTCCAGAGTTCCTTCACATGGTGGGACATCAGGTTAGTCATGGGAATCCAGCCCTGCTCGCCGGCCATGCGAATGGTATCCCCTCCGGGCGTGGAAGCGGCCACACCAATGGGCGGGTAGGGTTGCTGATAGGGCTTGTAGTAGAGTTGGCGGCCCAACTCCGGGTCGGTTTCCGGCGCGTGTACCTGGTAGTACTTGCCCTCATAACCGAAGTGGCCATCCTCCGCCTGCCACAGCCCCAGGATTACATCCAGGGCTTCCTTGCCCTGTTCCCGCACCTCGTCCATCGAGTTGTACTCGATACCGTAGAGGTGCAGGTCGGTGGGCAGGGAGCGGACGCCAATGCCCCAGTAGAAACGCCCCCGGGCCATGTGGTCCAGCATGGCGATGCGGTGGGCCGTATCCACCGGGTGGTGCAGGGGCAGCATGGTAACGCCGGTGGCGAAAATGATGCGCTCGGTGAGGGCCAGGGCCTGGGCGATGAGCAGTTCGGGCACCGGCGCGTTTTCCCAGGTTTCCGTAATGTGCTCCCCGACCCAGGCCTCGTGGTAGCCCAGCTTATCCGCCTGCACCAGCAGTTCTATATCCCGGTCATAGGAGTCGGCAAAAGACCTGCGGGGCGGATGCAAGGGCATCATAAACAGTCCGAAGTTCATAGTAATTCCCTCCAAACACGTACATTGATAGTGGGGGCTAGCTCTGGTACAGGATAACACAATATGGGCCTAGCCACTGTTAAAGAGAAGGAACCGCCGGTCTCCAATGGCAGCGCGCCCACCCTGCCGGCGTACCGTTGGGGCCTAGCAATCGGAGCGGGCAGGAAAACTCCCTTGACCTTGGGGGACCGTGGGCTCACCGATTGGTAATTCTTGTGATTTTCGTCACGAATAGGAGTATAAACTACTATTATAATCCTAAGTCCTCTTTCAATCACGATTCATCATTCGATAATCTTTTCACAATAACGAAATGTATTGACATTATTCAGACATATACTTTATATTATTTAAGAGGATACTGAAGGTCGCGTAAACGGTGGTCTGGCGGTATCCATTTGATGGGTGAAGAGGAAGCATGAACCGAAATATCCTGATACCGTTAACCTACGAAGTGGCGCTGCACCGAGAACAACCCCCCTGGCGGCATCCTCCCAGCCGCAAGATACTGGTGCCACTGGACGGCTCGGAGAAGTCGGAGAAGGTCCTGGAAACGGTGCAGGAACTCCTCACCCCGGGGAGCCAGGGAACCCTCCTAAAAGTCATCGCCTCGGGCAAGTCCAAGCGCGGGTCAGGAGACGCCGACCTGTTGGACAAGCAGATTGACGCGGAGCGGGGCCGCGCCATGGGGTATCTCCGGGGCGTGGTTGACCACCGAGCCGAGGCGCCGGGCCGGTGGCGTTGCGCGGTAGTCGTTGCCGAATCGGTAGCCCAGGGCATTACGGACTTTGCCATCCGGGAAAAGGTGGACCTGATAGCCATGTACACCAACGACCGCAAGGGCTTGGCGAAACTGATTCGGGGGAGCATTGCCGAAAAAGTCAATCAGAAAACACCAACGGAGATACGGGTGGTCAAGCCGGGGGAGCCAGTGGCCAGTTGATTATTGCCGGCCTGTAGCCGGTGGAACCCCACCCACCGGAGGGACTCCTAAGGAAACCTGGAGGTGAATCATGGTACGCCTGCAATCACCAGTAGTGGTCAAAGAGGTTGAACTGGACGCCAGTCCCGAGCATCCTGACGCTGCACCCATGTTTTACTGGGTCCCCTCCCCGGGAGTGAAGTGTTACACCTTCGAGTACCGGGAGGCGCTGCAAAAGCGAATTGACCGCTGGGCCGCCAGGGAAGGCGTCAACCAAGAGAAGTAAGCCCCCACGCCGGCGCCAGCCTATCGGCCCGTGCCCAGGGGGGAGCAACCGAACATCTCCCCCCTATATGTTAAGGCTGGGGCCGGCGCCTCCTCCAGGCGCCGGCCCCCATTCAGCGGGGATCTTCCGGCGCGGTGGTCAACGCCTCTAGGGCCCGCCACACCAGTCCACGACGCAGTTGTTTCTCCTCTTCCGGCGTTAGTTCCGCGTCCCCCACCGGAGAGACTATGCCACGCCCCCGGATAATCCGGTGGGAGCCCACGGCCCGAGCCACCGGCGTCATCGGGGTAATCTGGGCCACCGGAATACCAGCCCGCTCCAACTCGGCAGTAATCGCAGCGCCGCTGCGAGTGCTGGTCCCTCAAGTGGATGTCAGGATTACCGAGTCCACCGCCGATTGCTTCAGCCTTTGGGCCATTTCTCTGCCCATGCGCCGGCTGTTGTCCAGGGGATTGGTGTTTCCCGTGGTGGAGAGGAACTCCGGGTGCAACCTGCCGATGTGCCCTTCCCGTTCCAACTCCCGCACCACGTCCAAGGGCACCAGCCGGTTTGGGTCCTGCTGCACGTACTGGTTGTCGTAGCCGCCGTGGGCCACCTCGAAGTCGCCGCCGTCCAACTGCTCCATCCCGTGGATGCTGTAGGCGCCCCATACCTGGGAAAAGGCCCGGGGGAATTGGTCGGGGTTACCCCGGGGCACCAAGCCCCCGTCGGTCACCAACGCCACCGTCGCCCGAGAGAGGTCCGACACCGGAGTCGCGGGCGGAGGCCCGGCGGGCGGAACGACGGGTACCTCCGACTGGAAGGGTTGGCCCTTCAACTTGTTCAGAAGCATATTCCCCAACCGCTGGGCGGCGGTCTCGTCAACGAACTCCGACCGCAGCAACCCCCGGGGTATGTACCCCTCCTGGGAGGGACTCCCCACCGGCTCCCCACCGGCCAGCTTGCCGCCCAGTTGGGCCATCCTTTCCATCGTTGCCCGCATTTGGGCCGGACTGGAGCCCGAGTCCACGATGTACAGGTCCTCGTGGTACAGGTCCACCCCCGGATTGTCCGGAGACATCCCGGCAACAGCGGCAACTCCCAGTTGCGAATGGACAGCGTCGCAGACGGCCCCGGCGGCGGCGGCGTATCGCCCGGCCTGAAAGCAGGGTCCCGCCAGCAGCAGGTCGGCTCGGGAGTCCCGGACCTGCCGGACAACCAGGTCGGAGACCTCCTGCAGGTGTTCCGCCGCATAGTTGTCCCCGGCCACCACAGTAGTCACCACCTGGGAACCGTCTCCCAGCAGTTGCTCCAAGAGCCGGCCCGGGCCCACCGGCCCGGAGCGCGCTTCCGGCGGCATGTCCGCCTTCTCTTCGCCGCCGACGCCGCCGAAGAATTGGTTGATGTAATGCACTATTCGCATATGGCGTTCCCCCTAAAAGGCTCATCGGGGCACTTGCCTGGCGCTGGCGCTAATACAGCATGGAACGCAGCCGGGAAGCCCCCTGGCCGTTGGTGACGCCGCAGACGTTGACGGCGGTCAATTCCGTCAGGGCGGCCAGCTCTGCCGCGACTTCCGAGTTGCCCGCGATTATGCGTGACGGCTGTCCCACGGGCCAGCCCAAGTCTAGGCCCTCCGAGTGGTTGACCACGGCGTCCACCCGGGAATCGGTGAGGAGCAGCGCCGACTCAGCCCGCTGGTCGGGGGCGGTATCGCTGGCCAAAACCACCGTTTTGATACCGAGTTCCTCGCACCGTCGGGCCGTCTCGAACATGTCGGTGTGGGGCGCGCCACCGGCGTACTTGGTGACTATAACGCCGTCGGCCCGCAGGTGCCACCGGGCGAGGTGGGCGACCAGCATACAATTTCGGTCCAACTCGTCCTCCAGGTTTGAGGAGGTGCTGGCGATGGTGCCCACGAAGTCAATTTCACCGGACCGGTGCAGGCGGTATAGCTCCTGGATGATGGGATGGTTCTGGTAGAAATAGGTCTCCAGTCCCCGGGCGCCCCAGGAGTAGGAAATAACCACAGCGCCGTCCAGCCACTCGTTGGGGTGCAGGGGCAACGGCATCATGCCCCGAGTATTGCTGCCGTAAAGTATGTGCTCGTCGAGTTCGGCCCCGTGCTGGTGGCCGTGGACCTGCCCAATGTAGGCCACCCGGGGCCCGCCGCCACGCTCGTCCGGCGTGTCCTCCAGGTCGAATAGCTCGGTCTCCGCTGGCGAGTTGTCCAGGGCCGACTGTGCCAGAAAAACCGCCGACCTCACCGAAGCAACCCGCAGGGCGTTGAGGACGGCGTGCCGCCGGACGCCAGGGAAGGGATGGGGCACAACCACCAGGTGTTGCAGGGCCCCGTAGGGCGAGGCTTGGGAGGGCGGGCCGCTCATTTCCAGCACTTTGGATACCCCGCCCCTTCGGGAGTCGTAGCCCCGCTCACCCCCGGGCTGGCCACCGTCCACCACCGTGACCGCCGCGCCACGCAGGACGTGGGTGACGCCCTGGCCTGACGGCGAGGCTGGGCCCAGAATGCCGGGAAAGTCAACGCCGCCGCCCAGCTCCTTGGCCCGCGGCTCCACAATGTCGAACACGTAACCTACCCTGCTGCCATCGCCGGGGCAAACCATTTCCAGGTCCACACTCTGCAATCTTTCGTCCCGCAGCAGGCAACTTCGCAATGCTTCAACATCTACTTGCAGCCGCGTCCCTTCCAGGCGACTCACTGCGCCCGGAGAGATGTCGGTCACCGAATGCACCTTTAACTCTAACCGCACGGCCTTGCCTCCGGCGTAACACCTGCTTTGGCGCTGACTCGGCCGGCCAAGAGACAATGGCCCACCCAATACCTCCGGCTCTCTGGACTAGCCGTTATTGTACGTTTGCGCTCCCGGGGCGGCAAGATGAGGGACCGGAGACCATACCGACTCCCTCGGGCCGTGCCACCTCCGCCACCCAATTTCCGGCGGCCAAATGGCGATTATGAATGTCGGTTATAATGGTAGCGAATTCCCAACAGCCCCAGTGATAGCCGCGACCGGCCAGGCCAGCCCACCCGGGGCAACCAAGGCGCGGCAGCGGCGCATCAGGACGGGATTTTAACTCCGAGATTAGAGATGACGACATATACGAGGATTGGTCAATCCGTACCCCGCATGGACGGAAGGCAGAAGGTAACTGGCGAGACCCAGTACACCGCCGACGTGCCCCTGCCAGGCACCCTATGGGGACGCGCCCTGCGTAGCCCCCTTCCCCACGCCCGAATCGTCCGTATCGACGCATCCCGGGCGCGGCAGGTAGCCGGAGTACACGTCGTGCTGACCGGCGACGACGTGCGCGGCATAAGGTACGGCCGCCGGATGTACGACGTGCCGGTGCTGGCGGAAGACCGCGTGCGTTTCGTGGGGGAGCGGGTGGCCGCCGTGGCGGCGGAAAACCGGGAAATTGCCGAGGAGGCGTTGCTCCTCATAGATGTTGAGTACGAGGAACTTCCGCCGCTATTTGACCCGGAGGAAGCCCTGAAAGAGGGCGCGCCGCTGCTTCATCCCGAGGTCAACAGCTACTTCGGCCTTCCCCAACTATTGGAAACCCCCTCCAATGTCTTCGTACGGGACACCTGGGTCAGGGGAGAGGTTGAAGTGGGTTTTGCCCAGGCGGACCGGATCATCGAGAATACTTTTACCGTTCCCCGCCAACACCAGGGTTACCTGGAGACCCACTCCTGCTTGGTCTGGATCGACGAAGAGGGACGTACCCAGGTCTGGGCGTCCAACAAGGTCCCCTACCAGGTGAAGGACCAGTTATCCAACGCCCTGGGCCTTCCCAGGGAGCGTATCCGGGTGAATCCGGTGACCATCGGCGGGGACTATGGGGGCAAGGGTTCGGCCATGGACATTCCCCTGGCCTACTTCCTGGCGGTCCGGACGGGCCGCCCGATCAAGATGGCCATGGACTACCTGGAAGAGTTCAC
Source organism: Dehalococcoidia bacterium (assembly GCA_965220305.1). Taxonomy (GTDB): domain Bacteria; phylum Chloroflexota; class Dehalococcoidia; order Lucifugimonadales; family UBA3495. Next base: position 4,369,204 of record OZ244817.1, on the reverse strand, counting down.
GGCGGGCAACCCCCGTCATGCCGCGGTCGTCCACCTCAGAACCGGCGTGATGAACGATGGCACGCTGGTGGCCCAGCAGGCCCGGGTAGTATTCGACAGCGGGGCCTACGGCGGGTTCAAGCCCACCCCGGGGGTGAACCTCGGCGGGGCTTCCAAGGCCGGGGGCCCGTATCGGATTCCCCACACTGACATCGAGGCCATCCACGTTTACACCAACAACGTTCCGGGTGGATTCATGCGGGCGCCGGGAGAGCCGCAGACGGTTTTTGCCGCCGAGTCCCACATGGACTGTATTGCCCGGGAGCTGGGAATGGACCCCCTGGAATTGCGCCTCAAGAACCTGATGGACGATGGCGATGTTACGCCCATCGGCAGCCGGTACCAGGGGGTCCGGGCCAGGGAGACCCTGGAGGCTGCCGTTGACGCCGCCGGGTATCGTAGCCCCAAGGCCCCCAACGTGGGTCGGGGCGTTGCCATCGCCGAGCGGCCCACCGCCGGGGGCGAGTCCCATGCCGCCGTGACCCTGAACGTGGATGGGACGGTCACGGTGAACAGCTCTATTTTCGAGCCCGGCACCGGCACTTATACTTTGCTGCGGCAAATAGTCTCGCAGGAGCTTCACATGCCCGAGGACCGCATCGACGTCGAGGTTTGGAACACCGATGCGGTGCAATTCGATACCGGGGTGGGTGGCAGTCGAGTAACCCGGGTGGCGGGCGCTGCGGTGCTCCAGGCGGCGGGCATGGCGTACCGGGAGGCCCTCAGCGTGGGCGCAGACCTATTGGACTGGCCCGCCGACCGGCTAACCCTGGAAGGGCCGTCGATAGTGCGCCAGGACACCGGCGAAAGCCGGGGTTGGGCTGAATTACTGCAACAGTGGGGGAGGCCGGTAGTGGGTCGGGCCTCGGTGTTGGAACCGAACCCGGCGGCCACCACGTCCTTCACCGCCCAAATCGCCGAGGTCTCGGTGGACCCGGAAACCGGGGAGGTGACGCTCCTCAGTTTTACCACCGCCCATGATGTTGGGGCGGTGCTCAACCCCCTGGACCATCAGGGCCAAATCGACGGAGCAGTGGTACAATCTATCGGCTACGCCCTCACCGAAGCCCTGGAGGTGGCAGAGGGCCGGGTCAATTGCACCAACCTGGGGGAATATAAGATGCCGACCATCAGGGACATACCCGAGTTGCGCACGGCGCTGCTGGAGCCTGGCGAGGGCCCCGGTCCCTACGGGGCCAAGGGAATCGGCGAAAACCCCCTGGGACCGGCTGCTCCCGCCATCGCCAACGCCGTGGCCGACGCCGTCGGGGCGCGGGTCAAGAGTCTGCCCATAACTTCGGAGAGGGTATACCGGGCTCTAGCAGAGGGTTAGCCATCGGGAATTCTCTCCGATCCAGTACGAATTACTACCCAGACCTGTCAAACTAATACGCGGAGGACTTAAGGGCTCATGTACCAGACCATCAGCAAAGAAACTCTCGCCGCTCTACAGAAAATTGACTCCCCCAGCATTTGCAACGCCATCGAGGGATTTAACTGCCGGCCCAAGAACCAGGGGTTCATGATGCCGGAAATCCAATCGGTGTTCCGGGACCTGGCCCCATCGGTGGGGTACGCCGTAACCGGCGTGGTCAGCGCCAACCAGCAGGAGGGCCGCAACGTTTCCCGGGAAGAGTGGTGGGACCTCATCGCGTCCGTGCCCGAGCCCAGGTTTATTGTCCTCCACGACATCGACAATCCCCCCATCGGGGCCTACTGGGGCGAGGTCCAGGCCAACATTCACAAGGCGCTGGGAGCGGTGGCGGTGGCCACCGACGGAACCGTGCGCGACCTGGACGAGGTGCACGCCCTGGGCTTCGGCTTCTTCGCCAAGATAGTTTCGGTGTCCCACGCCTACACCCACCTGGTGGAGATAGGTATCCCGGTGACGGTGGGCGGTCTGACTGTGAACACGGGCGATTTGCTGCACGGCGACAAGCATGGCGTGACCTCCATTCCCTTCAACATCGCCGACCAGATTCCCAGCATGGTGGGGACCATCGCCGAGTACGAGGAGAAGACCATCTCCCTGTGCCAGTCCGCGGAATTCTCCCTGGACAAGCTCAAGGAAGTCGCCAAGATTACCCGACCATACTAGGAGCGGCGGTGCCCCGGTCCGGCAAAGCGACCCGGTAAACGCGCGCCCACGGCGGTTGGTCAGACTGACCAATTGTATGGACAATTCCTCGCAGTTGGAACGGCGGTAGCTACAGTCACCACTGGGATTGCCGGTCTGTCTACCGACCGCCGTGAAAAATAGGAAACCCTCGCCAGGGCTGGAACGTGCCGTGCCGGCCTGGTAAAGAAGTCTTCATTCTGGAATAGGTACTTTTATGCGGACACGTGCAATCAAGTCAATGATTCTGGTGGGAGCTATAATGGCGGCGCTGCTTGTCGCGGCCTGCACCGTCCCCACCCCGGAACCCACCGCCACGCCAATTCCCGACGTAATCCCCACGCCTCGCATCGCCGACACTCCAACCCAGCCATCGGTGAGCACTCCCACACCCCGGGCGCTCTCGCTGCCGGGCGGCGGCAGCTACAACCAGTACGCCCGCCCGCCGCTGATGACCATAGACTCCACGGCCAGTTACTCCGCCATCATCCGCACCAACCAGGGCAGCATGACCATCGAGCTTTTCCCGTCGGAGGCTCCCAAGACGGTCAACAGCTTCGTCTTCCTGGCCCAGGAGGGCTTTTACAACGGGTTGATATTCCACCGGGTAATACCCAGATTCATGATTCAAGGTGGAGACCCCACGGGCAACGGCACCAGCGGGCCAGGCTACCAGTTTGAGGACGAAATTGTGGACACCCTGGGATTTGAAGGCCCCGGGATACTGGCTATGGCCAATGCCGGTCCGGGCACCAACGGCAGCCAGTTTTTCATTACAGTCGCTCCCACTCCTCACCTTCAGGGCAACCATACAATTTTCGGCAGGGTGGTGGACGGGCAGAGCGTGGCCGAGGCCATTTCGCTTGTGCCCACCGCACGGGGAAACCGCCCGGTACAGCCGGTGGTAATTGAAGCCATCGATATTGTCGGGCCGTAGGGGCGGCGGCGGTCTGTGCGGTCGCCAATCTATCGACGCAATGTCTTGCCGCCCGCAGCGTCACGGAAGGAGTTGACCAGTGGAGTTCCAGTACCTCAAATATGAGCGGAAAGAGCCAATTTGTTACCTGACCCTCAACCGGCCCGACAGGTTAAACGCCCTTAACGCCGAGTTGTTGGCGGAGTTTCGTGACGCACTGGACACTATTGAGGTCGATCCGGACATCCGGGTAGTAATCCTTACCGGCGCTGGTCGGGCCTTTTCCGCCGGTTTCGATATACAGCGGGAACCGGGGCAGCCGGACCCGCCGGAAATGCAGCCGGACCAGTGGCGGGAGCACCTGAAGAGTCACATCGACACGTTTATGAAGGTGTGGAACCTGAGCAAGCCGGTAATTGCCGCGGTCAACGGTTACGCCCTGGCCGGGGCCTGCGAGCTGGTGCAGGTCTGCGACATCAAAATCGCCTCCGACCGGGCCGTTATGGGCGAGCCGGAGATCCGGGCGGGGGTGGGGCCTCCCCTGCTGATTACTCCCTTCAGCGTCAACCTGGCGACGGCCAAGGAACTGCTGCTCACCGGCGACACGGTGGACGCCTACGAGGCCGCCAGGATAGGACTGGTGAGCCGGGTGGTGCCCCACGATGAACTCATGGGCGAGTGCGAACGGGTAGCCCGCAAGATTGCCAACATCTCCCAGGTGGGAGTCAAGATGAGCAAGATTGCGGTGAACCGGGCGCTGGAAGGGATGGGGTTCCTCAACGCCATCCAACACAACCTGGAGTTGATGACCCACTTTGACACCTCCTCCAGCCCGGAACAGGAAGAGTTCAACGCCATCCGGCAGGCCAGTGGCCTGCGCGCCGCCTTGGACTGGCGGGACGCTCGCTTCAAAGACCTGTAGCCTAACTTGATAAACTAGGGAGCGGCAACCACGATGGAGCCATTCAGCAGACCACTTCTTGAAACGATCGAGACACTCACCAAACAGCACCACACGATTTATCTCCGTGTGCCGCCCCAGGGAATCTGCTTCGAAGAATTAGTACAGCGAGCTTTTGAGATATGTGGAGAAGTTGATGAGGTCATAGTCAGGTCTTCTCCCACATCTGCTGAGTATGACCTGTTAATCGGGAGTCACCGCATATCCATTAAGAGTGAGACGGGAAAGCGAACACGTGAGAACTTCATCAACATTACCAAGCTGTGTACGACGGAGAGAGAACCTTGGGAAGCAGAAACTTTGAAAGACCATGTCGTACAGCACCTGTCCAGGTACGACCGAATTTTGATGCTCCGGTCAGTATGGCCTGCTAACCAACTTGCTATACGCTATCAATTGGTTGACATACCGGTTGACTTGTTGCGACGCATTGGAGGTGCACAGTTAGTTGCGGTTGGGCGACGCATTGGACGCAAGAGTTTGGGAGCAGACATTGAAGAGGCCGGAGCACGCTTATTTCATGTTCATTTCGATGGTTCTGACGGCAAATATCAGGTGAGGAATCTTCTCGTCAGCCGATGCAATGTGCTGCGTACCTGGGAACAACGTCTCTAGTCTTACTCGCATCTGCGGGATTTTCGGAATATCAGCCAATAACAGTGGTGTTTTCGTGCATGGCGAGCTACTTTCCACTTAGGGTCAACTATCGGTCCTCTTCTAGTTTTGATAATGCAGTCGCAAGCCAGCAGTCCTGCTTCCTCGGCTGCCTGTATCAAGTAAATGTGTGCCCATTGGAAGCGGTGGTTATGCACATAATCAGTTATCTTACAGAACAGGACCCCCTTTGGCTTTAGCACCCTATACGCCTCCTGCATGAATGGAGGGTAAGTGTGCGAGAAATTATAGCCCAACTCCTTAGGGGACTTGATGATAAGGCCAAACCTTACGTTAAAGTCCTTTTTCTTATCTGGCCCCTGGTTTGGAATATGCGGAGGGTCGTAAACTACTACATCGAAAGCATCATCCCGAAACGGCAGGAAAGAGCTGTCGCCCACGATGTGAGGTCGGTAAGTCGAATTCACATCCAGGCCAATGATGGGGCGACTGCTTCCTCTCCAAAATTTCCCTGAGTTGACTGTCGCATCCAGAATAAGGTTAGGAGGGTTATTCGGATAGAAATCGAGCATCCGCTCAAGAAGTTCGCCATCTTCCCCGTCCCAGACGGAGGGTAGCGGAACATAACTGGCGGTATGCACATCCTGGACCATCAAGTCCCTCCAACGACCATATTCCAGATAACTTATATGACAGTAAGTAGCTATGTCAACGGCCTCTCGACACCATTTCTTCAGGAGGGATTAGGGCATTCATGCCAGTTATAGAAGAACGGCTAGCCCAACTGGGCCTCACCCTGCCCCCACCGCCCCCGCCGGTGGGCAACTACCTACCCGTAACCCGCAGCGGCAACATTATGTGGCTGGCTGGGGTCGGTTCCCGGCGGGCCGACGGTTCCCGAATTAGCGGCAAGTTGGGGGCGGAGGTCACCCGAGAAGTTGGGTACGAGGCGGCGAGGTGGTGCGCCCTGAACCTGCTGGCCCGGATGAAGGCCGAACTTGGAGACCTGGACCGGGTTAGTCGCATCCTGAAGGTGGTGGGCATGGTGAACAGCGCCCCGGACTTTGGCGAACAGGCTGAAGTGGTCGATGGGGCCTCGGACCTATTTGTGGAGCTTTTCGGCGACCGGGGAAGGCACAGCCGGTCCGCCCCGGGCATGGCCGCGTTGCCCCACAACACGTCGGTCATCGTGGACTGCGTCATCGAAGTAGACGGAGGCTAACAACGGATTGGGGCACACCTGGCCTTGATTCCCCCCAGACGGGGTAGGGGCGCACCGTGGTGCGCCCCTACGTGTTTGCACCTACCCCCAGCTCGCCCTCGAACCCGCCCAACCCCTCATTTTCATGGGTGTGACGGCGGGGGGTGGCCTGCCCGTTAGGCCGGGCTGGTCTCTACCTGGAGAATTGAAAGGCCCTGGGGGTTAGCCGCCCCGCTTAACTTCCACCTTGGCCAGGTCTTCCAGGAAGTGCAGGATTGCCGAATGGTCGGCGTCCGCCTCACCATCGTTGACCAGCGCGCCCAACATCTGCTGCACCAGGGCCGTGACGGGCAGGGGCACATTCAACTCCTGTCCGGTCTGCAAAACGTTGCGCAAGTCCTTCTGGTGCAATCTTATCCTGAAGCCGGCCCGGAAGTTGCGGTCCAGCATCATGGGCCCCTTGGCTTCCATCACGGCGCTGCCGGCCAGCCCACCCCGGATGGCGTTGAACACCTTCTCCGGGTCTACCCCAGCCTTTTGCGCCAACACCATGGCCTCGCTGAGGGCCTCGATATTGGCGGCCACGATAATCTGGTTGGCCAGCTTGGTGATGTTTCCGGCCCCCACTTCGCCGGTGAGCACCACGTTGGCCCCCATGATGTTGAGCAAGTCAGTACATTGGTCAAAGACCTCCTGCTTGCCCCCCACCATGATTGCCAGGGTCCCGTTGATGGCCCCGGGCTCGCCGCCGCTCACCGGGGCGTCCAGAAACTCCACCCCCTTGGCGGCGCACTCCGCGCCTATTTTCTGGGACACCAGGGGAGCGATGGAACTCATGTCGATGACCACCGATCCCGGGCGGGCTCCCTCCAACACTCCGTCGGGACCCAGGATGACCCTCTCCGAGTCGGCGGAATCGGGCAGCATGGTGATAATCTTGTCGGTACCGGCGGCGACTTCCTTGCTGTTGGCCCCTCGGGCGGCCCCCTCGGTAACCAACTCCTCCACCGGCTCGCCGACGATGTCATAGACGGTTAGGGAGTAACCCGCTTTCATCAGGTTGCGGGCCATGGGCTTGCCCATTATTCCCAGGCCAACAAAGCCGATTTGCTCTGCCATAATTAATTTCTCCTTATTGGGACTGAAACTAGCGCCCTATTAACGAGCGCAACTTTACCACAGTGGGCCCTGCCGTACCAGATTAGGGGTCCGAGCCACAGGGCAATCCAAAAGCAATAGCCCTGCCCGAGCCAATCCCTCTCTACGGAGCCAAGATGTGCAGGTCCGGCAACTCCCGGTAACGTTGGTCGAAGTCCAGGCCGTACCCCACGACGAAGAGGTCTGGAATGGTGAAGCCCACGTGGTCGATGGGCACGGCCTGCCGGCGACGGGAAGGTTTATCCAATAGGACGCACACCCTGACCGAAGCGGGCTGAAGGCCGCGCAGGCGCTCCAGGACAGCCGCCGTAGTGAGGCCGGTGTCAACTATATCCTCCACTACCAACACATCCCGACCGCCTACCGATTCCTCCGTCAGACCAGTCCCAACTTCCGGTTCCCCCGAACTGGTACGGTCGGAGCCGTAGCTGGAAGCTGGAATAAACTCCAAGCGGTGAATGGGGATGCTCATCTGCCGCACCAAATCGGCCAGGAAGATGAAGGATCCCTTGAGGACTCCCACCAACACCGGCGGCCTCGGCGCGTAGGCGCGGTCCAGCTCCCGGGCCAATCGAGCGACCGCCGCCGCGATGTCCTCACGGGGGATTAGCAGGGTCAAACCGGGAGTTGTTTCTCCCTCTTCATAACTTTTCATACAACTGGCATGGGTCCTGGAACGGGGATACATTCACTTCGTCGGCGCGGTGCGGGCCCTTCACGCCGTCCGCCGATCGGGTGGGTCTGGGGCAGACCGCCGGTGGGTCAGGCGAAATGGAATGCAAGCAAGTTGGGGAATTGCGTTGTTTTTCACTACTTTGGGGGGTATTATAGCCCGTGAATTACGCTGCTGAGGTGGTTATGACCGCGCCAAGAACCGTGCTGGTAACTGGAGGAGCGGGTTTTATCGGCTCTCACCTGGTGGACCGGCTGTTGTCCGAGGGTCACAAGGTCACCGTAGTGGATGATCTGAGCGCCGGCAGGTTGAAAAATCTGAACCCGCGCGCGACATTCCACCACATCGACATCAACCATCCCTCGATGCAGGATGTGTTCCTCCGAGTGCAGCCGGACTTGGTGTTCCACCTGGCCTCCCAGATGAATGTCAACGAGTCCACCAAGGACCCCATTAAGGACGGGCTTACCAACATCATGGGGACCATGCGGATATTGGAGGCTTCCCGTCAACATGGTATCGAAAAGCTAATCTTCTCCTCTACCGGGGGTGCTCTCTACGGCGATCCTGCGGTAACGCCATGCGATGAGGAGACCGAAATCTCACCCCTGTCCCCCTACGGTCTGTCCAAGTACACGGCGGAAAGGTACGTGGAACTTTACCACCGGCTGTATAATTTGAACTATACTAGCCTGAGGTATGGCAACGTCTACGGCCCGCGTCAGGACCCCCACGGCGAGTCCGGCGTCACCGCAATCTTCGCCCAGATGATGCTGGAGGGCCGCCAGCCTCACATCTTTGGCGAAGGCGACCAGGAACGGGACTACGTATTCGTTGACGACGTAGTGGAAGCCAATATATGCGCCATAGACCGGGGCGATTGTCAGGCCTTCAATATCGGCACGGGCATTGGGACCAGCGTCAACCAGATATTCAAGCTGCTCCAGGGCATGACGGGGTACCGCTGGGAAGCGGAACGCCGGGCAGCCCGCTCGGGAGAAGTGCAAAAGATTAGCCTGGACTGTAGCAAAGCCAACCGGAGGCTGCGGTGGACCCCCCAGGTTGCATTGGAAGAAGGGCTGCAAAAAACGGTAGAGTATTTCCAACGTTCCGTTAGGACTACTGTATAGTCAAACAAGTCAGGTTAGGAGGACAAGGGTTTACATGGAAGCTGAGTATGATGCCATCATCCTTGGCGCGGGGGCTGCCGGCCTCTCCGCCGGACTCTACACCACCCGGGCGATGATGAAGACTCTGGTTATCGAGTCTCTGGGGGTGGGTGGTCAGCTACTGATTACTGACGAAATAGAGAACTACCCCGGGTTCCCCACGGGAGTCAAGGGCCAGGAGTTGGCCCAGATGATGGAGGAGCAGACGCTCCGCTTCGGGGCCGCCATCGAGTACACCGAGGTGGAGACGGTGGAAGACTTGGACCAGCCGGTCAAGGTGGTCCGCACCTACGACAAGGACTACACTACCAAGAGCCTAATCATCGCCACCGGCGGCAGCCACAACAAGCTGGGCGTCCCGGGCGAGGACGAATTGGGCGGTCGAGGGGTCTCCTACTGCGCCGTCTGCGACGGGAACTTCTTTCGGGGCCAGGACGTGGTGGTAGTCGGCGGTGGCGACGCCGCCATGGACGAAAGCCACTATCTGACCGGAATTGTCGGATCGGTCACCGTCATCCACCGCCGTGACGAATTGCGGGCAACCAGGGTGTTGCAGGAGCGGGCCTTTTCCAACCCCAAGTACAAGTGGTTGTGGAGCCACGTGGTGGAGGAGTTCACCGGCACCGACATACTGGAAGCCGCCCGGGTCAAAGACTTGAAGACGGGCCAGGTGTACGACTACCCCACGGCGGCGGCCTTCATCTACGTTGGGTTCCACCCCAACACCGACTACGTTAAGGGACAGTTGGACATGGACCCCCTGGGACACCTCTACACCGACATTCACATGCGCACCAAGGCCCCGGGCGTTTATGCCTGCGGCGACGCTCGGGCCGAGTCCACCAGGCAGTTGGGCGCTGCCGTCGGCGACGGTATCACCGCCGCCCTCGCCGCTTTCCACGACCTGAGCGCCTAGCTCGCAGCGCACTTGCACGGACATTTACTGGGGCGGGTGAATACCCGCCCCAACGTTTTTCACAGCCTCAGCAATTCTTTGCCCAAGAGCACCAGGCTGCCCAGGATAATTACCCCTACTGCCACGTAGCGAAAGACCTCTTCGTTCATGCGGCGCACCAGGAACAGCGCCACCACGAAGCCCACCACCACCCCCGGCAAGAGAAGGCCGATGTTTACCAGGGTTCGTTGATTCACCAGTCCAACCCAGGGGTAGAGTAGGAGGGCCAGGGAGTAGGTGACCAGGAAGAAGCAGGCCAACGCCGCTCGCTTGGCTTCCCGGGACCAGTCTTGGCCGATGATGTAGATGGCGGCCAGCGGCCCGCCGATGCTCAGGGTGGTAATTGACAGCGAGGTAAGAAAACCCACGACGGGACCGGCGACCCGCCTCCGGGCCAGGGGCAACTGGATGTTGAACGCACTGAGGATGCCCAAAAGCAAAATGGCGACAGCGATGGTTATTCGCAATGCCGTGGGGTTGGCGGCGCTCAGGGCGAGCACGCCGATGGGCACGGCAGCCACGCCGCCCAGGACCATACCCCAGATACGCCGAATGGGTAAGTGTCGCCAGGTCTGGGCCATTACCAGCAGCAGCACCAGGGAAATGAGGGCGTTGGCAATTACCACCGATTCCTGGGGCGCCAGGAACAGCAGCAGGACGGGAGCAACCACCAGCCCCATCCCGAAGCTGACCGTGCCCATGATTACCGCCCCCAGGAAAACCGCCAGCAGTGATAGGACTAGCTCCAGGCCGGTAAGCAAGGGCATCTCCCAGGGCATTTGGGTTGGTGCTGCGGGGCCAGGGCAACCCCAACGCCAGAATAGGCTGACCGGCTCCCCACGGGCCGTAGGTCTGGCGGCGGTCGTGGGTTCAGGCGGGGGGTTTCCAGAAGTCCAGCAGGTACTCGAAGGTGACGCCCATCGTTATGTAATTTGACGGCCAGCCGAATATGCCTACCCGGTTGACGATGTTCGTCCTATCCCAAATGATGGTGTTCCGCAGCTCGTAGCCGACCTCACGCAGGGCCTGAATTACCGCCAAGTGCAGGGTAATGCGGCGGTTCTCCCACCACATATCGGGGACATCGATGACGCAGTGACCCCGTTCCCGTAGTAGCGGCAGCAGGTCTTGAAATATCTGGGCCACCGCCTGTTGGTACTCCTCCAGGGACAGGACGCCCAGGTCTCGGGTATCCTGGCTGTACTGCTCCGTCTGCAAATACTGCTCGTTGCGCCGCTCCCGGCCTCGACGGCTCTTGTTCAACCGGGGGCGGTTCAACAGGTTGGCGTAGGGCGGCGAGGTGAGAATCAGGCCCACCGAACCCGGAGCAAGGTAGTCGGGAATGCTTCGGGCGTCATCCCAACAGGCCATTTGCTGGGAGTCTGTCCCGTTTTCAGCGGAGGCAAGGCGCGACCGGCCCAGTTCCACGTACTCCTCTTTCAGGTCGAACCCCACGGCGTTTCGGTTCAGGTCCTGGGAGGCCACCAGGGTGGTGCCACTGCCGGAGAAGGGGTCCAGGACCAACTCCCCTTCGTGGCTAAAAAGGGAGATGCAACGTTTGGCCAGGGCTATGGGGAAGGTGGCCGGGTGGAGCTTCTTGTCCCGGACATCCCGGGCTTCGTACTGAAACTGCCATACCCCAATCTGGGCGGTAATCCATTCCTTGGCCGTTAGGCAATTTATGTGGTTGTCTGGACAGGAACAGGACCGGTGATAACCAATGTCCAGCAGTTTGTTTTCAGCGTTGGCAGTTGCCCGATGGAAGTCGATGTCCGCGATTACGTTTACCATTCTTCCTCACTCACCCCACCCTGTGGTTGTCCAATTATTGCCTGAAGCTGCCCTGCTCGGCTCCCTGGCGCAACACCTGGTCCACCTGCACCACCGGAGGTCCGTTGCGCTCCACGACCAATTCCAGTTGTTGCTGGGGCGTTACGGTAAATGACCGCTCCCCATCCAGGGCAACGGTGCAGCTCCGGGGTTCCACGGCCACCCGCTGTCCCAGGGCCAACCGCTCCCAATGGGCGATGGGCACCTGGGAAACCATACCGGGGCCGATGGGGGCCAATACAGTAGTCACGTTGGCGGCTGCTTCGTTCAGCTCGTCGGCAGCCGAGGGTACACCCGCCAGGGTGTAGTGCAAGCCCCCGTCTTCCTCCAAAGATATTGGTTCCAGTCGAGCGCCCACCGAGGAGAGACCGATGCTGGAAGGCTCGGCGCGGCTCAAGAACACCTCGTAGATTGTGGAAAGGTCCCAGATTGCCCGGCTCGCCACGAAGCGCTCCCGCGACAGGGCCACGTCCACCAGGGCCATGTCCTGGTAATTCCCGTCGACGTACACCTCAACGGTCTTGCTCCGCACCGTCACCCGCTCCCGGTCCACGGACTGCCGGGCGACCAGGCCGGCGGCCAAACCCGCCAGGGTACCCTCCACCATGGTGGGGAACACGTTGTTGGTACCGGTGGAAATGGGGACCAGCGGCATGGCGCAGGACCCCCGGGCCACGGCCCGGTTGGTACCGTCTCCGCCCAAGGTTATCAGGCAGTCCACGCCAGCTTTCTCCATCAGGGCGGCGGCCTGCACTGAATCGTTCTCACCGTAGAAAGCGGGCATCTCCAACAGGTCCAACTGCAAGGACACCTGGGCGTCGTCCCATGCCCGGGTACACAGGTGGGAGCTGTCGGGCATTGCCAGAACCCGCTGAACGCCCACAGCCTGGAGTCCCAACAACGCCCGCCGCACCATGTTTACTTTTTCCCAGTCGGGAACTACCCTTGCCTGGCCCACCAGACGGCGGATGTCTTTACTGGCGGCTGGGTTCGCTATTATTCCGACTAACGCCAAATTTCCTCACCACCCCGGTTACCGGCAAGCTCGCCCGATATATCGCCCCTGTTACCCGCCGTTGTTATAATGAGCGCGGCTTTAATCGTTCCTGTCCGCACACCACTTGGAGGAGAGCACCAATGGACGCCGACCTTTGCTTTGCCCCGGCCACCTGGGTCCGGCAACTTATCGCCGGCAAAGAGGTCTCGATTGTCGAACTGGTAGAACTATTCTACCAGCGCATCGAGGCGCTTGACCCCAGTTTAAATGCCTACCTTACGCTGAGTTCTGACGAAGCCCTGGCCACGGCCCGGCAGTCGCAGGAGGCGGTGCAGCGCGGCCAACCCCTGGGACCGCTGCACGGAGTTCCCATCTCCATCAAGGACTTGGAGTTGACCAAGGGCCTGCGCACCACCATGGGATCGGCGGTTTTCCAGGACCGTATCCCGGACATCGATTCGGTGGTGGTGGAGCGAGTGCGGCAGGCGGGAGCCGTAATTCTGGGCAAGACCAATACGCCGGAGTTCGGCCAGTCCGGCACTACTGAGAACAAGCTGGGCGGACCCTGCCGCAACCCGTGGAACACCGAGCGCACCCCCGGCGGCTCCAGCGGCGGCGCGGCGGCGGCATTGGCGGCGGGGCTCTGCACCCTGGCCACCGGCAGCGACGGCGGGGGGTCCATACGCATCCCCGCCAGCTTCAGCGGCGTCTTCGGGATTAAGCCGTCCCAGGGGAGAGTGCCCCGCTACGGAGGGTACGGTCGCCCGGCGGCCAACCACTTTTCCCAGTCCGGCCCACTGTCCCGAACCGTGGCCGATACAGCGCTGCTGCTGCAGGTATTGGCTGGCCCCGACCCGAGGGACCCGGTGACGATGCGGGATGCGCCGCCCGATTTCTCGGAAAACCTCGGCGGTGGCGTGAGCGGCTGGCGCATAGCGTGGAGCGCCGACCTGGGGTACGCCGGAGTAGACCCGGAGGTGGTCCGGGTGACGGAGCGGGCGGCCAAGCGGTTCCAGGAGTTGGGCGCAACGGTGGAGGAAACGGACCTGGCCCTGAACGATCCCTTCCCCGCGTTCCTCGACGTTTTCTCCGCCGCCGCATACACATCTTACGGCCACCTGCTGGACGACCACCGGGACGACTTCACCGACTATGGCCGCCGCGCGCTGGAACACGGCGCTTCGTTGACCGGAGCCGATCTATCCCGCGCCCTGCTCCGGGTGGACGAGTTGCGCCGGCAGATGGAGTACTTCTTCGACCAATATGACCTGCTGCTGACTCCCACCATGGCGGTGACCGCCTTCCCCATAGAGCAGCGTCCCACGGTAATCGGGGGCAAACAGGTCGAGCCCTTCTGGGGATACCTACCCTTCACCTTCCCCATCAACATGACGGGACAGACCGCTTCCAGCGTCCCCTGCGGCTTTTCCGCCGATGGTATGCCCATCGGCCTGCACATCGTGGGCCCCCGGGGAGCCGAGGCCAGAGTCCTGCAAGCATCGGCAGCTTTCGAGGAAGCCCATCCCTGGATAGACCAGCGCCCGCCGGTGTCGTAGGGGGTATCTGAGGGAGGGATTGCCCCCAACAAGCGCCGCCAGCCTGACCGGCAAGCCTAAGCGCTGCCACGCCCGGAGAGTTGGGCCCACCGGCGCTGGAAAGTCGCCAACTTGGGCGCTCCGGCGGCTCCGCTTCAGGTCGTTTGACCGCAAAAGGAGACGCGATTCCCTCCCGGAGTCCACACAACTGTTTTGACGTGCTTGACTCTTTCCCAAGCCGGGTGCTAAAAACACTAGAATCAGCTATTGAATGGGGCCGAGTTCGGATATGGTTCGCTCCCGTGCGCTTAAAGTTGTTTTCGTTTTTCTGGCCTCAACCGCCGCCCTGGGCATAGTCCTAGCCGCCGGCCTTCACGAAGTCGCCGAAGGACCTTCCCAGGAACCGCCGTCGTCCTTGAACTTGGGGCTAACCGTCGAGGCCCGCCAGTCCCTCCAAGCTGCTGGCAGTGCATTCCCCGTCGGAAACGCGGGGTTCTCTGCTTACTACCGAGTCCCCCAAGGAGACGGTTTCTACCTGGACAAGCACGTCGTGGATGATGCTCTCTTCGACGCCAGCCCCCCACCTTTGTCGCGGATGGCCGAAACGGGCACTTTAACCGAAAAGGGTGGCAACTATACCATTGGCTCCCTTTCTATTCTCAACATCGACGGCGACGCTAGCACTCGAGAGGGCGATTTATTCACCACAGTCAACATCTATTATGACGACGAAGGCTGGATTGTGGCCTACTTTCCCCGAGGCAGCGAATCATCCAGAGTATGGCAACTGGCTACCGATGATGATACTACTAATGTGGACCCCGAAAATCCCGCGTTGGCTGACGTCAGCCATACCATCCTGCTGGACGCACTTAACGAAGTCCTGGGCGGAGCCGGAAAGGGGCCCATTACGGCACATGACCTTAGCCATTACCACTGGCAATATCCCACAGCCACCAACTTCCTTATGTTCGCCGTTGCCTTGGGAGAGGTGGGCTCCAAGTTCGTTTCTTTCGACATACCGGCCAGCTTCACCATCCTGGAAGGTTCAATGGCCCAGTGGTCCACCAAGACCAGTTTGGGCAGCCCCTGCAACGCCCTGACTCTGCTGGATGGCTCTCAAGTATTTACAAGTTGCGGCCAGGAATTCCTGTACGATTTTGTCGAACTAACCAACTCGACTCACACCATGGAGTTGCGTATCGACGGCGCCAGTCAAGACGGCGCGGCTGGTTCGCTGGCCATGATCATTTACACGATACCATGAGGGAAGGGGCCAGCCCGTGAAGGACTCGGGAAGACGGCCAAGGTACGGCGCCTTGTTGGCCCTGGCCTTCCTCGTTGCGCTACCTGCCAGCCTCACCATCGCGGGGTGGACCTCTTCTGCGGAGAGCGGCCCGGAAAGTGGAAACCGCCAGGGGAACGGTCTTTCGACCCTCTCGCTTCAAACGGCAAGCGACGTCGGCATCAGCAGCATCATCCCCTCCAGTGAGGTCGTCCACCGTGGCGACATCGTCACCATCGAAGTGACGGTACAGAACCTTGGAGACGCTCTGGAGGACCCTCTTCTAACGTTGCGCGACAGAGGCGAAGATTCCACTCTAGCTACTGTCCAACTGGCCCTGGATGCCGGCCAGGAGTTTACCATCGGCCTGACCTGGGACACTGCCAACGCCGCACCACAAGCCCACATCCTCACCGCCAACATCGATCTGGAAGGCGACCGGAACCCAGACAACGACTCGTTAACCCTGACGCGGCCCATTACTGTGATTCAGCGAGATATAAAATTCGGCGACGATCTGGGGCTTGGACTCCCCGACGCCTTTTTCGGGGCCAATCTGCTACTGCCGGACATCCAAACAATAGCGATCCCAGGCCAGCAAGATATTAGGCTAGGCGACGACCTGGGAATTGAAGTCCCCGACGCCTTTTTCTCCGGCAGCTTGTTGCCGCCGAGCATCGACACTACTGCAACCCCCAGTATTGCCCTTTTCGTAGGCGGAGCCGACGCCGAATACTCCGGCACACTGACCCCAGCCCATATAGGAACCCAAGGTACACCTCTGCACGGCACGATTAAAGGGGTGGTACACCTGGAAGGTCGGGAGAACAGCTTGGGCGGCTTCCTGAAACTGGGCGACGCCGTCCACCATATGGAAGCCGATGGCAGTTACACCATAGAGGCGGCACCCGGAACTGTGAAAATCTTGATTGAGGCTCCGGGGTATGTGTCCATATCCGTTCCCCAGGCCAAGGTTGAAGCGGGAAGAACGCTGGTAGTTCCCAAACTCACCCTGCGCTTTGGAGACGGCAACGGAGATGGCGTCATTGACATACTGGACCTGAGCATGGCCGCCGACAATTTCGGCGATACCATCAAGGAAGTGACCGTGCCCTAACCCAGTGGGGCAGTTGGGGATACCGCCAGCGGCCTGTTACCGTTCGCTGCCCGTGGCGCCGGAAGCGCTCGACTTTCATCAACTTCCCTCACGGCAGGGCGTCCCGAAGCACCTCCACCAAGTGCCGGGCCCGCCGCCCGGTGCCGTGCTCCACCTGCTGGCGGCAGGAGACCCCGCTAACGGCCACCTCCCAGTCTGCCTCCTTGGCCCGGACCGCCGGGAAGAGGGCCTGCTCCCCTATCTGCATGGAAACTTCGTAGTGCTCCTTCTCGAAGCCAAAGGAACCGGCCATGCCGCAGCACCCGGAGTTTATCAACTCCACCTGGTAGCCCGGAGACAGCCGAAGCGCGGCCAGGGAACTGGTTGTGCCGACCAAGGATTTCTGGTGACAGTGGGCGTGGAACAGCACCTTCTTGGGCAGGTCGGTAAACTCCAGCGCCAACTCGCCACTTTCCTGGAGTTGCAGCAGGAACTCATCGACAAGGTAGCTGTGCTGGGCCACCAGTCGAGACTTTTCGCCGGGAACGAACTCGGGGTATTCGTCCCGGAAGGTCAACAGGCAACTGGGCTCGCAGCCCAGGATGGGAATGCCCCGGGAGGCGTAGCCGTGCAGCAGGTCCACCATAGCATTGGCCTGCGCCGCCGCTTCATCCAGGAACCCCTTGGAAATCATGGGACGCCCGCAGCAACCTCCCCCGGGGCTGTCCGCGCCCTGGGGCGAGACCAATTCCACCCGGAATCCCGCCGCTTCCAGCAGCTCCACCGCCGCCCGGCCAATCTGGGGGTAGTTGTAATTCATAAAGGTATCGTTGACCAGGGCCACAGTGCCCCTGGTCAGTTTGCCGGCGTCGGGCACCGGACGGGAGGCAAACCACCGGGGAAAGGTCTGGGAAGCGATGGAAGGCAGGGTGCGGTTGGGGTGCACCCCCAGCATCCGGACCGTCAGCATCTTGCCCAGGGAACTCTGGGTGCCCCAATTGGCGAGAAAGGAAAGCTTCGACCCCAACCGGCTCACCCGATTGAGGTGGGCGAACACTTTGGCGCGCAGGGGCCTTTTGTTGGTCTGATAGAACTTGTCCAGGAACTCGTACTTCAGCTTGGCCATGTCCACGCCGGACTCGCACTCGGCCTTGCACGCCTTGCACTCCAGGCACAGGTCCAGGGCGTCGTAAAGACGTTGGCCGGTCATTGTCCCTTCGGGCAAACGCCCGGACAGGGCGGCCCGCAGCAGGTTGGCCCGACCGCGGGTGGAGTGCTCCTCGTCCCGCGTCGCCATGAAGGAAGGACACATGGCGCCGTCCAGCTTCCGGCAAGCGCCCATGCCGTTGCACATCTCCACCGCCCCGGCGTAGTTGGCGTCCGGGGAAAAGTCCAAGACCGTGGGCACCGATACGGCATTGTATCCCGGGCCGTATCGGAGGTTCTCCGTCATCGGAGGACAGTCGATAATCTTGCCCGGGTTCATGATTCCCTGGGGGTCGAAGGTGTTTTTGACCTCTCGGAATGCCTGGTGAATTTCCGGCCCAAACATCTTCTCGGTGTAGACCCCCCGCACGATGCCGTCGCCGTGCTCGCCGCTGAGGGAGCCGCCAAACTCCTTCACCAGGTCGCTAATCTCGTCGGCGATGGACACCATCTTGTTCACGCCCTCGGAGTCCTTCAGGCTGACCAGAGGACGGATGTGCATACAGCCCACGCTGGCATGGCCGTAGTACCCGGCCTCGGTATTGTGGTTGCGGACAATCTCGTCGAACTGGCGGATAAAGGGGCCCAGCCTATCCGGGTCAACCGCGGTATCCTCCACGAAGGGTATGGGCTTGGCATCGCCCTTGGTGCTCATCAGCAGCCCCAGGCCCCCCTTGCGCAGGTTCCAGACGTTGGCCTGGGCAGCCCGGTCCAGCAGGTTGACGCAGGCGTAGGCCAATCGCTTACCGTACATATCGGCTTGCAGCGCGTCCATCTTGGCGGTTAACTCCGCCTCGGATTCCCCGTAAAACTCGGTGAGCAGCAGGGAACCCGGTTCCCCCTCCAAGAAGGAGAGGCTCTGGGAGTGACCAAAGGACTCCCGGGAGCGGTCCAGCACCATGCGGTCCAGAATCTCGATGGATGAAGGGTCATGTTTCAGCACTTCCGGGATGGCCTCGCAGGCCCCGAACAGGTCCTGGAAGTGGAGTACCGCCAGGCTGGTCATGGTGGGACGGGGCACCAGGTTAATCTTGGCTTCCGTCACCACGCACAGGGTCCCCTCGGAGCCGACCACCATGCGGGAAAGGTTGGCCGGGGCCTCGCCCATGAAGTCGTCCAGGTTGTAGCCGCTGACCCGGCGCATAATCTTGGGGTAGCGGGCCTCAATCTCCGACAGGTGCTCCCGGGCGATGCGGTGCACCCCTCGGTAGATGTCCGACTCCAGGCCGGAGCCGCTGAGCTTGGCCTCCAGTTCGTGGCTTTCCAGGGCGCGGAAGTGGGCCTGAGAAGCGTCGGACAGGACCACGTCCAATTCCATGATGTGGTCCAGGGTCTTGCCGTAAATGACCGAGTGGGCCCCGCAGGTATTGTTGCCGATGCCGCCGCCCACGCAGGCCCGGTTGGCCGTGGTGGGGTCGGGAGCATACTGCAACCCGTAGGGGAGCAGGCGCCGGTTTAATTGGTCCAGGATAATCCCTGGCTGCACTCGCACCCACTGTTCCTCCTGGTTAACCTCCAGCACCTGGTTCAGGTACTTACTGAAATCCACCACGATGGCGTGGTTCACCGTCTGCCCCGCCAGGCTGGTGCCCCCGGCCCGGGGCAATACCGGCACCCCGCTTTCCCCCGCTACCTCCATCACCGCCAGCACGTCGTCCACGTTGCGCGGTATAACCACCCCCACCGGCTCCATCTGGTAGATGCTGGCGTCGGTGCTGTAGAGGACCCGGGAGAAGGCATCGAACCTGACCTCGCCGGAGACGCGACGGCGCAACTCCTGGGCCAGTTCCTCCCGCTCTCTGCCGCGGATTCTGTTCGCCGTAGTGGTAGCCATCAGCCATACTCCTTCTTGGGCGCAATGCGCCGGCAACCGTCGCCGTGGGGTAATTTCTCAGTGGGGGTAGCTTATCTCAAACGTAGAGGGGCTTCAACCGGACGTCGCCGCCCGTGGGGCCAGGCGTCATTAGGGCAAGATTGTGGCGTGCCCTTGCCGATGTTAAACTGAGGCAGCCAGGCGAGGGGTCTACGAACATCTCTAAAGGAAGGCCCATTATGCTCAGACTAGGAGCTACAGCCTCCAATTCCCACATGGCGCGGTGCCGCGAGTTGGAAACGGTTTTCCGACGCAACGGCATTGACTTCGACTGGGTATTGTACTCCGGCTACGACGCTATGGTGGACGCCTTTGTACGCCGGGAGATAGACATCGCCTGGAACGGGCCGCTGTCTTTCCTGAAGATGCGACGCGCCCTGAAGGACGAGTGCCAGAACCTGGTGATGCGCGACGTGGACGTGAATTTCACCACCCAGTTCATCACCCATCCCAACTCCGGCATCACCACGGTAGAAGACCTGCACGGCAAGCGATTTGCCTTCGGTGCGCGCAGCTCGGTGGAAGCAGGAGTGTTGGCGTACCACTTTTTGAAGGAGTCGGGAATCACCCCGCAACGGGACCTGGCCGCCTGCACTTTCTTCGACGAACGACAACCCAGCAGCCTCTCCGACCAGCGGGACGTGATCGAACGGGTGCGCAACCGGGAATACGACGCCGGGGCGGTCAGCCGCCGCACCCTGGAGGTGATGGAGCAACAGGGGGTCTTGCCCAGCGAAGAAATCAGGACTTTTTGGTCCAGCCCCGGCTACAGCCATTGCTGCTTCACCGCCCACAACGACCTGGACGCCGAGATGTCGAGAAAAGTGACCGACGCCTTCCTCACCGTGGACCTGAATGATCCGGTGGGTCAGGCGGTGCTGGAAGCCGAGGCGTGCGACTACTTTGTTCCGGGCATCGCCGAGGGTTGGGATACCCTGGAGAAGGTGGCCGAAGCGGAAGGGCTAATTTAGGAGGGAATTCATGGCTACCCATACCGGACCCCAGGTGAAACAGCTACAAGAGTCGGCCTTGGAGCATCTGTGGGTGTACCTGCGGGAACCCAGCGACATGGCGGAGAAGGGGGAGCCCCAGATTTTCGTCGAGGGCAAGGGTTGCCAGGTTACCGACGCCCTGGGCAACACCTATACCGACGCCATGTCCGGCCTCTGGCTGAAGAACGTGGGGTATGGCCGCACGGAAATCGCCGACGCCGCCTACCAGCAGATGCTGAAACTGACCTACATGCCAATGGGCGCCACCACCGAACCCACCGTGCGCCTGGCGGAGAAAATCGCCAGCATCACCCCTGGGGACCTGTCCCGCTGCTTCTTCACCAGCGGAGGTTCCGAGGCGGTGGAGACGGCCATGAAGCTGGCCCGGGCCTACTTCAAGCGGGTGGGCGAACCCACCCGGGTGAAGTTCATCAGCCGGAAGGGTTCCTACCACGGGGCCACCTTCGGTACCCTGGCCTTGGGAGGAACGCCCATATTTCCCAAGCTGGACTACGAACCCCTGCTGGCCGGTTGCTTCCACGGCCCTCAGCCCAACCCCTACCGCTGCGAGTATGGCGGGACCACCCCCGAGGAGTGCGCCGAGCGGTGCGTCAACGCCATCGAAGATATTATCAAGTTCCAGGGGCCGGAAACAGTGGCGGCGGTGGTGGCCGAACCCATCGCCAGCCCCCAGGGAGCGGTGGTGCCCGGCCCCAACTACTGGCCCATGCTGCGGGACGTGTGCGATCGTCACGGCTGTTTGCTCATCGCCGACGAGGTTATTACCGGCTTCGGGCGCACCGGCAGGATGTTTGCCTGCCAGCACTGGGACGTGACCCCGGACATTATGACCGTCGCCAAGGGCATTACCAGCGGCTACATTCCCATGGGCGGGGCCATCGTCCGCAAGCCCATTTCCGACGCCTTCGTGGGCAGCCAGGAGGCGGCCTTTCGACACGTGATTACCTTCGGGGGACACCCGGTGGCCGCCGCCGCATCCCTGAAGAACATCGAAATCATGGAAAACGAGGGAATGGTGGAAAACTCGGCCCGGATGGGACGCTACCTGCTGGACGGCCTGGAAGAACTGAAACAGAAGCACCAGGTCATCGGCGACGTGCGGGGGCTGGGCCTGATGTGCGGCATGGACATCGTGCGGGACCGGCAGACCAAGGAACACTTCCCCGCCGAGGCGGAGCTGGGGCCACGGCTGACCCAGGCCTTCGGCGAGAACGGCGTCATCCTGCGGGGAGGCGACGTTATGAACATTATGCCTCCCCTGTGCATAACCGCCGGAGAAGTGGACGACCTGGTATCGGTGCTAGACCGGGTCATCGGGCAGACAGCGCGGGATCTGGGGGCAGAGTAGCCACCAGGGGCCGACAAGAGCAGGCCGGCTTCCAATTAAAGAGGTTACCCAAGACCGCCCGCCAGCCCCAATAGCAGACGTAGCCGCCCTGGAACGGCCCGGAGGAGATGCCACCATGCCAGAGCAGGAGACCATTGTATATTTCAACGGAAAGCTGATTCCCGAGTCCGAGGCGGGCATTTCCATCCGGGACCGGGGCTTCCTGTACGGGGACGCCGTATTTGACGCGACTCGTACCTTCAACGGCAGGACTTTCAAGCTGAAGGAGCACATAGACCGTCTCTACAACTCCCTGCGCTACCTGCGCATCGACCCGGGCATTGGCAAGGAGGAGATGGAGCATTGGTCGCTGGAGGTAGTCAACCACAACTACCCGCTGCTGCCCCCCAATCAGGACCTTTGGGTGATGCAACGCATCAGCCGGGGCGTTGAGTCCAGCGAGCCGGGGCACAGCATGAGGCCCACCCTGCTCATCGAAAGCCACGCCATACCCTTCGCCCGCCGCGCCCCCCTGTACCGGGACGGGGCCAGGGTCGTCACCCCTTCCGTTCCCCGGGTGCCGCCCCGCTTCCTCAGTCCCCGGGCCAAGACGCATAACTATTTGAACCTGATTATGGGGGAACTGGAAGCCCAGGGCGCCGACCCGGACGCCTGGGCGGTGCTGCTGGACGAAAACGGCAACCTCACCGAGGGCCGGGGCAGCAACATCTTCCTGGTCAAGGATGGCGTGGTGGCGACGCCCAAGGGACAGTTCGTGCTGGAAGGCATCACTCGGGATACGGTGCTGGAACTAGCCGACAACCTGGACCTGCCGGTGGAAGAGCGAGACCTGGACCTGTACGACGCCTACACCGCCGACGAAGCCTTCCTGACCTCAACCAGCCTGTGCATCTGCCCGGTATCCTCGGTCAACAGCGCAGCAATCGCCGGGGGTGCGGTGCCCGGCCCCATCACCCAGCAGTTAACCGCCGCTTTCAGCGACCTGGCGGGCATGGACTACGTGGGACAGTATTTGGCGCATATGCCGTGATTGCCATCGGGAGTAGCACATGACCGGCCGGTACAAGAGGCTTTTGTCACGCATTTTGAGCGGTGAATCCGATGCCAACATTCCTTTCAGCGAATTATGTCAGTTGCTATATCGGTTGGGATTTGACGAGCGAGTGCGCGGAAGTCATCGTGTCTTCATCAAAGTGGGGATTCAGGAAATTTTGAACTTGCAGCCCGGCAATGGCAATGCTAAACCATACCAAGTCCGACAGGTTCGTTTCGTAATGTGATTTTGCAATATAACTTGGGAGTTATAATCAATGGTCAAGTATGAAGTGATTATCTACTGGAGCAATGCAGACCAGGCTTTTGTAGGTGAGACCCCGGAGTTATCCGGGTGCGCCGCCGACGGCGCAACCTACCAGGAAGCCTTGAGCAACCTGGAAGTCGTGATGCAGGAGTGGATTGAGACCGCCCAAGAGTGGGGCCGCCCCATTCCAGAGCCGCGGGGTCGCCTGATGTTCGCCTAGTAGTCAACTTAAATTGTTCTCCAGGAGGCCGCCATGCCCGATAACCTTGAAAGTATCGTTGAACCCGGCCAGGAGGCTCAGCAGCTCGCTACCGACTTCGTTTTCACCGAGGGGCCCCTGTGGCACCCCGACGGCTACTGGCTCTTCGTAGACCTGTTCCGGTCCGTCCCCATCATCCTCCGCCTGCGCCCCGGCGGGCAGCCGGAGACGGTGCGGGAGCCCAGCGGCGGCACCAACGGCATGACCTTCGACCTTCAGGGCCGGCTCATCATGTGCGAGGGGGACAACCGCCGGATTTCCCGCATGGAGGCCGACGGCTCCATCACCGTTTTGGCCGACCGCTGGGAGGGCCAGCGGCTGCACCGTCCCAACGACGTGGTGGTCCGCTCCGACGGCAGCATCTACTTCACCAACCCCAGCGGGCGTATCGACCCCGCCGACCGGGAGATTGAGTTTTCCGGGGTACATCGCATCCTAGCCGATGGCGCGGTAACTGCCGTGCTTCGGGATACGGAATACCCCAATGGACTGGCCTTCTCCCCGGATGAGAGCGTGTTGTACGTCGCCAATACCCGGCGGGACAATGGCTGCATGGAAGAGAAGGAACGGGGCGAAGCCTGCACCCATCAGTACATCCGCGCTTACGACATCGCCGCCGACGGAACGGCCAGCAACAGCCGCATCTTCGCCAACATGCACTCGGCGGAAGACGGTGTGCCCGACGGCATGAAAGTAGACCAGGAAGGCCGCGTCTACTGCACTGGCTCGGAAGGGGTCTGGGTGTTCGACCCCGACGGCAGCCACCTGGGGATAATACGGTTGCCAGAAATCCCGGCCAACTGCGCCTGGGGAGGGCCCGACCACCGCACCATGCTATTCACCGCCCGCACCTCAATCTTTTCCATGCGAATGAAGACTCCGGGAGTCCGCTAACTTGCCAAACGCCCGCCGCCGCAAGGGAGGCCGTGGACACCGGCGGCAGGCTAGGCCATCTTGGGGGCCGCCTAACCAGCCAGCACGTTGATTGGAGAGTAACTTTTAATGGCGATATACGATGCGATTGTTGTGGGAGTGGGGGGCATGGGTAGCGCCGCCCTCTACCAGATGGCCCGCCGGGGAATGAACGTAATCGGCCTAGACCAGTACGACATCCCCAACGAGATGGGCTCTTCCCACGGCATCAGCCGGATTATTCGGCTGACCTATCACGAGCACCCCTCCTACGTGCCGCTGGTACGCCGGGCCTATGAGCTCTGGCACCAACTGGAGAACACCGTCGATGAAAAGCTCCTGGTAACCACCGGCGTCGTTCATGCCGGCAAGGAGAGCAGCGAGGTATTCCAAGGGTCAAAAAGCTCCTGCGAGATTCACGACATCCCCCACGAGGTGTTGAGCGGGCCGGAGGTAAACGAGCGATTTCCCGGCTACCAGTTGCCCGAGGACTCGCTGGCGGTATACCAGGCGGATGGAGGATTCCTGCTGTCCGAGCGCTGCATCGTCGCCCACGTCAACGCGGCCCTGGAGTTGGGCGCGGAGGTGCACGGGCGGGAGCGGGCGGTCTTTTGGCGACCGACCCGGGCCGGAGTCCGGGTATGCACCGACCGGTCCGACTACGACGCCCGCAAGCTGGTAATCGCGGCGGGAGCGTGGTCGGGACAATTTGAGGAAGTCCTGGCCCCCGTGGCCGTGCCGGAACGGCAGGTCCTGGGTTGGTTTCAGCCCTCGCAACCCGACCTCTACCGTCCCAACAAGTTCCCCGTGTTCAGCGTGGAATTTGAAGAAGGACGGTTCTACGGCTACCCTTCCTACGGCATTCCCGGCTTCAAGGTGGGGAAGTACCACCACCTGGGCCAGCAGGTCGACCCGAACAGCATGGACCGCGAGTCCCACCCCGAGGATGAAATGGTGCTGCGGGCGTTCACCCGCCGCTACATGCCCCAGGCCGCCGGGCCCACCCTGGCCCTGAAGACCTGCATGTTCACCAACACCCCGGACGAGCACTTCATTCTGGACCGTCATCCGGACTACCCGCAGGTGTTCGTCGCCGCCGGTTTCTCCGGGCACGGCTTCAAATTCTGTAGCGCCGTCGGCGAAGTGATGGCGGACTTGGTAGAATATGGGGAGACCCGCCATGACCTGTCCCTGTTCGGGTTGGAACGTTTGGGAGTAGTGGCTAGCCGATAATCACCCCAGCCCCAAGCCGGCCTTCCCATCCGTACCGGGGGTTTCGGCTTGCCGAAGCTCAATTGAGCAGAAAGGCGTGCGTCCAACCCTTTATTTTCGAGCGTGACTGCGGAGGAACCATGAAAATTACCGACATTGAAGGCATCGCCTTGGTCTGGCCGCCGCCGGAGAAGGACTACTGGACGGCGCTCCGTCCCATTGGGCGGGTTAACGAGCTACTGGTCCGGGTCCACACCGATACGGGAATTGTCGGCATCGGTGAGGCCCACGGGGCCGGCATGGGCTTTCCAGGTATATATCGGCAGGGCGCCGACGGGAGTATAGAGGCTGCCGGGGCTTCCAAACTGGTGGTGGAGGTGCTGAAGCCGCTGCTGGTGGGGGAGGACCCCCTGGACAATGAACGCCTGTGGGACAAGATGTTCCGTCTCAACCACGAAATCGGCTGGGCCACCACCGGCTGGGGCCGACCGCAAATTATGACCGGCATCGCCGGAGTGGACATCGCCCTGTGGGACATCAAGGGCAAGGCGGCCAACCTGCCGGTGTACAAGCTGCTGGGCGGCGCACGCAACACCGTGCCCTGCTACGTAACCGGGGGCTACTACCAGGACGACAAGACGGTGTCCGACCTGGTGCAGGAGTGCGAGACCTACTCCGACATGGGTTACCGGGCCATTAAGTTAAAAATCGGCCACGTCAGCGTGGAAGAGGACGTGGCCCGGGTCAAGGCGGTGCGCGACTCCCTGGGCCCCGACATGGACCTGATGCTGGATGTCAACGAGGGCTACGACGTGCCCACGGCCATCCGCGCCGCCCGCCTGATGGAACCCTTCGACATCCGCTGGTTGGAGGAGCCGGTACACTGGTACGACCGTATCGAGGGGTTGGGCAAGGTGGCGGCCTCCACCAGCATTCCCATTGCCTCTGGGGAGAACGCCCAGCACCGTTGGGACGCCCGCGACCTGATTAACCGGGGCGGCGTTAAGGTGATGCAGTTCGACTGCACCCGCAATTCGGGCATCACCGAATGCCTGAAGGTGGCTGGCATGTGCGCCATGAA
The DNA here is from genome assembly GCA_965220305.1 of Dehalococcoidia bacterium. GTDB lineage: Bacteria > Chloroflexota > Dehalococcoidia > Lucifugimonadales > UBA3495. Next base: position 4,342,454 of record OZ244817.1, on the reverse strand, counting down.
CAATGTGCGCTTGGCTCCCCACCACGACCCCCAGGTCCACGGGCACCTGGTGGCAGGCCTGGAAGTGGGCGAGATAGTGGAAACCTTCCCCACCGCCGACCGAGACCCCATTTGGGAAGAGCTTTTTACCGTCCGACCGGAAATCAGGAACAGCGAGATGACCCTGCTGGACCGCCCCGGTTGGGGTATTGAGTTGAACGAGCGGGCCCTGCAAGAACGGGGAGTCTGGGCTTAGGGTATGCTGCGCCTCGGGCCCGTCCTGGCTGAACCGACCCCGTCGGCTCGGCTCTCTTGATCTGGGTGCTGGTTGCCCTGGGCGGTGGGGCCGGGTCGGTGCTGCGCTACGGCGTGGGGCGTCTCAGCGTCCACTACCTTGGGCCAACCTCGGTGTGGGGCACCTTCCTGGTCAACGTAACCGGCTCCTTCGTCCTGGGGCTCTTCATCGCGCTGGCTTTGGAAAGGTTCGCCATTCCGGTGCAGTTGCGGGCGCTGATTGCCGTGGGCCTGCTTGGGGGTTACACCACCTTCTCCACCTTCAGCCTGGAGTCGGTCCAATTGCTGGAGAGCGGCCAACTGCTCCGGGCTGCCGCCAGCCTGCTGGGCAACTTGGCGCTGGGCCTGGCCGCCGCCTATTTGGGCTTGCAGTTGGGAAGGACCTTGTAACTGGAGGACTCTTAGGTTCCCCAGGGGAACCCCCGCTCTGAGCATCATCCCGAAGCAGGCGGTAATCCGCGAAAGGCGGCCCCCCAAGGCCCTGTTAGAATGCTCCCAGTCTGGTTGCTGAACTCTTTTAGCTCGACCAGCTCCTTTTACTAATAGTGGAGAAACCGTCCCCTAGCCCCTCCGCCACTTCCCGGGATTCCAGCCATCACCGGGATAACCGAGGGTCAGTGGCGTCCCCAAAGGCAATCGAACGTCCCTGACCGTGGGCACAGGGACGTTCGATTATTGGGCTACCCCTGTTGCCTCCCCCTTTCGCAAAAGGGGGGCTATCCGCCACCCCAGCCCTTGGATTCCCGCGAAAGCGGGAATTACGAGGGAAGGGCGGAGAATGACGGGTGAAACAAAGAGTCTCTCGGGATAATCGAAGGGCCCTGCTGTGGGCAGCCCATGTCTTGTGACCGGATAGCGCCGGTGTTACACTGGGGCCGGCGCGTACCGGCTAACTTACAATCCCGCACCCCGCGAGGGAACTAAATTGCCGCCTATTTCAGAATTCCTGACCATCCTCCAAGAGCCGCCGGGCGAATATGAGCACCTGATTATGTCAATCGGCGGCTGGCCCGACGCTGCTGAAGGCGCGACCACCGCTATCAAGTACATGCTCCGAAAGCTGAAGGCCAAGAAATTCGCGGAAATAGACCCGGAGGAGTTCTACGTTTTCACCCAGGAGCGTCCCCGCTCCAGCCGTACCCGGGATGGTCGGCGTCGCGTGCATTGGCCGGCCAACGAGTTTCACTACTGGCCTGGGGAAGACCCGGCGGCGGATACAGGTGTTCTGTTCTTTTTGGGCCTGGAACCCAACCTGAAGTGGCGCACTTTTTCCCGCATCGTTTCCGACCTGGCCCTGGAACGGGGCGTGGTGTCGGTGGTCCACATCGGGGCGTTGTTGGACGCGGTCCCCCATTCTCGGGAGGTGCGTCTGACCGGGTCATCCACGGGAATAGACCTGCAAGGGATTCTGGACACCAGCCGGTCGTCCACGTCTCGTTACCGGGGTCCCACGGGCATCACTTCGGCCATATCGGAAGTCTGCACCAATCAGGGAATGGAGTACACCTCCCTCTGGGGCCACACGTCCCACTACCTGCAGGCGGCCCCCAACTATCGAGTAAGCCACACTCTGGCCCAGGCCTTGACAACATTGCTGGACTTGCCCCTGGACCTCGACGAGTTGGCCACCGCCGCTTCCACCTTCGACGCTGAAGTCGAGGAAGCCATCGCCAAGGACGACCAACTGCAAAAGTATGTGAAGAAGCTGGAAGACCGCTACGACGAAACGGTGGCCGCCAGCGAAATGCCCGACCCCGCCGACGTGGTACAGGACTTGGAAAGATTCCTGAGATCGGAACAACGCTCCAACCCGGGGGAAAACTCTTAACCACCCCAAGACCGTTGGCGCTGCGGGGCGCCCCACTTGACCGCAGGCTGGCCGGTCTTGGACGGGAGTCCAGTTGGTCGGGCCACCCGGGGAAGAAAACCCAGGCGCCAACCACCCAGTGCCGGCACCCTTGGGCCCGGATTAGCCATGTCAACAGAGACTAAGCCCACCGAACAGATGGAGCCGAGCGTCGGGATTTCCGAGGCCATCCGGCTCATGTCCGACCAGTACGGCCCCTTTCCGGTAGAGCCACGCCTGGACCCAGCCCACGAGTTGGTCTTTACCATACTGTCCCAACACACCTCCGACACCAACTCGGAACGGGCCTTTCGCGGGTTGATGGAACGTTTCGGGTCCCTGGAAGCCGTCGCCCAGGGTGAAGTTTCGGAGATCGAAGCCGCCATCAGTCGCGGCGGGTTGGCCAAGATTAAAGCGCCCCGCATCAAAGAGGTGCTCACCAGAATCCTGGACCTCAACCAGTCTCTTGACCTGTCATTCCTGGCAGAAATGCCCCTTAACGAGGCCAAGGCTTGGCTAAGACAACTGCCGGGCATTGGCCCCAAGTCGGCGGGAATTATCCTTAGCTTTGCCCTGGGGATGCCGGCCATGGCCATCGACACCCACATATACCGGGTATGCCGGCGGCTGGGACTGATAGGCCCCAAGGTAACGGTGGATAAGGCCCACGACCTGTTGGAGGCGGCGGTGGAGCCGGAACAGGTGTACCCCTTTCACGTAGCCTTCATCAGCCACGGACGCCAGGTGTGCAAGGCGCAGCGGCCCCGCTGCCTGGAATGCATCGTTGGTTTTGGGTGCCCCTCCCGGGAGGGCTTTCTGGCCTTGACAGGGGATGAGGCTTCGGATAGTCTGGCCCAGTCCGGGGAAAGGCCCGGCCCCCTTCAGCAGCTACCCCATTCTGTACCCGTTGAGGACAATAAACAGTGAAAGCGGGAATCATCAACGTTACCGGATACTCGGGCTCGGAACTGGCCCGCATCCTGCACCACCACCCAGAAGTTGAGATAACGTCGATAACGGGCCGCAGCGCCGCCGGTCAGAAGCTGGGAGACGTATTCCCTCACCTCTCCTATCTGGACCTCACCATCACCCCGGAGCTGGAGGGGAGCCTGGACCTGGTGTTCTCGGCCCTGCCCCAGGTAGCCAGCGCCGAGGCGGCTATCCCAGTGCTGAAGCAGGGCATCAAGGTAATTGACATCAGCGCCGATTTCCGATTGAAGAAGGCCGACGAGTACGAGGAATGGTACGGCGTACCGCACCCGGACCCCACCTACCTGGAGGAGGCTGTCTACGGCCTTACCGAGTTGCGCCGGGAGGAGATAAAATCGGCCAGGCTGATTGCCAACCCCGGCTGCTATCCAACCAGCGCCATCCTGGCCCTGGCCCCGGCCATCAAGGAAGGGATTATCGACCTGGACATCATCATAGACAGCAAGTCGGGGGTGTCGGGAGCGGGACGCAGCCTGAACATGACCACCCACTATTCCGAGGTCAACGAGAACGTCTCCGCCTACGGCCTGGACGGGCACCGCCATTTGCCGGAAATTACCCAGGAGTTGGCGGACGTTGCCGGGGACTCGCCCAGGATAACCTTCCTCCCCCACTTGATTCCCATGACCCGGGGCATCCTGAGTTCCTGCTACGCCCCGTTGCGGGGCGGCAGCCCCTGGGAAGGACCGGATGCGGGACAACGGGTACGGGAGATGTACCAGGACTTCTACGCCAATGAGTCCTTCGTGAAAGTCGCCGCCAAGCCACCCCAGACCAAGCAGACCCTGGGCAACAACAACTGCCTGGTATACCCCACAGTGGACCGCCGCACCGGGCGTCTCATGGTCATTAGCTGCCTGGACAACCTGGTAAAAGGGGCCGCGGGACAGGCGGTGCAGAATATGAACCTTATGTGCCAGTTCCCGGAGGACACGGCCCTGGGCGCATTGGCCGTCTACCCCTAGTTGGTGTACAATATTTTAGTGCCCCGGTCGTCTAGCCAGGTTAGGACGCCACCCTTTCAAGGTGGAGATCAAGGGATCGAAGCCCTTCCGGGGTACCAATACTCTCCCTCTGCAAGCCCCTGGTTGATGCGACCTTGATGTAGTCCTATTGCCGCCCCCACCTGTTCTACGCTTGGAGCAGGGTCGGACCAATTCCCCTCTTGTCGGCGCTGATAACCAGACCGTTGTCCTGGTAGTGACTTCGTAATTCCCTAGCCGGACGGCCACACCCAAGTCCGGGACACGTCCCAAGTTGGCCCGAGGCGTCAGTTTGCCAACCAGGACAGGGACTTCTCCCAGCAGCCACCCGTGCAGCGCCTCGGATAAGACCTGACCAAGAAGAGGGTATCGCAACAAGAGCCAGCGACAACAACAACCCCCTCTTACTCTCTGATAGCGAAGGGCCAAGCCAACTATGCGCCGTATATCTTGAAGGCGTAGTTGAAGTGTCCTTCCCTTTTAGGGCAATCGCAAATAGGCAACGAGCTTACCGTCACTCCGGCGAAGAGCCTGTCCGGTCCCGCAATCAGGCCCGAGTCAATACCCGGCGACCCGTCCCGGCAGTTTCGGAAGTCCCGTCGGGACGGTGCCGGATGTCGTAGTCGGTGATCGGCGGGCGGCCCGTGTTGTCTGGCAGGGTCCAGGTGACAGCCAGTCCGGTGTTGGGGTTGCTGCCGTCGACCCCGATGGCGACCGCCTGGGGCGGGGCCGGGGGGATGAGGTTGGTGTACTCACTGGGGCCGTCCTGTATTTCCAGGGATACCATGTCGCCGTCCGTCCAGGTCAGGCCCGTAGAGTCCCAAACGTAGCAGTCTCCCAGAACGCTATTGATTCTCAAGCTGGCGTCGGTGAAGGACAGGGAGGTACTCCCCACCACCAGATTCCAGTTGGTATCCACATCACTGGACTGGTCGTTGTTAAAGCAGAAGTCCAACTTTCCGGTCGCTGGGTTGAGAATGACGTTCTTCACTCTCAGGCTCGTCCCCTGGAACTCAAACCGCTGGGGCGTGATAGCGGAGCCAGTACGGTCACCGGCTGCCACCGAGCCCGCGACGGTAGCCAGGGTGATAGTGCCCGTCCATTAGGTGCCCTCGGGGTCGTTCAGCACCGAGATGGTTACATCTATGGAGTCGGTCTCGTTGGCGGCGTCGGTCACGGTGACGGTGACCTCGTAGTCGTTGCTGGTGTCGGCATCGCTGGGTGTCTCGTAGTCCAGAACAGCCCCCGCAGATACGTAAATCTGACCGTTGGCGCTGTCGATGCCGAAGAAACCCGCATCCGTCCCGGAGAGGCTGTAGGTGAGAGCGCCGCCGTCAGGGTCCAGCGCCGTGACCGGCGCTCCGGCATCCGTCCTCGGCGTGGAGTTTTCGACGATGGAGCGGGCGGCGATTGCGCCCTCGAAGAAGTGGGGGGCCGTATCATCATCGGAAACGGAGACGAATAATTAGCCCAACAGGTAGTCCTCGCCACCGATGCTGGCAATGTGGGTGATTTCAACGGCCTCTTCCGCTCCATCGTCGTCGTCCATTCCTCTCACCGCGACCGTGCTGGCGGTGCCTCAGTCGGTGGTGGTAAAAGTTAACGTGTCTGGAGAGACCGTCGCCGCGTCGGCGTCGGCGGTGGGCTGGGCCGCCAAGACCACCGTGTAGGTATCGGTGGCCCCTTCGTCCACGCTCACGCTCTCATCTGATAGGGTCAACTGGGGCAGGTCGTCATCATTCACGATGATGATGATTAGGAGCCGACCCAGGACGTGTTCTTCCCCGTCGAAGGTAGCCGAGTGAACAAGGACCAGTCCCTGGTCCGACGCGTCGTCGTCGTCCACGCCGTTGACCGTCACCGAGTGGGCCGTGTCCCAGTTGTCCACGGCGAAGGGAAGTGAGGAGGCAGCTACCGTAGCCACGCCTGTATCGACGCTTACCAAGAACACCGTCGCATTAGCCGAGGGCTGTTCCGCCAGGGTCACTTCATACTCTGCTGTGTCTCCCTTATCGACGCTGACCCCTTCGGGCAATTCCAGGTCCGGCAGGGTGGCCGCCTCCACGCAGGCGGAAAACTCGGAGGTGCTGCCGTCTAAATTGGGATTAGCGGTCGCGGCGGCGGTGATGAAACTCCCCACCAACTCCGTCGCCGGGAAAGAGCCGCTGATGCTGGCCTCCCCGGTGGCGTCGGTGAATGCGATTGCATAACCGAACCAGGCTTTCCCCTCTCCGTTGCCCGAAACATCACACACCGAGTTTGAATAGAAGTCTATTACGTACCCGGCGTTGGGGCTAGCGTTGAGGTCGCCGTACACGCCGATTTCAGTTTCGTTTCTGGCGGCGGCGGACAGCACCAGGAAATTCTGCAGGTTGTTGGAGCCGGTATCGACGTCGCCCGCATCGTTGGCGGTGACGCCGTCGGGGGCCAGGTCTATGCCCAGGCCGGCGTTGGAGCAGATAGCGTTCTCCCACACCGTGTTCCCGCTGGCTGTGGCCGATACGATGGTCACGCCGCCGCCGCCGCTGAAGGCGATGGTTTTTTTGTCCACTAGGTTGTCGGAGGAGCCGTTGCGAATGTGGACGCCGGAGCCGCCGTTGCCCAGGTCGGTGTCCCCGTCTGCATCGGTGCCTATCAAGTTAAGCCGGACCAGGGTGGACGAAACACCGCTCCCGTTGAGACGGACGCCGTCGGAGCCGTTGTCAGTTATGAAGTTGACCCCGATAATGCTCTCGGCAGCAACGCCGGAGACGGTGATACCGTGGGTGCCGTTGCCGTGTAGCGCGTTTCCCACCAAAAAGGCGTTGGCTGCGCCCGCGATGGAGATGCCCGCACCATCATTGCCCAGGTCCACCGCTCCGGTGGCGTCGGCCCCAATGAAGTTATCGAGGACGTTCGCACCGACAGCCCCGGCCTCAGAGATGCTGACGCCGTGGGAGGCGTTGCCGGATATGATGTTCTCTGCTATCAGGATGTCCGGCGCGCCGTCGACGTTCACGCCGGTACTGTCGTTGCCCAGGTCGGCAGTCCCGGCGGCGTTGGTATCGATGTAGTTGCCCGATACGGACGTTCCCCGGGTGGAGGCCCCAGACTGATGCCGTGGGAGCCGTTGCCCGAAACGACGTTCCGAAAAATGGAGTTGTCGGAAGTGGATACGGAGATGCCCGCGCCGCCGTTGCCTTGGTCGACGGCCCCGGTGGTGTCGGTCCCAATCAGGTTGTCCTCGACGGCCTTGGCCCCCGTCGATTCCAAAACAACCCCGTCGCCGTCGAACCTTTTGATAGCCAGACCGCGAAGCCCTCCGGCGGTCCCGGAAAAGGTGAGCCCGTCCACCCCGGCGCCGGCGTTGGTGCCGTCTATCTCCACCTGGACGAGGGCGGTCATGGAGCCGTCGGAGGACGGCGCTTGGCTTTGTCCGTCGATATTCACCGCGCCCGTGACATCCGGGAGGGCCGATCCCGGTTGGATGGTGTGGGGAGTAGTCCCGGCAATATCAAATTCGATAATTCCGCCCGATGCGGAGTTGGTCTGCTGGATGGCGGCCCGCAGGGTGCAGACGCCATTCCCGTCGTCGCATACACCGTCGTTGGTGTCGCTGCCGTCGCCCGTTGAGTCCACGGTGATGGTGACGGCAGCAAGCTGGCCGGTGTCGGCGACGGCGTCCAGGTTCTCGGGTAGCACCCAGCCCTGAACGATGCCCTCTTCTTCGTTAACGAGATCGACGATAACTCCCCGGCTTTTCAGGACCGCGAGTTCGCCCTCTCCAGTCGTGTTGGCGTATACGTAGACCTGGACATTCCCCGAATTGTCAAACCGTATCACCCCTGACTTTGGACGTTCTGAAAGGGCGGCGAACTTGGGGGCGTCTTCTTCCGGTCTCAGCAGAGTGTCAGACCGGGGAGTCTTGGAGTCCACGCTTCGCGTCTGGTCCAGGGGGCCGCGCTTCATGCCTGTAGCCGGCGTGTCAGCTTCTCGGATTAGCCCTCGAAGTAACGGGCTTATCTTGGAGTCGCCCTTGCCGGAAGGCGGACCGGCGCCACCGCGCGGCGGGCCATCGGCCAGGACCACGCCCGGCGACGGCGAGAAGAGGCCGGGTAACGAAATTCTGATGGCGCGCTGCATCGGAGGGGATTCCTGTCAGAAGTCTTCTCAGATCGGCGGGGCAGCCGAATTATACATGCGCTCGATTGAGAGGCGCCAGATGATATTCGGACTTTGGTCAGTGGCCCGCGGGAGTTGACATCTACCCAGGGCGGAGAACTGTCCGGCATTGGGTTACAAAACGGGCACCGCATCCCAGGGTCTTTCGATTGTCACCCAGAGCGGAGCGCGGGGTCTGAAGTCGCCATTTGCGGCGTCCGCGCCATGCTGAAGCGCTTCCCCTTGGAGCGCCCTTAACGGGATGCCCGGGTCTCGGTGGTAACGCAGCCTTGGACCCAAGACGCGGCCATGCAGCAGGCCTGGGAAACGGCGCTGGGGATCACCGGAGCCCGTTAAACGAATCCGCGACCGCTGTCTAGTAGGGGAGCGTCCAAGACTCGGAGAAGGCTAGGGCGCAGGTGCTGTGGGCCCGGGCGTCGCGTTGGCGGGGAAAGGGCCTGCCCTTGGCGAAGTCCCCGTTGATGGTGAGCCGAGCCCCGTTGGCCGGTATCAACACCGTAGCCACCCCGTGGGGACGCGCCGGATTGTTGCCGGGGAAGGTGTGGCTCATGAAGGGCTCCCCCAAGTCGTACCAGGTCAGCGCAATCTCTTGGCCGAGGGCGTTCACGTTCTCGGTCCAGTAAGACCTCAGGTCTCCGGCGCTGCCGAAAGACGCTTCCCGGGCCGGGATTTCCAGGTTGCCGAAGGTAGGGTTGATCCGGCCTTGAATCTCACCTTGCAGCCACCGGGTCATTTGGATGTTGTCGGTGTAAATCCTAGGTTCGTTGCCGGTCAGTTCGCTTTGCAGGAAGAGTACGTGGCCCGGGCCACCGGGCGAGAACAGGATGCGCCAAAAGCTGGCGTCGGTAGTGGTAGGGCCGTCGTCGGTCTCGCTAAGCCGGATGTAGGGGTTCTCGCCGGTCAGAAGTAAACGGTTGGGGTCGATGGGACTTGTGGTCACTTTTGCGACTCCTTCAGTTGATTTTAGGCAAGGGAGAAGGAAGCTTGCGTAAAACGGGGCGGGACTATCCCAAGTAAATTTGAACCGTAACATAGCATACTATCAGCAGCGGTCGCCAAGGGATCCGATGACTCGGCGGTAGAGACCAATTCCCAGCCGGTACGCTCCTACTACCCTTCGTTTACGTCAAGAGCTTGACGGCTAACTCGATGAAGTCGTCCACGATGATGTCGGGCTGGTATTCCGAGTCTTCCGTGGGAAGATTGTACCGGTTGACGTAGGCCGCTTTGAAGCCGCAGGCTTGGGCGCCCAGGATATCGAAAGCGTGCGCGGCGACCATCATGATCTCCCCGGGCTCGCATCCCAGCCGTTGTATCGCTTTGCGGTATATCCCCGGAGAGGGTTTGAATGCGCCAACTTGGTCCACGGATATTATGGCGTCGAACGTTATCGGGACGTTGTTGCCCAGCAACTCCTCCAAGTACCACTGTTCCCCGTTGGAAAGAGCAACCAGCTTGTAGCGCCCCGCCAACGACCGCAGCCCTTCAATGGCGTCGTCGTAAGGCTGCAACTCCTTGTAAACCTTCATAAACTCTTGGACCGCGCCGGTAGTGTAGCTAACGTTGTGCTTCTTCAGGCAGTAAACGAAGGCCCTGCGGCAAGTCTCAAGGTAGCCGCTGTGTCCCAGCATCAACAGGTTATCCTGGTACTGCTCAATGCGCTGCCGTTCCCGCCAATCGGCGTAAAAGGCCTGGCCCGTCATCTGGGCGCCGTGGGCCGCCAGGAAGTCTCCGGCGGGACCGGCCAGGCTGCCGGTTAGGTCCATGACGGTGCCGAAGATGTCGAAGGTAAGGTAGTTCACGCGAGCAAGGGACCCGTCGGCCATGCAATAACTCTCCTAATTAAACCAGTCTGCGACCCGTTCGCCAATCATAATAGCCGTGGCGTTGGTGTTGGCACGGACAACGTCGGGCATAACCGAGGTGTCTACCACGCGCAGTCCTTCCAGGCCGTGGACCCTACAGTATTGGTCCACCACCGCCATGGGATCCGAGGCAGGGCCCATTTTGCAAGTGCCGGACATGTGGATTGCGGTGGTCAAGTTTTCCACCAGCCACGCGTCCAACGTTTCGTCGCTGCCCAAGTCTTCAGGGGAGATGTTGATCATCTCCTTGATTAAAGGTTGATATGTCGGGTGCTCCAAGAGGCGCACACACAATCTAACGCCTTCCCGCAGCCGTTCCCGGTCCCAAGGGTCTTCCAGATAACGGTAGTCCAACACCGGGTATACCTGCGGGTCGGCTGAGGCCAGCCTCAACTCCCCCGCCCCCTTGGGAAGTTCCAAGGAGCATGTAATTCGGAAGTCGTCATCTGCCGACACGTCGCCGTAGGGCGGTCCGGCAGGATAGGCTTGACTGATCATTATGTCGTTCCGGGTTTGGGAGCCGGTGGCAGTGTAACGGAGGGTGAGGTTAGTCCATGGGCCGTTGGGGTCCAAGGCCACGTCGTCTTTGACTCGAAGGGACACCCTAGCTCCGGGATGGTCCCGCAAATTTTGCCCAACGCCGGGCAGGTCGTGCACCACCGGGATGCCAAATTCCCGGAGATGGTCCGCCGGGCCCACCCCGGACAGCATGAGCAAATGGGGAGAGGCCACGGCGCCGCCGCTGAGGACGATCTCCTCCCCCTGCACCACGAACCGTTCTCCGCCGCTCTCCACCTCTACGCCCGTAGCCCGGTGGCCTTCAAACAATAGTCGAAGGGCTTGGGCGTTGGGCCTGATGGTCAGGTTTAGCCGGTGGCGGTTGGGGTTGAGGTGGGTCAGCGTCATGCTCATGCGGACGCCGTCGGTAGTATTCTTTGGCATGAGCCCTACGCCAGAGCTGTCCGGGTGGTTTACGTCCGGGTCTTCGGGGAACCCGGCGGCCACGCAAGCGCCATAGAATGCTCGCTGCACCGGCTGTTCGTCTTCCCGTTTGTGGCGGCGTAGCTCAATGGGACCTCCGGAGCCGTGAAAGTCGTCCCGCACGTCCAGGTCGTTTTCGATTTGGCGGAAATAGGGCAGCACCTTGATGAAGGACCACTCATCGTTCCCCAACGACGCCCAACCGTCGAAGTCTTCGGGGAGGCCGCGAATGAAGGACTGGCCGTTGATGGCGCTGGAGCCGCCGACAACCTTGCCCCGGGGGATTGGCGTCAGTTCGGAGTGGCTGGGCGCCAGTTGGCCCGAGTACGACCAATTGAAGGCGGAGTTCTCAGCCGATCCGGCGGTACTGAGCCCGTCGCGGAGTTCATTGGGCAGGTAGGTTGCGTCGGGAAAGTCGGGGCCCGCCTCCAGCAGCAGTACCGACCTGTTGGGGTCTTCGGATAGTCTGGTTGCCAAGGCGCAGCCTGAGGAGCCTGCGCCAACCACTATCACGTCGTATTTCATGATGCCCCTCCTGACGGACCGCCCCAGCGAACGCATCTTGATGGGTTGCCGCCCAGTATAGCATCGCCGAAGGGCCTTGAGCACAGCCCATGCAACATCCAAACTGTAGGATGTCCGGTGATGCCATAGTGACTATCGAAAGGGGAGTCACCGGGGCCTCAAGGTCGGTTAGCTTAGGTGGCTAGAGCCCCTGCTTTACACGCAGGAGGCTGGAGGATCGAGTACCGCACGGCCCACCAAGTAGCACTCTTAGATATGAATTGACGGCTAAACCCGCCGGTGCTGCTACTTTCATGGTCGTTAAAGTGGTTTCCGACCTCGGTCTTGTGCGCGATGCAGGCCGCGGCTCCATCATCAGCCTGCGACCTCCCAGCCGGTATCCTCCGCAGGATCTCGATAGTGCGATTCAGTCATCCCACCACCGGCTCAGGTATCCCAACGAGCGGCCTAACCCAAGGACCTGGGATTGATTGGAGTAGGCATGGACTGCACCTCCGGAAGGACTTTCTCGGCGAAGAGTCTGAGGCTTTTTTCGGCCTTATCCCTCGGCATCCCGCCGTAAAACATGTGGATCACGACCTTTTCCAGGCTGATGGTTCTCTGCATCGCCCTGATCCTCTCGATAATTTCGTCCGGCGTACCGATGGGTTGGGTCGCGCGCCGAGCGGCGAAACCGGCGTCTGCGGTACCTACATCGGCGTTCTGGCGTATGAGGTACTCCTCGTAGCCATGTATGCCTTCGTAGCCGGGATTGTTCCATTCGAAGTAGTGGTGCTGCGCCGCCGTGAGCTGGTTGTGGAAGTAAACCCACCCCTCTTCGGCTTCCGCCTCGGTCTCGGCGCAGTACATCCACAACAAAGTGGTGGGCTGGTCTGGCGGAAGGCCCAGTTCGCTCCGAATCTTGTTGAACCTTCGCACCTTATCCGTCATCTCTTCGACATCGTCGCCGGCAACAAACATCTGTCCAAGGCCGTTTTCGGCAGCCAGTCTTGCTGACGCCTCTGTGGTGAACGCCACCTTGATGTTCTTGGTCAGTTCACCCTTGTGGCGGGCCTGAGGCCGGATACTGGTCGGTGGTATATCGTAGACGTCGCCCTGGAACTCGAAGCGCTCCGCGCCGTCAGCGGCCCTGATGGCGTTGATCACATCGTAGAAATACTTGTGCGATTGCTCTATCGGGTAGCCTAGCGAAGCATATTCGTGCGGGGCGATACCACGGCCGATTCCCAGATGGAGGCGCCTGCCTTTCAGCAAGATGTCGAGCATCGAGATCTCAGAAGCCAGCCGCACCGGATTCCACCACGGTGCGACGATGACCGCAGTACCCACGTCGACTCGACTAGTGCGGCCCGCCCAGTAGGCTAGGTACTGCAACGGGTTGGGCTGCATCGAGTACGCAGACCCGTAGTGTTCGGTTGCCCAGATCGAATCGAAGCCCAGCGGCTCGACCAGTTCCCCCATATAGAGAGTGTCATCCATATTCTTGGCGTCGGGTACCGCCGGTGGACGGTCATAGTCTCCCGCCAATAGACGGCCCCAGTCACCTTGGTTGTAACCAGTGACCATTACTCCACAATGCATTGGTGTTATCCTCCTCCAGGTTCGCCAGGTTGGCACAGGCCAGGTTTATCCTTCAAATGGCAATTTACCGTGTCAGTATAACTGTTCCTTTGGGCCGACATCGGGAATCGGCAGCCAAGTGACTTGGACCATCCGTGAACATCAATCTCCGTCGGCACAACAAACGCCCATACCCAGAGCAAGTCCAGCGTGTGATAAAACGAGACGCATTGGTCGTCTTTCTTTCGGATTTGGTCAGCCCCGGTCGTTCAGTAGGTATCGTCTACATCAATGGCCGGCTGAGGGGTACGGAAGGTCCGGGGAACTCGCGGGCCCCTACTGTCGGGCATCCCCCCACTCAAAAGTTTGTAATACAGTACCTGGTAGACATTGCCCAGCGTCGTAGCGCCGCGTCTTGAACCCGCCGGGGCTTTCCTCTGAGCTAGCGGTACACCCTGTCGCCGCCATTGACGCTACACACAGCCCATATAACCCGGATTGGCTCACGGTGCGGCGGCGGCTCTGACTGTAACACGCGCTCGAAATTCATTCACGAATGATCGCATTCGTATCAGGGTTCTTCCGTAGTCGGGAAAGATTGGGACATTCGGAAAAACGGTGTACAATGGCGCAAACCAACGAAGGGAGCTATCCCCATGAAATACGACCAAATAGTTGTCGGCGGCGGCACGGCCGGGTGCATCGTGGCGGCGAGGCTGTCGGAGGACCCGGCGCGCTCGGTGCTGCTGCTGGAGGCCGGCCCCGACTTTCCCGACTTCGCTCAATTGCCCGATATGCTCAAGCTGGGCTGGGGAACGGTGAACCTGGAGGCCCGCGCCGCCGGTGCGCCCTATAACTGGTCCTTCACCGGCAGGGCCACGCCGGAGCAGACGGAGCCGATGCCCGTGCCGCGTGGCAAGGTGCTGGGCGGCTCCAGCGCCATCAACGGCCAGACCTTCATCCGGGGCGCGCCCGAGGACTACGACACCTGGGCTTCACTGGGCAACGACGGCTGGGCCTACCTGGACTGTCTACCCTACTTCCGCAAGCTGGAGAACGACGCCGACTTTCACGACGACTTCCACGGCACCGACGGGCCGGTGCCAGTGCGGCATCACCCCCGCGAGTCTTGGCCGGTGGTGCAGGAAGCCTTTTTCCAGGCCGCCACCGACGCCGGATACCCTTACCATCCCGACGTGAATAACCCGGAGGCCACCGGCGTCAGTCAGCGGGCCGAGAACAACATCGACGGCGTGCGCATGAGCATGGCCTTAACTTACATTGACCCGGTGCGCCACCGGCTTAACCTCACCATCCGCCCCAACATCCAGGCCAACCGCGTGATGCTGGAAGACAGTCCCGAAGGCAAGCGGGCCGTTGGCGTCGAGGTGGAGAGCGGAGGAGAGACCTTCGTTGTCGAGGGCGGCGAAATCATCCTGTGCGCCGGGGCGGTAGCCTCGCCGCAACTGCTGATGCTGTCGGGCCTCGGCCCCGCCGCGCAGTTGGAGGCGCAGGGCATTCCAGTGGCGGTGGAACTGCCCGGCGTGGGCCGGAATATGCGCGATCACCCCAACGTTTCGGTGCGTTTCAGCGTCAAGGCAGGCACACCCGAAGACCCCGACGCCATGCGGGCGGTGCGCCTGCGCTACACCGCCGCCGGTTCGTCCACGCCCCACGATATGATAATCTCGCCCGCGTCGCTCAACACAGTGGTGCGGGCCGGCGAAAACCCCAGCCACACCGTCAACTGCGGCCTGTACCTGGCGGCGGGACAGGGCGAGCTGCGGCTGATGTCCGCCGACCCGCATACGCCGCCCAGCATGGACTACCGCTACCTGGAAGAGGACTGGGACCGGGAGCGATTGCGGGAGAGCGTCCGCCTCTGCGTGTCCCTGCTGCAACACCGCGCCTACGACGGCATCATCGAGGAGATAACCGCTCCCACGCCCGCCGATCTGGAGACTGACGAGGCGCTGGACGGCTGGCTGCGACGCAACATCAGCACCTCATACCACATCTCCGGCACCTGCAAGATGGGGCCAGCCAATGACCCGATGGCCGTCGTTGACCGGCAGTTGCGCGTGCGCGGCGTCTCCGGCCTCCGCGTCGCCGACGCCTCAATAATGCCCGACGTAGTGCGCGCCAACACCAACGTCACCACAATGATGATTGCCGAGCGCGTCGCCGACTTCATCAAGGCGGGGAATTAAACGCAGATGGCGTATATAAATCTCCTCTGGGAGGGGGTTAGAGCCTGCCCCGGACTTGATCCGGGGGTGAGGGCGTCTCTCCAAAGAATTACTGATGCTTGAATCAACCACCAGGGTTTTTCAGTTGTCATGCTGACACGGTGCAGTAACCACCTGTCTACAATGTCATTCTGAGCCGAAGGCGAAGAATCTAAAGTCTTTCGGCGACAAAATGGTTGGAATGGGCAGGATTTTAGACCCTTCGCTTCGCTCAGGGCGACAACTGAAAGACCCTGAATCAACCACTGAGAAACTATCTTATTTACTCGGCGCTGGCAACCAGACCGTTGGTCTTGATAGGGACTTCGTGATTCCCTAGCCGGACGGCCACGCCCAACTCCGGGACATGTCCCAAGTTAGCCCTGGGCGGAAGTTTGCCAACCAGGACAGGGACTTCTCCCAACAGTAGCCCGCGCAGCGCCTCGGGCCAGGCCTGACCAAGAAGGGGGTATCCCACAAGAGCCAGCGACGACGACAGCCCCGCTCTTACTCTCCGATAGCGAAGGATAATGGCAACTATGCGCCGTATATCGGGAAGACGCCGTTTAAGCATCCTTCCCTTTTAGTACTACAGTTGCAGATTGAAAACGACTAGGATTGGGGCAATCAACGGGTGGTGAGGTGAGGCTGTGGCAGTGCATGGGGATGGGGTGGCAGAGGTCGCCCGGTGGGCTGAGGGTATCGACCGGGTACACGAGTGCATTGCGGGGCGGTTCCGGCGTCCCGAACCACGTCGACGATCGCTGGACTATCTGAAAGGGCTGCTCAGTCCGGTGGAGCGCAAGAACGGCTGGCAACTGGCGGAGCAGGCCGGGGACGCCACACCCTATGGGGTGCAGCATCTGCTGTCAACCTACATTTGGGACGCGGACCTGGTTCGCGATGATCTCAGGGACTACGTGGTGGAGCACCTGGGCGACGCCAACGGGGTGTTGGTGGTGGACGAGACTGGGTTTCTGAAGAAGGGCAACAAGTCTGTGGGGGTGCAGCGTCAGTACAGCGGCACGGCGGGACGGATCGAGAACTGCCAGATTGGGGTATTCTTGACCTACGCTACTGCCAAGGGGAGGACCCTGCTGGACCGGGAGCTTTACCTGCCTCAGGTGTGGGCCGATGACCAGGAACGCCGGGAGGAGGCTGGCGTGCCGGAGCAAGTGGCGTTTCGCACCAAGCCGCAACTGGCCCGGCGGATGCTGGAACGGGCGGTGGAGTCGGGAGTCCCCTTCGGCTGGGCCACCGGGGACGAGGTCTACGGCAATGACCGCAACCTGCGGCTGTGGCTGGAGCGGCGGGACGTTCCTCACGTGCTGGCCATCAAGAGCAATGAGAAGTTGTGGGCTGGGACGGACCAGGGTCCGCGCCAAGTGCGGGCTGACCGGCTGGCGTCTGGGGTTGAAGAGTCGGGCTGGGTCCGGCTGAGCGCCGGTGATGGGGCCAAGGGTCCTCGGGTCTACGACTGGGCCTTGGTGGATATTCGGCCCCTGAGAGAACCTGGCAAGGGGTACTGGCTGCTGGCCCGGCGCAGCGTGGCCAAGCCCGAGGAACTGGCCTACTACGTGTGCTACGGCCCGACGGGAACAGCCCTGGAGGAACTGGTGCGGGTGGCCGGAACCCGGTGGGCCATTGAGGAATGCTTTGAGGAGGCCAAGGGACAGGTGGGACTGGACCAATACGAGGTGCGCCGGTGGGACGGCTGGTACCGGCACATCACCCTGGCGATGCTGGCCCACGCCTACCTGGCGGTGGTACGGCGCCAGGCATCGTCGCCGGGACGTCTGGGAGAAAAGGGGGCTGCCCCAGTTTGGAGGAAAGGCTGATACCGCTGACGGTGCCCGAGGTTCGGCGGTTACTCTACCGGCTGATATGGAGACACCACCCTACGGACGAATCAGTGCTGCGGTGGTCTCAGTGGAGACGGCGGCACCAAGCAACGGCCCGGCGCTGTCATTACCGACGCCGCCTGAAACTCCTCACCACATATCTGCAACTGTAGTATTAGAGCCTATCCTAAAATCAAGTTATGCCCCCTGTCGCAGCTATGAAATGCCATAACCCAAAGGGTTATTAGGATAGGCTCTTAGGGCAATCGCATATTGGCGACGGGCTTACCGTCACTCCGGCGAAAAGCCAGCCCCGTTGCAGGACCGGCCCGGAACCTATACCAAACGAACGTTCCTAACAGTTGATGGAACTGTTGAATCGGGGAGCTTCATTCCCGCCTTCGCCGGAATGACGGGTCCCTCGCAATCCAATATGCGATTGCCCTGTCCTCCCATTGTAACTGTTCAGAGTTGAGGGGAAATCAGGAGCCTGCGGCATTCCAGGAGGGGATTGAGGCCCCGGGCCCGCCAGGTGCCAAAGAGAGATGCCAAGGTCATTTTGCTGTCGCTGCCCGCTTCCGAGCGGGTGCCGCCGCTGATTTTACGGCTGATCACCAGGTGGCGCAGGCTCCGTTCCGCGGCGTTGTTGTCAGATGGCGTCTCCGGGTGGGAAACGAAGACGAACAACTCCTTGATGTGCCGCTCAATCCGCCGGCACAGTTTTCCCTGGACGGCCAGCGGGTCCTCCAGGAAAGGGCGGCACAGCCCAAGCAACCGCCTTTCCAGCGTCAACTGCTCCCGTGAGGAACAGCCCCCGGCCGCCGCCCAACCCACGGCCTTGGCGTAGAGCCGTTGCACTCTCCGGGCCCACCGGACAAGACCGGCGTCTTCCGGATACAACACTTTCAGCTTGTGGATGTCCCGCAACAGATGGGCCCAACACCGCTGCTTCAAGCCGGGGTAGTGGTGATAGGCTACGTAGCAGTCGCTCACCAGAATCCCGCCGAAGGACTCGCCCAGGACCTCGTCCACCACCGCCCCGCCCCGGCCCCGGCGCAGGAAGTACCGCTCCGTGGACGTGCTGAAGGTCCAAACGTAGCCGTTGACTCCGTTCTCCCGCCAGCCCGTCTCATCAGCGTGGACCACCGGGCTGCTGCGGATGCGTTCCAGCGCTTCCGCTACGGCCGGCCGGGCCTGCTGCGCCACTTGATGAACAACACGGACGATGGCCCCAACGCTCAGTTTCAACTGATGCAACGTTCGCAGATACCATTGGATTGTCCTTACCGGCAGCCGCCCCTCTTCCCGCAGGGTCACTATCAGGCTTACCAGGTTGGCCCCCAAGGGCTGGCGGCCCGCGGCCAGCCCTTTCAGAGGGTCCCGGGGCAGCCGCCGTTTCCGGCACAACGGACATATCCGGGCTATGAATACGTGCTCTGTGACTTCCGCCGGGACTGCCGGAATGTCTATGATCTCCCGGGTCCGCTGCGCCCATCCCCCGGTCAGGGCAGTATGACATTCGGGGCAAGACTCCGGGGCGTGGACCACCCGTCCAGTGGGTTCCATCCGCGGTCGGGCAAAGCCGTGCTGACGCTTCTTGCGCGGCTTCTTCTCCGCCGCCGGCTTCTTGCGCCTGGCGGCAGGCTTATGCCCCGGCATCCTGGCCCCCGGCCCGCCGCCGGACAGCCGGGCTTCCAGGTCCTCCACCCGCCGGCGCAGTTCGGAGATAACTCCCTGCTGTTCCGCGATAACCGCCAGCAGAGTTTCCCGGCTCGCCTGGTCCAAGTCCAACCCTGTTTCCATTGTCCCTTTATGCCACAACTCCGCCCCGACCGCCACCATTTTTCAACCCGCCGTCGGGCTTCGCCAAATTCGCCTCACCAAGTCTGAACAGTTACCTCCCATTTCTTACAATTGTCTAACACCAGCCAATACAGTAAACTTGTAGTTGATGGAAAAAACTGTTCGAGAGCCCCCTTACCAGGGGGAAAACTCCTTGACCTGTACCCAGTGCGGCGCGACGGACCAGACGCCCGGTGAACATTGCCAAGGCTGTGGTCGCTTCTTGGCCATCGTTCCAGAATGGGCGGAGTCTACCCCCAGCAGCCGGCGAAGGTTGATTACCCGGCGCCGGGTGGTGACGACAGTCCTGGTTCTGGCCTTTATCGGGTTTGTTGTTTGGCTGAACTTCCCCTTCCTTCCCGACCCGGTAATCATTCTGTTCAAAAGGCCCACCACTCAACTCACCTCGGACATGTTTCCTGAGCAATGGGCCATGTCCGGGTGGGACCTGAGGCAAAGCCGCTACCTGCCGGAGGTGGCCCCCCAACCGGAGGGCAGGGTGGTCTGGTCTACAGACCTGGGAGGCCCTACCCGTTCCCCGCCCATCGTAGTCGATGATGTCATCTACGTCGGTGGGGAGTTCAAGATTATCGCCTTGGACGCAATCGGCGGGGAGGTCCTTTGGGAGCAGCGGACAATAAGCCCGATACACTCCTCTCTGGCGGTCGCTGGCGAGTTCCTGTATTACGGGTTGCTGGACCACCGCTTCATCGCTCAAGACCTCAACACCGGCGAGACCGTTTGGGAGTTCAAGACCGGGAATATCCTCAACGCGTCTCCGGTGGTCGCCAACGGCATAGTGTTCGTCTCGGCGGACGACGGTGTCCTGTACGCTTTGGACGCAGTCAAGGGAAAGCTAATCTGGCAATTCGAGGCCCTGCATCCCCTCAGCCAGCGGCCATCCATCCAGGATGGTGTGCTGTTCATCAACGACGATGTCGGCAACCTGTACATCCTCAACGCCCGTACGGGGCAGGAAAGACTGAGGTTCCGCACCCGGGGCACCGTCAATGCCTCGCCGGTCCCCGCCGAAGACCTGGTGTACTTCTCCTCGGGCGGGCAGGTTTACGCGGTGAACTCCCGGGCAAAGGAGGTGCCGGGGCAGTTCCAGTTCAAGAAGGTGTGGGCCCAATTCTGGTTGTGGCAGGTCCCGGGAGTCCCCCGCCCTCGGGGACAGCAGGGGGGCGTGTGGAGATTTTCCCCCGCCAAGTCCAAGCCAAGCATAAACTCCGCCCCCGCCGCCGCCCAAGAGGCTCTTTACGTCGGTGACTTGCGAGGCAAATTCTTCGCCCTGGACCCGGCATCAGGAATGAAGCTCTGGGAGTTCCAGGCGGAGGCGGGCATCAATTCGTCACCGCTGGTTTTGGGTGACCAAGTGTATTTCGGCGCGTTGGACGGGAACTTATACGCCCTGGAACGAGATGCCGGTGAATTAACCTGGCAACTCGACCTGGGAGCAGGCATAGAGGTCCCCCCGGTGTATTACGGGACCCGACTTTACGTCAAGACGAAGGATGGCCTGCTGCACGCGCTGGAGTAGGACCGTTGGACTGGGAAGTCATGGTTAGTTTCCAGATGGTGACTCAACGGCGGCGCTCTGAGGACCGCCGTTGGGCCGGGAGCGCCAGCCTGCCCTAACGCACAGTTACCTCTCGCCCCTGATTGGACGCCTCTCGAATGTCATCGATGAAGCGGTGCAGTTCGACGGCGGCATTGAAGTCGGGTTGACACGACTCCCCCGAGCGGATGGCCTCGCCGAACTTGTAGTACATTTGGCCCACGTTGTAGGGCGCGCCGTGGGGCATCCCTTCCAATACGTATATGTACCTGCCGGGTATTGGCAGGTCCTCCAATTGGTCGCTTCCCTGGGCACCCTGGATGCGCGCGCCCTCGTGGTTGGGGGACTCTTCCGAAGAGACAATCAGGGTTCCCTCGCGGCCGTATATCTCCATTCGGTACCCGCTGCCCGCCCACGGGTTATTGGCAATGTGCGCCGAGGCAACGCCGCCGCCGACCAACTTGCCGCTGACCAGAACGTTGTCCGGCGAGGTCACGTCCACGGTCTGCTGGGTGTCCGATTCGTACCATTGCTTTGCCTGGGTGCTAACTACGGTTGACACCTGGCTGAAGTTGCCCACTACGAACCGAAGCGTGTCTATGGTATGCCCGCAGGTAATGGTCAGGGTGTTGGCCCCCAGTTCGGCGTCCCTCTGCCAGGTCCGGTCCGAACTCCGGTCCAATACGCCTTCCTGGATGCGGCTGACGTGGCACGACATCACCTCGCCCACATACCCCGAATCCACCAAGTCCTTGACGTACATAATGGAGGGAGCGGCCCGCGCCTGTAGGCCCACCATGTTACGCACCCCCTTGGCCTGAGCCAAGTCAGCCATCTCCTGGGCCTCGGCGGTGGTCCGGCCCAGGGGCCACTCGGTGTACACGTGCTTGTCGGCGTTGAGGGCGGCCATGGTCGGTTCGTAATGGGACGGCACCCGCAGGGACACAACCACGGCATCTATGTCCGGGTGGGCCAGCATCTTAGTGTAATCGTCGAAGGCCAGCCTGGCGCCGTACCTCTGCCGGGTCTCTTCGGCGCTCTCCATGCGGGTGGTGCACACCGCGGTAAGTTCGTACTCGGGGCTGGCGACAATGGCGGGCAAGTGGGCCCGGGGCGCCCATCCCCGGTGGGAGTTGGCTCCTATAAGTCCCAGGCGTATTTTATCGGCCATAACTATCCCCTTTAAGCACCGGATGTGGGCTAGCCTACCATATAATAGGTTGCCTCAGGATCGCTGGCTCAAACATTGGTAGACATGGGAGTAACCCCGGTATGGGAACGGGAGCGGGAGTAGATTTGGTCCGCCAACCCCCAGATGGTGGCGATTCCCGTGCTCAGGCCCGCCGCGACCCAGTAGACGGTGCGGTCGGTGGCGAACCTGCTCCACCAGTAGGTGGAGTCGGGGCCGGGGCCGTAGATGCGCCCCAGGTAAGCCCCGACAACGCCCCCGGCCAGGACTGTCAATCCGAAAACCAGCAGCCAGCGCCAACCGTGCCGGGGGTTCACCCAGGCGGCGTAGGCGCCAATACCGGCGCCCAAGCCAATGCCCACGTAAAGAAAGGTCTTGTGGACGACGGGGTCCCAGGGATACCCGATGGAAAGGTTGAACAGGCGAGCGAGCAGGTCGCCCAAGAATGCCAGCAGAAAAGCGGCGATGAATCCAGCCGCGGTCCTTCCCAACGGCACCAGAATTTCGGCGAGGGAACCCCGAACCATATACTATTCTCCCAAGTAGGTAATGGCGCGTTTGCCGCCCCAATATGCCGGTGGCGCTGCCGGTCGAAGTTCGTGACTTCGCCCTTCGTGGGGCGGCAAGGCCCTGCTGACCCGACCCATTCGGCGACCCAGGAGCCCCGCCAGCCGACACTACTGCCAAGTATACCATTCCCACCAAGGGAGGGCGCTTTCAGGCAGGCTGCCACCTCCACCGTCAATTCGGCGCAGTCGGGAGACGTTGGATCCCTCGCCCAAGCCGCTCCGAGTCCCCACCACAGGAATGCCGCCCTTGCGAAAGCCCAGGGTGAGCCTGTCGTACCAAGGCGGACTAATGAGAGGAGACGTTGGAGATAGCTACAGGCGGGTAGGGACGCAGGGCCCTGGGCCCCAGCGGATTTCTTCCCCTCGGGTAGCGGTCCGGCAAGCTTGCCAGAAGTGGGGAACAACCTCCACAGTCCGCCCAATAGGAGTCGTCAGCCTCGCGAGGGCCAACGGGCGACTTTCTCAATGGACTGCCTAACTGTATCAGAGAAAGCGGCGCCATATCTTCGATAATAAGATATTTCAAGGCTTAACATTACGATTACTCCCTATCACCGCCGATGATATTGACATTCCGTTGACGTTATGCTAATGTCCCAACAATTTAATCCGCTGGGACCTAATCATCTTTGCCAGTACAAGGGTTGGAGGTCAGCAATGCATCATTTGGAACTACTCCGGCGAAGGGGCTCACTGGGCATTGGCTTGGTGTTCGCCCTGTTCTTGGTGGTCGCCGTGGCCTGTGGGTCAGCGGCGCAGGAACAGGAAACGGCGGCCCCAGCGAACACAGCCCCCGCCCCGGCCAAACCGGCAGACACGGCCATGCAGGCCACCGCCATGCCCCAAGCTATGCCCCAGGCCACCACCGCGCCAGCAATGGACAAGATGATGATGGAGGTCAACCCGGGCACCGTTACCTTTATGACCGGCAGCTTCGGCACCGAGCGATTCGACTCGACCTACGGTTCCACCAGCCCGGACGCCAACCGGCACTTCCACGGCTACCTGGTGGGTTCCGACGTGGCGGATGGCCGGCTGCTGGTAGTTCCCGGCATCGCCACCAAGTGGGAAATCTCCGATGATCTGATGAGCACCACATTTACCATCAGGGAAGGAGTCAAGTTCCACGACGGCACCGACGTTACGGTGGATGACGTGGCCTGGTCCCTCGATCACTACGCCGGGCCTTCCGCCCCGGAGTATGGTTTGGGTTCACTGTCTCTTCGTTACGGCAAGAAGATGGAGAAGGTAGAAGTGGGACCTGGTACGGACCAGGTCACTCTAACCGCCAAGGTGGCCATGCCCGAGTACGCCACCTACGGTTCCAAGGGAGCCGGCGGCAACGCCCTGACCAAGGTCCTGCCCAAGCGGGAAAAACTCCACGACGAGGCCGTGGCTTTGGCCTACGACCAAGACCCCATCGGCTCCGGGCTGATCAAGCTGGTGGAGCACCGGGCCCAGGAAGCGATGGTTTTCGAGCGCTTTGACGACTACTATCACCAGCCCGACATGGGCTTCTCCAACGACAAGCGGCTGCAATTCAAGATGCTAGACTTCCGGCTGGCCAAGGAAGAAGCTACCAGGATTGCGGCCATCCGCGCCGGAGAGGCGGACATGGGCCGCGTCAGCCTGGGCGGACGCGGCCAGATTGAGGCCGGCGGCGGCAGACTAATTATGAGCCCCGAAGCCAGGGCCTGGCAGGTCGGAGTGGCGGGATGTTATCGCCCCGAGATCGCCTGCTCCGACATTCGGGTACGCCAGGCGCTGAGCTACGCCATCGACCGCAAGGTGCTACAGGACCAGCTCTACGGAGCGGAGATGATGGAGCCCAGGGGCTGGTGGGTGGTAACTCCCAGCAGCATTGGGTACAGCCCGGAAATAGACCCACCCGCCTTCGACCCGGACAAGGCCCGACAACTACTGGCCGACGCCGGTTACCCCGGCGGCGAGGGTTTTGGCAAGCTATTCGTAAACAGCTACAGGTCTCCTTACAATCCCTTCATGGCGGAGTCGGCCCAACTGGGGGCCGAATTCTGGCGGCGGGAGTTGGGGCTGGACGTGGAAGTACGGCTGCACGACCCCCAAGCTTTGCAACGGGAAATAGTTGCCAACCCGGATGTCTTCGACGGCCAAGTGCTGTGGCGCGGCCAGGATACCCGCCTGGACGCAGCGGGGATTATGGCCCTCTACTACCTCAACCGAGAGCAGGGCCAAGGTTACTTCAAGCACTCGGATTCGGAAATATGGGACATGGGAGACGCCGCCATGGCCCGGCTCAGCAAGGCGGACGAGCAGGAAACCTTCAACAACCTCTACAAGCGGCTGTGGGAGGAGGGCTACCACATGGGCGTCGGCTACATTCATATTCCCTACGGAGTGGGGCCCCGCATCGCTACCTGGGAACCCTATCCGGTGGCAGAGTATTTCTCGGCCCTGCACACCATCACCCTAAAGTAATTCCCGGCAAGCTAGTTCTCGACGTTTCAGCCCATCTGCCTCTATGCCGGATGGGCTGAGCGCGGCTTCGGTCCACCGATTTTACCTTGGGGTTAGTCCATGCAGCGGTACATTCTAGTCCGGTTTTTTCAGGCCGTACTCACGCTGGCCATTCTCAGCGTGGCCGTTTTCTTGAGCGTCCACCTAACCGGCGACCCGGGTGAGCACTTATTGGGTCCGGAGGGAACTCTGGCAGACTATGAGCAGATGCGGAAAAACCTGGGCTTGGATAAACCGTTGCCGGTGCAGTACGGGGTATTCTTGGGCAATGTTTTCCGGGGAGATTTCGGCAAGTCCTTTTTGACGGGCAGGTCGGCCCGGGAAATGCTCTTCGCCCGCTTACCCGCCACCCTGCAACTGGCGGGGGCTGCCATTGCCCTTACCATATTTGTGGGCATTCCCCTGGGTGTTTTATCCGCCGTAAAACGGGACTCTATATTGGACTTGGTTGGCAAGCTATTCGCCGTTATGGGTATTGCGGCCCCCAGCTTCTGGGTGGCCATCATGCTAATCCTGTTGTTCGGGGCCATATTGGGATGGTTGCCCACCTTTGGCAAAGGGAGCCCCAGCCATTTCATCCTGCCCGCCTTTGTCCTGGGTTGGGGTGGCATGGCGGGTATGGTAAGACTGACCCGCTCCGCCATGTTGGAAGTGCTCGACAGCGAGTATGTAAAGTTCGCCCGCATCAAGGGGCTTTCCGAGCGTAGCGTAATCTACAAGCACGCCCTGAAGAACGCCATCATACCGGCCTTGACCTTTGGCGGGCTGACCCTGGCCGGGCTGCTCAACGGCTCCGTGGTGGTGGAGGTAATCTTCGCTTGGCCCGGCGTGGGGCTGCTGATGTTGGACGCCATCGACCGGCGGGACTTCGCCGTGGTGCAGGCTACGGTGCTGGCAGCAGGATTCTTCTACATCGCCGTCGCTCTGGTAGTGGACATTCTCTACGCCTACGTGAACCCCCGTATCCGTTACGACTGAGGAGAAGCGGTTGTGGCAGCACCAGTATTGATTGCCCGGGGCCCGGTAGGCTGGATACAAGGCGTTCGTCGCCGGACCAGCCGGCTGCCCTGGATCTCCCTTACCATCGTGGGAATCCTTTTGATATGCGCCGCTTTCGCTCCCCTGCTGGCGCCCCATGACCCTACTCTCATAAGTATGCTGGACGCCAAGTTGGCTCCGGGCGAAAACGCGTCCTATATTCTGGGCACCGACGTCATGGGACGGGACATGTTGAGCCGGTTAATCTACGGAGCCCGCACCAGCGTGCTCATTAGCATGGTGGCGTTGGGCTCGGGGGCCCTGGTGGGTACGGTCTTGGGGTTGGTCGCCGGCTACCGAGGGGGCTGGATCGACTCGGTTACCATGCGAGCGGCGGACGCCACCATGGGCTTCCCATCCATTCTGATAGCCATGATATTGGTGGTAATGCTGGGGGCCGGCATCGAGAATATCATCATCGCGGTGCTGTTCACGGTCTGGGCCCGCTACGCCCGCATGATTCGCGGCGAGGTGTTGAGCATCAAGGAACTGGACTTTGTCACCCTGGCCAAGATCGCGGGAGTTACCTCTCCGGTGATTATTGCGCGCCACGTTTTCCCCAATACGGTCAACACCCTGATGGTAATAACCAGTCTCCAGGTGGGCCAGGTCATTCTCCTGGAGGCATCCCTGAGCTTCCTGGGACTGGGGCTGCCGGTGGGCGCCCCCGCCTGGGGCATCATGGTGGCCGAGGGCCGCGCCGTCATCTTGGACGTGTGGTGGTTGTCGCTTCTGCCCGGACTGGCCATTACCGCCGTGGTGTTGGCGTTCAACTTCTTCGGCGATTGGCTCCGCGACGCCCTGGACCCCAAGCTGAGGCGGGCCTAGCTGCCCAGCAGGGCAACCAACCCGGGACAGCCCTGCCGGAGCACCGGCAAAGAAGGGCGCTCCTTAGCCACCCATCATTATCAACAGCCAGGAGGGGGCAATGCCCCCTCCTATTTTTGTAGCCCTGATTCGGCCTCCAAAGGGCCATTGGCTCTGCCTCTACTAAACAAGCCCTCCACCAACGGCAGTAATCTGAGTCGTCACAAGCACGTACCGCTGGGGCACCGAAAAGCCCGACAGGACTGGACCACCGGAGAGCGGCGGCGGATGCGATGGGCGTGACCAAGGGCCAATTCCATACCAAGAATACCGCGGAGTTTCGCCCCGCGGTGGTGAGTCCCTCCTGGAACGCCTTCACCCGGCATTGTTACTGAATACGTTCCATTGCTACGTAATTCATAAATAGAATATTGAATTATTAACATAACCAGCAGAAATGCCCCCGTGTTGACACCTACTATCCATTATGCTACGCTTCAGCCGCTTTTTCTAATGGGAGTCGCATACCCGCGATGAGTCTTTCGTTGGGCGGGCGGCTTCAGTTCAAGCAAGCCCACGCGGTTTCCAGGCGCTGGGTTGGGCAAAGATTACCAAAAATCGAGGAGGGTTTATGGAATATTTTAAAAACCTGGGATCCAGGGCTTCGTTAGTCCTGAGCTTGTTGCTGGCGCTGGCGCTGGTTGCCGCCGTAGCCTGCGGGTCGGCGGCGCAGGAACAGACCTCAACAGGATCGCCGGCGGCGGAGCAACCGGCGGCCAGTTCGGGCATGGCGCCCACCACCATGGCCCAGCCTGCCGATCCGGCGGCTGCCATGGGCAGCGAGATAAGCCCCGGTCGAGTGACCATGATGCTGGGTGGTTTTGGCGCCGAAGTGTTCGACAACACTGTTGGCAGCCTGGCCAAGGAGCCGCGGAAGCATATCCACGGCAACTTGACCTCCTGGGACCTCATAGATGGCGAGATGCAGTTTGTCCCCGGCATCGCCAGAAAGTGGGAGATGGCCAACGGTGGCAAGACCTTGATCTACACCATAATGGAAGGGGCTTATTTTCACGACGACACGCCCATCGAAATGGACGACGTGTTGTGGACTCTCCGGCATACTGTCGGCCCCCAGGCTGGCGAATACGGCGGCAGCGTGGCCATCTCCTTCTCCAAGATTTCGGAAGGAGTGGAGATGGGGCCAGGGCCCAGGCAGATCAGTGTGAACGCCATGGTGCCCATTCCGGATGTGGCGGTATACTGGTCGGAAAATGAAGGCGGAGCTTCGTCCGGGCAGGTAATGCCCAAGCGGGAGCTCGAATACACCCCGGAAAACGCCATCGCTTACAACGAATTGTCAGACGCTTACAACCTCAACCCCATCGGGGCCGGTCCGCTGAACCTGATGGAGCACGTTCCGCAGACCTCGATGCTCTTTGAGCGGTTCGACAAGTTTTATTATCAGCCCGACAACGGCTTCCCCAGCGACAAGCGGATGAAATTCCAGGAATTGCTGATGACCCTGGTCCCCGAGGAAGCTACCCGGGTAGCCGCGCTGGAGACCGGCGAAGCCGATATTGGCCGGGTAAGCAAGGCGACGTTTAACCAGGTTGAATCCGGCGGTGGACGGGTAGTGTTCAGCCCCGAATCGGTAATCATCGAGTCCTACCTCTTCGGGTGCTACGACCCGGCCCTTCCCTGCAACAACAAGGGAGTACGCCAGGCCCTCAACTACGCCATCAACAAGGAAGTGCTAAGGGACCAACTCCTGGGCCCCGAGGTGTTCAAAGTCAACGGCTTCTGGATTGTCACCGAGAGCACCATCGGCTACACCCCCGAACTGGACCCCTTCCCCTTTGACCCGGCCAAGGCCCGCCAACTGTTTACGGAAGCGGGACTCAAGAATCCGGACAATCCCAACGGTAAGGACTTCGGGCCGATGGTGTTGAACACCTACCCCGACCCGCTGCTCCCCAACCTTATCGAGTCAGCGCGGCTGGCCGCCGCCGACTGGGAGAAGGAACTGGGTCTTGAGGTGGAGGTGCGGGTCTTTGATAAAGTGAGCTACGGTAAAATCCGCACCAGGACTCCCGAGGACTTCTCCGGCCAGGCCGTATGGGTGGCCCAGAACACCAGGATGGACGGTGCCGGAATCACCCGGGCCGTCGCCATCACCCCCCAAAGGGAGACCGAGGCCAACATGGTTTTTCAACCCAACACCCGGATCCACAACGATTCGGAGATCTTCGATCTGTTGACCAAGACCATGCTCTCGACCGGCGGTCCGACAGCGGAGGAAGACTGGAACAAAGCCTACATGCGGATGCGGGACGAGTCTTACCACCTGTCCCTCGGTTACGTCAACGCTCCCTGGGGCGTGGGCCCGCGCATCCTGACCTGGAAGCCCTTCCCGGTGTGCGAATACGCATGCGCCCTGCACACTATAACCATACCGAATTAGCCATCGGCCCGTAGGCGTTCCGCCGCCGGCGGGGTAAGTCAACTAATTCTCAAACAGGCCCCACCCTCGAACCAGATTGGGAAAGGATGGGGCCTCAAGTTAACAACAGGTATAATTAATTTCTGACAAGGGGTAACCCGTGCAGCGCTTTATCTTATTACGTTTAGGGCAAGCAATACTTACGCTGCTCATGCTCAGCCTGGCGGTATTCCTGAGTCTACACCTGACCGGAGACCCCGCCATTTACCTGCTCGGTCCCGACGATGGACTGGCTGAATATGAGCAAATGAAGGTGAATCTCGGCTTGGACAAGCCCCTGATTGTGCAGTACGGGGTGTTCTTGAGCGAGATCAGCCGAGGCGACTTCGGGAAATCTCACACCATGAATCGTACCGCGCGGGAATTGCTGTTTGGGGCGGCCCCGGCCACCTTTCAGCTAGCCTTCGCCGCCTTCGTTCTGACCGTCGTTGTGGGGGTGCCCCTGGGAATACTGTCAGCAGTTAAGCGCGACACTATTTTCGACAGCCTGGGCAAGTTCTTTGCCGTCGCGGGCATCGCCTGCCCCAGTTTCTGGATCGCCATCATGCTAATTCTGCTGTTCGGCCCCATACTGGGCTGGCTTCCCACCCATGGCCGGGGCGGCATAGACCACTTCATTCTGCCCGCCTTCGTGCTCTCGTGGAGCGCCATGGCCGGGGTGGTGCGCCTGTCCCGCTCCAGTATGCTGGAGGTGCTGGACAGCGAGTATGTCAAATTCGCCCGCATCAAGGGCCTTTCGGAAAAGCTGGTAATCTATAAACATGCCCTGAAGAACGCCATCATCCCGGTGTTGACCTTTGGGGGTCTAACTCTGGCGGGCTTGCTCAACGGCTCGGTGGTGGTGGAGGTGGTCTTCGCCTGGCCAGGGATCGGACGTCTGCTGCTCCAGGGCATTAACCAGAGGGACTTCCCGGTGGTGCAGGCCACGGTGCTGGCCGCTGGCGCTTTTTACGTCGTCACCGCTCTGCTGGTGGACATCCTCTACGCTTATGTAAACCCCAGAATCAGGTACGACTAACAACGGAGGCTTCGTGGCGGAATCACTAAGTGTTACTACCAGTGGGTCCAGCCGAATAAGGGATATTACCAGGCGAGCCCGGCAAGCCCGGTTGCCCTGGATTCCCCTGAGCATCGTGGCGTTATTGCTGGTCTGCGCCATTTTCGCCCCCCTTCTGGCGCCCCACGACCCCACGGAAATAAGCATACTTGACGCCAAGCTGTCGCCGGGAGAGAACTGGTCCTACCCACTGGGCACCGATGTCTTGGGCCAGGATATGCTGAGCCGCCTCATCTACGGGGCTCGGACTGCCGTGTTCATCGGCATGGTTGCTCTGGGCACGGGGGCCTTAGTGGGCACCGTGTTGGGCTTGGTGTCCGGCTTCCAGACCGGATGGCTCGACGCCTTGATCATGCGGGTCGCTGATGCCGTCATGGGTTTCCCCACCATCCTGGTGGCCATGATAATCGTGACTATCCTTGGGGCGGGGATGGAAAACATCATCCTGGCGGTAGCATTAACCGTCTGGGCCAGGTTCGCCCGGATGATTAGAGGGGAAGTGCTCAGCATAAAGGAGTTGGACTTCATTACCCTGGCGAAGATTGCCGGAGTCTCAGCGCCGGTGATTATTGCTCGCCACGTCTTCCCCAACACCGTCAATACCCTGCTGGTCATTACCAGCCTCCAGGTAGGCCAGGTCATCCTGCTGGAAGCCTCCCTGAGCTTCCTGGGCCTGGGGCTGCCGGTGGGAGCTCCCGCCTGGGGAATCATGGTGTCGGAGGGACGGGCGGTAATCCTGGATGTTTGGTGGCTGGCCCTGTTCCCCGGCCTGGCAATTACCATTGTGGTATTGGCCTTCAACTTCTTCGGGGACTGGCTGCGGGACGCGTTGGACCCCAAGTTGCGGCGGTCTTAGCCTTCGAGGACCGGGGCAACCTTCCCGTAGGTGCCTCCGGTGAGGCGTCCACGGGAGAGGGTAGTCCATACCCACACAGACATGATGGAAAACCAGAAGGGGGCAATGCCCCCTTCTTTTTTGTGAAGTCCCAGCGAAGTTTCTCCCCTTCTATACTGCTGGACTCTGACCCTAAACGGGACTCGGCGGGATATACTGGTAGGCGAGTTGAGCACCTGCCTCCAGTCAGCGCCCGCAGAAGGTGAACCCAATATCCGATAGCCACCCCCACAGCGACGCCACCGACACGGCCAGACCCAGCCCCTATCGCTGGGTAATTGGCGGCCTCATCCTGTTGGCCCACCTGGGCATCGGCGTAAACTTCTTCTCCGTTTCACCCCTGCTCACCCTGATAATCGACCACTACCGGATAAGCAGCTCCACCGGGGGACTGCTCCTAGGACTGGCCCTG
The DNA here is from genome assembly GCA_965220305.1 of Dehalococcoidia bacterium. Classification (GTDB taxonomy): domain Bacteria; phylum Chloroflexota; class Dehalococcoidia; order Lucifugimonadales; family UBA3495. Next base: position 4,310,835 of record OZ244817.1, on the reverse strand, counting down.
CTGGTTGCCGCCGGCTTCGGCCTGCCCGGGGGCGCACTGATTGCCCGGCTGGGGGCGGGGCGGGTGTTCACCGTGGGCGGGTTCATGGCGGCAGTCCTGGTACTCTCGGCGGTAGCGCCCAATTTCGGCTCGCTACTGCTTCTGCGTTTGGGCTACGGCGTGGGGTTCGCCTTCGTTCTCACCGCCACCGGCCCGCTGCTGATGCAGTGGTTCCCAGCCCGGGAAGTCCTGGCGCTGACCAGCTTGAACACCGCCCTCATCAGCCTGGGCATCGCCCTTTCAATGGCGACGGCGGCCCCGTTGTCCGACCATCTGGGCTGGCAGAACACCCTGGGGCTGTTTGGGGCCGTCCCCTTGTTGGGCGCGGTAGCCTGGGCGCTGCTGGGACGTACACTGGACCAGGCAGCGGTGAGCGTCGCTCCCCGGGTCCCCCTGCTGGAAATTGGCAGTGTGCTGCGCCGCCGGGCTGTCTTGCTGCTGATTGGCGCGGACTCGGGCATCCTGGTGCAGTACACGGCCCTCACCAGTTGGCTGCCCACCTTCTACACCGAGGCGCGGGGCCTCTCACTATCCCAGGCAGGACTGGTGACGGGCATCATTCCCTTGGTGGGAATAGTGGCCGTGCTGCTAGGCGGATTCCTGCCATCGAGGACGGGCGGGAGACGAATGTACTTCCTGCTACCGGGGATCATGGCGGCGCTGGGCGGCCCGGCGTCGTACCTGCTTACCGACGTGGCCGGCATATCCGTAGCCGTGGCGCTGCTGGGAATCGGCTCCTGGCTCTACGTGCCCCTGCTCTTGGCCCTGCCCATGGAGTTGGAGGGAATGACCCCGGAGAGGGTTGGCGTTGTATGGGGAGCTTACATCACCGTGGGAGGAGTGGGCATGTTTCTTTCCCCGCTGGTGGTGGGTTTGCTACGGGACTCTTCCGGTAGCTTTTTGCCCGGCTTCCTGGTCTGCGCCGTGGCCGGTTGGGCGCTGTTGGCGGCGGGCCTGCTGATGCCCCGGGAAACCTTTTGAGCCCGGGGCGGAGGGAAGCGAAGACAGCGAGGGTAAATCACTCCCTCCAACCCAATGTATAATGGACTCAGCCATCCCTCCCAGACCCCTACCTCCGCAGGAGGGAACTCGGCATCCCTGGGGCGACCCTCCCGGCCCATCGGAGGGAAGTCTAAAGCTGGCAAAGGAGTTAAGTAATGGACGTAAGGCCTTTTGAGATTGCCATAGAACAATCGGTGTTGGACGACCTGCAAATGCGCCTCAACTGGACCCGGTGGCCCGACGAGGTTACCGGCTCCCAGTGGGACTACGGCAGCAACCTGGACTACATGAAAGAGTTGGTGGAATATTGGCGCACCGACTTCGATTGGCGAGCCCAGGAACGGTACCTGAACACCTTCCACCACTTCAAGAGCGCGGTGGAAGGACTGGACATCCACTTCATCCACGAAAAGGGGGTGGGCCCCAACCCCATGCCCCTGGTAATCACCCACGGGTGGCCCAGCACCTTCTTCGAGATGACCAAGATTATTCCCCTGCTGACCGACCCGGGCAGCCACGGAGGCGACCCGGCGGACGCCTTCGACGTGGTGGCCCCCTCCCTGCCCGGTTTCGGATTCTCCCAGGCGTCCCACGAGCCGGGAATGCAGGTCCAGAAGGTGGCCGACCTGTGGGCCAAGCTGATGACGGAAAACCTGGGCTACCCCAAGTTCTCCGCCCAGGGCGGAGACATCGGGGCCGGGGTAACCGCCCGGTTGGGTTACGCCCACCACGACAAGATGTACGGAGTGCATCTGACCTCGGTAACCCGGCCCACCCCCTACCTGGGGCCCAACTCCCGCCCCCTCACCGAGGACGAGGACGCCCTGGTGACCCAGCGGGACCGGTGGTTTATGGCCGAGGGCGGGTACAACCACATCCAGGGCACCAAGCCCCAAACCCTGTCCTACGGCCTGAACGATTCCCCCGCCGGTCTGGCCGCCTGGATTATCGAGAAATACCGCACCTGGAGCGACTGCCACGGCGACATCGAGAGCCGTTACACCAAGGACGAGCTCCTCACCATAGTGACCATCTACTGGGTGACCAACAGCATCGGCCCATCGGTACGGATGTACAAGGAAAACCAGAGCATCCTCTGGGAAATGACGGAGAACGAGAAGGTGCCCGCTCCCGCCGGTATGGCCCTGTTCCCCCAGGAAATTTCCCGTCCCCCACGGGAGTGGGCCGAGCGTTCCTACGACGTGCGGCGCTGGCAGGAGATGCCCAGAGGGGGCCACTTTGCCGCCCTGGAAGAACCGGGGCTGTTGGCCCACGAGGTGCGGGAGTTCTTCCGCCCGCTGCGGGGCTAGACGGCCACCGAAGTCAGGGTTGAGGGGCTGGGTCCGGCAGGCCCGGTTGGGGCCTGCCGGTAAACTGCCGGTTGACCGGTCTGCTGGATCCTGGACAGCCAGCCGATGCGCTCCTTGGGAGTGTCCTAGTCCGCCGTTTGCAGGTTGGCCCCGGCAAAGATGCTGGACCCCACCCGGTCGGCGAAGTTCTGTCCCATCAGCTTGTACCCCTCGGCATTGGGGTGCAGGTCGTCGGGCAGCAGTCCCGCCAGGTCGGAGCCGAAGAGTTCCAGCCCGTTGATGTAATGAAGGTTCGTGTCTCCCCGCGCCTTCATCAATTCCACCGCCTCGCCCACCTCGGCGCGGATGGCCGACAGGGTGAACCCCACCGCGTTTTCCGTCGTTTCCCGGGGTGGCGAGAAGATGGGCGAGATGACGGCGATGGGCGTGTCGGCATGCTTCTCCCGGAGGATATGCACGAAGCCGATGACGGCGGGCATAAAGGCCCGAGGGCCCAGGCTGGTGGCGTTGTAGACGTTGATTCCAACCTTCATGGAAATATAGTCCGCAGGAAGCTCGCGAATCATGCGGGCCACCATCGGCTCAAGGTGGCAATTGCCCCCGTAGCCCAGGCAGGTCAGGTTAAACCCCAGCCGTCGGGTCGCGACCCCCGGCCAGGTCTGGCTGGGGCTTTCGGCGGTGCGGCAATGGGTAATGGAACTGCCGTAGGCAATCCACTTGGGGCGGGTGTCGTCAAAGGGTTCTATGGAAGCCTCATCGGTTAGCTCCAGGCTTCGCAGCCGGAACTCTCCGTGCTGGGGCAACCAAAGCTCGACCAGCTTTTCCCCCGAGGGCAGCCCATCGAACCGGAAGCTGTCTCGGCCTTCCAGCTCCGCCGAGCCGCAGAACTCGCCGCCGCAGTATAGGTCTATGGGGCTGGACTCCACCGCTGGCACGACGGACCCGGCCACAGTCTCGGTGTCGCTGTGGAAAGAGATGCGTACCCCGGCAGGCATCGCCGCCCGCTCCCGCAGGGCGTCGGGCGGGAACAGGGCGCGATCCTCGTAGGGCAAACGCCAGGGCATGGTCCACTGGTCGGTGCGGTGGAACGAAATCGCCCCCTGCCAGGTGAGGTTGGGGTGGTTGGGTGGAATCAGTAGAACCATTCTAGCCCTCCTCGTGCTGCGGTTTATCGGGAGTTTCCGCCAGTTTAACACCTTTCCCGGCGCTCCCATACCATGATGGATGCTCTTCGCCAGGTCAGGACGGCGCTGGAATTGTTCCCCTACTTCGAGTATCATGGCAGGTAATTGGCTACGGTAGGCGGCATCATGCCTGGAAGTGTCCGACTTTCGGGGTATGCGACTTAACAACTTCATCCAGTCAGTGCAAATCTGGGCAATCCTCAAGCAAGGCGGTCCATTTTGAAATACGATGTAATTGTCATCGGAGCCGGGTCCGCCGGCTCCATCGTTGCCACCAGGTTGAGCGAAGACTCCAGCCGGTCGGTGCTCCTGTTGGAAGCAGGCCCGGACTACCCCAACTTCGACCACCTGCCCGACGAAGTGAAGTTCGGCTACGCCACCACCACCGACGTGATGACCAGCGACCACAACTGGCAGTTCACCGGCAGGGGCACCGATAAGAACCCGGAGATTATGGTCCCCCGGGGCAGGGTCACCGGCGGTTCCAGCGCCATCAACGGCCAGATGTTTCTGCGGGGCGTGCCCGAGGACTACGACGGTTGGGCTGCCCGGGGCAACGACCAGTGGAGCTTTCAGAACCTGCTGTCCTGCTTCCGCCGCCTGGAAACCGACACCGACTTTCACGACGATTTTCACGGCTCCGACGGCCCCATCATCGCCCGCCGTTTCAAGGCGGAGGACTGGCTGCCCGCCCAATCCGCCTTCTACAACGCCTGCCGGGCCCACGGGTTCGCCGAAAGCCCCGACCACAACAGCCCGGACGCCTCCGGGGTCGGCCCCACGCCCTACAACAACCCCAACGGCATCCGTTGGAGCACCGCCCTGGGGTACCTTGACCCCGCCAGGCACCGGCTCAACCTGACCATACGGCCCAATTGCACCGTTCACCGCGTCATCTTCGAGGGCAATCAAGCCACCGGCGTCGTCGTTGAAAGCGGCGGCTACACCTTTACCGTCGAGGCCGACCAGATAGTCCTCAGCGGCGGCGCAATCGCTTCGCCCCAACTTTTGCTGCTCTCCGGGGTTGGCCCCGCAGACCACCTGCGCAGCCTGGGCATCCCGGTAATCCATGACCTACCCGGCGTGGGACAGAACCTGCGGGACCACCCCATAGTTCCCGTAACCTGGCGCACCAAGCCGGGCTACAACTTCGACGGTATGGCCCCCCGCAGCCAGTTGTGCCTGCGTTATACCGCCCCGGGATCGGACCTCCGCAACGACATGATCGTGATTATGTCTTCCTACGCCACTCAGAGCGTCATCCGCGGCGGCAATCGCATGGAGCCGGTGGGCATCCGAATGTCGGTGTCCATCTACCTGGCCGCCGGCGCTGGCGAGTTGCGGCTGAACTCCCGCGACCCCAATGAGCAGCCTTATCTCGACTATAATTACCTGCAGGAGCCCTTAGACCGGCAGCGGCTGCGGGATGGCGTCCGAATGGTGGCGCAGTTGGCCGAACACCCTGACTTTCGGGACATCATTCAGGAACGCATCGAACCCCTGGACTCGGACTTGGCGACGGACGACAGCCTGGATGACTGGTTGATGCGGGAGGTGTCCACCGCCCAGCACATTTCGTGCACCTGCAAGATGGGGCCGGCTTCGGACCCCCTGGCGGTGGTGGACCAATTCGGCAGGGTCCACGGCTTGGCAAACATCCGCGTCGTTGACGCCTCCATCATGCCGGACTGCATCCGCGCCAACACCAACGTCACCACCATGATGATCGGGGAACGGGTCTCCGAGTTCATCCTCCAGGGGCAATAGCCTCGGGAACACCGGCACGGTTAAGAGCCAAACGAATCGACCTCACTCACCGGGAGGCAGCTAATGGCAAACCGGGAAATTGAACAGATTGCCCACCTGATGCGGCGCGCCGGTTTCGGCGCCACCAGGGGCCAGCTTGAGGCCCACGCCGCCCAGGGATACGAGGCCACGGTTGAAGAGCTTCTGGACCAGGGCGAAGAGCGCAGGCTGGGCGACGACCTTATACGCCGTTTCCACCCCGAGCTTTCGGGGATGATGGGGCCTCTGGCCTCCGGGGAAAACTGGCTCTACCGCATGGCCTCCACCACCATGCCCCTTCGGGAAAAGGTGGCCCTCTTCTGGCATGGCATATTCGCCACCGGCTACCCCAAGGTCATCCACGGCAAGGCATTGTCGGACCAGATAAGGATGTTCCGTCACTGCGGGATGGGCAGCTTCCGGGACCTGCTGGTCCAGCTTTCCAAGGACCCAGCCATGATTGTCTGGCTGGACAACCAGGACAACCACAAGGACGCCATCAACGAGAACTACGGGCGGGAGCTCCTGGAGCTATTCTCGATGGGCGTGGGCAACTACACTGAGCAGGATGTCCAGGAATGCGCCCGGGCCTTCACCGGCTGGACCCTGGGCAATCGGGAGTACATGGAGTTGCGCTCCCAAAGGGACTCGGACTGGCCCTATGGGCGCATCTCCTGGCACTTTGAGTTCCAGCCTGAAGACCACGACGACGGCGAGAAGGAGTTCCTGGGTCAGAAGGGCGCTTTCAACGGGGATGACGTGGTGAACATCATCTGCCAACAGGAGGCCACCGCCCGTTTCATATCGCGGCACATGTACAGCTACTTCGTGGCTGACGAGCCGCCGGTACCCGAGTGGCCCTACACGCCACCGGCGGACCCGGCGGCCATCGAGCTACTATCCAGGGCCTACTTCGACAGCGGGTACGACATCTCCGCCATGCTGCGGGTGTTGTTCAACTCCGACTTCTTCCGGGCCGAAAGCTCCTGGTACAGCAAGGTGAAAAGCCCGGTGGAGTTGGTTGCCGGATTGATTCGCCTGACCGGAGAGTTTGACCGCCCCAGGAAGGAAATCCTGGAACGTTACCAGCAGGCGGTGTTCATGGGCCAGTACCTGAACAACCCTCCCAGCGTCGAGGGTTGGCACCAGGGGACCGACTGGATTGACACCGGCTCCCTGGTGGAGCGGGTCAACTTCGCCTCCCAACAACTGGGAGACGCGACGAAGCCCGGCGTCCAGGCCATCATCGACCGCATCTCCGCCGCCAACTCTTCCGGAACTTCACCGGAAGCGCTGGTTGAAGCCTGCCTGGAACATATCGGGGCCATTGCGGTCTCCGAGGATACCCGCCGCGAGTTGGTGAACTTCGCTTCGGCAATCGGGACTCCCGGCGATGCCAGCCGGAGCCGAATCGCGGCGATGCTTCAGATGGTTGCCGCCACCCACGAGTTTCAACGGGCATAAAGAGCCAGGAATATTCACCCAGGACGGGGCCAATACCCGGCCTCGTCCCAGTTGAAGGTAAACAATGACCACAACCGAGAACAGGCCCGGGACCCGGTTCCTGGAATACAGCCTTACCTTGGGAATGACCACCATGGAGGGTCGGGGGTTTTACTACCCTACCGACACTGCCATTGAGGCCGACGGTCGCCTTTACGTCGCCAACCGCTCTCTGGAAAACGTCACCCGGGGCGTGCGGGTCACCATGTGCGACATCGACAGCGAGTATTACGGCACCTTCGGGGCCTACGGGATGGGGGAAGGCCAGTTCGTTTGGCCCTCGGCCTGCACCCTGGACAGCCAGGGCCGGGTCTACATCAGCGACGAGTACACCCACCGCATCTCCGTATTCGACCAGCAGGGGCAATTGCTGTCCGCCTGGGGCTCCCACGGCGGCGGCGAGGGGCAGTTGGACACACCCTCCGGCCTCGCCTTCGACCAGGACGACAACCTCTACGTTGCCGATACCTACAATAGCCGGGTGCAGAAGTTCACTCCCGAGGGTCGTTTCCTGTCCTGCATTGGCCGGCAGGGCAACGGAGCCGAAGAGTTCAACCTGCCCTGGGGGTTGACAGTCGCCAGTAACGGACACCTGTACATAGCCGATTGGGGCAACGACCGCATCCAACGGTTTTCGTCCGAGGGTAAGTTTGTAGCGTCCTACGGTAGTCCAGGACGCGGCGACGGAGAGTTTCACCGCCCTTCCAGCGTAGCCGTTGACGCCGACGGCTACATCTACGTAGCCGACTGGGGCAACGAAAGAGTGCAGGTCTTGGACCCGGACGGCGGGTTTGTGATGAAGCTCCGGGGCGAAGCGACCTTGTCCAAGTGGGCCGCGAATTTCCTCCAAGTAAATGTGGAAGAGGGTAAGGCCCGTTCCCGGGCCAACCTGGAGCCCGAGGTCCAGTATTTTATCGACGACCCCCACGAGGAGTCGTCCCACATCGAAAAGTATTTCTGGTCGCCGGTATCGGTCAAGCTGGACCGGGCCGGGAACCTGTACGTCACCGAGAGCAACCGCCATCGAATCCAGGTATACAAGCCCGGCGCTTAGGAGGAGAGAACCGATGACTTCCAACAAGAGGGACCGCTCGGTAGTAGTGATAGAGCTTCAGGGCGGCAACGACGCGCTGAACACGGTAATCCCCTACAACAACGGTCTTTACTACGATTTCCGCTCCGGCGTGGGCATACCCCAGGCCGACGTTATCAAGCTGGACGATGAACTGGGCCTGAACCCCAGCCTAACTCCCATGAAAGAACTCTGGGACCAGGGCAACTTGGCCATCATCAATGGCATCGGCTACCCCAACCCCAACCGTTCCCACTTCCGCTCCCGGGACGTGTGGTACACCGCCGAATCGGAAAAGATAGGCGCCGAGGGCTGGTTGGGAGCCACCATCCGCGACCTGGACCCCCGGGGCGAAAACGTGCTAACCGGGGTGAATTTTGGGCGGGGGCTGCCCCGGGCGATGGTCTGCAAGGGGGTGCCGGTGGCGTCGGTGGGCAACCTGGAAACCTACGGGCTGATGCCCGACATTCAGGACGAAAAGGCCCGGGAGCAGGCCCTGGAAGCCTTCAGCCGAATCTATGGGCCCACCGAGAGCAAGGACACCGTGGCCCAGGTGCTGGGCGAGACCGGCTCCAACGCCCTGAAGGGGGCCGACCGCCTGCGCACCGCGCCCCAGCTATACTCCTCCAGCGTGGAGTATGCCGACAGCCCCATCGGCCAGTCCCTCAGAAATGTGGCCCGGGTGATGTGCGCCGACCTGGGAACGCGGGTCTACTACTCCCAGCACGGCAGCTTCGACACCCACAGCAACGAGTTGCAAGCCCACGCCAAGCTCTGGAACGACGTTTCCACGGCCATCAGCGACTTTACCACCGACCTGGAAGAGCACGGCCTGGCCGACGACACCCTGGTCTTGGTCTTTTCCGAGTTTGGCCGGCGCATTAGGGACAACGGCACGGGCACCGACCACGGGTCGGGCGGAGTGGCCTTCGTCATCGGCGGCTCGGTCAACGGCGGCCTTTACGGGGAGTACCCCTCGTTGCGCCCGGAGGACCACTCGGAGGGGGACCTGCACTTCACCAACGACTTCCGCTCAGCCTACACGACGATACTGGACAGGTGGCTGGGGCTGGACCCGGTGCCCATAGTCCACGGCGGCTACGAGCAATTCAGCTTCGTGTAGCCACCAGCACCACCGCGGAAACACCATCTGCGGCGCACCAAGGAGACAATGCGACCGGCCCGGAGTGACTCCGGGCCGGCGCGTTTAGGGTTGACAGGGCAAGAAGTATAACCGGAGCGTTCAAGCTATGTTGGGAGGCACCGACCAGACCGAAGCGTCATTATCCAAAGCTACGAATCAGCCCCGTCCCTCCCTCTTCCTCCTCCCTGCGTCCCTTCTGGTAATGCTGAATCTGCCGCTCATGTTCACCCACGCAACCGGACCTGACCAGTATTCCTTTGGGACCATCACCGCCTGGCAAGGGACGCGATTACCTCTCCTTCTGTCCTTCATTACCAATTGCTTCCTGGCACTGCTGGCCTTCGGAGGCCACCTCATTCTCTGGCAGTGGCAATACCAGGGGTCTGGAGGACACTCCAGGCCCTTCAAACGGGCCGCACTGGTCGTGGGAATTCCGCTGCTGCTGGCCTTCACGCCCTCCACCCTCCTGACCGTCAACGGGGGGCAGGCGTTTCCCGTAGCGGTGGGCTTTTTGCTGTTCGCGTCGATGACGGTGACAGTGGCCCTGCGGGACCCTGAGGCCAAGCTAAGTCCCCAAGACGCCGTCACCTGGCTGTGGGGCGCCATTGTGACAATAGTAGTCCTGCTGGTCATGGCTATAGCAGTAATGTTCTTACAATACACGGCGGAGACATTACTTCCCACAGGAAACCTGTTCTGGACGGCGGAGCTGGACTGGACGCGGATGGGCTTCGGCCCCGAGGAATTCGTCCACCGCCACCTGGGCGTAATGGTCTTGTTCACCATACTGGCCAGCGCCTACATGATTTTCATCGTCGGTGGCGCGATGGTGGGGGAGATATGGGCCCGAGCCTGGCCCAGGAGTGCCGCTGCGGCCACGGCTGAAGGCTACCCGCCTGAGAGTGATCCGCCGGCCACTGTGCTGGTGACAGCACCCATCAATACGGATGCGCTGGAGCAAGAAGAAGGCCAGGCCAGCCACCCGGACCTCACCACTCCCGAACAGGATGACCCAAGCGAACCGTTGGACCGGGAGCCCGAGGCAGCACTGGAACAATCTGTACCAGTGGAGACACCAGAACAGGACGAGGTGCTTGACAACGGAAGGGGGATACCCTCTATCTTTACCCTGCCACCCCCTACGGCGCCGGGTGGGGAGGGAGAGCAAGTCACAGAAGACGACACAAAGGGAGAAGGCAGACCCGAGGATGAAGTGGAAGGGGCGCGTCCACCCACGTTGCAAGAGCTGTGGGAAGCAATCGGGCATTACGATTCAGGGCCGATGGCACCTTACGAAGCCATCTTAAATGGACAGCATGTCGGAGTTTCTCAAGAGTTCTACAAGCGCATCGAACAAAGGACAGACTTGTTGATAAGGGCTACTGACCTGTATGTCAACATGGTCCTAGAAGAGGTCTATTTGCACGGGGAACCACTGACTTTCTATGGCGATAGCCAACCCTACTATTTGACTTGCGCTTATGCCGAGCAGTTACCGGGAGTACCTTGCTCAACCCGTGCTCTCCGACGCATGATAGTAGAATACATGGGCTCTGACCAAGGTAACGGACTAAACGTGGCCGGGATAATTACGCGTTTAATAGAATCTACATTCAGGAACAATCCCATAGTCACTCGTGCTAGCCTCAAGCGAGGCCACTCCAAAGTAATTGAAGGTCGCAACGTCTTTCTTATTCGGTCTCGCAACTTCCGATAGCTAAGTGGCCTCCTCTCCGAACCCAGAGCCCCGGGCCTTGCACAGCCTGCGCTAGCTTCGTCCGGGTCCCAGCGGGTGGGACCCGGCAAATCCCTCCATCGCTCCAAGCCCTTGTCCAGGCGGAATCCTGCCCTTCGCTCCAACCCCCTCCACCCTTTCGTAGGTACGAAGTCTTCCCCTCTACTGGTACTGTTACTTGGCATTTTCCCCACATCCAGTAGGGGCCCAGCTACCGAAAAGGCACCGCGCCTTGGTCCCGTGGCGCGCCGATGTTCTGGGATGCTAAGCCCCGAATTTCCTTGCCGCTCCAATATAACGGTGCTCTCTCCGGTGGACGTTGTAGTTGTATAAGTACGCAGCGCAGGGCAACCCTGGTGACGCCAAATCCAAACCTGCCGCGCCGCTAGCAAAGGCGTACCAATTATCATTTTGCTCTCATACTTGTAACAAAGCGAACCCACAGGCTGCTGGCCTGGCAAACTCGAACCATGGGTTGGGGCGGTGCAGTAAGTGACTCTCGCCAGGAGGTTGCCAGTGAGCCATAAACCCCGTTGGCAGGGGCGCGGCGCAACAGGAGCGGTGCCCGAGTAACCTACTCTAAACATAGGAGACTGAACAAATGACCGGACCCAATAACTACACCGACGGCGACACCCTCCATACCCAAAGAGTGGAGACCCTGGTCCAAGAGGAGGTCACCAAGTCCGCCGTAGTCCGGCGCGGCATGGCCCTCACCCCGGTGGCGAACATCATCCTGACCGGGGGCTCGGGGACCGAGATATTTGAAGCCCTGGCCCTGTCGGGCCAATTTATCCAGTCGGTAAATCCTTGCGGCAACACCATAATCGACACGGCCAATCTCATAGTTAATCTGTACCTGGCCGACGTGTACTCGCCGGAAGCCGAAAGGTTGCTAGGGAAGGTCAAGGACAACCTGGTCCCGGACTTTCGCTTCCTTGAATTTTCCCAGTACCCCGCGGCCGGAGACGCCCTGAAGCTGCGGCGGGAGTTCGACCGTTTGATGGAAGAGCCAGCCATGCGGGAGTACATCACCACAGCCTCGGCCAATGCCGGGTACACGATACTGGCCGGCAGCGGCAACAGCTCCGCCTTCTACGCTTTGGCTACTTACCTGTTGGACAACCGAGAGTTGTACCGAAACCTGCTATTGGTGATGGTAACGCCCTCGCGGCAGGTGGACGATACCGATAACCCGCAGCGGATACCCCATATAAGCCAGCGCTACGAGGATCTGCTGCGGCGCATGGAGCAACAACGTAACCCGAAGGACTTCGGGCTGCTGCCGATAAACTCCGAACTCACCGTGGGCCAGAACGTCGGCGACTCCAACATTTCGCCGGCAATGAAGGACTCGGCGGTGGTGGCGGCGGACGTCATCAAGCGGTTAATGATTGACGGCTCCATGCGCGGGGGCCACAACAGCGTCAAGCAGTACGATATATCCAACGCGACTGCCCCGCTGATTGGGAGGGTATCCATACCGTCGATCATCGAGCCGGACCCGGTGGCGGAGAACACGCTGGAGAAGTTCTTGGCGCACCCGCTGGCCGTCGGATGGAAGAACCCCCGGACCCTGGACGTGTTCGGCCCCATGCCCTACGGGGAAAGGTGGCAGCAGGACTTCAAGCAGGCGCTGCAAGTCCGCCGGATGCGCGGCAATCTCTACAACATCGACATTCCGGGTAACAATCTCATGGGCGTAATTACCGTCAATCCCGAGGACGCCACGGACATGCTCAACCACCTCCGCCCGTAGGTCAACCGGCCATTCTAACTAAGGAGTACGAACATGATTACCGGGACCGAGCTAACCCTACTGGGCGCCATCGTACCGCTGACGGCCATCGCGCTGTTGGTTGCCATGGCGCTCTACCTCACCAGGCCGGGGCGGGAAGCACCCGCCCCGGCTGCCTCCATCGGCGGTGGGGGCGTGCGACTACCCAAAATGGAGGCCGCCTTGGTAGCGGCCTCCAGCATCCCCATCCTACTGGCGTTGGCGCTGGTCTGGTGGGCCAACATCTCGGTAGCCATGACCAACCTGTTCATCGGCGTCATCCTGGCCTACCACATCGGCACGTCGGGCTTGGCCATCTGGCACAGGCTGCGCGCCACCACGACAGCGAGCCCTGAGAAGAAGGATTCCGTGGTCTTGGTCTGCCCCTTCTCCAAGGTGGAAGACCCGGAGAGGTCCGCCCCACCCACCGGGGAAGCGGTCCAATCCAACGCGGGCAGGGCCCAGGGTCGGCCCCAGCAAATCTATCCGGAGGACCCGAACATCCGGCCCTTTCCCAAAGCGCCGCAACCTGTAGTAGCGCAGGCTGGTTCGGACTCAGCGGCTGCCTGGCCCACCGAACCCCGGACGACGGTACAGATTTACACGCTGGCAGACGAGGAGGTGATCGAGAAGGACCAGACTATCTCAGTACGAGTTATGACCCCGCGTGACTTGGAGGCGCCATCGGCTTAAAGCCGGCGGCCCTCCCATGTTGGACGGGGGCACCCCGAGGCCGCCCCCCCGTCCGCCGATACTCACCCCTCCGCCAGCGGGAAAAGGCTGGCGAAGACCAACTAGAACTTTACGGAGGCCCACAGATGGAGCTACTACCAAGACGCTGCTCTCGCTGCTTTGTCTACACTGACGTATTGAGATGCCCCAAATGCGGCACTAAAACTTACCTTAGAGACTCACCCGAGGACCCTTTCTGGCGACTACGTCACAATATGGACGAACCTATTGGCCTGCGCTCCGTAGTTGCCCACAGGAGCAACCCGCTAGAGAACGGTCCGTCCCCTTAGTACTACAGTTGCAGATATGTGGTGAGGAGTTTCAGGCGGCGTCGGTAATGACAGCGCCGGGCCGTTGCTTGGTGCCGCCGTCTCCACTGAGACCACCGCAGCACTGATTCGTCCGTAGGGTGGTGTCTCCATATCAGCCGGTAGAGTAACCGCCGAACCTCGGGCACCGTCAGCGGTATCAGCCTTTCCTCCAAACTGGGGCAGCCCCCTTTTCTCCCAGACGTCCCGGCGACGATGCCTGGCGCCGTACCACCGCCAGGTAGGCGTGGGCCAGCATCGCCAGGGTGATGTGCCGGTACCAGCCGTCCCACCGGCGCACCTCGTATTGGTCCAGTCCCACCTGTCCCTTGGCCTCCTCAAAGCATTCCTCAATGGCCCACCGGGTTCCGGCCACCCGCACCAGTTCCTCCAGGGCTGTTCCCGTCGGGCCGTAGCACACGTAGTAGGCCAGTTCCTCGGGCTTGGCCACGCTGCGCCGGGCCAGCAGCCAGTACCCCTTGCCAGGTTCTCTCAGGGGCCGAATATCCACCAAGGCCCAGTCGTAGACCCGAGGACCCTTGGCCCCATCACCGGCGCTCAGCCGGACCCAGCCCGACTCTTCAACCCCAGACGCCAGCCGGTCAGCCCGCACTTGGCGCGGACCCTGGTCCGTCCCAGCCCACAACTTCTCATTGCTCTTGATGGCCAGCACGTGAGGAACGTCCCGCCGCTCCAGCCACAGCCGCAGGTTGCGGTCATTGCCGTAGACCTCGTCCCCGGTGGCCCAGCCGAAGGGGACTCCCGACTCCACCGCCCGTTCCAGCATCCGCCGGGCCAGTTGCGGCTTGGTGCGAAACGCCACTTGCTCCGGCACGCCAGCCTCCTCCCGGCGTTCCTGGTCATCGGCCCACACCTGAGGCAGGTAAAGCTCCCGGTCCAGCAGGGTCCTCCCCTTGGCAGTAGCGTAGGTCAAGAATACCCCAATCTGGCAGTTCTCGATCCGTCCCGCCGTGCCGCTGTACTGACGCTGCACCCCCACAGACTTGTTGCCCTTCTTCAGAAACCCAGTCTCGTCCACCACCAACACCCCGTTGGCGTCGCCCAGGTGCTCCACCACGTAGTCCCTGAGATCATCGCGAACCAGGTCCGCGTCCCAAATGTAGGTTGACAGCAGATGCTGCACCCCATAGGGTGTGGCGTCCCCGGCCTGCTCCGCCAGTTGCCAGCCGTTCTTGCGCTCCACCGGACTGAGCAGCCCTTTCAGATAGTCCAGCGATCGTCGACGTGGTTCGGGACGCCGGAACCGCCCCGCAATGCACTCGTGTACCCGGTCGATACCCTCAGCCCACCGGGCGACCTCTGCCACCCCATCCCCATGCACTGCCACAGCCTCACCTCACCACCCGTTGATTGCCCCAATCCTAGTCGTTTTCAATCTGCAACTGTAGTATTAGAGCCTATCCTAATAACCCTTTGGGTTATGGCATTTCATAGCTGCGACAGGGGGCATAACTTGATTTTAGGATAGGCTCTTAGTGGAAGATGTCCCAACGGCGCAACTAAAGAAACCCTCAACCGGCCCGGAATACTCCGGGCCGGTTCTACGTCCGCCAATCAGGCCCCTTCCCCCTTTACCCGCTGGATTCCGGCCTGCCGCCGGAATAACGGTGGGCTTAGGCCTGTTTTCCGTCCTATGCCGGAATGACTGGGGATGCAACTACCACTGGACAAACATGGGCATGACCACATGGATGTACTCCTCGGAGTCTAGGGGCTTGAACACCCCCGGGCTTGAGGGAGTGGTAGTCTCCAGGGCGACTTTGCCCCGCTCCAGCACCGTCAACACGTCCTGCAGGTAGCGGCTGTTGAAGGCTATCTTGGACTCGCCCCCCTCGATGGAGTCGGCGGTCACCTCGTCCTGGTTGTCCCCCACCTCTTCCGACCGGGCCGAAATTATGGCCTTACCCGGGGCCTCGCTCTCGCCGTCGGGCACCATTTCCAACCGGATGATGTTGCTGCCGTCCCGGGCGAATATGGCGGCGGTGCGGGTGGCCCGCAGCAGATCTTGCAGCTCGAATACGGCCCGGGTCTGGTAGTGCTGGGGAATAAGCTGGTCGTAGTTGGGGAAGGCGCCCTGCAACAATTGAGAGACGACCTCAATCCCCTGTACTCGGAAGAGCACCTGTCCCCTGGCCGGGGTCATCATAATCTCCACCAACTCCCCCTGGTCTCCCAGCAGACGGCTCAACTCGATGAGGGTGCGGGCCGGGATAATCACGTCTATCTCCGACTCGACCGGCTCCGCCAGGGCCCCGTGGTGCACCGCCAAGCGGAACCCGTCAGCCGCCGCCATGGTGAACTTGTCGCCCGATAGCTTCACCTCAACGCCGGTCAATACGGGCCGGGACTCCTCGGTAGCGGCGGCGAAGGCTACCCGAGATATGGCTGCCCGCAGCACCTGGGGGTCCATCCGAGCGGCCACACCCTCATCAACAGTGGGAATGGGCGGAAACTCGGCGGCGTCCACGCCGTGAACCCGGGCCTCGGCCCGGGCACAGGTCAGTTGCAGCACACCGGACCCGGCGGGCAGCTCCAGGTCGATGCGGTCGCTGGGCAGAGAGTTTACGAACTCGGTGAGCAGCCGGGCGGGAACGGTTATCGACCCTTCCTCCTCGATCATGGCCCCGATCCAAGTGGTTATGGCGATTTCGAGGTTGGTGGCCGAGAGCTTGAGCATGGACTGTTCAGTGCTCAGCAGGACGTTCTGGGTAATGGGCAGGGTGGCCCGGGCGGCCACCGCCCGGCTGACGATGCCGAGGCCACGGCTCAAGTTCTCTTGCAGGCACGAAACTTTCATTGCTAATTCACTGTTTTAGAATGACCGGCGCTGTCAGGGCAGACCAGCAGCGCCTCTCAGACCGGCGGGGCCGAATTTGGGTGAGGTCTATTATGGCATCGGACGCAATCAAAGACAACTTGCAGTACCCCAGCTACGGGGCCTTATGATTGTCACCACTCCGCCTTCGCGCAATGGAGGCTCTGAGCGGAGCAAAGGGTCTGAAGACTCCGTCAGCACAGGCTCCCCACCCCTGGATTCCGGCCTCCGCCGGAATGGCGGTGGGGGGTGGCGGCCTGCCCGCCAGGACAAATATTGCCTCTACCTGGAGAATCGAAAGACCCTGACCCAGACGGGGCAATCGCATTTTGGATTGCGTAGGATGCGCGCCCTCTGAACACCAGGACAGATTTGCTATAATGGGTCGCGTTGGCCCCAGAGATGGAAGGGCCATCGCCACAGTAACACGACAACAATGGAGACCCGCATGACAGACCTACTGTTTCACAGCGACAGCTACCTGAAGGAATTTACCGCCACCGTCACCGATATAACCGATGCCGGAGTGGTGCTGGACCGCACCGCCTTCTACATTGGCGGGGGCGGCCAGCCCGGGGATACCGGGGCCCTGGAATGCCAGGGCCAGGAATACCAAGTAACCCGAGTGGGGCGCTCCGACGGCCAAGTGGTACACCAGGTTGAAGGTGAAAAGCCGCCCATCGGCTTCCAGGTCACCGGCAAAGTCGACTGGAACCGCCGCTACCTGCTCATGCGTACCCACACCGCCCTGCATATCCTCTGCGGCGTGGTGTGGCGGGACTACGGCGCGCGGGTCACCGGGGGCGATATGCAGCCAGGCTCGGCCCGCATGGACTTCGAGTTGGAGCAGATGAGCGCGGGTTTCGCTGAAGAGGTGGAGCAGAAGATAAACGCCGAGGTCGCCCTGGCCCGGAATGTGCAGGTGGACAACCTGCCCCGGGAGGAGGCTGACCGGACACCGGACCTAATCAGGACCAAGGTCAACCTGCTACCGGACAACATATCCGAGGTACGCACCATTGACATCGTCGGGCTGGACCTGCAGGCCGATGGCGGCACCCACGTTGCCAACACCAGCGAGGTGGGCGTCATCAAAGTGGTTCGGCACGAGAGCAAGGGGCGCATCAACAAGCGGCTGCGCATCGCCCTGGAGCAGCAGTAATCGGAATTTACGTGACCCTCTCAACACCCATCATGGCCCAGGGGGACCCGAGCGACCACCTTGGGGGACTCGGCGGAGTTTCTCGACGCGCCAATATTGGGCTTCCCATCCTTATGCCAAGCCTACCAGTAACCAGGGGCAGCGTATGCCGGACCGGGTAACAGTGGTGATGGGAGACATTACCCAGCAGGAGGTAGACGCCATCGTCAACGCCGCAAACAACTCCCTGCTGGGAGGCGGAGGGGTTGACGGCGCGATACACCGGGCCGCCGGACCCCAACTCCTGGACGAGTGCCGCAGCCTCGGCGGATGCGACACCGGGGACGCCAAGATTACCCGGGGCTATAACCTGCTCGCCCGCTGGGTAATCCATACTGTCGGCCCCATCTGGACGGGTGGCGAGGCCGGCGAGGACGCCCTGCTGGCCCAATGCTACCGCCGGTGCTTCGACCTGGCTGAAGAGCGGCAGGTAAAGACCGTTGCCTTCCCGGCAATCAGCGCCGGGGCTTACGGCTTTCCCATGGAGCGGGCCACACGAATCGCCGTCGCCGAGGTGAAGCAGCTTCTGGAAGGGGCCACTTCGGTGGAGTCGGTAACCTTCGTATGCTTCAATGACCGGGCTTACCAAGCATATTTGAACTCGGTACGGGGAGCCTGGGGTGGCCCTTAGACCCTTGCGATTGACCTCTGTTCCACCATGCCAGGCTTATGTCCTGCCCTTTCGTAAAATGACCGCGCCAAAGGATAACCCGCCCCGCCTGTATCCAACGCATTAGTCCGGAGGCCAGCTACCACCATGACAAGAACCGTAGTCGGCATCGACGTCGGCGGCACATTTACCGACATAGCCGTCCTTCGGGACGGCCAGTTGTCTATTCACAAACTTCCCTCCACGCCCGGCGATCCCTCTCTGGGAGTACGCCGGGGTATCGCCGAAGCCTGTCCGGAGCTGGTAACGGAGGACGGGGCCGGCGACGCCGATTTCATCCACGGCTCCACCGTCGCCACCAACGCCCTGCTGGAAGGGAAGGGCGGGCGGACGGCCCTGGTCACCACCCTCGGATTCGAGGATGTGCTGGAAATTGGTCGCCAGAGCCGGTCGGAACTATACAACCTGGACCTGGAGCGTGCCCCGGCCCTGGCCCCCTGGGAACTGCGGTTCGGTCTCCCGGAGCGGGTGGACTACACCGGGGCCATCCTGGAAGACCTGACGCCCCAGGCCATCGAGACCCTGGTGTCCCTGTTGCGGGAGGCCGACGTTGATGGGGTAGCAGTGTCGTTTCTCTTCTCTTTCATCAACCCTCTGCACGAGGAAATGGTGTTGGAGGCGCTGGGCAAAATGGAGTCCCCGCCCTTCATATCCGCCTCCTGCCGGGTCATTCCGGAGTTTCGGGAGTATGAACGCACCAGCACCGTAGTGGTCAACTCCTACGTGGGTCCAGTGATGTCGCAATACCTGGGAGCGCTGGAGAGGTCCCTGGGCAGCCGACTGCGCATAATGCAGTCCTCCGGCGGCAGCATCACCGCCGGGCTGGCGTCGGAGCAGCCGGTGCGCACCATTCTCAGCGGGCCCGCCGGCGGCGTGGTGGGAGCCTTCCATACCAGCGTGCAGGCCGGGTATCAAGATATTATTACCCTGGACATGGGCGGCACCTCCACCGACGTTTCCCTGTGTCCCGGGCGCATCAAGGAGACCACCTCGGCCACCCTGGGCGGCTACCCCATCAGCGTGCCCATGATAGAAATCCACACCGTGGGCGCCGGGGGCGGCTCCATAGCCCGGGTGGATAGCGGCGGCGCGTTGGTGGTAGGGCCCCAGTCCGCCGGATCAGACCCTGGCCCGGCCTGCTACGGTACGGGGGACCAGATTACTGTCACCGACGCCAACCTGGTCCTGGGAAGAATGCGCCCGGACCACTTCCTGGGGGGACGCCTGAGCCTGGACCAAAGGCGCGTTGAAGGGTTGATGGGCTCCCTGGCGGCGCAGATTGGGGCCAGCGTTCAGGACACGGCGCTGGGCATAATAAGGGTGGTCAACGCCAACATGGAGCGGGCCATTCGGGCCATCTCCCTGGAACGGGGTTACGACCCCCGCCGGTTTACCCTGGTGCCCTTCGGCGGCGCTGGGCCCATGCACAGTTGCGAGTTGGCCCAAGAGTTGGGCATCCCCCGGGTTTTGGTGCCCACCCACCCGGGCATCCTGTCGGCGCTGGGAGTGGCCATCGCCAACGTGGTCAAGGACTATTCCCGCACGGTGATGCTGCGGGGCGACGACGTGGACCGTCGTCGCCTGGACGAGGAGTTCCACGGTATGGAAACCCTGGCCCGGGAGGAGTTGCGGGGCGAGGGGCTGCCGGTGGAACGTATGAAGGCCCAGCGATTCCTGGACGCCCGCTACGTCGGCCAGTCCTTCGAGCTGACCATAGACTATCCATCTTCCCGGGGCGACCTGCTCCGCAGTATCGCCAACAGTTTCTACCGGGCCCACTCGCAGCGGTTTGGGTACGCCGACCGGAACGAAGCGGTGGAAATTGTAAACCTGCGTCTGAAGCTGGAATTGGCGGTGGACAAGCCCCTGGCCGCGCCCCAATCGGCGTCGGACGCCAGCGCCGCGGCGGCCATCATCGAAGTAGTTCCGGTGGTCTTTCCTGGGGGGCCTCTACCCACGACGGCCTACGACCGGCAAGAGCTGCGCACGGGCAACCGCTTCTCCGGGCCGGCCATCCTGGTGCAACTGGATAGCACCATAGTGGTGCCGCCGGGTTGGGCTGGCGAGGTTGACCCCTACGGCAACTTGGTGTTGGAGCCGGAGTAGGGGGCGTGGCACACGACAATTTGCCCATCCGCCTATTCCCTCTCAACCTGCGTTTGGCCGTTTTCGCTACCCCTATGGATACGATGTGATACAGTTCGCTGGTGAAACCGTTCCATTGGAGCAATGACAAAAACGACACTCTCAAGCGAGACCGGGGAGTGTCGTTTGAAGAGGTCGTCTTTCATTTGCAGCGAGGAGACTTATTGGATGTCTTGGAGCATCCCAACCAGCAAAGGTATCCCGGTCAACGAATCTTCATATTGCAAATTGGTGATTATGTCTACTTGGTTCCCTTTGTCGAGAGCGAAACCGAAGTTTTCCTAAAGACGGTGATTCCCAGTCGCAAAGCTACCAACACCTACCTTAGACGGATGGGAGAACATGGTTAACCTGGACCCTGAAGAGCAGAACTTGGTCAATTCCTTTGAGAAGGACGAATGGCATTCTGTGGCGGACAGCGAAGAAGAGCTGAAGCGATACCGCCAGTATGCTCGCGACGCACTGAGGAAGGATACGCGGGTGAATATTCGCATCTCCAGACAGGACTTGGAGGCATTGCAGAAGCGTGCAATCGGCGAAGGTCTTCCCTTCCAGACCTTGCTGGCAAGTGTTCTGCACAAGTATATCAATGGGCGCTTGGTAGAAAAGCAAGGCTGAGATGCCCGTATGAGTCGACATCTCCTTATTAGCATCATCCAAACTGCCCAAGGAGCACAAGCATGTCCTCTAATTCCTTGGACCCGTCCTCCCTTTCCGTTCTGGCCGCCTTTGCCCACCCTGACGACGAGGGCTTCGGTTGCGGCGGCGTCCTGGCCGCCCTGGTATCGCTGGGCGCCCGCGTTACCCTGGTATGCGCCACCAATGGCGACGTGGGGGAAATCAGCGACCCCTCCCTGGCGACGCCCGAGACCCTCCACCTGGTGCGTCAGCAGGAGCTGCGCCAGGCAATGGCGATTACCGGCGTCCAGGACCTGCGCTTTCTCAACTACCGGGACTCGGGTATGGAGGGCACCGAGGAAAACAACGATCCTCGAAGCCTGTGGCAGTCTCCCGCTGCTGAGGTAGTCGGCAAGCTGGTAGATATAATGCGGGAAGTCCGGCCCCACATCGTGATTACCCACGACCCCAGCGGGGGCTATGGGCATCCCGACCACCGGGCCGTGTACCAGCACGTCACCGAAGCCTACACGCAAGCCGGGGCGGTTGCCGCGGCGAGCCGGGGAACGCGCCAGGCAGAAGCTCCCTGGAGCCCCAGCGTCCTCTATTATGTCTGCTTTCCCAGGAGTGAGTTTCGCCGCATGTGGCAACAGATGCGCGACCTGGGTATCACGCCTCCCTTCGCCAGCCTGGAGGTGGAGAACCTGGGGTCTCCCGATGAAGCGGTGACGACCACTCTGGACGTTGGCCCCTTCGTTGATACCAAGATTGCTTCGTTGAATTGCCACCGTACCCAGTTGGACCCAAACGGAGCCTTCGCCCAACTGCCCGAGGAAATAATGCGGGATAACATGCGCAGGGAGTATTTCACCCTGGCCCAGCCCCAAGAGGCGGGCGCGGAGGCGGACCTGCTGGCCCGGCTGGTGCCCTCCCCCGCCCGGTAAACCGGGTCGCGGCGGTCGGGAGCGCGGGGTACGCGGCCCAGGGCTATACCAAAAAGCCGACTACAAACCTAATCCCTTAGAAATTATCTCGAAGCATAATTCAACAAGCTCACCATGAGCAGCCATGAAGCGGCGCTCCGCTCACCATGAGCCTGTCGAAGGGTCCCTACGTCGGCGACTAGACTTTTGAGATAGTTTCTTAGTACGGTAACACCAACTATCATAGTCGTGAGGTGGCCGATGGCCGTTGACGCCATAAGTTTGGAAGTCTTCAAGAACATGTTCATCTCGGTGTCCGAAGAGATGGGCGTAGCCTTGCAGCGGACTTCCTATTCTCCCAATATCAAAGAACGCCGGGACTTCTCCTGCGCCATCTTCGACCCCCAGGGACAGATGGTGGCCCAGGCGGCCCACCAGCCGGTACACCTGGGGGCAATGCCCGCGTCGGTGCGGGCCGCCCTGGAGACCTTTCCTGACGCCCTGCGGCCTGGCGACATGGTCATCCTCAATGACCCCTACCTGGGAGGGACCCACCTGCCGGACATCACCCTAGTTGCCCCGGTCTACGTCGAAGAGGCGGGGAAGGACCAACTGGTGGGATTCGTCTCCAACCGGGGGCACCACGCCGACGTGGGCGGCATGACCCCCGGGTCGCTACCCCTGTCCACCGAGCTATACCAGGAAGGGCTGATCCTGCCCCCCATCAAGCTGGCCCGCCGGGGGCGCCTGAACCAGGAAGTCATCCAAGTCATCTGCCGCAACTCCCGTACTCCCGAAGAACGCAAGGGAGACCTGGCGGCCCAGATAGCCTCCATCCGGGTGGGGGAACGGCGATTGCGGGAGGTTACCCAGCGCTACGGCATCGCCGATACCCTGGAACACATGACGGCCTTGCTGGACTATTCGGAGCGGGTGACCCGCCGGGCCATCGAAGGAATTCCCGATGGAGTGTACCGGGTGCTGGACTACATGGATGACGACGGCCTTACCGAAGAGCCGGTACCCATAGAGGTGGCGATAACGGTATCCGGGGACCATTTGACGGTGGACTTCACCGGCACTTCACCCCAGCGCCAGGGCTGCATCAACGCTCCCCAGGCCGTCACTGTATCGGCTTGTCTCTACGTGGTCCGTTGCGTGGTGGGGGACGATGCCCCGGCCAACCAGGGCTGTCTCCGTCCCGTGACCATCATCACTCCCCGGGGCACCCTGGTGAACCCGGAACCCCAACGGGGCGTGGCCGGGGGCAACGTGGAAACCTCCCAGCGGATTACCGACGTACTGCTGGCCGCCATGGCCCGGGCGGTTCCCCAACTGATTCCCGCCGCCAGCCAGGGCACCATGAACAACCTGCTTATCGGCGGCCATGACCTGGCCCGGGAGAAGCCCTTTGTCTATTACGAGACCATCGGCGGAGGCATGGGGGGCCGGCCAACCAAGGACGGCATCTCCGGCATCCACACCCACATGACCAACACTATGAACACCCCCATAGAGGCCCTGGAATTCGCCTTCCCCCTGAGAATGAAGCGTTACGCCCTGCGGCGGGGTTCCGGAGGTCGAGGCCAACACAACGGGGGCGACGGCCTAGTGAGGGATGTGGAGTTCTTATCTCCGGTACGCGTCACCATTTTGTCGGAGCGCCGGAGGTTTCCACCCCCCGGTTACCACGGGGGGCACCACGGACGTCCCGGGGAGAACGTCCTACTGCGGGGCGGCTATGAGGAGGTACGCCTGGCGGGTAAAGAGACGCTGGACGTGGACGCGGGGGACGTGTTGAGTATCCGCACTCCCGGCGGCGGCGGCTGGGGAAAGCCTGAGGACGAGCAGTAATCGACTATCAATATTCGGGTTGACCCGTCGGGGTAGCCGGAAGGGGCCACAACTGGTATGATATTTCTCGCAAATCATGGGGTAATATCCATTATCCCGTGCCAGGAATCCGGGAATGTCGTATAATATTTCCGGTGTGGCCTGTATTTTACAGGCGTCCAGCAGCCTGGACACGTCAGACTAAACCAAGCGGAGGAGGAGAGAAAATGCCGCAGATGTACGCCCGATGCAACAACTTCATGTCCGGAGCGGTCAGCGCCGTTGGAGTAAACTGCAAATACATAGCCATCGCCGAGTCGGAGCAAGAGGTGGTAGACCTGGTAATCGACCACTTGGGCAACGTCCACTCGGTGGATGGCAACGAGTTGATTAACAACATCAAGAAGTGCATCTTCACCCGCGGTACCAAGGTGTTCGGCACTCGGAAGCCGGAGGAATAACCGGGCCCCTACCAGCGATGGGCTTTAAGGGAACCCCCAGTCCGACTGTGAGGGCCCCTTGAACAGCGCTGGCTTAACATCGCGAGGCTGCCAAAAAGCGAAGCCCCGGCCACCTGGCCGGGGCTAGCGATTATTCACTGGGGGTAGCCTCTCCTAGCCCGAGAAGGGCGGGGGCTAGTTGCCGTCGTCGAAGCTCACCATAACTATGGCGTTGGCGATTAGGGTCCCGTCCGTCCCCTCGTCGTTGAGCACCTCCAAGCCGCCTTGGACCACCTTGATGAAGCCGCTGCCGTGGGGCAGGGTGCTCAACACCGCGTCCCCATCCACCGCGTCGGGCTTGGGCACACCAATGGTCACGTCTACCCGCATTTCGTCGGCGGTCTTGCCTATCAGGCGCTGAAATCCCAAGCTGCTATGGTGGATTGCATCAAATACTGCCCGCTGGGCGGCACTGGTGTAGTCCAGTCCGTGAACGTCTACACCCATGCCCATTTCCGTTACACACCTTA
This sequence comes from Dehalococcoidia bacterium, assembly GCA_965220305.1. Lineage (GTDB taxonomy): Bacteria > Chloroflexota > Dehalococcoidia > Lucifugimonadales > UBA3495. The sequence goes on along the minus strand of OZ244817.1, from coordinate 4,286,048 downwards.
CCAGAGCCATTGCCTATTCACCTCCACAGTTCGTGGCGCCGTTTAGCTGGCGCCTGGACACATTAGACACTACCCGGTTAACCCCGTCAAGACAGCCCAAATGGACGACTGAGGCTCCCTTGACGGCAGCAATCAAGGTCTGGTTCCACCCTCATCCTAAGCTGTAGTTTATCCGACCTATCGGCTTGGCGGAAGCGGTGGCGCCGGTGGCGGATTTGGCGCCGGTGGCCTTGGCCTCTCCGGTTGCGGCGGTATGGGCAGCGGCCTATCCTTCCCTTCCCTCTCTGCTAAGCTCGTCCACCACAACCCTATAGGCATCCGTAGTCACCCTTACATTCAATCTGCTATCGGTACCCCCGCACTGGTCAGCGTGCCCATCTACAACCGTCTGCATCCGTTCGAGCACGGATGCCCTCGAGGAAATAATCTCTGACGGCCACTCATTTATTTCCCGCCATAGCCTCTTCCACTCGGCGGCCAGATTGGCATACTGGTGGGCTACAATTCGCGCAGTAACCGCCTTATTACCGTAATTAGTTACGAATAAAACCACCGAGGCCACAGCAACAACGGCAGGCAGAGCCGTGCTTAATTCGCTGGGAGCACGGGTCAACAGGGACACCACTGCTCCCATTGAACAGACCATTATCAAAAACATAATAAACCCATGAATTAAACCTATCCGGCCCTTGAGACTATCGTAATATCGGTAGTGGCGTTCAGCTTCCAAAACGCCCGACCACACTCTTTGAATGTCACTCTCTCTAGCCGCCATAGACTGCTCTCCCTGTCCATCGCATTCTATTCGTACGATGCGGCGCTGCCCTTCGTTGCTAGCCTACCCATTTACTTCAGTATACATGAGATTTACCATACACTTGGCTCTTGCGCCCGGTATACTTGTACATCGGCCACCTTTGGCACTGTCGCCAGTGCAGCCGGCGGAATACCTTAACCAAGAGAAGCTCCGGGGGCAGTGCCCAACAGACTGCATCCCCCGCCGGAGAGTTTCAGACCTTACATTTTTACTCCAACCAGGGACGCCCCATTGAGCAGCAACCACTGCAAAGAGTCCACTGCGACAATTGCCGCCTGCTGCCTCGCAATTCTGTTCCTCTTGGGTTGCTCCAACCCAGCCGCGCCCGTCCAGGGGGACGTCCAACGGACGCTCACCGTATTCGCCGCCGCCTCGCTGACCGAGTCCTTCCAACAGTTGGCCGACGCTTTTGAAAAGGACTTCCCGGGGGGTTCCGTCGCCTTCCATTTCGCCGGAAGCCAGCGACTGCGCACCCAGTTGGAGCACGGAGCCCGGGCGGATGTCTTCGCCTCCGCCGATTGGCGGCAAATGGAGGCGGTGGAGGCATCCTCGCTGCTCCTGGGCCAACCCGCCGATTTCGCCACCAACCGGCTGGTGGTGGTGCTAGCCGCAGGGCCGAATCCCGAATCTTCCCAGGGCAGGGAGAAAGGCAGTCCCGCCAGGGATGAATTGGGCCAACCGGAGGGACTGGAATACCTGGCGAAACCCGGCGTCAAGCTGGTCCTGGCAGCGCCGGAGGCGCCGGCGGGCGCCTACGCCCGGCAGGCTATTGAAGCCTTGGGAGATGGTCCTGGACTGGGAACAAGCTATCCGAAACGGGTAATGGACAATCTGGTGTCCCAGGAGACCAACGTGCGCCATGTTTTGCAGAAAGTCTCGCTGGGAGAGGCCGATGCCGGAATCGTGTACCAGACCGACGCCGGGGCTGGCTACGCTGGCCGGGTGCGGATGATACCCATCCCGGACCAATTCAACATCACCGCCCTGTACCCCATCGCCGTCCTAAAGGACACCTCTCAACCGGAACTGGCCCAGTCCTTCGTGCAGTTCGTCCTCGGCCAGCGGGGACAGGAAATCCTGGAAAGCCACGGCTTCGGCAGAGCGCCCGGAGCGGAAACCCCCGGTCAACCAGCAGCACCACCGGCCCGTTAACTGCTAAACTATGCAGGCCGATGGTCGTTATTCCCCTCAAAATTCGGAAGTCGTTGGACCGGTTCAGCCCCTGGGCCCCGGCGGGGGCCGCGGCTACCACCATCTACGTGGTGTTTATCGGGCTGCCGGTCCTGGCGCTGATAGTCCGCAGTGTCCAACACCAGGGCCTTTTCTCAAGCCTCACGGGTGAGTTGGCGCTGCGGGCATTGCAATTGTCCCTGTTCACCAGCATTATCAGCATGGTCGTGGTGGTGCTGGTAGGCACGCCCTTCGCCCTGCTCTTGGCCCGCAGCAACACCCTGGCCCTCAAAATCATCGACAGCGTGGTGGAACTGCCCATCGTCCTGCCTCCGGTGGTAGCGGGAGTCGCCATGCTGATGGCCTTCGGACGCCAGGGAATCATTGGCCCCTTCCTCGGCGAACTGGGAATATCCCTGCCCTTCACCACCACAGCGGTCGTATTCGCCCAGATTTTCGTGGGCGCGCCCTTCTACATCCGGGCCGCCAAGCTGGGGTTCCTGTCGGTGGAACGAGACTACGAGGACATTTCCCAGACCCTGGGAGTGTCCCCCTGGTGGACCTTCTGGAGGCTGACTCTTCCCCTGGCCGGTCCGTCGTTGTTGACCGGGCTGGTGTTAGCCTGGGCGCGGGCCATCTCTGAGTTCGGCGCGACCATCATGTTCGCCGGGAACCTGACGGGCCGGACCCAGACCATGCCATTGGCCATCATGACCGCTATGGAGGGTAGCCTGGGGGCGGCCCTGGCCCTGTCCTCGCTGCTTCTGGTCGGCTCGCTGCTGGTGTTGGTACTGCTGGGTATAATTACCCGGCGGTACGGGCAGGCCGGCCCATGACCGCGCCGACAGACGTTGGAGCGACCGAGGGATGGGTACAATGCCGGGTGGGGCAATTCGACTTGGAGATGGAATGGCAAATTGCCGCCGGCCAGGTTTTGGTGCTCTTTGGGCCTTCGGGGGCGGGGAAGACCACCACCCTGCGCGCCATCGCCGGACTGCTGCGTCCGGTGGCCGGGTACATTGCATTGGCCGGAAGGGTGGTCTACGACAGCGACAGCGGGGCGTGGACGCCGCCCCACCTGCGACGCCTGGGATACCTCACCCAGCAGTACCACCTGTTCCCCCACCTCACGGTAGCCGGCAACATCGGCTATGGGCTTTCCCACCGCGGGGGCCCGGCGGCCCGGCAACGGGTGGCAGACCTGATAAGGACTTTTCAATTAGAGGGGCTGGAGCAGCGGCGACCGCAACAGTTATCGGGAGGGCAACAGCAGCGCGTAGCCCTGGCCCGGGCCCTGGCGCCCAACCCGGACATGCTGCTGCTGGACGAACCCTTTGCATCTCTGGATGCTGAACTGCGCCGCTCGTTGCGGCAAGAGCTTCGCGAATTCCTGGCCCGCTCCCGCATTCCGGTGATACTGGTTACCCACGACCGGGAGGAGGCCCTGGCGCTGGGCGACGAAGCCCAGGTGGTCAACCAGGGACGTACCCTGGCACGGGGCGAGCCCCTGGCGGTGCTGGGACAGCCCGACCAGGGCCGGGTAGCCCGGCTGGTGGGAGTGGAAAACCTGCTGCCCATGCGCATCGCCAGCCGCCATCCCCAGGACGGGACCATGTTTTGCGTCCACCGGGAGACGCCGGAGGGCCGGTACGGACGGTTGCGGCTGGAAGTGCCCCTGAGCGACTTCCAGCCGGGAGACCCGGTGGTCGTGGGCATCCGGGCCTCGGACATCATCCTCGCCAATGAGGAAATCCGGGGTTCCTCGGCCCGCAACCGTCTACCCGGGATGGTGACCGGGGTGGAGTTGCGCCCCCCCGGCTACGAGGTAACCCTGGACTGTTACGGTGCGCCCCTGCGCTGCCACGTCACCGGGACTTCGCTGGCGGAGATGGGCATTGAAACGGGCCTGCGGCTGTGGGCGGTGTTCAAGGCTTCTTCCTGCTTCCTGGTGGGAGGCGAGGCCGGGGAATAGAGGCTCCGGCAGGTGGCAGCGGTCCACCTCATCGGAGGCAGTAGAAATTTAGCTAGGAGGGATTCTCATGCGGGTGGATGTACACACTCATATATGGCCGGACCGGATAGCCGGCGCGGTGCTGGAGTCGTTGGTGGGCGACATGGGCATAGACGCCATCGGGGTTAATACGGTGGACGGCATCAAGGCCCACATGCGGGAGTCCGGGGTTGACAAGTCCATCGTGTTGGGGGTGACGGTACGCGGGGACCAGGTGCAACGGGCTAACGATTGGCTGATTAGCATCCAGGACGATATGCTGGTGCCCTTCGGGGCGATTCATCCCGAGATGGACGATATGGCGGGCGAGGTGCGACGGCTGCGCCAGCACGGCATCAAGGGAATCAAGCTGCATCCGATGATGAATTCCTTCTATCCCGACGACCCCAGGATGTTCCCGGTCTACGAGGAATTGGGCGACGACATGGTGCTGGAAATACACTCGGGTTCCCTGCCCCACATCGGCGAAGGAGCGACAATCTATTCGCCGCCGGCGCGCATAATGAACATCGTCCGCCAGTTTCCCCGGTTGAAGATTATCGCCCTGCACCTGGGCGGGTTCTACATGCTGGACGAGGCGGAACGGGAGCTAATCGGACAGGAGAACGTGCTCATCGACACCACCTGGCCCCCCTCCCTCAGGGAGATTGCCGCCGACACCCTGACCGCCATTATCAACAAGCACGGCCCGAACAAGGTCTGCTTCGGCACCGACTTCCCCCTGGCCAGCCAGACCGCCGACGGGCAATACATCCAGGACCTTCCCCTGTCGGACAACGACAAGGAGAGAATCCTGGGGGAGACGGCCCGGGAGCTAATCGGGCTTTAGGGCCGGGCCCTGTAGTCTCTCTGGGAAAGCCCGCTCCTGGTGAGCGGGGCCAGTTCTGAGCGTCGAAGTTTGCAAGACCCCGGTTGCGGAGCTGTCGCAAGTCGCGGACATCGGGGCCAGCGATGTCCGAAAGAATTGTCGCAGCGGCGCTCGGACAACCGCGCCCTTCATCTGTTCCGAGTGGTAATGCGGTCGGGCGTTACCGTGACCAGCACCCGGGGCTGGGCCTTCCAGCGTTCCACGTAGGGTTCCACCTGGTCAACGCCAACGTACCTTTCGATAACCTTTCGAGCGTCGTCCCAAATGTCCTGGTCGCTGATGGCGACAGTCCCCTTGATGACTACGTAGTCCTGGGCCAGGGGGGACTCGCAAATGCAGACGGACATCCGGTTGTCGCGGCGCAGGTTGAAGTATTTAATCCGCTCCTTGGTGGTTACAAAGGTCAATACCCTGCCGTCGTAGTTGTACCAGTTGGGAGTCAACTGGGGGGTGCCGTCCCGGTTGATGGTAGCCATCAGCGCGATCCGCGACACTGACAGGAACCGGGTTATTTCTTCGGGAGTCATAAGGTTACCTCCTGCGGCCTAGACTGGGGCGCGCCTACAGTATAGCCACTTTGCCGAGCCGTTGGGATGCAACAGTTTATGTTTAGCCATCGGCTGCGTCTGGGCCCTGGGGCTTTCGGTAGCCCGCAGGGGCGGACGGCGGTACGCCCCTGCCCTTTGTGAGGAGAATTGTAATGGCGGGAATTTTTCGACAACTCACCATGAGCCGAAACACCCGCCGCTGCTCCCGAGCTGGTTGAATGGCCGGCCCAGGCAGTAAAACACCGTCTTGACGCCGCCGCTCTCTACCGGGAGAATTAACCCGCAACGTCACGTAGAAGTAGGGCCGACGCCACGGAAGCCTTATACGAGGCAAACCAGGCGTTCCCCGGCCAATAGCATCGGAGGATTAGCCATGCCAACCTTTGTCAGGGTCTACACCGGAGACGACGGGAAGTCCCGCATCGAAGAAGTTTCTCCCGATTTCCAGCCCTTCGTGGATACCGAGGGCTCCTACGGAGAGGGAACGCCGCTGCAGAACGCCAGCGGCATCACCTTCCGGATTTCACCCCCCGGCTACGCGCTGGAATGGCACTGCGCCCCGCGACGCCAGTACACCATCACGCTGGCGGGAGAGGCGGAAGTTGAGGTGGGCGACGGCACGGTAATGCGGGTTGGCCCCGGCGACGTGCTGCTGGCCGAGGACTTGACCGGAGAGGGGCACATTACCCGGGTGGTCAGCGAGGAGCAGCGGGTCTACGTGGTAGTCCCCTTGGGCGACTAGAAGCGTCGAAGCAGACCGGGAAGGATACCAGGGCCTTCGGCCCCACCACCTGGGCCGGGCCCCGGCGGGCCTGCAACCCAGGGTGGTTTAGACCTGAGCGCGTCAATACTTCAGGAGCGACATGGGGAAATACCGCGCCATAATATTTGACCTCGACGGGGTGCTGATAGACACCGAACCCCTGTATCTCAAGGCTACCAACCTGGTAATAGCCCAGGAGGGGGCGGCCCCCATCAGCGAGGAGGACAACAAGCAGCGCCTCCTGGGGACTACCGTAGAGGAGACGTGGCGGCGGGTTATCCAAATGCGGGGCCTCTCCAACCCACTGGACCACTACGTGGAGATGTACGACGTGTTCGTCAGACAGGTGATGCAGGAAGACCTGGTGGCCCAGCCGGGCGTGGTCCGCCTGATAAGCGAGGCCCGCAACCGGGGGTTGCCCATCGCCGTCGCTTCCTCGTCCCTTCGGGAATGGATTGACCTGAAGCTGGGAGCCATCGGCCTGAACGACGCCTTCGACCTAATCCTGGGCGGAGACCAGGTGGAACGGGGCAAACCGGAGCCGGACATCTATCTGCAAGCGGCGGCGGGACTGGGAGTGCCTCCCGAGGAGTGTGTCGCCATTGAGGACTCGCCCACCGGCATCGCCGCGGCGGTGGCCTCCGGGGCCTACACCGTCGCCGTCTGGACCGCCTCCACCGAGGGGTTGGACCTGAGCCAGTCCCACGAATTCATACACAGCTTGGAAGACTTCGACCTGTCTCTGCTGCAGTAGGGAAAAACGGGCCGGGCCTGGCGGATATGCCCGGAGCGGCCAGGCAATTCGGGGTCGGTAACGGAGACTAGCGACGGCGTCGGCGACCGGGCAGGCCGGGGTACTCCCGCTCCGTCAGCACCCAGTCCAGGCGTTTGTGCAGGGCCTCCACCTCTTGGGGAAGCAGCAATTCCAGCAATTCTTGGACCCGCCCCTGGGGGTTGGGGAGTTGCTGGCAAAACTCTTGCAAAGACTTGATAAGGCGCCGGGGAATCGCTTCGCCGCCAAATTCCCAGATGACCGTGCGAATCTTGGTATCGGCATGGAAGGTGAGGCCCTGGTCAATACCCCACAGCTTCCCATCGGAGCCCAACAGCACATGCCCCGCCTTGCGGTCGGTGTTGTTGGCCACCATGTCAAAGCAGGCCACTGTCCTCAAATCATCGGCGTTGGACTCAGTTAGCGAGTAATAGTTCTGCTTGGGGTCGTGCTCCACGTAACGCTGGACCGAGCCGATACCGTAGGGGCCTTCCCGGATGATGGTCTCGGGGATGAAGTCCCAACCCAGGACCTCGTTCAGGAGGTAGGCGGCGCACTCCCTCTTGTACAGGGTGCCAGAAGGAAAATCCCACAGGGGCACCTCGCCGTCCTTGGGCTTGTAAATCGCCCGCCCGGTCTGCTCGCCCAAACTCAGGTGGGCGAGGAACGTATAGTTGGAACCCATCGGGGTGAGTTCGCAGGATGTAAATTCCGCTTGGGCGAGGAAGTCGAAGGTGGCTTGGCGGCAGTTCACCGAAATTCCTCTTCAAGCCTCTTCGAGATGGGGCAGCATCAGCCGCTCTCGAATACGGCGTGGCCGTTGGCCCGGGGACAGACGTGACCTTCGGGGTCGATGGGACGACCGCACAAAAAGCAGATGGGGCGACCGGCGGCGCAAATTCGCAGCGCCTCCTCAGACAAAGGGGCCGCCTGGCCCGCGGTGACCCAGCAACTGATGGAAGAAGACTCTTCCCCAGCCGATTCTTCGTCGGTTTCATAGGCCTGTAGGAAAAAAGAGTTCGAGGGCGCATCGAAGCCCAGCGTCATCTGCGCGGCCTTGAACTCTACGGAAATCTCATCTCCAGACCAGGGCGGTTCCGCCGGCTGACTCTGCCGGTCCCGGTCGGCGGCAGCCAGGGTCTTGATTGCCTCCTGCAAGTACCTTCCCAGTTGGTATAGCTGCTCCTTTTCCAGCCAAACGTGTGACCGGGCGGAGCCAGCCTGCATCACCAAGCGGAATGTTCGCTTTCCCGGTTCACCATAGGCTTCGGCGCCCACGGAAGACAGAGCGCCGAGGGGGAATTTGACACGTCGCTGTTCCATGACCCTATGATAGTGCGGTTAACTTGGTCTTGCAAGAGGATTTCTTGACCAGGGATATGCGTTGAGGCCATATTCTCAATAGTCACGTTGAACAGCGCTTCCAGGCCAAACCTAAAGGAGGGATAGGAACCATGACTCGTAAACTAATTATATTCGGGTCGGCTTTTGCTCTTCTTATTCTAGTAGCCGGAGCTATAGTCGCCGGTAGCACCAGTACCATGGCTCAGAAAGGGCAATTTAGTCATATCTATGCTCAGCAAGATTCGGACTCCGACGTCGTAGCAGTCGTGCAGGGAAAGGATATTGTTCGCCAGGACGTAAGGATACCCGCAGAAAAGCATCGGACTATGGACCCTTCGTTGACTCAAGACGAAGCCAAGCAGAAGGGGATCCGGATAATGGTGACGAAACGGGTTATTGAAGCTGAAGTTGAACGCCGCAACCTTGTCCCCACCGAAAGCGAAGTAGAGGACTTCAGGAGAGCAACCAAGGAAGCCTGCCGTGGGCCTGATGGGCAGGATTGCCGCGACATTATCGAAGAAACGGGATATACGTTCGACGAGTATTGGCGGGTCACTCTGCCGGAGTATCAAAAGGATTTAGGGAAAATCAGACTTTTCCAAGCGGTTTATTATGAGCTGGGCATTCCTTCTGATGCCGATAACGAAGAACTGATTAGAACAGAAGAGGATTTCACCGCCCAGTTGCGTCGTCAGGCGACTATCACATGGAATGACGCGGATTTGAAGCGGTTATACGAAGAGGCGGTTGCGGAATAAAGAATCTTCATTTCAGGCCCAGATAACCACAAGGCAAACATGAGCCATTCCGGAGTGTGAGAAACTGGTAAAACCGGGATAAAGTATGCGGTATAAGAGAATACCCCTTCAGGTGGAATACGATCGTCAACGTGACTATTTTAGCGTATTCTTCCAGCCAAGTCATTCTCAGGTATATCTTTCCTACGGCCATCCATGAATGCGTCGCGCCCTCACTGGCTGGCTCCTTTTAGCCCAGTCCCCGGGAACGGTACTGCAACGCCTCAGCTAGGTGACTCACTCCTATTTGTTCTTCCCCATCCAGGTCGGCGATGGTGCGGGAGACCTTGAGGACGCGATGAAAGGCTCGGGCGGAGAGGGTAAGTTGTTGCGTAGCGGTCTGAAGCAGGGCCCGGGCGCCATCATCCAGCGGGCAGAACTTCCACACCTCGGCGGGGCCCATTTCCGAGTTACGCAGGAAGTTGGAGTCCCGGAAGCGCTGCCACTGGACTTCCCTGGCCCGTTCCACCCGCTGCCTCACCTGGGAAGAGTCCTCCGCCGGGGCTTGGTCCACCAGCTTCTCGTACTCCACCGGCGGGACCTCAACGAAAATATCTATCCGGTCCATCAGGGGGCCGCTGATCCGTTTCTGGTACCGTCCCACCGCCGACGGGGAGCAGGTGCATTCCATCCTCGGATGGGTGTAGAAACCGCAAGGGCAGGGGTTTTGGGCCGCCACCAGCATGAAGCTGGCCGGGTAGGTCACGGTGCCGGTGACCCGGCTGATGGTCACCACCTTGTCTTCCAGGGGTTGGCGCAGGGACTCCAAGGCCGTGTGGCTGAACTCGGGAAGCTCGTCCAGGAACAGTACCCCCCGGTGGCTCAGGGTGATTTCTCCCGGCCTCAGAGTACGTCCACCGCCCACCAGACCGGCGTTGGAAATGGTGTAGTGGGGCGCTCGGAAAGGCCGTTGACAGATTAGGGGGCTGTCCGAGGGCAACGCGCCGGCTACGCTGTAAATTTTGGTAGTTTCCAGGGCCTCCTCTCGGGCCATGCGGGGCAATATGGAGGGAAGGGAGCGGGCCAGGAGAGTTTTGCCGCTGCCCGGCGGCCCGTTGAACAGAAGATTATGGAAACCGGCTGCGGCCACTTCCATGGCGCGCTTGGCGTGCTCCTGACCCCTGATGTGGGCCAGGTTGGTACCTTCCCAAACGTAATCGTCGTGGGGATCAAGCTCCCTCCCGGCGCTCACCGGGGCGATGGACGTTTCACCTTGCAAATGGCTGATTAGCTGGGCCAGGGTAGAGACCGGATAGACCTGGATGCCCTCCACCAGGGCCGCCTCCGAGACGTCGGGAGCGGGAACGAAGACCGATTCAAACCCCTGCTCCTGGGCCACGGCAACCATGGGCAGAACCCCGTTGGTGTGCCGCAGCGCTCCATCCAGGGAGAGCTCGCCCAGGAAAATGGCCGACTGGGACGGCGGCTCCGCCTGTCCCGAGCTGAAGAGGATACTGACGGCTATGGGAAGATCATAGGCGGGACCGGCCTTCTTCAGGTCCGCCGGAGCCAGGTTGGCCGTAATCCGGCGCATGGGGAATTCGAAGCCGCTGTTGCGCAGGGCCGCCCGCACCCGTTCCCGGGCTTCCTGCACCGCGGCATCCGGCAGGCCCACCACGTTGAACTTGGGGAGACCCGGAGAGATGTCCACCTCTACCTGGACGATGTAACCTTCCAGGCCAACAACGGCGCAGGACTGGGATGTAGCTAACATGACCGACCCCTTCTCAACCCGGAAGCAATACACCGGGGCAACTTCTGCTATGCCGGACTATACCGCCCCGGTGGGAAGGGCCGCTACCCGCTGCTGACAGTAACCTGATAGAGGTCGCTGGCCGGGCTTACCGGGCCGTCATAGTTCCGCCGGGCTTCGTCGACCAGGGGCTGCGGGTTGAAGTGGAAGGGGGTGTCGATATGGGTCAAGATGAGGGACTTGACCCCAGCGATGGCGGCGGCCCGAGCGGCTTCTCCGGCGGTGGAATGCCCCCGTCCACCGGCCCCTTGGGGATCGTCGTCGGTACACAGGGCCTCGTGAATCAGCAGGTCAGCGCCCTGGGACGCCTGGGCCAGATTCTCGCTAAATCGCGTATCCCCGGAGAACACCACCGTTACCCCGTCGGACTCCACCCGCCAGCCCACCGCACCGGGAATGTGGTCCACAGTGAAGGGAGAGGCCCACACCGCATCGCCCAACTGGATTTTCCGACCCTCCTGGCAGGGCTGCCACTGCACAATGGGCCTTCCCTCGGCGGTGGTTACGCCGTCCTGGTCCACCACGTGGGTGATGCTGGTAGCCCGAAAAAGGTGTTGCACCCGTTGCAGGGACACCTCGGCGCTGTAGACCAGCAGGGGCGGGCCGTCGGGGTCAATCATGGTGCGCTGTCCCTGCAGGAAGGGCAGCCCTCCCATGTGGTCGGCGTGGGCGTGGGACAGGAGCACCTGATGAAAGTCCTGGGCCAACATGTCCACCTCGGCCCCGGCCCGCAGGACGGAGTTTCCCGAACTGGCGTCCAGCAGGAGGCGAAGGCCGCCGTAACATTCCAGGACGATGGCGGTGTGGGCCCGGTGAATACTGGCTCCCGCGCCGGTGCCCAGAAAGGTGATGCGTACGTCTGACATATAAGGATGCTCCTGCCGCTATCTCAAGACTTGGCAGAGCGCCCAACCCGTATAGTTTCCAAGGGGTCTGGTGATCAGTTCTTCCGCCCGGAATGACCTGCTTTTTGCGAGTCCAGGGCAAGACTTTCGATGAAGTTAGTAAGGTCGGGGCGCTTTTTAGACAATTCCAAGAGCAACCCTTGAAGCTCCTCTCGACTCAATTTACTTAGCGTCGCAGCTATGGTGGGCCTTTCGCTAACGCTCTCCTTGTCATGTATACAGGTCAACAGGGTAGCTACGATGTGCTTGCAATAACCACCCCAATCGTAGGGACAGGTGCATTCAGCTTTGACCGCATGGTAACCTTCCACCGTAATGCACACGCCGTAAGGATGGCATTCGCTGCCCTGCACTTCGGAGAAGAGTTGACTGCCCCGCTGTACTACCCATAGCACCGCGTCATCTTGAAAATATTCGTAGCCTCGTTCAAATGAGCTGTCGGTACAATATTGCCCGATGATTTCCTCAGTCGGATAAGAACTATTCAGCACACCACACCCCTTCAATTGCTTCCGTTGATGCCCTTTTCCCACTCGTCCAGCCGCACCTCCAGCTTCCGCTGGCGCAGGGCCATTGTGAGGTCGCCGCGGGTACGTTCCAAGACGCCGCGCATGGCGTCGGTACTGTGCCGCAGGCCCCCGGTGACCGCCTCGGGGAAGTCCACCGTCACCAGCAGGCTGTAAATCTCGTCCATGACCTCCATCAACTCTTCGCAGCGGTCAAACCCGTCACGACGCAGGGCGTCCAGGATGAACCGCCGCAACTCGCCGATGACCTCGGCTATGCCCTTGAGGAAGTCGGGGGGGTCAATGCCCAGTTCCGCCGGTTGGGGAATGGCGCCGCCGGAGATGACCGCCAGGGTAACGTTGGCCTCGGCGAACTCCTTGCGGGCGTCGGCCAGGAAACCGGCGTAGTAAATTTGGGGGCTTTCCCGCTGTATCGGCTCGGCCTCTTGCAGCCGGTCCTGGGCCCGTTGGATTAAGTCCTTGGCCTCTTCAAAGTCTCCCCGGTGTACGGCGCGAATGGCGTTGGCCGAGAAGCGAATGACTTCCCGGGATATTGAAAGGGCATGCTCCCGGGCCTGGTGCCGATGAGTTAGTTGGTCGATGGCCTGGCCGACCACGTTGGAGAAATCTTCGCCGTAGCGTGAGGGCATTAGACCTTACCTCCCGCGGCTCGGATGGCCTCCACCAATCGGTTGGCCGCCGCTTCCGGGTCCGGGGCGGAACCGACAGCGGCGGTGACGCAGATGGCATCGGCTCCGGCTTCCACCACGGGAGCCACGTTTTCGGCGTTGATACCCCCGATGGCTACCAGGGGCACCTTGGTCACCTCCCGGGCCTCCCGCAGCCGCGCGGGGCCCTGGGGCCCCCGGCCACCTCCCTTGGTGGTGGTGGGGTAGATGGCCCCGAAGGCCACGTGGTCAGCGCCCATTTGTTGCGACTCCACCAGCAGGTCAAGCTCCCGATTGGAGCGCCCCAATACCTGGTGCAGGGCCAATACCTGGCGGGCCTGGACTACCGGCAGGTCCGTTTGGCCGACGTGGACGCCACCGGAACCGACGGCGGCGGCCAGGTCTACGTGGTCGTTGATAATCAGGAGAACGTCATTGGCCAGGCAAAGCTCCTGAAGGTCCCGGGCCAGGGGCAGGATTTCCCCCTTGTCCCGCAATTTGTCCCGTAATTGCAGCATTTTTGCGCCACCGGCCACGGCGGCTTTACCGATGTCCAGCGGGTCTCTGCCGCCGGTCACCTCCGGGTCCACAATGACGTACAGGCCGCGTATCCGGTCGGCCTGCTGCCGCCGTAGGGTAGCCCCCAACTCCCAGGCGAGGCTTCCCAGGGCCTGGGACAGCGACTCCCGGGACTGGGCGTCTATCGTCTCGCCGGCGCCGGAACTGTCCAGCACGTCCAGCATCCCCTGGGCGGCATTCGCCAACCCCACGGCGCTGCTGAGAGTAGCGGAGGCGGGAGAGGTTTCACCGGGGCCGGCCTGGCCGCCCGGCAGTCCCACCACCAGTTCGTCCAGGCGGCCAATGACCCGGGGGGCGTCAACCAGTGACTTGGAACTCAGCAGGAGGGAGCCGAGGGTTTGGAGCAGGGCATCATAGCAAGCGTGGGTCAGGGAATTCGATTCGTTCATGTATCTAGTCCTTTGGGCATTTCGCCTTCACGGGCGGCGTTGATGGTGTCCCGCACCGACTGGGGCACATCCATACCGTACTGCTGGAAGCTCTCTTCCACGTGACGACCGATATTTCTCGGGTCGCTGTAGTAGTCGGGGGAGTTGGGATTGGCCGAGGTACGCTCGTGGACCGACTGGGTGGTCTTTCCCATGGCGAAGGAGGACATCCGCCGCTGCATGTCCGGACTCTGGCAGTGGGAGCACACCGGCTCCAGGGTGGAATTGATGGACCTGGTGAAGAAGGATGACACCTGGTTGCAGCTTCCGCAGCGGTACTCATAGATTGGCATGGGCTAACCTCCGGCTGGCATGGAATACCGGGCAGGGAGCCATGCTAGGAAATAGCTGGCGGTAATTCGTCCGGGGCTATGTGTCATCCCATGTCTCTCCGTGAAGCCTCTCCCAGCGTCGCTTCTGCCGATTACTTCTGGTGGGGATAGGTCTTGGTGGTTCGGGCTGCAGGGCCTGCAGTTCTTGCAACAAACGCTTTGCCCGGCCTATACCTATTTTCACCTCATCTTCGGTCATCCAGTCTTCATAGAAGTTTGTGTGCATTGACTCTGCCGTGTGGAACAGGGGGTGTAACTCAGTACGGTTGAACTCATCGACCAGCTCACCTAGAGCGGCGCGGATCAAGTCGTGCTGGTTATGAAACCACCCCCTTGACTCGGCAACAGACTTGACTGCGGTGGCTACCGCGCCCCACGCCTTTTCCGCGGCCTGGTGTTCGTCTCCCCGCTCCAGTTCAGTCTCGGCCTTCCGGATGAGGCGTTGACTTAATGCTGCATATTCATCGGATTTAGACGAAGATGTCATTGTCTCGGTTTACTTCCTTGAACCGCCCAATTCGGGCCTAATGTTCGTGGCCGTGGTCCGGCGCATCGAAGGACTTGGGGCCGGTGAACAACTCCCGGCGCATCTCCTCAAAGTCCGACGTAGTCTGTCCGCCCATCTCCGTCTTGATGCGACCCATATATTGGTCGATGCTGTGCGGGTCGTCTTCATTCACGTCGGTCAGGGTCTCTCCGCCGGGCACCCAGTTGAGACTATCGCCCCAAGATTTCTTGACGCTAAAACGTGAGACCAACTTGGTCATCTTGTCGCTGCTACAGGTCTTGCAAGCGGGTTGGGTATTGCTGGACCAACTGAACACTAGCAGGGTGCTTACGTGCTGGCAGTCCTCGCAGCGATATTCGTACATGGGCATAGGTTCCAACCTTCGTACATCATCAGCAGTCCGGGCACGGCCATTTTAGCACGGATTGACCAGACCGGGGGGCAACCCAGCCAGCGAGCCCGGCGGGCTCCGAATGTCCTCCATCCGGGCTTGCCTCCAATCCGTAGGGGCGCCCCAAATGTAGCCAACAAGCCAGTTCCAGCGAGTGCGGCGCAGCAGAGGAAAATCCCGCTCAGGGTGATCTTATCGAACCATCATGGTAAGACCGTCCCTCGACAAGCTCAGGATGAGCGGGTTGAGCGACCAAGGCTTTCGCTCATGGTGAGCCTGTCGAACGACGGACCGACCCCCAAGATTAGCTCAAGATGAGGGCGTGTGTATACGAGGGAGAATTTTCAAAACACCCGGCGGCAGTTTCCCCGTACAATGTGGCCCCAGCATCACCTGTTGTATAATGCGGTTAGGACTATTGAGCGCGCCGAAATGAAGTCCCCGAGGTGCCAGCTATGGCCAGTACACCGGGAACCACGCTGCCCCTATTTGGGCACCAAGCTGAACCCCTGCTAATGCTGATGGACGGGCACGCCATGGTGCACCGTTCCTTTCACGCCATTTCCGTTCGGGGTCACCTTACCGTAGCGGGCACCGGCGAGGTGGTCACCGGGGCCTACGGCTTCACCAACGTATTTCTGCGGGCCCTCCAGGAGTGGAATCCCACCTACTGCGCCATCGCCTTCGACACCCACGCGCCCACCTTCCGGCACCTGCGCTTTGAGGAGTACAAGGCCCAGCGGGAACCTTCGCCGCCTGAATTGCGCCATCAGTTCGTGCGCGTCAAAGAGTTGATGCAGGCCTTCGGGGTGCCCATTTTTGAGGTGGACGGATACGAAGCCGACGACGTTATCGGCACCCTGGCGCACCAGGCCGAAGCTCAGGGTATCGACACGGTAATCCTCACCGGCGACCGGGACACCTTCCAGCTAATCACGCCCCGGGTCCGGGTGGACCTCTCCTACAGCATCCAGGACCGCCGGGTCTACGACGAGGCGGAGTTGGCCCTACGTTACTCCGGGCTGTCCGCCGCACAACAACCGGACTTCAAGTCGCTGCTGGGAGACTCCTCGGACAACATACCCGGGGTGCCCCGCATCGGCGAGAAGCGGGCCATCGGCCTGCTCACCCAGTTCAAAGACCTGGAGGGCATCTACGAGCGCCTGGAAGAGGTACGGCCCCCCAGTGTCCGAAAATCCCTGGAGGAGAACCGGGAACGGGCATTCGAGAACCGGATTCTCACCACCATTTCCCGGGAAGCCCCGGTGGAGTTGCAGTTGCCCCTTTGCCGCTTCTGGCAGTTCGACCGCAAGGACGTGGTGGACCTGTTGACGGAGTTGGAGTTCTTCAGCGTCATTTCTCGCGTGCCCGCATCCGCCGGGGCCGCTGCCTTCTCCCCCGAGGAAACTCCGGTCGAGGGTGACCGCGCCGGGAGCGACGACGACACCCAGTATGAGACCGTCCAAACCGAGGAGCAGTTGTCGGCGCTCCTGGCGGCCCTGCATGAAGCGGGCAGTTTCTCCTTCGATACCGAGACCACCAGCCTGGACCCCATGAGGGCCGATTTGGTGGGACTGAGCTTCGCCACGGCTCCCGGTCGGGCTTGGTACGTGCCGGTGGGCCACACCGAGGGCACGCAACTGTCCTTGGAACAGGTCCTGAGCCAGTTGAAGCCCCTGCTGGAATCGTCGGATTTAAGCAAGTGCGCCCACAACGCCAATTACGACATGACGGTGCTGGCCCAACACGGCATCCGCTGCCAGCAGGTGGACTTTGACACGATGATTGCCGCTCATCTGTTGAGCAAGAACCAGCAGCAGTTGGGACTGAAGAACCTGGCCCAGGACGTGCTGGGTCGGGAGATGACCCCCATCACCCGGCTCATCGGCACGGGGCGACGGCAAATAACCTTCGACCGGGTAGCCATCGAGGACGCGACTCCCTACGCTGCCGCCGACGCCGACATGACCGGCCAACTGCGGGAGGTGTTGGAACCCCAATTGGAGCGCCTGGGGTTGACCCACCTGTTAACGGAAATGGAGATGCCCCTGGTACCGGTGTTGGTGGACATGCAGCGCCGTGGCATTATGCTGGAGGAAGGAGCGCTCCACGAGATGTCCCGGGACCTGAACCAGCAGATGCAGCAGACCGAGACTGAGCTGTACCAGTCCATCGGACACACGGTGAACATCAACTCGCCCCAACAGTTGAGCGACCTGCTGTTCGGGGAACTGGGCCTGCCCCGCACCAAGCGTACCAAGACCGGGTACTCCACCGACGCCAATTCCCTGGAAGGACTGAAGGGGCTGCATCCGGTGGTGGACAAGATTTTGGAATACCGGCAGATTACCAAGCTAAAATCCACCTACGTGGACGCCCTGCCGGAGATGATTAACCCCGCCACGCGCCGTATCCACACCAGCTACAACCAGACCGGGTCCGCCACTGGGCGGGTATCCAGCAGCGACCCCAACCTGCAAAACATCCCGGTTCGCACCGAGCTTGGTCGCCAGGTGCGCCGGGCCTTCGTCGCCGAGGGCGCGCCGGAATGGTTGCTTTTCTCCGCCGACTACTCGCAAATCGAGCTCCGGGTGCTGGCCCACATGTCCCAGGACCCGGAACTGCTGGAAGCCTTCCGCCGGGGCGAGGACATTCACTCGGCCACCGCCTCTCTAATGTTCGACGTTCCCATCAACGACGTGGACGCCGACATGCGCCGCATCGCCAAGGTGCTCAACTTCGGGGTCATCTACGGCCTTTCACCCCACGGCATTTCCCAGCAGACGGGCTTCAGCCGGGAGGAAGGGGCCAACTTCATCGAGTCCTACTTCAGCAAGTACCCGGGGATTTCCGGCTACCTGGAGACGGTGAAGGCCAAGACCCGGGAGACCCAGTACGTTGAGACCCTGAAGGGACGCCGTCGCTACATCCCCGAAATCAACGCCAGCAACTTCAACCTGCGCAACGCGGCGGAGCGGATGGCCATCAACATGCCCATCCAGGGCACCGCTGCCGACATTATGAAGATTGCCATGATAAAGGTGCAGGACCGCCTGGAACGGGAAAACATGCGGACCAAGATGCTGTTGCAGGTCCACGACGAGTTGGTGTTTGAGACTCCCCGGGAAGAGATGGACGCCCTGCGGGAGGTTTGCTTCGACGAGATGCCCGCCGCCATGGACTTGGATGTGACGCTGAAGGTGGAGGCCAAGTGGGGCGAGACCTGGGGAGACATGGAGTAGGGGATGGGCCTAACGGAAGTGCCAGCGAGAATCATAGGAGAAGCCGAGACCAGGGAGTACACGTTTCTAGTCGATACGGGCGCCACCTATTTGGGTCTGCCCCAAAAAGAGATCGAGGCCCTGGGTCTTCGGCAGAGCCTAGGTAAAATCCGGCTGATGAGCGCCACAGGAATAGTGGAAGTAAATACCTACTTTGCCAATGGCGAGTTGATGGGACAGGAGTTTGGCGCGATTCTGGTGCCTGCCTCCACGCCCCTCATTGGCTATGAACTGCTGGAGAATTTGCGGTTTAGGGTCAACCCGGTAACCGGCCAACTTGAGACTGTTCCGGATGACGAGGTACACCCGCCGTTTCTACTGCACCTTGGTACATTGGACATTGCCCAAGGGCCGACCCACGGCACTACCCAATCAGGAGGCACCATTGGAACTGCTGCGTAGCGTGATATTCGTGCCCGGCAACCGCCCCAACATGCTGGAACGGGCCCGGGGCTTCTCCGCTGACATTATCATGGTGGACCTAGAAGACTCGGTGCCCCCGGGCGAGAAGGTGAACGCCCGGGAGATGGCCCGCCAGTGGGTGCCCGAGCTGCGCCAGGAGGGTCGCCGGGTAATGGTGCGGGTAAACTCCCTGGACACCGGCCTGACCCGGGACGAGGTGGCCGCCGTGGTGGGGCCGGACCTCTACGGAATCAGCATCGGTAAGGCCGAGTCCGCCTGGGACCTGCGGGAGGTTGAGCGAATCATTTCGCCCTTGGAGAGCGCCGCCGGGCTGGAACCGGGCAGCATAAGGGTGATTCCCTGGATTGAAAACGCCCGGGCCATAATGAACGTGCAGCAGTTGGCAGCCGCTTCCCCCCGCATCGTCGCCCTGGCCTTTGGGGCCGAGGACTACACCAACGACATGGGCATCCAGCGTACCGACTTCGGCGAAGAGGTCTACTTTCCCCGGGCCACGGTAGCCATTGCCGCCCGGGCCGCCGGGTTGGCCTCCCTGGACAGTCCCTTCGTCGCCTTCCGGGACTCCGAGGGCTTGGAGAGGGACGCCAACACCGCCCGGCAACTTGGATACACCGGCAAGTTCGCCATCCACCCGTCCCAGATCGACACCTTAAACCGGGTGTTCAGCCCCGACCCGGAGGACGTGGCCTACGCTCGCCGGGTTCTGGAAGCCTGGCGCGAGGCCGAAGCCAGCGGACGCGGCTCCCTGGACCTGGATGGCAAGATGGTGGATGTGCCGGTGGTCAAGCGGGCCGAGAACCTGGTGGCCATGGCCGAGGCCATCGAGCGGCAGACAGCCCAGTAGCGCCGGGATTACAACCTTGCCAACCGACCGAATAGTCCTGAAAGGAATGCAGTTTTACGGGTTCCACGGGGTCAACCCGGAGGAGCGGGCCATGGGCCAGCCCTACCTTGTGGACCTGGCGGCGGAACTGGACCTCAGCGTGCCGGGGGTGTCCGACCGGCTGGAGGACACGGTGAGTTACACTCACCTCTACCGGGTGGTCAAAGGGGTGATGGAAGGCGAGTCCAAGAACCTGTTGGAGGCCGCCGCCCAGTCCATTGCTCAGAAAATCCTGGAAGGCTTTCCGGTGGCGGCGGTCCAGGTGCAGGTACAGAAGCTGCGACCTCCCATTAGAGGCTCGGTAATCGAATACGCCGCTGTCGACATCTACCGCACTCGGGACTAGCCCACAGGCCAAAACCAGAGGGGATGCACCTCTGGGCAGACCTTATCGCCCCAACCCGCCGTCACTCGGGCATAGGCCGACAAGCCCGTGCTCCGCCAGCACACCCGGGCGAAGCAACACCGGACTCGCCGGCGTTCCCCCCGTCTTTGAAGCTCCTTGTTCAAGTATATCTTCGTACGTGCTGAGCCAGTCGAAGGGCCGGTATTGGGCGGAGCGAAGGGTCTGCGTTCCTTGCCATCCCAAGCCCTTCACCCCTGGATTCCGGCCTCCGCCGGAATAACGGTGGAGGGTAGTGGCCTGCCCGTTAGCCCGAGCTGGTCTCTACCCGGAGAATCGAAAGACCCTGCCTCGGCCCCGGCCCTTTGGTGCCCCGCTCTCCGTCATGGAGTACAATACCGGCAGCAATAGCCTGTTGGCATACGGAAGGTAAGGCATGAGCAATCGGGACACATCGGCGGCACGGGAATACCATGAAGCGACCAAGCTGGCCTACATCAACCTGCGCAACAAGCCCCCGATGTATAAGCCCTACACCAGTGGGGCGGTTATCCCCCTTCCGGAGCAGTTCCCTCATCCCACCGCCGCTACCCTGGACGCGCTGGTCCCAGCGACGGGAGACGCCTCCCCCACCCTGGACATAGCTACCCTGGCGCAATTGCTATATTTCTCCGCCGGGGTAATCCGCAAATCGGTTGTCCGCTCGGTGGGCGAGGTGCATTATCGGGCCGCCGCCTCCGCCGGGGCCCTGTACCCGGTGGAAACATACGTGGTGTGTGGCGACCTGCCCGGATTGGAGGCAGGGGTGTACCACTTCTCGCCTGCGGACTTCTCGCTGCGCCAGTTGCGCCGGGGAGATTTCCGAGGTTGCCTGTCCCAAGCCGCCGGTGGGGAACCTACCGTGGCATCGGCGCCCGTCACCCTGGTCTACAGCGCCATTTTCTGGCGCAGCGCCTGGAAGTACCGGGCCCGCGGCTATCGATACTGCTTCTGGGACAACGGGACCATCATCGCCAACCTGCTGGCCGCGTCCGCCGCCGCCAGGCTGCCAGGCCGAATAATCGCCGGATTCGTAGACGCGCAAGTGGACCGTCTGGTGGGCATTGATGGACGGCAGGAAGCCAGCTTCTGCCTGGCCGCCATCGGCCAGCCCGACGGCTCCCCGGCGGAGCCTTCGACACCGGAAGTTCCCTTCCTGTCCGAGCATGAGCCGTTGTCATTTGCCGACCAAATAGACTACCCTGAAACCAGCGACGCCCATGTTGCGGCGCTGCTGACCACCGAGGCGGAGGCGGAGGCTTGGCGAGGGCCATTGACCTGGGACCCCCAGGCTCCCCAGCAGGTGCGGCATTCTCTGGAGCGGGCGGAGCCCGAAGGCGCACAATCAGCCAGCCTGGGAGAAGTGATACTGCGCCGGGGTTCGACCCGCCGTTTCCAGCGCCAGAATATACCTCTGTCCCATTTCTACTCAATTTTGGAACGCTCCACCCGGGGAGTGCCCGCGGACTTCCTGGGGCCGGAGGGTTCCAGCCTGCTGGACCTCTACATCATCGTCAACGGCGTGGAAGGGCTGCCCTCCGGCTCCTACGTCCTTTCGCCCATGCGCCGGGAGCTAGAGCTACTGGCCGAGGGCGATTTTCGCGAAGACGCCGGTCACCTGGGTTTTGAGCAGGCCTTGAGCGCCGACGGCAGCGCCGTAGTATTCTTCATGGCCGACCTGGGACGCGTTCTGGACCGGTACGGCAACCGGGGCTACCAGGCCGCCCAACTGGAGGCGGGAATCCTGGGCGGGAGAATTTACCTGGCCACCCACTCCCTGGGCCTGGGAGCCACGGGCTTAACCTTCTACGATGACGACGTTACCGACTTCTTTTCACCCCACGCCGCGGGGAAGAGCCTGATGTTCGTGGTATCCCTGGGAGCCACGGCGGAGCGCAACCAAGTGCGGCCCTTCCGCTCGCGGGTAGCCGTGCGGCTGGACGCCCTGGCCCGGGGAGCCGGCCAGGCCACGGGCTAACTCTTCCACCAACACCTCCTCACGCGACAAGGGCCCTTCAAGAGGTTCCTTATTTGACCTGCCGGTCCTCTAGGTCGGCAAATGGTCCAAACCCCGCCCTACCCTCGGCCATTGCGGGGTTCGTTTACTTCTCTGCATAAAACTAACGCCCGCATATTGCCGCGTTCTACTATCATAATATAGTTTTATATTACCTATTTCGATAATAAATAGGTATAATGATACTTTCTTACTATTAATTTAATGTAGATTATCCGTATTCAGTTTACCAGTTGACATCCGTATATTTAATAATATATATTGTCTTCACTGGCACACTGTTAAAACGAGTTATAGCTCTTAGAACCATTGAGGGAATAAAACCAGCACACTTTAACCTATTAAACGACGTAATAATGTACCTATAGTTAATTGACAGAACGGATAAATATACCTGATGTTCCAAGAGAGCCCCGGCAATCCAATTTGAGGAGGTCGAGAAATGGTGTACCACTGGTTGAAGCGACCCAGATCGTTAGCAATTCCCCTGGTTATCCTGGCCTTGCTTGTGATCGTTGCCTGCGGCCCTACGGAGCAACCGGCCATGCCGGGGACCGGTGCCGCGGAAACGAATGCCACAATGCCGGCTGCTGGGCCGCCGGCCCAGGGCATGGACAAGGCGGCGCCCACCGCCGTACCCCAGGCGGCACAACCTTCCGCTGCGGGACAGTTTAAGCTGGACCGGTTGATCGTTGCCGTATCCCCTTTGGGCTGGGACAGCAACTACAGCTACAAGGTCACCACCAGCGGCCTGTTAGACAAGCGGCTGGCATCGGAATGGCTGATTGACATCGACCGGGAAACCGGCGAGTACATACCCAACCTCGCCACTTCCTGGAAGATGGCCCCGGACGGCAAGAACTGGACCTTCAAGCTGCGCGAGGGCGTCGCCTGGCAGGGTGGTCCCCACGCCCCTGCCGAAGGTTGGGGAGAGTTCACCGGGCGGGACGTGCGCCACTCCCTCTACCTCCTGACCTTCCCAGATTCTTCCGCCAGCGCGGTTGGCTCCTGGCGGAGGATGCTCGGCGTTGACAAGGATGACACCAACGAAGACGTCATCGCCAAAATGGAACAGACCGTAGAGATCGTGGATGACCACACCGTTAAAGTGCACTTTCCAGCGGCGCAGCCTCACCTGACCTACTGGTTCGGCAACAAGGGCCGCAATCTACTGATGGAGAGCAAAGCTCGCTGGGACGCCATCGGCCATGACGGGTACGGCGACGCCACCGTAGGCACCGGACCCATGACCTTCGTCGAGCGCATCGAGGGGGTTCACGTCCTCTTCGAGGCTGTCCCCGAGCACTGGCGGAAATCTCCTGAGTTCCGGGAATTCGAGTTCCGCTGGGTACAGGAACCCGCCACCCGCTTGGCCACCCTGCTGACCGAGGAAGTCCACATGAGCGACATCGAGCGGGCAGCGGTTTCCGAGTCCCTGGCCCGGGGGATGAAGGTATTCCCGGCCAGCAAGTCCGGCATGTTCCATAAGTGGTACATCGGCGGTCAGTACTATACCGAGCCCGACAAGCTGCACCCCGACGACCCCATGCTCAACGTTAAGGTCCGGAAGGCCATGAATAAGGCCATCGACCGGCAGGCCATCATTGCCGCCCTCCTGCCCGGGGCCGTGGTCGACATCGGCAACCAGTACGGGTTTGACCACGTGCTGGATGAAGCGGTGCTGCCCGGGGTGATAAACCCGGCGTGGCGCGCCGACTGGGACGAGAATTACGGCTACGACCTGGAAGCCGCCCGAGCGCTGATGGTGGAGGCGGGCTACCCCAACGGGTTCACATTGGAACACTTCTACAACTTCGGCCAGGCCGGCCTGCCGGAGATGGTAGACATCGGCCAGGCCATGGCGCTAATGTGGGAGAAGATTGGGATTAAGTCCAACCTGGAGAACCTGGAGTTCTCCGCAGTTCGTCCCAAGTACCGAGCCCAGGAGATTCATAACTCCATCTGGGCCAGCCGGGGCCAGCACCCGGCCCACTACGCCATTGGTGTGCCCGTCACCAAGAGCACGTCGCATGCCTGCCAGTTGCCGGAACTGGACGAGAACCTCGAGAAGCTGAAGACAGTCGTCGACCTCAAGGAACGGGCGGCCATCATTCAGGATTCCGGGGACGTGATGTACTACAACTACTGCTTTATACAGATGTTCGGCCTTGCGGCCCAGTTTGTGGGCAACCCCCAGTACATCAAGGAGTACGTATTCCCCGGACTAATCTTCGGCTACCTGACCCACCTGGAATACATGGAAATGCAGGACCGGTAACGGGGCCATCCGGCCGGGGGAGAGGGGCTTTCCTTTCTCCCCCCAAAGGGGATGCTCCCCTCGCATTGCCGTCGCCCAGGCCCACCGGTCAGCAGACACGCCACATCCCCCTTCCATTCCGAGCCTGAAGGCCCCTCACTTCATTTCAACCAACCTGCTGGGAACATTGTGTCATACACTATGCTTACGGATTATTCAAATATTGTACGTAATACTTACAGTCATAGGGTTTAGTTAGTTATGATTCTAGTCTATTGACGGAAGTATTACTCCATTCTCCTAAACAGTTGACATCAAACTAAGGCATAGTATATATTGCCCTGCAACCGTTTGAGGGAGTCAGGTGATATTGTTCATCGATATGCTGATATAGCATACTGAGCTAGGGCTACTATTTGATAATAATATGGCTAATTATAAGTGTAATTATTTTTACTACTTCGTTTAGCAAACAGATTCTGTTTGCTGCATTGTCCAGAACCACCCCGGAAGCCTAATTCAAGGAGGTCCAGAAATGGTGTACCACTGGTTGAAGCGACCCAGGTCTTTGGTGATTCCTATGCTAGTCCTAGCATTACTATTTACCCTATCCTGTGGGACTGCAGAGCAGCCGGGTGCATCGGAAACCGGAGCGCCGGCGGCTCAGGAACCGGCCCAGACTATGGCCAAAGCCGCTCCCACGTCTGCGCCCCAAGTGGCGCAACCCTCCGCTTCAGGACAGTTCAAGCTGGACCGGCTCATTGTTGCCGTGTCCCCTTTGGGCTGGGACAGCAACTACAGCTACAAAGTTACCACCAGCGGCCTGCTGGACAAGCGGCTGGCATCGGAGTGGCTGATTGACATCGACCGGGAAACCGGCGAGTACATCCCCAACCTGGCAACTTCATGGGAGATGGCGCCGGATGGTAAGACTTGGACCTTCAAGCTGCGCCAGGGCGTCCCCTGGCAGGGTGGTCCCCACGCGCCCGCCGAAGGTTGGGGCGAGTTCACCGGTCGGGACGTGCGCCACTCCCTCTACCTGCTGACCTTCCCCGATTCCTCCGCCAGCGCGATTGGCTCTTGGCGGAGGATGTTCGGCATTAACAAGGACGATACCAACGAGGACGTTATTGCCAAAATGGAACAGACCGTGGAAATTGTGGACGACTACACGGTCAATATTAATATGCCCGTGGCCCAACCCCACCTGACCTACTGGTTCGGCAACAAGGGCCGCAACCTGTTGATAGAGAGCAAGGCCCGCTGGGACGCCATCGGCCACGAGGGGTACGGGGACGCCACTGTGGGCACCGGGCCGATGACCTTCGTGGAGCGCATCGAGGGAGTCCACGTGCTCTTCGAGGCGGTGCCCGATCACTGGCGGAAGTCGCCCGAGTTCCGGGAGTTCGAGTTCCGCTGGGTACAAGAACCCGCCACCCGCCTGGCCACCCTGCTGACCGACGAAGTCCACATGAGCGACATCGAGCGATCCGCCGTAAACGAGGCCTTGGGCCGAGGGATGAAGGTCTTCCCGGCCAGCAAGTCCGGCATGTACCACAAGTGGTATATCGGCGGCCTGTACTTCACGGAGCCCGACAAGCTACGCCCTGATGACCCCTTGCTGAACGTGAAGGTACGGCAAGCCATGAATAAGGCAATCGACCGGGAGGCCATTGTTGAAGCTCTCCTGCCCGGGGCCGTGGCCGACATCGGCAACCAGTACGGGTTTGACCATGTGATAGACGAGGCGGTGCTGCCCGGGGTAATTAACCCGAAGTGGCGCGAGGAATGGGACGAGAACTACGGCTACGACCTTGAACGCGCCCAAGCGCTGATGGTGGAGGCCGGTTACCCAAACGGCTTCACCCTCGAGCACTTCTACAACTTCGGCCAGGCCGGTCTGCCGGAAATGATCGACATTGGGCAGACCATCGCCCTGATGTGGGAGAAGATTGGGATTAAGTCGAACCTGGAGAACCTGGAGTTCTCGGCGGTGCGGCCCAAGTACCGGGCCCAGGAGATACACAGCTCCGTTTGGGCCAGCCGGTCCCAGCACCCGGCCCACTACGCCATCGGCGTACCGGTTACCAAGAGCACCACCCACGCCTGTCAATTGCCCGAACTGGACGAGAACCTGGAAAAGCTAAAGACAATCGTCGACCTCAAGGAACGGGCGGCCATCATTCAGGACTCCGGCGACGCCATGTATTACAACTACTGCATGATCCAGATGTTTGGCATCGCGGCCCAGTTCGTGGGGAACCCCCAGTATATCAAGGAGTACGTGTACCCCGGGCTAATCTTCGGTTACCTGACTCACCTGGAGTACATGGAATTACAGGAACAGTAAAAGGTTACATTTCATCCGGGGAGAGGGCTGTTCCTCTCCCCGGACCGGGGATTACTCATCCCACAGCCTTCGCGTAGACCCCAAGGGTGGTCGGGAAGATAGCGGAAAGGGCTCCTCTCTACTCGACGGAGGTTGCAATGCAACGCTACATAGTGATGCGCCTGGGACACGCCCTCTTGGCGCTGGTGGCTATCAGCATCATCGTATTCGCCCTGACCCGGCTCAGCGGAAACCCCATTGACGTGTTACTGCCCGAAGAGGCAGAGCCGGAAGACATTGAGCGGGTGAAACAGGTCTGGGGCTTGGACAAGCCCCTACATGTGCAATACCTGGTATACCTGGGCAACATTGTTACGGGAAATCTGGGTGAGTCCATCAAGTGGCCGGGGAAGGGCGCCGCTGAGTTGATTGTCAATCGCCTGCCCGCCACCCTCCAACTGGCTTCCTTCGCCCTGGTGGTGGCCGGAGTTATTGCCTTGCCCATCGGGGTAATGGTAGCGGTCAAGAAGGACACCGGCATCGACTACGCGGGCAAGGTAATCGCCTTACTGGGTCAATCCTTACCCTCCTTCTGGCTGGGTATCGTGTTGATGTGGATTTTCGCCGTGATGTTGGGGTGGGTCCCCACCTCTGGCAGAAGTGGGATAACCTCCTTCATTCTTCCGGCGGTGTCCCTGGGGTACTTCCAGGTGGCGGCAATAATGCGCCTGACCCGCTCTTCCATGCTGGAAGTGCTGGATACCGAATACGTCAAGCTGGCCCGTATCAAGGGGATTCCAGAGCGCAAGGTCATCTGGAAGCATTCCCTCCGCAATGCGGCCATCGCTCCCCTGACCTACTTCGGCCTCATCCTGGGCGGGTTTATGACCGGTTCGGTGGTAATTGAGACGGTTTTCGCCTGGCCCGGCGTAGGTCTTTTGGCGATTGACGCCCTCCGCAGTCGAGACTTCCAGATAGTGCAAAGCGTGGTGCTGTTCTTCGCCGGAATATACATCGTCTGCAACCTGCTGGTAGACGTTCTCTACGCTTACATCGACCCCCGGATCCGTTACAACTAGGTGAAGTTCAAGACGAATCAGGGAGGATATTACCTATGGCTAACGTAGCAATACCCGGGAGAGCCCCGGCGGTCGCGGTGGGAACCCGGGCGCGGCAGGGCTTGACTTGGATGCGCCAGTACCCTGTGCTCCCCCTGATAGTGATGTTTTTTGTCCTGATAGTGCCGGCCATTTTCGCCAACCAGATCGCCCCCCACAATCCCCGGGAGGGTAACGTGCTGGACCGGTTGCAACCACCGGTCTGGGCCAGCGAGAAGGTGGTCAATGGGGTGGTGGTCCAGAAAGGCGGCTCCTGGAACCACATACTGGGCACCGATAAGATTGGGCGGGACATGTTCAGCCGCATCATCCACGGGGCCAGAGTGTCCCTCATCGTCGCTCTGGTGTCCATAGTCTCCGGCGCCATCATCGGCACCACCCTGGGCCTGATAGCCGGCTACTTCGGGGGCCGATGGGACAACCTCATCATGCGACTGGTGGACATCAAGCTGTCTCTGCCGTCAATTCTGCTGGCTCTAGTCTTGGTGGCAATAATGGGGCCCAGCTTTGCCACTATTATCATCGTCATCGCATTGCTGTTGTGGACTCGTTACGCCAGGCTGGTGCGGGGTGAAGCCCTGGGCTTGCGCTCGCAAGACTTCATCGCCCGGGCCCGGGTATCAGGTGCGTCAACCGCACGGATAATTTCTCGCCATATTTTCCCCAACGTGGTGAACACCATTATCGTCCTGGCCACCCTGGAGATTGGCCAGGTTATCCTGCTGGAGGCCACCCTGAGCTTCCTGGGGGCGGGACTGCCCCCGGACAAGCCAGCCTGGGGTCTGATGGTCGCCGATGGTCGGGCCCTGATTATCAACGCTTGGTGGGTAGCTTTCTTCCCCGGCTTGGCCATCATGCTCACGGTTCTGTCCATGAACCTGCTGGGGGACTGGATTCGAGACCGCCTGGACCCCAAACTGAGGAACGTGTAACCCAGAAGGCAACACTGGAAAAGGAGGTAGTTAGGAACTAGAGAAAATAATAGCGTTTAGAGTCGCACCAGATTGCGCTTACGGAACTCTCCCTCACTATTAGCTCGTTCTGTATGTGAATAGCTCCTTGGACACATCATCGGCAGACTAATTTAGGGAGGTCCACCATGGTACGTCACTGGTTTAAGAAGCCCACTTCGTTCTGGATTCCTTTGGTGATGTTGTCTTTGCTGTTCGTTATCGGCTGTGGCTCCGCCGCGCAGCCGACGAGCACAGAGAGAACGGAAACTGCCAAACCAATGGAGCAAGGCCAGAGCATGGCCGCGCCTACCGCAGTTCCCCAGACCATGTTGGAGGCCCAACCGGAAAAGACAAAGTTGCAGAGGATGGTGGTGGCCATTTCCCCCATGGGTTGGGACACCAACTTCACCTACCGGGTGAGCACCACCGGCCTACTGGATAAGCGGCCCATTCAGGAGATGCTCATCGGCATTGACCGGGTTACCGGCGCCTACGAGCCCCAGTTGGCAACCTCATGGGAGATGGCCCCCAACGGCCAAGACTGGACATTCAAACTTCGTAAGGGTGTCCCGTGGCATGGTGAAGCGGCCAAACCGGAAGGATGGGGCGAGTTCACCGCCCGGGACGTGCGCCACACGGCCTTTATGCATACCAACCCTGACGCCGCCGCCAGTAACGGTGGTAAGTGGAACGAAATCACCGGGGTGTTAAAGGAAGATCGCACCCAGGAGAACGCATTCGAAATAGTAGCGCAGAAAGCAGAAGCGGCGTTGGAGATTGTCGACGACTACACGGTGGTTATCCATTCCAACACGGTGCAGCCAGAGCTTTACTACTACCACTCCGTCAACCGGGGCTACCCGATAGTTAGCAAGGCCCGCTACGATGGCCTGGGCAAAGAAGAGGTCGGGCAGGCGATAGTAGGCACTGGACCCTTGAAGTTCGTCGAGCGGAAGGAGGCCCAGCATGTCCTTTATGAGGTGGTAGAGGACCACTGGCGAGTGACCCCGGAATACAACGAGTTGGAGTTCCGCTGGGTTGCAGAGAGCGCTACACGCCTGGCCACACTGCTGACCGGCGAGGTCCACATGGCCGACATAGAGCGCGCCCTCCAGCCACAAGCCCGGGATCAGGGTATGCGGGTCATCCGCAGCAAATTCCCTGGTATGCACGTCAGTTGGGGATATCACGGGCTGTACTTTACCGTGCCCGAGTTCCTGGACCCCGACTTGCCCTGGCTCGACGTAAGGGTGCGTCGGGCGATGCAGAAGGCCGTCGACGCCGAGGGCATAGCTAGTGCCTTACTGGGTGATAGTGAGGTGGAGAGGCCGGCCATATATGGCTTCCACCCGGTGTTGGACGTGGAGATGTGGCCCAATGTCTGGAACTCCAAGTGGGTCGAAGACTGGGAAGAGTACTACGGCTATGACCCGGAGCGGGCCAAGGAGCTTCTGGCAGAGGCGGGCTACCCCAACGGCTTCGAGTTCACCATACACCTCACCCCCTTGTCCGGTCTGCCGGAAATTGTGGACATCGGGCAGGCCATTGCCGTGGACTTTCAGAAGATCGGGCTGAAGCCAAAATTGGAGGAGTTGGATTACCCGGTCTCCAGGGCCATGGCAAGAGCGCATAAGGCAAGTGGTGTTTTACGGCCCAGCCGCAGCTCCCACCGCACGATTCTCTCCGCAACCTCATACTCTACTAAACATTCGTCCTACCACATCTACACCAACCCCGAGGTGGACAAGATTATTGAAGAGTTAGAAGTGACGGTAGATAACCTTAGGAGGGGCGAGCTTTTACAGAAAATGGGGGACATCCAGTACTACGACAACGCTAGACTCCAGATGTTTGGCCTCTATGTCGAAATGACGGTGAACCCCAAGTACGTAGCCAACTATGATTTCCCATCGACTATGAGCGGCTACTTTACTCACCTGGAGTACATCGATACAGTGCCGCAGTAGGGGAGGGATGTTGCGCCCCTAAACCTTCATTCCGCACGACCCCCTCTCGGTGGGTGGCCCCCTTTCCCCTGCGGAGGTGGGAGTGAGTTGATGGGTATCGCTCCCATCCTGCTCCTTCCTCCGTCGAGGGGCAAGGTCTAATAAACGAAATATCAAATTGGCCGTGTGGCGAGTCCCCACACCCAAGGGGTTCCATCCGTACCCCAACCCTTTCCATCAACGGGATGGAGTCTCGGTGGAAATATTGCCCTTAATCCACAGGAGGTGGGAATGCAACGCTATATCATTATCCGCCTAGCCCACGCGGTGTTGGCGATGCTAACCATCAGCGTTATCATCTTCAGCCTGACTCGTATCACCGGCAATCCAGTGGACGTCCTGCTGCCCGAGGAGGCGACTGCGGAGGAGATCGCGATGGCGGAGGAGGTATGGGGGCTGGACAAGCCCTTACACCTGCAGTACATCACGTACTTGGGCAACATCTTCCAAGGCAACTTGGGCTACTCCATTAAGTGGCCCGGCCAGAACTCGGCGGACCTGATCATCAGCCGCCTGCCCGCCACCCTCCAACTGTCGGCATTTTCCCTGGCAATAGCCGCCATCATAGCCTTGCCCCTCGGGGTGCTGGTAGCGGTGAAGAAGGACACCGGCGTGGATGTGGCCGGCAAGATAGTCGCCTTGCTGGGCCAGTCGTTGCCTTCCTTCTGGCTGGGCCTCATGCTCATGTGGGTCTTCGCGGTGATGCTGGGCTGGCTACCAACCTCGGGCCGGGGCGGCTTTCAGCATATGATCCTACCCGGCTTCGCCCTGGGGTATCTCCCGGTAGCGGCGGTAATGCGCCTGACCCGCTCTTCCATGCTGGAAGTGCTGGACAGCGAGTACGTCAAGCTGGCCCGGATCAAGGGCCTGTCGGAACGACAGGTCATCTGGAAACACTGCCTGCGCAACGCCGCCATCGCCCCCCTTACCTACTTCGGCCTCATCCTGGGGGGATCCATTACCGGGTCGGTGGTCATCGAGACCGTTTTCTCCTGGCCTGGAGTGGGGCTGCTAGCAATTAACGCCCTGCGGGCCCGGGACTTCCAGGTAGTTCAGAGCGTGGTGCTCTTCTTCGCCGCCATTTTCATCGTGTGTAACCTGCTAGTAGACGTACTCTATGCCTACCTGGACCCCCGCATCCGGTATACGTAAGCCCCCTGCTAGTGGCTAACTAATCGGGTTGAAGTTCATAGACGTCGTTGTCCCCATTCTATTGGGACGGCTCGCAATGAAAATAACACTCCACCCACTTTTAGTCACACCCGCGAAGAATTCAGCCTTGCGCCGAGATTCTTTGTCGCTGTGCTCCTCAGAATGACGGGTTACCAAAACCAAATGGATTCTGCTAGAGTAGCTAAGGGAGATGGTATAGGATGGCAAATATAGCGATACCCGGCCGGGCACCTGTGGTACAGGTAGGCGCACGGCTCTGGCAAGGCGTGACCTGGGTGCGACAGTACCCGATCCTGCCCCTGGTGGTCCTGGTAATCGTGCTGATCCTGCCGGCGATCTTCGCCCCGCAATTGACCCCCCATGATCCGCTGTTGGGCAATATAACGGAAAGGTTGCAACCGCCTGTCTGGGTAGGGGAGAAGGAGATTGGGGGAGTGGTCCAGCGAGCTGGCTCGTGGGATCACCCCCTGGGCACGGACAGATTGGGCCGAGACATACTGAGCCGTATGATGCACGGCGCCCGCATCTCCCTGATTGTGTGCCTGGTATCCATTGCTACCGGCGCCTTGGTGGGCACAACCCTGGGACTCATCGCCGGGTACTGGGGGGGCACCTGGGATCACCTGATTATGCGGCTGGTGGACATTAAACTCTCCCTCCCCTCCATCCTGCTGGCCCTGGTATTGGTAGCCGCCCTGGGACCAAGCTTCGGTACAGTGATCATAGTCATCGCCCTGCTCTTATGGACTCGCTATGCCCGGCTGGTGCGGGGAGAGACCCTTGGCCTCCGATCCCAAGATTTCATTTCCCGCTCCCGGGTGGCGGGAGCCTCCACCCGTCGTATCCTTATGCGCCATATTTTCCCCAACGTTACTAACACCATCGTAGTATTGGCTACCTTGGAGATCGGACAGGTCATCCTCTTGGAGTCAACACTCAGCTTCCTGGGGGCCGGCATCCCCTTGCCCACGCCGGCCTGGGGCCTGATGGTGGCCGACGGCCGGGCGCTGATCGTCACCGCCTGGTGGGTATCCTTCTTCCCCGGATTGGCCATCCTGCTCACGGTTCTTTCCATGAACCTGATGGGCGATTGGCTGCGGGACCGCCTAGATCCTAAATTGAGGAACGTTTAATAATGTCTACCGCTCAGCAGTCTGACGCCATCCTGGAGGTCAACGACCTCCGCACCTATTTCTTCAACCGCAATTCTACCGTCAAGGCCGTCGACGGCGTATCCTTCGTCGTCCGTCAGGGCGAAACCCTCGGCATCGTCGGCGAGTCCGGATGCGGCAAGACCATGACCGCCCTCTCCCTCCTTCGCCTTATCCCCAGACCCGCCGCTCGTATCGTCAGCGGCCAGATTTGGCTCAACGGCCAGGACCTCCTCTCCCTCTCCGATGATGAGATGCGCCTCGTCCGCGGTCGCCAAATCTCCATGATCCTTCAGGACCCCCAGACTTCCCTCAACCCCGTCTTCACCATCGGCAACCAACTCATCGAGGCCCTCGCCGTCGCTCGCCGCGATTCCTCTAAAAATATGCTCTCCCGCGCCGTCGACGCCCTCCGCAATGTCAACGTCGCCGCTCCCCAACGCCGCCTCGAAGACTTCCCCCACCAGATGAGCGGCGGTATGAAACAGCGCGTCGTCGGCGCCATCGCCATGTCCTGCGAGCCCGGCGTCATCATCGCCGATGAGCCCACCACCGCCCTCGATGTCACTATCCAACTCCAATACCTCCGCCTCCTCAAGGACATCCAGACTTCCACCGGCCTCGCCATTATCTTCATTACCCACGACTTCGGCGTCGTCGCCCGTATGTGCGACCGCGTCGCCGTCATGTATGCCGGTCGCATCGTCGAGCAGGGTCCCGTTCGCGACCTCTTCAACAGTCCCTCCCATCCCTATACCCAGGCCCTCATCAATTCCGTGCCTAAGCTCGAGGAGCGGGTCGAACGCCTCTACTCCATCGACGGTCAGCCTCCCCTCCTCTCCGACCTCCCCGAGGGCTGCCGCTTCGCCGACCGCTGCCCCTATACCGCCGACCGCTGCCTCTCCGATTACCCTCCTTCCCTTTCCCAAGGCCCCGACCACACCGCCGATTGCTGGAGGTTGGACCCCTCATGGTGACTGCAAATGGCGAATCCCTACTTCAGGTTAACGGCCTTAAAAAGTATTTCCCGGTAACCCAGGGGCTGATCATGATGAAGACCGTGGGATACGTGCAAGCGGTCGATGGCATCACTTTCAACATCCGCCAGGGCGAGACCCTGGGTCTGGTGGGCGAGTCCGGCTGCGGCAAGACTACTACCAGCAAGCTAATCCTGCGCCTGGAGCGTCCCACCGAGGGCCAGATCCTGTTGGAGGGCCAGGATATTCAGGGATTCAAAGGGCCGGAACTGCAGGACTACCGCACCATGGTGCAGGCTGTTTTCCAAGACCCCTGGTCCTCTCTGAGCCCCCGCATGAGAGTGCGGGACATTGTCGCCGAGCCCCTGGTGGTGAACCGGCAGGTGTCCCGGCAGGAGAAGGAAGACCGGGTAGCCGAGGTGCTGCAACAGGTGGGGCTGCACCCCGAGCAGAGCAGCAACTATCCCCACGAGTTCAGCGGGGGACAGCGGCAACGCATCGCCGTGGCCAGCGCCCTGGTGTCCTACCCCAAGCTAATCGTGCTGGATGAGCCCGTATCGGCCTTGGACGTGTCCATCCGTGCCCAGGTGATGAACCTGCTGAAGGACCTGCAGGATCAGTACAACGTTAGCTACCTGTTGATTGCTCATAATCTGGCGACGGTGCGCTACATGGCCCATCAGACGGCGGTGATGTACCTGGGCCAGATAGCGGAGTACGCCGAAACGGAAGAGCTTTACCAGAACCCGCTGCATCCCTATACCAAGGCCCTGTTTTCGGCGGCGCTGCCCTCCCACCCAGACCTAATCCGGGAGGACATCGTGCTCACCGGGGAGGTGCCGTCACCCATTAACCCGCCCAGCGGGTGCCGGTTCCATCCCCGATGCCCCTTCGCTATGGACAAGTGCTCCGAGGTCATTCCCGAAGAGAAGGAAGTATCACCGGGACACCTCATTTCCTGCCACCTGTACTGACGCGCTGCGACCGGAGGCCCCGAACCCTTCGTTAAGTGGTCCGGAAGTGGCGCCTCCGGTGGCCGGCAGTCAACTAGAGCGGTTGCGCCACCCGATGGCGGGGAAAACCTGCCAAGAAGGGAAGGCGCAATCCCGCCACCGGAACCCTGGCAAAAAGTAGGACCTGCATCGGCCCCTTTGAGGGCTGCCGCAGGTCCTAAACTATTGCGGGTACGGCTGATTGAGGACCCCGGTTATTCGTCCCACTCCGAGTTACCGTCTTCATCCACTACGGAGACCGGCGACAGGTCCTCTTCGTCCTCCAGGTCGCGGTCCTCCATGTAGGGTAGAAGGTTATCGCTCAGGTATACTTCCTTGCTCTGGGTGGGGAAGGGGCACACGTCATGCAGGCTGGGGTGCCGGTATATCTCCCGTATTATGACGGATACGCCCCGCTCATTGACGCCGATGACGGCTGCCTCGTACCGGTTGCCCCCCTCGATCAAACGGCTTAGCCTTCGGCCCAATTTGGGCTCGATACGACCCAGGTAATCGTCGTCACGCGCATAGACGTTGATGGCGTTGCCTTCCAGGGCCATGCTGACCGGCTCCCCCGGAGCTACGCTGGCTATAACCCTGCCGCTGGCCGGCTTATGCAGCACGGTGGTGCCGGATTTGCCGCTATCGGCGATGAACAACTGGGGGACGCCCCCGGATTTCCTGGCCCCCTTTACGGGCGCCGGGGCGCTCTCTAGCTGGGACAATCGGGCCAGGTTCTTTTTGGCTATGGTGTTGTAGGGAGCGGCGGTAACCACCCGGTCCAGCACTCCCCTGGCCCGCCCGTACTCTCCCAGCTCCATCAGGGCCTTACCCAGCCGGTTCATGGCTTCAACATCGTTGGGAGTGACGTCGATAATAACCTGGTTCATTTCAGCAGCCCGTTCCCACTCCCCCTGCAATGCCAAGGAAATAGCTGCTTGACTCAACTCTTTTATTGATTTAGTAGTGCGCGTTGCTTCCATGCCCACCCGTCTCCAGGATGTAGATGTTTACCCTTGGGGAACCACCTACTCTTGGTCCGCCGAAAAATACTGCTTATATATTAGTTTCAATAAAATCATACGTTAGGTCAAGTCCATTTACCGGGCAATTCAACCGTTTCTCCAAATGTCTGTCTCCAGCCGAAGGGCCGGCAGGGGCCACCCCAGAGACCTTCACTCCCTGGCCCAATCCGCCCGGTGAATATCCGCATTGTCGGGGCAGCGGAGGGCAGGGGTTCAGAGGTCGCCAGTACCGGTCCCACCTCGGGGATTGTACTGCCCTCTCAGGTGCCGCCAACGGATGTTCAGCAGGTCCCAAATCATGGCGATTGGGTCCTGTAGGAGCCTCACCTTACTCTGTTCCCGGTAATACCAGTCGATGGCAACTTCCTGTACCGAGAACCCGGCCTTCACCGCCAGGAACAGCACCTCCACGTCGAAGGCGAACCCATCTATTCGCAGGGGCTGAAAAAGCCTTGGCGCCACCTGCCCACGAAAACACTTGAACCCGCACTGGGTGTCGGCAATACCCGGAACGGCCAGGGCGCGCACCAGACCGTTGTAGAAACGCCCTCCGAAGCGGCGTCTCGCCGGGTCTCCGATACGCCGGGAATGGGGCATTTGCCGTGAGCCGACAGCCACGTCCACCCCATTTAGCTGGGGGGGCAGGAAACGCTCCACCTGCTCGATGGGCATGGACAGGTCAGCATCGCAGAGAAAGCGGTACTCTCCCCGGGCCGCCAACATGCCGTTCTTTACGGCCCAGCCCTTACCCCGATGGGCCAGCGGCAACAACCGCACCTCCGGATGCTCCCGGGAGCAGGTCTCCACCAGGGCGGCGGTGCCGTCGGCGCTGCCATCGTCGGCCACCACTACTTCCCAATCGAAGGGCCGGGTCTTGAGGAAGGCAACCACCTGCTCCAGGGTGCTGGGTAGCCGGGCCTCTTCGTTGAACGCCGGTATCACGATGGAAAGAAAGGGGTGAGACAATGGACCTCCGCAACCGACCCCTGGCTATTATTCGCCCTGGTCCAACTGGAAGCCCCGGTGCAGCAGACGCACCGCGTCTCCCACCTGGGCCTCGTTGATGATGCAAGAGATGCGGATTTCCGAGGTGGTAATCATGTCGATATTAATGTTGCCCTCGGCCAGGATGCGAAACATACGGGAGGCATAACCCGGAGCGTTCTGCATTCCTGAGCCCACTATGCTCACCGAGGCCAGCGTACCGTCGCTCACGGCTTCGGCAGCGCCGATGTCGTCCAGGACCCCCTCCACCTCCCGCAGGGCGCGGGGAAGGTCGGTGCGGGTTACGGTGAAGCTGATGTCGGTGGCCCGTTCTACTGTGCTTCCGGCCCACCCTACCATGCTGGTGTTCTGGACGATGGTATCAACGCTTATTCCCATCCGGGCCAGGGGTTCAAAGAGGGCGGCGGCAATACCCGGGCGGTCTGGCACCGACCGCACCGTAATTTTCGCCACGTTGGTCTGGTAGGCTATGCCGGTGACTTTAATCCTGTCTTCCATCTGGTTTTCGTCCGGTCCCTGGTGGATTAGGGTGCCGGGAGCATCGCTGAAACTGGAAGCCACATAAATAGGCACCCGGTATACGGCTCCTAGCTCAATGGAACGGGGATGCATCTTGGCCCCGTAGTTGGCGAGCTCCAACATCTCCTCGTAACCGATGTGGGCCAGCTTGCGGGCGTCCGGGGCCACCCTGGGGTCGGCGGTGTAGATGCCTTCCACGTCGGTATAGATGTCGCAGCGATCTGCGCCCAGTGCCGCCGCCAGGGCCACGGCGGTGGTATCGGACCCACCCCGTCCCAGGGTGGTAACGTCCAACTCTTCGGTGATGCCCTGAAAACCGGCCACGATGACGATGCGTCCCTGGGCCAATTCCTGCTGGACTCGCCCCGGCTCGATGCGGTGAATCCGGGCCCGTCCG
The DNA here is from genome assembly GCA_965220305.1 of Dehalococcoidia bacterium. GTDB lineage: Bacteria > Chloroflexota > Dehalococcoidia > Lucifugimonadales > UBA3495. The sequence continues at coordinate 4,248,000 of OZ244817.1, read as the reverse complement.
TACATGGTGTCAGTGTGGATGCCCGCCTGAAACCCGCTGAGACTGATAGCGTCGTAGCCCAGTTCTCGCAGGGCGATGGTCAGCAGGGTGCAGGACACCAACTCCCCGGTGGACAACAGCAGGTCCATTTCCCGGGGGTCCGGTTCAGTCGCCAGGGTATGGGCCAATTGTATCAACTCGTCGGTGGTATCCCCCATGGCCGAGGCCACCGCCACGATGTCCGTTCCCGAGTCCTTGACCCTGGCGATGCGCCGGGCCACGTTTTCAATTTTCTGGGCGTCGGCGACGGAGCTTCCACCGTACTTATGGACAACCAGGGGCATCAGGTAGCTGTCTCCTCATGATTGGTGTGCATTCCGGGCGTTGAGGTGTCTTTAGGGCCGGTCTAGCCGGCGTCTTCCACCAGGTGAGCGCCTATGGCCGTGGGTTGAGTGATTTTCACCCGCCCCTCGACGCTGGCCTGGCGGGCGGCCTCGGCCATCTCGTAGGCCACCGTCATTTCCCGCCCCTGGGTCAGGGCCAGTATGGTTGACCCGCTGCCGGACAGAAACACCCCCAGCGCCCCGGCGTCCAGGGCCGCCGCCAGGATTACCTTCATGGCCGGAAATAGGGTCTGCCGGTAGGGTTGATGCAGACGGTCCTGGGTGCCCATCTTCAGGTATTCGGGTCGGTTGGTCGCCATGCCGGCCACGAAAAGAGCTATACGGGACATATTGAATACGGCATCGGCCACGCTAATTTCGCTGGGCATCACCCGGCGGGCGTCGGCGGTGACGATTCGGGAATCGGGCACGAACAGCACCGTATGAATGTCCAGGGGCACCGTGATGGGGGCGGTATAAAGCTGCTGTTGGTCGGAGACTACCAACTGCAACCCTCCCAGCACCGCGGCGGCCACATTGTCCGGGTGACCCTCGATGGTGGCGGCCATTTCCAGCAACTCGTTGGGAGAGTAGGCGCGGTCACACAGATGGTTGGCGGCCACCAATCCACCGGCTATGGCAGCGGCGCTGCTGCCCAGGCCCCGGGCCAGGGGTATCTCGTTGTGACACCGGAGGCGCACGGAAGGCATCTCACAGTCCGCTTCCCGGAAGAGAAACTCCATGGACTGGTAAACCAGGTTGGTCCCGTCGGTAGCCAGCTCGTCGACTCCCTCACCGACTATCTCCACCAAGGGCGGCGGCGAGTCGGGGGAGCCGGGATACACCTCCAGCCGGTTCCACAAGTCCAGGGACATGCCGAGGCAATCGAAACCTGGGCCCAGATTAGCGGTCGTTGCCGGGGCTAATACCTGGAATGGTCCCATCTCAGGTTAGCACCCTTTCAAATACGTAACGGCCCAGGTCCTTGTTCTCCCGAAACTCGAACCCCTCGAAGGAACCGCCGCAGCCAAAGATGGGGACCCGGTCCTCGTGCAGTGAGCCGTGGGAGCGCAGGCTGGGGGGCAAGGTCACCTCTGCCGGGTCGCCGAAGACAACCTCGGGGCCGCCCAGCGCCATGATGTCGCCAATCCGGTTGGGCATCAGCCGGAAGCGTTGGGCCGCCTCGTATTGGGGCAGGGCTTCATCAACGCCGTCGGTCTCCCGCAAGGCCGTCAGGGCCAGCTCCATGTCATGCTCCGGGTTGTCCAGGTAGACGTAGATGCAGCCGCCCAGGTTGGAGTGGTGAACGGTGTAGAGGTCTTTGATGATGGGCACGGCCTGGGAGCGGATTCCGTGCGGGGCCAACACGTCGGGCAAGTGAATCATCCGGCTCTTGGGAGACATGCCGTGGTCGGCGGTGATGAGTATCTCCACCTCGGGGAGGCTATGCACCAGCTTGCCGATGGCCTCGTCCAGCAGGGCCAGGTGCGCGGAGGATTCGGGCTGCTCCGGCGCGTAGGTGTGCATGGCGTAATCGGTGGTGGCCAGGTACACCAGGTCGTAGGAGTCCTGGGACAGGATGTGGCGGGCTGCATCCACAATCCAGCCGTTGACCTCCAGGGAGTAGATGGGCGGCGGCGGCCCAACGGCCTGGGCTACCCAGTCCAACGGCTCTTCCGACGAAAGGCTGAGAGTAGTCCCCGCTCCCAACAGACGGCGCAGCTTGTCCTTGGAGGTGACCAGCAGGGAACGGGCTCCCAGTTGGTCGGCCCGTTGGAACATGCTCTCCGTTTGAATGTACTCTCCAGACTCCATGTAGGTCTCCGAGCCGGTATCCCGGTCCAGCCAGTAATTGGAGGTAATACCGTGGGTCTCGGGGTAGCTGGAGGTGACCAGGGAGGCATTATTCACATTGGTAACGGTGGGCATCATGGCGTTGCCTTCCACCATGAAACCGTGCCGGGCCAACTCCCGCATATTGGGAATTGGGCACTGTTCCAGGTAACGGGGGTCAAACCCGTCAATCATCACTAGTACGGTAGTCTTAGCCACGCTCAGCTCCCAGGCTAACAATAGGGCGTTGGGGCTTCCAATTGGTAGACTAACTTATCGAAGCATTCGTGACAAGATGGCGAAAGGGCGGGGCGGAGCCCAAATAAGTCCGGGACACCTGACGGGGAAGAATCGTTGCGACTAACTGGGCCGCACTATCCGAGGGTTCCCGCAGACTCCCATAACGTTTTATACCTCGCTCGGGGAAAGGGCTTCCAGGTCGGCGAAGCTCTGGCCGAGACCATTGCTGGCGACCCCGCCAGCCAGCCGCGCCTCGGCTATGTGGGGCCTGGCGGCCTGCAGGTACTGTAGGGCCAGTCGGGGCAGCAGGAAACGGTGTCGGACGCTTTCCCGGGCGGCCTGCCCCACCTGCTCTACCAGGGCTGGCGACTGGAACAGTTGGACGATGCGCTGGGCGCATTCCTCCGGGGAGTTGACCAGGAAGCCGCTTACGCCGTCCTCAATCTGGATGCGAATGCCGCCGACATTGCCCCCTATCGTGGGCTGGCCCTTCCACATGGCTTCGGCTACAGTGAGCCCGAATCCCTCCCGGGTGGACTTCTGCATCACCACCTTGGATGCTACCTGGAAGGCGTTGACAATCCGGTCGACGGAATAGCGCAGTCCCTCGGGGTCAAAGTAAAGGTGAATGTCCGGGTCCTGGGCGGCATGGTCGCCCACGCTGTTCAACACTTCCAGGCCCTCCGGGTCATCGGTGGCCTGGCTCAGTCCCAACAGCGCCAGTTGCAGTCCCGGTATATCCTGGCGGGCGATGCGGTAGGCGTCGATAACGCCCCAGGGGTCTTTCCAAAAGTCGAAGCGGGACACCTGGCAGATTAGGGGCCGTTGCGGGTCTATCCCCATGGAGGCAACTATTTCCAGGGCCTCCGATTGTTCCAGCGGCACATTCTTTTCGGTCAGCGGGTCAATGGCCGGGGGAACGATGGACACGGGCACGTTGCCATCCAGCCCAGCGGGCACATAATCGTCCAGGGAAAATACCAGGCCGTCGTAGTGGTGGGCCAGGGGAAACAGGGCCTCGGCCACGCTGGGGTTCGGCTCGGTGAGGTCAATGTGACAGACCCACAAACGGGTCTGGCCTTCGTCCCGGGGCAGGAAGCTGGCCAGGGGAAGTAGCTGGGGGTCGTGGAGGAACCAAACGTCGGCGCTCAGGGAACGACCCTTGATGTCGTCGGCCACGCTTTGGATGCCCTGGAAGTAGGTATCCAGCTCTTCCTTGGACAGACGGCCCTCGGCCCCCTGCAACAGGTTGTGGATGCGCTTGGTTACCAGGAAAAACTCGGGGGGAGGGTTGATTGCCACCCGTTCCGTGGCCACCCCCAGGGAGTTCATCAGCGGCACCAGGGACTGGAGTATTTCGGCTACGCCTCCCCCGGTGGCGGTGCTGTTGAGGTGTACAAATCTCAGGTGTCGCACTTCCCCGGCCAGGGCGGTCAACTGGTCTACCAGTTCTGGAGTAAGCAGGGAGCGGTAGCGGTCGAAGGGAGCTACCGGGTAAACGATTCTTGACAGCATTCTCGCCTATTCCTTCTCCGGAACGCGCCCCACAAACTGGAAGCGGCCCCACCAATTGGGGTTGCCGCGATTATGATTTCAGTTTTCCCCACTGGCTGCAATAGATTCTGAAACAGATTATGTTCAGATTGAGATGGCGGAATCGGTAGGTTCGCCAACCGAAGCCACCAAACCCGCTCAGGGGGATGCAGGACTTCAACGGTCAGGGCCACAATGGGGCCAGGGCCCAAAATACCACCGTAACCCCGCCAGCCAGCAGGCAATAGGGGGCAAACCACCAGAGGCGGCCACCCTGCAACCAGCGCATCAGCCAGTGAATGGCGGCCAGTCCAGAGAAGAAAGCCACCACGAAGGCCGCCGACAAGTCCCCGAGGTCGGCGGCCTTAAGCTCGGGTGACCGGGCCAGGGAGAACAGGGAAGCCGCCAGCAATGTGGGCGCTGCCAGCAGGAAGGAGAATTCGGCGGCGGAGTTCCGGTCCTGTTCAGCCCACAACGCGGCCACAATGGTGACCCCGCTGCGGGATAGGCCCGGCAGTACCGCAATTCCCTGGACCACGCCTACCAACAGGGCGACGCGCCAGCTTATGTCCAGTAAAGAAGTATGGCCGTATCCGGTTGGAGCAAACCGCAGGGAAAACAGCGCTGCGCCAGTAACCATTAGCATGACGCCGACGAAGACGGGGGAGGCAAAGGCGGGGCCAACTAGCGGGCTCAGGGCCCAGGCCACCGCAGCGGTGGCGACCAGGGCCAGTCCCAACATAAGCCCCAGCCGTCGGGTGTCGGAATTATTGAAGAGCCCCCGGGCTAACCACGCGAACCGGCGGCGAAAGTAGAGTACGACCACCAGGGTAGTCGCCAAGTGGACTGTGGTCTCCATGACCAGTCCGGGCGAGCGGTAGCCCAGCAATTCCGACGCGATTACCAGGTGTCCGGAACTTGATACCGGCAAGAACTCAGTAAGGCCCTGCACCAAGCCCAGGATGAAGGGGTCAGCGGGAGGCATGTACGTTTGGGGATTTTGGCTTAAACCGAGGATTATTGCCGCTCGTCGACGTTGAGGCGTTCTTCGAGGCGGCGGAGCGCATCTCTGGTAGAGCGAATCTCATGCAGAAGTTCTTCTCTCGATACCGGCTGCTCCAAGCCCTTTAACCGTTCCAGCTTGGCATCGTCCAGATTATTGATGATTATGGCAATGAACAGGTTTATCACGACAAACGTGCCAATTATTACGAAGCTGACGAAGTATATCCAGGCCAGTTGGTGCAACTCCATCGCCGTGCGCATCACCTCGGTCCAACCTTCCAGGGTAATTATGTTGAAAAGGGTAAGCAGGGAGATGCCCAGGCTTCGCCAGTTGGCCGGGTCGTGTTCGTGGAAGAGGTGGTACCCAATTATGGCGTAGATGTAGACGATGATGCTCAGGAGCAACATGACGTGTCCGACGCTGGGGATTGAGCGCACCAACGCGGTGATAATCAAGCGCAAGTCTCTAATGGCGGAGATGAGCCGCAGCACCCGCAGCAGGCGGGCCAGCCTGGCAATCATGGCAAACTGCCCAGTGGCCGGAACCAGTGCGAATACTATGATCAGGAAGTCGAAAACGTTCCAACCGTCCCGGAAGTAGTTGGCGACGCGGGGCGCTGACGCCGTGATTCTAAGGAGCGCTTCCACGATGAATATGGCGAGCGCTATCCGGTTTCCCAGGTGCAACCAGGCTCCGTATTGCCGTTCCAGCACGGAGGAGGTTTCCAGGCCAAGCAACACGCTGTTGGCGATGATGACCGCGACTATGGAGTATTCGAAGGCTGACGCTTTAACGAGCTTTCGAGACAGATGAACCACCCGTTTCATGGTGACGCGCCGTTGCAGGCGGGGATGCCGAGGGTATCTTTCAGGTCCATGATGCGCAGCGTGGACGTCAAAGTCCGCTGGCGCAGCGAGAAGATGATGGCAATCGGCAGCACTTGAGTTTTCATCCCGGTCCTGTGTTGAAGCAGCATGAGAATGGGTACAATGGCATCGATCAAGGCAGGCATAATCCGTCCTTTCCTAGCAGTAGACCGGATTAGCTTACCCTACTCTTGACTCTTGTATTTTGTCCAGGCTCTTTACAAAGTCCAGCTTGGGGAAATAGCGCTATACCCCGGAAGTGAGGGTAGCTCCCCGGGGCGCTGGCTATTCCACGGTAACGGACTTGGCCAGGTTCCGGGGTTGGTCCACGTCGCAGCCCCGTTGTACCGCGATGTAGTAGGCCAGGAGTTGCAGGGGGATAGTCGCCACAATTGGCACCAGGTGCGCCGGCGCTGGCGGGATGTAGATAACCTCGTCCACCTCGTCGGCCATTTGAGTGTCGCCCTCGGTGGCTACCGCCAGGACCACGCCGTCGCGGGTCTTCACTTCTTTGACGTTGTTCAGCATCTTGTCGTAGAGGTTGTCCTGGGGGACCAGGGCCAGGGTAGCCATATTGTGGTCTATGAGAGCGATGGGCCCGTGCTTCATCTCCCCGGCGGGATAGCCCTCGGCGTGGATGTAGCTGATTTCCTTCAGTTTTAGCGCGCCTTCCTGGACGATGGGCGCGTTGATGCCCCGGCCCAGGAACAGGAAATTATTGTAGGTGTAGAAGCGGCGCGCCAACCTCTGGTACGGGGCCACGTCGGTGAGCGCCTGGCCGATGAGCCTGGGACACTGAGCCAAGTCATCCACCAGGCTTCGGGCGGCTTCCCCGGTCAGGTGTCCCCGCACCTGGCCCAGGTAAATTGCCAGCAGGTTGAGTATGGTCAGGGAAGCGGTGAAGGTCTTGGTGCTGGCGACGCCGATCTCGATGCCAGACCGCATGTAAAGGGCCCCCTCGGCCAATCGCGCCGCCTGGCTGTCTTCGGCGTTGCAAATGGTGATGAGCCTGGCCCCCCGGTCCTTGACCTCCTGCATGGCGGCCACGGTGTCCGCGGTTTCCCCTGACTGGCCCACCGACACCACCAGCGTGTATTCGTCAACGTAGGGGTTGCGGTAGCGGAACTCCGACGCGCTCTCGGCCTCCGCCGGCATACCGGCGAACATCTCCACCAGGTGCCTACCCACCTGGGCGGCGTTGAGGCTGGTACCGCAACCGATGAGCACAACCCGGCGCAGTTGCTTGACTTCGGTTTCCGACAGGGGAAGCTCGGGAAGTTCCACCCTACCGGCTTCAAAGTTCACCCGCTCCCGCATGGCGCTGGCCACCGCCTGGGGCTGCTCCATAATCTCCTTGAGCATGAAGTGCCGGTGGCCGCCCTTGTCAATCAGCACGTCTTCCAAAGACACGCTGCGGAGCTGTTTCTGGAAGCTATTGCCGGCCTGATCGCGGTAGTCCACACCTTCTCGGGTGACCACCGCCATTTCTCCGTCGTCCAGGAACCCCACCTGGCTGGGGCGGAAGTCCTGGCGCAGCAGGGGCAGCACCGCAGGCAGGTCGCTGCCCACGATGCCCTGCCCGTCCCGATGGGCAACTACTATGCCCCCGGCGTAGCCCAGGCGCAGGGCGCAGATTTTGCCCTCATCTCCCTGCAAAGTTGCGGCGATGGCCTGGGAGCCTTCCAGGAGATTCCCCAGGCGCCGGAAGGCTTCCTCGAAATCCAGGCCCTCCTCCATGCCCTGCTCAATCAGGTGGGCAATGACCTCGGTGTCGGTCTCGGAGCAGAACTGATGGCCCTGTCCAATCAGGCCCCGTTTCAACGGCAGAAAGTTCTCCACAATCCCGTTATGGACTACGGCTATCTGCTGGCCGCACTCGGTATGGGGGTGCGCATTGGCGTTGGAGGGCCTGCCGTGGGTGGCCCAACGGGTGTGGCCCAGGCCAACGAACCCCTTGGGGGGACCGTCTATCTCCGAGGAGTGGAGCAGCCCGTTGACTTTGCCAACGGTCTTGCGGAAGTGGAGTTGCCTAGATTGGTCAATGATGGCGATTCCGGCGCTATCGTACCCCCGGTATTCCAGCTTCTGCAGCCCCTCAAAAATTATGGGCCACGCGTCGTTATTACCTACGTATCCGATTATGCCGCACACTATTTATCCACTCATGCAGGGAACTGGCTTGATGGGGCCATAACTAGAGGGGCGGACATTCATTCTGGAAAGGCGCTTCAAGCGGCACTCTTAGTCCGCCGCCGGGCAACGCCCGGCCACCGGCTTGGCCAGCTCATAGTCGGCGTCGTTGGCAATGTCCATGATGGCAGAGGCCAATCGGTGGGGGTCATGGCGAAGGTACACTCCGGCTCCCAGCACGGGACGGCTGACGATGCGTTGGACCACCTTCTGGCACTCTTCCAAGTCCAACTCCACCGGGTACTGGCCGTCGGCGGCGTACCGCTGCAACAGCCTGTGCGGGAAGGGGTCGTTGTTGAATATCATGTAGTCCAACGGATTGGACGTGCCCAGGCATTCGATAATGGCTTTGACGAAATTGGAGGCACGGTACCCGCTGGATTCACCGGGCTTGGTCATCAGGTTGCAGACGTGAACTCTCCGGGCCCGCGAAGCGTTGATGGCCTGGGCTACGTCCTCTACCAGCAGGTTGGGCAGGACGCTGGTGTAAATGTCCCCCGGGCCAAGGACAATGAGGTCGGCTTCTTCGATGGCGTCCAACACAGGAGGGTACACGTAGGCCTTGGGAGAAAGATACACATAGTCGATGCCGATGTTCAGGTTTTCCCGGCGCAGGTCAATGGCCGATTCCCCGGCCAGTTCGGTGCCGTCCTCCAGCCGGGCCACCAGGGTTGAGTGGGTCAGAGTAACGGGAAGCACCCGGTCTTCGATGCCCAACAGCCGCGAAGCTTCTTCAATAGCGGTGATAGTGCTGCCGGTGACTTCGGTGAGAGCGGTCAGGAAGAGGTTGCCGAAGTTGTGCCCGCTGAGGCCGTTGCCGGAGCTGAAGCGGTAGTCTAGGAGCTGGCGCATCAGGTTGGCGTTGGCATCCTCGGCGGCCAGGGCAATCAAACATTGGCGAATGTCTCCGGGGGGGAGTTGCCCCAGCTCGTCGCGGAGCCTTCCGGAACTGCCGCCGCTATCGGTCATGGCTACGACGGCTGTTAGGCTACAGTCCAGGTTTCTGAGGCCCGTAAGGGTAGTGTGGTTCCCGGTGCCACCACCCACTACTACGATTTTCTTCCTGCTCATACCTATCCGGCTGGCTATCAACCCCCGGGCATCCGGTCTGGCAACCGTGCCCAACTAAGGGTTACTGCGCTAGTATATGGACGGCCTCTCGCCAGTGTCAAGGATGCCCCGGCAGGGGCCAAGGTGGCTCGATTCTCCGGGTAGCGGCTATCTTGCCCTAACTGGCGGCCCACCACCCGGGGAGCCAGGCCAGGTTGAGTGCCCCTTCCAATGGCGGTACAATGGCAACGGAGCGGTGAGCGGCCTTCCCGTATCCAAGTAGGGTCGGCCCCAGGAGACGCAATATGGCCAGCAGCAAGGAACAGTGGCGGAAAGATACCCTGGAGCCCGCCATTCAACGTTACCCGGAGCGTCAAGAGGAATTTCGCACCGACAGCGGCCTGGATATTGACGTCGCCTACGGCCCGGAGGACCTGTCCCGGGGCGGAGCCGGTACGGGAGCGCCGACCGACTCGGATTACCTGGAACGTATCGGCTACCCCGGGGAATACCCCTATACCCGGGGAGTGCAACCCAACATGTACCGGGGCCGCATCTGGACCATGCGGCAGTATTCCGGCTACGCCACCGCCGCCGAAACCAACCGTCGCTTCCGTTACCTGCTGGAGCAGGGCCAGACCGGGCTGTCGGTGGCCTTCGACCTGCCGACCCAGATTGGCTATGACTCGGACCACCCCATGGCCCAGGGGGAAACCGGCAAAGTCGGCGTGCCCATCTGTAGCCTGGAAGACATGGAAGCCCTGTTCCGGGACATCCCCCTGGACCGGGTCAGCACCTCCATGACCATCAACGCCACCGCCTCGGTGCTGCTGTGCCTGTACATCGCCGCCGCCAAGCGCCAAGGAGTAGCCGAAGACCAGGTGAGCGGCACCCTGCAGAACGACATTCTCAAGGAGTACATCGCACGGGGCACCTATGCCTATCCGCCCCGTCCCTCCATGCGGTTGGTGGTGGACGTGTTCAAGTATTGCTCGGAGAAAGCCCCGCGTTGGAACACCATCAGCATCAGCGGCTACCACATGCGCGAGGCCGGGGCTACGGCGGTGCAGGAGTTGGCTTTTACCTTCTCCAACGCCATCGCCTACGTTCAGGGGGCCATCGACGCCGGGCTGGCGGTGGACGATTTCGCGCCGCGACTGTCCTTCTTCTTTGTGGCCCAGAACAACCTGATGGAGGAAGTCGCCAAGTTCCGCGCCGCCCGACGCATGTGGGCCAAGATAATGAAGGAGCGGTTCGGGGCCAAGAATCCCAGGTCGATGACCCTTCGTTTCCATACCCAGACCGCCGGGGTCACCCTGACGGCCCAGCAGCCAGACAACAACCTGGTCCGCAGCGCCATCCAGGCGCTGGCGGCCGTGCTGGGCGGCACCCAGTCCCTGCACGTCAACTCCCGGGACGAGGCCCTGGCCTTGCCCACCGAAGAATCGGCCCAACTCTCCCTGCGCACCCAGCAAATTATTGCCCACGAAAGCGGCGTGGTGGACGTGGTGGACCCTCTGGGCGGCTCCTACTACGTGGAAAACCTCACCGACCGCCTGGAAGAAGCCGCCTTCGAGTACATCGACCGCATCGACCAAATGGGGGGAGCAGTGTCGGCCATTGAGCAGGGCTACCAGGTACAGGAGATTGGGGAATCGGCCTACCGGCACCAGCGGGAGGTGGACGCCGGCGCTCGCACTGTCGTCGGCGTCAACCGCTACGTCACTGATATGCCGCCTATTGAAGAGTTGCTGCGGGTAGACGCTGAAGCGGCGCGGCAGCAGATGGAAAGGCTACAGCGGTTGCGCAACGGGCGCGACGGCAGCCAGGTCAAAGCTGCCCTCTCCCGGTTGGAGGACGTGGCACGGGGCAACGAAAATACCATTCCAGCAACCCTGGAGTGCGTGGAGAGCTACTGCACCCTGGGGGAGATTTGCCAGGTGTTCCGGGGCGTTATGGGGGAACAGCAGGAAATGGTGGTGTTTTAGGCAGGGTACACCTAGTCAGGGATTGTGGAGGGAATTATGGCGAAGGAATACTACAAAAATCCCAAGTTGACCCACTTCAAGGCCCTGCAAATGTACCTTGACCTGGTGCGGGAAATCCCGGAGGTGGTCGAGGTGCGGCTGGCGGAGCATGACGAACTGTATACTATAATTTCCGCCAATCCCCACGACGACAGCTTCCGCTACCCAGTATTTGACGCTCAGGGAGAAGTTATGCAGGGTATTGAAGACCAGCCTTTCCTGTTTCACCTGCTGAATTATAAGGAATTATCATCGAAAATTCGGGACAAGCAGGTTGAGAGCCTGGGCGAACTAGTCTGGAAACGTTAACCAATGCCAACATTGCAGGAACATCGGTTCCAAGCCGAAAGGAACGAGCGATTTGTGGCGGCCATCGCCACGATGCCGCAGCGGTTTCCCGAGTGGGAAGCCACGGCCTTATTTTACGCCGCCTTGCACTACTGCGATGCCTTTCTGTCTACTCAGGGATTATACCCGGAGAGTCACCGCGAAAGGAACGCCCTGGTTAGGAACCAAACTAACGTTTGGAGAGAATATCAGGGCTTGTTTCAAACGAGCATGGACTCCCGGTACCGTTTGGTAGAGTTTACGGCTGACCAAGTTGATGCAATTAAAGACGGCATCTTCCGTAGGGTGAAGGAAGAAATGCTGCGGTTGCTGGGAACCGGGGAGCAGTGACGGGAGTGTGTTGAAAGCTACTGCACCCTGGGAGAAATTTGCCAGGTGTTCCGGGATGTCCTTGGGGAACAGATCACTGCAACTAACGGCCTGAAATTGTAAATCGCCTTCGACACAAGACACTTGAAGTTGAAACGACAATTAGGCAACTACTCAGAAATATTCCAGCGCACCATAACAACTGAAACCAAAATGAGGTTCTCTTTCAAGTAGGTAGCAACAGCGTAGAGTGAATGCCCCCATTCAAGAGAACATTTAAGGGGCTTCGGAAGCACATGCACATTAGGAGGGGCCATCATGACCCAAATCCTGAATGAAGAAGAACGGATGCTGGAAAACCTGGTGAAGGACTTCGCCGACCGAGAGCTGGCCCCCCGCGCCCGGGAGGTGGACGAAAAGGAGCAATTCTCCTGGGAAAACTGGAAGGGTATGGCTAACCTGGGGTTGACCGGCATGGGTATCGACTCCAAGTATGGGGGAAGCGACGGGGGATACCGTCAAATCGCCATCGTCGCCGAGGGAATCGCCCGGGGGGACGTGTCCGCCAGCACCAGCCTAATCGCCCACCTGTCCCTGGGAACCACCACCATCTACCGATTTGCCAACGACGAGCAGCGGCAACGCCTGGTGCCTCCGCTGGCGTCGGGCAAGGGCGTGGCCGCCTGGGCCTTGACAGAGCCCGGGGGAGGGTCCGACGCTGCCGCCCTGCAGACCACCGCCACCAAGCGGGAGGGCAATTACTTCCTCAACGGCACCAAGCACTTCATCACCAACGCCGAAGTCGCCGACTCCATTGTGGTCTTTGCCACCCAGGACCGTTCCCAGGGCTACCGGGGCATCAGCGCCTTTGTGGTGCCCAGCGACGCCCCAGGGATGCAGATTAACCCGCAGCACGGGAAGATGGGCATTCGTGGCTCCAGCACCTGCGAGATGGTCTTCCAGGACACCCCCGTCGCCCCGGAAAATCTGCTGGGCGAGGAAGGCCGCGGTTTTCGCTACGCCATGGAAATCCTGGACTCCAGCCGCATCATCATCGCCGCCCAGTGTGTGGGCATCGGACAGGCGGCCCTGGAAGCGGCGGTGCGTTACGCCCAGCAGCGGGAAACCTTCGGCAAGCCAATTGCCCAGCACCAGGGAATCCAGTTCATGCTGGCAGACATGGCTACCGCTGTCCACGCCGCCAGGGTGACCACCATGCAGGCCGCCACCCTGAAGGACCAGGGGCAGTCCTTCATCAACGAAGCCTCCATCGCCAAGCTGCTGGCTTCGGAGATGTGCGTCAACGTCAGCTCCCAGGCGGTGCAGGTCCACGGGGGATACGGCTACTTCAAGGAAGCGGGGGTAGAGCGGCTGTTCCGCGATGCCCGGGTGACCACCATCTACGAGGGCACTTCGGAGATACAGCGGCTGCTCATCGCCCGCCAGGTGTTGGCCCAGTACCCGGTATAGGGCCGGGAACTCCCCCAAAGGGAACAGGTTCCCATAAGCGAGGAGGTCAGCTAGGATTGAGCGAAATTTGCACCGTCAACTACATCGACCATGTGGGCGTAGCCGTAAGGGACATTCAGGCCGTGTTGCAGTTCTTCCAGGAGAACTTCGGGGCTCCCCCGTCGGAAGTGGCGGAACTGGAGGACCAAGGAGTGCGGGCCACGCTAATCCAGGTGGGCCAGACCCGCCTGGAGTTGCTGGAACCCCTGAACGAGAACACCACCGTGGGCCGCTTTATCGAGCGCCGGGGCGAAGGGCTGCACCACCTGGCCCTGAACGTGGATGACCTGGCCGGTAAGTTGCAAATCCTGGAAACCAAGGGGGTGGAGCTGCTGGACCGCCAACCCCGGGAGGGCTTGTCCGGCAACATCGCTTTCATTCATCCCCGGTCGGTGTTCGGCATCCTGACTGAGCTGGTTGAGAGCGTCGAATAGTTCCTCCCTTTTTCCGCGTCCCTGGCTTGTTTTACCGGCCTTCTATTGAAGAATCCGGTGGAGAATCCGGCCCCTCCTCCGCCCAACAATACTGACCCGGGAGATGCCAAAGTGGCGACCCACATCCTGTACGGAGATAGTTTCTTGGTATCCCAGGCATTGAAGCGACTGCTGGCCGAAACTGGCGGGGACTCGCTGCTGGATGCCAACCGGCACCTGCTCCAAGGCAACCAAGTGCGGCTGCCCGACCTGCTGGCAGTAGCCAACGCCCTGCCCTTCCTGGATACCCAACGGTTGATAATGGTCCAGGGGCTGCTGGGAACCCTGGAGACCCGGCAGGGGTGGGGCCGGAACCAAAGGGGAAACTCCCGCCAGGCCGGTGGCGCCGGGGCCTGGGAGGGGCTATCCTCGGCAATTCCGGCGATGCCCGAAACCACCCTGCTCGTCTTCGTCGAAGGCGAACTTGGAGAAAACAATCCGCTACTCCGGGCGCTGCGTCCGGCAGCCCAGGTCGAGCGGCTCCAGGCTCCCACCGGCGAGGCCCTGGCCCGCTGGATTAAGACCGAGGCCCAGGAAAGGGGCGCGGGCATCAGTCCCGCCGCCATCCGGTCCCTGGCCGACCTGGTGGGCAACGACCTTTGGACCCTGCACCAGGAGTTGGAGAAGTTGTCCCTCTACGCCGCCGGCGGCAACATATCCGAGGAAGATGTGCGGAAGATGGTGGCCCAGGTGCGGGAGGCCAACATCTTCAACGCCGTCGACGCCATGATCGACCGGAGGCCCGGGGTGGCCCTGCGTTTACTGCAACAGCTACGACAGGACGGTCGGGAAGCTCCCTATATCATCGGCATGGTGGAACGCCAGTTGCGGCTGGTGGCGCTGGCCCTGGACCTGACGGCGCAGGGCGTTCCCCAAGGGGAGATGGGCGGGCGCATGGGGGTCAACTCCCAGTTTGTTCTGCGCAAGACCTTGGAGCAGGCCCGCCGGCACTCGCGCCAGGACATTGCCCGGGGTTACCAATGTCTTCTGGAGGCGGACCTAGCGATAAAACGGGGCCGGCTGGAACCAGATGTGGCCCTGGAGCTATTGGTTGCCGACCTGGCGGGCGCGGGTTAGGCCAACCCGAGAAAAAACCAACAGCGGCGGCGCGGGTTGCCAGCCCGACGCCCCTAGTTGTCCACCGCTAGGACCGGGTTATAGCACGCCACCCGGTGCCCGGTGCCCACTTCCTGCAGTTCGGGGCGACGGTCGATGCGACACTGGGCCAGAGCCTTGGGGCACCGGGGCAGGAAGGGGCACTGCTCGGGCAGATTCACCAGGTCGGGCGGCGCTCCCCGCAGAGGTTGCAGCCTCCGCCGGGTATCGTCCAGCCGGGGCAGCGATTGGAGCAGCGCCCAGGTGTAGGGGTGACGAGGCTCCTGGAACAGGGGAATAACTTCCGCCGTTTCCACCAGTGCGCCGGCGTACATCACCCCCACCCTGTTGGCCATGTGGGCCACCACTCCCATGTCGTGGGTAATCAGCAGGATTGCCGAGTGAAGCTCGCGGCATAGCTGCTTCAGCCGTTCCAGAATCTCCGCTTGCAGGGTTACGTCCAGGCCGGAGGTGGCCTCGTCGGCGATGAGCAGCTTGGGCCGGAGCACCAGGGCAATGGCCAGCATCACCCGTTGGCACATCCCTCCGCTGAGGCTGAAAGGGTACTGGCCCATGATGCGCCGGGGGTCGGGCAGGCCCAACTCCCGCAGGGCGTCCATCGCCATCCGGTTGGCCTGGCGGGCGTTTACGTTTTCGTGGGCCAGGATTACCTCTTCCAGTTGGGTTCCCACCTGTTGTACCGGGTTGAGGGCAGCCTGGGCGTCCTGGAAGACCAGCGATGCCTCCTTGCCCCGAATGTTGCGCAGGTGGTCCATGTTGGCCCGCAGCAGGTCCACGCCGTTGAAGATTATCCGGCCTTGGGGCACGGTGGCATTGGCGGGCAGCAGGCCCATAATCGCCAGGGCCAAGGTGCTCTTGCCGGAACCGCTCTCCCCCACCAGGCAATAGACCTGCTCCTCGTCCTGGGAGAAGCTGACATTGTTGAGCGCCTTCACCTGTCCGGCACCGGTTTCAAAACGGACCTGCAGGTTTTCCACCCGCAAGATCTCGGCCATGTACGCCCCTCCTATACTTTCCCGGCAATCCCGGTGGTGGGAATCTCCAAGAATACATCGCCCAGCGACCGGGCGTATCCGCCTAGCTGCCGTTGCGCAGGTTCACGGCGCTGAAGCGTCCGGCGCGCATCTCTCCTATCAGGTCGTCCAGGCCGGAAATCCGCTTCTCGAAACGGGTGGCGGCGGTGCCCAGTTGCTCCAGCCGGTGGGCGTCGCTCCCGCCGGTGGAGTTCAAACAGAGGGTGCTGACCAGGTCTTGAGAGAACAGGTTCTCCGGCCCCGTGCCACGACCGTTGATACCCTCCAGGGCGTCGCAGGAGCGAAAGAAGCCGTCGGCGACGGCGCGGGCCAGCATATCGGCCCGGGCTTCGGGCTGGCGGGCCGGTTCCTCCAGGAAGCGGCGGCGGTACGGGTGGGCGCTTACAATGACGCCTCCCTGGCGGTCCACCATCTGGCGCACGAAATCGGGCTTGTGCAAGCCGAACACGTACTGCCCCAGGCCGAAGACGAGAATGTGCCCGGCATCGGTGTTGATTTCGCAGCCCGGCAGCACCAGGAAATCATGCTTCTTGCCAAGGGCGCGTACTTCGTCCTTAGACCAGAAAACGTCGTGCTCGGTCAGGCACACCCCATCCAGGCCCAAGCGCTTGGTGGTGTCTATCAAGTCGTCCACACCCATGAAGCTGTCGTCGGACTTGGGGTAGGTGTGGGTGTGCAGGTCAATAAGCAAGGAACGCCCCGAAGCGGACTGGGATGGATTGGGGAGATGGAGCCACGATGCGGCTATGATACCACAAAGGAGCGGGAGTCAGGTCGGGCCGTTAGAGGATGTTCCCGGTGGCCCTGAGCTGGTGGTAGGGGCATGTCGCGACAGGCTCGCCATGAGCGGAACCCCCTTCTTGGGCCCGCCAGGCGCGGGGCCATAGCCTGGCGGGAGCGGCAAACGAGAGGTGGGCGCGGGCGGGCTTGCTCAATTGTGGTGAGTCCCCAGCTATCGAGCGATTACCAGGCCCTCGTCCACCAGGACGTCGATAATCTGCGCCGCCCGGTGTCCACCCACCTTCAGCCGACGCTCCAACAGGGAAGAAGACAGATGGGGGTTGCGCAGGGCTAACTCCCGGGCCTTGTCCACCAAGTCATCTTCGGGAGCGTCTTCTTCCTCGCCCAATTCATCCACATCATCAATGGAGATAACCGGCAGCGGGGGTCCCTTCTGGTCCAGCCAGAACTCAACCAGCCGGTCTATTTCCTCGTCGGTGACCAGGTTTCCCTGGACCCGGCGGGGCTTGGGCGAGTCGCTGTTGAGCAGAAGCATATCTCCCCGGCCCAGCAGCTTTTCCGCGCCCACGGCATCCAGGATCACCCGCGAGTCCACTTGAGAGGCCACGGCAAAGGCCACCCGCGCCGCAATGTTGGCCTTGAGCAGGCCGGTGACTACATTCACCGATGGGCGCTGCGTGGCCAATACCAGGTGAATCCCGGTAGCGCGGCCCAACTGGGCCAGCCGGACTAGGTTTTGCTCCACCTCGAATCCGGCCACCATCATCAGGTCGGCCAACTCGTCGACAATCAGCACCAGGTAGGCCATCTTCTCGTTCTCAGCCACCTTGGCGTTGAAACCCGCGATGTTCCGCGTGCCAATCTCCTCCATCTGGCGGTAGCGGCGGAACATCTCCCGCATCAGTCCCCGCAGGGCGTCGTTGACCTGTTCCGCGTCCACAATTACCGGGGCAATCAGGTGGGGAATACCGTTAAAGGGAGTCAACTCCACCCGCTTGGGGTCAACCATCAGCAGGCGCATCTGGTCCGGCGGCTTGCTGAACAGCAGCGAGGCAACCAGCGAGTTGATACACACGCTCTTGCCGCTGCCGGTGGCCCCGGCAATTAGCAGGTGGGGCAGCGATGCCAGGTCGGTAACCACGGGGTTGCCGCCGGTGTCCTCGCCCAGGGCCACCGGAAGACCCTCCTTGGCCGCTACCTTCTGGAAGACCGGGTTGTCCATCACCCCTCGGAGCGACACCTTGGTGGGTGTGGGAGTAGGCACCTCCAGCCCCACCAGGGCCTCTCCCGGGACCGGCGCTTCAATTCGTAGGTAGGGGGTCGAAAGGGCCAGGGCCAGGTCTTTCTCCCGGGACAGGATGCTCTGCACCTTGACCCGGCTCCGTTCCAGGCCCGGCTGCCCGCCGCCGGACTTCTTGCTCGAATCTGACTCGTTTCCCCTTCTGGGCACCCACCCCGGCACCAGCCCGAACCGCACGATTCTGGGCCCCGCCTTGATGTCTTTGACCTCCACCGCTACCCCGTGCTCCGCCAAGGCCCCTTCTATGCTTTGGGCCATCTCCCGCAGGGGAGTTTCGGAGGTCTCCTTGGGTTCCGGTGGGGCCAGCAGGTCCATGGTGGGCAGTTGCCATCCTGACTTCCTCACCGGGGTCAAGGGTCGGCGCTCGTCCACCTCAAAGTCTTGACTGGGGACGGCGGGCCTCTGAATTACGGGCGCCATCGGCGATTCGTCGTCCTCATCGCCTTCATTGGCGGGGGTGTTCCAGTCTTCGGAGGGGGCATCCGCCGCAACCAAGTTGCCCCAAGGCACATCGCCAGAGTCGTCGTACTGCGGCGGGGAATCTGCGGCCTCGTCCCCGGCGGAATGCCGCTGCCGGTACCGGCGCAGTACGGCCAGCAACGACGCCAGGCAAGCAGGTATCCAGTAGACCGGAAAGGCCAGGGCCATGAAGAAGTATGCAGTTCCGCGACTGAGCCAACGCCCCACCGCCGCAGCGCCGGTCAGCATCAGGGGGCCGATTGGCCGCGGGTAGAGGAGCAGCGGGGTAAGCAGGGCCAGGGCCGCCAGTTTCAGCGCGCCGAAGGGCAGCAGCGGGCCCACCACCTGGACTCCCCAGCGTCCCGATAGGCTGGTGTCGAACAGGTAGCCGTCACCCAGGTAGAAGAAGGACATTCCCCCCAGCAGGACCGCCAGGGCCGACGCCCCTGCTACCCACCACCGCCAACGGCGCAGCAGCAGCTTGGGACGCCAACGAAGGGTAGCCAGGACCGCCAAGGCAAAGACGGCCAGCGGGGGCCAGCCCAGGTACAGGGTAGCCTCGGCCCAACCCAACGCTGCATCGTGGAACCAGAAACCGGCCACCGCGCCGGATACGACGGCCAGACCGCCCAACAGTAATAGACCAGCGTTTAGAATTGTGCCTGGACTAACCCCCAATGGGCCTCCCTTCTTACCCTCAGCCCCGGGCGACGCAGAACGCCGTATTTGGCGGGATGAACGCGGCATAGGCGCCTCCATGACTCTTCCAAGAAGTCCCGACCTGCCCCTCCCGTAGCGCAGGATAGGCGGGCCCCACGCGCGGCGGGCGCTACTGGATGTCCAATACTACTGGAATAATCATAGGGCGGCGGTGGGTATTGTTAAACAGGAACTGACGGGCAATTTCCCGAACTTTGGATTTCATCTCGTCCTGGTCGAGGAAGTACAGGCCGCTGGTAACCAGGACCTGCTCCAATTCGTCGGCCAGACCCCGAAAGACCTGCACGGTCTCGGTGGCGTCCATGAAGCCGCTGGCAATCACCTGGGGAGCGCCGATCAGCCGACCGGTCTCCAACTCCGTCGAGAGAATTACCACCACCACCCCATCGCGAGACAGGGACCGGCGGTCCCGCAAGACCTGGCTGCCGGGATCGTGGGTGCTGAGGCCGTCGATGTAAATGGGGACGGCGGAAACCTGTTCCACCACCCGGCCTCCCTCCTCGGAAAGCTCCAAAACGTCCCCATCCTCCAGCACGAAGATGCCCTCCTGGGCCACTCCCAGGTCCCAGGCTATGCCGGCGTGGGCCACCAGGTGACGGTGCTCGCCATGAACGGGAACGAAGTAGCGGGGACGCGTGATGCTGAGCATCATCTTCAGTTCTTCCTGGCTGGCGTGTCCGTGAACGTGCACTAGGGCAATTCGGTCGTAGAGCACCTTTGCTCCCTGGCGCAGCAGGTTGTCGATAGTGTGGGAGACGTGCAACTCGTTGCCCGGAATGGGCGTAGCCGATATTATGACGGTGTCTCCCTCCATAACGCCAACGTCCCGGTGGTTTTGATTGGCGATGCGCACCAGGGCCGAGGTGGGCTCCCCCTGGCTTCCCGTGGTGAGCAGGACCACCTCCTCCGGGGGTAGGGAACGGGTCTGGTGGAGGGGAAGCAGCATGTCCTGGGGAATGTTCAGATAGCCCATGTCCGCTGCCATTCGGACGTTGTCAACCATGCTGCGCCCGACGATGCTCACCTTGCGTTTGTGCCGTTCCGCCGCGTTGATTACCTGCTGGACCCGGGAAATCAGCGAAGCAAAGGTAGCCACCATGACCCGGCCCGGGGCTGCGCCGATGGCCCGGTCCAAGGCGTCGCTCATGATTTGCTCCGACGGGGTGTAGCCGGGCAACTCCGCGTAGGTGGAATCGGAGCACAGCAGCAGCACACCCTGGGAACCCCGCTGGGCGAGGGCTGCCAGGTCGATGGTGTGGCCGTCCACCGGCGTATGGTCAATCTTGAAGTCGCCGGTATGCACCACCGCGCCCAGGGGCGTATCGATAATCAGGCCCATTGCATCCGGAATGCTGTGGCAGACCCGGAACCAGGTGACCTTGAAGTTATCGCCGAACTGGTAGGCGATTTCCGGCTCGATGGCCTCGGTGGTGGCGTTCCTGGTGGCCCGGTGCTCGTGGAGTTTCACCGAAATTAGGCCGTGGGCCAACTTGGGGGCATAAACCGGGACGTTCAGTTGGGCCAGCACGAAGGGTAGGGCGCCGATATGGTCTTCGTGCCCGTGGGTAATCAGCACGGCCCGCACCCGGTGGACGCGTTCCAGGAGATAGGAGATGTCGGGAATTATCAGGTCTACCCCAGGCATGTCCTCGGTGGGAAATTGGATCCCGCAGTCGACGACGACGATGTCTTCGCCGCACTCCAGGACCATCATGTTCTTACCAATTTCCCCCAAGCCGCCCAGGGGTATGACACGCAGTGTAGGATTCAATCTATAGCCAGTTCCTAAAAGAGAGATAGTTGTTCTGGGGGCCTGGTCTGTTCCTCGGGCTCAACAACCTCGGCCACGGCCTGACTGCCGCGCTCCAGTATACCCGGAATCGCCTTGAAGTCTTCCATAATGGTGGAACGGTTCTCCTGTCGGTGCAGTGCCGCCGCCGGGTGCATTATCGGGTAGATTAGCCGACCATCCCTTTCCCGCACCCTGCCGCGGGCCCGGGTGATGCTCTCTCCGGGGAAGAACCGGGCCAGGGAGAAGCGTCCCAGGGTAACGATGAGTTTGGGATTGATCAGTTCGATCTGGCGCTCCAGGTACTTGCTGCACGCTTCGATTTCGGCAGGCTGGGGGTCTCGGTTCTGGGGTGGGCGGCACTTGACCATGTTGGCGATGAACACATCCTTCCGTTCCAGGCCAATGGTAGCCAGCAATTCTTCCAGAAAGCGGCCCGCCGGGCCAACGAAGGGGCGTCCCTGTTGGTCTTCGTAGTGGCCCGGGCCCTCACCAATGAACAGCAGTTCAGCATCGGCAGGACCCTCTCCGGGAACTGCGTTGGTACGACCATAGTGGAGAGGGCAGTCTACACACTGCCGGACCAGTTGAGCGACCTCTTCCAGGCTATCCATCTTACCCCCTAATTTCGGGAAGGGTAACATGCTACCGCCGCAACCGTTACCGGCCCGCTTTCCCAAGACACCCGGGCGGATTGGAACCGCTGACCAGGACTGCATCGGGAATATCGAAAAGGTTGGTCACGGCCCGGTTAATAGGCGGCGAGAGGTCTACACAGAACGCCAGTCCAACGGTGAAGCGGCTATCCGTCCGCCACCCCATGGCTGGTCAGGTAGTCCACCGCATCTTTGATGGTACGCAGGTTACCCGCCTCGTCATCGGAAATCTCAACCGGATTATCATCGGTAGAGAATTCCTCCTCCAAGGCCATAATTAACTCTACCAGGTCCAGCGAGTCGGCGTTGAGGTCTTCGACGAAGGACGAAGATTCCTGCACGGCGCCGTCGTCAACTCCCAGCTTATCGACAACTATGGTTTTTATGCGATCGTAAACGGTTGCCAAGAGGTCATCTCCCTTCCGGTGGGGGCTGCACAAGAGCAAGCTCGCCGACTTTCAGACCCGCCATTACCGATCCCAAGACTCCGTTAACAAACCTGGCGGAGCTTTCGCTGCCGAAGACTTTGGCCAACTCTACGGCTTCGTTAACCGCCGTCTTCTGGGGCGTGCCAACGTGGTAAAGCAACTCGTACAACGCTATGCGCAAAATGTTGCGGTCTATTAAGGATAGCTGGTTTACCGGCCACGCCGGGGCGTAGTGTTGAATTAGCTGGTCCAGGGCCCCATCGTTTTGCCCCACTCCGCCGAGCAGGGTTTCGGTGAAGTCCCTGGCCTTGGAAACCATGGGTTCGTCTTCCAGCAACCAGTCCAGGGAGGTGTCTTTCGATTCTCCCCGCACGTCCCGGGCGAAAAGGCCCTGCAGGGCCACCATCCTCGCCCTTCTGCGTTGATCAGTTACTCTTGCCGCAGGCATAAGCCAGTCCACCCCAATGGGTGGCTAGGCCACTCCCTCACTCAGCTTTTTCATGGAAGCCGGGTCAGACAGGGTAACGGCCTCCACTCCCTGGTCGATACGCCTTATCAGGCTGGACAACACCCGGGAAGGCCCGAACTCCACAAATCTGGATACCCCGCTGTCCACCATGTTCCGGACGGAATGCTTCCAACGGACACAGTGGCAAAGCCCCTGCACCAGTTCTTGCCGGATTTCATCGGCGGTGCGCAAAGACTCGCCGGTGGAATTGGCGATTATGGGAATCTCGGGGTCGCTGAAGTCCAGGGAGTTAATGGTCCGGGTCAAACCTTCCTGGGCTTCCAGCATCAACGAGGAGTGAAAAGCCCCGCTGACCGGCAGCGGAATGGTCTTGCGGGCGCCCCTGGCCGAGGCCAGATCCATGGCCCGGGCGAGGGCAATTTTATCCCCGCTGATTACTATCTGATCATCGGAGTTGATATTAGCCAGTTCAACGCCGGTTTCGTCGCAAATGTGTTCCAGGGCAAACTCATCCAAGCCCATAATCGCGGCCATGCTTCCGGGATGCCCCTGGGAAGCCTCGCGCATCAGCCGGCCCCGCTCTCGCACCAACTGAATCGCCTGGCTGAAGCTGAGCACCCCGGCTACTACCAGGGAAGTGTACTCCCCCAGACTGTGGCCGGCCACCGACGCCGGCTTGGGCGAGTTAGAACCCAGCAATTCTTCCCAGGCCCGCCAACAGGCGATGCTCACCAGCATGATGGCCGGCTGGGAGTTGATGGTATCCTGCAATTCTGCCACAGGACCTTGAAATATCAGATTGGACAGGGAGAAACCCAAACTGGCGTCCGCTTCACTGAAAGTGTCCTGGACAATTTGGGAGGTGTTGTACAGCTCCAACCCCATCCCCACACTTTGCGAGCCCTGGCCCGGAAACACATAGGAGCATTTGGCACCATCTTGAGTGTACGTGATAACCTCCAACTACAGGACAGGCTTTCAAAGCCCGGCCAGTTCTACCAGTCCAACGGATTCTAAGTGGAAATCGTGACCTTTGGTTTGCCAGGCCGACGGCAAGCTCCCGGAAAACCAACACCCTTCCCGGGGCAAACTGGGGTCCCGGAAGGTGTTTTGGTTATCCCTCTACGCCTATTACCTGGCGGCCCCGGTAGTAACCGCACTGGCGGCAAGCCACGTGAGGCAGCTTGGCGGTGCGGCACCGCGGGCAATGGGAAGCATGTACGGGCTTGAGCTTGTAAGCGGTTAGCCGCCTTCCACGGCGTGCCCGTGTAAGTTTCTTTTTGGGTAATGCGCCCATGAATGGTCCCCCTCTATGGACTTCCTTCTTCTTGCTTGAGCAAACCCGCCAAAGCAGCCCACCTGGGGTCTATCTCTTCGTCGGGGCATTGGCATTCGCGCTCATTTAGGTTCCCGCCACATACTTGGCAAAGGCCCAGACAATGGGCCTGGCATAGCGGTTTCATCGGTTGGTCCGTGATGATGTACTGCCGCAGAATTTCGGCAAAGTCCAGAAGGTTGTCAGCGTCTATCGGGAAACCTTCCGAGTCTTCCGGTGCCGCCAAGTCCCGTCCAGTTTGCCAATCCGATACCGGAAAACACTCTTCCTCCACCTGTAAATTGGAGGAGCAGGTGAACTCGCCGGTACACCGGCTGCAAACCAGCGTGACTCTTACCTCCACCTCCGCCTGGGCAATAACTCCTCGATGGGTCTTGAACAGGTGCAATCGGCCCGAAACCCAATCAGCCATCCGTCCCGGGCCGTCGAAGCCCTGCTCCACCTGGTAGTCACGGGTGGCGCCGGTGGGTTCTTTCAGCAGTTGTGCTAGGTTGTAATGCATAAATCGACCAAGATTATCCCAAAAGGAGTTGTTTTCTATGATTTACGCAATCATTCCCAAGTTGAAGCGGCAACTAACGCGTAAGATTATACGAGCACCACTTGGGAAGGTGTCAAGGGGAAATGAAGGCCTAGTTGTTGAGTTTGACCCAACATAGTGAGCACCTATAACTCAGCTAACGGGAGTGGGCAGGGCGCCACCTGAGGTGGCCCCGGAGCGCCTTATCCTATCTACCGGCTGGCGCCGGCGCTTAATTCAGTCTCTATTAGCTCCACTATCTGCTGGGTGGAAGTGCCTGGCCCAAATACGGCGGCGACACCCATTTCCGATAGGGCCTCCCGGTCTTGCTCCGGAATAATCCCCCCCAAAACTACCAACACATCGTCCATATCCCGCTGGTGCAGCAGTCCCATGATGTCCGGCAGAATTTCTAAGTGGGCGCCGGACAGGATGCTGAGCCCAAGGACCTGCACATCCTCCTGAGCAGCGGCCCCGACTATCATCTCCGGGGTCTGGCGGATGCCGGTATAGATTACCTCCATACCCGCGTCCCGCAGGGCCCTGGCTATCACCTTGGCCCCTCGGTCGTGTCCGTCCAGTCCCGGCTTTGCCACCAAGACTCGGATGGGTCGCCTGTCACTAACCATCAATAAACAACCTGATGCGGTACGCCGCCCGGGGAAAAACCATCGAATTTCTCGATAGTTGGCCCCTTGGTCTATCGACGACTGCCTCGTTAGCAAGTAAGTTTATGACAACAGCACCCAAGTGTAAAGCCCATTTGCGCCCTTCGACAATATCCAAGTCGGCGGCGGCGGGTCCCGTGCCGGCCCGGCAACCTGGGATGCTCAATCTTCCGGTGACGCCCGTTTGTGGAGGTGTCGCACCTACGGTCCAGGGAGGTGCCACTGACCTGCTATCGGCGAGGCCGTCCACACCCGATTCGGGCGGTTGGCCGCCCCCAAGCGGAGCTAAACCTGAGCAGCGACTGGCGAATATTGAAAATTGCTGACTCCAGACGGGCCTACGCCGGACAGTCCAATATCTGCCCACTACAAGCAATAAAATAAGGTAATGGCCCGCTGTCGTCGGCGGGCCATTACCTCAATCAACGGGGAAACCCGGGCGCATACGGACTTTGACCGCTCCTACCAACCCATGAATTGGGCCACCCGCCTGGGGTGCGCCGGAGCCGTTTGCGCCCGCCGCGCTGGGGTTAGTGCATCGGCGAGAAGGAGGCGGGAATCAGCATTTTGTTTTCCTGCTTAATCATGGACTCCCGGAAGGAGCCCTGGGGCGGCCAGTGCCCACCCTGCCGGGACTCTTCCCGGACCCGGTTGCGCTCTTCCAGGGACTGATAGGGCCATATATGGACCCACTTATTCAGTCCTCCCAGCTCGGAATACATACCGGCGGCCAGGGGAGAATATTCCTCGCGGTGGGGGATGGCCTCGCCCCAGCTTACCAGCAGTTCGAGCATTGCGCCGGGCAGGAAGGTGTAGGTACGCATCTCGTAGAAGCTGCCCAGGGCCTGGTCTCCGCCCAAGGGGCGCATGAACGGGGCGGGAATGTAGACCTCCGACTCCTGCGCGACGATGGTGCCGCTGGCAGGCCGAAACTGTTGCAGTTCCTCGTCCTTGGCCATAGCATCGCGCACGTCCATGCGGTGCTGCAAGTCCTCGTAGGGCCAAACATGGACTACCTGGTTCAACGGGCCAAACTCGGTATGCCAGAAGGCCCCCAACTTGGAATGCTTCTCGCGGGTGGGTTGCCTGCGGGCAAACCGCTCTTCAAATTCAGCCGTCGCACCGGGCTTCAAAGTGTAGGTACGCATTTCGTAAATCATGTCCCCTCCCTTTGCTAATCCGTCACCAGAATTGGGCCTAGTGGCAAGGCCACATAGCTACCAAGTCAGTGTAGCAACCGGCCATCGTCAGGTCAAACGGTGGGGCTACGACAGGTGCGCGGGCGCCCTCTTGTAGGGTTGCCACCGCTAAGGTCTCGCGCCAAACATGGTGTCGAAAGCCGAGAGGAGGTCTCGGTCAAAAGTCTTGACCTCATTCACACCGCGCCGGCGACAACTGGCCAGGTGGCAAAGGTCCCGTGCTCCCAGTATCGGATAACTACCATGCAGTAGTCTGGCTACTACGATATCCTCTGCTAGGAGGGGCCACACTTCAACACGAGACCCAGCCACCAACGACATTGCGGCCTCGAGGGTTTCCAACCTCCCCGCTGGGAGATATGCATGTAACAACTCCTGCAGGACCTCCGCTGATGTGGCCAGAGGCGTCCGGTTCCGGTTAGCTTGTACGAAGAACTCCCTGGCGAGGCCTCGAATTGGGTGGGGCCTGCCGACTGCATACATGAAAACATTAGTGTCGATGAATATCATGTATTGGTGGTCCCCCGTCCACGTGAGGCATTGATCACTTGGAGGTGTTCGTCCCAATTTGGTTCCGAGTCGGGGCCTTGCAAGGCGTCGCACTGGCGGAAAAACGCTTCCAAGTCCTCCGGCGATTCAAACTGTTCCCGTCGCTGCCGTTCCTCAAGGCGCTCGTGGGCGGCGGCCCTGAGCCACGCACTTAGCGTCATGCCTTCCTTTCGGGCCTGAAGGGTGAAGCGGTCACGATCGCCATCGGGGATGATTAACTGCACTCTTGCCATGTTGCCTTCTCCCTGCGGCATTTATGTGTATATATTATACACATTCCTTCAGCGGAGGCAATTTACAACTTCAGACTCGGCTTCTGCGTCGGTCCTTCCAAGCTCAATGGTAAACACGCCCCGTTGGGCGCCACCGAAAAGGTCCAGGGGTTCAAGGGGCCAAGTACTTTCCTTCCTTCCGCTCTGCAGGCCAATTTCGTCCTTAGCCAATTGCTAAGGCACGCTACGAGAAACAGTTTGTGCTCCCCAGAGATTTAGGATAAATTATGGGTGGCTAGGGCCAGCGTGGGCGGCCAGAACACCTCGTGACAGACCCACCGCAAAGTCGAAGCCCGGGAGGATACCAAATGGCGGACAGCCCCTTGTTCCCCGTTACCGTGGTCGGAAGTTGGCCCCGCTCCACCGAGTTGGTGCGGGCTTTGCGGCAGAAGGAGGCGGGGGGAATTACCCTGCAAGAATTCAATGCCGTGGCCGACGGCGAAGTGTTGGCCTGCCTTCGGGCCCAGGAAGAGGCCGGAGTGGACATCCTCAGCGATGGGGAACAGCGCCGGGACAATTTCTACTCCTTCGCCGTGGACAAGCTGACCGGGATGCAACTGATGAAGGTCTCGGAATTGTTGGACTACTCCCGGGACCGGGCCCGCATGGAAGAGGTGCTGCGGGCGCTGGACGTGCCATCCTTTGCCATCAAGAGTCCTATCGTAGTAGACCGCATCGGCAAACGGCAGGGCCTGGCGCTGGACGAATTGGCCTTCATCCGAGAACACACCGACCGGCAGATAAAGATTCCCCTGCCCGGTCCCTATATGTTGACCCGCTCCAGTTGGTTTGAGGGCCTCTCCGACCGGGTATACCCCGACCCGGAAGACCTGGCTAGGGACGTGGTGGCCATTCTGCGGGAAGAGATTATCGCCCTTCGGGACCAGGGCTGCGACTTCGTTCAGTTGGACGAACCCATTCTCAGCCAGGTGGTGTTCGGCGAGGAGAGCACCGAGACCTTCATGTGCGCGGCGCTGCCCAACCGCCGCGACCCCACCGACGAGCTGGAAATGGCGGTGCGGCTGATGAACCAGACCACCGAGGGCATCACCGGCATCAAGACCGGTGTCCACATCTGCCGGGGGAACTGGAGCCGCCGGGAAGATGTGTTGCTCACCGGCAACTACGGCCCGATGCTCCCCTACCTGGTCCAGATGAATATCGACCAGTTGGTGTTGGAGTGCGCCACGCCCCGCGCCGGAGAGATGGAGGTATTCAAGGAATACAGCAACGAGAAAGAAATCGGCCTCGGGGTGGTCAATCCCCGCACCGATGACATCGAACCGCCGGAGCAGATAGTGGACCGGGTCAAGGAGTTGCTGCAATACTTCGACCCGGAGATGATTTACCTCAACCCCGACTGCGGCTTTGGCACCTTCGCGGAACGCAACGTCAACACCCACGAGATGGCCGCCAGGAAGATGCGGGTAATTGCCCAGGCTGCGGAAAAGCTGAGGGCTGAATACCAGTAGTGCCTCGGCTGGCAGGTCCTTACCGAACAGGCGCCAATAAACAATAAGGAGCCGGACATGACGCAAGAAGGAAACCTCAACGGGCTGCCCCGAGAGAAATTGGCCGAAGTGCTTGATTCCTTCCGGGACCCGGACGTTTTCAATGCCGTAACCGGGCCCTGGAAGTCGCGGGTAGTCTGGCAGGACGGTATGCGGGCCCGCGCCTACATGCGCAACCACCAGGTGGACATGGACGAACCCGGCGACCTGACCGCTACCGACGTGGCCGCCAGCGCCCACGAGCAACTGCTGTCGGCCATTGGCAGTTGTATGACCGTTGGCTTTGTGGTCAACGCTACCAAGCAGGGCGTCCGCATCCACGACCTGGAAGTCGCCGTGGAAGGGTATTTCGACAACATCCGCAAGTGGGCCGGTGTCGAGGACGAGGGAAACCCGGGTTACGGCAGGATCTCGGCCAAGTGCTTCGTGCGCGCCGATGCCGACGAGGAGACCCTGAAGGAAATTTGGCGTCTGGCGGTGGAGGGCTCTCCGGTCACCCAGTCGGTGGCCAATGCCACCGCCGTTGAGACCGACTTTGAAATGGTCGGTTAATGGCAACCTTTGTTTCCCCGGAATGGGTCGCTGACCGCATCGGCCAGCCGGACTACCTGATAATCGACCCCCGGTCGGCCATGCGCTACCTAATGGGCCACCTGAGAGGGGCGGTCAACGTCCCCTTCAAGAAGCTGCAAGGGCCCGACGGCCATCTCGGCCAGCCGGGGCAACTGGCCGCCGCCTTCGGCGACGTGGGCTTGGGCGACGACGTGACCCCGGTGCTCTACGACCACCAGGATGGCCGCAACGCCGCCATGGCTGCCTGGGTCTTGGAATACCTGGGCCGGGACGACGTTCACGTCATGGACCTGCTCTACGAGGCCTGGAAGGAACAGGGCCGGGAGGTGCTCTACCGGCCCGTGCCCACCGAGGCCAAGACCTTTACCCATCGGCCCAATCCGGGGATCCGTGCCACCTTGGACGACGCAGCCAACCCTGGAGGAGCGAAACTGCTGGACACCCGCTCGCCGGAGGAGTTTCGGGGCGAGGTGGAAATGGACCACCGGCCCGGACGCATCCCCGGCGCCATCAACCTTCCCCACCCGGAGACTGCCGGCGCCGACGGGAAGTTGCTCATCGACCTCGACCTGCTGAACCGGAGGTTAACCGCCGCCGGTATCACCACCCAAGACCCGGTGGTAGCCTACTGCCGCAGCGGAGTCCGCGCCTCCCTGTCCTACCTGGCCATGAAACAGGCGGGATATGACGTGCGCCTCTACGACGGCTCCTACGCCGAGTGGATGGACAGCGGGCGCCCGGTGGAAACCTCTGCCCCGCTCTCTCCGCCGTAGCCGGATGATGAGGGTGACGGCCTTACCGAGGGGAACACCCCCTCACCCACACCCTCTCCGCGAGGGGCGAGAGGGCTTTGCAATCCTCCTACCGAAACGCCGCCTGTTATTGGAGAAAATTGCATAACTCTATTTCGCGGTAATATGTACATGAATCAGCCATTCCAATGGCGACATTAGTAATCTACGTTGACGGGACCGGAGGCGGCGGGCAGCAGATAACCTATGACGGCAACTCCTGCCGATTTGAAGCACGTCGAATATGCCAGAAGGACTTTGCGCCATAAGTGTCTCTTGAACCACACGATGATCTTCTCCCTCCCTCGTATCCTATGGTACGACGGGATGGTGGGTGGGCGGTGGTCTGGGCAGCAGGACGCATTGGCAAGAACCAACGATGTCAAATTACGGATGGGAACAGTCAGCAGCATCGGTCAGCAAAAGGGTGTTGATTCTCTGATAGTCACTGACCTCATCGACCTAGTAGTCCGAAATCTTTGTAATGATGAGTTGAGTGGTGCAGGGCCTTTGTTCTGACATACTTGGCCCATGCAGAGCCTTGCCGAGCAACCCGGCATTCCACCCGTCATAACAAGGATGTTGGCCTACTAGTAGCCGACCATCTTTGAATTGAGGGATAAAAATACTTCATCCCGTCATTCCCGCGAAAGCGGGAATCCACTACCCGCTACGCTGGACACCCGCGTAAGCGGGAGTGACCATAGGTGGTTTCACCACCCTATCAGCTAACCCTCATTTCAATAAAGTCGCACCACTAGCCCGAAATCAAGCTATCTCGGATGCTGTAGTGGTATCGGGGGATGCCGACATTCGAGTTGGGGTCGAACTTGCGCAGAAGTTTGGAGCACGGGTCCATCTGGTCGAGATTACGCGGATTGGTCAGCACAACCTGTCCATTGCGTTGCAGGAAGAAGCGGACACTGTTACGGATTGGACTAAAGAAGACATCCAGAAGTTTTTGTCTGTCAACCGGCCAGTCACCCTATCCGTTCAGGGATTGTCGGACGGGCTTAGCACCAGCAAGGTTGTTGAAGCAGAAGCAGTTCCTAGCGTTTTCAGCCTGGTGGTAGATGAGGTTCTCAATGCAACCAGTCCTGAAGATTTGGTTGCCATTTCGGGGGATTTGCATTCAACCCCCAACTTCATTCCCCCAATGTATGATGGCCGTTTGTTATCAGGGTGTCGCAACAGGCTCAGCCGTGACTTGGAGCAGTCGGAAAAGACTAAGGTTAGAAACCTGTTTAGGCAAGCCGTCAGGGAGCGTAGCAAACGGCTTGTAACAGTTGGGGATTTACACTGACCTGATGCACTTTACCAGCCAACTCTCCTCTGCATTGTCTCCCTGGAAGGCCCGGCGCAACTCGCCGGGCCGTTTCAATCTGTGGATGTGGGCTGCGATAGCCACATGGGTGGCCGCCCCCGTAGTGGTCGCGGGGTTGGTTGTAGTCAACAAGCGGGGCGGGGATGACTCCCCACCCACGCGACGGCGCCGTAACTAACTCAGTACTGCAGCCCAAACGTTTCCGTTCGGTGGTCCGGCCCGGCGGCGTTCGCACACGCCCATAAAGCTCCAGGGTTGGGGTCGCGGGTCACACTGGGCCTGCGGGCTGGTTATAATCCCCCCTCGTTGGCCTTCCGGCGGGCCTGCCGAGTTGGGATGTGCGGCACCTGCGGCGTGGTTGTAAACGGCAAGGAGGGACTGGCCTGCGGCACCTTGCTTGGTCCTCTGGTCGGTGACAACGGCGGCCCGGTCCGGGTGCAGCCGTTGCGACACCTGCCCGTGTAAGGGACTTGGTAACCGACCCGGCAATCTTCTTTGAAAGGCTACGAAGTGTAGACCCCGGCTTCACCCCGGGACCGGATATTCAGGGGCCGGTGGTACTGTCACCGGATTCCAAGGAAAGGCGGACCGTGAGCCCCCACCGGGAATGCATCTATTGTGTCCTTTGCTACTCCGCTTGCTCGGTGGTGGGCCTGGACGCCGGCTTCCTGGGGCCAGCCGCCCTGAACCGGGCCTTCACGCTGGTTTCAGACAGTCGGGACGGCGCGGGAAGGCAACATTTGCCGGCGGTGGCCAGTGAGCAAGGACTGTGGCGTTGCCACACCATTTTCGATTGCACCGCCGTTTGCCCTAAGGGGATCCCCATCACCCTCGCCATCCAGGGCCTGAAGCGGAAGGTGGCGGCAGACAAGCTGAAGGCCCTGTTTCGATTGGGACGCTAAACAGCGGGTTGTATTCCAGGCCTTCGTCCCCGGCGGCGCTTCTGTTTTCAGACGTTAGCTGCCGGGCCCCCGGGAAATTCTCTGCCGCCACGAGACCGGCTGCGCCCGATAGGAACAGCGAGCTAATGCCGCCCGAGGCTACGGACTTCGACGCGGACCGCGCAAAGAGATACAAAACAGCAGGAGCGGTCCCGCAGCCGATGCCCCACCCACGACATCAGGGCCTTTCAATTGTCCTTAGAAAACCGCTCATAGCCTGCACTCCGCGAAGGCGGGGTGGTGAGCCTGTCGAACCACGGGCCGGCCCTTCGACGAGCTCAGGGTGAGCGGAAGTATGCCGGAGCAGTGACTTTTGAAAGAACCCGGCGCCAGACTTTGCGCGTCTTGACCACGGGACTTCCGCAGCCCCCGGTGGTGAACGCCGATTCAGCCTCTTCGTGGGCTCATCCAATGCAGGTCATTCTGCCGACAGGGCCGCCAATTCCTCTGGGCAATGATAGAGCGGGCAGGGATAACCGCTGGGGTTTTCGATGACGGATTTCGCTGGTAAATGGCCGGTTTCGGTATCGGAACATGGCTAAGCTGAGTTTTGCAATTCCCTTAGTTGACATTTAACAGCTAATAAGCTATAAATCTGCGGTGACTTGGCCTATGGTGGAGTCAACGCGCGGCAGGTTGATTAGACCGCAAAAATCCATCGGGTCACATTTGACGCGCATAACCTGCTGAGGTATCCGGTCTGACCGATAATCGGTCAAGGATGTCCAAATTTGGAGGTGTAAATTCCATGTACCAAAGGCTCAAACGTCCCCAGGCGATATTCTTGCCCCTGTTTTGTTCCCTGTTTTTATTGGTGTCTCTAGCCTGCAGTTCGGCAGCCACAACCGCACCAGCCTCGTCCACAGATACTTCTCCTGCTCCCGCTGCTCCATCATCAACTGGTGATGGGATGGCCCCAACAGCCATGCCCGGGCCCACGGCCATGCCCGAGCCAACCGGCGGCAAGCCCAAGGTGGACCGCCTGGTTGTCACCGGAACGGTCCAGGCTTTTGAATCCACTGACCCTTACGCCATGACCCCATCGTCTCTCCCGCCGGTACACCCAATGTATGAAAACCTGCTGCAATTCGACCGCAACACCTTGGAATACACTCCCATGTTGGCCAAGTCGTGGGAAACGTCCACGGACTTTTCCAGTGTAACTTTCCAGTTGCAAGAAGGAGTCCAGTGGCACAAGGGGTACGGCGAGTTCACTTCCGAGGACGTGGTCAACACCTACGCCAAGATGGTCTCCGAAGAATCCGTGACCACCTATGTGGCCCAATGGAAGACCTTCCTGAACCCGGAAGTCCCCGAATCCAATTTTGACATAATCGGGCCTCAAGAAATCACCTTCAATTGGGCTTTCCCTCAGCTAGACTGGCCCCTCTTCGTGTCCCGCATCATCGACTTCACGATTGTCAGCAAAGCCCACTTCGACGCGGAAGGAAGGGTAGAGGGTCCACGGGACAACCCCGTTGGCACCGGTCCCTACCAGCTACTTGAGCACAACCTGGGCGAGGGTTACGTGTACGAGCGGGTGCCCTATGAGCACTACCGGGTCACCCCCGATTTCCCGGAGTTGGAGTACAAGTTCACTCCGGAACCGACAACTCGCTTGGCCCAACTCCTGGCAGGCGAGGCCCACATAGCCCAGTTGCTTCCTGAGCAACGGGAGGTAGCCGGGGATAGGGGGATGGTCACAGTCTCCACCTCCGTTCCCAGTAATACTCTTTACCTGCTCTTTGCTGGTCAGTACCTGGAAGAGCGGCCCAGCTATGATCCCGATAACCCCTTCCTCAAAAAAGAAGTTCGCCAGGCCCTCAACATCGCTATCAACCGGGCGGACATTTTTGAGGCCCTGTTCGCGCCAACCGACGAGCTTATGCCCAGCATCTTTATGCACGCCAGCATGATACCCAGCGGCATGACTGGCCCCGAATGGCAACCGCTTTACGATGAACGGTTTAAGTGGTACGAAGAGAACTACGTCTACGACCCGGACAAAGCCAAGCAGCTTTTGGCTGACGCGGGTTTCCCCGAGGGGTTCACCATCAAGATGAACTCCTACGACCGTCCGGCAGCCCCCATGGCTAGGGACGTAGTGGACGCGGTGTCCCTGGACTGGGGGCGCATCGGTATCGACGCGGAAATTGTCGAGACCGAGTTTGGCGCCGTCCGACCGCAATATCGTGGTAGGGACGAGAAGAATATGGGAGTTGCCACCTGGATCGGGACCAGCCGTTGGGACCCGCTAATTTGGAACCGAGCCGGAGTCCACTTCATCGCGAAATGGCCCGATGGCAAGAATGCCAGTGTGGGCGGATTTGAGCACCCGAGTCAGGACGCACGATTCAGCCGCATTCTGGATTCCACAGATCGGGAAGAACGTGGGCAGCTTGAAATAGAAATGTTGGACTTCGCACAGCAGGAGTTCGGCTATGTTCCCATCGCTTGGATCTTCAACGCCTTTACCTACGACCCCAACGTAGTGGCCGAGTATAAGACCATCGGCATCCACGGCACACGGGACCTGGAGTTTGTCAAGGCAGTCCTGGAGTAGCGCCTAAAACAAGCGGCGCATCCATCTTTCTTGGCGCTCGATAAGGTTTACGCTAATGGGCTGGCTTCTCTTACGAGGCCAGCCTTACCCAAAACTCCAGTTTAGCCATGACTCAGCCGTTACCCGTGGAGAAAGCTGATGCAACGGTACATCCTGATCCGACTATCCCACGCCGTCATAGTCCTGTTTTTTGTAAGCTTAATCATCTTCAGCCTGAGCCGGGTCACGGGAGACCCCCTGGAAATGTTGTTGCCCGACGAAGCTACGGAGGAAGACTTCGCGAGGGTCAAGGCCACCTGGGGGTTGGACCGTCCATTGCACGTACAGTATCTTGTCTTTCTGGGTAACGCCGCCAAGGGAAACTTCGGCGACTCGATTAAATGGCCCGGCTTAACCGCCCGGGAGTTGGTGGTAAGCCGGCTGCCCGCGACTCTGCAGTTGGCCGTTTTCTCGTTGCTGGTAAGCGCCATCATGGCCTTGCCCATCGGGGTCATAGCCGCGGTGAAAAAGGACAGCGGCTACGACTACGTGGCTAAAGTAATTGCCCTAATCGGTCAATCCGCCCCATCCTTCGCCATCGGCTTGATTCTGATGTGGATCTTTGCGGTGACTTTTTCGTTGGTGCCTACCTCGGGCAAAGGAGGCATCAGCCACATGATTCTCCCGGCAGTATCCCTGGGATGGTTTCAGGTTGCGGCGGTAGCCCGTCTGACCCGCTCCTCCATGCTGGAGGTGCTGGACACCGAATATGTAAAGCTGGCGCGGGTCAAGGGTGTATCCGAGTGGAAGGTAATTTGGAAACACTGCCTGCGCAACGCTGCCCTGGCCCCTCTCACCTACTTCGGCCTTATCCTGGGCGGATTTGTCACCGGATCGGTGGTTATAGAGACGATCTTCGCCTGGCCCGGAGTAGGCCTGCTGGCTATCGACGCTCTTAGAGCCCGCGATTTCATGGTAGTGCAAACAGTGGTGGTATTCTTCGCCTTTATTTATATCGCCGCCAGTCTGCTGGTAGACATCATGTACGCCTATCTGGACCCCCGCATTCGCTATAGTTAGGCGATCTTCCGTCCCCAAGGCATCCAAAGGGAGGACAAATGGCTGAAGCATCGGTATCCCAACCCCGACACAAGCAATTACCTGGAGCATTGAGGGTCGTCCAACAGGCCAGACGGTACCCTCTGCTTCCGATCACGATACTTCTAGTCTTATTGGTGATACCGGCAGTTTTCGCCAACTGGGTCTCCCCCTACGATCCCGTTGACGGCGGCAGCTTGAAGGAACGCCTGGTGGCCCCGGTGGGTTTTGAAGGTGGTTCCTGGGCCCATCCCCTGGGCACTGATAGGTTGGGCAGGGACATGCTGAGCCGCATCATCTACGGCGCGCGAATCTCCCTGACCGTGTCCGTGGTTTCCATCTTGTTTGGAGGCTTCATCGGAACTGCCCTCGGTCTGGTGGCGGGCTATTTCGGCGGTTGGTGGGACCACATAGTAATGCGGCTGGTGGACATCAAACTTTCTCTGCAATCCATCTTGATCGCGCTGGTATTGGTGGCGGTATTCGGCCCCAGCTTTGGCACGGTAATTCTCGTTGTCGCGTTGCTGCTTTGGACCCGCTACGCCAGGCTGGTGCGGGGAGAGGTCTTGGCGCTAAAATCTCAAGACTTCGTGTCCAAGGCTAGAGTTTCAGGCGCATCCAACTTCCGCATCATCACCCGGCACATCTTCCCCAACGTAATCAACACCATTATAGTTCTGGCAACCCTGGAAATAGGCCAGGTAATCCTATTGGAGTCCACCCTCAGTTTCCTGGGCGCGGGCATCCCCCGACCGAATCCGGCCTGGGGACTAATGGTAGCCGATGGTCGGGGTCTGATAGTAACCAACTGGTGGGTGTTCTTCTTCCCCACGTTGGCCATTGTGCTGACGGTGCTGTCCATGAACCTGCTGGGTGACTGGCTGCGGGATAAATTGGACCCGAAGCTCAAGAACGTCTAAGAGGGGGGGTCAAGGCTTACACCAAACCCGTTGAACAGGAACAGGCTGCAATGCTCCCTGAGGGGCAATCGGAATGACACCGTGACACGTACAATTAGCGACCTCGACCCGCATGTGGCGAGCCGTTACCCGTTCCAGTCGAAATTCGCCAACGTCAACGGTTGGCGAATGCACTACATCGACGAAGGTCCGCCCGACGCGCCGCCCGTGCTGCTGTTGCACGGCAATCCCACCTGGGGCTACCTGTGGCGCGACACCATTCCGCCGCTACTCACGGCAGGTTATCGAGTGATCGTGCCCGACCAGATTGGTTTCGGCCTGTCGGAGCATCCGCACAGCGCCAGCGCGCACAGCCTGGACAACCACGCGGCTAATCTGGTCGCATTGATTGACCAGCTTGACCTCAACGGCATTTTCTTCGTCTGTCACGACTGGGGCGGCCCGACCGGCTTGGCCACCTTGCTTACCCGGCCACAACGGGCCGCCGCGGTTGCCGTTATGTCGACCTGGGCCTGGCGGACACCCGCTGCGGAATTCCACCGCCAGCTCCTGCCGTGGCGGCTGATGCATGCGCCAATCGTCGGCCCTTACATTCTGGCGCGCCAAGGTGGTTTTCCGGGGCGCGGCATCTATCTCTCGGTCGTCGATCGGGAACGCTGCCGGGCGGATGCGCTACCGGCTTACGAAGCGGTGTTGCCCGACCCGGACGACCGGCGACTGGCTTGGCAGTGGCCCCGCTCGATACCTGTTGATCCGAGCACCGATATCACGGGAGAACGCTTCCAGTGGCTTGAAGCCGGGGTCCGTGAACTTAACATTCCGGCGATCGTCCTTTGGGGAAGGGAAGACGAGGTATTCACCGCAGACGTTATCGGTGCGAGATGGCATGACGTGTGGCCCCACGCCGAGGGCCCACACCTGGTCACCGGCAAGCACTTCCTTCAGGAAGACTCCGGCGCCGAAATTGGCCAGATCCTGGTTGATTTCGCGTCGCGGCACCTTTCAAAACAGCAACGGTTGAACCCATGACTGTCGCCCGAATAACCGAACGGCCGTCAGGCACGCGCAGCGTACCCCTGTTGACCGACCCAGACGTCGGTCATTACCCGGAGTTCGCTGCATTCTTGGCCGCGACATTTGACCTGGCGGACAAGCCACTGGACGCGCCTGGATTGCTGGATGTTGATGGGCGAGTCTACGAGTTGATTTTCATTGGCCGATCCGGGCGTCCGTTCCCGTCGGGGGTAGAAATCGCCGCGCTGGTCCCGGGGCTCGAACCAATGAATACGGATCAAACCGACCAGGACCTGTGGTCCATTCTAGAATGGCTGGTTGCCGGGGTGGGGAAGCCCTGGAGCGTCGAAGCGCTCAGGACAACAGGACGAATCTTCCGTGTGATACCAGAAGACTCCTAAACCCGGCGCGGGTGGCTGCCAGTTATGCGCAAGCGAGCGTATCGGATATGGGTTTTGGGTAAGAAAAAACCGCCCGTCGGGGCAGAATTTCTGGCCGAAAATGGGCCGATTCGTAGCTAAATTGGGGGATTTGGCGTCCCGAAACCTGCGGCACTCGGTACTTACGTTTGGGCTAGGTTTGAGTTCCAGGGGAGATAATCAACTCGCCGGGCGCCGAGTCCAAGCTAACGTCGGCGCTCAGGCCCTGCCGTATTCGGCTCCAAGGGCGGCAAGACCAGCTAGATTGATACCATTAGAGCTCAAGAACTGCGGTTGTCCCGACACCGGCTTCTTCCGGGCGTAGGACACGGATAGTCAACACAATCACCTGTAGTTCGGGCCCAGGATGGACCACCGGATTGAGTGATCCGATTCTGACACAGCTTTTGGGTTATCCCAATCAGCCGGTGCTTCCAATCCCAGATTCAACCGAAGTCTGCCGGACTTCTGACGAAGGCAGTCCGGAGTCCCCGGCCACCTTCCGCCAGCCCCCTCTCCATATTGCGCCTCATAGCCTCGGGTCAACCGGCTCGCTTTCCAGGGCCAGCACTGCAAAGACGCACTGATGCACCCGGTAGAGGGGCTCCCGCTCGACAAAACGTTGCAGCCCTTCTACTCCCAGGGCGAACTCGCGCAGGGCCAACGACCGCTTGGCTGACAGGCCCCGGTTTCTCAGACGCTCGATATTTTCCGGCAGGGTGTATTCAGGCCCGTAGATGATGCGGAGATACTCGGGACCACGGCACTTCATGGCGGGTTGCACGAGACCTCGTTTGCCATTGGCGACAAAGGCCATCGGCTTCACCACCATGCCCTCCCCGCCCTGGCTGGTGAGTTCGCCCCACCATTGGGTAGCCTCAATTTCATCCGAGGCATCTGAGGCATTCAGGTCCACCACGATATGCTTGGTAAGCTGAAGGAGCGCGGGGTCGGCTTGACACAGGCGTGAGGCTACTTTCATGTGCCACAGGTGGTCCTCGTCGGTGTGCACCCGGCCTTCGCTCGCCAGCAGATGGAATGGGGCAAGTCTGATGTCGGCGAGGGACGTTACCGGCCAGCAGTACCGGGCGTAGGAGTCGCTGTAGAGTTGCGCCAGGCGTAGCCGCTCTTCGACCCGCAGCAGGGTCTCACCAGCATCGATGCCGCGCGCCGCAGTCTGCTGAAGAAGCTCTTTCTGGGCTGTTAGGGTGGTCCGCGCCGCCATACCAACCGCCGCGTACTGCTCCCGGAGTAGCTCCTGCGCTTTTACGGACCACGGCATCAGCTCACAGTCCAACACTACCCAGTCGGTCCCCAACTCCTCCCAAAGTCCGGCGTCGGTAATCGCCCCACGGACACGCTCCAGAAACTGGGCTTCCAGGGGGCCGTCTTCAAAAAACCTTCGTCCCGTCCGGGTGTAGCACGCGCCTACATCTTCCCCGGCGATGCCGAACCTACGCTCGATGGCTGAGGCATCCCGGCCCACCACCACGATGGCCCGCGACCCCATGTGTTTCTCTTCGCAGATTACCCTGGACACGCCGTTGTTGCGGAAGTAGCTAAACACCTCTGACGGATGCTCCAGCACGTCGGGACGTTTGGACGTGTCACACGGCGAAATCGTTGGCGGAAGGTACACCAGCCAGCGGGGGTCCAGGGCGAAACGGCTCATCACCTCCAGGGCCGCCGCCGCGTTCTCCTCCCGCACCGTAATATTGCCTCGCAGCCGCGTCGCCACGATTCGCTTCCCCAGCACATCGTCAATGTCAAGGAAATTCCCGTCACGGGCTTGGGCCGGCAAGGAGGACTCTTCCCGCTGGGCAGGCTCGGCGAGCGGCTTCGCCGGCTCGTAGTAGACTCGGGCCGCTGGGACCGACACCAGTTCATTCTCCGGGTACCTGAGGGCGGTCAGCTTACCCCCAAAGACACAGCCCGTATCGACGTTGATGGTACGGTTGAGCCAGGCGGGCTCCACTACCGGAGTGTGTCCGTAAACCACCATAGCCCGCCCCCGATAGCTGGCGGCCCAGTTGGAACGCACCGGGAGACCCCACTCGTCCGTTTCCCCCGTGGTCTCGCCGTAGAGGCAGAAGTCCCGGACCCGGGCGGAGGCACGACCCTGGTATTCCTCTTTCATACCCGCGTGGGCCACTACCAGTTCCCCGCCGTCAAGGACATAGTGGCTGATTAGCCCATCCAAGAAGGTCGTTGCCTGGTGCTGGAATTCCGGAGACTCCATTTCTAGCTGCGCCAGTGATTCTTCCAGTCCGTGGGATATTTGCACGTTCCGGCCCCGGAGCTTACGGAGGAGCTTGGACTCGTGGTTTCCCGCGACGCACAAAGCCACGCCATCCGCCACCATGCTCATAACCAGGTTGAGCACCTTGGCGACGCCCGGACCTCGGTCAACCAGGTCTCCGACAAAGATGGCCTTGCGCCCCTGCCGGTGGGTGACGGAAAGTCCGGTTCCCCCAACTGGGTCGGCGCGGCTTGTCAATTCGTACCCCAGCCGTTCCAGAAGAGCAACTAGCTCGTCGTAGCACCCGTGAACGTCTCCGATGATGTCAAAGGGCCCGTGCTCGTGCTGAAGGTTGGTCCACATCGGCACACGCTCAATGGTGACCGCGTCCACCTCTTCAGGCGAGTTGAGCACGAGCACGGAACGGAAACCCTCGCGTTTTAGCCCCCGGAGCGACCGCCTGAGTTGTTCCGACTGCTGCCGCACAACCCTCCGCCCGAAGGGACGGTCGGGACGCTCCTTGTTGCGGGCCACGCACACTGCCTCCGGCATGTTCAGCACTATAGCCACCGGCAGGCAGTCGTGCTCCCGGGCGAGTTCAACCAAAGACT
This sequence comes from Dehalococcoidia bacterium, assembly GCA_965220305.1. Lineage (GTDB taxonomy): Bacteria > Chloroflexota > Dehalococcoidia > Lucifugimonadales > UBA3495. Next base: position 4,207,015 of record OZ244817.1, on the reverse strand, counting down.
TGCGCGCCTGTGCCTGTACGCTGGTTGCATCGATGACGGTCAGGCGCCCAGCCCGTAGCCGTGTCGCCGCAATGAAGTTGAGCAACGCAAAGGCGTCGGGCGTTGCCGCCTGATCGTTGGCGTCGTCCGCCACCATCCCTCGGCAGGCGTCGGAAGACACCACTTCGGTGGGCTGGAAGTGTTTGGCGGCGAATGAAGACTTCCCCGACCCGGTTGGGCCGATTAACGCCACGAGACATAGCTCGGGAATGGTGATTTTCATTGGGTGAAGACGCCCATCTGGGTCGGCGCTCCGTATTCGTCGTGCTGCGTACCAATGTCCTGGAAGCGCACTTCGTACTTGCGGCGGCCCGCAACTTGGCGCGACCAATTCTGGAACTGCTCCCGGGTCCATTCAAAACGGTGGTCCCTATGGCGGAAGGCGCCAGCGGGCAACCCTTGGAAGAGGGTGTTGTACTCTGCATTGGGCGTCGTGATAAGCACCGCACCCGGCTTGGCAGCGCCGAACACCGCCTCCTCAAAGGCGTCAAGCCGTGGGGTGTCGATGTGCTCGATGACTTCCATGGCCACCGCCGCGTCATAGCCAGCCAGCCGTTTGTCCCGGTAGGTGAGCGACCCGTGCAACAGGGTGATGCGTTCCCGCTGCTGATTGGGCAGCGTATCCAGGTGCAGACGTTGGCTCGCCACCTCCAACGCCCGGTGCGAGACCTCCAAGCCGGTTACTGACTGAATAACAGGTTCTTTGACCAGCTCGGCAATCAGCCTTCCTTCACCGCAACCCAGGTCCAGCACCCGGGTTGCGCCAATCGCGCGGAGCGTTTCCAGCACCGCCTGGAGCCGCTGCTCCCCCAATCGAAGGGGGGCTTCAAGTTGCTCCTCTTCTTGTTCGTGACGCGCCGCGGCGACGCTTGGGTCAGCCTGGCCGGCGTCAAGCAGTTGGGCCAGCGCCTGGCGCATCAGGTCCCGCTGGTGTTTCAGGTAGCGGCGGGAGATGAGGTCCCGCTTCGGATGGCGGTCCAACCAACCCTCTCCGAAGCGAAGCAGCTTGTCCACCTCATCGTCGCCGACCCAGTAGTGCTTATCATCGTCCAGCACCGGCAAAAGGACGTACAGGTGGACGAGCAGGTCCCTAAGACGAGTTTCAGACTTGAGGCCAACGGTGAAGTAGGGGCTGGCGCCCCATTCTGGAAAGCGCTCGTCCAGCGGGTGTCCCTGGACCTCGACGGTATAGCCCAGCGGCTCGAAGAGGTCGCGGATGAGTTCCGCTCCTTCCCGGCAGGGTACTACTGAGATTCGAGCCTCAAAGGGGATGGCACGCTCCGCCAACTCCGGACGCTCGGCGCTCTTGCCGGCGAGAGCGCTGCGGAACACGGTGGCAATCGCCACGCTCAAGTGGGAAGACGCGACGTAGGGGCGGTCATTCACGTATTGCTCAAGCCAACCGCTGCCGCTGGGCGCGCCCCGCTTTGGGCGCACCAAGCCAATGGGGTCTATGTCCAGGAGAAGGGCAACGGTGCAACGGTCGCTCGCTACCTCGGGGTAGAACACATTGGCCCGCCCGAAGGGGAGCGTGAACGACTGGAATCGGCTGGGGTTTTTGTGCACCAGGAACCCCAGGTCGGTGGCGGGCTGATGCGTTGTGGAAATAGTGAGCAGCACAAAGTCAATACTAGGATATCCGGAGCCAAAATTGCAAGACAAATGCAACTTCAGACGGGAACGAAGGCCGCCCCCGGAGCGCCAATATGCCGAGGGCCATCAGCACACCAGCCTGAGCATCACTACGGCAGGGTCAACCGTATAGGCTTGGTCCCGAAGAATGAGAACCGGCGCACTCGGTGAGCAAAAGCCGTTACACAATCTAACCAGGAATATTTTTGGATGAAGCTTTCTCCTGGCAAGATGTGTGGTCAAGAAGGGGGATCAGGCCTGGGGATGGGGGGACGGGTCCGGCCCTAGCGGTGACTATCGTGCTACAATACCGGCCAATGGTCGGGTCATAGAGTCCGGCGCGGGACTCTACCCCTGGGGGTGGGCGCCGCCGGCAGTAGCCGAATCGGGGGTAGCGGTATAACCCGATTCCAATCAGGCAATCACCTGCTTCCGGGCTACCAATTGCGGCGCAATGTGGCAGGTACAGGAGCCGTTAAGCCTCTCGCATCGACCTTCGTATTAAGTGAGATTGGTTAATTGACACTCCTGACCCTACGAAAAGTCAAAAATCGAAGCTGCGCATTCTGTGTTCATCCAGATGGCGGTTCCCCGGCCCGCCGCCACATATAGGAGAATGCAGGATGCCAGCAAACTAAGGAGCGCGCGTCATGGCAAACAAGATCCGCCTGGGGTTTGTGGGGGCGAACGTAAACTCGACCTGGGCCTCTCAGTCGCACTTCCCGGCGCTACTGTCCAGTCCGGATGTCGAGTTTACCGCAGTTTGCACCACCCGGCCCGAGAGCACGGAAGAGGCTCGTCAAGCCTTTGGAGCGAAGCTCGCCTTCCATGATTTCCGAGCAATGGTAGTGTCGCCGGAGATCGACGCGGTGGCCGTGGTTGTGCGGGTGCCATCGCACTATGAGCCAACGAAGGCCGCCATCGAAGCTGGCAAGCACGTCTACACCGAGTGGCCTTTGGGACGGAATACCGCCGAAGCCGAGGAACTTGCAACTCTGGCCCGGGACAAAGGTGTGCAAACCGCAGTAGGTCTGCAATCGCGAGTTAGTCCCGCATTGCTGTATATCAAGGAGCAAATTGAAGCCGGCTATGTGGGCGAGGTGCTCTCGTGTCACGTGACCACCATGCGCGATGGCACGTTGGAACGCCCTTCCAGCCGCACCTGGCAGCGCGATGCCAGCATGGGCGCGAACACCCTGACCATCGCCAACGGACACGTTATCGACGCCCTGCGCTTCGTGGCTGGCAACTTCACCCGGGTGGCGTGCATGGTCAGCACCCAAGCAAAGCAATGGTACGAGACCGATACCGAGCAACTTGTGGAAGTCACATCCCCGGACAATGTGCGAGTCAGCGGACAGTTGGAGAGCGGCGCGGCAGCGTCGGTCCATGTTGGAGCTGTCCCCTGGGCCGGCAGCGGCTTTCGCATGGAGATCTACGGACGCGAAGGCACACTGGTCACCACGGGGAGCGTCTCGTCGCAGCGCGGTGAGATGCTACGGGTGCAGGGCGCGCGGGGAAGCCATGAGTTGCAGGACGTGGATATACCTGAGCGTTTCGTTTATGTGCCGTCCGACTTCCCCCGCGGCGATCCCTTCAACGTCGGACAGATGTATGCCCTGTTCGCCGAGGCGGTCCGAACCGGACAGAACCACCTGCCGACCTTCGATGTAGCGGTTGACCTGCATCGTTTCATCGATACCATCAATCAGGCGTCGGACATGGGCCGGGAGTTGCCGGTGGCCTGAGCCGGCATTACGTCATCGACCCGAGGGGCATCTTCAGGTCTGGGGCTCCAGTAACCTGAGCTCCGCCGCAAGGACACTCGCAATGGACGATTATGTCGTAAGTGACTCCGGAGTCAAAGTTTGGAAGACGCCGGGTGCGCACCCCCTACTCCGGGGTACCGACACCACGCATCCGTCTTTCCGCGATAAGTTGGCCGAAACCTACTCAAGCGGGAAAGTTAGGGGCTTGCCGAGAATCCTCAGCGAAAATTCCGAGGACGCACGCACATGGCATTATTTCAGTCCGTTGCTCCGTGACGGCGCGGAAAGGAACAGAGTCTTGGAAAGGCTCATTCGCCAAGCTTTCCCCGAGGCAGTTCCTTCCCAAGTTCTACACACTATCCCGGACGCCGAGCTGATTTTCTGGCCGAAGCTCTCCCCGCCTCCGAGCCGGCCTCAAAAAGAAGGTCGTTCCGAACCGGATATCTTGATAAGACTTGGCAGCCGAGGGGTGGTGCTTATTGAAGCCAAGTACCGGTCCGGAATAAGCAGACGAACAAAATACGACGGAAAACGAGACCAGGTGGTTCGCCTCATCGACGTTGGGGCGTGGTATGCAAGACAGGAGAATCTCCGGGACCAAGAAACAGGCCAATACAATAGCTATGTGATCGTGCTGCAATACGGAGACGCTCAGACGAACGCTGCGGAAGTCGTTGGCCGGTACGCCGGAAACCCCGAGGCAATCGAAGGAGCGCTGTCCTACCGGTCAGACCTTACATCCACCGATTACCAGAGATTGTCCCGCTCAGTGGCGTTTATGCGATGGCCTAATCTCTCGAAGTGACTCCCCTTCGCGGGTGCAAGGAAGGAGAACCACATAAACCGAGCCGAATCGAGACTGGCCCTTCTTACCCAGGTTCCGGCATCTGCTAACTGTCGGAAGCGCTGCGCCAGAGAAGGGCACCAGAGTAGCTGTTCAACAACACACCCACCGGGGCCTCAATAGATTTAGCGGTACGGAGTTGTTAGGCTGTCGCGGTTGCCGGCGCATGGGTCTTCAGGAAGCGCCGGGCGTGGGTTACCGCCTCGTCGATGTGCTCCTGCGTGTCTTTCCAGGGATAAATAGTCACCTCGGAGTTTGGGGCGAGGCTGGCAACCTCCATCGCGCACTCGTATGGGTGCGCCGGCACATCGTCGGGCGCTATCAGCAGTGGCGTCTGCAGGGCGCGCACGAAATCGCGGGTAACGGTGAAAACGAAGTCGGCGCGGTCGGTGTACATACTGGTCAGGAAGTCATGGACCATATCCATTGTGATTTCGGGACGCTTCTCACAAAGGGGCGGCCCCCACCCCGTTATATTGTTCTGGTAGAAAATATCCGGCGTCTCCGGCCTGAACCCGCTGGGTTGCATCAACGCCGCCGCCACAACGCGCTCCGGGGCCAGCCGGAGCAGGTTGTGGATCATCGGCCCGCCGACGCAGAAGCCCATGACCAAGAACTCCTTGATGCCGAGATGGTCCATCAGCCCCAGTTGGTCATCAGAGTAGGCATCCCAGGGGCGGTCGATCTCCAGTGGGCCACTGGATTGGCCCAGATTAGCATTGCGTAAGTCGGCGGCGATACAGCGGAAGTCGTCTTTGTAGGTCTCCATAGGGTTGAAGGGGTGCGACGTCCGCAAGCCTGCCACGGTGGAATTAAGTCCGCCACCCGGAATGATCAGCAGGGGGAATCCCGAACCGACCTCTTCGTAGTAGATGCGGTTGGGGCCTCTTTCGTAGAACGGCATGGCAATTATCCTCCTTTAGCGAGTTGCAAAGCTGACTTGATGTCTAACGAGCAGGCAAGCCGGAATTTTTGGCACAACATCCAAGGGCAGCGTGCTGTACGGGATCATGCTTCGTCTGCCTATTCTGGCGTTGACTCTAACCCAATATGGCTCAAGCGGTCAAGATAACGGCCCGGAGCGGCCAGGACGATTGCCAAGTCAGGCAGCGCAACCCCCGTCATTCCGGCGGAGGCCGGAATCCAGAGGCCGTCCAGGGGCACGCTGGTATTTCCCAAGGCCCGCTAGATTCCCGCTTGCGCGGGAATGACGAGGTGGGCCGCGACGACACCGACGATTTAGCTATAGGAGAAGACTTTGCCATCGTCCTGCCGGAGCGCCGGGAGCTGTTGGATGCAGCGGTTGTTCGGTATGAACCGGGCACATCGGGAAACCAAAGAAAGGGTGGAGCTATTTAGTGCCGCCCACTTTCATCCAAGGGCCCGTAGAGGCCCGTAAATTGCGCTACTCTACCACCACTCATCATGCAGGAGTACGCCCCCATTTCGGTAGGCGATCGTAATCGGATCACGCTGAAGCGCAGCTTGAACCACCCCCAGTGGAGTGGTTCGCGGGTTTCCAGGCACCATTACCCGACGCAAAGCGCTGCGATGGCCAACCACCCCGCGGCAGCGTCGCCCGGCGACTGACCCCTACCACCACGGGCAGTAATTGCTATCTCCATTGGGAGTGCTGGAGCCCATCTGGGCTGTACTGGTGGAAAGATGCGAAGAACTGGGCGGGGTTAACTGGGAATGGCAAGCTAAAGACTGTGCTATGGGCAAGGCCCGTTTTGGGGGGATGCTGTCGGACCCAAACCACCGACCGAGCCAAGGCTGGGAGCAAACGAAGTGTTCTCGTCGAAGGAAGCAGCGGCCCTTTGAGTGTGGTAGTGGCCGGAGTCAACGTCCACGACACCAAGCTGCTGGAACAGATCTTAGAACAAGTCGTGGTGGCGCACCCAGCACGCACTGGGGATAAAGCCCAAAACCTGTGCCTGGACAAGGGATATAACAACCCCACAAGCCATAGGGCTGTAGCTGCCTACAGGTACCGTCCCCACGTCCGCCGCATCGCTGAGGAGAAGCTGGACCAATTGGTCCAAACGCTTCCCAGCCCGAAGATGGGTGGTAGAACACACCCTGGCCTGGCTCTCCAAGCGCCATTCAATACTGGTGCGCTACGACAAGAAGGCATCTAATTACCTGGGCCTGATCCCACTAGCATGTGCCCTCCTCTGGCACCACCTTCAATGCCGCTTACTATTTTGAGATAGTTTCTTAATACCAGGAGTATTGGCGTCCCAGACAGGATTCGAACCCGCGACCCGCTGCTTAGAAGGCAGCCGCTCTATCCACTGAGCTACTGGGACCTAGTTGTTGCCCGGGAGCTAGTTCTTACTCCTAGTTAATTATTGCTGACCGACGGAGAAACGGCAAACTCGATTCTACATACGCTGCCTTTCAATTATAGCAGAAGGGCCTGGGCCTTGTGGACAACTCCTCCTAATAAATGGTACTGGCGGCGCCAGTTAAAGCCCCAACCAGGGGCCATCCGTAATTAGTCCCAGTTAGTACTACAGCCGCACTAATGCTGAATCGTCAATCTTGGCCTTAAATTCAGCGTAGTCTTGCCAAGATCACAGACCTTGGCCGTAGCTAGGCAATGCAATTATTGAGACCGTTCGATAGCCCCAAGGACCATCTGCGACTGTAGTATTAGTACTACAGTTGCAGATATGTGGTGAGGAGTTTCAGGCGGCGTCGGTAATGACAGCGCCGGGCCGTTGCTTGGTGCCGCCGTCTCCACTGAGACCACCGCAGCACTGATTCGTCCGTAGGGTGGTGTCTCCATATCAGCCGGTAGAGTAACCGCCGAACCTCGGGCACCGTCAGCGGTATCAGCCTTTCCTCCAAACTGGGGCAGCCCCCTTTTCTCCCAGACGTCCCGGCGACGATGCCTGGCGCCGTACCACCGCCAGGTAGGCGTGGGCCAGCATCGCCAGGGTGATGTGCCGGTACCAGCCGTCCCACCGGCGCACCTCGTATTGGTCCAGTCCCACCTGTCCCTTGGCCTCCTCAAAGCATTCCTCAATGGCCCACCGGGTTCCGGCCACCCGCACCAGTTCCTCCAGGGCTGTTCCCGTCGGGCCGTAGCACACGTAGTAGGCCAGTTCCTCGGGCTTGGCCACGCTGCGCCGGGCCAGCAGCCAGTACCCCTTGCCAGGTTCTCTCAGGGGCCGAATATCCACCAAGGCCCAGTCGTAGACCCGAGGACCCTTGGCCCCATCACCGGCGCTCAGCCGGACCCAGCCCGACTCTTCAACCCCAGACGCCAGCCGGTCAGCCCGCACTTGGCGCGGACCCTGGTCCGTCCCAGCCCACAACTTCTCATTGCTCTTGATGGCCAGCACGTGAGGAACGTCCCGCCGCTCCAGCCACAGCCGCAGGTTGCGGTCATTGCCGTAGACCTCGTCCCCGGTGGCCCAGCCGAAGGGGACTCCCGACTCCACCGCCCGTTCCAGCATCCGCCGGGCCAGTTGCGGCTTGGTGCGAAACGCCACTTGCTCCGGCACGCCAGCCTCCTCCCGGCGTTCCTGGTCATCGGCCCACACCTGAGGCAGGTAAAGCTCCCGGTCCAGCAGGGTCCTCCCCTTGGCAGTAGCGTAGGTCAAGAATACCCCAATCTGGCAGTTCTCGATCCGTCCCGCCGTGCCGCTGTACTGACGCTGCACCCCCACAGACTTGTTGCCCTTCTTCAGAAACCCAGTCTCGTCCACCACCAACACCCCGTTGGCGTCGCCCAGGTGCTCCACCACGTAGTCCCTGAGATCATCGCGAACCAGGTCCGCGTCCCAAATGTAGGTTGACAGCAGATGCTGCACCCCATAGGGTGTGGCGTCCCCGGCCTGCTCCGCCAGTTGCCAGCCGTTCTTGCGCTCCACCGGACTGAGCAGCCCTTTCAGATAGTCCAGCGATCGTCGACGTGGTTCGGGACGCCGGAACCGCCCCGCAATGCACTCGTGTACCCGGTCGATACCCTCAGCCCACCGGGCGACCTCTGCCACCCCATCCCCATGCACTGCCACAGCCTCACCTCACCACCCGTTGATTGCCCCAATCCTAGTCGTTTTCAATCTGCAACTGTAGTATTAGTGCCTATCCTAAAAACAAAATCCAGGCTAAACTAGTGGCATGACTAAAGCAGAAGAACCCAAGCCACCACGACCCAAGCGGGCCGGCCCAGCCGCGCCGGTCAACCCCACCACCGGCTCCTTTCAGGTATCCGACGAACTGTGGGAGGTGCTGGCCCCGCTGCTGCCCCAGCGGGTGAACACCCATCCTCGGGGCGGAGGCCGGCCCCGGGTGCCGGACCGGACCTGCGCCAACGGCATCTTCTATGTGTTGCGCACCGGCTGCCAGTGGAAGGCCCTGGATGCCACCGGCATTTGCTCCGGCTCCACGGCTCATCTGCGCTTCCAGGAATGGGTCGCCGCCGGGGTGTTCCGGGAGCTATGGCGGACGGGGCTGGAACGTTACGATGAGTTGCAGGGTATCGACTGGGGTTGGCTGAGCCTGGACGGAGCCATGACCAAAGCGCCCCTGGGCGGGGGGAAAAACCGGCCCCAATCCCACAGACCGGGGTAAGAGTGGGGTCAAGCGCAGCCTGTTGACCGAAGCTGGGGGCATTCCGGTGGGGTTGGTGGTAGATGGGGCCAACCGCCACGACATGAAGCTGGTGCGGGCCACGGTGGCCAGTCTGCCGGTGCAACGCCCGGAGTCCACGCCAGAACATCCGCAAGGGCTGTGTCTGGACAAGGGCTACGACTTTGACGAGGTGCGTCAGACCTTGCAGGAGTTTGGCTTCACCGCCCACATCCGCAGCCGGGGCGAAGAGGCCCAGGCCATCAAAAAGGAAGCCGGTTTCAAAGCCCGGCGCTGGGTGGTGGAACGTACGCACAGTTGGATGAACCGCTTCCGGCGCATCTTGGTCCGCTGGGACAAGTCGCCGGACAACTACATCGCCTTTCTGCATTTCGCCTGTGCTCTCATTGCTTTCAGGGCCGCTGGGTTATTAGGATAGGCTCTTAGTCTCCCCCAGCCGGGGCTGGAATACCCGAGGCGGCAGTCCGCTCCGCTAGGGCGCGCTCCATGACGCTTCTCTCCTCGGCTGCGTTCCTCGCGGAGAAGCGGACCAGGAAGGCCAGCGGCGCAACCATTGCCACGCCCACACCCAGGATTAGCAGGACCTGTTCAGTGCTTAGACTTTCTACCCGGAACAGGAACCCGGCGGCCACCGCTCCGGCATTTCCACCAGCCCCCACAATTCCGGCCACGGACCCCAGGGCCTTGCGATTGATGAAGGGGACCACCGAGTAGGTGGCGCCCGAGGACATTTGAACGAAGAGGGCGAAGATCATCATGGTCCCCACGGCAAAGACGAGGGACGCCATCTGGGAAAAGAGGATCAGCGCCAGTCCCTCTAAGGCCAAGACCGTGCCCAGGAACATGACCCGTCCCCGCAGCCCGAACTTGATGCCGAACCTGTCACCCAGAGCGCCCCCCAGGGTGCGGGCGAAGATGTTCATCGTGCCATAGAGTCCGGCGATTAGGCCAGCCACGCCGATGCTAAGCCCAAAGCGGTCGTGGTAATAAAGAGCAGCCACGTTGTTAATGGTCAATTCGATGCCGAAGCAGGCCCCGTAGATTACGAAGAGGGCCCACACCCGATGGTCCTTGGCTGCCTCCAAAAACGAGCCGTTGACCGATGAAGACGGCGACATCTTCCCGGCTAGCGGAGCTGACGATAATTGCCTTCGGGGGAGTCCTGGGTAAAGAAGTAATAGGCAACGCCGACGATGAGCAGGGCCACCCCGGGGACTACCATTGCCACCCGCCATCCCGCGGCTTCATTGACCCCCAGCATGATTGCCGCCAAGAGCACCAGGGGCATCACCATCTGCGTAACTCCGCCGCCCAGGTTGCCCCATCCGGCGGTAGTAGCATTGGCCGTACCCACCACGTTGGGGGCGAACATCACCGAGGTGTGGTATTGGGTTATTACGAAGGAGGCTCCGATCACGCCGATGGCGAGGCGGAACAGCAGAAAGGCCTCGTAACTCTGGGCCAGTCCGATACACATCACCGGGATGGAGCCAATGACCAGCAGCGCCGAATAGGCCAGGCGGGGGCCCACACGGTCGCAAAGCCAACCGATGATCAAGCGGGCTACGATGGTGATGGCCACCGAGGCGATGATGGTATTCCCGATCTGACTCTTGGTCAGTCCAAGATCGTCCCTTACCAAGACCATCAACGGCGCGATACCAAACCAGCCAAAGAAGGCCAGGAAGAAGGCGAACCAAGTCATGTGAAAGGTACGCATCTGGGGCTTGGCCAAACTGAACAGACTGATTTTGGTGGCCTTGGCCGGAGCTACAATTGGTCCGGTACCCATCTCGACTTTCCTCTTTACAAGCTGGCTACGGCTAGCCGGGTGGGAATTAGGTCCTCCAAGACCTGGGACAACTGGTCGCAGGGCACATTTTCCAGGGCCTTGTTGGGCAAACCAGCGGCGGCGGCCAACCGCTCCCCCAGGAAGATGTCCACGGCATCGACTATCGCGCCGTCGATCCTGGTCTTCTTTCCCAGCAACCCAATATCGGCCATAGTGTGGTTGCCACAGGCGTTGGGACACCCGGACCAGTGCATGGTGACCGGGTCGGTGGGTCCCAGCCGTTGCTCCAGGGTCCGGGCGGTGTCCAGGGCCAGGCCCTTGGTGTCGATGAGGGCAAAGTGGCAGTAATCGTTGCCGGTGCAGCTAACCAGGCCCCGAACAACCTCCGAAGGGTCGTACTGGAATTCACGCAACAGGGGTTCCGCCTTCAGGGAGTCCACCGCCGCATCGGGAACATTGGGGATAAGCACGTTCTGGGCCGGAGTCAGCCTAATCTCTCCATTGCCGTAGGCATCGGCCAGGCGAGCTACTTCCAGCAACTGGTCGACGCTCACCCGCCCCACCGGGACCGCCAGTCCCAGGCAATTGAGACCGGCCTGCTTTTGGGGAAAGATGCCCACGTGGTCGCCGTTGCCCTCGCCCACCACGTCCCGTCCCGCGGGAGGCAGGGCGCGACCGACCCTCCGCTCCAGCTCCTGGCGGAACTTGCCCACTCCCCACTCGTCTACCAGGAAGGCCAGGCGCGCCTTGTTGCGGGCTTCCCGGGGCCCGTGGTCCCGGAAAATAAGGGTGATGTGGCTGCAGACGGTGGCGGCTATATCCGGGGTGACGAACATGTCCAGGGGTGAAGCCGGTCGGAATCCGCCGGAGCCCTGCTTGCCGCCCACGGCCACGTTGAATCCCTTGACCTCTTCCCCCTCCTCAATCTTGATGGCCGGAGTCAAGGCGATGTCCTGGGTAGCGCCGTGGGTGCAGTTGTCCAGGCAGCCGGTGATGGTGACGTTGAACTTACGGGGCAGGTTGGTGTAAGCCCTGTCACCCAGGAACATGCTGGTGTATTCCTCGACCACGCCAGAGGCGTCCAACAGCTCGTTTGGCGTGAGCCCAGCCAAGGGGCACCCCACCACGTTCCTGATGTTATCCATGCCCGTCTGTAGGGAAACCAGGCCAACCTCTTCCAGGAGGTCCCACATTTCCTGAACGTGGTCGATGGTGAACCACCGGAGCTGTATCTGTTGCCGCGTGGTTATATCAACGAAGCCCTTGCCGTATTCCTGTCCTATGTGGGCCAGGGCGCGCAACTGGGCCGAGTTGGTCTTGCCGTTGGAGATGCGGACCCGCATCATGAAGTGGCCCGGCGTCTGACGACGGAAGAACACTCCCAACCACTTGAGCCGTTCCCTGTCGCCCTCGGTAATGCCCTCCCAACCCTCTTGGGCGTAGCGGGGCAGGTCCTGCATTACGTCCAAGCCGTCCTTCTCACTCTTGTACTCTTCTATCTTGTTCATGCTGGCCCCCAAAGGTTGAAATAGCTCCGGTAACGTTCATGTCTGTAAGTGGCTGTCTTAGTTCCGCCCCGGCAAAGCCGGTTCCAGGGGTTGCAGACCGGGAGTCTGGGGACCTCCGGCAACCAGGGCGTTGAGGGCGTCGTCCAGAACCGCCTGCACCTGGCCCTTGCAGGCGCCGCAGCCGCTGCCCGCCCGGGTGCCTCCCACACCGCCTAGAAGGTGTACTGACCGTTCAGAATGGCCTCGGCATCCCATCTTGGCGCCCCACCCGCTCCTGTCTATACCGGCGTATTTCCGGCATAATAGGCCCAACCCTAGCAGTCCACCAAGGGGGAGCGACCATGCCCCGCCACATCGAAAACAGCGTCAACGATGCCCTGGGCAACCTCCTGCGGCTTATGCTCCCCGGATTTGATGTGCATTCGGAACAAACCCAAACCATTGCCGGACATTCGGGCCGGCGCCCGGACATACTGATTGCCGCCCCCGACCGCTCCCCGGTGGTGGTCGAGGCCGAGTATCTGCCAGCCTACGACGCCGAGAAAGAAGCCCGGGAACGCCTGGGCCTGCTCGTTACCGTTCACCCCCGCCCCATCGAGGCCGCCATTGCCCTGCGCTACCCGGAGGAGTTGGGCGACGCCGACGACCTGCCGGATGCCGTGGCGGATGCCCGCCTATCATACTGCGTATTCACCGTAGAGAAATATAGCCAAACTCCCGCGCGAGAAGTCCAAAGCATCGCCCGGTTTCCCCAATCTGGCTGGCTGGACGGCTCGGCAGGCGACCTGGCCGACCTCATCCGCCTGGTGTCCGTGCCACAGAAGGCGGTGGATGAGGCAGCCGATACCATGGAAGGGGGTATCGAAGGGGCTTTCGGTGTGCTGGAAGAGTTGGCTCGGTCTCGCCCCAACATCACCGCATCCATCGCCCGCCTGTTGGGAATGGACAACGTGCCGCAAACCCGGCGCATGGCCGGGGCTATCATTGCCAACGCTATGGTATTTCACGAACGAATTGCCGGCATTCACCCCAACATCAAGCCCCTGGGCCTGGTCTCCGGCCCCGGTATAAGGAATCCTCGGAAAGAGATGCTCACGGCTTGGACTGAAATCCTGGAAATCAACTATTGGGCCATCTTTGCCATTGGCAAGGACATCCTCCAACAGCTTCCGGCGGCCCACGCCACCCGCATCCTTCAGGCGTTGCATTACCGGGTTGATGAGGTAAACGCCCTTGGGATAGCCAACGCCCACGACCTCACCGGCCGCGTTTTCCAGCGATTGATTTCCGACCGCAAGTACCTGGCGACCTTCTACACTCTGCCAGCCTCGGCGGCGCTGCTGGCTAGGCTGGCGGTGGCGAAACTGGACGGCGTGGACTGGGGCGACCCCAACGCCATCGGACGGCTGCGGGTGGCCGACTTCGCCTGCGGCACCGGCGCCCTGCTGTCGGCGGTGTACGAGCAGATAGCCGCCCGCCACGAAAACGCCGGCGGCAACCCGGCCCGACTGCACCGGGCAATGATGGAAGAGGCGCTCTACGGCCGCGACGTGATGCCCTCGGCCATCCACATCACCGGCTCCACCCTGGCCGGGTTGCAACCCAGCGTAGGATTTAACAAGTCCAACCTGCTGACCCTGCCCTATGGCCGTCAGAGCGACGACACTGTTGCCATCGGTTCCCTGGAACTATTGGACCCAGACTCGGAGCCTTCGGAGTCCATTCCCGACGAGTCCTTTGACCTGGTGATTATGAACCCGCCCTTTACCCGGAATACAACTCGCGAAGGAGCAACGGCCGATGCAGTAGCTGCGGCCTTTGCCGCTTTCGGAGCCAGCGAAGCAGACCAGAGGGAAATGGCAAAACGGATGGGCAAACTAAAAGCGGGAACCTGCTACCACGGCAACGCCGGTATCGCCTCGGCTTTTGCGGCCTTGGCCCAGCGTAAGCTCAAACCCGGCGGTGTGCTGGCCTTGGTGTTGCCCCTGTCTGCTGCCGCCGGGTTGTCGTGGCGGGGTTTCCGGCAGATGCTGGCAACCGAATACGACGATTTAACCGTCTTGAGCATCGCCTCTAACGATAAGGATATGTCCTTTTCGTCCGACACCGGCATGGCGGAATGTCTGGTAATCGGTCGAAAATTGAAAGCAGCCGAGGCCAAAGCGCAGCGGGTGCATTTCACTTCACTAACCCGCCGTCCCCAGGGGTTTGCTCACGCCAGTTCGATGGCGAAAAACATCATAGAGTGCGATTACGTCCGGCAGATTGAGGATGGCCCCTACGGTGGTACGCCCCTGATGGTCGGGGATGAATGGGCCGGTGAAATGTTGACCGCGCCATGCTATTCGGATGGAGCAGCGTGGGGCAGTGTACGCCTGTCGGACCACTCGCTGGCTCAAACCGCCGACGCCTTGTCCCGCTCCAAACTATGGTTGCCTGGCCGTCACTCATCGCTTAAATTGAAAGCAACAACACTAGTCAGCATAGGTTCTCTTGGCCTTTACCACTTGGACATTATCGGACGGCCACCACGCGGCCCGTTCACGAAATTGCGTCCGAGTCCGACAGCTACTTATCCCGCCGTGTGGAATCACGACGCCAAGAGAGAAACGCAGATGGTTTGTGAACCCGATTCGCAGTTGCAGGTTAGGCCAGGAATGGAAGATAAAGCGGTTATGGTATGGGAGACCCGTAGCCGCTCCCACTTAAACCTTGATTTCACCTTCGGTTCCCAAGCTCTAGTAATAGCGTTCACCGAACGGGAATCAATTGGCGGTAGGGTGTGGCCCAACGTCATTTTCGAGGATAAGCGGTTCGACTACGCCTTCACGGTGTGGGGCAACAGCACCTTGGGCCTGCTGTGTTACTGGTGGCATTCCAGCCGCCAGCAATCGAGCAAGGCAGGAATGACCATTCGCTCCGCCGAATCGCTGCCCGTGCTGGACTTGCGCGCCCTGAGCGAGGCGCAGCTAACCACGGCCCAGGAGATATTTGAAGAGTTCCGGGACAAGGAACTCCGGCCGGCCTACCTGGCCGCCAAGTGGTGCGCCGAACCCTCGGTGCACGGGGGCAAGAAGCGGCCGCAGGGGGCGACGCTAGCGGTCTGACCGGGGGGCGGCGCCCCCAACCCACAAACCGAAGGGGCAGACAGGCCACGGACGGCCCGGCGGCGCATTAACGCCGCATCATTCCTTCCAGGCGCGCCTTGGCCAACTGCCAGTCCTCGTCAATGAAACCAAACACCACCGTGTCCCGTCGGGTGCCGTCGCGGCGGATGCGGTCCTTGCGGACGATGCCCTCCTGCACCCCGCCGATGCGCTCCACCGCCCGGCGGGAGCGGGTATTGGCCACGTCCACGGTGAGGCCGACTCGACGCGCCGCCAAGTCCTCGAAGGCGTGCCTTAACAATAGGTACTTGCACTCCGTGTTGACCCCGGTGCGCTGGTAGTCCACCCCGTACCAACTGGCGATGTTCACGGTATGGTGCTGCCGGTTGATGGAGGAATACCCGGTGGAACCGGCAAACTTGCCGTCGGCCAGGCAAATTACTGCAAAGGGAAGCCGCGCGCCGGAGGACTGCTCGGCCAAGCGGCCCTCGATCCATTCCTGGGCATCTTCCAGGTTGGTGGGCGCGGGAGTATTTAGGAAGGTCCAAATGGACTCCGACGCGCCTGCTTCCAGGAGCCCGGCGGCGTGGTCCAGGGTCAGAGGCTCCAAGCGCACGATATTGCCTTGCAGGGTAACGGGCTTGGGGTCGAATTGGAGTTGGGTCGCCATTCTGCACCTCACGGAACAAGTTTGGCCTCCATTATAACGGGACTGGGTCAGGGGGCACATGGGCAGGGTGTTTCTATTTTCCGCGCGGAAGCTAGGCAGGCTGTCGGGTCGGACTTCCTTCGCTGTCATTCTGAGGAGGCAACGTTTCCGTCATTGCGAGCAGCCAGCACTCCTGTCATTCTGAGGAGCTTGCGACGAAGAATCTAAAGTGCTCCGGTTGCAAAAGTGGTTGGACACCCACCACTTTAGATTCTTCGCTCCGCTCAGAATGACAATCGTAAGACCCTGGGCACGTGGGAGAAACCCCTTGACGCTGCCTGGCCCGCCCTCTATGCTCAGTGCCAATAGGAACTTCCCAGGGCTTCGGCCCACCGATGGGGCTGGACCAAAAAGGAGGACTGGAATGAAGGTGCAGATTATGTCCCCGGCGGCGAATAGGGTGGACTTCAAAGTGCCCCCGGCGCCCCGACTGACCAACCTGGAAGGAAAGACTATCGGACTGTACAACAACATGACCGGCGGCGCCGACATCGCCGTGGACCGGGTGGCCGAGCACATTAGCCAGCGGTTCGCCAACGTCAAATTTGAAAGGTATGGAGGCGACCTGCGCCAGGGACGGCCGGCCCTCAGCCGGGGCAACCATATTGACGAAGAGGAGGCGGCCCGCATCGCCGTCGAAGTGGACGGCATGGTGGGGGCCACCGCCCATTGAGGGGGCTGCACGTCGTGGCTTGCCCACGACATGGTAGCTATGGAGAAGGCCGGTGTTCCCGCCGTCGCAATCGCCGCCCGCAGCTTCGCCCGGGCCTGGCAGTCCTGCGTTGACGGCTGGGGCCAGCCCAGCACCGCCTTTGTGACCATTCCTCACGCCACCACCGGACAGCAGGCGGACTTCATACGCCGGATGGTGGACGAGCAGATTGACGACATTATCCAGGGCCTCACCAGCCTGCCCGCCACCGCCGGAAACGCTCGGAGCGCCCGCAGCGGAAACCAGGCTACCGAGACCTTCACCATCGACATGGACGAAACCCCCGAAGGGTTGGACGCGGTCAACCGCTTCCTGGCCGAGCGCGACTGGAGCGACGGCATTCCGGTAATGCCGCCCACGCCCGTAGCGGTGGAACGGATGCTGCATGGCACCAGGCGCGACCCCCAAGAGGTGGTGATGGTGATGGAGCCGGGCTTTGGGCTGGCGACGGTGGAGAAGATAGCCGTCAACGCCGTTATGGCCGGTTGCCGACCGGAGCATTTCCCGGTGCTGCTGGCCGCCATCGACTGCCTGGCCCAGCCGGAGATGAACCACCGGGACATGCAGGTCTCCGGCCACACCGAGGCCCCTATAATCCTGGTGAACGGCCCCATCGCCAAGAAGGCCGGCATCAACTACGGCACCACGGCCATGGGCCCAGGGGTGGTCAACAGCGCCAACACCGCCATCGGGCGGGCGCTGCGGCTGTGCCTCATTAACATCGGCTACTGCAACGCCGGGGCAGGAGACCCCAACTTCGTTGGGCTGCCCACCAAGTTCGGCATGTGCATCGCGGAAAACGAGGAAGTCAGCCCCTGGCAGCCCTTCCACGTGGACCGGGGCTTCCAACAGAATGAGAGCGCCGTCACCGTGGCCACCGTCACCGGCCCCACCACCATCATCGACTCTGGCTCCCGGGGACACGAGGATACCCTGGGCAACATCGCTTCCATGATGTTCTACCGCAACGCCGGGGCCGGAGGTTGGATTCGCGGTTGGCAGTCGGCCCAGGTGGGCCACACCAACCGGAGGGTGTCCTACCAGGGCCCCAACCACCCCATCATCCTCAGCCCGTCCCGGGCGGTCATTATGGCCGAGGCCGGCATGAGCAAGCAGAACGCCCAGGAGTGGCTGCACCAGCACTGCCGAATTTCCCTGCAAGCGGCCATCGGGGCCCGGGGAGTGGAGGCCGACGCCAACGGCAAGTGGCTGCACCACCCGGAGTTGCAGGAGTTGGCGGAGGACCCCAACGCCACAATTCCGGCGTTGGAAAGCCCGGAACAGTACCTGCTCTTCGTATCCGGCGGCTCCACTCACTACGCCCATTTTTTCTACGGCACCTACGGCATCGCATCCATGCCCGTGGAAGAGTCCTAAACGCAGCGTGAGACGGGACAGCCGCCGCCCCGCCCGCAGGCGAGACCCCTTTAGGCGGCCCGCAGGCCAAGATCCTATGGGAAAGCTGGCCTGCCCCGACGAGACAAGTTACCTTGCGGGGCAGGCCAGCTTTGGATGGAGGACGCCATGACCACGACTTTGGCGGGGCACGTAAGAGTAGGGACACTGGAAGAGGTTAAAGGACGGGGCTGCACCCTGGTTACCGGGAGCGGCCCTACCATCGCGGTTTTCCACCACAACGGCGGGGTCTACGCCGTGGACAACCGTTGCCCGCACATGGGTTTTCCCCTGGAGCGGGGCAGTATGCAGGACGGGATTCTCACCTGCCACTGGCACCACGCCCGCTTCGACCTGGCCAGCGGCGGCACCTTCAACCCCTTCGCCGACGATGTTCGCACCTTTCCGGTAACTGTGGTCGATGGCGAGGTATGGGTAAACCCGCTGCCACCGGCGCGAGACGAGGTGCAGCACTGGTCGGGCCGGATGCGCGACGGTATGGAGCACAACATCCGCCTGATAATCGCCAAGGCGGCCCTGGGTCTGCAGGCGTCGGGGGCCGATTACCGGGTGCCCCTGGAGATTGGCGCGGACTTTGGGGCTACCTACTCGGCGTCGGGCTGGGGGGCAGCCATGAGCATGTTGACCTGCACCGCCAACATGCTGCCCCACTTGATGGAAGAGGACCGCCCCAAAGCCCTCTACCAGGGGCTTTTCCAGGTCTCCCGGGAGTGCGCCGGCAAGCCGCCCCGGTTCTCGGTGGACCCATTGCCCACTGACGAGACCCGCCCGGACCTGCTGAAGAAGTGGTTTCGCAGCCTCATCGACGTCCGGGACGACGAGGGGGCCGAGCGGTGCTTGGCGACGGCCATCAGCCTGGGGCTGCCGGCGGACACCATCGCCGACATGATTTTCACGGCGGCCACCGACCACCTGTACCTGGACGCCGGGCACGTGTTGGACTTTGCCAACACGGCTTTTGAGCTTCTGGAACACATCGGTTGGGAAAAGTCGGCGCCGGTGCTCACCAGCCTGGTGCGCGGCATGGCCCGGGCCCGGCGCAGCCAGGAACTGAACTCCTGGCGGCACCCAATAGACCTGGCCTCGCTGGTATGGCAGGCGCGGGGGGAGCTTCCCAGGCTATACGAACAGGGACAACGCTCGGGGAGGGTCTGGTCGGAAGAGGCCAGCCTGGCCCGTACCCTGCTGGGGGACGACCCCGTTGCTTCCCTGGAGGGCGTCAAAGAAGCCCTGCGCTCCGGGGCGACTCCCCAGAGCCTGGGGGCATCAGTAGCCTACGCCGCATTCCTCCGCATGGCCCACTTCCACACTTCCAACGAGTTCCGGGACTGGGACACGGTACACAATACGCTCACGGCGGCCCACGCCCTGCACCAGTCCCTCAAGCGCACGCCCTCCCTGGAGCTCCTGCGCGGCGTGTTCGACATCGCCATCAGCATCTACCTGAACCGCTTCCTCAACATGCCCAGCCAGCCCATACCCGGACCATCGGAAGCGCCGGGTGACGGAGAGGAGCTACTGGGCCAACTGCTGGAGGGCATGGACGTGCGGCAGCGGGTGGAGGAGACGGCCCAATTGGTGTCACGCTACCTGGGCGGCGAAGGCAACCCTGAGCAATTGCTGGCAACTTTGGGGCAGGCCATGCTGCGGGAGGACTCGGACTTCCATTCCTTCCAGATAATTGACGCCGGGTTCAGCCAGTACAATGACCGCCGGGGAACGGAAGAAGGCCGGCACGTCCTGATTGCCGTGGCCCGGTTCCTGGCAGCCCACGCCCCTACGCCTCGGGCTGTGGGACAGACCTACAACATGGCGCTGCGACTGCACCGGGGCGAGGAGATTTACCGGGACGGCTGAGGGCTGGCAGGGCGGCCTCCCTTCAGCTTGGCCCAGCCACTATGCCACCCGCGCGGCCTCCAGGCGGCGCCTTGCTTCCTGGTATATCGAGTCGGGCAAAGGTCCCTTTTGCGCCGCCGCCAGGTTGGTCTCTAGGTGCTCGGGATGCAACGTTCCAACTATGGTGGTGTCCACCTGGGGGGTGGTGATGGTGAACCGCAGCATGAAGTCGGTGGCCGACATATCCCCCAGCAACTCGTCCATGCGGGCCGACTCCCAGAGCTGCCAAACGTCCGACGCCCCATGCCCTTCGCCCGGTTCTCCCCGGGCCACTCCGCCCCGAATGACCGTCCCCACCCCCGCCGCAGCGGCGGACTCCAGGGCCGGTAGGTGCTCGGGCTGCAGGGCCGAGTAGGGCACCTGCAAAACGTCGAAGACCCCCATTTCTATGTGGTCGTTTATGTTGGGAAGGATGGAGGAACAACCGATGAAGCGCACCTTCCCAGCCTGCTTGAGGTCCAGCAGGGTGTCGATGGCTCCCTCCGCCTCCAAGACGGCCCGGTCGGGGCTGAAGTGAAGCTGTAGCACATCGAGATGGTCGGTTTTCATCCGTCGCAAGCTCTGTTCGCAGGCCGCGAAAATGTTGGCCCGGCTGTAGTCGTGGAACCGGGGCATGGGCACGCCGTAGCGGGTGCGTTGCGCGGGAGAAAACTTGCTGACGTCCAGGGGGCACCCGCACTTGGAGGCCAGAAAATACTCGTCGCGGCGGTGGGCGATGCAGCGCCCAATATGCTCCTCGGCCTCGCCGTAGTCAACGGCAACGTCGATGTAGTTGATGCCAGCGTCCAGGACGGCGTTGAGGATGCGCTCCGGCTGCCCCGGGGTCAACTCCCGCCCGACTCCAGCCACCATTCCCCGCAGTTCCAGCGCCCCGTAGCCAAGGGCGGTGACCTGAAGGCCGGTGGTTCCCAGTTCTCTTGTGGGCAGTGTTGGCATACATCCTCTACTGTTGGCGCGCCGGTCAATGGCGTGCCTCACTGGTTCCCGCAGGCAGCGGCGGCGCGACCATGCCAGGGATAATGGCAGACCGGGATTGGCTGGGCCAGCAGCCGGGGCCCAGCCGCGTCTTACTTCAGGTGCTCGGCCAAGAACTGGCTCACCTGCTGGGCCATCCCTGGTTCCCGTCCTACCCAGAAATGGTCGACGCCCTCCACCACCTGGAAGTTGGGAGCGTGCTTGAAGGAGTCCAGGGTGGGCTGACATTCCGGGGAAGGGGCCAAGCGGTCCAGGTCGCCGGTAATTATGAACTTGGGCCTCGGGTCATCTTTCAGGCAGGTATTCTGCAGGGCCTGCAGCGACGGGGAAACGAAGGTGAATACCTTGGCCCGCGCCTGCAAGGAGGGGCTGCCCAGGATGACGCCGTTGCCGAAGGAATACCCGGCCAGTCCCAGCCGGCTGCTGTCCACGCCGGGCCAGGACTCCAGGAAGTCAAACGCCCCCAGGGCTTCCTCATACTCGCATTCTCCCCGGCTGTGCTGCCCCTCGCTGTTGCCAACGCCCCGGAAATTGAACCGAATGGTGGTGAACCCCTTTTCCACCAGGGCATAGGACACCGCCACCACCACGTTGTTGTCCATATTCCCGCCGTTGAGGGGTCCCGGATGGCAGATGACCACCCCCGGGGTGGGTTCGGAAACATCGTCGGGTTGGGCCACCACGCCCTCGAACTTTAACCCCGCCGCGGGGAACATTACTGCACTTTGACGCACGGCTGCCACTCTCCAACCTTCAGGTCCAAGTTTTGGGTCTGACTGCCAGGGAAACCAACGACGCCCGCCATCAAGGTCGGCGGGCATCGTTTCATCCAGTGTGGGGCTGCCACATGCTGGGCTCTTGGCCGCCGGGAACCTAGAAATGACCAGTTCGGAACCTGTTGCTAAGACTCCTCACCCTCGGCCAACTGGAAAAGGACGCCGTGGGAGCTGCTGGGCTCGATGTTGAGGGTCTTGTAACCAAAGGGGCTGTTGCCGGGAGCCCCGCGCATGGCATTGCCATTGTTCTTCAGGGCCTCGAATACGTCATCGATGCCGTCGACGCCCCAGGCCACGTGGGCCACGCCGGGGCCCTGCTCCTTCAACTGCTTCGCGATGCCCGAGTCCTCCGTCGTTGGCTCGAAGAAGTCCATGATGGTGGGACCTATGTGGTAGAGGATGAACTTTCGGTCCGGGTTTTCGCCGCTGTTGTCCGGCTTGAGGCCAAAGTTCTTCTCCAAGTAGTCGGCCATCTGCTGCACGCTTTCCACGACGTAGGTAACATGGTGTACTTTGGTGAACATATCTTTCTCCTTTGCCAAGTTTTGTAGCCTACCCGGGTTGGGTATCTCCATTTGCCGCGCCCGCACCCTCGCGGGGATTCACCCCCATCCTAGCCTTCCCCCTCAAGGGGGAAGGAATTTTTTAGACATGGCCTAAGTAACTTCCAGGGTAACGTTGCGCAAGGGTCCGGCGAACTGGCCCCGTTCCAGGGGAATGGCGTCCTTCTGGTAAATTTGCACCCGATACGATTCGTAGTCGGGAATGAAGAGCCGGAACTCGTCGTCAATTCTTACGGAACGAGGCCGCCGCAGGAACTTCTCCGTCTCCAGGCGGCCCATCTCCCGCAAACGGTTGGGCACGGCGTTGGTCAGCATGTAGCTGCGGGCCACCCGTGACAGGGAGGCGTCGCCCCGGAAACTCCACAGGTAATGGCCCTCGGAGTTGAACATCTGGACCCGGTCGTTGCCCCAGTCGGCCACGTAAATGTCCCCGTGCCCATCCACGGCGATTCCCGTGGGTCGGTTGAACTCGCCCTCGCCGGAGCCGGGGCTACCCACGTTGAGCTTGAGGGAGCTGTCCTGGGAAAACACCTGGAAACGGTTGTTGCCCCAGTCGGCCAGGTAAATATCGCCAAACTCGTCCACGTGAACGCCCCAGGGCAGGTCCAACTGTCCGGGGGCCTGACCGTAGGACCCGAATCCCCCCAGGTACTCGCCTTCGGGGGTGTACCGCTGCACCCGGTGGTTCTGGGAGTCCACCACCACTAGGTTGCCGTCGGGGTCGAAGGCGATGCCAGTGGGGCCGTTGAACTGGCCCGGGCCATCGCCCTGGACGCCCCACTTGGAGACGAACTCGCCCTTGGGGTCGAAACGGCTTATCCGGTGAGCGCCCTCGTCACTGATTAGAATATGGTCGGCAGCATCAGTGATTATCTGCACCGGCCAGATGAACTGGCCGTCTCCGCTTCCGTAGCTGCCAAAGCCCTTCAGGTCATCGGAAAAGCGTTCCGCGTCTTCCAGGGGCCAAATCCTAACGTTGGCCGTGCCCTCCGCCCGCAACAGAACGTAGGTGCTATCATCGGGACCGAAGGCTATGTCAGCGGGAAAGTTGGTGACGCGCCGCATTCCCAGGGTCCGCAGGTAGGGGTAACCGGCCCGCAGCAGTCCGTAGGGTCTAGTCATAACCTGGCCTCCCGGATGCGCCGATGTTTAGTTATTGAAGGGGGATAGCTGCTCGTAGCTGCCTTTGACAATGGGCTTGGCGTCCACTTCCAGCCACTGCTCCAAGATGGTCCCGTACACGCCTCGGAAGTCGAAGGTGTGCTGCAGGTCCTCCCCGTGTTCCCAGTCTGCCGGGGCCAGCGACGGGTACTGGCCGTAGAGGCCGCCCTGTACCCGGTTGCCGAAGATGTAGGCACCGCCGCCGGAGCCGTGGTCGGTGCCGCTGCCGTTGTCGCGCATTCGCCGTCCGAACTCGGTGAACACGAGAATGGTCACATCATCGGCGGCATCGTGCTCTGCCAGGTCATCCAGGAAGTCGGAGATGGCGCTGGAGAGCTCCTGCATCAGCTTGGGATGGGTGGGCATCTCGTTGGCGTGGGTATCGTAGCCACCATGCTGAGCGTAGAAAATACGGGTGCCGAGGCCCGCCAGGTGGATGCGGGCCACGTCCTTCAGACTCTTGGCGATGGCGTTGTCCGCATATTCGACGGTCGAGGAATATTGGTTGGCTACGTCCACCAGCAAGTCGGCCCCCTTGAGTACGTCCAGACCGGTCTGACCGACGAACTCGGAGACCGGGCCGGCGCCGATGGCCTGGCTGTAGATGTTCTTGAAGGTATCCAGGGCCTTGTACTTCAGCATTTCCTGTTCGATGCGGCTCATCACGCCGTAGGACTCCAGGTCCCCCACCGAGGTGACGGGCACCCCGTTGACCGCCATCGCCCGGGGAAGGCCCGAGCCTATGTTGACGCCGGTGAGTACATTCTCGGCCTGGGGGTCCAACTCCCGGATGGCCTGACCCAGCCAACCCTCGATGCCCACCCGGTCGGGTTCGGCGGTGTGCCAGATGTCCATGCCCCGGAAGTGGGAGCGGTTGGAGTTGGGGTAGCCGATACCCTGGACTATGGCCATCTTCCCCTCGTCGTACAACCGTTTGAAGGGGGCGGCGTTGCCGTTAATCGCCAGCTCATCGCTGATGGGAAGCACGTCATCTTCCTTGAGCACGACACTCTTGCGGGCGTCGTAGTAGTGCCCGTTGGTGTAGGGCACCACCGTGTTCATAAAGTCGTTGCCCCCGGACAACTGGACGACTACCAGGGTATTTTTGTCGGAATTATTGGTCATGTCGCTCCCCGTATTCCTTAAGCCTTAGTATGCCGTCTGTTATAGGTTAGGCAAACTGGTAGTCCACGGTGGACGCCGCCATCTGCAGTAGGTTGTGGACTCCCACGAAGCTGCCTTCTTCGTTGTCCTTCAGCCGATTCAATTCCTTGGCGTAGGCCACCAGGGCCTCATAAGTTTGCTCGCTAACGGTCATGCCGCCCAGCAGGTCCAGGCAGCGGTCCACCAACTGAGCGGGGTCGTCGTCCAGGCTGCCGGCCCGTTCCACCATCTCCCGCACACCGGGCTTGCTCAGGTCCTGGAACTGGCCTTCGACGAACCGCACCCGCTCGCTGAGGGTGCCGGAGTTAATCCATTCGGGGCCGGTGTGCCACCCTTCGACGGTCGGCGGGTTCATCAGCCGTTGCCCCATTATAGCCAGGGGGCCCTCAAAGGTGGAGCCGTTGAGGGTGGTCACGGCGAATTGGTACAGCCCTGGCACCGGGCTGTTGAACTCGCCGGTCTGTTTGAGCACCCCGGCCACCAACTCCGTGGGACTCTTCACCTTCTTCAAGTCCTTGGCCTGCTTGAAAAAGTCGGAGTTGAACAATGCCTTGAGGACGGGGCGTACTTGCCCACCGCTATCGGTGAAAACCCGGGCGAGTTCGTTGACGGCTTCCTCGTTCCTGGGCGGTTCCGCGGCCCAGGCTGGTACCTGCACCTCGTCCTCGACGAAGAAGTTGTACAGGTGGCGAGATATGAACCTGGCGGTAGCCGGTTGTTTGACGATTATGTCAATGATGTCCTGGCCGTCGAAGGGGCCGGTCTCCCCCAGGAAGGTCTTGGGGCCGTAATCGTGGTCTTCTTCTAGGAACACAAACTCGGCGGGATAGTGGCCCACCGGGTACAGAGAAAGGGGTTGGACGAAGGTCCAGCCGGTGAAGGCGCGGGAGGCAGCCTTAATGTCGTCCTCGGTGTAGTTGCCCACACCCATGGAGAACAGCTCCAGCAACTCCCGGCCGTAGTTCTCGTTAATTTCGTCCTTGTGGTTCTCGTTATTATCCAGCCAGAAAATCATGGCCGGGTCCCGGGAAAGCTCCAGCAGTATGGTCCGCAGGTCGGTCAGCCCCACCCGCCGGAACATGTCGATCTCGTTGAACATGGAGGGGCCGTGCTCGCTCTTTCCCCAGGCCACGGGAAAGAGGTGATGCAGGAAGAGGGCCATCTTCTCTTCCAGGGGCCGATGGGTATTGACCATCCGGTACAGCCACTTGCCCACGTGGATGGCTACCAACTCGCCGCCGTAGTAACGGTCGATGAGGCTCTGGTCCAACTCGGCAAAGCGCTCCGGGTTGACCAGGTCGTCGACGATTTCTTCGTAGGTCTTTTCCCGGGTCAGGGTGTCGAGCTCGGCTGGGGTGGCGCCGAACCCGGCCCTCCGCATGAGATGGGCCACCAGCGCGCGGTCTGATCTTCCTTGGATGCTTCCAGCCCACCCTACCATCGGCCAACCTCCCGGATCGTGGATTCTTGTCCAGAGTATTCCGTGCATATCACGGATTTTGGTGGGAAACCGTTTGCCAGACTAATTATAACCCTCTTGTTGAGACACACAAGTAGCCCTGAATTACGTGGGAAAGCAATCGCAGTTGGACTGACAGCCCAGGGCTTGATTTATAAGAACTAATATTCTATATTTGTGATGAACCCCTGGCTGACCGAGAGGCTTTACGTTGGTCAAGAGGTTTAATAAAGTTCAGGAGGTAAACAGCCAATGAGCCAAGGATAGGGTACATGGCCCTGATGTCCGCCCTGGACGGACAACACATGGGGAAAAGTCAAGGAGGAGTAATGAAGCATCAACCGCAGGGACTACTACTGACACCCATGTTGTTCGCCGCAGCGGTGTTGTTGGTGATGTTACTAGCCGCTTGTGACGAGGTGAGAATACCTAATATTACAACGACTGGTTTTTGGTAGGATAATTCGGGAGACGGCGGGGGCTTTGGGGAGGTGGGGACGATGGAGAGGGCAGCTTTCGAGCGGGTTTACGAGGCCTTTCTGGAGTTCCATGCCTACTTCGCTGGTGCCTTTGGCCGCAAGCAGTGGCGGGAACACAGCAGGCATTATCTGCCGGGCCTGCTGGTCCAGGCCCAGGAGCGGCGCAACGCCGAGAATCTGTCCGAGATGGTTCCGGTCTCGGCCCGGGCGATGCAGCGCTTTCTCACCGAGGCTCGCTGGGACGATGCCGCGGTCATCGCCCGCCTGCAGGAGTACTTGGGTCCCAGGCTGGAACACCCGCTGGCGGTGTGGGTGTTCGACGGCAGCGACTTCCCCAAGCAGGGCGTCAAATCGGTAGGGGTGGCCCGGCAATACTGCGGGGCGTTGGGCAAGATAGCCAATTGCCAGGCCGGAGTATTCCTGGCCCACGTGGGGCCGCGGGGGCGGGCCCTGGCGGACCAGCGCTGGTATCTGCCCGAGGCATGGACTTCGGACGCGGGCCGCTGTGCGGCGGCGGTACCGGTCGAAGACGGACCTGGCATTAGATATGCTGGAGCAGGCCCGGGCTCGGGGTTGCCGCAGCGCTGGGTGGGTCGCTGGGGATTCCGCCTTCGGGATGTCCCCGGCGTTCCGAGACGGCTTGGCTGTAACAGGAATGCTATACGTTCTGGACGTCCGGCCGGACATGACGGTCTGGCCGCTGGAGCGAGCCGGCCTATCAGGGATTCGGGCGTCCCCGCCAGCCCAAACTGCGCAGCGGACAGCGCCTGACCATGGCGGAGCGCAGCTTGGCGCTGCCGGAGGAGTCGTGGCGGGAGATTACGGTGGCGGAGGGGTCCCAGGGGCCGCGGGTCTACCGGTTCGGCGCCCAGAGGGTCCGGGAAACCCGGAACCGGAAGCCTGGTGGAGTGGTTTGGGCAAGCTACCGCCAGAACCTGGACGGCAGCGAGCCCCGCTACTACCTGTCCAATGCGCCCGGGGACACTCCCCTGGAAACCCTGGCCCACGTGGGGGGGTCTAGGTGGCGTATTGAAACCGAATTCGAGACCGAAAAGAGCGACATCGGGCTGGACGAGTACGAGACCCGGACATGGGCCGGGTGGCATCACCACGTGGCCATGTGCCTGCTGGGCGGGGCGTTTCTGTTGGGCCTGCCGCAGGACTGGGGGGGAAAAGATGCCCCGGATCACGCGCCCGCAGGTGTACCGGGTGGTGCGGGAGATGCTGCCGCGGGAACGGTTCGGACCGGATGAGTTGCGGCAATGGCTGGAAGATGTCCAACAGCGCAACGAGCGGGCGAAACGCTCCCACGAGAAACGCCGCGCCGCCCGTCGCCGGGAAGCATCAGGCGTCCCTCCTTAAACTCGTCGTTGTAATACTAGGCACCTGACCGGCAAGAGGGGGAGCCCCCTATTGTACATTGCTATCGGGTTGGTGGGCGTGCTTCTCTTCCTCACCCGAGGCAACGGATTGCTCATTCTGGCTGCGTCAGTCATGATTCTATTTGCAAGCTCGCCTACCAATCTGTTTTCCAGCATGGAGATTGGCAATCTAGCCAACCGTCTTCGTTCCCGCGCACCCTCGGTCGCTTCTTCTCTGGTCGTGGTTGGTTTCGCCTTGGTAGTGGGCGTCCATGCCAGTCTATCGTGGACCAGCGGTTATGGCTTCCAAATATCTGGGTCCCAGTGGGCCCCGCTCCAACTTCTTTTTGGGACAAATAGGGAACACAGCGGCGGGTTTAACGTGACAGACGCCCACCTGTCGGGTTACACAGGCGATAACCGATTGCCCCGTTCTGAGGCCGCCGAGAGAGCAAGGCAAATGGCAATAGACCGAATAACGGAGGATGTGCCCGGGTTTGCCCGGTTTTCCTTCACCAAGAAGATGGGCCGGCTTTGGGGCCGCGAGACCTCGCTTTACAACTGGGCCATTGGAGAGAAGGAGCGCCGGGAGCTTTTTCGGGAGCGGATTCAGACAACGGCTCTGGGCATTCTAAATGAGGCTTACCGGCTCATCTTCTTGCTGTGGCTGGTTACGCAAATTCGCCGTCCCAGCTACTTCCTTGCCCTGGCTCTCATTGCGTTTCTCTACGCCTTACCCCACCTGTTGGTGGAGGTACAATCCCGTTACCACGTGACGATGACGCCCTACATGCTGTTCGGGGCATTCCTTCTCGCCCACCAGTGGATTGACCGTGAAGTGGCCTTTGCGGAAAGCCGTGGGCTCAGGTGGCCCTTTACCGACTCTGGTTGATTGCGAGGGCTAATCCTTATACCGGCTGGGCAATGGCCCGTTGCCCCCTACTGGCCGATGACGTTCAGCAGGGCCTGGCGCTTTTCGTCGCGGACGACCCGGAAGGCCCGTTCCAGGGCCGCTGGGACCTCCTCCGGATTTTCCACCCGCTCGCTGTAGCCTCCGGCAGCCTGGCAAATCAGCTCGTACTGGAAGGACTGGGATAGGGTGGTCACGGCGAAGTTGTTGGTCTGCACCGCATACCCGTCGGCGTAGGTGCGCCGGGTGGCGCCCTGCACGGCATTCCAGATGCCGTTGTTCCACACGATGGTCAGCACCGGCAGGTCCTGGGCCTGGGAAACGATGTGCCCGGCGGTGCCCGACCCGAAGATGTAGGAGCCGTCGCCCACGCAGCAGACTACGGTCTTGGACGGGTCGGCCAGCTTCACTCCCAGGGATGCGCCGATGCCCCAACCCAGCGAGCCGGAGGGCGGAGTCCCGAAGTAAATGCCCGGTCGCTTGATGTCCAACTGGGCCACGTCCACGCCAAGCTCGTTGAGCAACACCGTGTCTTCGTCCAGGGCTTCCGACAGGCAGCGGGTGAACCAGGCCTTGTTGATGGGCCGCTGGTCCCGTCCGGCCAGGGCGCGCTGCTTCAGTTCCTCCCGCCGCCGCTGGGAGCGACGCCCCCATTGTTCGCCCCTGCCTTCTACGGAGGTTGCGTCCGCACCGGCTTCCTTGACCGCGTCCACCAGTGCTTGGAGCACCAGCCGGGGGCTACCTGACAAGTTCAGGTCTACGGGAAAACCGCGCACCGGGTAGGTGGAGAAAAGAGGGTCTTCGCCGATGCCGATGACCCGGCAACCCTCCGCCAGGGTGGTCGTTTTAGGGGTCCAGGGCACATCCGCTTCCAACACCACCACCGCGTCGGCCTCCCGCAGGGCGGGCCCCGGTTCCCCGCCGCCGTAGAGGGGATGGCCCGTGGGGAAGTTGGCGTAGAGGGCCCCCCGACTCGAACACCGGCATTCCCAGCAGTTCGGCCAGCTCCACCAATGGCGGCACCGCTCGGGGGTCTTTCCCGCCGCCCCGGGTTACCAGCAGGGGGTTGCTGGCGTCGCAGAGCATCCGCGCCGCCGCCGCGATTAAATCCGGGGCGGCTAGACGCTCGCCCGACTTCTGCTGCCGGGATTCCCGATTGTAGGCCATGCCCTGAAGCTCCTCGGCCAGCACCTCCCGGTGCAGGGTCAGGTAAACGGGCCCGGCCGGGGCCGACTCGGAGATGGCGAAGGCCCGGTCCACCACGGCTTCCAGGTCAGCGCCGTGGCGCAGTTCGTAGTCCCACTTCACCCACTCCCGCAGCATTGCCGCCTGGTCGAAGGACTCCTGGGCCCAGTGGATGCTGCCGTCCCGGGAACCCCGGGCGTTTCCCTCGGTTAGGGGCGTGCGCCCGGCGCTGAAGAGCATGGGGATGTTGGAGCGGGCGGCGTTGACGATGCCGCCGATGGCGTTGGCGGTGCCGGGAACGGTATGCACCATGACCACCTGGGGCCTGCCGGTAATCATGGTGTAGCCGTGGGCCATGCTGACCGCCGTGACCTCGTGGGGCACCGGAATGGGCTGAGGTTGGGGCTGCTCCTGGGCCATACGCTTGGCGTAAGCCTCGATGATGGGGCGAAGTCTGTGCCGCCGTTGCCGAAGAAATAGTCAATTCCCCGGGCTGCCAGCAATTCCAGGTAGGCCTCGGCCACGCTCTCTACGCCGGTGTGTTCTTGCATCGGTCCTTCCTGCTGTCTATATGCTGTGGCCCAACTGCCCATCATTCTTGGGGAGACCAGGATTATGGGGGACGCCTCCCCCGGAGCGGCGCCGTATTCCTGGATGAAAGGGGCCAACCCGGAAGAGGACAGGGGGAGTTGATGAATATTTGGGTATCCCATCTGCCCACCGCATACCTCGGGCCAAGGACGCCAAAATCAGCCAATTTCCATAACCAACTTGCCAAACACGCCACGGTCGGCCAGTAACTCTTGGACCCGGTTGACCTCACTCCAGGGGAATACCTCCTGGACGACGGTGCGAAGCTCTCCGGTCTCAAACCAGGACTTCATCTGTGCCCAGCCGCTTTGGGCAACGTCTTCCTGGGCCTCGTTGAAAACACCCATAGCCCGAACCCACTGGCCCTTGTCCGCCAGTTGCTGCTCCTGATACTCGGACCTGGGCCCGCTGTGGCCGCCAACGGTGCCGCCGGAGGCCAGCGCGGGTAGGGTGGCATCGAAGATGCTGCCGCCCACCGTGTCCAGCGCCATGTCCACACCCCGACCATCGGTGAGCCGGAGCAACTCGGCGGTCACGTCCTGGGTGGAATAATTGACGCCGGAGTCCGCGCCCAACTCCCGCCCCCGTTGCACCCGCTGGTCGGAGCCGGCGCTGGTCAACACCCGGGCGCCCAGGGCCTTGGCAATCTGGATTCCGGCCATGCCGACACCGCTTCCGGCGGCGTGAACCAACGCGGTCTCCCCTGGCTTTAGCCCCGCCATCTGGAAGGCATACCAGGCCGTGAAAAAGACGCAGGGAAGGGATGCTACATCGGTGGTGGACATTCCCTCGGGCCAGGGGAAGGCCAGGACCGACGGGGCGACGCAGTACTCGGCGTAGGCCCCGCGAACCAGGGCCATGACCGCCTCGCCGGGGTGCCAGTCGGCAACACCGGCCCCGACCGACTCCACCACCCCGGCCACGTCCAGCCCGGGAATTCGCGGCGGCTCCGGCTCTCCTTCCGCGACGGTCCGTCTCCGGTTCAGGTCGGCCCGGTTTACGCCAATCGCCTGGGTCCTAATCAGCACCTCGCCCGGCTGGGGCACCGGCTGGGGCACATCCTCAATCCGTAGCTCATCGCCGCCCTCGGTGAAATATATTCTTACGGCCCGCACGGCCACCTCCTATCTTGGCGGATAAACCAAATATGCAGAAGGGCCGCCGTTGTAGGCGGCGGCCCGGGTAGGTCGTCATTGGCGGAGGCTAATCGTCGGCTACGCCGGCAGGCTCTTCCAACTGCCTGGGGAAGTTGCCGCCGAAGAGCCCCTTCTCCGGGTGTCGTTCCCACTGGGAGCTGGGAAGCTCGTAGTAGACCTCTATCTCGTTGTCGTCCGGGTCCAGCAGGTAGACCCCCATGGATACACCGTGGTCGCCGAAGCGCAGGATACGGACATCGTTCTCCCGGAGCCGGTTGTACAGTTCCTGGAGGTCCTCAAAAGTCTCCATCTGCCAGGCCATGTGCGCCTGCCCGATGCGGCTGTGGTCCGGCCCCTGGGCGTCCATTCCGATGGCGCGAATAGCCAACTCGTGGGACTTCTCGGTATTGGCCGACATGAAAACGGTGCCGCTGGGAGACCGCTCCATTATGGTCAGGCCCATGACCCTGGTGTAGAAGTCCAGCGAGCGGTCCATGTCCCGTACCCGCATTACCAGGTGACCCAAATGCTTCGGAGTGTATGACATTTCCGTTCCTCCCTTTGAGATTGAATATGGGGGTTAGTCATCCAGTTCGAGGAACTCGCGCACCTTGCGCTTGAAGGGCTCTCGGTCGTAGGAGTTGAACAGCATCATGGAGTTACGCACCGGGTTCCCGCCGAACATGCGCTCGTATAGCACCTGCCGCCCGCTGAAGGCGCTGCAAGAGGCATCCCAAGCCAGGTGGAACAGCTTGGCCCGGTCGCGGGCATTGGTGTTGTCGGTGGCCAGGTACTGGTTCACCTCCCGGGCGATGTCCGCGTCAAAGTCGGCCTCCGCCGGCAGGGCCATCAGGCTGCTGGTGCCCAGCAACTGGATGATTTCAATCATCCGGGGGTAGACCGTGCGACCGAACATGGTCCGGCCCGCCTGGATGGGCGCCCCCGCCGGGCACATAACGCCCCACTGGTTGGGCGTGGCGTCCACCTCGGAGGCCCGCAGGCAGGCTTTCAGCATATCCCGCTGGGTAATCAGCTCTGCCACCTGTTCCTGCACGTGGGGGATGGAGCCGGAGCCCAGGGTTTCAACAATGAGGTCGGCCAGGCCCAGGATGAACTCCGCCTTCACCACGCAGCGGGTCAGCACCTGGTGCCCGGTGTGGGCGTTGGACTGGGTGCCCGTGGCGTAGTTGTTGCACAGTTCCACGTCGCCCAGGAGGAACACCCGTTCCCAGGGCACCAGCACGTTGTCGAAGAACACCACTGAGTCCATCTCTTCGAAGCGGGACCCCAGGGGATGGTTGAAGTGGGAGCGGCCCAGGTCGAAGCTCTCCCGGCAGAGGAACTTCAGACCCTGGGTATCGCAGGGAATGGAGAAGGAAAAGGAGTAACGGTCGCCGTCGTCGGCCACCCGGTGGCTGGCGACGGGGTAGATGGCTATCTCATCGGATATGGGGGCCAGGGTGGCGAGCACCCGGCTGCCCTTAACCACGATGCCGGCGTCAGTCTCCTTGACCAGGGTCAGGGCCACCTCGTCGCTCAAGGTGTCGGCGGCGGTGGGCGCGCGGCGGCGCTGCAAGTTTACCAGGGCGTGGGTGAGGGTGACGTCATTCTCCCGGATGAACTCGTAATAGTCCAGGACGTTCTGCTTGAACTCGGGCCGGTTCTGGGCGAAGTAGTCCGACGCTCCGGCCCAGGCGGTGAAGATGACGTTGAGGAAGTCCGGGGAGCGCCCCATCATGCCGAAGCTGGCCCAGGCCCAGCGGGCCATCATCTCCCGCTTCCGCTCCAGGTCCGCGATGGTCTGGGGAATCTGGAAGGAGAGTCCCACCGGCTGGCCGGTGGAGGGAGAGGCGTAGGTCATCTCCTCCCGCAACCCCGGGTCGTGCTGCATGTCGTACAGCGCGGCCACAGATTTCACGCCATTGCGGAAAGCCGGGTGGGCGGTTACGTCCCGGACCAACTCCCCGTTAATCCACACTTCGCGAGGGCGCTCCTTGAGGCCGGTGATGTATTCCTGTCCGGTACGCGCTGGCATGGCAATTCCTCCCCTGCGAAAAGTTGCGCCGTTATCCTCGCATCCGGTCTCTTTATTTGAAGGCGGGCATCACCTCCTGGGTGAGCAGTTTCAGGCTGCGTTGCACCGCATCCTTGGGCAGGAAGCCGCCCGGGTTCAACTCGGCGGTTATTCCAGTGACTCCCAGCATCTCCTGGAACTGGGTGAGGCGGTCGATGACCCGCTCCGGGCTGCCAAAGACGACCCTGGTCTCTAGCAAGTCCTCGTAGGTCGTGTTTTGCAGGCGTTCGTAGCGGGCCTGGCGCACCTCGGTCCTTTCGGTGCCCTCGCGGCCTCGGGAGTACTCGAACAGCTCCCGCTGGCGGCGGAAGAAGGTCTCGATGCTCTCCTTGGGCTCTTCAATGGCCTCGGTGTCACTGGGGGCGATGTACACCGGGAAGCGCACGTTGATGTCGCCGGCATCGCCGGGGTGACCGGCGGCCTGCCACTCCGACCGGTACTCCTGCAGGTTGGTCTTCAGGTCTTCCACGTCCATGGCCCGCAGCCCCAGAAAGATGGGCTGCCCCAGCCGCCCGATGCGGCCAAAGCTGTCCTCGCTGCTGGCGGCTATTCGGACCTTGGGATGGGGTTTCTGGTAGGGCGTCGGGGATACGCTGGCGTTGGTAATATGGTTGTACTTGCCCTCGTAGGAGAAGGGTTCCCCTTTCCAGGCCTGTAGGATAATGTCCAGGGCCTCCTGGAAACGCTCCTTGCTTTCCCCGTAGTCAATGCCCATGATGTCGTAGGCCCGCACGTTTCCGCTGCGGCCCACGCCGAACTCGAAGCGGCCCTCGCTGATTTGGTCCACCGTGGCGGCCTCCTCGGCGATACGCAGGGGGTGAATCAAGGGCAACACATGGACGGCCATGCCGACCCGCAACCGCTTGGTGCGAGTGGCGATGGAGCTGGCAATGATGGTGGGCGCGGAGAGGACGGAACGGTTGGGGGCGAAGTGGGACTCACCCAACCATACGGTATCCAGGCCATATTCTTCCGCTAGGTCCACTTCTTCCATGGATTCCCGGAAGGCCGACTCGTGATTGCCACCAGCGCCGAGGGTGAAGTCTGCGTTGATGCCAAAGTCCATGCGGGTACCTCTCTATGCGCCGGTAGAGGGTCTCTACCGGCGACGGATGAATGTAGGGGATATACCTTTTGGGTGGGTTTATCGCTTGACCACATTTTGGGTCGCTTTACGACTGGCCCTGCCGTTGCGCCGGATTGCGTCCGCAATAGGTCCAAGCCGCGACGGCCCGGAAAACATACCGTCATCCAGTATTCTCTGAATGTCGTCAGCTTCCATTGCAGCTATAAGCGTGAATACTCGTGGGATAGCACTGGCGCGAGATTTGGACGCCGGTTCGTCAATGCCATAGATTTGGCAGAAATTGGCGATGTCGCCAAAAGTGGGTAGGAATGCCTTATCCTCAAATCTCTTGGCAAGCTCAGATACTGCCGCTTCTTTCTCCGACGGTAACTTCATCTTGGCAACGTGTCCCGGTGCCGTGACTTTCGACCTTCTGTTTCCGGGTTTGGCCAAAGCGCTTATTTGGGACGCTCTTTCGACTTGATCAGAGCCTTCTGACCGAGGGTCAGAGAGTCCTATCTCTCGCAAGCACTCGTTGACCTGCTCAAACCCATACCGATAAACCATCGAGCGTAGTGTATCTTTAAGTGCAGATTGGGTCATAACACCCTCCCCCGCCTCCGCCTAGCGTCGGAGTCCACTGAGTTCAGGAATATCGAAAAACTCGACCGCAAAACGCCTGAAGCTTCCGGGAGCGTTTCCAGGATAATTGTAATCTCCACGCATCATTTTGGGGAATCCCCGCGAATAAGGCAGTTCACTGTCGAATACGTGCCACCCGTTCTTTATTGCTTCATCATTGATTTCTTCTATTGACCTCTGCTTCTCCGGCCCACCGTCATTTCCCCCATCATAGGTTGAATTGTTGATGACCACGCCAATAACATCAATCTGATGTCCCCTGTTACGGCCTTTGAAGGCGTCAAGAGAGTCTTTTAGCAAAGGAAAACCGATGGTTGCAAAAAACTCGGGTCTGACCGGAACCAGAACATGGCGGGAAGCATGATAGGCAGCCTGAGTGAACACTGATTCTGTTGGAGCGCAGTCAATGATGATGAGGTCTTTGTCCTGGAAATTATTGGCAATAAGCCGCGCCAAAACTCGAGTATCGGGTCTGACCGCGCCAATGAGGTTGTCAGAGAAGTCAAACCTTGAAGGGATTACTTCTAAGTTATTGCTTAAACTACGAACTACGCTATTGACATCCAGAGCACTTGTTGAAGCAACGTGTGCCGTTGGTGGCTGATACCCACTAAATATTTCAACTATCGAAGGTGATTGGTCGTTTAAGAACCTTCTGTAGCTATCTCCCATCAGAGCTTGGGAAAGGTTAGCTTGTGGGTCCAAATCAATCGTCAGAACCTTGAGATTACACTGGCTTGCAGCATATCGCCCCAGCAATGCCGCGATGGTTGTCTTGCCAACACCGCCTTTCATGTTGATTACCGAAATGCAAATGGGGCCGGCCATATCCATCTCCTGAGCCGGGTGAGCGGCTCCTTAAGGATAGAATATCACCAGTCCCCATCAGTGGGGAAGGGACTTATCCCCCTAATAGCAGCTACCACCCCCACTCCCTCAATCATGCCAGCTTGACAGATACGGCGTTTCCTGGTGTATATTCCCCTCAACCTATCTGAGCCTAATAGGGTAGTATCCACCCAGAATAGCATAATCGGGTCGAAATCAATGCACGGAGGTTGAAAACATGGCAGGAAGCTACAGCATCATGGTGGGCACCACCGGCGCCGGACTCTTTCATAGCCCCGACTCCGGCGAGAGCTGGAGCCGCATTGGCAACCCCATCCCCGGGGAGTCCCAAATTAGGGCCCTGGCGGTGGACCCCCAGAGTCCCAACGTGGCCTACGCCGGGGCCAACAACGGCATCTACCGCAGTGAAGACGCGGGAAAGACCTGGCTGAAATTGGACTCGCCCATGGATGGGCTGAACATCTGGTCCATCGCCATCGACCCCGCCGATTCCAACATCGTTTTCGCGGGCACCAGTCCTCCCTTCATCTTCCGCACCCGGGACGGCGGCAAGAGCTGGGAGAAACTATCGGCGGCCATCGCCCAGGAGTGCGCCATTGGGAACCCCCGGGTGACCGCCATGCTGGTGGACCCGGTGGACCGGGGCACGGTGCTGGCCGGAGTGGAGATTGACGGGGTGTACCGCAGCCGGGACGGCGGAGACACCTGGGCCCACGTGGACAGCGGCATTACCAACCCGGACATTCACGGCATGGCCTTCAGCCTGGGCGAGCAGAAGACGGTGCTGGTAAGCACCCCCAGAGAGATATTCGCCAGCCAGGACGATGGGGAAACCTTCCAGTCCCTGGCGGTCACTTCCTCCTTCCCCATGCCCTACTGCCGTTGGGTGGCGGTCAAGCCCGACAACCCGGAAGTGCTATTCGCCGCCAACGGGGACGCCGCCATCGGCAACACCGGCACCATCCAGCGTTCCACCGACGGGGGCCGCTCCTGGGAGACCAGTCCTCTGCCTGTGGAGCCCAACTCCCCGGTCTGGAACTTTGCCACCCACCCCGCCGACCCCAACCTGATTCTCGCCAACAGCGTGTACGGGGAGCTTTACCGCAGCCCCGACGGGGGCGATTCCTGGGAGAAAATCAAGAAGGAGTTTACCGAGGTGCGCGCCCTGGCCTGGACGCCCAACTAACGGGTCTAAAGAAGTAGTTGGGACGGGTAGATTGCCCGTCCCAACCTTCTTTCATTAGAGGGATTCTAAAAAGGATATGTCATTCTGAGCCGAAACATAGTGGAGGCGAAGAATCTTGGTTTCTTCGGTCGCTGCGCTCCTTCAGAATGACAATGGGTGTCTCGTACCGGGCCTGTCGCAATATAGACGGTCAGCTTTTTAAATGCCCTCTAATGCGATTGCCCTGGACTTGCCCCCTCTCCGTCTGGTAGACGCTACCAGCCCCACACCTCGTAACCCGTCTCCACCACCAGCCGCAGCTTGCGCCACTGCTGTTCCTCGGTGAGCCGGTTGCCCGCGGCGGTTGACGCAAAGCCGCACTGAGGGCTGAGAGCCAGGTAGTCCACCGGAACGTAGTCGCACGCCTCATCAATGCGGTCCAGCAGCCGGTCCTGGGACTCCAGCCGAGGCTCTTTGCTGCTGACCAACCCCAGCACCGCCACCTTTCCCAGAGGCACGAACCGCAGGGGTTCAAAGGTGCCGGCCCGGTCGGTGTCGTACTCCAGGAGGAACCTATCGACGGTTAAGGAGCCGAACAGCCTCTCGGCGATGGGCTCGTAGCCGCCCTCGGCGTACCAACGGCTCTCGCTGTTGCCCCGGCAGATGTGTATCGCCACGGTGGCGCCGTTGCGCTGGGCGTGTTCGATGCAGGCGTTGTCGGCGGCGATGGCCTCTTCAAACATGGTGTCCGGGTCTTCCCCCAGGTCCCGCAGGCGCTGGCGCCACCGGGGGTCCACGTAATAGCTGTAGCGGGGTGCGTCTAGCTGGATGTAGGGGACGCCGGCTTCGACCAGGGACTCAATCTCCGCCTTGATTATCGCCACGATGTCCCAGAGCAGGTCCGAGCGGGTGGGGTAGAATTGGTCGGTTAGCCCCGGCTGGAAACTGATGGCCGGGTACTGGTTGGGACTGGGTACCGTTACTTTGAACGCGCCGGGTGCGTTGGCTTTCAGGAAATCCAGTTGGTTCTCGGTCAGGCCGCGGGCCTGCCGCAACTTCCCGCCGACAACCCGCCTTAACGACTGCTCTCGGGATTCTCCCTCCGGTCCCTGCCAGACCCGCACCGCCGCCGGCTGGTCGGTGGTTACGAAGCCTTCCACCGCATCGGGCAGGTCGTCCTGAAAGCCATTGCGCCGTAGCTCGCCGTCGGTGCAGACGTCCAGCCCCAGGGACCACTGCCGTCGCAGGGCGTTCAGAATCGCCTGGTCCTCCACTTCCCGCAACTCGTCCCGGCCCAGGCTGCCCTCGGCGAAGGCGGCCCGGGCAGACTTGACCTCCGCCGGGCGGAGTAGACTCCCCACGTGGTCGGCCCGATAGACTTGGGGCATAGTTATAACTCCTTGGCGCTGGCTGTGGGCGAAGGACGTCCACCACAATTGGGGGAATTCCCGCCGTCGCCGATAGCCCTGGGATAGTTGTTCAACCCCATCCCCAGGCAGGGTAGAGCAGTCTGAGTATCTTCTCGACCGGAAAAGGTGTCAAGACAGCGGGGCTGCACGTCAGGGTCTTTCGATTGTCGCCCTGAGCGGACCAAAGGGTCTAAATTCTCCGGATAGGACAGGCTCCCCGCCCCTGGGTTCCGGCCCCCCTTCTGCAAGGGGGCCGGCTCTCCGCCGGAATGACGGTGGGGGCTGGCGGCCTGCCCGCCGGGACAAACTTGGCTCCACCTGGAGAATCGAAAGACCCTGGCCTGCACGTGCTATAGATAGCTGCGGCCACGGGGTCCGTGCGACATTGACAGCGGTGTATCCATAACCTACCATCGGAAGCCAGAACGAGATTTTAGGCGGGGCCATCCAACGCCCCTCTTTCCCGCGGGCGTTTCTGAAGTGCCCGGACCAGGTCCAGACCCGCACCGTGGGATACACTTGGCCCCAGGACCGCCATCAAAGTCCGCCAGCCGTCAATCCCGGGCGCGGCGAAGGACGCAGAGCAGGAGATATACCCATGAAGGCTTCATACTTCGGGTGCATGGGCTACTCGGAACGCCACAAGTTTCCCCCCGGGTGGCCGGTGCCGCCAGCTTATCACGACCCGGAGGTGTCCATGCAGTCCTACCGGGAAGGCATGGAGGAATGCGAGCTTGCCGAGGAGTTGGGGTTCGACTGGTTGAGCCTCTCCGAGCATCATTACTCGGGCAACCGGACGACTCCCAACCCAGCGGTGATGGCCGCGGCGGTGGCCGAGCGGTGCAAGCGGGCCAAGATAGCCCTGCTGGGCCAACTCCTTCCTCTGAACAACCCGGTGCGGGCCGCCGAGGAAATCGGGATGCTGGACAACCTCACCGGCGGCAGATTGGTGGTGGCCTTCATGCGGGGCACCCTCAGCGAGGACCAGGTGTACGACCTGAACCCTGTGGAGGGACGGGAACGGCTGATAGAGGGCATGGACCTGGTGCTGCGGGCGCTGACCGACCCGCAACCCTTCTCCTGGGAGGGCCGCTACTATCGCTACCGCACCGTCGCCGTCTGGCCCAAGCCGGTGCAGCAGCCCCTGCCCCCGGCGATTGTGGCCACCCGCAGCGACGACACGGTGAAGTACGCCGCCGACAACCGTTTGGGGCTGGGAATCTCCTACGACGGTGTGGAATCCACCGCCCAGGTGGTGGAGAAGTACCGCCAGTGGTGCCAGGAGGCGGGCTGGCAACCCACCGCCGACCAGATAGTCTACCGGGGCGGCATCTGCCTGGCGGAGACGGACCGGCAGGCCCAGGACTTCCTGGACGGGCTGCAAGCCCGGGGAGTGGAGCGGGGGCTGGTCATCGGCGCTTCCCTGACCCGGGCGGTGGCGGCGGCCCGGGCCGGTGAGAGGTTTGACCCCCGAGTGGCAAACGGCGCGATTGCCGGCGGGCAGCAGGCCCAGGCACGGCGGCCCCTGCTGAATTTCGTCGGCGGGCCGGATACGGTGGCGCGGCAACTGAAGGAGTACCACGACGCCTGCGGCGTGGGGGTAGTGGACTTGGCCTTTCAGCAGCCGGGCAAGAGCCACCAACAGGTCATGGAAGAGATAGAGCTGTTTGGCCGTGAGGTGCTGCCCAGGATTAAGGAGTTCTAGCGGGCGAAACTGGCGTAAGGGGTGTTGGTAAGGCCCTGGAGCAATCCAGGACTTTTACAAAGGGAGTTACATACTTGTTTACCCACAATTCGTCAGAGACGCAGGGGGACGCGCCCAGGAGTCTGTTAATCGCAGCAGGAAATCGGCAATGCCAATGGACTGGAGAGCAAATAATGGGGCATTGTAACAGCCCGTAGAATGAGCATGGTGGTTCCTAATATGGGACATACAAAACTTGAAAAGCTCGGTGTAAGGTGGATGGATGTACTTGCCCATCATCCTCGCTCCAAATTCCTGAGCGCCTGCCCCAAAAACTTTCTTAACTGCCTGTTCGACAGCACTATAAGCACGCAAAATGGCTTCGCCGTAATAGCAATCGACGAATAGGTTCTTACAATGCCCTCGCAACCGCTCGTCTGTAACTACTTCATCGAATAACTCAACTAACATGTCAGGGTTGGAACGGTAAAGGCACCGTTGGTTCTGGTCTGCAATTGCCCCGTGCAACCTCTTTAAGTTGTCTGGGATGAGTAAAGGTGAACATGGCATGAGCCTGGCAAGGTCAGCAAATGACGAGGTGCGAAGGCTTATGTTTCTCAACTTGTTAGGCCCTTCAAAATTAAGTAGGATACAATGAACGGGTCAGGATAGTCCAAGTTGTCGAAGAACGAGACGGCTAGGGGGGCGATGCCTTCGCTGAAGACTTTAAGATATGGGGCAACTAGTATTACAACGACGAGTTTAAGGAGGGACGCCTGATGCTTCCCGGCGACGGGCGGCGCGGCGTTTCTCGTGGGAGCGTTTCGCCCGCTCGTTGCGCTGTTGGGCATCTTCCAGCCATTGCAGCAACTCATCCGGTCCGAACCGTTCCCGCGGCAGCATCTCCCGCACCACCCGGTACACCTGCGGGCGCGTGATCCGGGGCATCTTTTCCCCCCAGTCCTGCGGCAGGCCCAACAGAAACGCCCCGCCCAGCAGGCACATGGCCACGTGGTGATGCCATCCGGCCCATGTCCGGGTCTCGTACTCGTCCAGCCCGATGTCGCTCTTTTCGGTCTCGAATTCGGTTTCAGTACGCCACCTAGACCCCCCCACGTGGGCCAGGGTTTCCAGGGGAGTGTCCCCGGGCGCATTGGACAGGTAGTAGCGGGGCTCGCTGCCGTCCAGGTTCTGGCGGTAGCTTGCCCAAACCACTCCACCAGGCTTCCGGTTCCGGGTTTCCCGGACCCTCTGGGCGCCGAACCGGTAGGTCCGCGGCCCCTGGGACCCCTCCGCCACCGTAATCTCCCGCCACGACTCCTCCGGCAGCGCCAAGCTGCGCTCCGCCATGGTCAGGCGCTGTCCGCTGCGCAGTTTGGGCGGGCGGGGACGCCCGAATCCCTGATAGGCCGGCTCGCTCCAGTCAGGCTCCAGCGGCCAGACCGTCATGTCCGGCCGGACGTCCAGAACGTATAGCATTCCTGTTACAGCCAAGCCGTCTCGGAACGCCGGGGACATCCCGAAGGCGGAATCCCCAGCGACCCACCCAGCGCTGCGGCAACCCCGAGCCCGGGCCTGCTCCAGCATATCTAATGCCAGGTCCGTCTTCGACCGGTACCGCCGCCGCTCCTCCGGCACGCCCGCCGCCGCACAGCGGCCCGCGTCCGAAGTCCATGCCTCGGGCAGATACCAGCGCTGGTCCACCAGGGCCCGCCCCCGCGGCCCCACGTGGGCCAGGAATACTCCGGCCTGGCAATTGGCTATCTTGCCCAACGCCCCGCAGTATTGCCGGGCCACCCCTACCGATTTGACGCCCTGCTTGGGGAAGTCGCTGCCGTCGAACACCCACACCGCCAGCGGGTGTTCCAGCCTGGGACCCAAGTACTCCTGCAGGCGGGCGATGACCGCGGCATCGTCCCAGCGAGCCTCGGTGAGAAAGCGCTGCATCGCCCGGGCCGAGACCGGAACCATCTCGGACAGATTCTCGGCGTTGCGCCGCTCCTGGGCCTGGACCAGCAGGCCCGGCAGATAATGCCTGCTGTGTTCCCGCCACTGCTTGCGGCCAAAGGCACCAGCGAAGTAGGCATGGAACTCCAGAAAGGCCTCGTAAACCCGCTCGAAAGCTGCCCTCTCCATCGTCCCCACCTCCCCAAAGCCCCCGCCGTCTCCCGAATTATCCTACCAAAAACCCGTCGTTGTAATACTAGTACTCGGTCAATCTTGGTTTTGAGGGTGGCAGCGGTGATTGACTGGTAGTGCTAATCTTTGGGTAATTGGTGTTTCTGTGAGGTGGTGGTGTGGTCAGGGAGAAATTTGCGGTCCGGCTGACGCCGGAGGAGCGCAACCAACTGGAGCATATGCTCCGGGCGGGGAAGAGTTCAGCCAGGGTTACGACCCGGGCCCGCATCCTGCTCAAGACCGACGAGGGCTGGCCGGCGCCCAAGGTGGCCCAAGCCCTGGATGTGGTCGAGGGCACGGTGTTCCGCATCAAGCGCCGCTTCGCCGAGGACGGGTTGGACGGGGCGCTCAGGGACCGGCCCCAGCCCCACCGGTACCGCAAGCTGGATGACCGGGGCGAGGCCCATCTGATCGCCCTGGCCTGCAGCCCGGCCCCCGAGGGCCACGACCACTGGAATCTGCGCCTGCTGGCGGACCGGATGGTGGAGTTGGGAGTGGTCGAGTCCCTGTCCCACGAGACGGTGCGCCTGCACCTGAAAAAAACGCCCTCAAACCGTGGCAGAAGAAGCAGTGGTGCATTCCCAAGGTGAGCGCCGACTTCGTGGCCAACATGGAGGATGTCCTGGATCTGTACGCCGAACCCTTTGACCCCCAGAGGCCGGTGGTCTGCTTCGACGAGACATCCACCCAGTTGCTGTCTGACGCCCGGCCGCCCCTTCCGGCGGAGCCGGGACAACCCAGGAGGGAGGATTACGAGTACCGGCGGGAGGGCACCCGCAACCTGTTCCTGGCCTGCGAGCCCCTGGCAGGCTGGCGGCACGTGGCGGTTACCCAGCGGCGCACCACCGAGGATTTCGCCCATCAGATGCGCTGGCTGGTGGATGAAGCCTATCCCCGGATACCCGTAATCAGGGTGGTTCTGGATAACTTGAACACCCATCGCCAGGCGTCGCTGTACCAGACCTTTCCGGCGGGAGAGGCGCGGCGCATCGCCAGAAGGCTGGAGTTTCACTACACCCCCAAGCATGGCAGCTGGCTGAATATGGCGGAGATCGAGTTC
This sequence comes from Dehalococcoidia bacterium, assembly GCA_965220305.1. Taxonomy (GTDB): domain Bacteria; phylum Chloroflexota; class Dehalococcoidia; order Lucifugimonadales; family UBA3495. The sequence continues at coordinate 4,163,099 of OZ244817.1, read as the reverse complement.
AGCATCTTCTCCCGCAGTTGCCTCAGACAGCGTCTCCCGGACGAGGAATCCCTCTGCCGGGAGGTCCACGCCTTGGAACTGGAGCGAAACGAAGCTCAAGCCCGCATCAACTGGCGCTTCAGCATCCAGGATGCCAGAACCAAACTCCACCGCCTCTATCCCCTCAATTCCTGACTTGACCGAGTACTAGTACTCGGTCAATCTTGGTTTTGAGGGTGGCAGCGGTGATTGACTGGTAGTGCTAATCTTTGGGTAATTGGTGTTGCTGTGAGGTGGTGGTGTGGTCAGGGAGAAATTTGCGGTCCGGCTGACGCCGGAGGAGCGCAACCAACTGGAGCATATGGTCCGGGCGGGGAAGAGTTCAGCTAGGGTTACGACCCGGGCCCGCATCCTGCTCAAGACCGACGAGGGCTGGCCAGCGCCCAAGGTGGCCCAAGCTCTGGATGTGGCCGAGGGCACGGTGTTCCGCATCAAGCGGCGCTTCGCCGAGGACGGGTTGGACGGGGCGCTCAGGGACCGGACCCAGCCCCACCGGTACCGCAAGCTGGACGACCGGGGCGAAGCCCATCTCATCGCCCTGGCCTGCAGCCCGGCCCCCGAGGGCCACGACCACTGGAATCTGCCCCTGCTGGCGGACCGGATGGTGGAGTTGGGAGTGGTCGAGTCCCTGTCCCACGAGACGGTGCGCCTGCACCTGAAAAAAACGCCCTCAAACCGTGGCAGAAGAAGCAGTGGTGCATTCCCAAGGTGAGCGCCGACTTCGTGGCCAACATGGAGGATGTCCTGGATTTGTACGCCGAACCCTTTGACCCCCAAAGGCCGGTGGTCTGCTTCGACGAGACATCCACCCAGTTGCTGGCCGACGCCCGGCCGCCCCTTCCGGTGGAGCCGGGACAACCCAGGAGGGAGAATTACGAGTACCGGCGGGAGGGCACCCGCAACCTGTTCCTGGCCTGCGAGCCCCTGGCAGGCTGGCGGCACGTGGCGGTTACCCAGCGGCGCACCACCGAGGACTTCGCCCATCAGATGCGCTGGCTGGTGGATGAAGCGTACCCCCGGATACCCGTAATCCGGGTGGTTCTGGACAATTTGAACACCCATCGCCAGGCGTCGCTGTACCAGACCTTTCCGGCGGGAGCGGCGCGGCGCATCGCCAGGAGACTGGAGTTTCACTACACCCCCAAGCATGGCAGTTGGCTGAATATGGCGGAGATCGAGTTCAGCATCTTCTCCCGCAGTTGCCTGAGGCAGCGTCTCCCGGACGAGGAATCCCTCTGCCGGGAGGTCCACGCCCTGGAACTGGAGCGAAACGAAGCTCAAGCCCGCATCAACTGGCGCTTCAGCATCCAGGATGCCAGAACCAAACTCCACCGCCTCTATCCCCTCAATTCCTGACTTGACCGACTACTAGTATTACAACAGCTTTGAATTGATGGTCTATGGAGTTCGCAACCTGAAGGGAGAGCAGCATTGCCCAAGTATCGCCGGGTGATCACACACTTAGCCACCTGTCCGAATTTATGGGTCCGCCCTACCGCTTTAGGCGCCAACTGGCATAGCGGCAACCGTGCGTCCTATCCCTATTCGGCTTCTTGCGGCCGTAGGTGTCAATCCTCATGATGACCACGTTCGAAAGTCTGGCCAGACGTCTCGATGCCGACCTCCTGACCAGGGATCGGAATCAACATGCCCACTTCGTTATGTCTCTATACCGCATAGCCTTGCGATCAAATGTGACAGAACGTCGAATGTAACAGTTCATTAAGAATACGTCTCAACTCAGGAAAGAGTTCCCTCACGAGGTATGCCTAACCTGATGCGCATCGCGCCGAATCTATCCTCGCTCCACAGGCCCGGATGGAGTGACTCTTCAGATGCCCGTGTGGGGCTGCGGCCCCATATTGACGGCCGCAGCCCGGTGTGTACGGCGTTGGAGTTGGCCTCGGTGGCCGTGGAAGACGGGATCGTCTAGGACCCGAACTCTTTCCCGCATATTATTATCGGCGTCAGCGGCGGCGCCGCATACGGCGGCAAAATGAACTCAAAAACTCCCACAAGACTCCGCAAAATAGCATGTATTAGGCACGTTTTCCAGGAGGCTCTTTGGCTTGATCGCGACTCTAATTGCGGTGATTATTATAGTGACTCCGGCAAACCGGCTCTCGGCAATGCTGGAGTGCGTATACCTGGCGATAGTCGTCAACAAGGTTGCGAAACCCGGTCATCACGATTCGATTCGGCCTTCCTGGGGCATTGCCCAAGACAGCGCACTCGCCGCTGGGATCTGAGGGGCGCGTGGTATCGGCATATCTCCGAAGGACGTCTATGACCACTGGCGCTTGACGTTCCAACGCCAGCGGAATCAGCCGTTCCAAGTCCATCGGGTGGTCTGCCCTCATGCCGGTCGCGCCGAAGGACTCGGCGAACTTGACGAAGTCCGGGTTGTGCAGGGCCGTCTCGTAAGTCCCGGCAAACGTCTCGTCCAGGTCGCGGGCAACGTTGCCGTAGGAGTCGTTCCTGAACACGATGGTCGTTGTATTGATTCCGTACTTGACCGCCGTGGAGAGTTCGGAGGCGTTGAACATAAACCCGCCATCCCCCGAGACGCAAATCACGGGGCAGTCGGGTTTGGCCACCTTCGCGCCCAGCGCTGTAGGGAAAGCGTACCCAAGGTTGAAGGAGTAGCCGGAGTCTATGTAGGTCTTGGGGTGCTTCACCTGGTAGTGAGTGCGGGCGTAGAAGCCGAACTGGGTAACTCCTCAGACTATGATGGCGTCCTCTGGGATACCTCTCTGGATCGCCTCCAGCACGGGGTACTGGGGCTCTTTCAGCCTGATGTCGTAATAGGCGATCAACCGCCGGGCCGCCAGGACCGCGGCCACGGGCGACGGGCGATTGCCCGCCCTCGCTTCCATCAGGAAGGGAAGCATGGCTTCGATGGTTGCCCTGGCGTTGCCGTGTAAGGGGATGGTGTTGGGCTGGATTCTGGTGAGCTCGGTGTCGTCTATGTTGATGTTCACCAACGTAGACTTCCCGAAGGCCGGATAACCCAACGAGAATCGCGTACCGATCCCTATCACGACGTCGGCGGACTGCATCACATCGTAGAGCTGGTTCATCTCCGGTCTCTCGCCGCGAGGGCTGAAACAAGATCCGTAAGACAGAGGATGGCCGTCCGGAATAGTACCCTTGCCGCCGCTGGAGGTAATGACAGGTATATTTGTCGCCTCGGCCAGCTTGACCAGCGCTTCTTCCGCGTCCGACCGCGCCACCCCGCCGCCGGCGTATATGACGGTCAGGCGGGATTGGGCAATTATCTGGGAGGCCACGCGAAGTTGGTCCGGGCTCGGCACAATTGGAGAGACGGGGGCCGGGTCCCACAGTCCGACTTCCTCACGTTCCACACAGGCTTCAGGCGGGAGCTCGACCAGGACTGGGCGTGGACGGCCGCTGCGCATCTGCCGGAACGCTTCGGATACAGCGGCCGGGATTTCCCTGGGCCTGACCGCCATCCGCTGCCACTTGGTCACGGGCGCACCACGTCCCTTTGGTCCAGCACTTCATGAATGGCCCCGAGGTTCTTACCGATCTGGCCGCGCGGGACTTGCCCGGCGATGAGGAGCACCGGTGAGGAGCGGGCGTAGGCGGTAGCCAAGCCGGAGGCGGCGTTGTAGAGGCCCACTCCCGGCACTACCAGGGCCACTCCGGGTTTCCCAGCCGTTCGAGAATAGCTGTCGGCCATGTATGTAGTGGCCTGTTCGTGGCGTGTCGTGACCATGCGGATGCCAGGTTCGTCCCGGATTGCAGCGATGATCCCGTACAACTGTATGCTTGGGATGCCGAATACAACTTCAACGCCCTCAGATACCAGGGACTTCAGCAGGGCTTCTCCCCCACTCATTGTGACCATAGCCTTGCCTTACTCTACTCCTTAAGGTAGCCGGTGATGGCGACGTGTATCGACCCGCCCAACTCATCCCGCCATCCGGCTCAAATCCAGAAAGGATAACAGTGCAGCAGCGAAACGCGACTTGGGAGATCACGAAAGTTGAAAAGTCCTGAAAACCTTGCCCATTACCGCACAACAGGTTAGCGTATGGCACAGACCTTGTAACAAGAATTGTACTCGCTTACCAAATACGAATGAGGCTGTGGGAAACGGGCCATCCCGCAGTGGTGGTGGAGGTAATAGTCCACCGGGCAATCCGCCACCGAGGCCCTGCCTACCGGCGCACCGCCGCCAATCACCGCGGCAACGCCCACTGCGACCGTGCCGCCGCTATTACATGTGCGGAGCGTGGAAGTCCACTCAACATCCGCGGCCGGCTGGGAAAATAGTGGCAGCCATGTTGGGTCAGGACCAGTCAACATCGAAGTGCAACCTGCATAAACGGGCGATAGAAGGGTAAACAACCCTTGGTTTTTGTCCATGCTGTTCCTCGCCATTCTTGCTAGTTGACACGCAGTCCTGATTGTTCCGCCTCTGTTGGAGGCCCCATAACCAGCGGGATTCAAACACACGATAACCGTTGAAAAAGGGCATCTCCGATTCTGCCGCGTTCGAGTACTAGCATCGACGAGCTGGACTAGGGCTTTCTCGCCCGGAAGCGGTAGGCCAACCGAAGACGGCTCACTAATGTGGGACGGTCAGAGTAACCGAGGGCCCTCCGTTGATAGAAACGGTAATCTCTCGTCCAGGTTCAAGTCTCTCCAATGGGATCACGTGCTGACCGGTCGTTCCCGATCTGCCGCACAGCCCCTGATACCCTGCTGGCTCCGTATTGAACACCCGTACGTCGAAGTGGTCGCCATCTTGCTCCACGGTGTGTTCTCCAGGCCGCGTGCAGGTGGTGGGCAGGATGTAGGTCACCTCCAAGAAATGGTGCGGTGGCATTCCATCGTAGTGCAATTCAATCGGCCCGATGGGGGCGGTGACTTGGACCGTGTCCGGCCCTGGCGGCGGTGATGGGCACCGCTCACTTGGGGAGGCCGGCTGCACCTACACCAGATTCGCCACTCCGTTGACGTAAATATTGTATGTACCACAGGTTTCATATCTACGGCCCAGGTCGAGTCCCTCTAGCCCGATATGCGTCTCTACGGTGCCGTAGGAGCCACCGCAACCTTCGTTCTTCGGCGGCCTGTACTCCGTAGGTCACATTAACAGATAGCCCTGGATTGAAACCTATCACCTCGTACTTACCGAACTCCTGGCAACTGTTGGGGATGGCGGTGACCAGTGTAAGGGTGGGGGCCTTGCCGGTCCCGCCACTCAGCGCCATGCTCACCTTTTCAACGGGAGCGGTTAACAATACCCGTCCATCGGGCGTGACGCCGTACCTATCTTGTGTGGGCAATATCGTCGCAGGGTCCACTGGAATCTCCGTGGGACGAGGCGGCCGGTTCTCCGCCACGTGTGGTCCGGCGACTTGCGTGGCCGGCTCAGTTTCTTGCCCGGGTGGTGGCACAACCAAGGTCCGGCCGACTCCGTTTACCCACACCGTAACCTCGTCCCCAGCGTTAAATACCTCGCCGACAGCACTCAAAGAAAGGTTGTACTCACCGGGCAGCCCCTCACACTCTGAGTGGATTGGGATTCTGGATGTCATGGGGGGTGACCGTGATGTATACCTTGAGTCGGTCTCCATCACGTTCCAATCTGTGGCTCTCTGGCCGGACACAACTGGCCGTCAGGCTGTAGTCTGCCACGAGGCGCAGGGCCGGTCCAAGGGGGCCGCTCAGATGATTGCGATTGTTGTCTTCACTGTTGCCTCAACCTCGGTGTAGTTCTGCTGTTTCGTAAATATAGACGTGGAGAAACGCAGATCGGTTCCCGTCGAGGCAATCTGATTCTTGCAGCCTCGTTTAGCGTAACGATAGACTCATCTAAAAGGGCATCGCCAGCCTTGGAGAGAAAGCGGTGGTCCTAGAACGGCGCGCGCAACACTCTCCCCAACGAGGCGCACCCGGGCAGCCGGGACTTATACCCTTGGGTCTGTCACATCTTTTCCCCGGCTCGCCACTTGGGGAGCACACAACCCCTACAAAAAACAGGACAGCAAAGAGTATCCATCTCCGGACAGGTTATGAATACAGTGGGATTCGATGGGACATGAAAGAATGTGTTGCCAAATTTCTATCGCCAGTTTCAATTGAGGCAAGCGCATTGGTAATCACTTACGGCCATGTCGACGCGCGTATGGGCGTACGCCGGGCCCGGTGAGTCTATGTGCTTACTGTCCGCCGCCGTCCCGTGTTCCTAGTTCTGGGGTTTCCATCCCGTTTGTCGGTTTTCCAAGTCCGAAGGGGCGATAGTGAAAGCCGGGAATGTTGAAGGTAGCGCTTACGGGAGGTCATATTAGTCACGTTCTTTGTGGCCCAGGCGACTCAGTTCGACCGCCTCTACGACGCCGTCTCAGCAGCGTGACCGAAGGTTAAGCGCACTCTTTATCCAATCAGTAATCATTATGAAACAGGAGGGTCGAATAGGCGATCCGGAGGTCAACAATTCGACGCATCCGCAGAATTGGTCTGGGTGGGAACCGCACTATGCACCCTCCAAACGTCGGATTCTATCCGTGGAAATGTCCCTGCATCGCGGCGGCTACAGAAGCCTCAATATCTCTGATCGCTTCTGACATTTCTCGGCCAATTAGCTCAAGCCTCCGGACTTGCTCGATACGGGGAGTGGCGTTGGCCAACTCTTGCCTGGACAATAGTCGTTCGAATATTCTACACGCGTATGCCAGGCAGATGATCACGACGTCCCGAGGATGAGGGATCTCATCGCTGAACAAAACGCTCATGATTCGGAGCTTTACCTCTCGCTGTGCCTCGCCTTGAATTGTCGGGTATCGCCTTGTTCGGAACACCCATAGGAAGCGCCCCTCCCGATGTTCCAAGATACCCTTGGCAACCAGCCGGGAAAGAGCTTCATCCTTTATAGCTTCCGCACGATCCGCCGTCCGCTGCACCCAAAAGCGGGGGGACTGCTTCTCCGCCCCGGCGATTTCCGCTAGTGTCGGATCAAGCAGGCTATCACCTATCGGCGTCGGGTCCAGTACAACCAGACTCTCCGGGTCCGTATCTATTCGGTTCTCCAGCGCCAGGTCCATTAGAATGCCCGCCGCAAGGGCATAGCCAAGCAACCAACTGGGCAGATTAGCAAAGCTGCCATCTTGGTCGTTCAGCAGCAGCAGAATTATTTCCTCCGCAAACCTCAGCACGGCTTCTCTCCTCCTGTTCTCGTTCTGCGGGTAAGGCCCTTTTATTAAGGCCAATGATCACGCCAAGGCGATGTCGCGTCGCAGGTCTAGGCTATTGTAGCCTAAATGCATCAAGCGCGGAACTTCCAAGCGCTTTACAAGCACAGTCGCCCCCCTACGCTTCCCGGTCTTGGGGGTCTTGGTCAACTGGAACACACCTGCTGTTCGTGTGATCCTGTCGGCTCTAGTGAGAAAATGCGGCCGGTATCCAGGTGCTCTGGGACCGGACTTCGATTGCTGGATTGCGGTCAGCGGGATTCGTCCATCAGAAGTCTCACACTATGAGCCTCGGACTTTCAGAATCGATGCTCCGGCGTCCACTCCTGTGACCTTCCCCCAAAAGTTATACCACAGTCAATGAGAAGTTCCGGTCCCTGTCCTGCTTGAACTCCAGCGGGGTCAGGTATCCCAACGAGCTGTGGAGTAGATCCCGGTTGTAGTCGGTGCGCCAGTCTTCAATCATCACCCGGGAGTCAGCCAGGTTCTGAAACCAATTCAGGTTCAGGCACTCATCCCGGAACTTTCCGTTGAAGCTCTCGATGTATCCGTTCTCCAGAGATGCCCTGCCGGCAGCACAGGTCGCTGACCTTCAGCCCGCTCCGCCCTCCTTGAATACCGAGATGATCTGTTCCTTGGTGAATCTCATGCCCTTTATTTCCAGTCCTCCCTCCTCTTCATTCTACCGGAGAACTCTCATCTCCACTGGTACTGTTTTAGGGGTAAGGCCAACTGGACAAGCAAATTATCGAACAGTTCCAAACTGATATTCATTGGGAGAAGTGTGGGAGTGCGTGTATAATGAACCGAGATCAAGAGGGGTTGTTAGCACCACTTTATTAAGGGAAGGTCAAAATGGGAGCTGATGATCAGGCGGCCGGCGGGGAGTCCGTCCAGACTGTGGTTGACACCGATAATTTGCAGATACGAGCAGAAAGTAGGACTGAGGTTACTATCGCGTTTGCGTCAGGCCGAATCGACGGTGCCAACGCCTCAGAGGCTCTCAGTGCCCTTGAATCGATCATCGATGGAGACGTTCCCGTCTTGCTGTTAGACTTCGAGAACCTCACCTACATTAGTAGCGCCGGTCTCAGAGTGCTATTACAGATGGCGCGACAGTTGCAGCAAAGATCCGCAGTATTTGGGGTTTGCTCCTTGTCTCAGGGCGTAGGTGAAGTGATCCGTGTTAGTGGTTTTGATGCCTTCATAACGGTCTATTCAGATCTGCCAGCCGCTCTTTCGTCAATCGGTCAGTGAACCCAGGTTAAAACTTCGTTGAGAGCACCGGATTTTAGCCGGGGAACCTACTGAACCGGCCAGGAACAACTCGAAGCGAATAGTCCTGAAATAGCGAGAGATCGACAGGCTCTTGTTCGGGAAAGAGATCCCTACCCATTAGTCCGGAGCAAGACGCTGTTTATTAGTTACCTAGGGTTCCTGCCTCGCCTTCCGGAATCGGTCCGCCTCAACGGACGTTTTCGGCTTGCTCAAGGTCGTTTAGGCGAGTAGCCGCGTCCGCCAGTGAGGTGGACCCGGGAAACTGAAAAGGTGGTTAAATCAGAATCCTGCTCTTAAACTTAGGACAGCAAGAGCTCCCACGGCTGGGTCCAAAGCTACAACGCCCAGGTGCTGGTGGAGGAGGGCGGCGTAATTGTGGCTCAGGAGGTGACGGTCCAGAGCGCCGACAGCCTCTGGCTGGGCCCGATGCTGGAGCTCGTGGACCGGAACTTGGGCAGCTTGGCAATTCCCGAAGGGGAATGGCGTCCCCGCAGGTTCACGGCGGACGCGGGATACTGCAGCGAACGCAACTTGGGGCTCCTGCCCGGGAAGGGGACCGACTCCTGCGTAGCTACGGGAAGGGAGAGACACCGCCTCGGCGGGATCAGTAGCCGGGTGCGCACCCGCTCACCCCTGCTCGCCGCCATGCGGGCCAAACCGCAGGCCCCGGAAGGAAAGGCGGCCTACGCCCGGCGCAAGGCCATCACCGAGCCAGTCCACGGGCTCATCAACCAGGCCCGGGGCTTCCCGGTAGTTCCTGCTCCGGGGTGCCGGCAAACTGGCTGCCGAATTCACCCTGGTGGCCCTGACCCACAACCTGCTGAAGCTGTGGTGGACCCAACCAGCGGCCGCCTGCTAGTCCCTACTCCCAACAACCACTCCACCGTGACCTGAATCCCGCCGGTCACCTTCCCTGCGCATCAACTACCATCGGCAACTACCACTAATCGTCGGACATACTACCAGGATGAAAATCATGGAAGAGGCAAGAACAGCTCCGATTCGTTTCTCTGTGGGTTACCCTGAACGCTTATCGCGTCTTCATTTGCTGCTCAAGAGCTTCTTGGGATGGTTGTATGTGGGCATCCCGCACGGAATTATTCTCTTCTTCTACTTTCTAGTGTCTGCGGTGGCTGGCTTTATCGCATTCTTCGCTATTCTCTTCACCGGCCGCTATCCCCGCGGCCTGTTCAACCTTGTTGTGGGGTATCACCGTTGGTCCGCCAGGGTGGAAGCCTATTGGTCGAATTTTCTAACTGACCGCTACCCCCCCTTCTCTGCCGGAGAGGACGATGGCCCAGTCACCTTGGAGGTCGACTACCCGGAGCGGCTCTCCCGGCTGATGGCAATCTTGAAGCTGTTCTTTGCTTGGCTATATGTGGGCATCCCCCACGGCATAATCCTTTTTTTCTACGCGCTTCTAGTTTTCATAGCCGTTTTCATTGCTTGGTGGTCAATCCTGATCTTGGGGCGGTTTCCGCAAAGGCTATTTTATTTTGTATTGGGTTATATGCGTTGGACCCTTCGCGTAAGTCTCTACTTCTCCTATGTTCGAGACGAATACCCACCCTTCAGCGGCCGGGGGTAGGTCCGATACATTCTGAGCAAAGGGCCAGCACGGACGTTAGCTCTCGCAGGTCATCAAGAGCTAACGTCCGTCCTCCGCCTTTGCCCACGACGCCCCGGATTCCATTTGTTCGGCGATAACCTACGCAAACCATGGCGGCAGTGGCGGTTTGGGGGCCGCCCGGAAGCCATCAGGTACATGCTCCCAGTTCACTCTGTTTGACTGGGAGCATGCGTAACAGTTCCCTATGCTCCCTCCGCCGACCCACCCGGTTCTGCGGGGATAGCCGCGACTGGAGCAACCAGTGGGATTTCCAGGGTCATCTCGGTGAATTGCCCAGGCTCCGTGTCCACCCGAATGACGCCGCCGTGCTGGCGCACAATGTCATTGCTGATTGCCAGCCCTAGCCCCGTCCCTTTGTCAGCCGGCTTGGTTGTGAAGAAGGGATTGAATATCTTGTCAATAACGTCCTGGGGTATGCCGTCGCCATTGTCCTTGATTCTTATCTCGGCCTGGTGATCTTTCCGCCGGGTAGCCAGATATAGTGTCGGCATGTAGTTTTTGTCCCCATCTCCTTCCCGAGCGGCGCGCCGTTTCTGGTCGGTGGCGTAGCAAGCATTGCTCACCATGTTCAAGAACACCCGGCCCAAGTCCTGGGGAATGACTTCTACCTCCCCCATATCCGGGTCTAAATCGAGCTGCATATCCAGTTGAAAGTCAGAGTCCATGGCCCGGGCGCTGTGATAAGCCAAACGGGTGTGTTCGTCGAGGAGAGTATTGATATCGGTGGGTTGCGGTGAGCCTGGACCCTGGCTCAACGACAGCATATCCTGCACGATGCGGTTAGCCCGGTCACCGTGAGAACGTATCCGCTCGAGGTTGGCGCTAAGCTCTTGGGATATGTCTTGAACTAGGCCGCGCTGCTCGTCGGTCAACTGGGCGCCGCCTTGCTCCAGGGTCTCTTGCAACTCGGCAACGAGGTCCTCCGAGATCTCTGAAAAGTTGCGAACGAAATTGAGCGGGTTCCTGATTTCGTGGGCCACTCCAGCGGTGAGTTCACCTAAGGCCGCCAGCTTCTCCCGCATAACTATCTGGTCTTGGGTGGCGCGCAGTTCGCCCAAGACCGATTCTAGCTCATCGTTCTTCCCCTGCAACTCCTCCGCCAGCTTTTCCACCAAGTTCAGACGTTGCACTTCCAATGCGTGTCGCCGGAACACTTCCAACGCCGCCGCCATATCGGCCACCTCATCCCGGCCGCCAATATCAACTTGAGATTCCAGGTCGCCCCCAGCCATGCGACGCATCCAGTCAGACAGCATCTGCAGCCTCCGCAGCAAAACCCTACCGACGAACAGCCAGGCGATGAGGAGAGCACCACCAATGCTGGCTGCGCTGATGGACAGTAACAGCGTACGGCCGGTGAAGATGGCTTGCGAGGAAGCTTGGGTGGCTTGGTCGACGCTAGCCCGAGCCTCGGCCACCAGCCCATCAACTGCGGCGACCAAGTCTACGGCAATGCCCTGGTTGGCGGCCAGCAGCTCTGCTTGGCGCTCAGCCAAGGTCAATTGCCGGTAGAGCAGGTCGAAGCCGTCCTGATCTCCGGAGCTCAAATCAAAAAGTCGCTCGAATATTGGGGCTAGTTCCGCATGTATCGGAGAATCCTCCAATGCTTCAAGGTTCCGCTCCAAGTGTCCCGCCTCGGACTCGAACCGCTCCCGCAGGGGCTCGATGAGCGACGGGCTGGACAGTGAGAAGGCGGAGGCCAGCAATTGAGTAGCGATGTTGGCGTCCGATTGGAGCTCGGAAAGGTAACGGAAGTTGGCTAATTCCGCCTCGGAAAAATAGGCCTCTCTAGGATCGGCGGGCGCTCCCAATGCCCGGTAGCCAGTCATGGTGTAAAAGAGTTGGTCGTCGATGGTCGGGGTAACGGTGGCGTCAAGCCGTACCCGCAGGTCGCTAAGCTCCTGACGCAGCAAATCGGTCTGCTCGGCTAACGCGTAGTGTTCCTGCATACCTTCCTGTATTGACTCAATGTTCGTGAACAGCATGTCGGCGCTGGAACGGATGCGTTCAAACCGCTCATCCTGTCCGCCTGACTCCAAGAGTGTTAGCTGTTTCTCGAATTCCTCGTGCGCTTGGTCAATGCCAGTGGAAACTTGGGCAAACTCTTCTGGAGTCGTGGCTGCGGTGAGGCTGGGAGCGGCGGCCACTAAAACACCGCCGTAGCGGGCCACTCCAAAGGCCGCTGCCATAGAGGGTACGCTTCTTTCATTCACCTCCCCTTGAACGTCGCCCACCCGGTCAAAGGAGAGCCACCCGACCAAGCTGGCGGCCATGGTCAGGAGCACCGCCCCCCCAATGGCCAGGTAAAGCTGAGTGGAGATGCGGTTGCGCCTGGAGAGGGTGTCTTTCAACCAGTTAATCAAGGCGGCGAACCCCCAGTGCTAGCCATTGGCTGATAGCGTCCATCTTGGCCGATCACGGTAAGGAACACAGCGTCGGAACCCTGGTTGTCTTGCTCCCCAAACTGAAGCTGAAAGCCGTCAAGGTCTATAGCTTCAGCCTGGAGTAAGCTATCCAGAAAACATTGGCGGTCAACCTCACGGCCGCAGCTATCCAGCCCGGCGATGGCCAGCCGCCCGGCCAGGTAACCTTCCAAGGACACAAAACCGGGAGTCGCATCAGGGGCATGGTGCTTGAGAGCTTTTATATAGTTGCCAACTATGGGCAGTGAGTCATCAGTGGGGAAGGGCACTACTTGTGTGACGAAGACGCCCTCTCCCACCGAGCCCAGTTCTTGGGCCAGTGCATTGCTTCCGACAAAAGATATGGTCATGAATACCGGGTTCATCTCTATGTGGCGGGCCCAAGCGATAAAGGCGGCAACCGGCTGATAAGCACCAATCAATATCACTGCCTCCGGCTCTCCTTGGCGCAGGTCCAATAGGCCGGTCTTAACCGATGTGGTGTTCCGAGGATAAAGCCCTACAGCCACCGGCTCCATTTCCCGGCGGTCCAGCGCTTGGCGGACTCCCTGGTAGCCAGCCCGTCCAAAGGAGTCGTCTTGGTACATCACTGCTATGCGGTCCAACCCCATGGGCCCGGTCAGCTGGGCTACCATCTCTTCAGTCTCCTGAAAATAGGAAGCCCTGAGGTTTACCACGTTATCTAACTCAGCGTCCCTGAGGAAGGCTGCGCCGGTGAATGGAGCCAAGTAGGGGACGCCAGCCGCGGCGGCGATTGGCACGGCGGAGCGGGACGTTGGGGTTCCCACCGCACCGATCAAAGCGAACACCGAATAGTCTTCGATCAGGCTGGTGGTGTTGGCGATGGCCGCTTCAGGCTCATAGGTGTCATCCAGCGACAACAACTGCAACTCTCGGCCGTGAACCCCTCCAGCTTGGTTGGCTGTGTTGAAGGCTGCGTCTATTCCGAGCTTCATGCCCCTGCCCAGTTGCTTGGCCGGGCCGCTGAATGCGGCGGATTGGCCGAAGAGCACCCGGTTATCGTAAACGCCAGGATCAATCCGAGGCATCAGGACCGGGATTGTCGGGGTGGCGGAGGTCTGAGTGGCGCCAGTCTCAGGGAGTTGCTCAGGGCGGACACAGCCGGTTAGGACGGCAGCAACAACAAAAACGATCGCGCCCCCGATCCAAAACAGCATAGCCGGTGGCAGCCCAGGTCTTGGCTTCACTAGGTCCTTCGTATAGTAAAGTCTAAGCGGCGCTTACGCTGCCCACACCACCAGTTGTCGCCGGTCTCCTCAAGGTCCCGAAGGTATGCGGCGTAGTGTCAGGCAGGTGATATCGTCGGATTGCGGCGTCCCGTCGGCAAAAGAAGCTACTGCCTCGATAATGGCTTGAGCTGCTGAGTGGGCGTCCTGGGGCGGTGATGCTTCGAATACTTGGCACAAGCGTTCCAAGCCAAAGACCTCATCGCTGGAGTTCATCGCCTCGGTGACGCCGTCGGTATATAGAACCAAGGTATCGCCGGGTCCACAATTCACCGATTTCTGTTCATAGTCGATGCCAGGCATTACACCTAGGGCCACTCCGTTGGTGGTAGGCAACACCGTTGAAGTCCCGTCGGGATGAACGATAAGAGGGGGATTGTGCCCGCCGTTGGCATAGGTCAGTTGACCGCTTTCCGGCTCGTAGACCCCGTAGACGACGGTGACGAACATTAGGGCTTCATTCTCATCACAGAGCATTTCGTTAACTTCATTCAACACTGGCCCGGGATTGGAAAGCCCAATGGCCGACCCTTTCAGCAAGGTACGACTGGACATCATAAATAAGGCGGCCGGCACCCCCTTGTCGGACACATCAGCGATGGCTAATCCGAGTTTGCCGTTTTCCAGCCGCAATACATCAAAAAAATCGCCTCCCACAGTACGGGCAGGCGCCATGCTACCGTGGATCTGATAGCTGGGACCTTGGGGGAAACGGGTGGGAAGAATCGATTGCTGAATGTTGCTGGCGATATCCAGCTCGTTTTGCAAAGCAACTAATTTGTCGCGGGAGAGCAGAGCGTCCCGCCACTCTTCCAAATGACTCAGAGTACGCTCGATAGTGACCCCCAAGTCTTCGAAGTCCACGGGCTTGGTCACGAAATCGAAAGCGCCCCGGTTCATGGCAGTGCGGATGTTCTTCATATCTCCGTAGGCGGACACAACTACGCAACGAAGATTGGGGTCAACACTTGGAATCTGGGACAGCAAGGTCAGGCCGTCCATTTTAGGCATGTTGATGTCGGAGAGGACCATGTCGATATCCCTTTCCTGGTTTAGCCGCTCAAGGGCTTCGAAGCCGTCTCTAGCAAATACAAACTCGTATCGGCCAGAGCGAATGGCTCGGCGCATGCGGCCTAAAACAAGTGGCTCCATGTCCGGTTCGTCATCGACTACCAGTATCTTGTATTGTGCGTCCTTTGCCATTTCTCCTTCCATCGGCCGTTACAAGCGTCGGCCCAATCTCTACTCCAACATTCCATTTGCCATGCTTTCGGCAGACTTTCAGTATAACATCTGAGGCCGAACGGCCGGGGTAACAATTTACCGTCGCCGGCAGCACACTCCAAAGTACTTGCGGCTGCCGGTCCAGGAGTGCTTATTTTTCCGGCAGGGTGCGGGCTTTCACTAGTCGCGCCAGCGGAAGAGCTAAACCAGGTTGAGCACCACCGTAACTGCCGATACCACCCACAGGAGTGTCCCTAAAATGGAACTGATTTGCAGCCCTACCCCCTGCCGAATACAAACACCACCGCCGCCAATAGGAATATCAGAACAAGAACAAGTATCCTAAGAACCCTTCCCATCCATACATCCAATTTGGCGCCGGACTTCCCCTGGCAACTCGCTATATCCAGTTTATTGCTTTCTAGTCGGAGAAACCAGCAATGGCTGAAGCCCAATCACCCGGGATTTCCCAACATACTGGGGTTGGACCGAATCACTACTAACGAAAGGCAGCATTGTTTGTCATGGCTGTTGAATGCGGCTAAAAACAAGAGCAGGCGAGTTAGCCGAGTTGAAGATTGGCCCCGGGCAGGCACAGCCCGGATTGGAGAAGGAGGACGTGCTAACAGAGGTTCATTTGAGGCGCGGCTAGCAGAGCTGTTTAGAACAGAGCTACCCGGCTCGGCAGTCCAACTGACCGGCATTCCACTGCGTTGTTCTCATGTTCTACATTTTTGCCACCATAAATGGCCTGTTTGGTCTATCATGCTGGTGTAAACTGGTGGAAATTACTAGGGTGTTTTATGTATACTCAAGCTAATACTCCTGAGTGAACTAGGTTGAGCGCAGGAGTGAAAACTGCAGGAGAAGGGATAGCGGCGCAGCCGCCCTATTGGGAAATAGGGGCCGGAGCCGCATCGCTGGGGAGATGAGCGACCATGGAGATCAGGGTTGAACGTGACGGGGATGCACTGGTAGCGATTACCGAAGGTAGAGTTGACGGAGCTAATGCCCGTGAGTTCCAAGACGCTCTCCAAGAGGCCATTGACGAGAAGGACCGCACGGTGGTCTTAGATTTGGGTGGGCTGACCTACATCAGCAGCGCCGGCCTTCGGGTGATACTGTTAACGGCCCGGACCTTAAGAGGACAGGACGCCAGACTTGCGGTTAGCGCTCTTTCAGAGCCGATCATGGAAGTCTTCCAACTCAGCGGATTCGATAAGATTATTTCAATTTTTCCATCCACAGCCGAAGCAATCAGTGGCGCAGCCACCCAATAAAGGGACCTGCTTTGCCTACAGGAGCGTCAACTAGCACCCACCGGGAAGGCGCTACAACTGGGGCCCACACAACAAAGGCCCTCGGTTGCTGTTTTCCAACGACGGCGTGGGCTCACCGGGTTCCCGTGGCACTTCTTCAAGCAAACTATCTAAACCTGGAAACTGTGCGCTTTTTGAATGACTGCTCAGACCCCACTTAGGCAGCCGTCCTCATCCTCAAACAGTGCGAGCCCGATCTTTGAGCAATAGATTGGCTCTCACGGTACAGACGAGAATCGACGAGCTTGAGCGTATCGCATCGGCAGTAGAGAGCTTTGGCCGAGAGAACGATTGGTCTCCAGCTATGGTGTTCCGGGTGAACCTAGTGCTTGAGGAGTTAGGGCTCAACATTATGACCCACGCCTATAACGAGGGTCTTCACGAAATTGAAATTACATTGGTGTCTGAAGTGGACGCAATTACAATCGAGATAGAGGACGACGGGCGGCCTTTCGATCCATTAAAAGACGCCCCTCCGCCTGACTTAACTGGGTCGCTGGAAGACAGGCCTGTAGGTGGACTGGGCATTCACCTAGTACGATCAATGATGGACGAGCTGCACTACCAACGAAAGCAAGGCAGGAACTGCCTGACCATGGTCTCCCGGAGAACCGGGTAGAAAAGGTCTCCCTTCTTTTGGCTTCTGTATTTCCCCCCGGCCACCTGAAGCCGGTATTGCTTTCCTCTAACTGGGATCTACTTCGTAACGGCCAACGAGTTTGGGAGGCTCGACTCTCTCCTGGGGAACCCTGGCCAGAGAAACTGCTTCCGGCAACACTATCCCGCCCGAAAAAACCAGCTTCATAGCGTTTTCTACGGTAAGGTCGGTTTCCATTACGTCGTCCTCAAATACCAGCGCCAAGTTGCCGGACGTGGGATTGGGCACAGTGGGAATGTAGACCAGCACCATTGACTCACCGGTATCAGCGGAGTGAACCCGGCTGGTAACAAAACCCATCGCCGCCATACCCTCCCGCGGCCATTCAACGAATACCACCCTGCTGAAGCTGTACTGAGAAGTAAGAGCCGCCGTTGCTTGCTGGGTTACGCCGAAAATCGTCTTGACCACCGGTACGCTGCTAAGCACCTTTCCCCAAAAGTCCATTATTCTCTGGCCAATTCTTACGGAGGTTGCCAGTCCCACCAGGTAGAAAATGACGATAATGGCTATTAACCCGATTCCGGTAAAGTCCCAAGGTTGACCGGAAACAAAAGCCAGCGGTCTAATCATGCTGTCGGCGTGATTGATTATAAATAGCAGAACTATAACGGTGACCAGGAGGGGCACCAGTTGGATGAGACCAGCCAGTGTCTTGCGCTGGAGGTGCATCTCCACCTTCTGCAATATGTTGGGCTCCTTTTTCTCATTCAGGCGGGGTTGCGCGCTGCTTGTTTCACTCATAGATCTGGACCTCAATGCTTCTTTGGGGCGGCTAACAGTTGGTAGCAAGGGGGGCGGACTGATTATATAATTATACCCCCGAACAATCTATTGGAATGAAAGTTAAAAGGAGATGCAGATTTAGCGGCTATTGCTCAAGGCTGTGCCAGATGCTAAGCATAGTGTATCGGGAATATGGAACTAGCTTGAAAGGCTGGGGCCCTATCGGCCGGCCAATAAAGGGGAATGATGCCAGATAAAGAGCAACCTGAAGGAGCAAGAGTCAGCTGGAGAGATTGGGGCGAAGCTGCCTTCCAAAGACCACCCGAAACGAGTGCGTAAGCTAGTAGTCAGTCAATCTTGGGATCGAAAGGATAAAGGCGGTGAAGTTTGGATCGGGCAGCCTGGGTGTTGAACCGCCATTTGATGACGGCTTGAGCCGCGTTGCGCTCCCGCACCAGGGCCTGGACTTCCC
This sequence comes from Dehalococcoidia bacterium, assembly GCA_965220305.1. Lineage (GTDB taxonomy): Bacteria > Chloroflexota > Dehalococcoidia > Lucifugimonadales > UBA3495. The sequence goes on along the minus strand of OZ244817.1, from coordinate 4,144,860 downwards.
GCCCAAGCGCCGCCTCGTCGGGGAGCCGCTGCCTCAGGCAGCAGCGGGACAGCACGCTGAACTCGATCTCGGCCATAGCCTGCCCCGTACTTGATACGGGGTTCAACCAACTGCCGTGCTTGGGCGTGTAGTGAAACTCCAGCCGCTTGGCAATCCGCCGGGCCTCCGCCGCTGGGAACGTCTCGTACCGGGACGCCGGACGATGGGTGTTCAGAGCCTGCCCCGTACTCGATACGGGGTTGTCGAGGACCACCCGCACCACCGGAACCTCTGGGTAGGCTTCATCCACCAGCCAACGCATCTGATGGGCGAAGTCCTGCATCGTGCGCCGCTGGGTTACCGCCACCTGCCGCCAGCCCGCCAACGGCTCACAGGCCAGAAATAGGTTGCGCGTACCCTCCCTGCGGTACTCGTAGTCCTGCCGCAGTGGAAGTCCCGGCCGGGGCGGCACCGGGGCCCGGGTCTCGGCCAACAACTGGGTGGAGGTCTCGTCAAAGCAGACTACCGGTCGCTGGGGGGCATAGGGTTCGGTGTACAGGTCCAGCACGTCCTCCATGTTGGCCACGAACTCGGCGCTCACCTTGGGGATGCACCATTCATTTAAGTGGCGATGATGATCGGCTGGGTTGCGCCGGTGAATCCCTCTCATCCGTACTTGGAGAATGACCCGGCTCCGTCGTTTGACCCCCACCATCTGCGCATTTCACCTTGGCTTTAGTTTAGTATTACAACGATGGATGCCAAATACGTTGGCTGACCCTTCGTATTCGACCACGAGCGAGCTATCGCGGTAGGTTCGTGGCAGTACGTTGTCAACTTCAAATTGTTCTCGAAAATCACCCTGCCAGATAAACTTTCGTTGTAATACTGAAGGAAGAAGATAGGGAAGTGAGGGGTGGATGTGATGGTGAAGAAATACCATGTGGGACTGACGGAGGAGGAACAGGAGGAACTTAATGCATTGGTGTCCAAGGGGCGGGCGGCAGCCTATAAACAGACTCACGCCCGCATTCTGCTGCTGAGCGATGAGAACCAGGCTGATGGACCAATGATGGACCAGGAGATAGCCCAGGCCCTGAGGGTGGGCACCGCCACGGTGGAACGGGTGCGCCGCCGGTGCGTGGAGGAGGGTGTAAAGGCCGCTCTGGAACGCAAACGGCAGCTCAACCGCCGCCGGAAAAAGCTGGATGACCAGGGTGAAGCCCACCTGATGGCCCTGGCCTGCTCCCAACCACCGGAAGGACGGGTCAGTTGGACGCTGCAACTACTGGCCGATGGGTTGGTGGAGCGGGAGATAGTGGAGAGCATCAGCACCGAGACGGTGCGCCGGACTCTGAAAAAAACCAACTCAAGCCTTGGCTGAAGGAATGCTGGTGTCTCCCTCCCCAGGGCAGCGCCGAGTTCGTGTGCGCCATGGAGGACGTGCTGGAGGTCTATCACCGCCGGTTCGATGACAACGAAGTGCTGGTGTGCTTGGACGAGACCAGCAATCAACTGGTGCAGGAGACCCGTCAGCCCCGCCCGTCGCGGCCCGGTGGGGTCATGGCCTACGACTATGAATATCAGCGCAATGGGGTGAGCAACCTGTTCATGCTGTTCGCGCCCCTAGTAGTCAGTCAACCGTGAAATCGGAAGGATAAAGGCGGTGAAGTTTGGTTCGGGCATCCTGGGTGTTGAACCGCCAGTTGATGGTAGCTTTGGCGGCGTTGCGCTCCCGCACCAAGGCCCGGACTTCCCGCTGCAATGCCTCTTCGTCGGGGAGCCGCTGCCTCAGGCAGCAGCGGGACAGCACGCTGAACTCGATCTCCGCCATGTTCAACCAACTGCCGTGCTTGGGCGTGTAGTGGAACTCCAGCCGTTTCGCAATCCGCCGAGCCTCCGCCGCTGGGAACGTCTCGTACAAAGATGCCGTGCGGTGGGTGTTCAGAGCCTGCCCCGTACTCGATACGGGGTTGTCGAGGACCACCCGCACCACCGGAACCTCTGGGTAGGCTTCATCCACCAGCCAGCGCATCTGATGGGCGAAGTCCTGCATGGCGCGCCGCTGGGTCACCGCCACCTGCCGCCAACCCGCCAACGGCTCACAGGCCAGGAACAGATTGCGCGTACCCTCCCGCCGGTACTCATAGTCCTGCCGCATCGGGCGTCCCGGCCGGGGTGGCATCGGCGGACGCGTGTCGGCCAACAATTGGGTGGAGGTCTCGTCAAAGCAGACCACCGGCCTTTGGGGGTCATACGGTTCGGCGTACAAATCCAGCACGTCCTCCATGTGGGCCACGAACTCGGCGCTCACCTTGGGGATGCACCACTCCTTCTTCTGCCACGGCTTGAGAGCGTTTTTTTGAGCCGCTTCCTCACTCCTTCGTGGGACATGGAGGACGCCAACCCCAACTCCACCACCTTCCCAGCCAAAAGGCGCAGGGTCCAGTGGTCATGGCCCTCCGGCGCTGGGCTGCAGGCCAAGGCGACGAGGTGAGCCTCACCCCGGTCGTCCAACTTCCGATGCCGGTTGGCCTGGCGCCGGTCCCACAGGGCCCCAGCCAACCCCTCCTCGGTAAAACGCTGCTTGATCCGGTATACGGTGCCCAGCGCCACGTCCAGGGCTTCCGCCACCTGGGGAGCCACCCAACCATCGCCGCTCTTGAGGAGAATCCGCGCCCTGGCGGTCACTCGGGCCGAGCTTTTCCCAACCCGAATCAGGTTCTGGAGTTCTTCCCGTTGTTCCGTCGCCAGCCGCACCTCATACTTATCCCGGACCATCACCGCCACCCCCGACATCAGCACTTCATCCCCAGCAGTATACGACTATCGGCCAGATTCTCGCAGAATTTTCAACATCAAGGTTGACTGATTACTAGAGGGTTGAAAGCAGGTAGAGGTCACGGACCGGCGCACCCGGAGGGACTGGGCGCGGGTGATACGGAAACTGGTGGACGAGGACTACCCCGAAAAGGAGCGGATAGTGCTGGTGATGGACAACCTGAACTCCCATCATCCGGCATCCCTGTACGAGGCCTTCGAGCCAGCGGAGGCCCGGCGCATTGCACAGCGGCTGTAGATTCACTACACGCCGAAGCACGGGAGTTGGCTCAATATGGCGGAGATAGAACTGGGGGTGCTGGCGCAGCAGTGCCTGGACCGCCGGATACCCAGCCGGGAAATCCTGGAACAGGAAACAAGGGCATGGGGGAACCGACGGAATCGGCAGCGGATTCGGGTGGGCTGGCGCTTTTCAACTGAGGACGCCCGCATCAAGTTGAAGTCCCTTTACCCATCAATCCAACACTGATCGACTACTAGTACTCGGTCAATCTTGGTTTTGAGGGTGGCAGCGGTGATTGACTGGTAGTGCTAATCTTTGGGTAATTGGTGTTGCTGTGAGGTGGTGGTGTGGTCAGGGAGAAATTTGCGGTCCGGCTGACGCCGGAGGAGCGCAACCAACTGGAGCATATGGTCCGGGCGGGGAAGAGTTCAGCTAGGGTTACGACCCGGGCCCGCATCCTGCTCAAGACCGACGAGGGCTGGCCAGCGCCCAAGGTGGCCCAAGCTCTGGATGTGGCCGAGGGCACGGTGTTCCGCATCAAGCGGCGCTTCGCCGAGGACGGGTTGGACGGGGCGCTCAGGGACCGGACCCAGCCCCACCGGTACCGCAAGCTGGACGACCGGGGCGAAGCCCATCTCATCGCCCTGGCCTGCAGCCCGGCCCCCGAGGGCCACGACCACTGGAATCTGCCCCTGCTGGCGGACCGGATGGTGGAGTTGGGAGTGGTCGAGTCCCTGTCCCACGAGACGGTGCGCCTGCACCTGAAAAAAACGCCCTCAAACCGTGGCAGAAGAAGCAGTGGTGCATTCCCAAGGTGAGCGCCGACTTCGTGGCCAACATGGAGGATGTCCTGGATTTGTACGCCGAACCCTTTGACCCCCAAAGGCCGGTGGTCTGCTTCGACGAGACATCCACCCAGTTGCTGGCCGACGCCCGGCCGCCCCTTCCGGTGGAGCCGGGACAACCCAGGAGGGAGAATTACGAGTACCGGCGGGAGGGCACCCGCAACCTGTTCCTGGCCTGCGAGCCCCTGGCAGGCTGGCGGCACGTGGCGGTTACCCAGCGGCGCACCACCGAGGACTTCGCCCATCAGATGCGCTGGCTGGTGGATGAAGCGTACCCCCGGATACCCGTAATCCGGGTGGTTCTGGACAATTTGAACACCCATCGCCAGGCGTCGCTGTACCAGACCTTTCCGGCGGGAGCGGCGCGGCGCATCGCCAGGAGACTGGAGTTTCACTACACCCCCAAGCATGGCAGTTGGCTGAATATGGCGGAGATCGAGTTCAGCATCTTCTCCCGCAGTTGCCTGAGGCAGCGTCTCCCGGACGAGGAATCCCTCTGCCGGGAGGTCCACGCCCTGGAACTGGAGCGAAACGAAGCTCAAGCCCGCATCAACTGGCGCTTCAGCATCCAGGATGCCAGAACCAAACTCCACCGCCTCTATCCCCTCAATTCCTGACTTGACCGACTACTAGTATTACAACGACGAGTTTAAGGAGGGACGCCTGATGCTTCCCGGCGACGGGCGGCGCGGCGTTTCTCGTGGGAGCGTTTCGCCCGCTCGTTGCGCTGTTGGACATCTTCCAGCCATTGCCGCAACTCATCCGGTCCGAACCGTTCCCGCGGCAGCATCTCCCGCACCACCCGGTACACCTGCGGGCGCGTGATCCGGGGCATCTTTTCCCCCCCAGTCCTGCGGCAGGCCCAACAGAAACGCCCCGCCCAGCAGGCACATGGCCACGTGGTGATGCCATCCGGCCCATGTCCGGGTCTCGTACTCGTCCAGCCCGATGTCGCTCTTTTCGGTCTCGAATTCGGTTTAAGTACGCCACCTAGACCCCCCCACGTGGGCCAGGGTTTCCAGGGGAGTGTCCCCGGGCGCATTGGACAGGTAGTAGCGGGGCTCGCTGCCGTCCAGGTTCTGGCGGTAGCTTGCCCAAACCACTCCACCAGGCTTCCGGTTCCGGGTTTCCCGGACCCTCTGGGCGCCGAACCGGTAGACCCGCGGCCCCTGGGACCCCTCCGCCACCGTAATCTCCCGCCACGACTCCTCCGGCAGCGCCAAGCTGCGCTCCGCCATGGTCAGGCGCTGTCCGCTGCGCAGTTTGGGCTGGCGGGGACGCCCGAGTCCCTGATAGGCCGGCTCGCTCCAGTCAGGCTCCAGCGGCCAGACCGTCATGTCCGGCCGGACGTCCAGAACGTATAGCATTCCTGTTGCAGCCAAGCCGTCTCGGAACGCCGGGGACATCCCGAAGGCGGAATCCCCAGCGACCCACCCAGCGCTGGGGCAACCCCGAGCCCGGGCCTGCCCCAGCATATCTAATGCCAGGTCCGTCTTCGACCGGTACCGCCGCCGCTCTTCCGGCACGCCCGCCGCCGCACAGCGGCCCGCGTCCGAAGTCCATGCCTCGGGCAGATACCAGCGCTGGTCCGCCAGGGCCCGCCCCCGCGGCCCCACGTGGGCCAGGAATACTCCGGCCTGGCAATTGGCTATCTTGCCCAACGCCCCGCAGTATTGCCGGGCCACCCCTACCGATTTGACGCCCTGCTTGGGGAAGTCGCTGCCGTCGAACACCCACACCGCCAGCGGGTGTTCCAGCCTGGGACCCAAGTACTCCTGCAGGCGGGCGATGACCGCGGCATCGTCCCAGCGGGCCTCGGTGAGAAAGCGCTGCATCGCCCGGGCCGAGACCGGAACCATCTCGGACAGATTCTCGGCGTTGCGCCGCTCCTGGGCCTGGACCAGCAGGCCCGGCAGATAATGCCTGCTGTGTTCCCGCCACTGCTTGCGGCCAAAGGCCCGTAACTGTTCAGAGTTGAGGGGAAATCAGGAGCCTGCGGCATTCCAGGAGGGGATTGAGGCCCCGGGCCCGCCAGGTGCCAAAGAGAGATGCCAAGGTCATTTTGCTGTCGCTGCCCGCTTCCGAGCGGGTGCCGCCGCTGATTTTACGGCTGATCACCAGGTGGCGCAGGCTCCGTTCCGCGGCGTTGTTGTCAGATGGCGTCTCCGGGTGGGAAACGAAGACGAACAACTCCTTGATGTGCCGCTCAATCCGCCGGCACAGTTTTCCCTGGACGGCCAGCGGGTCCTCCAGGAAAGGGCGGCACAGCCCAAGCAACCGCCTTTCCAGCGTCAACTGCTCCCGTGAGGAACAGCCCCCGGCCGCCGCCCAACCCACGGCCTTGGCGTAGAGCCGTTGCACTCTCCGGGCCCACCGGACAAGACCGGCGTCTTCTGGGTACAGCGCCTTCAGCTTGTGGATGTCCCGCAACAGATGGGCCCAACACCGCTGCTTCAAGCCGGGGTAGTGGTGATAGGCTACGTAGCAGTCGCTCACCAGAATCCCGCCGAAGGACTCGCCCAGGACCTCGTCCACCACCGCCCCGCCCCGGCCCCGGCGCAGGAAGTACCGCTCCGTGGACGTGCTGAAGGTCCAAACGTAGCCGTTGACTCCGTTCTCCCGCCAGCCCGTCTCATCAGCGTGGACCACCGGGCTGCTGCGGATGCGTTCCAGCGCTTCCGCTACGGCCGGCCGGGCCTGCTGCGCCACTTGATGAACAACACGGACGATGGCCCCAACGCTCAGTTTCAACTGATGCAACGTTCGCAGATACCATTGGATTGTCCTTACCGGCAGCCGCCCCTCTTCCCGCAGGGTCACTATCAGGCTTACCAGGTTGGCCCCCAAGGGCTGGCGGCCCGCGGCCAGCCCTTTCAGAGGGTCCCGGGGCAGCCGCCGTTTCCGGCACAACGGACATATCCGGGCTATGAATACGTGCTCTGTGACTTCCGCCGGGACTGCCGGAATGTCTATGATCTCCCGGGTCCGCTGCGCCCATCCCCCGGTCAGGGCAGTATGACATTCGGGGCAAGACTCCGGGGCGTGGACCACCCGTCCAGTGGGTTCCATCCGCGGTCGGGCAAAGCCGTGCTGACGCTTCTTGCGCGGCTTCTTCTCCGCCGCCGGCTTCTTGCGCCTGGCGGCAGGCTTATGCCCCGGCATCCTGGCCCCCGGTCCGCCGCCGGACAGGCGGGCCTCCAGGCTTTCGACCCGCTGCCTCAGTTCCGCGATAATCTCCAGCAGCGTCTCCCGGCTCGCCTGGTCCAAGTCCAATTCCGCTTCCATTGTTCTCTTATGCCACAATCGCACCCCGGACGCCAGCGTTTTTCCGCCCAGCAAGAAAATTCAGCATATTCGCCTCATCAAGTCTGAACAGTTACGTTTTGCCGCCGCCCTTGACACGACCGGGCCTCCGCCGACCGGATCACCGCCGAGGCGGGACATGCCGCCCTCAGTGATTGAACGGGAACATCGGAAGGAACCCTTGGGTGGAACAAAGAAAGAGGAACCGCGAAAAACGAGCCCGCAGACTTCGGAAGAAGGGGACAAAGTCCGAATCGAACCTCGGAACACCCGCGGCAGGCGGCGGATTAGACAATGGAGGACGAGACCCAATCCAACTAAACTCCGACCGGGACCTCCTAGCTCACGCGATCAGGGCAACCGGGTTCCTCCCAATGATCCTGATAGTCATCTTCCTGTCGTCGCACACTTTATACTTGACGAGTATACCAACATGGCTCGAACCACTTCTCCAAAAACAGATCGCGGCGTTGACACTAACTGCAGGCCATGCGGCCCTCGTAGGGCTATTACTCACTCATGTTACGCACAGGATGAGGATAATGGTAGATTAGAGCTATGGATAAAGAGATGTTGGAACTGTACAGCGATTACCTGTTGAGTTCCTTTGGCGCCGCCACAGCGACGGGCTTGTCATCCACGGTGGAAGGCGCGGTCAGCCATGACCAAGTAACGCGCTTTCTGTCGAGGGAAGACTATGACTCCAAAACCCTATGGGAACAGGTCAAGCCGATGGTGCGCGCCATGGAACAGCCGGATGGGGTACTGATCTTTGATGACACCATCCAGGAAAAGCCCTATACGGACGAGAACGAACTGATTAGCTGGCATTTCGACCATAGCAAGAACCGTTCAGTCAAGGGAATTAACCTGCTCAACTGCATGTATTACGCTGGGGGCGCAGCGGTTCCCGTGGCCTACGAACTCATCCGAAAACCGCTGGTGTACCGCGATGAGAAGACCGGCAGGCACAAGCGTAAGAGCGAAGTCACCAAGAATGAACTGATGCGCCGGATGTTGAGAGTCTGTCAGCGCAATCAGTTGCAATATCGCTACGTGCTGGCTGACAGTTGGTTTTCCGCCAAGGAGAACCTGGACTTCATACGCTGGGAACTGGACCGGCATTTCATTGTTGCGCTCAAGTCGAATCGGACGGCTGCATTGAGCTATGAAGGGAAGCTGCAGGGCAACTTCTCCCGCATAGACTCGCTGGACTTGCCAGAACATCAAGCGGTGCAGTGCTGGCTGAGGGGGTTGGAGTTCCCGGTCCGGCTCGTTCGCCAAGTCTTTACAAACAAGGATGGCAGCACCGGGACATTGTATCTGGCCTCAAGCGATCTGGACTGCGATGGACCAACCATCTGCGCGATCTACCAGAAACGGTGGAAAGTGGAGACCTTTCATAAGACGCTCAAGTCCAATGCCGCCCTTGCCAAGTCGCCTACCAGGACGGAGCGCACCCAAAGCAACCACTGTTTCATGTCCATCTATGCGGCCTTCCGGTTGGAAGGACTCCGGTTGAAGCATGGAATGAACCACTTTGCCTTGAGAGCCAGGCTCTATCTCAAGGCCATCCGCCATGCTTTCGATGAACTCCAACTCCTTAAGGCTGCGTAACATCAGGTATTAAAAGTGACGTTGATCCCCCGTGTTATTTTGAGCCGGATTGGTGAGACCAATTTTTCCTCATCTCAATGAGGTGGTAAAGGCGCGGTCCCACCACGAAACGCGCACCGGAACCACCGGAGCACCGAGAATCCCTGCACTGCCCTCGGCGCCTGACCTTCCGGAAAGACCAGTGCCTTATCCACGAAGTCCACGCCCCAGAAAACATGGTGCCCTCCCCAGGCCACACCCTGAATCCACGTAAGAAGGAGACCATCAATGCCCGGTATCAAGGGTAAACGGCGCAACGCTGGCGGGCGGGGAGACCGCCGCCTCCAGGTTCTCCGCACTTGAGAGGCGATTGTCCTGTCCGAACAGTTGCCATTGTTGACCTGATACTAACACAATGTTATAGTTGTGTCATGATTCCACCGTTCAACGCCGACGGTAATCTACCTCACGGCATTCATTGGGCCACATGGGACGAGGTCGTCAACAGGTTTGGGGACACCCCGTGGCGGCGTCATCTTCTGACCGGACTTCGGGCTGCCTTGGACGAACTACAGCGCGTTGGCTGCCAAGCGGTTTACTTGGATGGGAGCTTTGTCTCCGACAAGTTAGCCCCCGGTGACTTCGATGGGTGCTGGGAAGAGGCGGGAATAGACTTTGATTCCCTTGATCCAGTGTTGCTTGACTTTGAAGGAAGCCGTGCTGCTTAGAAAGCCAAATTCGGAGGGGAGCTGTTTCCTGCGTTCGCGGTAGCCGACCTGCAGGGATCCATTTTCTTGGACTTCTTCCAAATGGACAAGGACACGGGGAGTCAGAAAGGTATCATCGCCCTGGATTTAGGAGGGCTCAGATGATTAAGAACGAAAGACAGTACAAAATAACACGAGCTCAAGCCGATCGTTTCTCTCAGGCATTGCATCAGTTCGAAGAAGGGGAATCCAACCCTGAAGGATTGCATCCTCTCTTGCTGAAAGCCAGGGAAGATGCACTGAGAAGTCAACTCGCCGACCTTGAGCACGATCTACGCGAATATGAATCACTGAAGGCGGGTGAATTCAAGTTTGATCAACTCAAGACCATCACCGAGTTGCCGAGCCTACTCATCCGGGCACGTATAGCGAGAGGACTAAGCCAGCGAGACTTGGCTGACCATCTAGGACTGAAAGAGCAACAAATCCAGCGTTACGAGGCATCGGACTACGCCGCCGCGAGCCTCACCCGAATCAGAAACGTGGTGGCGGCTCTAGGCGTGGACGTAGACGATTCACTGCTTCTGGACGAAAACGGAGTCTCTTTGCAGGATCTTCTGAACAGAGTCGCCGAGACTGGTTTCTCGGTTGAGTTCGTTCACAAACGCTTAGTTCCCCGTCAATGGTGGCCATTAGATCCCAATGCCGGTGGGGAAAAGGAGGCAACCCTAGTCCGCGCAGCAGCCGAGACCATTGGCAAAGTCTTCCAATGGTCCCCTCAGCAGTTGCTGCGCGGGGATGCGCTGGATATAGAGCCCGCAATCGGTGGTGTTCGCTTCAAAGTTGCCGCGAGCGCTCGGCCTGAACGGGTTAATGCGTATGCTGTGTACGCACATTACCTGGCGCTTCTTGCAGTGCAGGCTTGTTCGGATAATCCAATCAGGCCCATACCAACCAGCCCGCGCGAACTCAGGACCGCGGTTGAATCCAACTATGGCTCCATGAATTTGGGTTCCGTTGTCAACTACATCTGGGATTTGGGTGTCCCGGTGCTGCCTCTCGACGCCCCTGGATCTTTTCACGGGGCATGTTTCAGAGAGGACGGACGAAACGTGATCGTCTTGAAACAAAAGACATCATCAGAATCCCGGTGGGCATTCGACCTTTTGCATGAATTCTGGCACGCCGGCCAGGAGCCTAGTCTGCCTGAGCGAACTGTGCTGGAGGAGGACGAGGGCGCAGCGGATCACGGATCGTCAGCCGAGGAAACAACCGCGAGTAGCTTCGCTGGAGCAATCCTCCTCAATGGGAGGGGTCAGGAGCTAGCGGAGAAGTGCCTGGCTATGGCGAGGAATGATATGCGCCGACTCAAAACTGCGGTACAACGAGTCTCCGCACAGGAGGGCATCCCGACCGACTCCCTCGCGAACTACTTGGCATTCCGTCTATCTGTGGAACAGGATGAGAACTGGTGGGGGACAGCGAACAGCCTTCAACCGATTGGCAACCCGTGGGTCGTCGTTCGCAATGTATTATTCGAGCGTGCTGACTTTACCAAGCTCGCCGAGCCTGACCGGGAACTTCTGGCGCAGGCACTCGCTCCCTGGGAGGAAGTCTCTCATGGCTAGTATGGAAAACTGGAATAATGAGAAACTGCTCGCGAAGGTTACCTGCACCAGCCACGACTGTGAGAAAGACCTGCATTCCTTCCTACGCATCAGACCCGGGGAACAGTCGTATCGAAGCGAAGAATGCCGTGCCTGCGGTGCCGAGTTGATTGACTGGCAAAGGTTAGACCGGCACGACCTGAGCGACGTGGAAAACACAGTTGCATCCTTGGAGCGGGAGTTGATTCGGCATCAATATTGGCACCAATCCATCGACGAAAAAGCCCTAAACCATGCGAGGCGTAAGGGCCTCTCGGGCCTGCAAGAGGCGGCTGAGCATCGGTTACGGAAGTATGTAGGCCCTCCCAAAGCAGAGCTATTTAGAGATGGTTTCCAGACTCCGCTGTCAGGCAATGCCATCTACTACGCCCAGCATGCCACCGCCACATGTTGTAGAAAATGCATTGAAGCCTGGCATGGAATTGACAGAGAGAGGCCCCTCACCGACCAGGAACTTGGATATATGACCGACTTGGTGATGCACTACATCAAGAAGCGAATGCCGGACCTTCCGTTGGAGGGGGCCAAGGTGGCAGGCCGATGATCGAGTGCTCCGAAACCGCCTAGAGGTAAACAGCATGGCCAAACTCATAAACACCGACAAGTGGTCGAGCCATTGGAGACACGCCGGGATAGACCTGGAAACCAAACGTATCCTGGTCACGAACTTCCTCGACACAGAACAGGAGGCCGACCTAAGTGAGCCGCCAAATTGCGAGGGCTTTGGGCGAATACGCCACTTTAGACGGTCGACCAGTCCTGGATGGCCATCTAATTCCCTGCCCATCGATCCTGCATACAAATTCCTGGGCACACCGGCGGAAGACGCAGCCCGTGCCCAAGTGTTCCAAAATGCTGTTTGCAACTGGCGTTGCTGGTATTGCTTCGTTCCCTTTGAACTTCTTTCGGCCAACCACAAACACGCTGCTTGGATGTCAGCTGCGGAGTTGCTGGACCTGCATTTGGACCAGCCGGAACCGGCTGGAGTGATTGATCTGTCCGGAGGCCAGCCGGACCTCACTCCTGAGTGGGTGCCTTGGATGATCCAGGAGATCCAATCCCGCGGACTTGAGCGAGAAATATACCTTTGGTCCGACGACAATCTGAGCACCGATTACTTTTGGAGGACTCTATCAATCCCAGACATCGACCTTGTTCGTGGCGCCAAAAACTATGGACGAGTGTGTTGCTTCAAGGGGTTTGATGAAGGGTCGTTCTCCTTCAACACGCTCGCTGACGGAGCCCTCTTCTCCCAGCAATTCGACCTTTTTCGACGTTTCGTAGACCTGGGCATTGACGTGTACGCCTATGTCACGCTAACTTCGCCAACCGATGAACGTATTGTCGATCGTATGCGGTCGTTCGTTGACAAGCTGCAGACTGTCCATGAGAACCTTCCACTGAGAACAGTCCCTCTGGAAATTCAGATGTTTGGGGCCGTACTTCCCCGGGCCGGGGACGAACAACGGGAGGCTCTCAAAAATCAGGAGATCGCCATAGAAGCTTGGAGCAGGGAAATTGAAGACCGTTACTCTCTGAACGAGAGAGCTTTACCGATCACCGACATCTCGTTAGCGAGGTGAGCATTACGGCGAGATGGGTCATGAATGACTCCTGCTTATCCCGGTACGACAGCGATCTCGATCGCTGGATTATTGCCGCCGTCCAGTCGGGGGTGAAGGACTTTTGGCAACTCATCTCGGTGCTCCCGGGAGTGTATCCGACTGTCGCGCGCGAGGCAGTCGACCGCCTGGTTATCGAATCGAAAATTCCGGCGGATGTGGCGGCCGAAAGTCCGCCACCCATTTCAAATAGTGACTTGGAACTGGAGGTCCCCGGCCTGCCGGCACCGCATCCGCTCTCCTCCGATTGGCGCTTTACCAGGAAGACGGCGGCCGAGCTTCTGGAAAGAGTTATCATTTCGGCTGGACCTACAGAAGCTGTGGCCCTGCTCGGAGCGCCATCTGTGTTCTTCCTCGCCGCGGTGGAAGGTGTATGTTGCTGCTTCACTTTACTCGATCAGAATCCCTTGCTAGCTGACAGAGTGCCCCGTTCTTCTCTCGGCAGTGTGCTTCGGCGCTGCGACGTCAAACACGATGTGGTCGATATGCCATCAGTCGAGACGGTTCTGGCCGACCCGCCATGGTACGAGGATGACGTGATGGGATTCTTGCGAACCTCGGCCCGTGTCTGCGCTGACCAGGGGACGGTGTTTCTTAGCTTTGCGCCGGATGGCGCAAGGCCCGGCATCGCTGAAGAGCGCCACCGCATTATCGTGGGGGCTGAGCAGTTGGGGTTGAGGTTTGTTGGAATCGAGCATCTCGCGCTATCGTACGCCACGCCCTTTTTTGAACACAATGCTCTACGGGCAGCCCGATTCGAACACGTGCCGTCGCAGTGGCGACGCGGCGACCTGCTTCTGTTCCAAAGGGATGGAGGAGTTCTGCCTGAAGAGGGTAGTTCGCCTCCGTGCGTGTGCCCTTGGACAGAAGCCACTATCAGTGGAATCAGGATGCGAGTTCGGATGAATGACCGGCGGGAATTCGTGGATCCGCAACTCATTCCACTTGTTCCGGGGGATATCCTTCCGACCGTGAGCCGACGAGACGTTCTGCGCAAGGCTGTGGATGTGTGGACGACCGGCAATCGAATCTATCGTTGCAACGGTCCGAATGTTCTATTGATAGCTCTGAAAGCCATGGAGGAAGGTGAGGACTCTAGTGAAGCGGTTCAGCGGAGCCTGCGATGCTCACTGAATAGCCGCGAATCAGAGTTACTGGCGAAAGCGGTTGCCCAGGTGGAACAGATTGTCGAGACGGAATGCCAAGAGATGTGGAGCATTTCCAATGGCCGAGTCTAATGTGAGACTGACCGAGGAACTGGTTAAGGATCTCAAGGAGTCCACCTGCGGAAACCGGTTTTGGGAACAGTATCTGGAAGACCTCTCAGCCTCAGCGCCCAGCCCATTCTCAGTCCACTTAGCCGTGCTCTTGGAACCGTACCTTCGGTTCATACTTGATGGCAGCAAAACCGTCGAATCCCGTTTTTCCAAGAATCGCATCGCCCCATTCAAATCGGTGGAGCAGGGTGATGTAGTCCTGTTGAAGAAGGCTTCCGCGAAAGCAGTATCCGGTCTGTGCGTTGTAAGGAAGGTGTGGTACTACCAGCTCGATGTCGATACATGGGACCAGATCCGGGGTGGGTTCAAGAGTGCGCTGCGGGCAGAGGATCCTTTATTCTGGGAGCAGCGTAAATCAGCCCAATTTGCAACCCTAATGAGGATTTCCGAGGTGCAGGCTCTACCTCCCATCGAGGTGCATAAGCACGACCGCCGTGGCTGGGTGGTTCTGCGCCCCCGGCACCAGGCGACTCTAAACCTTCTCTAGGGATAATCCACATGAAGTCAGCAGCAGTCATTTGTGGCCCGATAGGAAGTGGTAAATCAACCGCCGCTGCATATGTCGCTTCCGCATTCGGCTTGAAGGTCGTCTCCTTCGGGGCGTATGTGAGGAATATTTCAGAACAGACTGGCAGTCCAAGCACCAGGGAATCGTTACAGGACTTGGGAGACAGTTTGTTCAGGTCAACGGGGTCTTCAGGTTTGCTCCGAGCCGCCCTTGAATACGCCGGGATTGAGAATCACGACTCTGTTGTCTTCGACGGAGTGCGGCACTCTGAGGTTCTAACGGAAATACGCCAATCTGCCGAAGCTACGATTGCCGTCTTTTTGCAAGTAAGCCGTGAAGAGAGGCATCGGCGATATAACTCGCAGCTGTCCTACGGAATTTCGCTCGATGAGTTCAAGGTTATGGAGAGTCACCCTGTCGAGGCTGAAATCAACAATCTGGTCGAACTTTGTGACCTGGTGATAGATGCGGGACAGCACACCACGGAGGTGCAGAGTTCATTACACAACCACCTCTCACTTCTAGCTCGACCCAAGTGGGGTGGACCGGGACTTTGGCAGGTAATTAACCGGTGTGCATGTTTTACCAAGTGAGCAACTTGGCAAATTGCAGCGGTGGATTTCCCTGCTCCTGATTGAGTGCGAAAGCCAGCGTATGGCTGAGAGCCTTGCGCAGCAACCGGGCGTGCAGATGCCAGATGTCCTTGACCTGGACCCGCCTGGCTTGAAAACGCTCCACAAGTTGACTGAACACTGTTTCGATACGGTAACGTGGCCGGCTGATTTGGTAGCTTCGCCGGGGCCAGGGGTCCTTTTTCTTCGACTTGAACGGGGCCAGCAAGGTCACGTCCTGGCCGGCCAGCTCCTCAACCAGGCGCGGAGACCAGTAGTTGCGGTCCCCCAGCAATATGCCTTGCGCGCCTGCGGCCAGTTCCGGGACCACCGCCAGGTCATGCACATTGGCTGGGGCGACGCTGAAGCCGGTGATCAGTCCGGGCCAACTCAGCCGCAGATGCACCCTGAAACCATAGAAGGTCTGCCGGGCCACGTCATCCCACCCGAAAGCGGCTTCTCCCCGGAAGCGCTGACAGCGGCAGGCCCGGGCGAACCGGCAGACTGGCAGGGGGAAACTGTCCACGATGGCAAAAGTCGGGTCATGTTGGATGGAATCCAGGAGCATTTGCCAGACCCGCTCCTTGACCCGCCAGAGGTTGGCGGCCTGACGCACGAAGGTGGTGCGGCAGACCTGCGCCATTCCCGGAAAGAAGTGGCTGTAGTGCCGGCGGAAGTACCGGTAGAGGGTGAGGTCCTGGCTGAAGCCCAGGAACTCACCAACGGTTTCCATAGTCAACACTTCAGCATCGGACAACACCGGTCCGGGCCCGCGCTGGCGAAGCCGTTGTCCCTGAAAAAGGCGCTTCAAGGTATCATCTATCCGGCAAGAGACTGTTATTATCTGGGTGTCCACGTCCATCACACACCTCCACTGGGGGCAGACATCTCTGGTAGAGGCGTTTGGGCCTGGATTTTCAACCCTTTTTACAACTTGCACACCGGGTTAATTAAGTTAGGGCAATGCTCCTATGCTTCAGCCAGTTGGCGATTACTCTCCCCAGAATCAAGATGTGAGTCCATCCCGATGCGGGCATGATATATCCACTTCGACTGGAGCACCTATGACCGGCACATGGAACACGCCGAGGCATACCTGGGAGCATCCAACTACAGGTCCAGTTCAGGATGGACGATCTAAACCAATACCAAGGTGGGATGTGCATTTCGGGGGTCTTGAAGACTACCGAAAGGATTCCACAGCGCCTCATATCACCCTTAGGCCCCAACTGGGTGACCACAGACATTGCGGTCTAGCGATATGTACATTTCACCTTGGCTTTAGTTTAGCCCCAATTCACCGATGGACGGCGTTGGGTGCTCCTTGTTCTGGGGTCGGTTTGCTGTCACAAAACCATCATCCCAGATTCATGGGGGCACCCTCTAGCTTCTTCAAGGGCTGTCCCCAAGGCCCTCCTTCGGTGGATTCGGGCTTAGCGAGCGTCGCCAGGCTCCGGCAGGCCTTCGAAGCGGCGTGGGAGCAGCAATAACTACGTTTCACAACCCTACTATTACATCGCCAATCGACGTTTAAGAAAACGGCAGCTTGGAGAGAATCGGGGTTTCCGTCCGAGTTTCTAGGCCAAGGTCTGCGGGTGCAGGGCCTCCCGAAGCTGGTTCAACTGGCCGATAATGCGGCGCAGCTCCGTCGCGCAGGCTTCGCAGGTAACATCCAGGACGTTCTCCGCCACTATTGTCCCCAGGCTTGTCCACCTCGCCGCCGCACAGGGCCCTGCCGCGGTCGGGGTGGTAAAGGTGAACCCTGGTTGTTCCAGTCTTCTGGCATAGCAACCCCCCACATTAGGCTAGGGGAACCATACCATACAGGGGAAGGGAGTCAGTGGGGCCACCTAACAGGCGTTGTCCGAATCTGCAGGCGGTCTGTGCACACCGGTACACACCCAGCTGACATAACACTTTGTGCGTCCCGATGGCGGGTCAACGTAAGGGCATTGTGCGACATTGCGGCCAGCGAAACCCAGCAACAACGTGGAGGCTTGATAAACCTATTCCTGGGCGCTCTCATCGGAACCCTTGCCTTGGCCTGCACTGCCACGTCCCCAGCGCCAACGCCCGCTCCTCTGCCAACCTGCACCCTTGGCCGACAGCGAACCTGCGTTGATGTTTATACTGACGATTTCCGAGGCGTACCAGGGGCCTGCAGGCGGCAGGCGGCAGGCGGCGCTCCCAGGGGCTCGCGCCCCCAACGCGGTTCGCGCCGTGCCATAACGGCCACGTTGGAGGCCCCTGCTTGAAAAACGGGGCCGCCAGCCCTTTTCAGGCCCCTGCCCTGAAGCCCATTGGGGGGCCGATTTTGGCGATTCTGTGCCGGCGCAAAAAGGGGTCCCTGGGAAACATCCTGTCCCAAGCGCCAACGCGGACGAGCCGGCAACGTCCCGCGGAAAACGGCACTTAACGCCAGCCGGTCCATCCCCCGGGAAACACTCCCGCTCCAGATACACCAACGGTCCGCGGAAACCCTTGACGAAAGCATTCCAGGGTCCTACCATTTCCGCATACACTAAGCGCGGGGAGCATGGACCGGCGATGATCAACCGACTTCCCCTCACTGTCGGCTTCGCCCGGGTCAGCCAGGCCACCGAGAACCAGGGCAACCTGGAGACGCAGACTCAGCAACTCCAGGACTACGGCGTGCACGAGCTCGTGACGGAGATCGGTTCGGGCGCCAGGAGCGACCGCCGGGCCCTGCGGGACCTGCCGGCCCGGCTGCAGGCTGGGGATACCCTGGTGGTCACCGCCATCGACCGCATCAGCCGGCGGGCAGTTGACGGCCTGCGCTTTATCAAGGACATCACTGACGCCGGCATCCACCTCGTGGTTCTCTCGCAGCGGGAGTTCGACACGACCACCCCCACCGGCCAGCTCCTCCTGCACCTCACCCTGGCCATCGCCGAGTGGGAGTGGAGCAACATCCGGGAGCGCAGCATCCAGGGCCAGGAGCGGGCCCGGGCTGAAGGGAAGCGGATCGGGCGCCCTCCGGTGCTCACTCTCGAGGCCAGGCAGGAAGTGGAGCGCAAGCTCCGCGAGGGCCAGTCGGTCAACCGCATCGCTCAGGTCCACCGCGTTCACCACAGCGTGGTCCGGCGGGTGGCCAAGGAGTTGGATGATGTTGACGCCTGATCCCCAACGTACTTCTGCCGCCTACCGGCGGGACCTGTGGCTGGCCCGCCAGGTGATCGGCCAACTGCGCGACCAGGCCCTGGAGTGTGGGGATACCTTCCACATCGGGGATCGCGCCCTCGATGCTGCCGCCCTCGACGCCCTGTGGGACGGCCTGGAACGGGTGGACTCCCATTTCTGGCAGGGGCGGGGTCTGGAACGGATGCACCGGGATCCCCAGCATCAAGGACAGCCGCAGCACTGGTGGTGGAGGGTTTAGAGGCGCGGTGGTTGACCGCGGCCAACCAGGCACTGACAATCGTATTTGCGACCAGTTGTGACTAAGGAGGAAGGACCACATGAACATCGACGGCGTACGTTGGATGGTGACCTTCTGGCATGCCGATGGAGGCTGGAAGAACGAACCTGACTTTCCCAAGGTGGATTTCTGGCGCCCCGACAGGGAAACCCTCCAGGGCGGAGGCCGCCCGGGTCCTGATCGAACTGCGTGAGGTGCGCGAAGACCAACGCGAGTGGGTGGCATCCGGTCATCCCGACCCGTTCGCAGTCGGAGCTGGACGGCATCCCGGCGGACAGTGGATCCTCCGGTACAGCGACCTGAAGCCAGCCAGCCCTGAAGGACAACAGGCAGCAGCGGAGAGGCTGTTAAGAACCCGGGATGCAGCTGGCGCCTGGAGAGACAACCAGGCGGCCGAAGAACTCCAACGCGAAATCGCGGCCCGGCGAACCGCTTTCGAAATCGAACCCGGGCAGTAACTGGATGTCCGAACTGCGATATCTGCTGGACACGAACTGGGCCATCGACTACTTGAGAGGGCGCCCCGAAAAGGTAGAGAAAATTGATGATCCATTACCACAAGGAATTGGCTTAAGCATAGTGAGCATGGCTGAACTCTACCAGCCCTGGTAGAGTTCAGCGGTAAGCAGAGAGCGTCAGGAGGGGACACTGAACGCCCTCCTTGACGGCGTTACCGTTGTACCGTTGGATGACGCGATTTGTCGCATCTATGCCAAAGAAAGGGAGAGGCTGAGAACAGCCGGCCAACCCCTCGAGGATGCCATGGACCTCTTCATAGGCTCGACCGCGATTTGCCACGGGCTCATATTGCTAACCGACGACCACGTCTTTGCCCGAATGGAGGGCGTTCGAATTACTCGGCGCCGAGTAATTCGAACGAGCAGGAATCTGCCCAAAGAGTAGGGGGCGCCACCGTGGTAACTGAAGGTTTTTTCTATGGCGGACCTGCCAGAATGGTTTCTGAACCCGTAGCCCTTACTCACCCGATGAGGGGATCCCAAGTTGGCGGCCCGCAGGCCTGTGCTGTCATGCGCACGTGATCCGGCCACTGAGAGGCCAGGCCCATGGATGGTGGCGATTGACCCAGAGAGTTCCACCGCCCTTGACAGGTCAGGCGGTTGGAATCGGCGGGGCTGCGCTGGACGCGTTGGTGCCTCTTGCCGGGCAAGTGTCCCGGGCGGCTATGCCTCCCAGGACCTGACCCCTTCCGGGATTCAGATCCCCTCCTGTTGCTTGAGCAGATGCTCGTACAGGGCCACTCCTCCCCGGCTGGCTGCTATCTCCTCAGTGTAGTATAGGACCATCTCCGGGTCCCGCCATCGGCCTGCATGTGCCAGCAGAAGAGGCGGTACTCCAGGGAGAAGACATCCCTGGGGTTGCCGCTGGCACGCTCCACGAAGTCCTCACCCATTGGAGACCCCGGCCACTCGCTGCGGGGTAACTCGGCGCGGTTTTTACGGGCTGTTACCAACGGCGAACCCTCCATCACCAGAGCGGTCGAAGGGGCTCCGGCGGCGCCCCGCCGCGGTCTTGGACGGCGGCGGCCGGTTCCGGTCTAGACCCATCGACCGTAGGGTAATGTTGCAAAAATGAGCGATTCGCGCTGATATTGTATATAAATATATGTTCCCCGGCAAATTATCACACTTTTTTTTGAACAAATGACACTGATTACCGCTGTCGTTTCGCTGTGGATTGGGATGGTTGGCATAGCCCCTCTACTGGCCATGATGCTCCATGCCTGTGTAAGTTATGTAGGGTACCATCACCATCCCATTACCCTTATGAACCGGGCCTTCTGGATATTGGGTACGGTACTAGGGTTGCTCCACTACCTGCCCTACATGCCGGTATACTGGCAGGCCGTCGAGCAATTGCCCATCCAGGCACACACCCTATATTGGATACCCCTCTTCCTGGTGATGCCCCTCTGTATTCTGTTGGGACCCTTCCGGGGGTGGGAACCCCAGGAGAAGTTTCAGGAGTTTCGCCGCCGCTTCAACGGGCTGTAGGGGCCTGGCATGGGTCTGACCTATTGGGCCTCCTGCTGCATCCTCGGGGTGCTGAGCCTAGCCCTCTTCCCCATCATATGGGATGAGCTGTCGAGTATCCTAGATTATACTGAAGGCACCCGCGTGATCCTCTATAGCCATGCCCTCACCACCGACGAGGACCACATGGTCATGGAGGTTGCCAACAGTTACGAGTGGAGCACTCTCTACACCGGCAGCTACTCCTCCCCTCAGAGGAGGAACGCACACGCCGGACGCCATGTGTTTAGGAACTATCACGGAATGAATGTCGGGGTGCCGGGCGACCCTGCCTCCATAGACTGCGACCTCGCGGCCCTGTTCGACTACCACGCGGCGAGGGACGAACTCACCGTCGAGGCTATAACGCACGGCGAGCGTGCCCTGGTCAACAATCTGCACTCATTCTCCGACGATAGCGGCAAACGGGCCTCATGGGTCCGGTATACCTGGTCTGGAGGGGTCACCGTGTACGTGGCGCTGGTCATAACGCCTTTGTCCGATGAATCAGACGCGCTACACCTGGGCTTCCTGGAATACCGGGGGCGCCCTTCCCCTTCAGCGGGCCAATGTTGCGGGTGGTCACCCTCTTCATCCAATCCCTCCCCCTGGTGCTGATCGTCTACATGACGGGCCTGGTCTTCTTCTGGGAAGAGGATAGGTAGTGCATGAACACGAATCCCAGCACCGAGAACCAGCCCGGCGACGGGGGGCGGCAGTTCGTGGTGATTGCCTTCCTCCTCGGAGTAGTGGCGGCGGCCCTGCTCCTGGTGGCGCTGACCCTCTGGGGCCGGGATGTCCTCCAGTCACAGGGCCGGCCCATCCAGATACGGCAGCGGTCCGACCCCTCCGTCGTGACCATCATCACCCCCACCCCCTGCCCCCCGGCGGACGCCGAGGCCCCCAGGCCCACCCCGGAGCCGGTGCAACTCCCGGAGGTCCTCTACCCGGAGCAGGGAACGGACGATCCCACTCCCGCAGAGGGGGAGGAACCCACTCCAACCCCTGCCTTCATGTACATGGTCTTGGTGACCCCCCAGCCGATAGTGCGTAACTGCGAGACGCAGCCGTAACCGGCCTCTCGTGGGACTCACTGAGAATCCCCCAGTGAGAACCCCCAACCTCGGAGGCGTGATGACAACAGAAAATGGACTGACAGTGCCAGATGTGTGTGAGATCCTGTTGCAAAGAGGGGCAGATGAAGAGGTGGTTGGCGCCATCCTCTTCTACGCCGCACTCGATAACTTGGAGGAGAATGAGGTCCCCGCCAGCGACGCCAGCGCCCGGGGACTCCTGTACATCCTGGACGCCCTTGTGTGCGACGGGGAGCTGAGCATTTCGTGTTCCCGGGCGGGTTACCTCTGCGCGGTGTGGAAATACCCTGATGGGAGGGCATCAACATCTGGTGCCAGGATGAGAATACGATGGTCTATGCAGCCTCAGACACTGGGGGAGAGGTAAAGGCGACTGCCCTCCAGGGAGAGTTCATAGACCGCGGCGATATGGTGCAGGAAGGGCTTATGCGCCCATCCCCGCAACTGCTGGAAGCCGGGGTCGAAGCCATCACCCCCAGCATGGAAGACCTGCCGGAGATACTGGAAGAGGATGGTGACCTTCCCTTCCTGCTCCCAGACCTGGAGTTGGAGGATGCAGCAGCGGGGGCGGAGGAGACCCCTGCTCACGGCCCGCCGGCGGCAGGGAACAACCTGGACCTTGAGAGCCAGGAGGCGACCCCAGAGGAGACCGCCGCCGTCGAGGAGCAGCCCAGCCCCGCAGCCGCCCCGACTGTCGGACCGGCCCCTCCAGCCCCTCCAGCCCTGGAAGAAGTGCCCACGATGCCACCCCCTGGGGTTATGCCCGCAGCCGCGCCAGTGCCAGGACCCCAGACCCCAGGCGCCCCTGAGCCAGCCCCCGCGCCTAGCGGTCAGGCTGATATACTCAGGACCCTGCGCCGGTTCCGTGTGCCCCTGGTGTTGGGGGCATTGGCGCTGGCGCTGATGTTCATGTGCAACAATCCCTTCTCCGGGCCGGACTACGGCCCGGTCATCACTGGGATGGAGAAGGAGATTGCGGCCATGAAGCGGGAGGACGCGTCCCTGCGGCGCCTGGCTGAAAAGGAACTGCCCGGCGCCCTGGGGAAGGAGATGGACAGCCGAATTAGGGATGGCCCAGCAGGTGAGCCAGTTCTTGGCCGAGCATTTGAAGTAGTATCCGGCAGCCATGGCGGGGCGGAACCAATCTGCTCGGCCTTCCTTTATTGAACCCCGTTAAAGGCTGCCACTACGGCCAGAGCATCACCCTGGGCGTAAAAGTCCACTCCTATGATGTTGGGAACCGAGCCCCGTTCCTCCTGGCAGAGGGCGATGCGTTGATTGAGGACCTGGGCGGAGTTAACTATGGCCCCGGTCTCGGCCACGGCGGGAGTAACCCAATGGTTAATCATAAACAGGGGGCTGTCCGGACGGCCCCGGTGTGGAGCGCAGTTGAACTGGTCAACAGTTTCAAAGGTATGCGGTGTATCCTGGATGAAGGTGAATGCGTCGTGGTACCAGGGCGCCCCGCCGGTGTCGTTCTCGGCCATCACCACCAGCCGCCGGCCGGAATCAATCATCTCCAGCAGCGTAGGCCACGGCGTATCAATAGCCTGGGTGTGAAGGTATGCTGCCAATCCGGCTTCTTGGAAAGCATGGGCAACGTCTTCCGGTGTCACGTGATCTTCAATGATGATGAGCAAGACCTCCCGCGGGTTGTCCTCCAGCCAACCACGGATTCCCTCCAGCGCAGTGGAAAAGCGGATCGAGCCAATCTCGCAGTGTTGATGGCAAAGGTAGACTCCGGGTGTATACCCTATGTCTAAGTCGCGTAAGTCGCGTTGGCTCAGCTCCTCCGCCGACTGCACCACAGCCTCGCCCAACTGCTTCACCAGTTGTTCCCGTTCTTCCGACGTAAAGGGCGTCAGGTCGGTTACCACCACCGGCGCCCACTCCGAGTCAATGCCGTAGTACAGGTCAATCAGCAGCCCTCGGTATCCGGCTTCCAACTGCGGAATAATGCCCTTGGAATGGTTGACCAAAAGGAACTCGTCCTCGATGTTGGACATAGAGTTGTGCGTAGCGGCAATGGCGATGCTGTCGAACCGCCGGTCGCATAGAAGAACATGCCCATTACAGCCCGAGGCGGAGGGCACGGCGAGGACACCCTCCCCTGGGTCAACAACCTTCTTCCCAGCCGACTCTCGGCCCTGAGAACGTACCAGAGAGCCGACCCGCGCCAGGGTGCCTACGGCGCGCTCCACTATCTCTTTGCCTTCCGCCACGGCACCCGGTGCATAGACCGCCACAGTTCCCAGCGCACCGGCGATAATTCCCCCGGCAATCAAGATAAATATGACAGCGCGCCGCATATCGATACCAGGCTCAGGCGTCCCGGTAAATCTCCTCGCCCCGATGCAGTCGCAGCGCCATGTTGTAAGTTTGTCCCACCGCTCTGGGCGTGGGGGCGTGGGCTGCCAGGAACCGGGCCACGGCAATCAGGACGTGCCGGCCTTCTTCCGTTCCCCGGCGGTCATTGTATTGGCTGAACCCGGCGTCAATTATCTGGAAGGAATGGAAGTCCGAGTCCTCCCGCAGCATGGCCTGTCCCAAAGTTGCCAGCAACTGCTCCGGGTTGCCTTCGCCGCCCAGGTAGCGCGACACCAGTTGGGCCGTCTCCTCCACCCGCTGCCGCACGTCCATTCCTTCCAGCAGTTGGCCCAGCAGCTCCTCGCCTCCCTCCGAAAATCCCCCCTCTCCCCCCTTTGCGGCTTTGCACAAAAAGTAGGCCCTGAACCAGAAGTCCGTTCTCTGTATCAAAAGTGAGTCTTGCACATTAAGTCGGTTTTGCATCAAAAGTGAAGGCTGCACAAAAAGTCTGTTGCACGGGGGGCCTCCTGCCCGCAAACTGGAGCTTTTAAAGGCCACCTCATAATGCTATTATGCTCTTAGAGGGCCGGTAGCTCAATGGTGAGAGCAGGGGCCTTATAAGCCCCAGACACTGGTTCGATTCCAGTCCGGCCTACCAGAACAGTTGTTGGTATCACTGGAGTGCTCATCCAAGGAGCCGCCTACTGCCGCACCAAGCACAAGTCGGTGAAGTAGGCTCTAACATCGCCAATCAACCCTCTGCTTGATACCACCATGTCTGCCCCACTCACCGGTCCATCATGGTGTCAGCCCAATCCTCAGTGCTGCCGCACTTTCCTGGCCATCAATTTCAGCCACAGGTCGGCCTGTGTGCGTTGCCGTAACTCCAACTCCAAGCCCGAGGGCAGTATTCGTGCACCGGACTCTCTATGGTCAGACAGCTGGCCTAGGAACACTTGGTCAGCTTCGTCGAAAGGAGGCAGGGTAACAATGCCTCACGGCATTCTGCCACCAGATACGGCCGTGCTCGCCCGCTGCCATGCCGCTGATGGCGCCGGCGTGCAAGGAAGGCATCAGCTGGCTGGAAAGCGCTGCAGGGTCGGATGCCACGTCGTCGAACGGTAACCGTGCGTCCGTCAATCCCGCCAGTTCATCGCGCCGTAGACTACGAAGGCGGTTCTGAGCCGCGCGAGGGCGAGCGTGACTGAAAAGCCCCTGGCCACGGCGCAACATGCCCGCCATATCCATAGGTGTCATGGTCTCGGTCGGCGCGGGAGATGAGCAGAGATCTGTCGAGTTGGAGCACGTGGCCGCCAACACATCCGTCGAATCGGTTGCGAATGGCATCAAGTTGCTGGCCTTGACCGCGTAGATGCTGAAGCCGGAGGCCAGCAGGCTGTGGGACTCCTCGGCTATCGACGTTTGTCGCATAGATGGTGTGGTAGAATACATCACCAAACCGGACGTGTTTCTGGGACCACGACATGACGATGCCAGAGGAATTCACCGTACCCCAAGCTGCGGTGTATCTCAACGTTAGCGAGGAAACCGTAAGGCGTAACATCCGAGCTAAGCGCCTTTCGGCTTTGCGAAGAGGAACCCAGTGGTTCATTCCTTGCGAAGTCTTGGTACTCTTCGCCAACTCCTACGACCCGAAGACCGGGAAGATACAGCAGATGCTCTAGTATCCCTTTGGCATCTAGTATTACAACGACGGGTTTTTGGTAGGATAATTCGGGAGACGGCGGGGGCTTTGGGGAGGTGGGGACGATGGAGAGGGCAGCTTTCGAGCGGGTTTACGAGGCCTTTCTGGAGTTCCATGCCTACTTCGCTGGTGCCTTTGGCCGCAAGCAGTGGCGGGAACAGAGCAGGCATTATCTGCTGGGCCTGCTGGTCCAGGCCCAGGAGCGGCGCAACGCCGAGAATCTGTCCGAGATGGTTCCGGTCTCGGCCCGGGCGATGCAGCGCTTTCTCACCGAGGCTCGCTGGGACGATGCCGCGGTCATCGCCCGCCTGCAGGAGTACTTGGGTCCCAGGCTGGAACACCCGCTGGCGGTGTGGGTGTTCGACGGCAGCGACTTCCCCAAGCAGGGCGTCAAATCGGTAGGGGTGGCCCGGCAATACTGCGGGGCGTTGGGCAAGATAGCCAATTGCCAGGCCGGAGTATTCCTGGCCCACGTGGGGCCGCGGGGGCGGGCCCTGGCGGACCAGCGCTGGTATCTGCCCGAGGCATGGACTTCGGACGCGGGCCGCTGTGCGGCGGCGGGCGTGCCGGAAGAGCGGCGGCGGTACCGGTCGAAGACGGACCTGGCATTAGATATGCTGGGGCAGGCCCGGGCTCGGGGTTGCCGCAGCGCTGGGTGGGTCGCTGGGGATTCCGCCTTCGGGATGTCCCCGGCGTTCCGAGACGGCTTGGCTGCAACAGGAATGCTATACGTTCTGGACGTCCGGCCGGACATGACGGTCTGGCCGCTGGAGCCTGACTGGAGCGAGCCGGCCTATCAGGGACTCGGGCGTCCCCGCCAGCCCAAACTGCGCAGCGGACAGCGCCTGACCATGGCGGAGCGCAGCTTGGCGCTGCCGGAGGAGTCGTGGCGGGAGATTACGGTGGCGGAGGGGTCCCAGGGGCCGCGGGTCTACCGGTTCGGCGCCCAGAGGGTCCGGGAAACCCGGAACCGGAAGCCTGGTGGAGTGGTTTGGGCAAGCTACCGCCAGAACCTGGACGGCAGCGAGCCCCGCTACTACCTGTCCAATGCGCCCGGGGACACTCCCCTGGAAACCCTGGCCCACGTGGGGGGGTCTAGGTGGCGTACTTAAACCGAATTCGAGACCGAAAAGAGCGACATCGGGCTGGACGAGTACGAGACCCGGACATGGGCCGGATGGCATCACCACGTGGCCATGTGCCTGCTGGGCGGGGCGTTTCTGTTGGGCCTGCCGCAGGACTGGGGGGGAAAAGATGCCCCGGATCACGCGCCCGCAGGTGTACCGGGTGGTGCGGGAGATGCTGCCGCGGGAACGGTTCGGACCGGATGAGTTGCGGCAATGGCTGGAAGATGTCCAACAGCGCAACGAGCGGGCGAAACGCTCCCACGAGAAACGCCGCGCCGCCCGTCGCCGGGAAGCATCAGGCGTCCCTCCTTAAACTCGTCGTTGTAATACTAGAGATATGCTGTGGAAGGGAATGTCCGTCAATAGCTCGCGCCGGACCAACAGAGACGACCCCGCTACCATCTTGGCGTAGCTGTGTTCTGACTCAAACACTCTCATACCCATTATGTCGCGCCCTTCCAGGTACATGTAGCAGGACCCCTTTCCGGTGACCTCTGCATCCGAAAACTCCGCGGCTAAAACGAGGTCAGAGAGGTATGGCGAGCCGTACAGGTTGTCGTCGTCCATCTTGGCGACGTACCGACCGGAGGACTCGCGCGTCCCAAGATTGAGGCAGTCGCCCAATGTTGTGCGTCCTTCAACATAAAGGACGCGGACGTTGGGGATGGCCTCGGCCCGGCGCCGGATGCCGTCAACGTCGAACTCGGAGTTGTTCAACACCAGCAACAATTCCTTTTCCGCGTAGGTCTGTTTGGCGAAATTCTCCAGGCATTTAGTGATATTCTCGGGTCGCATGGTGGCCGTAACCACGCTTACCGTAGGCTGCGCCGACACTTGCGGTTCCAGTCCTATTCTCCGCAGCACCTCGTCCATGCGGTTGCCCGTAGGTATGGTTCTCATGGACGTACCGATACGCCAGGTGGGACTCCTGAGCACGAGCCTCCTCGTCTCGTAACAATTCCTGCAGGTGCTCCGTAGCCTCGGCCACGCTGCGCGCCACCCGGACGTGATTACCCAGCATCTCGCGCATTCCCACCGACTCGGTGGAGACTACCGGCGTGCCGCAAGCTAGGCTTTCAAAAACCCTCCGGGAAAACATGGTCGGCGACTCAGTCACTGAGTTGGCGTTGAGCATAACGTCGTAGCAACGGTAGGCGGCCAACATCTCCTCGTAGATCAGTCTGCCCCTAATGGCGTCCTGGTAATGGGCAGGAAAACGGTTACTGGAAGAGCGGACACCCAGGTCACCCCGGTTCAGGTTTCGGTCGAAGATGTGGAGACCAAAGGGAAGCGCCGCGTCCAGCAGAGCTTGGAGGTCACGAGCACGCTCCGGGTACCGGTGGCCTACCCAGCTTCCGGCAAAACTGACCCGATGGCGCGGCCAATCTACCTCATGGCAAGGGTTGTGCAGCCTGGGCTGCGCGGCGAAGGGAAGGACGTAAACCCGGTCGTGTTCCAGCACGTCCCGATACACTGGAACGCAGTCGGCATCGGAGGTGAACACATAATCAAACTCCCGGGCAGTATCGATAAATTCGTCGAAGTGCGGAGGGTCTTCCTTATTCCAGAATACGGTGGGTATGTTGCGTTCCCGACAATAGCCCAATAGTTCGCCAAGGGGACTATCCTGCCTGTCGAAGTGGTTAATCAGTTGGGTCCATTGGCCATAGTTGCCGAGCCAGGCGGACTCCACCAGCAGGAAGGCGGGCTGGGACTGCTCCATCTCGTCCAGCCAGTTGTCCCGGGTCAGCAGCACCAGGTTGGCCTCGTAGCGCAGGCAATACTCGGAGAAGGTGTCCAGGATGGCCGCCACGGTTGGGCCTTTTACCTGGGGCTTGGGGATGTCCAACGCGGGGAAGCTGAGCGGTTCCAGAGGCTCATAGGATGGTGAGGGCACGGCGCGTTCACTTGCGACCGCAGGTGTCCACTCGGCATTTCGATTTCGCCCGCCGGGGCGAGCGGTGCGATATATCCGCCACATTTCCCAGGGAAGGCTCAAGAGCCTCCAAGGTTGCTTTGCCGCTCCTACTAGGGCCAAGCCAGCAAGAAACGAAATGCTGGAACGGGTCGCTTGAAAGCGCTGCCTCAGCACCCTAACCTCTCCCTGGCCTTGCCGGAACTGCTGTTGCAGCCGTTCCCTCTCCTCCTCACTCGCATCGAATTGGCGTTGGAGACGTCCCAACTGTTGTCGGAGCCGACGTGCCTCGGCTCCGACTCTGCCCATGTTTTCGTGTGACCTCTTCTGGGAGGCCACCAGCGCTGCCTCGGTTATGCTGACTATGGCCGGAGCGTCGAGCCGTTCCCAGGACTCACCGGGATTGTTAGAAAGACAGCCCGAGAACCAGATGTAGCCCTCTTCAACGATAAGGGATTCCAGGGTGCAGCGCGGCTTGAGCAGCGCGATGAAGTCCGAGAGGTAGAAGGTCTGGTGATGGTTCTCGTGGGGGTGGTAGCCAAAGGGTGTGGTGACGACCACGCGACCCTCGGGACGCAGCAACGACAGGCTCCGATCCAGCAACGTGGCGGGGTCTTCCAGGTGTTCCAGAATTTCTCCCAGCACCAGGGTGTCGAAGGGGTCCGCCGCCAAATCGCCCTCCAACAGGTCGGCGTGAATAAGTTGCACCCGCTCGACGACCTCCGCCGGCTCTTCGGCCAGTAGCTCCCGGGCAAATTCCAGGGCCTCCGGGTTCCGGTCCACGCCGGTGACCTGAACGCCCCGGCGGGTCAGCAACAAATCCAGAATACCCTCACTGCACCCAACGTCCAGCACCCGGGGGCCCTGGGCCTGCTCCGCCATCCAGTCGATACGGCGGCGAAGAATGTCGCCGGTACTGCCCCAGTCGAGCATCCCCAGGTACACCTGGGCCGGCAGCAGCAGGGATACGTCCCGCAGTCGGATGACAAAATCATCTCTCATGGTTCAGAGCCAGAAGGGGAGACGCCGCATCAACGAACTGTAGACACCCGCCGCCACTGCCAGCCCCACCGCGTTTATCGCCAGAACGACCGCCCAGGAGAGTTGGGGAAGCGGGTCGCCAATGAGCGGAGCGCGGACAATCTCCAGGAAATGGGTGAAGGGATTGAAGGACGCCAGAAAAGCCCGGACGCCCAGACCATCGGCGTACCAGAACACCGGCGTGGCAAAGAACAGAACCGCATCCCCGCCCGCAGCAGGTGGGTAAGGTCGCGGAACTTGGCCCCCAGGAAACCCATCAGGGGCACCGCCCACAGGTCCGTGAGCAAAAATATAAGCAGACCGGGCGCCACCAGCAATGTTTGCAGGCCAAAGGACAGGTCAACCAAGGGCAGCACTGCCAGGAATACCAGGGAGTGGAGCGCCAGCTTGACAACGTGCTCCATTATATTGCGCAGGACATAGGTATAGAGGGGGTTGTTAACGGAGAGGATCAAACGGGAGTGGGAGACGAACACGTTGGCGCCGGTGGTCAATATGCTGGCCATGAAAGACCAGAGGATAACCCCCGCCGCCAGGTAGGCCAGAAAGCTCTCCCGGGAGTGTCCCAGCAGCCGCCCGAAGAGAACGCCCAACCCTACTACCCACACCCCCACAACCACAATTTCCCAGAGGGCGCCACCGATGTGCGGCGGTAACGGAGGGTGAAATCGTACCAGCCCAGGGTAATCCAGAGGGAAGTGCGGGTGAACGACTGGGCAACGTCGGCAGCCGCGGCCAACAGGCCGGTTGCGGAAGAACTGGTAGTGGCCGTTGACCTCCTCATCCGCTCCCTCCTAAATGCGGCCCCTCGCAGACTCATCGCAGACGCCGGGGCGCGCCGGTCCTAACCCCAAGACCCGACCGGCAGCAGACCCTCCAGGCTCATTTGGACATCAGCGGCGAAAAGCACACCACACGGCAAATTGGTCGGCAATTATTGTTTGGCCGGCACCAAGGTCTTTCGATTATTATCGCCATTACCAACCGCTCTCACCGCTCATCCCGGGCTTGTCGGAGGGCCGGCAAAGACCCCCGC
Source organism: Dehalococcoidia bacterium (assembly GCA_965220305.1). GTDB lineage: Bacteria > Chloroflexota > Dehalococcoidia > Lucifugimonadales > UBA3495. The sequence continues at coordinate 4,113,987 of OZ244817.1, read as the reverse complement.
TCATTCTCATCTTGTCGCAGGACAGGCTAACCACGAGCGGCTTTCTCGGGCCCAGCGAAAGAGCCCGAGACCCTACCCACCAATTGCCGGTTTGGGCGTATAATGCAGCCATTCGCCATCCTTGGGGCCACGGAGCGACCACACAGCGCACGGCCCCTCCGGGATTGACCGGCGTAGCTGCCGAAACCGCGCAGCACCGGCCTGGCGGACAAACGTATAACCAGAACTGAAACGAAAGGAGGTCTTCCAAAATGGCTTTCTACATGTACATTGCCCTGCAGGATGATGACAAGGTATTGGTCATGGAGATGGACCCGGATACCGGCAGTTTGGAGCAGCGGGCCGAGGTCCCGATGGTCGGCGCGCCCTCGGCGTTGGCAATCAGCCCCGACCGGCAGACCCTCTACGTCGGGCACCGCAACAGCAACGAGTTGTCCAGCCATCGTATCAACCAGGCAACCGGAGAACTGACCCAGGTTGGCAAGATTTCGGTGGATGCCTCACCGACCTACCTGGCCACCGACCGTAGAGGAAGGTACATGCTGTCGGCCCACTACCAGGGCGCCCGGGTGGGAGTGCATTCGATTGGCGACGACGGGGCCCTGGTTGCGCCGCCGGTGGAGTGGATAGAGACGGACAACGGGGCCCACTGCATTCTGTCGGACCCCTCCAACAGGTACGCCTTTGTGCCCCACATTGCCCGCATCCAGGACAACGTGATGCAGCCTCCCGGGGACAACTACGGGCCCAATGTAATCTACCAGTTCAAGTTCGACGAGGACACCGGAAGCCTGACCCCCAATTCCCCCTTGCAGTTGCCGATGAGCGAATTCCTGGGCCCCCGCCACTTCATCTTCCACCCCACCCAGAACGTCGCCTACTTCTCCAACGAGCAGGGTTGCAGCGTTTCCGCCTATGCCCTGGACGCCGATGGGGGCACGTTGTCGGCGGTACAAACGGTGTCCACCCTGCCGGAGGGTTTCTCCGGTAGAAACACCTGCTCCCAGATTCAGGTGTCGGGCAACGGGGAGTTCCTGTACGTTCCCAACCGGGGCCACAATAGCATCGCCGGTTTCTCGGTAGATGCCTCCACCGGGCAACTGACGCCCCTCGGCCAGGTTGCCACGGAAGCAGTGCCCAGCGCCTTCAGCCTGGACCCCCAGGGCAAGTTCGTCTACGCCGCCGGTTCGGAGACGGGAAACCTCGCCTCCTACCAGATCAACGGCGATACCGGCGAGTTGACGCCTATGCAAACCTACGCCGTGGGCGCCAGGCCCATGGGGGTGTTAATCACCGACCTGAGCGGCTAGCAGAATGGCAAAGTCCCTTCCCCCATGACCGGGGAAGGGACTTTGTGAACACGGCGACGGTGGGTTTGCTTGGGCGCCAATCCGGTTTCTACGAATCTATTAGCATGACCGCCTCGTGGGGCACTCCCAGCTTGGATAGCATGTCCTTTGTTTCTTCATCTACGTCAAGATCAGTGTCCCGGTACACTTCTAAACGGAGAATAGTGGTTTTCCGGGATTACGAAGTCGAGGTCAGCATTAACAGCCGTCGGAAGAAACCGCACAAGTTCGATTGGGGTAGTGATGCTCTATTGATCGAGTGCAAAGCTTACAATTGGACCATAGGTGGCAACAGTCCGAGTGCTAAACTTAGCACTGCCAACGAGGCTTTGCTGTACTTCATAGCGGCTCCGAAATCATACCGGAAGATGCTGTTCATGCCGGAAACTGAAAAGGCTGGCAAGCGCAATCCCGCGACATTGGTTGAGCACTACGTGCGACGGTACGGACACTTCATTCCTGACGATGTGGAAGTCTACGAATTGAACGAAAGCAACCTCGCCGCCAGACGCGTCTGGACAGATTCACGTCAATGACGCCTGCTAAAAGCCACCTCAAAAATCCCGTTTATACCGGGTCCCCTTACCCTTCATTTCAGCTAAAGCGGGAATCCACTGTGCCATCTTCTAGAGTCCCGCCCTGTATCGGAGTACGGGTCAGGCTCTGCGCGGGAATGATCGGGTGGGTATTTTCATGGTAACGATGCAATAGGGCAAGGTGATGCAATAAGGCTCCCGCAATATCATCAGAGCCTAGCTAACCGGGTCCCGGCTCCGCAGGTATCCCGATGGGACCGCAGAAGAAGCCCAGGCCCAGCGGATGGGGTTCCCCTGGAACATCCTCATCAACGGTAATATCCCGGTCGAAGACCCGCGACGTTGAATTACCGGCCAGGTCCTCCAGGCTGGGCTCACATACCAAGAAGTAATGGCCCTGCTGCCAAGGCCGCTCCGGGTTGAACCGCCAACTCCGTTCCTCGGGCCCAATCACTCCCTGCCCCGGCACAGCGGCGCGGTCGGCGTCGTCAGCCATCACCCACAGGTCATGGTGCATCAGGGCATGGTCCAAGGGGCGGTCAAACTCGACTACCAAGGGCTCCAACGAACCGGGTGAGGGGACCCACCATTTGATGCCGCTTGCCTCGATTCTCGATCGCAACGGCGGGCCAACCTGGTAGCTGCGCTCCGCCCCGGCAACCAAGGTCTGCCCCCGGGAGTCCCGGAAGTCCGGGGCAACAATTACCCTAACGGGCACTCCCTCAATCAAGGGGTAGCCCGACTCCAGGTTCGGGACCAGCCCGCGCTTAATCCGGCCCGGGTCCAGCAGCATCGTCAAACGCCGCCTTTCCGGGTCCCAAAGCTCCGGGTACGGCGGAAGAAAGACCCCTTCCAGTTCCTCGCCGGTGTCCTCGCGGCAGACCCTTATCGCCCGGCCCGCCCAGCCCTCGCTCATGGGAGCGGAAAAATGGACGTAGACCTTGAGCAGGTTGACCGGCACTTCCGAGGCGGTGGGGTAGATTGCGGTGACTTCCGTGGTGGGCTTGACCGGCGCGGCGGGACGTTCAATCGCCCAGACTTCCGGGGCATCTTCCCCGCTGCCAGAATAGACCAACAGGGAATAGGCCATGCCGTCCACAAAGGGGAACCTGGGGGCGAAGCTGATAAAGTCTTCGCCGAATTCAAAGCGACCGGCGGTGGGCGGGACGGCGTCCCGAGCAGCGCCGGTCTTGAGGACCTGGCTGGGCAGCAGAACCAACCGCCGAGCAAGCTCGGCAGCGGTCAGACCGCCCAGTTCGTCAAACTCTGGCTTGGCCCAACCACCGATGCGAAGGGAGCTTCGCCCCTGGTGTTCCGACCATTCCAGTTTCAGTCGACGGCCTTGGTTCACAGGGCCGCTACCGCGTAGGAATGCAGGTGGGTGTTTCCATCCTCGTCCTGCTGGAGCATGAGCACACCGCTGCCGTTCAGGTTAGCCAGACGCTTCACACCCGGCTGGGGCATAATCTGGCGCGGCACGCCCACCCCAGGGGTTACCGGGTCCGCCGGATTCTCATCCAGGGAATCGTCGGGCACGGTGAGCGGCTCCTGTTGGTCGATGTCCTTGCAGGCAATCTTAATCAGGGGGTGCCGCTCGTTGCAGACCAGTAGGTATTCCTCGCCGTCGCGCTCAAAGGATACCAGGTCCAGGGGCCGGTTGTGCGCGCCAAGCTCGGCCACCGTCTTGCCCTTGACCTGTTCTCCTGGCTTGAACTGGCCCAGGGAGAACTGGACCACCGGGGTGCAGGTATAGCTGGCCAGGATGCTGCTGTTCCCCTGGTAGGGCACAAAGGCGCGAATGGGGGCGGCTGTCTCGTACTGGCCGTGGGAAACGTGGAAAATCTCCAGCGAATTGGACTGGGTGTCACCGTTGAATGGGAAGGGGATGCGCCGCAGGGTTGAAGAGAATTCCTCGTTGGACGTTCCCGCCACCACCAGCAGCCCATCCACGTAGGACATGTCGGTTACCGTCACCGTCCGGAGCTTTTGCCGGGAGACCAACCGGGGGTCGTCCTCGTCGGCGGCGTCCTCAATCAGGGTCTGCGAGAAGCGCACCTCGTCCAGGGAGACGTCGCCAATTGCGCCGTCGGTCTTGATCTGGACTATAACCGGAACGGCGGAGTCGCCGCTGCCTCGCATCACCGAGATGTAAACGTTCTGCGACGTGGGATGGACCGCCATGTCCCGGATGTCAACATCCTCGCGGGAGCAGCCCAAGTAGGCCGCCAGGGCTGTATCAAAGTTTTCCAGGTCGATGGGCTGGGGACCGGTGGCAACGTCATCGTCGGCAACATCGATGGCGAAGATAGCAGCTCCGACGTTGTCTCCGACAAACAGGACTCCGGCGGGACCGAAAGCCAGGGGACCCACCGACTTTACCGCCGGGGTGCCGACCTCCAGACCCAATTCTTCCACACCTGATGCCGTGCTGTACTGGACCATCATTTCCCTCCTATGCCTACCTATGCTTAGGCTTTCCTTCTCCCGGCCAGTGTAGCATTTTGTACGGTATCTCGCTACGGTTGAACCGGGAAGTGGAAGTCTTTCGACTCTTCAGGTGGAGACAAACTCACCCTGAACGGAGCGAAGGGTCTGGAGACCCCGGCCAGCGCAGGCCCCCCACCACTGGATTCCGGCAGAGGCCGGAATGACGGGTGGCGGGTCCAAGCCGGCGCTCGTGAAAACTCAGGCGAAGGAAGGGAACTCGGGTTGCTGGGCGGGCTGGACCAAATCCGGCCCTTCGTTTCTCGCCGAGTTCACCCGGGGCGAAACTGGAAACGCCTCCATCAGACCGGGGGCGTAGGGAAGCAGCATCTCTTTCAAGCCGCCAACATCCTGGTTGGCCGGATCCATCCAGTCCCGGTACAGGTCCGGCGACAGGATGACGGGCATCCGGTCGTGGATCGGCTCCATCAGCGCGTTGGGGGCGGTGGTGATAATGGAGCACGACAGCACATCTTCGCCCTCGGGGTCGGCCCGGTCGTGCCACAACTCCCAAATTCCGGCGAAGGCGAAGGGCTCCCCCGTATTCAGCCGTATCAGCATCGGCTGCTTGGATTTGCCCGGCCCCTTCTGCCACTCGAAGTACCCGGTGGCGGGAATAAGGCACCTCCTGGACTTGAAAGGGCCCACGTAGGAACGGGTCTCCAAAATCTTGTCGTCCCGGGCGTTTATCATGGCGTAGCGGATGTTCCTTTCCTTGGCCCAGAAGGGCACCAACCCCCAGCGCATCAGGGACAGGTTGTTCTCCCCTCCCGCGCTTCGCACCACCGGGACCTGCTGGGTGGGGGCGATGTTGAACCGGGGAGCCAGGTCGAGATGGCCGCCGGTAATGCTAAACTGGTCCAGCCATAGCTGGGGCGGCATTACCAGGGTATACCTACCGCACATCAAGGAGTCTCCGTAATTAGTGTGTTCTCGGGTTGGCAGATTCCGTCAGTCCCAAGCCCTTCGTGGTTCGACAAGTTCACCCCGGATACCTTCGACAAGCTCAGGGTGAGCCGTTGGGCGTTCCCGCTCGTGCCAAGCAGGTTTAACCAAGGCGGCGTGGCGGGCGGCCTTTACACCGAGGGAACCTCGGGCGAAAAGGGCGGAGCCATCGACCGGGATACTGCTGATGAGGGTTGGCAGCCCGTCCCAACCCCCACCACTATTTCCCAGGCTTCGGTATCGGAGCGGAGAAGCCCCGTCGTCCTACTTCATCCAGTCGGCCACCCGCTCGGCAATCATGATGGTGGTGGCGTTGGTATTGGCGCGGACGCAGTCGGGCAATACCGAGACATCCACTACCCGTAGGCCCTCCAGTCCGTGGACCCGGCAGTATTGGTCTACCACCGCCATGCCGTCGGAGTCCGGCCCCATTTTGCAGGTGCCGGAAATGTGCTGGGTCGTGGTGACGTTCCGCAGCAACCACTGGTCCAGGGTATCGTCGGAGACCAGGTCTTCCGGCGTGGGGCTGATACACTCCTCAACGAAGTCCCGGTAAGCGTCGTTCTCCAGCAGCTTCAGGCACAGGCGCACCCCCTCCCGCAGCCTCTCCCGGTCCCAGGGCTCTTCCAGGTAGCGGTAGTCCAGGTGGGGCTGCACGTTGGGGTCGGTGGAAGCCAGCCTAAGCTCTCCCGAGCCCATCGCCAACTCGATGATGCAGGTCAGCCGGATGCCCTCGCCTTCCAACGGGTCGCCCCCCATGGGAGAAGAGAAGGAGGACTGGAGTATCTGCATGTCGTTGCGGTCGCTGGAACCAGCGGCGGTGTACCGCAGGGCCAATTGAGTGCGGGGGGCCTCCGAGTCCAGGGGAAAGTCCTCCTTGACCCGAACCGGCACCCGCACGTTGGGGTGGTCCCGCAGGTTCTGTCCCACGCCGGGCAACTCATGGTGGGCCGGGATTCCCATTTCCCGCAGGTGGTCCGCCGGGCCGACGCCGGAGAGCAGCAACAGTTGTGGGGAGCCGATGGCGCCGCCGCTGGATATTATCTCGTCCCCTTCCGCCACGAAGGTCTCCCCTCCGCTCTCCACCTCGACGCCAACGGCGCGTTTGCCTTCAAAGATGATTCGGCGCACGGTGACGCCGGAGCGGACAGTCAGGTTAAGGCGGTGCCGCACCGGGTTGAGGTAGGTCAGGGAGGTGCTCATGCGGATGCCATCGGGGTTGTTCATGGGAATGGGGCCCACTCCCCGGGACTCCGGGTGGTTCATGTCCGGGTCATCCGGGTAGCCTTCTTCCAGGCAGGCCCCGTGAAAGGCCACCTGGGCGGGCAGCCAGGTCTCGACCTTGTGCCGGCGCACCGGGATGGGGCCATCGAACCCGTGAAAGTCGTCCCGAATATCGGTGTCCGTCTCAGACTTGCGGAAGTAGGGCAGCGTCTTGACGAAAGACCACTCGTCGTTGCCCCAAGAGGCCCAATTATCGTAGTCCTCGGGCACGCCCCGCAGGAACACCTGGCCGTTGATGGCGCTGGAACCGCCGACAACCCGGCCTCGGGGCACCGGCATGGAATTTCCCTGCTCCGCAGTGGCGGTGCCGGTAAAGGACCAGTTGTGGGGTGCGTCAACGGCGGAGGCCAGTTGGTTGTAGCCGTACTTCAGGTCGTTGGGATAGTGCTCAAACTCGGGGTAGTCCGGCCCGGCCTCCAGCAGCAGCACGGTGCGGTTGGGGTCCTCGGAAAGGCGGGTAGCCAGCACGCAGCCGGCGGACCCGGCTCCGACGATAATTACGTTGTACTTCATAGTTCCCTCTCCCCAGTCAAAGTTTCCGTTCGGATAACCTGGGTCGGATAACCTGGGTCGGATAACCTGGGATTGTTTAGCAACTGCTCTGGAAGTTAAGATTCTACGTAGCACGCCTTGGCCCGTCAACCGAAGCGTTGACATCCATCAGCAGGGCGCGTAACTTATGCTTACCTTGTGATGGGATGATGCACATGATTTATACCTTCACTCCTACGTTGCAGGAGGAAGACGACGGGCGGTGGAGCGCCTGGATAGAAGACCTGCCAGGCTGCGCCACCTGGGGCTACACGAAAGAGGATGCCTGGCAATCCCTTCACGCCGCCGCCGTGCTGGTCCTGGAAGACATGATTGAGTGCGGAGAGGCTATTCCCACTGGGATTGAATCCGGTGAGGTCATGCAGGTGGCTGTTCCCGAGTGACCGTTCCGCCCGACCTGGTTTATCGTCTCCGAAATGTCCCTATCCGTCAATGGATTCATTCGTTGGAGCGGGCTGGATTCTTTTCCAGGCGTAGCAGAGGCGGGCACCGGGTCTATCGCCACGGTGACGGTAGACGGGTAGTTATTAGCTATCACCGAGACAGTGCCACGCTGCCCCCGGGAACATTACGGCAAGTGTTACGAGATACCCAATGGACTGAGGAGGATGCGCGGCGTCTGGGATTACTCTAGCGCCGACCGTTGACACCATATAACGGAGTGAAGACATGGTTGTTGGCAAGATAACGGTTTTCGACCCCACCGCTGATGGGCGGGTGGGCCAAGACAACCTGGCCGATCGGCTCACCACCTTCGATGGGCGGGTAGTTGGCCTGCTGAACAATACCAAGGACCGGGCGGAGATTATTCTCGACCAGGTGGAGCAACAACTGCGCTCCCAGTTCCCGGGCGTGGAAATCAGGCATTACCGCAAGGAAAGCGTCAGCGGGATGGGGCCAAAAATCGAACAGCAGTTGAACGACGAGGTTGACGCCCTGGTGGCCGCCGTTGGCGATTGAGGCTCCTGCACGTCGTGGAGTGTCCACGACTGCATGACCCTGGAGCGGCACGGCATTCCCACCGTGGCCATCCTCACCCACTCCTTCGCTGAGTACGGGCGCCGGTTGACCAAGATGCAGAAAATGCCCCAACTGCCGCTGGTGGTGGTCCAGCACCCGGTGGCGGCCCAGCCGGAGGAGCAGGTCCGCAACGACGTTTCCTCCCACTACAATGACATTATCCGGGCCCTGCTCCGGGAGTAGGGGAAGGGTAGCCTGATGCCGGAGCAGGGAGCTTCCGCCAGGCGTTTGGACCTGGATAACGACGCTGCTGCCGTGTTCGACCGCTTCTACGAGGCGGGATGGACCGACGGCCTGCCCATCATTCCGCCTACCCCGGAATTGGTGGAAGCCATGCTGCGCCACACCGACCGGGAACGCTACGAGGTGGTGGCGATTATCGAACCCCGGGGCGGCGAGGCTACCGTGGAGAAAATCGCCATCAATGCGGTCATGGCCGGGTGCAGGCCGGAGTACCTGCCGGTGGTCATCACGGCGGTAGAAGGGATGGCCGAGCCCCAGTACAACCTCTACGGACGCCAGACCACCACCCACCCAGGGGCCCACCTGGTCATCATCAACGGCCCGGTACGCCAGGAACTCGACGTAAACTGCCGTCAGAATGTTTTCGGTCACGGTTGGCGGGCCAACGCCACCATCGGACGGGCGTTGCGGCTGGTGTGCACCAACATCGGCGGCGGCGTTCCCGGGGTGACGGACATGGCGACCCACGGGCACCCGGGCCGGTACTCCTACTGCATCGGGGAGGATGAAGAGGGCAGTCCGTGGGACTCCCTGCACATCGAGCGGGGCCTTGAGCCCGGCGCCAGTTCCGTCACCGTTTTCTGCGCCGAAGCCCCCCACAACGTCAACGACCAGGTGAGCAAGACCCCCGAAATGTACCTGGAAAGTGGCGCCTCCACCATGCGTCACCTGGGAGCCAACGGCCCATACCGCAGCGGCATTGAGGGTGAACAGATGATGGTGCTGACGGCGGAGTCGGCCACCTGGCTGGCGGACCGGGACTGGTCGAAGGACCGGGTACGGGAATACCTCTTCGAGCGCGCCCAGAATCCGGTGGGTGTACTGCGGGACCGGGGCGGCTGGGGCACCACGAAGTTGCCCGACTTTGTAAACACGGACGATGACGACGCCATGATGCCCATAGTACCCAGGCCGGAGGACATCATCATCGTGGTGGCCGGCGGGGTTGGGCGGCACATGAACGTCGTCTTATCTTCCTCCTACAACCTCAGCGTCACCAGGCCCATCACCCTGCGGGACGGCACGCCGGCCCGTTCCATTCAGGAGTTCGCCCGAAGGTAGGGGACGGGGGTGACGGCGAATAGGGCGTCACGCCGTCTTTCTGAGTCCCGCGACCGGGGGGGCACCTTCCCATCGTCGCATCCGCACCCTCCATCCTCTGGCTTCCGGCCTCCGCCGGAATGACGGGGGAAGTGGCGGTGCTGGATTGCGGCCCTTTACTATTCCAGCAGGAATTGCCGGATGGCGGTGTAGGCCTCGTCGGGTAGCTCCTCGGCGATGAAGTGGCCGCAGGGCAGGGAGTGGCCCCGCACGTCGGTGGCGTAGTCCCGCCAAACTTGCAGCACGTCCTCGGTACGCCCCACGTACCCGGTGGCGCTCCACAGAGCCAGCATGGGGCAGGTGACCTTCTGGTCGAAGTCGGCCTCGTCGTGTTCCAGGTCAATGCTGGCCCCGGCCCGGTAGTCCTCGCAGGTGGCATGGATGGCCGCCGGGTCGCAGAAGCAGCGGGCGTACTCGTCCACCGCCTCCTTGGGGAAAGCCTCCGCCGCATTGGGGTGACGCTCGAAGCGGGAGCGCAGGAAGTAGTCGGCAGCGCCCCCAATCAGCCTTTCCGGGAAGTCGTAGGGCTGGATTAGGAAGAACCAGTGATAGGTGTTGGTCGCCATTGCCTTGTTGACCATCTGGAACATCCGGCGGGTTGGAACGATGTCCAGCACCGCCAGCTTGCGTACCCGCTGGGGATGGTCCTTGGTCAGGCGGTGGGAGACCCGGGCGCCCCGGTCATGGCTCACCAGATAGAAGGAATCGAACCCCAACTGCTCCATGACGCCCGCCTGGTCCTGGGCCATAGTGCGCTTGGAATATTGCATGTGTTGGGGGTCGCCGGACGGTTTGCCGCTGTCGCCGTAGCCCCTCAGGTCGGCGGCCACCACGGTAAAATCCTGGGCCAACCGGGGAGCAATCTTGTGCCACATGACGTGGGTCTGGGGATAGCCGTGCAGCAGCAACAAGGGCGGGCCGTCGCCACCCTTGACGAAGTTGATGGTGGTCCCGTTGCTCTCCAGTTGTGCCTGCTCGAATCCTTCAAACATGGTTGCATCCTCCTGGGCATCCGCCCTATACCTTGCGGTAGCCAGAGTGTTGATAGTACAGGGAAATCCGCTCAACGCCCTTTACAAAGGGGATTATACACTGGCGCGCGTCATGGGTGCTGTCAGAAGGAAACAACCCTGGGTAGCGCACCCAGGGTTGTTTCGCGCTCAGGAATGGAGAGGGTTGCTAATTCTTGTCCGGGGACTCTCCATTCAAGAGCAAATCCGCAACGTCAGGCGGAAGGTTAATCGTCACGCTGCCATCGGGCTTCCTGACAACATACGGAGCTATGTCTTTCCGCAGTTTCTCGCGCAGTTCCGCACGCCCTTGCTCACGACCTTGCGCTATAAATCTCTCTTTAACTTGTGGAGCGAATAGGACCATTGCTCGTAATGCCTCCCATGAAAGCGTTATCAGTAAGGCCAACCCCAAGGACAGAGTGACTATATCCGCCATTAGGGGTATGGGGTTGTCCAACGGCCATAAGTCCCAATATAGCCACGATGCCAAGGAGAGGCCAACAAGGGAAATAACGTAGGATATGCCGTAGAGTTTGCTTAGGTAGCTGACCTTCCCGTCTCTTTCCATTGTACACAAGCCACCCCACTACCACCGACCTGAGAACGCTTCTTCTCGTCAACTGCACTTGTCAGTATGGTGCACTGGGACAACTCTGAAGTCAAGCAGCGCCGTTAGAAAGCCCGGGTAGGCAGGATGCGCCGGTAGACGCCGGGCGACCCCGGGGCGTGGCCGTAGTCGCCGCCGATGTACTCGTGCATCCGGTCTTGGAGACGGCGGGACTCCCAGTCCTTGGTCTCCGGCACCTTCTCGTGCTCGAATTCGTACACGGTTATGTACTTGGGTTCCCCCTCCACGGCGTTGTAGCGGCGCACCGCAATGCAGCCTGGGACCTCCAGGTTCGCCGGAGTCCGCACGGTATCGTAATACTCGTTGTACTTGGCCTCAATATCTGCCGGAACTATCATGCGGCCAATCTGCAGGGCCGGGGCCATGTCGCGCCCCAATACGTTGGAGTCGTTCTCCGCCGGGTAAATCTGGGAGCAGACTATCCGCACGTAGCTGCGCGCGTTGGTCGCCAGGGAGATTTTCTGGGTCCATTCCGTGGGGTTGTTCCGGTAGTTCAGGTATTCCGGCGACTGCACCGCCGCCACCGACTCCAGCTCGTAACAGGCCAGGTAGCGGGGGCCGCCCTTGAAGGACTGGTAACGGCCCGCGTTGAGGAAGCCGGGCAACGACAACAGGTCGTTTACGTGCTCCTGGTTGTACCAGGCGTTGAAGTCGGCGTCCATCTCTGGGTCTATGTCCGCATAGACCAGCATCATTCCCGTGCCTTTCTTTTCCGTCATGTTCACCCTCCTTATCATCTGAACTCGTCAATTTGCCCGGGAGCCGTTGCCGGCCCGCCTACAAGGAAAGAGGCACGGTACGCCGTGCCCCTGTTCCAACGTTTCGGCCATTGCGCGTGTTTAAGACCATGTTTCCTGGTAAATCTGGATGCGATGGCGGTTGGTCTCGGTGACGTAAAGCCGCCCGTTGCTGTCCAGCCGCACCGACACCGGGCCCCAGAAGTAGGGTTCCGTCTGGGAGGATATGTCGTGGAAGGTGGTGATGTGGGACGGCAGTTCCGGGTTAAGGTTGGAGATGTCCCGCGCCTCCTTCTCCGCTGGGTTGACCCTCAAGAAATCTTCGGCCCACTTGGAGAGGGTGGCCTGGCCCCGCAGCTTCAACTGGAAGTTGCCGTCTGGGTCCAACACCTGAACGCGCTCGTTGCCCCAGTCGGCAACGAAGATGTTTCCCCGGGGGTCAACCGCCACCGCCGAGGGCCGGTACAACTGGCCGTCCTCTTCCCCGGGCTCCCCAAAGCTGGCTAGGAACTGACCGTCGGGGGAGAACTTCTGGATGCGGTCGTTGCGCCAGTCGGCCACGTATACATCCCCCTGGGAGTCGATGGCCGCGCCCCAGGGCATGTTGAACTGACCCGGGCCGTTGCCTTCCTCGCCCCACTGCAACAGGTACTGTCCGTCGGCGGTGAACTTCTGCACCCGGTGGTTGTTCTGGTCCACCACGTAAAGGTTGTCCTGGGCGTCGATGGCTATGCCGCAGGGGCCGTCCATCTGGCCGTCGCCGCTGCCCTGCTCACCCCACTGGTTCAGGAAGTTGCCCGAGGAATCAAAGACGGTGACGCGGTGGTTCAACTCGTCGGTTATGTACAGCCGTTCCTGGCTGTCGAAGACCATGGCCACCGGGGACGAAAACTGGCCGTCGCCGCTGCCCGCGCCGTTGCCGAACTCTCCCAAGTAGTCCTCTTCGAAGTTCATAATGCCGATGCGTATGAGGTTTTTCCGGGCGGAGTCGCAGTGGTTGAGGACGAAAATTCTCCCGTCCTGACCCACTGCCATGTCGTAAGGGTTGATGAAGCCTCGGCCACTCTGGTTGGTGGTCAAGCCGATGGTCTTGACGTACTCCAGGACAAGACTTGTCGCTTGTGTACTCACCTTAGAACTCCTGTTGTAGCCACTGTTATTTTTGTGAGAGCCTGCCAAAAGAGTTTAGACAATTAGGGTTCACCCTTCCGGCGGACCTTGGTTGGGGAAATACCCATCCCCTTGGGCCGACGAAGGATGAACCTCTACTTTGCATTGCAAACGTCGCCAGGTGTTGGCCGGGGTCTATCAGACCAACTGGAACTCCCTGGTTGCGGTGACCAGCCGGAGCAAATCCCCCACCCGCTGTTCGGAGCCGGCTTCCCGGTCTTCCAGGTGCAAGTCGCCGTCCAGGGAAGCGAACTCTACCAGGGTCTCATGGGTCTCCGGGGAGACCGAAATTGGCCCCAGCAAGTCCAAGCATTGATCAACCAGTTCCTCGGGAGACCAGTTCCCGTCCTTTTCGGAGGACAAGCGGTCGATTATGGACCTAACGCCCGGGTTCTTGACGTTGCCCAACTGTTGGCCGACAAAGTTGACCCGCTCCACCAGGGAGCCGCTATCGACCCACTCGATACCCTCGTGCCAGCCTTCGACGCTGGGGGGTTGGAAAATGCCTTGGCCCATAAACAAGCACTGCCGGGCCAGTTGGTCCACTCCCTGGGTTGGGGTGCGGTAGGTCCCCGCCATATGCACCGCTCCCACCACCGTCTCCACCGGCCCCTTGACCCGGGCGAAGCGGGCCTTCTGGGACTTGAAGTAGTCCGAGTGGAACAGGGTACGCAAGACGGAGCGTATCTCGTAGCCCGACTCGAAGTAGGACTGCATCAAGGCCTGGATAACGTCCTCGCTGTCTTCGTCCACCTCGTCGGCGCCGAAGAACTGGAACAACCGGGTGCAGATGAACCTGGCCGTCGATTCCTGCCGGGCAATGATGCCAATGATGTCTTCGCCGTTGAAGTTGCCGGACTCGCCCAGGAAGGTCTTTTCGCCCTCGTCGTGGTCCTCTTCCCGGTAGGCGAAGTGCCAGGCGATACGGCTGTAGGGCCAGATGGAGTCGCGGGAGGCCCGCACCGACATATACTCGGCGTTGCCCAGGGTCCAGCCGGTGAAGGCCCGGGCGCACTCCTTGATGTCGTCCTCGGTATAGTTGCCGATGCCCATGGAGAAAAGCTCCAGCAACTCCCGACCGTAGTTCTCGTTGATGGCCGTCTTGTGGTTGTCGTTGTTGTCCAGCCAGATAATCATGGCCGGGTCTTTCGACAGTTCCACCAACAGGGTGGCGAAATTGCCCAGGCCATTCTGACGAAACATATTGATTTGGTTGAGCAAGACCTTGGCCTGGTTCAGCTTGGTGTAGCCGGTGGCGAAGAGTCCATGCCAGAAGAGGGCGATCTTCTCTTCCAAAGGACACCTAGAGGTAATCATCCGGTACATCCAGTAGGCGCCGGCGCCATCGAGGAGGCGCAACTCCGACTGCTCCACATGGGTCCGGCGGATGATGTCGTCGGGCAGGTTCTGGGGGTCGGAGGGGTACAGCAGGTCCTCCACCACGGCGTCGTAGCCCCGGGCAACGCACGCCTCAAGCTCGTCCCGGGTGGCGCCGAATCCGGCCCGGCGCAGCAGATGCGCCATCAGCGCAATCTCCTGGTTACTCATGTCAACTCCTTTCTGTTCTAATTCGCCGCCGCCAGGCGCGAAGTAACTTGTCTAAACGACTGGCGGTCGGCGCAAGCCCTTCGCTTGACCCGCGGGCGGGGCGGGCCAGCTTGAACCAGCCTCCCGCCGCCTGGCCCGCCCCAAGATTAAATAAATCTGAACTGCTCGAAAGCGCCGTTGACGATGGGCGCGGCTTCCAGTCCCAACCACCGCTCCAGAATGGTGGAGTAGGTGGAACGGAAGTCATTATTGAAGTGGAGGTCGCCGTCCAACTGGTCCTCTTCCTTCAGCGACGGGTACTCGCCGTAGAGTCCGCCCTGAACGTCGCCACCGATAACGAAGGCGACGCCGCCGGAACCGTGGTCGGTGCCGGAGCCGTTGTCCCTAATCCGACGGCCAAACTCGGTGAACACGAGGATGAGAGTCTCTTGGTCCCGGTCGTGCTCCTGCAGGTCGGCGTAGAAGTCGCTGAGGCCCGCCGAGACTTCCTGCCACAGCTTGGCGTGGACTTCCAACTCGCCGCCGTGGGTGTCGAAGCTGCCGTGCTGGGTGTAGTAAACCTGGGTCCCCAGGTCGGCGAACATCACCTGGGCGACGTTCTTCAGGCTCTGGGCGATGCCGTTGTCGGCGTACTCGATGCTGGAGGAGTACAGGTCCGGCGCAGTCCTCACAATGTCGGCCCCCTTCAGGGCGTCCCGGCCAATCATCCCCAGGGAGTCCAGCACATTATCCTTGACCTGACCGCCGTACATCTTGGAAAAGGCGTCCAGGGTATACATCCGCAACCGTTCTTCCTGCACGTCGGGGAAGAGGCCGTAGGTAGCCAGGTTGCCCACCGAGGCCACGGGCACGCCCTTGCAGGCCATGGCCCGGGGCAGCCCCCGTCCGAAGTTGATGCCGGTGAGCACGTTTTCCCCGGTGGGGTCCAGAGCCTTGATGGCCTGGCCTAGCCAACCCTGGGTGCCAATCTTGTCCGGCTCGGCGGTATGCCAGATGTCCATGGAACGGAAGTGGGAACGGTTGGGGTTGGGGTAGCCGATACCGTTGACGATGGCCATGTTGCCCTGGTCCCACAGGTGCTTGATGGGCTCCATGTTGGGGTTGAAGGCGATATTGTCGTCGATGGGGATGACCTCGTTGGACGGGATGCCAACGTTGGGCCGGAAGTCGTAATAGAGGCCGTTGTTGTAAGGAATGATCGTGTTCAGGCAGTCGTTAGCGCCCGAGAGTTGGACCATCACCAGGGAACGCTTCTTGTCGCTAGACGCCATGAAAGAACCTCCCAGAATTTGCTTTTCGTGACGGATTCTGTCGCCAGCTTGAAATTAACGCAATGATAGTTGTTATCGCAATTTGGCCTACGAATGTGCTTCAACTGTAATCTAAGGCATATACGGTGTCAAGGGACTGGTGGACGGCGGCCAGGACGATTGCAAAGTTGTTCGATTCGCGCCGTCCGCTCGGTCATGGGAGGACTCCAAGGTTGGAACTGTGGATTCCCGCTTTCGCGGGAAAGACGGGTTGGGGTCATATTCTACTGTATGGGAGGACTTTGCAATCGTCCTAGGGCAGCGGTGGGGGCTTTTGATTATGCAGGCAGAGGCAAGTCCACTCTGAAGGGCAGGCCGCCACCCCCGCCGTCATTCCGGCGGGGGCCGTAATCCAGAAGGCGAACATCGGCAAGGCAGCCGCCATGCCCCGTTTGACTCCAGCCCAGAGAGTAGCGGCACGCGGCGGACATCCCTACCAATTTCTCCCCCCGCTGTTCAACCTGAGCCTGTCGAAAGCCAAGCCAAGCCAAGTGAGACGGGGCAGGTCCCCGGAAGGGTTCCCCGGTATATAACGGGGGGTTCCTCAGTCGCCCGGCTCGGACGGAAGCGAGGGCGGTCTGGCCAAGAAGATTAGCAGGGCCGCTGCCAAGTTGCTGCAAACGGATAGCACTATCACGCCGCTGTAACTCCCGGTGAAATCGTGGATAACGGCCCCCAGGCTTTGGCCCAGGCCCAGCGCCCCGGCCTCGAAGGGCCGCAACGCCCCGGATATGGAACCGTAGGAGTCCCGTCCAAAGTAGTTAGCCAGCAGCATGTAGACCAACACTTCCAGGGAGCCGCTGGTAACGCCCCAGGCAACGCCAAAGATGTAGGCCGTCAGCAGTGAGTCCACCGTGTACAAGTAGGCTATGACCCCGGAGGCGGTCACCATAGCAGCAACCATGCACCACCGGGGCGTGAATCTGCCGGCCAGGTAGCCCCACACCAGGGAGGTCAGGGCCAGAAAGGTGGTGAGGCTCAACACTCCCACCGCCTGGGGAATGGAGATGTTGGCCTCTTCGTGGAGGTAGGGCACCATATTGAACCCGACGGTGGAGCCGCCGGTGACGGTCAGAAAGGTGGCGACGGCCACCATCCAGAAGGCCCGGTTGCGCAAGGCGGCCCGGGCGGTCCAACTCACCTCGGGGGCCGGGGCGGTCGCCGCCGGCGCTTCCTCCAGCGCTGCGGCGGCCCGGCGGCCCGCAGGGACGCGGGACTCGCTGCGGCTGGCGGGAATGGATCGGGCCCCGTCGGGAAGCAGGCCAATGTCCTCGGGGCGCCGCCGGACAATCAGGGCCATCGGCAGGGTCAAGCACAGGCCCATAATGCCGAAGTAACGAAAGGCGGTGCGCCACCCGTAGGCCACGGCAATTACCGACACAATCTGGATGATGATGGCCCCGCTGATGGGTCGGAACATTCCGGTCAGCGCCAGGGCAAGGTTGCGCCTGCGCCGGAAGAAGTTGACGGCCAGGGTACGGGGCACCACGCCGATGAGCAGGGGCTGGCTGATGGCCCGGGCCAGGGTCGCCGCCAAAAAGAACTGCCACACTGAGGTGACGCCCCCCAGAAAGAGCAGGCAGATTCCCAGGGTGAAGACACCGAAGGGCATCAACCAGCGGGGCCCGTGGCGGTCGGCCAGCCTTCCCGCCAGGGGAGCCACCAGGCCGGAGCTCCACACCCCCACCGAGGCGGTCAGTCCAATGGTGCTGCGGCTCCAGCCGGTGTCCTCAAAGATAAAGCTCTGGATTCCTCCCAGGACCACACCGGCAATGGTGGTGGCGACAAATGCGCCCAGGGCGGCGACGCCCAGGACCAACCACCCATAAAAGAAGGGGGTCTTGGGCCGCCAGTCCAAGGCTGACGCTAATACGGTCAAGGGGTGTTTCCTGCGGGAAGCGCCGAGTCTTGAGACAAGTAGCTTCTTTTACCTCTCATACTGGCTGCCACGACAATTGAAGGGATTGGAGTATACATTGAATGAGACGCCCCACGCCAACGGCGGGAGCGGCCACTATTAGGTACAATCAAAGGCCCGCCGGACCTCGAACAGGGCCTTTCGATTATCAGCAACTGAGTCGCTCCAATAGCCAATTGCCTGCCCTCGGAAATCCCCCCAACCCCCCTTTGCAAAAGGGGGATTTCCCACCTTCACCAACTCGGGAGCATGCGTCTGGATTGGCATAACAACGAGAATCGAAAGACCCTGGGACCCCGAATGGCCCATTTGACGCCACCTAGCATTGCCGATAGACTACCAGCCATCTACCGACGACGCTTGGAATCTATTTCCAGTCGATTATCTATTAAAGCTGAAGTAAACAAAGGAGGCGTCCAACATGGACTTTGGACTACAGGGTAAGCACGCATTTGTCGGCGGGGGCAGCCGTGGTATAGGCAAGGGGATAGCCCGGGTTTTGGCCCAGGAGGGTATGGACGTGGTCATCGCGTCCCGCACCTTTGCCGACCTGGAACGGTCGGCCCGGGAAATCGAGGACGAGACCGGCCAGCGCATCATACCAATTGCCCTGGACGTGACCCAGCGGGACCAGGTAGACCAGGTGATGGCCCAGGCGGCGGAGCAACTCGGAGGACTGCACGTGGTGGTCAACAGCGCTTCCCTGCCCGGGGGTTCACCCACGGCGGTGGGCCCCATCGAGACCGTCAACGAAGACGACCTGCTCAGCGACTTCGATGTTAAGTACGTGGGAGCCCTGCGCTGCGCCCGGGCATCCATACCCTACCTGAAGGAGCAGGGCTATGGCCGCATTATCAACATCAGCGGCGGCAACGCCCGCAACGCCGGCAATCTCAGCGGCGGCGCGCGCAATGTTTCCATGGTGCACCTGACCAAGACCCTTTCGATTCAACTGGGGCCCTTCGGCATCACCGTCAACTGCATTCATCCCGGCACCACCCGCACCGAGCGCACCGCCAGCTTGCTGGAGGCGAGGGCAGCCCAATTGGGAGTCTCGCCCGAGGAAGCGGAACAGCAGGACTTTTCGCCAGGCTCCGGTCGGGGCAACGCCATCTGCCGCATGGTGGACGCATCGGAGATCGGCTTCCTGACCGCCTACCTGGCGTCGGACAAAGCCTGGGCGGTTACCGGCGAGGTTATCGCGGCGGGCGGCGGCACCGGCAACGCGGTCTACTACTAGGGCAACAACGCTAACGGCTGGGCTTTTCCAGCCACCCTAAACCCGGTAGGAGCACCGGGGGTTGGCGCCGGTGAAGATAGCCTGGGGAGGGCCAAACGGGCCCTCCCCATTTTGCCGTTATACGGAGACCCTATATTGTTGCGTAGGGCGATGAGTAGGGATATGTGACCGTAACCCGCCTATGTCCGCTTCCCCCGCTTAACTTCCTGTTTGACACGGTTGGAGCCCGCCCATAGACTACTTGCTGTTGGGCGGCGGGCTGCTTCTGTGGTCGCATCGTATCCAATGTTGCCATTACCGGGGCCTTTTAATGTCCGAGGCCGAAGCAACTTCCCGCTCACCCTTAGCCTGTCGAAGGGCTGTTTCCTGACCCGACAGGCCCACCGTGAGCGGGCTTTCTTGGTCAAGGGTCAACTGAAATTCCCGGTCGCCACCCAAGCGCTACACTCGGCGGGAGAGTCCATGACGGAACGAGTCTACAATTTTGCGGCGGGCCCAGCGGCCTTGCCACTGCCGGTGCTGGAAGAGGCCCAACAGGACCTGCTGGCCCTGCCCGGCCTGGGGATGTCCATACTGGAAATGAGCCACCGGTCCCCAACGGTGATAGACATCATGGACCGGGCCGAGGCAGATATACGCGAGTTGGCGAGTATCCCCGACAATTACCGGGTCCTCTTCCTGCAAGGGGGCGCGTCGCTGCAATTCTCCATGGCGCCCATGAACCTCATTCCCCCGGGGGGCAGCGCCGACCACATTGTAACGGGCAATTTCGCCAAGCTGGCCCTGCAGGACGCCCAGAAGGTGGGGCGCATCAACGTTGCCGGTTCCACCGAGGCCCAGGAGTTTGTCCGGGTGCCCTACCAGGAGGAGTTGACCCTGGACCCGGAGGCTGCCTACGTCCACTTCACCGCCAACAACACCATCTTCGGCACCGAATGGCCGGAGGAGCCGGCGGTGGGCGACATCCCCCTGGTATCCGACGCCTCGTCCAACATCTTCAGCAAGCCCATCGACATTAACAGGTACGGGTTGGTCTACGCCGGGGCGCAGAAGAACCTGGGTATCGCCGGGCTAACCCTGGTAATAATTCGGGACGACCTGCTGGGGCTGAACTCGGCAACGCTGCCCGCAATGCTGGACTACAACACCCACGCCAGGGCCAAGTCGGCCCACAACACGCCGCCCGTGTTCGCCGTCTACGTTCTGGGGCTGGTAATCCGGTGGATGCTGGACCAGGGTGGGCTGGCGGAGATGGGCCGCCGCAACTCGGAGAAGGCCCGCCAAATTTACGACGTGATTGATTCCTCGGAGCTTTACCGGGGCCACGCTGTCCCCCAGCACCGGTCTTCGATGAACGTGACCTTCCGGCTCCCCAGCGAGGCGTTGGAACAGCAGTTCGCCAGCGAGGCCGCCCGGGAAGGACTCGTGGAGCTGCGAGGCCACCGCTCCGTGGGGGGAATCCGGGCTTCCATCTACAACGCCTTCCCCCAGGATGGGGTGGAAGCCCTGGCTTCATTTATGCAGGACTTCCAGCAGGCCCACGGGTAGGGGCGCGGTACGTAAGCAACCAACCGGACTGCTCCCTGGATTTCCACTTTCGCGGGAATGACGGTGGGGATGCGGGTACCCGCTCATGGTGAGCCTGTCGAACCACGGCCAGTCACCCCACCACCCCTGGATTCCGGCCTCCGCCGGAATGACGGTGGCCCTATGAACGCCGGGTAAGAGGATGTAAATCCCCTGTTTTCATGGGAACGGCGGGTTGCCGTGAATGACTCTACCCACCCGGAGACTTTACGGCCAAGCGGTTGCGGAATAGGGCCGGCTCCACGTAGGCGCTGTCCGAGGATATGGCCTCGTCGATAATCTGGAGCACGGCGACGATGGCCGGGTCGCTGAGGATGGAGTCCCGCTTTTCCGGCGTGTCAGTCATGGGCTCGTAGCCCTCGATCCCGGCGTTCTGCCCGTCCACGATCTCCGCAGCGGCGGCGATGGCCCTCTCGATGTCCTCCTGGCTGACCACGCTGTGCAGCTTCCAGTTGGCGATGATTGCCCCGTCTATTCGCTCGGTGGCCCGGTCCTTCATCTCCTCAATCTGGTCGAAGTTCTGCACCCCGGTACACCCAAGGCCCCGATGTACCCAGGGCTCGATGTAGGCCACCATGCTATGGATGTAGCGCAGCAGCAGTTGTTGCGCCGCCCCGGGGTCGCTCAGTTTCCGGGGGTCCAGCAGGGGGAAGGTCAGCAGGGACTGCCGGCTGACGTTGCGGGCGGGAAGGTCGGTCATGGTACGCTGGACCCCGGCCACGTCAATCATGTGGTAGTGCATGGAGTGAAGGTCGCTGGGGTAGGGAGCGGGCACCCAGGCGGTGTTGCCCCCGGTGCGGGGGTGGTCAATCTTGCGCTCCATCATTTCGGCCATAGCCCGGTTCCGCACCTGCATCCCCTTGCCAATCTTGCCGTGCAGGTGCACCCCGGCCTGGAGGCTTTCGTCCACATTGTGCAGCTCATAGCTGGTATTGTAGGTATGCTGGGTAAGGTCGTCCCGCAGGTCCACCGGGCCGGACTGCATCTGGGCGCGGATTTGGGAGCCGGTGCGGTCCAGGAACCCGGTGTTGGTGAAGAAGGTCCGGCTCTGGGCGGCCCGCAGCGCCTCGGGCAACTGCAGGGTCATGCCCAACTCTTCGTTCATTATGCCAATGAGGATAGTCCCCTCGGCCAGCCCCAGCTTCTGCTCAATTGCGCCGAACAGGCGTACCTGCTCCGCCACCTCGGCGGCGGTCTGCAACTTGGGCGTCACCTGGTAGACGAATCCCTTGGCGCTGTTGGGGGCCCGCACCGGCATGGCGTCCGCCTCCTGGCCCGCCTCCTTGGCCTCGCCGTTGGAGCCCTTATCGTGGCTGGTCCAAATCAGGGTCGTCAGCAGCACCCCCAGGAACCGCTCGGGCATCTCCCGACCGTCCAGGGTAATCATGTCGGTGTACATGTGCAAAGACACGTTACGCACCGACATCAGGCTGGTGGCCTTCGCCGTCTGCTGGTTGCCCCGCACGTCCACGTATGTCTTGTCGGAGTTGATGGTCTTGAGGCTGCCCCGGGAACCGTGGGCCTCCAGATCGGCACGAATCAGCCTCAGGTAGTTGCGCAGGGCTAGGGTCATGTCCTCGGCGTCGACTATGGATACGGCGTCCTCAAAGTCTACGATGTTGGTCACCGCCGACTCCACGAAGAGATCGCGGAACTGGCCGTTTTCCTCGTGGACTTTACCCCCTTCATAGAGTTGGACCTGAATCTTGAGCCCATTGTCCTCCAGGAAGAACTCGGCCAGGTCCTGGGCGGCGTTCAGGTTGAACCCGATGAAACGGCTGCCGTCGGCCAGCCTGGCGGTGGAACCGTCGGCGGTGTGACCCACCAGTTCGTATTCGCCGACGGGGTTGCGGGTGACCGAATAAGACCTGATGTCATCATAGGCTATCTCCCCTTCCCAGGGGGCAACGTGCTGCTCCAAGAAGGAGTTGGTCTCCTCCACCACCATACGCAGGCGCTCCGGTCGGCGGGACTCCCGGTCGATTTCCGGGTCAATGTCGCTGAGGAAGTAGGCGTCATACAGGCTGCCCCAGCGGGCGTTGGCCCCTCCCACGGCCATGCTGGCGTTGGTTACAGGTGTGACCAGTTCCGGCCCGTTGAGGTCCATCTCAGCATCCAGGGCGGGGGTGGACATGGTGAATTCGGGAGTCTTGACCGGTTGGAGGTAGCCGATTTCCACCAGGAACCGCTCCAACTCGGCGGCGTCCTGCTCCGCCGACTCCGGCGTGGGCTGCCACCCGGCCCGACGCTTCTCCCGGTAGTATTGGTCAACTCGTTCCTGGTGCTGGGAACGCGCTACCAGCAGTTCTTGGTTTCGGGGGCCAAACTCCTCCACCAACTCGCCCAGCGTTTGGAACACCGCGTCGGCGGTCCGACCGGTCCCCGGCAATACCTCCTCCTGAAGGAAAGTGTACAGAACGTCGGCGACTTCCAGGACTGCTCCAGACTTCAACGTAACCTTTGCCATATCGGTTCTCCCATCCCTTGATGGCAGGGAGTCTAGCAATGCCTGGATTCGCCGTCAACCGGGGGAAGGCCCGGGGCGGCGTGTTTCAAGAGTCCTGGACAGGATATACCCCGCTCATCATGGGCATGTCGAAGGGCCGGTACATACCCCCGCTCATCCTGAGTCTGTCGAAGGACACGCCCACCAGGAGGGTGTTGCCACGGATAGCCGGGGTACCCTGGGCTGCCGACAGGCCAATCCGCCTCCACCGCAGTTCCAGGCATTCCGGCCTACGCCGGATTCCAGGGGAGAAGCGGGAAATCATGGCCCAGGTCACCCGATGGCCCAGTCTGGTAGAATCATCGTGGTCAATCGTTCCTATTTCGGATATTTTCGCCAGAATGCTGGCGCTGTCGAGCGTCGTTGGCGACGCCAAGGGGGGGATTATGGTGAGTTACCTGGGACAGCCGGTAAGGCGGTTGGAAGACCCTCGTCTGGTGACCGGCAGCGGTTCCTTTATAGATGACATTACCCTGCCCGACTTGCTGCATGCCGCGGTGCTGCGCAGCCTGCACGCCCACGCCCAAATCAAATCGGTGGACGCGACCCGAGCCCAAGCCCGGCCCGGCGTGGTGGCCGTCCTCACGGGCGAAGATACCGCCGGACTTCTGGGGAACATCCCCACCCGGGCCCTGGACCGGGAGCGGGCAATGGACGAGTACGCCGCGCCGGAGCATCCGGTCTTGGCCCAGGACAAGGTGTGCTACGTGGGGCAGGCGGTGGCCATAGTCATCGCCGATGACCCTTACACTGCCCGGGATGCGGTGGAACTCATCGACGTGGACTACGAAGCCCTCGCTCCGGTTATCGACCCCCGGGGAGCCGTGCGAGCCGATTCACCGACGATACATCAGGGCTCGGGCTCCAACGTGGCGATGCGCCTGCGGCAGCGCAGCGGCAACGTGGAGGAAGCCTTCGCCAACGCCGACCACGTGGTGGAGCAAAGCTACGAAGTGCAGCGAATAGCCCCGGCCCCCATGGAACCCCGGGGAGTCGTGGCCCACTACCAGGAGCAAGACGACCTGTTGACGGTGTGGAACTCCACCCAAGCGCCCCACCGGGTGCGGGGCTACCTGGCCCAACTGCTGGAGCGCCCCGAAGCCACGGTGCGGGTTATCGCGCCGGACGTGGGGGGCAGCTTCGGCCTGAAGGACTGCATGTTTCCCGAGGATGTCCTGGTGCCCTACCTGGCCCTTCGGTTGGGGCGGCCCATCAAATGGGTGGAAGACCGCCAGGAAAACATGTTGGCCTACCACGGTCGGGGACAAAGCATCGATGTGTCGTTGGCAGTCAGAAAGGACGGCGCCATACTGGGCTTGCGGGCTTCGGTAATCGCCGACATGGGCGCATATTTCCTGCTAACCTCCGGCTCGGCGCCCTCCAACGTATGCCGAAGAATGCCCGGACCCTACATCATCCCCAATATGGACCTGGAACTGCGGGGCGTCGTTACCAACAAGACGCCGGTGGGGGCCTTCCGGGGCACCGGCAGCCCGGAGGCGGCCTACTGCATGGAAAGCACCTTGGACCTGGTGGCCCGAGACCTGGGCATCGACCCCGCGGAGGTAAGGAGAAGGAACTTCATCCCAGCCGACGCCTTCCCATACCAGTCCCCCACCGGCATGACCTACGATTCGGGCAACTACGAGCTGGGAATGGACCGGGCCCTGGAGCTGGCGGGATACGCAGAATGGCGGGAAAAGGCCCGAAGCAGTCGGACGGGCGGCCCGCTGATAGGCGTTGGGCTAGCAACGGTGTTGAAGTCCTCCGGGGCTTCCGGCGACCACCGGGTGGAGAGCGCCCAGGTGAACATAGACCCTTCGGGCAAGGTGACGGTCTTCACCGGGATTTCCCCCCACGGCCAGGGCTCCGAGACCTCCTTCGCCCAGATTGCGGCCCACGAGCTTGGCCTGACGCCCGAAGAAATTAGGGTGGTCCACGGAGACACCGCCACCGTTCCCACCGGCGAAGGCACCAGCGCCAGCCGAGGGCTTATAGTCGGCGGCTCTGCCGTATATTCGGTGCTGCAAGAGGCCCGGGCCAGGTTGGGAGTGGTGGCCGGTCGATTGCTGGACTGCCCGCCGAAAGAGGTCCGCTTCCAGGAAGGAGGGGTGTTTGACGGCAATAATCCGGGGAAGACGGTGTCATTTTCCGAGTTGGCGGCAGCAGCCCATAGCGGGGAGTTGGCAACCCAGGAGGAAGGGGCTGGACTGACATTTTCGGCGGAGTACACCTTGCCCGACGCTCCCTTCTCCTTCGGCGCCCATGTGGTGGTGGTAGAGGTCAGCCGGGACTCGGGAGAGGTGAAGATCCTGCGCTACGCCGGGGTCCACGACGTGGGACGCATCCTCAACCCGATGCTGGTGGAAGGACAAATTCACGGGGGAATTGCCCAGGGAATAGGGCAAGCCCTGGTGGAGGGCGCCATTTATAGCGAGGACGGGCAACCTCTGTCGGGGAGCCTGTTGGACTACGCCATACCCCGCGCCGCCGGAATGCCCGACCTGATTCTGGATACGATAGAAGTCCCATCGCCCACCAACCCCCTGGGAGCCAAGGGAGTGGGCTCGGTATCCACGGTGCCCTCTCCGGCAGCGGTGTCCAACGCGGTAATGGACGCCCTTTCCGGGTTGGGGGTGCGCCACTTGGACACGCCGCTGACTGCGGAGAAGGTATGGCAGGCAATTCAAGGGGCAACGGGCGGGTGACCGGACTTAGACACTGACTCAGAACCACTTCAACAACCCCTTGGGCCAGAAACGGGACCTATTGACCGGCCTGGTTACCCTGGCCCACCATGAGCGGGAGGGGGCAGCCAATGATAGCAACCCCGTCTTTCCGGCGCAGAGCCGGCCCCGTTGCGGAACGGGGCCGGAATCCAGGGCTTGGGCAGGTTCAACAAGCTCACCATGAGCGGGTACCCGCATCCCCACCGTCATTCCCGCTTTCGCGGGAATGACGGTGGGGAGTCTGTACTAACTGGAGAATTTAGACCCTTCGCTCCGCTCAGAGCCTGCACTGCACGAAGGCGGGGTGGTGACAACCAAAAGACCCTGGAGTTGGGACCCAGGGCCTTTTCATTCTCGTCTCACCTGGTCATCCCGTACTTTTCTGTCATTCTGAGCAGAGCGAAGAATCTAAAGTTCTTGCCCACATCGCTTTTCTTCGGTACTCGGACGAGGTCCCGGATGAAGGATTTCAGATTCTTCGCTTCGCTCAGAATGACATTTGCTGAAAATGAAAAGGCCCTGAGTTGGGACCAGGCGCCCTTTGACCAGCCCGGTAGCAGTGTGCGATAATATATGCCTTGGGGACGCGCGGGTTCGACAGGAGCGTTCCGTAGCAGATTGCAAGCCGAGGTGTCACCCTCCTCGTAAAACCGGTGGCAAAAGCTAACTGGCGAACGTGAATTCGCACTAGCCGCTTAAAGCGCGGCTACGTCTGCCCACCACTCGGCCCGGAAGGGGTGGGACAGGCGCCAAAAGTCCGGGACGCGGCAGGCGCAACGCCGATAGCGTCAAGCCAAAGATTCATCGGCTGGCCCACAGGAGATTTGGTCGGCGGAAGCTCCTGGCGGCGAGAAACAAAGCGCCGGACAAGCTTGTAGGACATCTGGCTAGGGGGCCTTTTGGACGGGGAGTTCGACTCTCCCCCGTCTCCACCAATCTCCTTTGGGACACTACCTCTTCGGCGACGGTCGCCCCTTACCCCTCAAATGGGACGGCCAACTCACTAGGTGTTACAACCGCGGCAACCCCTCACCTCCGGCAGACCTTCCAAGAGAAGAGGCCCCAGATGTCGTCTATTGTTTACGTGCTCACCAACCCGGCGATGCCCGGCATCGTGAAAATAGGCATCACCAGCCAGAATAATCCTCAGGTGAGAATGGACCAGCTCTACACGACGGGCGTTCCTCTGCCCTTTGAATGCGCCATTGCGGTGGAGGTAGAGGATGGCAATGCCGGTGAAATCGAGAACGCGTTGCATACCGCATTTGGCCCCCAAAGGGTGAATCCTTCCAGAGAATTCTTCGAGATTGAGGTTTATCAGGTGGAGGCCCTGTTGCGGGTGCTGCCGGGCCGGGACGTAACACCCAGGGTCAACGAGGAAACTGGCGGCCTTACCCCAGAAGACCAGGATGCAGCCAAAGAGTTCAAGGCGCGCCGAGCTCTGGTCACCGAGCAGGATTTCCTGGATTCCTTGGATGACAATGGAATCCCCGTTTTCAACCGTATAATCGCCCATGGTAAGCAGGAGGGAATGCGCTTCAATTGGGGAACCAAAGGCTTCTCCATGAACTTGGACCTCAACGGGACCCTGGTGGCTTTGTGTTTTGGGTATCCGCCTAACAGTGTATATGGACAGTCCATCTATACGGACTTGGGTTATTCCCTGGCCCAAAAAGCCAATGTTCCTGGGACCGAAGTGGAGAACCTTCGAGAAGCGGCGCTTGGAACCGGCTTGTTCTCTCTGGTCGGCGCTGGGATTGAGCTTCGCTGTCGCCTGGACAGAAGGTTGGGAGAAACAGAGGTCACCGCATTGATGCAGTGGTTGGAAAGGCTGTCCGGGTGCGTCCGGCGATACGTGGCAATAGAAGAATCTTCCCGGCCCGAAAAGGTGAATCAAGACTGAGCAGCCCCTCCGAGAGGGGCTGCCTCATGCCTTTCTTAGTTCCTCCGGAACGCGCACCGGAAAAATACTGGGCAAAGGCCCCCAGCATGGTCATAAACAGCTTGCCCTCGGGCTTAGAATAGTCGATCTCCTGGGTAATGGACACGTAGGTGACGTCGTTTTGGGCGAAGATGTGGAATGCGTCCAGCATTACCTGTAGGTTCCGGGAGAAGCAGTCCTGGGTGTGAGTGTCAAGGGCGTCGGCGCCAGAATAAGCCGCCGGTGCAAATCCCTGCCATCCATCTGCCATTGTTTGAGAAACCAGTCTATTTCCCTTACACCCATCACCAACCCCTCCCTGACTCCAAGGCGCGCTAACTCAGTTCCTCCGTAAATTTACCCGATGCTTCTGCATATTTCACCTTGGCTTTGGTTTAGTAGTCTAACTACTTTGAAATGATGGATTGCTTTTGCAGCCAGGTCTTCAGTCTAATGCTTGTCCTGGTAATCCCGCCAACCAAATTACCCATCATTACAAAGATTTCACTCTACCAGTGGGTCGTCTAATTTTCCCGCGAGCCCCCATGTATCAACCGTCATTCCCGGGAAAGCGGGAATCCAGGGGCTTGGGTGACACTATGCGTTCACCGCTTGCTCGGAGAATTGAAATACCCTGGACGTTACTGGAGGGCAGAGCGCCGAAAGCCCAGCCTTACGATGGTCCAAGGGACTAACTCGCCACTGATCATCTCTTGGAGGAGAGCCGATGATGTGTTGGAGCAGGACATCCCTTACCTATTTCTCGCACGGCGCTTGGCCCGCAGCCAGCGCTCCGTCGTAGACTCGGCCCCTTCTCGGTCTTGCTCCAAGTTACCTGGTACGCTCTCCCTCGATCCTACATCCTCTTCCCCGGGCTTAGTAATCTGCCCACCCGGTGGTGCAGGGGAATTGGTCGGAGGCGATGCGCGCTGGCTTGTGCCGCTAACCGTTAGCCTGGGCTGTCCGGCCCTGCGCTGACGCAAGTTTTCCAGCACCGGCGAAACAGCCTTCGGTGGACGTGCGACACGGCCCTTGAACACCCATGCCTTAGCTGTTGAGAGCCAGGCCCCCGCCTCCGTGGGGGACAGGTTAAGGCGGCGTACTGCTATGTCCAACGGCAGCAGGAGAGCAGCGGCCATCAACAGCCACCAGGCCAATGGCACGTCCCCGTAGGCCGGCGGCAGCCCCGAGCCAAAAGACTCGGAAGGGCTGTTGAGCATTTCACCTTTGGTTATGGCTGCAAGACGCTCCAGCAAGTCGGGGTTTCCTGCCAACTCCTTGTACTCCGGCGAGTAGGGTACTACTAGACCGGCAGTAGTGGAGCGGCGTTCCCCCTGTGAGGTCTCCTCTATTATCTTTACGAGGTAAGAACCTTGCTCGTCAACCGGAAACTCTGCTTCGAAACGTTCCAGCGCTGTGGCCGCCAATGGAACATTCATCGCGTCTAGTTGTGGCCCTACGATGCGCGCTGAAAGCCGTGCGTCCTCTTGTACTTCCCCTTCAACCAGTAACGAAGCCACACCTGCCTTCACCTCGCCCTCCATCTGAAAGGCCGCTTCCTCCGGCGGCAGGGTCCAGTCGACCAACGCCGACCAGAAGACGGGCGCCCCCTTCCACCCCTGGAGGGTCGACGTCCATCGGCCCTCGCTGTCGCTGGTCCAAGCCATGCTCCGCCCCAAACCGTACTGCCACTGGGCGAGCAAAGGGTCTCCCCTGGGTGACACCAGTACAACGTGGGCCGCATTTTTTGGCAGGGTGGTCACGTAGCCGCCCAGTGTGGGGAACTGGCCTCCCGTGGACCGCAGGACCGGGCTGCTTCCCGCCACCAGGGGAGTGGTCTCCTCTTCCACGATGGCGTTGCGGGCGGCTAGGCGGGTCTCCTTGGTAAGAATCTGGGGGATGTCCCGCGCCCGGTCGGTAAAGTAGAATCGTCCCCCACCTTCCTCCGCTAGCCACTGGAGGAGACCAGCATCTACGTCCAGCCCAACGGCTATGGTGGACAGGGTGATATTTGCCTCCTTCATGGCTGACAGGAGGCCGGGGTAGTCGCCAGGCGGCGAGATGCCGTCCGTGAGCAGGACTATGTGTCTGCGGGGCGCCTGGGTACGGGCCAGGCCCTGGTAGGCTGTGACCAGCGCAGGGTAGATGTCGGTCCCGCCGTCGGGCATCAACGTGCCGATAGCCTCCTGCATCTCTCTTAGGTGGGCTGCGCTTCCGATTTCGCCCATGGACACCAGCCACCAGTTGCTGGAGTCAAAGGCCACCACTCCCGAGAGGTCGTATGGCTCCAGTTCCTCCAAGCTGAGGTGGGCCGCTTCCTTGGCCATCTCCACTTTGGCCACGCCGTCCGAGCCTGGACCGGACATACTGCCGGACTTGTCGATGACCAGCCCCAGCGCCACCTTGCCCTTCTCCTCGCGTTCCGGGACTTCGGAGGTGACTGGCAATACTTCCTCGAGGGGCGTGTCCCGGTAGTCGCCCATGGTGAAACTGTGAGCGCCTCCCACCACGAGGAGGCCCTTCCCCAGATCGCGGACCGCCCCTCGAATCACTTCCATCTGGCTCTGGCCCAAGGACTCGGCGGGCACATCGACCAGGACGACGCCCGAGTACCTACCCAACTCTTCCAGGGACTCGGGAAACAGGACTGTTGGTATCACTTCAACTTGAAGGCCCGTGGCGTTCAGGGCCTCAGAGACGTTCTTTGCCGCACCTTTCCTATCTTCCACCAGCAGAACCGTGGGAGTTCCGAAGACGTTGATGAAGGCGTCGGCCCGGTTGTTTTCGAACCGGGTGTCGGTGTCACTGTCCACGGTCACACGGATGGTATAAAACCCCGGACGGTCGATGCCCACGTCAAAGGAGAACCGCGTCTCTCCGGGCTCAAGGGCAACCTGCCTGGCCGCGGCTACCGCCCCGTCCACCGACACTTGCAGATTGGCGTTAGCCTTCCCGGTGCTGCCGACCATGACTTCCACTGGGACCCTCTGTCCCGTATGGGCTGAAGAGGGGGCAACTACCGAAGCCACCAGTACCTCGGGGCCTGAAGGCCCTTCTAACTGGGCAACATCCACCTGTACCCCTTGCGCTCGGAGGAAACGCGCCTGCTGCACCGCGTCGCCCAGATTTTCTTGTCCGTCGGAGATGACCACGATTCGTCGGCGGGCGTCCGGAGGCAACAGGGCGGCGGCCAGGCGGAGCCCGCCGGCGAGGTCGGTGTTGTTGGCGTGGACCTCCGACTGGAACTCCCGGAATCCGCCTTTATCAGTAACAGGCCATTCGACCAGGGCGTCGCGCCCGAAAGCGACGATGCCCGCCCTATCGTCCGACCCTCTTGCCTCCATTGCTTGCCTGACGAACTCTTCAACCCGAGTGCGCTGCTGACCAACGCTGTCTGAGAGATCGGCAACAAATACCACGGCCTGCCGGTCGACAGTATAACGGACCGTTGGGACCGCTAGAGCCAGGACAACGAGCGTAACGAGCAGCGCTCTCAGCGCTGGAATGAGTAGGCCGCGCCAGCCTTCCTTTCCCCGCCTTGATTGACGCCATAGGTAGAAGACACTGACCAACGCAGGAGCCAGGAGCAGGAGCGCCAACGGTTGCTCGAAGCTAATACCCACGGCTATACACGTACCATTCCGCTCCCAGAATGACCAAGACAGCCAGGGCCAACCATGTGGTTAGCTCCCAAGGGACCTGGTCCGGCCCCGCTTCCGACCTAGGCCGGGTTTCCAAGGGAGGCAACTCGGAAGGACCGATGGCGGACTCTACTGGGTCAAACAGATTGGCTATGAAATAGCCAACCTTCTCTCCTTCCGAGGTCTCATGAATCACGCGGTATGGACCCAGTTCTACCACTGTGAAAGGCTGGGCTGGGAACGGCGGAGCCACCTGTGTCCGCTGTCCGCTGGGCGTCTCCACCCAGGCGGCGTCCGATTCGGGGGGTATAGGGACCTCTATGGTGGCGCCGGGCTGGCCAACCAGGCCCTCGCTTATTCCAGGCAACAACCAACTGGTCAGGTCGTGCGTCAAAATGGGGAAGGCCGGTTGAAGGGCAAGGTCCGAGTCATTCAGGTCGAAGGCGAAGGCGACGGTCCTGCGGTTGGGCTCTTCCCACGCTGCAAGCAGAGGCCCCTGATCAGTGTCCAGCAGGACCCGCGCCTCCGGCGGGGGCCGTAGCGGGACCGCCTCGCGGACGTGTACGCTCGACAGGTCCACGTAGCGGAGTAGCTCGTCGCCGGTGGGTCGAGTCCTCTGGACGGGAACGGCCGCCGCCGACACCCATTCGGCGCTGCCCACCGGCGGGTCCAAAACCAACACCGCACCATTGGGGAGATCAGGGGGGAGAAAACCGTCGAAGACCCAAAGATCAAAGTCTCCTTCCGAAGAAAATGCTTCTGGCGTAGTCTTGGTGACCTCGAGCCCAGGTTGCAGAGACAAAGACTTCTCCAGGAAGCGGTTACCCCTGCTGACCAAGAGAGCTCGCGCCCCACTGCCGGGGCTGCCGGTGGCCCACGCTCGGTCGTCCAAGCCGAAGGCGTCTCCGGGGACCAGGCGCGCTTCCAGCACCGTCGCCTCGGGTAGTGAGGACCAAGTCACGGTCCGGTCGCCGGCTCCGTCCACCTCCAACTCTCTGACGTCGTAGAGTGAGCCGGCGGCGTATAGGTGCAGAGAAGTTGCTAACGTCTCCTGGCCGTAGTTGGCGACGCGCGCCAGCCCCTGCGTCCCCGTCTCAGTGCGCCGAAGGTCGAAGGCGGCAATAGCCATGTTGCCATGCGAATGCCCGACAAGCTCGTAGCGAAGGCCGAAGGGCAGCGGGCCCAGTGGCTGAAGGCCGGTGACGTTTCCGTCGCTGAACACGACCACCTGTGCCGGTCGCTCTCCCCGGACGACCGATGCCGCCAGTGAAAGGGCGGAGGCCAGGTTGGCGCCGCCAGCCCCTGGCCGGGCCTCCGCAATGGCGCGGCGCACTCTTCCTCGGTCCTGGCTCTGCGCCACCAGCACCTCCGGCACATCGCCCATCCGTATCACCGTGGTTAGGTTAGACCGAGGAAGCTGGTCTAGTAGTCTAAGCGCCTCCTCCTGAGCTTTCCCGAAGCGAGAGGGAGAAACGTCGGAGGCCCCCATACTGGCAGAGGCGTCCAGCACTAGAATTAGGTCCCCCTCGATGCTGCTAGCGCGCAGGAAGTACGGCCCGGCCAGCGCCAAAACCAGAGCGGCCAGGGCCAGAAGCTGGAGTAAGAGCAACAAATTGGGCCGAAGCCGCTGCCATAGGGTGTTGGCCTCTCTGTCTTGGACTACGTGCCGCCAGAGGAAGATACTGGAGACACGCCGCTCCCGCCCTCTTAGCCGCAACAGGTAGAGGGCGACTATGGGTATGGCCAGCAGGCCGAAGAACAGTGCTGAGGGAGCCAGGAAGCCCAACGTTAAATCCTAGACCACGACCTGCGCCCGGCGCAGCAGGCGCAAAACGGCGTCCTCAATAAGAAGATCACTGCGTAGCTGTACGAAGGTGACACCGTGAGCGTGGCAGAAGGAAGCCACCTCCCGCGTGTAGGCGCTGAGGCGGTCCCGGTACTCCTGGAGAGTCCTGGGCGTCAGCGTGACCTCCAGCGACGCACCGTCTTCATCGTCAACCATTTGCCAGTGACCCGTTATCTCCGGGTTTATTTCTTCAGGCGCCAAGATTTGGAGTACGATTACCTCCTGCCGTGAAGCCAGCAATGCTCGCAGCCCGGCTCGCCAGTCGCTGTCGGTCAGCAGGTCGGTTACCAGGACGGAGAGGCCAGGGCGCTGGTTGTAGCGCGAAGCAATGGAAGAGAGCGCCCCTCCAAGGTCGGTTGTGCCCAGGGTTTGAAGCTGTTCCAGGAAGTCCCATACCCTCCAGACCTGGGCCCTCCCGCCTACGGCCGGTAGATTGGACAGGTGGTCGTCGCCCAGAGCAACTACTCCTATCCGGTCGTCCTTCACCAGGGCCAGGTAGGCCATGGCGCCAGCCACCCGGCGGGCAAGGTCAAATTTGGAAGGTTCGCCCCAGGCCATGGAGCGGGATGCGTCCAGTAGCAGCGAGACGGTCAGGTTCTCCTCAGCACGGTAGAGACGCAGGAACAACCGCCCCAGGCGGGCGTAGGCGTTCCAGTCAATGCGGCGGTAGTCGTCTCCCGGCGCATAGTTGCGGAAGTCTGAGAACTCCACTGACGTGCCAAGCCTTGGCGAGCGCCGAGAACCAATGCTGGGCCCAGCGAGACTTTGCCGTGTGGCCAGCCCCAGGGCCTCCAGCTTGTGCAAGAAATCCGGAGTGAACAAACTCGTCCTTCGTACCATAGCTGACCCAATTTTGCGGGTGGCCGCCTTTGCCGCCTCATCGAGGGGATGAGCTATCGCGGATGCGCCCCTACCTTAGTCCCCTTTAAGTCTCACGTTCGTCAGGCTTCAGGCCTCTTCTGGCTGCACTGCCTCCAACATCTGCTCGATAATCCGGTCCGCTGCTACGCCCTCCGCCTGAGCCTCGAAGTTCAAAATCAGCCGGTGGCGCAAAGCGGGATAGGACACTGCTTTGAGGTCATCTACCGATAGGTTGTACCGTCCCTCCAATAGGGCCCGCACCTGGCCTCCTATGACCAGCGCCTGCAGCCCCCTTGGACTGGCCCCGTAACGGACGTATTGCCT
This sequence comes from Dehalococcoidia bacterium, assembly GCA_965220305.1. Classification (GTDB taxonomy): domain Bacteria; phylum Chloroflexota; class Dehalococcoidia; order Lucifugimonadales; family UBA3495. Next base: position 4,079,494 of record OZ244817.1, on the reverse strand, counting down.
CACCGGAGCCGGCGCCTCTTCCCTCTCGGGATGGGTGGCCAGGACCAGGGCCAGAGCGTAGTCCTGAACATACGCGGCTATGGGCACTTCTCTCGCCAATTGAATCATGTCATTCAGTGCGGGACCGTCGGCCACGGGACTGGCGTGCTCCGGTTCGTAGCGAATGGTGCGCCGCAAGATCTCGCTCAGGTCCTCACGGTCGGGAAAGGGCACCAGCACTTTGAAGAAGAACCTGTCAAGCTGCGCTTCAGGGGGGTGTACGTTCCCTCCATCTCTATCGGGTTTTGGGTCGCCATTACGAAGAAAGGTGAGGGCAAATCGCGGGTAGTGTCTCCCACGCTCACCGTGCGTTCCTGCATAGCCTCCAGCAAGGCCGATTGGGTCTTGGGCGTAGCCCGGTTGATTTCGTCGGCCAGCACCAGGTTGGCAAGAATGGGGCCCCGCTGGAATTGAAGGGAACGCCGTCCCTGGTCGTCTTCGGTGAGGACGTTGGTGCCAACGATGTCCGCGGGCATCAGGTCAGGGGTGAACTGAATGCGGGAGAAAGAGAGATCCAGCGCCTCCCCGAGGGTGCGGACCAGGAGAGTCTTGCCCAGGCCGGGCACGCCCTCAAGCAAGACGTGGCCGCCCGATAAAAGGGCGATGACGACATCGCGCACAACCTTCCGCTGGCCCACAATGACACGGCCAATCTCTTGTTCCAAACGCTGCGCGGTCTCGATGAATTCGCCAACTTCTTGTTCACCGACCGCCGTTTTGCCATCAGGTTGGTCCATGCGGACGCTCCTACGTATGTGACTTCCAGGACTGGTCCAATGTTCAGAGTGATGCTCCACTCTACCCAACGCCGCCATCACTATATCCTGCCAGCGCTATCGGGACTTCGCCGGCAAGGAGTGTTCCTTTACCGATTACCATAGCGGTTCTGGTCTACCGCTCCAGCTCCGCGAAGTAGCGGCGCACCAGGTCCTTGTAGCCTTGGGGCACAGGGCTGCGCTCCATGTGTTCACGGGCCTGCTCTGAGTACTCTCCCAGGACTTCGTTATACGGGTGGAGGCTCCCAGGGACGACTCCTTGGCTTGAGCCCGCCCGCACCTCCGTGGGAACTCCCGGGCCATCGCCCGGTATGAAAACAGTCTCCCCTTCGGTGAGAAGTCTGCCGGTCTCGTCTCCCTGGCGGGCCCCCGGTTGGTTGCCCGCGCCGCTTCCGCCCGCGCCACCACCGGGGCCAAGACCGCTGCCGCTCCCAGCGCCTTGTCCACCTTCTCCCGTGCCCTCACCATTGCCGCCGTTACCACCCTGACCGGGTCCCGATGCGGAGCCCCCGCCATCTTGTTGTTCTCCCCCGGTGGGTGTGTTTCTCCCAGCTTCAACTAGGGCCACGCCGCTGATGGACGAGCGAGCCACTCGTAGGCCGGCCTGCGTCCGCTCAAGGGTCTCCAAGCCTGCCACGCCCTCCTGAAGCGCCGCCAGCCTGTTTGCCAGGTCTCCCAGGGATTCTCCGGCTGTTTCCGGGTCACCGGAGGCGATGGCCCGTGATGCCTGCCGGAGAGAGCCGGTCAGGGCATCATTGCCGGTGGTGACATTGGCCGCCCGCTGCAGGGCAGCCGCCCAGTCTTGAAGCTCGCCCTCGCTCATAGAATCTATCTGTTCTGCCAAAGCTTCTATGGCGTCGCGCAGAGCCGCTTCGTCTTTCGAGTGGAGCGCCTGCCCCAGCGCCCGGGTTGTAGGTGACCCGGCCAGGGTTGCTCCGACGTCCTGAAGCTGTTTGTCTTGGGCGATTTTCGGCTCCTGCAACAAGTTGATTTTCTGTTCCGCCTCGGAGAGCGCAGCCAGAGCCTCGGGCGTCGTTTCGGCCTCGTTGAGAGCTTCCTCCAATTTTTCCAGCGCCTCCTCCACGGCGGCCCTCTCTTCAGCACTCAGGAGCGAGTCGGGTCCCGTCGCCTCTTCCTGGGTCTCCTGAATATCCTCCCTGGCCTGGGCCAGTTGCTGCTGCAACTTTTCTCGCTGCTCGATGACGCGGTCCATGGGGTTGGGAACGGCCATAAGTATTCCGACCAGGACGAGGCCGACTAGGATAGGCAGAAAGTGGCTGCGTCCAGGCCAGATGCGTATAGCCTCAGCGGGCTCCCGGCCCCTGACCAAGTGGAGGGCGTTCTGACGTTGGAGTGTAGCAAAAGGCGAGTTGGAATTGCGGAATTCCCACGCCGTACCCAGCCGGTCGGAGAGGTCCAGAAGGCGGTCTGCTCGTCTTGCCGCCGCCTCAAGGGACGGCGTGCGGAGGAAACCCGACGCCAACCCGGCCATCGTCCCAGCCACAGTTGCGACGGTGGCCCAGATGAACACATCCGGCCAGGGTACAAAGTGGGCCACGACAATCAGGGAGAAGGCAGTCCCCAAACCTGCGCCGAGTCCCCAGGTGGCCCATTTCAGCGTGGTCTTTAGCCCGAGCCGCTTGCGCCACGGCCTGATAACTCCCCCTAGGTCGGCGGCCTCGTATTCTGGAAGCTTCATTGCTTATCCTCGGCGAGCCGGGACCGGCGGAGCCGCCAGGACTGGAGAACTCCCGGTCGCAGCATCGTTGCAGCCAGGGCCAGAAACACAACAAATAGTACGGCGTCCACCATCAGGTTGATATGCCACAGCACCAGCCCGCCGCTGGCGCCGGAGGAAGACGTCCCCAGCAGGGGCACATCCGTCGGCACCCCGAAGGGCAGCGTCACCGACGCCAACGCCGCCAGGGGGTTGACCACCAGAGGAAGAATGACCTCGACGGGCACACCCGTCGAGAAGTCTGAGGCCATGCCAATGAAGACGCTCAGCAGCGGGGTCCCGATGAGCAGCAAGAAGGTCACGGTGTAGGTCAACACCGTGGCCGTGGGGCCACGCCGTATTAGGACGGAGAGGAATACCCCGATGGCGCCCAGGGTAAGGGCCGAGACCAGGGATATAACGAAGGCCAGCGCTACCTGGCTTGGCGAAACTCCACCGAACAGGAAGACCAGGCTGAACAGGGGCAGCGACGCCACCATCAGCAAGAAGACGTAGGAGAGGGACGCCAATATCTTTCCCAGGACGATCCACAGGGCGGACACCTGGGTGCTCAATAGCAGGTCCAGGGTCTGCCTGTCTCGCTCTCCAGCGATGGCCGCCCCCGTCAGGCCCGGGACAATGAAAATCACCAGCAACAGTTGGAACAACGACAGGGCGGCGAAGATTTGGTAGCCCACGGTGGACGCCATCCCCGGGTAAAATCCCGACCGCAACTGTTCCAGTTGAATGTAAAGCATTAGGCCGCCGATACTGGAAAGCAGCAGCAGGTATACGGTGATAACGGCGACGGCGCGCCGCCCTCGCATTCGGGTCCGCAACTCCCTGGTAAGCACGGCCAGGTTGAGGAGCATTGTCTGAATCATGAATCGTCTTCGTCGTCGGTCAAGGCCATGAACAACTCCTCCAAGTCCTGGACAGCGTTGAAGCTGACTACCGGGACTCCCGCCTCCACCAGCGTTTTCAGGATAGCCGCCTGTCCGGTGGAGTCAGCCGAACAGGCGGCCCGCACAAGGCCCTCCTCAGACAAGACATGCACGTCGCGGACCCCTGGCATGGCCTCCAGGATAGACCCGGCCTGCTCCGCTTTGTCCAGAGTTCTCGCCTCCAGTACCCGGCTACCTCCCACCTGGGTGAGAATGCTGTCCAGGGGACCGGAGGCTACCATGCGGCCTCGATGGATAATGCCCACCTCGGTGGAAAGGTCCTCAAGCTCCGGCAGGATGTGGGAACTGATGAGCACCGCCTTTCCCATGCGGGCTATCTCCTTCAGCACTTCCCGCATCTCCACCCGGGCGCGGGGGTCCAGGCCCGAGGCAGGCTCGTCCAGGAGCAGCACCTCGGGGTCGTGGACCAAACAGCGAGCCAGCCCCAAACGCTGCTTCATCCCCCGAGACAGAGTCTCGACGAACTCGTCCCGTTTGTCTCCCAGGTCCACCAGCTCCAGCAGGTCGTCTATACTCTTCCGCCACCTGGACCTGGGTACTCCGTGGGCCTGGGCGTAAAACTCCAAGTACTCGCGCACCGTCAGGTCGTCATACACTCCGAAGAAATCAGGCATATATCCTATATGCCTTCGGGCCCTGGCGGGATGGCGGGTGACGTCTTCCCCCGCAACCCACGCGTGACCCTGCGTAGGCAGGAGCAGGGTCGCCAGGATGCGCATGGTGGTCGTCTTTCCTGCTCCGTTGGGACCAAGAAAGCCGTAGATACTGCCCCTGGGGACGGAGAAGCTCACCTCCTCCAGGGCCGTCAACCGCCCGTACCGCTTCTCCAGTCCCTCGACAGTGATGGCGCTTTCGCTAATCAAGGGCCAACCCCTGCAATGACAAGGACGGCGCCCCGACCTCAGCATTTCTAACGCTCATTTTGATGCGTACCAGCCCGCTGGCAGAGACGTAGTCGGTATGGCTAGTAGAGTTGCCCAATTCTCCAGCCCAATGCTCGTTGAAGGTGGTCCGGTAGGGAGTCAAATTGAGGATGGCCGAGCCTGGCGTCGCCTGCGGATACGAGCGCCGGTAATCGGACAGTCCGCGCATTGGGGAAGTAGACCCCATGTCCAGGGGGTCCCAGGTGTCCTTCTCCCAGTGGTAGGCCAGCGCTTCCACGTCTTTTGCAGACTGTGGGCTGCCAATGGACGGCACGTGGAGGGCCATGTGCCTGATTTCCCGGATGTTCGTGGGCACTTCAAACTGGAAAGTAATAGCACTCCCCGCAACCAGGATGGTCTGCCCGGGCTCCGCCTCGGCTGTCTGGCCGTCGAAATTCACCACCCGGCCTATGACCAGGTCGCGGGGTATGGAGAAATTCCCCCGTACCGTTGGTGTGATCGGCTTCACGACAAGGGTGAGGGACCTACCGGAAGGCTTCTCCTCGTTCACCGTGACTCCCATTGGAGTTTCGTCAGTCCAAGCCACAACGGGGATGGACATACCCCTCGGTGGACCGTTGTAATAGGACTCCAGGGCCGCCGTGCCCACATCACGGAGTTGCCGGTGCAGTCTCTGCTCCCTGGGGTTGCCGGATGGAGAGCCAGCAGAGTAATGCAGTTGCTGCCGCCAGTTTGGCTGGCCAACGGCTGAGGCTGCCAGTGAGATGTCCACATTGGCGGTATCGCCTGGTCCCAGGGCGCCCAAATCTTCCACCGAACCTCTGGTGACCAACCGCACCTGCTTCCACGGTATGGAGCTCCGGTTTGTCACCGTGCCCCGCAGACGGTCTCCCTCTATGTACAGGTCATGCGATAGCACTTCTCCAACCCTCTGGACGCCGCCCGTCCAAAGGCTACGCATGGTCCACATTCCCATATTCTCCAGCTCAAGCTCGCTTTTCTCTTCTCCGTTGCGAATCTCGATCGCTGGGTCTCCAGAACTCCCATAGCTCGACCCCGACAGCTCCCGGCGACCGTCCCAGGATGCGACCAGGGCGCTGCCAGGCACCTCTACCAGGTAGTCTGCTCGGCGGGGCGCCACGACTCCCACCATACTACGGACCCGTGCCCAGTCCGTATCGTGTGCCCCTTGGATGATGCTGACGGCGCTGCCCTGGACGGCGCTGCCTTTGGCTTCCACGGCCAGGAAGTAGGCGACGCCGGAGAACAGGAGCGCCAGCGTGGGGATGATTACCCACGTTAGCCCCGGTCGCCTTAGCCGGCGCAGCGCCACGTAGTTCACGGGCCCCACTAGTAGAATGTACCCGCCGATTAGTCCTAATAGCACGTTGATGGACGGGAATTCCAGGGCGGGCAGGTTGGATATGGCGTTGTGCGACTGATTAGCCCAACCGGGTAACGATCTCCAGGGGTCACGACGAGACCCTTGGTCGGAGAGAAGGGCGGAAGGTGGCAGCGCCTGGTACAATAGTTCCATCCACACCTGCGTCATTCCGGCCCAACCGACCAGAGGCTGGGCCGCCGGGTCGAAGGCCAAGAATAGAACGCTGCCCTGTCCGTAGCGGCTCAGCACGGCCAGAGGCACTTCACCTTCCTGGACCAGGACCCGCCCGGATACGGGCTGCGAAACAGTCACCCTGAGGGGGAACGTCGCGGGTAAAGGTTCTTGGCCCACCTTCTCCAGGGCCGAACTGTTCGCCAGCTCCGTGGCATCGCCAGGGATAACCGGCATGAGTTGATCAGGCAGACCCTTCAGGTTAACTCCTGAGTTAGGCCCCCCTGGCAGGACAAGGGCGCCTCCGCCAGCCACCCAACCTTCCACGGCCTCCAGCACCCCGGGAGATAGCGACTGGACCTGGACGCCGCCCAGCACAATAAGGTCAAAGGCGTCAAGCACCTCGGGATGGCGGGGGAGTCTATCGGGGGAGATGGGCGCTACCACGACTTCTCGCAACTGGCCGGGCATGTCCAGGGTGGCGAGCAGGTTCCAGGGCCCGGCTCGCTGCCCCACGACCCCCACGAAAAGGTCGGCCTCGTCGACGAGGCTGACCCGCGGCTCCAGGCTGGCCACCACCATTCCATCGGAGGCTAACTCAACCTCTAGCCTGGTGCTACCTCCCAGAGAGTGCACATACATGGTTAGACGTTTTCGGCTGTTCTTGGGGAGAACTATGTCGGCAACGTACCGGACCGACTGAGCGCGCGTCCAGAATACGTGGACCTCTCCGGCGAAGTCGCGGCCCTGGTTCTCTAGCTGTACGGCTACGGGAATCCAGTGTCCCACCCGCGCTTTACCGCTAAAACCGACTTCCGCCTTGATACTGATGGGCGAGGGTTCTTGAGCGAGGGCCGTTGAGGGGCTGGTGAAGAGGAGCGTTCCTACCAGGACCACAAACAGGAACACTACAGACAGTGCCCGTCGCGTCAAACGCTTCGTACTGACGCCGCTACACACTATCGCCCCAATAGGAGCTCGGACCACGGCCCCTCCACTTCATGCGCCGAAATGCGTTGGTCTTCAACCCAACTGTGCCGAACACCGGCTCCAGTGAACCGGCTAGCCATAGGTCAGTGCACCGTCGCCATAATTTAACGACCAAGTCCACCGACCTGGGGGCAACCAAGTCTACCGTTGCAATGTATTTTGTAGGATCGTCCAAATAATACCATGCCCTCCGATTGGGCCGGTGCTGAGAAGAAACAGAATTTCGTTGATCGGTTGCTATCTCAGCTCCCGAGGGTAACAATCTGTTAGCGATAAAGGAGCGACTGGCGATGACTAACATCGTTGCAGCTAGTCTGTCGCTCAATCGTCCCCTTCACTGGGGCCGGTCTATTTGGAGACCTCACAGGATATGACGACAATCACCGACGATTTGTTCCCGTGCTCTGGAAATTCGCTGCCAGAGCACGGGCAGTTATTGAGTGGGGCTGGTCACGACTGCCCCTCGTACACAAGATTCCGGTCAGTACCACACTGAGAGAACCTGGACTTTCCCCGCCTCGGGGCAATGGTGAACCGGCATGATGAGGGGCGGTCATATCGGACTAGCCGGTGGGCGTGGGTGTTCTAAAGCACCCAACCGGTGCGGGGCCAACTACCGACGCGCATGAACGAGAGGGGGCGATTAGGGCGCGGATGTTGGGGTGTCGTACCCTTCCCCCCAGCACACGGGGGACCCGTTCTGACGCAAGGCGCAGGTATGGTCGTAGCCCAAGCTGATGGTGGAGAAACGCTCATCTTCCGGCGGAGAGGCCTGACCTGGGAATGTTCATAGGCCGACCTCCCAACTGGTAATTCATTCTTTGCTGACTGGATTTACCCAGAATTACGGAACTGCCTTCAAAGTGTTTCCCTCCCCCGATAGCGGACAAGCCATTCACTGGACGACAGAGCCCCGGCGCTGATTCCAGCGCCGGGGCTCTCGGGTAATAGCCAGCTTGATCGAGATCTCAATAGTCTAAAATAACTCTACTCGGAGCCTTCGGGATATTCATCATACTGCCCAGCCTCGTCGGACCGGAAACTGGCGGACAGCGAAGCCGGTCGATGGGTGTTCAGAATATCTAAGGCCGCTCAGGCCTCCGAACAGACTTTATCCACTAGAGGACGCATCTGATGGGGCAAGTCAGTCATTGTGCGGCCCACAATCACTACCACGCGCCACAAACGGCCCATAGGCTAAGATGTAGTAACCAGGACTAAATCTGACATTTTTAGACCATTGTGATTAAATGTCCCCAGGGATGGGGAGGAAGTGTCAGACGACCACACAACAAGAAAAGATACTGAAACCCAAGCTGGGACTACTGGAACTAGCGAAGCAGTCGGGCAACGTGTCCCAAGCCTGCCAGATCATGGGCTACAGCCGGGACACCTTCTACCGCTACCAGGAGCTCTACCAGAACGGCGGCGAGGCAGCCCTTTACGATATGTCCCGTAAGAGGCCACTCCTGAAGAACCGGGTTCCGGAGGCGGTGGAGCGGGCGGGTACTCAGGATAGCCGTCGAATACCCGGCCTACGGGCAACTCAGAGCAGCCAATGAGCCGCGCCGGGAAGGGACCACCATTTCCCCGGGGGAGTCCGCTCGGCGTGGCTCCGCCACGACCTGGAGACCTTCAAGAAGCGGCTGAAGGCCCTGGAAGCGAAGGTGGCCCAAGAGGGCATCATCCTCACCGAGAGCCGGTTGGCGGCCTTGGAGAAGGCCAAGCAGGAGAAGGAGGCCCACGGGGAGATCGAGACCGAGCACCCCGGTTACCTGGGGCCCAGGACACCTACCCTTAGTCCTTGAGTGGGGGCACCATCAAGGGAGTGGGCCGGATATACCAGCAGACCTTCCCGGACGGACAACACGGACCTACAGCCGGGTGGCCACCGCCAAACTCTACACCTACAAAAGCGCCTTCACCGCGGCGGACCTGCTCAACGACCGGGTGGTCCCCTGGTTTGACGATCAGGGTATCAAGCTGCACCGCAGCCTGACCGACCGGGGGACCAAAGCCAACCATCCCCAGACCAACGGCATCTGCGAGCGGTTCCACAAGACCCTGCAGGACGAGTGCTACAGCCTGCTCTTCAGGAAGAAGCTTTACCGGAGCTTGGAGGATTTGCAGACCGACCTGGACGCTTGGTTGGAGAGCTACAACCGGGAGCGGCCCCATTCGGGCCGGTACTGTTACGGGAAGACCCCTGGGAAACCTTCCAGGCAGGCAAACAGCTAACCCTGGAGAAAGACCTGAGCCGAAGAGGTGACCACTCAGACAACACGATCCCACAGCTCACCGCTATAAGCTAATTCTCGTCTATCAGATTTGGTCTTAACTGCTACACCTAAAAATAGTCCAGGCATCCTGTGGCTTTTCTCGTTCAAACCGGCTATAACGAAAATGGTGATCCGGACTCCACCTGCGCTGACCTCCTTACCAGGATTATTAGCATCTGTCACACAACGGAGATTGACTGGACTTTGTTCCCGCAGTATCAACATCAGCTCAATCAGAACCGTAACCTACCTTCCAAATCGCCGAAGAGCGCTGGTCAGGGATTGCCCCATCCGAGATTGAAGAAGGCCCTCTTCCCCCTAGCGTGCAAAGGTGGGGGATTGCCCCATCCGAGATTGCAGAAAGGGCCCGGCATAAGCGCCGACGGTGTTGGGTCGAGGGCGATGGATTGATATGCTTAGCCAGGTAGCGGAAATATAGATTACGGGAGGCGTCAATGAATCCCTGGCAGTTGCTGGGCCGGGCACAAACTCCTGGCGGAGGGGCAGAGATCGTTTTGCGCCAACGTGACACTGAGTTCTCGATCACAGCGGATAATTGGGAACTCATGAACAGCCGTATTTACGGGTCAGAAGAAGCTATGGCCAAACTAGGCTGTCAAAACCTCGCAAAACATCCGCGGCCCCGCGTTCTGATTGGCGGTCTGGGCATGGGATACTCAGTGAGAACGGCGCTGGACATCCTTGGCGAGGATGCCCAGGTGGTAGTCGCAGAGCTGGTACCAGCCGTGGTTGAGTGGAACCGGGGAGTGCTTGCCGATCTTGCCGGCCGTCCTCTTGACGACGGACGAGTTGGACTCCATGTAGGCGACGTTGTCCAGTTGATAAAGACCGCCAGAGGTGACTACGATGCCATCATGATTGATATTGACAATGGCGCGGAGGCGCTAGTCCGAAAGGGCAACAATTGGCTTTATAGCCTGCCGGGGCTGACTACCACCTACGCTGCGTTACGGCCCGGCGGCATATTGGCGATGTGGTCTGCCGGTCCTCAACCGGCATTCGTCAAACGGTTGCGCCGTGCCGGTTTCGAGGTGGATGAAGTCAAGGTGCGGGCGCGTGGTGGAAGCAACCGCAAAGGAGGCGCACACCATGTCGTATGGATTGCAACTCGCGGTTGATGGAGAACAACCTTGAATATGGATATTCCGTCCGGGTTCGCTCCAATGTTTTCGGAGATACCGGAAGGTGAGTTCCGGCGGGATATATCCTCTACCGAATTGCGGCAGGGTTAGGGCGGAGGTTAAAACAAGTGGCGAGAGACAGCTTTCCCAGTGGCGTTGCCGATCAGTTGAAATGGTACGTGTATCGACTGATTGACCCTCGCAACGGTGAAACCTTCTACGTCGGTAAGGGTCAGGGGAACCGGGTTTTTGACCACGCCAAGGGTCTGCTGGCGAGCGGCGCTGAAGACGTCTCCGACCCGAAATTGCAGCGCATCAAGGAAATTCAGGTCGCCGGTCTAGTAGTCCAACAGCTTTGAATTGATGGGATGAACGCCCTCACCCCTTGCCTTCGCAGGGGCAGGCTCTAACCCTCTCCCATAGGGAGAAGGAACTATTGAATGAAAGACCTGGGGAGTCACGCCAATCTCAGCTACTCATCGTTTCTAGGATTTCAGACTACTAGTAGTCGGTCAAGTCAGGAATTGAGGGGATAGAGGCGGTGGAGTTTGGTTCTGGCATCCTGGATGCTGAAGTGCCAGTTGATGCGGGCTTGAGCTTCGTTTCGCTCCAGTTCCAAGGCGTGGACCTCCCGGCAGAGGGATTCCTCGTCCGGGAGACGCTGCCTCAGGCAACTGCGGGAGAAGATGCTGAACTCGATCTCCGCCATATTCAGCCAACTGCCATGCTTGGGGGTGTAGTGAAACTCCAGTCTCCTGGCGATGCGCCACGCCTCTCCCGCCGGAAAGGTCTGGTACAGCGACGCCTGGCGATGGGTGTTCAAATTGTCCAGAACCACCCGGATTACGGGTATCCGGGGGTACGCTTCATCCACCAGCCAGCGCATCTGATGGGCGAAGTCCTCGGTGGTGCGCCGCTGGGTAACCGCCACGTGCCGCCAGCCTGCCAGGGGCTCGCAGGCCAGGAACAGGTTGCGGGTGCCCTCCCGCCGGTACTCGTAATTCTCCCTCCTGGGTTGTCCCGGCTCCACCGGAAGGGGCGGCCGGGCGTCGGCCAGCAACTGGGTGGATGTCTCGTCGAAGCAGACCACCGGCCTTTGGGGGTCAAAGGGTTCGGCGTACAAATCCAGGACATCCTCCATGTTGGCCACGAAGTCGGCGCTCACCTTGGGAATGCACCACTGCTTCTTCTGCCACGGTTTGAGGGCGTTTTTTTCAGGTGCAGGCGCACCGTCTCGTGGGACAGGGACTCGACCACTCCCAACTCCACCATCCGGTCCGCCAGCAGGGGCAGATTCCAGTGGTCGTGGCCCTCGGGGGCCGGGCTGCAGGCCAGGGCGATGAGATGGGCTTCGCCCCGGTCGTCCAGCTTGCGGTACCGGTGGGGCTGGGTCCGGTCCCTGAGCGCCCCGTCCAACCCGTCCTCGGCGAAGCGCCGCTTGATGCGGAACACCGTGCCCTCGGCCACATCCAGAGCTTGGGCCACCTTGGGCGCTGGCCAGCCCTCGTCGGTCTTGAGCAGGATGCGGGCCCGGGTCGTAACCCTAGCTGAACTCTTCCCCGCCCGGACCATATGCTCCAGTTGGTTGCGCTCCTCCGGCGTCAGCCGGACCGCAAATTTCTCCCTGACCACACCACCACCTCACAGCAACACCAATTACCCAAAGATTAGCACTACCAGTCAATCACCGCTGCCACCCTCAAAACCAAGATTGACCGAGTACTAGTATTACAACGACGGGTTTTTGGTAGGATAATTCGGGAGACGGCGGGGGCTTTGGGGAGGTGGGGACGATGGAGAGGGCAGCTTTCGAGCGGGTTTACGAGGCCTTTCTGGAGTTCCATGCCTTCTTCGCTGGTGCCTTTGGCCGCAAGCAGTGGCGGGAACACAGCAGGCATTATCTGCCGGGCCTGCTGGTCCAGGCCCAGGAGCGGCGCAACGCCGAGAATCTGTCCGAGATGGTTCCGGTCTCGGCCCGGGCGATGCAGCGCTTTCTCACCGAGGCTCGCTGGGACGATGCCGCGGTCATCGCCCGCCTGCAGGAGTACTTGGGTCCCAGGCTGGAACACCCGCTGGCGGTGTGGGTGTTCGACGGCAGCGACTTCCCCAAGCAGGGCGTCAAATCGGTAGGGGTGGCCCGGCAATACTGCGGGGCGTTGGGCAAGATAGCCAATTGCCAGGCCGGAGTATTCCTGGCCCACGTGGGGCCGCGGGGGCGGGCCCTGGCGGACCAGCGCTGGTATCTGCCCGAGGCATGGACTTCGGACGCGGGCCGCTGTGCGGCGGCGGGCGTGCCGGAGGAGCGGCGGCGGTACCGGTCGAAGACGGACCTGGCATTAGATATGCTGGAGCAGGCCCGGGCTCGGGGTTGCCGCAGCGCTGGGTGGGTCGCTGGGGATTCCGCCTTCGGGATGTCCCCGGCGTTCCGAGACGGCTTGGCTGTAACAGGAATGCTATACGTTCTGGACATCCGGCCGGACATGACGGTCTGGCCGCTGGAGCCTGACTGGAGCGAGCCGGCCTATCAGGGATTCGGGCGTCCCCGCCCGCCCAAACTGCGCAGCGGACAGCGCCTGACCATGGCGGAGCGCAGCTTGGCGCTGCCGGAGGAGTCGTGGCGGGAGATTACGGTGGCGGAGGGGTCCCAGGGGCCGCGGACCTACCGGTTCGGCGCCCAGAGGGTCCGGGAAACCCGGAACCGGAAGCCTGGTGGAGTGGTTTGGGCAAGCTACCGCCAGAACCTGGACGGCAGCGAGCCCCGCTACTACCTGTCCAATGCGCCCGGGGACACTCCCCTGGAAACCCTGGCCCACGTGGGGGGGTCTAGGTGGCGTACTGAAACCGAATTCGAGACCGAAAAGAGCGACATCGGGCTGGACGAGTACGAGACCCGGACATGGGCCGGATGGCATCACCACGTGGCCATGTGCCTGCTGGGCGGGGCGTTTCTGTTGGGCCTGCCGCAGGACTGGGGGGAAAAGATGCCCCGGATCACGCGCCCGCAGGTGTACCGGGTGGTGCGGGAGATGCTGCCGCGGGAACGGTTCGGACCGGATGAGTTGCTGCAATGGCTGGAAGATGCCCAACAGCGCAACGAGCGGGCGAAACGCTCCCACGAGAAACGCCGCGCCGCCCGTCGCCGGGAAGCATCAGGCGTCCCTCCTTAAACTCGTCGTTGTAATACTATGTCCTTGGCCGTGAAGAGCTTATTCGGCTCGATACGTCCGGGAAACTACTTGACTCAGATTAAACGGGTGCATAAGAATGCAGCCGCGCAACGGAACGGTACCGATGTGCATTCCCAGGAGAATATCTTGTGAACGAACGACCCTCATGGTACTTCCCACCTAGAGGTTGGGGGCTGGATGTAATCCAAGACTCGTCCAGCACACACTTAAACGCTTGGTGTGAATTGTAAACTAACAATTGATAAGGAAGGTGGCCATAGCCGATAGTTAGCTTCTAACCTATCAAGAAAGAGGCTAAGCTATGGGAGATGTGGACACCTTCCTGACGATACTCTATGTCACCGTAGATGATTTCTGCAAGTATCAATCCCTTCCCGAGCCTACCCCCGGCCCCAAGGCTTCGCTCAGCGTAAGCGAAGTGATTACCCTGGTCATCTTCAGCCAGTGGGGGCGCTTCCGGAGTGAAGGGGACTTCTACCGCTATGCCGCCAAACGACTAGGCCCGGCTTTCCCCACCCTGCCCCGCCGAAGTCAGTTCAACCGGCTGGCGCGGCGTCACTACGCGACCCTGGTGGCTTGTTCCCGCCATTTGGTGGAGTTGTTGCGCGGGCAGCGCTGCAGCTACGAAGCCCCCGTATCAGGTACGGGGCAGGCTCTGGACAGTTCCGGTGTTCCCACCAGGTCGGCCAAACGCCGCGGCGCTGGGTGGCTGGCTGGCCAGGCTGACATTGGCTGGAGCAACCGCCTGGGCTGGTATGAAGGCTTCCACCTGCTGCTTTCGGTCAATCCCGATGGCGTCATCACCGGCTTCAGCTTTGCCCCAGCCAGCGTCAAAGACCAGACCTTGGCCGAAGATTCCTTCGCCTTCCGACATACTCCCCATCCCAGACTGCCCACTTTGGGGGAGCCGGCCCGGGGCTGGCATGTAGCGGACAAAGGCTTTGCCGGCCAGGCGGCGGGCCAACGGTGGCGAGACCGCTACGGAGCCTGGGTAATCTGTCCGCCCCAGCGCAACAGCAGGAATCCCTGGCCCAAAGCGTTGCGCCGTTGGCTGGCTGCAATACGCCAGATCGTGGAGACCGTCTTCGACAAACTCCACCATACCTTCGCGCTGGACCGGGAGCGCCCGCACCAACTGGACGGCTTTCAAACCAGATTGGCGGCTAAGGTCGCCTTGCATAATTTCTGTATCTGGTTGAATCGGCAAGTGGGCCGCCCCGCGCTGGCTTTCGTTGACTTGCTTGGCTGGTAACATTGCCTATTTCACACCAAGCGTTTAATTCTAGCCGACATCATAATACTCCAGTGGCCCTCCAGCCCAACCCGGCGGGCAATCGCAGAGTCCTTCGATTCTCCAGGTGGAGACTATCCCGGTCTTCGTGGCAGCACGACGTTGCGTGCATTCTGGGTAACCCGCGACCAAGCAATCGTGACCTTTCGGCAGGGAAAGGGCTAGGACATCCAGCACTTTAGGCCCTTCGCCCCGCTCCGGGTGACCCTCGATCTGCATAGCTCATCCTGGACAAGGCGGAAAGGGCGAGGGTAACATGGCTGAATGTTGGGAAACGAAATGCGGCACCCGGTAGTCAAGGGGGCGAGTTATTTCCTGGCCCATACTCCGGGGTTGGTTCGCCAGGGGTCAAAGCCAGCCCGAGAATTGGCCCGGCAGCCCGGACTGTTGGCTACATTCACTTCCCACCTGCGTCCCTACGACCTAGTAGTCCGTCAGTGTTGTATTGATGGGTAAAGGGATTTTAGTTTGATGCGCGCATCCGCGGTGGTGAAGCGCCAGTCCACTCGTATGCCGTCCCGGTTGCGCTGTTGCTGCCACGCTCCCACCTCCCGCCGCAGAGCCCTTTGATCGGGAATACGGCGGTCCAGGCATTGCCGGGCCATCACCCCGATTTCAATCTCGGCCATATCCAGCCAACTGCCATGCTTGGGAGTGTAGTGGACCTCCAACCGTTCGGCGATGCGCCGTGCTTCGGCAGGTTCAAATTCCTCGTACAGCGAGGACGGGTGGTGGGTGTTCAAGTTGTCCATCACCAGCACAATACGGTCCTTGTGCGGGTAGTCCTCGTCCACCAGTTGCTTGACCACCCGGGCCCAATCGGCTTTGGTGCGCCGGTCCGTCACTTCCACCCGGCGCCACCCTTCCAGCGGAGCGAACAACATGAACAGGTTGCTCACCCCGTTGCGCTCGTATTCGTAATCGTAGGAGCCCGCCGCCCCAGGCCGGGCCGGACGCGGCCGGCGCGTCTCTTTCACCTGTTGCTTGCTGGTCTCGTCCAGGCAGACCAGAACTTCGTTGTCCGCATACTGGCGCTGATAGACTTCCAGCACGTCTTCCATCGCGCAGACGAACTCGGCGCTGCCTTGCGGCGGGATGCACCAGCATTCCTTCAGCCAAGGCTTGAGTTCGTTTTTTCAGCGTCTGGCGCACTGTTTCAGGGCTGATGCTCTCCACTATCTCGCATTCGACCAGCCGGTCGGCCAACAGTTTCAGCGTCCAACTGGCCCGGCCCTCCGGCGGCTCAGCGCAGGCCAAGGCAATCAGGTGGGCTTCTCCTTGACCGTCCAACCGCTTCTGCCTCCGGTTCAGTTGCTCCTTGCGCCCCAAGGCCCGCTCCAGACCCTCTTCCACGCAGCGCCGGCGCACCCGTTCCACCGTCGCACGGCCAATCTGGAGAACCCGGGCAATGTCTTCATCCTTCATGCCCCCGTCCGCATGGGACTCATCACTCAGTAGCAGGATACGCCCGTGGGTCTGCTGGTAAGCCGCCACCCGGCCACGGGACACCAATGCCTTCAGTTCCTGCCGCTCCTCCGCGCTCAGCTTGACCCGGTATCTCTTCATCGCCATCCCCTCCTCCCACGCCCCAATCCTCTTCGCCCTATGCTTGGTAGCATACACTTGGTCAGTACTCAATTCAAAAATGTTGGACTACTAGCCGCTGCTTATCCTCCAAACCGGGCTTTTTTGGGGTCGGTCTATCCGGACTGCCTGAGCGATTGGGAAAAGCCCTGGTACAACTGGGAACGTCCGGTAGAGCGCTGGCACCCCCTGGGGGAAATAATGCCGGAACACGAACTGCTCGGACTGCTGAAGGTCGCCGACCTGTTCGACCTGGTCTGTCTGGAAGAGGATTTCTCCCGATGGGCCAAGTCCGCCCTCGCCGTCCATCCCCTGCTCGAAGCCAGCGAGCTACAGAACTTGGACGATGCACACTCTTTATCCGACATCGAGGAGAAGCTGGCAGAGGACTCCTCGGTACTACCCCTGCACTTGGGCGATGGCAGGCTGGTCGGTTGCATCCGCCGGGCCCACGAGGAAGACGCCTCGTTGACTGCTGAGGTCCTTCTGGAGAACTTGGCCTGCAAGGCCACTGCCGCCATGTCCCTGCGGGCCCTGCTGCACACCAGCGCCGCCGGGCCGCTGAGCATTGACTACATAATCAACAGCGGCGAAGAGGCGGTGGGTGAGCGGTACCAACGGGGTGGCGGCAATCTGGCCAAGGCCGTGGGAGAGATGTGCGGCCTGGAAAACGCTTCGGGTTCCGATGTCAAAGCCTTCTGTTGCGGGCCGGTCCACGCCCTGATGCTGGCTGGCGCGTTGGTCAGCTCAGGAGTGTTTCGGCAGGTGGCCGTTGTGGGCGGCGGTTCTCTGGCCAAGCTGGGCATGAAGTTTCAGGGGCACCTGGCGCAGGACCAGTGGATTCTGGAAGACGTGTTGGCTTCGGTAGCCATTCTGGTGGGCGAAGACGACGGCGTGAGTCCCGTGCTGCGCTTGGACTCGGTGGGAAAGCACAACATCGGCGCCGGTTCTTCCCAGCAGGCCATCTTTCAGAAGCTGGTCTCCGAACCCCTGGATAGGTTGGGTCTAAGTTTCCGGGACGTGGACAAGTACGCCACCGAACTGCACAACCCGGAAGTTACCGAGCCCTCGGGAAGCGGCAACGTCCCCAGCTTAAACTACCGGCTCATAGGGGCGCTGGCTGTTCGCAACGGGGAGATTGGCCGCGAGGAGTTGCCCGACTTTGTGCTGCGGCACGGGATGCCCGGGTTCGCGCCAACCCAGGGGCACATCGCCTCGGCGGTGCCCTTTCTGGGCCACGCCGTAAAGGAGATGGGCGCCGGTCGGATGCGGTGGGCCATGTTCCTGGCCAAGGGCAGTCTCTTCCTGGGCCGTATGACCCAGATGTCCGACGGCATATCGCTGATTGTGGAACCTAACCCCGCTGCGAAGAGCGGCCGGGTTTAGCCAGAGGGGGTCAGTCAGACCAATGCAACTCAACAATGCCAGGGTAATCGCCCTGGGAGAGCGGGACGGAGTGCAGGGGGCCGGCATCGCCGTCTGCGCTCGCAGCGCCGGGGCCGAAGTGGTGTTGGAACTCACCCTATGCTTCGTTTGAACTGCCACGGGAGCCCTTGACCTGGAGGGTCAAGAAGAGATTAAGCGGACCGTAGACCGGGTGGGCCAAGAGAACCTGGTGGTGCTCCTGGGTACTCCAACTCCGGAAAGCAGCAAGCTATACGCCATGACCGTGCGGGAGGGGGACCCCACCTGGGCCGGGGCCGGCCTGGGCCTTCCGGTGTACCACATTACGGAGGCGGAGATTAAGGACCAGGTTGACGCCGGGGTATATGACGCTGAGGTGGGACTGGCGGAGATGGCCCTGGATGTGGCCGAAATTTCCCAGGTGGTAGAAGAGGTACGCGACCAGGGGGTATCCACCGAGTAAGGAGGGAAAGCCCCCTAGTTGGCGGTGGAGGGTGCGGGCTGGCCTGAGGTTTCTTCACGCAGGGCCGTTTCAGACTCTTGGACCAGTCCGGTCAATCGGCGCAGGTCCCGATTGACCAGGGCCGCCCCCACTGCAAATACGGCAACTGCTAGGCCGCCGATGGCAATGGCGAAGGGGGCCGTAATCAGGCCGGCCAGGGCTCCCGCCTGCATTCCTCCCAGGGGCCGAATGTTGTAGGTCATCCCGTAAATACCCATCACCCGCCCCCGGATGTGGTCCGGCACCAAGACCTGCATCGAAGCCTGGAGAGCGGTGTTCTGCATCGTGTTGAACACGCCCACCACAAACATGAGCGCCAAGGCCAGGATGAAGCTCCCCACCCATACGGAGGTGAGGGCAAAGGCGCCCACCGAGAGGCCGCTCAAAATTCCTCCGCCGATAATCAGCCAAGTCTTGGATGCCTCCCCACCCTTGGCGGCGAACCAGATGCTGGTAAGCAACGACCCTATTCCGCCGATGCCCATCAGCCATCCCTGACCGTCCGCTCCCACCTTCAAAATGTCCACGGCGAAGATGGGCATCAGGGGTATGTAAGCCATGCCGAAGAAGCTGTTGAAGAAGGTCAAGGCGATTAGGCAGGAGAAGATAGAGTTTCTCCCAACAAAGCTGAGCCCTTCCTTCAGGTCCTGGAAGGTGCTGGTCCTGGAACGCCCGGCAACGTGGGGAACGGTGAGGAAGTAGACCACCACCGCCATAACCAGAAACCCCACGCCGGAGACGTAGAAAGCCGTCGCAGTCCCAAAGAGGGCAATAATTATTCCGGCCACCGCCGGGGCCATGATGCGGGTACCCGGCCAGACCGCTGAGTTCATAGCAACGGCGCTCATCATGTCCCGGCGGTCTATCAGGTGGGGAAACAGGGCCCGGCGAGCGGGCTGGTCGAAGGCTTCAATGGCCCCGGCCAGGAAGGCCATGGCCAGAAGGTGCCAGACCCGCACCATTTCCAACAGTGTGAGGGTGGCCAGGCCAAATATAAGAACTGCGATTACCGCCTGGGCAATCATGATAAGGCGTCGCTGGTCCACCCGGTCGGCGGCCACGCCCCCGAAAAGGTTTAGGAGGATGGCCGGAACCCCGTTAGCCAGACCCACGTACCCCAGGGCCAGGGGAGAGCCGGTAATCTCGAAAATTAGCCAAAACTGGCCGAAGCGGAGAATCTGGAACCCGCTAACCGACGCCACCATGCCGAACCAAAAGGCCCGGAAAGAGGGGTAACGCATGGCTGCCGGAGGACTGACGGCTAGTCTTCGCAATATTGCCCCGCCCTGGAATGCCAGAATGGTTAGTTTAGTCGATCACATCCAGGACAAAAGAGTTGGCGGTAGTCTAAGTTTGGCACTTCAGCCTGTCAAACCGCCGAAGGATCGGCGGCCCCTGGCTCCCGCGACTTACTCCGGTAACCCCAGGGTCTTTCGATTGTCCGGCCAAAAGCCAAGGTGGGCTTTCAGTCAAGCGCTCCCACCGTCATTCCCGCGAAGGCGGGAATCCAGGGGTGGGGGCTTGCGCTGTCCGGGGACATTAGACTATTCGCTCCCCTCAAAGTGACAATCGAAAGACCCTGCGGTAACCCGCCCCGGTTCAACACATGGTCTAGCGGCTATTTTATGTCAAGAAGGGGAGCCGAAGTTGCATTCCGGCGAGAGCTTGCCGCCCGATTAGCCTACGGCTCTCCCGTGGCCAGGGGTTTGGATACCAATTCTTTTATTCGCTCCACCATGTCGGCCTGATTGTAGCCCCGCAGTAGGTTTATCCGGTTCCGGTTAGGGTCGCCACCGTGCCAGTACTCGTACACTTCCTGGCGCATACCAAAGGAGGAGACCGCCAAATCGTGGGCCAAGCGGTAGAGGCGCGACTTGTACTCTACGCCTACGCCCTTGCCCCGCATGTACTGGTCCAAGTAGCCTCGAAGCTCCGGGTTGGCCAGGTCCTTCTCACTGGGTTGCATGACCAACCCGGACCCGCATATCTCCCGGAGCAGTTGCACCATGCGCGCCGAGGTCTGGGCGAAAAATATGTTCATGCCCGACATGGACCCCAGGGACATCAGTCCTTCATCGGTGAGAAAGGCGTTGTGCTCCACCCCGTCCATGGCGTGCCGCCACATCTCGGTATAGGTCGCCATCTCCCCCAGCTTGGCGGAAACCTCACGGTACTCGATGACACCGATGGCCTCGGCAATCAGCGTAGCCACTGCCGTCATCAGGCGCATCCGCTCGTGAATGCGGCACAGGTTGCCCCAGCCCTGGAAGTTGATGGCCGCTCCAAACCTCTGCATCAGGGGAGCCGCGTCGTAGAGCATGAACACCCGGTCCCAGGGCACTAGGACATGGTCAAAGAAGAGCATCGAGTCCTGCTCGTCGTAGAGCGCGCCCAGGGGATGCCCAAAACCACCCACCCACTGGGAGACCGGCTCTCGACACAGAATCTTCAGACCGGGGCTATCGGTGGGAATGGAAAAGGCCATCACAAACCTGGGGTCGGCGCGGCGGACAAAGGTGGCGGACAGGGAAACGTAGGTTTCATTGCTGATGGGGGCAGCGGTTGCCAACTGCTTACCCCCGGTGACGAAGATCCCTCCGGCGGTCTCCTCCACCACGTGCAGGGCCACTTCCTGTTCCTCGCCCTGGGCGCGCTGTTCGTTCTGCGGTTGCTCGCTGCGGTCTACCTGGGGGTCGCCCAGGGCGTGGGTCAGGAACCAGTCGTTCTCCGTGCAGTAGCGCAGGTAGTTGGCGATGTTCTCCCCGAAGTCGCAATGGGGGTTCTTCACCTCACTGAGTTCCCGATGGAAGCCGTACAGAGTGATGATATGGGGAGCCAAAATATCGGGGCCCCGGCCCAACTGGCCCCAGCATTGCTCGTTCCAAAGCTCGCTGTTGCGCCGCTTCTTCTTCAGGTCCTCAGCCGACCGGGGCAGCAGCCAGGAGAGGCTGCAGCGGTTGCCGGTCTCGGAAGAGATGAAGGTCATCTCCTCGCGGTACTGGTCCGAGTGCTGGACATCGTAGATTCGGGCCAACTCGTGAACCATCCCGGAGAAAGCCGGGTGGGTAGTAACATCATCAACTTTAGAGCCATCCAGCCACACCTCTCGACCATCCTTGAGGCTCTCAATATATCGGGAGCCGGTCATTGCGCCCGGGGCTGTACTTACATCCAGAACCACAATTTTCCTCCTTCTCCGGGACGCCTGCGGCGGGTGTCCGCGGCGGGTTTCAACTCGTGGCTATTGTGACAGACTGGGAACGGCAGCTTCCCGGGCCTGAATACCACAGACGAAGGCTTGGGAGCCGATTTGGCCCATCATACTGGCGCTATATCTACCTGGCAAGAAAGGTCCCACGATAGGCTTGGCGCAGGGCCGATCACCCCGGGGCTACCAGGTGAATCAGCTTGACAGAGGCGACGGTCGAAAGTACGATGTGGTACAAGGCAAAGCAGTCTGTCCTGCTATCTGGCACGGGTATACTTGGACACTGGGAAGCCCTCCCAGCCAGACCAGTTGCTAGTTTCGTCAAGGTATAGGGCAGGCTGAAAAACGTACCTATTTTTCAGACATTGGCCCACGGGGTAATTTAGACCATAGGGAGAATCACGATGTCCAGAGAAGAAGACATTGCGCTGATGGCCCACCTGATGCGGCGCGCCGGGTTCGGCGCAACCCGCCAGGAACTGGAAGAGCGGGTAGACCGGGGCTACGAGGCCACGGTTGAAGAGTTGCTCCACCCGGAGAACCAGCCCCCACTGGACGAAGATGTAATGTTCCGGTATTTCCCCAACCTGGAAGGGCCCTTGGCTCCGGTCCAGGGGGGCACCAACTGGGTCTACCGGATGTGCAACACTCAACGTCCCCTGGAGGAGAAGATAGCCCTCTTCTGGCACCAAATCTTCGCCACCGGCAACTCCAAGGTGGACAACCCACCGGAAATTCTGCAACAGATTTCCATGTTTCGCCGGCATGGGCTGGGCAACTTCCGAGACTTGCTGGTCGAGTTGGCCAAGAACCCGGCCATGATTTACTGGCTGGACAATAGCGGCAACCATAAAGGCGCAATCAATGAGAACTGGGGACGGGAGCTATTGGAGCTGTTCTCTATGGGAGTAGGCAACTACTCCGAGGACGACATCAAGGAGGCTTCCCGGGCCTTTACCGGCTGGAACATCGCTCCTAAGATTCCGCGCAATCCCCTGGGACGGTTTTACTGGAATTTCGAGTACCGTCCCGAAGACCACGATGAAGGCGTGAAAACCTTCCTGGGTCAAGTCGGCAACTTCGACGGCGAGGATATAATCGACATCGTGGTTGACCAGCAGGCGACCTCCCGGTTCCTGGCTCGCCACATGTACAACTTCTTTGTCGCGGACGAGCCGCAGGTCCCGGCCTGGAACATCACCCCGCCCAATGACCCTGAAGCTATTGAAACCCTCATTCAAGCATACGACGACTCCGACGGAGACATCCGCTCCATGTTGCGGGTGTTGTTCAACTCGGACTTCTTCAAGAACGCCCGGTACGCCCGGGTCAAGAGTCCGGCGGAGCTGGTGATCGGCACCATCCGCTTGGCGGGCAATTTCCACGACCCCAAGCCCGGCTACCAGATGCTGGCGGCAGAGTGCCAGTTCCAGGGCCAGGAGTTGCTCAACCCACCCAGTGTTGAGAGTTGGCACACCGGCTCGGAGTGGATCGACGGCGGGGCTTTGGTACGCCGCGTCAACTTCGCGGCCAAATTCCTTTCCGACACCAACTTGCCCGGCGTGCAGAACATCATCCAGGACCTCCGGGCCCAGGGCGCCCTGGCGCCAGCCGCATTCGTAGACCAGTGCTCGGACCTGGCCGGCCCAATAGTCCTGGAAGAGCTCACCCGGCAGCAGCTAATAGCCCGCGCCGAGGAAGAAGGCGATTTGCGCTGGGACTCGGAAGAGGCCTCGGCAGCTTCGCAGCGGCGCGTTGGCGCCATGCTGGCTATGATTGCCGCATCCCGGGAGTACCAATTTGCGTAACAAGACTCGATGCACCGCGGTGATGAGTCACCCCAGTTTTACAGGAGGTCCAACAATGGCATCTACTAAGAAAGACCCGGTCCTGGTGGTGCTGCAACTTTCCGGGGCCAACGACTATTTGAACTGTGTGATTCCCTACAACGCCCCCCAATACCGGGAGAATCGTCCCAAGATTGGCATACCCGAAGACCAGATGCTTCCTTTCACTGACGAGTATGCTTTGCACCCGGCCATGAGCGCCTTCAAGGAGCTGTACGACAAGGGCATGGTAGCCATGGTCCACGGCATCGGCTACGAGAACTCCCCCCGCTCCCACTTCCGCTCCATGGACATTTGGCACACCTGCGAGCCTGACAAGGTTGGCACCGAAGGCTGGGCGGGCCGGGTCATCCGCGAATTGGATCCCCGGGGCGAGAACGTGTTGAAGGGCGTTAACTTCGGACAGGGACTGCCCCGCGCCATGGCCTTGCGGGGTGTGCCGGTAACTTCCGTGTCCGATCTGGAGACCTACGGCGTAATGACCGACGTTCCCTCTCTTGGCACGGTGGAAGAACGGGACCGGATGCTGGACCTCTTCTCCCGGGTTTACGCCCCCACCGTGGGCACCGGGCCGGTAATGGACTATCTGAGCGAGACGGGTTTGAACGCCCTCAAGGGAGCCGACATCATCAAGTCGGCCGTTCCCCAGTACTCGTCCAGCGTTGAGTACGCCGACAATCCCATCGCCAAGAACCTGCGGAGCATCGCCCAAGTGTACCTGGCTGACCTGGGCACCCAGGTGTTCTATACCCAGCACGGCAACTACGATAGCCACTTCAACCAGCTTCCGTTGCAGAACCGGCTGCTGGGGGAGCTTTGCCCGGCCATCAGCGACTTCTTCGCCGACCTGGAAGAGCACGACGCCGGCGACAACCTGGTAATGATGATATTCACCGAGTTTGGCCGCCGGGTTAAGGACAACGGCACGGGCACCGACCACGGGGCCGGCGGAGTGGCCTTTGTCGTCGGCAACCAGGTCAAGGGCGGCATGTACAGCACCTATCCTTCCCTGAAGCCCGAAGACCTGCAACAGGGCGACCTGGCCCCCAGTTACGACTTCCGGGGTTTCTATTCCACCCTCGTGGACAAGTGGTTGGGCTTGGATCCGGTCCCCATTGTCAACGGGCACTTTGAACAGCTCGCCTTCGTGTAGAGACGATGCGTCCATAGGGCAGACTGGCAGGAGTTGGGCATGACCACGCTGGAAGGACGAGTTAGTCGCCTGGAAGGAGCCTTCGAGCAATTCTCAGAGCGTGTCAATATTCTGGCAACCAAAGACGAAGTTAGGGCCGAGATCAAGACAGCAGAATCGCGTATCATCCTATGGCTTGTCGGTGCCATGTTGGCTGTGGCTGCCCTTGCAGTGGCCGGATTGAAGCTAATTCCGTAGCTGGTGCGGCGTCACCTGCGGTCGGCGGAGATATGCAGGGCTGATAACAGCATAGATTATGTCAATGAGGAGGTAGCCATGCTGACAACTGTGGCAGCGGGCAGGGTGTTCAATCACACCCATTGCTTGGGTATGTATGCGGGCGCCGGACAGGGATTCTGGGCCCCCTTCGACTTTGCCTTTGGCAAGAACGGCATGTTATACGTTGTAAACCGGGGCTCCGAGGAATTGGGGCAGCGGATTACCCGATGCACCATGGACCACGAGTACCTGGGACAGTTCGGTACCTACGGCAATGGGGATGGTCAGTTCATCTGGCCCGTGTCCCTGGACTTGGACCAAGACGAGAATATATACGTCGCCGACGATTACCTGAGCCGGATTACCATCTTCGACAAGGACGGCCAGTTCTTGGACAAGTGGGGACAGGCTGGCACCGGCGACGGCGAGTTGCGCGGCCCTTCGGGTATAGCCCTAGACTGCGACGACAACGTGTACGTAGTCGACAGCCACAACAACCGGGTGCAGAAGTTCACCAAGGACGGTAAGTTCCTGGGCAATTGGGGTGGCTCCGGCAGCGGCGAGGGTGAATTCGACATGCCCTGGGGCATCTGCCTGGACAATCAGGGCGACGTATACGTGGCCGACTGGAAGAACAGCCGGGTACAAAAATTCTCGCCCAACGGGACATTCCTGACCGAGCTCCGGGGGACCTCCAGCGGCGTCGGCGTCCTGAATCGCCCCGCCGGGGTCGCGGTGGACGCGGATGGCGACGTTTACGTCACTGACTGGGGAGCCCATCGGCTCAACATCTACGGTCCCGACGGCGCTTACCTGACCTCCCTGGTGGGGGACGCGGAGCAACCGTCACCTTGGGCCCAGACTTACATCGCGGCCAACCAGGACATGATCAAGGCCCGCCGCCGGGCCAACATGGAGCCGGAGTACCGCTTCCGGCGTCCGGTGGCCGTAAACGTGGACGCGGAGAACAACATCTGGATTTCCGAGGCAACCCGGCACCGCTTCCAAATCTACGCCAAGGAAAACGACTACGAGGAACACCCGCTGAACTTGTAGGGCTTCTCCTCCGGTCAGACGCAATAAGACAGTTTAGGGGCAGGTGTGAAACCCGCCCCTAAATTTTGCCCTAGTCTAGCTGTCGGACCTGTCTGAAGGTTGCCAATTGCAGCAGCGCCAGGAACAGACTCACCCCGGCGATGACGGTGAAAGCGCCCGAGGGGTTCCAGAAGTGCACGAACATACTGATTAGCAGGGTCGCCAAAGGGGTCAGGCCGTTGTCCAAGAAGTAGATGCTGTTGACCCGGCCCCGCAGGGCGTCGGGCGTTATGCTCTGCAGCAGGGTGCTGTTGCCAACCCGAAAGGTGTACTGGCAGAAGCCCAGGCCAGCCAGCAGAATGAACGAAGCAATGTACCACTGGGAGAGGGCGAAAAGGAGGACGAAAACACAGCCTCCAATGAGCCCCAGGAAAACCGCCATGCCCTTGCGAAAGCCGTATCCCGCGGCGGCGATGATAACGCCCGCAACGATTCCACCGACGCCGACGGCGGACGCCAACAGCCCTCCGGAGCCCGCGCCTCGATTGAGCGTCTCGCTGGTGAACACCGGCAGCATGAACGCTAGGGGTTGAAAGAGGAAATTGGGAATTAGCGTCATAACCATTAGCTGGAGGATGCTCTTCTCGTGGACTACGTACCGCAGACCTTCGGCCATGCTCCCAAAGATGGAACTCCCCCGACGGGAACCCTCCTCCCGGTAGGGCAGCTTCACCGGCACCATTAGCAGGACGATGCTCAGATAGCCCACCGCCTCCAGGAAGAAGTTCCACTTGAATCCCAGGGTGGCGATTAGCAGTCCCCCCACAGCGGGCCCCACGATACGCATACTGGGGTGGGCCATGCCGTTCAAGGCCAGGGCGCTGGCCAGATCGCGGCGGGGAACGGTATTGGGGACCATCGCCTGCCGGACCGGCTGGACCACGGAATGGGCCACGCCCGCAAAGGCCATGTAGATAAAGGGGTGCCACCAGCGCAGCGGCCCGGAAATCGGGTCAGCATCCAGGTCGGTGGCAATCACCAGGAAGGCGAAAAAGCTCGCCGCCACCGCCATGCACATCTGTGTGACGGCAACAACCTTGCGCCGGTCCACCCGGTCGGCCAATACCCCGGCCCAGGGGCCAACGGCCAGCACCGGCAGACTCCGCAGGCCCACCACCGTCCCGGTCAAGAGCGCGTTGCCGTCGGTGAGCCGCAGCACCAACCAGCCGATGGTCAGAATCTGAATCCACTGGGCGCCCACGGCGAAGAAGTTGCCGGCCCACAGGTATCTGAAGTCCTTGTAACGACTGATTACATAGAAGCTGTTGCCCCAGGCCGTAGCCCGGGGCCGGACATTCTCCTCAGCAACTTCTCTTCTCATTGAATCCCTGGACATAGCGCCACAACTTTCCCGTTTCAGGATTATAATGGGACTTCCTTGCCAACGATAGCCCGCACGGGTGCCCCAGGCGCTCAGTAAGAACTCCCGGCCCATCAACCGGCCCCGGTGGGAAAGCCTCCCGCGCCGTTGCGGTGGGACTACCGGAACGCCCCAATTGGAGGATAAGTATGCGTTTAATTGGGAAAACGGCCCTGATTACTGGCACCAGCCCCAACATATGCGGCGGAATTGCCGAGGGACTTGCCGAGGAGGGGGCCACCCTGGTCTGCGTTGACATCCAGCCCGACTATGCCAATGCCTGCGCCCAGTCCATTATCGCGGCGGGAGGCCGGGCCATCGGTATGGTCTGCGACGTAACCGTAGAAGAGCAGGTGAAGGTGGCCCTCCAAAGGGCAACCACCGAATTCGGCGGGGTTGATGTCCTGGTCAACGGCGCGGTGGTGTTCAACCGAAAGGGAGTGCTGGACATGCCCCTGGATGAGTGGAGGCGACAGCTCGACGTTACCCTCACCGGAGGCTTTCTCTTTACCAAAAACGTTGCCCAGCAGATGATTGATCAGGGACGCACCGGGTGCATCATCAACATCATCTCAACCGCCGGTCACCAGGGCGAACCGGGCAACGTCGGTTACGGCACCGGCAAAGGAGGAATGCTGAACTTCACCCGCTCGGTGGCTATGGAACTGGCCGAGTACGGAATACGGGTCAACAGCCTGACCCCAACGGCCACCGACGCCGAGGAAGGCCGGCAACGGGCGGCGCGATGGGGCGTCCAGTGGCCCGGCCCCAGGCTGGGAAGCCGCCGCCGCGGGCTGCTGCCCGACGGAAGCAAGGGAACGCCGCTGCAGAAACTGCCCAGCCCCCGGGATTACGCCAAGGCCGCAGCCTTCCTGGCATCCGACGACGCGGAGATGATAACCGGGTTCGACCTGCGGGTGGATGCCGGGGCCATATCCCGTTACTGGTTGTGGGACCCAGGGGCCGAGGCCGAGTAACCCAATTCCCCATTGCCGGACATCAAAGGACGCCCTTGGCTCCTCCCTGCGGTAGTCCCGGCAGGGCCAAGGGCGTCGACCGTCCAGAACCGACGCTTCGTAATTCAGGAACGGCCTTCTACCGAATGAGGCATTACCCGTCGGAACGCGAGGCGGCGGTGCCGGCCATAAACTCCGCCACATCCTCCACCTGTTCCTGAAGCAAGTCCTGGGCAAAGCTCTCGGCCTCGGTGGTGCCCATCTGTTTCGCCAGGTGCTCGGCCCGCAACTCCTTCAAGACATGGCGTCCCTCATTGGCTACCTGCTGCAGCAGCTTGCGCCACTGGATAATCTCGGCGTCGGTGCCGGAGAGCTTTTCCACGGAATCGTAGCGCTGGTTGACCATCACGCTGAGGTCCTGGTTGGAGAACTGGATATTCTGCACCCAGTTGTGCCACAGGAAGTAATGGCCCCGCTCGTAGAGCCGCCCCACCCAACTCCCGGGGCGAGTGAAGTGGTAATAGATTATCCGGGTGTTATCCTCGTCCACCGGCACGCACATTCGGGTGTAGATGTTGGTACGGCTGTCGGAGCGGAACATGCCCGGCAGGTGGTGTCCCGGCCCCCAGTGGGGATGCGTAACCAGGGCAGACTTGCCTGCCCTGCGCCGGTTGGCCGGAAGGAATATCCAGTTCCACCACAAGCGCCACTTGCTCTTGGGCCACTTGCCCAGCCCCGAGTAGTTGTCCTGGTAGGTCGCCTTTCCGGTCAAGACCTTCCAGTAATCGCCGAGGCTCCAAGAACGGCGGGGATTGCCGATGGTCGAGCGGTCTCCCCAGATTACGTTGAATCCGTTGCCCACGAACACCGGGCGAATCCTCGGCGTCCTGCCCGATGGGTCCTGGGGGCCCCGGGTGAGGAGATTTATGGAGTCCCGATGCAGGTAGTAAACGTGGGAGTCCATGGAGTTTTCCAGGGCCACGCGCCAGTTTACCGGCCAGTAGGTGGTGCGGTATAGCAGCAGGCTGCCCTCTTCAAAGAACTCTACCGGCACATCCTCTTCGATGGGGGCCGGTTCCTCCTCCCCCATCCAGACGAAGACCATGCCCTGCAACTCCCGGGTGGGGTATGACCGGGCCTTCACCTTACCGGGTATGCCGGAAGCGGGGCCTTCGCTGAGCACCGCCAGGCACTCTCCCTCCCCGTCGAAAACCCAGCCGTGGTAGGGGCAAGCCACCGTGCCTTGGTAGTGACAATCCCCTTCGGAGAGGCTGGCGCCCCGGTGGGGGCAAACGTCCCACAAGGCCGACACTTTCCCATCGCTCCCGCGAAAGAAGCACAGCTCCTGGCCCAGCATCCGCAGCTTGACAGGCTTCTTACCCACCTTGTTGGCCTGGATAGCCGGGTACCAGAACTCTCTCAGCCCTTGGGGAGGCACCAAGTCCCGGCGGTCCAGTTCCAGGGGTTTCCGAAGCGCATCCATCACCATAGTTCCTCCTGTGTCGGTGGAAAGGGGTTAGGACTCCCCGTCCATTTAACAGACCCTAGCCCGATTATGTAAAAAGCGGACCACCTTCGCGCTTACCCGCCGAAGGAGTACCCAACCCTCGCTTCAGCCCGTAGGCGTACCCTCGCGTTGGATGGAAGTCCTCTTCCAAGCAAGGCAATGCAGCCCGGCGTCAGGGCTTGAACACGGCCAGGCACTTGTCGGAGTTAAAGACATAGGTCTCCACGTAGTCCAGAATCTCCGGCTTGCGTCCCAGTTCCTCCATCGCCCCAGCCAGGCATACCCAATTGAGCAACTCCTGTTGGCCCGCCGCTTCAATTTCGGAAGTGGGCAGTCTGCGCCAGGCGTCGTAATCACCCTGGCGGAGTTCCTCGTAACGGGCCCGGTCGGCCTCGATGTCGGGGAACAAGTAGTTGTTCCGGGGCGTCAAAAAGGCGTGGGACCAACTGGATGAGGCCACCAGCACCACCCGCCAGGGGCTGTCCTTCAGCACCCGCGCGGTAGCCGCGCCAACTTCCATGCAACGCCTGGGCGATGGGCCGGGCGGGTCAGGCTCGTCTTCGTACTGGACCGCGCCGCCACGGTTTTGAATTACCCGGCTGCCGTAGCAATTTACCTGGAAGGGGACCACCGGATAATCAAAGCCCTTCCGGTCGTAATCCAAGTACAGCAAGGTGTTCAAAAAGGCGTGACCCAGCCCCGATTGGTGCAGGGGCCGGTAGGAGTAGGCCATGTCCACTCCCTCTTCAATCAAGCCTCCCACCAACGAGCGGGCCCCCGGGTGTCCCGGATAGGAAAAAACCTTATCCCCGGGCTCGCCCCACACGTTGGGCCTCGGGCTGCCGTCGTGGCCGGCGAAGGGGTGGCAATCCATCTGCTCGTAGGCAAGGACGCAGAAGGGAGGAATAATGTCTTCTTTGAAATTCTCGTACTGGTCGTCTCCCCAAATCAGCACGAAGTCAGGGCCAAAGGCGTCTATCTCGGCCCGCAACGCCCGGAACCCGTTGACCAGTCTTTCCCGGTGTTTTATCGCCGAAGCGTAGCCTTCATCCTCTCCGTACTCAATCCGCGCGGCTTCGGGCCAGTTCACGGGGTTCTTCAATTCCGCGGGCACGCTCTTGTTGTACTTCAAGGTACGGGTCAAGGGATAGTTGCGGTCCTCGTCGGGTGAGATGAGCGGAGGGTAATGAGTGAGCCCGACGCCCAGTATTTCGCCCATGCTTGCCTCCTATTCCGGTTCCGGGTGGGTTAGATGGCAAAATTTGTAACTTAACCGCTCAGCGGATTCACATGAGCACCCCATATATCCGTCGGGATGTAAGCCGCCGAATTCAACGCCTTTTTAGCAAAGTGTTGTGTTAAAGTCAAGTAATCTTTCCACAGAACAGCTTGAAGCACTATCTTCCCTAAAGTTTCGCAGTCCTACCTGTTTCCCAAGAGAGGCCATACTTTCTCCTCCGACGAACACCTCCATCCCTTCGACAAGCTCAGGGCAGGCCCTAATCTTCCCCTTCAATAATGGGGGAGGGACTTAAAAACTATCTCAAAATTCTATTTGCTGGTATAGACACCCTTCGACAGGCTCAGGGTGAACGGAACGCCGCTACAGGAGCGCACATGGTGAGCCTACCGGACTGCGTTTTGAGATAGTTTCTTATTGGATACCCTCTCAGAACGAACTCGGTCACAGCCTGCAGGGAAGGGCATCTTGAACGCTACCTAGAGAATCGAACCAACCAGGACTGCGCGGTGGTAGTAAGGGCCAAGCGGTAGGCTATGGGTTATAATGGATGGAATGGCCCGTACACTCTATTGGGGGTTGCTTGACCTATGACACACATCCAAGGCCGGGACCTGAAGGAAGCTTTCTTGGCGGCTACCCGATGCCTGGAGCAGTACCGGGATACTGTAGACGCTCTCAATGTCTTTCCCGTCCCCGACGGTGACACCGGGACCAACATGCTTTTAACCATGCGGGCCGGCGTGGAGGTAGTTGAGCAGGCCCTCGAGGATAACGCCGATGCGGTCGCGACCCAATGGGCCAACGGCGTATTCTGGGGCGCTAGAGGAAACAGCGGTGTCATTTTGTCCCAGTTCTTCAAGGGATTTGCCCGGGGGTTGGACGGCGCCGAGAGTTGTGACGCAGCCGCGTTGGGTAGGGCTTTTGTCAAGGCCACCGAAGCTGCATATCAGGCGGTGAGCCAACCGCAGGAAGGCACCATGTTGACGGTAATACGCCGCGCTGGGGAGGCGTTCAGTGGGGCGCTCGACGAGGGAGTCACCGCGCCCCTATCCCTGTGGAAAATCGCCTTCCAGGAAGCCAAGACGGCTCTGGAGATGACCCCGACCCAATTGCCGGTGTTGCAGGAGGCCGGCGTGGTGGATTCCGGGGGTTTGGGCATCGTTGTAATCCTGGGAGGCGCCCTAGATTACCTGGACTCCGGGAATGCTGGCCCGGCCGAGTTGGAACTGGATGCCATTCCTGGGGTTGGGACGACGCTCCACAGCGGCGAACCCATTGTCAGCGGGGAGTTTGTCCATTCCAGCCGGGAGACCGAATGGGGATACTGTACCGAGTTCATGGTTGAGGGAGCCGACTTGTCCCCGGAGCAAATGCGCCTGGACCTGGCCGCTATTGCGGACTCAGTATTAGTAGTTGGGGACGAAGCGTTCATTCGAGTCCACGTACATTTGTTGGACCCCGGATACGCCCTCAGCTACGCGGTGGCCCGGGGGCAATTGTCGCAGATAAAGATTGACAATATGGGCCTGCAAAACCGTGACTGGGCTGCTGGTCACACTTCCCGGGAAAAGCCGGAGCCGAAGGCCGGCGTTTCCGTGGTGGCGGTGGCGCCGGGTGAGGGTCTGGCGGAGCTGTTCCG
Organism: Dehalococcoidia bacterium; assembly: GCA_965220305.1. Lineage (GTDB taxonomy): Bacteria > Chloroflexota > Dehalococcoidia > Lucifugimonadales > UBA3495. Next base: position 4,046,912 of record OZ244817.1, on the reverse strand, counting down.
TGAAGCCGGTTGCGGGGCGGTCGTCAGTGGAGGTCAGACCATGAACCCCAGCATCCAGCAGTTGATTGATGCCGCGGGAGATACCGGCGTTACCGATGTCATCATCCTTCCCAATAACGGGAATATCATTCTGACGGCGGAGCAAGCATCCCAGGGGAGCCTGGACCCGCAGGTTATCCACCTAGTCCCCTCCAGGACAGTGCCCCAGGGAGTGGCGGCGCTGCTGGCCTTCAACCCTACCCTGTCCGTCGAGCAGAACGTGAAGGCGATGCAGGAAGCCGCAACCTCCGTCCTTACCGTCGAAGTCACCCATGCCGTCAGAAACGCGACCATCGACGGCGTGTCGGTGGCCGAAGGTGAATTCATGGGGCTGCTGGACGGGCGACTGGTCGCAGTTGGTGACAAACCGGAAGCGGCCCTACACTCGGCCCTGGAACATGCCGGGCTGGAAGGCGACCGGATTGTAACCATATACTGGGGATCAGACACCGAGGAAACCTCCGTCGAAGAGGTACGTGATAGGCTGGAGGAACAAACCCCGGGAATGCAGGTAGATACGGTTTACGGCGGTCAGCCTCACTATCCCTATCTGGCATCGATCGAGTAGGAGAATCCGGGAGGCAACGCTGGGTCAAAGAGTCATACAGCTATTGATGGACAGGTGAAGGGGGCCGAATGGCAATACGCATAGTAACCGATAGCGCGTCGGACTTACCCCAAGAGCTGGCCGAGCAGTGGAACATTACCGTAGTCCCCTGCAATGTGGTAATTGATGATGTCAGCTACAAAGACGGCGTGGAAATAATGCCGGACGAGTTTTTCCAGCGCTTGGCCTCGGCACGCCGGCTGCCAACCACGTCCCAACCGACAGTGGCCGACTTTCAGCCGGTGTATCAACAACTGCTGGACGAGGGGCACCAGGTAATCTCCATTCACATAGCGGGGAAACTCAGCGGGACCGTCAATTCGGCAGAGCAGACCAAAGCATCCCTGGGAGACGCGGCGCCCGTCGAAGTTATCGACTCTCAGTTGGCGTCCGTTGCCCTGAGCCTGGTAACCCTACGAGCGGCGCAGTTGGCTTCGGAGGCGGAGTCTTACAAAGAAGTGGCGCAACAGGTCCGTCAAGGTTTGCCCCAAACCCAGTGCTTCGTGGCCGTGGACACGTTGGAGTACCTCCAGAAGGGGGGGCGCATCGGCAAGGCCCAGGCATTTGTTGGTTCCATGCTCAGTGTCAAGCCGATTTTGAAGGTGGAGAACGGGGAAGTACACCCATTGGAGCGTCCCCGGAACCTCAATCGCGCCGCGCGGCGCGTGGCCGATTTGGCCCGTGAACACGCCCCTCTCCAGCAACTGGGAGTCATCTACAGTACCGAACAGCAGCGGGCCGCCGAGTTAAGGGATAGTCTGGCCGACTTAATCCCCGAGTCGGAGATTATTACGGCCCGGTTTGGGCCAGCTCTGGGGACCTACGTTGGCCCCAGGGCCTTCGGGTTAGCCCTGACATCGGCAGCTTGAAACCCGCGGATATATCGGCAATATTAGACCAACCGACCACGCTGGTAAAACTCGGGGCGGTAGTTAAGACAATTCCTCGCCGCCATTCGCAGCGTGTAGAGATAACACCAAAATCGACCAGCCAAAAATTGGATGCCTATGGGTTCCCAACAAGCAAAGCCTCCCAACTGGGCTATCGCCTTCCATAAAATTCTCGACCTGGAAGAAGCTCACGGCTTCGATAATAACGCTGTCGTGGGCGGGATGGACCAGTTTGTCCAACGCTGGTCGGAAGACATGGCCCGGCTGGTTGCCGACCCTTCCCGCACCGGCCCCCTGCTGCGAGTCCGCTACGGCGAACTGGCCCCGGCGAAGCGCCAACTCTGGGCTTCCCATTGGCGGGAACTTCTGTGCTATACCCTGGGAGTGTCCGTCCCGGCGACCGGGCCTGTTGACCACTCCACTGCGCCGCCCGACCAGGCTCCCGAAGAGGATTCAGCGCCCAAGAGGACAGCGGTTCCCCGACGACGGGATAAGGGAGCGCCGGCAGAGTCGCGGCCAGCCAGCAAATACGGCATACCTCCCGCCGGCTTAACGGTCGCCGCTCCCCTGGACCGGTTGCGGGGCGTGGACAGCAAGCTGACCGCCCGATTCCAACGCCTGGATGTCGCTACCATCAGGGACTTGCTTTACCTGTTTCCCCGCAGGTACAACGACTATTCCCGGGTAGCCAAGATTTCCGAACTGGAGCCGGGAAGGGAATTCACGGTGGTCGGCCAGATTTGGGAAGCTCGGGAAGTGGCGATGGGTCAGCGCGGGAGACTGAAAGCTACCGAGGCGGTGTTGAGCGACGACACTGGGAACGTCAAGGTCATCTGGTTCGGTCAGAGATACCTGGCCCGCAGCCTGAAGCCCAACTCCCGAATATCCATCAGCGGTAAGGTTGACCTATACAAGGGGCAGATGGTTTTCGAGTCCCCGGAATACGACCTCCTGAATTCGCGGCAGCCGGGACTCAACACCGGTCGTCTGGCTCCGGTTTATCCATTGACAGAGGGCCTCACCGGGCGAAATCTGCGCCGCCTGACCTGGCAAGCCATCAACGATTGGCTGGGCGGAATGGATGAATTGCTACCCCAGGATACCCTGGAACGGACCCGATTGGCTCCCCTGCTGGAAGCCATCGCCCAGGCCCACTACCCCGAGGACGAGGGGGCTTGCGAAGCCGCCCGTCGTCGCCTGGCCTTCGACGAATTGCTCACCCTGCAGTTGGCCGTGCTCTCCTTCCGCCGGGACCGGGAACAGGATGCGGAAGGCGTGGCGATCAAAATTGACCAAAAGCTGATGGCCGGCTTTCTCGCTTCATTGCCCTTCGCCTTGACCGAAGCCCAGGACCGTTGCCTCCAGGAGATTTTGGAGGACCTGGGACGCGGCACCCCTCCCATGAATCGGCTGCTCCAAGGTGAAGTGGGCAGCGGCAAGACGGTGGTAGTGCTGGCAGCGCTCTTGGCCGTGGCCGCGGCAGGCTACCAGGGGGCCATCATGGTGCCCACTGAGGTCCTGGCCGAGCAGCACTTCCAGACGGTGCATCAGTTATTCGGCCAGTTGGCCCGCCCTGTACAGGAAGACAACCTGATTACCGCTTATGTCGAACCCCTAGGACGGCCCATCACGGTGGGCCTGCTCACGGGCAGCACGCGGCAGCGGCCCCGTCGCCAACTGGTGGAGATGGCGGCCCAGGGGAGCCTGGACCTGTTGGTAGGCACCCACGCTCTCATACAAGACGCGGTGGACCTGCCCAGGTTGGCGCTGGCGGTAATGGACGAGCAACACCGATTCGGAGTACGCCAACGGTCGGCGCTGCGGCAGCGGGGCGACAAAACTCCCCACTCCCTGGTCATGTCGGCGACGCCCATTCCCCGCACCCTATCCCTGACGATATACGGAGATCTGGACATCTCCACCATTGACCAGCTACCGCCGGGCCGCCAGCAGGTACGCACCCGGTGGGTTGGCCCGGAGCGCCGCCAGGCGGCCTACGGCTTCCTCCGCAAGCAGGTAGCGGAGGGGCGGCAGGCGTTCATCATTTACCCCCTGATTGACGAGTCGGAGGCTATCGACGCCAGGGCAGCCACCGAGGACTACCAGCGGCTGACCAGGGACGTTTTTCCCGACCTGCGGCTGGGCCTGTTGCACGGGCGCATGTCAGCCAAGGACAAAGACCGAGTCATGCGTCAGTTTCGGGACGGGGAGGTGGACATCCTGGTATCCACGGCAGTGGTTGAGGTGGGTATCGACGTGCCCAACGCCACTGTGATGCTGATAGAAGGGGCCGACCGATTTGGTCTCTCCCAACTACACCAATTCCGGGGTCGCGTGGGTCGGGGCGAGCATACCAGCTATTGCCTCCTGGTCTCCGACTCCCCTTCGGAGACGGCCCGGGAGCGTCTGGCCGCCTTGGAACAGGTCCACGACGGGTTTCATCTGGCCGAGGTGGACCTGGAATTGCGCGGGCCAGGGGACTTTTTCGGTACCCGGCAGAGCGGGTTACCCAACCTACGGATGGCCCAACTTTCCGACCGTGAACTGCTGAATGAGGCTCGGGCCGAAGCGTCCCGGCTGATGGAGGAGGACTCCCATTTGGCTGAACCGAAACATGCAGCTTTGAAGGCGCGGGTGGGGCGGTTCCTGGCCGAAGTTACGACGGAATTCAGCTAGACGCTAGGGGGCGGCGGCAAAGCGGTAACCGACGTTCCAGATGGTCTCAACAAAGAGGTGGTCGGGGTCTTCGATCTTGGAGCGCAATCGGCGCACGTGGACGTCAACAGTGCGCGTGCCCCCCAAATAGTCGTAACCCCAGACCTGACTAAGCAATACCTCTCGACTGTAGACCCTACCGGGGTTAGAGGCCAGCATAACCAACAATTGAAACTCTTTGTAGGTCAACGATACGCGGCGGCCGGCCAGGGTTACCTCGTACCGCTCCATGTCGATGACCAGGTCGCCAACTTTCAGTATCTCCTGACCCGTTGGACCGCTGACCCGGAATATGGCCTGCCTTACCCGGGCCAATAGCTCCTCGGACCTGGCAAAGCTCAGAATGAACTCGTCGGGGTTTAGGGAGGGGTCGTAATCCTCCACCATTTCCCCAGGGACTACAACCAACACCGGCAACTTGGAGTTCCGACAATCGTCAATTAGTTGCCGCGCCCTGTTCAACCCCAAGGAAGCCAGGTCCAAGACCACTGCCTGGGGGGATTCCTCTTCAGCAGTACCATCCTGGAGAGGCAGGTCTTCCCCGAACCAGCAGGACAACCCGGTCTCTGCCGCTCTATCCAGCAACGGGTGAAGGCTGACATCCGATTCGGTCAATACCAGAACGTTATACAAGGAATCCAAATGACCTCTTTACGGGAGTACGACCTGGGAGCGCCCGCCGAGAATCCTCAATCACAAGGAAGTATACCAAAATATTTGACGCAACTTGCTAGGGGCGCCTATCATAGCGCGAGACTTTCGGAAGCGGCAGTCGGCTGGCAAGCGTTCTTTTATTGCCAGAGATAGGCCCAAGTAGGGAGCCGGAATGAGCACAAGAGTCCTTCCCCAGACCCCAGCCGAGGCACGGGACATGATACGTTCCGGACAATGGCGCGGTGTGACCTCGGGGGTTGCGCCCGGGTATGTTCAAGCTAATTTGGCGGTTTTGCCCCGGGAATTGGCCTTCGATTTCCTGCTCTTTTGTCAACGGAACCCAAAACCCTGCCCCTTGTTGGAAGTAATTGAGCCGGGAAATACGGAGCCGGTAATTACTACTCCAAGGGCGGACATTCGCACCGATATTCCAGGGTACCGGGTCTACGAAAACGGCGAGTTTACCGCCGAGGTGGACTCCCTGAACGAGCTGTGGCGCGGCGACCTGGTTTCGTTCCTCTTGGGTTGTAGCTTCTCTTTTGAAGCGGCCTTGGGCGACGCGGGAATACCCCTGCGGCACCAGGAAATGGAATGCAATGTGCCCATGTACATTACCAACATCCCCACCGAGCCCGCCGGAGTATTCGCCGGGCCAATGGTGGTCAGCATGCGCCCAGTGCGCCAGGAGCAGATTGTCCGCGCCGTTCAGGTCACATCCCGGTTCCCAGCCACCCACGGCGCTCCGATGCACATCGGACGCCCGGAAGACATCGGCATCCGGCGCCTAGACCGTCCCGACTTCGGAGACCCGGTGGAGATACGGCCCGGTGAGGAGCCGTTGTTCTGGGCCTGCGGCGTTACCCCCCAGGCGGTGGCCCTGAACTGCAAGCCCCCTTTGATGATTACCCATGCGCCGGGGAAGATGTTCATCACCGACCAACGGGATGCCGATTACGCTGTCTTGTAGCTTAAACGGCCCGGCCTAATATCCTGGGAGTCATCTGGGAGACAACGGAGGTCTAATATGGCCCAGTCCACGATCCAGTCCATCGAAGACATAATTCTTGAGAACGACATGCGGGGCGTCTCCCACCTCCGGTCTCACCTTCCCGACGACTTCTGCCATCAAGCCGCCCAATACATCCTGGACCACCCGGGCAACGTAGCCATCGTCACCGGCTTTTACATCCTATCGGCGGGCAAACATGAGACCGATGGGCCGCCGGGGGCCATCGCCATTGGGGACGCGCTGCAGGCCCTGGGTCGGAAGGTGAGTTACATCGCCGACTCCCACACAACACCAATGCTAGAGGACTGGCTGGGCGACCGGGCCGGAGTGGTGGAGTTCCCCATCACCGATATAGAGGCCAGCCGGCAGGCGGCGGCGGAAATCGTGGAACGCCTGCAGCTCGGGTTGCTCATTTCTATAGAACGGTGCGGGCGTACCAGGGGCGACGCCTACCTGAATATGCGCTCCTTGGACATCACCCCGTTCACGGCGCGGGTGGACTACCTCTTCGAGCACGGAGTACCGTCGGTGGGCATTGGGGACGGGGGCAACGAGATTGGCATGGGCAACCTGGTGGAGTTCATTCCCGCAGTGGAGACCTTGCCCAAGGACCCGGCCATCAGCCGGGTAGACCGTCTAATCCTGGCCAGCGTTTCCAACTGGGGCGGCTACGGCCTGGTGGCGGCCCTGTCCAGGCTGGTGGGTAGAGACCTGCTGCCCACGGTGGAGCAGGACCGGCAACTAATCCGCCACATGGTGGACGATGGCGCAGTCGACGGCACCAGCGGGGAGAACAAGTACTACGTGGACAATTTCACCCTGGACCAGAACGGGCAGGTGTTGGAGCGGCTGCGCCGGATGGCGACATAGCGCCATTAATGGAGACGCCTGCTCCTCCAGGAGCCTCAAGGAAACAAAGACGACGATTCCTCCCGGTGCTGACGGAGAATTGGCGTTTTTCGGCAGTCCCCAAACTTAGGTGGGATGGGCTTCACTTGCCGACGCTGGGCCATGGGTCTTGAGGAATCAGCCCGACAGGGTCTTTTCCTCAAGGGCCAGGATGCGCCGCAACTCGTACATTTCGTCCCTTAGCTGGGCTGCCTTCTCGAAGAGCAGATTTCGGGCAGCATCCTTCATCTGGGTCTCCAGGTCTTTGACCACCCGGAACATATCATCACGGGACATCTCCTGACGCGCCACTCGATAGGCCGTGCGGCTCTCGGCCACCGACTTGATGCCCTCGGTAATGTCGTGTACCTCTTTCTGGATGCTCTGGGGCTCAATCCCGTTTTCCCGGTTGTGGACTTCCTGTATCCCGCGCCGGCGGTAGGTCTCTTCAATGGCCTGTTTCATGGAGTCGGTCACCCGGTCGGCGTACATGATGACGTGCCCATCGGCGTGGCGGGCCGCCCGGCCAATGGTCTGAATCAGGGAGGTATTGGAGCGCAGGTACCCCTCCTTGTCAGCGTCCAGGATCGCGACTAAGCTAACTTCTGGAAGGTCCAGCCCCTCCCGCAGCAGGTTGATGCCCACCACCACGTCGTAGACCCCCAAACGCAGGTCCCGCAGAATCTCCACCCGCTCCAAAGTCTGGATGTCCGAGTGGAGGTAGTGGTTGCGGACGCCCATCTCGGACAGGTAGTCGGCCAACTCTTCCGCCATGCGCTTGGTGAGGGTGGTTACCAGGCACCGCTGCTGCTGCTCCACCCGCAATCTAATGTGATGCAGCAAGTCGTCAATCTGGCCGGCGGAGGGTTTTACCTCAATGGTGGGATCCAAGAGGCCGGTGGGCCGGATTACCTGCTCGGTAATGGCGATACTGTGCTCCATCTCGTAGGGCCCGGGCGTGGCTGAAACGAAGACCACCTGGTTTATGTGACCTTCAAACTCCTGGAAATTCAGGGGCCGGTTATCCACCGCCGAGGGCAAGCGAAACCCATAGTCCACCAGGGTACTCTTCCGTGACAGGTCGCCTTGGTACATCCCACGAATTTGGGGCAGGGTCATGTGGGACTCATCCACGAACATCAGGAAATCTTCCGGGAAGTAGTCCAGCAGGGTCCAGGGCCGGGAGCCGCAGGAAATGGCGGTATGGCCATTCTGGGGTTCATGCCGGCGGGCCAGGTGGCAAGCGTAGTTCTCCACACCGGAGCAGAACCCGGTCTCCTGCAACATTTCCAGGTCGTAGTTGGTGCGGCTTTCCAACCTGGCCGATTCCAACAGCTTGCCCTGGTCCCGTAGAACGCGAAGGCGCTCTTCCAACTCTACCTGAATGTCGGTTACGGCGAGGTCAAGCCTTTCCTTGGAGGTAACAAAGTGCTTGGCCGGGTATATGGCCGCTTCATCCCGCTGGGCCAGCAGTTCCCCGGTCAAAGGGTCCAACTCCACAATGCGCTCTATTTCGTCGCCAAAAAATTGGATGCGCACCGCCACTTCTTCGTATGCTGGCACTATCTCCAACGTGTCTCCCCGGACGCGGAACTTACCCCGGGACAGGTCGTAGTCGTTGCGCTCGTACTGCATGTCAACCAACTGACGCAGCAGTCGGCTGCGGTCCCGAATCTCGCCAACCTTGAGCTGGGCAACCAACCGGAAGTAGTCTTGTGGGTCTCCCAGGCCGTAGATGCACGACACCGACGCCACAATCAGCACGTCCCGGCGGGTCAGCAGCGAGGTCGTGGCCGATAGACGCAGTTTGTCCAACTCCTCGTTGATGCTGGCATCCTTCTCGACGTAGGTGTCGGTCTGGGGCACATAGGCTTCGGGTTGATAATAGTCGTAATAGGAGACGAAATACTCCACCGCGTTGTAGGGGAAGAATTCCTTGAACTCGGTGGCTAGCTGGGCTGCCAGCGTCTTGTTGTGGGCGATGACCAGGGTGGGGCGTTGGACTTCCTGGATGATGTTGGCCATGGTGAAGGTCTTACCACTGCCGGTAACGCCCATAAGCGTTTGCTGGGTAATACCTTCGCGCACACCGCCGCACAGCTTTTGCACCGCCCGGGGTTGGTCTCCCGTCATCTTAAAGTCGGCGACAATCTGGAATTCCGGCATGAAATTACTCCCTGGCTTGGGTACTGGGAACCCTATGGAAACTCAAAAGGAAAAGCAAGGGAATGGAAAACTTCTCTACGCAACTTCAGATTTGAGAAAAGTGCGGGACTGGTTCAGCCTCCCGTTCCCAACTGCAACAAGACTTGGCGTATCTTGTCTTCCAAAGTCAATTCGGGGGACTTGTCCAGGGCGTTCACAGCCCGCCTGGCTTCGGCAGTCGAGTACCCTAGGGCGGTTAGCGCGGCGATTACCTCGCCATCATCGCTGGCCGCCTGGGCTGACGCCATTGAATCCAGTGCGATATACTCATAAATTGCCGTCAGGTGCCCCAACGCCGTATCGGTCCAATGTACTCTCACTCAGGCAACCCGAACTTAGCACGAACCTGCTTAACATCAACCGTCCGACCGGCTTCGCTGTCTTCAAGACCGGATTCGATAGCATTCCGAACATATACTTGGTACATTAGGTCTTCCCAAGTAGCATCCTCCGGCAGGGCTTCTATCAAGCGATGAGCTTCTTCTTTGATACTAAGTTTTGCCATTCCATACCTCAGACTCAAACTCCGCCATGGCCTTGCCCTCTATCTACTTTCGAGAATTAACTTTACACGAACCCTTCTTGATTATTTGCCTTGTACCTCTACATCTCGGGTATTCGCGACACCCCCAGAATCTACCATACTTGCCCCTTCCGGAGGGCCATTTGACTCCCACACCCACGCACCGGGCAGATTGGCGCCTCATGGGTTGATTCATCGAGCATTAGTTGCTCTGGTTGCCTGTCCCCCACAGTCTCACCCAACGCAGTCAGTTCCGAAGCTAAGATAAGGGCTATCAGTTTGTCCCGCACGAAGAAATCCCGCACGCCGCGCGTGAATCCTCCGGTGGAAGCCAGGATTGCGTCATTCGCGCCGGAAGCGACCAATGCCCCGTAAAGTTCTCGGGCAACTGCTGGCCCAACAGGTTGCTTGTGGCTTTTGCACTGGACAACGGTAGTTTTACCACCCTTTCTGAGAATGAGATCGATTCCTTGGTCCCCCGACGTGGGAGTGGATTGAACGCGGTAACCCAAATTTCGGTACAAGGTCCCCAGCTCTCGCTCAAATTGGATCCCACTCAATGACATCCAGTGTTCGCTCAATTTCCTGAGCCTAACTCTCTCGGCTGCTTGCCAGGCCCTCTCGGCTTGTCGGCGAGCCCGTTCGGCTTCTCGACGCTCTTTGCCAGCCTCCCATTGGGCATTTCGGTAAGCTGCCTCAGCCTCTTCATATTCCTTGACCCTAGGGGCGAAAGGGCCTTTCATCATGCGGGATATCTTGAATCGTGCAATGACAGAACACGCAATTGGGACGGAGAAAATCCACACGATGAGACCAATTGATAGACCCACCCAAAATGCGATACCCCCGTTTTGGGTCAGGAACCACATACCCGTTCCGCCGACCGGTACAGCTACTAACGAGAAGAGGCAACCAATTCTTCCAAGACGTTCATCGGCTAGTTTGGTGAGGGCGCCCGTTTTATAGAGTGTATATTCTTCAGAAGCTACTCCGAAATCTTGAAGTTCTGGCTTCTTCATGGCTCTAGTTACCACGTTCCCGGGTCAGATGGCTGTCCATCTATAGACACACTCTCCAACCTACCTGCGTTGTTCAATCTCAGCCACAATATCGTCCAACGTCATATCTGCAAACAATTGCTCCCGCTCTTCAGTGTAGTTTCCGTAGCCGACGGTGAACTGGTTGATGAAACGTATGGTGTCCACAATCCCCATTTCTTTGATCAAAATATATATTGCGGTCTGTGTAACCTCGCTCAATGGCCTCGCTTTCAACATCGCTGTTCAATCTCCTCTATTAACTCGAGGGGAGAAACCATTCTGGTTCTGAGGTCGGACATGGATTTCGCCCTTCTCAAAAATCCGTCATCACAAGTGCACAAGTAATCTGCATCCGCCTCCTCCGCTGAGGCCAAATGTAAAGCGTCCAGTGGGCTGAGCCCTCTTTCCACCAAAGCTTTCGCTCGGTTTTCAACCCGGTCGTTTATCTGAGTATATACGCCAGCCTTTGACAGAACTCTCAAAGCATATCTTTGCCGAAGATGATTCGGGTTTTGTCGCACTTCGAAAACCAGTGCTTCCGAAGATATTAACTCAACCCGTCCCAGCTCACAAAGAGCCAACAGCCCAACAATCGCTTCAGCTTCAACAGCAATGCGAATCTGAATCTTATTATCCAGGGGCCGCTGCAAACTGCAATTGTCAAAGTATATTCTCACTTTATGGGGCCAGCCGCATCTTCACAAGAGGCAAAATATAAGGGCCAGAATTACCCCCCGCCGGCAAACTGCTGCAACACCTGGCGTAGCTTGTCCTCTAAAGTCAGTTCGACGGACTTGTCCAGGCCGTTCAAGGCTCGCCGGGCCTCGGTGGTGGAATACCCCAGGGCGGAGAGGGCGGCGATTACTTCAACATCGTCGTTGGTTGCCTGCGCCGTCGCCAAATCGGACTCCAGTTCCAGCTTTCCCTTCAGTTCCAGAATAATCCGGCTGGCGATGCGCCGGCCCACACCGCTGACCCCGCTGAGGGCCCCCACGTCTCCTTCCTCGATAGCCCGATGCAGACCCCCCTCGCCCAGGTTGGACAGAATGGCCAAGGAGAGTCTAGGCCCCACGCCCGAAACCCCCATAAGCAGGGAGAATAGGCCCAGGGCACTGGCGGTGGAGAAGCCGTAGAGGACTGGTTGGTCGTCCCGCACCCGTAGCTGGGTGAAAAGGCTCACCGGAGCACCCACTTCCCCCAACTGGCCGATGACCGCCGAAGGGACGAATACCTGAAGTGTAACGCCGCCAACCTGAAGGTGTACCCAGTCGGGTCCGGCGGTTTCAAGGGTCCCCCGAACACCTACGATCAACGTTTATCTCTCTTGGCCCGGCGGTATTTCCCTACCCAGGGCCAGATTGGCCTGGTTCTGAATGAGGTGGCACAGCCCAACCCCCAGGGCATCGGCGGCATCGGACTCGGGGACTTGCTCAAGGCCCAGGGTGGCGGCCACGGTGCGCTGCATCTGTTCTTTGCTGGCGGCCCCGTAGTCGGCCACCGCCCGCTTTACCTGGGCCGGAGTGTAACGAAAGATGGGCACCGCCTGGCTGGCCGCGCCAATTAGCACCAGGGCCTGGGCCTGTCCCACGGCAATGGCGGGGCCGATAAATCGCCGCTCCCCCTTGCCCACAAAAGGTTCCTCGACGGCGATGGCGTCAGGATTGAAGACGTGGATGAGGTTCAAGATGTGGGTGTAAAGCTGGTAGAGCCGAAATTCCAGGGGTGTGCCGCTGGACAGAGCAATGACGCCGCAATCGTCGGCCCTGGGTTCGGGTTCCGAGTCCACAACCCCATATCCCATCTTTACCGTTCCCGGGTCTATTCCCAGTACACGCATTACCGTCAGTCCTAGCAGGAATTATTAAGAGTTGGCCTGGTACTGCTCCAATACCTCCGGCGGGAAGTCGGCGTTGGTATACGCCTTCTGCACGTCGGGGAGGTCTTCCAAGTTGTCCAGCAACCGGAGAGTTTGTTCGGACGCCTTGTCGTCCAGGGCGATGGTGGTCTTGGGCACCAGGGAGATGTCGGAAGACGCCAGGGTCATACCCGCCGCTTCCAAGGCCTGCTGCACCCCCTGGAGGACCTCGGGGGCAGTGTAAACCTCCAGGACGCCATCCTCAATTTTCACGTCGTCGGCTTCGGCGTCGATGGCAATGAGGCCCAACTCTTCGGCCTTTTCCTCATCGTCAATCTCAATGGTGATTATGCCCTTGATCTCGAAGTTCCAGGAGACGCAGCCGCTCTCCCCCAAGTTCCCTCCACACCGGCTGAAGGTGGAACGCACATCCGAGGCGGTACGGTTGCGGTTGGTGGTCACAGCTTGGAGTAAAATGGCGCCGCCCCCGGGCCCATAACCTTCGTAGGTGACTTCGTCGAAGTTCTCCCGCCCGTCGGCGCCCTCACCGGACCCCCGTCGTACTGCCCGGTTGATGTTGTCCAGCGGCATGTTACTGGACTTGGCTTTGTCAATTGCCAGGCGTAGGCGGAAGTTCATGTCCGGGTCTCCGCCCCCGCCCTGTTGGACCGCCAAAGTGATGTCCCGGGCAAGTTTGGTGAACAGCGCGCCACGTTTGGCGTCGGTGGCCCCCTTCTGCCTCTTGATGGTTGACCATTTGGAGTGACCAGACATGTGATACCTCCTTTTCCGCTATGATCGCGGTACAGGATTCAACCGACTGCGGAAACCGCGACCCAAACCAACATCCCCTGTGGCCGAATCCCCACCAGCAACGCATCCTCGTTACCAGCGGGCGGGACTAGCCTTGGACCGTCCTCAACCCCGGCGCACGGCTGAATTCCCAACCACGCGGGAAGGAAAACCCGCTTCATTTCGGCTAGCCCAGTACCCACACCGGCCCGGTGAGGGCCCGCGCTACGAAATTACCCGTACCGGGAAACTCCAAACGCGGGAAGTTAATTTGGATAAATTCGATTTTAGCACTGGCCGGGTTGGACGGTCAAAACTTCAACGTAGGCCTTCAATCAGTTCCACCACCATAACCCCCGCGTCCAAGTCTATCTGCTGGACTACCTGGGAGACGGCGGGGACGAGGACCTCCCCCTTTCCGCCGGAGACCAGGTAAACATCGTTACTGCCGGTCTGAATAATCTCGGTTAGGTGTCCCAGTTCCTCACCCAGTTGCGAGATTACCCGTAGTCCCAGGAGTTGGAAGTGAAAGAATTCCCCCTCGGGAAGGAGGGGAGCGAAGTCTTCGGAAACGGTGACCCACTCTCCAACCAACTGCCGCGCGGCGTGGGGCGTGTCAACGCCCTGTAGTTGCAGGACGACCTGCTCGGTGCGAAGGGGAGTCGAGTCAGTTATGCGGTACGGCTGGGCCTTGATTTGGACTACTTGTCCGACGTTAAAGCGGTGGGGCACATCGCTAAGGGTCTTCACGCGGACTGCCCCTAAGGAGCCTCGGGGTCCGAGCACCTGGCCGACAGTTACCGCCTGGGAGGGGTTTTCCCCTACTCCTGTCATTTTCAGCGCTCCCCGAAGATGGGAAGAAGGAGGTAAGAATCGAAGCGGAGGATTAGACTATCTCCAACATCGCTCGGGTGCCGTCTTTCACCGCCGCCACCCGCAGCAACACACGCATGGCCTGGGCCACCCGGCCCTGCCGGCCAATTACTTTTCCTTTGTCCTCTGGGGCCACTTCCAGCCGGAGAACTACCTGCCCTTCCTCGACAGTTTCGGTTACGACCACCGCATCCGGGTTGCTGGCGAGAGAGCGGGCGATGTACTCTATCAACTCTTTCATTCGGAGTTGACCTTATCGTAGATTCCGTCACGGTCGAAAATGCGTCGCACTGCGTCGGATGGTTGGGCGCCCTCTTTCAGCCAGGCAATCGCCCGGTCTTCCTTGAGGGTAACCGAGGGGGGATCGGTCATCGGATCGTAGTGTCCAATCCACTCTACATAGGCTCCGTCCCTGGGCGAGGTGGACTCGGCTACAACGATACGGTACGACGGATTCCCTTTCTTCCCCACCCTTCTTAGGCGAATTCTTAGCATATATTCTCCGGTACGTTTATAGGTTTTTACCCAATTACAGGGATTCTAAGTTGAAGCCAGCCCGATGTCAATTGCCGGTATCCCCGCTTATTAGCACATAAATTATCCCCGGCGGCAGGACTGAACACCGGGTCCCCCGCTCCCAGCGCCGACATCTCACGCTGCCAGCCGCCTTAGCGTTGCGGGGCACTCCCAAGGCTACCTGCCCTGAAGGACATTTGGCGAGCCACACTTGTGACCTACACTCGATTGTAGCACGAGCTTCACAATGCCAATCGCTGGCGGCGGGTGCAACCGGGCTCTCCGAGCAAAAATTAAACCTCAGCCGCTATTGGGCGCAATGCGCCGTAGCACTGAGGCCAGTTTGATTCCAAGTTTAGCTGTTCGGGATTGGAAAGATACTAACGAGAACGCAGTTAGCCAAAAAAGGGATCGGGCCCAGCCAAACTGTTTTCTTTGGGGCACCGCCCAGTGATTCCTCGAAATCTCAGGGGCGATGGTAGACATTGGCCTGGGCCCGACTGACGGGTATTTGTATGTAACAGTGGTCCAGCTAGCGGGTATTCACCCCGTCGTGTCCAGACAGATGCCTACCATCGCCCCTGCGTGTTAAACTATGTTCCATGCTCTATCACCTCCTTTTTCAAAATTCCCGACAAGCGGTTAGGAGGAGTTTACCAACGGTTTACACTCCTGTCAAGATTTTTGAGCATATCCCCAGGGTCTTTTGATTGTCACCTTGGGCGGAGCGAAGGGTCTAATGCCCCGGACAACGCAAGGTGGCAGATAGACCAGCAATCATCCTTCCCAATCAGCCCCCGATGAGAAAACATGCGCGTCGTCTTCATGGGAACCCCTGCCTACGTTTCCCCGGTGCTGCAAGCGCTGGTCTCGGCCCGCGGAGTGGAGACGATAGCCGTTTACACTCCCCCAGACCGGCCCCGGGGCCGGGGACGCTCCCCCCAACTGCCTCCGGTCAAAGAGCAGGCCCTGGCTCTTCAATTGCCCGTATACCAGCCGGCATCGCTACGCTCTTCGAGGGTCCAGGAGGAACTGGCGGGCCTGCGCCCGGATGTAATCGTGGTGGCCGCCTACGGTAGGCTGTTGCCTACTCCGGTGCTTAACACAGCGCCCCACGGCTGCCTCAACCTTCATCCCTCGCTGCTACCCAGGTACCGGGGCCCTTCGCCCATCGTGTCGGCAATCCTGGATGGCGAGACCCTGACCGGCGTTACCCTGATGCTGCTGCACGAAGGCATGGACACGGGCCCCATCATCGCCCAGAGGGAGTTTGCCATTCCCCATGAAGCCAACGCCGAGACCCTCACCGGTCAACTCTTTCTGGAGGGCGCCGGGCTTCTCATGGAAAATCTGGCCCCCTGGGTCGAAGGGGGCTTGACCGCCGTGCCCCAAGACGACGCCGGGGCCAGCGTCACCAGCCTGGTGGAGAGGGAAGATGGCCGAGCCAATTGGCAACTGGCTGCGGAGCTTCTGGCACGGCGCTGCCGGGCCTACACTCCCTGGCCGGGACTCTTCACCGACTGGGAGGGGCGGGTCCTAAAGTTGCTGGAGGTGCGGCCCCTGGAGTCCGACGCCGCCCCGGGGAAGGCCGGCATCGGTAGGGTAGTGGCGCTGGAAGATGAGGCTATGCCCGTCGGAGTAGCTACGGGTGAAGGCATCTTGGGTCTAGGCAGCCTTCAACTGGAAGGCAGGCGACCGGTCTCAGCCGTCGAATTCCTGCGGGGCTACTCCCAGTTCATCGGCGCGCAGCTCTGACACTAGTCCCCTAGTTTCCGCTGTCTCTAGCGAATGCCGTAGGTAACCTGCAGCCCCACCGAAACCTCGACTTCCGGCTCGGAGTCCAAGGGGGCGAAATTCGCGAAGGGATCTGCACCCTGGCCGCAGGGGTCAAGCTGGCCCCCCAATAGACCGTAGGGCGACGGGGTCAACGGATATTCCAGGGCCCCGGCGACGACGCCCAATTCCAGGCCCAGGGCGTTAGCCAAGTCTTGGGCGGCTTCCTCGGCGCTGGGTATGGCCTCCCGACGGGCCAGGCCACGAGCGCTGTCGCAGTTCTCGGAGGACAGGGTGAAGCGGACGCCGTGGGACTCGGAGTGACGGACTATTTCTTCCACCGCCTCGACAATCCCCGCTCCTTTCGCGTCCAGTTCTCCCAAAGCCACCTCCACGGAGATGCTGGAAGACCCGTACCGGCCCAAACTTTCAAAGTCTATGGCGTCTTCTTCTATTCCAATATCGGCCAGACTTTGGATAATATCCGCCCTATCCTCGCTGGACATCTGCTCGCGGCCGGAGGGGCCGAAGCGTTGCTCGGGCACGATGACCACGTAGGCTTCATCAGCGTCCACGGTTACCGAAGCTATGGCCGAAACCGTGAGGCCCGCAACGTTCCCCAGGTTCTGGCCAATGGGTGACAAATGCAGCCCACCAACACCCAAAAGCACACTCTGGGAAGGCGCTGCCGTTGACCGGGTGCTTCTTACCCGCAAAGAGCCTGGGGACTTCTCCGAGTCCTGGACTGCCGGAGCAGGAATTGGAGCCACGGGAGCAGGCGCAGTCGAAGCGGGAGCTTCCTTTGGCGTGTCCGCAGGAGATGCGATTTCCACGGCAGGACTGGTTACCGGAGGTTGGACCGGCGCTAAGCCCTCTTCACCGCGGCCGCAGGCCACCGACAGGGCAGCAACGACAAATGCCAGAATTACCCAGGACTTCAGATGGAGCCGCCTTTTCATAGCCTTCTCACCTTTGACGTATCGATGTTTGTCGGAACGCCCTAACCCTACAAGTGCAGAATGTCGCCTGGCTCCCAACTATACACCATTGGCAGGTCAGCACAAGGCTTGGCGGGAATGACGGTGGGGGAAAGCATATCCACGACATCGGCGGGTTTCGACGAAGGCCGGGCCCAGGCCGGTTAGTCGCTCATCCAGCCCTCACTTCCAGCCGAGTTGGTAAAACCAACCCTGGGTTGTAAAATGGGGCGAACTCAGACCCAAAACAAGCAAGAATTGAACTGGAGGGTTCTTTTATGCCAACCGAAATCCCTTCTGAAGCCCAGGTATTGGAGTGGATGGAGTCCCTTAGCAACTGGGGCCGTTGGGGCGACGACGACCAACTCGGTTGTTTGAACCTGATTACCCCGGAAAAACGCAAGCAGGCGGCGGCGCTGGTCCAGGATGGCGGCACCGTAAGCTGTGCGCGGCCCATAACTACCCGGATAACCCCGGACACAACCTTTCAGGTGCAGCGCTATATGGTGGACAGCGGCGAGGGTCGGGACACCGACCCACCGGAGCGCCGCTTGGTTCGCCGTGGAGCATCCGAATTCATTGGGATGGTGTTTCACGGCCAGACCATCACCCACATCGACGCCCTGTCCCACTATTCCTGGCAGGGTAGACTGTACAACGGAAAACCGGCCAGCATGATCACCTCCCGCGAGGGAGCCCAAACCCACGCCATCGAGGCAGCCAGCGATGGCATAGTCAGCCGTGGGGTGCTGCTGGATATTCCCCATGCCCGGGGGGTGGATTGGCTGAATCCAGACCAACCCGTGATGCCCGAGGACCTGGAGGCCGCCGAGGAAGCCCAGGGTGTGCGCGTGGAGGAAGGGGATATTCTGTTGGTGCGGACAGGTAATTACCGGATGCGGCTGGAAACCGGGCGAGTCCCCAACACGGAACCGATGACCGCTTGCCAGGTTGCCTGTACTCCGTGGTTCAAGGAGAGGGGCGTAGCCATGCTGGGGACAGATACCTCCAATGACATTCGTCCCAGCCATTACGCCACCGTTACAGCGCCGCTGCACACTGTTTCGCTGGTGACCCTGGGAATGTGGCTAATCGACAACACCAATCTGGAGCAGTTGTCCGAGGCTTGCCAGCAACGCAACCGCTATGAGTTCATGCTGGCGCTGGGGCCGCTGCGCTTGGAGAATGTGACCGGGAGCCCGGTTAATCCCATAGCAGTTTTCTAGCGGTCGGGCCTGGCTGTAATCGCTGGTGAGTGGGCGAAGCGGATGAATCATTAACTTAGTACTACAGTTGCAGATTGAAAACGACTAGGATTGGGGCAATCAACGGGTGGTGAGGTGAGGCTGTGGCAGTGCATGGGGATGGGGTGGCAGAGGTCGCCCGGTGGGCTGAGGGTATCGACCGGGTACACGAGTGCATTGCGGGGCGGTTCCGGCGTCCCGAACCACGTCGACGATCGCTGGACTATCTGAAAGGGCTGCTCAGTCCGGTGGAGCGCAAGAACGGCTGGCAACTGGCGGAGCAGGCCGGGGACGCCACACCCTATGGGGTGCAGCATCTGCTGTCAACCTACATTTGGGACGCGGACCTGGTTCGCGATGATCTCAGGGACTACGTGGTGGAGCACCTGGGCGACGCCAACGGGGTGTTGGTGGTGGACGAGACTGGGTTTCTGAAGAAGGGCAACAAGTCTGTGGGGGTGCAGCGTCAGTACAGCGGCACGGCGGGACGGATCGAGAACTGCCAGATTGGGGTATTCTTGACCTACGCTACTGCCAAGGGGAGGACCCTGCTGGACCGGGAGCTTTACCTGCCTCAGGTGTGGGCCGATGACCAGGAACGCCGGGAGGAGGCTGGCGTGCCGGAGCAAGTGGCGTTTCGCACCAAGCCGCAACTGGCCCGGCGGATGCTGGAACGGGCGGTGGAGTCGGGAGTCCCCTTCGGCTGGGCCACCGGGGACGAGGTCTACGGCAATGACCGCAACCTGCGGCTGTGGCTGGAGCGGCGGGACGTTCCTCACGTGCTGGCCATCAAGAGCAATGAGAAGTTGTGGGCTGGGACGGACCAGGGTCCGCGCCAAGTGCGGGCTGACCGGCTGGCGTCTGGGGTTGAAGAGTCGGGCTGGGTCCGGCTGAGCGCCGGTGATGGGGCCAAGGGTCCTCGGGTCTACGACTGGGCCTTGGTGGATATTCGGCCCCTGAGAGAACCTGGCAAGGGGTACTGGCTGCTGGCCCGGCGCAGCGTGGCCAAGCCCGAGGAACTGGCCTACTACGTGTGCTACGGCCCGACGGGAACAGCCCTGGAGGAACTGGTGCGGGTGGCCGGAACCCGGTGGGCCATTGAGGAATGCTTTGAGGAGGCCAAGGGACAGGTGGGACTGGACCAATACGAGGTGCGCCGGTGGGACGGCTGGTACCGGCACATCACCCTGGCGATGCTGGCCCACGCCTACCTGGCGGTGGTACGGCGCCAGGCATCGTCGCCGGGACGTCTGGGAGAAAAGGGGGCTGCCCCAGTTTGGAGGAAAGGCTGATACCGCTGACGGTGCCCGAGGTTCGGCGGTTACTCTACCGGCTGATATGGAGACACCACCCTACGGACGAATCAGTGCTGCGGTGGTCTCAGTGGAGACGGCGGCACCAAGCAACGGCCCGGCGCTGTCATTACCGACGCCGCCTGAAACTCCTCACTACATATCTGCAACTGTAGTATTAGTGCCTATCCTAAAAACAAATTAACGGCCTGCACACAGCTAAGGAAAACCATATCTGTGGTGATATTAGGATAGGCTCTTAGAGGTACGCCGAAGTCCCAGTACAGCTTCAAGTTGCGGTCTTCTTCGTTCAAATAAGCCACTAATGCGCGGATATTCCGGTCGAATTCGACACGCAGGTAGTCCGGCGGCATTACCTGCCGAGTTAGTTCGGCCATCTTCTCGGTGCCTACCAAACCGCGGTCGCCAAAAAGTTTAAGTGTTGGTTCCTGACGCTCCGGGTCCAGGGCCATAAGGCTGTAGAGACGATTGTACACATCCTGGTTTTCAAGCGCCTGAAGATAGAAGGCGTCAGAGTACAGTTTGCTGGAAATGCCATCTACTACCAGAAGCAGCACCAGACCCGCCGCCATCAATACGACCAGAATGCACGAAGCCAGGAAGCGGGCTAGCCATAATAGATGGGACACTGGAACATTCTCAACAGGTAAAGCCTATAAGCGCCTGGGCGTTGCCAACTCTCAAAGCCCCCGGCCTGGAGCGTCCGCCACAATGAGAAGGCTGATCATTCTGGCAGAATCACTAAGGCCCGGCGGTTGCCGGGCCTGGGTCCGTGCTCTGATGGGGTCTGGCGCCGCTTAATAATTGGGGCGCATATTCCGCAGACGACGCACGCGCTCTTCAATTGGCGGATGGGTAGAAAAAAGGTTGGCGAAGGCCTTTCCGCTGAGCGGATTGACTATGAACAGGTGGGATGCTGCTTCGGCAACCTGCATCGGACGCACCTGGGAACCTCTATCCAGCTTCTCCAAGGCCCGCGCCAGAGCTTCGGGATTGCCCGAAACGTGCGCCCCCGTAGCGTCGGCCTGGTACTCCCGGGCCCGGGAGATCGCCATCCTCACCACCGTAGCTACCAGGGGCATGACTATGGCTACGACCAGCAGGCCGATGATGTTGCCGCCCCGGTCTCGGTCTTGGCCGCCGAACATAGCGGATAATTGGGCCATGAAAGCAAGCATGGAGATGGCTCCGGCGATGGTGGCAACGACGGTCATTATAAGGGTATCCCGATTTCCCACGTGGGCCAACTCGTGGGCCAGCACCCCGCCCAACTCCTCGCGCGTCAGCAGGTATCGAATGCCCGCGGTAACGGCCACCGTCGCGTGCCGCGGATTTCGGCCAGTGGCAAAGGCATTGGGGGAATCGGACTCGATTTCATACACCTTGGGCATGGGCAGCCCGGCCAAGGCAGCCTGTTCCGCCACCAGGCGATGTAGCTCAGGGTCCTCCTGCTCGGTTATTTCCGTGGCGTGGGTCATGCCCAGGGCGATTTTGTCGCTGAACCAATAGGCGCCGAAGTTCATGGCTAGGGCCAGGATCAAGGCTATTATTATTCCGGCTTCCCCGCCTAGCATACCCCCAGCCAACAGCAGAACGCCGGTCAGCACCATCAACAAGAAGAAAGTCTTTACTGTGTTCATATCTCCAGACTCCGGTTGGCGCTGTTCAGTTACAACGCCAACCGGAGTAGAAAGTCTTACTACTATTACATTATACCATGCTATATATCTCTCTATGCAGGAGAGGGCGTATTGACGTTGCTGGGCGACGACCAACGGCAACCCAAATACAACAACAGAATCCACCACCGCCCACGTGGGTTGCGCCAAATGGGGTCGGAGCCTTCATCCCCACCCTCAAGCGCGAAGAATTATAGCCCCCTGCGACGCTACGGCAGCTAAGCGTAGGGGATGCAGACCCAGGAAATGCCAACGCCTTCTCGCTACCCATGTCGGCACAAACCGTCAAATCTGGATGCTTTTGCCAGGCTTCAGAACCCTTAACCCCCAGGCCTCGCGCCAGCTTTCAGAGGAAGCAAATTGCGTTGACAGCCCCTTTGGATGGTGATACATTTCGCACAGTTTCAGCTAAAGGATACTTGGGAAAGGGGAGCTATGCCGGTCAAGATTGGAGTCCTAGCCAAGCAAGTAGTCGATCCGGAAATGCCCGCCGGGGCTTTCCAAATCGATCCTGCCGCCAAGGTCGTATCGACTCCGGCCAACATACCCCCGGTAGTCAACGGGTTCGACGAGAACGCCGTGGAAGCGGCCCTGCAAATCAAGGACGGACAGGAAGCAACGATAACCGTAATTTCCGCGGGCACCTCCTTCGCCATGGATGTTATGAAAAAGCCCTTGTCCATGGGCGCCGATGAACTGGTGCTGCTGCAGGATGACGCCTTCAAAAACTCCATAGACAGTTTCTTCACCGCCCAGTTGTTGTCCGCCGCCATCCGAAAACTGGAAGGGTTCGACCTGATTATCTGCGGTCGGCAGGCTTCGGACTGGGACAACGCCCAGGTGCCTCTGGGTGTCGCCGAGATTCTGAGGATTTCCTGCATTGCCCTGGGGAAGAAGGTGGAGGTCAAGGACGGCAAGGTGCTGGTGGAACGCCTCATTCCCGATGGTTACGAGGTTGTTGAGGCGGAGCTTCCGGCCCTGGTTACGGTGAGCAACGAACTCGGCCAGCCCCGTTATCCCACCCTGCGGGGAATCATGGCCGCCACTCGCAAGCGCCCAATCATCTGGAGCACCGATGACCTGGACTTGGAGCCGGGCCAGATGGAGGCGAGGGTCACCCTACACGACCTCTTCATTCCCCAGCGCACCCAGGAATGCGAGTTTATCGAGGGCGACAACGAGGCCGAGGCGGCGCGAAACCTGGCCCTGCGACTCCGCGAGGCCAAACTGATTTAGGGGACTCGGCCCTCCCACTCTCCCCTCCTTTCTTACCTTTATTTCGATTTCACAACTTCTCTATTTCCACTTGTGGAGGCCGTGATGGCAGAGGCACAGGGAATCCTGGTCCTGGGAGACGTTACAACCGGACAGCTAAGCGCCACGTCCCAGGAACTCCTGGCGGCGGGCCGCCGGCTGGCCTCGGAACTGGGCCAGGAACTGGCAATTGGGTTGTTCGGCGATTCCCTGGAAGGCGTCGGAGAAGAGGCCATCAGCTACGGGGCCGACAAGGTGTACTCCGTTACCCATCCCTCCCTCGCCAGCTACCAGGTGGACGGATACCTGGCCGCCATGCAGACCCTATGTGAAGAAGTCAACCCCAATATAGTCCTCCTTGGCCGGACCAACGAGGGGCGCGAGCTAGCCCCCCGGCTGGCCTTCCGCTTGGGCGTGGGCCTGGCCCAGGACTGCTTGGAAGTGACCCTGGACTCCGAGAGCAAGCGCCTGCTGGCCCACCGACCGGTATACGGCGGCAGCGCCATTGCGGTGGTTAGCTGCAACTACACTCCCCAGGTGGCGGCCATTCGCCCCAAGGTCTACGAACCCCTGGAGCCCGACGCGTCGCGGCAGGGTGAGGTTATCTCCTTTCCCGTAGAACTGGACTCCTCGGTGGCCCGCGGTAGGGTGGTGGACGTGGTTATGGAAGCGGCTGAGGGGGTAAAGCTGGAAGACGCCAAAATCGTCGTGTCCGGCGGTCGTGGACTGGGGGGCCCGGAACCCTTCGCCCATTTGGAGGAGTTGGCCGGCATTCTCAGCGGCGCGGTGGGGGCATCCCGGGCGGCGGTAGACTCGGGGTGGGTGCCTCCAACCTACCAGGTGGGGCTTACCGGAAAGACCATAACCCCGGACCTGTACATTACCGTGGCTATCTCCGGGGCCAGCCAACACATGGCGGGCTGTTCCGGCGCCAAGGTGATTGTAGCCATCAACAAGGACTCGGAAGCCAATATCTTCAAGGAAGCCAGGTACGGAGTCGTTGGGGACTGGGAAAAAATTCTGCCCGCCTTCACCGAGACGGTGCGGGAGCTAATCCAGAGCTAACGATTTAACTTTCCCCGGATGGCCAGCATTGAATCCGCCCCGCTAGTCTGACGGGCCGCCTAGGACTATGTTGTCGATGAGCCGGGTCCGGCCCAGGTAGACCGCCACCGAGACCAGGGCCGGCGCCCCCACCGTAGCCAGTTCTTCCAACGTCTCCGCATCGGCCACGCTGACGTAATCGATTTTCTCCAACAGCGCTTCCTGGTCCAGGATGGACCTGACCGCCTGCCGCAGTTGGTCGCCGTCCCTCTCGCCCTGCCGCCACAGCTCTTGGGCCTGGCAGACGGCCCGGTAGACCACCGGAGCAGCCCGGCGCTGCTCGGGCGTAAGGTAAACGTTCCGGCTGCTCAGGGCCAGGCCATCGTCGTCCCGCACCGTTGGGACCACCACGACTTCCAGCCCCATGTCCAGGTCTCGAACCAGTTGGCGAATGACCACCGTTTGCTGCCCGTCCTTCTGACCGAAATAGGCCCTATCCGGTCGGATCAGGTTGAACAGCTTGGTTACCACGGTGGCGACCCCCCGGAAGTGCCCGGGACGGGAGGCCCCCTCCAGCTTTTCCGCCAGGTTATCCACATTCACCCAGGTGTTGAACCCCGGCGGGTACACATCCCCGGGGCCAGGAGTGAACACCAAGTCCACCCCTTCACGGCGGAGCAACTCCAGGTCCCGTTCCAGGTTTCGGGGATATAGCTCCAGGTCCTCGCCATCGCCGAACTGGGTGGGGTTCACAAAAATACTGACGGCTACGGCGGCGTTGTCGCTCCTGGCCTTCCGCACCAATGCCAAATGCCCCTCGTGCAGCGCCCCCATCGTGGGCACCAAGCCCAGGGAACGGGGCAGCTCTCCGCAGGTCTGGGTTATTTCCCGGATGTTGTCAATAATACGCATGGCTGTAGGGACGCCAGGGTTTATCTGCCGACGCGCGACGTGCCAAAGTGGTCTAACCCTTCGCGTCAAAAAAGCTCGCTAATCTGCCGCTCCAAGTCTTCCTGGGAAAGCTCGCTTCCTCGGCCAGACCGGTCGGAAATCTGGGCGTAGAAATCCTCGTTGTATTCCCGGGTGTGGACTACCAGGGGCATGGGCAAGGCGTGACCGTAAATCAGCGCCTGCTGCTTGTTTTCCAGCCGCGCCAGCACTCCCCGGAGTTGGCGGCTTCCCGGAGTGCCCGCCAACACCGCGTCTATATCCCGCTCGTTGTCCAGGAGGCAGGTCAGCCGAGTGCCTATCTGGCTCATCACCTCTGAATCGATGCCGCTGGGCCGCTGGTCGATGACCATGAGCGTCACGTTGTATTTGCGCAATTCTCTCGCGATGGTCCCGAAGGTGGTCTGGGGCGCGACCGAGGGGCTGAGAAACTTGTGCGCCTCTTCGATGACGATGACCAACGGGTGGGGGTCCCGGCCCTGCCCTCCCTCTGCCTCTTCCTTGCGCTGCACATAGGTGTTGTGAATCCGGCGGGATAGGAGGTTGCTTACCAGGATATAAGCGGTCAGGTCGTTGCCGTAACGACCGAACTCCAACACGACGTGCTGACCCCGCTCCAAGTGCTCGATGATTCGCTGGGCGGTATCGTAGCGGGTGTTCTCCTCGAAGAAGGCAAACCGGCCAATACGGGAGAGGCGGTTGTACAGGGAGACCAGAGCCTGGGGTTGTACCTGAATGTCGCCGGCCAGGTCAAAGACCGCCTCCCGGCCCTCCAGGTCCAGAAAGGACTTGAGCCAGCGGCGGCGACCGAAGTGGCGTTGCAGGTTATAGGCAGCGGAGGCAGCCACCTCGGAAAGGTTGAGGGTCTCCGCCAGCATCTCCACGTCCTCGGGCTCGATTTCGCTGTAGCCGATTCGCACCACTTCGTCCGGCGAGGAACCACGCCGCCGGGAGCTATCCTCGTCCAGGGTGAAGGTGGACACCCTGGAAGGGAACAGTTGTTTCAAGCCTTTGACCGACCTGTTGCGGTCGGTGTCCTGTCCGGCCCAGCCGTATTCACTGTGCATATCGAATATCAGGGTGGAAGCGCGACCACCCTGCAGGATGCCCACCAGCAGCAGACGGGTTAAGAAGGTCTTGCCGGTGCCGCTCTTGCCGAAGACTCCCACCGACCGCTTGACCAGTTCCTCCAAGTCGAGGCAGACCTTGGTATCCATGTCCAGAGGACTGCCAATCCAGAAGTGTTGCGCGTCTTCTTCACCGAAGACCAGGGCCACATCCCGCTCCGACGCGGAATAGACCCTGGAGAAGTGGACGGGAATGGTCTTGGCCGCCGCCGGGCCGTCCCCGCTTCCCAATACCAGGGGCAGGGTGAGGTTGGGCAGGACTGAGAGGGAGCCGTAGGCGACTGTACCGGCAACTATGTCAGCTATGAAGGGGTCGTCCACATCGGGAGGGCTGTGTTTAAGGCGGGCGTCCGTTGCTCCCAGGGAAATGTCGGTGACCACACCGAAAAATCGGTAGCTACGGCCCTGAATCGTGACAAACGTACCTACCTTGATGTCTTCCACGGAGCCGTTGGCCCCCCCGTCCAGACGTACCTCCACCCCCTGGGTAATGGAGCCGCCGACCACCATCCCCAGGCGGTCTTGTTCCAGGCTCGACCCGTCGAGGCTGGACGGTCCGAATGCGCCGTTGGTCGGCCCCCGCCGCAACCCATCGGTCATGAGTTCAGCCTCCGCAAGATAGAGTTAAGCCGGGGCAAGTCACCGGATAGCTTGGTGGCCAGGGCTCTTCCCGCTGCAATCAAGAACCGGCGAGGATCGTCGTGGGCGTTGGCCGCGAGTCGCAGCACGCTGCTGACCACCTCGTCGGACTGAGGTCGTCGAGAGTCAAACAGCATCTCGATAAAGCTGAGGTCCGCGGTCATACGCCCCACCTGGGACGAAGTGCAAGACAGAACGAAGGAGTGGACCCGGGGCGGATGGGGCGGGAGGCCGGTACGGAAGGCCCCCGTTGCCTCGTGCCCCACTATCAGGGCCTCGAACCTCGTGGTGAGCAGCCGGTGAATCTGCGGATTGTCCCGGAAAAGCTCCTCCTCGGTGGCGACTCCCTCACCTCGGGCCAGGATGGGCCGGCTGGGGTCCAGGGGTTGGGTCAAAATGGCTTGAACGACGCCAAAGACAGTGGGGGCACCCGCTTCCACGAAGCTCCCCAGGGGCGGCGCTCCATACAACTCGTAGCACTGGGCCACGAAGCCAGTGGAGGTAGCCTCGATTACCTCGCCAACCCTTGGCGTTGTTGCCTGACCTGTTCCTGTCATCGGAAGGTGGGTCTCCTCTGAGCGGCTGGTGTAGCGGCAATTATAGCGACTTCCACCGCTTCGGGTCAGTACCTCCGGTCACTCCCTGGGTCTTTCCAAAGTCGCGACTGCCAGCGGGCAATGACGCCATCATTCCCCTTGACAACGGCGCAAGGATTGCCATAATACGGTTTAGCAATTAATTGCAATAACTTCTTTTGGCAAGCTAGCGTTCGTCGGGCAGATTTGTTAGGACTTTGCAGAGTATGACACAATCAGACCGCGCGCCTCAACAGAAGCTCCAGAGGTCAACCCTGGGAGCCCACGACGAGGCGGTGGAATTGCTGCGGCAACAGGGCTACCGGCTCACGCCCCAGCGGCTCTTGGTCTTATCCATGGTGGTGGATGGCACGGGCCACATGGGGGTTGACGAAATCTACCGCCGGGCCAAGGAAGGGTACCCTTACATGGACATCGCCACTGTCTACCGCACGCTGCACCTCTTCAAGCAGCTTGGCCTGGTGACCGAGGTGGCCATCGGGGACCGGTTGCACTATGAGTTGACCGACCCCAACGGGCGGCACCATCACATGGTATGCCAGGTATGCAACGGGGCCTATAACCTTAGCCCCTCCTACCTGGAGGCGTTTCAACGTACTCTGATTGAAGAGTTCGGCTTCGAGCCGGACCTGGAACACTTTGCCATCACGGGAATTTGCTCAAGTTGCCGGTCCCAAGAATCCAGCGTTGAAGGCGACCCTTAAAGAGGCACACCGGAATGAATTTATCGCGAATCCTGTTCCCCTTGGCAGCTTGCCTGGTCGGTCTCGGCCTGGCCTGTGACCCAGGGACTTCCAACAATCCTGGGGCAGAAAGCCCCACAAACAGACTGAAGGTGGTTACCACGGTCGCACCCATCACCAGCATCGTCGAGAACATCGGTGGCTCGCAAATAGACTTGGAGGGAATCGTCCCCGAGGGCGTAAACTCCCACACCTTTGAACCGGCTCCTTCGGTGGCGGCGCGGCTGGAGGAGGCTGACCTAATCGTGCTCAACGGACTGTTCTTGGAGGAACCCACCCTGGAAATGGCCCGGTCCAACAAAGGCGCGGAGGCGATTATCCTGGCCCTGGGGGATGGGACCATCAGCATGGAGGAATGGCGGTTCGATTTCTCCTTTCCCGAGTCCGGCGGGCAGCCGAACCCACATCTTTGGCCCGATCCCCGGCTGGCCGGGAAGTACGCCGAGTTGGTACACGGTGCATTGACCGTCGCCGATCCGGTCAATGCAGGGTACTACGACACCAACCTGCAAGAATTCCTATCCCGCATTGAAGCCTTGGACCAGGGCATCAGCGCCTCGGTGGCGACGGTGCCCGCGGGTAGCCGAAAGCTGCTCACTTACCATGACTCGTGGGCCTATTTCGCCCTACGTTACGGCATGGAAGTGGTGGGGGCAGCCCAACCCGCCGACTTCTCCGAGCCCTCGGCCAGGGAGGTCGTGGACCTGATAAAGCAAATAGAAGAGCAAAAGATACCGGCCATTTTCGGCTCGGAGGTATTTCCCAGCGACGTGCTGGAGACCATCGCCGCCGAGTCCGGCGCCATCTACGTGGACGAATTGCGGGACGATGATCTGCCCGGCGGGCCGGGCGACGCCCGCCATTCATACCTGGGGCTGATGCTCCAGAACATGGAAATTATGATTCCCGCCTTGGGCGGCAATGTCGATGCCCTGAAGGACTTCGACCCCGGCCCGGTGTTCCCGGGAGAAAGCCGGGCAATATACCCCCAATAGCAAAGGATAATCATGCTTCATCCGTTCCCCCATGAGAGGGGCTTAGGCCAACCGATAGTAGAACTGGACGACGTTACCTGCGGCTACGACAGCCAGCCGGTCCTGTCAAGCGTTACCTTGAATATAATGCCGGGGGACTTTGTCGGCTTGCTGGGCCCCAGCGGCTCCGGCAAGACCACCCTGTTGCGCACTATCTTGGGGGCCGTCCCCATAATGGCCGGAGAAGTCCGGGTCCACGGGCTCGCTACTTCCCAGCGCAAGCCCCGGTCCGGTTACGTGCCCCAACTGGAGACCATCGACTGGAACTTCCCCGTGACGGTGGAAGAGGTGGTCATGATGGGGCGCACCATGTCCAACATACTTTTTCCCTGGTTCAAAAGCCCCGAGCGCAAACTGGCCCACCAGATGATGGAGCGGCTGGGGATTTCCCAACTGGCGCGACGCCATATACGGGAGTTGTCCGGGGGGCAGCAACAGCGGGTCTTTCTGGCCCGGGCCTTGGTGAGCAGCCCCAGCCTGCTGCTGCTGGACGAACCAACCAGCGGGGTGGACATCAAGACCCGGGACGACGTGATGCACCTGCTCCACGACCTTAACCACCAGGGCGTGACCATCATCATGACCACCCATGAAATAAACGCGGTGGCGGTCCACCTGCCCTGGGTGGTATGCATCAATGGCCGCAAGCTGGCCGAAGGTCCGCCGGCGGAGGTGATAACTTCGGAGATACTACAGCAGACGTACGGGGCGGAAATGCCGGTTATCCAGTACGAGGGGATGACCATAGTGGCCGAGAGTCCCCACTTTTTCGGCAACGGCAACCAGACCAACGGGAACGGCAAGGACAAGGAGCCGGTGGAGACGGTGCGGGAGGAAGAGCGTGTTTGAACCCTTCCAGTACGACTTTTTCGTCCGGGGACTGCTGGCCGCCACTCTGGTGGGTGGGCTTTGCGGCCTCATCGGCGTATACATCGTGTTGCGTCGCATGTCCTACATCGGGCATGGCCTCTCCCACGCCGTTTTCGGCGGCGCAGTTGTCAGTTATGTAATGTCCTTCAATTTCTTCGTCGGGGCCAGCATCTGGGGGTTCCTGTCGGCCCTGCTGATTACCCTCACCACCCGCAAGCGGATAATTGGCTCCGACGCAGCCATCGGAATCGTGACCACCGCCAGCTTCGCCCTGGGCATTGCCCTTATCAGCCGGTTCAAGACCTTTACCCGCAGCTTCGACGCCGCCCTGTTCGGCAACATTCTGGGGGTAAGCCAGGGTGATCTGGTAGCCATAGTCGTGGTGGTAGTAGCCACCTCCGTCATCCTGTTCGCGGGGTACAAGCTGTTTCTTTTCGCCACCTTCGACGAGGAGGTGGCCCGGTTCTACGGAGTACCCACCGGGTGGGTTGACACCATGTTTTCCCTGGTGCTGGCCGCCACCATAGTGGTGTCCATGCAGGTGCTGGGAGTAACCCTGATTGCGGCGGCCATTGTCATTCCCCCAATAGTGGCCCGGCTGTTGACCGATAGCTTTAAGACCATGGTGCTGCTGTCCACCGGGACCGGCGCAGTCTGCGGGCTGGGGGGCATTTATATCAGCTACTACGTGGATGTGTCATCCGGGGCCAGCGTAGTCCTATTTTCGGCATTGCTCTTCCTGGCGGTTTTGGCCTATACCAACCTGAAGAGCCGCATTTCCTGGTCCACCCGTCGGATGACGGCATTAGCGAGGTTAGCCCAAAGCCACTCCAACCCCTTCGACTAAGACGGGAGGTTGAACTTACTCAGCGGCCCATTTGGTGCTAAACTGGGGCCACGTCGAGGTATTGGAGAGAGGAGGCCACCCAATGGCACACGCTCACCACCATGTCCAACTACCCACCGAGGAACAACAGGGGATACGCCGGGGCGCTACTTTCATCATCGGCGGCCTGACCAGCGGCCACGGCGTTTTTCACTGGATAGCCCAGAGCTTCATCGTCATTCTACCCGAAGTCCGCGACCTGCTGCTGGGAGGCAGCATCATCGCGGCTACCAGCATCCAGACCACCCGAGAAATCGCCTCAGGGGTGGTGGCCCTGCCGGGCGGTGTCCTCACCGACACCCTGCGCCGCTACTGGGGCTGGGTGATGGCCATCTGCATGGCCCTTTTCGGCGTCGGCTGGCTCCTGATGGCCGCCGCTGGATGGCAGGTGCCCGGCAGCGCCTGGTTGGTTTCACAACAGACCGACGGGGCCGGCCAAGGGTCAACTTCCCTGAATGCCATGGGATACATCCTGCTAATCATCGGCATGGCGCTTGTCGCAATTGCCGCCTCCGTGTGGCACCTGCCGGCCATGGCGGCCCTGTCGTCCCACTTTAGCCATCGCCGGGCCTCGGTGCTTTCCTTCCACGGTGTCGGAGGAAACGTGGGAGACGTGCTGGGTCCGGTGCTAACCGGGCTGCTGCTGGCTACCCTGACCTGGCAGGCCATTATCACCATCTATGCCGCCGTTCCCCTATTCCTGGCCTTCCTGGTGTTCTGGGCCTTCCGGGACATCGGGCATCGCGCCCAGGCCGCCGCCGAGGACCAGCCGACCAATACCATGCGAATGCAGTTAGACGAGACGAAGATACTCGTCCGCAACCCCCGGATATGGGGGATCACCATGGTGGCGGGCCTGCGCGGCATGGCCTACATTGGGTTCATTACGGTGTTGCCCCTGTACCTGGCCGACGAGCTGGGCCTGACGTCCAACACCGAACACGGGAGCTTTGAAAATCTTTTCATTCGTGGATCATTAATTGGCCTCCTGGTCCTGGTGGGGATATTCGCCAGCCCGGTGATGGGCTACATTTCCGACCGTCTGGGCCGCAAGTTGGTGCTAATTCCCGGAATGCTGGTGCTGGCAGGAGTCACCCTGCTCATGGCCCCCCTCGGCGACAGCCTGGTGGGTATGACGGTGCTGCTGGCCGCCCTCGGGCTGTTCCTCTACAGTGACCAGCCCATCCTGACGGCAGCGGCGATGGATATTGTCCGCGAGGGGACGGCGGCCACCACCCTGGGCCTGTTGTCCACTTCACGCTTTGCCTTCAGCGCCGCTTCGCCCATCATTGCCGGCTATCTGTACGGAATTAACGCGGACAACCTGTTCTACTACACCGGCGCCCTCTACATCGCAGCAGTGGTCATTCTCGCCTTGGTGCGGCTGCCCCTGCCAACTCCCGCTCCCGACGACCATCACGGCCACGGGGGGCCCGGCCACCACGGGGAGCAAGCCCACCACAACCACGGCGGAGACGGACATCACGACGACCATGCTCAACATGACCACGCCGAGCACGGCCACGGCCACGAAGGGCACGGTCATCACGAGCATTCCCCCGGAAACTAATCGCCGCCATCCCCGTTGGGGGGAAGCGGCCAGGACCGACAGGAGGAACACGCTGGATGCCCATCAACACAGTGGCAATACTGAGTCCCGGGGATATGGGCCACGCCGTGGGCCAGCTTCTGCGGGAACACGAGTTGCGGGTGATTACGTGCTTGACGGGCCGTAGCCAGCGCACCAGGAACCTGGCGGAGAAGGCGGGCATCGTTGACGTGCCGGATATATATGAGATGACCCGCCAGTCCGACCTTATTATGTCCATTACCGTTTCGGAGGTGGTCCACCAGGTATGCCGGGAAGTGGCCGACGCCATCAGGACTACCGGGACGACCCTACTCTTCGCTGAGTGCAACGCCGTGGCTCCGGCGGTGACGCGCCAGGTGGAGCCCATCATTACCGGGGCCGGCGGCAGGTTCGTGGATGTTTCGATTATAGGCGGCCCTCCCCGCAACGGCTCCAGCCCCCGCTTCTACACCTCCGGGGACAACGCCGCCGAGTTTGAGCAGATGCGGGAATTTGGGCTGGACGTGCGTAACATCGGGCCGCACATTGGTCAGGCCTCGGGAATCAAGATGTGCTACGCCGCAATGACCAAGGGCACCGCAGCATTACACGCGGAGCTTCTGATGGCCGCCGAGCTGATGGGGCTTTCCGAGCCTTTGCTGGCTGAGTTTGAATCAGGACAGTCAGCGGTACACCGGCGGATGGAACGAGGCATACCCGGGATTCCCACCAAGTCCCGACGGTGGGTCAGCGAAATGCAGGAAATCGAGGCCACCTTCGGCAGTTTGGGCCTGACGCCGCACATTTTCCGGGGCGTCACCGACATGTACCGCATGATTGCCGACACCCCCCTGGGAGACGAGACACCGGAGGCCCGGGACCGGGAACGCTCTCTCGAAGACACCATCCATCTGCTTGCCGAGCACCTGAAGGCCAAGGGCGAAGGGAAAGGCTGACTCACCCATCGTCGCCACCCCCCCGATGGGCAAAAGAATAGCCCCGGCTGTTAGCCGGGGCTATTGATTTGGCTGCTGTTCCCGAGTCCTCCCCGCCCTGGGCGAGAGGAAATTAAGCCTCGGTCTGCTCGGTCTCGCTTCCCTTGACGGTTATGGTTATGTGGGCCATCGAGGTGTCATCGGGAGCGCCGTGCCAGTGGTTCTCCCTGGCCGGAATGATGATGACGTCGCCCTGGGTTACAGTGACCACTTCATCGTCCGTCGCCACTTTGCCGGTGCCTTCGGTTACGATTAGAATCTGGTCCCCACTGTGCTTGTGGAACTTGTTGCGGGAGCCGGCATCGAAACTCACGATGCCGAAGTTGAAGTTGTTGCTGTCGCCCTCGGCGAGGATGCCCTGCCGATAAACCTGGGTGCCGGTCATGAGCCCGCCCGTCATCGGGGCTGCCTCTTTCGGCACATTGCTCATCCTTACTACCTTCATCTAGTCCTCCTAACGCACTGTAAATGTCATGGTCACTCTGTAACCGCAAGGTTAACCCACAATAAGGCCGTGGGCTGTCCTCTGGCTGCTTTTCGCCGCCGCAGCTAATGATACCTTCAAAAAGGGAGCAAGTCTACACTGGCCTGTCCCAACTCGTCAGGGGGAGAGA
Source organism: Dehalococcoidia bacterium (assembly GCA_965220305.1). Taxonomy (GTDB): domain Bacteria; phylum Chloroflexota; class Dehalococcoidia; order Lucifugimonadales; family UBA3495. The sequence goes on along the minus strand of OZ244817.1, from coordinate 4,013,000 downwards.
GGGGCATGGACTCATAGCGGCTGCTAGCTACCATCCCGGCCCTTTCCTCGCATATCTTCCAGCAGGTCGGCCAGAGTGTGGGCCAAAAACCTGGGGCGTTCCGCGTACTCGGGCCCTGGGTACCACTCGTAGTCAAAGCTGCGTAGGACGTGGCCGTCGATGCTGCAACGGAGGCTGGACAAAATTACCGGAAACCCCACCCGGTTTCTGGCTAACTCGGCCAACTGCTCCAACACCGCGTCAACACATTGGTAGATTACCAGGAACCCGCCCTGCTTTTCGCCATTGGTTACCCGGGCCCTAAAGACCGGGCCCAACAGGTCCATGTCGACTATGGTATAGCTCTTTTCGGGCGCCCCATAATCGGGCCAGCCGATGTTTATGGCGCTGCCAACTTCCCAATGGTGCATACTTCCAACCAGGTGAACTGAATTCGGGGGCAGGTTACGGGCATCATCTACCGGAAGGGACGGGCCCGGGCTGTCTACATCCTAACCAGATTGGACAGGCCGCGCAAGGCAACGGATTTCAAGGAAAGAATGCAGGGTGTATACTTGCACTGTCCTCATGGAAGCGCCGGACCGGCGCCATCGACGTTAGAGAGCGCGCAATGCCTAGACCGAGAAAATCACCAACCGACTCCGAAGAGGGCAGGGCTGGGACTCACGCCAGGACCTATTCCTCGGCCACCGAGAACTATCTTTTGTCCCTCTACATGCTGTGGGAAGACTCGGAAGCTCCGACAGTCACCCGCTTGACCGATGCCCTGAAGCAGTTGCCGCCGAGCGAAGAATTGGGGACGTCGGTGCCCTCCGTAGCCGGCATGGTGCGGCGGATGCAGAAGCAGGGGCTGGTGGACATCGGCCCCGACAAGCGGGTCCGCCTGACCAAGCGGGGCCTGGAAGGCGGGGAGGACATCGCCAGGCGGCACCGTCTGGCCGAATGGCTGGTGGTGCGTTTGCTGGGCATGGACCTGCACCAAGCCTATATCCAGGCCCACCTTCTGGAGCACGGAATCTCCCGGGAACTGGAAGAGAAACTGTCGGAGAGGCTCGATTATCCCAAACGATCTCCCTTCGGCAGACCAATACCGGGGACGGGCCAGCCTAATATATCGGCCAACACTTGCACTTTGGATAAAGCGCGCCCCAACGTACCCTACGTGGTGGACAGGATACCGGAGGAGGACGACCAGCTACTACAGTTCCTGGCGGACTCGCTGATTATTCCGGAACACCAGGTCACCGTAATGGAGGCCGCCCAGTTCTTGGGAGTCGTTATGGTAGCCACCGGCGCCTCCCAGGTCTCCATCGGTTATAGCGTGGCGCAACAGATCCTGGTTCGTCCGCTGGAGGACGAGGCCACGGGCCAGAATTCCTCCGAAAACCGGACGGGGTAGGCATTCCCTTCAGGGCATCAATTGGCGGTGGGGCAACATCCTGTACCCCCGCCCACCACAACCGGCAAGGCTGCTGATTATGAAAAGCAATTAGGGAGGCGAAATGGCTGAACTTTTGGGAATCGGTTGCACCCATGCCCCAATGATTCTGAACCCGGCGGAGCAATGGCCCAACGTCAGAAAGGGCATCTCCTCCCGTATACCCAACTACGCACCGCCGGCACAGCTTGTTGCAGAGTTGGGAGAGGACAACGGGCTGACCCACGACCGCTCGAACCAGCAGCGCATAGTGGATGCCTTCAAAGTGTTACGGGACAAGCTACGGGAATGGAACCCCGACCTGGTTATTGTCGTGGGCGATGACCAGGCGGAAAATTTCCTGCGCGACAATCTACCCACCTTTTGCCTGTACACCGGCAGCCATGTGGAGGGCTACCCATTCCACCGTCCCGGGGGAAAGGTAAACATCTGGGAGGCCCCGCAGGACGCCAAGTACACCTTCAGGACGCCGGAAGCCTTCGCCCAGGGAATGGTCAACTTCCTGATTCGGGAAGGGTTCGACATGTCCTCGGCGACGGAACTCAAGGGTTGGGATTGGGGCCTGCCCCATGCCCACATCAACCCGATGATGTTTCTCAACCAAGACGGCGAATTCCCCATCCTGCCCCTGTTCGTCAACTGCATCGGCGAAGAGTTCGGAGAAGGCTATCCCCCCAGGCCCACCGCCAAGCGGTGCTACGAGTTGGGCCAGGCGATGCGCCGGTACATTGAGACCCGGGAAGAACGGGTGGCGATAGTGGCCTCGTCCAGTTGGTCCCACTTCTTCCTGACCCATAAGTTCGACTGCTGCGCCTTCGATGCGGAGTTTGACCGCAAGAACCTGGAGTTGCTGAAGAAGGGTCAAGGGAGCAAGCTGAGCGAGTTAACCCCGGCTGAATTGCAGGATTCCGGGGACCATGAGTTCCTGAACTGGATAATCACCCTGGGAGCCGTCGGGGACCAGCCTGCGGAGATAGTGGACGTGTTGGACGAGCAGTCCCAGATTTCCTTCAAGGTATTCGCCATCTGGGAATAGGAGCGTAACGGAGGATGGGACGGTTGCCCGCCAGCGGGCAAACGGTCACTCACCGGACAACAGGGTTTCCCGCACGGCGGCCCAACCATCAGCCATGCTGCGCTCCGGGAAGGGGGCTTCCTCTTCCCGGAGCACTTTTATCACCACGAACACCGGCCCGGGCTGGACCATTACGTCCTCCAGGCCAATCAGGAATTCCTCCAGACTGTCGAACTCGTAGGTCTTGGTGTATCCCGACCCCTGGGCTAGGGCGCGAAAGTCCAGGTTATCCATGCCCTTTATGGGCAGCCCGTAGGTGGATGTGTAGGTGACATCCTCGAAGACGAAGTGGACCAGGTTCTCCGGCTGCGACTCTCCCACCGTCGCCAGCCCAGCCAGGTCGGTGCGCAGAGTGGAGTCGCAGTCCAGCACCAGCACCTTGCGTTGGGGCTGGGCTAAAGACAACCCCACGCCCACGGCGGGAGCCCGGTCCATGCAGTCGGTCAGGTCTATGTCCAAGTCCCGACGCTGGGACACCTGGTGCCAGTCCCGCAATGAAGCCGAGGTGGACACCACCAGGGCGTCTTTGCGGTGGTAGTTAATTGCCTTGGCTGCTTCCGTCGATGGAATCACCGGGGTCGTCCTCCGCCAGTTTTCCAGTTTCCGAGTTCCTGCGAGCGGGCCTGCCCCTCCTGGCCAGGGACATGAGGTACATTGCCGCCAAGACTATCAAGCCGCCCAAGGCGCCTAATTCAATGCTGGACCGGTCAAAGGCTAAATATAATAACCAGAAACCCAAAGCCAAGGCCCCATAAGAAAGGAGTCTCCCCAGCAGGCCCTTCCCAAGTTGCTCCAACATTCCCCTCCTCCTCACACCGCTCTACCCCACGGGAATGAAGATGACTACCGACCAACCCCCAGGGCGTCGGGCAGATCGCGGAACGCGGCCAGCACCGAGCGGCTGGGACGCTGCCGGAAGGCCACCGGAGTATTTTCAATTTCCGGCGCTATTCTCAGGTGGACGAACACCGGCCCCTCGGCGGCCAAGACCTGGTCGATGCCCGTGGTGAAGTCCTCCAGGTCCTCGAAGGAGAAAACGGCGGCATACCCGGCGGCTTTCGCCATATCCGGCCAATCGGAGACGCCGGCGCCGGGGACCGGCTGGCCGCCGGTGACGGCATAGACGCCGTTATCGAAGAGGAAGTGGTACATGTTCTTGGGGGCCTTGTTGGACAGGGTAACCAGGGCGCCTAGGTTCATCAGCAGGCTGCCGTCTCCATCCAGCACGAAAATCTTGCGGCCCGGCTGGGCCAGGGCCAAGCCCAGCCCGATGGAGGACGCCTTCCCCATAGCCCCGGAAACGGGCATGTCCAACCTTTCGTCGCTGGTGACGGTGGGCAGGCCGAAGTTGACGTTGTTGGCGTTCATGGTGGGGACGATGACCGAGCCATCGCGCTTGCTGTCGATAAGCCTGACGGCGTCTTGATTGTTAATCATAGGAATTCCTCTTCTCCAGACCGGACTAAGCCCCGAATTCGGTACCCACTAGGACAGCCACCGGCTTCTGAGTCCGCTCGGCTTCTTCGATGGCGGTGCTGATGCGCACTGCGTCATCGTCGGTCTCAATCAGGTAGTAGTTGATGCCCCAAGCGTGCAGGATGTGTTCGATGAACCGGGCCGCCGAGTCGGTGGTGATTCCGTGGCGGCTCCAGCCCCGGTACCCGATGAGCATGACCAACGGCTGGTTAATGTCCAACCCCAAGCCCCGGATGGAGTCTCCCGACTCGAAAATTCCCGTGTTTTGGATTAGCACAATGGGCCGCGCTCCCCCCACCCAGAGCCCGGCGGCTATGGCCATGGTCTCACCCTCCCGGCAAACGGGCACCAGGTCGAGGGTGGGCTCGTTGGTGAGCAACTGGTACATGAAGTTAGTCTCACTGTCGGGAAGCCAAACGACGTGGCTAATGTTGTTCTTCTTCAACTCCGCAACTATGGCCGGAGGATGCAGCACGGTTTCGTGTGTCGTCATGGTGTCTCCTTGCTGGAAGCAGTGTCGCCGGGGCTAAATCATTATATTCGGGCAGGTTCTGGCCAGTCAACATTGACCGGCTGCGTCTCAGGGCCTTTTCATTTTCAGCAAATGTCATTCTGAGCGAAGCGAAGAATCTGAAATCCCTCATCCGGGACCTCGTCCGAGTACCGAAGAAAAGCGATGTGGGCAAGAACTTTAGATTCTTCGCTCTGCTCAGAATGACAGAAAAGTACGGGATGACCAGGTGAGACGAGAATGAAAAGGCCCTGGCTGCGTCTACAGGGCGTTTCGGTTAATACCACTTCGCTCTCACCGTTCACCACCCCGCCTTCGCGGAGTGCAGCTCTGAGCTTATCGAAGGACCGGCTATAAGGGGAGCGAAGGTCCTCAGTGTCCGGCCCACACAACCCCCTATTCCTGGATTCCCGCCTTCGCGGGAATGACGGTAGGGGGGCGCCCGCCGGTTAGGGCAAGCTAGCCTCTACCTAATGACGGTGGGGAAGGGCTGCCCGCATGTAAAGAACACCCTGGCATTTATCCGAGGGACTGAAGACCCCGCTAACGCTAGGTGATGCTTCACGGACCAAGTAAGCCCGGCCCGACGGTTCAGAACTCCGCGTTGTTGGGCGTGCGCGGGAAGGGAATCACGTCCCGAATATTGGGGACTCCGGTGACAAACTGAACGGTGCGCTCAAACCCCAACCCAAAGCCGGCATGGGGCACGGTGCCGTACCGCCGCAGGTCCAAGTACCACCAATAGTCCTCGTGGCCGAGGCCAGCCTGCTCCATGCGTTCCGCCAGCACGTCCAGCCGTTCCTCCCGTTGGCTGCCGCCGATAATCTCGCCGATGCGGGGCACCAGCACATCCATAGCCCGCACGGTCTTATCATCATCGTTCAGGCGCATGTAGAAGGCCTTAATCTCCTTGGGATAATCGGTAACTACCAGCGGCTTGCCGATTTTCTTTTCGGTCAGGTAGCGCTCGTGTTCCGATTGCAGGTCCAGTCCCCACTCTACGGGGAAATCGAATGCCTCTCCAGACTCCTTCAGCAGCTTCACCGCTTCGGTGTAAGTAATGCGCTCGAAGCTAGAATCAGTGATGCTGGTCAAACTGGAAATAATCTCCTTGTCGTACCATTGGTTGAAGAAGGCCAGGTCTTCCTCGCAGTTGTTCAAAACGTAGGCGAAGATATACTTCAGAAAGTCTTCCGCCAACTCGCCCAGGCCGTCCAGGTCGCAGAAGGCCACCTCGGGTTCCACCATCCAGAATTCCGCCAGGTGCCGGGAGGTGTTGGAGTTCTCCGCGCGAAAGGTGGGGCCAAAGGTATAAACGTCGGATAGGGACGTGGCGAAGGTCTCCACTTCCAGTTGGCCGCTGACAGTAAGAAACGCCGCCTTACCGAAGAAATCGGCCCCGTGGTCCACGTTGCCGTCCTTTCTGGGCGGGTCTTCCAGGTCAAGGGTAGTAACCCGGAACATTGACCCGGCTCCTTCGGCATCGCTGGCGGTGATAATAGGAGTATGAATGTAGAGAAAGCCTCGGCTCTGGAAGAAGCTGTGAATGACGAAGGCCACGGCATTTCGCACCCGCGCCATGGCCCCAAAGGTGTTGGTGCGTGGCCGCAGATGAGCAATTTCTCTGAGGAATTCCAGGGTATGCCGCTTCTTCTGCAGGGGGTAGGTCTCCGGGTCTGCCAGCCCCACCACCTGCAAGCTCTTGGCCTGAATTTCGTACTTTTGGCCTCGTCCCTGGGATTCCACCAACTCGCCTACCACGCTGACGCTGGCGCCCGTATTCAGCGCGGCTACCAGGGGGAAATCGGGCGAGGACTCTTCAACCACCACCTGCAAATCGCGCAGGGTGGACCCATCGCTGATTTGAATGAAGGAAACAGCACCGGAGGAACGCTTGGTCTTGACCCACCCCTGCACCATTACCTCGCCACCGGCCTGTTCTCGTTGCAGGACCTCTTTTATTCTGGTGCGACGCATACTCTCCCTCCTGACTCCTACCTAACTCCGATTCTAGCACCGGACGTAGGGTAGGCCAAGTGTTATGAGAAGGCGGAGGAGTTTAAGGTTAAATCGCCAGCAGCAGTTTGGAGCAGTATATAATAAACCCGGTTATCTTCGGCGTCCCACAGCGTATCGCACGTAGCTATGATAAGGAGCTTTCGAGACCGGGAAACCCAACGACTCTTTGTTCGCACTAGGTCCGCAAGAATTCCGCCGGATGTCCAGCGAGCCGCCCAGCGAAAGTTAGCAGTTCTCGATTCAGCCGAGTCTCTGGAAGACCTCCGGTCTCCTCCGGGCAATCACTTGGAAAGGCTATCAGGGGCGAGGCTAGGTCAACATAGCATCCGCATCAATGACCGGTGGAGAATATGCTTTATCTGGCTTGAAGGTGATGCTTACGACGTGGAGATAACCGACTACCATTAGGAGGCCCAAAGTGGACTCGGACAAGTTACCGCCCGTGCATCCCGGGGAAATCCTGCTGGAGGAATTTATGAAGCCGCTGGGAATCACCCAAAGCCGCTTGGCGAAGGACTTGGGGGTGCATCCGCACCGGATTAACGATATTGTGCGCTCAAAGCGTTCCGTAACGGCAGACACGGCTTTGCGGCTTTCCCGTTGTTTCGGCACGTCGGAACGGTTCTGGTTGAACCTTCAGACACAGTACGACCTGGAAGCCGCCAAAGACCGGCTGGGCGACCGGTTGGTGAAGGAGGTGAGGGTACGAGCGGGATCCAACCCGACGAGGGAAAGGTGAATCAACTCGTTCCCCAGTAGCGAGCACGAATTGCAGATAGACCTTTGTCAAATTTTGAGTTATAAACTGCTCTAAGGAGATGCGATGAACAATAAAGTTGACCGCTGTGACCTGTGCCGTGGTGAACTGAAACCCGGCACAACTACCCTGGAAGTCTGGCGCGACACACAGTTGATAGTTATTCGGGATATACCGGCTGATGTGTGCCAGCAATATAAAGAGGCTTACCTATCTGCCAACGTTTCCGAGAGACTAGACCGTTTTATGGGTAATCGCCAGTTCTATCAGCCAGAACAGTATCTAACTGTACCGCAGTATTCGGCAGCGCAGGTTTTGGAAGATGCCTGAAGCTCCGGCCTTATCTTGTGCCACCCGGTGGCCTGTTCGTAGGCTCGACCGTAGGCTAACTCTAGCGTAGGTATACGTCCCGCCGGTGTCCTATCCGCAATATAACGACTTCCCTTCTCTCATCGTCAACAGCATAGACTATCCGGTGGTTCCCAACTCTAATCCGCCATTCATCGGTGCTTCCAACCATTTTTACGCATCCAGGCGGACGGGGGTTACTGGCAAGCATATCGATGGCCCTTTGTAGATGCAGGTACATATTCCCCTGCAAACTATCCAGGGACCTTTGGGCTTGCGGGGATAACACTACCTGGCAGTTCAGCCCAGGGTCTCCTCACGCTTCATCTTGTATTCCTCCCAGTCCGCCGGCTCTCCGTCGTCCAGCAGGCGGTCCAGAAGAAGGCAGAGAGTGTCGTACTCGTCCTGCACAGCGGGAGGAAGTTTTTCCCAGTCAAACCCACCACCCTGCACGGCGGCCCTAGACTCGATTTGCCGCACCCGGGCCAATGCGGGGGCGCCTTGTTGAAAACCGGGCGGCCACAGGGCTTGGTCAGTGATGTTGGCCCGAATCAGCAGTTTGACGTAAGTTTCCAGGGTCAGGGTAGCCGTCGTGGGTTTGCCGTTGGAGTCGGTGGCGAATTGGGGCGAATTGGAGACAGTGGTTTCCTCCACAGTCGTCACCCCCTTTGAAGGAGTCTTATAATTTTGCTATTCCAACCTTGAATGGATAGTTGCTACAATTCCGGGCGCATCAGATGCCAATCGGTGGCCTGCTCGTAGGCGTGGGCGATGCCCAGCAGGCTCTCCTCGGAGAGGTGGGGGCCGATTAGCTGCATACCCACAGGCAGCCCTTCAGAGAACCCGCAGGGGACCGAAATCGCCGGAAGCCCGGCAATATTCACCGGCAGGGTACACACGTCAATCAGGTACATCTGGACCGGGTCGGCGGTCTTCTCCCCCAGGGGAAAAGCCACCACCGGAGATGTGGGAGTCACCAGGGCGTCAACCTGCTGGAACACCTGGCTGAACTCCTGCCGAATGAGGGTCCGCACTTGCTGGGCTTTCAGATAGTAGGCGTCGTAGTAGCCGGAGGACAGGGCGTATGCGCCCAACATGATGCGCCGCTTAACCTCCGGGCCAAACCCCTCCTGGCGGGTCCGCTCCATCGCCTCCCACATGTTGTCGGTTTGTTGGAAGGAGAATCCGTACTTGACCCCGTCGTACCGGGACAGGTTGGCCGAGCACTCCGAGGGAGCGATGATGTAATAACAGGCCAGGGCGTACTTGGTCGAGGGCAGCGACACCGGCTGTACCGAGGCCCCCAGTTTCTCCAGGTCATTCACCGCGGCCAGCACCGCCTGGCGGACTCCCTCCTGCATTCCCTCCACAAAATACTCTTCGGGCACACCCAGTCGCACCCTTCCCTGGGGCCTGGAGTCGCCCAGCGGCAAACCGTTGGGAGCAGACCCGAGCCCAGCGGTATAGTCCTTTTCATCCTGGGGCAGGGACGTGGCGTCCCTGGTGTCGTGACCGGCGATGGCGTTCAATACCGTCGCGCAGTCATAAACGTCGCGGGTGACCGGGCCTATCTGGTCCAGGGAAGAGGCATAGGCCACCAGGCCATAACGGCTGACCAGACCGTAGGTGGGTTTGAGCCCCACCAGTCCGCACAGCGACGCCGGTTGCCTGATGCTGCCCCCGGTGTCGGAACCAAGGGCGAAGGTGGCTTCACCGGAGGCTACCGACGCGCCCGCGCCGCTGCTGCTGCCGCCCGGCACCCTTTCCAAGTCCCAGGGGTTGCGGGTGGAAAAGAAGGCCGAATTCTCGGAAGAAGACCCCATGCCGAACTCGTCCATGTTGCCCTTGCCCAGAAGCACCGCGCCCTGGGCCCGCAGCTTGGACACCACGGTGGCATCGTAAGCCGGGACGTAGTCCTCCAGCATTCGGGAAGCGCAGGTAGTCCGAACACCCCTGGTTGACAGCAGGTCCTTTAGCTGCATGGGGACGCCGGTAAGGGGCTGGGCAGCGCCCGAGGCAATCCTCTGGTCGGCTTCCTGGGCTTGGGCCAGGGCCATGTCTTCGGTAACGGTGACGAAGGCCTTGACCCGGTCCTCCACCTGGGAAACTCGCTCCAAGCAGGAACGGGTCAGTTCCACCGCGCTAATTTCTTTGCGGTCCAGCCTTTGCCGGGCTTCTCGGACCGATAGCCGCCAGAGTTCCTCCACCGTCTAGTCCTCCAACACCGCCTTCACCCTGATTAAGTCACCCTCGCGCCGGGGGACATTGGACAGTACGTCTTCCGGCGCCAACGACTCTCCGGGCAAATCGGCGCGGGTAACGCTCTCCAAGTCGGCAACGTGGGCAGTGGGGACAACGCCGGAGGTGTCCAACTCCCGCAGGACTTCAAATTGCGCCAAAATATGGGAGAGCTGCTCTGTAAAGACTTGGGCTTCCTCGTCGGTCAAGCCTATACGGGCCAACCGGGCCAAGTGTTCAACTTCGCTACGTTCCAAAGGCATAGTGGCCTCGCCAGGCATCAAGTTAAATAGGGAAAACGGCTGCCCAGGCCCGGTCTAACCGGAAAAGCTCCCCACGGCCAACGGGCGTCTCAACACTTGGTATCGGCAGCCATCAGTTCATCTGAGACCCGCCGGAAACGCTGATGGACAGTCCGGTCATGTAGTCCGACTCGCTGGATGACAGGAAGGCGGCCATCCGGGCTATATCCTCCCCTTGGGCGATGCGTCCCAAGGGGACACGCTGGTTCCGCTCCCGGACCATCAACGCCCGGTGCTCCTCCGCCGACTGTCCTTCCGGGGCCAACGCCGCCGCGATGAAGTCCACGCGCTCGGTATCCACCAGGCCGGGGCAGATTGCGTTGACGTTTACATTGTGGGGGGCCAACTCGTGGGCCAGCGACTGGGTGAACCCAACCAGGGCGAACTTGGAGGCGCAGTAGGCGGCGTACCTGGCAATTCCCTGCTTTCCGGCCCCCGAGGATATGACGATAACCTTGCCGCCTCCGCCCCGGGCAATCATGTGCCGAGCAACAGCCTGGGAAACCAGGTAGGTGCCTCGCACGTTAACCCGCATCACCTCGTCAAATGCGTCTTCTTCCAGGTCTACCACCAGCACCCGGTCCCGTCCCGGGCGGGACCCGGCGTTGTTGACCAGAATGTCAATTTTGCCGAACTGGTCCAGGGTCTGGTTGACCATGTCTTGGACCTGAGCGCCGTCGGAGACATCGGAGAACAGCCCCAGGGAGCGCCGCCCCATAGCTTCGAGCTCGCCCACAACGCTGGGCAGCCCTTCCCAGCCGTCCTGCCGGTCCTCGGCACGAATGGCCTCCAGGGACTGGCGTACGTCCGTAACCACCACATCTGCCCCCTCTTGGGCCAAACGGGTGGCGATAGCCCTGCCGATGCCGTGCCGCCCGCCCGCGCCGGTAACCAGGGCAACCTTTCCGCTCAGATCGTACATTTCGCTCTTCTCCGTCACACCAAGAATTGGCTGATTCCCAGACTATGCAGTTTAGCGGATTGTGATGGAATGGGCTATCACTGCCCCGGCACATCCAGGACGATTGCGAAGTTGTTCGATTCGCGCCGTCCGCTCGGTTATGGCAGGACTCCAAGGTTGGAACTGTGGATTCCCGCTTTCGCGGGAAAGACGGGTTGGGGGCATATTCCACTGTATGGAAGGACTTTGCAATCGTCCTACCGGCACATCAGGGCCTTTCGATTTTCACCATCCCGCCTTCGCGCAGTGCAGGCTCTGAGCGGAGCGTCTAAAGTCCCTGGTCAGCCCAGGGGTGGGAGGCTGATGTTGGCAGGGCGCTCAGGGTCTCTACTTCGCTCACAGTCCGTACTTCGACAAGCTCAGACCCTGCACTCAGCGAAGCCTGAGTGATGAGCGGCGCGGTAATAATCAAAAGGCCCTGGCTGCTATGAAGTCAGATACCAGTCATCGCCCGCGGGGGGCCAGGGATTCTCGGGGTCCAACACCTGGGATAGCTGGATGAACGCCCCCTTCATTGAAGCGGGGTGCAACCAGATGCTGTTGAATCCCAGATTTACGTAGTTCTCCGTAACGCGAGAGGTGGTATAGCGGATATTCTGTCCCTGGAGGTGGGCATCGGTAGCCAGGGAATCTTCAATCTGGTAGATGGTAAGGTAGATGCCCTCACCGTGCCGCTCCAAGAACCTGGCCGAAGATGTGTCGGGGCTGGTGGGCTGGGCCAACTCGATAAAAGTATTCCGGTCGCCCAGGGGCAAAACTACGATTTCCAGGTCGGTGAAACTTATCTGGAACCGCCTGGTGGCCTGCAGACCGAATAGCTCTCCCCAGCGCTGGGTAGCCTGGTCCAAGTCGCGCACCAAGACCGCCACCTGCTTTAGCTGGCGGGTCCCGGGTTGCTGGCCCGAGGTCTGCCAGTCGGGCCCGGCGGCGGGCCAGGGATTGCCGGGATCGGTCACCTCCACAACTTCCATGAAAGCTCCGTTGGTTGAAGAGGGGTGGATGAAGGCCGAGCGGGACCCCTCCCGCTGGTTTTCCGCCGTGATGCGCACTCCCTTGGACTTCAGGTGGGGGATAAGGCGGTCGTAGTCCCGGGTCTCGAATATGAGCAGGTAGGGGGCTTCTCCCCGACGCTGCAAGAACCGGGCCGACGCCGAGTCTTCGGAAACGGGCTGGAGCAGCTCAATGAAAGTCCCTTCTCCGGCGGGTAGTACCAGGTTACGCATTCCGTACTGGGGAAGCTCTTCAGCGCGGCAGGGCCGCATACCCAGAGTGCGACCGTATAACTCTCCGGCCTCTTCCAAGTCCCGAACCAAGAAGGCCATCTGTCGAAGGCGGTGCAGCATAGGCGAAGCTCGCTTCCTATTCGGGCCTGCTATCGAGGGACAACAGGGCCGTGCCTCCCACGTAGCGTTCTCCCTGAGTTCCGGTCATCAGAATATCGCACTCCACCAGGTTTTCGCCGTCCTCCTGGCGAGTATCGGTGACCGTGGCGGAAATCCGAAGGGGTTGGTTGTGGGGCACCGGCTGCCGGAATACCAGGTCCAGGTCCTTGACGCCCTCGGGACCCGCCCAATCGGTGAGAAGCTGGCCCATCAGGGCCATGCTCATTATACCCGGGACGATGGGGCCGGGCAGCCGCGACCTTTCGGCGATGGCCTGGTCGGTGAAACGATTGGGCAAGTCATTACCCCAGATTTGGCAGAAGGACAGCACATCGTCGTCGGATGCAACCCGTTCGATGGGACCTATTTCGTCCCCAAGTTCAACATCCTCGAAGTAGGGAAAATTGGGCTGTGTCATTGTTTACTCCCGGGCGGCGAAGGATTCCTGCACGTCCGCCACAACCTCCCCCTTCTGGTTGCGCAGGGTGGTTTCCCACACTATGAAGACCATGGTACCGCTGCGTCCCGTCTTGGCGTACACATCCTTGAGGTGGGAGGATGCGGTCAACGAGTCCCCGGCAACGATGGGAGCGCGGGGCTGGACCCTCTGACCGGCATGGAATCTCATTCGGCCAAACTTCAGGTTTATGTCCGGCAATTCCACCCTGCGCACAAAAAGGGTACACAGGGTCGGAGGGGCCACCAGCCCCGCATATCCGGCAGCCTGGGCCACTGCCTCGTCATAGCAAAGGGGACTCGACTCACCGATGCTTTTGGACAGCGCCTGGATGGTCTCCTTGGTTACTTCAAAGGGACCGGCCTCGTGTTCCTTGCCGTGAAGTGACCGGTCGTAGTCCAGCTCCATTACCATGCTAAAACTCCTTGGTTTCGGCGGCCCGAGGCATCCCGGGCCCTATTCGGCGTTACCGGCAGCGCCGGTTTCTTCGAGGCGCACCGGGCGGAAATCCCCGGAAAGAAGGGCGTCTACCAATTCTTGCTCGTTGCTAATATTGGCGCGGAAGTCGGTGAGGCAGGTGGCGATGTGGCTGGCAAGATGGGCATCGCTGGCGCCGGTGCCCAGATAGCCTTTCTCCTGGCACAACTCCATAGCCCGCTCGTTCTCCCCCCGCCGGCTACCGCCGTTCAAAAGCTCAACGATGGTCACATCCTCGAAGACTTCACCCTGTTCCATGTAGTCCACCAGGCCGATGCCAAAACGGCCAGGATGGGCCGGGTAGGCTATGGCGTTGTGCTGGCGGGCTGCCTGCATCAGCGCCCGGGCGTCGGTCCTCACGTTGCCGAAATCGATGTCCTTGGCCAGACCCTCGGTAACGCCGTAGACCAGGAAGTGGCCGTACAGGGTGTCCAGTTCCGACCCTTTCAAGACCAGTACGCCGTACTGCTCGGCCAGGGTGGAGTAGTCCTTATCGAAGTCGAACTTGCGGTGCTCCGTCAGCACTATCCCGTCGACGACATGGCCACGGCGGCGCAGCACTTGAATCCACTTCAGGTATTGTTCTACTGTGGCCCGGGAGTCGTCGGAAGAAACCGAGTGGCTATGCAGGTCCAGGTACATGGATGAAGTATTGCCTCCCCAAGGCCGGCCAAATCTGGCAGCAGTATGCCGGGAGCTTCCCGCAATCATCATAACGGTTGGCGCTTCTTTCATCAACCGCGGAATCGATTTTCGACACCCTGTTCAGGGCTGTGCTGGGTTCGCCCCACCGGCGGAGTTGGCGGTAAGCCACTGGGTAAAGCGGTACCCCAAGGTAACCGGATCGTCCAGCAGTAGGGGGACGGGCGTGTTTCCCGGGGCGATCTTCATGCGGATGAACCCGGGCCCTTCGGTCTCCTCCGCTTCGGCTATGGACTGCTTCAGTTCCTCCAGGCTCTGGGCCCGCCAGGTGCGCAGCCCGCAACTTTGGGCTATGTCGGCCAGGTCCAAGCGGGTGGTGAAGGTCTCCTGCCCGCCGGTGGAAGCATAGCTCTGGTTGTCCAACAGGACCAACAAGAGGTTCGCGGGCTGTAGGTACCCAATGGTGGTGAGGGAGTTAAGGTTCATCAACATGCCGCCATCGCCTTCCACGCCCACCACGCGACGCCCCGGCTCACCCTCAGAGCCCAGGCTGAGCCCCAGGACAATGGAACTTACCAAGCCCATGGAGTCCACAACGTACAGGTGATTTTCGCGGCGGTCTGCTGCCGCCATCTCCCGGCAGGTGGAGCCGCAGGTGAAGACCACCGGGTTGTCGGGAAACTGCTGGGAAATGAGCCTTAAAGCCTCAATTCGCTGCACGGCCACGGGGAACAAGCCTCACTCTTTCAGGTTGACGAACACGACGATGGGGCGGTGGGTCATGTGGGCGTAATCGTAGGCTTGCTCAATGGCCCTGGACCAGTCCGGAAAGGGTACGCGGTAGTCCAGGACCGAGGCCTTGATTTTCATTGACTCCACCATATCCACCGCGGTTTCGGCGAAGGTATGCACGGCGGCATTGAATTCGCCAAAACCGCCCCGGCGAATGGCCAGCACCAGCAGGGGAACGTGATAGGCGGTGGCAAAGGTTGTAAGGGCAACCATGGAGTTCCCCAGCCCCACGTCCTGGCAGAAGAGCACCCCTTTCCTGCCGGTCATGGCCAGCCCCGAGGCGATGCCGATGGCTTCCTCCTCGCGGGCCACCGAAAAGCTCCTAACGTCGGGGCGGTCTCCAAAGTGGGTTATCACCGGCGCGCCGAAGCTATCGGGAATATGAATGAAGAACTCCACCCCGATGGCCTCCAGGCCGGTTATGACTGCGCCGCAGGCGTCTTCATGGTATCCCATCGAGCACCTTTAGAACCGGCAAATATCTTTGGAGAAAGCCTTTACGACGATGACGGGCCGGAAATGCGCCCAACCGCTCTGACCTCGCGACAGGGCAAGCCCACGCGGGAAGGGAAGCCCTGGGCGTCATCAAGAGGCTACGCGCCAGGGAACTGCCCCGAGGGGAAGAAGCCTGGTGGGGAGAGCCCAGCAGACCTATAAGCCGGGTCCTGTATCCCGCCGTTACGGGCCTAGCCCTCCGAAGGGGGCTGCCCTGGCCCTCGGGCGGGACGGCGACCATCTATCTAGCCCCTGCATGGCCTGGCGGCCACCCAGCCCGCCAGCGGCGGGCGATGTTGCCATCGGGGTCAAGCAGCCAACCCGGGGACGGGCCGGACCCCATTGTCCCCCTATTCGGCCTTGCTCCAGGTGGGGTTTGACCGTCACCGTGTCGCCACGGTTGACCGGGCGCTCTTACCGCCCGATTTCACCCTTACCGCCGGTAACGACTCTGGCTAAATGAAGACCTGGAATCGATTGCAATTGCTGTAGGCGGCGGTATGTTTCTGTGCCACTTTCCGTCTCTTACGGTGGCGTTGCCACCGCCGCAAGAGCCTGGGCGTTACCCAGCACCCTGTCCGGTGGAGCCCGGACTTTCCTCCCCTCCAACAAGTTGAAGCGGCGGTCGCCCAGCCTGCTCGGGCGTCTCCCTTGGGCACTCTAGCATACGGGTAGTAGGTGGTCAAGGAGCGCCGAATGTGCCGGCTGGTCTTTCAATGGTCACCACTCCGCGTCCGCGCAGTGCAGT
The DNA here is from genome assembly GCA_965220305.1 of Dehalococcoidia bacterium. Classification (GTDB taxonomy): domain Bacteria; phylum Chloroflexota; class Dehalococcoidia; order Lucifugimonadales; family UBA3495. Next base: position 3,996,882 of record OZ244817.1, on the reverse strand, counting down.
TTATGACCTGGCGAAGGGTCCAAGTCCCCAGCCAGCCCAGGCCCTCCACCCCTGGATTCCGACTTCCGCCGGAATGACGGTGGGGGGTAGTGGCCTAGCAGTTACGGAGAACTGGCTCTTCCCGCATAATCACTGGACCCTGCAATGCGGCGGCAGCCAACAGGAGTGGCTAACCCAGCAGGAGCATTCGACCGCAACTGTTGCAGAGGACTGTCTGCCTGCCGGAACGGACACGCTGGAGGTGCTGCGAGGGCAAGGCCATGTTGCACACCTGGCAGAGTCCCCTTTCCACCTTGGCAATAGCCCGGCCCCCCTTGCTGGTACGCAGCCGTTCATACTGTTGTAGTTCGGTACCATCCAGGTTGGCCGCCAATTGGTCCCTTTGGGAGGATAGCGAGTCTCTCTCGCCAGCTAGCTGGCTCACTTCCTCGGTCAACTCGGCGCGGCGAATTGCCCAGGCCGACCGAGTATCCTTAAGTTCCTGCTCCATCGCCTGGATCTTCCCCTGGGACTGCTCCATCTGCAAGCCGAGTTCTACCAACTGTTCGTCCAAGCGCTCCAGCCGCACCCGGGCATTGGTAGCCTCTTGCTCCAAACTCTCCAGTTCCCGCGGATTGGTGCTGGCCCCGCTGTAAAGGACGGCGTCCAGGTGGCCCGACCGTTCCCGCAGAGTTTCGACTTCTAATTGCTGTATCCGGTGCTGGCCCTGGTTCTCCGTCAGTTGCTGCTTTTCCGCCTCCAAAGAGGCTTCCAAGTCTCCCAGGGAGAGGCGCAATTCCAACTCTTTCTCCGCCAGGGCAGTCTTGTTTCCGATGATGTCCAAAGCTAGGTCAAGTTCTTGCAAGGAAAATAATTGTCTGACCAAAGTCATATCGGCCCGCCTTCTTACCCGAAGTGCCTATTACACGGTGGTTTCTCGATTCTAGGAACACCAACAGCCATTGTCAACGTCAGGCATGGCGACAGGGCTGGCAATGGCCGGAATATTTCCAAGTTCTGCTATACTGGGCGCAGCCCAAACACACTGACTTGACCCTGACCTTCGGCAACGCCGGACCAGCTATCAGACTGGACCCAGCGCCATACCAGGGACGGCGGATGCATCGCTGGTTGCCGCACCGAGGACTGAGCCCTTGCATATACTACACTTCTCCGACCTGCATATTGGCGTCGAAAACTACGGCCGCATCGACCCCACGACTGGCCTTTCCACCCGGTTGGGCGACTTTCTGGCTGCCCTGGACCAGGTGGTGGACTTTGCCCTGGAAAACGACGTTGACCTGGTGCTGCTAGCTGGGGACGTATACAAGGGCCGAGACCCCTCCCAAACCCATCAACGGGAATTCGCCCGGCGGCTCGCTCGCCTATCGGAAGGTGGCATACCCACCTTCCTGCTGGTGGGTAATCACGACCTGCCCAACGCCGCCAGCCGCGCCAACGCCGTGGAAATCTTCCCAACCCTGCAAGTACCCCGGGTATACATCGGGGATAGCCTGCAAAACTATTCCATCCCCACCAGGAGCGGGCCGGTGCAGGTCGTGGCCGTGCCTTGGCCGCGACGGGGCGGCATCCTGAGCCGCGAGGATTCCCGGGGAATGTCCATCGAGGAGGTCCGGGAGGAAATTCAGGACCGGATGACCGCCGCCATCGCCAATCGAGTGCAGCAGTTGGACCCGACAGTCCCGGCCATCCTGGCCGCCCACGCTACCATCAACGGGGCCACCGTGGGAACGGAACGCTCCATGATGTTGGGGCAGGACCACGTGCTATTGGTCAGCGCGGTCCATCACCCTCAACTGGAATACGTGGCTCTGGGGCATATCCATCGGCACCAGGTGCTCCGGCACGACCCGCCCATGGTGGTTTACTCGGGAAGCCTCCAGCGGGTGGACTTCAGCGAAGAGGGTGATGAAAAGGGTTTCTGCGTGGTGGACCTGGACTCGACGGCCCCACAGGGAGAGCGAATGGTCGGCTTCGACTTCCACCGGGTAAAGGCCCGGCCCTTCGTTACCATCGACGCCCCGGTCTCTCCGGGCGAAGCCGACCCCACCGAGGCGGTGCTGCGAGCCATCGCCAGGAAGGACGTTGCCGACGCGGTGGTGCGGGTACGCGTTTCGCTGCCGTCCCAGGGAGAATCTCAGCTACGGGAAGCCGACATCCGCCAAGCGTTGACCTCGGCCCACTATATTGCCGCCATCAGCCGGGAGGTAGAGGGTACTCGGCGGACGCGTCTGGAATCGGACGCAGCCGATGGGCTCGGGACCATGCAGGCATTGCGGCTCTACCTGGAGACCCGGGGAATTGGACCGGACCGGCGGGAGAAGATTCTGCGCTACGCCCAAGAGCTGGAGGCGTCGGAATAGACCGCCGCCGAAGGGACCAGGCAGCAGGCGCGCCCTTGGCCGGAAGCTCAGGGTAGACGACCGGCCTTTCGATTGTTACCGCCGTTGCCTCTCCGCCTCGGTTGGGCAAATTAGACCTAACGAAGGGTATGAAGTCCCCGGCCAGCGCAGGCTCCCGCTCTGGATTCCGGCCTCCCCCGGAATGACGGTGGGGGGTGAATAGACGCCTCTCACACCAAGCTGGTCCCTAACCGGGAAATCGAAAGACCCTGAGTAAACCGACGGTTTTCTTTCCTTTTTGGTTGCCACCCTGTATCATTGTTGTAGATTCCGGCGAGCGGCGCGCCGAGTCCTAACCAGTATTATTACCGTTTGGTGAGTGTTTTTGAGAAACCTGGCAAACTTCCTGGTACACTCCTTCGGCAAGAACGACGACCTGGAACACGTTTACCTTTCCGCTGTCCACGACCAATGCCTCCTTTGCTTGGAGCCAATCAGCGAGTCGGAAGCCTACCTGACCTACCGCGTATGCCCCTACTGCCGCTTTCACTACACGCTGTCGGCCCGACAACGGATAGAATTGCTGGCCGACCGGCGCAGCTTTAAGGAGTCCCACAAGTACCTCAGTTCGGTGTCTCCCCTGTCCTTTGCCAGCCGCTCCCCCTACCGTACCCTGCTGACCCATACCCAGAACCGCACCGGCTTGACCGAAGCAGCGGTAACCGGGCGTTGCCGGATTGACGGCATCGACGTGACCCTGGTGGTGCTGGACTTCGGCTTCATGGGCGGCAGCATGGGCATCGTGGTCGGTGAGAAGGTGGCCCTGGCGCTGGAGAACGCCGCCAGGCAAGAGATGCCCTTGGTCGCGCTGGTTACGGGTGGCGGTGTGCGGATCCAGGAAGGGGTCTTATCCCTGATGCAAATGGCCAAGACCGTAACGGCGGCCAATCGGCTACGGGAAAAGAAGGTCCCCTTCATCGTGGTGCTGGCCAACCCTTCCACCGGACAGGCCTACGCCAGCTTCGCCAATCTGGCGGACATTATTCTGGCCGAGCCCGGCTCGCTAATCGGGCTGGCCCCCCTGCGGACGGTTAAAGAGGTCTCCAAGAAACCCCTGCCCCTGGACGCCCACACCGCGGAAGCCCACCTCAATAACGGGCTGCTGGACAACGTAATCGACCGGGAGGCCCTGCAACCCAGGCTGGCCTCCTTGCTGAGCATCTTGACCAACCAAAAGTCCGGTAAGGGAGACCAGAAAAAATTCCTGAAAGCGTCCCTCCCGGATGGCCCCGATCCCGAGGCGTGGGAAGCCGTTACCGTGGCCCGTCAGGCGGAACGCCCATCGGCAATGGCATACATGCGGGCCATGTTGGACCCCTTCATCGAGCTGCGGGGCGACCGCCTGAACGGCGACGACCGCTCTATTGTAGGCGGCGTGGGATATTTGTGCGGCGACCCGGTGGCAGCCATCGGGCAACAACGGAGGCCGCTCCTGGATGGAGACAGGTACCACGTCTACCCAGAGGGACTGCGCAAGGCCCAGCGGATAATCAACCTGGCCTCCCGTTTCAAGTTGCCCTTGATTACCTTCGTGGACACCCAGGGCGCCGATCCGGGCTTGGAAGCAGAGGAACAGGGCATCGGCAACGCCGTGGCCAATACCCTGGCTATGATGGCCGAGGCGCCGACCCCCATAGTTTCGGTGATAATCGGGGAAGGCGGCAGCGAGGGGGCCTTGGCCCTCGGGTTGTCCGACCGCATCATAATGCAGCGGTATTCGATATACTCGCCCATCTCGCTGAACCGCAACATTGGCGGCCCTTATCCCAACGACCACTCGCTGGACCGGGAGGCGGCGTCGGCGCTGATGCTAACGGCTCGGGACTGCTTGGAGTTGGGAATAATCGACCAGATTGCCCCGGAACCCGAGGGCGGAGCGCACACCGACCGACAGGAAGCGGTAAGAGGAATTCAGGTCTCGATTATGAAGCAGATGGCCCAACTATCCAAGATGTCGGAGAGCAAACTGCTCAAGCTTCGCTACAAGAAATTCCGGCAGATGGGGGAGAAGAGCGAGTATTCCCAAGAGGCCATGAACCGGGAAGTGGAGTTGCTACAACGAATCTCCTCGGAGGCCCACCGACGGACCCGGGCCACCCGGGGACAAAGAAAAAGGGCCACGGGGGAAGCACCCGCCGAGGCCCAAGTCTCCAGCTTAGATTAGCTAGTTTCCATTGCCCAGCCGTTAATCGGCTTCCCGCCCCAACTCCTTGAGGCTTGACTTCACCAGGCTCACGATGTGCTCGTATTCCTCTCCGACCAATGGGTCCAACAGCACCGTGGGGGAGGAACTGTCCCGGTAAGTCGACCGCAGGGCGATGTTCCCCAGGAAGGGCGCGTGGATTTCCTCGGCAAGTTCCCGGCCTGCCCCCTCGCCGAAAATTTCTCCTGAGTAGTTCTCCACCACCCCCAGCACGTTGAGGTTGAGCTTGCGAATCATGTTGATGCAACGCTTGGCGTCAACATTCGCCAGTTCCTGGGGTGTGCTCACCACCAAGAACCCGTCTAGCGGGACGGTCTGCATAACCGTGAGGGGGGCGTCGGAGGTGCCGGGCGGCAGGTCGACAATCAGGTAGTCCAGGTCGCCCCACTCCGTGGACTGGAGGAACTGGTTGATGGCGTTGTGAATCATGGGGCCGCGCCAAATGATGGCCTCATCCTCTTTTTCCTGGAAGAAGGCCATCGAAACGACCTTAACCCCCCACTTTTCCGAGGGATATATCTTCCCGTCGACGTAGTCCGGCTTCTCGGTAATACCCATGACCTTTGTAGCGTTGGGGCAGTCTATATCTACGTCCAACAGGCCGACGCCCTTTCCTTCCTTGGCCAGTGCGGCGGCGAGGTTGGCGGCGACCGTTGTCTTGCCGACGCCACCCTTGCCACTGTATACGCCTATCTTGGTCTTAATCTTCTCGAACCGCTGGCTAATCTGGCGACGCTGCTCCCAGTTGCGCTTAATTTGTTCCAGCCGGGCGTTTTCCTGGGGAGTTGCCATTCTGACCTCCCAGCTACTGCTGGCCTTACACTATAGGACCGATGGAACGAATCGTATCCACGGGACTGCTCCGGCTAGATGCCCAACTGGGACCTGGCTTCCTCGCTAATCAGGTCGGGGGACCAGGGAGGGTCGAAGACTATTTCAATCTGCACATCCTCGATTCCGTCCAAGTCTTGAATCGCCCACTCAGCTTGCTGGGCGATATGGGGACCCATTCCACAACCGGGGAAAGTCAACGTCATCTGGACGTATACGTCGTTGCTGTCGCTGACCTGCACATCGTAGATTAACCCCAGGTCAACCACGTTTACCGGTATTTCAGGGTCGTAAACCGTCTTCAGGACTTCTCTGACTTCTTCCTCGGAAACTGTCTGAGGCATAATTCCTCCTATGGGGCCGTATAGGTAAATTATAGAGAAAGTTGACCAATTTGGTCAACAATCTATCGCTACCGCCCGGGGCAATCGCATATAGGGCGGTCTGGAGGTTGCTTCGACGAGAATCCAGCGGCGTTTCTAGCTAGATGGCCAATTAGGGTGAGGCCATTGCCGAATTCAACCACTGGATTACCGCGAAAGACGGGGGTCTTGGGGTGAGAACGCGATCGCCCTGCACTACCGCCAGCCGGGGAAGGATAAGCCCCTCCCCGGACATCTTCTGGAAGGTCCTAACTAGGGAACGAGCAGGACCTTGCCAGTGGTCGCCCGGGACGACAACTGGCGATGGGCCTCCGCTGCATCGGACAGGGGAAGGACATGCTCCACCCGGAGATTTAAGTCTCCCGACTGGACCCACCCCAGTACGTCCCCGGCCCGCTGCTCCAACTCCTCCCGGGTGACGGTGTAGTCGCCCAGTCCGGGCCTGGTGAGAAACAGAGAGCCGTTGCCCAGCAGGCGGGCGTCGATGGGTGACACCGGGCCGCTGGCCTGACCGTAGAGCACCATGTAGCCCCGTCGGGCCAGGCAACTAACGCTCTGGTCAAAGGTGGTCTGCCCCACGGCATCGTAAACCACCTGCAGGCCCTCGCCGTCGGTGGCTTTCTTAACCTCCTCGGCGAAGTCCAGTTCGGTGTAGTTGATAACATGGTCGGCCCCTGCGCCCCGGGCCAGTTCTGCCTTGGCGTCGGTGGAAACGGTGGAGAACACGTACCCACCCAGGCGTTTGACCATCTGAATGAGCAGAAGCCCAACCCCGCCGGCCCCGGCATGAATCAGGACTTTGTCTCCCGGTTGAACGGCGTAGGTGGAGTAGCACAGGTAATGGGCCGTCATACCCTGTAGCATAACCGCAGCCCCGGCCCGGGCATCCAGGCCGTCGGGAAGTTTGATGAGCCGGGAAGCGGGCACAACCGCCTGCTCTGCATAGGAGCCGGCGATGCTGCAATAGCCCACCACATCCCCTTCTTTGACCTGGTTTACACCAGAGCCAACGCCACGGACGACGCCGGCTCCCTCAACGCCTATTATCCTGGGCAGCGGGCCCGGATTAGCGCCCTGCCGATTGTAGATGTCGGTGTAATTTACACCCACGGCCTGAATTTCCACCAAGGCTTCGCCGTCGCCCGGGGCCAGGTCCGGCAGGTCAAGGTATTGCATGACCTCCGGGCCACCAACTTCACTTATTTGCACGGCCTTCATTGTCCGACCTCCTGGCGCCAAACTAGTTCTCTTACGGCGGGTAGTATACACGCATTTTATAGGTAGACAACCAGGCGGTCCGGCAGGGGGAAAGGGAAGCAAGGGGCCGACATGAGACAGTTGACGGACCGGGTGCGGACCGGCGATTACATTGATAAGCACGGCGGAAACTGGTATCATAGACTGGCTGTTCTCTCAATGCAATCTTATCGGTGAAGGCTGGATTAAACTGTGTCTACGTACATTCAACCGAGAAAGCACGAGGGCACAGGCCATGGCACATAGACGCCGCCGAATTTCAGCCGTGGATACCATCTTCCCAGCCTCTGCCTCTGGCCCAACCCCCTCAGTTTTGTTCCTACACCACCTTACCTATGCTCCTGGTTTAACGTTGCGCCACCAGGCTACCTTTGCCCAGGTTTAAGGAGGTCCCAAATTGGTAACACCGCCTAGCCTCACCTTTTCCGAAGCTCTCCTACAGTTTGTCGCCCACAAGAAGAGCGGCAAAAAAGCGCTAGAAGGCCACCAAGAAATCAGCCGATTCATTGTTTGGATTGGGAGGGAACGAAAACTCGGCGATCTGTCGCCCTCGGAAGTTGCCGACTACGCCCAGTACATTGGCCTTGGCGGCGCAGAGTCCGCCCAAAGGTTGGGCCCAGTTAAGACCTTCCTGGGCTTTCTGAAAGATGAGGGCCTGATCCAGAACAGCCTGGCCACCCACCTCCGGGTACCCCGCAGCCGCCGCAGCTCCAGCAAGCGCGCCGGTGGAGCCGACGCCTCGGTTCCCCGGGCCCACCTCAGTCAAGAAGGGTACGACCGCCTGATAGGCCAGTTGGAGACTCTCAAGGGAGAACGGGTTGATGTGGTGGAGGAAATTAAGCGGGCAATGGCCGACAAGGACTTTCGGGAGAACGCCCCCCTGGACGCGGCAAAGGAAAGGCAGGGCATTATTGAAGCCCGCATACGGGAGTTGGAAGTCAGCCTCGACGCCGCCCAAATCCTCTCCGACAGCCCAGGGGGTCAGAACTACCGGGTTGCGGTGGGCAACAAAGTAACCCTGAAGGACATGAGTTCGGGCAAGAAGGTGCTTTACACCCTGGTGGACATGCGGGAAGCTGATGTTTCCGCCGGCAGAATTTCCACGGTGTCCCCCGTGGGGCAGGCCCTGATAGACCGGGCGGTGGGCGACGAAGTCTCCATCAACGTGCCTCGGGGCACCCTCCATTACCTGATTGAAAAGGTAGGCACCTAGCCGCCCAGCCATTCTTACCCTGTTGAACTTAGAGACCCTCGGCAGCGGCGGGGACCGCTTTCGAGGGTCTCTTTTTTTGGTTCGACTTCCCGATAGGTTGGCAGGCCGTTGGCCGGTCTGCCGGTTTGATGGCTATTCCAAGGAGTCCAGCACGGCCAGGATTTTCTCCGGGTCCGGCAACACTCCGGGCGTGTAGGTTTCCCGGAAACGGACGACCCCCCCTTTGTCTACTATCAGTACCGCCCGTTGGCTGGCCCCTCGTTCCTCATTCCACAGGTCATAAGACTGGCTTACCTTCCCCTTGGGGTGCCAGTCGGACAACTCGGGATAGGGCAACCCACCCATAGCGGTGGTCCATGCCCGGTGCGCGTTAATTTGGTCGCAGCTTATACCCAGAACCTGGGCATTTTTCTCTTCGAACTTGTCGTGAAAGGACCGGAACGAAGTAGCTTGCGTCGTTCAACCAGAGGTGAAGTCGAAGACGTGGAACGACAGTACCACGCTCTTTTCACCCTTGAACTGGGACAGGCTGATGTCCCCCTCACTTACTGAAGGGAGGGTGAAATCAGGGGCCACGGCGCCGATTTCTGCTGCCATATTCTCTCCTTCCTGTACAGACGTTGGGCTTGCCCTGCCGGGACAACTTAGAGATTATACCTTACCGCATCACAACCGGGAAAGGGAGAGTTGACGGCGCCCCAAGCAGGGCAACCGCATTTGGTCACAGCCTACCGTCATTCCGTTGAGGAGCAGTCAAGGTCTTGCAACATGGCCGGAGTCCATACCTGGCGAGCTGATGGAAACGGCGAATTGGGGGGCTGGATTCCCGCTTTCGCGGGAATGACGGGTCCCTTGCCATCTAAATGCAATAGCCCTGGACGGCGCCCAGGATCTTATGATTGTCCAAGTAGAGGTCAACTCGCCCCAACCGGCAGTCCGTCACCCCAAAGCGTCGTTCCGGCGGAGGCCGGAATCCAGGAGTAGGGCGCTTTGGGGTGACGGACTGCCGGAAGCTCTCAACAACACCCTCGGGACACCCCAGGGCCAGCCTGGAGAAATGCTATACTTGGTGCACAGCGAGCACGGCAGGGGCGGAAGGCGCGACTTGGATGTAGTCTTTGAGCGGGGAGTTTATTTGCCAGAACTGGACCTGTGGCTGGACTCCTTGCGGAAACGGGAAAAGAGCTTCATTTCCCACGCCCATTCGGACCACACCGCCCGACACAGCCAACCAGTGCTAACCCGCAACACCCACCTGCTTCTGGCGGACTACCTCAAGAAGTCCAACCCCACCATCCTGGACTACGGTGAACCCCTGGAATCGAACAATCACACGTTGACGCTGTACCCGGCAGGTCACTGTCTGGGCTCTTCCCAGGTATTAGTCGAATCAAAAGCCACGGGGGAGAGGGTCTTGTATACGGGAGACTTCAAATCCCGTCCCAGTCCGGTCAACGAGCCATTGGCTCCGGTACGCTGCGACACCCTAATCATCGAGGCCACCTACGGCAAGCCGGAGTACGTATTCCCACCGGAAGAGCAGGTATTGGATACGGCGTTCCGCACCCTGCGCAACTGGATGTCCAAAGGGGAACGTCCGGTAGTACAGGGCTGGCGGCTGGGCAAGTCCCAGGAGGTGTTGCACCACCTATTATCCCAGGGCTTTGAAGTAGTGGTTGAGCCCAGCGTGTATGGAATTGCCCAGGTCTACGAGGAGGCAGGAACGACTTTCCCCGGCGTCTTTCGGGAGTTTGACGGGGTGTGGGCCGAAGGGGAAGTGCTGTTGTGCCCACCGGGCCGCTGGCCCGGGCAGGAGCTTCGGGGCTACCTGGGCAAACGCTTTATGGAACTCACCGGATGGGCCAGCGGCAGTCGCCGGGGGTGGGGTCGGCGAGGCGACGCCAGCCTTCCCTACAGCGACCACGCCGACTTCAATGACCTGGTGGATTATGTCCAGCAGGTAGCGCCCAAGCAGGTGTACACCGTCAACGGCTTTCCCGAACTGGCGGCCCACCTCCGGCAACTGGGCTATGCGGCGGTCCACTTGGACAAGCGGGGCCGGGCATCGGACGACAGCTTCCAGATGAAACTGTTGTGAGACTGCTTGTCCGGGCCCATCCCAACCTTCCCGTCGAGGGAGAAGGAACCCCATCCCTCGCTGTAGGACCGTAGGAGGGAGCGGCGACGCCCCTATGCACCGCCGCAACAGGACGCACAACTACGAGAAAAAGGGGTGGCTGTCGAGGCCACCCCTTATACTTCCTGGCGTATGGGAACCTTTTAGTCGGGAGTAGTGCCTACCGCTGGCAACTCCGCCTCTTCATCGGCAGCCAGCATCCGGTTGACGGCGCTGAGGTAAGCCATAGCGCTGGCAACAATCACGTCGGTGGAGGCCCCCCTTCCGGAGAAGGTGCGCCCGTCGTTCTCTATGCGAATGGTCACGGTGCCGATGGAGTCCAGACCCTCGCTGACCGACTGCACGTTAAAGTCAACGAACTTGCAGGCACACCCGATGACTCGGTCGATGGCCTTGCACACCGCGTCCACCGGGCCATTGCCGGTTGAAGCATCGGTAAAACTGGTCCCGTCGGGTCCGACCAGCCGCACGGTGGCCGTGGGGATGTCGTGGTCCCCGCTGGAAAAGTGGACGTGGTCGAGATTATAGGTTACCGGCTCGCTGGCTACCCGCTTCTCCTCGTCCATCAGGATTTCCAGGTCTCGGTCGGTAACTTCCCGTTTCTTGTCGGCCAGAACCTTGAAGGACTCGAAGACGTTGGAGATTTCTTCCCGGTTCAAGCTGTAGCCCAGGGCCTCCAAGCGGGACTGGAGACCGGCGCGGCCACTGAGCTTGCCCAACACCAGGCTGTTGCCGGGCACGCCCACCCGCTCCGGTTGCATCACCTCGTAGGTGGAGCGGTCTTTGATGACGCCGTCCTGGTGAATCCCGGAAGCGTGGCGGAAGGCGTTTTCGCCCACCACGGCCTTGTTGGCCTGCACCTGCATTCCGGTGATTCGGCTGACTAGGCGGCTGGCGGGGTAAATCTGGGTGGTGTCTACCCCCAACTCGACCTGGAACAAGTCCTTACGAGTGTCCAGCGCCATGATTATCTCTTCCAGGGAAGCATTGCCAGCGCGCTCCCCGATGCCGTTGATACAGCCTTCCACCTGCCGGGCTCCCGCTTCAATGGCAGCCAAGCTATTGGACACCGCCAGACCCAGGTCGTTGTGGCAGTGGACGCTGAGGGTGACCCCATCCACGCCCGGGACCTTTTCCTGAATGTCCCTGAGCAACTGGGCGAAATCGGAAGGAATCGCGTACCCCACGGTGTCGGCGATGTTGATCGTGGTTGCGCCGGCCCGGATAACCGCCGCCAGCATCTCGTACAGGTATTCCGGGTTGGTGCGGGTGGCGTCCATGGGAGAGAACTCCACGTCACTGCAATAGCCCTTGGCCCGCTCCACCATGCTGATAGCCATTTCCATCACTTCTTCCCGGTTCTTGCGGAGCTGGTGCAATACGTGGATGTCCGAGGATGACAGGAAGACGTGGATGCGGGGAGACTCCGCCCCCTTAATCGCTTCCCAGGCCTGGTCTACGTCATTGGGATGGGCGCGGGCTAGGGAGCAGATTACCGGGCCCCGGACTTCCCGGGCGATGTTGCTGACGGCCTGGAAGTCGCCGGGAGAACTGGCGGCGAAACCCGCCTCAATGATGTCCACCTGCAATTTCTCCAGTTGTTTGGCGATTTCCATCTTTTCTTCGACGGTCATGCCAATACCGGCGGACTGTTCTCCGTCGCGGAGGGTGGTGTCAAGAAATTTCACACGTTCGTTAGCCATTATTGCCTTAACCCCTTCAGTTCAAATGATTGCCCCGATTAAGTGTCACGGGCCGCAGCGACGCGGGGCAGGGGCACGCAGTCCACCGCCGCCAGCCCAGCCAAGACCAGCGTGCGATGGTGAACTGCTCTCAACAGTACCTCCGCTGCCATGTTGTTTACCTCCTAGAATCCTGGGGACGCTCGGCCAGCCGCGAGCTAAAATCGGGCCGGCCAGGTTAAACTTATTTGGGGTCCATCCAGGGCATCATCGCCCGCAGTTGCTTGCCATAGGCTGTACTCAACAGTTCCTGGTTTTCGAGGCTCAGTTTCTAGCCTCCCAATTTGTTCAGCAAGGTTAGCATAGAAGTAATCCACATCGCTGCCAGGGAGACCCACATCGTGATGATGACCCCCAGAATCCACAGCAAATTTCGGTCTATTTTCACCCCGACGGCTCGGAGGTCCGCCCGAATCTCCATGTTCTGCTGTTCAAGATGCACGACCCTGGTTTCCAGGCGGGCCAATCTTTCGCCATCAGGCATTTCAGTTGTGGCGGTCGTCACCATTGACCTACCCCTACTTGGGGTCCATCCAAGGCATCATCGCCCGCAGTTGCTTGCCTATGTCCTCAATGGGGGCGGTCTGGGCGGCTTCCCGCATGGGGTTGAACCTCGGACGCCCCTCGTCGTTCTCAGAAATCCATTCGCGGGCAAAAGTGCCGTCCTGGATTTCCTTTAGGACAGTGCGCATGTTCTCCCGCACGTGTTCGTCGATAATCCGGTCCCGGCGGCTCAACGAGCCGTACTCGGCAGTGTCGCTGACCGAGAAGTGCATGTAGTTGTGCCCGCCCTGGTAAATCAGGTCGACGATCATCTTGAGTTCGTGCAGGCACTCGAAGTAAGCGATTTCCTGGGGGTAGCCTGCCTCCACCAGCGTTTCAAAGGCCGCGTTGACCAGGGCCGTAACGCCGCCGCAGAGGATCGACTGCTCCCCGAACAGGTCGCTCTCCGTTTCATCCTTAATGGTCGTCTCCAGGACTCCCGCGCCGGTACAGCCGACACCTTTGGCGTAGGCCAGGCCAAGACTCTTGGCGTTGCCGGTAGCGTCTTGGTGTACCGCCAGCAGACTGGGTACGCCGACTCCCTCGACGAAAAGCTCGCGCATCCGGTGTCCGGGGGCTTTGGGGGCCACCATCATCACGTCCGTGTCGTCTGACGGCACGATCTCCCGGTAGTGGATGCTGAACCCGTGGGCGACCATGAAGGCGCTGCCTGGCCGCAGGTTCGGGGCAATCTGCTCCCGGTAAACATTACCCTGCAGGTGGTCGGGTATGAGCATCATTACAATGTCGGCCACCTTGGCAACGTCGGGAACGTCGGCAACTTCCAGACCTGCTTCCTCGGCGGTGGCCCGGCTGCGGCTGCCCGGGTACAGGCCAACCATCACCTTCAACCCGTTGTCGTGCAGGTTCAAGGCGTGGGCGTGGCCCTGGCTGCCGTAGCCGATGATGCCGATGGTCTTGCCATTGAGGACCTGCAGGTCGGCGTCTTGATCGTAGTACACGTTAACCATTTCGTTAATCCCTTTCTTCCCAGAACGTTTTCGTTTCCCTGAATACCCCGCCCCAGCGGCAGCTAGTGGCTGTAAAATCTTCCCACACGCTAGTAGGAGCCTATTTCAGAGGCATCTTTACCGGCGTTGCTGCCGTTGTAGCTGACGCCCACGTTATCGCTGATACGGCCCTCGGCCTTGCCCCGGACCATGGATACTCGGCCCGTGCGCATCATCTCCAGGATTCCGAAGGGGGCCAGCAAGTCGTACAGGGCGTTAATCTTATCTTCCTCGCCGGTGGTCTCGATGACAATGGACTGGGCCCCGACATCGACTATCTTGGCGCGGAACATATTCACCATCTCGACGATTTCGCTACGAGTCTCGGCGGAAGCACTTACTTTGATCAGGGCCAATTCCCTGGCGACGATGTCTTCCTGGGAAATATCCGACACCCGAACCACGTCGATAAGTTTGTCCAATTGCTTTGTGGCCTGCTCCACCGTGTATTGGTCGCCATCCACTACAAAGGTCATGCGGGACAGCCCCTCGTGCTCACTGTGGCCCACCGCCAAGCTGGCGATATTGAACCCTCTCCGGCGGAAGAGGCTGGCCACCCGGGCGAGCACTCCCGGTTTGTCCTCCACCAGGGCGATTATGGTGTGATGGCGGCCATTATAGTTCATCTAGTAAACCCTCAAAGGGACCGGCTCTTCCAGCATTTCGTTGACGGACTCCCCGGCGGGGATCATCGGGAAGACATGCTCATCATGTTTGACGATGAAGTCCACCACCACCGGACCCGGGGTCTCCATAGCCTGGTGTATGGCCGCCGCCACCTGGGCTTTATCGGTCACCCTTATGCCGGTGATGCCGTAAGCATCGGCGATCTTCACGAAATCGGGGTTGCCGCTGTAGATGGTGGCGAAAAAGTCCTTCTCGTAGAAGAAGTCCTGCCACTGGCGCACCATGCCCAGGGTGCCATTGTTGAGAATGGCGAATTTGACGTCGATATTATTTTCCACGGCGGTGGCCAGGTCACACATGGTCATCTGAAACCCGCCGTCACCGGCTATGGACCAGACCGTTTTATCCGGTCGGCCAACCTTGGCTCCAAGGGCCGCCGGCACCTCGAACCCCATTGCGCCCAGACCACCCGAGGTAATCAAGGTGTTGGGCTCCCTGAAAGCGCAGTGCTGCGCCGCCCACATCTGATGCTGTCCAACGCCAGTCACGATGATGGACTCTCCCTGGGTCACGTCGGAAAGTTGCTTCAGCACGTATTGGGGAAGCAACTCATCGGAGTGACGAATATTCAGGGAAGGGTGTTCCGCCCGCAGGGTGTCAATGTACTGCATCCAGTCCACGTGCACCCGGTTGTCCACCAGGGGCAGCATCTGTTGCAGGACCATCTTCAAATCGCCCAAAACCGGGGCATCGGCCTTGATGTTCTTGTTGAACTCCGAAGGGTCGATGTCCACGTGGACGATCCTGGCATTGGGTGCGAAATCGGAGAGCCTGCCGGTCACCCGGTCGTCAAACCGCATACCAAGGCCGATGAGCAGGTCTGCCTTGTCGATAGCCAGGCTGGCATAGGCCATGCCGTGCATTCCGGGCATACCGGCGTTGAGGAAATGGTCCGAGGGAAAAGAACTGATACCCAGCAGGGTGGTAATCACCGGAATCTGGGCCTTCTCGGCCAACTCTCGAACTTCATTGTAGGCGTGGGAGATGTTAACGCCATGCCCGGACAGAATGATGGGACGCTCCGCCTGGTTAATGAGCCGGGCGGCATGGGCCACTTGCTCCGGGTCGGCCTCGCCGGGAGGATTGTACCCGGGCAAATTTACTCTGTCCGGCCAGACGAATTCCGCCCGGTCCCCCAGCAACACGTCCTTGGGGATGTCCACCAAAACCGGGCCGGGGCGTCCGGTGCGGGCAATGTGGAACGCCTCTTTGATGGCAGGGGCGACGTCGGCCACGTCCATTACCAGAACGTTGTGCTTGGTGATGGGCATGGTCAGGCCGGTGACATCGGTTTCCTGGAAGGCGTCCCGGCCAATGGCGGCCCGGGGCACCTGCCCGGTTATCGCCACCATCGGCACCGAGTCCATCTGGGCGGCGGCAATACCCGTCGCCAGGTTGGTGGCCCCGGGGCCGGAGGTCGCCGTGCAGACGCCAACCTTGCCGGTGGCCCTGGCGTAGCCGTCGGCGCCCATCGCCGCCGCCTGCTCGTGACGTACCAGGATGTGGCGTAGCTGCGGATACTTGCTCAATGCCCCATAAAAGGGCAACACTGCGCCACCAGGCAGCCCGAAGATAACCTCTACCCCTTCTTTCAGGAGGCTTTCGCAGGCGATTTCCGCACCGGTGAGTTCCATATATCCCCCAAATTTAGTCAACAAAAGACCCGTCCCACGAAGGGACGGGCAATCGATTCCCGCGGTACCACCCTTCTTTTCCGACTTCCCACCGCACTTTAGCCCTGCTTGGGGCTTCTTCGACAATCGGGACTCGGAACAGCTTTTTCGACCTGTAACGGGGCCAACCGCCACACCCTACTTATAATTCAGGTGGGTCGCTCCAGGGCGAGTTGGGAGCCTCTCTGCCGCCGGACTCACACCATGCGCCGGCTCTCTGGGACAGGGTACTCTTAATACTCCCCTTCGCAGCGGACAAACAAACCAGATTCGATGGTATCAGTCAGCCGGAACCTTGTCAACACGTTCAAGCTATATGTAACTGTTCAGACTTGGTGAGGCGAATTTGGCGAAGCCCGACGGCGGGTTGAAAAATGGTGGCGGCCGGGGCGGAGTTGTGGCATAAAGGGACAATGGAAACAGGGTTGGACTTGGACCAGGCGAGCCGGGAAACTCTGCTGGCGGTTATCGCGGAACAGCAGGGAGTTATCTCCGAACTGCGCCGGCGGGTGGAGGACCTGGAAGCCCGGCTGTCCGGCGGCGGGCCGGGGTCCAGGATGCCGGGCCACAAACCGGCCGCCCGGCGCAAGAAGGCGGCGGGGGAAGAAAAGAAGCCCCGCAGGAAGCGCCCCCACGGCTTTGCCCGGCCGCGGATGGAACCCACGAGGCAGGTAGTCCACGCTCCGGAATTTTGCCCCGAATGCCATACTGCCCTGAGCGGGGGTTGGGTGCAGCGGACCCGGGAGGTCATCGAACTTCCGGTGTCTCCTGCCGAAGTTACCGAACACGTCTTCATAGCCCGGACCTGTCCGCTGTGCCGGAAACGGCGGCTGCCCCAGGCTCCCCTCCGGGGAGTGGCCGCAGGCCGGCAGCGGTTGGGGATCAATCTCGTCAGCCTGATTGCGGCCCTGCGGGAAGAGGGCCGGCTGCCCATGAGGACCATCCAATGGTACCTGCAAACGGCGCATCAGTTGAAACTGAGCGTGGGCGCCATCGCCGGTGTTGTGCATCAGGTGGCGCAGCAGGCCCGGCCGGCCGTAGCTGAAGCGCTGGAACGCATCCGCGCCAGCCCGGTGGTCCACGCAGACGAGACCGGCTGGCGGGAGAACGGAGTCAACGGCTACGTCTGGACCTTCAGCACGTCCACGGAGCGGTACTTCCTGCGCCGGGGCCGGGGCGGGGAGGTGGTGGACGAGGCCCTGGGCGAGTCCTTCGGCGGGATTCTGGTGAGCGACTTCTATGTGGCCTACCACCACTACCCCGGCTTGAAACAGCGGTGCTGGGCCCATCTGTTGCGGGACATCCACAAACTGAAGGCGCTGTACCCGGAAGACGCCGGTCATGTCCGGTGGGTCCGGAGGGTGCAACGGCTCTACGCCAAGGCCCGGAAATGGGCGGCAGCGGGAGGACGGCCCCCGCACCGGGGGCAATTGGCGCTGGAGAAGCGATTGCTGGCGCTGTGCCGCCCCTTCCTGGAGGACCCGTTGGCAGTCCAGGGAAAACTGTGCCGGCGGATTGAGCGGCACATCAAGGAGTTGTTCGTCTTCGTTTCCCACCCGGAGACGCCATCTGACAACAACGCCGCAGAACGGAGCCTGCGCCACCTGGTGGTCAGCCGGAAAATCAGCGGCGGGACTCGCTCGCAACAGGGCAGTGACAGCAAAATGACCCTGGCATCCCTCTTTGGCACCTGGCGGGCCCGGGGCCTCAATCCCCTCCTCGAAATCCCCCGGTTACTCATTTCCCCACAACTCTGAACAGTTACAGCTATATCGCTATCGGCGTGTAGGAGGGCAAGATTAGGCTTCGCCTTACGATTGGGCTAGGTACGGATTCCTACGCGAAATCCAGCGGAGATGGACTTACGCCGCTGTAATTCATTGGCTAAATCGGTTATAATACTACAAGATATGGTAGCCATCATCATTACTTCGGCCACCCCCCGAAACGCCCGCCGCTACGTTCAAGTCATGGAGAGTTTGGGGGCGGAAGTGCGTTTACTCTTGGCGCCGGAAGACCGGCCCACCGAGGTGCTGATGGAGGGTGTTGGGGGGCTGCTGTTGACCGGCGGGCCGGATGTCGACCCGTTGCTCTACGGCTGTGATCCTGACCCAAACGCGGGCCTCCAGGTAAACCGCCCCCTCGACGACCTTGACCTCCGCTTGCTGCATTACTCCCTGGGCCGGGACATGCCGGTGTTGGCGATTTGCCGGGGTATGCAGTTGCTCAACGTTGCCTTCGGCGGGCAACTCATACAAGACCTGCCGGAACACCGGGCTGTGGGTGATGATGGGCGCTCGGTGCTGAAACAACACCAGATTTACCTCTCCCCGGGTTCCAAGGCGGCAGCCATTATCGGCAGCGCCGGCTTTTTCCGGACCAATAGCTACCACCATCAGGGGCTGCGCGAGGCCCAACGTTCTCCAAGGTTGATGAGCACCGCCTATTCCATCGATGATTCGCTTATCGAAGGCTTGGAGAGCCCCGAGCATAGTTGGGTCATCGGCCTACAGTGCCACCCGGAACGCCAGGACGAAGTGCCCCGCAGCTTCGCCAACCTTTTTGCCGCATTTCTGGACCGGGCAGAGCTGCATACCGCCTCTGCTCAGATGGCTTGACCCCTGCCCGCCAGGTGCCCAAGTACAGTAGTTCCGGGGTTGAACACTCTACCAACGCTACAACCTCGGACCAGCAACAGCTACCAAGGAGCGATTGATTATGGTAACTGCCTCCCCCACTCCCCCGACCGGCCACGTCCGACCCGTACGCATCGAAGAGGAGATGCGGACCTCCTACCTCAGCTACGCCATGAGCGTAATTGTCTCCCGGGCGCTGCCCGATGTTCGGGATGGACTCAAGCCGGTACAGCGGCGCATCCTCTACGCCATGCACGAGATGGGAATACGCCCCAATACGGCGCACAAGAAGAGCGCCCGGATAGTCGGCGAGGTGCTGGGCAAGTACCACCCCCACGGCGACGGCTCGGTATACGACGCCCTGGTCCGCATGGCCCAACCCTTTTCCATGCGTTATCCCCTCATCGACGGACAGGGCAACTACGGCAGCGTGGACGGAGACCCTCCGGCAGCCATGCGCTACACCGAGGCCAGGCTGCCCAATATCGCCGAGGAGTTGCTGGCGGACATTGAGCAGAACACCGTGGACTTCACGGTGAACTTTGACGACTCCCTCAACGAGCCCTCCGTCCTACCCAGCCGGTTGCCCAACATGCTGGTCAACGGGGCTTCGGGCATCGCGGTGGGTATGGCTACCAATATTCCCCCCCACAACCTGGGGGAAATCTGCGACGCAGTTTGCCACGTGATTGACCACCCCAACTGCGGCACCGAGGACCTGATCAAACTGGTCCCGGGCCCGGACTTCCCCACCAGGGGGAATATTCGGGGAACCTCGGGAATCCTGGACGCCTACAACACGGGCCGGGGCCGCATCGTGATGGAGGCCACCACCGAGATCGAAGAGTTGCGCGGCGGTCGCCAGCGGATTCTGGTTACGGAGCTGCCCTTCCAGGTCAACAAGGCTTCCCTGGTCGAAAAAATCGCCCAGTTGGTACGAGACAAGAAGATTGACGGCGTCTCCGATATTCGGGACGAGTCGGACCGCCACGGGATGCGCATCGTCATCGAGTTGCGACGGGACGCCCAGGCCAACATCACTCTGAACAACCTGTACCGTCACACCGCCCTGCGGTCCTCCTTCAATACCATTATGCTGGCGCTGGTGGACGGACAGCCCCAGGTGTTGCCCCTAAAGCGGGCAATAGATCTCTTCGTCCAGCACCGCCAGGAGGTTATCCGGCGGCGGTCGGAGTTCCGGTTGCAGCGGGCCCGGGACCGGGACCACATCCTGCAGGGGCTTCTCCTAGCCCTGGACCGCCTGGACGAGGTAATCACCATCATTCGGGCTTCCCAGGATGCCGAGACCGCGCGCGCCAACCTGATGGACCAACTGCAACTCTCCCAGGTCCAAGCCCAGGCCATCCTGGACATGCAACTGCGCCGGTTGGCGGCCCTGGAGCGGCAGAGGTTGGAGCAGGAGCACGACGATCTCCTGAAGACCATCGCTGCCCTGGAAGCCCTGCTGGCCAGCCCGGGAAAAATCCTGGCCGAGGTGAAAACCGAAACCCGAAAGGTGAAGAAGGACTTCGGAGACCCCCGCCGGACCGTTATCCACCCGGACGAGGTGCAGGAACAAACCGCCGAGCAGTTCATTACCCACCAGGACGTGGTGGTCACCCTGAGCCAGCGCGGCTACATCAAGCGACTCCCCTGCGATACCTACAAGTCGCAGCACCGGGGCGGCAAGGGCGTCGAGGGCATGAAGACCCGCGAGGATGATGTCCTGATGGACATGGTGGTGGTGGATACCCACGATACGCTGCTGTTCTTTACCAATCGAGGGCGGGTATATACCATTCGAGTATTCCAAATTGCTGGGGACACTTCCCGGACCAGCCGGGGCACTCTGCTGGTCAATCTGATTTCCCTGGGCCGGGGCGAGCACGTACAGGCCATGCTGCCCGTTCGCGACCGAAAGGATGAAGACTTGATGGTTCTGGCTACGCGCCTGGGAGAAGTTAAAGCCCTGCGCAAGTCGGCCCTGTCCAACATTTCCGCCCGCGGGCTTAACGCCATGGACCTGGAGGACAGAGACGAGTTGGTCAGTGTGGTCGAATTAGGAGATGCCGAGGACGTCATCATGGTCTCCGAAATGGGCCAGTCCATCCGATTCCCCGTCGCAGACCTCCGGGTAGCCTCCCGCGCTTCTGGCGGTGTCCGGGGAATGAAGCTGACTCCCGGAGACCGGATAGTGGCAATGGATGCCGTCAAGCCCGAAGGCCATTTGCTGGTAGTCAGCCGGGAGGGGTACGGTAAGGCTACTCCGGTGTCCCGGTATCGGCAGCAGTCGCGGAACGGTGTCGGGGTGCGGACATTCAAGGTCACGGATAAGACCGGTCCGGTGGCTGCCGCACGGGTGGTCGCCAGCGCCGAAGGCCAGGAGATTCTCATTATCTCAGCCAAGGCCCAGGTCATCCGATTCGACCTTTCAGATGTGAAGGTGACCGATGGCCGGGTAACGCAGGGGGTCATAGTTTGGCGCGACCGGAAGCCGGACGACTACGTGGCAGCCCTGGCCTGTTTCCAAGAAACCGATTATGTTCAAGCCGGCAGTTCCCGTAACGGGCGCTCCTCCAGCAAAGACGAAGGCGAGGAGCAATAACCGTATGTCGTAAATACTGGATGTGATTCCTAAATGACCGACTTTACTCGGGCTGGCCCGCCATGTGGGGCCAGCCCGAGCGCCCCTCCAGGAGTGGCATTTCCTTCAGACCAGCGTAGAGACAGTTCCCACGGTGGAGGCAACAGACCGAATCCCCATTTCCGTGGTTACGGAAATGGGGATTCGTACGTCGTCCAAAGCTGCAACCCCTTTTATGGGCTTTCCAGGTCAACTGTGCCACCCACAGGAGAGCTCCCTAATATTCTTTCAACCGCCAGGGCGGAAGTCAAAAGATAACCGAATGCGACAAGGATATTTAGTTTCATGATAACAGTAGCACACAAATAGTTAGTCTCTTGATAAAGTTACCCTGTGGCTTGTATAATGTACTTGTTTCAGTGTTAGCGAATTCTTACTCAACAACTACCGAATTCGCATTAACAAGGGGTAAACGTGAAACTAGTATTTGTTCATGGGGCCGGTAGCTCCAGCCTGGCTTTTTACTACCAGCTTCGGCATTTCCGCAACTCCAAGGCTCTCGACTTACCGGGGCATCCCTCGGGTAAGCCATGTGCCAGTATCGATGGCTACCTGGAGTGGGTCAGGGGATTCAGCACCGCCCGACGTTACAAGGACGTGGTGCTTTGCGGTCACTCCATGGGAGGCGCCATCACCCTGCAGTATGCCCTTAAATATCCCGAAGAACTCAAGGGCATCATCCTCATCGGCACCGGAGCCAAGCTCAAGGTTGACCAGGACTACCTGGACAAATGCCGTTATCCCGGCAGCAGCAACTGCGATTGGTTGCAATGGGAAAAGGGGAACTACAATAACGTGGAGTCCGACATTCACCAGGTGCTGGTGCGCCGGGCTGAAGAGATCGGACCCAAGGTCCAGTTGAACGACCTACTGGCCTGCGACGGTTTTGATGTCATGGAGGAAGTCCACAACATCAAGCTTCCCACCATGGTGCTGTGCGGCAGCGAAGACTCAATGACCCCGGTAAAATACTCCAATTTCCTGTCGGACCGTATTTCCGGATCCCAGGAGAGCGTAATTCCTTCGGGACGCCACTACGTTCAGTTGGAGAAATACCACGAAGTAAACGACAAGATAGAAGAGTTCCTATCTTCTTTACGGTGACTTTCCTTCCGGGTCACTGCTGGGCCGGGTGATACCAGCGGCTGCGGTAGAACATCAACGGTGCGTCAGATTCAGCCTCGGTCTGGCGCACTTCGTATACCTCTCCCAGGTAGACGGTGTGGTCCCCGTAGACGTGGGCCCCCACCACCTTGCACCCAAAAAAGACCATCGAGTTATTCAGGACCGGTACGCCCCCTTCCGCCACGCTGTAGCTGTATTGCATCTCCCCGGTCCGGTCCTCGGGCCGGCGGGCAAAGTACGCCCCCAGGTCTTCCTGTTCCTCCCCCAGAATGTTCACCCCAAAGCGCCCGGTGTTCTCCACATAGTTGTAGGTGTGGGTACCGTGGGCCACACAGACCAACACCGTCGGCGGGTCCAGGCATACCGAGGTGAAGGAGTTGGCCGTCATCGAGTGGGGGATACCCTCATCGTCGGTGGACGTGACTACCGTTACGCCGGTGGCGAACTTTGACATTGCCGTTCGGAAATCTTGACTATCTACCAAAGCAACTATCCTTCTCGGGGCGTTATCGCCGTCCGGAAATCTTGACTATCTACCAATAGGCCATCGTTCTCAGGGCAGGCGCGATAATTATAAACCCTCATTATTAAAGCTGCCAATGGTAAACGGACCGCCGCTCAGGGCAATCCCACTTGGTCCGAGCCTACCGTCATTCCGGCCAAGAACCTGCCCGGTTCTGCAAAGTAGCCGGAGTCCATACCCGTCGAACTGGCCTATCAGTTGATGGACCTGTTGAAATGGGAAGCTGGATTCCCGCTTTCGCGAGAATGACGGGGCCTTTGCCATCCAAATGCGATTGCCCTAGCCCGCCGCTGGGCCTATGACGGAGGCGTCGTGGCACGATAGGCGGTCAAAGGACTGCTCCCCTCCGAATACCAACCAATCAATCCCTGGGAAACTCGGTCTCTTCCAAGTCCCCGGCTGATGACCCCAATGTCCCAGCGCATGATGGGCCGGCAATGTGCCCCGGAATGGCGGAAGCCCTCACACCGGGTAGGGCCGGAAAAGACGACCAACTTCTGTTGGCGGATGTTCCTCTGCCAAATCAGGTTGCAGCTTGAGCACGGTGTCGGGCGGAATGAGTCCGGTGAAGACCTCTGGGTGGGTCAGTTGGGCCAGAATCTCCAAGCCTTGCACCACCCGAGGGGCCGGATTGCTGAAGTAAACGTGGTCTATCAGGTAGACTTCCCCGGAGCGCACGGCGGGGAGGTCGCTCCAACCGACTTGCGAGGCCAGCCACTCTACCTCCCTGACCTGCCGGGTGAGGCCGGAAGAGCACAGGTCGATGAACAGTTTATCCGGCGCATATTCCCTTACCAGGGACCAGTCCAGCCGAGCAGCCGGACAACCGGGTGGGTACACTTCCTGTCGGCCCCCGGCCAATAGGAGCAGGTCTGGTATCCAATGCCCGCCGATAACCAGGGGATTGATTCCCTCCAGGGAAAATACTTTGGGGCGATTGGTTACCGCGGCCAACCGGGATTGCACCGCCTCCACCCGATTCCTGAGTTCGTCAACCAGCAGATTCGCGTTAACCGGGGCCCCGCAGACCGCTCCGATGCGGCAGATGGTGTCGAATATCTCCTCCAGGGTGCCGGGCGAAAGTACGACCACCTCTGGTTGTGCCAATATCGGCTGGACCGCCAAATTCACCGTGGTAGCATCGACCTCGCAAAAATAGCAATTGTCCTGGGTCAACACTACGTCGGGAGCCTGACGTACCAACCATTCTTGGTCCAGTTCGTAGGGACTTTCGCCCGAGGCCAGCAGCCGATGCATCTCCAATTCCACTTCTTCGCTGGTCATCGAAGCCACGTCTATCTTGCTTCGGGAAACTATCGGCTTATCCTTGACCTCTGGGGGGTAGTCGCACAGGTCGGTAACGCCGATAATCTGATCGCCCAAACCCAGAGCGTAGAGAATTTCCGTACCACTGGGCAGCAGAGAGCAAATTTTCATCATCAGTCCCCGGCATTCAGAAATCCTGCCGGCCCCTGCCCAGCGTAGGGCAATGTGGGATAAGGGCGCGGACAGGTTAAGCCCTGAGTTGGGTAGTTATGTTGTATTATAGGAATTATAGTGCAATCAACCCGGTATCGATACGCGGCTAGTGGCGTATGTTCCCTTCGGCCCTTCAGACCACAATTTGACAGGACTGGGTCAGGTGAGGCGACCAAGGTAATACCAGGGGAGTCCATTCCTGCAAACTTTCGGCCATTGAATGCCCTCAACAACTGTTACTGAACGTCCTTGGAGCATCCTGGCCCTGCTGCGGTTGGGAGCTTTTGGGTTCGGCACAACCGGCTTCTTCGTGGCAATGGATGCCGTTATTCTCCCCGTGCTGGTCTTGGGCGTGGCGCCGGAGGGGGCCAAGAATACCTTCCTGGGGATCCTGGGCCTCTGCGGCATGATGGTAGCCGCCCTGGTGCAGCCCCTGGTCGGCTTGTATAGCGACCAGACCCGTTCTACCCTGGGTAGGAGAGTGCCCTACATGCTGTGGGGCACGACTTTTGTATGCCTGGGGCTGGCGGGACTTGGCTTCATCTCAGGCTTCATGACCCTTCTGGTGCTGTGGTTGGTTGTCCAGGCCAATGCCAGCATCGGCTACGGCCCTTTTCAGGCAGTTATCCGGGACCTGGTGCCTGTGCACCGAATCGGGGTGGCCTCCTCCATCAAGATTCAGGCCGACGCCGCCGGGGGTGTGGTCCTACTGGCGGTGAGCAGCACCCTGCTAAGTCGCTATAACGGCCCCGAGTCTGCGATTTGGCTCTGGGCCGCGTTGGCTCTGATTGGACTCGTCCTAATTTCCTGCGTCGCCATTAGCTCGACAACCATAGTGCCAAGGGAACGTACCACCCTTCCCCCGGCGGTCTTGCGCCAAAGAGGCCAAGTCCCCCGGGAACCGTTGCACCCTCAACTTATTTGGTTCGTAGCATCCCGGTTCTTGATGTTCTCCGCCATCGCCGTCTTTCCCACCTACGGGCTGTTTTTCCTGCGGGATGTGGTAAAGGTGGACAACCCGGCGCAATCCCTGGGCACCGCCGTGTTGGCCGTCGGGGGAGCCCTGGCCCTGAGTGTCTATCCGGCGGGTTGGCTTTCCGACCGGGTCGGGCGAAAGCCGGTGGTAATGGTGGGGGCCATCGCCGCTGCCGCCGGCAGCATCGCAATATTGACTGCCGAAAGCACCATCCAGGTGGTGTGCATCGCCAGCATCATCGGCGCTGCCCTGGGCATTGTGCTAAGCGCGAACTGGGCGCTGGCAAACGAGTTGGGGACCTCCGGAAGGGAGGGGCAGCACATGGGCATCGTTAACCTGGCGACGGTAGGCGGAGTGGCGACCGCCAAGCTCATGGGGCCGGTGGTGGACCTGATTAACCTGGCCACGCCCATAGGAGGCTACGCCACATTGCTAATCGCCTGCTCGGTCTTCTTCGTGCTAGGGGCATTGCTGCTGCTGCCGCTCAAGCCAGTTAGGCCGCCAATAGCAGAGCCGAGGAGTGTGAGCCCCGGTTCGAGGCGCCGGAACGGTCCTCAAGGCCCTGGGTGATTCCACCGACTCGCCAACGCAGGCTATCAGCGGCTGGCGGCAGCTATCTTGCCCAGAAACTCGTTGGCTCCCCGGGTCACCCATGCGTTCCAAGAGGTCATCACGTATCTGACGCCTTTCTCGATGTAGCTGGCTATGTTGTCGTCGTTAACCAGGGTGCCGGCAGTTCGTCCAGCGCCGACAATCTTGGCGATGGCATCATCAATCGCTGCCTGGACTTCCGGGTGGCCGGGGTTTCCCAGGTGGCCCATGGTCTGCGCCAGGTCCGAGGGCGCGACGAAGAAGACATCTACGTAGTCGACTTTGAGAATCTCATCCAAGTTCCGCAGGGCTTCCACTTCTTCCAGCAGCACGATTACCATGCTCTGATCGTTGGCCTGCTGGAAATAGTCCGCCGCCCCGTAGGACTGTCGCCCGCCAAACATTCCCCGGTAGCCCAGGGGAGCGTACTTGGCCGACTGCATCGCCTTTTCCGCGTCTTCCCGGGTGTTCACGTGGGGCACCACTATGCCCATTGAACCCCGGTCCAGCGTGCGGGTAATCAGCCAGGGCTCGTTGGAGTTGACCCGAGTGATGGAGGTCATGCCCCAAAGGTCGCAGGCGCGGCTCATATCGCCCAGTTGTTCCCAGGTGATTGGCCCGTGCTCGCACTCTATCCAGACGGCGTCGAATCCCACAGGACCGAGAAAATCTATGATTTCGCTGGTCATGTTCCCGGATATGGTGACGGCCACCTGGTTGGCCTGAAGTTTCTCTTTGGCTGTGTTCCTTCGGATGGGTGACATTTGATACCTCTTTATATTCGGAGCTTGTTGGCAAATATGCCATTACTACCCTAATCGGTCCCAGCGCAGTTAATCATCTTCCGCATCTCGGCGCAGGAACGGCAGGAGCAACTCTGCAGCATGTTCCAGGGTGAAACCTACTACGGCTCCACCCTCGGCGATACTAGCGCCGTTCAATTCGGCAAGGAGGAATTCAGCAACATCCCAGCCATAGCCCGCCGGAGAGCCATTCCACAGGGATAGAGTATCAGTTTGCTCGAAGTAATCAATAAGCAAGTTCCGGGTAGACGCAGCCTCATTGCACAAGACGGGCAGCAGCAACTCGGCGGCGCGCTCAAGGGTGAAGCCTGACACTTCACATTCGCCATCCTTGGCTGAATTAACAGTGGTTAGCGCAGCAGTCAGGCATTCGACAACCGGCTGGCTATATTCAACCGGGACGCCGTTCCACAAAAACAAGGCGTCCGAGTCCTGGTCGTAATTGACCAGAAGCTTAGGGGCGGGTTCGACTCCAATTTTCTTGGACTGGTCCATCTTGCCCTCCGATTAGGTCGGTCGGCCCCATTTTGCCCGTTTGCCGGAATCTAGGAACGCGTTAAACAGTTGGCCGCTCTCGACGACCACCCGTACCCAATTCCGCATCTCCGAGACGTAACCCCAATAACGATTTCTTCCGGTTTTCTCTTCAATATCCGAATGGTAGGGGGCCGTTAGTGCGCTTTCTATCCACGCAGAGTCTATCTCTGGATGTTTTGATTTCGCTATGTTGACGTAGTATGGATGTGGATTAGCTATTATTCGCTCGGCAGCGCGTTGCCTTTCTATAACGGTCGTTGGCCTCCGATAAACCTGACATTCCGACTGCCGCCTGGGTGAAGCTGGCTGTTTACGGCTCGATCACCATTTGCTGATAGTTATCGATGGTTATGGCAATATGCTGCTAGGCCATCGTTTTCGTTTATTACCTTTAGTGAAATGACAACTGGGTGGTATTCGCCAAAGTCGTATGTCGCCAAGTTTAAGGCCATTTCGTAGTTGAACCCTGTTCTCACTGCATATTGACAAGCAATTTGTCTATATGACGCCCATTCTTCTGAGCTTATTGTCGGCACAGGATTATATGGAGCATACGTTGGCGATTCCTCAAGTCCTCTGCTCACTATTCCCATGACCATAGCAATGACCATAAGTGTCAAGTAGACGCCGCCGATAACGATGGCTACTTTTGATAGAGTGTTGCGGCATTCCCACCAATTTTTTAGGGGAGTGAGGGATAAAGCATTTTGGTTGGGTGCTGTCATTCAGTTGTTTTCCTCTGAGGTTGGATGCTATGCTGGCACTCCGCGCAGCGCAGGCCGAGTTCCACAACCATCGGCCACAGAAGTATCTTGCTAAATCATCAAGTCGCACAGGCCATACTGTGGTAAAGAAACTTCAAAACCGTTCTTGAATACTTCGCATACAGAAGCTGGCGGTATAGAATCACCCATTTGCTCATAACCGAAAGGCACAGCGCAATGCACGACAATCACGCTGTCAAACGCAGAAACGTCAAAGTCTCCAAAACCCTCTTCCCACATTTCTGCGAAATGAAACTGCTCATTGATTAGGACCAAACAGTATTGGGCTCCGTTGAGAAGCGAGAGCCTCTTTTCTTGGCTTTTAACGGAAATCGCCTTTTCAACGCGTCTACGGAACGTTTTGGCGTCCGTTGGAACTTGGGGAATTATTAAATGGCTGAGATTTTCGAGGTCACTGGCTGTTCTTATCTTCACAAAAGCAGAATCGTCAAACTTCATCAACCGGGTAATCTCAAACGCCCATCGCTGATTGTTAACTTCTCCCCAATAATCGGGGAAAACATTCGAATCAGGGCGTTCCCATTGTATATTAGTCACAAGCCCGGCTTTCTGTAGGAAATTGTCCACGACTTCCATTGCTCTGTATTCAGTAATCTCATTCCGATTACTCATCGTTTTGTACCTCCCTTATCAGGTTAACACTATACCCCTCCCCTTAATCAACCTCAATGTGTCCCTGCGCTGCTACTATTCACCCCCGCCCCTTCTCCTCGTAGCCCCGGGGCGTCACCATGTGGCCGCTGTGTACGTAGGTGGTCGAATTGCCGATTAAGACAATGGTGACCATATCTATGTCCGGGGAATGATCTTCCAGGTGTTCCAGGTCAGTTATCGTCATCCTTTGGCCGGAGCGAAAGGCGTCTCCCACGATGCCCACCGGCGTTTGGCCGGAGCGGTGCTCCAGCATGATCCGACGGGCCTCCAGTAGCTGCCAGGTGCGCCTTAGACTGCGAGGATTGTACAAGGCGACAACGAAGTCCCCATGCGCGGCGGCTTCCAGGCGACGCTGGATGGCCTCCCAGGGCGTGAGCAAGTTGCTCAGGCTGATGGCGCAAAAGTCCTGCATCAGCGGCGAACCCAGCAGGGCTGCCGCCGATTGGAGCGCCGAAACTCCCGGCACGGTCTCCACCCTGGGGTTCTGTCCATCCCAATTCCGGTCCGTCAGCACGCGAAACACCGGGCCGGCCATGCCGTAGATACCGGCGTCGCCGGAGGATATGACGGCCACAGCCCGGCCCGAGTAGGCCAGGTCCACGGCCCTAGACGCCCGGTCCAACTCCTGGCCCAAGTCCATGGCAACAAGTTCCTTGCCGGAAAGCTGGTCCCGCACCTGCTCCACGTAAGCCCGGTAGCCTACCACCGCATCGCAATCGTTCAGTACGGCGGCGGCCCCGGGGGTCATTAGATTGGCATCCCCCGGTCCGATTCCTACTAGATAAAGTCTTCCGCTAGCTTGCATGTACGCTTCCTGTTAGTCTTCGCCCGACCCCCATGAGACTTCCGCGGGCCGCTTCCTCCGGGTGCGTCGGGGCATTATGGGACCAGTGGTCTGTCCGATGGGTCTGGGGGCAGCGAAGTTTCGGTGTGCCTACTCCCCCGCACTGCGGGCCTCCACCGGACGGGAAAACTGCCGGCGGGCCAGGGCGATGGTGGCCCGGTGGGTCTGTTCCCGGCTTACCAGGAGGCCAGGGCTGCCTGAAGCCAAGAGCGCGGCGGGCTCCGACACGCCCCAGATTCCCAATAGCCGGTGGACCCGGGGCTTGGGCGTTGGCCGTATTCCCTCTTGGGCCACGTCTCCATTGGCGCCGGTCGGTGCTCTGGCCGGTCCACCGTCAACCGAGTCTGGGCCTTCTTCAAAGACGCTGTTCAACTCAGTGGCGCTGTAGCACTTCAATAGCACCCGGTACTTTTCGGCGAGTTGCAGGATGCCCGGTTCATCCTGTTTAAGGTCGGCGGTGGCGATGCAACACAGGCTGTCCACGGACAGATTGTGCTGGGCCAAAGTGTCAACCAGCAATTCCTCCAACTGCCCCAAGGGAACGCCACGCCTACACCCTATACCCGCCACCAGGGTGCGGGGACGGTAGGTTATCATTACCTTCTCCGCCAGGGCAGCCCGGCAGGACTCGCCCTGATGCCCCATCATCGGTGTATCGAGGGGGGCCAGGTAGTCGGTGACAATCAGGGCGGCCACGCAATGGGACAGGGCCAACTCCGGCAAGGAATCGTACAGGCGGATATTCTGGGGCAATGACGTGTCTTCCGGCCACCAATTGGGCTCGCCGCTCTGCTGGTACAAGCCCACCGGCTCTCCGTTCACAACGGCGGCGCTGGCCCTGGTAATTGCCTGGGAGTCGGCCTGCAGCTTCCAACCGAACTCCCGCCCCAGCAGGTCCACCGCCAGGGTGCCGGTTACGTGGGAAGCCGAGGTAATGACGGGTGTGGCGTCCAACGCCGATGCCACCTCTTCCGCCAGCAGGTCGGCCCCGCCCACATGGCCGGAAAGCAGGCTCACGGCGAAGTTGGCGTTGTCGTCGACGCATACCACCGCCGGGTCCCGGCCCTTGTGTCCCAGACAGGGAGCCAACAATCTGACGGCGGCTCCCACGGGCATGAAGAGCACCAACCGTCGGTGCTCACCGAACCACTGCTGGATTAACGGCCTGACGGGAAGGTCGAAAGGCAAGGCCCGGTCGCCCACTTGTACGAAGCGGCGGTCCAGGTGCAGGGTTGGCTGACCGGGAAGGGACGAAGCCAATCGACGGGCCAAGTCGCTGCCCCTGCGGGAAATTGCCACGATTGCGGTGCGGGACATGGGTAAACCGGGTTAGTTCCCGGTCGAGCCCTCTCCCGCCGGAAGGGCCTCCGCGCTGACGTTGGAGCGACTGCGAGGGCTCTTGGACCGGGCGCGGGACTTGGCGTTCCGGTAAAGGTGGGTATAGGTGTCGGAATAGAGGTGGGAGGTAGCCACCTCTCCCGCCGGAGTCAGTTCCGGGTCCCGCAGCGCCGGGTCCACCGCCTTCCCGACGATAATCAGGGCTTGCAACGTAATCTTGGCTTCGCGCACTTTGGCGGCGATGTTCGTTAGTTTTCCCCGGATAATCAATTCGTCGGGCCAGCCCACCCGGTAGACCACCGCTACGGGGGTGTCCCGGTCGTACCCGGCGGCCCGCAGTTCCCGGACAATCCGGGTCGTGCGGGTGATGCCCAGGAAAATCACCAGGGTAGCTCCGTGGGCGGCCAGGTCTTGTAGTTGCTCCTTGGGAGGCATGGCGACCCGGCCCTGGGCCCGGGTCATTATGACCGTCTGAGAAACGTCGGGCACGGTCAACTCCGCCTTGAGCACGGCGGCAGCGGCGAAGGCGGCGCTGACTCCGGGAATTATCTCGTAGTCGATGCCCTCTTTCTCCAGGAGACGCATCTGCTCCAGGATAGCCCCGTAAATGGCCGGGTCTCCGCTCTGCACCCGGGCCACCGTCTTACCTTCCTGGGCTGCCTGCAACATTATCCCCACTATTTCTTCCAGGGTGAGGACCTTGCTGCCGTGGACCTCGGCCCCCGGCTTGGCAAAATCAACTATGGAGGGATGCACCAGGGAGTCCGCATACACGACTACATCAGCCGACTCGATGATGCGCTTGGCCTTGAGAGTAAGCAACTCCGGGTCACCCGGCCCACCCCCAATGAAGTAAACTTTGCCTTTCTGGTCGGTCATGTGTCACCTTCTAATAATGAGTAGAGAGAAGTAGTCCAAGTCTTCCTCGGATAGCTGCTGTATGTCCATCACCACCTGCTCCCGGGGCGTGGAAGCCCGCCTCACGTAGATGGCCCGTCCGGCGAGTCCCAGGCTCTCCAGGTTAGCCAAGGCGCGCAACAACATGCGGTTGACCTTCATCAGCACAATCGTGTCGTAGTTGGCGATGGCTTCCCGCAGATCGTCGATGCCGTAGACCGCCGGCAGTATCGCCAATCGCTGGCCGTGGGTAACCAGGGGAACGCCGGCGCTGGCCGCCGCCGCCATCACTGAGGAGACGCCGGGGACGATTTCAACGGGAATTTCGGGGTAGTTGGACCGGATGCTCTCCAGCACGTAGGAAAAGGTGCTGTACAGCATGGGGTCGCCCTCGGTGATGAAGGCCACGTCCTGTCCCTGCAACAACCGCTCGGCCACGGTGGTGGCAGCCGCCTGCCAAACCTCCCCGGCCGCCTCGGCGTCGTCGGTGGGGAAGGTGCCCCGCAGGACTTCCTGGCGCTCCTCGTCGATGACGTCCCGCACAATGCTGAAGGCGTAGCTCTCCCGGCTGGTCTCAGCCTGGGGGGTAAAGATGACGGGCACCTGCCGTAGCACCCTTTGGGCCTTGACCGTCAGCAACTCCGGGTCGCCGGGGCCTACTCCGACACCGTAGAAGCGACCGTAGCCCGTGGTGTTGGGGCCGCTACTCATCGCTGAACTCCCCTCGACTGGCGGCGATTATGAACACCGGATTCATCGCTTCCAAGCGCACCGAGCCGTCCCTCAATTCCCGCCCCCTGGCAGCATTAATCATCGTAATTTCCGGGACGAATCCCAACCCCCTAAAATGCTGGTACACCTGGTTCGTGCGCTCCAAAACGGCCAAATTCACCACGATTCGGCCTCCGGGTTTGAGCCGGTGGCAGACCGTATCCAGAATCTCGGTCAATTGGCCGCCGCTGCCCCCCACAAACACCGAGTCGGGGTCGGGCAGGTCCGCCAATACGCCTGGCGCTTCGCCGATAACGATTCGCACATTGGGCGAACCCCACCGGTCCACGTTGTCCCGCAGCAATTCGGTACTGCTCTCGTTACGCTCGATGGCGTAGGCGCTTCCCCGGTAGGCAATCAGGGCCGCTTCAACCGATACCGACCCGGTGCCCGCCCCAATGTCCCACACCACGCTGTCCGCCCGCAGGCCCAGGGAATACAGGGTAACCGCCCGCACTTCCCGCTTGGTTATCTGCCCCCGGAGAGGACGCCGCTGTTGGAAGGCTTCATCCGCCAAGCCCAACGACCGCCCCAGGACTTCGGAGCCGTCGGCGTTGACCGGCAACACCGGAGAGCCGGCCTCCGGTCTAGTCATCTGACCCCACACCGGAGCTTGCCACCATCGGAATGCCCTCTGGCGAAGTGGAAGCATGGCCCAGCAGCGCGCCGTCGAAGTCGAAACACATGGCATCGACAATCAGGGAGTCGGCTTCGTCGCCCAGCAGCTTGCGGCTCTCCTCGCAGACCAGTTGGCACATCAGAGGGAAAACCGACAGGAGACCGTTGGCCTGGGCAATTTCCTGGACATGCCGGGCGCTGCTGGCGCCGCGCATCTCCTCCTGGACCTCCGGCGAGGCCCCGCACTGGGCGGCCAGGGATGCCAAGAAGTTGGTATCCACCCGGTTACCCGCTACGTGGGTCACAAAGTAACCCATAGCCATCTTGGAAAACTTGCCCACCATGCCGACGTGGGTGGCCCGCTTTACGTTCCGCATGACGCATCGTTTCATCGAAGGCCCGCTGAATATACCGGCCTCAATGTAGGCCATGTCGGGCAAGTCCAGGTGCTGCCGGGCGTACTCCTCGCTGCGGGTCCCGGTGGACAGGACCAGGTGGTCCAACTCGTTGGTAACGGCAACGTCGATGGCCAGGTGGACGCTGGCCCGCCAGGCGGCGGTGGAAAAGGGCTGAACGACTCCGGTGCTGCCCAGAATGGAAATTCCGCCCAGGACGCCCAATCGGGAGTTGGTGGTCTGCTTGGCTATCTCTTCTCCGCCGGTCACCGAGACCTGGGCAATAAATCCGGCTTCGGCATCCAATCCCTGGCTTACGGCAGCCTGGGCCACCGATTCAGCCATCATCCGGCGGGGGACCCTGGTGACTGCTGGTTCGCCCACTTCTATGCCGGTGCCGGGCCGGGTAACCGTTCCCACGCCCGGGCCTCCCACGATTCGCAGGCCCGCCTGGTCGGAAGGGGCCCGGGACACCGTGACACAAATTTCCGCCCCGTGGGTCACGTCCGGGTCATCGCCGCCGTCCTTGATTACCGAGCAAAGGACCCTTTCGCCACCGTCGACCCACTCGCAGCGGTGCAGGGCAAAAGCGACGTCACGGCCCACGGGCAGATGGATGGTCACTTCCCGGAGGGGTTCACCAGTGAGCAACGCAAGGGTAGCCGCCTTGGCTGACGCCGCGGCACAGGAGCCGGTGGTATATCCGGTACGCAGCCCGCCGCGCCTGGTGGTCTGGCGACTGTAATCGCTCTCGGGCCGGTCTTGGCCTTGCTGGTTCTGTGTCATTTTCCTTCCGCCGTTTACAGGCCCCGGTCTCAGGAGCCCGGGCCCACTTCGTTCCACACAGCCTTGATGCGGTCAGCCGCCACCTCCAGCAAGCGGTCGTCGACGCCCAGAGGAGGAGTCACTGTCATGGTCACGTCGGGGTAAGTGCGTTGCAGGGAGTCCATGTTCCCCAGGACGTTACGACGCAATATCATGCCGGGAAAGAACAAATAGGGGACGAATACTACGGAGGTGGCTCCCCGTTCCTTGATCAAGCGTTCAGTGGCCGCTTCCATGGTAGGATCACCGTAATGGGACTGGGCCACGGCCACGGCATAACCCACGCCCAGCCGTTTTTCGACCATCTGGCCCAACTCTTCAAACCAGATGCAATCGTCATACTGGGTCCTGGTGCCTGCCTTGACCAGCAGGATGCCAGTGGTGGCGCCGTCGGCGGCCCTGTCGCCATTGGGCACGTTGAGGTCTCCGAGACGTTCCAGCACCAGGTCGGCCAGGCGGGCGTCACATCCCAGCCCCTCGCTGAGCGCGAGTTTCACCTGGGGCAACTGGGAGCGAATCTCGTCCAAGACTTCGTCGAGTTCCAGGGTGGCGTGTTTGCCGTGACCCAGCAGGTAGGGCATCACCACCATCCGCCGCAGCCCCTGGTCG
This sequence comes from Dehalococcoidia bacterium, assembly GCA_965220305.1. GTDB lineage: Bacteria > Chloroflexota > Dehalococcoidia > Lucifugimonadales > UBA3495. The sequence continues at coordinate 3,961,751 of OZ244817.1, read as the reverse complement.
GCCAGAAGCTGGACCGCCTGGTCGGGGTGAGGTTCGATGAACTCCAGGCAGGACATGAGTACCTGGGCCCGGTCTGAGGTGAGCAAGGTTTGCAACCTCTGGGCGGCTTCTCCCAAGCCCTGGGGCGTACTAGGACAATGACGGCACCAGTGGGGCAGGCTATCTTCGGTCGGCTGGGGCGAGGAGGTATCCAGCGGCGAAAGCCAGGTGCAGGAACACTCGGCGGGGCTGGTGCCTCGCTGGCTGCCGTGACACAAAAATATGACCCCCCACCGAGTGGAGTCGCCCGACTCCTGCTCGCTCACCGCGCTGTTGGTTTCAACCACTAGCCCTCCTATGCCCCCAACAAGTCCAGCAGCGCATTGACGGTTGCCGCCGCCGCCGAGCTACCGCCGCGGCGGCCCGTTATGGCGATATGGGGGACATCCCGCTGCACCAATTCATCCTTGGACTCAGCGCAGGCGACGAAGCCCACGGGCATTCCCAGGACCAGGGCCGGGGCAACTTCTCCGGCGTCCACCAGGTCAAGCAGGGCCAAAAGGGCCGTGGGAGCGTTGCCCACCGCAACGATGGCCCCGTTCATCAACGGGGCCAGTTCCCGCACCGCCGCCACGGACCGGGTGGTGCCTTCCCGTTGGGCCCTTTCTGCGACCTGGGGAGCGTCTATCATGCAGTGGGTGGTGACTCCCTGACGGCGCAACAGGGCCTTTGAGATGCCCATCTCCACCATACGGACATCGGTGACCACCGGCTGGCCGGCCCGCAAGGCTTCCAGCCCGCGCTCCACCGCCCCATCGCTGAACCGGACCGATTCGGCGATCCCCGGGTCTCCTTCGGCCCGCACAATGCGACAAAGCACGTAGTGTTCCTGGGGAGCCAGGGCAAGGGAAGTGGGCAGGCTGGCCTGCACCATCTTCAGGCTCTCCCGGTCTATCTCATCGGGAAGTAAGGCGTATTTTTCTACCAGGGACATTTGCAGTACATCCGTTAACCTTAATTCGGGGCGCCGTTGCCGTAGCCAACTGGCCAAGCCGGAAATTCGGCACGATGGGCCTTCACCCAGAGGACCGCACCCTGTTTGGCCGACTGCCGCATGGGCTAGGCTACCACCACATTCACCAACCGACCGGGAACGTAGATGGCCTTGTTCAGCGTCTTGCCGTCGGTGTAGGCCCGAACCTTGGAACTGGCCAAGGCAACCTCCTGGGCGGTCGCTTCGTCGATGTCCACTGGGACTTCTATCCGGTCGCGGACTCGACCGTTAACCTGGACCACCAGAGTGATTGTTTCCTCGGCGGCCAACTCTTCGTCCCACTGGGGAAAAGGCTGCTGGTGGACGCTGTACTGGTGGCCCGTCCGCTCCCAAAGCTCTTCAGCTATGTGGGGAGCGATGGGGGCCAGTACCAGCAGGAACTTTTCAACGCATTCCCGCCAGGTGCCCGAGTCCACGCTGGCTTCGGCCCAAACTTTGCTCAGGTGGTTAACCAACTCCATCAGGGAGGCGATGGCAGTATTGAACTTGAAGCGGTCCAAGTCACTATAGCACTTGCGTATGGTTTGGTGAAGCAACCGGAGGGTATCCCGCACCGCCTGTTCGTCCGCCGGTCTGCCGTCCAGGTCTGCCGGGTCGCGCTCCACGATGCCCCACACCCGGTTTAGCCAGCGGGCAACGCCGTTGATGCCCACGTCGCTCCAGGGGCCTCCCTGGTCCCAGGGGCCAATGAACATGAGGAAGCAGCGCACGGCGTCAGCGCCCAGTTGCCCCACCACCTCATCCGGGTTTACCACGTTGCCACGGCTCTTGCTCATCTTCTCGTGGTCTTCCCCCAGGATGACCCCCTGGTTGTAAAGACGCAGGAAAGGCTCGTCAAAGGACAGCAGGCCCATGTCCCGCAGGGCCTTGATGAAGAAGCGGGAATAGAGCAGGTGCATCACCGCGTGTTCGGCTCCGCCGGTATACTGGTCTACCGCCATCCACTCCTTGATAAGCTCCGGGTCGAAGGGCCCGGAGTCGTGGCGGGGGCTCACGTACCGAAGCATGTACCAGGACGAATCAAAGAAGGTGTCCATAGTATCGGTCTCCCGCAAGGCGGGCAGGCCACAACTGGGACAGGTGGTGTTCAGGAAAACCTGGTGGGAGGACAAGGGCGACTCGCCGGTAGGCTTGAACTCGGCGTCCTCGGGCAGCAACACCGGCAGGTCCCTTTCGGGCACCGGCACAGTACCGCACTGCTGGCAGTAGACCATCGGTATGGGCGTTCCCCAGTACCGCTGCCGAGAAATTAGCCAGTCCCTAAGACGGTAGGACTTGGCTCGATGGCCCCAACCCTTTCTTTCCAGGTCGTTGGAGATGGCTTCCACTCCCTCCTCGTTGGTCATGCCTTCGTAGGGACCGGAATTGGTCATAAAACCGTCACCCAAATAGGCCTCGGAGAGCTCGCCGCCATCCCAGGACAGGGGGGCTATGACGGTGCGAATGGGAAGCCCGTATTTGTGGGCGAAGTCGAAGTCTCGGGAGTCGTGGGCCGGCACTCCCATAACCGCGCCCGTTCCGTAGGTGGTCAACACATAGTCGCCGATGAGGATGGGCACCCGCTCACCGTTGAGGCGATTGACGGCGTAGCTCCCCAGGAATACGCCGGTCTTCTCCTTGTCATTGGACAGGCGGTCTATTTCGGAAGCCTGGCGGGCCTGGTCCACATAGGCCTGGACCTGGTCCCGCTGCTCGTCGGTGGTCAGTTCCAGGACGAGGGGGTGTTCCGGCGCCAAAACCAGGAAGGTAACGCCGAATATGGTATCAATGCGGGTGGTGAAGGTGCGAATCTCCTTCTTCTCCAACCCGCAATGGGATATGTCAAAGCTAATCTCCACCCCATCGCTGCGGCCTATCCAGTTCCGCTGCATCATCAGAATTTTTTCCGGCCACTCCACCAAACCATCAAAGTCCAGCAGTTGGTCGGCATAATCGGTGATACGCAGGAACCACTGCTCCAGGTCCCGACGGGTTATGGGGGTGTTGCAGCGCTCACAGACCCCGTTGATGACCTGTTCATTGGCCAAGACCGTTTGGCAGGAGGGACACCAGACAACCGGGGCCTCGGCGCGGTAGGCGAGGCCATGCTCGTAGAGCTTGAGAAAGAACCACTGGTTCCAACGGTAGTACTCAGGGAGGCAACAGATGACTTCCCGGTCCCAATCGTAAATGGTCCCGATGGAACGGAGCTGGCCGCGCATATTCTCGACGTTGCCCATCGTCCAGGTGTAGGGATGGATGCCCCGGCTAATCGCGGCGTTCTCCGCCGGCAGCCCAAAAGCGTCAAACCCAATGGGATGCAGCACGTTGTACCCCTGCATCCGGCGGAACCGAGCGTGACAGTCGGCGGGAGCCATGGCGTACCAGTGGCCGATGTGGAGGTCGCCGGAGGGGTAGGGATACATGGTCATCTCGTACCACTTGGGCCGGGGGTCCGTGTCCAACACCTGGTAGAGATCGTCCTTGGCCCATCTTGCCTGCCATTTAAGGTCAATGGCCAGTGGGTCGAAACGCAACTCCACTTGTCGAGAAGCGGAAGTCATATGCAGTCACCTCGCGTAAGTAACACCTCCCCCATATATTAGCACAGAAACCGGAGACCGGAGCGGCAGGGCCGACACCTGGCTAATTCACCACTCGCCGATACCAGTTTTCACAGGGCAGGTTTGCACAGGTTTGCCAACGTAGCAAGGGAACTCGGAGCGGGGAATAATGGTAACTAACCCCACATTCCAGGGGTGCTACCGGGAGCCGAGACCGCCCGGAAACCACTGCCGCGTCTCGTTGACACCTTCCGGGCGGCAAACTAGAATCGGTGGGGCGGCCAGCCCAATTCGCCCGCTCCAATCAACCATAGCCCGGTCCAGTTGGGGCAGGAGCCGCAGGTATAGTTAATTGAGCTAGCGCAACTCGCCCCCCCGGGGGAGAATCCCCGTCCCCGTTAGAGGCAATTGGTGGACCGGTACCAGCGTCAACGCCCCCGAACTGACGTAATTCGTCAACCCCGCCAGCGTGAGCTGTCGCCATTTGTAGCCGAGCCGGTACAGCCCCGGAGACCCCGGCGGGCCTTTACCTCCCCCTTCATTCTGTTCTTCGGCTTCGTCGCCCTCGTAGTTGCGGGCGGCCTGTTGCTGTCCCTGCCCGTTTCCAGCAAGGAAGGAGATTTCACCACCCTGGAAGAGGCCTTCTTCACCGCCACTTCCGCGGTGACAGTCACCGGGTTGACCGTGGTGAATACCGGCGACTACTGGAGCTATTTTGGTCAGGCCGTGATATTTGTCCTCATGCTGGTTGGCGGCCTCAGCTTCATGGCCCTGGCTACCTTCATCTTGGCCCTCATCGGGCAACGCTCCTCCCTGTCGGAAAGGCTGGTTATGCGGGAGACCATCGGCGCCGACCGGATGGAAGGGTTGCGGCGCCTCACTCGAAACATCGTCGCCTTCGTCTTTCTCATCTACGTGGTGGGAGCGGTTGCCATATTCTGGCGGCTCCAGGGCCTGCCGGAGATGAACTTCGCCGAATCCGTCTGGCAGTCCGCGTTCCTCTCGGTCTCGGCGTTCAACAACGCGGGATTTTCCATTCTGCCGGAGATACCCGATGGCACCGGGCTGGGCTGGTTGTTCCACGCGGAGATACTGTTGCTTCTTATGTTGGCGCTCATCATCCTGGGCAGCAGCGGATGGACGGTCCTGGTGGACCTGCACCGGCACCGCCGCTTTTCCCGCCTGAGCCTGGATACCAAGCTGGTACTGGTCACCACCGTGTTCCTCTGGGCTTTCGGGGCCTTGGTCCTCATCCTGGCCGAGTCCACCAACCCCAGCACCCACGCCAGCCTGAGTGTTCTGGAGAGGGTGAAGGACTCCGTTTTTCACTCCGTCAGTGGCCGCACCGCCGGCTTTACTATTATCGACTTCGGCCAGGCCACCGACTTCACCAAGATCACCTATCCTTTCTTGATGTTCATTGGAGGGGCCACCGGGTCCGTCGCCGGCGGCATCAAGGTGAATACCTTTGCCGTCATCATCGCCGCGGTCATCGCCACAGTTAGAGGACGCCCCCAGGCGGAGGCCTTTGGCCGGGGCATAAGCCAGGCCCAGGTGCTGCGGGCCCTTACGGTGGGCGTGCTGGGGCTGGCCTACATCGGCATCATAATTCCCACCCTGACCCTGACCGAGCAGGGCATTCCCTTCCTGGACCTGCTCTTCGATACCGTCTCGGCTTTTGGCACCACCGGCAGTTCCACGGGCATAGTGCCGAGCCTCAGCCTGGCCGGCAAGTGCATATTCATGATTACCATGTTTTTGGGCAGGTTGGGGCCGTTGACTCTGGCGCTGGCGCTGGCTCCCCGGGAGCAGACAGTATACCGTTTTGCTGAGGAAAGGGTTAGAATAGGTTAGCGGAGGTATGGATGGAAAAGCAGCTATGCGTAGTTGGACTGGGGCGGTTCGGCGCCACCGTAGCCACGGAGCTGTACCAGGCGGGCCACGACGTTTTGGCGATTGACACCGACGAAGTGAAAATCCAGGACATGCTGGGCCAGGTGACTTACGCGGTACGGGCCGACGCCACCAGTGAGTCCGTGTTGCGGGAACTGGGCGTGGGGGACATGGACGTGGCGGTGGTGGCCCTGGGTAGCGAGAACATCCAGGCCAGCATCCTCATCACAGTGATCCTCAAGAGCCTGGGCATTCCCTTCATCATTGCCCGGGCGGCCACCGAACTGCACGGGGACACCCTGGAACGCATCGGGGCCGACAAGGTGGTCTACCCGGAGATGGAAAGCGCCCGCCGGGTGGCCCATGTGGACTTCAATCCCGGCATAATGGACTACATGGAGATAGCCCCCAACGCCGGTATAAGCAAGATTCGCCCCCCGGAACAGATGCTGCGGCGGACCTTGGAAGAAGCCGGGCTGGGCGGGCCGGATGGCAACTACAGCGTGGTCGTTCTGGCGGTGCGCCGGGGTCGAAGCTACATCGTACATCCTTCCCGGGATGAGGAAATTAAACCCGGGGATGTGCTAATCGTCGCCGGAAGAAACGAACAGGTGGGGAGGATGTATTCCCAGGCCCAGGAGATGGCCTCCGTAGCCGGCAACGGCAATGCCAATAGATAACCGGCTAGCGGGACGGGAGCACCCGCCCTTTTCGACCCTTATACCTTCCCGGACCCATCAAGTTTGTGGCTGCTCCAGCTTGATATTACCCGCGCCCCGTACTTATAATCTGCGCTTGAACGGCTCCCAACGCATTAGGAAGTAGAGGTTCGGTACTCCCATGAGACCCAAGGCCAGCCGGATCCTGGTCCCCGTTGACGGTAGTAGGGCCAGCGAACAGGCCTTCCGTTGGTCCTCCCACCTGGCGCGGAGCACCAAGTCCGAATTATTTGCCATCTACGTATTCGAGGTGCCCCTGGAGTATTCCCTGAATGCGGACACTATCCCCCACCACCACCAGGGGGAAGAGATATTGAGCCGCATGGAACGCATTGGGGAAGATAACAAATGCAAAGTAAGGGGCGGTATCCTCCGCGCCCGGCACGCCGGACCGGCAATCGTTCTGGAAGCGGAAGACCGGAGCATGGAATTGGTGGTCCTGGGGACTCCAGCGCCGCCGCCTTCCCAACCCTACTCCCTGGGAACCACCGCCGCTTACGTCTTAAAGAACGCTCCTTGCCAGGTAATCCTGTATCGAGAACGGGTCCCGGCATCGCTATTGGTCAGAAATTAGGGACATGGAAGCGATCATTTTCGGCTGCGCGCAATTGACCACCCTGTTGGCCCCGAAGCTTGTCCAAGACGGCTACCGGGTTACGGTCCTTGACGCCGACCGAGAATGCTTGGAAATTCTTGAGGGCCAATGTGACGTCCGCACGATTGTGACCAGCGAGCCCCTGATGCAGGACTACCTGCATCAGGCCGAGGTGGAGACCAGCGAACTGTTTTTGGCCCTCTCCGATAATGACCACCAAAACCTGCTATTGGCCCAGACCGCGCTGCACCTCTTCAACGTCCCCAGCGTTGTTTGCCGGCTGACCAGCCCCCTTCTCCAGGAACTATATGCCGAAATGGGGCTCAACGTGGTTGGCGAAACCTTGGCGCCCTTGGCCGAGAGGATTCAGAAGGCCATCGTGAGGTAGTACAGCGTACTGATGTATGCCGTAATCGTGGGGTGCAACGAAATCGGGTATCACGTAGCCAAGGTGCTGCTGGCTGCCGGCCACGAGATAACCGTAATCGAAAAGAGCCACTCCAGGTGCCAGATGCTGTGGGACGAATTGGGCACCATGGTGGTCCAGGGAGATGGCACCCACGAACCAACCATGAAGTCCGCCGGCCTGGGCCGTTCCGACCTGCTAATCGCAGTCACCGGGCGGGACGATGTGAACCTGGTGGCCTGCCAGATAGCCAAGCACCGTTTTAATGTGCCGCAAACGATGGCTGTAATCAAGGATACCAAGAACGAGCCTCTCTTCCACCTGATGGGCGTGGACCTGGTGGTCAACAGCACCCACCAGGTGGTGACCAGCCTGGAAGAAGGCGTACCGGGCCGGCCTCTGGTACACCTGAAGAACCTTCAGCCCCCCAATATGGAGCTCATCAGCATCTCCGTCCCCGAGGACTCCGGCGTGGTGGGGAAGCGCCTGGAGGAAGTCGACCTGCCACCACGCAGTTTTATTGCCCTGGTAGTCAAGGGCAATGACGCCTCCCTGCCATCGCCGGCCACTGTGCTGGAAGCCGACGACGAAATAGTCGCCGTGACCATCAGTGAAGAAGAGCAGACCCTATACGACATACTGACGGGGGTGTGAGAATGCCCAAGCGCATCGGCTTCCTGGGGCCAGTGGGCACCTACACCGAAGAAGCGGCCCTGCGCTACGACTCGGGGGCGGAGCTCCGGCCCTTTCACACCATCGCCGCCGTGGGGAATGCCGTATCTTCCGGCGCAACCGATGAAGGCGTGGTACCCATCGAAAATAGCCTGGAAGGGTCGGTTACCTACACCCTGGACCTGCTGATAAGCCAGTCGGGCCTGTCCATATCCGAAGAGATAGTCCTGCCGATAGAACACTTTCTGATGGCGCGACCGGGCACGAGTATTGCCGACATCCAGGTGATTTACTCCCATCCCCAGGCCCTGGCCCAGTGCAGCGATTTCCTGGAGCGGAGCTTTCCCAATGCCGAGCGGGCCGCCTCCCTCAGTACCGTGGCCGCGGTGATGGCGCTGCAGGATAGCGAGTTAACCGCCGCAGCCATTGCCCCGCAGCGGGCCGCTCAGCTTTACGAGGTGGAAATTCTGGGTCAGAACATCCAGGACAACGCCAACAACGTGACCCGGTTCGTGGTCTTGGACAAGCAGGACCACGGCCCCACCGGGAACGACAAAACGTCCATCTGTTTCTCCTACCGGGAAGACGCGCCCGGCCTGTTATACCGGGCCCTGGGTGAATTTGCCCAGCGGGGGATAAACCTGGCGAAGGTGGAGTCCCGGCCAACCAAAGAGTCCTTGGGGCGGTACATATTCCTCATCGACTGCGAGGGTCACCGGGAAGATGGGCCGGTGCAGGACGCCCTGGAAACGTTGCGGGCCCAGGTGGGGATGCTGAAGGTGCTGGGTTCTTACCCTCGCTGGGAGTCCAAGGACGCATAAAGAAGGTCGGCCACCAATTGGTGGCCGACCTTGTGTTAAATCGAGCGTTGAGGGCGCCTGGCCGTTGCTCTAGGAGAGGGGACTAACCCCTACCTTGGCAACCTAACTGTACTGTGGACTCTACCCCCGCCCCCAGCTTGCTTAGTCGTGGGTTTGAACGCCGTTTCCAGAGGGAGCTCCAACAGGTTCATCGGACTCTTCGCCGGTATCCCTCCTGAACTTCTCCCGTATGTTTCCTATGTACCCGCCGGCCCGCTGCTTGATGTCTCCGGTCCTGCTGGTCAATGTCTGCCGGTTTTCCTTTCCGCCCCTGGGGCTAAGCAGCAGGGCAGCAGCCGCCCCAATAATGGCTCCCGCAAATACACCGGTCGCCCATTTACTCTTCTCCATCTTCCTCTTCACTCCTGTCTCTAGATCTAATATTCTGTACCAGACCCCACACTCGATTCCCTGCTTCCAACAGGGCAGTAACCAAATTTAACGGGTGGGAAACCACTCCCAGAATGATGCCCGAGCTTTGCTCGACGTTCCGGGCGGCCCGCAGTACCGGCGGATACAACTGCCGGTAGATTCGCAACGTCACGTACCCAATAAGCAGAAGGATAACGCTGAATATACCAGCGGCAACAATTATAGATATATCTCTGACGAGAGCTATTGTTGCCGTCGCATCCACACTACATATTTATGATACCATAACGTCCATTCTCTGTAAACGGATTCCCGTTTAGCTACGGCCCAGTTTGGTAGACTCTCACCCCCGGGTTCTGATATACCAGCCGTAGCGATCCCCGGTCTACCATCTCATCAAATTTGCGTAAGCCCGCCGCCGCATAGTAGGCCCTCTCCAATTCGCCCACCACAATGTACTCTACCTCGAACTCCCTTAACAAGTCCTGCGCCCGCCCGACTCGGGTGGTCTCGTAGAGCTCCCGAACTGCTCGCTCCCGACGCCGGATCTCGTGGCGGTAGTCCATTCTTTGCTGAACCTGGTGCCAGGGCCAACCCAAAACAGTCGGCAGGCCGGTATAGTTGGCAATGCGCGCACTCCACCGATATTGATGGTTTTGCGCCTCCAGTATCACCGGCGACCCGGTTACAGTATTCTGCAACCAGCGGATTGCCTCCAGGTCCCATTTCAGCTCCAAGGGCTGGTCTTCCTCCCAGTGTACTGCTCGTACCATGTAGGCAGACCCGTCCAACGACGGGGGGCCGTCGTTGAAGCGGTCGGAAATCCGTGCGCGGGTACCCATGACGGTGTAGACCAGGCTGGAGATTACCAGCAACGACAAGAACGCCGCCCACGCCCCCTTACGCCACCCCCAGGGCCAATTGAGCTTGACCTGGGAACCCAGTTTCCACAGCATAAACGCCGCCGCCAGGCTGAGCAGCACCCACACTTCCAGGTAATACTTGAACAGGGTATTCATTCGGCCAATGTCGCCATTGAGACGCACCAGTTCAACCCCGATGCTTATCAAGAGAGCATGGCCCACCATGATAAGCGGGACCACCTCAAACTTTGCCGCCTCATCCCCCGGAGACTCCACCAGCCTATTCAGGCCCACCAGGATGGTGAAGACCAGCAGGCACGCTAAAATGGCCGCGGTCAGGTACCCGGCGACCACCAGGTACAGGGCCGCCAGCCCACCCAGGGCCAGCACCGGGTAGGCCAGCAGTCTTGGAGACAGCCGGGCGTATGTTCCCCTGGACGGACTTCCAGGCGACAAAAACCCAACTATCCCCCGGCGGGCCGCCCAGCGGAGGCTGAACACCAGGTAAGTTACTATGATGAAGAGAAACAGTCCGTGGATTCCCAGGTACCTCTCCACCGGCGTGCGCCACTTGGAAGCGGCAAAGCCGGCGTCGAACGTTTCGTAGACCTGGTGGTAGGGTAGAAAGGCCAACAAACTGAGCGCCGCCAAGCCGAGGACGGCAGCCCCCAATAGGCCCGCCTTCAGCGGCCACGGGACTTTCCCAAAGTAGGCGGTGACACCCAACATGACCGCCGCCAGCAACAGGTAAGAAGGATAGTCCCAACTGTTGACTACCCACAACCCTCCAAGGGTAAGGGCCAGGGTAGCCCCAGCCAGCACCGGCCAGACACGGCCCCCTTCCTTCGTTCCCAACAACAGGCTTACCCCCAGAGCGATGACCAGCAGGGTAAACGGAATAACCATCATGTGGGCGTGCAGGTCGGCAAAGAGGAAGGTGAAAAAGGGGAATTCGGTAATATGCCAGGACTGCTCCGGTACCTCCGGCACCCAAAAGGCCAAGGGGGAAGGGTCAAAATTATCTGCCGGGTCAATCATCCGGCTGCTTCGCCAGTAATCGAAGGGGGGAAACTCCCAGGAGGAGCCAAGAATTCGGCCCCAGGCGCCCTGGACTAGCTGGACCATACCATCCAGGTTGCCTACCACGCATACGAACACGCCCCCGATTAGCCCGGCAGATATGGGGCTTCGCCCTACGGCTTCCGCCTGGTCCCTAACCCGAGCTAGCGCGGAGGCTACCGGGGGGGCTGGCTCGTCGCCGGGCTCGGCAGGGGCCTCCCCCGGCGGAAGGGAGACATCGGGGGGGACAGAGTTGCTTCGGTTCCGCCGCACTCCCTCGGCCAAGTTGTACACCAGGGAGTAAGCTCCAGTGAAGGTCAGGGCAAAGAAGGTGGATACCGCCAAGTTGAAGGCGACGGCCGGCAGGATTTGGGTAAGTTTGAGGGGCAGGGCCAGCAGGAAGTAGCCCCAGTAGTAATAGTTCAGGTATCCCCCGGCAAACCAGGGATCATAGGGCGGCATGACCGTGGAGCGGGCTACCGCAATCATGTAGGCCAGCTCCATGGGCTTCTCGCCGCCCCGGTAGGGGTGCCACAGGTCGGGATTGGCCGCCCGGATGGCCACGAAAGCCAGGAAGGCTACCAGAAATACGCCCTCAGCCGCCAGCAGTAAGCGCCAGTGCCCCAGCAGGAATCCCCTGATTTCCTTCCAGCGGACCAACAGCGCCAGCCCGGAGAGAGAACCCACCAACAGCAGTCCCACTAGGATTGTCAGCCTGGAGAAGCTCAACCACCCCAGGCTGGTCAACATCCAGGTCACGTACCCGACCAATAGCAGCCCCAATATCCGGGCAAACACTATCCCCCGGTCCGGCAAGGGTCGAAGGATATACATCGCCAGGGGCAAGGACAGCACATAAATCACCTCAACCGCCGCCAGCCACGCCAAAACGGGCAGCCTATTGGCCCAACTCTGCCGGTCGAAGATTTCCGACCAGGTCCCTCCAGAGCGTTGGACCGCCTTCTGTTCGTTGGAAAGCAGCAGGCCAACATGGGGGAGGTCAGGTTGCCCGCCCGGCGAGCCGGAAAGTAGGAGACCCAACCGGGCCTGGGGCAGGTGGCCCACGTTGCGGAAGACCAGCACCTGGGGATGGTCGTAGCCAATGACGTTCTCGTCAGCGTAGCCCAAGTCCAGGGTCAGGGCGGACGCCGGAGGCGGCGACGCCGCCGTCGGCTCCGGCAGTCCCGCCCGCCGGTAGGGGTTGTCTTTGAAAGCGACCCCCAACAGCTTCGGGTACGACGTGAAGGCCCGCTCCAGCCGGTAGCCCAACTCCCCGGCAAATAGTTGCCGGTAGTAATTGGAGCTGAGGGGATAGCGGTCGGGGACCCTGGCGATACTGCCGTAGGTCCGGTTGCTGTAAAAGACCAGGTAGTCAGACCGGGACAAGCGACCGGCCAGGACGCTCATCTTTTCCAGGTTATCCACGTCGTACACCGGGAACTGCCATACATCGTAGCGGTACAGGTTGGGGATGGACTCGTCCCAGTGGTTGTCCATGACCACCGAAGCGCCGGGCGGAACATTGTCCTGGAACCACTCCGAGGCGGACACCGCCGTATGGGGCTGGGAATAGATGCGTTCGTGGGCCAGGGCGTAGAAGGCCGTGGCAGCAATCACCACCAGGATAGCGCCGGTCGCCAGGGCGGGCAGAAAGCGGTAGACTCCCAGACCATTCATCCAGCCCCCGGGCCGGGCAATGGGAGGGTCGCCAGAGGCTTCAGCCTTTTCGCCAGAACCCGCGTTGGCTTCTTCGGCAGTTGCCCGGGCAGCCAGGAGGTTGGCCGAGTCCCTCAGCCAAAAGAGAATGCGCGCCGCCATCAGGACCATGAAGGGCGTCAGGGGAAAGACGTAACGCAGGAACTTGACCTCAAAGGACTCCAGGAACAGGAAGAAGGGAACCAGCCAGACCAATAACAGCAGGTCCCAGCGGCGGGTCTCCGGGAGCTTGTAGATCAGCCAGGCGGAAAGGGGAATGCTGGCCCAGGCGACGACGCCCAGGGGAATGCCCAGTCCCCAAACGGTGGTCTGCCGGACCTGGTACAGGATGGCGGGAGTGTCAATGTACTGGGTGGTGAAGGGCCAGAAGCCAGCGGTGCGGGCCATGTTGGCCTGGGCCTCCAGGTCTCCAATGAAGGCCCGGAAATCGAGCAAGGCATACGGGGAAGAAATCACGAATACCGCCAGCGCGAGGAGCCCGGCGGCCCCGGCATGACCGGCAGCCCTGGCCACCAAAGGCCAGGTCAATCCAGACCAACGTCCGCCCGCCGAGTCCATTAGCCAGTAAACGTAGGTTAGGGCCAGGGGCAGCACCAGGGGTAGGACGCTCACCTTGGGGGCCATCGCCAACCCTACCGTGAGGCCCAGGACCAGGGAGTCCTTAAACCGCCGTCCCTCCACCACCCGCAACATCGCCCAGAAGGCGGCCAGGAGGGCCAGGTTGGAGAAGGTCTCCGGACGGTAGAAGTGGCTGTGCTGAACGTGGATGACGGCCAGGGCAGTAAGGGCGGCTCCCAGCAGTCCCACCCTCTGCCCAAACATGCGGCTTCCCAGCACGTAGACCATGAACACCGTGCCGACATCGGCCAGGGCGGACAAGGTACGCCCGACAAAGCGCATATCCAGAAGTCCGATGTCGGCGAATAGCTCGATCACGGAACGAAAGAATACCAGGACGTAGATGAGGATGCTGCCCAGGGGGAACCAGTGGGGATTGAGGGGGCTACGTTCCGGGTCAAGAAACACGGAGATGCTGGGCAAGCCTGGCCGAGTTTGCGGGTGGTCCCAAAGGCATTCCCAGTGGCCCGGGGCCTGAACCAGCACGTCGTACATGCAGCCGGCCCGCAGGTAGAAGGAGCGCTCGTCGGGGTGGAAGCCGTAACCCGAGTCCCAGTTGATGCCGTAGAGCCGCAGCGCCAAGGCCACCCCGAGAATAGCCAGCAGCAGCAAGAAGGGGCCGGACGGGCGCGGAATGTCGGTGAACATTCGACGGTGCAGCGGCCCCAGCAGCATAGACCTAGTCGCCCTCGCCACGATCAAGGGTTGACGCGAGGGAGAAAGCTAGAGATGGCAGACCAGCTTTCCCCTCGCACTGTGGGTACGCAGACGTGCGGTGGTTAGATTCCCTTGTCGCTAATAAACGAGCACAGGTCGACGGTGCGGCAGGAGTAGCCCCACTCGTTATCATACCAACCCATAACTTTGACCATGCGGTCCTGCATGACGATGGTGGAAAGGGCGTCAAAGACGCAGCTATGGGGGTTCTCCCGAATGTCGGAGCTGACTATGGGGTCTTCGGTGTATTCCAAAATGCCCCGCAAGTTGCCCTCAGCCGCTTCCTGGAAGGCCTGATTTACGTCTTCCACGCTCACATCTCGGGAGACCGTCGCCACGAAGTCAGTGACCGAGCCGGTGGCGGTGGGTACTCGGAAGGCGATGCCGTGCAGCTTACCGTTGAGCTCGGGCAGCACCAGGCCCACGGCCCGGGCCGCGCCGGTGCTGGTGGGGATGATATTCTGAGCCGCCGCCCGGGCCCGGCGCAGGTCGCTGTGCCGCTGGTCCAAGATGGCCTGGTCGTTGGTATAGGAGTGGATGGTGGACATGAGACCGTGTTCCACGCCGAAGGCCTCGTGCAGGACCTTGACCATGGGGGCGAAACAGTTGGTGGTGCAGGAAGCGTTTGACACGATGTTATGTTGGGAAGCGTCGTACTGGTCGTCGTTAACCCCCAGCACCATCGTCAGGTCGACGTTGCTGGCTGGGGCGGAGATGATAACCTTACTGGCGCCGCCCTTGAGGTGGCCGGCGGCCTGCTCGCCGTCGGTGAAAATCCCGGTGGACTCCACTACCAGGTCCACACCCATCTCCGACCAGGGTATCTGGGCCGGGTCGCGCTCGGAGAATACGCGGATGCTACGCCCGTCTATGAGAAGGTCGCCGTTGTTGGCTTCCACGTGGCCGCGATAGTTGCCGTAGTTGGTGTCATACTTGAAAAGGTGGGCATTGGTCTTGGCATCGGTCAAGTCGTTAACCGCCGCCACTTCCAGCTTGTCCGGGTGCCTGGCCAGAGCTGCCCGCGTGACCAATCGGCCAATTCGACCAAACCCGTTGATTCCGACTCGTACTGCCATTATTCACCTCTTTAATTCTGCGCAGCGCGGAACTTACCACACTGCTGCTTATGAGCCCAACCCGACAGCGGCGCTGAGACTGGCGTATATCATAACCTGAGATTACGAATCTGCGAAAGTCCACCTGACAAGTTGCCCAGCCCTGGGGGCACCTATTCCTGCTCCGAGCCTTCTTTTGGGTCGCCGCCGGGACGGGAGGAAAGGGTAAACAGCCGCCGCATTCGCCAGAGGCGAGGACTGTGGGCCTGGTAGTACATGCTCCAGAAGGCGTCCGACTTATTGGGGGCTGTTGGGGCATCCTCGGGCCGCCCCACGGGAACCAGGTCCCTGAACTCGTCCCTGGGATTTCCCGAAGCGCCCGGGGAGGTCAGGAGGCGCAACACCGCCAGCGCCGCCCCAATGCCTAACCGGAAAGTCCACCTTACCAACATCGCCGGCCTTTTCATCAGCTCCAACAGCCAGGACCACCTAGCGCCCCGAATTTCCTGATAGTTCCCCAAATTAAAGAGGGACTAGCGCCCGTTTAGGAACTCATAGGCCCCTTGGCCCGCGTATACGGCCTCTGCGCCCAACTGGGCTTCAATACGCAGCAGCCGGTTATATTTGGCAACCCGTTCCGAGCGGGCCGGCGCTCCGGTCTTTATCTGGCCCACATTCCAGGCCACCGCCAGGTCGGCGATGGTGGTGTCTTCGGTCTCGCCGGACCGGTGACTCATCACCGCGCCCCAGCCGGCTTGCCTGGTAAGTTGCAACGCGCTGTGGGTCTCGGTGAGGGTGCCAATCTGGTTGGGCTTGAGCAACACCGCGTTGCTGGCCTGGGAGTCTATACCCCGCTGGATGCGCTGGATGTTGGTGACAAATAGGTCGTCCCCCACCAGTTGTACCGAGCCGCCAAGTTGTCGCTGCAACTCGGCCCAGCCTTCCCAATCGTCTTCGTTCAGCCCGTCCTCGATGCTGATTATGGGGTACTCCCGCTTCCACCCGGCGTAGAGTTCCACCAGCTCCGGGGCCGTTAGAGTGGTGCCCTCCCGCTCCAGCACGTAATTGCCCTGTTCGCGGTCGAACAACTCCGAGGCCGCCACATCCAGCGCCAGGAACACCTGCTGCCCCGGCGTATACCCGGCGGTCTCAACCGCCTTCAGGACTACTTCCAGGGCGTCCCGATTGGAGGCAAGCGTAGGAGCGAAGCCGCCCTCGTCGCCCACGTTGAGGTTGTGGCCCCCGGCGCGCAGCAGCCCGCGCAACGCCTGGTAGATTTCCGACCCGGCCCGCAACGCCTGGGAAAAGCTGCCGACCCCGGAAGGGGCCACCATGAATTCCTGGACGTCGGTGGAGCCGGTGGCGTGTCGACCGCCGTTCAGGATGTTGAATAGGGGCACCGGCAGGCTGACCGGCCCCTGGTGGGCCAGGTAGCGCCACAACTCGCCGCCGGCGGGCTCCCAGGCCAGGGAGGCAGCCCGGGCCATTGCCATAGACACCGCCAGCAGGGCGTTTGCGCCCAGGGCGCTCTTGTCCCCGGTACAGTCCAATTCAATCATCCGTTGGTCTATGGCCGACTGATCGAAGGGGGACAGTCCCGCCAGGGCCGGGCCCAAGGTGTTGTTGACGTTGGACACCGCCTGTAAAACGCCGTTGCCGTTGAACCGATTGGAGTCCCGGTCCCTGAGTTCCAAGGCCTCGTAGCTGCCAGTGCTGGCCCCGGAGGGGACCAGCGCGTGGGCGCGGATACCGTTGGATAGGACGACCTCGGCTTCGACGGTGGGGGTTCCCCGGGAGTCCAGGGCTTCCCGTCCCTGGACTCCGGCGATGGTCACGCTGCTGTTACTGGTCATGGTTTGGTGACAACCTCCGGTTTTTGGAAGTCCAATCTGGCTGCCGCCGCCGCCAGGGCTTTCTCCACGGCGTCCACGGGGTCGGAAGCCACGATTATACCCTCAATTATGGGATCTCCGTCTCCCTTGACCGAAAGTTGCCAGGTGCTGAGGCCGATGACTGGAATTCCGTCCCCCAGGGCGTAGGCAATCTCGGACAAGGTCCCGAAGGCTCCCCCAATGGAGATTACCGCCTGCCCAGTATTGACGACGATTACGTTCCTGGAAAAGCCCATAGTGGTCACAATGGGTATGTCCACATAGTGGTTGGCCTCCCGGGCGGAACGTCCCGGCAAAATGCCTATAGTGGTCCCACCTTCCGCTTTGGCCCCACGGCAGGCCGCCTCCATCACGCCGGTCAGACCGCCGCAGGCCACCATGACGCCCCGCTTCGCCAGTTCCCGGCCCACCACCTCCGCCAGGGCAATTTGCTCGGGTTTAGCCTCGCTGCCACCAATTACTGAGATAATCATCGCCAAACACACCCCTGATACTTGGTTAATGCTTTCGGGTAAAGTCCAATTCCACGGGCATCACGCGTCCCGCCCGTGGACGCTGGGCAACCAGGTGTTATCAATCAAAAAGGGAGTCTTGTCCACGGTACCGGCGGATGGCGCCGGGCCTGGAAAACTGCTGCAATCTCTCTGCCTTGGCCTCATCCACCCTACCTACACCAGCCCACTAGCCCGCCGGGAGAATGGCCCTGCTGGCAGCTTCCACGGCGTCCAGCAGTGGAGCCGGGTAGACGCCCAGCCAAATTACCGCCAGCAGTCCCAGAGCCAGCACCGTGGCCAGAGACAGGGGCGGTCGGGATAGCATTGAGATGGGCCCACTGCTGCCAGCACCGTGGGAGTCGTGGGCATCGTGGGAAATGTCCGCATCCGCCGAATCGCCGAAGGCACCGGCAGCTTCAGCCGCCGGGGGTGCTGGCTGTATGTACATCTGGCGGATAACCTGAAGGTAGTAGTACAGGGAGATTAAACTGCCGAAGATTGCCAGACCCGCCAGCCAGAGGAACCCCTCATTGGCCACGGCGGTGAAGAGGTAAAACTTAATGGTGAACCCGGCGAAAATTGGCAGCCCTCCCAGGGAGAAGAGCCCGATAGCCAACGCCGCCGCCAGGAAGGGTTGACGGTCGGCCAGACCCGCCAAATCGGCAATTTCGTCGCCGCCAGTCTGGTTGAAAAAGGAAATTAACCCGGCAAACACCAACATATTGGTGATGGAGTACCCCACCAGGTAGAAGATGATCCCGTTGGCGCTTAGCACCGACCCAGGAGTCAAAGCCGCTACGCCGGCCAGGATGAACCCCACATGGGCGATGCTGGAGTAGGCCATCAGCCGTTTGATGTTATGTTGGGCCAGGGCAACCAGGTTGCCCACCAATATCGTCACCGCCGCCAGCACCGCCACGATGATTTGCCACTCGCCCCAGCGGTCCGCCGCTGGCACGAATCCCTCGGCGAACAGCCGCAGCACCAGGGCGAAGGCTGCCGCCTTGGAAGCAATCGCCAGGTACGCCGTAATCGGCAGAGGCGCCCCCTCGTAGGCGTCGGGGGCCCACATGTGAAAGGGTACGGCGGCCAGCTTGAAGCCCAATCCAGCCAGGATGAGGGCGACCCCCACCCAGAGGGCCTCACTGAGCTCACCCGCCTGCATCAGGGCCGCGCTGATTTCGGCAAAGCGAGTTACTCCCAGGCTGCTATAGACCATGCTGATGCCGTACAGCAGAATGGCCGAGGCAAAGGCCCCAATAATGATGTACTTGAGGCTGGCTTCGTTGGACTTGGGATTGTTGATGGCATAGGCCACCATGACATACAGGCTGAAGCTCAGCAGTTCCAGTGCGATGTAGGCGGTCAGTAGTTCCCTAGCCTGGGCCATCACGTTCATGCCCAGGACCGAGAACAACAGCAGTCCGTAGAACTCCCCTGGGCTGCTCAGGTGCCGTTTCACGAAATCAATGGAACTTAGAATTACGGCAACGCCAATTCCCAGGAAGAACACCTTGAAGA
Organism: Dehalococcoidia bacterium; assembly: GCA_965220305.1. Classification (GTDB taxonomy): domain Bacteria; phylum Chloroflexota; class Dehalococcoidia; order Lucifugimonadales; family UBA3495. Next base: position 3,942,723 of record OZ244817.1, on the reverse strand, counting down.
ATAGCGAGAAATTGTCGATGGCCAGCAGACCGCCATAAAGGGTCTCCCGCTGACCGTGTAGCATGAACAATGACAGAACGATCAGGCCCAGCAGGCCCAAAATGGAAATCCACCCCAGAAGCTCCTTCCGGTCCTCGGGCAATACCAAGTCAATGGCAAATACCAGGAACGCCAGTCCCCCCAGAGCGAACTCCGGCGTCAAGAGGTACAGGTTTTCGGTTAGTCCTGGCATACGCTCGTTAGAACAGCTCCAACACGCTGGCGACGCCGACGTTAATCACCCGCAAGAATGGACCGGGCCAGACTCCCACGAAGATGAGCACCAACACGAAAGCGCCCCCCACCGTCTTCTCCACCGGGCTGGCGTCGGTGAGGTGCTCCCCCATGCGAGGGTTGGCCCCGTCGGATGGGAGACTTGTCTCAACCGACGGGGCCAAGCCCGCAGGAGACGCGCCCCTGCACGGCGCACCATCAGCCAGCATCCCGCAGCGGGCGCAGAGCAGGGGCAGGTGCGGGTCGGCCTCGCCAAAGAAGGTGCGGGCCATCAGCCGCAGTATATAAACTGCCGTAAGGGCGGCTCCCACCACTGCCAGCACCGCCAGAGGCAGGTAGGTACGGAAAGCGCCGGTGAAAATCATAAACTCGGCGATGAAGCCGCTCAGTCCCGGCAATCCCAGGGAGGCCAACCCGGCGATGGCGAAGAAAAAGCTGGTGGTCCCCATGCGCTTCATCAGGCCGTTGAGGACGTTTATATCCCGGATGTGGGCCCGGTCGTAAATGGCCCCTACCATGGCGAACATGAGGGCCGTCATAATTCCGTGGGAGAACATCTGGAGCACCGCGCCGGAAAGCCCCACCGGGTGCAGGGTGGCGATGCCCATGAGGACGTACCCCATGTGGCTGACGCTGGAGTAACCGATGATGTACTTCAGGTCCTGCTGCGACATGGCGGAGACCGCGCCGTAGAGCACGTTTATGGTGCCGAGAATAATCAGCACCGGCATCCAGAACTCCGCCCCTTCGGGCAACAGCACCATACCGACCCGGATGATGCCATAGGCTCCCAGTTTCATCAGTACGCCGGCATGGAGCATACTGACGCCCGTGGGCGCGGCCACGTGTCCGTCGGGGGACCAGGTGTGGAAGGGCCAGAGGCCCGCCAGCACGCCAAACCCGACCATGAACAGCGGGAAGACCCACCGCTGGAATCCCTGGTCGAAAGCTCCCTGCTGGGCCAGCTCTCCCAGGGCCGCTATGGAGAAGGTGCCCGCCCCGGCATCCGCCGACTGAACGTAGAGGGCCAGGATTCCCACCCAGATTAGTACGCTGCCCGCCACCAGGTAGAGCATCAGCTTCATTGCGCCGTACTCTTTGGTACGCAGGAAGGTGCCGAAGTCGGTGCTGCTGCCCCAGACCCCGATGAGCAAGTACATGGGCAGCACGGCCAGTTCGTAGAAGAAAAACAGGAAGAACAGGTTCTGCACCACAAAGACGCCGAAAACGCCAGCGCCCAGGGCCAGCAGCAGCACAAAGAAGTCCCGGGTCCGGTGGACGATGGTCTGGGATATGAGACAGGCCCCCAACAGGATGATGCCGTTGAGCAGCACCAGGGGCGCGGTGATGCCATCCAAGGCCAGGGCCAGGTCTATGTTAAGTGGGGCATCCAGCCACTCATAGTTGTGTACAAACTGGAAGCCGCCCGCGGCGTAGTCATACCGGACAAAAACAACCAACGACAGTAGGAAGGAGACAGCGGACACCAACACGCTGAAAAGCCAGACATCGCGGCTGCGGTCTTTGGGGAAGAACGCCACCAGCGCCGACCCGACCAGTGGGACCAGTATCAGCAGCAGCATGGCTACTTGGTCGAAACTGTTCATCGGGTCACCAAGTCACAGCCCTCAGCCACCAGACTGCGCCCAGGACGACCAAGCCAAGGACCATCGCCAGGGCGTAGCTGTAGACATGGCCGGTTACGTGGAGCCGCAAGACAGTCCCCAAGTGGCGGACGGTATCGGCAGGCACATTAACGCCAATATCGTTGACCACGGCCCGGTCGAAGACGGCTATAAAGCTAGAGAACACCAGCGCTACCCGGTCCACGGCCCACTGGTAGACCTCGTCGAAGTAGTATTTGTTCTCAACCACCCGAAGAATACCGGCGAAGGGAGCCATGATACTCGCCACGTCGAGGCTCTTTCTGACGTAGGCCAGGTAGCCCAGGCCAAAGGCGGCCAGGGCCAACACTATGGATAACCCGCCCAACCAGGGCTTGAAGTGGAAGCCCTCGGCGTGCTCAAAGAACACGAACCCGCCAAACCCCGCGAAGTCGCCGGGCCAATTGAAGCTGATGAACCCAAATCCTATGGCCAGGACGCCCAGCAGGGACATGGTGACCGCCATAGAGAAGGGAGCATCGTGGATGTGTTCATGCTCCGGACGCAGGTTCCCGAAGAAGGGCACAAACATGGCCCGGGCCATGTATAGGGCGCTGAGGAAGGCAGTCAACAGGGCCAGTACCAGGAACACCGGGTTCAGACCGCCGTTCACCGCCAACAGAATCTCATCCTTGCTCCAAAAGCCGGACAGGATTGGTATCCCGCCCAGGGACAATGCGCCGACGGAGAAGAGCAGGGCGGTCAGGGGCATGACCCGGCGCAGGCCGCCCATCAACCTTATGTCCAGCTCATCGGTGCTGTGCATCACGCTGCCCGCCCCCAGGAATAGCAGGGCCTTGGCAAAACCGTGGGCCATCAGGTGGAACACAGCGGCAGTGTAACCAAACGCCCCCAAAGAGAGCATCATCAGTCCCAGGTGGCTGATGGTGGAGTAAGCGAGGATACGTTTCAAGTCGGTGGAGACCAGAGCGATGGTAGAAGCCCCCAGGGAGGTAATCATGCCGATGCAGGCTACCACCAACAGGGCGTCACCGGACGCATGGAAGATGGGGAAGGCCCGAGTTACCAGGTAGACCCCCGCGATAACCATAGTGGCGGCGTGAATCAGGGCGCTGACCGGCGTGGGGCCCTCCATAGCATCGGGCAACCACACGTGGAAGGGGAATTGGGCCGATTTGCCCATCGCCCCCAGGAATAGCAGGATGGCAGCGGTTGTGGCGATGCCCTCGCTCATACTCCCAGCTTGCGCGGCGGCGAAAGCCTCGGCCATGCTGAAACTGCCGGTTTCCCGCCACAGCAGCAGAATGCCCACCAGCAACCCAACGTCGCCGATACGGGTAACAATGAAGGCTTTTTTCGCGGCTTCCCTGGCCGAGGGCCGCTCAAACCAGAAGCCAATTAGCAGGTATGAGCACAGCCCGACCAACTCCCAGGCTACGTACAGCAGCAGGAAGTTGTCGGCCAGGACCAGGGTCAACATTGAACCGGCAAAGAGGGCGTGGAAGGCGTAGTACCAGTTGAACCTGGAATCTCCGTGCATGTAGCCCAGGGAATATACCTGCACCATCAGGGCAACGAAGGTAACCAGGCCCAGGATAACCACGGTCAGGGGGTCAATAATCATTCCCCAGGTCAACCGCACCCGTTGGTCCACGTGGTCGGCGAGACCGGGAAGGCCGGCGCTAAACCAGGTGACCTCGTACTCGCAGGTCAGGACATGGGGCTGCTCGGGGACGGAACAGCCCGGCGTGTTGGTGTCCGCCGATAGGAAACCCAGCAGCGCCACCCAGAAGAGGGCGAACCCGGCGGCAATGGCCAGGATTGCCAGGAAAGAACCCCCCCACGGCAGGCGACGCCCGAAGAGAATAATAAACGGGACTACCGCAAAGCTGAGTACGGGAATAAGCCAGGCCCACTCCATACTAAGCTGCGCCTCCCTTCACCCGGGCTGGCTGACTAATGCTGGGGCGCAAGATCGAGGTTACCATTTCATAATGTTGATTTCGTCCACGTTCACCGTGGAGCGGTTCCGATACATGCGAAGAATAATGGCCAGGGCCAACCCCACTTCGGCAGCCGCCACGGTGATAACGAATATGGCAATAATTTGTCCGTCAAATTGGGTAAATTTGCCGGTGCCTTCCAGGTGAGCGGCGGCAGCGACCAAGTTTATGTTAACGGCGTTAAGCATCAACTCGATGGAGAGCACGATCAACACCGCGCTCCGGCGGGCCAGAACGCCGTACATACCGATGGCGAACAGGGCGGCGCTCAATAGCTGAAAGTAGACCAGCGGCACCATACCTAGCGACTCTCTCCCCCACCGCCGCGGGCGATGATTATGGCCCCGATAAGGGCAACCAGCAGCACCAGAGATGCAATCTCAAAGGGGATGGCCCACCGGGTGAAGAGGGAGTTTGCCAGTCCACTAAAGGCGGGGCTCTGCGGACTAGAATCGCCCCCCGCTCCCAACCAGAAGGAGATTCCGAGCATGGCAGCCACCGCGAGGGCGGCGATAATTGCCAGGGGCCACTGAGCGTTGTCAGAAATGTAGGGGTACTCCGCAGTCCGGGTGAGCATTACCGCGAAGAGCACCACAATGATGATTGCGCCGCCGTAGATTAGCACCTGCACCAAGGCCAGAAACTCCGTGAAAAGCAGCAGGTATATCCCGGCCACCGCCAGCAGGGACAGGAGCAGGTAAAGGGCGGCGTGGACCACGTTCCGTGTCACCACCACACCCAGCCCCCCCGCCAGGGTGACTACGGCAAGCAGTAGAAAAAGCCACGTCATCGGCGCAGCTTCCCCGCATAGAATGGGCCGCCGATACGGCAGCCCCTATAGATGGCACTCTTGAAAAATTTCAAATGCGCTTGGCTAGCCATAACTCCGGATACTAGGTCTTACCAAAGAGCTTTTTGAAGATGCGCCCCTTGTCTCGGGGAGTCTCGTCCAAGCTACCCACCGAACGCAGCAAGGTGCAGGTAGCGCAACTACAGTTTACGGGATGGCTCTTTGCCTTTTCCTTACCAACCTTCCTGCTCTTGAGCCAACCAACTAGCCCTTGTCTCCGTGGCCCCAGCTTTCGCGCCGTGCATTCGCGGCAGGTGCAATAGGGCACGTGCCTGCCGGTCTGAATTTGTCGCCACTCGTCTTCACGTCTGGGCATAGTGCATTCGCCTGAATCTAAGCGGATGGCTCTTCAGTGGCGCTGGAACTCGCGGCCACCGCCGCGGCCTTGGCCGCCTCAGCATCCTTCCTCTGCTTCTCCAATACCGAGGGCGGTACCCAATCGGTCAGGTCCTGGTACTTCTTGCCGATGTCCAACAATCCCGGCAAATCCACCCGGTCGCCGTTCCTCTGGTAAGTGCTCATCTCGTGCTCGTGGCTCATGACGATTGCGTCAAAATTGCACAGCTCGACACAAATCCCGCACAGTATACACCGATTCAGGTTGATTTCGAAGTAGTCGACAATTTTTCGCCGGCGACTCTGCCCCTCGGCGTTCAGCGGGTTGTCCTTCATGCTGGCGGACATGCACTGGGTGGGGCAGTTACGGATACACACCATGCACCCGGTGCAGAAGGGCTCCCCCACATCCCCATCCCAGGTCAACGCGGGGAAACCCATGAACCTGTTCTGTACCGGCGTGGGGGCCGTGGGGTACTGCTGGGTCACCGGCTTCCGCAGCCCCTTGCCCGTTGACTTCAGGGTGAGCAGCATACCCTTGATGCTATTAAACATTAGACAAACTCCCGGCCTATCTCCGCCTCTGCGGGGGAACAACCTTGGTGCTATTACACATCTGGCAAACTCCCGGCCTATCCCCTAGCTTGCAGGACGCCCCGCTACTACACCACATTCCCGCGCGCCTGCAACCTCTCGGCGCGGGCCCGCACTTCGGCGACTCGGCGGGCCGGGGCGCTCATGCGCTGGTAAACCAGGAAACCCACCACCAGCAGACCGGCCAATGACATTAAGGTCAACGTCCATACCGGCCAATCGTAGAACAGGTAGACGGCGGTTATCAGGATAGCATAAAAGGACAGGGGCACCAGCACCTTCCAGGCGAAGGCCATTAGCTGGTCAATACGCAGGCGGGGGAGGGTGCCCCGAACCCAGAAGATTACCAGGATTACAGCGTACACCTTGAGCAGGAACCATACGATGTCCGGTAGGCCAGGCCCGAGCCAACCGCCCAGGAACATCAACGTTGCCAGGGCAGCTACGGCAAAGGTATTGATGTACTCGGCCAGAAAGAACACCGCCCAGTGAGCCCCGCTATACTCCACGAATGGGCCGCCGACAATCTCCGACTCGGCATGGTAAATGTCGAAGGGGGTGCGCCCAACTTCGGCCAGCCCGGATATGAAGAAAATAACGAACCCCAGGGGAAGTACAGCAATGTAGGGCAGACCGCTTTGGTCGCTAACGATCACCTGCAGGTCCAGAGATTGGGATAGCATGGCCACGGAGACCACGATCAAGATTATCGGAATTTCGTAGCTGATTAGTTGGGCTGCGGACCGCAAGCCCCCCATCACGCCATACTTATTGGCCGATCCCCAGCCAGCCAGAACCAAGCCCAGGATGCCCACCACGGCAAAAGCCGTTATGTAAAACAACCCCAGGTCCAAATTCCGCAGCACCGCGTTCTGGGCCCCTGGAATGGTGACCCATATCATGAAGGCGGAAATCATGACGATGACCGGGGCCACGTAAAATATGGCCTTGTCCGAGGAGGAGGGGATAATGTCTTCCTTCAACAGCAGCTTGACGGCGTCGGCCACGGGCTGCATCAGCCCCATGGGCCCGGTCCTGGTGGGCCCCAGCCGCAGTTGCAGCCGACCGAGGGCCTTGCGCTCCAACCAGACCAGGGACAGGACAACCATTGACAGCACCGTGAACAATACCAGGAGCCCGATGGCGATCCACGCCAGGTCCACCAGGTTGACCACCAAGGGCAAGGGAGCAAACACTAGCGGTCTACCTCCCCCAAAACGATGTCCAGCGAGCCTAATATCACCACCGAGTCGGCAATCCAGGAATCAGTCAGCAATTTCTCCAACGCGGAAAGGTTGCAGAAGGACGGGGGCCGCACCTTCACCCGGTAGGGCCGGTCCGCGCCGTTGCTGACCAGGTACACGCCAATCTCACCCCGGGGATTTTCCGCCCGCACGTACACTTCCCCGGCAGCCGGGCGGATTAGGCGACGCCCCAGGGAGGAAACAACCGGACCATCGGGCATCTGCTCCAGGGCCTGCTCGACAATGCGCAAAGACTGGTACATCTCCTGTATCCGCACCCAATGCCGGTCCCAGCAGTCGCCGTCCAATCCCACCGGGACCTCGAAATCGAAGCGGTCGTAGATGGAGTAGGGCTGGGCCTTTCGCACGTCGTATTCCACGCCGCAACCCCGCAGGCAGGGCCCTGTAAGGCCAAAATCCACGGCGTCGGCAGCGGAGATGGTCCCCACGTCCTTGAGCCGGGACAGGAATATCTCGTTGAAGGTCAGTATCTTATCGCTCTCGGCCACGTCCTCCCGCAGCATGGGCAGCAGTTCCGCCACCATTTGGGAGAAGTTGTCCGGGAGGTCTTCCTTGAGCCCGCCGATGCGGAAGTAGTTGTGCATCATGCGGGCGCCGGAGACCGCCTCAAACAGGGCCTGAATCCGTTCCCGGCCCCGAAAGGCGAACATGGTGGGAGTCATGGCACCGGCGTCCAGGCCAATGGTCCCAACGTAGAGCAGGTGGCTGGCGATGCGGTTGAGTTCGCAGAGGATAACCCGCACGTAATCAGCCCGCTCGGGCACCTCCAGCCCCATTAACTTTTCCACGGCCTGGCAGAAAATCAGCTCGTTATTGAAGTTTGCCAGGTAGTCAAGGCGGTCGAACAAGGTGATTATCTGGTGGTACTGCTCCCCTTCGCAGAGCTTTTCGGCCCCCCGGTGCAGGTAGCCGATATGGGACTCGGCCTTGACGATTTTCTCGCCATCGACCCAGAGCACCATGCGGAACACCCCGTGGGTGGAGGGGTGTTGGGGCCCCATGTTGAGGAGCATTTCGAGGGGCTGGGCCCCCGCTATTATTTCTTCTCTACTTTCAACCATCGTTTGCTTGGGCCGCTGAGGCTACTTCCGTTGTCCGATGCAGAATGCTACCGCCTCGGCCCATACCTTACGCCTGCTCAGTTGCTCAACTATGGGCAAAACCGCGCTAAATAAAGGTGATCTTCGGCTCCTTGGGAGGAACGACCCTACTGCTCATCCAGACCTCGTCATTATCGTAGAAGCCGGCTTCTATCAGCACCTCATCCAGTATGCCAAGTTCCTCACAGTCTTCCAGGTAGCGGGAAATCTCCAATCGCAGGCTTTCCTTGGCCTGTTCCGGGCTGTCTCCAAAAGCGGTGACGACCAATTCCGGGCAATAGGCCATGTGGGACGCACCATCCCGGGATTCTTCAATCTGGTAGACTATCCGGTCCATGCCAATCAGACACCCTTGCCCCTCAGAGTTCGACTACTCCACGAATTCCAATTGCAACTCAGTATCCTCGTCCACGCCTTCGTAGCCAGCCCGAGTCAAGGTCTCTTCCAGGTTGCCCAGGGTGTCCTGGGCTTCGATCCACCCGCGAAGGGCTGCCACCAATTCGTCCTGGGCTTCGCGCACCGAGTCGCCAACGGCTTCCAACTCCAGGGTTTCTACGCTAGCCACGTACCGGCCCTCTTCCCAAACGACTCGGGCGGTCAGAAGCACGCTTTTCAAAGGTCGCTAGAACTCCTGGTACTCGTAGAATGGGTATTCCTTACGCCCGGGATAGCCTTCAAACTCTTCGTAAAGGAGCAGGGGAGTAAGCCCTGGGTGTCCATCGAAGACGACCCCGAAAAGGTCGTGGGCCTCGCGCTCGTACCAATCGGCAGCCTGCCACACCGAGGCGACGGAAGGGAGCCGGGGGTCTGCGTAGGGCACGTCCGCCTTGACTACCAGGGTCTGTTCCCGCTCCAAGGAGTGGAGGAAGTATACCACCTGCAAGTATTCCTGGTAGTCCACGCAGGTCAAGCACAGGAGCAGCTTGCAGTCTAGCTGGGGGTCGTCCTTTGCTATGCGACAGACAGCGTCGACTTGCCCGGGCTGGACTAGGAGTTGGGGTAGGTCGTCCAGCGCTCCAGGCTGGGGAGCGAATTCTTCCAACAGCCGCCCGGCCAGTTCCAGAAGCTCCCGCCTGGGCTGGGTCAACGAGGCCAACACATCAACCCCTCCGTTTTCCTCTCCGGCGGGAGGGGAAGAGGGAGGGGTGTGAGCGCCACCTGCCGGCTGGCTGCTACTGTCTTCCGCCACTACTCTTGGCGTCCTGCATGACTTTTTCTTGGAGCTTGATTATGCCGTACAACAGGGCCTCCGGACGGGGAGGACACCCGGGAACGTAGACGTCCACCGGGATGATATGGTCAACGCCCATGACCACCGAGTAGGAGCGGTAGTAGGGGCCCCCATTGGTGGCGCAACTGCCCATGGCGATGACCCATTTGGGCTCGGGCATTTGCTCGTAGAGCAGCCGGATGGGCTCGGCCATCTTCTTGACCACCGTGCCGGCCACAATCATCACGTCCGATTGCCGAGGAGAGGGCCAGGTTACCACGCCAAAACGGTCGAAATCGTGGTGGGCCATGTAGGTGGACATCATTTCTATGGCGCAGCAGGCCAGGCCGAAGCTGAGGGTCCAAAGGGATGACTTTCGAGCCATGCCGAATAGCTGCTCGGTGGTGGTGGTGACGACCCCGGGCACCTTCCCGGATAGGGCCTGGTTGAACAGACTGGGCGCCGGCGTATTACCCGTACCGAGGGTTATTTCTGCCACTCCAAGACCCCCTTTCTCCAGCCGTAAATTATCGCGAAGAACAGGACGGCTAGGAACAGCACCATCGCGTAGAAAGGCACCACGTTACCCAGCTCCTTCTGTTGCAGGAAAACCACCGCCCAGGGGAAGAGGAACACTGCCTCTACATCGAATATCAGGAATAGAATGGCGAAAATATAGAAGCGGAGATTGATGTTGGACCAAGAGTACTGGGTCGCCGGGATGCCGCATTCGTAGGGCGTGAGCTTGACATCCGAGTGCCGCCGGGAGGAGAGGACCCGGGAGGCGGCGAACATACCGCCGATGGCCGCTGCCCCAATTATCGCGGCAATCGCTACCGCAGCCCAATTGGTGGCAAAATTGTTGGCATCGAAGGACTGTAGCGGAAGGATTAAGGAATGTATCATTCGTTCAATGCGTAACGGTCCGATGCAACTGGGGTGTTCAGGCCATCATATCATCGAGGAAAAATGGGTGTCAACGTAACGCTGAGCCATCCCAGGGTCTTTCGATTCTCCGGGTAGCGACCAACTCAGCCTAACGGACAAGCCACAACCCCCGACCATCATTCAGGCCTCCGCCGGAATGATGGATGGTTACCCAGGCAGCAAGGGCAAACCCCTTCCCCCTCGAAGGGGGAAGGTTGGGATGGGGGTGACGGGTCCCCCATCCTGCTCCTAGTGAGCTTGCTGGGGCACCGGCGGCGAACTCAAAATGTTGGGCCACACCTAAAGAGCTTGAGTCTGCCACCAGGTCACCAGACCCGAACTCGGCCAACTGGCTGATGGGCGTTCTTGCCGCCCCGCGCTCGGCTAAGGCTCTCTCAGACCTGGGAGCGCAATTCGGTGGAGGATATGTCGGCGCGAAAAAGCGTTTCGGGAATTTCCTGGAATAGGGGTCGGAAACCCTGGGGTATGGGCACTCCTGCCAGGGTCTGGAAGTCCCCCTCTCGATACCTGCCGGCCACCAGGAAACGGCATCCCAGGGCCCACATTTCGGCCAGGGCTTGGAGCATCCCTTCTTCGGACCCACCGTAATAGCGGGGGTCTACCAGGCGCACCGCCGTGTCTTCGCCGATGACAAAGGTGGTCCCCGGAAAGAAGTTGGCCTTCTTGCGAAAGGTCTCGGCCCGGGTCAGCGCCAAACTGCCCTTATTGGCGAATTGGCCCATCCTCTGCCGGACTTCCTCCTCGGCCAGGGGAGGTTTGTCCACGTTGACCACCGAAAGCTCGAAAACTACCGGGCATCCCAACGCCTCCGATGCTACCCGGGCCAGCTCCTGGTGGCCCGGGTGCAGGGGATTGAAGGAACCGGGCAGCAGGGCCTTGACCTGTCCCGGTGCGCCCTCGATGGCGTGGCCGTCGGGCTGCACCATAACGGTGTCGGCATCCCCGTTCAAGAGGCTCCGCACCGGGTCCGAGTGGGCCGCTCTCTGCACCTGGGGATGCTCGGCGGAAGTCAGCCCGAGGGGCAATTGGGGCTCGATGCCGCAGGCATGGGCCAGCGCGTGCAAGGTCAACCGGCTCACCACGTCCTCTTCGCCGTCGCGGTCCCGTTTACCCTTGTCCAGCACCAGGTCATAGCTGGCAACCTGGGCATCGTCCCAAAGGGCGATGTGGCAGCGGTGATCGCCCCTCTTAGGACGGTCGGTAGCTATGGTCGCGGTGCAGGACAGGCCGAGTATGGGCGAGTCGTCCTCCCGGAGCCGGAGGCCCCGGCGGTAGGCGGCCCGGGCCATCGCCTGAGCCGTGGCCGAGGAAACGTACTGCTCCGGCTCGTAGCCCAGGAAGTCCACCATGGACCAGCGACCATAGGGGACCAGCACCTCAATCAGGGTGCGGGAGGCCCCGGGAACCCCCAACAGCCAGGATGCCGCCTGGCTCCCGGCTCCGGCCACCACCACCACCGACTGTTGGGGCGCGGCGTGAATCTGCTGCACCAACCCATTTATTTCGTTCATGCTTGCCTCTTCTCCCCGGGCGTCCAGGCCGAGTAGTCGATTTGGTCCATCCGCTCCGTTGAAACTTCAATCTCGGCGGTTATCTTGCGGTCCCACTCTTCCATCCATTCAGCGGGCAACCGGCGGCGGGCGTCCCGCCACCACAGGGGTCCCTCGTCACTCACTATATTCCCCTCCAGGACCTCCACCAGAAAGCAGGTCATGTCACCGCCGTCCATGGCGTTGACCACCCGACAGTCCAGGTAGGCCCAACAGTCCTCCAGAATGGGACAGCCCGACGTCCCCAGACGGTAGGACATTCCCGCCAGCTTATCGGTGTCCCTGCCGGACACCAGGCCAAAGGCGCTGAGTAGCTCAAGCTGCCCCGGGCGCAAAAAATTGAGGGCCAGGGCCCGGCTGGAGTGGATGAGCTGGTGGCTATAGTTGCCCTTATATATCTGCACCAGCAGTCGGGGCTTGGCGGGCACGATGGAAGCGGCGCTGATGGCAACGGCAATTTGGGCATTCAGTTTACCCTGCCATTGGCTGGTAACTGCGGCCATTGGGGACCAAAGCAGGCTCATCAGAGGCCCGATGCGGCGAGGCTCCAAGGTATCTGCCATAACACGACACTGGGGGAAAGTTGGGCCAAGGTTGGTTCTCGGGAGTGTATCACCGCCGCAGACGGGAGGTCTAGTCGGAGCCCGGCCAGGGTCTTTCGATTCTCCGGCCAAAGGCCAAGGTGGGCTTTCAGGCAATCGCCCCCACCGTCATTCCCGCGAAGGCGGGAATCCAGGGGTGGGGAGCGTGCGCTGGACGGAGACTCTAGACCTTTCACTCCGCTCAGGGTGACAATCGAAAGACCCTGGCTGCCCGGCCAGGGCAATCGCATATAGGGCGGCCTGGACGGCACACTGACGAGAATCAAGACCCGTTTCTAGCAAGATGCCCGACAGGGTAAGACGATTGACGGATTCAAGCTCTGGATTCCCGCTTTCGCGGGAATGACGGGGCTACAATGCTCAAGAACGGGGTTAGGTTTCTCCGCTCTCAAGGGCCCTCCATCCGCTGCTGGCAACGGCCCTTGGGCGCTTCTCATCACCAGTCCGGCGACTCGTCAACCACCCCATTGTTGGTCAGCCGCCGCTGCTTTGATCCGTCGGCGTCCATGATGAAAATCTCGCCTGGCCCGTAGACGTGGGACACAAAGGTAATGGACTTGCCGTCGGGCGACCATGCCGGGTCCAGGTCGTGGGCCGCGTTGTTGGTCAATCTCACCTTGCCACTTCCGTCGGCGCGCATTACGTAGATTTCTCCGTTTCCGTCCCGGAAAGAAACGAACATCAGGGCCTTGCCGTCGGGCGACCATACCGGGCCCGAGTCCTCCGCCGGACCCAGGGTTAGCCGGAAGGCTTCCACCGGGTCCAGCCAAGTATTGCCATCGCCCCTCTTTGCCAAGTAGATGTCCGAGTTGCCCTCATGTTCCCGCACGAAGGCAATGCGCTTCCCGTCGGGCGACCATACCGGGTCGGTATCCAGGCCATTGGTCAAGCGGACCAGGTTGACACCATCGGGGTTACGCAGCCAGAGGCCCCTCTTATCCGGCTGGTCTTCCACGTAAAACACCACCCATCGGCCGTCGGCGGACCAGTCTCCCAACCGTTCATTGAGACCGTTGTTGGTAGCCCGGGCCAGATTTGCCCCGTCAATGGTGGTCCAAAACATTTCCGTATTGCCGCCCCCATGGGAGGTGAACATGAACCTTTGCCCATCGGGAGACCATAGTATATTGGGCCCCACTCCGGAACTGTTGGTCATCTGGATTACGGTCTGGTCCTTCAGGTCCAGTTGGAATACCTGAAAGGTGCCCCGCTCGTCGGATAGGTAAATGATTCTCTCGCCGTCGGGGGACCATTTGGGCGCCTTGTCCTGGTGGGCGTTACTCGTCAGTTGGGAGACCGTGCCGGCATCGGGGTCCAACAGAAATATCTCGGGGTCACTGTCCTGCTCCGACACGAACACTATCTGACCGCTGTAGGATGGGGCGCAAGCGACCGACAGGGTGATGAGGGAACAGACCAAATACAAAGCGAGATGTTTGATGGTTTGCAAGGTAATATGCCCTCACCTTTTGTTGCTAAGAGTCTAGTCCAAGAAGAGGACTCGCTACCACGTACAACGCTGTCAAGTTGGAGCGAAAATATTCTGCCAAGCGGAGGCCGGGCCTCGCTTGACAAGGATGGGCAGGTTAATTAGCATCGCATCATCTTCCCACCCATATAAAGAGCCCGTAGGAGGTATCGTATGCAAGCCTTGGTCGGAGCTACCCTAATCGACGGGTCCGGCGGGCCGGTGGTCAATGACGCCGCTGTGTTAATAGACGGCGAGCGAATCGAGGCTGTGGGACCGCGCGCGTCTGTATCTCTGCCGCCCAACACTGAAATTATCGACGTTTCCGGCATGACTCTGATGCCCGGAATGATTGACTGCCACGACCACCTGGCATCCAAGGGATACGACCTGCCCTCCCGGTGGGGGCTGGACGACCCCATATCCCTGCAACACCTGCGGACGGGGTACGTGATGGCCCAAACCCTGGCGGCGGGTTACACCTGTGTGCGGGATGCCGGCGGCCTGGACGCGGGCTTCAAGATGGCGGTGGAGGAGGGCCTGTACCCCGGGCCCCGGTTGGTGCTTTCGGTAAACATCATCTCGCCCACTGGAGGGCTGGCCGACCGAGTAAGTCCCTCGGGCCACACCCACGACCACGGCGACCCTCGGCTGCCGGGGGGAGTGGCCAACGGCGTGAACGGCGTCCGGGCCAAGGTGAGGGAGATGGCCCGGGTTGGGGCCGACGTGATTAAGTTCGCTACCACCGGCGGGGCCAGCTCTCGCCAGGGCCACGGCCCCCTGGACATCGAGTTCGGCAAAGACGAGGTGGCCGCCCTAGTGGCCGAGGCTGCCGCCCTGGGTCGGCGCACCATGTGTCACGCCGTGGGCGGGCCGGGGCTGCGCATGTGCGTGAAGGCCGGGGTCGGGTCGGTGGAACACGGTTGCTACCTGGCCGAAGACCCTGACCTGGTCAAGATTATGGCCGACAAGGGCACATTCATGGTCCCCACCTTCGAGATTTACGAGTTCCACGGCACGGTAAGCGCCCCCCACATGCAGGAGCGGGCCCGGGCCCTGGCCGACATCCACCGAGAGAGTATGCACCAGGCCCTGGCCGCCGGGGTCAAGGTGGTGGCGGGCACCGATGCCGGGGGTTACGTTCACGGGGACAACGCCCGGGAAGTCCAGCTTCTGGTGGAACGGGGCATGTCTCCCATGCAGGCCATCCAGGCCGCCACCGGCTGGGCCGCCGAGTGTGTGGGACTGGACAAGGATATTGGCACCATCGCCAGGGGGAAGCTGGCAGACCTGTTGGTCGTCGACGGCGACCCGCTGCGCGACATTGGGGTGTTGCGGGACCAGGACCGCCTGAAGCTGATAATGAAGGGCGGCGAGGCTTATGTAAACCAACTTTCTTCCGGTGTACCCCAGGCCGTGGGAGATTAGCCGGAAACCGCTCCTCAATTGGCATTTCCACCCATCTCCGTGGGGGAAATTAGATAACCCACATAAAAAGGGGGCAGCTCACGGGCCTGCCCCCTTCCCATTTGGGCGACGCCCCCTTTATCCCATCGCTATTCCACAGGGACGCATCCCAACTGTCTGAGCCGTCGTCCAACCAGCTTCATGGGATGAATGGAGACACGGTTTCCTGTATCATTCGCCCATGCGCTTTCACGTGTTGACCCTGTTCCCCCAGGCCTTTCAGGGGCCGCTGGAACATAGCATGGTAGGGAGGGCCTACCGTCGTGGGCTGGTGTCGGTGCAACTGACGGACATCCGCGACTTCACCCACGACGCCCACGGGACAGCCGATGACTACCAGTTCGGCGGGGGCGCGGGCATGGTGCTAAAACCGGAGCCTTTATTTGAGGCGGTAGAGTGGGTCCTGGCTTCTCAAACGCCCGAAGATCGCTCCAGGGTGCCCATTGTCCTGCTCTCTCCCCAGGGCCGGGTGCTTTGCCAGCAGTTGGTTGATGAACTGGCCGCCTTTCCGGAGATGGTGCTAATCTGCGGCCACTATGCCGGCGTGGATGAGCGGGTACGCCGCCATCTGGCTACCCACGACGTTAGCATTGGCGATTACGTGCTGACCGGCGGCGAACTGGCGGCGATGGTGGTAATCGACTCCGTATCCCGCTTTACACCGGGGGTGGTAGGTTCCGCCGAGAACGTATTGGAGGACTCCATAACTTCCGGTCTGCTGCAACATCCCCTGTACACCCGCCCAGCGGACTACCGGGGGCTCACCGTACCGGATGTGCTGCGCTCCGGCAACCACGCCGAGATTGCCCGCTGGCGCCGTCAACAGTCCTTGCAGCGCACCTTGGAGCAGCGTCCAGGCCTATTGGAGACCGCCGAGTTGTCTCCAGAAGACCGGGACTACCTGGCGTCCAACGGGTACACCGTCGGTAACCCTGGCCCTGAGCAATCAACAGGGGGCTATACTCGGAGGCCGACCAAAGGGTAGTGAGCGTCACCCTTTCTGCAATGGAATCCTGAAGGACAAAAAGTTGCCCACCCTTACAAAGATTTAACGTGGGGTCAGCCTGAGCAATGAGGAATGCCGAAGCAAGATTTTAGGTTCCACACCAACGTGCGCGTGCGCTGGATGGAGTGCGACGCCCAGGGAATAGTATTCAACGGGGCTTACATGGGCTACCTGGAAATAGCCCAAGCCGAGTATTTCCGCAACCTGGGCTTCAGCATCTACCGGATTGCCCAGCGGGGTTATTTCGACAGCGCCGTGGTCAAGGCCACCCTGGAATTCAAGGCTCCGGCCCGGGTGGACGAGGTCCTGGAGTTGCGGTCCCGCGTGTCGCGAATCGGGAATACCAGCTTGACCCTGGACGTAGAGATTTACGCCGACGGGTCCGACAGGCTGTTGACGGTGATGCAGGCGGTGTACGTGGGCTTTTACCCCGAGAGCGGAACCACTCGCCCGGTGCCGGACGAAATTCGCAGTCTGGTGGGCCACTACGAGACCACCGGCGAAGTAACGCCAATCGACCAGTTCCCGGCCCTAGCGGAAGCGGCCCTGTAGGGCAGCCGGCTGACTGCTCCCCGGGCCAGCGCGTGGGGAAGCCTCGTCCCCTGGCGGGCGCCCTTCCTCCTGGAGGTAGCCGCTTCCGATGGTGCGGACCCCAACCCAAAATTGCCCGGTCTAATAAAGGGCGGTACTACATCCGGCAGGAACACGAAGGGAATTGGCAGTAGGACTGGAGAGGGGCCAAGGGAAGAGTGGCGGCTGTAACCGCCCGGCCCGGGGCCGGAATAAGGTCAGACCATGAAGACGGGGGCCTCATCCCGGTTGGTGCGGGTCTCCGCTTCCAGACCCTCCCGTATGAACCGGGGCAGGGAAAACATAGCCCGGTGGGTCTCGGCGTCGTAGAACCTCAGACCCTTGTTGATGCGGGCGGCTATCAGAGCGTCCAGCTTATCCGACTTGCAGAAGTCGGGTAGCTGCCCGTTGGAGGCCACGTTGAAGCCCCACAAAGTCTGAAAAGCCGGCACGTGGACCTGCCACGGGACCGTCGCGCCAAAAATACCAGACAGGGTGTTGTGAATGGTGGTGAAGCATTCGAGGAGGGAGAGCAGACCTGCCGGGCCGGACTGGGTAGCCATTAGCCCTCCCGGGGCCAGCCTGTCGCTGATAAGGCGGTAATACTCCTCGGTGTAGAGGAGGTAGGCGGTGCCCCCTTCGAGAGGGTCCACCAAGTCCATAATCATCACGTCGAACTGTTGGTCGGTATCCCGCAGGTACGCCCGGGCGTCTTCGTGCAATAGCACTACCCGGGGATCGTCAAAGCTCCCCTGGTGGTGTTGGGGCAGGTAACGACGGCATAACTCCACCACCTCGGCGTCCAAGTCTACCATGACCACCCGCTCCACCGAATTGTGGGCCAACACTTCCCTGAGAGTGCCCCCCTCGCCGCCGCCCCCAATGAACACAGTTCGGGGATTGGGGTGCATCAACATGGTGGGATGGACCAACGCCTCGTGGTAGATGTGCTCGTCCCGCTCCGTGGACTGGGTCTTGCCGTCCAACACCAAGCTTCGCCCGAAAATGGCCGACTCCAGGACTTCAACGTTCTGGTAAGCGGTCTTGCCGGAGTAATGCACCTTCTGGACCTTTAGCATTACCGCCAATTCAGGGAAGACGGTCTCGAAGAACCATTTACCGGAAATGCCTTCCATGACGCGGTTTAGTCCCCGACCACCGGGTTGGTGATTGGGTGAGACATGAGACCTCGGCGCACCTCGGTCACGTCCGGGTCCTTGGACTCGAACTGGTCAATCAAAATTTCGGCGGCATCGCTGGGCCGAAAAGAAGAGCCGCAGGTGAATATATCGGCTGCGGCGTAACGGTGCTCCGGCCAGGTGTGGATGGAAATGTGAGACTCGGCGATGGACAGTATTCCGGTTACCCCCTGGGGGGTGAAGTGGTGAAATGACTCGCCGACTATGGTGGCGCCCAAGTCGTCCGCTACTTTGAATAGCGAATCGCGGATATATTCGATGTCATCAAGAAGCTGGGGATTGCACTCTTTAAGTTCCAGCAAAACATGAATACCTAGTACATTCAATCACCCGTCCTCCTATTCATACTAGGCCACCCCACGAGGGGTTGCCCTGAATCAGACGAATTTGTAGTTTATATGCCTGACCGTAGGTAATCAATACCTTTCTTGGCTAATCCGTAAAATGCCCACAGCATTTTCTCCCGGTTTTCCGGTATTCTACCCTGGGCCAACGTCATCTGAGCAGGGATATGGGGCGGGTCGGGGGCAATGCGGCGACATCTTGCCATTGACTTGGGAGAAGCCCTGCCGATAAAATCGGGACGAACTAATGGCTAGATTGTTTGACCTACATATACACACCACCAAGGGCAGCGCCGATAGCAGCCTTTCTCCCGAGGACCTAATCCTGGAAGCGGAGAAGCTGGGACTGCGCGGCCTTTGCATTACCGAACATAGCGGCCCGTGGGACCGGCACGAATTCCAACGGTTCGCCAACCAGCACAACCTGGTACTGGTACGCGCTATGGAAGCTGACACCGACCTGGGCCACATGCTGGCCTTCGGGTTGGACAGCTACCAATCGGGATTTCACAAGGCAGAGGAGCTCTGCCGGGCCGCCCGGGCAGCGGGCGGGTTCGTCATCAGCGCCCATCCCTTCCGGGGCGTCCTGGGGAAGCACATGCGGGAGCGCCCCTACTTGTACCGCACCCTGCCCGACCCTTTGCCCAAAGAACCGGAGGAAGCGCTGGACCACCCGGTGTTCAAACTGGCCCACGCCTTGGAAGTAGCCAACGGCGGCACCGCCGATGAGGAGAACCAGTTTGCCATGAAGGTGGCCGGCCTTTTGCACATGCCGGTAACCGGCGGCAGCGACGCCCACTCGGTCCACGGCATAGGCCGCTTCGTTACGGCGTTCCGCGACGAAATACACAACGAAGCGGAATTCCTCAAGGCGTTGCACCTGGGCATGTTCTACCCGGTAGTGGGACTTCGAGAGGGGCGGATCCGCCCCTACACGGGTTGAGGGGTCGTAGGTCAGAGACTCGGCCACCGGATACCCTGCATCCCCGTGGCGAGCGTATCTAAGGCAGGCGGGCCCAGGGCCACGGCAGCCAGTTGGTACTTCAACACACCATTCCCGGACTGGGGTATTCATCATAGGGTGAGAAGGGCGGTTTCCAATGGTCCTCGATCATACATTTGCTACCGATCCCCGCTTCGACCAGATTTTCGTGGCCCTCGACCTGGAGACTACCGGGTTGGACTCGGCCCGGGACACGATTATTGAGATAGGCGCGGTCAAATTCCAGGGCGACCAGGTTATCGACACCTTCGAGACCTTCGTAAATCCGGGCCGTTCCATTCCCGAGTTCGTACAGCGTCTTACGGGAATATCGCCCCGCCAGGTGCGGCGGGCCCCCTTCTTCGCCACGGTTGCCCCGGACCTGGAAACGTTCCTGGAAGACCATCCCGTGGTGGGGCACAACATTTCCTTCGACCTGCGCTTCTTGGAGTCCCACGGGCTGCCCCTGCCCAACCCCAGCCACGACACCTGGGACCTGGCCTCGGTGATGCTGCCCCGGACCACCGAGTACTCCCTGGGATACTTGACCAGCGCCCTGGGGGTGAAGCACTTCAACCCCCACCGGGCCTTGGACGATGCCCAGGCCACCAGGGGCGTGTTCCTGGCCCTGCTGGGACAGGCGGCCCAATTGGACCCGTCCCTCCTCCGCTACGTGACCAACCTGGCCTCGCGGAGTCGCTGGGGCATCACCCCACTATTGGCCGGACTGGAGGGTAAGGCGGTCAACGGCGGCCCCTCAGCATTTGGCCTCACCGGCCTGGACCTACAGCACCTGGCGGCCCGGCTGCGCAATCCGGAAAACCGGCGCAAGGACCCGGACCTGGACCACGTGGACGAAGCCAGGATAATCGGGCTTCTGGGTTCCGACGGCCCCTTCTCCCGGGCATTTCCCGGGTTCGAGCACCGTCCCCAACAGGACCAGATGCTGGAGGCGGTCACCAGGGTCATTTACGAAGGCCGCCACCTGATGGTGGAGGGCGGCACCGGCGTCGGCAAGTCCATGGCCTACCTGCTTCCGGCAGCCCTTTTCGCCGTGTCCAAGGGACAGCGGGTTGTCATATCCACCAATACCATCAACCTGCAGGAGCAACTGGTCAACAAGGACATTCCCGCCCTGGCGCAGGTACTGGAATCGGCGGGCTTGGTGGAGCCCGGCGGTCTCAAGGCAGCCCTGCTCAAGGGTCGCGGCAACTACCTGTGCCTGCGCCGCTGGAACTACCTGGCGAGGAGCGAGAGTCCCTCGGTCGACGATGCCCGGTTGCTCAGCAAAACGGCGGTCTGGCTCCAGGAAACCACCTCTGGGGACCGCGGCGAGATAAACCTCTCCGGGCGGGACGCATACAACTGGAGCCGGATATCCGCCAGCGAGAGGAGCCGCTGCACCGGCATGAGAGACGGCGGCCCCTGTTTCCTGCGGGCGGCCCGGGAGCGGGCGGACCAGGCCGACATCATCGTTGTCAACCACGCTCTGCTGCTGGCCGACGTTGCCCACGGGGGCAACCTGATTCCCGACTACCGTCGCCTGATAGTCGACGAAGCCCACAACCTGGAAGAGGAAGCCACGGCCCAACTCGCTTTCGCGGTGGATGGAGAAGGGTTGGTAGACTCCCTGGACTCTCAGGGACGGTTCACCGCCGAATTACGGGTGGCCCTGCGCGCCGAAGGGGTGGACAACCAGGTTAGGCAGCGCGGGGAAAGCGTGGCCGGCGACGTGGAAGAGTTGTCGCCCCGCCTTCGCGATTGGTGGGGACGCCTGTGGGGGGAAACGGAACGGTTCTTGGACAATCAGCGCAACCAGGGAGGGCCGGAGAACGCCCAAATGCTGCTGACCCAGCAAATGCGGTCTCAACGTTCCTGGGCTGACCTGGCGCTGGCCTGGGAGAATCTGGACGTGGGACTGGGGCAAGCCACCCACAGTCTGGCCCGGGCCCGCGAATTTCTGGAAGATGGGGAGTTCTCCGGCTCTGTTGAAACCGCCGGATTGAGCGCCGAGTGCAACAGCATTCAAGACGACCTGGAACAACTGCGGTTGCATCTCCATTCTATCTTGGGAGCCTACGACGAGACAAAGATTAATTGGATTGCCCAAGACCGGAACCGGGAAGGAATTGCCCTCCACTCAGCGCCGCTGGACGTTGGTCAAACCCTGGCGGAGAACCTGTTCGATCGCAAGGAATCGGTGGTGTTGACCAGCGCCACCCTCAGCGCCCAGAACAGCTTTGACTACATGCGGCAGCGGTTGGGAGTCCCCGAAGACAGCGAGGAACTTCTGGTGGGCTCTCCCTTCGACTACCAGCGGGCCGCCCTGCTGATGATTCCCGACGACATGCCGCCCCCCTCATCCGACAGCTACGTCAGTTCCCTCGCCCGGGTGTTGATTGACCTGGGCAAGTCCCTGGGCGGGCGGACCATGGCGTTGTTCACCTCCTACGCCTCTCTGCGCGCCGTCAGCCAGCAAATTCGCACCAGTTTGGCCGCCGAGGGTATCCAGGTGCTGGCCCAGAGCGTGGACGGCTCCCCCCAACAACTTTTGCGACGCTTTACCGAGAACCCCAAGAGCGTATTGCTGGGAACCAGCAGCTTCTGGGAGGGTGTGGACCTGCCCGGCAGCGTACTCAAAGCCCTGGTGTTGACACGGCTGCCCTTCCAGGTGCCCACCGACCCCATCGTAAAGGCCCGCTCGGAGCAGTACCGCGACGCCTTCAACCAGTACTCGGTACCCCAGGCGGTGTTGCGCTTCCGGCAGGGCATTGGCCGGCTCATCCGCAACAAGGGAGACAAGGGATCAATCGTTGTGCTGGACCGGAGAGTTACGGGCCGCTCCTACGGGCAAGCCTTCCTGCAGTCCATACCGCCCTGCACCCTGCAACCCAGCACCCTGGCGACGGTGGGCACCCTGGCGGCGCGGTGGATCGGGGACGACCGTGCGCCTGGTCGTTGACCAACCCTTCGACCTGGCGGCCAGCTTGGAGAGCGGCCAGGCCCACCGCTGGCGCAGGGACGAGGACGGCTGGTTTTCCGGTGTGCTGCGAGGCAATTTCATTCGTATGCGGCAGATTGAGGGAGGGGCCGAGTACCGCTGCGAACCCTGGCTGGAAGCCTCGTTGCTGCCCCTCCTCCAGAGTTACTTCCGGCTGGACGACGACATCTGCGCCATCTACCGGGAGATAAACCAGGACGCGCGGGTTGCCGAAATGGTGGCCCGGTACCCGGGCCTGCGGGTGCTGCGCCAAGAGCCTTGGGAATGCCTCGTCGCCTTCATCTGCTCCGCCAATTCCAACATTCCCCGCATCCATCAAAACATGGAAGTCATGGCGGACCACTTCGGTGAACCCCTGACCCTGGACGGCCAGGTGCGCCACACTTTTCCCTCCCCAGCCCAGTTGGTAGAAGCCGGCGAGATGGAGTTGCGCCGTTTGGGGCTGGGCTTCCGCGCGCCCTACGTGGACAAGGCGACTCAAAGGGTGGTGGAGGGCCGGTTGGACTTGGACCAGCTAATTCACCTGCCCTACCAGGAAGCCAAAGAGCAGTTGATGGAATGCGCCGGCATCGGACCCAAGATAGCCGACTGCATCCTGGTATTCTCCTTGGAAAAGCTGGAAGCCTTCCCCATCGACGTTTGGGTGCGCCGGGCCTTGGCCGAGTGGTATTTTCCCGAGGAAAAGACGCCCACCAACCGGGTGTTGATGGAGTGGGCCCACCAGTATTTCGGGCGTTACGGCGGTTATTCCCAGCAGTACCTGTTCCACGGGCGACGGCTGGAAAAGTAAGGGCGCTACTAGCAGGAACTAGGGCCGCAGCAGCAACTTGCCGAAGAAGTTGGTGTCTTCCATGACCTGGTGGGCAGTGGCCGCCTCCGCGAGGGGAAAGGACTGGTGTATGGCCGGGCGAATTGCGCCCCGGTTCAACATCGCCACAATCTCCCGCATATCTTCCTTGGAGCCCATGAAAGCCCCGTAGACCTCTATCTGGCGGGTGAACAGCAACCCCAGGTGCAACTCGGCTCGCAGGCCGGTGGTGGCGCCGCAGATGGTGTACCGCCCCCTGGGGCGTAGAGCATTGAAGGCCGGGGTGAAGAAATCGGCCCCAACGTGGTCCACCACTACGTCCACACCCTGGCCGCCGGTCAGTTCCCGGGCCCGCTGGGTAACGTCTTCCTCGCTGTAGTTGATAACCTCGTCGGCCCCCAACTCCAGGGCCTTGGCGGCCTTCTCCGTAGTGCTGGTGGTGGCGATTACCCGCGCTCCCACCACATTCTTGGCTACCTGAATGGCGGCAGTCCCCACACCGGCGGAGGCGGACAGGACCAGCACCGTCTCCCAGGGCCGTAGCCTGGCCCGTCTGACCATCATGTTCCACACCGGCAGGAAGGTAGTGGGCATGGCGGCGGCTTCCTCGTAGGAGACATCGTCGGCGATGACATGGGCGTTCACCGCCGGAACAGTCACCAACTCGGCGTAGCTTCCGTCAATGGCGCTGCCCATGAAGGTGGAGTTGGCGCAAAGGTCGTCGTCGCCCGAGGCGCAGGAGGGACACTGTCCGCAGCTCAAGCGGGGGTTGACGACCACTCGGTCGCCCGCCTTCAGGAAGCCGATCTGCTCGCCCACAGCCACCACTTCCCCGGCGCAGTCACCTCCCAGAATAAGGGGAGGCGGAAACTCCCGTCGGAGCCCCCGGGCTCCGGCACGGGTGTACAAGTCCAGGCGGTTCAGGGCCGACGCGCCGACCCGCACCTTGACCTGGAAGGGATTGGGGTCCGGGTCAGGCCGGTCTCCCAGGGTCAAGACTTCGGGCCCGCCGTGGGCTTCAATGTAGACTGCCTTCATCCGCTACCAATCTCCTATCGGCCTGCCACGAGTTTCCCCGCGACTTCAGGGTCTTTGGCCATAGTAACAGTCATTGCAGAGGAACACCACGGCCAGGGCTTCCTCGTGGCTGGCGATGTGCCCGCACTGGGGAAGGGCGCTGTCCCTGGTCCAGGGCTGGTGAAATTTCCCGCCGCACATCTGGCAAAAAGTCTCCTGTATCCCATCCAGCGCACCACTACAGATAACGCAAAATTCCTGCTCTAATTCTTCATCCATCGGCAATTTGCGGCCTCTTCTGGCTAAGAATCTCTTCCACCACCTGGCGCTCGCCCTCCTCGTCGGCCAGCGCCCCGTCTATCCGGCGCAGCCGCAATTCCCGCAGAATGGAGCCGACCATCGGCCCCTCTGGCACTCCCATAGCCACCAGGTCGCGGCCCATCAGGACCGGCACGCGGTGCCGCCACTCGTCCCAGTATTGGTACAATCGCCGGGCGCCCTGGGGAGACTTGGAGACTAAAGAGGCCACGCAGACCGAGACCGACGAGAGACCTTCCAGCATGGTCGAGACCTGGGACGCAGACAGCGCCGGGTCGGCTAGTGCTGGCTCCATATCCTTCAAAGCAATGGTATCACGCACGACGGCGGCCCAGGAATTGGGCATGTTCAGCCGACCAATCAGCCCCTCGACCTGGTCCCAGGACAAGGGATAGACCAAGGAGGCGAGATAGCAGAGAGGTTGGTCTGCCAGCAGTCCCGAGGGAGCCCGGGCGACCAACCGTTCCAGTGGCCCCACCGAGGCGAGGCCAGGATGTATTGCCGCCAGCACGCCCAGTTGAATTGCCCGTTTCAAGGCAAATTCCGGGCGGGCTTCTGCAAGGATACGTTCCAATTCGTGCCGCACCCGGTCTGCGGTGACCGCACCCAGGCGCCCCTGGCCAAACGCCGCCGCCAATAGGGCCGACGTATCCTCGTCTAGGGAGAAGCCAAGTCGCTGCTCGTAGCGTATGGCACGAAGAATCCGAGTTGGGTCGTCGTCGAAGCTGCGCGGGTGCAGCACCCGTAGGACTCCCAGTTCCAAGTCCCTCAGACCACCATGCCGGTCCAGCACGGTGGGAACTTGCTCCCACAAGGGCAATGCCAGGGCATTTACCGAAAAGTCCCGGCGGGCCAGGTCATCATCGATGGCGCCTGGAGTGACCTGGGGCAGCGACCCTGGTTGGGAGTAGGTCTCCCTACGGGCGGTGACAATATCCACCCGGGAGCCGTCCAAGCTCACGGTGGCGGTCTGAAACCGGGGATGGACCAAGACTTCCCCACCTGTAGCCTGGGCCACCCGGTAGGCCAACTTCGGGGCGTCTCCCTCGACTACAAAGTCCAGGTCTTTGATGGGGGTGCCAAGCAGGGCGTCACGCACCGGGCCGCCGACGAGATAGACGGGCAGCGACTTGGGGGAAGCCCAGCTACGCAGCAGTTGAAGCAACAGCAAATCGCCCCCCTTTATGCCTTGCTCGACGGCACGTAGGGGGGCGTCGATATTCTGGAGTCGTTGGGTCGCAGACATTACCATTCAGCAGCCCAAATTATAGCATACCTTCTGGCGGCTTCCGGGCGAGAAATATGCCCAGTTCCTCGGGGTCTTTAGACTGTTGCCACTCGGCCTTCTCCGATCTCCCTAGCTTGTCAAGGAATAGGGGCTAAAGGGAGTGAAGGGTCTAAGAGGGTGTGTGAAAGCAGGTTGGAGTTATGGTAATCTACGGGGATGACAAGAAAACCGTATCCCACCGACCTGACCGATGCCCAATGGGAAGAGTTGGCCCCGTTGCTCCCGCCGGCCAAGCCTGGGGGACATCCGCGCACCATAGACTTGCGGGAAGTGATAAACGCCATCCTCTACGTCCTGCGAAGCGGCTGCTCCTGGCGTATGTTGCCCCATGACTTCCCGCCCTGGGGCAGCGTATGGTGGTACTTCCGCCGCTGGCGGAAAGCTGGCGTATGGGAACAAGTCCACGAGGCCCTGCGCCCTAAGGTCCGGGAGTCAGAGGGACGGGAACCCGGTCCTTCCGCCGCCATCATTGACAGCCAATCGGTGAAGACTACGGAAAAAGGGGGCCTCGCGGCTACGATGCCGGGAAGAAAGTGTGGGGACGAAAGCGGCATATCGTAGTAGACACTATGGGTTTGCTGCTGGACGTAGTGGTGCATCCAGCGAATATCCAGGACCGGGACGGGGCCAAGCTGGTCATCAGCAAGCTGACCGGCCGGTTTCCCCGGCTGGAACTGGTCTGGGCCGACGGCGGTTATGCCGGAAAGCTGGTTGAGTGGGTCCGCGACTTTGCGGGCTGGACGCTGGAGATTGTCAAGCGGCCCCGGGAGAGCCCTGGTTTCGAGGTCCTGCCTCGAAGATGGGTGGTCGAACGCACACTGGCCTGGCTGGGCCGGTCCCGGAGGCTGAGCAAGGACTACGAAACTCTGACGGAAACCAGTGAAGCTTGGATACACATTGCGATGATTCATCTGATGCTCCGGCGGCTCAAACCAGCTTGATTGCTTTTCACACACCCTCTAATACTACAGTTGCAGATATGTGGTGAGGAGTTTCAGGCGGCGTCGGTAATGACAGCGCCGGGCCGTTGCTTGGTGCCGCCGTCTCCACTGAGACCACCGCAGCACTGATTCGTCCGTAGGGTGGTGTCTCCATATCAGCCGGTAGAGTAACCGCCGAACCTCGGGCACCGTCAGCGGTATCAGCCTTTCCTCCAAACTGGGGCAGCCCCCTTTTCTCCCAGACGTCCCGGCGACGATGCCTGGCGCCGTACCACCGCCAGGTAGGCGTGGGCCAGCATCGCCAGGGTGATGTGCCGGTACCAGCCGTCCCACCGGCGCACCTCGTATTGGTCCAGTCCCACCTGTCCCTTGGCCTCCTCAAAGCATTCCTCAATGGCCCACCGGGTTCCGGCCACCCGCACCAGTTCCTCCAGGGCTGTTCCCGTCGGGCCGTAGCACACGTAGTAGGCCAGTTCCTCGGGCTTGGCCACGCTGCGCCGGGCCAGCAGCCAGTACCCCTTGCCAGGTTCTCTCAGGGGCCGAATATCCACCAAGGCCCAGTCGTAGACCCGAGGACCCTTGGCCCCATCACCGGCGCTCAGCCGGACCCAGCCCGACTCTTCAACCCCAGACGCCAGCCGGTCAGCCCGCACTTGGCGCGGACCCTGGTCCGTCCCAGCCCACAACTTCTCATTGCTCTTGATGGCCAGCACGTGAGGAACGTCCCGCCGCTCCAGCCACAGCCGCAGGTTGCGGTCATTGCCGTAGACCTCGTCCCCGGTGGCCCAGCCGAAGGGGACTCCCGACTCCACCGCCCGTTCCAGCATCCGCCGGGCCAGTTGCGGCTTGGTGCGAAACGCCACTTGCTCCGGCACGCCAGCCTCCTCCCGGCGTTCCTGGTCATCGGCCCACACCTGAGGCAGGTAAAGCTCCCGGTCCAGCAGGGTCCTCCCCTTGGCAGTAGCGTAGGTCAAGAATACCCCAATCTGGCAGTTCTCGATCCGTCCCGCCGTGCCGCTGTACTGACGCTGCACCCCCACAGACTTGTTGCCCTTCTTCAGAAACCCAGTCTCGTCCACCACCAACACCCCGTTGGCGTCGCCCAGGTGCTCCACCACGTAGTCCCTGAGATCATCGCGAACCAGGTCCGCGTCCCAAATGTAGGTTGACAGCAGATGCTGCACCCCATAGGGTGTGGCGTCCCCGGCCTGCTCCGCCAGTTGCCAGCCGTTCTTGCGCTCCACCGGACTGAGCAGCCCTTTCAGATAGTCCAGCGATCGTCGACGTGGTTCGGGACGCCGGAACCGCCCCGCAATGCACTCGTGTACCCGGTCGATACCCTCAGCCCACCGGGCGACCTCTGCCACCCCATCCCCATGCACTGCCACAGCCTCACCTCACCACCCGTTGATTGCCCCAATCCTAGTCGTTTTCAATCTGCAACTGTAGTATTAGAGCCTATCCTAATAACCCTTTGGGTTATGGCATTTCATAGCTGCGACAGGGGGCATAACTTGATTTTAGGATAGGCTCTTAGAAGGACCTACTGTTCTCATTTGGCCCTTCGCGTCCGTCCCAGCTGCGGTTTTTAAAGAGAATCGCCGTGCCTATCTGCATGTACATTCGCCGTCTTGCAGCCCGCCTTGGATACTTACTTATTTGAATGTACACCCTTGACGGTGGTATAACTTGGGGGGAAGTCACTGGCACTGCTAACTGTGCACGTGGTAGGCATGGGGAATACCAATTGCGCCAGGGCGACACGTTGACCCGCATGGGTGTCACCATTTTCAGCCGCCACCAGTTGAGTCGGACCAATCTGGGACTGCAGGCTGCGCTTCCAACAGCTGTGTTCTCCTTTGGTAGGAATAGCTCTAGGGTGCCCGGTGCGTTTACTACAGCAGTCACGGCCATATCACCTCCTTGGTGGAACGACAGTTCCAGCACCTTGGTTGTGCTGCCAGGGTTTTTACATCTTCCAGGTTGACACCAGACCGCCCTCCTTGGCAGTCTTCCATCGCTGTCATTCTGAGGAGCCCGCGACGAAGAACCCAAAATCTCCCGGATGGCAGACTGTTATTTCGCTTAATACTTTAGCCCCTTCGCCCCGCTCAGGGTGACGGTCGAAAGACCTGGGTTTGCTACAGGGCAAACGCATTCTAATTGGAGAGGATGGATAGCAGGTAGTTATTGTCCCAGCCTGCCAATTTGCGTTTGGCTTTGATAGAGGCTTTGGAGGTCCGCTCCTGGCGCAGCAGGTTGAGGGCCAGGTGCCGGACTATCGCCAGGTTTTCCGGTGCGTTCCCGGTTCTTACCCGGCTTTCGTCTTCCCTGAAGGACACGTCCAGCGCCCAGTGGACCCGATTTTCGATGCCCCAATGGTTTCCAGTCGCCCGCAAGAACTGCTGGGCATCCGACTCCAGACTGGAGATGTAATAGCGGGTTTCCACCGACACCTGGTCCCCTTTACATCGTTCTGCCGTGACCATCCCGATGCTCCGCAACCCAGGCCAATCACCTCGGGTATCCAGGTAAGATAACTGCTCCGGGCCGTCAATGGTCCAACAGCGCCGGGTTTCAACACGTCCGCTGCCCACGGTCTGGCAGAAATCGCGCTCCATATCCGCGAATCCGGTCCTCTGTCCGCAGGAAAACAGGTCGGCCACGTCCTCCAGCAACTTCCCCTGGTTTTCCTTAACCGCCAGAACGTAATCGGCTTCCTGGCTCACAATCTGCCGGGCTATCTTTTTCTGGCAGCCCACGGCGTCAATTGTCACGATGCAGCCCGACACGTCCAGCAGATTGAGCAACTCCGCTATGGCCGTGATCTCATTGGATTTCTCATCCACCTTGACCTGACCCAGTACCAGGGAGTTCTCCGAAGCCCAGGCGCTGACCATGTGAATGGCCTCCCTCCCCGAAGGGCGGTCGTGGCACCGCCGTAAGGTCTTGCCATCCAGGGCAATTACCTGGCCCTGGGTCAGCTGGCTGACGCTGTTCACCCAGTCCCTGAAGCAGTTTCGGAATTGTTCCGGGTCAATACCGGCGAACACCCGCGCAAAGGTGTCGGAGCAGGGAACCCCGTGGGGCAGACCCAGAAATCTCTGGAACCATTCGTACTTGCATCGGACGAACAACTCCACATCGTCCCAACCTTCAGCGCCCCCAATGACCGCGCAGCTGGTCATCGCAATGATGTCCAGCAGTTGATGCCGTTTCCCCTGATCCCTTCTGGAATCCTCCAAAGGGCCGAAATGTTCCATCAAGCTGCCGCCCTCACTGCTACCCATCTTCACCACCCCTTTTCACCTTCTTGCTCCCCGCTGGAATCTTACCACTCTACTCCTTTACTTGGAGAATGCGTTTGCCCTGGGTTTGCTACCCCATTCCATGCCAACCCCCCACCGATTTGCTAAACTTAGGTCAGCTATTCTTTTCGAGGAGAGTAAAACATGGCAATTGTAAATTCGGTGTTGGGCCCCCTGGATACGGCGGAAATGGGCTTTACCCTCAGTCACGAGCATGTAGGCACCAACGCGGCGGGGCTGCGCCACACCTACCCGGAGATAATCGACCGCGCCGGTATCGTCGGACAGTCGGTGGCCGCGCTGCTGGAGGCAAGGGACGAAGGTTTGAGGACCATTATCGACGTCAGCACCTTCGACCTGGGCCGAGACATCACTATGATTGAAGAGGTCTCCCGGGCCAGCGGAGTCCAAGTAATCGTGGCAACGGGCAACCACCTGGCCGTACCCCGGCCCTTCGGCGAAGTATCTCCCGACGTCATAGCTCCCCTTTACGTCAGGGAAATCGAAGAGGGCATAGAGGGGACGGGTATTAAAGCCGGAATAATCAAGGTAGCCAGCGACCGGGGAGGCATAACCGCACCCCAGGAGATAGTGTTACGGGCGGCGGCCCGGGCCCATAACCAGACCGGCACCCCCATTTCCACCCACACCTGGTCTCCGGAACGAATTGGCGAACATCAGGTGAAGATTTTGGAGGAGGAAGGCGTGGACCTTACCCGGGTTTACATCGGGCACAGCAATGATGACACGGACCTGGACTACCTGCTGGGACTCCTGAACAAGGGGGTCTGGCTGGGCCTGGACCGTTACCCGGGCGGAAGGGTGGCCGGGACCCCCAATTGGGAGCAACGCACCGAAGTCGCCATGAAACTAATGGAAGCGGGCCATACCCGCAAGATAATGTTTTCGCACGACTACTCGGTGCCCAAGGCCCGTCACGGGGCGGAGGTCCAGGAGGAACGGCGTCGGGCCAACCCGGACGGCTACACCTTCATCGGCAGGTATGTGTTGCCCCGGTTGAAAGAGTTGGGGGCTACGGAAGACGACATTCATCAAGTTATGGTGGACAATCCGCGCCGCTTCTTCGAGGGAGGCTGACGCCGCTCCAATTACCGGTAAGCGAAACTTTAGAGAAGCCACTGGGCCCCAACCCCGAGAAGCTAGCGGGGGTTGGGGCCCATTCCACGCTTGTCTGAATGGAGGTCACCACGGCAGCGAGGCAATCGCGTCCGTAACAACGGCAAAAGGGGATGAGGCGGCGGCGACAAGGGAAGGGTGCTTTCGCCTTCAGGTTATCTTAACTAAACGGCTATGGCCCGACCATCGACGAAGGGGCGGAGCGTGTGTCCTGCCCGAAGGGCAACATCAACCGGGGTGCCTTTGGCATACTCTTGGACATGAGAAAGCAGGCACCGTACGCTGCGTCCTGAAGGCAGACCCACGCGATAAAGGTAGAAGGCTCCGCGAAACTCTCGTTCTTCGATGATTCCCGGGCCGGCCTCGCCGGGGCGAAGGTCAAGGCAGTCCGGGCGGACCAAGACTTCCAGTCGCCCGTCTCTCTCTTCGCAAATGGGGAAGGGAACGCAGCCCACTTCGCTCACCAGGCTGTCACCCTGACGCCACGCTGGTATGAAGTCCGCCGTTCCGATGAAATGCGCCACGAAACGGGTATCGGGGCAGTGGAAGATGGATTCCGGCGGCCCCACTTGCTCAACTCGGCCTTCGTTCATTACGGCCACCGAATCCCCTACGAAGAGCGCCTCTTCCTGGTCATGGGTCACGAATACTGCGGTTATGTCGCCCTGCCTCAGAATTTTCAACACATCGCGGCGGACCTGTTCCCTCAACCCGGGGTCCAGGTTGGAGAAGGGCTCGTCCAGCAACAGCACTTCGGGGCTTGGAGCCAGGGCCCGGGCCAATGCTACCCTCTGTTGTTGGCCTCCCGACAATTCGTGGGGCATTCTCCGTTCCATTCCAGCCAGCCCCACAAGTTCCAGCATCTCCTCCACCCGCCGTTGGCGGCCTTTGCGGTCGGCTAGCCCGTAGCCTATGTTCTGCGACACATTCAAGTGAGGAAACAGGGCACCTTCCTGGAAGACCATGCCAACGCGTCGCTTCTCCGGCGGAACGTTGCAACCGTGGCCTAGTACCTGCTCTCCTCCCACAAAGATGTCGCCACCGCTGGGAAGGTCAAACCCGGAAATGAGGCGCAGCGCCGTGGTTTTACCACATCCACTGGGGCCGAGTAGAGCCAAGACCTGGCCTCGTCGGACTTGCAAGTCGAACGAAACGACCGCTGGAACATCTCCATAGGTCTTGGACAATCCCCTACACTCTAATGCCAACGCGTCTACGGTCATGTTATCTTCGTCAGTACCGCTGGTAGGTCCTTAATGGTGACTTGGCGTATCAAGCTGGCTTGCCCTATTGTCCTAATCAGCACAGAATCCAATAATACAAAGTAAACACTTAGATTGTCAACCATGCTCTATTGAGCGCCCAACAGTGCATATCATACATTAACAAATAGCAACATCCATTTTATTGGCTGGTTGACTGCTACCAAACGTGGCCCAGTGCTCACGCTGTTTCCTTCCCAGCAAATACGTTCATGGCCGCCAGGAGTTGGGCTAGCCCTCCGAAATGCGCTCCCCCATGAAATCTGACCTTGGTCCCACAAGGGGGACCGGCATGGCGAATCGGACTAGAATCCCTTGCAGCTTGCCAATTGGCAAGAGGCACTGGAACTCTCGGCCAAATAGGACTTCTACCAGCATTGCAAGAGTCAGCTCAAGAGGTAGCTCTGAGGCGAGAATGGGCTTAACACAATATATCCTCTCGCCAAAGGTCGCGTAGACATCATTTTAGGATTAGGGTACCATGTGTCTTCCCCATCCCATGGACGGTCGACAACCGTTAATGACACCAACTCAAAGCCTAGAATATGGTGCTGTATCGCTGGCCCGCCAGTCCTATGAGTTGACCGGCTTGTCCCCCTTTGTAGAGTGGAAGTGCGTCTCACCCCTACCAGGCCCAAAACAGCGAGGGCGCCAAGGGAGGGCAGGCGATTAGCCGGTTAAGAGCAGGCATGGGAATGCTACCTGGCCTACTGCAAGGGTTTGCGCCGGCAGGCCGGACACCCGCTGTCGTCTGGTTGCCGGCCAGCGTGGTCGGCCTGCTGCTGGTATTGCCTCCCGCCTACCTCATTTTTCGCGCCCTGGGAGATGGAGGAGGAGCTTGGGAGTTGCTGGTCCGGGTTCGTACCCTGGAAATACTGGGGCGAACCCTGCTATTGGTCGGGGCAGTGACCGGGACTTCCATCCTGTTGGCCCTGCCGTTAGCCTGGTTGACGGTCCGGACCGACCTCCCTTGGCGAAGTTTCTGGCGAGTGGTCACCATCCTGCCCCTGGTAATTCCCAGCTACGTGGGCGGCTTCATCGTAATTGCTGCCCTGGGCCCCCGGGGTATGCTCCAAGGCTTCCTGGAGGGCCCACTGGGATTGCAGCGACTCCCCGACATCAACGGTTTTACGGGGGCAATGCTGACCCTGACCCTGTTGAGTTATCCCTACGTACTCCTGCCAATACGCGCTTCCCTTTGGCGGATGGACCCTTCGCTGGAGGAAGCGTCAAGAGGGCTGGGCTATTCTTCTGTTACTACCTTCTTTAGAGTTACTTTGTCCTTGTTGCGCCCGGGTATCGCCGCCGGGGGGCTGCTGGTGGCCCTATACACCCTAAGCGATTTTGGGGCCGTTTCCCTGTTGCGGTACGAGACCTTCACTGCCGCCATCTTCGTCCAGTACGAGACGGCCCTGGACCGCACGGCGGGAGCGGCATTTTCCCTGGCCCTGGGAGTTTTAGCCCTGGCCCTAGTCGGGATGGAGGCCCTTACCCGGACTCGTTCCCGGTATTACCGCAGCGACCAAGGGGCCAATCGCCCACCCAGCACAGCAAGGCTGGGAAGGTGGCGCTGGCCGGCAGTAGCCTTCTGCGCCGTGGTGGCCGCATTTTCGCTGGCCCTGCCCATGTCGGTGCTGGGTTACTGGCTGGTGCGGGGGCTGCTCGCCGGGGAACCGCTGTTGCTGCTCTGGACGGCCGCCAGGAATTCACTGTTGGTATCTGCCGCGGCGGGACTGGTTACTGTAGTGGCCGCGCTACCAATTGGAATTCTGACCGTGCGCTATCCCGGCTGGTTCAGCAGCCTGCTGGAACGGGTCGCCTATTTGGGGTTCGCCCTGCCGGGGATTGCCATAGCCCTGGGACTGGTCTTCTTCGGCGCAAATTTTGCCCCCTTCATTTACCAGACCCTTGGCATCCTCATACTCGCCTACGGGATACTCTTTCTGCCGGCTGCCCTGGGAGCGGTAAGGGCGTCCTTGCTGCAGATTAGCCCAGGAGTGGAGCAGAGCGCCCGCAGCCTGGGACGTACACCCCTGGGAGTGGTAGTCTCGGTAACCCTTCCCCTGGCCCGCCCGGGAATTCTCGCCGGAGGGGCGTTGGTCTTCTTGCTAACCATGAAGGAGTTGCCCGCGACGTTAATCCTCAGCCCCATCGGCTTTCAGACCCTGGCCAGCGCCATCTGGGGCGCGGCCTCCGAGGCCTTTTTTGCCCGGGCCGCTGCGCCCGCGCTGCTTCTGGTACTGGTGTCTTCCCTTTCGGTGGCCGTGCTCACGCTGCGCGAACAACGGTAATAGAGCTGCCACTATCTCACGGCTTGGCTATCATCCACTGAGTTTCTACTAGAATGGGTCTACTACACGAGAAGGGGGATTCCGATTATGACGTATGCAGGATTGAGCCTGGAAGGAAAGGTAGCCCTGGTCACCGGCGCGGCACGAGGCATCGGCAGCGCCTTGGCAGTGGGCCTGGCCGAGGCCGGCGCCCAGGTGGCGGTGACCGACCTGCCAGACCTGATGGACCAGGCGGAGACCACCCGAAGCAGGATCGAAGACCTGGGCAGGACCAGCAAAACTTACCCTTTGAATGTGTTGGACCTGGGCAACATCACCGACGCGGTGGACCAGGCGGCGGCGGACTTCGGCCAGTTGGACATCTTGGTGAACAACGCCGGCATCCGACGGCGCAAGCCGGCATTGGAAGTAACTGAGGACGACTGGGACGCCGTTATCGACACCAATCTAAAGGGCGTGTTTTTCTGCTCCCAGGCGGCAGCCCGCCACATGATGGAGCAAGGCGACGGCAGAATCATCAACATCGCCTCCCAACTGGCTATAGTCGCCCGAAAAAATCGGGCCGCCTACTGCGCCAGCAAGGGGGGTGTGGCCAACCTGACCCGGGCCCTGGCCCTTGAATGGATTGGGCATGGAATTACCGTCAATGCCATAGGCCCAGGGCCAACCGAAACACCCGGATTGCTGGATGCCGAATCTCTCAGTCCCCAGCAGGTGCAGCAGGACATGGCAACTTACATGCCCCTGGGGCGCAGGATGGAAGCCGAAGAACTGGTGGGAGCGGCAATCTACTTGGCCAGTCCCTCGGCGCGGGCGACTACCGGGCATCTGCTCATAGTTGATGGCGGCTGGACCGCCCTGTAACACGCCCCGGCTACCGAGGCCTAGCTACGATTTCCCCATCGGTTGAAGGAAGTAATCTCGGCTGCCGGTGTACGGGTCGTCGGGCCAAACCTGCCCCGAGGATAGCCCAACGGAATCAACGCCACCGTTTCAACATTGGCCGGAATACCCAGCATTTCCTTGATTTCGTCTTCCCGCCGAATGTGGGTTGTGGTCAACCGGGTGCCCAGGCCCAGGGAACGGGCGGCTAGAAACAGGTTTTGCACCGCCAACCAAATCGACGAAGCGTAGCGGCCCCGCTCAATAGGCTCACCCTCGGGGTGGGCAACGCAGGGTATTATCATGGCCGGCACGTCCGGCATGTGATTTGCCAGGTATCGGGCAGCCCGATAGACCGATGTTTCGCCAGGCTGTGGCTCGGTGCCCCTCGCACCCAGCCAAAGGTCCTTGTAAATCTGACCGATGCGGGACACCAGCTCCCGATCGGTTATCGCCATGAATTCCCAGGGCTGGCTGTTGCCCCCGCTGGGGGCCTTGGTGGCCGCCTCGATAATTTTTTCGATGGCTTCCCGGGGCACGGGGTCTGGCTTGTAGCGGGTAATCTGACGCTGGCTGTACATGGTCTCGAAGATTCCCATTTCTTGCATCGGCTTTACTCCTCGGCGACGGGATGTTGGGACGCCCTGCGGAGGCCGGCCCTGGAACCTAGCTATTCTGGGCCGCCTGGTATCTCGTCTCGCAGGAGGAATTATACCTTGCTGTAGGATGGGGGTCATCTCGGCAACCGTCCACCTGCGCGGTGGTTTCCCGCTGCGGCCTATAGCAACGATGGGCAACTGGATTACGCAAAAATAGACCCCCCTTAACCAAGCCTGTCCCGGTAGTCCCAAGGACAGCCGGGAACTGGCCTCGTAGATTGACATTCGGCCAGGGGCTTACTACAGTAGGGCGCGAGCCCGGGTGCGTGCCAACACGTCGGCGGGCCTCAATCGTCGAGCGAGGTGAAGCAGTTTATGGCTACCGTGCTGGACCACACCATTGTCCCGGTACACAACCGGGAAGAGTCGGCAGAATTCTACTGCCGCATATTCGCATTTGAGAATTTGGGCGAGGTCGGTCCCTTCTTGGCGGTGCGGGTCAACGACACGCTAAACCTGGACTTCAGGAACGCCGATGATTTTCGCAGTATTCACTACGCCTTCGCCATGGAGGCCGATGAGTTCGAGTCCGCTTTCTCCAGGGTGCGGGAGTCGGGAATTGCTTACGGGGACGGCCCCTTTAACATGGAGAACATGAAGGGCCCGGGAATGACCGCCGGCGCCAAGGGCCAGGGAAAGGCGGTCTACTTCAGGGACCCCAATGGACATGTCCTGGAAATTAAGACTTACTGATAACTTCTCGGGCTCTCCCGGGGCCTGTATTCCACCACGGCGAAAGTATCCTGAACGCCCGGGGGGGCTATGGGTCGGCCCTACGGGCAATTCCCAATTCATTCGCCCATTTCACACCGACAGATTTGACGGCTCAAGACAATCTATGCAAAAGGACAACCTTGAAATCCGTATCCGGCGGGCTGGCGCTGCCGACCTTGACTCCGTGACGGCCTTCAACCAGGCAATGGCCCTGGAAACCGAGGGCAAGTCCCTGGATTCAGCAACCTTGAGTGCGGGCGTTCGGTCGGCCCTGGAAAACATTGGTCTGGGCTTTTACGTGCTGGCGGAGGTCGCAGGACGAGTGGTGGGCCAACTTCTAATAACCACCGAGTGGAGCGACTGGCGGAACGGTTACTTCTGGTGGATTCAGAGCGTGTATGTTGATCCTGGATACCGTCGCCAGGGTGTTTACCGCACCCTCTACGACTATGTCGTTTCAGGGGCCCACCGGGCCGGCAACGTTCGCGGCATCCGCCTCTACGTTGACCGGGACAACACTATTGCCAAGGAAACTTACCATACCCTCGGCATGACCCACTCCCACTACGATATGTACGAGGTGGAGTTTGGCTGAGCAGGGCCAGAAGAGTCTGAAGGCCAACCATGCCTAATGTTGGCCCCTCTTCGTCCTGTGGTTGTCCCCGGGGCCCGGGTCAGCAGCGTCTTGCTCCCCATCTTCACCAGCAAGTTGGGCGGTAGGCCGCCACCCAATACCGGCTGCACGGTTGCAGGACGGTTGACTACCCCGGCCCCGTGTTTTATCGTCAAATCACAGCCCGTCGTTAAGCGCTTCCCCGAAACTAACGAGAAGAAAACATGACTACATCCCCATCCGAGTACGAGTACCTGGCCCGCGGTCAAATGCTCCTGCAACGGGGGATATTGCCCCAGGCCATTGAAGACTTTAACGAGGCCCTGCGGCTCAACCAAGGGTTCGCTCCGGCTTATTACTATCGCGGGATGGCCTACCGGAACGCCGGCGACTTGCAGCAGGCGATTCAAGACTACACCAGCGCCGTGGAGGTGGAACCCGACTACCCCGTGGCCTATTACGCCAGGGCGGTGGTCCATCGTCACCTCGGTCAGTATGAAAGGGCCATCTCCGACTACGACATGGCCATAGAGTTGGAGCCCGAAGACGCCGACTTTTACTATGCCCGAGGGGTGGCCCACGCATCATTGGGCCATTACGCCGCCGCCATTGAAGATTTCAAGCGAGCCCTGGACTTCAACCCGGAGATGTCCAACGCCTTCTACAACCTGGGCATAGCCTACCGCGACCTGGGCTATCGGGACGAAGCGCTGGAATACTACGGGAAGGCCATCGAACGGCGGCCCAACGACCCGGACTACCGCTATGCTCGGGGCAACTTGTTCAGCGATATACACCAATACGCGCAGGCCCTGGAAGACTACAACCGGGCTATAGAGTTGGTCCCCGACTTCGGTAATGCAATCTACAACCGGGGCATTGCCTACCGAAACCTGGGAGAATACGACAAGGCCGTCGCGGAGTTCAACCTGGCATTGAATCTGGGCGTTGCGGGGGCCAACGTGTACCATAATCGGGGGTTGGCCCTGGCCGACCGGGGCGAGCATGGGCCGGCCATTAAGGACTTCGACCGGGCTCTCAGCATGGACGCCAGCTTGGCAAACTCCCACTTCGCCAGGGGTAATTCTCTCGCCAACCTTGGGGACTTCGCCCGGGCAATCCAGGACTTCAATCGGTGCATCGAGCTTCGCCCGGACTTTCCCGAGGCCTTTCGAGCCAGGGGCTCGGCTTACCTGGAGTCGGGAGACCGGGACAAGGGACTGGCCGACCTGGCTAAATTTCAAGCAATGGGGGGACAGCAGCCTTAATCGGGCCCAGATATGCCGACTTCGAGGGATACCAACAGCACTTACGATGCTCTACCCGTTGGCGGTCAACTGGGCCACTTGGAGTACGTAGTTACCGATGAGTTGCTGGAGCAATTCCGCAATGCGGTAGAGTTTCCGGAAGCCTGTTTCCCCAGCATCGCAGTCGAAGAATACATCGAAGTCCTGGTCCGCAAGTACGGGTTTCTGCCTCTGACCAGCGCCAAGCACTCGGAGCGCTACTACGCCCACCCTAGGCCAAACAAACGCATACAGGTCAGCGGCTGGGTGCGTGACAAGTACCAACGGCAGGGTCACCGTTGGCTGGTCGTCGATACCTTTGCGGTGGATGAGGACGGCCGGGAAATCCTGCGTAGTCAACACACCTTCTTTCTCGCCGGGCAGAATGGTGAGTCTTTTGCCGTCTAAGTCGAACACCGTGCCGGTGGGAGAGTCGCTGCCTGCCCTGACCAAGGCCATCACCCGGGAGAAGATCGAGGGTTTCGAGGCGGTGGGACACGCCCTGCGGACCGGGGGAGTCGGCCAACCGATCCTAACCAGCTCTCCCACTAATCAGGAGTCGACCCCGACGTTGGCACCAGAGAGGCAGGAAGCTACGGGTCAGATGTCCTTTGCCTACCTCCACGAATTGTTGGCCCGGCGCTTCGGCATCGACTTCCGGCAGGGCGGGCAATTGTCGGTGTCCTTCCTGAAGCCGGTGTATGCCGGAGACATTGTTACCGCCCGTGGAGTCGTCACCAGCAGCGAATCCGTGAACGGGCGCAACCGATTGGTAGTGCAGGTGTGGCTGGAAAACCAGGACTCTGAAAAGACTGCCACTGGTGAGGCCGAGATAACCGTTCCCAGCCCCTTGACCTAGCGAGAGAACAGACTTGCCAACCATCGAGGATGAATAGACGTAGGCGTAGAGGAGAGGATGGAGAGTTTCAGCGAGCAGTTGCAGGCCGAGGCCAAGCCGATATGGGATAAGATATTCGCCCATCCTTTCTTGTGTGAGATTAAGGACGGAAGCCTACCCCTGGAGAAATTTAGGTACTACCTCACCCAGGACTACCTGTACCTGGAGGGATTCGCCAGGACTGTGGCCCTGGCCTTGGCCAAGGCGCCGGACTCGGACTACCTGGAAGAATTGTCCCACCGGGTATTGACTCCGGTGGAGCGTCCCCTGCACCACAAGTTAATGGAAGCGGCCCAGGTAACCCTGGAGGACATCAACCGCATCGGCGCATCTCCCACCAACACGGCTTATGTCAACCACATGCTGAAGACGGCGGCGCAACATGGCCTGGGTCCTACGGCAGCGGCTCTACTGCCCTGCCCCTGGACCTACCACGAACTGAAGAACGCGGTGGGAGCGTCGGAGCACCCGTTGTACAGCCAGTGGTCAGCCTTCTATGTAGCTGGCCTGCTGCAGAACAGCGTCGACGCCTGGCGAAGCTTTGTCGACCGGATGGGACAACGGGCCGGCCAGGAAGAACGGGAGGCTATGCGCTACGCCTTCCTGACCAGTTGCCGCTACGAGTACATGTTTTGGGATATGGCCTACCGCCAAGAACAGTGGCCGGTCTAGTCGCTCCTTAGCATATCGCCAAAGGGCTGCCGGACTCCGACCCACATTCGTCCCCGCCGGTTTGGTCCCGGGTAGCCGTTAGCCCCACGGGAAAATCGCCGCAGGAGCGGCCAACCCTGCCGGGATTACCCAATGCCCGCGCAGACCGCCAGACTACAGGGCCGCGTCCACCCGCTGGCGAAAATCTTCAGCGCCAATCCGCAGCAGCCCGTGGGCTGAGATGGTCACGAAATTGGCTCCCAACCTGATGAACTCGGCCACTCCGGCGGCGTCCGTCGGATTGTTGCCGCCGACGCCTACGAATTTGCCTCCAGCCCTAATCCGGGGTATCACCTGGCCCATGAGGTTCCGGACTTCGGAGGCCGCGGGGTTGCCCATGCTCTGCCCCAGGTCGCCGGAGGCCACGTGCAGCACGTCCACACCGGGAACGGCCAGGATGTCATCCAAGTTGTCCACCGCCCGGGTGTCCTCCACCATGGGAATGACCAAGGTCTGGGAGTTGACCCACTGGGTGGACTCCGACCGGGAAACCCCGACACCGTAATCGTGGGCGCGCCCGCCCCCCACTCCGCGGAAACCTTCCGGGTGGTACCGGGAAGCCTGGGCCACCGCCGCCGCCTCTTCACCATTGTTGATATGGGGCACGATTACCCCTTGCAGACCCCGGTCCAGGAATCGCAATATCGTTGGCTCCGAGTGGTCGGGGATTCGCGCAATGGGGGTGATATTGAACACCTCGGCGGCCCGGACCATGTGCTCCACCTGGTCCAAGTTCATCGGGCCGTGCTCGCAGTCAATCATAACAAAGTCGTAGCCGATGGCTCCGAAGAGTTCCACCAAGTCGGGTGCGAAGCGACTGATAATCGCCCCGAATACAACCTGGCCCTCCTCCAGTTTGGCTTTCGTGGTATTGGTGCGCATGATTTTTGACCTTCATTTAGTGGGATTTGGTTCAGGGCACAATTGTCCGACACTCCGACGCCAATGGCAACCGGGGATTTCGGCTAGGGGCAGACTAATCAATTCCAAGGAGCCAATGTTCGGAACGGGGCAAGCACTAGGGGCTGACCTCTACCGAGCCTCGCATCGAAGGATGGAGAGTACAGAAATACGGGTAAGCGCCGGCCACGTCAAACCGGACGCCGAAAGACTGGCCCGGAGCAATCAAGCCGGAGTCCACCCCTTCCAGGGCTTGCCCCGGGCCAATAGTAACCGTGTGGGGCATTCCGTCCAGATTCGTCCACTCCACCGTCTTGCCAACCCGGGTCCGCACGGTGGTGTGCTCTACGTTGGAAATGGGCACGGCTTCCGCGTGTTCGGTGGACTGGGAAATATCCCTGGCGTCCCGCACGTCAGCGCCCGAAGCCAGGGGCGGGACATTGGGATTCCACATGGAGAAAACGCCCAGCGGGTTATCCTCCCACACCCAGGCGTGGATCATCCACCCGAAGGACGAGGCCCACAGGCCCCCCTGGCTCTCGCAATCCTCCCGGGTGGAAGCCCGGGGCACCACTTCAGGCCCACCACCGCAGACACTGTAATGGACGTGCCAATTGTCCAGCGGGCCAGCAAAGCCAACGGGATGCTCCCGGCCAAACTGCTGCGTAAGTAGGATGAAGGCGGTGCCTTTCAGTTGCCAGTCTCCATTTTCATCCCTGGCGTACATCAGAATTTCCGGCTGAGTTGGGTCGAAGGCGCCGTCCTGTATTCGCTCGAAGTTCATAAAGTGGGCGCCCATATTGGGCACCTCCACACCCACTTGGGAGAAGCCCTCCGACCGGGCCACTGCAATATTCCGGTACTTCTCGGTGGCCTCCCTCAACCCGTCCAGTTGGTCCACCAATTGCTGTAGCTCGGGCCGTGACACCTTGGAATGGCCGGGTGGCGACGTACCATCCCGGAGAATCTCCTGTAGCTGGCGGTAGGAGAGGGGAGCCCGGACCTGTTCCCCCAAGGGGCCCTCTACCAGAGTGGCCATAACTTCGCCGCCGACTTCCTCAAAAACGTACCGCGAGAAACCGAAGGCCCCCTGGGGCCGGTCTGGCGCCGAGA
Organism: Dehalococcoidia bacterium; assembly: GCA_965220305.1. Lineage (GTDB taxonomy): Bacteria > Chloroflexota > Dehalococcoidia > Lucifugimonadales > UBA3495. The sequence goes on along the minus strand of OZ244817.1, from coordinate 3,900,184 downwards.
GCGGCGGCGAGGCGTCGGTTATCGGCGAATCTGCCGGCAGGACTTGGGTGGGCACCTGGCGCACCACCTGGAAGGGATGGGGAGTTGGCGCTGCCGTGGCACTGGGACCCTGTGACGGCCCGTCCGCCGTGGCACAGCCCATTCCAGATATGACCAAGATTGCTGCCAGTAATATGGCTATTCGTAGCACGGAGGCCATTACATTTCTGAGTCGGGGAATATTCCTAGATGAACAATTCATAGTGTTTGGCATCCCCGCGTTCCGACGCTGCTATTGTCCCCTTCCCGCAAGCTGGTATTCGCTCTCGGCCCAAGCAGGCCACCAGGCCCAACGGTAGAACAGGCAGGGAAGCTCGCGGGCCGTGCCAGTTAGTATAGCCTCGCCGCCAACCAATGTTGAAGGGCCGCCGAATATTGCCTCTTCGACGATGAGAAGCTCGGCGAGCGGGCGCGGTTAACGCGAAGCTTCGGCGGCGCGCTGGCAACGCCGGGCACAGTCGGAGTACAATTGGCATCAGCAGATCATTCCCCGATGGGCTTTCCCCCGCATTTCTTCCGTTCCTGGGGCTAGACATCGTAAACAAGCACAACTTTAGCTGTTCACGAAACACCCGGATTTGGCTCCGCAAGTTCAATGCCCGCCGAGAGACCGCAATTATGAGGAAACTATACATCACTCTAGCCATTATAGGTGGGCTGGTCCCGCCAGCCATGTTTTTTATCGGGCACTACGACCGCCGGGACCCGAACGCATTCGTGGATCTTGGCCTGGTATTCTCCAGTTTCGGCATTACCATTCTGGCCATACCAATTGGGATAGCGGGAGGACTGACGGTAGCCGCCATTATCAACATGGTATGGAGTCGCCTGTTCCCTCCCCGAGGACGTTCTTCATTTGTCCGCCGTCCGGTTTCTCTATTGGTTGACCCTGATCCCGCAGCCCAGAAGAGCGACAACAACTAAGCAACCATCTCAAAATATAATTCGACGAGCTCACCATGAGGGACCCTGAAGCGGCGCCCCGATCACCCTGAGCCTGTCGAAGGGTGCCCTACGCCGGTAGCTAGACTCTTGAAATAGTTTCTAATGGGCGGTTCCCGGCGGGGCCAGCCACTCCACTTTTCTTCCCCAGTTTTACCTTTCCTTCCCCAATTATTGCCATAATCCTGCCCCAATTGCGATTTGCATCTTCCTAAAGCGATAGCCATAAGTAACATCCTTATGGCACGCCAACCAATGGCATTGCATGTACCAAAATCAACCCACTAACTCGTAATTTTGAATGGGTAATTGACAAGCTACAGTAAATCGTGTATATACCCTTAAGATAATTACTATCTGCCTTGGGCATCATCATCAATAGCGGAAAAAGTAACTTTGTATAGTCGTCATTCGTAATTGATATACCTCTTGCTTCCGCAGTTAACCCATAACATTTAGTTTATCCGCAAGCACTCCCAGCAAACTCGGCGCACCCAAAAAAGTTCTAGGAGGTCACGGACATGGTTAAACTTGGCGGAAGACCCAAAGCATTAGTTTATGTTCCCTTAATTATGGCGCTGCTTTTCATCGTTGGCTGCGGTACGGCGGCTCCCGAGAGCCAGCCGGCCCAGGCCACGCAGCCAGCCCAGAGCAGCCAGCCGGCAACAGACTCTTCCCAACCTGCGGATATGGCAGCCCCCTCCAAACCCAAGGAAGTAGTACGGCCCGCGGCAACGGCCCAAGCCCAGCCAACGCCGACGCCCCTGCCCGTCTCGGAAGTCTTTCCGGGCAAGATTAACGTTCTAATCGGCGGGTTCGGCAACGAGAGTTTCATAGCCAGGTACTGTATCGGCCTATGCCACCAGTACGGTCGCCTCCTACATGCCTACCTGGCCACCACCACCCACAAGGGCGGAGTAATTCCCGAGGCCCTGGAGCGGTGGGAAATCAATGAGGACGGTACCGTCTGGACCCTGCACATGCGGGAGGGCATAAAGTTCCACGACGGCAGCGAAGCCACCATTGAAGACCTGCTCTTCAGCCTGGACCGGATGACTGACTACGAGAACGAGAACCCGAGGCAGACTTCCACGACCCAGGCCGCCCAGCGTCGGCAGATTAAGTCCCAGGAGATTACGGGCCCTCACGAGATTACAGTTACCATGCACAAGCCCTACGCCGGATTTGCGGTGTGGAATTCCAACGGCCACGCCGGAAACCTGCGGATGAACCTTTATCCCAGGAAGCTGTTGGGTGAGCCCTACGGCGAAAATGAAGACGCCTACGAGAAGCTACCCATGGGCGCCGGACCAATGAGCATGATTGACCGCAGCCCCGGCCAAACCATGGAGTTTGAGCGGTTCGACGACTACTTTTACACCCCTGAATTCGGCGCTCCCGAGGACCGGCGTCCCAGATTCCAGTTCCTAGACCTGCACAGCGTGCCCGAGTTGTCCACCCGCATCGCTGCCCTGCGGGCCGGTGACGGCGACTTGGTTGAAGCTGCCGAGGCGGTCCGGGACCAGGTGGAAGGAGCTGGTGGACGCTTGGTCTACGCCCAAGAGTCCACCTACGTGACTCTGGGCACCGACCGCTGTTATCTGCCAACCTCCCGTTGCAATGACCTTCGAGTCCGGAAGGCGTTGGACATCTCGATAGACCGGCAGTCCATCTTGGATATCCTTTACAGTCCGCAGGAGTATGCCCTGGGGGGGTGGAACTACGTTACCCCCACCGCCCTGGGTTACACCGAGGAACTGGCCCCCCAGGAATTCCAACCAGAGGAGGCCCGAAGGCTCTTACAAGAGGCCGGCTATAAAGTTCCGGGTTCTGACACGGGCAAGGACTTCGGAGAGTTGGAGATAGTAACCTGGAACCCCGGTGACGTTCCCTTCATACCCGATATGGCCCAGTTGGTGGCCGATAACTGGCGGACCGAGTTGGGTCTCGAAGTGAAGGTCACGGTGACCGACCGTACCCTAATATCTCAAATGCGGCGCGGCGGAGAAATGGCCGACAAGATTCGCCTCTTCATCAATGAGTGCCGTTGGGACGGTTCCACCATCACCCAATCTAGCTTCAACGACCCCAAGAATGTTAACCGCTATGCGGAAGACCCCAAGCTGTGGGACGCCATCGGCGCTGCCTTCCTGGTGGTTGACGAGAGCAAACGGGACGGCGCCTTGGCGGAGATGTACCCCACTCTTCAAGCGGAACACTACCAGTTCGCCATGGGCTACGCCAATCTACCCTGGGGGGTCAGCAAGCGAATCAAAGAATGGCAACCCTGGTCCGCCGCGGCCTTCTTCAACGCCCACTGGACTCTGAGGGTCGAAGAATAAGCCCCGTCGAGGACCAATAATTAAGGTTTCAAGTCGAAAGCAGGGCCGGTCCCATCCAGGTTGTTACGGGGCCGGCCCCCGTATTAGAGCGGCCTTAGCCCATCCGGGTTGAATAGCGAACATGGCCTAATGTTACCCCGCTGTTCAACCTCTACCAAGACTGTTGCACTAGGTTCTTGAGAGGCACGCCGCTTGGCCCCAGCCTGGCCCCATTCAGGACCAGAGAAACTCCTAAGACCAGAGGCTATGAATGCAACGTTACATTTTCGGACGTGTCGTCCAGGCAATAATCGCCTTGTGGTTGCTAAGCACAGCGGTTTTTTTCGTGCTGCACGTGACGGGAGACCCCATCTCGTTCCTTTTGCCCCCGGACGCTACGGCCTTTGAGGAGGAACTGCTAAGGGAGCAACTTGGTTTGAATCGTCCCATTTTCATTCAATATGGGATTTTCATGGGGCACGCTTGGACCGGGGACTTCGGGAAGTCCACCACCAGAAAGACACCCGCCATAGACCTGTTGATTGAACGATTCCCCAACACCTTGAAGCTCGCCATGGCTTCCATCTTCGCCAGCTTCATCGTGGGTATTCCACTGGGAGTGACAGCGGCCCTAAAACGGGACTCAGCGTGGGATGGGTTTGTGAAGGTTATCGCCCTTTTCGGCCAAGCTGCTCCCTCCTTTTGGCTGGCAATCCTGTTGATTATTCTGTTGGCCGCCATGCCCGCCGAGCGGGGCCTTCCCAGCCTGCCCAGCTTCGGAAGCGGGGGCATCGAGCACTTAATCTTGCCCACCGTAGTCCTGGCGTGGTCAATTATGGCAGGAGTCGTGCGCCTGACGCGCTCCTCCATGCTCGAAGTATTGGACAGCGAATACGTAAAGTTCGCCCGCATCAAGGGCCTGGAAGAGCGGCTAGTAATCTGGAAACACGCCGCCAAGAACGCCATAATTCCCGTGTTGACCTTCTGGGGGCTGGCCCTCGCTGGACTATTGAACGGCACCGTGGTGGTCGAGGTAGTATTCGCCTGGCCTGGCATAGGACGGATGCTGCTGGAGGGAGTAGCCCAGCGGGACTTCCCGGTAGTGGAGGCAGCTATTATGGCCTCCGGCGTCTTCTACATCCTGATGGCCCTGGTGGTAGACATCCTGTACGCCTATGTGGACCCCAGAATACGTTTATAGCCCGGGTAAGAAACCACTATTGATGATGCCTTCTTTGGAGAAGCACTATGGTCTCAGCTAACGCGGTAGGCTCAGCAATTGGCAGAGTGAGGCGGACTTGGAGGGAACAGCGACGGGCCCGTAGGTATCCATGGATACCGATAATCGTGGTGGCCATGTTGGTCGTGTGCGCGGCATTCGCCAACTTGATTTCCCCCCATGACCCTCGGGGCAAAGACGAGCCCATCAAGATTCGCACACAAAAGGCTATGCTGCCTCCCTTTCAGAGTTGGGACAACCCCCTGGGCACCGACCGCATTGGCCGGGACGTTTTCAGCCGTATGATATATGGGGCCCGAACTTCAGCCGTCATCAGCATGATAGCCCTGGGTAGCGGGGCCTTGGTGGGAACGGTCTTAGGGTTGGCTGCGGGTTACCGGGGTGGCTGGATTGACGCGGGCATAATGAGGCTCGTGGACACGGTACTGGCCTTCCCCTTAATCTTGGTCGCCTTGCTTATCATCGTGGTGATGGGTCCCGGAATCTATAGCATCATTCTCGCCATAGCCCTTACAACTTGGGCTAGATTCGCTCGGCAGGTCCGGGGAGAGGTACTGGCCATCAAGGAGCAGGACTTTGTCACGCTGGCCGTTATTGCCGGTGTGCCGGAGGCGGTAATCCTGCGACGCCATATATTCCCCAACGTGGTTAACACCCTGTTGATCGTGATCAGCCTACAGGTGGGTGGAGTCATCCTTACCGAGGCGTCTCTCAGCTACCTGGGGCTGGGCCTTCCCCCCGACGAACCCGCCTGGGGCATCATGGTATCCGAGGGCCGCAACTTCGTTATTAGCGCCTGGTGGCTGTCCCTGTTCCCTGGTGTGGCCATCACCCTGGTGGTGCTGGCGTTCAACTTCTTCGGCGACTGGTTGCGGGACGTCTTGGACCCCAAGCTGCGGCGAACTACCTAGTCCGCACCGCGACATTCCAGACACCCGGCACGAGGGACCGCGCTTTGCGGTCCCTCATTACTTTCCCAGTTGGCCAAGGCTTGGTCACGCCCAGGCAGGACGATTGCAAAGTGGCTGCCGTTGGCTGTCATTTTGAGCATAGCGAAGAATCTCAGCTACGGTTTAGAGGCCCTTCTCTGCGATCAGGGTGACAAAAAGAGACTTTGCAATCGTCCTGCACGCCCAGGCCCTCGCATTGACACGGACCTCTTTCAACCAACATCATAGGGGCAGTTAGGAGGTGACCCGTGCCCAAAGCCAAGATAAACGGAATTGAGCTTTACTACGAGTCCCACGGCGAAGGGCCGGCCATTACCTTCGCCCACGGTCGGGGTGGCAACCACTTGAGTTGGTGGCGGCAGGTTCCCGCATTTTCCCAGCATTACCGCTGCATTACCTTCGACCACCGCGGATGGGGAGCATCTTTTGAACCGCCGGGAGGGCCGGGCAGGAGCGCCTTCGCAGAGGACCTTAAGCAACTGCTGGACTACCTGGAAATACCCAAGACCTTCCTAGTAGCCCAGTCCATGGGCGGCTTGACCTGCCTGGAGTTTGCCATGACCTATCCCAATCGGACCAACGGTCTGGTCTTGTCCGACACCACCGGGGGTATTGGAGACCCCACCGTGGTGAATCTGTTGCTTGATGTCCATCCGCCCGATGACCCCTTGCGTCGGGCGTTGTCTCCAGGGTTTATCCAAGACCATCCTGACCTTACATTCCTGTTTGGGGCCGTCGGACGCCTGAATCCGGCGATGCCTATCGACGCTGTGTCCGCCTTCTTCCGGGACCCTGCCGGTCCCCACGGCAGCGACCTGACGGACTTCAGCGTACCCACCCTGGTAGTAGTGGGGGAGGAAGACCTGATTTTCCCAGTCAATGTCATGCGGGCGACCCAGCAGTTGCTTCCCAATTCCAGGCTGGAAGTAGTGCCCCACGCCGCCCACTCGACCCACTACGAGCAGGCCGAGGTCTTCAACAACCTGGTGGGCGACTTTTTCGCCGGGATCCTGGAAAATCGGGCGCTGGTAGCCTCGGATGACTGACCCGTAATTATCCCGCGCGCTTCTGGGGTTGGCTAGCGCCACAATGGAGATTTGGGCCAACCAAAAAGCGGCCCCTGCACTGTCCTAGTGCAGGGGCCGCAGCCTGACCTAAATTGTCGGTGGCGCACGGGGTGAGACTACCCGGACAGCAGCTTGGTCGCTGGTGGGAGCCCTCATCCACTGGATTTCCTAGAGGCCGTCAGGGATACATCTTGCCGGGACCCCAGCCCACCGGCACGCTGATCAGGTTGGACTCCAGGTCCTCCACGTTGGTCTGACCGCAGTAGGCCATCACTCGGTCCAGCTCTTCCCGCATCAGTTCCAGCATTCCGTGTACGCCGTTGGCGCCGTCTACGGCCAGGCCCCAGTAGAGGGGTCGGCCCACGGCCACCGCCCGGGCTCCCATAGCCAGGGCCTTCAGGACGTCGCTGCCCCGGCGCACCCCGGAATCCAGGAAAATCTCGGCCCGTCCTCCCGCCGCCTCCACTACCTCCGGCAACATTTCAATGGAACTCATGGTCATGTCCAACTGACGGCCACCGTGATTGGAGACGATGAGGCCGTCAACCCCGTTCTCCACGGCTACATGGGCGTCTTCGGCAGTCCTGATGCCCTTCAACACCAGCGGTAGCGAGGTTAGACCCCGCAGCCATTCCAGTTCCTGCCAGGTGAGGGGCGGGACCTGCATCGGTTGCCAATCAGGGGATTCGTCGGTGCCGCTGACTGCGGACATCCGGTCCGGCGTGGCGCGGAAGTTACCCAGGTCACCGGCGCGCTGATAGCGGTTACGGATGTCCCGCTCCTTGGGGCTGGGCGCCGGAGTATCGACAGTAAGAACTATGGCTTTGAATCCTGCTTCTTCGGCCCGGTGGACCAACATCTCCGTCAAGTCGTAACCTCGGTGGTACAACTGGAACCACAGGGGTCCACTGGCGGCCTCCGAGACCTCTTCCATGCTGTAGTTGGAAGAAGTGCTCAACATCATCAAGGTGTTGGACATTCCCGCCCCTCGTGCAGTAGCCAACTCGCCTTCCGGGTGAGCGTTCATGTGGCCTCCGGCTGGGGCGATCATCACCGGAAAGCTAATTTCCTCTCCCAACACGGTGGTCGAAAGTTTACGCTGGGTTATGTCGCGCAGGAAACGCGGGCGAATGGTTATGTCCTCGAAAGCGGTGCGGTTGCGCCGGGTAGTCCTCTCGTCCATGGAACCGGCTTCGATGAATTCCCAGTTGTTATGGGGAAGGACCTGTTTGGCTCGCGCCTCATAGTCATATAAATTTATAGGGTCCAGACGCATAAACACCTCCTGAAGATGGAGACCCAGCAGCTTGCAGAAGCCTGCCTTGTCTCGCTGAAGGAAATTAGTGATTACTCTAACCCGTACTCAAGCTGGTGGCAAGTCTATGAGATTTTGCCCCGGGGTCTTTCGATTGTTGCTACTGCGCTCTCCGGTCATCCCGAGCTTGTCGAAGGGCTGGCGAATACGCCTTCGCCCCAACGGGCGGGCCGCTACCCCCCACCGTCATTCCCGCGAAGGCGGGAATCCAGGGGCGCGGGGCTGCCCGGCAGGACGAAGTTGCCGCTACTTGGAGAATCGAAAGGCCCTGTATATGATCCAGCGCCATATTGCAGCGTCCATCGGGGCAAGCCTCCGCCCTCCCGGTACGGAGGTTGCAGTCCCGTGAGGCCCCATTCCAGCGAGGAAGGAAAGCCCCGAGTATCCCAGGCAGAAAAAAGGGGCGTCCCTTCGCCGGGACACCCCATACTGGAGTCGCTGTTATTCTAAGAGCCTAGCCCTCTTGTTCAGGGCTGAAGGGGACCACCCCGGGAATCCACCACTTCTCCCAGCTCTCGTCTATCTTTGACTGGAAGAACTCGATGTCCTCCTCGGTGAGGTGGGCAAAGCGGCCCTGGCGCTGCAGGTATTCCTTAACCGGCTTGCGCCGCCGGATGCCGTTGGCAATGGCCTTGGTGGGGCCGTTGAGGATTAGCTCCCCGTTCACTATTTCGTACTGTACCCAGATGCCGGTCTCCACGGCCAGCATTCCCAACTCGTGAGAATACTTGGGGTCGTAGTCCCAGCCCTTGGGGCAGGGGTCAATGCTGTGGATGAAGGTGGGGCCGCCGATGGTCAGGGCGCGGCGAATCTTGTTGGTGAAGTCCAGGCCGTAGGAACCGCAGGCGGTAGCTACGTAGCGGACCCCAGGATGCCCCGCGGCCAGCATGGGGGCGGTGTTCTTCTTCCAGCGGTTGTTCATGATACGGTGCACCTTGCCCGGAGGGCTGAAGGTGGAGTTAGCGCCCCAAGGCGAGCTGCCGGACACCTGAATGTCGGTGTTGGCGTAGGACTCGTTGTCGTAGCACAAGATGAGCAGGTTGTACTCATCATGCTGCAACGCCGCGGAAATGGCGGACAGGCCCATGTCCACGCCGCCGCCGTCGCCGCAGAAGGCGATAACGTTGATGGGTTCATTCTTCATCTTGCCCTTGCGCATCTGCGAGGCCAGCCCAGCGGCGGTGCCGGTGGCGGCGGAGCCGGAAGAGCCCAACTGAGTGTGCATCCAAGGCACTACCCAGGGAGTGCTGTAGTAGGTGGTGTTGGCGACATACATGCAGCCGGTGCTGCCAACCACGATGGTGCGAGGGCCAGCCGCCTTGATCATCAGCCGCATTACCAAGGCCGATTCACAACCCTGGCAGGTGCGATGACCCGAGGTGAAGCCTTCCTGAATGGGTATATTCTTGACCCCTCTAACTTGGGGGAGGTCTTGCACTGTAGTCATAAGACTATTCCCTCACTCCTATCCAGGTGTTTTCCTGCTCTATTTTGCCAGTATCAATGGCCTTCTGGACTATGTCAACTATTTCATTGACGTCCCGGACCATGATTTCCCGACCACCCAGTCCGGCGACGAAGCTGAGCATCTGGGGCCTGGTCTCCAGGGGGTACAGGGTCGACCGCAACTCGTTGAAAAGCACTCCACCGAAGGAGGGCGAGCCGTAGGAGTAGTCCCGGTCGATGACTCCCACCGCTTTGCACCGGCTCAACGCCTCTCGTATCTCATCGGTGGCGAAGGGCCGGAAGAACTTGACCCGTAAAAAGCCTACCTTCCTGCCCTGTTCCTGCATCTGGCGGATGGCAACACGCACCGGCATCGCCAGGGTGCCCATGCCTACCAGGACAACGTCGGCGTCCTCGGTCATGTATTCTTCTATGAAGGGGCTGTCGTCCCCTCGACCGAAGATAGTTTTGAACTCGGCGTAGGCCTCTTTGATGACGTCAACCGAGCGGCGCATGGCATCATCGGTCTGACGCCGGATTTCCATCAGCCAGTCCTCGTTCACCTGGGGGGCGACGGTGATGGGATTGTCCGGGTGCAGTTGCAACCGCCCCCGGTCGTAATCAGGCAGGAACTGCTGGACCTGCTGCATGGTTGGAACATTAACTATGGCCTGAGAGTGGGTCAGGAATGACCCGTCGCAGCTAACGGCAAAGGGCAGGAACACCCGAGGGTCTTCCGCAACCCGCCAAGCCAGCAGGGCCGTGTCCAGGGCTTCCTGGGCGGTGGCGACCCAATAGAGGAACCAGCCCAGGTCCCGCACGGCCAAGGCGTCGTTATGCTCTACACCGAAGGCCCCAGGGTCGTCCAGGGCCCGGTTGCCCACCATAGCCACCACTGGCAACCGCAAGCCGGCGGTAACCGTAATGGCCTCAAAGGCGTAGAACCAGCCCACGCCGCTGGACCCGCAGAAGGTCCTGGCTCCCACCGCCGAGGCGTGTTTGACAATCTCAAACTGGGAGTGCTCACTTTCAGCCACGATGAAATCGCAGTCCAGCACGCCGTCGGCCTTGAGCCGGGAAACGTACTGCATTACGGTGTCGTAGGGGCGTATCGGATAAGCGGTGATCACGTCGACGTCGGCCATGGCGCAGGCAATGGCAATAGCCTCACTTCCGCTAATTAACTCCTCTTTTTCCGCTTGGAAAAGCTCCGCTTGCGCCGTCGTCATTATTCCTCCCCCATCTTGGAAATCTCTTCAGAGTACCCGCCCACATGGTGGAAGCCGTGAGTACGCTCCACCTGCTTTTGCGGTTCAATTAGGGAAGTCATCCACTGCTTGTATCCGTCCTTGTCCTCCTGCCACATCTCCCACTGGCTATTGTTGTCGTTGAATTCGGCTTCATTCACCATGGTCACGCAGTCGGGCACGGGGCAAACTGCTTCGCAAACGCCGCAGCCGCAGCAGGCCTCCATGTTGGCGTCATACAAGCCGTCGGGAGTGACGTCGAAGCAAGTGTCCGGGCACTGGAGCCAGCACAAAGTACACTTGATGCAGGTGTCGAAGTCGATAACTGGGCGCATGGAGCGGGTGCTGAACTTCTTGAACACCGCGCTGCGCACCGGCTGGTAGCCTTCGGTCTCGCCCCGCCAGCCGCCGCCCGGCTCAACACCCCTGATAACCAGTCCCTCTTCCATCTCCCGCCAACCGGGGAGGGTGAAGCTGAAAGGCTCCTCCTGGCTACCCTCGCCGGGCTCCACCGGACGGGTGGTGGCGCGGTCGTAAGCCCTTTGGGTTGAGGTGATCTTCAGGTCATCGGTACCTTGATCCTGAAGAGCCTCGATCATGGAGTCCAGGCTAACCAACTGGGGACAAACCTTACACAGAGTTCCCAGTATCCGGACATCGGTGTGATCATCCTTGTAGACCCACAAACCGGAGAAACTGGGAGTGGCCGGGAGGATGGAAAGGTTGTACGGCTGTTCCTTCTGGTGGATATCCTGGATTAGGGAATCCGAGTCCTGACGCGAAGTGACGATGAGGGTGCCGTTGGGCTTGGTCAACTGGTTAATTGGCTGCAAACCGTACCAGGCCCAGGACTCCACGCCCTTGCATAGGGTATCGTCCACATTTATGGTCACGTCAACGTTATCGGCTTCATAGACCGCCAGGTTTTCCTCCAGTTCCTCTTGCGAGTCGGCAACGATGGCGAACTGTTTCGCGGGAATGCCGTTCCGCTCGGGAGAGTCGCCGTAGCGACCAAAGGCAGTGCCAATCTTGCCTTCCTTTCTGGCGGCAAAGACTATGGAACGGACAATGTTCCGGGCCAGAGTCTTCTGAAAGATGCCCCGGTACACCACCTCCACAGCTACTGTGCTCATACTGGTTCCTCCTCCTAAGAATTTTTGGCTTGGGCTAGGACTTACGCTTCCTGTGGCGGGCCTGGTGATGCTCCGCGTCCACCGGTCCCTGGGTACCCGCGGTAACTGGTGTGGCCGGCTCAACAGTTGTCAGGTGGTGCTCCATCGCCTCTTGGGCTCCGCGGAAATCGCGGGTAAGCACCATTTGAAGCACTTCGTGATGGGATTCCAGGGAACGTTGGGGACGGCCTGGTTCCTGTAGTGAACGGTCCCGCGACATCTGGAGGATGTCCTCCACGGCGCTCACCACCTTCAAGAGCGCCGAGTTGTGGGTGGCCGCGGCCAGGGCGAAATGAAAAGCGGTATCGGCTTCAACTCCGGTCTCTCCCTGCTGGACCTGCCCCTGCTGCTCTTCCAGAATATCCCGCATCCGCTGAATTTCTTCTTCGGTGGCCCGTTGGGCCGCCAATGCCGCGATGGGCGGTTCGAGCAAGCGGCGCATTTCGAAAATGTCCCGCAGGGTATCTCCTCCGGTGCCCAAAGAGGCTGCCACCAAAGCCAACACCGATTCCAGGTTGTCAGTATTGATGAAAGTGCCGGAGCCTCGCTTGCTCACCACCAAGCCCTGTAACTCCAGGGAGCGGATGGCCTCGCGCACAGAGCTGCGGCTGACCTTGAACTGCTCGGCCAGGTCTCTTTCCGGGGGGAGGCGGTCTCCGTGCTTCAGGACTCCCTGACGGATGAGGGAGTGAAGCTGATGGATGATATCCTCGTGGAGCCGACGCCGTTTAACCTGTTGAATCTGTGTCTGTATCACTACAATTGGTCAGACCAATTATTGATTTTACACCATTATAGTAGCCCGACTGGGGTTGTCAAGGACAGCCAGAGACCCCTTTCGCGGACTACGTACCCGACCGGAGACTCTTGGCCGCGCCCTAGTCCTGCACTCCGGCCCATTCGGGCAACGGATCGTCAAAGGAGAAGGCCAAGTCCTCATCACCCCTGCCCTGTAAAAAGAGCTCGCGGGCCGTGGGGTACTCGAAGTATATTTCCAGGCCATTGCCATCCGGGTCGGTAAAGTAGAGGCTGCGTTGGCTAACGTGGTCCATCATCCTCTCTACGTGGACGCCATTGGCCCGCAGCGTGTCGTAAGCCTCTTTCAAGGCCTGGTAACTGGCAACCCGAAAGGCGATGTGGACCAGCCCCACCTGGTCTCGGCCCAGGGTTGCGGGCTCCGGGAGCTTCCCCGGCTCCTCCACCTGGGAGAGGTCGATAGTATGGCCATCACCGGGCAGGCTCATAAACACGCCGCCGTGGTCCGGGTCCTCCTCCATCAGTTGGAACCCCAGCACGTCGATGTAGAACCGCTTGGAGCGTTCCACGTCCCTGACCCTCAAGAGGCAGTGATCGATTCTATCCAATTTGACTGCCATTTCGACCCCCTCATGCCTGATGCAAAGCACCGTATTCATCGTGAATCTAGTCCTTCGACTGGTCACTGTCAACAACGGGACACGCCTAATCTACATCGGAACCCGCTGTGAGCAGGGCAATCGCATTTGGTCCGAGCCATCGTCATTCCGGAGAAGGGCCGAACCAGCCCGGTTCTGCAACTTCGCCGGGTCCATACCTGGCGAACCGGCCCATCAGTACGGACATGTTGAATTGGGGCCCGTCCTTGCCGCTACGATAACTTCCAATTTTCCGGTATGTGCCTTTATGGTAAACTGCTAGCGTCTGGTTGCGGGGGCTGTAATGTCCGATGCAGCCAGCCGGGTCTCCCTTCAATCAGGTGGAGCAAGCGCAATAACGGAGGTGGTCACAGTGGCCCAGAGGATGAAGGCTGGTGAGGCCGTAATCGAAATTCTACGCCAGGAAGGGGTAACAAAAATATTTGGAATCGTTGGCTCTTCATTCCTGGACATCCTGGACCCTCTGTACGACCGGGACGACATCGAGTTTGTCGGTGTCCGGCACGAGCAGGGAGGCGCGTTGATGGCCGACGGGTTCAGCCGGGTTTCCGGGGCGCCCTCGGTATGCCTGGTAACGAATGGCCCAGGGGTGTTGAACCTGACCTACGGAATAGCCTCGGCCTACGTTTCCCACTCGCCGGTTATAGTTTTGGCTCCTTCGGCTTCCCGGGACCACCAGTACCGGGACTCCACCCAGGAATTCGACCAGGTGTCCCTCTTCCGTTCCATCACCAAGGCGGCCTTCCCCATCAACAAGATAGAACGGCTGCCCGATGCCTTGCGCCAAGCCTTCCGCGTAGCCACCTCGGGCAAGATGGGGCCGGTGCTGCTGGACATTCCCCGGGACTTGCTTCCCGGCAGCGAGGTGGACCTGGACCTGCTGCCGCCGGACAGCTACCGCACCGGACAGACCCGGGCTCGGGGCGACCGCAACCTTATCGACAAGGCCACTAGAACGCTGTTGTCGGCACAACGGCCGGTAATCGTGGCTGGTGGCGGCATCAACTGGAGCGAGGCTTCCCAACAGGTGACGGAGTTGGCCGACGCCCTGGGGGCAGCCATCGTCACTTCCTACGGTCGCGCCGACGCTGTGCCCAACGACCATCCCTACTTCCTGGGGCACCTGGGCCGCCTGGGTTCCGAAGAAGGGATCGAGGCCATCCGGCAGGCGGACGTCATCCTGGCCGCCGGCACCCGGTTGGGCCAGTCTACCGCCTTCTTCGACAACCGATTTGTTCCCGCCGACGCCCGCATCGTCCAGATTGAGATTGACCCCCAGGAAATTGGCCGCAACTACCCGGTCGAGGTGGGCATCGAAGGCGACGCCAGGGGGGTGTTGGAAGATTTGCTGGAGAGGGTCAGAGAGGTGGAGCCGAGGCCCAATCCCCAGTGGATCGCCGAAATTAGCGACTGGTTCTCCCGCCGAAAGGAGCGCTTGGATGCCGAGGGACGGGATGACTCCGACCCCATCAAGCCCCAGAGGGTATACGCCGAGCTACGCAAGGTAATTCCTCGGGACGCCATCATCGGTCTGGACGCGGGGCTGGCCCCCAACTTCGGCCAAGACCGGCTGCTCTACTACCAACCGCGCAGCCTGATAACTTCTCTGGACCTGGGCGGGCTGGGGTTCAGTTTCCCCGCCTCCCTGGGAGCCAAGTTCGCCGCTCCCGACCGTCCGGTAGTCAATTTCAACGGCGACGGCGGCTTTCTCTTCAACGCCCAAGAGTTCGAGACGGCGGTGCGCTACGGGCTGAAGGTGGTCACGGTGGTGATGAACAACAACTGCTGGGGATCGGAAAAGGCTTACCAGCGGTATGCGTTCAACGAAAGGTATGTCGGCGCCGATACGGTTAACCCCCGGTTCGACAAGTACGCCGAGCTATTCGGGGGCGCCGGGTTCTACATTGACCGTCCCCAGGACATTGCAGAGGTCTTTGAGCAGGCCCTGCAGGTGGACGGGCCCAGCATCATCGAGGTGCCCACAGACCCGGACGAAATGCCTCGACCGGCCCGGCTCGCCGAGGTACAGGCCCCGCCGGGTTCTTAGCGGGTAGAGAACCAGCATCCTCTCCATCATTGACGACCAACCCAAGGGCATCCTGAAGACGCTGCTAGGAAATTATGGAAGAGCCAGTATTCCCCAGCGAGGTTGATATTTCCGGCAACGCAATCATTATTCTGTGGGACGACGGGCACCGCAGTCCGTACCCCCACCGGATGCTGCGTTTGCGTTGTCAGTGCGCCAGTTGCGTCGAAGAGATGACGGGTAGGCCGAGGCTCAACCCGGACAATGTTCCCCAGGATGTGCGGGCGGTGGACCACCTTCCAGTAGGCAATTACGCCGTCCAGTTTCTATGGAGCGACACCCACTATACCGGCATCTACACCTACCAGTTTCTTCGGGCCAATTGCACCTGCATCGCCTGCAACGAAGCCCGAGCTAGGGCAGGTGGGTAGGAGCAAGGCGCAGGCCATTTTCGGGCTTAGCGTGTTAGCCCCCTTTGTAGGCTCGAGCCCTCCCGGGCCCGGGAGCATGGTTCGTGGCTAGGACTCGGGCGTTTCACCGGGGGAGGTCGTTGAAGTTTGTTGGTCACGGCCCCGAAAAGGCTTGGTTGCCGGCTTCAACCGGGGCATCGAAAAGGTGTTGGACTTGAAAGAAAAGGTGGACAACTGCCGTTGCCCCAGAGTCCCGCAGGTCTTGCAGGGAACGTCTTCATCGGCCCTAGAAGCGGGGCGCAGGGCCTCAAATTCGGCGTCGCAGTTGGGACAATAGTATTCGTAGATGGGCATGGGTACCTCGGCACCTCCTGAAACTTTAGGATTATTTTATACCCAACCATTGTTGGTCGCCACACTGGGGAAAGGGACGCCAACAGCGGCGCAATAGCAAGGGGGTCAGTATGGCCAAGGCCAGCGATGTGGTCATTGTCGGCGGGGGAGCAGCGGGCTGCTCGGTAGCTTATCATCTCTCTATTGCCGGCATCAAAGCTACGGTCATTGAAGGTGAAGGGCTGGCAAGCCAGGCCTCCGGGTTCTCCTCCGGCGGTCTCAACCCCCTGGAAGGAAACAACATCCCGGGGTTGTTGGGGCCCCTGGCTATCGAGTCCTACCGGATGCACCTCCTACTTTGGGACGAACTCCATGAGTTCACCGGCATTGATTATGAGGGAAGAGTAGTCTCCCTGGTAAAAGTGGCTTTCGACGACGCCGAACTGGAGGAGTTACGGGAAAGCCACCAGCTATTCTCCGCCGCCCCTGACGACGGCTTCTCCGCCACCTGGTTGAGTCGGGAAGAGGTGCTGGCAATGGAGCCGCGCATCGCCCCGGGCATACTCCAGGGATTGTCCGCCTACGGCAACGCGGCCCTGGACAGCTACAAGTACACGCTGGCGCTGGCCGCCGCTGCGGAAAAAGGCGGCGCAACCGTGCGGTCGGGATGGGTCAGAGGGTTGCGTATATCGGGGAACCGGGTCGTGGGCGTATTTGTCGGCGATGGCGAAATAGCCTGCGATCAATTGGTGCTGGCGATGGGGCCGTGGTCGCGGGAAGCTGAGCAGTGGCTGGACTTATCGATCCCGGTCGACCCGTTGAAGGGGCAGACCCTCCGCTTTGAGACGTCCGGGCCACCTCTTGAGCACGACTTCTCCGGGGGCGGCGGCTCGGTACATCCCAAACCTGATGGGCTGGTCTGGGGCGGCACCACCGAAGAATGGCAGGGTTTCGATAAAAGCCTGACCGATTCGGCCCGAGAGTCGATAACCAAAGGGGCCGTCAACCTGATGCCGGCGATGGCCGACGCCCGCTTGGCCCTGCAGACCGCTTGCCTCAGGCCGGTAACGCCAGACTGGTTGCCCATCGTGGGGAGGGCCCCGGGTTGGGACAACGTCTACCTGACCACCGGGGCCGGCAAGAAGGGGGTATTGCTCAGCCCCGCCATGGGTAAGGCTACCGCCGACCTGATTGCCCAAGGGGTAACTTCCCTCTCCATCAACGACTGCCTGCCGGACCGGTTTTCTCCTGTCGCCAACCAACAGCACGCGGCAGAAGACAACTAAGGGTGGTGATACCGATGCCGCTAGAGGAAAGGTAGCCGGTGCCTCACCGTATCCAAATCACCACGGGAAACATCCGCATGGATGCCCAGTGGAGGACAGCCAGGACGTTGTTGAGCTCGGCGACTTGGCCTATTGGCCGCCCGGGAGGGCCTTCTGAATTTTCTTCGGACTCACCCCCGCCAGCCGTGGCGGTGATTGGCCGGGTGTTGGGCGACCCCTCGCTCTTTAGAAATGTCCACGCCGGTAACCAGATATTGCTTGAAGCCGCATCCGACTAATAGTCCCTGCCAGGAAACTCGACGGGAGCCTCGCGACGGGAAAGGTCCCTGGTTGCCAGAAGGGGGGTTGAGCCTGCGGCCCAAGAGGAGTTTCCACCAGTCTAATCCTCGCCTTGCGGCCTAACACACCATATTTCCGGAGGAGCTAACCGATGACACAAGCAGAAGTACGGGGAGACAGGGGCCCAGCCCAGGGAGCCCTGAGAGACATACGCGTCCTGGAATTCGGCCAATACATTCCGGGGCCCCTGTTAGGGATGCTGCTGGCTGACCAGGGAGCCGATGTCATTAAAGTAGAACGTCCGGGTGGCGACCCAGCCCGCAGTCACCCCGCCTTCGCCACCTGGAATCGAGGCAAACGTTCAGTGGTCCTGGACCTGAAGAGCGAACAGGGGCAACGACATGCCCAACAACTGGCGAGGAACGCCGACGTGCTTATCGAGAACTTCAGACCCGGGGTGGCGGACCGTCTGGGCATCGGGTATGACCGACTTTCAAAGTTGAACCCGAAGCTTATTTACTGCTCCCTACCCGGTTACGGTGAAGGGAGTCCGGACCGCAACAGTCCCGGTTGGGACCCGGTCATTGGTGCAGCCACCGGCGTACACCAGCCCGCAAGTCCCGGCGACGAGCCCCTGTTTACGCCGCTCCCTCTGCCCAGCACCTTCGCGGCCATTGTAGCCGCCGGTTCGGTGGCGCTGGCCCTTTGCTTCCGGGACAATACCAACGCCGGACAGCGCATCGAGGTGCCCCTGCATAGCGCCATGTTCACGGCTATGGGCAGTCGCGTCATCAAATTCCATGATTATGAATACCGGGACGCGTTCCTATTCCCCCGGCACGTTATGTCCCACCAGTACCAGTGCGCCGACGGAAGGTGGGTGCAACACCACGGCATGTTCGAACGCTTCGCCAGGCAAACACTAACGGCGGCGGGCCGCCCCGAATGGATTGAAGAGGCTACGTCTCTCTTCGGCGGCAACGTGGACCAACCAACACTGGACTCTTGGCGTAAACGTTTTGAGACCATGTTCCGGGAACGGACTGCCAAGGAGTGGGAGGACGCCATCAACGCCCAGGGCGGCGCTTGCACCGTTTGCAAGACCGTGGAAGAGTGGCTGGAACACGAACACGCTCTTGATGCCAAGATGGTGGTCCAGGTAGAGGACGCCAACTTCGGTCCGATGAAACAGCCCGGTGTTCAGGTGCGGTTGCGGGGCACCCCCGGGGCGGTGCAGGGCCGCGCCCCCCTGTTGGGCGAGCATACGGAGCAGGTACTAAGCGAGTTGGAACGCACGACTATGAAGGCCCCGGCAGTCCCGGCCCAGAGCTCCGCCGATACCCTGAGCGTCCTCCAGGGCGTGCGGGTTTTGGACTTCTGCCTGATTCTGGCCGGGCCCACCTGCGGCAGGACGTTGGCTGAGTATGGCGCTGATGTCATAAAGGTCGACGACCCCACTCGCCCTTTGGATCCGGTGGGGTACATGGATGTCAACCGGGGTAAGCGCAGCATATCCGTGAACCTCAAGACAGAAGAGGGACAGGCGGTGGTCTGGCGGCTCATCGACTCCGCTGACGTTATCGTGCAGAACAACCGTAAGGGCAGCATGGCCCGGCTGGGACTGAGTTACGAGGACGTTATCAAGCGCAATCCCAACATTATCTACGCCTCCCTCAACGCCTTCGGTTACGACGGCCCCTGGAGCGAGCGGGCCGGCTGGGAGCAGTTGGCGCAGGCCACCAGCGGCTTGCAGGTGCGCCGGGGCGGGCGTGACGGCGCGCCGATGTTGCTGTCCTATGCGGCCAACGACTACGGCACAGGCATGATGGGGGCCTACGCGGTGGCCCTCGCGTTGCACGAAAGGAACCGCACTGGCCAAGGTCAATCGGTGGATAGCGGCCTGGCGCTGACTGCCGGGTTGCTCCAATCACCCTACTTCCTGGACTATCCTGGCTTCCAACGCCATGAGCCCGAGGGTTTGTCAGTTCGCGGCTACTCGGCCCTCTCACGCCTGTTCCGGGCCTCGGACGGTTGGCTGTACTTGCACTGTCCTAACCAGGAAGCCTGGGGTCGCTTGACCCGATTGACTGAGTTCTCCTCCCTAGCCGGTTTTGAGTTTGAAGAGGAAAGGAGCGGCGAAAATGACCAGGACGGTGGGCCAGCGCAGGCCCTGGCCCAGATAATTGGCGACAAGTCCTGCGCCCATTGGATCGACTCCCTGGGAGCGGTGGGCATCGGAGTCACCCGCAACCTGGGACCGGCGGAATTTCGAGATGACCCCTACGTCCGGAAAGCTGGCTTGATGGTCACCAGGGAACACCCCGGATGGGGCCTGGTTGACCACATCGGCAACACTGCCAGCCTATCGGCTACCCCCATGCGAATAGGCAAGCCCACTTCTGTAATGGGGGCCGACACCGACGACATTCTCCGGCAATCGGGCTTTTCCGACAGCGAAATTGCCGCCCTCAAGGCAGCCAGGGCCGTGGCAGACGCTGGCGGGTAATCCCTTTCATCCCGGGAAGTCGTGCCGGTAGAAGAATGCAGGGCCGCCGCCAGTGGGGGGGTGGACTGAAGTTTGTCCGGGCCCCTTTGGACATTGGGGGCCGGGTTTGTTGATTTTCGGAAAGCCAGCGACCCTTTAGCCCCTGGCAACCTAACAAAGGCTGATGCAATCCGGAGCCATGCGTGTTAAACTTTTGGTACACTCAAGAGTGCTATATTGTGCCCTTTTTTAAGGGGCTACATGCTGAATTCCAGCAATAACCGTGGCAACGCCAGGGAATCGACAGACGGTTTTAGTGTTCTGCCATAGAGGGGGGCAGCTTGCTGAGCATTTTTAATACGCTGACCAAGAGGGTTGAGGAGATTCAGCCCATTGAGCCAGGCAAAATACGCATGTACACCTGCGGGCCCACGGTTTACCGCTACGCCCACATCGGCAATTTGCGCACTTATCTCATGGCCGACTGGATCCGGCGCGTATTGGAGATTCAGGGGCTTGAAGTCTATCACGTAAAGAATATCACCGACGTGGGACACATGCGCCAAGAATTGGTTGAGGCCGGCGGCGACAAGATGATCTTGGCGGCCCTAGCCGAGGGCCGCACCACGCAGGAAATCGCCCAGTACTACGCCGACAGCTTCCACCAGGATGAAGCCCGCATCAATATTCAGGACGCCCATGTGTTTCCCTGGGCCACCCAACACATTCCGGAGATGCTCTCCATGGTGGGAAAGCTCCTGGAGAACGGTTACGCCTACGAGGCCGGCGGAAACATCTACTTCGACGTTCCCCGGTTCCAGGAGTATGGCAAACTTTCCCGCAACGTAGGAGGCGACCTATTGGAGGGAGTCCGCGCTGAGGCCGACCCGCTGAAACGAGACCCGCGCGACTTTACTCTTTGGAAGGCCGCGGAACCGGGACGGGACGTCAAGTGGGACAGCCCCTGGGGAGAGGGGTTCCCGGGGTGGCATATAGAGTGCTCGGCAATGGCGTCCAAGTATTTGGGAGAAGCCTTCGACATCCACACCGGCGGCATCGACAACGTTTTCCCTCACCACGAGGATGAAATCGCCCAGAGCGAGGGCACCTTCGGCCACCGCCATGTCAACTACTGGGTCCACGGCCAGCACCTATTGGCCGATGGCGCCAAGATGGCCAAGTCCTCCGGCAACGTATTCCTTTTGGACGACCTGGACTCCCGGGGGTTCAACTGTCTCTCCTTCCGCTATCTCTGCATGACGGTTAAATACCGTCGCCGGATGAATTTCACCTTCACCTCGCTGAAAGCCAGCGAAAAGGCCCTGACCAACTTGCGGCAGAGAATTTGGCAGTGGAAGAACTCTCCGCCGCTGGCCCAGCTACCCGCCGAGACTGAAGAGTGGCGCCAGAAGTTCTGGACCGAGCTAAACGATGACCTGGATCTACCCGGCGCTTTGGCGGTTACCTGGGAGATGGTGCGCAGCAACCTTCCCGACCAGGCCAAGCTGGACCTGATTCTGGACTTTGACCGAGTGTTCGGCCTGGACTTGAACCAAGTGCCGGACCAATACCAAATTCCTCAGCCAATTATGTCAACCTTGGACCAGCGGGCCAACCTGCGGCGGCACATGGACTATGCCACATCCGACACGCTGCGCAGCGAGCTTGCCTCCAGCGGGTACCTGGTCCAGGACACACCGGAGTTGACCTTGGTCCGGCCCAAGACCGCCATTGAACAGCGACAGGAACTTTGGCAGGCTATTTCGGCCTCTCGGGAAGTGGAAAGCCTGCTGGACCAGCCGCCCAAGTACGACTTCACATTCATCCTGAACGCCTACAACTACGTGGAAGACGTGCAGCGGTGCGTAACTAGCATGTACGCCCATTCTGAGGGCTATTCGACAGAAATAATCGTCGTGGACAACGGCTCAACCGATGGCACTGCGGAATGGCTGGAAGAGTTCAAGTCCACCCGCGCCAATGTTCGGATTGTCCACTGCGACCACGTTATTGGCGATGCCGCTGGGAAAAACATCGGCCTGAAACAGTGCCTTGGCAGGAATATCATCATCATGGATGCCTCCGCCGAAATAGTTGGAGACCTTTTGGGACCCGTTACTGAGCGGTTGGCGGACGAGTCGGTGGGCATCTTTGGTCCCTACGGGCTGACCACTGACGATATGCAGCACTTCCATGAAGAGGTGGAGCACGGCGACGCCGATGCGATGCAGGCCTACTGCATGGCCTTCCGGCGGGACGCCCTGTTGGACGTGGGCTTGATGCGGGAGAATTTCCGCTTCTACCGAAACCTGGACATCGACTACAGCTTCCAATTCAAGGACAAGGGTTACCGGGTATTCACCGACATCAGCCTGCCGCTGGTGCGACACGAGCACAGGCAGTGGACGGAGTTGGACGACAACCAGCGGGACGAGTTGAGCCGCAAGAATTTTGGGCGTTTCCTCAAGCGTTGGGGCAACCGTCCCGACCTGCTCATCACTTCCGACGCCAGGGGGTTCGAGACCGGGTTCCACCACTAGGGAGCTCCTCGCGGGCCCCATTACTCCCTGGCCTTCATGGCGTTTGTCTACGCAGCCATGACAATGAAGCTGGGACTGCCGAAGCCGTAGATGACGATTTCGGCGCTGAACCCTGCCCACTGTTGGTCGGCCCACCGTAACAAGGTTAGAGAGGACGAGGTTCTCCTTCCCTGCGTTTGGCTGGGATTGCAGGAACCTGGTATACCATCTTAGCGGCAAAGGGCTGAATATAAGGCGTTTCCGCACCTCCGGCGTTTTTCCTGACCGTCTCCAGGGCTTTACCTGTGCTGGCCTTTACTCCCTTCAATTCTACCGATGGGCAACACCGTTTGTCGGTATCGGTTTGGTGCGGTCTGTGGACTTCCAATCTCTCACCTGACCGGCCCGTAATGGCGCTCAAAAGACCGTCATTTTTGGTTATTCTGCCCTTGACTGCCTGGGGTTCCAATGCTAGAGTCCAAGGGAACCTTCGCCTCTCACTGACACGCTGCTGGGATGGAGTTTCTGCCCCTTGTCAGACACTGTACAACGCCTATTGGCAGGGGACCAGCGCATCCTTTCCAGGACCCTTTCCATGTTGGAGCGGGGAGACCCCGAAGCCGCCGGGGTGATGCGTGAGGTGGACCACCTGACCGGAAGGGCCTACACCATCGGAATAACCGGCCCGCCCGGTGCAGGTAAGAGTACTATCGTGGACAGACTGACCCAGTTGATGCGAAGCTTGGGGTTGTCAGTGGGAATCTTGGCGGTAGATCCGACCAGTCCCTTCAGCGGCGGGGCTCTCCTGGGAGACCGGATACGAATGCAGCGTCATTATCTGGACTCCGGGGTATTTATTCGTAGTGTGGCTACCAGGGGACAAACTGGTGGCTTGCCCAGAATCGTAAAAAGCATGGCGCGTCTGCTGGATGCCAGCAGCAAGGACGTGGTGGTAGTAGAAACCGTGGGAGTGGGGCAGACCGAGTTGGGCATCATGGGGGTAGCAGACACAGTCCTGGTGATTTTGATTCCGGAGTCCGGAGACGCCATACAGACCCTCAAAGCCGGCGTAATGGAAATCGCCGATGTCTTTGTGGTAAACAAGGCCGACCGGGAAGGAGCCAGCCAGATGGCCGTCGCCATCAGGTCTATGCTCCACACCGCGGCGGTGGCGTCTCAGTGGGAATTGCCGGTTGTTTTGACCAGCGCCCACACCGGCGACGGCATCGAAGAGCTTTGGGGAAAGATTCAGGAACACCGCAGGTATCTCACCGATTCCGCCAACCTGGAAGCGCGGCGTGAATCACGGCGGCGAGGGGAGTTTTTAGAGGCCGTGCAAGAGGAATTGAGTCGCCGGTTAAAGAACGCTGTGGAGAGTCACCCCGGGCTAATTGAAACTACCAAAAGAATAGCCAGTGGGGAAGCGGAGCCCTATTCCGCAGCTATCGACCTGCTGGAATCCATGGAGTCCCCTCTCGACTGGGCCGGTTATGCCGGTCCACGCGCTTGATCCAATGGGCGGCTAACATTCCGTTGGCTGTCCTTCTTTTTGCTCCCCCGCCTACCATTTCGGCCTTGGCAACCTGCGTCGGAGTAGTTATATGGACATGCTCGGCATTGACCTCAGAAGTTCTGACAAACTTCCCAGCACCTGGGCCGTCGTAAAAGAGGACTCGCTGGTGAACAATATCAGCAACTTCCGCACCGATGACGACTTGTTGCAGTTGGCGGAGGAATACCAACCCTCCCTGATAGCCATCGGGGCCCCCCTGAGCCTTCCCGACGGACTCTGCTGCCTGGAAACCTCCTGTGATTGCCAGTTTGCCTCTCCCCAGCGGAAGGGCCGGCAACTGGAGCTAGAGCTATCCCGCATTGGCATCAGTTGCTTTTTCACCAACAAGGGCTCCATTATCCGCCAGTTAATTTACCGCGGCATCAACCTTTACGCGCGTCTGAAAGTTAATGGGTTTAGGGTCATTGAGGTATACCCCCACGCCAGCAAGGTGATTCTCTTCGGAGACAATGTCCCTCCCAAGAACAGCAGTCGCAGCCTGGACTTCATGCGGGAAAAGTTGCCTTCCATTGTTCGAGGGCTGGATCCTTACCTGGTGAAAATCGACCGTGGCGCCTGTGACGCTCTCCTGAACGCCTACACCGCTCTCCTGCACTTCCAAAATGCTACCGACGTCCTCGGGTCTCCCCGGGAGGGGCAGTTGGCCTTGCCCAAGCTGCTGAGGTAGTCCCCGACTCTACCCTGTAGGTAGAATTGCCTCGGCGGGACTGTCGACTACCTTGGAGGAGTCGACAACCCACGGTTTGGCTACTCGTTTCGAAAGATAAAGGGTCGGGCCCCGTCGTTGTAGACCCAACGAGGGATCCGGCCCCTATTCATTCGGAGACGGAGGGTGATTGCTTGGGCCTGCTAGTCGGCTGCGGTCCCTCCGCCGTTAGTCGGCTGCTGATTCGTGGAGCCCATGCCCAGGAAGGGCGACAGCATTGACGTAAACTCCATTGGGAAAATGAACTTCGTCGATGGGCTTGATCCCAAAGATTTGAGGGTTTCAAAGTACTGCAGGCTCATCGTCTTGGCGTCCACAGTATTGGCGACCTGGTAAATCCGCTCCAGGGCGTTGCTGAATCCCTGGGCCCTCAAGATTGTGGCCTGCTGGTCTCCCTCAGCCTCCAGAATCTCCGACTGGCGTTTTCCCTCCGCCTGGAGAATAGACGCTTGCTTCTCACCCTCGGCCCGGTTAATCTGGGCCTGCCGCTGCCCTTCCGATTCCGTAATTTCGGCGGTCTTGATGGCGTCAGCAGACTTCTGACGCTCCATGGCATGCTTGACTCCGTCCGGCGGATCTATCTCGTTGATTTCCACTTGGGAGACTTTCACGCCCCAGCGAGAAGTGACCTCGTCCATTCGTACCTGCACTTCGTCCCTAATCCGCTCCCGGTCGGACAGGGCGACGGACAGTTCGAGGGCCCCGATAACGGAGCGCAGGGTGGCGAAGGCCAGGTTGATTACCGCCTGTTCAAAGTTCTGCACCTCTAGGACCGCTCTCTCGGCCATATCTTCCATCACCCGGTAGTAGATGACAAAATCCATATCCACCACCACGTTGTCCGAAGTGATGTACTTTTGCGTTGGAACTCGGGTGACCCGTTCCCTCAAATCAACCTTGGTGCCGTTGTATAGGACAGGAATCAGTAAGTGCAGACCCGACCGGCGGGTCCCAATGAAAGTGCCCAACCGCTGCACTACCATACGCTGGTATTGCTGAACAACTATTAACCCGGCTGCCATGCGTCCTCCAATAAGACCGTCGAATACTGTTAGTCTGGTGAGCTATTTTGACCAGTTACCGTCACAATTAAACCATTTACATGAGTCACCCTGACCCATTCTCCCTCATCAATCACGGTATCACCTTCCACCACTGCTGTCCAGGTTTCGCCCCCGATGCTAATCTGCCCTCGGGGATTCAACCGGCGCGTCACCACCCCTTCCGAACCCACAATGTAGGAGACGTGGGACACTTCGGGAACGGCCCGGCGGGACGCCAGAACGACCCGCAGCAGATAGAGTAAGACCAGACCAGAAGTCCCGGCCACCCCTACCAACAACCAGCGATTTACCGATACTTCGGGCATGGTGGGCGACGGGACGCCAAACTGGGCAAATAGCAGGAATCCACCGATAACGAGGCTGATTATCGCCCCGACTCCGAGTACGCCAAACCCGCTGACCATGATTTCCAGCGCTGCCAGAATCACAGCCAGGGCGATAAATGCTACCCCAGCCCAATTCACCGGCAGATTGCCAAACGCCAGGAAGGCCAGCAGCAAGGACAGTACCCCCACCACGCCAGGGACAATCAGCCCAGGACTGAGGAACTCTATCAGGATTCCTATACCCCCTATCGTCATCAGCAAAAAGGCTATGTTGGGGTCGGAAATTAGCTCCAGGAATTGTTCCAACACACTCTTTTCGACCTGGCGTTGCTGCAACGCCTCGGTCTCCAGGATTACGGAAGTGGAGGCGGTCCGCACCTCCCGGCCGTTAAGTTCTTCCAGCAATTCGTCCAGGTCCAGGGCTATCAAGTCGATTATGTTGAAGTCCTTGGCCTCCTGGGCGGTGAACGAGGCCGCCTCTAGTACCGTTTCTTCTAATTTGTCGGCATTACGTCCACGCTGCTGGGCGATGCTGCGCATAAAGGCTGCGGCGTCGTTGGTGACTTTATTCATGAGGGTCTCATTTTCTTCATTACCCCCCAAGGACACGGGGGTGGCCGCCCCAATGTTGGTTCCAGGCGACATTACGGCGATATTTGCCGCCGCTGTGATGAAGGCCCCGGCAGAACCTGCCCGGGCCCCCTGGGGGTAAACATAGACGGCCACCGGCACTTCGGCGGCTAGCAAATGCTCAACTATTTCCCGTGTTGAGCTTAGCAAGCCGCCCGGGGTGTTCAACCGGATGACCACCAGGGTGGCCCCTCGTTCACCCGCCTGCTCCAAAGTGCGGGAGATTAGCCGCACTTTCACCGAGTTAATCATTCCGTCCACGTCTACAACCAATACCTCCGGCGTTTTGGACTGGGGCATCACTGCGCCAGCCAACCCGAGGAACAAAGAACTGACTGAGATAACTAGGAGACCTATTCTGATTAGACGTAGGCGAGACAAGTTGACTCCCTCGCGATAGGACCTGGCCCGGATTCCCCGAAGCACCCTTAATCATTCCTTATGTCTTACCATATTGTCAAACGGAAGCGGGCCGGGGTCAGGCCAACCGCGTTCTCACCCCAGGACCCCCGTCGTTCCTATATGCCAATGCCCTGGGGCCGGGGTCCGATGGCAATACCCAGGCCGGAAGGTCTCCGACCCTGGCATTGCCACGGCGAGAAGGGTAGGAATTTCCCAGGCCCCGGTATAGAATAGAAATGCGCCGAAGTGGCGGAATGGTAGACGCGCCGGTCTCAAAAACCGGTGGGGGCAACCCCGTGTCGGTTCGAATCCGACCTTCGGCACCACCCTATCTACCCCGTTTATAAACAGCCCCGGCTAAAGGTTGCTGGATGCCTTTGAGAGCAAGATTAGCCCGGACGCCCCTCGTACCCATCTTCATCTTTGTTGTCCTGGGGATCTTTGGTTGTTCTTACGTTCCCAACGTGGATGATATATCCATTGGGAGTCCCAACACTCCAGCCGCAAGACCAACCAGGGCCGCTTTCCTCGACACGCCCCCTCCGTCCACTGTCGATACCACTGAAACCATCCTGAGCGGACTGGTCGTTGCCCCAATCGCCGAGACTATGCCCGACTACAACAGAAAGGACTGGAGACACTGGGTAGACGACGATGGCGACTGCCAGAATGCGCGCCAAGAGGTCCTCATCGAAGAGTCCATCGAAGCCGTAGCCTTCATCGACAGTGAGCAATGCCGAGTTGCTTCCGGGCAATGGGTAGCCCCATTCACCGGCGCATCCGTAGCCGACCCCAAGAAGCTGGACGTGGACCACATGGTCCCCCTGGCCAACGCCCACCGCTCTGGAGCACATTCCTGGACTCGGGAACGCAAAAGGGAATACGCCAACTACCTACAAGAACCGTCCCACCTCATCGCCGTGACCGCAGGCGCCAACCGGTCCAAGGGCAGCAAAGGGCCCGAGGCTTGGAAGCCGCCCGATGGGGCCTATTGGTGCCAATACGCCACGGACTGGGCTAAAATCAAGTCCCACTGGCAACTGACGGTTACGCCTGACGAGTTGGTTGCGCTCAGGGACCTGCTGGCAACGTGCCAGGAATGGGCGCCGTGAAGCGGTCAAGTACCTTGCCCGCCACCATACCACACCGTAGGGCCACCCCAACGGAGCTACCCAACCCGCGTCACATTAAGGGCCTTTCAATTCTCCTGGTAGAGACCGACCCGCCCCAACGAGCAGGCCGCCACCCACCCCTGGATTCCGGCGGAGGCCGGAATCCAGGGGTGGGAAGCCTGTGCTGACCGGATAATTTACATCCTTCGCTCCGCTAAGAGTCTGCACTGCGCGAAGGCGGAAGGTGACGACTGAAAGACCTTGGGCGAGGTACCCAGGGTCTTTCGATTACTCAGGTAAAGGCAGGTTAGCCCAAGGAGCAGGCCCTACCGCCACCGTCATGCCGGCAAAATCTGCCTAACCGGGGTGGAAGGGTGACAATCGCAAGGTCCCGGGCAAACTACAGGGGGCTTTTGCTTGTCCAAGGAAGTCCGCTCAGGGTGGCCTGCCAGACCACGAAGCGGCCCTTCGACAAGCTCAGGGTGAGCGGGGTTATACCCAAACGAAGACTATCGAAAGGCCCGGGGGAGGTAATGGACCGTTTCGCCAACCAGGAGGGCGTGCTTCCTCCCAATATTTGGGAAAACACCCCATGCAGCCCAAAACACTGGGACAGCGGTCCAGGCCAAAAGGGAAGAGGCTGCCCCTTAGCGACAGCCTCCAACTAAGTCGAGTGCAGAAGCGGCCTAGTAGCTGCCGTACCCGTCCGCCCGAATGCAGGCCGCCCAGTGGTCCGGCTCCACCTCTCTAAGCTCCGGATACACCTCGGAGCACTGGTCTATCGCCACGGGGCACCGGGGATGGAAAACGCACCCGCTGGGAGGATTCAATGGGCTGGGCACCTCGCCGGTGAGAATGATGCGCTCCCGCTGGGCGTCGATAACCGGGTCCGGTATGGGCACCGCCGACAGCAGGGCCCGGGTGTAGGGGTGCAGCGGGTTGCGATAAATTTCGGTCCTATCGGCGATCTCCACGATTTTACCCAGGTACATTACCGCCACCCGGTCGCTGATGTGACGCACCACCGACAGGTCGTGGGCGATGAACAGGTAGGTCAGGCCAAACCGTTCCTGCAGGTCTTCCAGCAGGTTGATAATCTGGGCCTGAATGGATACGTCCAAGGCGGAAACCGGCTCATCGCACACGATGAACTGGGGGTCTACCGACAGGGCCCGGGCAACTCCGATGCGTTGCCGCTGTCCGCCGCTGAACTCGTGGGGAAAGCGGTCGGCCATATACGGGTTGAGCCCGACGTTTTGCAACAACTCGCCCACCCGGTCCCGGTACTCTTCCTTGCTCTTGACCAGCCCATGTACCACTAGGGGCTCGCCGATGATATTTCCGGCGGTCATTCTGGGGTTCAACGAGCTGTAGGGGTCCTGGAAAATTACTTGCATCTGCCGCCGCATGCCCCGCATCTGCCGGGTGTTCATGCGGTTAAGTTCTTGTCCTTCAAAGTAAATCTCGCCCTCGGTGGGCTTGTACAACTGCAAAATGCAGCGACCCGTGGTGGTCTTGCCGCATCCGCTTTCGCCCACCAGCCCGAGGGTCTCGCCCTTGCGGACAGAGAAGCTGATGTCGTCTACGGCTTTAATGTGGGCCACCGCCCGCTGAAAGACGATACCCGCGGTTACCGGGAAGTGCATCTTCAGGTTCTTGACTTCTACGAGAACGCCATCATCCCGTCCCTGGACATTTCCTTGAGACTCCGTCATCGGCGTGGTAGTCATGACTCATCATCCTCTGCGATTTGGCTTTCCGGGCTGGCCACTGCCCCCGGTTCCGGCGCTTGGGAGCCACCGTTGGCGGTGGTTGACCCTTGCAAAACCAACTCCAAGGCCTGGGCTCCAAGAACGTCTGCCCTCCAACAAGCGGACAAGTGTCCTTCGCTGATCGGCTCCAACGGAGGGGCATCGGTGGCGCATTTGTCGATTGCCCAACGGCAGCGGGACCGGAAGGAACACCCCGGAGGCAGGTTTACCAAGTCAGGAGGTTGGCCCTCAATCGGGTCCAACTTAGCTCGCCGGGGAAGGTCCAACCTGGGCACTGAATTCAACAGACCCACCGTATAAGGGTGCCGGGGGTTGCTGTAAATGTCCCTGGCTGAACCCCGCTCAATTATTTTGCCCGCGTACATGATGTTGACCCGGTCGGCGTAGCGGGCCACCACACCAAGGTTGTGGGTAATCACGATGAGGGCTACCCCAAACTCGGTGGTAAGGGACTTCATTAGCTCCAGAATCTGGGCTTGAATGGTCACGTCCAGGGCGGTGGTAGGCTCGTCAGCAATAATCAGCTTGGGATTGCAACTCAGGGCCATGGCAATCATTACCCTCTGCCGCATACCGCCGCTGAACTGGTGCGGATACTGGCGCACCCGGCGCTCCGGGTCGGGAATGCCCACCCGGGAAAGCAGGTCAACCGACTCGTGGCGGGCTTCCTCTCTGCTCAGCCCCCGGTGGAGTTGCAGGGTTTCCCCCAACTGTCTTTCCACGGTCAACACCGGGTTCAACGAGGTCATGGGTTCCTGGAACACCATGGACATCTTGGCGCCCCGGATGCGCCGCATGTCGTCCATGTCGATTCTCAGAATATCCTCGCTGTCGAACAGTACCTGGCCATCGACAATCTTGCCGGGAGGATCGGGGATAAGGCGCATCAACGAGAGGGCGCTAACACTCTTGCCGCAACCACTTTCTCCAACCAGGCCAAGGGTTTCCCCTTCTTCCACCTGGTACGATACGCCATCCACCGCTTTGACGACACCTTCAAAGGTGTAGAAGTAAGTCCTCAAGTCGTTAACTTCAAGCAGCGTAGCCAATGGTCCTCCTCGGGCCTCGATTATACTTGGAGTCCGTTCCTCGAAAGAGTAGAGGTAAATGAAGTGGGGAAGCCGGGGCGTTTACCCACCACTGGCGTGGTGGGGAAGGGGAGACTCGAACTCCCACGCCTTGCAGCACATGATCCTAAGTCATGCTCGTCTACCAATTCCGACACTTCCCCGAACCCGTATGCCACTTCTCGCAACATTTTTTCTGGATGGTGACCCGCCTCGGGGTCGAACCGAGAACCTACGGATTAAGAGTCCGTTGCTCTGCCAGTTGAGCTAGCGGGCCAGAATATTTACCGCCAATTTCGATTGTCAAGCCTAACAACAACCATTGGCCTTGTCAATACGTCGCCCTTCAGGGGTTCGCAGATTATTCGCTGATAGACTTCACGTTCAAGCATAGCACAGGTCTAACGTAGACACATTTGTCTACGAAATACCCTTAAGAAAGGTTCCTACTTTGGTGCATTCGGTACTGGGCAGGATGCAAGGGGGCTCAGACACCGTGATCCAGACGAGTAATCAGGGCTTCGGGCAACTTGGCTTGCCGCATTTTCTCCTGGGTGAGACTAATATCGTAGGACACCCGGTGTCGTTGCAGGCTGTTTAGTTGCTCGTCAAATATGGCGTAGCTGGGACGCGGGTCGTGGTCCCGGGGTTGGCCGACGCCCCCCGGATTGGCGATTAGGCGCTCCTCCTTTAGCTGGAACTCCTGGCCTTCAGTGAAAGCCTCAAACCGGGGCTCTCCCTGGTTCTCCCAGCAAAGGAAGGGGATGTGGGAGTGCCCCACCAGGCAGTAGGGCGTGGACAACAGGCCAAAAGTCCCCAAGGCCGAACTCGGGTCCAGCAGGTACTCCCAGATAGGGGCGCGCAGGCTGCCGTGGACCAAAGTGAAGGAGTCCAGGGTAACCACCTGGGCGAGGTTTCCCAGAAACTCAACATCGGAGTCGCTGAGTTGCTCCAACGTCCAGTAGGCGGCGACAGCGGCGGCATTATTGAAGCTTTCTACTGTCTTGCTGTCAATAGCCGCATAGTCGTGATTGCCCGTCACCGCCTGCAGGGGATACCGGCGGAGGACCTCCAGGCAGGGGCCGGGGTCCGGGCCGTAGCCCACCATGTCGCCCAGGCACCACACTACATCAAACCCGCCCCGTTTTTCGGCGTCTTCAATCACCGCCTGGAGCGCCTCCAGGTTAGCGTGTATATCCGATAGAATCAGTGCGCGCATAACATCCTTATTTGATTAGATAGCTGTGAACAGGCTCCCCTCAGTTGACAAGCGTATCCCGTAACATTAGCCTCGGGAATATTCTAACGGAGTTAGCAACTCGAATTCACGGGCATAGCCCGGGGGGGAATGTACAGGATGAATCGCCCTTTGCCCAACATAGCAATAGTAGCTACCGGAGGCAGTATTGCCGGGATCGGCCCCAACCGGATGGACTTTATCCTCTACCCGGAACTGGGAGAGCACCTAACCATTGAACAGTCCTTGGCCCGCATACCGGAAGTCAACGACATCGCACGGGTAGAGGCAGAAGACTTGATTAGCGTTGGAAGCACCGCCATCGGCCCGCCGGAGTGGTTACGGCTCACCCAGAGGATCGAGCAACTGCTGGCCCAGGGCGTCGACGGGGTGGTGGTGACCCACGGCACGGCAACACTGGAAGAGACGGCCTATTTTCTTCACCTGACGGTAAAATCCACCAAGCCGGTGGTGGTCACCGGAGCGATGCGTCCCCCCACTGCCATCGGCACCGATGCCGACCTGAACCTCTTGGACGCGGTGCGCATTGCCGCAAGCCCCAATGCCGCCGGGATGGGCGCCCTCACAGTCCTGAACAATGAAATACACAGTGGCCGAGATGTCACCAAGTCCAACACCTTCCGGGTGGAGACATTCCGACCCAACGAACTGGGATTCCTGGGTTACGCCGACTCCGATGGCGAGGTGGTATTTTATCGGGCGCCGTTGCGCAAACACACCACCGCCACGGTTTTCAACGTCGGCCAGATGGACAGTTTGCCTCGGGTGGACATCGTGTACGCCTACGCCGGGGCCGACGGCCTGCTGGTGGATGCGGTGCGGCAAAACCGCTCCGACGGTCTGGTGGTCGCCGGTTTTGGCGGCGGGACCTTCCCTCCCGATGTCACAGCGGCGGCGGCCCGGACGGTGCAGGACGGCATCCCAGTCGTCCTGGCCTCCCGGTCGACCGCCGGTCGGGTGGTGATGACGCCTAGGAAGGAGGAGCAGGGGTTCATCGTATCGGATAACCTGATGCCTCCCAAGGCCCGGGTGCTTCTGATGCTGGCCCTTAGCGTAACCCGCAATCGGGATGATATACAGCAAATGTTCCGGGAGTATTAGACCAAGGCAGCTCTATCCGTAGAGTTACGGCAACCAGCCGCCGGGCACCCGCCCAGGAGTCGGTAATCGCTACCCCCCGCAAGCAAACGGGTGTATACTTTCAAAAGTTTGCATGGTAGGGCTACTGGTACTGCAAATACGGTTAGAAAACGAGGAAAGGTAGGGTAACCACATGGTTCAAGCCACGAATACCACGGCGATCGGCGGAGGCCAGCAGCGTCGCACCAAGGATTCGGTAACGGCTACCAGCCTTATAGGCGCCCACGGTCTGGAGCACATGTACGGGCACAGCTTTCCAGTGCTGGTGACTGCCCTCTACGAGAACCTGGGATTGGACCCCATTCAGGCCGGCCTGCTGTCGGCAGTGCGTCAGCTTTCCAGCGGGGCCACCAGCATGGCCAGCGGCTTCTTCGTGGACATGTTCCAGCACCGCGCGGCCCAACTGCTGGCCTTCAGCATGGCCCTGCTCGGAGTCGGGTACCTTCTGGTTGCATTATCGCCCACCTACAGCCTGATCCTAGCAGCTTTGGTCATCGCCTCGGCGGGCAGCGCCCTATGGCACCCGCCGGCCCTGGGGCTGCTTTCGCAGCGGTTCCCGGAGCGTCGCGGGTTGTTCATTTCCCTGCACCGCTCCACCGGAAACATGGGCGACATGCTCGGCCCTCTGATTGCGGGTGGCCTGCTGGCTTATCTGACTTTCAGCGGAAGTTGGCGGTGGATTCTGGGGGGCGGCACTCCCATGCTGTTCCTATTGGCCTTGCTCATCCTGGTGGTGCTGTGGAATGTGGCCGGCCCAAGGAAGAACACCCTGGACTTCAAGACCAACTTTATGACCCAACTTACGAGCCTGCGCGAGGCATTCCAGGGTGTGGGCATGTGGGCCATTTTCACGGTATCTGCCGTGCGGGGCATGGCCGACCGGTCGGTAGTCTTCTTCCTGCCCTTTTATCTACGACAGGAATTGGAAATGAGCTACTGGTTAGTGGGTGCCCACGTGACGCTGATAGCAGCCCCCGGCATCGTTTCCGGGCCTTTGTTCGGCGCGCTTTCTGACCGAATCGGACGCAAGTCAATAATTATCTTCGTTATGGCTATAACCTTCATTCTGCCCATAGCCCTGGTAATGTCGGGAAGTAATCCCGTGCTGACATTAACCGTGGTGGCGGTGTTCGGACTGTTCCACTCGGTGGTCAACTCGCTAACCCAGGCGGCGGCGATTGACGAGGCGGCGGGCCGGGGATTGGACGCCACGTTCATTGGGCTAATGTGGGGCAGCAACGCATTCTTCGGAGCCGGAATAGCCCTGGTTGCCGGGTTCCTGGTCAACTCCTACGGCTGGGTGGCGGCCTTCTACTTCGCCTCCGCACTGTTCTTCTTGGGCTTCCTGGCCTCGCTGCTGATGCCCCGCCCATCGTTGCCCCGGTTGCAAGCAGTCTAATTAAAGACTGAGAGTCCTACTTCCATAGCATACAAAGACCCGGTCGCTAAGCGACCGGGTCTTGCTTTTTCAACGGCTTGTTCCCAAGGGCTGGGCTGAATGTCAAGCCTCAATGGACAGTCGAGTGGCTACCCACTGGCTTAAAGGTGCATCGAAAGCACCCTGGCTGGAGAGTACGGTTGGCCCTTTCCCAACCTCCTCCCAACTATCTAATTCTTCAGGGCCTGCTCGTATTGTTCCGGGGTGTTCAGGTCCCACAACACCTCGGGAGCACCTAATTCCAAACGCCGGGTCTGCTCCTTATGCCGGTCGACCACGGCGCGAACCCCCTGGGTCTCCTCGTTAATATCCATCAACTCGCCCAACAACTGGGACGAGACAATAATGGGGTGTCCGCCCTTCCCGCCGAAGGTTGGGATGGTGATGAGGGAGCTTGACGCTGCGTGCTGTTGCAACAAATGTCCGATGGTCTCGGCGCTGCGGGGCTGGTCCACGTTCAAGATTAGCAGGACCTCGGTCTGACCCTCCCCGATGGTTGCGAGCCCGGCCTTAATGGACGTGGTCTTGCCCTGCAAGTAGTCCGGGTTGACCACCCACTCCACTCCCTCCTGGCCCTCTAAAAGCGGTTTAAGACGGTCCGCCTGATGGCCCACCACCACTATCACCCGGTCTGCTCCCGCCTGCCGTAACGCACTCACCTGGTGGCTCAAGAGAGGAGCCCCCCGCCAGGGTAGGAGGGCCTTCAGTTGGCCCATGCGGCGGGACTCTCCCGCCGCCAGCAACAAGGCTACTGTTTCGGACACCCGCGCGCCCCGCCCTATGCACTCATGGCGCGTTGGGCCCTCTGGGAAACCCGTTCCAGGTACCAATCGTCCATCTGCATGACGCCGCCCTTACCGCCGCGTCGCACCATGATGATTTCGGACATGATGCTAACCGCAAGCTCTTCAGGGGTCAGACCGCCGATGTCCAGGCCAATAGGTGCGTGAATCTCCTTCAGCCGTTCCAGGCCGGTCCCGCCCTGCAGCAGTCTCTGGTAAATCATGAGGGTCTTTCTTCGACTCCCCAGCAGGCCGATGTAACGGGCCCGGGTAGGCAGGGCCGACTCCAGGGCCAAATCGTCAAAGCGATGCCCACGGGTAGCTACGACAACGAAGGTGTTAACGTTGATAGAAAGGTGCTGCGACCATCCCTCGTAGCTGGTGACAATCACATCTTCAGCATAGGGGAACCGTTCCCGATTGGCGAACTCCGGGCGGTCGTCCACAATGAAGACCCGGTATCCCAAGTTGTGGGCCAGATCGGCGGTTGCCTTGCCTACGTGTCCTCCGCCCACCATCACCAGGGTCGGAGGAGTGGTAAACCCCTCGATGAAGAGTTCTGTGCCATCATCGGTTATCAGGCTCTCGGCGGCCCCAACATCGGCGACGCGCCGGGCGACCTCCAAGGCTTGAGCATCAAGGGCCGGGTTGCCCAAGGTGCCGGCGACTGAACCGCTGGAGCGCAGCAGCAGCTTTTGCCCCAGGTTGTCCGCTCCTTCCTTTACGTTGACCACCGTGGCCAGCGCCACCGGGTCGCCGCCATCGTAGGCCTCCAACACCTCGTTGCCGATGGGCAGGAAGTCGTCTGGCCCATAGAAGGGTTCAAGGTAGAAATACATGGTGCCGCCGCAGACCAACCCGTCCCTGGCGGCAATGTCTTCGTTAAGATAATAGTCCTTGAACTCCGGGCCGCCGTGGTTTCGCAGCAACTCCCGGGCCGCAAACCAAATGTCGCCCTCCACACAGCCGCCGCCCAGGGTCCCAATGCCGCTACCGTCTTCCCGTACCAGCAGCATCGCTCCTGATTTCTGGGGAGTTGAACCCTTGGTGCGTACTA
This sequence comes from Dehalococcoidia bacterium, assembly GCA_965220305.1. Taxonomy (GTDB): domain Bacteria; phylum Chloroflexota; class Dehalococcoidia; order Lucifugimonadales; family UBA3495. Next base: position 3,863,365 of record OZ244817.1, on the reverse strand, counting down.
CCGTAGCCAAAACGCAGGGCTGTTGTTCTTTTAGGAGGTCAACCGCTTCCTGAATAACTTCTTTCATGCTCTATCACCTCAAAGGAAGAACGCCAACGGCGCACCCATTTTCCGGGGCGCATCGGATAGTCCGAAGGCCCTCTAGGCTACTGTCAAGCTTATCAGACTTACCCTAGTGAAGCAATTGGCGCTGGCCCGGGGTAACTGTTCAGACTTGATGAGGCGAATATGCTGAATTTTCTTGCTGGGCGGAAAAACGCTGGCGTCCGGGGTGCGATTGTGGCATAAGAGAACAATGGAAGCGGAATTGGACTTGGACCAGGCGAGCCGGGAGACGCTGCTGGAGATTATCGCGGAACTGAGGCAGCGGGTCGAAAGCCTGGAGGCCCGCCTGTCCGGCGGCGGACCGGGGGCCAGGATGCCGGGGCATAAGCCTGCCGCCAGGCGCAAGAAGCCGGCGGCGGAGAAGAAGCCGCGCAAGAAGCGTCAGCACGGCTTTGCCCGACCGCGGATGGAACCCACTGGACGGGTGGTCCACGCCCCGGAGTCTTGCCCCGAATGTCATACTGCCCTGACCGGGGGATGGGCGCAGCGGACCCGGGAGATCATAGACATTCCGGCAGTCCCGGCGGAAGTCACAGAGCACGTATTCATAGCCCGGATATGTCCGTTGTGCCGGAAACGGCGGCTGCCCCGGGACCCTCTGAAAGGGCTGGCCGCGGGCCGCCAGCCCTTGGGGGCCAACCTGGTAAGCCTGATAGTGACCCTGCGGGAAGAGGGGCGGCTGCCGGTAAGGACAATCCAATGGTATCTGCGAACGTTGCATCAGTTGAAACTGAGCGTTGGGGCCATCGTCCGTGTTGTTCATCAAGTGGCGCAGCAGGCCCGGCCGGCCGTAGCGGAAGCGCTGGAACGCATCCGCAGCAGCCCGGTGGTCCACGCTGATGAGACGGGCTGGCGGGAGAACGGAGTCAACGGCTACGTTTGGACCTTCAGCACGTCCACGGAGCGGTACTTCCTGCGCCGGGGCCGGGGCGGGGCGGTGGTGGACGAGGTCCTGGGCGAGTCCTTCGGCGGGATTCTGGTGAGCGACTTCTACGTGGCCTACCACCACTACCCCGGCTTGAAGCAGCGGTGCTGGGCCCATCTGTTGCGGGACATCCACAAACTGAAGGCGCTGTACCCAGAAGACGCCGGTCTTGTCCGGTGGGCCCGGAGAGTGCAACGGCTCTACGCCAAGGCCGTGGGTTGGGCGGCCGGGGGCTGTTCCTCACGGGAGCAGTTGACGCTGGAAAGGCGGTTGCTTGGGCTGTGCCGCCCTTTCCTGGAGGACCCGCTGGCCGTCCAGGGAAAACTGTGCCGGCGGATTGAGCGGCACATCAAGGAGTTGTTCGTCTTCGTTTCCCACCCGGAGACGCCATCTGACAACAACGCCGCGGAACGGAGCCTGCGCCACCTGGTGATCAGCCGTAAAATCAGCGGCGGCACCCGCTCGGAAGCGGGCAGCGACAGCAAAATGACCTTGGCATCTCTCTTTGGCGCCTGGCGGGCCCGGGGCCTCAATCCCCTCCTGGAATGCCGCAGGCTCCTGATTTCCCCTCAACTCTGAACAGTTACGGGCCGGGGTCTTTCAATTATCATCACTCCGCCTTCGCCCAGTGCAGGCCCTGAGCGGAGCAAAGGGCCTGAGTCATCCGCCGGCACAAGCCCGGGATTCCGGCCTGCGCCGGAATGACGGTGGGGGTGGTGAGCCGCCCGTTAGACCTAGTTGGTCCATACCCGAACCATCGATAGACCCCGGCTGCCATCGGCCAATTGCCATTAGTGGCGACGGTAAAAGCCGCCATCCGACACCACTAATGGCAACGTCTGCCTTGTTCCGGGACTTGCACTTGAACTTGACCCCTGGCGTTGGCGTAAAATATAAGCTGCGCCTGAACCAAAACGGCAGGAATTCGTACATTTACTATCGTCCCCGGTGGCAACTGGGGCGTCTGGTCAACTTACCCAGGCCAGGCAACACCTGACACGGAGGGCAAGAGATGACTACGGACACTTGGAGCCTGAAGGGCGACTATTTCGAGAACTGCAACTGCGAGATACTTTGTCCCTGCGTGATTCCGGGGGCGTCCGGGACTCCCACCGAGGGACATTGCGACGTAGGATTTGCCTTCCACATTTCCCAGGGAGAGTTCAACGGGACTCCCCTAGATGACCTGAATTTTGTTGTGATTGCCTACACGCCGGGGAATATGGGCGCCGGTGACTGGACAATGGCCGCCTATGTCGACGAACGGGCGGACGCCGCTCAGCGGGACGCCCTGGCCAAGATTGTTTCCGGCGAGGCCGGGGGGCCGCTGGAACGCTGGACCAGGCTCACCACCAATTTTATGGGGGTAAAGCACACCCCCATAAGCTACTTGGCCGACGGCCATTCCAGACGGGTACAAATACCGCATATCATGGATTTTCACGTTGAAGGAATCCTGGCCCGGGGTCAGGAAGGGCCCATGCAACTGGAGAATACCGGCCATCCGGTCAACTCCACACTGACCATGGCCCGGGGCGCGGGTAGCACCTATGACGACCACGGAATGACCTGGGACAACACGGGCAAGAACGGCCATTACGCTCCCTTCGATTGGACCGGTCCCTAAGGCCTCCAACCGGGATGGTAGCAATTTTCATTGGGGCCAGGTCATCTTTGGGAGGAGGCTGCCTGCGCCGCGAAGCTCCCGGGGGGCTTGGGAGTCGTGGAATCCGCTTTCAACCCTCTAGTATTACAACGACGAGTTTAAGGAGGGACGCCTGATGCTTCCCGGCGACGGGCGGCGCGGCGTTTCTCGTGGGAGCGTTTCGCCCGCTCGTTGCGCTGTTGGACATCTTCCAGCCATTGCCGCAACTCATCCGGTCCGAACCGTTCCCGCGGCAGCATCTCCCGCACCACCCGGTACACCTGCGGGCGCGTGATCCGGGGCATCTTTTCCCCCCCAGTCCTGCGGCAGGCCCAACAGAAACGCCCCGCCCAGCAGGCACATGGCCACGTGGTGATGCCATCCGGCCCATGTCCGGGTCTCGTACTCGTCCAGCCCGATGTCGCTCTTTTCGGTCTCGAATTCGGTTTCAATACGCCACCTAGACCCCCCCACGTGGGCCAGGGTTTCCAGGGGAGTGTCCCCGGGCGCATTGGACAGGTAGTAGCGGGACTCGCTGCCGTCCAGGTTCTGGCGGTAGCTTGCCCAAACCACTCCACCAGGCTTCCGGTTCCGGGTTTCCCGGACCCTCTGGGCGCCGAACCGGTAGACCCGCGGCCCCTGGGACCCCTCCGCCACCGTAATCTCCCGCCACGACTCCTCCGGCAGCGCCAAGCTGCGCTCCGCCATGGTCAGGCGCTGTCCGCTGCGCAGTTTGGGCTGGCGGGGACGCCCGAATCCCTGATAGGCCGGCTCGCTCCAGCGGCCAGACCGTCATGTCCGGCCGGACGTCCAGAACGTATAGCATTCCTGTTACAGCCAAGCCGTCTCGGAACGCCGGGGACATCCCGAAGGCGGAATCCCCAGCGACCCACCCAGCGCTGCGGCAACCCCGAGCCCGGGCCTGCTCCAGCATATCTAATGCCAGGTCCGTCTTCGACCGGTACCGCCGCCGCTCCTCCGGCACGCCCGCCGCCGCACAGCGGCCCGCGTCCGAAGTCCATGCCTCGGGCAGATACCAGCGCTGGTCCGCCAGGGCCCGCCCCCGCGGCCCCACGTGGGCCAGGAATACTCCGGCCGGGCAATTGGCTATCTTGCCCAACGCCCCGCAGTATTGCCGGGCCACCCCTACCGATTTGACGCCCTGCTTGGGGAAGTCGCTGCCGTCGAACACCCACACCGCCAGCGGGTGTTCCAGCCTGGGACCCAAGTACTCCTGCAGGCGGGCGATGACCGCGGCATCGTCCCAGCGGGCCTCGGTGAGAAAGCGCTGCATCGCCCGGGCCGAGACCGGAACCATCTCGGACAGATTCTCGGCGTTGCGCCGCTCCTGGGCCTGGACCAGCAGGCCCGGCAGATAATGCCTGCTGTGTTCCCGCCACTGCTTGCGGCCAAAGGCACCAGCGAAGTAGGCATGGAACTCCAGAAAGGCCTCGTAAACCCGCTCGAAAGCTGCCCTCTCCATCGTCCCCACCTCCCCAAAGCCCCCGCCGTCTCCCGAATTATCCTACCAAAAACCCGTCGTTGTAATATTAGAAACCGGGCCGGAAAGTCCCGGTTGGGCAGGTCACCCACGAAATGGTCGCCACAACGAAGAAAGGAGACGCCATCCTCCGCAGGAAGAACCAGGCACCCACAACCGTTAGCCGCTGCCTGGAGGCACAAGCAGCATTCCTAGCAAACCTTCCGGACAGAAGGGCCCCTACAAATCCCGCAGCGACATTACGCTGCCGGAATCGGCTCGCGACCCCTAGTTCAAACATTTATGGACTCCAAGTCGTCAAGAGAACGAGGTTTTGTCAACAGCGGACACCCAATGATGTATACGATGATGTCAGAATAATGTGTTTTTGTCATCAGCGCCCGCAGGGCGACCAGACACGAATGCTGGTATCAATGGACGCCGGCGCGGTGCTTTCCCAAACCACAGGGCAACCGAGGGAAATAGAGCAGCACTGATGGCCAAGCCACCAACAATGGGGAGACCGACAAGCAGGCAGTGCAGAAGACCCATGAAGCCTCCGCCGGTGAATGGCAGAGGCCCCGTTGACAAAGGAAAACTGGGGCTGGTAACATCAAAGAACTTTCGATGGTTCTTTGGATACCAAGCCACCTGCGCCACGAATCGTTACTCCGTAGCGCAGGCAAACCGGCTAAATATTTCGCCTCCACCGTACCACACACCCCCTAGCCCAGGTTCAACCTGACTGCCTCTGAACCCCTGCAAGCAACTCCGCGACACAACCTCACCAATCCACCAACCGGAAAGCCCGGTCTCACTGGGCAACCCCTGTAACCGTTTCATCACCCCGGGAGGCCGACAACCTCTCCACAGTAAGCTCCCTGTGCGAGGCACAAAAAGCCCCGCTGATTTTTTGGTCTAGACAATTGCGAAACTCCCAAAAAGAGTGTGTGACGTTTACCCATTGAGCAGACTAGCCGCAAACAGGTATAACAGACCTAAGGGTAACTGCCACGTCGCACCCTGAAAGCCGAAGGCCGCGCAAACAGGCCAGGAGCCTGCACCCCAGGCTTCTGACAACGGAGCAAGCGCGTTAGAATAGGGCCAAGCCAACTTTAGCGCCGCGGGAGAGCAGAAATGACAACGCAGGAAAAGAGTGAAAAGAAGCCCCTGGGCTGGGAAGACTGCCCCGGGGTGGCGCGCAACCCCCGCAGGGTGGGCGGCGCCTGGACATTCGGAAACACCCGGCTTCCCCTCTACATCGTGTTCCAGAACCTGGCCTCCGGCGCCACCATAGAGGAGGTCACCCAGTGGTTCGAGGGCATCACCGAGCAGCAGATCAAGGAGGTGCTGGCCCACCTGGCCCGTATGCTGGAGGAAGACCGGATCAGGGAGGAGTCGCCCGAATGAAGATTCTCCTGGACCACAATACGCCCCACCAGCTTCGTAGAGTCCTCTCCGACCACGAGGTCCACACCGCTGCGTACCTGGGCTGGAGCGAGCTTGAGAACGGCGACCTGCTGGAAGCAGCCGCGAGTCACGGCTACGACGTAATGATCACCTGCGACCAGGGCATCAGCAACGAGCAGAACCTCAACCGGTACGACGTCACCCTCATCACCATCATGAGCGGCGACTGGACCGTCATCCGCGAGAATATCCGCCTCATCCGACCGGCCCTGGAAACCGCAGTACGGGGAGAACCCAACCGGGTACAAATGATGCCCGAGGCCTGAGCGACCGCCTCACCAAAGAAAACCCGGGAGGCAGGGACAGAGACCTACGCCTCGGCCATCTGGCCGGCGCTGCACGCAGCAACGCAAGACTCCCTCAGGACACGCCAGAAACGAAAGAGATAGTTTCGCAATTTTCTATTTTGGTCGAGAAAATTGCGAAACTAAGGATCTGAACCTGGGAAGGCTGGAACCGCAAAACTGGCTACGAAAGGCGACTTTGCAGTTTATTCGCAAGTAGGGTTACCCATGTTGCGCAGGCAGCGAAAATCGGGGGAGCGCCTCCCACAATCAATGCGAAGGGAATAATATTGATGGGACGTGGGTCACGACAACTAACGCCGAAATAACCTATGCACAAGTCATAGTTGGCAAAAACCCCAACTACAATGGCTATCACCCCCAGGATGGCGGCTACGCCGGAACTGGCCATTGCACCAATGCTTCTCCACTTTCCTGACCTTTCATAGACCACTTTCCCGACGACTACCATCAAGCCCATCACCGCCATGGCGGGCAAAAAGAGCAACCCGAATTGAGATGATTCCACGACGGGACCTAAAACCAGCCCTGTAAGGTAAATGGTCGTATACGCAGCCACGGTGATTCCTGTAAACATGAGTAGCAAACTTTGGTTGCGCACTGATAGAAAGAAAAGACATCCTACGACCAGCGAGAGACCCGCGGAAATAAGGGCAGCGGTAGTAGTTCCCGCAACGCGGTCGCCATATTCAGCACTGTCTACTCCACTGTATGTCCAGTGTGTGCAATCTCCTGAAACTAGCGCGGCGGTCGAGGCTAGGATGGCCATGTACAGTAAAACCCTGATGTAAGTAGGAACCCTTTGCCGTGTTTGTGGCTTTTCCATATCTATATCCATGAGCGACTTTGGGGACCCGGCAAAAAAGGGGGCGGCATTGCTGCCCCTTCTGCTTACTCCTGAGCCAGCGCATCAGGTCAAAGTCAGTGGCTACTGCGGATGAGATTGGCTTCCCAGAATGCCAATCTAATGCCCGTGTACATTCACCTGTTCAGGGCTTTACGTGCTTGGTTCACTTGAGACCGCAAATGCTTCGCGGCATCCCAGAGGAAATAGGTGTACCCAGCGACCTGCGTTACCAACTCTGCCCGTTTCGCTGGATCTGATTCCCCTCTCAGACGGTTCAGCCTGTTGGTAATCCGGACCTTGGCTCCCAACAAACTCATGGTGTAGCCACTCGCCTCTCCCCAACTCCTGGCTGATGCTCGTAATCGTCATCCCGTCCTTCGCCAACTCCCTCGCTCTGAGGCTCAGAGCTTTCTCGTCTGCTGTGGTCATGGAAACCTCCAATTCGAGACTTGTGGAATGCTTCTACCCGAGAAAACTCTTCGCCTTTTCAATAGCTGCAACAATAAGAGTTGGTTCCTGTAGTACCTGCTCATATCCCCTCTGTTGCGCTGGTCGTTAAGGTGTAATGCCTAAGAAATTATCTCAAAAGACAAACGGTCTGAAATGGAGAACGCAATCACGGTTTGGTTAAGATAGGGGAAACGTGTGTGGTGGTGGATGATGGGAAAGAGCGAGACTCTGCCGACGATATGGGAAATCCCGGATGGTCTGGATGAACACGATCTCCGGCATGGTGTCGGGCGAGGGGTTGCTTTTGGTCCGGAAGAGGCTGATCGTGAGGTCAGGGGTGAGATCCGTCTGACCGGTATAGACCTCGATATGGGCATAGCCGGGGTCCAGTATCCGTCTAAGCTCGTCTGCCTCCCGGATGGTTCCAGCCGCTCTCACCAGCGTGGTGAGGTCGTCGGTAATGCCGCCACGGAGCGTCGGGTGCTCCATCAGGACTTTCATCCGGCCATCGTCTATGTTTCTCGCCAGCCGATGGATTGCCATCACCGCCAGCAGATCATCACGCTGCAGGGTCTGCAGGAAGGGCATACCGGCCAACGCGAGAGCGGCTCCCTCATCTCTCCGGCCGATCCGATGCAGCAAGGCAATGACTGTGCCCTCGGCTTCCGTGATGTCGTCCTGTACCCAGGGCATTTGCAACATCTGCTCCGCCAATGCCGGAGCACTCTTGGCTGACCGGCGTATTCCATAAATGGCGTTGGTTTCAGCAGCGGTAACGTCATCGTCTCCAACCCAGGGCTTTTGCAGCAAAGCCCTGAATGTGTCAGGATAATGGTTGGCGCTGTCGACCAGCATCTGGGCAGCCTTGCGCTCGGTGTCGTCAATGCCGTCGGCGACCCAGGGCAACGCTTTCAGTTGGTTGGCCAATGCCGGTTCCATCCGCGTGACGCGTTCCAGGCCGGCAATCGGGCTGGGCGGTGCCGGCGTCGGCATACGGGTCGGCAATGGTGTGGCCGTAGGCTCCGGTGTGGGCGTAGGAGTTGGCGCCAGCGTTGGGGTGGGCGAGGGTGTCGGGGTAAGGGATGGCGTTGACGTGGCCGTTGGAACCTGAGTCGGGGTAGGCCTGGTGGTTGCGGTTGGCGTGGAAGTCGGCATCAGGGTCGGTGTGGCCTTGTGGACGCCAACCACCGTCCCTACCGGAGTCCAGTCTGACAGGTTCAGCGTGGGCCTCGTGGTGGGCGTGGGGACAGGTGTGGCCGCAGGGGTTGGCATGGAGCAGGCCACAACCAGCATCCAGATCGCACCAGCGAGAGACAGAGCTACGATGGACCTTCGCAAGGCGTCACCACCGGACAAACAAGGGGGCTGACTGCTAGCAACTATGCGGGACCGGAATTCGCTGTGATGTTGGGCTTTGCACATAAACCCTTGGCGGGTTGCCTACCTGAAAACGAGTACTTGCCAACATGTTAGTGCGAGCTTGGTTTGTGGTTGTTGACCGCATATTACCATTTACCATGAACAGGAATTTTACGATTTCATCAATAGACCTGACGCTATTCGTTACCACCATTCAGCCTATCAAAGTTTCGCAATTTTCTCCAGCGGAGGCCCCGTTGACAAGAGAACACTGGGGCTGGTATCATTAAAGAACTCTGTAGCTCTTGGATACCCCGCCGCCTACGCTACAAAGTGGTAATTTGTAGCGTAGGTATACCGGCCTGTATATTTAACCCCCACCCTATCACATCCCAGAACCCGGTTCAACAGCCCGGCTGAGCACACCTCAGCCGGGCTGTTGAATGCCCCAGGACACCTTCCTGAGGCTAAGGCTCTGAGCCACACCCTTCCCCCGCCACTCCACCCCTTGGATTCTCCTTCGGTAGCTCCTCGGAACGAGAACGTAAGGGATTGCCGAACCGGGATAACCGCATTTGTAATCCCACGGCTCCGCCAATGGTCATTCCGGCCTACGCCGGAATCGAGGAAGCCGCACCGGTACGCTCCCCCCCGAAGCGCAGCCGCATAGGTTCCAACCCCCCTCTCCGGAACGGCGCGAAACAATTCAATTCCAATGCAATAGCCCCGGCCATTGAGACTTCTCAAATCATTTGGCACCGACCAGGATTACAGCTTGGAGGCTATGCCTTCTCCAAAGGCGATGGCACCGAATGAACTGGCGAGGTCCTTCCACTCTTCGAGGCCAAGGCGCCATTGGTCGAATTGCTCGTGAGTCGCCAGCCCATAGGTCGTCGCTGCTGCTACCACTTCGGGCAGGAAGAACCAGCTGCTGATGAAGGTATGCAGAAAGGCAATGTCTTCGGTGGAACTGAAGAAATCGAAGGAAGCGGTCGCCCGGACATCCGAGAACCCGGCCGTGAGGAATTCGTTCTTCAATTCCCTCCCCATCTGGGGATGCGCGCCATTGGCTGCCAGGAGTTTGGTGAACGTTGCCCAACCATCTTCGATGCCCCCAAGGGCCGGTTCCAAGAATGAGGCTGCGATAATTGCCTCACGGCTGGCGATGATGCCGCCGGGCTTCAGGACCCGCTTGACTTCGGCCAGGGCTGCCTGGGTATCCGGAACGTGCATGAGAACAGCGTGGCAGTGAGCTACTTCGAAGTAATTGTCCTCAAAGGGAAGCTCGGTCACGCTGCCAACGTGGAACGTCGCGTTGGCGTGTCCGCCGGCTGCGGCTGCAGACCGGGCGAGGTCGATCTGCGACTCTTCCATATTTATACCGTGCATTTCAGCGGGTTCTACCGCCCGGGCCAAACCGACCGAGATGGTCCCCGGGCCGCAACCGAAGTCGAGGACCCGCAGTCCCGGCTTGAGATACGGGAGTAGATGCTTGGCATGGGTGTCCGCGCTACGCCGATTGAGCAACTGCCGAAACTCTTCGCTGTAGCCCATGGTGTAGCTGGATGTCGGGGATGTCTCGTCGGCCATCTTACGCACTCCTTTTACCGAATGGTCCATTCTGAACACGCCGAAGGAACGTCTCACAGGGTGTTGGAGAAGAGCCACGCAAGACGTACAGAATGCCGTTTACCACCTCCCGCAGATTCACGGTGCGAGGATGCCCTCTGGGTTTGCTTGTCGGCAGAAGGGGGACTAACTCGGCCCATTGGCCGTCGATCAAATCGCTGGGATAACACTTTCTGTTCATACCCCCACGATAGCGACATTGCTGCCCCACTGTCCCAGAAGAATCGGTACAGGATTAGCCCTTTCACACACACCCTCTAATATCGGCAACTCGGTCCGCATGATCTGGGCTGGGTTCCCGGCCGGACCGTTCGCTGTATGATATTCTAGGACAAAGCGGACCACAATGGACTCTGGAGAGATTGACCTGTTCTAGATCAACCAAGGTGCCTGCCGGACTGTCCCCTTGGCCGGGCGGTTGGCGTACTGGCTTCCAATGGAGGCCGATCGGTTGCGAATCAAACAACGTGCAGCGGGGACCGGGTTGGGACCCTGGCTGGAATTTGGATGCCTGTCCTCGGTCCGGACCGGCAGTGTTCCGTCGCAACGTCGCCTGACCAGGCTGTCTGCCGGTCTCTTCTTTCTCCCCGCCTTGATGTTCCTGGCGGCCGTGTCACTGTCGGGCTGTGCCGCCGAGCCGGATGCCCCGCCGGTGCCAACGGTCCAGCTTGTCCCAGGGGTGCCGCTGTTGGTCGCAACCTGCTCAGACGGCGTCGTTGTGCCCAACCCGGACGACAACCCTGGGTTGGTGGGAGACTGCGTGGCGTTGTTGGAAGCCTGGAATACCCTGGGAGGCGAGGGCAGATTGGGTTGGTACCCCAGGGTTCCCATCAATGAATGGATGGGCGTAACCGTCGAGGGCAAGCCCAAGCGGGTCCGGCGGTTGGAAATCTTCGGGTTTCGACTGATTGGCAGGATCCCGGGGAGTCTGGGAAAGCTCACTGCCCTGGAGCGCCTGGACCTGTCCATCAACGAGCTTCACCGGGAGATTCCCGCAGAGCTGGGAGACTTGACCAACCTGGAGTCCCTGGATCTGCAAGTCAACAATCTTACCGGTGAGGTTCCCGCCTCCTTCGGCCGTCTCCAGAAACTGGAAAAGCTGTATCTGGGGGGAAACGAACTGACCGGATGCATACCCCAGTCCCTACAGGACATACCCTTTAGTGATCTGGACCAATTGCCTCTGAAGGTATGCGGAGACTTGCCGGCTGGGCAGGTGGCTGGTTCCCCGATTTCGCAACCGGCATCGGTCAGGGCCTGTTCTAACGGGACCGCCGTTCCGGAACCCTACCACGCCCCCCAGTTGATCATCGATTGCTCCATTCTGCTGGAAGTCAGGGATACCCTGGCCGGCAGCGGCGACCTGGACTGGGACCCGGGTCGGCCCATTATTCAATGGGAGGGCGTCGTCATCGATCGGCGCAACGGTCGACTCCATGTTCTGGAACTCCCTCAGCGCAGGTTGGCCGGCCAGATTCCTCCGGAATTGGGACAACTGGTCAACCTGGAGATGCTGACCTTGCAGGAGAACGAGTTGACGGGCGAAGTCCCCGGGGAACTGGGACAACTCGAGAATCTCCTGGGTTTGTTCCTGGGTGACAATCCGCTGACCGGATCGATTCCGTCGGAATTAGGCGGGTTGTCACGCTTGAGATACCTGGACCTATCGGCCACCGGGGTCACCGGGGAAATACCGCCGGAATTGGGTGACATGTCCAGTTTGGACATCCTGGAGCTGCGTGATAATCAGCTCGCTGGGATGATTCCGCCGGAATTGAGCCGCCTTTCCAACTTGGGCATTCTGGACCTTTCCGGGAACCGGCTCAGCGGCACGATCCCTCCCCAACTGGGAGACATGGCTGCCTTGAGTGGGCTGAATTTGTCCGGCAACCAACTGACTGGGACGATTCCGGCCGAACTGGGCCAACTTCCCAACTTGAGGCGGCTGCATCTGCAGGGCAACAAGTTGCACGGGGAAATTCCACCGGAATTGGGGGAGATCAAGGTGCTGAGACAGCTGGTCCTACAGAATAACGAGCTGACGGGGGAGATTCCCGAGGGGCTGAAGAGAGCCCGCAGGCTGGAAACACTGGACCTATCGGGGAACGGACTGTCGGGCGAAATACCGGACTGGCTAACCGGCCTCAGCGGTTTGACCCTACTGCATCTAGAAGGGAACGGATTTACGGGTTGTGTTCCAGCCAATCTCTTTGAAATTTTCGACAATGACCTTGACCGGTTGGACTTGTCCCCGTGTTGAACGTGAACGCCGCCGATTACATCATTTAGGAGTCCAGGGTGATCTGACCCCCGAAAACTGGTCCAGGCAGCCTGATGCTCCCGGAATCGAGGAAACCGCACCGGTACGCTGCCCCCCAAAGCGCAGCCGCATGGGTTCCAACCCCCCTCCCCGGAACGGCGCGAAACCATTTAATTCCAATGCAATAGCCCCGGCCATTGAGACATCTCAAGTTGACCATCAAAGCGCCCCTACGCACCTCAGCCCAGTCCCGCAGGGGCAAGCAGCTCGGACTGAGTGGACAAAGAATGAGGCAACCGCCCCGTGATGGCGTCAGAACGAAGGGTGGGGAAAACTCCGGGGCCGCTGCGTGGAGAAAACGGGCGGCCCCGACCTCATTCCCAAGACCGCCCCACAAGAAGGAGAGAAGATGGACCAGATGGAAGCCGCGATGGGGGAAAACACGGACCAAAGCCAGAGCCGCTATTGACCTCAGTTGCCTGGTAGCAATCCCAACTTCAGTCGGCCTCACCGCCCATCCCAACGAACTTCCGGATCTCCCACACCTCGCCCCGTATGCCGTCAGTCTCCCTCCGGAACAGGCCGGAGCCGTGCCAAGCCATCGACAGGGAGATGACAAAGGCGCCCAGCGCAATCATGCAGGCGATGGTGAAAACCACCATCATGAAACCCATGTACCTGGCCGGAAACTCCGGGTCGCTCACGAACATCTCCGCGATACCAACACTCTTCTCGAACGCCGACAGCAGCAACCAGGCCGCCGCACCAGCCATGAGCAACCACAACAGGAACCGGAAAATGAACCTTTCACTCATCTCGAACCTCCCTGGAAAAATCAGTTACCGCAGCCGCTCCACCACCACCGGCCCCCGCCAGGTCCCCGGCGTCACGTACTCCATCAAAGTCTCCTCATCTCCGGACGAGGACACCCCCATCAGCATCACGCCGCCCACCGCGTAGGTGTGGAACCCCCCCTCCCGCCGGACGGTGAAGGTGGTCCACAGGTTGACCACCGGCTCCGGGGAGTCCCGCAGTTCCCAGCCCAGCTTCCGGGAAAACGAATCGACCATCGCCGGAGTCGGCTCTCCCAGCAGCGGCAGGAGGAAGACCGATTCGAACACCAGCTCCCGGGACAGGTGATGGTAGATGCTCCGGTCGAAGAAATTGGGGATCGAGTCGGGGTACTCCGAGAAGTAGAAGAGGTCCCGGTGCGGATGGGACTCCCGCACCGCCCGGGACGTCCAATCATGCCCCGAGTCCCGGTAGAAGTCCAGACCCACGCCGGGGTCGAACCAGTCCTCCCCCACTATGGGAGGGACCGGCGCGCCATCGGGATAATGCCGCACCCGGGCCGAGGCAACCAAAGAACGCTCCGCCACGGTCAGCGTCGGAGTCGGCTCCGGCGTCGGCGGGATGGACGCAATCAAAGCGGCGTGCTCATCCCGGATGCGCCGGAGTTCCGCCGCCTCCCGGGTCAACGGGACCGGCATGGCCCTGGACGCAGCCGTCCCGGCAGGTTCCTCCAATGAGGACAGGCTGGAGAGCCGGACGGGCGTCGGCGTCGGAGCCGGCCCGCCGGAACAGGAAACCGACAACAGCAGTAGCAAGCCGGGAAAGAGAATAAAACGCATGGCTAACCGCCTCCCATGAAATCGACCACGATGGGAAGGTCCCACTCCCTGGAAACCCGCCGGAGGCGGGACAGCGCGAGGTCAAACTCCCGGATATCGCGGGCGAGGTCCAGAACCTCGTAGGAAAAATTGGCCCGCACGTTGGACTGGAAGAATTCCTCGGAACTCAGGCCGTCAATCTGATGCACCAGCCTGGCAATTCCCTCCATCCGCTCGACAACCAGCCCCGCGCGGCCCCAGGCATCCCGGAGCGCGCCCAGGTATTCCCCGCCGGGGCAACCCGGGGTGATTCCCTGGTGCAGGTCCCGCTCCAGCCGCAGGTCGCAAACCCAAATCCCGGGCACCGCGCTCCAATGACGGTGGCGGACCGGGGGGTAGGGGTCCTTGATCTGGGCCATCAGGTCAAGAAGGGAATCACCGGAACCAGGATCCCACACCTCCAGGTTGACGCCGGAGACGACCTGCATCCCAAGGGAAATTCCTCGGACAACCCGGGAAAGTTCCCCCTCCTGACGGCTCGCCCAAGAACGGCGGTCGAAGGAAACAAGGGGCCGCAGGGAATGGGCTTCGGACATATCCCGCCACCACATCCCCCAACCCCTGGGGCCCGGGACCTCGATGACCAGGCCGCGCGGCGACGGAACCCGGGTGAACGCCGAGTCGAACTCCAACTCGAAGGGAGTCAGTTCCCGGACCTGCCCCGTACCCTCCACCTGAACCACCGGGGCTCCCCCAGCGCCCAGATAGAGGGGTCTCCCAAACCGGGAGGCCAGGGAGTACTCCGAGGCCGAGAGGTCCTGCGCCCACTCCGGGACGGGAGGCGAGAGAGAAGGGGAGCCGGAACCCGGACCGAGCCGCTCGGCATCATCCCAACGCTGGAATCCAAGCCAACCCAGGCCCCCAACCAGAAATGCCAGCAGGATGACAACGCCGGCGCGACCAGCCAACCAGTTCGAGGGAAAGAAGGCCCGGAGACCCCGGCGACGCCGGAGGCGGCGCTCCCGCTCCTCCGCCAGGATGTCGGCGCCGGAGTCCTTCCCGGAATCATCCTCTTCCCAGATGGAGGGCCTCATTTATCATCCACCCGGCGAAAGAGCTCGCCGCAGACCGAGCAGCCATAGGCCGACATCGCATCATCGAAACGAGCCAGCAACTCCTCCACGTCGCGGGCGATGCGGAGCAGTTCCTCCCGCTCCGGGTGCCCCACCGGCCCGGCCAGGCTGTCCTCGGCATCGGACAGCCGCGCCACCGCTTCCCTCACGCTGGTCATGCCCGTCTCGATGCTGTCGGCGTAGGCGCGGACCAACGGGTCCACCGGCTTACCTCTCGACGACCCCCTCCCGAACTGGGGACGCTCCGGCGCGGACTCCAGGAGAGCCTGGGCTTTCCCCAGGTCATGCTGGAGGACACTGAAATCCCATTCCGCAATGTCCACCGAGAGGACCTCCTGCAGGTGAAGCCAGACCCGGGTGTAGGTCCAGAGCCGGGGACCCAATTCCCGGAAGTAACGCAGTTCATTGGACGTGAGGTAGGGGTCCCGGTCCAGCTCCAGGTCCAGCGGGTTGAGCATCAACACCGGCCGCACCCGTTCCCGGTTCAGCGCCAACTTTGCCTGGAGGGTGGCGGCGACATCCGGCGTGGGAACCGGCGTGGGAGTGGGGATAGCCTCGATGGTGGCCGCCACCGCCCGGGCCACCAATGTGGCCTGGGGAATCGGCTCCCCGTCCGGGCCGAACTCATCGGGCATCGGCTCCATCCACTCCTCGCCGCCGCCGCCAGCTCCCTCACCAGGGGATGCATCCCCGCCGGTGAGGGAAGTCACCAACCATAAAACCAGGGTCATGATCACAACGACCGCCACGATGACTATCACTACGCCAAGCCGGCGGTCAAGCTGGGTAATTCGATCAACCATGGGAAAGAACCTCACCTCAACCCGAGACCGGAGATGGCCCGGCCTACCTCGGTAATTCTACGGTCAACCAGATCCTCGGCATCGGACAGAAAAAACCTGGACTCCCGCATCAGGGTCTGGAACGCATCGACCTCCTCCCCCGACAGGTTCAGCATGGAACGCCCCGAAGGGCCGACGATCACCGCCGCGGCCAGCAGCCGGTCGGCGCCGTAGCCCGACACCTGGACACTCTCCAGCATCGCAATGTAGAGGTACTCGTACTGCTCCCGCTGGGAAACTGGCACCTCCAGAGAGGTCAGGACCCTGAAGTAATCGTCGGACTCCCGGGTGACCTCGTGGACCTCGGCCACCCAGTCCAGGTCAATATCCCCGGGCCCGGAGTAATCCAGCATGGAATTGAGATCCCGGACCACCTGGCGCAGGCCCTCCAGCCGGACCTGGAAATTGTAGAGGAAATGGATCTCCTCCAGGATGTCAGGGTCAATGTTCAGGGCGCGGGCCGCCGCCGCATCCTCCGGCTCCGGGGTCGGCAGGTCATCCGCGAACTGGATCATATCCATTTCCAGAGACTCTTCCGAGTCGCCGTCCCCGCCGAAGCCGAGAAGACCACATCCAAGGGTGGAAATGGAGACCAGCGCCAGGACCAAAAGCAGCGCAACCAGGCGAAATCCCATCATCAAACTCCTAACAACCGGAAACCAGCATAGCAACCCGAAGGGCTGCCAGGGTTTGGCCTTTCCGTCAAAGAATGGCAGCCCCCAATCCTGTCAATATGAAGAGTAAGAGAACAACAACCTGGAAGGAAAAATCGCCATGAACACCAGAACCACGGAATACACCCCGGGCCAACTCATCCGGTTCGAAGCCACATCGCTTTACCACAACGCCCTGCGGCTGAGGGGAATTGCTGAGAGAAACAGCTCGGAGTTGGACCTCCTCCTGCAACCCGCCGAACAGGCCATGAATAGCGTCCGGGTGAACCCGGAAGGTCAGTTCGACGGCATCAACCGCCGGGAGCAACACTACGACGACCTGATAAGCCTGCTGGAGAGAAACCGGGAGGAACTGGAGAAAAGGCCGGCATCGGAACAGTCCCATGAGGCGTGGCTGCTCCTGAACCGGTGCCGCTACCACTGCATGACTATCCTCAGCATGATGCAGAAACAGCCCAAAGTCACCGGGGCCTCCAGTTGAGGGCGGGAGCCGGCCTGTTGGCCGCAGTCTGCGCCCTGGCTCTGATAATCACCGGATGCTCCCCCGGCCCGGAGGCCCCAGGAACCCCGGTGCCGGAGAGACCCGGCAGCCTCCCCACGCCGGCGGCCCCCGCGGCAACCGCGGTGAATACAATTCCCACGCCAACTCCAATCCCCCCCGGCAGGATATGCAACCGCACGAAGTCAGCGCAGCGGGCCATCCTGCTGGAATTGGGAATGAGGTCCTGCCGCCAGCCCGTCATGGAGGACCTGGGGAAAATTAAAAAGCTGCGGATCGCCCGCGGCCCCATCATCGAGGGAGACCTGGAGGGAATGAACAACCTGGCGAAGCTGGAGATAGTGGACCTGGGAACCCCGCTGGGACGCAACGTGCTCCACAGCATGCCCGAACTCCGGGAACTGACCATCCAGACCCGGGAACCGGAGACAGGGATGCGCAGCCCCGACACCATCCTGACCCCGGGAATCTTCAGCGGACTGCCCCGGCTGGAACGGCTGCGGGTGACGGGAGAGAACGGTTGGAACGAGGAGGAACTCACGGCGGAGCTTCTTTCGGGGATGCCCCTGCTGCGCCGGCTGGAACTGGACTACATCAGGTCGATAGAGCCGGACGCGCTGCGCCGGACGCCCCTGCTGGAATACGTCCGGATTCACGGGGCCGAAAGCTGGAAGGACTTCGCCCCCAGGGTGCCAAGGGAACTCTTCGCGGAACTGTACCGGATCAAGCACGTTGAGGTCAGGAACTTCCGCTGGCCCCCGGTACTGGACGTGAAGAACCCGGAGGCAGCCTGCCGGACCAGGGGATGGCTGAGCTTCGACACCCCGGAGGGCCGGGGGAAAGAGCCGCTGAGCGTGCTGGTCCAAGGGAAGTACAACCAGCCAATGGACCTGGAGAGCCTGACCGAGTGCGAGGAGGACGGAGCCAAATGAAAACACCCATCACTTACCGGACTGCCACCCACCGGTCCTGGCACGACACAACCAACGCCATCATCGGCGCATCAAGGAAACCAGAACAGCCTGAGCAGAGGAGGGAATGAGCATACCCCCAGCCGGGAGAAAAACCCCTGCGGGTCCCGGGGGTCCCGAACAACCGCCGAGGAGGAGACGAATTTGACCATTCTGCTGTACTCCCTGAGCGTCATCCCCATGCTGCTGATCGCCCTGGTCGTCCACGAGATGGGACACCTAGCCGTCGCCAAGCTCAGCCGTGCCAAGGTCGTGGGCTTCCAGATCGGCGTCGGCTGGAACATCATCACCAGGTATTCAGGCAGTACCAGCATCCGGATAACCCCGGAGACGGAAATGCTCCAGCCGGACGGCAAAGACCTGAAACCCGGCGACATCATCTCCGTCTACGTGACCCGGCAACCGGGGGAGGAGGGCTACACCACCACCGCGATTTCCCCCCGGTGGAAAAAGCAGCTTCCTCCCCCTCCCGAGGCGGTGGAAACCATCAGGAGGCACGAGGAATCCCACATGAGGCTCACCGGACGCATCAGGCAGATCGAGCCGGAACGCCTGGTACTGGCCGACATGGCCTGGGCGCTGAAGGCCATGCCCCTAGTGGCCGGGGTGACCATCGCCGAAGATCCCGGGAGAACAATGCCGGAGGCCTACGACATGCTGCCCTGGCGCCGGCAGGCCGCCATCACCCTGGCGGGTTCCGCAGCCAACGTACTCCTGACCATCACGGCCCTGGCTGTCGCCGCAGCCTTCTTCATTGCCAGCGGAAGCGAACACGCCTGGACCATTGCCAGGGTCGAACCCGGCGGCCCCGCGGAGAAGGCGGGGATAAGGCCCGGGGACCGGATGGTGCGGGTACGAAACCTCGTCTACCCAACCCCTGAAGAGTTGAGGCAACAGATCGAAAACTCAGCCGAGCAGGGAAGCGCCATCAGCATGGGAATGCTGCGGGGAAACACCATCCTGGACTTCCGGATGAAACCCAACCCCGGAACCAGGGGAATCGGCATCAGGCTGGAACCGCAGGAATGGCACCAGGCGGAGCGCAGGCTGACCCCCCAGGCCATCGGCATGAGAATGACCACCATGGCGGAGAGGTACACCAGAGCGGTTGGAAACATATTCAGCGAAAAGATGTGGAACGACGAAGAGCGGGGGGAGATGATATCCGGCCCGGTCATGGGCTCACACCAGGTCGGGCATACCATGGAGCGCACCGGCTTGCAGGGATGGCTGGTAATCCTGGCCACCCTGAACCTGGGGTTGGCGGCAACCAACCTCCTGCCGATGCCGCCCCAGGACGGCTACCGGATAATAGCGGAGGGAGTGCAGGCTCTCCGGAAGGGCAAACCGGTGAACCCCAGGGTGGAAAAAGCAATGTTCGTGGGAGGAATCACCATCATCCTGGCCGCCAGCATGTACCTGATCGCCACGGACATCCTGAAACTGCTCCGGTTGGAATAGGAGGAAGACTTGCTCAGGAGAGAACGGAAGAGAGACCCACCGGTGACGGAGAGCCACATCCGAACGGTCCGACTCCAGGAAAAACCCACTGGCGCCGGACCTTCGGGAAAAGGAGTTGATAGCGGACCTGCTGAACCGCGTTCCATCGAGGGTCAGAGAACATCTCTCAAAGGTTGGAAGGAAAAGACAAGCAGCGATGAACGCCCTGACAACGCAGTACGCGCAACACCGATACCGCACAATGAAAGCTCCCGAACATGCAGCGAGTCTCGCCAGGGCCATCGCATCTGAGCCTGGCCCAAACACAGTGAGAATCATGGACCTGGGCGCACCACCCGCCCGGAACAAATCCAGAGCGTCCCATTACGAAAGCGCCCTGGAAAATTATCTGAAACACCTGGAAAGAAAGGCCATGATCTCACTCAGCGTGATGACTGTATCGCTGCTTGCATTGTGGTTCGCGTCAATCGATCTGGCTTTATTCTCGGCCACAGGAACGAGCATCATCCCACATCCCCTGCTCAGCGCATTCATGGGACTGGCAGCCATGGCGCTCATCGCGGTGGCGCTGACCTCGCGCCGGGTCATATCGCGTTACCTCAAGGAGACAGCCAGGAAAGCTTGAGAATCAAAAACAGGAACAACAGAAGGAATACGAACTTCCTGATAACAGAAGACCACATCCGGCAGGGCAAAGAGGACAGCCCCGGGGGGAACCCCTAGCATTGGCCCTACGGGAGAATGGGTTGATAGCCAACCCCGCAGCGCATCCGATCAGCACCCTGGAGACGGACAACCAGGGCAGAAAATTGCGGACCTACCAGCACAGCCCTCCGGTAAACCGGTGGCTCAACAGTTGGAACCGGGGAAAGCCGGTGTTACCCGTAGAACTTTCATTGAACTTCCGGAGCTGCCGGATCAGCACCAGCCGGAGGAAGGCAAAAGAAAGGAAGAAACCCCAGGCAGAAAACGACGCGCCGCCAGGAATGGACGAAATCAGTGTCAAGCAAGGGTTGAGCCTAGAGTGAAGCCGCACCATCACCCGGACACGGGAAACAGCAAAGGAGGGAGAGATCTACCGGGTCGCCACCGGGAGCAATATCGTGGAACGAATCCAACTGAGCCTGGGGAGACATTCCGGCCAGCCGGGAATCCAGCGTCTGCCGGAGGAATCCGGCAAAAGGGTGAATGAGGCTATCATTGGAAAGCAACCGGATCCGCTGCTGAAGCGGCTGGAGGTCGTCGCCGAGCGATGGACGCTGGCGGGGACCATGCCCAACCTGCTGTAGCCCGAACAACCCTGACGGAACCGGCGGGGCAGGGACCCGCCCAGACCACAACATGGGTTCCCCTCATGACAGGGCAACCGCATTCTAAAATCGGTGGGCCTGGAGGCGTTGCGTACCACCGGCGGGGCGAATCAAGCATGGCCAGGTCAGGTCAAAATCAGTGAATCCAGACCCGCTGGGCGCAAAATCAGCCGCTTGCTTCTCGCTCCAATTTAGAATGCGTTTACCCTGCCCCTGATGACGGGGCGGCATCGGTCAGGGAATCGCAACTGCTATAATCAAGGCGGAGGCCAAAATGCAACGAAGAACGAAGTTGATTCGCAAGCTGCTGGAATGCGTGGAGATGTCCCAGACAGAAGACGCCATACCAATACCCGAGATAGAAGGGTACAGCGAAGTCCAGGTGCATTACCACACCGGGCTATGCAAAGCAGGACGATTGCAAAGTGGCTGCCGTTGGCTGTCATTTTGAGCATAGCGAAGAATCTCAGCTACGGTTTAGAGGCCCTTCTCTGCGATCAGGGTGACAAAAAGAGACTTTGCAATCGTCCTGTATGCAAAGAGGCCGGATACACGATCGTGTGCCAGCCCGGATTCGACGGGCCGGGCCGCCGGTTTACCGGAATAGGGCGACTGACCTAGGCCGGGCATGAAACTCTGGACAACATGCGCACCAAGAGGACTATCCAATGATTCCCAACACGGGCCGTTAGCTCAGCTAGGTAGAGCTCTGGACTTTTAATCCAGGAGTCGTGGGTTCGATTCCCACACGGCCCACCAGAACAGTTGTTGGTATCACTGGCGCGAGCACCAGGACCTTCGCTTCATTCCACCCGGGTGCTGCCCCAACCAATGCGGTCCACCTCACACCTCAGGCTTCGACCGACCCACTAAGTGCCTATCCTAAAAACAAATTAACGGCCTGCACACAGCTAAGGAAAACCATATCTGTGGTGATATTAGGATAGGCTCTAATACTACAGTCGCAGATGGTCCTTGGGGCTATCGAACGGTCTCAATAATTGCATTGCCTAGCTACGGCCAAGGTCTGTGATCTTGGCAAGACTACGCTGAATTTAAGGCCAAGATTGACGATTCAGCATTAGTGCGGCTGTAGTACTAATACTACAGTCGCAGATGGTCCTTGGGGCTATCGAACGGTCTCAATAATTGCATTGCCTAGCTACGGCCAAGGTCTGTGATCTTGGCAAGACTACGCTGAATTTAAGGCCAAGATTGACGATTCAGCATTAGTGCGGCTGTAGTACTAATACTACAGTTGCAGATTGAAAACGACTAGGATTGGGGCAATCAACGGGTGGTGAGGTGAGGCTGTGGCAGTGCATGGGGATGGGGTGGCAGAGGTCGCCCGGTGGGCTGAGGGTATCGACCGGGTACACGAGTGCATTGCGGGGCGGTTCCGGCGTCCCGAACCACGTCGACGATCGCTGGACTATCTGAAAGGGCTGCTCAGTCCGGTGGAGCGCAAGAACGGCTGGCAACTGGCGGAGCAGGCCGGGGACGCCACACCCTATGGGGTGCAGCATCTGCTGTCAACCTACATTTGGGACGCGGACCTGGTTCGCGATGATCTCAGGGACTACGTGGTGGAGCACCTGGGCGACGCCAACGGGGTGTTGGTGGTGGACGAGACTGGGTTTCTGAAGAAGGGCAACAAGTCTGTGGGGGTGCAGCGTCAGTACAGCGGCACGGCGGGACGGATCGAGAACTGCCAGATTGGGGTATTCTTGACCTACGCTACTGCCAAGGGGAGGACCCTGCTGGACCGGGAGCTTTACCTGCCTCAGGTGTGGGCCGATGACCAGGAACGCCGGGAGGAGGCTGGCGTGCCGGAGCAAGTGGCGTTTCGCACCAAGCCGCAACTGGCCCGGCGGATGCTGGAACGGGCGGTGGAGTCGGGAGTCCCCTTCGGCTGGGCCACCGGGGACGAGGTCTACGGCAATGACCGCAACCTGCGGCTGTGGCTGGAGCGGCGGGACGTTCCTCACGTGCTGGCCATCAAGAGCAATGAGAAGTTGTGGGCTGGGACGGACCAGGGTCCGCGCCAAGTGCGGGCTGACCGGCTGGCGTCTGGGGTTGAAGAGTCGGGCTGGGTCCGGCTGAGCGCCGGTGATGGGGCCAAGGGTCCTCGGGTCTACGACTGGGCCTTGGTGGATATTCGGCCCCTGAGAGAACCTGGCAAGGGGTACTGGCTGCTGGCCCGGCGCAGCGTGGCCAAGCCCGAGGAACTGGCCTACTACGTGTGCTACGGCCCGACGGGAACAGCCCTGGAGGAACTGGTGCGGGTGGCCGGAACCCGGTGGGCCATTGAGGAATGCTTTGAGGAGGCCAAGGGACAGGTGGGACTGGACCAATACGAGGTGCGCCGGTGGGACGGCTGGTACCGGCACATCACCCTGGCGATGCTGGCCCACGCCTACCTGGCGGTGGTACGGCGCCAGGCATCGTCGCCGGGACGTCTGGGAGAAAAGGGGGCTGCCCCAGTTTGGAGGAAAGGCTGATACCGCTGACGGTGCCCGAGGTTCGGCGGTTACTCTACCGGCTGATATGGAGACACCACCCTACGGACGAATCAGTGCTGCGGTGGTCTCAGTGGAGACGGCGGCACCAAGCAACGGCCCGGCGCTGTCATTACCGACGCCGCCTGAAACTCCTCACCACATATCTGCAACTGTAGTACTAAACCAATGCCCATCCCTTCAGACAGATATTGCGATGACGGCTATACGTTGCTATAGTCAAACAAGCAAGCCAGCGCCGATACGTTCTGCGGCTCTCAGGATTGTAACCGAAAGGAGAGGGGATTGGAAAAGAAAGCGAGATTCGATGGGAACGCTTTCTATGCCGCCCTTGATGGCGAGAGGCAAGCTCGCCAATTCACTTGGAGACGAGTGGCGGAAGAAAGCGGGGTTAGCGCCTCTACCCTGACCCGCATTGCACAGGGCAAACACCCTGACGTTGACAGCTTGGCTGCGCTGTCAGCTTGGTCAGGTCTTGACGTGGACAGATTCGTTCGGGGCGGTCCTTCAAAGGAAGAACTAGAGCCTCTGGCAGTGATTTCGTCGTGTCTCCGCTCCGACCCTCGGTTGAACCAGGAGGCCGCTGCCGCCTTGGATCAGATGGTCAAGGCAGCCTATAAGAGCATGATCGGTCCAGAGAGGATAGCATGAATCGAGAGAGAATCCGGTGAGCACCCTGAGCATCAGCAGATTTGTTTGGAGTATAGCAAAGGCGAAATGGGCGATGTCTATGGCCGGGCCAAGGCGGTAGCGGTTCACCCGTATGGGCAGGAAGTGAACCCGGAGACCACGCCATCAGCAAGGGCGACCTGATTCTGAAGGTAGACATGGATCTCTTGGGCGGACTGACCAGCGCCAAGGACGCTCGCTACATCACGGAACACTCAGGCCACCCAGATTATTCTCTCATCACCAGGTCCAACGACGGCCAGATGATGTTCTTGGCTAATGTGCTTTGCAAGAAGAAGAGCGACACACCAATGAGTAGCCGCATTGCCGACGTTCATAATGGCAGTTCCCTGTTCAGCGGCGGCGCCGGACGGGGTAAGGGTAACATCCGCCGCTGGATTATCAATAACGATTAGCTTGAGGCGACCGTCGCCCTTCTGCTCAATATGTTCTACAACAGCGGCATAGCCTCCGACGTCTGGGTGCTTAGAAGCCGCAAGTCGGAGCAACGCAAACGCAAGTATCAACCAATCGACGTTCCCAAGCGGAACACGCCGCTTCACCATAATCTGGGCACCAAGAAAGGCGGACTGTCAGAAGATTACAGCCACCTCATCCCCGGCTTCTCCCTGTCCTTCGAGGAGACAGAACAGCCAAAGGTATTCTCCAGGGAAACCTTTGCATACTGGAAGGTCACAGTCGAGTGTCCGTTGCGCATCGAACGTGTCGACCCCGGCCGACCCTACATTGCGAAGCGAATTAGAGAACTCCCGGTTAGGGCGGCGCGCTCGGAATCCGCCGCGCCAGGCATGAATAAGGCCCACAAAAAGGGAGTAGACCAGAATCCAATATTGGGCCTATTCCAAGCTACTGTCGACGGGAAGCCGCCAGTAATCGTATACGAGCTGGACACGAAGCTACGGGGCGCAGAACTTGTGCCACTGTTGGGGGAGGGCGGGATGGAGTCATTCCTGCGTCAGGTGGTGCTGCCATACGCTCCTAATGCTTGGCATTTCCCGGGCAGCGTCAAGATTGGATACGAAATCAGGTTCACCCACTACTTGTCCCATCCCAGGACCCTGAGGCCACTAAAGGAGACCCGAGCAGACATCCTGGCCTCGGAACGAGAGACTGAAGGGTTGATAGTGGAGATTTTGGGTGCAGCGAGGCGAGGCTGGTAATGGCACGCGCAGACTTGATCCTAAACTTGGTAAAGACCGGAACGCAAGGTGATCAGGCTCAATTTCAGAGAACCGTCGAAGCACTGGCGGCGGATGAGCGAGCAAAGCACCATAGTGTTTTGGCCGATAAGCTGCTTGCGCAACTTCGGCTGAATGGCAATGGGCGCCATCTGCCGCCCACTATATCACCAGCAAACCCAGCCGCTGCTGGTTCCCTGGTAGCAGAGATGACCCCCGCGCGCCGCCTTGAGGATATGATACTGGCCGATGAGACTTCTAGAGTGATCCAAGACTTGATAGAAGAGCAACACCGGGCCGACTTGCTTCGGTCGTATAACCTTGAGCCACGTAACCGCGTGCTGTTGGCTGGACCACCCGGCAATGGGAAAACATCCTTGGCAGAAGCTATCGCCGATGCCTTGAATGTTCCGTTTATAGTTGTGCGCTACGAGGGGATAATAGGTAGCTACCTTGGCGAAACAGCACAACGTATTGGCCATGTCTTTGAGCACGCTAGGTCGCGTCGATGCGTGTTATTTTTTGATGAGTTTGATGTGGTAGGCAAGGAAAGAGGTGACGCTCAAGAAACGGGCGAAATTAAACGGGTTGTAAGTTACTTGCTGCTGCAGATAGATGCAGTGCCCAGCTATGTGGTCGTGGTATCTGCAAGTAACCATCCTGAATTGCTTGATCGCGCCGTTTGGCGGCGCTTTCAGGTTCGCCTTGAGTTGCCGATGCCGAAACAGGGTCAGATTGAGGAATGGTTTAGGCGATTCGAAACTCGTTCAGGACAGAGCTTGGGCGTGCCGGCCCGAAGTTTGGCGTTACAGCTAAAGGGACTGAGTTTCGCTGAAATCGAAGACTTTGGGATAGATGTTCTTCGTGGCATCGTATTAAGCCAGCCAACGGCAGACGCTAAGAAAATTACTGGGCAACGCCTGCGCCAATGGAAGACACGATTCGCTGTGAAACAGTCGTCAGCCTCCAAGGATGATAATTAACGATGGTTGAGAATTCCACAGTGACCGACCGTCCATTGCTGATATTCCCTGAACCTGGGCGAGCCGAACGAACGAAACGCCAGGGATTTGGCGGTCGTATCCGTACCCCGAACGTCAGCCAGCAGGCTGAGCGACTGGCTCCACAATTCCAGCGCCTTCAAGACGCTATGGAGCAGAAACGGGCCGCCTTGCAAGACAACACTCTCGGCATTCAACCAGAGCAAGTCCTGGTTCTTGAGACCGTAGATTCTATCGAGAATTTCATCAACGCGGTGAAGAGAATACCCGGATTGGACTGGCTCGGGGAGTTTGAGCATGAACCCTTCACTCCAGAGCATGGCTTCGCAGATGAGAATAACCCTGAAAAAGAACTGAACGGCCAACTCTTCCTCATAATGACAGACCAGCAAGCTCAGCAACAGCTGCGGAGTCTCTTCAATCAATGGCGGGAAGTACCTAACACGACATTCCCATACGGGCTTGCGAAACTAAAAGACGCCTTCGTACATCTCCATACCGTCCGCCCTTGGGATGCCGAAGACCGTATCCGGGAGACCGGATTACTCGAAGATTGGGAAGACCGCTTGGAGTCCGGTCACGAATTCGTTCCATTTGAAGCCGAATTGTGGTTTAGGGATAACGCGGAACTCCGGCAGCAAGCAGAATCGCATCTTCGCAGCATTATAGAATCCTTGGATGGAGAGGTGGTCCAGCGATGCACTATACCCGAAGTCGCTTACCATGCGGTTTTGGGAAGAATGCCACAAGTTTACATTCAAGAGATTCTTGCTCAACCAGAAGTGCTCGAAAACGTCAGACTGTTTCAGTGTGAAGGCATTAGACACATTCGCCCGGTGGGACAGTGCGCGGTCCTGTTGCCGGAGGATGTGGTTGCCCCTGCCCTGCAGGGATGGCTGAGTGTTGACGCCGACCCATACAACAAAACCGGCTCGAAAACAATGACATCCAGGGCCTTACGCTCAACGTCTTTTCCCGGGAAAATGGAATGTTAGGCCATCGCCGCTACGGCGATGGCCTTCCCTTTCAACGTGACGGTCCAGCGCCCCGCGCCCACCGGCTCCGCTTCCCGTTGCTGCCCGTTCTCCAGCACTCACGCGAAGAGGGACAGGGACGAGGGCTTGGGCTTGCCGTTGCGTCCCTGGGACTGGGCGGAGTTCCCCGGCCAGAGCCTGCTCCGGTGGAGACCGGGGAACTCCGCCCAGGAGAAGAGCGACTGCTGCCCCTCGGCGGGTTTCTCCCGGTGGCTATTGCCGTTGACCGGCACGACCGTCGGCCCCATGCCCCCGTATCCGGTAAGGGGCAGGTTGTTGCCGCCGTTTCCGCACTCAGTCGGCAGCGCGGCCCATCCCAGGACCATCGCCATCCGGCTCCGGTTGCGTCAACATGACGGAGTAGCCCCGCTCATCCACCAGGTGGGTAACCGACAGCCGGCCCCGGCTGTCGTACCCGGCGCGGTAGGCGTACTCCACCTCGGCGCCCCAGGGCACCCGCCCGCCGATGCGAACGGTGCCGCCGCCGGGGTTGCTGCCGCTGTGAGGCCCACCGGCGCCGCGCACCACCACGCCGTTGCGCCCGCCCTTCTTCCAGGCCATCACCTTCACCTCGGCAGGCGCCACCAGTTCCGCCGCCGTCGGCTGGAACAGCACCCGGTGCAGCTTTTCCAGAACCCGCCCCGACGGAGTTCGCTGGCCGTTCATGATCTGGGAAAGATAACCGGAGCTGATGCCGGCCAGCTTGACGGTTTCGTTCTGGCTGAGGTTGTGAGCATCCATGCGCTCCCACAGGGCTTGAGGATCAACGCTGGGAAGCTGGGCGGCCTCAACCCTGGCCGGAGCGCCCAACACCGCCTCCACCTTTGCCTGGACTGCCGGGCCCATGTTCCTCTGGCCCCGGGACGCCTGGGTCAGGTAGCCGTAGGACACCCCAACCTGGTCCGCCAGTTCCATCATGCTCATGCCTCGCTCCCGGGCCCGCTCCCGGATGAAGCTGCTCTCCCCCTTGACCGGACCGCCCTGCCGGTAGACGACGCCTGGCCCGGGGACCTCGCCCAGCACCGCCGCCACCCTTTCCCGCAGCATCGGAGACCAGGGCCTGCGCCCGGCGGAAACCTGGGACAGGTAGCCGTAGCTCACGCCCATCTTCACCGCCAGTTCCTTCAGGGTGAGGCCGGGCCGCAGCCCGAAGCTCGCTCTCGGGCTTGCCCTTGCTCTGTCCCTGTTCCGCCGCTCCGGACTGTTTATCCAGGGCCTGTTCCTTGCCCTGTACGGGGTTTACGTCGCCGTCGAACCGCGCCGTGGTTTCAATACTTGTGGTCGCCTTCATGTCGCTTCCTCCAAAACGCAGAAAGCGGGGGCCGCCCGAAGGACGACCCCCGCTCCATTTCAATTTGTAGCTTTTCAGTGGCGGGTCGCATGGCCGCCTTCGTTTCACCAGGTTCCGAAACACAGAAAGCGGGGGAGGCCTCCCGAAGGAGACCGCCCCCGCTCACTTGCAAGTTCCCGTTCCCGCCTTCGCGGGAATGACGTTACTGTCAGTGGCGGCTCAAGGGGCCGCCTTTACTTCCGGCGCTTACGGCGGCTCCGCCCTGTCGTGGAAGGGGCGGACACCACTGCATAACCGGCCTATGCCCACCGTCCAGCTCATCCTCAAGACCACGACCGCGGCGAGGCCGTCGTCATAACCCAGCGGTACCGGGACCGCCGCCTTCAGTTCAGGGAACCGGCGCAGGACAACGCCCAGCCCCTCGGCGTGGAGCCGCCGGAGCCGGGCATCCGCAGCTTTGGCCGGGCAATGCCCGCCAGCAGCCCGTGTGCCAAGTCTCCAGAAAATCCTGTAGATGAAGGGGTTCCCAAGGTAATCGTCGTCATGGAGTGCCTCCTTGTTGTTGAATTGAGAATCATCAGCGGGGCCACCGCTACCGTGATGTGCACCCGCTTGATGCAGCCGCCAGCGTTGACGGCAACGGCCTTGAACTGTTCAAGCCAGTCATTGATGTGCATACGCACCCCCTCAGCTTTGTGCAAGACCTTGGGCGTAGTGCGTCCGGCGCCGGACGCACTACGCCCAAGGTCGGGCGCCGCAGTGGAGAAAGCCGGATTGGGGGTTGGCGCAAGACGCAGTTCACCCAGGGTCGTGTTCAGCGGCTCAAACCGACCCTTTGGCGGCAGACACACTACGCCTTGGGTTTGGCACGGTAACGGAAAACGCCGGTTGGGGGTTGGAGCAAGGCGCAGTTCGCCCATGGTGGTGTTCAGCGGCTCAAACCGACCCTCTGGCGGCAGACACACTTCGCCCCGGGACTGAAACTCGCAAGGAGGAACGCCGGTTGGGGCTTGGCGAAAGACGCAGACCGGCCAGGGTTTAAGTTCCTGGGAGACTGCTGCGTGAGGGAAAGGGAGAGGAACGCAGTCCAGCCATTCGCTGCGTTTTCAGCTACCGGGCAGGTGGATACTGCGTTGCAGTGATAAGCGTCCGGCCTGTCGCTGTTGGACAACCGGAGCGTGCTGAATCTGCGGACGGGCTACCCTTGTTCCGTAGCTATACCGCAGTTGAGTAGGAGCAGCCGGAGCTTGTTATCCGCTCCAACCGCAGTGTGAAGATGCGAAGCAGGTCGACCGCCTCGCCAGTGAGAACAACAGAGAAAGGGATACCGGGAACGCCGTGCTGGGTCTGGTTGCCACCTCCTTGGTTAGTCCGTGGGGTGGGAGTACTGCCTTGGTATGGGATGCCTGGTGAAGCGCACCGTGCGCCTCGGATATGTCCCTCGCAGACGCCCATCGGGAGAGCAAGGCTCGATCCTCTTGGGTCAATCCGGCATGGGCGGCCGTTCGGAGAGCTAGGCTCGATCCTATGCGACCAGTCCCGGGTCCAGGGACGGAACCCTCCAGTTTTCTCGGCGTGAATCACTGGAAAAAGCCTGACTACGCATTCCAGTATCCGGCGCCCAGAACGCTGGCGCAAGGGGTTTGGCGTCCACGCGACCCGAGTGCTCGCAGATTGTTCAGTTCTGTTTAAGAAAAACCTAAGCGCCCTTGCGGCGCCGGAGTCGTCCACCTCCTTCGTTCAGTCCGTGGGGTAGGGATACCGCCTTTGGTGGGTTGCAGGGTGAGGCGCACCGTGCGCCCTGGTGGGTTTGGATTACCGGCTGCGGGCGAAGGAAACGTCACTCCGCCGTGGCAGCAACTCCCTCGTGGGCGCTCCGGGGAGAAAAGCCTCGATCCTCACGGAGCAAGCCCGGGCGGACAGGGATCACGCCCCCCAGGTTTCTCGGCAGTGGAAACGCTGGAAAAGCCAGACAACGCATTCAGTATCCGACTCCGCCGAGATGATGACAAGAGTTTCGGAGTCGTCACGCCCATATCGTTGACATCCGCTGGCCAAGAAACAGACAAGAATGGAACAGGAATTGACCGACTTGCCAGCGCAACCCGCCACCGGCGCTCACGACGACATCGCACAGAACCCTGCTGCCCTTATTTGCCCACGCTGTCGCCCGCCACGACGCCCATCACTACGTTCCCGCTGGCAACGGCACTGGCCACCCCGGTCCGATGCTTCAGCCTCAGCAGCCGGGCCGCTCCCTGGCTACCCCCGCTGGCGCGCCATCCGGTTCACCAGGGCCATGACTCAGCTCGTACACGTTCACCACGCCGCCATCGCCGCCGCAGTTACCAGCGTCAGCCATCCGGCTTGCAGCGCCGTTACCCTCGCCCGCCAACCCGGACCCTTCTCCGCCGCCACCGCCATCCCCGCCCTGAGCGCCCGAGGCTGCTTCCCTGTTCGCGTCGGCAACCTCACCGCCCACCAGCTCACCGGGGCCAGTGCCGCCACCCCTGCCCGGCCCCGGCCACATACTCCCAACCCCGGCCCATCCCTGGGGGTGCAAATTGCACCTTTCCAACGCAACTTGTCTCGCAACTTGCATTTTCCCGCAACCTACCCTTGACAAAAAGTGTTCGCCGTTTCCGTCCGGTAGGGTGTGATTTCCCCGCGATTCAGCTTTGAAACGGCCCACATCTGCAACTTGCGCCAAAACCGCTTTCCTGTACAGCCCTCCGGCGTCATGGAAGTCCCTATAGGGGTCATTTCCAGGAGGGAATGCCCGTCACGGGCAGGGAATGCCCGTGACGGGCCGCTGCGCCGCCAGCGCCGGCCTGGACTCTCAGCAAGCACGTGGAGCCTTTCGCGGCGCACGATGTTTCCCGCCGCGTCAACCTGCCACCGACCGGGACCGGCGGCATCTTCAGCGCCAGGCGCCGCAGCTCCGGCCCACGCTATCCGCGTCCCAAGAGTGCACTTCCTGCAATACAATCAATGCAATCAGGTTGCCACAGACCGTCAACTCCTTCCCCGCCGCGTTTCTCCCTGCGCCATCCTGATCCCGCTTGATCCCCGTTGGAAACGGCCCCGATTGCATACTGCAACGTCTTTCATTTTCCCTTACAGGCCGGCCACTGTGAAAACCGCCCCGGAGCGGTTGTAGTCTGCCGCGTCAGGGGGAAACCGGCCCCGCGCCCTGCCAACCCGGTGGCGTCGAAATCCATTGCTCCGTGGGAGCAACGACGGCCCCACCCAGAGACTCAGCGCCAAGCGCCACCTTCAGGGCAACGACCGCCGGATATGCTGGATGTCGCACACCCGGCCACCGGCCAGCGCGTTCACGACCTGCAACCAGTCTCCGGCGTCAACCAACGGGCCATTCCCGCCCGTCCGGGCCGCTGTGGAAGCCTGCTTGGAGCGGTTGTAGTCTGGCGCGTCGGGGAAGGAACCCTTTCCGTTGGCGCCCCATCGGACCGGAGGACCGGTCGGGCGGGCACGGAAATGGGATTGTTCAAGGATAGGTTGCCAAGGCCAACTTTCGCGCCGGTCGCGGTCTGATACTACGGAATGATGCCGGGGCCACAACCCCGGTATCCCGCGTCAACCGCCCTTGCAGATTACCTTGGCCCCACCCATGCGCAGTTGCGGGCAGGGTCATCCGGCCGTCCGCAGCAAGCCCGCTTTCGACACCGTCTCCCGGTTTACCGTGTCCGGGAGCCGATAGCGGGGCCACGAGACGAAGCCCGACAGCACCAGTCCCCCGGCCAGAAGCGGCGCCAGCCGTAGACCCAGCGGGTTGTTGGCCGAGTCCCCGAGTTGCAACACCAGGCTCAACAGCAGTGGCGGAAGCGCGTAGGTAACCTTCTCGAAGAAGTTCTGCGCCGCGTAGAACATCGCCTCCCGGCGTTCGCCCCTGACCAGCGCGTCGTAGTCGGCTATATCGGCGATGAAGCCCTTGGGCAGCATGAACACCGCCGCCATGGGCATACCGGCGATGAATACGCCAATCAGCCCCTGGACCAGCAGACCGTCGGACATCGCCAGCCCCACCAGGGCGGTGAGCGGGAAGAGCAGCCCGCTGGCCACCAGGCAGGTCCCGTACACCCTTCGCTTGCTGACCCGGTGTGCCGCGAAAAGCATCCAGATGACGATGCCCGCCGCCACCACGCCGGCAATCACGCTGATGGAGAGGTAACTCGACGCCGCGCCATACCGTTCCTGCAGCAGCACTCCCACCGCGAAGAACGGCAACCAACCTTGCAGCACGCCCACGCCGGTGCTGAACATCACGAAAGTCGGCAGAAAGGCCACGAACTGGGAGTTGCGCAGGACGTCCCGGTACCCCTGCCAGAACGAAGCCTTCGCAGGCGCGATGTCCCGGGGCGCCCGGTTCCAGATCGCCGACAGCGACAGGTAACGGAACACCAGGGCCAAGACGGCGAAAACGGTCCCCGCGGCCTGAAAGCCGTATGCGTCCTTGATGAACCCGCCCACCACCAGGCCGAGACCGGCGCCGACCACGGCGAAGAGAAAGATCAGGGACACCACGCTCATCCGGTCTTGCTCCGTTCTGGTCAGTTCCGGCACCAACGCTTCCAAAGCCGCGCTGGACATGGTAGCCGCGGTGAAGAACAGCTCCAGCATCAGGACGAAATACAGCGCGTTCCACCAACTGCTCCCCTCGGTGGGCAGGAACCAGAGCAGCGCTCCGAACAGGGCGTAGAACGGGGTGCTGAAGAGGATAAAGGGTATGCGCCGGCCCCAGCGGCTCCGGGTCCGGTCGCTCCACCAGGCGATGAGAGGGTCGGTGAAGGCGTCAATGAACCGCCCGGAGAAGATCATAACCCCGGCCAGCACCCTGGGGTCGATGCCGAACCCCAGCAGTATGAAGTCGGGGACCCGGCTGGCGCCTTCCATCGCTGGCGGCACCAGGAAAAACAGCACCCACTGCTGCCGGAAGTAAGACATGGCCTGCAAACCGACCTGGTCTGCGGAAAAAAGCAACTTGTTGATCAGCGGAAATGGCGTCGCCGATTCACCCTGTTGATTCATCCCACTCCGTCCCCCACGGCAATTCTGCGTTGAAACATAGCATATTGGCTGGAGACATTGCGAATGGGATCAGCGGAACCGCCGTCGCCTCGGAGGCCCCCCAACAGACCGGCGGCCGGATTGCCCCGGCGTCAACCAACGGGACATCCCGCAGGTCCAAGCCAATTGCAACGTTGCGAATGTCACTAGGGG
Organism: Dehalococcoidia bacterium; assembly: GCA_965220305.1. Lineage (GTDB taxonomy): Bacteria > Chloroflexota > Dehalococcoidia > Lucifugimonadales > UBA3495. The sequence continues at coordinate 3,829,436 of OZ244817.1, read as the reverse complement.
AGCCTGCGAGCGCCTTGCGGGACACGGGCTAAACCAAAGCCGTTGCCGTCCAAGTCCAGTAGAGGGCCTTCGCCTGCGTTATTCAGCTTGGCGACCGCCCTGATCATCACCGCGCCACGCGCTTTGCCGTTTCCCTTTTCCTGTCCTACCCTGCCACGGGGCGCCAGTCGGGAAGGGAGTTTTACCCCGCAGCCCGCGCCCCGGCCTGGCGCCGCCGCCAGCTAACCCGCCGGACAACCTGCCCCCGCCCTGGTCATCGGCCATATTCGCCCCGTCACCCGCAGCCCCGATCCCAGGTTTCCGCCTGAGCCTGCCCGACGGGTGTGCAGCGTCGCGTGACGCATGCCGTTTCCAGCCGCAGCACCCCGCCGACCGTCGGCAACTGCGCCGCCTGGACAGAATTGCACTTTGTCCAAATTCCCGTTCCCAAGACTTCCTGTAAGAGCCTATCCTAATAACCCTTTGGGTTATGGCATTTCATAGCTGCGACAGGGGGCATAACTTGATTTTAGGATAGGCTCTAATACTACAGTTGCAGATATGTGGTGAGGAGTTTCAGGCGGCGTCGGTAATGACAGCGCCGGGCCGTTGCTTGGTGCCGCCGTCTCCACTGAGACCACCGCAGCACTGATTCGTCCGTAGGGTGGTGTCTCCATATCAGCCGGTAGAGTAACCGCCGAACCTCGGGCACCGTCAGCGGTATCAGCCTTTCCTCCAAACTGGGGCAGCCCCCTTTTCTCCCAGACGTCCCGGCGACGATGCCTGGCGCCGTACCACCGCCAGGTAGGCGTGGGCCAGCATCGCCAGGGTGATGTGCCGGTACCAGCCGTCCCACCGGCGCACCTCGTATTGGTCCAGTCCCACCTGTCCCTTGGCCTCCTCAAAGCATTCCTCAATGGCCCACCGGGTTCCGGCCACCCGCACCAGTTCCTCCAGGGCTGTTCCCGTCGGGCCGTAGCACACGTAGTAGGCCAGTTCCTCGGGCTTGGCCACGCTGCGCCGGGCCAGCAGCCAGTACCCCTTGCCAGGTTCTCTCAGGGGCCGAATATCCACCAAGGCCCAGTCGTAGACCCGAGGACCCTTGGCCCCATCACCGGCGCTCAGCCGGACCCAGCCCGACTCTTCAACCCCAGACGCCAGCCGGTCAGCCCGCACTTGGCGCGGACCCTGGTCCGTCCCAGCCCACAACTTCTCATTGCTCTTGATGGCCAGCACGTGAGGAACGTCCCGCCGCTCCAGCCACAGCCGCAGGTTGCGGTCATTGCCGTAGACCTCGTCCCCGGTGGCCCAGCCGAAGGGGACTCCCGACTCCACCGCCCGTTCCAGCATCCGCCGGGCCAGTTGCGGCTTGGTGCGAAACGCCACTTGCTCCGGCACGCCAGCCTCCTCCCGGCGTTCCTGGTCATCGGCCCACACCTGAGGCAGGTAAAGCTCCCGGTCCAGCAGGGTCCTCCCCTTGGCAGTAGCGTAGGTCAAGAATACCCCAATCTGGCAGTTCTCGATCCGTCCCGCCGTGCCGCTGTACTGACGCTGCACCCCCACAGACTTGTTGCCCTTCTTCAGAAACCCAGTCTCGTCCACCACCAACACCCCGTTGGCGTCGCCCAGGTGCTCCACCACGTAGTCCCTGAGATCATCGCGAACCAGGTCCGCGTCCCAAATGTAGGTTGACAGCAGATGCTGCACCCCATAGGGTGTGGCGTCCCCGGCCTGCTCCGCCAGTTGCCAGCCGTTCTTGCGCTCCACCGGACTGAGCAGCCCTTTCAGATAGTCCAGCGATCGTCGACGTGGTTCGGGACGCCGGAACCGCCCCGCAATGCACTCGTGTACCCGGTCGATACCCTCAGCCCACCGGGCGACCTCTGCCACCCCATCCCCATGCACTGCCACAGCCTCACCTCACCACCCGTTGATTGCCCCAATCCTAGTCGTTTTCAATCTGCAACTGTAGTACTAAGACAGATGGGGCGTGAAGGTAGCAGGGACGAGACAAGGCCAACCCAACTCAACCGAACGCCAGCGCATATGGGACTTTTTCTGGGGTCGCCAAAGGTACTCGGGAGCGACTATCAGAGACAACCTCGGTTTCGTCAATGGACTGTGGTGGGCCTTGCCCAGCGGAACGCAACGGAAAGGTGGTACAGCACCTCGAAAGACGTTCACAAAAACTTCACCTACCGATGAACTAAGGGCAGGTTGTGGGAGAGAGTTCTTTCAGTGCATCTAGTGGCCCCGGGTAACACCTACGTGATGACCAACTTCACCACAGTACCCGCTCACAACAATGTAAGGGACAGATTTTTAAGCCGGGTGCTGAAGGTCAACATCAGAGTGCAGCCGACCGGATTCTACTGGGCCTCAGTCACAATCCTTCTGATTTTTAAGTTGTGTTGTGTAAGGGCTGCTTCCAGAGCAGATGTCGTGAAGGCATCCCGCTTTGCGTGAACATCAGCGCCGGCTTCGACCAGAATTTGTACTATCTCTAGATAACCACTCTGGACAGCCACTGTCAGCGCCGTCGTTTCGCTGCCTAGCACAGGGAACCTGCCGCCATGTTCAGTCGCGTCCACATCGGCACCGGCTTCGACCAACATCTGAACGAACTGCGGGTTTCTTCCAAGAGCTATGGCTTCATGAATGAGTGGGTTGCCCACGAAATTTGTTCCGTTGGGGTCTCCTCCAGCATCTAATAGAAATTGTACCGTTTCAGGCTGGTTCTTAACGATAGCGACTTGGATTAGCGGATTATCAAGGGCGTCCTTTTGGTTTGGGTCAGCTCCGGCGTTCAGCAAAGTGCGCACTATCTCCGGTTCATCTTCATGAACGGCTACGAGAATAAGTGGGTTACCGCCATCATCCCTCCCTTTCACATTGGCACCGGCGTCAACTATAGTCTGTACCATCTCAGCATTGTTGTTGCTAATGGCAATGGCGAGCAAATGCTCTCCTAATGTCCAACCAGATTGGTCGCTTGCATGAATCCATTCATCCCCTCCATCTTGCAGCAAACTTTGCAGGGTCATTACATCATCCTGCTCGACAGCGCGTGCCAGCTGTGAACGTACCGGTAGAACCGGGGTGGCTGTAGGCTTCGGCGTGGGGTTTGCCGTCGGCGCGGAAGCAGGTGTTGGCTCCGAGGCGTCGGTGGGAGCTGGCGTGGGGGTTGCCGTCGGCGTTGAGGGAGCGACTGGTGCCGCCCACGTCGGGACTGTCGTAGGTTCAGGTGAAGTGCAAGCCACCGTGACGGCTGTACCGAAAGTCAGCAGGACAGTACAGAGTAAGAGCCTTGGAAGGAACATCAGAGAACCCTTGGGTTGCGCCTTGCTAATATCGAGTGTTCCGCCTATATACGAATGAACCATTCTAAACCAAAACCAAGGTGGGATGTGCATTTGGCTGAGGCGGAGAATTCGGCTGGAAGTCTCGGGGGAGTGCTTCGGCCCTTGATTGCAGGATCCTCCGGCGGCGGCGTTTCACCTCGTCTTTCCGGCTGGACAGCCCAGCCAGGAAGTTGCTGGCCCTCTCCTGTACAGCCGCCTTGGTTCCTTGGCACAGATTGCCAGTGGCCTCCTCTCTGGCCCAGCCCCAGATAGCCTCATCGGCGTTGAAGTCCGGACTGTAGCCCGGCAGAGCCTACCCTCGTGAAAACGGGGGTTCACCAACCCCGACCCCAGCCCAGGCGTCCCGAGGTACTCTCGCACCGGCTCTCCGCGATGGGCCGGGGCATTGTCCAAGATCACCGTGAGCGGCCCAAGGTGCCTCTTTCGCAAATGGCCCAGGAATGCCGCTGAGGTCCCGGCGTTGCTTTTGCTCTCCAGTTCCATCCATTCCACCTCCTCGGTCTCCAGGCACACCGCCGAATAATAGCTGGCCTTCTCGCCATGCTGCGGGCTGGTCGAATCCACCAACGCAGGTTGGCCCTTTAGCACCCACTTGCCCCACAGTTCCGCGTCCGCCCGGAAGTGGGCCCCCTCAGCGAAGAATATCCTGACTTCAGTCCGTTGGGCCACATTTCTCAGTGCGGCGTACTCCGCCACGAAAGCCTCCCGCTTGGTCTCATCAGCCTTGAGCAGACGCTTCCTGGGACGCTTGAAGGCAAACCCCAGCCGGTGCAGGTAGTTCAGGCAACTTGTATGTTGTGCCTACCCTGGCAATAAGCTACTTTGCCGGGTAGGCGGGAGGGGCGCGTCGCAGGCAACTGGGTGAGCCCCTGGGCTGCTCGAATATCAAGGCTGCGGGCCTTCCCTCCCCAAAGGCCGACGCCCATCGCCCGATGGAGTGGGGGTTCCGTTCCAACGCCTCCGCTGTCGCCGTTGCCGTCCAACCTTGAGCCAGCAGCAAGATTGCGTACCATCGCTCACGCTCCCGGGGCGTAGGAGCCAGAATCATCCCCCGGCGTAAATCCTGGATTTCCATCTGCCACTGTTCTAGAAACCGCTCTATCTCCCTCACGCCCATCACCAACCTCTCTCTCACCCAAGCATGGCCTGACCCGGTTCCTCTGCAAATTTACCCTATGTTCCTGCACTTTTCACCTTGGCTTTGGTTTAGCATCGTTACGAAGCTATCCTTTACCGATGTGTCCACTCGCTCGTTTATTAGCGAGCTTACCTGCCTGATAGACCTGCCTGATAGAATAGTGCAGATAATTACAGCGCCAGAGTGAAAGTGATGGAAAATGTTCTTGATTTTATCCAGCTTGGTGGGCCTAACTTGACGGTAGGCAGTACCATTTTTGAGGTGTGGTTCGAACTGTAGTGTCTATAAGGCCTATTCCTATCGTTCTGCTACCACAGAGTAGGCTGACCTAGCCGTATAGACGACCTCACCCAGGTTCCTTGCGCGTAGGGCATATAGTGTATCAGTTACTCTGACCATTCCATTTTGTTGTCATATTTCTGGAACACCACGTTCCGGAGGACATTGACAGATTTCAAACCTGTTCCCTAGCCGAACGGGGGCACGAGCATTGGGAGGGATTCCAAGGCCTGGTTGCCGCCACGTGCACCTGCCCCATGGGGATGCACCTTGATATAGCTGGCGTCAACCTTCAACCACTCAAAGTCAAGGTTATCCATCACGCTGTCCAGGATGCGAGCCCAGACCCCACGGTCCCCCCATCGGCAAACCCGGCGATGGTGTTCTTCCAGTCCCCGTAATCGGGCCGCAGGTCTCGCTAAGGTGCACCAGTGCGCAGAATCCAGAACACTGCATTCAGAATCAGGGGTTGTACTGTGCCGGACGCCCCACAGTACCAGCCTCTCCTTCCCAGGGAGGCTGGTACTTGTCATTGATGTGCACCAACTAGCTACAGATTCGTGCAATTCTACGACCACTTGTTGCTGCAAGTCGGACCCATGTATTGGATTGTCACCCTATTTCTCCGGGAAGTTGCGGCGTAGCCATTCGGAATCATTCGGGCCTGGGCGAGCCAAATTAGACGAAAGGTCGCTGACAACCTTCAACGCATGTTCATCTTTCATAGCGGCTACCCAACGATATTCAACTTTTTTGTCATCCTTGAAAGAAAACCGCCCGGCTTTCTTTGTCGCGAGAACCATCCTGGACGTAGCTTCTGGGGTGAATATAGGCAGTTCGAGATTCCTGGACTTCGTCCGGACCACTAAGCATATCCATTTATTCTCTTTCCCTTCACCTTTGAGAATTAGGTCATACTTTTCTTGCTCTTGCGCGACGAAAAGAGAAAGAAGAGGAAACGGAGTGTTGTTCCTTAATCGAACGGAATCGCATTTTGGCTGAAGGCAAAGAAAGTATTTGCCGTCGCGTTTACGGAATAGGACTGTCCCCAAGGTCAGATGGGGAGGCTCTTCGGTGTATACATTTCTCATTTTCATCAAAGAGGCGAATCTGAAATTGGCTTGCCTAGCTATCTCATCATAGTCGCAACTTTGGTGATTCGAGTTTCTGGGTACGAGAGCTTGTGTACCTTTACTTCTGAGTGCGACAATCAGATCGTCAACTTCAGGCCTCGAGACTTGGCCTATCGGACGGCTGTCGTACGACACCCCCCCAGTCAACACCCGACTCCAGGCGTCGATCTTGCATTGTCCCCACTTCAGTAAACCGTCCACCTCTACGAAACTGTCAGTGCCATGAAACCGCAACCAACCTTCAATGGCTTCGCTACTAGCTTCTGCAGCCGCTCCTTGCTCTTCCAGGATAGCCAATAACTCCGAACCCAGTATCTCAATGACATGAGATTCAGCGTCACTAGCATTGGGAAGCAACGCACGATGGATTAGAAAGGCCGGGTCAATATCTTCTTCAAAGGTAGCCAGCATCTGATGGGCCCGTTCCCGCAAAGCCGATAGTCCACGAAAGGCTACATTTCGCAACAATCCGTGCGTCAGTTTCGAATACTCCTCTACCAACCGATCCGCCAAACCGCTCTCCAAGACCTGATGGCCTACTTCCGCTCCATAGCTCTTAGGAATCACCACTAAACGGAACGGGCCCTTCGACAGCCAGTCCACATTTGTCTCACCCGCACTCTCAGCGGGCAACGGGGGGAACCCTGAATAGCTTCGGCCCACAAGCCTTTTCACTCTTTCCAGGACACGATCGGTTTTCGATTCTCCGGTATAGATTGCAACAAGCCGTAACCTCCCGCCGGCGGATTGGTCTAGTTCGAGAATCCTCCTAATTACCTTTTCGGCCAACTGGGTCTTACTCCAATTCCGGTTGCCACTCATCCACCAATCGAGAACCAATATGTCTGCCCGCACCGCTGTGTCGGAAACGTCCTTTATGAAGGAATCCTCTCCGACAGCACCATCGACGTCCGGCACCAAAGGAGCACACATAACTCCTAGTTTGGCAAAACCCCTGACAAGTTCATCGGCGTTCAAGGACTCCTTCCCAGCCTGAATTTGGACAGTTGGAGGCAATGCAGCATCCACCGACTCGGGGCCTGGAGGTGCTAAAGTGCCTTGCTTCCTGCTCTGAATAGGCGCAGGTTGCATTAAGGCACGGTCGTCAAGCACTAGCACGTTTCGAAGAAACCGTTGAGCGACCTTCTTGGACTGTTTGGGGAAATCGGAGGCGCTACCGACTTCGGTCATTGCTTTCCTCCAGAGACGCTATCCTAAAGATGACCCCCTCTCCGTCTGGGGGGTCTAGCAGATCGATATCATATTTGACCTGTCTCAACACACTCCTGGCGATGTACAATCCGAGTCCCATTCCTCCGGGCTTACGCGTGAAACCAGCCTGGAACACGGCCTCTCGATCACGGACCGGAATTCCAGGCCCGTTATTGCGCACAAGCAAAGCGTTTCCCTTGATGTCGAACCGAATGCGACGGTCGGATTCCCTACGCTGTAGCCAAAAAATCGCGTTGTCAACCAAATTTATGAAGACGGGATAGAAAGTAGAGGGATAGCTCACCAAAGAAACTTTCTCGAACGCAGGAGATTGTTCCAGACTAATCTGATGTTCTTCCAACCGATCTGCAAAAAGCTCTTCAACAAAATTAAAAATTGCTGAACCCTTTATTTCGGAAAGGGTTCTCCGCGAACGACGTTGAAGTGGCGTCAGCAATCTCAAATAGCTATCCAAGTGATCAAAGTTCACTCGTATCCCTTGGTAAACGTCGCCCAATTGTTCGTTTCTGACAGCCCAAGTACGAAGCCTCCCCAAATTATGACGTAGCGACCGTATGACGGCCTGAAGTTCGTGGTCGATAATGCCGACAGTCATCCCAAGCTGTACATACTCCAAGTCTCTAAAGGAGTCGTGTCGCAAGGAGTCCATATCCTCTTCTATGGCACCGACTACGTCACTTTGGGTTAGAATGACCCCGGTCTCGTCTGGATCGACGTTAACTACAGTGAACTGTTTTTTTATGTCTCCTATTATGCGCCTCTTGGCTTCACCGAGGGTTTGTATGTCGGAGCTTAGCGAAACGGCCAATTCGGCCAATTCGCCGTCAGACAGCAAGTCAAAATCCTTCTCTTCCACCCTAGATATGACCACAGTTAGGGCGCCTTTGAAAGCCTCCAATTGCACCGACAGCGTCTCCTTCGCTCTTAAAGCGACCCGGTCAACCTCATCGGAAGCGTTTCGGATTTCGGCCGCAAGCGCTGACTCTTCGGACTCAGCCAAGTAGTCGAGGCGTTCCTTAAGGAACTGCTTCTGGCTCAAGGATAAACCGGACTCACTGCCTGATTCTCGCAACACCTCCTCAATCCCCATGGAGGCAGGTCTCAGTACTTGGTCTTCCTTTTTGGCAAATGTCAGCTCATAATCGCTCAAGTCCCGCCGCAAAGATTGTGTCGGCCCAAATCCATCTGGTTCGGGAGTCTTATATTTCGATCGTAATAATTCAATCTGAGTGACAGCGATATGGCTCGCCGACACCATCGCCCGTTCTCTGTCCTTAGGATCCAGAAAACCGGCAGCACTGTTTAAATTTGACCTGAGATTCTCTAGGATTTCCTCTACTCGACCATCCAATCCTCCAGAGTCTAGATCGGACTTAAGGCTCCGGAACTCACGGACGAATATAGACCGAAGGGAAGAAACCTCTTTGTCTCGCTGCCGGGCTGCCCGAGCTTGACGTCCCAACTCTTCCCGCTTCGCCTGGAAGTTCCCCTCTGGAGAATTGTCATGGAAAAAGTCGGCGGCCATCTGGGTGAAGAAATGTTCAAGAATGTCCTTAAATTGACGGAACGCGCGGTTTTCCATGAAACCTTCGCGACCGGCCTTTTCCTGAAGTTTGTATTTTCGGTCATCGGACAGTTCAATCGTTCCGAACATACGCCTGTATGAAAAGAAATAACTAGCAGCCCGTCTTGAACGGCGTTCTTCAAATCCCAGGAAGTCTACGTCTGGGTCCCCGTAGGGCAGGATCCGAATCCCGTTCCTATAAATGTAGAGACCACCTATCTCGTTAAGTTTGCTATTCAGATTGCGCCAATCTTCCGAGTACATCCGGGTCTCGATTCCCCGCCCTTGGACATAGGCTAGATTCAGGTAAAATGGTCCGCAATCCGTCGTTTCACCTTTGCCTTCGGTCCAAGAGATGACATGATCATTTACTTCCTCACCATACACGGAAATGGTTCCTCTGAACTGCCCGCGCTCATCGAAGCGGCCACTAATATGATGATCGGCAGAAGCGAACTCATTTGGGGTGAAAAACTCTTCGCGCCCGATTAACGGTTCTCGTACGTCCAACGTCGGATAAAAGTAGAACTCGGTATCTATTGGCGGCTGGATATCCTCTCGCACCATAGTATTAGTAAAACCCACGAGCATATTGCGTAATTTCTGCCTAGCCGATCGAATTCCTAATGTCCTGGTTCGTGCTCTCTCGGCTATCGCCTCATCAAGCACACTGTCAACGGGATGAATGTAGAACTGGGTACCAACAGCCTCTCCATTCAAGTCAGAGGCGCCGAATCTCGCCTGCATTGCGGCGGGGTCAAAGTTGAAACTATTTAATTGTTGTTCAATCTCTTTGACCTTGGTTTGACCCTTCCACGTTTCAATCGGCGGAGATTCTGCCGCACTTCGTCCACCATGCCGACCACAGTTGCCTTGTCAGGGAGCACCCCGCGTTCGAACTCTCTCAATGGAACTACGATGTCATTCAAGGACACCCCCGGTAGTTCAAACAAAGACCAGTTAACGAATACGGCAACAGTCTTTGGCGATCCCTTAAGTCGCTTTGCGCGACTCAGCACCAAGACTTGTGGTCCGATTACCCCTATGGCGAGACGACCGATTCCTTTTTCCCCCACAGGCTCACGTCGCTCGAGACCCAACTCCTCCGCTATTTTCGGCATGTCCCCCTTCCGGTTTCCCACCTTGCTATCGGTGCCCAAAACCAGCCACTTATGCTCAATGTCTTCCCTCGTCATTCCCAGTCCGTTATCTCTGAGAACCAACAGACGCTCTGGCACGTAATATTCAGCCACTGCACGATCCGCGTAGGCGTCGTAAGCGTTCTTGAACAATTCGTTAATGGCGTTTGGAATGCCTGCAATCTGCTGTCGCCCCAGCATCTCAACGGTACGAGCACTGGCCGTAAATTGTGCCGTGACTTTCGTCGTCGTCATGTCAATCTATCCGGGAGATTCTTCGAAACTCGGATTTCACAGGAATATGGAAGACAAGTTCTGCTTGGTTGGACCATAACGGCTGCTTACGAACAACCACCAAACGTCAAGGTCGCTGGGCTCCACTCAACAGGGAACCTTTCCGCAACTAAATCGTGCTGCTTCAGTAGGTTCGCCGTACCATTCTCGTGGCTGAATTCGATTCTGGGCATCTCGCGTCATGTTGTTGACCAGATTCTGGTCCCAAAACCTACGGATTGAAGGGGGACGCTTGGGATTGGGACATTCGTGTTGATGCCAAAAGCCGCCATGTACGAAGACAGGCAGCCTATGTTTGGAAAACACCAGGTCAGGCGTAACGGGCAATTTCTTGACAGGCAATCGATTATCGGTACCTCGCTGCCCAAACTGCCCACCTAACGTGGAACCCCGGGCCCGTATCTTGGCTACGCACCCTAGACATCAAGCGAGAACGGGCTTCCGTCGAAAATCTTTCGGCCATAACTCCCAACGCTTTGAGTTTGGCTTTCCACCCCATGATACCACTGCCCGACACCCCCGCATCATTCGGATTCTTACCTGTCAGGTTTCGAGTTAGCCACTAAAGAGGAGTTCAGATACCATCTGGAGGAGCACCGACGAAATGTCCTAAATGTAAACGGCGGAGATATAGTGGGCTGCTTGGGCGGAAGATTGCAGACGATCGGCGGTTGAATACTGTGTTGACGTTCAGCGAAAGTGCCTTGATCATCTTGCCAGCATAAATGCCAATTTCACATCATGCAGAATGTGACTTTGACTCAAAAAGAACAGGCAATACCTCAGGTTCTGAACAGTTTGCTCACTGAGCACATGACATTGGACCAGGCAGCCACTCTGATGGGTGTCACAACTCGCCACACCATGCGCGCTGCCTAGGAGCCACCCCCCCCAGACCGGTATTCCTCCGAAACGGCCACGAGCGTTCCGCATCTGTCTGAGGTGGACCCTATTAGTTGGACAGAGCCTGGGTGGAATTGAGCGAGAGTCCCGCTGCTCATACCAATGATAACAACACCCGTTCCGGTGGACCTTCCGTCCCCTTTGATCTATCCCCCGTGGCATTCCTGGCCTCGTGGAACACCTCGCCCGGGGTCCGGTACCCCAGGGCCTGATGGGGCCTCTGGTCGTTGTAGAACCTGAAGTAAGCGCTCACAGTTCCCTGCGGGCCTCTGTGGCGTTGGCATAGGCTTTCAGGTACACCTTGACACCTGAACTCTAAGTAACATCCAATTGAATCTCATCGGTGCTGCACAGGTCCTCCGTCCCGATAATTTCGGGCAATTCCGGCGCCTCCACGTATTTCACGAGAACCCAGTCACCGTCCTCTGTGGGCGCAACCACCTCAGCAACTGCTCCCGATTCTAGGGAAATTCGCTCCCCCACTTTGAGATCCCACATGCTATGACCCATCGCTCTACTCTCAAGAAGCTATTTTCACCATTTTATCAATTTCGACGCAAGACCTGATAGAAGGGAGTGTCATCAAGGTTGGGAACCTTTTCTTCCATAGCCATCGATCCCAACAGAACTGCACCACTCCCATCCAGCAAGAATGGCAAATCTAGAACTGCGTGCCCACGGTGATATGCGACGCTAATTTACTAACAGCCTCTACCTTGGTCCAAGGTTGGAGCACTTTGGACGCGGTCAAGTGGTCAAATCGTTCGGCGATTGCGCCCGCCTGTGGACCCCGAACCCTGAGCCCCAGCTCGAGGTTGGACTCAAGGCCATGGAACGTGAAGTTTGCCGACGTGACGAGGGCATCAAGCCGATCCACCACCAAGCATTTAGCGTGCAACTTGGTATAGGGATGCTCCGGAGGGGGCCGCCAGGTGTAAACCTTTGGTTTCTTGACGAATACGTCCCAGAGGGTGAGCAGGTTGTCCAAATTAGTCGTCTCGTCTTCGTCGCTGTGCAAAACAATTGATAAGTTCGCACGTCTCCGTGCCGCCGAGACAAGGAGCTCGACCACGCGTTCCATAACACTCCCAGCTTCCACCGTGACGGTATAGCCGACGAGCAATACCTCGCCTGCGTCGCGTACTCCTTCCAGCATTTCCTCCAATACGACAGAGGTTGAACGGACCAGTGGACCCGCAGCAGGCGGCCCTGTCCAAGCGATTTCTAACTCGGGTCGTGCAAGGCGCTCGACCGACCTGAGGTGATTCGCGACACGGAGCGCGGTAGCTACTGCCTTCTCCCGCATGTCGACCGGCACTCCCGAGGATGCCCGAACGATTCGCTGAAATGTTCCTGCGATCCTAGCCGCACTATCGTCGTTGACTCCCCTTAGTACTACAGTTGCAGATATGTGGTGAGGAGTTTCAGGCGGCGTCGGTAATGACAGCGCCGGGCCGTTGCTTGGTGCCGCCGTCTCCACTGAGACCACCGCAGCACTGATTCGTCCGTAGGGTGGTGTCTCCATATCAGCCGGTAGAGTAACCGCCGAACCTCGGGCACCGTCAGCGGTATCAGCCTTTCCTCCAAACTGGGGCAGCCCCCTTTTCTCCCAGACGTCCCGGCGACGATGCCTGGCGCCGTACCACCGCCAGGTAGGCGTGGGCCAGCATCGCCAGGGTGATGTGCCGGTACCAGCCGTCCCACCGGCGCACCTCGTATTGGTCCAGTCCCACCTGTCCCTTGGCCTCCTCAAAGCATTCCTCAATGGCCCACCGGGTTCCGGCCACCCGCACCAGTTCCTCCAGGGCTGTTCCCGTCGGGCCGTAGCACACGTAGTAGGCCAGTTCCTCGGGCTTGGCCACGCTGCGCCGGGCCAGCAGCCAGTACCCCTTGCCAGGTTCTCTCAGGGGCCGAATATCCACCAAGGCCCAGTCGTAGACCCGAGGACCCTTGGCCCCATCACCGGCGCTCAGCCGGACCCAGCCCGACTCTTCAACCCCAGACGCCAGCCGGTCAGCCCGCACTTGGCGCGGACCCTGGTCCGTCCCAGCCCACAACTTCTCATTGCTCTTGATGGCCAGCACGTGAGGAACGTCCCGCCGCTCCAGCCACAGCCGCAGGTTGCGGTCATTGCCGTAGACCTCGTCCCCGGTGGCCCAGCCGAAGGGGACTCCCGACTCCACCGCCCGTTCCAGCATCCGCCGGGCCAGTTGCGGCTTGGTGCGAAACGCCACTTGCTCCGGCACGCCAGCCTCCTCCCGGCGTTCCTGGTCATCGGCCCACACCTGAGGCAGGTAAAGCTCCCGGTCCAGCAGGGTCCTCCCCTTGGCAGTAGCGTAGGTCAAGAATACCCCAATCTGGCAGTTCTCGATCCGTCCCGCCGTGCCGCTGTACTGACGCTGCACCCCCACAGACTTGTTGCCCTTCTTCAGAAACCCAGTCTCGTCCACCACCAACACCCCGTTGGCGTCGCCCAGGTGCTCCACCACGTAGTCCCTGAGATCATCGCGAACCAGGTCCGCGTCCCAAATGTAGGTTGACAGCAGATGCTGCACCCCATAGGGTGTGGCGTCCCCGGCCTGCTCCGCCAGTTGCCAGCCGTTCTTGCGCTCCACCGGACTGAGCAGCCCTTTCAGATAGTCCAGCGATCGTCGACGTGGTTCGGGACGCCGGAACCGCCCCGCAATGCACTCGTGTACCCGGTCGATACCCTCAGCCCACCGGGCGACCTCTGCCACCCCATCCCCATGCACTGCCACAGCCTCACCTCACCACCCGTTGATTGCCCCAATCCTAGTCGTTTTCAATCTGCAACTGTAGTATTAGGCGAGCGAATCCGAATGAACTCGTCGTCAGGCGTACACGACCGGTTTCGAGTCCATCGGCTAGCGCAAGGGTTGCGCTGGGCGGCAGAGCAACGACAAGTTCCGCGAGGTCTTCAGTCAGGGACAAAAGCCGTATCCGTTGAACGCAATGTGCCGGCGAGAACGGCACGGTCCAGGTAGTTGTTCCCGACTTCACAAGAGGTTTCTGACTCTAGCAAACAGGCATGGCAAGCCGCACCGTTAAGCTGAGTTCCCGTTGCACTTACCTCACGGTCGGCACAAAGCGGATCGTTAGCGCAGAGTTTGGAGCCTTCCAAGGCTCGCCTCAAGACTGGCCCTAGGCGTTCAGGGCGTGACATTTCGACGAGTCCACCGAGCGAACCTTCGGAGTCCGGACTAGCGGTATATATTAAAAGCCCCGCCATCGGATCCGACCCTGTACTACAGTAGATGCGCTCTCGGAGGGACGATGATGCGTAACCGCATTCAAGGCCGAGTTGACGAATTAATAGATGCGAAAAGGCGTGCAGAAGCAAATAACGGGCAGGTCTGGCCTGGGGTTCACCCATGTTTCGTGCGGCATACCATTCCCGTTGTGCCGCTGCATGTCGATCTTGCAACTCTGCAACGCAGGCGCGCTCCTCCCATTGCCGAAGCGCGTCCTCAGCGAATCGTAGGAAGACACCTTCCCCTCTCTGGTCGATCCCGGGCAGCCAGCTAAGGGGCTTCGTCGCCAATGGGGCAAGACCGGGTTGAATCGCCTGGACTTCCCCGAGATCACCAATATCCGGGATGGGATCTATGCGGGTGAATCCCCGTAAGGCACGAACCTCCCTCAGCCGGACGACCTGCGTCACGCCCGCAATAAACGACTCCATTCCCTCCGGAACCGTCGTTGGCCGGACTTGAAATTCCGCACGTGGATCAATATGATTCGTTCCTCTCCTAAACGCTTCCCATTCCTCACGCCGCAAGTCATTGGCACCGACATCGCCCGACCTCCTTCGTTCGATACCGGCCCACACTCGCTCCGCAGGAAATTCCTCCAGATCAGGAGCGTTGACAAACTTAAAGAAATTCAACAACGCATCCAGTGAGTCCACTTTTTCAAGCTGTTCTACGTACTCCCCGATAGCCAACTGCACCGGGTCGGACCAAGGTGGCACGGAAATCGCGGACTCGACACTCGGGAAATAGGCATTAGAGGCACCACGGAGGAGCACATGGATTTCCTCGTTACAGGCCTCAAAAGATTTCGCTCCTAGCCAGGGACGAAATCCTCTACATTTCGGCAGGAGTTTGCGGGCGGCAGTACCCGTCGCCTGGCCTAGGTTTCGCGATTTCTTATGAACCGGACAGGAAACCCACAGGTCCGTAATGGCGCCCGTGAGCCCCGTGTCATTTAATTGCAGTTCCGAGTTGCAATCACTGTCGTTACCGTGGACGTAAAGACTCCAAGGAAAATCGTCGAGATGCCCCTTCCTGCAAGCAACCATGAAACGGGCCGGGTGAACCGCTTGGTTCTGTCCACCACGATGGGCCGCAGTGCACACATACTCCGGATTACGTCGTTCCCGAAAGCTAAATGCCGTATGAGGGGCCAAACGATTGCATCGAGGACAGACCATGAACCTCGGAAAGACTCTAGCAGGTAATCCTCCGTTGGTTGGGTGACGGTAGTAAGGCAGTCGTCGGAAAAAACTGACTCCCAGTTTGGTGGCCAATCGGGGTTCATCGACCCTACGAGCGGTCGATGTGTCCCAATCCTCTAACCCCGTTACTACCATTGATAGTGTCGGTAAGTCGATCAACCCGCCGGGCCCAAATTGGCTGACGATCTGACTGGGACGCATCTTGCCGGCGCGTATAGCCATTTTAATCCTCCTGATCCTGCAGCAGCACAACATCAACCTCCTCCTCTACTTCCCGAAGAGAGCGGGCCACTGGCCATGCCCCTGTTGCCGCTATCTGTTCCATTGGCTTCAGCAGGACTCCGGGCGGCCTAACCCCTTCTTTAGCGCCTCTTCCTGTTGAAGGTACTCCACGCACTGAATAGACGAGTCCCCCCTCTGCGTGGGCTCGATTGTTCCAATCGTCCGTCAAGCTTTTGATCAGCAGCCCCGTTTCGTCGGCGACGTTTTCATTTTCGGTTACCGTATATGAGCGATTTCGTAAAGACGCGACAATCTCTTGGACACCGGTTAGAGACTGGTCGAAAGAACCCGCGGACGCCTCGGGCATCGCCATACCTGGTAAGCCCTGGCGAACGAAGGAAGTTAACACACCGCGGAGTGCTCGATCTCGCGCTCGCTCGGAAAAAGGAGTTACACTGGTCGCCTCCACGTGTCGATAAAATGTATCGTGGTAGTGCGCAAAACGTTCGTAGTGTGAGATATCTCGGGGACGAATCCAGTTGTAAACTTCGATAATCAGACCTGGGTGCGTGCGCCCAACCCGGCTCGTCGCCTGGATGTATTCGGCAGTAGTCTTCGGTTGTGCACTGACGACCATCAATCCTAGCCGGTCTATATCGACCCCGACGGATATCATATTGGAAGCTAAAAGTACGTCGATCGGGTACGCTCCTGCCTGTCTCGCCTTGAAGGTTCGATCCAACGCCTTCAGTGTATCCGCAATTTCGGAACTAGCCCGCCGACTGGTTAATTCCCTATCTTTCTCGTACAGGAGCCGATGTGGCCCGAAATTACGTCTATTTAGCACACGCAGACGCGCCGGAACGTCGTCGTCAAGGAGTCTAAGCACGCCCCCAAGCTCGCGGAGGGAATTAAAATAGCCGACAAGGGTCATGTAGGCGTCCGCTACATCGACATCCTTGCCATCCTGGTCGGCAGACATGGCATTTTCAAACTCGAACTTCGCTCTACTTAGTAGCGAACTATAAGTCCTCACTAACGTCGTCTTGATTGATTTGCCCGGTCCGAACACCCCAACATAGAGGCGCCCCGGCCTTCCTTCGTCTTCTACGGCGAAGAACGAGTCGGATGCATCGATACCGAGAGGAGGGAAGATTTCGGCATCCCGGTCAAAGAGCGCCCGTATTTGAGTCTGAGCGCGCCTTACGGTGGCAGTCGAAGCGACAATCTTAGGTCGAACCAACTCCTCGTCGAACCTTTTGGTGGACATCCCGTCAATCACTGCCTCGTAAATTCCAACCAGGCTGCCCATCGGGCCGGAAATCAGGTGCAGCTCATCCTGAATGATGAGGTCCGGCGGAGCAAGAGGCAAGGCAAGGTTTTGAACGACGGCCGAAGGTAAGCCTGCGGTTTCTCGGTGCCTTCCCGCGTGGCTCTCCCCCTGCACGAAAAACCCATGCCGAGGGCAACGCCGGTCAACTCTGCCGAATAACGCGCGTATGCGACCGTTCCAAGCCATCTGTGCGAACTTGTCGACGGTAGCCAAGACCAAGGACGGCGGTTCCCTATAAATCTCACGGTCGACCACTAGAGCCGGAATTCCGAATTCCGAATTCCGAGCTCCAAAGGGGCAGCCCTCGGCTGGACATTTGATTAGCGTCCGTTGGAGATCGTCGTCGGCAACGTAGTTTGTAGGTGAGATGTCCTCGCCGCACCAAGGACAATAAAGAACTTGATACGGTGAACCCGAAAAGACCAGTCGGTCGTTCTTCAGATATTCAAGGGCTTCCCGAGAGTGTTCATACGTGTTAGGGGTAACGGATTGCCCGACCCATAGACCGATCGTAAATCGTTCCACGCCCCACTTATCGACGTCCTGCATCCGCAACAGTTCGCAGGCACACACTAACGTCAGCGCACGCTGGAACTGCTGGATTGTAAGAAGCCTAAGCGTGTACCGCATTAGTACAGCCGTGCCGGCGCTCCAGTCGTACCGGTCGTCGTTTTGTAGGCGCCTCAGCGCGAAGGTGAACGCGGTAAGCCCCAAATACGCTTCGGTCTTGCCGCCACCGGTGGGATACCAAAGCAGGTCCGCAACTTCCCGATCGGGATGTGAGGGATCCACCAAAGACGTTAGGGCTTGAAGAATGAAGCCGACCTGGAAGGGACGCCATGAAGCGGCTATTTGTTCGTCCGTGGGTACGGTATCGCCCCGACGTCGACTTAACACGCGTACCGTGGTGCGGCGCTGCATGGCCATTGCACGATTTGCAAAGCGAAACGCTTCGAAAGCTCGCGGCTCGGACAAGGACCGAAGTCCTGACCGCATCCGCTCGAGACTTTGTTCCTGGGCCATGATGTGGTCTAAAGCCACGACGTTGTCGGGTGAAGGAATTTCGTCGACCTCGGTTTTCCGGCGAGCGATCCATTCCGCGTATGCGTCAAGCAGAGGTTGGAGATAAGACTGCATTTCTTCCGGTGACTCGGCTTGACCCAACCGATCCATCGACAGCGTTGGAACGTCGGTAGGTCCCCGTACGATGCGGACTTCTCGGCTGGGAACCATGGTCGTGAATATCCTATCGGCTCGGGTTTGGTCTTGCGCTGAATCCCAACCAACGGCGACACCGTGACCGACGGCGAATTCCAGTCGTCGACGGTAGATGAGGTCGGCAGAAGCGATATCCGGATCAGTGTCGGGGCTATCGCGGTCCAGCCTTCTAGGGAAAAAGACCGGTCCGTCGCCGGCTATTGAAAGTTCCGGCTGATACATCCAGTCTTCATCAGCAGGTCGCCGGTCATCAGGAGCGGTGCGAGTGTTTACGAGAAAAACGGATACCACCCTCCGACCGTTTAGGGTGTCGATGAGCCACTCCAGAGAAGCGCCGGGCGAGACCTCCGCGTTACCTGTTCGTTGGGACAATGACAACTTCTTAGCCTCATCGAAAGCGGTACGTCGCCACTTGTATGTCTTGTGTTTGGTCGTCGCGGTCGTATTCGGATCGTCATCCGTATTGATATCCGCTGCATCCTCAGGTTCGACTGCGGGCCCTCCCGCGATCTCCTCTTTGTTGTATTCACCCCAACTAGCGCGAACATCGACGCTATCGCAGTTTGAGGACACGATAAACGATAAACCGATTGACGATGGCACCAGTTGCTGGGCAACCCGTGGCCCCGACTCCTGATCGTCGTCCTCGTCGACCGTTGAAGCCGCCCCTTCATCCTCGGAGGGCAACAGCCTCGTGCCTCGCGGAGCCAACATTCCTATAAGGTAACGGGAGGCTGGAGATTGGGAAAGCGCCTCGTCCGGAGTTTCGGGACCGAGAAGGTCGATCTTCAGAGCATTTAGCAGACGTTCCCGTACGGTGTCCCCTTCAGCTTCGTAATATGTTTGCTCGTTTCCCGTCATTTGTTGGTTCATGACAACCCTTCTTTACTTCTCTTGCCTAGGAATCACTTCAATCCGTGCGGCTGCCAGCAGACGATAGTCGGATTGAGGCATACGCGCAGCGATAAGTTCACGCAGCGAACGAACTTTGTCTTGACCGAGCGACTCCAACTCCCTATTGGCCCGCTCTAGGTTGGCCTCCCAGAGCGGAATTGCCTGTCTTTGCAACTGTTGGTCCGAAGCCTTGAGACGTTCTAACGTACCCGAGCATGATCCGATCCTGTCCTGGGCCGCCTGAGTACGGTTATCGAAGAGCCGGTTGATCCGGTCCCGCTCTACCTCGAATCGACTTTGCATCTCCTCGTTAAGGTTGACCATTAGTTCGTCTCTAAGGATACCCACCTCTTTGTGCGCTCGGTCATGTGCGATTTCTAGGGTCCCAATATCGAGGAGGTGTTCGGATTCTTCTCGTCCGAACTCACGGGAAACTTCGAGCAATGCAGTGCCGACCCCGACATCGACCTGTCCTTGATCATCTACGAAAATAGAGTGAACGAACTCGCGAGGGTTCAACCCACCAATCCTCATGAGCCAATTGAACTGCCAACCCGGTCTCAGACCGTCAATTGCGTCTTCGGGAAGTTGTCTTATCGCGGTGGCACCGTCATGGCGCTCCTCCGTCATTCGCTTCACTAAGGCATCGATGATTCGGTGCCCGAAGCCGAAATACTCAACTTGCTCGCTATCCACGAACGTACGTGGGTCGAAGCAAACGCGCCGTTTCTCTTGTCCCTCGACCAGCTCTTTGCGCTCCTCCGTAAAGGGTGGATGGAATTGTATACGACGTTCAACTCCGTCTCGATCAGGCTCGACCCAAGTATTAACCGACCGCAAGAGCGCTACCATCAACCGTTCAAATTCGCCCTGGCTAACCGATTGTTTTTCCTGCAGTGCCGTTTGAGCGATCTCGGCGGAGTAGCTCTTTGTGTCTAGGATAAAATCCTTCAACTGGGTTTCGGCTTGCCTGGCCTGATGCACCCGCTCTTCGAGTTTCGCGGCAACACTCTCCAGCTCTTTGTCCCGCTCTTCCGCGGTTAACCGAAGTGCCGCTCGAATGTCGGATTCCGCTTCGCCGAGGATCGGATCGAGACCGCCGATCGATTCCTCAAAAAGATGAATTCGCCGGTCAAGAACGTCCAGGATTCGGCCCTCGATCGTTCCCTGGACGTGGAAGTTGAAAATAGTGACCGGATGCTCTTGGCCGATGCGGTCAATGCGCCCGATCCGCTGCTCGACGCGCATTGGATTCCAAGGCAGATCGTAGTTGACCAGGATGTGAGCGAACTGGAAATTGCGACCTTCTCCGCCCGCTTCGGTCGATATTAAGACCTGGGGGCCGGTCCCAACGCGGAACGAGTCGATCGCAGAGTCCTTTTGAAGCGGATTCAACTGCCCGTGGAAGCGATGCGCCGACCACCCTTGTTCAGAACAGAGATCGCCTAGCATGTCCTGGGTCTCACGGAATTCCGTGAACACGATCACCTTGCCATTTGGGTCATCTTGGAAGATTTCGTCCAACTTCTCAATGAAGGTTCGAGACTTCGAGTCAACTTCGATCTTAGTCAGTAACTCAATTACACGGTCTATTCGAGATAGTTCATAGGCCGACGCTGCGGGCAGTTCTTTGGTAATTTCGGAAGCCTCGCGGTCCGCGAACAAGTCCTCTTCAGCATCCTCCGCAGAAAGAGTGCCGGTGATCTCGCCTTGCAATAGTCGCTCCCGTCTGCGCCCAAGCGATTTCAGCAGTGCCCGAGATGAGCTTGCGGCCAGCTTTTGCCAAATCACCATTAGGAAGCCCACGGATGTACGCTGAGTTCGCTCGGCCTCCCTATAACCGTCATCGATGATCGAGTCCATCTCGATTTGTACTGCTCGTTCCTCCTCGGTTATCTCCACCTCCCACCGAAATGCTTTGCGCGGCAAGAATCCGCCGATCACGGCGCGACGATTTCTGATAAGAACTTCGCTCAGTCGATGTCGCGCTCGCAAACGGTCGATCAACTCTTCAACTTCCAAACTCCCTAAATCCGACTCTTGTTCACCAAGGAGTGCTTTCGCGCGCTCGGAAAGTTTGCCGGCGAGACCGTCGCGGGTTAGGTCTTCCACCAGTCTATTCAGCCCGCTTAGATCCTGTAAGTGGCCGACGAAATCCTCCTCGGAGGCGAATAGTACCGGGTTAAGCATCTCGACCAGCGAAAACAGTTCGTGGCGCTGCAGTTGCAGAGGTGTTGCGGTCAGGAACAAAACGCCTCGTCGCGAGAACTCGGGACGAGAGGTGAGCTCCGATACAAGCCGATAAAGGTTCGTCGTTGTAACCCGACTTCCGCTCTTCTGGCTGCGGGCGTGGTGCGCTTCATCAACGATAACCAGATCCCAGTCGACTGAGGCGATCTCGTCGCGGCGTTCCTCACTCCAGGATCCCCACTCCTGTGACGTGATTACCGAATCGTGATCCGTCCACGGATTACTGACACCTTTTGACCTGAGGTATTGGAGCGTGTTTCTGTCGAATATTGCGAAGGTTTCGTTGAACTTCGTCTTCAGTTCAAATTGCCACTGCCGAACGAGGCCGGAGGGAACTAGTATCAGAACTAGTATCAGAACTCGTCTGGCGAGACCTCTCGCCCGTAGCTCCTTGACAACCATTGCGGCTTCGATGGTCTTACCAAGTCCAACTTCGTCGCTTAGCAAGAAACGATGCGGGTAAGACGAGATGACCCGGTGGACTACCGCCACCTGGTGCGGCTTGAGGTCAACTCGGGCATGGGACAGGGACACCAGCGAATCATGTAGATGTCTAGTCCAGAGGTCGGCCGCGACCGAGCGCAAATTAAACTGCTGCGCCGTTCCCAGCTGATTAGCGCGGAAGCGCTCTAAAGGGTCATCTAAGGTTGCCGGGCGAAGTGTCATCTCCACCGCGTTGCTCGACGTCCCGTCCGCGAACACGACTTTCACTGTCGGGTATGTTTGGGTCTGCACCTGTTCAATTACTACACCGACAACCCCATCGGCACGCATAACCCGGTCTCCCATGACGAATGGCTTCTCCTCGAGCACTCCGGCGTCAAGGCTGAAAATCTGTTCCGAGCCGTCATCGAATACGACGTAAGCTCTCCTTCCTTCGATGCGGCCGATATATCCGTCTTGGCTTCCGGCTGCCCAGCGGATTCTTCCACCCATTTGGATCATATCTATCTCTCAGGGACCCATTCTTGGACTATGCGAGCAGAGTCTATTGCGGACTCTTTATCAACTGCCGAGTTCTGTAGCCTGCTCATTGATGCGCTCTATGAGCCACCACGGGCACTCTATTGCCACTATGTGACCCCACTATCGCAGTCTTTGCGACTTTATGCGAACCCAACCATGATGGGAGCATTACAGACCATATTCGAGACTAAGTGGCGGGACGTCACAACGTTGGGGCACTCTACCCCCACTACTTATATAACCGGCCAGCCATGATCGCCGGGAGAATCTGAAAAATTTAGTCTTGCAGCTGCTTTCGGAGTTCCTCTATCGACAAAGGAGGATTCCTTCGATGTATCATGGCATGACAGTTGGGGCACATCGGACGTAAGTCCTCTATTGGATTAACTCTATAGCCCTCGCCGACCTCGGAGATTGGAATTAAATGATGAACGTGTATGTACCCTGTTCCAACATTCCCGTAGCGGCCCTCGAAGTTTAGATCGCAAACTACACAGTTAAGGCCGTAATGGTCTATGCAAGCCTGCCTCGCGTACCGGTCTCGTTCGTACTTGTTCACCGTGATTCGGTGGAGGTTCCCCTCTGGATATTCGGTTGAAGGTACTTCATCCGGCCCCACGAACATTTCCGCTTCAAGTACAGGATAGGCGCACGACCAAAGCACTTCGACTGGGGACGTTCCCTCGAATACCTTAACGGGGGTCGCCTGCCCCGCGTATTCGAAAGGGTCTCTTCCAGAGATCCTCCAGAAAACGTGAATTACCTTCATTGGTTCCAGGAGTCTCTTGACACTCGTCCATGCGACACGTGACCTTCTCTTGTGGTACCAGTGTAATAACCCGCCTTCCCAACGGTTGTCATAATCGTCGCCCGTCCTACCTGCGATTCCCACGTTGGCGAAGATCAGGAATTCACCATCGTGTTCGACAATGCCGGTGTCCCAAGGTCCACCTTTAGCGTCATGCCTGAGCCCGGCCAATTCCTTGATATCGGCTCTGTGATACTTGCCGCTTGGTTGGAAGCTCAACATTCGGGATTGAATCCCCCATTTCATTGACATTGAATTCGAAGCACTGAATTCGGCAACCGGCAAGCTAACGATTGGCCGAATAGCTTGGGACCATGGCACTAAGCTCGGCCAGTTCATCCCGGAGGATATATGGGAGCAGACAGTTTAGGGAACGGAGACCAGCTGATTGGGATTAGTAGGCAGAGATGGGAGGTTGCGTGAGGCGGACTTTCTCCGCAACACGCGCAAGTGTTCAAGTAAGCAAGCCGTTCCTTCCCGCAGCAAACACTCCCAAACGACGAACACCGTCCAATCCAACTCTTGTAGTTTTGCTAGATTCGCCATATCCCTAGCCACATTGCTGTCCAACTTGCGTTTCCAAAACTCATGGTTGGAACTCGGTCGGTTCCGGCCTTTCCGACACGTATGCCCATGCCAGAAACAGCCTTGCACTAACACCGCTGTCCGGTAGCGAGGGAACACCAAGTCGGGTGAACCTGGTAACCCACGAACGTTCAGGCGATAACGAAACCCCGCAGCCCAGGTCGCCCTGCGGACATACATTTCGCCGGACGTTCCCCTATTCTTGACTCGGGACATTAGTCGGGAACGGTCTTCCTTGGTTAGAAAGTCGCTCATCACGTTCCTAATCTACAGATGGGACAGTGGTACGGTCCGCCCAAAAGCCCAAAAGCCATGTCGCCATGTGAGCGGATAGCTTTGGCGGCACTGCGTTGCCAATCATCCTGGCAATCGCGTCCATGCTGTCGCCGTAAAATTCGTAGTCGTCACGGAAGGACTGGAGCGCTGCCCCCTCCCGGAGCGACAAGCCGCGGACCTGATCGTCATCATAGTGCCCGAAACGGCCATTGGAAACGCTATGAAACCGCGTGGTTAGAGTAGGGGCCGGTCGGTCGGGATGAATCCGGGTGTACACATCTCCGAACCCTCGTTGTCCCTTTTCGGCAAGCCTCCGGTGGCAACCTAAAGAAAGATCTCCGAAGGGCGATTCGGAAAACCGAAAATTGGGTTCTCCCGGCTTGACCGACATGAGCCTATGTCGGTTGATCTCTGTCAAGTCGCGGCATACGTGGTTAGGTACGCTGTCGCACTTGTCCCCTGCCCGCAACGGCGGTAGATGGCTAATGGCAGCAGACGCAGAAAGGCGGGGTGAATCGGGATCGGCCTCCGGAACCGGTAGCGCAAAAACCGCTTCAGAACCTATGTCAGCCTTAAGAGCCAACAACACCGTGCGCCGCCGGTTCTGGGCCACCCCGAAGCCCGCGGCGCAAACGCGATTTTCCCCGACGGCGTATCCTTCGTCCCGCAACTCTGCTTGAAAGTCGCTCCAAATTTGCTTGTACTGACCGCTACTTATGCTGGCTACATTCTCTGATATTATCAGTTCTGGTTGGAAAACCCGAATGAATTCTACGGTTTGTGCCAGTAGGTTTTGGTCGCGTAGTCGGTTTTGAGCCCTCGCGTCCGTGATCTTCCTTTGGATGAATTTAGTAAACGATTGACACGGAGCACAAATAGCAAAGAGCAGAGGTACACTCTCGGCCATCCGTCGGTAATGGGGTATCAGTTCATTCAATTCGTCCCAAACTAGATGCTGTTGGCCTTGCGGGTAGTCCGGCCGGTCTGGAAACATATCGTATGCAAGGAATTGGGGGGCGTCCCTGTCCAGAGTCGTGTTCCGGTTGTTGCGCTGAAAAGTCGCTTTATTGGTTTCATCTTTGTCTATGCCACATATGGCGTAGCCACCAGCGTCAAGCAAGCCTCGGGTCGTTCCCCCTGCCCCACAGTAAAAGTCGACGCACAAGAACCTAGGGATGTCAAGTCGTTCGCTCATAGTCTAGTAGTCAGTCAACCGTGGAATCGAAAGGGTAGAGGCGGTGAAGTTTGGATCGGGCGTCTTGGGTTTTGAACCGCCAGTTGATACCAACTCGGGCGGCGTTGCGCTCCCGCACCAGTGCCTGGACTTCCCTCCCGAGAGCCTCCTCGTCGGGAAGCCGCTGCTTCAGGCAGCAGCGGGACAGCACGCTGAACTCGATTTCCGCCATGTTCAACCAACTCCCGTGCTTCGGGGTGTAGTGGAACTCCAGCCGTTTCGCAATCCGCCGGGCATCGGCCGCTGGGAACGTCTCGTACAGCGACGCCGCGCGGTGGGTGTTGAGATTGTCCAGGACCACCCGCACCACCGGGACCTCCGGATAGGCTTCATCCACCAGCCAGCGCATCTGGTGGGCGAAGTCCTGCATCGTGCGCCGCTGGGTCACCACCACCTGCCGCCACCCGGCCAGCGGCTCGCAGGCCAGGAACAGGTTGCGGGCGCCTTCCCTGCGGTACTCGTAGTCCTGCCGCAGGGGAAGTCCAGGCCGGAGCGGCAGTGAGGGCCGGGTCTCCGCCAGCAACTGGGTGGAGGTCTCGTCAAAGCAGACCACCGGACGCTGGGGGTCATACGGTTCGGCGTACAGGTCCAGCACGTCCTCCATGTTGGCCACGAACTCGGCGCTCACCTTGGGGATGCACCACTCCTGCTTCTGCCACGGCTTGAGAACGTTTTTTTGAGACGCTTACGCACTCCCTCGTGGGACATGGAGGACGCCAGCCCCAGTTCCACCACCTTGCCCGCCAGCAGGCGCAGGGTCCAGTGGCCGTGGCCCTCCGGCGCTGGACTGCAGGCCAACGCGATGAGGTGGGCTTCGCTCCGGCCGTCCAACTTCCGATGCCGGTTGACCTGGCGCCGGTCCCACAGGGCCCCGTCCAACCCTTCCTCGGTAAAGCGCTGCTTAATCCGGTACACGGTGCCCAGCGCCACACCCAGCGCCTCGGCCACCTTGGGAGCGGCCCAACTGTCGCCGCTCTTGAGCAGAATCCGCGCCCTGGCGGTCACTCGGGCCGAGCTCTTCCCAACGCGAATCAGATTCTGGAGTTCTTCCCGTTGTTCCGGCGCCAGCCGCACGGCGTACTTATCCCTGATCATCACTGCCACCCCCGCCATCAGAACTTCATCCCAAGCAGTATACGGCTATCAGCCAGTTTCCTGTATGACTTTCAACATCAAAGTTGACTCACTACTAGCTAAGGGCCTTTTACAAAAGTTGCCTCATCTTCCCGGTTCTTGGATCGTAGCTGTTAGCGAAGTTCATCAAAATGTCGTAAGGAATAAACCACTGGGTACCTCTTCGCAGCGCCGGCAGCCTCTTCTTCCGGATGTTCCTTCGAACGGTCTCTTCGCTTACCCTGAGGTAGGACGACGCTTGAGGTACAGTAAACTCTTCTGGCATATTCATCGTTGTGTCCTGGACGGTGCCCAAGAATTTGGTGTAGCGTACCACACCATGTCATGCCGGGGCCATCTGTGTATCAACGCGATCAATATCTAATCTCGTCGAATGCGGTCCCTGTCACGGCAACGTTTCAGAGCTTTAGGATTCTCCGAATTACCCGGCAATCAAGAAAGGAGACCGACGTTCAGGCGATTTTCCCGGTTCCCGGCTAACGGTCCAACGCCGTCGCATGTGCGAATTAGAATCGGGCTTATGGACAACGTCGTCCACGAGTGATTCAGAAGCCAATAGCGGGTCAGTTGTCAGGGGCAAATGGCACCTGGATCAATAAGGGACCGCTCGCCATTTTGGAAAATAAAAAAGATCGCCGCACCCTCAGTTGGTTCCCCCAACCACGCCGCCCTTGACACCCGACTAAGTGCTCGCTTCCCCAACCACGCCGGTAACACCCCGCCTTTTGGCGTGAGTGCTACTATGAAGCCGTGTGGCGGCTGGTGTATCTCACGGCGGTCTGAGGGACAAATGCCGATGGCTGAGGACGGGCCGGCAAAGACAGGACCAAGAAGCAAGCGTCGTGGTGCCAGCTACGCCCACGAGTGGAACCGATTCGTCGCCTGGTCCGAGACGGCTGGGAAACGAGCTCTGCCCGCGACCTCGGAGGACGTAGCAGCCTACCTCGAGAACAGGGCGGAGGCGGGCGCCAGGGTCTCGACCATCAAGGTTGTCGCCGCCGCCATAGCCCACAACCACAAGTACGCGGGTTTCGACGTGCCTCTCGGGCACGGCGTCGCCAGGGCCGTGCTGGGCGAACTAACGCAGGACGACTCTCCCGGTCCCACTAGGGCGCTGCCCCTCGATCTGGACTGCTATCTGGCCATCAGGAAGACGGCGTACGAACCGCGCAGCGGAAGGGGAGGAGGGATGGAACGGGTGTCAAACGCCCGCAGGCGGGGCGCGCTGGACGTGGCGATGATCGGCCTGATGCGGGACGCCAGGCTCCGGGTGAGCGAGGCGGCTGAGTTGACCTGGGGAGACCTGGAGCGGGTGCCCGGCGGGTCCGGCAGGGTGCGTGTCGGCGAAACGGGCTTCCGCGTGGTGAGCGCCGACACGATGAAGCTTGTGTCGTTGGTCCGACGGGGCGCGGGCGACGACGAGCCGCTCCTGGGCATGAGACCCAACCAGATAGCGATAAGGATAGGCGCGGCGGCGAGACAGGCCGGGTTGGGCGAAGGCTACTCGGGGGACAGTCCCAGGCTGGGGATGATCCAGGACATGGAGACCCTCGGCGTGCTTCTGCTGGGCAGTCACGTCGCTGAAAACGAAAAGTGGAAGTCTTATCCAGGGTCGTTACACGCCGGCGGTTCCAGGGGCGCACCGCCCTCCAGCCCTGTAGCGCGAATGCGGAGGGTGGAAGACGAATTAGCGAGACCGGCCTGGGTATCCCTCAGGTACCCACTCCTGATTTCGTCGCCCACGCACTCGTTTGCATCCATCTGACCCCCGCGCCCGTAATAACTGATATAACCCTGGGCGATAAAGCGTGATTGACGGTCAAGTGAAGTGGGGGAAAGTATGGAACAGGTACCCTGGCCGATGTAGCAAAGAGCCGATAGGAAAGGGGACTTGGTACTACCTTAAAAGTTAAAGCGTGTATAAATATAGCTATACACGCTTTAGGTTGCCTTCGTTGCCTGAAAAGGGACTTAGAACCGACTTTTGGGGCGGACAATATCATAATCCCGTCACTGGGGTCAAGCGGGCCAGCAGCCGAGAACCGCCCGCCTTGGCTCCTGTTCTTCGGATCCCTGTATACCTCCTATGAAGCTGTACCGCTGTAACCGTGGAATCGGGCCACAGCTCCTTTGCCGGCGACCTCGTTACGGATATAGTGCGCCGGCATCGCGGGCGAGCGCCAGCGCCCCGCGTTCATCAGGCTGGGCAGTTCAGTGCCCACCCTCGCCAGGTCCCGCGCCATACCCACCCGTGGCGAATGACCGCTAAAGCCGTGTCCTAATCCAGCCTCTTGCGCTGCTTTCTTGATTCGCCCGGAGATCTGGTTGGGACGCAGCCCGAAAACGCTGTCGGATTCGGCCTTGCCCGTCCTTAAGGCGGCCAGGTCGGCCATCGTCTGAGCGGAGACGAAGAGTACGGCTCCTTCTCCATTGGCGTCTGTCTTGGAGCGTCGGACCAGTAGCCGCCCCGTCCCGTCGTTCTCCGTCTCAATGTCTCCCCAGGTAACGGCGGCAGCCTCGGAGACCCTGAGCATGGCGTCCCGCATCAGACTGATAAGTGCTATGTCCACGTTGCCCCTGCTTCTGGCAGTCTCAGCTCTCTCCAATCTGCCGCCTCGCCCCAGACGGGGGTTGTGGGCGGTTGATCGAATGGCCTCCATCCCCTCGGCGGTCAGTGCCGCAGCCTGTTTCTGACACCGGCCCTCTTTGCGAGTTGCGGCCTTAAGCATCCTTTTCACCTCTTGGCTTGCGCAGGGGTCGCCCGCCCCTGCGGACTTGTGAACGAAGGCTATTGCGCAGGCAGCTGACCGGAGGGTTGCGGGTTTGTGCCGATGCTCCTGGATGCGTTCGGACAAGTAGGCTGCGACCACCTCCGGTTCGGCCGGAAAAGCGTGCACACCTTTATCTTGGGCCCAGCCGAGAAAGCTGCGCCACTGGACCCCGTAGTTGTTCAAGGTGTTTTCGGAGATCTCGTGGTCCAGGACGGCGTTCAGGTGTCCCACGTCGGATGCCGCGGAACAGCCTGTGCCCCCGTGGGAAATATCGATACCACAACGCATGGCCTGTCCCGTTTGCCAACCCGGTGCGAAATCCGGGACCCCTCCCAGCTTCTTTATCTCGATTTCCGCCTCTGACCGTAGCCTGTAGGGCCGTTCATCGCTGGTAGGCACACTTCGTGCTGGAATCAACTCCGCTAGCGGCGAACTGGCCCCAACGTTTCCTCCCTCATGCCTTGAGCATTCGGTGTCGATCTCTCCAATTGATCCACTCAAGGTGTGTATAGCATCTATACACAGTTTATAGACAAATCGTGATTTTCCATGCCCAGACAACGCACCAACCACAGCAGAACCACCTCCCAATTCCCCGGAGACTTCGGGCTGCGCTTGGAGAGGTTCAAGGAGGCGTCAGGCCTATCTTGGGCCGAGATTGCGCGATGTCTGGGCACATACCCCTTCACAGTAAGACGTTGGAGAACAGGAGGCCGACCAAATTCCCAGCACCTCTTGGGGTTGCTGAACTTGGCCAACTCCCTTGGCCTTCGGGATTCACTGGTTGCGGGAAGGGAAGAGGAGCCGATACGAAGGATTCGGGCTAAACCTTCGCACGCACGGAACGCTCAACTATGCGCCAGCCTGCACTCGGTCAAACGCCCTGAACGCAACTACGTAACTCAGAGCCTACGGCATGAGCATGACAGCGGCAACAAAACCGGCAATCAAATGGGAAGTAAGGGGAAATAGTTGTGACCAAAGCGGATGGTCATGGCTCCGACATTTCTAAGCTGCCAGCTGGCTCCAGCAGGAGTGAAAGCACTGCTCAATATGGCCGACGACAAACGCCCGCAAGAGGTAGCCATCGAGTTTGATCCATTGGAGAGGTCGGTGAGACAGGGACGGCCATTTTGTTGCCATCGATTCAACAGTTAGGGGATTAGCAAGAGTAATTCCTCAATTCCGATAACAGAGGAAAAATGATGACCAAGCAAGTAGCTACTATTCACCCGTCAATATGGCCCAGGGGGCATTTAATTTGGGCGGTAGTGATCCTGGCATCACTGGCAATCGTGGTCGGATCAGCATGGCCAACATCACTGGCAGCTCAAAATCAACCCAGTCCGGACACTCCGGATCGTCCGACCGGAACCGCGGTATTCGTCGGGGGCGTGGACCTGGAATGGAACGAAGTGTCCGGGGCCGAGTCCTACGAGGTTCAGTTGTACCGAAACGCCCGGTGGAACGACCTGCCGGGCGACGGCGTTGACATCGCCTTCTACGGGGCGGGAGCCATCATCAGCGGACTGAATCACACCGGCTTTTCCTACTACTTCCAGGTGCGGGCGAACAACCCTTATGGCACTTCGGATTGGTCCGAATATCTCTTGATGTCCAGCACATCGGAGTATACATCGGGCAAGCGGGACCGGCCCGGCAACGTTCCGGCCACGGGTGCGCCGACCGTAAGCGGTACGGCGCAGGAAGGGGAGACGCTGACGGCGGACACGTCGGGAATTGCAGACGAGAACGGCCTGGACCGGGTGAAGTTCTACTATCAGTGGGTATCCGGCGAGGGAGCCGCCGCCGCGGACATAGCGGGAGCCACTGGCAGCAGCTACACGCTGGCGAACGCCGACGCGGGCAAGGCTGTCAATGTGCGGGTGTCCTTCACAGACCGGGGCGGATACGCAGAGTCGCGGAGCAGCGCGGCTACGGGGGTGGCCACGCCAACTCCGCCACCACCTACGCCTACGCCTACGCCTGAACCGGCAGCGGGCATCTGCGACCGCACCCAGCAGGTACGGGACGCGATTTTGGCCAAGCTGCCCGATGTCAATGATTGCTCGGCCGTGACCGCTAACGACCTGAGTAGCATTGCGGGTCGGCTTGGGCTCAGTAGGACGAATATCGCAGCGTTGCAGGGGGTGGATTTTCATGGCCTTTCCAGCCTTGAATACCTGAACATCAGTCACAACGGCCTGAGCGCACTGCCCGACGGCGTGTTCGACAACCTTTCCAGCCTTGAATGCCTGTACCTCTATGAAAATGACCTGAGTGAACTGCCCGACGGCGTGTTCGACAACCTTTCCAGCCTTGCTGATCTGCGCCTCTATCGCAACGAGCTGAGCGCACTGCCCGACGGCGTGTTCGACGGCCTTTCCAGCCTTGAATTCCTGAACATCAGTCACAACGGCCTGAGCGCACTGCCCGGCGGAATGTTCGAGGGCCTTTCCAGCCTTGCTGATCTGCGCCTCTATGGCAACGAGCTGAGCGCACTGCCCGACGGCGTGTTCGACGGCCTTTATGCACTTGAGATTCTGCTCCTCAATTCCAACGAGCTGAGCGCACTGCCCGACGGCGTGTTCGACGGCCTTTCCAACCTTGCTGATCTGCACCTCTATGGCAACGAGCTGAGCGCACTGCCCGACGGCGTGTTTGATGGCCTTTCCAACCTTCAATACCTGTTCCTCGAAGAAAACGAGCTGAGCGCACTGCCCGACGGCGTGTTCGACAACCTTTCCAGCCTTGAATACCTGCACCTCTATGAAAATGACCTGAGCGCACTGCCCGACGGCGTGTTCGATGGCCTTTCCAACTTGTATGAATTGAACCTGTCGGGTAACCCAGGGGCGCCTTTCACCATTACGGCGGAGTTGGAACAGCAGGCGGATTACGCCTTCGTGGTCAAGATTGCCGAGGGAACGCCGTTCGATACGAAAGTCACCCTGTCGTTCCAGGGCGCAGCTCAAGAAGGCGCCACCGTTACGGTAGAAGGCGGCAGCGTCCGGAGCCTGCCGATCAGCGTGACGCCGAGCGGGACCGGGCAACCCCGGGTCACGGTCAGCGTGGAGTCGGCCGTTTTCAAGAATCCCAGAGTCTATTTCAGGGTTGGCGTCTCCTACCCCTACTACGCAACTGGCGTCGAAACCGGCCTGGGCGATGACCTGATCCTCCCCGGAGAGAGTGAGAACACCCCGGCCACCGGCGCCCCCACCATCAGCGGCACGGCCCAGGTGGGGGAGACGCTGACGGCGGACACCTCCGGGATTGCGGATGCGGACGGCCTGAGCGGGGTGACGTTCAGCTACCAGTGGCTCTCCAGCCGGGACACGGAAATCCAGGGAGCGACGGGCGCCACTTATACCCTGGTGGCAGCCGACGAAGGGAAGATCATCAAAGTGCGGGTGAGCTTCACCGACGACGTAGGCAACGCAGAGTCCTTGTCCAGCGCGGCCACGGCAGCGGTAGCGCAGGAGGAACCCACGGAGCCGCCGCCGGCGCCGCAGAACCTCACGGCGACGGTCAACGAGGACGGCTCGGTGACCCTGAATTGGGAGGCCCCGGACGACGATTCGGTCACCGGCTACCGAGTTCTGCGTCGTCGCCCCAGCGAGGGGGAGAAAACCCTGCTGGTCTATGTGGCGGACACCGAAAGCACAGCGACCACCTACACCGATACCGGCGTGGCGGCGGAAATCCAGCATGTGTACCGGGTGCAGGCGGTCAACGCTGCTGGCGCGGGCGAGCAGTCCAACTACGTCAACGTGACCCCGGCGCAGCCTGAACCGGAACCCGACC
Organism: Dehalococcoidia bacterium; assembly: GCA_965220305.1. Taxonomy (GTDB): domain Bacteria; phylum Chloroflexota; class Dehalococcoidia; order Lucifugimonadales; family UBA3495. Next base: position 3,796,440 of record OZ244817.1, on the reverse strand, counting down.
AGAACGCCCCGGCCACCGGCGCGCCCGGCATCACGGGCACGGCCCAGGTGGGGCAGACCCTGACGGCGGACGCCTCCGGCATCGCCGACGAGGACGGCCTGAGCAACGTAGCCTATAGCTACCAGTGGCTGGCCGACGGCGCCGACATCCAGGGCGCGACGGGCTCTACTTACACCCTGGCGGACGCCGACGAGGGCAAGACCATCAGGGTGAAGGTGAGCTTCACCGACGACGCGGGCAATGAAGAGACCCTGACCAGCGCGGCCACAGCAGCGGTGGTGGAAGCGGAACCCACGGAGCCGCCGCCCGCCCCGACGAACCTGACGGCCACGGTGAACGCCGACGGCTCGGTGACCCTGACCTGGGAGGCCCTCGACAGCGATTCGGTCACCGGCTATCAGATCCTGCGGCGGCGGCCCTACGAGGGGGAGAAGACGCTGCTGGTGTACGTGGAAAATACGGGCAGCACGGCGACCACCTTCACCGACACGAACGTGACGGCGGGAACACAGCACGTGTACCGGGTGAAGGCCATCAACGAGGCCGGAGCGGGCGACCAGTCCAACTACGTCAACGTGGACCCGTAAGGACGGGGGCGGGGTGACGGGGGCCAACGGAAAAATGCCCGCACATATTGACGGGTGAGGCAAGCGTCCCGGCCGGGAACCGGAACTTCCAGGGTCCGAGGCGGACTTGGAGTGGGGATGCTTGTCCTCACACTGGAGAGAATCTCCGGCTGTGTTCTGGGAGGGTTTGTGCGATGCCTCGACAGCACACTCATCACAGCAGAATCACCTACGTCTTCCCCGACGACTTCCCGCAGCGCCTGGTGCGCTTCAAGGAGGAGTCGGGCTTGTCCTGGGCAGAGTTGGCGCGCCGCCTGGGTACCTCTGCCCTCAACCTGAAACGCTGGAAGGACGGGGTGCGGCCCATTCTGCGGCACCAGATGGCGCTGCTGGAGCTGGCCCACGACCTGGGCCTGGGCCAGCTGTTCACCGCGTGGAAGTTCCCGGACGAAACGCGGGGTGACAGGCCCGCCCCGGGCGTCCCCCGCCTGTGCCGAAGCCCAAGGAAACAAGCCGCAGGCCGGCGAGGCGGCTGAAACAAAAAAGGGCGGCATACACGGCGGTTCCACCAGAGAGATGTCCCCTTCGCATTGCGAAGGGGATTGCATTGTTCCCCCGCCTCCCTCAAATGGCAGCACCACGGCAGCAGAGCGCCGACTGACAAACCGGCGTTGCATTGTGGCACCGGCTGCACCATCATACGGGCATCGTTCATAAGGGCATCGTTCGCGCCAGTCCCGCAACGGGGAACCTGTCGGGTAGCGGGCTGTCAGGACATACGGGAGGAGCGTCATGGCCGGGGAACACGGCGGGATGGACCCACAGGAGCCGTCAGAGGACGACGGTGAGTTCCGCCGGATGATGGAGGCCCTGGGCGGCGAGGGCCTTGGCCGGAGATCGTGGGTCTGACGGAAAAGATTGAGGCGAATCCCGACGACACCGAAGCCCTGACTCTCAGGGGCCTGCTGTACAACCAACTGGGGGAGCACCGCCGGGCGGCGGAGGACGGCAGCGTCATCGACCTCGACCCCGATAATGCGGACGCCCACCTGGGCAGAGCTAACGCCAATGCCGAACTGGGGGAGCACCGTGCGGCGGTGGAGGACTACGACACCGCCATCCGGCTGGCCCCCGGCCGCGGTGGCCCACTACAGCCGGGGGGCGTGCCACGCCCAGCAGGGCAACCTGGCCGGGGCGGTCAGCGACTTCGACACAGCCATCCTCCTGGCTCCCGACGAGGCCGACCCCTGGTACAACCGGGGATTGACCTATGCCGAGATGGGAGAGCCCCTGCGGGCGGTGGAGGACCTGGGCCGGGCCATCGAGCTGGAGCCCAGGCTGGCCGAGGCCCGCTACAACCGGGGGATGGCATACCGTGACCTGGGCGAGCTGGAGAAGTCCATCCACGACTTCGCCGCCGCCATCGGGCTGGAACAGAACTACGGCCTGGCCCACTACGCCAGGGGAATCACGAACCTCAATCTCGGAACATACGACGACGCCCTTCGGGATTTCGATGCCGTCATCGGCTTGGACCCTGACAACGCCGCCGCCCTGCGCGGCCGGGGCGTCGCCCTCGGCAACTTGGGCCGTAAGGACGAGGCGATGAGGGACCTGGACCGGTCCCTGGCCCTCGACCCCGGCAACGGCGAGACCCTCACGGCCAAGGGGCTGGCCCACACCGGCCTGGGGCAACACGAGCTGGCGATAGAAGACTACACCAGGGTCATTGAACTGGACCCCGGCCACACGGCCGTCCTTCACAGCCGGGGCATGGCCCACATGCGCCTGGGCCGGTACGAGAGGGGCGTCCAGGACTTCAGCGCCATCATCGGCATCGACCCGGACAACGCCGGCGCGTACCTGGCCCGGGGTTTCGCCCTCACCACGCTGGAAGAGCACGGGAAGGCGGTCAGTGACTTCGACAGGCTGGTCGAACTGACCCCGGAGGACCCGATGGCGTACCACATGAGGGGGTGCGCCCATGCCGAGCTGGACGAGTTTCAGAAGGCATTGGAGGACTTCGGGCGGGCCATAGCCCTGGACCCGGAGGACATCGACTCCCTTCGCAACCGGGCCATCATGTACCTGGAACTGGGCGAGCCGGACAAGGTGGTACGGGACTACGACGAGGTCATCCGCCTGGACCCGGACGACACCTCCGTTAGGGAGGAGAGGCAGCAGGCCCTGGAGGAAGCGGAGGCGGAGGGAGAGGAAAGCTGAACCGGCAGCGGAACAGACCCCGTGATAGAGAACCTTGGGGAGACCGGCGCCACACCGGCGCCGGTCTCCCCTTTCACGTTAGGGTCGGTCGCTCTCTGTAGCCGCGCTCAGACGCCGGTCCGGTCTTCCCCGGGAGCGGAGCCGGACGGCTCCGGCTGGGTCAACATCCGGCCATAGCCCCGCTCGTCCACGACGTGGGTCACCGACACCTGGCCCCGGCTGTCGTAACCGGCGCGGTAGGCGTACTCCACCTCGGCGCCCCAGGGCACCCGGCCGCCGATGCGCACGGTGCCGCCGCCAGGCTGATTGCCGCCAGCACCAGGCCCGCCGGCGCCGCGCACCACCACGCCGTTGCGCCCGCCCTTCTTCCAGGCCATCACCTTGACCTCGGCAGGCACCACCAGTTCCGCCGCCGACGGCTGGAACAGCACCCCGTGCAGCCTCCTCAGCACCTCCCCCGACGCGTTTCGCTGGCCGTTCATGATCTGGGAGAGATGACCGGAGCTGATGCCGGCCAGCCGGGCGGTCTCGTTCTGGCTGAGGTCATGGGCTTCCATGCGGTCCCAGAGGGCTCGCGGGTCAACGCTGCGGGGCTGGGCCGGCTCGATCCTGGCGGGACCGTCCAGCGCCGCCTCCACCCGCGCCTGGACCACCGGGCTCATGCTCCTTTCGCCCCGGGACACCTGGGTCATGTAGCCGCGAGACACCCCCACGTGTTCCGCCAGGCCCTTAAGGCTATAGCCCAACTCCCGGGCCCGCTCCCGGATGTAGCTGCTCTGACCCCTCCCTTTCACCCTGCCGTCCTGCCGGTTGGCGCACTGGGCAGGCCCAACTTTCACCGGACCGCCCAGCACCGATTCGACCCGCGCCTGGACCGCCGGGCCCATGTTCTTCCGGCCCCGCGCCACTTCCGACATGTAGCCGACCGACACTCCCACCCGGTGGGCCAGGTCCTTCTGGCTCATGCCCAACTCGCGGGCGCGCTCCCGGATGCAGGTGCTCTCCCCTTCCACGAGGCCGCCCTGCCGGTAGACGATCCCCTGGCCGGGCACCACGCCCAGGACCGCCGTGGCCCTCTCCCGCAGCAAGGGAGTCCAGGGCCGGCGCCCGCTGGCCACCGAGGACAGGTAGCCGTAGTTCACGCCCATCCTGTCCGCCAGTTCTTTCAGGTTGAGGCCGTGCCGCCGGGCCGCCGCCCGGAGCTCGCTCTCGGGCTTGCGGGTGGTATGTCCCTGTTCCGCCGCCGTTACGGGGTTTCCGTTGGTGCCGAAGCTTGCCTTGGTGTCGTTGGTATCGATGTTGGTAGTCGCCTTCATGTCGCTTCCTCCGAAACACAGAAAGCGGGGCCGCCCTCGCAATGAGGACGACCCCGCTCGTTTTCAAGTTGTGGATTTTCAGTTATCCAGTTGTCAGTGGCGGCTCAGCCGGCCGCCCTTGGTTGCCGCCTCGTCAGCTCAGCGGCGACGGGCATTGGGTTCCTGCCAGTTCACTCGTTCCTCCACCAGCCCGCAGTGGATTGGATGACGTTGCCGTAGCCGCCCGACGCCGGACGCACTCCGTCCACGGTCTTAGACACGCAACGGAAAACGCCGAAGTGGGGGGTTGGCGCAAGACGCAGTCCGGTCAGAGTCTTGTCCGTCAGGCCGCACAACGGGCCCGGCGCTGGACGCAATGCGCCCACGGTGAGACAGGCAACGAAGAACGCCTGAGTTGGGGGTTGGCAAAAGACGCAGCTCGGCCAGGGTGTAATTCCTGGGAAGCTGCTAAGTGAGGGAAAGGGAGAGGAACGCAGTCCGGCAACTGGCTAGATGGTCACCGACCAGCCAGGCGGAAACTGCGTTGCAACGGTAAGCGTCCGGCCTGCTGTCGTCGCCGACGGACCGGAGCGTGTGAAACCTGCGGTGCCGCTGCCTGTGTCTGGCAACTGCGCCGCAGCCGTGTGGGGAAGCGGCCGGAGTTTGTTGTCCGTTCCAACCGCAAAGTGAAGGTCAAGCGAAGCGTTTCAGCCGCTCCGCAGGAGAGTCAGTCCGAAGTGTAAGGGAATCCGGGATGCCGTCCTGTTTCTAGCCGTTCACCTCCTATACAACGATGATGCGCCGTTGGGTTGGTATTCCGTGCCTGGGGCAGAGTTTCCTGGTGAAGCGCACCGTGCGCTCCGGTGGGTTGGGTTCCGTCTGGGGCGCCGCGAGCAGGACCCACGAACGCCTCAGCCTGGGTGAGAACGAAGCGCGATCAAACCCTCCGTCCCCATCGCCCAATGACCGGAGCGATCAACTCCAATCACCGGACGGGTGCCCAGCAGCCGGAGGGATCAGCTCCGACCACTGAACGGTGTCCAGCGGAAGAAGGACTTAACACTCCAACCGCTGAACGGTGTCCAGCGGGAGAAGGACTTAAACACTCCAACCGCCGGACCGGACCGAGGAAGAAGGACTTGAACACTCCAACCATCGGCCCGCGCTGCTTGCGGAGAGCTACGTCAAATCCGCAGCGGCAGCGTTCCCTCAAGGGCGACTAAACGTCCAGCCCGGGTCGAGGGAAGGACCCCCAGGTTTCTGTGGCGGGAAACACTGGAAAAGCCTGACAACGGGGTCATTGTCTCCCTCTCCGACTCCCCTGGGTAGGGCCTACAAGACCCCCTGCCCAAAGTGTTCAGTTTATTTCAATCCAGTTCAACAAAAGTTAACTGGCAGCCCGTCCCCCGCCTCCATCGGCTACTTTCGCCACGTCCCCAGGCTCAATACCCGCAGCGGACACAGCAGAATCTCCCGATTGTTCCTCGCCCGCCCCGTGTCAAACAGCGCCTTCTGCCGCCAGTTGACCTGCGCGCCCCGGTCCAGGCCACGCAATGGATAGGTCTCCGGCGGCAGGGTCAGACCGTGCTCCTCCAGCAACGCAAGCTCCACCGTAAGGAGCCGTTCTTCCTGCCGCAGCCACTCCAGGCCCTTCCCCCGGTTGGGGTGGGTCTCCTTCAGCTCCCGCCACTCCCGAATCAACGCCCAGGCGCCGCCGAACACGTCCCTGTCATCCTCCGCAGGCTCCAGGGTCGCCAGCTCGGGAAACTCCCGCCGCAGCCGGGTCTTCCGCTGTGGAGGCCTCCCGACCGGGCCGGACTCCCCCTCCTCCTTCTCGGCGTCCCCGCCGCTCCCCTCCACCTTTGCCAGGCGTGATTCAACGCGCTGCAACGCCTGGCCGTGCTCGTTCCTGAGCGCCTTCACCTCGTCCCGCACGGCGGCCAGCCCCCGGCTTATCTCCTCCCCCATTTCATTCACCTGCCCTTCCAGCTTTTCCACCCGCCCGGCCAGCTCGTCGTTGCGATCCTTCTGCTCCGCTGCCGGCGAGCCGCCGCCCTCCAGGAGCGCCTTTTCCAGCGCGCCGCGCAGCCGCCGGGACAGCCGTCCGGTTTCCAGTCCCGAGGTCAGCGTCCGGTGGTCCACGTTCAACTCCTGGGCCGCCCGCATGATTCCCTTGTCCCGGACCAGCTCTTCCAGCAGCGCCATCAGCCGCAGGTGCTGCAAATCCTCGATGCTCCGGCTCTTTTCGAACACCGGGTCCTTGGTGCTCATAGCTCAGGCCTCCTTACCGCCGACTTGCAAAAATGCAACTTTTGAATAGGGCCGATGCAACTGAACCACCCCTCCGGCCACCTGCAAATATGCAGTTGCCAGCTACGGACGATGCAACTCCCGACCGGAACGTACCCGCAAGTCAAAGTGTTCACTTTTCACCTCCTGTAGGGGCCGATTTCCCCCGATTTCACGTTCAAAACGACCCGACTTGCAAAAATGCAACTGATGTCATTTCCCTGTACACCCCAATGACATCACGAAAGGGGTCTCCAACATAAGGGCCTATAGGGGCGGTCATATGATCCCCCCTATAGGTAGTTATGCACGGGGCCTGAGTTGTTCACACTCTGCTGCGGCGTTGGCGATGCGCCAACTGCCGAAACCGCAGCGAGGTGAATGAGTTGACGCAGAGATCGAAACCCCGGCCCGCCCGGCGGCTGATATTCCTGGCGGCGGCGCTGCTGCTGGCGGCGCTGACGGTCATCCCCATGAGCGGCGCCGCCCTGGCCCAGTCCCCGCCCCCCGACACCGACAGCATCACCCTGGTCAACCGGGACCGGCAGCTGGTGGAGCGCAAGAAGGAGGGCGACTTCGTGGCCCGCCCCGTCTTCAGCCGCCAGACCGACGTTCTGTACTACTCCATCCGCCACCCGGACACCGGCGCGTGGGTCACCAACACCTACCGGGTCCGGGGGAGCGGGAAGCAGCTCTCCGAGGGCTGGGAGTACACCTTCGAGTACCCCGCCCTGGACGAGCAACCCGAGCTCCACCCCGAACAGCCCTTCCTGCTGGTGCTGGCAGTGCCGAGAATTGGCGGCGGCGACCACCACGTCTTCCACGCCCTGATTCCCGTCCACCAGCCCAGGGGGCTGTGGGACCGGGTGCTGGGCGCTCTCGACCCCGACCGCTGGGCCAGGGCCGCCGCCAAATGGGTGATCCAGGGAGTCCACGGAACTCTGTGCGGCGTGGTGGAGAAGATCGCCCAGACCGAAGTTCCAGAGTGCGGGGGGTAGCGGTATGGGCGACATCCTCACCGGAACCCCTCCCGAATTGACCTACCTGCATCCCTTCGTCCGCGACGCCTGGCTGGTGGTCTGGGCAATCACGTCGGGCGCATTGGCGGTGATCCTGGGCTGGATGGGGCTGAGCTTCATCGTCCAGGAGCACCTGGGCCACCACCAGTCGGGGTGGCGGGAGATGGTGCCCCGCCTGGTGCTGGGCCTCACCGCCGCCGCCTCTTCCCTCTGGTGGTGCGCCCTGGTCATCGACGTGGCCGACGCCGTCTCCGGCTTCATCGCCGTTTCCCTGGACGTCACCCCCGGCGCCCTGCTGCGCGCTCCTCTTGACCCATTGTTGATGGCGGTGGAGACCGCCAACACGGGGCTGGCGGTGTTCATCGCCCTGCTCTACCTGGTCTTCGGCTTCTTCGTCCTCTACCTGCTGGTGCAGATGATCCTGCGCCTGGCCCTGATCGACATCCTGCTCACCCTGGCCCCCATCGCCCTGGGGCTGTGGATTCTGCCCCACACGGCGGGCTGGGGGAAGCACTGGCTGCGGCTGTTCATGACGGCGGTGTTCCAGCAGGCAATCCAACTCATCGCCGTGGCCCTGGCCTTTGCCTTCCTGGGCGAGTTCGCGTCCATCGCCGAGTTCGAGCCGTCGGAGGACCTGGTGTGGAAGCTGCTGATGGCCATCGCCTTCATGTATCTGGCGGGACGGGTGCCCTCGATGCTGGGGCATCACGGAACCTTCGACGCCTGGCTGCACACCCTCTACTTCGGGATGTCGCTGCCCGGCTCAATGATGCGCTCCGCCCGCTCCCTGGGGCTGATTGCCGGTGGAGCCGCCGGTGGCCCGGCGGGAGTCGCCGCCGCGACAGCGGCAACCGGCGTGGCCAGAGCCGCCGCCACCACGGCCGCCGGAGCGGTGAACTCGGCGGCCCAGGGCTCCACGGCCCCGGCCCAGAGCGGCCCGACGCCCCGGAGCCAGGGGCCGTAGCCGGCAACCGGAACGACGACAACCACCGGCGCTGAATGTCTTCGCGCCGGAACCGCCCAGGAGGTGGAGCCATGTGCCGGTAGCAGACCGGGGCTGACCCGCAGCAACGCAATTCACAAATCGAGCAATCCAATACGAAAGGAGAAAGACCCTATGGACGACCTGACACAGACCATATCGAACCTGGTGGGGATCCTGCTGGGGCTGGTGGGCGTCGTCGGCGTGGGCTACTTCATCTGTGCGCCGCGTCACGTGGCATAGGTTACCCGGCTCAATCGGGAGGAACTCGGAGGGAGTTCCTGGGCCAACCGACCCACCTTGAGGCGAAAGCCGAAGGGGAAAAATAGCATGTCGGCAAAGCGGCTACGGTCTGAAGGCGTTACAAGGCCGGTTCCGCAAGGCCCGCGCGATACGGTGAAAGCTGGATTGCCTGAACCCCAGTTCCCAGTTGGTGTTGGTAGCCACCCGCCGGTAGAACGCCTGCAACCCGGCGCTACCCATTGCACTGGCCCGTAGGTGAGACCAGTGCACCTCCGATGGGTGAACGATGACCGATGCGGTCATTCAAGGGAACGAACGGGGCACCTAAGTCGCGCTATCACGTCCTATGTCAACGGAACGCGGGATTGCCTACGGGGGGCGACCCCTATGGCAACGGAGTCCTCGTAGTAGTCCGAGCCGGGGAAAGCCCGGCACATGGCGAAGGAGGACAGGTGGTTCTGACGGAATACGACAGGGAGGTTTGCACAATGCAAGAGGCCGAAACTGTACTGAACGTCTTACGTGAACGCGGAGAACGAGGATTGCCGCTGGAGAACATCTATCGGCTGCTTTACAACCGGAACCTGTACCTGCGGGCCTACGGTCGTCTCTACTCAAACCAGGGGGCGATGACCAGGGGAACCACCGCAGACACCGTGGATGGAATGTCCCTGGCGAAAATCGACGACCTGATTGACGCACTGCGTTACGAAAGGTTCCGATGGACGCCGGTGCGACGGGTCAACCTTCCCAAGCCAAAGGGGGGAACCCGTCCTCTGGGCATACCAACGTGGACGGACAAGCTGCTGCAAGAGGTCATCCGGATGATTCTGGAAGCCTACTACGAGCCGCAGTTTTCCGACCGCTCCCACGGCTTCCGGCCCGGACGGGGTTGCCATACTGCCTTGAGCAACGTGGTTGACCACTGGACCGGTGTCCGATGGTTCGTCGAGGGCGACATCAAAGGGTGCTTCGACAACATCGACCACGAGGTCTTGCTGTCAGTGCTCGGCGAGAAGCTCCACGACAACCGATTCCTGCGCCTGCTCAAGTACCTACTGAAAGCGGGCTACGTGGAGGATTGGAAATACGGCCGCACCCTGAGCGGTACGCCGCAAGGGGGTGTGGTCAGCCCCATCCTCTCCAACATCTACCTAGACCGGTTGGACAAGTACGTCGAGAACGTGCTGATACCAGCAAACACCCGAGGCACAGACCGGAGAGACAACCGCGAGTACATACGCTTGAGGAGCCGTATGGTCTATCACCGGAACGTGGGGCACCACAGCTTGGCGGTGGAACTGCGGAAGCAGATGCAACAACTGCCGTCGGGCAACCCCCACGACCCAGACTACCGGCGGCTTCGATACGTGCGCTACGCGGACGACTTCGTGCTGGGCTTTATCGGGCCAAGAGCCGAAGCCCAACAGGTGAAAGAGTCCCTGGAGACGTTCCTGCGCGACTCGCTCAAGCTGGAGCTATCCCAGGAAAAGACCCTGATAACCCACGCCACCAGCCAGGCGGCGCGGTTTCTCGGCTACGAACTTGTGAACCAGCAGGCCAATGATCAGCACGACCACCGTGGTCAACGCAAGGTCAATGGTCGAATCGGGTTGCGGGTTCCCGCCGAAGTCATCGACCAACATTGCCGAGCCTACATGCGCAACGGCAAACCGGCGCACCGCAACGAACTGCTGGCCGATGATGATTACACCATCGTCAGCCGGTATCAAGCGGAGTTCCGGGGCGTCGTCCAGTACTACCTCTTGGCCTCCAACGTCTCTCATTTCGGGCGACTGCGAACGGTCATGGAGATGTCGCTGGCAAGAAGCCTGGCAGCAAAGCACAAGTCCACCGCACGGAAGATGCGCCGTCTCTACAAGGGCATCGTTGAAACCGAGCACGGGCCGCGTGTCTGCCTCAAGGTTGTAAAGCAGCGGGACAACGGCAAACGCCCTCTAGTGGCGTACTTCGGTGGCATACCCCTGAAACGGCAACGGCAGGCTGTCCTCGTAGACCAACAGCCTCAACGGTACAGGACTGACCGCACCGAGCTTATCAAACGGCTCCTGGCGGACGAATGCGAGATGTGCGGCTCAACGGTGGACGTAGAAGTCCACCACATCCGCGCCCTGCGCGACCTGAACGTGAAAGGCCAACGGGAAAAGCCCCAGTGGGTACAACTTATGGCGGCGCGGCAACGCAAGACCCTCGTGGTCTGCCGGACGTGTCACATGAACATCCACCACGGGCGAGGCAATCCGCAATCGCAGACATAAACCACTGGAGAGCCGGATGCGGTGAAAGCCGCACGTCCGGTTCGGAGGGGGGCCGACGGAAAAGTGCTCCGCCAATGCGGGGTAACTCGCCGGCGGCCTACCCTACACGGCGCCTACATGTACCTCACCGCCAGCGGAGCGCCCAACCAGATGGAGCGGGGCAAGGCGGCCATGATGACCGCCCTGGCCGGAATCGTGCTGGCCCTGGTGGCCTACGGCGTGGTGGAGCTGGTGATGAACGCCGTCGTCGGCAACCCGGTGGACCCCACCGTGCCCGACCCGACCGACGGCGGTTAGGAGGGATGGAATGAGAGAGCATGAAGTCCCCACCCACGTGCAGGCCGAGGACAAGGTGCTGCTGTGGTTCACCTTCCCGCAGATCGTGGCGGTGGTGGCGGTGTGCGCCCTGGCCTACGGCGCCTACCACTACCTCCCCTTCGGGCCGATGGCGGTGCGCCTGGCCGTTGGCGTGCTGATCGGCGTCGTGGGCATCGCCCTGACGGTGGGGAAGGTGGGAGGCCGGGGGCTGCCGCTGGTGGCCGCCGACCTCCTCAAGTTCAACCTGGGGGCCAGGCGCTACGCCGGGTCCCCGCTGGAGATGACCAAGAGTGAACCGCCCGCGCCGGCGGAGGCCAGGCCCGACCCGCTGCGGCTGCTGGCCAAGAAAGCGGCCGGTGGGGTAGGACGGGCGGTGAACGCTGCCCGCAAGAAGGGGAGAGCACCGTTCCGGCCCCACAGCTGGTTCGGCAAGCGGAGACCCGGGGGCAGCCAGGGAGCCAGGGCCAACCGGCCCGCCGTCAACGAGGCCAGGGAAAAGAAGCCCCCGCATCAAGCGCGGGGCAGGCTCTGGTACAAGCTCCTGGCCGTGGCCGCAGTGCTGGCCGCCGCCGTGGCCGTCATTCCGGCCACGGCCCTGGCCGACGACCCCGAAGACCCGGGCTGGCGGCTGGACGAAATCTACTTCGTGCCGCCGGACCCGGTGCCGGGACGGCGCATCTACGTGGAACGCCTGGCCGTCTCCGGCGACACCGCCGCCGTTACCCTGCGGGCCGCCCACGACCTGGAGCTTCGGGTCAGGGTCTACGGCGGCAGGGAGGGCCGGACCCTGAAGATGGGAGCCAACACCAGCCTCCGGTCCGGCGAGGCCAGGAGCTACAACCTGACCCTGAACGGCCCGTCCCCCTCCTTCACCCTCTCCTGGACCGACGCATTGGGACGGTCGGGAGCGGTGTCCCTGAAGAGCCACCAGATTCCCTACCCCCTGCCCACCGCCGACGGCGGGCTGTGCGACCTGGAGGTCACCTCCCTGGAGTGGACGCCGGGGCGGATCACCGGCGTCATCGCCTCGGAGTGCATCGCGGAGACCCGGCAGGAGGTGGACCTGCCGGTCTACGGCGGCCACTACAGCCGGAACGTCCCCGCCCTGCTGGACGCGTCGGTAACGCGCATCACGGGAACGGTCAACGTCGCCGCCGGAACGCACCGTACCAGCGCGTCCTTTGTTGCGGACGGTCAAACCCGTTTTACCCTGCCCGTCGCCAACCGGAGGGCGGTCCACGGGCTGGAAATCACGGCGGACCTGGCGGCGACGCTGAACGTGCCGCTGCCGCCGATGTTGCAAACCACCCACCACCCGGCCCGTACCGACGTGTACACCCGCCGGGTGACCTGCCGCTGCGGCGAGAGCTCGACGACCAGGACGGTGCGGATCTACGTCCGCCACCGGGAGCACGTGCGGGCCGTCGAGACCCAGCGCGCTCCCGTGACCCGCACCAGGCCGGAGAGCATCGCCCTGGCCGCAGGCGTTGGGGCCGACGCCCCCTTCGAGTCCCTCCACGTGCCCCCGCCACCGCCACCGCCGCCCCGGGCGGAGCAGACCCAGGCGGGCGGTTCCAACTGGTGGAGCTGGCTATGGCGCGGCGACTAGCCGGCCTCCTGCCGGCCACCGGCGCGGCATTGGCGTCCATCGCCGCCGCGCCGGAGGACAAGAAGGAACAGATGCAGGCCGCCTTCGACGCGGTGCTGACGGGGATGGCCTACGCCGGGGTGGGCCTCTGTTTCTTCGCCATCGTCTGGGCGGGGTTCGTGCTGATGGCCGAGGGCGCCGAGGGCGAGAACCGGGGCCGGGCCAGGAGCGCCGTAGTCATGGCCGTGGTCGGGCTGGTGGTGGTGCTCCTGGCCAAGGGCATCGCCCTGGTCATCAGCAGCAGGCTCGGCCCCATCCTGCCGATTCCATAGAACGAGAAGGGAGAGGAACGATATGAAAGCGACGTTGCCCAACATCAGGAAACTCGCCGGACGCGGCAGGACCGGAAAGTCTGCCGAATTCGAGGAAATCCAACAAAACGACATAGAACACTACGAAGAGGGGGCGGCGGAACCCAAGCCGCCGCCGCCCCTGTCCCTGTCCCTGTTCTTCATGCTGTCCCACCTGGAGGAGGACGGGCCGGTGCGGCTGGACGGGGTGAAGCTGGCGGTGCTGGAGGTGATGGGGCTGGAGCTGGACGAACCCAAGCTGGGGGCCTTCGCCGGTTCCCTGAACGCCCTGGACTTCCCGGTGCAACTGCTGGTGAGGCAGCACCCGCCGGTGCTGCAAACCCTCCGAAACGCCCTGGCCGAGGCCCAGCCCGAGGACCTGCCACTTCAGACGAAGGAGGCTGCCGACTCCCTGGGACGGCTGCTAGGCACGTTGGAAAACCGCGAGGGCATCCTGGACCGGCGCTTCTACGCAATCTGCGAACACGCCCGCGCCGACGAACTGCGGGGCCTGCTGTCCCGCGCCGGTTTGGGCGTGTTCCACCTGAAGGGCCAGCCGCTGAAGCTGTTGCTGCTGGCCTCGGCCCTGGGCGGCTCGCCCAGCGAGATGGACGAAGACGCCGAGCTGGAAGTTGAGATCAACCGGCGCGACATCCGCGTCGGCAACCACCTGGTCCGCTCCCTGCACCTGGGCAAGTGGCCCCGCAGCCTGGCACCCGGTTTCCTGCAGGGGCTGATGGCCGCCGGAGCGCCCATGGACCTGTCGGTCCACCTGGGGGCGATCCCGGCGGAGCAGGCGGCCCGCACCCTGGAATGGCAGAAGGTCCGCTTCGAGTCGGCGCAAAGCCTGTCCCTGAACCGGGGCCGCAGCCTGTCCCCCGAGGCGGAGATCGCCCTGGAGGACGTGAGCCGTCTCCGGGATGAGGTGCAGCGGGGCCGGGAGCGGCTGTTCCACGCCTCCCTGTCGGTCACCCTTCACGCCGACAACGCCGACGGGCTGAAGGACCTGACCCAGAAGGCCCGCGCCCACTTCGCCGCCACCCTGGGCAAGCTGGACAACCTGGCCTTCCGCCAGCGTGAGGGCCTCATGTCCACCCTCCCCTTGGGCCTGAACGCCGTGGCGCTGTGGCGGACGCTGGACACGTCGTCGCTGGCGAGGCTGTTCCCCTTCTCGCCGCCGGACCTGGACACCCTCTACGGCATCGACCTCAGGGCCTGCGCCCCCATCGTCTACGACCCCTTCGACGGGACGCACCTGAACGCCAACACCGCCGTCCTTGCAAGGTCCGGCAGCGGCAAGTCCTTCGCCACCAAGCTGGGATTGCTGCGGGGCGTCTGTCGCGGGGTACGGGCCTACGTCATCGACCCGGAGGGCGAGTACGCCGACATGGCCCGCGCCGCCGGCGGGCGGGTGCTGTCCCCTAGAATCGTGGGCCAGGGCATGAACCCCTTCGTCATCGACCGGGGCGACAGTGAGGAACTGCTCCAGCGCATCGGCAGCCTGCGGCACCTTATCGAGGTGATGGTGGGGGAGCGGCTCAGCGCCGAGCGGCGGTCCTCCCTGGACCACGCCCTGGCGGGCTACTACGCCGAGCGCCGGGAGCGCACCGGCTTCAGGGATTTCTACGGCTACCTGGAGCAGAACGGCGACGGCGACATCGCCCACCTGCTGCGCCCTTTCGCCACCGGCAGCCTGCGGCATCTCCTCTCCGACGAGGGCGACGACCTGCTGACCCACGAGGCGTTGGTGACGGTCTTCGACCTGCACCTGCTGGAGCGGGAGCTTCGGCCCGCCGCCCAGGACCCCCGGCCAAGACTGCTGGTGGTGGACGAGGTGTGGAGCATCATGCAGCACCCGGAGGGCGCGGCCTTCATGGTCAGCATGGCCAAGCGCGCCCGCAAGCACCGCCTGGGATTGCAGTTCATCACCCAGGACGTGCAGGACCTGCTCTCCGAGGACTCCTCCCGCGCCATCACCGGCCACTCCGGTCGCGCACTGCAGAACGCCGCCTTCAAGCTGTTGTTGCAGCAGGACGCGGCGGCGATAAGCACTGTGGGCGAAGCCTTCGACCTGCCGGTGGAGCTGCAACGCTGGCTCCTGTCCTGCCCGCGCGGCGACGGGCTGCTGCTGGCGAGGGGCAACCGCTTCCCCGTCCGCATCGAGGCCACCCCCGAGGAGACCGAGGTCATCGGGTGGCGGCCCGGCCCCAGGCACTGAACCGGACCCGCGAACCGCCTGAATCAACCGGAACGACAACCCGATAAAGAGAAATGGAGGCAACCACCATGAGTATCAACGTGAAGAAGCTCCTCTTCGGCGACGGCCGCAACAAGCGCCCTCCGGTCCTGCTCTCGGTGACGCCGCCGCGCACCGGCGAGGGCATCCTGCTGGGCGTGGAGAACCTGCTCCAGTCAATCGCCGTCCCCGAACCCTTCTCCCTGGAACTGGCCGGCAACGCTGGCGGCGTGACCCTCCTGGCCCGTTGCCAGGACGACCGGGTGGTGCGGAGCCAGCTCTCCGCCCACTACCCCCAGGCCCGCATCCGGCAGGTGGACGTGGACGACGACCCCATCTTCGTCCACGCCGGGGAGCAGGCCTGGGGCCTGACCCTGCGGGTTGACGGACCGGAGTACGTTCCCCTGCGCACCTTCCGCGACGACGACCTGCTGGACCCCGGCTCCGACCCCCTGCTGGCCGTCATCGGCTCCCTGTCCGCCCTGCGCCCCGGCGAGCGGGTCCTGGCCCGGCTGCTGCTGCGCTCCCTGGGCCCCGACTGGTCCCAGGCCCACCAGCAGCGGGCCTTCAAGAACCCCGGCCAGCAGCGGCCCGAGCCCTCCTACACCTACCAGACCAAGCCCCTGCAACTGGACGGGGTCACCATGGCCGTCCTGGGGGCCGGGGCGCTGGCCGTCCTCAAGGGCTACCTGTGGGTGCAGGACGGGGAGATATGGAAGGCCACCCTGTTGGGAACTGGCACGGCCCTAGGGCTGGTAGTGGGCGGCTGGGCCTGGTGGCGCTGGAAGCAGGCCCGCAGCCGGGTCTACGATCCTCTGCTGATCAAGGAGAAGGTGGGCCGCGTCGCCTTCGACGCCGAGCTCCAGGTCACCGCCGTGCTGCCCGACAGCGCCGGGGAGCAGCGGGCCAGGGAAATCCTGGAGCCGGTGGCCGCCGCCTACCGCCACTACGACCACCCCGCCGGGGCCAGGTTCAAGGTCTCCGGCGTGAAGCCCCTGGTCCCCCTGATGAACCTGCACCCCGCCGGTCCGGGTCTCTTCGGCAAGCGCAGCATCCTGGGCGTGCGCGAGGTGGCGGCCCTGTGGCACCCGCCCGGCGAGCGGGACGAGACGCCCCTGGTGGAACGCTCCGGCTCCCGGGCGCTGCTGCCCTCGGCCCGCAGCGTCAGCGGCGGCGCCCTGGTGGGCGACACCACCACCGGGACCGGCCAGCCCATCCGGTTTCCCGAGGACCTGCTGCGCCGCCACCACCTCTACGTGGCCCGCACCCGCATGGGCAAGTCCACCCTGATGCACCACATCGTCGCCCACAAGCTCCGGGAGAAGGCGGCGGGCCGGGACGAAGACGCCATCGTCGTCGTCGATCCCCACGCCGACCTGGTGGCCGGAATCCTGGAGCACGTCCCCGAGTCCCTGATCGACAAGGTGCGGCTCATCGACCTGGCCGACGAGACCCGCTCTCCCGGCATCAACCTGCTGGACACCCGCGTCTTCTCCGATAGGGACCGCACCGCCGATTCCGTGGTGCGGGTAGCCCGTGGCCTGTGGGAGCAGTGGGGACCCCGGATGCAGTCCATCCTGGAGCAGACGGTCAAGACCCTCCACGAGGCCAACGAGCACCCGGACACCGCCGACGACGAGCAGCACACCATCCTGGACGGGCTGAGGCTCCTGTCCAACGACCCCTTCCGCAACTCGGTGCTGGCCAGGGTCTCGGACCCCTACCTGTTGGAGTGGTGGGCCCGGGACTTCGGCGGCTGGCACCGCCAGTACCGGGCCAAGGCCCTGGCGCCGGTGCAGACCCGGCTCTCCTACTACGCATCGTCCAAAAGGGCGCGGGCCATCCTGGGCCAGTCCCGCTCCACCATCGACCTGCGGGAGACCATTCTGGAGGGCGGGGTACTGCTGGTCTCCACCTCCCAGGGCACCGTGGGCCGGGACGTGGCCGCCCTGGTGGGAGCGTCGCTGCTCAACCTGGTGGACTCGGTGATCAGGGAGCAGGGGAGCCTGCCCTTTTCCCAGCGCCGCGGCGCGCTGGTGGTGGACGAGATGCAGTCCATGCCCGGCGTGGATTACGAAAGCATGTTGTCGGAGCTGGGCAAGTTCGGGGCCAGCTTCATCCTGGCCACCCAGAGTTTGGCCAAGCTGGAGGACCTCTCCCCCACCATGCGCGACACGCTGCTGGCCAACGTGGGCTGCCTGGCCGTGTTCCAGGTGGCCGGAAACGACGCCCGTCAACTGGTGTGGGAGCTGGGCAAGGACCGGGTATCCGAGGACGACATCGTGTCCCTGGACGTGCACCACTGCTACGTCCGCGCCACCGTGGGCACCGAGCGGCTGCCCGCCTTCTCCATGATGGTGCGCAAGCCCGAAGATGGCGACCCCGCCGTCGCCGCCCGCATCCGCGCCGCCGCAACCGCCTACACCCGGCCGGCCCGCGAGGTGTCCGGCATCAGTGCGGCGGAAGCCGAGGGCGAAAAGAAGGTAAGCGAGTACCGGCGGTTGCTGGCCGAAAGGCACAACGGCGCGGAGCCGCGCGGGGAGGGCCGGTGATGAGTACCGCCGGATGTGAAGCGGAATTGCTGCGGATGCTGGCCTGGACTCCCTTCCTGGACCGGCCGGAGATGGTGTGCGTCTCCGGCCGGTCCAGGGGCGCGGTCTACGAGGCCGTCCGGCGGCTGGAGCGGGGCGGGTTGGTGGATTCGATCCCCCACGCGGCGGACCTCACGCCCCCGGCCCGCCGCTACTGTCTCACCGCCGCCGGCGTGCGTTGGCTGGCCGAGGACGAGAACACCACCCTTGACGGCCTGCTGCGCAGCCGCCCCGTATCCCAGCAGTGGCGGCGCATCCTTCTGGAGCGCCTGGACGCCGTCGCCTCCGTCTACCGGCTGGCGTCCACCATCGCTGGCGCCACCCGCCCCATTTGCCTGCGGCTGTACCGGGCCGCGCCCCTGGACGCCGGCCTGCTGCTGCCCGGCGGGAAGACCGTCGGCGTGGTCCGGCAGGGAGCCGCCGCCGACCGCACGGCCTTCGCCAAGCGCCTGTGGCGGCTGGGCCAGGGACCGCTGCCCGGGGCCGTCCTGATTCTCACGTCGGACGCGGTGCGGCTCAGGCACGCCCGCCGGCTGCTGGCCCGCACTCCGGTCAACGCGCTGCTGGCCCTGGAGCGCGACGCCGTTCTGGCCGGGCTCGACGCCCCCGTCTGGCGTCCGCCCTCGGGCGGCGCGAGGCTGGACCTGGGCTACGTGCTGGAGCGGTTGCGGCCCGGCGGCGAGCTTCCCGAAGAGGAACCGCCGTCGCAGGCGTTCCTTCCCGGCGACATCGCCGCCGACGCCCGCCCCGCTCTGGCCGCCCTGCTCAAACCGGCGGAGAAGCGCGCCCTGGACCGGCTGGCCGATTGGCCCTGGCTGTTGCAGAAGGACCTGGCGGGCCTGCTGGGAGTCTCGGAGACCCGGGTCTCCCGGCTGATGAACCCCCTGGCAGGGTTGGGCCTGGCGACCCGCTCTCCCGCCGCCGGAGGCCGCCTGGCCCTCACCGGCCGGGGGCTGGCCTTCCTGGCCCGAAGGGACCGCGCCTCGGTGGGCGTGGCCCGCAAGCGCTGGAGCGTCAGTCCCATCGACCCCGAAGGCCCCGCCGGGTGGCGCAACGTCTCCGGCAGCCGGAGCCGCCAGTTGCTCCGCAACCTGGCTCACACCGCCGCCGTCCACCGCTTCATGGCGGCCCTGGCCGTGCAGGCCCGCGCCCTGGGCTGGGAGACCGCCCAACTCGACCCGCCCCACCGGGCCTCCAGGTACTTCCGTCACCAAGGCGCCCTGCGCTCGGTCAACCCCGACGCCTTCGGCATCCTCCGCCGGGGCCCGGCGGCCTGGCCCTTTTTCCTGGAGTGGGAGCGCCGCGCCGTGCGGCCCGCAACCATGTACCAGCGCCTGGCCCCCTACCTGCGCTACTACTCCTCCCACCGGCCCACCGACGACCACGGCGCCAGGCCCGCCGTCCTGGTCGTCTTCGACGGCGACATCGCCGCCACCCACTTTCTGACCCTGGCGGCAAGGGAGATGGAGCGGTTGCGGGTGGCCGTGCCCCTGTGGGTGTCGAACCGGAAGATCATCGAGGCCCTGGGGCCGCTGGGCCGGGCCTGGCTCACCCCCGGCGATTGGGAACCCGCCCATCTGCCCCTGAACGGATGAACGACGGCCCAGGGAGGGGAGCATTTCACCGGATTTCGTTCCCATTCCAACAGGAGGTGGCAAACCATGTGTTCACAAAATACCAACTGCACGAGAGGCCCCCTGGGGCGTCGGGGACGGAGCGTCGTCCGGCTTAACGCGGCGGCCCTCTGGGAGCGGCTGGCTTTGCTCAACCGTTCCCAGAACTGGCTCGCCCGGGAGATCGGGGTCAGCCCCGGCTACGTCTCCATGCTGGTCAACGAAGGGCGCGCGCCCTCGGGACGCATCCGCAGGCGGATGCTCAAGGCCCTCGGTGTGGACGACTTTCACCAGCTTTTCAGATTGGAGGTAATCGATGACGAACCACAACCCTGAACCCTGTTTCGACGGGCGGCCGGACCGGATCTCCATCGGCGGCCGCCTGCTGCCCCTGGAGACCGGCGTGA
Source organism: Dehalococcoidia bacterium (assembly GCA_965220305.1). Taxonomy (GTDB): domain Bacteria; phylum Chloroflexota; class Dehalococcoidia; order Lucifugimonadales; family UBA3495. The sequence goes on along the minus strand of OZ244817.1, from coordinate 3,776,441 downwards.
TGCCCGAGGACTTCCCCGAGCGCCTGACCAGGTTGAAGGAGGCCAGCGGGCTCACCTGGACCGGCTTCGCCCAGGCCATCGGCGTGGACGGCAAGCAGCTGCGCCGCTGGCGCAATGAGGGCGTCGAGCCCTCCGGGGGACCCATGCTGGCCCTGCTCCGCTTCGCCAGCCGGATGCCCGGCGGCCCGGACATCCTCACGGGCGAAGACGTTCCGGCGCCCGACCCTGAACCCGTCCCTGAAGAGGACGGGGACGGGGAAGAGGACGAAGGCTAGACCCTGACCCATAGCGCAACCCATAGGCCGCCGGCGCCCGTCCCGTCCGCCCGCGCCGGCGGCCCCATCACGAACGACCAACGAGAGGACGGCGGACCGGGAAAAGGCCGCCGCAGCCACGTGAAATGAGAGATAAGAAAGGACAGAACAAAAAACGGAGGCCCGCCGGGGACGCCCCGGAGATCGGCGTGGTCCGGGTCTTCTCCAACCCCGGACCCGACGCCGAGGACCGGCTGCGCCGCCTCCTGTCCCTGATGGTCAGGTACGCCACCAGGGACGGCGCCGCCCAAACAGACTCCGACCTTGACTTCGACCGGAGCAAGGGCGGGACCACTGCGCCGGAGAAGGACTCGTCCTCCCAGGGCAACCCGGAAGCAGATCACTGATGCTGGCTGGCTATCCCCCGAGCGGTTTGCCCCGACGTCCCGCCTGCGGTTGCACCAGGCGGCGACAGGGTGTATGGTAGAATTATATACGGGACGTCTACCCGTACTAGGAGGTTGCAGTGAGCATCAACATCAAGAACGAGGAGACGTGTCAGCTCGCCAGTGAGTTGGCGCAGCTTACCGGGGAGACCATGACCGGCGCGATTACGGTGGCCCTCAAGGAGCGCTTGGAGCGCGAGAAGAGCGAACGCAGCGCCGAAGCCCGCGTTCAGCGACTTCTCGCCATCGGAAAACGCTGCGCAGGCATGTTGGGCGACGGCCCCTCCGCCGTCGAGCACGGCGACTTCCTGTACGACGAGCGGGGGCTGCCAAAGTGATCGTTGACACGTCGGCGGTCCTGGCGGTCCTGTTCCACGAGCCGGACGCGGAGCGCTTTGCCAGGGCTATCGCCACGGCATCTTCCCGCCGCATGTCGGTCGCCGCTCTGGTGGAAACGACAATCGTCCTTGAAAGTCGCAGTGGCGCCGCAGCCGGTTACGAGCTTGACGCCTTCCTGCAAGAGGCGGGGATTGAGTTGGAGCCGGTCACCACTGAACAGGCGCAGGCCGCACGCCGGGCTTGGCGGCGATTCGGCAAGGGCAACCATCCGGCGGGGCTGAACTTCGGCGACTGCTTCTCCTATGCGCTTGCGGAAGCTACCCGGGAACCCCTTCTGTTCAAGGGTGGAGACTTCGAACTCACCGACATCGAGATCGCTTGAACGCTGAACGGGATTGTTCAACCGGCATCTCCGGCAACAAGGGAAACGGGATCACGTAAGGGGGAGCAATGGCCAAGACCAACTACAGGAAGACGGAGCCGAACCGGGCGGCCATCTACGCCCGCGTCTCGGACAAAAGCCAGGACGGGGAGGACAAGACCTCCATCTCCGAGCAGACCGGCGAGATGGAAGCCTACTGCGAAGGCAAGGGCCTGACCATCACCGCCCGCTACCAGGAGGTGGGCCCGGGCTGGAGCAAGAAACGCCCCGAGTTCCAGCGGATGCTGGCCGACGCCAGGAAGGGACGCTTCGACGTCATCGTCTGCTGGAAGTCCGACCGCCTCAGCCGGGGCATGTATCCCGCCGCCGCCCTCATGGAGGTCGTCGAGGCCCACCAGATCCGGCTGGAAGCCGTCATGGACGCCATCGACATGAAGACCTTCGGCCTGATGGCGGCCATCGGCAAGATTGAGCTGGACAACTTCCGGGAGCGGTCCACCCTGGGCAAGCGGGGGACGGCCAAGCAGGGACGGGTGCCCACCGGCGGCCTCCCCTACGGATACCGCATCGGGAACGACGGCCGGGCCGAGGTGATCGAGGAGCAGGCGGAGGCCGTCCGCCGCATCTTCCACATGTACGTCCACGAGGGGATGGGGTCCTACTCCATTGCCGTGCGGCTGACCGACGAAGGAATCCCCACCCAGACCGGCAAGATGCTGTGGCTCCAGTCCCGCGTGCACCACATTCTGGGGAACGCCGCCTACACCGGCACCTGGCTCTACGGCAAGTACCGCCACGTCTCCACCGAGGACGGCATGAAAATCTACGACCAGCCGGAAGACACCTGGATTGAGATACCGATTCCGCAAATCATCGACGATGAGACCTGGGAGCGGGCGCAGGCGCTGAAGAAGCAGCGGAGCCGGAAGGCCAAGAGGAACACGAAGGTGCTCTACCAGTTGCAGCACCTGCTGAAATGCGGCGAGTGCGGCCACAACTTCCATGCCAGGGCCGCCTGGACCAACACCAGCGTCCGGAACGGCAAGAAATACCAATACGAGCTGACCACCCCCCGCCGATACTACATGTGCAACGGGATGCAGAGCATGCGCCTGGGCTGCCGGGAGCGTCCCCACATCCGGGCCGAACGGTTGGAAGAGCCGATCTGGAGCGAGGTGAAGCGGGTGATCCAGAACCCCGACCTGATCGTCGCCGGTATCGACACCCTCAATGCCCAGGAGGGTGGCGGCTTGGCGGAGGAGATCGCCCAGGCCGAGCGGGACCTGCGGAGCATCCAGATGGAAGAGGACCGGGCCATCAGGCTGTTCGTGTCGGGGAAGATCACCGAGGCCCAGCTCGACCTCCAGCGCAGGTTCATCACCGAGCGGCTGGAGAGCGCCAGGGCGAAGCTCGACGATTACCGGGCGCGGGAGGCTGGCGGAGCCGAGAAACGGCGGCTGATGGAGACTGTCCTCACGTGGGCGAGGGATCTCGGCCAGGGCCTGGACGAGTTGACTCCCGAGCAGCGCAAGGAGATTCTCCAGATGGTCGTGGAACAGGTTGTCATCGACCGGGACAACAACGTGGACATCACGCTGGCTATTCCCATCGACGACGATTCCTCCGAACCCGATTCCCGTGCCCCCGAGTCCCCTGAGACCGATTCTGTCGCAATTGCGTCTAAAGAATCTTCGTGTTGAGGTTCGTTCGGGACCTGTAGTCAGTCCCAGTTCTGCCGCATCATGCGAAGCCCGCCCTGCTTGGTTGTGGTAGAGTGTCCATGGAACGTCGCTACCCGCCGGGCAGAAGCAGGAGGGTTCCCACATGCCAAAACCACGTAGCAGCAAGGCTGGTAGATGTTCAAGCTAGGCGCTCCGCGAGACCTAGGCCCGATCCCTGCCGCCGCCGCCACGGCCTTCGTAACCTTGGCAATTTTTGCCTGGACCGAGAGGACTGTCCTCGTTGACCCGGAGAGGCTGTCCGTTCCCTACTGGCCCTGGAAGCTGTGGCAAATCGGCCCGCTGCTGATGGGGTCCGGCGGCGTATGGTGGGTCTGGTTGAGCACTCGCCGCGTCCCCTGGGTGCGCAGCCTCGCGCTGGGTATATTAGCCTTGGTGGTGCTCGCCAATGGATACAGCGGCTTGTTCGGCGACCATTGGGGTGACGTGTGGCGAACGGTCAACCCGCTGTTCATCGGTTCCTCCAGCGTGGCAGCGGTGGCTCTGTGGCGATGCGGATGCCCTGCGGGGCGCGTGGGCGCGGTGGTTTCGGCGGCGCTGGGTGCCCTGGTTTTCGCCAATGGCTACTTCGTCAACAATGGGGTTGTCTGGCAGATACTGGACCCGGTAAGGATGCTTACGGCACTGGCCTGGGCCGCCGGCGCCAGCCAGGCCAACGACGCCACACCCGTAAGTGGTGAGTCACCGGGTGATGGCTAGCGCCTCCGCCTATTTGCCGAAAGATGTTGCCGGCTTGGTCGAAGTAGCCGATTTTGAGTAGCCGAAGAGCGGCCAAGGAGTTGCTGAGCGCCCCGTCTATCAAGTGTTCCTCAAGACGGCTGCCTCCTCTGCAAGACCATCTGCACGAGGCTATAAAGTCGAGATATGAGAGAACTGTGCCTAACGCATTGAGAACTTGCGTTGTTTCGATTCCCGATGAGGGTAACCATTCATCGAACACAGCCTCGCACAGGTCCTCGCGATCCCTGACCGCCCTTAGGAACTCGACGCTGGCAGGTAATTTTGTTTCGTTCTCAGCCTGTCCCATCACTGCATAAACTCCAGTCAATCATCCGCCACTACGATTGTTCAACATGCTCTGACGCTGCCACACCGAGGGGATTCATACCTAATGCCGCGGAAAACTGGGAAAGCATTTGGTCACCCTGCCGCTTACCGCGCCCGCTCCTCCACGCTTTATCTCGTTGGAGAACTCCAAGGGCTGAATAGGCCCAAACCAGTCCTCGTCAGTTCGATGTCTATCGTGTCGGGGAACGTCTCCATCTGCGGGCTCCTTATGATCCATGCCAACCTGTATTCCTGTTGGCCGCTGTATTTCCTCCTCTTCTGGAGCCATCGCCTAATCAGCTTCATCTCGTCGAGGTCGCCGAATTCGACGCCCGGTGGGGTCGTGTCATAAGAGTGTAAGTCATCCAACCCTTAAATCTGACAACCGAGCGTTCGGTTGTTCCGTTCAGTTTCATCCAACGCTCGATGCCGCACTCGATTTCAAAACTCAGGGCACGCACATCTTCCGTCACAGTCCACGTGTCGTACCTCTTCGGCAGAGCAGCCCGCAGCGTCTCCCAGTTGTGCATCGTGGCGGGTTCCCTCGACAGGCAGAAAAGGAACGGACTCTCGAGTGCGGAATCCTCCACCCGGACTTCGTATTGGATCTCCCGAACTTCCCCAGGTTCCAGCCCCGCTACATGCACCGCTGGTTGGTCCGGTTCCGCTTGTATCGTAAAGTCTACGGGGACTGAAAACGGGCCTCCGGTACTTTCTATGCTCCCCAGAATGGCTACGCGAATCTCTCCTTCCCTTGGGTCGCCTAACCCTTCCTCTTCTCCAATGCTCCTAAACAGCCGTGCCGTGCTCAACCGTAGGCCGCCCGTTTCGTTGGGTGTGTATCGACTTTCCCAGCCGCGAATCAAATTCATTTCTCGAGACACTCCGGTATAGTTTGGCTGACTTCCGCCAGCGGCCGCGCAACGTCTTCCTGGCCGTCAACCCACTTCTCCGCGATAGCACCGTCCCTCCCTCACCTTTTGATCACAGAGTATTGCCCCTGCATACTGCCTGCCTGTCAGTCTCCCGGCCTTTGGCTTTGTGGGCCTGTAACGGCTTTATCAACCCAAACGCAACGGCAGACCCTCATGCGGAGGGATTGAATGTGCAGTCGCCGCCGCTCTATTATATCGGGATCTCAGTTCGTCGAAGTCCCGCCACTCGTTCTGCCCTGTCTCTCCATGCCGACCACTGGGAATTTTTGTCAGCAGCTGCAACAAATCCGGCTGGCCCGGAGCGGCGTAATAAAGGACGTAGTGGCAATACAGAGAGCATCGTAGAAGTATGGGGGGGATTGCCACGGGCGGCACTGCCGCCCCAGTAATCACAAGGACTAGCAATCAGTCGCAACACCAGCACTCGTTGATGGCCCCCTGTCGGAAGCGTTGCTTGCTGAGATGCTGGTGATTGCGGTACAGTATTAGGAGTGGGACTATGACCGCAACTGGGATACATCGATTCGGACTAGCCTTGGTAATCCCCCTGGTTCTTGCCTGCTTGGTCTTCATTGGCAGGGTGTCGGCGGACGACGCCTTGCAACCCCCGGAGAAGCCCACGGGCCTGGAAGTTTCCGTAAATGCGGATACCCTGGATTTCACCGCCACCTGGAAAGAGTTGGCCCAGGCCGACCGTTACATAGTCCGCTGGAGGGCGGGGGGGTCCGGTTTCCAGTCGGGTAATGAAGTGTCGGTGGAGACCAACAGCGCGACTTTCACAGTGCAGCAGCCCGGCGAGTGGGTGGTTCGGCTGGAAGGCTGTAACGCCGCCGGCTGCGGGCTCGGCATCGCCAAAATGGCCGCCATCAAGCCGGGCCGCCCGGAGAACCTGGCCGTCAATACCTCGCCCGGAGCACTGGACATCACCGCGACGTGGAACGAAACGGCGGGCGCGACTTCCTATAAGACCCGCTGGCGCCGGCCCGACGGGAAGTTCCAGGAGGACAATGAAGCAGTGGTCACGGCCAACAACGCCAGCATCACCGTGTCCGACTACGGGCAGTGGGTAGTGCGGGTGGAAGGCTGCAACGCCGCCGGATGCGGGAGAGGCATCGCCCAGACCTTCGCCACTACCCAACCCTCTCCGGCCAAGCCGGAGAACCTGGTGGTGGTTGCCCAACCCGAACCCATGTCCTTTCAAGCCACCTGGGACGCGGCTGCCGGCGCCTCGAACTACAAGCTGCGCTGGCGACAGCCCAGCGAGGGGTTCACGGCGGAGGATCAAATAATCACCACCGCCGCCGAGGCCAACTTCACCGTGTCCCGGGCCGGTGAGTGGATTGTGCGACTGGATGGCTGCAACGACGCTGGATGCAGCAAAGCCAAAAATGTCAGGATAAATGTGGAGCCGCCGCCCCTGGCCGTGCCTTCCGTCTGCGACCGCACACCCCCAGTACGGGACAAGCTAGTGCAGATAACCGGCAGGGATTGCGGCTCCATTACTGCCGACGACCTGGCTGGAGTAACCGTCCTGGACCTCACGAATGCCGACATCACCTCCTTGCAGAATGGCGACTTCAACGACTTGTCCGGGTTGCAGGATCTAAACCTGAGCTACAACGACCTGACGTCCCTGCCCGAGGACGTGTTCGACGGACTTTCGAATCTTGAAAAGCTGGACCTCTTCTACAACATGATTGCGTCCCTGCCCGAGGACGTGTTCGACGGACTGTCCGCTCTTGAATATCTGGACCTGAACTGCGGCAGAATGACTACTCTGCCGGAGGACGTGTTTGACGGCCTGTCCAACTTGCAGATGCTGATACTATCTGAAGGCTACCTGACCACACTACCGGAGGACGTCTTTGCCGGCCTGTCCAACTTGCATACACTGTACATTGGCGCCAACAGGCTGACTACTCTGCCGGAGGGTGTGTTTGCTAACCTGTCCAACTTGCGACTGCTAGAAATGGGCACCAACAGGCTGACCACACTGCCGGAGGGCATATTTGCCGACCTGTCCAGTCTGGATGAGTTGGACATATATAATAACGACCTGACGGCGTTGTCGGAGGGTGTGTTTGCCGGCCTGTCCAACTTGGAGCATCTGAACCTAAGAAGGAACGAACTGACCGAGTTGTCGGAGGAAGTGTTTGACGGCCTGCCAAGTATGTGGAGCCTGGGACTATCCGGTAATCCCGGGTACCCGTTTGACCTGGACCTCGGTGATTTCGTGTCGATTTTCTAAGCCCACCGACAACGCCGGTGGCCGACCCAATTCCCTGCTCGTTGGACGCAACCATAGTGCAACAACGAAAGAGGGAGCGGGGCCGTCACTGGCGTTAAATCCAGCCCTCCCAACCCGCGTTTTGCCGCCGTCAACAGTGGGAATCTGCTGACGGCGGCGCTTCTTCCGGCAAGAATTCGGCCTCGTCTTATTCCATCAGCGTCGATCCGTAACCGACTCATTTGGAGATCGCTTGAATTCCACGCAGCCCGATGAGCTACAGCCTAACCTCCCAACGAAAAGTTCGCAATTCAGTCTTGGCAGGCCCACTTTTTTCAGCCGAACAAGACTAAATTCATAACTCCTGGATCGCTGTGGTCGTTGTTCCAGCCAACGGTGCGAACTGGAAAGGAGCATGGCGCTCACTTGTTGAGAGGAAGGCGAATAGTTGCAGCGGTACCCTGTCCAGGCCCTTCGCTCGCTACGGTTATTACACCTCCATGCGCTTCGACGATGGCTCGAGCGATGGCCAATCCCAGACCCGTACCGCCTATTCCACGACTACGAGACTGATCGGTGCGGTAGAAACGGTCGAAGACGTGGGGAAGGTCTGCTGCGTGAATACCGATCCCATCATCAGTGACCGAGACAGCCAGCGCCTCGCCGCTTTCCATCTCAGCCGCAATTACGATATTGCCGCCGGCCTCGGTGCAGTGAATGGCGTTGCTCACGACGTTTCCCAACGCCTGGCTCAGGCGCATCCGGTCGAGGGGCAGGTCCGGCAGGTCGGCGGATGCCTGTAACGACAATTGGACCTGCCGGGCCTGGGATTGCGGCTGCCAGCGTTCCACTTCCTCGGTCAGCAGGTCGTGGACCGAACTTGCCTCGAGGGTGAGCTTCAACTCCCCATGGTCCGTTTCAGCAAGCCAGTTAAGGTCAGTTACGAGACCACGCAGGCGGTCAACTTCCTGGATGATGTGCGCCGAGGCGCTCTCGGGCGTCTGAAGTCCGTCGCGCAGTCCTGCCGCCTCCAGTTGTATGACGCTCAGCGGCGTATTCAGCTCATGGGAGACGTCGTTGATCAACCGCCTGCGGAGCTCGCGCTGAGTTTCCAGGGTGGAGGTCATCAGGTTGAAGGCCGCGCTCATACGCCCCAACTCATCGGAGGACGTGACCGGCAGCCGGGCCGGGTCCCCCAGGGCGATTGCCTGGGTGGCCTCCGTCAGCGCCCTCACCGGCGCGGTAATCCGCTTGGACAACCAGGCGGCCAGCAGGATGGCGACGACGACGGTCAACGCGCCGCCAATCAGGGTGATGGAAAGGAGCATGTTGAGAAATCCGTGCGACTCGGACGACAGAAACTCGCGGTTCACATCCACATAGACGTGGCCCACGGGTTGGTTCGTATCCAAATCTAATATCGTCTCGCGGTGACCGTCCAGGGTGGGTGCGTTGGTTCCGGGCAGCAACTGGGACAAATTGTCCTTCACCACACGTCCTTCGGCGTCAATAATGACGACCCGCACCCGTTCCTGGTGAAGTGACCCGGAGTGCTCGCCCTGGCCCACTTCGGACCGCTCCCGCTGCGGCACTCCATCGTAGATGTATCCGGCCTCGGACAGTGTACTGTCCACTGTTGCCCAGCCGCCGGCCGCGGTGTACTCCCGGCTCAGATTCAGGGCCAACTGGTTCGCCCCATCACCCCCTACCTGTTCCACGAACACGCCCAGGCGGGCCTGCGTCGCGTAATAGCCCACGCCAACGCTGGTCAAGACCGTGAGTACGACGATGAAAACAATAGCCCCCATGATTCGCCAGCGCAGCGACATCATTCATCCTCCATAGCGAACCTGTAGCCGGCGCCGTAGACAGTCTGGATGGGCTGTCTGCCGTCCCGGTTAATCTGCCTTCGCAGGCGGGCGATCTGGCTGTCTATGGCGCGGTCAAGGCCATCGAAATCGTCGTTGAAGGACAGCGAGATCAGCTGTTCGCGGGTGAGCACCTGGTTGGGGTGGCGCATCAGCGTTGACAGCAGAGCGATTTGCGCCTGGCTCAGAATCACGGGTTCTCCATCGACCGTCACGCTGGGGGCGGTCTCATTCAGCGTAATGTTGCCTCGGGTCATAACCTGCTGGACCCTGCCCTTGACGCGGCGGAGTACGGCGGCGGCGCGGGCAATGACTTCCTCTGGGTCGAAGGGCTTGACCACGTAGTCGTCAGCTCCACTGTCCAGTCCGATGATCCGGTCGGCGTGGGCTTCCCTGGCCGTCAGCATGATTATCGGAACGTCTGACTCCCGGCGCAGGATTCGGCACAGCTCCACGCCGTCGAGACGGGGAAGCATGAGATCGAGGATTATCAGGTCCGGAGCCAGGTCTCGGGCCATGTCCAGACCCAACTCCCCGTCATGGGCAACTTCGGCGGAGAATCCGGCGCGCTCGAAATACACCTTGACCCAGTTGGCGATCCTTGTATCGTCTTCGATAATCAACACTCTGCCGCTCATCGCCAGTCCCCTGAAAGCCGTCTTGGACGCGGCGCCTGATAGAGGCGCCGCGTCCGTCTGCGGGATACTCCCGTGGTCAGATTATACCCCTTGGGATGTCGGCATCTTCCCTCGCCGGATTTCGTTGGATCTAGCCGCCGCCCTGGCGCTCGCCGCCACCACCGTGTTCGCCGCCACCTTCCCCTCCGCTACTGCCATGCTCGCCGCCCGGCTGGCTCCCCTCGCCTCCGCCTCCGCCGACCTCGGCGTGGGCTATCCAGCCGGTGAAGGATGCCTGGGTCGCGGGCAGGTTCACCGCCAACACCTCGCCCGGAGCCAGGTCCACTGGAGTCGTCGGGCCAAGCTCCGTGCCGTTGGAGAGGTGTACCTCGATTCTCACTTGGCTCAGGACGTTGTTGGTGGTGTTCTCCACGGTGCCTGCGAAGGAGTTGCTGGCAGCGTCGTAGTTCAGGATGAGCCGGGCGCCGCCCCGAACCGCGTCAAAGGTTTCATTGGGGGCCAGGTTGGCGCCGCTGCCCTCTTCGCTGCCGGACGCGCCGGACGCGCCGCCGCTTTCACCACCCCCTTGTTCACCGCCGCTGCCATGCTCGCCGTCGGATTCGCCGCCTCCCCGCCCGGAAATCTCCTGGGTCGCCCTTGCCCCTCCGGAGTCCCGGACGTCCACGGTCCCGGTGTCGCCCGTGCAGCCGAGCAGTACCCCGGCGCCGAGCAGGGCCGCCAGGACCGGCCCGATCAGGAACGTCCTCTTCATCAACTTCTCGCGAATCATAGTTCCACTCCTCTCGTGAAGTACCTTTGGCAACACTCACGATAGGGCTGAAATGTCGCAGAAATTTGTCATCGGCAAGGGTTGTCTGAAACCGGCAAACTCGGATGAGTTGATCCCCTTGTGCCATGTTCAGCAGCCCAGCCCGGCGTTGCCGGACCTGGGGACTTCTGAGAAAGGGGGCTTGCGTTGATGGACCACCCCGCAAGAACTCTCCGCCTGAGCATGGCTGGGTTGGGTTCATGCCCTTCTCTGCCAGGGAACCGGCGGCGGTCAGCATGGGCAAAGTGCCGGCGGCATCACGGAAGTTGCGCCTTCCTCTTGCCGTCTCGCACACCACCAGCAGCGGCAATGGACGCCCCGCCGCCATCCGGCGGTAGGGACCCAGCTTGTGCTCCACCTCATAGGGGGTGACGGCGCTTCGCTCGAATTCGATGTAGTGGGTTCCGTGTCCCAGGGTTCCTGCGCTGACCTGCACCAGCAGGTCGGGCCGCACCTGGGTCAGGCCGGGCACGTTGATCTCGCCCCGCCAGGCAGCCACCGCCGCCACGCCCTCCCGCGCGAACCGCACCACCAGCCGGTTCACCCCGTCGTTGTGGCGCTGCTCGTGTTCCCGGTACCAGCGGTCCAGGTAGGCCCCGTGGCGATTGCGGATCACCGACGGCAGCACCCTGCTCATGTTGGCCGCCCGTCGCATCCCCAGCTCCGACAGGTAATGCCGCCCGTCGAACACCGCCACCAGGCCGGTCTGGAGGAACCGCTCCAGGTGGCGGGAGACCTCGCCGGAGGAACCGCCCACGATTTCCCGGAGCCAGGAGGCCCGCATGGCAGGGAACTGGGCAATGATCATAAACAGCCGGTGGGCGGTCCTGCCGTCGATGGCCTCCAGATCGGGATTTTCTCTCAGCCAGAACCCGGCCCTCTCCGGCCTCCCCACGGCGGGATGGCCCGAAGGATCGGACACCAGGTCCCGGGAGGGCCGCAGTTCCACCGCCTCGCTGCATACCCCGTCCGGGGTGCAGAACAGGGTGGGCGTGGTGTCGCTCAGGGTGTTGCGGGCCAGGTGTTGCGGGCCAGCTCCCTGACCCAGGCATCGTGGGCCACCACGATCTGGGCCGAGGGTTCCACCGCCTGGTCCGGGTCCTCGTAGAACAGGCGGTTCCCGATTCTCAAGTAGCGGTCCTCCTGGTGGGAGTAGCAGTCCACCCCCCAGAAGCGGTGCTGCTCCTTGCGCCGGAGCACCCGCTCGGTGGCGTGGAGACCGGCGTAGGTGAAGGGGGTCCAGAGGTCTGGCCCGTAGCGGGCCACGGCGTGGTAGAACCCGCCGTACCGCAACAGCCGGAAGTCGGTCATCCTGACCTCGTGTGAGGCCGCCGTGTCGCCGGGGGGCCGGTTGACCCGCCCGCTGCGGAGCAGGTCCGGGGCCAGGCGGTAGACCGGCTCCAGCATGGCCAGCCGCCGCAGCGAGGTCTCGATGCCCCGCGACGTGGCGGTCCAGGGCGGGTGCTCGTGGTCAACGCCGGTGGCGGCATGGACAGCAGCGGCGTCACCGGAGGCGGCGAAGGGAGAGTTATCCTGGTCATCCAGGTGGACGGGATGGTCGTGATCCAGGGCGAACCGCTCCCGGTAGTCCTCGGGCAGTTCGCCCTCGGGGTGAAAGGAGGCCAGCCCCGTGGCCCTTGCCTTCCTCCCTGGGCGCGGGGTGCTGGTGGTCGGTGACGTAGAGCAGGTCCACGGCCCGGCGGGTCAGGAACCAGCGGTGCTGGCGTCTTTCGGTCATGCCCCGCACCACGGAGGTAACCCAGTGGCCGTTGCGCAGGCGGCCCAGCATGGCCCGGACCCAGTCCTCGGTGGTTCCCAGGGTGGACGCCAGGTTGACCACGCTGGCCAGCGGCATCCGCCCGGTGATTCTCAGCAGTCGTCTCTGTTCATCGTTCAACTGTTGCCGTCGCGCCATGGTTGCGTCTACGTTGTCTTGTTGTCTTAAGGTGGGACTCGCTCGCGGCCCCCCCTGATGACAACCCGGCACCCGGTGTGGCGCGAGGCTCCCTGACTGCTCGACTATCGCCTGGCAACTCTCCCGGCGGATGGCACCTCCTTTCGGGTTGCGTCGGAGGACCGATTGTTCGTATTGGTAATACTTGATATATGACCACCGGCGCGGTGGCGGATTGACTATACCGTAACCCGATGGCTGGACACGATGTGTTTAGGGGGTGAGTAGTGGTGTTTTCAGGCCTATATGAAGGCGGGTTCGTAGCCGGGGAGTTGGCGGAGACGAAGCTGGCAACCGTGGCCTAGACCAAGTAGATGTTCAGCCTGACGCGGGAACGGGAGAAGGGATCACAGGCACGGGGCGCTGGACCCGGGCACAAAGAAGGAGGCCGTAGCTGCGAATGCTACGGCCTCCTCCGGCTTCCCATGTGGCCGGCCTTTCTCTTCGTTCGTCCAAGATCGAAAGTCTAGCCGGTCCAAGAGTGTGGGCTTTCTTGTGGTGCGCGGGGCTCCGTTTGCTTTTGGGCCTTTCGACGGTCAGTCTGAATCGGACAAACTCCACTGCAGAACCAAGTCTCTTTGCCGGCAGTGGAGGCCGAAAACGGTGAGGGTTAACAAGATACAGCCTGTTGCGATGTCTGAAGTCGGCGGAAGAAGACGCCACTCTCGGCGAGGTGCCGGCTTCAAGGCCATCGACCACCACATCCGCTCGTACACTGACCCCACGTTCACTTCGAAGCGACTGGACCTGTGGGACCACGTGAACGGAGTGGACCTGGACTTCGGTCGGCATGGGAAGCCTACTGACAGCACCTTCATCGAGGCGTTTAACGGGAGATCCCGGCAAGAGTGCCTGAACGAGAACTGGTACTATCCCTGTAGGATGCCGAGGAGAAAATGGAGTCCCGGCGAAGACACTACAACGGCGAAAGGCCCCATAGCACCCGGACAAGAACTGATGACAGTTGCCCGTTGATGACACGGTTCCGGCCCGGTAGAGTGGAAGGAGACCGTCCAGGATCGGCCAGCCGGCTCTCCAAGGAGAAGAAAATGGATTCCCTGACCCTCACCCTTCACAAGGCCAAGGAAACGAAAAACAAGATCGTCTACGGGACCGCCGACGGGAGCGTTATCCAGAGTGTCTACATCGACCGGGAGGCGCTCGGGAAAGAGCCTCCAGCCTCCATCACGGTCGTCATCTCAGCAGAGTAGGTACCGGGTCAAGACCCACGACGCCCAGGCACGGAGCTCGTTCAACGGACCAGTAACCAACCGACCGTCGGCCTCGCCGTCGCACAACGACCACTCCGAAGAGACGACATCGACAGGATACCATCACGAGCCAGGTGCCGTGGCCCCGCTCACAGTGGCCGACCTCATCGAACAATTCAGAAACTCCCCTAGTAGTGCGAAATCTTTGTAATGAGGGGTAATTGAGCTTGTCGAGTTTACCTACAAAACCTGGATAACATTCGGCTCCGCTCAATTTAACCCATCGTTTCAAAGCAGTTGGACCACTAGGACTTCCAGGTGGAGGCAGGGGGATGCGGCTGCGTGAACGGGGCAGAGGCGCGGGAGTCCATGAATGGTCAGAGAGACGAAACAACCCACCGAAGGTGCATCCTGTTGACCGAGCCGGACCTCCACGGGGCAATTGTCAATGGCGACGGGTATTGTCCAGCGGCCTCTCGGGGTCCCCCGATAGCCGCCACCGGACATCCGTCCAGCCCCGTTTCGCTTACCCGTCGGCGGGTTGTCCTGTAGAAGCAGCGCCACCATCGCCTTCGTAATCCCGCGTGAAAGGCTGAAGCAGGCGTGCGTGCAGGGGGAGACGATTCCTAATCTCTGTCGAATCGTCAGAGTAGACGGCGGTCGTCACCTTGTAGGCGGTGTCCGTCTTTTCCTCTTTCTTCTCCTCATCGAGCTCGAATCGAACGCACAGACGAGCGTAAACCCCAAGACGGTGAACGCTGACAAACCAATCAGCAAACCCACTATCACCCAAAGATCAAGGTCCAGAGCACCAACTTTGGCTTTCTCAGGTAACGACAACAACGCGGCCATTGCACCCAGAACCGCTGTGAGAATGGAGATTTTCTGATTGGTCCTAATGTTCTGCACGGTCAAAACCATCGTGATACACAAAACGATAATGGTAGGCTCCACAGTCACGTTGTCGACGACGAATGCGTGGAGAACCACTACAAAGGCAAGGTACAGCCATGTGACTTTCCACCATGACTCTTAGTACTACAGTTGCAGATTGAAAACGACTAGGATTGGGGCAATCAACGGGTGGTGAGGTGAGGCTGTGGCAGTGCATGGGGATGGGGTGGCAGAGGTCGCCCGGTGGGCTGAGGGTATCGACCGGGTACACGAGTGCATTGCGGGGCGGTTCCGGCGTCCCGAACCACGTCGACGATCGCTGGACTATCTGAAAGGGCTGCTCAGTCCGGTGGAGCGCAAGAACGGCTGGCAACTGGCGGAGCAGGCCGGGGACGCCACACCCTATGGGGTGCAGCATCTGCTGTCAACCTACATTTGGGACGCGGACCTGGTTCGCGATGATCTCAGGGACTACGTGGTGGAGCACCTGGGCGACGCCAACGGGGTGTTGGTGGTGGACGAGACTGGGTTTCTGAAGAAGGGCAACAAGTCTGTGGGGGTGCAGCGTCAGTACAGCGGCACGGCGGGACGGATCGAGAACTGCCAGATTGGGGTATTCTTGACCTACGCTACTGCCAAGGGGAGGACCCTGCTGGACCGGGAGCTTTACCTGCCTCAGGTGTGGGCCGATGACCAGGAACGCCGGGAGGAGGCTGGCGTGCCGGAGCAAGTGGCGTTTCGCACCAAGCCGCAACTGGCCCGGCGGATGCTGGAACGGGCGGTGGAGTCGGGAGTCCCCTTCGGCTGGGCCACCGGGGACGAGGTCTACGGCAATGACCGCAACCTGCGGCTGTGGCTGGAGCGGCGGGACGTTCCTCACGTGCTGGCCATCAAGAGCAATGAGAAGTTGTGGGCTGGGACGGACCAGGGTCCGCGCCAAGTGCGGGCTGACCGGCTGGCGTCTGGGGTTGAAGAGTCGGGCTGGGTCCGGCTGAGCGCCGGTGATGGGGCCAAGGGTCCTCGGGTCTACGACTGGGCCTTGGTGGATATTCGGCCCCTGAGAGAACCTGGCAAGGGGTACTGGCTGCTGGCCCGGCGCAGCGTGGCCAAGCCCGAGGAACTGGCCTACTACGTGTGCTACGGCCCGACGGGAACAGCCCTGGAGGAACTGGTGCGGGTGGCCGGAACCCGGTGGGCCATTGAGGAATGCTTTGAGGAGGCCAAGGGACAGGTGGGACTGGACCAATACGAGGTGCGCCGGTGGGACGGCTGGTACCGGCACATCACCCTGGCGATGCTGGCCCACGCCTACCTGGCGGTGGTACGGCGCCAGGCATCGTCGCCGGGACGTCTGGGAGAAAAGGGGGCTGCCCCAGTTTGGAGGAAAGGCTGATACCGCTGACGGTGCCCGAGGTTCGGCGGTTACTCTACCGGCTGATATGGAGACACCACCCTACGGACGAATCAGTGCTGCGGTGGTCTCAGTGGAGACGGCGGCACCAAGCAACGGCCCGGCGCTGTCATTACCGACGCCGCCTGAAACTCCTCACCACATATCTGCAACTGTAGTATTAGTGCCTGTTTACAATCTTCTCAGGATTAACGCCGTGAAGGCGAGTACCACCATTTGGAGGCTGGTATTGAGTTTTCTTTCGCAGTTCTTCCAGAGTCGGCGGCATTTGTCCAGCCAGGCGAAGGACCGCTCCACCACCCATCTTTTCGGAAGCACCACGAAAGTGTGCAGTTCATGGCGTTGCACCACTTCGACGGTGGCTCCCAACAATTGCTCCACCGCCAAAGCAAAGGGTTTCCCAGTGTAACCCCCATCAACCAGCACCTTTTGCACCTGGCTGAGATCGGCTCGGCAGTGGCCAAACATGGTCAAAGCCCCAGCCCGGTCGCCAACGTTGGCGGTGGTCACGTGAATTGCATGGGGCAACCCCTGCGTGTCCACCGCGATATGACGCTTGATCCCCGACACCTTCTTGCCAGCGTCATAACCCTTGTTCTCGGCGCTATCGGCATTCTTCACGCTCTGGGAGTCCACGATGCAGAAGCTGGTTTGCTCTTTCCGACCACTGCTCTCTCGGGCCGCGCCAACCAACTTTTTTTAAGACCTGCTCCAGAATGGATTCTTCCTCTGGGTCGGGCAGATCACTCCATTGGCGGAAATACTTGTAGCAAGTGCGCCAATCGGGGAAGTCCGTGGGCAGCATTCGCCACTGGCAGCCGCTTTTCAGGACGTACAGAACCCCGCAGAATACATCATACAATTCCACGGTGCGGGGCTTGGTCCGGCGGCGCACCGACTCCAAAGCAGGCAGAATCAGGGCAAATTGCTCACGACTAACGTCACTGGGATATGAATGGGACATGATTATCTCCCCCTTGGCAATAGTCTCAACTTAACATATTCCAGAGATCGTAAACAGGCTCTTACGTCCGAATCCAGAATTTAGCAGCTTATTTACCCGAAGAGGTGGCCTTCTACCAGAACCCTAGATCGCCATATGCAACGGGTCATCAGGATAACTTCGACAAGTATGCGCTTTTTGTTGAGCGGGCATTAACACTACTGCGGCCCTCTGGGCGGTTAGGTTTCATCGTGCCCCATAAGTTCATGACCATTCGGTCTGGCAGGACATTAAGGAGAGTGATAGCTGAAGGGCAACTCCTGGAACAGATTGTTCATTTTGGTGCGAAGCAGGTCTTCGGATCCGGAACTTCAAATTACACCAGCATCCTCGTATTTGATCGCGGTGGCCGACAACAGGTTACTCTTGAAGTGGTTGGTGCTCTGGAAGAATGGCGTTACGGAACGCCGGGCTTGGTTACCCGGATTCCCGCTGACGAATTTGGTGAAGACTCGTGGCAGTTCGCCGACGAGGAGACGCGCGCGCTTTT
Source organism: Dehalococcoidia bacterium (assembly GCA_965220305.1). GTDB lineage: Bacteria > Chloroflexota > Dehalococcoidia > Lucifugimonadales > UBA3495. The sequence goes on along the minus strand of OZ244817.1, from coordinate 3,758,795 downwards.
CTCGCTTATCCGCGAGCTGTGCCCAAATCGTTTGGAGGATTTGGCAGAAATCTTCGTCGGAGTACAAACGAGTGCAGACTCTATCTACATTTTCGAGTCGGTGGCTGAGGACGCCGCGACCGTTAGCCTACGTTGGAATGGCAGGGACTGGCCAATTGAGCGGGACGTCCTCCGTCCCTGTCTTCGCAAGGTTACTTTAAGTCCCTACGCGCGGCCCGAAGCCAATCGCTGGATGATTTACCCCTACGAATTGGTGCCAGACGGGCAAGGGGAGCGAGCCAGGCTATATCAGCCAGAAGAGATGGCCAATGACTTCCCAGGTTGCTGGGAGTATCTCACAGCCAGGCGTCAAGAGTTGGAGCAAAGAGACATCACTGGCGGGCTGGCGGCCGAACGACAGTGGTATCAGTTTGGAAGGCCTCAAAGCCTTAACAAACTCGACGGTCCCAAAATCATACTGCCCGTTTTGTCGCTTGAGGCGCGGTATTCATTTGATGATAGCAACGTCATGGCTACCGGGGGCGGCAACGGTCCGTATTATATGATCCGTCCTCGCCCGGAATCCCCGGTGTCCAACTACTACCTCCTTGCTGTCCTCCACCATCCCGTTAGCGAGGCTATGGTAAGAACCATTACGAGCGTCTTTCGGGGTGGATATTACTCACATGGTAAACAATTCATCAAGGACATCCCTATACCGGTCCCCGCTGAGGATGAATTGGCGATCGTTGAAGAGATGGTGGCAGAGCTAATTAATGCACTCGAAGCCGTCAATGCACCAGGTACTCCCCAGGAGCACCTGCTCGAAACACGCCAGGCGAATCACTTGAAGCGTCAGATAGAAAACCGCATCTCCGATTTGTACGAGGTGAATGGGTATGACATGGAAGTGATTCGGGCGGTCCCGACTCCATACTGAAGAATGGTACGCGCAGGTCTTTTGAAAGGAGCCGATTAGCCAATCGTCTATTTTGATATAGTGTCCCTTAAGGGGATCCAGGAAGGTCAAGAGTGTAATTACAATTTCGTTGACGTTTGTGAAGCCGCTTGCGACAAATGCACTGAGAGGAATGTACCCTGCGGGGAGTGCTCTCGGCGCATCAACGAGCTGTTACCGATACACTTCGAGGCCACGCATCCCGGCTCTCCAATTTTTGACTAGCCGTTGGGGGCGGATCAAATCGACGAAAAACCTCCGTCGCCCTCTTACCCTTTACCATTTTGGCACCCAAGAAGGGTAATATGGGTGAAGTAGCACCTCGCAAAATCTTTCGTGCAGAAATTGAGGCCGACTAAATCATGACTCAGACCGACTCACACATAACAACCGTCCTCACCGGTCCGGAGGCCCTGTCGACTCTGGAACGAGCTGTGGACCAGGCTCAGGGTGAAAACCGATTTGCCAGAGTGGTGGTTATCACAGACCATCACGATGTGGCCCGGTCGATTCGTCACTGGCTTGGTGGGAAAGGACTGATAAACGTCACGGTACAGACCGGCAGGCGATTGGCCGATGAACTGGCGAGACCTACGAGCCCAGCGCTGCCCCGTCTGCTGGAGTCCCAAGCCGTGCGCCATGTTGCGGAAGCTGAGGCCGATAGGCTGGGTCTCGACCCTGCGGGCCGCCACCGTTTCTATCGTTCGTTGTTCACTGCCTTTCACGAAATGGCTGAGCGGTCCGATGCTCCGGATGACGATGAGGCGGGCGATCCGGACGACATGAATCTCGTGGCAGAGCGCCTCTACGTCGAATATAGTAAGGGAATTACTGAAAAGGGCTATCATCTGCCCTCAGAATTGCCGCATATGGCAGCCGAGGCCGTGAACGACCATTGGGTACGGGGCCATGAGCCCGCAGTGATTTACTACCTGCCCAGGCGTCTCTCCATAGGTGACACCCGGCTGGCCAAAGTTCTCCTGGTACGGGGCAAATGCCAGGTAGTGGCCGGATTCGTCAGCGACGAAAATGCCGACGAGTCGGTGCGCGAACTTCTCGATATACTGGACAGGCATAGGATTGAAGAATCGTCCAACGCTTCCGAGCAACAAGACCCACTGTGCCAGCGAGCAGAGACAGGTGCCTTGGCCATCGTGGCTGTCCCAGATCCCGAAGAGGAAGTGCGCGCAATCGTGCGCAGTATTGCAGCCAGCGAAGCTCCGTTCCATCGTATCGCCGTCATTCATCGGCAAGACAATCCCTACGCCAGCCTGCTCCGGCAGGAGTTTGATTTCGCCCGCATTCCCTATTCCGGCGTGACTCATCGCAGCCTGGGAGACACCCAGACCGGGCTGCTTCTGCTGGGATTGGTCGACTTGACAGTGGAACTGAATGGTCCTCAAGGAGCTATTGACCGAGAGCGATTTATCGAGTGGATAACGTCCACACCCGTGCGCTGGCCACGGGAACACAGCGAGGGTGAGCCTTCCCCTCGCTCAATAACCGTGCCGGCCACGGCATGGGCCAATCTGGCCCGGAGCGCCCGGGCCAACGGCGCGGTTCAAAATTGGAAAAGCCGTCTCGCGGCCTACATGGCTCAGATGGAACCTCAGGCAAAGGCGGACAACGGCCACGATAATGACGACGACCCATTCATGCGGCGTCTTCGACGGAACGTTGCAGAATTACAGGAATTCTTGGAGCGCTTGGCCGGTGCCCTCGGCAGCTTTGGTAACTCCAACGGCATGGAATGGGAAGCAGCGTCCACACAGCTGAAGAACCTGATGGCAACCTATCGCTGGGCAGTGGCGGAAGAATTATCGGAGGACGTCCTGCGGATAGACGAACTGGTGGACAGTCTGGTCAGTCTCAAGGAATGGGGAATCGGGTTCAGTCCGGAAGCACTGAGGGAGTCCATCCGGGAAGGACTGCAAAGCCAGGCATCCGACCGCGGGGAGCCAGTGGGAGCAGGGGTCTATATTGGCCCGCCCGCCGGAATCGCCGGTACGGAGTACGACGTGATGTACACCGTGGGCATGGTGGAACGGCAGTTTCCGCCCCGGCCCCGTGCCAACCCGTGGGTGGTGCAGAACCGCCCGGAGTTGGACCGAGTTGCCTCCTTGGAACGCTACGATTTCATGGCCGCCGTGGCATCGGCCAGAAAGGTCGTTTTGTCCTGGCCGGCGGCCACCGCCGAACGCCGCTCTGCCTACCCTTCGCGGTGGGTCATCGAGGCGGCCAACCACCTGCATGAGCGGGAAGGGGGAACCAACCGCCTCACCCATGAGAATCTCACCGAAAATGCCTCTGCCAAGCCGTGGCTCACGGTCGTACCCTCGCGGGAAGCCGGCTTACGGAACCTGTCCGACTTCCATACGCAGCCGGCCGACGGCACCGAATACAACCTGATGCACTTGGTTGGGGAAACAGGGGACGCATTGCTCCACCATCAGGCCATTGCATCCGACTCTCGCATGACCAATGCCCTGAAAGCCAGGAATGCACGCAACGGCAATGTCCTATCGCCCTGGGACGGGCGGCTAGAACCTGACATTCCTAGGGTCGCGGCAATCGGTACCAGGGACTACCCGATCTCTCCCAGTGCTCTGGAAATCTGGGCGACCTGCCCGTACAAGTTTTTCCTCAGCCGGATATTGGCGATCGCGGCTCCGCCGGAAGAGGAGGAATATGAGATGTCCGCAGCGGAACGGGGTTCGTTGGTACATAAAATCCTGGAGCGCTTCGTGAGGGAGGGAAACCAGACCGATACCGACCTGCTGGACTTAGCGGAGGCGGAATTCGCTGTCGCCGAGGAGCGGGGCGTCACCGGGTATCCGCTGCCTTGGGACATGGCAAAAGAAGACATGCAGGCTGGCCTACGAAATTTCATGGCTGCCGAAGCTGAGTGGTTGGGCGACGCAGCCACCGAAGCCAGCGCCGAGGAGAACTTTGGCAGGGGCACCGAGATCTGGGAAGTGAGCGTCGCCATCGACGACCTGGGAGAGATATGGTTCCGCGGCAAAATTGACCGTATTGACATGGTGGGCGACGAAGTCCGAGTCCGGGACTTCAAAACAGGCAAACCAGAACCGTACTTCGACGGGGCCAGAGGGCGAAAGGCCGATCGGACTTTGGCCAATGGTCGCGCGATGCAGCTGCCCGTTTATGTAGCTGCCGCGCGCAAAAAGTATCCCGCCCCCGCAGTCCAAATATCAGGGTCTTACTGTTTTCCGTTGGCGGACAACAATACCCACGGCGTTGCACCTTATACGGAAGATGACTGGAAAGAATTCTACACGCCGCTGTCCGCCATTGTGGATGCTGCCCGGCACGGCGTATTCCCCGCAACGCCGGAGACGGCCGGGGATAGCGACCAGGAGCGCGGCAACTGCACATACTGTGACTTCAATCGCTTGTGTCCCACCCGGCGTCGGCAAGTGTGGGAGCGCAAGGCGCGGGAAGATGTCGCAACCGTCCTGCCATTCAACTCTCTGGGCAGCAGAGCCGCCATAAGTGCTGATGACAACGACAATTAACGACGAGGAAACCCTACACAGCATAGTCAATAACCTCGGCGCCAACCTCATGGTGGAAGCCGGCGCGGGCACGGGTAAGACTTACGCCCTGGTCAGCCGGGTGGTGGCGTTGGTGAAGGCCGGCGTCAGGATGCAGAATATCGTGGCCATCAGCTTCACCGATGCTGCCGCCGCGGAACTGTCCGAACGTGTCCGGTCGCGAATGGAGCAGTTGTTGGAGGATGACCTTGGCGATAGCAATGAAGACCTGCTGTCCAAGGACCTGACTGATCATGAGAGAGGCCGCATACGCCAAGCGGTCGCTGAGCTTGACCAGGCCGCCGTCCAGACCATCCATAGTTTCGCCGCCCAGTTACTGCGGGAACGGCCGCTATCAGCAAATCTGCCTCCGGGATGGGTGCCTCTGGACGCCGTGGACTCGACCGAGCGCTTTGCGGAACGATGGGATCAATGGTTGGAGAGCACTCTAAGTCTGGCCCCCGAAGCCAACCCTGAATTGACCGAGTCTCTCCGGCACCTGATTGGGGTTAAAGCCGGCCTTGGGACGTGGCGCGAAGTCGCGAGGGCTTTCGTTGACAATTATGAGCGGTTGGCCAGCGAAGGGAGCATACCGGAAATCGACCTTTGCGCCTTGGCGGAATCGACCTTGCGCGAATTGGATGAGCTGCGCGCGCAGTGTGTTGACCACTCCGATACCCTGTTTGAACAGATCTCATCAGCCATGGAAACGGTCACGGCCGTCCTGGGGGCGGCGGATCGTCCTTTGGATGCCGTCCGGGTATTGGACCAAGGGGCAAAGGTTGATTACTCCGGCACCAGAGGCTCATCCGCGGGAAGATGGACCGCTCCCATCACAGAAATCCGCAAACATTTTCGCGAGGAGATCGGAGAGCCGTTCCAAGTCGCAGTCCGGTGCGCTCCTGCCATGGCCGTCCTGCAGAACCTTCGGCAGAGCTTTGTCCCCAGGTACACGGCCCAGCGTAAAGCCGAAGGCGTGGCCTCCTTTGACGACCTCCTGGTCTGGGCCCGGGATCTCCTGCGCTACGACCCCACCGCCCGTCGCCGCTTTCAGGATATGTACACGCACATCCTCATCGACGAGTTCCAGGACACGGACCCACTACAGGCGGAGATCGCCTTCTATCTTGCTGCCAAGCCCGACGCGAATATCGATGGACGGCCATGGCACACTGTCCCCCTCACTCCTGGCAAGCTGTTCATCGTGGGTGACTCCAAGCAGTCCATATACCGGTTCCGCCGGGCCGACATTGGAGTCACCCACCTGGTGCGGGAGAGCGGACAACTCCGTCCGTTAACACTTACCGAAAATCGGCGTTCCCAGAAACCGGTGCTGGATTGGGTCAACGCCGTATTCAGCCAGATAATGACCGAGGAAACAGGGTTGCAGGCCGAGTATGTCCCTTTGCAACATAACTCCGGGCTGCAGCGGACTGACCTGGAATCATCAGTGCAGGTATTCGGCGAGCCAACGGAAATGAGCGCAGACGCCCTACGCAGCCGACAGGCACGCCATGTAGCCGGTATCATAGTGGACTCGGTGGCCGATGGATCCCCCAACCGTCTGCGCGTGTATGACAAAGAACGTGGTGACACTCGTCAAGCTGTCCTGCAAGATGTGTGCATCCTGATTCGCTCCCGAACCGGGTTGGGAATACTGACACGGGCATTGGAAGCCACTGGCATTCCCTATCGGCTTGAGGGGAATTCTCTCGTATTTGGCACCCAGGAGGTCCAGGACCTGGTCAACTGCCTGCGGGCGATCGACGACCCCTCGGACCAAGTATCTGTTGTGGCTGCCCTGCGGTCTCCGGCCTTTGCCTGTTCGGATGTGAACCTGGCCCGCTGGTGGGATGCCGGCGGGACGTGGAACTACCAATCGAATCTGTTAGACGAAGATGTCCTGGTCAATCAGAATCGGGAGAAACGGCGCCAAAAAGCACTCGATCTGGGAGATGCTTTTCCAGTTCGTACCGGCCTGCTGAAAATCCGTGCCTATCACGAATTGCGGCAGACCACAGGAGTGGCCCGGCTCATTGCCAAATTTATACGCGAAATGCGCCTTGAGGAGTTGGATATTGCGGAAAACCGACCCCGGGAGGTTTGGCGCCGTCGCCGATTCCTCGGTGAGCAGGCCCGGCAGCTGGAGTATGCCAGTGAAACAAACCCCGGGACGGCCCCTCTGACTCTGAACACGTTTCTCCAGTGGGCCGATATGCAGCAGGAAGAGAGGGCTCGCATAACCGATATTACCACCCCTGAAGCGGACGATGACGCGGTGCGCATCATGACGATGCACGCTGCCAAGGGTTTGGAGTTTCCCGTAGTCATCCTGCTGGGACTGGAGCATAACCCTTCCGGCATCAGAGAAGCCGTGCAGTTCGATGCGAGCACCGGCTCAACGGAAGTGAAGCTGGGTGGCTTGCAAACGCCGGGTTATTCCATATTGGAAGAACAGGAGAAGGTTCACGATGCGGCCGAGCTGGTGCGTCTGGCGTACGTTGCCTCGACCCGTGCCCGGGACCATCTGATAGTGAGCACGTATCAATCCACCGCCCGCGGCAACCGTCAGAGTAACGGCATCGTCGCGCAGATCCACAGTCTTTATGAGAATGCACCATTGCCACATGCTACGGCGTCGGCCAATGTTAATGCCGAACTCCCATGGGGCGGGTCCGTCGCTGGCGCTCCGGCCCGTACGGAATATGATCCAGGCAATTGGCAAAGCGAACGAGCCAACTCTATTCAGCGCCGTTCCTTTCCTCAGGCTGTCACTGCTACCCGTATAGCCAGGGCCGTGGCGCCCAGAGACGTAGAAATTGAGGATAAAGATTCGGAACGAACTACCGAACCGATCAGGCGCGCCGGCCGGGGAGGCACCGCCTTCGGGAGCGCGCTCCACGCGGTTCTTCAGGGCACGTTGGAGCAGATGTCCTTCAAGTTACCCTTGCCAGACGATGTGCTTGTGGACGACCTGCTGGCCGAATTGGATCCTGCGATTGAACAGTTGGCCTCGCAGCACGCTAAAGACCTAGGCGTATCAGCTAGTAGCGCCGACGTGGCCAGATTGGCCAACCGGGCGCTGCGTAGTCCGGCAGTGGTCGCCGGAATGCGCGCACCACGCCTGTGGCCGGAAATCCCGGTAGCAGCTTCGATTGATACCCCGCGCGGACCTGTTGTGATTGAAGGAATCATCGACCTGCTGTACCAGGATAACGATGGCCAGTTGGTGATATTGGACTATAAGTCTGACCGGGTCGACGACAACATTGCTGCGGACGCAAAGCTGGAAGACTACCGAATGCAGGGGGTGGCCTACGCCGCCGCCGTTGAGCGCACCACCGGAAATACAGTGAAAGCAGTGCAGTTCCTGTTTGTGCAGCTCCAGGACGGTCTCAGGGAAATTGACGATTTGCGGGATTCGATCGACGGGATCGCGCAAACGATAGTCCACGGCATGGGTTGAGCACCCCACCCACTGTGACCTTCCCCGCAGGACTTCGCCGCACTGGCGAAAACGGTGGATTGGCCATTAAAGCTCGGACTATTCCCGTTACAGAAAATAGGGCAAGGCCGAAGTTTAGTCGGGCTGCCCAAGGGTAGATTTTAGACGGGGATTGAATGAATCCCTTCATGAACACGGGTAAGGCACCTGTCTATCTGGCAATCAGGTGAGAACATAAACTAGACGCAACACGATGTTGCCAGGATCGGTTCTAAACCACTTGATTGGAACAGAGGATGGAACACACTTGATGGTCGGCGAAAATTCAACACATGATGTCCGGAATCTCTTGGGAGGGCTGAGAGACCACTTGGCTCAACACGACAGGCCAATAGCGTTCTTGTTTGGGGCTGGAACGTCATGTGCTGTTCGAGTGCCATCAACTGATGCTGAAGGAAAGACGGTCCCCTTAATCCCCAACATTGCAGGATTGACAAAATCCTGCGAAACAGCGGCTGTTGCGCGAGGCGAGAAATTCGCCAATGCTTGGGAAAAGATTTTCTCTGACTGTAAGGACACCAAAACTACGCCCAACATAGAGGACGTGCTGTCTCGCCTGCGGATGATGTTGGAAGCTGTCGGAAAGGGGGATACTTTAGCTGGCCTCCAGAAGGATGGGTTGTCCGAATTGGAAACGACCATCCGCCAAGAAATCGCCAAGGTGGTTAATCCGCCGATTGACCATATCCTCGGGGCACTTCCGCACCGAAGGTTCGGGCGATGGCTCATCCAAGCTCCTCGTCTTCAGCCTGTGGAGATATTCACAGTTAATTACGACATCCTTATTGAATCAGCTTTAGAAGCTGAGCGCGTTCCACTCTTTGACGGTTTCGTTGGAAGTTATCAGCCGTTCTTTCTTCCAGACAGTCTTCGCCATTCAGAATTTTCTCCAGGTATCAATTGGACAAGGCTGTGGAAAATGCATGGCTCACTAACTTGGCGTAAAGTGGAAATAGATGGGCGGGAACGACTAGTTCGAGGTGAGCCTGACCAGTCTGGAGAAATGATTTTGCCGTCCTTCCAAAAGTACGACGAATCCCGCCAGCAACCTTACGCTGCTTTTTCTGATAGGTTAGCCCGCTTCTTGGACCACGATGGTGCCCTGTTGGTCGTGTGTGGGTTCGGTTTTGGAGATGAACACATAAACAATGTGATCTTTGAAGCTCTAGAGAGCCGTCCAAGAACTCATGTGTATGCCCTTCAATTCGATGAACAGGGCGAAGACACAGATTTAGTGCAGCGAAGCTATCAACGGCACAACATGATGGTAATTGGCCCCGAGACGGGGATCATCGGTGGCAGACGCGGGAATTGGCAGATTTCTGGCGACTTGTCGGTGTTCTCTGAAGTTATGGAGGTGACAGAGAGGAGTCAGGACTCTGATGGCGAATCCAACCCGCCTTCAACCAATGAGAATTCCTGCAGCGTAAGAATTGGGGACTTTAACCAGTTCTGCAACTTCCTTGCGTCTATGATGACAAGGTGAGCGTGCAATGGCTTACGACGCGTCGACCAACGTGGGCCAGGTCGCATCGGTAACAGGAGGTATTGTGCGCGTGCGTCTACGCGACGATATGTCTTCCACGTTACTGTTGATTTCTGGTGAAACGTACAGAGTCGGTCAAATTGGGGGTTTCTTTCGCATCCCGCTAGGGTACGCTAATCTCTATGCGGTTTGCACGCAGGTCGGTGCAGATGCGGCCCCTCCTATTAATATGGGCAGCGTCGGTGCATAGCTTGAGGAAACTGTCCAACAGCGTCTTGCGGGATACCGATGGATGACCGTCGTGCTCTTTGGTGAAGGAGTAGGTACCGAGTTTGCAAGAGGAGTAGGCCAATAGTAACTGTTCAGACTTGATGAGGCGAATATGCTGAATTTTCTTGCTGGGCGGAAAAACGCTGGCGTCCGGGGTGCGATTGTGGCATAAGAGAACAATGGAAGCGGAATTGGACTTGGACCAGGCGAGCCGGGAGACGCTGCTGGAGATTATCGCGGAACTGAGGCAGCGGGTCGAAAGCCTGGAGGCCCGCCTGTCCGGCGGCGGACCGGGGGCCAGGATGCCGGGGCATAAGCCTGCCGCCAGGCGCAAGAAGCCGGCGGCGGAGAAGAAGCCGCGCAAGAAGCGTCAGCACGGCTTTGCCCGACCGCGGATGGAACCCACTGGACGGGTGGTCCACGCCCCGGAGTCTTGCCCCGAATGCCATACTGCCCTGACCGGGGGGTGGGCGCAGCGGACCCGGGAGATCATAGACATTCCGGCAGTCCCGGCGGAAGTCACAGAGCACGTATTCATAGCCCGGATATGTCCGTTGTGCCGGAAACGGCGGCTGCCCCGGGACCCTCTGAAAGGGCTGGCCGCGGGCCGCCAGCCCTTGGGGGCCAACCTGGTAACTGATGTTACGCAGCCTTAAGGAGTTGGAGTTCATCGAAAGCATGGCGGATGGCCTTGAGATAGAGCCTGGCTCTCAAGGCAAAGTGGTTCATTCCATGCTTCAACCGGAGTCCTTCCAACCGGAAGGCCGCATAGATGGACATGAAACAGTGGTTGCTTTGGGTGCGCTCCGTCCTGGTAGGCGACTTGGCAAGGGCGGCATTGGACTTGAGCGTCTTATGAAAGGTCTCCACTTTCCACCGTTTCTGGTAGATCGCGCAGATGGTTGGTCCATCGCAGTCCAGATCGCTTGAGGCCAGATACAATGTCCCGGTGCTGCCATCCTTGTTTGTAAAGACTTGGCGAACGAGCCGGACCGGGAACTCCAACCCCCTCAGCCAGCACTGCACCGCTTGATGTTCTGGCAAGTCCAGCGAGTCTATGCGGGAGAAGTTGCCCTGCAGCTTCCCTTCATAGCTCAATGCAGCCGTCCGATTCGACTTGAGCGCAACAATGAAATGCCGGTCCAGTTCCCAGCGTATGAAGTCCAGGTTCTCCTTGGCGGAAAACCAACTGTCAGCCAGCACGTAGCGATATTGCAACTGATTGCGCTGACAGACTCTCAACATCCGGCGCATCAGTTCATTCTTGGTGACTTCGCTCTTACGCTTGTGCCTGCCGGTCTTCTCATCGCGGTACACCAGCGGTTTTCGGATGAGTTCGTAGGCCACGGGAACCGCTGCGCCCCCAGCGTAATACATGCAGTTGAGCAGGTTAATTCCCTTGACTGAACGGTTCTTGCTATGGTCGAAATGCCAGCTAATCAGTTCGTTCTCGTCCGTATAGGGCTTTTCCTGGATGGTGTCATCAAAGATCAGTACCCCATCCGGCTGTTCCATGGCGCGCACCATCGGCTTGACCTGTTCCCATAGGGTTTTGGAGTCATAGTCTTCCCTCGACAGAAAGCGCGTTACTTGGTCATGGCTGACCGCGCCTTCCACCGTGGATGACAAGCCCGTCGCTGTGGCGGCGCCAAAGGAACTCAACAGGTAATCGCTGTACAGTTCCAACATCTCTTTATCCATAGCTCTAATCTACCATTATCTTCATCCTGTGCGTAACATGAGCTGGTAAGCCTGATAGTGACCCTGCGGGAAGAGGGGCGGCTGCCGGTAAGGACAATCCAATGGTATCTGCGAACGTTGCATCAGTTGAAACTGAGCGTTGGGGCCATCGTCCGTGTTGTTCATCAAGTGGCGCAGCAGGCCCGGCCGGCCGTAGCGGAAGCGCTGGAACGCATCCGCAGCAGCCCGGTGGTCCACGCTGATGAGACGGGCTGGCGGGAGAACGGAGTCAACGGCTACGTTTGGACCTTCAGCACGTCCACGGAGCGGTACTTCCTGCGCCGGGGCCGGGGCCGGGCGGTGGTGGACGAGGTCCTGGGCGAGTCCTTCGGCGGGATTCTGGTGAGCGACTGCTACGTAGCCTATCACCACTACCCCGGCTTGAAGCAGCGGTGTTGGGCCCATCTGTTGCGGGACATCCACAAGCTGAAAGTGTTGTATCCGGAAGACGCCGGTCTTGTCCGGTGGGCCCGGAGAGTGCAACGGCTCTACGCCAAGGCCGTGGGTTGGGCGGCGGCCGGGGGCTGTTCCTCACGGGAGCAGTTGACGCTGGAAAGGCGGTTGCTTGGGCTGTGCCGCCCTTTCCTGGAGGACCCGCTGGCCGTCCAGGAAAAACTGTGCCGGCGGATTGAGCGGCACATCAAGGAGTTGTTCGTCTTCGTTTCCCACCCGGAGACGCCATCTGACAACAACGCCGCGGAACGGAGCCTGCGCCACCTGGTGATCAGCCGTAAAATCAGCGGCGGCACCCGCTCGGAAGCGGGCAGCGACAGCAAAATGACCTTGGCATCTCTCTTTGGCACCTGGCGGGCCCGGGGCCTCAATCCCCTCCTGGAATGCCGCAGGCTCCTGATTTCCCCTCAACTCTGAACAGTTACGGCCAATATCCTACGGTTGGGGATGAAGTTCACTTAGTCACCAATGACGACCTCAGGACAATTTATGGCTCGGGTGGAAGCACTCCGGGAGCCATTTCTGTAGGTGGGATTGCTGCAACGGCTGGAATTTCTGCGGACATCAATGTAGCTGGGTTAGTGAGTCGCCATTGCGCCGTGGTTGGTTCAACTGGGGCAGGTAAGTCCAACCTCGTTACAGTTCTATTGGAAGCTGCCTCGGACGGAAGTTTTCCTAACGCCCGAGCGATCGTAATAGATCCTCACGGAGAATATGGTTCAGCCTTGCGAGATAGGGCAAGTGTATTCAGGGTCAAGCCTAATGAGGATATTGGCGAAAAACCCTTGTATATTCCATATTGGGCCCTTCCGTTCGACGAATTGCGGCAACTCACCTTGAGCAACCTTCAACCTCAACAAGAAGCCGCGGTGCGGGATGAAATACTTCAGTTGAAATTAGAAGCGGCGCAACGGTTGGCGAGTCCACCACCGGAGGAAACATTAAACGCAGATTCTCCCATTCCCTTTAGCATCAAAAGGCTTTGGCACCAGCTAGACCGGTTTGAAAGAGTGACTTTCAAGAAATCTGGAACTCAACAAACTGAGGGCAATGAATACCCTCCCGAAGAAGAAGGCAACCCAGAAGAGCTAAAGCCAACTAGATTCCCGGCTGCCAGCCCCTATAATAAAGCCCCCTATAGAAACCAGACTAGGAGAAATATTGAACGACAACTTAGTCTGATGGTAAGTCGGTTAAGGGATGCTCGATTCTCGTTTCTATTCACACCGGGAGGCGGACTCGAACCAGACCTTCAAGGCAACGTCAAAGCGGATCTAGACAGCCTAGTTGGGGAGTGGATAGGGCACGAGAAACCTGTTTCGGTCTTCGACGTATCCGCATTGCCCTCGGAGATGCTTCCCACAATAGTCGGAACAATGCTTAGGGTTATCTATGATGTGCTTTTCTGGGCACAAGACCTCCCTGTAGGTGGGCGTCAACAGCCGATCCTTGTGGTAATTGACGAAGCCCATCTCTTTGTTCCGGAAGGTGAGGATTCTCCAGCTCACCGAACTCTTTCTGCGATAGCCAAGGAAGGCCGAAAATACGGCGTGGGGCTTTTGCTTGTATCGCAAAGGCCCTCGGAGCTAGATAGCACGGTGTTGAGTCAGTGTGGTTCCCTCATAGCAATGAGGCTCACGAATGCAAGTGACCGAAGCAAAGTGCCAGACGACCTCGGCGGGCTTGTTGACCTACTGCCCTCCCTAAGAACAGGAGAGGGTATTTTTCTAGGCGAAATCATGCCAATCCCTACTCGGGTAAGGGTTCGAGAGGCTTACAACAAACCAATCGGCGACGACCCCAAACTGCCAACTGTGTGGCAGACGTCCCCACGTCCCGATCGTAATCTGTATAGCCGGGCACTGTTGAATTGGCGCTCCCAATCAACAGCCATAGATGAGTCAGCAATACACGAACATCAGGAGCAGCACCTTGACACCTGAAATGCACTATGTAGATTCCAGCAACGTAGAAGCTATAGGGTACGATCCGGCCACTCAAGAACTCTATGTGCAATTTCTTACGTCTGGAAACTATGTCTATTTTGATGTGGAAGAATGGGTATTCGACGAATTCTTGCAGGCTCCCTCAAAAGGGCAGTATCTAAATTCGAATGTGAAGGGTCGGTATCAGTTTGAAAGACGTTAGGAGAGAAATTGGAGATCGGCCTTTTTGAACTTACTGACCTGGACCCGCTAACTCCAGCGCCTGCATTCTGGCCTTGAGGTATGGTTTAAATTGACTTGGTGACGAGGGACATACTGTCAAGAACCCCCGGAATTTCTAAGGTATGTCGGAGTCGGTCGGCACCCGCAGAAGGAGCGCATACCAGTGTCCGAGGTTTACCACAGGATGGGCTTCAAGGAGGACTTCTCCATCGCCATAAGGGTACAGGAATTGGGGCAGAAGCAAGGTCTCCGGGTCTTTTGGTAGCGACCGCCTAGTCGAGATGCTGGAATGAGGGGGGTTGCGATAGATGGTCTATGTCGTTGGGGATCGCGTGCACTTCTGCCACATTCTATGCTTTTACTTGAGCCACACAACTTGGATGCTCACAGCCCCATCCACATCTCAAATACGGTACTGCCTACCGTCAAGTCAGGCCCACCAAACTGGATAAAATCAAGAACTTTTCTGATTAGGTTCACTTTGACGGTCTAATCAGCCATCTCCCAACCTGGTAGAGAAAGCCGACCATCACTCGATTTCAAGCCACTGGCCTGACCGAGAGGGTCTCCGAGCCATCCCGTAAATAAATGGCTGAGGCCCATCAAGTCCGCCAGCGCCATCTGATGCCGCAGGCTGGGCTTCCCGGTTTCCCTGCGAGCGTTCGCAAGACATAGGCAATACCGCGCCCCTGAATGCAGCGGGCCACGAGCTCCCGGGGAAGCATCGCGGCCCGCTATGGGAGTTATGCGGCAGGTTCCGCCGTAGAATCCGTCACTCGGCCACGTCCGTCACGCTGATCTCCACCGTCGCCTCCGCCGTGCGCCGCCCCGCACCTCCACCGTCAGGGTGTAGGTCGGGACCGTCTCGTGGTCCAGCGCGCGCCAAACCAGGATTTCGCCGCGGTTCAAGTCGATCTCGAACCGCCCGGCGCCGTTCCCCGCCGTGATGTGATACGTGACGGTATCACCGGCGTCCGGGTCGGTTGCGGAGACGACACCAACGGTTTCATACAAGGCCGACTCCGGTATCGAGAAGCTGTAGCTTTCGGGGTTGAACACCGGCGGAGCGTTCGGCGGGGCCACGTTCGCCGTCGGCCAGGGTCGCCCCCGACGGGTTGGAGAGGGACACCGTGAAGGTCTCATCGCCCTCCTCGGTCCGGTCCTCCAGCGCCGCCACCTCGACGGTCTGCTCCACCTCGCCCGCCGCGAAGGTCAGCGTCCCCGCCGACGCCGCGTAGTCCTGGCCCGCCGCTGCCGTGCCGTCGGACGTGGCGTAGTCCACCGTCACCGCCGCGCCGCTGGCCTCGCTGAGGCGCACGGTGAACACCAGCGTCCCACCTTCATCGGCCCGGGCATCCGCCGCGCTCAGCGTGGGCGGCGCGGCGGCATGGTCCACCTTATGCGCCGGGTCGTGGTCGAGGCCCGCATGATCCAGCGCCGCGGCCGTGCCCGTCGCCTGCGACACAATCGCGCCGCCGTTCAGCTCCAGCGTGTCCGCCAGCACCGCAATCCCCTGGTCCGAGAAGTTCGGCTCTGCCACCGGCCCGAAGGCGAACACCAGGGCCGCCGTGCCGCTGCCGCTCTCATAGACCGCCCACTTCTCGCCGTAGGCCGGGTCCATCTTGATCTGTAGCCTCGGCGTCCCGGAGACATCCACCGCCTCGTCGAAGGCGAGCCGCACCCGGATCATGTCGCCCAGGCGGTAGGTGTCGTCCGGCCCCGGGTCCGAGGCGATGGCCACCCCGGTCACCGCGGGCAGCGGCGGGGCCACGTTCGCCACCGTGCCGGTGGCCTCGCCGTCGGCCAGGGTCGCCCCCGACGGGTTGGAGAGGGATACCGTGAAGGTCTCATCGCCCTCATCGGTCCGGTCCTCCAGTGCCGCCACCTCGACGGTCTGCTCCAGCACGCCCGCCGCGAAGGTCAGCGTCCCCGCTGCCGCCGTGTAGTCCTCGCCCGCCGTTGCCGTGCCGTCGGACGTGGCGTAGTCCACCGTCACCGCCGCGTCAGCGGCCTCGCTGAGGCGCACGGTGAACACCAGCGTACCCCCTTCATCGGCCCGGGCGTCCGCCACGCTCACCACGGGCGGCGGCGGGGCCACGTTCACCACCGTGCCGGCGGCCTCCCCGTCCGCCAAGGTCGCCCCTGACGGGTTGGACAGGGACACCGTGAAGGTCTCATCGCCTTCCTCGGCCCGGTCCGTGAGCGCCGCCACCTCGACGGCCTGCTCCAGCACGCCCGCCGCGAAGGTCAGCGTCCCCGACGCCGCCGTGTAGTCCTGGCCCTCCGTCGCCGCGCCGTCGGACGTGGCGTAGTCCACCGTCACTGCCGCGCCAGCGGACTCGCTGAGGCGCACGGTGAACACCAGCGTCCCACCTTCCTCGGCCCGCGCATTCCCCACGCTCAGCGTGGGTGGGGGCGCGTGGTCCACTTTGTGCGCCGGATCGTGATCGAGGCCTGCATGATCCAGCGCCGCCGCCACACCCGTCGCTTGCGACGCAATCGCGCCGCCGTTCAGCTCCAGCGTGTCCGCCAGCACCGCGATCCCCTGCGGCGAGAAATTCGGCTCCGCCACCGGCCCGAAGGCGAACACCAGGGCCGCCGTGCCGCTCCCGCTCTCATAGACCGCCCACTTCTCGCCGTAGGCCGGGTCCATCTTGATCTGTAGCCGCGGCGTCCCGGAGACATCCACCGCCTCGCCGAAGGCGAGCCGCACCCGGATCATGTCGCCCGAACCGTAGGTGTCGTCCGGCCCAGCGTCGGAGACCACCGCCACCCCGGTCACCGTCGGGGCCGCACTGTCCGGCGCTGTGGAGAAGTATTGCACCTGATCGCCGTTGGCTTGCCACAAGACGTTGCCGGTCTTCGGGCGCGAGTGGCTCACCGTCACCGTTTCTTCGGGGGCCACGGACCGGCTCAGCGTCAGCACAATCGCGTTGGCGGAGGAGAATCCGACTTCCTCAACTGTCGGGGCATCCGCGCCCGACGCCGAATCCCCCTCGACCTCGAAGCCGCTCGGGTCCGGCTCCTCGCGCGTGGTGTCCAGCGGCTCGTTGAAGCTCAACGTCAGGCTCGACCCGTTCGCCGACATGCCACCAACCATGCCCTCCGTGCCGCAGTCGTCCGCCCTGTCGTTGGTCACCGTCACTGCGTTGTCCTCCCCGGTGAACCCGGGCGCCGCCGTGCCCCAGAGGTTCTGGATCTTCGGCGTGAACGCATTGTCGTATTCCAGCTTGAACGACCCGTCGCAGGGCCACACCGGCGCCCCCAGGGTCAGGAGCACCTTCGCGCCGTCGATGGCGACGATGTCGACGCTGTGCCCCGGATAATACGCCGTGAAGGCCCGGCGCGGCGGCACCGACGCCGGATCGAGGTCCTTGTCGTAGGTCAGCGTCACCAGGCCCCCATCCACCACCGCCGGGTCCGTCGCCATCGTCTTCGCCACCAGCGCCGGCGCGCCCGGGTCGCCGGAGGACGCCGCGTTCTTCAGGGTGACCGCCGTGGTTACCGGCGTCGCCTGGTTCAAGGCGGGGTCGCGGATTTCGCTCGATTCGGAGACGGTGACCGTGATCGTCTGGCTCGCGGTGGCTGCGGTGGCCGTCGTGAACGTGATGGCGGTCCCGTCAACGGCGACGTTGCTGATGGCGCCGAGATTGGCGCCGGCCAGCGTGAAATGGCTCGCGGCCGGCGTGGTCCGGGCCAGCGGCTCGCTGTAACCCAGCGTCACCGCCGTCCCGTCGATCCGGCCGGCGACCAGCGTCGGAGGGGTGACGTCGGGCACGTGGATCGGGTAGTGGAATTTCGGCACCTGGTTGCCGGCGGTGTCCTTCAGCGGGTTCGTTGCCGGTTTCTCGTACCACAGATCCAACCTATCGGTCCCTCCAGTTACCTTTTTGGGCAGCGTGAGGGTAACAACCTTCCCGTTGATGTTCACCGCTGTCGGCATTTCGCCGGGGACGTGGTAACCGTGAACCTGCCGGTACACGGCAAACGCGCTCACCGGCGGCGCGGACGTTTCCAGCATCTCGTCGAATTTGAGCGTGAGCGTGGTCCCTACGGCCTCCCCACACGTCAGAACATTATAGCCTGGGGGCAGAGTCTGGCCGAAGTCGAAACGGAACCTTCTATTCCTGTAATCCGGTATGCCGCACCGCAGTTTGGGCGCAACCACGTCCGTCCCCGACACCGTCACCGCCTGGCCGGTGAACGCGGCGGCGGACCCGCCCGTGAGGCTCTTGATGCCCGGCGTCTGCGTGGCGTCGTAGCTCACCGTGAGCCTCTTCCAACCAGCCGGCACCGACGCCCTGAGGGTCAGCTCGACCGTCTTGCCGTCGATCTTCACGGAATCCACGATGGCCTCGGGAGCGGCCCCCGAGACCGTGAACGCGGCTGGCGGCAGCGATGCCGGTTCCAGCGCCAGGTCGAAGGTGAGGGTCAGCGTGTTGCCGCTCACCACTGCCGGGTCGGTCATCGCCAGCGCCGGGTTGACGGCCGCCAGGCCCGTGATGTTGGTCAGATCGTAACTATTCGGCCGCACAATCTGGTTGCCGGCGAGATCTTGCACCACGAACCCGGACAAGAAGCCTATCGTGACCACTGTGCCCTGGGTCGTTGCTAAGGACGTCGTCAGGGTGATCACGTTCCCGGCAACAGCGACGTTGGTAACGGTACCCAAACTGAATGAGACAGGCATCTTACTTGCCTGCGGCGGCGCCGTTGCGTCCAGCGGCTCGCTGAACCACAGCTTCACCGTATCCTCGTTGGCCGTGCCCGCGACCAGCGTCGGCTTCGTCGTGTCGCCCAGCGCGTTGGTCACCGCCTGGTTGGTGAACGAGTCCGCGTCAATGCGCCAGAGGTTCCGGAGGTTCCGGGTCGCCGGGGGGGCATTTTTGCCGTAGCTCAGCGTGACCCCGGTTTCGGTCTGGCCCACGGCCGGGCTCAGGGTCAGCATGACGCTCGCGCCGCGGATCTTCACCGAGGTGACCGTTGTCGCCGCCGCCGCCCCCGAGACCGTGAAGGCGGTTGGCAGCGGCGCCGCCGAGTCTGCCGGATCGAGGATGCGGTCGAACTTGAGCGTCAGCGCCGCCCCGTTCACCACCGCTGAACCCGTTACCGCCAGCATGGGCTTGAGCTTGAGCTCCAGATCGAGGATGCCGTCGGACGGCGAGATGTTGGTCAGCTCCAACAGCGCGGTCGGCGCCGCCATCGGGTTGCGCGACAGGTCCCGGATGTTGCTCCGGTCCGTGATCCGCACCCCCATCCTCATGTCGAAGGAGAGCAGGATGCCTTCCCACTCCAGTATGATGGTGTTTCCGGTGACGGTGACCGAATCGGGGGCATTGTCCCTGTAATAGCTGGGATAGGGGCGTTTCTCGCGGCCGTCTCCCCCAATCAGCACGGTGGTGAACTGGCTCCCGGCGGGCGTCACCGTCGCGTCCAGCGCCTTGCTGAAGTGCAGCACCGCCCGCATCGTGTAGTCGCTGCCGTCGTAAGTGTTGTTAATCGTGCCGCTCACCAGCCGCGGCAGCGGCGTCGAATTGTTGGTCACCGCCTGGTTGGTCAGGTTGGCGGCGGCGTTGCCCGTCGCGTCTTGGACCGGATTCGTGCCCGCCGTGTAGCTCACCGTCACCGTCTCAGCGGCCCTCACCGCCGAGGCCAGGGTCAGGGTCACCGTGGCCTCGCTGACCTCCACCGTGCTGACGGTCCGCTCGCTGCCGGCCACCGTCACCGTGAAGTCGCCCGCCGCAGGCACGGACCCCGTGTCCAGGTTCTCGTCGTAGGTGATGGTCAGGCTCGTTCCGTCCACCACCGCACCGGAGAGGGACGGCGGGGTGTCCAGGGCCACCACGCCGTTGGCCCCAGCTCGGTTGCCGAAAATCGTTCCTCCGATGTTCCCTTGCACCCGCACGTCGTAGGCGACGCCCTGCTCCTGGTTGCTGTAGGTGTGGCTGCGAACGCTCCCGGGGAGGTCCGTAGATAAGTAACTGTCGGTTCCCGATTTTCTGATATAAACTGTCCACTGGGTCGCACTGCCGCCGGTGGTGGCGGGCGTCCAGCTCACCGTGATCTGGCCGCCGCCGGGTCCCGGCACGGCAGTCCCCGTCGGCGCGTGGGGACAGGTGTTGTTGCCGCAAGGGCCACCGACGTCCATCAGAACGCCGGTGTTGTTGGTCACCGCCTGGTTGGTGAGGTCCACCGCCTGGTTGCCAGCGGCGTCCTGGACCGGGTTCGTGCCCGCCGTGTAGCTCACCGTCACCGTCTGACCGGTCAACACCGCCGAGGCCAGGGTCAGGGTGATCGTGGCCTCGCTGACCATGACCGTGCTGACGGTCCGCTCGCTGCTATCCACGGTCACCGTGAAGTCGCCCGCCGCAGGCACGGACCCTGTGTCCAGGTTCTCGTCGTAGGTCAAGGTCAGGCTCGCCCCGTTAACCGTCGCGCTCTGAAGCGTCGGCGCGACCCCGTCCACCTCGTGGCCCGACTGGGCCGCCAGCGCGGTGTGGGTCAGCGTCGCCGCGTTGCCCGACGCGTCCTTGATTGTTCCGCTGTTGAGGGTCAGCTTGTTCGCCGCCACGGATATGCCGTCGGTGTCCTCGTCCCCCGCCGCCACCGTGTAGCGGAACACCAGCGACGCCGTGCCGCTGCCCCGGTTGTAGTCCGCCTGGCGGTTGTTGGACCCCACCGCGATCTCAAGCTGCGGGGTTCCCGTCACCGTCACGTTCTCGTTGAACGCCACCGTGACCTCGACGTGCTCGCCCGCGCCGTAGGTCGTGCCGGTCGTCGGCGTCGACGACACCGAGAGCGCGCCCGATACCGCCGGCGCGACCCCGTCCACCTTGTGGCCCGACTGGGCCGCCAGCGCGGTGTGGGTCAGCGCAGCGTCATTGTCGTCGGAGTCCTTGATTGTTCCGCTGTTGAGGGTCAGCTTGTTCGCCGCGACGGATATGCCGTCGGTGTCCTCGTCCCCCGCCGCCACCGTGTAGCGGAACACCAGCGACGCCGTGCCGCTGCCCCGGTTGTAGTCCGCCTGGCGGTTGTTCGACCCCACCGCGATTTCAAGCTGCGGGGTTCCCGTCACTGTCACGTTCTCGTTGAACGCCGCCGTGACCTCGATATTCTCGCCCGCGCCGTAGGTCGTGCCGGTCGTCGGCGACGACGTGATCGAGAGCGCGCCTGACACCGCCGGCGGGGAGTCGGTGTTGTTGGTCACCGCCTGGTTGGTGAGGTCCACCGCCTGGTTGCCGGCGGCGTCCTGGACCGGGTTGCCCCCAGCGTTCACTGCGATGTAGCTCACGGTCACCGTCTGCCCGGACGTCACCGCCGAGGCCAGGGTCAGCGTCAGGGCCTTGCCGCTCAGCGCGACGCTGTTGACGCTCCGGCTGCTCCCGGCCACCGTCACGGTGAAGGCCCCCGCGTTCGGCGCCGACCCGCTCAGCGCCTCGTCGTAGGTCAGCGCCAGCTCCGCCCCTTCAACCGTCGCGCTCTGAAGCGCCGGCGCGGCCGTGTCCGGGCTCCGGCTGCCGTCCACCTTGTGGTTCGCATCGGCCACTGGCAGCATGCACGGCGACGTGCATGCGAGGCTCGCGTCCTCGCTGCCGGCGTTCCTGATCGTCGCCCCATTATTCAGGAACACGACGTTCATGTTGGACACCACCAGTGTAAAGCCGTCGGTGTCCGTGTAGCTGCTGCTCACCTGTTTGCGGAACACCAGCGACTGCGAGGTGCCGCTCGTCGCCCCGCCCGTCACCAGCCTCGCGAGCCTGGTGCCGCCGACGTTGAAGTTCATCGTGATCACCGCGTTCGTGGCCGAGACGTCCCAGCTCACGTTCTGGTTCCAGGTCACCGTGACCTCGAGGTTCTCGCCCACGCCGTAGGTGTCGGCCGTGCCGTCCTGGTCCGCGTCGATGGTCGGCGTCGAGGTGATCGCCACCGATTCGATTGTCGGGGCCGCGGCCTGCGCCACTTCCGCGCCGGGCAGCAGGGCCAGGCCCAGGCCGGCGGTCAGGACTACGAACAATGCTATCCGTCGGTACACGCTCATTAGACGATCACGCTCCTGTTAGTTTAGAACGAACACGCGGCGGTGCCGGCGGGAGACCACCGGACCCTGCCACTAACCTCCAAAACCCGATGGGCGAATTATCGGCTGAGAATCTCTTGAGGAAAGCAAGCACATTCCTGGACCATGCCGGCAGCGGCTACGGGATGATGCCTGAACAATCGCTGTGGCTCGGATCGAGCCTGATGAAGTTGATCTTGTCGATGTCTGAGATGTCTGTTGCGCCTTTGATATCAATTGCGCTCGGGCTAAAGTTCGGGAGTTATATACGATTCTACCCATCCACAAGATTCCGTATAAACACGGAACTACGCCGAACTGCTTCCGTCAATTATGTTCCCGCTTTCGTCTATATGGCAGTGTTACAGGCCGTAAAGTATCCACCGGGTAACATTGTATATAATTCCCTTTCGTAAGAGGTAGGTAACGGCTGTTACGAGGGCGCATTATGCGGCGGCGCAACAGCCTGCTGCTGTTGCCGCCGGACATGGCTGTTGGCTGCCCCCTTTCATCGGCAATCTGATTTCCCGGTCAAACCAAGGCGTCGTCACGGCCCCTGGCGATGGAGCTGTTCCTCCAGCTCGCGGACGCGGGCTTCGGCGGCGTCGGCACGAGCCTCGGCGGCAGCGCGGGCCTCCCGCTCGGCGTTGAGTTCGACTTCGGCGGTCACGCGGGCCTCCCGCTCGGCATTGGCCTGAGCCCGTTCATCTTCCAGGGTGACGATGGGCCGGCCCGTGGCCGGGTCGTAAAAGACCAACTCACCTGTTTCCCACCGCAGGCGCAGGTTCAACGCCGGGCTGTATCCCTGCAAGCTGCCGTTGGGCAGTTCCTCGATGTCTATAGCGACGTACTCCCCTTCCACCAGCCGCTCCCCGGCCAAACGGGTCCCGTGATACCGGCCCGTCTCATCGAACCGCCAGTATTCCCCGATGCCCAGGGCGGAGTACGCTTCCCGCTTCGGCCCGGTGTCCTCGCTCCCAGTGCGCCGGGACGCGATTTCCAGCACGAAGTCAGGCGGCTTCCCCTGCTCCGAGATGACATAGGCATTGCTGGACTTGTAGGCCGCCGGGTCCACCCCAAAGGCCACCAGCAGGTCGGGGTAGCGTACTCCGGTCAGGTCCTCCACCGGCACGGGGCTGATGTAATGCTCGCCGGACACCAGGGTGGTTTCCGGGTTGCCCAAATGCTCGGCCAGGTAATGGGCGCTGCCGGTGCTGGTGAGCTGGTTGAAATTGGTCATATCGTCGCGTTCGCGCTCCGGTGGGTCCGGGAACACGATGGGGCTTGGGACTTTGGCAGTCCTAGCAAAGGTGTCGGGTGTGGTCATTTCGCACCTGGCGGCCGACGGCAACCCCGGCCCGCTCCCAGGCTGGCGCCGCCGCTTGTTAAGTTCCCCCTCAAAGGCGTTCTTCTCTGGGGGACATTCTACACCGCCAGGCGAATTTTGGGCAGCAAAGCAGGGGCGGCACCCAGGGACGGGCGGGGAGAGGACCGCACTTCACGCGGCCCTCTCCCCCTTTGACCCGGCGGTCCAGTGTCCTGCGCCTGCCGGTTCCGGCCCAACAACGGTCCCATCACGCTCGCATCCGGTAGAGGGCAGGCTGCCGGCGCGGCGGCCGCTGAGCTAAACTCCATCCGGCTCCGGTTGCATCAGCATGACGGCGTAGCCTCTTTTATCCACAAGGTGGGTCACCGACACCCGGCCCCGGCTATCGTACCCGGCGCGGTAGGCGTACTCCACCCCGGCGCCCCGGGGCACCCGGCCGCCGATGCGCACGGCGCCGCCGCCGGGGTTGTTGCCGCTGTGCGACCCGCCGGCGCCCTTGACCACCACGCCGTTGCGGGAACCCTTCTTCCAGGCCAGCACCTTGACCTCGGCGGGAACCACCAGCTCCGCCGCCGTGGGCTGGAACAGCACCTCGTGCAGCCTTCTCAGCACGTCCCCCGACGGGGTGCGCTGGCCGTTCATGATCTGCGACATGAGCGCGGAACTGATGCCGGCCCGCCGGGCCGTCTCGTTCTGCGAGTAGCCGTGAGCCTCCATGCGGTCCCACAGGGCCCTGGGGTCAACGGTGGGACGCGGGGCGGCCTCGACCTTCACCGGGGCCTCCAGCCGCGCCTGGACCATGGGACCGAAGTTGCGGTGTCCCCGGGACGCCTGGGACATGTAGCTGCGGGACACGCCCACCCGGTCCGCCAGTTCCCCCAGGCTCAGGCCCACCTCGCGGGCCCGCTCCCGGATGTAGCTGCTCTCGCCGCTGACGTGGCCGCCCTGCCGGTAGACCACGCCCTGGCCGGGGACTTCGCCCAGCACTGCCGCAACCCTTTCCCGCAGCATCGGAGACCAGGGCCTGCGCCCGCTGCTGACCTGGGAGAGGTAGTTGTAGCTGACGCCCATCTTCACCGCCAGTTGCTTCAGGGTGAGGCCCTGGCGCCGGGCGGCGGCGCGGAGTTCGCTCTCCTGCCTGCCCCTCCGCTCGCCGGTCGCCGCCGCATTGGCCTGTACCTCCGGTGCCTGTAGGCTGTTGATGTCGCCGCAGCTGTCGAAGTTGGCCGCAACGCCGTGGGTGGTGGTCTTGGTCTTTTCGATGCTGGTAGTCGCCTTCATGTCGCTTCCTCCAAAACGCAGAAAGCGGGGACCGCCCGAAGGACGCCCCCCGCTCTAATGCAAAGCTGTAGTTCCCGCCTGCGCAGGAATGACGTTATTTGTCAGTAGCGGTTTATGGGGCCGCCCTATTCAAAGGCCCGCAAACACAGAAAGCGGGGCCGGCCTCAATGAGACCGACCCCGCTTAATGCATGTTCTGGACCGTCAGTGGCGGCTTGTGCAGCCGCCTGGGGTCCAGCCTCGCCACCCAGGGGGCGGCGGGCCGTGGGTTTCGTCAGTTCACCGGTTCCTCCAACCGGACTGTAGTGGAAAGGGATTCCGGCTGTTTATCGTTTTTCGGCACCTCCTCGTTGTTCTGGTTGATTTACTGCCTGTTGCTGACGTGGTTCCCGCCGGTGATGGAAGCAGCAACCGCCATTGGCCTGCCGAACCTGCCGCCCTTCGCAGGGAGTAACGCCATTCCACCACCCATCGACATTCCCCCGCGCCTCACCGTGCTGGGAGCGCTACGCTCGCGGTCCGGCCCTGCCACGGAAATACAGGATCGGTGGGTTGGCGCAAGACGCACTACGCCCAGAGTGGAGGGCTTCAACAGGGAGAGCCGGAATGAGAGTTGGCGGAAGGTGCAATTCACCCAGGGAAACGTTCAGCCGCTCAATCCAATCGCCCGGCGCCGGACGCACTGCGCCCAGGGCTTGGGGGCCACTCAACGGAGAACGCTGGATCGGGGGTTGGCGAAAGACGCAGTTCGGCCAGGGTGGGAGTTCCTGGAAACCGCTGGGTGATAGAAAGGGAGAGGAACGCAGTCGGGTCAGCCGCCACGTTGTCAGCCACCGTGCCGGTGGATACTGCGTTGAAATGGTGACGTCCGGTCCGTTGCCTGTGGATGACCGGAGCGTGTTGGATCTGCGGACGTGCTACCGCTGTTCGGTAGTCACGCCACAGGCATGATGAGACAGCCGGGGCTGTTTATCCGCTCCAACCGCAGGGTGAAGAACGCGAAGCAGGTGGACCGCTCCGCAACTGAGTCCGAAAGGGGAAGGGGCGCCGGGAACGCCGCGCTGTTCTGATTGCCACCTCCTGGATTCAGTCCTTGGGGAAGGAAACCGCCTTGTGCAGGGATGCCTGGCGAAGCGCACCGCGCGCCTCGGGTATGTCCCTCGCAGACGCCCATCGGGAGAGCAAGGCTCGATCCTTCTGAGTCGGTCCGGCAGGGGCGGCCGTTCGGAGAGCAGGGCTCAATCCTATGCGGCCGGTCCCGGGTCCAGGAACGGGACCCTCCAGTTTTCTCGGCAGGAAGCACTGGCAAAAGCCTGATCACGCATTCCAGTATCCGGCGCCGGGTTGCCCTTGGCAAGACCACAAGCGTTCTACCGGCGAAAGTGTTGCCTTTTTTTGACCTAAACTCTAAGCACAGTTCCGGCGCCGGACCGGTCCACCGGCGCCCACGACGACATCGCCCAGAACCTTGCTGCCGTTATCGTTCCCCACGTTGTCTCCCGCCACGACGCCCATCACTGCGTTCCCGCTGTCACCGGCGCTGGCCGCCAAGGTCCGGTGATTGAGCCTCAGCAGCCGCGCCGCGCCCTGGCGACCCCCGCCGGTGCGATCCGGTTCACCAGGGCCATGACTCAGCTCGTACACGTTCACCACGCCGCCATCGCCGCCGCAGTTGCCGGCGTCAGCCATCCGGCTTGCAGCGCCTTTACCCTCGCTCGCCAACCCGGACCCGTCTCCGCCGCCACCGCCATCCCCGCCCTGAGCGCCCGAGACTGCTCCCCTGTTCGCGTTGGCAACCTCACCGCCCACCAGCTCACCGGGGCCAGTGCCGCCCCCCTGCCCGGCCCCGGCCACATACTCCCGACCCCGGCCCATCCCTGGGGGCGCAAATTGCACCTTTCCAACGCAACCTGTCTCGCAACTTGCATTTTGTCGCCACCGGCCCTTGACAAAAAGTGTTCGCCGTTTCCGTCCGGCAGGGGATGATTTCCCTCTGATCCAGCTTTGAAACGGCCCGCATCCGCAACTTGCGCTCAAACCTCTTTCCTGTACAGCCTCCTGACCTCAGAACGGCCTCCGGCGGGTATGGCCTGCAAGCCTTTTCATCCGTGAAATCCCTTCCGAGGGATAACGACGGTCTTCCTGGCCCTCCACGCTGGTATGACCTGAGGAGGGACATGATGGGAGACAACAAGGGAAACTACCTCCAAAAGACGGAGACCGCCTTCAACACCGGGACCGGGATGCAGGATTGCACGCTGTCCCAGCGAAAAACCATGCGCGAAGGGCTGCACATCCTGGCTCGTATCATCGCCGGCGCCCACCTGCGGCGCCAGGCCGAACGGAGCGCAACCGCCGCTACTGGCCCTCCACCCATGGGCCGGCATGATGAGTGAACAACTCCTGAAATCGGCGGCCCTGAGAGGAATATGCGCCGCCCGCAGGCTGGCCGGGCCGGGGAAACCATCTTCCGGCCCTCGCGGACGGCTAACCCGGCCCGCCGCGCCCCCATGTTCCACAAGGAACATTTCCAATAGGGCCGTGGAACATCGCCCCCGAAATCGTCATGTTCCTCGTGGAACATTCCCTAGCTGGCCCTGCCCCATGTCCCTGGAACCAGCCCTTCCCAAAAGTGTTGCCTGAATTGGCCCCAAACCCCCCTGAAATTCCCTGTTTTCAGCTACGAAACCGGCCCCCGGCCCCATCCTGCCCAAAGTCCAAATCCCTGTACACGTCTATGACGTCACCGCCGGAGTGTGGCGCCGGAAACCTTATGGGGTAGTTCACGCATGAACCCTGGTTCACAGGTGAACCACCTTTCAAGGGATTCCCTCCGGTGTTGCCACTCATCACACTGGACGGCAGAGAACGGTCCGGCGACCAGGGGAGGGACAGGATGCGAAAGAACAACCACAACAATCGGCGGAAGACCGGTACTGGTATCAACACCAGGTCCGCGCCGCCCATCTACACGACGGAACACCGAAAGACACTGAGCGATGGGCTGCGCATCCTGGCCCGGATCATCGCCCGCGCCCACCTGGAGCGGCAGGCGGAACGGAGCGGCTTACCCTCGCCCGGTCCGCCGCTGGCAGGTGAATCCCGGGAGTGAGCCATCCCGGCAACCGGCGCACCCGCTGACGCATCGGCGGGGCGCCGGAATTCCATTCGCCCGCCCCTTTGCAGCGCTTTGCCCCGAAACGCCCGTCCCACAGGGGGCGGCCCGCCACCAGCCCTCGCCCATACCACAAAACTGTCTCCAACGTAATGCCTTGCGAGGCATTACGAGCGAACAATTTCTCCTGGACAATGGAGTGTTGGGCCACTGCCACGGGAGGAATGAGCATGACAATAACCAGCACCAGCACGCCAATTACGATAGTGGAAGAACCAGCCGGCGATGCCCTCAGCCACGCCATCGGCGATTACGTGCGCACCTACGTGCTGTGGCACGGCCGGGCCAGGGCTGCCGAGACCTTCGGGGTTTCCCGCCACACCCTCTGGCGGTTCCTGGAACGGGGGCGCCTGGGGAAATCCCTGCCCAGGGCGGTGATCAGGACCGTTGGCGACGACCCCGACGTAATCGAAGCGGCGGCCTGGGCCATGACCGCCGTCCGCCGGATACGGCGCCGCGCCGCCGCCAATCCCAAGCCCCTGGCCGAAACCCTGGAGGACGCCCTGCGGCTGCTCTGCGCCGCGCCCCTGGCGACCGTGGAGGAACTCTCCAGCTTCGGCAGGATTCCCGCCACCACCCTGCGCCGCCGGCTGGCGAAACTCGCCGGGTTGGGCCTGGTGGATTCTGTTGCCCACCACCTGGGTGCCTTGGTGCCAAACTCCCGGCGCCGATATTTCCCCACGGAACGGGGCATCGAAGCCGCCGCCCGGGCCGAGCACGGCACGGAACGCTTCCTCAGCGAGTACCCGGTGTCCCGGGAGTGGTTCCGGCTGCTCACCGAACGCCTGGACGCCGTGGCCGCGCTCTACCATGTGGCCGCCATGATCGCCCACGCCGACCCGCAGCGGCAGCCCGTCCGGGTGGACCACCAC
This sequence comes from Dehalococcoidia bacterium, assembly GCA_965220305.1. Lineage (GTDB taxonomy): Bacteria > Chloroflexota > Dehalococcoidia > Lucifugimonadales > UBA3495. Next base: position 3,729,972 of record OZ244817.1, on the reverse strand, counting down.
CGCCGGGGACCTTACGACTTGCTGATCACCCTGTCCGGGGGCCGTTCCCTGGGCATCGTGCGCCAGGGGCCGATGCTGTCCTCGGCCAACCTGCGCTACCGCCTGAGAACCCTGGAGCAGTTGCGCACCCGCCACCGGCCCACCGCAACGCTGGTGCTGACCCACTCGGACCAGGCCACCCGCCGGGCCTTCCGCACCCTGGGCGACCCCGGCGAGCACCGCAGCACCTTCGCCGCCACCGAGGGGGAACTGCTGGCGGGAGATGCCCAGGCCCAGGTGTGGCAGCAGTGCGGCGGGGGCCACAGCTCCTTCCTGCCCGAGACGATCAACCCCGACGTGTCCCTGGACGCCATCATGGGCTGGCTGGGACGCCGGGCGGGGACCGCCCTCTCCGACCACCCCACGCCCGACCCGGAGGAACTGTATCCCAGCCGCCTGCGGGCGATGATGCCTCAGCCGACGGAGCAGGTGTGTAACTCCCTGGCCGTCAGACTCACGCGCACGGAAAAGCAGGCCCTGGAACTGCTGGCCGCCTGGCCTCGGTGCGACATCGGCCAACTGGCCGGGCTGATGGGCGGCGTCACCCGCCGCCGCGCCAACCAGGTGCTCCGTTCCCTGGCTGAGCGCGGACTCACTCGCGCCGGCGAGGAACTGCACGTCCTCACCGACGAAGGGCTGACCTGCCTGGCCCGCCGGGACCGGGCCGCCGTGGGGCAGGTCCTGGACCGCTGGAGCGCCGAGCCCAGCCTGAGCAACCCGCAGGTCTACGCCGGAACCGTCCTGCGGGCCGTGGCCTCCCAGCCGGAGCACCACGCCGCCCTGACCACCCTGGCCGCCGGTCTCGCCGCCGAGTGCGCCCGCAGCCGGGACTACGGCGTCCTGGACCTGCTGCCCACCTCCCGCTCCGCCGTGGGGTACTGGCACAACGACAAGAACTACGTGGTCCACCCCGACCTGTCCTTCACCCTGGACCTGCCCCAGGGATACCGCCACTGCTTCCTGGAATACGAGCGCCGGGCCACCACGCCCCGGCGGGTGCGCGTCCGGCTGGAGAACTACCGCCGCTACTTCCAGAGCGGCTACGCCCGCTGGGACCACGGCGGGGAACTGCCCCTGGTGTTGTTCGTGTTCGAGACGGAAGCCGACGAGGACGCCTTCCTGGACGCCGCCGCCTGCGTCGATCACGCCCCCTTCGCCAGCTCCAACCTGGAAACCATCGCCCGGCGGGGCATCCTGGCTGACACGTGGATATTGCCTGACCCGGACACCGGCGAAAGCCTGACATTGCAGGAACTTGCAGAAATGCAACTTTGCCGGTGAAGCGGTTCCCGGGGTTTCCTGTAGGAGAGGGACAATCCAATAGGGATTACAGGGGTTTTTCCCCGTCTCAACCCTGTCTGACCCCAAAAGTCCATTTGATTGCCATTTGTTGCAGAAACCAGAGCTTTCGAGGGAGAGACACCGGCCCCGCCCACGACAACGCCAAAGCCGCTGGCACGTATGACACATCAGGAATGACCCGTAAATGAGACGTAACGACACAGTGGGAGATGAGGACATGAGACTGCTGACCAAGGCGGAAGCCTGCCGGGAGCTGAGGCTCTCCCTGTCCACGCTGAACCGGCGCATCGCCGCCGGGGAGGTGCCGGTAAAGAGAGAGCCACGCGGCCGGCGGCACCGGGTGTACGTGATACTGGACGACGACCCGCCGGTGAACGGCGAGGCCGCTGATCCCGCGCTGGCGGCGGCCAGGGAGCGTATTCGCGGCCTGGAGGCGCAGGTGGAGCTGTTGCAGGGGCAGCTTGACCTGGAGCGGCAGCGCAATGCCGGACTTGTTAACGAGTTGAAGGTGGCGCAAAACCAGCGTGGCCCCCGTTGGCGGTTCTGGCAATCGTGAGGGCCAGCGCCGCTGGGCATGCACTTCCCAAAAGGGAAATCGGCCCGGATTTTCCGGAACCGGTCCTTACCCGAAATCGCTTGCAAGATGCGAGATTCGCCCCGGTTGCTTCCATATGTTTTGAGTTCAAAAAGGGCCGAAAAGTTCCCAAAAGGGAAATAGGGGGAATTGCTGTACACGGGTATAGATCAAAACCGGCCTCGGCAGGCCCCGGATGGGTGATTTTGTGGTGGGATGAGATCTGTAGGGGTTAGGGTCCGGCATCTGGCTGGACGCCCCAGCGAACGAGATGGAATTGTCGACGCGCCGGGTTTGACCCATGATGACACGCTCATTCACCACGGGGGCGAGGTGCGCCCTGTCCTCGGCCATTTCACTCATGCCGTTGTTGCTGGCGGAATTGACCACCTCGTCCGGGCCCAATGGCAGTCGTGAAGGTGTCGCTGGTGGACTCCCGGCCCCGTCTGCCCCATTCATTCCGGATTGGTAAAGTGCGATTTCCGAAACCGGCGGCTCCGAATGACATTTCCCCCTTGCGTACTAGGTATCCGATGGGATAACATAGTGGGTATGGGTCAAACTTACGACAGCGGGAGAACGGCGATGGGCAACACTGGAACCCGGGCAGAGCACCCAGCCACAACGGACGAAATGACGGCTGCCCTCAACGCCGCTTTGGAAGCGGGCGACCTGGAACGGATAATGGGCATTATGGGAGAAATGACCCGCGCCCACCGGATGCGGCGAGTGGCCCGGGAGACCGGCCTGGGCGAGAAGAGCCTCTACAAGTCCATGCGGGCCGGGGCGAGCCCCGAGTTCAACACCGTGCTCCGGGTGCTCCGGTCCCTGGGCTTCCGCCTACAGGTGACACCCATCGCCGGTTCCACCGGCGAGTAAAGCAACCCATCCCAAGCCGAGGAAACGCAAGGAGGACATCGTGATGAAGCAGCAATACCAACCCCTCACCCCGGCGGCCCTCTACGCCCGGGTTTCCAGCGACCGCCAGGACGTGGACGAGGCCGAGAGCGGCCGCATCGCCGACCGGCCCCAGTTCCGCAACATGATCTACGAGGGCGGTAAGACCACCGCGCCCTTCCAGGTGATATTGGTCTGGAAGTTCTCCCGGTTCACCCGCAAGCGGGAACACGCCGTCGCCTTCAAGTCCATGCTGCGGCGCAAGGGCATCCGCGTGGTCTCCATCACCGAGCACGCCGACGACTCCCCCACCGGCAAGCTGATGAAGGCCATCATTGAGTCCGTGGACGAATTTTACTCAGAAAATCTGATACCGGTGGTTCAATCGGCACCAAATCTTCCGTCGGGATTGCCAGCGTGAGATTCACGTTGTTCTCCCGGTCGATGGTAACTTCGTCCAGTAGCAGCCGCAGCACCTCCTGCCGCTTGTCATCGGGCAGGAGGTCGTCCAAACCGTCGCCCATCCGCTCCGCCCACTCCAACACCCGCTTCGCCAGCATCCGCTGCTCCACCTGGGCTGACTCCCTGGCCCGGTAGTCGTTGAGCTTCTCCCGCAGGCTCTCCAGCCGCTCGGTGATGAACTTGCGCTGGTGGTCCAGCTGGGCCTCGGTTATCTTCCCCGAAACGAACAGCCGGATGGCCCGGTCCTCCTCCAACTGCACCTTTTCCAGCTCCCGCTCCGCCCTGGCGGTCTCCTCGCTCAGCCCGCCCTCTCCCTTCTCACTCAGGGACTCGATACCGGCCACGATGACGGCCGGGTCCTCCAGCGCCTTCTTGACCTCTCCCCAGACCAACCCTTCCAGCCGCTCCGCCCGGATCATCGTGTGCTCCCGGCAGGCGGTTTGGAAGTGCTGCCCGCCGTAGCACTTGTAGTAGCGGCGGGGTACTTCCATCTCGTATTTGTAGGTCTTGTCGCCGTGCTTGACGGTCCGCTTCCTGGTGGCCATGCACCCCATGAGCATCCCGCACTCGGTGCAGCGGACCAGGTGCTGCAACAGGTAGAATATCTTGGTGTTGCGCCCCGAATAGGTCTTGCGCTTCGTCCGCATCTCCTGGCACCGGTCCCAGGTTTCCTCGTCGATGATGGCCGGGAAGGGTACGCCGATCCAGGTGTCCGGGGCCTGGTCGTAGACCTTGATGCCGTCCTCGGTGGAGACGTAGCGGGCCTTTCCATACCACCAGGTGCCTTTGTAAGTCTCGTTGGTGAGGATGCGGTGAATCTGGCCTCCCACCAGCGCTTGCCGTCCCGGCCCAGGGGAGCGTCCTCGGCCGTCAGCCGATGGCGAATGACCATGGCTCCCAGGCCCTCGTGGACGCACCAGCGGTAGATGCGGCGCACCACCTCGGCGCCTCCTCTTCCACTATCTCCGGCCTGCTGTTCTCCCCGACGCGGTAGCCGTAGGGGACGTTGCTGACCGGGATGCGTCCCTGCTTGGCGGCGCCCCGCTTGCCCATCGAAGCCCGCTCCCGGAAGTTGTCCAGCTCGATCTTGCCGATGGCGGCCATCAGGCCGAAGGTCTTCATGTCGATGGAGTCCATCACCGCTTCCAGGTTGATGTGGCAGGCCTCGACGACCTCCATCAGGGCGGCGGCGGGGTACATGCCCCGGCTGAGGCGGTCGGACTTCCAGCAGACGATGGTGTCGAAGCGATCCCGCCTGGCGTCGGCCAGCATCCGCTGGAACTCGGGGCGCTTCTTGGACCAGCCCTGTCCCACCTCCTGGTAGCGGGCGGTCACGGTCAGCCCCCGGCGTTCGCAGTAGGCTTCCATTTCGCTGGTCTGCTCGGAGATGGAGGTCTTGTCCTCCGCGTCCTGGCTCTTGTCGGAAACTCGGGCGTAGATAGCCGCCCGGTTTCCGGTGGTCTTCTGGCGTTGCACTTTCGTTCCTGGCATGGTCGCCTCCTATGGGTTCCACCGGCTGAAAATAAAAGAGACCCGCCTCCTGCCGGGAGCGGGTCTGCAAGTAGTACAATACCACCGCATCACCTGTCCTATCAGGTGGCGCCATGGCCCGGGGTGTTTGCAGCACCGCCGGGCCAACCTGTTGCGGTGATGATACCGGAAGGGCGGGGCGGAGTCAAAGGGAGACGGGATCGTCGTCAGCCGGAACGCTGAGGGGTGCGGCCTGTTCAGTCTCCGTTGCGCCTTCACCCGCGAGGTGGCTGGCCAGCAGGGTGAAGAGGCGGCGCAGCCGGTCCTCGGCGTCGGGAGCCGGACGGCATTCGATCCGGCCGATGCGCGGTTCCGGCCCGGCGTACCTGGGATTCTTCGGTTTGCGCTGGTTCCCGGTTCCTGCCAAAACGCCGCTCCGAGAAGTATTGGCGGGGGTCCTTCATCATAGAACTCCCGTTCCAAACCAGTGTGGACGCCCGAAGCGCAGGGTGGAACCGCTTATAGGGTGGTTCACCCGTGAACCATGGAATGCCGGCCAGAAGGAAACCCGCCGGGCATGGGGGGAGAGCCGTACCACGACGGCGGCGGCGACAGGAACGGAGGGGATGGCAGGAAGGGGATGGAGAATGACAGTGTGGGGCGGGGCCTCTCCCGGCCTGACTACTCCCGGTGCAGCGCCCTGGCCCTGGGCAGCAGGTGGGCCAGACCCAGCTCCTCGGCCAGGTCCTGGAGGGCCAGCAGGTAGTGGGAGGTGGGTTGGACGCCAGCCAGCCACCGCCGGATGGTCAGCGGGCTGGTCCCCAGGCGGCGGGCTAGCTCGCTCCAGGACAGCTCGCTGGCCTCCTTCAGCCGCCGCAGGCACTCCGGGAAGTCGTCGGGGAACTCGTAGAACCCCCGGCGGTGGCGGGTCTTCTGGCGGGGCATAGACCTACGGCCTCCACAGGGACACCAGGAAGCCGTTGCCCATGATCAGGTCCAGGCCGCCGGGCACCACGCCGGCCAGGCGGACGATGGAAAGCATGGCCCCGCCGCAGGGTTCGGTGCGCTCGCTCCAGCGCTGCGCCTGCTTGCGGTCCGCGCCCAAAGCGTCGGCAAAGCCGTTCCGGGTCAGATGGGTGGCCCGCCTCAGGCAGACCAGGCGCTGCGCGAAATCCTCGGGCAGGACGCAGGAGCCGTAGAGGAATGGTCTTCCCGCGATGAGGAGTTGCGGCCCGCCCCGGTGGAGAACAGGGGAAAGGCTACTCCCGGTCTCCAGGGTGCTCGATGAAGAACAATTCATGGAAATCCTCCACGCCCAGGACCCGCTGCATCCGGCGGCGGAGGCTGCCCGACGCGGCGCGTTCCCAGTTGACCAGCCTGGACAGGTGGCTGCGGCTGATGCCGAGCTCGTCGGCCAGCCAGTTCTGGGAGCGGTGCAGCAGGGCCAGCCGGTGCCAGAGGGCCTGGGGCTTGAGCCTTACCACGGTGCGCTGTCGGCGTGTCATTGCGCGGTTGCCGGTCCCGGTGTAATCTAATCGCAGTTAGGCCACGATTAGAATGATTGTAGGCAGCGGCAATCGGGACTGTCAATAGAAAAGGGAACTAATGTACTATTATTGGGCCGTGGAACCAGCCTATGCCAGACCAGCGCCGGGAGGGACGACCCTCATGCCCGAAACCAGGGAGTACCAGTGGAAGAACATCGGGGACCGGATCAAGGAAGCCCGCAACAAGCTGGGTTTGACCCAGGCCCAGCTTGCCAAGCAGGTGGGAGTCAGCTCCCAGACCGTCTGGTCCTGGGAGGCGGGACGGGTCAAGCCGAAGCATGAACACCTGGAGGAGCTGGCCTTCCGTTGTGAAGTCAGCACCGCCTGGATTCTGGGCCGGGACGTGCTGGAGGCCGAGTTGCTCAAGGAGGCCAGCGTCTCCTTCCACGATGCCGTCGAGGGCCTGCCCCTAGAGGACATCGAGACCATCCAGAACTTCATCAACTTCGTCCGCCAGGAGCGGCGGCGCAGGACGGAGGCCGGGGAATGAACCGGGCACAACGAAGAGGCGCGGCCCTGCGGCGCAGGCTGGGGCTGACCGGCCTGGTGGACGCGGAAGCGTTAGCCAACATAATGGGCTACCAGGTGAAGCGGTTGCCGCTGGTGAAGCAGAAGGAACTGGAGGTCGCCGGGTACATCTGCATCGCCGACCGGCTGGGGCCGGAGGAGAGCCGCTGGTACATCGCCCACTCCCTGGGGCACAAGATGATGCACCCGGGCAACCACCTGTGGATTTACAAGAAGACCATGCTGGGTTACAAGTACGAGCGGGAGGCCCATGACTTCGCCCACACCCTGCTCACCGACGACCGGGAGGCGATAGGGGAGGGCTTCACCTGCTCATTGGAAGTGGCCTACTACTTCGGGGTGCCGGAGGAGTTCGTCAGGCTCCAGGCGCCGATGGTGTTGGAGTGATAGAGGCGTTCGTGTATCCTTTGTGGACCGGAGGAGTTGAACGAAGAAGTATGGCGAACAGTGAACACATCCAGTGGCTTCTTGAAGGGATCGAAAATTGGAACAGGCGTAGAAAGGAAGATGGATTTACGCCGGACCTGTGCGGAGCGGACCTTTACGAGGAGTTCCAAAAGTCGTACAGACTAGAGAGCGGGGACCGTATTCCCCTTGCGGGTGGCAACCTTAGCCGAGCGGACCTCAAGTACGCGAATCTCAGCAGAGCCGACCTGAGCGGGTCTAACCTGGATCACGCCGACCTAACCGATGCCAACCTAGAAAACGCAAAGCTGTGTAAGGCATACCTAAACTTCGCCAATTTCAGCGAGGCGAACCTCAGTCTTACCGACCTTACGAATGCCTCGATTGAGCACGCCACCCTTGACCGTGCCAACCTCGGCACAGCCATACTCACGGGGTTGAACGTGAACGGAGCTAAACCTTGGAAGGCGAATCTTTATCCAAAGGAGGAAAGCAACCAATCGCAGGAGCAAGTGGAACTCTCCGGGACGCTTGTAGAAAATATCGGGACTCTCCTGGATATGATTCGGAATACTCAGGGAATCCATAAAGGAGCAGCACTCTACTTTCGGGGTGAGCCAAAGTGTGGCTGGGAGATGCGGCCTTCCGTGAAAAGGGTTGAAGGCGCTGGATACGAGAGTGAGATGTTGCGGGACCTGATGTCAAGAAGGCCACAGGAATTCAGCGGGATGACCTCAACACTGGCCCAATGGGTCTTGGCTCAACACCACTTTCTTAAAACGCGATTCCTTGACGTGACCAAGAATCCGCTGGTTGCATTGTTCTTCGCGTGTGAGGATAAGGCTTTCGAAAGGAAGGATGGTCGCTTGCATGTCATTGCGGTGCCGCCCTTGTTGGTTAAGCCTTTCACCAGTGATGCCGTCAGTGTAGTGGCCAACTTTGCGAAGCTGAAGCGAAATGAACAGGATTTCCTACTAGGTAAGGGAGTGGTCCCTCCAGGCTATCCCAATTCCTGGTTGCACTACCCAGAAGCTATGGACCGCCTTTGCCAACTGATTCAGTCCGAAAAGCCCTATTTTGCCAACCGTATCAACATCCGAGACTTTTTCAAGGTCTTCGTTGTGGAACCTCAACAGTCAGCCGAGAGGATCAGAGCTCAATCCGGCGCCTTTCTCGTCTCCGCGTTCCACGAACGATTCGAGCGCGACGAGGTTCTGGGGTGGAACGATAAGATACCAGTATACGCTCACTATGAATTGACTATACCTCGGAAGCAAAAGCCTAGTCTTGTCGGGGATTTGGAGCGTCTCAACATCACTCGTGAAACTCTCTTTCCTGGTCTGGACGAATCCGCTGCCGCTATCACTTCCCTGTATTCAACCAAGAATTGACAACTCGGCAACGACTGCGGCTTCGGACAGGCTGTCCTAACATCAGGCGATAGCACAGTTGTTTGCTTGACAAATTGACGGCGAACACGTAGGTTGATTGTGGGTAACTCGTCCAATTATCAAGTTGGTGATCCACTCGAATGACACGTTCCCGCGCTACCCATAGCATATTCCTGGATTAACCGTAAGATAGTCAACCATGCCGACAGTCAAGCACGAAGCCTTCTTCCGCCGCCATCCGGTGTTTACCGGGGAGGAACTGGCCGCCCATCTCCGTTCCAACGGCGATACGGGAGCCAGAACCCAGGAGTCCCTCCTGGCCTATCACACCAGGGCGGGACGGTTGCTCCGGGTGCGGCGGGGGTTGTTCGCCGTCATCCCGCCGGGGGCCGACTCCGACACCTATCCGGTGGACCCCCACCTGGTCGCCGCCAAGCTGACCCGGGATTCCGTGCTGTCCCACCACACGGCCCTGGAGTTCCACGGCCGGGCCTACTCGATGTGGCAGCAGGTCACCTACTCGGCGTCCCGCCCCTTGGAGAAGCTGGCGTTCCGTTCCCACGTCTTCCGGGGGACCAGGTTCCCGGAGGCCCTTCGCCGCTTGAGAAAGGAACATTTCGAGGTGCTGACCCGGGAGCGGTCGGGGGTGTCCGTCCGGGTTGCCAGTCTTGAGCGCACCCTGGTGGACGTTCTGGACCGCCCGCAGCAGTCCGGGGGATGGGAGGAGGTCTGGCGCTCCCTGGAGTCGGTGGAGTTCTTCGACCTGGACCGGGTGGTGGAGTACGCGCTGCTGCTGGACAACTCCACCACGGCCTCCAAGGTGGGTTTCTTCCTGGACCAGCACCGCGAGGACCTGATGGTTGAGGAGCGCCATCTGAAGGCGCTTCGGGATAGGCGTCCGCAGCAGCCCCACTACCTGGAACGACCCCGGCGCGGCCCCGGCAGCCTGGTGGCCGACTGGAACCTGGTGGTGCCAATGGAAGTGGCCGAGCGGTCCTGGGCGGAAGTGATATGAGAATATCTCCGGAAAGGCTTGGCGCGGAAGCCGAGGCGACGGGGTTCCGGCCAGATGTGCTGGAGAAGGTCGCCCACTTGCTGGGATTGCTGAATGCCTTCGGCAGCCACCCCTTCCTGCGCGGGAAGCTGGCCCTCAAGGGCGGGACGGCGTTGAACCTCTTCCTGTTCGACGTACCCAGATTGTCGGTGGACATCGACCTGAATTACGTGGGGGCTGTAAACAGGGAGGCCATGCTGGAGGAGCGCCCGCGAATCGAGGAAGCGATGCGGGCCGTCTTCCGGCGGGAGGACTTCGAGGTCCGCCGGTTTCCTGGTGAACACGCTGGGGGCAAGTGGTCGTTGCGTTACGCGGCGGCGTCAGGTCAGAGAGGTGGGATCGAGGTGGACCTGAACTACATGTACCGCGTACCCCTGTGGCCCGTGGCCCCAATTGATTCCTATTCCGTGGGAGCTTGGCAGGCCCGAGGAATACCGGTGTTGGACATCCACGAGCTGGCGGCGGGAAAGCTTGCGGCGCTATTGGCCCGCCGCAAGGCCAGGGACCTGTTCGACAGCAGGCTGGTCCTCTCTCTCGACGAGCTGGACCTGGAGCGGCTCAGGATCGCTTTCGTGGTCTACGGGGCGATGAACCGGAGGGACTGGCGAACCGTGTCCGTCCATGACGTGGCCTTCGACGAGGCCGAGTTGTCGAGTCAACTGCTTCCGGCCCTCCGTACCGGCACTGTCCAGAGCGTCGATGCAACCACGTATGGGGATATGCTGGTGGAAGAATGCCGGGAGGCCCTGGCCGCGCTGCTGCCCTTGAGCGCGGCGGAACTGGCTTTCCTGGACCTGCTGCTCGATGGCGGGGAAATCGACGCGACAATCCTGACCGACGATGCGGACTTGCAGCAGCGCATTCAAACCCATCCCAACCTGGAGTGGAAGGCGTGGAACGTGCGGGAGCACCGGGGGTTGGACCGCGGGGCTACTGAGGAGTAGACGGCATGACACGCGCCAGGAAACGGCGGGGGGCGCAACCGAAAGGCGGCCCGGGAGGCCAGAGAGCGCAAGGCCGGGCGAGTATGGGCGGTCAGCCTCCCGGTACTCTTTCTACCATGATGCGATAGAGGCAGGAATTTGGGTTCCTGCCTCAGTTGTTTGCAGGATTTGGAGGGAATAGGATGGGGACATCCGATGAAGACCGCCTACGCGAGTGCCGCGTCCTCGGCACAATGGCGGGAATCGCAGGAGGGGTAGCATTCTGGATGTACTTCGTTGGGAAAATCTTCGACATTACTCAGGAATTCAGGCTATTTGAACTCGACATTGTGGCTTGGGCCTCGGTTATCTGCATGTTAGCACCCGCACTGGGACTCGGCGGCTTGGCTGGGCAGTGGCTAGGCGGACAGATCATATACCCGATCAGAACAGGCAACGATGCAATTGCAACCAAGAGAATGTGGTTGTTGATATTCTGGGGAGCGGTTGGCACTCTTATTACATTGGTGGCAGCAGTCCTCTGGGGAGCATTCCTCGCACAACTCGCTCTTGGGTAAAACAGTATATAGTTCCCATGGCATTCGCCTAACCCCTCGTCTCGCGCCCGGAAACTGATAATTACTGCACCAGAAAGGCGTAGGTCAACTCCCATTCGTCGGTGGTCTGCCAGGCCCGTCCCAACGGCCCCAGCCGTTCCAGGGCAGCCTTATGGGACACCCACAAGGGAACCTCCACTCCGGTCCGCTCCATCTCCTCCCGCGCCACCCGCAGGAAGTGGGTGGCGGCCAGGTCGTCCTCGAAGACCACCAGGACTATGGGCATCGCCCCGTGGTCGAGGGGGCGGTTGGAGGAGTAGTAACGCAGGTAGGGGGCCAGCCGCGCCGCCATGGTGACCGGGCGCACCGCCCGGCGCTCCCACTCCAGGAAGAAGGGAAAAGCGTCCTGGCCCCGGCGCAGGACGCCGAAGGCGTCGGGCAGCGCCGAGTGCAGCCGCCCGTCGTGGCGGAAGTAGCGGGAGGCCCGCCGGGGCGGGTCGAGCTGGACAATCTCCCAGCCCGCAGCGCGGGCCTGTGCCGCCAGGGCGACGAGGAACCAATGGACCGCGCCGGTGTGCTCGACGTTGCGCAGCAACTGGCGGCTGCGGGAGCCGGAGACGTTGCGCCAGGTCAAGGGCGCAAGCGGGTCGATGGGCGCAACGCCCCACCGCCGCCGCGCCGTGCCAACGGATGTGCGGTCCCGGCGGGCCAGCAGCCCCAGCCCCCGGTCGCTGAGGGCCAGCCGCCGCGATCCCCGCCCATCGGAATGGCTCACCAGGTCGAACTCCTCCAGCCTCACCACCAACTGGGACACCCGCCGCGTGGACACTGCCATCAGCCCCGCCAGGTCCCGCCTGGACGCCCAGGGCCAGTCGGCGAGCAGGTCCAGGGCGCGCTTATCGGCGGGACCGAGCAGGGCGGCCAGCAGGTGATCGGACGCCGGGCCGTCCAGGTCGATGTTGGCGGGCAGGGCTGCCCGCGACGGCTTCGCCTCCACCGGCAGCCCGCCGCTCTGGTCCAGATGGGACAGGACGTAGCGCAGGTCCAGGGAGGCGGCGACGGAAGTGGGACGCCACACCGGGGAATCCAGGCCGGCCAGGGCGGCGTCCCCTTCCAGGGCCAGGAAGACGGGGAATCTCGCACTGGCCAGCATCCGGCGGGCCTGGCGCAGCCGCACCTCGTCGGGGGCCAGAATCAGGATGCCGCCGGGCAGCGGCCCCTCCCTGAGCCGCCACAGCCGCTTGGCAAAGCCGGTGCGGTCGGCGGTGAGGCCCTGCCGCACCACGGCCACGGTGCGCCCGTCGGGCAGGGCGATTCCGGCGTCCAGCGGCGCGGCCCGGAACCAGCGAAATCCGATGGGGAAGGCCACGTTGGAGATGGCGGCGGCCAGGCGGTAAATGACCGCCAGGGCATCCAGCCGCCCCAGCAACACCCGCTGCCATTGGCCCGACACCGGACGGCGGCGCAGCAGTTCGTCCAGGCTGGTTGCCTCGTCTTCCGCCAGCCAGCGCAGCCCGTGGGCGGTGAGGTAGTACCGGCGGGTGGGCGGCAACAGAGGCGTAGCGTGGGGGATGGCGCCGGCCATCCCCCGTTCCGTGAGCCTGTCCATACCGGCGTACACCGCGCCCCGGGACCAGCCGGAAAGGGCCGCCAGGTCCAGCCGGTCGGCGAAGGGCGTCTCCGCCGACCGTCGCAGCAAACCGGTCTCGCAATGGGTCAAGGTCATTCCTCCACCTCCCCGCCGGCGGCGGGCTCTTCGCCGTCTTCACCCGCCGGGTTGCGCCTGCTGCGCTGCCTGTTGCGCCCCGGACCGGGGTCCTGCTCCGGTTGTTGCGGCGCGGGGTTGCTGCCGTTCTGCCTTTCCGCCAGCAGCCTGCGGTAGTCGCTGATCTTCTGCTCCCCCTCGGCGTTCCCCGTGGCGATCTCCCCGGCCCTGGTGGTGTAGTCCCGTGCTTCCGCCCGGATGCGGGCGGCCAGGTGGGCGTCGCCCGGCTCCGGCTTCCTGACCATCATGGAGTAGGCGGGCAGGCGGTCGGCGCCCACGGTGGCCCGCACGTAGCAGTGATGGACGGGCAAGGACGTGATGTCGTCCTCGGACACGCGGTCCTTGCCCAGCTCCCACACCAGGCGGCGGGCGTCGCTGCCCGACACCTGGAACACGGCCAGGCAGCCCACGTTGGCCAGGATGGTGTCCTGCATGGTGCGGGAGAGGTCGTCCAGCTTGGCCAGGCTCTGCGTCGCCAGGATGAAGGAAGCGCCGTACTTCCCAAGCTCGCTGAGCATGGACTCGTAATCGACGCCGGGCATGGACTGCATCTCGTCGACGACGACCAGCGCCCCGCGACGCCGGTGCAGGGGCAGGCTCTCCTGCTCCCTAATCACCGAGTCCACCAGGTTGAGCAGGGACGCCCCCACCAGGGCGGCCACGTCCCGGCCCGCCGTTCCCTGGGCGGTGGACACCAGCAGCACCCCGCCCTCCAGGATGGTCTCCCGCAGGTCGATGGTGGAGCGGGACTGTCCAGGATGGCCCGCGCCTTCTTGGAGGAGGCGTAGTAGGCCAGGCGGGTCTGCACCGGGGCGATGGCCTCGGAGCGGTACTGGCGGTGCCAGCCGTCGAAGTCCCGCACCCACCAGTCCATGAGGTAGGGGTCGGAGACCCTGCCCAATACCTCGGCCCGGAACTTGCCGTCGGAGAGGAGCTTCAGCCCGTCCAGGATGGTGTACTGCTCGGCGGCGTCCTGACTCTCGTTGGCCTCGTGGAGGGTCTTGACGGTGTGTTCCAGGATGGACTGCATCCGGGGACCCCACTGGTCCCACAGCCCCCGCGCCACCCGCACCACCGAGTCGGCGGTGCGGTCGCGGTCGGCGAAGATGCGGGTGTCCAGCAGGTTGACGGCGGGGGCGCCCTGGTCGTCGGCCAGGTCGATGAGCCGCACCTTGTCCACCAGGGACTCGGGCGCCTGCTCCAGCAGCCCCGCCACCAGGTCGGCGTGGGGGTCCACCACGATGATGGCGTCGCCGTCCCGTCCCGCCGCCTTCTCCCTGAGCTTGTGGGCCACCACGTGGTGCATCAGGGTGGACTTGCCCATGCGGGTGCCCACATAGAGGTGGTGGCGCTTGAGCAGGTCGTCGGAGAAGTTGACCTCGCGGGGCACGCCGCCGGTGGCGTCGCCCACCGGCGCGCCGGTGCGGACGCTGCGGGCCTGGGGCGCCAGCGCCCTGGAGCCGGAACGCTCCACCTGGGGCCGTCTCATCCCCCTCGCCCGGCGGGTGCCACAGGGCGGCGACCTCGCGCACTCCCAGGACGCTGCGCTTGCCCAGCAGCCCCGGCCCGGCGGGGTGCAGGGTGGCCGCCGGGAACAGGGGGCGGAGCTTGCCCGACCTGAACCGCGCCCCGGCGGGGTGGTCGTAGTGGCGGTAGGCGGCGGCCACGCTTTCCAGCAGGTCGCAGCCCGCTCCGTTCCGGCCTCGGCGGGCAGGAAGGCGGTGATCTGCAACTCGGCGTCGAAGGCGATGCGGGAGACCTTCTCCCGGATCAGCAACGGGTCGTAGACCCGGTTGCGGGACTTCTTCTAGCACCACCACCCCCAGCCGGTCACCACCAGGCCCAACACGCTGCCCGCGCCCAGCAGGGACGCCTTGAGAATCTCCCCGTCCTGGACCCACAGGTAGCCCTTGACGGCGGCCAGCGCCCCCACGCCCAGCACGGCCATGGTCACCCCGTCCACCTGGAGGGGCTTGGTCTGGTAGGTGTAGGAGGGATCGGGCCGCTGCTGGCCGGGGTTCTTGAAAGCCTTCTGCTGGTGGGCCTGGGACCACTCGGGGCCCAGGGAGCGCAGCAGCAGGCGGGCCAGGACCCGCTCGCCGGGGCGCAGGGCGGACAGGGAGCCGATGACGGCCAGCAGGAGGTCGGAGCCGGGATCCAGCAGGTCGTCGTCCCGGAAGGTGCGCAGGGGCACGTATTCGGGACCGTCAACCCGCAGGGTCAGCTCCCAGGCAGGTTCCCCCTGCCTGCGGCGCATGGGGTCGTCCTCGGGGGCCACCTCGCGGACGCGGGCCTGGGGGTAGTGGGCGGCCAGTTGCTGCTTGACCACCCGGTCGTCCTGGCAGCGGGCCAGCAGGGTCACGCCGTCCATATCCCCGGCCAGCTCCAGGGAGAAGGGTTCGGGGACGGCGACGGACTGGAGCAGGTTCTCCACCCCCAGCAGGGTGCGCTCTCCGGTGCGGTGGGGGGTCACCGCCACCAGCGTCGGCGGCTTCTTGGCCTGCTTCTCGCCGAAGAGGATATGCCTCACGTTGATATTCATACTCGTTGCCTCGCTCTATTGGATTCCGTCTTGCGGTTCAGTGCCGGGGTCCGGGCCGCCACTCGATGACCTCGGTCTCCTCGGGGGTGGCCTCGATGCGGACGGGGAAGCGGTTGCCCCGGGCCAGCAACAGCCCGTCGCCGCGCGGGCAGGACAAAAGCCAGCGTTGCAGTTCCACCGGCAGGTCGAAGGCTTCGCCCACGGTGCTTATCGCCGCCGCGTCCTGCTGGAGCAGCAGCTTGAAGGCGGCGTTCTGGAGCAGCGCCCTCCCGCTGTGGCCGGTGATGGCGCGCGACGAGTCCTCGGAGAGCAGGTCCTGCACGTCCTGGGTGATGAACTGCAACCCCAGGCGGTGCTTGCGGGCGCGCTTGGACATGGAGACCATGAAAGCTGCGCCCTCGGGGTGCTGCATGATGCTCCATACCTCGTCCACCACCAGTAGCCTTGGCCGGGGGTCCTGGGCGGCGGCGGCCCACACCGTCTCGGTGCAGACCATCGCGGCGGCGGGCCTGAGCTCCGGCTCCAGCAGGTGCAGGTCGAACACGGTGACTAGGGCCTCGTGGGTCAGCAGGTCGTCGCCCTCGTCGGAAAGCAGGTCCCGCAGGCTGCCGGTGGCGAAGGGCCGCAGCAGATGGGCGATGTCGCCGCCGCTGTTCTGTTCCAGGAACTTGTAGAAATCGCGGAAGCCGGTGCGCTCCCGGTGCTCGGAGTAGTAGCCCGCGAGAGCGTGGTCCAGAGACGACCGGCGCTCGGCGCTGAGCCTTTCCCCCACCATCACCTCGATGAGCCTTCTCAGGCTGCCGATGCGCTGCAGCAGTTCCTCAGAATCGCCCCGGTCGATGACGAAGGGGTTCAGGCCCTGCCCCGCAATTCCCGGGGAGAGCACCCGCCCACCGGCGGCGCAGGCCATGTCGGCGTACTCTCCCTCGGGGTCTATCACGTAGGCCCTGACGCCCCTACACACTCCGCGCAGCACGCCCAACTTGGTGGCGAAGGACTTGCCCGAACCGGAGCGGGCCAGGACGGCGGTGTTGGCGTTCAGGTGAGTCCCGTCGAAGGGGTCATAGACGATGGGAGCGCAGGCGCAGGTCGATGCCGTAGAGGGTGCCGCTCCTGGTGTCCAGGTCCGGCGGCGAGAAGGGGAACAGCCTCGCCAGGCTGGAAGTGTCCAAAGTCCGCCACACCGCCAGGGCGTTCAGGCCCAGGGGTAGCGTGGACAGCAATCCCTCCCGTTGCCGGAAGGCCAGGGTGTCCTGGTCGTCGGCGTGGAGGGTGACGGAGAGGGAGGCGTGGAACAGCCTCTCCCGGCCCCGCTGCACCTAGTCCCTGAGCCAGGACACGTCCTCCAGGGCGATCTCCGCCTCCGGCGACAGGCTGCGGCCCCGGTTCAGGGACAGCGACTGGGCCGACTCGAACCTGACCTTCTGCCACTCCAGGGTGCGGGCCGCCTGCTCCGCCGGTATCGTGCCCAAATGCACCGACAGGTCCATGGGCGCTCCGGCGGCCATCAGCCCTTGCAGGAATACGGGGGCCAACGAGCGGGGCCACTTGCCCAGGTGCAGCGAGCGGGCCAGGTGTCCGTCGATGCGGATGTCGCGGCGGTTGATCTCGACCTCCGGCTCGGTGTCTTCGTCCCTTTCCTGCGGCGAGCCGTCCAGGGCCGAGGCCAGCAGCAGGAGGCGCAGCGGTTCGCCCTTCAGGGGGAAAACGCCCAGGCCGCCCCGGGCCAGCAGGCCCCGAAACTCGTCCATCCGGTTGTGTTCGCACACGGCGTAGAAGCGCCGGTCCAGGATGCCCTCACGGGATTCCAGTCCGGTCAGCAGCCTGCCCAGGGACTCGGCAGCCTCCTTCGTTTGTTGGGGAAGGTCGCCGGGCTGGGCTTCGGCCAGGTTCTCCCGCAGAGTTGCCAAAACCGACTGGTGTTGGCGCACCAGGAAGTCCAGGGCGTTCAGGGAACCGGCGAAGGCCCCAGCTTGGGTTCGTCCAGCTCCGCCCCATCATCTCGCACACCGCCAGCTTCACCCCGTCCAGGCGAACCGGCCCGTCGTCTTCCAAGTGGGACAGCATGAAGAACAGGGACAGGTCGAAGGGGCGGCGGCTTGGGTTCCGCCGCCCCTTCGACCTGTCCGATGTGGCCGTGTTGTTTGTCTTCGGAGCCGGCAGATTTTTTCGTCCTGCCGCGCCCGGCAAGTTTCCTGATGTTGGGTAGCGTTGCTTTCATCGTTGAATCTCCTTTCTGGTTCTATGGGATGGGCAGGATTGGTCCGAGCCTGCTGCTGATGAGCAATGCGATCGCCTTGGCCAGCAGGACCACCACCAGCCCGACCACGGCCATGATTACGGCGTTCCTGGTTCTCCCCCTTCCCTCGCCCTCGGCTCCCTCCGCCATCAGGACGAACCCTGCCCAGACAATGGCGAAGAAACAGAGGCCCACTCCGGCGTAGGCCATGCCCGTCAGCACTGCGTCGAAGGCGGCCAGCATCCGGGCCTTTTCGTCCGGCGCGGCGGCGGCCACGGAGGCCAGCGCCGCACCGGCGGTGAGCAGGGTGGTTGCCATGCGCCCTACCACGGCCAGCTCCACCAGCTGGAATCGCCCACCGGTTCCTGCTCCGCCGTTGGTGGTGGCGGCGTGGGCGGGGGAACGTGCAACGCCCGGTAGGGATCGTC
The DNA here is from genome assembly GCA_965220305.1 of Dehalococcoidia bacterium. Lineage (GTDB taxonomy): Bacteria > Chloroflexota > Dehalococcoidia > Lucifugimonadales > UBA3495. Next base: position 3,711,849 of record OZ244817.1, on the reverse strand, counting down.
GGCTCCCAAGCCCAGGGCCTGAGCCAGAGACACCGCTTCCGGCCTGGTGCGGGTGACCGGGGCGCGCTGGGTCTCGACGGCCCGCACGTGCTCCCGGTGGTACACGTAGATCCGCACCGTCCTGGTCGTCGAGCTCTCGCCGCAACGGCAGGTCACCCTGCGGGTGTACACGTCAGTACGGGCCGGGTGGTGGGTGGTCTGGAGCATCGGCGGCAGCGGCAGGTTCAGCGTCGCCGTAAGGTCAGCCGTGATTTCCAGATTGTGGGTCACTTTCGCGTTGGGCACGGGCAGCCGGAAACGGCTCTCCCCACCCGCGACGAAGGACGCGCTGGCCCGGTGGTTTCCGGCGGACACGTTGACCCTTCCCGTGATGCCGGTGACGCTGGCGTCCAGCAGGGCGGGCACCGACTGGCTGAAGTGGCCGCCGTACACTGGCAGGTCAATTTCCTGCCTGGTGTCGGCGATGCACTCCGAGGCGATGACGCCGGAGATGCTGCCCGGCGTCTATTCCAGGGAGGTCAGCTCCAGGTCGCACAGCCCGCCGTCGGCCTGGGACAGGGGGTAGGGAATCTGGTCGCTTCAGGGTCGCCGCCCCGGACCGGCCCAGAGCCTGCCCCGTACTTGATACGGGGGCGTCCAACCAGGAGAAGGTGAAGGACGGGGACGGGCCGTTCAGGGTCAGGTTGTAGCTCCTGGACTGGCCCGCGGTCAGGCTGGTGTTGGCCCTCATTTTGAGGGTCCTCCCCGCCCTGCCGCCGAAGACCCGCACTTTCAGGTCCAGGTCGTGGGCCGCCCGCAGGGTCACGGCGGCGGTGTCGCCGGAGATGGCCAATCGCTCGATAAAGATGCGGCGTCCCGGCACCGGCACCGGCGGCTGGAAGTAGATCTCGTCCAGCCGCCAGCTCGGATCGTCGTCGGGGTCGTTGGCCAGGGCCGTGGCCGGAACCACGGCCACGGCGACGGCCAGCACTGCGGCGACGGCCAGGAGCTTGTACCAAGGCTTCTTTTCCCTGGTCTCGTTGACGGCGGGCCGGTTGTCCTTGACCCCCTGGTTGCCCCCGGGCCTCCGCTTGCCGAACCAACTATGGGGCCGGAAGGGAGCGCGCCCCTTGCGCCGCGCCGCCCTCACCCCTTTGGCGAAGCCGCCGGCCGCTTTCTTCGCCAGCAGCCGCAGCGGGTCGGGCTTGGACTCCACCGGCAGGGGCGGCTCGCTCAGGGCCAGTTGGGCGGGGGACCCGGCGTAGCGCCTGGCCCCCAGGTTGAACTTCAGCAGGTCGGCGGCCAACAGCGGCAGCCCCCGGCCTCCGATCTTGCCCACGATCAGGGCGATGCCCACGACGCCCAGCAGGATGGCGATGCCCAGCCGCACCGCCATCGGCCCGAAGGGCAGGTAGTGGAAGGCGCCGTAGGCCACGGCGCACACCGCCACCACCGCCACGATCTGGGGGAAGGTGAACCACAGCATCACCTTGTCCTCGGCCTGCACGTGGGTGGGAACTTCATGCTCTCTCATTCCGTCCCTCCTTCTAACTGTCCGGGTCGGGCAGTTCGTCGATGTCCACCGGCGAGTCCACCACGGCGTCCATCACAGTTCCACCACGCCGTAGGCCACCAGGGCCAGCACGATTCCGGCGAGGGCGGTCATCATGGCCGCCTTGCCCCGCTCCATCTGTTGGGCGCTCCCGAGGCGGTGAGGTACATGTAGGCGCCGTAGATGAAGTAGCCCACGCCGACGACGCCCACCAATCCCAGCAGGATGCCCACCAGGTTCGATATCGTCTGTGTCAGGTCGTCCATAAAGTCGTCTTCCTTGTTGGTCGTTTTTCTGTTGAGTCATTGTCTGGGTCAGTTCCCGGTCTGCTACTGGCACATGGCTCCACCTCCTGGGAGGTTCCGGCGTGAAGACATTCAGCGCCGGTGGTTGTCGTCGATCTGGTTGCTAGCTACGGCCCCTGGCTCCTGGGTGTGGGGCCGCTCTGGCCCGGAGATGTGGAGTTCTGGGCCGCCGAGTTCACTGCTCCGGCGGCGGTGGTGGCGGCGGCGCTGGCCACGCTGGTCGCCGCTGTCGCGGCAGCCGCGCCCGCCGGTCCTCCGGCGGCTCCACCTGCCAACATCCCCAGGGCGCGGCCCGAACGCACCATTGAGCCGGGCAGGGACATCCCGAAGGTAGAGGGTGTTCAGCCAGGCGTCGAAGGTGCCGTGATGCCCCAGCATCGAGGGGACCCGTCCCGCCAGGTACATGAAGGCAATGGCCATCAACAGCTTCCAGACCAGGTCCTCCGAGGGCTCGAAGGCGGCGATGGCGGCGAAGTCTTCCAGGAAGGCGAAGGCCAGGGCCACCGCGATGAGCTGGATTGCCTGCTGGAACACCGCCGTCATGAACAACTTGAGCCAATGGCGTCCCCAACCGGCGGTGTGGGGCAGAATCCACAGCCCCAGGCGATGGGCGCCAGACAGAGCAGGATGTCGATAAGCGCCAGGCGCAGGATCATCTGCACCAGCAGGTAGAGGACGAAGAAACCGAAGACCAGGTAGAGCAGGCGATGAACACCGCCAGCCCGGTGTTGGCGGTCTCGACGGCGGTCAGCAGCGGCTCCAGGGGAGCGCGCAGCAGGGCGCCGGGGGTGACGTTCAGCTCGGCGGCGATGAACTGGGAGACGGCATGGGCCACGTCGATGACCAGGGCGCACCACCAGAGAGAAGAGGCGGCGGCGGTGAGGCCCAGGACCAGCCGGGGCACCATCTCCCGCCAGCCCGACTGGTGGCGGCCCAGGTGCTCCTGGACGATGAAGCTCAGCCCCATCCAGCCCAGGATCACCACCAGGGCCCCCGACGTGATGGCCCATACCACCATCCAGGCCTGCTGAATGAAGGGATGCAGGTAGGTAGGTCAGGTCCGGGGGAGTTCCGGTGAGGATGTCGCTCATACGTCCCTACCCTCCCCGGCACTCGTCGAGGTCGCTGGCGGAAATCTTCTGCACCACGCCGCAGAAGGGTCCCGTGGACTCCCTGGATCACCCATTTGGCGCCTGCCCTGGCCCAGCGGTCCGGGTCGAGAGCGCCCAGCACCTTGTCCCACAACCCCTTGGGCTGGTGGACGGGAATCAGGGCGTGGAAGACGTGGTGGTCGCCGCCGCCAATTCGCGGGACGGCCAGCACCAGCAGGAAGGGCTGTTCGGGGTGGAGTTCGGGCTGCTCGTCCAGGGCCGGGTACTCGAAGGTGTACTCCCAGCCCTCGGAGAGGTGCTTCTCGCCGCCCCTGACCCGGTAGGTGCTGGTGAGCCAGTCGCCGGTGTCGGGGTGGCGGATGGAGTAGAAGAGGACGTCGGTCTGGTGGCTGAAGATGGGGCGGGCCACGAAATCGCCCTCCTTCTTCCGCTCCACCATCTGCCGGTCTCGGTTGACCAGGGTGATGTTGTCGCTGTCGGGGGGCGGGGATTGGGCCAGGGCGACGCCGCTCGTGGGGACGGCAGCCAGGGCCGAAATCAGGAAAGCCCCCGCCAGGAGCATCAGGCGGCGGGCTTTACCCGCCTTGGGAATGAAACGCCGGAACATGGTTGCCTCCTGTCGCCGGTTTTGAACCGGATGTTCGACAACCAAGTCTGGCGGCTGGACGGGCCGGGTGTAATGCCTTGAAAGGGGGGGGTGCGCGCACCCCCCCCTTTCAAGGCATTGGATTTCGGGGGGCCGCCGTGATGTTATGGACGTGTACAGGAATCGGGACTTGGGGCGCATTGCCGGACGGGAGGGGATTCGTGGCTGAAATGGCGGGAATCCGCCCATTTCAGCCCCATTCCGGCAAACACTTTCAGTCCCGGGCTGGTTCCAGGGCAGGGGTGCATCGGCCCCGTTGCAAAGGTGCATTTTGCACCCGTGGGGATTCGGCTCCGGCGGACAAGGCCCCTATTGGAAAGGTGCATTTTGCACCGGGAGGGATGAGCATGAGTCAGGACGAGAGCAGGACGGCAGGCGGCCCCGGCGTCAGCCCCGGCAGGGACACCGCACCCGGCGATGCGGTGGATGACGGCGTCGCCTTGGACAATGATGGTGAAGGCGGCGTTGACCCCGGCGATGCCTTCGACCAGGCGGCGGCCCAGGCCGTCGAGGACGTGTACGAGCTTCGGCTCACGGCTTTGCTGCGCCAGTTGGTGCGGACCCCGGGGGTACAAGGGCGCCGGGCGGGTGCTGGGCCTGGACCCCAGGACCGTGGCCGCCAGTGTGCAGCAGGGAATGTCGCGGCAGGTGCGGGACGTGGTGGAGAAGATGCTGGTGGACCGGGACGGCGGGGCCAGGGACGAACTGGAGGAGGCCGTCGAGGGGCTGGTCGAGCAGGTCGGGGGGGTGAAGACCCAGGTGGCCGGGTTGGAGGGGGAGTTGCGGGAGGGCATGAAGGCCCTGGGGGAGACCCACGCCCAGGGGATGCGGCGGCTGGAGCAGCGGCTGGCCCAGGCGGAGGTCAAGAGCAGCGGGACGGCTGGCTCCGGCGTTGCAACTGCGGGCGTCCCTCCCCGGAGCGCCGGGCTGCGGCGCCGTTACCCCGGCCTGGTTGCCGTCGAATCCGCCGATGACGACGAGGATGTCTTCGGCGACGCCTGGCCGCTGGTGGAAGAATGGCGCGGTCTGTGGGACGGGCACCCGGCCCAGGGCAAGGGCCTGGAGTGGGTGTCTACCCGGGCGCGAATCCTGGAGCTGGAGGTGGCGATGCTGGAGGAGCGCGGGCTGACCCTGCCGCCGGAGACGGAGCCGCTGCGGGGCTTGGACCGGGGGGCGCAGCTCAACTGGCGTCTGAAGGCCCGGCACGAGTTCCGCCAGCGCCGCGCCAGGCTGGAACTGCTGCGCCGGTTGCAGCGGGTCTTCACCCCGTGGCCGTGGCGGAGGTAGTCCTCCGGGCCGGTTCCAGCGGTCCTTTTGGTTGCTGCTTGATTCCTGCCCGATTCCTGCTGCTTTGGAGCAATCAATGTGGGCAGGACGGCTCCAAAACTCTTGCCAGGGGCCTGCCGGGGCCGGATACTGAATTCGTTGTCTGGCTTTTCCAGGGTTTCCATTGCCCAGAAACCTGGGGCGTGATCCCTGCTCGCCCGGGCCTGCTCCGTGAGGATCGAGGCTTCTCTCCCCGGAGCGCCCCACGAGGGAATTGCTGCCAGGGCGGAGTGATTATTCCTTCGCAAGCAGCCGGAAGTCCTTAGTCACGGAAGCGCGCGGTGCGCTTCGCCCTGCAACCCAATCCTAAACCAAAGCCAAGGTGAAATATGCAGAAGCATCGGGTAAATTTACGGAGGAACTGGGTTAGGGTGCCTTGGAGTCAGGGAGGGGTTGGTGATGGGTGTAAGGGAAATAGACCAGTTTCTCAAACAATGGCAGATGGATGGCAGGGATTTGCACCGGCGGCTTATTCTGGCACCGACGCCCCGGGAGCGTGAACGAAGGCACGACATCTGGCTGCTGACCCAAGGATGGACCGCTTCGGGTACGGCGCAGGCCTTGGGACGGGATCCTCACGCCATCGGACGATGGGCCGCCGCCTTTGGCCAGGGCGGGCCCCCGTTTTCACGAGGGCAGGCTCTGCGGCCTTGATTTTCGAGCAGTCCGGGGGTTCCCCTTCGCCCTCGGCGAGGCGCAGCAGGCGATGCTGAAGGCAGCGGTCCAGGAGTTGCCTGAGGCAGCGGGCGTCGGCCTGACCAACTGGAACTGGAAAGGGGTCCATCAGTTTGTCCGGGAACGGTTCGGCATCAGCCTGAGCCGCAGTGGTTGCCTGAACTATCTGCACCGCTTGGGCTTTGGTCTGAAGCGTCCCAAGAAGCGGCTGGTCAAGGCTGATGGGACGAAACGGGAGTGCTTCGTGGCAGAGTACGCCGCTCTGACGCATGAGGCGCAACTGACTGGCGGCAAGATATTCTTTGCTGACGAAGCCCACTTCCGGGCAGACGCTGAACTGCGGGGCAAGTGGGTCCTGAAGGGAGAGCCGGCCCCCCGTTTTCACGGGGCAGGCTCTGGTGGACTCGAGCAGCCCGCGGCGTGGCGAGAAGGCCAGCTACTACTCGGCGGTGTGCCTGGAGACGGGGGAGGTGGAGTGGATGGAACTGGAGGGTAACAGCAACTCCGGGACCTCGGCCGCCTTCCTGATGCAACTGAGGGAAAGATACTCCGGGCCGCTGAAGGTGATCTGGGACAATGCCCCAGCGCACCGCGGGGAGGTGGTGCGGGAGTATCTTCGGACGCTCGGACTGCATCTGCGTCTGGTGAACCCCCGTTTTCACGAGGGCAGGCTCTGCCGGGCTACAGCCCGGACTGCAATGCCGATGAGGCAGTGTGGGGCTGGGTCAGAGAGGAGGCCACCGGAAACCTATGTCTGGGAAGCAAGGCCCTGGTGCAGGAGAGGGTCAACAACTTCCTCGGCGGTCTGGCCAGCCGGAGAGACGAAGTTAAACGGCGCTGCCGGACCACCCTTCAGTCAAGGGCCGACGGACTCCGGCGAAATTCCCAGCCCAATGCACCACCACCCGTAAATGCACAGCCCACCTTGGCTTTAGTTTAGGGTCGAGGTGAACATCGGGCTGGGTTCCCCGATGGCCCGAACCAGGTGGAGCAGGTAGAACTCCTGCGCCTTGAGCCTGGATCCATGTTCTGCGTTCATTGCTCCCCATGTTGTACCATGCAAGAAAAGGCCCCTCCCGGTCGGACAATCCCATTCGACCTGAAGGGGCCTTTCTGTGCCCGTTGCCGGCTACCAGTCGCTGACGGTCAGGGTGAAGTTGCCCGTTACCCCGGGGCTGTAGGTAGTGGCCTCAATGGTGTAGATCCCTGCCGCTTTGCCTTGAGAGCCAGGCTCTATCTCACGGCCATTCGCCATGCTTCCGATGAACTCCAACTCCTTAAGGCTGCGTAACATCAGTTGCTTATTACCCGACATCTGGCTCTGGCCGGCTTTTACCGGAAGAGCGCCGGTGGCTGACGGTCCGTAGCCAAACAGCAGTGTAGGACTGTGCTGCCACGGACCGCTCCTATGCCACATACGGGGTTTTTAGCGTAGACTTTCGATGGTCCAACTGTTGGCGTTTCTGGCCAGCGTTAGATTGTCGAAATCCACGCTGTCGCCGGTGAAACGCATTATGGCCGTCCCCGAGCTATCAACCTCTATGGAGAAGTCTCGATGGCCGCACCTATCCCCCGGGTCCAACTCCAACCCCACGGTACAACTCTGTGCTGGAACGGCGGCACCCAGGCCGCTTACGGTCAGGGTGAAGCTGCCCATCTCTCCAGGGGTGAAGGTGGTGGCTTCGATAGTGTAGGTCCCAGCCGCCAGGGTCTCCTGTATCCGGGAGTTGGTGTTGGCGGAGACTATGTCGTCGTTCTCGTGCAGGAAATCTCCCGACTTGGCCTCCCCTTCCCGCAGGTACAGGTAGGGGTCCAGACTGGACTCCAGGGCGATGGTCACCTCCGACGACTCGGCCAGGGTGAAGGTGTAGTAGCGGGCGTAACCCCGGGCTCCAACCGCCGATTCGCAGCCGGCGGCCCACTGCCCGGTGACGGCGCTGTCGCCGCTCAACTCTCCGACGCAGGGGTCGCCGGTGGGCGTTGGCCGCGTGGTTGTACTGCCCAGGCCGCTTACGGTCAGGGTGAAGCTGCCCATCTCTCCAGGGGTGAAGGTGGTGGCCTCGATGGTGTAGGTCCCAGCCGCCAGGGTCTCCTGTATCCGGGAGTTGGTGTTGGCGGAGACTATGTCGTCGTTCTCGTGCAGGAAATCTCCCGACTTGGCCTCCCCTTCCCGCAGGTACAGGTAGGGGTCCCGACTGGACTCCAGGGCGATGGTCACCTCCGACGACTCGGCCAGGGTGAAGGTGTAGTAGCGGGCGTAACCCCGGGCTCCAACCGCCGATTCGCAGCCGGCGGCCCACTGCCCGGTGAAGGCGCCGTCGCCGGACAGGGTCTCCCGGCAGGGGTCGCCGGTGGGCGGCGGCGTGGTTGTACTGCCCAGGCCGCTTACGGTCAGGGTGAAGCTGCCCATCTCTCCAGTGTTGAAGGTGGTGGCTTCGATAGTGTAGGTCCCAGCCGCCAGGGTCTCCTGTATCCGGGAGTTGGTGCCGGGAGCTACGTCGTCGTTCTCGTGCAGGAAATCTCCCGACTTGGCCTCCCCTTCCCGCAGGTACAGGTAGGGGTCCCGACTGGACTCCAGGGCGATGGTCACCTCCGACGACTCGGCCAGGGTGAAGGTGTAGTAGCGGGCGTAACCCCGGGCTCCAACCGCCGATTCGCAGCCGGCGGCCCACTGCCCGGTGAAGGCGCCGTCGCCGGACAGGGTCTCCCGGCAGGGGTCGCCGGTGGGCGACGGTTCTTCCACCTCGGTTACATTGACAATAACGTCGGTGGTGTCGCTGGCGTTGTTGCCGTCGCTGGCCATTACCGCCAGGGCGTAGAACGGCTTGGTCTCGTAGTCCAGGCTGGTGTCCGGGCCCACGGCAATCTGGCCGCTGGCGCTGTCGATGCGGAAGGCGGCGGCATCCGCGCCGGACAGGGTGTAAGTCAGGGTATCGCCGTCGGGATCCGTGGCGATAACCGGCTCGCCGACGTTCGCTCCCGGCGGCAAGTTCTCGGGGACGTTATAGACCACGGTGTCGAAGGGGAAGACCGGGGGGTTGTTTGCGGGCGGCCGTGGCCGTGGCCGCGGCGGAGCGGTGCCGACAGTTATCCTGGATGCGCCGCCGATGCTCGTCTCGCCTTCCTGGTCGTCCTTGAGAACGCCGCTGAAGTCGTAGGACCCAGTGCCCGACGGCGCGGTCACCTTGTAGTTGAAGCCCTGGTCCGTCCCAAGTAAAGTGAACTTCACATCCTGACCGTCCTCCACTACCCGGACATCGGACGGGCTGACGGAGTCCGCCACGTAGGAGAACCCGTCGGGCAGGGTCTCTACCACCTGACCGAAGCTGCCGTAATTGGTAGCCGCAATGGTCACTGTTATCTCGCCCCCGGGGGCAACCGGTGCTGTGGGCAGGCTTCTGGTAGCCCTTGGATTCGACGGTACGGGCGGTGTGGGATCGGGAGTTGGCCCCGGGGCACCCGTGACGGTCACATCGGAAGCTCCGACGATGGACTGACTGCTTCCTGTGTCGTCCCTCAGCATACCCTCAAAGGTATGCTCACCCGCTGTGTTGGAGGCGGTCACCTTGTAGCTGAAGCTCTGCGTCCCAAGTAAAGTGAACTTCACATCCTGACCGTCCGCCGCTACCCGGACATTGGACGGGCTGACGGAGTTCGCCACGTAGGAGAACCCGTCGGGCAGGGTCTCTACCACCTGACCGAAGCTGCCGTAATTGGTAGCCGCAATGGTCACTGTTATCTCGCCCCCGGGGGCAACCGAGGTTGGGGAGAGGGACCTGGTGGCGCTGTGGCCGCTGGCGTCGGCCTGGCCCGAAGGCCAGAGTCCGACTACCAGGGCCAGTCCCAGTGCCACGGTTGCCAGCAAGAGCGGAGACAATATCGCTATGTTCCTGACCAAGGCATTCCTCCTAATCTACGCTATCTACGTTGTGCGCAACCTCCGCCCTTGGAGGGGTTAGCTTCCCAGACCTTCAAAGAAGAGATCGATGAGGTCCAGCACCTCGTTGCGGGTTATTGCGACGGCAGGGTCGAAGAAGTCGTCAATGCCGTCGAGGACCTCACCCCGGTCTATCTTGCCGTTTCCGTTTTTGTCGTAGCGGGTCATCAAGGTGTCAGGGGCTTCCTCCACGTCGGTGACCGTGATGGTCACTCTGGCGGTGGCGGACTCGCCGTCGGGGTCTGTGGCCGTGACCGTGACCGAGTAACTGCTCTTGGTCTCGTAGTCCAGGGCCGCCCTGGTGCTCAACTGGCCCGTGGCCGAGTCTATGGCGAAGGACGCGGCGTCGGTCCCGCCCAGGACGTAGATCAGGGTGTCGTTGTTAGCGTCCGTGGCCTCCACCGGGTTGCCGATGTCCTCCCCCGCTGCTGTGTTCTCCGCCACCGTTCTGGTGATCGTGGCGGAAGCGAACTTGGGGGCAACGTTTGCGTCGGGGGCCCTCATGATTTCCGGCGCCTCGTCCATGTCGGTGACCATGATGGTCACGCCAATGGAGGCGCTGAGGCCGTCCGGGTCGGTCGCCGTGACCGTCACCATGTAGCTATTCTTGATCTCGTAGTCCAGCTTGACCCCGCTTGCCACACTGATCTGACCGCCTCGGTCAGCATCATTGGTGGTCGTGTCGCTGTCGATGGTGAACGAACTCGCATCGGTCCCGCTCAGGCTGTAGGTCAACAGCTGGTCCGTTTCCGCGTCCATGGCCCGCACGGGGTCGGGGGCTTCGCCCGTACCCTCTGTGGTGCCGTCGGAGTTGGCGCGCACTTCGCCAGTCCCGCCTTCTACAATGTACCTCTTGCCGCCCTCGGTCTTGGGGAACTCCGGCGGGTTGTCCGTCCTCACCGCGACTACGGCAGCCGATGTTGCCATGGAGGTGTCTTTGCCTTTCCCGTCCGTGTAGGACGCTATGGCCCGCAGGTACTTGCCCTCGTCGTCCTTGGTCGGGGTGTAGGCCGCCATCGTGGCGCCCTTGATTTCAACACCAGTGGTTGAAGGGGCGTCCTCGGTGCCCTGGTTGTCGTCCCGCTGCCACTCCCAGGTAACGTCTGTAGGAGCACCATCAAGGTCGGTGACGCTGGCCGTCACCTCAACCCCGATCTTCGGCTGCTGGGCGGACAGTTCTACTGTCCCGTCCTCCTCTACGTTGGTGACCATGATGACCACCATCCGCTCGGCAGTCATCTTGTTCCCCTTGCCTGTGCCGTCGTCGGTGGCCACCACCGTTACGTTGTACACGTTATTCCTGCCCGCGTCCGCAGGCATCTCATAGTTGGGGGCTTCCTCGAAGGTGAGAACGCCGCTACTTTCGTCAATGCTGAGCTTGTCAGCATCGGCTCCCTTCAGCGAGAAGGTGAGGTCAGCGGTGGCGTCCTCGGGGTCGGTCGCGGCGTAGGTCGAGACCGTCAACACGGTTATGTCGTCGGTATCAATGTCCGCATCGTCCTCCATGTGCTCCATCATGGTGACGCCAGCGGTCACCGTCGGGGCCTCGTTCACGTCGTTGACCATGATGGTCACAGCCTGTGTCACGGCACTGACACCCCCCGCCCCAATGACGCTCACCGTAACGTCGTACGATGCTGTCGTCTCATGGTCAAGCATGGCCCGGGGGCCTACCGTGATCTGGCCGGTCGCGGGGTCTATCCTGAACCCTCCACTATTATTGGCCCCGGTCAGGCTGTAGGTCAGCACCTCGTCAGAGGTGTCGTCGGCAGCTACCGGCTTCCCTACCTCGGTCTCGGCAGGCGAGTTCTCGTCAACACTCCTGGTACCGGAGCCGCTGGGGAAGGTGGCGGCTTCGTCCGTGGTGGTGGGCGCCGTCCGCACCCTGTTCACCGACACCCCGTGCGCCGTCCGCTCCTCGTTGTCGGAGTCCGTGTACGTCGCCGTCGCTCGCAGATAGCCAATTGCAGCGGTCGGTTGATAGGTCTCTGTCTCTCCGGCGCCATCAATCGCCGTCCAGCCAGAAGACCTGCTTCTGGACTTCTCCCACTTCCAGGTAATAGTGGCGGTGGTTTCATGCTGTTCAGGGGCGGCGAGGGTAGCCGTAAGGTCTGCTCCGACCTGGGGCTGCAACGATGACAGGCTCACCATGCCGGGTTCGTCTACGTCGGTGACCGTGATCACCACCCTCTTGTAACCCATCATGATGGGATTATCAGTCTGCCTGGCACTGGTGGAGTCCGGCGCGTCGTCGGAGGCCACCACCACCACCATATAGGTGTTCGAATCACCGTCCGAGCCGCCCGCCGGCATCTCGTGGTCGGGCGGGATGTTGAAGCTCAGCACCCCGTCGCTGCTGATGGTGAAGTGACCGAAATCCTCCAGGTCGGTGGTTGCCAGTTCAGTGCCGTCCACCGTAGGAACGGGATTGGGAAGCTCCTCCAGCAGCGACCAGTAGACCATCCGGTCTTCAGGGTCGTCAGCAGTGTACCGCGCCACCATGCGTGTGCCGTTTTCTTGGTAGTCCTTCTTGGCGTCCCCGGTAATCATCGGTGCTTCGTCCATGTCGGTGACCATGATGGTCACGGCGATGGAGTCGCTGAGGTTGTCCGGGTCGGTGGCGGTGACCGTCACCATGTAGCTATTCTTGATCTCGTAGTCCAGCTTGACCCCGCTTGCCACACTGATCTGACCGCCTCGGTCAGCATCATTGGTGGTCGTGTCGCTGTCGATGGTGAACGAACTCGCATCGGTCCCGCTCAGGCTGTAGGTCAACAGCTGGTCCGTTTCCGCGTCCATGGCCCGCACGGGGTCGGGGGCTTCGCCCGTACCCTCTGTGGTGCCGTCGGAGTTGGCGCGCACTTCGCCAGTCCCGCCTTCTACAATGTACCTCTTGCCGCCCTCGGTCTTGGGGAACTCCGGCGGGTTGTCCGTCCTCACCGCGACTACGGCAGCCGATGTTGCCATGGAGGTGTCTTTGCCTTTCCCGTCCGTGTAGGACGCTATGGCCCGCAGGTACTTGCCCTCGTCGTCCTTGGTCGGGGTGTAGGCCGCCATCGTGGCGCCCTTGATTTCAACACCAGTGGTTGAAGGGGCGTCCTCGGTGCCCTGGTTGTCGTCCCGCTGCCACTCCCAGGTAACGTCTGTAGGAGCACCATCAAGGTCGGTGACGCTGGCCGTCACCTCAACCCCGATCTTCGGCTGCTGGGCGGACAGTTCTACTGTCCCGTCCTCCTCTACGTTGGTGACCATGATGACCACCATCCGCTCGGCAGTCATCTTGTTCCCCTTGCCTGTGCCGTCGTCGGTGGCCACCACCGTTACGTTGTACACGTTATTCCTGCCCGCGTCCGCAGGCATCTCATAGTTGGGGGCTTCCTCGAAGGTGAGAACGCCGCTACTTTCGTCAATGCTGAGCTTGTCAGCATCGGCTCCCTTCAGCGAGAAGGTGAGGTCAGCGGTGGCGTCCTCGGGGTCGGTCGCGGCGTAGGTCGAGACCGTCAACACGGTTATGTCGTCGGTATCAATGTCCGCATCGTCCTCCATGTGCTCCATCATGGTGACGCCAGCGGTCACCGTCGGGGCCTCGTTCACGTCGTTGACCATGATGGTCACAGCCTGTGTCACGGCACTGACACCCCCCGCCCCAATGACGCTCACCGTAACGTCGTACGATGCTGTCGTCTCATGGTCAAGCATGGCCCGGGGGCCTACCGTGATCTGGCCGGTCGCGGGGTCTATCCTGAACCCTCCACTATTATTGGCCCCGGTCAGGCTGTAGGTCAGCACCTCGTCAGAGGTGTCGTCGGCAGCTACCGGCTTCCCTACCTCGGTCTCGGCAGGCGAGTTCTCGTCAACACTCCTGGTACCGGAGCCGCTGGGGAAGGTGGCGGCTCCGTCCGTGGTGGTGGGCGCGGCCCGCACCCTGTTGGCCGATACCGCCATCGCGGTCCGCTCGTTGTCATCGGCATCATCGTAGGTCGCCGTGGCGCGCAGGTAGTAGCCTTCTGTGCTGGAATCGGGTCCGTACGCGTTGCCACCTCCTGCGCCGTCAATCGCCTCCCAAGAGGACATGTCCTGAGACTTCTCCCACTTCCATTCATCGACAGTTTGAGCGTCGGCGTTTATATCGATTAACTCAGTGTCAGTGAGTTCAGGGTCGGCAAGGGTAGCCGTAAGGTCTGCTCCGACCTGGGGCTGCAACGATGACAGGCTCACCATGCCGGGTTCGTCTACGTCGGTGACCGTGATCACCACCCTCTTGTAACCCATCATGATGGGATTATCAGTCTGCCTGGCACTGGTGGAGTCCGGCGCGTCGTCGGAGGCCACCACCACCACCATATAGGTGTTCGAATCACCGTCCGAGCCGCCCGCCGGCATCTCGTGGTCGGGCGGGATGTTGAAGCTCAGCACCCCGTCGCTGCTGATGGTGAAGTGACCGAAATCCTCCAGGTCGGTGGCTGCCAGTTCAGTGCCGTCCACCGTAGGAACGGGATTGGGAAGCGCCTCCAGCAGCGACCAGTAGACCATCTGATCCTCCGGGTCCGTCGCCGTGAAGGTCGCCACCGCATCCATGCCGTTCTCGGGGTACTCGATCGTCCCGTCATTTTGCGCATGGAGGAGTCCGCCGGGCAACAGGAAAAGCAGGCCGGCAACCAGGGCCGTGAGAAGCACAAGGAAAGTAGGGGTGAGGCGTTTCTTTAAGAGGAGGGAAGCGGCGGCGCCAAGGGAGCCAGGGCTGAAGAGTCTGGGGGCAGGGCTGCCCGGTACACGGGGACCGGACAGTGTTTGTTGCCTTGATTCAGAGCCTAAAGTCGGGGGGGGGGGGGTCCTGTGAATAACTCTCATCTTGTTAATCAATCCTTCCACGTATTTCATCTCGCAAGCCGGCACTTTGGCTCCTTAAATTTGGAATTTTGGGCGCCGCGCACGAACCAGAGCGCCATCAACAGATACTGACTGATAGCGTTTCCAGTTTAAGGCGGTAACTAAGGTAACATAAACAGCACCATCCTTGTCAAGCCAAATACGCGGGTGGTAACTGTTCAGACTTGGTGAGGCGAATTTGGCGAAGCCCGACGGCGGGTTGAAAAATGGTGGCGGCCGGGGCGGAGTTGTGGCATAAAGGGACAATGGAAACAGGGTTGGACTTGGACCAGGCGAGCCGGGAAACTCTGCTGGCGGTTATCGCGGAACAGCAGGGAGTTATCTCCGAACTGCGCCGGCGGGTGGAGGACCTGGAAGCCCGGCTGTCCGGCGGCGGGCCGGGGTCCAGGATGCCGGGCCACAAACCGGCCGCCCGGCGCAAGAAGGCGGCGGGGGAAGAAAAGAAGCCCCGCAGGAAGCGCCCCCACGGCTTTGCCCGGCCGCGGATGGAACCCACGGGGCAGGTAGTCCACGCTCCGGAATTTTGCCCCGAATGCCATACTGCCCTGAGCGGGGGTTGGGCGCAGCGGACCCGGGAGGTCATCGAACTTCCGGTGTCTCCTGCCGAAGTTACCGAACACGTCACACGTCTTCATCGCCCGGACCTGTCCGCTGTGCCGGAAACGGCGGCTGCCCCAGGCTCCCCTCCGGGGAGTGGCCGCAGGCCGGCAGCGGTTGGGGATCAATCTCGTCAGCCTGATTGCGGCCCTGCGGGAAGAGGGCCGGCTGCCCCTGAGGACCATCCAATGGTACCTGCAAACGGCGCATCAGTTGAAACTGAGCGTGGGCGCCATCGCCGGTGTTGTTCATCAAGTGGCGCAGCAGGCCCGGCCGGCCGTAGCGGAAGCGCTGGAACGCATCCGCGCCAGCCCGGTGGTCCACGCCGACGAGACGGGCTGGCGGGAGAACGGAGTCAACGGCTACGTTTGGACCTTCAGCACGTCCACGGAGCGGTACTTCCTGCGCCGGGGCCGGGGCGGGGCGGTGGTGGACGAGGCCCTGGGCGAGTCCTTCGGCGGGATTCTGGTGAGCGACTTCTACGTAGCCTATCACCACTACCCCGGCTTGAAGCAGCGGTGTTGGGCCCATCTGTTGCGGGACATCCACAAGCTGAAAGTGTTGTATCCGGAAGACGCCGGTCTTGTCCGGTGGGCCCGGAGAGTGCAACGGCTCTACGCCAAGGCCGTGGGTTGGGCGGCGGCCGGGGGCTGTTCCTCACGGGAGCAGTTGACGCTGGAAAGGCGGTTGCTTGGGCTGTGCCGCCCTTTCCTGGAGGACCCGCTGGCCGTCCAGGGAAAACTGTGCCGGCGGATTGAGCGGCACATCAAGGAGTTGTTCGTCTTCGTTTCCCACCCGGAGACGCCATCTGACAACAACGCCGCGGAACGGAGCCTGCGCCACCTGGTGATCAGCCGTAAAATCAGCGGCGGCACCCGCTCGGAAGCGGGCAGCGACAGCAAAATGACCTTGGCATCTCTCTTTGGCACCTGGCGGGCCCGGGGCCTCAATCCCCTCCTGGAAATCCCCCGGTTACTCATTTCCCCACAACTCTGAACAGTTACGCCGAAACACCTGCCAACCTTGGTTGTGCCAGTGTCTATATCAACCACCTCGGGTTCCCAGACATCCGACGCGCACTCCGTGTGCTGGGACTGGATCCGGGCGATGACCGTGTTCATACGGTCCTCGGTAGATGCCCCCCGCTGGAAGATCAGTTGGTTCCGGAGAATCCCATCGCAGTTCAGCCCGACCTCCGTTTCAATGGCGACGCCGCCCACCGGCTTGATCACCATGTCGGTTACTATTCGAGGCCCAATGAAGGCCACCCCCGCGATGATCAGGCCGATGAAAGCCCCGATGAAGGCGTTCTTCGCTGTCCCCGTCTTCTGGGGATCCCCCGCGGCAGTGGCGTACATAAGTCCGGCATAGGCAACCATGATCGTCGCGACCACGCCGACCAGGATCGCCACCACCGTAGCGATGGCAGTGCCAATGCTCAGCAACTCCTGCATTGTTATCCCACCCCCAAATAAATTTGGACTAAGCTTAAAACAATTTTGTCAAGCCATTCTTTGGCGTTTGGGGAAACGAGCTAGTGGAGGTAGCCCTCGACCCAGGACCCGGTGGCGCTGACGTACATCCAGCAGACGGAACCGTCGGAGGGAAGGCCGGTCAATCCCTCACCGGGGCTGACCGTCCAGTGGACAATGACGTTGTTCCGAGCGTCCCGACCCGACCGGCTCCCCGTCAATCCACCCCGTTTAAGACCCCTGGGAATTGCAACCCCAGAGATGGAATCCACCGTAGAGCCATCGAAGCAACTACCTATGCTGCCCAAATCATCACGGGCTAACGGGGTCCAGAAGAGGTCGGTGCAGTCTTCGAATCGGTCCTGTATCCGCTGGATGATGAAATTGATCCGGGCCGCGTCAGAGGCCTGCCGGTTGGCCACCAAGTGCTCCCGGAGAATCCCATCGCAGTTGATACCGCTATCCCGCTCGTAGACGATCCCTCCCGAGGGAGCCACCACGCTCTCCCCGATGACGGAGGGAATGATGAAGGCACACCCGATGATGACGACGCCGATGCACACGTTGATGACGGCGTTCCGGGCGGATGCCGCCCGGTTGGGGTCTCCCATGGAGGTCATCCACAGGTAACCGGCCCAGGCGAAGAGCGGGGTCGATATAATGATACCGACGATGGCCACCAGGCGGGCAAAATTGTCAATCAGCAGGAAACCGGGGTCCATAAGCCTAAGAGGGTGTGTGAAAAGCAGGTTGGAGTTATGGTAATCTACGGGGATGACAAGAAAACCGTATCCCACCGACCTGACCGATGCCCAATGGGAAGAGTTGGCCCCGTTGCTCCCGCCGGCCAAGCCTGGGGGACATCCGCGCACCATAGACTTGCGGGAAGTGATAAACGCCATCCTCTACGTCCTGCGAAGCGGCTGCTCTTGGCGTATGTTGCCCCATGACTTCCCGCCCTGGGGCAGCGTATGGTGGTACTTCCGCCGCTGGCGGAAAGCTGGCGTATGGGAACAAGCCCACGAGGCCCTGCGCCCTAAGGTCCGGGAGTCAGAGGGACGGGAACCCGGTCCTTCCGCCGCCATCATTGACAGCCAATCGGTGAAGACTACGGAAAAAGGGGGCCTCGCGGCTACGATGCCGGGAAGAAAGTGTGGGGACGAAAGCGGCATATCGTAGTAGACACTATGGGTTTGCTGCTGGACGTAGTGGTGCATCCAGCGAATATCCAGGACCGGGACGGGGCCAAGCTGGTCATCAGCAAGCTGACCGGCCGGTTTCCCCGGCTGGAACTGGTCTGGGCCGACGGCGGTTATGCCGGAAAGCTGGTTGAGTGGGTCCGCGACTTTGCGGGCTGGACGCTGGAGATTGTCAAGCGGCCCCGGGAGAGCCCTGGTTTCGAGGTCCTGCCTCGAAGATGGGTGGTTGAACGCACACTGGCCTGGCTGGGCCGGTCCCGGAGGCTGAGCAAGGACTACGAAACTCTGACGGAAACCAGTGAAGCTTGGATACACATTGCGATGATTCATCTGATGCTCCGGCGGCTCAAACCAGCTTGATTGCTTTTCACACACCCTCTAACAAAACACCGGAGTCTAGGAAGAAGGGCAACTCGTTCCCTCGCAGTAGTTCTCAGTCCAGGCACCGAAGGCAGCAACGTGGAGCCAGCACACCGAGCCATCGGAGGGAAGCCCCTTTTCCGGCGCAACAGTATCATCGGGATGGACCCAATACACGATGATGTTGTTGTCAGAATCCCGGGACGACCTGTTAACCACGCTCGCTGACGTCCTCAAACCCTCGGGCACCAGGATACCCCCAACCTTGTGATCACCACCGGGAAAGTGACACCCCACCGGATACCCCTCACGATGCCGGACCACCGGGCTCCAGAGGTCCTTCGAGCACTCGTCCCGCCGGCCCTGGATCTGGCTGATGACGAACTGCATTCGTTCCGGCGTACCGGCGGTACGCTGGACGACCAGCTGGTCCTTCAGCAGCCGGTCGCAGTCAGCCCCGGCGCGGGGGCTGACCCGGATTCCCCCCGCCGGCTCGATGACATACCGGCTGATGGTGGTGGGAATGATGAACGCGCCGCCGATTATCACCAGACCGACGGCAACACCGATGAGGGAGGTCCTGGCCTGGGCCATCCGCTGAGGGTCCCCCTGCGAACTCATGAACAGGTAACCGGAGTAGACGATGTAGACCACCGAGAGGGCAGCCCCCAGGGCGCCCATGACCCAGGCAATGCCGTTGACGATGGAAAGGACGTTCTCCATTGGACAAGCATTCCACAAAAGGAGATGCCCTCGCTTTTGCGTTTCGGGAAAAGCGAAGGCAGGAGCCGGGAAGAAGAAAAGGGAAAATGAAGAGAAACTGGGAGAGGGAGAGAAACTACTGGCTGGACCACTTCGGGCAGTACCACCCCAGCAACCGCCGGAACTCGGACAGCCCGGGGATCACGCCGGAGGACTACATCGGAATTCCCATCCCGCTCAACCTCAGCATCCCGCTGAACCCGCCCTGCCTGATATGGCGCTGGAAACTCCGGGGAGGCGGGTACGGAGCCCTGAATGGCCGGGGCGCCCACGTCGTCGCCTTCGAGCAGACCCGGGGACGTCCGGTGAGGGAGGAGCGGCAGATAAACCACCTGTGCAACCGGCCCTTCTGCATCCAGCCAGCCCACCTGTACGAGGGCACCGCGAAGCAGAACTCGGAGGACCGTCAGGCGGAGGTGGCCGATGGGCAATATCCCCGGTGGCAGACCATGGCCCACCGGTTCGACCGGGCGCTGACCCAACACCACTGGGAGGCGCCGGAGCCGACAGCCATATCAACCGGCTGGCGTGAGCCCCTGGAATGCCCCCACGCGGAACTGCCGGGAATGTTCGAGAAGGGAGGAAAAACCGGGGAGGAGAGGCACTGCGCCAACTGCCGAGAGGTCAGGTCCGTGAGGGACGGCCGGGAACAAAGAGCATCGCGTCCCTGCGGGATGTCCCAGACCTGCCGGTGCGAAGCGGGAGAAGAATCCAGGGAGGAGGAACGCCTAGAATACGCATGGGACAACCGGCCCAGCCAGAATCACGGCAATGAGCGCCGCGCAAAGCCGGCCTCGGAGGAGAGAGGAATGACCAGAGAAGAGAACCCCGCAGACGAACACCGGAAGATGGAAGAAGAAATAGAGGCCATCGGCGACCTGGACCCAGCCTCTCCCAGGATGGGCCTGAGCCACAACCACCAGACCTACCGCACCGTAGAGGTACGGAAGTTCACCGCGAGCCGCCAGGAATGCCTCTGCGGCGCCCACCGCGAAACGGGGCTCATGGTGTCAGGCTCCTGGGTAGGAGGGGAACCGGTGGATACACCCTGGAAGAGGGCCCATCTGGAAGCGGTGAGGCAAGCGGTGGAGAAAAGCGCGCCCCTCCTGGAACTGCAGCCCGCCGCCATCCAGGACCTACACCGGACCCTGCTGAACGACCCTCCCTCGGGAACGGAAAGTCAGGACCTGCCAGCGTTGGCAGTAGCATACCGGGTGGCGGTGGGAGCAGCCCGCCGTCTGCTGGAATGGCGCCAGAACGAGGAGCAGGCCGAAGCAGAGAAAGAGACCGGCATTGGGTAATATTGCCATTCCCGTCCAGAACACCCGAAGAACTCCAGTTTCATACGATCAGATACGCCGCCCAGGCATCCATCAGCCCCCGCCGTTTGTCGAACAGGTCGCTGCGGGCGTACGCCACTTCGGTGGAGTTTCCCAGGGTATGGGCCAGCGCCGCCTCCCCCACTGCCCAGGGCGTGTCGGTCTGCTCAATGCACCAGTCCTTGAAACTGGACCGGAAGCCGTGGGGAACGCAGTCCAACCCCAACTCCCGCAACAACTTGCCATGGGTCATATTGGACAGAGGCTTCCCCGACGCCGCCGGAAAAACCAACCCGGACCGGCACCCCAGCGGCTGAGCCTCTTCCAGGATGGCCACAGTGCGGTCCGGGAGTGGCGCCCGGTGCTCCCGTCCAGCCTTCATCCGCCCGGCTGAAATCACCCAGGTACAGGCCTCCGGGTCCATCTCTTCCCAGGCAGCGAGGCGAACCTCACCGGAACGCGCCGCCGTGAGAACCAGGAATTCCAGGGACAGCTTGGTCACCGGCAAAGCCCCGGAACTCCGAACCGCCCCGATCACCGCCGGAACCTCCGTATGGCGCAGGGCACGATGAAAGATATTGGTCTCATCCCTGACCAAGGCCGCCGCAGTGAAGGTCAGAGGACACGGCGCTCACGTCCCCACACCACGCATCGTTATTATTTCCAGAACGGCTTGAACTGTCTGAACGCCTCGATCGCCTCTTCCTCAGCCTCCATCTGCGACGTGGACCAGCCGGCTATGGCCTGTGTGTACTGTCTCGGGACACCCTGGCGAACCGCGTTGGCGGCGAAGATCCGGCGGAAGATATGCAGCGGGTCTTTCACTGGTATCTCCGCCCGCTGGAACAAGCGGGTAATATCCGTTCCCAAACCCACGTACCCCAAGGGCCGGCCTTCTTCCGTAACCCATAAACACGAGTGGGAATCCCAACGGTTGTTCAGATAACGCAGCATCGGCCTTTGAGCTTCCCGCAGGAACGGGACCAAACGCTCCCTCTGACCCTTTCCGTGTATTACCCGCACCACTCCCTGGTCCCAATCCAGGTCCTCCCGGCTCAGCATGAGCAACTCCCGGCGCCGCATTTCCGTGGTGGCCAGCAACCACAGCATGGATGCCCGGCGGCTCCCAAGGAGTATGCTCAACGGGCATAGGCCAAGCAGTTTCTGAAAGTCAGACTCACTCAGGAACGGCTTTCGGACTTTCGGCAGCCGGGGCGACCGGACCTTGGACACCGGGTTGGCCGGTATGAGTTCCCAGTCCACCATCCACGCGAACCAGGCGTGAAGGGCACGACGCCTGGTGTGTATGCTGGCAGCGGCCAGGCCTCGCGATTTCATGACTTCAAGATGCCCCACCACGTCGAAGAGAGTCACATCGCCAAGCAACATGGAGTGGTCATTTTCTTCCAGGTAACGTAGAAACGGGCCAATCTCCTTGCGTTTGTGCTTTAGGGTGTCCTGAGTCGAGCCTTCAATTCCGTGGTATTGAAGGTAAGCCGTGAGCAGAGATTTTAAGCTCTTATACTCTCCTGAAGCTGAGCCAGCTTTGGGTCCGAAAATAGGCTCTTGTACTTGCATCCCATACTTTGCCAGCCGAGACGCCCAAGTCAGCTATGGATATCCGGCGGAGGGAGCGGGATTCGAACCCGCGATCCCAATTTCTCAGGATAAGCGCTTAGCAGGCGCCCGCACTAGACCACTATGCGATCCCTCCAAGAGCTAGGATTCCCAATATATCATAACGGAAGGGCAGCTACAATAAGGGTATCACTTCCTCACTTCCCGGCGGGGGTCTCCGGTTTAACATACCATCCCGAAAAAGATTGGGGGCCGGGTGCGGTGGCTTGCTCCAAGATAGCGCCCCGGCGGAGACTTCTCCTACGGGAACGAGCCGTTGGCTCGGCAGGAAGCGGGGGTCCTTGGGGCATAACTGGAAAGAGCAATGGGAAGGCCATCGATTACTTTAAACCGCTATTACGTAAACGCTAACCTGGTAGCAATGATAAAAAGTTGCACAAATGCGCCATCCGCTAATATGGTTACGGTATTGACAGCCATCTTTTGCTGCCCTAGTATATCTGCTGCCAAGCTGCCGCAATATTAGGGGAGCGTTACGAATGGATGAATTAGACCGGAAAATTATAAGCCTTCTTCAAATGGACGGTCGGGCTTCCAATGCGAAAATCGCACGCGAAGTGGGCGTCAGCGAAGGCACCGTTCGTCGACGGTTGCGGCGCTTGATTCAGGACGATGTGGTAAAGGTCATAGCTGTACCGAATCTGGAGAAACTGGGCTACGCCACTACCGCTCTAATCGGCCTCCAGACCGCTCCCGGCAAGTCCGACTCGGTAGCCGACTCCATAGCCAACCTGGAGGAAGCCCACTACGTCGCCATAACCACCGGCGCATATGACGTGTTCGTTTGGGCCGGGCTGGAATCCGCCGAAACCCTGGGCAATTTCCTGAGAACTAAGATTGGGGTAATCGACGGCGTCCAACGCACCGAGACTTTTGTAAACCTCTCCATCAAGAAGCGCACCTACGGTCTGGTCCTGTAGGACGAAACTGTAGGGTCACACTCATAATTGCGTTCTGGCCGGGGCGCTTCCCACCTATTGGGTGAAGCGCCTTTTCCTTGGCTCTCGATAGGGCAATCTGCCTCCGTCGTACCGAGCCGGAGCCTATTCGGATCTTAGCCACCAAAATTGCCACCTCAGACGGTCTTGAGTGCCGGATTTCGCTGGGGCGACGGCTATGCCACCCTGTTGAGAAACCCAGGGCATTGGTCGCAATCGAAGGTTGGTCGCGCCGACCCCTAGATTTCGGCCACCGACGTCAGGCCTGTTGCCGGTGCAGGCCAGGGGCAAAAAGGTGGCCGAGCAAGGTTTTCGTTGACGCACGCCGGGTTCCAACCGCGCTGCAATGCGCCAATTATTGCAAAGAATTACTGCTGTGCTATAATTTGCAGGAATGCCTCGGTCACATAATTGGGGTCGGGCTAGGGTACTTTAGATCACTTTTCAAGAGGAGTGCTACAGGATGACCTATATAATTGCCGAACCTTGTGTCGGGGTCAAAGACGGGGCGTGTGTTGACGTTTGTCCGGTGGACTGCATCTATACTCGCGACGAAGACGACATGTACTACATCAATCCAGACGAGTGCATCGACTGCGCCGCCTGCGAGCCGGTGTGCCCGGTTACCGCTATTTTTGCTGAAGACGCGGTACCCGAACCCTGGGCCGAATACATCGCCAAGAACTACGACTACTTCACCAATACCGACCTTTCCACTTTGAAGCGGAAGTAGCAGCCCCGGGCCAGGTCTTTTTCGTACCTATTGTCCAGGGCATCACCCAGGGGAAACTGCCCCTGAACCAATATGGTCCGATAGTTTCAGCAACATCCCACTGAAGATTGCCTTTCGGAGTAACTTTCACCACTCCGAGAGGCAAATTATTCCAACGAATACCGTCGATACTCACGTTCTGCCTAGTTGAGGAGGAGACAATTCATGAGTGTGATCGACTCAACCCCTGAATTTGTAGCCAACGCCTACCAGAAAATGGAACAGAAGCTGGAAATAGTCCGTTCGCGCTTAAACCGGCCGTTGACCCTGGCAGAGAAAATCATGCTCGGGCACCTGGACGACCCGGCGGAATCGGAGCTCAACCCCGGCCAAAGCTATATTATGCTCAACCCGGACCGGGTGGCCCACCAGGACGTTACCGGACAGATGGCCATTCTTCAATTCATGCAGTCCGGTCGCTCCAGGGTGGCAGTACCTACCACGGTACACTGCGACCACTTGATCCAGGCCAGGGTAGGGGCTTCCTCCGACCTGCAGGACGCCCTCAACGAAAGCAATGAGGTGTACCAGTTCCTGGAGTCCACCAGCCGCAAGTTCGGAATGGGGTTCTGGAAGCCGGGGTCTGGCATCATTCATCAGGTTGTGCTGGAAAACTACGCCTTCCCCGGTGGGCTTATCATCGGCACCGACTCCCACACCCCCAACGCCGGCGGTCTGGGAATGCTTGCCATCGGCGTGGGCGGGGCCGACGCCGCCGACGTGATGGCTGGCCTGGCCTGGGAAGTACGGTACCCCACGCTGATTGGCGTCCGACTCACCGGCGAAATGAGCGGGTGGACGGCCCCCAAGGACATCATCATCCACCTGGCGGGCGTACTGACGGTGGCCGGCGGGACCAACGCCATCATCGAATACTTCGGCCCGGGCACCCAGTCCATTAGTTGCACCGGCAAGGCTACAATTACCAACATGGGCGCCGAATTGGGCGCAACCGGGGACGTGTTCCCCTACGACGAGCGGATGGGCACTTACCTGAGAGCCACCCGACGGGCCGAGTTGGCCGAGTTGGCGGAGCAGTACCGCCATTTGCTGACTTCCGACCCGGAGGTGGAGCAGGACCCGGCCCAGTACTATGACCGCATTGTCGAAATAGACCTGTCCAAGCTGGAACCCCACATCACCGGCCCCCACTCGCCGGACCGGGCGCGGCCCATATCCGCGCTGGCCAAGGAAGTTGCCGAGAACGACTTCCCCGACCGGGTATCGGTGGCTTTGGTGGGTAGCTGCACCAACTCGTCCTACGAGGACATGAGCCGGTGCGCCGACGTAGCCCGCCAGGCCCACGCCCACGGCGTCAGCGCAGCCTCCGGGTTGATGGTCACTCCCGGTTCCGAACAGGTCCGGGCCACTATCGAGCGAGATGGTCAACAGGCAGCCCTGGAAGAGATTGGCGGGACCGTGCTGGCCAACGCCTGCGGCCCCTGCATCGGCCAATGGAACCGCCCGGAAATCCAGCGGGGCGAGCGGAACTCCATCGTTACTTCCTACAACCGGAACTTCCCGGCGCGTAATGACGCCAATCCAGACACGATGAACTTCATCGCCAGCCCTGAAATCGCCATTGCGATGGGGCTGGGCGGCAGCCTCAGCTTCAACCCTTTGACCGATACCCTGGTGGGAGCCGATGGCGTGGAGTTCAAGTTGGAACCCCCGGGAGAGGCCCCCGAAGTGCCGCCCAACGGGTTCGACTTGGGCCAGTCCTTGTACGTGGAACCGCCGGAGGACGGCGACGACATCGACGTGGCTGTTGACTCGGAGAGTAACCGCCTTCAGGTACTGGACCCCTGGCCCGCCTGGGACGGACAGGACTTCGAGGACATCCCGGTACTGGTCAAGGCCCAGGGCAAGTGCACCACCGATCATATCTCCCCCGCCGGGCAGTGGTTGAGGTTCCGGGGACATTTGAATAACCTCAGCGACAACATGTTCCTGGGCGCTGTCAACGCCTATACCGAAGACCCCGGCACGGGCAAGAACCAGCTATCCGGCGAGCAGATTCAGCCCATTCCCCAAATAGCTCGGGAGTACGTAGCCCAAGGCTTACGCTGGGTGGCTGTCGGCGACTCCAATTACGGTGAGGGGAGCAGCCGGGAACACGCCGCCATGTCTCCCAGAATGCTGGGAGCGGCGGCAATTATAACGCGCAGCTTTGCCCGCATCCACGAGTCCAACCTCAAGAAGCAGGGGCTGCTGCCTCTCACCTTCGAGGATGTGGATGACTACGACCGGATCCTTGAGGACGACCGCATCAGCCTGATGGGCTTGAACGAGTTGGCGCCGGGGGCGCCGGTGCAGTGCGTGGTCAAGCACGCCGACGGCAGCGAGGACACCCTGAATCTCAGGCACACCTTGAACCAACCCCAGATAGAGTGGTTCAAGGCGGGCTCGGCCATGAACCACATGAAGAACCTGGAAGGCGCTTAGCCAGCTTCAGACTAACCAAGTCGAAGGGGACCGGCTCGCCGGTCCCCTTTGCTTTTCCCCAGGCCGCATCGAGCGACGCGCCAAGTAAACTGCCTGCTTAATTCCGGTCCCCTTCCTCACCTTAGTTGCCGGCCTGAATAAAGACGGGAGGAGGTTACGATCTATCCCAGGTCATCCAGGCAATCGGCCAGTGATTTATTGAGGCAACTGAAGATGGGAGTGTCCCGCAGGGTGTAGGGTCGCGCCTGGGACTCCCGCAACTCCATAACCAGGTCCAAGAATACGCCGGGGTCGTCGGTTTCAAAGCCCAGCACAAACTCCTGGTCATCCAGGCCGAAGGAATAGGCCGTGCTTATCTTCACGTCGGGATAACGATGGCCTATCTGAAAGTGCTCGCTCATCATCCGTTGCCGGTCTTCCTTGGATGCCTGGTACCACTCATGGGTCTTCACAAAGGGATAAATAAACAGGTACTTGCGACCCACTATGCGCATGGACGTTGATGTCCCCTCCTGCCCCTCGTGCCGGTGGTCAACCACGTAAGGGGAGCGCCGGGTCATGGCCAGGTAGGAGTGGGGGATTTCCAGGTACTTACCCAGGGTGGTGCGGTTCAACTGGCCCATCAACTCGTTCAGCGACTCCAGGCTAGGGCTCACCTTCCACAGCAGCAAGTCCGCGTCGCCCCTGGTGCCCACCAAGCTATAGCTGGACAAGGATACCCGGTCGGAGAACTCGGCCAAGACGTTGGCAAACTCGTCCTTGCTTTGCTCCCTTTCGCCATCGGGCAACCTGCGCCACTGGGGAGAGACTTTGTAAAAGGTGTACTTCACGTAGTCGCGTTTTACTTCCTCGACCATCTCCCCCGCTCCTTGAACTTCAAAACTTGGCTTCCAAGATGATAACAACACCGGACGGACCCTGACAATCCTGCGCTGACCCTGGGTCGTGCCTTTAGCTTGTTGCCACCCTGGGTTGGTCCGGCAGGATTCTGAGGTTACCGTAGGGTCTGAGTCCTCCACTTACGGATTCCGGCCTCCGCCGGAATGATGGTGTCCTTGTCGAGGCCGCGTAAGCGGATGATAATCGCCTATTTTCATGGCGATGATGAGGGGATGGCCTGCCTATTGGGATAAAATTAACTATGCCTGAAGCATCGAAAGACCCTGTAGCACCGGGAAATGAGGCTAAAGGCAACATTCGTCATTGCAATACCTGCTATGGGTGCTAAAATCAGCAGCGGAAACCAATTGATGAATAGCTACGAAGAGGTAACGGAATGGTAACTTTGGGAACGGAGCAATTCACCTACGAAGTGGCCGAAGGATGGGGGCAACTCCCGGACGGTTGGGGCTTCAAAGAAGTCGCCTCGGTGGGTGTGGACGCCAACGACAACGTTTACGCCTTCAATCGGGGTGAGCACCCCATGATAGTTTTCGATAAGGACGGCTATTTTCTCCGTTCCTGGGGAGAGGGCGTTTTCCCCCGGGCCCACGGCATAACTATGGGCCCCGACGACACCATCTTCTGCACTGACGACGGCGACCACACTGTGCGCAAGTGTACCCTGGACGGCAGGGTGCTGCTCACCCTGGGTATCAGCGGTCAGCCAGCCCCCTTCATGAGCGGCAACCCCTTCAACCGCTGCACCCATGTAGCCATCGACCCCCGCAACGGCGACTTCTACGTCTCCGACGGTTACGGCAACTCCCGGGTCCACAAGTACACCTCCGATGGTCAACTCCTGTTCTCTTGGGGAGGGCCGGGTACTGGTCCCAGCGAGTTCAATATCGTCCACAACATCTGCACCGACAAGGACGGCTGGGTGTACGTGGCCGACCGGGAAAACCACCGCATCCAGGTGTTTGACTCCAACGGAAATTACGAAACCCAGTGGGTGAACATGGCCCGGCCCTGCGGTCTGTACATCAACCAGGACACCGGCTTGGTCTACGTGGGGGAACTTGGGCCCGCCATCGGGGCCAACGACCAGGCCGAGGGACTGGGCCCTCGGGTCAGCATTTACGACACCAGCGGCAACCTGTTGGCCCGCCTGGGAGGAAGCCCGGAGGGAGAACAGCCGGGACGGTTCATCGCCCCGCACGGCGTCTGCATAGACTCCCAGACCAACATCTACGTGGGAGAGGTTTCCTGGACGCACACCGGCAGCCATTTGGACCCGCCCCGGGAGCTTCGCTCGCTGCAAAAGCTGGTCAAGAAGGGGTAACGCGTATGACTCAGCCACACACCACGGGACCCAATGACCCCATTGCCGTGGCCGATTACCGGCAGCAGTCCCGAGACTTCTTGGTCAAAAGCCGGCAGTACCTGGCCGCCGGCGACCTGCACCAGGCATCGGAGAAGGGATGGGGCGCGGCGTCTTGGATGGCCAAGGCAGTCGCAACGGCTCAAGGCTGGCAATATGAACGGCACGAGCAGTTTAACGTGGTGCTGAACAACGTCCGCGCATTAACCGGCGATGACCGGTTGCCCGGACTGCGGAGCATAGCCGGCACTCTGCACGGAAACTTTTACACTCGAAAGCGGTTCCTGGACTCTGAAAGCATTAGTGTGGATTTGGAGCGGATTGCGGAACTGCTGGATTTACTGGAACCGCTGACTGGAGCTGGCGCTTAGAGGCAAAGGCGGGAGGAGACGCAATACTTGAAATAAGCGTGAGCCCGCGTCCCGGTCATTCTACAGAGAGGACTTTGCAGTGAGCAAATATCAACCATTGGCGAACTATTTGAAAACCTTACCTGTTGACTCCGTTTCGTTAACCTTTGAGCAAATCGAAAGAATAATCAGGGATGCCTTGCCGCCCGCTGCTTACAAGTTCCCACAATGGTGGGAGAATAACCACAGCTCTAGCTCCCGCCAATGCCAGGCATGGTTTTCCGTGGGCTGGGAAAAGGAAGTTGTCAATCTAAGTGGAGAAACGGTCACTTTTCGGCGATGAGGCCAAAGCGTCCGCTGGCCTTCAATCGGCCAAATAGGTCACCGGACACGCATTTCAAATAATTAGGATTAGCATGGAAATACGTTTGGGTAGCCTGGTGCGGGACGCCAATGAGGCCGAGGGGACGGTGATCATCATAGATGTCTTCCGGGCCTTCACCACAGCGGCCATCGCCTTCGACCACGGGGCCACGGAGATAACGCTGGTCGCCGAAATCGAGGACGCTTTGGAGTTGCACCGCCGGGGTGTCGGCGACCTTATCATGGGGGAAGTCGACGGCAAGCGACCTGACGGCTTCGACTTTGGCAATTCCCCTTATGAAATTTCCCAGGCCGACGTTGCGGGAAAGTCGCTGGTCCAGTCTACCCGGGCGGGAACAGTGGGGGTATCGGCAGCCAGCCGGGCCCAGTCCATCTACCTGGGTTCCTTCGTCGTCGCCCAGGCGACGGTGCAGACCATCCTCAGCGAGAGCCCCGCCCTGGTCTCCATAATAGCGATGGGAGACCAGGGACGGGTCCGCTCCGACGAAGACGAGCACTGCGCCCTATACCTCCGCAACTTGTTGGAAGGGCGGCAGCCCGACAGTGAGGCCCTGAAGAGTCTCGTCATGGAAGGAGGGGCTACCCAAAAGTTCTTCGATCCCAGCCAACCCCAGTTCCACCCCAAGGACGTGGACCTAGCCCTGGAATTCAGCAAATACCCATTCGCGATGAAAGTTGCCCGGGAAGGTGACTGCATGGTGGCCCGGAAATTCCCCGCTTAGGCAGCGTCCACCAGCCCGGTCTTCTCCGGCTGTGATGTAGACGGGACCCGGGGGCCGGCAGTCCCGGTATGCCGCTAGTCCCCGGCGAAGCGGGATAGATTCAGGCACGCCAGGCCGGGTATCTGGGAAACGCCATCCAGGACCAGGTCAGCCAGCCCGTAGCACATTCCGGTACTCCACAAAATTCCTTTACGCCCGCCCCCGGTGGCAATATATAGGCCCTGCCAACCGGGAACCGGGCCCACTATGGGCATCCCGTCGGCGGATAGGGGTCGGAGGCAGGCCGTTTGCTGTACCAATTCGGCCTCGCCCAGCGACGGCGCCATCTTCAATAAATCGCCCATGACTTTGTCCCGCGCCGCAGGGGTTATTTCCTCGTCAAACCCGGCTTCTTCCTCGGTGGTGCCCGCCCAGACCAGGCCATCGGGTTTCGATGCGGCGTAGCTGCCCCTGTAGTTCAGGGAGACCCGCATGGGATTGGCCGGAAGCTGGAGGCGAATAATCTGGCCCTTGAGGGGTGTAATTGGAATGGGGAAGTTGCACCAGGAGGAAATTTCCCCCGACCAGGGCCCCGCCGCCAGGACGACAGCGCCCGCTTCAACCTGACCGCCCGGGTAAGTCACGCCGGTGCAGCGGTCTCCCTTGAACAATAGCCCGGTGGCGCGGCGCAGCAGCATTTCAACACCCACACCTTCGCCGGCCTGAGCTACCGCCAGGTTGTATCGGTAGGCTTCCACCGCGCCGGTACCCTGGGCGTAGGCTGCCCCCAAGCACTCGGGGTTGGCCCTGGGTTCCACCTTGACCACTTCCCCCGGGTCGAGCCATTGGTTGACGAAACCCTCAACTTCCTGCTGCCATTCCAGGTCTTTCTGGTATTCGACAACGTCCTGTTCCGAGAAAGCCAGGTTGAGCCGGTCCCTAAGATGAAACTGGGTATCTATCCCGGTGGCCTCATGGAGCTCCTGGGCCAAGCCGGCGTGCCTCTGAAAACACCAAACGCTGAAGTCCAGCAGCGGGTCGGGAATACCGCTGCCCTCCAGAGGCCCCAGACCCCCAAAGGCAAAACCGGAGGCGTGGCTGCCCACCGAATCGGCTTCCAGAATGGTCACCTTCATCCCCCGTTGGGCCAGCAAATAAGCGGTGAGGCAGCCGGCAATGCCTCCACCAATGACGACCACGTCGCGCGCCCCTGCGGTCATTTTCTTGCACTCCTTAAGCGTAGGGCTACGGCCCATTGGACTAGCGAGAGCTTAGCAGGGAACCACCCCAATGGCAATTTGGAGGACTTGCCTGAGGTCGAGCCGCCTTTGGGCCGAGAACACGCTATGGAAAGGGAATGGTTCCGCCCATTTGATTGGTGTAAAATTTTAGCCTGGGAGACATCCCAGGCCAATCCGGAGGCCATGCAGCCCAGAAACGTAACTCCAGAAAAAGTGCGCGAGCCTATGGAACTTCTTCCGGACGTGGGTACTGCATTCCACCCGCCGCCCTCCCGGTTGCACTTTGCCCGTTATCCCGCCATGCCAGGTGCGCTCGCTGTCTCCAGGGTCGAAATTTGCGTAGATTTTCCTGCCTTATAATCGCCATTATTTTGACGACATTGTTGCTGCTCGCAGTTATGCTTTGCCGCATCAACCCGTTCCCGGCATGAGGTTATGCCGGTTGGGGAGAACGGCCCCAGTCCCGCCATAGCTTTTTGCGGGGCCGCTCATCTACCCGTGGGCCCGACAATCGGGACAGCATAGTGCCCAGCGGCAGCGGCTGCCAGCCGCGCTGGGACAAGAGGTAGGCACACCGTCCCGTGGTTATAGCTGCACGGCGTGTTCCAGGTGGCGGACTTCCAGCAAGCGGAAGCCCCGGGTGAACTGGATAGCCACCAGGTCAATGCGCCACGCCGAATCTTCCAGCCCGTGTTGTTGCAGGTAGTGTTGGGAGGCGGCGGTCAGTCTTTGTACTTTGGCCTCGGTTACTGACTCCTCGGGGCTGCCAAAAGCACGACCCCGGCGGCTTCGCACCTCCACAAAGACCAGTTGGTCCCCCTGCTGGGTCACCAGGTCCACCTCTCCCCAGGGGCACCTATAGTTGGCTTCCCGGATTATGTATCCCTTACGTTCCAGGAGACGCCGGGCCACGGTTTCACCCCGCGTACCCAGCTTCATGCGCGGTGTAGGCAACTTACTCTACCCCCCAGGCTTCAGCCACTCGACGCACCGGGGCAAAAGAGCGGCGGTGCTCCGGACTGGGGCCCAGGGCCGCCAATTGCGCCAGGTGCCCGGGAGTGGGATAACCCTTGTGCTGGGCGAAACTGTAACCCGGATGTACGGAGTCCAATTCCCGCATCTGCCGGTCGCGTTCGGTCTTGGCCAACACGGAAGCGGCGGCTATCGAATAGCTCAAACTATCTCCCTTGACGACAGTCTGGAAGGGCCAGGGGCATTCCCTGATATGTACGAAGTCCAGCAACAGATGGTCGGGGTGGACATCCAGCATTGATACGGCTTCCAGCATAGCCCTGACGGTAGCGTTGCCGATGCCCAGTTGGTCAATCTCCAAGGCGCTCTGCTGGGCTACTGCCAGGGCCAGAGCATTCTCCCGTATCAGCTTGACCGCCCTCTCCCGCTGTTGCGGGGACAGGCGTTTACTGTCGTTTACCGTTTCCAACCAAAGCTCCGAGGCACACAAGCGCGGGGGGAGAATGACGGCAGCGGCTACTACCGGGCCGGCCAGCGGCCCCCGACCAGCCTCGTCGACGCCGGCTATGAGGCGATAACCCTTTTGCTGGAGCTTCCATTCCAAGGACAGACTAGGCATTCACATCCAAGCGTAGGGAGCTAGTACGGGACACCGTAGCCATTTAGTAATTATCTCAAAACTCACCAAGTCTGTTGAAATTCCACCAATCGCTAGCCGAGGTCCTGGATTCCGGCCTGCGCCGGAATGACGGGTTGGGCTGCTCGCCAAGTTTTGAGATAGTTTCTTAGCCCTCGATAAAACCGCCGCCCAGCACCGTATCCCCCTGGTAGAGAACCGCCGCCTGGCCCGGGGTGATGGCCCGCTGGGGCTTATCGAATTGCACTATGGCCCCATCCCCCTGCGGGTGTAGCGTCGCGGCGGCCTCCTCAAACTTGTAGCGTATCTTCACTCCAACGGTGGCGCTGTCCCTCGGAGGTTCGCCGGACACGTAGTTAACCCGGGAAAGGTATAGGATGTCCCGATAAAGTTGGGCCTCCGGCCCCACCACTACCTGGTTGGCCTGGGCGTCAACACCCAACACGTACAGCGGTTCGGCGCTGGTCAAGCCCAACCCCCGCCGCTGTCCCACAGTGAAGAACTCGATGCCGTTATGTTCTCCCAGCACCACTCCAGACCCGTCCACAATCTGACCCGGCGCGGTCTCAATCCTATCCCGCAAGAAGGCCTTGTAGTCCCCGAAGGGGATGAAGCAAATGTCCTGGCTATCGGGCTTGGCCGCGTTGGGGAAGTTGGCCTCCAGGGCCAGTTCCCTTATCCTTTCCTTGGAATAGGCCCCCACCGGCATCAGGCTGTGGGACAGCTCCCTTTGCCCCATGCCGAAAAGGACGTAGGACTGGTCTTTGTTGGCGTCGACGCCCTTCTTGAGCAGAAGCCCGTCGGGGCCTTCCTCTATCCTGGCGTAGTGGCCTGTAGCAACGTAGTCGGCCTGCATCACCTGGGCCCGGTTGACCAGGAAATTGAATTTAATCTTGTCGTTGCAGGCGATGCAAGGATGGGGGGTACGCCCCTTCTGGTACTCGGAGCAAAAATAGTCGATGACGAAGTCCTGGAACTCTCGCTGCACGTTGAAAACGTAGTGGGGAATTCCCAACCGATGGCAGACCATCCGGGCGTCTTCAACATCGTCGACGGTGCAGCAGCCCCGATAGTAAGCCGGCAACTCGGCGTCGTCCAGGCTGTACAATTTCATGGTGACGCCCAGCACGTCGTAGCCCTGCTGCTGCAACAACAAGGCTGCCACCGAGGAATCCACCCCACCACTCATCGCTACTATTACCCTATCACCCAAAAAAACAGCCACCTCCGATAAGTCAGCCTAGCATAGAATTGGCAGCCCATTCAACCCGACGTTGGCGTTTGACACTCCCTTTCGGCCTTGGATACAATCCACTAGTCGAGCCGCCCCCTTCGCCGAGTCCCACAGCGCCACACTTTAAGGGAATGACGATGGCCTTGGAACCGACGCCCAAACGCACCGACCATATCAAGTACCGCAACATGGTGGTGCAGGTCATCCTGTTTATCATTACCCTGAGCATCTACGGTATTTACTGGTTCCTGGTGACTTTCAACGAGTTGAACCGGGCCAACGGAAAAGAGGCGTCGGGGTGCCTGTGGACCTTGCTCACATTGATACCCATAGCCCAATACTTCGCCTTTTGGAAACACTCCATGGAGTACGCCGAGTTCGTAGACAACAAGTATCCGGGTATCGCCATTTTCATTTTGTGGCTGGTGTTCCCGCCGGTGGTCTGGTTCCTGGTGCAGATGGACCTGAACCGGGCTGCTCGGAGTTCCCCGTAAAACATAAGGGAGGAACGGTATCCAGTGGCGCAACAGCCCCACGACCCCGGCCAACGGTACTGCATGACCTGCGGAAACGCAGTCAGTGAAGGGGCATCATTTTGCATCCGGTGTGGCGCTCCAACTCAGAGAGAAACCAACACGTCAAAGAAAAGTATCCTGAAGTGGGCCGGAATCGGATGTGGGGGCCTAATCGGGCTGTTCATATTCGTCACAATTATTGCCGCCATTGCGTCATCCTGCGGGAATGGGAATATGGACACGGCGTCCAGACTGTCCCCAACCCCAACGCCAGTACCGATAAGAGTGTCTGCCGAACAGATATATCAGGATTATGAAGGCAACGAAGTCGCTGCTAAAGCCAAATACGAGGGCAAACTAGCTTTGATTACCGGCAGGATTTGGACTGTCCAAGAAGCAGGTAATTATTATGACGTCAAACTACAAAGTAACGCGTTTTTCTCTCTAGTGAGTATAGTTTGCAAGGTGGACAAAAGCGAGGGAGGGAAACTCATACCATTGAATCCGGGCGATTCAGTCACGGTTATAGGAGTAATTAAAGGGCCTAGTGTCGTTGACATTGTGGTGGAAAACTGCTCATTGGCCAACATACCGTCTCCCCGTAGTACAGGCAGCGCCGCCGAAGTACCCGCACCTATGCGTACAGAGACTATTGCACCTAGAGCCGACCCTACGCACATACCAACAGCGATTCCTACGTCTACGCCCATTCCTAATCCTACGGCCATCCCCGCCCCAACACCTGTACCAATAAGAGTATCTGCCGAACAGATATATCAGGCTTATGAAGGCAACGAGGTCAGCGCTAAAGCCAAATACGGGGGCAAGTTGGCTTTGATTACTGGCACGATTTCGACTGTCCAAGAAACAGACAGTTATTATGACGTCAAACTACAAACAGACGAGTTTTTCTCTCTAGGGCATATAGTTTGCAAGGTGGACAAAAGCCAGAAAGCTGTGGTCATACCACTAAGGCCAAGTGATTCTGTTACCGTATTGGGCAGAGTCCAAGGGGTTGGTATCATTGACATTGTGGTAGAAGACTGCTCAATATCCCACAAGCTCGATGGGGAATGAGTAATGCGTAAAGCGGGCGGGATCATTGCCATTATTTCCGGCGTATTCGGTTCTATTTTTGCCCTGCTTATACTCTTGATTGGTGGCATCGCGGATGCGTTTGACGAAGATGCAACCATGGTTCTACAACTCGGACTTGGCTGGCTTGTGTTTTCATTCTCAAGCATAGTCATAGGTAGTATCTGTATGTTTGTCGAATCAAGGGTGCCCGGTATAGTTCTTATTATAGTAACAACGGCAGGAGGAATTATAGCTGACTATTCTGGCATCCGTACTTCTATGGTCGCTTTTATGTTTCTTCCTGCTGCTATTGGTGGCATCTTAACGCTTTTTGGCAACGGTTCTCGGGGACAAGGGGCAACTACACTGCCAAGGAATACTGAACCGTTACGAATTGCAATATACTGTGCTAACTGCGGCCAGATGTTGTCCACGGAGCACAGATTTTGCACAAGATGCGGAGAGGCAACAAAGGAGTAGCCAGATTATGAATAAGCAGGGCCTAGTAAATGTCTGGTATGACGGGGCGGGGGATTACCTGGATGTGTCCTGGGGAGAAGGCAACGCTTACTATACCGCGACCGAGGATGACCTGGTTATGGCGTTGGTAGATATGGAGGGCAATGTCTTGGGGTTCAAGATTGACGGTGTAAGCGCCGTCAAGGGCAAGCCCCTTAATGTAGACCTGCGCCCGGTTAAGCCCCAGACCAAGACTGCCTAAAAGGAGGCGCTATCATGCCCATAACCTTTGGATGCTCTCTGCCCAGCCGAGGGCCTATGGCAAGTCCCGAGGCCCTTCGCAGCCTGGCCCAACGGGCCGAGGACCTGAGCTTCGATTCCGTCTGGGTCAGCGACCATATAATCCTGCCCCGGCAGGTGGAGTCCTTCTATCCCTACTCCCCCGACGGCGTCCCTACTTTCAGGCCCGACCAGTCCTACTACGACCCCATAGCTACGCTTAATTTCCTGGCGGGCTGCACCCAGAAACTTCGCCTGGGCACCCACGTGCTAATCATCCCCTACCGCAATCCGGTGGTAACGGCCAAGATGCTGTCCACCCTGGACGTGCTCTCCGGGGGTAGGCTGGTGCTGGGCGTGGGCGTCGGTTGGATGGAAGAGGAGTTCCAGGCGCTGGGTTTGGACACCTATGCCCAGCGCGGAGCCGTAACCAACGAGTTCCTCCGGCTGTTCAAGGAGCTCTGGACCAAGGATGAGCCGGAGTTCCAGGGAGAGTTCTACCAAATATCCGGCGCCGGTTTCATGCCCAAGCCGGTGCAGAAGCCGCACCCGCCGATATGGATTGGCGGGCATACCGGACCCGCCATCCGCCGCGCCGCCGAACTGGGCGACGGCTGGATGCCCATCGGACTGCGCCCTCCCGCCATCCTGGAGCCCGAGGAGATGGCGGCAAAGATTGCGCGGCTGCGCACCCTGACGGTGCGGGCCGGTCGCCAGGAAGATGAGGTTGCCCCCTGCTTCAGCACCGACATCGTCTTCGACCGGACGCCAGGACCCTCGCGCCGGATGATGAGCGGACGCCCAGAACAGATTGCCGCCGACCTGCGCCAGTACCAAGACCTGGGAGTACGCAACTTCATTTTCAGCTTCCCAGCGGATAGCGCCGCCGAGCAGCAGGAAGCCATGGAACAGTTCTCCCGGGAAGTGATGCCCCTAATCCCGCCGGAATAGGGCGGCCATTGGCTGGCGAAGATTGTCCATTTCGCCCAAGTCACGCAAGGAGGAACCAAAGATGTCGCTACGTTCTGAATTCAAGGCCTCAGTAAGAGCTGGAAATACCATCGTAGCCCCCGGAGCCTACGACCCCATGTCCGCCAGGGTGGTGCAGTCCCTGGGGTTCGATACCATCTACACCGGCGGGTACATGAGCGGCGCTCACCTGGCAGTTACCGAGCCGCTGATGACCCTCACCGAGCAGGTGGAGGTGGCGGCCAAGGTGGTCCGATCGGTGAGCCTGCCGGTAATCTGCGATGCCGATGCCGGTTACGGCGACCCGGTACACGCAATGCACACGGTCCGCACTTTCGAGCAGGCCGGGCTGGCAGCCATCCACATCGAGGACCAGGTGTTTCCCAAGCGGGCTTCCTACCACGCCGGGCTGGAACACGTCATTCCTCTGGATGAGTTCCTGGAGAAGCTGAAGTACGCCCTGCTGGCCCGTACCGACCCGGACTTCATGATTATCGGTCGTACCGACGCTTTCAGCGCCGTGGAGGGCGACATGGACGAGGCCATTCGGCGGGGCAACGCGCTAAAGGACCTGGGTGTGGACGTGGTGATGCCCCGGGGCGTACGGGAGCGGGAAGACCTGGATACCTTCCGACGGGGGGTGCCGGATATTCCCCTGCTGGTAATCGCCGGGGCCGATGACATCACCGTCCAGGAGTACGCCGACCTGGGCTACCAGATAGTAATCTATGCCAGCACTCCCACCATCGCCGCTGCCAATGGCCTGAAGCAGGTCTACGAAAGCCTACGGGACACGGGTCATATCGGCATCAACGCCCCGCAGGTGGCGGAGATGCGGGCCGAGGTGGAGGAGCTAATCAGCCTGCCCGAATACCAGCAGGTGGAAGCCGAGACCACCGAGCGGGAGTTCCAAGGGCGGGGCGGGCACTAGGGGGAAGATAACCAGGGTAAAAGTCCCCCACCCAAGTATCGGGTGGGGGACTTCATTTACCCGGGGTTACAGCCTAACCACTCGGAGGCCGGTAGCCAATCGAGCCAGCCTTCCGCATAGCCTCCATAGCTTCGTCCACTGACATCAGGACGGTGGTTTTTATGTCTTTTATTGCTCCAGCAGCTAAGACAGCCATTGATAGGGCCGACATGGTGATACTGTCGGGTAATTCGCCGATGGCAACTATATCATATTCGCCGAAGGCGTAGTCGTAGCTTTCCAGCCTGCCACCCACACTTTCGACCAATTGGCATATCACTGCCGCCCGGTCCTCAGGGTTACTTATCAGATCCGATATTCCCTGACTGCTTAAAGAAGCTTGCACCAGGTATCGAGGCACAATTCACCTCCTATATTGGTCATCCCTAACTCTATTTCTAAACGCATTGGAGCCTACGCTACCGGCACCTCGGTTACGCCGTACTTGCGCTCCAACTCGTAAATCTCATCCAAGCCCAGCAGTCCGGCCACGTCCCAACGGGTGCCGTAGCGCTGGGGGTCCACTTTACCAGTGCGTTTTAGCTCCTCGAAGGAGTCCCGTACCTGCTTGTATATCAGCCAGATGGTGCTGCCGCAGATCATCAGTTTGTAACCCAGGGCACCCACATCCTGGGTGGAGGCAAGGTCCCCGTTGTACATTCTCCGCACGTCGGGCAGGTCCTTGGCATAAAGCTCAAGGTCGTCCACGGACTTAATGCCGTCGACGAAAACCATGTCCGCTCCGGCGTCAATATAGGCGCGGCACCGCTGCACCGTGTCTTCCCAGCCGGTCACCGCATAGGCGTCACAGCGGGCGATGATGACGAAGTCCGGGTCGGTGCGAGCGTCGAGGGCGGCCCGAATCTTCTGAACGTGTTCTTCCACCGGAATTACCTGCTTTCCCTCGAAAAAGCCGCACTTCTTGGGGAACAGTTGGTCCTCAAAGTGGACGCCCGCCACGCCGGCGGCCTCGTACTCTCGGACGGTCCGCTGCACGTTCAATGGGTTGCCATAGCCGGTATCGGCGTCGCAGATAACCGGAATATCCACCGCATTGGCGATGTACTTGGCGTTGGAGACCATCTCGGTCATGGTCAGCAGGCCCACGTCGGGAAAGCCCCGCTCCGCGGCGGTGCCGGCGCCGGTCATATACACGGCTTCAAAGCCCACCGTCTCGGCAATTTTGGCGTGAAGGGCATTCAGCACAAAGGGGGCTACGATTAGCCCGTCGGAGTTGAGCATCCGGCGAAGTCTGGTTGTGGCTTTCATCAAATCGGTCCTCCGTACTATCTGGTTTAAAACCATAGGGCTTGGGGAGCGCTAGAGAGGGTACGAGCCCACGATTCGCCAACTCAAATCGGCGGCCCACCGACCGTTGTCCCAGTCGTCGCCGGCGGCATTGGACTCGAAACGGACCAGGATTAGCTGCCAGGCCCGGGTCCCCTCCGGTACTTGCAGGTCTTGCACCACCGCCCCGGCGAATTCCACGGCGCTGTCGAACACCGAAATGGGGAGGGTGGCCTGTTGCATCAAAGTGATGTGGGGCCAGTAGTTTTCTCCAGCGAAGCGCAGGTCAGGCGTAACGCCGTCGGTCCTTTGCAACAGGTCGGTAACAGCCTCATGCAGAGCGTACACTGCGCCGGACCCGGCGTCGGTGGAGAAGTCCACGAAGATGTTCCCGGCGACACCCGGGAACGTGGCTACGCCCCTCTGCGGCAGGGCGAATTGCGGCTCCCTCTGCCGCATCTCTTCGGCTAGTTCAGCCAGGCCCCGTTCAATAGTCTCCACCGCCGCGTCGGTGCATCCAAAGAAATCGGCCAGCGTCAGGTGCAGCAGGTGCATCTCCGCCGCCCAACTGGCGTATTGACCGCAAATTAGCTGCCGGCAACGGTACACCCGGGCCGTAAACGTGGGCTCGGGCACCAAGGCGACCCCGTAGCGGATACTCAAGCAGCCCTCCCAGCGATGGCGAAGGTCAGCCGGGTGATGGACGGCATAACCGGCGAGAATACACCATTAGCCCGGCGCCTAGGCACCAAAGATTACTTCTCCAGGTTGACGACAATGTTGTCCGGCGAGCGCGACAGCACCGCCTGGGAAGGTTCGTCATAGGGATTGGCTTCGATGTGGGGTATATGAGCCGGCACGAACAAGAACTCCCCGGGCCCGGCTTCTATGAACTCCTCGAAGTCTTTCCCAAAGTAGACGCGGACCCGACCACTCAGAACGTATGCCGCGGTTTCCGCCTCCCCGTGGTGGTGGGGCGGGCCAGCCTCATTGGGGGCCGCAGTAACCAGCCCCAGCCAAATCTTGGAAGCTCCGGCGGTGTCGGCGGTGATACCCGGACGGCGCTCCATACCCGGGGTCTGCGTAGTGGTGTTGGGGTCCTGGGGACCCCGAACAACGTAAGGTTTCTGGCCGGTGACGGGAGTGCTCATGTTAACGCTCCTATAGCATACCCGGCGATTCACAGCGCGCCGGGGCTTTGGCCTATTTTAGCAGGAATCGGCACACCACGTTGGGGACCGCCGTAATCACACATCGCAATCGCATATTGGATTGCGAGGGACCCGTTATTCCCGCGAAGGCGGGAATCCAGCCCCCGATTCAACAATACCGTCGACTGTTGGGCCCGTTGGCCAGGTATGGGTTACGCCCCGGTCCTGTAACAGGGCTGCCTTTTCGGCGGTGCGACGGTAAGCTCGTTGTTGGTATGCGATTGCCCTGCGTAATCACAGAAGCAGCCTGCTTTGGTTCGGGATCAAGGGGGCATAGGTTACGTTCTCCCCTCGGGAGGCTGAAGAGGGTATGCGCTGACGCGACGGTCGATCGCCCCAGGCAACGGCGAAGCCATCCCAGGGCATTTCGGAAACTG
The DNA here is from genome assembly GCA_965220305.1 of Dehalococcoidia bacterium. Taxonomy (GTDB): domain Bacteria; phylum Chloroflexota; class Dehalococcoidia; order Lucifugimonadales; family UBA3495. The sequence continues at coordinate 3,670,999 of OZ244817.1, read as the reverse complement.
GCCGTGGTCAACTGCAATTGGCCCGTTAATTACCTCCCACTCCGCCCAAAAAGGGGCCGGCCCTCCGGGGAAGGCCGGCCTGGTGCGGTTGACTGGACCAGCTATGGAGGGAAGCGACTACTTTACCCACTTCATCTGGTCGTTCCAGCGGACTTCCCGCTCCGCCCGGGGGATGAAGTCTAAGTCCTCGGACAGGCCGTAAACGATGGGTAGTTCCAATATGCCCGGGTAGAGGGCGTTATCGTAAACATACTTCCAAAGTTCATAGAGCTTTTGCTCCCGCTCCGCGCCGCTGAGTCCGCCCGCCGGTAGAATCTGCGGTTGGAGCTTGTCGTCGCAGGCGTAACCGCCCCGGTGGTCGCAGTTTATGTTGCGCAGCGAATACCAGGAGTCGCCGGTCTCGTTGCCGTGGGGCCAGGTGATGATGTCGGCGCCCACCTCAAAGAAGGGGCTCTGCGGGTCGTTGATCCGGGAATGTTGGGACCAGATGGACGGCTCCACCACCGACACTCCGCCGTCCATCCCCACCTCTTGCCACATGCCGGCGATGGCTTCAAACATCTCCACGTCTCGGGGGAACCGGCCATCACGGGTCATAATGGAGAACTCAAAATCCGGCCACTTGTTGAAGTAGTCCGCATCTTCCAGCAATTGGCGGGCCAACTGGGGGTCGAAGGCGTGGGGTACCTGAATGTCATCCCGACTCCCGGTGAGCTTGTCATTGAAAGGAGATCCCCGGCAGATACCAAGCCCGTTGTATAGTTGCTCGTTCAGGGTCTCGCAGTCAATGGCGTGGCGCAGGGCCAGGCGGACGCGGTGGTCTTTGAAGGGCTCGCGGTACTTGGAGTTTATCTTGAGAATCACCACTTCGGAGGATTCGCCAACAACGACCTTGGGCACGTTGTCAACGTTTCCTGGGCCCACATCGAAGGCCCAGTCAGCCTCCCCAGTCTGGACCATAGCCGCCCGCACGGTATCCTCCGTGCGCCAGAAGATGGTTACTTCGGGAATGTGCGTCACCATGCCTTGCCAGTAATTCTCGAAAGGCTCGGACTTCAGGGATACGCCCCGGTCCCAGGAGACGAACTTGAAGGGGCCCGACGTGATGAACTCGCTGGTTCGCACATCATCGCTGGCGTTCCGGTACCATTCCGGGGCCTGGAAGTAGGTGAACCGGACTCCAGTCGTAGCCAGGGGACAGGGACCTTCGCAGACTATATCCAGGGTATAGTCATCCACCACCACCGGCTCATGGGGGCCACCCAGGGATTCAGTGTAAATCATGCCGCGTTCTGGGAGTTTGATGAAATTAATCGCCTCGACAGCGGCGTGGGCGTCGAATTTTTCGCCGTTATGGAATTCGATATTCTCCTGGAGATAGAAGCGCCAGTGGGCCGGGCTTCCATCGACAGCTTCCCATCTCTTGGCCGCCAACCCCTTTATCTCGCTGCTGCCAGTGATTCGCTCGGTCAGCGGATCAACAAAGCTGTTCCGGAAGTGCTCGGTGCTGGCCCCGGTGGCGCAGCAGCCCATCCAGTCCATACCCAGGGGCTCCATGAAGGTAACCAAGTTCAGCGCCCGGCTAATTTCCGACGGAGCCTCGGGGACCGGTGTACTTGCCGGCTGCGCCACAGGAGCTTGCGTCGGGGCAGTTGCCGGAGCCTCAGAGGAGCCGGTTGTGTCCTGTTGGGCCGCACCGCCACAGGCGATTGCCGCCAGCACCAGAAGCACGAAGAGTGCAGTGATTGGGGCCCTTATCCCGGAAAGGGTCGCAGGAATAAAACTCATACGTCTCACGCCTCCCACAGCAGGTATGTAAAGTTGCCGCAGCCTTGCTAGGTAGGTTAATTATGGCAGGCTAAATGGTAAATTACCTCAGAAATCTTGTCAATCACGCGAGCAGTGTTGCTAACACTTCAACGTTAGGTACACGGTACAGGTCATGTCAAAAACTAAATGTAACTAATACAGCCAAACCAATGAGTTATTCGTAGAACGTCAGAACGTGGGCTGAGGCCAACACCAAGGGATAATTGTGGCGCCAGTTAACCCAGGAGGCGGGCGAGGGAGGCGCCCCCAAGGACAATCACCAGGAGAACAACGAGGATGGTCAATGTTAGAAGCAGACCCGGAGTTGCAGCGCGGTTGGCCGGGCGTCCCGGCTCCCTCTCGACCATCTCCAGGGGAACGAGGTCGAGGATTTCCCTGGCTACCATTTCGTGGGACTCGAAGACGTAAACGGCGTGGGGCAGATTGTAAGCCGAGCCCCACAGCCCGGGTCCACCGTGCAAGGTGCGCACCAAACAGGGGACTCCCTCTTGGAGTAGCCGCTGCTCCGCCAACCTGGCCATTGGTTCGCTGTCAAGCACCGTTAGGAGTACCTGACGTTTTCTGCTGCTTCTTGACAAGGGGACGGGTTGCTTACTCCTGTTCGTCTTGGGGCTTCCTTCCGCGCCCAGCGCGATTATCCGGTGAACAAGGCTGGGAGTTGCGCCTGCCAGGGGGTTAGCATTGGCGACAGGGACCGCAGCGGGTGGTAAGAGCCAAGGCTAATCCGTCCCTGCCCGTGGACGGCCTTTCCCTTCACCCGCGCCGTCAGGCAGAAACCCGGGAAGGCAGCGCCACCTCGGCGTCGCCTTGGGCTGTCACCTCGCCCCGCTGGTTTTCGCACCATATTTCCAGGTCCACCACGTAGTCACCCTCACCCCGGCGCACTCGCGCTACCCGTCCACGGCACCAGGTGGCATCGCCGTAGATGTTGGGCAAGATTAGGTTTACCCTAAGCGCCCGCAGGAATCCGGCGTCGCCCATCCAATTGGTTACCAAGTTGCCCAGCCAGGATATGCGGTCGATGCCCGCGTCGTGGGCCGCCGGGAAACCGAACCACTGGGCTACGTCGTCCCGCAGCATGGAGGCTTCCCAGCTCTCCCAAGAACCTGTGCCCGGATCTAAGAAGGCGGCATCGGGGTGCCTGCGGCGGTGGCGGAGGAATTGGCGGAAGCCGAGGTTGGGCCTGGTGGCGGCCATGAACTGAATCATCTCTTCGGAAGTCAAGGGGCCCCGGACAATGGGATTGAACACTTCACCGGCAGAGGTATCCTCCCAGTAGCGCCGTTCAGAGCCGCGCACCGTTTCCCCATCGTAACCCTCTTCAATGGCTTCCAACTCCTCAGCGCGAAAAACATGCTTGCGCCAGTCCCGGTATTTGCCGGCGTCAACGGCTTCCTGACGGGGTGTGCGCAGCACCCGGGAAATCGCGCGGGCCACCGGCTGCCCGTCCCCGCCGGTAAAGAGGGTCTCGCCGGTTTGCTGGACCATGGCCCCGCAGAACCGGCCCGACTTTTCCTGCACGTCAACGAGCTTGGCCGATGCGGCAACGGCATCGCCAAAGCGCAACCACCGGAAGAACTCCCAGTCCGTGCCGCCGTAAATGACGTGGTAGCCGGGCAGTTTGGGGGCGATGCTGGTGTCGTCGACGCTGTACAGCCAGCAGGGCGGGGCAACGACATCTCCCAAGACGCTTCCGGCGGCGTAGACCGGGTCGAGCCACAGGGGATTGCGGTCGCCAATACTTTTGGCCCAACGGTTGATGGCCGGGTGACTTACCAGGTGATTATGTTGGTTCCGACGAAGGGGAACGCCGACCAGCTTCTGGGCCTCTTCCAACGCTGCCGGATCAAGTGGGGCCATTCATTCACACTCAGGATACGATTCAGGAGCCCGGGGTGAGACTCCGACGGTGATAGAGTTACGCACGACCCACGGCTCCGCCGGAAATAACCGATTACTCGCCCGGGATGAGCGACTGGGACGACAAGGGTTGATGCACCGTGGGGAGGCAGACCTCGGCATAGCCGGGCATTGTAGCCTCTCCCCGCTGGTTGGAAGCGCGCATTTCGCACTGAACGAGGTGGTAGTCGCCCTCCACCCACTTCCGCTGCACCGTTCCCCGTATCCGGGTCACATCTCCCACAACATTGGGCCTGCGGAGGGTGCCGGACAGCTTGGTCAGGAAGGCGTTGTCCCCCATCCAATCATTGATATAGCGACACAGCCAGGAAATGCGGTGAGGCCCCATGTCATACACCCCGGGCATCCCCACTTCCTGGGCCATGAACCTCTCCCAGTGGCCGCGATGCGGGTGGTCTTGGGCGCCGGTCTCGGGGTCGATGTAGGTATCGGCAGGGTGCCTGCGCCGGTGAAACACCTGGTAGGAATGACCTCCTATGTGGGCCACCGCCTCGGCGTTGATGGCCCCCGAGTCGGTATAACTGCCGGTAAAGGCGATTTCCACCACGCGCAGCGGGCCGTAGACTACTGGTGACATCTCTTCCCCTTCTTCGACTTCTTCCCAGTAGCGAGGTTGGCTGCCCCGGACCCTTTCCGCCAGCATCTGCTCTTCTATCTCGGCCAGGTCTTGGGGAGACCACCTGTGGTCCGCGCCTGCAGCATCGTAGCTCATTCCGCCGGGGGCCTGGCGTCTCGGCGTGCGCATGTGGTAGGTGCGAGACTGGGCGACGGTCTGCCCGTCCTGCCGAAGGCAGTTGACGTTCCCCATTTGCAGGATCATCCGGGGCACGGTACGTCCCCGCTTCTCCACCGCATCCACCAGGTGGCCCCGTTGGGTAATCAGGTCGTCCGGGCGCATCACCTGGAAGAACTCCCAATCAATTCCTGCGTAAATCCACTGAATTCCCCGCAGCCCCGGGGCTATAATCGCCTGCCCGACCATAACCTGGGGCGCGATGACTCCTCCCCAACGAGAGGAGGAGGCGTAACTTTCGTCAAGGAACAAGGGATTCTCGCTGCCCATGTAGAGGGCGAAATCCCTGATGTTGTCGTGGGTCAGCTCTATAGTAGCCCGAGCCCCCCGGTAGTCCACGCCCTTCAGCCGCAGGGCGTCCGCCAGGCTATTGTCATCCAAGCCGGGGGCCTGGGAGGCAACGGAATAGGCTTGGTCTCTAAATCTAACCTGATTCTCGGAATCCGGCATATTCTGTAGGACCTGCTTTCTTTAAGTGGGATGCCTGGAAACCGGCGTGACATGATTAAGCCCCATTATATCAGACAGGCCGTTGAAGGCTCCCCTATGCAGGGCAATCGCATATTGGATAGCGAGGGACCCGTCATTCCCGCGAAGGCGGGAATCCAGCCCCCCGATTCAACAGGACCGGCGACTGTTGGGACCGTTCGCCAGGTATGGGATTCGCCCCGGCTCTGCAACGGGACAGGCTTTTCGGCGGAGCGACGGTAAGCTCGGTGTTAGTATGCGATTGCCCTGCTCCCCAATGCCCCAGGGAGCGCCGAGTTAGGTCGATTATGAGCGCGAGCCAGCCCGGGGTGACCGCCCGACTTTGTGTCCGGTTCAAGCCTACCATTTCGACCGTCAACAGTGGTCTTGAACCGGCATTGGCGCAGGATAGATGGGTGCAGCGGGTATCCGAAAGCCCCAGGCTAAATCTGACTCTATCTGTTGTGTCCCTACTGGTTGTGGTATACTTACCGCACGTCAAAAGGCCGAGGTGGTGGAATAGGTAGACACGCGGTCTTGAGGGGGCCGTGGGCGTAAGCTCGTGTGGGTTCAAGTCCCGCCCTCGGCACCAACCGGCCATTTAGACGTTAGTTTTGCGGCGACGTAGCCAAGTGGTTAAGGCGGAGGTCTGCAAAACCTCTATTCGGCGGTTCGAATCCGCCCGTCGCCTCCATATACATCCCGCAGCGTAACGAACCAGCGTATACAATAGCTACCCGGGCCGAGGTGGCGGAATGGTAGACGCGGCGGACTTAAAATCCGCTACCCGTGAGGGTGTGTGGGTTCGAGTCCCTCCCTCGGCACCATAAACTTCAATACTGAATTCCCGTGAGGCAGCCCGGAGAGACTGCCTCTTTTTATGTCAACCACCATCACCCAGCAGACAATGAAAACAAGGGTGACACCCGGATGCAACTGGCCCGTTGTTGGATAGTTATCGGCGCATTGTACGGCCTGCTTAGCCTGATGGCCGGGACCTTCGGCGCACACTACTTGCCCGACTCAATCGGCGCCGACGCCCGAGGCACCTACGAGGTCGCCGTGCGCTTCCAAATGTTTCATGCCATCGCCCTCTTGCTCGTGGGATTCCTGGGCGAACACTGGAATTCGTGGCTTTTGCGCCTGGCGGGAGGGCTGTTCGTTGCCGGGGCCCTGCTCTTCTGCGGCAGCCTCTATATCCTGGCCCTGTCAGCCATCGGTGTATTTGGCGCAATCGCGCCCGTCGGGGGCGCGACTCTGCTGCTGGGCTGGGGTTCGCTCCTGGTCGGGGCAGTCCTGCACCTGAGGGACGGCAACGGATGACCTCCCCAGGCTGGTGGGGCAGGAGCCACCCTTCAAAGCCGGAGGCCCCACCCATTCAGCAACTAACACCGTATCAGTGCGGGCGAACCGCCCCAATAGCAACCAATGGCTGGTTTTTCCCAAGGGTTGGCGGTCCTTGTCCGGGCCCCGAGGGAATACTGTAACCAGGCTTCTGCCAGGCTGAGACCACTCGAAACCCGCCAACCAGTCCAGGGCCGGGAGGACAAAACGGGGAGCTTGATCAACGCGCTGCGGCATCCCACTCAGACATTCTACGGGTGGCGTATGCTCGCCCTGGTCAGCTTCATGGGCGCCGTCAACAACGGGTTCTTCTCCAAGGGGGCCGCCCTGCTCCTGGTCCCGGTTGAAACCAGCCTCGGCCTGAACCGGGCCACCACCTCCCTCATCTTCGCCCTGGCCCGCTCCGAAGGGGCGGTCGAAGGCCCGGTCATCGGATACCTCGCCGACCGCTACGGTTCGCGGAAGCTGCTGATTATCGGCACGGCGCTCACCGGCATAGGGTTCCTCGTCTTCGCCAGCGCGTCCAGCGTTTGGACCTTCGCCATCGCCTACCTGCTGTTTATCTCCCTGGGCGCGACCATGGCCTTCCAACACGCCACGAAGACTGCGGTAAATATGTGGTTCAGCCGCTTTCGGGTGCGGGCCATGTCCATCCAGGAGGCGACGGGCAATCTTGGCTCGATGCTGCTGGTGCCCCTTTTGGGACTGATAATTGCCCTGCATAGCTGGCAGGCGGCAGCGGTGCTGGCGGGGCTGGCCTATCTTTTCATTGTGCTACCCCTCTCGCCTCTACTCAAAGAGTCGCCGGAAAGCATTGGGCTGTTGCCCGATGGGGCGACAACGGAGCAGGTGGCCGCCGCCCGCCAGGCGGCATCAGGGGCAGGGTCTTCCTCGGCCCGTCAGATGCTCCAGTACTATGACAACCATGACTTTTCCCTGAAGGAAGCGCTGTGCTCGCCCACCTACTGGCTTCTTTTGCTGGGCACCCTGTTTCGGCAGGTGGCCAAGGCGCCGGTGCAGGTACACATCGTCGCCATATTGCAGTGGAAAGGTCTGGACACCGCTACCGCCGGGCTGGTCTTTGCCTTCTGGCTGGGGATGAACGTTCCCTCCAAACTTTTCTTCGGTTTCATTGGCGACCGGGCCCCCGCCCAAGTCTCATTGGGCGGCGGGATGCTCTTGTACGCCCTGGCTATGGTGTTGCTGCTCTACGGCGGTTCGATCTGGATATTCCTGCTGGCAGCCATCTTGGGCGGAATGGCCGAGGGCATAACCCCCATCAACTGGGGGGCCATCGGCAACTACTTTGGACGGCGCTACTTCGCCACCCTGCGGGGCATTATCAACCTGAGCCACAGTTGGGCGCTGCTCTTGATGCCCTGGGCCGCCGGATGGTGGTTTGACCGGCACGGCAGCTACGACATGACGTTGGTAGTGTCTTTCTTCGCGTCCCTGTTGGCCGCAGCAACCTACGGGGTCATGCGGCGGCCCAAGGCTCCCAGGGCCGCTGGCGCCGGGCCCAGTCGAGACTTCCAAACTACCACCTCCTAGTCAAGTCCTGGCTGAGCGGCGGAGGGTTGCGCTTCAGAAATGGGCTAAGGTCCACGCCCCAATGCAGACCCCCACCCCTAGATTCCCGCTTTCGCGGGAATGACGGGTCCCTTGCAATCCAATTGCAATAGCCCTGCCAGCCAGCCTTAACCTCTACCGCCTTCCCCCGGGTGGTACAATGCAACGACTATACCGAGGGAAAAGGAAAAGGAGGGGAAAATGCGCCTAGACCCGATAAACCTGTACGACTACGAGGCCAGAGCCAAGCAGGTCCTACCCCATAACGACTGGGACACCATCGACGCCGGGGCTATGGACATGTTCACCACCCGGCGCAACCGGTCGGCATTCGAGGCCCTGACCCTGCGGCCCCGGTTCCTGCGGGACATCACCAGCATGGACATTTCAACCACGGTGCTGGGCGAAGAAATCAGTATGCCGGTGATGATTGCCCCCGCCGGCAGCCACATGAAGGCCCACCCCGATGGGGAGTTGGCCACCGCCCGGGGAGCGGGAATGTCCAATACTTTGATGATGTTGAGCACCTCCTCCAACTATAGCCTGGAAGAAGTGGCCGAGGCGGCCTCGGGGCCCCTCTGGTTCCAGCTTTACCACCGGGGGTACGAACTCACCGAGATGCTGGTCCGCCGGGCCGAAGAAGCTGGCTTCAAGGCCATCTGCTTGACGGTAGACACTCCCGTGCCCAGTCCCAAGGAAAGGGACCTCCGCAACCGATACGTCCGCGAACATGAACTGGGCAACTTCCGGGGGCTGGACCGTCCCCAGAGCGAGATTAGCGGCACCGATGAAACTCCCGGGTGGGAGGTGTCGGACACCACGCCCCTGACCTGGCGCGAGCTTGAGTGGTTGCGGTCGCTTACCGGACTGCCGCTGGTGCTGAAGGGAATTCGCACCGCCGAAGATGCCCATGTAGCCGTGGAATGCGGCGTGAACGGCATCCAGGTCTCGACCCACGGGGGCCGGCAACTGGACATGACTATGGGGTCCATCGAGATGCTGCCGGAAATAGTGGCGGCCACCCGGGGCCAGGCCGAGGTTTTCCTGGACTCGGGCGTGCGCCGGGGCAGCGACGTGGTCAAGGCGTTGTCCCTGGGGGCCCGGGCCGTCGCCATTGGCCGGCCCTTGTTCTGGGGATTGGCGGTAAACGGCGCGGAAGGGGTCCACGGAGTCCTGGAACTCCTGCGGGAAGAGGTGACCCGGGCCATGTCCTACTGCGGCCAGACCTCGGTGCAGGACCTGGAGGCCAACCTGGTTGGCATACCCGATGGTTGGGGAGCCGGACCTGCGGAACAGTAACCCAGCAACAGGGGGGAACGCGGCAGTACAGTTAGGGGCGTCCTTGGGGGCGCCCCTAAATTTTTGGCCCCCTCCATCGACCAGCGCCATCAAACAAGGACTCACACATTCCAGGAACCCGCCGGGTTGAGGAGATCGGGCGTCTCTCCGTCCCCGCTGACGGCGGTTTCTCGGGGCACTACTTTCCCAATTGGCTACCACCTTCAACACGGTTGGCAAAGCCGCCAGAAAAGGGTTATTATGCCAGGGATACGCTCCAACGGGAGGGCCCTATGACCGAGCGCGTTTGGGACCAATTTCTGACCGACCAAGACCGGGCCCACCTGGCCCTGGGGGCCCACGGAAGCGTAGGGTTTGGCGCAAGACCGGCCCTACTTCTGGTTGACCTCTACCGATGGGTCTTCGGGGACAAGCCGGAGCTACTTTTGGAGCAGGTCAAGACCTGGCCCAGCGGCTGCGGAATGGCCGCCTGGGACGCCTTGCCCCACATTCAAACCCTGCTGCAAGCGGCCCGGGACGCTGGACTGCCTATAGTTCACATGACGGGCCTGGACAACAGCGGAGTCCAGGGTTGGTCTTCCCAGAGGCAGCCGGCCTCGGCCACCGCGCCGTCCGCCGAGGCCCTGGAGCGCCGGTCCCGCCAGTACGATATAGTCGATGAAGTAGCCCCCCTGCCGGGAGAAGCAGTCCTCCGCAAGTCATCTCCCAGCGCCTTTTGGGGCACGCCCCTGGCGGGACACCTCACCCAGTTGGGAGTGGATACCATCATCACTTGCGGGGAGAGCACCAGCGGTTGCGTTCGCGCCAGCGTGGTCGACGGCTGCACCTACCGCTATCGGATGATTGTGGTAGAAGAGTGCGTCTTTGACCGCCACCAGGCGACCCACGCCATCAACCTGTTCGACATGCACCAGAAGTACGCCGATGTGTTGCCCTTGGGCGAGGTCCTGGAGCGATTGAGCGAATACAGCCTAAAGGGTGACTAAGAATAACCCTGACCCCACCACGGAGCAGAGTCTGGCCGCGCCGGTCGCGGGCCCGCAACACTACCCAGCATTGCAGGAGGCTTGATGATTTACGACGCAGAACGACGGGACATTTCCATCGCCGTGGGCGGGGACGCCATGATTACCAGGCGTATGCGCCCCTTCAAAGAGTCTTCCTTCCTGAAGTTGGTGGACATACTGCGGTCGGCGGACGTGAGCATGGTAAACCTGGAAATGCTGTTCCACGACTACGAGAGCAGTTGGCAGTGGAGCAGCGCCACCTACACCCGGTCTGACCCCAGGAACTTGGAAGAACTGAAGTGGATGGGCATCGACGCCGTCACCACCGCCAACAACCACTCCTTCGACTTTTCCGAGGGTGGGTTTCTGACCACGCTGGAACATTGCCGGGAAGTGGACCTGCCCCAGGCGGGCGGCGGAAGAGACCTCGACGAAGCCCGCTCCCCGGCCTACGTGGACTCCCCCCGGGGCCGGGTGGCCGTAATGTCGGCTACCAGCACCTTCAGCGAGCAGTCCCGGGCCGGCGCCGGACGCCCCGACTTCCGGGGCCGAGCGGGAGTCAACGCCCTGCGCCATGACTTGGTGCACCACGTGGAAAGGGACGTCTTTGACGCCCTCCACAAGGCTAACCGGGAGTTGGGCTACCACGAGGCCCACGAGACCGCCCAGGCATTCGGCTTCCGGGGACAGGACGAAGCGGGGGACGAAAGCTCGGAACTCAAATTCCTGGAGAACAAATTCCGGCTGGGCGAGGAGTTCGGCATCTCCACTTCGCCCAACAAGGATGACCTGGAAGGAATCTCGAACTGGATTCGGGGCGCCCAGAAGCAGTCCGATTGGGTGGTCTACGGCACCCATTGCCACGAGAGCGGGACTGACGGGGAGTACCACGGCGGTTCTCGGCTATCTCCGCCTGAATTTTTGCAGGACTTCGCTCGCTGGACCATCGACCAGGGCGCAGCCTTGTTTGCGGGGCACGGGCCCCATTTCCTGCGGGGAATTGAAATTTACAAGAACCGGCCAATCTTTTACAGCTTGGGTAACTTCATCTTCCAGAACGAAAGCGTTCTATGGTTGCCCGACGAGGCCTACCGCCGGTTCAATTTGGGCTACGACCAAACACCGGGGGACTACCTGGACACCCGCTCCGGCGGCGGCACCAAGGCCTTCGCCGGGGACCCGGTCTTCTGGCAGAGCGTGGTGGCGGTATGCAACTACGCCAACGGCGCCCTCAAGGAGATCGTCCTGCATCCCATAGACATGGGACATGGGCGTCCCATCGCGCAGCGGGGTCGGCCCACCCTCGCCGAAGGGCCGATGGCGCAGCAGACGCTACGGTGGCTGCAACAGGCCTCCAAGCCTTACGGTACCGAAATTAGCATCGAAGAAGATACCGGAGTTATTCGTTTGTAGGGCTGGCTCCAGGAAGTTGGCGGCCCTGGCCTACTGTCCCAAGCTCATACATATTCGGGCCAGGTCAAATCTCCGGAGGTAAATATGGTTAACCGGCTGGAAGGAAAGGTAGCGGTCGTTACCGGGGCTGGAAGGGGCATCGGACGGGGAATAGCGTTGCTGTTGGCCGAAGAAGGCGCTTCGGTGGTGGTCAACGACCTCGGTTGCGAAGTGGACGGCTCCGGCAGCAGCCCGGCGCCTGCCGACCAAGTTACGAGGTAACCAACATACTTGACCAGCATTGAATAAATGGCTTGAGAACCATGCAAATCTTACCGAGGAGGAACTAAGTGCCAGTCCTTACGGGGAACGCCCTTGGTTTCAGCACAGTATCAGGTCAACCATCTCTAATCTGGTAAAGACTGGCAAGATAGATAGAGAGAGTCGGAAGGGGGCTATACCGATTGCCTTAACTCTATAAGCCTCCTTCCGCCGTTAGTATTACAACGACGCTTCATCAAACAGGGTGGCTCGTGAGCGGAAATTGTATTGGGGAATGATCGGGCGCGCAGCTGTCGTGCAAGCTGGCCTATAGCCGGGAAGGGATTCCCAAGAGCCCTTTCATACCAACCGTCGTTGTAATATTAGGAGGGTGTGTGACAATGGCAATCAGCGCCCAGCCCGTCATTCCCGCGAAAGCGGGAATCCACCGCCTTAGCTTTGGTGCGTCGTCGGATTCAAAGAAACCTCGGCAACTTTAGAGAGAATTGGACCCTGGTGGGGGATTGTCACACACCCTCTAAGAGTTACACTTGATAGTCAAGCGTAACGGTTCCTACACAGAAGAAGGGGTCGGCAAGTGAAAAATAAGATATACGATACTTTTGACGAAGCGGTGGCGGACCTGCCCAATGGCTCCACCGTGATGTTTCCCGGATTCGGCGGTGTGGGCGCACCGCAGAACTTGATTGCCGCCCTGCACCGCCAGGGCGCTAAGGGATTGACCGGGGTTTCCAATGGGCACGGGGGCACCGACGGTCGGATGGACGTAGGTATGCTGATTGAGGCCGGACAGATGAAGAAGATGATCTGCGCCTTCACCGCGCCCACCCATCCATCCCGGGTGCCGCCCTTTGTTCGTATGTACAACGACGGAGAGATTGACGCCGAGTTGGTACCCCAGGGAACTTTGGCCGAGCGCATCCGCGCCGCCGGTTCGGGCATTGGCGCATTCTTCACCCCGGCCAGCGTGGGCACGGAACTTGCCGAGGGTAAAGAACACCGGGAAATTAACGGCAGGACCTACGTATTGGAGTACCCGATGCCCGCCGACTACGCTTTTATTCGCGCCTGGCGGGCCGACACCTTCGGAAACCTCCAGTTCAGGCTGGCCCAGCGGAATTTCAACCCAATTATGGCGATGGCAGCCCGGGTTACAGTGGTAGAGGTGGAGGACGAAATCGTACCCATGGGAGAGTTGGACCCGGATAAGGTCCATGTCCCTGGAGTCTACGTCAACAGGCTGGTCAAAATACCCGCCGAAGGTGGGGTGCCTTTGACCCTATAGGGCTCAACCTGCATTTAGGGCCCTAGTGACCAACTGACTGGCAAAACTAGAAACTGGCTGGTAGCCTTGGGCTACCAGCCAGTTTCTTCTTAGTAATGCCAGGGAAACGGTCCTTAAGCCCCAAGGATTTAGTCTTCCAGGGTCACGGTAGCCGTGATCCGGGGAACATCTCCAACCACCCGGGTCGTATGTCCCCGGCCGGTCAGGTCTTCCACGTAGCTGACGTGTCCTGCGCCGAAGTGGTGGACCGTCCCATCGCCCAGCCCGATTTCCGCCTCGCCCTGCAGGGTGATTACGTACTGACGTCGTGGCGCGTTGTGCCAGTCGCTGAAGGCGCCCGGCTCCGTCTGCCGGAAGACCACCCCTTTGGCCTCGTGCAGGTTGGTCAGACTTGGACTATTCGCCAGGTCCAACTCTTCGATATGGGACTGGCCGTCGTCGCCTGTATACATGCGAGAAAAGCTCACAGTAGGCCTCCTGTCTTTTTACGTTTTAAATGGGAGCACATGCAATTCATGGCTATGAGGTTGCCCGGCCCTGGCAAACAAACCCACCCCAGCCCTTAGTTGTCGGACTAATGCGGTGGGGCCGTCGGCCTATTGGTCTCCACAGTTCATCAGTGCATGGGAGAGAAGGCCGCCGGGACCACAATCTTATTTTCCTGTTTGATGCGCGTCCCTGCGCCCGTGGGCCAGTGGGGAGACCGGCTGGCTTCGGCACGGACCCGGACCCGGTCGTTGAGGTCTTTGTAGGGCCAAATATGCAACCACTTGTTCAATCCGCCCAGTTCGCTGAACATGGCGGCGGCCAGGGGAGAGAACTCTTCCCGGTAGGGAATGGCCGCAGTCCAGGCATCAATTACCTCGGGTATGGAACCTGGAGCGAAGGTGTAGGTCCGCATTTCGTAGACGTTGCCCAGGGACTGGTCTCCGCCCATCGGTCGCATAAAGGGCGCGGGATTCCAGATTTCCGACTCCATGTTCAGGACCAGCCCCTCATCTTTGGGGGGCCAGTTGGGGTCCTGGGCAGCCTCGGCGCGGATGCGGGTGCGCTCGGCGAGGTCGTCATATCCCCATACGTGAATCACCTGGTTCAGCGGCCCGATTTCCGTGTGCCAAAAGGCAGCCAACTTGGAGTAGGCTTCCCGATGCGGCAGGGCCTCGGCAAAATTCTCCTCGAAACGGGCCGTGGACCCTGGTTTCAGGGTGTATGTCCTGACTTCGTATATCATCTTCAACCCTCCTTATTGGGCCCGCACCAAGCCATTGCCATTTCGAGGCGTGACTCCTTGGGGCCGTACCTAGTGTAACAAACGGCCATCTGCTGGGCAAACGGGGAAGGCACGTCCACATTTAGGCGCAGCCCAGGCAGCGGAGGTCCGCACGGCTTGGCCCAGCCGGGAATACAACGCTCGTTAAGCCATTTCCGGCGACGAATTTGCGAATTCCAACACCCCGATTCCAGCAATAAATTAAATGCTGGGCTATAGTGTGGCATAATCAATGCGACGCTTGGTCATATACCCCAAAAATCCACCACCTACGGTTGGAGAGACCACCTTTGCCAATCCCTTTCCTAGAGTTGACCAAGACCCGGAACAACCTGAAGAATGTCTATTACGGGTGGTGGTTGACCGGCGTAGCCGCGTTGGTGATGGTCATCGGTACGGTGCCCATGTTCCAGGGTATGACGGCCTGGTTCGTAGTCCTGGAGGGAGCCTTCGGTTGGAACCGTACCCAACTTTCCCTGGCCTTCTCCCTCACCCGGGTCGAAGGTTCCATAATGGGCCCCGTGGGCGGCTACCTAATCGACAAGCTGGGCCCCCGCCGCATGGTGTTCATCGGACTGGTGATTTTGGGCTGCGGGTTCATCGTTTTCAGCCGCATCCAGAACCTTTGGCAATTCTACGCCGCTTTCATCATAATGAGCGCCGGGGCCGGTCTGGGTACCTGGCTGCCCATGATGACCGTACTGAACAACTGGTTCCTGCGCCGTCGCTCCATCGCCATGGCCATGGCGATGGAGGGCTTTGCCATCGGAGGAATACTGCTGGTCCCCGTGTTGGCGTGGGCCATGGACCCCGACTTTGCCAACCGCCCGGGTTGGCGGGCCACCGCCCTGGTAATCGGCATTGCAACCATAGCGGCGGCCCTTCCGCTGTCCCGGCTGGTAAGAAACCGGCCCGAGGACTATGGCCAGCACCCGGATGGCCGGGCCCCAACTACCAGCGCCACCGCTCAGGGGAAACCAAGCCGCAGCGAGGATGGCGGGTACACCTGGCAAGAAGCGTTACGCACCAAGAATTTCTGGCTGATTACCCTGGGACATGCCTGCTCGTCCACAGTTATCGTAACCGTGACGGTCCACCTGGGGCCCATGCTCAACGACCGAGGCATTTCCCTGCAAATGATTGGTTGGATTGTGTCCACTTACACGGCAGTAGGGGCGGTGTTTACCATGATAGGAGGGTACGTGGGTGACCGGGTCCCCCTGCGGATGGCCCTCTTTGGCTTCTCCATCATCCAGTCCGTGGCAGTGCTGGTGTTGCTGCTGGCCAATTCGCTGATGCTTGCGTTTGTCTTTGCCATAATGCTGGGCATCGGGTTCGGGGGGCGAAATCCCTTAACCACTTCCATTCGCGGCGTGTATTTTGGCCGGCGGGCCTACGCCAGCATTACCGGCATATCCATGATACCGATGAACGTTCTTTTTCTGATTGTCCCCCTATTCGCCGGGGTCATGTTCGACCTACGGGAAAGCTATACAATTCCCTTCCTGGTGGTAGCGGGGCTGAGTTTCTTTGGTTCGGGGTTATTCTTGATGCTGGGCGAACCCGCGCCCCTGGCGGCGCGCAGGGGCCCCGCAGAGCCGATGGTCCGGTCTTCATGACGACCATCAGGGCCCCAGGTTTGCCTGATGGGTGAAGAGGGAGCAAACGAATTGCAGCAGAACCGGCTGTACCACGAACTGGCCTACTTGTGGCCCATAATCAGCCCGCCCGAGGAGTACCTGGTAGAAGCCTGGCACTGCATCCAAGCGCTACGGAGCAAATTGGGGCCAGGCCAGTTCCACATCCTAGAATTGGGAGTGGGCGGGGGCCACAACCTGTCCCACCTTACCAGGGATTTCCGAGCTACGGCGGTGGACATCTCCGAGGAGATGCTGGCCCTTTCCCGGAAGCTGAACCCGGGCGTTGCCCACTTTCAGGGCGACATGCGTAACGTCCGTTTGGGTAACACCTTCGACGCGGTGCTCATCCACGACGCCATTATCTACATGCTCACCGAAGAAGACCTGCGGGCCACCTTCGCCACGGCAAAAGCCCATCTGAGACCCGGGGGTGTCTTGCTGGTTGCTCCAGACTGGTTCAAGGAGGCCTTTACCAGTCCCTCGGTTTCCCAATGGACCAGGTATACCGAGGAATTGGAGCTAACCTTTATGGAGTACGCCCACGACCCAGACCCCACGGACACAACCATGGAGTCCATCTTTATTTACTTCATCAAGCAGGGAGGAGAACTGCGCGTGGAGATGGACCGGCACATTACCGGACTTTTCCCGTCGAACACGTGGATGGAACTATTGGAGGAAGCCGGATTTCTAGCGGAGCGCTTGAGCTATCCCGCCTACGAGGGAGGATACGGCGGGAACCTTCTGGTGGGAGTGTTACAAGTTTAACGGGGAGTGTAGCGAATTCTACACCCCCCGTTGGCAGGTCAATGCAGGCCAGTCCCGCCTCTAGCTGAGTTTTCAGTACAGGTGGCAGGATACAAAATGGTTTGGCCCCAACTCTCGCAGTTCCGGCATATCTTCCGAACAGCGGTCCAGGACAAAGGGGCATCTTGGATGGAAGGCGCAGCCCGACGGCGGATTCAGGGGAGAAGGGACCTCGCCGGAAAGCACGATGTCTTCCCTCTGCATGTCCGGATGAGAGGGCAACGAGGCGGAAATCAGAGCTTTGGTATACGGGTGCATGGGGTTGGTGAACAGTTCCCTGGTGGGAGCTTCCTCAACCATCTTGCCCAAATACATCACGCCCACCTGGTGACTCATATAGCGCACCGTCGCCAGGTTGTGGGCAATCAGCAGGAAGCTGACGCCATACTGCTCCTGCAGGTTACGCAGCAGGTTCATAATCTGGGCTCGGATGGACACATCCAGGGCGGATACGGGTTCGTCCAACACGATTAGTTTGGGCCGAAGTGACAACGCCCGAGCAATGGCGATGCGCTGGCGCTGACCGCCACTGAACTCGTGGGGATAGTAGTCACCTTGGTAGGAGTGCAGCCCCACGTCCCGGAGGACTACCTCAAGGTGCTCCTTGGCCTCTGCCTTAGTCAACCGTTCATTGGTCAACAGCGGCTCCAGGATAATGTCCCCCACCCGCATACGAGGGTTAAGGGAACTCCAAGGGTCCTGGAAGACAGCTTGGACCGAAGAGCGGTACTCCCGCCGGTCGGCGGCGTTGAATTCGGCCAAGTTCTTACCGTTAAAACGAATTAGGCCGTCGGTGGGGAGTTCCACCAGCAGGACCATCTTGGCGGTGGTAGTTTTGCCGCACCCCGACTCGCCCACCAGGCTGTAGGTCTCTCCCTCGCGGATCTTGAAGGAAATACCATCCACTGCCTTTACCTGGCCGACCTGAGTTCGGATGACCACTCCCTTGGTAACGGGAAAGTATTTTTGGCAGTTTTCCAGCTCGATGATGGCATCGGCAGCCGTAGCAGTTGACGTCATAATAGCTTCCAGCAGGTAGCGTTGTGGTTATCCCCGACTACAAATTCAGGAGGGAATTCTTCTTGGCACTTGTCGAAGGCGTATGGACACCGGGGGGCGAAGGTGCAACCTGGGGGTAGGCTATCCAGCCCGGGAGGCTGACCTTCGATGGAGTAGAGAAAGTCAACGTCGTCGTCCACGTTGGGCACTGATTTCATCAGGGCTTCGGTGTACGGGTGGGATGGATTGTTGAAGAGGTCCCGAACATCGGCGGTCTCGGCCACTTTTCCGGCGTACATCACGGCAACGCGGTCGCACATCTTGGCGACAATTCCGAAGTCGTGGGTGATGAAGATGATGGACAGTCCGGTCTCTTCCTGGAGCTCTTTGAGTAGGTTCAAATACTGGTACTGGATGGTTGCATCCAGGGAAGTGGTAGCCTCGTCGGCGATGAGCACCTTGGGCGCGCCGGCCATGGCGATGGCCCCGACCACGCGTTGCCGCATTCCCCCACTCATCTGATGGGGAAAGTTGCTCAGCCGGACTTCCGGTGAAGCTATCTTTACCTTTGACAGCAGGTCTATTGCCCGGTCACGGAAACCACTCGCACCCTGCTGTCGGTTCTGCCTGATGGTCTCAACCAACTGGTTGCCCACCGTGTAAACGGGATTAAGGGAGGTCATGGGGTCCTGCAAAATCATGCAGAGCTGTTGACCCCTTATTTTCTGCATTTCCGCCTGGGACTTTTGTACCAGGTCTTCACCTTCAAAGAGGATCTCTCCATCGACGATGCGCCCAGCCGGTTGGGGCACGAGACCCATGATGGATAGGGCGGTCATGCTCTTGCCGGAGCCGGATTCCCCCACGATTCCCAGGGTTTCTCCGGGACGCAGAGAAAAACTCACTCCATCCACCGCCTTGACCACTCCAGTTCGGGTGAAGAAATGGGTCTTCAGGTTTTTGACTTCAAGAATTGGCGCTTGTTCCAACTTTACAGTCCTATTGGTGGATTTGGAACCTCTAAGATAGTCACCTATTCACGGTGGCGTTGCTTGGCGCCGTTCCGACAGGTGAAAGCAATTATAATCGCCAGAGGAATGGTTGGGAAGCCCACCATAAATGCAAAGACAGGACGGGTAATGCCGCCATCCGCCAATACTGCCGTCACCTGGTTTGCCATGCTTGCAGGGTTTGCGGTACGGCTAGGACGAATCTTCTTGTGTCGGAAAGAGCCACCTGATAAGCTGCCCACTGAAGCCAGTTTACGCCCAATCAAATGGAGACCTGCCTGGAGTCCCTTGATAGCCCACTTCATAGCCAAGCCCTTTGAGGTAATCCCCAGGGTGCATCAACTGCCCATTTGGGGCTCCAGCGCATTCCTGGTCCTGGAAGAACAGGTAACTGTGATTGACGCCGGCTGGCGGAGCCAGGGACGCCGGGTGCTTCGATACCTCAGCAGTATGGGGCGATCGGCCCAGGAAATTTCCCACATAATATGCACCCATTACCACCTGGACCACATAGGGGGGGTCGCCCACGTCAAGGACCGGTCCCACGGAATGACCGCAGCCCATGAGAGCGAAATAATTTTTCTGCGTCCCGATGACCGGGAGGAGTTGCCCAATCCAATAGGGAACCGGCTGTTGGGTCTCCTGGCAAACCCCGTGCTCTACCTGCTTAAACCAGACCGCTTTGCCGTGGACCTGTCCCTGCGCCAGGGGGCCGAGTTGGGTCAACTGGGCGGAATGCGGGTGATTCACACTCCCGGACATACTCCCGGCAGCATCAGCCTTCTTTTCCTCAGAGAGGGCCTGCTGATGGTGGGGGACGCTTTACAGTTCCGACGGGGCAAACTCAGCCTTCCATCACCGATGGTCAGCGCCGACATGGAGCAGGCCAAAGACTCGATTCGGAAGTTGGCCCAGTTGGAGTTCGAGACGGTGTGCTTCAGCCATTTTCCGCCGCTCCGCCGGGATGCCGCCAATACGCTACGGCGTTTCGCGGAGTCGCTGGTTTAACCCGGCGATGGAGAGGACTGCCGACCGGCTGCCGCTGCTGAACAAGCTACTGTATGCCTCGGACATGGTGGGCAGCCAGGCGGTGGCCCAGACCAGGAACCTGTGGCTCCTATTCTTTCTGGCGCCTCCCAAGGCCGTGGGCGCAGCGGTAGTCCCGGCCCTGGACCTGGGCATCTTCGTCCTGGACTCAAGGGTGTTCATCGGCGTTATTCTCACCGCGGGCCGGCTCATCGAAGCCCTGGATGACCCGATAATCGGCTGGTGGAGCGACCGGGCCCGCAGCCCTTTGGGCCGGCGGATTCCCTTCGTGCTTTCGGCTACACCCTTCTATGCCCTGTTCTTCGCCCTATTGTGGTTCCTCCCATCGGATGGCGCCAGCTTGGCCAACGCCCTCTACACGTTTGTCATCCTGGAACTGTTCTTCCTGAGCAACACCCTCTCCGGCGGCCCCTACGAGTCCTTGCTGCCCGAAATCAGCCGCAGCCACCGGGACCGTATGAGCATTGTGGGGTGGCAGTTCTATTTCGGCATCTTGGGCGCCATCTTGGGGCTAACCCTCACCGGCCTGATTCAAGACCACCTGGGGTTCAAGGCAATGGGACTCGTCGTAGGCGGAAGCGGTCTGGCTTTTCGTTACCTCGGCCTCGCCGGTGTGTGGCGGCACGCCCCGAGGGAGACTCCACCAGCCCAGATGTCCTTGAGGGAGGCGCTGACCGCTACCCTGGGCAACCGACAATTCCTCTACTTCCTTCCCAGCTTCGTCTTTTTCCAGCTTGCCGTCGCCATGGTCTTAGCTTGGCTTCCCTTCTTCGTGCAGGAGGTGGTGCAATCGGAGAACAGCGGCGGGGCCACCTCGCTGCTGACCGTTGCCGCTCTGGTAGCAATGGTGGTATCGGTGGTCCTCCTGTGGAAGTTGAGCAACGCGAAGGGCAAGGGTTGGGTCTACTCCTACTGTCTCCTGGGCACGGCGGTATACCTTCCCCTTCTCTTCTTTGCCGGGTTCATTCCGGGGATACCCAAGTTGCTCCAAGGGCTGGTAATGGCCTTCTTGGCCGGGCTGCCCATGGCTGGAGTAAATCTGCTGCCCAAGGCCATTACCGCCGATGTCACCGATTATGATGAAGTGCTGACCGGGATGCGTCGAGAGGGCATGTTCTACGCCACCCAGAACCTGTTCGAGAAAATAGGCTCCTCCTTTTCCTCGCTGTTCCTTGCCCTGGTGCTCCTGCTGGGAGAGACCAGCGCCGACCCTCTGGGTATCCGGCTGATGGGGCCGGTGGCCGGGGTATTCGCCTTCCTGGGGTACTGGTTTTTCCGTGGCTACAAGCTGCCCAGCACCGTCAATGTCAGGACGGTGGCGGAGGCCGGGCTGACCATAAAGTAGCCTATCTCTACCGGGTGCAGCGGCTACAATGGGAAGACCCCACAACCGTTCAGCTTACCTCACCGCACTTCCAGGTAGAGGCAAGATTGACTAAGACTGCGGGCCTGGCTACACTCCCTGCTATGCCTGGGAATTGCCCCTTCAACCCTTAACCCCAGCCCAAGGAGCGCACCAGAATGAAGTTTGGCCTGTTTTACAAATGGCCGAACCCCGCTATACGTAACTGGAAGACCCTGTTTGAAGAGGGTGTGGAGCAAATCCAGTACTCGGAGGTGATACCGGCGCTGCGGGACGTTCATCCCCCGGCCGGGTTGGCCGAAGAATTGGCCGAGGCTCCGCCAGTAACCACCGAGCAGTTGCAGGCGGCCCGCCTGGGCCTGGCCCCTTCCGATGTGACCGCCACCTAGCGAACCAAACTCCGAGAGCGACCTGGAACAGCCCAAGAGTGCATCCCGGAGGACCGTCCTGTACTCAGCCAGGACGGTTAAGGGGGCGGTACCCGGGCTTCTATCCCAACCTGTCCACAACGACACGAGACCAGAGGTGTGGCATGACCGACAAAGCCGAGAAACTTCCTTTGCCCCTGGAAGGAGTCCGGGTACTGGACGCCACTCACATCGTAGCCGGCCCCTTCTGCTCCTTGATTCTGGCCGACATGGGTGCGGAGGTAATCAAGGTGGAGCGTCCTCGCACCGGAGACCAGGCGCGAGTCCGCGGCCCCTTCATAAAGGGAGAAGCCGACCAGCAGGTCAGCTCCCGTTACCTGGGCATCAACCGGAACAAGAAGAGCGTGACCCTAGACCTGCGCAATCCCAAGTGCAAAGATGCCTTTGAGAATATGGTACGGGCCTCGGACGTTCTGCTGGACAACTGGGGGCCCGGCGCATTCCGCCGGTTGGGGCTGGGTTATGAACATCTCCAGGAGATTAACCCGGGCCTGGTGTACGCTACCATAACCGGGTACGGCGATAGCGACGGTCTGCGCGGCCCCTACTCTACCTGGCCCGCCAACAACCTCAGCATCCAGGGCATGGCCGGATGGATGGAGATTACCGGCGACCCCGACGGCTCGCCCCAAAGCGTGGGGGACAACATCGGCGATTCCATACCCGGCGTCTGGACGGCCCTGGGCATCGTGCTGGCCCTGGAGACCAAGCGGAAGACGGGTCTGGGGCAGCACGTGGACATGGCGATGTACGAGTGCATGGCGACCCACACCATCACCAACATGAACTCCTTCCAGGCCACGGGGCAGAATCCGGGACGTAGCTGGGACCGGCTGATGACCGCCGGGTTGGTCTTCCGGGCCAAGGACGGCTACGTTTTGATGGCGGGCGTCCGCTCCGAAGCGCGATGGCGGGCTATGTGGGAACTTCTAGGACGTCAGGACCTGCTGGAGGACTCGCGCTACGTGGGACGGGGAGGCGACGGCGACTTCTACCTGCGCCAGATTATTCCGGCCATCGAGGCGTGGTCTCAAGAATTGCCCAAGTGGGAAGTTGCCGGGAGGCTTACGGAGATTGGCTTCTCGATGGGCGTGGCCCAGACCATCGAAGACCTGGCCCAATGCCCCCACCTGGAGGCTCGGGAGATGTTCGTCGATACCGGCGATACCCTGGGCGGCCAATTCCGCTCCCTGAGAACCCCGGTGCGGTTGACGAGCACCGCCGAGCCGCCGAGGGAGACGCCACCCACCCTGGGGGAGCACAACCGGCAAGTGCTGTGCAGCATCGGCGGGCTGACCGCCGGAGAGTTACAGGAATTGGAGGACGCCGGGGCCGTTTGAATTTTTGCTGTCTGCTTGTCCGGACATGATGGGTGTGGGCGTAAACTGCTATTAGTCTTTTGCGAAATCTTCAATCGGTAGTATTATGATTAGAGTGCTTGTAATACCCTTGTCTATCTACTAAGGAGTAACTTATGGTCGTTTTAGAGGAGGAAGAACTCCTCATTGAAGACACGGAACCGACCGATGACGATGAACCTCAGAACATACGTTATGAGATTACGTCATACCCCTCAGACTTCACCGTAAAGGTGATGTATGAAAAGTGGAAGTCCAACCAACTTATCATACCAGGATACCAGCGCGGCTATGTGTGGAACTTAAGACAAGCCAGTCGCCTCATTGAGTCATTTCTCTTGGGGCTGCCAATACCCCAAGTTTTCCTTTATCGGGAGCGCTCTAGCCCCAAGCTGATCGTTGTAGATGGACAGCAGCGCCTTGGTACAATAGCCCGTTTCTATAACGGGGAGTTACGTCTACGGGGAGTCAACGGAACTTGGGTCGGCAAGACATATGATGAACTTATCGAGGATGATCGCCTGACGCTGGATGACGCCACGTTACGCGCGATAGTTATTCGCCAAATCCAGCCGAATGACAATTCCAGCGTTTATCAGATTTTCGAGAGACTGAACACCGGCGGAACCCAACTCAACGACATGGAAATTCGAAGGGCCATCTTCCAAGGCAACGCTAACGGCCTCTTGGATAAGCTGAACGACAATGACGACTGGCGCGCGCTCGTTGGGAGGTCTAAGCCGCATACAAGGTTTCTTGACGTGGAGTTGATTCTCCGGGTGTTGGCCTTGGCAGAAAACTGGCAACGGTATGGCAAGCCCATGAAGAAGTTCATTACCGACTACATGGAGATTCTTGACAAGGAGAATGCGGCAAAAATTGAAGATTTGGAAAAGCGATTCGCCAAGGCTTGCAAAGTAGTTCGAGCAGAGCTAGGGGAAAGACCTTTCCACCTTCGGCAGAGGCTCAACCTCGCCGCCTTGGATGCGGTTATGGCTTGCTCAGTTGAGTTGGTTGACTCACTCAAGCCGGACATCAGCAGTGCATACGAGAGCCTAAGGGCCGACGATGTTTTTATGAAGACAGTAACCCACGATACCAGTGATGCAGCCGTGGTTAGACAAAGATTTAAACTAGTGCATTCTGCGTTCGGATCTTAAAGAGATGCTGCTTCTGCTGCCCCTTACCGATACGGCGATTGCGGACTACAGCCAACATATCAATCAACATCCCGACACCGATTCCGCAATCCTCGCTTATCTGACCAGACACATCAACGGTTTGATGTGTGCGGAGATAGAGCAGGTAGTAACTCGCTTGATTCGAGCAAGGTTAGAAATTGGATGCAGTGATGCAGCAACCTCGAACTACCTAAAATCCCTGCGCCGCAGCGAAATACGGAACGCAAAGCTCTCAGAAATAAAGAATGCCCTATCCCTCTTTGGCAATGAGTACCGGCAAAGATTTAATGACCTCGTGGACCAATTCGTGGGGGAAGATGGTATTGCGAAAATGGGCTTGGCCGTCGGAAAACGTGACCAAGACGCCCACGAGAATCCCCCGAACATCACATTCCGAGAGCTAACAGAAACATACAAAATTGCGACTTCTGTCGTCGATGCTGTTCGGCTTACCCTCGATAACTAGTAGCAGCGTTACCGGACCGGCCCGCCCAGGGGGGCGCGG
Organism: Dehalococcoidia bacterium; assembly: GCA_965220305.1. Classification (GTDB taxonomy): domain Bacteria; phylum Chloroflexota; class Dehalococcoidia; order Lucifugimonadales; family UBA3495. The sequence continues at coordinate 3,646,202 of OZ244817.1, read as the reverse complement.
GGCCCCTCGCACTCCAGGAACCTGCCGTACCCCGGGGTTTGCTCCAACGTTCCCTGGTTCAGCAGGGGCTTCCCCCGCAGGAAGGACATCCAGGGTCGTCCGTTCACCTGCCACCCCTCGAAGAGGCTATACCCGGCGTTGCTATGGTGGTCGGAGGCAGAAATAACCCGGTCTCCCCTGGGGTCTATGATTAAAATGTCGGCGTCCGACCCCACCTGAATTACCCCTTTACGGGGGTACAGCCCAAATATGCGGGCCGGGTTCTCGGACATGGCCCGGGCCAGCCACCAGATGGGCAAGCCCCGTTTGACCACGCCCTCGCTGTACATCAGCGGCACGATGGTCTCCACCCCCGGCGACCCAAAGGGCACCGGCTGCCCGGCGGGGTCAACGAATATATTGTCCCACCCCACTTGCTTCAACTCCTGGGGATAGGGGGCGTGGTCACTGGCAACCAGGGAGATATGGCCCTGCTCCAAGCCCCTCCACAGGGCATCCCGGTCCGGCCCATCCTCGGGACGCAGGGGCGGGCCAATCTTCGCCAGGGGGCCGTACTTGGCCATCTCAGCATCGGACAGCAACAGGTACTGGGGACAGGACTCGGTCCAGATTCGCTGTCCCTGGGCCTGGGCCTGCTTGATGCGCTCCAGTCCCAACTGGGTGCTGAGGTGCACCACGTAGGTGGGGCACCGGGTGGCTCCAGCCATCTTCACCGCCCGGTTGATGGCCTCCTCTTCCGCCCAGTCGGGGCAGGCGGCGGGGAAGTCGGTGGGGTGGGTGTGGCCTTCCTCCAACAGCTTGTTCTCCAGGAACTCAATGATGTTGCCGCTCTCGCAATGCAGTTGGAGCACACCGCCGCCCCGGGCGACCAGGTCCATCGCCTGGCAGATGAAGTCATCGTCGCACATCCGGTAAGGGCGCTTCTTATAGGTCATGAACATCTTGAAGGACTTTACCCCCATGTCCATGGCCTGGGGCAAGCTTCGCAGGATGCTGGGCCGGTTCTGCAGGATGTAGTGAAAGCCGAAATCCGTCAGGGCGGTGCGCTGGATTTCCTCCCTGGTACGGTTAATCGCTTGAGGCAGGGTCTCGTCGCCTTCCAGGTTGTAGGTGCCGAAGGGGACGAGGGTGGTCAGCCCGGCATGGGCCGCCGCCAGCGACCCCAGGGCATAGTTATCGTGCCCATCCAGGTGGACGTGGGAATCGATAAGACCGGGCAGGACAAACATACCCGAGGCGTCGATATAGGTATCGGCGGGAGGCAGGAGTTCCGGCGGGCCGATGGCGGCAATCTTCTCACCTACTATGGCAATTGCGGCTTCATACACCTGGGAAGAAGTTACGACCTGGCCGCCACCGATGATGGTATCTACCCTCGTATCCGGCATGATTTCGCCCCCTTAGCTAGTTCTTCTGGGAAGATAAGCCATGTACCGCTCAGGCGTCAATCCACTTATGGGGTAGCCCCGCCAATCGCGCGAAGCCCAATTCATCGCACAGGGCCTGATATTCGGCCTTGCGGGCGCCCCGCCATTCCAGGTCTTCCAGCGTCTCAGCCAGGGGCACATCCAGCCGCAGGGTTGCCAACATCCGGTATAGCAGAGCATCGTCGTAATGCTCGACCAGGCTGTTGGAGATCCCTGCTGCTCCCCGCACCTTGATGTCCCAAAGCTTGGGATCTGCGGGAATCGCCTCGATGTGCCCGTAGCGGGCCAATACCAGGGCGGTGCTCTTGGCTCCCCAGCGAGGCACACCGGGAATGCCGTCGGCGGCGTCGCCCACCAGGGCCAGGTAGTCAGGGATTGATTCGGGAGCGACGCCAAACTTCTGCTCAACACCGTCCCGGTCCAACACCAGGTCCCGGCGTCGGTCCAACGCCACCACCCGGTCTGCCTCGACCATCTGCGCCAGGTCCTTGTCGGGAGAGCAGAGTATAACCTGTTCCATCCCGGCTGAATCCTTCCACCGGGCCGCCGCCGCTGCCAGGGCATCGTCGGCCTCGAATTCGACCATAGGCCAGACCACCACGCCCAGGGCCGACAGCGCCCGCTCGGCCAACTCGAACTGGCCCTTTAAATCGGGGGGGACGCCTTCTCCGGTCTTATATCCGGAGAATAGCTCGTTCCTGAAGGACTCGACAACATGGTCAAAGGCGCAGGCTACGTGGCTCACCCCCTCCTGGCGCAGCAACGTCAACATGGACTGGACGAGACCCCGCACCGCTCCCACCTCCCGGCCATCGGGAGCCGATATGGAGGGGAGGGCAAAATAGGCCCGGAATAGCTCGTAGGTGCCATCTACCAGATAGAGTTTCAACAGTGCCTCTCCAATGTTCGGCCAATGGAGTCCCAGCAAGGCGCAGCCGTAAGCGGGTGGCTGCCAACTCCAATGTCCGTCCTAGCTCCGAAAAGCGGGGGCTGGCGTTCATACCTCATAGCAGGCTACCAGGTGTCCCGACGCCTTTTCTTCGACGGGGGGATGGGGGTTGTCCCGGCAGAAGTCGGTGGCAATGGGGCACCTGTCGTAGAAACGGCACCTGGGCGGCGGGTCTATGGGTACGGTCACATCGCCTCGTATGTTGGGCGGCTCTCGATGGTGCTGGGGATCGGGTACGGGCACCGCCGAGAGGAGGGCCCGGGTATAGGGATGGAGGGGATGTACCAATAGCTCCTCGGTATCAGCCAACTCCACTATCTTACCCAGGTACATCACGGCAATCCGGTGGCACATGTAGCGGGCCACCGCCAAGTCGTGGGTGACGTACAAGTAGCTAACCGCCAAAGTCTGGGCCAACTCTTGCATCAGGGCCATGATGCCGGTGCGGCTGGACACGTCCAGCATGGAAGTGGGTTCATCGGCCACCACAAAGGATGGGTCGATTACCAGGGCCCGGGCGATGGCCACCCGTTGGCGTTGCCCTCCCGAAAGCTCGTGGGGGTGTCGGAAGAGGAAGGTAGCGGCGGGGGTTAGGCCCACCAGGGTCAGTATCTCGGAAACCCGGTCTACCCGGTCCAGAACGCTGCCGATACCCTGGACGGAGAGGGGCTCGGCGATGGTGTCGTAAATAGTTCGGCGGGGGTTCATGGACTCGTAAGGGTCCTGAAAAATCATCTGAGTCTGGCGACGGAAGGCCTTCAGCCCCCGACCCTTTATGGTCGAGCCCACCACCGACTCCAGGTCCCCCGCGCTCTCGCCCACGGACTGGCCGGCAAAACGGTAGGAGATGCGGCCGCTGGTGGGTTCCAACAGCTTGACCAGGAGCTTGCCCACGGTGGTCTTCCCACAGCCGGACTCACCCACCAAGCCCAGGCTTTCCCCCCGGGCCAACTGGAAGGAAACATCGTCCACGGCATGAACGTAGCTGGTAGCCTTGCGGAACAACCCCTTGGAAACCGGGAACAGCTTGGTCAGTCCATCGGCTTCCACCAGGGGACCCCGTCCGGAGGCCCACCCATCATAGGCGCCGGACTCCAGGCTATCACGCCGCATCATTGCCGCCTGTGGGGGAGGGCTGCTCGTCCAGGGGGTGCCAGCAGGCGGCCCAGTGGTTTCCCCGGACTACCTGGGGCGGGACTTCCCGAATGCAGACCTCGGTGGCGTGGGGGCAGCGGGGATGGAAGGGACAGCCTGGCGGCGGGTCAATCAGGTCGGGAGGCTCGCCGGATAGGGTCGCCAGGGGCCGCTTCTCGCCGCTGATGCTGGGAAAGGACGACATCAATGCCGAGGTGTAGGGATGAAGAGGCGCGCGAAACACCTCGGCGGTATCGCCCAACTCCACCAACCTTCCGGCGTACATCACGCCAATCCGATCGGTGGCTTCGGCTACGACCGCGATGTCGTGACTTATGTAAATGACGCTCATGTGCAATTGCTGTTGAATATCCCTAAGTTCCCGCAGAATCCGGTCCTGCACTATCACGTCAAGGGCCGTCGTAGGTTCGTCGGCGATGATGATGTCGGGGTCGCAGGACAGGGCCATGGCGATTACGGCTCTTTGGCGCATCCCCCCGCTGAATTCGTGGGGATACCGCTCCATCAATTGCGGGTCCAGTCCCACCATCCGAAACAGGCGGGCCACCCGTTCCCGGGCTTCGCCCAGCGTCGCCTCGACACCGTGGGTCTCAATGGCCTCGATGACCTGTTGGCCCACCCGGTACACCGGGTCCAGGGAATTCATCGCCGCCTGAAACACCATGGCGATGCGACGCCAGCGATAACGGCGCACCTCCTCCTCGGACAAGGACAGGAGGTCTTGGCCGTCAAGAAAGACCTGGCCCCCCACCAGGCGGGCGTTGTCCGGGAGCAGTTTCATCAGGCAATTGGCGATGGAAGTCTTGCCGCAGCCCGACTCGCCCACCAGCCCCAGGGCCTGGCCCCGGTCCATGTCAAAGCTTACGTCCTGGACGGCCTTGACTTCGCCCTGGCGGGTCAGGTAGTGCATAGTGAGGTCCTGCACCTTCAGGACCGGTCCAACTTCCCTTACTGCCACTCTAGCCATCCAGACGAATCAATCATGCTGACGCCTCAACCGGGGGTTCACCACCTCGTCCAGGGCCCGACCGCCCAGGTAGAAAGCGCTGCACAGGAAGGTGATGGACGCGCCGGCAGGAATAATCAGCCACCAATACTTGGTGCCCCCCAGCAGGTACCCGCCGGTGTTGGCGGTGTGAATCATTATGCCCCAACTCATTCGCAGGTCGAGCAGGCCCAGGAAGGACAGCACCGCCTCGGCGAAAATTGCCCCGGTCACAGTGAACATCATGTAGAGCAGGGACAGCGGGAGTAGGTTCGGGATGATGTGCACGAAGATTATGTGGGCCTGGCTTCCTCCCGCGACCCGGGCCGCTTCGATGTAGGGCTTCACCTTGATGCTAAGCGCCTGAGACTTGAGAATTATGGCCGTGCCTCCGAAGCCTCCCAATACACCGATAATCAGGGCCAGGTAAAAGAGGTTCAGCTCAAAGAGGGCGCTAAGGACGATTAGCAGGGAAATACCCGGCAAGGCAATAATGAGGTCCGCCAGCCGCATGAAAAAAGAGTCCACCAAGCCGCCATAGTAGGCTGCCACCGCCCCCACAGTGGTGGCGATGGTCACGGTCACCAGGGCGGCGGTTATCCCCAGCACGAATTCCGACCGGGTGCTGGAAAGCAACTGACTGAGCACGTCCCGTCCCAAGGGATCGGTGCCCAGAGGGTGCCTCCAACTGGGAGGGGCCGGCTGTTCCACCTGATCGAAGGCGTACCCGGTAACCGGGTCATAGGTGTCGGTGTCCCACACCGTAGCCATCAGAATGGGATGGGAGACGGCCATCAGGGCGAAGATGGCGATGGTCACCAGGGATAGAACGCCGATACGGCTCTCCAGAAAGATGGCCCAACCGCTCCTGAAGGACCGTAGCGTCAGCCGCATCTTGGCGAGAGTAACCTGAAACCGGCCACCGCCCAGGTCAATCTGCGGCGATTCGGGCGTCTCCGGAGAGAGTCCGGAATGGAATGGTTGAGGAGTGGTCACTGGTAACGTATCCTCGGGTCGAGGTAAACGTAGAGCACGTCCACTATCGTGTGGGCCAGCAGGGCGAACAGGCCGATGAACACCATTGCCCCCATCACCAGGGGTAGGTCCTCGGTACGTACCGCCTGCAACAGGGTCATGCCGGTGCCCGGCCAGGAGAAGACTCCCTCGATAATTACGCTGCCGTCAATGGCGAATATTAAGCTGTAGACCAGGCTGGTGACCACCGGCAGCAGGGCATTGCGGGCGGCGTGGCGGTCGCGGACCAGCTTCTCCGGCAGTCCTTTGGCCCGGGCTGCCATGACGTAATCCTCCCGGACTGTCTCCAACATGCTGTTGCGCGTGAGCAACATGGTCCCGGCAAAGGATATGAGGGTAAGGGTGGCGATGGGCAAGACCATGTGTTTAAGGATGTCCAGCGCCAGGCCACCGATGCCGGAGAAAGCCCAGGCCACCGGAATTACCAGCGCACCGACCAGCATGGCCGGGGTCACCAGTCGCGCCAGCCCGATGCGTCCCGTCCTCTTGAGGGCGAACAGGGCCAGAAATGAAAAGATGGCGTAGGCGGCAGCGGTAATCAGCATGTGACTGAAGACGTAGTTGGCGCTGACCTCGGCGTTACGCCAGACCAGCGGGTCCAGGAACTTGCCCACGGGAAACCAGCCCAGCTTGAAGGCGAAGACCCAAATCATCATCAGCGCGAAGGCCGGGGTGAACACGGTGAACAGGGTCGCACCGGAGATGGTGGCGGTATATTCGAGGACGCCGCCCCGACGCCAGGCGATGGCCTTGCCCAGGAAGAAGCCGGTATAGAAGGATGCCACCGTGGCCGTCAGGAACAGTACGGCGGTGCGAGGCAACCGCTCGATGAGGACATCCATCACGGGACGAGGGAAGTGACCAAAGGAGACGCCGAAGTTGCCGGTGAAAGTATTCTTCAGGTGGATGAGGTATTGTTGCCACAAGGGCTTGTCCAGGCCAAAGGCCGCTCTAATCTGGTCCCGGACATCGGAGGGTAGGTCGGGGTTGAGGGCGTAGAAAGAAGCGTAATCTCCGGGTTGGGCCTGCACCAGGAAGAAGGCCAGCGTAACAATCAGAAAGAGGGTAACGACTATTTGTCCCACGCGGCGAACCAGGTAGCCAGTCATCCGGGCTAACTCCTGACTTCAGCGGTCAAGTTCTTGGGCCCCCGGCGGAAATATCACTTAATCTGGACAATGGTGGTTAGACCGGCGGAGTTTTGCAACCCGCCAAGAGACTCGGTGTAGGGGAACTCAATCCGGTCGTTGCGGTAAGTCTCAACTATAGGGGTGGTAAACAACACCACGTAGGGCAACTCGTCGGCCAGAAACTCCTGCATCTGGAAGACCTGCTGGCGAGCCGTTTCCAGGTCCGTCTCCGCCAGTAGCTCGTCGGCCAGTCGGTCGAACTCCGGGTTGTTGTAGCCCCCCGCGTTGTGCTCTTCCAGATCAGAATGGCGGCTGTGGAAGAAGGCCTCCAAGTAGTCCGGATAGAGGCTGAGACTCCAACCAAGGATCCACATATCAAAGTCCTGCTGGTCGAACACCTTTTCCACGATGAGGTTGAACCCCGTAAGGTTGGCCCGCAGGGGAATCCCCATTTCGTCCATCCACCTTTCAATCCAGATGGCGAAGGTGGAGCGCAGGGGGTCGTAGCCTGCGCTGGGGGCCAGCACGTTCATTTCGGGAACGGGTTCCCCGTTGGGCATCTTCAGTCCCTCACCCCGTTGTTCCACAAACTTGCCGTCTTCGCTTACCCGAGGTTCGGTCTCCCAGGTAAACCCGGCTTCCTTGAGCAACTCCACGGCCCTGGCTACCCGTTCTCCCCGGGTCAAACCCTTGCCGATTAGGGGCACGTCCCCGTTGTGCCAAGCCTTGTTACCCTCGGGAACCATGGTATACACCGGGATTGCCACGCCTTGAAGTACAGTGTTGGTCAGGAATTCCTTGTCTATTAGGGTTGCCACAGCATGGCGGAAGGCTTTGTTGTTCATGGGCGGCTTGCGGAAGTTGAAGCCCAGGTACCGGACGCCCGAGGACGGATTCTCGATGGTCGCCAGCCCTTCCTCTCCTTCCAACTGCTCCTGCAGGCCCCTGGACAGCCCCAGGGGGTTGAGCATGAAATCAATGTCGCCCTTTTTGAGAGCCAGCACGGTGGCATCCTGACTTCCGTATATGGAGTAAATGGTACTGTCGGCATGGGGGCCAACGGTGTATTCCAGGGCCTTGTCGCCGCCTGCCTCGCCGTAGGCGGCGAACTCGTAAACGCCCGACTTGGCCTCGGCATAGGAGCCGTTGGCGTATTGGGTGACCACGCTATCGCTGAAGAAAAAACCGTCGTTCTTGGCCTTTTCCGCGAATGCGCCGCGCTCCCACTTCTGGAACCGGAACCCCCCGGCGGTGGGCTCGCCGTCGGGAACGTGGGAATACAGCGCCTTCTGCTGCTCGACCGCGTCTCCGGCCTGCTTGGCATCGTCCACCACGGGTCCCCAATAGGCTTTGGAGAAGATGGGCAGGAAGGCCAGGCCAAACTGCCAACGGGCCAGGCCAGGCTTCTGCTTGAAGAAGACCTTCAGCTTGTAGGGGTCCGGGGCCTCGGCGTGGTGAAAGAACTCCGGGTCTACCATAGAGGGCCAGTTTCCGGTCAGCTCCAATTCCGTGGCGGTGTGGGCCGTGAACACGAAGTCCTCGGCGGTAACGTCATTGCCGTCGCTCCACTTGACTCCGCGCTTCAGGTCCACCTCGGTGGTCCAGAAGGTCTCTCCACCAACGGACTCTTCCAGAAGGGGGGTAGGAAAACCCTCGGCCAGCGACGGTATCCAGTCGAACCGTTGGTCCGAGTAGGAATAGAGACTGGCCTTGCCGCCCGCCAGGACATATCGATTCCAGATGGTGGTATCCGGGCCCAAGTAGGCCCAAAAGTTGGTGGTGGTCAAGTCTTCGGAGATGCCCAGTTGGTAGACCTTCTCCCCATCGCTGGAACCAGTCTCCTGCGCCGGGGTGCTGGTGGTTTCGGGAGCAGCGGCCCGGGGCCCGGGGGTCGGCGTAACCACCACCTCGCGCACCACCTCCACTTCCCGGGTGCAGCCCAATTGCACCAATAGGGCCACCACCAGGACGAGACCAACCAGCCATCTGAGTCGGGAAGCCATCAATTCCACCTCGTGGGAACCAGAACAGTCAACTTTGAAGGTAACAGGAAAGCAGTATCCGGTCAAGAACGCTGTACCGGGCAGCCGGGTCTTTCGATTGTGACTGTGAGCGGAGGGAATGGTCTAAAGTCCCCAGACAGCACAAGCCCCCACCCCTGGATTCCCGCCTTCGCGGGAATGACGGTGGGGGCGCCGCCTGAAAGCGCACCTTGCCCTTTTCTCCGGGTAGAGACCCACTCCCCCCAACGGGCAGGCCGCCACCCCCATCGTCATTCCGGCGGAGGCCGGATTTCAAGAGCAGCGGGCTTCTGCGGGCCGGGGACTTAGATCCTTCGCTCCCCTCGGAGCCGGTCCTTCGACAAACTCAGAGCCTGCACTCCGAGAAGGCGGGGTGATGAGCGGTTTTCCAAGAACCATTGCAAGGCCCTGTACCGGGCCGCGCCTTATCGGGGAGCGCCCCAGGTCTGTCGCCAAGGTAGTCCGCTACGCCGGTGCGGTCGGTACTGCCGAGCCAGGTTCCAATGCCCCCCACGCTTCCCGTCGCGCCGAGGCTCGGTGGGATATAATACGGACTACAGCACCCTGAGACAGCGGCAGCAGCGAACAAGTAGGACGCGAAAGGAGGGCAAGCATGACTACCAGAGTGCAGGAAATCCATAACATGCGGCTAATCTCCCACAACGAGTTGGGAGGCTTCGGGAACATCGGCGAAGGCATTGACCTGCATCAAGCGAGCGATGGGCGACGTACCCTCTACCTGGCCCACGAGAGCGCCCCGAAGAACTTCACCAGTGTGGACGTAACCGACATCAGGAACCCCAAGATGCTGGTCCAGACAGACCTGAAGTACCAACACCTGCGCTCCAATTCCCTGTCCGTGTGGGGCGACACCATGCTGGTGGCCTACCAGTCCCAACAGCCAGGGCAGCCCGGCGTGGGCTTGGAGGCCTTCGACATCAGCAACCCCGATAGTCCCCAGTCCATCAGCTACCTTGACCTTTCCGGCGAGTATTCCAGGGGCTGCCACTGCCTGTGGTGGGTGGATGGCGAGTACGCCCACCTGTCCACCGGGGCCGCCGATTTCCAGCCCCGGGACCAGAAGGACGACCAGTTATATATGATTGTGGACGTTAAAGACCCCAGCCGCCCCGCCGAGGCGGGCCGGTGGTGGGTGCCCGGCGCCAGGGAAGGCGATTCGGCCCCGCCTTTGCCCCGCCATCCCGACTTCGATACCGGCCACAGTGTCCACAATGCCAACGTTTACCCGCAACGTCCCGACCGGGCTTACTGCGGCTGGAAGGACTCGGGAGTGATAATCCTGGACATCTCGGACAAGGCCCAACCGTCCATGATTAGCAATGTCAACTTCGCCCCGCCTTTCCCCGGTTTTGCCCACACGGTCTTGCCCATGTTCAGCCGCGACCTGTTGGTGGTAACCCAGGAGGCGACCCACAACGGTGGCGGGGACTACCCCAAGTTGGTCTGGATTATCGACAACCGGCTGGAGACCAACCCGGTAATTATCAGCACCCTGCCCATGCAGGACACCGACGACTTCTTCAACCGCCCCGGGCGCTACGGAGCGCACAACATCCACGAAAACCAGCCAGTAGCCACCTCCTACCAGTCGGATGAGTTGGTCTTCGCCACTTTCTTCAACGGCGGCATTCGGGTGTTTGACCTGAGCAATCCCTTCCAGCCCCAGGAGGTTGCTTCCTTCATTCCGCCAATTCCCGAGTCGGCGCCGGCCAACGGCATCAACGACATCTTTGTCGACGAGAACCGCATCATGTACGTGGTGGACCGGATTAAGGGCGGGTTGTACATCCTGGAATTGACCATTTAAGACGCCAGCGCCCCACCCCTGGATTCCCGCTTTCGCGGGAATGACGAAGTGAAGGCGGGAAGGACGGTGGGGGATTGTGGCCTACCCGTAGGGGCGCACCGGTCTGTACCTGGAGAATCGAAAGGTTCTGCCCAAAAACAAACGGGGCGGACCGCTGTCCGCCCCTACATGGCGTACCAGGCGTCGGCGCGCATTACACGGGAGGCTAACCCAGCGATACGCCCTAACTTGCCAACGAACCCATCGGGTCCCAGGGGGGCAAAACGATGGGCTCCATATCCGCTGCTTCCTGCAACTCCTGCGGAAGATAGCTCCTGGGGACCGCCACCTCAAACATATACTCGGCGAACCAGGAATCGTTCATCAAGAAGAACCCCTTGTCTCCCACCTTGTCATCCCAGCTATTTTCTACCCTCCAACGGCGAGGCTTGCCGTCCACCACGTCCACGCCGGTGAACAGCATGGCGTGAGTCATGCGGGTCTGGTGGTACTCCAGTCGGGCGGCCTTGTCCAAGGAGAAATCCGCCCCGTAGACGCTGGGGTAGTCGAACAGGTCGGCGTCCCAAATTCCCTTGTCCCGGTGCATCTGTTTGCCGGTATCGCAGCCCATCCAAACTGGCTTGCCATCCTGCAACATCCGCATGGTGATGTCTTTCATCAGCTCGATGTCGATGTTCAGGTATTTGATGGGCGTGCCATCCACCACGTTGCCGAGGAATTGGATGGTGAAGGTCCGCCCCATTTCGCTGGTTTCCCGGGGGTCGTGCACCAAACACACGTAGTCATCCATGGGAGTGCCAATATACTTCTCGGCGAAGGACAGGGGAGTCATTTCCCCGTCCCGCTGAAAATCTCCATCTCTGTTGGTCCACTGCCACAGGAAGCTGCGGGGCGGAGTCCCCAGGTGGATGCACAACACCTGGTAGATTACCGAAAGGGTCTCGTTCTTGGCCTGGCGCATCTCGTCCAGGCCAGCCTCCCCGCTGTAGAGCTCGCGAATTTTCTTGGCCCCCTGGCGCACCTGGTAGTCCAGGATGGAGTTCATCCGGGCGGAATTGCTGGAACTCTCGGTTTCGGGCATCACCGTCTTGGGTACCACGCCGTGCTTCCTAATCAGGCTGGTGAACATGTCCCATTGCCCGCCATCACCCAGGGGGTGCTGCAACAACCAGGAGACTGTGCGGTCGTCCGATGGCCGGTCGGCGGTCTCGATGATTGCTTCCAGCACGTAGTTGGACCGCTCCATCTTATCCCAGAACATGACGTAGTTCTGGCTGAACTCGAACTGCTTCAGGTTCAGCACGTCCTTGGTGTCGACACGAAAGAGGTTCAGCCCGGCAAACATCCAGCAGCGCCCGGAGCGGGCCTGATTGGTCACGGACCAGTCGTCCAGGGTGGTGGAGAAACTGTGGTTGGCCTCGGCGACGATGGTCCGGTCCAGGGCCACCTCGTTCACGTCCCGCTGGGTGACCACGTTCTGCATCAGGCGCTTGGTAGGGTCGTCTTGGAAAGCCACCTGAAACTCAGCAAAGTGTTCCTGGGTGAGGGCGCCCGGCTGCGGGTTGTCGGCGTCCGAACTGCTAATACCCATGTCTCCTCTCCTAGTCGTTCCCTTCCCAGCGAGCCGCCTATTCCACATTACCCCCGAGCCAGGCGGCCGCCTGGCTCGGGGAACCTGGGCGCGGTTGCGCTTCCAAAGGAATCATAATAAAGTAGGCACTACCCCATTAGCTGCCCATTATAATACAGTATCCCGCTTGGATACGGGAATCGGTCTATGAATCCAGTCTACCTTGACTACAACGCGACGACTCCCATCGACCCTCGGGTGGCAGAGGCCATGCTGCCCTACATCTACGATCACTTTGGCAACCCCTCCAGCGGACACCTCTACGGACGCAACGCCAACCAGGGGGTTAGCGTTGCCCGAGACCAGGTGGCTCGGCTGCTGGGTTGCCACAGCGATGAGCTAATCTTCACCAGCGGCGGCACCGAGTCCAACAACTACGCAATTAAGGGGGCCGCCGCTGCCAACCGCTCCCGTGGGAACCACATCATCACCTCGGCGGTTGAGCATCCAGCAGTAATCGAAGTGTTCAAGTTTCTGGAGGCCCAGGGCTACCGGGCGACCTATCTACCTGTGGACCAGTACGGAATGGTGGACCCGAGGCAGGTGGAAGAGGCCATCGGCCCCCAGACTACCCTCATCAGTATCATGCACGCCAACAACGAGGTGGGCACGATTGAGCCAATCCGGGAAATCGCCGAGATAACCCACCGGCGTGGGGCCCTGCTGCACGCCGATTGCGCCCAGTCCGTGGGGAAGATTCCGGTGAAGGTGGACGACCTGGGCGTGGACTTGCTATCCATCGCGGGCCACAAACTCTACGCCCCCAAGGGCATTGGCGCGCTGTACGTTCGTAGAGGGGTTACGCTGGAAAAACAGATGCACGGCGCCGGCCACGAAGCGGGTTGGAGGGCCGGGACCGAGAACGTAATTCAGATGGCCGCGCTGGGTCAGGCGTGCGAGTTAATCGAGGATAACCTGCCCACCTACCAACACCAAATGCAAGAGATGCGGGACAGGTTGGAGACAGGACTGGGAGCCGTCTTTGGAAACATTCGCATAAACGGGCACCCGACAATACGGCTGCCCAACACTTCCAGCGTCAGCTTCAAGGGCGTGGAAGCCAATACTGTGCTGGACGAAATGGAAGACTTGGCCGCATCGGCGGGGGCGGCCTGCCACACCGACCGGGTGGAAGTTTCCAGCGTGCTGGAGGCGATGGGAGTCCCCTTGGAGTACGCGATGGGGACTCTTCGGTTTTCGGTGGGCAGATACACCACATCCGAAGAAATCGATCGGGCGGTTGCGGAAGTTACCCGGGTGGTATTTCCCCACCTGCCAGCCCAACCCGTGGGAGGTTAGGGAGCATGACCACTCCTGAGCTACCCGGTGACGCGCCGGGCACCGCGCTGTTTCCCCAGTTCGAGCGCCAGCTATACGAGATGATTACCACCGAGATCGAGGGCTTATCCGACGCCCAACTGGACTTCGAGTCGGACCAATGGGAATGGAGCAAGTGGAGCATCCGCCGGAACCTGAGCCACATGGCCTCGGGCGATTTCCGGTGGTTCCTGCTTCGTTGGGGCGAGCAACTATTCCCGGAGGGGCTTCCCGACGTGGACGACCTGGACGGCATCGCCAATTCCCCCCATGACCGAAGGTTGGACGAGGACAAATACTGGAACGTTCCGGACATTTTGGAGAAACTGCGCCAGGGACTGGAAGTTTCCCACCTGGTGCTAAGGCGAGAAACAGTGGCCTCGATGCAGGCTCGGGAGACCAAGAGCGCCAACACCGGCGATTGGCCCCGGTTCTACCAGGCCCACCCGAGGGGTGTCCGGACCGACCCCGAGGACGCCAGCCAGGTCTACATCACCCTGGAAGCCTCTTTCCGGCATCGCTACTTTGAACACATAACCCACCTCTACAACATCCAGAGGTTGAAGCGCGCCCAGGGTCTTACTGCCAGGATAGAGCTGCCCTTTGAGGGCTACATGGCCCTCCCGGACTGGGACCGCAGCGAACCCTTACAGGTCGAACACAACCCTCTAGCTCAGTGAGGTGTTAAACATGGGACGATTGGATGGCAAGGTAGCAATAATCAGCGGAGGGGCCCGTGGCCAGGGAGCCACCGAAGCCCGCATGTTGGCCTCCGAGGGAGCCAAGGTAATATTCGGTGATCTGCTGGACGACGCCGGAAGGCAGGTGGAGGCAGAAATACGGGAATTGGGCGGCGAGGCTACCTACGTCCACCTGGACGTGACCCAGGAGGCCGATTGGCAGGCGGCGGTGGACGAAGCAGTCAACCGCTACGGCCGGCTTGACGTACTGGTGAACAACGCCGGAATCCTCATCCGCAAGAACATCGAAGAGACTACGGTGGAGGACTGGGACCGCATTTTTGCGGTCAACGCCAAAGGCGTATTCTTAGGTACGAAGAGCGCCATCCCAGCCATGCGCGAGGCCGGCGGAGGCTCTATTATCAATATTTCCTCCACGGCGGGACTGGTGGGAAGTCCCAATGGATCGGCCAGCTATACCGCTACCAAAGGAGCGGTGCGGCTCTTCACCAAGTCCACAGCCATCCAGTACGCCCGGGAGGGAATCCGGTGCAACTCCATCCACCCGGGCCCCATCGAAACCGACATGATTCAAGACACCCTTAGCGACCCGGACATGCTGGAACTGCGGATGCAGCGGCTGCCCCTGGGTAGGGTGGGTAAACCCGAGGAGATTGCCTACGGGGTCATCTACCTGGCCTCGGACGAGTCTTCCTTCGTGACCGGCTCCGAGTTGGTCATCGACGGCGGCACCACCGCTCAGTAAAATTCTTTCCCCGGCCTCGGGTCCGGGGAAGCGAGGAGATAGGAATGCGCATCTTGTTAATCGCCACCAACAGGCACCAGAGGCTGATGAGCCGGATGAACGCCCGCCCGGCGCCCATTGGCTTGGCCTACGTGGCGGGTCACCTGGACCCCCAGCGCCATGACATTGAGGTCCTGGACCTGATGTTCGCCGAGGACTACCTGGCGGAGACCGAGGCCAAGGTCAGGGAATTCCAGCCGGACCTTGTCGGAATCTCATTGCGCAACCTGGACAACAGCAGCTACATGGACCCCCAGTGGGCGCTGCCTTCCACCAAGGAGGTCATCGACCGGATTCGGTCGGTATCCAAGGCAACTATAGTCTGCGGCGGCCCGGCCTTCAGCCTTTTGCCCCGGGAGTGTTTCAACTACCTGGAGCCGGACCTGGGGATTGCCGGTGACGGTGGCGAGACCTTCTCCCAGTTGGCCGACTGCCTGGAAAGCGGCGAGACTTATTCCCACCTGGCGGGCCTGGCCTACCGAAGCGGCGATGGCGACCTGGTATACCGAGGGCTGGCCTATTCCAACTTCACCAAGCCCCCCCGCTTGGATGAACTGAACATGGCCCAGTACGACCGGGAAGGGTTCGGCATCGGCATTGTTACCAAGCTGGATGACACTTTCTCCCATTCCATGCCCGCCGACGGAAATGTCAACTGGCGGGTGCTACGCCCGGTAGAAGAGGTGGTGGACGAAGTCAACAACATGAAGCAGCGGTACGGGGTCAAGAAGGTGTTCTTCATCGACTCGGGTTTTAATGTGCCCCTGCCCCACGCCAAGGCCCTATGCAACTCGCTGATTGAAGCGGACCTGAATGTGCACTGGAACAGCTATCTGGCGCCGGTGCCGGAAGCCTGTGACGAAGAAGTCTTGGGCTTGATGAAGCAAGCCGGGTCGGCGCTGGTGATTATGAAGGGGCTGGGCGGCCCCGACCTGGAGGAGCAGGCTGTCGAGACTTCCCTGGCCCCCTTGGTGGAGGTGTGCCAGCGGTGCGACGAGGCGGATATTCACTACGTCATTTCCCAGTTCTTTGGCGAGCCTGGCGAGACGCGGGAGACGGTGGAGACCAAGCTGGACTTCCTGCGGGGAATCAAGCCCGCCCTGGCCAACCTGCGGGTGGGGGTGCGTATCCGCCCCGCCACGTCGGTTGCCCAGGCTGCCCTCCAAGAGGGGCTGATTGCCGACGAAAGTGATCTGATTAAGCCGACCTTCTACATCGCAGAGCCGGTCCGGGAGTGGATCGTAGACCGTCTGAGGGCCGAAGCCGAGGCCAATCCCCGATATAACCTGCTCTAGCAAGGCCGGGGAGCCCAAGAGCAACTTACAGATTCGGGCAGTCTGCGAAGTTAAAACGCCGAGGTCGTTGTACAACGACCTCGGCGTTCAAATTTGTTCGACCCGGTTGCCAACCGGAACCTGACAACTTGGACAGACACCCCGGCATGGCCTAAAGCGTCGGCCTTAAGGGGTGCATCCAGACTGGAATGGTCAAATTACCAGGACTAACTGCTGAAGAGCGCGGCGATTCTCTCCCCAACTATCCGGTCTTCCCCTTGCCTCAACCCAAATACGTGAATGGTGATATAGTCCTCGCCGTCGCGTACCCGGGTCCAGACGGGCGGATTGCCAGCCTTCAGCCGGTCCACCACATCCTGGAGACTCAAGCCAGTTGTAGATTGGTCTATGTACAGGTCAAACCCGTAGGGCATGTGACCAATGACATTGCCAATGAACTCGGCGCGCACGCCCGGTATCCCTTGCAGCGGGGCCATAATCCTCCGGGTCATGGCTTCCGAATCGGCCAGCCGTTCCTCGTGGTTCAGGGACACCCAACGCCGGACGGCGGCCACCACCCCTACCATCTCCTGCCGGTCTATCTTCTGCGGGCGACCAATTCCCCGCACCCGCCGGCCCTCGTAGCTTACGAAGGAGTGAAGGGACAGCTTGCGAATCATTTCCTCGGTACCCAGGGCCAGCCCGGTGGATTGGGGGGCGCTCATGTACTTGGCGGCGATGCACTGAAAATCGGCGCCCATCCTGACGTACTTGCCCAGGTTTTCCAGGGGATATATCTGGCCCGCGGAGTCCACCATGACCGGCACGTCGTGGGCGTGGGCCACCTCTATGGTTTCCTCCAAAGAAAGGGCGCTGGGGTCCAGCATCTGCTCCACGGCGTAGTAGTGGACGGCGGCGGTGTTAGGGCCGATGGCCCCTTCCAGGTCGGCGCGAGTAGTGGCAAGGTCGGAGCCAAATTCCACCAGCTTGGCGCCGGCCAATTCCAGGCAGCGGTCGTACCAATAGCGTTGCCGGCGTTGGATGAGAATCTCATTCTTCATGCCGGTGGTGTCGGGTAGTTGCTGAATCCTAGCGTCGTCGTCGCCCGCCATGAAGGCGGCGGTGGCCAGGGTCAACGCCGAGCCGGCCCCGGAGGTTATGTAAGCTGCCGGCACATTGACCATCTGCGCGATGGCCTCTCCCGCCCGCTCCTCCAACTCCATCAGGGGAACGTAGGCCTCGGCGGCCTGCTCCATAGCCTGTAGAACTTCCGGCGCCGGGGTGGAGCCGCCCAACATGGTTACGCTGCCAATGGCGTTGATAACCGGCGTGGCTCCCAGTTCGCGGTAAATGTCTCCCCAGTCTGTCGTAGCCATTGCTGCCCTCTCCTACGATTACTTCGTTTGCGCCTGTTCCTTCCTAATTCCGGCGGCTTGGCGGCCCTCACTGATGGGGGAATCAGAGCCCGCCCGGAAGCCCAGCCGCCGCCAACCTAGCACAGCCCTGGAGAGACTAGCGGCAATGGACTGATGAGCGGTCCAAGGCAGAAGCCAGCCCTACTCTTCTACCTGGAGACCGCTGGCATAAAAATCGGCATCGGCGAACTCCGCAAAACGGTCTGGCAGAAAGCTGGACATGTCCACGTCCACACCGGGCGCGCCGTTAAGTACATAGCTGGCGATAATACGCCCAGTTATGGGTCCCAGGTGTATCCCCTTGGTGGAGTGTCCGGTAGCCAGGAACACTCCTTCCCACCCGGGAACGGGCCCGATAATGGGCATCCGGTCCGGGCTGAGGGGCCTTGACCCAGCCAACTGTTGCACCAACTGGGCGTTGTCCAGCGCTGGGAAAACGTCTATGGCCCGTTGCAGCAACTCCAACCTGGCCGTCTCGGTGGGCTGCCGGTCAAATTCTTCTCCCCAAAACAGCTCTTCCCGGTCGTAGTCTCGCCCTCCAGTGCTGCCCACGCTGAGCAGACCGTCCAGGCGGCTTATCATGTGGCCCCTTTTGGGAGAGCTAATGAGTACGGGCAGAGGTGGACCATCAAATTTCAAGAGCAGCCGCTCACCCTTCAGCGGTCGTACTGGAATGGGAAAGTGGAGTTGCCCCTCAAACGCGGCAGTCCACGTCCCGTTGGCCAGTACCACCGCGTCGGCGCGATATTCTCCTTGGCGGGTGGTCACTCCGGTTACCCGGTCGCCCTCGGTCAGCAGGCCGGTGGCTTCCCGCAGGTGCAGTTGCGTCCCCCTCCCTTCCGCGGCTTGGGCTAGGGCAAGGTTCAGCCGGTAGCTGTCCAGTTGCGCCGACTCGTCCTCGTAGACCGCCCCCCGGACTTGGGGAGTCAGGCGAGGCTCCACCTGGCGCACTTCGTCGGCGTCAATCCACTCCATCGCAACGAATTCCCGTTGCCACTCCATCAAGTCCTTGATGAGCTCCTCCTCGTCCGGCTCCAAAGCCAGGCGCAGCGAGGGCGGACGCTGGTAGAGCAGGGAAGAGCCGGTCTCCTCTTCCAGGGAACGCACCAAATCGGGAAATTCCCAATATCCAGCGAGGGCGAGTTGGAAGGAGGGGCCCGGATTGAACTCGGTCCCCAACAGGCTGAGGGAGCCGGTGGCGTGGGCCGAAGCGCCGCTGCCGATAGCTTCTCGCTCCAAAAGGGAGACCCTGGCCCCTTCCCGGGCCAAGTAGTAGGCTACCGAGCTACCAACCACCCCTGCGCCGACTACTATCACATCTATCGTAGTTGCCACGGCCACCTTCTCCGGCGTCCTTCACCCCAGCCCTTGCGGCCTTCTTGGGGCTACGGTGGTAGGTATGATAGCACGAAACGTCACCGATTGCCGCGAAGGACGACGCTCAGGCCAGGGCTTTGGATTGCTGCCCCTCCACCTCCATTTGACAGATTCTGAACGTAACGAAGGGCCTGAGTCCCTGGTCGGCAAGAACGCCCCACCGTCATTCCGGCCTCCGCCGGAATGACGGTGGGGCTTTGTCTTCCCGTTAGTACTACAGTTGCAGATTGAAAACGACTAGGATTGGGGCAATCAACGGGTGGTGAGGTGAGGCTGTGGCAGTGCATGGGGATGGGGTGGCAGAGGTCGCCCGGTGGGCTGAGGGTATCGACCGGGTACACGAGTGCATTGCGGGGCGGTTCCGGCGTCCCGAACCACGTCGACGATCGCTGGACTATCTGAAAGGGCTGCTCAGTCCGGTGGAGCGCAAGAACGGCTGGCAACTGGCGGAGCAGGCCGGGGACGCCACACCCTATGGGGTGCAGCATCTGCTGTCAACCTACATTTGGGACGCGGACCTGGTTCGCGATGATCTCAGGGACTACGTGGTGGAGCACCTGGGCGACGCCAACGGGGTGTTGGTGGTGGACGAGACTGGGTTTCTGAAGAAGGGCAACAAGTCTGTGGGGGTGCAGCGTCAGTACAGCGGCACGGCGGGACGGATCGAGAACTGCCAGATTGGGGTATTCTTGACCTACGCTACTGCCAAGGGGAGGACCCTGCTGGACCGGGAGCTTTACCTGCCTCAGGTGTGGGCCGATGACCAGGAACGCCGGGAGGAGGCTGGCGTGCCGGAGCAAGTGGCGTTTCGCACCAAGCCGCAACTGGCCCGGCGGATGCTGGAACGGGCGGTGGAGTCGGGAGTCCCCTTCGGCTGGGCCACCGGGGACGAGGTCTACGGCAATGACCGCAACCTGCGGCTGTGGCTGGAGCGGCGGGACGTTCCTCACGTGCTGGCCATCAAGAGCAATGAGAAGTTGTGGGCTGGGACGGACCAGGGTCCGCGCCAAGTGCGGGCTGACCGGCTGGCGTCTGGGGTTGAAGAGTCGGGCTGGGTCCGGCTGAGCGCCGGTGATGGGGCCAAGGGTCCTCGGGTCTACGACTGGGCCTTGGTGGATATTCGGCCCCTGAGAGAACCTGGCAAGGGGTACTGGCTGCTGGCCCGGCGCAGCGTGGCCAAGCCCGAGGAACTGGCCTACTACGTGTGCTACGGCCCGACGGGAACAGCCCTGGAGGAACTGGTGCGGGTGGCCGGAACCCGGTGGGCCATTGAGGAATGCTTTGAGGAGGCCAAGGGACAGGTGGGACTGGACCAATACGAGGTGCGCCGGTGGGACGGCTGGTACCGGCACATCACCCTGGCGATGCTGGCCCACGCCTACCTGGCGGTGGTACGGCGCCAGGCATCGTCGCCGGGACGTCTGGGAGAAAAGGGGGCTGCCCCAGTTTGGAGGAAAGGCTGATACCGCTGACGGTGCCCGAGGTTCGGCGGTTACTCTACCGGCTGATATGGAGACACCACCCTACGGACGAATCAGTGCTGCGGTGGTCTCAGTGGAGACGGCGGCACCAAGCAACGGCCCGGCGCTGTCATTACCGACGCCGCCTGAAACTCCTCACCACATATCTGCAACTGTAGTATTAGGGCGAAGTTGCCCCTTACCTGCTGAATGGAGATGTCCGCCGCGTTTGGCTACATCGGTGTAAGCCTGTAGGGCCTTCCCGGTCAAACTTGCTGGTGTCGGCTGCCGGGTGTATGCTGCTGTCACGCTAGGCAGTCCCGGTCTGTTGCCAAGACCGGCCCAGGTTTCTATACACCATGAGATTTCTGGAGGCGCCGTATGAAGTTTGGAATTTTCCATATCGTGCCCTGGCACGAGAGCCGCACCCAGCAGCAGGCGTTGCAGGAGGCCCTGGAGCAGATTGAACTGGCCGACCAGCTCGGTATTGACGAGGCCTGGCTGGGAGAGCACCGTTTTTCCCGCCACGGACTGCTATCCGGCATATTCCCCTTCCTGGGGATGGTGGCAGGACGGACTAAGCGCATCCGCATTGGCACAGCAGTTATCGTGCTGCCGCTACACAATCCCATATTGTTGGCCGAAGAGGTGGCAATGTTGGATGTAATTAGCGGGGGCCGCTTTAACTTCGGCATCGGCAGCGGTTACCAGCGCCAGGAGTTTAAAGGGGTCGGCGTAGAAATGGAGGAGAGCCGGGAGCGCTTCTACGAGGCGGTGGAAGTGATGACTAGGGCCTGGACCGAGGAGACTCTGACTTTCCAGGGCAAGTTCACCAATGTTGACGATTTATGGGTGCTGCCCAAGCCTGTCCAGAAGCCCTACCCGCCCATGTTTCAGGCTGTAAGCACCAGCCCTGAATCGGTGGACTTTGCCGCCAGGCACCAGATTCAAGTCATCGCCGGCGGCCCCACCGACATCCTGGGACAGGCCCCGCAGGTAATCAAACTGTGGCGGCAGAAGATGGAGGAATACGGCCATCCTCACGAGCATCTGGACCCGCCCATGTCGAAGTCCATTTATGTTGCTCCCACCATGGAAGAGGCGGAGCGAGACCCGGTAGGACTGGAGGACTTCTCTTCCAGGGTTCTCCGCTCCGTTGGTTCCACCGGGCACGTGGTGGGAATGCCCACCGACAAGAACGGCAACCTTCCCAAGGGTTACGAGGCTTGGGCCAATCGCCAGAACGACCGGGAGCGTCGGGACGACCCGGGCCACGCTGGGTTGCCACCCCTGCGGGGCACGCCGGAAGTGGTGATTGAGCGAATAAAGGAGACCCAGGCCCAGGGAATCAACCACATCTTCGGTTCCTTCGGCTTCCCAGGGCTTCCCCACGAGAAGGTTATGCGGTCCATCCAATTGTTTGCCACGGAGGTAATGCCCCACTTCCAGGAGGTGTCCGTCTCCTAGCCTTGGGCGAAGGCGCCCACCCAGTCGCTGATGGGGCCAGCAAGACATCAGCCAATGTTCCAGCGCTTTCCAGGGGCGGGCTTAAACCCGCCCCTATTCTATAGCCGGAGAACCGGATGACTAATCGAGAGGAACTGGTGCGCCGCGCTTCGGCCCTGGTGGACTCATTGAGAGAGCGGGCTGCCGCCACCGAGACGCTGCGCCGCATTCCCCAAGAAACTGTGGACGACCTTCAGTCCTCCGGGTTAATCCGGGTGGCCCAGCCGTTAAAATTCGGCGGCATGGGACTGGACTTCGACCTGGTGTTTGACGTGGCGGCGGAGCTGGCGCGAGGCTGCGGCTCCGCCGCATGGTGTTACAGCATTTGGTCCAGCCACAATTGGCTGGTCAGTATGTTCCCCGAGGAAACTCAGGAGGAATGTTGGGGAGATGCGCCGGAAACACTGACTTCGACCAGTTTCAACCCCGCCGGCGGCCGGGTCAGCCCGGCGGAAGGCGGCTACCGGGTCAGTGGCCGCTGGGACTTCGCCAGCGGCTGCGACGCCGCCGAGTGGGTGTTGCTGGTCGGCAACGGTCCCGCCGGTCCACTGTGGTTGCTGCTGCCTCGCCGGGACTACAGCATTGAGGATACCTGGTTTGCCTCGGGGCTGCGGGGCACCGGCAGCAAGGATGTGGTGGTCGAGGATGCTTTCGTTCCCTACCACCACACCCTCGCGCTTCTGGATGTTCGGGAAGCGAAGACCCCGGGACGCACGTTGTACAACACGCCCAACTACCGGATACCCCTGCGCAGTCTTCTGTCCTTTACCCTGGCAGCGCCGATTCTCGGCATGGCCCAGGGAGCGCTGGAAACCTTCGAGGCCCTGACCCGCCAAGGGTTGCCTGGCCGACGGGCCAACCGTCTTACCGAAGTGCCCAGCCTGCAGATGCGTTTAGCCGAGGGCGCGGCGGAAGTCCAGGCTGCCAGACTGGTAATGCGGCACGACTGCCAGGAGATTTTCGACCGCGCCCGTCGCGATGAAGCGCCAACTCTGGACGACCGTGCACGTTACCGCCGCGACCAAGCCTACGTAACGAAGCTCTGTCTCCAGGCCGTGGACCGTCTCTTCGGCGGCGGCGGGGGCCGCGCCCTTTTCGATTCCAGCCCCCTGCAACGCTTCCACCGGGATATACACGCGGCGTCGCACCATATCTCCCTGTCCTGGGATGCGACGGCGATTCAGTACGGCGCGGTCCGACTGGGAATGGAGCTAGCCGAGCCGGACCTGTAGCCAAGGCCCCGGGCCTGGCGCTAACCCGCACAAAAGGCCCAAGGTGTACCGCGCCGTAGACTTGTTAGAAGTCGATACTTCCGTTGCCCCAATCGTCGGGGATACCGATGATGTTGGGTTCCAGTTCCTGAACGGAGGTTTGCCCACAGTAAGCCATGCAACGGTCTATCTCTTCCCGCAGCAACTCCAAGACGCCATGCACACCGTTTGCCCCGTCCACCGACAAACCCCAATACAGGGGTCGCCCAATAGCCACGGCCCTCGCCCCCAGGGCCAACGCCTTGACCACGTCGCTGCCCCGGCGGACTCCCGAATCTATGTAGACTTCGGCCCGGCCCTGAACCGCCTCGACCACTTCCGGCACCATTTCGATGGCGCCCAGGGTCATGTCAAGCTGCCGGCCCCCGTGGGTGGAGACCAAGATCCCTTCCACTCCGCATTCCACGGCGGTATGGGCATCCTCGGCGGTCCTGATTCCCTTGAGGACAATGGGCAAAGAAATGAGGGAGCGCAACCATTCCAACTCTTTCCAGGTGAGGGGAGTGGTGCGGGACACGTTAAAACCAGGGGTCTCGTCGGTGCCGCCCAGTTCTCCCTCCGATTCGGAGATACCCCGGAAGTTGCCCTGCTCCATGGTACGGGTCATCCGGTTGCGTAGGTCCCGCTCCTTGGGACTGGGAGCCGGGGTGTCCACGGTCAAGCATACAGCCTTGTACCCCGCTTCCTCGGCTCGACGCACCAGCATCTCCGAGCGTTGGTACCCTCGGTGATAGAGCTGGAACCACAGGGGCCCGGAGGCGGCATCGGCCACTTCTTCCAAGCTGTAGTTGGAGCCGGTGCTAAGCAGCATAAGAGTGTCGGACATCCCAGCGCCTCGGGCGGTGGCCAGTTCTCCTTCCGCGTGGGCGTTCATGTGCTGCCCAGCGGGGCAGACCATTACGGGCATACTGATTGGGGCGCCCAGCACGGTTGTGGAGATGTCCCGATTGTCCACGTCGCGGAGGAACCGGGGGCGCAGCGTGAGCGCCTCAAAAGCTGACCGATTCCTTCGGGTGGTAATCTCGTCCATCGAACCGGCGTCGATGAAGTCCCAGTTGTTGTGGGGCAGGACCAGCTTGGCGCGGGCCTCGTAGTCATAGAGGTTGATTGGGTCTAGTCGCATGGCGTCCTCCATTTAATAGACTCTAGTTCCTCGCGGTCAGTATCCTTGTCGGGAATTGCCGTCCGGGATTACTCTGCGCGCTTCAAGGCCGAAGAGATGACCCTGGCCGACGCCCCTACGCTAACTGTGAACCCCAGGAAGGGCCCAAAGTCCTGGGCGGCGGCTAGACTGGTCACGAAAAGGCCGGGTACGCTGGTCTGGAAACATTCGTCCAAGACCGGATAGCCGTTGTTCAAGTCCAGGGCTTCCGGGATGTTGCCACCGGACAGGAAGGGCACTCGGTCCATGTCTACCCGAAATCCAGTAGCCAGCACCACATGGTCAACCTGAATATTCTCTCCTCCGTCGAAGGTAACTCTCATTCCTCCTGCCAAATTCTCTTCGCAAGCCACCACCTGGGAACGGGGCCAAATTCTTACCGAGGGGTGACCAATTCGAGGTTTCAACCAGGGCTCCAGCTTGAGCCTTCCTTCGGCCCAGAAGCGGCGGCCCAGGTCGTCACGTTGGTCCGGCGACAGCCGCCGGTACCAGCCGGGTTCACCGAGGGTATTGGCAATGAGTTGGTCCAGCCATTGCCAGCTGGAGGGCTCAAACTGCGGCGTTTCGTGACGGTGGGACACATGGACCTCGGCTGCGCTGGCTTCGTGAAGCAAGGCGGCCCACTCAAAGGCGCTCTGCCGTCCTCCGATTATCAGGCACCGCTTGCCGGCCAGGGGGCCAAAATCGACGAGGTCGAAGGTATGGGAGTAGGAGCCCTCGGGAAGAAGCGCCGCCAACTCCGGTGGAACATACTTGAAGTACTGAAACCCCAGGGCCAGCACCACCTTCCGGGCCCGAATGCCCTCCCCATCCTCCAGGGTAGCCAGGAACGGTAGCCCGGCGCCTCTGGCGTAGTCCAAGCGTTGTACGTAAGATGGCAGGACTTCTATGCCCTTCTCGCGTTGGAACCAATCGGAATAGGCCAGGTACCTGTCCCGGGACAGGGGCTCCACGTCCTCCCGGGCCAAGCCCTTCTCCTGCAGGTAACAGTCGATGGTGTGGATATTCAGCGGGTCCAGGTGCCAATCGCAGTTCGAGCGGAGCACCATACCTTGGGGCATATGGCTCTTCCAGGACTCCATAGCACGGCCAACCACCAGGTGGTCGACGCACTCATGCCGGGCCACGGCGGCCATAGCCAGGCCGAAGGGGCCAGCGCCAACAATCAATAGCTCCGTATTAGCTAACACCAGGTCTTTCCTGGCGCAAGGCCCAGCCCACTATTCCACCTCCACCGCAACGGCGACAGCCTCGCCGCCGCCCAGGCACAGGCAAGCAATACCCCGCGCCAATTGCCGGTCTAGCAGGGCGTACAACAGGGTTATCAGCAACCTGGTGCCGGTGGCCCCCAGGGGATGGCCCAGAGCGATGGCCCCACCGTTAACGTTCACCCGGTCCCAGTCCCACCCCAGAGCAGCTAGTTGGTCGCCATTGGCCAGGACCTGGGCGGCGAAGGCTTCGTTGAGCTCGATCAAGTCAACGTCATCCAGGTCCCAGCCCGTCTTTTTCAACAAACGGGGTATCACCTTCCCCGGTGCGGCAAAGATGTACTTGGGCTCCACAGCCACCTGGGCGTACCCAGCTACCCGGGCCAGCGGTCTAGCGCCGATGCCCTGGGCGTAGCCGCGGCTGGAAACCACCAGGGCCGCAGCCGCGTCATTCAACCCGGGTGCGTTGCCCGCAGTTACCCGGCCCCCATTTTTGAACGCCGGCCTCAGCGCTTGGAGAGCCTCCAGGGACGTGTCACGACGGGGGGATTGGTCCGTGTCTACAGCGCACTTGTCGCCGCCCCGCTGCTCCACCCACACCGGAGTGATCTCCTGCCGGAACTTGCCGGAGTCGATGGCGGCAACCGCTTTTCGGTGGCTGCCCAGGGCATACTGGTCCATGGCTTCGCGGGACACTTCAAATTCCTCGGCGATGAACTCAGCGGCGTTACCCATAGCCCAGTCCTCGAAGGCGCACCAAAGCCCGTCAACGGTGAGCGAGTCCCGCAGGGTGGAGTTTCCGAAGCGCAACTGGCCCATGCGCCCATCCACCAGGTGGGGCGCTCGGCTCATATTTTCCACACCCCCCACGACGAACAGGTCGCCGTCCTGGGCACGTACCGCCTGGGCGGCCAGCATGACCGTCTTCAGGCTGGCCCCGCAGACCTTATTCAACGTAGTGGCTCCCACACTGGCGGGCAGCCCCCCGAGAATGGAGCACTGGCGGGCAACGTTCTGGCCCAGGCCGGCGGATACCACGTTGCCCATCAGAACCTCATCGACTGCCGCTGGGTCAGGCAACTGGGCACGTTCAACAGCGGCGCGGACGGCCACGGCCCCCAGCTCCGCCGTGGGTACCTGACTCAAGGAGCCTTGGATTCGCCCTATGGGAGTCCGTACAGCGCTCAGAATGACAGCCTCGCCCGTTGTGCCAACGCTCATTCTTTTCCTCGCCGCGTCACAAGCCGAAGCAAATGGGGCCTGTGGCGACCTTAGCTTAATTTCCCAATATTACTCCATTTGAACGTCTGTTGGGAACAAAGGGGCAGGGGAGGACAGGGCCTTTTCATTTTCAGCAAATGTCATTCTGAGCGAAGCGAAGAATCTGAAATCCTTCATCCGGGACCTCGTCCGAGTACCGAAGAAAGGCGATGTGGGCAAGAACTTTAGATTCTTCGCTCTGCTCAGAATGACAGAAAAGTACGGGATGACCAGGTGAGACGAGAATGAAAAGGCCCTGTGGGGAGGACCAGGGTCTTTCGATTGTCACTACGAGCGGAGCGAATGGTCCAAAGTCCCCGGACAGCGCAAGCCCCCACCCTTAGATTCCCGCCTTCGCGGGAATGACGGTAGGCTCGGTCCAAATGCCATTGCCCTGGTCCTCCCCTTCAGGGTCTTTCAACTCTCCAGGTAGAGTCAACATCGTCCCAACAGGCAGACCACCACACCCCACCGTAATTCCCACGAAAATAGGGGGGTTCATCCTTTTACCTGGCCCTCACATGCAGTAGGATGGTACGCGCAGGGAGGGACGATGCCCGGTGACACTTATCCAGGTCTAACATCAACAGAGGCCAGCCGTATTTGCATGGAACAATGCGGAGCGATGTGCTGTCGAGGCCCTCTTATTCTCGAACTCACCAAGGAAGAGGTGCCCGGTTTCCGAGAGGAAGCCAGCCGATTGGGGGTAACCGCCCACATCTCCACCCGGTCCAATGGCGCTGGTTGGGTGCGTTTTACCGAGCACGACGGGGAACACTGTCCCATGTTGGACCAGGCCACCAACGGGTGCCGAATCTATGAACAGCGTCCGCAACGCTGTCACGAGTTCCCGGAGAGGCCCACTCCAGGATGCGCCATCTCAAAATACTTGCCGGATGGTTAGGGCGCCAGGCCCTCAATAGCGGATGGACGTGACTGTCTGGGTGGCAACCACCTCGTCGAACTGGTTGGTGTAAGTGGTCAAGATGGTGGTGATGAGCATAACCCCCAACCGCCCGTTACGCTCCGCCAGGTCGGCAATGCGCGAGACGGTGTTGATCCGGTCGCCGGGACGAACGGGATAAAAATACTCCCAGTCGCTCCCGCCGTCGAGTCGCCGGTCGAAGGGTACCTCGAAGGGCAACTCCGGGCGCACAGCGCTGGCCAGACGCAGGAAAGTCGGAGGGGCGATTAACGTGCCGTAGGGCCCTCTTCTGGCCTCCGCTTCATCATTGAAGACCGGGTTTTCGTCGCCAATGGCCTGAGCAAACTTGATGATTGCGCCCTTTTCCACCTCAAGCGTAGCCGAAGGGCCCGCTACACCGATGGCCTGCTGGCGCATCTTCTCGGTCAGAAAGCTGGACTGTGTAGACACATGCACCTCCGGCGGCCATTTGCCGGAAAGTTTATACGGGCCCTTCGGGGCGGTCAAGAATCAACCTGCCTGGAAGGGCGGAGACTGGACAATCTGACCCGATGGCCGCAAGATGTGATTCACCCAAGCCATGCAAACAGCCAAGAAGGCCCTGGCCCAACGCCTCTGCCCGCAGAGAACCGCCAGGTGTCAAAGGGCCTTATAAGTGTGCTATCGTCCTCCCGTCAAGGAAGCTCGCTCGGGTCAGCTAGCAACGGTGAGGGTGAACAATTCAAGCCTTTCAGACCAACGTAAGGAGGACCCTATGGGTGCGATAGACGGCAAAGTAATAATAGTCACCGGCTCCAGCCGGGGCATAGGCAAGGCCATAGCCAAGGTCTGCGGACAGGAAGGGGGCAGGGTGGTGGTGGTGGGCCGGACCGAGGAGGAAGGAAGAAGGCTACCGGGCACCATCTACCAAACGGTAGCGGATATAGAGGCGGCGGGAGGTGAAGCCCTGGCGGTGCGCTGCGACGTTACCGACGAAGAGCAGGTGCAGGCGTTGGGTCAAGCGGTGGTGGACGCCTACGGCCGCATCGACGCGGTGGTGAACAACGCCGGTGTTCAGGTAAACGTGGGGTTGCTGGAATTGCAGACCCGACACTGGGACCTGACCATGCGTGTGAACCTGCGGGGCCCATTTCTTTGTTGTAAGCACCTGCTGCCCGTGATGATTGAGCAACGTAGCGGCAGCATCATCAACATCACTTCCGGCGCCGCGGACCGGGCGCGGGCCCGGGGCATCAGCTACGCCGTAACCAAGTCCGGGTTGAACATGATGACCCAGGGGTTGGCCCTGGAGATGGAGGAGTACAACATTGCGGTCAATGCTCTGAATCCCGGCGGCATCAAGACCGAGGGGGCCGTAATGGTGCGCCCGCCGGACTTCGATTGGACCGGGTGGGACGAGGCGGACGTGGTCGGCCCGCCGGTGGTCTGGTTGGCGCAGCAGACGGCCCAGAGCTTCACCGGGCAAATAGTGAGCCGCGACGAGTTCGGCAAGACCTGGGGAATTTAAGGCCCGCTCGCCTGCTGCCCCTTCATCAACCGGGCCATGCGCGCCCGGTGAAAGATAGCATCCCCCAGGTAGTGTTGCAGAGTCCGGGCCCGCTTGGTGTACTGGGTCAGCCCGAACTCCAAGTCGGTGCCGATGCCCGCGTGTACGTGGTGCGATTCCTCACAGGCCCTGGGGAACCCGGCGCTAACCACGGCCTTGGCCATGGAGACGCTGACAGAGGCCCCGGGCTGCTCCTGGTCCAAGAGGGATAGGGCCTCGTAGGTTGACCATTTGCCCGCGTCGGCCTGGTTTAGGGCTTCAATCACGTGGTCCTGCACCCGCTGGAAGGTTCCTATGGGAACGCCGAAGGCGATGCGGGTCTGGCTGTACTCCTGCGCCATCTCATACACCCGCTGAGTTCCCCCGGCCATATAGGCGCTGAGGACCGCCGTAGCCCGGTCCATGGTCTTCTCTATGGCAGGCCAAGCTCCGTCCACCGGACCCAACACCTGGGAATCGGACACCGCCACGTTCCGCAGGTTTACCTCGCAAACCTTTGGACCGATCCAGCCCGTTTGCACCCGCACCGAAACTCCCGGGGCGTCTTTGTTGACCAGCAACAGCGTCAAGCCTTCCTCCGGTGTCGGACCGCCGGACGTGCGGGCCACCACCAATAGCTGGTCGGCGACGTTGGCGTCGGGAACGAAGAGCTTGTCGCCCGTGAGGACGAAGGAACCGTTCCGCCGCTCCGCCCGAAACTGAACATTATTGGCTCCCCAACCGTACTCGGGTTCCGTGAAGGCGAAGGAATAAATCTGCTGGCCCGATGCGATGTTGGGCAAGAGGGCCTGTTTCTGGGACTCATCCCCCGCTTCCAGGATGGCTTGGGCGCAGAGGACGGCTGAGGAGTGATGAGGCGTGGGGCAGGCATAGTGGCCCAACACCTCATACACTACGCCCAGGTCGGTGAAGGAATTCCCGGAACCGCCGTATTCTTCGGGAATACCCATGCCGGACCAGCCAAGTTGGCACATCTGCTCCCAGAGTTCCGGGGCGAAGCCCTCCGGGCTGTCGTCGATTTCCAGCACCCGAGATTTGGGCATTTCCGCTTCCATGAACTCCCGAGCGACGCCCTGAAGCATGTTCTGGATTTCGTTAAGCGCCAGGTCCATGAGTCCTCCCAAAGGGCGATAGTGTTCCGCTTGCGACCTAACCTAAAGGCGCAGGGCTGCCGCTACACGAATGGAATTGCGCGAGCCGGAACGCTCAAGGCTGGTCCGACCGAAGAGCTTTGGCTTGGCTGTCCCAGCCCAAGATGCCGGGCAATCGCACTGGCATCCCCCTCCACCTCGGGAGCTTGTTCCTGCTGGGCCAGGCTGCTTCTCTGCTGCATTTCAAACGTGCCCCCGGCGGGCGACCGGGGGTCTCGGGAGTCCAAGAGGGAATACAGTCCCATCACTTCGCGCACAATCTCCGCTTGACGCAGGGCGGTCCGCTTTTCCCAAGCGCGAGTCTGGGCCTCCTGGTAAGTGATGGCCGAATTGGAGTCCCGCAGCCAGGCATCCCGGGTCCGGAAGAGGCGCAACAGGCGGCTGTTGGTGTACGCTTCCATAAGCAGTTGCTGGTACACCGGCAACTCGCTGAGCGTCACCCCATCGCGGGCAGTTTCGTTGGCGTACCGCATCAGCCCTTCCAGGACGCTATCAGCCCGCTGGGGGTGGCATAATGCCTGCTCCCAAAGCAGGGAAGACGCCATCAGGGACCAACCATCCCCTTCCTGGCCCAGCATACTGGAACGGGGAACCCTGACTTGGTCGAATTCCACCGGGTTCACCGCACCGTCAACCAAGCGGCGAGGCGTGGACAATGAAATGCCCTTCTGGCGGGCCGGGACCAGGAAACTGACGGCGTCGCCGCCGCCAACGCCCTCCCGCTGAATACATGCCAGAGTCCAAAGCCAGTCGGGGCGCGGAGCCATCCCTACAAACAGGGCTTCTCCTTCCAGGATGTAGTCGTCGCCGTCCTCGGTGGCCTTGATGGACAACTCTACCGCTGGCAGCCCAATAGGGGGGTCGATGGCCTGCCGCCAGAAGGAGAATTCGCCCCTGCCCAGGGCTGGCAGGAAAGTATCGACTTGCCCGCCCACACCCCACTGGGCGATTGCTCCGCCAAGGCACCACCCTGCTTCCGCAAGCATCGCCAACAGGCCGCGTTTTTCCAGCTCTTCCCACAGTACCAGCCGGTAGGGCTGGGTTAGACCCTGGGTATGCCCCATTTGGCCCGGGGAAGGCAGGAGCCACCCCTTTGCCCCCAAACGTTGCTTCAACGAATGGACTTGTTCCCAGTCCATAATTGAACCGGCATATCCACCGCCCTCCCCGGACACCCTGCTGGATAGGGGGGCATGCAAGTAGTCGGCGACTTCCCGCCGGAATCGCTCCTGTTCATCGGTATAGTGGTAGGCGAAGTCCAATAGCGTTTTCTCCAGCGCCTATCTAATCAAGGTTCGTCCACGGCCATGGAGAGGAAGAGAGCCCTGGGGCAGCCTTGTACCCTGATGAAGAGATGGGTTGTCTGCTGCACATTTTGAGGACGAATTCGGGATAGGCCGAGAGACCGCCCCCTATTGGTCTCTGAGAAACCGATGCACATCTTCCACCGTCTCGTCATCGCCGGCGCGGAAACCGTAACCACCCCTCTCCTCTTCCAGGATGCTCTGGGCGATTTCCCAGCCCTGGAAGGGAGCGCCCACCAAGCAGTCGGAGGGGACCCGCACCTGATCAAAGTTCAATCGCCGCTCGCTGCCCATCAGCATTCGATGTTCTTTTATGCCTATACCCGGCAGGCGGGCGTCCACCATGAGAATCCCTAAATTCATCCGCCGGGGGCGGTCGGCATCGGTAACAACCAGAGTCCACAGATAGTCAGGGTCAAAGCGCCCGGTGATAAAAGACTTTTCCCCGGTAACCACGTATTCGTGCCCTTGCAGCACGGCCTCGGTCTGCACCGAGGCAAGGTCTGAGCCGCTCTGAGGCTCGTTGAACGCCTGCCAGGTGATGGTTTCACCTCGCAGACTGGGCAACACGTAGCGCTGCTTTTGCTGGGGAGTGCCCCAGACCATCATGGCGGGAATCCAACGATAGTTGTCCCCCACCGACGGAAGCTCCAGGTACATCAACTCTTGCTGGATTATCGCCGCCATGGCCGGACTCAGGCCGCCTCCGCCGTGCTCCCGGGGCCAGGTTGGGGCGAGCCAGCCCTGGGCGCCAAGTTTTCGCCGGAACTCCTTGACGACCGCCTGGTCAGCAGGACTCAGAGGGCTGCCATCGGGGGGAATCCGCAGCCCGGAGGGAAAGTTTTGCATCAGCCAAGAGCGCACCGCGTCGCGGAAGGCCAGTAACTCGGCGTTGTGCTCCTCGCTGAAGTCCATAGCTCTCCCGGAAGGACTGACAGGACCTAGACGCCGGAAACGCCGGTGGTGGAAGGTGTGGCGGCGGCGCGCTCCCTGGTCCGGCTGATACCCAACCGCCGGGCCATGATTACTTTCTGAATCTCGATGGTCCCGCCGGGATGGGCCCCGGTCAGGCTGCTGCGTTGGTAAACCTCGGGAGCGCCTTCAAAGGGGGCGCGGGGTTCCCTCACCCCGAGAAGGGAGTACATTCCCATTATATCCCGGGCTCGGTCAGAGTTGGTGATGCGGTAGGTCTTGGTGAACATGGAACTCTGGGGGCCGTGGTAGGTCATCTCCCGGCGGGCCTGGTACATCCAGTAGTTCCGTTGCGTCAGCAGGGTGTTTATCTGGGAGTCAATATAGGCGTCCATCGCCACTTGTTGCAGGACGGGGTCGGCGTCCAAAGTCTCCCCGTTGCGTTCGGTCCCGGCGGCGTACTGTAGGATGTTTTCCAGGGCCTCGTCGCGGGGAAAAGCCACGCCTCTACCCCCGTGCTCAATTTCAAGGGTAGTCTGGCTCACCTGCCATCCCTGCTGCGGGTCGCCTATCAGGTGGTCGCCGGGCACCCGAACATTGTCCATGAAAATGAAGCTCTGGTCTTGACCCGTGAGCAGATTGAGCCGGGTCAATTCCAGCCCGGGAGAGGGCGCCGGAACCAGGAAATAGCCCAAGTTGCGGTGCCGTGGCGCGTCGGGGTCGGTCATTATGGGGCCGAAGAGATAATCGACCTCCCCGTGGCCGCTGATGAAGGTCTTTTGGCCGGATACAATCCAATCGTCGCCGTCGCGCACCGCCCGGCTTTGCAGGGACGCCAGGTCGGAACCGGCGTTGGGCTCCGAGAAGTTCTGGAAGGCTATCTTCTCCGCCTGCAGCAGCGGCTTGAGGAACTTCTGCTTCTGCTCTTCGTTGCCCCACACCAGGAGGGTCGGGAAAATATAGGGGTTGGTGAACCCACGGACCACCCTGGCGCGTTCAAACTCTTCCAGAATTATAGTCTCGTGTTCTCCGCTCAACCCTCCGCCCCCGTATTCGGTGGGGTAGGTGGGGTGGAGCCAACCCTTCTCCGCCAGCCTAACGTGCATGTCCCGCCAAAACTGGTAGTGTTCATCACTCAGGTCCAGCCGGTCCACCGGGGCCTTCATACCTTCAGGGACGTTTTCGTCCAGCCAAGCGCGGACTTCCCGCCGGAACTCCTGCTGCTCGGGCGTGTACTGGTACTTGAAGTCCATGGGCTACCTCCCGGTCCGGACCACTGCCATCGGGGGACCGAATTCTTAGGGTGAAGCTACAGTTTATCATTGGGGCTGTCAAGTCCCGTTGTTCCTTCAACCTTGTTCTACGCGGGGTTTGCGCCGGCTGCGTGAATGTACTACGCTGGTTGGAGAGAAGTTTCCCAGCGCCAGGGACCAAGGGAAGCGCGGGCACAGCGCCTCTGCATTGAGCCTTATCGTATATTTGAGGACACTTCCCGGCTACACATGAAAACCGCAGCCACGCCTAACCAGGAGAATTTTGGGAGATGTCGGACAAACCCTCGGGGGACACAAGCACCGTAGAACATAAGCGATTCACCTTTTTCTTCCACGCATTTATGAACCCGGAATACCCCGACCTTTTCGTATTCACCAATCCGGAGTATCTGGAGAGCGTCGTCCGGAGTACGCTAGATTGGCGGGAGCAAGCGTCCAACGAAGCGCGGCAGGCATTCGATGCCGCAATACGCGACAACGTCGCGAAATTAGACGGGTTCCGACCTCAAAACGTCCATCGCGCGCCATCCACTAGCCTCCAAGAGCCGGTCTTGGGTGCCGCGCTATGCTCGGACGAACTTGCCGGAGGGATGCTGCGGGTGTGGGCCGAGACCCACAAATCGCTCCATGACGCCATAGTCAAGCATCTGGACGGTCAGGATATGCCAACCCTGGGGCCGGATTTTTCAGAACATCGCTTCCGGGGAGTTTGGGATTTTGACAGTTGGCAAAAGGAAAGGGATCGGGTGGTTCAGCTTTACGGTGACCAATACCTGGAAGATGACGTGGCGCTGATGCTGTGTTACGTCTCCGGCAAAATGCCCTGCCCTCCATCAAAGAAGGTCGAGGGCGCCCCGGATTCAACGAGCAGCGAAGATATTTTCGCCAACTGCCTGGATTATCTGCAACGCTTGCCCCCCGAAGCCCCGGAATGGGAACAGGTCATCCCGGAGTTTGTCGAACGAGTTAGCCAGATCAGCGAGGAGAAGGAAGCCGAGCGCCATCAGGCGGCCAATCTCGACACAATTATCGCTGAGATTGGGGACAAATTCTCAGACGAGTTGAATTACCTGGAACAGAGCATTAGCTCATGGTCGGCGGCCCGCCTTTCCTCCGCCTCAGCAACTTCCGAGGCCCTGGCGCTGGCCGCAGAACTGAAGGATTCGCTGGAAGGTTATCGCCCGATTCGGGAGCGAGCCCCGGTCAGAAGCGAGGAGCTAATCCGAGCGGAAGAACGGACGGAGCTGGAGTCCGGCATCCTGTCCACCGTAGACAGCATCCATAATCTTATGTCCGGCGGACCAAGCCCGGATGACGATGCGCCGCAGCCGTGGCCGGAACCCGGTGCAGAGGCCGGGGAAGATGCGCCGGTAGGTCAGCCCCAACAGCGCGACGGGGCAGCAACCGGAGGAACAGCTTCAGATGAATCCGCAAGGGGCTACAACAAAGAACCACCAAACGATGCGCCCAGGATTGAGGATACCGACGGAACAAATACTGACGCCGCCCCGCCAGTCAGCGAGATTTCCGGCCTCACGGTTCCGTCTCCCGAAACCGTGGTTGCCGCCGAGCCCGCCTTTTCGGAGGAGGATTACGCCCCGCTGCAACTGGAGAATCAGGATCTCTACCAAGATGTAGAATACCTGAAGGAAGAGGTGGAATCGCTGCGGAGCGACTTGCACAACAGCCGGACTATGGAAGAATCCTGGCGTCTGGCTTACCAGAAGGAACGACAGGAACCCGCACCAGAGGACGTAGTCCAGCCGCCACCCATCGATGATGTAAATACTGCTGTTAAACTCGCTAAGCAGCAGTTCAAAGGCCAACTCCTAGTTCAACCCAATTCAGAATCTGACATTGAGACCAACCCCTTCAACACCCCCCAAGCCGTCTGGGAAGCGCTGCGCTGGCTGGCGACCACCTATTACCAGTCCCGCACCGGCGCGCTCCGGATGACGGACTTTAACCAGTCTATCCACGAAATCTGCAGGTGGTGGTACAAGAGCGACCAGCACGACTCCACCATGCGCCGGTATCGGAATTCCTATTCTACCCAAGTCAATGGCAAGAGATACTGGCTGGCGGAACACGTGGGCAAGGGCACCAGTCGGGACGCCCGTTACACCATTCGCATCGGCTTTGATTGGGACAGGGACCTAAAGAAGGTGGTGGTCGGCTTCATCGGCCAACACCAGCAGACGGATGCCAGTTGATCTCCCGGCATTGACGCTGCGGAAAACATTCGTTTAAATACGGCGCAGCGTTCACCCAACCAGACTCCCCATCGAGGTACAACTTTCAACTTGACCACTATCCTGGACCTGCACGTTCACACCAACCGGGGCAGCCCGGACAGCAGCCTGACGCCGTCGGAAATGGTAACCGAGGCTGTACGGGTGGGTCTGACCGGCATCATGGTTACTGAACACGTAGGTTGGCCCCGACAGGACTTTGAGGATTTTGCACGGGACCAGGACCTCCTGTTAATTAGAGCCCTAGAGGCCTACACACCCTTGGGCCACATCATCACTTTGGGCTTGGAACACCACGTGACCGGATACGCCGGCGACATCGAGACAGTCCGTTATTTACGCCAGGAAGTGGACCGGGTGGGTGGGTTTATGATTCTGGCCCACCCCTTTCGATACCTCTTCGACCTTCCCGGCGTCTACACCCAGAACTTGCTGTACGAGAATACAGACAAGATTCCCACAACTCCAGAGGAAGCAGCCCGGCACCCCATATTTGAACTGGTGCATGAAATCGAGGTGGTCAACGGGGCCAACAGCGAGGTGGAGAACCGCTTCGCCCAGGATGTGGCCGGACTGTTGGGGCGTTGGGGAACGGGTGGCAGTGACGCCCACTCCACCAACGGGCTCGGCAAGGGAGTTACCATGTTCCCGGGGGACATTCGGAACCAGTCCGACCTGTTAGAGACGCTGCGGGCCGGCGATTTCTTTCCGGTAGAAGGGTTCCATGTAGGCCGTCCCAACGATTACGGTCAACAGCGATAGCGCCGCCAGCCCCATTCACCCAAAACGGCGCATCAACGCCCTGGCAACCGCATTTCACAGAGCACAGCCTGGTCGCCGTTTCCTCTCAGGCTGGCCGTTCCCCACCTAGATGGGCAACGGGGACTCTGCGCCATCACTGTGCACGTCGAGTTCCACCGCGTTGGCATTGAACGCCAACATGGTGTAGTAACCCATAAGGGTGGTCAGTTCGACCATGCCCTGGGCGCCGAACAGGTCCAAGACGGCCTTGAACTTCTCCTCACTGACCTTGCGAGTCTGGAACAGGTCGCGCCCGTAGTCCAGCACGGCCTTCTCCTCCACCGACAATTCGGGGAGGTCCCGGTTGTCCCGCAGGGCGTCCACCAGTTGATCGCTGAGGCCCGCTTGACGGCCCAGGGCAGCGTGGGCATACCAGATGTAAGGACAGTCCATGGACCGGGCGGTCACCAGCATTGCCAACTCGCGGACATGCTGGGGCAACGATGACTCGTTGCGGACGTAATTGAACAGGGGTATTGCCCGGCGGGACATCTCCGGGCTGTATTTGAGCACCGACATGGGCCCGGCGCCAACCCCGCCGGGGCCCGAGGATACCTCGTCGAAAATCGGGCGTAGTTCCTCTTTGACCATTTCACGAGTAACCAACGGAATTCTTGCCATACCTTCTCCAGCCAGTCCAGTAATTGAAAAGGCGCCGGCAGTGGGTTCTTAACCCCAATCCCGGCGCCAGCAATGCCTTTCGGTAAGCTGCCGCCAACTTGACGACGGCTTGGGCAGCCGTCAAGTCCCCAACGTCCGGCCATCTACTTAAAGGCCGGCATGACCTCCTGCGTCAACAGCCGCAGGCTACGTTGCACCGCCTCCGGTGGCAACAGGCCCCCCGGGTTCAGCTCGGCGGTAAAGCCGGTGAGCCCCAGAGTCTCCTGGAATTGGGTCAGCTTGTCGATAACCCGGTCAGGGGTACCCACTATGACCTTGGTCTCCAGAATCTCTTCATAGCTCATCTTGGCCAATTGCTCGGCGCGTCTTCGTCGCATCTCGGCGCGCTCCCCCAGCCCACCCCCCAGGGAGTCTTCGGACTGCCGCTCCTCGTACCGCCGGCGCATGCGGGTAAAGTAGGCCTCGATACTCTCGCGGGGGTCTTCAACAGCTTCCTCTTCGGTGAGACCGATATACATGGGGAACCGCACCGAAATATCGCCCGATTCTCCTTGGTGTCCTGCCTCTTTCCAAGCCCCGTGATAGTCCTTAAGGTTGGCCTCCAGGTCTTGAACGTCCATTCCCCGCATCGACAGGAAAATGGGGAACCCCAGCCGCCCAACCCTGGCGAAGCTATCCTCGGTGGTGGAAGCCAAGCGTACCGGGGGATGGGGCTTCTGGTAAGGAAGCGGGGACAGGGTGGCATTTTCGATGTGGTTGAACTTGCCGTGGTAGGAGAACGTTTCGCCTTTCCACGCCTCTAGGATTATTTCCAGGGCTTCCTGGAACCGGGCCGGGCTCTCATCGTAGGGTATTCCCATGGCCTCGTAGGCGCGGACGTTGCCGCTGCGGCCAACGCCGTACTCGAAGCGGCCCTCGCTAATCTGGTCCACCGTAGCTGCTTCTTCAGCCAGGCGAAGCGGGTGAATGAGGGGCAGCACCTGCACCGCCATTCCGACCTTAAGACGCTCGGTGCGGGTGGCAATGGAGCAGGCTACCACGATGGGAGCGGAAAGGACCGAGCGGTTGGGGTTGAAGTGCATTTCGCCCAACCAGACCGAGTCCAGACCCATTTCGTCGGCCTGCTTCACCAAGTCGAAGGATTCCCGAAAAGCGTCGGCCTGGGTACAACCCGGTCGAATAAGAAAGTCTAAAAATACACCAAAGTCCATGTTAGCCCCCTTAGCCATTGCTATGTGTTGACCATAAGGTCGCAGACCGTTTGCTGACCGCTCCAACCCTCGCGCTAACCAAGATCAGCCAACTGTAGGGAGTGTATCCCTACACTAGTGAAGCGTCAACCTTGCTGTCCGGCCTGTACCATATTGCCAAAATTAGCCAACTGTTCCATCAGTTGCTTCCGCTCTCCGTAGGTGCCAGAGGAGGTCACGGCCAGCAGAGCGACTCTGGCAGACGACACTGGCTGCCGCAGAGGAGGGAAAGCCTAGGTCGGTGGCCGGTGCAGGACCCCAACGGGTGGGGGAGTATTGAAAGGGCACTGGCAATTACATTTTTGACAGGGGGGTGGTGCTCCACGATGGGAGAATTTCGGCTGGGTACGATCGGTACAAAACCCCGTGGCCCGGGTCTGAACGAGTATTACCCGCCCAGTGAAGTAAGGTAGGGCCGGGACCGGGTCGGCCATTGAAGGCATGTGCGGCGAAGATGCTGACTTACCTAGTATCCACTGATCGAGATAGTTGGCCGGAGAGAACTCCAGTCAACTATCTCCAGGCGCGCCGCTCAGCCTCAACCAACCACGAGTCCGGCTACGCCACCGCCACGGGGCTGGCAACCTTGGGGGGAAAGTAGAGGCGGCGCAAGGAGCCGCTGCCAAGACTACCCAGGACACAGATGATAAGCGCCACACCCCCAACGGACAAGACCAAGGAGGCGCCACTTAAGTAAAAGACCAAGGTGTCCTTGAAGGTGTCGCCCAGCAGTCCGTAGAACAAGTTGGCTAAAGCCATGCTGCCCCCCACGTGCACCGAGTAAACGCCCGACACCCGTCCTCGCACCGAGTCGTCAACGATGGACTGGATAATCGCATGGCTGATGGTCATAAACCCACCCTGATTGACCCCCATTGCCACCGCTGCGGCAACGGAAAGCTGCCAGTTGCTTGAAACCGCCAGGAGGATGGGTCCCATTCCACTGGTAATGCCGAAAATCAGGAACAGCCATCCCCGGGTAGTCTCGCTGCGAATACCAGCCAGGAAGACCGCGGTGATCAGCGCGCCAAAGCCCACGCTGCCCAGCAAATAACTGGCGCCCACTGCGCCGGCATTCAACTTATTCTGGGAAATGGCCGGCAGCAGGGACTCGTAGGACATGACCAGGGAGCAGTGGGCCAGCACCAAAAGCACCATTGCCAACACCATTGGACGGGAGTATACGTAGGCGAAGCCCGCTCCCAAGTTGCCAAGGAAACCCCGGCTGGGGTCCATTCTTCCCGTAGAACGAGTGCCGATGCGCGTAACCTGGACTAGCCCGATGCCGTACAGGGCGGCGGAAAGCCAGAAAGCTGCCTCAATGCCTATTATGTAGCCACCCACCGATAGAGTTCCCAACAACAGGGGCGCGATGAGCCCGGGCCCTACCAAGCGGGAACCCTGTTGGGTAGCCTCATTCAGGGCCACTGCGTTGAGCAACTGGTCCCTGGGCACCAGGTTGGGGACCAGCGATTGGGTGGTAGTCATCTGGGCAGAACGCAGGGTGCCGTTCAGCGCCGACAAGCCTATCAGAATCCACGCACCAGTCGAACTAAACCAGGGACCGTCTATATCCTGAACTATTCCGATACTCACCAAAACAGCCAGGGCGATATTGTGGAGCAGATTGAAGGTGTAAGTCCAAGACAGCATGGTCTGGCGGTCGAGTCGGTCCGCCAAGAACCCCATGAGCGGCGTGGAGAACAGCCTGGGAATCATGGCCGCGAAGGTTACTATTCCGGCCAAGGTGCTGGAGCCGTCGGTAATCTCGTAAGCCAGCCATCCCCGGGCTACTATCAAAGCCCAGGCTGCGGCGCCGGCGCACAGGTTGGCGGTCCAAAGGGTACGATAGTCCGCATGCTGCAACGCCAACAAGTATCTAGTTAAGGGCGTAGCTAATTTATCCCTAACGCCACCTAGCATGCTCGCCTCCGAAGGCCAGTCTTGTACAGTATTACGCGAAGGTTGGGAGAGGATATTGGGAGTCTATGCCCATCTCAGATTCGTGTCAACATATGCCTAGCAAATGGGCCAAATCCATTGCTGGGCTGCCTCACCGCCCCGCAACAACACCGAATCCCCCGTTCTCCGTTACCGGAGACGACGCATTCAGGAAGCGCTATTCATAGCCCGAAAACGCCTTGCCCTAAACACTGCTTCGCACTGCGCAGTTAGGTTGCGGAAGGCAATTTCCCCTAGCCCTCCGGCCACTCTTTAAGGCACCCTACCCGGTGCTGGAAAGAGGTAGACCCGGCCCGGGCCAGCGAAGACCACACCAAGGGCCAAGTTTCCGAACAGGCTATGCCGCTACTCGAGCAGGAACCCCCGTATTATCCGGCTATACCGCTGGTAAAGGAAACCTCCGACGACCAGAATGGCCCCCAGGCCCAGGAACGCGGCTACCCGGAATTCCCTCTCCAGGGAGATTATGTCGTAGGCAAAGAGCTTGATAACCGGGACCGCCAGCAGCGCCAACCCGGCTACGCGCACCCATCGGGAGGACCTGGCAATACCTACAGCTACCAGAATGGCCGCATACACCGCCCACAGAATGCTCAAAGACAGGCTGATTACATTATCCGCTGCGTCGGGGGAAACATCGAAGTAGCCACTATCCACCGACCGTACAACCTCGATACTGAGCGCCGAAAGAGTGAGGGCGTTGGCTACCGCCAGAAAGGCCGCCACGAAGTACTTCTCCCGGTCGTCTACGAATAGCTCTCGGTTGAACCACCAGAGGGCGGCCAATAAATAGGCGCCGCCCACCCCAAAGGCGTAGGCCATAATCCGCTGGTTCAAGATGGGCTGGAATTCCCACAGGTCCACGTTAAAGGTGTCGAAAAGTAGCAAGCGGCCCACCATGATCGCAAAAACGCCCAGGGCGAAAAGCCGGAGCTGGGACAGGTTCAAAAAGAAGGACAAGGCGGCCAGCGCCACCGCTTCGACGGCCCAGGCAACTGTTATCCAAACGCCATCCACCTGGGTTGGAATCGCTACCGTCAGTATCAGGTTCCCCAACGAGACGAAGGCCGGAAACAGGTTCTGCTCCCACGGCAGCAGCAAGTCGCGATGCCGGTACAGCAGGTAGGCGGCGGAGTAAAGCAATGCCAGGGACAGCCCGTAAACCAACGCATAGGTGTTCCATAGAGGAGGGTGTTCCGCCACGAAGGCTTTGGGAGTGTCCAAGACAAGAATCGAAACGGTGAACAGGAGGAATATCAATCCGCCAGACCAACGCAACTGGGGCATTTTAAGGAAAAATGACAACCATACAAGAATGGCGCCCTCGGCGGCCCAGGCCACGCTGAGCCACGGACCACCCAGTTCCACGGGTACAGCGACGGTAAGGAATATTAAGGCAATGCCCAGGGCAAAAAGGGTCAGGTGGACCACCTGCCCGCTCCTCAGAAAACTCCCGTAGGCCAGAAGGCCGTAAAAGAGGGCCAACAGCAGGGTGAAGCTACCCATCCAGGGTCGA
This sequence comes from Dehalococcoidia bacterium, assembly GCA_965220305.1. Classification (GTDB taxonomy): domain Bacteria; phylum Chloroflexota; class Dehalococcoidia; order Lucifugimonadales; family UBA3495. Next base: position 3,603,793 of record OZ244817.1, on the reverse strand, counting down.
AGTTCTTCAAACATCAGGGAATAGCTGGTGCCGAAGTAGGCCGCCGCGTTCAGCACCATCAGAGAAAAGTCCGCCGGACCCGGCGCCCGATTCCAAATCAGGTGGAATAGGGTGGTCGCTCCGACGAAGATTAGGAATATAAGGGTGATGCCCACCTGGGCAAGGAGCAATGAGGGCGCTAGTTCCTGCATCCACAGATTGAAGAGGCCCAGGGACCCCAGCAATCCCAACAGGGTGAACCAGCGCCAATTGCGGAAGGTGGCCAGGGCGAGAACTCCCAGGTCCAACACCAGCACATAGGCCAATAGCGCCCGCTGGTCGGGAAGCTGTTCCCACAACATTACTGGCGCGGCAAACCCGCCGACAATGCCAAGAACGCCTATGGTCATGGCCTCATACCTTAGCGCCAGACCGGAGGCGGTGGCCGTCACCAGGAAGAAGAGCCCGAGGGCCGGAAGAGAAGGAATGAGGCTATATAAAGAAAAGGCAGCGAATATCGACAGGTAGAGGATGGCAATGCCGCCCCCAGTCAGGGGTTGGGCCCATATAGGGTACCGGCGGCGCCAGAACTCGCCCCCGCCCAGGAGCAATAGTCCACCAACTAGTCCCAGGAGTACACGGCCCGTCTCACCAATCCATTCGTTGTCAAAGGCCAGCTTGAGGAAGAAACCCACCCCTACAATCAGGGCCAAAATGCCGATCCGGGCCAGCCAGTTTCCCCCCAGCAGCCACTCCCAATTCCAGTCCGCCATCCCATCCAGGAATCCACTACTGGGCGACGGTGGGGGAGGCCCGGCAGGACGGGCCACGCCGGGTCCGGAGGATGCCTGATTCCCGGGCGCTGCTGCCGGGGCCACGGGCCTGGCGTCGCCGCCAGCCGGGGCCGGGGTCGCCGAAGTAGGGGTAACTCGCTCCGTTGAACTCGATGTCCCCCGCTCCAATGACGATAAGCGACCCGCCAAAGTCCCGAGTTCCGCGCTAAAAGCGTTGACCGACGCCCGCAGCCACAACAGTTGCTCGTCTACCGTGGGATTCTCCGGCAATGGGGCGACCGCCGGGGAGACTCCTTCCACCGAGGCCGGTTGTCCTGGACTGGCCACAGGGTCAACGCCAACGGCTGAGCCGCAATAGGGACAAAACCGGGCATTCGAGGGTAATTGACCGCCGCAGCTAGTACATTCCATCAACGTCGCCCTATCCAGTTCCAACTTAACAAGGGCGGAAGTATAACACCGGCCCAGCCACACAACCAAGGAGGAGCAGAACGAGTTCAGGGCCTTTCGATTATTACTATATGCTCTCACCGACCATCTTGAACCCGTCGAAGGACTGGCTCGGAGCGGCGCAAAGGGCCTGGTCCCCACCAGCACAAGCCTCCTACTCCTGGACTCCGGCCTCCGCCGGAATGACGGTGGAGGGTTGGACTGTCCGTTAGGCTGAACTGGTCTGTACCTGGAGAATCGAAAGACTCCGAAAACGAGTTAATCAAGGTTGTGGAAATGGGCCGCAGAACCGGACGCGCGATGAGAAAGGTCAATAAGAGAAGGACTTGTTGGTTAACCGCAACCCGTTGACGCCCGTTGGGTAGAGGGGCCGAGGCGTGGGGTATAAGCGCGTCACCCGCTATCGCCGGTACACCGAAGCAGATGGCAGTGCCCCACGGCGATGGCTTCCAACTCGTCGGTGGACTTGCCCTGGCCGATTAGGTGGTAACGGAGCATTACCGAGTAGCCCAACTGGTCCCGGCTGGCATTGGGGCGTCCGGCGATGGCGGCCCCCACCTGGCGGGACGAGTAGGTGAACAGGCGCAGAGCGTGTTGTTGGCTCCAGTCAACCAATACACCCTGCAGCAGTTCCAGGGATGGGTTGCGCCAGCGTATGGCCGCAGGTTGACAACACGCCAGCCGGTTGGGCCGCCAGAGGACTACCAGGTCGTTCAGGCAGCGGGCCAAATTCTCCAAACGGGTGGCGGCGCATAGCCTTCGACCCTCGGGTAGGGATATGACGCCGGAGTCCCGCAACTCTTCCCCCTGGAAGACCGCCCAGCCGGTGCGCCGCACCCGGGCATTCAGGGCCAGCAGGACCGCTCCCGTTTCCTTCCCGGTCATCGAGCAACCGTATTAGTGACGAATGGCAACAAGGCCGGCGCCAGGGTGAACCGGCAGCGGTAATCCGATGGGCCTACCAGGGTGATTCCTGGCTTCCTCGCCTCTTTGCCCAACCATTCTTCAGGCCGGGGCGTGGCCCGCTGCGTTCCACGCCGATACAACCCCACGTAATAATAGGTGCCGCACTGTAGACAAATCCAGTCGCCCTCGTCGTAGGCCAGGTCCCCACCGCACTTGGTACAAGCCTTGAGACGATATAGTTCCACGCCAGCCCCCCTGATTTTTGGTAATACCCGTCGTTCAGCCAACTCTTGCGTGCCGGCTGAGGTTACTTTATCAGAACATAAGTTCTATTACAATGTGGGGTTGTCATTCCTCCCGTTGAAAGTCCCTGAAATCTTCGCCGACTTAATAGCGGTCGTCGCCCGCCAGCAGGTCGACCGCCCACATGGCCACCATGCCCAGGGCGGTCAGGGCCACAGCGAGGGAAAAGGCCCACACGTAATTGCCCTGCCAGTCGAACAACAGCCCGCCGATAATCGGCCCCACGGCAATGGCCAGGCCCCGCCCGCTTTCCATCAGGCCCATAACGGTGCCCAGCATATTCGATGGGAACAAATCGGCGGCCTTCGCGCCAACCACCAGACCCCCAATCCCATCGCTGACACCGGCTATAGCGGCATAAACTACTATCGGCCACAGGCTTCGCCCATCGCCAAGGAATAGCACCAACAGAATGGAGCCAATCTGCAACAGAAGCCCCCCGTAATAGACGGGTTCCCGGCCAAATAGGTCGGAGGCCCGTCCCACCATGGGCCTTCCGACCATGCTAATCAGCCCAACCAAACCGATGGCCGACGCCGCTTGCAGTTCGCTGTATCCGGCCAGGATGAAGAAGGCGACCAAGTGTACTCGGAGCAACTGGCTGCCGATGGCTACAAGGGCCCTGGTTAGAAACAGGGACCACACGGCGGGATGGCGAAGGACCTGACCCATTGAGGGCGCGGCGGCGCTCTCGACCGGGCCAGTGCCCTGGAAGCCGGGTTGTTGGTCTGCCATGCCCTGGGCGGACACGCCTCCGGTTGCCGGGTCCCCGCTATTTACGGGGGAATCTTCCCCCGAAGGTGGACGTCGCTGGAGCAGGAAGTTCAAGGGCGCTATTAGCAGAAAGAAGGCCACGCCGAACACCTGAAAGGCCGCGCGCCAGCCGATGGTGAGTATTAGCAGTTGGGCTGCCGGCGCGAATATGGCCTGGCCCAGCGGATTCCCGGCGTCGGCCAACCCCAGCATGGCGCCCCGGGTCCGGGTAAACCAGGGCGCAAGGTTTGCCGTGGCGGTAAATGAGGAAATGGTGGTGTGCCCCAGGGCGGCTATAATGCTGTACAGCAGGAAAAGCTGCCAGAGGTCTGCGGCAAAACTACTGGCGAGCCACCCGGCGAGGATCAACACTCCGGCCAAGGGAAAGAGGTAGCGGGGCCCCATCCGGTCCAAGAACCGCCCAATGAGGGGTGCGGAGAGGGCTCCGACGAGACCGGCGGCGGAGTAGATTCCGGCAGTAGCGGCGGCGCTTCGTGTAAAATGGTCCCGCAGGGCCACAAAGAAGACCGGCTCGCTGTTCTTTACGCCGCCCTCCACAGTGAGGTTGACGAAGGCCAGGCCGAAGATTACCCAGCCGTAATGCAGCTTTTCTTTAACTAGGCGCAGGTTTAGCATCGGCAGTTGGTGTCACAGTTCGACAGGCTGGCGACGGCGGCCCGGTCGGTCCATCCTTTTGGTTGCTAAGGCTACCATTCCGGGGCCCTTTCTCCAGCATTTAATGGCGTTCGCGGCGGCCAACCGGCAGCCCCGGAATGTCTGGGATCAAACAACAACAACACATCCACAAGGAGGGTTTCCTATGCTCAGCGAAAGTGTCAGGGAGTTTGTCGGCAGCACCCACCGGGGCGTCCTCACGACTTTTCGGCGTGACGGAGCAGCCCAGATGAGTATTGTAACCTGCGGGCCCTACCGTGACGGGGTGGCCTTCACCACCACCGCGGACCGGGCCAAGCTAATCAACTTAAGACGAAACTCCCGTTGCTCCCTATTGGTGTCCCAGGAAGATTGGTGGGGCTACGTGGTGCTGGAGGGGTCTGCCCAAATAGTGTCCGCCGATAACAGCTCACCCGACGAACTGCGCCTCGCCCTTCGGGACGTTTATCGCACCGCATCGGGTACCGAACACCCCAACTGGCCGGAGTACGACCAGGCCATGATGGAGCAACGCCGGTCGGCGATTATTGTTGTGCCGGAGCAGGTCTACGGCACCCGGGCCTGAAAATACCCGAAGGCAAGGGAAAAACGTCGGGACAGCCCATTAACTTGATAGGCTGTCCCGTAGTTTTCTGGTAGTCGCCGTCGCTGGTTGCGAACGTATCCGCCGCGCCTTGGCTAACCTTGCTCGGTCAGACGTAGCGATTCCACGTCAACGGTTACTTCCGGCGATTCCTGACCTCGCAGGGCGGCCAACACCCTCTCACCGGAAAGGGGCAATTCCTTTACACGGACACCAACGGCGTCGTAAATAGCGTTGGCAATTGCCGCCGGAGGACCGAACCCCGGAGGCTCGGCCACTCCCCGGGCTCCGAAGGGGCCGTCGTCCGAGGGGACGCTAATCATGATGGTCTCCATCTCGGGAAGGTCGATGGCCAAGGGCATGAGGTAAGTCGAAAGGGAAGAGGTAAGAACCGCTCCCGTCTCCGGGTCGATACGCAAGTCCTCGGTCAAGGCGCGTCCGATACCCTGCACCGCTCCGCCTTCCAGTTGGCCTTCGGCGGCCATGGGGTTTATGGCAACTCCCACGTCCTGGGCCTGAACATACTTGGTGACTTTCACCTGGCCCGTCTGCTTGTCCACCTGCACTTCAACCCCCTGGGCGGCAAAGACCGGGTTATAGGGCATTGACGACAGGGAGGCCAAGCCGATGATGGGCCCGCCCCGGGAGGTGAGGCTGGCGTTGGCAAGCTGGCCGAGGGTCAAGCTCTGGGGCGGGTTGTCCAGCACGTAGACCCGTCCATCCTCACAGGCCAGGGCGTCGGCAGGCACACCGAACCGATCGGCGGCCAGGGCCAGCAGCTTGCCCCGGGCGTCCTCGGCAGCCATTTGCACGGCTTTGCCCTGGCTATAGGTAATCCTGCTGCCGCCGCTGGGGCCGGTGAAGGGAGCCAGGTCGGTGTCCCGCTTGGCGACAACAACCTTGTCCATGTCCACGCCCAGGGTCTCGGCGGTAATGGCGGCCAGCCCGGTGTCGCTGCCGGAAATGTCCACCGAGCCGGTGAGCAGGCTGACGGTACCGTCTTCGTTAACGCTGATGGTTGCCGTGGAGGGGCCGCTGCCGCTGCGCCACTCGCATAGGGCAATGCCCACACCTCGTCCCTCTTCCAGCTTCTTAGGCAGCCCCAGCCGGTCCTTCACCGCCTGCAGGGTTTCCATCAACCCGTTCCTGGGAACACGAGCGCCGCTTACGGAAACGTCACCCTCTTTGAGGGCGTTCTTCATCCGCAACTCCATCGGATCCAGGCCCAGCTTATGGGCGATGGTGTCCATGTGGGATTCCACCGCGAAGGTCATGTCAGCCACGCCGGAAGCCCGGTAGGAGCCCACGTATATCTTGTTGGTATACACCCCATAGGAGCGGAGCCGGAAGTTGGGAATGTCGTAGGCCCCCAGGCCGTGGCCGATGCCCGAGTTGGGGCCAGCCCCCAGGTAGGCCCCCACGTCAAAGACGGTATAGCCTTCCCTGGCGATGATAGTCCCGTCTTTCATCACTCCGGTCTTCAGGTAGTTGGTTACGGGCAGGCGTGGCCCGTTGAGGGTGAACACCTCTTCCCGGGTGTTAATCAACTTTACCGGGCGCCCGGTCTTCATGGCCAGCAGGGCGGGAAACCCCTCAAAGGCCAACCGGAGCTTGGCCCCGAACCCGCCGCCCAACTCCATCGGAATTACCCGGATGCTGGCGAGGGGGATGTCCAACACCGCGGACAACTGGGCGCGTATCTGATAGGGTCCCTGGGTAGAAGCCCAAACGGTCAGACGCCTATTGGGTTCAACGTTGGCGACACAGGCCATGGGCTCCAGGAATCCCTGGTTGATTCCCTGAGAGCGGTAGGTCTCCTCAATGACTAGATCAGCGTCTTGGAATGCCTGGTCCACGTCGCCCCGGTCGGCGTCCAACAGGGCGCTGACATTGTTGCCCATGGCGAACCCGTAACCCTCAAAGTCGGCCAGGTCCGAGTGAACGGACGGGGCCGTGGACTTGATGGCATCCAGGGGGTCTATTACGGTGGGCAAGTCCTCGTATTGGACCTCGATGAGCTCCACCGCCTCTTGGGCAGTTACCTCATCGTCGGCGGCCACCGCAGCTATCGGCTCCCCGATGTAGTACACCTCATCCCGGGCCATGATGTAGCGGTCCTTCAATGCGCCGGACCCGAACTGGATGTCCGGGAAGTCCCTTCCGGTGATGACGGCCCGGACGCCGGGATGCCGCTCCGCCTTGGAGGTGTCGATGCTGACAATACGGGCGTGGGCGCGAGTGCTGGACAGCAGCTTGCACATCAGCATCTCGGGAAGATACACGTCCGAGGCGTAGGTAGCGTGTCCGGTTACCTTTTCCCAGGCGTCAACCCGAGGGTAACTTTTCTCCAAGACCTTGAAGTCGACCATTGCGCTTACTCCTTATATCCGTCCTCGGTATCGGGTAGAGTCTTGGGGACCGGTCCTCTGACTTCCGGGGAACCGGGTCCATCGGCCCATTTGAAGGGTGTATTCCACTCTTGGAGTGGCCCACTTCGACTAGCCGGATCACCAACAGCTCTTAGGCTAATTCGTTATCTAGTCCAGCATGGGACATCGGGGTATTCGTCCGTCTCTTGGCGGACTCAGGCGCCCTGGCGTTGCATTGTTTCCGCCGCCGCCAAGATGGCTTCCACCACCTTGACGTACCCAGTACACCGGCACAGGTTACCACCTATGGCCAAACGGACCTCTTCCTCAGTGGGGTTGGGGTTTTCCTGGAGCAGCCCCGTGGCCGACATTATGAGGCCAGGAATACAGAAGCCGCACTGCAACCCACCGTGGTCGACAAAAGCCTGTTGCACCGGATGCAGGGCCTCGGTGGTGGACAGGCTCTCAATGGTGTTGACCTGGCAATCGTGGGCGCTGTGGGCCAGCACCAGGCAGGAGGTAACGGGTTTGCCACCCAGCAAGACCGTACACGCGCCGCAGTCGCCCTCGTCGCAGCCTTTTTTGGTGCCGGTGAGGTGCATTTCATCCCGCAGCGTATCCAGGAGCGAGTAGTAGGGCTCCACCAGGAGTTGGCGGCTTTGGCCGTTGACGGTAATTTGCAGCGGCTGCTTCATTGAAATTGACCTCCAGCGAAGATAGGGGTACCCAGCCTACCGGGCAGGCGATTAAAAGGCGGTCTGGACTGCCAAGCGGCGCTGGACTTCAAAGGGAATGGGGGCGTTGCGCGCCATGTCGATAGCCTTCTCCAACGTCCTCCGGGTCAGGGCTCCCGTGATGGCCTTGCGGTATTCGGCGCTGTTGCGCACGTCCGTTATCGGCCTTGCCAGGTTTTCCGCTTCCTGGGCTACTGCTTCGATTAGCTCGGGAGTAATGGTCTGGCCCCGCAGCATCTCTTCGGCGCTGTAGGCCCGTATGGGCGTGGGAGCCACCGCGCCCAGGGCAATCTGCACGTCGCGGCAGACCAAGCCCCGGTCCTCGAGGGATACCGCCGACGCGACGCCCACCGAGGCGATGTCCATCGCCCCCCGAGGGCTGTGCTTGATGTACAGCGAACCGGAGTTGCGCGAAGCCGGCGGCAGGCGGAATTCCGCAAGAATCTCGGCCTGCTGAAGTACGGACCGGCCCGGTCCGGTAAAGAATTGGTCTAGGGGCACTATACGCTCTCCCTCCGGGCCGACAATCCGGCACTCCGCTTGCAGGGCCAGCAGGGCCGGGAGCATGTCACCAGCGGGGGAGGCGTTGCAGACGTTGCCGCCCACCGTAGCCAGGTTGCGTACCTGCACCCCGGCAAAGGACGTGGCGCCGGTGGCCAGCGCCGGATAATTGGCTCTCACGTCCGGGTCCTCTTCCAAGGACTGTACTGAGACCATTGCGCCGATGCGCAGGCCACTGCGTCGGCTGTACCTAATCCGGTCCAGGCCGGGGATATGCTGAATGTTGACCACGTAATCGGGCTGCCAAACGCCCTGACGCCACCGGATTAGAAAGTCGGTGCTGCCGGCAACGATCCTGGCGGCTGGCCCATGACGTTGCAGTAGCGTAATAGCCTGGCGCAGGGTGTGGGGCTCCAAGTACTCGAATCTTGCCATGTGCGTTCTCCTAACGGACTCGTTGACGAAGGTCCCCACCAAATCCTGGAGGGCTTATTGGATGGTCGCAGCAGAAACCCCGGCACCCGGCAGTCCGGCCCACCGCTTCCTAACCACCTGTAGGCCCCCAGCTTGGCCGGACTGGGCCGGTTATCCTCCGACGTGGGGTTGGATAAGCACCCGCAGCGTGCCGTCGGTCTCCCTCCGCTGGGTCAACAGACGGTGTCCCGCTTGTTCCGCCCAGAGGGTAACGTCGTAAATGTTCAGGGCGTCGTGCAGAATGGCCTCCACCAGGGAGCTACGGTCGGACTCCATCTGGCGGGCCAGCGCGGCTATTACTCCGGCGCAATTCTTGCCCCGCCCGTCGATTACCGCCCAACCGTCGCCCAGGCCATCCCCGGGTCGGGCGGGTCCGCGAATATCCACTGTGCCGCTCTTGCGCAGGTCAATCTCGTGCTTGAAGTTAGCCACCGACTCCCAGGCAACGCCCCTATCCCGATCGCCGCTGGCGCACACAGCGCCCCGGACGCCAACTATGTCGGGGTTAATGCGGGCCAGTTCGTCCAGGTCCTCCAAACGGAGGTGGCCGGACAGGGCGGTGCTCAGACCCTTTTCCTTGGCCCGGAGCACCATTTGGCGCAATTCCCCTTCGGGAATGAAGTCAAACAGGTTGCGGCCATCCTTGGTCAGAGTGTCGATGAGGAAGCCATCGCACTGACCGTCAACGGCCAAATCCACCATGCGGCGCGCTTCCAACCCGTTAAACAGGTGGTTGTCGGCGAAAAGGGAGCCGATGAGCTTGGTATCGTAGCCTTCCAGGGCACGGCGAGACTCGCGCAGAATCTCCGCCGCCGTGTCGTAGTCGGTCTGGCAGAAACCCACCTTGATGGAGGTGGCGTCCAGCATGGCGGCGGCATGGACCGCCATCGCCACGGTGCCAGCCTGATTGGGCACAACTCCCAGGGTTACGCTGACGTGCTTTTCCGCCGGTATCTTGGCCCGGGCCTCCCGCACCAGGTGGGGATGTCCCGAACCCACCAGGGCTTCCTGCAGGTTCTTCACGTCGATGATGTCCGCTCCGCCCTTGTCGGCTTCCAGGGCCTCCTGCATGTTCTGGACGCTGACCAGCAGCAGCATACCCGAGAAGTTGGTGTCCCGCTTGCCGTTTAGCCAGGGAGCATGGCTGCGGTCCGGCGAGGCCGGAGCTACGCTGGTACGGGGAATCAGGGGCAACAGTTCGCGCTCAAGTTCGGCCTTTTCGGCCCCCGAGAGGTCAGCCAAGGGCGCTCTGACGTGCCCGCCGCTCATGCCCATCAACTCGCCCCAATACTTGCACATGGAAACGGGCAGAGCCCCACCGAATTTCTGGACGGTGCTGCCCCACCACTTGTCGGACAGGGCCTTCATGTCGGCCAGGTGGGTGCGGTAGAACTCCTGGTCCAAGTCGCCGTTGGTGGCCCGGTCAATGTACTGGACGTAGTAGTTGTGCTCGGGAGTGTCGAAGCGCCAATCGGAGGTGTTGGCGAACATCACCTGCTGGTGGAACCCCAACTCCTTGGCCTTGTTGAAAATCCACTCGTCCGGGGTGCTGATGATGGAGGACTTGCCCAGCATCAGGTGGGTCTCGATGGAAATCTGCTGGTTGAAGCTGGCTTCCTTGACCCCCACCACGTTGGGTATCTGGCACAGGCGTTTGAGGCCCTGGGGACTCATAACTATGCCGAACTGGGGGGAGTTGTAGAACATGATGGCCAAAGAAGTGTTGTCGGCCAGCAATTTCACGTAGTCAACGACTTGCTCCTCGGTCTTGGTCACCATGTAAGGGGGGGCTAGCATGAGCAGATCAAAACCCTGGGCCTCGGCGTGCTTGGCCAGGGCCAGCATATCCTCGGCGGAGGTGTGGGTGACGTGGGCCCCCACCGGCCACTGACCGTTGGCCTCTTCGGCAACAACGTCCATGACCCGGGTACGCTCCTCAAAGGTGAGGCTCCAGAATTCTCCCATCCCCCAGGTGCAGCCCGCGCCCCGAGTGCCCAGCCGGCGGACGTGACGAATGTTATGGCGTAGGCCATTTTCGTCGAGCCGGTTGTCGGGCGTGAAGGGAGTAATCAGCGTTGTCCACTGACCTCGTAGGGTTTCCCAAGCCCAGTCCTGGGCCTCGTGCTTTTGATACCGAGCCATGCTTCCTCCCCTGGTGTAGAGTAGCTAATCTTCCGATGCGTTCCCACATCTATGCGGCGGCGGCCCAGGCAAATTTTAACAGGGCAAAGCGTAGATACGCACCGCCCGGGTTGCTCACAATAGTGTACGCAGCCGTATGGCAGCCGTCAACAATATGGGCAGTCACCACAGGGTTCCCTGGCTGGGAGCAGCTAGCCGACCTCCGAGGGCTGGCACCGGGGGCAAAAATAGGTGGTCCGTCCACGGACACGCACTACCGACATTTCTTCCCCGCAGCGGGAACAGGGGGCCCCGGGATGCCGGGGTATGGACCAGGTGCTCAGGCCAAAGGGAGGGTCGGGCCACTGCTCGGCGCGGGAGCGGTCGTACTGGGCCAGGGCAGAGGTGACGGCATTGACTATTCCCTCAGCCAGGCGGGAGACATCGGACTCGGTTAATTCCGAAGCCAGCCGCAGCGGATTTATCCCCGACAAGTAAAGGGCCTCATCGGCGTACAGGTTGCCCATGCCCGCCACCACCGATTGCTCCAGCAGCAGGCCCTTGATGGGGACTTTCCGCCCGGCCAGGGCTGCCGCCAGCGCCCCAGGGGTGAATGAGTCCGTCAAAGGTTCGGGGCCGAAGGCAGGAAGCACCTGAGCGGGATCATCCACCAGCCACATCTTGCCAAACTTGCGGGGGTCGATGAACCTCAGTTCTCGACCATCGTCCAAAGAGAAGGAGTGGCGGACCATTGGGGGTCCGGGTTGAGACCTGGGATGCACCCGCAGTCCCCCGGTCATTCCCAAATGCAAGATTAGGGTTCTGGGGCCACTGAGCGAGAGCAAAATATACTTGCCCCGACGGTCAATCGCCTGGACAGCGCCGCCGGGAATGTCCAGGACGAAATCTTCCAGGGAGGGATGTTTGACGGTCTTGGCCCAGCCTACGTTGGCCTGAAGGAGGGTACACCCCGGCAACCCAACTTCAGCCAGGTATCTGCATACATTTTCAACTTCGGGAAGTTCTGGCATTTGGCTCGTATGCCGGAGGGCGAGGGTTGGCGGGCCTAGACCCGGACCACCGAAAGGGTGACTTCCATGCCCTCCACCTTCTGGGTCTCGGATACCCCTCCATCTTCGGGACTGCCCAACACCAGGTCTTCGCTGAGCGTCTCCTGGCTGATGTATTCAGCGTAGTTCTGCATCACCCGGCCCACTTGCTCGGGGGCCTGGTAATAGGTGACGATGCGGTCGGTGAGCTCGAACTTAGCGTTGCGCCGCAGGTTCTGGATGCGGTGGGCAATTTCCCTTGCCAAGCCCTCTTCGGCCAGTTCGGGAGTCACCGTAGCATCTATCGCCACCATACACCCGGGGCCCAGGGCCATCCAATACTGGTCAACCTGGTAGAGGCCCTCGTTAGACGAGAACGCCTTCCCCCCCTCTACGGCGAGGGCTTCGGCGCGGCGGAACATTCCTTCCGTCTCGCCTTGGTATTCTCCCCAAATCCTCATTTCCTTGATATTAAGCTCTTCCAGGACCTGGGCCTTCACCTGTTCCAGGTAGCCGGAGTGGCCCCAGACCGTGACCTCGGCCAGGGGCTGCCGCACCTTTATCCCGGCCCGGGACCGAGCGGCCCTACCCATACTGCAAATCCGCATGGCCAGTCTGGTGGCGTTCATCAGTTCCTCGTCAACCAGGGACTGGTCGGCTACGGGGAAATCCGACAAGTGGACGCTGTCCTGGGCCAACTGGTCGGGGTTGCGGACCAGGTTCTGGTACATCTCCTCGGCCATGAAGGGCGCCAGGGGAGCCATCAGGCGAGACACGGTTACGAGGCAATCGTACAGAGTGGCGTAGGCGGACAGCTTGTCGCCGTCGTTTTCGCTCTTCCAGAAGCGGCGTCGGCTGCGCCGCACGTACCAATTGGAAAGCCCGTCGATGAACTCCTGAATCCGGCGCCCCGCGTCGGTGGGGTTGTAAGCCTCCATGAGCTCGTCCACCTGGGAGACCAACACGTTCAACTCCGACAGAATCCATCGGTCCAACTCGTTTTCCGGCTTCCAACCCTGGGGTATCTGGTCCGGGTGGAATTGGTCGATATTGGCGTAGCTGGTAAAGAAGGAATAAACATTCCACAGCGTGAGTAGGACTCGGCGCAGAGTCTCGCTGACCAGTTTGTCGGAGAATCGCCGGGGCTCTCCCGGCTGGGAGGCGGTAAACAAGTACCAACGTAGCGCGTCCGCGCCCTGGGTATCCAGGACGGAAATGGGATCAACCACGTTGCCAATCCGCTTGCTCATCTTGCGGCCCCGTTCATCCAAAATCAGGCCAAGGCAGATGACGTTGCGGTATGAGGGCTGCTCCATCATCAACGTGGAGAGGGCATGCAAGCTGTAGAACCACCCCCGGGTCTGGTCGACAGCCTCGCAAATATAATCGGCGGGAAAGAGGCCGTTTTCGGTCATCGACTGGTTCTCAAAGGGGTAATGCCACTGGGCGAAGGGTACAGCCCCGGAGTCGAACCAGGCGTCCGCTACTTCTTTGATACGATACATCGTACCAGGGCAAGTGTTGGGAACTATCCCCGCGTTTGCGGGGGAACATCCGCCGTATCCCGGGGGTGATGGATGCGTGTGGTCTATCCCCACCTGCCTGGGGGAAGAATTACTCCGGTTGTTGCAGGGCCAAGTTACGCTGTCCACATAGGGCCGGTGCAGGTCGAGACTGCTCACATCCTGGACAGACCGTTCGGCCAACTCGGCAACACTGCCGATGCACTCGGTACGTCCGCAGGAACTACACGACCAGATGGGGATAGGAGTGCCCCAATAACGCTCCCGGGAAATGGCCCAGTCCACGTTGTTGCGCAGCCACTCCCCGAAGCGGCCGTCCCGGATGTAGTCAGGGTACCAGTTGATGCTCTCATTACCGCTGACCAGTTGGTCCTTGACCGCCGTGGTGCGGATATACCAGGAACTCTTGGCGTAGTAGAGCAGTGGCGTGTCGCAGCGCCAGCAGAAGGGATAGGTATGGCGGTAAATATCCCGGTGGTGCAGCAGCCCCCGTTGCTCCAGGTCAGCCATAATCTCCGGGTCGGCGTCCTTGACGAATTTGCCGGCGAAGGAGTAGTTGCCGGTAACCAGGCCCCGGAGGTCCACCGGCTGAACGAAGGCCAACTCTTTTTCGCGACCCAGCCCCAGGTCTTCATCGCCAAAGGCTGGCGCGATATGGACGATGCCGGTGCCGTCTTCCATTGAAACGAAACCGGCGGCCACCACCCGGGGGTTGAAACCATCGGCTTCTTCCAAGTCGGTGACCACTCCGCCCGGGCCTTCCCGACGTACAAAGCGCAGAATGTCCGACCCGAAATCGGTGGGCGGGTACAACGGTTGATATTCGGCCCCCACCAGGTCCGAGCCCTTGACCGTGGCTACCAGGGAGTATTCCTGACGGATATTGGCCTCCACCAGTGTTGCGGCCAGTACCAGACGTTGGCTAATCCCTTCAGCCTCCAACTCCAACACGGCGTAATCGGCGTTCTCATCAACAGCCAAGGCCGTGTTTCCCGGCAGGGTCCAGGGTGTTGTGGTCCAGGCCAGCAGGTAGGTGGGAACTTCGGGAGAGGCCGTTGGGCCATCCGCGCTTGGAGCGAGGGAACTGGACGGTTCCAACAGGCGAAACTTGACGAACACCGAGGGGTCCGGGGTGTCCTCGCGGTAGCCCAGGGCCACCTCGTGGGAGCTCAGGCTGGTCTCACAGCGGGGACAGTGGGGGGTGCCCCGCATTCCCTGGTAGAGCAGGCCCCGGTCCCAAAGCTGTTTCAGGATCCACCAGCCGCTCTCGATGAAGTTATTGTCCAGGGTTACGTAAGGCTGCTCCATGTCCAACCAGAAGCCAATCCGGTCGGTCATCACCTCCCATTCCTTGACGTACCGGAAGACGCTATCCTGGCAACGCTGGTTGAACTGCTCGATGCCGTACTCTTCTATTTCCCGCTTGGTGCTCAGGCCCAACTCTTTTTCGACTTCCAACTCCACCGGCAGACCATGAGTGTCCCAGCCTCCCTTCCTCTGGCAGCGGTAGCCCTTCATGGTGCGATGGCGGCAGATAACGTCCTTGAAAACCCGGGCCAGCACGTGGTGAATGCCGGGGCTGCCGTTGGCTGTGGGCGGCCCCTCGATGAGCATGAACAGGGGGCCGTCGGCCCGCTCGGTCACGGTGCGGTGGAACACGTCATTGTCTTTCCAATACTTCAGGATGTTGGCGTCCAACTCAGGAAAGCTGGCGCGGCTGTTGACGGCCTTGAACATGGTCTAACCCACCTCTGGAATAACTTGGGACAATGGGTATTAGTCATTGTCCATCATATCAGAATCAGGCTGGAAGGCACTAATCGGCCGTTGACCGGGTCGGCGGCTAGGCCAAACCCTTCCAAAGTGTAAGCTCCCAAGAGGGTCTGGCAGTCGGGCGCCCCAAATATGCAGATGGTGGTCCGCTCTTGAGCATTGAGCAATACGCGCACCTCCGCCATACCGTACTCTTCCTGCCTCCCGTCGGCTAGCTCAAATACGCCGCTCCATTGAGGAACGATGCCCAGCCTTTGAAGAAGGGGAGCCGGGGCTACCGTGTAGGTACTACCGGTATCCACCAGACCCTCTACTTCCTCTACCATTGGGCCATCCTTCGGCCCCAGGGCAAAGGGGTAGCTAAAAGTTCCCATGCTGTATGCCTCCTTGCCGCTTCGGGATTACGGCGACGTCAGCCCCACAGCTTGTAGAAGTGGTTCAGGGAGCCGTGTCCCGAGCCAACAGAGAAGGAGCGGCGTATGGCTTCGGTGACGAACTCCTTGGCCTGAGCCACTGCATCCAGGGTGCTCATACCGCGGGCCAGCCCGGCGGCCAATGCCGAGGCGAAGGTACATCCGGTGCCGTGGGTGTTGACCGTATCAATACGCTGGGCGGTGAACTCCTGGAAGTGGGAGCCGTCGTAGAATAAATCTGTAGCCGGTCCCTCCAGGTGCCCACCCTTAACGACCACGCTGGCAGCCCCCATTCCTACTATTAGCTCCGCGGCCCGACGAACTTCGTCCGATGTGGTGATGGACATTCCCGTCAGGACCTCGGCCTCGGGGATGTTGGGAGTGACTACCGCAGCCAGAGGCACCAGCCGCCGCCGCAGGGACTCCACCGCCTCTTCGCGGAGCAGAGAATCGCCGCTCTTCGCCACCATTACCGGGTCGACCACGAGGTTGCTCACCTGGTGGCGTTGGAGCTCCAGGGCCACGGTCTCCACGATGCTGCTGCTGGACAGCATTCCCGTCTTGACAGCCGATGCCCCGATGTCGGTAATTACCGCTTCAATTTGGGCGGTAATCACATCGGTAGGAATCTCGTGTACGGCGGTGACGCGCACTGTATTTTGGGCGGTGATGGCGGTGAGCACCGACGTGCCGTAGACTCCCAGGGCGGCGAAGGTCTTCAGGTCGGCCTGGATGCCCGCTCCCCCTCCCGAGTCGGACCCGGCAATGGTCATCGCCTTGGGTACCGGTCTTGCCACGGCCATAATTCACCTCGGCGAGCCGCGAAGATGCACTGGAAATACCATTGAAACCTATGAAACCAAATACTGTTGAAACGACAGGCCGTTGGCGGCGCGGGCCAAACAAACGACCATCCACGGGAGCAGGCCGCCGTCCCCCGGGCAATTGGGAACTAAACCCACCCCAAGGAACTCCGGCTCCTGTGACCTGGCTATTCGTTACTGGGGGCGTCGGGATCGTCCTGGGGAATGCGCCATTCCTCGCGATTGGCCGGCGTCCCCTGGGCGACCTCGGCGCCGGTCACACCTTCGGTCTCCCCATCGTCGCCCAGCACGCTCACTGCCAGGGCAGGCAAGGTCTCGACGTGCAACCCAACCCGCACGCCCATTTCCAGGGACAGCCTGGCTACTGCCTGGTTATCGTTCGCCTCCACCAGCATTACGAAGTCATAGCGGCCCAAAACAGCGTATTGTCCCAAGACTTCCGCCCCGTCTGCATCGACCTCCCTTAGTACTTCCACGGGTAGGTCTGGATTGTTACGCACCATCTGCTGTCCACGGTCGTTCAAGGTTCCCAGGAGAAAATAAAGAGACATCGGCACTCCATAAACGCATTAGAGGTCCTAGGGCACTAGAAGTATACCAGCGAAGGGAGGCCTGATGGGACTACCCATTGACCATATTGGCCGTATCCCCACGTTGGGTTTAGATCTGGGATCCTGGGCAAGAAAACGCCCGGCCCCTCAATTCAACACAAAATCGAAACGCGGGGCCGGGCAATTACCGTCTATGCCCCAATTACGCCGGAGGCTGTTCAGCTAACGGCGGTTGGGAGCAACCAACAGTAGCAACCTAAGTTTGCTGGTATATCTTGCTCCCAGCTTCCCTGAACTCCAGGGCCTTTTCCTCCATGCCGGAGGACAGGGCAGTTTCGGGAGTCAGGCCCTTGTTCTGGGCGTACTCTCTCACGTCCTGGGTAATCTTCATGGCGCAGAACTTGGGGCCGCACATGGAGCAGAAGTGGGCCACCTTGGCCCCCTGGGCGGGAAGAGTCTCATCGTGGTAGTCCTTGGCGGTCTCCGGGTCCAGGGCCAGGTTGAACTGGTCGTCCCAACGGAACTCGAACCTGGCCTTGGAAAGGGCGTCGTCCCACTGCTGGGCCATGGGATGACCCTTGGCTATGTCGGCGGCATGGGCTGAAATCTTGTAGGTTATGACGCCGGTCTTCACGTCTTCCCGGTTGGGCAACCCCAGGTGTTCTTTGGGGGTCACGTAGCAAAGCATGGCGGTGCCGTACATGCCGACCATGGCGGCTCCGATACCCGAGGTAATGTGGTCGTAGGCCGGGGCCACGTCGGTTACCAAGGGCCCCAAGGTATAGAAGGGAGCTTCGTGGCAGACTTCCATCTGCCGGTCAACGTTCTCCTTAATCTTGTGCATCGGAACGTGGCCGGGGCCTTCAATCATCACCTGAACGTCGTGTTCCCAGGCCTTCTTGGTCAGCTCGCCCAGGGTCTGCAACTCGGAGAACTGGGCCTCGTCGTTGGCGTCGGCCACGCAGCCGGGCCGGAGACCGTCACCCAGGGAGAAGGAGATGTCGTAGGCCCGCATGATCTCGCAGATCTCATCGAAGTGGGTGTACAGGAAGTTTTCCTCGTGATGGGCCAGGCACCAGCCGGCCATGATGGAGCCGCCCCGGGAGACAATTCCGGTGATGCGGTTGGCGGTTAGGGGAACGTACCGCAACAGTACGCCGGCGTGGATGGTGAAGTAGTCCACTCCCTGCTCGGCCTGCTCGATAATGGTGTCCCGGTAGAGTTCCCAGGTCAGTTCTTCGGGATTGTCGCCCACCTTCTCCAGGGCCTGGTAAATGGGCACCGTTCCGATGGGGACGGGAGAGTTGCGCAGGATCCATTCCCTGGTAGTGTGGATGTCGTTGCCGGTGGACAGGTCCATGACCGTGTCAGCACCCCATCGGGTCGCCCACAGCATCTTTTCCACTTCCTCTTCGATAGATGAGGTAATGGCGGAATTGCCGATGTTGGCGTTCACCTTGACTAGGAAATTCCTACCGATAATCATGGGCTCGGACTCAGGGTGGTTGATGTTGGCGGGAATGATGGCCCGACCCCGGGCTACCTCTTCTCGGACGTATTCCGGGTCGATGCCTTCGCGGATTCCGATGTACTCCATCTCCGGGGTGACAATCCCCTGGCGGGCAAAGTGCATCTGAGTCACCGATTGACCGTTCTTCCCCCGAAGAGGCTGGCGCTTCAGGCCGGGGAAGGGCTGGCCCTTGTTCCTGCCGTTGGTAGCCACCGGGTGGCCTTCGTACTCTTCAACGCCGCCCCGGGCCATAATCCACTCGCGGCGCAGGGCGTTGAGCCCCTGCCGAAGGTCTAGGGTAGCGGAGCTGTCGGAGTAAGGGCCGCTGGTATCATAAATTGAAATAGGGGCATTTTCCTCCTGACCGAACCGACCCGTGGTGGGATTCAGGGTGACCTGTCGGAAAGGCACGCGAATCGAAGTCAAAGAACCCTCTTTGTACACCTTGGCGCTGGCCGGAAAGCTGGACTTACCCTGGAATGCTTTCGTGTATTCCGTTGTTTGGACCATTCTGAACCTCCCAAAAACTTGGGCCGCCAGCTTCTTAAACGTTGGCGGCCCATCATTGACCAAGCCTATAAGCGCCGCTTCCCTACGCTGGCATTACCCAGATCAGGTTCGCAAGGGTCGGTGACAATCCCGGTCACCCTCTCAGCCCGGCTCAACCGAGCTCCCCTACGTGCCTCTACCCCAAATTGTTAATGAACGCATTGTAGACAAGAATTCCTCATGGTGTCAAATTATTGACAGGCTCCTTGGGAGTTGATAGCATACTTATTCGCGTCATATAGCGTAGTGAATATGGAAAGGTCAAGATATGCCAACCGTTAATCAACTAGTACGAAAGGGCCGCAAGCCGGTACGCAAAGGTACCAAGGCCCCGGCGTTGCACTGGGTGCAGAACTCCCTGCGAAACCGAGTAAAGTGGGGACAGGGCAGTCCGCAACGGCGCGGCGTGTGCATTCAGGTCCGCACCATGACCCCTAAAAAGCCCAACTCGGCCCTTCGCAAGATTGCCAGGGTGCGCCTCACCAACGGCGTGGAAGTAACCGCCTATATCGGCGGTGAGGGCCATAATTTGCAAGAGCACTCGGTGGTGCTGGTGCGGGGGGGTCGCGTCAAGGACCTGCCCGGCGTACGGTACCACGTCGTCCGCAGCGCCCTGGACACGGAAGGCGTACAGAACCGCAAACGGGGCCGCAGCAAGTACGGAGCGCCCAAGAGATAGTCTCCTTTGGGCGTTCTCCTTTTTTGGGGCCGCCGCTATCGGGGGCTCCCAGAGTACCACCGTTTTTTATAGGGCAGGATTTACTATGTCCAGAAGAAGGCGAGCTGAACCACGGATCATCGGGAGCGACCCACGCTACGACAGCGTGGAGTTGGCCCGGTTCATAAATCGCGTAATGCTACGGGGCAAGAAGACCACAGCGCAGCGCTTGGTCTACAGCGCCCTGGAAATTGCACAGGAAGAGTCGCGCCGTGGGGCTATGGAAGTGTTTGAGCAGGCCCTGCGCAACGCCACCCCCCTGGTAGAAGTGAAACCCCGCCGAATCGGCGGGGCTACTTATCAGGTGCCCACCGAGTTGCGGCCCAACCGCAGCGAGGCCCTGGCCATGCGCTGGCTCATTAGGGGCGCTCGGGGCCGCAAGGGAATGCCCATGCGCCGCGGACTTGCCAACGAGTTGCTGGAAGCAGCGCGAGGTGAGGGGTCGGCGGTACGGCGGCGGGAAGAGTTGCACCGCATGGCAGAAGCGAACCGGGCCTTCGTCCACTATCGAAGATAAGAGAGGTAGAAGGCAATTCTAGGTTCAAATCATGGTTAGTCATTATCCGATAAACAAGATTAGAAATATTGGCTTCATTGCCCACATCGATGCGGGCAAGACCACCGTCACCGAGCGGGTTCTTTACCTAACGGGCCGCATTCGCAAGGTGGGTGGGGTAGACGAGGGGACCACCGCAATGGACTGGATGCCCCAGGAACGGGAAAGGGGCATTACCATCACCGCCGCGGCGACCACCGCTTCCTGGCAAGAGCACCGGGTAAACATCATCGACACCCCGGGCCACGTCGACTTCACCGCCGAGGTGGAGCGCAGCCTGCGGGTGCTGGACGGTGGAATTGTGGTGCTGGATGCCGTGGCTGGCGTTCAGTCCCAGTCGGAAACGGTATGGCGGCAGGCCGACACCTACAAGGTGCCCCGCATCTGTTTTGTAAACAAGATGGACCGGGTGGGCGCCAGCTACGAGCGTACCATGGAATCCATCCGCCGCCGGCTTCGGGGCAACCCGGTCGCCATCCAGTTGCCCCTGGGCGAGGAGGCGGATTTCCGGGGCGTTATCGACCTGCTGGGGGGGCGGGCCTTGGTATACGCCGACGGCGCCAAGGGATCGAGTAACTTCGACCCTCCCGAAGCGATACCGGTCCCGGCGGAATTTCAGCAGTCCTACGAAGAATACCGTCAGGACATGATTGAAAAAATCGTGGAGACTGACGAGGCCCTGCTCATCCGCTACCTGGAGGGCGAAGAGCTCTCAGAACAGGACTTGAGTCAGGCGCTGAGAGCCGCCACGATTCAGCGGACCCTGGTGCCGGTACTCTGCGGTAGCGCCATCCAGGGACGGGGAATGCACCCGTTGCTGGACGCAATCATTCAGTATCTGCCTTCTCCCGAAGATGTTCCGCCGGTAGAAGGAACCGACCCCAAGACCGAAGAGGTGGTCCTTCGTTATCCCGACGAGGAGGGCCCCCTGGCTGCCCTCGCCTTCAAGGTAGTTACCGACCCCTACGTGGGAAGGTTGGTGTTCCTCCGAATTTACTCCGGTCGGGCAAAGGCCGGAGCCTCGGTGATGAACGTCACCAAGCAGAAGCGGGAAAGGACGGGGCGGCTGCTCCAGATGCACGCCAACCATCGAGAGGAGTTGGAAGAGGTGAGCGCCGGCAATATCTGCGCGGCGGTCGGCCTCAAGGATACCTTTACCGGAGATACCATCGGCACCGACTTCCAACCCGTTATCCTGGAGCCCCCGGAGTTTCCCCTGCCTGTGGTCTCCGTTGCTATCGAGCCAACCAGCCGCGCTGACCAGGACCGGCTGGGCGAGGCGCTTCGTAAGCTCTCCGATGAGGACCCGACCTTCTTGGTCCGATACAACGAAGAAACGGCCCAGACCGTAATATCGGGCATGGGCGAGTTGCACCTGGAAGTCCTGGTGGACCGGATGCGACGGGAATTTAACGTAGAAGCCCACGTTGGCAGTCCTCGGGTCTCTTACCGGGAAACCCTCACCCGCGCCGTACGCAGTGAAGGACGGTTCATCCGCCAGACCGGCGGCCACGGACAATTCGGCCATGTGTGGCTGGAAATTGAACCCCTGGAACAGGGGTCGGGAATCATTTTCGAGAATGCCATCGCCGGCGGAGTTATACCCAGGGAGTACATTCCGGCGGTGGAGAAGGGAGTGCGGGACGCCCTGGACAACGGCCCATTGGCGGGCTATCCTCTGGTGGACTTGAAAGTACGCTTGGTGGACGGAAGCTACCATACAGTGGACTCTTCAGAGATTGCTTTCCGCAGCGCGGGAACCCTGGCAATTCGGGAGGGCGCTCGCAAGGCCGGACCCATTTTACTGGAACCCTTTGTTGAACTGGAAGTGGTTACCCCAGGCGAGTACCTCAGCGAAATACTGGGGGATTTGGGGACGCGGCGCCCTCAGATAAAGCACATCGAAGGTCAGGACGACCTCCAGACGGTGCAAGCGCTGATTCCCCTGGGAGAGACTTTCTCCTACACCACCGCCCTGCGTTCCCTGTCCCGGGGCCGGGCCAGCTACACCATGGAATTCAAACACTATGAGCGGGTGCCCGATCACCTGGTCAGGACCTTGGTAAACAACGTTTAGACACAGAAGGGCAGATTAAGCAGCATGGTCACCAGGCAAAAAGTCCGAATAATACTCAAAGCATTCGATCATAAGATGTTGGACCTCTCCACGGAACAGATCGTGGAAACTGCGGAACGCACCGGGGCCAGAATCGCGGGCCCGGTGCCCCTGCCCACCCACATCCGGCGGTTCTGCGTGATTCGCGGGCCCCACGTGGACAAGGACTCGCGGGAGCACTTTGAAATTCGGACCCACAAACGGCTCATCGATATTCTGGAGCCAACATCCAAGACCATCGATTCTCTGACTCGGCTGAACCTGCCCGCCGGCGTGGACATTTCCATCAAGCTATAAGGATAAGGTGTTTAACATGCTCAGAGGTTTCCTGGGCAGGAAGATCGGGATGACCCAGATCTTCGGGGAAAA
The DNA here is from genome assembly GCA_965220305.1 of Dehalococcoidia bacterium. Lineage (GTDB taxonomy): Bacteria > Chloroflexota > Dehalococcoidia > Lucifugimonadales > UBA3495. Next base: position 3,581,200 of record OZ244817.1, on the reverse strand, counting down.
TGGCGGCACTGTTCCGGTAACGGTGATACAGGCAGGGCCGTGTACGGTAACTCAGATAAAGACTGCGGCAAACGACGGTTACGAGGCGGTGCAGTTGGGCTTCGGTGACCCCAAGCGGCTCAACAAGCCCCGCAGCGGCCACCTGAAGGGCAGCGCCAATGGCCGCCATCTGCGCGAGGTCAAAGCCGACAGCGATGACCAGTTGGCACTAGGCCAACAGATTACGGTGGACATCTTCCAGCCCGGCGAACTGGTGGACGTTATTGGCAGTTCCCGGGGCAGAGGCTTCGCTGGCACCATGAAGAGGCACGGGTTTCGGGGCGGCCCCCGGACTCACGGTCAGTCGGACCGGGCCCGCGCCCCAGGCTCTATCGGCGGCGGCACCACCCCGGGTAAGGTCTTCAAGGGCCTGAAAATGGCCGGTCACATGGGCAACCGGAAGATTACCGTGAAGAACCTGGAAGTTATACAGGTGGACACTGAGCGCAACCTGTTGATGGTCAAGGGGGGAGTCCCCGGGTCGCCCAACGGGCTGCTCACTATACGCCGCACCGGCAAGGGCGTCACGGCGGAATCCTAGGAGCTTTTTTATTTTATGGACCTTGCAGTAAATAACAGCCAGGGTGACACCGTGGATACCATCCAGGTGGAAGATGCCGTATTTGCCGTTCCGGTAAACAACACCGTGTTGCATCAGGCCATTGTGGGGTACCAGTTGAATCGCCGGCAGGGCACCCACGACACCAAGACCCGCGCCCAGGTCTCCGGCGGAGGCCGGAAACCCTGGATTCAGAAACACACCGGGCGCGCCCGCCAAGGGAGCATTCGGTCTCCCCAGTGGCGGCATGGCGGAGTCGTGTTTGGGCCCCACCCCCGGGACTATCGAAGGGTGCTGCCCCGGCGGTTACGGCATCATGCACTGCGGTGTGCCCTCTCGGAAAAGGCACGTCGGGGAAACATCATCTGCGTGGATAACCTGGACTCGCTGACCGGCAAGACCAAGTCCATGGTGGAAATGTTGGACAACCTGTCGATTGACCGCTCGGTGCTGGTGGTGACCCTGGGGTCGCAGCCCGACGTAATACGCGCCGGCCACAATGTCAAAAAGGTGTGGACGCTGCCGGTGGACCTGCTCAACGCCCATGAGCTTCTGCGCCGCGAGACCCTGTTAATAACCGTGGACGCCGTGCGGCGGGCTGAAGAGCTGTGGGGTTCAATGTCCAGGAAGACCAACCGGGGAGGACCCCGGGTATCGGCCGCCGCCGAAGCGCCAGCAGCAGCAAACCCAGAGGCAGGAGAGTAGCCGAGCAAATGAATATCTACCAGGTCCTGCTAAAGCCGACCATTACAGAGAAAAGCACCCTGCTACAGGAATCGGGGCGTTATACTTTTCAAGTTCACCCCGCGGCCAACAAGGTCCAGATAAAGGAGGCGGTGGAGAAAAACTTCAACGTCACCGTGCTGGATGTCAACACTACCAAACTGCGGGGCAAGCGGAAACGCTATGGCGTCCGGTTTACCAAGTCCCCAGACGTGAAGAAGGCAGTGGTGACGCTCAAACCCGGGGACCGCATCACCATAGTCGAGGGCCTTTAGGCCAGAGGACTGAGCTATGCCACTGAAGAATCTTAGACCAATTACCCCGGGAACGCGGAACGCAGTGCGACCTTCTTTCGAGGAGTTAACCGCGCGGAAACCGGAGAAGTCCCTGCTGGCCCCGCTGAAGAAGAACGGGGGACGGAACAACCGGGGTCGAATCACCACGCGCAGCCGAGGCGGCGGGCCGCGCCGGCTGTACCGGATTGTAGATTTCAAGCGGAACAAAGAGGGAGTGCCGGGACGAGTCGTATCCATCGAGTATGACCCCAACCGGACCACCCGCATTGCGTTAATCTATTACCTTGACGGGGAGAAGAGCTACATCCTGGCCCCGCAGGGACTGGCGGTTGGCGCCCGCGTCGAGGCGGGACCGGCGGCGGAAATCAGCCCGGGCAACTCCCTGCCCCTGCGTAACATCCCCACCGGCGCCGTGGTCCACAACTTGGAATTGACCCCGGGCCGGGGCGGACAATTGGTGCGCAGCGCGGGAGCCAGCGCCCAGGTGCTGTCCCGAGAAGGCGAGTACGTTCTAATACGCTTGCCCTCCGGGGAGATGCGTCGGGTGCTGTTGAACTGTCGGGCCAGCATCGGCCAACTGTCCAACCCAGACCACAAGAATGAAAGCCTGGGCAAGGCCGGCGCCAAGCGGCACCTGGGGCGACGACCCCACGTCCGCGGCGTCGCCATGAACCCGGTGGACCATCCCCACGGCGGGGGCGAGGGAAGATCACCCATCGGAATGCCCGGGCCCAAGTCGCCCACCGGAAAGCCAACCCTGGGTTACAAGACCCGCAGCAAGAAGAAGAACAGCGGCAAATTTATAATTAGGGCGCGGAGACGACGTTAATCCATGTCTAGATCAGTAAAGAAGGGGCCCTACGTCCATCCCAAGCTGATGAAAAAGGTCGAGGCGTTGCAGGCGTCGGGAGCCCAGGCGGTGATACGCACCTGGTCCCGAGCCTCAATGATAATGCCGGACATGCTGGGACTAACCATCGGTGTTCACGATGGTCGGCGCCATATTCCCGTGTTTATCACCGAGAACATGGTGGGACACCGGCTTGGCGAATTTGCGCCTACCCGCACCTATCGCGGTCACGTTTCGCGCTCTGAGCGCACCAGCCGGGTGAGGTAGGCACATGCCGCCAGTTAAAGCTAGAGCCAAACAGATCGGCGCTTCCACCAAGCGCCTCAAGCCCATCCTGGACCTGGTGCGGGGCAAGGGAGTGGGCGAGGCCCTGGACACCCTAAGCCTGTTGACTTCCCCTTGGGCCAGGCCCGTCGCCAAGGTGGTGGAATCTGCCGCCGCCAATGCCGAAAACAATATGCTGATGGACCGGGACGACCTGCGCATCGTCCAGATAACGGCGGACCAGGCCCGTCCCCTGAAGCGGTTTCGACCCCGGGCGCGGGGGCGGATTGGTCGGGTTACCAAGCGGTCCAGCCATATAACCGTGGTGGTGGACGAAGTTTCGGAGGAGGCCTAAAGTTTATGGGCCACAAGACGCATCCCTACGGCTTCCGGCTGGGTATCATAAAAGACTGGAAGACCCACTGGTACGCCAACAACGGCAACGCCTACCGCAACCTGGCCCTGGAAGACCTCAAATTGCGGGATAGCATTCACCATGAGTACCGCAATTTTTCGGACGCGGGCATCGCCCGGGTGGAAATTGACCGGGGGGCCCAGGACAGCGTCATCAACATTCACTCGGCCCGTCCGGGAATTCTCATTGGCCGCGACGGGGAACGGGTCAAGCAGCTTCGCAGCCGTCTGGAAGGCATTACCAAGCGCCGGGTGCAGTTGAACATCATTGAAATTGAGCAGCCCGAGTTGGACCCCTACCTGGTGGGCAAGAATATCGCCGACCAGTTACAGCGTCGGGTAGCCTACCGCCGGGCCATGCGCCAGGCAGCCCAGCGGGCGATGCAGGCCGGAGCCCAGGGAATCAAGATAATCGCCAAGGGCCGTATCTCCGGGGCGGAAATCGCCAGAACGGAAAAGCTGATGCTGGGCCAGGTTCCCCTCCACACCCTGCGGGCCGACATCGACTACGCCCTGGCCGAGGCGGGCACCGCCATGGGGCGCATCGGCATCAAGGTTTGGATTTACAAGGGCGAAATTCTGCCGCCGCCGCCCGAGGTAACGGAAGAATTAGAAACCATTGAAGTCAGGGTCGAGTCGGACGACGAGGCCGACGTCGCCTTTGGTGAGGACCTCCTCAACGAGTTTAACCAAGAAACCTAAGCAAGGAGCTATCCCATGCTACAACCCAAGCGAACAAAATTCCGAAAGATGGGCCGTGGCCGACGCAAGGGCAACGCTACCACGGGCAATAGCGTGGACTTCGGCGAATTTGGGTTAAAGGCCATGGGCGCCACCTGGATGACCGCCCGCCAAATAGAGGCGGCGCGTGTCGCCATTACCCGCCACTTGCAGCGGGGCGGCCAGGTGTGGATACGGGTCTTCCCGGACAAGCCGGTCTCCAAGAAACCCGCGGAAGTTCGCATGGGCGGCGGCAAGGCGGCCAACGACCACTGGGTGGCCGTCGTCAAGCCGGGACGAATTCTATTCGAGGTCGGCGGAGTCTCACAGCAACAGGCAGTTGAAGCCCTGAAACGGGCTGCCCAGAAGCTCTCAATTCCCACCAAGACGGTGCAACGGGACCGGGTAGCCGCCCTGTTGACCGGCGCAGCCTAAGGAGCTGAGGGATGCAGATTAGCGAAATCAGGGCCCTGAGCGACGATCAACTCCGAGAGGAGCATATAAACATCTCCCGGGAATTGATGAACCTTCGCTTCCGGGCCGCTACCAACCAAATGACCGACACCAACATGCCTCGCAAGACTCGCCGGGATATTGCCCGAGTCATGACCGTGATGCGCGAGCGCAATTTGACGGAGAGTTAAGCATGGCGAAACAGATGCGCAAGGTCCGGGTGGGGTCGGTGGTGAAGACCCGGATGGACAAGACCGCGGTGGTGCAAATAGTTTGGAAGCAGCGTCATACCCTTTACCGCAAGCAGATGCGGCGGGTTACTCGCTTCTACGTCCACGATCCCGAAAGTGTGTGTCAGCTTGGAGACTTGGTCCGCATCCAAGAGACGCGACCCATTTCCAAGACCAAGCATTGGCGGTTGCTGGAGATCATTTCCCGCCGCCAGGTTGCCGACATACGGCCCATAGACCTGGAGGGCGACGCGGAGCTAGAGGCCGACCAGGATGAACCAACCGACCAGGTAGAAGAAGAGGACTCGGAAGAATGATTCAGACTTACACGAGACTGAACGTGGCGGATAACAGCGGGGCCAAGCGCATCCGCCTGATTAACATTCCCGGCAGCAGCCGGCGCAAGTATGCCAAGCTGGGCGATGTCATCGTCTGCACCGTCCGGGAGGCCGCGCCCAACTCGCCAGTGCGAAAGGGACAGGTGGTCAAGGCAGTGGTGGTACGCCAGGCCCAGGGAATGCTGCGCGCCGACGGTACCTACATCAAGTTTGATGACAACGCGGCGGTAATTCTGCAAGAGAACCTGACCCCCCGGGGTACCCGCATCTTCGGGCCGGTGGCCCGGGAATTGCGCGAAAAGGGGTTCATGCGCATCGTGTCCCTGGCTCCAGAGGTGGTTTGATGAAGATTCGCCGTGGCGATAACGTTCTGGTAATTGCCGGAAAAGAAAAGGGGAAGACGGGTCGGGTGGAGCGGCAACTGGTCGGGGTTGACCGGGTGGTGGTGGAAGGCGTAAATATTATCACCCGTCACTTCAAGGCGCGCCCTGGCGTGCGCCAGGCCGGTCGCATCCAGCAAGAAGCCCCCATCCACATTTCCAATGTCATGCTTATCTGCAACAAGTGCGGGCAACCTACCCGGCCCCGCATTACCAGACTGCAAACTGGAGACCGAGTTAGGGCTTGCCCCAAGTGTCAGGAAGTGATTGACGATGCAAGATGACAAGCAGACCCAAGAACAGTCCTCAGACCAGCCGGAGCAGCAACCGGCCCGGGCATCGGGCCGGCAGCGAAACCAAAGAGGGCGCGGCGCTGCCGCCGCCCAGGAAGAGGCAGTTTCTGCCAACGGCAACGGGTCCAGTCCCACGCCAAGGCTGCGGGACACGTTCCGTACCGAAATAGTGCCCACCATGATGTCCGAGTTCGGTTTCGTCAACAACATGAGGGTACCTCGCCTGCAGAAAATTACCCTGAACATAGGTCTGGGCGAGGCCCTTACCAACGGTCGGGCCATGGAGAGCGCAACGCGAGACTTGGCGACTATCACCGGACAAAAGCCCATAGTCACCAGGGCCCGCAAGTCCATCGCCGGCTTCAAGGTACGGGAAGGCAACCCCATCGGCACCGCCGTTACCCTCCGTGGGGCCCGAATGTACCACTTTTTGGACCGGCTGATAAATGCGTCGCTGCCGCGTATCCGGGACTTCCGGGGCATTCCCCGACGGGGGTTCGACGGACGCGGCAACTTCTCCATCGGTATCCGAGAGCAGCTTATTTTCCCGGAAATCGACTACAACCAGATTGACCGCATCCGGGGGATGCAGATTACCATCACTACTACCGCCCCAAACGACGCCGAAGCGATGCGACTTCTGGAGTTGTTCGGAATGCCCTTCGTGCGGGAAACTTAAGAGAGGCAACTTGGCAAAGAAGTCAAAAATCCAAAAATGGTTGCGGGAGCCCAAGTTTCCCGGTCGGGCCCACAGTCGGTGCAACCGCTGCGGTCGGCCCCGGGGGTACATCCGCTACGTAGGCATGTGCCGCATCTGTTTCCGAGAGTTGGCCCTGAACGGCGAATTGCCGGGCGTCCGCAAGGCAAGCTGGTAAATTGAGAGCGCAGGAATAAACTATGCCGGTTACTGACCCAGTGGCAGATATGCTAACCCGAATCCGCAACGCCATTCATGCCCGCCATGATTCGGTGTTGGTGCCCCATTCCAAGCTGAAGGTGGCTTTGGCCAACATCTTGAAAGAGCAGGGCTACCTGCGGGACTACGACATGCCCCGGGGCCACGCTCACCCCACGCTGCGGCTGCACTTGGCCTTTCGCACTGGCCGAGAGCCGGTTATCAGCGGCCTAAAGCGGGTCAGCAAACCAGGCCTGCGAATTTACGTCGGCAAGGGCGAAATTCCCCGGGTCTACGGTGGCATTGGCACCGCCATAGTTTCTACTTCTCAGGGAATCCTGACCGGCCAACAGGCCTGGCACCGCGGCATCGGAGGAGAATTGCTCTGTTATGTCTGGTAACACAGAAGATAAGCAGCAAAACGAGGCACGCACCCTATCGCGGATTGGCCGCAAGCCCATCCCCATTCCATCGGGCGTGGAGGTGGAGGTCCAATACAACGGGGTAGCCGTCAAAGGGCCCCTGGGCTCCATCACCCAGAACTACCATCCGGAGGTCAACGTCCGGGTGGAAGACGGCGAGGTAGTCGTAGAACGATTATCGGAAAGAAAATTCCACCGTTCCCTGCACGGCCTGACCCGCAGCCTCATCGCCAACGCGATTACCGGCGTAACCGAGGGCTACACCAAGACCCTGGAATTGATGGGTGTGGGCTACCGGGTACAGCAGACGGGACCGGGCGTAACCCTCAACGTGGGCTACAGCCACCAAGTGGAGATCCAGCCCCTGGAAGGTGTGACCCTGCAGGTGGAGGGGAACAACCGGGTCCACGTGCGCGGCATCGACAAGCAACGGGTTGGCGAAGTCGCCGCCCGAATTCGAAAGACCCGCCCGCCCAACGCCTACAAGGAAAAGGGGATTCGTTATTCCAACGAAGTCCTTCACTTCAAGCCAGGCAAGGCGGCAGCCCGCAAGGCCTAGACCACCCGCACTACTTAACGCCAATTGAACTAAAGGTCCAGTCAAGAAATGCCAAAAGACAAGGATACGAGGACCCTACGCTTGGTGCGCCACCGGCGGGTCCGCAAAAAAGTTACCGGCACCGGCGAACAGCCCCGCCTCTGCGTGTTTCGCAGCTTGAAAGGGATTTACGCCCAGATAGTTGACGATGCGAAAGGCCATACCCTGGTGGCAGCATCCAGCGGGGAAACCGGAGACTCCGCCACCGGGCCCAAGATCGCCGTTTCCGCAGCGGTGGGAAAGCTGCTGGCCGAGCGCGCCACTGCCCAGGGCATCTCCCAGGTGGTATTCGACCGTGGCGGATATAAGTATCATGGCAGGGTCAAGGCCCTGGCAGATGCAGCCCGAGAAGGGGGATTGAAGTTCTAATGGTCTCTACTTTCAACCGGCCCCGACAAGATGGTCGTCCCCGGCAAGATGGCCGCCCGCGACAGGAGCGGCCCCGGGATGATGATGGCTCCAACTTTTCCGAGAGAGTCGTATACACTCGCCGCATCGCCAAGGTTGTAAAGGGCGGTCGGCGGCTGCGGTTCAACGCCCTGGTGGTGGTGGGAGACGGAGAGGGGACCGTCGGAGTCGGCTTGGGCAAGGCCCTGGTCATTCCAGACGCCGTGCGCAAGGGCAACGCCATTGCCCGTCGGGAGATGGTCAAGATTCCCCTGAAGGGCAGCACCATACCCCACGAAATTACCGTCAAGAAGGGAGCCTCCATCGTCGTGATTAAGCCGGCGCGGGAAGGTACCGGCATTATTGCCGCCGGAGCCATGCGAGCCATGCTGGAACTGGGCGGCGTCCGGGACGTGGTAGGCAAGACCCTCGGCTCCCGCAACCCCATCAACATTGTCCAGGCCACCATGGAGGCCCTGCGCAAGCTCAGGGACCCCGATGCAGAATTGGCCCGCCGGCGCGGGAACGCACCGGCCCAGTAGACCACCGCCGGAAGGGTTACCCTCCGGCAATTAGGCACAGGTGTTTAGATGACCCGATTGAAAATTACCTGGAAAAAGAGTTATATAGGCAAGCCGCAGGACCAACGCAGGGTCATTCATTCCCTGGGCTTGAAGCGCCTGCACCACTCGGTGGTCCACGACAATAGCCCAACCATACGGGGCATGGTGAACAAGGTCCAGCACCTCCTATCCGTTGAGGAATTGCCAGACTCCCCTTAACGGGCGCGGCCACCCCTGGCTCGCCAGCGGCGTCGGTGGGCGCATTGCCATTTTACGGTGTAGGCTCCGAGCATTTCGGGCAAAGACACTGTAGAAACTTCGGTAATCAACCCCCCTAAAAACCGTGGTATCACGTTTCGCGTTGCGTTAAACTATTCAGCAAAGGCAGGAGCCAAACGCCATCATGATGGAACATTTGATTTCCCCACCCAAGGGGGCCAGGAAGCGACGTAAGCGGGTGGGTCGTGGCGACGCCGCCGGACAGGGCAGCTACGCCGGTCGAGGTATGAAGGGCCAGAAATCGCGCTCCGGGGCCAAGTTGCGACCCGGATTCGAGGGCGGGCAATTGCCCCTCATCAAGGGTCTCCCCATGAAACGGGGATTCACCAACCGATTCAAGACCTACTACTCCCTGGTGAAAATTTCGGACCTGGATGATTTTGAGTCCGGCGCCGACGTCACCCCCGAAGCCCTGGTGGAACGGGGATACCTGCGCAATTTGAAGCTGCCCGTGAAGATTCTGGGCGACGGTGAGCTCAGCAAGTCGCTCACGGTGGCAGCGCATAAGTTCACACAGTCGGCCCGGGATAAGATCGAAGGGGCTGGTGGAAGGGTGGAGGAACTCTGAAGGCATGATCTCTACAGGGGAAGTCCAAGGGGGAAGATGGCCTAAGCTAATTCAGGCGGCAATCGACGCTTTCAGTCTGCCTGACTTGAGGGCCAAGATACTGTTCACCCTGGCGATGCTGGTGCTGTACCGCTTTGTGGCCCACGTGCCCATTCCAGGCCTGGATACTGAGGCCCTGGGCAACCTCTTCAGCAACAACCAATTCCTGGGCTTCCTGGACCTCTTCAGCGGCGGCGCGCTCCGAAGAATGAGCATAGTCGCCCTGGGCGTGTTTCCCTATATCACAGCCTCCATTGTCATGCAGTTGCTGACTCCGGTCATACCCTCCCTGCAACAGATGTCCCGGGAAGGTGAAGCGGGCCGGGCGAAAATGAACCGCATGGTCCACTGGCTTACTGTACCCATTGCCGTCGCTCAGGCCATCGGCCAACTCGTGGTATTGGAGCAGAGCAATGTGATACCCGCGATGGGCTTCACTGGAACGGCGCTGCTGCCCACCCTGGCGGCCATCCTCTCCATGACTGCCGGCACCATGTTCCTGGTGTGGTTGGGCGAACTCATCACCGAGCGGGGCATCGGCAACGGAATCTCATTGATTATCTTCGCCGGCATCGTAGCCGGTTTCCCCAGCCTGGTGAGCCAGGGATTCCTGGACCGGGACAACGTTTTGGGGATAGGCTTCTTCGTCATCATTGGGTTGCTGATTATCGCCCTAATAGTTGTGTTCAACGAGGCGCACCGCCGCATTCCGGTCCAATACGGTCGCAGCATCTTCCGCGGGGGCCGAATGTACCGGCAGAGCAGTTCTACCTACATCCCGTTGAGGATTAACTCTGCGGGAATGATTCCCCTGATATTCGCTTTTTCCATCGTGATTTTGCCGGGTACCATCGCCACCTATTTTGCCACCAATTCGGGGGTCCTGGGCACCGTGGCCCGCTTCTTCGCTGACCTATTCAACCCCACGGAACCCCTCTACTGGGTGCTGGTTTTCATTCTGGTGGCCATGTTTACCTTCTTTTATACCCTGGTGGTGTTCAACCAGCAACAGCTTGCCGAGAACCTGCAAAGGAACGGCGGGTTCGTGCTGGGCATCCGACCGGGGAGGCCCACCCAGGAATACCTGAACCGGGTAATCGTGCGCCTCACCGTGGGCGGGGCCCTATTCCTGGGCTTCGTGGCAGTGGTGCCCTTCCTGGCATCCCTGGTGACTGACGTGCAGGCAATAACCCTTAGCAGCACCAGTTTGCTCATCATGGTAGGAGTGGGCTTGGACACCCTGCGCCAACTGGAGGCGCAACTACTGATGCGAAACTACGAGGGGTTCTTGAGATAGCTTTGGATGCGCCGCGAATAATTCTCTTTGGCCCGCCCGGCGCGGGCAAAGGCACCCAGGCCCAGTTGCTCAAGGAGCAATTGGGAGTCCTCCACATCAGCTCCGGGGACCTGTTCCGCTTTCATCTGCGAGAGAAGACGCCCTTGGGAGAACGGGTCCAGCATTATGTTGACTCCGGCCTCTTGGTGCCCGACGAACTAACCATAGACATCGTCCTTGACAAGGTGCTGGACCTGTCCACCGGGGAAGGGTTCCTGCTGGACGGCTTTCCCAGGACTACCGAGCAGGCCCAGGCTCTGGAGACTGCCCTCCAAGAGAAGTCCCGGGCGCTGGACCAAGTGATATTCATCGACGTACCGGAAGACGAGTTGGTCCGCAGGCTGGGCGGAAGGTATATCTGCCGCGATTGCCAGGCACCCCACACCATTGCCGACTCCACTGGGGCAACATCGGCCAAGTGTGAGCAGTGCGGCGGGGAGTTGTACCAGCGGGCCGACGATTCTCCCGAATCGGTAGCCCTGCGCATCAGCGTTTATCGAGAGCAGACGCTGCCGGTGCTGGACTTCTACCGGGAGCGCGGACTCTTGACCGGCGTTCCCGGGGTGGGAGCCGTGGAAAGCATCAACCACCTGATGCTGCAAGCCCTGGGCCAGGACGCCTGAGATGAATGTGGGCCGCTGGGTTCCCAATCCAGCCAATCCGGAGTAGAATAGCTACTGTGAATCGAAAGTCAAAAATCGAAACAGCATCCAATTCAGCTTCGCCCTACAAGGGAGGGATTACCATCAAGTCCCCCTTGGAGATGCAGGCCATGGAACGGGCCGGCGGCATCGTAGGGGATACGCTGTCGCTGCTAATGCGGTCGGTGCAGCCTGGCATGACCACCAAGGACCTGGACACCATCGCCTACAAGAATATCACCGGTCATGGCGCTAAGCCTACTTTCAAGGGCTACCGAGGGTTTCCCGCCTCCATCTGCGCTTCGGTGAACGAGGAGATTGTCCACGGCATACCGGGCCGCCGCGTATTGAAGGAAGGGGACATCATCAAGGTGGATGTCGGCGCAACCATCGACGGTTTTATCGGCGACGCCGCCGTGTCCATTCCGGTGGGCGAGGTAAGCCAAGACGCGCTGAACCTGATGGACGCCACCAGGCTGAGCCTGGAAGCGGGCATCAAGGCGGCCCAACCGGGGAACCGGGTGGGCGACATCGGCGCGGCAGTGCAGGCCTATGCCGAGGCCAAAGGTTACGGAGTGGTGCGGGAGTACGTGGGACACGGAGTTGGTCGTTTCCTGCACGAAGACCCTCAGATTCCCAACTACGGCCAGTCGGGTCGAGGGCAGTTGCTTCGCCCCGGGATGTGCATCGCCATTGAACCCATGTTGAACATGGGCGATTGGCATACTCGGGTCTTGGAGGACAATTGGACGGTGGTAACCGCCGATGGACTCCTTTCTTCCCACTTCGAACACACCATCGCCATCACTGAAGACGGCCCGAAAGTCCTCACCGTCCACGACTGAGTTCTCAGGCGGCCCCCCCAATTCCATTAAGGATTGATGTTTAAGGAAATAGTATGCCGAAAAAAGAAGCCATCGAGGTGGAGGCCAAGGTCACGGAAGCCCTGCCCAATGGCATGTTTCGGGTTGAGTTGCCCAACGACCACCAAGTGTTGGCCCACGTTTCCGGGAAAATTCGGATGAACTTCATTCGGGTGCTGCCTGGAGACCGGGTACTGGTGGAGTTGTCCCCCTACGACTTGAGCCGGGGAAGAATAACCTACAGGTTCAAGTAGGTCCAAGGAGCTGGAACATTGCGAGTGACTGCGTCGGTTAAACCAAGGTGTGACAAGTGCCGGGTCATCAAGCGAAAAGGGGTGGTCCGGATAATCTGTTCCAACGGAAAACACGCCCAACGGCAGGGTTAGTTCCTGCCCCTTCAGGAGGCTGTTAATGGTTCGTATTGCTGGCGTCGATGTGCCAGACCGCAAGCGCGCCCATGTGGCCCTGCGTAGTATCTACGGGATTGGGCCGGTATTCGCCGCGGAAATCCTGACCAAGGCAGACTTGGACCCGGCGATGCCACCCCGGATGCATGAGCTTTCGGAAGAGCAGGTGGACCGGATTCGGGAGATTGTGGACCGGGAATACCTGACCGAGGGTGATCTGCGTCGGGAAGTAAACCAGAACATCCGGCGTCTAATCGAGATTGGGGCCTATCGGGGCCTGCGCCACCGCCGCGGACTGCCGGTCAACGGCCAGCGGACTCGTACCAACGCCCGGTCACGCAAGGGTCCCCGACGCACCGTAGCCGGTCGCGGACGGCGCACCGGCGGTAAGAAGTAATTGAGGAAGGGCTATGCCTAGACCAAGAGCGCGGCGCAGGGAGCGCCGGGTCGTTCCCCAGGGAAGGGCCTACATTTATTCGACCTTCAACAACACTCTGGTGAGTATCACCGACCCCGACGGCAACGTAATTGCCTCGGCCAGCGCGGGCACCTCCGGATTCAGGGGTTCCCGCAAGGGCACCGCCTTCGCCGCCCAGCGGGCCGCCGAACAGGCCGGGCGCCGGGGCACTGACATGGGCCTGCGTCAAATTGACGTTTACATTCGCGGCCCCGGCGCCGGTCGGGAAGCGGCCATTCGGTCGTTGCAGGGAGTGGGCCTGTTAATCACCAGCATTCGGGATGTCACCCCCATACCCCACAACGGTTGTCGGCCACCAAAACGGAGAAGGGTATAGAAATTCATGGGTAGATATACAGGACCTTCCTGCCGGCTATGCCGACGGGCGGGAGAGAAGTTGTTCCTCAAGGGCGACCGATGTTTCACCCCCCGCTGCGCCGTGGAAAAGCGGCATTCGCCGCCGGGAAACCGGAGCACCCGCCGTCGCCGCACCTCGGACTACGGTCTGCACCTTCGGGAGAAGCAGAAGGCCCGGCAGATGTACGGGGTCATGGAGGGACAGTTCCGGCATTATATGAGCGAGGCGTTCAATACCCCTGGTATTACCGGCCTAAACTTGCTGCGTACCTTGGAACGCCGGCTGGACAACGTAGTTTTCTTGCTGGGCTTCGCCGACTCCAGGAAGCAGGCCCGGCAAATGGTCAATCACGGCCACTTTAGGGTGAACAGCGTTAAGACGGACATACCTTCTTACCTGGTAAATGTCAATGATGTCATAGCATGGAAAGAGTCGTTGAAATCTACCGATTTCTACCGGGACCGCACTGACGGTATTCCCAAGCGTCCTCTGCCTTCCTGGCTTACCTTGGACCAGGCGGATATGGTGGGGCAGGTGATGTCCATGCCACCGGACGAGGACTTGCAGCAAGCCATTGATTCACGTTTGATCGTGGAGTTTTACTCGAGGTAACGCATACATGCTAGACACCTTTATCCTGCCTCCCGCCACTCCGGAGGGGTCGATGGCCCCGCTGGAGCCGGCAGTCCGAATATTGGAAGCAGACGCCACCTACGGAAAGGTGGCAATTGAACCGCTGCAACAGGGCTACGGCATTACCATCGGCAATCCCTTGCGCCGAATATTACTCAGCTCCATCAAGGGCAGCGCCATAACCTGGATCAAGATCGAGGACGTAGTCCACGAGTACACCTATATTCCCGGCGTAAAAGAGGAGGTGATGGACCTCCTGTTGAACATCAAGCGAATTCGTATCCACTCTCAGTCCGACCGCACCGGCAAAATGCGCCTGGAAGTGACCGGAGAGGGCCGAGTTTGCGCCGGTGACATTTCCACGTCAGCCGACTTCGAGGTAGTCAACCCCGAGTTGCACCTGGCGACGCTGGACGCCGAGGACTCCAGATTGTCCATAGAGTTCAACGTTGAACAAGGAACGGGCTACGAACCGGCAGCTCAAAATGAGGGCGTAGCCGGAATGCCCGTTGGGGTTCTTCCGGTGGACGCTATCTTCAACCCGGTGCGCAAGGTTGATTACTCGGTGGAGCGCACCCGGGTGGGCCAGGTAACCGACTACGAGCGTTTAATCCTGGAAGTATGGACCGACGGGACCATTACGCCGGTGGAGGCTATCCACGAGGCATCGGACACCCTGGTAAGCCACTTCTTCCTGTTCAGCAACCTTAACCACGTTTCCGATAGCGAACAGCCCCGGCCGTCCCTGGCAGTTTCCCCGGAAATCTACCAGAACCCCATCGAGAGACTGGACCTGTCGCCCCGCACCCTGAATTGCCTCAAGCGGGCGCATATAACCAGGGTGGGGGAAGTGCTGGAGATGTCCGACGACGACTTGCTGAAGATACGCAACTTCGGCGACAAGTCCCTGGACGAGTTGCACGAGAAGCTGGCGGAAAGGGGAATCACTGCACCCCGCCGCCAGGCGTCTGAAGGCGAAGAGGACTTTGAAGACCTCGGGGACGTGGGTATTGCTGTTGCCGAGGTGTCCAACCTTTCCCCCGAAGGCATAAACGAACTCATGGGGGCCGTAGATGCACCAGAAGTAGCCATTCCTGAAGAAAATACGGAATGGCTGACCGAGGAAGAAGACGAGGAGGATTCCTAAAAGTCATGCCTTCCCACCGTGTGGCCGGTAGAAAACTTAGCCGGTACAAAGACCAACGCATAGCACTCCTCCGCGGACTGACTTCCGAGCTTGTCCAGCACGAGCGCATCACCACCACCTTGGCCAAGGCCAAGGAAACTCGGGTTGTCACCGAAAAGCTGATAACCCACGGCAAGAAGGGCACCCTGCATCATCGCCGGCTAGCCCTCAGCCAAGTGCCCAACAAGGGTGTTGTGAAGAAGGTCTTTGACGAATTGGCCCCCAAGTACGCCGAGCGGCCAGGCGGCTACACCCGCATCACCAAACTTGGTCCACGCCAGGGAGATGGGGCCCAAATGGCGGTGATTGAACTGGTCTGATAGGCGGACGACACATAGAGTCAACACCCGGATCTGGCCCCGACTTCAACGCCTCTCCAGCTTCTTCCGGCCCGGTGGCCGGGGCTTCTGACAGGCCCTACCGCCGTCTGGCCTTGGTGGTTGAATACGAAGGTACCCGATACGCGGGCTTCCAACTTCAGGTCAACAGCCCCACGATACAAGGAGAGTTGGAAGCCGCCCTCGCCAGGTTTACCGGGGAGCAGGTCCGTATTCGCGCCGCCAGCCGTACCGACTCCGGGGCCCACGCGCAGGGGCAGGTTGTAGACTTCCTAACCGAGAGCGTTCATCCCCTCGATAGGTTCCCCAGGGCGTTGAACTTCTACCTACCTGTCGACATCCAGGTCCAGTCAGCCCACGAAATGATGGAGGAATTCCATTCCAGGAGGAGCGCCGCAAGCAGGACCTATCTCTATCAAATCCTCAACCGTCCTTTCCCTTCTCCCATCAGGAGGAACACCCATTGTTGGGTACGGGAGGCGCTGGACGTGGATAAGATGGACGCCGCCGCTCAGGACCTGGTAGGAGTCCACGATTTCCGCCCTTTCGGTATAGGGCATCCCAAGGACCGAAGCTCGGTACGCCAGGTAAATCACTGGGACGTAAGACGAATAGGTGATACAATAGTCATCGAAGCCCAGGCCAATGGGTTTCTACGCCACCAGATACGGCGGGCCAACGGTCTGCTGGTAGAGATTGGCAAGGACAGAGCGCCGGTAGACGCCATTAAAGAGACACTGAAAGAGGGCTCACCCCCGGGCAGACAGTGGTCATCCTTGCCTGCCCGGGGATTATGCCTTATTGAGGTAACCTACCCAGATTTTTCGACAAAGGTTATAGCCCAGCATGAAACGGACTAGTACATATTTTCCCCGAACCGGAGCGGTGCCCGACAACTGGCGGGTCTTTGACGCGACGGGCCAGAGTCTGGGTCGTTTGGCCCGAGACATAGCCGTAGCCCTTCAAGGCAAGGACAAACCGACCTACACTCCTCACGTGATTACCGGGGACCATGTGGTGGTTACCAACGCCACCAAGGTCAGAATCACCGGGAAAAAATTGCTCCAGAAGACCTACTACCGCCACAGCGGGTATGTGGGCAACCTGAAGACCTTCATTCTCCGGGACATGCTGGATGACCACCCGGAAAGGGTCATTCAACTGGCCGTCAAGGGTATGCTGCCCCGTAACAAGCGGGGCCGACAGATGTTGGGGCGGTTGAAGGTGTATACCGGCGACACTCACCCGCACCAAGCCCAAGTCGGCACGCCAACAACCTAGATAGGGAGCAGGTATCGCCTTGGTACAGATGGACACACAGCAACAGTATTTTTACGGCACCGGGAAGCGTAAGACGGCCATCGCCAAGGTCCGTTTGTACCCGGACGACGGCGGGCCCATATTGGTCAACGGCAAAACCATGGAGGAATACTTCAACTGGGAGCCGTGGCAAAAGACCATCATTGAACCCTTCCGGGTCAGTGATACCCGGGGCCGGTTCAGGGTAATCGTTAAGGTCATCGGCGGCGGCGTCAACGCCCAAGCGGAGGCCATCCGTCACGGAATATCCCGCGCTCTGACGGTCTTTGACCCAGACCTCAAAGCCACCTTGCGTCGTCATGGGCTGATTACCCGCGATTCCCGCATCAAGGAGAGCAAGAAGTACGGCCTCAAGCGGGCCAGGCGGGCCCCCCAGTACACCAAGCGTTAGATACCTACAGCCGGTCTAGCAAGTAAACGGGGC
This sequence comes from Dehalococcoidia bacterium, assembly GCA_965220305.1. GTDB lineage: Bacteria > Chloroflexota > Dehalococcoidia > Lucifugimonadales > UBA3495. The sequence continues at coordinate 3,563,927 of OZ244817.1, read as the reverse complement.
GACCAAATGGTCGCCCCGTTCTTTCGACTTTTCCACCGCGGGCCGTGCGCCTCGGCCCTCTTAGAAAGGCGTCTAAAAAGGATATGTCATTCTGAGCCGAAACGTAGTGGAGGCGAAGAATCTAAGATTCTTCAGTCGCTCGCTCCTTCAGAATGACAGCGGGGAGTCCCGTACCAAGCCTGACGCAAGATAGACGGTCAGCCCTTTAAACACCCTCTTAGAGCAAGTCACCCAGGGTAAGCCAGTAGAAGATTATGTAAGCCCCGGCGATTACCATTAGCCAGGCGCCTATGGGCTGCACGTAGGGGAGGGCCCTCCGCAGGCCCCGTACCATCGCCCCCCGGAAGAAGGCCATGCCCAGGGTAAGGGCCATAATTACCAGTCCCATCCCCAGGGCGTAGAGAAAAAACTGCCCGACTGCGGTCAGAATGCCCGAGGCGGTCAGCGTGGTGCCAACCACGGATAGGAAGATGGGCAGCGTACAGCTCAACGAGGCGACGCCATAGCTAATGCCGAAGATGAAGTAACCCTTGACGTTAATCTCATTGGGATCGCCCAAGTGCGAGGCGGCCCGGGCGGCCAGCCCGGTATACAGCTTGCCTCCACCCATCAACCAAGCTCCGGCGGCGGTCAAAAGGATGCCGACACCCAGCCCTATCCAGGGCAGAATGTCAATAAAGATGGCCTGGGTGCCCAGCCCCAGGATAATTCCCGCGAGGCCAAAGAGTACCACAAAGCCCGCAGTTACGGCTCCACCAACCAGGACCGCTCGACCCAATTGACGCAGGGGCTTCTCCCTTTCCTGTTCCCGGGCATCGGAACCCAGGAACAGGCCCAGGTAGGCCGGCAGCATGGCAAACCCGCAAGGATTGACCGCTGAGGCCATACCGGCGGCGAAGGCAAATCCCAGCGGAATTAGAAAGCCCAACTCGCCGAGAAAGGAGCCAGACCCTCCGGCCAGGCCTTCCACAAAGAGGTTAACGCCGTCAATGCCGTCGGCTCTGTCGCCCAGGAATATCGCCCCTACGACGGCTACGGTGTAGGCGAGGGCTGCTATCGACACCGGCACCGCCACGGCACGCAACATCCTAATTTCCTTTGAACGGGTAATCATGTTCCTAGTTATGGACATCGAATACTGCTCCTGAGGGGGAAGCGCTTACAAATTATCATTACGTAAGTCGCACCGGAACAGTTTTATTCAACTACCTATCCCCTCCTAAGCTGCATCAGTCGCTGGGTGACCAGGGCAGGAGGTGGTCACACCCCCAGATATTCCGCCGCCGCATCCAATAGCCTGTCCACAGTTTCGGGGCTGTTGGCTTCACAGTAAATGCGTAGCAGGGGTTCAGTGCCTGAAAATCGGGAAGCCAGCCAGCCGCTCTCCAGGACCAGCCTGCGCCCGTCGATTTCATCGGACTCGACCACCCTCATACCAGCCAGCTCCGTTAGGTCGGGATTTCTCAGCCGTTGTTGGATTTGGTCCCTCTTACCAGGGTCAAATTCGACGTCGCGGCGTTGGTAGAAGTGGGGGCCGGTCTGCTGGAATAGGCCTTGCACCAGTTGGGAAGGAGATTTGCCGGTGTGGGCCATGTATTCCAGGATGTATAGGGCGCTCAGGATGCCGTCTCTCTCCGGTATGTGCCCCCGAAAGGCAAATCCCCCGCTTTCCTCGCCGCCTATCAAGGCATCTACCTCGGACATCCTGGGGCCGATGTACTTGAACCCTATTCTTTCTTCGTAAACGTCGACGCCAAAGTTGCGGGCCAACGTGTTCAGCATCATGGAGGACGTGACTCCCTTTACCAGAGGGCCCCGCAGTCCTTTGACTTCCAAGAGATAGAGGGCCAGCAGCGAAAACACCTCCAGCGTGCTGATGAAGTTGCCTTCCTCATCCATCAGACCCACCCGGTCGGCGTCGCCGTCCAGCGCAATTCCCACCGAGGCCCCCGATGAAGGAACGCGCGCCGCAAGCTCGGTTAGATTGTGAGCAATCGGTTCCGGCTGGTCCATTCCCGGAAAGGCTGGATTGCGCTCGCCGTGCAGCTCTTCCGCTGAGGTATTACCTCCCGAAATCAGCGTCGGAAGGTAACCAGCTCCAGCGCCAAACATAGCATCCACGATCACCTTCAGCCCCGCTCCGGCTATGGCCTGCAGGTCTACCAGGGACCGCACCTTTTCCAGGTAGGGAGGAGCCGGGTCAATATCCACTATCAAGCCCTCTCCCCTCGCGCTGCCCAGGTCTATCGATTTAACGAGCTTCACCTCGGCGATGGCGGCCTCCAAGCGGTCGGTAATTTCTTGGGTAGCGCTGCCGGCGTACTCGGGTTTGAACTTGAAGCCGTTCCAAATGCCGGGGTTGTGACTGGCCGTGAGAATGGCCGCTCCCGCTGCCTGCTGGTCCAGCACATTGAAGCTGAGTACGGGAGTCGGGGCCGCCTTGTCCGCCAGGAAAACTCTCACCCCGTTCCCCGCGCAAACTTCGGCCACCGTCTCAGCAAACTCCCGGGACAGAAACCTGGTATCGTAGCCTACCACCAGCCCCTGGCCGGAGCCGCCGGTGGAGCGCAGGTAGTCAGCCACTCCCTGGGCGCAGCGGGCCACATTCTCAAAGGTGAAATCCCGGGCGATGAGGCCCCGCCATCCGTCAGTACCAAACTTAATCTCTGTGGCCATAGCCGCTCCTGTTTGCCAAATCAAACGACGCTATTTTGATTGTAGAACAGTTCCTCAATTGTCCAAAGCATAAAACAACGGCCCGCCCCATACAAGGTGGGACGGGCGGTAAGGAATGCGTTCAGGCCACGGAATGGCCCCGAATTTCCTGGTTAAACCCTTACAGTCCTGCCGCTTTCCGCAAGACCTGGGCTTTGTCTGTAGCCTCCCAGGGCAGGTCCAGGTCATCCCGTCCGAAGTGGCCGTAGGCGGCGGTCTGCCGGAAGATGGGGCGGCGCAGGTTCAGGTCCTCGATGATAGCGCCGGGGCGCAGGTCGAAGAACTCCCGCACCAATTCCTCGATTTTCTCGTTGGGGACCCGGTTGGTATCGAAGGTTTCCACGGATACCGAAATAGGCTCAGCAACACCTATGGCGTAGGAAACTATGACCTCGACCCGGTCCGCCAACTTGGCGGCTACCAGGTTTTTCGCCACGTAGCGGGCGGCATAAGCCCCGGAACGGTCGACCTTGGTGGGGTCTTTGCCCGAGAAAGCGCCGCCGCCGTGCCGGGCAATGCCGCCGTAGGTGTCTACCAGAATCTTGCGACCGGTCAACCCGGTATCTCCCTGAGGACCTCCCACCACAAACCAGCCACTGGGATTGACGAAATACTTGGTGTCCTCGTCCAGTAAATGGGCTGGCACCACCGGGTTAATCACCTGGTCGATGATGTCGCTGCGGATTTTCTTGGTAAAAGCCTCCCGGTCAACTTGGTCCTCGTGTTGGGTGCTGATGACCACGGCGTCAACCCGGTGGGGCTTGCCATAGCGATACTCCACGGTAACCTGCGACTTGCCATCGGGGCCCAGGTAGGGCAAACTGCCCTCCTTGCGGACGGTAGCCAAACGCGCTACCAGGCGATGGGACAGGTCGACAGTCAGGGGCATCAGGCCTTCGGTCTCGTTGCAAGCAAATCCCACCATCATTCCCTGGTCTCCAGCGCCGGTAGCGCGACGGGCGTCGGTTGAGCTGTCGCCCCGATGCTCCAAGGAGGTGGTGACGCCGCTGCTGATGTCCGGAGACTGCTGGCTCACATGGGCGACTATTCCACAGGAATTGCCGTCCAGGCCATATTTGACATCGGTGTAGCCGATTTCTTTAATTACCCGGCGGGCAATTTCGTTGAAATCCAAGGCGGCAGAGGTGGTAATTTCGCCGGTCACCATTACCAGGTTCTTGGTCGCAACGGTCTCGCAGGCAACCCTGCTGGCGACGTCAGCAGTAAGAGCGGCATCGAGAACGGCATCTGAAATCTGGTCGCAGAGTTTGTCTGGATGACCTTCCGTTACCGACTCGGAGGTTAGCAGGTATTTGGGTGAGGTCATAAACTGAATTGGCATTGGTTTTCCTCCCGATTATGGTAAGGGCCAGGGCCGGGTGGGGCGTTCTCGACAGGCGCTGGCATTGCCAACACCCGTTGAGAACCTGAAGAGTTTTGCTAGGTGCCCTCCTCCCAACTTTCCTGGTAACGCTGTTGCTCCGCCGAGAGACTGTCGATATTTATTCCCATCGATGCGAGCTTGAGACGTCCCACTTCGGCGTCGGTCTCTCTCGGCACAACGTAGACGCCGGGTGTTAATGAGTCCCGGTTCTTGACCAGGTATTCCACGCTGAGGGCCTGGTTGGCAAAGCTCATATCCATCACTGCTGAGGGATGCCCTTCGGCGGCGGCCAGGTTAATCAACCTGCCTTCTCCCAGCAGGTAGAGTTTCCGACCGTCCTTGGTCACGTACTCCTCCACGTAGGGACGCACTTCCCGATGGGAGGAAGACATTTCTTCGAGTGCCGGAATGTCTATTTCCACATTGAAATGCCCGCTGTTGCTGAGAATGGCCCCGTTGGCCATGACTTCCATGTGCTGCCGGCCAATGGTGTGCAGGCCGCCGGTGACGGTGATGAAGACCTCGCCAACTTTGGCCGCCTCCAAGCTGGGCATTACGGTGAAGCCATCCATGACCGCTTCCAAGGCGCGCACTGGATTTATCTCAGTGACTATTACGTGGGCGCCCATGCCCCGGGCGCGGCTGGCCACCCCGCGGCCACACCAACCGTACCCGCCAATCACGACGCGTCGGCCAGCCCAGAGGATATTGGTGGCCCGGGTGATGCCGTCCAGGGTGCTCTGTCCAGTGCCGTAACGATTGTCGAAGAAGTGCTTGGTCTCAGCTTCGTTCACCGCAATAATGGGGTAGAGCAGCTTGTTGTCGCTGGCCATCGCGTTCAAGCGAATCACGCCGGTGGTGGTCTCCTCAGTACCGCCTAGAACGTCGCCCAGCAGGTCGGAGCGGGCCTGGTGCAGGGTGCTGACCAAGTCTGCGCCGTCATCCAAGGTAATCTGGGGTCGATGGTCCAGGGCGGCGTTGATATGCTGGTAGTAGGTCTCGTTGTCCTCTCCTTTGATGGCGTAGGTGGGTATGCCGTACTCCCGGACCAGGGCAGCGGCGGTCTCGTCCTGGGTGCTAAGTGGGTTGCTGGCGCAAATAGTCAGGTCAGCGCCTCCGGACTGGAGGGTCAGGGCGAGGTTGGCTGTCTCGGTGGTAACGTGGAGGCATGCCGCCATGCGCAGCCCGGCCAAGGGCTTTTCCCGCTCGAAGCGCTCTCGCACCATCCGCAGGACCCCCATTTCCCGCTCCGCCCATTGAATCCGGTTTACTCCTTCAGTCGCCAGGGAAGGGTCTTTAACATCCCCGACGCTTCCTTTTGAAGCCAATAGTCTACTCCTTTAGTCTCAGTTTGCTTGTTGGCGGCCTACAGCCGCAGAGTTGCCCTGGGTCTCTGGTCAGCCAATGCGGGCCGACGCCAGGCTCTGCCGGGGCAGCCATCCCCTGTCAGAAGCCGGTATTCTTCCCGGGAAAGTCAGAGAAGGACGACTCGGGCGAGCGCCATTACCAGGCAGTTACGGATCGTTGCCGTACGATGTCGGATGCCGGCCAGCGATCCAAGAGGGAGTGCCATCTTCGATGTTGAAGAGTGTTTCGGTCTCGAAGCCCATTGCGGCGGCGACCTCGCAGGCCAAACCGCTGCGTACGCCAGCAGCGCAGATGAACAACAGTGTCTTATCGGTGGGCACCTCGGCGATTCGGTCGGGCAAGTCGTCTATGGGAATGTGAATAGCTCCGGATACGTGCCCGGTTACCCACTCGTCGTCCCGCCGCACGTCTATCACCGCAATGTTGTCTGGATCGGCATCCAACATGGACCTAGCTTCGCTGGAATCTACCCGGAAATACGGCTCACCAGGTTCTTGCCTGGGCATGATCAACCTCCATTATATGTTCATATACCGGCCCACAATGGGGGCCAGCTTGTGCTTGATGTCTTCGGGAACGCCCTGGGGATGGGTGATGATGGCGTCGGCCAAGGCCGACGGACAGGTGCAGTCCAGTCCTTCCACCAGTTGAGGCACAACTTGGCTTATCAACTCCTTGGAATTGAGCACGTTCCTTTGCAGGTTCTGCACCACCAATTCTACCGTTACGTCCTCGTTGGTTTCGTGCCAGCAATCATAGTCAGTAACCCAGGCCATGGTGGCGTAGCACATCTCCGCTTCCCGGGCCAGCTTGGCCTCGGGTAAGGCGGTCATCCCGATGATGTCGGCCCCCCAGGACCGGTACATGAAGGACTCGGCCCTGGTGGAGAAGGCCGGACCTTCCATTACCACCATAGTCCCGCCGGCGTGGGTGGTGATGCCCAACTCCTGGGCGTTCTTTTGAATCAGTTTGCTGCTGGCGGGACAGAAGGGGTCGGCAAATCCCACGTGGACCACCAGCCCCTGATCGAAGAAGGTGTTGTCCCGCTGCCGGGTACGGTCGATGAGTTGATCGGGAATAACCAGGTCGAGGGGCGCCAATTCTTCCTTCAGGCTGCCCACCGCGCTGACCGAGATAATGCGCTGGACCCCCAGGCTCTTCAGCGCGTAGATGTTGGCCCGGGTGGGGATGTGGCTGGGGTTCAGCCGGTGGCCTCGCCCGTGCCGGGGCAGGAAGGCCACGGGCACTCCCTCCAAGGAGCCGACGACGATGGCATCACTGGGGCTGCCGAAAGGGGTATCGACATCGATGTACTGGACGTTGAGCAGGCCCTCCATCTCGTAGAGGCCGCTGCCGCCGATTATCGCTATGGTTGCTTCTCTTCTCTGCACGGACTTACTCGATTAGCCTTGGAATTTCATTGGCCTGGTAATGGCTGGCCCGAAACACCCGGTTGACCAACATTCCTTCCACGTCGATATAGAAGTGGGGGTTGATATACTCCCATACCACCTCACCCTCCGGCGTCACCTGGAACATTCGGCCAAACATACCCTCGGTGATGAGGGTGTTGCCGTTGGGGAGCCGGCGGGCCCCGGATATGTAGGGGCTGAAGAAATTATAAGGAGGAGAGTCCTGATATTCCCAAACAATTTCATTGGTCGAGGGGGCCACCTCTATCACCCGTGAGAAGGGCAGGGCAAGGTTGCGCCGGTGGGAGCCATTGTCGAATATAAGCACGTTGCCGTTGGGCAAAAGGCTGGGGTCGTGCTGCTGGGATAGGACATCGTAGCCCAGCTTCCAGAGGAACCTGCCGCTGGCTTTTTCTATAATCGCCACAGTGGATATGTTGCGGAAGCTGACCATGACGTTGCCGTCGGGCAGGAGCGCCACCGTGTTGCCGTGACTCCATTCGTCTCGCAGGTCGTTGAACGTCACCTGGTCCGTCTCGAAGTCCAGGTGGTCCAGGGCGCGCCATTCCCAAATGCGCTGCCCGGAGGCGTCGACCTCCACCACCACATCGGCCCACATGCCTTCCTGGTCAGTGCCGGGCACTCCCCCTTTAACCCGGCCCGCCAAGTCATCGGGAACGGGCTCTACCGTCAGATAGATGGCCCCGCCCGAGGGAGTCCGGCGGGCGTCGTGATGGTGGTCCCGGTCCCAGTGCTCCCAGAGGATATTTCCGTCCCAGTCGGCTTCCAGCATCACGCCGCCCTTGAACCGCTTCCAGGCGGGAAACCGTTCCCAGGTGTCATCCCGTATCTTGCCGCCGTAGAACAGGTTGCCGTTGGGCAGCAGATAGCCGTAAAGGCCCGGCGGGTAGGGCAGGTCCCACCGATGGACCACCTCTCCCTTGGTGTCCAGGAGAAGGGTCTCGCCGTCCCCACTCATGGGTGAATAGAGAAGGTATCCCGGGCAGGCTTTTTCATCATCCGAGGCCGTTAGGCCGGTCCTCGCCATGCGGCGACGGCTCTGTTGGTCAATACTAGCGATGGTTGGGCACTTCCTTTGAATATCCTTGGTCCGGATAGCCGAGTTAGTTGCCTGAGGCCGCGCTGACGGCCAGTTTTAGACTCTCCAAGTAAGGTGGCCGGGCAATGCCCGCCTCGGTAATGATGGCGGTTATGTAGCGATGGTCGGCAACGTCAAATCCTGGGTTGAAAGCCGTTGTTCCTTCGGGCGCTGTTGCACTACCCTGGAAGTGGGTAACCTCTTGGGAAGCCCGCTGCTCGATTTGAATGTCCGCGCCGGTGGGCAAATTCAGGTCCACGGTACTGGTGGGGGCCGCAACATAGAAAGGTACGCCGTTCTCCTTCGCCAGCACCGCCAGGGAGTAGGTGCCAATCTTGTTGGCGGTATCACCATTGGCGGCAATCCGGTCGGCGCCGGTAATAACACAACCTATTGCCCCCTGATTCATCAACATTCCCGCCGCCGAGTCCACAATCAAGGTGGCCGGTATGCCCAACTGCTGGAACTCCCAGGAGGTGAGGCGCGCACCCTGCAGGAAGGGCCGGGTTTCGGTATTGTAGACCTGGAACCGCTGCCCTGATTCCCATCCGGCCCGGATTACTCCCAAGGCGGTGCCGTAGCCGGCGGTCGCCAAGGCACCCGTATTGCAGTGGGTGAGCACCGACCCGCCGTCGGGCAGCAACTCCTTGCCAAATTGGCCCAGTCGCCGGTTAATTTCCTCATCTTCCTGTTGGATGCGCTGCGCTTCTTGCAGTAGCCTCTGTTGCACCTGGGCCACTTCCGGCTCGCTGGAGGCTACGCCAAGCATCCGGTCAACCGCCCATTGCAGGTTAACGGCGGTGGGACGGGCGGCGGCGATGTAGGCCGCGGGTTCCTGAAGCAGAGTCAAAAACTCCTCGCGGCTCCCGGCCTGGATTTCCTGGGCTGCCATTGCCACCGCATAGGCCGCGGTCACGCCGATGGCAGGAGCGCCTCGAACCTGCATGTCCCTTATGGCATCGGCAGCCGCCCGGTAGTCCCCAATGTCCAGGAGGACCTCCTCTCGGGGCAAGCGGGTCTGGTCCAGAAGCATCAACCTGCCATCCGCCCACTGAATCGGACTAATCTCCCTCACCTTACATGCTCCGCAACAAAGTAGATGGGCATAAAAAAAGCTCCTCCCGGAGAGAAGCTCAAATTAGTTAAAGCTCCCTCATCTATCCTCCCCTGCATTAGGGGGGTCGGAATTGGCACCGTGTCCGGCGTTGCCGCCCAAGACCGGTTGCCTGGCTTCATCGGGCCGTTCCCTCCACCTTTCTGGATAAGGGTTCCAGATATGCTATTCAGTTGTTAACAGGGCTTATGGTACTAAGGGTTGCAGCACCTGTCAAGAACAACCATTCTATAGCCCAGGGCCTTTTCATTCTCGTCTCACCTGGTCATCCCGTACTTTTCTGTCATTCTGAGCAGAGCGAAGAATCTAAAGTTCTTGCCCACATCGCTTTTCTTCGGTACTCGGACGAGGTCCCGGATGAAGGATTTCAGATTCTTCGCTTCGCTCAGAATGACATTTGCTGAAAATGAAAAGGCCCTGTTCTACCGCCCGCCCCGGCCAGCAGCCGGAGCCCCGCAAGCCCGATGGGAATGGCCCACCGCCAAGCGTTGACTGTCGGTACGAAGGGTCCCCCCGAAGGGACCTGTCTCGTAGGGCCGCCGGAGTACCCGGCGCCAAATGTGCTCCAAGCCACTTGTCGGCAGGATCTACCGATTGTTACCTTTGTTGCCGCTCCACCTCGGTTAGACAGGTTCTGTGCGTGGTGAAGGGCCAGGGTTTCTGGCCGCCGGGAGCGCCCCACCCCTGGATTCCCGCCTTCGCGGGAATGACGGTGGCAGGTAGCAGCCTGCCTGTTAAGCCGAGGGGGTATTCGCCAGCCCTTCGACAAGCTCAGGATGAGCGGGGAGAGCGCAATAGCAACGATCGAAAGACCCTGCCCTTGCCGGGCCATCGTTTGACAGGTGCAGGGGCTCTAACGAATAATAGCACCAACCATCAACGGGCCGGGCCCGCACCAGTTGCCTACCACCGGGTTGGGGGGTTGAGCCAATATGTCAGTGGAATACAATTCCTGGGAGTTCACGGCTGCTGAGGCCGAAAAGTTCCAGCAGTGGATGAACCGCATCCTAACCGGACACACCGGCACCCGGGACGTGCGTAATGAGCGGGTCAACTGGACTCCCCTAACCAAGCCATTGTCCCAGTGCACCGTTGGCCTGTTGACCACCGGCGGTGTTCACCTGAAGTCGGATGTCCCCTTCGACGTAGCCAACGCCCACGGCGACCCATCCTTCCGAGAAATACCGATGGATGTCGATTCCTCGGAACTCGCCATTACCCATACCCACTACAACCACGTCGACGCCGACCGGGACGTGAATTGCATGTTCCCCTTGGACCGGCTGCGCGAGTTGCAGTCAGAAGGGACCATCGGCGGCGTCGCGCCCGTGGCCTACAACATCATGGGCTTCAACCCTGACCCGGCCCACCTAATCGAAGAGACTGCGCCGGAAATAGCCCGCCGGTACAAGGCTGACGGAGTTGACCTGCTCTTCCTGACCTGCGGTTGACCAATATGTCACCGGTCCGTTGGGCTGGTGCAGAACCAGGTTGAGGGCGCTGGGGTGGCTACCATATCCATGACGGTGCAGCCCCACATCACCGGGTCGGTAGGCACGCCACGGGCCATGTACCTGCGCTATCCGGCTGGCAACCAGGTTGGCGAGGCCGGGAAGCCCGTCCAGCAGCGGGCAGTCCTGACCGCCGCCCTGGAAGCCGCCTACCAGATACAATCTCCCGGGACCATCGTGGAACTACCCTACCGTTGGCGTCGCTTCCCGGCGCCGGAGCAACCAGTGTTCCGGGGCGACTCCCAGGGGCCGCGCCACCCCCAAGCCGAAGCCATCGGGGAGGCATTGGACAACATGGCCAAACTGACCCGGGAATACCGGCAATATTTGGAAAGCCGGCTGTCCGAGGAAGAGGCCAACCCCAACGCCATACCCGGACTGGCCAACGCTTTGCGCACCCAAGTTGGACGGGCGGCACACCTGGAAGAAGTCCTGGACACCGCCACCCTGGACGCCCTGCGGGAGATGGTCAATTCCATCGCCACGCTGGAACTCCGGGCCAGCGGCAGGTTTGTATAGAAGGAACGGCAACGCCCGGGGGCTTGTAGAATCTGATGCCATTTGAAGCGGCTAACCTTCCCCTTCCTTCCCAGGACCTGGGCCTGTTCACCGACCTGTACGAGTTGACCATGGCCCAGGCTTTCTTCCGGCATGAGATGTTTGCCCGGGCATCTTTCAGCCTGTTTATCCGGCGGTACCCTCCCAACCGCGGCTACCTCGTCGCCGCTGGTTTGGAGGACGTGCTGGACTACTTGGAGAATCTGAGTTTCGGCCAGGAAAGCATCGGCTATTTGCGTTCCACCGGCCTATTCACCGAGGATTTCTTGGAGTACCTGGCAGGACTGCGGTTCACCGGCGATGTACGAGCCATTCCCGAGGGGCGCCTCTACTTCACCAACGAGCCGGTCCTGGAAATTAGAGCCCCTATCATCGAAGCCCAACTGGCTGAGACCTTCATCATCAACCAGGTAAACTTTCAAACGCTGCTGGCGACCAAGGCGGCCAGGTGCGTTTACGCAGCCCAGGGTAGACCCTTGGCCGACTTCGCCGCTCGCCGCACCCACGGCACCGACGCGGCCCTAAAGATGGCCCGATGCAGCTACATTGCCGGGTTCCAGTCTACCAGCAATGTCCTGGCAGCCCAGCGTTACGGCATCCCCCCCGCCGGAACCATGGCCCATTCTTTCATTTCCAGCTTTGCCTCGGAGATTGAAGCCTTCCGAGTTTACGCCGACACCTTCCCCCATCGAACCATCCTGCTTCTGGACACCTACGACACCATCTCCGGGGCCTGGAACGCGGTGGAAGTGGCTAAAGAGATGGAAACCGCCGGTAATCGCTTGGTGGGGGTACGCCTGGACTCCGGGGACTTTCATCAACTCAGTTTGCAGGTGCGGCAAATATTGGACAGCGCCGGACTGGACTACGTAAAGATTCTGGCCAGCGGCGGCCTGGACGAGTACGAGTTGGAGTCGTTGTTGCGGGCTGGCGCCGCCATAGACCTCTTCGGGGTCGGCACCAGGGTGGGGGTATCCGGAGATGCTCCCCACTCCGATATGGTCTACAAGCTGGTGGAGTACGACGGGCGCCCCGTGACCAAGTTGAGCCAGGACAAGGCCTACGCCCCGGGACGCAAGCAGGTCTTTCGACTACGTAGGCCCGAAGGCATCTTTTACCAGGATATTGTTGGGTTGGCTGATGAAGCCTTGCCAGGGGGAGAACCACTGCTGCAACCCGTAATTGAGGGTGGTCAACGGGTTGCGCTAAACCCCAGCCTGGAGACTATTCGAGAGCGCTTCGTCCAAGATTTTGAGTCCCTGGACCAGCACCATAAGTGGTTGCGCAACCCACCATCCTATCCGGTGGTATTCAGCCCTAAGTTGAACCGACTCACGGCCCAGGTGCAGGACCGGATCCTCGCCGACAATCCGGTAATCGAGTCGGACTGAAAGGGCTGCTGGGGTCTTGGACTTTGCCCCTCGGTAGGTCCAGCGCCTCCAAAAATCGGCCCAACGGCAGCCCTTTCCATAGGAAATCCCCCACACCACAAAGAGGAGCAGCCAGCGGATGAAGACCGCAGTTTGCGTCAAGTACGTTCCGGTAGTTTCCCGAATCCAGTTTGACTACGAGAACAAGACCATAATCAGAGAGGGCGTCCCTTCAGAGGTAAACCCCTTCGACCAGTTGGGCGTCATCAAAGCGGTGGAAATGAAGTCCGGGGCCGAGGACGAGGTAATTACTATTACCATGGGCCCTCCCCAGGCCCGGGACGGGCTGTTGCAGTGCATGGCTCTGGGCGCAGACCGCTCGGTACTGCTCACTGACCGCGCCCTGGCCGGGTCGGACACCCTGGCTACAGCCCGGGCCCTGGCGCTGGCGCTGAAGCAGGAGAGCCCGGACCTGATTATCTGTGGCCGCAACAGCGCCGACGCCGAAACCGGGCAGGTTGGCCCCGAGGTGGCGGAGCTGCTGGACATTCCCCACATCAGCCAGGTGCGCAAGCTGGAGTACCGGGCCGACTCCAACACGATTGTTACCGAGCGGGCCACCGACGAGGGCTACCAGGTTATAGAGTGCTCCCTGCCGGCCCTGGTCTGCGTGACTGAGGGAATCGCCGAGGAAGCATACCCGGGGCCCGACGAACTGGAAGAGGCCGAGGAAAAGCCGATTGCGGAAATCGGCTGCGCCCAATTATCGTCCGACCTATCCCAATTCGGCCTGGAGGGTTCCCCCACTTGGGTCGAGGATATTCGCTTGGTGGAACCCAACCGGTCGGCAGTAGTCATCAGCGACGAAGAGCCTCCGGCGGCGGCGGCCCAGGTGGCCCAGCTATTGCGGGAGCGGCTGGACGCGCTCTCCGAACAAGAGGCTGCCAGCGCTCCCGAAGTCCAATCAGACCGTTATCCAGGCAGCCGCGATAAGAGCATCTGGGTGGTGGCCGAAACCGCCGGCAGTGAGTTGCGTCACGTAAGCCTGGAGATGCTGGGCAAGAGCCGGGAGTTGACAGCTTCCACCAAGAGCGAAGTGGTCGCGGTCCTGATTGGCCCTCCCAACGATGATTTGGCCCGCCAACTGTCTGAATACGGGGCCGACCGGGTCTTGGTCCTAGACAATACCGGCATGGGGCCGGTCTGCTGCCGAGCCGTCAGCCAGGCCCTGGGCGGGGCCGTTGCAGCCGCCCAGCCCTACGCTGTCCTGTTTGCCTCCACCGCCGACGGTCGAGACCTGGCCTCCCGCATTGCTGCTCGGTTGCAGTTGGGCCTGACGGGCGACGCTATCGACCTGGAAATCAACGAGCAGGGCCAGTTGGTGCAGTTGAAGCCCGCCCTCGGCGGCAACGTCATCGCTCCCATCCTCTCCAAGACCCTGCCCAACCTGGTTACCCTACGGCCCGGCCTGTTGACGCCCATCGAGCCGGAGCCCATTGCCCCGGTTACCGAAAACATAATCGCCCCACCCTTTACCGGCGCCGACATCAAGACCATTGAAGAGCACCAAGAGGCGGAGCTTGGGGCCATCGAGCTTACCCAGGCTCAGATAGCGATGGGCGTGGGCATGGGCATCGGCGGCCCTGAGAACCTTCCCCGGATGCAGGAGTTGGCCCAGTCCATCGGAGCTGTCCTGGCGACCACCCGAAACGTGGTGCATTCGGGCTGGCTTCCCCACCAGGTGCAGGTCGGCATCAGCGGTCGCACCATTGCCCCAAAGGTCTACCTGGCGGTGGGAATTCGGGGGGCATTCAACCACACGGTGGGCATCCAGAAGGCCGGGGTCATACTCGCCATCAACCAGAACCGCCGGGCCGCCATCTTTCAGGCCGCCGACTTCGGAATCATCGGGGACTGGAAAGAGTACCTGCCTCCCTTGGTGGAAGCCATCCGGCCTGTCCTACAGGAGAAGGTCACCTAGCGAATGGCGGGGCCAGGCCCAAGTTTGCGGGCCTGTCGGGGCACAGGCATGGGCCAGGCCCCGACAGCAAACCCACGACAAGACCCAAAATGCTTTAGCTCTGGACCCCACCTAGCTGGCCTGCCGTTTGTCCCGCGCCTCCTGCCGCCTCAACCATCCCCCAACCCGAGTTGCGAACAACGCAAGACTGCATCCCTGCCGGGCAGGGCTTTGAATAGCCCTGCCCGGATACATCCCGCTCGCCCTAGGCTTGTCGAAGGACGGGCACTCCATGAGCGGGTTTACACAGACAATCGAAAGACCTTGCCCTGCCAGGTCGCATCGTGGGCCTTGACCGCCGACGGCTGGTATAATCCAGGCAATTGAGCGGCCCCTTCCGGCGACGAGTGAAGTCCAGGAAGGCCGGCCGGAGGGGTGTATTCATGGAGAAGTGGGCCGGAGTTGTGCTAGCCGCCGGGCAGGGCTCCAGAATGAAGTCCCGGACCCCCAAGGTCCTCCACCAGGTATGCGGCAAGGAGCTAGTCCGCTATCCCGTGGACTTGCTACGGCAACTGGGAATCAACACGATAATCGTCGTTGTTTCCCCCGCCAACGCCAAGGCGGTCAAAGAGGCCATTGGCCCGGAGGTGGAGTACGCGATTCAGCCCCAAGCCCAAGGTACAGCCGACGCTCTGAGTTGGGCTGTCGATCATCTTGACGGACGAGCGGAACATCTGTTGACCCAGGGAGCTGATGCCCCCCTGGTGCGGTTGGAGTCGGCCCGTCGGTTGATGGAATGCCACCTGGCCCAGCCTCGGCAGATGACCATGCTAACGGCGACCAACGTCGTTTCGGCAGACTTGGGACGGGTGCTTCGGGACCAGCAGGGCCGGGTCACCGACATCATAGAAGCCGCGGAGTGGGACGGCGACCCAGATGCGCCGGCTGAGGTCAACGGAGGGGTCTACTGTTTCGGCGCCGGCTGGTTGAAAGCGAGGCTGGGCCGCATCCAGCCCAGCCCCGGGGGCGAGAGATACCTGACCGCGCTGGCGGGCATGGCAGAGGCCCAGGGCGAGGCCGCAGAAGGAGTCGCCGCCGCTGATGCAACCGAGATTCTGGGGGTGAATAACCGGCTGCAACTGGCGCAGGTAGAAACGGTCCTGCGCCAACGAATCAGAGACTACTGGATGCTGGCCGGCGTCACCATGCGGGATCCTACCTCGGTATACATTGACCAGGGGGTGACCATTGGGCAGGATACGGCAATACTACCCAACACGATGTTGCAGGGCCGGACTACCATCGGCGAGGACTGCGAGATTGGACCCAATTCGGTAGTGCAGAGTTCTAAGATTGGCGACCGCTGCCGGGTTACCGCGTCGGTAGTAGAGGAGTCCACCCTGGAAGAGGACGTGGACGTGGGGCCATTCAGCCATCTGCGGCCCGATTCCTATTTGGAAAGGGGCGTACACCTGGGCAACTACGTTGAGGTCAAGAACAGTCGGCTGGCTGCCGGCGCGGTCTCGGGGCACTTTAGCTATTTGGGCGATGCCTCCATCGGGGGAAACGTCAACATCGGGGCCGGCACCATAACCTGCAACTACGACGGCAAGGACAAGCACCGCACGATAATAGAGGACGGCGCTTTCATTGGCTGCGACACCCTGCTGGTTGCCCCAGTAACCGTGGGCGAAGATGCAGCAACTGGGGCTGGCTCAGTGGTGACTCGCGACGTACCGCGTGGTAAACTAGCAGTAGGAGTTCCAGCTAGAACTAGGGATAGAAGGGGAAAGTCAAACTGAGCCTCTGCGGTGCATCAACCATCCGCGGTGCCAGGGCCTCCGGGCCTACGAGGCATTAGTTCATTGGATACTGACAGTACACCAGCAGCTTTAGTTTTTTTGGCGTTCCTGTTTTTGTTCTCCATTTTGACCCTGGCAGAGCGTTGGGGTGAAACCGGGGGCGTCCTCAGTCGGGAGGCAAGACCCCTTCATCGTTTTAAACGCATCCTCCCGCCGCTAAAATACGCCTGCATCATCGCCGTGACCATTGCGGGCGTCGCCTTCACCCTCAGCCTACGGCCCTTGGGCCCAGGCACCACGGCCCTCCTCTCTTTAGTTATTCTCGTCCTGCTCACGGGCTTTGACCGTGCCGTATCCCTCTTAGCGGTCCGCCGGCCTGATGTAGCCCGACGCGTATCCAGTCCCATAACTACCATTCTGACTAACCCTTTGGAGTACGGCCTTGGCGAGGGAAACGTTGGTACCGCCAATGGGGGCTACAGCGACTCGCCAGGAGGCAACCCCTCGGAAAGGGAGGAGCCATCCATTCCCGAGGAAGTCATGGAGGGGCTGGACCGGCGGGACCGGGAGATGGTGGGTTCCATCCTTCAATTGGATGAATCCACCGCCCGGGAAATTATGGTCCCCCGTCTTGACATGGCGGCGGTGGAGGTGAACGTTCCGGTCAAAGAGGCCGTCCGCCAGGTCATCGAAAGCGGCCATACCCGGCTGCCCGTCTACGAAGAGACCCTTGACCGGGTAGTTGGCATCGTTCACGCCCTGGACATTATGCAGGCCCTGTACCGGCAGGAACCGGACGAATCTCTACGGGGTCTGCTACGCCCAGCGTACTATATTCCCGAGACGAAGCGTTTGGACGAACTGCTGGACGATCTGCAAGAACAGGGCATTCAGATGGCCATTGTGGTCGACGAATACGGCGGGATAGAGGGGCTGCTTACGATAGAGGACCTGTTGGAGGAAATCGTCGGGGAGATTGAGGACGAATTCTCCCGCACCACGGAGCCGGAGGTGGTGCATCTGCCGGACGGGGCGGTGATGGTGGACGCGCGCCTAAATACCGAGGAAGTGGAAGAGTTATTCGGGACGCGAATTCCCGACCAAGACGTGGACACCGTGGGCGGCTACGTGTACCGCACCCTGGGCAAAATACCTCAAGCGGGGGATGTGGTAGCGGCTGAAGACTTGAGGATTGAGGTAGTATCGATCTTGGGACGCCGCCTGCGCAAGCTCCGCATAGACCGCGTCAGCGGCAAAGGCGCCTCTCCACCAGTGGGTCAGCATTAGCCAATCCCAACAAAGTCCGGTCGGTGTGAATTCCCTTTCCCCTTAATTGTACCCGGCCAACTCCCCAGTCACTATCAGGCGATGGTCGTAGACCAACGCCGGCACACAGGCCACCAGGTGTATGGAGGCTATACCGGCGTCCTTCAGGCTTAATTCGTCCTGATGCACCACCTCGGTCGAGGTAATCCGGTACAAATACTGGTGGGAGCCATTGTCGGTGATGACGTGCACTTCCTGGCCCTGCCCCAGCATTTCCGGTACCTGAAGTAACTCGTAGAAAACCGAGCCTTGACCCAAAATGGGACTTTCCAAGTGCCCGAAGTACCAGGAACTGCCAGCCTCGCCCGCGTTTGCCGAGTCGGGAATATGCCCCACGATATTCGCCGGCGTTTCGTAGACCCGGTTATCCCCTTGCCCCAATATGCCGAGTTCTTCGACTACCGAATCAATTCCCAGGGTCGGCAGGATTATACGAGCTACGCCCGGTTGACTACCCACCGGATGGGCTTGGGCTGCATCCAAGGGAGTGAAGTCCTGGAGTTCTACGAGGAAGTCGCGGCTTTCTGTAGAATGGGCCAAAGGCGCGGGCCACGACGATGCTAAAGACGCGCCGCCGCCATAACCCAGGGAATCAACAGCAGAACCGGAGATACCGGGAAGGACAGCTACCGGGGAGGCGGGCTGGGGGGCAACGGGGAGGCGGGCCAAAGGCTCCGGGGCAATGGGACCGGTGAAAGCAGGGGAAACGGACACCTGGTAGAGGTCAGCCCGAGCCTTATTGGCGTAACCGTAATACGCCACACCACCAGTAATTAAAAGTAACCCAACGACGAGAAGGATTATGCCAGGGAGACTTAAGAGCTTACGCCGTATCCGGCCACGGGAAAGCGTATAATCATAACCTGCTTCCATTTCACCCACCTGTTCGCGGCACAGCCGCCCCAAAAAGGGCTGCGACTTCCGCAACCATGCCTTCACTCGATTTGTCCCCACTCCGCCACCCCACCCGTCGAGCAGTCACGGCGCCAGGGAGGTTACTACCTTAGGTCCAGCCCAATTGTTTACCTGACCCGGTGGGCGTTCATTCCTCCCGGAGTAATGGGCTCGTTGAGGTATATATCACCATTACGGATCTTAATATTGAAGCCACAGGTCGGATTGATACAGACCCAGGCCTTGTAGTGAACCGCTGCGCCTTGACCGCCGTAGTCCGACAACGGCACTAATTGTCCTTTATTGCAATTCAAGCATGTCGGCATCGCCCAGTCTTCCACTAAAATTTCCTCCCAACTATCAATGGGGCCGAGTATATCATCGCCTTTTCGTTAGTTACAAGTTAGTTGTGTCTCGCCTAACGACAGTTTTGGTACAACTTCATACCCGGCCCTGTTGCCCTGGCAACCGGGGCTCCGTGGACCGGAGTCCGGCTACTCCAAGAAGTCACGCAACTTTCGGGAGCGGGTGGGATGACGCAATTTGCGCAGCGCCTTGGCCTCAATTTGGCGAATCCTCTCACGGGTAACGCCAAACTCCCGGCCTACCTCTTCCAAGGTCCTGCTGCGCCCATCCTCCAACCCAAATCGGAGTTGCAAGACCCGCGCTTCCCGCTCGGTCAGGGTATGTAGCACCTCCTCCACCTGCTCCTTCAGGAGTTGGAAGGAAGCGGCATCCGCCGGGGCGGGAGCATTGCGGTCCTCGATGAAGTCTCCCAGGTGGGAGTCCTCTTCCTCACCGATGGGCGTCTCCAGGGACACGGGTTCCTGCGAAATCTTCAGGATTTCCTCGACCTTTTCCGGGCCAATTTCCATGGCTAGGCCGATTTCCTCGGGGGTTGGTTCTCGACCGTATTCTTGGAGCAACCGCCGGTGCTGCCGCATCAGTTTGTTGATGGTCTCAACCATGTGCACGGGGATGCGGATGGTCCTGGCTTGGTCCGCAATGGCTCGGGTTATGGCTTGGCGAATCCACCAGGTGGCGTAGGTGCTGAACTTGTAACCCTTCCGGTAATCGAACTTTTCGACGGCCCTTATCAGCCCGATGTTGCCCTCTTGAATCATGTCCAGCAGGGCCATACCCCGGCCAATATATTTCTTGGCCACACTCACCACCAGGCGGAGGTTGGCTTCGGTGAGGTGTGACTGGGCCCGGTCGCCTTCCGCGTTAACCCGCCGGAAAGAACCCCTAAACAGACTGTCAAGCTGTGACAGTTGAGCGCCGCAGCCGGGCAGGTCCAACACTTCGCCCAATTCTGTCATCGGGGGGTCCTGAAGAACACCGACGGCTTCTGAAGGAAGAATCCAACTGTCCAAGGACAGGCGCACCACCTCTCGATATACGTCGGTTTCCTCCTTATTCAACGCATCGGCCACGTAGGCCACCATCTCCGGCGAAACCTCGGCGTCAATGGCGACCCTCAATTTGGGGTCCTCAATCACCTGGGATAGGGTAAGGTCCTTGGGCAATCGAATGTACTCCCCAAGGGCGTCAATCAAGGGCACCGAGTTTTCCAGGCGACGTAGCAGGGCATAGGTGTTCTCCCAGGACCTGGGCGGTCGCCCATCCCCTTCGGACAGCTCCTTTTCCAGTCCTTCCAGGTGCTTTTTACCTTCCAACTTGCGGGCCAAGACCCGTTCATCGTTGGACGTGAGCAGGCGCACCCGGCCGATTTCCCGCAGGTACATGCGCACCGGGTCATCCAGGACTTCCATACTCTCGGCTTCCGGTTCCCACTCGGGCTCCTCGCCCTCCTCGATGTCCGTGTCCTGGGGCCCTTCCTCAGTAGTCCCGGCGGGCTTTTCTTCCGTCCCGGGCACATCCCATCGGTCTTCGGCGGTCCCGGCTTCTCCGTTTCTGGGCGCCCGAGGAACATTACCACCTTCGATGAGGACATCGCTGTCCTCTTCGCGGGTCACCCCGAGAATGCCAAGGAGGTTGGCCGGTCTGTCTCTCTCTTCGTTTTCTTCGATGAACTCCTCTGCATCAAGTTCCCGGCTGCTGCTTCGTCTTACCATATAACTCACCTGCCAAGCGCGGCGTTTCTAGCTAACCAATTCCGAGAGCCTTCGTTGGTCTTAATCTTTTGGTTGAGGTCGAGCACCTCGGCGAAAGGCTCTTCAGTTAAGCCCGAGGCACCCTCAGAAAATTTCATTGCCTCCTCAATTTTCAGTTCTCTCAAAGCTCTTTCTTCCAGACGATGAACGGCGTCCTGAACGGCAACCACCCGACGACCGTGGTCCAGGGGTGGCAATTCCTTCTGGAGCAAGAGGTTAAACTGGTCTTCCAAATCAGGCCCGATGGTTTCCAGTACAGCGCCCGAAAAGGCCGGCGCTCCCTCTCCAGAAGAGGACGCCGCCAGGTGATCGAATATTGCGCGATTCTCCTGCCGCCGGAAGTAGTCGGCCCGCAGTTCCGTAGCTTCATGCCAGAGTTCGGGGTATTGGACCAGCAGGGCCAGGCAATACTCCTCCACCGGGTCCCGGTCCAAACGGGCGAAGGCCGACTGGGCGACCTCGGGCCTCGCCTCAGCCTCGGGTCGCGCCCTTCGGGGCTGGAAGGCCCGGGCCCGGGGACGCACCACGCTGGCCAACAGCGTTTCCGGGCGCACGTCCAGTTGCTCCGCCAACCTTTGGAAGTACCGGTCCTGCTCGGTAGGCTCGGGCACCGCCGCGATCAGGGGGAACAGCAATTCCACAATTCTGGCCTTGCCCTGGGGCCCGCTCAGGTCAATCTGACCGGACAGGGCGGTGAACAGGTAGTCCATCAGGGGCAGTCCCTGTTGGACCAAGCGCTCCCACTCTTGCGGCGACCGGCGGATTACTTCGTCCGGGTCGAGGCCGTCAGGCAGGGCGGCAATCCTCAGTTGCGCGGCCTGTCGAGCTTGAAACAGGGTCGTCCCTTGCGACCTACCCAACTCCCTTCGCTGAAAGACCTGCCAGGAAGATTCCAAACTTCGGAGGGTAGCCTGTTGCCCCGCCACATCCGGGTCCAGGGACATGGTCACTTCTGAAGTCAGCCGAAGCACCTGGCTTACCTGCTGCTCGGTTAGGGCCGTCCCCATGGACGCCACCACGTTGTCGAACCCGTGCTGGTGGGCCATGATCGCGTCCATGTACCCTTCGACAATCACCATACCCTTCTGGCGCACGGCCTCTTTCGCCAAGTGCAGGGCATATAGGATGCGCCCCTTGTCAAACAAAGCGGTGCGAGGTGAATTCAGGTACTTTGGGACGGAATCGTCCAGGGCCCGGCTGCCGAAGCCCACCAATTCACCCTGGCTGTCGCGGATGGGAATGATAAGCCGACCCCGGAACAGGTCCTGGTGCCGTCCGCCCTCGCCCAATCGGACCAGCCCGGCCTGGGCCGCCTGGTCCAGGGTATAGCCTTCTCGGACCAGGTGCTGCCCCAATGACTGGCCGTCGGGCGGGCTGAGACCCAACTCGAAGCGTTCTATGGACTCCCTGGATATACTCCGCTGGGACAGGTAGCCCCGCGTCCCCGCCCCCTGGGCTGAAGCCAACCTTTGTTGGAAATACTGCCGCGCCGCTTCGTTAATTTGCAGCCCGGCTTGTTGCTCCTGCCGGCGCTCCCTGCTGGGAAGGGTCACGCCGACTCGTTGGGCCAGCCGTCTCAGGGCTTCGCCAAAGTCCAAATTCTCCGCCCGCATGACAAAGGTGAAGGGGTCTCCTCCGGTGGCGCAAGCGCCAAAGCAACGCCACGTCTGGCGGTCTGGGAACACGTAAAAAGAAGGAGTCCTTTCTTGGTGGAACGGGCAATTGGCCTTGTAGCTGCTGCCCGACCGCTGCAGGGCGACGTAGCCAGAAACCAGTTCTAGAATATCGAGACGAGCCTTTACGTCGTCAACGACGGTCATAAGACGCAACTCACGGCGGTGGATTTAGTTATCAGAATCAATAGAGGGACCGATGGGCCATCATAAATTGCAATGACCTACCGGGCTTTTAGGTCCTCCTTTGGATTGGCTACCTTGATGGAAGTTCCTTAAAATTAGACGCCATTGTGCCAGTATGTACACAGTCTACCACCTTCAGGCAGATTCCACAACTTACTATCGGGCCAAGGCAGGGTAATCGCATATTTGAAACAAGATTGCCGTCTCTCTGGCTAACAACAGGCCCCAGCTATAGGACCGGGCCGGGATCCATGCCCGTCGAACGGCAGGACGATTGCAAAGTCAGGCAGCGCAACCCCCGTCATTCCGGCGGAGGCCGGAATCCAGAGACCGTCCAGGGGCACGCTGGTATTTCCCAAGGCCCGCTAGATTCCCGCTGGCGCGGGAATGACGGGATGGGCCGCGACGACACCGACGATTTAGTTATAGGAGAAGACTTTGCAATCGTCCTGCTAGCTCGGCCAATCAGCTTGCCCCAACCCCAGCTACAAGAGTCCGGTCCCAGGTCCTACCATAAGCCCGCTATATCTATCAACAGCAATAGAGGGAAAGCGTGCAACACTCCATGCAGGCCAAGTTCGGAATAAGTCTCTCAAACCGGGCAGTGCTGTTTGGCTGGACGACTATGGATGACCTGATAGAAGCCGCCCGGACTGCCGAGGCCTCGGGCTACTTCCACGGGGTCTGGGTTGGGGATAACCTTCTTTCCAAACCCCGGGTGGAGTCCGTCGTAACCCTTTCGGCCATCGCCGCCCATACCCGAGAGGTGAAGCTGGGCACCATTTGTATGGCCAGCTTTCCTCTGAGGCAACCCATTCTGCTGGCCATCCAGTGGGCCAGCCTGGACCTGCTTTCCCAGGGGCGCACCATACTGGCCGTGTGTAACGGCGGCTCCGCCTACTTCGGAACTCAATTTGCCACCGAACTGGAAGCCCTGGGAGTCCAGTCACGGGAGCGGGTCGGCAGAGTGGTAGAAGGAATCCGCATTTTGCGGCGACTGTGGACCGAAAATGAGGTGTCCCACCAGGGAAGGTACTACCAATTCTCGGATGTTGACTTACTGCCCAAGCCGGTCCAACAGCCGGTGCCCATCTACATCGCCGCCAACCCCAAGCCCGGGCAGGCCGATGACGCCACCGTTACCAGCATCCTGCGCCGGGTGGCCCGGCTGGGGGATGGTTGGCAGACCGACGGCACGCCGGTGGAAACTTTCCGGGAACGCTTCGACCGCATTCGCGAGTACGCCGCCGAGTACGGACGGGACCCTTCCAAGCTGGAGTCCTGCCTTCACCTTTATGTAAATATCAACGACGACCGGGAGGTCGCCTACCGGGAAGCGGAGACCTTCCTAACCGAGTACTACGGCGCTGGGGCCATCTCCCCGGAGCGGGCGGAGGTCTGGTTGGCCTGCGGCCCTCCGGGAGAGGTCATCGAGAAGCTCCAGAGTTACATCGACGCGGGATGCACCATGCCGGTGATGCGCTTTGTATCTCCTGATTTGAGGGGGCAACTACATCGTTGCATCGAGGAAGTCCTGCCCGCCTTCCGGGGAGCGCCGACCATTGGGTCTGTCACCTAAGCTCTATTCTCCTACTCGCCCCGGTCGGGAAATATTAGGCCCTCGGTCCTGCCAGGCCGCTTGCCCCCAGGGTCTTTTGGTTGTCCGGAGGAATCCGTTCAGGGTGAACGGGAATATTTTCGGGCAAGGACTTTGGTAAGACCCTGACTTGCCATCCATTTTGACAACCAATACCAATGCTCCTAAACTACCAGCTATCGACGGTTGGGCAATTTCAGCTATCCCGAAACTTACCAGGACAACGAGAATTGATCATTTCAGCGGAGGAGTGCAGATGAATGTAATGCAGGCGGTGGCCCGGATCCTGAAGATTGAAGGCGTGGAGTGGATCTCCTGCTTTCCTTCCAATCAACTGATTGAGGAAGTAGCCAAGGAGGGCATCCGCACCATAATGTTCCGACAGGAGCGGGGCGCCCTCATGGCGGCGGACGGGTACAGCCGCATGCACGATCGGAAGAAGTTCGGCGTCATCATCACCCAGGGCGGTCCGGGCTCGGAGAATTCAATGGGCGGCCTCGCCCAGGCTTTCAGCGACAACGTGCCCATCCTGTACCTGCCCGGCGGCCCGGCAATGGGCCAGTACGCGGTACGCCCCAACTTCTCGCCCTCCCGCACCTACCAGACGGTTTCCAAGCTCGCCGAGGTCATTGTCCAGCCCAGCCAGGTAGCCAGCACCATGCGGCGGGCCTTCCATGCCCTGCGCAACGGGCGGCCCGGTCCGGTCATCGTGGAGATACCCGCCGACATCGGGACCCAGGAAATCCCCGAATCCGCCCTGGACTACCATCCCCCCAGGCGGGCGCTGCAATCACCGGCTTCCAGCGACATCAAAGACGCCGTATCCCTGTTGCTGAACGCCAAGAAGCCGGTCATCTGGTCCGGGATGGGCGTGCTGTTCTCCGGGGCTACCGAAGAGCTGCGGGAACTGGCGGAGCTTACCGATATTCCGGTGTACAGCACCATGCCGGGAAAGTCCTCCTTTGACGAACACCACCCCCTTTCCCTGGGTTCGGGAAGCAGCGCGACCACCTTGCCAGCGCGCAAATGGCTTCAGGAGTCGGACGTCCTCTTCGGCATCGGCTCCAGCATGACCCGGACCAGCTACGGACAACCCATACCCGACGGGAAGGTGATTATCCATAGCGTGGAGAGTGTGGAGGACATTAACAAAGACTACTCCGTTGACGTGGGGCTGCCCGGCGACGCCAAGATGACCCTCCAGGGCATGATTGAAGAGGTCAAGGCGCAGATTGGCGAGAAAGGCCGCCAGGGAAAAACCGGCGTCGCCAACGAGATAGCCGAGCTCTACCGGCAGTGGATGGCCGAGTGGACCCCCGCCCTCAACTCCGACGAAGTCCCCATCGTTTCCTACCGAATCATCGGCGAACTGGAACGGGGCTTGGATAAGGCCAACAGCATCGTCACCCACGACGCTGGCGCTCCCAGGGACACCATAATGCCCTTCTACCGTTCCAGCGTTCCTCACAGCTACATCGGTTGGGGTAAGACCACCCACCTGGGCTATGGCATACCTTTGATGATTGGGGCCAAGCTGGCCAATCCCGACAAGTTCTGCCTCAATTACATGGGCGACGGCGCATTTGGTATGTCGGGTCTGGACATCGAAACTTCGGTGCGGGCCAACGCCCCCATCACCACCATCGTGCTGAATAATGGCGGCATGGCCACCTATCCGGGAGGCTACCCCACCGCCAGCGAACTTTTCGGCACCACTCACATGACGGGCGACTATGCCAAGATAGCTGAGGGAATGGGCGCGGTGGGTATCACCGTTACCCAGCCTGCGGAGATTGGGCCAGCCCTGCAACAGGCCCGCCAACTCAACGCCGACGGGCGCACCGTTCTGCTGGATATTCACTGCAATATGGAGGCCCGCCGGTCCAGCTTCAGCTAAAGTCCCCGGAGAGTAGGGCGGGAGCTTCGACAAGAAATCATTGGGGGTGTCAACCATGGCGCGGATAAAACATATAGCCATACGCACTACGGACCCGGCCAAGACAGCCGCCTTTTATAAAGAGGTGTTCGGCCTGGAAGAGGTGGGCTTGGCCCGCTCCGGGTATTACCTGTCCGACGGGTACATAAACCTGGCAATACTCAAGGCCAACGAGGAAGAAGTCGGGGGCAGCCCCAGGGACGCCGCAGGCTACTCGGGCATTGACCACCTGGGCTTCATGGTGGACGACCTGGAAGAGATGCAGCGGAAATTGGAAGACGCAGGGGCGCAGGCCACCAATCAGAGAATCGACATGATTCACCCCACCGATTCCAACGCCCGGGCCTACTATGAGTTGAAGTACCGGGGCCCCGATGACCAGGTAATCGATATTACCGAGTCCGGGTGGATTGGAACATAAGCGTTTCGGCTATCAGCCCAGAAGCAAAAGCTCGGAAGCCCCCAGGCAGATTTTCGGCCCAAGTACGACAGGAGGTCCAAAATGACGGACCAAGAATCACTGAAACAACGGATAAAGCGAGGGGAAACGGCCATAGGAGTGTCGGTCCCTTTGGACGCCACTCGAAGTCAAGTGGAAGACATTCTTGGCAAGGACTCCTACGATTTCATAACCCTGGACAGCCAGCACAGCCCCTACAACGAGGAAAAGCTGGCTGCATACTGCGTGCTGGCTGAAGACTTGGGGATGCCGGTCCAGTTCAGAATCAAGAATACTCGAAACGCTTATTTGATCGGCAACATATTGGATCTGGGGCCGGCGGCCATTGAAGTCCCGCTGGTTGAGGATGAAGCCATCGTGGACGAGGCGGTCAACAACTTCTACTATCCCCAGGTTGGCAAGCGAAGTTGGGGTGGGGCGGTCCGTTTCGGCGTCCGCGGACGCGATGACCGGCTCGAATACGCCGATTGGTGGAACAGCAACGGGATTCTGTGCCTGCAAATGGAGACCCTGCGCGGCGTCACCAACGCCAGGCAACTGGCCAAGCCCGGGGTGGACTGCCTGACCTGGGGCCCGGCCGACCTGAGCTTCGATATAGAAGCCCACCCGCAACACCCTTTGCAGACCGTGGACGACTGCCTTCGCCACGTACTCCAGCAGTTGGAAGGCACCGACGTTAAGGTGAGCTTCCGCAACGGGACGCCGGACCAGCGGGAAAAATACCTGGAGATGGGTGTTACCGTCTTCATGGAGCGCCCCAGGCTCTAAGGCGGTTCTTTAGCGTAATTCGGGCGCGCCCGCCTTCCCCAGTTGTCGCTGCAATGGGCCGCCACACCCTGTTGAGGTGCCAGAGCTATCCCGTTAAACGATCCATTTAACGCCTTTTGCCAGGACACGGAGGCCCATTTACTGGGCCGGCCCGGCCAGCCGCTTTCCGACCTGTCCTTCGCCGCCAAGGATATATTCGATGTGGCGGGATACGTCACCGGAGGCGGCAACCCCGACTGGAAGTCTACCCACTCACCCGCGGAAAAGACCGCCTGGGCAGTCCAGGCGTTGTCGGAGGCCGGGGCCGCCCTGGTGGGCAAAACCATCACCGACGAATTGACCCGGGGCATCTTCGGAGAAAACGCCCACTACGGAACACCTACCAATCCCCGGGCGCCGGGGCGAGTGCCCGGAGGATCTTCCAGCGGGTCGGCAGCGGCTGTTGCCGGAGGTCTGGTTGACTTTGCCCTGGGTTCCGATACCGGCGGCTCGGTAAGGGTGCCTTCCAGCTTCTGCGGCCTGTACGGACTGCGCCCCACCCACGGCAGAATCCCCCTGGACGGGATTCTGCTGCAAGCGCCCAGCTTCGATACCATCGGGTGGTTCGCCAGGGACGCGGCCACCTTTGCCCGGGTGGGGTCAGTGTTGCTTCAGGGTGAAATATCCTCGGCCACCCCGCGCCACGTCATCATCGCCCAGGACGCTTTTGAAATCGCCGACGCTGTGGTCGCCGCTTCACTGCAACCCTACGTAGAGGTGGTAACCAGCCTGGTAGGCAGTTCCAGCTCGGAAAGGTTGTCCCCCACCAGCTTGTTCGAGTGGTCCAACCAACAGCAAACGCTACAGGGACGCGAGGCCTGGGAGACTGCCCGGGACTGGCTGGACCGGACCAATCCCCGGCTTAGCTTTGAAGTGGGGGAGCGCTACGCCATCGCCAGGAATATCTCCGACGACCAGGTTGCGGCGGCCCAGACCGCCCGGGAGGGTATCTTGGCCCGCATGGCCGAAGTCCTGGCCGAGGGGACTATTATAGCTTTGCCAACAACCGCTACCCCAGCCCCGCCGGTGCGGGAACGGCTCTCGACCCGGGGGGCACTCCGGCCCAGGAACAGCGCCCTGACCTCCATCGCCGGAATTACCGGCAGCCCCCAGATAAATCTCCCGCTGGCGGAGGTTGACGGGCTGCCCATTGGCCTTTCCCTAATTGGTGGCCGCGGCGACGATGAATTGCTGCTGGCTTTCGCCCAGGAAATCGCCGCTTCCGCAGGACAGTAGGCCCTGCCGACCGTGGAGGGAGGTTTCCGGCAACTCACCTGGCCGCCCTAGCCACACCTGCACCCCGGCTTTGCACAAAAGGTAGCTTCTGCACAAAAAGTCGTGATAATTGCATACATATCGGAGATTGTGGCTGCCGCTGAGGCTGACCCTGGGAAGAGCCGGAGTTGGGTTAGTGCGTTACATTCCACCACGCATCCATAATAAAAAGCGTAGTGGAGACGGTTTCGTTTGCTTATGGCTGATGGGGTTAATACCTCCGCTTGCGTTAGTCCGTGATGGAAAGTGATGAATCGGATTCAGAACAGGTATCGACTATATCCGTACTGAAAAAGGAGAAGGCGGGGAACAAAATCCCCGCCTTCTGGACGTACAGACGTTCAGTGGAAGATGCTAATACGCCATTACCGATTCAAAGGATGAATGTACGACACCATCAAACCAGGATGGACGCCACAAACGGGGCGGAAAAGTCAAGGACCGGGCGACCTGCGCCAGCTTAGCTTCTACTCGTGCCACCCTGAGCCGAAGAACAATCCGTCATGCCGGACAACCCAACCGTACTTAGGCTCAACCCGGCCGGTCTCCGGGTTCGGCCAATCGTACTTGTCGAGGAACCGGCCCTGCTCCGTCGCCGAGATTATCGCCTGTCCCAACCGCTGCCCATCGGGAGTGACGCTATCCTTGATGTCCGTCCCCAGCAGTTCAGGGCGCGTGGGCTGGGCAAGATACCGGTAGTCCCGGCCGATGATGTAGACGTACCACTCACCATCCACGCTCTCCTGAGAGTTGTAATAGGCGAAAGTCGCCTCGGGTCCCTCGGCGTCGTACATGGCGATAGCCTCGGCGACGAACTCCCGAGTGTACTTAAAGGGGTCGAGTTCACCCTGACAGGCCAAGGCCATCGCCCCGAGCAAGACCAACACCGACACGAATCCAACCAAACGACTCTGATTTCCGATCATCTTTACTCCCTTTACCAAACTGTAAGAAGCATGATAGCACCGAAAGCCGTTCAGGTAAGCCCAGACCTTTGCGCGGTACGTTCTGGAAGTCGAGTTAGAGACGGCGCCGGGGGCCTCGGGAATAACCGAGTTTTGCGGCGAGCCACAGCAGGAACTTGCCGGGGAGAGGCGGTGATTGGCCAACCAGATAGCAGCAGTTTTGCACAAAAAGTCCTTGGCCTGCACAAAAAGTCGGCCAAAAATTGCCCTTTTTGTGCAAATCCCCTCCACCCCCTTCCGACTACTCCCCCAAGGGCGATTCGCCCCGCTCCACGGGCAACCCCCGGCCGCCAAGTCTCACGCCAGCGCGCCAAAGCGTTGCCCTCCAGTTGCGCCGGAGAAGTCAGGCTAGTCTATTCGGTACACCCTCACCGCCGTGTCGTGGAACATGGCCGCCCGCTCGGAGGCTGAGTATCCCTGGGACAGCCGCTTGAAGGCGTTGTACATCACGTTATAGGAATAGGACACTTTGTCCACCGGGAAATTGCTCTCAAACATGCTGCGTTCCGGGCCAAATTGCTCGATGCAGTAGTTCATCAAGGGGGCCATGGATTCGGCCAGGTCCTCGGAGCTTGCCGGTGTGTCCCTGGCGTGCCAATCGAAGCCGGTGCGGGGCATCCCGACGCCGCCCAGCTTGATGGTCACGTTGGGGCATTCGGCAACGGCGGCGATTCCGCTGCGCCAGGTTGCTATTACTTCTTCATTCCGGTTGGCATAGGGGCCGACGCGCATCAGCCCGCCGATGTGGTTGAGGATGATGGTCAAGTCCGGCACCGCCTTGGCGAAATCGGCCAACTCGGGAAGCTGGGGGAAGTACAGCCAACCCTCCAGGGACAGCCCCATATTGGCGAGGACCCGCGCTCCGGCCCGGAAGTTATCGCCGGCCAACTGGCCTGGGGAGTTGTGGGCAGCGGTGTTTTCCACTTCTGTATGGGGGTCCCAGGTAACCGAGTGGCGAATGCCTCGGAAGCGGTTGGGGCTGGCCGTCTGCAGGGCCTCCAACACCGGGGCCACACCTTCGCCCAGGTTGAGGTTGGCGTGCCCCACGATGGCCGCCGCGGCCCGGCCCGGGCCGTAGACTCCGGTGGCGCTGGCCGCCGCCAGCCCCTGCACGAACTCCACCTCACCCACGGGCCGCATCTCCTCGGGGCCGTCGGCCCGGTACATCGACCTGGCCTCGATGAACACCGTCGAGCGGACGTTGTGACCGCTGGTAATGTCGGCAGCCAGTTCATGGAGCAGGTACCGCTGGTAGGGAACTCGCTCGGCGCGCATATCCCAGAAGTGGTGATGGGGATCGCAGATGGGTAGGTCCGGTTCCAGGGTGGGTTCGGGAGCCAGGTCCAGCCAGTCATTGCCTCCGAATGGCATAATGGCACCTCAACATTCTATCTATGGTCTTCCTTATCTTCGGTTATCCCAACAAAGTTCTGTGGCCGCGCCGATTGGCAATCGAGTCCCTTTGCCGGCTCGCGCCGGCCCATTATAAGTTATGTAAAACCCAGGGGCAAACCAGTACCTTCACCGCGCCCAACTGGCGGGAACCTTGAGTAAAGAAGCAATAATTTCGGAGCTGTCGGCAGGATTTCCCGGGGGTATTGGTGAATCCGGCCCTAGCATGAACCCGGAGCCCGGCATAGGTCGCCCACCCTTTTGGCTTACCGTTGTACGTGGTAACATTGGCTGAACACTAGGAAGAAAAGGAGATTGATATGGGACTACTGACCATCGAAGGGGTGACGCACTGGTCGATTCCCGTAAACAACCTGGAGGAGTCCGAGGCTTTTTACGGCGACTTGCTGGGCCTGACCCCCATGGGCCGCCTGGGAAACTCGGTCATGTCTTGTTTTAACGTGGGTGACCACAACATCCTGCTCTGCCAGCTTGACGACCCGGCGGACAACGTGTTCCGCAAAGACCAACGAGCCCACCATTCCTTCACGGTGAACCCCGACACCTTTGTGCAGGCTTGCAAGATTTTCGACGAAAGGGGCATGACCATCGACCAACTGGTCTACCGTGGTCGGGGCTTCTTCACCGGGCGGGAACTGTATTTCTTCGACCCCAGCGGCAACCGGCTGGAATTGCGCGATCCCACCTGGCAGGAGGGTATGCCGGAGCCATCCTTTGCGGAAATTGTCGCCTCGTAGAGCAGCGCCTGAGCCAGCAGTAGCCAAATGCCGCTGCGGGTATCCAGATTGTTCTAGCTACACCCAAAACAGCCATCCACCTGCAAGGAGGGTAAAATGCCTTACGCCATAAACCACGTACACATCCGTTCCGCCGACCCCCAGGCCTCGGCGGCCTGGTACGAGAAATACTTCGAGGCCAAGAAAATTTCCGAGCGAGAGGTCATGCCCGGCACCATCACCATTGGTATGGAGGTGGACGGCCCGGTGCGGTTGAACATCTCTTCCAAGCCGGAAGGGTCCTCCGACAAGCGGTCGGTTGCCGAGTTGAACCGCCTGGGTCTGGAGCACTTTGGCTTCAACGTGGCCGACTTGGACATGGAGATGGCGCGGTTCCAGGAGGCCGGCATCCGCGTAGTCCTGCCGTTGACCGACGTTGGCAACGGAACGCGACTGGCCTACATCGAAGGACCGGACGACGTGCTGATTGAATTGGTGGAACGCCGGTAGCTCGCGGAGCAGGCCGTAGTGGGCCACCAACCAGTCCCAATAATTGGAGGGGATCATGCGTACCAATAACGTAGTGGCAAGGATGCAGGCCGGGGAGAAAGCCTACGGTTGTGGGCTTTCCTTTCCGTCCACGGCCCTGGTGGAGCTGATAGGAATGGCGGGTTTCGACCACGTCTCCTTCGACTCGGAGCATGGCCCCTTCACCCCCGATACCATCGACGACCTCTGCCGGGTGGCGGATATGGCGGGCTTAACCCCCATGGCCCGGGTACCTAACATCGACCCATCGACCATTCTGCGCTTCCTGGACCGGGGCATCATGGGGATTACCGGCCCCCACATTTCCACGGGGCAGAGGGCCCAGCAATTGGCCGATGCCTGCCGCTATGTGCCCAGGGGCAAGCGCAGCTTCGGGTCGGGTCGGGGCGCTTACCACGGAGACCTGGCGTCCGGGCCTGAATACATGGAACACACCAACTCCCAGATTCTGGTGATGGCCCAACTGGAAGACGTGGAAGTCCTGGAAAACCTGGACGATATTCTTTCGGTGGAGGGTATCGACCTGTACAGTTCCGGCTCCCAGGACATCGCCCAGTCCATGGGCCTGCCTGGGCAGCCCAACCATCTTCGGGTCAAGGAGTTCGAGGCCGAAGTAGCAGCCCGGGTCCACGCCGCCGGCAAGAAGCTGACCGCCGACGTGATTGTTTCCGCCAGCGCCGCCCGAGTGTTCCTGGACGGGGGACGGGCATTCCTCAACGCCGCCCAGTCCGGCTAGCCACTTTCGGGCGGCCACCGCCCAGCCAACTACCAATGAGTAGGCAGTCAGGAGGAAACTGCAACGTCATCACCGCAGCAAAGAGGGCCTAGCCCTGAAACCCAAGGGAGCAGCGCGACCGGCGAAACCGCCCAGGTTGCCGCTCGGCCAAGGCGCCGGGTGCGGTTTACCACCTTCACTTCGTTGCGCCATCGAGACTTTCTGCTGCTGTGGTTAAGCAACTTGTGTAACGCTTCAGCCAGTTGGTTCCAGCAGATTACCATCCCCTGGGTAGTCTGGGAAATCTCGTCATCGCCCTTCCTGGTTGGCGTAACCGCGGGGATGCGTTCCCTGCCCTTTCTGGGCATCGGACCCTTTGCCGGCGTATTCGCCGACCGGGTAGACCGCCGCAAGTTGGTGTTGGTAGTCCAGTCCTCCCTGGCGGTGGTGGTGCTGGCATTCGCCACGGGAGTCCATCTGGGGTACGTGGTCGGCTACGTCGGCATCCTCTACGCCATGCTGTTCACGGTAATCACCGGGATATTGCATTCCGTGGTGCAGCCGGTGCGCCAGGCGATGGTAGCCAATACGGTACCCCGTGAAGACCTGTGGAACGCCATCGCGCTGAACTCCATCTCCGGCAATGTGGCCCGGGTGGTGGGCCCCGGACTGGGGGGAGTGCTAATCGCCTGGTTGGGTCCGGCGGTCAACTTCTACATCGAAGGCGTGTTCTACGTGCTGATGGCCCTGGCCATCTTCCCCATCGCGCTGCCCTACCGGGAGGAGATGACGGCGGCGCGGGCCTCGGTGTTGTCCAACCTCAAGCAAGGATTCCGCTACGTGGTTACTGAGCAGCGAGTAATCCGGCTGCTGTTGGTGGTGTGCATCTCAGACATATTGATTGCGCCCATAATTCACCTGATGCCGGTCATTGCTGACGATGTTCTGGGACACGGCTCCGAGGTGTACGGCTTCCTGGTCCTGGCAACGGGAATCGGCGGCATCATCGCCACCATATCCTTTGCTTCGATGGGCAACGCCTTCCGGCAGGGGTCCATAGGGCTGGTATCTCTAATGCTGCTGTCCGGTTCGGCCATTATGTTGGGGTTGTCCACCTGGCTATGGGTATCCCTGGCAGCCATGTTCGGCCTGGGATTCTTCCGGCTGGTCTTCAAAATAAACAACAACACCTTGGTGCAGAGTACCATTCCCGACTCCCTGCGGGGGAGGGTGATGTCCATCTACCACTTGGACCACGGCCTGACGCCCTTGGCCAGCATGACCCTGGGCCTGCTGGCGGAGTTTTGGAAGGCCAACCTGGTGGTTGCCGGTGTGGGACTGCTCAGCTTGGTCCTGGCGATATACGCCTTCCTGGCCTTTTCCGACGTAAGAAAGATGGAGTAGTCAAGGAGGACATCGCTGGTTGAGGCGTTCCCAAAGAGGAGAACGGCCCCAAGCCTCGGAGTTTAAGGTTGTTGGACCAAGTTGAAGGTGGCCGCGTCTGCGGCCACCTTCAATGCTGCTCTTCAGCGGGTGAAGGAACTGGAACAAGGCAAAGGTTAAGCGCCGGCAGCCCCGTCCCGCGTCAAAATTCCAAGACCCTCAGACATTAGCGGTAGTTGGCGTGATGGGGAAAGAGGGCAAGCAGAGGCGACACAGTAGCCAGACTCTCTTTGTCGATGGTACCCAGGCTGCTGTGTCCGCACATGCCCATAGTAGCGTCCAACTCCTCCCGAAGCATGTCCAGGATGGCAAGAGCCCCGGCCTCGCCGTCCACAGCCAACCCCCAGAACAGGGGCCGCCCAATCAGGACCGACCTGGCTCCCAGGGCCAACGCCTTGAAGATGTCCGTGCCCCGCCGGATGCCGCCGTCCAGGTAAACTTCGGCCCGGCCATCCACGGCCTCCACCACTTCGGGAAGCACTTCCACGGACGCCAGGGTGGTGTCCAAGTACCGGCCTCCGTGGTTGGAAACGATGACCCCCTTGGCCCCGTTCTCGGCGGCCAGTTCGCCATCCCGCGCCGTCATAATTCCCTTGACCACCACGGGTAGGCGGATGTTGTTCACCAGCCAGTCCAAGTCGGACCAGACGGAAGCCAGATCCCGAATGTCGCTGGGGCCTGCCGGAGCATCCGCGCCAAACTTCCAGGTATGGGTGCCCAGGTCCAATTGGGCGTAGTTGGGGGATTCCCCGCCCACGTAGTCGTTTCGGATGTTCCGCTCCCGCTTTGGCTTGACCTTGGCGTCCAGGGTCATGCAGATGGCCGAGTACCCGGACTCCTCGGCCCGAGCGGCCATCTCCAGGGTTAGTTCCCGGTCCTTGAAGAAGTATTGCTGGAACCACAGGGGGCCGGAAGCCACCTCGGCCACGTCCTCCAGGGTGCGCGAGGCGTGAGAGCTCAACACCATCAGGGTGCCCGCAGCCCCGGCAGCCCGGGCTGAAGCCAATTCAGCGTCCGGGTGGGCGGCGCTGTGGTTGCCTGCCGGGTCCAACATTACTGGGAACCCGATCTTCTGACCCAGGACAGTGGTGCTGAGGTCCCGCTGGCTGATGTCCACCATCATGCGGGGCTTGAGCATTATGGAATCGAATACTGCCCGGGTGCGCCGGATGGTTATCTCGTCGGTGGCGCCCCCCGCGATGAAATCGTAGTGGCCCTTCTCGATACGCTGCTTTGCCAGTTCCTCGTATTCAAAAATATTCACCGGGTCTGTAGCCATGCTGTCACCTCCAACTTGCTGCACCAACCAGTTTCTTAGCCAACGGGCCTGGCGCCGTCAGAGCGTCGAAGCCTTTGAAAGCCCCACGTAGTGGCGCATTACCCATTTTAAGGATGCGGAGATTCCTTCCGAAAAAACGCCAGGCAGTGGTCCACTTCTTTGCCGTC
Organism: Dehalococcoidia bacterium; assembly: GCA_965220305.1. Classification (GTDB taxonomy): domain Bacteria; phylum Chloroflexota; class Dehalococcoidia; order Lucifugimonadales; family UBA3495. Next base: position 3,528,116 of record OZ244817.1, on the reverse strand, counting down.
GGTCAAATAAAGCAGCCCACCCAGTTGGCTGGGGGTCTCCGCTTCCGACAGGGCCAATCCGCACCGGCCCAGGGTGTCCGCTACGTCGCCCTCGTCGTAGAGTTGAAAGCTGCGTTCCAACCCGTAGTCCCGGTCAAAGATCGTCAAGAGGCCGTTGCCGTGTTTGAACATGAGCTGCAGAACGCCGCCGGGTCGAAGAACCCGGGCCAATTCGGGCAGGGTAACGCGGCGGACTGTCTCGGCTTCAATGTGTTGGATTACCGCGTTGCACATCACCAAGTCGAAGGTGGAGTTCTCGAAAGGCAATGCCTCCGCCAGGCTGGCGACAAAGACCCGGTCGGCAATCTCCGGGTGCATCCCGCGAGCTACTTGGATGTTCTCTTCGACGGCGTCCAACCCGACCACGTTGTACCCCTGACGCCAAAGGTGGTGGACATCTCTGGCCCCGGCGCCGCAACCGGCGTCCAGCCCATCCCGGCCCGGGGACAACTCCTTCAGCCGTTCCAAGGCGTCCCAGTCGTTTTGCAGGCCCGGATGGGAGCTTCGGACGTAGACCGACTGCCGCCACTCGTGGGCCACGAGGGCGTATTGTTTGGCGTATAGCCGGTAGAACTCCATAGAGTAATCCGGAAGGGTCACCGTAACCCCAGGATCGCCGCTAGACGGGCAAGACTGTTTCCGTCCTCTCGGACGGCAGGTCGATGTCAAAAGTGTTGGCGTTGAAGGCCAACAGTCCGTAGTACCCCATCAGCGAAGACAACTCGGTTAGCCCCTGGGCGCCGAATTGTTGCAGGGCCGCCTGGAAAGTCCCCTCGCTGACCTTGTGGGTGCTAAAGAACTCGTGCCCCAAGTTCAGTACCGCGGCCTCGTCGGCGGCTGCGGAGGGCAGGTTCCCATTGTCGCGTAGGGCGTCTACCAAGGCGTCGCTGAGACCGGCGCGTCGGCCCGAGGCGGCATGGGCGTTCCAGATGTACTGGCAGTCCAACTCGCGGGCAGTGACGAGCATTGCCAACTCCTGAATCTTTGCGGACAGCGTTGACTCCTGGCGCAGGTAGCCCGATAGGTGGCTGGCCCGCTTGGCCATTTCCGGACTATTCAGAAGGACCGATACCGGGCCGCTGACCACCGGGCCGCCCCGTTCCTGAACAATCTCGTCGAAAGTAGCCTGTTGGCTTGCTGGGACGCTCTCCCTGCTGGCTGGCGGTACTCTACTCATAACTTCTTCCTCCGTATGGGTTCCACTCTCATGGGCCAACGAGTGGAACTGGGGCCATTATAAACTCAAATGAAGGCAAAAGCACCGAAAGCCAGCCGAATGCGCTTTCAAGGAGATGCGGGTATCTGCCCAAAAGCCGGAGGAACCCTTTGCCGTCGCTCGTTGAATCCTCATCGGGGAATACGCTATCCTTGACGGGCATACTTACCCTGATACATGGGAGTGGGGAGGCCCACAACCAATTGGGGACAGTAAACTAACAAGAACGTCGCCCCACGGGGCAGCAAGGCATCAGGGAGGAATTGCATGGCAGGGATTAAAGAGAGCTACCAAGTTGACCTTAACGCCGACCACATGGCCTTCGTTCAGGGAGCCAAAGAAAAATATGAGATAGCCGACGACAGCAAGGTTCTCCGCATTATCATCGACTATCTGATGACCAACCACGATGTCCACGATACCGTGTTCAAGGAAGTACGCTGCCTGCGCTGCGAGTAAGCGAGGGTTTTTCCGCCTACCCCACTGTAGGTTAATCTGGCCCTAGCGGCTGCGTCCTGGGGAATATTGCGGGGCCCAACTATCCTGGAAAGCCAGACTGCTGAGAGGCCGCGCCAGCCCCGGAGGCTGGGCCAGCGGGTGGTTTATGACTCGGCCATGTGCTTCACGGCCTCCAGGGCCAGGTAATAGCCGTATATTCCGAACCCGTAGACCGACCCCTTGCATGCGGGCAACACATTGGAGACCGTGCCCCGGGAAGTGGGGTTGGAGGCGTGGACTTCAATTACCGGAAAGCCTATCTGGGTTATGGCCGAGCGCAGGGGGCCGGCGCCGGTGGTATAGCCCGCCGGATTAATCAGCGCCGCGTCGATATTTCGCTCGTGGGCGTCGTACAGGGCGTTGACCACTTCGCCTTCGATGTTGGAGTGGAATATCTCTACGTCAACACCCAGGCCCTCGGCATAGCCTTTAATCTGCTCATTCATCTGCTCCAGGGTTGTGGGGCCAAAAATCTCCACCTGGGACTTTCCCCGCATATTCATTCCGGCTCCCTGGATTACCAGTACCTTGGTCATAAACTCTCCTCCTCTACAACTTGGGGCAGCCCCTGGGACTGCGCCCGGCGTTAGTGTGGTCTACGTATGCTCCGGCAATGCCGTTACCGCAGGCGGAGCCATGGGAACGTCGGTGACATAGCCCGCCAAGAGTAGGTCCAATTGCACCATCAGCAGCTTGTTCCAGGCGGCGGAAGCGCGCATGGCTTTTTCCGGGTCGTCCATTTCCTGCCATAGCAACTCGGCGATGGCGGTCTGGGCAAAGGACATGGTGCCAATCATAAATCGGCTGGGCACGGAACCCAGGTGGGCCCGGTGAGTGGGGGGATGGCTGTGGACTATTCCTATCGCCAGCAGGAACACCGGAAAGTCCCCGTCGGTCTCAAACTTGAGGGTGTTGCTCAGCCAGCGGACCAGGGTATGCTTGCGGCGTTCAATACGGTGCTGGTCCACCTCTCCTTCTTCGGTTAAGAAAAACTGGGCCGTCCTGGGAAATTTTAGGAAGTGGTCGTAAATGGCGGAGGTCAGCTCCTCGGCGTGCTCTACCAGGATGGGCGCGCTTGCCTGCACCAGGTCGAACCCTTCCCGGTCTAGGCCCACGAACTCCACCATCTCCCGCATCCTTCCGGACCAGTCTACGACCCGTGCCATGCCTACCTCCTGGTGCTCCCCGACTGGCAATATCCCGCCAATGGCGCAATATTCCCCACCAGAATATAACCGCTAAGCCGGAACGGGACAAGGAGGAACGCTGCGGGGGCGGGGGCTTTCGATCGTCCAGGTGGAGGCTAGCCCACCCTTCTGGGCGCTCGGCTACTCCTTACGGTCATTCCGGCGCTGCCCGGAATCCAGGAGTGGGGGCCATGCTGGTCGGGACTTTAGACCCTTCGCCCCGCTCGGAGTGACAACCGATAAACCCGGAGTGCCAAACGGCTGGAGACGGGACCAGGGAACGTCATGGGCGAAGTTACTATCAGGCCGCCGGTTCGGGCACAGTCCCCGCTGACGGTCGCCACACCAGCGGGGTGAAAAAGACCGCCGGAATGAGCAGAATCACTCCGACGAAGGCGTTGACCGAGAGGGCCCACTGGGTGCTGAAAAGCGCCGCCATCGCGCCAATCTCCAGCGTTCCCAGGGGGGTGCCGACGCCGATGCACACGCTCAGCAGGCCCATCATCCGCCCCCGCATTTCCCGGGGGGCTTCCAACATGGTGATGGCGCTTTGCATAGTGCCGAAGCCGGCCTGCCCAATGCCGCCGGCAATCAACAAGCCAAAGGACAGCGCGTACCAGGGTGACCAAACGAACAGGATGACCATTACCAGCACCATGAAGGAGCCGAGGGTAAACACCCTTCCGTGCCGTCGCAGGTCGCGGCTCAGGGCCATCAGGGCAGCGCCCGCCAGTTGACCGATGCCTTCCGCCGCCACCAGCAGGCCCACCAGGGTCGCCCCAACACCCAAATTGTCCCGCCCCACTGCCGGGATGAACTGCTGCACCGGGAAGGCTAACGCGTTCATTACTATGGTGATGTAGAGCATTCCCAGCAGTATTGGGGAATGCAATGCGTAGCGCAGACTGCTGCCCAGGCTGCGCCATACCGCTTCGGCCTGGCCCCCATACTGTCGGCTCTGGGGAATTCTAACCCGGGTCAGAAAGCCCAAGGCCAGCAGGTGGATGACGATCGTAACTACGTATGCTCCCGAGTACCCCGTAACGTCGATTAAAACCCCTCCGAGCAGGGGGCCAATCATTTTCCCCATGGTGTTGCTCATGGTATCCAGGGAGAGGGCGTTGACCAGCCGGCCCTCGCCAACTATATCCAGGATGGCGGTGCGCCTGGAGGGGTCTTCCAGGGACTTGGTGATTCCCTGAAGGAATACGGCCAAGAAAATGTGCCAGGTGGCTAGTTGGTCCTGCCAGATGAGGGCCAGAATCACCACGGCCAGAAGGGTATTCACTCCCTGGGCGGCAAAGAGGATGCGGCGGCGGCTGAAACGGTCGGCCACCAGTCCGGCGAAGAGGGAGAAAAGGGGACGCGGCAGGTTATTGAACACCAGCACCAGGCCCAGTTGGAAGGGCGAGTCCGTGGTCTGCAACACCAGCCAGCTCAGGACCAGCATTTCCAGACGCCGGGAGACTTCGGCCAAGCCTCCCACGTACCAGATAGTACGGAAGGAGCCGTCCCTGAGGACGGCCAGTACAGGATTGTCTTGATGCGGACCGAATCGCACCAGAAGGACGCCTCCTCCGTTAGTAGCAAAGGACCGGGTGAGGGCCTATTGTACTCCATTGGCCCGCCATCTTCCCCGTTGCTCAGGTTATTAGCTCATCACCACCTTCACAATTGACTCTTGGGGACTTTCATACCAACTAGAGATGTGGTTGAGGTGGTACTTGCGTTACCCGGCCCAGCAAGGAAGAGACGGAGCCCTAAGCCGGTCGGCTCCAAGGGAGGCCACCGCGAGCAGGGCTGTCCCATCCTGTCTCGCTTCTTCATGCGAGAAGAGCTAGCCTCCACCCACCCGACGGCGGGACTTCGGGGATGCCTCGCGTTCCAGGCCAGGGCGATTGCCTACTTGATAGCAAGTGACCCGTCATTCCCGCGAAGGCGGGAATCCAGCCCCCCGATTCAACAGTACCATCGACTGTTGGGACGTTCGCCAGGTATGGGTAACGCCCCGGTTCTGCAACGGGGCTGCCTTTTCGGCGGAGCGACGGTAAGCCTGTTGTTAGTATGCGATTGCCCTGCGTTCAAGTCTGCGTGGTTGGTAATGGCCTCTGGATGGTGCTATAATTCAGGCGTTGTAGCCCCTCGGAGGTGGACATCATGAAAATACCCATGAAGGTCGACTATGGGGTGCGGGCCTTGGTCGAGTTGGCGATGAACTATGGCGAGGGTCAGCTACAGACTGCGGAGATTGCCTACAAACAGGGTATTCCCGAAGCCTACCTGGAACAACTGATGACCACCCTCAACAAGTTCGGCTTCGTGCGCAGCAGGCGCGGTCCCCAGGGAGGTCATATCCTGGCCTTGGATCCCTCGGAAATCAATCTCAGCATGGTGATGACCACCCTCGAAGGCAACAGTTCCCCGCTGGACTGTTTCACCTACCCCAGTGACTGCATATTCGCCGACTGCTGCGCCCAACAGGAAGTATGGAAGTCGGTCGAAGAGTCCATTAAAAACGTGCTCAGCAACACCACCCTGGCCCACTTGGCCCAACGGCAGAGCCACCTGGTGGGGCAGGGAATGTACCAAATTTAAGGGGAGCCGAGCGTTAGAAACGGGGCTGGTTCTCTGCCGCAGCGGGGTTCCTTGACAAGCCCCATCGCCAAGAATAGACTCAAGGCTACCAATGCACCAGTTGAGAATTGATGCAGACTGCGTTTGTACCTGTCCCCCCACATAGGGGCGGGCAGAATTTCGCGGTACTGTCAAGCCTGCGCCCCAGCCGATTAAAGGCAACCCGTAAAGGGAAGCGCAGGCTTTTTGATTGCTTGGAATACTGGGGAGGGGACTCCCCGCCCCAACTGGGATTTCTCACCGTGCCCTTTCGTAAATTCAGGACACGTTGCACATTACACCGAGGACTTTAGGAGGGAAAATGGCCCAGCAGCCCCTACGCTTAACACCCGACCAGGTAAAACGGTACAGCAGACACATCATTATGGGCGACGTGGGCAGCAGCGGCCAGCGCAAGCTGATGCAGTCCAAGGCCCTCATCATTGGAGCCGGGGGGCTCGGTTCACCGTCGGCGGTGTACCTGTCCCTGGCCGGAGTAGGTACCGTCGGCATAGTGGACTTCGACGTGGTGGAGCTATCCAACTTGCAACGGCAAATCCTCCATCACACCCCGGACGTGGGTCGGCCCAAGGTGCAATCGGCCAAGGACAATATCCTGGCCTACAACCCCGAAGTTAACGTGGTGTTGCACGAGACTAGACTGGAATCGGACAACGCCATGGACATCATCAGCCAGTACGACCTGGTCATTAACGGGGCCGATAACTTCGCCACCCGATACCTGGTAAACGACGCCTGCTACCTGCTGAACAAGCCCCTAGTGGATGGCAGTATACTCATTTTCGATGGCCAGGCCACCGTTTTCCTTCCCGGCCAGGGATGCTACCGATGCCTGTTCCCGTCGCCGCCTCCTCCGGGTATGGTCCCCAACTGCGCCGAAGCCGGGGTGTTGGGCGCGCTTACCGGGCTGGTGGGCAGCATCCAGGCCACGGAAGCGTTGAAATACTTCCTGGGCATCGGTGAGAGCCTTTGCTCCCGTCTTATGCTTATCGACGCCCTGAGCATGAATTTCCGGGAGGTCCGGCTCAAGCGGAACCCCAACTGTCCGCTGTGCGGGGACAACCCCACCGTTACCGAGCTGATAGATTACGAGATCTTCTGCGGCGTCGCCGAGCACGTGGATGAGGCCGCCGCCGTTGCATCGGACTAGGGCCAAGCGTCACCACCTGTGGCCACTGGCTAGTGGCGCCGACAGGAAGGTAGGTATTAACTGGCTATGGGTACAAGGCCAACCTACAAGGGCATTCTGGCAACCATCGGCAATACGCCCATCGTGGAGTTGCAGAATCTCAGCCCCAAACCGGATGTCCGCATCTTCGCCAAGCTGGAGGGCCAAAACCCCACCGGCAGCGTCAAAGATCGCATTGGCCTGAAGATGATCGAGCGGGCTGAGGCCGACGGTGAAATATCCGCCAACCGCACAATCCTGGAGCCAACCAGCGGCAACACGGGCATTTCCCTGGCAATGATTGGCCGGCTCAAGGGATACAAAGTTACCGTCGTTATGCCCGAGAACGTGAGCGAGGAGCGCACCCTACTCCTCTCCGCCTACGGCGCGGAGATAATCTATTCCGACGGCTCCCAAGGCACCAATGGCTCCATCGTGGTGGCCCAAGACCTTTTGGAGAAGCACCCCCACGATTACCTGATGATGTACCAGTACGGCAACAGCGGTAATCCGGACGCCCACTACGAGGGCACCGGCCAGGAAATAGTTGAGACCCTGCCCGACGTGGACATGTTCGTTGCCGGGCTGGGCACCGGGGGCACTCTCATGGGAGTGGCCCGCCGTCTGAAGGAGCACAACTCCAATATAAAGATTGTTGCCGTGGCTCCGGAACCGGACGACTTCATATCCGGGTTGCGGCGCTTGGAAGACGGATTCATACCCCCCATATTGGACATAGACCTGCTGGACGCCCGCCTGCTGGTGGGTAGTTTCCACGCCTTCCGCACCGCCAAGGAGCTACTGGCCCAGGAGGGCATTTTCGCCGGGGTATCCTCGGGTTCGGTGGTCTACGGCGCGCTCCGTCAGGCGGAACGGATGGAACAGGGCAATATTGTCTGCCTGCTGGCGGACGGTGGTTGGAAGTACCTTAGCACCAGCCTCTGGACCAAGGACTACGACCAACTGGAGAAAGAGGCCCAGGGGAAAATTTGGTGGTAATACCCAGTTTTGGACGGTCCCTGCCGGACCTCAGAAACCCGCCTGGGCTGTAGGAAAGGACACCGCGTGAGACCGCCCTGCATTTGGGCCAATGTTGAAACTCCCGGGCAGGGATGCTATACTCCAATGGAATACGGACCTTATTGAAAGCGGGAACATCCCGCTTTCTTGCTGATAGGAGTAGGCGTTAACCGGCGGTAGCTTCAGGCAGGGGGATGTTCCATGAAGAGCGATTTCCTAATTGCGTTGACCCAACTGGCGGCAGAACGCCATCTACCCAAAGAACAGGTGCTGCAGGCCATCGAAGTTGCTTTGGCCTCGGCCTTCAGGAAGGACAACCCGGCCGGGGGCCAGAACATCACGGTAAAGCTCAACCCCAACACCGGGGATGTCAACGTGTTCGCCCTCAAAACCGTGGTGGAGACCGTGGAAGACGTCACTCGGGAAATCGGCCTCGCCGACGCACAGCAGATTAAGAAGACCATCGAGTTGGGTGACGAGGTAGCCGCAGCCGAACCTTTGCCCCACAACGCCAGCCGGATCGCCGCCCAGACCGCCAAACAGGTGGTGCTCCAGCGGTTGCGGGAGGCGGAGCGGGAGCGCCTCTACGAAGAGTTCGTCAAGCATAAGGACGATATTATCTCCGGCGTGGTGGAACAGATTGAGCCGGGTCGGGCCATTACCTTGGAATTAGGCCGGGTCCAGGCCATCATGCCGCCGGAAGAGCAAGTACCCACCGAGCGATACAAGAAGGGCCAGCGACTAAAGGCTTTCGTTCTCGACGTACGGAACACCCCCAAGGGGCCGGAAATTCTGGTCTCCCGCAGCCACCGCAATATGCTGCGGAGGCTCTTCGAGATTGAGGTGCCGGAAGTCCACAACGGTGTTGTTGAGATTCAGTCCATAGCCCGGACCGCCGGCTCCCGTAGCAAGGTGGCCGTGAATTCCACCCAGGAGGGGATTGACCCGGTAGGCTCGTGCATCGGCATTCGGGGCAACCGAATCCAGAGCATCGTCAACGAATTGCAGGGAGAAAAAATCGACGTCGTTCCCTGGAACCGGGACCCCCGAACTTTCATCGCCAAAGCCCTCAGCCCTTCCGAAGTCGTCAACGTGGAGCTTGAGCCGGACGAGCAGACTGCCATGGTGGTGGTGCCCGACCGTCAATTGTCTCTAGCCATCGGCAAAGAGGGCCAGAACGCCCGCCTGGCGGCCCGACTTACCGGCTGGCGCCTGGACATCAAGGGCGTAACCGAGTGGCAGTCGATCAAAGAAGCCAAGGAAGAGGAGCGTCGCCTGGCAGCCATTCGGCAGGCCGAAGAGGCCGCTGCGGAGAAGGCGGCGGTTGCCGCGTCTGGGACTGCTGTGGTCGAGGCGGAGGTGGACGCTGAGCCTGCCCTGGTAGCCGAGCTTGAGACAGCCTTGGTGGAAACTTCCGTCGCCGCAGTGGCGGAGGAAATACCGGCCATTGCGGATTCGGAGCCGGTTGCTGTCGCCGATGCAGCCACGGAAACGATTGATAAAATTGACGAGGCCGCCCTCCTCGAGGCCATGATACGCGAGGAAGACGAGGCAGTCGCGGCCCGAGCAGAAGAGGAAGCTGGACTCAGCGTTGACGAACTTTCCACCTTCACCCTGGACGATATGGACGAGACGGTACTCGACGAGGGAGAAGACGACGGGGACCTTGTGCTGGTTCCGGACATTCCGGTCCTGACTCCCGACGCCGGCAAGATCCGTTTCGCCGAAGACTTGGTTGGCGATTTCCGCGGCGGCAGCCGCCGGTCGCGCCGTGGCGGTGGAGCCCGCCGGGGAGGCGGAGGCCGCCGTTAATAAGGCATCCCCCAATCTTCCCGGCGAAGAGACAACCTTGCCCAGGAGCCGCCACATACCCCAGCGTAGCTGCGTAGCTTGCGGGCGCAAGCTACCTAAGCGGGAATTGCTGCGCATTGTCCGAACACCCCAGGGAGAGGTCAAGCCCGACCCTTCGGGCAAGGCCCCGGGCCGCGGCACATATCTCTGCAACTCGCTCCAATGTTGGGAACGGGGGGTCCAAAGAGGGGGTCTGGAACGAGGACTACACATTTCCCTTTCCCCACAGGACCGGGACCTATTATTTGCCTTTTGCCAACGAGAGCTGGGGGCCCAGACCCCCAATGGAGAAAGTAATGAGCACTGACGGCCAAAGAACGGCAGTCGAATCCCAACCACGACCCGGCAGAGGCGGAAGGGAAAGCAGGCGGGGGCCATCGCGGGTGCTGGTGTTGCCTCAGACCCTCAGCGTCAAGGAATTGGCCGAACTTACTGACCAGAATCCCGTGGATGTCATCAAACAACTCATGCGCAACGGGATCATGGCATCCATGAACCAGATAATAGACCACCAGGTGGCGACCCTGGTAACGTCAGCCTTCGGCATACGCACCAGGGTGGCGGAGCAGGCCCTGGCCACCGGCTCCCTGGGCGATGCCAACGCCTCCGGGGAAGACGTTGCCGAATTGGAGGCCCGCCCACCCGTGGTCACCATCCTGGGCCACGTGGACCACGGCAAGACCAGCCTCTTGGACGCCATACGAGAGGCCCATGTCGCCGACCGTGAAGTGGGCGGCATCACCCAGCACATCGGCGCATACCAAATTGATTACGCCGGGCAGAAGATTACCTTTCTGGACACCCCGGGCCACGAAGCCTTTACCTCCATTCGCTCCCGAGGCGCTAGGGTAACTGATATTGCCGTCTTGGTGGTGGCCGCCGACGACGGCATCATGCCCCAGACTTCGGAGGCTATTGACCACGCCAAGGCGGCCAATGTGCCCATTGTTGTGGCTATCAATAAGATGGACTTGCCCGGCGCAGACCCGGAGCGGGTTAAGCGGCAGTTGAGCGAGAAAAACCTGCTGGTAGAAGACTGGGGAGGCGAAGTCATATCCGTCCCCGTATCCGCCCGGACTGGCGAAGGTATCCAAGACCTGGTAGAGAACATCCTGGTGGTGTCCGAGATTTCGGAGCTTAAAGCCAATCCTCACCGACCGGCCAGCGGGGTCATCATTGAAGCTAAGTTGGACCGCAGGCGGGGACCCACGGCTACCGTCTTGGTCCAGGCCGGAACCCTGAACGTGGGCGACTATATCGTCGCCGGCACCTCCAGCGGAAGGGTGAAGGCCATGACCAATGACCGCGGGGAGGCCATCACCCAAATCGTCCCGGGAGCCCCGGGCGAGGTCCTGGGTTTCGGCTCAGTACCCGAAGCAGGAGACCTGCTAACGGTGGGCCCCAACGACCGTGCCGTGCGGGGTATCGCCTCCGACCGGGAGCGGCTCAAGTCGGTGCAGCAGGCCCAGGCGCGGGCGCTAACCCTGGAGGAAGTGGTCAAGCAGATTGACGCCGGGGACGTTAAGGAGTTGAACCTGGTCCTCAAGGCCGACGTTCAGGGCAGCGTTGAGGCGGCCCAGCAGTCGCTGGAACGGCTGACCGAAGCCGATGCCAAGGTGCGCATATTGCACGCCGGCAGCGGCGGAATTACCGAAACCGACATCCTGCTGGCCAGCGCCTCGCAAGCCATAATCATCGGGTTTAACGTGGGCGAGCAGATTGGTGTAGACCGCATTGCCGAGCGGATGGGCGTTGAGATTCGGCACTACCGAATCATTTATCAACTCATCGAAGACATCGAGCGCGCACTCCACGGGATGCTTGAGCCCGAATACACCGATGTCGTCCTGGGCCGGGCGGAAATTCGCGAAGTATTCCCCGGAAGGCGGGACATCCGTATCGCCGGCTGCCGGGTATTGGACGGGCGTATATCTCGCGGTGTAAGTATACGAGTGGTGCGAAACGGCGGAGTTGTTCGGGACACGTCCATCAGCAGCCTACGACACTTCCGAGACGAGGTCAACGAGGCCACCGCCGGCACCGAGTGCGGTATCTTGCTCCAAGACTTCAATGACTTCGAGCAGGGGGACGTTCTCGAAGCCCACCGCCAGGAGCGGAGCCAGCGGTAATTGGCCCGTCCTATGTATGAAGAATAGGCCCGCATGAAGGGGCCCAGCTTCAGCGAGACGGAGCAAGCCCTGCTTTCGGTACCTTCAATCAAGTCATGGGCACTGCCCCTTGCTGCCGGCTAAGTACGGCATGCTCCAAGCAGGCCAACCCAGGCAGGGAATAGGCTACATCGCCTCTTCTTCCAACAGTATCCATTCATGGACGGGTGTGTTATGCCCAGACGTGTTGATCGTATCAATGGCCTGCTCCGCCAGGAAATAAGCGAACTGCTTTCTCGTCAAATCAAAGACCCCAGGCTGAATGCCGTAGTCAGCATAACCGAGGTACGCATCTCCAGCGACCTGCGTAACGCCCAGGTATACGTCAGCGTCATGGGAGACCCGGAAACGCAGGACAGTGCCCTCGCCGGGATTCAATCAGCCGCCACCTACCTCCGCCGCGAGTTGCGAGATCGGCTGTCGATGCGATATGTGCCCTTCTTGAAATTCTTCCTGGACAAGTCCATAGAAGACGCCAGCCAGCTATTGAACATCATGGACGGGATCCGGGACCAGGAGAGCGCGCCGCCCCTGACGGACGACATTCCAGGTTACGACGGGCCCCTGGCATTTCCTCCCTACAAGGGATGAGACATGAGCTCTTCCAATAAACAGAGTCCACCGCTGGTAAACGGTTTCCTCAATTTCTACAAGCCGGTCAACATGACCTCGATGGAGGCCGTGCGTCGCATTAAGCGAATAACCGAGCAGCGTAAGAAGGTGGGGCACGCCGGCACCATGGACCCGCTGGCCCACGGAGTCCTGCCCATCTGTTTCGGCCAGGGCACCCGCCTGATGGACTACATCGTCCAGGGCGCCAAGCATTACCGGGCCGAGGTAGAACTGGGGGTTACCACGTCCACCTACGACGCCGAGGGGGTGGTGGTCCAACGACGCGAACTGGGCACCCTGAGCCGCGAGCAGGTGGAGGATGCCCTGCAGTCGTTCATTGGTCTCGTCGAACAGCGTCCTCCCATGTACAGCGCGGTGAAGGTGCAGGGGCAAAGGCTGTACAAGCTGGCCCGGGCGGGTATTGAAGTTGAGCGGGCCGCCCGTAGCGTAGAGATTTACGACATCACCGTGGCCGATTTCTCGCCTCCCATGTTGACCCTGGAAGTGGAGTGCGGGAAAGGGGTCTATATTCGGTCGCTGGCCCACGATTTGGGGGAAGCCCTGGGATGCGGCGGTTACGTCAGCAGCTTGGTCCGGTCTTCCTGCGGCGGGTTCGACTCTGCCGACTCAGTGACACTGGAGCAATTGGAGGAGGCCAATCAGACTACCCAGGACGGTTGGCGCAAGTATTTACACCCCTTGGACCGGGTCCTTCGCAACCTGAACAGCATCACCGTCGGCAGTCCGGCAGAGAAGAGCCTATTTCAGGGGCAACCCATCAGCGTGGGACGCCAGGGCCCAGCAGCAGGGTACTTGGAGCAGTTCCGGGCCTACAGCGCCGATGGAAGGTTCTTGGCGCTGGTCAGTTTCGACCGCGCCGCCAACTCTTGGCGACCGGTCAAAGTGTTCCAGAATAGCCTGCCTTCGGAGAACGCCCCCGCTTCCTCCGGTTCCTGAAAGCCACTCGTTGCGACCTCCCGCTGCCAACTGACAAAGGCAGCGGAGGCCACAGCGCCCCATTGTTCCCGAATTTTTGACAAACAGCCCCTAAACTGCCTTGACAAAGATTTTCAGCTATGATTATTTTGGTTACTAGCTAGTAAGCGTCCCTAGGGACGGTGGTAGTGCAAGACGTATAAGTCCAAGGGCACAAACAGGTAAGCCCAGAAAGTCGGCGCAAGCCACCCCAAGCCATTCCAAACCCCACTCAACGGGAACGACTTTCTCGGCCCAATCTGGCGTGTTCAATCCTAATAAATAATCACAACATTGGAGGGGAGAAGAGCATGGAGGCTTACTGCTTCAAGTGCCGGAGCAAGCGGGAAATCAGCAACCCACAGCAGGTAACACTGAAGAACGGCAGGCCAGCGACACAGGGCGTATGCCCAGAGTGTGGCACTAAAGTGTTCCGCATCGGTAAAGCGTAGCCACGAGAACAGTGGCCTAACGTTGCCGACGCAGTGGGGTTTATGGCTTGGCTCGTATCTCGGAAGCGATTTTCGGCTGGCAAGCCAACTCTCAAAAACGCAGTCGCGACCAAGGGTGGGGATGGTTGTTCATTCAACACCCTCGCCCCTTTTTGTGCTGCAGTCTGCTCTCAGCCTGGCACAACCAGAGGTCCTGGGTCTAACTTTTTCTAGGGCAACCCCGTCGAAAGTAAGGCAGGACGGCGCCTGCCGTTTCTCCAGACGCCTTCCTTGACACCGAGGCTTGCGGTGTTATCATTGCCGCACCGCAGTTATGTTATCCACCTGCATTGACGCCGGTGGTCGAACCGTGGAAATACACTAGAGAGGTGTCTACTGATGACAACTGTGGGTACGGGAAAATACACCTACACATTGATTGAAGATTGGGCCAAACTACCTGCCGGGGAGACCTTCGCCATGGTCAGCGCGATGGCTACCGACTCCCAGGACCGGGTCTACGCCTTCCAGCGGAAGGAGCCGCCCATCGTGATTTTCGACCGGGACGGAAACCTGGTAGATAGCTGGGGCAACGGCGCTTTTTCCTTCGCCCACGGCATCTACATTGAGGACGACACCATTTATCTCACCGACCGGGACAGTTCCGTCTGCATTATGTACACCCTGGACGGAAAACCCATCCAGATGCTGGGGCGGCATGGCGTCCACTCGGACACCGGCTGCGAGATACCTGGTGAGTTGGTCCCTCGGGCTGCGGGACCCTTCAACTATCCCAGCGAGATGGTGCCTTCACCCTCGGGAGACCTCTACATCTCCGATGGTTACCGCAACGCCCGGGTACACCGCTTCTCCAGCGACGGACAGTTGAAATCATCCTGGGGCCAGCCGGGAAAGAGCGAAGCAGGCCACTTCCACCTGCCCCACAGCCTGCTGGTGGTGGACGAAAGGATAATCGTCTGCGACCGGGAGAATCACCGGATTCAACTGTTCGACCTTGACGGGGAATTCCTGGAAATCTGGAACGACATTCAACGCCCCATGGACATTTCCATCGACAGCGAAGGCGCGCTTTACGTGAGCGAGGGGCCCGTCGACGGTTCCTCGGCCCGCGTCAGCGTGTTGGACCAACAGGGCAACGTCCTGTCCCGGTTCCCTTGTCGTGGCCCGGGGCATGGAAGTTGGGTTGATTCCCACGGGGACATCTACGTGGGCCTGAGCGACCCCGGCGGGGTCGATAAGTTCGTCCGGCAGAGCTAACTCCAACCGGCAGGCCCTGCTATTGCTATTCATCACAGCTTCGGGGCAGATGCCTATCTGCCCCTGGCCTTCCTTTTCGACCGACCGTAGGCATTATCGGCGGGTCTGTGGCGGCTATCCAAGGCTGGAAGGCAGACGCCCAGGAGAACTAAATGCGAACTATTGACATCCACGCCCACATAACTCCCCAATGTTATTGGCAGGCTACCGAGAGTGGGGGAGACTGGCACGGCCTGCGCCGGGAGCAAGACTCCCGAGGCCGCGAATTCCTGGTCGTCGGCGATAGCCGCTCCATGCTAATCCCCAAGTCGCGTTGGACCCCCGAAGAGCGACTGGCGGACATGGACTCCCTGGGCGTCGACGTTCACGTCTTGTCGCCTTACGCCGGCCTGTACAACTACCAGTTGAACGTCCCGGTGGCGGTGGCAACTTCCAGGGACTCCAACGACGAGATCAACCAAGTGACCCAGACCTGGCCCGACCGCTTTGCCGGCCTGGGCACCCTGCCAATGCAGGATGTGGGCGCCGCCATCGCCGAACTGGAACGGATAATGGTGCAACTGGGCTTCAAGGGGGCCATGATTGATGACAAGGTCAACGGACGCACCTTGGAGCAGCCGGAGTTTCTCCCCTTCTGGAAGGCAGCCGAGCAACTTGGAGCCCTCATCATGTTCCACCAGGGAGGGGATACCCTGGTAAGCTCTCGAATCCGGCGGTACCACCTCCCCAACTCCATCGGCAACCTGGCCGACCGGGCCGTTACCTTCGCTACCCTGGTCTCCGGCGGCGTCATGGACGCCTGTCCAGACCTGAAAATTTGCCTGTCTCACGGGGGAGGGTACACCTGCTATGGTATCGGTCGCATGGACCGGGGCTGGCAGACCCGACCCGAGGCCCACCCAAGCCTGACTAGGCCCCCCAGCACCTACCTGCGCCGCTTCTACTACGATTGCATAGTCTATACGGAGGCAGCCCTACGTTTCCTGATTGATTCGGTCGGGGTTGACCGGGTATTGTTCGGGACCGACTGGCCCTACGACATGGAGTTCGACTGGCCAGTCTCCTGGATTCTCAGCTTGGAGAGCATTACCCAAGAGGAAAAAGAGGCTATCCTCTGGAAAAACCTGGAGAGCCTGCTGGACCTGTAGTCATTTTGCCGTTGTCCCCCATGAGGAGGTAATCTGGTGCGTAGCATTGACATTCATGCCCACATGGTGCCCCAAACCGTTTGGAGGACCCTCGACTCCGGCGGGCAGTGGCATGGAATGAGTTACGACTCCGCCGAGCGCACCTCCCTGCGGGTACATCCCGAGCGGAGCATCGCCATCCCTCCCAAGCTGCGGTTTAGTCCTGAAGAGCGCATTAAGGACATGGACGAGCAGGGCACCGACGTGCAGTTGGTATCCATCCACACCCCCCTGTTTGGCTACCACCTTTCATCTTCCGAGGGAGTCCAGCTAGCCAGCGAAGTCAATGACGAAATCGCAACCGTTGCCCGGGAATGGCCGGACCGATTCGCTGGTATGGCTACCCTGCCCCTTCAAGACGTGGACGCCTCCATTGCCGAGCTGGACCGAGCGATGAACACCCTGGGTATGAAGGGCGCGGAACTCGACACTGTGGTCAACGGTAAAAACTGGGACGAACCGGAGTTCTTGCCCCTGTTCAAAGCTGCCGAGTCCATGGGAGCCGTTCTCTTTTATCATCCCCAACCCCAGCATAACCTCATGCTTGAGCGTACCGGGGCCTACAATCTGGCCAACAGCCTGGGCGTACCCCTGGAGGATACTCTGATAGTCGCTACCCTCATTTTTGGCGGGGTGCTGGACGCTTGCCCCGACCTGAAGGTATGCATTGCCCACGGCGGAGGGCCAGCTTGCTTCGGCATGGGTCGCATGGACCGGGGCTGGCAAGTCCGACCCGAAGCCCGAGTGAATATCCAAAAGCCCCCCAGGACTTACCAGCGCCAGTTATTCTACGACTGTATCACCATGAGCGAAGCCTCATTGCGCTTTCTGTTGGATACTGTTGGCGCTGACCGCGTAGTCCTGGGAAGCGACTGGCCCTTCGTGGTCTGGGAGCCTTCGCCTGTTGAGTGGGTCAACAGCCTCCAAAGCCTCACCCGCGAGGAGAAGGACAAGATTCTGTGGCAAAATCTTGAGGAGTTGCTGGGTATCTAACCCGTACCGTTAACCGTCGGGGCGAACCCATATCGGCTGCGGACCCGCCGTCCCAACAACTCCCTACCCACCTGGTTGAATTCTAGCGCCCAGAAGTTGACCGGCCCAACGGACTTCCGGCTTATAGGGTTATACTTATCCGAGGCCACAGCCCTCCCTATTCCCCATTTCACCCTGGGAATCCCCGGCTGCTCCAAATACCACCGTTACCGCCGCTGGCCCCGGCAAACGGAGACAAGCCCAGCCTATACCATTCCGGGCTTAGAGGCTTATCCCTGGAAAATGTCCTCCGGCAAGAAGGCGGAGACCGTAACGTTGGGCAGGTCAACGATGTTGCTGACTTTAAGGTCCACCGCCACACTGCAAATGATGTAAGCCTGCTCCTTGGTCCAACCCCTCTCTTGCAGAAGCTCGATCATGTTTATCAGGGCGTTTCGGGCGGCGAGGGTCAGGTCTTCCCCTTCCTGGGTCCCGTCCTCTCGGATTGGCATCCCCATGGTGGCAATGAAGTTGCGGGGCGCGGCCCATTCCGGCGGTAGGAAGTAGCCAGGGTGGGCGTACCGAGGAAAGCGAATATTGTGCCGCGCCGCCTCTCCCTTGTGCAACTTGAACCGCACTACCGCCGTGGCCCCCATTTCGATGGCGGTAATGCAACACTCGGAGTCCCCCTGGGCGAAGTGCCCATCGCCGGCGGAGTACAGACCGCCTTCCACGTTGACGGGAATAAGCAGCCGGGAACCCTTGGTCAACTGCTTGGCATCGACGTTGCCGCAGTTCTCCCGGGGAGGCAAGGTACGCAGGCCGTGGTCCGCTATGGCGCCGGAGGCCGGAACAGCGTCCTCTGGATCGGGTGGGGCTGCCACGCCGCCACGTTGGACCAGTTCAGCCTCCCGGCGGGTCCATTCGGCCAACTGGGAGTGGGAGGGAGCGATGCCGGCGGTGCCCATGAACGAACCGTCGATTATTCGGACGCCCGGTAGTTGAGGCGAAGTCGCCCAGCCGTCGCTAATTTCCCAGTGGACCAGATAAGGCTCGGTAAACAGGTCCCGGAGAAACCCTGCTCCGGGCCGGTTGCGGGTCCAACCCCGGGGCTGGGCGATAATGTCCAAGTACTCAATCTCCAACAGGTCCCCCGGACTGGCCCCCTTGACGTACACCGGCCCCGTGAGGGGATGGGCTACCTTGGCATCCATGTTATGCAGGTCGTCCACGGTCATGCTGGGCTTTATCTGACTGTCGGAAGCGTCCCGAGTTTCCAGGACAACCTCCTCCCCTTCTTCCACTTCCAGCACAGGCGGAACGTCGGGATGCCAACGGTTGTGTCCCTTTTGGGGTTCTTCCTTAAGGCGTTTTTCGCGGTCGATTTCAATACTCTGCATCGGGCGCTCCTATCTCAATCAGCCTGGGCCATCAGCCCGCTCTGGAAGTTTGCGAAGTATTCTTCTGCGGGCCAATTCTACCCGGTTGTAGGCGAGGTGTCTAACCAAGGTGGTTTACTTCCCAACCTGGAACAGCCCTAGGGCCTTTTCATTCTCGTCTCACCTGGTCATCCCGTACTTTTCTGTCATTCTGAGCAGAGCGAAGAATCTAAAGTTCTTGCCCACATCGCTTTTCTTCGGTACTCGGACGAGGTCCCGGATGAGGGATTTCAGATTCTTCGCTTCGCTCAGAATGACATTTGCTGAAAATGAAAAGGCCCTGGGAACAGCCCTACAGCAATTGACACTCCAATCATCCAGCCAATAGAATCCACTAATCCCTGCCGACCGCTCATTACTAATAAGGGACTAGGATAGTCATACGTATACGCTGACCAGGGGCGGGTGAGACCTACTAAAAAGGCGGGCATGGGACATGGATACGTCTGCATTGTAGTGCCCTCGCCGATCAGGCCACCCTCGGCCAAGCTCCTGGCATGGCCGAGGGCCGAACCATGACAGTCAACTTCCCCTTATGTCGGCTACGGGTGGCGATGAATAGCATTCGGCAACGTTAAAGGACATCCAGGGCAACCGGATTTAGGGAATGAGTTCAAGTCCAGAGGCGGCAGGCACATTCTTGTCCTGCAACAATTGCCAAAGCCGGCTAGTCCCCGGGAGGGCTTTCACCTTTCGAGGGCGGGGGCAGTCCGAAGCTGCTGTCGCCGTACAAAAGTGCTTCCGGTGCGCTCTGCGCCACAAACCAATGCTCAAACGCTCGTTGATTGCTTCGCTGGTTGTGGGGACGGCGCTGACAGCCCTGAATCAAGGAGACCTACTAATTTCCGGGGCGTGGAACAATGCCATGTACTGGAAGATTCCCCTCACCTACTGCGTTCCCTTCGTGGTAGCCACCTACGGGGCTCTCACCAACAGCAAGAATTGAGGGACCATCCTACGCAAACAAAGCAAGTCCCCCAACCCGAAATGGGTAGAGAGACTTGGACCTGTACTGTAGTGCCAGGAGAAAGCGGGTCCCACTCGACCACTCTGATAGTTGCTGGACGCTGACCGGAAGGCCTCCTGCCGCGCAGCTTTTTCTCGACCGTAGACGCCCTAGTATTTCCTCTAGTCAGACTCCCGTTGACTGCCGTACAAGCCTTTCGTAAGGGGAAGGGCCGGTCTGTGCTCCGACAAGCCACCAATGAGCGGGTTTGTGGGAAACATCAAGGGACTCTGGGCGGTCAGAGACTATTCAGAACTTGCGAATGACGCTAACCACCCTGCCGCGCACTTCCACATTGCTGGCCGCACAGAAAATGGGACCCATTTGGCTATTGGCGGGCTGTAGCCGCACCCTATCTCCTTCCAGGTAGAACTTCTTCAGCGTGGCCTCTTCTTCGTCCTTCAGCCAGGCGACCACCATGTCACCATTTCCGCTGGCGTTGGTCGGCTGGATGATGACCACGTCCCCGTCATCGATGAGGGCATCAATCATCGATGTACCCTCCACAGTCAGACCGTAGAGTTTGCCGTAGCGGCGGACTAACTCCGGTGATATTTCGATGGCGTCCAAGTCGCTGCTGGGCGCCGTCTCCTCCGTGGAGAAGACCGGAATTGGGAGGCCGGCAGCAATCTTTCCCACGATAGCTACCTTCGGAGTGTTGGACACAGGTTGCCCCTCTTCATCCAGGAGTTCTATGCCCCGTGCCACGTCTGGCCTGCGGCTGAGATAGCCGTCCCGGTTTAGCAGCCGCAGATTGTAGTCCACCACCGAGGTCGAGCTTATTTCGCAGGCCTTCTGAATGTCTCGGACGGTGGGGGGGATGCCGTTCTCTCGGATAAATTCCTGGATGAACTCCAACATCCGCTGGCGTCTTGCTGGCAGTTGTTTCCTCAACGTCATTGGCCCCTCTCAAAACTAATGTTCTGGCCCAAGAGTAGCAAGGGGGATAATAGCTGTCAAGATTAGTTTGTCAGCTAGGCGGTGAATACGGGAAAAGCCCCAAGGGTCAATAGCGCTGGGTCTACGGGGTAAAGCGCGGCAGGGCAAAGCTGTGGGGCTGGCGTGCAAGGCAGCCTGGGATGGGAGGAGGACCAAAGGTCACACAAGATAACGGCCCGCCTGGATGGGGGCCATTATCTTGCCGTTGGTCTCGTGGGGACAGGGCAGTAAGTGGACAGTAGGCTTACTGAATTAGGAACTGCTGGCTTCCTGCATACGGTTAAAGCTGACCGACAGCCGGGACTTGCCACGGGAGGCATTGTTCTTGTGCAGGACGCCCTTCTTTACCGCTTTGTCCAGGGAACTGAGGGCTAGACGGAGCGCGGGCTCCGCTGCCGCTTCATCTCCGGCAGCAATGGCGCGGCGAGCATTCCCCACCGCTGTCCTGGTGGAGCGGCGAACGCTGTGGTTCCGGGCGTAACGTTTGACTGATTGGCGGGCCGCCTTTCTTGCGGGCAAGGATTCCTCCCTAGTCTGAGTCACTGTAGGTTATCAGTGTGAGAGGCCATTATAAAGCAAACCAGGCCAGGTCACAATTCCAAGGGGCGGCCGTGCTAGACATCCAGGTTCTTGACGCTACGCGCGTGGGACTGAATGAAACTCTTGCGAGGCGCAACGGCTTCGCTCATCAGCGTCGAGAACACGTCCTCGACCTCGACGGCGTCTTCAATTTTGACCTGGAGCATCTGGCGGGTGTCCGGGTTCATGGTGGTCTCCCAAAGCTGGTCTGGGTTCATTTCCCCCAGGCCCTTGTACCGCTGCACTTGAAGGTTGCGCCGTGTGCTGTGCTTCTTCAGCACAGCGTCCTTTTCTTCTTCGGTGTAGACATACTCCACTTGACGGCCCGCCTGCACGCGGTACAGAGGCGGCTGGGCGATGTAGAGGTAGCCTTCGTCAATCAGCTCCTTCATGCGCCGGTAGAAAAAGGTCAGCACCAGGGTGCGGATGTGGGACCCGTCAACATCGGCGTCGGTCATGATGATAATCTTCTGGTAACGGACTTTTGACGTATCAAAGTCATCGCCTTCACCGGCGCCCACCGCCGCGATGATGGAGCGAATTTCCTCGTGGCCCAAGATTTTGTCCGGCTGTTGCAGCACCCGCTCCACGTTTAGAATCTTGCCCTTGAGGGGAAGAATAGCCTGGAAGCTGCGGTCCCGCCCCATTTTGGCCGACCCGCCCGCCGATTCTCCCTCTACGATGTAGAGCTCCGATTTGGACGGGTCGCGTTCGGCACAGTCGGCCAGCTTACCGGGAAGGGAGGAGCCGTCCAGAGCGTTCTTGCGAATGACCAGGTCCCGGGCCCGCTTGGCGGCTTCACGGGCGCGTTGGGAAGTCAAGCACTTCTCCACCACCTGCTTGGCATCCAATGGGTTCTCTTCCAGGTAGCGGTTTAGACCTTCGCTGACCACCGAGTCAACGATGGTGCGAATTTCGGCATTACCCAGCTTGGTCTTGGTCTGGCCCTCAAACTGGGGGTTGGTGAGCTTGACGCTGATTACCGCCGAAAGGCCCTCCCGCACATCGTCCCCGATCAGGTTGGGTTGGTCATCCTTGATGAACCCCTGTTTCCGGGTATAGTCGTTGATTACCCGAGTCAGGGCCGAGCGAAACCCGGTCAGATGGGTGCCTCCTTCCTGGGTGTTGATGCAGTTGGCGAAGGAGAAGACGTTCTCGTTAAAGCTGTCGTTGTACTGAATTGCCACCTCAACGGCGTTGTCGTCCAACGTCTTGGCGTAATAGAACGGTATTCGCTGGATGGCTTTGCGGTTCTTGTTAACGTTTCTTACCAGGTTGGCAATCCCACCGTCAAAGAAGTAGGTCCGCTCAATGTCCCCCTGACGCTGTTCCTGGTGCCAGTGGCTGACGAAATTGATTTCCAGGCCCCGGTTCAGGTAGGCAATCTCCTTGAAATGACCTATCAGAGTCTCGAAATCATACTCAATGATCGGAAAGATGGCCTGGTCTGGCCGAAATGAAATGCAGGTGCCGTGGGTATTTATCCGCTTACCCCGGGCAACGTCCTTCATGGGATGCCCCTGGGCGTACTCCTGGTGGAACACCCGCCCGTCGCGGTGCACCTCGGCCTTCAAATAGCTGGACAGCGCGTTGACCACCGACCCGCCCACACCGTGGAGCCCGCCGGTTACTTTGTACGCGCCGCCCCCGAACTTACCCCCGGCATGAAGGGTGGTCATCACCGTTTCCAGCCCGGACTTGCCGGTGGATGGATGAACGTCTACTGGAATACCCCGACCGTTGTCGGCAACGGTGATGAGGCCATCCTTATCGATGGTTAGATCTACTTTGTTGCAGAACCCGGCCATGGACTCGTCTACCGAGTTATCCAGCACCTCGTAAATCAGGTGATGCAGTCCCCGCTGGTCGGTACTGCCGATGTACATGCCGGGCCGTACTCTGACTGCCTCCAGGCCTTCCAGCACCTGAATGTCTTTGGACGTGTATTCCATCGAGGCTTGTTGCTGCATAAACTGTACTACCTTGGGCGTGACGAGTTGCCGGTCATTCGGCATCGAGGAAAAGAAGAAGGAGCGATTGTTATCGACTCTCAGTACCTACCCATTATACCAGATTCGTAGCTAATTAGCCCGTCCGTCCGGTCGTGTTTCGACGTTTTCGACGGGCGTTGCCAAGGTTGACCCCCACCGGGGATTGTCCTCTTAGCTGGGGTGAGTGGGAGGGTGGTCTTGCGGCTGCCGGGGAAGAGGATTACCCAGAAGGCGAGGGAGCCGAATTTGTCCAGGCCCTCAGTGCCCAGGATAGTAGTATTGCCCGGTACGCAGGCTATCCAAAGCGTAACGCATGGCCTCAAAAATGGGCTGCGGCAAGTCGTCCAGGGGAAACCAACCGAGCTGAGAAAAAGCCGGCGGCTCGGCCAATTCGGGCTCCTGGTTCCCAATATCGCCCAGAAACTCGAAGTCTACGTAGTGCCTGCCGTAAGCGATGATGTTGCTGACGCAGAGGAAGCGCAGCGCGCCTACCCGAACCCCCAGTTCTTCCTGAGCCTCCCGCCGCGCGCACTCTTCCAGGGTCTCCCCCATTTCCAGGTGCCCTCCCGCGGAAGCCCAAGTAGCCTCGCCGTGGGCGCCCTGGCGCTGGGCCAAGAAGACCTTGCCGTCCCGAACAAACACCACCCCCACTCCCACCAGGGGCCTTGGCCCTTCTTGCGTCATGGGGCGAGTATAGCATGGCTGGTTCAAGCTGCTGGGCCGGTGACGGCCTTCCCGTCGACGCTTGTGAGTCCTCTAGTCCCGGAGGTGTATCCTACTTACCCAGAGCTTGTCTAAGGGCCGACTCTGAACGTGGGAAAGGTCTGGCTCCCCGACCATCGCCAATGTCCCACCCCTGGATTCCAGCCTCCGCCAGAATGACGGTGGGATGGTTGGCGGCGTGTCCGCCAGCGCGAACTTCCCGCTACCCGGACAATGGAAAATCCTGGCCAGAGGGCAGCGCCTTCTTGCTCCCCTGAGGCGCGTCGTGCTAGACTTCCGAGAAGATTGCCGGGCCAACTGACCACGCTCTGCCTCCAAGTTTATCCCCGGCAAAACCACGTATACAGGAATCGAAAGATGACAACAGCGGCGGATAAGGCCACGGAGAAAAAGGGTACGATTCTGTCCGGTATGCGCCCCACCGGTAGGTTGCACTTGGGCAACTATTTGGGCGCCCTGCAGAATTGGGTAGACCTCCAGCAGGACTATCGTTGCATCTACACCGTGGTGGACGTTCACGCCCTCACCACGGTGGAATCCCCCGAAGAGGTGTCCCAAATTCGCCCCAACATCGAAGAAATGGTGCTGGACTGGTTGGCCGCCGGCGTCGACCCAGAGCAGTGCATCATTTTTGTCCAGTCCCAGGTGCCCGAGGTGATGACCCTGCATACCCTGTTGAGCATGGTAACGCCCCTGGGTTGGCTGATGCGCGTCCCCACCTTCAAGGAGAAGGTCCGCCAGATGGACGAAACGGAAGAAACCGTCAACTACGGCCTGGTTGGCTATCCGGTGCTCCAGACCGCCGACATCATCCTGTACAAGGGCGACACCGTGCCGGTGGGACGCGACCAGTTGCCCCACCTGGAGTTGGCCCGGGAAATTGTGCGAAGGTTCAACCACATGTTCGGGGAGACCTTCCCCGAGCCCCAGGCCAAGCTGACCGAGGCCCCCTTGATTGTCGGCCTGGACGGGCAGCAGAAGATGAGCAAGTCGCTGGACAACCACATCGACCTGGCGGCAACGGCGGAGGAAACTAATCAGCGGGTTTCAGCGGCCTTTACCGACCCCCAACGCACCCGCCGAAACATTCCCGGCAGGCCCGAGATTTGCAACGTCTACGCCCTGCATAAATTGTTCAGCTCCGGTGGTGAAGTCAGTACCGTCTATGACGAGTGCACCACCGCCCAGAGAGGCTGCGTCCAGTGCAAGCAGCACTTGTCCCAGAACATCAACAGCTACTTGGAGCCGCTGCGGGAGCGCCGCCGGGAGTTGCAGCAGCGGCCTGACTACCTCAGGGACATCTTGGCCGATGGCGCAACCAGGGCCCGGGCCATCGCCCGCACCACCATCGAGGAAGTCTACGAAAAGATGGGCCTGGCCTAACCGCAAGGCTCATGCGTCAACCCGCCGCCGAATAGCGGCCATCTCCATCGACCAGAGGACCGCGAGTATGACCCAACGCCAAGTTGAACCCATCCCAGAATCCACCAGTGGCCGCCCCGCCCTCGACGTGGCCTTGGAGGCCGCCCGAATCGCCGGGAAGATTATCCAGGACCGCTTCCTGACCGCCAAGGACATCCGGTTCAAGGGACGGGCCGATATTGTCACCGACGTGGACTTGGCCGTAGAGAAGGCGGTACTGGAATTGCTGCGGGCCGAATATCCCAGCTTCGGAGTTCTGGCGGAAGAATCGGCCCCCATCGAGTCCTCCTCCCCCTATACCTGGGTGGTAGACCCGGTGGACGGCACGCGAAACTATGCCATCGGCATTCCCCATTTCTGCACGGTGGTGGCCCTGGCCAAGGATAACGACGTTGTCCTGGGCGTAACCTACGACCCCATCGCCGACGAGCTCTTTGTCGCCGAGTCGGGCGGTGGCGCTTCGGTGAACGGTGCGGCCATCTCGGTTTCCGAAAAACAGGAGATAGAAGAGTCGCTGCTGGGTTTCGACCTGGGGTACGTGGACGAGCAGGCGGGACTGGGCCTCGACCTGGTACGCTCCCTCTGGCCCAACATTCAGGGATTCCGGCTGATGGGTTCCGCCGCCCTAGGCATCGCCTACGCCGCCGCCGGGCGCGTTGACCTGTATTTTCATCACTCCCTGTCACCCTGGGATATTGCCTCGGGCATTCTAATCGCCCACGAGGCTGGCGGCATTGTGGTGGACCGCCAGGGCAACCCGGCTAACCTGCGTACGCCCAGCGTAATTGTCGCCAGCCCCCGGCTGATTGACCGGTTCCTAAACGCCACCGAAGGGTTGGAGTGGCGCCAGTAGCGCCTACGGCTTCGGAGGAGACGATATGCCCACTTGGGACCCCAGCCTGTATCTCCAGTTCGGCGATCAACGGCTCCGCCCGGCGGTTGACCTGCTCTCCCGCATTCCCCTGGAAGAACCGAGGACGGTTTACGACCTGGGCTGCGGCACCGGCGCCGCTACGGTGATGTTGAAGCATCGCTGGCCCGAGGCCCACGTCACCGGCCTGGACGGGTCAACCGACATGCTGGAGCGGGCCCGGGCTACTGAGGCAGACATCGACTGGCAGCAGGTGGACCTGGCGACCTGGGAGCCCTCCGCTCCCGCCGACCTCATGTTTTCCAACGCGGTATTCCACTGGGTTGACGGGCACGAGACCTTGTTCCCGCGCCTACTATCCGGGCTGAAGCCCGGCGGGGTGCTGGCAATACAGATGCCCAGCAACTTTTCCGCGCCCAGCCACACCTCCATCGGCGCGACCGTCAGCGGCGGCCCCTGGTACGAGAAGCTAAAGCCGCACCTGAGAGAGTTCCCCGTTGCCGAGGCTTCAGCCTATTACGACATTCTCAGTCCCCACGCCGCTCCCCTGGATGTTTGGGAGACCATTTACCTGCACGTATTGTCCGGGGACAACCCGGTTGTTGAGTGGACCAAGGGTACGGCCCTGCGGCCCTATCTGGACCGCCTGGAAGACAGCGAAGCGGAGGTATTCCTGGAACAGTACGGGAAGTTGATAGAAAGGGCCTACCCGCAGCGTCAAGACGGCAACACCCTGTTGCCCTTCAAACGGGTGTTCCTACTAGCAGCGAAGTAGCCAAAAAGCTTCCTATTACTATGAAATGGCCTATTTTCATGGCAATGATAAAAGCAAGATGCCGTATAATTCTCGCACACTCCAACCCGCGAGGCCCAAAATGACCAGCAAACCGGCCCCACAGACTCCACCCACCGGGAGGGATAAACGATTCCCAGATTTCCCCCCCAGGGACGACATGCAGAACTCCATCTACCTGGACCGACCAGCTCACCAGGCCGCGCTGAGCCGCCACTTCGGCAACCCGGACACCACCATCGTCCTGAGCGAAATCCCGGTCAACCTGCGTCCAAGCCAGCAGCGGGACCAGCGCATTCCCGACCTGCTCATAGCCTTCAACGTGGACCCGGACACCGCCATCGCCCAGAGGGGCTACGCCACCCTGGAACAGGGCAAGCCCCCTGATTTCGTCCTGGAGGTCGCCTCCCTGACCACGGGACGGAACGACTACGTGGACAAACGGGCAGATTACGCCGGCTTCGGAATCCCCGAATACTGGAGGTTCGACCCCACCGGGGGACTGTATCACGACGCGCCCCTAGCCGGGGACCGCCTGGTAGAGGGCGCATACCAACGCATTGCGGTCATTCAATGGGAGGAGAGCCACTACTGGGGACACAGCGCCGCCCTGGGCCTGGACCTCTGTTGGGAAAAGGGACAGCTCCGCTGGTGGGACCCGGTGAACCAACATTATCTGCTGACCTACGATGAAACCGACGAGGAACGAATCTTGGCGCAGGCCCGGGCCGATACCGAGCAGTCTGCCCGCCAGGCCGTCGAGGCCCGGGCCGATGCCGAGCGGTCTGCCCGCCAGGCCGCCGAGGCCCGGGTACGTGAACTCGAAGAGGAACTTCAACGTCGCCAGAATCCACACTGAAACGGCGGACAGGAAATAAACGCCCCCGGTCAAGGTAATCTCTCAGGGCACACAGGACACTTGCAGAGTCTTCCCCGCCCAAGATGCCGTATAATTCTCGCACACTCCAACCCGCGAGGCCCAAAATGACCAGCAAACCGGCCCCACAGACTCCACCCACCGGGAGGGATAAACGATTCCCAGATTTCCCCCCCAGGGACGACATGCAGAACTCCATCTACCTGGACCGACCAGCTCACCAGGCCGCGCTGAGCCGCCACTTCGGCAACCCGGACACCACCATCGTCCTGAGCGAAATCCCGGTCAACCTGCGTCCAAGCCAGCAGCGGGACCAGCGCATTCCCGACCTGCTCATAGCCTTCAACGTGGACCCGGACACCGCCATTGCCCAGAGGGGCTACGCCACCCTGGAACAGGGCAAGCCCCCCGATTTCGTCCTGGAGGTCGCCTCCCTGACCACGGGACGGAACGACTACGTGGACAAACGGGCAGATTACGCCGGCTTCGGAATCCCCGAATACTGGAGGTTCGACCCCACCGGGGGACTGTATCACGACGCGCCCCTAGCCGGGGACCGCCTAGTAGAGGGCGCATACCAACGCATTGCGGTCATTCAATGGGAGGAGAGCCACTACTGGGGACACAGCGCCGCCCTGGGCCTGGACCTCTGTTGGGAAAAGGGACAGCTCCGCTGGTGGGACCCGGTGAACAAAGGCTATCTGCTGACCTACGATGAAACCGACGAGGAACGAACCATAGCGCAGGCCCGGGCCGAGGCCGAGCAGTCTGCCCGCCAGTCCGCCGAGGCCCGGGCCGAGGCCGAGCAGTCTGCCCGCCAGTCCGCCGAGGCCCGGGCCGAGGCCGCCGAGGCCCGGGTACGTGAACTCGAAGAGGAACTTCAACGTCGCCAGAATCCACACTGAAACGGCGGACAGGAAATAAACGCCCCCGGTCAAGGTAATCTCCCAGGGCACACGGGACACTTGCAGAGTCTTCCCCGCCCAAGATGCCGCAAATTCTCGCACACTCCAACCCGCGAGGCCCGAAATGACCAGCAAACCGGCCCCACAGACTCCGCCCACCGGGAGGGATAAACGATTCCCAGACTTCCCCCCCAGGGACGACATGCAGAACTCCATCTACCTGGACCGGCCAGCTCACCAGGCCGCGCTGAGCCGCCACTTCGGCAACCCGGACACCACCATCGTCCTGAGTGAAATCCCGGTCAACTTGCGTCCAAGCCAGCAGCGGGACCAGCGCATTCCCGACCTGCTCATAGCCTTCAACGTGGACCCGGACACCGCCATTGCCCAGAGAGGCTACGCCACCCTGGAACAGGGCAAGCCCCCCGATTTCGTCCTGGAGGTCGCCTCCCTGACCACGGGACGGAACGACCACGTGGACAAACGGGCAGATTACGCCGGCTTCGGAATCCCCGAATACTGGAGGTTCGACCCCACTGGGGGACTGTATCACGACGCGCCCCTGGCTGGGGACCGCCTGGTAGAGGGTGCATACCAACCCATTGCGGTCATTCAATGGGAGGAGGGCCACTACTGGGGACACAGCGCCGCCTTGGGCCTGGACCTCTGTTGGGAAAAGGGACATCTCCGCTGGTGGGACCCGGTGAACAAAGGCTATCTGCTGACCTACGATGAAACCGACGAAGAACGAACCCTGGCGCAGGCCCGGGCCGAGGCCGAGCAGTCTGCCCGCCAGTCCGCCGAGGCCCGTGCCACCGCCGCCGAGGCCCGCGTACATGAACTCGAAGAGGAACTTCAACGTCGCCAGAATCCACACTGAAACGGCGGACAGGAAATAAACGCCCCGGTCAAGGTAAGTCCCAGAGCACACGGGACACTTGCAAAGTCTTCCCCGCCCAAGGCCCCAATTGAAGCCCTCTTGGTCTAAGGGTATAATCTACCCGCAAACTATTCATTTCGAGAGGAAAACATCTCGTGAGGCGTGTTTTACTATCCCTGGCGTGCGGCATCCTGGCGATGGTCATTCTGGCGGTGGGCGTGGCCCTGCATCAGCCAGGCTCGGTGACGGCCAAGCCCAGCGTCCAAGCCAATGCCAGCATCACGGTTTCGCCGTCCAGAGGACCCGTAGGTACACCGATTACCGTCACAGGAACCGGATTCATCACACCAGGTGACAGCACAGCTAGTACTCCTGTTCCCCCTACTACTATTGGCCCCGTCACCGTGACATTCGAAGGCGTCACAATACGTATCATCGCGAAGGATGACGTTAGAGAAAATGGAAGTTGGGGCATCCAATTCGAAGTCCCGCAAACCAGTCCGGGAAGCAAAACTGTAGAAGCGATTGCGACTGGGATTGCCGAAACTGCTGACTTCACGGTCACCCCTCCATCCACTCCTACCCCTCGCCCTACCGCAAGGCCTACTGCTACACCTGTTCCCCTTCCTAGCGTCACGCTTTCGACAGCCACGGGAAAAGTGAATGACCAGGTAAGTGTTACGGGGAGAAACTTCCGCGATGATGAGGATGTACAGATTACCCTTGGCGGTGTGGTAGTTGACAATGTTACAGTCGATAGAAGGGGCCGCTTTAGCGCGTCCTTCGCTGTACCCAACTTGCCGGCAGGTTCATACGACGTGCGTATTGAAGGCTATAGCCGGACCCTGAAATTCAGGATACAGTCCACCTTCTCTGTTTCCCCTTCCAGCGGGCCGCCGGGTACCGTGGTGAGGGTATCCGGCACGGGTTTCAAGGCCGACTCTACCGGAATGCTGGCCATCGGCGCCGATGCCATCCAACAGGTATCCACCGATTCCGACGGCGTCCTGGACGCCACCGTAACCATACCCGAAGTGTCCGGGGGCGCCAAGACCATCAGCCCAACCAATTTGGGGTCGGGTAGCGCGACTTTTACCGTCACTCCCACCCTGGCCATCGAACGCAGCAACGCCGTTGCCGGAGCTCGTGTTACCGTCTCCGGCACGGGTTTCGGGAACCGTGAGTCCAACATCAAAATCAAGTTCGACAATACGGTGGTGGCGTCGGGCATCTCCGCCGATGCCTCGGGCCGGTGGTCGGGCTCTTTTGCGGTGCCCGATACCACCGCTGGTTCCCACCGGGTCTTGGCTTCCGGCCAACGGACCAAGGAATCTTCCGTTCCGGTGGTGACTCTGTCCGTGTCCGCCGGATTCTCTATGGGGAAGGCCAGCGGGCCGCCGGGGACGGTGGTGCCCATTAACGGCTCGGGCAGCCGGGCGGGGGAGCGCATCACCATAATCGTAGGAGACAACCTGGCCAGTGCGATAGCCACCGCCAACGCCCAAGGGGCTTGGAAAGCCAACGTGACCATCCCGTCGGCGCCCCGGGGGCCCCTGAACATTTTCGCCAGGGGCGCTGCCGGACAGCCTCTAGCCAGCGCCTTCAACATAACGCCGTCCTTCACCTTAGAGGTTGCCAGCGGCATTTCCGGCGGCCCGGTAACGGCCAAGGGAGAGGGATTCGGCGCCAACCAGGCCGGCATATCCCTGACCTTTGACGGCGCGATAGTCGGCTCCGCCAACGCCAACGCCCAGGGCTCCTGGACCACCACCATAACCATTCCGTCCTCGGCGCAGGGCGTCTACCCGGTGGAGGTCTCGGACGCCGCGGTTGCGTCGCGAGTCCCCTTCACTATCTTACCAGCGGTTAACCTGGCGACCGCCGAGGCGCCACCCCTGAGCGACGCCTCCATCAGTGGCTCCGGATTTGCCGCCAACGAGCGGGACATTACCGTCTCCCTGGGAGACATTATCCTGGATACCCGGCCTTCCCAGATTAGCGCCGACGCCAAAGGGTCCTGGAGCGCCACTTTTGCTGTCCCCGAACTGGCGTTGGGCAAGTATGCTATCATCGCTTCCGGCCCCAAAACGTCGTCAGACAGCATTGAGCGCCGAGTCTTAATCATCACCCCAGCCATAGAATTGAGCTTTGCTTCCGGTCCCACCGGCACCGCTGTCAACGTCACCGGCAGGGGGTTTGAGGCCAACGCCAAGGGACTCGGCGTGGAATACGGTGGTATATTGGTGGCCTCGGAAATCAGCGCCGACGAATGGGGCCGGTTCGTCGCCGCCTTTGAAGCTCCTTTGTCGGCTGCGGGCAACCATCCGGTCACTGTCTCCAGCAGCGCGGCGCCCGCCCCGGCTTCCGACTTCCGGATAATCCCCAGCATTGAAATCGACGTTTCCCAGGGGCCTCCCGGCACTACCGTTACCGTCAACGGGACCGGCTTCGGCTCCAACGAAGCGAACATCACCCTGACCTACGCCGGCCAGGAACTGCTTTCCAGCGTAACCGCCGACGGGCAGGGCACTTTCAACGCCCCCGTCGCGATCCCGTCCTCGACCTCCGGGATTCACCGTTTGCAGGCCGCTGGCCCCCTCACCGGGCAGGCCGTCCGTCCGGAGCAGCCTTTTGAAGTTACGCCGGCATTGACGTTGAGCGAGCCTATGGGAAGCATCGGCAGCAATCTGGCGGTGATGGGGCGGGGTTTTGAAGCAAACAAGGACCTTAACATCAGCTACGACGACACCAGGACAGCCTCGGTTACCACTGACGTTTCCGGCAGCTTTCAGGCCGAGTTCACCGTCCCCGGCTCTCGACACGGTGAACACCAGGTCCAGGCCAGCGACGCCAGCGGCAACCGGATAGGCGCTACCCTTTTGGTGGAGGACACGCCGCCGCCGGTGCCAGCCCTGTTGTCTCCCAAGGATGGCGACAAGGGGGGCCTGTTTGGAGGGTTCACGCCCACGCAAAAATGGACCGAAGTTGAGGATCCCAGCGGAGTGTCCTACTCCCTGGTAGTCTCCCGGGACCCAGATTTTTTGGACGTTGTGCTGGAACGGGAAGGTCTGGAGGCCCCGACCTACACTTTGACCGAGGAGGAAGCCTTATCGCGGGGCAAATACTACTGGCGCGTCAAGGCCGTTGACCAAGCCTTTAATGAGAGTCTCTGGTCAGAAGAATTCGTGGTCCAATCCGGCATCATTCCTATTTGGGTCATACCCTTGGTGGTGGTCCTTTGCCTGGTGGCTTCCGGCAGCGGGGCCTACGCCTTCCTGCGCTTCCGCCGGGCGCAACCGCCTCCCAGGACCATGATGCCCGAAACAGTGCAGATCACCCGGCCCGAGTTGGGGACTGTACCGGCCCTGCCCGGCGAGGTGACGCCCACTGCCCCGACGGTCGCCGCACCGCCGCGCCACGCCTTGCCCAGCCCATTCCGCAGGAACCGGGAGCCGTCGCCGGAGGAGCAGGCCCGCCTCCGGCTAGCCGTGGACTTTATTCGCGCCATACCCCTGCTGGAAGTGGCCCCAGACCTAGCATGGATTGAGGCGTTGGCCGAAGAGATGGGCGATACTCCCGCCGTAGCGCGCCAGCACGTATTGTTTGCCGATCGGGGGCTGATTTACCGGCCCGCCTGGCGGGAGCATCCAACCTATGTGGAACTACAGGGGAACCCCCAGGCCCAGAGCTTCTTCCAGAGCTTGGAACAGTACGTAAACGCAGTCAACGACTGCGCCGCCGACGCGTCGGCATTGCTCCAGCAAATCTACAAGAGTATCGCCGATTCTGGAGCGGACGAAAAGCTCCGGGAGAACCAATGGAGGTACGTAATCACCGTGGCCCAGAGCAGCATCGCCTGGTTCCGGGGCACGTACCTGGGTCAACCGTCAGCCAGGGAGTATGAGGTAGCGCCCGCACTGGGGTCCGTCGATGATGACTTGATATCCCTGCACTGGCTCGCCATACCTTCCTTGGCAGGTCCTCTGGTGGAGGGTATCTCCCAGGAAGAGGCGACTTTCTACCAGGACCTGCACATACAACTGCGCAACGTCTACCGGGCCAATGAGCAGGCCCGCCTGTTGGCCGCCAAACTGGCTTCCACCGATGCGATAAGGGTCCAGTTGTTCCAGGCCATATCCCAGTTGGGCTAGGGATGAACCAAACCGCGTCGCAGAGGCGGGAAGGTCGAATATAGCCAGTTCCGGCAAATAATGACCGGCAGGCGCTCACGTCGCGCCTGCCGGTTTTCACGATGGCCTCTTCCGGATAGCCTACCGACTAGCTGACCACTCCGTCATCATAGAGGACCGACGCCTCAGCGTCGGAAAACCCGGACTCCGACAATACTTCTCGACTGTGCTCACCCAGGTCGGGAGCGCGCCGGCGAATGCGGCCTGGGGTCATCGACAGCTTCACCGGCACTCCTATATTGTGCAGCGTGCCCAGTTGGGGGTCCTCCAGGTCGACCAACATCTCCCGATGTCGTACCTGGGGGTCCTGGTACACCTGGCCCATGTTGTAAATGGGCCCCGCCACCACGCCAGCTTCAGCCAGGGCCTTCAGCCAATGCTCGGTGGTCTTTTTCGATAGGGTCTCTTCCAGGAGGGTTGCCAGTTCCACTTCCCTGGCCTTGCGTTCTCCCGTAGTCGGGAAGCGGGGGTCCTCAATCAGCTCGGGCTGGCCGATGGCCCGGCAGAACTGTTCCCAGGTAGACTGGGTCGCCGCCCCAATATTTATGTGCCCGTCGCTGGTCCGCAACGCTTGGTAGGGCGCAGAAACCCGGTGTGCCGAACCCAGGGGCCCCGGTATCTCAGCGTCGGCGAAGTAAACGGAAGATTCCCAGATGGTGTAGGCTATCCCCGCTTCCAAGAGAGACCCGTCCACCATCTGTCCCTGCCCCGACTTCAGGGCGTGAATATAGGCGCACAAGATTCCGTAGGCGGCCAGGTTTCCTGCGGAAATGTCGGTGATGGGCACCCCCACCTTGGCCGGCGGGCTACCGGAAAACCCGGTAACGCTCATCAACCCGCTCATCCCCTGGGCCACCAGGTCAAAGCCGCCCCGGCTACGGTAGGGTCCGGTGCTGCCGAAGCCGGAAATGGTGCAATACACCAGCTTGGGCTTCAGCAAGCGCAACGCTTCGTAGTCCAAGCCGAATCGCTCCATCACCCCAGGCCGGAAGTTCTCCACCACCACGTCGGCCCTATCAAGCAGCCGCCGGAACACCTCCCGTCCTCGTTCCTGCTGCAAGTCCAGGGCCAGGCTACGCTTGTTTCGGTTCAGGGCCAGAAACCCGGCGGACCACCCTTTGATGAAGGGCGGCCCCATGCGTCGGGAGTCGTCCCCGCTGCCGGGTCTTTCTATTTTTATGACATCAGCGCCCATGTCGGCCAGGAGCATGGTACATACTGGACCGGCCATAATTTGGGTAAGGTCCAAGACCACCATGCCATCCAGGGGCAAAGGGCCAGGCAACATAGCGCACCACCAATACTTGCAGCTTTTTGCTCAGGGAGAGGGCTGGGAGAGCCAACAGCCTGCGACGGCGCCCTCCTATGCTTCTGCGTGGCGAAGGCCCGGGAACCCAGCGCCCATTAGTCCGACAACCAGCGCACCCTTCCCCTTCCCGAAGCATCCTAGTAACATTATAGCAGCCCATTCGAGCCGACAAAGCAACCAAGGAGGAGTGTATTGGACCCCGAATTCAGGAAAGGGAATGACACGCCGCCAACGCGGGTCAAAAGGGACGCCGATTACATATTCCACGAGCTGACCCGCAGCATTTGCCCGGAGTGCAAGACGGTCATCGACGCCCAGGTTATCATCCGCGATGGCAGGGTTTTCATGCGGAAGCGTTGCCCGCAGCACGGTTGGTATGAGGGGCTCATCAGCTCCGACGCCCAGATGTACGTGGACTCCGCCAAGTTCAATAAGCCAGGCACCATTCCCCTCGACTTCAGCACCGAGGTCAACAACGGGTGCCCCTTGGATTGCGGCCTGTGCCCCGAGCACAAACAGCACCTATGCCTGGCCCTAATCGAGGTCAACAGCGCCTGTAACCTCAACTGCCCTATCTGTTTCGCCAACGCGGGCCTCGGGTTCAGCCTGACCCTGGAACAGGTGGAGGGAATGCTGGACCGCTTCGTGGAAATTGAGGGAGACCCGGAGGTGATACAGTTCAGCGGGGGCGAACCAACAATCCACCCGCAACTGCTGGATATGATTCAAGCGGCCAAGGACCGGGGCATCCGCCAGGTAATGGTCAATACCAATGGGGTACGACTGGCCCGGGATGACCGATTCCTGTCGGACCTTTCCCTGTTGGACCCGGTAATCTACTTTCAGTTCGACGGACTTCGGAAAGAGACCTACATGACCATACGGGGCGAAGACCTCTTGGACGTGAAACTCCAGGCCTTGGAACGGCTTGACCAAGCCGGCATGACCGTGGTGCTGGTTGCGGCTATCGAACAGGGCGTAAACCTGGATGAAGTCGGGGGCCTGGTGAACTTCGGGCTGGCGCACCCGGCAGTACGGGGCGTGGTCCTACAACCCGTAACCCATGTTGGCCGGCACATCGACTTCAACCCAATGGAACGCGTGACCATCCCGGATGTAATCCACGGCATAGTGGACCAGACCCGTGGGCGGTTCGTCCTGGAAGACTTTGTGCCCGTGCCCTGTTGCTTCCCCACCTGCCAGGTCAATTCCTACATCTTCGTCGATGGAGATAAGGTGGTGCCTTTGCCCCGCCTATTGGAAATTGACCGCTACCTGGACTATATTACCAACCGCGCATTGCCCGAGATGCCCGAAGCCGCCGACGTGCAAACGGCCCTGGAAGGGCTCTGGTCAGCATCGGCAGTCGCCGGGACCGAGACCACCGCCAGCAGGTTTCAGTGCGCCTGCGGCCCCGGCCTAGAGCTTCCCGGCAACGCGGCCCATCTCAAGGACCACATATTCCAGATTGCCATCAAGGACTTTCTGGACCCGTATACTTTCAGCGTAAAGCAGGTAATGAAATGTTGCGTTGGCATCCTCGTGCCCGACGGCAGGGCGATTCCCTTCTGCGCCTACAACTCAGTAGGCTACCGGGAGGAAATACGGGAGCAACTGACGCTAGAGCAGGCCAGGAACAGAATTGAACTCGCCAGACGAAGCAGTAGCTAAAGCCTGCTGCGCCGACCTATACCAATCGGAGTGGGTCCGCTTGTTGCTGGGAGACACCCTCCATCCCGGCGGACTCCGGTTGACCAACCGCCTGGGCAAGTTGATGGGCCTGAAGCCCGAGGACTGGGTAGTTGACCTGGCTTCGGGCCGGGGCATCAGCGCCTCCGCAGTTTCACGAGCTTTTCGCTGCCGGGTGGTGGGCGTGGAGTTCGGGCGGGCTGCCACCCTAGAAGCCATCTCCGGCGCCCGCAATACGCCGATTCTCCCGCGCACCTTCTTCCTACAGGGCGACGCTGAAGTCCTGCCCCTAAAGTCCTCGGTTTTCGACGCCGCCCTTTGCGAATGCTCCATGAGCATATTCGTGGACAAGGCTCGGGCGGTGCGGGAGGTACGGAGGACCCTGCGGCCCGGCGGCAGGTTCGGGATAAGCGACGTAACTGTCGAATGCGGGAGCCTGCCCGTAGAATTACCCCCGTCGGTGGGGCAAATGCTGTGCCTAACGGCAGCCTTGGACAAGGGCGGCTACGCTCGTTTGCTGGAGCGGGAGGGGATGGAGCTACTGCATCAGGAGGATGCGTCGGCGGAAATAATCGCCCTGCTCGACAACCTGGAATCCAAGTTGGGAACCTTGGCGGCGTGGCAGTCCTTCATGGGCGCAACGCCCGAGGGGCTTTCCTGGCTACACGATGCGCCGGACCTTATCGCAAGAATGCGGACACTGGTAGAGAAGGGCAAGCTGGGATACTGGCTGTTCGTCGCTAGGAAATCCGGCTAGGCTCGCGGCCAGCGGCCTTTGCGGTGACTTCCACCGCTTGACCACTGTTCCCGGCCTCTGGTGGCTGTTATAGTACGTGAGGGCCCATTTGCTGCCAGCAACTTCCGGCGGATTGACACTTGGCCATATGCGAGCAATTGAGACTGCAATTCTCCAGACGCCAGGCCAGCCAACCCTAGCTTCGCTTCATTCGATGGTCAGATAGTGTTTGACGAGTCCCTAATAACTCTTACTCGGATACTGGCCTCTATACTGGTAGGGTATTTGTTGGGGTCAGTGCCCTTTGCCTACTTGGCCGCCCGACTCAAGGGCCGGGACATCTTTACCACCGGCAGCCGGCGGGCTGGGACGGCCAATGTATTCTGGAACATGGGCCGGCGCACCGCAATCTTGGTGTTCGCCTCAGATGTGGCCAAGGGAGCGGCGGCGGTGGTTATCGCCAGTATGCTGGGCTTGTCCGGGCCTCTGGTAATACTGGCCGGCGGCGCAGCAGTAGTGGGGCATTGGAAGTCCATCTTCACACGTTTTAGAGGCGGCGACGGGATGGTTACGCTCCTCGGCGTAACCCTGATGACTTTGGATCCGGTTCTAACTTCCCTGGGAATCGTAGTGGGCGTAACTACGGTAATCCTAATGCGGAAGTATCCCTTCCGCTCATCGGCAGGAGTTGCAGCCTGCTTTGCTACCCTGTTGGCTATCAACTCCGGCCCCCATATCCCCTATATTCCACAGCAGAGTGACCTGGTACTGGGGCTCACCCTCCTGGCAATTCTAGTAATGGCTCATAACATTTTGATTCACCGCCGCGTCGCCGTGGCCGCCGTTCCCAATGAGTTGGAACTAACCCTGGATGAAGCAGGGGAGTTGGATGACGACCCGGACTTGGGACAGACTGCGCCGGAAAACCAGTCACCCTGACGGCATCAGTTACCGGCCCCGCCGGTCGTCCCGCAACCGCCGAAGTTCCAACACCCACCCCAACTCATCATCCCGGGCAGCCTCATCCGCCAATGAAGGCTCCAAGTCAATGGCCTGACTCAAGTATTGAACACAACGGTCAACGTCGTCCATTTTCGCGTACAGCCTAGCGGCGTTGTAGCAGGGGGCGGCGAACCCGGGCATCTGTGCCAGGGCCGTCAAGTAGTCCTCCAGGGCCCGCTCCCAGTCATCGAGGGCCTCATGGGCCGCTCCCCGATTGTTCAGAGTCTCGGCGAATCCGGGCTTCAGTTCCAGCGCGGCGGCGTAGTCCCGGAGTGCGTTGTCGTATTCGCCCAAGGCATCGAAGGCCAAACCCCGGTTGTTGTAGGCCTCGGTATCGTCCGGGCGCAGGCTGATAACCTGGGAATAGTCTGCCACCGCCCCATCCACGGCCCCCAGGTAGTAATGGGTCCTGGCCCGGTTGAACCAGGCATCGGCGTTGTCGGGATTGCACTCGATGGCCACGCTGTAGTCCTCGATGGCTTCGTCGTGTTGGGAAAGCTCGTCCAGGGAAGCGCCCCGATTCAGGTAGGCGTTGGACAGCCCGGGACTCAGACCGATTACCCGGCTGAACTCGGCCACCGCCTCTTCGTGGCGGCCCACCTTGGCCAGCACCACCCCCCGGTTGTAGGAGGCCCGAAGGTAGTGGGGGTTGAGGTCAAGGGCGAAGGCGTAGTCCGCCAGCGCTAAATCGGACTCGCCCAGGTCGTCGTAGACATTGCCCCGCTGATAATGGGCCTCCGCCAAAGTGGGCGATTGATTCAGCACTTGGGTAAATTCATCCACCGCAAGCTGGTAATGCCTCAACCTGGCGTAAGCCAATCCCAGGTTGAAACGGGCCTCCGGGTGGTCCGGTCTCTCTTCCAGAATTTGCTGGAATACGTTGGCCGCGTCGGCGTACCGGGCCAGAGAAAAACACCCGTTCCCGTAGGCCAGGCTGCTCTTACCGCCCTCGCAGGCTTCCAATTCCTCCAGGGCAAGTTGCATTTCCCGGCGGGCCTGACCCCGCAGCCTGCCGCCCCTGGGCAGGGGGGTGATTAGAGTAGCGCCGATGTCGCTCTGCTCAAGCAACTGGACCAGGTGCGCCAGGGAAGCGTAGGAGTGTTCCATTTAAGATTTCCTCAAGCGGCTTAAGGGGAATGCCGCGGACTAAAAGAGAAGCGGGATGACCTGCGATTCAGAGGGTAGATGCCACACCCTCGGGCAATTCTACCCTCACCGCCTGAAGCGCCAGGGCCAGGCTGGAATAATACAGTATCAGCAAAGTTATATCCACGGTGGCCTGGTCTCCCAGCAACCCGTGTACCGCCGCGAAGGTGTCATCGGAAATTTCACTGTTTATCAGCAACTCTTTGGCGAATGCCACGGCGCTGGCATCATCGCCGGAGAGTCCGGCGGGCGCGCTGCGGTCCCTGATGGCCTCGATAATAGCATCAGCCACGCCGCGCTCCCGGGCCAGCTTCTCGTGAGCCGTCCAGACGTAGCCGTTGTTGGCCTCCCGGGCGGCGGCCAGAATCACCAACTCTTTGAGCCGGGGCGGAATTTCCGAATCAAAACGCAGGTACTCCCCAAAGGAAGCAAATCGCTCGGTAGCGATGGGACTGTTGAACAGCGCCTGGAAGTTGGGGCCGACCACGCCACGAGTGTCCGCAATTCGGTCGTAGGACGCCTGATGCTCCGGCGACAGTTCTTCCCGGTTCAAATAAGGCACTCTAGCCATGCTAATCTACTCCTTCAGTTTCAGGTACCAACCACCTGATCCAAGCCCCGTGGGTATCGCACTCCGCCAGGCGCCGGTCCGCCCTGTTCCCGTCCCGGTGAGACGAGAGCCCGACCACCGAATGCCCAACCCCTTTACCCAGTTCCATGTACACCACGTCCAAGTCCCGCACCTTCCCGAACTGTTCTAGCACTTGGTGGAAGGCGGTCCGGTCTTCTACCGTGAACTGGTTGAGCGTGTGGCTATGATAGAGGCACAAATGACAATCTACTGGCATATCCCGCAACAGGTCCGGCAGCACGTCAATGGCGTTGCCCTGGATGATTTCGGGGGGGTCTTGCCGGGCGACTTCGATGGCCCGACTCAATATCTCCATCCTCTCCCCGTGTTCCGGCCAAACCAGGGCCCGCAGCCACATTACAGCGCCCGGGTCGCTTATTTCGACCGGAAGCAGGTCTATTCCAACCCGGTATTTGACCTCGGGAAGCAGCTCAGGCAACGGCGGCGCAAGGGAGCCTCGCACCGAGCAGGTTAGCTGTACCGGGGAACTGCCATCTCCGCAACGCCGCCCCTGACCGTAATCGTAGCTGAAGCGGTCCCATAGCAAGTTCAGCCCCGCGCTGGTGCCAACTTCAACCAGGGCCAGCGGCCTCGGTGCAACGCCCCGGTCCACATAGGCAAAAGCCGGCAGGAGACAGGAGCAACGCTTGACCGCATTGGTTTGAACGATTCTGTGGGATATTAGACCAACTATCTCCTCGCAGTGCTGTAAACAGAAGTGCCTGAAGGCCGGGCAGGGGTCTTCCCTCCCGTCCCACGCGCCGCCGAGGCTGGCGTAGAAGGCCGCCAATGGGTGCTCCGCTCCCTGCAACAGCAGAAAGTGGACCGCCGCGAAAAACAGGTTGGGCGCGGGCTGACCCTTTCTGGTGCTGGCGGCCAGCCCCAACAATGCCCCATCGGCAGCCACACCCTGGGAAAGACATTCGTAAAGGGGCGAAGAGCCCCGGCACTCCAACCGGGCGAAATCCTGAAAACGCCTTGAAAGCGCTGCCAATGGGGCCACGCTGGTCCTGCCTCTGTAGACGCTGGAATAGGACCGGGTTACAGGGTAGACACCCGGTCACCACCCATCTCGGGCTTCAAGGCGTTTTGGGCGATGGCCAGGGCGGTGTAATAGGCCACCGTAAGGGTCAGGTCGACTACTCCTCGCTCACCCAAGAGTTTGTGGGCGGCCTCAAAGTTGGCGTCGGACACATCCTTCTCCCGGATGGACTGCTGCACGAACCGGGCGATTATCGCCTCCTCTTCGGTCAACCCATCGGGAGCCTTCCAGGTACGTATATTCTCGATGGAAGCATCGCTTACAC
Organism: Dehalococcoidia bacterium; assembly: GCA_965220305.1. Lineage (GTDB taxonomy): Bacteria > Chloroflexota > Dehalococcoidia > Lucifugimonadales > UBA3495. The sequence continues at coordinate 3,486,445 of OZ244817.1, read as the reverse complement.
CGGCGTTGGCCGCCGCCACCGAGTGTCCCGTCCACTCAATCCCGCTGTTCCACTCCCGCGCCGTCAGGATAATAGCCAACTCCTTGAGACGGTCCGGCATGGAGCTGTCGAAGCGGAGTTGGGCGCCCATCGAAGTCAGATAGCCAGCCGCATTGGGGCTATGTAGCATTGCCCGGAATTGCAGTCCTACCTCGGCGCTATTGCGGTCCTGCCTAATCCGGTCGTAAATTTCCTGACCCTGCTGGTCCAGATCCTCGCGATTGACGTAAGGCACTCGAGCCATTCCTTTACCTCTCCTCTGTCAGTTGATAGTTCCCTGGAGTTGCCTCTTAACGAGACAACTCCAGCGTCTGAACAGCCACTATATCCTATAGAATATCATGGCCGGCGGGGGCTGGCGACAACGCCCCTCGTTGTATAATCCGGCGTCTCCTTTTACAATAGGCCCATAAATACCATTTCAGGAGATGCACATGACCCAGGAAGCCACGTCCACCATAGTAATATACACCCATCCGGACTGCGCCTTCTCCGCCGCGGCGAAGATGGACATGCGCCGACGCCGGGTCGAGTACCAAGAGATTGACTTGGACAAGGAGCCGGACAAAATCCCCAACTTGCTGGCCCTGACCAACGGGGAACGGATTACTCCGGTTTTGGTGGAAGGGGACCAGGTCACCATTGGCTTCAACGGCGATTATTGAGACTTCTAGTGTTTGGGGCGCGTCGCGTCCACCTTCCAAGGCGCCTGACCCATCCTGCCGGCCTTACAACCAGTCCTATGGCAGGCCATTACTGACATTAGTTTCTTGTATGCCCCCGAACTGATGTGCTAGGATTGGCCTCAAATCTGGTTGAGGGTTGTCTCAAGACTCACCCATAAACATGCCCCTTCCGGTGTTGCACCGGGCAAGAATCACCAGCCACGCCATTAGTGGGAGCGGGTTGAGGCGCGGGTCGGACTGGATTAATTGAGATAGCTACTGAGAGGCTGAACATGGCACGGGCAGAAAGCAGTAAAGCAGACGCGTTGGCAATCGCCCTGGGGAACATTGAAAAAGACCACGGCAAGGGTGCGGTGATACGCCTGGGCGAAATGGCCCACCAACTGGTAACCGAAGTCATCCCCACCGGCTCCCTGAGCGTGGACTTGGCCCTTGGGGTTGGCGGGATTCCCCGGGGTCGCGTGACGGAAATCTACGGCGGAGAATCGGCGGGCAAGTCCACTCTGGCCATCCACATCATGGCTGAGACCCAAAAGCTGGGCGGCCTCGCCGCTTACGTGGACGCCGAGCACGCCCTGGATCCCACCTACGCCGCCAACTGCGGTCTGAATATCGAAGACTTGCTCATATCACAGCCCGACAGCGCCGAACAGGCCCTGGACATTACCGAGCAGTTGGTACGCAGCGGCGCCATAGATACAGTGGTGGTGGACAGCGTGGCCGCCTTGGTGCCCCAGGCAGAGATTGACGGGGACATGGGTGACACCCACGTGGGCCTGCAAGCCCGGTTGATGTCCCAGGCGTTGCGAAAGTTGACCTCCACCATACATCGCTCCCGTACCGCCGTAGTGTTCATCAACCAACTACGGGAGAAGGTGGGAGTGGTCTACGGCAGCCCGGAGGTTACCCCGGGAGGCCGGGCGCTAAAGTTCTACAGCTCGGTCCGCATTGACCTGCGCCGCCACGAGTCTATTAAACAAGGCTCCGAGATAATCGGGAACCGGGTGCGGGCGCGGATAGTGAAGAACAAGGTTGCCGCACCCTTCCGGGTAACCGAGTTTGACATCATGTTCAACCAGGGCATCAGCAAAATGGCCGACCTGCTGGAATTGGGGGTGGACCAGGGCATCGTCAAGAAGTCCGGAGCCTTCTACTCCTACGATGAGACACGCCTGGGCCAGGGCCGGGAGGCGGCCAAATCCTTCTTGAGCGAGCATCCTGAGATTGCCCAAATCATCGAAGACCGAGTCCGAGGCAAGGGTCCTTCCCCGGCGGCTCCGCCCAGCAACGGAGCCAGCGCCGCCAAGGACGGAGCCGAGTTGTCCCTGCCGACCGCTACGGAATCGGAAGAGTAGACCATCATCCTCGCCCCACAGGCGGCGGCCGGGTGGACTTCATGCTAGGACGCCCGGCCTCCCCCGAGCCAGAATCGACTGACGCCAAGGCCAGGGACGCAGCCCTTCGGTTACTGCGCTACCGTGGGCGCAGCGAAGCGGAAATACGCCGCCGTCTGCTGCGCCGGTTCCCCTCCCAAACTGTTGACACCGCCATCGCCAGATTGCGCGAGCAGGGGCTTTTGGACGACTCAGCCTTTGCCCAATGGTGGCGCCAAAACCGAGAGGAACATCGGCCCCGCAGCGATAGACTCCTGGAGCAGGAATTGGCCCGCCTGGGGGTACCCGGAGATATAATTCAAGAAACCCTCAGCGGGTACGACAACCAAGGGAACGCCTACGCGGCAGGCCGGAGAGTGGCAAGAAGGATTCTGGAACGGGGAGGGTCTGAAGAGTATTTCAGGAAACGGTTGAGCGGCCATCTACAGCGACGCGGGTTCGCCTACCCCTTGGTTCGGGACATAACAGAGCGGCTCTGGTCCGAACTAACGACGGACGCGTTGAATGGCGATGAAAACTGCGACGAAGACAATCACTAAGCTGGAGATGCTCCCAAGGAATGTCGGCCCTGGCAACAGGAGAACAAACAGGCAGGATACCACCACCGCGCCACCGGCGATCCAACCCAGGATGACGCTACGCTTTCGGTTGACTGCCAAGCTGATAAGTTCCCCACCCCCATACCCCACCGCCAGCGCCGGCGCCGACAGCAGTAAAGAAGAAACTGGACCTTCCAGGAAGAAGAGCAAGGTCATGTTAATTATCCACCACAGGACCCCACCACCAAAGGCTACCAGGGTGGCCAGCCCCGCCGCTAAGGCATAGTTGGCCGGGCGCACATCAAAAGTGGGCATGGGGGAGACCCGGCCGCACTCCCGGCATCGGATTCCCACGGGAGCCTGCACCATACACTGGGTGCACATAAATTTACCGCACCGACTGCAGGAAATTCTGGTCTCTGCCTGCGGGTGCCAGTGACAGAAATTCGTAAGCTCCTGTTCCGCCTGTGAAGGCTGGTCCATAAATTACTCCCGCTTCAGTCCCACCTATTGCGGTCCGCTGGGCGCCCGCCTAATCCATTCAGCCCGGTCTGCCACGTCCCGATCGAATAGCAACCGATTGAAGAAGACTTGCCGTCGGGGAATCCCCTTGGGAAGCGGCTCCCAGTTGGACAACAACCGCTTCAGGACAATCACCGTTGCCAAGAGGGTGCAGTATCCTACGATTACCGTTGGCTGGCCCAGCGCCAGCGCCCAGACCGGCAAGGACGCCAAGCCGATAAGGGTCCACACACCGGCGCTGCGGGTCAACAGCCACCCCGGCAAAAACACGGCTACGAAGCCAAAAAAGGCCAGCGGCGTCAATGCTAACAGAGTGCCGCCCGCCACTGCAATGCCCCGGCCTCCCCGGAGTTTAAGAACAATTGACCAGTTGTTGCCCGCCACGGCCAGGATTCCGGCCAGGGCCAAGGGCCATGAAGGGTACTCCAATCCCAAGAAGTAGCGGCCAAGCAATATTGCAGAGGAACCTTTGACCACAACTTCAAAGAGGATGACAGGGGCCAACCACTTCTTGCCGACCTGATGAGAAAGGTTGGTCACTCCCACGTTGCCGCTGCCGTACCGGCGGATGTCCACCCCTCTCAGCACCCGGCCAACAACGAGGGTGGTGGGGAAGGACCCCAGCAGGAAGGCGTACAGGTACAGTGCTACAAGCTCCATCAGCGGGAGACTTGTCCCGGCGCTCCCTATCTATGCGCTTGTAGCAACTCTCGGTGGGCCTCTTCCAGCCGTTCCACTGTTTCCATAGGCGGCCCCAGGAGTCCCGGCAGCAGCTCACCGGTGTTGCCCAGCCCGTGATAATCGCTGCCCCCGCAGGGTATCAAGTCGTGTCGGCGGGCCACACTCAACAGGTAGTCCACCGTTTCCGGCGAATACATGGCGTAGTGGACCTCCATCCCCCGGAGTCCGGCGGCTTTCAATTCCTCCACCTTCTGGTCCAAGTCCTGCAGTTGGGCTGGATGGGCCAGCACCGGCACTCCCCCTACCCGGGCCAGCAGTTGCACTCCCTCGGAGGGAGTCATCTTTTCCCGCTCCGCGTAAGCCAGTCCGTTCCGGCCTAGAAACTCGAAGAAGGGCTCCTTGGGCTCTTTGAAGTACCCTTTCTCCACCAAGGCCAGGGCAATATGGGGGCGACCCACCGACCCATCTCCGGCGATAGCTTGGACTCGCTCCCATTCTACTTCCAGCCCCAGGCTGGCCAACTTTTCCACCATCATTTTGGCCCGGTCCACCCGTCCTGCCCGGAAGCGGCGCAAGACTTGCTGGAACTCCGGATCATCGTACTCCATGAAATAGCCCAGCATGTGGATCTCATCCCCGGGAATGTCCGTACTCAACTCAATGCCGGGAATCAGTCGCATATCGGGGAATTCCTCGATCGCCCTGGATACCTCTGCCAGCCCCTCGGTGGTGTCGTGGTCGGATACGGACACCACCTTAACGCCCTTGCTGGCCACCAACTGAATGAGCTCGGTGGGGGAGAGACGTCCATCGGACGCCGTGGTATGCAAATGGAGGTCAACCAGCGCTTCCATCCTAAACTACCGTCCTATCTATTCGTTGAATTGCGGTGGCTTGGCCCGTATCCCGGTCCACGTCAATTAGCACCGAGTTCATCGTCACCGGGCCGCTGGCTACCGTTAACCGCTGCGGCATTCCCGTCAGGAACCGCTCCAGAACCGGGCCGGTGTCGCTGCCTATAACTGAGTTCACCGGGCCCGTCATTCCCACGTCCGTGAGGTACGCCGTCCCCCGGGGAAGAATCCGGGCATCGACGGTTCCCACGTGGGTATGGGTGCCCAACACCGCGCTGACCCTGCCGTCCAGGTACCAACCCAAGCCTTGTTTCTCCGACGTTGCTTCGGCATGAAAGTCCACAATGATAACCTTGGGCCGGTCCGGCGCCTGGGTCTCCCGCAACAGGTCGTCGGCGGTGCGGAAGGGGCATTCCAACGGGGCCATAAAGACCCGACCCATGAGGTTGACCACCATCACTCCGTCCTGTACCAGGTAACCCCGCCCCGGCGAGTCCGGATAATTTGCCGGGCGCAGCAGGGGCAGGCCCTCATCCATGTGGGGGATTATTTCCTTCTGGTCCCAAATATGGTTGCCCGAAGTCAGAACATCTACGCCACTATTCAAGAGCTCTTCGGCGGTGTCCAGGGTCAGGCCAAAGCCGCCAGCGGTGTTCTCCGCATTGGCGATAACCAGGTCTATGTCGTATTCATCCCGTAATTCCGGGACCAAGCTGCGCACAGCCCGGCGACCGGGGCGACCGATAATGTCGCCAATCATTAATATACGCAAGAGTCACAGCCTTTCCAATTATCAAAAAATGGGACCCAAGCTCCGGACTAGCCCGGTTCCTGGGTCCCCTTGCCAACATCAACCGGTTGGTTTCGCCTACTGACGTCCATCCCCCATTCATCCTGCGGAGTGGGCGACAGCGACCCGAAACGGGGTTCCAACTCCCTTGGGGTGCAGCTATGCGCTGCTATCGCGCATACTCCACGCTTCGGGTTTCCCGGATTACCGTGACCTTAATTTGACCCGGGAATACCAGGTCCGACTCCACCTTCTTGGCAATATCCCGGGCCAAGGTCGCCGATTCAGCGTCCCCTATATCGTCCGGCTTGACCACCACTCGGACTTCGCGCCCCGCCTGGATGGCGAAGGCCCGCTCCACACCGGGGAAGCCGATGGCGGTGTCTTCCAGGTCCTGGAGCCGCTTAACATACTGCTCCAGGGACTCCTTGCGGGCCCCGGGCCTGGCGGCGCTGATAGCGTCGGCGCTGGCAACCAGGAACGATTCGATGGTCGAGTGATCGTCGTCGTGGTGTTCCAGAATGGCAGCGCAAGAGTTCTCGTTGATCCCGTATTTCTGGGCCAGGTCCGCGCCAATCTCGGCGTGGGGACCGGTCACCTCATGGGTCAACGCCTTTCCAATGTCGTGCAGCAGCCCGCCAACCTTCGCTTTCTGTACGTTAGCGCCCACCTCGGCGGCCAACATACCGGATAGGAGGGCCACCTCTATTGAATGCTTCAGGACATTTTCGCCATAACTGTAGCGGAACTTGAGTTGCCCCAAGAGCCGCACCAACTCCGGTTCCAGCCCGCTTACGCCAACCTCAAAGGTGGCTTGCTCTCCGGCTTTCCAGATGGTCTGTTCGATCTCAGCCTTGGCCCGATTGACCATCTCTTCGATCCGTGCCGGCTGGATGCGTCCATCGGCGATTAGCTTTTCCAAAGCCAGCCGGGCTATCTCTCGGCGGACCGGGTCAAAGCAGGATATGGTTACTATTTCCGGCGTATCGTCGATGACCACATCGACGCCGGTCATGGCTTCTAGTGCTCGAATATTGCGCCCTTCACGACCGATGAGACGACCTTTCATCTCATCATTGGGCAGGGATACAGCAGACGTAGTTGTTTCGGATACTACATCCGTAGCCAGACGGTTAATGGCTAGGGTAACAATCTTGCGGGCATTATCTTCCGCCCTAGAATGGAAGTCTTTCTCCAACTCATAGTAACGGCGGGACAAGTCATGCTGGGCTTCCTCTTCGCCCCTTTTCAGCACCAACTCCCTGGCAGCCGACACATTGAGCCCAGAGATTTCCTCCAACGTGTGGACTTGTTGAGTCTTGAGCGCGTCGACCTCATCGTAGGCCCTTTGAACGTCTCCTTCCTTCTCAACCAACTGGCTTTTCTGCTTCTCAAGGGCTTCGGTCTTCTGGTCCAGTTGCTCTTCCCGCTGCAGGTAACGCCGCTCAATGTGGCTCAGTTCCTGGCGTTGCTCCTTTATTTCTCTTTCGCCTTCCGCACGTAATTTGAGGACCTCTTCCTGTGCGGCGAGCAGGATCTTGCGCTTCTCATCCTCAGCCTGATTGATTATTACCGATGCTGCTTCTCTAGCATTTTCTACCCGCTTACCGTCTCTCTTGGACTGGAGTCGCAACCAAAATAGCACCCCTGTCCCTGTAATCCCCGCAGCCGCTAGGACGGCGACAATGATGAGCCCTGTAACGAGTCCCACAATCTCACCTTCCTTACTGCTGATTGGTCTCCTTAAGAGATGCACTCTCTTAATCTGCTATCTTAGAGATTAGGTCAGTTAGTGTCAAGGAATAGCACCTTGGTATCAGGGCCATTTGACAGCATCCAGGCATGCTATTGGAGCCGAATTGCGAGGTATTCGAGTCCATTAGTTTTAGATGTAAATCGTAACAATTTCACGATAAACAGCTATATTACCAATTTAGAGAGACGCTACTAAAGTCCACTATAGGGCAATAAGGGAATTATTCCTGACCAGCATAATGGACCATCGCAGAAGTGGCTCCATCCCGCCGCCACGCCCAGAATGCAGCCCGCCGATACTCCTATGGTCTTTGAAGGTGTATAAAAAGGCTATGTCATTCTGAGCCGAAACGTGGTGTAGGTGGAGAATCTAAGATTCTTCAGTCGCTGCGCTCCTTTAGAATGACAACGGGGGTCCCGTACCAAGCCTGTCGCAAGGTTAGACGGTCAGCTTCTTAAACACTCTCTTTGCGGACCCCACGGAGATGATCCGGGGATTGGCTGTCGTGCTAAATTATAGGCAGCAAACTATCCGGCTGCTAATACCGTTGCAGCCAGAGGACATCGGATGACAAATGCACATGGCCCCCTTCATGGCCTGAAAGTCTTGGACCTATCCATCATCGTCGCCGGCGGCACTGCCAGCAGTCTGATGGCTGACTTCGGAGCCGAGGTAGTAAAGGTTGAGCGGCCAGGCAGCGGGGACTCGCTACGGAGTTGGGGCCCATTCCATAACGGGGTCTCCCTGTGGTGGAAAGTCCACTCCCGTAACAAGAAGTCCATCACTCTGGACATGGGGGACCCGGAAGGGCAGCAACTGCTCAAGGACCTGGCGCGGCAGGCCGACCTGCTCATCGAAGGCTTCCGACCAGGCACTTTGGAACGCTGGGGTCTGGGTCCGGATGATTTGCATGAAGTTAACCCTGGGCTGGTCATGCTGCGCTTTTCAGGCTTCGGCCAGACCGGGCCTTACAAAGACCGGCCCGGTTTCGGGACCATCGCCGAGTGCATGAGCGGCTACATCGGCATGACCGGGTTTCCCGAAACTCCGCCGGTGCTGCCCCCGGTGCCCCTGGCCGACGAGGTATCCGGCGTATTCGGCGCAATGTCCGGGATGATGGCCCTGTACCATCGGGACGCTCCTGGCTTCCAGGACAGCGCTAACCCCGGCCAGAAACGGGGACAGGTAATCGACCTCAGCTTGTTCGAGCCCCTCTTCCGCCTGTGCATCCCCCACATTACTATCTACGACCTGCTGGGCATCGTCCGCGAGCGCGTGGGGAACGACTTTCCCGACGCTGCGCCCCGTAGCCTCTACCGCACCGGCGACGACCGTTGGTTGGGCCTGTCCGCTACGTCCCAGAACACCTGGGAAAGCCTGGCCCGAGCTTTGGGAATGGCCGAACTCATCGACGACCCGCGCTTTCTCAACAACGCGGCCCGCCTGGAAAACAAGGACTCCCTCAACGAAATCCTGCAAGAATGGTTGGGTAGCCGGCCGCTAGATGAGATAATGGAGGAGTTGGTCCCTTCCGGGGGCGTCGTCGGGCCGGTGTACAATAGCGCCGAGATTGCCGAAGACCCCCATTTCCTGGACCGGGACGACATCATAGAGGTCGACGACCCGGAGTTGGGCCGCACCCGGATGCTGGGGGTAGTACCCAAATTTAGCGAAACCCCCGGGGCGGTGGAACACGCCGGGCCACGCCTGGGGGAGCACAACTACCAAATTTACGGCGGCTGGCTGGGCATGAATGAGTCGGAGGTCGACGAACTTGCCCAGAAGGGAGTCATTTGACGGCTTCGGGCCGCCGCCGCCCTCACACCCCACTTAACATCAACCGCCATGTTCAGGAGCATCACCGTGCCATTACCCACACTGCTGGTAGCCTCGGGAAATCCGGGGAAACTGCGGGAATACCGCCAACTGTTGGGCGATATTCCCTACAACCTGACCTCACTAAACGACTTTGACATCACCGAAGAGGTGGAGGAGACGGGGGAGACCTTCGCCGAGAACTCCTTGCTCAAGTCCACCACCTATGCCAGGTTGAGCGGTACCCTGACCCTCTCCGACGACTCGGGGCTGGAAGTAGACGCGCTGAACGGCGAGCCCGGCGTTCATACCGCCCGCTACGGGGGAGACCCCAACGCCAGCGACATGGACCGGGTGAGACTGCTGTTGCATAACCTGGAAGGCGTTCCCTGGGAGCATCGTACCGCCCGATTCCGCTGTCTTCTGTCCATCACCCATCCCTCCCAGGACCTGGGAGAGGGTCAAAGTTCCCTATTGCTAGTAGGCTCGGTAGCCGGGATGATACAATACGAACCAGAAGGTGGAGAGGGCTTTGGGTATGACCCGGTGTTTTACCTGCCATCTTACGGCAAGACCATAGCCCAACTTCCCCTGGAAGAGAAGAACCGGATTAGCCACCGGGCCGACGCTGCCCGCAAGGCGGTGGCCGCCCTGAAGCGAATAGCAGCCCAGAGCAGTTAGCCCCATGATTTCAGACATGTTTGGCCGTCCATTGAGGGACTTGCGCATATCGGTCACCGACCGCTGCAATTTCCGCTGTCCTTACTGCATGCCGGCGGAGATTTTCGGTGAAAGCTACCAGTTTCTCCCCAAGGAGGAAATCCTCTCATTTGAGGAAATTGCCCGCTTGGCCGGCATTTTTGTCGAGTTGGGGGTCAACAAGCTACGCATCACCGGCGGGGAACCCCTGCTGCGCACCCAGTTACACCAGCTAATTTCCATGCTCTCGGCAATACCCGGGGTGGAAGACCTGACGCTGACCACCAACGCCTACCTGCTACCCCAACAGGTCCGCCAACTCAAAGACGCCGGGCTGCAACGCATTACCGTGAGCCTGGATACCCTTGACGATGATATTTTCAAGGAAATGAACGGTCGGGGATTCAGTGTGCAGCGAGTGCTGCAGGGCATTGAGAAGGCGGAGGCCGTGGGTCTGGCCCCCATCAAGATTAATTCGGTAGTGCAAAAGGGGGTCAACGATCACACCTTGGTGGACCTGGCGCGCTACTTCAAGGGCACCGGGCATATTCTCCGTTTCATCGAGTACATGGACGTGGGGAACCGCAATGGCTGGAAGTGGGACCATGTGGTCCCCGCCGCCGAAATCATCCGTCGCATTGACGCCGCCTTGCCCTTGGAGCCCTTGGAAGCCAACTATCGAGGCGAGGTAGCCCAACGTTACCGTTACCGGGACGGGCAGGGGGAGATTGGAGTCATCGCCTCGGTTACCCAACCCTTCTGCGGGGACTGTACCCGGTCCCGCCTTTCCACCGACGGCTCAATCTATACCTGCCTGTTCGCCAGTCAAGGACTGAGCCTGCGGGACCACCTGCGGACTGGGGCCACCGACGAAGACCTGCGGGACATAATAGCCAATTTGTGGGGACGCCGGGTAGACCGCTACTCCGAGGAAAGAACGGAGTCTGCGCCCGCCCAGAACAACCGGCAGAAAATTGAAATGTACCAAATTGGGGGCTAATTCCCCTTACGCCCCTTGGACTTTCACCCAAGGGTTCTCCTCAACCACAGCTTAACCCCATACCTGGACCATCGCCAGAATTCGGGAGGTTCCGTCCATGACCAGTGCAAACCAGGAAAGTGTAATCGATACGGGAGCTTCCCTGACACACCTGGACCAAGAGGGCCGAGTCAGCATGGTAGATGTGGGCTGGAAGCCAGTTACCGACCGGGAGGCGACGGCCCGAGGGCACGTTTCGATGCAGCCCGAGACGCTGCGGTTAATCAAAGAGGGGCTGATGAAAAAGGGCGATGTGCTTACCATCGCTCAACTGGCCGGAATAATGGGGGCCAAACGGACCTCGGAACTGATACCCCTCTGCCATCCCCTGCCCTTAAACAAAATAGACGTTGAGCTAGATTTAGACGAGACCAACAGCCGGGTACGCGTCAGCGCCACCGCCCGGACCTCGGGCAAGACCGGGGTGGAGATGGAGGCGCTCACCGCCGTTTCGGTGGCCGCGCTGACCATCTACGATATGTGCAAGGCCGTGGACCGTGGGATGCGGGTAGAAGCCATCCGATTGGTCCGAAAGACCGGCGGTCAAAGCGGGGACGTGACCCTGGAGGACTAAGCCCAGTCCGACGCGATTTCCGTCATGCCTGGAGACCAATTCCATTCACTGCCCCCGCCTAACCAACTCCTCGGTCAAAAGGCGGATGGCGTGGCGCGCGTACACGATGTACTCCTCAGCCGCCAGTTCAAGTTCCCGGAATTGCTCGATGGCTTCGACTTCCGAAATCCCAGCAACTCCGGCGATGGTGGTGAGTTCTAGCTGGCAGACTTCTCCTTCAGGATTAACCACCACACAACCCCGGTCTTCCCTGGGTTGAAAGGGCGGGTCCAGCTCTACCGCCTGCATAGATAGCATATTTAAGAAGGCCGGGAAGGGACGGATACGCGACGCAAGCTCCGCCAATATCCGGCCTAGTTGTCCCGCCATTTCTGCCAGAGCCGAGTCCGCGGTCTCGCCCAACTGCTGGCTGCTCTGGTCTTTCAATTCGTCCATATCAATAGCGGAGTCATCTGTTTGTATCAGGAAAGAACGCCCTGGCCCACTGTAGCCGCCAGAAATCTTGGCCGTGCGCCTTTCTCAAACGCGCTTGGAGAGGACTCCGGTAGCCTCAGATGTGGATAAAGGTAGGATGTTTGTTGGCCCCACCGCAGACGGGCGCGCTGGTACAATCACGCGCTTATGGCGGCGGTACGCTGGTCAATTGACACGGAAGAGGGGCGGGATTAGTATACCTAATATGGAGCGACGCTTGGCGGCTGGTCGGCGCGTTCCCTCGGTGGCAACGTAGCTCAGGGGTAGAGCGGGCGCTTCATAAGCGCTAGGTCACTGGTTCGAACCCAGTCGTTGCCACCAACGCGGTCATGCGGGGGTCTCGGGGCTGCTGAAGTAAGTACCGACCTCAGCTAATGGCAGGGTTGGGAACACCCCGCAGGCGCTTGCTTTGAGCCTGCTTGATTACCACCCTCGCCTGCGCTCCCTTTCACCTCCGCCCCCAAGAACCAAGGACCGCATCTTCGTCGGCTATGGAAAGGTATCAGGAGCGGCGGAATCCCACGCCAAACAGACTATCCACCTCGACCACCCCAACAATAGGGCCTGTTTACCAGGTCTATTGCTCGGTGTCGAAACGCTGCCCCATCTCGTTGAGGAAGCTTTCAATCTCGGGAGAAAGGCTGACATCGGGGTTGGGCTCTTGCGGCTTGGTCTCCTCGGCGTCCACCTGGGCGTCGTAGTAGGCTTCCATCTGTTGGATCAGGCCCTTCAACTCCGAGTTACGCTCCACTGCCGCGCTCAACTCCCGGTACTGGCGCTGCCCCCGTCGCACTGGCGCCAGATCCAAGGGTATGTCTTCGTAGACCGACGACAACACCTCTATCATACGGGATGCTCCGGTAAAGTCCTCCTCCAACTGGAGGTACTGGGGCAGATGCACCATGAAGTTGATGGTCTCTATGTCCAGCTTATCAATGCCCTCGGACACCAGGTTCATTATGGTCGTTGGGCCCTGATAGGTGCTGCCACGTAGCTTGAAATTGGAAACCGGCTTAATTTGGGGCACATCGCCCAAAGAGCCGGTGACCAGCAGGGGACGGGTGTGGGGTACCGCGTCGTACATGGCGCCCACCCGGCAGTACCGCTTGACTTTGAAGAACTCAATAACTTCCAGAATGGAGTCGGTATATTCTTCACTGTTGGCGTGAGGCTCCCGCAAATGAAAGAAGAGGTAGTCACGCCCGTTTTCGGCATGGGCATAACGGACGATGCTGTTGGGGACCCGCACCACGCGTTCCCCGCGCACTACCCGCATACTAGGCCGATACCTGGTGAAGTCAAAGTAGTTGCCCGGACGGTCTAAGCGGCCCAATTCAGAGGAACCGAGAAATCGCTCCAATCGGCCCAAAGTCAAGGTACCGACACTTCCAACGTCCACCCAGGGCCGGATCATCGCGAAGGCGTGGGGTTCATGCAATTCGGGAACTGGTTCGTTTATATTAAATGCCCCTATCTTCATAGCCCCATGTTGCCAGAAAAGCAGCCGGATTTCAACCCTGCTGCGTCGGCCCTCCGGGCAATCGCATATTAGCAACGAGCTTACCGTCACTCCGGCGAAGAACCGACCCCGTTGCAGGACCGGGCTGGAGCCCCATACCTGGCGAACGGTCCCGACAGTTGACGGAAATGTTGAAACGGGAAGCTGGATTCCCGCTTTCGCGGGAATGACGGGTCCCTCCCAATCCAATATGCGATTGCCCTGCGTCGGCTCTGTAGTTTCTCCGGCATACCGCCGCCCACTGGTTGGGACCAGCCGCTCTTACCTGGCGCCGGGTGTGTTAGACTCCACGCACCTTCACCCGACGATTCCCCGGGCCCGGGGTCCCTTCCAGCAGCCAGTCGCCACCGCCATGAACGACAACGACTCCAGGCCAACCGGCCTCAAAGCCATCGGCAATTCCCTGCTATTCAGGTCTCTGGCCTACGCCGATATCCGGGTACTGTGGTTGGCCACCTCTTCCCATCAGTTGGGGCAGGGGATGCAGCAGGTCCTACTGGGCTGGCTGGTATTCGAGATGACCGGCTCCGGGGGAATACTGGGCGCAGTTTATGCTGCCCGCTCTGCACCCAACCTGTTGGTGGGTCTCGCTGCCGGCTCCATCGCCGACCGGGTGGACCGGCGTACCATGCTGCGGGCCTCGGTGTGGGGAAGCGGCGCGGTCACTTTGGTGTTGGCCCTGTTGTTGGCCACGGACCTGCTGGTAGTCTGGCACCTGGTGGTGTTAGCCATTTTCCTGGGAACCATGCAAGCCTTTTACACCATCGCCCGCCAAGTCTACGTTTACGATGTGGTGGGCGCCAGCGGGGCGGTTAACGGCATCGCCATGATTAACTTGGCGCAGAGGGTGGGACAGGTGATGGGGTCCCTGGCTGCCGGAAGCCTGATTGCCTGGCAGGGCCCCGCCTTTTCGTCCCTATTCATGGGTATCAGCTATATCTGCGGCGCGCTGTTGCTCTACGGCCTGCGTCAACCAGGGGATTCTGCGCCTCCGACCCGGGAGCCCCTGAAGGAAAACCTCGTCAATTACTTCCGGGCCCTAAAGAACAACCGGGTAATGTTGAGCCTGATGATATCCACCGCCGCCGCCGAAGTACTCGGGTTCTCCCATCAGGTAATGCTGCCGATTCTGGCCAAGGAGATCCTTCTAGTAGGCGCAGTGGGGCTGGGCGTCCTCAGCGCCTTTCGCTTCGCCGGCGGGGCCGTGGGCGTCGTCATCCTGACGCTGCTTGGCGAGTTGCGGCACAAGGGAACCATCTTGCTGGGGGCCCTGTGCCTCTTTGGGGTAGGCCAAATACTACTGGGACAATCGCCCAACTTCCTGATGGCGTTGTTGTTCGTAACCCTCATCAACTCGATGGCAGCGGTTACCGACGTGCTGCACCAGAGTCTACTGCAATTGAGCGTTTCCAATGAGCAGCGAGGTCGGGCGATGGGCTCCTGGATCATAGGAATCGGCATCGCCCCCGTGGGACAGTTGGAGGTTGGCTACCTGGCGGAATTATCCAACGCCCGAATTGCCCTCCTGGTGAACGGCCTAGCCTTGGCTACACTTGCCCTGGTTATGGCGGTGATAATGCCGCGCCTCCGCCGCCTCTAGCCAGCGCCCCGTTGGCTGGACTACCGGGCTACCGGCCCGGCCCCCACATTTGGGTGCCCATACCCAAAATGGTGGAGGCAATGATTGCCGTCACCGGCGCGATCCAATGCAACATGTTCTCAATCGTGTACCGGCGGCCCAGATAGCTGGGATCGGCAATCTGTCCGTACTCCAAGCCCAGGTAGGCGCCAGCCACGCCCGCCGCCAACACCAGTACCACAGTGCCGACGACCAGGGGACGGCGAATATTCATGTTGACCCAGCCCAGGTAGGCGCCGATTCCCGCGCCGATTCCGATACCAATTATGTAGATATTAAGGTGGAACTCGGCGGACCAGGGGTATCCCAGCATGGCGTTGAAGATGACTGCGCCCCAGCCGCCCAGAATTCCAAAGAACAGCGCCATGACAAACCCGGCCAGTGATCGCGCCAAGGGCACAAGATAAGCATATATTCCATCAACGTTCATATTACCGTACATCATGGCAAAACCGACAGGCTCACGAGCTCATCGGACAGGACAACCTCCTAAGTCAGAACTAGACTGGTTTGAATTATACTCTAATAGTTCAGTATGGAAAGCAGGGGATATTGTCCGCAGTTCCCAGTTACCCAAGTTGACAGACAAACCTACTGCCCTACAATAAAAGCTGATGCTAGGCCAAATTCCTTGAGGAGGTAAGGTATGATAACTAAATTCGATAGCCTTTACGCCGGCCACGTGGACATGGACAACGTAGGGTACGCCGGGACCGCGGTCAACGACCGCTCCTTCTCCGATGAACACCTGGCTAGCGTGTTCGACAAGACCGTAGCCATCGCCCAGCTTATGGACCGGACGGGGTACGACACTTTCTGGATGGCCGAGCACCACTTCCAGCCGGAAGGCTACGAGTGCATCCCCAACATCATGCTACTGGGAGTACACCTGGCCCACCTGACCCAGAACATCAACATTGGATGCGCCTTCAACATCGCTCCCATGTGGCATCCCCTACGCCTGGCGGAAGATTTCGCCACCGCCGACATTCTCACCAAGGGGAGGATGATTTTCGGTGTTGGCAGGGGCTACCACACCAGGGAGGTGGAGACCTTCGGCTCTCCGCTGCTGGACCAGCCGGCCAACCGCGAGCTTTTTGAAGAGCAGGTGGAGGTTATCTTCAAGGCGTTCAATGAGCGGTCCTTCTCCCACCACGGCAAGTACTTCGACATTCCGCCGAATGTCCCCTACCGGGGATACGATTTGAAGGAAATAACCCTGGTCCCGCGCCCCGTGAACCGTCCGGTGGAGTGCTGGCAGCCCATACAGGGAGGCACCCAGCGGGCCCTGGACTTCATGGCCAGTCACGGAATAAAGGGTATCATCGGCGGCGGCGTGGCCGAAGGCGGGGCCATGGACGACATTATGTCGAGCTATCGGGACGCCCTCATTCGCGCGGGTCGCGTCGACCCCCAGCCGGGCGAGGACCTGAGTGTCGGCTTCCAGTTCTACATCTCGGAGACCCGCGAAAAGGCTATCAAAGAAGCCAGCGGCTACTACGAAGAGAACTTGAAAATGTTTGGGCCCCTGCGGCTGACCCGCGGCCTGAGCGAGCAGCAGATTAAGGACATCAGCGATCCGAAGTTGGCGCCCAACGCCGGGCTCCCAACGTTGGAAGATGCAGTGAAGGCCGGTTCCTTCCTCTGCGGCCCCCCGGAAGAGATAATCGCCAGCCTCAAAAACGTGGAGGAGCGCTATCCCGGGCTGGTGCGGGTCAGCGTGGGGCAGCCGGTGGGCACTCCCCAAAGCGTCATTCTGGAACAGCTACAGACCTTCGCCAAGGAGGTCATGCCCTCCTTCAAGGGCCGGGTAGAAGCCCAAGTACCCGCCGACTAACTGATAAGTGATCTGACACTTTCCAGGTTTCGGTGCAATTTAGGAAGGGTGAGACCTGGCATCTCCCCCTTCTGTTGATTTGTGATAATTATTTTCGCGCGGCTCGGCGGCTACTTTCCGGCCAGTTTCTCAGCGTTCTGGATATAATCTGATGTTTCACGAATCAAACTAGTTATTCCATCCGCCGGTTCACAGTCGCCATCATAAAAGCACTTACCGTGCAGGCGGCGTTGTCGGTGGTCATAGTCTTTCAGCAGGTCCGTAAGGCCCCGGTCTCGCCGGGCCAGTTCAAAGATGCGACGGCTAGTCCTACCCGAGGTACGGGGTGATTCACCGATGCGGGCCAGTATCAAGGCGTCGGTGGCCCGCTTGGTGGCCCCCCATGCCTTCTCGGCGGCGTTGCGGAGCTTTTCCGCCTCCAGCATCTCCAGGGCATCGGCATAGAGTGTCCGGGCGTCGGAGAAGATGGAGCTTGCCTGGTCGTCTGTTTCCAGCATGTGATTTGCTCCCAGATTTGCCTAACCGAAGCTATCATATCACGGACCGGAAACACTCAGTATGCCAGGACACCCAGTTGCCCGCATACGATAGGACCGCCCTTGGGCATGACTGATACCCTACAGCTAGAGGAATAACAGGAGGCGCTTATGACTATGGAAAATGGCGAACACATTCCCGATGTAGTCCGGGCTAAAAGGTTTGAACTGGTGGATGACGACGGCAATCCCCGCGCTGCGCTGGGTTTTGTCTCGCACGATGAATCGGAGGAAATGCCTTTTATGGCCCTTCTTGACAAAGAAGGCTCTGCCAAGATGATATTGTGGCTAGCGGAGGATGGTACTTCTAACATAAAACTTATGGGCAAGGAAGACTCTGCCATATCGTTGAGGCTAGACAAGGATGGTAATTCTGGGCTGAGTTTTCAGCGAGAAGGAAATGTGCCCAACCTGCTTATGAACTTAAATGAGAACGGTCCTGATCTGACATTGTACGGAAAGGACAGCAGCGACATACTGTCGGTGAGTATAGGGGATAACGGTACTGCTCTGGCATTGTACGGAAAGGGCAAAACCGTTCTGGCGGTGCGCCTAGACAAAGATAACAACCCTAACATCGGCGTCTTCAACCTTGGTGAGAATACGTACAAGAGTCTAATTTAATCACCGGCAGGCGAATTCTTTCGCAGAAGCAAATAAGGGCGGGCTTGAAGCCCGCCCTTATTCTATGGCTAGAAACATTGGAAGGGGGTATTAGGCTGAAGCTTGCATCTTCCTAATTGAGGCGAAAGGTTAGAGACAGTGCGGAGTTTGCCTACGGGATGACACTCATCACACTTAAAGCTGGTGGAGCGTCAGCCTCTGGACCAAACAAACTGGAAACTGAGGGTTCAGAAAAAGTAACCTGGGGCCGCCATCGTCCTATCCTAGAAGCTAGGGCAGTAGCTTCAGCAGGGCAACAGCTATCCCGGCCAAAGCAATCATCCAGCCTGCCTGGGCAATCATCAATCCGACCATCCACTTGATTACCCGTAATTCGGACTCCTTGGTGGACGCCCTTATCTCGGCACGCAACTCTTCCCTAGTTCCCTGCAGTTCATCCCTGGTTGCCAGGGTGTTTATCCGGTCGGCGAATTGCTCTAAAGCCCCTTCAAGCCGGCTAACTCGTCCCTCTGATGTTGCCATTGCTCTGTCCTTTCAGCGTCCTATTGGTACCAGCTATTACCAGAATGTAGTAACCAGTTTTATCCCCCTTCTTTGGACTGCAGCGCCTTGCGGACTTTCTCGGCAGTGACCGGCAAGTCCATGATGCGGACGCCCACTGCGTCGAAGACGGCGTTGGCGACAGCCCCGGCCACGGGAGTGTTGCTGCTTTCTCCGATGCCCTTGCCGTCAAAGGGAGCGGGGCCTGCGGAAGGCTCCAACAGCACGGTCACCAGTTCGGGCACATCCTTGATGGTGGGGATTTTGTAGTCGCCCAGCCCCACGTTGGAGACTCGACCCTCCTCCGTTTGCATCTCCTCCATCACGGCGTAACCCAAACCCTGGATTACTCCCCCTTCAATCTGCCCCTGGTGGGTTACCGGATTGATTACCGTTCCCACGTCGTGGGCCGTTATTATCTTGTTAACCCGCACCTGTCCGGTCTCCCGGTCCACCTCCACCTCGGCCACCTGGGTACAGTAGGAGGTGAACTCCGAGGGGGGCGACGTAAAGGACATGCTGCCCTCCAGCGGCGCCAGCCCGGACGCGACAGCCCTGGCGGCCACGTCAGCCACCGTCATGGTCTTGTTTGCGTCGGTGGAATCGGAGAATCGGCCCTGCTGCAACACCATCAAATCGGTGGAACTGCCCAAATATTCGGCAGCCAGTCCGCCCAGCTTGTCCCGCAAGTCGTTGGAGGCCCCAAGTACCGAATGACCGGCCGTATAGGTTACCCGGCTGCCCCCGGGACCGGACTCGAAGGTCACCGCGTCGGTATCCTGGATTTCTATTTCCACTTCATCTACCGGCAGGGTCAAGGCTTCGGCAACCACCTGCCGCAGTATGGTATGGGCCCCAGTGCCAGTGTCCCACAGGGACATGAGCAACACCGCCCGGCCATCGCCGCCCATTCTTACGGTGGCTGAAGAGTCCCCCGACCCCGGGGGTTGGTCGGATATGGACATACCCCTTCCCAAATTGGGTTTGTCCTTGGGTCTGTCCCAATCGGCGGCTTCGGCGGCGCGCCGCAGCGTCTCCTCGGCACGAATGTCCTGCCAGCGTTCACCCACGGGCGACGCGTCGCCATCACGGAGTACGTTCATTAGCCGGAACTGATAGGGGTCAATCCCTAACTCTTGGGCAATCATGTCCATGTGGGACTCTACCGCAAAGGCTACCTGCGGCTTGGCGGGGGCCCGCATGTGCCCGCAGGGGATATTGTTGGTGTAGACCATGTAGCTGTCGATTTCCACATGAGGGATTCGGTAGGGACCGCCGCTGTGGTCGGCCCCACGCAGGTAGACCCGGGGCTTGAAGGCCCCATAAGCCCCGCTGTTGAACACCGTTTGGGCCTGGCGGGCCACCAGGCGACCGTCCCGGGTTACCCCGGACTTCAACGTGATGATGCCGGGGTGACGGGGATTACCCGCCAGCATTTCCTGGATGTAGTCCATTACCATCTTGACCGGACGTCCCGAATGTAGCGCGAGGTAGTAGCAGAGAGGAACATCCATAAAGGAACCCTTGCCGCCGAAGTCGCCGCCGATGTTGCACGGGTTGACCCGTATCCGGTCTTCCGGTAGGCCCCACACCAGGGACAACTGTTGCCGCAGCATGAAGGGGCCCTTATTGCAGGCCCAAACCTGCACCCGTCCGTCGGGATCGATGTCCACTACGCAAGCATGGGGCTCGATGTAGGTCTGGTGCATCAACTGGGTGGTGAAGGTGTGCTCGAATACCAGGTCCGCTTCCCGGAACCCCTCCTCTATGTCCCCCTTAGTCCAGTGGTTGTGGGCGAAGACGTTCTTCACCTGGGAAGGGGGTTGGGGAATTCCGTCGTAGGAGAGCATTGCCGGATGCAGAACTGGGGCCGTCTCTCCCATGGCCTCCAGTGGATCGAATACTGCGGGAAGCTCCTCATACTCCACATCAATCAGCAGCAACGCCTCTTCGGCGGCTTCCCGCGTCTCGGCGGCCACCGCAGCCACCTTCTCACCCACGAACAATACCCGGTCCCGCGCCAGCACGGGGCAGTCCCGCAATAGTCGCCCCACCCGGCGGTCCGGTACATCTTGCCCGGTAATTACGGTATGAACGCCGGGAACCTGCTTGGCCCGGGAGGTGTCAATGCTCACGATTCTGGCGTGGGGGAAAGGACTTCGCAGCACCTTGCCCCAGAGCATTCCCGGTAGATGCACGTCGGCAGCGTATATCGACTGGCCGGAAACTTTATCGGGGCCTTCTTGTCGGACTATGGACTGGCCTATTACGGAATAGGAAGCAACCAAGTTACCCTCCTGGCATCGAGAATGAAAAGCAGCCCTTCGCTTCACAACGAGCCTGATGATAGCCTCGCCAACGAAGGGCCGCAATATCCTGGGACATGACCGCCGTCTGCCGGCCCCAAGTCGGACTCACCCAGCCGACCAACAGGGCCGCCCGGGCGGCGCCGGCGCTAAACTCTAAGCTATGACTTGCTCCGCCATGCGTTCAAGTTCGGTCAACGCGCTCTCGTCCTGAGTACTGGCCAGACGGACAATCACGCGGTCGGCTCCGGCCTCTTCCATCCCCTTGATTACGTCGCGGTCGGCAGGTTGCCCGAACACGGTGATGTTGATGGACTTGGGGTCCCGCCCCACCGCTTCGGCCAGTTCGTCCAGGGTAGCCCGGGCCTGCCGAATCTGGTCCGGCGATCCGCTGGTAGGCATCCAGCCATCACCCCAACCAACCACGCGCCGGAAAACGTTGCGGGCATTGCCCCCCAGCAAGACCGGCGGATGGGGATTTTGGGCTGGCTTGGGATTACACTTGACCAGCGGGAAGTCGTAGTAGGTGCCGTGGAACTCGGCTTCTTCCTTGGTCCACAGCTCCTTCATCACCAGGATGGCCTCCCGGGCCTGGGTCCAGCGATGGTCGAAGTCTCCTCCCATGATTTCCGTCTCTTCCCGCAGCCAACCCGTGCCGATGCCCAGGACGAACCGTCCGCCGGAAAACAGGTCCAGGGAGGCGATCTCTTTGGCCAGCACCAAGGGATTGCGCTCCGGAATGAGCGATATGCCGGTACCCAGCTTGATCTTCTGGGTGACTGCCGAGGCCCGGGCCAGTCCGATGTACGGGTCGCCCATGTCGGCCATATAGGGGGGAATAGAGCCGTCCGCAGAGCCCGCGTACCTTGAGGTGGTATTCACCGGCATTACCGGGTGCTCCGGCAGCCACATGGACTCGAAGCCCAGGGCCTCGGCCTTCTCGGCAATCAACGCCACGTCGATGGACTGACTGGATATGGACATGTTAACACCGATATCCATTACTCACTCCTAATATGCTGTCAAGTCGGTTGGATAATAACATGCGTCGTCCGCCCAAGTCGATATTGGCCGAGCGGACGCTTTAACAGTATGAAGGACGACGCAAAAAGAGGCGCCTTACCCGTAACGGTAGGCGCCCCAAATATGTCGCCACGGAGCCGGAAACGTCCCGAAGGAATTCCCTTCGCGTTGCGAGGCGCTAGGCTAGGAGTCTCCCACGCCAATCTCGTTCTTCAGGTCCTGAAGTATCTGTTCCCTGGCCCGGGTCTGCCACCTCCGGCGGTTGCCGATGGGCTCGTTCTCAATCTCTGGGATTACTTTCATGGTGACAAATACGGGGCCCGGCGTACTGAGAATCTCTTCTATGTTATTGGTGAAATCCTCCAGGTTATCGAAGGCATAAGTGGTTGGGTAACCGGCCCCCTTGGCAATGACATCATAGGCAACATTCTTGGAGTTCGGCACCGGCTGCCCGCCGGTGGTGGCGTAGCACTCATTGTCCAGCACGAAGTGATAGAAGTTGGAGGGAGCGATTTCGGCTATGGTGGGTAATGCGCCGAGGTTCATCAACAGGTCGCCTTCGGAGTCAAACACCACCACTTTTTCGTCCGGCTGGGAAACCGCTAACCCGAAGGCAAAGGAGGCGTGCCCGCCCATTGCCGGGTCCCCCAGGGGCACATCCCGGCTCGGTTTGTCGCTGATGTCCACCCAGTGACGACCACCGCGACCCGGGATCACCACGGCATTGCCCCGGTACTGCTGGAATATTTTGAGCATGTCTGCTGTCTGGAACATTTAACTCTCCCTGGACTGAAATGGCCCGGCGGATGGGGCCGCCTTCCTATGAGGACAGTTCGCCAAACCGCCAAGACCCAGTGTTTGCCTAACAGGTAGCTATCGGTTGAACCCGTGGTACTCGTCTCCCACCAAAATGGCGACTGGGCGCTTATCCCGCTCCGCTTCCTGGAAAGCCAGGGAAATGCGTTCGGCGTCGCTGCTGTTCTCCACCAGGAAATAGTGTATGCCAAAGGCATTAAGGAACCGCTCGGTGTAGGTGGCCGCAGTATCCTGGTTCACACCGTGACGGGTCCAACCGCGATAGCCCACCATCATGACCACCGGAATGTTCATGCCCAATCCCCAGCCGCGCAGCGAGTCGCCGGACTCCATCATTCCGGTATTTTGAATCAGGATCACCGGCTTCTTCCCGCCCACCGACAGCCCGGCAGCGGTGGAGAAGGCCTGACCCTCCCGGCTGACCGGAATGAGGGTTATGCTCGGCTCTTCAGTCATTAACAGATAGAGCCAATTGGTCTCGCTATCGGGCAGCCACACCACATGGGTGACGCCATTTTTCTTCATTTCTTCCAGAACAATCTCGGGGCTCAGCTCAGCTTGTTGTACCATACTTCCTACCTGAAATGGAGATAACTGTGGGTTGGCTTGATTATAGCTACGGCGGTTTCAATGTCAACCGGCGGTGTTCTCCTCCACCCCGGGAGTCCATACCCCGACGGGCGTTTGCGGTCCCGCCGGGGCCTGTACAACATAGGGTACAATACGCGTTACTCCGGTAAGTTGGGCTATCGCCTCTAATACAAGGAACATGACCAAGATATTCACCAACGGACTGTTTGAAATTGGCGGCGGCGTCCTTATTCTGGCCTTGATCGGCGTGTTTGGGGTAGCTGTGACGGCGCTCCCCGGCGATGGGACGGCGTCGCACCAGGACGGTCTGCAACCGCCATCCTCGGGCCATGCCCCCGCCAAATTGGAGGATTCCTCCGGGTCGGAAGCAGCCGGCCCGGCCCTGGAATTCGAAGGGGAAGACACTATCTTCTGCTTTGGACTGTTGTCCAATGTCGTCGGCACCCACGGCGACGACCTGCTCATTGGCACCAACGGAGATGACGTGATTGCGGGCCGGGCCGGTAACGACGTTATCTTCGGGCTGGGGGGGGAGGACCTGATTTGCGGTGGTTCGGGAGACGACCAAATTTTTGGCGGCCCCCTACGGGACATCGTCTTGGCCGGAACGGGAGAGGACATCGTCGTGGGCGGCCCGGGGAACGACACCCTCCTGGGCGACAACGGCAACGACCGACTTACGGGTAGCGGCGGGCACGACTTCCTTTCGGGGAGTAGGGGTGACGACGTACTGATTGGTGGGATCATGCCCCACGAACAGGAAGACCGCCCCGGCTTTCACCCCAGAGACATTTTCCTGGGCGGTTTGGGCAACGACGTTATGGTCGGAGGCGGAGGCAACGATGCCTTTCTGGCCTTTGGCGGTGACGACATCGTCATCGGCGCCGGAGGCAACGACCTAATCTCCGGCTTTGGCGGCGACGACCACCTGGACGGCGGCGCGGGCCCCGCGGACGAATGCCGTGGGGGGGCCGGGGCAGATGCCGCCGTCAATTGCGAAATCCTCAGCGGCGTTGAAATGGAACGGCGCCGGAGTTTCCCCGCCGATTAGGGTGGGAGCTTCCTGGCGGGCCAGTCCCCAGTCGGGTAGCCTTTCCCGGTACGCCAAGCCATAATATAATTGCTCGCCTGAGCCAACTTTAAATTGGGAGGCCCGCCCAGGATGGAACGCGATTTCGTTGGCTACGGCCGCAACTTGCCCCAGGTACGCTGGCCCAATGATGCCAGGATTGCCGTCTCCCTGGTGGTCAACTACGAGGAGGGTTCCGAATATTCCCTCTTGGACGGAGATACCCATCACGAGTCCAACAACGAGGTGCCCTCGCCGGTGCCGCCGGGGCAACGGGACCTGTTCAATGAGTCTTTCTTCGAGTACGGAAGCCGGGTCGGAGTCTGGCGGCTCCTGGACTTGTTTGACAAATACCAGGTCAAGAGCACCTTCTTTTGCTGTGCCCTAGCCTTCGAGCGGAACCGGGAGGTGGCCGGAGAGGTGATTGCCCGGGGACACGAGGTTTGCGGCCACGGCTATCGGTGGGAAGAATACCATCACATGGACCCGGAAGAGGAGCGCCGGGCCATTGCAAGAACCGTAGAATCCCTTACCGAGACCACCGGCGAGCGTCCCCTGGGTTGGTTCACCCGTTACGGCCCCAGTGTCAACACCAGGGAGTTGGTCGTAGAGGAAGGGGGGTTCATCTACGACAGCGGCGTCTTCAACGATGACCTGCCCTACTACCTGACCGTGGCCGGTAAGCCCTGGCTGGTGCTGCCCTACAGTTTCGAGACCAACGACGCCCGCTTCTGGCGGGGCGGCCTAATCAGCCCCAGCGACTTCTACGAATACCTGAAGGACACCTTCGACTGTCTCTACGAAGAGGGGCAGGACACGCCAAAAATGATGTCTGTAGGGTTGCATTGCCGCATTGCCGGAAGGCCCGCCCGTTCCCGGGCCGTTGAGCGGTTCCTAAAGTACGCCAAGGGGTTCCCCGGGGTGTGGTTCGCCCGCCGGGTGGACATCGCCCGGTGGTGGTTGGAGCACCAAAGCCCGGGCGGGTGATTCACCCTCCGGGGCCAACCAGGCCGGAAGGCCCTCCTTTCCCGGTGCCAGTGGGAAAGGCAGACCGCAGGGCCGCTCGGGGACTACCCCAGTAACCTTGACCAATTCAGGCCCCAATCGACGCCAAAACTACGTTCCCGTGTGGCTAGCTCCCCCTTACGCCAGCCTTCTTTCGTCCAAGAGCCCTCATGATTGCCGGCTATGCTCACCCCGAGGCACGGACTTCAGGCGACCCCAGCCGGGGCATGGATTCCATCGTCGCCTCGGACTCTTCCAGAACAGCGGTCCAACCTGCCGCGACTCCGAATGGGTGGTGAGCGGAAGTATGCCTGAACAGGGACAATTGAAAGAACCCGGCCAGTCTCCCAGGGCCTTTTCATTTTCAGCAAATGTCATTCTGAGCGAAGCGAAGAATCTGAAATCTCTCATCCGGGACCTCGTCCGAGTACCGAAGAAAAGCGATGTGGGCAAGAACTTTAGATTCTTCGCTCTGCTCAGAATGACAGAAAAGTACGGGATGACCAGGTGAGACGAGAATGAAAAGGCCCTGCCAGTCTCCGGCCCGCCTTGGATAAAAGCCTCCCCATCCCTTATAGTAGTGGCAGGAGTTTAGCTTGAGTCAGCAACCATTTGAGCGTGGGCAACGCCTGACCCTGTCTCTGACCGCCTGGGGCCGCTTGGGCGAGGCCCTGGCTTCCCATGAAGGACAGGACATCTTTGTCTTCGGCGGCATTCCGGGCGAGACGGTAGTTGCCGAAGTCCTGCGCGTCCGCCGCAAGTACGTGGCCGCCCGGGTGGTGGAGGTCCTGCTAGCCTCGGACCAGCGGGTTGAGCCGCGCTGCCCCTACTACGGGGATTGCACCGGGTGCCAGTGGCAGCACCTGGACTACCCGGGACAATTGGCGGCCAAGTTCGACAAAGTATCCGACGCCTTAATCCGGGTGGGCAGCTTCTCCAATCCGCCGGTATTGCCGGTGCTGGCTTCGCCTTCCCAGTTGGGTTACCGCAACCATGCCCGGTTCACCGTCGGCAGGTCGGGAGACCTGGGCTTCGTCAATCGAGAGACCCGGCAGTTCATTCACATAGACCATTGCATGTTGATGCACTCCGGAATTAACGACCTGCTCTCCCAACTCCAAGACAAATGCGGTGAAACAACCCAGTTGGCAATTAGGGCCGGAGCCGAGACCGGCGACTACCTGGTCCAGCCGACCCTGAAAGATTCAGCGGTGCCCGTCGCCACCGGCCAGAAGCACTACTGGGACTCGGTTGGAGGCCGGAAATTCCGGGTGGCGTCGCCCTCTTTTTTCCAGGTCAACATCGCCCAGGCTGACCAGCTAGCCCAGGCGGTCCGCCAAACGTTGGACCTGCAGGGCGACGAACTACTGGTAGACGCCTACGCCGGAGTTGGCACCTTTGCCGCCCTTCTGTCGCCCCACGTCGGGCGGGTAATTGCGGTTGAAGAGTCCTCGGCAGCCGTGGCCGACGCCCGGGAAAACTGCCAGGGACTGGAAAACGTGGAATTCGTCCTGGGTAAGACTGAAGAGGTCCTGGTAGGGCTGGCAGAGAAGCCCGATGTGTTGGTGGTGGACCCGCCCCGGGCCGGTTGCCAACCCCAGGCCCTGGAAAGCCTAATCCGACTGGGCCCGCGCCAAATTGCCTACGTTTCCTGCGACCCCGAGACCCTGGGCCGAGACTTGAAAGTCCTGTGCGACGGACATTATCGACTGGAGCAGGTACAGCCCGTGGACATGTTCCCCCAGACCCATCACGTGGAATGCGTGGCGTCGCTGCGCTACGTGGGCAATCAAAGCCAGATTACGCTGGCTTCGGCCTCTCCCCGACGCCGCGAATTGGTGGGGGAATTGGGGCTAACTTTCCAAGTTACGCCATCCGGCGTGGACGAAACTCCCGGGCCAGGTGAGTCCCCCGCCGGGCTGGTCCAACGGCTGTCCAGGGAGAAGGCCCAGGAAGTGGCGAGCCAGTTAGCAGAAGGGTACGTCATCGGGGCCGACAGCCTGGTGGTGCTCGATGGGCGGGTGTTGGGTAAACCTGTCGATACCGCCGACGCGCGCCGGATGCTGTGGCGGCTATGGGGCCGCGAACACCACGTAATCACCGGCGTGACCGTCATTGATGCGTCCTCTGGTGATAGCCGCACCGACAGCATGATGAGCCCGGTGGTAATGCGACGTTTCACTCGGGAAGAAATGGAGGCCTCGGTAGCCTCGGGCTATCCCCTGGACAAGGCCGGGGCCTACGCCATCCAGGACCAGGAATTTCGCCCGGCGGAACTTGTGGATGGCTGCTACACCAACGTCCTGGGCCTGCCCCTCTGCCGACTCACCGAAATGTTGGGGGAATTGGGCTATCGGGTCCCGCCAGCGGCAGAGGTCGCCTCCTGCGCCCAATGCTTGGGGCCTTGCCCCTTGGCCGGCGAGGGCCAACCATGAACTTCATGGGCATGGGCTTTGTGGAACTGTTGGTCATCTTCCTGGTGGCCTTTTTGGCGCTGGGCCCCGCCAAGTCGGTGGAAATGGCCCGCACCGTTGGCAAGTTCGTTAGGGAAGTGCAGCGCACTTTCACCGAAATCACTGCTACCCTCCGGTTGGAGGACCTGGAGCGAGACCAGCGGCAAAATCCCCAGCAGCCTCCCAATCCCGGCGAATCCGCCGGGGATAGGCGGCGAGAGTGAAAGACGGCGAGGCCACCCTATCCCAACACCTGCGTGAACTCCGCTACCGGCTGACCATATCGGTGGTAGCCGCGCTGGTGGGCAGCGCCGTGGTCTTTCCTTTCTGGGAACGCATAGTCTACATACTTCTCTTACCCGCTGGGGACCGCGCATTTATCGCCATCAAGGTCACGGAGACGCTGTCCACCAGTGTAAAAGTCTCCTTTTGGTGCGGGTTCATGCTGGCCTTTCCCGTGGTTTTGTACCAGGTCTTTCGTTTCATTATTCCAGCCCTTACCGGAAATGAACGGCGTTACCTATTGATGTTCTTGCCCTCTGCAATGTTCGCCTTTGCTTCGGGCGTTGCCTTCGCCTACTTTGTCCTCGCTCCTCCAATGTTCAAGTTCCTATTAAACTTCGGCCCCGAATTTATTCAGATCCAACCCCAAATCAGCAACATTGTCGACGTAATGATTCGGGTGTTGTTCTGGATGGGCCTATCCTTTGAAACGCCACTGGTTATCTTCCTGCTGGCCCAGCTTGGCATCGTCAACAGCCGAATGCTCGTCCGGTTCCGGCGCTTCTGGCTGGTGATTGCCTTTGCCCTGGCCGCCGTAATCACCCCCACCTTCGACCCCTTCAACCAAGCCCTGGTAGCCGTACCCCTGCTGGTCCTGTACGAGATCGGGGTAATTTTAGCCCGCCTGGCCAGCCGGGGCCGCGAACCCAATGCCGATGCCCTAAGTCCCGTGTCCCCCGCCGAATAGAAAAGGGCCGGCTTTCAACCGGCCCCGCCAACTCCGCTGTGGTAACCCCGAGAAAATAATTACGTAAAGTTACACCAGGTCATCATAATTATTGTTTCGGGCACCCACCTCCCGCCGCTCCTCTCTCGGTCTGGGTTGTTCCTTCTCATCTTCTTCTCCCGTGACCGAGGACTTGAATAAGCGCATGCTGCGACCCAGGGAAGAGCCAATCTCCGGCAGGCGCCGGGCCCCAAAGATGAGCAACAGCACCGCCAGAATTATCAGAAGCTCGGGCAGGCCCAGTGGCCCTAATCGCATAATTACCTCTCAATACGTTGGCCTAATCCACTGCAATCATCATAGCAAAAAGGTGCACCGAGAACAAACTGCCAAACCGAACCCAACAGGGCCTTTTCATTCTCGTCTCACCTGGTCATCCCGTACTTTTCTGTCATTCTGAGCAGAGCGAAGAATCTAAAGTTCTTGCCCACATCGCTTTTCTTCGGTACTCGGACGAGGTCCCGGATAAGGGATTTCAGATTCTTCGCTTCGCTCAGAATGACATTTGCTGAAAATGAAAAGGCCCTGCCGAACCCAATCTGCCCAGATGCGGGTCCCGTTTACCATCACCGCAGGCCAGCGGGACATTGGCCTTAGCCCAGAAGCCCTGCCCCACCCGGCTACCCCACTCTTCTACGGAAGGCCGCTAGGCCCAATAACCCCAGGCCCAGCAGGCCCCATCCCAGGTCCATCGCGCCCGCCACACCGGAGAAGCGGCAGAAGCCGGTTGGGTTATGCCGCCGCAGGGGAGTCACATTCTCGGGAATCTCTGGGGCCGGCGGCAATCCCGGCATAGCGCTGGAAGGCGAGGTAGGGTCGGGCATGGGAGGTACAGGGGGAGAACCGCCGGACATCTTTGCCAAGAACACGTCCATGCCTCCGATGCTGCCTTGACCGAAGAGGGGGCTGGAGGTCTCCCCGGTCAGCAAGAGCCCCCCAGCATCGTCTATGACCACGCTGTTGGCGCTCTGGTCCGACGTGGTGCCGAACTGACGGGTCCAAAGCTCTTTCCCGGTCCAATCATACCTGCGGACGAACCCGTCCCGGCGGACCAAGACTGCTCGTTCGGGAACTTCGGTTTGGCCGGCGAATATTCCCCTGGTCCACCCAACCACGTAGGCTCCACCGTCATCGTGCGCCGCTACGTCCAAGGCGCGCTCTTCGTCGGAAGTGCCGAACTGGGTCACCCAGAGCAACTCCCCGGCAGGGCCGTATTTCCCCAGAAAGGCATCGGTGGCGCCCACCTGGGACTGACCAGGGAAAACCCCGGAAATCCAACCGGACAGGTATAGGTTTCCGGCTTCATCCACGTCGCCCCCCGTAGCCTGGCTAAACCCCGAGGTCTCCAATCGTTTTGACCAAAGGGACTGGCCATCCCCATCGAAGGCGTTGACGAAAGAGCCGACGGATACAACGTTGACCTGGCCGGGTTGATTGTTTCTGTTCCAACCGACTACATAAACATTTCCCCGGTCGCTGACGGCTACGTCCGAAGCAAAGTCGGCTCCCAGCCCTCCCAATTGCGCCGTCCAAAGTTCTTCGCCGTCGGGCCGGTACTTGCGCACAAAAGCGTCCTCCGGCCCGAGGGCAATTTGGTCCGGCAGAGCGCCCCTCACGCTGCCCGACAGGTAGACATTTCCCTGGGGGCCAATTGCCACCGAGTTGCTGCTGGCAAAATTCTCCAACCCGAATACCCTATTCCACAGTTCAGCGCCTTCGGGGTCAAATTTTAGGAGAAACGCCCCGCTGGCTCCGCCGGTCATCATGGCCCCAGCGGTGTCGCCGCCGGTCCTTCCCGCGACGTAAACATTCCCCGAATCATCCACCGCCACGGCATGGGCCGCGTCGTCGCCAGACCCGCCGAACTGCCGCAGCCAAACTTCCTCACCTTGCTGGTCATACTTTTTCAAATAGGCGTCGGACAGTCCCCCACCCCAGGACTGCCCCGGCAGCGTCCCAGAGGTCTGTCCCACCACATACACATTTCCTGCGCTGTCAACACCGACACCCTTGGCGTTGTCGGGCCCGGGGGTCCCAAACTGGCGTGCCCAAGTGGTAGCCTGGGCTGTCAGGTAGTCGGGATGCACCAGGACTACCCCGGACGCAAGCAGCAGGGCAAACAACACCGCAGCGCCGAGTGCAGCCAGCCCCCGTCTCTGCCTGCATCGGTATGCTCCTGGAGCTTCGCCGGGTTTATCCATCTAAAAGCGCCCCCATACTGCCAGGCATCTATCCTGGCCGCCGGTCCGTAAAAATTCATGGCAGGATTAATTTCTCATGGCATTGAGCGCCGGTGTATCTGCCAATATAATATAAGGTAACAAAATGGTGGAGCATTGACGCCGGAAATGTCCAGGGAGTCCGTCCTCGGGCGTCGCCCCAGCACCGGTCCCAGGTGATAGGCCGATGGGCTCCCCGGGAAATGCTGTCTCTGCTTGAGCCACGTGGAGCGGCACGGTTACGTATTCGGTTGGTTTTCGATTTGACGCGGGAGGTTTAATTGCCAAAATCCGGGCGGCGTAGCTTACCCGCCGACAACCAGTTTATGAATGAATTCACAATATTGACAGAGTGCCCGGCAACTACTACTATGTTCTCAAGACTGGTTATGACCTGCGAATAGTTTCAATTTGCTTGGTCCCAGTGGAATAAGGCTGTAACGCTATCGGACCAGGAGGTGTAAGAGGGAGATTAGACACATCGCCCAGTTATGAGCAAAACACCTGTGTCGTTAACTATCACAGAGGAATTAATTTAGGAGGAAAGGAATGGCAGGTAACGACATCGCTTTAATGGCCCACCTCATGCGGCGTGCCGGTTTTGGCGCGACGTACGAGGAGTTGGAAGCCCGGGCTGCCAAGGGGTACGAGGCTACTGTAGAAGAGCTGTTGAACCCCCAGGCCCAGCCCGACATTCCCCGCGACATCATGATGCGCCGCAAGGTTGAGTGGTTCTCTCAGGCCGGCCTAGAAGGCCAGCAGGAAGAGTGGGCCTTCCGCATGATTAACAGCAAGCGCCCGCTGGAAGAGAAGATCGCTCTGTTCTGGCACCAGATTTTCATCACCGGTCACGCCAAATGCGAATATCCCCGGCAGCAGCAACTGGAACTGGACATGTTCCGGACCCAGGGCATGGACAACTTCAAGGACCTGCTGAATGGTCTGGCCACCGACCCGGCAATGGTCTTCTACCTGGACAACTGCATGAGCCACAAGGACGCCATCAACGAGAACTGGGGCCGGGAGCTCCTGGAACTGTTCTCCTTGGGCGTAGGCATGGATGGCGAGGAAAACTACTCCGAGGATGATGTTAAGGAAGCGGCTAGGGCCTTCACCGGCTGGACCGTCACCAACTCCATCCCCCGCTACCCCTACGGCAAGTACGAAGCCAAGTTCATGTATGACCCCACGGACCACGACCACGAGGAGAAGACCTTCCTGGGTGAGAGCGGCAACTTCAACGGTGAGGAAATCATCGACATCATCGTTAGGCAGCCCGGCGCCGCCCGGTTCATCGCCAGGCACATGTACAACTTCTTCGTCGCCGACGAGCCCCAGGTCCCTGCCTGGAAAGATACTCCGCCGCAGGACCCGGAGACCGTCAAGGCGCTGGAAGACGAGTACTTCCGCTCCAACTACAACATTCGCTCCATGCTGCGGGTGCTGTTCAACTCCGACGCCTTTAAGAACTCCCGCTTCACCAAGGTGAAGAGCCCGACCGAGACCGTTGTCGGCACCATTCGCTTGGTGGAGACTTTCGCGCTGCCCACGCCCGGCCTCAACGCCATGGCCCTGAACATCCGCTACATGGGTCAGGACCTCCTGAACCCGCCCACCGTTGAAGGTTGGCATACCGGCAAGGAGTGGATCGACAGCGGCACCTTGGTGGAGCGCATCAACTTCACCGCCGACCAAGTAGGCAACACCAGCCTCCCGGGCGTCCAGAAGATAATCAACCGGCTGCGGTTCCAGGGCGCCGCGTTGACGTCGGAACAACTGGTGGACGGCTGTCTGGAACTGTTGGGCTCCTACGAAGTGGCCCAGGAGACCCGCAACCAGTTGGTGGACCTGGCCAACAGTGAAGGTGAGATCCGCACCGACTCCGAGCAGTTCTCCCAACGAGTCGGTCAGATGCTGCAGTCCATCGTAGCCACCACCGAGTACCTATTCGCCTAACGGGAGAGGAGGATATAGCATGACTTCTACCAAGAAGGACCCGGTGCTGGTAGTACTCCAGCTTTCCGGGGGTAATGACGGAATCAACACGGTGATTCCCTACGGCGATCCTTTGTACTTTGACAACCGTCCCAACGTCAGGCTCGCCGAAGACCAGGTGTTGCACATTAACGACTACCTGGGCTTCAGCCCCGCCATGAACCCGCTCAAGAAGCTCTACGATGAGGGCAAGGTTGCGGTCATTCAGGGCATCGGTTACCCCAACCCCAGCCGCTCCCACTTCCGCTCCATGGACATCTGGCACACCTGTGAGCCGGACAAGGTTGGCGATGAGGGTTGGCTGGGCCGCGCCATCCGCGATCTTGACCCGAACAAAGAGAACGTGCTGACCGGCGTCAACTTCGGTCGCGGCCTTCCCCGGTCTTTGGCCGTGTCCGGCGTTCCCGTCGCCTCGGTGGGCAACCTGGAGACCTACGGTGTGCTGACCGGCATCGAAGCCGAAGACCAGCGGGCCAAGGCCATCGACGTGTTCTCCCGGGTTTACGCTCCCATGATTGGCCAGGGTCCCGTGGTGGACTACTTCGCCAATACTGGCTTGGACGCCCTCAAGGGCGCCGACATCCTGAGCACCGCCACCGAGAGCTACTCCTCCACGGTGGAGTACGGGGGCGACGACGTGGCCCAGTACATGCGCAACATCGCCCAGACTCACATTGCCGGTCTGGGTACCCGGGTGCTGTACACCACGGCTCCCTACAACAGCTTCGACACCCACGCCGGTGAGCTGGCCAACCACAACAAGCTGTGGACCGAGACTTCCAATGCCGTTGCTGACTTCTATGACGACCTGAAGGAGCACGACTCCAGCGACAACGCCGTGCTGTTGGTCTTCACCGAGTTTGGCCGCCGGGTCCATGACAATGGCTCCGGCACCGACCACGGTTCGGGCGGGGTGGCTTTTGTCATCGGCGACGCGGTCAAGGGCGGCCTCTATGGCGAGTATCCTTCGCTGGAAGACAGTAAACTTCTTGAAGGCGACCTCCACTTCAACAACGACTTCCGTGGCCTGTATGCCACCCTGTTGGAAAAGTGGATGGGCTTGGACTCCAAACCGATAGTGGGCGGCAGTTTCGAGCAGCTAGATTTGTTCTAGACCATTACAGTGAGCGTCCGGCTGAGTCCCTCTTGGTGTCCCTGACGGAACAAATGACGAAAGCCGGGCGCCCACACGCCCATGGACCCACTTAACCCTATATCTGTGAGGTGAAAATGCCTGCCCAGATTTCTTATGTTAATTTGCAGTACAGCCACACCATCGGGCGTGGCGAGCAGTTTGGCCCCGGGTTCACCTACCCGATATTCATGGCTCGCGGTGAAGACGAACTGATGTACGTCTTGTGCCGCGCCACCGAGTACCGTCCCGAAGGCACCCGGGTAGCCGTCTGCACCGTTGACGAAGAGTACGTGAACGTCTTTGCCCGGGGCGTGCCCCAGCAGGGTCCCCACGAGTACAACTACGACGACGGCTCTCTGGTTTGGCCCACCGTCATCGCCTTTGACAAAGACGGGAACGCCTACATCGCCGACGAGTGGCTGAACCGCGTCTCCATCTTCTCCGGCGACGGGGAATACCTTGGCAAATGGGAAGAGCGCACCGGCTCTGGTGACGGTGAGTTGGACTACCCGGCTGGCATGGCCATTGACAAGGACGACAACGTTTACATCGCCGACAGTGGTAACCACCGGATTCAGAAGTTCACCAAGGACGGCAAGTTCCTGATGAAGTTCGGTACCCACGGCACTGGCGACGGTGAGTTCGACATGCCTTGGGGCATAACCATCGACTCGGCAGGGAACCTTTTCGTGGCCGACTGGCGTAATGACCGCATTCAGAAGTTCACTCCCGACGGGCAGTTCCTGATGAAGTTCGGCACCTCCGGTTCCGGCCCCGGCGAGTTGAACCGCCCCGCCGGCGTAGCTGTGGACCAGGACGGCGTCATCTACGTGGCCGACTGGATGAACGACCGCCTACAGGTCTTCGGTCCCGACGGCAACTTCATCACCCTGAAGACCGGCGACGCCACCGTATCCAAGTGGGGCAAGGACAAGCTGGACGCCAACCCCGAGATGTGGGGCGAGCGTGAGCGTGCCCAAGAGCTGGAGCGGGAGAAGCTGTTCTGGGGTCCCACCGGGGTAACCGTGGACGCCGAGAACCGGGTGTTCGTTTGCGAAGGTCCTCGGAACCGCATCCAGGTCTATCGGAAGCAGTCTCCCACCTTCGCTGGGCCTCGTCTCTAGGCCGCTGGCGGGAGGAGTCTTTGCTGAAGGTTCCCTAACGCCTGGCTAGGTATCGTATAGAAGTAGGGTCTCGACTTTTCGGGACCCTACACCATTGTGGGGTACATTATGTCCATCAGAGTCGGCCACGTACCTTACCTGAACTGCGAACCCTTCTACTTCGACATGGAACGGCGGGGCATCGAGCTTGAAGACCGGCTGCCCATGACCATGATGTCCGCCCTGGAACAGGAAGAAATCCAAGGTGGCCTGGTTCCCCTGGTGCAGTGCTTCCACATGGGCGACCGATTTCAATACCTATCCGGTTTTTGCCTATCCTCCATCACCCGGGCCACCAGCGTAAACCTGTATTCCAAGGTGCCCATAGAGGAGTTAGGGGGTGTTGACGTCGCCGTTTTCGGCGAAGCGGTTACGTCCTTTAGCTTGTTACAGGTCTTACTGAACCTCAAGCACCAGGTCCAACCCCAGAGCTACGTCACCCTGGATGATCCCCACGACGCCTTTCTGCTAATGGGCAACCACGGTCTGCGTTACCGCCGGGGCGTCCGCGGTTTCCCCCACCGCTACGACCTGGGGGAAGAGTGGTATCAGTGGACCGGGCTCCCCTTCGTGTTCGCCCGTTGGGTTGTGCGCCAGGACATGGAGCGCGCCGATACGGTGGTGCTGGAGGACGCTCTCTACACCGGCCTGCAGGACTGGGCCGATGGTCTTTTCCGGGTGTCCGAGACTCGCCCCAACCTGCTCATGCGCCCCCAGGACATTCTGGAGTACACCCAGGGACTGCGCTATTACATCGGAGTACCCGAGCAGCGGTCAATAGACCAGTTCCAGGAATACGTAAAACAGTTGGACTCTACTGCCAGCTAGCCCAACCGGCGCGGCGGTTTTCCATCCTTCCGCCCGATGCCCCTGGGCCAAATGTCGTTGCGCCCTTGGCAACCTCATTCGTGGCCGCAGCCTCCTACTCCATCGAAAGAGACACCCTAATAGGGGCATGGTCCTTTCGTCTGTTCTTCAAGCCCCTTGTCCCTTTAAATGTCATCAACCCGTACGGTACGCCTCCAAGGTCTTTCAATGGTCTAGGCGGCGGCTAGCCCGCCCTTCCAGGCAATCCGCCACGCCCGACCGTCATTCCGGCGCAGGCCGGAATCCAGGGGTGGGGAGTCTATGCTGGCCGGCGAAGTAAGGCCCTTCGCTCCGCCCACGGTTACCATTGAAAGACTGAAAGACCCTGAAATAGACTGGACCCAACTTGCTTACAGGCCATCCCGCAAGTATCATGCGTTGATAGATTTACGCTTCGCTAAGCTAACCCATTTCAGGGAAGCCCATTGTCGCAGTAGGAGGTTTCGTTGTGGCTACAATGACTGGAGCCCAGTTCTTGGCGGAGACCCTGCAGGAGTACGGCGTTACCCACACCTTTTATATGCCCATGGTGGTCACCAGGGCGTTGGTGGAGTTCGAGAAGCTGGGTATTCAACGAATAATGACCCACGGTGAGAAGGCCGCCGCCTACATGGCCGATGGCTACGCGCGCGCCTCTCGCCGACCCGCCGTGTGCATGGCCCAAAACGTGGGGGCCGCCAACCTGGCCGCCGGTCTCCAGGATGCTTACCTGGCCCGGTCGCCGGTGATCGCCATTACCGGGCGTCGCGGGTCCATGCAGCAGCAGCGGAATTCCTACCAGGAAATAGACCACGTTCAGCCCTTCAGCGCCGTGACCAAGTACAACATCAACGTGGACTCGGCAACCCAGCTACCCTACTCGCTGCGGCAGGCCTTCCGGGAAGCCACCTCGGGGGCGCCGGGGCCGGTGCACCTGGGCTTCCAGGGCACCAGCGGGAATGTGGTGGTAGACGGCGAGGCCGACCTGGACGTGGTAGTGGAGCAGCCCTTTACCGGCGTTCCCGCCTTTCGCACGGAACCACCTGCCGAGTCGGTGCGGGAAGCCGCCAGGGTGCTGTCCGAAGCCCGACGCCCCATCATCGTCGCCGGAGGGGGCGTCACTACCTCCCAGGCCCAGCGGGAGCTGGTGGAGTTGGCAGAGATGATGTCCATTCCCGTAGCCACCTCCCTGAACGCCAAGGGCAGCATTCCGGACAACCACCCATTGGCGGTGGGAGTTTGCGGCTCCTACTCCCGCTGGTGCGCCAACCGGGCAGTGTCCGAGGCCGACCTGGTGATATTCATTGGCAGCCACACCGGAAGCCAGGTAACCAACGAATGGCAAGTCCCCACTATGGGGACGCCCGTGATTCAGATTGATATTGACGCCACCGAGTTGGGCCGCAGTTACCCCACCACCGTGGCCCTGCAGGGAGACGCCCAGGTCACTCTGCGCCGCCTCATTGACGTGCTGGAACCCCTGGGGCCGCGCGCCGATTGGGTGGGCCGCACCCAACAATTGGTAGAAGAGTGGCGCCAAGAGGTCGCTCCCCTGGCCAATGCGGAAACGTCGCCGCCCCGCCCGGAGCGGCTGTGCAAGGAGATTGCCGACTTCCTTCCCGACAACGCCGTCCTGGTGTCCGACACCGGCCACTCGGGAATCTGGACGGGGACTATGGTTGACCTGAACGAAACCGGCCAGAGCTACATCCGGTGCGCCGGTTCTCTGGGTTGGGGATTTCCGGCAGCCCTGGGAGTTAAATGCGCGGTGCCCGACCGCCCCGTCGTTTCCTTTACCGGAGATGGGGGATTCTGGTATCACCTGGGAGAGATGGAGACGGCCCTGCGGTACGGTATCAATACCGTCACCGTCATCAACAACAACCACTCCCTGAACCAGGAAAAGCACGGCAACGAGCGTCTCTACGGTGGTCAGACCAGCGGCTCCGACGCCCTGTGGCAACTCCTGGACATCGACTTCGCCAAGGTGGCTGAGGCCATCGGCTGCTTCGGGATAAGGGTAGAGCGGCCTGGCGACATCCAGAGCGCACTGGAGCAAGCCCTTGAGTCCGGCAAGCCGGCCATCGTGGACGTGGTCACGGACATCGACGGAATCGCCCCCCGGGCCTGGAGTGGCTAGGGAATCCCCCTCGAAGGAGGGCGCATCAATCGACGCCGCCTTTTGAAGCGTAGAATCGCCTCTCTGAAGTGAGGCAATCACTCTGAGGCGCGAACCGTAGTTCGCCCCGGGCCGGAAATCAAATGCCCCCGTACCTACTCCCGGCAATACCGGAGGTAGTACGGGGGTATAACTTTTCGGAAAG
This sequence comes from Dehalococcoidia bacterium, assembly GCA_965220305.1. Taxonomy (GTDB): domain Bacteria; phylum Chloroflexota; class Dehalococcoidia; order Lucifugimonadales; family UBA3495. The sequence continues at coordinate 3,447,934 of OZ244817.1, read as the reverse complement.
TCCCTTCACTGTTCCGGGAGTAAGCCCAGGGTTGAGGAGTTAAAGAAGCGGCCCTGTCAGGTCCAGGACCATTGCCTGTCCCGGATTGGGTTTACCCGGAGTGTGGCCCAAGGGGATAACCTCAGCGTGGAGTTGTCCCGGGGTTAATTCCAGCAAGCCGACGGTGCCCAAACGCAGGTCCTTGTGCTGGGGAAAGGTTATGCTGCCGCTGTTAAACAGGACCTTTCCTTCCCGGTACTCCAACTTTTCTTGGTGAGTATGCCCGGCAACCATAATATCAACGGGACCCGGGAAAATCTCCTGCAACTCGTTCATAGGCCGGAATTCCCGGTTCAAGCTGTGGACCATCCCTATTCGCCACCCCTCTATTTCCAGCATCTGGACTTCCTTGGTCCGGGGGTCGGGAATCGGGTCGTTATTGCCGGTAACACAGACCACCGGCGCAAACTCTTCCAGCCAGTCGAGAATGTAGGGAGCCGTCAGGTCTCCGCCGTGCAGGATGAGGTCCACGGAGGAGAAAAACTCGGCGGGTTGGGGCCCGAGCTCGTCCAAAGTCCTGATGAGGGCGGGAAGGTGGGTGTCTGAAAGTAGTCCGATACGCACGGCATAAATTTACTCTCCTGGGTCGGCAAAGTCAATTTAGCCTCCTGTCTTAGCCGGGTCTTTCAATTGTCCTTAGAAAACCGCTCATGCTGAGCTTGTCGAACCACGGACCGGCCCTTCGACAAGCTCAGGGTGAGCGGAAGTATGCCTGAGCAGTGACTTTTGAAGGGCCCTGCCTGCTAGCGGGAGCAACATTGACTCCCCCAGACCTACATGGTAACGTTGCCAGGATTCGCAAATTGGAAGCTCCAGGAGGTAACGCAAGAGAATGCCGCAGCAGCGATCCGCCGCCATCGTCGGCGTTTACGAGTACCCCCTTCGGGTCGCCGGCCCCAGCACCAGCGCGCTGCAAATCAAAGCAGCCTGCGCGGCCAGGGCGCTGGAGGACGCCGGTTTAGAATGGAAAGACGTGGATGCCGTCTACGATACGGGCAGTGACCAGGGGATCGGAGGACTGGGCATCTCCGAGTATTTCGGCTTCAAGCCCAACGTAATCGACAATACCTCCGTGGGCGGGTCCTCCTTCGAGTTCCACGCCAACCACGCCATGAGGATGATAGCCGCCGGCAAGTGCAACGTCGCCCTCATCACCTACGGCTCCATGTCCCACACCGACCGCCGGGCCATCGGCACCGCCGGGGCGACGGGGCAGGGCCTCCCCACCCTGTTCAACAACATGGAAGACCCCTGGGGTCTGACCCTCATTGGCAACTACGCCATGGTCAAATCCCGCCACAAGCACCAGTACGGCACCACCGACGAGCAGTTTGCCAATATCTCGGTGACCACCCGGAAGCACGCCATGAGGAACCCGGAGGCGGTCAGGGCCATGACCGACCTGGAGTTTGTCGGCGTCCGGGAGATTACGGTGGAGGACGTCCTGGACTCCCGCATAATCGCCTACCCGCTGCACCTTCTGGAATGCTGCATGGTCTCCGACGGCGGCGGCGCAGTGGTTGTCGCTTCGCCGGAGATGGCCCGCAATGCCAAGAAGAAGCCCGTTTGGATTATCGGCGGGGCCGATGCCACCAAGTACCGGGAAAACGGCGGCGATATAACGGTAAGCGCCGGGGCCCAGTCCGGCCCGCTGGCCTTTGCCGAAGCCGGTGTGTCACCGGATGAAATAGACATTCTGATGGCCTATGACTCCTTTACCATCACCGTCATGTGCTTGATTGAAGACCTGGGCTTTTGCCAGAAGGGCGAGGGCGGCGACTTCGTCAGCGGCGGTCGTCTCGATTTCGACAGTCCCGGCGCGCCGGCGTTGAATACCGACGGCGGGGGCCTGTCCTCCGACCATCCCGGGGCCCGGGGGATTTTCCTGCTCATCGAAGCCACCCGGCAACTCCGAGGGGAGTCTACCTCCCAGGTGCCCGATGCCAAATTGGCGGTGGCCGTAGGCAATGGCGGGCAACTTGGCTCGCGGCACGCCACCGGCACAACCATCCTGGCTGCCGACTAATTCGCCGACTAATACTATGCAGGAGTGTTACGATTATGCCTCCTCTTCGACCCCAACCACGGTTCCCCGAGGTTGACAGCGAGTCCTTCTGGGAAGCTACCAAAAGGCATGAACTGACCTACCAGACGTGCAACAAGTGCAGTGAAGTAATTTTCTACCCCCGCCGCCACTGCACCAGTTGCGGGGCTGACGATACTTCCCGGCACGTTTCTTCCGGCCAGGGTTCGGTTTATACCTTCGCCGTCATCATGCAGAGCCGCCATCCAGCCTTCAAGGACCTGGGGGCCTACGCCGTCGGCTACGTGGACCTGGACGAGGGTTTCCGCATTATGACCAATATCGTCGGAGTACAAGACCCCACCAAGGATATTCAGTGCGGAATGCGGGTCAAGGTCCGGTGGGAGGACCAGGGAGAGGGGGAAGTCTCCCTTCCCATGTTCGAGCCCGCCTGACCCGCCCGTCCCCTAAGTTACCCTGGACAACCCCCAACCCAATCCACCAGCACACCGATGCAGGAGGAAAGACATGGCTAGAATACCTAATGCCACGCGGGACATGGTACCCGAGGAGTTTCGCGGCGCTTTTGATGAGTTGACCGCCGAGACTGATGGTGTAATTACCGGCGGGCCTGGCTCCATCACCATCAACAGCCCCGAGTTTGCCCGCCGCCGGGCCCCGTTGACCGGCTATCTCCGGTACGAGAGCACCTTCTCCCAGAAGATAAGGGAATTGGCCATTATAACCACGGCCCGCAGCATGGACTGTGCCTATGTTTGGAACGCCCACGCGCCCGCCGCCCGCGCCGCTGGAGCCAGCGACGCCCTGGTCGACGCCATCCGTGACCGGACCGCCCTGCCCGATATGGACCCGGACGAAGCCGCCGTAATCAACTACGCTGCCGAGTTCTACCAGAACCACCGGGTCAGCGCAGCCACCTTCCAGGCAGCCATGGAACAGTTCGGCACGCAACACCTGGTGGAACTCACCGCCCTTATGGGCCACTACGCCCAAACTTCGTTCTTCCTGAACGCCTTTGAGGTGGAGTTGCCCGAACAACGCACCGAGCCGGTTTTGCCGGTCTAAGCGCCCATTGGTGTTCTCTGTCGGGCTGGGAACCGCCGCGTAGGAGCTTCCCAGCCTTTGGCATGTTTGAGGATACCTGCCTGTACCGGCGGGGCTTCGGGCCTAGACTACCCATCCACCCAACCCTTTGCCAGGAGGTCCAAAATGGAAGGCAACACCGCCATCGCCAATATCCTGCAACTCGAAGGCACCGAATACCTCTTCTGTTACCCGGCCAACGCCCTCATCGAGGCCGCCGCCATCGCCGGCATCAAGCCCATTATGTCCCGTACCGAGCGGACCACGGTGAATATGGCCGACGGCTACACCAAGGTCACCAACGGGCGGCGTACCGGCGTGGTCGTAACCCAGTCCGGGCCGGGCATCGAGAATGCCTTCGGCGGCATTGCCCACGCCTTCGCCGAATCCTCTCCCATCCTGGTCCTACCCGGCGGCACCGCCCGAAATCGCCTGGGGCAGTCCCCCGACTTCAACGCCATGGAAGCCTACCGGGGAGTTACCAAATGGGTGTCCCAGGTCAACCAGGCCGGCCGAATTCCTGAACTGATGCGCCGGGCCTACACCACCCTGCGTTCCGGCAGGCCAGGCCCGGTCATGTTGCAGGTGCCCGGGGACGTGGGCCAAGAAGAAATTGACGAGTCGGTGTTCGACTACCGCGCGGTGAAGGGCTACAGGAGCGGAGGGGACCCGGAGGACATTTCCGCCGCCGTCCGGGCCCTGCTGGCGGCCCAGCACCCGGTCATCTACGCCGGGCAGGGCGTACTTTGGGCAGAAGCCTCCCCAGAATTGCAGCAGTTCGCCGAGCTGACCAATACGCCGGTTATGACCAGCAACACCGGCAAGAGCGCCTTCCCAGAGAACCATCCCTTGGCCCTGGGCGTCGGCGCGGGCACCATGACCAAAATGGTGCGGCACTTCCTGGACAAGGCCGACCTGGTCTTCGGAATCGGCGCCAGCTTTACCACCAACCTGGCCTCCATTGGCGTCCCGCCAGGAAAGACCTTGGTCCAGTGCACCATCGATGACCGCGACTTGAATAAGGAACAGCAGTTGCACCACGGCGTGATCGGCGACGCCAAGTTGGTCCTCCAGCAGCTCATCGAAGAGGTGAGAAAGCAGGCTGGGCCCGACGGCAAGACGGACGACGGCTCGGTAACCACCGAGATTAAGCAGGTCAAGGACGAGTGGCTGGCGGAGTGGATGCCCCTGCTCACCTCCGAAGAGGTGCCCATCAACCCCTACCGGGTCATCTGGGACCTGATGCACACGGTGGACCGCACCCAGACCATCGTGACCCACGATTCCGGGCATCCCCGAGACCAGACGATACCCTTCTACGAAGCCATCGTTCCTCGGGGTTATCTGGGTTGGGGCAACTCGTCCCAGTTGGGCTACGGCCTGGGCATCGCCATGGGAGCCAAGTTGGGGGCCCCGGACAAGCTGGTGGTCAACATCATGGGCGACGCGGCGATAGGAATGGCTGGCATGGACATCGAAACTGCCGTGCGGCACCAGATTCCCATTCTGACCATCGTATTGAACAACCACGTTCTGAGCGGCTACTCCCGAAACTACCCGGTGGCCGCCGAGCGGTTTGGGTTTACCAACCTGTACGGCGAATACGCCGACCTGGCGGAGGCCCTGGGCGGCTACGGTGAGCGCGTCGAGGACCCTCGGGAAATCGTGCCGGCCATCAACCGCGCCAGAGAGGTGCTGACCACCGGGCGTCCGGCCCTGCTGGAGTTCATGACCAAGGAGGAAAACACCCTCTCCAGGTACCCGGCCAGGTAGTCCAGGGCCTCTCTCCATTGTACTTTCTGCCTGCTCCGCAAGGGTGGGTTGTCTAAACGGGGCAGGCCAGAAAGGGGTCTTGGGCTGCGGCCCGCCTGAAGAAGCCGCCTCCGGCCCCCCAGCTTTCTGGCCATCCGCCAGGCCGAAGCTCCACGGAGCTGGCAGCTTTGCGACGCTCCCAGCCCAAGCTGGTTGTCAGGGGAAGTGAAGGGGGCGCAACATGCCCCAGGGCCTTTCAATTGTCCTTGGAAAACCGCTCATGGGGAGCCTGTCGAACCACGAACCGGCCCTTCGACAAGCTCAGGGTGAGCGGAAGTATGCTTGAGCAATGACTTTTGAAAGGCCCTCCAACATGCCCGTCAACCAATTGACATTGACTGCTGCGGGTGATACAACGAAAACAATTAAAGGCCGTCGTCAAGAGGCGGCAAGCTGGACATGGAGGCACAAGATGGGAGAGATTCTAGGCATGGGGTCCACCCACTGGCCGGTGCTGATTCAACCCGACGAGGCCAGGAGTTGGCCCTTCCTGCGCACTTTGGCTACCAAGGCCGACATACCTGAAGAGATGAAGATCCCCACCAATTGGCCCGAAGATGTGCGGGTGGAATTCGGAGAAGACGAGGGGGTCTCGGCCCATAAGAAACACCGCGACCGGCTGGTCAAGGCTTTCCGGGTCCTCCGATCAGAGGTGGAAGCCTTCAACCCGGACTTCATCCTCATGTTTGGTGACGACCAGTACGAGAACTTCACCGAGGACATCATCCCCCCCTTCTGCGTCATGGCCTACGACGACCTGACCAGCTATCCCTACGAGAGGCGCAACCTGGGCGGCGAGCGCAACGTTTGGGGGGAGCCGGTGGACCATCCCGTCAAGATGCGCAGCAAGCCCGAAGTCGCCCGCTGGTTGGCCCGCCGGTTTATTGAAGAAGGGGTGGACATGTCCTACTCCTACAAGCCCCTGCACTGGAAGGGCTTGGGCCACGCCTTCGTTAATATTCAAATGTTCCTGGACTATGATCGGACTGGGTTCGACTACCCCATAGTCCCCGTTCAGGTGAACAGCTACGGCAGCAAGATTATCCGGAACCGGGGCGGTATTGGCGGCGACCCCAACATGCCCTTCGACCCGCCATCGCCCACTCCCAGGCGTTGCTTTGAGGTGGGCCAGGCAACGGCCCGTATTCTCAAGGATAGCCCCTACCGCGTGGTGCTCTACGCATCGGGCGGCTGGTCTCATGGGTTCCTGGTGGATAAGAACATGTGCCTGTGGCCCGACGTCGAGTCTGACCGGGTTCGCTACCAGCAGCTTCTGGAGGGCCGCGACCACGAGTGGAAGAACATCACCACCGCCGAGATCGAGGACTCGGGGCAACAGGAGCTCCTGAGTTGGGTTTGTCTCGCCGGCGCTATGCAGGAGTTGGGACAGAAGGGAGAGGTGGTGGACTACCTGGAAACTGCGGGGGTCTTCAACTCCGGCAAGTGCCTGGCAGTTTACAAGCCCTAACTGTCCGCGTCGCCGCAAGGGGCGGCGCACGACGGGCTGTCGCAGTCCCGGTCGCCCCTCGGCGTTGCCGGGTCCCAATCTGGATATTGAATAAGGACAACATGTGATGGCTAGTGAAGATATAGCCTTGATGGCCCACCTGATGCGCCGCGCCGGATTCGGATCTACTCGCGAGGAGTTGGAATACCGAGCGCAGCAGGGATACGAAGCCACCGTGGCAGAATTGCTGGACCCCCAGTCCCAGCCGGGCGCAGACCGCTACGAGTTCCTGCGTTACCATCCGGGCTTCTGGAAACCAGTCACCTCCCCCGGTATGGGCAGCGCCGCCTGGCTTCACGGTATGCTCAACACCCAGCGGGTCTTGGAGGAAAAGATGGTGCTGTTCTGGCACCAGATTTTCGCCACCGGACAATCTAAGATTGACCATTTCCACGAGCTGGTCAAACAGGTAGACATGTTCCGGGAAAAGGGGATGGGCGACTACCGAGAGTTGCTATTGGAGTTGGCCAAGAACCCCGCCATGATTTACTGGTTGGACAATTGCGACAACCACGCCTACGCGGTCAACGAGAACTGGGGCCGGGAGTTGCTGGAGTTGTTCAGCATGGGAGTGGGCAACTACACCGAGGACGACGTTAGAGAGTGTTCCAGGGCCTTCACTGGCTGGACCCTTTCTCCCATGCTCCCCCGGGGCGCTACCGGTCGTTACGACTGGGATTTCGAGTACCGGGAGGAAGACCACGACGACGACGAGAAGACTTTCCTCGGCCAGACCGGCCCCTTCAACGGCGAAGACATTATAGACATCATCTGCCAGCAACCAGCCACAGCCAGGTTCGTTGCCAGACACCTATACAACTTCTTCGTCGCCGATGAACCTCCCGTACCGGCCTGGTCAGTCACCGAGCCCCGGGACCCGGAGGCCATCGAATTGCTGGCCCGGGCTTTTACCGAGTCCCAGTACGACCTGCGCTCCGTGCTGCGGGTGTTGTTCCTGTCGGACTTCTTCAAGAACGCCCGCTTCTCCAAGATCAAGAGTCCCGCCGAATTGGTAATCGGCACCCTCCGGCAGGTCGGCGGGTATGAATTCCCCCGGCCAGGCATCGGAGACCTGGCCAAGCAAACGGGCTACATGGGCCAGGACCTGCTGAATCCTCCCAGCGTGGAGGGCTGGCACACCGGGCCCGAGTGGATTAACAGCGGCGCCCTGATGAAGCGCATAAACTTCACGGCGGATATGGTTGGAGACGTGAGCCGGCCCGGAGTCCGCTCCATCATTGAGCGTCTCGTGACTATGGGAGAACTGGCCCCGGAGCAATTTGTCGACGCCTGCCTGGACCTGATGGGGCCGTTGGAAGTCCGTCACGAGAACCGGCAGCAACTGGTGGACCACGCCCGGGAAACCGGCGTTCTCCGATGGGACTCCGAAAGCCATACCGATGCCTCAACCCAGCGAATAGGCGAGATGCTGCAACTGATAGTTTCGATGCGCGAGTACCAATACGCCTGAACTAGCCCGGCCAGTACGAGGTTGTAACTGGCGCTTGTTGTGGCCGAGGAGAGAAGCAATGACACTGAATAAGAAAGACCCGGTGTTGGTGGTGCTCCAGCTATCCGGCGGAAACGATTACCTCAACACCGTCATTCCCTACGCCGACCCCCTGTATCGGGACTACCGGCCAACGTTGGGTATACCGGAGAACCAGAGTATCCCGCTGGACAACGAAATAGGGCTACACCCCAGCATGGGGCCCCTGAAAAGCCTGTACGACCAGGACAACATGGCTATCATCCACGGCGTGGGGTACCCCAATTCGCCCCGCTCCCACTTCCGCTCAATGGACATCTGGCATACCTGCGAACCGGACAGCATGGGCACCGAGGGCTGGCTGGGTCTCGCCGCCAGGGACATTGACCCACACAAGGAAAACGTCGTTACCACGGTAAGTTTCGGGCCCAGCCTCTTCCGAGCCGTCGCCGTTGCGGGGGTGCCCGTCGCCTGTGTGGACAACCTGGAAAGCTACGGGCTGCTTACGGGAATCGGCGGCGCGGAGCAGCGGGACAAGATTCTCAATCGGTTCACCCAAATGTATTCGCCCACCATTGGCGGCGACTTCGTGATGGACTACCTGGGAGACACCGGACTGGAAGCCCTGAAGGGTGCGGACATATTGAAGGCTGCCCCCCAGTCGTACATCTCCAGCGTGGAGTACACCGACACCGCCGTTGCCCAGCGGCTCAAGGGAATCGCCCAGGTGCACCTGGCGGACCTGGGCACCCGCATCTTTTACTGCGACTACGGGAGCTTCGACTCCCACGCCAACCAACTGGGGATGCACTCGGGACTCTGGACGGATGTGTCCGAGGCCATCTCCGACTTTTTCGCCGACCTGCGGGAGCATGATGCCGCCGAAAACGTGATAATGCTCCTCTTCTCCGAGTTCGGACGCCGGGTGCGCGACAACGGCTCGGGCACCGACCACGGGGCCGCCGGGCCCGCCTTCGTCATCGGTGACCCAGTTGTTGGGGGCCAGTACGGCGAATACCCCTCACTTAAAGCGGAAGACCTGCAGCAGGGAGATTTGGTGCCCAACCTGGACTTCCGGGGGCTGTACTCCTCGGTACTGGAAGACTGGCTGGGGCTGGACGCCAACCCCATCGTCAAGGGCGTCTTCGAGAAACCAAGGTTCCTCTAGCCAAGGTTGACCGCTAGGTCAATGCCGAGCCCGAGGTTCTCCCGCCAGGAAATATGGGAAAGCCTCTAAACTGACTTCTCAGGCTCTCGGACCGGCTGGCATTCACGGGCCTCTCCGGTACACAGGCGGGGCATGGGAATAAGCCTACTTTGGGCAATGCAGGACTCACTAATTTACGTTCCAGAGAAGATGAATGGTTACGCAAATAGTTGCTGGCAGGGTTTACGACTACAGTCATTGCGTGGGACGGGGAGCCGTCTCCGGTAACGGGTTCAACTCGGCTATTAGCCTGGCCCTGGGTGACGAAGACACGGTTTACGTACTCAACCGGGGCTGGGAGTTCGTCCCCGGCCTTCCCTGGAACCGCACCGGAAGGGGTAGCCGGGTCGGTGTTTACAGCCTTGGAGAGTCACCGGGCGACGAGGAGTTCATTTCCGAGTTTGGGAAGTACGGACAAGGCGATGGTGAGCTTATTTGGCCGGCGGGCATAGCCCTGGACAGCCAAAGCAATGTTTACGTCACCGACGAATGGCTCAATCGCGTTTCCATCTTCGACCGTGAAGGCGGTTTCCTGCGCCACTGGGGGACCTTGGGTCAGGAACCAGGCGAGTTCGACGGCCCTTCCGGGGTGGCCGTGGATGCCGAGGATAACCTGTACATCGTGGACAGCCGAAATCATCGAGTGCAGAAATTCACCAGTGATGGCGAGTACCTCTCCCAATGGGGAACGCTGGGCGCTGAACCCGGCCAGTTCGACTCTCCCTGGGGCATCACCCTCGACCGCGATGGTTTTGTATACGTCGCCGACCACAAGAACCATCGGGCCCAGAAGTTCACCCCGGAGGGCCAGTTCCTCGCCTCCTTTGGCAGCTACGGCAGCGCTCGCGGCCAGTTGAACCGGCCCTCGGACGTGGCGGTAGACCCGGACGGGGATGTGTACGTGTGCGACTGGGCCAACAGCCGAGTACAGCTTTTCGCCCCTGATGGCAAGTTCCTGGCCAGCTTCACGGGCGACGCCCGGGAGCTTAGCAAGTGGGCGCAGATGGTGGTGCGTACCAACCCGGAGGTGTTGAAGCGTCGCCGCGAGATAAGAGACCCATCTGTGGAATGGAATTTGGCCTTCCCCACCGGCGTTACCTTCGACCCCAAAAATGAGCGCCTCATTATCGTGGACACCCAGCGGAACCGCCTCCAGATATACAAAAAGCTCAGAGGCTATGCCGAGCCCCAGCGGAACTTGTGAGATCCAAGCCCCCTTCCAGCGTACATCCCCTGGGACTTCCAGGGTCCCGCCCATCGAGGGGCAGGCCGGGCGATCAATTGGGTCTGATCGATGGAGGTCACTGATTTGGCTGGCCCAGATTTGGATTTATTTCTCGGCTGCGCCGCTGTCTCTTCGAACCGCTTCCCACCCCTGTTGGATGTAGCCCCCCGCGAATGTGATAGCATGGATTCCCAAGACGAAAGGGCCTACCTTCAGATGGCAATGGACAACCCCAACCTGCGCTGCTCGGAGGTGCCCGACGAGATTTTGCAAGCGGCCTCCTACGCCGGCGACGAGCCCAACGAGTTTCTGCGGTCTCTGCTAGCTACCGGGCACACCCAATGGCTGCTGCAAAAGTACGGCCCCCGGACCCGGGTTTTGCCCGAACTGGTGGACCGCGCGGTCTTGGTTCTGTGGGTGCGGGCTTGCACCCTGTACACCAGCAAAGCTACGGGGCGCCCCGACGACGATTGGGACAAACCCTTCTTCTCCGACGAGGGTCTGTACGACTGAGACACCTTTACCAGCGGGCCTTTCGTCTACCGGACCAGCCCATCGCAATCCAGCCGGGCTCCCCGGCCCTCTACGGACGCGGAATAAACCCACCGCAAGGTGAAATCCTGGACCACAACCGGAACGGAGGTAGTCAATCATGTCATTGGCCCGAGAGCGCTTCCGCAGCGTACTGGCAAGGCCTGCCTGCACCCTGGCCGCCAATATATTCGACCCCTTGTCCGCCCGGATCGCCCACCTGCTGGGATACGAGGTATGCGTGCTCTCCGGCTCCGTCGGAAAAGTGGCGAACCTGGGCGCGCCCGACATTGTCCTCTCCAACATGTCCGACGTGGTGGACCACTGCCGCCGCATAACCCGTATCAGCGACATAACCCTGATGGTGGACGCCGAGGACGGGTTCGGCAACGCCGTTAACGTCATACGCACCGTCCGGGAGATGGAGGCCGCTGGGGTTTCCGCCATCGAGATTGAGGACAACGTGGTTCCCAAGCAATTCAACGTGTCCAACCCGGGTCTGGTGTCCACCGAAGAACAGGTGGGCAAGCTACGGGCCGCCGTGGCCGCGCGCACCGACCCCACGACGGTGATCGTGGCGCGCACCGCTGCCCTGGGAAACTGCCCTCTGGACGAGGCGCTGGACCGCATCCGGGCCTACTCGGACACCGGAGCCGAGGCGCTGATGGTGGTGGGAATGCCCCGGGGTCGCGCGGACATTGAGGCGATACACCAGGTCACATCCCTACCCCTATGCCTGCTCAGCCCGCCGCCCGAGGCCCGGAACGATACCGACTTCCTGGCTGCCAACGGGGTAAGGATACTTATGCTGGGCAACCCAACCTTCGCCGTCGCCGTAAAGGCCGTCCACGATGCTCTGAAACACCTACAGGACGGCGGTGCGCTGGAAGCCCTGGACGAGTCGCAGGCGTCGCCGGAACTGCTGCGAGCAGTGAATCGGACCGACGAGTTCATCCAGGCCCAGGGAGAGTACCTGCGAGACTAAAAGGGGCTAGTCCTCGACTTCGACGATCATCTCGATTTCCACCGGCATTCCTCCGGGTAGGGTCGCCATCCCTACGGCGGAGCGGGCGTGGCGTCCCGCGTCTCCGTAAAGGTTGACCAACAGGTCGGACGCGCCATTGGCAACCCGGGGGGTGTCACCAAAGTCCGGGGCGCTGTTTATCATACACAGGAGCTTGACCACCCGCTTCACTTTATCCAGGTCGCCTATCTCCTCTTTGAGGGCGGAAAGCAGGTTGAGCATGGTCTGGCGGGCGCAGTCGTAGCCCTGCTCAATGGTCAGGTCGGCCCCCAGCTTCCCCACGTGGAGTAGACCACCCTCGGGCAGCCCCGGCCCGTTGCCAGACAGGTATACCAGGTTGCCCGTGCGCACCGCCGGAACGAAGTTTCCCACTGACGACCGACGCCGGGGCGGTAGCTCGTACCCCATCTCCAGCAATTTGTTCTCTATCTCCATTGGACCACCTCTCGATTCATCGTTGAGTAAATAGGGGTCACCAAGGGGAACCTCTGGAAGAATCGCCCCGGGGAGCGGCCTGCCTGCCGGTCATCCCCGAAACAATTTGGTCAGGACGCCAAGCCTTCACTCAAAGTGGGGCATGACTTCGCTGGCAAACAGCTCCATTGAGCGCATCACTTTTTCGTGCTCCATTCCGCCAAAGTGGAAGTTGCACCCAAAATACTCTATTCCGTGCTCTTGCAACGCCCTTATCTTGGCTACGCACTGCTCCGGCGTCCCCACGAAAGCCCGGTTCTGCAGGAGGTTGTCGTAGCTGACGGGCAACTCTCTGCGGGTGCGCCGCCAGTCTTCCATGCTCTGGTATACCTCGCTGCCCCTTGCAAAGTCGCGGCGCCACTGCATTATGTCCACCACCCAGTTGAGCCGGCCTTCGGTATCCCGACGGGCTTGTTCCTCGGTCTCCGCCACGTAGAAATAGCGGAAGAAGGGTATCCCCGACATGGGAACTTGGGCCCCGGACTCCTCCGACATCTGCACGAAGCGTTGGCACAGGTCGATGGATTCCCTGGTGTCCTGGACAACTGCGATGCACAGGGAATGCCCGGTAGAAACGACGTATTCCAGCGTAACCGGCGACCGCGAGGCCCCGATATAGATGGGCGGATGCGGCTGCTGCAAGGGCGGGGGCACCAGGTTTGCCTGGTTGACCTGGAAATACTCGCCGTTATAGGTAAAGTCCGGTGTGGTCCAGAGGCCCTGGACAATCCCGATGCTCTCCTGAAACCTGGCCTGGCTCTCGTCGTGGCTGATGTTGAACCCGCCGTACTCGTAGCCGGGAGCGCCCCGGCCAAAGCCCACGTCCAATCGTCCGCCGCTGACCAGGTCAACGGTGGCCGTGTCCTCGGCCAGGCGGATGGGGTTGTGCAAGGTGGGGATTAGCACCGCCGTCCCCACCCGAATTTTCTTGGTGCGGGCCGCCACGCTGGTAGCTATTACCAACGACGAGGAGCCAATGCAGTAACGGGAAAAGTGGTGCTCGGCAAACCAGGCGCTGTGGAACCCCAACTCTTCGCCGTAGACCACCTGCTCGATGGTCTCCTCGATAATCCGCCTGGGTTCAGTCCCTTCCGGCCAGGGCAAATGAGTGAAAAGGGCAAACTTCATCCAAAGACCTCAGTATGTTCGTTTCCAGCCGTTCCCTTAGTACTACAGTTGCAGATATGTGGTGAGGAGTTTCAGGCGGCGTCGGTAATGACAGCGCCGGGCCGTTGCTTGGTGCCGCCGTCTCCACTGAGACCACCGCAGCACTGATTCGTCCGTAGGGTGGTGTCTCCATATCAGCCGGTAGAGTAACCGCCGAACCTCGGGCACCGTCAGCGGTATCAGCCTTTCCTCCAAACTGGGGCAGCCCCCTTTTCTCCCAGACGTCCCGGCGACGATGCCTGGCGCCGTACCACCGCCAGGTAGGCGTGGGCCAGCATCGCCAGGGTGATGTGCCGGTACCAGCCGTCCCACCGGCGCACCTCGTATTGGTCCAGTCCCACCTGTCCCTTGGCCTCCTCAAAGCATTCCTCAATGGCCCACCGGGTTCCGGCCACCCGCACCAGTTCCTCCAGGGCTGTTCCCGTCGGGCCGTAGCACACGTAGTAGGCCAGTTCCTCGGGCTTGGCCACGCTGCGCCGGGCCAGCAGCCAGTACCCCTTGCCAGGTTCTCTCAGGGGCCGAATATCCACCAAGGCCCAGTCGTAGACCCGAGGACCCTTGGCCCCATCACCGGCGCTCAGCCGGACCCAGCCCGACTCTTCAACCCCAGACGCCAGCCGGTCAGCCCGCACTTGGCGCGGACCCTGGTCCGTCCCAGCCCACAACTTCTCATTGCTCTTGATGGCCAGCACGTGAGGAACGTCCCGCCGCTCCAGCCACAGCCGCAGGTTGCGGTCATTGCCGTAGACCTCGTCCCCGGTGGCCCAGCCGAAGGGGACTCCCGACTCCACCGCCCGTTCCAGCATCCGCCGGGCCAGTTGCGGCTTGGTGCGAAACGCCACTTGCTCCGGCACGCCAGCCTCCTCCCGGCGTTCCTGGTCATCGGCCCACACCTGAGGCAGGTAAAGCTCCCGGTCCAGCAGGGTCCTCCCCTTGGCAGTAGCGTAGGTCAAGAATACCCCAATCTGGCAGTTCTCGATCCGTCCCGCCGTGCCGCTGTACTGACGCTGCACCCCCACAGACTTGTTGCCCTTCTTCAGAAACCCAGTCTCGTCCACCACCAACACCCCGTTGGCGTCGCCCAGGTGCTCCACCACGTAGTCCCTGAGATCATCGCGAACCAGGTCCGCGTCCCAAATGTAGGTTGACAGCAGATGCTGCACCCCATAGGGTGTGGCGTCCCCGGCCTGCTCCGCCAGTTGCCAGCCGTTCTTGCGCTCCACCGGACTGAGCAGCCCTTTCAGATAGTCCAGCGATCGTCGACGTGGTTCGGGACGCCGGAACCGCCCCGCAATGCACTCGTGTACCCGGTCGATACCCTCAGCCCACCGGGCGACCTCTGCCACCCCATCCCCATGCACTGCCACAGCCTCACCTCACCACCCGTTGATTGCCCCAATCCTAGTCGTTTTCAATCTGCAACTGTAGTATTAGACGGCGTTTAAAAAGCTGACCGTCTATCTTGCGACAGGCTCGGTACGGGACCCACCGTTGTCATTCTGAAGGAGCGCAGCGACTGAAGAATCTAAGATTCTGCGCCTCCATTACGTTTCGGCTCAGCAGGAGATTCCAAGACGGCGGGCGTCTGTATTTATACTATAATACTATGCAACGCGACAGTTTCCTAAGTTTGTAAGCGACCTTCCTACCTCTGTTTGGCAAAGGCGCTGGTGCGCTCGCCTACGGCTAAAGGCAACTTTGTCCAACCAGGCCATACCGAGTCGGCCCCATCACCCATCCTAATTGAAGCCAAAATACAGCCAGCACAGGGGCGCTCCACTCCCCGCTATTTTAGGCGAGGTGGACAACCGAATTGACCACTGTTATAGCAAACGCAACCATCGTCACTGGAAACGCGGGACGGACGATCCTTCATGATGCCGGCATCGCCATCTCGGAAGACCGCATCTTGGCCCTGGGCCCAACAGAAGAAGTCAGGGCAAACCACCCCGAGGCGGAGGTAACGGACGGGCGGGGAAAGGCCGTATTTCCAGGCCTGGTTAACTGCCATACCCACCTGTTGGCGACGGGGGACCGGGGAATTCTTGAGGACTTTGGATTTCCCACACGGCTCGGTTTCCCGGTTTCCGCCCGCTCGCTGCTGTCTCAGGAGGAACGGCGAGTGTTGGCCTTGCTCGGAACCTTGGAAGCTATCCGCAGCGGTACCACCTCTCTGTTGGAGATTTCCGCCAATGTCGCCGGGTACGCCCAAGACCTGGCGGGAACGGGCCTCCGGCTGGTACTGGCGGAGAACATCAACGACGCCGACGAAGCCCTGGCTACAGAGGGTACGTACCGCTTCGAAGATTCCCGGGCTGAAGCCGGTCTGCAGCGCAGCGCCGACCTGATTGAGTCCTGGCACGGCAAACACGCGGGGCGGGTCACCTGCTTCATGGCCCCCCACGCGCCGGAAACTTGCTCGCCACACCTTTTGCGCCGCAGCCGCGAAATGGCGGAACGCCACGGCACCGGCTACACCATCCACCTCTCCCAGAGCCACCAGGAAATAGAGGCGGTCACCCGGGTGCGGGGTGTTGACCCCACCCACTACCTATTTGCCAACGATTTCCTGGGCCCGGACCTGGTGGCCGCCCACTGTCGGTACGTAAACCCCTCGGAGATCGCCCTACTGGGGCAGACCGGAACAAAGATTGCCAATAATGCCGCCATTGCCGCCCGCCGCGGGGCCGCCGCCCCGGTGAGAGAGCTACAGGCAGCCGGATGCACCATTGGCATGGGGTCGGATAACATGGCCGAGGACATGGTTGAGGTGATGCGGGCCGGGCTGTTTTTGGAACGGGTCAGGCGCAACGACGAGGTGTACCCCCAGCCGGAAGACGTGCTGGAATGGGCCACCTCCGGGGGGGCCAGGGCCCTGGGACTGGCAGCCGAGACCGGCGTCTTGGCCGTTGGGATGAAGGCCGACCTCTTCGTCGTGGACGTGTTGCGAGCCCACCTGGTGCCCAGCCTACGCATCGTGTCTTCCTTCGTGCACAACGGGCAGCCCGGGGACATCTGCTCGGTCATGGTTGATGGCAACTGGATTATGCGGGACGGCAAAGTGCTGACCATCGACGAGCCCCAGGTGGTGCGTGAGGCCGAAAAGGTGGGACACGCGGTTTGGCGTCGGCTGTTGGAACGGTACCCCAACGTTCCCTTCCCCCTTTCCATTCCGCCGAGTACCCTCTGAAGCTACTCCCTCGACGATAGCGCCGGACCGGATGTTCAGGAGAGCGGCTATGGCAGGTTCTTTCGACCAATGGTGGCGGGAAAATGGAGACCCTAACCACTCCTTTGGCGGGAGTGGAAATCCCCCTTAATCCCCCTTTGCCAAAGGGAGAAAGAATGGCCCCCACTTGTAAATGGGGGTTGGGGGGATTTCCCAGCGCCGCCGATAGGCCCTTGGAGCAACGCCATCGATGATAATAGAGAGGCCCTGGGCGCATCACCAGGGCCTTTCAATTGTCTAGGTGGAGCCTAGCCCGCATTTCCGGGCAATACGCCCGTCCCGACTGTCATTCCGGCGCAGGCCGGCCAGGGGTGGGGGCCTGTGCTGGGCGGCGACGGTAGGCCCTTCGCTCCCCTCAGGGTTACAATCGAAACACCCTGGGGGTACAAGAGGGTTGATTCCCCGGGCCGGGAAAATTCCGTAACTCCGGCGGACCTTTAGCTTCCGTGTACCGCCCCTCGGGTTCCGCCGCACCGTCCGTTGATTTTGACCCCTGCTTGGCTTACACTCCTGGCAAGTTAGTGAGGTTGGGGTTGGTGGTATACCGTGGTCAGAGTAGCTGCCGGCCTTGAGAGTCCCGGAGTTGGGGGCTATTGCGCGAGGCGGCTTGAGAGTCCTGATTATCGGCGGCACCGGCTACATGGGAAAGATTACGGTGGAAGGGCTTCTCGAACGGGGAGACGACGTTACCGTGTTCTCCCGGGGCGCCAACCGTCCCCCCTGGTGGGACCGGGTGCGCCACATTCAAGGAGACCGCCAAGAGTACGCTGAGTTCAAGGAGAAACTCCGGGGCAAGCTCTTCGACGTTGCAATTGACACCCAGGCCTACGAAAAGGAAGACGTGGTCAACGCCGTGGAAGCCTTCCGGGGCAGCGTAGGCAGATACCTGGTGGTGAGTACCGGGTCGGTTTACCTGGAAGGGGCGGTGGACTTCTCCAGCCGCTGTCCCTACAACGAGTGGGACGTTGACTGGAGCTCCCTGGACTACGCTTATCCCCCGGGGCAGGACCCTTACGCGGTGGGCAAGCGGCATTGCGAAAAATGGCTCCACGAGAACTGCGACATGCCCTACACCATAATCCGCGTCCCGGCGGTCATGGGCCCGGACGACCCGACCGGTCGCATGTGGTGGTGGGTGCAGCGGGCCCTGGACGGCGGACCGGCGCTGTTACCTGCCGAGATGCAGGGCGCCTTTCGCACCCTCTATTCCGCGGACGCCGCCGCCAACTTCGTCCGTGCGCTGGATGCCCCCCAAACCGTCAACCAGACCTATTACGTGGCCATGCCCGAGATTATGACTATGGAGCGCTGGGTTAGCCTGATATGGCGCGCCGCCGGCCACCAGGAACAGATTGTTTACGTGCCCCGGGAGGTCATTCGCCGGAGCGAGGCGCTGCGGACCTACTTCCCCCCATTGTGCCGCCCCGTCTCCAATATCCATGACCTGTCCCACGCCCAGGGGCTTCTGGGCATTGTTTCCACGCCGGTGGAGGAATGGGTGACTTCAACAGTTGATTGGTACAGGGACGAGTACCGGAGCGGGGACTCGGAGGGCTACCAGGCTCGGAGCGCCGAGCTGTCCCTGGCGGAAGGGTGGTGCAGGGAGTACGGGCGGTTGGTGGAGCAGTTCCGGTATTGATGGTCTCCCAATGCGCCGGTAAAAGGTGGGTTTGATGATGAACAATGGACGCAAGCTGAGGTTGGGCACGTTTCTTGCCGGAACGGGCAGCAACATGGCATCCTGGCGGCACCCCAACGCCGTAGTCGATGGCGCCATCAACCTGGATTACTACCTGGACCTGACCCGAAAGGCGGAGGCCGCCAAGCTGGACTTCGTGTTCTTTGGAGACGGCTTGTACATCAGCGAAAAGTCCCATCCCAACTTCCTCAATCGTTTCGAGCCCCTTACCCTGCTGGCGAGGTTGGCCGCCGACACCACCCACATCGGCTTGGCCGCGACCCTGTCCAGCACTTACAGCGACCCCTACACCGTTGCCAGGCAGTTCGCTTCCATCGACCACATCAGCGAGGGACGGGCCGGGTGGAATATCGTCACTTCTCCCCTGGAGGGATCGGCCCTAAACTACAATCGGCCCGAGCACCCGGAGCATGACCTCCGCTACCGGATGGCCCACGAGTTTGTCGAGATAGCCAAGGGGCTGTGGGACTCCTGGCAGGACGACGCCTTCCTTCGTAATCAGGAGACCGGCCAGTTTATCGACGCCGAGAAGATGCACCGCCTCAACTTCCAGGGAGAGTTTTTTTCGGTCCAGGGGCCGTTGAATATATCCCGCTCCAAGCAGGGCAGGCCGGTCCTGATTCAAGCAGGGTCGTCAGAGGCGGGCAAGGAGTTCGCCTCGTGCCACGCCGATGTTATTTTCACCGGCCAGCCCAATATCGAGGCGGCGGTACAGTTCTATCAGGATGTTAAGGGTAGGGCGGCCCGCCACGGCAGGAATCCCGACGAGGTGCTAATTCTGCCCGGGTGCGGCCCCATCGTGGGGAGAACGGCGGCGGAGGCGGAGGAGAAGTACCAGGTTATCGCCAATCTGGTGGTCATCGACGACGCCCTGAATTACCTGGGCCGGTACTTCAATGACCTGGACTTCACCCAGTTCGAGTTGGACGAGCCCTTCCCGGACCTGGGAGACTTTGGCCGCAACGGGTGGGAGAGTACCACCGACCGGCTCAAGCTGCTGGCGCGGGAGGAAAACCTTACCCTACGACAGTTGGCCCTGCGGACTACCACGCCCAAGAGCGTGTTTACCGGCACGCCGCAGCAGATTGCCGATACCATTCAGAGTTGGTTTGAGACGGGGGCGGCGGACGGCTTCATGTTGAGCGGCCCGGTGCTGCCCGACGGCTTGACCGACTTCATCGACCACGTTTTGCCTTTACTGAAGGAGCGGGGGCTGTTCCGTTCCGAGTACGAAGCGGAGACCTTGCACGGGAACTTGGGGCTGCCTATACCCAAGAACCGCCACACCGGGGCCTATGATAAGCTCAGCCACCTATGAAGCGGCTGGCAAAGACCGCCACGAACAGGGCGCCGCCGACGGCAAGAATAGCGTAGAACAGCCGGTCGATGCGCCGGTTCACTTCCCTCAACTCTGCCTTGATTTCCCCCTGGCCTTCCAGTAGCGCGGCGGTCTGGCCTTCCAGCCGTCCGATAGCGCGCCATACATCGGCGGGGTCAGCTTGGTTGCCGTGGTCAAAGCCCGTTGTCATTCTTCCCCCCCATTTTCCTAGTATCGGCCAAAGCCACTACGCCCGCTGGGGCCAGGCTAGCCTTCAGTCCATAGCGGATTAGCTGCGGGGGCGCCTCTCAACAGAGGCTAGTATATGAGGGTCTCCGCGCCCCGTTAAGGCGAGTATCTCTCCAGCCACCAACGGGCGATGTCGATGCGGCGGGCCAGCCAAACGTCGTGCTTGCCACGGATGTACTCCAGGAAGCGGCGCAGCGCGGCAGCCCGGGCCGGCTTCCCGATGATGCGGCAGTGGAGTCCCACCGACATCATCTTGGGATGGGTGGCCCCCTCCCGGTATAGAGTGTCGAAGCAGTTTCGCGCCGCCTCGAAGAAGTCGTCGGGCGTGGACAACTGGCCGCGCCAAAAGCCGTAATCGTTGACCTCCAGGGAGTAGGGCACCACCAGCCAGTCCCTGCCGTTGACCTGGGTGTAGTAAGGCAGGTCGTCGTTGTAGGCGTTGCAGTCGTAGACGAAGCCGCCTTCTTCCACCACCAGGTCCCGGGTGTTGACGCTGGGCCCGTAGCGGGTGTACCAACCCAGAGGGCGCTGCCCGGTAGTCCGGGTTATGGAGGCCACCGCCTCCTGGATGGCCTTCCGTTCCTCCTCCCGGGACATCTTGTAATACTCTTCCCAGCGGTTGCCGTGGCCCATAACCTCGTGTCCCCTTCGTACCACCTCGGGGCCCACCTGGGGATTGCGTTCCAGGGCCAGGGCGCAGGCGAAGAAGGTGGAGCTAACATCGTACTCGTCCAGAATGTCCAGGATGCGCCATACGCCCACCCGGCTCCCGTACTCAAAGAAAGACTCGTTTGCCAGGTCGCGCTCTCCCCGGGCCACCGGCGAGGGCGACTCTCCCACCGTCTCCCCGTGGGGGTCGCCATCCAGGATGGAGCTCTCCGACCCCTCTTCGTAGTTGACGACAACCGATACGGCGATGCGAGCCCCGTTGGGCCACTCGACCGCTGGCGGGTTCGGTCCGTATCCAATTAGGTCACGTTCTGTCATCAGAGGGCACCTCCTTGCGGTTGCTGCTTTAGCCCTGCCGCCGCTTCATCCCTTGGGCTTCTGGACCGTATCGATATTGACGTGACGGTGGGCATGGACGGTGAAGGTCAGGGAAGCAGTTGCGCCCCCCTCGGTGCTGTTGACCACCTCGATGTTTTCCGGCCCGTGCAGGTAGTTGATGCTTTGGTCTTCCAAACGGAAGGGACGGTCATGCCCCGGATAAAACACCTGGGAGGAATGCACCATCTTCTCCACGCTTTCCTTGGCGTCGGTCACATCCCAGAAGATGTTGTAGGGCAGGCCGCGGCCCACGGTACCCCCGTCGGGCATGGCGTCACCCGCCAACAGAATTTTCTCGCCCCCGTCTTCAACCAGAACGCTGATGTGGCCCTTGGTGTGGCCGGGCGTTTCGATGATGCTAACCCCGTCGACCACGGTGTCACCCTCGGAAACCAGCTCCACCTTCATCTTGTCCATCATGTCGACCATGTATCGCGCTACCGTAAAGTCCTGGGGATTGGGGTGGCGGACGTAGTCCATCTCCGTGGGGTGCAGCAGAATCCGAGCATTGCGGAACAGGTCGGCATTCTGGCAATGGTCCCAGTGCATGTGGGTCAGAATGACGATGTCAATGTCCTCCGGGGTCAGGCCACGGCTCTGCAGGGCGCGGTAGAGCACCGGACGCCGCGACGAAGGGCCCGTATCCACCAGGATGCGCGTATTGCCCACCGTCAGCAGGGAGTTGGTCGAGTAGCCGAAAGCGCCTTGGTCGGTGGTTAATGCGAAGCCGTAAGTGAGCACGTCCAGATCTGCCATGTAAGCTCCTCCTCAATCAAGGCTCGGGCAGCCTTGCCGTGGGTATTCGCCGCGTCGAAATGGTGGTCTCCCATCTGCGCCGGGCACTGTTGGAAAGGCCCGGGAGCCTTGGGCGTGTTTCCGGCCTCCTACTGGAACGTGTTGACCGGCGGCCCGGCTAGCCTCCTCCCAACTAGCCGGACCGCTTCAGCCACCAAAAGCGTGGGAAGGTTCCCGCAATACCTATCACTGCCAAGCCCACCAACGGGTGGGGGCCGGTGATTAGCGCCAGTGTTGTCGGTTGCCCTAATTCCCGCTAACCTGGGCAGGTTCACGGCCCTGGAAGGCTGGCATCACCTCTTTGGCGAACCACTCCAGTTGCTCCAGGATAACCTGTTGGGGCGTGCCCACCGGGTGGCTCAGGTTGATTCGCTCCAGGCCCGGGTACTGCTGTTCCAGCCGCTTGAGTTGTTCGATGATGCCTTCCGGCGGCCCGCAGAGGAAGGCCCCCGCCGCCACCGCTCCCTCCATGCTGGGCAGCCCGGCGAAGGGCGCCCGCTGTGGATCGGCGATGTCCCGTATCTGCTCTTCGCTAAG
This sequence comes from Dehalococcoidia bacterium, assembly GCA_965220305.1. Classification (GTDB taxonomy): domain Bacteria; phylum Chloroflexota; class Dehalococcoidia; order Lucifugimonadales; family UBA3495. The sequence goes on along the minus strand of OZ244817.1, from coordinate 3,425,458 downwards.
GCCCCGGTGCAGGCGCAATGGCCCGAACAGCTTCAGGTTTTCCTCAAAATACTTGGCGGCTTCCTTGATGCCTTGCTCCTGGCTATCCGACAGGTAGAAGTGGAAGCCGATGTTTAGGTCTTCGCCCAGCTCGGCGTCGCGCCCGGTCCGGTTCAGCGCGTCCCGGTATGATTCCACGACGGTGCGCATGGCCCCGCCCTCGGCAACGCCGCCGCCTATGGTCCCCTTGATGCCGTGCTTTGCCATGAAGTCCAGGGCGCGCTGGGTGCCGCCCTGGATGGGCTGCCAACATTCCACGGGCCGGTTCACCGGGCGGGGCACCAGGGTAATCTCTTCCAGTTCGTACCCCCGATACGGCACCTTGGGGGGAATGTCGTAATACTTGCCGTGGTGGGAGAAGGACGGTTGGTGGAAGGCCTTGAGCATAACCTCCACTTGCTCTTCAAACAGTTCCCGGTTGGCGTCCTGGTCCAGCAGGGGCGCGCCGAGGGTTTCCACCTCCCGGGTGTGGTATCCTCGGCCAACGCCGAAGACCACCCGGCCCTTGGTCAGAATATCTGCGGTGGCGAAGTCCTCGGCCATCCTGAGTGGATGCCACATGGGAGATATATTGAAGGCGCACCCCAGCTTGATTCGCTGGGTGACGTGGGCCAGATGCACGTCCAACAGCAATATGTTGGGAATGCACTCGTATCCTTCCGGCTGGAAGTGGTGCTCGGCCATCCAGAACGTATCGTAACCCAGCCGGTCCCCCAATTGGGCGATGGCCTGGGCCTTGTCAAAGACCGAATTCAAGCGCTCGTCGGACAGGGACCGATCGTTGACCGGGGTGCCAGCGTACCCCACATTGTCAATGTCCACGTGTCCGGCAAAGCTGGTGTCAAACTTGGTTATCATTGGCTACCTCCAAAGGGTGGTGGGTCCGGTGAAGATTGAACGCCCGGGCTATCCGCCACGCCAGGGGTTGATTCCGGTGGTCTTCATCCGCAGCCGGTAGACTGAGCTCCGGGCGGTGAAGTACATGGTGCGGTAGTCGGCGTCGCCCCAGGCGCAGTTGGCCGGAATTTCCGGCAACCGGATGATACCCACCAGCGACCCGTCGGGCTCAAATACCCAGACACCCCCGGCCCCGGTGCAGTAGACCCGCCCGTCGGTATCGACTTTCATTCCGTCGGGCACCCCGTCCTCCGCCGAGTGCATGTCGGCGAAGTACCTGCCGTGGCTCACGGAGCCATCGCGAGCCACGTCGTAGGCGCGAATGTACTGGTGGGTGCATACCTCGCCCCGTTCCTTTTCCGCTGCACAGCCGTCATCGCGGCGGGTATTGTCGGCGTAAAGAATAGTTTCGTCGGGAGAGAAGGCCAACCCATTGGGAGACTCCAGGTCGGTGATTACGGCGGTCACAGCGCCGTCGGGAGCAATGCGGTGAATGCCGTGGAAGTCAATCTCCCGCTCTTCCGCAGGAAGACGACCACCGGGGCTGGTGAAGTAGATGCTGCCGTCGGAGCGGCACACCACGTCATTGGGCCGGTGCAGCCGCTTGCCTTCCCAGCGGTCGGCGATGACGGTGATGGAGCCGTCGGGTTCCATGCGGGTCATTTGTCGGTTGTCGCCTTCGCACATAATCAACCGGCCCTGGAGGTCGAAGGTGAGCCCGTTGGCGGACCCGCTGTTCTCCCGAATTATCTCGGGTTCGCCCCCGGGTACCAGGCGGTAAATGACGTTGATGCGGTTGTTCACGAACAGCAGGTAGCCGTCCGGGTGCCACAGGGGTCCTTCGGTAAACTCGAACCCGGTAGCCAGGCGTTCGGCTTCGGAGGATTCTACAATTTGGTCAAGATTATCGGCCATGATAGCCTCCCAGGAAGGTGTGTGGGTTGGTGTTTGTTTCACCGATGGTTGAAGAGTGTTTCAGCCAGCCTCTGGGATATGAGGGCAAGACCTCATAACACAGCAACTGAGCAGTTTACCCACGCTGGGCTGGGACAGAAGTTGGAACCAAAAACAAGGGCGCTCAGTCTCAATTTGTTGACTGGCATCTGCCACTAACTATATCATGCCAAGCAAGACGGTAGCTGGAGCCCGCCACCGCTGCATTAGCCCAATGAGACTGACGTTGGCTAACCAAAGAGCCGCCGTAAATCCAACGGAGAGGTAGGAAAATGGCAGTGACCAAGGGTCGAGGACTTTTGATGGTTTTCACCGATGTACCCTCGGAGGTGGAGGAGGAGTTCAACCGCTGGTACAACGAGGAGCACATTCCCGAGCGACTATCCATACCCGGTGTGTTGAGCGCCGCCCGCTATGAAGCCCAACAGGGCGGTCCCAAGTACCTGGCCTGTTACGAGTTGGACAAGGCCGAGACTTTCCACTCCGACGCCTGGCGTTACCACCACGAAAATCCCACCGAGTGGAGCCAACGCATGTCACCCAGCGTCGTGGGGCAGAACTACATTCGTAACCTCTACAGCATGATTTTCCCCGACGAATTGTCCAGCGAAACCAGCGAAGCCGCCATGTCCCCCACGCTTCTGGTGGGGCGGATGTCGGTGCCGGAAGAGTTGGAGGAGAAGTTCAACCATGCTTACAACACGGAGCGGCTTCCCGAGTGTTACAAAATCTCGGGCTACATTCGCAATCGCCGTTTTGAGGCGTTGGAGGGTCAACCCAAATACATGACGGTCCACGAGATGGAGTCGGTGGCGGTGTCGGAGAGTCCCGGCTGGGATGGCTGGCGGACTATGGTAACTCCGGTGTGGAACAATGAGATTCGCCCCCACATGGTCCACGAGAACGGCTCTCCCGGTGTCTACCAGCGCATTTTCCCTGCCTAGTCTACCGCCCGCGCGACCTGCCGGTTGGTTATCCCCCCGGACGGCTGCCCAGCGTTGGACAGCCGTCCGGGGCTTGGACAGCCCAGTTGTTTCGCCGGTAGCCTGGTCAGACCCCCGCCGCCAAATAGCCATCGGCGCTGAGCCGGGGGAACACCCGGTCCCGAAAGGCCCGTATCTCTTCCTCCGGGGCCGCAAAGGTCTGGAAGGGCATCAGGTAAAGATTGTTGACCCCCACGGCGGCCATCTCTTCGATGCGCTGGGCGCACGCTCGGGCGTGCCAATCAGGCCCAGAGCATCGTACAGCAGCGCCACGACCTCGTCGGGAACGAAAGACGCTTGCGCCTGTGAAGCTCCGCCAGTCCTTCTTGTTTTAGGGGGTGATCCCAACTAAGGTGCCCCAACTCTTCTGCGATTTCTGGGCCAACCTGAGTCCACAGCGGAGCCAGGGTAATCGCATTTTAGCAACGAGCTTACCGTCACTCCGGCGCAGAGCCGTCCCCGTTGCCGGACCGGGCCGGGACCATGCCTGGCGAGCGGCCCCAACAGTTGACGGCACTGTTGAATCGGGGAGCCGGATTCTCGCCTTCGCGGATGACGGGTTCCTCACAGTCCAATATGCGATTGCCCGGATAGAAGAGCTTTCGTTAACGTTTCAACCTGCCAGCGGGGCTATAATAATGGTAAGAACGTAGGGAAACCCAAAACGGTGGGCCCGCCAGGAAGAGCATGGAAGCTATCCAGTCCAACATTCGTACAGGAGACCGGGAGTTCCTGGACAACCAGGCCCACATGGAAGCCCTGGTCCTAGACCTGAAAGGCCGCTTGGCCCAGGTCCGGCAAGGCGGAGGTGAGCGGGCGGTGGAGCTACACCGCAGTCGGGGCAAGCTGTTGGCCCGAGAGCGCATAGAAGGGCTGGTGGACGCCAACACCCCCTTCCTGGAGTTCAGCCCCCTGGCCGCCTGGGGAATGTACGACGGGGAAGAAGTATCGGCTGGAATCGTCACGGGAATAGGGGTAGTCCACGGCAAGGAGGTGGTGGTCCTGGCCAACGACGCCACGGTCAGGGGAGGCACCTACTACCCCATTACCGTCAAGAAACACCTGCGGGCCCAGGAAATAGCCTTGGAAAACCACCTTCCCTGTGTTTACCTGGTGGACTCCGGCGGCGCCTTTCTACCTCTACAGGCGGAGGTATTTCCCGACCGGGACCACTTTGGGCGCATCTTCTACAACCAGGCGCAAATGTCGGCGCTGGGTATACCCCAGGTAGCGGTGGTGATGGGGTCCTGCACCGCCGGGGGAGCCTACATTCCGGCCATGAGCGACGAGGTGGTAATGGTGCGCCAGCAGGGCACCATCTTCCTGGGAGGGCCTCCCCTGGTCCGGGCCGCCACCGGCGAAGAGGTAGACCCGGAATCCCTGGGAGGCTCCGATGTACACACTCGGGTATCGGGAGTTGCCGACCACCAGGCCGCCGATGATGAGGATGCCCTGGCAATTACCAGGGACATCGTCGAAAACTTTGTGGCCCGACGGGACCCTCCCTTCCGGGTATACGACCCCGAGCCGCCAGCCTACGACCCCCGAGAACTCTACGGGATAATTTCCCCGGACAATCGACGCCAGTACAACGTCAGGGAGGTTATAGCCCGAATGGTGGATGGCAGCCGCTTCCACGAATTCAAGGCCAACTACGGTGAGACTCTGGTCTGCGGCTTTGCGCGGGTCTGGGGCTACCCGGTAGGTATAGTCGCCAACAACGGGGTACTGTTCTCCGAAAGCGCGTTGAAGGGGACCCACTTCATAGAGTTGTGCAGCCAGCGGGGCATTCCCCTGTTGTTCCTACAGAACATCACCGGGTTCATGGTGGGCCGCCAGTACGAGGCCGGGGGCATCGCCAAGGATGGCGCAAAAATGGTAATGGCAGTTTCCAATGCCGCCGTCCCCAAGTTCACTGTAATCATCGGCAGCTCCTTCGGGGCGGGCAACTATGGCATGTGCGGGCGGGCCTACCAGCCCAGGTTCCTGTGGATGTGGCCCAACGCCCGCGTTTCGGTTATGGGCGGACAGCAGGCCGCCGAAGTCCTGCTCACCATTCGGTTGCAACAACTGGAGCGGCAGGGACGGACGCTGGAGCCGGAGGAGCGGGACGAATTGCAGCGTCCCATTCTGGAAAAGTACGAGGTCGAGGGCGACCCCTATTACAGCACCGCGCGGCTGTGGGACGACGGCATCATTGATCCGGTGGATACCCGCACGGTAGTTGGACTGGGTATCGCCGCCTCCATCAACGCCCCCTTCCCGGAGCCCAGGCGCGGCGTCTTTCGCATGTGAAAGGCAGCCCTTCGGATCCGTTTACTTGTAGATGATGCCAAGAAGTGGATGCCAAATCCGTTCCCTAATGTCGTACTGTATTCTATTGGTAAGAGAATGTGACTGGACATTTGACATTACGTTAGCAACTCTGTACAGTACGCCATTAGGAGATGATTATGGAACGTCGTTACACTACTGGCGTTATACGGCGAGCATTGAAGGGAACTCCGGGGGCGGTAACAAATAACGCGAGTCTTGCCCACGATTGGGAGAAAGGTATTTTTACTGCCAAAAAATACCGGTTTGGTGCGGGGGTTAAATGGGATGGGATCTTGGGAGCCACCGTCCATGACGTTCAATCGTGGCTTGCCCGTCGACGAAACTTGTCGGCTCACGAATGGCTGTTGCGAAAAGTTCTCGATGATGCCGCCGACGAGACTCTGAGAAATGGACAAGGTAGAGCCAAGTACTATCAACGCAGTTTAGACGAGGAGACAGGTTATGATTCAGCAGATTGAATCCGTGGGCGAACTCAACCGGCACAACTTGAGCAACCCGTTCGGTGAAGCCGACGCAAAGGATTTCGAGGAGTTGGTTCAGTCGATGCTGACCCGGGGGTATGACCCCGAACACCCCATTGTCATTTATGAGGGAGACATCCTTGATGGCTGGCATAGGTACCTGGCCGCAAAGAAGGCGAATGTAACGCCGCAGGTCAAAGAGTTCACGGGAACTCGGGAGGAGGCACAGGCTTTCGTGTGGTCCGAAAACATGGCCCGTCGTCAAATGGACAAGCGGCAGAAGATGGCCGCGCTCGTCTTGGTGAACGCTTGGCGGGGACCGAACGAGCAATTGAGCGATACCGAGATTGCGGTTCGCTCAGGCTTGTCCGGCAGTGGGCGACTTGCGGCCCAATTCCGGGAAGTCAGCGAAGTAGATGCTAATTCCGTCCATGATGTCGCCGTAGGGAAGACATCAGCTGCCGAGGTTATACGCAAGATCTTGCATGAAGATGCGTACGGAGATGACAATTCCACCGCGCCTGACACCAAGCGCCCCGTCGTCGTTTTTGAACTCAAGCAGAAGAAACTGATTGAACGGGCTCATAGGGCTAGGTTGAGCGTGGGCATGCCGAAGCAAGCATGGCTCAACAAGGCTATGGAACTGGCGTGTGAATGGGCCGAGGCGCAGGCACCTCAATAGACGCTGCGAGCCAGCGTGAGTGAGAGGGTAGGTATTTACGGACCCGGAATGTCCTAGAACTTGCTTTGGCGGGTGGCAGCAACAGACTAAAAGCGTTGCTCCCCCTCCTGAGCACGAGGTAAAACTGCTCCATTTTGAATGTCCACCACGGAACCTTCACAACCTATGGCCGGCTGATTCTAGGCATCATCTACAAGTGACTGGTATGGCCACTTCCTACCCCCAACCTCCAGGTCTCGTACCGGATGTTTGCTGATGTTTTCCAAAGTGCTGGTAGCCAATCGGGGCGAAATAGCCGTCCGAATCAACCATACTCTCCGGGCGATGGGGATCGCCCCCGTCGCCGTTTATTCCGAACCCGACGCCGGCGCTCCCCACGTGGCCACCGCCGAGCAGTCCGTTGCCCTTCCGGGAAATACCGCCGAGGAGACCTACCTGAACATACCCAAGTTGGTCCAAGCGGCCCGGGACAGTGGGGCGGAGGCCGTGCATCCTGGTTACGGATTTCTGTCGGAGAATCCCAGGTTTGCCCAAGCCTGCGGGGAAGCGGGAATAGCTTTCATTGGGCCGACTCCCCAGAGTATGGAGTCCCTGGGGGACAAGTTGCGCTCCAAGGAGATAGCCCGGCAGGCGGGCGTCCCGGTGGTGCCCAGTTCTCCGGTCTGCGACTCAGTGGATGCGGTTGCCGAAACATTCGCCGAGCGATGGGGGTTTCCACTGTTGGTCAAGGCTGCCGCCGGAGGCGGAGGTCGGGGAATGCGGGTGGTCAACGGGCGGGGCGAACTGGCGGAAGCAATTGACTCGGCCAGCCGGGAGGCCCACGCCGCCTTCGGCGACGGTCGGGTCTTTTTGGAACGTTACGTGACCCACCCCCGGCACGTTGAGATACAGGTCCTGGCTGATAGGTCGGGACACACCATCCACCTGTTGGAGCGGGAATGCAGCATCCAACGGCGGCACCAGAAGGTAATAGAGGAGACCCCTTCCCCGGCCCTTACGTCGGAACTGAGGCAACGCATCGGCGAAGCTGCCATCGCCGTGGCCAGGGGAGCCAGGTACGTCAACGCCGGTACGGCGGAATTCTTGCTTGACCCCCAGAGCGGGGAGTTCTATTTCTTGGAAATGAACGCCCGGCTCCAGGTTGAACACCCCATCACCGAGGCGGTCCTGGGCCTGGATTTGGTGGAGTGGCAAGTACGCATCGCCAACGGCGAACCCCTGACTCTGCTGCAGGATGACATCCAGCCCCACGGCCACGCCATCGAGTGCCGCATCTACGCCGAAGACCCGTACAACGGCTTCGTTCCCTCTACGGGCACGCTGCTGCGGTGGCGCCCCCCCAGCGGTCCGGGGCTGCGGTTGGACAGCGGCGTTGTTCAGGGCCAGGAAGTGTCCATATATTACGACCCCATGTTGGCCAAGCTGATAGCCTGGGCTCCCCAAAGGGGCCTCAGCCTGCGCCGAATGGAGGTGGCATTGTCCCAGTTCGTGGCGCTGGGAGTTGTGACCAACATCTCCTTGCTGCGTCGGATTGTAGGACACCCCCAGTTTCAACTGGGAGAGTACGATACCGGCTTTCTTGATTGGAATCCGGCGGTCACCAGCCCGGTGATTACTGAAGAGTCGGTCCGCTTGGCCCAAGCCCTATCGGCATGGGCCTCGGGGCAGGGTGGCAACGCCGTCAGTCCAGCTACTTCCCCGACCCACGAGGTGGTCGGCAGCCCCTGGCAATCTGCCGGAACGCAGAGGCTCCCGTGACGCAGGGGCGGATGCGGCAGGTCTACCCAATCTCCGGGGAAGTCTTTGGGTATCAGGTTGCAGAGGGTGAGGGCGTGAGCACCTTCATCCTGGACGGTGAGGCCATTGGCCTGGTCATCAATTCTCCGACCCCCGGGGAAGGCTGGTGTCGCACCCCCGATGGACGGAGTCACGCCTTTTTCTGGGTCTGGGTGGGTACCGAGCTTCACCTATGGTTGGACGGAGACTTGTTGGTATTCCAACGGGCCAACTCAAGGCGTAGAGGTGGGGCGGAAGCCGCCGATGCTGCGGAGGATATTCTTGCCCCCATGCCCGGCGTGGTCTTGGAGGTACTGGTCAGCCAGGGGACCCAGGTGGAGCGGAACCAGACCGTCATGGTCATGGAGTCGATGAAGATGGAACTGGTCATCACGGCCCCCCGCAGCGGCGTCGTGCGTCGTGTTTCGGTGGAGGTAGGAGACCAGGTAGATAGGGGAATGCGGCTGCTGGAACTGGGGTCCGAGGCAAATACGGATGGCTAGACTACCTGCGTCGCCGGTCCCTACCGGACAGTCCGTCTCCTCGCAAGGGCGGCCATCGAACATGTTATAGTGGTAATGGTGGTAGCCGGTCCTGGGCTGGCTTACCCATTTGTCACCTTACGGGGGTATTCGGGCTTCCCATGTCTACATCAACGTTACTGAGCGTGGTTGGAAATACCCCACTGGTGGAGTTATCCCACATGTCTCCCAAGCCGGGCGTCCGCATATTCGCCAAGCTGGAAGGGCAGAACCCCAGCGGCAGTATCAAGGACCGCATCGTGCTGGCGATGGTGGAGGAGGCAGAGCGTCGCGGATACCTGCACCCCGGCGATACCATCGTCGAGGCCAGCAGCGGCAATACGGCAATCGCCTTGTCGCTCATCGGAAAACAGAAGGGATACTCAGTCCAGGTGGTAATCCCCGGGGAGGTTGCTCCCAGCATCGGAGACCTGTTGGGCCTGTACGGTTCCGGCATCGTCTGGTGCGAACCCCGGACGGGAATGAAGGGGGCAATCGATCTGGCCCAGGAACTGTCTCGCCCGCCGGGATATTTCTATCTGGGCCAATTTGACAACCCTACTAACCTGAATACCCATTACCAGCACACCGGAGCGGAGATAGCCCAGGCTCTGCCCAGGGTGGACGTCTTCGTCGCCGGAATCGGCACCGGGGGCACCATTACCGGAGTAGCCCGGCGTCTCAGGGAAGCCAACCCCGAGGTCAGCGTGGTGGGTGTGGAGCCGCGAATGGGAGAATCGCTGCAGGGCCTGAGCAACCTCAGCGACGGCTACGTGCCGCCGCTGCTGGACCTGGGCCTGCTAAACCGGCGTTTCCTGGTTGACAGCGCCACCGCCATCGCAACCTCCCACGACATAATCGAGAAGGAGGGCATTTTCGCCGGTATATCCGCCGGAGCCACCATGTACGCCGCCCAGAGAGTGGCCCAGCAGATGGAGCAGGGCAATATAGTGGTGATGTTCTCCGACGGAGGATGGAAGTACCTACCCGCCCGTCCCTGGGACGCAGCCCGCCAGGGCTCGGAAGAGCTGGACGAGACCCACTGGTGGTAGAAGTGGCCTGATTCAATGGACAGTCCAGAACCAGTTATCCTACAACTTACCGACTCGGTCACCACCCGGTCCGCCGCCCTCAGAATTGACTGCCAGGACGCTCAGTTGCCCTTGGCGTCGCTGTTGGACCGATGGCTGAAGAATGCCCCGCTGGACTGGCTGCGGCAAGAGGGCAGGACCACCGAAAGGTCCGCATCCATCCTATTTTCGCTGCAAGACCGAGTCTACTCCGCCAACGACAACGGTGGTCTGGTGGATATGTTCTCTGGAATTATCTTTCAGCAGATGGGAAAACCCGTTGGGGCAAACCAGGCGCCCCTAGTCCAGAAGGCCCGCGTCGGCGAAACCGAAGCGTCGGTAATTGACCTGACCATCGACCGCACCAACGCGGGATATGACCGAAACTGGACCGGGTTCCACAAACGCCGGTGGGAGCGTCACGCCGGAGAGTATGCCTCTTTCGTGAAAGCTACCCTTGAAGCCCAATGGGGCCCCTCCGAGGCCGAACCCATTCTTCAGTTGGATTCCTTGGAGCGCAAGCTACGGTTGCTCAAGTCCCTGGCAAAGAGGATATGGGACAGTGACTTCGAGAATTACTCTCGATTTGTCGATGACAAGCTGATTTTCAAGTCGGGCGACGAGACGCTCCGCAATATTATGGGCGGCGCTGGAGGCATCTGCACCGAAAAAGTGCAGGCCCTGAAATTCCTTACCGACCATTACGGGCTGCCATCCGAGTACCTAATCTCCGGGGACGCCACCCCCGGGCCGGCGCCGGTCTCTAAGCTAAGGGAATTGCTGACCACCTTCGATTTCCGGTTCGCCAAGCGGTACATGCGGTATTGGCAGCACACCGCGCTGCTCTACCATATTGATGGGACACAAGTACTGGTCGACGCTACCAACGGCAACATTCCCTTCCTGTTCCTGCGGGATGGCGAAGCCCAGCGCCTTTTGGGTTATGAAAACAAGGGATCAATCGGGGTACGCATGGTGGAGTCCCAGGAAGAGTTTTACTACCACCGGGTGCCCCAGGATATACCCCAGGACCTGCTCTTCGCCCTGGAAGGTTGGATACCCGACGCCGATATGATGCAGGTTTTCGACAATGAGTTGGGGCTGTACCTTTCCCACGATTTCTTTGTAACCCCCATCCCGTACAAGAACCAACGGGAGTTTGACCGATTGAAGAACGAGTACCTTCGGGTGTGCCGCCGAGCCAACCTGGACTGTTCGGTTAGTCCCTGTTGGGACTTGGACTCTCCCCTCGGCCAGGCGTTTCTGGAGGCGCAGCCCCGGGTGGGCCGGCAGGTGCTGATGAGCGAGGAGCACTTGCTCCAGCGCTACAACGCCTGGGATGGTCCGGGCCACGAGTCCGGCCTGGTGATAATCGGACTCCTTGGGGCCGGCAACGTTTCCTCATCCTAGAGGACGCCCCGGTAGGGCCTTCCAGACCTTGGGGGCCTTGTTACTTGGGGCTGTCGGCTAAATGAGGCGAAACTTGAGCATAGGATAGACATTCTTTGAGTCTGGCAGCAAATATAAGCCCTTCGCTGGCGTCATTGGTCGGCGCCGCCCGCCGTGGGTTCCTGTCCCGATTGTCGAGGTTCTTGGAAGGCCGTTCCGTGTTGGCGCAACCCCGGATACTGATGCGAAAGTCTGCCGAGGCAAGCCTGCTCAACACTATTAGAGCTATTGATTACAGCGGCCATTCCGACGCTGGCTTGCGTGCTGCTCTGGGCTCCCTGGGGTGGAAGTCTACGGGGTGCGACCCGGAAACCCTGCTCCCCCGCGTATTTGCCCTCGTTGATGAGACTATCCAGCGCCGGTTGGGCGCTTGGCGGCTTTTCGACGCCGCCAATGGCTGCGGGCAACTTGAACGGTACCGCAGTTTGGCAACCCGTGTCGTCGAAGCTACCGACCGGCGGACGAGGACGTCCCTCGTTGACGGGGCCTGCCTCGACTTCGCATATTTCTATCGAGAATGCGGGCCGTTGCTGGATACTACAGGACTCGATGACGATGAGCGGCTAATCGTGGCCGTCCTAATTTATGTGCGGTCTGCCACCCGGGCCCGCTACCAGTGGGACATCCATCTTCCGGCGGGGTTTTACCGGGCTCTGGCCGATAAGGACTCTTCCGGGGCGATGGCCTTCCGCCCCACCAATGAGCAACTGCTGGCCGGCGTTCATCTCTTCCGAGGCAGGGTAGTCGAGATGAACGCCGGCGAGGGGAAGACCGTCGCCGCCGCCTTTCCGGCGGTATTACATGCCCTGTTGGGTCGTCGGGTCCATATCGCGACGGCCAACGATTACCTGGCAGACCGGGACCTAGCCCTGCTGGGACCAGTCTACCGAGCTTTGGGACTAACCGCCGACGCGGTGTTGGAACACATGGCTCCCGAGGAACGCCGGGATGCCTACAGCAAGGCCATCGTCTACGGCAACCTGCGCGAGTTCGGGTTCGACTTCCTGCGGGACAACCTCAAGTTGTCCCAGGAAGACCAGGTGCAGGGGCCCCTGGAATCCATTATCGTGGACGAAGCCGACCATGCCCTGATTGACCAAGCCCAGACCCCGATGATTATCTCCGGGGGACGTGGACTGAACCGTCGGGCTGTCAGCCGTACCAAGAAGGCTGTGATGGAGTTAATTGCCCTGCAGGAAGTCGCCGCCCGCCAGGTGGGGCAGCAGGTCCTACAAGCTAGACCCGATTCCAAGGAAGAACTAACCCTGCTGGCCAAGCTGATGTTGGCCCAACCCGGGGGGGAAATTGTACGGGGTAGGTTTGCTGGCAAGCCCAAATTGCGCCGGACGGTACTGTCCAGGATATTCCCCGACGGCTCCGATTGTCCGGACGAGGCTCTGACCTCGGGATTTTACTATTTTGTGGACCCGGAGCGCCGGTATGTCGCCTTGACGCAACAAGGTCAGGAATTCCTGGAGACCCAACTGGGGACCTTCTTCGACGGGCAGGAGTTGGAGCAGCAATTGTCCGAGCTTACCATAGATTCGAGCCTTGCCCTGGCGCGGCGGCGGCGGGAAGCTGCCCGTCTGACCAAGCAGTTGGCCCTCCGGTACAACCTGGGCAATCAGGTCTATCAGATGCTCCGGGCCTTGCTGCTGTTGAAGAGAAACTTGGACTACATCGTTACCGAGGACTCGGTAGTCTTAATCGACCCTCATACGGGCCGGACATTGCCCGATAACCAGTACCGGGAAGGGTTACAGTCGGCCCTGGAAGCCAAGGAAGGCGTAAAATTGAACCCGGAGCGGCAGACTCTGGGCCAAATTTCAGTCCAGGGATTCGTCAACAGGTATGGCGTGGTGTCGGGAATGACCGGCACGGCCCGCGCTGCCGCCAGCGAGTTCCGCCAGCGATACTCTCTGAGTGTTGCAACAGTTCCAACCAGCCGTCCCCTGCTGCGTCAGGACCTTCCCAGCCGTGTTTACGCTACCAGGTCGGAGAAACAGGCCGCCATTGTGGATGAGGTGGCGGAGGGCCGGATGGTTGGCAGACCGGTGCTGGTGGGCGCAGAGTCCATCCAACAAGCGGAGGAAATCAGCCGCCTATTGTCGGAACGGCAAATACCCCACCATCTTCTGACTGCCATTACCAGCCACCAAGAGGCCGAGATTGTCAGGATGGCCGGAGGGTTCGGCGCGGTTACGGTAGCCACGAACATGGCGGGTCGGGGCACCGATATTATCCTCGATGGTCAACTGGACCGGCAGGTAACGACTGCATACCTGGCGCGAGCCGAGCGGCTGTTGCTAGAAGGGGCATCTTGGGTAACCTTGCGGTGCTACACCGGGGAGGAGGCCGCCTATTTGTGCTCCCAGGCATCCGCCCAGCCAGGTATGGAGGTTGCCAGGCTCGGTTGCACCGCCGGGCAACACCTGTTGGCCCTCCGGCGGGCCGGGACCCCACCCCAACCGGAGCCGGACCAGGAACGCAACCTGGAGTTTGGGCTGGGACTGTACGTCATCGGAGCGGAGATCAACGGGTCCCCCAGAGTGGACCTACAGCTTCAGGGACGCAGCGGGCGCCAGGGTAGTTACGGTTGGTCCAGGTTCTTCTTGTCGTTGGAAGACCTGGTACTTTCCTTCCAGTTGGGTACGTCTTTGTACGGTTTCCGTCCCGACAGGGTTGACTCCGGCGGGAGGCCCTACCTCCAGGGTAAACACTGGGAGAATGGTTGCCGGGCGGCCCAACAGCAGGCTGACCGGGAGGCGGAGCATGGTCGCAACTTGTTCCAGGACTACTCGAACTTGTTGGATACACAAGCTGAACTCTATTATCTGCTCCGAACCAAGGTGATGCGGGCCGGGTCCATGATGGAGCTTTGCCAGGCCATCGCCGGTGATGTGGGCGCGTGGCTGGCGGGGCGGCACTTCCCGGGGAACGAAGTTGAGCGCTATACAATCCGTTTCAACCAAATGGGCGAAGAGGCCTGGGAGGACTACGGGGTAGACTGTGCCCCCTTGTTGGGCGTCGGGCTGGACCAACTGTCCGAGAGATTTGCGGATGGGCTGGTCGGCCAACTCAACCACACCCGTGGCCGGACCGGAATAGAAGGGTTTGAACGCCTGGCCAAGACTCTGTGGCTGCAAACAGGTGACGAGCTATGGCGAGACCACCTGGGCCAGCTTCAGGAGCTGATCTTGGTTGCCGCCGCAGGCAACTACGGCCACAAGTCTGCGGTGAGTGACTACGTCATAGAATCATTCGATAAGTGGAAGTCCTTCCGTCTGGAAGCGGGCCGGCGCTTTCTCTCCCGCCTTTTGACCTTTCCTGTCGATGAGCAGTATGCCGAATTCACAGAAGACACGGGGCAGGTCAGTTTGGTCCCCGACGCGGTAGCGATTCTATCGTGATGGGTCATTGGCGGTGCAGTAGTTGAAGATGGTCGAGGGACAGCGCCGGACCCTGCGGCTACGCAACGAGGGTCGGCAAGTAAGTCCTTACTCTGGTATCCAGGAGGCAAGATGGCAATAAGAAGGCGTAAACTGGCTAGGGCGATAACTCTGAGCGGAGTGGTCGCAGCCGCTCCGCTGATAGCGGCATGCAGCAGCGGCCCTTCCTACGAAGACTGGGCCACCACCGATGGGGCTGCGGGACGAATTAACATGGACGATGTCCAGCAAGCCTTCAAGGACTCGAAAAGCGCCACCGAGTTTGAAGAAAGGGTAAACGAGATTTACGAGGGCGACGGGATTATCTTCATACGGGCCAGTCGCGAGGGCGAACGGTTGGTGATGGAAGGTTGGGAAGACCTGAACGGCAACAACGCCATAGATGACTCCCAGGATGACCTGTTGTTCTCCATTGTGAAGGATACCAACGGCGAGTACGACATGCGGGGCCACCACGCCAACGGTTACTACAACAGCCACTTTGGAGCGGGCGACTTCCTGTTTACTTACCTGCTCCTCTCAAGTTTAAGCGGGCCCTACTTCTATCGCACGCCTGGTTACCGGGGGGCGGACATGCACCGGAACAGGACGGCCTATCGCCAGTCCTCCCGTTACAGCGGCCAGGTATCCCGAAACACCCAGTATGCCTCCAGGCAACAGTCCTTTGCCGGGTCGCGCTACCAACAGTCTCGGGGAAACGTCAGCAGTGGTCGCCAGAGCTACCAGCAGGCCCAGAGGTCCAGTGGAGGGTTCAAGAGCAGCAGCTCCATTAGACGAGCCGGCGACCGTGGATCCGTATCCAGGGGTTCCAGCAGTTCCGGTGGGGTCTTTGGCGGCGGGGGAAGCCATGTGGTCTTGGGCGACCAATGGCGTCGCCGGGCGGGCTCCAGCGAATAGGAGATAGACGCCGGATATGATTGGTTCGGTCCACACCGACTTTTGGTTGCAGCTTTCCCTCGACGGAATGCGGCCCGAGGACTGCCTGCGGGTCCGATTGCCAGAGGCCAGATTGAGGCTAAGGGTGGGGAAACTTTTGGAGTGGGTGTTCCCGCCCCACCCCCAGGGCCAGGCACGGGTGGAAGAGATGCTCGACCGGCGATCCAACCCCGACCTGCCGGACATCTACGCCGTCTTCTTGGACGTGTTTGATCAATGGCGGCTTGGACACTGTAGCCTCCATCTTTCAACCGCCGGAGGCCAGGAGGTCGGGCCCGAGGACCGGGTAAATGACCGGCTCACGAATGCGTCCAGTCTTTCGGACGGAGGCGTTCCCACCGCAACCCTGGAGTTGCACATCGTCCAGAAGTACCTGGCCCTGCAGCACGCCGCCACTCGGGGCTGCTGGGAGAGCCTGGAAGGACTCCTGGACTGGCTTCGGTCCCTGAGTGTGCTGTATTTCTTGGACAAGCATGGTTCGCCATTGTCCGATGCCACAGTCCAGGAAATTGGAGAGCCGCTGGCGGCCGTGGCGAGGCTGCTGCTGGGGGATGGAATCATTGAGTCGTCTCCCGAGTCCGGCAACTTTGCCATCACCCCAGAAGGGCGACGGCTGATTGGCGACTTGCTGGCTGAGACCGAGGCCTACATCGACCAGTACGACCTCTTCAAAGACGTGGTCTACGATGAGCTGGCGGGCACGGTGGAGTTCGGCACGGGAAGGGGGTTGGACCTGCGGGCGCAAGTGTTCCTGGCCGAGGGGCTGGACCCGGTCCGGGTAGTATTTCTGCTGCGCCTCTACGACGGCGCCCTGGACGAGTTCGCCTGCTCCTGGCAGCGGCGGGTTTGCGACCCGGAGTTCTTCAACCAAATTCTGGAGCCGGTGGTCAACTACGACCAGGTGGATGAATCGGCAATAGTGCGGGTAATCGAAAGCGGACTCGCTGAAGTGGAAGAACGCCAGGAGGCGGAACGGGTAAGGGAATGGCAGCGAGCAGTGCGGGCGTCCTTAGACCCGGATGCCGGCCTCCCTCGATGACCTGGGACGCGCGACGGTTCCCTTAGATGGCGAATAGCAGCACCAGGGCGGCGCTGATTACGATAGTGCTCTCGATGAAAGCGACACCGATGTTCTGGCCCGTTACCAACTCATCGGAAACCTTGGTGCTGGGCAGCAGCGCCAGGTCGATGATTAGGCGGAGCAGGTAGAGCAGAACAAACCCGGCGACCGCAAAGGTCAAAAGTTGAGCGATTCCCTCCGACCATCCCAGGAAATCTCCGAACACCGCTTTGAATATCACCAGGCCGATGGCAATCAGGTTCCCGCCCAGGGTAATGCCCACGGCCAGGTTGTTCTTTTCAATTTCTTCGTGAATGTTGAAGGGTGTCGTGAGTTCGTAGAACAGGGTAAATAGAATCAGCACCACCAGCCCCATGCCAAAGAAGGCCAGGGACACGTCGGGGCCTCCGCCGGACCCGGATATGGAACCGGCAATCAGCAGTCCGATGGCGATGGATATGCCGAATTCCACGGCTCCTATCGCCACATTCTGGCCTTCCACCAGCTCCCTTCTGACGCTGAACTTGTAGAGCACCAGGTATTCGGTCAGGAGTCTGACCAGGTTCAACGCCGCTATGCCCGCCAGGGAATACAGGAACACCCGAAGGACATCGAAGGCGAACTCCCGGTTGAAGCCCAAGCCGTCGCTAACGATTAGTCCAAAGGGCTGGTACGCTGCTCCTACGAACACCAGAATGACCCCCAGAAAGTAGCCCGATAGCCCCAGGGCGATGGCTGTATTGCCCTTTTGGACCACTTCCTCGTCGATTCGGTAGTGGGTGACAACGTCATTGATGAATTTTGACAACACCAGGATTATCAACCCCAGGGCCACGTAGACCAGGCCCCTGGGAAAGAACTCCAGCGTATTTACGAAGGCTTCAATCATTACTTACCTGTTCTGCGGGACTCGGGAAATAGGCCGGGTTGTTGGGCGTCGGTGGGGCGCTGGTGTTCCGTCCCCTTCCGAGGGTAGAGCCACCGTTGGCGTCCCCCAATTGGTCCAACTCTGGCCCCTCGGCGCTCGGGAAAGGGCCCCTATCTACGGTCGTCGGGACGCTCTCCCGGGTACAACGTTATGCTGTCTGGGGAGATTACCTCGCTGAAATAACCCTCGAAGGGTAGTCCCTCCCATTTGCTAATTGACAACGTGCGCCCTTCGTCCTCGGCCACAAAGTCCCAGAGGTAGAAACCCTGGCCGGGCCCCCGGCCGTCCTTGAAGTAGAACGCCTCGAAGCTGTGGCGGTAAAAGTACCGCTGGTCTTCCAGGGTGATGTGGTTGTCGAAGGAATGTTCCTCGTCCAGGTGGATAAGGTCGTCCTCCGTCAGCCCAAGGTTGGCCAGACTCCACGGTTGCCGGTTAGCGGCGGCGGTTACAAACAGGCCGTCTTCGTCCGACCACTCCACCCACACCTTGTTGTCGCCGTCGGCGGCGACTATTTCGTAGGATGTGCCGGCCGGCCCCTCGTAGCGGTGCATTTGCTCGATGAAAAAGAAGGCATCGGCATACTCCGGGGATAGACCCTGGATGACCAGCACGTCGCCTAACCGGACGTCCCTGATGCTGTCGGTTGGCGGAGAGGTGGGGCGTTGTGGCCTTTGCTTCCTGCCAAACAGCTTGCGTAACATGGCGCCTGCCCTCCTATCTTTCGACCCGACCATGATACCACACCGGCAGAAGGGAATAGGCTACAGTTCGCCACCTGCCGGGGTGGCCCGAGGGCACGACCTTCGCACAGGCGGGAAGGGAACGCAGGCCAAACGACCAAGGCATTGGGTCCAGAGGCGACAGGGCGGTCGCCTTCATCCCGGTAATGGTGCGTGAGCGAGGCACTTGACCCCGGTGGCTCTGGTCGGTATGGTGGGGTGTAGGGTATGCTGGTCTTCAACCAAGGAGGTGATGAACGCGATGAGTAACGCTGGGTGGGTGGCGATTGGGGCTGTCCTGATTATTTTGGGGCTTATCCTGCAGTCCGGCATTATCGCCTGGCTTATCAATATAATTGGCTGGCTTATCATTATACTAGGTATCATAGTTGTAGTGCTGGGCATTGGCAGCTTGATTTTCGGCCGGCGACGCGGCGCCAGTCGGTTCTAAGCCCCGCAAGTTCCTGGGTGGTAGGCGCTCCTGTTGCGCCTCCGGCAGATTGGCTATGGCGAAGTAGCTGGCAGACGATCAATGGAACAAATTTACACAGGGAGGGCCACATCATGGGAGTGTTTTCAAGAATGTCCACCATAGTCAAGTCAAAAATGAACCGTCTGTTGGACTCGGCGGAAGACCCCAACGAAACCCTGGATTACTCCTACGAGCAACAGTTGGAGATGCTGCGCAATGTAAAGCGCGGTGTGGTGGAGATGGTTACGTCCAAGCGGCGGATACAGCAGCAGGCGACCAAGGTGGAGGAGAACATCAACAGGTTGGACATGCAGGCGCGGCATGCCGTGGATGGCGGTCGCGAAGACCTGGCCCGTTTGGCTTTGCAACGAAAGCAGACGGCCCTGGTTGAGCTTCAGGGGCTGGACCAGCAGATTGAGGGCATGGAACAGGAACAGGAAAAGTTGACCCAGGCCGAGCAGCGGCTACAGGCCAAGGTCCAAGCCTTCCGCAGCAAGAAGGAAGTGATAAAGGCCCAGTACAACGCGGCCCAGGCCCAGGTACGCATCGGCTCCGCCCTTTCGGGAATCTCCGAGGAAATGGGGGACATCTCCATGGCCATTGAGCGAGCGGAGAACAAGACCAATAACATGAGGGCCCAGGCCGGAGCTTTAGACGAGCTGGTTGCCTCCGGTATGTTGGAAGACTTCACCGGAAGGGAGGACGACATTGACCGAGAGTTGTCCAAGTTGTCGTCGTCGCAGAATGTGGAGGATGAACTGGCTGCCCTCAAAGCGGGGTCAACTGATCCTGGCGTGCGGATAGAGAGAATGCCAAGCGTGAATGATGAACTGGATGCTCTAAGGCCGCCGCCTTCCCTGGAGGGGAATCCTCCGACCACGCCGGAACCTCCTCAACAGGAGACCCGCTAATGATTGTCCGAATACTCACCGAAGGCCAGTTCTACTTGCCCGGCGCAGTCATCGACGAGCTGAACGTTATTGATAACGAGTTGGTGGAGGCGGTTGAGGACGAAAATCGGGAGAGGCTGGAAACCCTACTGCATCAGATGTTAGATCTGGTGCGGGAAAAGGGCGAGGTCGTTCCCGTTGATGAGTTGGTGGAGTCGGACCTAATCCTGCCCGAGCCGGATATAACCCTGAAAGAGGCCGAAGAGTTGTTCGTAGGTGAGGGGCTGCTGCCGGGCTAAGTTTTCCGGCTCAGGGCGCGGTGTTCGGTGGGAAAGATACCGTCGATCCAGTGACTGGGGCGGATGCTTGGGCCGGTCAGAACCCCCCGGCATTCCCAGGTTCCTGCCAACGTAGGCGCTGGCTTGGACCCGGTGGACCGGACTAGAAGGGGTGCAGATGGGCCGCCAACACGTCGGGCGCGTCAACCGCCTCCAGGGCGCGGCGTTCCACCGGCGTCGGTAGGATGGGCCGCCGCACCGAGCGAGGGTCGATACCGGCCCGCAAGGCGGCCATGACGCCCGCCGCTTCCCAGTAATTGTCCACAATGTGCAACTGGCCCGGTCGCCAGGGAAACTGGGCCAATTGGTTCTGCATCAGGTTCGTGTTTTCCCGCACCGCGATCACGTACATTCCCTGTTCCAACGCCGCCAAGGTGGGAAGCCCCACGCATTTGTCTGGGATGACCAGGCAGTCCACGTCCTCCACCGTCAGCGCCTCGGGGCGCCGCAGCGCTTCGGCGTCGCTGATGATTTTGGGGCTGCGTTGCAGTCCCTTGAGAATGCACTGCAATAGCGCCAGCGACACCGCCTCCGCCGCCATTCGTGGATCGACTATGCCCGGGTCGGCGTTGGCTATCTCCTGGGTTTCCAGCATTGGCGAATGCGCCGAAGGAACGTCGTAGAGGGTGGAAATGGCGTGGGTTAAGATAGCCTCCACGCCCCCCCAGGGGTTGACCATGTTCCCCTGGCTTTGAAAGTAGTCCACGTGATAGGACAGGGGCACAGCTATCTGGGAAGTGATGGCAACCGCGTCAAACTCGTCCCGGTACTGGTCCATCACTTCCATCAGGCTTTCCAGGCCCGCCACCCGCCCGGCGGCGCGCCCCGAGACGGTGTAGGTTGAGCGCATTTCCAGCCGCTCGTCTAGCTGCACGACGCGGGGGCAGGAGAGTCCGTAAGAAGAACGGGCGGCGTTTACCGAGTTTACTGCGGCATTGGTGAAAAGCTCATCCTCGTGGCTCCCCACCACTACCAACAGCCGGTTGCTTCTCACCTTCTGCAAACCCAGCGTCCCCATGAGCAGGCGAGTAATTACGCTTCCCTCTACGTAGAGGGCGTTGGCGGGAAGGTCGATAATGTCCGAGGCGTTTACCACATTGGGGTGGGTTACCAGGGTGTCGCACACCGAGGCCAACAGGGTCGCCACGGGAGATGCGTCTCCGGCATGGCCCCCGATGTCCGCGCCGATGCCGGTGGGGACCAACAACACCGCATTGAAGCTGCTGGCGCTCTCCACCCGGCGCCGGTTGAAGGCGAAGATGGAGGATGAGCAGGGCCAGGGCATTCCCCCCAGGGCGCCGACTTCGCAAAGGTACTTCTCCGCGTCCGAGCTGGTGACTACCAGTCTTATGGGGACTTCCTCGGGGTCCAATTGTTCCCCGACAGCCAGCGATAGGCGACTCAATGCCCCCTGGTGACCGGGCGGCGCGGGAACTTCCAATTCTCGCTCAGTCAGCGATATGGCCATCGCCACCCCACTTGGCCGCGAAATCGGAATAGGTGAACCGGCGGCGCAACTCAACCTCGCCCGCATCGGTAATGGCGTGAATGTCGGGCAGGTTCACGCCGTTGAATGTATGCGCTTTGGATAGGGTGTAAGCGCCCATGTTTTGGAACACCACCCGGCTTCCCACCTCCAGGGGCTGTTCAAAACAGTACTCGCCGAATAGGTCTCCGGCCAGGCAGGTGCACCCGGCCAGGACATACTGGAAGGGGGCGTCATCGGCATGTCCCATAACGTCGGGCTCGTAGCCGTACTCGAATACCTCGGGCATGTGGTTGACGGTGGTATCCAGCACCGCGATGGGTTGCCCCCCGTTGTGCAGAATGTCCAATACCGTGGAAACGATGTACCCGGCGGACTGGATAAACGCCGCCCCGGGTTCGATGTAGACCTGTAGCCCGTATTCGCCGTGCAAAAAGTCCACTGCCTCACAGAGGTCGGAGATGTCCTCTGCGCCGTCGAACAGGTAGCCGCCGCCCAGGTTAATCCAGCGCATTCTCGGTAGCACCCGGTCCATTTGGGAATGCACGTGGATGACGGTGTCTCGAAGTTCCGCGAACCGTTTGGACTCGCAGTTGGAATGGACCAGCAATCCCTCCAACCCGTCCAGCTTCCTGGGGTCTGCTTCTGCCACCCGCGCCAACTGGTCCAGCGGCATTCCCAACTTAGAGCCGGGACGACAGGGATCGTACCTCTCATCTTCAACAAAAGACATCTGGGGAT
Source organism: Dehalococcoidia bacterium (assembly GCA_965220305.1). Classification (GTDB taxonomy): domain Bacteria; phylum Chloroflexota; class Dehalococcoidia; order Lucifugimonadales; family UBA3495. The sequence goes on along the minus strand of OZ244817.1, from coordinate 3,403,270 downwards.
TGACCCTCAACCCGCTGCTTACGGAGGGGCCCAATCTGCGGTGAAACAGGTCCCGCTGGCTCAACGAGTTGAAGGCTACGAAGTCGCAAAGCAAGCTAATTTCATCCACGTCCCGGGGGTGCAGGCCGGGAGTGGTCAGGTGGACACTTACCTGCCCGGTTGCCGCTTCCCGGGCCAGTTTGGCCTCGAACAGCGAGCTAACGGCGAAGCCGTCCAGGCGGGGGGCCATCTTCCGCAGCAGACTGATGAAGGAAAAGGGTTTCAGGGCGAACAGCACCCGGCAGGAACTGCGAAAGCGCACCGCATCAGCGTAGTCCAGCAGACGCTGCACTTCCGCTTCATCGTAAAGGAAAGCCGGTGTCTCGACTTTATGCCAGATGTGGTTGGGGAGGGGCCGTCCCTTTCGGACTTCGGGTGCTCGCACAGGCAGTACAGCCAGTTAGTATTTGGTGATGGAGTCAACCAACGGCGAAGGAATCTACACGGGGGGTCGCCGGTGGTGCCAGGGGGTATTCTGCTCGTAGGCATAGGCCACTCGAAGCAGGGTGGCCTCGTCGAAGGGCCGACCAGCGATTTGCAGCGCCAAGGGCAAAGCCCCCTCATCCGGTGAGGTAAATCCGCACAGCACCGACAGGGCAGGGGCTCCGCTGAGGCTGTAGGGCCCGCGGAAGCTGCCCTCGCCCAACGCCCCCTTGGCCTGTTCCTTGCTGGCAACTTCGCCGGAGGTCATCTTGGCTGCGGGCCCGGAAGAAGTGGGTTGCAGCAGCACGTCCACCTCTTGGAGCAGGTCCAAGACCTGCTGCCGTACCATTGCCCGTAGTTTCACGGCCTTGTAATAGACCTGGGCGGGGATGAGGTTGCCGGCCATGAAGGCGACCCTGGTATTGGGGTGGTAGTCCTGGGGCCGCTCCCGCAACCATTCAGGGTGCAGGCTGACCCGCTCCGTGTGGGTGATGGTGCGAATGATTGCGCCCGTGTGCAGGGATATGGGCATCGAGACCTGCTTGACCTCTGCACCCATTTCCGCCAACAGTCCGGCGGCGGCCTGTACCGCCTCGCTGGTTTGGGGGTCTGCCCCGGACAGCTCAGGGTCAACCAACTCCCGCACTACGCCAATTCGCAACCCCCGGACTTCCCCGGTGAGGGCTTCCTGGTAGTTGGGCACCGACACCCGGCGGGTGTAGGGGTCCCTGGGGTCGTAGCCAGCTATCGCTCCGATGGTGGCGGCGCAGTCGGCTACCGTGCGGGAAATGGGGCCGATAGTATCGATGGACCAGCAGGCGCCGTCCACCCCGTACCGGCTGACCCGTCCCCAGGTCGGACGCAGACCCACCAGGCCGCAGTTGGCCGCTGGACCCCGAATCGACCCACCTGTATCTTCGCCCAGGGAAGTAGCGCAGAGGAATCCGGCGGTGGCGGCCCCGGAGCCGGTGCTGGAAGTGCCCGGGCTGCGCTCTAGGTCCCAGGGATTGTGGGCCGGACCAAAGGCGGAGCTTACCGGATAGCCCAGGGCGAACTCACTCATGTTGAGCTTCCCCAGCAGGACCGCCCCAGCGCTTTTCAGGTTGGTGACCACGGTGGCGTCCTCTTCGGGGATAAACTCGGCCCTAACGTTGGAGGCGTCGGTGGTGCGTATGCCCCGGGTATGAATCTGGTCTTTGATCGCCACCGGGACCCCGTGCAGCACTCCCCGGTATTCGCCGCGAGCGATTTCCGCCTCCGCATCCCGGGCCGCCTGGCGGGCTTCCTCCGGGGTGACGGTGATGTAGGAGTTGAGGGCCGGGTCCACCTGCTGGATTCGTTCCAGGTAAGCCTCCACCGCCTCAACGGGAGAGATTTCCTGGCGTTGGATGTAGCCTGCCAGCTCGGTGGCCGAGAGGAAGGGTATGTCGGAACGTTCCATGCTAGGTTGCCTCCCCGGGCAGGATTAGGGGCAACGGCTCCACGGCGTTGACGCCGGGTAGGTCTATTTCTGCCAACGCCTCCAAAAGGGCGTTCAGGCTGTGGGCCACCTGGCTGAGTTCCGGCTCCTGAATGTCCAGTCCCACGGCCTTGCCCAAGGCCTGGACTTCCTGATTGGACAGGTCGGCCATAACTGACTCCTTTTTTCTAACAGCAATCGGCCAAGCAAGGTAACTTGTCTCAACTTGGCCCGACTGCTGGGGTCTTGGCCTGCGGGCCGCCTAAAGAAGACGAGGCGCCTATCTCACGCAATCGGAGTTGCGTCACGCGCCCCTGGGATGGCGGGCGCTGAAATCGTCGGCAATCTCGTCGAAGGTGCAAAAACTGACGCCGGGGTGGGTCATTATGTACCCGGCCAGCCGCTCCAACATCAACAGCACCTGGGGCCTGCCGCTGACGTCCGGGTGGATGGTGATGGGAAACACCGCCTCGTCGTACTCCCGGTAAACGTAGTCAAACTGGTCCCGCCACATTTGCTCGATGTCCCGAGGATTTACGAAGCCGTGGCTGTTGGGTGACTTCTTGATGAACATCATCGGCGGAAGGTCGTCCAGGTACCAGTTGGCGGGAATTTCGATGAGGTCGGTTTCCTGGCCCCGCACCAGGGCGGACATCCAGGCGTCGGCTGGCTCGTTGAAGTCAATCTTGGTCCAATGGTCGCCCACCCGCACGTAGTAGCACTCAAAGTCCTTGTGCATCAGGCTATGATCGTACTTGATGCCGTGCTTGAGCAGCAGTTCGTTGGTGACGTGGCTGAATTCCCACCAGGGGGCCACGTAGCCCGTGGGCCGCTGGCCGCACAGCCGGGTAATCAGGTCGATGCACCTGACCAGCACCGCCTCTTCCTGCTCTGGGGTCATGGCGATGGGGTTTTCGTGGGAGTAGCCGTGCATACCAATCTCGTGGCCGGCAGCCACGATGCTGGCGGTCTCCTCCGGAAATGTTTCAATGGAGTGGCCCGGCATGAACCAGGTGGTCTTCACCCCCAGCCGGTCGAAGAGCTTGAGCAGGCGGGGCGTGCCGACTTCGCCGGCGAAAAGCCCCCGGGAAATGTCGTCGGGCGAGTCTTCCCCGCCGTAAGAACCCAGCCAACCGGCCACGGCGTCCAGGTCCACCCCGAAAGCACACAAGATTCGCTTTTCGGCCATCCTTAACTACTCCATTTCCTGGCGCCGGGGGGCCAGGCCTCCCACTACTGCCAATTACCCATGACCACTACGATGGGTGAGCAACTCGTTGCCGCCGCTCAATCAACGGACTCATGGAGGGTGGTGTATTCCGTTCTAAAATTTACTCTGTAGATGCGGGGGCCAATCTCTACCCGGAAGTCTCGATGGCCAGGTAGGCATACCGCATGAATATGCCGCCCCGGGGTTCGGCCAAAGGCCCGTTCAGCACCAGGCAGGCGATTAGGTGGCTGCTCCCGGGGCTGACGTCCCCAGTAATCTCCACCCGCTGGGGCGCGTTGATACCGACGATGACCCCGGTGGTGCGGTCAATCTGACCGTCTATCCACATCTCACCGTAGTTATCGATGTTGGTCTCAAAGAACACCCGGGACCCGGCAACGTCCACTCCGTCGACTTGCTCAGGCAGTTCAATAGTCATTCGGTACCAGGCGAAGGTGAATCCCTCGGACAGGCTTGCCCGCACGTTGGGGCAGATGTCCCAACCCGAGTCGTCGTAATCGACCGCCCGGGCGGGGCTGCTCAGCAGGCGGGCGGTCAGGCCCTCGTTGGGTTCCCCCGGGACCAACCCAGTGGCGACTCGCCACTCTCCCTTGACCTTGGCCCGGTCTTCAGCCTGGTTTAGGTCCAATGTTACACGAGGCATATTTCCCTCCGTGAATCTGGGTTAGTTCAAGTTTCTGCCGGCCCGGGGCGTGGAAACTCTATCGCCGGCGCCGGACATGTTCCCGGAGCACCCTCAAGATACCTTCACGGGGCCACGGCGTCAATGCTGTGATCATAGCCGCCCAGGCCTTTCGATTATCTTCGATGGCGTTGCTCCAAGGACCTATCGCCAGCGGTGGGAAATCCCCCCACCCCCCCTTTACAAAGGGGGGCCATTCTTTCCCCCTTTGGCAAAGGGGGATTTCCACTCCCGCCAAAGGAGTGGTTAGGGTCTCCATTTTCCCGCCACCAGTAATCGAAAGAACCTGGGATGCACCAGGGAAACCTTGACCCACCGCAACCACCGTTGCTACACTCCCAGCCAACGCCAAGCCCCGGGTATTAGGCCAGGAAACATACGGAATGGCAAAGGACTAACCGCTGGCAACAGTGTCTCCAGCGGGCAGGCTATGGAAAGAGCAATGAACAGGCGAATAGTGGGCACCGGCGACCATGTATACGAAGTCGTCCACCCCTTTGGGAGGCTGCCCGAGGGAATAACCCTGGGCAACACCTCTCACGTGGCTACCGATTCCCAAGACCGGGTTTACGTGTACCAGCGCCAAGACCCGCCCGTCCTGGTTTTCGACAGCGATGGCAACCTGCTAACGTCCTGGGGCAGTGGTGAATTGCTGGACGCCCACGGAATTTACATCTCCGCAGCCGACGAGGTTTACCTGGTGGACCGGGACGCCCATGAGGTGGTGAAGTTCAACGTCAGTGGCGAGAGCCGCCTGAGATTGGGCCATCGGGGGAGGCCCTCGCTGCAAGCCCCCTTCAACCACCCCGCCGACATCGCCGTTGCCCCCAACGGGGACCTGCTGGTGGCCGATGGGTACGGCAATTCCAGCGTGCACCGATTTAGCGCCGATGGACAACACCAACTGTCCTGGGGGACCCCCGGCAGCGGGCCGGGGCAGTTCACCACTCCCCACGGCATTTGGGTGGACTTGGCGGAACGGGTCTACGTCTGCGACCGGGAGAACAATCGGGTCCAGGTATTCAGCATCGGCGGAGAATACTTGACCGAGTGGCGGGACTTCTATCACCCGATGGACATTTACCAGGACCCCCAGGGAGTCTTCTACGTCACCGACCAGATACCCCGAATTACCATGCTCAACGCCGCTGGAGAGATGATTACCCGGGGCCGGACACCCTACAACGGGCACGGAGTTTGGCTGGATTCCCAGGGCAACGTGTACTTGGCGGGTAATGACACCGGCATTACCAAGCTGGTCAGACTCACCGGCTCAACCCTCTGAGACTTTGCGCCTGCCCAGCATGGGCCGTACTATACTTGACCAGTCCCGAGACCCAAGCAAAGCACTTCCCCGAGAGGATGATATGAGCGCCACCAATACCCTGGCCCAGTTCATAGTGGACACCAACTACGAGCAACTCCCCACCCCGGTGGTGGAGGCGGCTAAAGTCGCCATTCTGGATGGAGTGGCGAACATGGTAGCTGGCTCCGTGCAAGACCTATCGTCCATAATCGGCAAGTACACCAGGGAGTTGGGAGGTTCGCCCTGCTCCACGGTTATCGGGTGGGGCTTCAAGACCAACCCGCCGGGAGCTGCCTTCGCCAACGGCGTCTTCGGCCACTGCCTTGACTACGAAATTCAGGGCTTTCCGCCGACCCACGGCACCTCATCCTGCTTACCCTCGGCCCTGGCCCTGGCCGAGGGCAAGACCACATCAGGCAAGGACATCATCACCGCCTACGTCCTGGGATGGGATATACAGGGCCGGCTGCGGGCCGGTTCCGCTGCCGCCACCAGCCCCGCCTTTCATCCCCCTGGCCTGGTCGGTCCCTTTGGCGGGGCCGCCGCCGCCGCCAAGATACTGGGCTTGGATACCCAACAGACTCGCGTGGCCCTGGGAATCGCCGCTTCCCGCACCGGCGGCCTGACGGCCAACACCGGCACTATGGTCAAGTCCACCCATCCCGGGAACGCCGCCCGGATGGGAGCGGAGGCGGCGATGCTGGCCGCCGCAGGCTATACCAGCAGCGAAGATGTGCTGGAAGCCCCCAACGGTTACGCCGCCGCCCTGTTCCAGGGGAACATGGACTGGGACCTGGTTACCCAGAGGTTGGGGGAGCCCTTCCGCCTGGTGGACCCAGGGTTCGACATCAAAAGGTTCCCGGCCCAGGTCTACATGCAGGTGCCAATTGAGGCGGTGCTGAACCTGAGACAGCGTCACGGCCTGGAAGCCAACATGGTGGAGCAGTTGACCCTCAAGCGGCGGGGGCGAGGCCACTCCGGCCCCCTGCCCCAGAGCGGACTGGACGGCAAGTTCAGCGTGGAGTACTGCGCCGCCGCCGCCCTATTGGACAACCGGGTGGTAATAGATAGCTTCACCGACCAGCGGCGGTTCGCCCCGGACATGGAGGAGACCCTGCGAAAGATTCAGGTGGACCCGGAGGGTCCCGAATCGGGAACAGTGGTAGTTACGGCGCGGCTGAAGGACGGCCGGGAGGTCAGCGAGGAATGCACCCTGTTCAAGGGTTCGGCGAGGAACCCCATGAGCCATGACGAGCACCTGGAAAAGGTGTGGGACTGCGTGGGCAGAGTACTGTCGGACGCCGATACCCGTCGGCTGTTGTCCCTGATGGAAAACCTGGAGGATGTGGCGGACATCTCCTCGGTCATGGAGATTCTGGCGGAGGGTCCGGCAGGCGGGGCGTAGGGGAAGCCACCAACGCACGCCAGTTGCAAAGGGTGGGCCGACCTCGACGGAGCGCCGAGGCCGGCCCACCCTCTACGTTTATCGAATTAAGGCCCTGGCCGCATCGAATGGCCGATATGACGGGACAAGGAACTGAAACGGCGGTTAACCAGCAGCTCGGCGGAACTTGGGCAAGGTTATTTCATCGTTCACCGCCTCGAACACCACCTCCACTTCCAAGCCAATCTCGATGTCGTCCGGGTCTACGTCCACCACGTTGCTTATCAGATGGACCCCCTCCTCCAATTCAACCTCCACCACCCCCCAGGGTAAACGCTCGCGGAAGGCTGCGCTCACCGGCTGCCTGGTGATGACGTAGCTGTAGACCTTGCCCCTGCCCGGCGACTGCACCCATTCCAGGCTGGCCGAGGCGCATTCGGGACAGTTGGGCCGGGGCGGATGGAAAAAGGAGCGGCAGTCCAGGCACCGCCGCAGCACCAGCCGGTGCTCCCGGCACTGGTCCCAAAACTCCTGGTTATCCAGGTTGGGTACGGGTAGAGGAAAATTGGCGGTGGTCAAGGCGATCTTACCTCCTCAATATCAGGGCTCCGGAACCGTCACCGCTGTCAACCAGCCCCAACTCCGCTCCTTCAACCTGGGCTGGCGACTGTCCCCGCAACTGCCGGACCACCTCGATTATCTGGTTCATGCCCTGCAGATAGGCCTCGGAGAGATGTCCGCCGGAGGTATTGACCGGCAATTCTCCCCCCACTTCAATCCGGCCTCCCTCAACGAAGGGACCGCCCTCGCCCCGCTTGCAGAAGCCATAGTCCTCCAGCTTGGTGATAATCACCGGGCTGAAGTGGTCGTAGAAGCCCACCACGTCAATGTCCTGGGGCGTTACCCCCGCGTCGGCAAACAACTGGGGCGCCAGGAGAGCGCCGCCGCTTTCCTCCCAGGAGCGTCCGTGACCACCCAGGCTAGCCAGCAACGTCTGGGCGGCGCTGGTAAGGTATACCGGGGGCTGCTTCAGGTTAACGGCCCTTTCCGCCGAGGTAATCACAAAGGCGTTGGCCCCATCCGCCTCCAGGGCGCAGTCAAATATGTGGAGGGGGTCGAAGAACATCCTGGAGGTCAGGTAGTCCTCCATGGTTATGGGCCTGCCGTGCATGATGGCCTTGGGGTTAAGACAGGCGTGATTTCGGAAGGCAATGGCCACCGCCCCCAAATGCTCCGAGGTGGTGCCGAACTCGTGCATGTGACGGCGGGCCCGCAGGGCGCTGGACTGGCCCGGGACTAACAGCCCGTAAGGCTCGGTAAAGGCAGAGCTCCCCAAGCCCCGGCGGGTGGTTACAGTGCCGGAACCGTAGCGCTGCCCGGAGCGACCGTTGACCGAGCGGTAAACCAGCACGTTGTCGGCCATCCCCTGGTTCACGGCCATGGCAGCCTGGATAACCAACCCGCAGGCCGCGCCGCCCAGGGGCCCCAACTCCCCGTAGTACCGCAAATAGGGAATCCCCAGGCAGGCGGCCAACTCTCCCTGGGGTGTGGAGTCGGCGGTGAACTTAACCACGCCGTCAATGTCCTGGGGACGCAGACCGGCATCGTCGATGGCCCGGTTGGCCGCTTCCACTGCCATGCTGAGCTCGGTCCTGCCGGAGTCCCTGGTGTAGACGGTCTCACCCACCCCGACTATGGCGCATCTGTCCTTCAAACTGTTCATATCACAATACCTCCAACCTCAGCCCCCTGGCTCGGCGATCTGTTATCCAACCAAGGCTAGTTGCGCTGGGCGTAGTAGGTCTCGGTAGCCCGCTGCAAGCCCGCCCGACGGTTCACCTGCAACTTGTCCTTCATTTCTGAGGAACGGCGGTTGGAGTCGACAATTCCGGCGAGGCTGCCCTGGAATTGGGGCATCACATAGCGGGCCATCATCTCGTAGCTCCGGAAAATCTTATCTTTCGGCGCCCAGTCTTCGGCCCGCACCAACAGGCCCCCGAAGCCGCCGCTGGCCTCCTGCAAGCGGTTGATTGCCTTTACGCAATCGTCGGGCGTGCCCACAATCCACTGGTTATGCTCCACCATGTAATCGACAATGTGATTGGCGGGCACTGGCGGAATGGGGTGCCCGTTGGTGGCGCCCATGTATTCGGTTACCACCCGGCCGGCTCCGACCCGAATATCCTCGAAGGCCTGTTCCCGGGTCTCGGCCAGGTGACAACCCACCGACAGCCGCCAGTCTTCCCGCCGCACCGTCTGACCATGCTCCGCGGCGGCTTCCTCGGCAATGGACCATTGGTCTTTCAGACTGGTGGTCCGCACCATGTTGCGCGGAACGCTCAGGGAGATTACGGATGCGCCATGCTTTCCGGCCACCATCACGCCGGCAGGGGACTGTACCGAGGCTACCGCCACCGGCAGGCTGGGTTTCTGGAATGGTCGAAGTTGGAGCACGGCATCCTGAAGCTGGAACCAGTCGGTCTTGTAGGTTACTGGCTCGGTGGAGTTCAGGAGGCTCATTATCACTCCCAGGGACTCGTCCATCATGTCCCGTTGCCGCTCTGGGTCAATGCAGAACATATGGGCGTCGGAGGCCAGGGCCCCGGGACCAACGCCCAGCATTACCCGGCCCCGGGTCAGGTGGTCCAGAAGCACCATGCGGTTGGCGACCATGTAGGGATGGTGGTAAGGCAGGCTGATGACACCGGTGCCGAAACGGATGTGGCGGGTGCGTCCAGCGGCGGTAGCGATGAACAGTTCCGGCGACGCGATGGTTTCCCAGCCTCCGCTGTGGTGTTCGCCCACCCAGGCTTCGTCGAACCCCAGGGCATCCATCCAGTCAATCAGTTCCAGGTCGCGTTCCAGGGCCAGGGTGGGGTTCTCGCCCACCCGGTGAAAGGGGGCCATGAATGTGCCGAAGGTCATATTGTCGGTTAAATTTGCCATTTCCGTGCCCTCCATCGTTAGTTTGGGCCGCCCCATTTCGTTCCAGACCGCCACTAAGCAAACGACCCTATCGGCAGACCCAGCCGAGCCTTGTTAAGCTCCCGGCATTTGGCTGGAACGGTTTGGGGTATTTTAGCATTGGCCTCCCCCTGGGGACAGGCCCTTGCCGCGACCCGGCGAAACGTCGCCCGGTAGAGCCCGAAAGCCGCCAAATCCGCAGCGCCTCGGAGACATACAACAGGTAGAGTCGAATGGATTTGGGCCCGGACTCCATGAAGTCCGGGGAGCCCGGCCATCGGATTTAGGATTCCGACGTAGCGGACTGTTCCGCCTCCAACGGCAGTTGCCGGTAGTAAACACCCCACGACTGCATCAGCTCTTTGACCCGCGGATCGTTCAATTCGGCCAACTCGCGGAAGAAGCCGGCCAGGGCGTGGGAGGGCAGTTGGTCCGGTGAACACACCCAACTCCGCTCGGCGGGGACTACGTAAATCAGGCCGCTCTGATGGGGGCAGGTCACCTGAATCCGGGTCATATCATCACCGGGTCTAATCGTCAGTCCAACTTGGGTCATATTCCCTCCCTGCTGGGCTTCTGCGGGACTATTATACTTACCCACGGCCCGAGTAGCCAATTCATCGCTAGTTAACCTCGAATATAACCCCTATAACCCCGCGTCTGGTTAAAACCCCCGATAATAAGCCAACGCCACACCTTCAGGACATCGGCTAACTGGGGCTCGGGGGCGTCAACCCGCCCGGCCCGCAACGGCGGAAGGGGCGGCTTCTACTCCGAAAACTGCCACCAACCTTTCCGAAAAAAGACCGCTATGGAGCAACTATTGGGCAATTCTGGAATTTGGGGTGAGTACAGGGAGTCAAACGGCGCGGATGATGGTAGAATCATGGGGGCGCCATTCGAGTTCTTCTGGGAAGAACGAATGCGACGACTATTACCTGCAAGGACACCAGCTTATGTATCCACCTTCTGGCCCTCGGCAACCCGAGATGGACTTCGATCAGATATTCGGCAACATCCGCAACGTGTGGAGCCAGATCAACCGGCGTTTCGGCGGCGGTGGAATTGGGTTGGTCATCATCGGAGTAATCGGAATTATCGTCGTTCTCTGGGCGGCCACCGGCATATACCAGGTCGGCCCTGGTGAACAGGCAGCCCGCCGAATATTCGGGGCGGTGCAAGAGCCGGTTACCACCGAGGGTCTACAGTGGTGGTGGCCCCGGCCCATCGGCAAGAGGGACGTGGTGCTGGTAACCGAGACCCGCCGCATGGAATTGGGTTTCCGCAGCGGGGCCCTCGGCGCCGGCGCTGACTCCAGTCCATTTCTCGAAGAAGCTCTGATGATTAGCGGCGACCTAAACATCGTGGACGTTCAGGTGGTGGTCCAGTACAACATCAAGAACCTGAGCAACTTCCTGTTTAACGTGGACGACCCGGGGGAGGACGCTAGGGGTGTTCCGCCAGGACGACCCGACGGCAGGACTCTCAAGGATGGCACCGAGGCGGCCCTGCGGCTGGTGGTGGGCCAACGATCAATTGACGACGTGTTGGTCCGCAACCGCGAAGCCGTCGAAGTCGCCACGCGAGACGAACTGCAGCAGGTGCTGGATAGCTATAGCGCCGGCATCAATATTGAAGCGGTACAACTCCAGGACGTAAAGGCTCCAGAAGAAGTTAGGGAGGCTTTTGACGATGTGCTGCGGGCCAGGCAGGAGCGGGACACTCGAATCAACCAGGCCAGGGCATTTGAAGAGGACATCATCCCCAGGGCCGAGGGTGACGCCGAGCGCATCAAAGAGGCAGCCGAAGCCTTCCGCCAGGCGCGTATCGCCCGCGCCCGAGGTGAAGCTGACCAATTCACCTCCATCCTGGAGGAGTATAATAATTCCCAGGAAGTGACCCGGCAGCGGCTTTACCTGGAAGCCATGGAACAGATAATGCCCGGAATTTCCAAGATTATCGTCGCCCCCGGACCGGATCCGGTGTTGATATTGGGCAGCGAAGGGCGCATAACCCCGGTCCCCATCGGCCCAAGTCCCTAATCGCCCTGGGCAAAACTGGTCAGCGAGTTAAGTATGAGAGCTCTTATAATCATAGCAATAGTGGTCATCGTGGGGCTTATTGTCCTTCGGCAGTCCGTCTTCGTAGTGGACGTTACCGAACAGGTGATTGTCCTGAGATTTGGAGAAGTCCAGGATACTCGACGGGCTCCGGGCCTATACGGCAAGGCCCCCTTTGTTGACACCCTGGTCCGGTTGGATAAGCGAATTCTACGAATTGACGCCCGCGCGGTGCCCATGCCCGACAAGGAAAAGCAGAACCTGCGTATTGACTCCTACGGGCGCTACAGGATAACCGACCCGGTGCAATTCCGAAAAACTCTGCAGAACGAGGTTAATGCCCGCAGCCGGTTGGGCGACGTCGTAACCTCCACCCTGCGCGACCGCATTGCCCTGCGCGACCGTTTCGAGATTATCGGCGCCGAGCCCATCCTGGACGAAGCGGGCAACTCTGTGGAAAATGACGAGGGGCTCCCCCTTTTCGAGGGCCGGGAGACCCGCTCCGAGATTTTAAAGGAGGTGCTCACCGATGTAAAACAAACGGTGGCTGACCAGCAGTTCGGCATCGAGTTTATTGACGTGCGCATCAAGCGCGCCGACTTTCCCGAATCAGTTACCCCCAGCATTTTCACCCGTATGCAGGCGGAACGTAACCGGATTGCCACCCGGTTCCGGGCCGAGGGTGAAGAGGAAGACCTGAAGATTCGCGCCGTGGCTAACCGCCGCCGAGAGGTGATTTTGGCCGATGCCGACCAGCAGAGCAGCCAGACCCGGGGTAAAGGAGAAGCTGAGGCCATCAGAATCCTGGCCGAAGCCTTGAACAAAGACCCGGACTTCTTCGCCTTCCGCCGCAGCCTGCAGACCTATCAGGCCATATTGGCCCCGCAAGACACCGTCATTCTGTCGACAGAGTCCCCTCTCTTCAAGTTTTTGGAGGACCCCACCCAGCGGGCTATCCCCTAAAAAACGTGGGTGCGCCAAGCTAGGTGTAAAGGTCCCAAGGAAAAGCAGAGGGGCAGGCCCTTGACCTGCCCCTTATGTTATCCACCAAGCATTTCCAGCCAGCGCCCACCAGGGAGCTTCCAGGCCCTGAGATACTCCAGTCGGGGCGCAGCATCCCACCCGGTCCTAGGCTTATGCCCCTCCTGCTCACAAGCTATCGTCCGGACAACCGGCGTCCTTCGGCCAACCCGGCGGCGGTCTTTTCCGGCCCGACGATGATAATGCGAAAGCCTTGCTCCAACCGCATGGCTACTTCGTCGGCGGTTGCCCCAACAGCGCAGGGCACCCCAAACTCCTGGCAGGCCGCCAGCACCCGCAACAGGTTCTCTTGAACATCGGGGTGGGAGGCATTTCCCCGCAGTCCCATGGCAACGGACATATCTCCCGGCCCGGCCCAGATTGCGCCGATGCCCTTGACCTGACGCAGAATGTCCCGTAGGTTTCTCACCCCTTCCGGCTCCTCCACGATCGCCATCAGGAGCATGTTGCCGTCCGGGTCCAACGGCCAAATATCCGCGGCGTCATAATACTCCTGGGCGGTGAGTCCCCAGTAGCGGGGCGCTATGCGCTGCCACCAACCCCGCTGGCCCTGGGGCTCAAAGTCGGCCACCCCCGGCACCTGGGGGTATCGCGCGGCGACCACCGCCGACTGGGCTTCCTCCACGGTGTTGAGGTGGGGCAACACCAAGCCGTAAACCCCGGTATCCAGCGCCTGCTTGATTACCCACTGGTTGCGTTCCCGGGAATTGGGGGGAATCCGCACCAGGGGCACCACATCGGGCTGGGCGTTTCCCTTTTCGGCAATGCGTTTGCGGTTGAGCAGGAACTGCAAGGAAACCCGGAGGTTGTTAAAGCTGAGGCCCTCATGTTCCATCTCAATCATTGCCATGTCATAGTCGGAGTCGGCGACGAAAACCAAGTCATCCAGGTTCCCGTTCCATACCAGGCCAGAACTGAATACCGGCTTTCCCTGCTCCAGCAGGTCTATCACCTTGTTGTAGCGCACCTTCTCGGCCATTTCTTCCCTCCCGTCCGGGTTGCTTTCGGATTCGGATTATGCGCTGACCCACTGTCTTTGTCCAACAAGGCCATTGCTTTTGACGCTCGTGGGCCGTATTAGGTCGGCAGTCCACTGGGTAGCGGACTCAATCGCGCTGCCGACGCCGGTTGGCCCACCTGCCGAAGGGCCTTCCCCCAACCCTTCAGCAACTGCCGTCGTCAATCCATACGTTGACGGCTTGGGGGATTTCAAAGTACATTACGTTGTCGGCGGGGCAATCTGTCCCGGGAGGCAATTTTATAGCCTCGGCCACGTCACCGGCGGCCCCGGCATGAGGCATACCGGGCCCCTCCAAGTAGAATTGGACCGCGCCTCAAGGTGGCGATGGGGCGGGAGAAGCAATGAAGCTCCACGAATACCAGGCGAAACAGCTATTCGCCCGCTACGGAATCCCCGTCCCCCGGGGTCAAGTAGTCTCAACTCCCAGGGAAGCCCGGGATGCCACACTGGAAATGGGCGGTCGGGCCGTGGTAAAAGCCCAGGTTCACGCCGGAGGTCGGGGCCTCGCCGGTGGCGTTAAGGTGGTGCGCTCCCCGGAGGAGGCGGAACAGGCGGCCCAGTCCCTCTTGGGACAGAACCTGGTTACCCACCAGACCGACCCCCAGGGCGTACCCGTCCATTCGGTGTTGGTAGAGGAACTGGCCGACATCAGCCGGGAGATATACCTGGCGATTACCGTAGACCGGGTGTTTCGAGGGCCGGCCCTGCTGGCCTGCGCGTCGGGCGGCATGGACATCGAAGAGGTGGCGGCGTCTCGGCCTGAAGACATTCACTCAGAGCCAATAGAGCCGGTGCTGGGACTGATGCCTTTTCAGAACCGCCGGTTGTCGGCCAGGTTGGGCCTGGAACCCTCCGCGACCCCGGCCCTGTCGAGAATAACCAGTGCCATCTACAGGCTTTTCAACGACAGTGATTGCAGCCTGGTGGAGATTAACCCGCTCATCGTCACCGGGTCCGGAGACCTGGTGGCCCTTGATGCCAAAATTACCCTGGACGACGACGCATTGTACCGCCAACCCGAATTGCGGGAATGGCGGGACCGGTCCCAGGAAGACCAATTTGAAGCCCAGGCATTGGACCAAGAAATAGCCTTTGTAAGTCTGGACGGCGACGTGGGTTGCCTGGTCAACGGCGCGGGGCTGGCTATGGCCACCCTGGACGTGACCAATGCCGCCGGCGCGGCCCCAGCCAACTTCCTGGACGTGGGGGGCGGCGCCGACGAGGAAAAGGTGGCCTCCGCCGTGGGGATTATCCTTTCCGACCCCAAGGTAAGGCGGGTGTTGGTGAACGTCTTTGGGGGAATCCTGCGGTGCGACATCGCCGCCCGCGGCATCCTGTTGGCCTTCCAGCGCGGGGGTAGCTCACTACCCCTGATTGTGCGGATGCTGGGCACCAACGTGGAGGAAGGCAAGGCCATTCTGCGCGACTCGGGCCTGGACGTCACCTTCACCAATACCCTGGATGAGGTGTCCCAGGCTATACGGCAGGGCAACTAATAGGTACGATGGCTGCCGGAAAAGGGATAGTTGCAGCTTAAAGGGAAACCTACAGACCAGGTATGCGCTGCTACTGCCTATCATTTCCGTGGCTAAATTTGGGAGCAAGAACCCCGATGGGTATTCTATTAAATGAAGATTCCCGCATAGTAGTGCAAGGAATTACTGGGCGGGAGGGTAGTTTCCACGCCCGGGCCTGCATGTCTTACGGAACGAATGTGGTGGCTGGCGTTACCCCGGGCAGGGGCGGCCAACTATTTGAGAATGAAGTGCCGGTCTTTGATTCCATGGAAGAGGCGGTGCGGCAGACCAGCGCCAACGTTTCCTTAATCTTCGTCCCCTCGGCCTTCGCCGCCGATGCCGTGGTCGAAGCTATCGATGCCTCCGTACCGCTGATAGCATGTATCACTGAGGGCATTCCCGGACTGGACATGGTGCGTATTTCCCGCTATTTGGTGGACAAGCCAGTGCGGTTAATCGGCCCCAACTGTCCCGGAATAATTAACCCCCAGGCCCGTTGCAAGGTGGGAATCATGCCCGGCAACATTCACCAACCCGGGAGGGTCGGGGTAGTCTCCCGCAGCGGCACCCTAACCTACGAGGCCGTCGGCCAGTTAACCAATTTGGGCATCGGGCAGTCCAGTTGCGTCGGCATCGGGGGCGACCCGGTCATCGGCACCAGTTTTGTGGAAGTGCTGCGGTTATTCGACCAGGACCCGCAAACGGACATGGTGGTGTTTATCGGTGAGATTGGCGGCACCATGGAGCAAGCTGCCGCGGCCTACATCAAGGAAGAGTTCTCCAAGCCGGTGTGCGCCTTGATTGTGGGAGCTTCCGCGCCCCCAGGCAAACGCATGGGCCACGCCGGGGCCATAATCACCGGCGAAAGCGCCACCGCGGAGGCCAAGGTGGCGGCGCTGCGAGAGGCGGGGGCCACCATAATTCCTACTCCCGCCGAAATTGGGGTTACGGCCCAAGCGGTTTTGCGGGGGATAGAGTAGCCGCCCGATCCAGACCTGCCAATGACCCAGCACGGGCCACCGGAATACCCCAACCCCGCCTCAGGGTCTTTCGATTGTCACTGTGAGCAGAGCGAATGGTCTAAATTCCCCGGACAGCGCAAGCACCCACCCCTGGATTCCCGCCTTCGTCGGAATGACGGTCGGGTCGCCTGCCTGAAAGCGTACCTTGGCCTTTGTCCGTAGAATTGAAAGGCCCCGAACCCCGCCGTTGGCATCTGGCGGAGAAACCTCCCGGCCACTATAATGGGGTACCCGGCATTCACACCAAGCGGGCGTAGCTCAGTGGTAGAGCTCTAGCCTTCCAAGCTAGCCACGTGGGTTCGATTCCCATCGCCCGCTCCAGCGCCCTTCATACCGAATCAGGGCAGCGGCCCGGTAGCTCGTCGGCCTCTCCCTCCGCCGCCTCAATGCGACGCTCCAGTTTCTACGGGGCAGCGAACAGCCGCTTGGCGCTTTCCCGCACCTCATTCCCGTCCAGGATTGCGGTGAGTTCTCCCTGCTCGTTGGCCTGGAAGGAAGACTCCACGTGGAATTCCTCCACTAAGGCCGCCAGGGTAGCCTCACGCTTATCCTGGTTGGCGCCAGCCTCCTCGGAGGCCAGCTCCTTCAGGTGAGTCTCCACCTCGGCGGTAAGCAACTCCAACTCTACCACCCGCCGCTGAATCTGGCCGATGCTCTCCAGATGACGACCAAGATAGCAGCCGCCGAACTGCATGAACTCGCACTGGCTTCCGTCCATTTCCGCCGACCACTGGTACTTGGGCTCCAATTCGTGCTCCACCATGTAGTCCCGCACCTGTTGGTCTTCTGGGTTCAGGTTCTCCAGGTCAAAGATTAACCTGACCGTGTACATGAAGAATCCCGCCGGCTCTACCTGTATAAACATCAGCCCATCTCCTGGATTATGGTCTCCCGGTAAAATGTCCAGTCCACTCTCGTTGGTCTCTATTATATACCACGCCTTGGTCGTGCCCCGCCCCGGGTTCCCATAAAGAGCAAGGACCGCCGGCCAGCGGTCCTTGCGTGTTTCTTGTAAGCGCCGACGAGTCCCCGCGGGTGGGACGCCAAGCGGACTAGCGGCCCACCGACCGCATGATGCGGTCCACGTTGTCCGCTCCCGGCTTCAGGGAGCCATCGTCGATGCCGTGCATGGACTCTACGATGGCGTCGTGGAAGGGGGTTGGTATGCCCGCCTCCCTACCCTTCTGGCATATCAAGCCGTTCATAAAATCGACCTCGGAATGCCGGCCCTTCTTGACATCCTGGGCCATGGAAGCCAACCAGTTCACGCCGCCGCCTCGGGAAGACAGGAAATCGTCCAACTCCTCAAAGACATCCCCTTTATCCGCTTCCGCCCACATAGACGCGGGCTTGCCGCTAATGTCCACCACATTCATCCCCTGGGCCAAGCCCACCTGGGCCCCTTCCTTGGCCAGTTGGATGCGGATGAGACGGCAACGGGGGTCCTGGGCCATGTCCTGGGAACCAAGGGCGGACATGGCGGAGATGGCATTGCCCATACCGTTCTGGCAGAGCTTACCCCAACGCTCGCCCCAAAGGTTGTCGGTGGCGTAGGCGGCGTCGATGACATCCAGCTTCTGGGCCAGGGCCTCCGACCGGGGAGTAATCTGACCGTTGAACTCGCCTACCCGGAAGACCACGTGGCCGTGGTCGCGCCCCGGCTCCCCGCCTCGGTTGACGTGACCGGGTTCCCAGAGAGCAACCTCGATATGGGAGGCGATGCAGCCCAGTTCGCGGTCCTCGCCGACGATACCGGCAATGGTCGGGTCGTTCCAACAGTTCTGCAACGAGATGAAGCATCCATCGGGCTTCACGTACCGTCTGATGAAGTGGGTGGCCCACTCGGTATCGTAGGACTTCATGGTTACGAAGGCGTAGTCGAAGGGTTCGGTGATGTTCTGCGCATCGGTCAGGTGCATGGCGTTGACCGGTACGGTGAAGTCCCCCTGGCTTCCGCTGGCCCGCAGACCCTGACGGCGCATGGTTTCCACATGCTCGGGCCACATGTCAATAAAAGTTACGTCCTCGCCATTTTTTACCAGGTAGGCGCCCACGTAGCTGCCCACGGCGCCCGGTCCCATGAATACAATCCTGTCAGCCAATTTCTTTGTCCTCCTGTGTGGACCGGCGAAAATACCTTCGACCGCCACACTCCATCGAATTAACATTTGGCGTCCCAATTAAGAGCCCAATAACCAAACAACTCCTAATATCGTCGTCCTGACGGCAATATGGCAGGACTCTAGGCTTTTGTCAAATGACCGGCGGCCCCGCCAAATGCTCCAGGTAGGAGGTAATTTACTCGTGCCCCAGTACCCTACGAGCCTGTCCCCAAGCAGCTAAGACCCGGCTTTCCCGGGCCGGGTGGGTAAGCACTCCCCATAGGTGAAACCGTAGAAGAAAATCGGCAGAACTCTGGGCGGCGGCGCCCCCAAGACCAACGCCCCTAGAGTTTCACCAGCCGGGCGTCCTGAATGTGCGACAGCGCCTTAATTTCTTCCAGAACCGGAGGAGGCACGGGATCATCCAGCCCCAGCACCATCATGGCCATGCCCCGGGGGCTCAGGCGTCCCACTTCCATGAAACTGATGTTGATGTTGTGCTTGCCCGCCAGAGTCCCCACCGCGCCGATGGAGCCGGGTTGGTCCCGGTTGTCCACGAACAGCAGGTAGGGCACCGAAGGGGCCACGTCCAACCAGTACTCGTTGACCTTCACCAGGTGGGGTTCGTTCCGCAGGGAGGTGCCCGTCAGGGTCACCTCGGACCGGGTGGTGTTGAGGGCCACGGTGATGAGGCTGGCGTACTCCGGCGCTTCCGAGTGCTTATGCTCGCTCACCCTCAGTCCCCGCTGTTGGGCCAGGGCCGGAGCATTAATCAGGTTCACCTGCTCGCTGCTCACCGGAGTCAGGAGGCCGGCCAGGACCGCCGACTTCAGAATCGCCGCGTCGTGGGCGGCAATTTCTCCCTCGTAGGTGATGGTAATGCCGACAAACTGCCCGTCGGCCATGTGGGTGAGCAGTTTGCCCACCAGCATCGCCACCGGAATATAGGGGGCCAGTATGTCGTGGACTTCCTGGGGAACGAAGGGGGCGTTGATGGTGTTGCGCGCCGGTTTCCCCTCCAACACCGCCAGCACCTGCTCGGCGGCCTCGATAGCGACTTCTCGCTGGGCCTCCTGGGTTGACGCCCCCAGATGAGGCGTGGCCAACACCTGGGGATGCATCACCAGGGGAGTCTCGCCAGGGGGCTCGTGGGTGAACACGTCCAGGGCGGCCCCTGACAGTTTGTCCGACTCCAGGGCCGCCAGCAGGGCGTCCTCGTCAATCAACTCGCCCCGAGCGACGTTGATCAACCGGGAGCCGGGTTTCATCAGCGCCAGCTCGCGTTCCCCCACCAGCTTGGTAGTGGCCGGGGTCAGGGGCGTGTGCAACGTGACGAAGTCAGACTGGCCCAGCACGTCCTCCAGGGACATTAGCTCCGCGCCCAAACGGGCCGCGTGGTCCGGGGACACAAAGGGGTCGTAGGCCACCAACCGCATACCGAAGCTCCTGGCCCGGCGGGCCACCTCAGTTCCCACCCGTCCCAGACCCACAATGCCCAGAGTCTTGCTGCGCACCTCAATTCCCATAAAAGCGCTGCGACGCCACTGGCCTTCTTTCATCGACTGGTAGGCCTGGGGTACATTCCGGGCCAGGGCCAGTATGAGGGCCACCGTATGTTCGGCAGCCGCCACCGTATTGCCGATGGGGGCGTTGACCACGGCCACACCGGCCTTGGTGGCGGCGTCCAGGCTTATGTTGTCCACGCCGATGCCCGCTCGGCCCACTACCTTCAACTGCTGCCCGGCCTGTATCACCTCAGGCGTTACTTTGGTCTCGCTGCGGACCACCAGGGCATCATATCCCCCGATTAGTTCAATGAGTTCCGAGGGGCTGAGGCCATGCTTGACATCCACCTCGGCCTGGGAAACCAGCAAGTCTATCCCTTCCTGGGCGATGGGGTCGGTTATCAAGATTTTGGACATATCCACCTATCCTACGATTTGAGCCTGGCCTCTGGGCGTTGTACTCCCCGGGATGGGAAAAGGGGAAAGACTGGCGTGGGAAGTTGGGGAGAACCAACACCAGATTGGCCGACTGTCAACTGATTATGACTTTCTTGGGGGTACAATGGCTCTGTCAGCCAGTTATAATGGCCTCTACCGCCAATAGCTGCGGACAGCCCGCTGGCCCCCACGCGTTTGACTCCTGGATTGGGCATTTCGTCGGTATTCAATGGTTTGGGCGGGGCAGCCGCCCAACCGACGCATTGGGCTTCGCCCGTCCGAGTTACCCTTTCCGGTTACTCAAGGCCCACCCCCCGGAGGAGAGCGGCCAACTCATTCCTGGGTTGTTATGGCGCATTCACCATTACCCTTTAATGGTAGCATAATGGGGGATCGAACAGGAAACCACCGCCGCCGACCGCCTTCGCAACCCCATCACCGGATGATCGGTTACCTCGCTAGCGACAGAAGGAGGAAGCATGATTAAGTCTTTTTCGGCGCTTTACGCCGGGCACGTTCTGGAAGGGGAGGCCATCGGCTTTGCCGGTACGCCCCATGACGACCGCTGGTACTCCAACGACCGGCTGATTCAAGCCTTCGACATCGCCAAGGAAGCGGCCATTCTGCTGGAAGACCTGGGCTACGACGTGCTCTGGATGGCGGAGCACCATTTCCAGCGGGAAGGCTACGAGTGCATCCCCAATCTGCTCATTCTCAGCCAATACCTGGCCCAGCACACCAAGCGGCTGAAGTTCGGCTGCGGTTTCAACGTCCTGCCCATGTGGCACCCAATCAGGCTGGCCGAAGACTTCGCGATGGTGGATGTTCTCACCGGGGGCCGGGTCATCTTTGGCGTGGGCCGGGGTTACCACACCCGGGAGGTGGAGACCTTCGGGGCGCCGATGATTGACGGCGACGCCAACCGGGAGCTTTTTGAAGAGCAGTTCGAAATCATAATGAAGGCCTTCAACCAGGATGCTTTCAGCCACCAGGGCAAACACTACACCCTCCCGCCGGACATTCCCTACCGGGGCTACCAGCTAAAGGAGCTTACCCTGGTACCCCGACCGGCCCACCTGCCGGTGGAGACCTGGCAACCCATCGTCAGCGGCACGGACCGGGCCCTGAACTTCATGGCGAAGTGGGGCATCAAGGGAATCATCCTGGGCACCGGCGAGGAGTACGTGGATGACTGGGTAAGCCGTTACCAAGCAGCTTACGCCCGTCAGGGTCAGCAGTTGGAACTGGGTGAGAATCTGGGCCTGGGCTTGTGGTGCTACATCGACGACAACCGGCAGCGGGCCGAGCGAGTGCTGGAACCCCTATTTGAGGAGCACGTAAAATTCGCCGCCCCCCTGGGAATGTTGCGCTATAGCGACGAGCACATGGAGTCCACCGGCCCCGGCGGGGCGGCGCGGCACATCGCCGCCGGCACCAATTTCCGCGAGGTCATCGAGAAGCGGGCCTGGTTTGCCGGATCGCCCGAGGAGACCATCACCTACCTGAAGGAGGTCGAGGATAAGTACCCGGGACTGGAACAGGTAATGTTGGCCTTCCCCATGGGGGCGACTGTAGGGCAGTTCCGGGAGCAGATGACCCGGTTCGCCAAGGAAGTGATGCCGCATTTCAAGGGGGCAGCAGCTGAGGTGTAAAGATGGCTGTACCGAGACAGTCCGATTTGCATCGGCCGGTGCTGGAAATCCTCTCCGACGCAAACGGTGCGATTTCGCATCGCCAGATAATGAATGCAGTGATCGACCAGCTCAACCTTAGTAACGAGGACCAACGCGAGCGGACTTCGTCAGGAGCAGTCAGGCTCAACACCAATGTTAGCTACGCGGAGTTGTATCTGAAAAACGCCGGCCTGTTAAACCGAGTCGCCAGAGGGATGTGGAACATCACCACGCAGGGGAGAGATTTCCTCGCTGAGAATCCGGGTCCGATTTCTATCGCACAACTAAAGGAGCTTGCAGACGACACACGATCGCGGCCAAGCAACAGTGGGCGGCTTGGTGTATCGAATGCTGTCTCACAAACAAGAGACATATCTGCCCTGGGTGCTTTGGACGTCGGGCCCGATGAATTGATGGAAAACGGTTTCCGGCAGTTGCAAAGTAATTTGACCCGACAACTGCTCGAAAACATCGGAGACATTTCCCCCGAGCGCTTTGAGGCACTGGTGATTGATTTGCTAGTAAAGATGGGCTACGGCACGGGCCAGGCCGTTGGGGGCAGCGGCGACGGCGGGATTGACGGCGTAATCAACCAAGACCCGCTGGGGTTGGAAAAGGTCTACCTTCAGGCCAAGCGGTGGGCCGGGTCAGGTTGGCGAACCGGAAATCCGCAACTTCTCCGGCAGCCTGGACGCCAAAGGCGCATCCAAGGGAGTGTTTATCACCACGTCCAACTTCAGCGCGTCGGCGCAACGCACCGCCGAGACCATATCGGCGGGCAGCAAGTTTATCCGGCTGATTGGTGGAGAGGAATTGGCCCGGCTGATGATTGAGCACGGCGTCGGCGTCGTTACCGAGTTCACCTACGAGTTGAAGAAGCTGGACGAAAACTACTTTTCGGAGTTCGCCGACCTTTGAACCAGATGCCCATAGCGACTTCTGCTGCCCGTCACCATTCCCGCGCATTGACGATGCAATTGATGTACTGCCATATCTGCGCTAAACTGCCCTAGTGCCCGGTTTGGATTCCGGCGTAGCGCGGAAACCGGGATATGGGCGCTAGGGCATGGGCGATGACGCAGTATGCTACGTTCGGAGTAGATAGTGACTACGGAAACGTTGCCAGACATATTTCGCAGTACCGGAAGGCTGGAGGGCAACCAGGAACAGACGAATGCCCGGCTGGACCGCATCGAGGCCAGGCTCGACCGGCTGACACTCGCCTTGCTGGGCGTGGGCGCTACCATTGTAGCGGCCCTGGTTGCCATCGCTGTTAAGCTGTTCTTGGGAACCTAGCCCAAGCCCTAACCCAGTCGAGCGTTCCTTTATTCCCGAAACAACCCGCAACAATGAGGAGTAGTGATGGTGACAGCTTGGTAGCAGTTGACACCCACCTAGCCATAAAGTAGCCAGTCCATTCTCTCAATGCACATTGGACTGGCGAATCCTAATAATCTGGAGGTTCCCATGTTCTTGATGCGGTTCACCGAACGGGCCTACACCAACTACACCGAGGAGGATGTCCGCAACAGCCCCAATGAAGCCGTGCGGCTCACCTTCTCCAATTCTCACTTCGACCCGGCCGTGGCGTCCACTCTCTACAACATGTACCTGGACGAGTACGAGTATTCCGAAGAGGTCGGCTTCGACGGCCTGATGCTCAACGAGCACCATAATACCCCCACCTGCATGGGCGCCACCATGAACCTGGAAGCCGCCATCCTGGCCCGGGTTACCAAGAAACCCAAAATCGTCCTGCTGGGCAATCCCCTTCCCATTTTCGATAACCCAATTCGCTTGGCCGAAGAGTTGGCGGAGATAGACATGATTTCCGGTGGCCGCCTGGTTTCCGGCTTCGTGCGCGGCACTGGCGTCGAGAGCCTGGCCACCAATACCAACCCGCTGCACAACCGGGAACGATTTGAAGAGGCCCACGACCTGGTGGTCAAGACCTGGACTACCCCCGGCCCCTTCCGCTGGGAGGGCAAGCATTACCAGTTCCGGGTGGTCAACCCCTTCCAGGTGCCCCTACAGAAGCCCCATCCGCCCATCTGGATTCCCGGCACGGGTAGTCCCGAGACCCTGGTGTGGTGCGCCGAGCGCAACTATCCCTATATCTTCCTGGAAACCGACCCCCAGGGCACCGAAGACATGAAGTCCATCTACTCCGAGACCGCCCGAGAGCACGGCTACGAGCCCGGGCCGGAGAATTTCGGCTACCTGGTTCGCATTCACGTCCAAGATACCGACGAGAAGGCCTACGACGTGGGCAAGGGTTACATGGTGGGCAACATCGGCGTGGGCCGTATCCCTCTGCCCCGGGACTACGCCTCTCCGGTAGGCTACGGCAGCCGCAGCGACGATCCACGGTTCCTGCGATTGCGCGAGCAGATCCGCAGCGACCCCTTCCGCGTCGGCGGCTTGGACGGCGCCCATTACGATGCCATCCTGGACTCCAAGCGCTGGATTATCGGGAGCCCGGAAACGGTCGTGCAGCAGCTCCGGGAAGTGTTGAGCTACATGCGCCCTGGCATCTTGGCGGTGTGGACTAACGACGGAGACATCAGCCACCCGGATACCATGCGCTGCCTGGAGTTGATGGGCCAGGAAGTCCTGCCAGCCCTGCGGGAAATCGGCGAGGAACTGGAGTTGACCGACCCGTTCCAGAAGGCGGCCCAGGCCAACTAAGACCAGATCTTGCCCCGGGTAAGTCACTCTCAGATTGGTTGCCCCGAGTGCCTGCCCTCCCTGGGACATACGTTTAGATAA
The DNA here is from genome assembly GCA_965220305.1 of Dehalococcoidia bacterium. Taxonomy (GTDB): domain Bacteria; phylum Chloroflexota; class Dehalococcoidia; order Lucifugimonadales; family UBA3495. Next base: position 3,378,634 of record OZ244817.1, on the reverse strand, counting down.
ACAGTGGCGCCCTGCGAGGGGCGATCTCGGGTAGTCCTACTGACTGAGGTTGAGGCGCGCCCGTCGCCGGCAGGGCATCTAATGGGATAAGGAGAGTTTGACTATGGCATCTGATTTCACCGAAGAGTTCGTGGATGTTGGCGGCTCCAAGCTCCAAGTGCTCAAGGGAGGCTCCGGGGACCCGCTGCTGATTCTCCACGGGGCCGGCGGCAGCCGGGGATGGCTCCGCTACGTCCAGGAGCTTTCGGACCAGTACACCGTGTACCTGCCGTCCCACCCCGGCTTCGGCACTTCCGACCGGCCCGAGTGGGTCGAGAGCGTCCAGGACCTGGCATGTTTCTACACTTGGTTCCAGGAACAAGAGGGGCTGGAAGGCGTGCGAGCCATCGGGTTTTCCATGGGCGGCTGGCTGGCATCAGAGATGGTTGCCATGAGCCGCCACTCCTTCAGCAAGCTGATGCTGGTGGACGCAGTGGGGATCAAACCGGAACAGTCGGAGATTGCCGACATTTTCATCATCAGCCCGGCCCAGGTGACGGAGCTGATGTTCCACGACCCCCAACAGGCCCCGGAGTACGACCAGGTATTCGGCCAACTGCCAACGCCCCAGCAGCAGGACCAGGCTGAGCGGGACCGGGAAATGGCGGTCCGGCTGTGCTGGAAACCCTACATGTACGACCCCAGGCTACCCTCCCTCCTGGGACGCGCCAAATGCCCCACCCGCATCGTCTGGGGCCGGGAAGACCGTATCGTTCCCCTGGAGTGCGGCGAGCTTTACCAGCAAGCCATCCCGGGTTCCGACCTGGTGGTAATCGACAACTGCGGCCACGCGCCGCAAATGGAGAAGCCCGACGAGTTCGTCAAGACGGCTTTGGACTTCTTGGCCTAACGGGGTAATATCTCCCGGTCACGACGGAGCAACGTAATGGAAGTCTTCTATTTCACCGAGTTCCCCTACGCCGAGTTTCCCGAGTCGGAGGCGGAGAAATACCCCTCCATGCGTCTCACCTTCCCGAACACCTACTTCGACCCCAGTAAGGCCCATGACCTGTTCAAGCGTTACCTGGACGAGTACCAGTACGCTGAGGAGGTGGGCTTCGACGGGTTGATGATTAACGAGCACCACAACACGCCTTCCTGCATGGACGTGGAGGTTAACATCACCGGGGGCATCCTGGCCCGTACCACCTCCCGGGCCAAGATACTCATGTTAGGGAACATGCTGCCCACTTCGGATAACCCGGTACGGCTGGCCGAAGAAATCGCCATGTTGGACGTTATTTCCGGCGGCAGGATTCTTTCCGGCTTCGTGCGGGGCATCGGCATCGAAAGCTGGGCCAACAATACCAACCCGGTGTACAACCGGGAGCGGTTCGAGGAGTGCCACGACCTGGTAATCAAGACCTGGACCACCCCCGGTCCCTTCCGCTGGGAGGGAAAGCACTACCACTACCGGGCGGTCAACCCCTGGATGCTGCCCCTCCAGAAGCCCCATCCCCCCATCTGGGTACCCGGCACCGGCAGCCCGGAAACCGTGGAGTGGACGGCCCGCCACAGGTACACCTACGCAGCTTTCCTCACGCCTTTGGAGGTAGCCGAGGGGCTGTTCCAACGCTACCGGGAATACGCTGCGGAGGACGGGTGGGAAGCCGGGCCAGACAACTTCGCCTTCATGATTTGCTGCCACGTCAACGACACCGACGAAAAGGCCCAGGAAGCCGGCAAAGCCTTCCTTTGGCGGATGAACTATCCCCTGCGCGGTCCCCGCGAATACTGGTCGCCGCCGGGGTACATGTCCCGGGCCGGGGTCAACGCGGTGGCCCAGCGCCGCCCCACCCCGCTGAACGAGCTATCCTACCAGGAATTGCAGGACCGGTACCACCTGGTGGTGGGGAGCCCGGACACGGTGATCGAGAAGCTGCGGTACATCAAGGACCGGCTGGGTGTAGGAGCGCTGCTGCTGGAAGCCCAGGGCGGGCAATTGTCCCACCAGGACACCATGCGCTCGCTGGAACTGTTCGGCAAAGAAGTGATTCCGGCGCTGAAGGACTAGGAGTTGGCTTGACGGCATGGCGCCCAGGGGAAGATTGGACCTACCCGGAGCGCATGGAAATTATGGATATAACAAACCAATCCGCGGGGTGAGGAATGGCAGCTAACGCATACATACTCATTAATACAGAACCACCCAAGACCCGGGAGGTGGTGGAACGCCTGAATGGCCTGCGGGGCATCCTCGTGCGGGAGGTACTGGGCCCCTACGACATTGTGGTGGAGTTGGAAGCCGACACCCATGAAGACTTGGTCGGAATTCTGCGCCAGCGTATTCTACCCATAAACGGTATCGTCGATACCATTACCTGCCTATGGTTCTGAAGAAGTCAGGCTTTTGTCCTCCGACAAGGGATCCATCGAAGTCTAGGAAGTCCGAAATCCAATGGCGCGCCTCTTGGCATCCTCCAAGGCCTTGGCCCACTGTTCCGGGGTGAATGCCCCAAATTCGATGCGGACGATGTGGTCCGGGTTGTAGGTGACCAGGGGATAATCCAGCCTGAGTACGCTTCGCCTTCCGCTGAAACCCTGCATTATGCGCTCGCTCACGTCGCGTATCAGCCTGGCCGCCTGCAATTGGTTGCCTGGCACATCGTACTGATGGGTGGTCCTGGCTCCATCAACGGTCACAACGTTCAGAATCCATTTGCCTGCGTCAGGCACCAATTGCCCCGGCCCTCCCACCGGCTCGATAGACCTATTCTCAGAGGCCATGATTTAGAAGGCGCAGCTTATGCCGAGTTCGCCGCAGGTGTCGTGGAACCACTCCACCACCTCCGGGTGCAGGGGTACGCCCTCCGCCCGACGGATTACTTCCATCTCCGCCTCGGGCTGGCCCGCAACCAACACCCGATCGTGGCCCGGGGCTGGCTTGGTGCTCTTCATCATTTGCAGCCACTGGTCCATTTCGCTCTTGAAGTGGTCCGGGTCGTCAAATCCAGCAATGTTGTAGGCGGCAACGTAGTGGCCGAAGTTGGGTCGGCCCGGCACAGCGCCGTAGCCGAATCCGGTGAGCACCCCGGCGAGAATGTCAACCACACAGGAGAGGCCGTAACCCTTGTGAGACCCCAACTCCCGGGTGCTGCCCAGGGTTAGCAGCGTATACTTTTCCGGTGGGTCGATTTCTTCCATGATGGGAGTGCCCTCTTCGTCGGCCAGCCAGCCCGCTTCCAACTGCACGCCCAGACGACGGGCAATGCCAATCTTGTTGGCGGCGACGGTGCTGGTAGCCGCATCAAAGACAAAGGGCGGCTCCATGCCCGCCGGTACGGCCACCGCAATGGGGTTGGTGCCCAGGCGGGGCTCGGCCCCAAAGGTGGGCAACACCGAGGGGGGGCAACTGGTCATGCAGACGCCAATCATGTCGTGCTCCAGCGCCATCATGGCGTGGTAAGAGGCCATGCCCAGGTGGCGCGCGTTGCCGATGGTAACCATGCCCACGCCCACTTCCCGAGCCTTCCTGATGGCGATTTCCATTGCCTTGGGGGTGGTTATAATCCCCAACCCTCGGTCGGAGTCGATGTTAGCCGTGCTGGGAGTTTCCCGAACAGTCTTTAGCTGGGGGCGAGGATTTATTTGACCGCTGGTGTAGCCGCCAACGTAGCTACGCAGCATGTTGGACACGCCGTGGCTATCCACTCCCCGCAGGTCGGCCAGCACCAGCACATCGGCGCCCAGTTGAGCGTCTTCCGGGGGCACCCCCATTTTTTCAAAGACGGCGGCGGTGGTGGCCTTGAGGGCGTCTCCCGAAACCATAGTGGCGTCATCGACATTGACCCGGAAACGTGGCAGCATTGTTACCTCCTAAACTCTACCGGCTAAACCCTACCGGTGGACGCATCGGCACCGATGCGGCACCGACTGCGCTCCAATACTGGCAAGAACTACCTAGCGACGCAGTATACCACCACCGGGATGGGCGGGCTACGGCGAAGGAAGCAGGCGACGGCCCTGGCCCGGCGCCGGGAGCACGAGCCGGCTGGCCGGACTACGCCCCTGCTCCAGAGCCCTTCCCGGAAGCCCATCCATTACACAGGGTCTTTCGATTGTCACCTTTGTCACCTTGAGCGGTACGAAGGGTCTACAGCCCCGGGCCGGCAAAAGCCCTTCACCCCTGGATTCCGGCCTCCGCCGGAATGACGGTGGGGGATGGCATTGTGTCCGACAGGACAGACTTGCCTCTACTCGGAAAATCGGAAGACCCTGGCCTACCGGCACGCGCTGCGCCTTGCTATAATCGGGCCAACCTATCCGGGGGTTGAACCAAATGGAGAATCTGCGACAGCACGCCCTGGACATTCTGGCCCGCTTGGGAGGCCAGCCCGCCACCTCCTTTTCCGAGGACGGAGTAGCTTCCGTCGTCAAGTCCATCCTCAGCCAATCGGGCCTGGGCTTCCAGTCCGACGACTACGGCAACATCATCGCCAAAGTGTCTGGCGCTTCGACGGCAGCCAGCGTGCCGCCGATAGCGTTTATGGCACACATGGACCACCCCGGCTTTGAGGCGACTGCCTGGGACGGGGACTTTTTGGTCGCCACCGCCCTGGGAGGGGTACCGGCTGCCAGCTTTGTCGAGGGAGTCCCATTGCAGGTGCTCCTGCCCGATGGAGGACGAACGGGAGCCGCCACCGCTGGCCCCTACGGTGCTGAGAATGACCGACGCACCCTCATCAAGCTGGACGACCCGTCGCGGCTTTCGGATGCGCCATTTCCCCGTCCGGTGGTTTTTGACCTGGTGGACTTTGAACTGGATGGGGAGTACATCCGGATGCGGGCCCTGGATGACCTGGCCGGATGCGGCAGTATTCTGGCGGCCCTGTCGTTCCTCACCACTCAATCACCTCCCGGCGATGTCTACGGCATTTTTACCAGGGCCGAGGAAGTGGGATTGGTGGGAGCCCGGTTGCTGGCTGAAGCGGGCACCCTACCCGCTGAGACCCTGGTGGTATCCCTGGAATCGAGCCGCACTCTGCCCGGGGCGGAGATCGGCGGCGGGCCGGTCATCCGGGTGGGGGACGCTGGCTATACCTTCAATGCCGACGCGGAGGCGGCCCTGATACGGGCCCGGGAGACCCTGCAGGCGCGTCCCGAAGGGTTCCGGGTGCAGCGCCAACTCATGAGCGGCGGCACCTGCGAGGCTAGCGCCTTCGCCCTGTACGGATACCCCACAACGGGCATCGCCTTTCCCCTGGGGAACTACCACAACGGGGCTCCCAACGACCGCATCGAGGCGGAATACATCCACCAGGACGATTTCGTTGGCGGCGTGGAGTTAATTCTGGAAGCCGCCCAAAGGGTCCGGGATAGGGGAGATACCACCTTCCGACGGCGGTTGAGGCAGATCCCCCCAGAGTTCCGGTCGAGATTACGGGAAAGCGCCGGTTGATAGCTCGGCGTCTAGCTACTCCAGCGACGCGTACCCCTGCCCACAGGCTTAGGCCATTCCCACAACGCGCACCCGTGAGTTGCTGCTGTCGGCGATGAACAGGTTTCCCTGGGCGTCGATGTCGCAGCCGTGGGGGCGGAATAGGCCGGCATCGGTAGCGTTGCCGCCGTCCCCGTCGTCGCCCTGGTGTCCTCCGGCGATGGTGGTGACAATGCCGGTGCTGGCGTCGATACGCCGGATGGCGTGGTTTTCCGTATCCACCACGATCACGTTGTCCTGGCTGTCACAGCGGATTGCCTTGGGCGCGCCCCAGGTAGCAGTCAACGCCGGGCCGCCATCGCCGGTGTAACCGCGCTCGCCGGTGCCCGCGAAGGTAGACATGATTCCATTGGCGTCCACCTTGCGTACACCGTTGCCTTCCCGCTCGGCGATGTAGGTGTTCCCCTTGGAGTCCATGCACACCGCTCGGGCGCCGAGAATTGAGGCCTCGGTGGCTGGTAGGCCGTCGCCGCCCCTTACCTTTTCGCTGTTGCCGGCAAAGGTGGTGATGATTCCGCTGGACAGGTCCAGTCGGCGGATGCGCTGGTCCTGGATGTCGGCAATGAGCAACCCGCCCTTTCCGTCCAGGAAGCAGTCGTTGGGTTCGCGGAATTGGGCCTGGGTCGCGGGGCCGCCGTCGCCCCCGTAACCCTGCTCTCCCGTCCCGGCCACGGTGGTGACTATGCCGGTGCTGGCATCCACCTTGCGAATGACGGCATTGAGCCGGTCAACAATATGTATGTCGCCGTTGGCATCCACCTGTAGGGAATAGAGCTGGTTGAACGTGGCCTGGGTTGCCGGGCCTCCGTCGCCGGAGTAACCCTCGGAGCCGTTCCCCGCCACCGTGACAATGGTGGCAGAACTCTGGTCCACCCGGCGCACGGTATGGTTGCGCCCATCCGAGACATACAGGTTCCCTTGGACATCGAAGGCGCACATGAAGGGTTCGCCCAGGACTGCCAGGCTGGCCGGTCCGCCATCACCGGCGTAACCGCTTACTCCAGTCCCCACTGCGTTTTCGATCCTACCCCTGGCGTAGGCCATGATTATTCCTCCTCCGGGTTTTGGCAATTTTTGCTGGGACGAATTTGCCGCTGCAACCGCCCACGCCGACCAAAAACGGGACACGTCACAATCAGAATCAGCCGGTTTGACACCCCTGCCCCAGCAGGATAACATGGTCGGAAAGTCATTCTAGGATAACTAGACCGATTATAGAAGGGTGTTGAGAGTTGCAACCTGAATTCGGTTTGAAAAGGCCCGACCAAGTCAAGACTGCCCCCGACCAGGGCCGGGGAGACCGCGTCCCCCCGGGGCAGTTCCTCAGCAAGAAATTCCCGGTTCTCACCTATGGCTCCACTCCCCAGGTTGACCTGGCCACCTGGAAGATTCGCATCTTTGGCCTGGTGGAGCGGGAGATAGTGCTGGACTGGACGCAGTTTACCAACTTGGACTGGGTTACAGTAACGGCAGACTTCCACTGCGTTACCCAGTGGAGTTCCCTGGACAACACCTGGGAAGGCGTGCCCGTGGCGAACCTGGTGAAGCTGGCCGGGGCCAAGCCGGAAGCCAAGTTCCTTATGGCCCACTGCTACGGCGGTTATACTACCAACCTGCCCTTGGAAGTGGGTTTGGAAGAGGGATTGGTGGTCCACAAGCAGAACGGCGAAGAGTTGGGCATGGACCACGGTTGGCCCACCCGTCTCATAGTTCCCAGCCGTTACGCTTGGAAGAGCGCCAAATGGGTCAACGGTATTGAGTTGATGGCTGAAGACGCTCCGGGATTCTGGGAGCAGCGGGGCTACAACAACAACGCCGACCCGTGGAAGGAAGAAAGGTTCTGGCCCGAACTGAGCCGATAACAGTCCTACCCAGAAGGAGGCGGGCCGCCAACCGCTCCGAAGCGCCATATCAGCCTTACGAAAATAAGACCTGCCCCGGCGTCGATACACCGGGGCAGGTCGACGCGTAGGAGCCCAGTCCCCACTGCCGGGCCCAAGCGCCAACTGAAACGACTAGGCTGCCCTCCGCTCCTGCTCCACCACGGGGACCGGCAATCGCTGCGGCAGCGGCTGTTCGACGACATCTCTAATCAGGCCGCACTGGAGGCAGTTCCAGTACCGGCCGTACATGTCCTCGGTCAAGCTCAAGTCTCCACCGCACTTGGGGCACGCCTTAAAATTAATCATCTCCTGCCACCTCCTTCAAATTCATGGGAGGCAATTTCCATGCACCTTAAAGTGTAGCGATTGCTAATATGTTGAATATAATAAACATTGACATGCCTTGTGTCAAGTATTATTATATTACTCGTAATCAATACCAATCTGTGAGAGAGGCGGGATATGCGTGACCGTTCCCGACCCAGAACCAGGGAACAGCAGGAGAAGTTGCCTCCGCTTTGGCCTCAGAACGCCGACATAGAACGGGCCCCATCGAGCCCAGAACCCGACGCAAGGGCCAGCCAGTCCAAGGCCAATGACCTAGAGTTGGAAGGCGTATACGTCATCAGCGTGGCCGCCCGAATCCTGGAGATGCACCCCCAGACCCTTCGCAAATACGAGCGCCTGGGGCTGATAAATCCGGTGCGTACCATGGGAATGCTGCGGCTGTACTCCCTGGAAGACATCCGTAAAGTTTTTCTAATCCGGCATTTGATGGAGAACCTGGGGCTGAACCTGGCGGGCGTGGAATTCGCCTTGACCCTGGTGGACGGCCTGATTAACATGGAGCAACGCCTTGGACGAGCGGCGCAAGGCACCCCTTTACGGGAGGCCATCAAAAACGAGGTCCAACAGCTTTTTCGTAAGCTGAACCTACCCTTAGCAGAGTAATAGCTAACAGCAGGCAAGGATAAATGACTGACGAGCACGACGACAGGAACCCGGACGTTCAGAAGTCCGTGGAAGAACTGCTGAGAGAACAATATGAGGGCCTACCCTTGGAAGACCAGGTGGCCGCCCTCCGGCAGTCCTTGGAAGAGTCCCAGAAAATGGTGGAGGAAAACCGGGACAACGCCCAACGCGCCCAGGCGGAGCTCATCAACTACCGCCGACGGGCCGATGAAGACCGCATTTCCCTCCAGCAATATTCCAATAGCCGTCTCATAATCAAGTTTTTACCGGTGATAGATGAGCTGGACCTGGCTATCGGTCATGCCGAGGAGAACAGCTCCTCCGACTCCTGGTGGGAAGGCGTGAAGCTGATTCAGCGCAAGATGGCCGGCCTCCTGGAATCCGAGGGCGTGGTCAAGATAGAAGCGGTGGGGGAGATTTTCGACCCCCTGCAGCACGAAGCCCTGGGCACCACGGCTTCTAGTGAATACCCCCCAGGTTACATCGTGGAAGTGGTGCGCAACGGCTACCGGCTTCACGACCGGGTAATTCAACCGGCCCAGGTGGTGGTGGCCCGGGAATCGCGAGAGACCGACAGCATTTCCAATTAAGCAGTTTAAGTTAAGCAACTCAAGCGCAAGGAGTATTAATCATGGCTAAAGTCCTGGGCATAGATTTGGGTACAACCAACTCGGTGGCCGCGGTCATCGAGGCCGGGGAACCTATAATTGTAGAAAATGCAGAAGGCGGGCGTCTGACCCCTTCCGTAGTGGCCGTAAATGCCCGCAGCGGCGAGAGGTACGTGGGGCAGACGGCCAAACGCCAGGCCGTAACCAACCCAGAAAACACCGTGTTCTCGGTAAAACGGCTCATGGGCCGCAAGTTTGAGGACGCCGAGGTCGCTACGGCTCTGGGGAACCTGCCCTACAAAATAGTCAAGTCATCCAACGGCGATGCCCATGTGGAAATGTCGGGGCAGTCCTACGCGCCCCCTCAAATTTCCTCGATGGTGTTGCAGAAGATCCGGCAGGACGCCGAGGCCAAGTTGGGAGAAAGAATCTCTCAGGCGGTTATCACAGTCCCGGCGTACTTCAACGACGCCCAACGCCAGGCAACATCCGACGCCGGCACCATTGCCGGGTTGGAGGTCCTGCGCATCATCAACGAGCCCACTGCCTCATCCCTGGCCTACGGGCTGGACAAGCAGGACAAGGACGCCACCATCGCCGTGTTCGACCTGGGCGGCGGCACCTTCGACATCACCATCCTTCAGATGGGGGACGGCGTTTTCGAGGTAATGTCCACCAACGGCGACACCTACCTGGGCGGAGACGACTTTGACCAGAAGATTCTGGAGTGGCTGATACAGGAGTTCCGCCAAGAGACTGGCATAGACCTGGCCCAAGACCGCATGGCGTTGCAGCGACTGCGCGACGCTGCCGAGCGGGCCAAGGTGGAGCTTTCCAGCACCCTGGAGACGGAGATTAACCTACCCTTCATCACCGCCGACGCCAGCGGCCCCCAACACTTGGTAAAGACCCTGAGCCGGGCCAGGCTGGAGCAGTTGGTGGCCGACCTGATTACCCGCACTGAAGGGCCTTGCCGGCAGGCGGTGACCGACGCCGGGCTATCCAACAACTCCATCGACGAAATAATCCTGGTGGGAGGCATGAGCCGAATGCCTTCCGTGCAAGAAAAGGTCAAGAGTATTTTCGGCCAAGACCCCAGCCGGTCGGTCAACCCGGACGAGGCGGTCGCCTTGGGGGCAGCCATCCAAGCCGGGGTGTTGGCCGGTGAAGTGGGCAACATCGTACTGCTGGACGTGACCCCGTTGACCCTGGGCCTGGAGACCCTGGGCAGCGTGATGACAACCCTGATTTCGCGGAATACCACCATACCTACCAAGAAGACAGAGACCTTCACCACCGCTGCCGACGGCCAGACTAGCGTGGACATTCACGTCCTTCAGGGTGAGAGGCCCATGGCAACGGATAACAAGTCCATCGGACGTTTCATCCTGGACGGTATCCTGCCGGCCCCCCGGGGCATACCCCAGGTGGACGTGACCTTTGACATCGACGCCAACGGCATTCTCAGCGTGTCGGCCCAGGACAAGGGCACCGGCAAGGAGCAGAGGATTGTCATCCAGCCCAGTTCCGGTCTGTCCAAGGATGAGATCGGCCAGATGGTCGACGACGCCAGGTCCCACGAGGAGGAGGACCAGCGCCGTCGCACCGAGGTCGAAACGAGAAATCGGGCCGACTCGCTGGTCTACAACGCCGAAACAATGATGGCGGACAACGCCGACAAGATTCCCGAGGACCTGAAACCGGAGTTGGAGGCCAAGATAACGGCGCTGAAGGCCGCCATCGCCGCCAACAACGTTGCGGAGATGCAGACGGAGATGACCGAACTTAGCAACGTTATGCAGCGGGTGGGCCAGGCGGTCTACAGCCAGGCCGCAGGCGGACCCGAGGAAGCGCCGGACGAGTCAGCTACCGGAGAGCCAGGCTCCGGCGATGACGAAGGCGGCACCGTGGAAGGGCAGTTCCGCGAGGTCTAGCAGAATTTCGACCTCTGCTTGTATAGACCTCGGCCAATGTCTGCTATAATATGGTTTTACCGTAGTAGCGTGTTATCAGCGGAGTCTTGGAGATAAAGAATGAGCGCGCAACAAGACAGCGCAGACCAAGAGTTGGCAGGAAGCCAAAATACCGGGACCATTGACGGCATAGATCGCCCGTTGACCCCGTTACAATACTTCTATCTTAGTCTGCTGCAGCGGGCGGTAGCCGTGAAGAATAGCTACCCCGACGATCCTGACTATGAAGCCTGGTTGATGGAGGCCATCAAGAAGGCCATCTACTCTACCCTTAGGGACTGCATCGAAGCCAATATCGGAGACGAAGCCAAGGAACTGCTCCAGCGGGAACATCAAGTCAACTAACTGCCAATACTCTGGCAGGATAGTCAGGGGCAGAACACCTTTGGCGATTAACGTCGCTATCTGGTGACAGGTTGCATTTTTTATTGGGAGTCCTCTAGGGGGCTCCCAACCCGTGCACTGGAAACACCTGCTCCTTGACCGCAGCCACCCCTTCTTCCGCCAAATTCCGGGCGTCCAGCCTCACCTGGCTGGGAATATCCAAAGCCAGCGTATCCCTCAGCGACTGTAGACCATACTGGGTGGAGAATGGCCCGGGTATTTGGTCCGGCCACTCCGTCCCCAGCATCACCCCGTAGGCCAGAGTCCAGCATCGGGCCACCGCACTCAGGTCGTACCCGCCTCCTCCCAGGGCCAGCCAGGGGATTCCCAGCTTGGCGAACTCCTCCACCGCCTCCACGTAACCCCGGGAAGTCACCCTCAGGTGAGTCAGGGGGTCATTGTGGTAACTGTCTATCCCCAGTTGCGTCACCAACACGTCCGGCGCGAAGGCCCGCAGCAGCGGCGGCACCACTTCGTGGAAGCCCCACAGGTACACCTCGTCATCGCTGTTGGGGTACAGGGGCAGATTAACCGAGTAACCTTCCCCCGGGCCCACACCCCGCTCCGAAACAAACCCGGTGCCCGGGAAAAGGTACTGTCCCGACTCGTGGATGGATATGGTCAACACTCGATTGTCGTCGAAGAAAGCCTCCTGAACACCGTCCCCGTGATGGGCGTCAATGTCCACGTAGGCTACTCGCAGGCCCCGCTCCAGTAGATACTTGATCGCAATCACCGGGTCGTTGAAAATGCAGAAACCGGAGGCGTGGTCATGCACAGCGTGGTGCAACCCCCCGGAAATATTGAAGGCCGCCTGGACCTGGCCGCTGGCCACGAGTTCAGCGGCTACCAACGACGCGCCGGTGCTGAGAAGCGCGGCGTCATACATGCCCTCGTAGATGGGGTTGTCTCCCTGGGCGCTAAACCCGAACCGCTGGGGATTGGCGGTGTTCAGCCCCAAACTAAGGGTACGCACCGCAGCCACGTATTCCGGGCTGTGGAGCGACTGCACTTCCTCTTCCGAAGCCCGTCGGGGGTTGACCAGCATCGATTCAGCGTCGTCAAATGCCCCGTAGGAGTTCAGCAATTCGTAGGTGTAGCGAAGCCGCACCGGACGCATGGGGTGGTCCTGCCGCAGCACGTGTTGGGATAGGGTGTCCTCGTAAACGAAAGCGGCTCTGGGCATCAGGGCGACTCCTCATACACTTTATCCAGTTCGGACACCATGTTGGACCAGTGGGTCCCGCGCCAGTAAATGCGGAGGCACCGGGGACACTGCATGAAGTTGGTCTGGGTCTGACGCACGTAGGGGGGCACCTGGTGGTCCACATCGGCTTTGGCCACCGCAATTAGGGGGTCATTGCAGCGCACGCACCGGGAGAAGCCGCCGTCCAGCTTCAGGCCCAACTCTCGGACCAACTGCCGCAACTGGCTGGGTAGGTCGTCGTCAACGACCTGCACCACCTTCAGTTGGCCCAGGCGGGCGGCCCGACGGGCGTCAATACCGGAGTCCCGCGTGACCAGCACACGGCCATCGCGCAGCGCAAGACGCACAAGCTCATTGTCGCCCCTCTCCTGGGGAAACAGGGTGTCATAGCCCATTACCCGAAGCCACGTGGCGACGCGCCCAACGTTGACATCCACCACGAATTGAGGCTTCCTCGTCACCGAATGACCTCACACTACCAGGACTAATCGCCGGGCAATCCATGGAAGAAGTCCGGCGGCATTTTCTCTCCCGGCTGTAGCTGGGGAGTGGCCTGGATATAAAACTCCCGACCCAGGATGGAGGCAGTTACCTCCCGGGGCACCCGGTCGTAGGGCCAGTCCTCGGCCACCTGGGTCCAGTGACACTTAATGCAGGCCTTCTTGGTTTCCAGTTGGTCGGCAACGTCCATATCCAGGTGAATCTCGTCCTCGGGCGTGCCTTCGTCAGCCCGGTCCGGCGGGGGCAGGGGAGTGTCGATACCAGCTTCCCGTAGCTTCTGGGCCCACTCCGTTCGGAAGCCCTTGGGACGGGCGCTGTAGAACAGGCGCTCCGGGGCGTGGGCCTGCACCCCATTCACCAGTTGAAGGGGAAAGGCGTCGGGGTCCGACGCCAAGCGGAAAGCCTCGGTGGTCTGGCGGGAAATGGCTATGTGGTCCGGGTGACCGTACAAACCTCCAGCCTCGAAGGTCAGAACCACCTGGGGCCGGAAAAGCCGGATCTGTTCCACCAATTGCTCCACTATCTCTTCGTCGGGAACGTTGATGAATGCCTCGGGGTAATCATTGGACGCCCACCCGGCCATGCCCGAGTCCCGGTAGCCCAGGACCATGTGCTCGGCGATTCCCAGGGTGCGTACCGAACAGGCCAATTCCGAGCGGCGCACTTCTCCCAGGGTCTCCCGGGTCGCCGATCCCGGCTGGCGAATATCCCCCTCCTCTCCCGAGGTGGTGGTGACCAAACGCACCTTGACCCCCCGGGCGGTATGGGCCGCCAAAGCTCCGCCTACTGGAAAAGCCTCGTCGTCGGGGTGGGCGAAACAGACCAGAAGCCGCTGTTCGGGCATGAAACTACCTCCGTATTTGGGCCACACTGGGAATAAATGGTAAATGGGGGCGGTGCAGCCCTTCCTGCTAGAGCCGGGTGAGGTCCCCGTAGTCGGGGGATTCTCCGTCGAAGTGTCGCCGGTCGGGAAAGTTGCAGCACTAGCGTAGGTCAATACTCGTTTGGAGCCATCCAGCATTGGACCAGCGCCGCAATCGAATTCCGCCCACGTACCAGGACCAGCCTCGCCTTCCCACAGGATACAGGCTACCGTTGATACTGGGAATGGCGGCTGGCCCGAGAGCCACAGGAGCTCCCAGGCCAAGTTTTATCGAATTCTATAGAGGGGTGGCGGCTCTAGCCCTGAATCTCCAGGACTTCCAGGCAGACACCCTCCGGTCCCTCGAAGAAACATACCCGGCGACCGCCGCCCACCTGGGTCTCCTCCAGGATGCGCGCGCCGCTGGCCTTGAGCTTCGCCACGGTGCCGTCTAGGTCGTCGGTATCGATGGCGATGTGCTCCATTCCGTAGACCTGTTCGTGGCTCTGGGTGTCGATCATCTGGGTAACGTTCAGCGGCAACCCATGCAGGTCCAGCCGGAATCCGCGGCCACCGCCAGCCTCGGAAACTATGGTTGCCCCCAAGTTGTCCACGTACCACTGGGCCGTCTTCTGGGGGTCGGGGCACTTGAGATGCAGGTGATTCAACTTGAACGCCATAGCAGACCTCCAATGTGACTCAGGATGGCGGTATTGTAGCACATAGAGGGTGGGGGCACCTTCCCAATCGACTTATTTGTAGCTATAGTAGGTGCGTAAACCCGACCCTGGTACGAATGGAGGAGACCTATGCTGGCATTCCTGGGAGGCACAGGTCCGGAAGGTAAGGGACTGGCCCTGCGGCTGGCAATGGCCGGCGAGGAGGCTATCATAGGTTCCCGCAACCCGGAACGGGCGGCCACGGCAGCCAAGGAGTTGGCCGACACCGCCTCCGGAGCAAAGATTGGGGGTGCGTCCAATTTGGACGCCGCATCCCAGGCCGACGTTGTATTCTTGACCGTCCCCTACGAGGCCCAACAGGCCCTGCTGGAACCCCTACAGGAGCCGCTGTCGGGCAAGGTGGTGGTGAACGTCATCGCCCCCATGCGCTTTGAACGTGGTCGGGGAGCCATTGCGGTGGATGTGGAAAGCGGGTCGGCGGCCCAGGAGTCCCAGCAGTTGTTGCCCAATTCCCAGGTTGTGGCCGCCTTCCAGAACGTCAGCGCCGAGGAACTACAGGAGCCCGGCAAGACCATGAGCGGGGACGTGGTAGTCTGCTCGGACCATCAAGAAGCCAAGGCCCAGGTAATGGACCTGGTGCGGAAAATTCCCGATTTGCGCTCCGTGGACGGCGGGGGACTGGCCAACGCCAAGTACGTGGAGCAAATTACCCCATTGTTGGTGAACATTAACCGCATCTACCGGGTCCACTCGGGTATTCAGATAGTGGGAATATAGTGCGGAACGAACTAGGATGAGGCTGACCAAAGTTCTATTTAGTCTATGGTAGCTGCTGTTAATGCAGCGTAGCCCAATTTTGCCGAGGAGATGAGCTGATGCCAAGAGGTACACTTAACCTGCAAGACCCGGGAGACTTGCAACAGGTCAACGGAGTGTGGCGTTTCGCGCCGGGGCTGGTGCCCGGTGAGCCCAACGAGGGCCTGGTAGCCCAGTTGGCCGGCAGCCCGGCCCGCTTGTCGGACTACGACGATTCAGGTTGGGAGGTCTGCGAAGACCTGACCAAATGGCACTCCCGGGGACTTGCTTTCGCCTGGTACCGCTTAACAGTCACCCTTCCGGAAAGCGTGGGGGGTCAGGAACTGGCGGGCTCGCGATGTTTGTTTGAGACCTGCGTCGATGACTACGGGGAAATCTGGGTTGACGGAGAATGCGACCGGGAACGGGCTACCGTCCAGGGGTTCAACGTCCCCCAACGGGTGGTAGTTACCGCCGATCCCCAACCGGGCAACCAGCACACCATCGCCATCCTGGGCGTTAACGGCCCGCTGGGCGCACCCGGCGGAGCGGTCTTCGTGCGTTACGCCACGCTGGCCTTCGAATGGCGCACTCCCGGGTATTAGCCGGGCACTATTCCTACGGCGAAAACGGGACGGGTTGGAGTTCGCTTCAACCCGTCCCGTATCGCATCCCCGGGACCGGACCATTGCCTGCTCCGGCCTAGTGGCACCACCTCCGGTCTACCCTAACCCTCGACAGGGTAGCGGGCAAAACTCGGCACCCGAAGGATGGTGGGAGACCCGCCCGGCCTCAATTGAAACTGCGGTACGCAGCCCATCAGCTTCCCAGCCAGTCCTCTTCTTCCTCGTCGTCATCCTCGCCCGGGGAGCCGGGGGCATAACCCATAGCCTCCAACTCCACCTGCAACCTTTCGGCGAAGGCCTCGATGCCCTCGCTCTCCGGCACGATAATCTCTATGGTGCCGGTGGCATTCCGGTCCACCGCCCCGGGGTCTTCCTTGACCAACTCCACCCGCACCGATTCCCGGTGGATGCCGAAAGCGTCGGTCACCGAGAAAATGGTCTCCATATCCGTCATGGTAATGATGCCGTCTGGCATACTCAACGTCCTACCCTCTTTAGTCTTGGGGCGGAGGCCATTCCGTCCCACCCTCATTGGGCCGCTGGCCGGGGGCCAATGCCAGTCCCTCTTCCACCAAGTGCTTGAACTCGCCAAGAATAACGTTGCCCCAGTCCGGGGCGTGGGATATGCGGAAGGCCATGCGCCTGCCTCGGGCCGCGGCCCGAGCGTTGTCGCCCTCGTTGGCGACTTCCTGGGAAATGCTCTCGTCCATAGCGTCTATCTGGGGCACCAGGGAGCGGGCAGTCTCGATGAAGCGGGAGATTTCGGTCATGTCCTGGTCAAGGACCACAAACACCGGAACAGTGCCAGCCCGGTGGTCGGGGAGGAAGCTGTTGGTCAACTCCAGCTCTTCGTCCCGATTGAACACATTCACCAAAATCTTGTCGCTGCTCTCCGCCAGGCGCAATATAGTCGGGGTGGTGCTGACAGCGTCGCCGCACCAGTCGGCGGTGAAGACCGCCAGGTTCAGGGGTTGGGCCAGTCCATCGAAGAAACCCTTGATGTCCGCCGGGACCTGCACGGCCTCATAAATGCTGACAAAGGGGTCCTTGTTGACCTTAATCTGGTCGATGTACTGCTGCGTGGTCATACCCTGGGAGAACTTGTCCGCTGATAGGGTCATAACTATGCACCTCACCTGTTCGATGTCGCCCCTGTAGTCTCTCAATATTGGGGCCACTTGGCAATGGGTTGGCACTGCCTTCTTGTTAATAGACCCCGCTGAGGCAGGGGCGAATCTTTCCGGCGTAATCCGGCCATGATAAAATTACCTGGAGCCTGGAACGAGCCTACTCTAAGGAGCCACTCTTGACGAGTGATAAGGACGGACCTTATCTAAAGTACGCCCTCTTTTGTCGAGACACCGAAGAAGACAGCGACGCCAACTTGGACCTCAAGGGCGTCATCGACCTGATTGACCTGCCCACGCCCAGCGAACCGCCCGGGCCCACTTCCCCAATCCTGGCTGAGGTTGACGTGAACCTCGCCTTCTGCATCGGCAACGCTGCGCCGGGAACGCACCACTTGATGGTGGCCATAAAGGCCCCGGGCATTCCCCTGGACATGCCTCCGCCCCAGAGCATTGAATGGGAAGAAGGCATCCTCTTCCAACGGTGGATTAAAGCCTTCCGCATCCCGGTGCAGCGGCAGGGTGTCCACGTCGCCGCCATCCTCCTGGATGGCGACCCCCTGGGAGAAGCCAGTTTCCTGGTGCGTTTTCAGGAAGATGCCGAGGCGGGTTAGAATCCGGCGTAAAGGAACGGCTTTCGTTGACGCTCATGGGCCTGGTGCCTATAATCAGTTTCACGCACTGGAATGGGGTCGGAAGCTCCGGTATCACCGGGGCCCTTTAACAAGACTAGATTGCAGGATAAAGGGATTATGGTAAAGACTGGTCAGCGATACGTAAGCCCCGGCGGGGCCGAAATGGTGGTAACCAAGGGCGGCGACGGCACTCTTACCGATGGCGATGTGCCCTTGCAGCCCAAGGGACAGGAAGCAGAGTTCAAAGGCGCTCAACCTGCCGCCGACGCTCCCGAGCTAGCTTTGGGGAAACGGTTTGCCACCGAAGACGGAACGGTGTCGGTGTTGGTTACCAAGACCGGCATCTGCGACCTGCGCTACGACGGAGAGGCCATGGAACTGCAACAACCCCGTAAGCTTCCCTCCTCGGACTAATACGTCGGATTGAGGAGAGTTTCCCCTCCCGCAACCAACAGAGGCCCGGCACATTAGCCGGGCCTCTGCGGTGTAAAACTGGGTTTAAGCCAGCCAGGGAGTCAAAGCTCCAGCGTGGTGTTGCCATTCCTACTGGAAGTAGGGAATGACGTGCCTCCCAAAGAGCTTTATCGAGTCCATTATCCGCGAGTGGGCCAGGTTGCCCATCTGCATGAAGCACAGAATCTGGTCAACACCGGCTTCTTCGTACTTCTTCAGCGTCTTGATGACGGTGTCCGGAGTTCCCATGGCGAAGGCTCCCGACTCGATGTGGTCGTCCACCGTCTTGTCCACCCGCTCCTGCTGGACTGCGCCCACCGCGAACCTGTAGGACTCGGGCACTTCCCGACCCTGCCAGGGACGGTATAGCTCCTCAGCCTTGCCCACGAACCAGGCCCCCTCGGGACCGGCCACCTCTCGGGCTTCGTCGTCATCCTCACTGCAATGTATGAGGCACAGGGCGGCAATCTGGTCGTTGACGAAGGAACCCACCGGGTGGGCGTGCTTAACCGCCTCCCGATACATCTGCACCCGCTCCTCCATCTGCTCGTAGCCGCCCAGGTTGAAGCACAGGACGCCCAGTCCCATTTCTCCGGCCACCCGGAAACTTTCGGGTTGGCTGCAGGCCACCCACAGGGGCGGGTGGGGCTTCTGCACCGGCTTGGGGATTACCGAGCGGGAGGGGACGCTGTAGAACCGGCCCTCGTGGGAAAAGGGGTCTTCCGTCCACATTCGGGGAATCATCGAGATGGCCTCTTCCCATTGGGCGCGGGTCTCTTCCGGGTTCACCTCGAAGCCATCCATCTCAATCAGCGTGGTGGAGCGGCCCGTTCCCAGGTCCACGCGACCATTGCTCAGGATGTCCAGCACCGCCGCCCGCTCCGCCACCCGGACCGGGTGGTTGTACTGGCCCGGGAGCAAAGCTACCGCGTGGCCGATGCGGATGCGCTTGGTGCGCTGGGAGATGGCCCCGTAAAGGACCTCCGGGGCCGAGCAGTGGGAAAACTCTCGCAAAAAGTGGTGCTCAACCGTCCAGAAGTAGTCAAACCCCACCTCATCGGCCAACTCCACCTGGGCCAGGACCTGGTTGTACCGCTGCTGTTCGATACCCGGGGTATGGGGTTCGGGTATCTGGATTTCGTACATCATGCCAAATTTCATGGTTGCCCTCCTGTTGCTATTACAGTACCTAACACTCGAGCCGGTGATTAAGCCCTCGCCGGGGTCTGCTGGCTATTCACCCCAGTCCTCGGGTATAGCTGGCATGTCCGGCCTGGGTTTTACCTCTTTCTGGATTTGGCGTCCTACCGCCCGCGCTGCCATCTTGAGGTCGTAGGAGACTTGAAGGTTCATCCAGAGCCGCGCCCCTGTACCCAGATAGCGGGACAGGCGCAGAGCGAAGTCGGCGTCGATGCCACGCTTTTCTCCTACAATTGCGGCTACGGTTCCCGATGCTACAGCCAGAATACGGTCTAACTCGTCGGCAGACAGTCCCACCTCTTCAAGGTCTTCCGCCAGGATTTCCCCGGGATGAATGGGCGGCATACGATTTTGGGGAAGCATCAGGACACTCCTCATCGGTGATAATCTACGATTTCCACATCGTAAGAGTTACCGCCAGACCAACGGAAACAGATGCGCCACTGCTGGTTGATGCGTATGCTGTACTGTCCCTGTCGGTCTCCTGTGAGGGATTCCAGCCGGTTGCCCGGACGATTCCATAACGCATACAACGACACTGCATCATCCGGGATTTGCAGCCGCCGCAACGCTTGGCGGGCGAACCCCTGGAATTCTGGAACGCTCTCTCCACGAAAAAGCCTCTCAGTTCTGCGGTCTTGGAAGTTTCGTATCACTATCTTACCAAAGACCTCGCCGACGACCCCCTACGGGACCAGCATGGCCCGGGTAATCTGGGTCTGACGCTGGCTCCACTCGGCCTGCTCGAAAGCCTCGTTGACATCGGCCAGAGGGAACTTGTGGGACACCAGTTTGCCGAAAGGCAGCTTGTCCTGGTTGCGTACCAGGAAGCTCAACAGGGTGGGCAACAGGGAAGCCCGGTACATGCGGGAGCCGACGATGTTCTTGCCGGACAGCAGCTTGGAAGGGTCGATGGACACCTCCCGGCCTCGCACTATGTCGCCTATTTCCACAAAGGTGCCCCCGTTGGTCAGCATATCAATGCCCTCCGCCAACAGTTCGGCCCGGCCCACCAGCTCCATGACCACATCGGCGCCCCGACCGTTGGTCAACTCCCAGACCCGGCGCACCCGGGTTTCCGGAGTATTGAACTCCTCGATGTTGATGGTGTGGTCGGCGCCGAATTCCTCGGCCAATTCCAGCCGGTTTTCCAAGCGGTCCAGCACGATGACCTTATCCGCTCCCATGTCCTTGGCCATGGCGGTGGCGTTGAGGCCCAGACCCCCGGCTCCCTGGATTACCACGTACTCGCCTTCTCCCAGGCCCGCCCGCTGGAGCCCGGTGGTGACGGTGCCCATAGCGCAGTTCACCGGCCCCAGAATGTCGTCGGGAAGCTCGTCGGGCACTCGGAAAAAGGGATGCCTGGGCGGCAGGTACAGGAAATCGGCGTAGGTGCCGGTGAAGAAGGGCCACACTCCGGCGGTGGGGTACTCCCGGTTGGCGCACCAGTTGGTGTCTCCCCGCAGGCACTGGGCGCAACGGTAGCAGGGGAAGACGGCGGCATAAATGACGCGGTCTCCTTCAACGATGGGCGTTCCCAGGGTATCGGCGCTGACGCCGTCGCCCAAGGCTTCCACCACGCCGGTCCCCTCGTGACCCATAGCCCTCCCCGCCGGGGGCAGGGGCATGTGTTCCTGGGTCTGGTCGCCGCGCCAAGTGTGCAGGTCGGAACCGCAGATGCCCGCCTGGGTCATGCGCAGCAGCACCGCGCCCGGTTCGGGCTCCGGGACTTCGTACTCTTCAATGACAAAGGGTTTTCCGTACTCCTTGGCTACCACTATTCGGCCATTCATTTTCCCTACCTCCAGTGGACTAGGAAATTCTCACCCATCCTAGCATAGATGCCCGGTCTGCGGTAGCAGCCCAATGGAGGCACATGGTCTCCCGGGCTATCCAAACGGGTTTGGCGTGACCCCGTTGACGTTGGGGAAATTGGTATCCGCAATCCGTCACAACCGGACGCGAGAGGAACTCTGCCTAACGCAGCGCTCCATGACCCACCAATGGGAGCATACCGTGATAAAATCAATTTCAATGACTGCTGCCCAACCAAATATACTGCGCGTCCAGCCGGGGCAGTACCTGGGCAAACCCGCGCTGCTGCGGCTGCTGTCCAGGTTGGCCCCACCCGCCGGAACGCCCGGTAGCTCCCTCTATGTCAGCCCCGGGGAGACGCCCGGCTTTCCGGGCCGCAAGGGAGAACTGGAACGGCGCTGGCAGGAGAGCCTGGCCGACTTCGGAGACAAGGTGCTGGAGTCCGGGACTGGCTTCGTGGGCTTTAGCTCCGGTGAGACTGCCCTGCTCATTATCCCGCCTTTCCCCCTGTCCCAAAGCCTCCTGACACCGACCTGGGATACCCGTCACCTGGAGGAATTGTTGTCCACCGACTACACTATCGGCGTGGTCCTGTTGCGCCTGGGCCGGTACTCGGTGGCGGTGTACCGGGGTGAACAGTTGGTGTCGTCAAAGACGGACAGCCGCTACGTCAAGGGGAAGCACCACGCGGGCGGCACCTCCCAACGGAGGTTCCAACGCGTCCGAGAAGGCCAGATTCGACGCATCTATGACAAGACCTGCGGCGTGATGCAGGCCCAGTTCGAGCCTTTCGCCAGCGAGCTCGACTACGTGGCGCTGGGGGGAGAACGTTCCACCCTCAACGGCTTCCAGAAGGTTTGCCCCTACCTGCGCCGGTTCGAGGGAATCACGCTGCCCCGCCTTCTCAACGTCCGCGACCCCAAACGTGATACCCTGGACGACGTGGGTATTATGTTAAGGGAGAGCCAGGTCTATCCGGTCAATTGGTAGGCCCTACCCCGGCATACCCAGCGGGCGATACAGGGCATGAAACGGGTAAGGCCCCGACAGGCGGCCCCTTCAGGCGGGCCGCCGCCCAAGACCCCTGCCCCAGCCGCCGTTGAGACAAGTAACTTTGCGGTGGATTGGGCAGTATGATGCAGTCAGGCCGCAAATGTAAGAAAATAGGGCTATTCCGCCAACCCGTGGAGGCATTTGGAAAGTAGCGCCACCGAATCAACTCCCTTTGTTTTCGGCCAGCGAGAATCCGGCGAAAGCCCCAGCAATCTCGGTGGCCTGGCTCAAACCATCACCCTCCTGGAATTCGACCAAATCCAGTCCCAACTGGCCGCCTACACCCGCACCGTCATGGGGCAGGAAGCAGCCAGATCGTTGACTCCCTCCCGGGACTTGCTGCGCATAACCACCCTGCAGGAGGAGACCAGCGAGGCCCGCCACTTCCTGGATAAGGGAGGTTCCCTGGAGTTCGGCCCCGGCGTGGACCTGCGGGAGTGCGTCCAAAGGGCCACGTTGGGCGGTGTGCTGCGGGGCGAAGAACTCCACGCGGTACAGGACTTGCTGCGGGCGGCCCACTTCGACCACGCAACCCTCAGACGCCAGGAAGATTTGCCCCTGTTGTCGGCGTTGGCGGAAAACATCCCCGACCTTCGGGTGTTGGAGCAGTCCATCGGCTCGGCCATCAGCCCGGCGGGGGAAGTGCTGGACGATGCCAGCCCCACTCTACGCCAGCTTCGCCGGGACACCCGGGCGGCTTTCAACCAACTGAATGAGACGATGCAGCGCACCCTGCGACGGTTGCAGCGCCAGGCCCTGGTACAGGAGCCGATTGTCACCCAGCGCAACGGGCGTCTGGTGCTGCTAATCAAGGCAGAGATGAAGTCCCAGGCCCACGGCATCGTTCACGACGTTTCCGACAGCGGGGCGACGGTCTTCATCGAGCCCATGGCGGCTATCGAGCCGGGCAACCGCTGGCGGGAAAACCGTCTGGCCGAGGAGCGGGAGGAGGAGCGGGTCCTGCAGGAGTTGTCCACCCTAGTTGGACAGATGGGCGAGGACGTGCAACTGGCCCTGCACCTGCTGGCCCGGCTGGACCTGGTAATGGCCAAGGGCCGCTACTCCATAGACCGCCGGGCCTCCATTCCCACGGTGTCCGATGGGACCGGCGCGGGCCGTGTCCTGCGGCTAACGGCGGCGCGCCACCCCCTGCTTTCCCAGCGGGTGGTGCCCGTCAGCCTGGAACTGGGCGGCGACCACCGGGTAATGTTAATCACCGGCCCCAACGCCGGAGGCAAGACGGTGGCCCTGAAAACCGTGGGGTTGCTGGCCCTGATGGCCCATGCAGGGCTGCACGTTCCCGCCGAAGTGGCCCAATTCCCCCTGTTGGACGGCGTTTACGGGGACATCGGCGACCAGCAGAGCATTGAGCAGTCCCTCTCGACCTTCAGCTCCCACATCCAAAACCTCCGCTCCATCATGGAGCAGGTTACCAGCGGTTCCCTGGTGCTGGTCGACGAACTTGGCACCAGCACCGACCCCGAGGAGGGTTCAGCCCTGGCCGAAGCTATCCTGAGCTATTTTCTAAGCAAGGGCGTGTTGCTGGTAGCCACCACCCATCACCGGGGGGTGGCCCGCTACGTCCAGGAACAGGACGGCATGGTCAACGCCAGCGTGGACCTGGACCCGCAGACCCTGGAACCCACCTACCGCGTAACCCTGGGGTTGCCGGGACGCAGCTACGCCCTGACCATCGCCTCCCGCCTGGGGTTGCCCGAGGAAATTGTCCGGCAAGCCCAGTCCCTGATGGCCCCCAACCACATGGCTACCGAGGACCTGCTGCGCGAGTTGCAGACCCAACGACAGGTGGTGGAGCAACTGCGCCAGGAAGCGGAAGCCGCCTCGGCCCAGGCCCGGGCGCAGCAGGCGGCAGTGGAGGCCCGGTTGGGCTCGGTGGAAGAAGCCCGGCTGGAGTTGGTGGAGCAGTCCCGCCAGGAGTTGCAACAGCGCATAGGAGGTCTGCTGGACCAGCTACAGCGGGCGGAGCGGGAATTAGAACAGGCCGAGGAAGACAGCAGGTCGCGGGAGGTCCTGGCCCGGGCCCCCCGGCAGCCAATGCCAAGGCGGAGGTTGGGCAACCTTAGAGGGGAGTTGACCGAGGCGCAGCGGCAGCTAGGCTCCGCCCGGTGGCAGCCCATCGAGGTGCGGCGCGTACCTTGGCAGGAGAAGCTGCGCAGCGGCGACCGGGTGTACATCCGGGGCATCCCGCGCCCGGTGGAGGTAATCACGCCGCCCGACGAGCAGGAGCAGGTGGAGGTGCTGCTGGGCACCATGCGGGCCAAGATTCCGGTGTACCAGTTGGAGAAACCGGCGGAAGCCGACCCAGCGGCGGCGCAGCAGAGGGTATTCCTGCAGCGGCCCGCCCGCCGACCGGCCCGGCTGGGCAGCGAGGCGGAAATAAACCTGCACGGCCACCGGGTGGATGAAGCCCTGGAAAAGGTGGAGGACCTTCTCAACGAAGCCTCCCTGCAGGGAGTGGAGAAGGTCCGCATAGTTCACGGCAGGGGGACGGGCGCCCTGCGGCGGGCCATCCGGGACTACCTCCTCAACCATCCCCTGGTTGCCTCGGCCAACCCGGACCCCGGCCCCTCTGCCGATGGAGTTACTGTGGCAGAACTGCGGTAGTTACTCTGGGTATAGTTGTTCCGGCGTTAGTTTAAGCTATCCAGGCACGAATCGTCGTTTCCAACCTCGCTTTTTTCACCATTGGGACAGGTTGTATTATGCCAGATAACGCCGCCAAGCGCTGTCCTCCTGAGAGAAGCATCCTTCAGGTGTGCATCGGTGAGGTCAGAGAATCTCAGGCTGGCATCGTCCAAGTCGGCATTGTCGAGTTTCGCATTGGTCAGGTCAGCCAACGTCAGGTCAGCCTTATCCAGACTAGCGCCTTTCAAATTCGCGCCGGTTATTATAGCCTCCCGCAAACGGGCATCTCCCAAATCGGCATCAATCAGATCTGCGCCATCCAGATTTGCGCCGGTCAGGTCAGCGCCGCTAAAGTCCACCTCACCCAAGTCGGCCCGGCTCAGGTCGGCATAGCGGAGATTGGCGCCGCTGAGGTCGGCGCCTCCAAGTTCAGCCCGGGATAAATCCGCTCCTTCCAGAACCGCGTCTCGCAGGTTGTCCCTCCGCAGGTCTTCATTTCTGAGGTCGCATCCCCTGAGGTTAACTCCGATCCCACGATCACCGCAGTCGACGCTGTCACCGCCACTACAGATGATGTCGCCTCTCCTATCAAAGCCAGTGACGAAGCTGCCGGCCGAGCAATCCTGGGACGCCAGGGTAGAATCGGACGATTGACCGTCGTTGCCCGCTCGGCCTTCGGGACCCCGGGGGCCTTCGGGACCCTGGGGGCCGGCAGGTCCTTGGTCTCCGGTGGGGCCTTTTTCGCCGCGTGCGCCTTTAGGTCCAGCGGCGCCTTCCGGGCCGCGGGAACCCATCGGCCCCCGGGGGCCTACCGGGCCCCGGGCCTCTTGTTGGGGTTTATCCTGGGCTACTTGGGTATCTGAAGCGTCATCGGGGAGTTCAGCCGCCGACACCATTGGCGCCGCCGGAGCGGGGATAGAATCGGAATTGCTGCAAGCAATCCCAATGAAGAGGACCAAGGGTAATAGTACCAAAATGCGCCACGGTGTCACGCTCACCTCCTCCTCCCTTCCCTACCGAAGGGGGTCCTTAAAATAACCCGCACTGCCGGGGCTGGCCTCGGATTACCCACCAAGGCGACGGTGGACAGTTTCTTCGGCCCTCAACCAGATTGCAGTTTGTGGCGTTTCTTATTCTATATACTTCGCACCTCTGTCAAGGTAGGTTTTCCGCGCGGAGTTACGCCAATTCTGGGACTATGTCAACCCAGCCAGACTTTGGTGAAGCCCAACGCCAGAGCTTGCCCCCGAGAAAGCGGGAGGTTGCGGGCGTGTGCTATCATCAGAGAAACAAATCAGGCAGACAAGGTGCAATGCCGCCCGGAGGCCCCAAGTGACCACAAAGCTCGCCTACACCATCCAGTCCGTCATCGACTACGACAGCCTAGAGTTCAACCCGGACGAACCCGAACCACTGCCGGACGCTATGTATCAATACCCAATTCTCCAGGAAATTCTTCACATTCTGGACACCCACCTAACCACCCTTTTACCGTCCGAGGATGTCTTCCGCAGCAGCAACACCTTCATCTGCTACGACCCCGCCGACCTGAATATCCGGGTCGGCCCGGATTTCTACGCCGCCTTCGGGGTTGACGCCCTGGCCATTGAGGGAAGGAAACTGTACCTGCCCTGGGAAGTGGGCAAGCCCCCGGACTTCGCCCTGGAAATCGGCTCGGAGAGCACGGCGCGGCAGGACATTACCACCAAGCGCCGGCTCTACGCCGAGATAGGCATTGCCGAATACTGGCGCTTTGACCGCACCGGGGGCGACTTCTACGGACGTCCGCTGGCCGGAGACTTCTTGGTGGAGGGGGTTTACCAACCCGTAGAACTGACCACCGAACCCGACGGCATCCTCAAGGGATACAGCCCAACGCTACGCCTGAGCCTGTGCTGGCGGGATGAGATGCTGGCCTTCTACAACCATGAGACCGGCGCCTACCTCCGTAACTTGAGGCAAGAGCAAGCCGCCCGGCAGAGTGCCGAGACCGCACTACAGAGTACCGAGACCGCCCTAAGTGGGGAACAAACTGCACGACGTGAGGAACAGTCCGCCCGGGAAGCGGCCGAGGTCAGAATAAGGGAACTGGAGGAAGAGTTGCGCCGCCGACAAAGGGAGGGCTAAAAGGCCAATACCCTTGCTTATTTTCATGGTACTGGCGGCGTGGACGTGGCAATGACGGGGTGGGCGCGGCCCAGAGTTACCTTCGTGCTTCAGGCCCAGGTTACCGGCCTTGGAACCAGGGCGGGCGTTTCTGGTTGAAGGCCCGAATCCCCTCCTGGAAGTCCCCGGTCAGGCCCATTTCGCTGATGGCAGTGGTTTCGTCGTCAAGTTGGGTCTCCAGGTCCGAACCCCAGGAACGGTCGAAAAGGGCCTTGACCCGCCCGTAGGCTACGGTGGGGCCCTGGGACAGCCGGGTGGCAGTTTCCAGGGCGTGCTGGTCGAAGCTCTCGGCGGGGAACACCTGGTTCACCAACCCCAACTCCCGGGCATACTCGGCCCCAATGGGCTGGTTGGCCAGGTAAATCTCCATCGCCCTGCCCGTTCCTACCAGCCGGGGCAGCATGAAGGTGGAGCCTCCGTCGGCGGTGCAACCAATGTTGGCGTAGGCCATTAGGAACCGGGCGCTGCTGGCGGCCACGCGCACGTCGCAGGCCAGGGCAAGGCTGAACCCCGCGCCCGCGGCCACGCCGTTGACCGCCGCCACCACCGGCTTGTCCAGGCGGCGTATGGGGATGATGATCTCCCGGTGCAGGGAGTCGGCCAGGACCTGCAGGTGACTCGACAGTCCCTCCGGGCCTCCGCCTTCCAGTCGCTCCCCGAAGTCCCGGACGTCGGCTCCGGCGCAGAAGGCCCCACCCGAGCCGGTGATGAGGACGGCCCGGACATCCGGCTGTTGGCAGCCCCTGAGGGCCTGGGCCATGTCGCCTATCATCTCCGCCGTCAGCGCGTTTCGGGCCTCCGGGCGATTCAGGGTGATTACCCCCAGGGAGGCCCTTCGGGAAAAATTAACTCGCTCGGGAGCCATGTATTACCTCCAAGAGTGCGGGATGAGTGGGTAAAGATGGCCAGAGGAAGGCGTGGGCCTACACGCCCCCGATTGCTTCCAGGTTAAAGTCGGCCACCGCCAGGTCCGGGGCCCAGGTAACTTGGTTCGAAGACCAGCGTACCGTGCCCCGCCGCCGGGAGCCGACGCCCAGGGCGGGGTCATCAAAATCATGGTCGCCTTCGGGGGGCAACTCCAAGCCACGCTGTTGCCGGATGGCCTCGATGCGTTGCAGCGGACGCTCAAGACCCCGACGGGACTGTCCCAAGGCCCGCAGCAGCAGGGCCACCAGCCCGAGCAACAGCAGGGCCACCAAAACCAGCAGGGCAACAATCAGTGCTTGCAGCGCCAAAAGCGTCCTCCTATTGGGGCCAGCCTACAATCAGCTTCAACATGTCGTGCCGGGTGATTATACCCACCAGCCTGGAATCCCGCATGACCGGCAGCCGGTGGACCCCCTCCCGGGCCATCTTGGCCGCTACTTCGGCAACATCGGCGTCGTCTTCGATGGTTACAACCGAGGAGCGCATCACCTCCTTCACCAGCCTACTTTTAACCCGCCGGGAGAGTTCCTCGATGTGGGCCGGCGTGGCGGTTGCCCCCAGCAGGGTGTAAAAATTGTCGCTTAAGGGATGGTAGCGATGGTGCAGGCCAAAGTCGAAGTGGGTCAGGATTCCCACCAAGTCATCGTGGGACACCACCGGCAAGCAACTTACCCGCCGGTCCAGCATCAACCAGGCCGCCTGGCCGATGGTGGATTCGGGGCCTGCCGTAATCACCGGACTGGTCATCAGCTCACGCGCTTCCATTGTCTGGCTCACCTCCCAACACCGAAAGTCCCCCCTATTCCCGCAACGGGAGAGCGCTCGGGGGGACATTTACCGAGGAACTGATTTCTGGGACGATGGGCCGGCCCACCCGATTAGTGCCCGTGTTCCGCTTGCCAGGCCCTGGCGGTGGCGTGGGAAACCGCGGGAACAACCGCGCTATCCAGCGACCAGGGAATAATCCGCTCGGTGGTCGGCTCTTCTACCAGACCGGCCAATGCTTCGGCTGCGGCCAGTTTCATATTGGTGGTAATCCTGGGGGCGAGGGCGTCCAGCGCGCCTCGGAAAACGCCGGGAAAGACCAGGCTGTTGTTTATCTGGTTGGGAAAGTCGCTGCGACCGGTGCCCACGATAGCGGCCCCGGCCTCTCGGGCCAAGTCGGGCATAATTTCCGGCGTGGGATTGGCCGCCGCGAAGACGATGGCGCCCGGGGCCATTGAGCGTACCATGTCCTGGCTTACCGCTCCGCCGACGGACAGGCCGACGAAGATGTCAGCGCCCCGCATGGCTTCGGCCAGACCTCCTTCCACGTTATCCGGGTTGGTTATTTTCAGCATTGCCGTCTTGATGGAGGTGAGATTGGTGCGGTTCCGGTGAATTATTCCCTGGCTGTCCACCATGATGATGTTCTTGGCCCCGTAGTCCACCAGCAGTTTGGCCGAAGCAATTCCACCCGCCCCGGACCCCGAGAAGACAATCTTCGCCTCGTCAATCTTCTTCCCCACCACCAGCAGAGAGTTGATTATTGACGCCAGCACCACTACGGATGTGCCGTGTTGGTCGTCATGGAACACGGGGATACCCAGGTCTTGGAGCGCTTCCTCAATGTCAAAACAGCGGGGGGCTGCGATGTCCTCCAGGTTAATGCCGCCAAAGGTCGGCACCAGGGCCTTCACCGTCTGGATAATAACGTCGTTATCCTGGGTCGCCAGGCAGATGGGGAAAGCGTCGATGTCGGCCAGCCCCTTGAACAGGATGGACTTGCCTTCCATCACCGCCAGGGCTGCCTCGGGTCCCACATTGCCCAGGCCCAGCACCGCAGAGCCGTCGGAAACCACCGCCACGGAATTCCCCCGGTTGGTGAGGGCGAAGGACTCGGCATGATTCTCGGCAATGGCCATGCTCACGGCGGCAACGCCGGGCGTATATGCAATTGACAGTTCTTCCATAGTATCGACCTTCATTTTCGAGGCGATACTAACTTTGCCCCGGCTGGCCCGATGACGAATGATTGCTTCCGCTCCGTAGTCCATTCCTTCTCTATTGTCAGACACCATCTTCTATCCTCTCGCCCCCAATACTTGCCGTCTGCCGGGTAGTTACACCACTACAACAACGCACCATCCTTCCCGACTACGGTTACTCTACCTATTGAATACTCCTATTAAAACCGTGTCACCCGTGGAACGCCACCTGTTGCAGAGCCGCGCCCCCGTTCATCTTGGCCCATTGTTCCCCTATTCTTACCCGGTTACCGCGCCCTGAGAAGCCGAGGAAACCAGTTTGGCGTACTTGGCCAGCACTCCCGTGGTGTACCTGGGGGCTATCGGCTGCCAGCGGGCCCGGCGATAGCTGAATTGCTCCTCGGTCAACTGCACGTCCAGGCTACGGTTGGGAATGTCCAGGGTTATCAAGTCGCCTTCCTCCAACAACCCGATTGGGCCGCCAGACATGGCTTCCGGAGCCACGTGGCCTACCATTGGGCCGTGGGACGCGCCGGAAAACCGGCCATCGGTAACCAGGGCCACATCGTCGCCCAAGCCCTGCCCGATCAACGCGCCGGTGACAGCCAGCATCTCACGCATTCCGGGCCCTCCCTTGGGCCCTTCGTAGCGGATTACCACGATGTCCCCGGGGCGGATCTCCTGGCGTTGGATCGCCCGGAAGGCCGATTCCTCCTGGTCGAACACCCGGGCCGGGCCCTGGTAGACCTTCTCCTGATGGCCGGCGACCTTGATTACCGCGCCTTCCGGCGCCAGGTTGCCGTAGAGAATCGCCAGGCCGCCGGTGGGACTGCGTGGAGACTCGGCATGATAAATTACCGGCTGGTCATCCACCGTGGCCATGCTGGCGACGTTTTCCTCCAGGGTCTTGCCGGTGATGGTCATGGCGTCCCCGTGCAGCAGCCCCGCCTGCAGCAGCCGCTTGGCAATCAAGGATACTCCACCGTAGCGGTGCAGGTCGGCCATCACGTAGCGACCGCCGGGACGCATGTCGGCAATGTAGGGAGTGCTGCGGCTGATGCGGTCGAAGTCGTCCAGGCCGAGCTCGACACCAGCCTCATTGGCGATGGCCATAAGGTGCAAGACGGAGTTGGTGGAACCTCCCATGGCTACCACCACGGTGATAGCGTTCTCGAATGCGTGTCGGGTCAGGATGTCTCTGGGGCGAATATCCTCTTCCAGCAGGCGCATCAGCGTCTGACCGGCCCGACGGGCCTCCTCACCCTTTCTGGGGTCCGTCGCCGGAATGGAGGCGTCACCCGGCAGGGACATCCCCAGAATTTCGATGGCCGTGGACATGGTGTTGGCGGTAAACAGGCCCGCGCAGGAGCCCTCACCCGGGCAGGCGTTGCACTCCAAGTCCTTCAGCCGTTCCAGGGACATATCACCCTTGGCATAGGCTCCCACCGCTTCAAAGACATCCTGGATGTTGACATCGTTGCCTTCAAACTGGCCGGGCAGGATGGTGCCGCCGTAGATGAAAATGGAGGGCACGTTGAGCCGGGCTATGGCCATCATGCAACCGGGCATGTTCTTGTCACAGCCGGCAACGGTAATCAGGCCGTCCATGCGCTCGCCGAAGGTAACCACCTCGATGGAATCCGCAATGACCTCGCGACTAACCAGGGAAGCCTTCATCCCCTCGGTGCCCATGGAGATGCCGTCGCTGACGGTGATGGTGCCGAACTCGAAGGGGGTGCCGTCGGCCTGCCGCACGCCTTCCTTGGCGGCCTGGGCGAAGCGGCCCAGGTGGACGTTGCACGGCGTTACATCGCTGGCCAGGTTGGCAATGGCGACGAAGGGCTTGTCCAGGTCATCCTGGGTCAGGCCCATAGCCAGGAGCATGGCCCGCGCGGGGGCCCGTTCCGGCCCCTCGGTGATTTCTCGGCTGCGGTGTTTCAGGTTCAGGTTCCTGCTTGTGGTGGTCAAGGGGAGTCCCTCCTACATAGCAGCAATTGCGTAGAGTTGCCGTTATCCGACGCATAGGCGGCAAGCTGGCCCCAATTATAATCCGCTGCCGCCATAGGTACAAGGCGGGCAGTTGCGGACGCAGGGTCTTTCAAAAGTCACTGCTCAGTCATACTTCCGCTCACCCTGAGCTTGTCGAAGGGCCGGTCCGTGGTTCGACAGGCTCACTATGAGCGGTTTTCTAAGGCCAATCAACAGCCTCCGGGGGGTGGGCGCCGGTGGACTCACAGGGGTTGCACCCATATTAGTTTTCCTGTAACCTTTGGGCTGCCACATTTGCCGAGGAGGAAGGGAACTGATGTTCCGACTGTTCAAAGCCCAAAAAGCTGAAGCCCACTGCGACATCCCCTGTGGGATTTATGATCCGGTAGTAGCCAAGATGGCAGCCCAAACGGTGCAGAAGATGGTGTTGCGGATGCAGAACCTGGAGCACCCCGCGCCGGGTTCGGACATTTCGGCACACCAGGCCTTTGCCAACACCTTCAGCCGCTACGTTACGGTGAAGGAAGAGCACGCCGAGAAGTGCAAGGAAGAGCTGCGAATCCTCTGGGCCGACTACGCCTGGCCCAACACCGACGCCAACGAGATTGCGGCCAAATTCAACGCCGCCCTCAAGTTAGCCGGTCAGTGCAAGCAGACCGTGAGCATGGAGAACGCCGAAAACCTGGTGGCCGCCTGCGACGACATCGCCACGGCTTTTTGGGGCACCAAGGGCGTGGACTACAGCGACCCCAACGCCGCCGCCAGATACGGGGCCTAGGCAGAAGCAACATTCAGCGGCCAAAGCTTAAGGGGCGGGTTTGAAACCCGCCCCTTACTCGTTGCCCAACCATGATTAGAATCAACCAGGCGTTTTTTCAGCCCAGGCCCGCCAGGACTGTGGCAGCAGTCTCGATAGCCCGGTCAATGTCGTCTTCGGTGTGGGCCAGCGACACAAACCCCGCCTCAAACTGGGAAGGCGCCAGGTATACGCCCCGCTCCAGCATGCCGTGGAAGTATCGCCCGTAGCTGGCGGTGTCTGACTGCTCCACCTGGGCGAGGGTATTTACCGGACCCGGGTTGAAGAAGCCGGTCAGCATGGAGCCTATCCGGTTCACCGTCGCCGGCACCTCGGCAGCGCCGAACACCCTGGTCAAGCCGTCTTCCAGGCGGGCGGCCATCGCTTCCAGTTGTTCGTAAGTCCCAGACCGCTGCAACTCCGTCAGGGTGACCACACCGGCGCTCACCGCCAGGGGATTCCCCGATAGCGTACCGGCCTGGTACATGGGCCCCAGGGGGGCGACCGTCTCCATTATGTCCCGACGGCCACCATAGGCTCCCACCGGCAGCCCTCCGCCAATTATCTTACCCAGGGTGGTGATGTCCGGCGTGACGCCGAAGATGGTCTGGGCCCCTCCGTAGGCCAACCGGAAGCCGGTTATCACTTCGTCGAAGATTAGCATTGCGCCCTGGTCGGCGGTTAGTCGGCGCAACTCCGCCAGGAAGCCTTCCCCGGGAAGCACCACTCCCATGTTGCCCGCCACCGGCTCGACGATGACCCCGGCTATATCCTCTGGGTAGGCTTCAAAGAGTCGCCCAACCGAACCGGCGTCATTGAAGTCGGCCAACAGCGTTTCCTCGGCGTAGGAGGGAGGCACACCGGCGCTGGTGGGCACGCCGTGGGTGAGGGCCCCGGAACCCGCCCGCACCAGCAGTCCATCGGCGTGGCCGTGGTAGCACCCGGAAAACTTGACAATTTTGTTGCGCCCGGTGAAGGCCCGGGCCAGTCTCAGGGCGCTCATGCAGGCTTCGGTCCCCGAATTTACCAGCCGCACACTCTCCACCGAGGGCAGGGCCTCACAAATCATGCGGGCTAGCTCCACTTCCTTTTCCACGGGAGCGCCAAAGCTGGTCCCTCCTTCCGCAGCCTCCTTCACCGCGTTCACCACCGACGGATGGGCGTGCCCCAGGGCAAGGGGACCCCAGGATCCCAGAAAGTCGATATACTCGTTCCCGTCCACGTCCCAAACGCGGGAGCCTTGGCCACGGGCAATAAAGGGGGGTGTACCCTCCACAGCGCGGAAAGACCGCACCGGGCTGTTGACTCCCCCAGGGATGTATTGCTGGGCTTGGGCGAAAAGGCGTTCAGAGTTGGTTTGGTTCATGATTAAGTCCTGTAAATCGTCTCGACAACCGTTTCTGCAAAAGCTGGATTAACGGCGGCGGCGATAGGTGCGTTCATTTCGCCGGAGGATTTCATCAATCAATACTACCCCATTGGCGTATTCAATCAAGTAAATGACCCGATAATTGCCAACACGAATGCGATAAGTGCCCTCTCGTCCCCGCAACATGACTGAACCAGGGGGTCGGGGATTTGTGGACAGCGCGCCGATTGCAGCGACGATTCTCCGACGGTCGGATTCTTCAAGGCGTTGCAGGTCCTATGGGTCTGTCGATTCCGGTATCTAACCTGAAAGGGCATCGGAGGATTCGGATGGAATAGGCTTGAAGGGAATGGATTCGTCCTCTGGGTATGTGCGTTCGGACGCTATCAGCATCGAGAGAATGTCTTCAAGGTCTTCGTATCCCTCCGGTGAGTTCATAAAGCGGCGGTAGTATTCGTAATCGGTGATGAGCTCCCACCGATTGCGGAACCCGATGAGGTACTTGTCCAGAACGTATGGCAAAAGGTCCTGCCGTTTCTCCTTAAGGTTCAAGTTTTTGAGGCCCCTTTTGTTGGGGCAGGTAGAGTAAGCGTGGAAGACCATTGAAGGGAAAACCCAGGCTAACGGTGCGTCAGTGTCGTCAAACTCCACGCAGAGGATGAAACGCTTTTTGTCGGGCTGGTAATCGGGGATGGTGAAGGTGCGGGTTGCTGCCCCGACGCGTTCGACGGGCAGCAAGAGCGTCAATTCCAGCAAGATGCCTTGGGCAGTCTTAACCAGTGTATCCCTGCCAGTATCCACCGCCGGCAGGTAGGGAATTCCACCGCGTTTCAGCAACTCGCCGACCACATGGTACTCGGCCCGCTTGGCAGCGACCAACTGAGAAGCACTTTCGATTGTCATCTGCTTACTCTCCTAGATGGCCGCCTATTCCCCGAAATCAGTAGCTTTCCCCTAGTCACGGGGAACCCTTCCGGTATATCGGATGTAGAGCCCTTGCAACAAGATGAACCCTGCAAACCCTATTGGAACCAGTGCTGCAAAATATACACCCCCATGCAGCGAGAAACCTGACAAGGCGTATGTCAAGCCGAATAGCACTCCTCCTACTGCTGTCCAGAAAAGGGGAACGAAAAAGCAAAGCCTCCAAACTGCGAGCCTCAGACGGGCTTTCCGGTAGGTCTCTAGCTCATTGTAGACCCTTCGCTCAATGTGGGGAGGGCAGTCCGAGCGACCGCGAGTTAAATGTTCCCACACTCCCGGCATACCCTTCTGGCAATAGTGCTCTATCGCTGACCTTACTTGATAATCTATGGGGCATCTCCAGGCAGTCTTAATTTCCGCTTGACGAGACCAGCGAATAGGTTCCGCCATGGTTAATTCGACGGCACTGCACATTTCCATAAAGAAAAGGTCATCCGCTGACCATAAACTATACGCACGTAGACCGCGATGGTACATTCTCAGAGAGTCGAACCCGACACCTGAGGGACCTGCTGTCGCTACGACATCGGAAAGGAAATCATCATACCCCTGGCGCCTTGTGGGATCTGAAAGAGTAATGTATGCGAGGGCTATTTCCTCGAATTTCCCTTCAGACTCCAAGCCAAGGTGAGGGTAGGTGGCCATAGCCTGTCTGCGGTAGGCAGCACGAATTTCAGCTTCCGTAGCTGTTTTGGACACGCTCAGAACGGAATAATAGTCCTCCATAAGCCTACCCCTCTTCCCTGAGCCAGCGGGCTACGTCCTTGGCGTGGTAGCTTATCGTGATGTCTGCCCCGGCGCGGCGGATGGCCGTGAGCAATTCCAGGGTCACGGGCTTTTCGTCAATCCAACCGTTCTGGGAAGCAGCCTTTACCATTGAAAACTCGCCGCTGACGTTATAAGCG
Source organism: Dehalococcoidia bacterium (assembly GCA_965220305.1). Lineage (GTDB taxonomy): Bacteria > Chloroflexota > Dehalococcoidia > Lucifugimonadales > UBA3495. Next base: position 3,342,635 of record OZ244817.1, on the reverse strand, counting down.
GCCATCGGATGGTCGAAGCGCTCCCTCGCCTCACGGATGACGTCCAGGTAGGCCAGGGCCGGCTTCACCATTACGATGTCCGCGCCCTCGGCGATGTCGCTTTCAATCTCCCGCATAGCCATGCGACGGTTGGCCGGGTCCATCTGGTAGCTGCGACGGTCGCCGAACTGAGGGGTAGAGTCGGCGGCCACCCGGAAGGGGCCGTAGAAGGACGAGGCGTACTTGGCGGCGTAACCCATGATGGGCACATCGGTATAGCCGTGGTCGTTGAGGGTCTGCCGAATCGCCTTCACCTGGCCGTCCATCATCGCCGAAGGGGCCACTATGTCGGCCCCGGCCTGGGCGTGGGTCAGGGCGCTGCGAGCCAACAATTCCAGGCTCTGGTCATTGTCTATGCGACCGTTATCGATTATCCCGCAGTGGCCGTGGTCGGTATATTCACAAAGACACACGTCGGTAATTACCAAGAGGCCGGGGGCGCGCCGTTTGATGACTCGCACCGCCTCCTGGATGATTCCCTCGGGGTCATAGGCGCCAGAACCCACCGGGTCCTTCTCGGGAGGCAACCCGAAGAGCAGCACCGCCGGCAGTCCCAACTCGACCACCTCGTCAATCTCCTGGGGCAGCACGTCCAGGGACATGTGGTAGCAGCCTGGCATGGGTTCAATGGGCTCGCGCACCCCGGAACCGTGGGCGACGAACAGGGGGTACACGAAGCTGGAAGGGGAAAGGGCAGTCTCGCGCACCATTGCGCGCACCGGCCCCAATTCTCGTACTCTTCTCAGGCGCAGGTCTGGAAAGCTAACCATCGGTCCGGTTCTCCTTATCAGGGTATGTTTTCCCGAGTCTAACAGTCGATGGGCGGAGGGGCGAACAGCCGACTATCCAAAATGCGTCAAGGAAGAGGGCTCTACGACTCAGCGTAGTAGTTCGCCAGAGATTCCACCAGGCCTTCCACCGTATGCTGCTCCGCCACCAGGTCCACCCGCAGTCCCACTTCCCTGGCGGTGGCGGCGGTTATGGGGCCGATACAGGCAACCAGGCTGGACTCCAGTAATTGCTTCTCTCCGTCCAGGATGTCCACCAAGTTGCGCACCGTGGAAGAACTGGTGAAGGTCACCGCGTCCACGCCGTCCCGCAACATTTGGCGGGCCTTCTTACCGGAACCCTCCGGGGTGACGGTGCGGTAGACGGCAACCTGCTCTACCGCAGCCCCCAGGCTGGACAACCCCTGGGCCAATACGTTCCGGCCAATATCCGCGCCGGGAAGAAACACCGGAACTCCCAACCACTCCCGATCGGACAACTCGCCTACCACCTCTTCGGAAACCGAGCGACGGGGAATGAAGTCGGCCCGAATGCCATGCCGGAGCAGCGCCTCCGCCGTGGCCGGGCCAATGGCCCCAACGGTCAGGTTCGCCAAGGACCTGGCATCCCGACCCTGCTGCTCCAAGCGGTCGAATACGGCATCCACTCCGTTGGCGCTGGCGAAGATCGCCCAGTTGAACTCGCTCAAACGAGTCAGGGTGTCGTCCAATTCGCTATAGTCGAGGAGAGGGGCAATTTCGATGGAGGGAAGTTCCAGAGGCTGGGCCCCCAGCTCTTCCATCATGGAGCGAAACTTGGATGCCTGGGTACGGGAGCGGGTGATGAGCACCTTCTTACCAGCCAGGGGGCCATTGTCGAACCAGCGAATCTGGTCGCGCAGGCGGACCACCTCGCCGATAACGGCGATTACCGGCGGGGCCAACCCGGCGTCTTTTCCCCGAACTAGAACGTCCGCTACGGTCCCAGTGACGGTGCGCTGTTTCGTCCAGGTGCCCCACTGCACCAGGGCCACCGGCGTTTCCGACGGCATTCCCTCTTCCTGGAGTTTAAGCAGAATGGATTCCAGGGCGGCCCAGCCCATCAGCACCACCAAGGTGCCGCCGGTACGGGCGAGGACATCCCAGGGGACTGCGGAATTGGGCTTGGCAGGGTCTTCGCTGCCACTAACCACGGTGAAGCAACTGGCGACCCGGCGGTGGGTGACGGGTATGCCGGCGTAGGCCGCCGCCGCGACCGCTGACGTAATGCCGGGCACCACTTCAAAGGGGACATTGTTCTGGGCCAGGGCCAGGGCTTCCTCGCCGCCCCTGCCGAAGACAAAGGGGTCGCCCCCCTTCAGGCGGACCACCGATTTACCTTCCGAAGCGCGGTCTACGATAAGCTGGTTGATTTCCGCCTGGATCAGGGCCTGCCGGCCCCGTTCCTTGCCAACGAAGACCAGCTCCGCCGTCTCTGGGGCCGCCTGCAGGAGCGCCGGGTCCATCAGCCGGTCGTAGACCACCACCTCGGCCCCCTCCAAGCACCGCAGCCCCTTGACGGTCACGAGCCCGGGGTCGCCTGGACCCGCGCCTACCAGATATACCTTACCAGCCAAATTCTCCATCCTTGTACACGGCTAGCAATACTCCACCCAGGACGCTTCCAAGAGCTGTCCGCCGCCGCGCTCCACAATCGCCAAGTAAGCGTCGCTGGCCAATTGGAGCGGGTCGTGGGTCAGCCCTTCCAGCTTGGCGCGGAAGGCCTTCTGGCCGTCTGGGTCGCTCAGGAATACCGTTAGCAGCAGCATTTCACCCTGAGAACGGGCGAAGGCCCCCACCGGCATCTGGCAGCCGCCGCCCAACACGTCCAGGAAAGCCCGCTCTGCGGTTACGGCATAGCGGGTGGTGGCGTGTTCAATGGGGTGGAGCATCTCCAACATCCGGTCGTCATCGGCCCTTATTTCCACTGCCAGCACACCCTGTCCCGGGGGCGGGACGAACTGCTGGGGAGAAAGGTACTCGGTGATTTGTTCCGTCAGTCCCAGCCGAATTAGCCCCGCAGCCGCCAGAACTGCGCCGTCATAGTCGTCGCTCTGGGCCTTTTGGAGGCGGGTTTCCACGTTGCCCCGGATGGGCAGCACCTCCACCTGGGGGCATCGGTTTTTCAGTTGGGCCAGTCGCCGGGGACTGCTGGTGCCGATGCGGGCGCCCTGGGGCAACTGTGCCGTGGGGCAACCCCACCTGTTGACCAGGATGTCCCGGGGATCTTTGCGTTGCAGCACCGCCCCAATCCCCAGCCCGTCGGGCAGCTTGGTCGGCATATCCTTGAGGCTGTGGACTGCCAGGTCCAACTCTCCCGACAGCAGCCGTTGCTCAATCTCTTTAACGAAGATGCCCAGTCCCATACCAGCCAGGGGCGCCGTGGCGTTGGCGTCACCGTGAGTACGGATGACCACCACCTGAAAGTCCACTTCCGGATATAGGGGGCGCAGCTTTTCCAGCACTTCCTCGGTCTGGCGCAGGGCCAAGGCGCTGCCCCGTGTGCCAACCCGTACCACGCCGCTCGTCACCGTGCTTGCCATGATTAAAGCCCCGGACTCTCGGAGGACGGATCGGAAGGACTATCCAACTTGAACATTTCCCGGGTGAGTTGCAGCCTTTCCGGGTCTCTGCCTTCTCTAAGGTACATGGTGGGGTGATGCAGCAGCTTCTTAACCAAGGCGGAACTCATGGCCTCCAACTGGACGGTCAACCGCTCAAGGCAATCGCTGGGCAGAGCGTCGCCCCACTGGTGCTTCACTTTCTGGAGCGTCTTGGACACCTCGGCCTGGCGCATATCTTCGGCCCGGTCCCGGATGGCGGCGATGACGGGCACCACGTCCAGGGACTCCCACCAAAAAACGAACTTGTCCAATTCCTCGGCGATAATCCCCTGGGCTCGGGCCACGTCCTGGCGCAACTCTTCCGGTTGAGCTTCGGACACCAACTCCAACGAGTCGATGTCATAAAGTTGTACCCCGTCTAGCTCCTTGACCAGGGGGTCAATGTCCCGGGGAACGGCGATGTCGATGAAGAGGACGGGCCTCCCCCGGCGCTGGGACATCGCCTGCCGCACCGTGGCCCTATCGAGGACGTGCCCCGGCGACCCGGTGGAGCTAATCACCACGTCGGCCATTTCCAGTTCACGGGGGAGCTGGTCGAAGGGGGCCGCAGTCCCGCCCAGGTCCCGGGCCAGGTCTTGAGCCCTCCAGTAAGTCCGGTTGACCACCACCATCTCCCGAACACCAGCATTCGACAATGTCCGCGCTACCAACTGTCCCGCATCCCCCGCGCCGATTACCAGCACCCGGCTTCGGCTCAGGTCGCCCAATAGACCCCGGGCCAGCCGGACGGCGGCTTGGCTGACGGACCGGGAGTGCCGGCCAATCTGGGTCTCCCGTTGCACCCGTCGGCCCACGCGCAATGCCTGGTGGAACAACCTGGACAGGGGCCCGCGCATGTGGCCCTCCTGGCTAGCCGCGCTGAAAGCGGTCCGCACCTGCCCCAGTATCTGATTTTCTCCTACGATCATGGAGTCCAGGCCCGAGGCCACATTGAAGAGGTGTTGGACGCACTCATTCCCCAGGTGTAGATAAAGGAATGGTTCCAGGTCCCGTGGGGCCAAGCCAGAGTAAGCGCTGAGGTACTCGGTCAGAGCGGAAGCAACGTCGGCGCCGTCCTGCTCCAGGCTGTAGACTTCCAGGCGATTGCAGGTGGACAGGACCACCGCTTGCCCAACCCTCTGGCCCAACTGCCCAAGAGAACGGGGCAGGTCATCCGCTTCTATGGCTAATTTTTCCCGCAGGTCCAGCGGTGCGGTGCGGTGGTTCAAGCCGAGAGTTAGGAGGTTCAACTCACCTTCTCCCGTAGACCCGCCCCGGACTTGGCCGTCTGCCTTTGGGATTTGGGGCGGACTTGGCATCCCTCGGCACGGCACTGGCCTATATCGGGGCACAGACCTGGTGAGGACTCATCCAACAGTTGGGCCAGCAGAGTTTCCAGGGCTTCCTCGGCCTGGCCGCTCTGCGCCAGGGACAATAATTCTTCGGTGAGACAGCACTGCCACCGGTCCGGGTCAACCACGGCCCGCCCTTCTTTGATCCGCTTTCTGGCCTGGGACAACACACCCGCCAAATCGGCCCACCGCAGCGCCGGCGCATCCGCTAGGACTTCCCGCAGCCGGCGGGCCAAGGCTGGGCTGGCGCCCCCGGTGGAAATCGCCAAGGTTACCGGGTCCCGTTTCACGATGGAAGGCGCGATGAACGTGCAAAGGTCGGGGTCGTCCACCACGTTGAGCAGCACCCCTTTTTCTTCGGCCTCTTCGTATATTTCCCGGTTTATGTACCAGACGTTGGTTGCGGCCACGGCAATGAATGCCCCATCCAGGTCACCGGGCCGGTACTCCCGCTGCAACCATACAACGTCTCCCCGCCGGGCCGCTGCCTGTATTCCTGGCGTGGCTTCCGGACTGATGACGACGATGCTGGCGCCGGCGTCGCGCAGGGCCACAATCTTACCCTGGGCTACGGTCCCCCCGCCCAGGATTACGCAACTCTTCCCTGCTAAGTTCAGATAGACCGGGTAGTAATCAGGCATGTTTTCCTCGGTTGATGTCAGGCTTGGGCCACGGCTTCGGCCTGTTCGTTTTCCCAGAACTCCTCGTAGTCCTCTACAAAGTAGCGCACTCGGGTCTTCTTATACTCACGAGTGCTGTAAAGGAGCATCCGGTCGGTGACGCCGGTGGACTCGCCAATTTCTTTGGCAATCTCCTCGCATCCATCCTGGGAGGTAGCGTGAACCATGGAGAAGTGAGTATAGGGCCAGTCGGGAAAGGTGGGGCGCTCGTAACAGTGAGTAACCGCCGAGTGCTCCGCCATGAGCAGTCCCACTTCCTCGGAACGTTCCGGCGGGACCTTCCACACAATCATGGCGTTGGCCCGGAACCCGGAACGGCGGTGGTGAAGGACGGTGCTGTAGCGGCGCATGAGCCTACGCTCCTGGAAATCCTGGGCTAGGGCGTAAAGCTGGTCGTTGGTCAAAGACAGTCGCTGGGCCATATCGTCGAAGGGCCTGGGAATCAGGGGGAGGTCTTCCTGCAACTCCCGAATAACTGCCTTCTCCTCATCGGTTACCGGCATGGCCCTATTCCAGTCGTTGTTCGCCGGCTTCTCCCCGATACCGTCCGGGTTGTAGTTATGGGAGGCCCCCTTCTGCTTCACCATGTCAAAGTTGACCCCAATCTTGAAGAACCGGATGGTGGGCATGACCCGGAAGTTGAGGGCCTCCGTCTTCTCAGCCATCCAGGACACAGTAGCTTCCAGGTCCCCGTCGGGCGGGACGGCCAGAGTGAACCAGAGGTTGTAGTAGGAGCCTTCCCGGGCGTAGTTGTGGCTAACTCCTGGATGCCGGTTGATGAATAGGGCTCCCTCGTGCAGCTTCTCCGGCTCGTAGGCGAAGGCCACCAGGGTGGTCTTGTACCCCAGGCGCCTGGTGTCGAAGATGGCGCTAATCTGGCGGACGACGTTCTGCCGTTTCAACTCGACCAGCCGGTCGATAACCTCCTGCCCCGAGACGCCTAACTCCTGGCCCAAGGCGGCGTAGGGCTGGTCCACCAAGGGGAAATTTCCCTGGATTATGTTCAGCAGTTTACGGTCCGTGACGTCCATAGCCATAGCCATCAACCTCCTGGGCGAATGCCTGGTGGGGAAGCTGGCACATTGCCGGCTCCCCGGTCCGTCTGGGTTATACGCTTCTGATAGGACTCAACCATCCCCACCAACACCTGGTCGGCCAGTTCCAGGATTTGGCTCCAAGACCTGGTGGAGGTGGAATCCAGCACCAAGGTACGAAAGAATATAAAGGCTTCCACTGAGTCCTTGAGGGGCACGCCGCGGTCGGCCATTTCCGTGCCGTACTCGTGGCCCAACAGCAACGACTCTTCCAAAAAGTCCTGGCGTCGCCTGCGCAACGGCCCTTCCTGGAGCAACAGGGACAGCAAGCGCCGGCCAAAGAGCCGCATTCGGCCCCGGCCTTCTTCTTCGACGCTCTGGTACCAGGACTGCCGGGCTACTTCCTCGTGGTTCAGCCGACGCCGAATACGACGCAGCGCCGACCCCTCCAGCTTTTCGCGGCTTTCGCCGTCGGAAGTGGGGGAAGACGGGGATGTGAGCCGCATCACGTCGTCCCGCAGGAAACGTCGGTGCCCTCCCGGGGTGCGGTAGACCTGCACATGACCGCTGTCGCCCCACTGGCGCAGGGTCGACTCGTTCACGTCCAGCAAACGGCAGGCTTCACCTAAGGAAAGCCAAATATTCTTGCCGCTAGATTGAAGATCAACCATAAATATCTATAGAAATCTACAGTTTTCTGGCATGGGAATGCCTTTCTGCGCCAGTCATAGAGGCTATCATAGCCTCGGGCCGGCGTCAATGGGATGGCTGGCAACTTCAGGGCAATCGCATCTTAAATTCTATCAATAATATCTATCCAATTGGTTGATAAAAGGCGCGTTCTGACCCGCTTGAGGGCTATGCAGTTGGCTCCCACGGCTGCACCAATCCTTCAAATCTCCTGCATTTCGACTGCCGGACGCTCTTTCAAAGGCTCTGAGACTTGGCAATCTCCCCGAAATTGCTGGGGCTTGCTCGTTACGAATTAAGATGCGATTGCCCTGCTGGCAACTTCAGGGCCTTTTCATTCTCGTCTCACCTGGTCATCCCGTACTTTTCTGTCATTCTGAGCAGAGCGAAGAATCTAAAGTTCTTGCCCACATCGCTTTTCTTCGGTACTCGGACGAGGTCCCGGATGTAAGGATTTCAGATTCTTCGCTTCGCTCAGAATGACATTTGCTGAAAATGAAAAGGCCCTGTGCCAACTTAGGGTCTTTCGGTTGTCCGCACGGCCCCCCTCATCACCCCGCCTTCGCAGAGTGCAGGCTCTGGGCTTGTCGAAGGGCAGCTATAATCGGAGCCAAGGGTCTAGTCCACGGACTACACCGGCCCCCGACCCCTGGATTCCGGCCTCCGCCGGAATGACGGTGGGGGGTGGCGGCCTGTCCGTTCAGGTGAGTTGGCCTCTACCCGGAGAATCGAAAGACCCTGCCGGGGATTGAGGCGACACCACGACAACTTGGTAAGAAACCAAGAATATGGAACGGGCCGGGCCGGGGAACGGTGCAATTCAACATGCCACCGCCCGACCGCTCCAACGGGAGGCGTTTTGGCGGCGTAAATCAGAAGGCTGGCACAGAGGGCTAATTGGATTATGTCAATTGCCGTGGTAAAGTGAATTTGTCCCGCTCACTTAGATAGGATTTAGGTATGGTTAACGCCAGACGAAACTTATTCCGTAACTTAAGACGCCATATACCCTCGTCCACTATTGTCGAAGAGATGGCCAAGGTGCCCAGGGAACTGTTCGTTCCCCTGGAGAGCCGTCACATGGCCTACCTGGACATACCTTTGAGCATCGGAGAGAACCAGACCATTTCCCAGCCCTACATGGTGGCCCTGATGCTGGAGGCGTTGGAGCTGGAAGGGCGGGAGCGGGTTCTGGATGTTGGCACCGGCAGCGGATATCAGGCGGCCATACTTTCGGGGCTGGTGCCGGGCGGCTCGGTAATCAGCGTTGAGCGACTGCCTTCATTGCGGGAGAGGGCTGCGAAGCTGCTGGACCGTTTGGGTTACGCCAACGTGCGGGTGGAACTGGCCGGGCCAACCCTGGGCGCGCCCCATCACGCCCCCTTCGACGCCATTGTGGTGGCCGCCGCCGCGCCCGCAATTCCCCAGTCCCTGGTTTCCCAGTTGGCGCTCGGCGGCAGAATGGTAATCCCAGTGGGGTCGCGAGAAAAACAGGACCTGCTTCAGGTACGCCAGACCGGGGAAGGACTGTCGATCGGCTGGCATGGCCCCTGCAAGTTCGTACCCCTCATCGGTAGGGAGGGCTTCACGGAACAGTAAGGCCGGCAGTCCCCCGATGGTCCGATGGTAACAGACTGGGGTGGACTGGTAAGTCCGTAGGTGTCTTAGCCAATTGAGGCCCCAGTTCGCTGTTCCAGCCAATCTTAGGGGAATTGGAGCATCTGTAGAATATTGCCGTCTGGGTCCTTGAAGGTAGCAATCCACCCGCCCCAATGCTCCTGCTCCGGGGGCCGGATAAACTCCACCCCCTCTTCGGTCAAACGGCTGAATTCGCCCTGGATGTCTTCAACTCCCAGGTGGGCCATTATCCGGTAGGGGTCCTGAGCAGTACCGGCCACGGCGTCGTGGAGGCCGATGTTGAAGCGCAGGTTTTCGCCCAACTGGAAGGCGATGAAGTCGTCATGGCGGGAGTGAAGGGGCAAGCGGAGGGTATCGTAGTAGAAGCGGAACATGGCTTCCAGGTCATGGGTCCAGAGGGTGATACCTACAAGACCAGTTATCACGGCGAACATCCCCGAGCGTTGGGATAGCCAATGGGGTGGGAGTGCAGCGGAGGGCCAGCGGGCGCTTACCAGCCGCCAGAGTTAATTTAGACCTGGGAAAGCTGCCCTGCTTCCTTGGCGACGATGCACCGATGGCACCACCCGTGGAAGTCCACCCGTTGCCAGGCCACCTGGAAGTTGGCCTGCGATGCTATCTGGTTCTTCAGCCGCACCACCTGGGCCTTGCCGACCGTCGCGTCCATCACGTTGCCGCACTGGACACACACCAAGTTTACGTGGGGCTCCAGGTTGGACTCGTACCGGGACTGCTTGGCGAAGGGTAGCTCTTGGATGAGGCCGCTTCTCTTTAGCACATCCAGCGTAGAGTAGATAGTAGCCAAGGTCATGGAGGGGAAATGGTCCCGCACCCTTTCGTAAAGCTGTTGTACTGTGGGATGGTCGGTGGAGTTGATCACGGCCTCGGCGATAGCCAACCGTTGGGGGGTTAGCCGTATGCCCCCTTGCCGAAGCTGTTCACCAATCTCTTCCCGGTTCATCTGAGCCCCGATAAAACGTTAACCGAATTGGGCTTTAGCAAAACCCAAGTCCATTCAGCGTCAAAATAGTAGGATAGTCCTGCCAATATAACTGTATCTCGATGAAGTAGCAAGTCGGCGCTCCTGGCGGGCAGGGCCTTTCGAACGTCACGCGGAACGGAGCCAAGTTCTAAAGTCCTCGGCCAGCACAAGCCTCTCGCCCCTGGATTCCGGCCTCCGCCGGAATGACGGTGGGTGTGGCGGACTGCCCGTTGGGGCGACCTTGGCTCCACCTGCATAATCGAAAGGCACTCTGGCCCGATTCAGGGCATTTGCATTTGGATTGAAAGGGACCCGTCATTCCCGCGAAAGCGGGAATCCAGCTCCCCAATTCAAGGGGTCCATCGAGTGATAGGCCAGCTCGTCGGCCATGGACTCCGGCCACATTGCAGAACGGGGCCGGCTCTTCCCTTGAATGACGATAAGCTCGGACCAAATGCGATTGCCTTATGGCCCGATTCCGGCTGCTTGCTTCTGCCCGACACAGGTTGTACCATGATGAACCGAAGCAACCCCCGCTCCCTCGGGAGCAGACCGGACCACCAAGAGATGGTGGCCCTACGATCAAGGGTAACGTATTCCGGAGAGGTGGCCGAGTGGTTGAAGGCGCCGGTCTCGAAAACCGGTATATCCGCAAGGGTATCGCGGGTTCGAATCCCGCTCTCTCCGCCAGAAGACCCTTATATCAAGCGCGTTATTTCGGTTATTGAGACTGGTACTGCCAATTATGTACCGAAAAATTTCCGGTAGTTTGACCCTTGGATCCCGGCGTTATCCCAACCACGTCCCGAACCGCAACCCCGGCCCCCTCCGAAATAGCGGCTCTGAGGGCCAACCCGGATCACTTGAAGGCATTGTCGGTTCTCCTCGATTCGTCTAGATCTGTTGGTTGTCCTACTTCTTCCCAAGCCGCTAACAAAGTTATCTCGCCGGATCCTCAGGTTGATCGTCGGAGGGAACCCCTCCTGAACTAGCGGAAAAAGAACGTTCTCACACTAAGAGCCTATCCTAAAATCAAGTTATGCCCCCTATCGCAGCTATGAAATGCCATAACCCAAAGAGTTATTAGGATAGGCTCTAATACTACAGTTGCAGATTGAAAACGACTAGGATTGGGGCAATCAACGGGTGGTGAGGTGAGGCTGTGGCAGTGCATGGGGATGGGGTGGCAGAGGTCGCCCGGTGGGCTGAGGGTATCGACCGGGTACACGAGTGCATGCGGGGCGGTTCCGGCGTCCCGAACCACGTCGACGATCGCTGGACTATCTGAAAGGGCTGCTCAGTCCGGTGGAGCGCAAGAACGGCTGGCAACTGGCGGAGCAGGCCGGGGACGCCACACCCTATGGGGTGCAGCATCTGCTGTCAACCTACATTTGGGACGCGGACCTGGTTCGCGATGATCTCAGGGACTACGTGGTGGAGCACCTGGGCGACGCCAACGGGGTGTTGGTGGTGGACGAGACTGGGTTTCTGAAGAAGGGCAACAAGTCTGTGGGGGTGCAGCGTCAGTACAGCGGCACGGCGGGACGGATCGAGAACTGCCAGATTGGGGTATTCTTGACCTACGCTACTGCCAAGGGGAGGACCCTGCTGGACCGGGAGCTTTACCTGCCTCAGGTGTGGGCCGATGACCAGGAACGCCGGGAGGAGGCTGGCGTGCCGGAGCAAGTGGCGTTTCGCACCAAGCCGCAACTGGCCCGGCGGATGCTGGAACGGGCGGTGGAGTCGGGAGTCCCCTTCGGCTGGGCCACCGGGGACGAGGTCTACGGCAATGACCGCAACCTGCGGCTGTGGCTGGAGCGGCGGGACGTTCCTCACGTGCTGGCCATCAAGAGCAATGAGAAGTTGTGGGCTTGGACGGACCAGGGTCCGCGCCAAGTGCGGGCTGACCGGCTGGCGTCTGGGGTTGAAGAGTCGGGCTGGGTCCGGCTGAGCGCCGGTGATGGGGCCAAGGGTCCTCGGGTCTACGACTGGGCCTTGGTGGATATTCGGCCCCTGAGAGAACCTGGCAAGGGGTACTGGCTGCTGGCCCGGCGCAGCGTGGCCAAGCCCGAGGAACTGGCCTACTACGTGTGCTACGGCCCGACGGGAACAGCCCTGGAGGAACTGGTGCGGGTGGCCGGAACCCGGTGGGCCATTGAGGAATGCTTTGAGGAGGCCAAGGGACAGGTGGGACTGGACCAATACGAGGTGCGCCGGTGGGACGGCTGGTACCGGCACATCACCCTGGCGATGCTGGCCCACGCCTACCTGGCGGTGGTACGGCGCCAGGCATCGTCGCCGGGACGTCTGGGAGAAAAGGGGGCTGCCCCAGTTTGGAGGAAAGGCTGATACCGCTGACGGTGCCCGAGGTTCGGCGGTTACTCTACCGGCTGATATGGAGACACCACCCTACGGACGAATCAGTGCTGCGGTGGTCTCAGTGGAGACGGCGGCACCAAGCAACGGCCCGGCGCTGTCATTACCGACGCCGCCTGAAACTCCTCACCACATATCTGCAACTGTAGTACTAAGATGGACATTTCCGATTTTTGGCTAGGTTGTGTTGACATTTCACCGCAACCAGATGAGAGCGGCGGTGAAGTGAAGGAAGCCCAGATATCTGGTGTCCAGCTTCTCAAACCGGGAGAATACCCGCCGATAGTGCTTTATCTTGTTGATGAAGCATTCCACCAAGTGACGCTCCCGGTACAGATAAGCATCGTAGGCTTGGGGTTCCTTCCGGTTGGAGCGCGGAGGTATGACCGGACTCATGCCCTGTTCCAGGATGTACTGGCGAAACTCCTGGGAATCATACCCCTTGTCGGCAATTACGTACTCCCCGGCATAATCGGCTATCCGACCCTGGGCCCGGGTAATGTCGTGCTTTTGACCCCCAGTCAGGATGAATCGCAGGGGATTGCCTAAGGCATCGACGCTGACGTGAACCTTGGTGCTGAACCCGCCGCGGCTCCGGCCCAGGGCCTGGGCTGCTTAGCCACCCTTTTGGGGGGCGCTCCTGCGGCGCAGGGGTGGGCCCGGACCACCGTGCTGTCGATGATGAGGTATTCCATATCCGGGTCGTCGGCGAAATGCTGCTGCAACAGTTCCCAGATACCCCGGTCGGCCCAGCGGGCGAACCTTTTGTAGACGCTGTTCCAGTTCCCATACTCGGCTGGGAGGAGCCGCCATTGGGCGCCCGGAGCGGTCCACCCACAACACGGCTTCTATGAAACGTCGGCATTCCTCTTCCTGACCGACGTACAGGTCGGTGCGCCCTCGTAAGAACTGGAGAATCTTGGTCCATTTATCTGGAGAGAGTTCAAGTCTTGACATATTTCTATTATAACCAAATGTCAACAGAGCCTAGTGTGCCCAACTCTCGGGACATCGACAAAGGTCATTCCTACAGGCAATGAGCTCCCGTCGGACTTGATCAACATCGCCCTTGAGGTTTAGGGTTCCATCTGCCGCTGCCTCATCGCGTACAGTTTCGATTTTCCCCTAAGTCACGCAGCAAGCCGGATATCCAGCCCATTGCCTCGGGGTAATCGTGCAAGTCCAACACGAACTCCTGGCCCCGTCCAACGCTTCGCAGATAGGTGTAGTGACTATCTCGGCGCCAGCGCTTGTTGGTGTCGGGGTGGTAGGTCAAGGGGGTTCTGTTGCCATCAGGATAGAACCAGTGGGGCAGTCGCCACCGGGACACCGAGCCACCCGGCTCCGTCAGAACGAGCCGGTCATTGACTCTCCGGAAAACCCCCGCCCCAGGGACGACCATGCCATCGCCCAGGTCCAACCTATGGGTGGCCACGTACAGTGTGTTCCTTGGGTCATCAATCCGACTGAAGTGACAGTGATAAGTCGCCCAATCAAAGTTCTCGTCGTCTCGTATTTCGTCCACCTTGCAAACCTGTCCGATCTGGAGCCAACCCCAAAGGATGTGCTGTTTCGGTTCGCCTCTGACAAAACGCCAACCTTCCCGAGTTTCATGCACCCGCCGGTAAAGCCCGAAAAACAAGAGCACATCACCGGGCCCCACGCCTTGCTTTTCCAAATGAGTTTCCGAGGCATCTGTCTGCCCGAATAGGCCCCGCCATCCGTCATAACGGGGCACCGCGTCCGGGAGGACATCCGGATCCAAGCCTGCGAGACTTCCCGCTTAATGGCGCTTGTGGGTGAGGCCTTCAACGACCTGCCCGATATTGATGTTACCGTGGCGCAAGTCACTGTAGTAAATTGGCACCTCATCATCATCATCATCACCGGGAATTGGCAGCGAATACAGCGTGCCATCGGGAAAGATCGGGCTGGGGCAACCCCCGGCTTTGCTGTCGAACCCTTTTCTGCTGAGAATCAGTTTCCTCGGCTTCATCGTCCCTCGTCGATTTAAGAAATGCAGGTTGAGATCCTTTGGCCCGGTTTGTAGGGGAACCCCCGGTTTCTTGGAAACATCTGTGGTGCGAGTAACGTAGCCCTGCTGTTAAATTCGGCCCCAATCATTTCGAGGTGTAGGATTCGCAGTTTTCTCTAACCAGAGGGCGCCCACCCCAAATAGTTATACCACCGTCAATGAGAGGTTCCGGCCTAACTCCTGCTTAAACCATTGCGGCCTGGACCTGATCGACGCTCTCTCTCAACCACGGCGGAGTTTTGGGGTGTAGATCGGCCTTTTAAGCTGGACCAGGGCCAACCATAGATGGCTCCTGACCGGCCAAGACACGCAGACCAAGGAGCTTGGCAGAAATACTACGCTCCGCAGCATGCCGCCCGACAGGTGCGCAAACCGTAGAAACAACTGAGGCAAAAGCAGACACGCCGGTCCTCATCTTCATCCCCTTCCTCTCCACCCGACAGATTCTCCATTCCCTCCTTGACGAAGAGAGGGACCAGGATCAAGGCTGACACCGGGTCAGCCCACCACCAGGAAAGCAACGCGTTTAGCCCCAATCCTACCAGGACGGTCATATCCTGAAGGTCGCAGAACAGGCTTTCTATAGCCTCCGCTCTCAAGGACCGGGACTGCATCCGGGTGGCGATGCCCATCTTGCTCACGTAGAGGACACTCATCACAACCGCGCTGGCGACCACAATCGCAACGCCAATGAGACTTGGCTGTGGTTCAGGGAACCATCCCAGCAGGTTCGCGCCGGAGTGAAGGGTAATGTATGCCGCCAACAAAAGGAAACTCAGCCCCAGCAGCCTTTGCGCCCTTCTCTCCGCGGCCCCCTCCTCCAGTTCCTCGCGCTCCCCGCTCAATCGCCACAACAGGACCCCACCAGCGAGGAGTTCCACAATGCTGTCCAGGCCGAAAGCCAGAAGGGCCACACTACCAGCCGCAACACCGGCCCACAAAGAAACACCGGCCTCTATCGAGTTCCACAGCAGACCTGTCCACACCAGAATAAGAGCCGTTCGGCGGAGGGCATACGGTTCAATCATCGGCAGTGATTCCTCCTTCATTACGTGACTTTGACTCTGGAAAAGCCGCGCTCCCCAGGAGTTGCCGAGACTTCGCGTTGGTTTGCTCAAGGACATTTCCGTGCGGCTGGGCCCGGCTGGGCCAACATGAGCATGATAGCAAACCTGAAGTGTCAGTTTGAAGCGGTTTGAGGGCTTTGTGGCTCGTGCCGAAACTGTTTACCAACGGTGCAAGCACTCAGCCGAATTTGAAACGAGGGGGATAGAGGCGACGCAGTTTCGGTCTGGCATTCAGACCTGGGCAGTGAACCTACAGAAGACCACGCCTCTCGCCACGTTACGACCCCCCTTTATAAACCATGATATTCGTTCAGGGGCCCCTTCGCCAGCGTTGCGGCACCTAAGCAGGCCCTGGCTAGTATACTGAACTCGGTCTCCACCATGTTGAGCCAGTTTCCATAGGCCTTAGCGCTCGTTTCAATTGTTTCTTGCGGCAATGTCCGGGTCAAACCGAGATAGGGCTGCCAAAAAATGCCGGCATTCCAGGAGAGTGTTGGAGACCCGTCTGGCCGCCTTCACAAGAAGCAATTAAGCCGAATTAGGTTGAAGCCCTTTGGTTTAGAGACTCATTCTTGTCGTATATTCTGGCGCAGGCATCCCAGGAGGTTCGCTTTAAGGAGCAAGACTTGGATTTCAGAGTGCCCTTGATGGTGGAACCCTGGCCGGACATTGCAACTCCAACTCCCCAGCATGTGCCGGTTCCTGGGGCGGCGCTACATCTGCCTGCGCACCAGAAACAGATGGTCCTTGATTACATATGGGATAACGTGTACTCCGTTTACCCAGACCTGATTTTTCAATGGCAGGACAAGCCCCTACTTGCGGCTGTTGGAGAGCTCTACTTCGAGCCGG
The DNA here is from genome assembly GCA_965220305.1 of Dehalococcoidia bacterium. Classification (GTDB taxonomy): domain Bacteria; phylum Chloroflexota; class Dehalococcoidia; order Lucifugimonadales; family UBA3495. The sequence goes on along the minus strand of OZ244817.1, from coordinate 3,326,481 downwards.
ATGAGGATGCGCCGGACGACCGATTCACCCTGCGGAGTTTCCGGCTCAAGGAGAAGGACCCAGACTCGGGAAACGCCTGGACCTGGGACATCACCAAGCCTCTTCCCTACTTCCAGACCGTGGACAACACGGCTATCCTTTCGCCCCGTTACGACGAGTGGTTCTTGGCTGCCGCTCATCCCGATTGGTGGCCGACAGCCTGGGACCGCGTATGCGCGGTACGCCATGACCCCTACCTGACGGAAAACTTGTATGACTACCAATGGCAGGAGGCCCACAACCAACGGGACGAAATCGACCTGGTAATTCTCTGGGCCTGTAACTCGTGGATGGAGCAGCTCTACATCGAACCCGATGACGGGGAAGGTGCAGCTCCCGCCGGCGACTCCCTGCTCCGCAAGACCGCCTAGTACACGCAGAGGCTCAGAGATGGAGGGGCCTTCCAGCCTTTCGACCCTCGGCAGAGCGAACTAACAGCTTCCTTGCCCAGAACAGTGGATTGCGACCCACCTGATACTGTGGTTGAGCCAACGCCGGAGCCGGATATAGAACTGGGAGTTGCCCTGCACCTGTGGTACGGCTACGACCTCGATGCTGATGAAATGACCGGCGGTTTGGGTACCGATCATTGGAATTCCGGCATCGCCAACGGCACTGGAATTCATGACAATATCTCGGTCGTTCCAGAGTTGGGGTTCTATGCGTCGGACGGGACCGGCCTGCGAGTCCCGCTGGGAAAGAGCATCGGCGGCTTGACGTCCAGCCACCGGAACACAGACATCGGCGGTCGGGTCGGGGTGACCGATGAACCCGAATACGGTTTCTACGCTTCCGACGACCCCAAAGCCATCGCCCAGCAGCTTCGGGACATGGAGCGGGCCGGAATCAACACCATCTTCGTATCCTGGTTCGGATGGGGCGACGACAAACTAGACGGCAACATTGACAGTCCCGAGGGAGAGGCAATGCACCGGGCCACCATAGCCCTGTTGGACTACATCAGCAATAGCAACGCGCCCTTCAAGGTAGCGATAGCTGTAGAGGCTTTTGGACACAAGGAGTGGCCGGTCGAGCAACAACAGATAATCGCTGATTACCTGTACGACAACATTTACAGCGTCCAGCGCTACCGCCTTTTATCTTCCAGTGGGAAGGCAAGCCGCTAGCCGTCCATTTCCACCCCTTGGACTTGAGGAAGACCGGCGACGACAGGTTCACTTTCAAGCAGTGGGGGAGTTTGCCGGACGAAGACTGGAAGAAGAACTCCAACCTGGACTGGTTTGGACACTCTCAGATTAGCTTTGACAAGCAGATTTCCGACGATGGCGTTCTAATCGTGGTGCCTCGCTTTGACGAGTATTGGGCTGAGTTAATGGGCTACGAATTCGACCGACCAATCCAGAGAGTTGACCCCCTGCTAACGGACTGCCTCTACGAAAGGGCCTGGCAGGCCGCCGTGGACCACAAGCCGGAGATTAAGCTAATCATCGTCTATTCATGGAACGAGCACGGCGACCACTCGGCCATCGAGCCCACCAGGGGCGAGAGCCACATTTCGGCGGGCCGGTCCCTGGTGGAGAAGACCGCGCAATACTACCGACAGTTTCTTGATGGAGAGTCGATCACCCCGTGCGGTGAGTAGCTTGATGCAACAGGGAATACTATTTGCATTGGTAGGCAACGCTGTCGTCTTCCTACAGCGAGCGGCTGGTACGCCTCCCAGAATTTAGAAACAATAGCTTGGCAGTTGGAGCAGATGCGACGCGCTGGAATTAGCGTAATTTTCATTTCTTGGCAGGGCTGGGGCGACGACGACCTGGATGGCTTCGTGGACGATAGCCTCGCTGTCCAATACAACCGGACCACCAGGATGATGTTGGACTACATCAAAGACAACGGACTCCCCTTTGAGTTCAGCTTCATGGTCGAGGATTTTCCCAGCAACTTCTATCGGCCAAGCCTGGGAGACCCGGACAAGGCATTGCTAAACTTGAGGCCCGAGCAACGGCAGATGGTCATGGACTACCTTTGGGACAACTACTTCAGTCCCGAGACCTACGGAGACATCGCCTTTCAATGGAACGACAAACCGTTTCTAGCTGGAGGAGCCAACAGCCCTGGGCAATGGTGGGAGATTCCGGGGTTCTCCGACGCCCGGTTTGAACTGTACGAAATCTACGACAAGCCCGAAGGCGAAGCCGACCATCTGGCAGCGGCGATTTATACGCCTTCCCGATCTTCGGTGCCTGGCCGTGATGGAATCGTCATAACCTGGCCCCGGCACGACGGTTGGCCCACCTTCACGGCCCACTTCCTTCCCTGGTTGGACGAGGACAAAGATGAAGTGAACGTCCGAATGGTAGACCCTTATGGCAACGAGGGCGCTTATGACCGGGCTTGGAAGGAGATTATCGAGTACCGTCCACGGTCAGACATCAAGCTAATCTTCATCTACTACTGGAACTCCTACTCGGAGATAACCTACCTGGAGCCTGATTCGGGGATTGGCCCGTACGCCGTAGGAGACCTGTACATCAGAAAGAGCACCCACTACTACGACCTGTTCAGTGAGGGCCTTCCCTTCCAGGAGTTTGTGACGGATTGGGTCTCGCTCCGCGAGTTTTATCCCACGATTGACGACGTGCCCCATCAAGACCTGGGCCTGAACAGCGACTTCGAGAAGGATGCCCTTGTTCGGTGCCTCCTCCGCCAGGCCCAAGACTGGGTGATTGAATCCACGGGGCGGACCTTCAGCTCCACCAACCAAAAGGTGGTGGGCTGGGTGGACCAATGGGCCGGAGAGGGGGATAGCTCTTTCAAAGTGGCGCCCTAACGGAGCATCGAGCCCGGCGCCATCATCCAAATCGGCGACGGCAGCGGTATAGAACCCGCAGAGTTTGCCCGGGTCGAGAAGGTCGGTCCGGTCGATAGCCGCGAGATTTGGGAACTAGACCGCCCCCTCAAACACATCCGCACGGATGGAGAGGTCATTACCCGCATTTCTCCGGACATCGAACGGGAAATCTCGGGTGTCCCTCCCAGCGTCAAGTATGCCACCATCCGGTTGGCTGGGAATATGTGGCGCTACACAGCCGAAACAGCCGATGGCCGGGTGGACTGCTCCAATGACCTGGAAGTTGCCCGCATCGAGGACTCGGTTGTTGCCGACGAGATAAGGCGCTCCCTGGATCCCTGGCGCCGGTAGAAAGGCCGAGCCAAAACGACGTACCCTTAAAGTCCTAACGGTTGGCCTATTATTTCCGGGGCAAGAGTCAGTGGGCTTGCTTGCACAGCGAATCCGGCATCCACCTTATGTAATCGGCGCGTCTGGCATCGCAAGCTGGCACGTTGTTTGGGCGGACTTGTTCCTTGCTTCCACGTGCGCGCCGCGCTCCAATAGTAACTCCACAACCTTGGTCGCATTGTTAAAGGCCGCGGGCGGGCAAGGCGGTGGAGTTGGGACTGGTTACGTCGCTATCCCACGAGACGGTGCGCCTGCGGCTGAAAAAAACGCGCTCAAGCCGTGACGGAAGCAGCAATGGTGCATCCCGAAGGTAAGCGGGGAGTTCGTGGCGGCCATGGAGGATGTGCTGGAGCTTTACGCCGAGCCCCATGATCCCGAAAGGCCGGTGGTCTGTTTTGACGAGACATCCACCCAGTTGCTGTCTGACATCAGATCCCCGCTGCCGGCACGGCCGGGGCGGCCAAGGCGTCAGGACTACGAGTACCTGCGGGCGGGAACACGGAACCTGTTCTTGGCATGTGAGCCCCGCCTTGGCTGGCGCCATGTGTCCATCACCCAGCAGCGAACTATGCGGGACTTCGCCCATCAGATGCGCTGGCTGGTGGATGAGGCCTACCCCGATGTTCCTGTGATCCGGGTGGTGCTCGACAACCCCGCATCGAGTACGGGGCAGGCTCTGAACACTCACCGAATGGCATCGCTGTACGAAGCCTTTCCGGCAGCAGAGGCGCGGCGCATCGTCAAGCGGTTGGAGTCCACCACACGCCCAAGCATGGAAGCTGGTTGAACATGGCGGAGATCGAGTTCAGCGTGCTGACCCGGGCCTGTCTCCAGGGACGCAACCCCGACGAGGATGCCTTGCAAAGGGCCATCGGTGCCTATGAGTCAGAACGCAACGCGACGGGAGTCACCATGAACTGGCGGTTCACTGCCAAGCACGCCAGAGCCAAACTCCGCCGGCTCTATCCCTGCCATTCCAGCTTTGACTGAGGACTACTTGGTAAGTGGGCGTGTCAAAAGTTTCGACGGAGCAGTGGCAAGGCCACCAACCATACTGAGGCCAATCATAAATTCCAAGTTTCGTTCAGCATCGGCGTCAATCGGCCAGGTAAGCCACCCCAATGAACTGTCGGAATAAAAACATTTACCATGCGTATTTTGTGCGAAGATGCACGTCTGCACCTGAGGCGATCCGACGTACATTCCCCATAGAAAATCCAGAGCACTTGGCGTGCCACCGCCGGTTACTTGTGCGGATGTCATCCGTTACATTATGGGCCAGCCTTCGGATTTCGATCCTGGTACGCGGTATGCGTATTCGAACTAGGGTAATTGTACCCTCGGCCGGATCATCGAGGAGATCACCGGGGCCTCGTAGGAGCAATACGTCACAGGCGATGTCTTGACACCCCTTGGGATCGCGCGGATGCGGATCTCCGGAACCGGGGTGGAGGAACGCGCTGAAGGTGAGGTCCGATGCTCTGGCTACGCCGGGCAGGGTTTAGCGCCTTCAGTCTTTCAGGATGGTCCTCTTCGGGTCCTATGGCCCTACGGTGGGTTCTATATGAGAGGGCGAGACTCCGTTGGTGGTTGGCTCGCTTCACCCGTTGACCTAGTGCGCTTCGTAACCGGATTAGATGGTAGCCGGGAGCCAGGTTTGCTCGATTCCGAAACGGTAGACCTCATGATATCCCAGCCAGCCCCACGCCTAAGAGGGTGTGTGACAATGTCAATCAGCGCTCAGCGCGTCATTCCCGCGAAAGCGGGAATCCACCGCCTTAGCTTTGGTGCGTCGTCGGATTCAAAGAAACCTCGGCAACTTTAGAGAGAATTGGACACTGGCCGGGGATTCTCACACACCCTCTAAGAGAAGGACCGACTCACTATGGCATGGGTTGGACCGTCCGTCCCGTAGGCAACGATGCTACTTCGAACAACAGCTTCTGTGCATTAACGGGCCTCATTGACTGAGAAGCCTTCGGCGTTTACCCTAAGCTGAAGCAAGGCAATCGGCCCAACAAGAAAGGGAGCTTCGCATGACTATTAGCAAGCAGGAAACGTATGAAGTTGACGTCTCGGACGTGGAATATCTCCGGCACGGAGATACACCTCTGCTGGCGCGTCTCTTTAGGCCACGCGGCAGCGGACCCTTCCCGATAATGATCGAACTGCATGGCGGGGCTTGGGTCAGGGGAGACCGTCTGAACGGCAACGCTGCTAATGAAGCCCTGGCCAAGAATGGCGTGATCGTGGCTGCGCTAGACTTTCGTGTGCCGCCGCAAGCGCCGTATCCAGGTTCCTTGGCCGATATACACTATGGAATTCGTTGGTGTAAGACCCAGGCTGCGGCTTGGAACGGCCGTCCGGAGAGCATCGGCGCTATGGGCACTTCCAGTGGGGCGCATCAGGCCATGCTACTGGGCATGCGCCCGCACGATGCACGCTACGCCGCGCTCCCAGACCCGTCCGGGGCCGGGGAAGTGGACGGTACCCTGGGCTGTGTGGTCTTATGCTCGCCCGTGATCGATCCCTTGGGGCGCTATACCTATGCTAAAGGTCTCCGAGACGATTGCACACCACCCGCCGGGATGGCCGAGCGCATCGTGCCCATGCATGACCTGTACTGGCAAACGGAAGAGGCTATGGCCGAGGCTGCCCCGGCTCGTTTCCTGGCGAGCGGGGAGCGCACGGCGCTGCCACCCACGCTGTGCCTGGCGCGTCTCTACGAGGAGGCCCATCCGCGCCCGGACCTCGACGAGTTCATCCTGCAGTACCGCAAGGCTGGTGGGCAGATTGATGTGAGCATCTTGGACGGGGAGGGCGAGGGTCTGCTGCGCGACCTTTCCACGTCAGTTGCGAAGCAGGCGCTTGAACAGATGAGTGCCTTCATCCATCAACATATCGGGTAAGCCAGGCTGCTAGTACAACAGTATGGAGGCCAGAACATGCCCGTAAAGCCGCCAACCATCGAAGAGTTGAGGCGAATCGCCCAGGACTACTACTTGAACCCGAGCCCGGCGGACCTGGAATCCTTCCTTGGTCTGCTCACCCCTATGCTCGAGTCCTACGCTCGCCTCGACCAGTTGACCGCGCCGAGTCTGCCTCTGGGGCGTCCTCGCACGTCCGGCTACCGGCCTGCGCCTGAAGACAATACCCTGGGCGCATGGTACTGGCGATGTGACCTACAAGGCGATCCCGGAGGCGTCCTGTCCAGGAAGACCGTTGCCATTAAGGACAACGTATGCGTCGCCGGAATACCGATGATGAACGGGACAAGCGTCCTGGAAGGCTATACGCCGGAGATCGACGCCACCATTGTCACCCGAATCCTGGAGGCCGGCGGCAACATACTTGGCAAGGCGGTCTGCGAGAGCCTCTGCTTTTCTGGCGGCAGCCACACATCCGACACGGGCCCAGTCCGCAATCCCGTTAACTTTCTCCGCAGCGCCGGTGGGTCTTCCAGTGGCAGTGCGGCGTTGGTCGCCGCCGGTGAGGTAGACATGGCCATCGGGGGCGACCAGGGAGGGTCGATCCGCATCCCGGCAAGCTGGTGCGGCGTCGTGGGACTAAACCCCACCTATGGTCTGGTCCCTTATACGGGCGTATTCCCCATCGAGCTGACCCTCGACCACACCGGACCAATTGCGCGTTCGACTTCCGACGTGGCACTCATGTTGGAGGCCGTCGCCGGCCCCGACGGGCTGGACCCCAGGCAGTCTGCCGGCTTGTCCGGACAGGCGTATAGCCAGGCGTTGACCGGAGACGTGCGCGGCCTGCGGCTGGGAATTGTCCGCGAAGGGTTCGGCCATGAGGGCTTGTCGGAGAGGGATGTGGACGAAGCCGTAACCGTCGCGGCCAGGTCCTTTGAGGGGCTCGGCGCGCAGGTGGAAACCGTCTCCATACCCTGGCACCTCGACGGGCAGCATGTCTGGAGCGCCATCGCCGTGGAGGGGGCGACGATGCTGATGGTGGCCGGAAACAGCATGGGCACCAACTGGAAGGGCCACTACACTACCAGCCTGCTGGACGTTTTCGCCCGGGGTTGGCGCAGCCGGGCCGACGACCTGTCGGAGACGACCAAGTTGGTGGTGCTGCTGGGCCAGTACATGCAGGACCGGTACCACGGCCATTACTACGCCAAGGCCCAGAACCCTCAAGGACGCCTACGACGACGCCCTGAGCCGGTCCGACCTGCTGGTGATGCCCACGTTGCCGATGAAGGCCACGGAGATCCCCGCGCCGGATTGCAGCCGCGAGGAATACACGCGCCGGGCCTTGGAGATGATTCCCAACACCTGCCCGTTCGACGTGACGGGGCACCCCGCCATCACGGTCCCCTGCGGCGTCTCCGAGGGGCTTCCCATCGGAATGATGCTGGTAGGGCGAACCGGAGACGACGCCACCGTGCTCCGGGCCGCAGACGCCTACGAGAGGAACGCTTCCGCCTAGTACTACAGTTGCAGATATGTGGTGAGGAGTTTCAGGCGGCGTCGGTAATGACAGCGCCGGGCCGTTGCTTGGTGCCGCCGTCTCCACTGAGACCACCGCAGCACTGATTCGTCCGTAGGGTGGTGTCTCCATATCAGCCGGTAGAGTAACCGCCGAACCTCGGGCACCGTCAGCGGTATCAGCCTTTCCTCCAAACTGGGGCAGCCCCCTTTTCTCCCAGACGTCCCGGCGACGATGCCTGGCGCCGTACCACCGCCAGGTAGGCGTGGGCCAGCATCGCCAGGGTGATGTGCCGGTACCAGCCGTCCCACCGGCGCACCTCGTATTGGTCCAGTCCCACCTGTCCCTTGGCCTCCTCAAAGCATTCCTCAATGGCCCACCGGGTTCCGGCCACCCGCACCAGTTCCTCCAGGGCTGTTCCCGTCGGGCCGTAGCACACGTAGTAGGCCAGTTCCTCGGGCTTGGCCACGCTGCGCCGGGCCAGCAGCCAGTACCCCTTGCCAGGTTCTCTCAGGGGCCGAATATCCACCAAGGCCCAGTCGTAGACCCGAGGACCCTTGGCCCCATCACCGGCGCTCAGCCGGACCCAGCCCGACTCTTCAACCCCAGACGCCAGCCGGTCAGCCCGCACTTGGCGCGGACCCTGGTCCGTCCAAGCCCACAACTTCTCATTGCTCTTGATGGCCAGCACGTGAGGAACGTCCCGCCGCTCCAGCCACAGCCGCAGGTTGCGGTCATTGCCGTAGACCTCGTCCCCGGTGGCCCAGCCGAAGGGGACTCCCGACTCCACCGCCCGTTCCAGCATCCGCCGGGCCAGTTGCGGCTTGGTGCGAAACGCCACTTGCTCCGGCACGCCAGCCTCCTCCCGGCGTTCCTGGTCATCGGCCCACACCTGAGGCAGGTAAAGCTCCCGGTCCAGCAGGGTCCTCCCCTTGGCAGTAGCGTAGGTCAAGAATACCCCAATCTGGCAGTTCTCGATCCGTCCCGCCGTGCCGCTGTACTGACGCTGCACCCCCACAGACTTGTTGCCCTTCTTCAGAAACCCAGTCTCGTCCACCACCAACACCCCGTTGGCGTCGCCCAGGTGCTCCACCACGTAGTCCCTGAGATCATCGCGAACCAGGTCCGCGTCCCAAATGTAGGTTGACAGCAGATGCTGCACCCCATAGGGTGTGGCGTCCCCGGCCTGCTCCGCCAGTTGCCAGCCGTTCTTGCGCTCCACCGGACTGAGCAGCCCTTTCAGATAGTCCAGCGATCGTCGACGTGGTTCGGGACGCCGGAACCGCCCCGCAATGCACTCGTGTACCCGGTCGATACCCTCAGCCCACCGGGCGACCTCTGCCACCCCATCCCCATGCACTGCCACAGCCTCACCTCACCACCCGTTGATTGCCCCAATCCTAGTCGTTTTCAATCTGCAACTGTAGTACTAGAGGGCCGAGGCCCGGCCCTCGCCCATCCCCAGTTCCAGGGCGATCTGCGCCAGGGACTCTGGGACAGTGCGCTTAAACAGCCTGAGATCGGTCGGCCACGCACTCATATCTCTGACAGACCAATAACTGAAAACGAGGACCAGAAGAACATTCCCAGGATTCTGGGAACCACCTTCTAGGCGAAACTGACCTCGGTCCATCCCCTGCCTTCAAAGGGCGTCCAGAAGTGGGAGGTCAGGGTGAGGTTCTGAAACTTCCACTGGCCGTCAACCCGAACGTATTCCTCATCGTAGCGGGCCGAACCCCAGACCGCCCGGTTACCGTCGGCGTAGGTGCAGGGTTGGAACAGATACCAGACGCCGGTGGCGTGGTCGCCATCCACCTCAATAATCGGGTTCATCACCATGTGGATGGCGAAGGGCAGCCGTTGCGGGGCGTTCTTGAAGAAAGTCCGGATGGCCTCCCGCCCCTGGTTGCGCCCCCGCTCACGACCGTCCCACACCGCATCCTCGACAAACAGGGCGGCCAGCGCGTCGGCGTCGTACTGGTCGTCGCAGTAGGCACAATAGCGCCGCTTCAGCTTCTTGATTTCTTCGATGTCTTCGAGAACCTTGATTCTTCGTTCCAAGTCTTCTGGTAGCATACGTTCTCTCCTGGTTTGAGTTTAAGCAACTCCCTTGACAATTGCCCCGGTCTCCTACACTATTGTTCCTTCCAATAGCAGAAATAGCCAGTAGCAGAAATAGCTTCAGTTTCCTCTTCAGCAACGAAAAACTCCCAGCCCCAATTGTCTATTGTCGCTGCTCAACCTGATTCCACTTGCGGTGAGGCATTTATGCACTTCGGTTCCTTCGTATTTCCCGTCAGCCATCATCCGGAGAACGATTCGACCGTTATCGACAGCACCCTGGAAGAAATCCTGCTGGCCGAGGAAATTGGGATGCATTCGGTCTGGCTTACCGAGCATCACTTTGACGGTGCCGCGGCCCACGCCGATCCACTGGTGTTGGGCGCGGCCGTCGCTGCCCGGACAGAACGCATCAAGATCGGCTTCGCGGTGGTTGAGCTGGCCTTTCACCACCCGGTGAGGCTTGCCGTTCAGACCGCTCTTCTGGACAACCTGAGCCACGGACGGCTCATTGTGGGAACAGGCCGTGGGTCCGCCTACAACCACTACGAATACCTCGGCTTTGGCCTGACCATGGAGGACGGACTTGCCCGGCTGGAAGAAGCCGAACAGCTCCTGGTGGCGTCCTGGACCGGAGAGGGGCTGCGGCACCAGGGTGAGCATTGGAACGTCGAATTTCCCTTCCTTCGCCCCAGACCGTTCCAGCAGCCGCACCCCCCGCTGGTCCGGGCGTGCATCAGCGAGGCTTCTACGGTGAAGATGGCCGAAATCGGCCGCCCGGTGATGATCGGCATCCAGACCCTGAGCAACTTGCAGTCGCGGTTGGAACGGTACCGCGCCACCATGCTGGACGCCGGTTTTTCTGAAGCGCAAACCGAGGCCACCATGGACCAGTGCTGGGCCTCCCGGGACCTGTACGTCGCAGATAGCTATGACGAGGCGCTGGAAGTCGCCGCCGCCGGGTTCGAGAGGGAACGCACCCACTTCAGGCGAGCCCGAGAACTGTACAATCCCGGGGGCTTTCCGCCACCGGACCCCAACCGGCCCATCCCGGCGGGCGAAGTTCTGGAGCAAGCCTTTATCCTCGGTACGCCGTCCCAAGTGGCTGAACAGGTGGCGGAGATGCGCGACATCGGCGTACGCAACCTGATGCTGAAACTGAACACCGGCGAAATGGATACCCACCGGGTGCGCAAATCCATGCGCTTGTTCGCAGACCAGGTAATGCCCCTTTTCGCCTAGCTACAGCTCGGGCCGGGATGCGTGCTTAGGGCAGGGAGCCGCACCGGCTCTCTGTTTACCAAAGCCCGGCAGGGCGGACCAGGCGATGGGGGTATGGCTGGCTGGAATGGACAGAGGGCTTGCTTACCGCATAATCCGCCGGAAAAACGCCAGGGCGTTGACGCCGGCGATCTTCTTGACATCCTCGTCGGAGTAGCCGCGGGCTATGAGGCCACGGATGATGTTCTTGCCGTCGGCGGGAGACTCCAGACCGTTGAGATAGGGCGCCGGATTGGGGCCGGTGCGGCCCATCACCACTTGGCCCACGCCCACCATGTCGCCGATGCTGGTGTCGGTGCCGATGGCTACGTGGTCCACGCCAACCAGTTTGACCATGTAATCGTAATGGTCCAACACGCATTCGATACTTTGCTCCGGGTCGTTGCTGAGCCGGTTGGGTACGGCGGTGATGCCGATAACGCCGCCCCTCTGGGCGCAGGCGAGCAACTCCTCGTCCTTCCTCAACCTTCGGGCCTGCAAACTGCCGCTGGCAAGCGTGTAGGAACCGTCGTGGCTGAAGGTAACGGGGGTGTTGGACGCCTCGATGGCGTCCATGGCGGTGCGGAACGATGCGTGGGACACGTCGACAACCATCCCCAATTCGTTCATACGTTGCACTACTTCCACCCCGAACTCGCTAAGGCCCCCATCGTTGCGCTCGAAGATGCCGTCCCCGATGTAGGCCTTGCGGCTGTAGGTCAGGCCAGCCAGCCGTATCCCGGCGTTATAGAGCACGTCCACCCGGTTTAGCTCATTGCCGATGGCCAGGTGCTCCACCGTGGGCAGGAACCCCACCTTGCCCTGCTGCTTTGCCGACTCTATCTCGGCGGCATTGTTGACCCGGAGCACGTCGTCATGCCGCGAAATGTCCGAAATCATCATGCTGATCTCGTCCAACAGATCGGAAAATCGGATGAAGGACATCTCGCTGGTGTGCAGCATCCCGCGAAAGACGTTGGCTGTTCCAACGGCCGTAAAGCCGCCTTCCCGGACCGCGTCATACCCCCAGACGTAGCTGTCGCTGCGCAGGTACTCCCAATACTGGTTGAAATCTTCGGGCAGGACCATCGGATGCTGGTGAAGGTCGATCATTATCGACTCTTCCATCAACCGTTGATACCTGATTTCCTGCCGCTCGACGAGCGGCACGGTCATGGATGGGACACGGCCCACTTGACTGACGAGGTGGAATCGGCCAGGCGTCATAACGGCAACTCCCTTCATGGCGACCACAAGGGTCCCTGCTAGAATGCTATCGGCATTGAAGCCGCTGCCCAGGCCAGCGCCTAGCCAGACGGGTGCCCGCCCTCGAAGTACCTCCTGGGGTTGTCGACCATCATCCGGTCGATGACGTTTCCCGGAACCCCTGATTCCATCAGCCTGGGAATGACAGCGCGGCTGAGCCAGAGGTACCCGTCGGGGTTCTGGTCCCTGGTGGGGAACCCCGGAGAGCCGACGCGGGACAGCACAATGTTCCAGTCGTGGGACAGCATCATGTTGGTGGCCAGGCCTTCGTCCAACCGCTCTTTCAGATAGTCGGTCCTCTGCTGCCACGGAGGCAGGTTGGGGCGGCCCAAGGGGTTGTTCACGTCCCAGCCCAACCAGACCCCGAGTCGGGCCAACTCCCGGTGATAATCGGGGTCGAGGGTGTGGTTGATGTGTCCCACGTATACGTGGTGGGGTTCAACTCCTTCCTCTTTCAGGATTCGCACCTGTTCTTCGCCTACCCGGGACTCGGGCGGCGTGTGCGTGGTAATAGGGACGCCGGTCCGCCGGTGAGTCCGGGCTGAGGCCCGCAGCATCAACTCCTCCTGCTCGGTAATCGGGTCGCTGGTGGCTACCTTAATGACGCCGGCCTTGATTCCCGTCCCCTCGATGCCCTGTTCAATTTCCCGCACCCAAAGGCCCGCGATGAAATCCTTGTCCCGACCCCAGAAGCTCCGCGGAACGTCCAGCCAGCAGCCGGTGCAGCAAATGAACTGCACCCCGGTTCGTTCCGAAACCTCTTTCATAAGAACGACGTCCCGCCCCAAGTCCAGGGGGAAACTTCGACGACGGTGTCGACTCCGCCGTTCTTGGCCTCGGCAAAGGACGCCAAAGCCATGTCCAGGGCTTGGTCGCGGAATTCCAGTTCGTAATATGTAGTCCGGATACCGGCAGACGAATCGATCAGGTGTTCATGGGGCAAGGTGAACCCCAAGTCCGCCGTGTCCAATGGCCCCAGCACCGAGTTTATCGTTGCCATACGACACCTCCGAATTGTCCATGCAGTCTTGATTGTGGGGATATGTCTCACCGGATTATACAAGCCCTGGCGTCATCCTGAGGTGTTAGAATCAACAAACGTCCCACCGGGGTCAGATTCAGAGCAGTCCTTACAGCGGGCGATAGAAGGAGCGCAATGCCACTACATTTCACCGAGCAAGAGGCTGGATGCGTGGTACTTGACCAGACAGCGATGGGAGTACGTCAGGGCCGCTATTGAAGGACACTGCGGATACGAGGACAGCTCCGAACTGGTGAGCCGTTTGAGGCTGGTCAAGAGCGACGCCGAATTGGAATACACCCGCAAAGCAGCGGCGTTGGCCGATGGCTAAGCCACGTTTATCGGAATCTAATTGCCTATAATTGGAGTTATGAGTAGTCAGAAAAAAATGGCGACCAGTGGACGGTGACGGCAACGGGCCTGCCGGTCATCAAGAAGTAACGGGTGACAGAGAAGCCACAGGTGGGCAAATCGACCCACCGCAAGACTTGCGAGAAATTTCCCTCGTCCGGGGCCAGAGTGCCGACGAGGCCCGGATATTCCCTATGAGGAGTTGGGTATACCGAGAATGGTGGCCTAATCCGCTTGCGACGGACTTCTAAAATCCCAGTCCTGGCTGTTCTGCAAGACAGTAACTTCCGCATTCTTTGGGGATCAAAGGTGATCCACGAGGTGGCGCGGCGGATGGAACTGCTGGTGTTGGTCCTGCTCCTCCGGGAAGTTACCGGTTCGTACTTCCAATTGGGGCTGCTGGCTGTCTTCCTCAACGCTCCCCGGCCCGTGCTGTCCCTCTTTTCCGGTGTCATCGCCGATCGCTTGGACCGGCGTCGCATTTTGGTCGTCGCCCACGTTTGCTATTTCGCGATAGCCGCGGTCATTCTCATCTTGCTCATCGCCGATGCCATCGAATCCTGGCACGTATTCGTCGTTGTCTTCCTCCAGGGCCTGGCAAAGGTGTTGGATGACCCTTCGCGGCGCACCGCGATGTTCGATGTGGTGGGGGCAGAACGAATTGGCAATGCGGTGGCCCTGGAGCAGAGCACCTCCAACATCGGCAAAATCGTTGGGCCATTAGCCGGTGGCATCCTGATTGCCGCCACTGGTTTCATCGGCGCCTACGCTCTGTTGGCGGTGTTAGACCTGGTTGGTCTGCTCTTGATAGTCCAGCTAAGGCTGCCATATCAGATACCGGGTACCCGGCCACAAGTGGCAATGTGGCAAAGTCTACGAGAAGGAATAGGGTACGCCCTGAGTAACCGGACGGTCTTGGGGGTGCTCGCCATCTCGATAGTGATGAACGCGATGGTACTGCGCGTTCAGGAATTCACTCCCATCATCGCCCGCGACCATTTGTTGGTCGGGCCGTTCCTGGTGGGATTGCTTACCTCAGCCGAAGGTATCGGCAGTTTTGTAGGCGCCTTAATAATTTCCATGACCAGGAGTATTCGCTACCAAGGTCGGTTGTTCGTTGCCGGCTCTCTAATCATGGCGTCCCTGGTAATGTTCGTAGCCTGGTCGCCATGGTTCGCTGTTTCCTTTGCGCTACTGTTCCTGGCGGGTGTCGCCCAGTCCGGCTTCAGTACGATGCAGAGCACCATCTTGTTGTTGTCTTCGCCGGCGGGTATGCGGGGACGCATCGTAGGCGTAAACAGCCTGAGCAATGGCGGAGCCCAAGTGGTGGGGCCTTTGGAGATAGGCTGGATCGCCGATGCTCTGGGTATCACCTTTGCCATCGGCCTTAATGCCGGGGTCGCATTATTGCTGATCCTACCGGTGGTAATCCTGACGCCCTTGGTTTGGCAACCGGTACGGAACGTCTCCGAAGAGGCCGCCACTGCGGGGGAAGCGTCATCATCTTCCGGCGCCTCTAACCCCGGCAGAGAGGAGTAGAATCTTTCAAAAGTAGGGAACTCTCCACACCCTCTCAGGGTTCGTTACAGGGTAACGCAATTGACTTTGACCTGCCGTTTTCAAGAGAATCGGCGATGCCCCTTCCTCGGCGTCCACCCAATCTAGCTACTGTTCACGGTTGTAATCCGGGAGAACATCCGGAACTTGGGTAACCACCGAGTCTTCCAGCACTGGGTCGGTATCGAGGGCAACTCCGCCATTTGGGACGGCTGTTGGGCTGAGGTCAGTTCAAGTTGCATTGGGGCCAGCGGTGCCGGCGCGACCAATGGACCGCCGAAGGTAGCGACGCCGTCGGTCGCCGGTATTGGTGGGAAATTCGTGGTAGGGTTAGGTGTGAACGCGGGAAGGGGCTCTTTAACTGGTGGAAGTGGCGGGAATCGATGAAGTGGTTGGACGCTTCCGGGCGGACATCCACCCGGGCATTGTAATCGATCCACCAGAATAGACCCCTGGCGAGGTGGTAAACCGCAGCAGTCAATCCTGGCAGGTAGCCTCCCTATGGCTGCGGTCACCGGTCGAGCAGGTGGCGCATCGCTTGAGGGGCGGCGACGGCGGCCCGCTCTATCAGCTCTTCGTGGGTCAGGGTGACAATGGGGTGATCGATTATGGCTAAACCGTAATCGGCATCGCCGCGTATTCGAGCCATGGCGCGGGCCTGGCTCACGAAGGGTCTGGTCGTCAGGACTGTGGAGGCCACTCCCAGCAGCTCCATCTCCATCGCGTCGTGCACACTGCACGAGGTGCAGGACCCTCATTCGGCTGTGGCATGTATCATCACGTCGCAGCGGCGGGCCAACTCCTCCAGCCCGGAAGGGTCGGCGGGCCACTGATGGCCGCCCTTGTTGTACTCTACCACCTCCTGCAGCGAGTAGCGCTCGCCGATGATGTTGGCTATCATCCGCATCAGGTCTTCCGAGTGGGGCTTGTTGTTGGACAGCAGTCCCAGCACCTTGCCGTCCAGGCTGGCCGGGCGGGTAGCCAGCACCGCCTGCGACGGTTGGGCCTCGTCTCTGGGGTCGAGAGTGTAAATGCTAGTCATGCCCGGTTCTCCTCCTGTCTCGGTTCGGCTATCTCCCTGGTGACTGAACGGCTGCTGCCCCACGAGGTAATGATGGCCATGAACTCCCCGGCGTCGCCCCCTGCCGGCACAACGGTTATCCTGTCGGGGCTGGCTACTGACCCAATCAACTGCTGGCGGTCTGCCTCCGGCGGAAGCCTGTTCATACGCCGCCAGTGGTCCCACTCCCCGGCGGGCCGCAAGGTCTTTTCGTAGAGGAACTCGGCGACCTGAACGCGACTCCAGCCGGAGGCCGCCACATAGGCCATCAGTTCCTGGCTGACTACCAACACCAGCTCCGATAACCGAGGCCCGAACCCCAGCATGGCATGGGCGGCGGCGGTCAAGAAACCTTCGGAGTCCCGGTCGCCGTGGGCCTCTAGCTGCAATGGCGCGTTGGCAGCGACCATGGTGACGGTGCTGGAGTTTGGCTGGAAGCCCTTCGATTCGGCCAAAGACGGCCAGGGACTCGTCTCCAGGTCCTCGGCGAAGCAGAAGCTGTACTTACCGGCGTGGCCGAGGGTGCTCTTGTCCATTTCCTGGGCCACTGAACCGTAGAAGTTGGCCTTCATCAGGTTGATGGCTCGCCCGATGGCGGCGTTGGGCCGGTTCCCGTTCCCCATAAGGTTGACGCCGGAATTCATGCCGATTAGGGAGGCGTAGGGGCCGCTGACCAACACCAGGTTAGCGATGCCGTTGGTGGACGTGCTACCGGCGTGGAAGTTGTAGGACCGGTCGCAGACTGCCGATACCGCCGCCACGACTACCGGGAAATACTCTGGCAGGCAGCCGGCCATTACTGCGCTGACCGCCACCTTCTCTGCGGGGAACTGCTTACGTCGGATTCCCTCGGTGCCCAGGATGTCCCCCGGCGCCAGTCCGCAGTAGTCCAACAAGGCTTGGACCCGTTCCGGAGTGGGTGGAACGACGGGTAATCCGTCGGTCAGCCCCTCCTGGAAGTGGTACTCCAAGGCTTCTTCCCAATCACCGAATTGCAACCGACCTGACTGCATAAGCCCTATTTTAGGCCAGAACAGTCCAAATGCGATAGCCCTATCCAGGGAGGTGGATGGAGTTGCGGGATGTCTTGCAAGTTTTTGATAGCGGAGGCGAATCTGTGGGTGAAGCACAACTTATGACTGCATTCCGTAGGAATCATTGACATGAATGTTTGAGAGACTTACACTCGGCTGAACCCAAGTTGCTCATGTCGTTAGACGGAGCAAGTTGAAATCGTCATCAATTGTCGTTGGAGGCAACTGTATGCCCGAGTTTGATTTGGTAATTCGTGGTGGGACCGTAATCGACGGGACCGGACTTCCCCGCATCCGCGCCGACGTTGGGATCAAGGATGGGCGCGTGGCCATGATCAGTGGCCGAATATCCTCTGGGGGCGCCAAGGAGTTGGATGCCAGCGGCTGCATTGTGGCGCCGGGGGCGGTAGACCTGCATACGCACTACGACGCCCAACTCAACTGGGACCCCTATGCGTCTCTATCCGGTTGGTTTGGCGTAACCTCCCTAACCGTCGGACAGTGCGGCTTTGGAT
The DNA here is from genome assembly GCA_965220305.1 of Dehalococcoidia bacterium. Taxonomy (GTDB): domain Bacteria; phylum Chloroflexota; class Dehalococcoidia; order Lucifugimonadales; family UBA3495. The sequence continues at coordinate 3,308,663 of OZ244817.1, read as the reverse complement.
TCGCGCCGACTCGGCCCGAGGACCGGGACCTGAACATGCGCATGATGAACCGCATCGAGGCCATACCTCTGGAATCGATGCGTCAGGGAATGCGCTGGGACTGGGAGACCTTCCCTGAATACATGGACAGCCTTGACCGCCAGGGCTTGGGGGTCAACGTTGGCGCGCTGGTGCCCTTCTCGCCGCTGCGGGCCTACGTCCTGGGCATGATACCGGCCCGGCAACGGACCTCCGTCACCGAGGCCGAGTTGAACCAGATGAAGCAGATCCTGTACGACTCCATGAAGGCCGGGGCGTTCGGGCTATCCGCCGACAAGAACCTGGAAGACCGTCCGGAAGATGGAAGCTGGTTGCCCAGCCATGTGGCTTCCCCGGAGGAGTTCTACGCCTTATCCCAGGTCCTGAGCGAGTTCGGCGTGGGGCACCTGGGGTGGACCATCGGCATCTCCGACGACCGCGCCGGCCAACGCGAAATGTTGGCGGAAATGGTCCGGATGAGCGGGCGTCCGTTGCATGTAGCGCTGGGAGACGAGGAGGGCTACACTTGGCTGAAGGAAGTCCGAGAAGAGGGGCTTCCCGTCTTGGCGCAGCTGGGCTCGGTGCCGACCATCGCCGAGTTCAAGCTCTCCGAGTACAACTTGTTCGACTACATGCCCAACTGGGTGCAACCGCTCGTCGGCACCAAGGAGGAGCGGATCGCCAAGCTATCCGAGGACGGAATTCGCGACGGCATGAAGCGCGACGTTCTGGACCGCCCACACGCCAGGACCGACTGGACGCAGTTGCAAGTTGTGGAGGTGGCCCTGGAGCGGAACCTCAAGTACGAGGGGTTGTCCATTGCCGACATCGCTGAAGCCGAGGGCAAACACCCGCTGGACGCCTTCATTGACATTGCGTTGGACGAAGACCTGGAAACCGAATTCGCCCACCCTGCGGGGGGGCAAGGCGACGACGCCAGGGCCGAAAGGCTGGTGGACCCCTCTGTCCACATATCGGTGTCCGACGGCGGCGCTCACACCAGGTTCCTGGTCAACAGCGTGTGGCCCGTCTATTTCCTGGGACACTGGATTAGGGACAATAGCTTGATGACCTTGGAGCAGGCCCACCAGAAGATGAGCGCGCTACCGGCCTGGTTCTCGGACATGAAGGGCCGCGGCACCCTACGTGTTGGCGACTGGGCCGATGTGATGATCTACAACATGGATGAACTAGGGCTGCTGTACGACAAGCCGCGGTTCGAGACTGACTTCCCCGGCGGTGAGAAGCGGTTGGTGCAAAAGCCAACCGGGATCCGCTACATCCTGGTTAACGGCGCCGTTACCTTCGTGGAGAACGAATGCACTGGGGCGCTGCCCGGCAAGCTGCTGAGGAGCTATGACATGGTAGGGTAGCCCTGCCTAGACACTATTACGGTGAATCGCCCCGCTCCGGGACTTGCCCTTGCCGGAGCGGGGTTTCTTGTTGGCCTTTAACCCAATGCGCCGGGTGGTCGGCTAGCGCGGGAGCTGACCCTGGTGTTTGGTGCGCGTTCATCGGGGCGTGTGGGGTAAGTAGTCTATTCGTCCGGCACCAGTGCGATTAGGTGGTCGTTTTGCACCGTGACCAGGAACGCCTTCATACGGAAGTCGGGCCGGTTGGTGCAGCCGCCTTCGCCCTTCTCGTATTGCCAACCGTGCCCATCGCAGACGAAGAGATCGTCCCCCTCGTCCATAATCTCCCCGCCTTGATGCGGGCATACCGTCGAGAGCAGCTTATATCCGTCACGTCCCCGCACCAAGAAGTACGAAGCGTCGCCCACTTTCACCGGAGCGGGAAGGGCGGCAAACGAAGATTCCTCTCCCAGGTCCACTCTGACCTTTCTGGACCGGGCTGATCCGCTAACCTGGCGAAGGGAAACGGTCCCTTTTCGACGTTCAGTGGTCATAATTTTCCCTGCCGGTGCTATGAAGTATTGGCGATGAGGAGTAGCCCAAGTATAGCAGACCGAGGTCTTTGGCAGAAGCAGCTAACCCTCACCTAAGCGCAGTCCGAATTCTTGGTGCCACCTCAAAGAGGGGCCATACTTCGGAGTAAGTGATCAACTAGCTGAGGGAGTCTAAGGCGCTTCCAACTCCGTTAACTCGTATATGCCGGAATTGCGGCTCAGGATGTAAAGGTTGCCTTCCCGGTCCTCGCCGAAAGACGTGACCAACTTGCCGAGGCTAGCGACCAGGCGTTGGTCGATCACCGAGCCCTGCCTCTCCCTCAGGGCCCAAATGCTCCCTGCGCAGTAATCGGCGTAGACGTAAGCCCCGGTCAGGGACGGTAGCCGTGGGCCTCGGTACACGTAACCTCCGATTACCGAACATCCCTCCTCGCTGCTGTATGCAAGCAATGGTAGCTCCAAGCCCGTGGCGTCGCACCCGGACTTTGGTTTGAAGCAGTGGGCCCCTTCCATCGTGTTCCAGCCGTAGTTTCGCCCCATTTTGATCTTGTTGACTTCCTCCCACAGGTGTTGGCCCACGTCTCCCAGCCACAGAGCGCCGGTATCCCGGTCGAAGGAAAACCGCCAAGGGTTGCGCAGCCCATACGCCCAAATCTCTCCCCTGGCTCCCTCTATCCCGGTAAAGGGATTGTCCTCCGGTATCCTGTACCCCGGCTGGTCCGTCTCCAAAGAAACGTCTATCCGGATGACCGAACCCAACAACGTGCCCAGGTTTTGGCCGTTGGACTGGGGGGCGCCCGCGCTGCCGCCGTCGCCTAGTCCCAGGTAAAGATAGCCGTCCAGGCCAAAAGCGAGTTGACCGCCGTTGTGGTTGCTATAGGGCTGGGGGATCTCCATTATGACGACTTCGCTGCCGGGATCGGCGACGCCTGGATTCTCCCGACTAGTGATGAAGCGGGACAGCACAGACCTTCTGGGGCTAGCGGCAGAGTAGTAGACATAGAACCGGCCATTGTCGACGTAGCCGGGGTCGAAGGCCAACCCCAGCAATCCCTCCTCATTCCCGTCGGCGCTAACCCGGTCCCTGATGTCCAGAAAAAGGAAAGCCTCGGCAGCCTGAGGGTCGTTGGGGAAGGCGGCAATGGTCCCCTCCTGTTCGGCCACAAACAGAAGGTTGCTGCCATTGGGCGGTTGGGCCAGGTTCGTTAGGCGCTTGAAACTCAGCAAGGGGAACGCCCGAGAGATACCCATAGGTTTGAGAGGTCCGGGGTCAGCAGACTCGGTGGGAAGCGGGGTTGTTGCGGTTGGCTCCTCCTTCGGACTGCCTCCGGCAGATGGTGTCGAGGCAACCGGCTTGGCTGGCTGAGAGGGTCCTGACCTCTCGACGGGGCTGACGCCGGTCGTGGGAGTGGGAGTCGCACCAGGAGGCTCGGCTGTGACGAACAGCGGAGCGTGGTCACTTGGTCCAGCGTCAGAGAGATCACATGCTGCCAAAGCCAACCCGAAGGCGGCAACCAGGATGCACAGGCCGAAGCTGGTCATCTGCCCCACTGTTTCCCAGCGCACCGGCAGGTTCCCTCTATCATCGTCCATCGGCATCCAACGGAAAAGGGGCCAAAACCATGCCGCCCACCGTCGGCGTTAACCCGTGGCTAGGGCGGGGAAGATAGTGTCCCTGAACGCCGCCAGCTCCTCATGGGGGTACTGGTACGTCTCCGAGGTCATCAAGTAGAGGTGCTTGATGCCGTTGGCCTCAGCCTTGCGCAATTGCTGAATACAGTGCTGGGGGGTTCCCACCAAGCCTATGGTGTCGGCCAGTTCGGCCAGCAAGTCGTCGGGCATGAAGGCGCACAACCGCCGGGCCTCTTGCCAGTCCTCGGCGTGGGGCACGTCAGGGTAAAGCTCCCGCAATCCCTGGGGAATTTCAAGCCCCGAAGGGTCCATCCCGGCTGCCCGCAAGTAGGGCGCGTGGGAGCTCTCGATCAACCTTTGGGCGCATAGGGGGCGTACCTGCTCCCGCGCTTCCTTTTGATCGTCGTTGATTACCGTTGTCGCAGTTAGGACTACTTCAATATCGTCCAGGTTTCGGTTGGCGCGCTTGGCCCCGATTTCCAGGTGTTCGAGGGCCAGCTCCACCGACTTCGGGTGGATTCCCACTTGCATAAGCACCCCGTCGGCCACTTCCCCGGCTACCTCGATGGTGCGGGGACCGGTGGCGGCGATGTACACGGGAGGAACGGAGGAATCGCCGTAGCGCATACGGCTGGTGGCCCCGTCGAAAGCTATCTCTTCGCCAGCCAGGATGCTCTTGAGGGTCAGGACTGACCGGCGCATTTGCCGCACTGTTGCCGGACGAACACCAACGGTCTGCACCGAGCTGAAGCCGCGACCGATCCAAAATTGCACTCGGTTGGGGGCCATTTCCGCCACGGTCTTAGCTGCCGAGGCAGTTACCGAAAGATGCCTGGTAATCGGATTCAGGACAGCAGCCGAGATACGTATGCGTTCCGTAGCTTGCACCGCTAGAGCCATGCTGACGAAAACGTCGCGCTCCAACATTTGGGAGTCCAATAGGCCGACGCCGTCGAATCCCGCGGCTTCACATTGCCGCACGAAGTCAGCCACTTCGGTTACCGGGCCGCAGGAAGGCACTCTTAGATCAATCTCAATAGCCATGCGTCCCTCCACTATTAGGCTACCGGGTATTATATACCGCTCATTGTGCCCCAGGCCGGACAACGGAGAATGGGTGTATCAAGAGTTTCAATGGCAAGTTCAGGGATGAGTGTCTCAACCAGCACTGGTTCCTGGACTTAGCCGGTGCGCGGCCCCTCACCTGGGACTGGCGCACCGACTACAACCAAGACCGCCCCCACAGCTCGTTGGGATACCTGACCCCGCTGGAGTTCAAGCAGAACATGAACCGGAACCTCTTATTGCCTGTGGTATAACTTTTGAGGGAAGGTCACCAGCAATCGCTAGCCGAGGTCCTGGATTCCGGCCTTCGCCGGAATGACGGGTTGGGCTGCTCGCCAAGTTTTTAGATAGCTTCTTAGAAGCCGGTGGCCGCGCTGACCAAGCCGCCAACTATCGGCCCGATTATGCCCCAGATAATTCCCAGATTGAGGGAGTAGTCCAGCAGGATGATGCCCATCAAAATTACCGGACCATACCGTTCAAACCGAAGGTACTGGGCCGCCGCTCCCGCCGGGAGCAGGCCCCCCAATACCCTGGAGCCGTCCAGAGGAGACAGGGGAATGAAGTTGAAGACCGCCAGAAGTATGTTGATGAAAATTACCACGCCCACGATGTCGGCGAGGCCCTCACGCAGGCCCCCGCTCATCACGTAGGTGGCCCTCCCCAGCGCCGGACTGCCCCACCCCAGGATGCCCAGCTTGATGGGGATAGCTACCAGGAAGGCCAGCGCCAGGTTGGACAAAGGGCCGGCGGCGGCAACCAAGGTCATGCCCAGCCGCCCCCGCGACAATCTGTCGGGGTTTACCGGCACTGGCTTGGCCCAACCGAATCCCACCACCAATAGCATCAGGGACCCGCCGGGGTCCAGGTGCCGCAGGGGATTGAGGCTCAGTCGGCCCAGCCTTCTGGCCGTATTGTCGCCAAGGGACACGGCGACCAACGCGTGGCTGAACTCGTGCACGGTCGCCGCAACGACCACGGAGAAGATAACAATGACCGTCAGCCGTAGGAAACTGGCCGGGTCGCTGAGCAGTAAGTCGAACGAGCCTAACAGCATTGGTCCGCCAGGCCGTCCTCCGACGCGAGGGACTCGCGCCCCAGGAAGCTAATCTCCGGGAGGGACGGCGGGAGCGGCAGGGAGGGATGATTCACGGTCATGGACGCCGAATCTCCTGTCCCTTACTCCTCCTCTTCTTCCTCCTCGTGTTCGTGCTCCGGCTCGGGACCCTCATCCAGTCCGTATACCGACCCCGGCAACATTACCCTGGGCCGTTCCCGACGGTTGAACTTGGGTCGCGGCATGTCCAACAAAGCCTGCTTCAATTCGCTGAGACTCTCGGGGGAAACCGCGCCCACATCCAGCACCAAGCCCTGGACCCCCATATCTCTGAGGGCTTCCAGGTCCTTCTTTCCCGGGGGTTGGGCGACTTCAACCAGAACGTACTTGTCCACCCGCCGACTGATGGACCCCAGGGTTGCCAGGTCCTTGAGGGTCCAGGGGCCGGATACCTGGGTCATGGACACCAGGAAGGCATCGACGGGCAGGGAAGCGACCGCCCGAAACTGCCGTTCCCCCATTTCGGAATCTATGGAGAGGATGCGCGCCATCTCCTCTGAGTCCAGGGCCGACGCCGTGGTGTTCTCCAGGGGAAAAGCCAGCAGGTCGGAGCCGCTCTGTTGGTATGCCTGGGCCTCGTCTTCGCTGAGGGATGACACCCGGGCTCCCCAGGGAACGCCCGACAATGACTCGGCCAGGGACTTGAGCCCTTCCGCCCCGTCGGCGCCCGCTACAATGGCGGCGTCCGGCCCAACTTCGGCTACGATACCCATGCCCTTCTGGTGATCACCGGAGACCATGGTGACCAAGGCCATGCCGGCCACCTTCTCACGGGGGCCTAGACTGAAACCCAACGGAGCGGGTGCGCCTTCTCTGATTCGCTCGATACGGTCCAAGAACTTGCTCATTAAGCCCTTCCCACAAATTAGAACTGTTGACGGATTGGGGATTGCCGTGACGAAACCCAGGAATAAGGTCCCATCGACTGCTGTTGAATCAGATTATACCGCATACCCGGCGGTCTGTGGGCCAGGACTCATTAAGCCAACAGGATAATCACATATTAGCAACCAGCTTACCGTCACTCCGGCGCAGAGCCAGGCCCCAACCCATGCGCTGGGAATGGCCCTAACAGTTGACGGAATTTTTGCATCGGGGAGCTGGATTCCCGCCTTAGAGGGCATAACGGGGTATTCTGGGAGAGAGTTCTGAAACTTAGCTGGTGACGGCGAGCCCATCAAGAGGCTCCTACGCCGACCTGAACCTGCGTCCAGCCCTGCGGAGCGCGACGCGACAAAAAGAGGAAGGGCCTAGCCGGCCCTTCCTGAATACCCAAACTCTGGCGGTAATACCCTGGAACGCTGGCCCATTCAGGCCAGAACCAGCGGCGTTCCCTGGAAGTCGCCTATGGCTACAGGGGATCCCACCGCCGCTTGTCACCGTCCCGGACCACCCGGCCAATTTGCTTACCCGGTGGGAAGTGACCGGCGGCTATGATCCAGCCCTCCTCTTCCGCCTGGGCCAGCAGCTTCTCCCGGCTGGCTGCGCTCTGGGCCTTGTCGGTGTCCACCCCGGCGCACCAGGTGGGCTCGGAAACCTGGGCAATGGTGTGCAGCAGGTCGCCAACCACCGCTCCCTTCTGCCCGGCGGAGTTAATCAGGACAATCTGGTGGCCCGGAGTATGCCCCGGAGCCGGTGCGATGGAAATATCATCGCTGACGGTATGCTCGCCGTCGATTATGTCCTGGAGACGCAGCCGCCGCAGAGGAATGACCTGCCGCTGCACGTGGGGCGCCTGCTCCAGCCGGCTCTCCTCGGTGAAGTAATCGTAGTCGTCCTTGGAAATCACGTATCGGGCCCGTCGGAAGTTGGGCGCAGGCATACCACCGGCGTAGCGCAGGTTCCAACCGACGTGGTCGGCGTGCAGGTGGGTATGGATGACATAGTTCACCTGGTCCGAGGGCGAAACGTTGGTGTTGCGGGTGTTGTCCGGAGGCGCCAGCACGTCGCTGACCAACTCATAAAGGTTGCCGGTGAGGTTGCCCCGGTCAGGATGGGGCCCGGGGCCCATGCCGGTATCCACCAGAATGGTCCGGTCCGGGGTTTGCACCACGAAGACCCCGTAGTAAAGCTGAAGTTGGCCGTTTTCCAAGCTGTCCTGGTACTCCTCCCACGCCGAGGCGGGAACATCCGGGAACATGGCCGAAGGTTCCCGGGCCGGGGGTACCATGTCTATAACTGCCGTGACTTCAACGTCGCCTATTTTCGCTTTGTCCGCCATAACTCACTCCTTGTACCGTTGTTGTTGTCCCGCGACCAACCTCTGCATCGAGGTCTATATTGCCAGGCTAATGCCCGATGTCCCATCTTCATGGACCATCGCGACGTGATAGTTGCTGTATTGCTTCGCTCGCCCGGGCGACGGTGGCTCAGTATTGGACCAAGGAAAAAATATCGTAGCTCTTCAGATGCTCCCGTCCCCCCAGGAAGGCCAGCTCGATGGCCAGGCCGATGCCGGCAACCGTGCCACCGGATAGCTCCACCAGCTTGGCCGTGGCCCCCAAGGTGCCTCCCGTGGCCAGCACATCGTCTATCAGCAGGACCCGCTGGCCCTCCTGGACGCCATCGGTGTGAATCTCCATGATGCTGGAGCCGTACTCCAGGGTGTATTCCGCGGTGTAGGTGGACGAAGGCAACTTGCCCTGTTTCCGCACGGGCACCAGGGGCTTTCCCATCTGGTGGGCCAGAGGCGCGCCAAAAAGGAAGCCCCTGGATTCCACCGCCACAATAACGTCCAGGCTCTCTCCTCGGAAGCGCTCATGCAATTGTTGAATCACATAGCTGAACGCCGCCGGGTGCTGCAGGATGGGGGTGATGTCCTTGAACAGGATTCCCGGCTCGGGAAAGTCCGGGACGTCTCGAATGTACTGCTTCAAGTCCATCAGTTTGTCACTCCCTGGGGACTCGACCGGCAGTTAGACGATTCTGGCCCATCTTGGTGATTTGGCCGTGGCGAGTCCAGAAGCAGTGTAGAATAACCCGCTGGGCGCGTCAAGATTTTCAGCTATGGCGGCAGGGGCTTTCGGTTTCTGTACGGCCTCACTCGTACCGAGCCTGGCGAGGGATGTTGAGGTTGGACAAATTGATGAGTAGATTGATAGATGGGTCGAGCGGTGGGAAGGCCGAGGGAAGGCCGAAAATGTCGCCAAGCAAATCGGCCCAAAATAATTGACTTTACTAACAACGTTTAATATAATTCTTAGGTATCTACAAATTGCCGAAAAGGCCCCGTGCTCTCGGGGCCTTTTCTCTGTGGCAGGTAGAAAGGTTGTGGGTGCCCCTGTGGCGCAATGGTAGCGCAGTCGATTTGTAATCGACAGGTTAGGGGTTCGAGTCCCCTCTGGGGCTCTTACGCAGCCAGCCTCTCGTCGTCCCCCACGGGGCCAGCGATGAGGCAGTTAAGGTTTGGAGGGGTGGGTGAGTGGTTAAAGCCACCAGACTGTAAATCTGGCGTCCGGAAGGGCTTCGTAGGTTCGAATCCTACCCCCTCCACCACCTCAAGCTAGTCAAAAAGTTTAAACATATGGCAGAGCGGGCCCAGATAGCTCAGCGGTAGAGCACGTTCTTGGTAAGAACGGGGTCGGCGGTTCAATCCCGCCTCTGGGCTCCACCACTACCGAAGGAGAAGAGAAACCTAAATGGCCAAGCAGCGATTCGACCGTACCAAGCCCCACGTAAACGTGGGAACCATCGGTCACGTTGACCACGGCAAGACCACCTTGACCGCCGCGATTACCAGGGTGCTGGCGGACAAGGGCACTGCCAGCTTCAGGGACCTGGACAGCATCGACAACGCGCCGGAAGAGAAGAGCCGTGGCGTAACCATTGCCATCGCCCACGTGGAGTACGAGACGGAACAGCGCCACTACGCCCACGTTGACTGCCCCGGTCACGCCGACTACATCAAGAACATGATCACGGGCGCCGCGCAAATGGATGGCGCGGTCCTGGTGGTCAGCGCCCCCGATGGCCCGATGCCCCAGACCCGGGAACACATTCTATTGGCCCGTCAGGTGGAAGTGCCTCGCATCTTGGTCGCCCTCAACAAGGTGGACATGATGGAGGACGAGGAACTGCTTGAGCTGGTGGAGTTGGAAGTACGGGAGTTGCTCAGCCGCTACGACTTCCCCGGCGACGACACTCCCATCGTCCGGGTAAGCGCCCTGAAGGCCCTTGATGGGGACCCCGAGGCCATGCAGGGAGTCGCCGAGTTGGTGGACGCCATGGACGAGTACATTCCGGTGCCCGCCCGCATCACCGACCGTCCCTTCCTGATGCCCATCGAAGACGTTTTCGGCATCAAGGGTCGCGGTACCGTGGTAACTGGCCGCGTTGAGCGGGGCTTGTTGCGGCAGGGCGAGGAAATCGAGATTATCCGCTCCGGCGATGTTCGCAAGACGGTGGCCACGGGCCTGGAGATGTTCCACAAGTTGCTGGATACCACCGAAGCCGGCGACGCCGTGGGCATTCTGCTCCGTGGTGTGGACCGGGGCGAGGTGGAACGGGGCCAGGTGGTGGTCAAGCCTGGGTCTATGCGGCCCTACACCCGGGCCGAAGCCGAGGTGTACGTGCTGAGCCGCGAGGAGGGTGGGCGTCATACCCCCTTCTTCACCGGGTACAAGCCCCAGTTCTACATCCGCACCAGCGACATCACCGGACAGGTGGACCTGCCCGAAGGTGTGGAAATGGTGATGCCTGGTGACAACATTACCATGACCGTATCCCTCATAACCCCCATCGCCATCGAAGAAGGGCTTCGCTTCGCCATCCGCGAAGGTGGCCGCACCGTAGGCGCAGGGGTATTTACTAAACTTTTGGATTAGAAAATGGCTAGAAAGTCTACCGACGCCAGGGCTATCATTACCCTACAGTGTTCCGATTGCCGGGAGCGCAATTACTCAACCATCAAGAACCGGCGTAACGATACCCAGAGGATGGAACTGCGTAAGTACTGCTCCCGGTGCCGGGTCCACAAGACACACCGTGAAGTAAGGTAGCCGATGGCCCGAGTTTCAACACGTCGTAACCCGCCCATGACCCCCAGGGCCATGGGCGGCGCCTCGCCAGTAACCTTCATCCAGGAAACCATATCCGAGTTACGCAAGTCGGTATGGCCCAGCCGGGAAGAGACGGCGCGCCTGACTGGCGTAGTCATCGCTTTGTCGATAGCATTGGCCGCCTTCCTGGGTGGCTTGGACCGGTTGCTGGACGTAATTTTCGGTCGCTTTGTCCTCTAGGCTCCCCCCAGGCTGACCGATACCCGTCCTGCGTATTTTCGGGTAGGCCGGTGAGCAGACTTTCCCGGGAACAGTGAATGTTGCCCGGCGAAATCTGCGGCCCAGCCAACCCGTAATCTTCCTAGTGCCTATACCTTTCCCCGTCACATAGGCTGGGGTGGGAGTATTGGGGACCAGAGGGCTGGCAGGCAAAGGGAGTCCATCCGAATACATTTACCCTGACTCCAGGTGGGACTGGGACGCTAGGGTGACAGGGGAAGCGCGGATATGACCACCGAAGTTAATCTACAGGAAAACCAGGACGAGGTCACCCGTTGGTATATAGTACATACCTACTCCGGGCAGGAAGACCTGGTCAAGCGCAACCTGGACCTGCGCATCCAGAGCCTGGACATGCAGGACCGCATCTTCCAGGTGGTCGTGCCCACCGAGGAAGAGGTCATCTTCAAGGACGGCAAGCGCCGCTCCGAGAAGCGTAAGCTGTTTCCCGGTTATATTCTGGTACAGATGACCATGGACGATGAGGGCTGGTACGTGGTGCGAAACACTCCGGGAGTTACCGGGTTCGTGTCCACCGAGGACGACGATGATGCCCGCCCCAAGCCGGTGCCCCTGGAAGACGACCAACTGGAAGACATTCTCAAACAAACCGAATCGGGCCCACCCCGCGTGAAGATAGGACTGGAGCGGGGCGAAACCGTCCGTATCACCGAAGGACCGTTCATGGACTTCATCGGCGCCGTCAACGAAGTTGACGATGCCAAGGGTAAAGTCCGGGTGCTGGTATCCTTCTTCGGTAGGGAGACCCCGGTTGAACTGGACTTCCTACAGGTGGAACGCGCTTAGGAGGAAGCGGGTGGCAAAGAAAGTAAGAGCAGTCATCAAGCTGCAACTGGAGGCCGGCAAGGCCACCCCGGCGCCCCCGGTAGGCCCGGCTTTGGGCCAACACGGGGTTAACATTATGACCTTCGTCAAAGAATACAACGAGCGTACCTCCAATCAAGCGGGCACCATCGTGCCGGTGCATCTCACTGTGTACGAAGACCGCTCTTTCACCTTTGTGACCCGCACTCCCCCCGCCTCCGACCTGCTAAGACGGGCCGCCGGGGTGGAAAAGGGAGTTGGCGACTTCCGGCAGGGCGCGGTGGGAAACATCTCCCGCCAGCTCCTCCGCGAGATAGCCGAGAGCAAATTGAAGGACTTGAACGCCTCTTCGGTCGAACACGCCATGTCCATCATCGAAGGCACCGCCCGAAGTATGGGTATCGAGGTATCAGGGGATTAGTTATGCCAAAGCGCAGCCGAAGGTATTCGACGGTAGCCCAGCAGGTGGATGAGAACAAGTCCTACCAGCCCCAGGAAGCCGTTGAGTTGCTTAAAGAAATAGCCAGCAGCACCAAATTCGACGAGACCATGGAGGTCCACCTGCGGACCAACGCCGACACCCGCCACGCCGACCAGATGGTCCGGGGGGTGGCGGTGCTGCCCCACGGGTTGGGCAAACAGGTTAGGGTACTGGTGTTCACCACCGGAGAGGGGGCGGAGATTGCCCGCCAGGCCGGGGCCGACTACGTCGGGGACGACGACCTTATAGAGCGCATCGAAGGGGGTTGGCTGGACTTTGAAGTGGGATTGGCCACGCCGGACATCATGCCTCGAATCGGCAGGCTGGGACGCATCCTGGGACGTCGGGGGCTGATGCCCAACCCGCGCACGGGTACAATGGTGCAACCGAGGGACTTGCCCCGGATCATTGAGGAGTCCAAGGCTGGACGCCTGGAATACCGCACCGACCGGACCTCCATCATCCACGGGCAATTTGGCAAGGCCAGCTTCGAGACCGAGCCGCTGATGGAGAACCTAGCGGTGTTGATGGACGCCATAGTCCGTTCCCGGCCCGAGGCGGTAAAGGGCGCATTTCTACGGTCGGCCTACCTTACCAGTTCGATGGGCCCCAGCGTTGCGGTGGAAATCGGACCACTACAGGGGTTAAGGCCACTGGAATAATCAGCAACTAGCCCAAATAATAACAACCGAATGCTGTAGACTGCGGGTCTCCCACCGGGGAGGTAATGTTCCCAACCAGAGGAACGCCCGCCGAGGCGCAATACAACCCGTAAAGGGTTCTTGACGTTCCCTGCGCCTTACTACTGGTGGCAGGGGATTTCTTTTGGGAGGGGAAAATTGCCAACACAGGCGAAGATAGACCGGGTAAAGGAGCTCCAGGAAAAGCTGGAGCGGTGTTCCATTGTGGTTACCACCAACTACACCGGCATTGCGGTCAACGATATGACCGACTTGAGACGTCGGTTGCGGGATGTCGGCGTGGAATTTGTGGTGGTCAAGAATACACTGATTCACCTGGCGGCGGACGCCGCCCAACAGCCCCAGGTTAAGGACATTATCCAGGGGCCAACAGCCATCGCCCTGGGTTACGACGAACCGGCGGACGTGGCCAAGAGTATCAACGACTACATTCGCGCCACTCGTTCCCCCCTGTCCATCCAAGGCGCAGTTCTCTCCGGAGGGGCCTCCCTGCAAGCAAGCGACGTGGAGCGACTGGCCAGCCTACCACCCAGGCCCCAGTTGGTTGCCATGCTGCTGGGCCAGATGCAAGCCCCGGTGCAGCGGTTCGCCTCGGTGCTCAACGCCCCCCTGCAAAACTTGGGCGGGCTGCTCCAAGCCAGGTTGCGACAGTTGGAAGCCGGCGAGGATGTGGCCTAGAGGGGTTATACCTCGACAGCCAGCCTGGTTGACGAGGTCTGGCTACAAAAGGCGGGCATTTCGCCAACGGAGTATCGGATGACCCTCAGTCCCAGAACACAGATTAAGAACCACCCGGAGCGGGCCGTCCCGGCGGAGGCCGCCGAGATTCTCGCCCAGGGTAAGGTCGCCCACGTTGGCTTTATCGAATACGGGCAACCCGTCGTCATACCCATGTCTTACCATTACAACTCGGAAAACCCTCACCTGCTGTACCTGCACGGGTCCACTAGGAGCCGGCTGCTCCGGCATACGGGGGCTGGCGCTCCGGTGTGCGTGACGGTGACTCTAACCGACGGCCTGGTATACTCGCGCAAGGCGATGAACCACTCCATGAACTACCGCAGCGTGGTGTTGTTTGGCCAGGCCCGCGAGATTACTGACGAAGCCCAGAAGTTTCAGTTGTTCGACAACATGGTACAGCGGTATTTCCCGGGTCGCACCGTAGGTCGGGACTATTTCGCTCCTTCCTCCGACGACCTGAAAGTTACGCGGCTGGTCGAAGTAACCATCGAAGAATGGAACGCCAAGGCCCGTCGCGGCGGACCCACTGGGCCAGACGATAACACCGACGATGCCCCCGGCTCCGCCGGGGTATCGCCGTTGACGGAAGTCTGAAACAACCACCATCCGGCGTTGGATGCGGTAAATGACCCGGCATACCCAAATAGTAGTAGGAGGCTAACATGGTTACCAAGGAAGAAATCGTCGAGTCCATCAAGACCATGAACATTATGGAACTGTCCGACCTGATTAAGACCATCGAGGATACCTTTGGCATCACCGCCGCTGCACCTGTGGCCGTGGCTGCGGCCCCCGCCGCTGGCGCAGACGCCGCTCCGGCGGACGATGATGAGCAGTCGGAATTCGACGTAACGCTGGAGGACATCGGCCCCAACAAGATTAACGTCATCAAGGCCGTCCGGGAAATCACCGCCCTGGGCCTGCGAGAAGCCAAGGAACTGGTGGAGTCGGCCCCCACCCGGGTCAGGGAAGGCGTTGCCAAGGACGAGGCCGAGGGCGTTAAGGTTAAGCTGGAAGAGGCCGGAGCCACGGCGGCGGTCAGTTAGCCCCACCGGCGCATATCCCCATCCTGAGAGATGATAGATTGAGTCGGCGAAAGGACCGGGAGCGTTTCCAAGAGCGTAAGCAACGGAACCCTGACTATACCGGCTACCGCGGTGCGGATACGGTGATAGAAAAGCCGCCCGATCCGGTGGAAAGTGTGGTCTGCTCCACATGCGGACGCAAGAGGAACGTGCCCCGGGATACCATCCCTGCTGATCGGGACAGCTACGTTTGCCTGCGGTGCCAGGGGGCGGAAGCCAGCGCACCCGCCGGGGCATCAGTCTAGGCAGGCTGGCCCACATCGTAAAGGCGACCTCCAACCCTTCGCGGCATACCGGGGAGGGTTGGAGGTTTTTGATTTTCTCGACTGGACATATCGCGGCCTGCCGTCCCCCAATGACGAGAGGGTTGCGGCGCTGGTAAATTCTCTCCTTCCCCCTCAAAAGGGAAGGTTCAGGTGAGGACGGACGACGGGTCCCACCTTAGCTTTTCACCCCCTCTCTAACTCATCCTCTCAAAGGGGAGGGGACTTGCCCCACATCTGGATTACACCCTCCGACGCAATTACCCGTGGCCTTGTGAAGGCCAGGTAAGAGGGTGAACATTCCATGTTTTCATGGAAATGGCGGCGGGGATAATAGCCTGACCGTTTTGGCGAAACCGTCCCTACCTGAATAGTCGAAAGGCCCTTTGCGGGACCGCCTCCAGGTAGTCACCGAGAATGGTGTAAGGTACAATGGGGCCCAACCAACACGCCAGATAGGGGAGGTAGGCATTCATGGACCTGGAACTGGAAGGTAAGACAGCCATCGTCACCGGCGGCAGTCGGGGCATCGGCAAAGCCATTGCGCGGGAGCTGGCCCTGAGCGGCTGTGACGTGGTTATCTGCGCGCGCAACGTGGAAGCGCTGGAGCTGACGGCCCGGGAGTTACGGGAAGAAAGCGGACGCAACGTGGTGGGGCTGCCCGCCGACATGACCAGCACCGACCAGGTTGAAGCCATGGTCCAGGAGGCGGCCCAGGTCCTGGGAGGCCGTATCGATATTCTGGTCAACAACGCCGCCGCCCCCGGGGGTCTGGCCCGGGGTTCCTTGGCCGAAATCAAGGACGAGGACGTTGTCACCGACCTGAACACCAAGGTAATGGGCTATCTCCGCTGCGCCCGGGCAGCGGCCCCCTACATGGCCCAACAGGGCTGGGGCAGGATTATCAACATCGGCGGCATGTCGGCCCGTCGCGCCGGGGGCAACTTGAGCGCCGGGGTGCGAAACGCCGGACTGGTCAACATGACCAAGTTCCTGGCCGAGGACCTGGGTCCCTCGGGCATTACCGTCAACATCATCCACCCTGGGACCACCCGCACCGAGCGCAGCGGCCCCATGTACGAAGAACAGGCCCGGCAGCAGGGAATTTCGGTGGACGAAGTGGAGGCCCGCGTCGCTGCCAACAACTCCACCAAGCGAATCGTTGACGCCAGCGAGTTGGCCTACGTGGTGGCCTTCTTTGCCTCGCCCCGGTCGGTGGCCATCAGCGGCGAGGTTCTTTCCGCCAGCGGAGGGGCCGGACAGGCCGTCTTCCATTAGCGCCAATCTGGCCTACCCCGGCTACCCCTCGAGGGAAGACCCAAGTTTCAGGAGAAAGTTATGATAAAGGTAACAGTGCTGTACCCCAACGAAGAGGGCAAGACCTTCGACCTAGACTACTACACCGGCAGCCACATGCCCATGGTGCAGGAGCGGCTGGAGTCCTTTGGCCTGGTGCGCCGAGAAGTGGAAAAGGGCATCTCAGATACCGACCCCAACGCTCCACCCAGGTATATCGCCATCGGAGCCCTGTACTTCAATACCGTGGAAGGAGTCCACGAAGGTTTCAGGACCCACGGTCGAGAGCTGCTGGGGGATACCAAGAACTACACCGACATTCAGCCCCAGTTCCAGATTAGCGAAATCGTCGAATAGGGAACGGCTTCAGCCCCCGACACGCGACACGCACGCCGGCCCTTCAACCCACCATTTCCGTTGGGGACCGGCGCAGCCAAGTCCAGCCAACCAGCGCCGCCGAGGTCATCCATGTCACAGAGCCCAACCAGTCAGGCCTTCGACACCCTGGCCCAACACCTGATTTCCCAATACTGGGCCTTCTATCCCACGTCGGGCTCCCGCATGGGTCTGCACGAGTATGACGGACGCCTTCCCGACCTGTCTCCAGGCAGGGTGCGAGGGCGCGTGGAGGAACTGCGCCGGGGGGTAGCCCAACTCTCGGCAATTGACTCTCAGGGGCTCGAGGGCCGGGAGAGGTTGAGCTATCGCCTGATGGAACTGTTCTTGAACCGGGAGCTGTTCAACCTGGTTGACTGGCGTCCGCTCGAAACCAACCCAATGCGCCAGGTGGGGTATCTCAATGTTGGCAACTACGTCCGGCGCGACTACGCCCCGTTGGCTGACCGGCTGCACCGGGCCACCGAGGCGCTGCAACAGGTGCCCGACTTTCTGGAAGTCTTGGACTCCTCCCTGGCCGAAGAGCTGGGAAAACCCGTGCTGGATATGAGCATCGAAAGCTATGCGGGAATGGCCCGTTTCTACCGGGTGGACTTGGAGCGGGCTATTGAAGGTTTCGCTGACTCCGCCATTCTCGGACCCTTCAACCTAGCCCGGGAGCGAGGGGCCGCCGCCATCGACCGCTTTGTGGAAAAGCTGCGGGCGAGGCAAGACCGCTCCTCGGGGGACTTTGCCATCGGCTCCCAACTATATGGCGCAATGTTGGCGACGGGGGAGAGCCTGAATGTACCCCTTAACGAGCTGATAGCCCTGGGGCAAGCCAACTTGGAGCAGAATTTGGCCCAATTGCAGGATGTATCGGCTGCCATCGCCCCAGGCCAGCCAGTATCGGAGATCGTTGCCGACATTAGTCGGAATCACCCGGCGGCTGGAGCCTTGATACCGGAAACGCGGGACATGCTGGAGGCCATACGCCAATCCCTGCTCGACCTGGACCTGATAAGCATCCCCTCTGAAGACCGCTGCCAGGTAATTGAGACCCCCACCTACATGCGCTACGCCTTCGCCGCCATGGACAGCCCCGGTTCCCTGGAAACCAGGGCCACCGAGTCCTTCTATTATGTAACCCCGGTTGAGGAGGAGTGGACCGACCAGCAGCGAGAGGAATGGCTGTCTAACTTCAACTACGATACCCTGCGAATTATCTCCGTCCACGAGGTGTACCCCGGTCACTTTGTACACCATCTGCACAGCCGTTACGGCGCGCCTCTGCCCCTAACCAACCGGGTGGTGTCGTCCTACGCCTTCACCGAGGGATGGGCCCACTACGCGGAACAGATGATGGTGGAGACGGATTACGGGAGTGCGCAGCCCGCGCTGCGGTTGACCCAACTCCTGGAGGCCCTGGTGCGGAATTGCCGCTACATGTGCTCCCTGGGAATGCACACCCAGGGAATGTCCCTGGAAGAAGCCACCCAGTTCTTCATGAAGTACGCCTACATGGGGGAGTTGCCCGCCCGCCGGGAGGCGCTGCGGGGCACCTTCGACCCAGGGTACCTTAACTACACATTGGGCAAGCTGATGATTCTGAAGCTACGTGCAGACTACCGGCGGGAGCAGGGCTCGGAGTATTCGCTGAAGCAATTCCACGACCGCCTGCTTTCCTACGGCGCTCCGCCCCTGCCTCTACTGCGAGAGGAAATGCTAGCCGAGCCGGGTTCCGTCCCCGTTTAGCCGGTGGGGAGCGAAACCAACTAGGTCCTGAAGTTCACTCTGCGGAAGGCCTCGATATAGCCGCCGCCACCCTCGGTTGACGACTCGCTGGCCCGGCTCTTGACGTACTGGAAGACTTCCTCATCGGTGCGGCCCGACATTTGGCTGCGGTGGGCCTGCACCGCGGCAATCTTGACATCGATAGTGTCGGTAATATCGATGAAGGTGTCTGGCTGGTCGGCCCCCCAGAAGAGCATGATGCCCGTCTTGTAAGGTTCCAGTCCCTCGTCCCTCCACAAGTCCTGGAAATGCAGATGGTCCCTGGCGTAGGGGAACACGGCATCCAGAGCCACTTGACCGGCAATGCGGTGGTCGCGGTGCCAGTTGAAGTTCCTGCGGTAGGGCTCGGTAACCAGAACTACTTCGGGGCGCACCAGGCGAATCTGCCGGACGATGGCCTTGCGAAACTCAGCCGTATCTTCCAATTCGCCGTCGGGCAGGTGGAGCATCACAACATTCTTCGCACCCAACACTTGAGCGGCGTCGAGTTGTTCCTGCTCCCTGGTGGCCGAAAGCTCTCGGGAAGACACTTCAGGATTGTCCGTCCCCTTGCCGCCGTCGGTACACAGGAGGTAATGGACTTCCGCGCCCTCTCTAACCCACCTGGCCAACGTTCCTCCACACCAGATTTCGGCGTCGTCCGGGTGGGGCGTAACTACCAGCACACGCTGCGGGGTCTCTTCCATCCGCAGATTACCTCCAATTGGCTCACATCGCTGACGCCACCGGGTAGCTACTGTCGTGCCCGGGGTCAGCGGTATTCATCGTTAACGATGGTCCAAGATTGCAAGTTTTTGGATACCCCGCGAAGAGAATTCGTAGGAGTATCGACTTCGACCTATACTACACAATATTCGGTACAGCTTCAACTTGATGACGCCTATTGCCAGGGCAATCGCATATTGGATAGCCGGGAACCCGTCATTCTCGCGAAGGCGGGAATCCGGCTCCCCAATTCAACCGTTCCGTTTACTGTTAGGACTGGTCGCCAGGTATGGGTTCCGGCCCGGTGCTGCAACAGGGCCGCCTCTTCGCCAGAGTGACGGTAAGGCCGTTGCTGGTGTGGGTTGCCCTGCGTCTATTGCCAGGGTTCATCCAACAGACCGATTCTTACTCCTCTGACTGCGAGGGGACATCATTGTAGGCGAAATCCGGGCCAAAGATCTTCCCCGACTTGATGCCGCCGGAAATGATCATTTTCATCGCGTCGTCAACAGTCATGTCCATGGGAGTAATCTCGGTAGTGGGCACCAGCAGGAGAAATCCCGAGGAGGGCACCGGTGTGGTAGGTACGTACACGGAAACCATCTCGTGCTCGCCCAGGGTCCCCAGGTTGGCAGTCACCAGGCCGATGGCCTTAATGCCGGGCCGGGGAAAGTCCACTAGGACCACTCCTCGATAGGGTTGGCCCTTGGTCCCGGAGAGCATTTCGACGCCGCTGCGGGTGGTCCCGTAGATGGACCGCACAATGGGAATGCGCTCTATGAATTCGTGCCCCGCGTTAATAAAGCGTCTTCCCATCACCTGGGTGGCTACTAGACCAACCGCATAGATCAAGACCAGAAGGGCTATTATGCCCAACCCAGGGATGCGCGGCCCCGGCAAGAACTGGAGAATAGGTTGCAGCAGAGGGTCAAGAATGTCAAAGAAGAACTTGAAGACCAATATGGTGATGGCAATGGGAAGGGTGACGAGCAGGCCCGCTCCCAACACTGCCCGAAAGTGGACTAGGAGCCTCCGCGAGGAAATTAGGAGGTTTTGCGGCAGCTCTTCCATTCACCTATCCATTCTAATCGGAATTGCCTGGGGGAAACCGAGACTAGTTAGTCTATGGGATAGCCAAGGGGTTACGTGAGGCGTGGTAAATTCCCCATTTGCCCGACCTGAAGGGGAATTCAGGCGTACGCCTCGCCTTCAAGACCCGCCCAACGCCATGAACCTCACCCAATACCATCTTGAAGTACGTCAGGGCAACGCCGACAGACCTGTAGCTTCAGCGCCCAGCTCGAAATAGGACGCTCTTCACACCGGCGCTTAGTTGCGCATCCGAGGTCGCTTTTCCCCGGATGTAGGTGCGTGCGGCTGCCACGAAGATGCTAGCCTTTCGACTCCACCAGGGACTCGTACAACCCGACTACCTGGCCGGCCACTTGGTCCCATCCCATGCCCTCGGCGCGGCGGCGGGCCGCCAGTCCCATGCTGTCCTGCAGCCCCCGGTTGGACATTATCATTTCCAAGGAATTGGCAAAGGCCTCGGGGCATCGCCACGACTTGAGGTAGCCGGTGCGGCCATGCTGCACAATAGTGGAGAGGCCGCCCACCCGGGAAGCCACCACCGGCGTCCCGCAGGCCATGGACTCCAAGGCAGCCAGGCCAAAACTTTCGTAGTAGGAGGGCACCACACAGACATCGGCGGCGCTGTAATACAGGGGAAGCTGGTCCTGGTCCACCCGGCCAACAAAGTCGAAGGTATCACCCACGTTTAACTCTTGGGCCAAGCTGCGCAGCCGGTCGATTTCACGTTCCTTGCCATCGTCTCCGCCCACCACCAACACCTTCACCTCTTCGCAAGTGTCCAGGTGAGCCGCGGCGTGGAGCAACAGGTCCAACCCCTTCAGCGATTCGATGCGGCCAACGTACAACAAAACTTTATCGCCGTTTAGGCCCAACCGCTCACGGGCTTCCTGCTGGTCCCAGGGCTTAAACATGGACAGGTCCACCCCGCAGGGAACCAGGGTAATGCGCCGGGCGTCGGCCCCGTAGAGTCGTACCATTGCATCGCGCTCGTGGGGACTGAAGGCGATGATTCCATCGGCTGAAGCCATCACCTCCCTTTCCACCTGCTGCCGGCGGGCGGGCTCCCGCTCCCCGGCCCGGGACTGCATCTTAATTAAGGCCAAGGTATGGAAGGTCACCAAGTGAGGGGCGTTCCACCGCTGGGCCAAGGACTGCCCAACCCAACCGGACAACCAATAGTGGGAGTGTACCGCCTGGTAGGTGAGACCATGCGACTCTTGAAATTCCCGGACAGCCTCCAAGAACCGGGGCAAATGGTTGAACAGCTCCTCCATGGGGGCCTGGGGATCCCCACCCGGAAGGTGGACCACCCGGGCATTGGGCGAGACCTGCTCGATTTGGGCGCTGGCTTCGGGATGGTCCCGGGTGAAAATATCCACCTCAATGCCCAGCCGAGCCATAGCCAGGGACAATTGACGAACATATACGTTCATCCCCCCCGATTTACCCTGTCCAGGAGCCGCCAGGGGACAAGCGTGGAAGCAGATGACCGCCACCCTGTTAATGCTCAACTTCGTCTTACTACCATCTGGTACAGGATATGGTCCTGTCCGCCCAAGTGGTACTTGTACGGTTCAGGGCCTCGCAGGAAATCAAAGTAGTGGGCGCCCCTCTCGATAGCGTCTCTTAAACACAGAGCATTGAGCAGCAGCCCCACACTGTAGTAGCTGAAGTCCGGGTTGTACCCGCTGTTGTAAAGCAGACGCGAAGCGTCGTAGTCGAAACACAGGCTGGTAGCTACCGGCTGACCGTCCATTTCCAGGAAGAACAGCTTCAGCAAGCCCAGGTCTGCGGTGCGGCGAGTGACGCTCCGGAAGAACTGCTCCCGCTGGGAGGTCATGTACTGGGCCTTTTCCGGATCGCTCTGGGCCATTAGCTTGAAGAAGTCGTCCATGCGAAGGGCGACCTCATCGGCATCGCTTACGTGGTACCAGCTCCAGTTGCCCACCGCTTCCAGGCGACGAAACTTACGCCGCAACTCATGCCGGTTCTTCTTGGTTAAGCCAGCAAGGTACTGGTCCCAGCTATCGGGCAACTCCAAGCCGGGAGTCACATCCTCCTCGGAAACATCCACGTCGTATCCCCGCTGCCGGGCCAGTTCCGGCAGGTGCCGCAGAGTCGGAGAACTCTCCACCAAGGAGTACAACTCCAGGGTGTCGCAGCCTTCGTCTTCCAGGCAGCGGAGCAGGGCTTCAAAGAAGTCGGACTCGTAACCGGGCCGCACCATTATGTCATTGTAGTCGAAGGTCTCGGTGTTGCCCATCAGGGACATGGTGTGGTCCTGGCGGGACAAAGAGGCAATTCCCGTTATGCCCTCGGGTTGTCGGATATAGAAGCTCGCCATCCCCCGGCCATTGCCGAAGGTATCCCACCATACCTCCTGCCACTGGGGTGTCAGGAAGAGGGTGTTGACCGAAGAGAGGGATAGCAGTCCTTCCCATTCCGCTTGAATGTCCTGGAAAGACCGGAGGGGAGTAGCTGCCATCATTCTACCTTTCCCGCAGCAGGTCCAGGAGCGCTTCCCGACCCAATTCGCAGTTCTCAAAACTTCCGCGGGTTGCCGTGGTGACAACGCGGCTGCCCGGTTTCCGCACACCCCGCATGGAGACGCACAGGTGTTCAGCCTCTATTGACACGGCCACTCCCTTGGGACCCAGGGCGGTGTAGACCGCCTCTGCCACCTGGCTGGTAAGCCGCTCCTGCACCTGGGGGCGGCGGGCGGCCACCTCCAGGGCCCGGGCTAGCTTGCTGATACCGGCGATCTTCCCATTGGGGATGTAGGCCACGTGGGCCAGGCCGAAAAAGGGGAGCAAGTGGTGTTCGCACAGGGAGAAGAAGGAGACGTCCCGCAGGACCACCGGGTCATGATGTTCTTCGTAAAAAACGGCGTCGATAGCGTCTACCGGGTCCAACCCGATGCCGGAAAATAGCTCCTCATACATGCGGGCAACCCGCTGGGGAGTATCCCGCAGTCCCTCACGGTTGGAATCTTCACCGATAGCTTCCAGAATGTCCGTAACCGCTTGCGTTATACGATGCTGCTGGATGATGGGTCGCGTTCTCCTGTCGCTTGCTAGAGGCATAGGCCATCCCGGGGTCAGCGCCCCCGAGACTTAGGGGGCCGTTGCCAGGGCCACTGCCTCGACCGCTTCGATGGTGGCCTCGATTTCAATGGTTTGAGCGGTGATGCTGCTGATGGCCAGGTCCGGGTCCTTGAGGCCCGTACCCGTTATGATACATACTACACGTTGCTGGGCGAGATTCAACCCCTGGTTGACCTTTTTGATTAGTCCGGCAACCGAGGCTGCCGACGCCGGTTCACCGAAAATACCCTCTTTGGCAGCCAGGAGCCGGTAGGCATCCAGAATTTCGGCATCGCTGACCATATCTATGGTGCCCTGGGACTCATTGCGGGCCTCCAACGCCGACTGCCAACTGGCCGGGTTGCCGATGCGAATGGCGGAAGCGATGGTCTGGGGGTTGGCGATGGGCACACCCCGCACTATGGGCGCTGCGCCCTCGGCCTGGAACCCCATCATGCGGGGCAGGCGCGTGGTCCGGCCCAGTTGCTGATACTCCTTGAACCCCCGCCAGTAGGCCGTGATATTCCCGGCATTGCCCACCGGGATAAACAGGTAGTCGGGGGCATCCCCCAAGACATCGGCAACCTCAAAGGCGGCGGTCTTCTGCCCTTCCAGCCGGTGGGGATTGACCGAATTGACCAGGGTGATGGGGTGCCTGGCGGTGAAGTCCCGGGCCAGCTTCAATGCGGCGTCAAAGTTGCCTTCCACCATTAGGATTCTTGACCCGTAAGCCATGGCTTGGGCCACTTTCCCCAGCGCCACGTCGCCCTTGGGAATCAGGACCAGGGCGGGCAGGTTGCAGTAGGCCCCATAGGCCGCAGCGGAGGCGCTGGTATTGCCGGTGGAGGCGCACATGACAGCGATGCTGCCCTCCTCCAGGGCCTTGGCGATTGCTACGACCATTCCCCGGTCTTTGAAGGACCCGGTGGGGTTGCACCCCTCCAGCTTGAAGTAAAGCTCCGGGCAGCCCAGTTCCAGGCCCAGGCGGTTGGACTTGACCAAGGGAGTGTCGCCTTCTCCCAAAGAGAGCATAGGAGTAAGTTCCGTTATCGGCAGGAACTCTCTGTATTTATGCAGTACGCCTATGCCCATGTTGCGATCTTCAGTTCCTCATTTCCCCTGGTTTCATTTCCTGACTGGCCCTTGGATGAAATGCAGTCCCCGGCTGCCTAGAGAGTGGCAAATAGTAGGGTGTCCCTCCGGGCCTTGCTCCCACTGCGCCTACTCTTCGATGCGCAGCAGGTTTCCTACCTCTCTGACCACTTCCAGGTCCGCCACCAGCGCCAGGGCTTTCTGCAGCGGCGCTTCGCAGGCCGGATGCGTGGTAATTACTATTTCCGCAGTTTGCTCCTGGGGATTAGCGTCGGTCTGCAACACCGACGCCAGGCTGATGTTGCCGTCTCCCAGGATGCGGGCTATCTGGGCCAGCACGCCCGGTCGGTCGGCCACGTTTAGCCGGATATAGTACCGGCTTTCCAGGTCATCAATCGACCGGATACGCCAGGGTCGCGCCGTTGCCGCCGCCGGACCACGCGGGCCTTTTCCGTCCAGCCGCCGGACCAGCTCCAACAGGTCGCCCACTACGGCGCTGGTGGTGGGTTCCCTACCGGCGCCGCGACCGTGGAAAAGCACCTGGCCGCACAAATGGCCGTTCACTTCCACCGCATTATACACCCCGTCAACCTTGGCCAGCATGTGGTCCTGGGGCACCAAGGCCGGGTATACCCGCGCCTGGATATTGCCCTGTTCCAGAGTGGCGATGGCCAGAGATTTTATGGCGTAACCCAACTCCTGGGCGTAGCGGAAGTCCTGGGCCTTCAGGTTGGAGATGCCTTCCCGGTAGATGTCCTCCGGCGATACCCGGAAGTGGAAGGCCAAGGAAGCCAGGATAGATAGCTTGTAAACGGCGTCGATGCCTTCGACATCGTTGGTGGGGTCAGCCTCGGCGTAGCCCTGCTCCTGAGCCTCGGCCAAGGCCTGGTGGAAGTCGGTGTGGTGGTAGGCCATCCGGGTGAGGATGTAGTTGGTGGTACCGTTGATGATGCTGCGAATGGAGTGAACATCGTTGGCCAGCAGTTGGCCCATCAAGCAGCCGACGATGGGTATCCCACCGCCGACGCTGGCCTCGAAGAGCAAGTTAACCTGGTTCTGCTGGGCTAGGGACAAAAGCTCTGGCCCGTGTTTTGCCATTACCTCTTTGTTCGCCGTGACCACATGCTTGCCCGCGGCCA
This sequence comes from Dehalococcoidia bacterium, assembly GCA_965220305.1. GTDB lineage: Bacteria > Chloroflexota > Dehalococcoidia > Lucifugimonadales > UBA3495. Next base: position 3,282,977 of record OZ244817.1, on the reverse strand, counting down.
AGGCCTGACGCAGGTAGTCTGCGGCGGGGTAAGTGCCTCCAATAACTTCAACTACCACCTGAATGGAAGGGTCGCCCAGCAGTTCCTCCGGGTTGGTAGTAAGAAGGTCACTGGGGACAATTGAGTCGCGGGGCTTGCCGGCGTCCCGCACCAGAACTTTTTTGAGTTTAACGGCGCGGTCAATTTTGTGGGACAGTTCTTCGGACTGCTGGAGCAGGGCCGACGCGACACCGCCGCCCACAACTCCCAGGCCCATGAGCCCTACGCTTATTTCGCCAGGTTCATCCAAGTGCCGACTACCTATTGCCCACCGGCGGCCCCTGCCCGCCCTGGGGCCGTTCCACCCGGGGCGCGGTCAAACGGACCTGGTCCGCCACCCAAGCATAACGGTCGCTGTCGAAGTTGACCTTCAGCCAACCTTCGTTGGAGCCCCGGGTCAACTGCTCGTTGCGCCAGACGTCCACCAACTCGGAGTTGAGCTTGAACCGCATCAACGGGCTCAAGTCCCGCTCTTCGGGACCGGCTATCTTGTGGATAATGAATATGCCGTCCTGGGTCTGCACCGGCTCGCTGATTTCATCCACGGCCAGGGCTTCCTGCCCCTCCTCCTCGTTGCCGTAGATGAAGTCGTCCAAGTCGGGAAAGGCCCCCTGGGGCACCCACCCCACGTAGCCCGCTTGGTCGGAGAAACGCGGGCCATCCTGGGGCTGGGCAGTCGCACCAACGTCCATCGCCACGATGTCGAAATCTTCCACTCCCAGACGGGTGCGGACATCCTCGGGAAGAACGGTGCCACCAAATTCCATCCGTATCCACTCAACTTCAACCTGCTCCATCTGATCGGGAATATCCGATCCCAGGAAGAGGCGCAGTTGAATCTGGTGTAGTTGCTCGGAAACCAGGTCTCGATAGTCCGCATCGGATAAGCGGACCACGGTCAGGAAATTGGTGTAGGCGTTTTGAAACTCCTGGTCGAGTTGGCCTGGGTCGGTCTCCTGGCCCGCCGTAGTTTCCGGGTAGAACTGACGCCGTATTTCTTCGTCGATATGCTCGTCGGTGACGCTCAGCCCCAAGCCCGGCGCGGCCTGAATCACTATTTCGGCAAAGAGCATGTCCTGAAGGTACTCGAAGGGAACTCTACTCAGGTCAACGAAACCTGCGCCCTGAGGGTGGTTGCGGTTGATACCCTGCAAGACGCGGATGCGCTCAACCAGGTCTCCCATGGTGAACCTAACGCCGCGTATTTCCCCGGCCATGACCCGGGGCGGTTGGTAGAACTCCCGGTAATAGCCCACGACAACAATGGCGACGATAGCCAGAATCAACATAGCCCCGACGGTAATCGCCAGGCGTTGACGGCGGCGCTCCTCCTGGGCCCGGACGCTCTGGCGGCGGGCGTCCTCAACTCGCGCCTGACGGCGATTCCTCCGGCGAGCGCGGCGAGGGGGAGTTTCAGCTTCAGCTTCGGCGGTGGTGTTGCTGCTGCGTCTCCAAGGCAGCGTCATCTACGACCTCAAGGGATACCCGACAGTCTGGGGCGTGTGGAACCTGGGTACGCGGGCCAACTCGCCAAACCCAATGGGAGAGCCGACCTGGGGACAAGGGAAAGGGGCAATGCTCGAAGACGCTAACGACGCCGCATGTTGCTGTAGGACTGCATCGGCACGAAGGGGAGCATTGCCAGGTGCCTGGCCCGCTTGATGGCGTTGCTCAGGGCCCGCTGGTGCTTGGCGCACACGCCGGTCTTCCGTGTTGGCTCAATCTTAGCCCGGTCCGACAGGTACCGGCGCAAGCGGTCCACGTCCTTGTAGTCGATATGCTTGATGTGCTCCACGCAGAAAGAGCATACCCTCCGCCGGGGAGCGTACCGTCCCCGTGGTCGCCCACCGGGGCGCGGCCCCCCGCGAGGGGCGGGACGACCGCCTTGGGGTCGGGCCTGGGGCTGCCCCTGGGGTTGGGCTGGTGCCGCCGGAGCCGGCGCAGTAGTTGTCATACTAGAAACATTCCTCCCAATGAGTATCGTTGACTAGAAAGGTAAGTCATCAATGTCGTTGGAACCATAGGGGTCTTCCGCCATCGGTTCGCCGCCCCCGTAGGGAGGACGTTCCTCACCCATGCCGGAGCTGCCTCGAAGGAAGTGCATATCAGTCAGCGTAATTTCGTTCACGAAACGCATTTGACCGTCTCGACCCTCGAAGCTACGGCTACGGAGCCTGCCTTCCACGTACACCTGCTGACCCTTGGTCAAGTACTGATTACAAGTTTCACCAAGCCGACCCCAGGCGCTCACGTTGAACCACTCGGTCTCCTCTCGTCGTTCTCCCGCAGAGGTAGTATATCGGCGACTGGACGCTACGCTGAAGGAAGTTACGCTCTGGCCGCTGGGAGTGTAGCGCATCTCCGGGTCTCGGCCCAGATTTCCGATGACGATTATCTTGTTCACGCTGACCGCCTTTAGGTCTGAGCCCCTTCTTCTTCGGTCGCGGCTGCCGGCTCGGCTTCCGCAGCCGGAGCTTCGACGGCTTCCTCCGGCTCTGGGGCTACCTCAGCTACCGGCGCTTCGGCTACCGGCTCCGGTGCGGGTGCGGATTCAGCTACGGGCTCGGCTGTGGCGACTGGGGAAGCCTCCTCGGGGGATTCAGCCTGGGCTTCCGCCACCGGCTCGGCCTGGCGCGGGGGCGCGGGAGGAGCCGGGGGGCCGGTGGTTACGATTAACGATCGTATCACCTGCTCGTCCAACCGCAGAAAATTATGCAATTCTTGGTTGAAAGGGCGTTCCGTACTGAACTGGGTTAGGTAGTAGCTGCCCTCCAGGAAGTTGTAGGTCCCTTTATGAATTGGGTAGGCCAGCCTGCGGGTGCCCCAGCTCTGTTCGTTGACTATTTCCGCGTCGCGACTGGTGATGAAATCTTTGATCTTTCCCCAAGTCTCGGCGGCTTGGTCCTGGTTGAGCATGGGGCTGAGTATGGTTACCAGTTCATAGTGGCGCAAAAGGTTCTCCTTGGCTTCCTGTAATTGAACAGATTATAGCATTGGCGGTTGGGGGCCTCAACTCACAGGTCCAGGCCGGGAACCGGGAACCGGGAAGTCATTTCTTTTACTTCCTGCTTGACCTGCCGTTTAACTGCTTCATCACCCATCCCGGACAGTACGCGGGCAATCAGGTGGGCCACTTTGACAGTGTCCTCTTCCTTAAAACCCCGGCTGGTAATCGCCGGAGTGCCAAGACGCAGGCCGCTGGTGACCCTGGGGGGCCTGGAGTCATAGGGGATGGCGTTCTTGTTGGCGATAATCCCCACCTCTTCCAGGGTTGACTCGGCGTCTCTGCCGGTTATGTTCAGGGGATTCAGGTCCACCAGCAGCAGGTGATTATCGGTGCCGCCGGAAACCAGGCGCAGACCCGCCTCGGACACTTCCTGGGCCAAAGTCTGGCAGTTGGCCACCACCTGGGCGGCGTGGTCGGCGAATTCCGGTTTGAGGGCCTCGCCGAAGCAGATAGCCTTGGCGGCAATTACGTGCATGAAGGGGCCGCCCTGGGCATAGGGGAACACACCGAAATCAATCTTGCGGGCCAACTCTTCGGTGCAGAGAATCAGGCCCCCCCGAGGTCCCCGCAGGGTCTTCTGAGTCGTGGATGTTACCACATGGGCGTGGGGAACCGGCGAAGGATGGGCGCCTCCGGCCACCAGCCCGGCGATATGCGCCATGTCCACCATTAGGTGGGCGTCCACCTGGTCGGCTATTGCCCGGAACCGGGCAAAGTCCAGGATTCGAGAGTAGGCGCTGCACCCAGCCACGATTAGCTTGGGCCTGTGCTCCAGGGCCAGCCGCTCCACCTCATCGTAGTTTATTGTTTCGGTGTCCCGGTCCACGCCGTAGGGAACGAAATGGTACAAGTTGCCTGAGAAGTTGACCGAAGCCCCGTGGGTCAGGTGGCCGCCCTGGTCCAACTGCATCCCCATTACCGTGTCCCCGGGTTCCAACAGGGCGAAGTAGACCGCCATATTGGCCTGGGCCCCGCTGTGGGGCTGCACATTGACATGTTCTGCGCCAAACAGTTGCTTGGCCCGCTGGATGGCCAGGTCCTCAACCACATCCACGTACTCGCAACCGCCATAGTAACGGCGACCCGGGTAGCCTTCGGCGTACTTGTTGTTCATCACCCCGGCCTGGGCCTCCAGGACCGCCTTACTGGCGTAGTTCTCGGAAGCAATGAGTACAATACTGTCCCGCTGCCGAGCGTTCTCCTGCTGAATGGCCTGGGCGACTTCGGGGTCCTGTTCCATGAGTAGGGACATTTGCTTTCCTGCGACTTGTCTTACAAAAATATACACCAGGGAAGCCCCCCGGCGCTCTGGCCCTGGGGACCTACCTGGATGACTTCAAGGGTTAGTGTACGCCCGGCCCAGTTGGCTGTCAACGAAGGGCGTATCGGGAACAGGGCCTTTCGATTCTGCGGACAAAGGCCAAGGTACGCTCTCGGGCAGACGGCCCTACCGTCATTCCCGCGAAGGCGGGAAGCCAGGAGTGGGGGCTTGTGCCGTCCGGGGATTTTAGGCCCTTTCCATGGAACGGAGGGTTGACCCGGCGGAGCTGAGGGGGATGGCGTAGAACGCCGGTTTTCAGTTCCGGAATTCCCGGCACCTGAACGAAGCCCAGTACATGATGGCCTTGCGGAAGCCCTAATTGCCGGAGGTAGTGGGTTAAGCCTGGGAGTCCAAGGCCCGGATTTCCTCCTCCAATGCCAGCGCGCTGCTGGAATCGCCGGCGGACAAACGGAAGCAACGGTCCAGGTATAGCTGGGCCAGCTTCGCACCCTTCTGAGATGCGTCCTGGGCAGCGGCCAGTAGCTGGGGCAGTTGGAACTCCTCCGGAAGATACTTGCTCAGGGCGGTAATATCCTCGGACACCTCTTGTACCATCGAGGAGTCCCGCCCCTCCTGGGCAAAACGCAAACTTCCCAACAGCCGCGACAACTCGGTCAGCTTATCTCCTTCGCTCATCAGGCTGAAGAGAACTTCGTTGACCTGGTAAGATGTCCCATCCGCTTCCGACTCCACCAAAGGTAGGGCGGCTGCGGAAGGCTCCGCCGCGGACGAGCCAAAGAAATCGCCGCACAGGCCCGAATACGACTGGACCGCTTCCGACACCGATTCCATCATGCGGGGCAGGTCGTAGGAGAATAGGTTGCCCGCGAATATCAGGTCGTCGTCACGCAATCGGCCCAACCTTTCCAGTTCATCGTAGCTGGGTACCACTTCCGGCACCGGCGGCATGGCGAAAGCCGAGAAGTCGCTCATCGGCAGGTTCCCCACGTGGGCCGCCAGGAAGGGGGGAATGTACTTGGTGAAGTCAGTCTGTATCGGAAGAACGACGACATAACTGGCGTACACCTTGTCTGGCTCGGTGTTGACCCGAAAGTAGACCAGCGCGTGTCCCTTGGGCCGTTGGGAATCGCCCTTCTCGAAAACTAGCTCCATAAAATCTAGCGCCCCATCAAATAGCTGCCCCCATTATAGGCTATCGCCATCGTGATAAGCCACCTCCCCCGGGAAGTTGTCCCCCACCTTCGCAACTTGGCCTACTGCGTGGGTTGGACCTGGTTTGGAGGCCAGCGCCTTGCCGGTTTGCTATTTCGCGGGAAAGTGGGCCGATTTACCCGGCAAACGCCAGGGCACTCGTTCCGGACCGGCGGCTACCGGGCCGCCGGTGGAGAAAAAGTAGTTGCTTACCCGCAAATGCCGGATGATATACTGGCTCCACCAATGGGAATTTTGGATTACCGACCCAAGGCGGAATAATGCTGAGGAGGCACTGACAACCATGATTGGCGTTCTAACCCACCACTGGTCGAAGCCGAACAAAGTTGAAGATGCCAAGCAATTGCTGGACGGCAACGGTTTGGCCCAGAGTAAAGCGCCGGGATTTGGCCGACGCGAGACCCTTTATTCCATCAGCGAGCCCAACAAGATAACCACCCTGGTTACCTGGGATAGCAACGAGATTTACGATGCCTGGCGGGCCAGCCCGGAGCGGGCGGTAGCCATGGCCGGGGCCGAAGAATTGTGGTCCCACCCCCCGGAGTCGGAGCGCTTCCAGGTCGCCGAATAGCGGGTCAGCGGAGGCCCACCAGGCAGCGGGCTGGACCACCCTTCCCAAACGGGGGTGGGCGTCAGGGGCCGGTCGGGCCCGGCGTTAAGCCAACGCCGAATGAAGCGCCGCCAGGTCGAGGTGTTCGCCGATGCGGCGGGCAAAGTGCCTGGCTTTGTACAGACTATGCGGGCCGCTCGCATCCAGCAGGCCACCCAGGGTCTCAGCGGTGGTCAGGGTATCCTCGGCCACCAGTAAAATGGGCACTTCTTTCTTGGAAGCCTCGGCTTTGATGTACTCGGTGGGTTCGGCTCCGCCGGTCAACACCAGGCATTTGGTGTCGCACATTAGGCTGGCCAACTGTATGTCCGGCCTCTCGGCGCGGGTGATGACGGCCTGATTGGGGTAGCGCCCAAAGTAGTTGGGGCCGGAGTCCATAATGTTGCCGCCGATGAGGAATCGGTCAACCCAGGCGTCGCTGTCCTTCGGACCCTGGAGCCAGCGCCCGCCCAGATAGTCGGCGATTTGCGGCACGGTAACGGAAAGCATGACCCGGTCTTCGGGCATCGCGCCCAGGACCGGGACCCCTCCACTACGCAACTCCTCCACCAGTTCTTCAGCTACCTGACGGTTGCGGTATCGGACATAGCCATTAACCACAACTCCGGCCAACCGTCCCTGGAAATCTTCAGCCGCCTGGATGATGGACGACGCCTGCAACCCCGGCACGTATCCAACCATTAACAACACTCGGGTACCCGGGGCCCCGGTTATCTGACGAATTAGGTCGCGGCCTGACGATTGGAGGAGGGGCAAGTCTGGACCCTCTACCAGCAGCACATCGGCATCCTCCGCCAGAGTCGCTACGGTGGCTCTGACTTCCTCGGCAAGCTGTCCAGTCAGGGTCGCGCCGCCCACGGCTGCTTCTGAGGGGAAGGGTTGGAGAAGGTTAGGGGGGGTGGCTCCGGTCAGCAGGGTCTGGTGGATAAAGGAAGGGTCCCCATCTTCTCCGGGGGAATGGGAGAAGGGCTTGTAGTACCCGGGTCTCTTTCCCTCTTCCAGCAGCCCGAGGAGTAGGGCGCTTATCAGGCTGGTCTTGCCGACGCCTTGACCGCTGCCTATTACCTGTAAGACTGCCAAGGGAGCCTCCGGTGTGCAATTGACGGCAGTTATTCTACCACAAAGCCGACGCCGCAATTTGTCCGCCACTCACGCCCGAGGCATGAAGCCTCTGTCCATGTGGGCGTTATCGCCGGTCCCGAAAGGGCTTCAACCTGGGGACCGGGCAACGGGAAATGAGGTAGCGGTTTCGGGCGACCCAGCGATAGACCGCCACACCCAGCGGAGCTATCCCGGGGAACCAAAGAAGGGGAGCAAGGATAAACAGGAGAGGCAACCGTATGGAAAGCATCCTGAAGGCGAAGAATCCCCGGTGGAGCCTTCCTTGCCCGGTATCCAGGTAAGCGGCCCGCTCCAAGTCGGCCAACGTTAGACCGGCGGGCAGTCCCGACAGAGATTGAAAGGGAATCCAAGCCACGCGGTTACGCCAATCGGTCTTGGAGAGCGCGGCTACAACTCGGCTGCAGAAGCCGCAATTGCCGTCGTAATAGAAGCGCCATTCAGCCATGTCCCACGCACTCCCGCCACAGCAAGCAATGGTTCTTGAGCCTCACCTCCGGCCTCGACCTTGGTGACGGGTCGGGAGTGCCCGAAGGGATAAACCTCCCAGGCGGAGACGGGCGCGGGACCCTAACCATCGGTGACATCTTTCCAGCCCGTGTTGGTGGGGTCAAACCCCTTGGGGAAACGAGTAGTGTCGTCGTACTTAGCCATATTCATGTCGGAACGGTGCAGGCTGGCCTGGTCCAAGTTAGCCCCCCGCAAGTCGGCCATAATCCACATGGAGTCGCGGATCATCGCCTTGGTGAAGTCGGCCCCGTCCATAATCGCCCGACTCACGTCCGCGCCGTTCATATTGGACGACAGAAACTTTGCGCCGGTGAGGTCGGCATTACGCAGGTCTACTTCAATCATCATGGCCTGGCTAAAATCTGCGCCGGTGAGATCGGCGTTGAAGTAAGACGCCCGCATCAGCCGAGACCACTTGAATACGGCGCCCCGGAGCGTAGCCCGCTTGAAATCGGCCCAAAACAGGTTAACGTTGGTCAGGTCAGCGCCCGAGCAGTCAGCGCCGGCAAAACTGGCCTTGCCCAGGTCAGAGCCGGTCAGGTCAGCCCCTTGCATATTGGCGCGGGCGAAGCTCGCCCGCGCCAACTTGGCGTCGGTCAGTTTGGCCCCCTGCAAATTGGCCTTACGAATCTTGGCCCCGCGCAGATCCACGCCGGACAGGTCCGCGCCTTCCAGGTCCAACTCAAACTGGGGGTTCTCCGACCGCCAGTGGGCAAAGAATTCCGGGCCCTGGGTAACGATCTGCAAATGCTCCTGATTAGCCACTCTTTGCGCTCCTGATTACAACTCTACCGAAACTACACCCGAATAAACATGGAGGGCGGGCCGTGACAATAAGAATGCACAACTGCAAGCTACCGCCGCTGGTTGTGCATTTAACCCAAGGCCCGTCACCGGCTGAGGACGTTAGTTGCCGGCCAGCGCGTCCTCAACGTCGAAGATTTTCTCAGCGATGGCCATCTTGAGTTCCATGACCCGGGCGAGATTGGGAAATCCCTCGTCATCATCCATGCGGTTAAAAATCTTCTCGCCATCCAGGTAAACTTCCAAGCGTCCGCCTCCTGCTGGGGTCATCTTGAGGGCCACATCCCCGGGGGCATCCGACCGGAAGAACTCCGACGCCAACCACGTGGCGACAGGATAGTACCCTCAAGCTACGCAGTAGACAATTTCGACTTCTACCTTTCCGTGCTCTGCTCCTGGCATGGTACTCCTCAAATGCAATCCAGACTTTTAGCGGTGTTTTCCCCGGCGGAAGAACCTGCTTCAGAGGCGCTTATCACTACTATTGACAGTTCAGTGGCGTCCCCGCGCCTGGCGACTCCCCCGGGATTCCTTCCAACCTGCCGCTGCCACTCGGGACTCTACTGGCGTGTCGTCGCGACCCGCGGTCACGCCTAAGTCTTGCGCACCCCAGGCCATTCCCCCGCAACCGGAAGAGCTTAGGAGACTACCGCTGTTCCCTGTCCAACCGCGGTGGTATCGCCGTTCTGGTTGTGGCACTGAATTTCGGCAGTAACCCTGGTGCCGCCTTCCACCGGCTCCCGCTGGATTACCGAGCCGGTGATGGTGATGGTGTCGCCGTCCTTGACCGGGCGCAGGAACTTCAGGTTGACTACGCCGGTGTGGTTGAACACCTCGGCCCCGAAATACTTGCGGAGGGACTCGGAGGCGAAAGCTACCGACATCCTCCCGGAGGCGATGGCGTAGGTCGTGCCCAGGCGGGATTGGGCCAGTTCCAAGTTGTTGTGGATGTTCTCCCGTTCCAGAATCCCACAGGACTCGAACTGGTTAATGCTGGTCTGGGTGACGCTCTTGGTAAGCCTGGGAAGGGTGTCAGCTTCTAGCTTTGGGGATGCCATTTCTTTCCCACCTCGTCTGGTTTCTTCATCTGGTAGGTGCGCAGCTTTTCCAGCAACCGCCCATCTTCGTCAATGGCGGTGGCCTCAATGACCATGTAGGGCTTGTCCCGCCGCAGGTACTTGTCGTGGATTCGGCCAGTGACTCGAATCCTCTTGCCAGGTATGGGCGGGTTGAAAAACTCCACCTCATTCCCGGCGTTTACCCCGCCGGTAGTATCGTTGTAGACCATATTCAGGGCGGTGGCGTCATGTTTCACCGCCAGGGTGGGGAAACAGGCGTCGGGGTCTTCCACCGAGGCCCGGAAGTTGTCCAACATCTCCTGGGTCAGCACGTACTCGTAGGACCCCAATTCCTCGCCAATTTCGACGCTGTTATAATCGAAAATCTTCAACTCTTCGTCGGCCATGCCACGGGCTCCTTGTTGCTACTCTGGGTTACGCCAATTACTGCCAGTTTACCGCATATCCAATTGTGGGGCAACATGGTGGGGTGGGCCGGAAGCGCAATGGACAGGATAGCCGTAGACTGGGGCATGTAGATACGCCAGAACCTTCCAAGAACCGGCCTATCCCGCCGTTGGAGGGGTGCGATTTCATCTTTAGGCGGGCCGCAGCCCAAGACGCTTGCCCCCGGCCCGCCCGTTTGGACAAGTAACCTTTGGACAAGTAACCTTGCGGGGCGGGCCGGATGGCATGGGGAAGCCCCAAAGGGGTCTGACACCCCTCAGCAGTCGGCCTCCTCGTCAGCGCTGGTTGGCTGGGCCGGTGGGTTGGGGCCGAGTCGGGCTTCCTCGGTGTCGCCGCCCCGACGCAGACCGCTGCCGCCGCCCCGGAACAGGGGAATGAGCACCATCGGGGCGATTGCGGTGGTGATTACGGTCATTATGATGCTGACCCCAAAGAGGTCCTGGCCGACAATTCCCTGGGAAAGTCCGATGCCGGCGATTATCAGCGCCACTTCCCCGCGAGGGATCATGCCGGTGCCGATTCGGGAGCTGCCCAGCAGGTTGAAGCCGCTGAACCAGGCGGGCAGCCCGGAACCAAGGGCCTTGGACACTATCGCCAGGGCGGATACTATCAGCCCGAAGGCCACCGCGTTCCGCATGGCCCCCACATCTACCAGCATTCCCATAACTACGAAGAACACGGGGACCAGGACCTGGGCTATCGACGACAGTTCCTCCTCCACCCGGTGGCCCAGGTCGGTGGTGGACAGGGCCAGGCCGATGGAGAAGGCCCCGATGATGAATGCCAGCCCGAATATCTCCGCCATTCCCGCGGCCAGGAAGGCCAGGGCCACCATCAGCACCAGTCCCGCCCCCGGCGCGTTGAATTTCGCCACCACCCGCTCGATGTAGGGGGCCACCAGAATGCCCACCACCGTCAGCCCCAGCCAGAAGGCGATGGCCTTGAAAGCGATCCAGCCCAGGTTGCCCAGGGAGAACCCGTGGGCCGCGCTAATGCCTACCACCACCGTCAGCACCAGAATGCCCAGCACGTCGTCCACCACCGCTGCGGCAATGATGGTGACGCCTTCCGGGTTGTCCAAGCGGTTCAGGTCGGCCAGCACCCGGGCGGTAATCCCCACCGAAGTCGCCGTCATTATTGCCCCCATGAACAGCGCTTGGGGAGAAAGGTAGCCGTCGGGACCGGCGAACCCAAACAGTACGGTGGCGCCGGCGCCGAAAGCGAAGGGGAGAATTACGCCCCCAGCGGCGACCGCGGTGGCGGGCCCGGCGTAGCGCAGGAATTGGCGCAGGTTCGTTTCCAGCCCGATGGCGAACAGGAGTACGATGGAGCCTATCTGAGCCAGGGCGAAAAGCTCGCTGCTAACCGGGATAGTGGAGGCCCCGGACTCGGTGTGGGGGATGGGGAACAGGGGCCCGAACCCCGGTATAGCAATCGCTCCCAGGGCAAAAGGCCCGATGATGACGCCTACCCCCAGTTCCGCCAGCACTGCCGGCACTTTCAGGAAACGGGTCGCCAATTCTCCCGCAACCTTGGCGGCAAACAGGATAACCGCCAACTGGAGCAGCAACCTGATAATCAGCTCGGTAACGCCCGTCTGGCCGGCGGAGAAGGCCGTTAGCCAGGGGACTAGGAAGTGCAAGTTTTCAAGCATGGACCAAACGACTGCCAATATTTGGGTGAGGCTACCAGATGCAGATTATAACACCCGTTGAACACCTGCTCTAGGATAGGGGAAGGCTGGTCCAGGGTTTTGCTGCTGCCCCTCCGCTCCCGCCTATTATTCTGACCATGTCAAAGGACGGGCTCCGAGCGGAGCGAAGGGCCGGAGTCCCCGGCCTACACCAGCCACCCGCCCCTGGATTCCGACCTACGCCGGAATGACGGTGGGGGAGTGACCTGTCCGAACAGCAACGTCACCGCTCTACTTTTTTGCCAACACGGTGACCCCGGAGCGGCCCGTCCGCATAGTGGCGTCACCTTGACAACCCATAGGCCCTTTGTTACCATCGAGCCAATCGAAGGCGGCGCCATTCGGCGTCTCGTTCTGTCTTATTTATCCGCGGGAGGGCTAGGCTAAATTGGCTTTTGTAAACGGGCTACGGTGCCGGGAATGCAGTAGAGAATTCCCCGCTGAGGCCCTTAATGTTTGTGATTTTTGCTTCGGGCCGTTGGAGGTGGTCTACGACTACGCCACCATCTCCGAAGTGATTAGCCACGACCGCATTTCCCGTGGGCCCCTTAGTATTTGGCGTTACGAGGACCTGCTTCCAGCCGAGGCTGATACCCCGGTGGATATAATGGCCGGCTTCACTCCCCTGCTCAAAGCCCCCAACTTGGGTAAGAAACTGGGCCTGAACAACCTCTACATCAAGAACGACAGCGTAAACCCCTCTTTCTCTTTCAAAGACCGGGTGGTATCGGTGGCCGCCACCAAGGCGGTGGAGTTCGGTTTTGAGATTCTGGCCTGCGCTTCCACCGGCAACCTGGCTTGCAGCGTTGCCGCCCATGCCGCCCGGGCCGGAATTCGATCCATAGTGTTCATCCCTTCGGACCTGGAAAGGGGCAAGATTATCGGCGCAGCCGTATACGCTCCAACCCTGGTGGCGGTGGATGGCACCTATGACGAAGTAAACCGCCTATGCAGCGAGGTTGCGGACAATTACCCTTGGGCCTTCGTCAACATCAACATGCGTCCCTACTACGCCGAGGGCAGCAAGACCCTGGGCTACGAGGTGGCGGAGCAACTGGGCTGGCGGCTGCCGGACCATGTGGTCATACCGTCGGCGTCGGGGGCCATGTTTACCAAGATATGGAAGGGGTTTAACGAGTTGGCTTGTCTCGGACTTTTGGATGGAGTCGACTCCCTTTCCTTTGGCCCTGACCAAAATACGGTGCACCATCCCGCGGTTACTACCAAGATGCACATGGCCCAGGCGGCGGGTTGCTGCCCCATCGTGACCGCGTGGGATAACGGGCAGACCCAAATTCGCCCGGTGCGCCCCGACACCATCGCCAAGTCCCTGGGCATCGGCAATCCCGCCGACGGCATTTACGCCCTGCGGGTTATCAATAACTCCCAGGGCAGCGCCTACGCCGTGCCCGAAGACCGGGTTGTGGAGGGTATCCGCCTCCTGGCCGAGACCGAGGGCATATTTACGGAGACGGCGGGCGGGGTGACGGTTTCCGGCTTGAAACACTTGGCGGAGTCGGGGACGATTGGACCCGACGAGTTGACGGTGGCCTACATTACCGGCAATGGCTTGAAAACGCAGGAAGCGGTAGAAGGAGTGGTTAATCCCCTCATGGTGAAACCCACCATGAGTTCTTTTGAAGAGGCGCTACAGGAGAGGACCTTGGCAGGGAGGTGATGGTAGATGGGCAAGCAGCGGGTAAAGTTCACTTTTGAGAGCGAGTTGGTCAAGGAGCCGATAATTTACCAACTCGGGCGCAACTTCCACTTGGTTACTAATATCCGGCGGGCCGACGTCCGGGAGGATGTGGGTTGGGTGGTACTGGAACTGCACGGGGAGAAAGAGGAAATAGAGCGGGGATTGCAGTGGGTCAGTTCCACCGGAGTACGGGTGGACCCGGTGAGCGGCGATGTTATAGAGGGGTAACCCCCCTCGCTATGAATTTTAGGGCGCTATAGTCTGCGCCCCTACCCTGGTGTTAATTTTGAGGAGGAGTTCCCCGAATGGGTGTCTTAGTTCGTATTCCTACCCCCCTGCGCCGGATGACCAATGGCCTGGACAAGGTGGAGATGGAAGAGTCTTCACTGTCCGAAATGATTGACAACCTGGAGAACAATTACCCCGGTTTCAAAGAGCGTCTGCTGGACGAGAACGGCGACCTTCGCTACTTCGTCAACATCTACCTCAACGGCGAGGATGTCCGTTTCCTCAAGGGACTGGACACTTCCACCAGTTCCGGTGATGAGGTCAGCATTGTGCCCGCCGTGGCCGGAGGAGGTCTCTAGACGTACCCGGCCCCAGCCGACTGCGCGGGCCCCGTTCCCCCAGACCTAACGACGCCGCCAGCTGCCCCGGAGAGGCCGCGCCCGTTAGCTAATCGGGCGAGCGCGCCTCTCCGGGGCAGCTAGCCGGCCCCTCTGGCTTGCAGCCAACGTTCCTTTTGCTCCCGGCGAGTCACTTCGTCGGTGGGACGGTAGGAGTTCCAAAAGTCGCTGCGGAACTGCTCAAACTCTCCATCCTGAATTGCCCTCCGCATCTCCTGCATCAGCCGAAGCACGAACCGCAGATTATGGATGGAGGCCAAGCGTAGGCCGAGGAGCTCCTTGGCTTTGAACAGGTGCCACAGATAGGCGGCGGAAAAAGTCCGGCAGGTATAGCAATCGCAACCCTCCTCCAGGGGAGCGTCCCGCTCGGCAAAGCGCCGGTTGGCGATGTTCACCCTTCCTTCCCTGGTGAATAGAGCGCCGTTGCGGGCCACCCGGGTAGGTAGTACACAGTCGAACATGTCCACACCCCTGGCTACCGACTCCACCAGGTCTTCGGGTGAACCCACCCCCATGAGGTAGCGGGGCTTGTCCAAGGGCAACTGGTCGGCCACCTGCTGGGTTGTCTCGTACATCTGCTCCTTGGATTCGCCCACCGCCAGTCCGCCGATGGCGTAGCCCTGGAAGGGAATCGACGTGATGTACCTGGAAGACTCATCCCGCAAGTCGGCAAATGCGCCGCCTTGCACAATGCCGAAAAGGGCCTGTCCGGTAAAATCGGCGGAGGCGTGAACCCGGTAACAGACTTCGGCCCAACGGTGGGTGCGGTCCATCGCCTTTCGCACCTCGTCCCGGCTGGAGCCGTAGGCGATGCACTGGTCCAGGCACATCATAATATCCACGCCCAGCCGTTGCTGGTTGGCGGTGGCCAACTCGGGAGTAAACCAGTGCTCGCTGCCGTCGATGTGGGAGCGGAAGCGGATTCCCTGGTCGTCCACTCGGCGCAGCGAACCCATGCTGAAAGCCTGGAACCCGCCGCTGTCGGTGAGCACCGGCCCGGACCAGCCCATGAACTTGTGCAGTCCTCCCAGCCGTTGGACTGCTTCCACCCCGGGGCGCAGATACAGGTGGTAGGCGTTGCTGAGGACTATCTGCGCGCCCTGGTCTCGGACCTCTTCCGGGGTTAGGGACTTTACCGTTGCCTGGGTTGCTACCGGCATGAACGCCGGCGTTGCCACTTTCCCATGAGGCGTGACCAGTTCGCCCAGCCGCGCCCCTTGGTGGGTCTTCTTCAATTGAAAGCCGAATTCAGTATCGGACATATTAGCCTGTCGGTTGGGTCTCTTCAGATAGCCGAAGCGGTCCGGTATTGGGACGATAGCGGCAGTGGGGGAGCCCGCTCCTTCTGGATCGCCATGAAGCAGCAGGAATGACCATCCCCCCTTGTCAGACGGTATGGTATCCTTTCCGTTGAGCCCAACGCAAGGCGATTTAAGCTAGACCCGGGACATCCACGCTTATCGCCAACACTCTGCCCCCTTCCGGGAGGCCACAACCACCCCATGTACGATGCCCTGGTTGAATTTCTCAAAATCCTCAGCAGCCAGTTGCCCCTGGTCTGGGCCCTGTGGTGATGGGAGTGGTGGCAACCACCGGGTTGGTGCTCTACCTGTTTTGGGAACTGCTGCTGCGGTGGGTATTTTCAACTTGGACCAAGAGTCGCCGCCGAGCGGGCGGACGGGGCTAGCCATGCTATTTCCCAACGCGGGCGTAACCGTGGACCCGGTGTTGCTGGTGCTGCTGGGCCTGATAGTTGGCACTCTGGGCGGGTTCTTCGGCGTGGGCGGCGGGTTCTTGATAACCGGAGGGCTGTTGGTCTTCGGGGTACCCCCCATCTTCGCCGTGGGCACCGGGCTGACCCTGGTAATGGGTTCCTCCATAATCAACATGCTCAAGCATCGAGAGTTGGGGCATGTGGACTTCAAGCTGGGTATGCTGATGGTCTGCGGCACGGTTCCCGGCGAGATTCTGGCGGAACGGCTAAACGTGGCCCTGGAAGCGGCAGGCATCATCGGCCCGGTCATCAGGTACGTCTACGTCATTTTCCTGGGAGCCCTGGGAGGGTTCATAGTTTACGACTATTTCAAGGTCCGGCATCGGCTGGGCGGGTCGGGTGACGTTGTTTCCACCGCCAGCCTGGCCCGGCGGGTCCAGTCGCTGCGAATACCTCCCCATTCCATCGGCCTGCCGGGAGTCGGGAACGTTCCCACCCGGGTTTCTTTAACCATGTCCGAAATCCAAAGCATCTCCGTTTTCATTCCTTTTGGCATCGGTTTCGGCGTGGGCTTTATGGCCGGACTGCTGGGAGCGGGCGGCGGATTCATTCTCATGCCGCTGCTGGTATATATGCTGGGCATTCCCACCACTGTGGCAATCGGCACGGACCTGTTTCAGATAATCATAACCGGCTCCGTGGGCACCTTCATTTACGCCCTGAGCAACCACGTAGACCTGTTGATGGCGATAATCATGCTGGCGGCAGCCTCGGCGGGGGCGCAGCTTGGGGCTACCGCCACCAGGTTCGTGGACCCGGGACGGATAAGGGTGCTGTTTGGCGTAACGGTGCTGTGCGGCGGCGTTGCCGTGGCCCTGAAGCAGATGGCCGAGAGCGTTCCCGGCCTGGGCTTCCTGGGCGGTGTCGCCTCGGTGACGCTGTTGGGGGTTTCCGGGGCCATGTGCCTGGTGATTGCCGTGCTGCTGGTTCGGGCCTCCCGGAACAGGTCAGTGTCCCAGAAAGTTAAGATGTGATGCGGCGTGCCGGAATATTGCCATGTTTGGACTTATGAAACGGGTGGTGGTCGTAGGAACAAGCTGCTCGGGCAAGACCACCTTGGCAAGACGCCTTTCCCCGATTCTGGGCGTACCCCACATAGAGTTGGACGCCATCCACTGGAAGCCCGACTGGGAGCCCCGCTCGCCAGAGGAGTTTCGGCAGTTGGTGGAAAAAGCAGTGGAAGGGGAAGGCTGGGTGGTGGACGGCAACTACAGCGTCGGGAGGGATATTGTTTGGAGCCGGGCAACCACCATAATCTGGCTTAACTATCCTTTCCTCGCGGTGTTCTGGCGCGCCTTCCGCCGGACGGCGCTGCGGGTAATGCGGAAGGAAGAGCTGTTCTCCGGCAACCGGGAGACCTTCCGACACTCCTTCCTCAGCAGGGAATCCATATTACTCTGGGTAATCACCACCTACCGACGGCGCCGGCGGGAATACCGCAAGGCCCTGGAGGGCCACGACTTCCCCCACCTGGAGGTAATCGAGCTTCGGGAGCCCCGCGAAGCCGAATACTTGTTAGACCGACTCACCAAGGGGATGAACCACCCGGCGCCGACCAAGCGTTAGCGCGGGCTTTACCGGGAGCTGGGAGCGGCTAACCTACCAACTCTTCCAGGGTCTCCTCCACCAGTTCCCAGGGCACGTCCTGGCGCACCACAGCCTTTCCCACGTCTTCCAGCATCACCCACCGATTGATCCCCGACTGCACTTTTTTGTCCAGCGCCATGGCCTGCCTGATACTCTCTACGGGAACACCATTGGCTCTTATCGGCAGTTTGAACCGTTCCAGCAAGCTGCGCTGCCGCTCAACCACTTCCTCGGGAATCATGCCCATGCGCTGGGCCATGCGGGCCGCACCCATCATACCGACGGATACTCCCTCGCCGTGCATGAACTGTCCGTATTCGGTGGAGGATTCCAGGGCGTGACCTATGGTATGGCCATAGTTGAGCAGAATGCGTATGCCCAGGGTTTCCCGCTCGTCCTGGCTCACCACTTCCGCC
The DNA here is from genome assembly GCA_965220305.1 of Dehalococcoidia bacterium. Lineage (GTDB taxonomy): Bacteria > Chloroflexota > Dehalococcoidia > Lucifugimonadales > UBA3495. The sequence goes on along the minus strand of OZ244817.1, from coordinate 3,265,073 downwards.
TTGATGGCCATGCTGCGCCGGATGACTTCCGTAGAAATCTCTGGGTCCACCGCCATGAGTGCCTCGGCGTGTTCCTCAAAAACATCGAACAGGTTGGCATCCAGGATGAGCCCGTGCTTGATGGCCTCGGCCCAACCCTCGGACAATTCCCTCTGGCCCAGGGTGGACAGCGCTTGAACGTCGGCCAGCACCGCCCGGGGCTGGTAGAAAGCGCCGACCATATTCTTGGCCTGGGGAAGGTTGACCGCCACCTTGCCGCCGATGGATGCGTCGACCATTGCCGCCATGCTGGTGGGCACCTGGACGAAGGGGACGCCCCGGAGCACCGTGGCCGCCACAAATCCGGCCAGGTCGCCAACAACGCCGCCGCCCACGGCGATAATAGCCTGACCCCGCTCGATTCGTAGACTGATGAGCCACTCGTAGATGGCCTGGGCCAATTGAAAGTTCTTGCTCGGCTCGCCCGGCGGGATGATGAAACAGTGGGCGGCGATGCCGGCTTTCTGAAGGGCGATTTGGGCCATCCTTCCGTAGGGCCGCATGACGTTTTCGTCGGTGATTATGTAGGCCGGACTCTTGACCCCCAGGTCCAGAAGTCGCTCGCCCAAATTCTCCAAAACGCCCCAACCAGCGATTACCGGGTAGCTTCCTTCCGAGTGCTGAACAGTTGCGGCTAGGTATGGGTCGGTGTTTGCTGCGTTGGTCATTTGAATGCTCCCATCAAGTGAAGTAGGCTTGATACTTATGGCTGAGTTCACGTCAAATATTGGTTCCAACAACTCAAGGCGACGCTCAGGCTTTCCTCTGTCCAACGCACGAAGCCGGGAAAAATAGTCTTGGCATCGGATTTCCAAGTAAAAGTGAAGGGATTGATCGTACAATCCTCGAAGTGAATTATTGGGGAAAGCAGGCCTTCTTCGTCCTCATACGGGGCGCTATGGGGAGACTCGACCCTGGCGAAGGCGGTAGCTGCCATTACTCCTGACAGTTCTCGCCCCACGTGGTGCAACGAAACCACAAAGCGAAGTACGGGTTGGAGAGCCGCCTCTGTGTTCGTCTCCGGCGAAGGAAGCAGCAACAACCTGACGAAATAACGGGCTTCATTGGATGCTGCCCAATGTTTGGCATTGTGCGCGGTCCGGTTGATTTCCCTTGAATACCAGTGCTCCCTTCGGTTCTCCGGCCCACCAGAACCCACGGAAGACTGCACAGGCATCCCGGCTTCGCTGAACCGTCTGCTGGTATCTTGTCCGCGCAGGTACAATTGATTTCCTATCTCATCGCGCAGATATTCTGCTACACCGTTAACCGAGCGCAACTGGTTGGCTCGGTCCTGGTTGCGCTGCCTGATTTGCTCAACGATGTGGTCCACAACCTGATCAACCACACGTGCTTGACCAACCGGTTCCGGCTCACCCAATGCTTGCAGGATTATGCGCTTTTCCAGTTGGACAATCAGGTCGATAAAGTGGTTCAGGTCACCGCTGTCGGCTAACTCCAGGGTTTCGATATACCGCTCCCGGTCATCTCGAGAGATAACAATAGGCAGGTAACGTTCCTTAACCAGATGCCAAGTCAACAATGCCCGCACGACCCTGCCGTTGCCGTCCTGGAAAGGGTGAATCTGGGTAAAGGCATGATGCAACCAGGCGCCCGTCAATAGTGGATGAAAAGAACCCTGTTCCTTTTGCATTTCATTGTAGAAATACAGAAGGTTGTCTATTTCGCTGTCAACCTGCTCCGGCGGGCAGTATTCGTGAACAGTGCCGTCCTGCCTCGTGGGGTTATTGGGGTGTATCTTGAATCCTCCCTTGTCCAAGAGAGCGTCAAATCTGGTTCCGAACTGGTCTATGGCCAAGTAAGTATCCTGATGATGGGTGAGGACACTATGCAATTGCCTTATGAATGACCTCTTCAGGGGGTGTTCCTGCCGGATATATTGATAAACGAACTCTATGGCTTCTTCCTGGTCTTTCAGGACCAGCACCAAATCTTGTGGGTCTCTGTTAGTATCACCACGTTCTATAAAGTCCGCAGTTATTCCCTTTTCAATCAGGGTTTCCGTTACACCTCTGCCGAGGGTGTATAAGCCCTCAATTATTCCAGTTTCGATGGCCCAACGTCTTCCCAGCCTTTCGAGAAACGACTCGTGAGCTTTTTCGGATGAATCGTGGTGCTGCTGCCTGATACTCCGCCATTGCTGTTGGAGTGAATCTATCTCGCTGAAATCGTACTGCTCAAAAGCAGCATCAACTGGCTGAATTGGTTTCCATTTATGTGCTATCATCACTTCTAATCTCTGAGCTCATCAACGCCAGGACGCAGTCCGCCACCTGCTCCGCGGTAAGTCCGTCGGTCTGGATGGAATGGTGGGCCTGCCCGTAGGCGGCGGCCCGTTGGTCCAACAGGGCTTTAATCCGTTCCAAGGGGTCGCCCCCGGCGAGCATGGGCCGCGCCGCCGCGTTGGGGTCCCCGCCCGTTATGCGGCGGTGGATGGTCTCCGGCCGGGCGTTGAGGCAGAACACCGTGCCCCCGCGCAACATACTATCCCGGTTGGTTGGGTCCACGAAGGCCCCGCCTCCCGCAGCGATGATGCGGCCCGTTCCCCCGCAAAGTTGGGCAGTTACGACCCGTTCCAAGTCTCGAAAGGCCGCCTCGCCTTCATCCTGGAAAATCCGGTCGATGGGCTTTCCGGCGCGGCGCACAATTTCATCGTCGGAATCCACCAGGGGCCAACCGGTGCGACGGGACAGGACCCTACCGACGTGGCTCTTTCCCGAAGCCATGAATCCGACCAGGATAATGTTGCGCGGCTGGGCCAAGGCGGCGGTCTACCAGCTAGTCCGGCGGCAACTGGGTCAGGTGCATCCGCGAACCCAGGGTGGACTCGGTGTCGAAGTACAGTACCTGCTGTCCCACCGAGTTGGTGTTGGCCGCGTCGGCGACGAACTGGAACCCCCGACCGCAGCATTCATCAATGCCAGCCCCAATGTCGGATACGACGTAACCGACGTGGTCCATGCTGTGGTCTTGTCCCAGGGAGGCGGGATCGCCCGGCTCTATCAGTTCCACCTGAACCTGACCGAAGTTGACGAAGGCGTTTCGGCCACCCCGCCGGGAAGCGCCGCCGCCGATGTGCACCCCATCCAGGTTCTTCTCGTACCAGGCGATGGCCTCTTCCAAATTGGGGACCAGATAACCCGCATGAACGATTTTGTCGATAGCCACTCCCTGGCCCATGCCGATGGCATTGGGGGAATCGGGCTGTTGGGTCAGGTGCATCAGCACGCCGTTGGTGGTGGTTGGGTCCAGGTAGAGCACCTGCTGACCCAGAACGTTGGTAAAGGGGGCGTCTGCCGCGAACCGGAACCCTCGGGACTGGAGCTGGGGCATAATCTGGAGAATGTCCGACACCACGTAGCCGACGTGGTGCATCACCAGGGCATTCTCGGGGAGGCTGCTGGTGTCGTTGGGCTGGATAAGCTCGGCCTCCACCTGCCCGAAGTGGATGAAGACATTGCGGCCACCACCGGGGACAGCGACGCTGCTGCCCAGGTTACTCCCACCGGCGTTTTCGCCACCGAAGTTGGCCTTGAACCAGTCAACCGCGGCGTCGAGATCGGCCACCAGGTAGCCAATGTGTTGAATCTTGTCGAACATGGTCTGCTCCTTAAACTGGTCGGGAAACTGGTCGGAACGGCAACGTACCCCTACACTACCCCAAGGCAGCCACGGCCAGCCGAATAGAAGCCGGAGTAGCCTCGCTCCGGTGGGCCCCGTTTCCGCAGGCCGATGGGCCAGGTCTGGTTAAGAGGTGGGCCGGGGCGGGGCGGGATAAGCGCCGGAGCCGGTGCAGAACTCCACGCTGTTGCCGTCCGGGTCTGCGATGAAGGCAAAGGCCTGGCCGTCGTAGCGGATACCCTCTCGCAGCACTTCGTAGCCGTTCTCCCGGAGAATTTCCTTGGTGCCCTCGAAGTCCTCCACCTGGAAGGCGTGATGCACGTTGCCGGGCTTTGCGGGGGCCTCGGGAGTCTCGATAAGGTGCACCATAACCCCGTTTTCCAGTTGCAGCCAGGTAATCGCCGGGTTGTCAACCTGGCTCTGAATCTGCCTGATTCCCAGCAGGTCGTTGTAGAACTTCATGGCCTTGGCCGTATCCTTCACCATGGTGGTGACGTGGTTAATCTGTGAGATGTTTATCTTGCCGGGCATGGCTCTCCTCTCTCTACAGCATGAAGTATGAATAGCAGTTTGGATTGACGCCCCAATTATGCCACAAACGGGTATCCCGCGCATCCGGGCCGGTGGGGGCGTCAGGGTCTTTCGATTGTCCTGGGAAACCCGCTTGCGGTGAGCCTGCCGGACCTGCAACGCCTTCGTCCACCTCGAAAGGTGACGGATTACCGGGTGGCCCCACCGGGTTGCCAAGTGGCGGCTGGGGTACGGGCTAGCGGAGCGACCGAGGCCGCCGCTAAACCAATAGCATCGCGTCCCCGAAGGAGTAGAAGCGGTACCGGAGCCGGATGGCTTCGAGATAGGCGTCCAACATAAGCTCTCGACCGGCAAAGGCCGATACCAGCATCAGCAGGGTGGACCGGGGCAGGTGGAAGTTGGTAATCATGGCGTCCACCAGCCGGAACCGATGTCCGGGCAGGATGAACAGGCTGGCCTGGCCGCTGGCGGCCTCCAATTGGGAGCGGCCTTCCACATCAACGTCCTGGATCACCTGTTCCAGAACCCGAACCGAGGTGGTGCCCACGGCGATAATTCGCCGTCCCGACCGCCGAGCGCCCTCCAAAGTCGCTGCGGTGTCGGTGTCCAGCTCGTAGTATTCGGTGTGTATCTGGTGGGCGGCAGGGTCCTCGCCGTGGACGGGACGGAAAGTGTCCAAGCCCACGTGCAGGGTAACGTAGGCCAACTCGACGCCCATCTCCTGCATCCGCTCCATCAACCCCCGAGTGAAGTGCAAACCGGCGGTGGGGGCGGCCACACTCCCCGGGTGGAGGGCATATACCGTCTGGTACCGGTCCGGGTCGCCCAGGGGCTCCCGAATGTAGGGCGGCAGGGGCACTTCCCCCAACCGTTCCATCCCCTCTTCGCCGGAGAGCTGCACCGTCTTTATCCCGTCTTCGTTGGAGGCCAGCACCCGCACTTCCAAGGGCCGACGCTCCTGGGCGGCGACTCCGGCCCCACCCGAAACCGGGGACAGCGATGGGCCGTTGGGGGATTCCACCAGGAGGCTGACTCCCGGCCTCAGCCTACGGCCAGGTTTGCCCAGGGCCTGCCAGATGCCCGGGCTCTCCCGGCGTAGCAGCAGGAGTTCAACCCTGCCCCCGGTATCCTTGCGCCTGCCGTACAAGCGGGCCGGAATAACGCGACTCTGGTTGAATACCATCACGTCGCCGGGGCGAAGGAAATCGGTAACCTCCCGGAAGCGCCGGTGTTCCCTTAGACCGGTATCCCGGTGCAGCACCATGAGCCTGGAGGCGTCCCGGGGCTCGAAAGGTGTTTGGGCTATTAGTTCTTGGGGCAGGTCATAGTCGAAGTCGCTGGTAAGCATGACAGCTTGAAACTATAGATTTGGGGTAGCTTGGCGCGCGGCATTGAGGGTATTGACCAACAACATGGCGATGGTCATGGGCCCCACACCTCCCGGCACCGGGGTGATGGCCTCGGCTTTTTCCGAAACCGGCTCGAAGTCAACATCCCCCACCAGACGATAGCCCCGCCGCCGGCTGGCGTCCTCAACCTGGTTGATGCCCACGTCGATGACCACAGCCCCTTCCCGGACCATGTCGGCGGTAATCGCCCGGGGTTGGCCTATGGCCGCCACCAGAATATCGGCTTGGCGGGTAATGTCGGCCAGGTTCCTAGTGCGGGTGTGACAGACCGTGACCGTAGCGTTGGAGCCTTCCCGACGCTGCATTAACAGGGACGCCAGGGGCTTGCCAACGATGTTGCTCCGCCCGCACACCACCACATGCTGTCCCGCTGGGTCGTAGCCGTTGCGCAACAGAAGCTGCTGAATGCCCGCGGGCGTGCCCGGTATGAAGGCGGGGGTCCCTTGGGCCAACTTGCCCAGGTTATAGGGGTGAATGCCATCGATGTCCTTGCCCGGCAACACCGTCTCGATGGCCGTATTTTCGTCGATGTGCGCTGGCAAGGGAAGTTGGACCAATATCCCGTGGAAGCGGGCATCGTCGTTCAGTTTGCCCAGCAATTCCAGCAGTTCCTCCTGGGAAGTAAAGCTGGGCAGGTGGAAGGTCTCGCTGAACATGCCCACGGCATCGCAGGCCCGCCCTTTGTTCCGCACGTACACCGCCGAGGCCGGGTCTTCCCCTACCACAACGGCGGCAAGCCCGGGGGTAATGCCCTGGTCTTGTCCCAGATGGGCGACCGCCGCCGCCACCTCCGCGCGGACCTCTTCAGCCAGGGCTGTTCCGTCCAGGACCTTCGCCATAGATAACTTCACCGTGGTGTTCTTGGGTTAAGATTGTATCATGGAGAATATCGGCCCTCAAAGAAGCGCCGATGCGGTACAGGGAAACCGCGTCCGGAGTCATCTGTGTCTACATTCTCGCCCGGCCCATTGATGTATAATCGCTAGGTATTAATTTAGTGGGATGATGGTGTGAACAGCGAACCTTTGCCCCGCACCAGGGAGTCGGTGGACTGGTGGCTTAAACATTGGGGCCGGGATGCCGTATTGTCCGGCGACGAACCCATGTCCCGCGAGGACCTTAAGAGGCTGATGAGCGTCAATGGCGGCACGGCTGAGGGCCTGGACCTAACTTTTCGCAACCTCCAGTCGGCGGACCTGTCGGAAATTAACCTCCGAGAGATACGTCTCCGGGAAGCCGCCCTGGGGCACACCAACCTTCGGGAAACCAACCTGTTCCGGGCCAATCTTCAAGGAGCCGAGTTGTTCCGGGCCGACCTCCGGGGGGCGTTCCTTATGCAAGCCGACATGCAGGGGGCGCACCTGCTGGCCGTAAGAATAGATGACCAGACCAATCTGGACGATGTAGAATGGGGCCACGACTATATCAATGCTTGGGAACGAGACAAGATATACAACAATGCCCGGTCAATCTACCGTCAGCTCAACACTTGGCACCAGAACCACGGGCTGTCCGACATTGCCGGGGAGTTCCTTTACCGTGAGTGGGTCTGCAAACGCCTGGAAGCCCAGGAAGGGTTGACCAGTGAGCTGAGCTGGCGACATCCCTGGCGAGTACTACTAGCCCTCAACCTCCATTGGTGGCGTAACCTGATTGTGTTCCTCTGGCTCGGCACCCACGAGCTGCTTTTCGGCTATGGGGAACGTCCCATACGGGTGGTGCTGACGGCTTGCTTGGTCGTCCTGGGCTTCGCGGTGGTCTACTTCCTCTATCCCCCTTCGGAACTCTCCAACGCCGGATGGGGGGAGTTATTGGCCCGAATGTGGTACTCCTTTTACTTCTCCCTGGTTTCCTTCACCACCTTGGGTTACGGCGAGTGGATCAAACATCCCGACAACTGGCTCCGCTACCTGGGTGGGGTGCAGTCCTTTATCGGCTTGTTCCTAACAGCCCTGTTTCTGGTGACTTTTACCCGCAAATGGACGAAGTGATAGTTTATGCGTATCTGCTCTCTGCTGCCCAGCGCCACCGAAATTGTCTACGCCCTGGGACTGGGCGACCAACTGGTGGGAGTCTCCCACACCTGTGACTACCCCGCGGAGGCCCGCGCCAAGCCGGTGGTGAGCCAGAGCGTTCGGGCCATTTCCCACCTGAGCAGCGACGAGATAGACGCCATCATCCAGCAGGCCCGGGCCAATAATAACCCGGTCCACTGGATTAACGGCGACCTGCTACGGGAGCTAAAGCCCGACCTAATCTTAACCCAGGAGATTTGCGAGGTTTGCGCCATCGGCAGCGGGTCGGTCTATGAAACGGCGGCCAAGGCGCTGGACTACCAACCGCAGATACTCAGTGTTCGCCCTGCGGGCCTGGAGGACATCCTCCAGAACATCCTGCGCATTGGCCGGGCCGCCGAGGTCGAAGAGCGCGCCCAGGACCTGGTGGAGAGCCTGCGGCAACGGGTGGAACGCGTGCGCTCGCGGCTACAGGACGTTTCCCAACCGCCCAGGGTTTTCTGCATCGACTGGCTCGACCCCCTGCGGAATACCGGACAGTGGAGCCCGGAACTGGTGGAATTGGCGGGAGGCAGCGAGGGGCTGGCGATCAAGTGGGGCAAGTCGCGGGAGGTTGGCTGGCAGGAAGTCCAGGAGTACCAACCCGACTACATAATGGTGATGCCCTGCGCCTTCGACATGGAGCGAACCATCCAGGAGTCCCGCAAGGTGCTGTTCCGGCAATCGGTATGGCCAACGTTGAAGGCGGTGCAGCAGGACCAGGTCTATTTCTTTGACGGACAGATTCCCAGCCGACACGGCCCCAGGGTCATCGACGTTATGGAAGGTCTGGCCGAGGCCATGTACCCGGAGCGGTTCAAGAAGCTGGCCCCTGCCAAGATTTTCCAGAAAGCCGTACTGACCTGACCGACGGGTTGGGTTGCCTCTGGCCCGGCCCCGTACCACCTGGATGTTCGGCAGGAAAACACGTGGATTAACAATCGGCAGAGGAATGGCTACCCGCCACCCGGAAACGCACCGCCGCCATGCGCCGCAACTTACTCCGGGGCATTGGAGGGGAAACCCGCGTCTTCATCTCCCAACTTGGTAGGGGCCCACACCCGGAAGGACTGGTCCTGCCCCGGGGGAAGCAACACCAGCGCTTCGGTATCCAAGGTAGCCCCTCCACGGCTGGAAGGACCCCGGTCACTGTTGGTAAACAGCAGCAGCCCCAGGTCCTGGGAGTCCTCGGCAACAGTATCAAAGCCGACCAGGGACATGGCCGCGCGCGCTTCCCTGGACACGTCCGGCGCCGCCGCCGCCACGTAGGTCTCGCCAAAGGGGGCGAAGACCAGCCCGTCTATTTCGTCCCCCGGCCCACCGAAATAGACGTCCAGGGCGTTGACGGTTGCGTCAACCTTTCCGTAGCGGGGCGGGCTGCCAATTTGCTCCGCGCAGACGTAGAGGACGGTGTTGGCCGTGTTGGTAGCGTGCTCCGTGAAGAAGAAGGCCGACAGGCTGCCGTTGGAGAGGTCCAAGGCCCAGGTCAAACTCCGGGCCTGAAAGGGTCCGCCCCCCAAACTAGCGTCGGCGTTGAATACCATGAAGTCCCCGGCTCCGTCCCGGTTAGTGTCCAGGGCGAACAGGTACATGGCGGGCCAATTGGCGTGGGTCTGGGGCTCCCAGGCGTTGACGGCAAAGGCCAGGACGTAGGAAGGCCGGTCGGAGCAAACCCCCGCAGGGGCGTTGAAGGACTGGACGCCGACAGCGCGTAAGTCGGGCACCGGGGACTGCTCGCCCCTACCGCCTTTTAAGAGGGGAGGGCTGAAGGCCAACAGGGAATAGGCCTGGTTCTGGGCCGGTCCCATCCCGAGGTTGGCAAGTTCTACCGAATTGGCGAGACTCAGCGACTGAAAGCCGCCGGCTTCTTCCCCGTTTCCCGCACCCCTGGCGACCAAATTAGCTGCTTTGCGCGGTAGCACATGCCAGGGGATTCGGAGGGTGTGGTTGCCGTCGTCCAACACCAGGTAGCCATCGTATTCGTTAAGGCTCAAGGGTATGGGATTGCCACCCTGGGGGCCGGAGTTCATGTAATTGTTCCGCAGCCTGGAGCCGTCGATGTTCAGGGCGACGACAAAACTGGTATCCGCCCGGGGACGCACAGTAACGGCGGCGGGATAGGCGAGGGTGACTGCGTCCGTCGCCGCGTCATTGGCAAACAGGTAGCTTGAACTTAACCTGTAAGTCCGCTCCTCGTCCGAGTAGTTACGCAACATCACCCTTTTGGTAAGGGTCAAACGCCGTTGCGCTACGTCAACAAAGCCGAAACCCAGGGCGCCGGTGGGGGCGTCTCTATCCCAAAGGGCTATGGGGGAGGCAACAGCCCGGTCCACCCTCAACTCCCCCGCGCCGATACGGCTGATGGGGGCTGGCGACGGGGCTGGCGAGTTTCGGATATTCACCCTGGCGGTGTTCATCAAACGGGCCTTAACTTCCAGGGGAGACATCGGACCGGGCCGGGCGAGCCCCTCAAGTTCCGGTCTGCCGCCGAAGCCGGTGGCATGGCCTTGCAGCAGCAGGGCCGCCGCGCCGCTGACCATCGGCGTCGCCCCAGAAGTTCCGCCGAAGCGCGTTTGTCCCGTTCCAGTACCCACTTCCGCGGATAGCGACGCTCCCGGGGCCCCTATCTCCGGCTTCAGGCGGTGGCTCTGGTACTCTGGCCCCCGGGAGGAGCTGTTGACCATCGACCCAGCCAGGGAGAAGCCCTGGCCGGGGGTCATGCGGACCCGCGCCTTTCCCGACCGGAGAATATTTCCATCGGCCCGCCCAATCATGTAGGCCGGAATGGTGATAGGGTTACCCCCGCCGAAGGCCCCGGCAAAGGGCGGCCCCGGGTTCACCCGGGCAATTATTCCCAGGACTCCCCCGGCCTCCTGAATATGGCGAATCTTGTCGCTGAAGAAGCACCGTCCCCGGTCCACCACCACCAGCAGGCCCTCCAGGGATTTGGGAGCAAAGGGACGGCAGCCCCGGAGGTTGCCCCCGGAACCGTCCCCGTATTGGACCTGCCCCTCGATAACCTGGGTCAAGGGCGACGACCAGGGTTGAAAGGCCAGGTCATAGTCTCCAGCCGCCGCCGGGGGCTGCAACACCGTCGCCGTGGGCACGAAGGCCGACGGAACCTGGGTCTGGGCCACCGAGATTGCCGACGCCGCAGCAGCGGGCGTGCCGGTGATGTAGGGCCGGTCCCCGCCGTTGCCCGAAGCCGCCACGGTGAGTACGCCCAGCCTGGCGGCATTGTCCACGGCTGTGGAAAGGTCGTCGTCGAAGGGTTGACCGTAGCTGGCTCCCAGGGACATGTTGACGATGTCAACGTGGTCTTCCGGGTCGCCGTCGCCGTTGGGGTCTACCGCGAACTCCATTCCCAGCAATAGGGCCGCGCCGCTGCAGGACGGGGCCAAAGAAGCGCATACTTTCACCCCGTAGAGTTCGACCCCCGGCGCTACCCCGTCCTTACCGCCAATAATGTCCGCGACGTGGGTACCATGCCCGTCGAAATCTATGGGGTCCGGGTCGGGTTCGCGAGGGCCAAAGGGCCACAACTCGCCAAGAAAGTCATAGCCTCCCACCACCTTGTCAGTGGGAAAGGCCCCGTCTCTGGTAGCATTTCGGCCATCGGACGGGTCGGCGCCATAGGCGGCACGGTAGGCTTCCCGGGTGCCGGGGCCACCCAGATTTGCGTGGGTGTAGTCGATGCCCGAGTCCAGCACCGCCACCCGGACCCCCGAGCCGTCCAACCCCAGGTCGTGAACTTTATCCCCGCCGATGTAGGGCACGGTCTCGGAAAGGGCCAGCGGGTAATCCACGACCGGGGCTATGCGCCGTACCGCAGGGTCGTTGAGTATCTGCGTCAGGGACGCGGCGTCCATCTCCACCAGGATGGCGTTGAGCACCAGTTGGAGGCGTCCCAGCACCCGGATGCCTGGAACCAGGTCAGTCGCCCGCGCCAGGAAGGCCTCCTGCTCATCCAAAATGCTGCGCCGGTGCAGTTGGAGTTCGTTCCGGTGGTGACCGGAGGGGTCGGCAACCGGCGGAGTCGCCAGGAGAATTACGACCTGCTGTGGACCCTCCCGGTCAAACAGGCCGGCGTTCAGCAACTCCGACGGGTCTCCGCTGGTCTGCCTGGGCACGGGCAGCAGCAGGCCGGCAACCGATTCGGGCAAACTCCGGTACTGGCGCTGGAAACCCTGGCCCGGTCCGTCCGCGTCGGCGCTGCGGGCGGAAGCCGATGACACCGCCAGGAACACCAACATAACGCCCAGTAGAACAACCTGCTTCCTCGGGAAATAGCGGCAAATATGCAACATGCTTTTTCGATTCTCTCTCATCCGGTAACCGAGGTAGGAGTTACCGGGAGTTCCATAGTAGTCTAGCTACCCTACGGGACATTGTGGGGAGAGGGCAGGACTCCCCCAACGCCAGGAATTGTGCCACAATGACAGCGCAGCTTCCAGCGGGGAAGTCCGGTGACACGGGGGTATTGTCAAGCGCACAAATGTTCTATATCATGCAGGCTAGGAACAAACTTTGGGCATGAGGTTAGAGCGCATGGCAACGAGAACCCTGGCCGTACCGGACACGACCGTTGTTCAATCCCTGAGCAACTGGGTGCCCGTAGAAGTTGAAGAGAGGGACAGCGCAGGCAATGCCTGGGTGAAACTCGCCGACCAATGGAGCAGGATCGACTCCATAGAAAACCTCTGGGAGCTTGACGGAGAGTGGCAGGGAAGCCGCCCGATTATTCGCCTCCACTTCAACGCTGTGGTGGAAGGCCACCAACGCATAGCCCTCTATCAAGACCTGGTGGAAGGTTCCTGGTACCGCCGCGTCGCTCTGAGCGATTAGACCGGGGCCAACAACCACGGGCGTCGTCCTTACTCCCGACGAATCCAGCCCCCGGGTAGGCGCGTAAACCTATTGCGTCGGCTGTACAGCCCATCCTGTAGTCAAACGGTGTGTCTCATGCTCCGAGTCGCCTTTGGGTTTCTCTTGCTGCTGACGGTGTCCTGCGCCGGGGCGTCAGCGCCGGTAGCCCCTTCACCATCGGGTCCCCAATCTACCACAGTGGCCCCGGAGGCCAATTCTACCGATGCTTCGGACTTGTCGGCGACCGTTGCGCCACCCCTTGGCGGCAGCCCCGGCGATGGGTCCGGGCCTCCAACGAGGGAACCAGGCCCGTCCACTAGCCCAGAAACTGGTCCCCCGGCAAGAGCCAGCGTCTCCCCCGGGGAACAATCACCTGTTGCTACGCCCACCGCCGCGCCAAGGGTCTTGGAGACGGGACCTGCGGTGGAGTCCCCTCAAGACCCCACGGAAACTACCACCGAAACTACCTCTGCCGTCAAAGCAGGACCAACGATAGCCCCCACCCCAGCTCTGGAAGCGACTCCCCATGCTTCCCCCACGCCCGGGTCGGAAACTACGAGCGACCCCAACGTGTCCCAAGACGGAGCGGGCCCACAGCCAATGCACTTCACCCTGCCCAGCGCCGACGGGAGGGTGGTCGAGTCGGAGTCTTACCTGGCGCAAAAGAATATTGTTCTGGTCTTCTACCGGGCCTTCTGGTGAGTGTACTGCCGGGCGCAGCTCGTGGAGTTGAACCAAAACTATCAGGAAATCGTGTCCTTGGACGCCGAAGTGCTGGCAATCAGCACCGACGACCTGACCGGAGCCGGTTATGCCGTGGCAGGGCTGGGGATTCAGTTCCCGGTGCTGTACGACCCGGAAGGTGAGGTGGTGCGCCAATACGGGGTCTTCGACCTACTCAACGATGGCCTGGCCGCGCCAGCAACCTTCGTACTGGACAAGTCCGGGATAATTCGGTGGCAATTCATTGGGGACAGCAAGTCCCACAGACCCTCCTTTGCGTCCGTTACCCAGGCGTTAAAAGAGTTGGATTAGCGCCAGTACCAAATCATCGGGGGGTATGTTATCCTGATACCACGATTTATAGCCTTGGCGAATGCACCCTGACCCGTGATAGTTAGCCCCTTGGCGGAAGCGCCGACGACGCAAGCGTGGGGCTGGCATCGGGGTTGGAAAGTTCGGTGCAACGGCTAGGTAGTACATGGAAGGTACGGCAATGGAAGCGCCCCAACTGGTCCCGGCGGATAGCAACCCCAATATTCCCGCGTTTGGCCCAGGCGATACCGTACGGGTCAACTTCCGCATCCGGGAAGGGGACCGGGTGCGGGTGCAAGCATTCCAAGGGGTGGTGATTCGCCGCCAGAATGGCAAGGGTCCGTCGGCCAACTTCACCGTGCGACGCATCACTGCCGGCATAGGAATTGAGCGTATTTTCCCGCTGCATTCCCCCCTGATCGACTCCCTCGAAGTTACCCGACGCGGCGCGGTCCGCCGAGCCAAACTTTACTACCTGCGCGGACTTCAGGGTCGGGCCGCCAGAATCAAAGAAAAGACCACGCCCAGGCGTCCCCGGGGAGCGCCAGCCTCTTAGCCCCGCACCCCTTCTCGCCCCCAGCAGTAGCCCGGTGGCTGCAACATGAGATACGCAGAAGTAGCCGTTGACGCGCCGGTGGGCCAGGGGCGCACCTTCTCCTACAGCATCCCGACGCGCTTCACTGTGGAGCCGGGCCAACTGGTATGGGTGCCCTTTGGTCGCCGCGTCACCCAGGGGCTGATAATGCGGCTGTCCGAGACCCCCCAGGTGGAGGTTACCCGGGACATTCTCCAGCCCGTGGAGCCATCCCCCTTGGTGGGGCCTCTCGGATTGAAACTCGCATCCTGGCTGAGCGAGTACTACCTGTGCCCCCTCTACTCGGCCATCGAATTGATGCTACCTCCGGGGTTCAAGGCCCAAGTGCGTTCACGAATCAGCGCGGCAAGGCTGGAAGAGTCCCAACTGGAATCCCTCCGCCCCCAGGCCCGTGAAGCATTGCAGACCCTGGCCGCCAAGTCCCATCTCAGCGAAGCCGAATTCGTGAAACTGCTGGGCCGGAACGGTCACCGGGAACTGGACAGGATGGTTGAGGCGGGCACGACAACGCGACGGGTTGACCTGCCGCGGCCCAGGACTTTCCGCTACCAGCGCTACTTGCTTCCCGTAGCCAGCTTCCCAAACGGAAGCGAGGGAATAACGTCATCAACTTCCGTCTCCCCGAAGCAGAAGGCCCTGCTGGAGGCAGTCCGTTCCCACTCGGGAGGATACCCTTTTCCCCTGGCAAATAAGCAGTTCGGCTCCGGCATGGCAAACGCCCTGGTGGAAAAGGGACTGCTGGCCGAAGAGTGGGTGCGAGAGACTACCGCTGGGGCCGACGTCATCACGCCAAGTCCGACACTCCCGGCCTTGACCCTCACCCCTGCCCAGACCGACGCCCTGGACCGTATTGGCCGGGCAATTGACAACCCCGAGTTTCAACCCCGCAGTTTCTTACTCCACGGAGTCACCGGAAGCGGCAAGACCGAGGTGTACCTCCGGGCAATGGAACGGGTGGTTGCCCAGGGAAAGCAGGCCATATTTCTGGTGCCGGAAATAGCCCTCACCCCCCAGACGGTCGGACGAGTGGACGCTCGCTTCCCCGGACGGGTGGCCGTGTTACACAGCAGGCTGGCCGACCGGCAGAAGTTTGACCGCTGGTGGAGAATTCGCGACGGCGATTACGATGTAGTGGTGGGGCCGCGCAGCGCCCTGTTCGCGCCGGTGCCGCACCTCGGCATCGTCGTCATCGACGAGGAACACGAGTGGACCTACAAGCAGGATGAGGCGTTGCCCTTCTATCACACCCGCACCGTCGCCCAGGAAATGGCCAGGCTGACCGGCGCGGTGGTGGTGCTGGGCAGCGCCACTCCCGACGTGGAGACCTACTACCACGCCCGGCAGGGCCGCCACCATCTGTTGGAGCTGCCGGACCGGGTTGGTCCATCCGGCCCTGAGGGAAGGCCCCAACTGGCAACTGTAGAAGTCTGCGACATGCGACGGGAGCTTCAGGATGGGAACCGCAGCATTTTCAGCCGTCAACTGGCGGCTTCCCTGAAGGAGTGCGTGGCACAGGGGCAGCAGGCCATCCTATTTATCAACCGGCGCGGCAACGCGCCCATCGTTCAATGCCGGGACTGCGGCAGCGTCGTCACCTGCTCAAGTTGCTCCGTCTCCCTGACCTACCACTCGGCGGACGGACGCATGGTGTGCCACCGCTGCAACCGCCGCAGCCGCCCCCGCCAACGCTGCCGGCAGTGCGGCGGCCCTCGCATCAGACAACTGGGAATCGGGACACAGCGGGTGGAAAGTGAAGTGCGGGAACTGCTGCCCGGCGTGGGCATAGACCGCTGGGACTCCGATATTACCCAGACTGGCTCGGAAGACGCGGACATGATGCGGCGCTTCCTTGACGGAGATACCCAGGTGCTGGTGGGCACCCAGATGGTAGCCAAGGGGCTGGACCTTCCCAACGTGACCCTGGTCGGCGTGCTTTTGGCCGACATTGGGATGTACCTGCCCGACTTCCGCATGGGGGAGCGCATATTTGGGCTGCTGTGCCAGGTGGCGGGCCGGTCGGGGCGGGGTCCCGTCCCGGGGAAGGCCATCATCCAGACCTACAACCCAGACCACTACGCCATAACTGCCGCCGCCCGCCAGGACTACGCCTCCCTGTACCGCCAGGAAATTCAGGCCCGACGGGAGCAGGGAAACCCTCCCTTCAGCCGGTTGGTCCACCTGGTTTACCAGGATACCAATGCCAGCGCCTGCCAGCGTCAGGCCGCAAACTTGGGACGTACCCTGCGGCAGGAAATCCACTCCCGGGGCTTGACCGACGTTGAAGTCATCGGGCCGGCCCCGGGAATGCCGGAGCGGGTGCGCGGGCGGTACCGTTGGCATCTTCTGCTGCGCGGACGCCAGCTTCATCGGTTCCTGGAGGTGGTCCACCTGCCCGCCAACTGGTCCATAGATGTGGACCCTGCCCAGGTACTGTAGCCGGGCTCCCGTCCCGTGTCCTGGCCTCTCTCCCTGCCGCCTATATTCTTCTGGCATGGGGCCCCAAACGGCTCGCCCTTCGACAATTTCAGGATGCGCTTGGTATAATCGCGTCTGGCCCCTTTCGGGCCCAAACGTGAGTCTGAGGTGGAGTACCGTGGCGGTCTTACCTTTGAGATACTTGCCCGACCCCATACTGCGCGAGCAGGCCAAGAAAGTCGGCAAGATACCCCCTAACCTGAAGAAGTATACCGACGACATGATTGAGACCATGCACGCGGAGCATGGCGTAGGTCTGGCGGCTAACCAGGTGGGGTCGCTGCAAAAGGTGGTAGTTATTCAACTACCCGAGTGGGACGAAGCCCTGGTGCTGGTCAACCCCGAAATTGTCCGGCGTGAGGGGGAGCGGG
This sequence comes from Dehalococcoidia bacterium, assembly GCA_965220305.1. Taxonomy (GTDB): domain Bacteria; phylum Chloroflexota; class Dehalococcoidia; order Lucifugimonadales; family UBA3495. Next base: position 3,248,056 of record OZ244817.1, on the reverse strand, counting down.
AGGTGGAAGAGGGTTGCCTGAGCATTCCGGGCTATCGGGGTATGGTGCGCCGCTCCGAAAGGGTTAGGGCGCGGGCCCTGGACCTGAACGGCAAGGTAATCCGCATCAAGGCAGACGGCCTGCTGGCCCAAGCCCTGGAACACGAGACCGATCACATCAACGGTAGGCTCTACATCGACAAACTGGTCTCCCCGGACGTGCTGTGGAAACTCAGCGTCAACGACGAAGGCGATATAGAATACAACAGCGTTACCGGCAGCAGCAGCCCGGCAGAACACAGCCATCCCGACGAGTCCTCCCCCGCAAGCGAAGGCAGCGCCAGCTAACACCTGGCGTTGGCCCGACCTCCTTCCTACCTTCCCCGTGTATTTTCGTGAAGGCGATCCTTCCGACGCCCAGGACTGTGCATCCATGCTTACCAAACTGATAGAATTTTTTGGCCGCAACAACTCCGACCGGGTCAACTCCGCCTACCTGGTGGGCGGCTATATCCGAGACCAGGCGTTGCCCCTCGCCGGCAACGACGTGGACTTGGCCGTGCCCGGCGACGCCCAACCTCTGGCCCTGGCTCTGGCCAACTACCTCGGCGGCTCCTTCGTGCCCCTTGGTCCCAGTCACGGAGTATTCAGGGTGGTGGCCCTGGGAGACGATGGAGAGTCTTGGAACATCGACCTGGCAGGTTTTTCCGGCTCCATTGAGGAGGACCTGGCCCACCGGGACTTTACCATCAACGCTATGGCCGTCCCACTGGCCCGTTGGAGTCCCGACCGTTGGCAGGAACACCTTATAGACCCCTATAACGGGCTGACCGACCTAGCGGGCAAGCGCCTCCGCGCAACCAATCCCCACGTGTTCCAAGAGGACCCGGGGAGGCTGCTCCGCGCCGTGCGGCTGGCCGCCAGCCTCAAGCTCCGGCTGGAGCCCGAGACCGCGCGACTAATCAAGGAAGCAGCCCCCGCCATAAGTCGGGTTGCCCCGGAGCGGGTGCGCGACGAATTCCTGGATATTCTGGCCGGCGAGGGGGTGCGGGCGCAACTGGAAGTGCTGGACCGCCTGGACCTGCTGTGCCGGGTAATACCCGAACTGGCCTTGACCAAGGGCGTGGACCAACCCAGGGTGCATTACTGGGACGTTTGGGGACACCTGATTCATGCCGTCGAGTTTGCCGACCTGATAACCCGGGGACACCAAAATTCGGGCATATATTCGGTAGCTCCCTGGACTCCCGAATTGGCTGACTACTTCAACCAGGAAGTCAGCGACGGCCATAACCGTCGCACAATCCTCAAGCTCACTGCCCTGCTCCACGACATTGCCAAGCCCCAGACCAAGAAGGAGGACGACCGGGGCCGCACCCGGTTCCTGGGCCACTCGGAAATGGGCGCGGAAATGGCGACCCATCGGCTCAGTCAGCTACGGCTTAGTACCCGAGGCATCAGCATGGTCGCCAAAATGGTCGAACAGCACCTGCGCCCCGGGAACATGCGTCAGGGGGTGGAATGGCCCACCCAGCGGGCCATCTACCGCTACTTCCGCGACCTGGGCGATGTAGCCATTGACAATCTTTTCCTGGCGATGGCCGATTTTTTGGCCGCAAAAGGTCCTGAATTAGATTCTTTGGCGTGGAGCAATCATGTTAAGATGATTGGGCACATTATGTACACCGGCGCCCACCAGTCTGAAGTGCAGAAGCCCTCTCGATTGGTCACCGGGCACGACTTGATGCAGGAATTTGGCCTGGGCCCTGGGCCCCAGCTTGGAGAACTGCTGGAAATGGTCGAGGAAGCCCGGGCCGCCGGCGAGTTAGCTGGCCGAGACGAAGCGATGGCTTTCGTCTCCAAGGCACTGAATCGCCCAAGACTTGGCCTAGCCCGCCGCCGTTGCGACAAGTAACCTCGCGGCGGTGGGTGTTTGGCATAGAATAACAGGAGTAGCAGTGCGCACCCGCAGTTTCCGTTTATCAATCTTGATCCTGGTCATCTTGGCAATCTCCATCGCCGCCCTGGCATTTCGGGAAATAAACATCGACATCCCCGGCTTCAACCTGGCCCGCGGCGGCACCGGACCCCTGGGGCTGCGGCTCGGCCTGGACTTGAGGGGAGGCGCTCACCTGGTCTACCAAGCGGACACCAGCACCCGAGTTGAGGCAACTTTCGCCCAAGATGTGGACCGCGACGTTCTAACAGAGGCCGTGGCAGAGTTGGACTTGGGGGAGCTTGTCTTCCGCTTTCCAGACTTTCGCACTGCCAGTATCAAGGCCCCCCTGCTGAACGAAGACCAGCGGCAGCTACTGCGGGATACCTTGGAGCAGAATTTCGGCGTTGCTGAGACCTACGAAGTTAGCGAAACTCTGCCGCCCACCTCCGACGAAATGGAAGGCGTGTTGAGCATTATCAACCGCCGCGTCAACCTGTTCGGCACCGAAGAGCCGATAGTGCAGCAGTTCGGCGAAGACCGCATCATCGTTGACCTTCCCGGCGCCAGTGGCTCCGTCACGACGGTGGAGTTTGTGGAGCCCATCAGTTCTCTAATCGTTGAGGAGTTCCTGGCGGCCCAGGGATTCGAGGATTTCGTAGTCGAAGAAAAGGACGAACGCAACTACAAGCTGCGGACGGTATCCCTAAGCCAGGAGCGGCGTGAAGAACTGCAGGACGCCCTGGCGATGGATGTTGGCAGTGTGGAGTCTTTCCAGGTAAGGGGAGGCATCGAAGACGCCAAGGCCCTCATTGGAGAGACGGCTCTGTTGGAGTTTAAGGAGCGCACCTGCGATGACCGCACCTGCCGGTCCTTCACCGACGCCGACATCGGGCTTACCGGCGACGACCTGGAAAACGCCTTCGCCTCCACCTCCCCCGACACCGGCGCGTGGCGGGTGAACATCCAGTTTGACGGGCGCGGCAGCGAGATTTTTTCCGACCTCACCCAGCGCATCGTAGACGTGGACACCAAGCGAATCTCCATATTCCTGGACGACGAAGAACTGTTGGCCCCGGTGGCCCAGGCTTGGATACGCAACGGTCAGAGCGTTATCACCGGCAACTTCACCCGGGAGGAAGCCCGTACCATTTCCATCCAATTGGACTCGGGACGTTTGCCCGTGCCCCTGAAACTCATCCAGGAGAGCGACGTGGACGCTCTGTATGGGTCCGAGTCCCTGAGAAACAGCCTAAAGGCGGGATTCGTGGGACTGGGGTTGGTGATGCTTTTCATGCTGGTCTACTACCGCATGGCTGGCCTGGTAGCCTCCCTGGCGCTGGTCTTCTACGCCGTGGTGGTGCTGGCGACCTTCAAACTAATCCCCATAACTTTGACCCTATCGCACATCGGCGGCTTCATTTTGTCCATCGGTCTGGCGGTGGACGCCAATATTCTCATCTTTGAACGAATGAAGGAGGAGATACGCATCGGGCGTACCCTGGCTTCCTCGATGGAGGTGGGATTCAGCCGGGCCTGGCCGGCCATAAGAGATAGCAACTTCTCCACCATCATCACCTGCGGCGTCCTCCTGTGGTTCGGCAACCGGCTGGGGGGCGGATTGATTAACGGGTTCGCCCTTAGCCTGCTGATTGGCGTAGTCGCCAGCATGTTTACGGCGGTGGTGGTGAGCCGCAACCTGCTGCAGGTACTGGCCTGGATCGGGATGGGACGGCGAATAAGCTTCTTTACCCCAGAGAAAGTCCCCGGCCAAGGACAGGCGACAGGCCGGGCCCAAGTAGCTCAGGGAGGTCGTTAACCGTGCTGGATATAGTTGGCAAGCGGGGTTGGTACTTCCTAGTCTCCGGCATAATTATTCTGGTGGGACTGGTCTCCATGATAATCCCGCCCGGGTGGTCCACCCTCAACTCTGGGCTGAAACCGGGCATTGACTTTACCAGCGGTTCGGCAATGGACATCACCTTCAGGGAATCCGTCACCCAGACGGAAATTCAGAACCGCCTGGCGGTCTTGGGGCATCCAGAGGCCCTGATCCAGAGCACGGGGAGCCGCTCGGTCTTCATCCGCACCAAGGTGCTGCGGGAGGCCGAAGGGACTGCCCTTTCGGAGCGGCAACTGATAGAAAACGACCTGCAAGAGAACGTAGCCCCCATTGAGGCGGTAGCCCTGGATACGGTTTCCCCCATAATCGCCCAGGAAACGGTGCGCAACACCTTCTTCGCCATGCTGGCGGCGTCGGTGTTTATCCTCCTTTACATCTGGTACGCCTTCCGGAGGGTGCCCAAGGCTTACCGCTACGGCGTCAGCGCCGTACTGGCCCTGGTCCACGATACCTTGATTATACTGGGGGCCTTCTCCGTACTGGGACGCGCCATCGACCTGGAGGTCAACTCCATGTTCATAGTGGGCATCCTGACGGTGGCCGGTTACAGCGTCAACGACACGATTGTGGTGTTTGACCGGATTCGCGAGAACGTGATACGCCACCCGGACCGAGGCTTACAACCGTTGATTAACCTCAGCATCATGGAATCGGTGGGCCGCTCCCTGAACACCAGCACCACCACCCTGTTGGTGTTGGTGGCGATGCTGCTCATCGGCGGGGCCAGCATCCGGGAGCTTTTGTTGGTGGTGGCCATCGGGGTGGTGGTGGGCACCTACAGCTCAATCTTCATTGCCAGCCAGTTCCTGGTCATCTGGGACCGGGGCGAGATTGGGCGCATCTTCCCCTGGGGGCGGCGCACTGCCGCCACGGCGACAGCCACGCTGTTGCACCTGGTCGGGAGATAGCAGCCAGCGGGCAATCCGCCTCCTTGGGCGGGCTACAGCAGGGGCAGGCACGGACAACCTGTCCCTGTTTTTTCTCAGGCAACCGGCTTCTAGGGAGTAATCACTACCCTTCCCAGAGCCTTCCTGGAAGACACCAGTTCAAACGCCGCCGCCGCCTCTTCCAGGGGAAAGGCGTTGGAGACTATGGGCTTGGCCTGGCCCTGGGCAACCATCGACGCCACCTGCCGCACCAGGGCCGCGGACACTCCCGACGAGCCGAGAATTCGAGCGTCCCGAAAAATAACCTCGGCCAAGTTCAGTTCCACCGGACGCCCGCTGATTTCCCCCAGTATCACCAGCCTTCCGAATTGGGCCAGGCAGCGCCAGGTGGACGGGAACAGGGGCGACCCCACCGTGTCTATCACCACGTCCACGCCCTCTTCCCCGGTCAGGGCCAGGGCTAGCTCGCCGAAGTCTATCTCGTCGTTGCTTCCCTTTGATGGTAGAGGTGGACCGGCTTCCAGTACCTGCTCCGCGCCCAACTCCTCCAGCCGGTCCACTTTGTCCGGCGAGGAAGTTACCGCCATCACCCGGGCCCCCAGGGCAGCGCCCAATTGCACCGCGTGGCTCCCGAGCCCACCCCCGGCCCCGGTTACCAGCATCGTCTCACCAGGTTGGACCCGGGCAGCTTCTTGGACCCCCTGCAGGGCCACGCCCATGGGGCAGGCGTACAGACAGGCCCCCAACAGGTCTGTCTCCGGCGGCAGGGGCAGCAGGCTCCGTTCCGACAGGGCCACGTACTCGGCAAAGCCCCCGTCCCACCCGTGCCCAATACCCTGTCCGTTGCGGCAGCGGTGTTCCCTACCCTCCGAACAGCGGTCGCAGTGCCCGCAGGCGTTGGTCAAAAGGCTGACCACTTTATCGCCAGGGCGTAGCGAACCGACTTCTTCTCCCACCTGTTGAACGACACCGGATATTTCGTGGCCCAGGACTACCCCCGGCATGACCCCCCGCCTCAGCGCGCCGGCCATTACCAGCAAATCGTGGTGGCAAAAGCCACAGGCGGCAACCTGTACCAGGACCTCGCCGGGGCCCGTGGGGGGCACTGGGACTTCTCTTACCGACAGTCCCGGTGGGCGGCCCGGTGATTCAACCACTAATGCCCGCATACTGGCCGAATTATAGTCCCGGGGGCTTGCTAAGGCCAATCTAGGGCTATCGTATAATTGGGACTGGCTACTCCTTCCCCGGCAGCAGCAAGGCCTGTGTAGCCCGTTCCCAGGGAAAATAAACGGAGGCAGGTGGACCTAATGAAAATTGGAGCGCATGTATCCTCAGCGGGCGGAATCAGCAAAGCGATTGATCGGGGGGTGGACATCGGCTGCGAGACCATCCAGATTTTTGGTTCCTCTCCCCAAAGCTGGGCCTTCAAGCCGGTGGCGGAGAAGGAGATAGCTGCGTATAACGAGAAGATTGCCGAAACCGGGTTGGGGCCGGTGTTTCTGCATTGCATTTACCTGATAAATTTGGGCACCCCCAACCAGGTCAACCTGGCCAAAGGGATGGACTCCCTGACCAACTACATGAAACTGGCCGCCGACATCAACGCCGGCGGGATAATCTTTCACCCCGGCAGCCACGGCGGGGCCGGTTACGAGGGAGTCTTCTCCCAGACCGTGGAGGCCATCCAGAAAGTCCTGGAGGAGTCGCCGGAGGGCCCCTATCTCTGCATCGAAAACATGGCCGGCATGGGCCAGCATATCGGGGCCAAGTTTGAAGAGCTGGGAGCCATCCTCAAGGCGGTGGATAGCCCTCGGGTCCGCATCTGCCTCGACACCCAGCACAGCTTCGCCGCCGGGTACGATTTAACCACCCCCGGAGGCGTGGAGGCGATGATTGCCCAGTTCGACGAAGCCATCGGCCTGGAAAACTTGGCGGCAGTCCACGCCAATGACTCCAAGCAATTGTGCGGGTCCGGCGTCGACCGCCACGACAACATCGGCGAAGGTTACATTGGCGAGCAGGGCTTTGAGGCCATCATGGGCAACCCGGCTTTCAAGGACGTCCCATTTTTCCTGGAAGTGCCCGGCTTCAACCGCAAGGGCCCGGACCGGGAGAACGTGGACATTCTGAAGAGCATCCGGCAGCGGGTTGGGCTGGATAGTTGATCCGTCTGTCCCGCAGGGAGTTTGAACGCCTGGCCCAGCGGGCCTACCGGCAACTTCCTCCAGCCATCAGGCAATCTTTGCGCAACGTGGACATCACCATCGAAGAGTGGCCTGGCCCGGAGGAAGCGGAGTTGGTGGGCCACGCAGACACGCTTTTCGGGCTGTATACCGGTGTGCCCCTGACCCAACGGGAGGGAGGCGCGCCTCAGCTTCCCGACCGGATATGCCTTTACCGTCAACCCATCCTCCGCAGTTGTTCCACCCGGGCCCAGGTGGTTGAAGAGGTGCGGATCACCCTGTGGCACGAGGTGGGCCACTACCTGGGGCTGGAAGAGGACGACCTCCACCGTTTGGGATACGGTTAAAATGCCTGCCAACCGGGGCCGGGGAGTCCTGCCCAGGCTAGCGTTTCTTGTGGGCATCGGCCTGGGGACCGGGCTCTCCCCAGTAGCCCCCGGCACCGTCGGCAGCCTGGCCGCGCTGCTGATTTACTATCTGCTCCCCATCTCCGGAGATTCAATCTACCTCTACCTGCTCATCGGGGTCGGCGCGGTCATTGGCGTCTGGGCCACCGGCAGCCTGAGCACCCCGGAGGACCCAGACCCGGGAAAGGCGGTATGGGACGAATTTGTGGGACTCTGGGCTACCTGTCTGCTGCTGCCCAAGGACTGGCCCTGGCTGATGGCCGCCTTCTTCTGCTTCCGCTTGCTGGACATGCTGAAGCCCTGGCCGGCCCGGCGCCTGGAAGCTCTGCACGGAGGGCTGGGAATCATGGCCGATGACCTGGTGGTCGGCATTTACGGAGCGGTGATTTTGAACGCCGTCCGGCTGATATTTTTCGGCTGACGGCCGTGTCCGGCGGGCTGTTTCTCTTAACCCCTATCCGCCAATAGCGTCGCGGAGGTTTCGATGGCTTTCCGCCGAAGCAAAGCCCAAACGACTCTTCGCCCTTTCAGGCCAACCATTCTTCCTGGAAAAGAAAGGACTTGCCTGTTCCCTCTAACCGCACAGTTCTACCGGACCTCTTGACTGGGCCAGGGTAGTCCAATACTAGACGGGTGGGGCGGCCTGGCATCGGCAGGACAAGCTATCGCCAACCCCGCTCCCGTTCAAGGTTGCTCTCCCCCAGCGGGGCCTTTCAACTTGTTTGCGAGGACTTTCGGCAGAAGGGATTGCGCCAAAAGAGGTGGACTACTGAGAGAAGTTGCCGAGTAGAAAGCAGGGGCGCTGGGCAGTTTCTCCAGATTGCTCGCCCCTTGGGGCTATGCTATACTCAACACAAATATTTATCCCCGACTTGAAAGGCAGGTTGTATGGTACAGTCCCTTGAGAGACCAGCGGAACCGAGTCCCGCCCCCGCACCGGTGCGGGAGCCGTTGACGATGAAGTCGCTGCTCGAAGCGGGAGTCCACTTTGGGCACCAGACCCGGCGTTGGAACCCTCGCATGAAGCGGTACATCTTCACCCAGCGCAACGGCATCCACATTATAGACCTACAGCAGACCTTGGGCATGATGCACGAGGCCACCCGGGCCATGACCCAGGTGGCGGCAGAAGGCGGCAAGGTCCTTTTTGTGGGCACGAAGAAGCAGGCCCAAGAAGTCATCCAGGGTGAAGCGGAACGCTGTGGCATGTGGTACGTCAACCAGCGTTGGCTGGGGGGCACCCTCACCAACTTCCAGACCATCCGCAGCCGCATCAACTACATGATTGAGTTGCAGCAGAAGCAGGAACAGGGCTACTTTCGGCTGCTGCCCAAGAAGGAAGCGGTAAAGCTGACGGAGACTCTGGCCAAGCTGGAAAAGTATTTCCTGGGTATCAAGGACATGACGGCCCCGCCCGACGCCATGTTCATCATCGACATCGGCAAAGAAGACCTGTGCGTGGCCGAGGCAATGCGCATGGGGGTCAAAATCTTCGCCATCGTGGACACCGACTGCGACCCCTACAAGGTGACCCACGCCATACCCGGTAACGACGACGCTGTTCGTTCCATACGCTTGGTCACCAGCCGAATGGCTTCGGCCATAGTAGAGGGAGTAGCCCAACGCGAGGCTTTGCTGCAAGAGCAGATGGACGCGGCAATGGCCGAAGCTGAGGCTGCTGAAGCCGAGGAAGAGGGCGACGAGGAAGAGATAGCCATAGACTCCATCCCCTTGGACGAAATTGCCCAGTTGATGGAGCAGGCCCAGGCCCGCAGAGAAGCGGCTGAAGAGACCCCGCCGGCGGAGTAACCGGCTCCATCTACCTCAGGAGGATAACCCTTGGCGGTAACTGTCGATCAAATCCGGTCCCTCCGGGAACTGTCCGGGGCCGGCATCATGGAATGTAAACTGGCCCTGGAAGAATGCGACGGCAACTTGGAGCAGGCGGCGGAAGCGCTGCGGCAAAAGGGTTTCGCCCAAGCCGCCCGGCGTTCCGACCGGGCCACCACCGAAGGACTGATTGAAGCCTACGTCCACACCGGAGGGCGTGTTGGCGGTATGGTTGAGTTGGGTTGCGAGACCGACTTCGTTGCCCGCACCCCGGAGTTCAAAGCCCTGGCCCACGACATCGCCATGCAGGTGGCGGCCATGTCGCCCCGCTATCTGAGCGCAGAGGACATCGAGGAGGGCGACGCCAGCCCGGCGGCCCAGGTCAGCTTGCTGCAACAGCCCTTCATCAAGGATAACTCCAGGTTGGTGAGCGAGATCGTGCAAGAATTGGCCGCCAAGGTGGGGGAGAACGTCCGCGTCATCAGGTTTGCCCGAATGGCTCTCGAGGAATAGTCCGGCCAGCAGCTATGGAGAAACCGAGGTATGGTCGGGTACTGCTCAAGGTCAGCGGAGAATCACTCAAGGGCTCCGCGGCACACAGCATTGACCCCACGGCGGTAAGCTACCTGGCGGAACAGATTCTCCAAGTCCACAGCATGGGCATGGAGTTGGCAATAGTCGTGGGCGGAGGCAATATCTGGCGCGGCGAAGATGCGGAACGCCAGGGCATGGACCGAGCTACCGCCGACTACGCCGGTATGTTGGCAACTACCATTAACGCCCTGGCCTTGCAGGACGCCCTGGAAAAGCGGGGCATCACCACGCGGACCCAAAGCGCCTTGCAGATGCAGGCAGTAGCCGAGCCCTACATCCGCCGACGGGCCATACGTCACCTGGAAAAGGGGCGGGTGGTGCTGTTCTCGGCAGGCACCGGCAATCCCTTCATGACGACCGACACCGCTTCCTCCTTGCGAGCCCTGGAAATAGGGGCTGAAGTGCTGCTTATGGCCAAGAACGGGGTTGATGGGGTCTACGATTCCGACCCCAACCAAAACCCGGACGCCAAGCGGTTCAATAACCTGGACTACATGGATGCCCTCAACCGGCGGCTGGAGGTAATGGACTCCACCGCCGTTTCTTTGTGTATGGACAATGGCCTCCCAATCATAGTCTTCAACATCTTTCAAGCCGGCAGTATGAGTCGTATTCTAAGAGGTGAGGCCGTAGGCACCATCATCACCGGGAGGGACTGATTATGCCACCCAAGCGGAACGAAGAACCCCAACAAGGCTCCCAAGATGTGATGGCGGAGATGGAACGGAAGATGGGCCGCTCCGTGGAAGCGCTGAAACGCGAGCTCAATTCCTTGCGCACCGGCAGGGCCACCCCGTCGCTGGTGGAGAATATCTCCGTCGATTATTACGGGACTCCCACACCCCTGAACCAGTTGGCGTCCATTTCTACGCCGGACGCCCGAGCCATAATGGTGCAGCCTTGGGACCGGCAATCTCTTTCCGAGATAGAAAAAAGCCTGATGCGGTCGGAGATGGGCTTCAACCCTTCCAACGACGGCAACATCATCACCGTGCCCATACCGCCGTTGAACCAGGAACGCCGCCAGGACCTGGTGAGGTTGCTCAAGCGCAAGATTGAGGACAGCAAGGTTGCCGTGCGCAACGTGCGTCGAGAGGGCGTGGACAACTTGCGGAAGATGGAGCGTGACAAGTCCATCTCCCAGGACGAGAACCGCCGCACCCAGGACCAGCTACAAAAAGCTACCGATGTTCACATCCGGCAGATTGACGATATTGCCACGACCAAAGAGGCGGAGATAATGCAGGTCTAGCGGATGACACCGCAGACCAATTCGTCCCCTCAGCAGGCAGCTAAAACGCCCGGGGTCCCCAATCACGTCGCATTCATCATGGACGGCAATGGCCGCTGGGCAACCCAGCAGGGGCTGCCCAGGCTGGAAGGACACCGGGTTGGGGTTACGCGAGTCCACCGGGTCCTGCGGGTCCTGACCGACAAGGGCGTGAAATTCGCCACCCTATTCGCCTTTTCCACGGAGAATTGGAACCGCCCCGCCGACGAAGTTCGGGGCCTCTTGAGCATCCTCCACTCCGCCATCCTCGAACAAACCCAGGCCCTCCACCGAAACAACGTAAAAGTTGTTCACATTGGCAACACCCAGCGTTTCTCCAACGAGGTGCGGAAATCGCTGGACCAGGCCCAACAACTTACCAGCGAAAACACCGGAATTACGCTTAACGTGGCCCTGGACTATGGCGGTCGGGATGAGATTTTGGAGGCGGTAAAGTCCCTCATACGCAGCGGCGTGACTCCGGAACAGGTGGACGAGGCGTTATTCCGCCAGCACCTCTATACCGCCCACTCTCCAGACCCGGACCTAATCATTCGCACCGGCGGGGAGCAACGAGTGAGCAACTTCCTGCTGTGGCAGTCGGCCTACAGCGAGTTCTACCACACTCCCACCCTCTGGCCGGACCTGGACGCCCCGGAGCTGGAAAAGGCCCTGGACTCTTTCGGCAACCGCCAACGTCGTTTTGGCAACGTCGCTCCTGTCAAATGACCTAGTCCTCCGTTGCCTCTCGGCGCTGGTGGGCATCCCCGTTCTGCTGGCCGCCGTATGGTGGGGCGCGCCCTGGGTATTTCTGCTGGTCGCCCTCGCCGCTATCCTGGGCATTCGGGAACTGTACCGCCTGCACCCCAACGACTCCGCTGCCTTGCCGGTGTTCCTGGGAGCGCTCTGGGTGCTGGCATTCGTCATCGCCGGGCAGTCCACCGGCACACCCACCGACTTTCTACTGGCATCGGCGGGTGTCTTCCTGGTTGGGATATTTGTTGCCGTCCTCTGGACCATCGCCTATTACGACGACCGGGGGTTGCCCATCGCCGCCGCTTACCTGTTGGGAGGCCCTCTTTATATAGGCTTCCTGTTGGCCCACGCGGTAGCCCTGCGGGAACTGGGGGACGGCGGGACCCAGGGCCGCGACTGGCTGCTGTTGGCCCTGGCAGTGACTTTCGCCACCGATGTCGGCGCATTTTTCACGGGCCGGAGGGTGGGCCGACACCGGATGGCCCCCACCATCAGCCCCGGCAAGACCTGGGAAGGAGCGGCGGGGGGCCTCGTTTCTTCGATAGCGGCATCTCTTGTCGTGGGCCAGGTACTGTCTCTCGACCCCCCAGCGTGGCAGGTGGCGCTCCTTGGGCTTGCGGCGTCAGTGGCGGCCCAGATGGGGGATCTATGGGAATCCCGCCTCAAACGCATTTCCCAAGTTAAGGACGCCGGTAGTATAATCCCTGGACATGGTGGAGTCTTAGACCGCTTGGACAGCCTTCTGTGGTCCGTTCCCACGGTTTACTATCTTGTTGTCGGGGTGTTGGAGAGATGAAGAAGTTGGTAGTCCTCGGCTCCACCGGCTCCATTGGCCGCCAGACCCTGGATATTGTGCGGAAGTTCCCCGAAGAGTTCGAGGTGGTGGGCTTGGCCGCCGGCAACAATCTCGACCTTCTGCTGAAACAGGTCCAGGAATTCAACCCCCGCCACGTGTACTGTATCAACCCGCCCGAATCCCTGCCCGCCAATGTCCGCTTCACTCCCATGGGCGAGATGGCCTGCTTGGACGAGGTGGACACCGTAATGGTGGCAACCATCGGCAACGTCGGCCTCATACCCACCCTCAACGCCCTGAAGCACCGCAAGTCGGTTGCCCTCTCCAACAAGGAACCCATTGTCATGGCCGGAGGGGTCATCAAGGAGCACGAGAGGCGCTACGGTGGCAAGCTGTTGCCCGTAGACAGCGAGCCCAGCGCCATCTGGCAGTGCATTCAAGGCGAGAACAACAGTATTCGGCGGCTGATTATCACCGCATCGGGGGGCCCCTTCCGAGCCACGCCATTGGCCGACTTGGACTCAGTGACCCGCAAACAGGCCCTCAATCACCCCACTTGGCGCATGGGTGAGAAGATTACCATCGACTCCGCCACCCTGATGAACAAGGCGTTTGAAGTCATTGAGTCCCACTGGCTCTTTGATGTTCCCTGGGAAAAGATTGAGGTGGTGGTGCATCCCCAGAGCACGATACATTCCATGGTGGAATTCGCCGACAATTCCATCAAGGCCCAGATGGGGCCTCCGGACATGCGCCTGCCCATACAGTACGCCCTGTTCTATCCCAACCGCCTGCCCAACGACCTGATTCCCCGGCTGGAGACCAGCATACCCCATTCCCTGGACTTTCAACCCCTGGAAGCGGAACGCTACCCATGCTTCAACTTGGCCTTGGGCGCTGCGCAGCAGGGCGGCACCTACCCGGCGGCCCTCAGCGCCGCCGACGAAGTGGCGGTAAACGCCTTCCTAGAGGGCAGGATTCGCTTCACGGACATCTACCGGGTGGTTGACCAAGTGCTGTCCGAGCACCAACCTTCGGCGGGTACCGAGGTTGAAGAGCTACTGGAAGTGGACGGGTGGGCCACCCGCCGGGCCAAGAGTATTACTAAGGGTTAAGAACGCATGGATGGCGTCATACAGTCCATAATCGGCCCTTTCTTCTTCGCCGTTATCACGTTTGTCCCGTTGCTCTTGGTGCTGGTCGTCGTCCACGAACTGGGCCACTACCTGACCGGGCGGGCCTTCGGGGTCAAGGTATTGGAGTTCGGCATAGGTTACCCGCCCAAAGCCTTTGGCCTGTACACCGGCAGCACCAGGGTACTCACCGACCAGGATACCGCGCTGGTTAACCTGGAGCGGTTGTCCGAGCTACGTCCGCGACAGTTGGTCAAGATTAGCTCAACCGAGGACCAACACGGCAACCTGCTGGCGCGGATTATTGAAGCCCCTGGGCGAGGTCCGGTAAACAGGGGCCCTCAGTCCCTGCAAGAGCTGGGCAACGACGAATACTTGCGGCACGAGGGCCGGGTGAGGGAAGTGGGCGAGAACTCCCTGGTAGTCGCCGACATGCTTTACTCGATAAACTGGCTGCCCCTGGGAGGCTTCGTGCGCCTGGCCGGGGAGAGCAACCCCCGAGTCCCCCGCAGCTTGGCCAGCAAGGGCGCCGGACCCCGCGCCATCGTGCTCGCCGCCGGTTCATTTATGAACGCCATCCTGCCCATCATCATATTTACCGTTCTCTTCATGATTCCCCAGGACGTTCAAGTGGGGGATGTCGTGGTTACCGAGGTGGCGGCCCAATCACCGGCGGAAGCCTCGGGTGTGCGGCCAGGGGACATCATTTCCAGTGCCAACAGCAAGGAGATTGACGATCGGTCCGACCTTATTCGTCTTACCACCCTGAACCGGGACTCCGAGATGGAGTGGCTCGTCAACCGGGAGGGACGACAAGAAATCGTCTACATCACTCCCCGTATGAATCCCCCCGAAGGGCAGGGGGCCACCGGAATAGGTATAGACCTCATCAATGTTCGTACCGAGACCGAATTCTACCCGCCGTGGACGGCAGTGTCCCTCAGTGTTTCCAACACCTGGCAAATGCTGGTGCTACTGAAACAAGAGGTGTTCTCCTGGATTGCGGGAAAACGCTCGCCAGAGCTTTCCGGTCCCATAGGCATCGCACAAATCACCGGGGAAGTGACCAGAGAAGGAGGACTCAGAGGCTGGTTGGTGCTAGCCATTCTGTTCAGCATCAACCTGGCTATCCTGAATATCCTTCCCATTCCCATGCTCGATGGCGGACGGCTGGTGTTCGTAGTCCTGGAGTGGCTGCGGCGGGGGAAACGGGTGCCGCCGGAGAAGGAGGGCCTGGTCCACCTCATCGGCTTCGTGGTGCTCATCGGCCTAATCGTCCTGATAAGCGCCAACGACATAATGAGGCTCATCCAGGGTGGTAGCCCGCTGGGAGGCTAACCACCTGGGATTTGAATCCGAGCAAAGGGGGCGACGACTGGCCTCCCCATGAACTAACCGCCTATTCCAACCGTAACACCGGCGTATTGGCCTTCCGCCAGTATCTTGCGATAGGGCCTTTCAATTGTCCTTAGAAATCCGCTCCTGGTGAGCCTGTAGAACCAGGAACCAGCCCTTCGACCAGCTCAGGGGTGAGCGGACTCTAGCCTGAGCAGCAACTATTCAAAGACCCAACATCCTTCAACCACTGGTTATCCCCACAATCGTGTCCAGGACTTGCTCCATGACAACTCGACACCCGGGACTGACCGCTCTCAACTTTGGCCTCGGCGAGACCGTTGACATGCTGCGCGACGCCGTCCGGGGATTCGCCGACCGAGAAATTGCCCCTCGGGCCGCCACCATTGACGACACCAACGAGTTCCCCCGGGACTTATGGCCCAAGCTGGGACAACTGGACCTGCTGGGCATCACCGCTCCCGAGGAGTACGGCGGAGCGGGACTGGGCTATTTGGCCCACGTGGTAGCCATGGAGGAGCTGTCTCGGGGCTCGGCCAGCGTGGGACTCAGCTACGGCGCCCACTCCAACCTGTGCGTCAACCAGATTTGCCGTAACGGCAACGAGGAACAGCGGAATCGCTACCTGCCCAGGCTAATCAGCGGCGAGCACGTGGGGGCCCTGGCCATGAGCGAGCCAGAGGCCGGGTCGGACGTGGTCAGCATGGGACTGCGCGCCGATAAACTCGGCGACCAGTACGCGCTCAACGGCAGCAAGATGTGGATAACCAACGGCCCCGACGCCGACGTGTTGGTGGTATACGCCAAGACCGACCCCAGCGCTGGCTCCCGGGGAATAACCGCCTTTCTCGTGGAAGCCGGATTCCCGGGCTTTTCCGCCGGCCCCAAATTGGACAAGCTGGGAATGCGCGGCTCCAACACCAGCGAGCTGGTCTTCCAGGACTGCCTGGTGCCCGAAGAGAACGTATTGGGCGAAGTCAATCGGGGTGTGGCGGTGCTGATGAGCGGCCTGGATTTGGAGCGTACGGTCCTGGCCGCCGGCCCCCTGGGAATAATGCAGGCCTGCCTGGACACGGTGCTGCCTTATGTGCACCAGCGGGAGCAGTTCGGACAGCCCATCGGCGAGTTCCAGCTAATCCAGGGAAAGCTGGCCGACATGTACACCGCTTTGAGCGCGAGCCAAGCCTACGTCTACGCTGTTGCCCGCGCCTGCGACCGGGGGGAAGTCACCCGCAAGGATGCCGCTGGGTGCATTCTATTTGCCGCCGAGAAAGCCACCTGGATGGCCCTGGAGACCATTCAGACCCTGGGAGGAAATGGCTACCTCAACGAATTCAGCGGAGGCCGGCTCCTGAGGGACGCCAAGCTCTACGAAATAGGGGCGGGCACCAGTGAGATTCGCCGACTGTTAATCGGGCGGGAGCTATTTCGAGAGAGCGGTTAAACTTGCCAGGCGATTTGCCCTTTACCCCCATCGACTCAGCTTCCAAGCCCGCATGAAGTTGCGCCAGCGGCAAAGGCCCTATGGAGACGCCCCAAAAGGCCCCACCTACTTGCAGAGAATGGCCGACCAGCCCCGGTCCGGCCCGGGGTCTTTCGATTCTCCAGTTAGAAACCGGCTCGGCCTAACGGGCAGGCCGCCACCCCACCGTCGATCCGGCGTCATTCCGGCGTAGGGCCTGCGCCGTTGCAGAACGGGGCCGGATTCCAGGGTTGGGGGCTTGTGTCAAGCCCGTCCTTCAGCAAGCGCCGAGCCTGCACTTCGCGAAGGCGGGGTTATGAGCGGTGAAAGGGGCGTAGTAATCACCGAAGGACCCTGGGCCAGCAACGCTATTTAGGAATATCTAGGCAGCGCGTGTATAATGTAGGGCAGATAGACAATGTATACGCCCTTTTCCAACAGACCTGTAATGGAATAGCAACTGAGTCCAATTTTCGAGGGACTGGAGGCCCAAATGCCTATCATTCAACGACCCTACGTACCCCCGGAAGACCAGCCGCCGCAGGAAGCCACCTACGTGAATCCAGGGGATACTGCCGCAGGGCCCGCGGAGCAGTCTCTGGACCCAATCACCTTCTATGCCGACTCCATGCACGTGTTCAGCAGCCTTTACTCCGCAGTCCTGTTCTTCGGTGAGCAGATGGAGGAGCGGGAACCGATACTGAGGGCCAGGATCAAAGTTAGTCCCCAAATGCTCAAGGCCATTGCCCTGCTGACCAACAAGCACGTGCGCGAGTACGAAGAGGCCGTCGGCCCAATCACCCTGCCGGACCAGGTTATGGCGGCGTGGGAACTGGAAGGAGAGGCCCACTGATGGAAGAATCGGAAGACCGGGTCTTGGCCGAAGACCTAGCCACCCCGGTGGTGGTGGAACCCGGGGTAGACTATTCCACGCCTGGGGACTGGGAGTGGCGGATCGTCGCGGCCAGCCAGCCCAACGCCTCCGTTTTCCACATAAATCATAGCGACGTGACCCAGGTGTACCCAGACGTTCTACGCCCCTCCGATTCGCCTCCCGAGGCTCCCTTCCAGATTATCAAGGACATACCCATCATCATCATCGACAGCATGGACCAGTACTGGGCGGGAGAATCCAAGACCCATCTGCCATTGAACGGGCTGCGCGTGCCCATAGAGGGAGAAACGGTGGAGGAGGCCAAGCAAAAGCTGGCGGCAGACCTGGCGGCCCAAACCCGGCTGCTTTTGCTGCTGTCCACCTCTCGCGAGGGACGACTGGCGCCTCAACTCCAGGTAAATCTAGCCCTATTGAGCCAAGTTTTGGCCCCCAAGACCTAGAAGCCTTTTCCCAACGGGCCGGAAACTAGGGGTGGGCCACCCAAGGGACAGGAATTAAATTCTGCGGGGGCAGGGGCGTACACTGGTGCGCCCCTGCGGCGAGTCCGGCTTGACATGGAAGGCTCACCACTACTTGGGGCACGGACCATTCGCTCCGCTCAGGGTGAACTTTCAATTGTCCCTGCTCGCTGCTCGGAGCCCCAAACAATTGCGGGCGTCTACGCTTCGGTGGAGTGCCGGAACGCCTGCTAACTGGCGGCGTCAGAATTCAGGTATGCCCGCAGGGCCTCTGCCACCTCGTCCACCGGCACCAACGACGCCGTTTCCTCACGGCGTCCTTTAATCTCCACAACGCCACTGTTGACGTTGCGGGGACTCACCACCAGCCGAATGGGCAACCCGAGCAGGTCGGCATCGTTTAACTTCACTCCGGCGGCTTGGTCGGGACGGTCATCGTAGAGGACCTCGATGCCCTGGCCCCAAAGTTGTTCGTACAACTGGTCCGCCGCGGTGGCGACGGCGGTATCGGTCAGATTCAACCCCACCAGATGCGCCTGGTAGGGGGCTACCGGCGTCGGAAATATAATCCCCTTATCGTCGTGGTTCTGCTCCACGGCGGCGGCCAGCAATCGCCCAACGCCAATTCCGTAGCAACCCATTATGATGGGTTGCTGCTGCCCATGCTGGTCCAGGTAAAGAGCGCCCAAGGTCTCGCTATAGAACGTGCCCAGCTTAAAGATATGGCCCACCTCAACGCCCCGGGTAGCTTCCAGGGAGCGATCGCAGTGGGGGCACTGTTGGCCCGGCTGGGCCAGGACTATATCCGTGAGTAAATCCACCTGGAAATCCCTGGGGTAGTTGGCGTTGCGGGCGTGGGTGTCCGGCTTATTGGCCCCGACAACGAAGTTGCTGCCAAGGCTTATGGAGGGGTCGGCCACTCGCTGGATCCCCTGGATTCCAATGGGCGACGCCGACCCGGCCACCAGACCGGCGGCCTCCACCTCTTCGTCAGTAGCCAGTCTCAGGTCGTTGCAGTGGAGAGCGTTTTTCAGCTTGACCTCGTTCACTTCCAGGTCTCCCCGCACCGTGACAAAGACCATCTCACCGTCGGAAGAGTAGAAGACGGCCTTCAAGGTCTTGGCGGTGGGGACATCCAGGTATTCCGCCAGCGCGGCAATGGTCTTGATTCCCGGAGTGCTGACTTCCTCCAGGGGTAGAGGCGACTCCGCCGCAACCTCCGGGCAACGGCTCTCCGCCTTTTCCGCGTTGGCAGTGTAGAAGCAACCAGGGCAAGTAATTACCGTGTCCTCTCCCGTGGGGGTGGGCAGGATAAATTCGTGGGAATCTTTGCCGCCGATAGCTCCGCTGTCGGCCTCGGCCATCAGCACGGGAAGATTGCAACGCCGGTAGATATTGCGGTAGGCTTGGGCCATGGCCTGGTAGCTATCGTCCAGGCTGCCCTCATCGGCGTTGAAGCTATAGGCGTCCTTCATGTCGAATTCCCGGACGCGCACCAGTCCGGCGCGGGGCCGGGGCTCGTCGCGGAACTTGGTCTGAATCTGGTAGAGGATGAGGGGCAGGTCCCGGTAGCTCTGCACGTTGGCCTTGACTATGCTGGTAATTACCTCTTCATGGGTGGGAGCCAGCACCATCGGCCTGCCGCGACGGTCGTTGAGGGAGAATAGGATGTCGCCCAGGGCCGCGCTCCGGCCCGTCTGATCCCACAGCTCCCGGGGTTGCAGCGCCGGCATCATCAGTTCCTGGCTGCCGGCGGCGTCCATCTCTTGCCGTATGATGTTCTCTATCTTACGCAGGGAGCGCCAGGCCAGGGGCAGATAAGCGTAGACGCCGGAGGCAACCTGGTATATCAGGCCGGCCCGCAGCATGAGGCGATGGCTGGCGGTTTCCGCCTCGGGAGGATCGGTACGAAGGGTCTTGGACACTAGCTTCGACAGGCGCACAGGCAACTCTCCCATGTGGCATTTGAGTCACCTAACATTATACCAAGGAGCTAGGCGTTGGGATTGACGTGGGACATCCCCAAGAGGAACTGTCCGTGGCTCTCGTAGGAACTCTGGCGCACCACCCGATGTTGAGCGGCGGCATTGATGTCCCGGAAGCAGCGTTGCAGGCAGACGGAAGAGTAAATGGAAGCGCCGCCCCCGTAACGTAGGGCCAAGGAAGTAACTTCAGCGCCCACTTCGGTGACCAGGACCGCCGCGCTGCGCAGCCTGGACTGCAACGTTGGCTCTGGAACAACGCCCCGCCGGCAGGACTCCCAGGCCTCTTGCAGCACGCTGATTATCAAGGCCCTAACCGACAGGAGTTGAAGGTCTGCCCTCCCGATGTCCCGCTGGAATGTCGAGTTGACGGCAATCACCGACGGGTCTACGTAGCCGCTGGTCCTGGACTGGGCCAGACCCAGGATTTCGTCCAGCGCCCGCCGGGCCACGCCCAGAATGAAGGCGGCATGGTCGGCAATTACGAATCCCGGCCTTCCCATCAGGAAGTGAGGGCCGCCCCGCTGGGGAGCCGACTTTTCCATGTCCCAGGTAAATTCGGTGGGCACGAACAGTTCGGAGATGGAGTAGTCGCAACTCCCGGTGCCTTTGAGCCCCATTACCTGCCAGTTGTCGTAAATACGCACCTGGTCTACGGGAACGGCCACCATGAGGTGGCTGGGGGGCTCCTGCTGGTCGCCCTGGATGCGGCAACCTCCCAGCACCCACTGAGCGTGGCGTATGCCACTGCCGAAGGGCCACCGACCGGTAACCAAATAGCCGCCCTCCACCGGAGTCGCCTTGCCCAGTGGTCCCGCTGCCCCGGCGGCTATGGGAGCCTCACCACCGGCGAAAATCCGCTCTATTGCTGCATCGGGAAGGAAAGCGCCGGGCCAAGCGATACTGGTGCAGTTGATTAGGGCGCACCAACCCGCCGAGCTATCGACGCGGGAAAGGGCTTCGATGACTTCCAGGTAGGTGATGGGGTCTAGCTCAGCGCCGCCCAGGACTTCTGGGAGTTTGAGGTGCAGCAACCCTTCGCGGTACAGGAGCTCAACAGTAGCTATGGGAAGGGTAGCCTGTTCCTCGGCGGCCTCTGCTCCGGCCTCCAAGTCGCGGCGGATGGCGTCCAGCCGGTCAAGAAAGTGCTGGCGTTTCTCGGAGGCGTCCTTGGGAAAGGCCCGCACCGGCCCCAGCCTCGCAACATTACTGGTCATATTAATTACCCGCCAACTCCGCCGACCATATTAGGGGCTAGTCTCCGGCGGGGGCCGGGGTGTTCTCGATCTCCTCCATCAACGCGGTGAGCATATCCTCGGCGGGAACCACCCGGACTTTCTCACCCTTGCGGAAGATAACAGCCCGGCCAGCCCCGGCGGCGATGCCCACGTCGGCGTCCTTGGATTCCCCGGGGCCGTTGACCTCGCACCCCATCACCGCTACCTTGATGTTCTTGTCACTACCCTTTAGCAGTTCGTCCACCTGATTCGCCAGTCGCACTACGTCCACATCCGCGCGTCCGCAACTGGGACACGCGACCAGGGTGGTCCCCTTGCTTCGCAGGTTCAACGACTTCAGGATTTCGTACCCGGCGAGGACTTCATCCTTGGAATCGCCACTGAGGGAGACCCGGATGGTCTCCCCGATTCCCTCGTATAGCAGGATGCCCAGCCCAACCGCGGTGCGGATGGAGCCCGACTGCACGGTGCCGGCCTCGGTAATACCCAGGTGCAAGGGGTAGGGCACCAACTCAGCCAGACGACGGTAGGCCTCCACCGTGGTGGGGACGTCGAAGGCTTTCATGGATATTTTTATGTGGTCGAAGTCCTGTTCTTCCAGCAGGCTTATCTCCCACAGAGCGGTGGCCAGCATGTGGTCCACCACGCTATATTCCCCGGCCTTAACTTCCCCGGCCTTGGGCAGTTTGTTCACCAGGTCCATGTGGCGGGAAAAACCACGGGTGCGGCCAATGCCGCCCACCGGGGGCAGGCTGCCAAAGTTCACTCCGATGCGGATGGGGATGTGGCGCGCCTTGGCGTCTCGCACCACTTCCTTAACCTGGTCAGCATCCCGAAGGTTTCCGGGGTTGAGCCTAAGACAGTCCACACCACCCCTGGCGCACTCCAAGGCCAGTTGGTAGTGAAAGTGAATGTCGGCCACCAGGGGAATGTGTATCTGCTTCTTAATCTCCGCCATTGCTTTGGCCGCCTCCATATCGGGGACGGCGGAGCGGATTATCTCGCAGCCAACCTCTTCCAACTCGTGAATCTGGCGGACGGTGGCCGCCACGTCCCGGGTGTCGGTCTTGGTCATGGACTGGACACTGATGTCGGCCCCGCCGCCGACTTTCACATCCCCAAGGTAGACGGGCTTTGTCACTCTCTGCTTGGTCATGGAATCCACCCCTTACATCTACAACGGGCAGTCTCGGTACAAGAGACCGATTCCTCCCAGCGAGCCGCCGCAGACGCTGCGACTACCGCCCGAAGTACCTAGCTATCCAAGGCAATTGCAACAGTAATGTAACACGAAACGCGGGGAATATGCCAGGGAGCAATTGGAGCCTCCGCAGCCTAACCGGGAGGGATTCCAAAGAAAACGCCGGAACCCTATACCAGGCCCCGGCGCGGAGTCTCTTAACTGTAGCTGGAACGGCTCAGCCCCAGTAGTCCGGGGCGGTGCGTGGGGGGGTTAGGCCCCTAGTAGAGATGACAGGAAACGCTGTGCCCGGGGGAAACCTCCTTCACCTGCGGCACATCCACCGAGCATTGGTCCATGACGAAGGGACACCTGGGATGGAACCGGCACCCCTCGGGCGGGTTCAAGGGCGACGGGACTTCCCCCGTCAGTATCATTTCTTCCTGCTCGATGTCCGGGTGCGACGGCAGGGCCGCGCTCATCAGCGCCTTGGTATAGGGGTGCGACGGGTTCTCGTACAGCTCACGTACCGGCGCAAACTCCACTATTTGGCCCAGGTACATCACGGCCACCCAGTCACACATATAGCGTACTGTCGCCAGGTGGTGGGCTATCAGCAGGTAACTTACCTGGTACTCTTTCTGAAGGTCCTTGAGCAGGTTCATTATCTGGGCGCGAATGGACACGTCCAAGGCCGACACCGGCTCGTCCAGCACAATGAGCTTGGGGTCCAGGGACAACGCCCGGGCAATCGCCAATCTTTGCCGCTGTCCTCCGCTGAACTCGTGGGGGTAGAGGTTGGCGTGGTAAGAACTCAGACCCACGTCGGCCAGCAACCGCTGCACCCGCTCATCCATCTCCCGGCGACTGAGCTTCAGGTTGATTACCATCGGCTCGGCAATCAGGTCCTTCACGCGCATTCGAGGGTTGAGCGAGCTCCAAGGGTCTTGAAACACCGCCTGCACCGAGCTGCGATATTCTCGGCGCTCGGCATTGTTGGCTTTATCTATTTCCTTCCCCTGGAACAGAATTGAGCCTTCTGTGGGTTCCTCCAGCATCAACAACATCTTGGCCGTGGTGCTCTTGCCGCAGCCCGACTCGCCCACTATGCCCAGGGTTTCGCCAGCGCGAACTTGGAAGGAGATTCCGTCTACTGCCTTAATCCACCCGGTCACTTTCGACAGCAGCAGACCCTTGGTCACCGGGAAATGTTTCTTCAGCCCCTGGGCCTCCAGGAGCACCCCGGGTGCCACCCGGCTCTCCCGACTCTCTTCTACTGAGGTCATTCCAGCCTCCAGCATGCCGCATAATGCCGCTCGGTCACTTGCTTTGCCGCCGGGTACTCTTCGCGGCAGCGCTCCATCACGTAGGGGCACCGGGGCGCGAAGGGACACCCCCTGGGTAGGTCGTGCAACGTGGGCGGTTGCCCTTCGATGGCGTAGAGACGCTCCACATCTTCTTCCAGCTTCGGAACCGACGCCAATAGGGCTTCGGTGTAGGGGTGCGAGGGCTGGTTGAATATGTCCCGCACGTCCCCCATTTCGACTATCTTGCCAGCGTACATCACCGCGACCCGGTCGCACATCTTCGCCACTATTCCAAAGTCGTGGGTGATGAAGATTAGGGCAATGTTCGATTCCTGCTGCAATTCCCTCAGCAGTTTCAGGTACTGGGCTTGGATGGTCACGTCCAGGGAGGTGGTCGGCTCGTCCGCTATCAAGACGATGGGTTCGCAGGAAATGCCAATGGCTCCCACCACGCGCTGCCGCATCCCGCCGCTCATCTGGTGCGGAAAGTCTCGTACCCTGGTTTCCGCCGCCGGAATGTTGACCTTGCGCAGCACGTCCAGAATCTGCTGCATCACACTCCGTTTGGGAATGTCCTGGTGAATCTTGATAGCTTCGCCCACCTGGTTGCCGATGGAGAAGACCGGGTTCAGCGAGGTCATGGGGTCCTGGATGATTAACGCTATTTTGCTGCCCCGGTACTTGCTCATCTCGTTTTCCGTGAGTTGCAGCAGGTCCTCGCCTTCCAGCAGAATCCGGCCCCCCACTATGTGACCCGGAGGCTCCGGTATCAGCCGCATTAGTGACAGCATCGTCACCGACTTGCCCGAACCGGATTCCCCCACTATGCCCAGGGTCTCCCCGCGCCTCAGGTCGAAGCTAACACCGTCTACTGCTTTTACCGTGCCCCAGCGGGTCTGGAAGTAGGTCTGGAGTCCATCTACTTCCAACACCACCGGGTTGTCGTTGGTCCGGCTATTAGTCGCCATACTTCCCGCCAAGATAGTAATTTATTAACCGCAATGGCCGGCGGGCATCACTCAAGTTGCCGCAGCCTGGGGTCCAGCCGGTCCCGAAGCCAGTCGCCAAACAGGTTCATCGAGAGCACTGTCAGCATTATGGCCACGCCGGGCATGGTGCAAATCCACCAAGCCACCGCCAGGCGGTCCCGTCCGTCGGCCACCATAGACCCCCACGCCGGAGTGGGCGGCGGCACGCCGGCGCCCAAGAAGCTGAGGGTTGACTCCAGCAGGATAACGATGCCCACTTCCAGGGTCGCCAGAATTATCAGGGTGTTGATTACGCCCGGGAAGATGTGCATGCACAGAATGCGCGGCGTGGAGGCCCCGGCCACCTTGGCCAGGGACACAAAGTCCATGGTCTTGAGCTGCAGCACCTCACCCCGAACATTGCGCGCAAAGCGAGGCCAGACCGCAATCGCCAAGATAGCTACGATTATCAAGAAGGATTGTCCCAGGGCCAAGACCAGGACCAAGGCCAGCAGGATGGTCGGAATCGCCAGCTTGATGTCCACGATTCGCATGAGCAATTCATCAATCCAGCCGCCGTACCAGCCGGCCACGAGGCCGGAGACGACGCCGATAGTGACTCCTACTCCCAGGGTGACCCCCACTACGGTTAGCGAAATGCGCGCACCGTAAACGACGCGGCTCAACATGTCTCTACCCAGGTGGTCGGTGCCCAGCAGGTATTCACTGCTGCCGCCTTCAATCCAGGCCGGAGGGGCATTCCGGCTGCGGATGTCTCCCCGCTCCGGGTTGTGAGGGGCGATGAGTGGGGCGAAGATTCCCGTCAGCAGGAATAGCGCCAGAATGAGCATGGGAATCAGCGGCCAACGCCGCATCTGCCATGCCCTTCGGGCTATGCGTACCGGTATGGGCGCCGGCGCTACTGTAATTGTACCTGTAACTTGTGCCATTTTACGCTCCTGCGTTAGGCGTAGCGAATTCGGGGGTCAATGTAAGCGTACATTATGTCCACCCACAGGGCGGCCATAACGTACATCAGGGTGAAGATAATGACCACCGCCTGAAGCAGCGGGTAATCATTACCGGCTAGAGCCTGGATGGCTAGCTGTCCCAACCCAGGCCAGGCGAACACAGTCTCAACCACCAGAGAGCCCGTCACCAGGCTGCCCAGGGTGACGCCGGCAAAGGTCAGTACGGGAATCAGCGCGTTGCGCAAAGAGTGTTTCCAGATTACCGCCGTGCTGGACACTCCCTTAGCCCGGGCCAGCTTGACGTACTCCGAGTCCAACACGTTGAGCATAGCAGACCGGAGCAATCGGAGATTTGCCGCGGCGTAAAACCAACCCAAGGAGACGGCTGGGAGAATTATGCTCGATGGCTCCTGTCTCCCGTAGGGAGGTAGCCAACCCAACCGCACTGCGAAAAAGAACATTAGCATGAGCCCTAACCAGAACACCGGGGCCGACTGCCCAACCAGGGCCACCAGCTTTCCCACGGTATCCAACACACTGCCCCGTTTCACCGCGGAAAGAATGCCCAAGGGCACTCCCACCACAACGGAGAAGATAAAGGCGGCCAGCCCGAGTTGGAAAGTGGCCGGAAGTCGCTCTATTATAATTTCCATAGAAGGCCGGCCTTCTTTGATGGACTTGCCGAACTTCCCTCGCAGAGCGTCCCCGAGAAAGATGCCGTACTGTTGGTAATAGGGCCGGTCCAAGCCCAGGGTCTCGGTGAGCCTATCCCAGTCCTCCTGGGTCGAGTAGTCGTCCAAATAGACGTGCCTGGGGTCGCCAGCGGCCCGGCTCATGACAAAAATGATGAGGGAAACCGCCATCAGGGTGACTAGTGCCAGTACGACCCGCCTTGCCAAATAACGCTGCATACAGCCCAACCTTCTACGCTAGATATTTACCTGTTTTGGGTCCGCCAAGCACCGGCGTTGAACCAACCTACGTATGGTATATACTACGACGCAGTCAAGAGGTATGGTTTCATCGAAAAAGTCCACCCCTACGGCCCCGACCATTAATGCGCGCTACCAACCGAACGTGGCCCCGCCGGATATGCGGGGCCACGCGGGATCACTGAGAGAAGCGACTGGTTTCGCCGGAGGACCCGACGGCTTGACCAGCGGACCACATTCGCGGTCTGGCCCCGACTCCAGCCATGAACTCGTAGACGATGTTGAAGACCAGAGCCACAAAGTTGGCGGCGATGGTGGCGCCTAAAGCGATATAAGTTCTGGGTTTAAAGAGGTACTCGCAAACGCCAACGCAGTTGGCTTCCTCGATGGCAGTAATCTTGTCCCCAACCTGGAAGCCCGCCCAGCCCCCGGCAGTACCGATTGCCGAGAGCCCCAAGCCAATGGCCAGCAGCAGGGGCCAGGAAGGAATGGAATCAACCCTGAACATGCTGGCGCCGCTGCCCAGGCCAGCCCCCACTCCGGCTCCTACCATGAGCAGGGTAAGGAGGTTGGACAACCCGGACACACCAAAGAAGACCGCCAGCGCCGAAGCTACCGCCATTCCAATGGCGCTCAGTACAGCCGCCAAAGGTATACTGAGCGCGGTGCGAGCGATACAGGACAAAACCGGCCTAGGCCATCCCATTTCCTTACCTTGCCATCCTCAAAGAAGCTTTAGGTGTTACCGATTATTTCCGGTGTTGGATATACTCGTAGCCGTTGATTTGCCGAATATCAGAGGTACGTACATGCTCGCCCCACCCCTCAATGCGAGGACCAACGGGCCAAACGGCATCCATGGTGTAATAGATGAGGTCGGTTAGGGCGTTGTCCAGCAGGAAGAGACCAATCTCCTTTTCCAAACGTTGCCGTTCATCGGGGTCCACTGCCTCCTGGGCCGCCAGCATTCTGTTCTCGGAGTACATGTGCTCCAGGCCCCGGTTGAACGGATTTTGGCTCAGGTAGCTGCCGTACCCTTGAGAGGGTAGCCGGTTGGGCGCACCGGCGTGGCAGGTGACTCCCTGATAAGTGCGGCCCACCAAGGTGGGGCGCAGGGTGCCGTAGGGGACCCGTTGGAAGTTTACATCCAACCCAACATCATTCCACATTTGGGCAATAATCTCGCAGGACTCCGTCTCGGCGGCGGCGCCCCGAATGGAGGGCGTCAGGGTAATCTCGAACCCGTCGGGGTAGCCCGCGTCGGCCAAGAGTTGCTTGGCCCCTTCTGCGCTGAACTCAGGCCAATCGTGTCCATCCAGCAGGTGCAAAAAGTCGGTGTACCCGGAAAGGGGCGTCCGGGTGTGGCCTCGCCCGCCAAGAATCGCCTCTACCAATCCGTCCCGGTCTACAGCCATCAGCAACGCTTGGCGCACTTTCCTGGCCCGCTCCCACTCAGGAGAGGTTATATCCTCGGAGGCGGATACCCAGGGCAGTTCCGCATCGTAGCCAGGCCTCTGCTCAACGCCGGGGATGGGGTGCCAGTTGCCGTATATCCGCAGCCGCATCAGGGTTGCGTTGGGCACGGACATGGTCTTGGCGCCTTCAATTTCCTCGACCAAGGGTATGGTGTCGAAGTTCATTAGGAAGGTGTCCAACTGCCCGGTCTGGAACCCGGCGATGCGGGAAGACTCTTCGGGGATTTCCCAGAAGATGAGCTCGGCAAAGGCTGGTGTCTGACGCCAGTGGTCTTCCACTGCGGCCATCTTCCAGAACTCGCCGGTCTTGTGTTCCACGATTTCCCAGGGGCCGGTAGCGGCGATGTCTTCTTTGGCGACGTCTACCCCCAGCTCCTCGCTCTGCTTCTTGCTGACGATGTAGGTGGAACCGCCGCCGGGAGTCATGTGCCAACCGACGGCAATAAGTTCAACTACGGGTTCACCGGTGTTGACTACCACGGTGTAATCGTCAGGAGTCTCCGAGCCGGGGCGGTCCAACCAGAAGGTCTCCAATTGCCCGGCCCGGGGGTGCTTGCTGGTCCTAAAGTTCTGCATGGAGTAGACCACGTCCTCGGCGGTCATCTCCCCGTAACCTTTGTGTAGCTGGACACCTTTGTTGAGGTTGAAAGTCCAGGTAAGGAAGTCATCGGAAATGCTCCAAGACTCAGCCAGCAGGCCCTTTACTTCTCGGTTGATGTCCTGCTGCAGCAGACCCTCACCAATGGGGGCCGTGCCTTGGACGAAAATCTGGGGATTGGTCATAACGGCGGGATGGACGAAAAAGGGGCCCATCTCCTTCAGGCCCACGTTCAGGGGGCCTTCCGGTTTCACCATCATCGCCTCGCCCCCGGTCTTTTGAGGCATGGCTGTAGGGGCGGCGGCCTCCCGCTTGATGGTATAAGGCACCGGTGTGGGCGCAGTGTCTTGAGCACCGGCTCCTTTGGGCATTTCCATCTGGGCCGCAGGCTGCTCCGGGGCAGCGTCCTGGGCCGTACCCGTGTCGGCTGGCGACGCGCTCCCGCAGGCCACCACGAGCGCTAAGGCTAATAAAGCAATTGTAATTAAACCTATTCTCCCCTTGAAAACATGGTAGAGAGTCACAGACATACCTCCTGCTCAATTTCGGGAATTGGGATGTTATCCAACGATGTGCAGACAACTATTGAACCGCGTAATCCGAAACCTGCTACCGACTATAGGCCATTTCATCAAGACGCATGTTCAATTGGGGCGCGGTTAGCGCCCTCGTCAACATCCAGCGTAATATAAAGTATGACGTTGGGAGCGTCAAGATAGCAAGACGGAATATCACCAAGTCGGGTTTATCTTCTTCGGGAATACAAAAGATCCCAACATCCGGGTCAGGTGTATCGACAATAAAGGTAGTTGACGGACCAACACCTGGCCGGCACACCCGATTACGTCTAAGCAAGGCCTGATGGCGTCGACGACCTTCCCTAACTTCTCCGCTACCAGAAGCAAGATGGAACCGGAACGAATTCGGCGGGTATCCGAGGCAATTGCCTGGATACCCGCCCCTTTAGTTGAACAAGCTGTATCGACCCTTTCCCGGCGACTATGAACGCTGGCCCCGGTACTTTACTACAGTCGGGTAAATCGCCCAAGTCCTGCCCGACGGCTTACTGGCGCGGCTCGATCCACTCGAAGCCGTTGATGTTGCGAATGTCGCCGTAGAACAGGTTCTCCGACCACGACTTGTCGTCAATGTTGGGTCCCACCGGCCATACCGCGTCCCACCAATACAAGGATGCGTAGATGGCGTTGTGGGCCATGAACTGGCCTACCTCCAACTCCAACCGGGTCCGCTCCGTCGGGTCCACTGCTTGCTGGGCCTTGGAGACCCGCTCCTCCAACCAGGGATGGGTGAACCTGACGAAACTCCCGGCGTCCTTCAAGGCGTTGTACAGGCGGGCCGGGGTGTTGGAAGGCGAAGTGGCGTGGTTGCTGGTACCGATGTAGGTCCTTCCGATAACCTGGGGGCGATAGGTGCCGTAGGGGACCTTCTGCAACTTAACGTCTACCCCGATGTCCTCCCACATGGTGGCGATGACCTCAGCGACTTCCACCTCGGCGGGTGCGCCGCGAATGGCCGGGGTGAGGATGATGCTGAACCCTCCGCCGGGGTACCCGGCGTCGGCCAGCAGTTGCTTCGCCCCTTCCAGGTCATACTCCAGGGGCCCCAGCTCCGGGAACCGGCCTGCCGAGTAGCTATAGCCCCCAACTCCTATTGGTGTCTGCCGAGCCAAGCCCTGCAACAGGGTGTCAACCAGGATCTGAACGTCAATGGCCTTAATCAACGCCTGGCGTACCTTTCGGGCCTGTTCCCATTCGGGAGAGTCCAAGTTCGGATTTGAGGAAGTCCAGGGAAGGTCGGGGTCGTAGGCAGTCTCCTGGTTATCCGTGCCGATGTGGATGTAAAACTGGCCCATGAAGTGCATCATCATTTCGCCGGCTGGCTGGTCGGGCACCTGCATCAGCTTGGCGCCTTCCACCTTCTCCACCAGGGCAGCAGAGTCGAAAGCCATCACGAAAGTATCCAGCAACCCGGTCTGGAAGCCGGCAATTCGGGTGGACTCTTCCGGGATTTCCTGAAACTCCAACTCGGCGAAGTAGGGAGTCTTGCGCCAGTGGTCCTCCACCGCCTTCATCTTCCAGAACTGGGCGGGCCGGTGATCTTCAATTTCCCAGGACCCGGTGCCGGCTATATCCCGGTCCGCCGCCTCCTCACCCAGTTCCGCAGCCTGTTCCTTGCTAGTGACCCAGGTGGCAATGCCCGAAGGAATCCGGTGGAATTCGGACATTATGACCAGGGGCATGGGCTTGCCGGTATTCACCACCAGGGTGTGGCTGTCCTGGACCGTAACACTGCCGTCGGGATTGTTCCAGAAGTCATTGATTAAGCTGGCCCTAGCGTGTTTGGAATTTTGAATCCACTCGCTGTAGGACCAGGCCACGTCCTCGGCGGTCATCTCGCCATAGCCCTTGTGGAACTGCACTCCCTTGCGGATGTTGAAGGTCCACTCCAGGAAGTCATCGGAAATCTTCCAGGACTCGGTCAACAGGGGAACAGCCTCTAGGCTGCTGTTCCAGGCGAAGAGCGCCTCCACCACCGGGGCGGTGGAGATAACGAATAGTTGGGGATTGACCGAGCGCTTGGGATGGCCGCTGAAAATGTTCAATTCCTTTTGGCCCATGGTCAGCTTGCCGGCAGGTTTGGGCGCCATCGCCGCCGGCGGGGCCGGGGTGGACCCAGGCATAGCTGTGGGCGCGCCTCCCTGGGCCGGCTCTTTCTGCTGCATCGACCCCGACGACCCCTGGGGAGCATCGGGCTGGGAGGCCATCTCCTGGGGAGCCGCTGGAGACGATCCCTGTTGGGGCTCTGCCGTAGGGGGTGAGGCGCTGCCGCAGGCTACAAGAACGGCCAGGGTCAGCATTACCATAACGACTAGTGCTCTTTTCCCCGTGATTAGGCCGTAGAGAAACATAAACTTACCTCCCGAACAGTCTTTTGAAGTTGGTTATTCCTCGATTTGGTAGAGCAATACCTCCACTAAAAGAGTGCGGCGCCCGGACTCTGGATGTCGGATAGACTACAAGGGCTTCTGTAATGTAACCATAGTGATGTAAATATAGCAAGATACTTGTGCTCAGCAGCGTTTGATTTAGTAAATTTGAAGTCTCACATCGTAGAAATAAATGGCCTAAGATAGTGGTGTCGTTAATAGTCCAAGGACCTCCGACGGCCTCGGGCTTCCGCGGGTACCCCAGCGTCTCTTCTCGGCTTTTCGCCTTCACTCTGGCCGGGTGATGGCATCAAGCGGATGGCATTGCGGGATAGTTCATTCAATTATTACTAGCCCTATTACTTCCCCGCTCTCGCCGCTCATCTATTAATACCCCGCTCTCACCCATCATCCTGAGCTTGTCGAAGGACCGGCTCCGAGCGGAGAGAAGGGTCTGAGTCACCGGCCCACACCAGCCCCCCACTCCTGAAAACCAGCCTCCGTCGGAATTACCGTTGGGGGTGGTGGCCTGGTCATTGGGGCGATATGGTCTCTACCTGGAGAATCGATAGACCCTGCCCTGTTGGACTGTTGTTGACTCCCTAGAGATAGCGGTTTATAGTTCGTGACAGCCTAAAATCTCCCCTTTCCAAGGGCTGGTTCTCACACCCAGACACCCACGGAGCAGGCCGGCAATAGGTTAGCCGCCGGGCCAGGGAAGGCCCCGGCAGGCCTGACTCATAGAAGGTGTACCCGTCGTCGATTGCATTGAATGGGCGCAGGACTCGGGAAGGGTGTTTTGGAAACACGCGAATACCCACTACACGTCAAGCGGAGGAATCCATGCCAAAAGTTATCCCGGCGCCCGATGAGTTGAGCAAGCCCTTCTGGGATGCCGTCAACGAAAAGAAGCTGGTCCTGCAGAACTGTCAAGCTTGTAACCGGCTGCAATATCCGCCCCAACAGGCTTGCCAAGTGTGCGGCTCCGCCGAAAGCTTGGAATGGAAGGAGGTCAGCGGTCGCGGGCATATATCCACCTACATTGTTATTGAGGATGGTCGTCTGAACCGGCGGATGCCCGACCAGCCCTACAACCTGGCCCTGGTGACCCTGGACGAAGACACCAGCGTCAACTTCTACTCCAACCTCCCGGGGGTTCCACCTTACGAGGTCCCGGTTGGGGCCGCGGTGGAAGTGGTGTTCGAGGAAGTTGCCCCAGACCAACTGATTCACGAATGGAAGGTCATTGGATAGAGACAGCGGATAGAGGCAGCGGGTAGCCGGGCCGTAGGTCTCCAGCCCACGACCGCACCCGGCCAGAGCAGACCAATAATCTCCGATGGAACCAGGACCCAGGTAAGAGGGGGAGTCGCAACTGGCCTCCCCAGTAGAGCAAACTCGAAAAGGGTGAACTATGACGACAAATGACCAGTATCGGTGGCGCAGAGATAGAGACGGCCTTGGGGTGTGGGAGCACCGGGGCAAAGTCGCCATCGCCGGCTACGGACATTCCCCGGTGGACCGGAGGTGGGACGGTGCGTCCCTGGACAAGAGCCTTGGGGCTTACACCATGCTTGCCTGTGAACGGGCGATGGAAGACGCGGGGGTAACACCCGACCAGATTGACGGCATATTGTGTTGCGACAGCCACATTGCCGGGGCCAGCGGCGGCTCCGCATCCAACTGGGCCCCCCGCCCTTACTTTGCCCCTCCCTATGACTCGGAGTCGGGGATAACCCTGATGAACGCCGAGTGGCTGGTCAAGGAAATGGAGTTGCCCAATGTGCAATACGCCCCGACCAGGCTGCCAACCATCGGCGAAATGGTGGGCCAAGCCGCCCAGGCCATCGGCGACGGCCTCTGCACCACCTGCCTGGTGATATACCCGACGGGCAACCTGGAAGGACGGTACCGCCGAGGCGGAGAAAACGCCGATGACTACGCTCGGGGCGCCCGCCAGTGGACGGTGCCCTGGGGCAACCACGGGGGCAATGACTTCATCAACATCTTCCCCCACAACCAATACTGTCTCAAATACGGAGGCAGCCACGACGACCTGGCTCCCTTCGTCGTAAACCAGCACCGCAACGGCTTGATGACCCCCTGGGGGTATAACGCCAGCCACGGGTTGGAGCAACTTACGGTGGAAGACTACGTGTCGTCCCGGTATATCCTCAACCCTCTGCGGCTATGGGACTGCGACCGGCCCGTCAACGCTTCGGCGGCCTATATTTTCACCACGGCGGAGCGGGCCCGGGACATGCGGCAGCCGCCGGTGTACGTGCTCAACCATTCCCAGCACAATTTCCGGCAGCGCACCACTCAACCGGACCTGGACGAGATAGAAGAGTGGACCGACCGGACCGCCCAGAGGATGTACGAGGGCGCCGGGCTGGGACCCCAGGACGTGGACATTTTCAATCCCTACGACGGTTACGCAACCATGAGCCAGTTCTTTCTGGAGGGTTTCCAGTGGCACGGGGTGAAGCGGGGAGACGCCTTCGCCTTTTACGCTGGCGACATTCGCGTCGAAGGCCCTCATCCCTTTAGCTCCAGCGGGGGAAATCTGGGCAACGGGCGCACTCGGACAGCCATGTACACCGACAGCATCCAGCAGCTACGCGGCACCGCCGGCCCTCGACAGGTCACGGTCAGGGCGGAGACGGCCCTCTGCGCCTTCACCACCCCCAGCGGCGGCGGCTGGCTGATGCTGGGCAAGCATCCCAGCTAGGGCACTCCCCAGGTAATGCGCGACCACCCACCCGGCACCCGGGTGGCGCAGGGAAATAATCGAGAACGGCCCCGCTGTGAAGGCGGGGCCGTTCTCGATTCAGATTGGGAGCCTTTAATCGGTGCGCTTCAATTAGTTCACCGTAACGGCGTCAACCAGCACGGACACCGCGGTGGGGCCCAACGGGACCTCTACTCCGGGAGGCAAATTGACCTGAACGGCTACGGCGTAGTTCACGACGCCACGTTCGGTTCGCGGTTCCCCAGCCACGGAGGTAATACTACCCTTCAATTGTTGCCCGGGAACCGACGCTATGGTAATCCTCGCTTCGGCTCCCGGTTGGACCAAGCGGACCTGGGAAGCGTCGACTATCCCGGCAACCTCCACGACGGTTGGGTCAACCAAAATCATGACCCGGGACTCATCAGTAACCCGGTCGTCAACCTCCACGTTGACCAGGGACACAATTCCGGCAAAGGGTGCGCGCAGGACGGCCCCTTCCAGGTCGTTCATCAGGTCTTCCAGCCGGGCCCCCGCCGTAGAGTCTCGGGCTTCCAGAACGTCCACTTCCAGGGAGTCCACTTCAAACAGGTCCTGCAACGCCGCCCGCCAATTGGCGACGCCCTGTTGAAGCACGGCTAGGTCCTCGGCGTCGGGCCCTTCCAGCAGACGGGTCAGATCGATTTCGGCCTGGGTCAGCGCGGCCCGGTCTGCTTCCACCGCGGCTTGTAGGCTACGCAACAGGAAGCTATCCGGCTCCTTCTCCAGGTCCGCCAGGTCATCCTCAGCCTGGGCCAAGGCTGCTCGGGCCTCCTCGACCACCGACTGCCTTTCCTGCAACCTCAAGGAGCGATTTTCTACCAAGTCTGCCGAGTCTTTCTCGGCTTGCGCCAGCGCCGCCTTAGCTTCGGCCACCACTGTCTGGCGCTCCCGTAGTTTTAGCGACCGGTTCCCTTCCAAGTCAGCCAGGTCACGCTTGGCTTGCCCCAGGCTGGTCCTAGCTTCTTCCACCCTCGTTCGCAACCGTTGCATATCGTCAAGGGGGGAGTCCAATATCTCCTCCGGGTCAGCCCCATCCTCTATCCTTATGTCGTGAAGAGATTGAGTAAGGCCAAGGGGAACGATAAAAGCGGTCAAGGAGTTATCGGCCTCAATCGAAGCCTCCTCGGCCCGGCCCACTCGAATTCGGGCGCTGTCGATTTCCTTCCGGTAGTCTATGTCGAAACTGGCCAGGGCTTCCTCGGCCTTATCAACGACTATCTCTGCCTGCGCCTTTAACCTACGGACTTTGGCAAGTTGTCCCCGGTATTCTATGTCGAATCCGGCTAGGGCATCCTCAGCCCCATCCAAGGCCGCTTCAGCATCGGTTTTCTTCCTACCTGACTCGGAGAGCTGCCACTGGTAATCCGCCTGGAAGTCGGCCAAGGCTTCCAGAGATGACCTTTGGGGAGCTAGCTGACCTTGGGTCGCCGTATACATGGTGCCCAAAAGGGCAAATTCCGCATCGGCCTTGGCCTTGGTGGCGTCAGCGATTTTCCGCTGGTGATCCCGATGAAAGTCCTCCAGTAGCTCCAAGGCATCCTTGAGTCCCTTCCTGGCGTGAGCCACTGCATCGTCGAACTGGGCGCCTTCCAAGGGGCTGATGTTGAACTTCTTCTGGACTCGGTCCTGGGTCTCCCGAATTCTCAACCGGTCCAGTTTCGCCTGGGCGATGGCTTCCTCCATTTCAATGAGGGAGGTCCGGTCCAGGCGAGCCAGGACCTGACCCGCCGTCACTCGGTGCCCCTCTTGGACCAGGACTTCGCCAACCTCGCCCGGAGTCTCGAAGGTTAGGTGTTGCTGCCGGGGAAACACCAATCGGCCTTTCACGGCGATTTCCGAGGACTGGGCCAGGCTTCTCTCCAGACCGGTGTTAGGTTGAAGGCTAGCCTCCGAAGGCGGCATCTCCGAGGCCCCCGCCAGGGTTGAGGCCCCGTAGCCCAGGGCTGCCACTCCGGCCACCACAGCCAGAAGGGCAAGCATTTGCCGAGATTTCAGAAAGCTGCCAATGCTCCCGAATACTGCCATGAAAAATTACCTCTCTTCTCGCCCCGCCAGTGACGGGGCCCAGGAATCCAAAGCTGCTGCCGCCGATTATCTCACCAGGCTGATCATCCGGGCACATTTGGGGCGGGCGACCGGAGCCGCCGCACCGCCGCCGCGATATTCCCGGGCAGGTTGGGTATGCCCTCGTGGAAAATACTGTAGATGACCGGCACCGCAATCAGGGTCAAGAAAGTGGAGCTGATTAGCCCCCCAATTACTACCGTAGCCAACTCGGCGCCAATAATACCGCTGTCATCCTCAGAAGAAACCGCCAGCGGCAGCAGGGCGAAGGTGGTGGTGAAGGCAGTCATCAAAATGGGACGCACCCGGGTACGGCCTCCCTCGATGAGGGCATCGAACACCCCTCTGCCTTCCTGGCGAAGCTGTTCCACGAAGGTGATGAGCACGATGGCGTTGGTGACCACCACGCCAATCAGCAGCAGGAACCCCATCAATGCCGAAAGGCTTAGAGTACGCTCGGTAATCGCCAGGGCCGACAGGGCTCCCACCACCGCCAAGGGCAAACTGAGGACGATGATGAGGGGATTGCGCAGGGAACCCAAGGTAGCCACCATCACCAGATAGACCAGGGCTACCCCTACCGCCATTGCCAGTCCCACGTCCTGAAAGCCCTCGGAAATCTGCTCGAAGATTCCCCCGGTCTTAATCTGCACTCCGGGCGGAGTATCCAGACCGGCGATCGCGCTATTCACCTGGCGGTTGACGGCCGCCGTATCCTGGGCGGTAATGACGCCGCTGATGCTGGCGGCGCGTTCCAAGTCAAAACGGCTGATGCTGACCGGCCCTTCCTCAATAGTAATATTGCTGATGGAACCAAGTTTCACTGCGCCGGAAGGCCCATCGATACCCAGGTCCTTGAGCTTGTCGATATTGTCCACCTCTTCCGGACGTCCCTGGACCACCACGTCCATGGTGATCTCTTCCAGTTCAACCTCGGTCACCGATCGGCCCACGATAAACTGGTTGACCTGCTGTCCCACCAGAGCGGCGTTCAACCCAAACTCGGCGGCAATTGCTGGGTCCACATTTATTGTCAGTTCCTGACGGGCCTCGGAAACGTCGCTGGCTACGTTTATGATGCCGTCGATGGCATTTAGCCGGCTTTCCAGGTCCCGGGCAGTGGCGGAGACGGCCGTGAAGTTGCTGCCGGTGAGTTTTATTTCCAAATCATCGGCTGGTGGACCACCGACAATCTCGGTAACGGTAATGTCCACTCCGTCGTTTGAGGGCATCCGGGAGCGTACCAGGTCGGCAATGTCTTCTGGGACTTCTTCGGACAGTTTGACCAGGAAACCGGCCTGCCGAAACCCTCCGGTGGCTGACCCCGACCCAAATTCGTCAGAGGAACGACCCAGATTCACCTGGTAAAGTTCAACGTGGCCCTCTTCTTCAAAGCCGGCCAGCACTTCTTCCACCAACAGCACCTGCTCAAAGGTGCGGCTAATGGCGGAGCCGGTGGGCAGTTCCACATCAATAGTAAGGTACGTGGGGGCGCCCGCCGGAAACAGGGTAATGGGCACAATCAGGACCAGCAGAATTCCGGACAGGGTAGCCAGGGCAAAGAGCATGGTGGCTATCTTGTGCCTCAGCGTCCAGTAAAGCACCGGGGTGTAGGCCCGCTGCAACCAGGTGTCCCGCGACCTGTTCCCCTCCCCGTTTCCGCCGGCAACATCTTCATCCGGGAAGTCACCAGGTCGGAGCAGCAGCGTGCCCAAGACCGGCACAGCGGTCAACGCCACCAGGGTGGAAGCCACCAGGGCAAAGCTGACCGCCAGGGCGAAGGGCGTGAAGAATTCACCCACCAGTCCCTGAATAAAGGCCAGGGGAATAAAGACCACTACCGTGGTCAAAGTTGAGGACACGATAGCCGGCCCCACTTCTCGGGTGGACATCAGGACAACTTCAGCCCGGCCCTCCCCACTTTGCAGGTGACGATAGATGTTCTCCAGCACCACAATGCTGTCATCCACCACTCTTCCGATGGCGATGGCAAGTCCCGCCAGGCTCATGAAATTCAGGGATAACCCGGAAAGGCCCATGACCAGGACGCCGGTCAAGATGCTCAGTGGTATGGAAATGCCGATGATGGTGGTGGGACGAAGGGTTAGGATGATTCCCCGCAGGGGAGAAGGCCGGGTGTTAAGGAGGAACACGAACACGGCGAGGATGGCAAAAAGGAACCCCAGAAGACCCTCGCGCAACAGGTTGGAAAGCTGTTTCTCCACCTCCGGCCCGTCGTTGGAGAGCTCCATGATAGCCACGTCCGGCGGCAGACCTTGGATCTCGTCCAGGGCGGCCACCACACCCGAGGTCACGTCCACGGTGTTGGCGTCCGGGTCTTTGACTACATCAATATTCAGGCTGGGTTTGCCGTTGACGCGGGAGATGCTCCCGGCATCGGCGGTGCTCAGCGTAACTTCGGCCACCTGCCGCAGTAGAATGGGACGGTCCAGAAGCGGCCCGGAATTGGGACCGGCTCCCGCATCGGCGGACGGGGTTTCAAAACCGATGGTCAGATTCCGAATGTCTTCCAGAGACCCAAACTCGTGGGTCGCCCGCACGGCGAAGCTCCGCCCGCTCTGGTCTATCCGACCGGCGGGAAAGCTGGCGTTGTTGTTCCGGATGGCCTCGGAGACCTGTTGCAAGGACAGGCCCAGGTCTTCCAACCTTCCGGTGTCCACCACCACCTTTACCTGTTCCTCGGACTTGCCCACCGCATTCACCTGGAATACCCCATCAATCCGCTCTATCTCGGGGACCACCAGGGACTCCACAATGCGCTGTAGGGAAGGAATGTCCCGGTCGCTGACAACACTCAGCCGAAGGACCGGAAAGGTGTTGTTATTGATGCGGCTGACCACCGGGTCGCTGGCATCATCGGGGAAGGCGATGCCGTTGACGCTGCTCTCAATGGCCCGCTTCGCCTCCTCCATGTCCTCGCCGAACTCGAAAGAAGCCAGGACAATGGAGACGTTCTCTGACGAAGTAGACTCTATCTCCTTCAACCCAGCCATGCCTTCGATGGCTTCTTCGATGGGCTCGGTCACATCCCTTTCGACAGTCTCCGGGTCAGCCGAAGGGTAGGCGGTGAGAATCGTTATGTTGGGGAACTCAATTTCAGGGAACAGTTCCCTTTCAAGGTTACGATAGACGATGACCCCAGCCACCAGAACCAGCACGAAGGCCAGGAGGGTAACGGAGCGGCGGCTGAGTGCCAGGGCCGTGAGAAAGGTCAAGTTTATCCTCCGTCAGTAGGGCAGGTAGAGAATTGAGCGGGCCGTCCCTAAGGAAGGCAACAGAATTGGCCGGTTGGCGAGTCAAGAAGGGCTTGCTCACTGGCACGGTCAGCTAGGGCCGTGGCTCACGCTCTGGGCAGAAGTTACCAGGGCAACCTGTTTGGGAAAGGAACGGGGACTAGCCTGTCAGGTAGTCCTGGAACCGCTCCCTCAGCACTTTCTTGTCGAATTTTCCTACGCTGGTTTTGGGAAGGTCGTCCAGAAAGACCACGTCGTCAGGCATCCACCAGCGGGCGAACTTGTCGCGGATGAAGTCCAGGATTTGCTCCCGGTCCAAGGTCTGTCGGGACCCCTCCCGGGGTACCACGCAGGCCAGCGGCCTTTCCTGCCAGGTTGGATGGGGGACAGCGATAACCGCGGCCTCCAGCACCTGGGGATGGGCAATAATGGCCGTTTCCAGGTCCACCGAGGATATCCACTCACCGCCGCTTTTCACCATGTCCTTCACCCGGTCGGCTATTTGGATATAGCCATCCGGATCAATAGAAGCGATGTCCCCGCTGTGGTACCAGCCGTCGACGAAGGTTTCCTGGCTACGGTCATCGTTGAAATATTCCCGGGCCACCCAGGGCCCCCGGAAAAACAGCTCTCCCCGCTGGTGGCCGTCCCAGGGCAGTTCCTGCCCCTGCTCGTCCACCAGCTTCATTTCCAGGCCGCCCACCACCAGGCCCTGCTTACCGGCTATTTCCAGCTTCTCTTCTTCCGATGCCCCCCGCAGGTTGCTCTTCAGCCGGTTCACCGCCACCAGTGGCGTCGTCTCGGTCATACCATAGGCGTGGCTTATGGTAATTCCCAGCTTGTCCTGGTAGTTTTGTATCAGGCTGGGAGGGACGGCGGAGCCGCCGCTAATCACTTCGCGCAGGCTGGAGAAGTCGTAGCTCTCCCCGGAACGTTCCAGGTAATCCATGACCCCAATCCAGATGGTGGGAACTCCGGCGCTGAAGGTTACCCGCTCGCGGTGCACCAGTTGGCAGATAACCTCGGGCCCAGGTCGGACGCCGGGCAGCACCTGGGTCGCTCCGGCAAAGGCGGAGGAATAGGGCAGTCCCCAACAGTTGGCATGGAACATGGGGACCACCGCCATTACCACATCCCTTTCGGTCAGGGCGAGGGTGTCGGCCATGCATTCGGCCATGGAGTGTAGGAACACTCCCCGATGGGTGTACATGACCCCCTTGGGAAGTCCGGTAGTAGCCGAAGTGTAGCAGAGGCCCACCGGCGAATACTCGTCCAGCAGCGCCGGCTGGTGCTCGTCCGAAGCCGCGGCCAACAGGTCTTCATAGCTGTGGGCCGACGGCAAAGTGGTGGAAAAATTGGATGCTTCCGACAAGATGATAAAGTGCTCCACCGATTCCAGCTTGGGCGCCAATTCCTCAATGATGGGGACCAGGTCCGGGTCTACCAGCAGCACCTTATCTCCCGCGTGGTTGATGATATATATTACGTCATCGGCGGCCAGTCGGATGTTAACGGTATGGACGACAGCGCCGATGGCCGGAGGCGCGAAGTAGGCTTCCAAGTGGCGGTAGGTGTTCCAGGCAAAGGTGCCCACCCGATCGCCCTGGCCTACTCCCAACCCCGAAAGGACGTTGGAGAGCCGGGCCACCCGGGCCGCCAGGTCCCGGTAGGTATAGCGGTGCGTACCGTCCCCAAGGTGGGTGACGATTTCCTTGTCTGGGAACATGGTCTTGGCCCGCTCCAGAATCCGGGGCACCAAGAGCGGATAGTTCATAGTCATGGCAGGGACCTCTGAAAGCTACGTATATTCCCAGGGCCACCCACCGCAGTCGGCCAGCCCCAAAGAGGGCGTCTAAAAGTCTCCGATGTTTGGGCTAAGTTAGCGTGGGGGCCGTTCCCTTGGAGGGTCTCCAAGGGCGCTCCAGGGATTCGCCCCCTTCCCAACCTATCCCTCAAGGGGAAAGCCGCTTTCTACCTGTGCTCTAAGGATGCTTGATGCTGACGCCGCCGTCCACCGCCCAAGTCTGGCCGGTAACGTAAGACGCCGCCGGCGACGCCAGGAACACCGCCAGGTAGCCAACTTCCTTCAGGCGACCCACTCGACCCAGGGGCACCTGGCCCTTGGCGTTCTCGTCCCGGCCCTGGTAGGCCTCGGCGGACATTTGCTCCGGGTCGGGGAAGCTACCGGGGGCGACGGCATTGACCCGCACTCCGTGGGGGGCCCACTCCTGGGCCAAGCACTCGGTGAAGCGCATCACGCCCGCTTTGGCCGCGTCGTAAGCCGCCGACTCCGGGCGACCGCGGAAGGAGGCCCAACCGGAGATGTTGATGACGCTGCCCTGTCCCCGCTCCAACAGGTGGGAACCCAACGCTCGACACCCCTGGAAGGCTTCGGTAAGGTTTATGTCAACGATGAAATGCCATTCCTCCTCGGTCATGCCTTCCAGGGTACCGCCGGGCAGCTTGACCACAGGTTTACGGATGGCGTCGCCAACACAATTCACCAGGGTATCCACGTGCCCAAACTCGGACAGCACCTGCTGGGCTATGTGGTCCATGTCGGCTGCCTTGGTGGCATCGCCGGTAAGGGGCAGGGCCGCGCGGCCCAGGGCCCGCACCTCTTCCGCCACCCGATTGACCCCGGTGGGCGTCAGACCCGTCACCGCCACATCGGCCCCAGCCTCGGCGAATGCTAGGGCTATCCCCTTGCCGATACCTCGACCAGCGCCGGTCAGCAGCACCTTCTGGCCGGCTACATCAAAAACATCCAAGCTCATAAATTCCTCCAATCACCCAATGAATTCAGACCAGACTCGCGAGATTCCCTTCGGATGTAGGGGGCAGGGAAACCTGCTCTACCGGGACGGGGGCGGCTCTTCAAATTTTTCTCCCCTGGCTTCCGCCGCCATGCGCCGACTGTTCCACTCGGACCACCTCTTCCACTCTTCCCCTCTGCCTTCGGCCCTACCCTCTGCAAACCGCTTTGCTTTGTATCTCTCGGAAATTAACATGGCAAGCTCCAACATGGCGAGAATTGTAATCGCTACTGCAACCGCTGCGCCTATGCCCTGTCCGATGGATTTAATAGTTTCCGGCCAGGTGTCGCCGGTATCATAAAATACCTCATACCAGACGACCAAGCCGGTAAGACTTACCACCAGCAGAACGAACAGGACCAGGTATAGCTTTTCATCAGCCTTAAACAAACTTGAAGATAATCACGCCATCCATTGTTGGGATGTAGTAATAGGATAACTTCTATTCCAAGGCCACCGACGGTCCCGCCGTTTTCCCTCGTTTCTCCTTCTCCCTGAAGTGGGGAATGACGTACTTGCCGAAGAGCCTGATTGAGTTCATTACCTCTTCGTGGGTGGCGTAGCCCGCCTGGAAAATGGGCATAATCTCGTCCACGCCCATTGACTCGAACTCTTCGATTACCCGAATGCAGGCCTCCGGGTCGCCCACGCAATATCCCCCACCGGCCAGTAGCTCATCCGGGGTGGGAGGCTTCTGCTGTTGCGGGTCCGCCGACGGCCCGCCGCCGCGCACCGCGCCGCCCTGGACGTAAAACTGGTACTCGGCGGGCACCAGGGCCGGGTCAACGCCGCTCCATTCCAGGGTGAAACGCTGCCTGCTCTGGTTCAAGTACCAACCGGCCACCTCGGCGCCCTTCTCCCGGGCCCGCTGGTCCTTCTCGTCGCAGAAACCGATGGTAGAGGCAACCACCTGCTTGTTGATGAATTTGCCCACCGGGTTGGCCCGTTCCACCGCGTCGAAATAGGTATTTACAAGTCCCCGGGTCTTGTCAGTTCCCCCCAGGGTGTTCACTAGGCATCCCAGGCCCAACTCCCCGGCCATGCGGAAAGTGTCCTCCTGGGTGCAGGCCATCCACAGGGGCGGGTGGGGCTTCTGTAGGGGCTTGGGGATCACCTCCCGAGGGGGAATGCTCCAGTTTTCACCCTCGTGGGAGAAGACATCCTGGGTCCACATGCCGGTCAAGCATTCCAGGGTTTCCACCATCATGCTCTGGGTCTGGGAAACGTCGGTGCCG
Organism: Dehalococcoidia bacterium; assembly: GCA_965220305.1. Lineage (GTDB taxonomy): Bacteria > Chloroflexota > Dehalococcoidia > Lucifugimonadales > UBA3495. The sequence goes on along the minus strand of OZ244817.1, from coordinate 3,204,469 downwards.
AAGGGGGTTATCTGATAGGGGCCCTTGGTGCGACCGACGCCCACGTCCACCCGCCCGTTGCTGAAGATGTCCAGGGTGGCGGTGCGGGCGGCCACGTGGAGAGGGTGGTGCACCGGCGCCAGCACCACACCGAACCCCAGCCGCATCTGCGAGGTACGCTCCGCCATGATGGCCAGGGTCACTTCCGGCGCGCTGGAATGGGCAAACTCTGTAAGGAAGTGGTGTTCAACCAACCATACCCGCTCGAACCCCATCTCCTCGGCGTAGCTCACCTGATCGATGGCGTGCCATAAGGTATCGTACTCGGCGTTGGCCGACCAGGGTTTGGGCATCTGCAATTCATAAAACATGCCAAACTTCATCGGATACTCCCCTTGCGTTGGCTAATCCCTGGGGCCCCTCTGGATACTCTGGACTGTAGCCGGCCCTAACAGTGGTTGCAGTGTAATTGAGCGCGACTATCCCAGTCAATTTGGGCCGGTCACGTCGCCAGACTCGCCCCTGACGGAACCTGCGGCGGACCGACTGCATTTTGACGCCATAAACCTGGGAAGGTAAGATTCGCATATCTTACCCGCGGAGGACTGAATCGATGAAAGCTGTATATATAGATGAACACGGCGGTCCGGAAGCGCTGACCCTAGGAGACCGCCCGGAGCCGGAAGTAGGGCCCGGCGAGGTGATGCTTCGAGTGGGTGGCAGCGCCCTGAACCACCTTGACCTGGGCCTGCGGGGCGGACGCAACTATCGGGGGCCCTTGCCCCGAATAATGGGCTGCGACATCGCCGGAGAGGTGGTCAACATCAGCCCCGACGCCCAGACCGATTTGCAGGTGGGCGACAGGGTGGTGCTGGACAACCGGGTGAAGTGCGGCGAATGCTCCCCTTGCAAGCAGGGCAACGACCAATATTGCACCAGCCAACTCCGGCTGGGAGTTGACCTGGACGGCGGCCATGCCGAGTACGTCACCGCCCCGGCCATCAATGCCTACAAGGTGCCCGACTCCATGAGCCTGACCGAGGCGGCGGCCCTGCCCATCGCCGCCCATACCGCCTGGCACTGCCTGGTAACTCAGGCCCAAATACGGCCTTGGGACGATGTGCTGATTCAGGCAGCGGGCAGCGGCGTGGGCAGCATGGGCATCCAGATAGCCAAAATGTTCGGAGCCCGGGTTATTACCACGGCGGGCAGCGACTGGAAGCTGGAAAAGGCCAAGGAATTGGGGGCCGACGAGGTAATCAACTACCGGGAAACCACCAACATCAGCCAGAGGGTGCGGGAACTCACCGATGGCCAGGGCGTAGACCTGGTCTTTGACGTGGTGGGGGCCGATGTTTGGGAGGAAAGCCTGTTGAGCCTCAAGGCGGGAGGCCGGTTGGTCATCACCGGAGTCACCTCCGGGGCCCAGACCAACATGGACCTCTCCATCCTGCAAGGGCGCCCTCTACACCTGATGGGCAGCGGCGGGCGCAGCCGGCGCACCTTTGGGGACATGATGAAGATGGTGAACCAGGGGGAACTAAAGGGGATCGTTGGCCGGGTGTTCCCCCTGGACGAGGTGGCCGAGGCGCACCGGGTTATGGAGGCCCGGGACTTCTTTGGTAAGCTGGTGATTGAGAGCTAGCCTACTATCCAAAAAATTCATTTGCCCCTGGTGGCGCCCCTTCACCCGTAAGCTGTCCAAGGGCGCCCCAGGAAACGCCGATAAAGACCATTATGCGGTAATCTAGGGGCGTCTGCGGAAGTTCTGGAGTAATAGCCGCCAACACCTAACCCAACAGCTTGGTCAGGGCGGCGGTGGCGGTGACCGCGCCCAGAGCCGTTCCTATTAACAGGGCGGCGAACCATTTGACAAGACGCGCTTCCATTGCGGCAATGTCAGTCCTGACCTCCGCTTTGACTTCGGCAATCTCAGTCTTGACTTCGGCGACATCCGCTTTGGAAGCGAGATGCTCGTACACTCCTTCCAGGCGACTCAGCCGTTCTTCCACTGTTGTCATATTCTCTCCCCTGCGCCAAGTGTATCATTCATTCTCAGTACGCTACAATCCGAAGGTCCGGCATAGGGCGCAGCAATCCAGCTAATGCCCATCAAATATGTACTGGAAACGCGGGCCTGGCAATCTAGCCAAGCCCCGGCAAACCCGCTACAATGTCCGGCGGAAGCTGGCCGAAATGCCCTGGGTGACCACCGGCCCTCCGCCGGATGCCATCCCGGAAGTTCCATTTTTTGAAACCACTTTTTAGGAGGAACCAACATGAAGATCGTCCGCTATCTGGCGCACGGACAAATTAGTTACGGCGCAGTGGAAGGAAACTCGGTTAAAGAGTTGAGCGCGCCCCCCTTTGGGGACTTTCAGATTACCGACCATACCCACACCCTAGACGAGGTGAAGCTCCTGGCTCCGTGCGTTCCGTCCAAGATCCTGGCCATCGGATTGAATTACTCCAGCCACCTGCACGACCGTCCTGGCCCCAGTGAGCCGATGGTCTTCTACAAGACCCCCACCTCAGTCATCGGGCCGGGCGAGACCATCGTCCGCCCCAAGGACACCGAGCGGTTGGACGCCGAGGCCGAGTTGGTCGTTGTAATCAAGGACCAGTGCCGAAACGTGTCCAAGGAAGAGGCCCTACAGCACGTGCTGGGCTACACCTGCGGCAACGACGTGAGCGCCCGGGACTGGCAGCGGGAGGACCGGAACTGGTGGCGGGCCAAGTCGGCAGACACCTTCTCCCCCGCCGGGCCATTTATCGTAACCGATATTGACGCCAGCGACATCCGCGTCTGCGCCCGCATCAACGGCGCGGAAGTGCAGGGAGAAACCACCAAATATCTTATCTTCGACATTCCGACGCTGGTATCCTATACATCCCAGTTCGTTACCCTGGAGCCGGGAGACATGATCTACACCGGCACCCCTGGCGAACCGGGCGAGATGAAGGACGGCGACGTTTGCGAGATTGAGATTGAGGGTATTGGGGTGTTGAGCAACCCCATCAAGCTGGAGCAGTAGCAACCCTCCGGCCCCAAAAAGTAGATGCCATCAGGAAGGCCACGCCCTGGCGAGACAGACCGGGCGTGGCCTTTTACTGTGGCCGCCCAAGGTTTAGGAGCAATCACTTATGGCCCGGTGGAAGTGGTACAGCGCAATAGCCTTCCCGCTAGCCCTGGCCCTGGCGCTGGCCTTGATGGGGCTCACCGTGGCCGATGCCGGGGCGTCGGGGCGCGTTGCCTTCGCCTACTTTGCAGCGGGCGACTTTGCCCTTGGCGTTTTTGCTTTCGCCAGCGCAGCCGCCGGGGTATTCAGCGCCGGGCTATTCGCCGTTGGAGTGGTTGGAGTGGGGCTTTTCAGCGCCGGCGTTTACTCGGCAGGGTTATTCTCCTTGGGGGTCTTCTCGGCGGGCCTCTTTTCGGTGGGCATCTACCCGGTAGGCGTCTTCGCCGTTGGTGTACACGCTCGGGGCCTGTTCGCCATCGGGCTGTACGCCGAGGGGTTCGTGGTCCGGGGCCGGCACGCCCGGGGGCTCATCGTATTGGGGGAACGCCAGGGCTGGCCCCACAGCAATGAGCCCATCGAGTGAGTTGATAAGCTATTGCGCCCGTTCCAAGGCAACGCCGCTGCCCACCGCTCAACGGGCCATCACCAAATTAGAAGCGGGTTGGCAATGATTGCCAACCCGCAGCGCCGTTATCAGGGTGTACCACCGCCCATTACAGGGCTGCAGGGTCGAACTCCACCGTCACCGGATTGCTCAACACACCCACCCCTGGAATATCCACCTCAACCAGGTCTTCGGGGGCCATAGCCCTGGTCTCGCCGGTGGCGCCCGAATAGACCAGGTCGCCGGGCCGCAGTGTTACCTGTTTACTGATGTAGCTGACAATCTCGGCGAAGGAGAAAATCATGTCCCGGGTGTTGCACCGCTGGACTTCTTCTCCGTTGATGCGAACAATCAGGTCCAGTTCCTGAGGGTCCACCTCCGTTTCAATCCACGGTCCCACGGGGGCGAAGGAATCGGCCCCCTTGGCCCGCCAGAAGGTCCAATCGTCCTTCTGCCAGGACCGCTCCGACACATCGTTGCCGCAGGTGTAACCAAGGATATACCGGGGAGCCTCCCCTGGAGTAACCCGCCGGCATTCCTTGCCGATGATGGCGACGGCTTCTCCCTCGTAGTGCACCTCGCCCTTGACATCTTTGGGAATGATTATGGGGTCGCCATATCCGGTGAGGGCGTTACGGCCTTTGCGCCACGGATTGGGATGCTTGGGAATAGGCGGAGCCTCGGTCCCGAATACCGAGCCGGCGTATTCCAGGTGGTCTACAAAATTCAACCCGGGGCCCCATAGCTCCCCCGGGTCGGTGGGCGGCAAAAGCTTGACCTCGCCCAGCTTGTGGATGGTATCCGTCATCCGGAACCTGGTATAGATGCTTCCGCGAATCTCTATAATCTCTTGGTCCTTGACCACGCCGGAGGCTACTCTTCGCCCCGCTCGAAACCGCGCAATCTTCATCCTCAACCTCCCCAGCCTAACTCGTGTGCTACCGTACCATGCTGGCGATTTTACTCTCTGGATATACCTATCCGCAATGGTGCGATCAGACCCCGCCCGGACAATGGTAGACGTGAGTTGTCCTACTGAAGGGCAATAGTTGGAGATGGGATTCCACTGCGGGCTGGCGGACCCACCTCATCTGGCGCTTCGGGAGATGGCCTTATTCCACCCGACCAACAACATCTGGTCGAAGGTTGCTGGATTCGCCGTTGGAAGCGTCCAACCCTGGGGACTATCAGGCAACCCTGGGAAGCGGCAATCTTCCCGATGAGCCCCAATTGGCGATTGGGGATCTATCCCAGCGCCGCCGTAGAGAACCTCACCGCACACCCGCCCCGCTGCCGTCCTCGGCGTACAGTGCATCGCCATTGGCGAAAACTATCCCATCCTGGCAGTGGCCTCCACCCCTCCCTCCTCGAACTGCTCCCGGTACAGTTGGGCATACAGTCCCCCCTGGGCCAGCAGTTGGGTGTGACTGCCCCGCTCAACGATACGGCCTCGGTCTACCACGAAGATGACATCGGCGGCCAGGATGGTTGACAGGCGGTGGGCGATGGCCAGGGTGGTACGCCCCCGCATCAGCGGTTCCAGGGCTGCCTGGACGTAACGCTCGCTGGTCGTATCCAGGGACGAAGTCGCTTCGTCCAGAATCAATATTCGGGGTTGGTGTAGAATTACCCGGGCTATGGACAACCTCTGCCTTTCTCCGCCCGACATGCGGTAGCCCCTTTCTCCTACCACCGTGTCGTATCCCTCGGAAAGTTCCATTATCCGGTCATGGATGTGGGCGGCCCTGGCGGCGGCTTCCACCTCTTGAGGGGTGGCGTCGGGCCGTCCGTAAAGCAGGTTGCTGTTGATGCTGGCATGGAACAGGTAACTTTCCTGGGATACGTAGCCAATCAGGTTGGACAGGGATTCCAGGCGTACCCTCTTCACGTCCACGCCATCGATGCGGACCGCGCCTTCAGTGGCGTCGTAGAGGCGGGGAATCAGGTAGGAGATGGTGGTCTTGCCCGCGCCGCTGGGACCAACCAGGGCGGCTAGTTGGCCCGGCTCGATGGAGAAACTGACGCCGTCCAAGGCCCAAAAGGCCGCCGGAGCTTCGTCGCTGCCATCGGGCTTCTCTTCCTGGGCGCTAGTGTAATTCACTCGCACCGAGTCAAAGGTAATCTGTCCCGCCACCTGCTGCGGGTCCAGCTCTACCGCGTCGGGGGCATTCACGATTTCGGGCCTGATGTCCAGGTAGCCGAAGATGCGCTCGAACAGGGCCATTGACGCCTGGAGCTCAACCGACACTTCCAGGAGCCTACCGATGGGAAAGTAAAGGCGGCTCTGCAGGGTGGTAAAGGCGACGATAGTACCGGCGGTCACACCCGTTGACCCGCCGCCAGACAGGAAATAACCGGCCAGCAGGTAGACCAACGCCGGCGAGACCGAAAAGAATATTTGCATCAGGGTAAAGAAGGTGCGGCCCGTCATTTGCTGGCGAATTATCAGGTCGGAAAACCGCTGGTTCTCGTTGCTGAACCGTTCTATCTCGTGGTTCTGACGTCCAAAGAGCTTGGAAAGCATGACCCCGGAAATGGACAGGGTCTCCTGGGTGATGGCGGTCATTTCGGCGGCGGACTTCTGGGTCTCCTGGGCAGCCCGCCTCCGCCTGGAGCCGACGGTCCTGCTTATGAGGAAGAATATCGGCACCGTTCCCACCGCCACCAAGGTCAGTTGCCAGGACAGGACCGCCATCGCAATGACGGTGCTAATGAAGATGACGCTGTTGGAAATAACGTCCGAGACGGTGTTGGTGACCACCCGCTGCACGCCACCCACGTCGTTGGACACCCGGGACTGAATCTCGCCGGTGCGGGTCTCGGTGAAGAAGCTGAGGGACAGGCCCTGAAGGTGCCGATAGAGACGGCCCCGCAGGTCGCGCATCACGTGTTGCCCCACCTGGTTGATCAGGTAGGTCTGGATGATGCCCAGGCTTCCGGTGACCACCACAATTCCAACCATGACCCCGGCGAGGAGCCACAGCAACTCCAGGTTGGGGCCGCCAGGAGGAAACAGCGCCGAATCGAAGACCACCCGTATTAACAGCGGGTTGATCACTCCCATCCCCGCGGTGACGAGGATCAGGAGGCCCACCACCACGATACGAGAGGTGTAAGGGCGGAAAGTTCGGGCAATGCGCCGCGTAAGATCGGCGTCTGGACCAGCGCTGTCGTTGCTTTCAGGGTGGCGCATATCACCATTATACCAACCAATCGAGACCAACAGGGCAACGGTATCCACCGGGTCCGGCTGCTGGCCTGCGCCGCTCAATCATCGCGGCCTGCGTACCTGGTTGGCCTCTCGTCCACCGTGATACACTGTTAGCCGTGCCTGAATGCCGGCTTAGGGGCAGCTAGCCTGTGGGTGTTCAGGCCAGGGCCAGCTCAACTGTGGGAGTAATTGCGAATGGTACCACCGGGAGATATTCTTGGGGTTATACCCACCTGGGCAGGGGTTTACGCCGCCCTGATAATTGCGATGCTCGTCGCCGGGTACGTGCTTTACCACCGGGTGTTCCGGCTAATCGGCCAGGGCAAAACGACGGCCCGGTTTGACCGGCCCGGGGAACGCCTGAGGGGGGCGATGGTCATCGTCCTGGGACAGCGCAGGGTGTTGCAACGGGTGGGCCAAACCGATCCCCGCAGCCGCTCCCTGGACCTGGCGGGCATCGGCCACGCATCCATTTTCTGGGGCTTCCTGTCTTTCTCGTTGAGCTATCTCATCTTCATCTTTGGCGACGTAATCTGGCATCCTTTTAGTGAGACTCTACTGACCTCCACCGGCGTGCGGGTCTACAGCTCCTACCTTGACATCCTGGCGGTGGTCATCCTGGCCGCCCTGACCTGGGCGTTGGTGCGCCGCTGGTTGGCCCGGCCCCACCGGCTCAGCTTCGACCTGACCCGAAAGCTCGAATCGGTAATTATCGTGGCCCTGACGGCGGGGCTGATGGTAGCCACCCTGCTAGTCCATTCCTTCCACGTCGCCAGCGGCGGCGCCGGCCCGGAAGCCCAGGTGTTGGTGGGCGGGGCCATTGGCAATTGGCTTGCCAACTCGGGGTTGGGAGCGGGCGCGGCCAGCGCGTTGCAAGAGATTTTCTGGTGGTTGCACCTGGCGATAATCCTTGGGTTTGCCATCTACGTTCCCTTCTCCAAGCACATCCACATGGTCGCCGCGCCGCTGAACGCCTTCTTCCGTTCGCTGGAACCCCGGGGAGCCTTGGAGACCATCGACCTGGAAAACGCGGAGCGGTTTGGCGCCGGTCGGGTACAGGACTTCACCTGGAAGCAGTTATTGGATGGGTACGCCTGCGCCGTATGCGGGCGCTGTACCGACGCCTGTCCCGCCAACATCAGCGGCAAAGTCCTTTCCCCGATGCACATAGTGGAGAACCTCAAGGAACACATGCTACAAATCGGGCACCAGGGAGCGCGGGACCCGGAGCATGTGGAGCCTCTACCCCTCATAGACGGGGCCATACCAGAGCAGGCCATTTGGGACTGCGTGTCCTGCGGCGCTTGTATGGAAGAGTGCCCGGTGGTGGTGGAGCATGTGCCCACCATTATCGACATGCGCCGAAACCTGGTGTTGGAGGAGTCCAAGATTCCGGAGACGGGCATGAACGCCCTGCTGAGCATGGAACAACGCGGCCATCCCTGGCGGGGCACCCAGTTCTCCCGCACCGACTGGGCCGAGGGGCTGGACATCGACACGTTGGCCGACAAACCCAACGCCGAGGTCCTGTTCTGGGTGGGATGCACCGGCGCATTGGAGCAGCGCAGCCAGGGGATTGCCCGCTCCATGGCCAAGGTGCTCAAGGCCGCCGGTGTAGACTTCGCCATCCTGGGAGACGAGGAGAGTTGCACCGGCGACCCGGCCCGGCGCATGGGCAACGAGTACCTGTACCAGATACTAGCCCAGCAGAACGTGGAAACGTTGAACGGCTACAACGTCAAGAAAATCGTCACCATCTGCCCCCATTGCTTCAACACCATGCGTAACGAGTACCCCCAATTTGGCGGGGACTACCAGGTGCTGCACTACAGCCAGTTCGTCGATGAGCTAATCCAGCAGGGTCGGGTCAAGCCGGTCAAGATGATGAATGTGTCGATGGCCTACCATGATTCCTGCTACCTGGGACGTCACAACGGCGTGTACGACGAACCCCGCAATGTCGCCAAGGCCATACCGGGGCTTCGGCTGGTGGAGATGGAACCACGGTGCCGGGAGCGGGGGTTCTGCTGCGGAGCTGGCGGCGGGCACATGTGGATCGAAGAGAGCCAGGGGGAACGAATTAACCACGTCCGCACCGACCACTTCCTGGAGACCCAGGCCGATACCGTGGGGGTGTCCTGCCCCTTCTGCCTGCAAATGATGACCGAGGGCATCCAGGCCAAGGGCCGCGATAACGAAAAGCAGGCCCGGGACGTGCTAGAAATCCTGGCCGACAGCTTGGAGGAGTAGGCGGCCTCTGCTTGGCAACTCGTTCCGAGGGAAGGAGGCCAACCCCGGGATGGTCCCTAACTTTTCCGCCCCAACCCCGGTGTGAGAAGGTAGGCTCGGCAAGGAGAGCTCGGCCTGGAGATTGCAGGCCTGGGCCGGTTGCTGTTAGTGTTGGGCCTCGTGTTGGCGCTGGCGGGGATAGTGTTGTTGTTGGGGAGCAAAGTCCCTTTCCTGGGACGCCTGCCCGGAGACTTGGTAATGCGGCGGGAAGGCTTTACCCTTTTTGTTCCGGTCGTTACCATGATTGTGGTTAGCCTGGCCCTGACCGTCCTGATAAACCTCATCTGGCGCATCCTGCGGTAATACTTGAGGCGGGTCCCGGGACTGCTGCGGTCGCGCCCGGGCAGGGCGTTTTCCCTCCTTCTTCTTATCCTGGTCCTGGCTACGCTGGCTATGTCCTTTTGGGAACACCTGGAAAGACACTTCGTTTTCTTCCCCACTACCGAGATAGAGCGTACTCCGGCCCAATTGGGCCTGGAATACGAAGAGGTCTGGTTTTCCAACCGGGAGGGCCGCCAACTTCACGGCTGGTACGTACCATCAGAAAGCCCCATTACCTGGCTCTGGTTTCACGGCAACGGCGGGAACATCAGTCACCGGGTGGAAGAGCTGGCCCTGGTACACCACCGGCTGGGCGTCAACGTGTTCATCTTCGACTACCAGGGTTATGGCCGCAGCGAGGGCTTACCCTCGGAGCAAGGCACCTACCGGGACTCCCGCGCCGCCCTGGAATACCTAAATTCCCGTCCCGACGTGGCCCAGGACAAGATTGTCTACTTTGGCCGCTCCCTGGGGGCCGCGATAGCGGTGGAACTGGCCGGCCCCCATCCTCCCCTGGGCCTGGCGCTGGTGGCCCCCTTTGCCTCCCTGGCCGATATGGCCCGGTTGCATTATCCCCTTCTTCCGGCCCGCCTGTTGGTACGGGACCGTTACAACTCCCTCGACCCCATACGCCGGGTCCAGCGGCCCTTGATAGTCCTCCACGGCGAGCAGGACACCACGGTGCCCTTCTCCCAGGGTGAAAAGCTGTTCCAGGCGGCGAACCACCCAAAAGAACTACACCCTCTCTCGGGCGCCGGACACAACGACACTTATCTCACCGGAGGAGAGCCTTATTGGGAGGCGCTCTCCCGCTTCCTGAGCGGCTTGACCCCTGGCGCGCCCGGCGGCGGGCCCGACTAGTGTTTGCCACGCACCCGGCAGGCCAGGCAGTCCCCCGACTCAGGCCATCATCCGCTGGCGGCTAGTCCCGTCGAGCCTGCGCCCCGCGAAGGCGGGGTGGTGACAATCGAAAGACCCTGGTATGTATCCCAGGACGATTGAAAGTCCCTCCATATAGTGGAATATGCCCCCAAAATAGTGGAATATGCCCCCAAACCGTCTTTCCCGCGAAAGCGGGAATCCACAGTTCCAACCTTGGAGTCCTGCCATAACCGAGCGGACGGCGCGAATCGAACAACTTTGCAATCGTCCTGGTATGTATCCGATATGTCATTGACAGAGGAACTTTTCCTCCCTATTATTCGGGAACATTAGTGTTTGAGGAGGCATGTGGTGACTACAGCGAAGAAACTGGAAATCGAGATACTCTACTGCTGGGATTGAGGTCACGCCCTACGTGCTGCCTGGATGGCAGGAGAGGCGCTGGACAAACGCGGAGAGAACATCTCCACCTTCAAGCTAACACCGGGTCCCCACGGCAAGTTTGACGTGATAATCGATGGCGAAGTGGTAGGCGAGCACCGGCACGAACCCAACGCCCACCTTTTCCCTGACCTTCAGGACTTGATGAAGGCCATTGCCGACCGAGTAGACTAACAAGTCAGGGACCGGCAATAACTCTACTCCCGGGAACCGATGAGAGGGGCCGACGCGGAACACAGTCCGCATTGGCCCCTCTTCTGTCGGGCCGGGAAATTCTATGCCGGAGGACGGGCGAGCTCTCAGACTCCCGAGATAATTTCGGTGTCGTAGTCCAGGAGTTCCAGGTCGCGGCGGCTGTCCTCCACGAAGTCCGCCACTGCCGACAGGACTTGAGTGGCGTGGCCGGCATCGTTGCTAACGCAGCACACCACCAGGGTAAGCCGCTGCCACAGGTCATTATCTTCTCCCTCGGCGACGGCCACCTTGAACTGGTTGTGTAAACGGGAAATCAGGGAACGGGCAATTCCCCGCTTGCTCTTCAAGCTGTTCGCTTCGGGTAGATGCAATACCAACCGGGCCACGCCAATATGCACAAGTAACCTCCCGCTGCGGTCCATCTACGGAGAAGCCGGAATCTCCGTCGAGTCACCGACTACTTACCCAAGTCTCCCCCAGGCCACCCTCCCACCATCGTAAGAATAAGCGACATCCCGGCCCTAGTCGCAATTAGTCGCACCCAGGGGCCTTTGACCCGGTTCGCACTTATTTTCACAAATGGTCTTGACTTACCGGAGAGTTCCCCCTTAGATTATAGACTGGAACGGCAGAACTAGAACCGTTTGTTGCCGACAACAGTGTTTTCTCCCGTTCCCCGGTTGCTATAACTCGTTAACCCCCACCAACAAACAGTGGGTGAGGGAGGCGCACATCGTTATGGTAGGTAGCTTGCCGCCCCGACAGGGTTTGGGGGAAGAAGTGCCCGAGGTGGTCGTGGCCCGGCTGCCCCAATACGTCCGCATCCTGAAACAGCTTCTGGATGACGGGATTCAGGTCGCCAACTCCCAACAACTGGGCGAAAAGCTACAGGTAACCCCGGCCCAAATAAGGAAAGACCTCAGCTATTTTGGCCGCTTTGGTAAGCAGGGACGCGGTTACAGCGTTCAACATTTGCTGGCTGAACTGCGGCAGATTCTGGGCCTCAATGAAGATTGGAATGTGGTGATTGTAGGAATGGGCCGGCTGGGGAAGGCGATATTGAGTTACCCCGGTTTCACCCCCGACGGGTTTCACCTGGTAGCGGCGTTGGACAACGACCCGGCGGTTATTGGCGAAGATGTCGGAGGATTGACCATACGCTCCAGCGAAGAACTGGCCCAGGTACTATCCGAGCACCAAATTAACATCGCCATCGTGGCGGTACCCAGCGTCCACACTCAGGCGGTAATCGATCGGCTGGTGGAGTGCGGGGTGCGGGCCATCCTCAACTACGCTCCCATCGCCCCTCAGGTCCCGGAGGGGGTGAAGATACGCAACATAGACCCGGTGCTATCTCTCCAGTCGATGACCTATTATCTGACCAGCGAAGAGGGCAAATAGGGCGGACTTACGGGCCAACCCACTCCTTCCGGCCCTAACCGATACCCGAGGGACCGCCTCCAGCCTCTCCAAAACCCGTTTGGCCCCGGGTACGCCGCCTTCGCCGCACCACATCCAGCCGAACCTGGGCCCGGCGCATGGAAGCGGCAGCGCGTTCCAGTTCCAGGTCGGAGCCCCGCTGGGCCAGACGTTCCCGGGACCGGTCCACCGCAGCCTGGGCCCGCTCCTCGTTGATCTCGTCGGACGACTCGCAGGCGTCGGCCAGGATGGTAACCTTGTTGCCCAGAACTTCCATGAAGCCGCCGGTCACGGCCAGGTAGCTTTCCTCGCCATCCCGGCGAATCATTATTTCCCCGGGTTGGATGAAAGTCATCAGGGGAGCATGGTGGGGCAGGATGCCCAACTGGCCCTCGATGCCCGGGGCCACCAACACATCCACGTCCTCGGAGTAAACTTCCCGTTCGGCGGTAATTATTTCCAGTCGCATGGGGGCCATGTTTGTTACTCCATTAGCCGAGCCAACAATATCCGGCGGTCAGAATCCGGTGGGCCCAGGCAAAGCAGCTTGGACCCGGCATACAGGGTGTCACCTTGCCATTGGACGGTCCGCCACGTGGGGGTGGAAAAGGAACTGTCCTAAGCCGCCGCCTGCATCTGCTCGGCCTTTTCTATAGCCTCGTCGATGGTGCCCACCATGTAGAAGGCCTGCTCCGGCAAATCATCGTGCTGGCCCGCCAAAATCTCGGTGAAGCCCCGCACCGTCTCCCGCACCGGAACATACTTGCCCGGCTGGTTGGTGAAGCCCTCGGCCACGAAGAAAGGCTGGGTCAGGAAGCGCTGAATCTTGCGGGCGCGGAACACCGCCAAGCGGTCCTCCTCCGAAAGCTCTTCGATACCCAGGATGGCGATGATGTCCTGCAGGTCGCGGTAGCGCTGGAGCACTTGCTGTACCGAGCGCGCCGCCTGGTAGTGCTCCTCACCCACAATACGCGGCTCCAAGATGCGGGAGTAGGAAGCCAGTGGGTCCACCGCCGGGTACAACCCCTGGGCGGCCAGGGAGCGTTCCAGGGATACCACGCCGTCCAGGTGTCCAAAGGTGGTGACGATTCCCGGGTCGGTATAGTCGTCGGCGGGGACGTAAATGGCCTGGAAGGAGGTGATAGAACCGGACCGGGTTGAGGTGATGCGTTCCTGCAAAGCGCCCATCTCGGTACTCAGGGTTGGCTGATAACCCACCGCCGAGGGCATCCGACCCAACAGCGCCGACACTTCCATACCGGCCAGGATGTAACGGTAAATGTTGTCGATGAACAACAGGACATCCTGGCTCTCTTCGTCCCGGAAGTACTCCGCCATGGTGAGTCCGGTCAACCCGATCCTAGCCCGAACTCCGGGGGTCTCGTTCATTTGCCCAAAGACCAGTACGGTGCTGGACAGCACGCCCGAGTCCTGCATTTCGTGCCACAGGTCGTTGCCTTCGCGGGAACGCTCGCCCACGCCGGCAAATACGGACACACCCCGGTGTACCGCGCCGATGTTGCGGATGAGCTCCTGAATGATGACCGTCTTGCCCACACCGGCGCCGCCGTATGCGCCAATCTTACCGCCCTTCATAAAGGGGGTAATCAGGTCGAAGACCTTGATGCCGGTTTCCAGGATCTCGACGGACGGGTTCTGGTCGTCGAACCTGGGGGCATCCCGGTGAATGGGCCAATGCTGCCCAGCTTCCACCGGCCCCAAATTGTCCAGGGGGGTGCCGGTAACGTCAAACAGGCGGCCCAAGGTCTCCTGGCCCACCGGCACCGAAACCTTCTGGCCGGTATCGTTGACCTGGGTGCCCCGGGCCAAACCATCGGTGGACCCCAAAGCCAGGCACCGCGCCCAGTTGTTGCCGATGTGCTGCTGCACCTCCAGCACCAACTTTTCACCGCTGTTTTCCATTTCCAAGGCATCAAACAGTCTGGGAAGTTGGTCCGGCGGGAACTCCACGTCCACCACCGTTCCGATGATCTGCACGACGCTTCCTGGCATGGGGCAACCTCCTGTCGCGTGGGTATCTGGGTTAGCCTTCCTGGGCTATCTGTCCGCCAATCAAGTCCAGCAACTCGTTGGTAATGCTATCCTGGCGAAGCTTGTTCATTACCAGGGTCAAGTCTTCCCCCAAACCCTTGGCATTGTCGGTGGCGTTGCGCATGGCCACCATGCGGGCCGACTGTTCGCTGGCGATGGACTCCAGGATAGCGTGGTAGACTTCCATCTCCACGAACTGGGGCAAAAGCGACCCCAACACCGTGAGGGAGTCCGGTTCATAGATATAGCCGACCCGTTCCGTTCCCGAGAGGCCGGCCGGGGTGACCGGCAACAGTTTCTCCACCACCGGGTGCTGGGACATTACGGAAACGAACTGGGTGTAGATTAGGTACACTTCGTCCACTTCCCCCTGGGCATAGCTGTCCACCACCATGCGGGCAATTGCGGTGGTGTCGGCCACCGTCGGGCGGTCTCCCAGGTCGGCGAACACCGCTTTAACGTCCTGGCCGTAGCGCACCATGAAGTCCCGGCCCTTGCGGCCCACCACGATGCTCTGCACCGGCACCGGCGATTCCAGGATGAACTGGGCCACTTGGCGGTTGACGGTGGAGTGCATCCCTCCGGCCAATCCCCGGTCCGGCGTAATGACCAAGACTCCGACTCGCTGGACTTCTCTGACCTGAAGGAGGGGATGGACTCCCGCCTCGTCGTCGCCCGGTTGCGCAGCCAAGTCGGCAATGACTTCCTGAATTTTCAGTGCGTAGGGCCGGCCCTGAATCACTGCATTCTGGGCGCGGCGCATTTTGGAAGCAGCGATGAGAGACATGGCATTGGTCACCTTGCCGGTGTTCTCAATGCTGCGGATGCGCCTTCGGATGTCTCTGACGCTGGGCATTTGCTATCTTCCTTGCCGTGCGAACCCTGAGGAGGTATTTGTAAACAGGATATCCACCCTCATCCTATGCTACTTTCAAGGTCGATCACGGCATTCTTATGAATGGTTTGTCCAGAACCCAAAGACTGCTCCCACCGCCCATTTCTCCATGTCATCGGCATAACCCTTGGACAAAATGACGTATAACGACGAGCCTAATATTGCGCCTGTGAGCATGAGCATGGCTACCCACCTCAACACCCTTTCCCATATCAAAGACCGCTCCTAGCCCAAGGTTACTTCTGCCGATAGTGGAAATAACGTTGGTAGGTGAAGAAGTACAAAAATGTGCCCACCACACTGGCTATGAAGGCGGGCTTTACCAGCGACTCATCCACTCTTACGAATCCCAAAACCAGGAAAGGAAAGGCGACCAGGAAAATTACCAGTCCCAGATACATGGCAAGGGCATTTGCGCCGACGATTAACCCATGACGCTTTGGCTGACCTTCGCCTTGGTGCGATAGAAATTGTCCGAAACTCTTGACTACCACGCCTTCACCTCGCTTCCAACCCAGAATCCGCGGTATGGCGATAGTGCCCAAGAACATTATCGCATACTCTGAAATCCTTGGAACAGAAGCAAGGGACGTGCCGCTACCCTGATGCCAGAGTTACACAAAGGTGGGCTTGAAGTTGTTGATCGCCTCGGTTAGTTGGGCCTCCAACTCGTCGTTGAGGTCCCTGGCCGCTCCGATGCCCTGCACCAGGTCGGGATGGGTGGTGCTGACGTAGCGAAGCAGCCCTGCCTCGAAGGGGCCGAAGGGGGCTGCACTGTTCTCCCCTCAAGCCTTCAAGCGGTTGTGTTGCACCAATTTCTGGGCCAATGAGAGGCCACTAATTAACATATTGAGTTTGGCTTTGCCTACTTGGTCTATCAATGGGTTTGGTGGCTCTAGCCCCTCTAATGCAGTATCGATAAAACTCACATGGGCCTCCCAAAATTTGCTCCACTCTTGCCTCGTTTCAGTAAACTTAGAAGGTGCCCAATTTGGTATAAACATTTCCTCCAGACGAGAGATTGACGTTTCCACAGCCCCTCTGTGGGACCATAACATCCCACGAACCATCTCTATTTCATAATCTCGTGGGGAGTTCAACGGCCTACCCAGCCCAGCATTTTGTCCATCCACACAATTCTTTAGGAACCCCCCCATTTCGACCAACATTGTTGAATAGGCAGTTTCTTGATCTTTCGCTAAGCAGTTCAGAATTTCGGCGACTTGCTGCAACTTCCCCTTCTGTTCGTCTGTAAACCTCTTCTTGAATAACCACATCACCCAACTCCACTCTGAAGGTTCGTGTAATCTTGTATACCACTTCCCCTTAATTTGCATCAAGGGAATCAAGCTACGGAGTTGTGAGTTACACGAAGGTGGGCTTGAAGTTGTTAATCGCCTCGGTTAGTTGGGCCTCCAACTCGTCGTTGAGGTCCCTGGCCGCTCCGATGCTCTGCACCAGGTCGGGATGGGTGGTGCTGACGTAGCGAAGCAGCCCTGCCTCGAAGGGGCCGCACCGCTCCAGGGGAATGTCTTCCATCAGCCCAGAGTTGACGGCAAAGAGGATGATAACTTCCTCTTCCAAGCTTAGAGGTTGGTACTGGGACTGCTTCAAGACCTCGGTGGAAAGCTGGCCCCGGGCCAACTGGGCGCGGGTGGACGGGTCCAGGTCGGCGGTGCCGAACTGGGCGAAGGTAGCCAACTCCCGGTACTGGGCCAAGTCCAGCCGCAACCTGCCGGCTACTCGCCGGATGGCCCGGGTCTGGGCTGCACCGCCCACCCGGGATACGGACAAGCCCACGTTTACCGCCGGACGAATACCCACGTTGAATAGCTCCGGCTCCAGGTATATCTGACCGTCGGTGATGGAGATTACGTTGGTGGGAATGTAGGCCGAAACGTCGCCGGCCTGGGTCTCAATGATGGGTAGCGCGGTGATGGAACCCCCGCCGTTCTCTTCGCTCAGCTTGGCCGCTCGTTCCAGCAGGCGGCTGTGCAGGTAGAAAACGTCGCCGGGGTAGGCTTCTCGGCCAGCCGGGCGCCGCAGCAGCAAAGACATCTGGCGGTAGGCCCAGGCGTGCTTGGTCAGGTCGTCGTAAACGATGAGCACGTCCTTGCCCTGGTCCATGAACTCCTCACCCATGGAGCAGCCCGCGTAGGGAGCGATGAACTGTAGGGGCGCCGAATCAGCGGCTCCGGCGTTTACCACAATGGTGTGGCCCATAGCGTCGTTATCTTCCAGGATACCCACCACCTGGGCGACTTTGCCCTGTTTCTGGCCTATGGCGACGTAGATGCAAATAAGGTCGCCGCCCCGCTGGTTAATGATGGTGTCCAAGGCGATGGCGGTCTTTCCCGTGGAACGGTCTCCGATGATCAACTCCCGTTGGCCCCGACCTATGGGAATCATGGAGTCGATGGCCTTGATGCCCGTCTGCACCGGGGTATCCACCGATGACCGGGCAACCACGTTGGGGGCCACCCGCTCTACCGGGCGGGTGGCAGTGGTATTTATCGGGCCCTTTCCGTCCAGGGGCCGTCCCAAGGGGTCAACTACCCGGCCAATAAGTGAGTCCCCCACCGGGACTTCAATTATCTGGCCGGTGGAACGGACTCGGTCACCCTCTTTAACGGAGTCGGGGTCTCCGAGGACTGCTGCACCTACCAAGTCTGATTCCAAGTTCAATGCCAGGCCCAGCACCTCATTTCCGAAGTCCAGCAGTTCGTTGGAGCGCACCCCCTGCAGGCCCTGAATGCTGGCAATGCCGTCACCCACCCGCACCACCGTGCCCACATCCACCAGGCTCAGGTCGCCGCCAAATTCTTCAATCTGGCGTTTGATTAACGAGACTATTTCCTGGCCTCTAATCGCCATAGGGGACTCTCCTTAAAATTCCTTGCATCGGGTTAGGCCGCCGCTCCCGTCCGAATCTGCCGGCGCAACGCTTCCAGCTTGGAACGGGTGCTGCCATCCAGCAGTTTGTCGCCAATCTGTATTATGACTCCCCCCAGAATGGCCTCATCAACCTGCGGGACAATCACTACTTCTTTTTGAATTAGGTCGGCTACGAACTGACGTATGCGCTCAACTTCCTGGCCTTCCAGCGCCACCGCCGAGGTAACCTGCACCTGTTGCCGGCCCAGGTGTTGGTCCAAGAGGGCTACATATCCGGAATAAACATCTCCGAAGGCGCCCACTGCCCCACGGGTTACCAGCAGGGCAGCCAGGTTGCGGACCAAGGGTGGTATATCTCCCAAAACGGTTTCCAAGGCTTGCACCTTCTGTTCCGCTGGAACTTCGGCGTGGTTTAGGAAAGCGCCAAACTCGGCGTCCTGAAGCACTTGGGAGACGAACTGGAGGGCGTCCGCCCACTGGATGGCCTGGTCCTGCTGGACGGCCAACTCAAAGATGGCCTGGGCGTACCGCTTTCCCGAAAGGCGTTGTGGCATGTGCTAACTACCGTTCCGCAGACCCTGGTTGCCTTCTTCCAGGACCTGGGAGATTAGCTCCTCGTGGGCCTGACGGTCCAAGGAGCGCCTGATTACCTGCTCGGCGGCGGTGATGGCCAGATCTCCGAAGCTGACCCGAACATCGTCGAGGGCCGCGTCCCGCTCCCGCTGGATGTCGCCCCTGGCCCGCTCCACGAAGTTCTCCGCTTCCTGCCGAGCCCGGGTCATTTCATCCTCCCGGTACCGTTCCGACGCTTCCCGTGCCTGGTCCAGCAGTTGTTGGCCCTGCCGTCGGGCCTCGTTGAGTTGCTCTTCGATGGCCTCCTGGGAGGAAGCTGCGGCCTGCCGGGCCTGTTCCGCCGCGGCCAGGCTGTCCCGGATGCGCTCCGAGCGCTGGTCAATGGCCCGCAGCAACGGCTTGTAGGCGAAGACGAAGAGGATGCCCAGCAGGACGACGAAGTTAATCAGGTAAGCAATTAAAGTAGGAAGGTTAACGCCTAACTGTGTCACGGTTACTCCTCAAGCGCTGGGCGTGGCAGCGTCTAGGCCACCACAAATAACAGGATGACCGCCACGATTAGGGAGTAAATCCCCAACGCCTCGGCGAAAGCGATGGCCAAGATCATGTTGGTAGTTATTGTCCCGGCGGCTTCTGGGTTCCGTCCTATGGCGCCCATGGCGCCCGCTCCCAGAATTCCGATGCCAATGCCCGGGCCGATTACCCCGATGCCTATAGCGAGACCGGCGCCCAGGTACTTGCCTACTTCACCGGTGAGCGCCTGCAAAAGGAATAGGTCCATGTCAAGTCGTCCTCCTACAGATTAAAGTCTATCCCCGTTTGTACGGGGGAAGGGAATCCAGGTCAGCTTTGCACTCCTACAGATTGGGGCCTAGCCTCGCGTGTACGGGGGAACCGCGTCTGAGGTTGGGGTGCGGGATACTCGATTCTCGCTCAATGTTCTTCGTGCCGCAGCGCCAGGGACAGGAAGACCAGAGTCAAGCCGGCAAAAATAACCGATTGCACCAAGCCTACCAGAAGCTCCAGCCCGAATACCAAGTTGGTCACCACAAAAGGCACCAGGAAGGTAATCATCACCACCAGAATTTCACCGGCGGTCATGTTGCCAAAAAGCCGGAAAGTGAAACTAACAATCCGGACGAACTCGCTTATCAACTCCAGGATGCCCACAAAAATGTCGATTAGTCCCGACGGCCCGCGCCGAATTAAGCTGCCAAAGGCGAAGAATTTGCTGAGGTACCTGATACCGTTCATCTTGAAGCCCCAATACTCTACGAACACGAAGGAAACCAGTGCCAGAGCTAGGGGCATGTTCAGGTCGGTCCCCGCCGGGCGCACCAGGTGTACTTTAATGTCCCCATCGACCAAATAACCCAAGAACTGATAGAAAGGCAGGAGGGCCAGCCAGGCGTTGAAAAGTACAAAGAAGAAGATCGTAGCCACTATGGGGAAAGCCCGCCGCGCCATTTCCGGCCCCAGCACACTACTGGAGAAGCTCAGGATTCCTTCAAACAGCATTTCGACAACGCTTTGAAAGCGTCCCGGAATAAGGCTTCGTTTGCGGGACCCCACGACAAAGAAGAGTACCATAACGATGCTGGCGAACCAGGCGGAAAGCAGGGTATTCGTTATGGCGGGTTCCATAAAACCCAGGGGAGTGGAGTGATGCTCTTCGTCGGCGTGGTCTCCACCCTCCTTGCCAACGTCCCCTTTAGCGGGTTCGGCAGCGTGGGCGGCATCGCCGGTCGGTTGTTGGGCGTCCGAGGCGTGGGCGTCGGCTTCGGTCAAGCCCAAATGCAGGTTTCGGGAAGAAGCGGGAAATACTGGTTGAGGGGGAAGGTGGATTTCCGGCTGGGAAAGGAAGGGGTCTACGCCGATTATCGCCGAGCCAATGGCCCCAAACACTACGCCAACAAGTAACAATGCGACAAGGCCGATGCTAACGGCCACGACCAATGTTTTGGCGGCTGCTGGCACTAGTCCAACCCCCCGTTTCCGGGTCCTTGGCGGCGGTTGGCGCCGTAGAGCACTGGCAGGATCATTTTATATACGCCCCAGAAGGCGACGACGCTTCCCACAACTGTTCCCAGCAACGTAAATAGTGGCGATGTGTGTATCAGCTTGTCCAAGACAACCCCGCCGACTACGCCCACTACTATGCACGTAGCGATGTACCATCCCAGGCCGGTGAGACGCAGGGCTATAACCCACCAGACCATCCCCTTCACCAAGCCCGATGAATGGTATCACCATGCTTTTCAAAAGTCAATTCGTATCACTTGTTACGAAACCAGAATAAACGGGTACGAAAACGGCCCCAGCGCGTGCAGCGCCCGGGGCCGAAGTCATGGTCAAATGTTCAGGCCAAATCCTCGTTTCAACTAACCTCCTTGGGGCTTGTCAAATCCCTCCATATCCAGGTTGTTGATGAAATCGGTGAAGGCTGACATCCGCCGCAGTTCCTCTTCGTTGACCTCGGTAGCGGGTTCCGCCTCTTGTTCTGGCCGCTCTGGAACCAGGGGCTTCCCGGTCTCCTTGTCCAGCAGGATGCCGGCTTTGTCCAGCACGGCCTCCTCCGCGAATATGGGAGACTGGGTGCGCACGGCCAGGGCCAGGGCATCGCTGGGGCGCGAGTCGATCTCTTTGGTACCCCCGTTGACCTGAATCACGATTTTGGCGTAGAAGGTGTCGTTCTGCAGGTCGCTGACCAGGATATGCTGCACCGAGCCGCCCATGCTGTCAATCACCGAGTTGAGCAAGTCATGGGTCAGGGGACGGGGCACGCTGAGGTCTTGTAGCTTAACGGCGATGGCGTCGGCTTCCGCCGGGCCAATCCAGATGGGCAAGTACCGGTCTGAGTCCTTTTCCTTGAGGATAACCACCCGCTGATAGTTCATCGGGCTAACCCTTATGCTATCTATGCTCATCTCCTGCATTGCCCACTACCTCCATGTTCTACCCTATGGAAAAATTGTATTCCGCGCTCAATTCCACTGTCAACCCGGCTGGAGGGCCGCCGAAGGCTCTTTGGCCCCTGGCGCATGGCAGCCCATCCAGGGGATAAGGACGAAAGCTGCGCCAACTTTGGTAGGGCTGCACCCCCAAAACCTTGGGCCGCAAACCCCCATCGGGGGGGCGCCGAGGGGAAGGATACAGGCCGGGTGGGAATCATTACGGGCTCTGTTTAACCGGTACACTCCCAGCATACGCCAAGAGGCCCCCAGTACGTGAGGGCCTCTATCATTTCCCAAGTTCTTTCAAGAATCGCTGCTCAGGTATATTTCCGCTCCCACGGTCCTGGGCTTACTTGACTTCCATAACTGCGCCGCCCCCCACGAGCACCTGGCTGCTGCCCTGGACGTTGGCAAGAATGCTGAATTCCTGGGAACCGGAGAGTCGGACTTTCCCCGACAGTTCCAGGGTTCCGCCCGGGCCTACCTCCAAGCCTTCCCAGATAAGGAAGGAGACTACCTCGGACTCCTCGGCGGGAGTGTAGGGAACAGGGCTAAAGGACTTGGCGAGAAACCCCACCGGCCCCTCCTGCACCACTTCCACCCGCAGGTCGGACATCCTGGAGTAGCTGAAGGGATTGGAAACCGTGATGGTCAAAGCCAATTCCTGGCCCGCTTCCCCGCCTTCGGGGGTGACGGATACCGCTACGGGAACTTCTTCCCCAATCAGGTCGCCAGGGCCGGCCACCGGCTGTACGTCGGGCGAGGAGCCTTCGGAGTTCGGAGCGGGCTCCGAGGCGTGGGGGATAACCTCGTTGGGCTCGTTTACCGTGGTGGGCGTGTCTTGCCCAAGAACGGCTGGGTCCGCCGGGGAGTCGGTGGGGCCGTTGCCTTCCACCAGAGTGATGGAGGCCACAGCAGGCTCCGAAGGTACTGGAACAAGTTTCAGGTCTTCTTCGTCATTGAGGGCGAAGACCGTCAAGGGGATACTGACTCCAAGAACAACAACTAAAACAATTATTCCGACAAATATTTTTCTGGTTGCACTATTTTGCACCCAATAGGTCATACATTCATCCTCCCATAATTAGTCAACCCGGTGGTCCCAACTAGACAGAATATTCCCTATAGCGGGTGGGGTGGATTCCAGATAGTGGTTCTCCCGGGCAACCAAAAGACTATGAATCCTTGCCCCGTGAAAGCGGTTATGGACTTCTGCCTTCGCAGGGCGCATCTCCAGAGGAACCAGGCTCTTGCTTTGGGCCGCCTCGCCGTGGCCCTATACCCGGGGCCAATCCCTGGAAAGAAGGCCCCGGCAGCCAAGGAGGATGGACAGCGGGCCCACCCGGGGCTGGCGATCCATCCCCTGCCACCGTCAAGCAAGGATGCTGTACCCCTTAGTCCAAGGGGCCGTTTCTGCCCGCCGGGGAATTGACGCTGTTGACCAGGGCATTGCCCGCCAGCATGTCGATGCCCTTACGCACGGAGCCGCTGATGGAGTTCAGCTCCCGTTCCAGGGCCCGCAGGCTGGCCAGAGCATAGGCGTCGGCCTCGGTATGCCGCAGTTGCGCCTGGGACTCGGCCTGTTCGACTACCTTGGCGGCCCTTTGCTCGGCTTCGCGGAGGGTCTCCTCGGCCTTGCGGTGGAACTCGCTTTGGCTCAACCGCTCGCGGAACTCCTCCTCGGCCTTGGACTTGGTGCGGCGGGCCTCCATCACGGCGGAATTCATAATCTGGTCCTTCTGAGAAAGGACTTCTTCCGCGGCCTTCATCTCCTGGGGTATTTTCAGGCGCAGTTGGTCCACCAGCTCGATAATTTTCTGCCTGTCAATCATCAAGCTTCCGGTAACCGGCATCACCTTGCTGGTGTTGATTAAGGTCTCTAATCTATCGATAACATTAATAATATCTATAATGTCCCCCTTCCGGTCGGCTACTCGCCGGCAACCGGCCTTCCATATTTTGTGTATACTGCGTCTGCCACATGGGGAGGCACCATGCTTGTCACATCCCCACCCAATCGGGCGACTTCCTTCAGCAAGCTGGAACTTAGGAACATGTGGTCCTGGGACGTCATGAAGGAGACCATGTCCACGTCCTGCGCCAGCCTTCGGTTCATTGCGGCCATCTCGAACTCGTACTCAAAATCTGAACCGCTGCGCAACCCTCTTACTATTACTGCCGCCTCCACGTCCCGGGCAAACCGCACTACCAGCCCTTCAAATTGCAACACCTCCACATTGGGAAGATGCACAACCGACCGGCGCAATAGGTCGATTCGTTCGTCCGTGGTGAACAGCAGGTCCTTGGAAGGAGTGGCGTAGACCGCCACAATCACCTTTTCAAAGAGCAGAGCTGCCCGGGAGGCCACGTCCACATGACCCAGGGTTACCGGGTCAAAAGTTCCCGGGTAGACAGCGGTTACCATCAATCACCTCCTCGTCGGAAAAAGTCCACTACGTTATCCCCATAACGCCGGTGGGACTCCAAGGATAGCTCGCCGTAGCCGGGTCGCAGGGACAGAAACCTGGAGTGTCCCACGACCACCACGCCATCAGCGGCTACCAGCCCCGTTGCCGTCGCCAGTTTTTCCAGCACTATATCTAGGTCCTGTAGCCGGTATGGAGGGTCCATCATTACCAGACTGTAAGGGTCCTCGGGCCAAGTGAGGAACTGGTTGACATCAGCGCAACAGGTCCTTCCCTTCAGGATAAAGCCAGTATTTTCCAGGTTAGACCGGATTACGCCGCATTGACGCCGGTCCCGCTCAACGAAGACCGCTTCCGCCGCCCCCATGCTCAGGGCCTCGATGCCCAGGCTGCCCGAACCTGCGTAGAGGTCCAGCACCCTTTCCCTCTGGTACAACTCCGGGTGGAGCACGTTGAATATGGCCGCCCGGACCCGCTCGGTAGTGGGACGGGCGCCCGGGGAGATGGTGCCCCGGAGACGATGGCCTTTGGCCTGGCCGCTAATCACCCTCATGGAGCCTTTAGGCCGCATTATATTCCATTCTTGCCGCCGCCCACCTAGCGTAAACCGGGGTGGGTTTTGGTCAGTTTGCGTCTTACCACCTACATCCTACACCATCGGGCCTACACCATCGGGCCTACACCATCAGGGCCGGGCAGACCCCCGCCCGCCCGCACCGCCTTTTGCCCGGTAGAGTCTCCCGGCTTGTTCTCCCCATTTCTCCGCGCGGCGTGAACCAGGCTAGGCCGGGGCGACGATGCTCGGGTGGCGGTGCGCCCACTCCGCATTCGGAGATGCAGGGCCCCGAGCCAAGACGTGGCAAGACGACCCGGATCGTTCTTATTCCCTTGAAGGGCCCGTCGGCTGGGCCCGTTCCGGGCCTGGTTTCAAGTTGACGGTGCCAGTGGGCTGTGCTAACATCCAGCCCACTAATCTAACGTATTTTTCACCGGATTCCGCGGCAGATGAGGCGAACAGGGTGGGCAGGATTCCGTTACAAGGAACAGAGCCGGCATGAGCTTTCGCCAGCTTCTGGCTAGCATGGCGCCTGACCGGGAAACGGTCCTTACCATCGGCGTCTTTGATGGTGTTCACCAAGGCCATTGCCACCTGTTGCGCCGTTTAGTCCAGCGCACCGGCCCCCAGCAAATCCCCGGCGCAATCACCTTCACCAATCACCCCGCCACCGTACTCCGGCCCGATTTCACGGTCAGATATATCACCACTCCCCAGCAGAAGGTGGAGTTGCTGACTGCCCGGGGCATGGGGTTGGTGGTGCCCCTGGAATTCACCGCCGAGCTCTCTCGAATAAGCGCCCGCGATTTCACCTTAGCACTGGTCGAGACTCTGAAGATGCGCGGGCTGATTATCGGCCCGGACTTCGCGTTGGGACAGAACCGCCAGGGCAACGCTCCGGTGCTGCAGGAGCTGGGCGCGGAAATGGGTTTCTGGGTGGAGACGGTGGAGCCCCTGAATCTGGACGGCCTACTGGTGCGCAGCCGCAGTGTCCGCGAGGCCATTGGCCAGGGCGACGTTGCCACCGCCGGCGCTTTGCTGGGACGGGACTTCTCCCTCGCCGGCCCCGTGGTGGTGGGGAACCGCCAGGGACGGGAGCTGGGCTTTCCCACGGCCAACATAGATGTCAACCCGGAGATGATGATACCCAACGATGGCATCTACGCCACCTGGGCAGTCATCGGCGGCCAACGCCTCCCCTCGGCCACCAGCATCGGAATCCGGCCTACCTTCGGGCTGCGGGACCGGGTAATTGAAGTCCACGTAATGGACTTCAACCAGGACATCTACGGGGCGGAGATTGGCGTGGAGTTCGTGGATAAGTTGCGGGACCAGGAGACCTTCACCTCGGTGGAAGCCCTGGTGGAGCAGATAGGCCAGGATGTGGCCAATGCCCGCAAGACCCTGGAGTTAGACTACAACGAGACCCTGGCACATGGTGGAGGAATTAGCTTTGCTTAGCCAGGAAACCATCGACAGCATCACCCAGCGAGGCGTGAGCAACATAATTTCCCGGGAAGAGTTTGTCGAAATGCTTCAGGCCGGGAAGCCGCTGCGGCTGAAGATGGGCTTCGACCCCAGCCGTCCCGACATCCACCTGGGGCACGTGGTAGGACTGCGGAAACTGCGCCAACTGCAGGACTTGGGCCATCAGGTAATCCTCATCGTCGGGGACTGGACCGCCCAGATAGGCGACCCCAGCGGACAGTCGGCCACCCGCCCCATGCTGACCCACCAAGAGGTAATTGCCAACGCCGAGTCCTACATGCGCCAGTTCTTCAAGGTGGTGGACCGGGACCGTTCCCAGGTGGTTTCGCAGAGCGAGTGGTTCGGCAAGTTCACCCTGGCCGATGTCATCCGCCTTACTGGCAAGTTCACCGTCGCCCAGTTCCTGGAGCGGGACGATTTCGCCAATCGGTTCCGGGAGCACCGCCCCATCGCAATCACCGAGTTGCTATACCCACTGCTCCAAGCCTACGACTCGGTTGCCATTGAGTCGGACGTGGAGTTCGGCGGCACCGACCAGATGTTCAATCTGCTGGTGGGACGGGAATTGCAGGGGATGTTGGACCAGAAGCCGCAGCAGTGCTTCCTGATGCCAATTCTGGTGGGCACCGACGGCGTGCAGAAGATGAGCAAGAGCCTGGGCAACTATGTGGGGGTGGAAGACCCGCCGGACGAGATGTACGGCAAGTTGATGTCGCTGACCGACGAGTCCATTGTCTCCTACTTCAACTATTTGACGGATACCCCCGACGAAGAACTGGAAAGGATGTCCCACGATCTGGCCCAGGATAGCGTCAATCCAATGTTGCTGAAGAAGCGCCTGGCCCATACCATCACCAGCGAGTTTCACGACCCCCAGGCAGCCAATGCTGCCCAGCAGCGCTTCGAGCGGGTAATACAACAACAGGGTTTACCCGAGGATATGCCCCAATTTTCCATGAGCGAGTTGGCTGGTCCAAGGTGGAGCAATGTGCTGGTGGGCGCCGGGCTGGTGTCAAGCGTTACCGAGGGCAAGCGCATGATAAACCAGGGTGCAGTGGAGATATTCCCCCCGTCGGGGCCTTCATACCGATTGTCTGAAGACGCCCGATTTGAGGAGCCGGAACCGGGCACCGCCATCAAGGTTGGCCGACGCCGGTTCGCCCGTCTGACCCGGGTATAGCCTCGCCGCGTTTCACCAGCAACGGCGGTGGAGAGTTGCCCAATGGCGTAAATTGGCCTACTCAATACCCACTGTCTCCCTAGCGCTAGCATCTCGTTTCCCCCGCCAAGGGGAACGGTCAATCCTTCTTCATGGCACCCAGTGGCATCGTGGAGGTGGTCTTTGTCTTCAACCAACATACCCGGCGGGCTGCAACAGGCTGGTGAAGATTGGCGGCAAAAGGCCAACTCCGCGCCCCAGCGAAAGGCTAACTACCGCACCCCCTCCCAGATAGAGGTGGAGCCTCTGTACACCCCGGAGCACCTGGGAGACGTGGACTTTTCGCAGGACATCGGCTTTCCCGGCCAACCGCCCTATCTGAGGGGAGTACACCCCACGGGGTACCGGGGCCGGTTGTGGACAATGCGGATGTTCGCCGGATTCGGCCAACCCCACGAGACCAACGAGAGGTTCAAATTTCTCTTGGAAAACGGACAGACCGGCCTGAGTGTGGCCTTCGACATGCCCACTCTATACGGGTACGATACCGACGACCCCAGGGCTGCCGGTGAATTTGGCAAGTGCGGCGTCGCCATATCTTCCCTGGCGGACATGGAAGTCCTCTTCGACAGCATACCCCTGGACAGAATCACCACCTCCATGACCATCAACAGCCCGGCGGCCATCATCTGGGCCATGTACATCGCCGTGGCCGAGAAACAGGGCGTTCCGCTGGAGCACGTGGGGGGAACCCTCCAGAACGACATCCTGAAGGAATACTTGGCCCAGAACGAGTATATCTTCCCGCCCCAGCCTTCCATGCGGCTGGTGGTGGACACGGTGGAGTTTGCCGCCCAGCGCCTGCCCCGCTGGAACCCCATCAGCATCAGCGGCTATCACATCAGGGAAGCCGGTTCCACGGCGGTGCAGGAGTTGGCCTTCACCCTGGCCGACGGGTTTGAATACGTGCGCCACTGCTTGGACCGGGGACTGGCCGTCGACGATTTCGCGCCTCGGCTCAGCTTCTTCTTCAATGCCCACAACAACTTCTTTGAGGAAATAGCCAAGTTCCGGGCGGCCCGCCGGATTTGGGCCCGGGAGATGCAGGACACCTTTCATGCCCAGGACCCCCGTTCCCACTGGATGCGTTCCCACGCTCAGACTTCCGGGGCCAGCCTGACGGCGCAACAACCCGACAACAACGTAATCCGGGTATCGCTTCAGGCCCTGGCCGCGGTATTGGGCGGTTGCCAGTCACTGCACACCAACGGCAAGGACGAGGCTTGGGCCTTGCCTTCCGAGGAGGCGGCCCTGGTCGCCCTGCGCACCCAGCAGATTATCGCCCACGAAACCGGCGTCACCGATACGGTGGACCCCCTGGGCGGCAGCTACTTCCTGGAAACCTTGACCAACCAGGTGGAGGCGGGCGCCTACGACTACTTCCGCCGCATCGACGACATCGGCGGTGTTATTCCCGCGCTGGAGGCCGGCTACTTCCAACGGGAGATAGCCGACGCTGCCTATGTATATCAGAGGGAGGAGGACCGGCAGGAGCGGGTCACCGTCGGGGTCAACGAATACGCCACCGACGAGGCCCTGGACATCCCCCTGCTTCGGGTAGACCGGGAGGGAGAGGCCCAGCACATCCAACGCCTCAACAGCCTCCGGCAAAACCGCGACAACCGGGAAGTGGCCCAAAAACTGCGGGCGCTGGAACAAGCCGCCCGGGGTTCGGAGAATTTGATGCCGCCGCTGCTGGACGCAGTCCGGGCCTACGCCACCCTGGGGGAGATGATGGGCGTCTTTCGGGAGGTCTTCGGCGAGTACCAGCCCAGTTGGGGGTTTTGAGGGACCTGCGCCGCCTACAGGCTGCCCCGGAACATTGACGCCCGGCTAACGACCCCAAAGCTCCCTTACCACCGGAGGGTCGGCAGCCCATCCTTTGGCCTTTAACTGGGCTTGGCGCGCCACCCGTCATTATGGTGTAAGCCGCTGCCAAAACCCAGAGGAAACGCCCGGCGACTGGAACTTCCCCAGCCCCAACACCCCTGGATTCCGGCCTACTCCGGGATAACGGTGAGGCCGGGCAAGACGATGAAAAGCCGTATTATCATCGGAACTACGGCGCAGGCGTCTTCACCGACTAACGGGCAAGCCCACGGCCTGTCCTAACCCCCACGACCAAAAGGGGAGGGCCTCGAAAACGAGGCCCTCCCCTGGTTTGCCCGGACCGTCCGTTGGGTATTAGACCCTTTCTGCCTCCTGGGCGCGCTTGGTTTCTTCCACCACTCGCTGTTCCAGGTTGGCGGGTACCGGGTCATAGTGGTCAAACTCTAATCGGTAGCTGCCGCGACCCTGGGTCAAAGACCGGAGGTCCTGGGCGTACCGCTGAAGTTCGGATAGAGGCACTTCGGCTTCCACCAGGGTGCTGCCGTCGCCGGGGGTCATGCCCAGAATCCGACCCCGCTTGCCGTTGACGTCGCTCATTATATCGCCGGTGTAGGTGTCGGGCACGGTGACGAGCAACCGCATGACGGGCTCCAAGAGGATGGGGCTGGCCTCGGTCATACCCTTTCGGAGCGCCTGGGAACTGGCTATCTCGAAGGACATTCCCGAGGAGTCCACGTCGTGGTAGCTGCCGTCGTAAATGACCGCCTTCAGGTCAACCACCGGGAACCCGGCGATGACACCTTCTTCCAGGGTCTTCACGATGCCCTTCTCGACCGAAGGGATGTACTCCCGGGGCACACGGCCTCCCACAACCTCGGAGCCGAACTGAAACCCCTGATCACGTTCCATAGGCTCCAGCCGCAGCAGCACGTGGCCGTACTGACCGTGACCGCCGGACTGCTTCTTGTGCCGGTACTCTGATTGGGTGACCCGGGTAATGGTCTCGCGGTAGGGGACCCGGGGAAGTTTAACCGTGAGGTCAGCGCCGAACTTCCGGCGTATCCGTTCCATCGCCACGTCGATTTGGGCCTCGCCCAGTCCGGTGAGCACCGTCTGGCTGGTGTCGGCCTGGCGGGATACCCGCAGGCTGGGGTCCTCTTCCACAATGCGGGCCAGGGAGGTGGACATCTTGTCCAGGTCCGACTTGGTGGCTGGGGCTACTGCCACGCTGTAGTACCCCACCGGGAACTCCACCCGCTCGAAGGAGACTTGCTGGTCCCGAACGCACAGGGTGTCGCCGGTCACGGTGCTGGCCAGCTTCCCGATGGCGCCGATGTCCCCCGCAGCTACTTCCGAAATATTCTCCTGGGACTTGCCCCGGGGCAGGTATAGCTGGCCGATGCGTTCCGCCTGGTTCTGGTGGCTGTTCCAGACCTCGGAGTTGCTCTTGATTGCGCCCCGGTAGACCCGGAACACCGACAGCTTGCCCACGAAGGGGTCTGCGGTGGTCTTGAAGACAAAGGCGGCCAGAGGACCATCAGGGTCAACTTCAAAATCGGTCTCGTCGCCCGCAGAGTTCATCAATATGGGCCTAGCGCCATCTTCAGGAGAGGGCAGGAACTCCAGCACCATCTCCTGGAACTCGGTAACACCGATGTTCTGGGTAGCGGAGCTGACCAAAATGGGAACAAGTTCTCCCCGCAATATTGCGGTGCGGACGCCGCCCATGATCTCTGCATCGGTCAGTTCCTCGCCTTCCAGGTACTTGTCGGCCAGCTCATCGTCAGCCTCGGCCACCGCCTCGATGAGGCGCTCCCGGGCGGCTTCAAACTCAGCGGCGACCTCCGCCGGAACTTCTGACGGGGGATGGACCACACTGACCAACCCCTTGAAGTCTTGGGCATCGCCCAAGGGCATCTGCAAGGGAACGCACTTTGCGCCGAAGGCGCCCTGAATGTCGGCCACGGTGCGGGAGAAGCTGGCGTTTTCCCGGTCCATCTTGTTCACCAGGAACATTCGGGGGAGGCCTCGGGCTTCACAGAAGTCCCAGGAACGCTCCGTCCCCACATCGACACCCGTGGGACCGGGCACCAGTATCACCGCGCTCTCCACGACCCGCAGCGCCGAAACCACCTCTCCCTGGAAATCGTCGTAACCCGGCGTGTCCAGGAAATTGACCTTGTACTGGTCCCAGGCGCAGGCGATTAGGCTGGTCTGGATGCTGCCGCCTCGCTTGATCTCTTCCGGCTCGTAGTCGGAGACCGTGTTCCCATCTTCCACCCGGCCAATCCGCGTCGTAGCCTTGATGTTGAATAGAAGGGTCTCGCAGAGCGTAGTCTTGCCGGCGCCGCTGTGAGACAGCAGCGCCACGTTTCTGATATTGCCGGCGTCAATGTTGGGCATCGAGTCTCTCCCCTTAACTTTGGATAAAAGTTATTCTGCTGAGGTCTTGGCCCGGTCCCGGTACGGACCCTAGCCAAAGGCGGGGGCAGTCTATTCTGGAGTCATTTTAATTACTTTGGACTGGTTAGTGCAACATTATTATCGCCAACGCCCCTGGCGGCCCGGTTTGACAGGGACGGTGGGCGGGATATAATGGGACAATCATCTTGCGTAGCCACCCGTCATGGGATGAAACGCACATCTTTACCAAGATGGGCCACTAAATTCGTAAAGCGTTGGACGTAAATGCCAAAGAAAGAGATTATTTCATCGGACAAGCTCCCTCCCGGTACCGGCCTGCTCTCCCAGGCGACCCGATTCGGCAATCTGGTCTTCGTTCAGGGCTGCACTGGCCGTCACCCGACGACCGGAGAGGTGGGGAAGGATATTCGGGAGCAGACCCGGTTTACCCTGGAACGCATCAAGCTAATCCTGGAGGCAGCGGGCACCTCGTTGGAAAACGTCATGACCAATACCTGCTACGTTACCAAGCAGGAAGACCTGGCGGGATTCAATGAAGTGTACGGGGAATTCTTCCCGGACAACCGCCCCGCACGGACGGCGATCATCGTCAATTTCGGCGCGCCGGACAACCTGGTAGAGGTTACTTCAACGGCCTGCATCCCCGATTAGCAGCCCGCATCCTGCGCCTGGCCCAGGGAAGCGACTTCCGGCGAGGACGCCGCCCCAGCTAACCCAACCGCAACAACGTGGTCAGTGCCCGCTGGATACTCGGGCAGGAGTGAGACGGTGGCAACCAGAGCCTTCATCCTCATCGAGACCGAGGTAGGCCGGGCGCAA
The DNA here is from genome assembly GCA_965220305.1 of Dehalococcoidia bacterium. Lineage (GTDB taxonomy): Bacteria > Chloroflexota > Dehalococcoidia > Lucifugimonadales > UBA3495. The sequence continues at coordinate 3,171,977 of OZ244817.1, read as the reverse complement.
CAGGTCACCAACGCGTTACGCTCCCTGGAGGGCGTGCAATCGGCGGACGTTGTGACCGGTACCGTGGACGTAATTGCCTTGGCGGAAGCGGCGGACATGGGCGGCTTGGCCGAGCTGATAACGGGAAGGATGCAGGCGGTGCGGGGGGTAAGGCGGACCATCACCTGCGTAACCGCCGGTTAACCCTTCCCCATATCCTCCTGGGCCGTCTTGGCCTTGCTTCAGCCAGGGGCCTCTCCCGGCCCCTATTCCCCCCACCCTTCAGGCCGCCCAACCATGAATGGCCCTCAGCCAATTTTCTGGAAGACGATGTGGGAACGGTTGGTGGTGTGGGGGCGTATCTTGGTAGGCCAATCCCCTTTCTCCGACTCGGCTTTCCAACCGTCGCTAAAGGGCACTTCGGGCGAATCGATGTGATAGACGGCGGCGTAGCGGGCCACTCCCTCCACGTCAGAGGACTCCACGCGGTAGCGGGTGCAGCCGTGGACCCCGGGGGCCTGGGTGATGTTGGGCACATGCTGGGTATCGTAGATTCGGTTGAATTCGTCCTCCAGCTCGGCTGGAATGTCCATCTGCACCAGGTAAACGTAGTCAGGCATGGCTGGCAAACCTCCTGTTGGTATTTTCCTTGCCGTAGCAGTCCAAGGGACCGACGAGAGGGTTTCGTCACCCTGCCTTCTCAGAGCCTGCACTCCGCGAAAGCGGGGTGATGAGCGGGGAGAGCGCAGTAGCAACAATTAAAAGACCATGTGAGTTGGCCCAGGGCCTTTTCATTCTCGTCTCACCTGGTCATCCCGTACTTTTCTGTCATTCTGAGCAGAGCGAAGAATCTAAAGTTCTTGCCCACATCGCTTTTCTTCGGTACTCGGACGAGGTCCCGGATGAAGGATTTCAGATTCTTCGCTTCGCTCAGAATGACATTTGCTGAAAATGAAAAGGCCCTGTGAGTTGGCCGCAGCGGGGTTGACCGGCGAAGCCCAAGAGCATAGAATAGGAGGCCAGCGACCGGTAGTGCGCCGCTCCTTCAGCGGCTCCCCTCGTAAGAGACCGGCCGCTCCTTTTTTGCCTTCGCCAGGGCCGCCCCCTCAGCCCCCGCGCCGGACCAAGCCGTTGCTCCCCTAATACTGCAACGCCGTGGCGACGCCCTCGGGCAGCTCAACTTCCAGGGCTTGCAAGCTGTGGGCCAGCCCGTGGTAATAGGCCACCACCACCAACATGTCGATAATCGCCGCGTCGCCAATCTGGTCGCGGAGGGCCTCAAAAGTAGCGTCGGAAATGCGGTGTTGGCGCAGCAATTCCAAGACGAATTGCACCACGGCAGCGTCCTTGGCATCCAGGCCCACCGGCGCCCGGTACTCGTGGATGGCGGCGATGATGTCGTCACTGATGCCGGCTTCCTTGGCCGACCGCTGGTTTACCGTCCAAACGTAGTGGCCGGAGGCTTCCCGGGCCGCCGTCAGCACGGCCAGGGCCTTCACCCGGGGGTCCAGGGGAGTCTCGAACCTAACGTAGCCGCCCAGGGCCGCGAAACTTCCAGCAGCCTGGGGGTTGTTCAACAGGGCAGCATAATTGCGGGCCACGCCGCCCCGGCTGCCCTCAATATCGTCCCAGACCTCTTGGCCCTGGGGAGTCATGGAATCCCGGGTTGCGAAAGGCACTCTAGCCATGTCGTTCCTCCTGAGCGATGCTTCTTGATGTTATTTGCCGCCAATTAAAATCCCCCCGAACCCCCATTGCAACGGAGGTTGGGGGGATTCCTGGTCCAAGTGAGACCCTACCCGTGGCTTGGGGCCACCCCTAGTCAGCCGCCTGTAGTCCGGCGGGTTGGCCGTGCTCCTTCCAGAGGGCCTCCAGGATGGCATCGGGGGACATGGGCAGGTCGGTCATCCGGATGCCGATGGCGTTGGCTACGGCGTTGGCTACCGCTGCCATCGGGGGAACTATGGGCACTTCGCCCACCCCCCGGACGCCGTAGGGATGCCCGGGATTGGCCACCTCCACGATTACGGTGTCAATCATGGGCAGGTCCAAGGAGGTGGGCATACGGTAGTCCAGGAAGCTGGAGTTAGCCATTTCCCCGGTTTGGTTGAAGAAATACTCTTCGTTCAGGGCCCAGCCGATGCCCTGGACAACGCCGCCCTGCATCTGGCCTTCCACGTAGCTGGGATGGATGGCTTTGCCGGCGTCCTGCACCGCGGTGTACCGCAGGACCGTCACTTTGCCAGTATCCGGGTCCACTTCCACGTCCGCAATGTGGGTGCTGAAGGCTCCGCCGGCCCGGCGCGGGTCAACGCTGACCTGGCTGGATATGGGGCCGCCGGTGCCGTTGAGCTGGCTCGCCAGCTCCTTGAAGGTCAGCTTCAGGTCCGGGTCCGACTTGTGCTGGAATACTCCGTCCACCAGGTCGATGTCCTCGGCGGAGACCTCCCAAATGGTGGAGGCCCGGTCAATCATCTTGCTCTTGATGTCCTGGGCCGCCTCGTAGGCCGCCCAGCCGCTGGCGTAGGTGGTGCGGCTGCCTCCGGTGAGGAAGGTGTAACCCACGGAATCGGTGTCGCCGACGCTGGGATGCACGTCCTCGGCGGGGATGCCTAGGACCTCGGCGGCCTGCATGGCAATGGAGGCCCGGGTGCCGCCGATGTCGGTGGAGCCTTCCACCAGGGTGATGGTGCCATCTCCGTTGACGCTGATGCTGCAACTGGACTGCAACCCGATGTTGAACCAGAAGCCCGACGCTACGCCGCGACCCCGGTAGGGTCCTTCCAGGGGACTGTTGTAGTGCTCGGTGGCCCGGGCCGCCTCAACGGTTTCCACGTTGCCGACGACGGGGAAGACCGGTCCATCGATGCGGCGGGTACCTTCCTTCGAGGCGTTGCGCAGGCGGAACTCGATGGGGTCTATGCCCAGCTTCCCGGCAATTTCGTCTATTACCTGCTCCCCGCCAAAGGCGGCGATGGGTGCGCCGGGAGCCCGGTAGGGGGCCACTTTGGCCTTGTTCACCAGCACGTCGTAGCCGTCTACCACGCCGTTTTCGATTTCATAGGGGGCGAACAAGCATTGGGTGCCCATTGTTACCGGCGAACCCGGGAAGGCTCCCGCTTCCATGGCCAGAGAAGCCTCGGCGGCGGTTATCTTGCCGTCCCGGTTGGCCCCCACCTTCACCTTGACCCAGGCGGCGGAGGTGGGGCCGGTACTGTCGAAAACCTCGGTGCGGGTCATCTGCATCTTCACCGGCTGGCCCGTCTTCTTGGACAGCAGCGCCGCCAGAGGCTCAAGATAAATGGGAATCTTGCCCCCGAAGCCGCCCCCAATTTCCATGGGCACGACCTTGATCTTGGAGACCGGCAGGTCCAAAACCTGGGCCAGGGACTCCCGGGCGTTGAAGGCTCCCTGGGTGCTGGTCCACACCGTCAGTTGGCCGTCGGCGTTCCAGAACGCCGAGGCGTTCTGCGGCTCGATGTAGCCCTGGTGCACCGTCTGGGTGGTGAATTCCCGCTCCACCACGACATCGGCCTCGGCGAACCCCTTTTCCAGGTCGCCCAACTCGTACCGGAAGTGGTCCACAATGTTGCTGGGCTTATCCGTCGCCTCGCCCAACTCCTTGGTGGTCATGTCTTCGTGGACCAAGGGGGCATTGTCCTTCATGGCATCCAACACGTTGATGGTGGCGGGCAGTACCTCGTAGTCCACCTCAATCAACGCCAGGGCCGCCTCGGCGATGTGGGGGTTGTCAGCGACTACGGCGGCCACCGCGTGACCCTTGTAAAGGGCCTTTTCGCGGGCCAGAACGTTGTCGCTGGCGAAGCGCATACTCTGGTTGGGGTCGTCCATTGCGGAAATGGGCAAGTCCTTAACCGTGATGACCGCCTTTACCCCGGGATACGCCTCGGCCTTGCTGGTGTCGATGGACTTGATGCGGGCGTGGGCGTGGGGGCTGCGGAGCACCTTGCCCTGGAGCAGACCACTCATATCGAAGTCAGCGCCGTACTTGGCCCGGCCAGTAACCTTGTCCGTGCCGTCGTGGCGGATGGGTCGAGTGCCCACTACCTTATATTCCGTGTTTGACAACACAATGTTAGACATTATTAACCACCTCACCTCGTGGTATTGATTGAATGGGGCGCAATTCCTAGTTGGGATTGTACCATATCCCCTGGGCAGTTCCTAATACATCGGGAGTATTTTGCCGCGTGTACAGCTACAAATACGCCATGTATACTGGGCCGTACCGGCACCCTCGGCAAGCCCCGGCGGTCCCGACAACGACCGGCAGCGAGGATAGATGATGCAACCCTTAAACGACCTGCGGGTCCTGGCCGTAACGGTGTTCCTGGCCGGGCCATTCCTCAGCATGAACCTGGCCCGATTGGGAGCCGAGGTAATCAAGGTTGAGATACCCGGCAGGGGTGATCCGGTGCGGGGCAACGGCCCCTTCGCCGGCCCCGAGGGAGTCCACTCGTCGCCCCAGACAGACCAGGACGTATCTACCCGGTTCTTGAAGCGGACGCAAGGGGTCAAGAGCGTTACCCTGGACCTCAAACATCCCCAGGGACGGCAGATGTTCCTGGACATGGCCAAGCAATCGGACATCGTGCTGGAAAACCTGGCCCCCGGGTCCATGACCCGGCTGGGCTTGGGCTACGACCAGGTATCCCAGGTCAACCCGGGCATCATCTACTGCTCCATATCCGGCTACGGACAGACCGGCCCCTACGCCTCACGCCCAGCCCACGACCCCCAAATTCAGGGTATGAGCGGGATGATGGACATCAACGGCGACGCTGACGGCCCGCCCACCAAGGTGGGCTTCTACATCGGCGACCTGGTCACGCCCATGTTCGCCGCCTACTCCATTCTGGCGGCGCTGCGGGACAAGGAGCGCACCGGGCGCGGTCAATACCTGGACGTTTCCATGATGGACACCCTGGCGGCGCTGATGTTCATGGAGAACCTGGAAGAGGACGTGGAGAGCGGGACGCCCCTGCGGACGGGAAACATCAGCCGCAGCGGGCCTACCGGCCTCTACCACACCCAGGACGCCGACATAATTCTCACCGCCGCCAGCGACGACCAGTGGCGGCGGCTGACCGTGGCCCTGGAAGCGCCGGAGCTGTTGGAGGACCCCCGGTTCAACAGCTACCAGAATCGCACCATCAACGTGGATGCGGCCCGCAGAGAGATACAAGAGCGCATCGGCGGCCTCACCCGCCAGCAGGCTCTGGAATGCTTGGAAAAGGCCGACGTGCCCTGCGGCCCGGTGCGGGACGTGGCGGAAGTGATGGCCGACGATCATTTCTACCGTCGCGGCAGTCTACTGCCCATGCGCCACGCGGGCATGGGCGAGCCGGTGCCCGGCATCTCCTCCGGCTTTCCCGTCATCTTCTCCGACGGCCCCCTGCCCGACCTGCCCGGGGCTCCGACCCTGGGGATGCACAACCGGGACATATACGGTAAGCTGCTGAGGCTGAGCGACACCGAGTTGGATGGACTCCAGGAGCAGGGGGTAGTGTAGGTCCGCTCCACCGGCGCTGGGACATTTCGGGGTCACCATTCAACAAGGACAGACATCTTCGATGACGGGAAGCCAGCAACCGAGATTCAGGCGTCACCGGCCCAGGCTGGATGGACTAACCCATCTCCCGGCACACCGGGCAGTCCAGCCGCGAAGCGTTGCGTGAAAACCGGACCTTCTGCCGCCCATTGGCCCTTCGCCATCTGGTGGGGGCTGGCCTGTACAATCGGCTATTCCGTGGCCTTCCCCGTGGGGTTCGCCCTGGGCGATAGCGTAATGTGGGGTTGGAGCATCGGAGGCCTGGCTATCGGCCTGCTCCAGTGGGCGTTGCTGCGTAGGCGCGCCCGGCAGGCCCTGTGGTGGGTCCCCTTCACCCTTCTCGGGGCGGTTCTCGGCTCCGCCGCCAGCTTCGTGATGGGGGAGGTAATCCTGCAGGCGGTGGGATTGGGTCCGGCCTTTATGGGCCTGGGAGCGGTGATTGGTCTGGGGGTAGGCTTGTCCCAGTGGGCCATATTGAGCCATTGGATCCCCCGGGCCGGATGGTGGATTTGGGCCAACATCGCCGGTTACTCCCTGGGAGTCTACGGGGCCTATTTGTTTCCTTCTTTCTTACCCACCGGGCGTATAATCTATGGGGGACCGGAGTTCGGCCTGGTAATCGGCGCGGTGGTGGGAGCTATTACCGGGGTCTCGCTGGCGGTGCTATTCCGGCGGCCAGTCCCGTGGGCTACCGCCAACGGTGCAGGCGGCAGCTCGCATTGACACGCCATAATTCAGGCTGTACCATCCCAAACGGTCAAAAGGCGACACGCAACCCCATCAGGTTATCCAATACACATCCATTTCAAGAGGTAACTCAAATGAGAAAAAAGCCAATCCTCGGCTTGGCCGGGCTTATGGCGGTGCTGGCGCTGCTGGCCGTTGGAACCGTTGGAATGCTCAGCGCGGCCGGTGATGGTCGCAGCGACGGCAGCCAAATGAAGGCTGAAGTATCCATCACCAACCTGACGCGCGGGCAGATAATGTCCCCGGTATTCATGGCCAGGCACGACCACAACGCCGGGTCTCTCTACGCCCTGGGGCAACCCGCCAGCGACGCCCTGGCGGCTATGGCGGAGGATGCCTACGCCAACGGCCTGCTGGAAGCATGGGATCCAAAAGCGAATAACAACGTGGCCGAAGTCATGGTAGCAACCCTTGGCGATGCTAAGGTCATACCCCCCGGCAAGACTGTTACCGCCAACTTCGATGTCAACGACAACAAACAGTATCTTTCCTTGGTCAGTATGTTGGTGTCCACCAACGACGCCTTCATCGGCGCCAACGGTATCGACCTCTCCAAGTCACGCACCATCTACCTGACCGCCTATGACTCCGGCAGCGAAGCGAACACCGAGAACTGCGACTATATTCCAGGCCCGCCCTGCGGCAACCATGTCGAGGATCCGGCGGAGTCCGAGGGCTTTGTCCACGTCCACGCTGGCATCCACGGCGGCGGCGGACTGACCCCCGCCATGCACGACTGGCGTAACCCGGTCGCTAGACTGACCATTGAAACGTGGAAGCTAAGCCGCTGAGCTTGGCTGCAAGCTGCGCCAAAGCTGCCGCAGCTTGTTGGCTGGAATGGGGGGACGGGTTTCGTATCCGTCCCCCCATTTCTCGGCGCTACCCTGAACGGTGGCAAGCGCCGGTGGTCCTGGAAGCGAAAAGCGGCCAACCGCTGCGACTTTGACTTGGGCAGCCCCCGTTGCTACTGATAGGTGAATGAATCACTAGACAGGTAACTTTCCCATCGTCTTTCCCGCGAAGGCGGGAATCCAGAAGGGTGGGGGAGCGGAGTTTAGGAACTCATTCACGTATCAGCAATACGACGCTGCCTCCGCTGACATGGTATCTTGAATTGAGAAGAGCCGAGGAGGTGGAACCATGCGATTCAAGGGCAAGCCCCTACGCTCGGTGATGTTCGTTCCCGGCAATAAAGAGGACTGGATGCGCAAGGCTCCCCAATACGGCGCCGACGCCCTGATCCTGGACTTGGAAGACTCGGTGCCCGATGCCGGCAAAGCCGAGGCCCGGGCGCTGGTAAGAAAGATGGCGGAGGAGTTGGGCAGCGCCGGCCAGACCCTCTTTGTTCGGGTCAACCGCCTGGAAACCGGTCTCACCGGACTCGACCTGGAAGCCGTCACCTGCCCCCAGATTTACGGGATTCTGCTCCCCAAGGTCCAAGAGCCCAAGGACGTGGTGGAGGTGGACATTCTGCTCAAGTTCTTCGAGCAGAAGGCGGGCATGGAAATCGGCAGCATCTGCATCGACCCTTCCCTGGAAACTGCCCAGGGCATCCGCTCCGCCTACGAAATTGCCACCGCCTCAGACCGGGTGGCCCACATGGGCGGCAGCGGCGGCAAGGGTGGCGACACCGCCCGCTCGGTGGGATTCCAGTGGACCCTGGAGGGCGCCGAGACCCTGTTCATCAAGTCGAAGGTGCTGGTGGACTCCCGCTCCGCCGGGATCCAATATCCCCTCAGCGGCGGCTGGATGGACATCCACAACCTGGACGGCTTACGTACTCTGGCAACCCAGTTGAAGCAACTGGGCTACACTGGAATGCACCTCATCCACCCGTCCCACGTGCCGGTGGTCAACGAGGTGTTCACCCCCTCCCGGGAGGAGATAGCCCACTGGCAGGGACTGTTGGAAGCCATGAAAAGCCGTAGACAGGAGGGCAGCGCCGCCGTAACCTACGCCGGGGACATGGTGGACGTGGCCCACGAGGAGACCGCCCGGGCCATGCTGGCAATGGTCAAAGAATGGGGCATCCTGGAATCGGAAACCACCGCACCCTAGTTAGGCCGGCTGATTCACCCACCAAAATGTGCGAGGCCCGGACGTGAGCTACTCCCTGCTGGAAGGACTGAGAGTGCTGGAACTGGGGGATTTTATCTCCGCCCCCTACTGCGGCAAGCTGCTGGCCAATATGGGGGCGGAAGTTACCAAGATCGAACCGCCCGGGACCGGCGATGCCTCCCGGCGGTATGGTCCCTTCCTGAACGATGACCCCCACCCGGAACGCAGCGGCTTGTTCCTTTACCTCAACTCCGACAAACGAAGCATAACCGTTAACCTGGAAACGCCTACCGGCCAGAGCATCCTGCACGACTTGGTAGCTGGTTCGGACGCGCTGGTACATAACTACTCGGGCCAGCGGATGGATCAACTGGGGCTCGACTACGAGGCCCTGCGCCAGCACAACCCCGACCTGGTGATGGCCTCCATAACCCCCTTCGGTCTAACCGGCCCCTACCGCAACTACAAGGCTTACGACATCAACCTGGCCGCCGCCGGGGGCATCAGCGAGGGGCTGGGTTCCGCCGATCGGGAGCCGCTGACCTTCGGGACGCCGGAAGTGGGCTACTTCGCCGGCATGGCCGCCGCATCGTCCATTGTCATGGCATTGCTGGCGGTGGAAGGAGTAGGCTCTGGCCAGCACATCGACATCGCCGAGGTGGAGAGCATGGCCGGGGTGTACAACGGCCCGGAGGCGCTGATGGCCGTCTACCAGTGGCGAGTCACCCGCCGCACCGATCACCACGCCCTGGACTTTCCCTACCCCAACTGCATTCTGCGTTGCAAGGACGGCTACATCTTCGTCGGCTCCCCCGAGGGACGCCAATGGCGGCAAATCCTGGAACTTATGGGCAACCCAGAGTGGTCCCGAGAACCCAGGTTCCGCAACCGTACTGAAATGAACAACCTTTACGCCGATGAGTTGGACGGTTACTTGGAAGCCTGGCTGAAGGACTACACCAAGGCGGAACTGTTGGAGTTGGCCCTGGAACACCGGATACCCCTAGCGCCGGTACGCACCTACGAGGAGGTGCAGCACGATCCCAGCCTGGCCGGGCTGTTTGTGGACATCCCGAGGGACGATACCGGGACCATTACCTACCCCGGTCCTCCTTATACCCTGCCGGGGGCATCGGAGCAGCCGTCCCGCCCCGCTCCCTACCTGGGCCAACACAACGAGGATGTCCTGTGCGACGGACTGGGGTATACCAAAGAGCAACTGGTAAAGCTGTACCAGACGGGCATAATCTGACCGGAGCCTCGGCCCTTATTTCACCGCGCTGGGAACGCCGACCAGGTGGCTCAATAGGTAGATGAGGACGGAAACGCCATGAATCGCATACCCGAGGGCTCCGGCCCGTTGCACGGCTACCGAGTGCTGGACTTTGGCTGGGTATTGGCCGGGGCCATACCCGGCATGGTACTGGCCGACATGGGGGCCGAGGTCATCAAGGTGGAGACCCGCCAGCGCCTGGACTACATGCGCATGGGACGGCCTATCGTCGGCGACCAGCCGGACCCGGAACAGAACCCCATGTTCCACAACGTCAACCGCAACAAGCTCAGCGTCACCCTGAACATCGGCCAGACCGAGGCGGTGGCCCTGGCAAAACGACTGGTGGAACATAGTGACGTGGTAATCGAGAATTTCTCCCCCGGAGTCATGGAACGCTTGGGGCTGGGGTACCAGGAACTGAGCCGCATCAGGCCAGACATCATCATGGCCTCCATTTCCTCCACCGGGCAGAGCGGGCCGCTACGGGACCTGCGGGCTTACGCTCCTTCCATCGGGGCGCTGGCCGGCCTGGACAGCACCCAGGGCTATGAGGGGGAGCGTCCCCTGGGACTGAAACACGCCTACGGCGATATTTGCGGGGCGTTGCACACCGTGTTCGCCATCGCGGCGGCCCTGTACCAGCGCAAACGTACAGGCCAGGGCCAATACATCGACCTGTCCATGCTGCGGGCCACTGTGGTCACCCAGGGAGTGGGCCTCATGGAATACGTCATGGCGGGCCGGGTATTGGGACCTCGGGGCAATTTCGACCCCACCCTGGCCCCCTACGGGAACTACCCCTGCCAGGGAGAAGACCGCTGGGTATCCATCGCCGTATCCACCGAAGCGGAATGGCAATCCCTGAAAGAAGCTATGGGCAGCCCAGACTGGGCCCAGGCTTCGGAGTTCGCCAGCAAGTACCAGCGGCTGAAGAACCGCCAACAGTTGGACCGGCTCCTTGGCCAGTGGACGGCCACCGGAACGGCGGAGGACATTGCCGAGCTGTTGCAGGCCCAGGGCGTAGCCGCCATGCCGGTGATGGGCGCCGAGGAACGGTTGTTCAACCCCCATTTCCGGGAGCGGGGCCTGTACCAGGACATCGACCACCCGGCCCTGGGGGCCGAGCCCATCTTCAATCTAATGTGGAACCTGAGCCAGACCCCTTCGGCCATCCGCCGCCACGCCCCCCTGATGGGGGAACACAACCAGCAGGTGCTGTGTGGTATGCTGGGTTTGAGCGAAGCGGAATTGTCCGAGTTGAAAGAGCGGCAGGTGGTGTATTAGCTAAGGTTGCCCAGCCCAGCCATAGCGCCGGACTACGCAACATTCCCAAAGGTGGCGCTTATGAAAATTGCGAAATTGAAGATACGCAAAGATAGCTACTTGCTGTCAACATGGGGCCTCTTCGACATTTTTGTCGTAGTGGGAAGTGTGACCATAACCGTTCACATAGCAATGGCAATAGCCAAACTGCCCCAGGCAGGAAACCTTTGGCTGGCGTTGTTAGTTGGCGCTTCGGCAGTGACCCTTGGCTTGATGCGTATAAAATCCGGCATCCGCCAGAACCGCAGGCAGCACCGCGAGAAACAGTCCCATAGCGATGATGCGGCTTTATGACCCCCCACTCTAACCACCAGAACCAAGCGCTCACGATTCTGGCTATAGCGACTGCGGCCATCGGCTTCGGGCTTTTCGGGGCCGAATTTAGCACTGGTCAAATCCTTTTCGAGCCCGGGCTCAGTGGCATACTGGCCAGAACCAAGCTGGGTTGCGGATCTATGGCGCTGGTATCCTACGCGACCGTACTGGCGTCAGTAGCGGTAATTGTAATGCAGGATGACAACGTGACCGGCAGAAATGTGGCAGAGGGTCCAATATTATTGATGTCCATTGAAATGACGTTTGTAGCGCTTATCTTAATCATCGGTGTATTTGAGGAACCGGCAACCAATTAGCAATTAGGACGGCGACAATGACACAATCAGACCAACAGCAGCAGGTAGTCGAGACCCTTCCCGAGGCCGGGGGTATCTCCGACGAGGCCCTGGCCCGGGCCAAGGCCATGATTGGTATGCGGCTGCGTACCGAGCAGTTCGTCCGGGACGCCTCCCTGGGGGCCCTCATTAACTTCGTCAACGGCATCGGCGACAGCAACCCCCTGTTCCGCGACCTGGAGTACTCCTCCTACACTAAGTACGGCTCGGTCATCTCCCACCCCTGCGCTCCCTACATCCACCACTGGTCCGGCCGCACCCGCTGGGGGCTGCCAGGGGTGCACGGCTTCTTCGCTGGCAACGACTGGGAGTTCTTCCGGGTAATGCGCCCGGGGGACGCCGTCAACTGCGTGGAACGGGTCTTGGACGTCCAGGAGAAGCAGAGCCAATACTCGGGCCGCCTGGTCATTCAGTATGTTGAGACCATCTACACCAACCAGCGCGACGAACTGGTCGCCCGGGTGGTGGGTTGGTGCACCCGCCACCAGCGCCAGGCATCCCGGGATCTGGGCAAGTACGCCGACGTTCCCAAGCGGCATCAGTACACGGATGATGAATTGGCGGCCATTGATCAGCAGGTGTTGGACGAGACCGCCCGGGGCGGGCACCCCCGCTACTGGGAAGATACCCAAATCGGTGAGGAAATAACTCCCATTGTTCGCGGTCCTCTGTCGCTGCAGGACGTCAGCGCCTTCCTGGTGGGCACCGGACGTTCCAGCGCCCACGGCGTGCTGCTGCGGGAAGCATTGCGCCACCCGGACCACTTCTTCCGCAACCCGGAGTCGGGCGGCGGTCTGGAGTACACCGGCATCGGCCATCTGCGCGACTCGGTGGCCGAGGCGGTGGGAGTACCCGGCGCCTACGACTACGGCCCCCAGAGGGTATCGTGGATGGGCACCCTTCTGACCAACTGGATGGGTGATGACGCTTTCCTGAAACGGCTGCGGGTGGAGTGCCGGCGTTTCAACGTCTACGGGGATACCCAGTGGTGCAAGGGAAGGGTTATTCGCAAGTACGTCCACGACGGCGCTCCCCTGGTGGACTTGGAAATCTGGGCGGAGAACCAGCGGGGGGAAATCACCGCTCCCGGCTTCGCCACCGTCATGCTGCCTTCCCGCGATCCCAAGATTCCCTGGTTCACCGACGGCAGCGGCCTGAACCTGCGCGACGCGCCCAGGGATGAGAACACCCCGCCGATACTGCCGGTGTAAGGGGCCAACCAGACGACATAGCTAGATGTGGACCAGCGTAACTTTTCCCTCTGTCCCTATCTGGAGGGCGAGTTAGAATGTACTGGAGAAACGGAATGGAACCAAAGTTAACCTTCAGGTACGACCGCCAAGCAGACATTCTACACATTGACAAGTGTTCTCCCTACCCGGAGCAGGAATCGGGCAGGGCAATCGCATACTGACAACGGGATTACCGTCGCTCCGCCGAAAAGGCAGCGCTCTTGCAGAACCGGGTCGTAACCCATATCTGGCGAACGTCCCAACATTCGACGGTACTGTTGAATCGGGAGGCTGGATTCCCGCCTTCGCGGGAATGACGGGTCACTTGCCATCCAATATGCAATCGCCCTGAGGAATCGGAAGAGCTTGACGATGAGATTATCGCCAGGCTCAACCCCGAAACCGAGGAGGTTGAAAACCTGGAGGTGCTGTTTTTCTCCACCCGTCTGCTCCGCAGCGACCTGTTCCAACTTCCAGCCACCGCCACCATGCGCTTGGCCGAATAAAATCAGACATTGAGGGAAAATATGGGACGAACCCTGGCAACCGCCACTATCAACGGCCCCCTGACTTCCAAAGAGTACGACTTCTTGGTGGACACCGGGGCATCATTTGTGGGGCTGCCGATAGCCGAAATACAAAAGTTGGGTCTAATCCCAGTACCCAACGGCAAACGCCGCTTTATGACCGCAACGAGAGTGGTTGAACTGGACACCTACACCGCCATAGGGATGGTCGAAAACGAGGGTTTCACCGCCTGGGTGATGCCCGCTCCCATTCCCATCATCGGGTATGAACTCCTGGAGAACTTGCGCTTTCGGGTCAACCCGGTCAGCCAAAGGTTGGAGAAAGTGCCAGACGAAGTGGAGGACCATCCACCCTACCTTCTATCAGTTCTGGAAATCTACCAACAGCCACGCTCCGGCATATCATGATGAATGGCAAAGAATCGCCACCCAGCCACCAACCATTGGACCAGACATCTCAAGCCCTGGCCGGACTGAGGGTACTGGAAATAGCCGACATGGTGGCCGGGCCCTACTGCGGGAAGCTGCTGGCCGCCCTGGGGGCCAAGGTGATCAAGATTGAGACTCCGCCCCAGGGAGACCCCTCGCGGCGCAGCGGCCCCTTCCCTGGAGACGTCCCCCACCCGGAACGCGGCGGCGCTTTCCTCTACCTCAATACCGGCAAGCGGGGAATCACCCTCAACCTGTCAGACACCCAGGGCCGGATATTGTTGGGTGAGTTGGCCCAGCGGGCGGACGTGGTCATCCACGACAAACCCCCGTCCCTGGCGGAATCCTTGGGACTCGACTCGGAAACCCTGCTGGCCGCCAACCCCGACCTGATTGCCGCCGCCCTGACCCCCTACGGCAGTACCGGACCCTACGCCGCCTACCGGGCCTACGACATCAACGTCTTTCACGCCGGCGGAGAGGGCTACCTGCTGCCCAACGGCCTAGCCCTGGACACTTTCCCCGACCGCGCCCCCATAGTCGCCGGGAGTCAGATGGGCTCCTACCAGGGAGGGCTGACCGCTGCCGTGGGAGTAATCGCGGCGGTTTACGCCAGGATGAACGGGGCGCCCGGCCAGGAAATAGACTGCTCTTCGCAGCAGGCCCAACTTGCCGTGGGCTACGTGCCCATTCAACGGTTGGAGGCGGAGGGAGTGGTGGAGGACCGCTTTGCCCGCTTCTTCCGGGTAGGAGGGGTATTGCCCGCCCAGGACGGGTACGTCGAGCTGCTCACCCTGGAAAGTCGCCAATGGGAGAGCCTGGCCGCCTTCCTGGGCAACCCCGACTGGGCAACCCCAGAGAAGTTCCAGGAGCCAGCAAAGTACGGCCCAGCAATCAACGAGCGCCTGCGGGAATGGTTCAGCCAACACCCCAAGGAATGGCTCTACCACCAGGGCCAGGCCCAAGGCGTACCCATTTCCCCCTACTACACTCCTGCCGAGGTCTTCCACAGCCCCCAGCAGCGGGAAAGGGGGTTCTACCTTCCCATCGACCACCCGGCAGCAGGGACTCTTGATTACGCCGGGCTTCCCTTTCACCTGACTGAAACACCGGAGCGGGTGACACGCGCCCCCCTGCTGGGGGAACACAACCAGGAAATTTACGGCCAGTTGGGCTATTCTCCCGAGGACATTGTGGACTTGGCCCGGGCGGGAGTTATTTAATGAATGGTGAAACAACAACCGCCGGGCCGTTGGGAGGAGTCCGGGTGGCCGATTTCTCGGTGCATGCCGCCGGCCCCTTCGCCGGTATGACCCTGGCATCCCTGGGGGCCGAGGTCATCAAGGTGGAGAGCGCGGCTCGCCTGGACATTACCCGTCGGCCCCATACCATGTACGGCAAGCCCCCTTCCAGTTTCGAGCAGGTCAACGCCAACAAACGCTCCGTTACCCTCAATCTCAAGGAACCCCGGGCGTTGGAACTGGCCCTGGACCTGGTGCGGGTCAGCGACCTGGTGTTGGAGAACTTCCGACCCGGGGTGATGGCCCGCCTGGGTCTTGGCTATCCTCAGTTACGGGAAGTGAAGCCGGACATCATCATGGTCTCCCTCTCCTCCAACGGACAGACGGGGCCGGAGAGCCGCTATGCCGGGTACGCCCCCATGTTCGCCGCCCTGGGTGGGTTGGGACACCTGACCGGGTATCCGGACGGCCCTCCGGTGGAGTTACGCCACGCAATGGACCACACTGGCGGGATGATGGCCGCCCTGGTGGCCGTCGCCGCCCTCTGCGCCAGCCCGCGGTCTTCTGGCGAGAGATTGGGGCAACAAGCCGACGTGTCGGTCAGGGACATCGCCACGTCCTTCATGGGGCCGACCCTGTTGGACTACGCCATGAACGGGCGGGAAGGATACCGCCAGGGCAACAGCGATGACGCCATGTCTCCCCACGGGGTCTACCGCTGCCTGGGCGAAGACGATTGGGTCAGCGTCGCCGTCGGCAGCGAAGAGGAATGGCAAGGGTTACGGCGGGCCCTGGGAGACCCTGCGTGGGCGGGCAGCCCCACCTTCGGCGACGCTTACCAGCGGTGGCTTAATCGGGAGTCGTTGGACCAGCACCTGGAGGCCTGGACCCGCCAGCATCCTTCGGGCCAAGTGACGGAGCTGTTGCAGGCCCAGGGCGTGGCAGCCTTTCCATCCCTCTCGGCAGACCGGCTGATGGAAGACCCGCATTTGGCGTCGCGGGAAGCCTTCCCCGCGGTGGAGCACCCGGAAAAGGGGAGCCAGCGCGCTGTAGCCCCGCCTTGGCAGTTCTCCCAAACTCCGGCCCGTATCGATGGCTGGACACCGGACCTGGGCGAACACAACCTTGAAGTTTTCCACGGGCTGTTGGGGCTGCCGGCGGAGGAGGTCAGGGCCCTGGAAGAAACCCAGGTCATCTGGTAGAAGTATGAGTCCCACGACGGGACACTGAGGATTGTATGGTTGACTACAGTAGCTACCAACGACTGGAGATTGAACGGAAGGACGGCATCGCCCTCCTGACCATGAACCGTCCCGAGGTCCTGAACGCCACCGACTTCCAGTTGCACAACGAGTTGAGCCGCATCTGGCGGGACCTGGGGGACGACCCGGAGGTGCGGGTGGCGGTGATTACGGGCGCGGGGAACGCCTTCTCCGCCGGCGGCGATTTCGAGATGATCGAACAGGCCATCGGCAACCCGGAAGTGGTCGCCAGTAATATGAAGGAGGCCGGCGACATTGTCCACAACATGATAAACCTGGACAAGCCGGTAATCTCGGCCATCAACGGCGTGGCCGTGGGCGCAGGTCTGGCAGTGGCCCTCCTGGCCGACATTTCCATCGCTTCGGAAAACGCCCGGATCACCGACGGTCACATTCGACTGGGAGTCGCCGCCGGTGACCACGCCGCCGCCATCTGGCCCCTGCTCTGCGGTATGGCCAAGGCCAAGTATTACCTGCTGACCTGCGATTTCCTGGATGGGAAAGAGGCCGAGCGCATCGGTTTGGTCAGCCTGGCGGTGCCCCACGATGAGCTGATGCCCCGGGCAATGGAAGTCGCCCAGCGCCTGGCCTCCGGTCCCCAACCGGCCATCCGGTTTACCAAGCGGGCCTTAAACCAGTGGCTGCGGCTGGGAGCCCACACTTCCTTCGACTTCTCGTTGGCGGCGGAGATGCTCGGCTTCTTCGGCCCGGACATTAAGGAGGGCCTGGATGCCGTGCAGAATAAGCGGACGCCCAATTTTCCTTCGGCGCGTTAGCCTAGGGGGAAGTCAAGGCGTTTCAGTGGCTAAGAGTAAAGCGCAACGGACCTGACCTTGGACCAACCAGAGGGGATGATATGACTGGTGGACTGGACCTCAGGGCGGCGGGAGGCCGCCGACTACAAGGCAAGGTGTGCATCGTCACCGGGGCTGGCTAGGGCATTGGCCGGGCCACGGCCCGCCGTCTGGCCGAGGAAGGAGGAACAGTCGTGGTGGCGGAACGGGTTGATGAAAGCGCCACCAGGACGGTCAACGAGCTTATCGAACATGGGGCCGAAGCCATGAAGGCCCTGGCCGACGTCGGCACCTTCGCCGGAGCGCAGGCGTTGATGAGCCAAGTGGTGGAGACCTACGGTCGCATCGACGTGCTGGTAAACAACTTGGGCGGCACCATCTGGGTCCAGCCATACCACAGGTACACCACCGAGGAGCAGGTCAACCTGGAGTTGGAGCGGACGCTGTACCCCACCATGTGGTGTTGCCTGGCCGTCTTGCCCATAATGATGGCCCAACAGTCCGGCTCCATCGTCAACCTGGGATCCCAGTCCCCCCGGGGGTTGCACCGGCTGCCCTACGCGGTGGGCAAAGGGGGCATCTTCGCCCTGACCAAGGTGCTGGCCATGGAGTACGGCAGTTACGGCATTCGAGTCAACACCGTATCCCCGGGAGGGACGGCGGTGCCCGACCGCATAACATCGCGGCTGCAAATTCGGCCCGGGGAAATGGCGCCGGAGGATGACTCTGAAGACGCGGCCCTGTACCGGCGGCAAATGGGCGAAGACATCCGCAACCAGCAGGCCATCAAGCGGTCGGGGCTTCCCGAGGAACAAGCCGCCGCCATCGCTTTCCTGGCCTCCGACGACGCTTCTTTCATAACCGGACAGGTGATTAACTGCAGCGGGGGACAGTCGTAGCGGCGGGTAGCCTCTGTATTATTCGGGCCTTCAGCCCCAAGAAATCTAGCCCTGGGCCTATTACCAGCCCACAGCGCAGCCGTCCTTCCGGGGCTCGGACGCGCCTTTCAGCACTCCCGATTCCGGGTCTCGCTCGATGGTCTGGGCGCCGCCCATCCCTCCGGCGCTGCCCCGCTGGTAGCCGTACATCAGGCTGACGTCGTGCCCTCTTGCCTGAAGGTCCCGCACCACGCCCGGCGGAGTTCCTTCCTCCAGGGTCACCGAGTCCCCCGACACCAAGAAACGCAGGGCGTTGAGGGCCTCCTGGGTATCCATGCCAAAGTCCACCATGTTGGTGATGACCTGTAGGTGTCCCTGGGGCTGCATGAACGACCCCATCACTCCGTAGCACAGGTACAGTTCATCGTCGATGGTTGCCATTGCCGGAATTATGGTGTGGTAGGGGCGCTTGCCCGGCGCCAGGGCGTTGGGATGCTCCGGGTCCAGGGAGAACAGGGAAGCCCGGTTGTGCAACACTATGCCGGTGCCGGGCACCACCAGGCCGGTGCCGAAGTTGGCGAATACGCTGTTGATGAACGAACAGGCGTTTCCCTCCCCATCGACGCAACTGATGTACACCGTGTCGCTCCCGGCGGCGACCTGCCCGTAGGGGACGGTCTTCATAGCCCGGGTGGGGCTTATCAGCTTCCGGCGTTCCGCGGCGTACTCTTTAGAAGTTAGCTGGGAAATGGGCACCGAGGCTTTGCGCGGGTCGGCCACGTACTGGAAGGCGTCGGCGAAGGACACCCGGATAGCTTCTATAAGGTGATGGTAGGCGTCGGCGGACTGAGCGCCCATGCCCTTCAGGTCAAAGTCTTCGACGATGTTCAGAGCTTCCAATGCGACAATTCCCTGGCCGTTGGGCGGGCACTCCCAGCACTTTACACCCCGGTAATCGGTGGAGATGGGGTCGTCCCAATTGGAGGTGTAGCCGGACAGGTCGCCAGCGGAGAGCCAACCGCCATGTTCCTGGATGAAGGCCGCCATCTTCTCCCCAATCTGCCCCTTGTAAAACGCTTCCGAACCTCCCTCCGCCACGGTACGCAGGGTACCGGCCAGGGTGGGGAGGCGAATCAACTCGCCGTGGGCCGGGGCCCGACCGTTAATCAAGAACTCCTGGCCCGAAGGCAGTTGGGACAGCTTCTCCACCTGCTGCTGCCACTGATGAGCGATAACGTCAGAAACCGGGTAACCGTCCTCGGCGTACTGAATGGCCGGCTGTAGCACCTGGGACAGGGGCATGGTCCCGTGGGCGTCCAGGATGGTCTCCCAGCCGTGGACAGTCCCGGGCACTGAAACGGAGTAGACGCCGAAGTCGGGCATTCGATTGTATCCCTTGTCCCGCAGCTCCTGGATTGAGGCCGCCGCCGGGGCCCAACCGCTGCCGTTGAGGGCGTGCATCTTTTTTTCCTTGGCGTTCCAGACCAGGGCAAACATGTCGCCTCCAACGCCGGTGGACACGGGCTCCACCACGTTGAGGGCCGCCGCCGTAGCCACCGCCGCGTCCACGGCATTGCCGCCTTCCATCAGTACACGCAAGCCGGCCATTGCGCCCAGGGGCTGGCTGGTAGCCACCATTCCCTTGGTCGCCAGCACCGTGGAACGCCTAGAATCGAAATACATAAACGCTTACTCCTCAGACAGAAACTCGGATGTGGCAGGTACCAGAAGCCCAGTTTAACATAGGGAAAAACGGGCTGCATCTGGGAGTCGGGAAGGCCCAGGACAATTCAATTCTCCTGGTTGAGACCAACTCCCCCGATAGGGAGGCCGCCTTTCCCCAACCGCCCCTGGATTCCTGCCCTCGCGGGAATGATGGTGGTTTGACCCGCTCATGGTGAGCTTGTCGAACCACGGACGGCCCTTCGACAAGCTCGGGGTGAGCGAGGGTGTATCAAAAAGGCGACAACACTGCACACCGGCGCAGCCCTCAAGTACCACACATGACGCATGAATGTCCGAGATAACGGGTGCATCTGCCAACTCGCGCCAATGGATTCCCGCCTTCGCGGGAATGACGGATCGTTGACGGGAGTGGCGCTTACGGAGAAGGTTCGTCGCCCCGAAGTGGTCCCAGCGGGGGAACGTTACTCCGACGCAGTTGGGGCAAAATCTTCCAGGACCATTCGGGCCACCTGCCGGCCCATCCGCACCGAGTAGTTGGTGCCGCGGTCCTCGGGGTATATCTGGGTCGTGTTGGCCAGGTACAGGCTCTTGATGGGAGTCCGGTGGTCGGGGATTCGCTGGCTGTAGTTGACCCCTATTATGGGTTGGGCGCCGTCCACCCGGTGGTGAAAGAACTCCTCAACCCAGGAAAGCTGAAAGTCCGGGTTTATCTTTTGCAGATGAGGGGCAAATTCCCGCAGCAGTTCCTCACCGCTTTTCTGGTACAACTCGCTGTCCCGGCTGGGGTAGTTGGTCAGGTACACGATGTGCTTACCCCCGTAAAGGGAGCGGTCTATCATATTGGTGTGCTCGATGATGCCGACAAAGGGCAGGTTGCGGTCGGCCACGTTGAGCCAGTACTTGGAAGACAACGGGCGGTCCAGAACCAGGATGAGCAGGACCGCCGACAGGTAACGAACATTAGTAAGCCTATCCTGGTACTCCTGGGGTAGAGGGGGCGCCAGCCGGGTGAAAACATAGGAAGGAGTGGTGGCGATTACGGCGTCGTAGGCCCTGGTCTCCGCCCGCTGTCCCGGCAGTTCCACCTCCAGCCCTGCCGCCGCATCGTCTTCGACCACCACCCGGTTGACCCTGGCGGAGATGTGCACCTCGCCCCCCTGGTCGCCGATTCGCTGGCCCAATAAGTCAAAGACCTCACCGAAGCTGCCCAGGGGATAGCCCAACCGCTCCTTCTGCATACCCTTTCCCCGGGAAGCCACCCGCAGGTAAATCTTGCCCCACAGCCAGGTCATGCTCACCTGGTCGTAGTACTCGCCGAACTTGCCCCGCAGCATCGGTTCCCAGATTACCCGGTAAGCCGCCTCGCCCATATGTTGGCTCAGCCACTCGGTAGCCGTAACCCCCTCGAACTTCCGCCAGTTCCGGGTCTTCTGCAGAATGTAAGTCCAGAACCCCAGCCGCAGCCTCTGGGCCAGAGTCAAGGGAGAGAAGCGAAGCAGGTCCAGGGGGGTGGAAAAGTCCCAAATCTTCCCGTCGTGGAAGAGACCGACCTTGGATTCCAGCCAGGCGAGTTTATCCCCCAAGCCCAGCTCGTGGACTAATTCCACCATGTCGGTGTCGCTGACGAAGAGGTGGTGGTAGCCCCGCTCCAAATGGCCGCCGCCCACTTCAAACGTGGACGCCTGCCCCCCCAGGAAGGGGGCCTGCTCGAACACCTCGGCGTAATGCCCCCTCTTGGTCAGTTCGTAAGCGGCTGCCAGCCCGGCGGCCCCGCCACCGACGATTCCCACCCTCACGGAGTTTCTTCGTTGGGCTGCGGAATCGCCCTGCCGTATCCGGCCGGGGGCTCATGGTCGGCCTCTCTGCGCAGGCTTACCAGCCGCCCGAAGGACAAGTGTTGCCGCCACAGCAGGGCCAGGCCCAGCAGATTTACCGGCAGCCAGAGGGCAACCAGGTGCAGAAAACCCGCATACACCGCGCCCAACGTAGCCCCCACTCCAAGGATTACCAGGGTCTGCTGGGCCGCCACCTCGAAGGGTCCGATGCCCCCTACGCTGGCGGGCAATGCGGCGGCCAGGTTGGAGGTTGCCGTCAGCAACAGCATCACCAGCAGCAATACCCCAAAGGAATCGAAGTAATGGTGGATCCCGAAGGAGTAGCCCACCAGGATATACACGACGCATTCCACCAGCCACACCGGCAGGGACTTGAGAAACACCGCCAACTGCCGTCGCGGGGAACGGAGGACACTCAGGCCGTCGATAAAACGGCTGACCAGTTCCTGGGCCCGGGGCCGGAACCGTGGCGGAGCCAGCCCGATGGCCCAACCAACGACCCGAAGAAACCTGGGCGACGAAGCGAAAGTGAGGACAGCCAGGGCTCCCAGGAACATCGCCATGACGATGGGAGCCAGGACCAGGGCGCCGGTGCGGTAGGCGTCGTGGGTGCGGTCGAAGTGCCCCAGCAGGAGCAGTATCGGCGCGCTGAAGGCCACGAAGGCCAGCAGCATCAAGCCGTCGTAGACCCGTTCCACGGCAATGGTCGCCAGGCCGGTGCTGGCGCTCACCTCTTCGCGTTGGGACAGATAGTAGGCCCGGGCCAACTCGCCGACCCGGGCCGGGAGCAGGTTGTTGACCATGTAGCCGATGACCACCACCGGGTACAGTCGGGCGGCGGGAAACTCGCCAACCACGGACAACAAGTAACGCCAGCGGACCGCCCGGAAATAGACCGCCAAGAAGTACACGGCTATCGCCGGCGCAGCGTAGAGGTAATTGGCTTCCCTCAAGGAAGCCAAAACTTCCCGGAGGTCCACCCTGTAGAGCAGGACCAGCAGCAAGAGGAGGCTAACGCCCAGCCCCAACCAAACCCGGAAACTATTGAATGACAAAAACTAAGTCCTTCCAGCGATTCCCTAGATAAGAGGGCCATTGCCGTCGAGAGCCGTTGAACCCTTTAGGGGAGACCCTGGCAGCAAGCCCGACCATTATCGGGGTGCGACGCAACTAAGGCAAGTAGCTATAGTACTCGGAAGCGAACCAGTCGTTCTCCATTCTGCGCAACAGGACGTAGTCCAAGACTGCCCGCCACTTGTCCCGACTGGCCGCAGCCTCCCCGAAGAACTGGAAGTCTTTGACCAGCTGCTCGTCGAATTCCTCAGCTCCCCGGTCCTCTCCGGGTCTTCGGTAGGTCTCGGGGAACCATAACAGGTTTCGTAACGGCCCTTCCTTGTTCAGTTCGCCCAGGGTTGACGAAGATACGGCGCTGCGCCGGGCATCCACCAGCAGGGCGCTGCCCTCGGGAGCTTCATTGGCCGGAACGCAGCCAGAATGCCAGCCCTCCTCACCCTCTTTCTTGAAGCAGGAGAAGGCCAGGGTTCCCTGCTTTTCCTGGTGCCTGACATACCATTGGAAGGGGAACCACAGGTCATAGTCGACCCGGACCGCTTCCCCCTGGGGCGGCGACCGGAAGACCTGGCGGTCCAACTGCTGAAAGGTCTGCGGCAGATGGGCGCTCCCCTGGGCGTACACCAGAAGCTCCTTGTTGGAATCGTCGTAGGTGTAGGCGGCCCGCCACGCCGTCCATGTCCCAAAGGCCAAGAGCGCCCCGGCCAGGCCCAGGGCTACCAACGCCGCTCCGGAGGGAGGCCGCGCCAGCCGCGCCAGGTAGGCCGCCAAGACCAAGGCAGCGCAGAAGAGCATCAGCAGTCCCCACTGGGAGGCGGCGAAGGGACTGCCCACGTCCACGTATTCCCATACCAAGTAAACACCGATGGCGACGGACAAAGGCGCCAACACCAAGAGCAGCGCAGACCCGTTCCTGGCTACTCGCCCCCAGGGGACCCGTTCCACCAGGTCGCCCAGGGCCCTTCCGCCCAGCAGTATGAAGGGCACGGTGATGTTCACCAGCAACCAGGGCATCTTCTCGCTGGCGACTGTGTAGGCCAACAGGTTAGCTCCGGCCCACAACGCCAGGACCAACCCCAGTATATCTCCCTTTCTCAGGTAGTAGATGGCCCCCAGGACCCCGGCCAACACCGGCAAGAGTTCGTAGACCGAAATTCCCACCAGGTAGTAGTACCAGGGCTGGTTGCCCCGGGCCACGTCCTGTTGGGCTAGCCAGTACCCCATTCCCTGCCACACGCCGCTGAAGATGCCCGCCCAATTGGTGAAAATGGTGGTGTAAAGGGCCACCCAGATTATGTAAAAAATGGCGGCGCAGGCCAGCCACACGCCCCCGCGCCAAGCGACGCCGATGGCAACGGAAAGCAACGACGTGAAGGTGAGCACACCGGCGGCTACCAGGTAATTCAACGGAATCACGTTGGCGGAGGCGTCCACGGTGATGCCGGCGGGCAACAAACCGTTTACCAGGGTATCCACGTTGACAATGGGTGTGAATAAGGCCGAAAAGACTGTCGCCAGAAGGGCCGGCAGGCCCAGCAGGAGCACCACCCGGCGCCAGGAATAACGCCAGTAGACCAGAGCGACAAGGGCCAATACTACCACCACCCCCGCCACGGCAAAGTCGACTGCGGTCAGGCTGCTGTCTCCCACCACTGAAAAGCTGAAGGGACGAAAAATTGACAGGTACACGGCGACGACCGACGCCACGGGGACCCCAATCCTGGGGACCATCTGCCCCAGGGAACGGTGAGGCCTGCCGGTCAGGAAGAACAGGCCTCCCGTCGTTAGCAGCAGGGCGGCCGGGGGGAGCCACCACGACGTCGGGACCAGGGGCAGCGTAACCATCACCCCGGCCCAGGCGGGGCCGCCCACCAGCCCCTGGGTGCCGTCGGGGTTGGCGACCGCCTGTCCGGTGAGCGGGTCGGGGTTGACCAGCACCAGCCCCAGGTAGTCCTGGAAGATGCCTATTGCCGACGAGCCCTGGGGCAAGGTGAGGGTAAACATCAGCATCAGGAACCCGGCGGGACCCGCGAGGCCATCAAACCGGACCCTGCCCAAGACGCCAGGGACCAACTGGGGCAGGGCCAGCACAAACATCGTTCCGCCGAAAATCAGCGCCACGAAGTAGGACGTCTCTTTGGTGGCGAACATCACGGCCAATACTGCCGACGCCAGGTAGAGGTAGCGGTCCCGGCTCTCGTTGACGTACCGCCACATCAATACCAACAGCAGGACGGCCAGAAAGACCATTATTATGTCGTTGCGGCCAAAGCGGCTGAAATAGAGCAGGGCCGGAGACAGCATCAGCATTACCGATGAACACAACGAACCCGCCCGGCCCAGGTAGTGGCGAAAGAAGTAGGGGAGCCCCACCAGGGCCGCGCCGAAAAGGGCATAACCCAGCCGGGCCGCGAAGTCGCTGTCGCCAAAAATGCCCAGCATCAGGGCCGTAAGCTCAATCTGGAAGGGGCCGTGCATCCAAGGCGAGTGAATGAAACCTTCCAGCCTATACAGCACCCAGGAGAAGTGGAGGTGAATCGCCTCGTCATAGTGCATGGCCCGACCGTTCAGTTCCCACAACCGCATTCCCAGGGCCAGCAGAACCAGGGCCAGAAAAGCGGCCTCCAACCAGCCGAACCGCCAGCCGGACCAGAAACGCGGAATTCCGCGCCAACTCCCAGCGGCCCGGTAACGGAGAATTGCCAGGTTAACGCCCATCACTCCCTTCCACGAGACCCACTCTTTCATAGATTATTACGCCGCCGCGCTGAAAGACGGTTTTCAAGAGACCCTCGAACTCCTCCAGGTGGCCGTTGCCGTAGCTGTCCCGTTCCCGGGAACCCCAATACACGTACCGAATGCCGTAATGATTCAGAAGCTCGCCAACTGCGGCGGCGTCATTGCTCCGATAAATCTGCGCTACGTCGTCACTGCGACCGTCGAAAAGGGATGTGTCGCCCCGCCATTGGTGCTCGTGTCCGGCCCAGCCCAGCACCGTCGGCAGACCGGTGCTGGATGAAACCCTCCCGTAGGCCGAGTAGTCGCCGCCAACGGCCTCAACAATGCGACCGGGGGTGGCCTCGTCCCGCAGCCAGACTATTGCAGCGTACTCCGCCGGGTCAACCCGCCGCAGAAAGGCCAGTCCATCCAGAGTATTATCCTGGCCACTCTGCTGAGGGTCCAGGAAGCCGGTCCGCTCCAGCGTGGCTCCCACTGGGTAGTATAGGGACAGGGCCACCAACACTCCAACAACGCTGGTCCAGGCGTAGTGCCCGATGCGAAAAGCCACGGGCCGCCACGGTCGGCGGGAATGCCAGTAGTAGATTCCGTAGGCTCCGGCGAGTCCCAGGAGCAGCCAGGCCTGATAGTAGGTCTTGAACACGGTGTTCATTCTATTGCCGAACAGGTCTACCAGGTAGAAGAGCTCGGCCCCGATTAGCAGCAAAGATCCCACCGCCAGCAGCAACAGGGGGAAGGCCAGTACCCCCTCTCGGCCCAAGCGGGTGCGTTGGCTGGCGCTGAAGGTTGCCAAGCCAAATACAAGCATCCCCGGCAACACCCATAAGATTCGCCAGAATAGGTTGGGGAAGCCGGGCGGGGCTCCTTCGGTAATCAATGTCAACGCCACGTACATCAGGACCCAGAGCAACACGGGCAGCAGGGTTGCCGCAATTATTAGGCCGATGGCAGGCACGTCCTGGGGTCCAGGCCGGGAAAGGCCCGGCAGTTGCCGCAGCAAAAAGGAAACGCCCAGCAGAGACAACACCCCCATGACCAGGAAGAACAGGAATGGCCTGGTGCCCACCTCACCCACCGGAAGTATCCCCGAGGCCTGGCTGCTCAATCCCAGGTAGAAGGGCAGGAAAAGGAGCACGGCTAAGACGGCCACGGGCGCCACGACCAGGGCCGAGGAGAAGGTTGTCCTGACGAGTACGCGGGTATGTTCCAGGGGGCTATTCGCAGTCTCCCGGGCATAGTTCTTGAGGTAGACAATCAGCGTCCACACCGCCAGGCAAACGGGAAAGTCCCAGAAATTGGTGAAGGCTACCGCCCCCAGAAGCAGCGACGTTGCCAGGGCCTCCTGGGGTGCAGTCCGCAACCATTTCGGCCCCAGGGCGTTTCCCGGCAGCAGTTGGGCCAAGGAAAGGGACAGAAACAATAGCAGGAAAGGCAGGCCCACAACGTGGGGGTGCAGGTCACCCAGGATAAAGCTGAAAAAGGGAAACTCGGTGATGGTATAGTCCAAGCTCTGCCCACCATCCAGGGTGTCAATCACCCGGGTAGCTCGCCACCACCACCAGGAGTCTCCCGGAAAGATGCCGGAACCCGAGGCGGTTTCTCCCGCCAGGCTCTTGACGGCGACCCACTGCCAAAACCCGGCGTCGCCCCAGCCCCGAGCGTGGGCAAATTCCAGGACACCCTCCAGGTTGCCCATCAGGGTCACCAACACCACGGCCAATAGGCCAAAACCGAAGGCGGTCCTTGGCTGGCCGCCGGACAACCTTACCAAATTGTGGAGCAGCCCGAAGCAGCCGATCGCCACCAGCGCCGGCGCCAGGGAAATGGCTATGTTGTACCCAACACTGGAGGGTACGGCGGTTATCTTGTTGAGGAAGGCCATCATAAGGTGGCCGAAGTAGTAATAGCTGATGGGATGTCCGGACAGCCACGGGTCTTCCGGCGGGAAGCTCTCGCCGACCAGCGCCGCGTTGAAGAAGGCGAAATCCATCGGTTTTTCCGTGTGATTGATGGCGGGAAACTGGGACACCAAGCCCAACCACACCAGGAAGAAGGCCAGGAAGATTCCCTCGGCCACCAGCAGGGTCGGCCATTCCCGCTTCAGGAAGCAGCGGACTTGTTGGAGGCGGTTTCGGGCCAACCAGGACGCACCAACCAGGCCCGCCAGGAGTATGACGGCTATGGTGAAGGGTGAATTGGGGATGAGTCCTGTAAGCCCCAGGAGCCAATAAACGTAGGAGAAGAAGGCGAGGCCCAGGGGTTTGGTCAAGGTGTATCCCCGGTCGGGGAGGCGACGGAACAGCAGAAAAGCGAGGGGAAATGCCAGGATTCCCAACACCTCTATTACCAGGAGCCAGGCCAGGACGTCTAGCATGGGCTGTCGCCTGCAATGGGAATTACTGACAAGGCCAAGAACGAGGGCACCGAGCAGGTGGGAGACGTTTCTCGCAGTCGCTAGTAGACAAGGGGGGATTTAGGCGGGCCTGCCAGCCAGACGCAACGGCCAGGGCTAGGCCGTGGGGGCCAGCAGGGAGTCCACGAACTCCCGGGCATCGAAGGGGGAGATGTCATCCAGGGACTCCCCGGTCCCGATGAAGAGTATCGGTATCCCCAACTCTTGCTTGATGGCCAGGACGATACCGCCCCGGGCCGTGCCGTCCAGCTTGGCCAGGAAAATACCACTGCAACCCACCGATTCACTGAAAGCCTTGGCTTGGGCCAAGCCGTTGTGTCCGGTGGTGGCGTCGATGGTCAGCAGGACCTGGTGCGGGGCGCTGGGGTCAAGCCGGTTGATAACCCGGTGCACCTTTTGCAGTTCCGCCATCAGGTTGGACTTGGTATGCAGCCTTCCCGCTGTATCGACTATCAATACGTCGGCCCCGCGAGACCGGCAGGCTTCGTAGGAGTCGTAGGCCACGGCCCCAGGGTCGGCCCCGGGCTGGTGACTGATAACATCTACCCCAACCCGCTGCCCCAGCACTTCCAACTGCTCTTCGGCAGCCGCGCGGAAGGTGTCAGCCGCACCCAGGACGACCTTCTTGCCCGCCTGGGTGAAATGGTGGGCCAGCTTGGCGATGCTGGTGGTCTTTCCAACGCCGTTGACCCCCACCATGAGAATAACGAAAGGCCCGGTATGGTCGTCGTCATCCAGCCAAAGGTCGGAAGGGACATCCTCTTCCAAGCCCTGGGTCAAAGTGTCCTTCAAGTATTGAAAGACCTGGTCCGGGTCCTGGATGGAATCTTCCCTGACCCTGGCTTTCAGGTCCTCGATAACGCTTAATGAAGTCTCGACGCCCACGTCGGAGGAAATCAGAATCTCTTCCAACTCTTCCCACGTGGAGTCATCCAACCGTGATGTCCGCAGCAGGTCCAACACCCGCCCGAACCAGCGGTCTCGGCTACGCTTTACGCCTTCCTCAGTACGGACCCGGTTGGCTTCTCGGTTGCGTTTGAATATTCCGAACATTGCTACTGGACTTCACCCAGGGTCAGAATGGACTGGTTACCGCCTCGCCCGGCACGGGTTTCTGGATGTGTAATCTCGAAAGCCGGGCCGCGACCGGGGGACTGCTGGATTCCTGCGCCAGCGGGGAATCGGGGGGGAACCTGCGCCTCTTACCCCGTCGACAGTGTCGCCACCTTGGACAGGGCGTCAGCGGCGGCGGCCCGCTCGGCATCGGCCTTCTTACCCCCGCGTCCGGTGCCCACAACTTCCTCTGCTACCAGCACCTCAACCGTGAACATCGGTGCATGGTCGGGGCCTTCGGTGGCTACCAGTTTGTAAACCGGCGGAGGACATCCCAAACCCTGGAAACGCTCCTGAAGCTGGGACTTGGGGTTCTCCGGGGCCCTGCCCTGCTGGGAGAATTGGTCTAACTGGGCACCCATGAGGCCCAGGATGAACTGGCGGGCGCCCTCGTAGCCCTGGTCCAAGTATACCGCCGCCACCAAAGCCTCGAAGGCGGCGGCCAGGGTCGAATCCCGATGTCGGCCTCCGGTGGCCTCTTCACCCCGGCCCAACATCAGAAAAGCGCCCAGATCCAGACCCTGGGCAACCTTGGACAGGCTCTCGCGGCAGACCAGCGCGGCGCGGCCCTTGGTTAGCTCCCCCTCGCTCAGATGTGGGAGTCGGGAGTAAAGCTCGGTGGAAATCACCAGTTCCAGCACCGCATCCCCCAGGAACTCCATGCGCTCGTAGGAGTCCAGGGGAGAGCCACCCTGCTCGTTGAGGAAGGAGCGATGCGCCAGAGCCTGCCGGAGCAAGCCCTGGTCGCGAAAGCTCAAGCCGAGGACGGATTCCAGTTGGCTAATTGCCAAGGCGGCCCCTAGATAACACCATGAGGCCAGGGGGGCTGCGGGCGCTTGACTTCGCCCACATACTTGGCGTCGGACATCACCCTGGTGACCGACTCGTAGACCTCGGCGGCCTCTTCAGCCGGCGGAATGAACATCTTCAGGAAGGCGACGTTGCCGCTGGGGAAGATGAAGGTGGGCACGCCGAAAGCGCCGTACTCTTCCACGGCCTTGGTATGGCTTTCCCCAATTATCTTCAACAATTCGGGATCCACCAGGTCTTCCTTGAACTGGCCTATGTCCAGCCCAGCCTTGATACCAGCCTCTTCGATGACTGCTGGATCGTTCAGGTCCGCCCGGTCCTCGTGGCGGGCCCGCAACAGGGCCATGAAGAACGCCTCGAAGCGCTCCTTGCCCTGCCGCTTGGCGGCCAAGCCGGCCTGGTGGGCCAGCAGAGTGGGGTCGGAACCGTCCAGGGCGCCGGGCTG
This sequence comes from Dehalococcoidia bacterium, assembly GCA_965220305.1. Lineage (GTDB taxonomy): Bacteria > Chloroflexota > Dehalococcoidia > Lucifugimonadales > UBA3495. The sequence goes on along the minus strand of OZ244817.1, from coordinate 3,141,876 downwards.
TTCCCAGAACTTGAAGTCCTCGCCCTTGTCACTGTTTACCTGGGCCAGGGAGAAGGGTTGCCAGTCTACATCAACTTCCTGTCCCGTCGTCTCGCGCACTCGTGTCAGCCACACGGCTGCATTGTAAACGAAGGGTCAACGGAAATCGTAATAGGTCGTGAACTCTGCCTCTGCCATAACCTACCTCCTAGAGTTTTACCAAAGCATCCGTAGGGATTGTAGCATAGGTGGGGGACTTGTCCAAGAAGGGGCCAACTGTGTGCAGGGCAATCGCGTTCTCACCCCAAGACCCCCGTCATTCCCGCGAAACGGGAATCCAGAGGTTGAATCCGGCAATCGCCTCACAGCAATTGTCCATTTTGCTAAAACGGCAGATGTTTCTCGTCCTAGTAACGTCCAGGCCGCCCTATATGCGATTGCCCTGCAATTGTGTCCAGGGTCTTTCGACTATTGCCTTGACCCTCTCACGGCTCATCCTGGGATTGTCGAAGGGCTTGAGTTCCTCTTCAGTACCAAGCCCCCCACCCCTGGATTCCGGCCTCCGCCGGAATGACAGTGGGCCTGGGAGATTGCCGTATAGGGGTAGCCTGGCTCTACCCGAGGAAGAGTCGAGAACGACAAAGGTTGTTATCGTCGGACGAGTCAGCGCCCGGCCTACCGGAACCTCACGCCAGGCCCAGGCGTTCCCGGAGCCAGGCGGCCCGCACCACTCCGTGGGGATGACCTCCGCCCTCGCCGGCTCCATCGTAGATTCGCAGGTCACAGCCGGGAATGCCGGCGGCTATTTCCTCCCCGATGCTCAGGGGGCACTGGCCCCGGTCCCGAGTTCCCAGACTGAGCAGCGTGGGCACGTCAACGGCAGCGGCCATTCGCACCGGGTCCAGCGGGGAGCAACATTCCATGATTGCGTCCCGGCGGTGGGGATATATCCGCAAATAGTCGTGCATCTCACCCAGGGGGTATGCGGCGGCTTCTTCCAGCATCCGGGGATGGCCCAGGGCCAGGGGGGTATCCACCGCCAAGGCCCGCACCGCCGGTCGCCGGGCCGCCGCCGCCAAGCCCAGGGATGCGCCGAGACCCGCGCCGGTAACCGCCAGGGTGGTAATTTCCGCCAGCCCTTGGGACAGCAAGGCATCCACCGCCCGCAGGCCATCGGCGAAGACCTGCCGAATAACGTAGGTCCCGGGGCGGTCGATTCCCTGGGTAAGCAGGCCCGGATAGCTGGCTTCAAAAGGCGAATCGCTGCCCCGTTGCCCCCGGTAGGTGGGGTTCATCACCATCGCGTCGTGGCGCAGCGGAGTGTAAACCAGGTCGTGGACGCTGCCGTAGTCGGGGATCCGCAGCAGCGCCGGGAAGGGGCCGGGACGTCGCGGGACGGATAGCCAGGAGAACAGCCGATAGTCGGCCAGGCTGTTGTACCATACCCGGTAGACTGTCCACTCGGGTTGCGAGTAGAAGGTGTCTTCTTCCAGGGACAAGTCCGGGGGATTGCTCCCAGCAGTTCGTCCAGCCCGTCCCAGAAGGGGTCGAGCCGCTTCCCTTCGCCGACCACTAGGCTGCCCCCTCGGTCAACCTACCGGAAAGACGCTCTTCCAGCCATTGGGTCTCCCGGGCTGGGTACTCGTGGGCGTTGCCGTGGCCCGAGTCCGGGAACAGCCACAGCTCCTTGGGCCCCGCCAACCCCTGGTAGGCGGCGTAGCTGGTTTCCGGCGGGCAGACTTCGTCCTCCAGGGCGATGCCCACGGCCATGGGGCGGTCGATGCCGCCGACGAAATTCACGGCGTCGTAATAACTCAGGGTTTCCAACATCTGCTGCGCCCGGTCCGGCCAGGCCCGGACGTAGCAGGACAACTCATCGTAGGGATAGCTGCGCAGCATCTGCATCGCTTCCGGGAAGCAGCAGAGGAAAGGATAACCCGCGACTCCCCCCTTTATTTCCGGACGCAGGGCCGTGGCAATCAGCGTAAGCCCTCCCCCCTGGCTGCTGCCGCAGGCGTAAATCTGGTCGCCGTCCACCTCGGGACGGGACAGCAAGAAGTCCACTCCCCGAACACAGTCGGATATTACGCCTCGGTAGCCGTAGGTCTCCCGGCTTTCGACGCCATAGGTCAGCAACCCGGGATAGCCGGGGTTGAACTGGCTGTTGCTGCCCAGTTTGCCCCGTACCCGCACTGTCAGGGTAATAACGCCCTTTCTTCCCCAGTCGCGGCGCAGGCCGGGCTCACCCTTGTAACCTGGGAAGGTGATGATGGCGGGGAACGGGCCGTCACCCTCGGTGGGCACGCAGTACCAGGCGGAGATTTCCAGGCCGTCCAAGCTGCGGAAGGACACCTGGGATACGTGAACATCCTGGTTGGAACGCATGGGCTCCGGTGTTAGCCGTGGCTCCAGGGGGACTTCAGACAGTTGGGACAGGACATCCCGCCAAAAGTCGTCGAAGTCCCCGGGGCGGGCAACCTGGGTAACGAATCGCTCCAAGTCTTCTGGTGTTGCCATCCTATTCCTCGACGTTTTACAGTCTTATCAGCGAATTAGGGCGAGTGTAATTGGGCTTCCGCACCCTGTCAACGCGCCCAGACGCGCCCGTGCCTTGCTAGGGTCTTTCGATTGTCTCCCCGAACGGGGCGAAGGGTCTAAAGTGCTTGGGCTGCGATCATCTTGCAGCCGAAACATTGTAGATTCTTCGTCGCAGGCTCCTCAGAATGACAGCGACGGCAGCCCACCTGAAAGGGCGACCTAGCTGTTCCCTGCAGAATCGAAATGCCCTGGTGCCTTGCCCCCGGGCGGGAAACCTGGGTATCATCCCCTCAAAGTTAACAGCCGGAGGGATGGGACCATGAGCAACCCCATAACGCCCAGGTCTGTCTACCAACTGAAATCGGTGGGAGACTCCAGCCTGTCCCCAGAGGGCGCACGGCTGGCCTATGCTCTTTCCTGGATTGACCCGGAGAAGATGGAGAGCCGCTCCCGCATTATGATGCTGGGACTGACCGGCGACGGAGACAATGGGGCAGGCAGGGAGGCGGCGGAGTTCACCCAGGGACTCAAGGACTCCCTGCCCCGGTTTTCTCCCGACGGCAACGCCCTGGCCTTCCTGCGGGAATCAACCGACGGGGCCAGTCCAGCCCCGGGCAAGCGACAGATTTGGTTGATGGGCTCCCGAGGGGGGGAGGCCCGCCAGCTTACCCGGGAGCCCGGCGGCGTCATTGACTTCGCCTGGTCGCCCGATTCCCGGCAGTTGGCCTTCTGCGCCGACGTTGACCCCAACGGGGAGCCGGACTCGGGCGGGGCCAACGGCGTGCCCCAGGTGAAGGAGGTGCGCCGCATCCGCTACCGCTACGACACCCTGGGCTGGCGGGGCGATTCCCACTTCCACCTTTTCGTTGTGGACGTTCAAGACGGCGCGTCGCGGCAATTGACCGACGGCGACTGGGACGACTTCTCCCCCGCCTGGTCTCCCGACGGGGCCAGCATCGCCTTCATCTCTGGACGCGGCGAGGACCGGGACCAGCGGGCCCTTACCGAAGCCTACGTGACGCCCGCAGACGGTGGCGAAGCTGCGTTATGGTCGCAGGGACTCTCCAGCGTGGGAGCGGTGACCTGGTCTCCCGATGGCGGCAAACTCCTGGCAGTGGGTTCCCAGGCTCCGGGCTTTCTTGTCCTGTGGCAGGGCTGGTTCTACGTGCTGGAGCCGGGCCAGCCTCCCCTCCGGTTGACCGACGACGCCTACCGGCCCTACCTGGGATTCCCCGGGTTGAGTCCCTCGCTGGACCTGCGCTGGATGGCGGACGGACGCATACTCTACTTGGGGGAGGCGCGGGGCGAGTCCTTCCTGCTGGAAATAGGGGAGAATGGCGGACAACCCCGACAGCTAGGAGGGGGCGGCGGGCTAACTTCGGCCCACACCACCGATGCCAAGGCCGGGAAGGTGGTGTCCCTCACCTCCACCCCCGGGTCTCCCGGAGATTTGCATTATTTGGACCTGGCTTCGGGAAGCAGCAAGCAATTGACCGACCACAACGCGGACTACCTTCGGGAGCATCCGCCGGCCCGGATGGAGAAGTTCAGCATAAACCGCAATGGCATGGAAATTGAGTGCCGCTTGTTCCTGCCCCCGGAATTCGACCCCTCGCAGCGTTACCCGCTGGTGCTGGACATTCATGGCGGGCCCAACGGGGCCTTCTACGACTCCTTCGTGGCCTGGCAACAGGTAATGGCGACCCACGGCTACCTGACCCTGGCGGTCAACCCCCGAGGCTCCTGCACCTACGGCGACGACTTTATGATGGCCGTCATCGGCGACTGGGGCGGCGAGGACTACCTGGACCTGATGGCGGCGGTGGACGAGGTAGCGGCGCGTCCCTACGTTGACGATAACCGGATGGGAATACACGGTTACAGCTACGGCGGTTACATGACCAGTTGGACCGTGGGACACACCGACAGGTTCAAGGCCGCCGTGGTGGGAGCCCCGTGCATCGACCTGTTCACCATGTACGGGACTTCGGACATTGGCATCAGCTTTGGCGAGATCCAGTGGGGTAACTCTTTGGAGGCGGTCCTGGCAGAAGGCCAAGGAGGCATGAACCAGCTAGTCAGTCAATTGCTACAGCGTTCTCCCATCGCCTATGCTCCCCAAGTGGAAACGCCGGTGCTGCTGCTGCACGGCGAGGCGGACGCCCGCTGCCCCATCTCCCAGAGCGAGGCCTACTTTACCATGCTGAAGCGGCTGGGCAAGGAGGTAGAATTCGTCCGTTTTCCCGGCGGCTCCCACGGCTTCCCCAGAATGGGACACCCCAAGCTGCGGGAGGAATACCTGGCGCGCGTCCTGGGCTGGTTCGAGAAGCGCCTATAGGCCATCTGGCGGGCCGTCATGCCAAGGGAAAATGATTAAGAAACTGTCTCAAAACTTGGCGAGCAGCCCAACCCGTCATTCCGGCGGAGGCCGGAATCCAGGGGTTGGGGGTTTGTGCTGGCGGAGGACTCCGGCCCTCTGCTCCGGTCAGAGATGGTCTTTCGACAAGCTCAGAGCCCGCACTCCGCGAAGGCGGGGTGATGAGGGGTGAGAGCGGAGTAGCAATAATTGAAAGACCTTGATAAGTGGAAAGGGGGTATTAGTCCGGCGGAAGTTGGGGAAAGGGATCAGTCCCCTACGTTTACGGCCTGGGACCCAGCGTATTATTGTCCATTGGCATAAGCCTATCCTGACGGCGGACTCCTACTCGTTCTAACGCTGCCCATATCTTGCCTACGGCTGTATTCATTCGCTGAAATGTAGCCTTGTCGCTGTCATCCAACGGTGGCTCACCGGGCGCTACCCGCTCCCAGGGGACAACCGTCTGCTTACCTCTGCCTATCAGAATAGGGTCTGCTTCCCCATCTCGTGAAAATCGCTCGGATAGCTCCCCAACTAACAAGGTGCCCTCAATGCGCGGCCCCATAGCCCAGAACCAGGCGCCTGTGGTGATTTGTACCCGCCCGTTGGGTAAAGCCCTGATACCACCGCCACCAACCCCTCCATATACAGTCATACCCACTTGGCTCACTACCTCTTCCCAGGGTTTTATGGTATCGAGAAAGGAATCTACGTTATCCACCACTTGCAAACGGGGTCTTTGCCGGCGTGCTCGGGAGAGAAGCACCCTGATATAGGGTTCAACCGGGACGTCCCCCGCTTCCTCTTCCAGTAGTTTATACAACTCCAATGGTATATTTATGCTAACTTGGTCCATATCCATACCGCCTCCCCATTATCCTGAAATTGATTATAGGTGTGTCGTTAATGGAGGGCCAAGACAGGGTCTTTCAATCGTCGCCCTCAGCGGAGCAAAGGGTCTAAAGTCCCCGGCCAACACCAGTCCCCCACCCCTGCCTGAAAAGGCGGTGCTTGCCTCCACCTGGACTATTGAAAGACCCGGAGCGCCAAGACCAATTCGCTCATGAGTCGGCAGGCGTCACAACGTCTGATATTGCTGGTGGATTGATAGGTAGCTTTCCCAGAGAGAAGGCGACTCAATCCCAGAACTTCTCAGTCGTCCCAGTGCGAGAGCCTCTATTTTCGTCACACAAGCCCAGGTCGAGACTATCCCTCCGCCGCCGGAGCGCGCCGGGTATGCCAGGGCGTGGCCTGCTCGTAGGCGTGGGCAACGCGAAGCAAGGTTTCCTCGGCGAAGGGTCGGCCCCCCAGTTGCATCCCAATGGGCAGGTTGTCCGAGGTGAAACCACCGGGGATGGAGATGGCCGGCAGCGCCGCCAGAGGGTAGCAGCCGGTATAGGAGCGGCGGAAGAAAAACCGGGCCCGCACATCCTCAGCGTTTTCAAAAGGGGCCGTCAGATCGGTATGTTTGGGAGCCGGATAGGGGGCCGTGGCCGAGACCAGCACGTCCACCTGGGACAGGGCTTCCCGGAACTGTTGGCGCAGCAGCACCCGGGCCTTCATAGCCCGATTGTACAGCTTGTTGGGCACCAGCGACGCCGACTGTAGCCTGGTCCGGCTGGCCGGGTCCAGGTCTCCCGGCTGGTGGCGCAGCAACTCGTCCCGCGCCCCCGCTCCCTCGGTATCGGCGACACCCACGAAGATGGAACCGGCCATGCCAATTAACGGAACGGACACCTCCCGGACCTGCGCTCCCTGCTCCCGGAATACCTCCATCGCTTGGACTATAGACTGCCTCACCTCCGGGTGCATGTCGTCGTGGTCTTGAAGCTCCTTGATGACGCCCACCCGGATGCCCTGAATGTCCCGCTGCAACACAGCCTGGTAGTTGGGGACCAGCCGCCTGCTGGTGTAGGGGTCTTTGGGGTCGTGCCCGGCAATGGCCCCCAGCACCAGGGCGCAGTCCTCCACGGTCTTGGTGATGGGAGAGGCCGCGTCCATGAACCAGCACATGGGAGTCATTCCGTAGCGGCTGATGCGGGTGAAGGTGGGCCGCAAGCCCACAGCATTGCAGAAGGACGCCGGCCCGCGACCGGAACCTCCAGTGTCCTCGCCGATGGATGCGGCGCAAAGGTGGGCGGCTATCGCTACGCCGGAGCCGCTGCTGGACTCACCGGGCGTCCGCTCCAGGTCCCACGGGTTCCGGGGAATGCCCCAGTGGGGTTCCTGGGTGCCGCCCATCGCCAGCTCGCTGAGATTCAGCTTGCCCAGAAGAATGGCCCCGGCCCGGCCAATACGCTCGATGACGGTGGCATCCTCCTGGGGGACGAAGTCCTGGTAGGCGCGGGAACCGTTGGTGGTCAGAATCCCCCTGGTCCAGAACTGGTCCTTGACCGCCAGCGGAACGCCGAACAGGGGGCCGGTAGCTTCATTTCGCCGCAACGACTCCTCGGCCCGGGCGGCAGCCGACAAAGCCTCTTCCCGGCACACGGTTATGTACCCGTGCAGGGTGGAGTCAAGACGATCGATGCGTTCCAGGTAGGCCTGGACAACCTCGGTGGGTGAGACTTCCCCGGCGCGGATGGCAGCGCCAGTCTGGGCCGCCGTTAGGAAGGGCACGTCCAGGTTAGCCATTCCATTCCTCCTCGGGGAAGATGGTCACCGGCTGGATGTCAGCCAGGTCCAAATCTCGGAGCCGGTCCAGTTCCAGCATCAAGCTATCGAAACGGTGGGCCACCTCGGACACCTCCTCCTCGGCGATGGTAATCCCGACCAATCGGGCCAACTGCAACACCTGAGCTTCCCTGGACTGAGCCATGCGGGGAGCCTCCTTTCAGACCTTAAAGTTGGTAATTTGGGGCGGCCCGTGAAACAAGTAGGAGGCGCCAGCCTTGCTGAGCGCCTCCGCGATAGCCCCGGTCTGCCAGGGGTGGGAACTCTTAGGCCTTAATCAGGTCCTTTTCGATGGCCTGGGAGATAAGGTCGCCCTCGCTCTCCAGGTGCGCCACAATAGCATGGGTGGCCGTGCTGACCAACTCCGGGTCAATGGCCGCGGCCTCATCGGCATATCCGGCGTCCGAGAGCAACGTCACCACCTGCTCCCGTACCTGTTCCAACGACCAAGAAACTTGCTTGGCGCTTTCTACCAGCCCTTCCGGGAAATCTGTGTGGGACCCGCCAGCGCCCAGCTTATCGTATCCGCCCTGGTGCCAGTGGCCGCGGGGGCCGTGGGGATCGAAGCGGATGATTTCCACGCCTTTGACGTCCACGCCAAAGGTCGGGCCGCCCATCTTGCTCTTCAGGCAGCGCAGGGGCCAGCAGTACATGGTAACGTCCCCGGTGGGGCTAAGGGGCCGAACCATCACCCTGCCCAGATAGGACTCACCGTCAATCATGGTTGCCATTGATAACTCCTCCTAAATGATGCTAGGTCAAAGCGATTTCCGAAGTATAGTAACACAAAAAGCCGCAAAGCCAAAGGAGGGAGCTACCACGAGCAAGGGTCTTGCGATTGTCACTGTGAGCGTAGCGAAGGGTCTAAGTCGCTGGACAGCACCAGCCCAACCCCTGGATTCCCGCTTTCGCGGGAATGACGGTGGGGGTGCCTGACTGAAAGCGCACCTTGTCCTTTGTCCAGAGAATCGAAGGACCCTGGCCCTCCAATCCCTCAGATAGACGCCACCATAGCGCGGTGAAATCACTAGGCCCAGTCCAAAAGGGACCGGTCATTCCCGCGAAGGCGGGAATCCATCCAAAGCGGAGCCACATCCGGGGCGCCCCGCACATCGGGTTGACCCAGGAGCAGGTCATCGAGGTATTTATTCACACCACCCTCTACGACGGCATACCCTTTACCCGCGCCGCCATGGACATTGCCAACGAAGTCTTCCAATCGGGATAGGGGCTGACGCCTGCCGTGGGCGCGGGAATTCTACGAGAGTCGAAAAATGCTTTCTTGCTTCCCGTGCCTTATGTAATTATAGACGTTATAATTTAGCTATGGATGTTGCGATAATAGGGCTTCCTCAGGGGGGCAAGACTACCGTATTCAACGCATTAACCCGCGGACACGCCGACACTACCGGGGGAGGATCAACGGCGGAAGTGCATGTGGGAGTGGTCAAGGTGCCCGATAGCCGGTTGGATGTCTTGGCGGAGATGTACCTCCCCAGGAAAGTCATCCAGGCGGAGATAAAATACTGGGACCTGCCCGGGGGCGACCCGACCCGTCGCTCTCAGGGTATTTCCGGGCAGCACCGCAATATACTCCAGGGGGCCGACGCCTTCCTGCTGGTGGTGCGGACCTTCGCCAATCCCTCGGTGGCCCACCCCCTGGGAGAGGTGGACCCGGGAAGGGACCTGGAGACCATGCTTACCGAGTTGGCCTTTGCCGACCTGGAGTCCATGGAGCGGGCGGTGGAGCGGCTTGAGGATAACATCAAAAAGTCCAAGCCGGCGGAACGCCCGGTCTTCCAGCGTCACCTGGAGTCGGTGCAGAAGGTGAGGGGGGCTCTGGAGGCGGGAGTACCCCTGCGCAACCAGGAACTGACCGAGTCGGAGAACTCATTCATCGCCAACTACCAGTTGTTCACCGGAAAGCCCGTCATCGTCTGCTTTAACACCGGCGATTCGGGGCCGGAATACGCCTTGGCGCAGTTGTCCCTGGAGCCGGAGCAGGCGCGGGGGCTGGGCCAGGTGAGCCTGCCGGGCAAGTTGGAGGCGGAGTTGGCGCTGATGCCCGAGGATGAAGCCTGGGAATTTCGCCGGGACCTGGAACTGGACGAACCGGCGACTTCCAGGGTCATCCAGGTCAGCTACCACACCCTGGGCTTGGTCTCCTTCCTCACCGTGGGCGAGGACGAGGTGCGGGCCTGGAGCGTTCCTGGCGGCATTCCGGCCCAGGCGGCGGCGGGGAGCATCCACACCGACTTTTACCGGGGTTTCATACGGGCCGAAGTTATACCCTACCAGGACCTGACCCGCTGCGGCAGCCTGGCCCAGGGTCGGAAGGAGGGGGTATTGCGCTCTGAGGGCAAGACCTACCCGGTGAAAGATGGCGACGTAATTCACTTCCTGGTAAACGTATAAGCGCGGCCACCGCTTTCCGAGCATCGGTCGTGATTCGTTAGCCAGTTGGTCCAGAGGCGTTGTCATCTATCAGCCTCAACCTCCATTGTCGCAGGCTCCCAGCCAAAATAGGCCCCGCAGCGTGCTTGCTGCGGGGCATTTCTTACCTGTTACCTGTCGAGGAAGGGGCTGACCGGGGCTGTCCGGCGTAGGGATATTACCAGTTGACCAGGTTGGGCTTCTGCTTCTCCCAGCCGTCATCCGAAGGGAACACGGTGCTCATTTCCACCCGTTCCAGGTCGCCATCAAACCAGTCCTGCACCGTCGCCCGCCACTTCGTGTAGTGGGGGGTCTCCCGATGGGCCAAGTGGGCGTCCCGGTCGGCATAGACCTCGTAGAGATAGAAAGTGTTGGCGTCCGACTCGCTCTGCAACATGTCGAAGCGGTAGCAGTTGGGCTCATCCCGGACCGAACCCTGGGCATCGCCCAAGCTGGCTTCCTTGAATTGGTCGGCGAAGCCGGGCTTGATCTTGACGGTGACAAAGATGCAGTACATTGCGCCTCCTCAGTTGTTTGGGTGTTCTTGATATGTCAGTGACATCCAGCGGTATTATAACAGGGTCGTTTGTGGGAGCACACGCTGGAGTGGGAGAAGCTCAGGGTCTTGCGATTCTCCAGGTAGCGGCAATTTTTGTCCTGTCGGGCAGGCTGCCACCCCCCACCGTCATTCCCGCGAAGGTGGGAATCCAGGAGTGGGGAGCCTGTCTGACCACGGACCGGCCCTTCGACAAACCCAGTAAGGGTTTACCTGGGCCAGGTGGGTTAGTCGGTCGAGGCCAGGAAGTCCCGGACCTGCTCCATCAGAGGGGCGGCGTCGAAGGTGTTGGACAGGAGAATGGCGTTGCGCATCCAGTCCCCCTGGAAATAACGCTCGTAGAGCACCTGTCGGGAGCCGAAGGCGCTGCAGGCCAGGTCCCAGGCCAGGTGAAAAAGCTGGACCCGCTCCCGGGCCGAAGCAGTGTCGGTATCCAGGTATTGCCGGATATCCTCGGCCAGCGGGCCGTCAAAGTCCGCTTCCGCCGGCAGGGCCATCAGGCTGCTGGACCCCAGCAGTTGGATAATCTCCGTCATCCGCGGGTACATGCGAATGAACAGACTCCGGGCCACGGTTGTGGGTATCAGGGCGGGACTCATGGTGCCCCACTGGTCCAGGGCGGCGTTGGCTTCGGCGGCGGCCAGCAGGGCCTTGGCGATTTCCAGGTTTTCGATGAGTTCGGCGGTCAGCGTCTGCACCTGGGCGTTGCCCTGGGAACCCAGGGTCTCGGTCATCAGGCGGGCCAGCCCAACCACGAACTCGCACTTAGCCACATTCTTGGTAATCACCTGGTGGCCGGAGTGCACCCATTGATTGGTGGCGGAACTGAGGTTGTTGCACAGCTCGGCGTCGCCGTAGAGAAATACCCGCTCCCAGGGCACCAACACGTCGTCGAAGAATACAATGGCATCCATTTCTTCAAAGCGGGAACCCAGGGGATGGTCGAAGTGGGAACGTCCCTGGTCGTAGCTTTCGCGGCATAGGAACCTGAGACCGGGAATGCCGCAGGGCACGGCGAAGGCGAAGGCATAACGCTTCGCATCTTCTTCCCGACCCAACAGCGAGGCCCGGGTGGGATAAACGGCAATTTCGTCGGACAGAGGCCCCAAAGTCGCCAGCACCCTCGGCCCCCGGACCACAATGCCGGCATCGGTCTCCCGCACCACGGCCAGGGCCACATCGGTGCTGTAATTGACGGACGTGGCGGAGGGGCGGCGGTTCCGCTGCATATTTACCAGGGTATGGGTCAGGGTCAGGTCGTTTTCCCTGATGTACTCGTAATAGTCGATGACGTTCTGCTTGAACTCCGGGCGGTTCTGGGCAAAGTAGTCGCCAGCCCCGGCCATCGCCATGAAACTTACGTTGAGGAAGTCCGGGGTGCGGCCCATCATCCCGTAGCTGGTGTGGGCCCAATGGGACATCATCACCCGGCGTCGGGCCAGGTCATCAATGGTTTGGGGCCGCAGAAATGAGAGCCCCACCCGCTGGCCGCTGCTCGGCGAGGCATAGGTCATTTGCTCCACCAACGCCGGGGAGTGCTGCATGTCGTAGAGCCGGGCAACGGAGCGAGCGCCGTTGGCCAGGCCGGGGAAAGTGGTCACATCCTCGACCCGCTGGTTGTCCAGGTATATTTCCCTGGCCTGTTCCTGCAAACCGTTGAGGTATTCCTGTCCGGTGCGCGCTGCCATGACGCTGCCTCCTACCGTGCAAAGGGTCTCGGCTCGAATGTTAGGCGCCCAGGTAACGGCGCAGCCAATTCATGGCGTGGGCGTTAAAGTCGGTGCAAGGAGAATGGGTCAAGTCGGGATATACGTGAATCCCCTTGGTGGCGGTGATTTTCTCGAATACGGGCATTATTGTGGGGTAGGGGCAGGTCTCGTCCTTCATGCCGATGTCCATGAGTGTGGGGCATTCAATGTCTTCGGCCAGGTTCAGGGTATCGAAGTAGGCGAGGGTGTCCAGGATGGCCTGCCGTTCTTCCGGGTGCTGGGCCGCGTACCCCGACAGGTCCGAGTAGGGGCTGGAGGTGATGTCGATAGATACGGGGTAGTTGCACAAAAAGGGTTCCTCGGCTACCGCCACCCGCAGGCGGGAATCCAACGCCGCAGTTGCCAGGGTGAACCCGCCACCCTGGCTGCGGCTCCACATGCCAATTCGAGCGGCGTCTATCTCATCCCTGGAGCCCAGGAAGTCCAGCCCGCGCAAGCAGTCCATGTAGGCGCCCCGGTAGTAGTACTTCTCTCGGTCGGTACAGTGGTAAGTCAGCTTGGTTCCATGTTCCAACTCCCACTCCTGGCAACTCTCTCCCTGGCCCCGGGGGTAGAGGGTCAGCACGGCGAACCCGTTGAGGGCCAGGTGGGTGGGGATGGGCTTGTCACCGCCATAACCCGGCACGGCCAGAATCGCCGGTTGTTTGCCCCCGGCAGGTGAGTCCTTGGGCACCGAGTACCAGGCCCGCAGCCGGGTCCCCTGGAAGCTGTCCAGCCTGACCTGATGGGTGACGTATTCCCGCCCGCTCTGCTCCGGAGACTCTTCCAGGATGGCGTTAATATCGGTTTCGCCCAGTTCGTCGATGGTACGCCGCCAAAAGCTAGCCAGGTCTGTAGGTCGCATTTAAGTACCTCCCGCTGTGGTATGTGCCTAATCTATAGGCGCTTCGGCTGAGGAAGTCAAGGGGAGTCGCTCCGGGGTCGCGGGCGTACCACCATGCAGGTGCCCAACCCCTGGGCGATGAGGGTCCCACTCTCGTCGGCAACCTCCATGCTGGCCACAACGATGCGACCGCCCTTGCTGATGACCCGGGACGTGGCGGTGAGTTCCCCGTCCCGGGCCGGGGAGATGAAGTTGACCTTCAGCTCCACCGTGACGTTGCCCTCGCCGGGGTCCAATACCGACTGCACCGCCAGAAACAGGGCATTATCGGCCAGGGTGACAATCAGGCCGCCCTGCACCACGCCGGCCCGCTGCCGGTGCTTCTCCTCGATGACCATGTGGGCCACTCCGACGCCCTCCGACGATTGCCCGGAACGGATGCCCAGAAGCTGGGCAAAGGGGGCTTCCGGCTGGGGCTGGCCGCTGGGATTGTTGACGGTCAAGGCTGGCTCTCCTGATTGTGGGTTGGTGGGAACGCAGGATGCCAGTATAATCCCATGCCGGAGGGTACACCGGCAACAATTTTGGCTATAATAGGCAATCGTTGCGCCGGGGATGCCCCCAATGGGTGGAGGACAGGCGTTGACCATGCAGTTGACCATCAAAGGGAAGGCCGGAGAGGGCCAATGATTAAGGGAGTCCTGATAGCCCTGGGGATAATCGTGGTGTCGGCGATAATCCCCATCGTTCACTTCGTGGCGCTGCCAGCCAGTCCCTTTATCGGCGGGTACTTCGGGATCAACCACGCCCACCCCAATAGGGAGACCTACGCCATCCAGGGACTGATGTTCGGCAGCCTGTTGGGACTGGTGGTATTGGTGGTTTTCGGGACTGCCGCCGGGGTTGGGATGCTGGTGGCGGGGATGCTGGAGAGAGAACTGAGCCAAAGGGTACTGGTGGTGATGTGGCTGGGGGTGGGAGTATTTACCCTCTACACCGGAAGCCTGGGCACCCTGGGGGCCATGTATTCGGTGCTGCGCTCCGAAGAGAAGAACGCCGGGTCCCAGGAAGAAGCCTCGGACGGCGGAAGCGATACGGCCCCGGCCTAGCCCGGTCCCCTGGGGCCGGTCGCGAGACCGAAGCCACCGACCGAGAGAAATACCCTTCTATACCCCAGGCAACCCCGAATAGTGTCTCCCATAGGACGTACACTCCAGTGTTCTTGAATGATTGACCGATTAGCACCTAGAACGCCCTTCTACTACGGCTGGGTGGTCCTTTACGCCGCGGGCAGTTCCATGTTCGCCCGCAACGCCGCCGCCAGCCTGACCCTGGCCGTCTTCATTTATCCCATCTCCGATGACCTGAACTGGAGCCGGGCGCTGATTGCGGGGGCCGCCAGCCTGGGCGGTCTGGTAGCCTCGGTCGTTTCCCCCCTGGTCGGCTGGGCCTGCGACAAGTACGGGGTGCGCCTGGTGCTGACCGTGAGCATTCTGGTGCTGGGGCTTTCCACGGTATCCCTGGCCTGGGCCACCATTCCCATAGCCTTTTACCTGGCCTACGGCATGGGCCGGGTGCTCTTCTCCACCTCCCTGCAAATAGCCTCTTCGGTGGCGGTCTCCCGCTGGTTCATTCGGCAACGGGGCCGGGCCACCGGCATACTGTTCCTTTCCCACTCCGTGGGTATGGTGTTGTTCCCCTTGATTGCCGGTTTCTTAATCGGCATCAGGGGATGGCAGACCGCCTGGTTCGCCCTGGGAGTGCTGGTGTGGGTCTCGGCTTTGGGGCCGGTGGCGCTGCTGGTGCGGCAGAACCCGGAGGACGTGGGGCTGAGGCCCGACGGAGACGACGCCCTGGAACCGGGGCCGGGGGCGACGCCGAAATGGGGGCCGGAGGAACCCAGTTGGACGCTGCGGGAGGCCATGCGTACCCCCACCCTGTGGCTGCTGGCAATCTCCACCGGCTTGTTGTTCCTGTTACAGTCTGGCACCAACATCCACCAGGGGGCCTATTTCATCGATCAGGGCCTGGCTGTTTCCGTTTCGGCGCTGTCCATCAGCTTCAACGCCGTGTTCACCGGCGTGGGATCCCTGGGCTGGGGCTGGTTGGTGGAGCGGGCGCCGGTGCGCTATACCTACGCCGGGGTTGCCCTGCTGATGGCGGCGGCCCTGGCCCTATTTCCTTCGGCCAACACCATCTGGGAAGCGCTGCTGGTCGCCTCCATGTTTGGTGCGTCGGTGGGCGGCATCCTGGTGGTACCGGCGGTGGCCTACGCCGACTATTTCGGGCGGAATTCCCTGGGGCAATCCGGGGAGCTACCGAGCCCTTCGTGTCCCTGGGGCAGGCCATCGGCGCGGTGTTTTCCGGCCTGGTATTCGACCGGACCGGCAGCTACTATCTTTCCTTCATCGTCCTGGCTTCCCTGGGGTTTGCCACCATCGTTATACTTCTTCTGACGAAGCCTCCCAACAGGCCGGCGGCCCCAGTCCAGTCCTCTTGACCACCGGGGCCCAGCCAATTTGATGGGCCGCCGGGGCCAAAACGCAGTCAGCCTGAAGGGGAGAAAGGAGCGAGATATGATTGTAGATACCCACTGTCACACCTCCCCATACTGGTTCGAGCCGGTGGAAGTGCTGCTGGCGGAGATGGACCGGAACGGGGTGGACAAAGCGGTGCTCACCCAGTTCTTCGGGGTGTTCGACAACTCCTACATGATCGAGTGTATGCGAAACCATCCCGGCAGGTTCTCGGTGATAGCCCTGGTGGACACCAATAGGCCCGACGCTACCGAGCAATTGGCAGAGTTGGCCAACCAGGGAGTGGAGAGCCTACGGCTCAACGTGAATATGCGCTCCCCAGGGCCAGACCCCTTGGCGATCTGGCGGAAGGCTGCCGAATTGGGGGTTTCGGCAAGCGTGATGGGGACGCTGGAGGACTTCGCCTCCACGGGGTTCGAGGACATCGTCAAAGAGTTGCCGGACCTGAAGATTGTCAATGAGCATCTCCTGGGCGTGGGCGCTTTCTTCGGCCCCGGACGGGCCGACGCCACCATTCCCTATGATACCTACAACCGGGCCCTGGAGCTGGCCCAGTACTCGAATACCTACGTGAAAGTGCCGGGGTTGGGAGAATTCTGCCCTCGTCCCATGCCCTTCCAACAACCTTTCCCCTTCGCGGATGTCCCTCCCCTGATCGAGATGGCCCTGGACGCCTTTGGGGCCAATCGCCTGATGTGGGGCAGCGACTTCCCGCCCTCGGCGGCCCGGGAGGGCTACGCCAACGCCCTCAATTTCCCTCGGGAGAAGCTGGCCGACCGCAGCGGGGAGGACCGGGACTTGATTTTCGGGGACACCGCCGCCACATTATGGCGTTTCGGGGAGTAGCAAAAGGGGCCGGCGTGATGCCGGCCCCAACGTCGTGTCCCCGATAGTGGTGTGAGGGCCGGTCTACCCGATGCCCAGCCGGGCGGCGGCCTCTCGGCTTTCCGGTTCCAGGTTGAGACCCAGGGCCTCGCCCGCCTCATACTTGCCTTTGAGGGCGCGCAATAGATGGGGCATGGGCCGTTGTCCCCGGCTGCGGCGCTCCACCAACTCCGGCAGAGTGTTGTACGCTTGGTCCACCTTCCAATAGAAAGATAGCATCCAGGCCAATTCCCGCTCGTTGGTGGGGGACGGTATGTCACTCAGGTCCATCAGGGCCTCGGTGACCTTGGTGTACCGGAGGATGCCGGCCTTGTCCTGGGCGTCCCGACCGTAGTAGCGGCGCCGGCTCAACTCCACCATGCGCGTCCGGTACTCCGGTTCTCCGTAGATATTCAAGGGCAGCCAGTCCTGGCGCAGGTCCAGGACTTCGTCCCCATCCTGGTTGACTATGGCCACGGCAATATCGGAGCCGAGGATGGAATCGTACTGGAACTTGACCGCCTCGCGCAGCAGGGCTTCCTGGAGCATCAGAGTCAATTCCCGGGGAATCTTCCGGTAGAGTTTGCCGCTGGCCTCCTCGTTGGTATCGGCTCCCACCCCGCCGGTGTTGAAGACGTAGTAGCGGTGGGGCATTCCCCCCCGCTCCATCTGCTGCAGGATGTAGTACATCAGGTTGGCGTTTTGGTCTTCCAGGCCAATGATAAACGGGTCGGAGAAGTACTCCACGTAGGGCCTGCCGATGGCGCCGGTGGCCGCTCCCATCTGCACGGCCTCACCGTACATCAAAACCCGGATGTACTGTTCCAGGGACAGCCGCCGCAGGGGAGGAATTAGCGTATTCTGGCGCATCACGGCCTGCCAGAATATTTGGTCCGTGTGGGCCATGGGCACATGCACGGCGTCGCTGAGTTGGCCCTCGGTCATGGTTTCCAAGAGACGCCCCGAACCCTTTCGGTCAACGAGACGGGGACGGGAGAGAATCATCCGCATGTTGCGGACCGGGTTCTCCTGGTAGTTGGGAGTGCTGTCCTCAACGTTGAAGGGCACGTTTTCCAAGGTCTCCTGGGGATTGGGGACTTCCTTGCTCCCCCGAAGCACGTCGAAGGTTATGGGGTCGTCCTCCCGGGTCAGGCCGAAGGGCACGGCGTAGAAGTTATTCTCGGTGCCGTCCACGCCGTGGGAAATGGTAACCCGGTTGCCCTTACGGACGGCTTCAATGGGTTCGCTCAAGGGTTGGAGGAGAACAATATCATCGTTCATTGGATAGACCCCTTCCTGGGGGTCTGTCTCCAAATCCAGCAGCTTCGCCAGGTCGCTCTTGGCCAACTCGATCATTATGGTAAGGGTGCTCTTGCCGTGCAGAGAGGGGCCGATGGTGACCATGGCGGTATTGCTTATTTCGCCCCTTAGATTCCTGATGCGGGCCGTACTCAGGGCCGCCTGGACGGCCAACCCATTGTTCTGCTTCACCAGGAACATGGCGATGGACAGCGGCCCCATCTTGTGTTCGCCCACGTAGTCAAACCCGAGGTGCAGGGAGAGGCCCTTGGTGGGGGCCTTGAATATCAACTGGGTGAGCCCCGATTCCCGGATGCGCCCCTTGAGGTCTTCGGGGATACTCAGGTCTTCCAGCCAGTTGGGTATGGAGACCTCCAGGATTTCAGGCTCTTGCTGCACCTCCGAAGGGCGGAGGTCGAAGGTGAGTTGCCGCCACATGTAGGGGGCCTGCAGGTAGTTATCGCCGAAGAGCAATTGACGAGCATGGAAGGTCCGGCCTGGGGCGTCGCCAATTTGCCGGTCGGTCTGAATAATCGCCTCTCCGCTGGCGAAGTTCTTCTTCATGTACTCGTTGATGTAGGAAAAAACCTGGGAAAAGAGGGCTTGGCTCGGCTCATCAAAGGCCAGGGCGTCCCGGTTGCGGTCGAAACCGTCAATGAAATACTGGGTCAGATCGGGACGGCGGACGACTCCCAATTGGCTGAAGAAGGCCAGGCCGCCATTGTCCAACCGGCCAACCACACCCGGCCACACCTTGGAGGCTGCCCGTCCGGCGGCGTTGGCCTCGGCGGCCTCCTGTTGCAGCAGCCGGGCTTCCTCCAAGACCTGCTCCTGCTGTTCCACGGGCAAGTCCTGGAAGATGGGCATGTGCTCAACCAGCCATTCATCCGAGGGGTTAAAAAGATGGCTGGTTGCCGATTGACCCTGACGGGCCAGGCTGACCATTTGGTCCAATTCCCTAAGAAAGTCCGGGTTAATCGGCGGCCCAGCCAGGGGGGAAAGAGCTTCCTGCCTACCCGCCGGGCCCGTAGTCTCGTTTGTCACGCGAACCCCCTCGGTGTCGCTAACTCAATTTCGTAGGTCGTTGCCCCAAGGCTGCAAAACAGCATCTTAGGGACTCGCATTATGCCTCAGTTGCTAGACCAGTGTCAAAGATAATGCCGCAGGGGATAGGAGCAAAGTAAGCCACCAGGGAGCGATGCTACAGAAGCCGGATTGCGGACTTAATTACCGCATTGACACGGCTCCGGTTGCGTCGATACCATTCCCCCATGCCTATGCAAGAAGGACACTGAACGATGGCCTCCCACAATATCCGCGGCTACCTGGAGGACCTGCTGCAGGGCGTCCGCAGCGTGGACGAAGTTATGCACGCGCTGAGGGACCTGCCCTACCAGGACATTGGCTTCGCCAAAATTGACCACCATCGTCCGCTGCGCACCGGCTCGCCGGAGGTGGTGCTGGGACGGGGCAAGACCCCCGAGCAGGTGGCCCAGATAGTTTCGACGCTGACCGGACATGGGCACCCGGTGCTGGTCACCAAGACCGATGCAGAAACCTATGCCCGGGTGCTTGAAACCAGCGACCAAGCCACTTTTAACGAACTGGCCCAGGCCATTGTGGTGCCGGGCCCCCAACCGGCAGTCCGGCGGGACGGCATCCTGGTGATGACCGCCGGCACCGCCGACCTGCCCATCAGCGAAGAGGCCGTTTTGACCGCGGAGCTGATGGGCAACCGGGTCTCCCGGGTCAACGACGTGGGGGTGGCGGGCCTGCACCGTTTGCTGGACACCCTGCCTGCCCTGCAAGAGGCCCGGGTCATAGTGGTAGTGGCGGGCATGGAAGCCGCGCTGGTCAGCGTGGTTGCCGGGTTGGTGGCCGCGCCGGTGGTGGCAGTACCCACCAGCGTGGGCTACGGCGCCAGTTTCGGCGGGGTGGCGGCGCTGCTGGGAATGCTGAATAGCTGCGCTCCCGGCGTGTCGGTGGTGAACATCGATAACGGATTTGGCGCTGGTTACTTAGCCTCGCAGATAAATCGCTTGGGCCAGGGGGAGAATGGCTAGCAGAAGGCTGCTGCTGCTGGTCTTTCTGGCGGTCGCGGTGTTTGCCGGGTTGGTCGGCTATGGAGACTTTCCGGCGATGACCGGCCTCCTGCTGAATTTTCCCCTGTCATATCTTCTGGCTGCCCTGGCGCTGGCGTTCCTGAACTACCTGCTGCGCTTCCTGCGGTGGGCCTACTACCTGCGCACGCTGAAGGTCAACGTACCCTGGCCGACAAGTATCCTGGTGTTTTTATCCGGGCTGGCCATGTCCGTGACCCCGGGCAAGGTGGGGGAAGTCCTGAAGAGCTACATGCTCCGGGACCGGCAGGGGGTCCCGGTAGCGGCATCGGCGCCGGCGGTGGTGATGGAGCGCCTGACCGACGTGGTGGCGGTGGTGGCCCTGGGGCTGACCGGCCTGGCCATGTTGCCGCTCCCGGTATCCGGGGCGCTGGCGGTGGCGCTGCTGCTGTGCGCCGGCGTTTGCCTGCTGGCCGCGTCCAGGAATACCGATGCGCTGCTCCGATTACCCGTGCTGCGTCGCTGGGAAAGGGAGCTACAGGTCTCCAAGGAGGGGTTCCGCTTACTGGTCCAACCGCGGCACATGCTGGTGGCGGTGTCCCTGGGCGTCCTGGCCTGGCTCAGCGAGGGGGTCGCTCTATGGGTGGTGCTACAGGGTCTTGGGGCGGAGATCAACCTGCTGTGGGCCCTGCCCATATATGCGGCGGCAACCCTGGTGGGAGCTATCACAGCCCTGCCGGGGGGCCTGGTAGGGACCGAGGGGGCGATGGTTGCCCTGTTGCAACAGACCGGGCTGGACCGGGGAGTGGCCGCGGCGGGAACCCTGCTGGTGCGGCTGGCAACCCTCTGGCTGGCTGTACTCATCGGGGTGACGGCCCTGGCCCTGATGCAGCGCTTTGGCCCCGCTCCCAGCCGTACCACCGGCGCATCGGAAGTTGACGGCGGGGCAGTGGAGACCCTCCTCTGACCGGGATGAGGGTCTGATGGGAAAGGTTGACCTGAATAGGGACGCCGTGGGGATACGACCCCTGGGGGCCAGCGCGTTGGCCTTTCTGCGGGCCCTTCGTCCCGGGCAGTGGACCAAGAACGGCCTGGTTTTCCTGCCTTTTCTGTTTACCGTGGACCTGGTCTGGTCTCCCGATGACCCGGCTTCCGTTGTGGTTAGCTTGTCCCGAATGTCGTTGGTCTTCCTGGCCTTCTGCTGCCTCTCCAGCGCGGTATACCTGCTCAACGACGTGATGGACCGGGACATCGACCGGCAGCACCCCATCAAGAAACGACGCCCCATCGCCTCGGGAAAGGTGGGTGTCCCCACCGCCCTAACGGTGATGACTATTCTGGCCCTGGCTGGCCTGGCCGCCGCGTTTCCGCTGGGGCTGTGGGTAACCGGGGCCAGTGTATTCTACCTCGCCATCAGCGGAGCCTATTGCCTGGGACTCAAGCAGGTGGTGGTGGTGGACCTGCTGTCGGTAGCGGCGGGGTACGTCATACGGGTGGGAGCCGGGGCGTTGTCCATCGGCGCAACCCCTTCGCCCTGGCTGTACGTGGTGACGGGGGCGGCGGCCCTGTTCATAGTGCTGGGACGACGTTACGCCGAGGTCAGGCTGTCGGAAGGCGCTGGGGCCCAACAACGCCCGGCGCTGGCCCACTACTCGGGCCCTTTCATCGGGCAATTGCTATCCATTGCCGCCACCGCCGCCCTGGTCAGCTACACCCTCTACACGGTAGAAGCGGCGCACCTGCCCGACAACAACACCATGCTCCTGACCGTACCCCTGGTGGTCTTCGGACTATTCCGTTACCTGTACCTGCTGAACACCCACCCGGAGGCCGAGTCGCCGGAGCAATTAATATACCGGGACCTCCCCCTGGCGGCATCAGTCCTGGGTTGGATTGTCCTATCGGCGTCGGTGCTCCTGCTAAACCGCTGAAGGCGTGCCCGGGGATAACGGTAAGCGCCAGCGGGAGACTACAAGAACCTCTGCCGGGCCTCCACCACCGCCCGCTGGTAGACCTCCTGAAGCGGCAAGCCTGTTTCCAGGGCGATACGGCGGCAGTCCTCGAACTCCGGGGACGCGCCCACCGCTTGGCCCTCCAGCGACTTCACCTTCACGCTGATGACTCCCAGTTCCGTCTCCATAGGCACGTTGCGACGCTCGGCAATGTAACGCTCCACCGGGCGGCTGCGGACCCCCAGGGTGGGCGTCTCCCGCAGAATCAGGGCGACGGCCTCGCTTTCCAACTCCTGGGGCACCAAGACAGAAAAGACAATGCCGGGCCGGTTCTTCTTCATCTGCACCGGCGTATACCAGACGTCCAACGCCCCCAGGGCAAAGAGCCGTTCCTGGGCGTATCCCAGGGTTTCCCCGGTCACGTCGTCAAGGTTGGTCTCCAGGAGGGCGATGTTTCCCTGGCTGCGGGCCACGGGCGGCGAGGCGGTATCTCCCAACCACACCCGCACCACGTTGGGGAAATTCTCCGGGTCTCTGGTTCCCAGGCCGACTCCGATGCCCCTAACCGACATGGCGGGACGCCGGAAGGTCGCCAAAGAGGTGATGATGGCGGCCCCGGTGGGGGTGGTAAGCTCTCCGGCTCCCTCGAAGATGGGCAGGTCGGCGGCCACCGGCGCGCCGGACATGGCCGCCAGTTCCAGGGTGGCGGGGGCGGGATTGGAGTAACCCCCGGGCCAGCGCGGGGAGGAAGGCGCTCCCAACACCAGGGGAGCAGCGTAGACCTCCTCGATGCCAAGCTGTTTCAGGCCGATGGCCACGCCCACCACGTCAATGAGGGTATCAATGCTGCCCAGCTCTTCCAGTTCCAGGGCTTCCGGGGGTTCGCCGTGGACTCGGCTTTCCGCCTGCCAGAGGGCCGAAAGGGTCTTGGCGGCTCGCTCTTTAATCTCCTCGGCCAGGGAGCTTTGGGCCACGGTATCCAGCAGGGCGCGGGGGGAAAGGCGGGTCTTGTCCTGAATGCTCACCGCCAGCTTGGCGCCGCGCACCTCCCGCCGGGTCTCCTGGGCCACGCTCAACTCGTAGCCGCTGAGTCCGAGTTGGTCCAACCCTTGACGCAAGTCTTTCAGGGGCAGGCCCAGGTCAAGGAGGGCGCCCAGCAGCATGTCGCCGCTGGCCCCCCCGATGGACTGTATGTAGGCGACGCGCATATCGGCTCGACCGGCGTTACTGCCCTGTACCGTGCGGCGTGGGCGTTAGCTTGAGTTGATCATTCAAGCTGCCCGAGCGCAGGCCCGCCAGGTCCATCGACACCCACAGGTAGCCGATTTCCTTCAAAGACTGCACGATGTCCCCCCGGTGGGCGAAGGCCAACTCCATTTCTTCCTCGCCGATCTCGATACGACAGAGGCGGTCGTGGTGCCGGGCCCGCACTTCCCGCAGTCCCAGGCTTCGCAGGTAGTCCTCGGCCCGCTCGATTTTGGAGAGGGTCTCCACGCTGACCGGGGTGCCGTAGGGTATGCGGGAGGACAGGCAGGGCTGGGCCGGTTTGTCCCAAATGGGCATTTCCAGGTAGCGGGCCAACTCTCGCACCATCTGTTTGCTCAACCCGACCTCCACCATCGGGCTACGCACCTGGCGTTCCGAGGCGGCCTGCAAGCCGGGCCGGTAGTCACCCAGGTCATCGGTGTTGGCCCCGTTGGCCACCCAGGTGTACCCTTCGTCCTCGGCGATGCGGCAAAGGTGGGTGTAGAGTTCGGTCTTGCAGAAGTAGCAACGCTGTGGCGAGTTGGCGACGTAACCCTCTCGCTCCAACTCGTTGGTCTGGATAATCCGGTGGTTGAACCCGAACTGTTGGGCCACGTCCCTGGCCTCTTTCAACTCCCGGGCCGCCAGGGCCGGAGACACGGCGGTGACTGCCAGGGCGCGCTCGCCCAGGGCGCGGTGGGCGGCATTGGCCAACAGGGCGCTGTCCACCCCGCCTGAATAGGCTACCAGCACCGAATCCATATCCCGAAGGATGTCCTCCAGGGCAGTCAGTGCCGGGGGAAGCTCCTTTGCCATCGTCGTCACCCCGTTGCTAGAATGGTGTCTCTGGAACACGTTAGCTAGTATTCTACTATTGGGATGCCCGCCAGGGAAAGGACAATGACGGTTCAAAGCATCAGCGCGGTAACTCTGGCCGTGCGGGACATGGCCCGGTCGGTGGAGTTTTACCAATCCAAGGTGGGCCTGGAGCCCCTTTACGGCGGGGGCGGCGCATCCTTCACTTCCTTCCGGGTGGGGGAAGGATACCTGAACCTAATCCTGGAACCCGAGGGTGGTTGGTCCCCCGATAGGGTCGGGGGCAGGCTCTGGTGGGGCCGGGTCATCCTCTACGTGGATGACGTGGATGCCATGTACCAGCGGCTGGTGGATGCCGGTCTGACTCCTTCCAGCGCCCCCCGGGATGCCCCTTGGCGGGAGCGGTATTTCCACATCACCGACCCGGACGGCCACGAGTTGAGCTTCGCCCGCCCGTTGGCTACTCCGGCGGGTTAGTCAAAAGTTTGACAAACTGCTGGACTGTCATGGGGCCAAAAGGCTCCTCGCCAATCAGCCGGTAGCCAAACTTCCGGTACATGGCAATCGCCGGTTGCAGTTGGGTAACTGTGGTCAGTTGGATACGCTGATAGCCCTGTTCCTTGCAAAATGCCTCAACCGTTTCCAGCAGCTTCCAGCCAATACCTTGACGGCGGGCGTTGGCGTCCACGCTCATCCGGCGCAGCTCGGCCTCCTGGTCGCTGCGGCGTTGCACCCCAACCATGCCCCTGACCTCGCCGCCAACATCCGCCACCCAAAAATGTGAGCCGGACTCGGATAGGTAGTACAACAGAATGTCTGCCAGGTCGTCGGCCAGAGAGCGCTGGATGTAGGCTTGGACTGCATCTTCCAGTCCGGCGGCGAAGTCCCTCTGGCCCTGGGCGAATATTCTGCGTACCGCCGCAGCGTCAGCGGGCTTGAAGGTGCGGATGTTGAGCATAAGCGTAATGGTGCCTCCAGCAAGTGAGAAGTAGAGGAAAGCAACACATACCAAAACCGGCTTAGATATGTCCATCCCGGCGCAATTGCTCCACAACTATAGCAGTTGTTCCAGCGAACTCTCCTGGGTTTGCCGGCAATGACTCTATTACCGTCCGCTGCTGGGGAACCGGGAACGATAGCAAATCGTTCACAAACTGCCGTGTCCATTCTAGCCGGTAGTACCTGACGTCTAACTTGTTCAAACCGAGGTCATTTATCGTATCCAGGGCCATCCGACGAGCGTTCTCAGAAAGGTCTTTCCTGGGCAGTATCTCCCCGGTAACCGGGTCAAAGTCGAAATACCGTTCCGGTCGCCCGGAAGCATGGAAGGCGCAGGGATCCACGTATCCCGCTTCTGGCCACTGGTCACCTTTATTATCTACGTTGCACCGATGGCAACTGAAAATCCAGTTTGACCAATCGTAGGCTAACGCCGGGAACTTGCTAATGGGCCGGAAGTGGTCAACAGTAGGGGCCTTCCCGCCGGACTCGTCACTGGCAACACATTGCCGCTCACAGTACCAGCAGATATTGTTGGTTCGGCTTCCCAGGATTGAACGGAACCGGGACCAGTAGAAGTCCGTAGGCCGCCCGCCAACATGATTTTGAAAATAATCAATCCAGCCCGGCTTGAACTGACTGGCATACCCGGCTACGCCGGCAGGTTCAGGTCCCCGGTCAACCCAGCGCAACCCGTCTAATTCCCATCCTGCGTCAAGTCGGACTCCCGGGAACGCAGGAGGGCCTGAATCCACTCCGCGTACCGTTCCAGTTGGCCTTCCAAAGGGCCTCCCTTGGACAATAAGTCCTCATTTACCTGGCGGCGCAGACCGTTCAATTCGGAATCTTCTGCGGGCGTCAGCGTTTCCTTTTCCCGAAGCTGGCGCAATCGCTTGGCACGGTCAACCGTGAGCTGGTCCGTAGGCTCATCCACCCCCATCATCGTCCGCAGAATCTCATCCGCTGTCCAGCCGATAACGTCCCGCTCGTTGGTGGTGTGGGTCACCACGCCATTGGCGTCCCGGTCTAGCAGGTGCACCTGCCCGGCTTTCAGACCGGCCACAACAAAGGGCGAGTGGGTGGTGGCGAAAATCTGCAACTTTGGGAAATGCTCTAGCAACGCCGGGATTACCCGCCGCTGCCAGGTGGGGTGCAGGTGGTTTTCAATCTCGTCAATCAGCAGGATGGCCGGTTTTTCTTCCCAGCCCTCTTGCCAATCGTAGTGGCTTGCCATTTTGAGGACCAAGGCGTAAATCCACAAAAGGGTGCCTTGGGTGCCTGAACTCAGGACGCCGGCATACAGGGGTTCATCCAGAATATCATCAATGTTATCGGTGGTGCCGATACCCATGCCATAGTGTACTACCCTTTCCGTGCCAGATACATCGGAATAAGGATGCGGAATATCATCGTGTATCACTTCATAGCAAATGCTCTTGACACAGGAATAGCCAACTTCCAAAGCTCTCCTGAGACCCCGATACCTTCTCCAACGAAGCCAATCTATCGCCGACTGCACAAGTGGGCCATAGAAGATGTGAGAGTTGTTATCAAAGAGTGCCTTCAGTGGATCATCGGCTCCATAATCCGGCAAAGTGCCCTGGGCAGGCAAGTTGACCCGGGTCGCAGGTATGTACAACACAGGCACCGTACCAGCTATAGTGACCAGTTCATCGCTCGTTAGGAAACCATTATCGCTATCTATGGGCCAGTCATCGGGAATGTCACCTAAATCAACAAAAAAACCAGAGAGAAGCAAGTCATCATTGAGGCGGTCTTGCTCAAATTCCTCGGAGGATATACTCTCTATCACTCTCAAAATGGTGCTTTTCCCTGCCGCATTTGGGCCAATGAACAGGTTCACCCTTTCATCGAACGTGAAAGAAACATCCTCCTGTAGGCTTTGCAGTGGCAGCATCAGTGGCAGTGGCAGTTCACCAAGAGCATAAGATAGTACCTGCGCTATGTACATATCAGCACCTCCCCGGCAGCCCGACTCTTAATGCCAACTAATAAGACTGGAACAGCCGCCCCCATTCCGTCTTTAGGGCGGCGTTGATACGCCGCCGGCCCTGGGTCTTGAGCCAGTAGCCGTTGTGGTAGAGGTTGGAGGCCAGGAAGGCCAAGCTCACCAGGGGGGAGCGCAGCAGCAGCCTTTCCATGGATTTCAGCGGCCCCCAGTAAATCAGTTTCTGCCCCCGGCTGGCAAAGGTGTTCTCTCTGGAGGAGAATTCCCAATTCACCCGGCTGATGTCCTCTCCGACCACCTGAATCTGCGACACGTCGCCGCAGCCCAATCCCCGCTCGTGGGCCAACCGAATAAACTTGAGATCCAGGGGGTCCAGGCCCATCATGTAGGCTGCCACCGCGTCGATTGCCACCTGATCGGAGCCGGCCAAGATGCGGTTTTTGACGTGCCAGCGCATGGCCCGGGGGCCGGGGCCGTCGCCGGCGAAGGTGCCATCCATGACGGCGAAGATGCCGGGGTGAATCTCCTGCTGGATGGCTAGCAAGTCCACCAGGGTCTCGTGAATCACCGAGTGGGTCCAGTGCCGCTTGCGGTGCAGCAGGCCGCCAAAGGCGTTCTTCATGGCCCCGGTCATGGTGGTGAAGACGTGGGTCTTCATGGTGGGCAGGTGCACAATGTTCTTGCCCGCGAAAATCTCCGGTATCTGGATGCCCTCCGGGAAAATGTCGTCCAGCACCAGCATCTCCGCCTTGGGCCGGTAATCGACCCACCGATTGGGCGGGGTGTCCAGGTGCACCGTGGGCAGCGCGTACTTGTCCTGGACGACCTTGTGCTTGTTGTTCAGTTCGCCTTCAAAGGAGTCCACCACCACGGTCCCGTTGTGGGCGGCGATGAGGTCGCGGTGGCCCAAATTTTGGAGTCCTTTGACCACTCCTTCCAGTTGCCAGGGGGTGGTGGAGCATCCCGGGTACCAGTGCTGCCAGGATATGTTTATCTTCAACAACGTGGCCGCTTCGGGGTCCAGGCAGTCGATGATTTGGGCCATCTCCATGGCCTTCTGCACGTCGGATAGCACTGTTTCGGGGGTAGTTGCCACCACTGCTACCACCGGCGAGGCTGTCCCCGCGCTGCCCGAGGGTACGGCCCTGGGGGTGGGCTCTCGGACCAGGTTTTCCTCTGGACGCATTGGCATAGCTCCTTGCCGATGGGGAAGTGTTCCCCGGGGAGTCTGGAGGTGTCAGGCCAACATAGCTCGTGGGCCGGGAAATATCTCCGAAAGACCCCCGGCGGGTGGGGTTCTCCAACCATTATACCCCAGCGGGCACCGGCGGATATGGCCTCCCGCCGCCCACTCAGGGCAATCACATACAGGGCGGACTGGACGTTACTACGACGAGAAACAGATGACGTTTCCAGCTAATTGGCTAATTACGGTGAGGCGATTTCCGGATTCAACCTCTGGATTCCCGCTTTCGCGGGAATGACGGGGATCCTGGGTGAGAGCGCGATTGCCCGCCACCACCCACTGGGGTCCTTTGAAAATGCCTGTTCAGGTATATCCCCGCTCACCCTGAGCTTTTCCAAGGGCCTGAGTCACCGGCCAGCACCAGCGCCCCACTCCTGTATTCCCGCTTTCGCGGGAAGGACGATGTGGGGGTAGTGGCCCGTCCAGAAGGGCATCAGCCTCGCCTGGACGCCGAAAGGCCCTGAGCGTTCCCAAGGAGGCCATGCAGCGGTTTGCCAGACGTGGTATCCTGAAAGAGCGGCGCGAGGGAACGCCAGACAATAGCCCCAGGGCGACCGCCGGTGCCCGGGTTATCCAAAAGGCACACCCAGGACGATGGGTAGACCAGCTTTGGTGAAGCCACTAAAGCGCTCCTGCACCAGGAAAGTTTCCACCGCGCCCGGCTAATGAAAAGTCGCACCGGCACCAGCGTAACATCTCCCTTTCCCTGCCCTTTGTTCTAGTTTACAGTAAGAATCATTCAGGGGAGCAGTGATATGAGCGAGCCATTATTTGTTTTCGACGAGAAGCCTCCCGCCCAGTACATGATCGCGGGTTGGCGGCGCCAATGGTCCAACGGGGGCAGAATCTCCAGCGGGCTGCCCCGCTACTTGATAGATAAACTGGGCGCCCGGAAAATCGGCAGCCTGGGACTTGAGGTTTCCACCATGTGCTACCCCTTTCAGGTAGCCGGCACCCACGATGCCTTCCGGCCTTCGGTGGCCTACCGGGAAGGACTGCCCAGCCAGGCCATGACCCGAGAGAACGATTTCTACGACGCGGGAAACGGGCTGATTATCTTCCTGGGTGAAGAACCCTGGTACCGCTTGGACATTTACGGCGACGGCTTCTTCCAGGCCATCAAGGAACTGGGACTGGAGCAGACGGTGGCGGTGGAAGGCGTCAATGGCCCGGCTCCCCCCGACATGGAGCGCCGGATTACCTGCGCCTACAGCAAGGCCGAGATGAAGGAAAAGCTGCAACAGTTCGGTGTGCAGTTCACCAGCTACGGCAGCGATGGAAGAAGAGGGCCTACCATCGGAATGGCCCTAGTCTCCTTGGCCCACTTCGAGCACCCGGACGTGGAGATGTTCCGCATGGGGGCTATGGCTCCCATGTACCCTTTCCTGACTTCGGGCAACGAGCAGTTGGGCATATCCCGCGACCACCGCTCTTTCTACGACATCATGCGCCGGTTGAAGGCCATGTTCAACCTGGACCTGGACCTGGCCGAACTCCGTTCCCGGGGCGACTCGGAGTCCAGCGAGTTGGAGCGGGCGCTGGAGCGGGTGAGCGGCACCAATTCCGAGGCCAAGCAGATAATCGACCAGGTCAGGACCGACTATCAGTTCACCCCCTTTGAAGAGACGGTGGCGTTGGACCCGGCGTTGGACCGCACCCTGGAAGACATCCTACAGAATTTCCCCGAGCGGCCCCCCGAACAGTGAACGACTTTCCCGGGTGGCCGGTGGTCTGACGAGGCTGGCCGCCCGGATTATCTCGCAGGGTTATCCACAGCTACAACGCCGCCCGGACTCTCCACGCAATGAACACCCGCTACAGGCACGGCTGAGAAGGTTTCTCCTGGGAGGGACCCGATTGATTGCCGCATTCCACCCGGGTAGAAGCCCGGGGCCAACTGGCCCATCGCCAAGCTCCCCAGCACCGGCATAGGAGGTCTCCCTTGGACATCAGCAGACGTATTGGCGAGTTTGTGACTACGACGGACATCGAGGACTTTCCTCCCGAGGCGGTCCAGGCGGCCAAAGGGGCAATAATGGACTGCCTGGCCTGTATGCTGGCCGGTTCCCAGGAGGACCTTGCAGGCATTCTCTGCCGGTACGTTCAGTCGGAAAGCAGCTCCCCGGTTGCGGGCGTGGTGGGGCGCGGATTCAAGACCTCCGCGGCCAACGCTGCTCTGGTCAACGGGGCCATGGCCCACGCCCTGGACTATGACGACATTACCCAGATAACCAAGACCCACCCCACCGCCGTCCTGCTGCCCGCCGCGCTGGCCGTGGCAGAGGAGAGCGGGGCCACGGGACGGGACCTGCTCTTGGCCTACATGGCCGGGTTCGAGGTGGCTTGCAGCGTGGGCGAATGCCTGAGCGAAGCCTACTACGACGACCTGGGTTGGCACCCCACCGGTCCGTTGGGGGCCATCGGCGCGGCGGCAGCGGCCAGCCGTATTCTGGGGTTGGGGCAGGAAGAAACGGCCATGACCATTTCCCTGGCCGCCTCTCAGGCATCGGGCTTGCGGCAGAACTTCGGCACCATGACCAAGCCATTTCACGCCGGAGACGCCGCCCGGGCCGGCGTTGTCGCGGCAAAACTGGTCCGGGGCGGCTTCACCGCCAGCCACGACGCCCTGGAAGGCCGCTTCGGATTCATCCGTGCCTTCTCCGGCGGGGCCGGATTCGATGACCAGCAGTTATTGGAGAACCTGGGAAACAAGCGCTACCTGGTGGAGTCGGGCATCGAAATCAAGAAGTACCCCTGCTGCGGCAGCGCCCACCTGGCCCTGGACGCAACCTTCGACCTGCTGACCCAGGGGGCCATCGACCCGGGCGAGGTGGATAAGATTGAGGTCAAGGTGGACTTCGACCCTCCCCGCTCCCTCATCCACGCCAGGCCCACTTCATCCCTGGAAGGCAAGTTTAGTATGCAGTATTGCCTAGCCGCCGCCCTGTTGGACCGGCGGGTGGGGTTGCAGTCCTTCACCGACGAACAAGTGATGCGGGGGGCAGCCCAGTCGCTGATACCGCGAATTGATATGCGACGTATTCCGGGCAATGAGGGCAAGCCAAGCTGGACCGAGGGGTACAACGAGGTGGAGGTCCACCTGAAGGACGGGAGGGTCTTGAGTCAACAGGCCCACCGGGCCAACAGCGGCGCGCTGCGGGGCGTGACGGTCGAGGAAATACGGGAGAAATTCCGGGACTGCGCCTCGCTGACCCTTTCCGGCACGGCCAGCCAGCAGTTGCTTTCCCGGTTGGACCGGCTGGAGGAGGCCGAGCCCATCAGTTCCCTGGCCGATTTGCTGCGGGGGAGTGAAGGCGGAGAAGGCGCGTAAAGTAGGTCCGGCCCGTCGTCAATCAGCCTACGTGGGTTGATTGGGGGAAGGCTGCTTGGTCAAGTCCTGGACGGCCTGGGTGAACTCGATGGACTCGCCGGACCGGACCTGGAACCAGCCCTCTTCCGGCGGCGTTAACTGGGGGTCCGGGGGCGGCGTTTCCAGGGGGACCACCCGAAGGCCCATCCCTTCCAGGCTTTCGTCGATGTCCCGTATGGAATCGGAAAGTCCTTCCACCTGGCCGACCTGGGCAGAGAGTTGTTTACGCAGTCCCAACAGCTTTTGGGTCACGCCCAACGCCATCTCCACCCCCGCCAGGTTCAAACCCAGATTCTCCACAAAGTGTTTAATCAAACGCAGGCGGGCCACATCCTCGTCGGAATACGTCCGCAATGCACCCATGCGAAGGGGGGCGATGAAACCGGCCCGCTCATACTTGCGCAGCGTCTGGGGGTGCATTTCCAGACTCTCGGCCACCACGCTTATCATATAGAATCCCCGGGCCTGTCTCATACCATCCACACTCGCTGCCAACTCTCTCTATTTTTATACGCCTCCAACAATCGGTTGTCAAATTCATATACTATATATGCCTCACTTTATATCATATCCTAACTCGCAATAAACAGTATATTGACATAAATCATATCAATTGATATACTTGTGCCATCACAAATACTTCAGGAGGCTGAACTATGACGACGGCAAATAACATTGTAGTGCAACCTGTTGAGGCCGAAGACTTGAATGATACTTTGGCCCGGCAAGTGGATGAAATTCTAGAAGGCGCCGAGCAAGTCCAGAACACGCCGAAGCCCAAGGTCATACAGTGGGGTTACACCATGCCCTGCGCTGGCGTACGTTACTATTCCTTTGTGGACGCTGCGGTCGAGTAGACCCTGCGCCGCCCCAAGTAACCAACAACGCCAGAGGCCCGGGTATCCTCCCTCCCGGGCCTCTGGCATTCTATTCCTGGCCGCAGTCGGTCCCTCCGATGGTCAATCAATCCAGGGACTTGGCGACCTCGCCCAGCAGGTCCACCGTCCGGGCCAGGGAGGAGTCCGGGTCATCTCCCGCGTGCACCAGGGATACCAGTACCTCCGTAGCGCCCAGAGAGTACAGGTTCTCCAAGCGCTGCTTCACCTCCGCCTCGCTGCCCCAAAGCACCGTGCCTTCAATCATGGCGTCGCTCCAAGTCTCCTCCGCCGCCTCGGGGAATCCGGCGGCAGCGAACATGCGCTGGTAGAAGGGCAGCCTGGGGTAGTTGGACAATTGCTGTTGCACCGCCACCCGCACGTCGTCCAGGTCTTCGTGAACGCAGACCGGAGCGTGGGCAATCAGCGGAGGCGTGGGGCGGTTGGCCTTATCGGCCCCTCTCTGCAAGGCCGGCAGCGCCTCCTTCTCCAGATAAGCCCCAGGACAGACCCAACTGATGGCCCCATCGGCCTCAGCGCCGCATAGCTCGAAGGATCCGGTGCGCAGGGCCGAGGCCATTACCGGCACGTTGATGGGAGCGCCGATGCTGGCGTGGGCCTGGTAAAACTGGCCGTCGAAGTCCACCGAGCCGGTCTGGAACAGGGTCTTGAGGATGGCTATATATTCCTTCAGGTGTCCCAACGGAGACCTGAAATCGACGCCGAACATGCTCACCATGGGTGGCCGATGGCTGGGACCCACGCCCAGTCGAAAGCGCCCGGGGGCCAGTTGGTCCAGCACCTGGACCTGTTGGGCCACCACGATGGGATGACGGGGAAAGGTGGGAACAATGGACGTGCCGAACATGACCCGCTCGGTACGCATGGCAGCCCCGGCAAACAGGGTCAGGCCATCCAGACCAGCACCTCCGGTGGTCAACCAGGCTGCCTGCAGGCCCGCCGCCTCCGCCCTTTCAATGTTGCTTATCACCGTATCGGCTTGGGGCGCCGACACAGCTACGCCGATTCGCTTCGTACTCATTCCTCTACCTCCTGGTCTGCGTTCCGTTGTCCTTGGCCTAACCCATTTTAAGGCACAGGAAGAAAGTGTAAACCCCAGGCAGCTACGGTGCGTTCTCCCCGCGACCACAGCGCTCCTTCCGCTCTACTTCCAAAGGGGTTGACCACCTCCCTCCTTCCCCCTCCAAGGTGCGAGGACTCACCCGTCTTTTACCTCCGCAAGGAACCGCCCCGCGCCACTGAATTATCCAAGGGGCGGGATACCAGAGAAACCTGCCGGGGCAGGGCAATCGCATACTAGGGGCCTGGGCGGTACGCCGACGGGAATCAGGTCCCGTTTCTGGCAAGATGTCCAATTACGGTGAGGCGATTCACTGTTTCAGCATCTGGATTCCCACCTTCGCGGGAATGACGGGGGCTCCGGGGTGAGAACGCGATTACCCTGCGCCGGGAGCCCGCTGTTTCCCAACGGGGGGCAAAGGTTGGTATACTTATGGCATTATGGACGCGTAAGTCGGGAGGTG
Organism: Dehalococcoidia bacterium; assembly: GCA_965220305.1. Taxonomy (GTDB): domain Bacteria; phylum Chloroflexota; class Dehalococcoidia; order Lucifugimonadales; family UBA3495. Next base: position 3,107,970 of record OZ244817.1, on the reverse strand, counting down.
TTTGGCATGAAATGGGCATCTGCGATCTCGGAACAGGCGCCTTTGGAGAGCGCAATCGACGAGTGTGTTGGCGCCCTTCGGCAACAACTGGGCGATCTGTCTGCGGACCTGGCGGTAGTCTTCGTTTCCTCCCACTACCGTGACGAACAGGACTTGTTTCCCCAACTGCTCCAGGAGAAATTGGGCTGCCAGTCCATCCTCGGTTGCTCCGGCGGAGGCATCATCGGCAACGGACAGGAGGTGGAGCAGAGGCCGGCAGTTTCAATCACGGCTGCCAATTTGCCCGGCGTCTCGATGGTGGAGTTCCACCTGGAAGGCGACAAACTTCCCGACCTGGACGCAGGCCCCAACTCCTGGGAGGAAACGGTCAAGGTTTCCCGGGGAGACGAGCCCCAGTTCGTTCTGTTGGCCGACCCGTTCTCCTTTCCGGTGCAGAACCTCCTGATGGGGCTGGACTTCGCCTTCGAGGGGTCGGCCAAAATTGGCGGTCTAGCCAGCGGGGGACAGCAACCGGGACAGAACGCGCTGTTCCTGGGCGACCAGGTCCACCACGCCGGCGCGGTGGGAGTGGCCTTGCACGGCAACATCTCCGTGGACACGGTGGTGGCCCAGGGTTGTCGTCCCGTGGGCGCCCCCATGCGAATAACCGAGAGCCGCCGCAACTTGTTGGTGGAATTGGACGGGCAACCTCCCATGGCGGTGCTGCGGGAGTTGTTCCAGAAGTCCGGCGAGCGTGACCGGGGCTTGATGCGGAATTCCCTGTTCCTGGGTGTAGTCATGGACGAGTTCATCGACCAACCGCAGCAGGGAGATTTCCTCATCCGCAACGTGGTCGGCATGGACGAGCGGTCCGGGGCGTTGGCCATTGGCGAAGTCCTGAAGGAGGGGCAACTGGTCCAGTTCCACCTGCGGGATGCCGAAACTTCCGCCGATGACCTTACGGCAGTCCTGGAACGTTTTGCCGGAGACAACCGGGAGAACCAGGTGCAGGGGGCGCTGCTCTTCTCCTGCTTGGGGCGAGGCCAGTACCTCTACGGTCGGCCCAACCACGACACCGAAATCTTCCAGACCAAGCTGGGGCCGGTCCCCCTCGGCGGGTTCTTCTGCAACGGAGAAATAGGCCCGGTCAGCGGCACTACCTTCCTGCACGGGTACACCAGTTCCTTCGGCATCTTTCGACCCAAGCATTAGGCCCCAACTAGGCTCCGGCCCAACCCCGGGGATCTAATGGCGACCAGGCCGTTTGATGGTTGAACAGGTGCGGGTAGGCATTTCAGCGTCTCTTTCCGGGCAGTTCCAGACCCAGGGCAGGCAGGCGTTGGCGGGGCTGCAAGCCTGGGCCGACGACCTAAACCGCTCCGGCGGGCTGTTTATCCAGGCAGGCCAGCCCCGATTGCCGGTTTCGGTGCTCCACTACGACGACGAAAGCCGGGCCGAATCGGCCCGGCAGGTTACGGAGCGGCTTATAGCTCAGGACCGTGCTGACCTGCTGATGGGGCCCTACTCCAGCGTGTTGGCCCAGGCGGTCGCGTCGGTTGCCGAAGAGCACGGGCGCGTACTGTGGAACCAGGGCGGGGCCTCGGACGGCATTTACCAGCAGGGATACCGCTGGGTGGTGGGAATTTTAGCACCGGCCAGCCAATACCTCTCCGGACTGCTGACCCTGGCGCTGCGGGCTGACCCGGGCCTTGGAACGGTGGCTGTTCTGCGTTCCGCTTCGGGCGCTTTTCCCAGGACAGTCAGCAGCGGCGTGGAAAAGCAGGCCCGGGACCGGGGACTCTCGGTGCTCGTTCGCGAGTTTGAGCCCGGCACAACCGACTTTTCCCAGGCCCTGGATGCAGTGATCGAAGCGCGCCCCGACGTTCTTGTGGCCGTGGGACGCATCCAGAACGACCTGCTGCTGGCGCAACAACTGGTGGAACTTCAACCACCCCTGGGGGTTGCGGCGGTGGTGGCAACTCCCATCCAGCAATTTCGGGATGCCCTGGGCAACGGCGCGGAAGGGTTCATCGGCCCCAGCCAGTGGGAGACCACCGGGGCTTACCCCAACGACTTTGGCCCCACCCAACAAGAGGTTATGCGGTCGCTGGAAGCGCATTCAAGCCTGGCGGTGGATTACCCCATGGCCCAGGCCTATGCCGCCGGCGTGGTGGCCCAACGGTGCGTAGAGGAGTCGGGCAGCTTGGAGCAGGAGGGCCTGCGGGCGGCGGCCAGCAACCTGGACTTTGCCACCTTCTACGGTCGCTTCAAGATTGACCCAAAAACCGGGAGTCAGATTGGACGCTCCGTGGCGCTGGTCCAGTGGCAGCAAGGGCGCAAGGTGATAGTCTGGCCGGATGAGCAATGCCAGGCAGAGTTGGCCCACCCCTGGCACGGCGGCCACTGAAGCCAGGGTCGGGCCACAGCACAATCGTAAGCAGGGAGTCCGAGGTATGCAACTGCAAGAGCGAGTAGCCCTCATTACCGGCGCTGGCCGGGGAATCGGGAGGGCCATCGCACTGGCCTACGCCAGAGAAGGGGCCAACCTGGTGCTGGCGGCCCGCACCGCCGCCGAACTGTCCGAGACTGCCGCCCAGGCCCAGGCCCTGGGGGCCGACACCTGCATCGTCACCGCCGACGTTACCGCGCCGGCCCAGGTGGAAGAAATGGTGCGGCAGGCCGAGGCCAGGTTTACCAGCATCGACGTGCTGGTAAACAACGCCGGCATTATCGGCCCCATCGGCCCGCTGGAGGACAACGACGTGGACTCCTGGATACGGACTATCCAGGTCAACCTCATCGGGGCCTACCTGTGCTGCCGCTCGGTGATTCCCGTGATGCGGCGACAGGGCCGCGGCAAGATAATCAACCTCTCCGGCTCCGGCGCAACCTCGGCGCCCCACCACATGTCGGCCTACGGGTCTTCCAAGGTCGCCATCATTCGCCTAACGGAGATACTGTCCCTGGAACTGTCGGACTCTAACATCCAGGTCAACGCCCTGGGGCCCGGCTCCATTCATACCCGAATATGGGAAGAGATTAGGGACAGCGCCCGCGCGGTGGGCGACACCGAACTGTACGAGTTCGGACAGCAGGTCACCAGCGGAGGCGGCGCGTCCATCGAGCGGGCGGCGGAGTTGGCGGTATGGTTGGCCGGGGAATCGTCCGGTAAGCTGAGCGGGCGGCTGGTCCACGCGGTGATGGACGACTTTCCCAGCCTGCCGGAACGCATATCGGACGTTATGGCTTCGGACGCTTATACCTTGCGCCGGGTGGAGTTGGAGTAGAGGCGGCCTTACTGAAACCCAGGCTGGGCGCCCCAAGGGCCTGGACATCCAACCGAGAGTCGGCCAGAGAAGGATGGGTGCGGGTTAGAAGTGTAGCTGTTCCAGCAGGGGGGCTTCGCTGCTATGGGGGCCCACCACCGCCAGCCGCAGATGGTCCTCCTGAAGCACCCGCTCCGCCGCCCGCTGGACGGCGGCGGCGGTAACGGCGTCAACCCGCTGCACCACCTCGTCAACCGTCAGCACTTGCCCCAACAATAGCTCCTGGGTACCCAACCAGGACGCCACGGAACGGCTATCTTCCATGCGAAGCAGCAACCTACCTTTGGCGTACTCCTTGGCCTTGGTCAGTTCCCGTTCCGGCACCCTAACCAACATTCCCTTCAGCTCCAACATCACTTCCCGGACGGCGTCGGGCGTCTTTCTTGGCTCCACTCCGCAATAGACCACCAGCGCGCCGCAGTCGCGGTAATGGCTCACCGAACTGGCGACATCGTAGGCCAAGCCCTGTTGTTCTCGAAGGTTCAGGAACAGCCGGCTGCTCATCCCCTCGCCCAACACCCCATTGAAGGCGGTCAGGGCGTACCTATCGGGGTCGGTCAAAGATAGCCCCTGAAGGGCCAGGCATACGTGGGACTGGTCGGTGCTGCGGTTTTCTATTCCCACCTGAGGGCGGGAAGGGCAGTAGGAGACCGGCTCCCAGTCCAGGGACTCCTGGGGCTGCCAGTCCCGGGTGGCCCGCTCCACCAGGTCCACCACCTCTTCATGGGCGATGTTGCCGGCCACTGCCACCACGGCGTTGGCCGGATTGTACTGGCGGCCCATGTACGCTCGCACGTCGTCGGTGGAGATGGCGGCCACCGATTCGGGGGTGCCCCCCACGTCCCGGCCCATCGCCTGGTCGGGCCACAACAGTTCGTCGATGAGCAGCCCCGCCCGGTCCGAGGGGTAGTCGTTGGTCATCCGCAGTTCTTCCTGGATTACCTCCCGTTCCCGCTCCATCTCCTGCGGATCCAGCAAAGGGTGGAGCAGCATGTCCAGCAGGACGCCAAAGGCCTGCCGATAGTGGAGCTTGGCTACCTTGCACCAGAAAACGGTCATCTCCCGGTCGGTGCTGGCGTTCATAATTCCGCCAACGCCCTCGATGGCTTCGCTGACCTGGCGGGCGGTGGGCCATTGCTGGGTGCCTTTGAAAGGCAGGTGCTCGATGAAGTGGGACAGGCCCGCCATTTCCGCGGTCTCGTACCGGGAGCCGGCCCCCACGGAAATAGTCATGGACACGGAAGCCGTATGGGGCATGGTGGAGGTGAGAATACGTAGCCGGTTATCCAGGACGGTGCGCTGGTACATGTACACCTCGTGTTGATGGTCGGTAGCGTCCAGGTTTGAAATCCGCCAAAATCAAAGACGCCCCAATTGCAGCTACGGGCAATCGTGGCGTTGGCGTTGACCGTATTGGGGCGCAGTATCAGGAACGATTGTCGGACTCACCGGATAGAAACCGCTCAACTTCCGGCGTGCGCGGCAATGTCAACACACCGTTGACCTCGATGCCAAACCGCTCATAAGCCTCGTTGATACGGTTGCGTTGCTCTTTGCGCTCTTCCTGACGCCCTTCCTCTTTCAATTTTTTCACCGCCGCCGGAATTAACAACACCATGCGACCTATTACCTCCAGAAAAATTGCCGCTAGTAGAGCTATGCCTACAGATACGCCAAAGATAGCAGCTAGCAGGTATACATGGTCATCTCCTCGCAACGCATTTCGGTATCGCCAAAGGTAAAAACCCACACAACCGACATAGGCAAGGTAGTAGATGACCCAGTAATTTCCGACTGCCTTCCTGGCTAAATCCATTGTACCATGATTCGGTTGGCCGGTTTCGCTGGCCGGTAGCGCATCGTTCTAGCAATGTCACTTTGAGCCGGAGCGGCGCGACCAAAGAATGACCTGCCGACGGGGGACGGCAAGTACGTTACATACCCCGGTCGGCCCCCATCTCACCTGAAGAGGGGTTGACCGGGACTTTGGCAGCATGTCGGCCTAGCTTTCCAGCCAGCTTACATCACCACACAGGTCCTCCGGGTGGGAGCGGGACGCAAAGACCTGGTATTGCTGGCGGGCCTCGCCGATGGTGGTATCGTCGCCATGACCGGGGTACACGGCGGTGTCATCGGAGAGCACCAACAGCTTCCTGGTGATACTATCCACAACCTGGTGGAAAGCCTCGGGGCTGCGGCTCTTGCCGGGGCCACCGGGAAACAGGGTGTCGCCGGAGAAGAGGTGCTTCCCAATTAGGAAGCAGGCGGCCCCATCAGTGTGCCCTGGGGTGTCCAACACCTGGATGGCCCGGTTCCCGAAGCGCACCGTGCCACCATCCTGGAGCTCCATGTCCGGGGAGTGGGGGAGGCCGTCGGCGTCGTTGGCGCCCACGCCCACCGGGGCATCGACGGCGGCGGTAATCTCCTGGAACCCCAGCAGGTGGTCCTGGTGCTTGTGGGTTATCAGTACGGCCCTAATCTTGATGTCGCCAATCTGGTCCAAGAGTTTTTCCGGCTCCGCCGGAGTGTCGATAATGACGCCCTCGTTGGTCTCGGGGCAGACCACAATGTAACCGTTATTGTTGTAGGGACCCATATTAATTTTGGTGATGCGTATTTCACCATCATAGTGCAGTGGCATAGCTACCCTCACTGTCCATATTCCTTTGCCATGCCACATTCTAACAAACTACGGTAGGGGTGACAAAGCACTCCAAAGGGCCTTCAGGCTTTCGGATAACGGCATGATACAATTGTGCTAGTGGTGGGTGTATGCGTGAAAGTCGGCTATTTGAGGCGGCCACGCCTTTAGGTTTCCGTGTCTATGCAACTCTCTCATATTGGGACATAATTGTCTCTGTTAAGCACCCGGTGATGTTGGGACGGGAAGAGCAGGTTATTGGAAGTCCTACGATCCCCAGATGAAATCAGGCAGAGCCTCAGTGATCCAAGTGTTTTTCTTTTCTATCGGCTGGAACGCCTTGGCCGATGGCTTTGCGTAGTGGTCAAGAGGCTCGATGGCGAAGGATTTGTCATTACAACGTGCCCAACGGATGCCATCAAGGTAGGTGAACGCGCATGGAGCAAGTAGAAGTCTACTATGACCGGAAGGGTAAGACCTTAACAGTGTGGTTTGGAAATCCTTCCGACGAGCATATCTGCGAAGAGACCGCAGATGAAGTTATATTGATAAAAGATGAGCGAGGACAGGTCATTGGCCTGGAAAAGCTCAACTTTTCGCTTCCTCTTCAGGAGGGGTTGCAGGTCGCTTTTGAGACTGTAGGGTGATGAGAATTAGAACATCACTAATTCCCCGACCAGCCGCCGGTAATGTTAGAGGGTGTGTGAAAAGCAATCAAGCTGGTTTGAGCCGCCGGAGCATCAGATGAATCATCGCAATGTGTATCCAAGCTTCACTGGTTTCCGTCAGAGTTTCGTAGTCCTTGCTCAGCCTCCGGGACCGGCCCAGCCAGGCCAGTGTGCGTTCAACCACCCATCTTCGAGGCAGGACCTCGAAACCAGGGCTCTCCCGGGGCCGCTTGACAATCTCCAGCGTCCAGCCCGCAAAGTCGCGGACCCACTCAACCAGCTTTCCGGCATAACCGCCGTCGGCCCAGACCAGTTCCAGCCGGGGAAACCGGCCGGTCAGCTTGCTGATGACCAGCTTGGCCCCGTCCCGGTCCTGGATATTCGCTGGATGCACCACTACGTCCAGCAGCAAACCCATAGTGTCTACTACGATATGCCGCTTTCGTCCCCACACTTTCTTCCCGGCATCGTAGCCGCGAGGCCCCCTTTTTCCGTAGTCTTCACCGATTGGCTGTCAATGATGGCGGCGGAAGGACCGGGTTCCCGTCCCTCTGACTCCCGGACCTTAGGGCGCAGGGCCTCGTGGACTTGTTCCCATACGCCAGCTTTCCGCCAGCGGCGGAAGTACCACCATACGCTGCCCCAGGGCGGGAAGTCATGGGGCAACATACGCCAAGAGCAGCCGCTTCGCAGGACGTAGAGGATGGCGTTTATCACTTCCCGCAAGTCTAGGGTGCGCGGATGTCCCCCAGGCTTGGCCGGCGGGAGCAACGGGGCCAACTCTTCCCATTGGGCATCGGTCAGGTCGGTGGGATACGGTTTTCTTGTCATCCCCGTAGATTACCATAACTCCAACCTGCTTTTCACACACCCTCTTAGAGAATCGCAATACGCACGGACACCCCGGCCTTTTTTATAGAAGCTAAAACTCGCTTCTCCATGTGCAATTTCCAGACCGCCGAATCATCAATGCGGTACAAAGCCCCAGTGGGGAAAACCCTTTTAGGCGTCCGACCTTTTGGTGGAGAGAAAAATATCGTGTCTACCACCGGCTTCGCCAGGTTATCTATGTCATTACCGTTTTTGGCCTTTAGTTTGTCCTCTAGTAGGTAGAAGACCAACGAGATATCAAAGCGAGTGGAAGAGTCTGCATCAAGGTAAGACTCTGGGATTTTACCTTAATGTACCGTCGCCAACTCTCTTCACTACTTCCATTGCCAAAAGTGCGCGGCTTCATTCCGCGAATTTCTAACTCAACGTAGTCTTTGGACATTCTAATCCCCCGCCGCCACCGCTTCCCCCGCCGGCTGGCTGACGGCTTCCGCCCCCTTTTCCAGGTGCTGCCTCAAGTAGCGTCCCGTGTGGGACTCGGCAACGTTGGCTATCTCCTCCGGGGTGCCGGCGGCAATCAGGTGGCCGCCCAGGTCTCCCGCGCCGGGGCCTAAATCTATAATCCAGTCGGCGTTCTTGATGAGGTCCAGGTTATGCTCGATGAGCAACACCGTGTTGCGGTTGTCCACCAGGCGGTGCAGCACCCGCAGCAGGGCGGCGCAGTCCTCGAAGGAGAGGCCGGTGGTGGGTTCATCCAGCAGGTAGAGGGTCTTGCCGGTGGCGCGGCGGGAGAGTTCTGTCGCCAATTTCACCCGCTGGGCCTCGCCGCCGGAGAGGGTGGTGGCGGGCTGCCCCAGCCGGATGTAACCCAGACCCACGTCCCGCAGGGTCTCCAGCTTGGGCCGGATGCGCGGGAAGTTCCAGAAGAACTCCAAGGCCTGGTCTACCGTCATGGCCAGCACGTCGGCGATGTTCTTGTCCCGCAGGGTCACTTCCAGGGCTTCCCGGTTGTAGCGGCGTCCCTGGCATACCTCGCAGGGTACGGTTACGTCGGGCAGGAACTGCATCTCTATCTGGATGTAGCCTTCGCCCTGGCAGGCCTCGCACCGGCCTCCCTTGACGTTGAAGGAGAACCTGCCGGGCTTGTACCCCCGGACCCGGGCCTCGGGAAGGCTGGCGAACAGCTCCCTAATGGGGGTGAAGGCCCCGGTGTAGGTGGCCGGATTGCTGCGGGGGGTGCGGCCAATGGGAGACTGGTCGATATTGACCACTTTGTCCAGGTTCTCAATTCCCAGGAGCTCATCGTGCGCTCCGGGCAAGTCCCGGGCGCGGTTGATTACCTGGGCCAGCCGCTTGTAGAGAACGTCGTAGACCAGGGTGCTCTTGCCGGACCCGGACACGCCGGTAACGCAGGTCATCACCCCCAGGGGCACGTCCACGTCGATGTTCTGGAGGTTGTTCTCCCGTCCTCCCTGCAGGGTGAGCCAATTGCCATTGGAGGGTCGCCGCTGCTCGGGCAGGGGAATGACCTTTCTGCCACTGAGGTACTGCCCGGTGAGGGATTCCTCCGACCGCATTACCTCGTCTATCTTTCCTTCAGCTACCACGTAGCCACCGTGCTCCCCGGCCCTGGGTCCCAGGTCCACGATATGGTCGGCGGCCCGCATCATGGCCTCGTCATGCTCCACCACCACCACGGTGTTGCCCATGTCCCGCAGGTGGGTCAGGGTGTCGATGAGCCGCTGGTCGTCGTGGGGGTGCAGTCCCACCGTCGGTTCGTCGCAGACGTAGAGCACTCCCGTGAGGCCCGACCCAATTTGGGTCGCCAACCTGACCCGCTGGGCCTCGCCTCCCGATAGGGTACGGGCGGTGCGGTCCATGGTCACGTAGTCCAGCCCGATACCTTCCAGGAAGCGCAGCCGTCCCTCGATTTCCTTGAGCACCTGGTTGCTGATGGTCTTGTCCCTGGTGGAAAGGGTCTCGGCGGGGTGCTCAACGGGGGCGTCCGGGTCAATTTGTTGCACCCATGTCAGGCCCTGGCCGATGTTCATGGCGGAGATTTCCATGATGCCCAGGCCGCACACCTGGACAGCCAGGGCTTCCGGGCGAAGCCTTCGACCCTTGCAGCCCTGGCAGGGGCGAGCCGCCATGTACCGCTCGATTTCCTGGCGGGTGTGGTCCGATTCGGTGTCCCGATAGCGACGCTGAAGGTTGGGGATTACCCCTTCAAAGTTGGTATCCCAACTGTAGGTGCGTCCCCGGTGGGTGCGGTGACGGATGGTCACGGTGCTGTTCTTGTTGCCGTAGAGGACCAGGTTGACCTGTTCCTGGGTCAGCTCCTTCACCGGGGTGCGGGCGGAGAAGCCGTTGGCCTCGGCGACCGAGTCCATCATGCTAAGGTACCACCCGCTGGAGGATCCGGAACGGGTCCAGGGCACCACGGCCCCTTCCATGAGCGACAGCGACTTGTTGGGTATGACCAGGTCCGGGTCCACCTCCAGCCGGTAGCCCAGGCCCGTACATTGGGTGCAGGCCCCGTGGGGGCTGTTGAAGCTGAAGGTGCGCGGCTCAATTTCCGGCAAGCTGATGCCGCACCGGACGCAGGCGAATTGCTCGGAAAAGACCAACTCCTCCTCGCCCGATTCTCCTTCCTGCAACTGCCGCAGCGCCTGCACCACGCCTTCGCCCTCCCGCAGGGCGGTCTCCACCGATTCGGCCACCCGACTGTACTCGGTGTCCGGGCGGATGATGAGGCGGTCAATAACCAACTCGATATAGTGCCACTTCTGCTTGTCCAGGGCCAGGTCGCCCATCTCATCCAGCAGGTGAATCTCACCGTTGACCCGTATCCGCACGAACCCGGCCCGGCGGGCCGCCTCGAACACGTCCTTGTGCTCCCCCTTTTTGCGGCGCACTTTGGGGGCCAACAGGGTGATGCGGCTACCCTCGGGCAGGGATGAAATGGCGTCCACTATTTGTTGGACCGTCTGACGCTCCACCGGACGCCCGCACTTGGGGCAGTGGGGCTTGCCGACCCGGGCGAAAAGCAGCCGCAGGTAGTCGTAGATTTCGGTGACGGTGCCCACGGTGGAGCGGGGGTTGTGGGACACGCCCTTCTGGTCAATGGATATGGCCGGGGACAGGCCCTCGATGTAGTCCACGTCGGGCTTGTCCATGCGGCCCAGGAACTGCCGGGCGTAGGCGGACAGCGACTCTACATAGCGACGCTGCCCCTCGGCGTAGATGGTGTCGAAGGCCAGGGAGCTCTTGCCGGAGCCCGACACGCCGGTAATCACCACCAGCTTGTCCCGGGGAATGGTTACTTCGATGTTCTTGAGGTTATGCTCCCGGGCGCCTTTGACGTGGATAAATTCCTGGGGCATAAAGCAGCCTTTCCCGGGGTCGCCGCCCGTAAGGTAGAGTGGTGGTAAGCGGGCTGCGGCCTCGGCCCCTTTTGGCGGGGTGTTGATTATCCTATTCTACCACCGGCGGTAGTTCCTGTTTCCGGTTTTTGGACCATAACTTGGGGCGCTGGCTTCCCTTCATCCGCCCCGCCATCCCGCCGAAGTGGGGAATGCCTGCGAGGTGGACGGGACTGGAAGGCCCCGACCGTCCCTCTATTCCAACTCAATTAGCGGATCGTTGGCGTTGACCGAATCCAGGGGTTGCACGTGGACTTCCCGGACCACGCCGTCCCGGTCGGCCCGGATGCTCTGCTCCATCTTCATCGCCTCCACCACGCACACTTCGTCCCCCGCCGACACCCGGTCTCCGGGGCGCACCAGAATGGACATCACCCGCCCGGGCATGGGAGAACGGAGGATGTTGTCCGAGGTCGGAGAGGCGGCGGCTTGACCCGGCGGCGATGCAGGGGCGGCGGGCGGTACGGCTGATTCTCTACCCCGCCGGGAGCGGGGGGGAGCCGGCGGCGCGAGTCCCTCCACTTCCACCTGGAAAGTCTCACCCTCAACGGTGACTTCGATGGTGGGCCCACCCAGGTCGCCCACCTCGACCGTGTACCAGTGATCCCCGACCCTAACCCGGAGTGTGGTTATCGCCACCCTCGGTTCCCCAGGGTGCGGGAAAGGAGCTGCTCGCGCCGCCCGTAGACGCGCCAGGCATTGGGGGCCGGCGCTGCGGTGGCTTCGGCCTGGGACCCGTTGATGACCAAGGCCATAGCTGCACCGATGGCCGCCGCAATCTCCCGGTTGCTTTTCTCGTGCCCGTTGCCGTTCATGTGGCCGTTCCTGTGCCCGTTGGAGGCTTCGGTTTGCTGAAGGCGCTTCCGCTGTTCGACGTAGGCGGGTAAAGAGCCGGTATGATGGGCGGCCTGCAGGAATTCTTGGTTGCTCAGCACGTCCCGCAGCAGGGGGACATTGTACTTCACTCCAGACAGACGGAAGGTAATCAGCGCCCGGAGAAGCCGCTTCACCGATTCTTCCCGGGTCTCACCCCAGGCCATCACCTTAGCCAAGAGCGGTTCATAGTGTAGCGTAACTTCATAGCCTTTGCAAAGGGCGCTGTCCACCCGCACCTTCTTGCCAGTGGGCAGGTGCAGTTCGTCAATGGTTCCAATGTCGGGCATGAAAGTATCCGGGTCTTCCGGGTAGACCCGGGCCTCGATGGCATGGCCCCTGACCTGGATGTCCTCCTGCCCCAGGGGCAGGGCTTCCCCGGCGGCCACTCGTATCTGCAACTCCACCAGGTCGACTCCGGTTACCATTTCCGTAACGCCGTGCTCCACCTGCAGGCGGGTGTTCATTTCCAGGAAGAAAATCTGCCCCTCCGCCGCTACCAGGAATTCGACGGTCCCGGCGTTGGTGTAGCCAATGTGCTTGCCCAACTTCAGGGCCAACTTGCAGATGCGTTTACGGACCTGGGGGCTCAACTTGGTTGCCGGGGACTCCTCAATCAGCTTCTGGTTGCGGCGCTGGATCGAGCAGTCCCTTTCGTGCAGGTGCAGCAAGTTGCCCTGCCGGTCGCCAATAAGCTGTACCTCGATGTGGGAGGCGTTCTTGAGGTAACGCTCGAAGTAGAGCCGGGGGCTGCCGAAGGCATTGGCCGCCACCTTGCGGGTGCGCTCCACCAGGGGCAACAATTCCTCCATCGACTCGACGATATGGATGCCGATGCCGCCGCCGCCCTCCGCCGACTTCACCATCAGCGGGAACCCCAAGGTCCAAGCCCGGGACAGGGCCTGTTTATCGTCCACAGCCTCTTCAGAACCCGGCAGCACGGGCAGGCCGGCCTTGCGGGCCAGCTTGCGGGCGCGGAGCTTGTCCCCCATCTTCTCCATCACTTCCGGCGTGGGTCCGACGAAGCGAATGCCCTGCTCCTCGCAGCGGCGGGCGAAGGTGGGATTCTCCGAGAGGAACCCATAGCCCGGATGGATGGCCTGAGCGCCGGAGCTACGGGCTATTTCCAGGATTTTGTCGGCGTTGAGGTAGCTTTCCTGGGGAGGAGCCGCGCCCAGCAGGTAGGCCTCGTCGGCCATCTTGACGTGCCGGCCCCTGCGGTCGGCGTCGGAGTAGACGGCGACGGTCTGGATGCCGAGCTTTTGGCAGGCGCGGATGATGCGGCAGGCGATTTCGCCTCGATTGGCTATCAGAATCTTGCTGAACAATTGTCGGCCTCTAATTCCTTGCAGTGTGCTACAGACAAACATTCCACGAGGAAACCGGCCAATTGACGGGCAGGGATAGTCATAACTTCCAACAACACTCTAACCCGTTCATTGTAGGTTCGCAGACCGTGAACACCCTAGTCAAGCCCGGGACCTTTGGCCCGGGAAGCCGGAGTGGTCCGCGTCCCTATCTGAAAGCTGGACTGAAGGCCGGGAACCACCTCCCGGGGGCGTAACGTCCTATCCGGAGGCGCTGGAAGCCTCCGGGAGGATGCAGCCGGGGAAGAGGAGGCGGACCTGGACGGGCCTAAACATATTTCGTGAAATTTGCTTGAGAATATACCTCAGCAGGTCAAGAGCTTTGTAGGTGTTCCAAAAACGAATTGGAACGAATTTCCTTGTCCAGCCAAAATTGGATGGCGGAGTCGAGGATTGACTTGAGTTCCTGGGCCAGGGCTCGGTCCAACTCCAGCCGGGGCAATTCGGCCAGAGGCTGCCGGTCCAGCAGCCGGAGCACCTTCAAGACACGCAATGACAGGGGCCGGAGTTGAACATCGCCGGGGGAGCAGTTGGCGCACAGGGCCCCGCCTCCGTTGGGGCTAAAGCGGTGTTGGTCCGGTTGCAGCGGTTGGCGGCACTCCACGCAATGGTAGAGCTCAATCATAAAGCCGGTGGCCGCCAGCAGGTGCAGTTGAAAGAAGGGCAGAACCAGGGGGGACTCGGGGTCCCGGCTGATGCCCTCCAGGGTTTCCAATGCCAGCAGATAGAGGGGAAAGTTGGGGTGGCCCTCGGAGCTGAAACCGTCCACCAGTTCGGCCACGTAAAGGCCCTTGGTGACGGCGGTGAGGTCGCTCTTCAGGAGCGCGAAGCTCTGTAACACCTGGGCCTGGGTCACGATGTCCAGGTTGCGTCCCCGCGCCAGGGCCAACCTGCACAGGGTCAGCGGTTCCAGGTGCCCCACCAGCTTGCTGGTTGACCTTCGGGCCCCCTTGGCCACGGCCCGAACCTTGCCGGAGTCCCTGGCGTAGAGGGTTACCAGGAGGTCAGCCTCGGCAAAGGGGATGTTCTTGATGACCAGGGCCTCGTCCCGGTAAGTCCTGGGTCTACCGTGGGAGGCGTCCAACGGGGGGGCCACGGCTAGGCTTCCTGCCGGCCCTGGAAGGCCCGGCTCAAGGTCAATTCATCCGAGTATTCCAGGGATCCCCCGATGGGCAGTCCCCGGGCTAGGTGGGTTATCTTCAGGCCGGTATCCTGCAGGCGGCGGGTGAGGTACATGGCAGTATTCTCGCCTTCCAACGTGGGGTTGGTGGCGATAATCAACTCGGTGACTTCGCCGCCGGAAAGGCGGGGAAACAACTCCCTAATCTTTAGCTGCTCCGGCCCAACGCCGTTCAGCGGGGAAATGACTCCGTGTAGCACGTGGTAGAGCCCCAGGTAACAATGGGTGCGTTCCAGGGCCAGCACGTCCATGGGGTCTTCCACCACGCAAATCTGCCCCCGGTTGCGGTGGGCGTTGGAGCAAATGGAGCAGGGGCTGGCATCGGTCAAGTTCTGGCACTGCCCGCAGAATACGATATTGTGCTTGACGGCGGTGATAGCATCAGCCAGGGCCAGGGCCTCGTCGCTGGACAAACGGATCATGTGGTAGGCCAGGCGTTGGGCGCTCTTGGGGCCAATGCCCGGCAGCTTATTCAGTTCATTGATTAGACGCGCCAACGACGGCGCCGCCGCGGGAATGTGCTCTAACGTCATGCCACCCCTCCTGCCACCGCCAGGAGCAATCAGCCCAGGCCGGGAATATTCAGGCCGCCGGTAATGGGGCCCATTTTCTGGGCGGTAAGTTCCTGGACCTTATTGAAGGCATCGTTCACCGCCGCCGCTACCAGGTCCTGCAAGAGTTCCAGGTCTTCGGCGGCCTCCGGCTCAATGGTCACCGATTCCACCACCTGCTTGCCCGACATCACCACAGTGATAACGCCGCCCCCGGCGGTGCCCTGCACGGTCAGGGTTTCCAACTCCTCTTGGACCTTTTGAAGCTGCTGTTGAATCCGCTGGGCTTGCCGCTGGGCCTGTCGCATCATGTTACGGTTCATCTGAATACTCCTCCAGGATTCTCGCTCCCATTCCCAGGGCGGTGCGCACCAGGGGACTGTTCTGAATGGTCCGGGCGTTGCTGGCGCCGCCGCTGCCGTTTTCCCCGGCCAGGGTGAGCCTGTATTCGCACGATGGCCCGAAGAACTGGACCACTGTCTCAGCCATCATGCGCTGCCCATTGGGTTCCGCCAGTTCCTCCTGCATACGTTCCAGGTTGGTCCGGTTGGTGAAGGGCAAGATCAGGGTATCGCCTTCCAGGGAAACCGAGTCCGGCTTGCAGTCCCGAAGCAAGGCCCCTAGGTTGTACTTATTGCCCTTGCATCGGTCCAACGCTTTAACGGTGGCGGTCCAGCGTTCCCGCAGGTCGCCGCCGCCATTGGCCCCGGCGGACGCCATTGCCCCCGAAGGGGCGGCCGTGGCTTCGGGCCGGGCTGCCGGCGCGGTGCGGGACCGGGCCGGGGCTGGTGCGCGCCCTTGTGGGGCGGCGGGGGACGGGGAGATGTTTGCTCTTGGACCGGGGGAGTAGTCCGAGGGTGTCTCACTTCCGGCCCTTGGAGCGGCGGGCGGCGGCTCCGACGAAGCGGGCGGCGCCACCTGGTCGTTGCAGATTTCCACCACGGCCAGTTCCAGGGGCAGGGTGGACGGGGCGTCGTAGCGCATGTTCACTTCGCCCCAGAACCTGACCGCTTTGACGACGCGCCAGGAGGGTAGCTTGCCCGACAGCTCTTTCAACTGGGCAGTTACATGGTCGGGCAGGTCCACCGACTGGTCGGCGCCCCACTCGATGAGCATGGCGGCCCGCAGCAGCTCCAAAACCTGGCGGTGAAGCTGACGCAGGTCGGTCCCGTCCCAGGCGGCCTCGTTGATGCCGCTGAGGCAAGCCGAGGTGTTGCCCATCAGCAGGTACTTCACCAGGTCCAACCAGCGTTCCCCGTGGCCCAGCCCCAGCAGTTCCTCCACCTGGCGCTGGGTAATGCCATCACCGTAGGAAACCACCAATTGCTCCAACAGGTTTTCGGCGTCGCGCAGGCTGCCGGCGGCATAGCGGGCCACCAGGCGCAGGGCATCGGGGTCAACGGTCACGCCCTCGCTCTGGATAATTTCCAGGAGGCGTTGGTTAATCAGGTCCGCGGGCAGGCGGCGAAAGTCGAACCGCTGGCAACGGGAGATGATGGTGGGCAGGATTTTGTGGGCCTCGGTGGTGCAGAGAATGAAAATGACGTGACCCGGCGGTTCCTCCAGGGTCTTCAGGAAGGCGTTGGAAGCCTGGTCGGTGAGCATGTGGGCTTCGTCGATTATGTACACCTTCCGGCTGCCTTCCACCGGGGCGAAGTTGACCTTGTCGCGAATGTCCCGGACCTCGTCGATGCCCCGGTTGCTGGCGGCGTCCAGCTCGATGATGTCCATGAAGCGCCCTTCGTTGGCCGACCGGCAAGGGCCGCAATTATTGCAGGGGTCTCCCTCCTGGGGGTCCAGGCAGTTGACCGCTTTGGCCAGCACCCGGGCAGTGGTGGTCTTACCCGTGCCCCGGGGGCCGCAGAACAGGTAGGAATGGGAAACTCGACCCTGCTTGATGGACTGGCGCAGGGTGGTAGTTACGTGCTCCTGCCCAACCAGGTCACTGAAGCTGCTGGGGCGCCACTTGCGGTAATAGACCTGCGAGGTCATCTCAATTCAGCCCCCTGGGGAAAATTTCTTCCAGGGCCAACTGTTCCCTGGCCTGCATGGCGGCCTGCTCTTCCGGCTCCAGGTGGTCATAGCCCACCAAGTGCAGCACGCCGTGGACAATTAGCAGAGCCAGTTCATGGCTTGCCAGAAGGTTGGACTGCTCCGCCTGGCGGCTGGCCTGGGGATAGGATACCACCACCTCTCCCAGGGGGAAGAGTTCGTCCGGGGGCAGGGCAAAGGATTGCAGCGGGGCATCCTCGCCACACCGGGGGGCGTCCCGGTCGTCTTCATCTCCCTCCCAGTGTCCGGGGTGGGTTGTGGAGAATGAAAGCACGTCGGTGACTTCGTCCAACCCCCGGTAGTTGGCGTTCAATTCCCGGATTGTGGCATCGTCGGTCAGGAACAGGCCCACCTGGCACCGCTCTTGTCCGGCTCCCACGGCTACCCGCAGGGCATTCTCCATCACCATTCTAAGCCAATCTTCGGCCACCTGGGACTGGAAGGGCTGGTCAACGGAGATGTCTATTTGGGAACTGGGACCCGGGGAATCGGTCAGGCTGCTCACCCCTCTGCGCGTCGGCCAGAAGCTGCTCTCAGAAATAGAACTAGGCCCGAGTTCCTTCCCGCAGCGTTGTCCCACTGTACGCCAATTTGCTGCCGCTGGCCCACCGGCAGATGGTTGAAGAAACGGGCCTCTGCGGTTCCATCATAGCATGGAGAAATGAACAGCATCAAGGAACCCAGTGCCAAGGCCCGGCACATTTCACGGGGCCATAGCAAGCAACCTAGCGTGCGCCGGCCAAACCCCGGTGAAGGCCCCCTAAAGGCCCGGCCCGGACACTGGCGGGATGACCGCTAATGTTCTGGCCGACCATGATAAAATAGCAGTTGCCTACAGTGGTAAATTTCTCAGCTATTCGGGCTTGACCCGGTGCGGAGGGGAGTTGGTATGCCTGTAGATGGCGAAAATGGGGAAATGGCGGAAGAGCTTGCCGGCATGGTGCTGCCCGAGGATGGCGTAGTAGACCTTACCGACCAGTTGACCGAGTACATGACGGAAATCGAGCTGGGCGGACTTTCGGACATCATCGGCCAGGTGCTGGACGATTTCCTGGACCAGTCGGGAGGCATGCCGGAGAACTTGCGGGACGACGAGGCCTTCGACCAAATTGCCAGCGGACAGTTGGCCGTGACCCTGGCCTACCAGTTGGGACGGCTGGAGGGGCGGTCGCCCCAGATCGTGGAACGGCTGATTCGCCAGGCAATGGAAAAGTGGGAGGCCAGACCGGTGGCCGACACCATCGAGATTTCGGAACAGGACATGCGACGCCCCAAGGAACTGGTCTATCCTCGGCTGCGCCGGATGGAGTATGCCGACGTGGAGGAGGACGACTACCTGGATGAGGAATAGCCCTAGCCAGCCCGGTCGCCGAGAGTCCCAAGCGCTTCTACCAGCGGGACTGTTCCTCCCGGCTCACCGGAATGACCCGCGCTGCCATCGGCACAACCAATCGAGGCTCAGCCTCCAACGCTTCTGAGGGGGAGATATGACTAGCGCATCACCGGCCTACGACCTGCTGCTCAAGGGGGGCACACTGCTGGACCCGGCCCAGGGAATTCACGACCGGCGGGACGTGGCGTTCCAGGGCGGGAAGGTGGCGGCGGTGGCCGAGCGCATCGACCCAACGGGTGCGGACAACGTGCTCGATGTGACGGGCAAGCTGATTACCCCGGGTTTGATCGACCTGCACGGTCACTTCTACCACGGGGGCAGCGGCAGCGCGGTCCACGCCGACCAAGCCTGTCTTTCCTCCGGCACCACCACCGGCGTGGACGCAGGCAGCTCCGGCTTCCTGAACTACGGAGCCATGAAGGACTACGTGTTCCCGGCCCACCGGACCAGGCTTCTGGCATTCATGCACATCAGCGCCATCGGCCTGGCGGCCAACCGGGTGCTGGGCGGCGGCCTCCACGACATGCGCATCATCGACGTTGACCAGACCGCCGACGCCATCAAGAGAAACGCCGGGTTCTTCTTCGGCGTCAAAGTGCGGATGCACGTGGACGCCGTGGCCTATTGGAATGCCCCCACCGCCATGAAGCTGGCCCGGCAGGCCACCGACCAGTCGGGCGGCAAGCTGATGGTCCACGTCAGCGGCACTCCCATTCCCCTGCCCCAGGTCCTGGAATTTATGGGGCCCGGAGACATTTCCACCCACGCCTTCAACGGTAACCCGGAGTCCATCCTGGACCGCAACGGCAAACTACGCCCGGAGGTCCGCGCCGCCGCCGACCGGGGCGTAATCATGGACGTGGGCCACGCCGGAGTCCATTGCGACGTGGCGGTGGTCAAGGCGGCGCTGGAACAAGGGCTACCCCCGGACACCATCAGCACGGACATACACGTGCCTCCGCCGGGCCGCACCGTCTACCTGATGAACGACCTGGTAAGCAAGTTTCACGCCCTGGGAATGCCCTTGGAAGCGGCGGTAGCCGCCGCCACCAGCCGTCCCGCCCAGGTCCTGGGCCTGCGGACTCCATCGGTTCCCTGGCAGTGGGCATGGAGGCCGACGCCGCCGTCTTCGACCTGCGGGAGGGCCGCTTCGTCTGGCACGACATGGCCGGCCACAACGCCGAGGGCAAGGTGCGCTTGGACACCTACATGACCATCCGCGAAGGGGCGGTTGCCTGGCGGGAAGGCCGCCTGACCCGCATGGGTGAATGCTAAACCCCTAGCTGTGGGCTGGCGTTGTCCTTGAATCCCCAGGACCTGTCCCCGGCGGGCCGGTCGAACAACGTAGCATGGACAGTAGGGGCTCAGGGCCCTAAGCCCCTACTGTCCAGCCGATGGAAGAAGTGGAAAGGGCGTGTGCCACTAAACAGCGAACAGTGAAAGGCCCAGGGCCGAGTTACCGGGACTTGCAAATGCAAAATGGGGCTGTCAAACTGTGGCTATGAGAGTAGGCGAGTTTGAAATAAGTGAACCTATACCGGAACTGAAGGACCCCCACGTGGTGGCGGTCCTGCGTCCCTGGATCGACGTGGGCAGCGTGGGTACGCTGAGTCTGAACCGGGTGGAACGCCACCTGAAGTCCCAGGAGCTGGGCCGCCTGGCTCAACCCGGCCTCTTCTATGACTTTACCCGCTACCGCCCCCGCTCCTATTTCAGCGAGGGCCGGCGGGAAGTGTCCATACCCAATACAATAATTCGCTACGCTAGCCGGGAGGAAGGGTCCGACCTCCTAACGGTCCACCTGCTGGAACCCCACCTGTACGGGGAAGACTACACCGACTCCCTGCTGGAATTGCTGAAGCACTTCGGGGTCAAACGTTACTCCCTGGTGGGGGCCATGTATGACATGGTACCCCATACTCGACCCCTGTTAGTGACCGGAATCGGCGAGGGATCCGACGTGGAAGAGGAGAACCGCCGCCTCAAGACCCGCCCCAGCGACTATGAAGGGCCCACCACCATCACCTATCTGGTTGCCCAGGAAGCGGCCAAGCTGGGCATGGATACCCGGGCCTATGTGGTCCACCTGCCCCAGTACCTGCAGGTGGACGAGGACTTCACGGGAACGGCGCGCATGATGCAAATCCTCTGCTCCCTCTACCAATTGCCCGAGCGCCTGATCGACTCGGGAAGAGGTCAAGAGCAGTACGCCAAACTTCAGGACACGGTGGACAACCCGGAAGTAGCTTCGTTGTTGAAGCGGCTGGAAGAGCGGTACGACCAGGAAAACAAGGGAGAGGAACCACCCGCGACTCCTCTGTCCCCCAACATCGAGGAGTTCCTTAAAGACCTGGACCAGGGGTTTGACACTCCCAAATAGAAAGCCAATGCCGGAGCCCGGGACTGGCCCCGCACACCGGCGGCCAATCCCCGGGCCCGTCTATTTGCAGGACCAGCTTTCCGGGACGGTATCCACCCCATGAAGGCGCTGCCGGAAGGCGACCTCACCAGCCTGCTGCAAGACCTCCTCCGCTTCGACACCACCAACCCGCCGGGCGACGAAGCCGCGTGCATCAACTACATTGACCAGTTGCTGAACGGGGCCGGCTTCCAGACGTTAATCCTGGGTAAATCTCCTGAACGTCCCAATCTCATCACCCGGCTGGAAGGCCAGGGCAACGCCGCCCCTCTGCTCCTGTACGGGCACGTTGACGTGGTGACCACCGCCCGGCAGGACTGGCAGCACCCACCCTTTGAGGGCAAACTGGTAGATGGCTACCTGTGGGGCCGGGGCGCCCTGGACATGAAGGGCGGCATAGCCATGATGCTGGCGGCCCTGCTGCGGGCCAAGTCGCAAAAACTGCCCCTGCCGGGAGATGTGGTCTTGACCCTGGTATCCGACGAAGAAGCGGGCGGCCATTTCGGGGCCAGGTACTTGGTGGAGCAACATCCCAACCTCTTCGCTGGCGTGCGCTACGCCATCGGGGAATTCGGCGGTTTCAGTTTCAACATCGGGCGGCGGCGGTTCTACCCCGTCATGGTTGCGGAAAAGCAGGTCTGCCGCCTGCGGGCTACCCTCCGGGGACCGGGGGGCCACGGTTCCCTGCCCGCCCGGGGCGGCGCCGTGTACCGGCTATCCCAGATGTTGCGGCGGCTGGACCGGCGCCCGCTGCCGGTACACATTAAACCGGCCACCCGGTTGATGATTCAAGCCATCAGCGCCAACCTGCCCTTCCCTGCCAGCCTGGTAATGGGCCAACTGCTCAACCGGCGGCTGACCAGGCCAATTCTGTCCCTGTTGGGGGCCAGGGGCAGAAACCTGGAGCCCCTCTTCCACAACACTGTTAACCCGACCATCGTGCGGGGAGGCGAGAAAATCAACGTGGTTCCCAGCGAAATTACGGTGGAAATGGATGGGCGTCTGCTGCCCGGGGCCGGTCCCGAGACCATGCTGGCCGAAGTCCGCCGAATAGTTGGCGAGGATGTGGAGTTGGAAGTAATCCAGCACGACCCGGGTCCGGGCACACCGGACATGGGCCTCTTCCCCACTCTGGCTTCCATTCTGAAGGAAGCCGACGCCGAGGGTACTCCGGTGCCCATGCTGCTGTCTGCGTCCACCGACGGACGGCTCTTTTCCAGGCTGGGCATCCAGACCTACGGGTTCCTGCCCATGCCCCTGCCGCCGGATTTCAATTTCTCCGAGACCGTCCACGGGGCCAACGAGAGGATACCCGTGGCAGCTTTGGACTTTGGCGCTGAGGCGATCTACCGATTACTGGGCAGGTTCGGGGAATAGCCCGAGGGAGGGAGGGCTGTAGTGAAGTCGTCGGTGCCGGCGGCCTCGCGCTGCCGAATAGCCCGAGGGCGGGCGGGCTGTAGGCCGGTCCCGGGGTCGGTTGAATAAGCGGCCCGGGTGTTCCCCCCACCGGATTAGGGCCCGAGTCGGGCCAAAATGCTGATTGACGCGTCCATACCCGTGTGATACATTGAATCAGCCCTTCAGGTCGAAAATTTATTGGTAATTCTATCGGAGGTAGGAGCATCGCTAGGCAGTATAGAGTAAACGAGCAGATTCGAGTTCCCCAAGTAAGAGTCATTGGCGAAAATGGAGAGCAGCTTGGAGTAATGGCAACTGACCAAGCCCTGAGAAACGCCCGCCAAAATGATGTAGACCTTGTGGAGGTAGCTCCCAACGCTGATCCCCCAGTGGTGCGGATGCTGGACTACGGAAAACTGCGCTATCTCTACTCCAAGAAAGAGCGAGAATCCAAAAAGGGTCAGAAGAGCACCGAGTTGCGGGAAGTACGGTTCCGCCCCAATATCGGCAGCCACGACCTCGAATCCAAGATGCGCAAAGTGAAAGAATTCATTGACGATGGCTCCAAGGTGAAGCTGACGGTGCGTTTCCGCGGGCGAGAAGCGGTCCACCAACAGTCTGGCCTGTCGCTGTTGAAGCGGGTGGCCGACGAGATGAAGGAAGAAGTACGTCTGGAAAAACCCCCGTCGATGGAGGGCAGAGCCCTGTCCATGATACTCATTCCGGCTGCCGGACGGGGAGAGAAGCCCGAAAAGAAGGTGGAAGATCTAGCCGATGCCAAAGCTTAAGACCCATAAAGGCGCCCGAGCGCGGATCCACGTTACCGGCTCCGGCAAACTCATGCGCCGTAAACGCATGAGCAGCCACCTGCGCCGCAAGAAGCCCAAGAAGGTGACCCGCAAGTTCGCCGACAAGATTCCTTACGCCGAGGCCGACGTCAAGCGGCTGCGCAAGCTGATCCCATACAGTTAAACGTATAAACGCGCCAATCCAACCCGTGGAGAACCAACTTGTCTAGAGTAAAACGCGGCGTCACCAAGCACCGTCGCCATAAGAAAGTATTGCTGGCCGCCCGGGGCTTTCATGGCTCCTCGCACCGCAACTACAAGTGGGCCAAGGAAGCCCTGCTTCACGCCTGGAGTCACTCCTACCGGCACCGCCGGGAACGGAAACAGGACTTTCGCCGGCTGTGGATTGTCCGCATTGGGGCGGCCTGCCGTCAGTCTGGAATGACTTACAGCCAGTTCATGCACGGCATCAAACTGGCGGGTGTAGAAGTGGACCGGAAGATGTTGGCCGACTTGGCAGTACATGACGAAGCGGCCTTCCAGAAACTGGTGGGGATGGCCGCGGAGCAGTTGGCCGCCTAGAACGCCAGTCCGAAGAATGGAAACCGGCGGGGGCGCATATTGCAGCGCCCCCGTTTATTTTTGCCACCCAAGACCCGGCGCTTGTTAGATGGCCGGGGCGTTTGTTGTCCTTGGAGGATGTCTAAAAAGGATATGTCATTCTGAGCCGAAACGTAGTGGAGGCGAAGAATCTAAGATTCTTCAGTCGCTGCGCTCCTTCAGAATGACAACGGGGGTCCCGTACCGAGCCTGTCGTAAGATAGACGGTCAGCTTTTTAAACACCCTCTTATAAACCCGCTCCCCTTGAGCTTGTCTAACCAGGGACAGGCCCAGGGGGGTCCTCCGTGCGACTGATCAACTTTTTGAAGGCCCCCAAGGTAGGCGCGCCAAGCCTGCCGCCCGCGCATCTCAGGGCCTAGCCCCCGCAACGCCTTTGAAAATCTCCCCTAGTCCTCTTCATCATCGTGGTCAAAACCGTAGTAGGTATCGTTATCCAGGATGCGACGCAGACCTTCTACCGTGAAATTTATGGGCCGTATTGGCGTCGACCAATTCTCGGTCAGCTCATAGTGCAGGTCGCCCAATGACATTCCCTGGTTGCCCCGGGTCAGCAGCACCCGGAACACAATCTCCTGGATGGGCATATCGGAGCGGATGAATCCCTGCTCCGGCGAGCAATACTCGGCAATTTCTTCCACCAACTCCTGGGGGTCGTCCAACTCGTGGTCCGGCTTGAGCAGAGAGGGACACGAGGGACCCCGCCGGGCCGCCAAAACGGCAATGGGGGACCGGCTCAGTTCGTCCAAGCGTTGAAAGCTGATGCGGTAGAGAATCGACTCACCGTCTTCTAGTTGCCTGGTGGTATCCGGTGTGGTCATAGCTCCACCTCTTCGTTCCAGTCCAGCATGATGATATTGACCTTCTCTCCAGCCTCTTTAACGGGGAGATCAAAGGGGCATATTGCCAGTCCATTGGCCCGCGACATGGAAGTGAGAATGTTTGAACCCTGGGGCCCGGCGGGGTTGGCATAATAGGTCCCGTCGCGGTTTTCCACTTCCACCCTGGCGTACACTCTTCGACCATCGGTATTGTAGATGGGGCCGGTGAGCACTCCTTCCACCATGGGCCGGGCCAGCCGGTCTCGTCCCAGCATGGTGCGAATGGCGGGCCGACCGAACATCTCGAAGGCGACCATCGCGCTAACCGGGTTTCCCGGAAGGCCCAGCAGGGGGATTGGGGCCGCGTCGTCGCCACCCCGCAGTATGCCAAAGGCCAGGGGTTTGGCCGGTCGCATCCTCACCGACCAGAAGTTAATGTCCCCTCGCTGGGTCAGCACGTCCTTCACCATGTCGTAGTCTCCCTTGGAGACTCCCGCCGATGTGACCAGCAAGTCGGAACCGGCCACCGCCTCCAACTGCCGGTGCATGTCTTCCAGGGTGTCCCGGGCGATTCCCAGGGTGCGGGGTATGCCCCCGGCGGCAATTATGGAGGCGGCGATGCTGGAGCTGTTGCTGTCGTAGATTTTACCCGGCTCCAGGGGTTGCCCCACAGCCAACAACTCGTCGCCGGTGGACAGGATGGACACCACCGGGCGGCGAATGACCTGGGCCCGCGCCAGTCCCAGGGAGGCCATTACCCCCACCTCGGAGGGCCGTATGACCGTCCCGGCGGGCAGCACCAACTCGCCTCGGCGGACATCTTCTCCCGAGGGCCGCACATTGGCCCCGAAGGGCATGTCGAACCTGATGGCAATTTCGTTCAGTTCCTTGCCCGAGGCGCGGCGTTCCAATTCGTCGGTCTCTTCAAAGGGGACCACCGTATCGGCGCCGTCGGGAACGGGCGCGCCGGTCATTATGCGGATGGCAGTGCCCGGGACGACGGTCTGGTCGGATACCTGTCCCGCCGCCACCAGCCCAATGACCTTCAGGTTGCGGGGCTCCTGGGCCGAGGCTCCGGCGATGTCTTCGCGCCGCAGCGCGTACCCGTCCATCCCCGAGTTGGCCAGGGGAGGCAGATCCAGGGGGGAGGTTACGTCGGCGGCCAGGACCTGGCCGAGGCAGTCCATCAGCGGTTTCTCTTCTGTACCCAGGGGAGCGAAACAGGCCATGATACGCTCGAAGGCTTCTTCCACGTTGAGCATAGCTTCGTCCACGTGGCTGTGGCCGTGAACGTGGGCGGCCTCATGGTCCTGATGGGCGCGGTGAGGATGCTGGCCGTGGTCAGCGTGGTGACCGTGCCGTTCTGCTTGAGTTGACATGCTACGTCCTTAGTTTAGAGTTGGGAGCTACCCGATGGAGTTGTTCAGGTCCGCATCAAGATGGCCACCAGGGTGGATATGACGGCCAGCATGGTTGTACCCCACATGGCTACCAGGACCACGGTCAACGTATTGAGCCGAGAATCAAGGCTGTTCAATCGGTTGCGAATTTCCTCGGTGATACCTTCCAACCGGGAAATTCTTTCGTCTGAGGTCAATTGTAGCCTCCCTTGCTGAGTCACTCAGGTCCGCATCAAGATTGCGACCAGGGTGGAAATTACGGCCAACATGGTTGTGACCCACATGGCTACCATAACTACCAACAAAGTGTTGAGGCGGCCGTCGATGCTGTTCGTACGAGAGTCCATACTGCCCAGTCGGTTACGAATCTCCTCGGTTATGCCTTCCAGGCGGGATATTCTGTCATCGGAAGTCATGGAGCAGCCTCCCTTTACAGGCTTCAGCTTCGCAGGGACGCCCCCACCTGCCGCTCCAGGTTGCGCAGCAGCCCTTCCAGGGAACGGTTTACCTCCTCGGCGGTGAGGGTGCGTTCGTGAGACTGGAAATAGACGTGGAAGGCCAGAGATTTGGCGCCGTCGGGGATGTTCTCGCCGATATAGACATCGAACAAATCCGCCCTTTCCACCAACCGATGTCCTCGGATAATGTCCAGCACCCGGCCGGCGGGTATTTCAGCGGAGACCACCAGGGCCAGGTCCCGAATGGCCACGGGGAACCGGGCCAAGGGCCGGAAGTTGTCCCGGCTCTGGGACTGGAGGGCTAAAATCTGGTCCAAATCCAGCTCGAAGAGCACCACCGGCTGGGAGTGAAGGTCAAACCGGTCCCGCACCGCCGGGTTCAATTCTCCAATAATGCCCAACGGGGCGCTCTGGCCGAGAATACGGGCAGTCTTGCCAGGATGCAGCGAAGGGTCTTCCGCCGGCTCGTACATGGGGTCGATTCCCAGGCGACGCAGCGCCCCGGTCATCATGCCCTTGGCGTCGAAGAAGTCCAGAAATTCGCTTTCCGCCAACCAAGACGGCTCGCTCCGCAACCCGGAAAGGGCTCCCGCGGCCACCTGGCGCTCCTCGGGCAACTGGCCCGGGCGGGGCAGAAAGACCTTGCCAGTCTCGAAGAAGCGGAAGGGACCCTGGCTATGCCCCTGGTTGTAGGCCAGGGTTGCCAGCACGCTGGCCCGCAGGGTGGTGCGAAGGTACTGCTGGCTGGCGCTCATGGGGTTGGCAATCCGCAAGGGGGGGTTGCCCTGGTCCAACTGGTCCGCCTTCTCCAGGTCTTCCAGGTCAACCAGGGGGTAGCTGATAATCTCCTGCATCCCCACCGTTGCCAGGGCGTCTTTTACCCGTTCCCGCAGTTCCAACATGGCCGATGGCTGGTGATAGGGAATGGGCGTGGATAGCATGGTTGTCGGCACACTATCGTAGCCGACGATACGCACCACTTCTTCAATCAGGTCTTCCTCGATGTTGATGTCGTTGCGCCAGTAGGGGACATCAACGGAGAGGCTGCTGGGGTCGGTGCGCCGGGTCTGAAACCCCAGGGAACCCAGGACCTGCTCCACCTGGTCCATATCCAGGTCCATGCCCAGCACCGCCTTGAGCCGCTGGAGGGTTAGCGAGACCGCAGGCTTGGGTTCTTCAGCCCCGGGATAGATGTCGATAATCCCCGGGGCCACGGCTCCCCCGGCGACCTGTTGGATTAGCTGGGTAGCCCGGCGCAGGGCGATGGGAGCCAGTTCAGGACGCAGCCCCTTCTCGAATCGCAGGGTGGCCTCGGTACGCAGTCGGAAGGTCTCGGCGGTCTGCCGGTTGTTGTAGCCGTTGAAGGTGGCCGACTCCAACAGCATGTCCGTGGTCTCCGGCCCGATTTCGCTGTTGGCCCCGCCGATGACACCGCCCATGCCCACCGGGTCCTGGGAGTCGGCAATTACCAGCACCTCGGGATTGAGGTTGCGTTCCACGCCATCTAGGGTCTCCAAAGTTTCCCCGGGCCGGGCCCGACGCACGATGATGGTGCGGTCTTTCACCTTGTCCAAGTCAAAGGCGTGCAGGGGCTGGTTGAACTCCAGCATCACGTAGTTGGTCACGTCCACCACGTTGCTGATGGGACGCAGTCCGGCCCGGGTCAGGCGGTCCTGCAACCACTGGGGCGAGGGGCCGATGGTCAGGCCCCTGATGACCGTGGCGGTGTAGCGATGGCACAGTTCCGGCTCGGCAATGGATACGGAAGCCTGCTGCTCCACCGGAGGGCCTTCCTCCGAATAGCTGACCTCCGGCTCGCGGACCGTTTTCCCAGTGAGGGCGGCCACCTCGTGGGCGACACCCAAGACGGAGAGGCAGTCCAGGCGGTTGGGGGTGAGTTCCAGGTCCAGCACGGTGTCACCCATATATTGGTCCAGGGGCATACCCAGGGGAGCGTCCTCGGGCAAAACCACGATGCCCTCGTGACCCTCGCCCAGTCCCAGCTCCAACTCGGAACAAATCATGCCCTCGGAGACCACTCCCCGGATACGGGCGGCCCGCAGCGGTTCGTGTTTTTCCGTGTGGGTGTTATAAAGGTTGGCCCCCACTTTGGCGAAGCAAATCTTCTGACGGGCGGCCACGTTGGGAGCGCCGCATACGACCTCCATCTCCTCTGCGCCGGTGGTCACTCGGCACAGGCTGAGCCGGTCGGCGTTGGGGTGGGGCCCCACCTCCAACACTTCTCCAACGAAGCAGTCGTTCCAGCCGCCCAACTCGATGACATCCCCCACCTCAACACCGGCCATGGTCAGGCGGTGGGCCAACTCCTGGGCCGGCAGGTCCACTTCAACGTATTCTCTTAGCCATGACAGAGGGACTTTCATGCAGTCGCTTCCAAGCTGGGGTTGGGGGTGAGTACGGTGTTGCCCGGACGTTGGTATCGCTAGCCGAACTGTCTCAGGAACCGCAGGTCGTTGGTATAAAAGTGGCGGATGTCGTCAATGCCGTACTTGAGCATGGCGATGCGCTCCGGCCCGAGACCGAAGGCAAACCCGGTGTACTTTTCCGTGTCGTAGCCAACGCCGGCCAGAACGTGGGGATGCACCATGCCGGCGCCCATAATTTCAATCCAGCCGCTATCCCGGCAGATACGGCAACCCTCGCCGTGGCCATCACAGGCGAAACAGTCAATGGACATATCCACTCCGGGCTCAACGAAGGGGAAGTAATCGCACCGGAACCTGACCCGGCGTTCCTCTCCGAAAAGGCGGCGGGCGAACTCGTAAAGGGTGCCTTTCAGGTCGGCGAAGGTGATTCCCTGGTCAACCGCCAAACCTTCGACCTGGTAGAAGTGCCACTCGTGGGTAGCGTCGGTAGCCTCGTAGCGATAGCACTTGCCGGGAACAATCACCCGCACCGGCGGGTCGGTGCCCTCCATTACCCGGGCCTGCATGGGCGAAGTATGGGTGCGAAGCAACATGGGTTGCTGGCCCTGCTCGTCCCGGTAGTCCACCCATAATGTGTTCCACATGTCC
Organism: Dehalococcoidia bacterium; assembly: GCA_965220305.1. GTDB lineage: Bacteria > Chloroflexota > Dehalococcoidia > Lucifugimonadales > UBA3495. The sequence goes on along the minus strand of OZ244817.1, from coordinate 3,078,749 downwards.
CGGGCCGGGTGGCCCCTGGGGATGTTCAGCATTTCAAAATTGTAGTGGTCCCACTCCACCTCCGGCCCTTCAACGATGCTGAAACCCATGCCAACGAAGGCGTTGCAGATTTCCCGCAGCACCTGGGTGGTGGGGTGCAGGCCGCCGGTAATGGCCGGACGCCCCGGCAGGGTCACGTCGATGCGCTCCTCGGCGGCGATCCGGGCCAGGAGAAGCCGGTTAATCTCCTGGGTGCGCTGGGACAACCGCTCTTCCAGCGTGTTCTTAGCCTGGTTCCCCAGGGCTCCCAGTTGGCGGCGTTGCTCCAGGTCCAGTTGGGCCAACCCCCGCAGGATGGTGGTCAGGCCGCCGCGACGCCCCAGGTAGGCGACGCGCCATTGCTCCAGACCCTCCTGGGTGTCCAAGCCAGCCAACTCGCTGATGGCTCTTTCGGTCAATTCTTGGATGGACTGTGCCGAGGCTGGCGTCACCTTATACCGTCCCGTTGCTGTCTCATTGGCGCGCAATGCGTCTGGTGTGTGCCGTATTATAGAATTGGCAGTAGTAAGGGTCAACTGGAAACCGGGTAGATGCCGGGCAATCGCATTTGGGCCGGGCCTACCGTCATTCCGGCCAAGAGCCTCCCAGGCCGGAACCCATACGTGGCGAACGGGCCCAACAGTTGACAGAACTGTTGAATCGGGGGACTAGATTCCCGCCTTCGCGAGAATGACGGGTCCCTTGCAATCCAAATGCGAATGCCCAGGGGTAGATGCCGGGCCCTTCCATTCTCCCTCTGATGTCACTCCCGGTCACCCTGAGCGGAGCAAAGCTCTTAAAGTCCCTGACGAGCGCAGGCCGCCACCCCTGAATTCCGGACTTTGCCAGGAAGGGCGGTGGCGGGTGGCGGCCTGGATGGAAGGCTGGGTAGCCTTCCGTCTCCAGGCCGTCGTTCCGGCGCGCGCTGGACTCCGGAAAAAAATGGCTACGCCTTGGGAAGTCCCCACCTGAAACTAGCTCAGCCAGAAGGTGGAGCCACCGGCGTCCTTCTGCACTTCAATGCGGACGGGGAACATGTCCTTCAGATCATCCAGGTGGGTGATAACTATTATCTTGTCGAAGTCGTTTTCAATGGCGCTGATGACATCCAGCACCCTTTCCCGACCGGCGGTGTCCTGGGTGCCAAATCCTTCGTCGATGAAGAGGGTGGGCAGGGGAGCGCCGGTACGCTGGGCCAGCACCTTGGACAGGGCAATTCGCAGGGCCAGGTTGACGCGGAAGGCCTCACCGCCGCTGTACATCTCGTAGCTACGGGGGCCAAGCTCGTCGCTGACATTGATTTCCAAGGTCTCAATGGGTTCCCCGGGGCCGGTGCGGCGCTCCCGCTGGGTTTCCAACTTCACGTGAATGCGGTTGTCGGTCATGCGCCCCAGCAAAAAGTTGGCCTCCTCTTCCAGGCGAGGCACCACAGTTTCGATGAGCATGGCCTGAACTCCCTGTCGGCCCAGAGAGTTGACCAACTCCTGGTATATGCCCACTTCCTCCTGCAGGTCCGACTGTCGAGTTGTGCTGGCGGCTACCTCGGCTTGGAGTTCGGCCAAGCGCCGTAGCTGGTGTTCCAAGACGCCCCGGCGGGCGAGGGCGGTCTCCCGGCGTGTTTCCAAATCAGCAAGTTCACCCTGGGCCCGGCGCAACTGGGACACCTGCTGGGGCAGCTCGGCGACAGCAGCTTCGGCGGCGCGGTACTGCTCCTCTAAACGAGACAACTCCAACTCGCGACGTTGCTGCACCTGTTGGGACCGCGCCAGAGAGTCTTTCTCTTCGGGCAATCGTTCAAGGGCCTCGGACAGTTGGCGGTGGCGCTCTTCCTGGGACCGCAGCTTTTCCATGTCCTGGTAGCTGCTTTGCCGGGCCTCTTCGTCATACCCAAGGAGATTGATTTCCGCGCTTAGTTGCTCAATCTGCTCCTGTTCAGCAGCAGCGAAGTCGCCCGACTGAAGCGAGGCCGTGGCCGCTTCCAGCCGTGGCCCCGCCCCTTCCAACTCCCGTTGGGCCTCGCGGGACTCCTGGATGAGGCGGTCCAGGTCGCTCAACCTCACCTGCAACTCCCTCTGGGAACGGGCCAAAGCCCGCTCGGCCCGGGGCACCTGCTGTTGCAGGGAGGTTGCCTCAGCCTCCAGGCCCTTCAGGTGGGCCTGGTTGTCCTGGTAAAGCTGGCGCATCCGTTGGATGTCCTTTTCATAGGTCGCGGCCAAGTCCTGACACCTATCCGACTCCAACGGAGTCTGGCACAGGGGACATACCGGGGTTTGGCCGTAATCGACGGACAGCAGGTCCAGTTTCTTCCGCAGTTCCTGCCCTTCCAGCCGGTACTGCTCGGCGGCGGCATTAGCCTCCCCGATGCCGGTGGCTACAATCTGCTGCCGCTGCCGCTGGGCGGTTAGCTCCGCCTCTTCCTGGCCCAGGGACTGCAAACGCCCTTGAGCATCTTGCCGCTGCAAGAGCAGACCGGCCTCTTCCCCGGCTTTGGGCCGCAATTCCGTCTCCACCCGCCCCCGGAACTGCTCTACCTGGGCTTCCAGCGTGGCGCGCTTGGCCGCCACAGTCTGTAGCAAGCCGGTCCGCTGGGAGTCCAGGGCCAGGAAGCTGCTGCGGGCCTTCTCCTGGGCTTCAAACTTCTCGCGGGCCTGGGACAGTTGGGCCATCCCCTGCTGGATGGACTCGGCTTCTTCCACCAGGGCCTGGTACCGCTGGACCTGCCCCTGCAGCGCGGCTACTGTGGCGCCCAACTGGGATATGTCCTGCACCAGGGCTTGCCTCTGCTCCTGCAAAGCGGCCAACTGGTCGTGCCGGCCTTCCAGTTCTGACACCAGTTGGGCGAGACCGGCGGCTTCGGCGCGTTTCTGGTCAAGTTCCCGGTCCACTTGGGCCAGGTAGGCGGCTACTCCCGACAACTCGTCCGTTGGGTCGCCGATGGACTCGGCCTCCCGATGCAATTGTTGCAGGATACCCTCGGTAAGGTCCGCGGCGGCCCTGGACTCGGCCAACCGGGTCCTGGCCCGGTCCTGCAATTGGTCGTAGTGGCCCAGTCCCAGGACCTTGCCCAGCACCTCCTTCCTCTGCGACGGGGTCTTGCTGGTGAACTCGTCGGCCCTACCCTGAAGCAAGAAAGCGGAGTTGATGAAGGTGTCATAGTCCATGCCCACCAATTCATCGATCCTGGCCTGGGTCTCCCGGATGGAGTTGCCGCCGACGGGCTGGGCCTGTTCGCCGTCGAGGACCTGAAGTTGGAGGTCGGAAGCCCCCTGGCGTCGGCGGCCACCGCCCCGCAGGTGGCTGCGGATGACCCGGTGGGGAGCATCCCGAGCCAGAAATTCCAATTCCACCCGGACTTCATCGGCGCCATAGGAAATCAGGTCGTCCTGAGTGCGGCCCCGGGCCCGGCCCCAGAGGCACCAGGTTATGGCGTCCAGAAGCGCCGACTTGCCGTGGCCGTTGGCCCCGCAGAGGCAGGCCACGTGGACACCGGACAGGTCCAGGGTGGGCACATTCTCCCGGTAGGAGAGAAAATTCCTGATGCTAAGGCGAATGGGAATCATAGCCAGTACGCCACCAAATTTAATGGCCAAGCGGGAGCGGGGTTGGAATGGATGTGCGCGAGCTATTTGAGCTAGCCAAGGGCGGTCTTCAGCCGGGCTTGGAGATAGCCCATTCTATCACGTCTCTTGGGACCTCAAGTCCAGATTATATGGACAATCTTAGTTTGGACGCATCCCCGCCCACCCTGAGCTTGTCGAAGGACAGGTTCACCATGAGAGAGTGTCCACGGACAACCAAAATGCTCTGACCCGAAGGCCGCCTACCTTGACCCGGCTGGCTCACCCAACCTACAATCCAAGCAGCGGACTTGCTAACCATGCATGAATGCAGTAACCCCCGCATTTGCCCACCTTCGTATGCAGCCAGCAAGGAATAATCTATGTTTGACAACCTGACGGACAAACTTACAGGCATCTTCAACCGGCTCTCGGCCAAGGGCCGCCTCACCGAGAAGGATATAGACGACGCTCTGGGCCAGGTGCGCCGCTCCCTGTTGGAAGCGGACGTCAACTTCCGGGTCGCCCGGGACTTTGTCGCCAGGGTCAAGGAGCGTTCCCTGGGTTCCGACGTATTGGACAGCCTTACCCCGGGCCAGCAGGTGGTCAAGATAGTCCACGAGGAACTGACGGAGATGCTCAGTGGCGGCGACCACCGCCTCACTCCGGCCAGCCAATTGCCCTCGGTACTGATGCTGGTGGGCCTGCAGGGCTCCGGTAAGACGACCACCGCGGCAAAGCTGGCGCTGCAACTGCGTCGCCAGGGTCATAGCTCCTTGCTCATCGCCGCCGACCTGCGCCGCCCGGCGGCCATCTCTCAACTGGAAACCCTGGGCAAGCAACTGGACGTCCCCGTTTACTCCGAAGACCCCCAGTCCTCTTCGGCCATCAAAGTGGCCCAAGCAGGGGTGAAGCGCGCCGGGCAACTGGGCGTTACCTGGGCCATCATAGACACCGGGGGCCGCCTTCACATCGACGATGAGTTGATGGCGGAACTTGAGGAGGTCAAGAAGACCACGTCGCCCCACGAGGTGCTGATGGTGGTCGACGCCATGACCGGCCAGGACGCGGTAAACGCCGCCCAGGAGTTCAACGAGAGGGTCCCCCTTTCCGGCCTGATTATGACCAAGCTGGACGGCGACGCCCGGGGCGGGGCAGCCCTTTCGGTCACCCGGGTCACCGGCTTGCCCATCAAGTTCATCGGCGTGGGGGAGCGCCCCGACGCCCTGGAGCCCTTCCACCCCGACCGGCTGGCATCCCGCATCCTGGCCATGGGGGATGTGCTCACCCTCATCGAAAGGGCCCAGCAGTCGGTGGACGAAGACCGGGCCAAGGAGATGGAGCGCAAGTTCCGCCAGGCCACCTTTGACCTGGAGGACTTCCTGGAGCAGCTTCAAAACGTGAAGAAGATGGGTTCTTTGAGCCAGATAGTGGAAATGATTCCTGGCATGGGCCAACTGAGCAAGAAGATGCCCCAGGAGTTTGACGACGACCAGATTACACGGGTGGAGGCCATAATCCGGTCCATGACCCAGGATGAGCGACACCATCCGGAGATAATCAACGGCAGCCGGCGTCGCCGCATCGCCCGGGGCAGCGGCACCACGGCCCAGGACATCAACCAGCTATTGAACCAGTTCCGTCAGACCCAGAAGATGATGCGCCAGTTCTCCCGCAGCCGCAACCCACGCTCGCTGATGAACATGTTCCGGTAGCGGGCATCTCCAATGTTGAAAGTAAGTCTCATCTGTGCTGCACTGGCAGCAATCCTCATCCAAGTTGCCTGCTCCGGCGCGGGCCAAATGGCATGTCCGGAAGGCACGGAGCAGTTTGCCGAGTACCGGCTCTTCTTCGGCAGGGGAGACCCAATGGTGGTGGACGAGGCGGCATGGAACGCCTTTGTTCAGGACACGGTGCAGCCGCGATTCCCCGACGGGATGACCATCATCGATGCCGCCGGGCAATGGCACGATCCAACGGGCGCTTTCATAAGTGAACGCACCAAGCTGTTGATTCTGCTGGCGCTGCCCAACGACGATGGAATGCTTCGCATCGACCAAATCTCCCAAGAATACGAGCAACGGTTTGGCCAAGCCTCGGTGCTGCGGGTCGTGGGGTCTTCCTGCGTCTCCTTTTCCTGAGCGCTCACTAGACCCAAGACCAAGCGGCCATAATTGCAGGCCCGCGGGAAATTCCCCCGGGCCCTTTCGGTTCCACGGTAAGGTTGAAGGTAACGCTCGACCTAGCGGCTGTACCCCGAGCTACCCGGGTTCACCTTCTGGGCCGGGGCCTCTTGGACAATGTGGTCCAACAGGAAGGCAAAGTCCCGGTAGGCGTCCCGATTGCCCAGTTGGCTCTTCAGGGGCCTCAGGTGGTCCGCCAAGGCCGAGAGCTGGCCGCGGACGCTGGGATAGTCCTGGTCGCTCACGTGGGTAAGGCTGCTGTACCGGTCGGAAGACAGGGCCACCAGCGCGCCCAGTTGCAGCAGGGAATCACCCAGGGAATTGAACTCCCGGGCCCCCCGGCCCACGATGGCGGCATGTTGTTGCATCGACTGGCTGGTGGCGGGAGTGACCCACCGTAGTTCCAGATTACCCAGGTCCAGGTTGTTCCAACCCCGGTACGCTACGTTGTCCACCAAGTCTATTTCGTAGAAGACGGTGGTGGCCGCCCCGGAGGGAATCTCCGCGAACTCCTTCCGGTTCTGGGTGAAGAGGTGGTCCGACGTAATGCGGTTCTCGTAGCCGATGATGCGCCACGACTCCACCACGTCGGGGTTCCAGGTCACCTGGGCCCGGGTTTGGTCGGCGAAGGGAATGGCCAGGGCGAGCCAGTTTTCGCGGCTGAAGGTTTTACGGGCCTGGTCGGTATCGTCCAGGTAGCGGTACCAGCCGTTGCCGTGCTGGGCCAACTGCTCCAGCAGATAGTCGTTATAGTTGTGTATCCCAACCCCGACTGTAACCAGGCGCAGGGGGTTCTGCCTGGTGGAATCTCCGGCAGACTCCAGGATGGCGAAGGGGTCGGTGGCGTCAACATTGGCCACGCCGTCGGACATGAGAATGATGTAGTGGAAGGATTCCGGGCGTTCCCGGCCGGCCCGGTCAGCCAGCCTCACCCCCAGGTCCAAGCCGGCCTGGACGTTGGTGCTGCCGTGGGGTTGCAATTTGCTGATGGAACGCTTCACCGCCCGGTCGTCGGGATTGCGGTGTTCAACGGTGAGGTCGTCAATCACGTGGTCGGTGAAATGCACCACGGCGATGCGGTCGCGGCTGCGCAGGCTCTTGCGAATGCTCTCGGCGGCCTCCCGAGCGATGGCGACCCGATTGCCTTCCTTCATTGAACCCGAGGCGTCCAGCACCAGGGTGACATTGAGGGGCCTCTCGTCGTCCCACAGCTCCGGCGCCTGGAAGGCGATGCGGGCCAGGTGCTTGCCGCCTTCCAGGGGGTGGCGAAATACATCGGTGGTTATGGCGAAGCTGTCGTGCCTGGCTGGGCGCTGGTACCCGTAGTCAAAGGCGTTGGTCCACTCCTCGGCCCGCACCGAGTCCGGATCCACCTGGAAACCGGACTTGGCCCAGTTGAGCGCCAGTTGGTAGGAAGTGCGGTCAGTATCCAGGCTGAAGGTAGAGATGCGGTCGTCCAGGGTGGCGACGAACAGCGACCGCTGGTAGTCCTTGAAGGTGGTGGCCCCGGGCTGGACGGGCCTATCCTGGACCTCGGGGTGGTAGGGTAGGGGGACAGGAGCTATAGCCGTCGCCGACGGGTGGACTGGGACCGCAACGCCCGCTGCTTCAGCGCCTCCGCTTTGCGGAACTGCTCCGCCGCTCCCTGGTCCCCTTCGGGCGGTCCGTCCAGCTTCGAGTGCCGGGGGGGCAGCCGGCGTAGCAACGCTGGCTTGGCCCGTTGCCCCGGTCGGCCCAGGCTGTTGGGTGGCATATACCGGAGCCGAAGCGGCCTGAGGGACCGCTGTCGGTGCGGGAGCCGATTCAGCCCGGGGCTGGCTGGAATGGGAAGACCGCTGATCCTGCCGGGGTTGAGAAGCGCCAGCGGGGCCAGCGGGACTAGCATGGGCCGGTGATTCAGCGGGGACTGGCGCCGAATGAGATTCTACGCCACCGGACTCCTCTCCTGAAAGCCAGCGGGCGTCGGAACTAGAGCCACAGGCGGCAAAGGTCAGGGCCATCAGGCTAATAAGGGCAACGGTGATTATCCAACGTAGGGCAGGCATATCTTTGTACCTCCATGAAACTGTTCGATATGCCCTTATGACGTGCGGGAGTTCATTTTAGTTCCCGCGCATTTCGGTCAGCTTGCAGATGGCGCCCCGGGCTGGCGATACTACCGGACAAGGCCATTGCATGGCAGCCTTACTCCCGACGGGCAATCCGGCCCCGGTCTTTGGAGGTCAAAAGGGAGGGCAACGAGGCGATTCAGCAGCCTCAGACGAAGAAGCGTTTCTTCAGCGAAGTTCCACGCCAACATTGTGACGGTCGGGTTTCCAGTTCATGGCAGTCCTGGATTTCGGCCTTCGCCGGAATGACGGTGGGGGCAACCCGTCAGGGCGCCGGACTTCAGCCGGACTACAACGGCGGGAAGGAGCGGTGCAGAGGCGCGGGGCCGCTAGTGTTCCTGCTGGTTCACCACGGGATAGTAGGGGGCGCCCCAGGTAACTTCCGGGTGGTCCATCATCAGGTTGAGCAACAGGGGCACCAGGAAAGCCATAATCGTCGCCCCGTCGCTGACCTGCCGCCGGTTTACCGACCCGTTCCAGATGGCCCCGCCGTGGAGCAATTGGTTCCGCAGGACGTACAATCGGTCGAATAGGGAAGTCAACACGGCATTGGTGTTCCCTGAGGCCAGAGCGTCGTCGGTAGCCTCCCGACTTCGGGCGAAACTATCGGCCCAGTCCTCGTACCCGGGTACCTGGTTGTGGTGCCGCCAGAAGGGTTGAAACACGTACCTGTTGTTCAGTATCCGCCGGATGGAGCCGGACAGCCTTTCCCACACCGCAAAGTCCACCTGCTTATTGGTGTCAAGGCGCAAAATCCTGGCAAAGAAACGGTTGCGGGCCGCCCTTTCCGACTCCTCGTAAGCATCGGGCCGGTCCTCGGCATAGGCCGCGTTGAAGGCTATCCAGTAGAAAATAAACGCGGCGTCGTGGTCGTCGGCCTCCATCTCGGCGCGTTCCAGCCAACTGAGCGAGCGGCGTACCCGAAGCCTCATTTCGTCCGGCAGCCCCTCCCGCAGGTCATCTTGCTTTTGCTTCAGAAACTTGGACGTCACCTCTTTCCACTCCTCCGATGTCTCGATGGGAATACACGACGGGGCGGCTCCCCGACTTCAAGGTCCTCCCGGTGGGCGACAGGGGAAAGGGTCGCCGGGGTCATTGCAGCAATGCCCTCAGAGGAGGGCGATGGGGTTGACCGGCGAGCCGGTGCCCCCTACTACGCGCAAAGGATTGACCGTTAGCATGAACTCGTACCGGCCCTCTTCGGCGCAGGCCTCAGCCAGGGGCTGCAACAGAGCATTATCCAACAACCCGATGCCATAGGCGAAGATGGCCCCGTGCACCGACCAGGGCAGGTCATAGCCGTTGGGCATGAAGTCCATCATGTCCCATACCAGCAGACAGCAGTCCGATTCGCGAAGAAACTTCAGGCAGGAGGCGTGCAGTCCGGCCCGCCCCGCCGGGTCGCTGCCCCAAGTGGGATTGACCTCGTTCCACTTCTCCCGCCCGCCGTAGACACAAATGGCATCGCCTGGTTCCAGGGCAACCCCTTCCTCTCTGGCGATGTCCTCCAGCTCCCAGCCGTGTATGGGATTATCCAGGGTAACGAAGGACTCTCCCCGGTGCCTGGGCACGTCCAACAGTACGCCCCGGGTGATGATGCCTTCCTTCCAATGCTCCACCGACCCCCAACGGGCCCCCTCGAAGGAAATCACGTCCTCGGCCTGGCGACCGTTCCACATCCCGTTTTCGTCCCAAACATGGCACAGGGCGTCAAGGTGGGTGGTGGCCTGTCCGTGGTAGGAGATTCCGTAGTAGTCGACCGCCGAACCGCCCCCGGGCTCTCGGACGTTGCGGCGCATGAAGTGGTGGGCCGGCGTGGGGTTGTTCGGGGCCGGCGTCACGGGGAACTCCCGGCTCAGGGACACGGCCCGGCCCGAGTGGACCAACCGGGCGGCAGCCACCCGCTTTTCGGGGGTTAGCATGTTGACCGCCCCCACCTGGTCATCGTCGCCCCAGCGGCCCCAGTTGCGGTCTTCCTTCAGGTACGCCAAGACTTCCTCTCTGGTGGGTATCCTGCGTTCCATGGGCGCACACCTCCGGCGTCGGCAGCTACGCAATATTATCCAATCAGCTTCAGGAAGGGTAGCACACGGGAGAGGCGCTCCGCTAGGTCGGCAAATAGTCCCGGTCCAACCGCCGATGCTTGCGCCAGGGGTCGTCCGGGGAAAGAGACCGGGAGCATAACACCGAGTTGGAGAACAGGAACAACGGAAGTACGCCGGGCAGCGGCGAAGAATCCGCTGGGCAACCGGACCGGGGAGAAAGCAAAGAAGGAGGGCGTCCCCACCGGGACGCCCTCTCACTCTAGCTAGCGCGAACCAAGAAGGGCCGCTTAGCGGGGGACCAGGTTGGGCGTGGCTTCTTCCGGCAGCGCCTGGGCGTCCATTTCCCGGGCCCGTTGCTCCAGGCCCGGCAGGATGGAGTTGACCAAGTCCTGGTCATAATCGGCGGCCACGCCGGGGTAACCGGCCCGTTCGATCATGCTTCGGAGGTTGCCGCTCTTGAACTGGCTCAAGGTCCATCCCAGGGTGTCGGGCACCAGCACCTTGTCCCAGAAAATCCGGTGGTTCTTGTTCCGCGGCCCGTAGTGGTAGTGCGGGGCCTCGCGGAAACAGTCGAAGGCCAGCATCTCGGTCTCTTCCATATAGGTGCGTCCCGGCGTACCAGCGAGGTCGGCCAACACGTGGATGGCCAGGCCGCCGTCGCCGCCAGCCTGCTTGCGCATCTCTAGCCCAAAGCGGAAGTTGCCGGCCTCGAACATGTCGGTGCCCCGGTTATGCTTGACCGTGTTCCGGCCCGTGGCGAAGACAGTCCGGGCGGTGGAGTCAACGTCGGCCAGAACTTTTGCCACTTCCTGGCTGTCCACCTGGGCCGCGACATCGTCGTACCCGGAGGCCCGCAGCATTTCGGGAAGCATGGTCTTAATCTGCTTTACCGACCAGCCGATGGGGTTGCCGTCCACCGTGGGATCCATGCGCCGGAGCAGGTTAACGCTCTCGGGACCGTAGACATAGCTGCGCTCCAGGTCGAAGCAGTTGAAGCGGAGCAGAGTAGTATCCTTGCCATTGGCCTGGCCCTGTACCAGGATTGCCACGCCCTGGTCCGAGTGGTCCTGGATATTACCGTCCCAAAGCTCGTGCTGCACAACGATGGAAACGGCGCCAGCATCAAAGCGGGTCCTGCCTTGTTGTTGGGTCATATTAAGCCTCCTCAGTAAGTGTCTACTCGGTCGGGAAGGGTCTGGCGCAGCCGGAGCCGGGGAGCCCGAGGCAATCCGTACCGCCCCTATTTCACCTTTCTTCCCTCCCGTATTTGGGGTGCAAGCAATTGTACCATGTCGAAGGGAGATTGCGAATATTGCGCGCGACTTTTTCGGGGTTGGCCCGTGAGGCCCGCCTTGGGCGAAACAAGGGCCGTCCATCCCGACTGCCTCGGCAGGCGTCAAGACGGCAGGGCGGCGCCCAGGTCTCTGAAATGGGGGATTACCTCAGCGGCGAACAGTTTCAGGGAGTCCTTAACCTTCTGGCTCTCGATTCCGCCGTAGTTGACGAAGAGTATCAAATTTTCCACACCGCCCTGGCGGAGGGTCTCAACGCGCTCCGCGACTTGCTCGGGTGTGCCGAAGAGGATGACGTTCTCCACCGCGGCATCGTAATCGAAACTCGGGCTGGCGGCGAAGCGTTGGCGGTAGCGCTGAAAGTTGCCCGGCAACAACTCGACCCGACGCTCCGGAGGGGCGCTCACCGCGTCGCCGGTGGACTTGAACCAGGCGAAGGGGACCTCGGAATCGCGGCGGGCCTGCGCCTGGGTCGGGGCGGTGTACATCGCCCGGGCCACGGTGATACGGCTGGGAGCGAAATCAAAACCGGCCTCCCCCAGCGCGGCTTTGAAGTACCCCACCTGGTCGGCGACGCCCCGGAAGGTCTCGCCCTGCCCTATCAGCAGGTTCCAGTCCTGGGCAGCCACCCGGTCCATGCTGTGCTGGCTGGAAGCGGCCACCCATACCGGCGGGTGGGGCTGCTGCAACGGTCGAGGGTGGACCGTCATGTCGTTGAAGGTCCAGAACTGCCCCTGGTGGTCGAAGGGCTCGGAAGCGGTCCAGGCTTTGGTGATGACCTGCATGGCTTCATCAAAGCGGGCGTCGGCCTCTTCCATAGGGATATTCATCCGGTGGAACTCGCCCCACTGGTAGCCGCGCCCAACCCCCAGGTCCAGCCGGCCATCGCTGAGCAGGTCCACGGTGGCCGCCTGCTCGGCCAGGTGGATGGGGTTGTGGAAGGGCAACACCGACACGGCAGTACCCAACCGTATCCTGCTGGTAACCCCGGCCAGGTAGGCCAGCACCGGCAGGGTGGCCGAAACGATGCCGTGTCCGGTGAAGTGGTGCTCGGTAAACCAAACCGAGTCGAACCCCAGTTGCTCGGCCCACAGTACCTGGTCCAGGGCTTCCTTATAGTAACGCTGCTGGCCGTTGGGGTCCGGCAGTTGCACCGAGTGGAAAAGGCCAAAGTTCATGGTGATGCACGTTCCGAAAATTTAATTCGCTTTTGCCAACCGGCCAGGCGAGCCTACGGGCCGGGTACTCGGGCCTAGAGGGGTTGCCAGTAGCGCCGCCCTTCCACGCGCACCAGTCTCCCAAAGCCCGGGGCGGCCAGGTGTACCGAGGCTACCAGGGTCCCGTCCTGTTCCAACTGGTCCATCAGCGCGCGGCGGGTAATCCGGGTCTGCTCCGGGTCCATGTCGGCGCGGGAAACCCAGTCGGTCTCGTGGGCCTGGACGGTGTTGTGGAGCACGTCGCCCAGGATGAGGGCGCTTTCCCCCTGGGAGGTAATTCTGATACTCATGTGCCCCGGGGTGTGTCCTGGGGTCGGCAGGGTGGTCAACTCGCTGGTCAGGGAGTACTCCCCGTCCATCAGCTCCATCAGTCCCAACTCTTCCAGGGGCCATACGCAGTCCGGGGCGTTGGGAAAGCGGTCCCGCACCAGCTCAGGATTGTGGCAGGCCTCCCAGTCCTTCTGGCTCATCCAGTAGCGGGCGTTGGGGAAGGTGGCCTCGTACTTGCCATTCTGCGATAGCAGGTTCCAGCCCACGTGGTCCCGGTGCAGGTGGGTCATCACCACCATGTCGATGTCCTCGGGGCTGAGGCCGTGGGCTTTGAAGTCGTTGAGCAGTTCGCCCCAGGGCGTTTCCGGCGCATCGGCTGGCTTGGGGCCCAGGCCAGTGTCCACCAGGATGTTGCGCCCGTCGGAGCGCACCAGGAAGGCGGCGAGGTTGAACCGGACCCGGTGGTCTGGGGTTAGGTGGTCCCCATAGGGTTGCCAATTCTCCTCGGGGATGGCCGGGAAGAAATTGCATAGGTCGAATTCCAGGAGGCCATCGGAAAGAGAAGTGATTTCCACGTTCCCCACGGTGATTTTGTTGCTTGGCATGTTTCCTCCCTGGCGGCTATTTGTTGTGGCGGTATTTATGCAGGCATTCTAACGTTAGCTGAGGGCCGGTTCAACAGCGGGGCCGGGCTTCCAGGGCAATCGTATATAGGGCGTCCTGGACGTTACTAGGACGAGAAATATGGGCCGTTTCTAGCAAAATGGCCCATTACGGTGAGGCGATTGCCGGATTTAACCTCTGGATTCCCGCTTTCGCGGGAATGACGGGACTTTAAGATATGGAGGAATCGAGGGACTGCTGGCGCGCCTGGGTTTCGACCAAGCCTTCATCATGGGAGGGCCGCATGGTGGTTCCACCGCCACCGCCTTTGGCGTTACCTACCCAGGAGAGCGCGCTGGGACTGGCGTTTACATTGGCCGGTGGGTGGCGCTTGCCGACGGGCCATCGGCCTGAACCGTTTCACCGGCCCCAGCGATTATGGGGCGGAAAACGACCTGGACTCCCACTTGGGCGCGGGAGTCGCATAGCAGTCCAACCCACGGCTGGCCCGCTCCGAACGCAAAGGAGCGGAAGACTACGGGAAGCAGTGGGGAAAGGTGATACGGGCGTCCCCTGGAATGGCTGTCCGGGGACGCCCGACTCGGCGGGCTAGGCCCCCGGCTCGGGCACGAACTTCATGGACAGGGAGTTCACGCAGTGGCGGGCGTTGGTGGGGGTGAAGCCTTCGCCAAAGAACACGTGGCCCAAGTGCCCGCCGCAGTTGGTACACTCGATTTCGACGCGCATACCGTCCGGGTCGGGAAGTTGGTTCACCGCTCCCGGCACTTCCTGGTCGAAGGCGGGCCAACCGCAATGGGCGTCGAACTTGTCAACCGAACGGTAAAGCTCGGCGTTGCAGCGACGGCAGAGGTAAACCCCCGTTTCGTAGAAGTCGTCGTACTCGCCGGTAAAGGGCGGCTCCGTGCCCTTGGATTCAATTACGTACCGCTCCTGGGCTGATAGCTGGTTGTAGTTGGAAGTTCCCATCGGAAGTCTTCTCCTTTAGTTTCGGGGCCAATGGTTCGACAGGCTCACCATGAGCGGACTGTTGGAGAATTCCCGCCGCTTACCTTGTGCAGTTTGTTGGGGATTTCCCACCGCTTACCTTGTGCGGCACCTCGGGGATTTCCCGCCGCTCACCATGATAGGGTTTCGACCAGCCTACCGGAAAACCGCCCTTGGGTTTGGTTCAGGTTGTCCATTCAAAGGCCAGGGCGGCATAACGCATGAAAACGGTACCTCCCGGCGCTCCTAGCGGCCCGTTGGCGGCCAGCACCGCGATGGAATGCTGGTCTCCGGGGTTGGCGCTATCGCTGAGCAGGGTCCGCTGGGGAACGTTGAACCCCTGGACCGTCCCCCGCTCCCGGTTGCACTCGCCATCTATCCAAATTTCCCCGTAGTCGTCAACGCAGGTCTCGAACTGCACCCGTACGCCACGGGTGGTGTGCCCGCCCACGGATTCCGGGATGGTCACGTTGATCCGGTACCAAATAAAGGTAAAGCCGTGGGACAGTCGCGCCGTCAGGTCCTGGCAGACCTCCCAGTTGGAGTCGTCGTAATCGGGCAGGCGCGCCGGACTGCCCTCGCCTTCGGCCACCAAGCCATCGTTGGGCGCCCCAGGAATATACCCCTGGGCAAACTTCCACGTACCGCCAACGGCGGCGAGGCCCTCTGGTTCCCCCAGGTTGATACTTGCTCGCGGCATATCTTCTCCTGACCTCGGAGTTGCATTTAAGCTCCGACCGGCGTTGACCCTGGGCCAGTACATAGGCGGAGGGTCTCTCTCATTCCACCGTGCGCCGGTTGTTGGCCCCAGTCTAGTAACGCCGTGAACCCCTGTCAAACCGGGGTTCAAGTCGCCTCCTTGGGAGTGTCTGGGCCGTGTATCCATAAGAGCTATTCCGTTTAACATTATGGTAACTAATCGTATATATCTTTAAAGGTTACGTTGAAAGTTGTCCGCTACCATAGTGTAAAGTGCTGCCATCACGTTGCCATTCGTAGCACAACTTGACAATCCGGGGTAATTCTGATTAAGTGGCTAGGTTTAGGGGGCCTGTCTGCTTAGGCCACCGAGTTAGTCTGCGAGACTATATGCGTAAGCAACAGGTTAATTTACCCCTCGCGCGGCCATCATCTTATCAATTAGGAGGAGTCACAGTGATAAAGACTCGGACTGGCCTAATTTTGGGTTTATCCCTTATTCTGGCGCTTATACTCGCCTGCGGCACCGCGTCGGAGCCCCAGGCCCCAGCGGCGCCCGCCACTGGTTCGGGAGCGGCGCAGTCGGACGCCACCGCTGCACCGCAGCCGACAGCTATGCCCGCCGAAGTGACCAGCGCCAGGAACGAAGCCACTGTCGTAACCGAGGCGGAACCCGCCAGCGTGGGCGCTTGGAGCGAGGGCTGCAGCGCCGAGATTCATAGTATCGGCTGCCAGGATTTCGTATCCGACTACCTCACCTGGCTGGACGACCGGACCAACGAAATCGTCCTTTTGTCAGGGTTTGAGAGCTACGAGCAGATGGAGCCCAACCGCTGGCGGTTCAAGCTGCGGGAAGGCGTGAAGTTCCACAACGGCGAGCCCTGGAACGCCGAGGCCGCCAAGTTCGGCATCGACTACAACGCCGACCCCAGAAACCCCAGCGCAGGCATCACTTGGACCGGCCCCATAACCGGGGCGGAAGTGGTTGACGAGTTCACCATGGACGTGGTCTGCGAAGTGCCCTGCCCCATCTACCCCCGCACCGGCATCTTCACCGATTTCCAGGCCCCGGCCTGGTTCCAAGCGGCTGACGAGAGCGAAAGGTCTCGCATGACCAACGCCTTCGGCCCTTACCGGATCAACGACTACCAGCCGGGAATCCACACCGAGTTCAAAGCCTACGAGGACTACAATCCCAACGAGAACTTCTTCTCCCAGATGCCCACCATCGAGACCATTACCCACGTTTATCGGGCCGAGGCCACGGTAAGGGCTGCGATGGTCGGCACCGGCGAAGCCGACTGGGTGGCCGACATCGGGTTTGAGGAGGTCGACCGGGTACCCAAGTGGGTCAGCGGCACCACCGCCGAGGTATACACCTTAATTCTGGATACGGTCTTTCATCCCGAGCTGAAGAAGCAGAAGGTCCGTCTGGCCCTGGCCCACGCCATCGACTGCCAGGGACTCTTGGACTCGCTCTTCAAGGGCGAAATCCAGTGCTGGGGCGCCATCTCCATGGATGGCACCGTGGGCGTAACTCCGGAAAACTCCAAGCCCCGGGAGTACAACCCTGAGCTGTCCAGGCAACTGCTGGAGGAGGCGGGCTACGACCCGGCCAACTCCATTGACGTCAACACTCGCCCCGGCTCCAACATCCGCGGCCTGGAAATCATGGAGGCCACGGTAACTTATTGGCAGGACGTTGGCGTTACCTCCAACCTGAACTCTTGGGGCGACCTGGCCGCGGAGGGAGGTCCAGTCCTCCGGCTGCGGCCAGTTTCTCCGCACCGACGATGAGAACTTCCGGAAAAACTGGGACTGCGCTGGACGGGAGCCGCCGGGACCCTACTTCGCTTCCAGCCATGCCTACGAGGTTGCCACATCCAACGAGATTCTGGACAACCAGCGGTTCAACAACTCGCGTCTGAACTGCATCAGCCGGGGCAGCCGGGTATGCGAACCGGAATTGCAGGAGCGGACGGCCGCCGCCAACGCCATTCCGGCGGGGCCGGAGCGAACTGCGGCTATGGCGGCCATCCTGGACTACGCCTACGAGCAGGTGTACTTCATACCCTTCTTCCAGGTGATTTACGTCTATGGCCTCAGTGAGGACATGAACTGGGATGCCTACTACGCCCCACGACTCCGGGGCAACACCATGAGCTTCTCCTCCCAGTAAGGACGGTAAAGCGTCATACACCGATTGGGTTATTTTTCTGTGCCCCAGGGTTCAATCGGGTCCCTGGGGCACAGGCACGTATACAGTCAGTGGCTTTCTCTTGGCCGGGGCAGTTATAATGGCCCCACCTGATTTGGGCCCCTCCCTCGCCGGTCGGGCGAGATAGGGGCGGTCTACAGGACTATTCTCATTTTATTTGCTGAACCACGGCGCCGCCCCTGTCGGCTTTCAGCGGCAATCCGGGAACGGACGCCAACGAGGGAAAACTGTGCGTAGCTACATGGTTCGACGGCTAGGCCACTCGGTACTCATCCTCGCGGGCCTCATGGCCTTGCTCTTCTTCTCCATCAACGTTCTGGGCGATCCGGTGGAGCTTATGGTGGAGGACGAAGTGTCCCAGGAGGTTATCGACGCCCTGCGGGCAAAGTACGGCTTCGACCGGCCCCTGTACGTTCGCTTCGGCGAGTTCTATTGGAACATGGCCCGGGGCGACTTTGACCTTTCCATCCGCCACAAGATAGACGCCCGGGAGTTGGTATTTGGCCGGCTGCCCAACACGGCAGTGCTGGCCTTGGTAACCTGGGCCATTGCCGCGCTGGGCATTCCCATTGGCATGTTGGCGGCCCGTCGCCCCCGGGGGCTTATGGACCGGTTCGTCAATATTCTATCCTTTGCGGTCATCTCCATCCCCGACTTCTGGCTGGCCCTGATGATGATCCTGGTCATTGCCGTCCAGTTCGATCTGCTTCCTACCTCCGGGTTCAAGGGCTTGGGACCAGAGGGTTGGAAATTCATCCTCCTGCCCTCGCTGGCTTTATGTCCGCGGGTGATGGGCCGGAACGCGCAAATTACCCGGGCGACGATGATCGAAGAATTGAGCAAGCAGTACGTCGCCACCGCCCGGGCCAAGGGCTTGGCCGAGAACGCCGTCCTCTACGGCCACGTGTTGAAGAACGCCTCCATCTCCATCGTTACCCTGATGGGCGACGAGTTGGCGGGTTTCATGAACGGGGCCACCATTACCGAGACCATTTTCGGCTGGCCGGGACTGGGCAAGCTGCTCATCGACTCCATCAACAACCGTGACCTGCCGGTGATTACCGCCACCGTGTTTGTAGTGGCGCTGATGGTGATGGCAATTAACCTGGTTGTGGACCTGGTGTATACCTGGCTGGACCCACGCATAGCCTACAAGTGAGGGCCCAAGCCCTGGTGGGCAAGGCCTTTGACTAGCTCTTCTCTCCATTCTTTAGGAGGTACGGTCCGGATATGCAGGATGGCGCCACAGTATTGGAGAAGGTAAACCCAATCGTAGCCTTCTGGAATAGACCCCTGGTCCAAGCATTCTTCAACGACCCGATTACGATGGGGTCTGGCTTCTTTCTGGTGATAGTGGTGCTGGCGGTTATCTTCGCGCCCCTGGTATCGCCCCACGACCCCAATGACCGGCAAGTGAAGCTACGCCACGTCGCCCCCTTCTCCCCGGGAGTAGCTTCAGTCCGCACGGATGGTACTTCCGTCGAAGATCAACGGTACTTCCTGCTGGGCACCGACCATCTGGGCCGGGACATGCTGAGCCGCCTGATACTCGGGGGCCGCATCTCCATTGCCGTGGGCATCCTGGGGGTGTTGGTGTCCGGCGTTATCGGGGTTTTCCTGGGGCTGCTGGCGGGCTATTACCGGGGAATGGTGGACGACGCCATCATGCGGGCGGTGGACGTGTTCATGTCCGTGCCCTTATTGTTCCTGGCGCTGATGGTGTTGTATATCCTGGGGCCCAGCTTCACCAATATCATCATCGTGTTTGCCGTGGGGCGTTGGATGCTCTACTGCCGGGTCACCCGGGGGGTTGTGCTATCCCTGCGGGAGCAGACCTTCGTGGAAGCAGCCCGGGCCATCGGCTGCAACGACCAGCGGATAATCGCCCGTCACATTCTGCCCAACCTGATTACGCCGCTACTGACCCTGGCCGCGCTGGACGTGCCTCGAAACATTCTCACCGAGTCGTCCCTCAGCTTCCTGGGGTTCGGAATTCAACCTCCCGATTCATCCTGGGGCCTGATGCTGGCCTCGGGACGCCAGTACATCACCTCCGCTTGGTGGGTGGTGGTGGTGCCGGGAATGGCCATCTTCCTCACGGCCCTGTCCTTCAACCTGTTCGGCGTCTGGCTGCGGGCGGTCAGCGACCCGCTCCAGCGGTGGCGGTGGCTGAAGCAGTCCAAGGAAGCCAAGGAGGCCGGAATCCAGTTCTAGCCGCGGCGACGGGATTGCGCTAACGACCCCAAGAGGCCCCGCTCAACAGGAGCGGGGCCATACGTTGCTTGGCAGTTACACTCCGGTACGGAAGGATAGCGGAGACAAGCGGAGAGCCGAGGGGCCGGCATTGCTTCTCGGGATATGTCAGCCTATCATGTTCACATGACACAATCACACTTGCCCGAAGATGATGGCCCCACTGCCACGACGGATTACCGGCAACAGGCCCGCTACTTCTTGTCCAAAAGCCGGGAGTACCTGGCCGAAGATGACCTACACCAGGCATCAGAGAAGGGATGGGCAGCAGCGGCGTGGATGGCAAAGGCTGTCGCCACGGCTCAAGGCTGGGAGTACGACAAGCATGAACACTTTAACGTCGTACTCAATAACGTCCGCATTTTAACCGGCAACGGTCGGCTGCCCGGGCTGCGTGGCATGGCCAACGACTTGCACGGGAACCTTTACCGGCGAAAGCGGTTCCTGGATGCTGAGGACATTGGAATAGGACTTGACCAGGTGGCGGAACTGCTGGACATACTTGAGCCACTGACGGAGCAGGGCGGCTGAACCGGCGGAAACAACACCGGCAACCCTCCAAGGAGCGGTTGCCGGTAAGATGTCCGGGTTCCTTTGACTGGGAAGCTCTCCCCGGACATCCAAGCATGGCCGGCATCCGCTGGGACAGCCTAGTAGCCGAACATCTTTGAATTGAGGGATAAGAATACTTCATCCCGTCATTCCCGCGAAAGCGGGAATCCACTACCCGCTACACTGGACTCCCCGGACTCCCCCGTAAGCGGGAGTGACGATAGGTGGTTTTCACCACCCTATCAGCTAACCCTCATTTCAATAAAGTCGCACTTCTAGCAATCTATCTTGAGTTGGCTAGGGTCCTTGGCGACTATTGAAGGGCTGCCGTCGTAGTCTTCAATCAACCCCGTGATGCAGACGGTCTTGCCCGTGTACTCGACTGCGAAGTTGGAAGGAAAATTCTTGCGGTCGTCTTTCCAGATGACCGCGGTGAAGGTCTGGGGAGTCTCCATGTCCGAAACGCCGGACCCCCGCTCCACGACACCGCCCACGTCGAAGAGGAGGATGTAGGGGCGCCCCTTCTTGCCGCTCTGGTACTGGTAGTCCTTAACGTGGCCCCTGACCGTGCCTTCTTCCCCCAGGTGCGCGCCAGCCTCGGAGGACGGTATATATCCCAGGGCCTTAGACTCACTGGCAATGCCGCCAGCGTCGGCGGCCCCGACGTCGGGGGATGCTGCGGAATCCGCCTTGGCCGCCCCGTCGCTGCTGGCAGAGGGCCCGCAAGCCAGGGCCGCCAGGATTGCAATCATCCCAACGATAAGCAAGGGAATTCGGTAGCTCATTCGCACAACCTACCTTCTCAAGTAATCTATAAGTCGGACCGGTGTCACCATGACGTCAGCCGTGGGGGGACGCTGCAAAGCGTTGCACGGGGCGTCCCCCTCACCGATAAACATCACCGGATTAGGTTCCACGCAGTCGGGGGTCCAGCACGTCCCGCAACGCGTCGCCCAGCACGTTCCAGGAGAAGACCACCACGGCGATGGCAACTCCGGGGAACACGGCCAGCCAGGGAGCCAAGGCCACATATTGAGAAGCGGCCCCGCTGAGCATTCCGCCCCAGGAAGGCACATCAATGGGCGTACCCACGCCCAGGAAGCTGAGGGAAGCCTCGGCGATAATGGCGCCGCCCAGGTGGAAAGTTACCACAACCAGGTACAGGGCTAAAAGGTTGGGGGTCGTGTGGCGCAGCATAACACGCCAGTGTCCGGCTCCCACCGCCCGGGCCGCCAGGATATAGTCCATCTCCTTGATAGCCAGGGCTTGAGAACGCAGAATTCTGGCGGTGCTGGGCACATACACAATGCTGAGAGCGATTACCACGTTGTTGAGAGAGGCCCCCAGGGCCGCCATGATGGCGATGGCCAGAATCAAGGTGGGAAATGCGATCATGGCGTCCATGACCCGTTGCACTATTAGGTCCGTAATGCCGCCAAAGTGGACGCTTACCACCCCGATAACCATACCAATGGTGCAGCCGATAAAGGAGGACAGAATACCAACGTACAGAGAAATTCTTGCGCCATATACCAGGCGGCTAAACACGTCCCGTCCCAGGTCGTCCCCGCCAAACCAGTAATCGCCGCCCGGAGCAGCCCAGATATGCTCCACCGACGTATCAAAGGGGTCGTAGGGTGCGATGACGGGCGCGAATATCGCTATAAATACCAGGGCGATCGCTACCAACGCCCCAAAGGTCCCCAGAGGTTTGCGGGTACCGAAGTAATAGAGATGTTGTGCAATGGTGCGCTTAGGAGGCAGGACAAATATTGGGGCGGCTTCCAGCGCTCCCGCTCCTCCTTGATCAGCCAGGGGCCCGGTGCTTCCACGTTCTTCAGCCATACTATATTCCTTGCTCCGAGGTACTAACCTAGTTGTAGCGGATTCGAGGGTTTAGCCAAGCGTAGGTAAGGTCCAGGACCAGGTTTAAAACCAAAACTACCACGGCGATGAGTACAATTACGGCTTGAATCATCGGGAAATCCCGGTGGGTGATGGAAGTAATTAGCAGCCGCCCCATGCCCGGTACCAGGAATATAACCTCAATGATGACCGTACCGGAAATCAGGCGACCAAACTCGAATCCGGTCAAGGTAACCACCGGAAGCAGCGCGTTACGCAGTGCGTGACGACCAATCACCGACCTTTCCTGCAAACCCTTGGCTCGTGCCGTCCGTATGTAGTCCTCGTGGAGCACCTCCAGCATGGCAGAGCGGGTAATCCGCGCGATGAAGGCCATGTTTGACGTGCCCAGGGCAATGGCCGGGAAAATAAGCTGCTGGATGTTGGTCCAGGGGTCTTCCCAAGGTGGCGCGTAGTCCAGGGGCGGCGCCCAGTTAAAGATGAGGACCAGGAAGAAGATGGTCATAATGGCTACCCAGAAGTTGGGCAACGCAATTCCGGCAATGGTCAGTACCCGGGTGGCGTAGTCCCCAATGGTGTCCTGCCTGATGGCAGAAATAATCCCTAAAGGCACCGCAAAGATGCTAGCTAAGACTAACGATAAAAGGCCGAGCTCGAGGGTGACCGGAAGCCGTCCCTTGATGTCGTCGACAACCTTGTCGCCTTCGTAAAAATAGGACGTCCCGAAGTCTCCACGGAGCATGTTCCCCAACCACAGCATGTATTGGATGTAGATGGGTTTGTCCGTGCCCAGCTTGGCCCGCAATGCGGCGAGTTGGTCCTCGGTAAAGTTGTCATCCCCTTCTTCGCCACCAAGGATGAGCAGGGCTGGGTCTCCTGGCACAACCCGGAGGATGGCGAACACCATCACGGTAACAATAATTAGCGTGGGGATGAACAGAAGGGACCGCTTGACAATGTACGTCCTCATCTTGCTTTCTGATTCTCACCTAGTAGATTCTTGGCCGACCGGCGAAGTCTCGCCCCTGGTGGTGAACACCTGGATGGACGCCGCCTCTTTTGTTGTCTCTCGGTTGTCGTCCTCAGCCAGCCTTTTTTGGGCTGGGCCCGCGTCACGCCCAGGCCTGAGTTGGTGGGTCAAAAAGAGTAGTTCTTCCGCCGGCCCCGGCACTGAAACTTACCGAGCCTAAACTGCGCCGGTCACCATGCCATCGGAGCCCCGCAACATGGCATTGGAAGTGGGCCAGCCCCTTGACCAAGCCGGCCCACCATTCTTGCTGAGTTGGCTGCCCGCCCAGCCCGCTGAGGGTTTCCGGCGGTATAGCCAAGGAGGGTTATAGAGCCATTGCGATAGTGGCGCTACCACGGACTCTAACTTGAAGCTTTGGCGCTGGGCACGTTCCTCGGCAGGGGAACGTGCCCAGCGCCGATGATTGCCAATCTGGTGAACTAGTTGCCGCACGCCGGGTCGCACCAAACGTGCTCCCAGGCCCGACCTTCGCCGGTGTAGTTGAAGTTTTGGATTCGGTGCTCCACCGCCCAGTACTTCCTGGACCAGTAGATGTACGGGTTGGCCGTACCAGCTTCGATGAGCTCGCCCATCTGTTGCACCAAGGCCCTCCGCTTCTCTTGGTCAGGCTCCCGTTGCTGCGCTTCGTAAACCTCGTCCAAGCCGGGGGGTACGAAGCGCTTGCCGCGCCCCCCCCCAGTCCACTGCATGGTAGTGCCGCGAATGTGTCTACTGCCCACGGCGTCTGGATCGGAACTCCAGATGTTTCCACCCTGTACCGCGATGGTGAAGTCACCGGCCCAGTACTTATCGAAACCGGCGCCGCTTTCCAGAGTCTCAATGGTTATATCCCAGCCAAAGGCATTCACCAACTGCTCTTTAACCAGAACCGCCACCGGGGGATAGCCGCAGCAGTTGCGGGCGTTCAGCCTAAGTTCCAGGGATCCGTCGATTCCGGCCTGCGTGAGCAACGACTTGGCCGTGGCTAGGTCCTCTGGGTGCTTTTGGCCGTCCAGCAGCCGGTAGCCGGGCATATTGGCATACTCTTCGTCGGTGTTGCTATACCACAGGCCTGGCGGCAACGGATAACCCGGCACGCCCTGGCCGGCAGCGGTAGCGGCCAGAATGGCCTGGCGGTTCAGCGCCAGGTGGACCGCCCGCCTCACATCGGCGTTGTCAAAGGGAGCCTTGGTGGAGTTCATCATGACGTACCGGGCGAACTCGGCGGGGCCCCAGTGGACGGTGAGGTTGTCCATGTCCTTGTCCAACTGCTGAGCCTCAGCGTTGGTCAGGTTGTAACCGTACTGGTTGCTGGTCAGAATTTGCCCGGTCTTGTAGGCCGCGATGATCCGGCCCGAGTCGGTCATGACGAAGTGCTTCATGCCGTCAATGTAGGGGAGACCCTCTTTCCAGTATTGGGGGTTCCTCTCGTACTCAACGGACACTTCTTTTTCGTAGTCAATGAACAGGAAGGGTCCGGAACCATTGATTTCCCACAGGTTCTTCCCGCCTTGGACTATCCCCTGGTCCAGCACGGTATGCCTGGGCTGCACCATAGTCTGCTCGATGGAGATGGCCGTCAGGAAGGCCCCCGAAGGGAAGGAGGTCACCACCTCGACAGTCTTGTCGTCGATGGCCCGGGAGTTGCCCGTTTCCACGTAGAGGGAGGTATTAACGGTAGAGGAAGTGGAACGGCCCTTCAGGATTTCAAATTGGTCGGGATTCACCTGGGCTTCCAGGCTGAATACCACATCATCGGCGGTAACTGGCACCCCATCCCACCATTTGGCTGCGGGATTGATGTGGAAGGTGTAGGTCACACCGTCATCGGCCAATTCCCAGTGGGTGCACAAATCACACCGCAGGTCATTGAAGTCCGGTGTCTCTGGATTGAACTCCACGATGTTGTTGAACAAGGGGGTCAAGTTCATGTTCAACACGCCGGACTGGGCAATCAACCGCTGCCGCACGTCAGCGTACTGGTCCATATTGATAAAGCCACCCCGTTTCCCCTCCGGGATAGCGATCGCCGGGGCTTCCGCCGGTCGAGACACCGCTCCGGGAACGATGGTCGGTATGACATTGCCGGCGCCCGCGGCGGCGGCGGTGGGGGCCAGGGTTGGCGGCTGGGATACTTCACCTTGGACGGGAGCGGCTTCTGGCGCTTTCTGCTCCATCGCCGGCTGCTCTTCGGCCTGCGGCTGGGCTGCCGACCCGCAGGCTACGACCAAGGCCAGGGCCATAACCAATAAGATTAGGACAAGTGACTTGGGCCTCCAAAGCCAGTGCTCCATAATAGCTAACCTCCTTACTCCTGAAAGTTGTGACTTGATGCCATGCGCCCGAACATTTAATATTAAGCTATCATTCAATTATGGGATTGCGAATACCGTGAAATGGAAGGCGATTTACGTAGGGTCGCCTAACTCTTTACAAGTTTACAATATCCTAAAGGCTACCTTATCAAGAAGCACAATATAATTGTTGCAAACTCACGGTGTCAACCACCACATAAGTGATATTGATTACAGCAATAGATTAAGGCTCGTGATAATCTTCACAACTTCCCTATACGGTAGTATCTCGCCCCCGTAGGGGCGGCCCGGGAATTGGGGCATAGCAGGGCCGCTGGGGGCCAGGCGGGAGTTTTGGTGCGACGCCACCATGCCAGCCCGGACAATAGGTGACCACCCGGGCCGGGCTGAGAATAGGAAGGGGAAGCTGAGGAGGAGGAGGGAGGGTCAAGCCGTGGGACTACCACACGGGAAACGCCCTGGGGACTGGACTGGAGCCGGCGAAGGGAGTCGAACCCTTGACCTGCGGTTTACGAAACCGCTGCTCTGCCTCTGAGCTACGCCGGCCCGAAGAGCTACGCTGGCAACCGGCCCGATACCCCAATCCCAGCCGAGGTAAAGGCAATCATTCCAGTTTGCTCACTGCACCGCTGGGACTTGACCGGATATTGTTGCTCCTACAAAAGTTTATGCCACCTGCTTTGCGGTGTAAAGCCTCGTAGGTCCCAGCCCTGGGTCTTTCGATTCTCCGGACAAAGGCCAAGGTGCGCTTTCAGGCGCGCCCCCACCCGTGGATTCCCGCCTCCGCCCGAATGAAGATCGGGTGGGTGGCGGCCTGCCGGCTGGGGCGACTTGGTCTCTACCAGGAGTATTGAAAGACCCTACGTGACTCCTCCACTTTGTTGACAGGCTGTTAAATCCCCGATTACACTCGCCACCTGAAGGCAAGCGCGGTACAGAAGGCGCGGAAATTTCCCCGGCGGCAGAGCAGGACTAATTAGGGGTGCAGGATGAGCTGCGAAGGCTACGACGTAGGTTCCCGGGTGAAAGCGGTGGGCGATTTCTCGGTACAGGAAAACCTGATACCGGGCCAGGCCACGATCCACGACGTGAAGGCTGGAGACACCGGCGCGGTGGCGGGCAAGCAGACGGTGGGCAATACCCACTGGTTGCGAATCCGTTGGGACCGTTTGCATAGGACTTTGAACCTGGACGGCAGCCAAATGGAGCTGATTCAGCCCGAAGCCTGAACCAATTAGCCCCGACGGACAGCCAAATTCATGCCAGGCTGTAGGGACAGGTTTGAGACCTGACCTCACTTCGGCCCGTCAGATGTTAAGCTCTATCGCCGGTTCATTTTGAAAGAACTTGGTAACGGGCTTGACATTTGCGAATTGGCCCAGGCCCAGGGCGCGCTGAGATTCGATGGGCTGCCCTCAAGTCACTGACGCTAGATTCTCGGCGTCCTGAATGTAGTCTATAGTCTCTCGGATGCGGCGTTCTGTTGCCGAATTGCACATCCCGTTATAGAAGCACTCGCCATGCAGGTGTCCGATTCGGGTGTAGTAACGTCCAACCAGACTTTCAACATCGCCGTTCCGGTCTGCCAATTCGAGCAGACCTCTCGAAGTTAAAGCGGTGGTCTGGGGCAACTCGCCGGTCCGGGACAGAAGCAGGGCATCCGTCGCCCGCTTGGTTGCGCCCCAAGCCTTTTCCGCCGCGTTGCGGGTTCTGCCCTGGTCCAACATCTCCAAGGCGTCATCATAGAGGGCCCGCGCATCGACGAAGATTCCTTTCACTTGGTCAGTAATAACCACGTTATTTGCCTCTCTCGTTAGGGGGCGCATCCTGCCGCCGGATACTCACCGGGACTGAAGGCCTGCGCCTCCGCCGATGGCGGGCACGAAATGGACCTCGCTGGCCTCGGCCACCTTCTCCAACATGCCCATGCGGGCCACCTCGCCGTCGATTGCCACGGCCAGATTCCGCCGAATACGCCCGTCTTCCACCAGCCGGTCCCGGATTCCCGGATAAAGCTCTTCCAGCCGGTTGATGATTTGGCGGACGTTGGTAGCCTCAATCTCCACCTGCTTGACTCCGCCGGTCACGGGTTGGAGCATGGTCGGCACAAACACGGTAGCCACAGCGATAGCTCCTCTAAAGTTTCTGTTCGGAAGTTTCTACTCGCCAGGGACGGGCACGCTCGGTCAAAGCAAATTCCGGCCCGGCGCCCACCGAGGGTCGATTTGGCCCCAGCCAACTCGGCCTGGCCTGATGGTGGGCTTCACGGGCGCCAGGTCCGACCTACACGAATGGGGGCGATTATGCATCGCCCCCATTATACAACCCTTGGGCCTACTCCAACTCATCCCATCAGAGACGAGTTTAGGTCCGGCAAGCGAAGGCGCCTACCAGTTGGCTTCCAGTATGCTGGCCGGGTTTATGGGCAGCCTGGACATCCGCGCCCCAACGGCGTGGGAGACGGCGCTGCCGATGGCCGCCAAGGGAGGGACGATGGGCACTTCGCCGACACCGCGCACCCCGTAGGGGTGGCCGGGATTGGCTACCTCCACCAGCACGGTGTCAATCATGGGCAGGTCCAGCGAGGTGGGCATCCGGTAGTCCAGGAAGCTGGAGTTCAGCATGTGCCCCTGGTCGTTGTAGAAGTATTCTTCGTTCAGGGCCCACCCGATACCCTGGACCACGCCTCCCTGTAGCTGCCCTTCCACGTAGCTGGGATGCACCGCCTTGCCCACATCCTGGACTGCGGTGTAGCGCAGTATCTCAGTCTTGCCCGTCTCCGGGTCCACCTCCACATCAACGATGTGGACGCCAAAGGCGTTGCCCTCGCCGCTGGGGTCCAGGCTGGCAGTGCCGGTAATAGCTCCGCCGGTGCCGTAAATCTGGCGCGCCAACTCTTTGAAGGTGAGGCGCAGTTCAGGATCGGACTTGTGAGAGATTTCGCCGGAATCGTAGACCACATCCTCCGGGGAGGCATCCCAGATTTGCGCGGCCCGCTCCACCATCTGCTTCTTCACGTCCTCGGCAGCCAGGATGGCGGCCCAGCCGGTGGCGAAGGTGGTGCGGCTGCCGCCGGTGACCATGGTGTAGCCCACCGAGTCGGTGTCCACCACCGTGGGCTTCACGTCCTCGTAGGGGATGCCCAGGGTCTCCGCCGCCTGTTGGGCGATGGACGCCCGGGTGCCGCCGATGTCCACCGAGCCTTCAATGAGGCTGACCGTGCCGTCTGGGTTGACGGTGATGTTGCAACTGGAGTGGAAACCTCGGTTCATCCAGAAGCCGCAAGCCACGCCTCGGCCTCGATTCTCGCCCTCCAGGGGAGTCTGGTAGTGTTCGTGGTTACGGGCGGCCTCCAGACACTCCACCAGGCCAATCTTCTGGAAGACCGGCCCCTCTATCTTCCTGGTCCCTTCCTTGGAAGCGTTGCGCAGCCGGAACTCGATGGGATCCGTGTCCAGCTTCTGGCAAACTTCGTCGATGACCGATTCGATAGCAAAGGCGGCTTGGGGAGATCCGGGGGCGCGGTAGGCGGCAGTTTTGGGCTTGTTGACCACTACATCGTAGCCTTCGACCCGCCCATTGTCGATTTGGTAGCATGCCAGGCCACAGGAGAGGCCCTGCATCACCGGCGAGCCTGGGTAGGCGCCGGCCTCGAAAGCCAGGTCCACCTGGGCCGAGGTAATCTTGCCCTCTTTGTTGGCGCCGATTTTGACCTTCATCCAGGTACCGGGGGCCGGACCGGAGCCTTCAAAGACCTCGGTGCGGCTCATAACCAGCTTGACCGGCTGCCTGGCCTTGCGCGACAGCAGGGCAACCACCGGCTCCAGGTAGAAGGCCACCTTACCGCCGAAGCCGCCGCCAATTTCCATTGGGGTCACTTTTACCTTGGAGACCGGGTGGCGCAGCACGTCGGCGGTGACCGCCCGCACCACGAAAGACCCCTGGGTGCTGCACCAGATGTTCAACTGGCCGTCGGAGTTCCAGAAGGCCGTGGCCGGGTGGGGCTCGATGTAGCCCTGGTGGACGGTGGCAGTCTCGAACTCCTGCTCCACCACCACATCGGCCTGGGCAAAGCCCTGCTCCACGTCGCCCCTATCGAAGCGCATGTAGCTGGCAATGTTGCTGGGTTTCTCGGACATCTCCCCCATGGAGTTGGTGCGTAGACTCTCGTGAAGCAGGGGAGCATCGGCTTTCATCGCCTCCTGGACGTTCATCACCGGAGGCAGGACTTCGTAGTCCACCTTGATTAGTTTGGCGGCTTCCTCCGCCACGTGGGAGTTGACCGCGGCGACGGCGGCCACGGCATGGCCTTTGTAAAGGGCCTTGTCGCCGGCCAGGAAGTTGTTGCTGACCAGCTTCAGGCGATGGTAGTCCCCACCCAAATCGGCCTCGGTCAGTGAGGCGATGGGCATGTCCTTGCCGGTTACCACCGCCCGCACACCGGGGTAGGCCTCGGCCTCGCTGGTGTCGATGGAATTGATGCGGGCGTGGGCGTGGGGACTGCGCACGACCTTGGCGTGCAGCAGCCCCGTTAGCTGGACATCGGCCCCGTACTGGGCGCGTCCGGTGACTTTATCCACGCCGTCGGGGCGGATGGGGCGCTTACCGACTACGTTATACTCGACTTCCGACAGCACAATGTTGGAGGCCACAGGAATCACCTCACCAAAATAACTAGGCCTTTATCTTCTCTTCGGCGTCCAGCACCGCGCGGATAATTTTATCGTAGCCGGTGCAGCGGCACAGGTTGCCCGCCAGCCAGTGGCGAATCCGCCCCTCGTCGGCGTCGGGTTCAGCGTCCAGCAGCGCCTTGGTGGCCACGATGAAGCCTGGCGTGCAGATGCCGCACTGCAACGAAGCGTTTTCCAGGAACGCTTGCTGCACCGGGTGCAGCCCCTCCGCCGAGGCGATGCCCTCGATGGTGGTTATCTCCTTGCCCTGAGCTTCTACGCCCATCACCAGGCAGGAAGTGACGATGCGGCCGTCAAAGATGACGGTGCAAGCGCCGCAGTTGCCGTCGTTGCAGCCCTCTTTGCTGCCGGTCATGCCCACTACGTCGCGGAGGCACTCCAGCAAGCTCTGGCGGGGTTCGCAGAGAAAATCGACCTGATTGCCGTTGATGTTGGTTTGTACGTGGACTAGTCCAGGCATATTTACTCTTCCCCCCTAGCTCGTTTGATAGCGTTGTTCAGCGTACGGCGGGTCAGGACTCCCACCAGGTGGGTGCGCTGGCGGATGGTCCCGCGCATGTCGGTGATGGGTCGGGAGTCGCCCATGGCCTTCTGAGCGGCTTCTTCTATCGCTTCGTCAGACACGGGCTTGCCGGCCAGGCTATCGGCGGCGTCCTTGCAGAATACCGGGGTCGGAGCTACCGAGGCCAAGGCGATGCGGGCCGAGACGAAGTTTTGTCCCGAGGCATCCAGCACTACCGAACTGCCGACTCCGGCTACGGCGATGTCCATTTCGTTGCGGGGGATGAACCGAAGATAGTTGGCTCCCGAATTGGCCTGAGGCACCGGCATGGTCACTGACACCAGGAGTTCTCCCGGCTCCAGCACGTTGCGGCCCGGGGCGGTGCAGAAGTCTTCCGCCGCCACCTGGCGAGCGCCGTTGGGCCCGACAATGTTGCATACGCCGCCCAGGGCTATGACCGCCGGTATGGCGTCGGCGCTGGGAGCGGAGTTGCACAGGTTGCCCCCAATGCTGGCCCGGCCCTGGATTTGAATGCTCCCGATAAGGAAAGCGGAGTCGATGAGGCCCGGGTATGCCGAGGCGACAGCTTCATCCTGGTAAATTTGGTAGCAGGGCGTCGCCGCCCCCAGGGTCAACCCGGTCTGGGGACTGTAGGACAAGGCGTTGAGCTCTGGTATGTTCTTCACGTCTACCAGGAGGTCAAGACTGTATCGGCCTCCCCGGAGCTGTACCAAAATGTCGGTACCTCCGGCGATTGGCCGGGCGCGGTCTCCATTTGCGGCCATGGCCTGTAATGCTTCGTCGAGGGTGCTAGGTGCAATATAATCAATAGCTTCCAAGTGCCCACC
Organism: Dehalococcoidia bacterium; assembly: GCA_965220305.1. Classification (GTDB taxonomy): domain Bacteria; phylum Chloroflexota; class Dehalococcoidia; order Lucifugimonadales; family UBA3495. The sequence continues at coordinate 3,047,498 of OZ244817.1, read as the reverse complement.
TCCTTCGGGGGGAATTATAACACCCGTGATATTGGCTGTCAGCTACCAGTCTACATGTAGGGTACGATGGCGTCCCGGCGCCCGGGAAGGCAAGTCGATAGTTGGGCATTCGCCCGGTTTGGCGGCTCCTTCCCCTACGGGATGGAGGCGAAGTTGCTGGGAAGGGACCGTCTCCAGCGGGCAAGCCCTTCGATTGGTTGGGCCACTCCTTCGGCCCAACAGCTCATCTGCTTTCCCGCGCCTGGGACGCCGCTGCCAGCCCTTCAGGCGCTCCCGGCAATGCCGGCCTTCGGGCGACGGCGAACAGGAAGGCGCTGGCGACGAAAAGGGGCACGAAGGTCATCAGCACCAGGTCGTAGCTGCCGGTCTGGTCCCGCACCCACCCGCTGAAGATGGGAGCTACCAGCAGCCCGACGTTGTGGAACACGCTCATAAATCCCATCAGGCTGGCAAAGCGGGCGCGGCCAAAGTATTCGCCCACCATTATCCAGTTCACCGAGGTTATTCCTTCCACCACCGCCAGCCCCAGGATGAAGATTACCACCCCCAGGGTGCCGGGCACCATCCAGAGACCCAACAACCCCACTGCCCCCAGGTTCATGCCCACGAACAGGAGTTTGCGAGCCGAAAACCGGCCACCCGCCACCCCCAGGAGGAACCTGAGGGGAATGGCGAGAAAAAACATCACCGAGGCGTAAACTGTGGCGGTATTTTCATCCACGCCCTTCCACTCCAGCATGGGAAACAGGTGGATGATGACGGCGTTGGTGGCGGAGACCCGGGTTATGACCCCCAGGAGAATAAACCAGAAGGCCACCGTCCGCACGGCCTGCCGGACGGTAAACTCGGGGTCGACGCTGGCCGAACTCCGTTCCGACTCCCGCTGTTCGGTGGGCTGCCGTGGCGGGTCGCCATCGGGCAGCAGGCCAATATCCTCCGGCCTGCTTCGGATAATCCAGGCTGTCGGTATGGTGAGGCCGATAACAAATATGCCGGCGCTCAGGACGGTGTCCCGCCAGCCCAGGTTGACGATGCCCAAGTGCAGCAGCGGGACCACGATGGCCCCGCCCCCGGCGAAGGCGGTCATCAGGGTCGAGAGGGCCAACGCCTTACGCCGCACGAACCACTGGTTTACCGAGGCCATGAGGGTCTGCCCCAGACCGGCGGTCTTTCCCACCGAGATCACGCCCACGAAGATGACTACCAGTTCCCAGTAGGAGTCAGCCCGGGAAAGCAGCACCAGGCCAATACCGGCGATGAGGCCGCCGAACAGGACCATGGGCCGAGAGCCAAACTTGTCCACCAGCCAACCGACGATGGGGCCGCCCATGCCTCCTTCGGCCCGGGCCAGGCCGAACACCAGGGACATGGAGGCGTAGCTGATGCCCAGGTCTTGGCGTATGGGCTGAAAGAAGCGGGGAAAGCCGCTGGAGATGGCCCCATTGCCAAACATCCCCTGCAGCGAGGCGGCAGCCACTATCCACCAGCCATAAAAAAAGCGGCCAGGCCGCTGGGTGTCCGGGGGGATCGAACATTCATTCATGTCGAAAGGGATAATACCCGGCTGGGAGTTACGGGTCAATGCGGCCGGCTGGAAATTAGGGTCTTTCAGCTCTGGCGTTCAGGCCAATAGGGACGCAAGTTCCCAGGTGGGTGGCGGTGCAAATCCCCCTTTGAAAAAGGGGAAGATTGACAACAACTGAAAGCCTCTGGGCTGGAATAGACAGCATCGCAGGGGCAGGGGAGGACTACCGGCACAACCTCTGGAGAACTTCCGTGCCGGCGAGAGCAGCATTCATCTCAGCCAGTTGACACGGCGTATTACCGTCATCATCCTTAGCGTGGATGTCTGCGCCCCGTTCCAGCAACAACCCTATGGCCGCCGGGTCGTCATTGAACTTCACCGCCGTGTGCAGGGGCGTAGCGCCGCCGTACTTGCTCTTGGCATGGATGTCACCGCCATCTTCCAGCGCCAAGAAGATACTGGGCCTATCTCCAAACACCGTCGCCCAATGCAGGGGCGTATCGCCGAAGGGGGCGCATAACTTCCGCAGGGCTTTCGAATCATCGGAGAGAGCATCATTGGACGTCAAAGCGACATAGCATGGCGTCCTACCGTCATCGTTATTGGCGTGGATGTCTGCGCCCCGGTCCAACAACAACTCTATGACCTTCGGATTTTCATTATCCTCCGCCGCCGAGTGCAGGGGCGTATATCCATTCAGGGACCTAGCGTGGATGTCCGCGCCCCGGTCCAGCAACAACTTTATTATCTCTGGCTCTCCATTGTACTCCGCCGCCCGATGCAGGGGCGTATAACCGTAATTGCTTTTGGCGTGGATGTCCGTATCCAGGTCCAGCAGCAGGGCGATAACATCCGGCTCTCTATTCCATGTCGCCGCCCAATGCAGGGGCGTATAACCGTCACTGGTCTTAGCGTGAAGGTCCGCGCCCCGCTTCAGCAACAGGGCGATAACATCCCGCTCTCTATTAAATGCCGCGGCCGAATGCAGGGGCGTATAACCGTCACTGGTCTTGGCGTGGATGTCCGCGCCCCCGGTCAGCAACAACCTTATGACCGCCTGGGTGTCCGCGTCCCGGTCAGAGAGAAACCCCCTGATCCCCGTCCCCGGCCTTTTATTAAACGTTGCCGCCGAGTGCAGGGGCGTAGCGCCGTAAGCGTTCTTAGCATGGATGTCCGCACCCCGCTCCATCAGCAGGGCAATAACTTCCGGCTTTCCATTAAACACCGCTGCCAGGTGCAGGGGCGTCAGTCCGTTATCGTCCTTAGCATGGATGTCCGCGCCCTGGTCCAGTTTGGAGCGCACATCTTTTGCACTGGCAGAACGCCATTTCTCCTCGTCCCAGTCGGTAAAGTCTCCTGGCTCACACGCCAACGCCGTAGACATGACCAGCGTCGCTAGGCCCAGGGCTACTAGCAAGCGCGGACGATTCAAGGCTCTGCTCATGGATTTAGGACTCCCTATGAGCATAATAGCTACCGTACCTTTTACGGGGAAATACTTACCCAGCAGCATTATAACACCGCCACCTCATCCCCTACGGAAAGGATGCCCGGACGTTCCACCAGGCTACAGACGCCGTGGGAGGAAAAGCGGCGGGCAGCCGCATTCACCGCCCTACTGTCCGCCAGCACGGCTACTTACCCTTGACACTCCATGCGTCCTTGGGCATATTCACTCCCGTTGGGAGGGGCCTGTCTATGCAAACAGCGACACCCTTGAAAGCCGCACTGAAGCGCGACTGGGCTATCATCGTTGCCGCCCTGGTGGTGGTCGCCGCCCTGGCGTGGGCCTACCTGGGATACCTGTCCTGGGACATGCAGCGGAGCATGGGCGCCGGGTCGATGGTCATGGCCGCCTCCCCGGTGCGTCCCTGGGGAGCGGTCGATTTCTCGCTGATGTACGTCATGTGGGCGGTGATGATGGTTGCCATGATGGTGCCTTCAGCCGCCCCCATGATCCTCACCTTCGCGGCGCTGAACCGGCGGCTTTCGGAGCGCGCCCGGCCCTTCGTGCCCACCGGGATATTCTTATCGGGTTACCTGGTAGTGTGGTTCGGGTTTGCCGCCCTGGCCACCGTGGCCCAATGGGGCCTGCACCAGGGGGCGTTGCTTTCTTCGATGATGGGAAGCGCCACTCCCCTGGTCGGCGGCGCGCTGCTGGCGCTGGCGGGCGTCTTCCAGTGGACTCCCCTAAAAAACGCCTGCCTGAACCACTGCCGCACCCCCCTGGGTTTCGTCATGGCCGAATGGCGGGAGGGACACCGGGGAGCGCTGGTCATGGGGCTGCACCACGGCAGCGTCTGCCTGGGGTGCTGCTGGTTCCTAATGGGACTGATGTTCATGGCCGGGGTTATGAACATTCTCTGGATGGCCATAGTAGCCAGCTACATCCTGGTGGAGAAGGTGGTCCCAGCGGGTGAGTGGGTGGGACGCATCGTTGGCCTGGGGCTGGTTGGCTGGGGAGCCTGGACCCTGTTCCGGGCGCTGGGATAAGCCCGCCCCCGAGGTCATGGCGGCGCCAAGTCCGGCTTTACGGAGGCGGCTGCGGGACCGGCCCTTGCTAAAGAGGCGTAACCGCATCGCCCAGGGCGACGCTGCCGGGGCGTTCCACCAGGCCGTAGACCCCGAAGTAGGCGGCGCGGGGGCTGGGACGGTAGCTGAGGATTAGGCGCAGCGTGTCGGCGTCCCGCTCCCCGGTGGTGGGGTCCTGGGTGATGATGGAGCAGCGGGGGTCCCGGGCCACCACCTGTAAGCGCAATTCTTCCCCAATCTGCACCGAGCCTCCCAGCCAAGCGTCCTCCTGGTGGGGTTGGGAGCCGTCCAGCAAGAAGGTGGGGCGAAACCTGGAACTCTCAAAGGTGAAGCCCCCATGCACCCGCTGGCTCAGCCCGTTCACCGAGGCCTGGGAGACAATAGAGACGGGAAACTCGTCGAAACACTGGCCCGGTTGGTCCGACGCCACCAGCCGCACCGGAAACTGGCAGAACTGGGACAGGGCCTCGTTCCACTGGCCGCCCGCCACATGCCCGCTGACTCGGCGGCCCCAGATTCGGGTCAGCACGGGGGCTTCGGGTTCTATTGGACCCGCATGGCTGGAGCCGTCGGGGAAGTGCAGGCGCAGCGACTCCGGGTCTGGTTGATACTCGGCCCTGACCTGCACCAGCCGTCCCAACTCCCGCTGGGTGAGCAGGGCCCCCTGCTCGTCCACCAGGTAGAAGCGCCGGTCTTCGGTAATGCCGTGGAAGTCCACCGTCACCCTATCCGGGCTGACCAAGGCCAGCGACTTCACCGGCGCGATGTTAATCGTCTTGACGGTAATCATGCAGGGGCACTTGGACTGATTTCAGTCCCCCTTCTGTTTGGGGGACGGTTCAGCTTTGCTTCCCGGCGGCTTACCCGACACATCTGCTTTGGGAGGCGCAACTCTGGGAGCAGCCCTCATCCCGTTTACCAGCCTTCGGCGGGGCGTATTTGTCGGCCTTCGGCGGCGTGTATTTCTGGATGTCATGTGCGCTCCCTGGAACTTGTACTATGTGGAATAACAATTATTATAGCACAGGCGGTATATCATAGATTGTAGTTGCATCCCAGCCGTGGGAGGCTTGAGGGTCTGCCGAACCATAGAAGTACGTGTATATGAGGACCGACTCGACGTCCTCTGATACCAGGAATTCGCAGGTCTCTTGATGCGCCCCGCCAGGCTCTATGATTAACTTGTCGTTGTCCCAATCGCGTGGAGTTTCATCGAGAAGGGGCCACTGGAAATACTCATACTCCCTATCAACGAATACCTGAGCATACAGCCGTTCGACCTCTTCAGCAGATAGCGGGGCCAACTGCTGCAAACTGAAAAAGCCTTCACTCAATTCCATCTTGACCCTTGAACTGTTGTACAGGTTTGCAGTCACAGCTATATGAACATAGTAGTCGCCAAGGAATCGGTGAGAAACCGCGTGGGAGATGGTCAGGTGAGGTTCAAAGTCTCTGAAAAGCTGCAATTTGTAATAGGCGAAAATCCCACCGGCGACAATGGCAAAAGCGGTGATGAGCGACTGGGCAATTCCCGACAAGTCCTTTGCCCTGGTCGTCTCAACTAAAGTCGCGTTGAAAAGGGCAAAGACTGTGACCAGGAGGAACAAGGCAGCGAATAGTATCAGCGCGGCACGCAGCACCGGTCTGCCTCTACATTCGAGGATTCAACCAATTGATTGATTGGAACCGCCGCGCATTTCTCCCCTACTCCTGCTCCAAGAACTCCCGCACCCACTGGGTCATCGGCTCCTTGTCATAGAGGCTGTAAAGCATAATCGCGTTGCGCAGGGCGTCGCCGCCAAAGTACCGCTCGTACAGGACCTGGCGGGAGCCGAAGGCGCTGCAACAGGTGTCCCAGGCCAGGTGGAAGAGACGGATGCGCTCTTCGGCGGAGGCGGTGTCCGTCTCCATGTACTGCTTGATTTCCGGACCCAGGGGGCCGTTGAGGTCGGCTTCCGCCGGCAGGGCCATCAGGCTGCTGGACCCCAGCAGGTGCAGGATTTCCGCCATGCGGGGGTACATGGTGATGAATTGCTTGCGCGCCACCAGCAGGGGAGTATAGGAGAGGCAGAGGACACCCCATTCATCCACGGTGGCGTCGGCCTCGGCGGCCCGCAGGCAGGCCTTGGTAATCTCCAAGTTTTCGATTACCTCGGCCATGAGCTGCTGCATCTGGGGTATCTGGCCCGACCCCAGGGTCTCAACCATCAGGTTGGCCAGTCCCAGCATGTACTCGCACTTGACCACGTTCTTGGCGACTACCTGGTGGCCGGTGTGCGCGTTGCGGTTGGTGCGCCCAGCCCAGTTGTTGCAAAGCTCGGCGTCGCCGTACAGGAACACCCGCTCCCAGGGCACCAACACATCGTCGAAAAACACGATGGCGTCCATCTCCTCGAAGCGGGACGCCAGGGGGTGGTCGAAGCGGGAACGCCCATGATCGAAGCTCTCCCGGCAGAGGAAGCGCATTCCCGGCGCATTGCAGGGTATGGCGAAGGCGAAGGAGTAGCGGGCCTCGGCCCCCTCGGGCAGGCGGTGGGTGCGGGCCGGATAGACGGCAATCTCGTCGGAAAGGGGGCCGAGGGTCGCCAGCACCCGGGCCCCTCGGACGACGATTCCCGCGTCGGTCTCCTTGACCACGGATAGGGCCACGTCGGTGCGGTCCTCCAGGGGAGTGGCCAGGGGGGAACGGCTGCGCTGCAGGTTGACCAGGGTATGGGTGAGGACGACATCGTTCTCCCGAATGTACTCGTAGTAGTTCTCAACGTTCTGCTTGAACTCGGGACGGTTCTGGCCGCAGTAATCGCTGGCCGCCGCCATCGACATGACGGCCACGTTGAGGAAGTCGGGAGTGCGGCCCATCATCCCGCAGGTGGCCCGGGCCCAGTGGGTCATCATGGTGCGGCGGCGGTCCAGGTCTTCCCGGGTCTTGGGAGTGATGAAGGATAGGCCCACTCTGTCCCCGGTGGTGGGCGAGGTGTAGGTCATCTCGTCCCGCAGCTTGGGGTCGTGCTGCATGTCCAGCAGGCCCGCCAGGGTGCGTACCCCGTTGCGGAAGGCGGGATGGGTGGTAACGTCCTCGACCCGCTCGCCGCGAATATGCACTTCCGCCGCGTTGTCCCTCAGCCCAGCGATGAACTCTTCCCCAGTCCTGGACGGCATATCCCTACCTCCTCAGCCTACGAATCGCTGAACCCATTGTAATAGCCACGGCCTATTTCTGCGACTTTTGCCGTTGCTGGCTGCGGTAGAAGAATACGGGTGCAGATGTTCCTACAGGGGAATAACGGGGACAAACCGATAGACCCGCGCTCAAAGCCGATGCTATAATTCCCCTTTCTCCGTAAACGTGCGCGGTAGGTAGGGTATGGGCGTTACCGAAGAGTTGGCAAACTTCGCTGTCAGAACATCTTCAGGCCAGATAAACGATGCTGTTCTGCACGAAGGGAAACGGTGCTTCATCAATTTCTTGGCCGTTGCCCTATATTCTTCCCGGGACGTCTCGTTGGACATACTGTTGGACGTATTCCGACAGGAGGGCAGCGGACGCCACGCCTCGGTAATCGGCGTGGGCAGCCGCACCAGCCTACAGAATGCGGCCCTGGCCAACGGCTACCTGGGCCACCTGGAAGACTACGACGACACCCACTTCCCCACGGTTATTCACCCGTCGTCGCCGACGCTGCCCGCCTCCCTGGCCGTAGCCGAGCGCATCAACGCCAGCGGTCGAGATACCCTGGTAGCCTCGGTTTTGGGCATCGAAATATGCTGCCGCATCGGCCTGGCCGTCCATCCGGCCCACTACAACGAAGGATGGCATATAACCGGCACCTGCGGCGTATTCGGCTCAGTGGCCGCCGCCGGACGCCTGCTGGGGTTGGACACCTCCCAGATGTGCCAGGCTCTGGGCGTCGCCGGCACCCAGGCCTCGGGAGTGCGGGAAGTGTTCGGCTCCATGACCAAGCCCTTCCACCCCGGGCGAGCCGCCCAGAGCGGCGTCCTGGCGGCTCTGCTGGCCCAGCGCGGTTTTACCTCCAGTCCCGCCATCCTGGAGGGTCGGCGGGGGTTTGCCGCCGTAATGTCCAGCGACTACGACTTGGACAAGGCCACCGAGGACCTGGGGGAGCACTGGGAATTGCCCATGAACGGCCTGAAGCCCTACGCCTGCGGAGTTGTCAACCACCCCCTCATCGACGCCATGATTGCGCTGCGGGAACGGGAAGGAGTATCGCCCGACCAGGTGGAAAGCATCGAAGCCCGAGTGCATCCTTTGGTGCTGGAGTTGGTCAACCGGCCTGAACCGGAAGTGGGGCTTGAGGGCAAGTTCTCCTTCCAGCACAGCATGGCCGTGGCGCTGGTGGACGGCGCTGCCTTCCCGGAGCAGTACACCGACAACCGGGTAAGCGACCCCATCGTCGCCGGCCTGCGTAGTCGGGTCAAGGCCACCATCGACCCTTCCCTGGCCGAGGACGCTGCGGTGGTGACCATTGCCCTGCGGGATGGCAGTAAACACACCGAGACGGTGGTCCACGCCACCGGCGCGCCGGAGAACCCCTTGAGCGACGCCCAATTGGAGGACAAGTTCCGCTCTCTGACCGCCGATGTGCTCTCGCGGGCCCGCTGCAATAAGCTGTTGGACCTGCTCTGGCACCTGGACCAGGTGGGCGACATCGGCGAGGTTGCCGGTCTGCTGCGGGTGCGCCACCGGTCGTTGCGCGAGTAAACGAGGGTTGGTAATGCTGGGCCTCTTCTCCGGCATTACAGTATTGGAAATCGCCGACTTCATCGCCGGCCCCTATTGCGCCAGGCTCTTGGCGGACCTGGGGGCCAGGGTGATTAAGGTTGAACCCCCACGCGGCGGCGACTCGGCCCGCAATTATGGCCCCTTCCCCGATGATGTTCCCCACAGGGAGCGCAGCGGGCTTTTTCTGCTCCACAATACCAACAAGGAAAGCATTACCCTGAACCCGTCGTCCCCCCGAGGACGGGAGCTACTCGCTCGCCTGGCCGCCAGCGCCGACCTGCTGGTGGAGGACACCCCACCCGGCACCATGCGGGAGCTTGGCCTGGACTTCTCGTCCCTCCATGCAGCCAGCCCGTCCCTGGTCTACGTGTCCATCACTCCCTACGGGCAGGACGGCCCCAAGGCCCCCTGGGCGGCGCGGCACATCAACACCTTCCACGCCTCGGGCGAGGGGTACACCCTGCCGGGGGGCATCGGCTACGCCACTTTCCCCCAGCGGGGGCCGGTGACCGCCGGGGGGCACCTGGGCGAGTACGACGCGGGGCTGCAAGCCGCCATCGCGGCGGTGGCCGCCCTCTACGCCCGGGAAGTCTGGGGAGTGGGGCAGCACGTCGATATTTCCAAGCAGGAGTCGGGCCTGGCCCTGAACCGGCTGTTGCTGGCCCAGTTCCTGGGCCAAGACCGACGGGTGGACCGCTCGCGCACCTACGAGTACGGCGGCATCTACTCCTGCCGCGACGGCTACGTGATACTCTACCCCCGGGAAGACCAGCATTGGCAGGCGCTGGCAGCCATCATGGAACAGCCGGAACTGGGCCAGGATGATAGGTTCCGCACCCGGGCCAACCGCATCCAGAACGGGGCCGAGGTCAACGACATTTTGGCGGCGTGGGCGGCCACCCTGGGCAAGGAGGACATCTACTACCGGGTGGCCCCCAGCGGGTGTCCCTCGGCCTACTTCGCCACGGCGGCAGAGGTCATGGCATCCCCCCAATTGGCGGAGCGGGGCTTCTTCCAGGAAATCGAGCACCCCAGGGCCGGCAGGCTGCCCCATCCTTCGCTGCCCTTCCTGCTCTCCAGCAGCCCAGACCTGCCCCAGCGTCCCGCGCCAATGCTGGGCCAGCACAATGAACAGGTTTTCTGCCAGGAGTTGGGAGTGACTCCCCAGGAGCTGGCCGACCTGCGCCGCGGCAGGGTGGTCTAACGATGGCCCTTCCCCACCCGCAAAGAACGGCCCTGGCGGGAGTGCGCGTACTGGACTTCACCAGCATCCTGGCCGGTCCCTTCCCCACCATGCTGCTGGGACTGCTGGGGGCCGAGGTCATCAAGGTGGAGAGCCGGGTGCAATTGGACGGGGCTCGCCGTCCCCCCTACGCCTACGACGACCCGGAACGCTCCCCCGTCTTCAACACCCTCAACCTCAACAAGCTGGGGATTCAGCTCAACCTGAAGCAGCCCCAGGCCATTGAGTTGGTGTACCGGCTGGCGTCCATCAGCGACGTAGTGGTGGAGAACATGCGTCCGGGGGTGATGGAGCGGTTGGGCCTGGGCTACGGGCAACTGAGCGCCGTCAACCCCAGCATAGTCATGGCGTCCATTTCGGCGGCGGGGGCGGGCGGGCTGGAGAGCCGGTACCCGGGCTACGCGCCCGTGTTCAACGCCCTGAGCGGAATGGGCCACCTGACCGGCTACCCCGACGCGCCGCCCACGGAGTTGCGGGATAGCATCGACTCCCGGGTGGGGGCGACCACCGCCTTTGCCCTGCTGGCATCCCTGTTCCACCAGCGACGCAGCGGCCAGGGCCAGTTCATCGACCTTTCCTCCCGGGAGGCCATTACGGCCTTTGGAGCGGAGACATTGATGGAGTACGCGATGAACGGGCGGATAGCCCACCGGCGGGGCAATCGGGAGCCGGGGATGTCGCCCCACGGGTGCTACCGCTGCCAGGGAGAGGACTCCTGGGTTACCATCGCCGTCGGCAACGACGAAGAGTGGCGGGCGTTCTGCCGGGCGGCGGGCCAGCCCCAATGGCTGGACGACCCTCGATTCTTAGACCCTTACCTGCGGAGCAAGAACCAGGACGACCTAGACGGGCTGGTGGAGGACTGGACCCAGGGGCACACGACCCGGGAAGTAGCCGAGTTGCTCCAAGCCGCCGGAGTCCCGGCAGCAGCCTCCGCCAGCGGCAGCGACCTGGTGAATGACTCCCACCTACAGGCCCGGGCATCATGGCCGTCGGTGGAACACCCGGCGATGGGACGCCAGACGGTGCTGGCCCCTCCCTGGAAGTTCAGCGCAACGCCAGCCGGCATCCACTCCGCGGCCCCGTTGATTGGGCAGCACAATTACCGGGTATTTGTTGAACTGCTGGGAGAGACCGTCGCCAACGTGGAGGAGTGGACCAGAGAGGGAATTATAGACTAGCCGGGAAAGGAGGCAGGATGAGACTGGAAGGGAAGGTAGCCATAATATCCGGCGGGGCCCACGGCATGGGCGCGGTGGAAGCCCGGCTATTCGCGCAGGAAGGGGCCAAGGTTGTCATCGGCGACATCATGGAAGAGGCGGGCCGCCTGGTGGAGGCGGAAATCGCCGAGGCTGGCGGCGAGGCCATGTTCGTCCGGCTGGACGTGACCAGCGAAGAGGAATGGCGGAACGCGGTGGACCAGGCGGTGGCCCGTTTCGGCAAGCTGGACGTGCTGGTCAACAACGCCGGAATCAGCAGCCGCGCCTTTCCCGACGCCGATAGCCTGGCCGGATGGCAGCGCATCATGGACGTGAATGCCACCGGCGTTTACCTGGGCACCAAGTACGCCGTGCCCAAAATGCAGGAAGCCGGCGGCGGCGCAATTGTGAACATATCTTCCATCATGGGTATGGTGGGTTCTTCCGGCGGGCACCCGGCCTACAACGCCTCCAAGGGCGCGGTACGGATTTTCACCAAGGCCACGGCGGTACGCCACGGCAAGGGCGGCATTCGGGCCAACTCGGTCCATCCGGGGTACATGCCGCCGATGCTGACCTCCATACCCGACGAAGAAGTGCGTCAGGAACGGCAGGAACTGGTGGACGCCACGCCCCTGGGTCGTGAGGGCCGGCAGGAAGAGGTAGCCAACGCCGTGCTGTTTCTGGCCTCCGACGACGCCTCCTTCATTACCGGAGCGGAGCTCGCCGTGGACGGGGGATTCACCGCCCAATAGGCGGGGCAGAGTATCTCAAACCTTGGTAATGTCGTCGCCAGCAGCCCACTCAGTCACCAATAGCGACCGGCGGCTTCTAGATAGGGACAATTGATGTTGCCTTGATTACAACTCTTGCTGCCGCTGATATGGGCTGGCATATTATTTCTGAGGCTGGAGAACCATGAAGACTTACCGATTTCGCGTGTTAGTGGAACCTGACGAGGGTCGCTGGGCTGCGGTCTGTCCGACGCTGGAAAGGCAAGGCGCCGCAACGTGGGGGTATACTCGGGAGGAGGCGCTGAAGAACATCCGAGAAGTGCTTCAAATAACGCTGGAGAGCATGGTCAGCCACGGAGAGTCAATTCCCGAGGAGCCGCAAGAGGCGTCATCGCCGGCAGAGGAACGTGTTGCCGTAACTATATGAGCGAGATTGATTTCTCGCGACTGCGCTCGGTGACTGCCCGGCAAATTACCCGGGCGCTGCGTAGAGACGGATTTGAAATGGAGAGGCAGTCGGGAAGCCATCAACAATATTATCACCGGGACGGGAGAAGGGTTACTGTCACTTTCCATCGCCCCGGAGACACTTACTCGGTCAGGTTGCTGCGGAGCATGATACAGATGCAGGCACGCTGGTCGGAGTTGGACCTGCGCCGACTGGGTTTGCTATAACTCAGGGCAAGCGACTGCCCCCGCCAGTGCAATCCACATTGCAGAGTTGACCCGCCAAAGCCGGCTACTCGGCGAAGGCGGGAATCACTTCCTCCCCAAACAACTTCATCGACTTGAGGGACTGCTCGGCGGGCAGCGGGCCGAAACGGTGGTTGGCGCAGAAGATGTCGTAGCCGATTAGCTCCCGCTGCTCCTTCAGCTTCCGAATCACGGTGTCCGGGCTGCCCACCAGGGCCAGGCCGTTGTCAATCCAGAAGTCGTAAGAGCTACCCATCCCCTCGAAGACCCGGGCCAACTCCCGGGAGGTGGGGCTGTCGGAATTGCCCCGGAAGCCGATGCGGGTGTTCACCAGCCCTTCCCGGGCCAACCCCCGGGATGTCAGCAGATGTTCCTCGGCCTCGGCCCGGGCGATCTCGTCCGTCTCGGCAACATGTACCGCTCGCATCAGGAAAGTGAGCGGCATGGGCCCCGGGTGCTGGCACTCGCGCCAAATCTTCCGGTAAAGGTCAAACTTTTCCGCCACCACCGTATCCACGTCCAGGTTCTGCGAGATGTGGTAATTGTTCCGAGCGGCGTACTCCATGGAGGCGGGGCTATGGCCGCCCACCCAGATGGGCGGATGGGGCTGCTGGTAGGGCTTGGGCACGGGCAGGGCTTCATCGAAGGTCCAGTAGTTGCCCTCGTAGGTTACGGTCTCTTCGGTCCAGGCTTTAACGATGATCTCCAGGGCCTCGGAGGACATCCGTTGACGCTCTTGGAAGGGCAGGCCCCAGCGCATGAACTCATGCTCGTGGACGCCGATGCCAGTGCCGAACTCCAACCTGCCCCGGGATAGGTGGTCCAGCATGGCCGACTCTTGGGCCAGGCGGATGGGGTGATAGAAAGGTAGTTGATAAATCATCACGCCCAGGCGAATTTTTTCGGTCCTCTGGGCCACGGCGGTCAAGTAAACAGAGGGGGAAGTTATCTGGCCCACATGGGAGTTCTGGTGCTCGATGATGTAGTAGGACTGATAGCCCAGTTCCTCGGCCAGTTGAGTCTCCTTGATGTGCGCCTCGTATACTTCCGCGGGGCTGCCCTTCGCCATTTCGTAGACCGGGAAGGAATCCCAAAGAGCGAAATCCAATTTCCCCATAGCTGCCTCATCGCCGGGTGTAGCAAATTAAATGGAGCGACCGGCAAAGCGCCGAGCGCCAAAACGCAAAATTCCACTGCCCTCCGTTGGGCGGTGGAATAAAAGGAGTCCATTTGGGAGCCAGTCCGACGCTATGGCGAGCTGGCCCCCAATAATATCCGGGGTTAGTTAAGGACCAGTTCCTTGTTGACCCGGGTGGTATCCCGCATCATGGCCAAGCCCTCTTCGGCGGTGGCGTTGTTGTTGCAGAAGAACTCGATCCGGTTCCCGTCGGGGTCAAAGAAGTAGACGCTGGAGGTCATGCCGTGGTCGGTATTGCGGTCCAGCTTCGCGCCGCTGTCCTTGAGGCTGTTGTAGACTTCGGTCAGGTCCTCCAGGTCGGCGACCTGAACGGCGAAGTGGTTGAGCCCCAACTGTCCCTCGGTGACCGGCAGGGCGTCTACGGGAGCCTGGAACAGGGCCAGGTCGTGGTGAATCTTGCCGCAGGTCAGGAAGGTGCCGGTGGGCCGCTGGATGGCAATGTCAAACCCCAACACTTCAGTGTAAAACTTGGTGGAGGCTTCCACGTCCTTTACGTTCAATACCAGGTGACCAACTCGCATGGGTTTCGCCATAACTATTCCTCCTCTCCCGTTCTCGCTGCGCTGGGGGCGTAGGCCGCCCACAGCGTCGGGTATTGACAATTATAATACCCCCGACGGGTCGAATTGCCAAGTGTAACGGGCCGTTTGGACAGGACAATCGCGTATCGGATTACGAGGGACCCGTCATTCCCGCGAAAGCGGGAATCCGTCTCTCCGATTCGTCAGTTCCATCAACTGATGGGTCAGTTCGCCAGAAATGGACTCCTGCCCAGTTGCAGGACCGGGCCGGAATCCAGGGGCGGGGGCTTGCGACGGACAGGAGTTAGACCCCTCTCTCAGCTCAGAGCCCGCACTGTGCGACGGGCTGAGCCCCCGGGAAGCAGCGCTCCCCGGGGAATGGGCAGGCTTTGGGCCGTTCCCAGCGTCGTTGACAGTGGGTATGGCCCCGTTTACACTCGCTCTAGTCATTATGCCCAGATGTCGACCGGGCCGGGGATAGGGAATCGGCGAAGCGAGAACCCAGGGAGCTTTTTCCGGTGGCTCTGGGGCAATAGACCGGAGCAATAAAGGGAAGGGTGGTATGGCCATAGATGAAGTAGTCATCGTCCGCATGTGCGCCGAGTGCCGGTCGGAAATCGAGACGATGACCGTCAAGAAGGACAACATGCGCCTCTTCTCCGACGAGGAAGTTTGGTGTCCTCGCTGCAACGCCTACCGGACGGAAGTCCGGGACATGGCGGGCCGCCAGGATGCGATACAGGTGGAGATAAACAGCTACCCGCAGTCCAAACTCGCCGGCTGATAATGACGCCTCTATCTGGACCCGGAAAGGCCAGTCCAGCCAGCGGAGACCGTTAGCTTATGGATAGGGACCACGCCTGGGAGCAATTTGTCAGCGTCGCCCAGTTGCCGGACGAAGAGATTGACCTGGCCCGCGCCGCCCTGCTGGTTTCGGCGACTGAGGAACCCGACATTGAGATTGACCAACAATTGGGGTTGCTGGACTCCTTGGCCGCCGCCGCGTCGCGCCGCCTGGGAAAAGGAGGCAGCCCCCTCTATTGCGCCAACACCCTCAGCGAGTACCTATTTGAGGAGGTTGGATTCCGGGGCAACGAGGAGGACTACTACGACCCCCGCAACAGCTTCCTTGACGAGGTGCTGCGCCGCCGTTTGGGTATTCCCATAACTCTATCCTTGGTCTACATCGAAGTCGGCAAACGGTTGGGACTCCCCATGGTGGGAGTGGGAATGCCGGGGCATTTCCTCATCCGCCACCGTGACGAGACCGGGCTGGTCCTCGATGCCTTTGAGAAGGGCATCGTACTATCGGAGGAAGAGTGCATCCAGAGGTTCAGGCAGGTCGCGCCTCCCCGGGTGCCCTGGAATTCCAGCCATCTTGACCCCATATCCAACCGCGAGTTCATCGCCCGGATGCTGCGAAACCTCAAGGGGATTTTCTGGGACCGCAAGGACTTCCACCGCGCCCTTCCCATGGTGGACCGACTGGTGGTGCTGGAACCCGATGTAATCCAGGAGCGACGGGACCGGGGCCTGGTGCACTACCAGCTACAGAACTACCCCGAAGCCCTGGAAGACCTGGAGTTCTACGTGGACTACGGTAGGTCGGCTTCCGACGGGGGAGTGCACCGGCTGGTGCGGGAGTTGCGCAGCCGGTTGGGCCGGTAGGCGGGCGTAGGCAGCGGGCCGCAATAGCTGGGAAGGCCGGGGAATTGTGCTGGACTGAAGAGCGTGACCCTAGCGAGAGAGACCTGAAAGCGGAGGTTTCCCTATGCAGTCTGGCTTGCTTCTCTTTCTGCTCCTTTTAGTTGCCGCCTGCTGGATGTTCGTTGTCGGCCACCAGCTAGGATGGAGTTCCTTCGATCCTAACAGGTACGCGATCCTGGAAGGCACTCTCACTATCGCCTACATTGTGGCCGGGCTGTCAGTCTGCTTTGTCGTCGTCACTATAGTGGCATCGCTAATCAGGAAGTGCGAGAGACATTCAGCGGGTGGCTAGGGTGGTTTCGCGGTTGGGCCAAGGGCCCTATCGGTGATTTCGGAACCGTCTGTTTGGGCGCATCGGCAATTCTATTAGCTCGGGCATTTCCATCGACTTCCTTCAGCGATTTGGGTCTCGGAATGTTGGCCGCCAGCACCTTCTTCTGTGCCGCTGGTATGGTCCTAAGATACCTTTCCAAAAACTGAGTAGGTAGGTTAACCCATACCGGCATCCGACGGGGGAGTGCACCGGCTGGTCCAGGAGTTGCGCAACCGCCTGGGCCGGTAGGCGGGCATCCTTCAGAGTCCCGCTGTCGCGCCGCCAACTGAAGGGTTCCTGCAGGTCCCGCATCCCAGGGGAGGTAATGAACATGGTCGGCAATTCCGGCCCCGAAGCATCGGCGGATACGCTGGTACCACCCTACCGGGTGCTGGACTTGACCGATGAGCAGGGAGCCTTCTGCGCCAAAATGCTGGCCGACTACGGCGCCGACGTAATCAAGGTTGAGCCTCCCCGGGGCGACCCCAGCCGCTCCAAGGGCCCCTTCCCCCGGGACGTTCCCCACAACGAGCGCAGTCTGCGCTTCCTCTTTTACAACACCAACAAACGCTCCATTACCCTGGACCTGGAAACTCCCCTGGGCCAGTCCATTTTCCGCAGGTTGGCCGCCCAGGCCGACGTGGTGTTGGAGAGTTTCCCGGTTGGCTACCTGAAAAACCTGGGGCTGGACTATCCAGCGTTGCAGGAGGCCAATCCGGGCCTGGTCATGGCCTCCATCACTCCCTTTGGGCAGACCGGCGAGTGGAAGGACTACAAGTCGTCGGACCTGGTTACAATGGCGGCCAGCGGCTATATGCAGATTACCGGCGACCCGGACGGGCCGCCGGTGCGCCAGGGCAACGAGCATTCCACTTACCCGGGGGCCCAATACGCGGCGGTGGCGGTCCTGGCGGCCCTGTACTATCGGGACATGCAGGCAGGAACAGGACAGTACATCGACGTGTCGCTCCAGGAGGCGCTGATTACCTACTACACCGACGCCCACCCGGCGTTGGCCTGGATGCAGATGGGGGAGAATGTCACCCGGGTGGGCACCAATTCCACCCTGGTAATTCCCCTGGGAGCCTACCCCTGTCTGGACGGATGGATTTCCGCCGGGATGATTACGCCCCGGGAGTGGGATACCCTGGCCCAGTGGATTTACGAGATTACAGGCAACGAGGAGATTCTGAACGACGATTATCGGGGCGGCAACCAGGACCGGGCGCCCCACATCGACATCATCACCGCCCTTTTCATGGACTTCACCGCCCGGTTTACGGCGGAGGAACTCTTCCATGAGGGCCAGAAGCGGAACCTGGTATTTATCCCGGTGAACGAGGTCTCCGACCTGATTACCGACCCCCAGTTACAGGCCGACCGCTTCTGGGCCGAGTTGGACCATCCCCAGGTGGGGCCGTTGCAGTACCCCCTGGGCATTTTCTACAGCGAGGAAGTTTCCCCCTCCCAGAAGCCCGCGCCCCAGTTGGGCCAGGACAATCAGGACATCTACTGCGGGGAACTGGGATATACCGGAGAGGAGTTGGTCCAGTTGCGGGCCAACGGGGTGATCTAGCCATATACCCATCGCACTCGAGGAAACGATGAGCAGAGAACCACAGTTGTTTCGAGTTAATCAGGATAGCTGGGAATCGGACCGGATTAAAGAAGTGGACTTCGCCGAGTTGGGATGGAGGGAACGGCGAGACATTCAAGAGTGGGTTGCCACTAATCCGGGCATCTTGGGCGATGACTTGCTGATAATCGGCAAGGAGTTCAGCGGCTTTGACCTTACAAACGAACGGCTTGATTTGTTGGCAGTTGACTCCGACGGCAAGCTGGTAATCATCGAACTGAAGCGCGATGACACTGGCGCCGATGCCCACTGGCAGGCCATCAAGTACGCCAGTTATTTCCAACGGGCAAGCGCACAAGACATCATCAGGATAATGGCCGATTATGAAAGGGTCTCCCAAGATGATGCGGTAGGCAAACTGCTGCAACACCTCGGCACAGACGACCTCAACGCTTTGAACAATGACCAGCGCATCATCCTGGCCAGTCATAGGTTCGCTCCAGAAGTTACTTCCGCTGTATTATGGCTCAACGATAAAGCTCCCGGCGAAAATCTGATTACCTGCGTAAAACTGACGCCTTTTAGGGATGCGCAGACGAACACTCTTTACATCCAGGCGTCCACCATCATCCCTGTTCCTGGGCTCGACGATTACGTCGTCGGCATCGGCAGCGCTCCAGCAATTGAGGGTGGCATAGGCGGCAGCAAGTCCTTTGGGGAAAAGCTGGCCGCCACATTCGCCAAGAACAGCAACGACGAAGTCACCCAATTCCTCAGGGATAAGGTGGGCAACCAGGCAACAGACGGATTGCCACCCGGAATCAAACCTGATATGAAAAGCAGGTGGGCGGGACAGTGGAATGGCGGGGAATCTCGCTACTACCAATTCTGGTACAATAGGCGGCCCTGGGCGAATCACAGGACAAGTTACCGAATCAACCTACATGCACAGGGAGAGAATTCGTGGTGGTGTAACATAGAGTTCGTGCATGAACTAGGCAATCTTCAAGAGAAACTGGCTGGCGTAAATTTACATCCCGACCAGCAACTTGCACCGGATGGCATAAAACTAGAAATGGGCACCGATACTCTGAACGACGAGTTCGCTGCGCGGATAGCTGAGATGACCCGAAAGTTCATCGAGCAAATCACGCCCATAGTGGACGACCTTGAAAATGAAAGCGACGATGTGGAAGTTTAATTGGGCAAACCGCTCGTATTTGACTCCCCAGCCATGTAAAGCAGCACTTGGAGCAGACTATGTCCAACAAAGCTCTAGCCGGTTTACGCGTCATCGAGTTCGGGCCCTACGTCGCCCTTCCTCTGACCGGGCGCATCCTCGGCTCCCTGGGGGCCGAGATTATCAAGGTGGAGACCAACAAGGTGCTGGACGAAATGGCCTTCATCCCAGCTTGGTCTCGCGGGGCCGGTCAGCCCGAGTACCAGCGCAACAAGAAGCGAATAACCCTGGACGTGCGTACCCCCGAGGGACGCGACACCTTCATGGAGTTGGTCAAGACCGCCGACGTGTTCATGACCAATTTTCGCCGCAACATCCTGTCGCGCTGGAACATCGACTTTCCCCAGGTGCGGGAAATCCGGCCCGACATCATCATCATGTGGCAAACCGGGCTGGGGGGCAACGGCCCCTACTACACCTACAAGTCCTTCGGCATCCTGGTGCAGCACGTCTCCGGCGTCTCCATGATGACCGGCGACCCCGAGGCGCCTCCGGGAGTCGTCAACACCTCATACTCCGACTACCATACCGGCGTGTTCCAACCCGCGGCCATCATCGGCGCTCTGCTGCGAAGGCGGCGCACCGGCGAGCCGACCACCCTACAGTCCTCCATTTTCAAGTCGGGCGCAGTCACCACCGGGCCGGCCATCCTGGACTACCAGGTCAACCAAAGGCTGCCCCAGCGCCGGGGCAACCGCGACCCCTACGCCGCGCCCCACGGGGTCTATCCCTGCCGGGGCGAGGACCGTTACTGCGCCATTGCGGTGTCCACGGAGGAGGAATGGCAAGCCCTGTGCCGGGCTATGGGCGACCCGGACTGGAGCCAGGAGGCCAAGTTCGCCACGCTGCTGGAGCGGAGCCAGAACCAGGACGTGTTGGACCAGCACATCAGCCGGTGGACTATGGAGCGCACCGCCGAGGGGGCGATGCAGGAGTTGCAGCAGGCAGGGGTGGCCGCCAGCCTGGTTTCCCAGGGACAGGACCTGTACGAGAGCCCCCACCTGAAGTCCCGGGACTTCTACCGGGATACCAGCTACTACCTGGCCGAGCGGGGGAAAGCGGCTTCGGAGTGGCAGGAGGGTTCCAGCCTCTCCTGGACCACGCCGGTGCGCCTATCGGAAACGCCGATGGAATACGGCCACTACAGCAACATCGGCGAGGACAACCCCTACGTCTTCGGCCAGCTTTTAGGAATGTCGGACGCGGAGATTGGGAGGTTGGCGGGGGAGGGAGTCATTTATTGAAGAAGCAGGCCGCGTTTGAAGACGACCGGCTAATTTATTATCCGGTTACGCTCCTCTAGCGCTCATTCCCGACAGCCGGGCGGCGCCAGCGAACCCCATGCCCCTACGGAGGCTCTAACCATCCAGTCGGCTATCTCGATGAGATTATCTTGGGCCGGAGTCAGCCGGTCGGCAGGCGCGGGGGAGAGCCACACCAACGTACTCATGCCAGCGGTGCCTATGGCAAGCAGGATGAGTATTACCCAAACTGTGGGCATTCCTCTATCGTACAAGTAGTATCACTCAACTTCAGGAATTACCGCCCGGAGCGCTTTCGGAGCCGGAGGGCGACGATACCAATTAACCAGCCCTGAGACTCCCACGACCAAGAATAGCCCTGCTATCCCCATGAGAACCATTCCAATGATGGGCGCAGACGTTTCCATCGCAGTCCCCCTTTTGTCGGTCCCTCAACCCTGGTACATCCCACCGTTCCAGTCTAGCACAACCTGAGCCGGGCGTTGATGGCGCCAACTTTAGGGCTTCGTTCCAACGTGGGGCCTGAAGCCCTAAAATCCGCCCGTTGGCGACGAGCAACTGGCGCGGGGGACCGGAAGCCCTAAAATGAAATGCCAACATTAGGGCGGCCTTGTGGCGAACATCCACCTAAGCTGAATGAAGCCAAAACGGGAGGGCGGTCAGGGAGGGGGTATGTATATCGGGAGATTTCTTGGGATTGGGTTGCTGGTGTTGCTGCTGGCGGGGTGTCAGTGGTTGTCCCCGGAGGATGAGGTAAGGGTTCCGACTGCTGCGGCAGAGCCAACCCCAACGGTGACACCCGCCCCAACGGAAGTCCCGACTCCCACTCCCAGACCGACACCGACGGCAACTCCGACGCCAGAGCTTCCCATGCCCACGGAGAGGCCCACGCCACCCCCGCCTCCCGACTCGGCGGATACGCAAGTAATGCCGATTCAGGAGCGTCCATTCCAGGCCAACTTCTGGAGCAACGCCAGCGTCCAAGAAGCTTGGGACGCGCTGGAACGTGGCACGGATATCCACGCGCTGGACGCGGACGGGCTGGCCCCGCTGCATATCGTTGCGGCGGTCAACCCAGACCCGGCGGTAATGCGACTGCTGCTTGACCGGGGCGCGGACATTATGACCTTGGACGCGCGGGGCCGGATGCCTCTGCATTGGGCGGCGGGCTTCAACAGCTTGGAGATGGTTGGGCTGCTGGTAGATAGCGGGTCAGAGGTCCACGGCTTGGACGACAGGGGCCTAACTCCCCTGCACTCGGCTGCGGCCAACAACCCGGACCCCCGTGTGACGGCCTTGCTCCTGGACAACGGGGCGCAACTCCATTCCAAGGCCAAACATGGCGACACGCCGCTGTCGATGGCGGTGATCTCCAACGGGCAAGCGGCGGTCGTGGAGTTGCTACTGGACCAGGGGGCGGGCACCGAGGGGGAGGACGAGTCGGGTTTCACGCTCCTGCATCTGGCGGCCTTCTCCGGAGCCTCCGACGTGGTGAGGTTGCTTCTGGAGCGGGGGGGCGACCCGAACGCCAGCCACGATGAAGACTCCGGGCCTCCTCTGTTTCAAGCGGCTATGGGCGGAGACCCTTTGGTCGTGAAGGCGCTGCTGGAGTACGGTGCCGACGTTCACCTTCGGGGCCGCTCCTGGGGTTGGGGTTGGATCTCTCTGCACTTCGCGGTGTCCGTGATGACCACCGGCTATTCCGAAGGGACCGCGATAGAGGTGGCCCAGCTACTGTTGGACCAAGGGGCGGACATCCATGCCCAGGACAACGAAGGCCGGACGCCCCTACATCTGGCTGTGACATACGACAGGGATGATGATGGGTTCCGCGAGCTGGTTGCCAGGCGGGGCATCGAGCGTCTGCCCATTGAGGCGACAGACATGGTAGGGTTCCTACTTGACCAGGGTGCGGATATTGAGGCTCTGAGCAACGACCGCGAGACGCCCCTGCTTGCGGCGGCGGCGGGCAGCAGAACGCCGGATGTGGTGCGGTTATTGCTGTCGAGGGGTTCGGACGTTGGGGCATACAACAGTTGGGGCGAGTCGGCGTGTCAGGTCGCCAGTCAGATGGGTTGGCTGGTGGACACCGACGTCATGCCGGAGTTGTGCGGCGAGTTCGGGACTTGGCTCACCAACGGCTTCTGGCGCGACGCCACCATAACGGACATCCAGCAGCAGTTGGACGCGGGCGCGGACGTCAATGCCCAGGACGGCAAGGGTGAGACGCCGCTGTACAAGGTAGTGGCGTGGAACCCCTACCCCGATACGGTGGTGGAGTTCCTGCTGGACCAGGGCGCGGACCCCAATATAGCGGAGAGGCACTTCGGTTGGAGCCCGCTTCATAAGGCAGCGGAGAAGGGAAGTCTGGTGTCCGTCGCTGTCCTGCTGGGGCGGGGCGCGGACCTCCATGCCAAGAATGCTTACGGCGTTACGGCACTCCATCGGGCAAGCCAGTTCGCTTCCAGCGCGGAGGAGCTGGAAACGGTGCGGCTGTTGCTGGATTGGGGAGCGGAGCTTGATGCTCGGAACGACTTTGGCGAAACACCCTTGTTCGGATCGGTGGATTCGGATGTGGACGGGCACGCCACTACGACAGCGTTGCTGCTGGAGCGCGGGGCTGACATCATGGCCCGCGACAATGAGGGGTCCACTGCCCTGCACCGCGCAGCCTCATCGCCCAAGGCCTTCCCGGAGGTTGTGGAGTTGTTGCTGGCATCCGGGGCCGATGCGCGGGTCGAGAATAGTAAGGGCCTGACGCCTCTGGACATGGCCCAACGCCACGGTGCGGACCCCGAGATCGTGCGGATACTTGCACACCACCAGTACCGCCCGGATACCGAGCCCACCGGAACTCCCGCGCGCTAAGAGCTTGTCGCCTGGGGTTGGGTTCAATCGGCCAAACGCCAAGCACACGGACCGGGACCGGATTGCTCGTTTACAACCACGCCTTGGGATTTCAGATCTTCCAGAATGTACCGGCAGGTTGCCCAGCGATAATCTATTCGGGGCAAATCGGCCCGTTCCTCAATCGCTGAAGCACTGAGGGTTCCTTCGCCGTTGTCTTTTGCCCCTCGAAAAACATCGTACACCATTTCGAGCAGGTCTGATGAGGCGAGGCTTGCGTTTCATTTAGGGCTTCGGCTCCGGCCCGCCACTTGACACAGGCCGCCGCGCTGGTCGTTGGTTGATAGAAGCGGTCGCCTCCGCCGTGGGGCCAAGCCAGCCCGCCCGCTAGGGGTAGGCGGTCACAGAGGCGGGCTATAGCGGAAAGGCGCCCCTACTGGGGTCGGGCCATCCGGCATAGGCAACGGGGAGTGTATCTCCCCCATTGTAGGGCCAAATCCCGCGCCTGTGCAGATACCTATTAGGCAGCCCACCCGGATGCCAATGCACCACCCCAAGGGGTGACTTTTGCGGGGTTCAGGCCCCACGTTGGAACGGAGCCAACTTTAGCTCTCGCCGCGCTCTGCGAGATGGTCACACCCGGGTCACCACCCGGTTGGCGGTGTCCTCCATGTTGCCCAGCATCTCGTCCAGGTTGCCGCTCATTCGCGCGAAGTCCACCACCAGGTAGTTCACGCCCATTTCCTCGTACTGGCGCACGTCGGCGGCCACCTGGTCGGCGGTGCCGGTGAACAGGTCCCGGTCCGGCCCGGAGGCCGCTGCTCCCTCGGGCTTAACCTCATAGTGGTGGGTGCGGTAGACCACCTCCACCTCCGAGGGGTCACGTCCGGCCTGTTGAGCGTAGGAAGCCAGCCGTTGCATTCCTTCGGCCAACTGCTCCGGCTCCCCCATGGGGAACTGGGGGTTGGAGCCTATGGGGTACCAGGCGTTGCAGTACCGGGCGGCGCGGCGGATTGCCCGACGGCTCTCTCCACCCACCCAGATGGGGGGATGGGGCTGCTGCACCGGCTTGGGCAGGAAGGTAATGTCGGAGAACCCGCAGTACTTGCCTTCGAAGGTGGGGGAGTCGCTGGTCCAGAGCTCCTTGAAGGCCTGGATGTACTCGTCGGTTACCGCGCCCCGCTCCTCGAAGGGCGGTATCCCCAGCGCCTCGAACTCCTCGCGCATCCAACCCACGCCGATACCCACAACCAGCCTTCCCTGGGATAGCACGTCCAGGGTTGCCAGGGCCTTGGCCGCTACCAGGGGATTGCGGTGGGGGACTATTAACACGCTGGTGGCCAGGCGTATCTTTGTGGTGGCCCCGGCCAGGAAGGACAGGGCGGTGATTTGCTCCATGGAAGAGCCCGTGGCGCTGCCCGGGAACTCGCCGCCCTCGGTGTAGGGATAAGTGGAATCGATGCTCTTGGGCACCAGGATATGGTCGCCCATGGAGATGGAATCGAACCCCAACTCCTCGGCGTGCCTGGCGATGGTAATCAGCGCGTCCGGGCTGGCCAAGGGACCGCGACCGGGGACTGTAAACCCGTATTTCATAGCGGCTGCTCCTTATGGTTTGATTGGCTGTTTATCCTTGGGTTATCCAACAGACGATTTGCACTCATCTGAGAGGGCGGGTAATTTGATGAAGTTGGCAATATAGAATAACGGACGGTTCACAAGCCCCGGTAAGTGCTTTCGGTACGCAATGCAATGCGAAGTATCGTTACAATTTGCTGCTGGTTGTCAATATGGTAGATGATACGATACCGTCCTACCCGAATTCGCCAAAGGTCTGCATAGCCATGCAACTTAACGCTCCTCCGTGGTAGGGGGTTTTGCTTCAGTTCCAGCATTTCCCGGTAAATCCGACTATATAGGGCAGTAGGCGCCTCTCGCAGCGTTCTCTGAGCTTCCCGATGAATATTTAATTCATAGGTCACTCGCTTCCCCTCGTTGCATCCGCTGGCGATGCAACTCTTCCAGGGAAACGCTGCCCTCCAAGTTATGAAGACGTTCCAAGGCGACCCTAACATCCTCCTCTTCTTCTAGTTCGTCCATAACCAGCCCCAAGACCCACTCAGTGATAGTCATCTCTTCCAAGTCGGCCTGGGCTTTGACCCGCCGGTACATCTCATCAGGAAGGTCAACGGTTATGCGTGTTCCCTTGATCGGCTGGGATGCCATGCCATTCACCTCGTAAATAAGTGAAACAGTAGGCCGCCGTTCACGTCGTACCCCGGCGCAGCTAGTGGCCGTATTGTTCCCAGAACCGCATCAGACCTCCGCTGATTGGGCTGTCGGGAATCCCGGCAAACAAGTCGTCATACGTCGGCCAGCGAAGTTTGAGCTTCTTGACCCGCTCGCCAATGTCGGAGGGATAATGCCAATTCGGTTCTTTTCTCTTCGGCAAAACGCACGAATCCAAGTCCCGCAGAAGATTGGCGTTATCGGTCTCGTACTTACTGAACTTGCACCGATATTCTCGGGTAGGCCCTGCTGCGTCCTTGAAGATTGCGGGCGTAACCAGAGCCACGTATATATCATCAGCATATCTGCAATTGCACTGGAAACAGAGGGCGTTTTCTATCACGCGGGTCAGTTGGTTCCGGTTAGTACTACAGTTGCAGATATGTGGTGAGGAGTTTCAGGCGGCGTCGGTAATGACAGCGCCGGGCCGTTGCTTGGTGCCGCCGTCTCCACTGAGACCACCGCAGCACTGATTCGTCCGTAGGGTGGTGTCTCCATATCAGCCGGTAGAGTAACCGCCGAACCTCGGGCACCGTCAGCGGTATCAGCCTTTCCTCCAAACTGGGGCAGCCCCCTTTTCTCCCAGACGTCCCGGCGACGATGCCTGGCGCCGTACCACCGCCAGGTAGGCGTGGGCCAGCATCGCCAGGGTGATGTGCCGGTACCAGCCGTCCCACCGGCGCACCTCGTATTGGTCCAGTCCCACCTGTCCCTTGGCCTCCTCAAAGCATTCCTCAATGGCCCACCGGGTTCCGGCCACCCGCACCAGTTCCTCCAGGGCTGTTCCCGTCGGGCCGTAGCACACGTAGTAGGCCAGTTCCTCGGGCTTGGCCACGCTGCGCCGGGCCAGCAGCCAGTACCCCTTGCCAGGTTCTCTCAGGGGCCGAATATCCACCAAGGCCCAGTCGTAGACCCGAGGACCCTTGGCCCCATCACCGGCGCTCAGCCGGACCCAGCCCGACTCTTCAACCCCAGACGCCAGCCGGTCAGCCCGCACTTGGCGCGGACCCTGGTCCGTCCCAGCCCACAACTTCTCATTGCTCTTGATGGCCAGCACGTGAGGAACGTCCCGCCGCTCCAGCCACAGCCGCAGGTTGCGGTCATTGCCGTAGACCTCGTCCCCGGTGGCCCAGCCGAAGGGGACTCCCGACTCCACCGCCCGTTCCAGCATCCGCCGGGCCAGTTGCGGCTTGGTGCGAAACGCCACTTGCTCCGGCACGCCAGCCTCCTCCCGGCGTTCCTGGTCATCGGCCCACACCTGAGGCAGGTAAAGCTCCCGGTCCAGCAGGGTCCTCCCCTTGGCAGTAGCGTAGGTCAAGAATACCCCAATCTGGCAGTTCTCGATCCGTCCCGCCGTGCCGCTGTACTGACGCTGCACCCCCACAGACTTGTTGCCCTTCTTCAGAAACCCAGTCTCGTCCACCACCAACACCCCGTTGGCGTCGCCCAGGTGCTCCACCACGTAGTCCCTGAGATCATCGCGAACCAGGTCCGCGTCCCAAATGTAGGTTGACAGCAGATGCTGCACCCCATAGGGTGTGGCGTCCCCGGCCTGCTCCGCCAGTTGCCAGCCGTTCTTGCGCTCCACCGGACTGAGCAGCCCTTTCAGATAGTCCAGCGATCGTCGACGTGGTTCGGGACGCCGGAACCGCCCCGCAATGCACTCGTGTACCCGGTCGATACCCTCAGCCCACCGGGCGACCTCTGCCACCCCATCCCCATGCACTGCCACAGCCTCACCTCACCACCCGTTGATTGCCCCAATCCTAGTCGTTTTCAATCTGCAACTGTAGTATTAGGGTCGTGTTCAACACTCCGAGAAGTAGACGCCCCCCACTTCATTTCGCAGAAGCACATCCAGGAGATCGAACTGCTCCCCAATCCTATCCCTCCCTTGGTGAGATTACCCCTGGCGGTAACACGTCTGTGGATGGCGCCGAGGGCTAGGTCAAGCCACGTGTTTCCTTCGCGTACTCTAGACGTCATCGGTGAGACCTCTAGCCATATCTTTGAATCGTTCGGTTGAGGCAGGTCTGCGCCAGTAAGGGCTTTGATGAGCTTCGCCACCCCGTCGGCGTCGGCCATCGCATAGCCGCACCCGACTAGAAAAGTCCAGACCTGCTCATCCCCAAATGCACCCCTTCGGGTGCTTTCCTGACTTTCGAGTTTCCTCACCAGGTTGTCCCAACGAACGTAACCCAGATAGAGTAGTCGGCTTATCTCCTGGCGATGTTTCGTCAGCAACTCGGCTAGTTATGTCATCAGGTTGCTCCTTGGAATTGTTTGAGGCCGTCTAGTGAAATAGCAGGCCGCCGTTCACGTTGTAGGCTTGGCCGGTGATGAAATTGGCGTCCTCCGACGCCAGAAAGGCCACCATATTGGCCACATCCTCGGCCTCGGCGATCCGTCCCAGCGGGGTTGACTGGCCCGACTGCTGGACAATCTGGGCCCGGAACTCCTCCTGGGTTATGCCCCGCTCCTGGGCCTGGGCCCTTTCCCAGTAGCTCATGCGGTCGGTGTTTATTGGCCCGGGGCACACCGAGTTCACGGTAATGCCATAGGGGGCCAGGTCCAGGGCCGACGCCTGGGTCAGCCCCAGGACGGCAAACTTGGAACTGGAGTAGGCGGCCCCGGTGGCGCTGGCCTGCTTGGAGGCGTTGGAGGCGATGTTGACGATGCGGCCTCCGCTGCCCTGGCGAATCATCTCCCGACCGACGAACTTGGTGCAAAGGAAGACGGCGGTGGTGTTGATGTCCAGGAAGTGGCGCCAGACCTCCTCTTCCAACTCGGTCACCGGGACCTTGTCCCGTCCGATGATGGCACGGGCGTTGTTGACCAGGACGTCGATGTGGCCGAAGCGCTCGACGGCCTCGACGACCATCTGTTGGATCTGGCCGCTGTACCCAAGATCGGTGTACACCGGCAGGCATTCCCGGCCCAGGGAACGTACTTCATCGGCCACGCTGTCGATGCTGTTCCATTCCAGACGAACCTCGGCGGGAGGCAGGTCGTTGGCCTCCCGCCGCACGTCGGTAATTACCAGGTCAGCCCCCTGGGACGCCAATTTCAGCGCGGTGGCCCGGCCCACACCCCGCATTCCGCCTGCGCCGGTTACCAGGGCTACTTTTCCTTCCAATCCGGCCATTTCTCCCCCTCAGAGGTGCATTTCTAGTCAGACACGGACAGACCGTTACCAGGCCCTTTCCAGCACTTCCATCACCTGGTCAACGGTGGTCACCACCAGCGGGTTGTTCCTGGCGCCGCCGTCCTCCAGGGTGAGCTCGGCAATCTCGGCCAGGTCCTCCCGGGGCACCTCAAGCTCCCGCAGGCGGTGGGGCATTCCCAGGTCCAGGATAAACTCGTCCACCACCTTGGCCACCGCCTCGGATGCCGCTTCGTCTCCCATCCCCCGGGTGTCGATTCCAGCGGCCCGGGCCAATAGGGCCTGCTTGTGGGCCGAGGCGGGACGGTTGAACTCCATGACGTAGGGCTGGGTGACGCAGGAGGTGTAACCGTGGCCAACGGCATACTTGACGCCTATAACGTGCCCCAGGGCGTGACTCAATCCAGACCCCACGCTGGGAGCGCCCATCATGGAGAGCCAGGCCCCCATCAGACACTGGAGCCTGGCATCCAGGTCGTTGTCGCTCTCTCTCGACTTGGGCAGGTAGTTGAACAGCAACTCGGCGGCCATCAGGGTGGTGGCGTCGGTGGCCGGTTGACTCCCCTTGCAGTAGAGCCGCTCGATGCAGTGGTCCAGGGCCTTGACCCCGGTGGACAGCCACAACCAGTCGGGCGTACCCACCGTCATGTCCGGGTCTAGGACGATGAGATGGGCGTACAGGTCGGTATGCCGCACCCGAATCTTGTGCTCCGCCGCGTCGTCAAGCACGTTGCCGCCGCCCTTGTTGAACTCTCCGGCGGACAGAGTGGTGGGTATGGAGACCTGCAGGGGGAGTTGCTTCCCCTCCAGGGTGGGCTGCAGCAATCCCTGGGACTGCTGCCCCAGCTCGCGCAGCCGTTCTACGCTGGTTATGCCCTCGGCCATCATCACCGCAATCATGCGGGCCGCATCGGAAATGGTGCTGCCGCCGACGCCCACCAGGGTGTCTACCCCGTTGCGCAGGGCGATATTGGTAGCTTCTACGACGGTGGCCAGGGGGGCCCGTTGGGTCAACCCCGAGTAGATGTCGACGCAGCTATCTCCCAGGGCGGCGGCCACCGTACGCACCGCTTCGGTCTTATCCGCCACGGTACGACCGGAGAGAAGCAGCACCCGACGTCCGCCCAGGGCCTCCACTTCTTCCCGCAGTCCGGCAACCTTGCCCCGACCGAATATTACCCGCGAGGGGACTGGGGGTTGATATTCGCCCTGAAGTTCCGGGGGGTTAGTCATAGCATTTCTCCCATGTTTTAAGTACGTCTGCCGCTCATATTATCATCTTCTTCTTAGGAAACTATCTCCATAAGCTGAAGTAGCAACTTCTGCCCATATAATGACATAGGGGCCGCAAAACGCTCCGAGATAGTTTCTTAGTCCTGTGTGCGTTAAGTCTGGTTGCCCTCCGGGTGGAGCAACTAACGGTTACGGCGGAACAACCGCCACACGGGAGAGGTGAAGCCTGGGAGTAAATCTCCCCCATCCAGTTGGTCATCCTCGCCAAACACCCTCGGTGCGGCGTCGGCTTGATATACGGTAATGGTGAGCTGCTCCGGGTCGGCCACCCATACCTGCCGGGAGCCGTAGCCGAGCCACATGGCAGTCTTATCCGCCAATTGCTGGGAAGAATTGCCGGGTGACTTCACCTCGACAGCCAGGTCCGGGGCCAGTTGGGGGTAGCCCTGGGTACCTTCCGGAATGCGGCCCGGCGCAATCCAGACAACATCTGGGGAGCGCACGGTATCGGGGTCGGTTTCCAGCCGGTAGCCGGGTTCGCCGGCTCCACCTTCTCCGTAATCGTAGGTGTCGTCATAGTTGGATATAGCAGCGGCAATCCGGAACACTACTATGCCGTGGGGGTATCCGGTAGGCATCTTCTCGACAAGCTCCCCTTTTATAAGTTCATATCGCTTACCGTCCCTGGGCATCAGCAGTAGTTCGTCGGCAGTTATAAGTTTACGCTCGGTGGTCATATTGCACCTGCTCTTCAATGACACCTATATAAGTCTATGGGTTAACTGTTTGCCAGGGCAGAAGTTTCAGTCTCCCAACCCGCTAAAGTCCCCGACGCAATCGCTCCACTTCCACGGCAAACCACAGGGACATGCTGCCGCTGCGGTCGTCGAAGCCGAAGACTGCCGGGCGGTTCAGGTAGTCTGGCGCGCTCTCCTGGACGCCGGTGCTGATGCAGGCGTCCACCACGTTGCCCGTGTCGTCGATGCGCTCCGACACCCCCCGCCAGGCGAGTTCCAACATTTCTCTGTGGGAGCCGTCCAACCAGCCCCGGCGCATTCCCCGGGCCAGGGCGTACCCGACCTGACAGGTGGCGGTGAACTCCTGGAAGGAGCCCGGGAAGTCAATTAGCTCCGAGAACATCCCCGAAGGCAGTTGGAACCGGGACATGGCGTCCAAATGCCTGAGGTGCATTTCCAGGACTGCCGGGCGGCTGGGATGGTCGTCGGGCAGGTACGTGAGGGCCTCGGCGAAACCCAAGGCGGCAAACCCGTTGCCCCGACTCCAAAAATAGGGTGCGTTTCGGCAGTGCCAGAAGAGGCCGTTTTCCTGTTGGGTGCCGCAATCGACCAGGAGGGTGGTCATCAGGTCCAGGTAGCGGGACTCCTGAGTCATCCGATAGGCCCGGCCCAACACGGCGCTATTGCAGAACATGTCCTCCACCCGGAAGTCCGGCGACGAGGGAGGGGGAGCTTCTCCCGGGGGGCCGGGACGGAAACGGTTGGCGGCGTCAACCAGAAGCTGGGCGTAGCGGGAGTCGCCCGTGGCCCGGGACAATTCGTTGCCCCACACCAACCCGGCCAGGGTGGAGCTGCCGGCCTGGGCATCCACGGCCTGGGCCACTCCCTGGGAGGCGTACTCCCCTACCAGGGAAGCTATGTCGGCAACGGGGCTGGGGCCGTCCTGGTCCAGTTGGGCCAAGCGCAGCCGACCGCTGATAGCCACCCCCTGGGTGTAGACGATGGGGTCGAGGGTATGGCCGTACACCGAATCCAGCACTCGGGCGATTTGCAAGGGGGAGCGGGACCGGCGGGCCTCCAACGCCTTGCGGGCCGGGGAGACCGACCAGACCCAGGTCTGGGTCACGATTTCCCACAGCCGGTCAACCTGAGCGCCCAGGTCATCCGCCGACACAGTCAGGCGCAGTCCTGGAATGGGCCCCAGGTCGTCGGGGATACCTGTTCCCAGAGCCGCCAGCAGGGAGCCGTCCTCGGGCATCGACCCGGCGTTGAGCGGCGAGGCCAAGCGTTGGGCCGCGCCATTGGCCTCCCAGCGGGGGCCGTCCCCGCTCCGCACCTCGAGCAGCAGGTCCGGCGCTTGGAAGCAGGTCCACCGCCACAGGTAACGGCGTTCCGGGTTATCGGCGTCGAAGTAATAGTTGCTCTCGGGCGGATAGCCGGTGGAGGCGTCGCCCGCTCCGTCGGCCCGGTCGCTGCCAAGGCGGTCGGGGCTGCCGCAGGGGACGGCGCTGAGGGCCACTTTAGACGACAGCCCGTCGCCCTTCTGGGCGAAAAGCTCCAGCAACCGCAACGCCAGGGCAACATCATCGCCCTGCCCCGACAGACCGGACACCAGCAACACCCGGGCCCGGCTGGTCTCTGGAACGTAGGCGTCCCGGTCCAACAAGGCGGGGATGCTGGCCAGTGCTGAAGTTACGCCGCAGGCCGATAGGGCCCATAGTTCCGGGTGGTTTTGTGACAGGGACTCCAAGTTTGCGTTAAGCTCATGGACTGTGGTGGCCATTCCAGCTACATCTCCCGACTTTTTCCTTGGCGTGTAGGAGAGAATATAACACAGGCCCAGTTGAGGCGCGTGGGCTGGGGGGTAAGGCCGGAGTTGTATCTTCCTGACAACTTTGCCCTTCCCTGGCCTTCATGGATTCCAGCCTCCACCGGAATGACGGGGGGACGCCCCAGTGTCTCAGCCCCGGCGCTGCGGCAACCTCAGAACATCCCCCAGGAGCAGGCTATTGCAGTGAGGCCAGCAACTCCCCAATGGCCCGGTTTACATCCGCCGGGCGCTCGGCGGTGGGGAAGTGTCCGGCGTTGTCCAGCTTTAGGTAGCGGGAGCCGGGAACGGCCCGATGAATATCCAGTTCGTACTCGGGTGGTTTGCCCGGGTCGTCCACGCCCCGGATTAGCAGCAGGGGGGCCTTCAGGCTGTCGATGCGGTCCCGCACGTCGAACTTGTCGATGATTACCAGGTCCCGGTGCTGGGAGATGGGCCCAATCTGGCGGTGCCGGTCGATGAGGCGCTCCCGTAGCTCCGGGTCGATGAACATCATGGAGTGCCGCATGGCGTCCAGCCACTCCCGATGCACCTCCAGGTCTTCGGCGGCCTTCAGGCGGAATTCCAGGGTGCCCGGCGCACGTTCCTTGGGCCCCATGGAGACGGTCATCAGCACCAGCCCCTTTACCTCATTGGGGTAGTCCAAGGCGTACTGCAGGGCGATACAGGCCCCCAGGGTATAACCCACCAGCACCAGGTCTTGGTTACGTTCCTGGGACCACAGCCAGCCCCGCAGCCACTCGGCATACCGGGCCACGTCCGGGCAGGGGTCGCCTTCCAGGTGGCCCGGCAGGTTGGGGGCCAGGCTCCCGGGAAAATGTTCCAGTTGGTACTGGTAGTTATCGGCGCAGGCGCCCGCGCCGGGGCCGTGGATGAACACTAGTTGAGTCATACCCATACTCCTGGCAAATTCTGTGCCGGCAGCGGCGCTCCCGTCAGGCAGGCGCGGCCACTCTCGGGCTACGGAGTTGTCGAAAGGCTCCGCACCCCCACGCGGCGGAGGCTAGAGGGGGCTAGTGGTTCGACTTTCTTGAATTGATGGCTAATTATTCCGTTCGCCTTGAACCTGTCGAAGGGCCACCCGTTGAAGGTTCGACAAGCTCACCACGAACGGGCCCCGGCTAATCCATCAAAACAACAGTGTCGGACTACTAGTGGGTCGCGCAATACTCCTCGTAGGGGGGCACCTCTTCCCCCACCACGTAGAGGAAGTGGTAGGTGCCGCTGTCGCCCATATACTTGAACTGCTTGCGCACGTCCTTCATGGTCGCTTCAAAACCGCCGTGGGAACGCAGGTAGTCGGTGAAGGTGCCGTGGCCCTGTTCCAATTCCAACATACGGCGGGCGTTGTGCACCAGGGCATCCAGCTTGCGGCGGCTGCGAATAATCCGCTGGTCCAGGACCAGTTGTTCCAGGTCCGGCTCGGCCAAGTTGGCGATGGTTTCCACGTCAAATTCGTGCAGGGCCTCCCGCATTCCCGGCCATTTGGACTCCACCACGCGCCAGGAAATGCCCGACTGGAACATTGACTTTCCCATAGTCTCCAAGTAGTCGGCCAAGCGGGTGGGCTGTATTTTCGATGGAGCTTGCATTCTACCTCCCTCGGTCCACAGAACTGGGGCACACCCCCCCGGATTTTAGCTGCCCGGCTGCGGCGGAAACAGAGGGTTCAAGGGAATGTCCTACCACCCCAATTTCAAGGTTCATCGCACTTTCTTCGCCACGGCTGGGCCTTTGTCCGGCAACGGCTGGTAAAATGAGCATAACACAAAAAGGCTCCGCGCCCGCAGGCCCACGACATACACAAAGACTTAGCTTCAAAGACGCCCGGACGAGGCCGGCAGCCGGTCAAATTAGGCCAGGGGATTTCTATGAGTAACAATTGGCCCGCCGTACCAGCAGTGTACGATTCCTACACCGAAAGCAACGTGATGGTTGCGGTCAGGGACGGGGTGGACCTGGCGACGGATATTCACCGCCCGGCCCGGGATGGCCGCCCCCGGGAAGGCCCCTTCCCGGTGCTGCTCCAACGCACGCCCTACGACAAGACCTCCCAGGCCAGGGTGGAGGAGGCCCAGTTTTTCACCCAACGGGGGTACGTTACCGTCCTTCAGGACTGCCGGGGCCGCTACGCTTCCCGGGGCGGCTTCAGCAAGTACGTGGACGAGGGCCCCGACGGTTACGACACGGTGGAGTGGCTGGCCGGGCAGCCCTGGTGCAACGGCAAAGTGGGCACCTTTGGGCTGTCCTACGCGGCCCATACCCAGGCGGCCCTGGCCTCGCTGAGTCCTCCCCACCTGGCCTGCATGTGGCTGGACTGCGGGGGCTTCTCCAATGCCTTTCTCAGCGGGTGCCGCAACGGGGGAGCCTTTGAATTGCGGCAGGTAACCTGGGCCTTCCGGGAAGCCCGCGAGAGCCCCGAGGTCGCCGCCGACCCCCGGGTGAAGGGGCCCGCCCTGGCCGACCAGAGCATCCACGACTGGTTCCACCGCCTTCCCTGGAAGAAGGGCCACTCGCCCCTGGTCTGGACTCCCGACTACGAGGACTACCTGCTGGAAATCTGGGGGCATGAGATTTTCGACGAGTATTGGCAGCAGGCGGGACTGTGCGCCGAGACCCACTATCCGACCTTCGCCGACGTGCCCCAGGTACACATGGGAGGCTGGTACGACACCTACGCCCGCAGCACAACCGATAACTATGTGGCCCTAAGCCAGATGAAAAACGGCCCGGTCTGGCTTATCATGGGGCCCTGGACCCACGGGGCCCGCTCCGCCAGCTATGCCGGCAACGTGGAATTTGGGCCCGCATCCACCCTGGACAACAACCTGAACCTGGACTTCAACCACCTGCGGCTGCGCTTCTTCGACCGCTGGCTTAAAGGAGAGGCCAACGGCTGGGATGACCAGGCCCGGGTCAAGATTTTCGTCATGGGCGGCGGAGCGGGCCAGCGTAACCCGGAGCAACGCCTGGAACATGGCGGACAGTGGCGCGACCAGGAGGAATGGCCGGCCCCGGGGGCTCGCAACACTCCCTTCTACCTGCACTCCGGCGGTGGCCTGTCGGTCAAGCCGCCCCCGGGGGGCAATTCCCCCAGCCGCTTTTGCTTCGATCCCAATTCGCCGGTACCCACCATCGGGGGCAACCTTTCCTCGGGGCTGCCCATCATGGAGCCAGGGGGATTCGATCAGCGGGAAGCGCCGGACTTCTTCGGTAGCCAGCCCCCCTACCTGCCCCTGGCTTCCCGACCGGACGTGCTGGTATTTCAGACTGCGCCCTTGACCGAGGACCTGGAGGTAACGGGTCCCGTCAGCGTAGAGCTATGGATCGCTTCCTCCGCCGTGGATACCGACTTCACGGCCAAGCTGATTGACGTTTATCCGCCCTCGGCGGACTATCCCCAGGGGTACGCGCTGAATCTTAGCGACGGAGTCCTGCGGGCCAAGTTCCGGGAGTCTTGGCAGCAACCCACGTTGCTGGAACCCGGTCGGGTGTACCCCATAACCATCCAGCTTTACCCCACCAGCAACCTCTTCGTCCGGGGCCACCGGATAAGGCTGGACGTTTCTTCCAGCAACTTCCCCCGCCTTGACGTCAACGGCAACACCGGAGAGAACCCGGCCCACTCGCCCGTAAAGGTCCCCGCCTACAACAGCATCTACCACGACTCCCAGCACCCGTCATGCGTATCGCTGCCGGTGATGCCCGGCAGCTAGCTGCAACCTGGCGTGAGGCATAGCAAGCAAAGAGGCGCCCCGGCCCGGGGCCACTTCACATTGGCCGTAGGCGCGGCAAGCAACGGTCCCAAAGGCAAACGGGTTGCCCTGGCCCGCCTTTCGCCAACGTCGGGACGCAGCGCCGGCATTTCCCCAGACGGCGCGCAAATTGGCCGGCAGATGGCTTCCTCCGGCGTTGGTACCGGAAATCCTGCGCCGCCTTTGCTTCTTCTTCCGAAAGTTCGTCCCACCGGAGAAGGATTCTCCGAAGCGCCGCCAGATGTCTTCCCGCCGGTGAGTATTAGGGAGCAGGGTGACGGTCCGACACGTCGTTGACGGCCTGAACGGCAGACGCCTACAATATAATCAGAGAACCTGCCGCAATCATGAAGGATACTAATGCCTAGGAACACATCGACAGAAGGGGAAGAATCCACTCCCATACCCGCCCGGTCCCGCCGGGGCCGTATAGAAGAGCCAGTTTCCGCCGGTGGAGTGGTCTACCGGGAGGTTGACGGCCAAATAGAGACCGTGCTCTGCGGGCGCGATATGCCCATCCGTTGGAGCCTGGCCAAGGGTACGCCCGACGCCGGGGAAACCCTGGAGCAAACGGCTCTGCGGGAAGTCCAGGAAGAGACCGGCCTGGAAGTCCGCATCGAAGAGCCTATAAAGAGCATCGACTATTGGTTTGCCGACCGCAACGAGGATGTTCGCTACCACAAGACAGTCCACTTTTACCTGATGGTGCCGGTGGGCGGCGGCCCCGAGTTGCACGACCCGGAGTTTGACGTGGTGGAGTGGTTCCCGTCGGAGTTAGCACTGGAAACCTTGACCTACTCCAATGAGACCGAGGTCTTGCGACAGGCGTTGGAGATTATTGCCAAGCGCAAGGGAGGCGGTTAAGCATGGTGGAGCTGAGAGGAGCCCGGATAAATCTCCGTGAAAAGCAGCTTAGCGATGCGGAGAATGACTACATTTGGCGCAGTGACCCGGAAATCGCCCGCCTGGATGCAGCCTACCCTCTCACCATGAACTATGACCGTTACCTCAAGATATTCGAGGACCAACTCCGTTATCCTACCCCCGGCTCCCACCACTTCGGCATCGACGTGGCCGACGGCGACGCCGATGGCAAGTTCATCGGCAATTGCATGTATTACGACCTGGACAGCGTAAACCTGGAAGCCGAACTGGGTATCGTCATCGGAGACCGTGAGTATTGGAGCGGCGCCTACGGCTATGACTGTGTGACCACCCTGCTGGAGTTCATGTTCAACGTCAGGAAGCTCAAGCGCGTTTACCTGCATACCCTGGATTGGAACGAAAGGGCGCAACGGTGCTTCGCCAAGTGCGGGTTCAAGCCGATACGCACGGTACGGCGCATGGGGCAGGACTTCTACCTGATGGAGGTGCTGCGCGAGGAGTGGTTCGCCGAAGAAGAGCAACGGTTGGCGGCCCGGTGGGACTTCCAGAAAAGGGACAATACTCCGGCAGTGTCTGGAGAGTGACTTCAGGGTCTAGCAGCGGCCCATAGGGAGACCTGCATTCGTCCCTTACCACCGTAGTCCTTGACCGAAGGCCATTATCTGCACTTGGGGCTAGGGTAAGAACTTCAGGAGCGCAATAACCAACCCGGCGCTGGCGATGACTATCCCGCCAATTCGGATAATCAGGCGCAACTCCAGAGTTTCCATTCGCCCACCCAGGCGCAGTTCCAGAGTTTCCAGGTCTGCCCTGGTTGCCACGTTACCGCCAATAGCTTCGCTCATAGTGCCCACCAAGGTCTCCGCTTGAGCTTCCTCGAAACCCGCCTCCGTGAGAGCTTTTACCGCCCGGTGAGTGTCGAATGTGGGGAACGCCATACCAGGAGCCTCGCCAAATCAAATCCGCGGCCCGGATTAATCTTACCATACTATGATGGGCAACTTGGCTGCCTGCCTCTAATTTGCACCTGTCCGATGAGGCGCTGCCCAGGCTTGAGCAATAGCCTCGGCCAGTTTTACGTCTCCGGTATACAGGGCCCGTCCCAGGATGGCCCCTTCAACCCCCGTACCAACCAGGCGGCGGACGTGTTCCAGGGAAGCAATTCCTCCCGAAGCCTGCACCGCCAGGCCAGTCCCCTGGACCAGGTCGGCGTTGGCGGCGAAGTTGGGCTCGGTCAGGGTCCCGTCCCGGGATATGTCGGTGTAGAGCAGGCGGACAACCCCCAGGGCCTTCACTTCCTCGGCCAATTCCAAGACGCTGACCAACGTGTCTTCCCGCCACCCATTGATGGCCACCCGCCCGTCTCGGGCGTCCAGCGCCACCACCACCCGTTGCCCGCCGTGTCCTTGGCACAGGGCTTGGACCAGGGAAGGCTCGGTCACCGCAGCGGTGCCGATGACCACCCGGTCAACTCCCACTCCCAACAGGGTTTCGGCGATTCCGACGCTGCGAATACCCCCTCCCACCTGGACCGGAATAGTCAAACGCTCCACGATGGCGCTGATTGCATCCAGATTGGCGGGAGCCCCTGCTGCCGCGCCATCCAGGTCCACCAGATGGAGGCGAGTCGCCCCCTGCTCCTGCCAGCCCAGGGCCACCGCCAGGGGATCTTCGGAGTAGACCGTTTCCTGCTGATAATCGCCCTGGTAAAGGCGCACACAGCGACCGGCCTTCAGGTCTATGGAGGGGACTATTTCCATCGCAACACTCGGCGCCGCCGGATACTCCCTGGGAAAATCAGAGTCGGGGCCCAAGCACAAGCCCGCTTACCTTGAGCAGACGCCCACGAAAGATGCAAGTCCAAATCTATTCGCGGGTAGCTGTCCGGTCGCTGGCTTTCTGGGCGGCAAATGCCAGGAAGTTCTCGTATATTCGCAGGCCGGTACTCCCGCTCTTCTCCGGGTGGAACTGGGTGGCTACCAGGTTGTCCCGGGCGTAAACGCTGCAGAAGGGCACACCGTATTCGGTAACACCGGCAACGCCGCCGTCGTCCTCGGGCGCAGCATAGTAGCTATGGACAAAGTAAAAGTAGCTGTCCTGAGGGATACCCTGTAGAACGGGATGGCGCTGCTGCAAACGCACACTGTTCCAACCCATGTGGGGCACCTTCAAGCCCTGGGGCAATCGCCTGACGCTGCCGGAGACGATGCCCAGGCAGGGGGCGTCGCCCTCCTCGGTACGGTCCAGGAGAAGCTGCAAACCGAGGCAGACCCCCAGGAAGGGCCGGCCCGAGGCCACGTACCGGCGCAGGGGCTCCACCAGGTCGCGCTCCCGCAGGGCATCCATTGCCGCCGGGCCTGAACCGACCCCGGGCAGTATTACTGCCGGCGCGGCCTCTATGTGGGCCGGGTTGTCGGTAACCAGGGGACTGACCCCCACCACCTCCAGGGCCTTGGAGACGCTGCGCAGGTTGCCGGAGCGGTAGTCAACCACCACCACTTGGTCAATACTGGACATTGGACTTCGCTTCCGAAGGAGCTAGCTGCGGGCGCCGGTTGCCCGCTCGATGGGCAGCTCCCGGTCCTCGTAGCGGGCCAGGACGAAAAGCAGGTCGCCCAGCCGGTTCAGGTAGGTCAGAATTAGCCCGTTGGTCAGACCCCCGGCCTCGGCCAGGGAGACCACCCGCCTTTCCGCCGTGCGGATGATGGTGCGGGACATGTCGATGGCCGAAGAAGCGGGAGACCCTCCGGGCAGGACGAACACGTTGGGCATCTCGAATTCCTCTTCCAGGGAATCGATGATGCTCTCCTGGCTGTCCACCATCTCCTGGGTCACCGGGGCGAAGTGCTGCTGGAACAGCTCGTACTTGTCCGGGTCGGTAGCCAACTCGGCGGCGATGGTGAACAGTTCCCGCTGCAGGTCCCGCAGAATGTCCTTGACCTTCTGGTCTTGGGACAGGGAACGGGCCAGCCCCATGGCGGACACCGCCTCGTCGGTAATACCGTAGGCCTCGGTGTGAGGGTTAGCCTTGGAGACCCGCCCACCGTAAAGGAGACTCGTTTCTCCCTGGTCGCCAAACTTGGTGTAGACCTTTTTCCGATAGGAAGCTGATGACGAACTCACGTCTAATACTCTCGCGTCAAATGATAGAGAAACTTTGGCGTTGCTACGCGACGAATTGTAGCACAGGGGCCGAGGTGGGGCTAGGGATACATAAACCGACGGTTCGAGTTACCGGAGGACGTCTCGGAACTCCTCAACTGAAATCTGAAGCCTTCTGAGAATATTACTCGCAGTACCCCGAGGAACTTCTCTCATTCCCAAGACTACAGATGCGGAAACCGTAGTCCCGTCCGGTAAGTTTCGATAGTAGAGCTGATGGCTGCCGGCCCGGTACCTTGGCCGGTAACAGCCCAATCTTTCCAGCGCAGCAACCATTTGACGGCTAGAGCAGAGGGGTATTTGTCCCCGCCTCACCTGGTTAGGTAACCCCGGCTAGAGGTATCTCCTGGATGTAAGTCCTAAGCGCCCCTTTAGGGGGAACGGATACGGATACCTTGTCCGACTCGGGGGCGTCTTGACGAACTTCAACGCCATCCCTTTGGAGGGTTCTTTCGAGTTCCCCTATCTCGGCCAAACCACCTACATAGGCGTCGATGGCATCGGCGAGCATGTCCAAGGCGTGTTCTACAGTGTCCCCGCAGCTTGCTATATCCAACTCTGGACAGATGGATACAAACATGTGGCCTTCCTGCTCTACTGTACCAGTTAGCACAACATAGCCCATTGCCTACTTCTCCGACCTGGCCGTGATTCTAACCTAATTGACCGCCATGCCGAATTGTAGCATGGGGCCGGAGGGCAGGCTATACTGGACACATCACAACTGAGGTACTAGAGCCATGCCACCGGAAATCCGTGTCATTGGTATCCAGGGGATGCCGGAAGTCCAATCCGGAGACGATATTGCAGCCCAGATTATGGATGCGGCCCAGGCCCAGGGTACGGCCATTGAAGCGGGCGACGTGGTGGTCGTCACCCAAAAGGTGGTGTCCAAGGCCGAGGGCCGCGTTATATCCATCGACAGCGTGGAAGCCTCGCCCCTGGCCCTGGCAATCACCGAAGGCCACCGCCGGGACCCCCGGCACACCGAGCTAATCCTGCGGGAGAGCAAGCGCATCGTCCGCATGGACCGGGGGGTAATCCTCAGCGAGACCTACCACGGCTTCAACTGCGCCAACGCCGGAATCGACGCTTCCAACATTCCCGGCTCGGGAACGGTAGCCCTGCTCCCGGTAGACCCGGACGCCTCGGCCCGGCGGGTGCGGGATGCGGTGCGGGCAAGGCTGGGGGTGGATGTGGCGGTGGTAATCTCCGACACCTTTGGACGCCCCTGGCGCAACGGCGCGGTGAATGTTGCCATCGGAGTCGCCGGAATCAACCCCATGTTGAGCTATGTGGGCCAAGAGGACGAACACGGCAACATGATGTATACCACCGTCATCTGCGTGGCCGACGAACTGGCGGCGACGGCGGAGTTGGTTACGGGGAAAGTGGATGCGGTGCCGGTAGCCCTGGTGAAGGGCTACGCCTACGAGCCTATGGAAGATGCCAGCCACTGGGCGCTGGTGCGGGACCCGGACAAAGACCTGTTCCGCTAGAAACAACTGAGCCGGCATTGTATTCGTCTAGGCTATAAGCATTTATCAGAAGAGTTGACGATGACCGAATCTGTTAGTATTACGTTGACATTGCCTGGCGAGCTTTTGGATGCTGTAGACATGGCTATAAAGGAGGGGAGAGCCAAGAGCCGCGATGAACTGACAGCGACTGCTCTCTGGCGTGAATTGGCTAT
Organism: Dehalococcoidia bacterium; assembly: GCA_965220305.1. GTDB lineage: Bacteria > Chloroflexota > Dehalococcoidia > Lucifugimonadales > UBA3495. The sequence continues at coordinate 3,005,422 of OZ244817.1, read as the reverse complement.
GCTTGAGCGGACTGCTATTGATGCTGATTTTGCCCAAATGTCTCAGGATCAAGATTATCAGGAAGAGGCGCTTCTGATTTCAGCAGAGTTTTCCCGTTCAGATTGGGAGGCTCTCAAGCAGAGTGAAAGTGGTCGTGGTCAGTGAAGCGCGGCGAGGTGTACAATGCCCGCCTTGACCCCACGGAAGGCTCAGACCAGGCTGGAACACGACCGGTTATTATCGTCAGTCGTGATGCCATCAACGATAATAGCCCGGTAGTTTTGGTGGTCCCTTGTACGTCCTACAGGGGCCAACGAATATACGCCAGCCAAGTCACAGTGCGCCCGCCCGATGGTGGTCTTGATGTGGACTCAGTGGTCATGGCAGACCAGTTGAGGGCCATCGACAAGCGGCGTCTGGAGGGATACAGAGGAACCCTTTCCAGCCAAACTTTGCAGCGGCTAGAGCGAGCATTGCTGATAGTCTTGGACTTGCCCGGCCAGATTTAAGTCTCCCCAATGCCAGAAACCACACAAAGAGCTAAACCTCGCCCCAAGCCAATTCCAACTGCTGCCCTTGGCCACCCGCTTCCCCGAAACCCGAGACCCCGACTCCCAGCAGCCGGAAAGTGCGTTGCGGCTCCAGTTGGGCGGACACAAGCTGCCAGGATGTTTCCAATATGGCCGTCTCGGACCTGGTGGGCATGGCTAGGGTGGTCTGGCGGGTGAAGGTGGTAAAGTCGGATAGGCGCAGCTTCACCCAGACCGTCTTACCTTGCAGGTCTTTCTTTTCCAACTGGCGGGCCACCTTGCCGGAAAGCTGGGAGACTTGCCGGTAGAGTTCGTCGGCCTCGCCAATATCTTCCGGGAAGGTGGTCTCGGCGCTGATGGACTTGGTGGCCCGCTCCGTGTTCACCGGGTCCTGGTCCTGTCCCAGCGCCCGCAGGCGAATGCCCTCGGCCCGCTTGCCGAAGCGGCGCTGGAACCATTCCGGGGACTGGGCCGCCAACTGGCCGATGGTCACAATGCCATCACCGCTCAAACGCTGGGACGCCTTGGGGCCGATGCCGGGCAGCTTGCGGACAGCCAGTGGGGCCAGGAAGGCCATCTCTTCGCCGGGAAACACCACCACCAGGCCATCCGGTTTCTGCAGGTCCGAGGCGATCTTCGCCACCGTCTTGGTGGCCCCAACGCCCACCGAAATATTCAGGCCCGTCTCATCCTTGACCCTCTGCTTCAGTTCCAGGGCCAGAGCCAGGGGAGCCCTTCCCGCGTCCACCGCCTGGCTCACATCAAGGAAGGCTTCGTCCAACGAGAGGGGTTCGACCAGATTGGTAAGGTCGCGGAAGATGCCCATCACCTGCTGGGACATCTCCCGGTAGCGGTCGAACCTGGGCCGCACGATGATGCCCTGGGGGCAGTGACGCACCGCCGTAGCCATGGGCATGGCCGAATGCACCCCGAACTGGCGGGCCTCGTAGGAGGCAGTCGCCACCACTCCCCGGCCCTCGGGCCGGCCTCCCACCATAACCGGCTTGCCCCGCAACTCGGGAGCGTCCAACTGTTCTACCGCGGCATAAAAGGCGTCCAAGTCGGCGTGAATTATATGGCGCACCGGCAATGTCCTTCGGCCTGGGCCGCCGTGGATGTTCCCCACGGGCGCGGCGTATGAACCGGGAGCTTCCCACCCTATTATACATCCGCGATTATACTCCCTGGCCCACTTTTCGGCCTCACCACGGTGTCAGCAGGCTTGGGTATGTCGATGCTTGGCCCTCAAGGCGGCCAAGCGAAGGCCGGGGAAAGCAGGACAGTGGAAGCGGTGCAATTCTATCCCGACACGACTATCCTGCCTGGCAACCTATTGACACGGGCGGGTTGGGCTCAACCTAGCTCTCTTGACCGAAACATGCAAGCTATGACACCGGATGTAACAGAGAATTAACATGACTGCTCCGAAAACCGTTGCACCGGTAGCGGCCAGCGGCTAAACTTGGGGGCGTCTCAGGACCATATTGACCGGCTTGCCCCGAGTTGAAAGAGGATTCCCTGAATGCCCCACCCCCGGGGCGGGCTTTTTGGTGGCGAGGAGCCCTTCCAATGGACCCCACTGTAGACACAACGCAGCGCCCCCGCATCTACTACGGCTGGTGGATGGTGGCTATCACCTCGGCGATGGCCTTCGTCGCCAGCGGCGTCTTCTTCCGGGGATTTACCATATTTGTTCCTGCCATCCGGGACTCCCTGGGTATCAGCCAGGCCCAGACCAACCTCATCTTCTCCCTGGCCCGCGCGGAGGGCGGGCTGGAAGGCCCCTTCGCCGGTTGGCTCATCGACAAGTTCGGCAACCGGGCGTTGATGGTGCCCTCGTTGTTGCTGACCGTCGCCGGGTACTTTGTGCTCTCCTTGTTCGTTCACAACCTGCTGGGGTTCGCCCTGGTCTACCTGCTGATGGTGTCCCTGGGCAACAGCATCGCCTTTCAGCACGCTCTGTTCGCCGGAATCAACCAGTGGTTCCACCGTCGTCGCTCCTTGGCCATATCCATGCTGGCCGCCGTGTCCTCCCTGGGCGGCCTTACCCTGGTGCCCACTCTATCCTTCATTATCCTCGAATGGGGCTGGCAGTGGGCCTCCTTCGTTTCCGGCATGTGCTACCTATTGGTCCTGCTGCCCCTGACCTACTTTTTCCGCAACCGTCCCGAGGACATGGGCCTGCTCCCCGACGGCGACACCCGGCCACCGACCACCGCCTCTCCAGCCGGTCGCAGTGGACGGGCGCGGCGCCTGGAGGTGCGGGACTACACCGTGCGCGAGGCGCTGCGGACCAGCGCCTATTGGTTCCTGATGGTGGGCGCTGGGCTGCGACAAGTAGCCACCCTGGGCATCCTGGTCAGCATCATCCCCATTCTGGAGATCAAGGGCGTGGGGCGGCAGGAAGCGGCCAACCTCACCGGATTGATGTTCGGCATCAACTTCTTTTCCCGGCTGATTCTGGGCTACCTGGGGGACCGCTGGCCCAAGTCGCTGATTTTGACGGCAACCCTCACCATGGAGGCCCTGGGGTTTCTGTGCCTTTTCTATGGCGACTGGAGCGGGCCCAGCAAGACGCTGATTTACCTGTTCATCTTCTTCCAGGGAATGGGCGACGGGGCCGGAATCATCGTGTGGGCGGCGGTGGGGGAATACTACGGTAGAGAGCGGTTCGCCAGCCTGCGGGGGTACATTACCTTCTCCCATTGCTGGGCCCTGGTGGCCTCGCCGGTGTACGCCGGTTGGGTCTTCGACTACTTTGGCAACTACGACTGGGCCATTGGCCCCGGCGGAATCTGCGCCGCCGTCGCCGCTTTATGCTTCCTCTTTGTCAAGAAACCGCCCCAGTTGACCCGGGAGGCCGACGCGCCCGCCTGATGCTACATCCACTGTTCTCCTCCAGGTTTGGCGACCAAAAGTGTAGAGCCCCCTTGCCTCCAGACCTTGAGATAGCGCCCTTCGACAAGCTCAGGGTGAGCGGTAAGCGCGGTGCCGGGTTCCTTCCCCAACAGCTTAGAGACCTGAGCCAAGGAGAGGGAAGGCGACTACTGGGTGGGGCCCGGAGCCTTCACCTGCTCCATCAGGTCGTTGTTCCACTCCCCTTCCGCTTGTAGAATTGCCTTGGCGTCGAAGGCCAATGTGCGTTTTCAGGTCAGCACCCCCACCGTCATTCCAGCCTTCGCGGGAATCCAGGCGTGGGGGCTTGTGCTATCCGGGGACTCTAGACCGTTCGCTCCGCTCACAGTGACTATCGAAAGACCCTGCCCCGGCCATCGGCTCAAATAGCCATTTTCTCGCGGTTACGCTATGATAAGAGCCGAGTTCCGCCGTCAGGCGCTGGAGAACTGACTACCCAGGAGGATGAACTATGCCCAGCATTTTGGAAGAGTACATCGCCACTCACTCGGGTTCGGCCCAACGGTACGCCGAGGCCGTCCAGGTATTCCCCGGCGGCGTCACCCACGACAATCGGTACGCCCAGCCCTTCCCCCTGTACATCACCCACGGGGTCGGACCCCGCAAGTGGGATGTGGACGGAAACGAGCTCATCGATTACGTGTCCGGGCATGGCGCGCTCATCCTGGGCCATTCCCATCCGGCCATCGCCGCGGCGGTGGCGGAGCAGATTACCCGGGGCACCCACCTGGGGGCCTGCACCGATGAGGAGCTACGCTGGGCCCGGGCTATCCAGGCCCTGATGCCCTCGGTGGAGAAGGTGCGCTTCCACAGTTCCGGCACCGAGGCCACCCTGATGGCGATGCGGCTGGCCCGGGCCTACACTGGCAAGAACAAGGTCATCAAGCTCCAGGACCACTTCCACGGTTGGCACGACTACGCCATGGCCGGTTCCGACCGCTCCTCTCCCGGCATACCCGAGGCCAGTTGGGGCAGCATGGTAATCGTGCCCGCCGGCGACCTGGGCGCTGTCGAAGACGCCCTGGCCCGGGACACGGACATCGCCGCCCTGATTCTGGAACCCACCGGCGCCCACTACGGTCAGTTGACCTTCGACGTGCCCAACTACCTGAAAGGACTGCGGGAGTTGACCAGCCAGCACGGGGTGGTGCTCATCTTTGATGAAGTGGTTACCGGGTTTCGGGCATCGCCGGGGGGCGTCCAGACCCTCTATGGGGTAACTCCCGACGTGACCACCATGGCGAAAATTGTAGCCGGGGCATTGCCCGGCGGCGCAGTGGGCGGCAAGGCCGAGATTATCGACATGATTGCCCAGCGCAACGACCCGGACTGGGACAACAACCGGCGGGTCTACCACCCCGGCACCTTCAACGCCAACCCCCTGTCGGCGGTGGCCGGAGCCGTCTGCCTGGAGATGATCGCCAGCCAACCCATCAACCAGCAGGCCGACGCCATGTCCGCCCGGCTCAAGGCGGGCCTCAATGAGGTGCTGGGCAAGCTGGAAATTTCGGGGCACGCCCACGGCATCGCCTCGATGATTCACCTGACTCTGGCCGATTGCGATTGCGATCGGGAAATTTGCACCATGCCCCACAACAGAATCAAAGAGGCCGTGGCCACTCCGGCGGTCACCGCGTTGAAACGGGGCCTGCAGAACAACGGCGTTGACATCATGGGTCGCGACGCTTTCCTGGTGTCGGCCACCCATACCGAGCAGGACGTGGATGACACCCTGGAAGCCTTCGAGCAGACGTTGTTGGCAGTGCGAGCCGAAGGGCTGCTGTAGATGCACCAATACCCGTTATTCCATAGCGAGCAAAGCATTCCTAAAGACTTCCTTCGGCCATTGGCAAAAAGGATATTCCGAGGTTTCTTCCGGTGTCGGGACAAGGATGAATGAAGATCGCCAATGGGCGGTACGCCACATCTTATTGGGCATACCCATTATTCTGATTTTGGCCGCCGTCTTGGGCGCGGCTTTGGAAACCTAGAGCATCGGCAAAGCCACCATCCTCGCCAGTGCGACCATGACATCCCCGGTAGCGATGGCCTATACTTTTCTGGTAACGTTGGCAGAAAGGAGCTACATCGTGGTATTTTGGGCAATGGAAAAGACCAAAGGCTGGCTGGCCCAAGCCCGATCCGAAGGCGAAACCCAGCGCGACCGGGAATGGCGAGCTTGGTACGAACGGCAACAGGCCGCTTTCCGTGAAGGTCGGCCCTTCACTGAGCCGCCTCCCGCCCTTCCGGAAACCCGGAAGGGCAGTTAGTCACAGCCATCCGACAGGGTATCCATGGGGGTTCATCCCGTTCCACATGGACTAGCACTCAACTTTGATTAGGGGAGAGGAAAGACAATGCCGTCTTTTTGGGAGAAGATTAAAGTAGCCGGTGAGGACATGGACCTGTACGCCAGCGTACCCAGCGGCTCCGGCCCCTTTCCGGCAGTGGTAATAGCCCACCCGGCCAGCGGCGTCGGCGAGTTTACCCAGAGCATCGCCGATCGGCTGGCGGCGGAAGGATTCGCCGCCGTGGCCCCGGACCTGTTCCACCGGGTCACCGAAGCAATGTTGGCCGATGGTTCGGCCCGTACCGCCTACCTCAATGACGCCCACATCGTCGCCGACATCAACGCCACGGTGGACTTCCTGCGCAACCACCCGGCCATCGACGGCGAGAAGCTGGGCGTAACTGGGTTCTGCATGGGCGGTCGAATAACCTGGTTGGCGGCGGCCACCAACCCCCATTTCAAGGCCGCCGTGCCCTTCTATGGGGGCAACCTCATGGTGGCCCGGGGCGACGCCACCCAGTCGCCTTTCGAGTTGACCAATGGAATCAACTGTCCCCTGCTGTTCCACTTCGGCGGCGCTGACGGCAACCCGTCCCCCGAGGACATGCAAACCCTGGACGCGGAGTTGGCCCGGCTGGGCAAGGAACACCAGTTCCACACCTACCCTGGGGCGGACCACGCCTTCATGGACTTCAGCCAGCCAGCCCGCTTCCACCAGCAGGCCGCCGAAGCCGCTTGGCCCCGGACGGTGGAGTTCTTTGCCGGTCACCTGAAGGAAGCAACCGCGGTGACCTAACGGGCAGCCCGGCGTCCTTCTATCGGGCTGTACCGACGAAAGCTCCACCTACCCATTGGGGCTTTGCCCTGTCAAGGCAGAAGTTCCACGGTCAGATAACGGATACACCTAATAACAAGGAGGTAGTTGCAATGCCATCCTTTTGGGAAAAGGTCCAAGTAGACGGTCAGGACATGGACCTGTACGCCAGCGTGCCCAGCGGCTCCGGCCCCTTCCCGGCGGTGGTAGTCGCCATGCACGGCGGCGGCGTTGACCGGTTCATCCAGACCATCTGCGACCGGCTGGCCGAGGAGGGCTACGCGGGGGTAGCGCCCGGTCTGTACCACCGTGTTCCAGAGGAAACCCTCAACGCCGACCCTCGACCCGGCCCCTGGGACACGCTGAGCGACCCGGACATCGTCGCCGACATTAACGCCACGGTGGACTTTCTGCGGGGCCACGGGGCCATCGACGGGGAGCATATCGGCGTCACCGGCTTCTGCATGGGCGGGCGAGTCACCTGGCTGGCCGCCGCCACCAACCCCCACATCAAGGCGGCGGTTCCCTACTACGGCGGCAATATCATGGTCCCCTGGGGCGCAACCACCCAGACTCCTTTCGACCTGATCGAGGGCATAAACTGTCCCATCCTCTTCCACTTCGGGGAGGTTGACGTAAACCCCTCCCAGGACGACATGCGGAAGTTCGACGACGAGTTGACACGGCTGGGCAAGGAGCACCAGTTCTTCACCTATCCCGGGGCCGACCACGCCTTTATGGACTTCACCGGCCCCCGCCACCAGCGGGACGCCGCCGAAGCGTCGTGGCCCCGAACCCTGGAATTTTTTGGTAGGCACCTGAAGGGAATAACCGTAGGGGCGTAGGTACGCCCTGCCGCGAACCCCCTTGCCGCACATGCCGGCTGACCCGTCGGAAATCAGTCCCCACGAGGAAGGTTTCGAGGTCTGCCGGCAGGACCAACTTGTAGACATATAACGTCGGGGCTCCCGACACCATACAGGAGAGACAGATGGCTAGAGTAGCTTTGGACTTGGACGCAAAGGAAGACCTGAAGACCCTGGGTACCACCGGCTGGCGCTTCGCTATGGGGCTGGTGCCCGGCGAGCCCAACCAGGGGCTGACCGCCGAGCTTCTGGGCAGCCCGGCCCGGCTGCCCGACTACGACGACTCCGGCTGGGAGAAGGACGTTGACATTCAGGCCCGGTATTCCAAGGGGTTTACCTTCTGCTGGTACCGCCTGCGGTTCACCATGCCCGAAGCCGTCAAGGGACAGGCCGTGGCGGGCAACCGGGTGTATCTCGAGACCAACGTGGACAACTACGGCGAGGTCTACGTTGACGGTAAAATAGACCGGAACATTGGCGTCATCACCGGCAACAACACCTCCAAGCGGGTGCTGGTGGAAGAACCGGCGGTACCCGGTCAGGAGCACGTCATTGCGGTGCTCATCGGCAACGCGCCCTTGGGCGAGCCCGTGGGAGCAATTTTCATGCGGTACGCCACCCTGGCCTTCGAGGAAGCCCCACCGGCCCGGTAGTGAGGTGATATCATTTGGGTCAATGGAAGTTGGCTTGCCTCACTGGCCTGTTTTAGTGAGGCAAGTTATCTTTGCTGCTGGGACTAATTTTGGAGGCTGTAGCTTAGCCCATGATGTCCATGTTTGCGGATAGCCATATATGCCCCAATTTCCAGGAGGATTGTCAAGCAGCATTACATCACGGAGATGCGGTAGAATTCTTGCCTACACTACCCAGCGGTATCGCTAATTTAATTATGACCTCTCCCCCATATAACCTTGGGAAATCTTATGAGCGGCAAGTTGAACTAGACAACTACTTGCAACAGCAAGAAGCAGTAATCGATCAGCTATGTAGAGTTCTTGCTGAAGATGGCAGTATCTGTTGGGAAGTGGGTAACTTCGCGCACAAAGGTGAGGTAGTACCCCTGGATGTAGTATTTTATGACATCTTCAAGAGAAGGGGATTGCAGCTCCGCAACCGTATAGTGTGGCACTTCTCACACGGGCTTCATGCAAGCAGAAGATTCTCCGGTCGATACGAGACTATACTCTGGTTCACAAAAAGCGATCGCTATACTTTCAATCTGGATCCAGTTCGAGTTCCGGCTAAATATCCTGGAAAGAGACATTACAAAGGCCCAAACAAAGGGAAGCCATCGGGGAATCCTCTTGGCGCGAATCCTTCAGATTTGTGGGTATTTGTAGAGGAGGAATGGAACTCTGAGGTTTGGGAGATACCAAATGTAAAGGCTAACCACCCGGAGAAGACTATTCATCCTTGCCAGTTCCCGATTGAACTTGTGGAACGCTGTGTTCTTGCCCTGACTAAAGAAGATGATTGGGTACTAGACCCTTACGCCGGAGTTGGATCTACCCTCATTGGTGGTTTGATGCACAATAGGAGGGTAGTAGGGTGTGACCGGGAGGAAGATTATATTAAGATTGCAACACAGCGAATCAATGATTTCTACGCTGGGTGTCTGAAAATGAGGAAATTAGGAACCCCAGTTCACCAACCTACTGGTCGAGAAAAGGTAGCCCAGATTCCAATGGAATGGGCTAACTCCGGGTAGGGAGTCAACTTTGAGAGTGGTTGGTAGATATTCGTTCAAGAATGGAGAGAAGGTTATTTCTGAGGAATATAGACCTCGGTTAGCAGAAATCTATCAAGTAATAGACTCCGTTGATTCCCTAGCCCCACAAGACTAAGGTTAGTCGTGAAAAGACCATGCCAGGGCGAATGCTGTTTAATCCGGTATCGCTTAACAATGCCTTCAAGCGAGAGTTTAAGCAACTTGGGTGGACAACACAGAGGGTTCCATGTGAATATTCCCAAGAATATTACATTGAGGGATACAACTCAAACTCATCTATGCGACGGCCATATCGAGAAATGGATTTCCTAAAAGATGGCTTGGGTGTAGAAGTTCAGTTTGGCAAATATGCCTTTATGGTTTACAACGTATGCGCCAAAATGACCATCTTTTCCAAACTCGGGTTTATAAATGTGGGTGTAGAAATCGTGCCAGCCAGTGAGTTTGCTGCTGAAATGTCTACCGGCATGTCCTATTTTGAGCAGATTGCATGGGATCTCCAGCATCGTGGGGAAGCGGATATAGATATACCCGTCCTGATTCTAGGAATAACTCAATAACCATTTCCCCCGAAATTAAGTAGGCGCTGGCTGACCACTGACGTGGAAGTTCATCTAGTACAAGGAAAGAGAGGCGAAAATGACTAGCAGGTCCTTCGAGGGCAAGACCAACGCCCCAGAGTTTCCTCCGGGGATGGAGTGGGTGAATACCGACCGTCCCGTATCCATGCAGGAGTTGCGGGGCAAGATTGTAGTGCTGGACTTCTGGACCTATTGTTGAATTAACTGTATGCACATCTTTCCGCAGTTGCGGAAGCTAGAAGAGAAGTTCGCCAACGAGTTGGCCGTCATCGGGGTCCATTCGGCCAAGTTCCCCAACGAGAAGGAGAAGGACAACCTGTACAAGGCGGTGCAAAGATGCGAGTTGCAGCACCCGGTGGTCAACGACTCGGAGTTTAGGGTGTGGCAGCAGTACGCCTGTCGGGCTTGGCCTACCATTATGTTCATCGACCCGGAGGGCAAGGTCATCGGCAAGCACGAGGGAGAGTTGCCCTACGAGGCTTTCGACGACCTGTTGACCCGAATGGTGACCGAGTTTGACGCCAAGGGCCTGCTGGACCGCACCTCGTTGCACTTCGTGGCCGACGCCGCGCCGGAATCGACTTTGTCCTTCCCCGGCAAGGTATTGGCCGACGGCCCAGGCGACCGGCTGTTCATCGCCGATACCAACCACAATCGCATCCTGGTCACATCCCTAGAGGGACAGGTAAAACAGGTAATCGGCTCGGGCGAGGTGGGCCTGGACGACGGCAGCTTCGCCACCGCTACCCTGAACCACCCCCAGGGCATGGCCCTGGATGGCGATACCCTGTACGTGGCCGACGCCGAGAACCACGCCATTCGGATGGTAGACCTGTCTGGCAAGCGGGTGGAAACCATCGCCGGAAATGGCAAGCAGGGCCATCAGCGCGAGGGTTGGGGGCCGGGCACGAGCATGGAGCTAAACTCTCCCTTCGACCTGGCCTTGCATCAGGGAGTCCTGTACATCGCCATGGCCGGCCTACACCAGCTATGGTCGTTGAACCTGAGAGACGGCATGGTTAGCCGCTTCGCCGGCAGCGGCGGGGAAAGCATCGAAGATGGGCCGCTGACCCGGGCGCTCCTGGCCCAGCCCAGCGGCATCACCACCGACGGCGCCAAGTTGTACTTCGTCGATAGCGAGACCAGTTCGGTGCGCACCGTAGACATCAGCCCCACCGGGCGGGTGGGAACCATAGTGGGCCTGGGATTGTTCGAGTTCGGTGACGTGGACGGCGCAGACCACCGGGTACGCCTACAGCACCCCATTGGCATTGCCCAGCGCGAGGGCACAATTTACATCGCCGATACTTACAACCACAAGATTAAGCGGGTATTGCCCATGACCCGCAGTGTGCAGACGGTTCTGGGCAGCGGCCTAGCCGGACATCAAGACGGGCCTGGGAAGGAAGCCCAGTTCTCCGAGCCTTGCGGTCTGAGCTTCGGCAACGGCAAGCTGTACATCGCAGACACCAACAACCACCAGATACGGGTGGCGGACCTGGACGCCAGCCAGGTATGGACGCTGGAAATAAGCGGGGTGTAAGCGAAGCGGGCCAGGTTGTAATCTCTGGTAACTCTACCCAATAAGACTTTAGGCGGAAGGCCCTGGGTTTATCCCGGGGCCCTTTTTTGTTGGCCGTAGACGACCGTGGCGTGGAGCAGTGCGGATGTTCGGGGCTACGTGGCGAAGATGGGTCCCAGGTCAACGGACAGACCGGCCAGCAAGGGAGAGCTCAAAACGCCGTCCTGATTGTACGTGCCAGCGGTGGTGAGGCCGGTCTCCCCCAGCGCCAACACTTCAACGCTGTTGGCGTCCGGGTCAACCAGCCAATACTCCAAGACCCCATGCCGACCGTAGAGGCCGCGTTTGTAACCCCGATCATAAGCGGCGGTGCCCGGGGAGAGGATTTCTACAACCAGGTCGGGCGCGCCCTGAATATTGGGGGCGGTGATAATGTTGGAGCGGGCGTTGGACACGAAGAGGATGTCCGGCTGGGCAACGTCATTTTCGGTAAAGAATACATCGGTGGGGGAATAAAGCACTTCGCCCATTCTACTGTCAGTTACAAATTCGTCCAAAACCTGGACCAATTTTCGCGAGATTCTCTGGTGCCTGGTCGTAGGAGCTGGGGCCACGATTAGCTCTCCGTCCAATAATTGGTAACGCTGGTCGTCGGGCGTCGCCATGTAGTCTTTGACCGTGAATTTTATTCTGGGGTTAGTCATTGCTGCGGCCTCAGAGAGCGGAAAGTTTGACCTTATTGTAACTTAAAGCGAGGCGAAGGGGTTGGCCCTGGATGAGTCCTCCACTAGCTTTGGATTGCCTAATTCCTGCTCACGTAGGTTCCAGGGCGGCGCGGGCGTGGCACCCCTTTCAGGGTTTCCAGGACATCCTAATACTGCCCCAGGCCCCGGCTGATGAAGAATATGCGGTCCAGCCCGGCCAGGTCTCTCTCCACGCCGGTTTCCGCTTCCGGGAAGAGCTGTCGAGCCAACTCCTGCACCGGCGGGACCTGCTCCGGGTCCAGCTCCAACACTATGGTGCCCTGCTCCTTCAGCTTCTCCGGCGACTGGCGCAACAGTTCGCCGATGAGGTCCAGCCCCTCGGGTCCGCCGTCCAGGGCCTGCGCCGGCTCCCACTGAATTTCCGGCTGTAGGGTGGGAATGCGCGCGGTGGGAATGTAGGGCAGATTGGCTACTATCAGGTCAACCGGCTCGGGCAGCGGCTCCAGCAGGTGGCCCTGTAGCAGGGTGACCCGGTCGGCAACGTTGTGGGCCCGGATGTTGTAGGCCGCCACGTCCAGCACCTGGTCGGCGGTGTCGATGGCGTAGATGCGGGCTGCTGGCAGGTGGATTGCCAGGTTGATGGCAATGGCCCCGGTACCCGTCCCCACATCGGCGATGACCAACTCTCGGGTTTCCATGCCCATCAACGCCATGAACAGGGCATGTTCCACCAGGGACTCGGTCTCGGGCCGGGGAATCAGAACGTCAGAGTTGACCAGCAGGTTGATGCCGTAAAACTCACGGTAGCCCAGGATGTAGGCCAAGGGCTCGCGTTGCAGCCGCCGCGCCATTATCTCGGCCAACTGCTGCTCCTGCTGGGGGCCGACCTCCGTCTCCTGCTGGGAGAAGAGGTCCTGGCGAAACATCCGCATCACGTTCATCACCATTACCTCCGCCTCCAGCCGGGCGTCGGGAATATCGGATGCCTCCAGGGTCTGATGGGTCTGTTGGACTACTTCCCGCAGGGTTGCCATAGCCCCGGACTAGACCATGACCTCTTCCAGCAATTGGGACTCTTCCTGAGAGACCAAGGCGTCTATTATATGGTGCAACTCTCCGGCCAGCACCCTGGGTATGCCGTGGAAGCTGGAGGATATGCGGTGGTCGGTAATGCGGTCCTGGGGATAGTTGTAGGTGCGAATCTTCTCCGACCGCTCGGCGTTGCCCACTTGGGAGCGGCGGTTCTGGGTAATCTCAGCGTCGTGGCGTTCCTGCTCTGCCTCGAACAGGCGGGCCCGCAACATGGACATGGCCCGCTGCTTGTTCTTATGCTGGGAGCGTTCGTCCTGGCAGACCACCACGAGGCCCGTGGGCTCGTGGACAATGCGGACGGCGGTAGCTACTTTGTTGACGTTCTGGCCCCCGTGGCCGCCGGCGTGGAAGATGTCGATGCGCAGTTCGTCCGGGTTGATGTTGACTTCCACCTCGTCGGCCTGGGGCAGCACCGCCACCGTAGCGGTGGAGGTGTGGATGCGTCCCTGGGCCTCGGTCTCGGGCACCCTCTGGACCCGGTGGACGCCCCGCTCATACTTGAGACGGCTGAAAGCGCCCTTACCCTGGATTTCAAAGACTATCTTGTTGAAGCCTCCCAGATCCGAGGGGTTGGAGTCCATCACGTCCACCTGCCAGTTCTGCAACTGGGCATACCTGGTGTACATACGGAACAGGTCGCCGGCGAAAAGGCTAGCCTCCTGGCCGCCGGTGCCAGACCGAATTTCGACAATTACGTCTCTCTCGTCGTTGGGGTCTTTGGGCAACAGGGCCACTTGCAGTAACTGGGCCAACCTTTCAATCTGTTGCTCGGAGGACTCCAACTCCTCCCGCGCCATGGCCACCAACTCGGGGTCGCCCCCCTCCTCCACCAACGATTTCAGGTCTTCCTGTTCGTTAACCAATATACCGTATTGCCGGCCTATGTCTACCAACTCTTCAAGGGAGGCCCGTTCCTTGGCCAACTCCTGAATCTTCTCGAAGTTGGTGGCAATTTCGGGCTGGGCCATGCTTTCTTCTATCTCGCGGTTGCGACGCAACACGGGTTCTAATTTGTCGAAAATTGAGCTCATTTCTGTCACTGGAAATTCAGTTTCGTGGCTTGACGAAGCCAGCCCGTTGTCGAGCCCTGCTAGTGTATCCCAATCACACCAGGGGAACAAGTGGGAGCACTATTTGTCTCGACTTCATCGTTCCGGCGGCCCCACGCCGTGGGAGTTAGGACCCATTCCCCCTGGACAGGGCCTATATCCTGGCACTAGAGTTCAGGTTTGCTGCCCCAATGCAGCGCGACGGTGCCGAATCCCAGCAATTCATACCCCACTTCAACCAGGCCGCTCTCCTGGTACATGCGGGCCAAAGCCGGGGCGTCGGGGAAGTAGTCCACCGACTGGGGCAGATAAGTGTAGGCGGCTTGGTCACCGGCAATAGCCCTTCCCATCAGGGGCACCAGCAGGTGAAAGTAGGGGCGGAAGAGCCGTGCCCTGACCCCCGACCGAAGCGGGGTAAGCTCCAGGGTTGTGACCCGCCCGCCCGGGCGGACTACCCGGGCCATCTCCGCCAGGGCCTGGCCCAGGTCGGGCATGTTGCGGAGGCTGAAACCGGCGGTGGCGCAGCAAAAGCTTTCGTCTGGAAAAGGCAGGGCCAGCGCATCTCCCAGTACCAGAGTAGTCTTGGCAAGCTCGGCCCGTCCGTCTACCTTGGACCGACCGATAGCCAACATCTCCGGCAGCAGGTCCACGCCGACGGCGCGGCCGACGTTGGGGTGCTTCGCCAAATTGAATACCAGGTCTCCAGTGCCGGTGGCGATGTCCAGTGCCGCTCCGGTCAGTCCCTGGGCGGTGCGCCGAGCGGTCCTTCGCTTCCAACGCCGATGCATTCCCAGGGTCATCAGGTTATTCATCAGGTCGTAGCGAGGGGCAATGCGGGCGAAAAGGTCGGCCACGTAGTGACGTTTGGCCTCGCCTTGAAGTTGGGTCATATCCTCAGAGCAGCATCCGCATGGGTTGGAGGGTACGGTTGAAGGGGTTGAGCACCAGGGCCAGTTCTTCCAGAGTGACCACACCCAGTAATGCTTGGTCGTCGCCGGGCTCCCCCAAAATTACCGGCGTGTGCGTTTCACCCTGGGGCAAAACCAAGTAGCACTCAGACACCCGACGCCGCACCCGGGTGCCATCAGCCAGTACAAAGCTCTGCTCCCGCCGGGGCCCCAACCCCAGAGACTCCCAAACCGTCTGGGGCAAGAGGGAGTATTGGGCGCCACTGTCCACGAGAAAGTTAACGTCCTCTTCCGTCCCCGTCGGCCCTCTGGCCGTTCCTTCAATGTAAATTATACCCACTCATATCTCCTTACTTATCCCGGTACTGAAACTCTCTGGGGAGGTCTTCATCCACGCCCAGGGCCACCAACACTCGGGCCACGGTGAAGCTGACTATATCGTCGATATTCTTGGGCTTCAGGTAGAAGGCGGGTTCCGGCGGCAAGACAACCGCGCCCATGCGGGACAGGGTCAGCAGGTTTTCCAGGTGGATGCTGTGGAGGGGAGTTTCCCGGGGCACCAGCACCAGCCGCCGCCGCTCCTTCAGGCAAACGTCGGCGGCCCGCAGCAACAGGTTGTGGGACAGGCCGTGGGCGATGGCGGCGATGCTGTTCATGCTGCCGGGGACTACCACCATGCCGGTGGTGGGATAGGTGCCGCTGGCAATGGGGACCGCCAGCTCGCCGATGGCGTGGTGGGCGAAATGGGGGTGCTCCCGCCACCGGGCCAGACTGTCGTTGAAGGACTCTTCCAACTCCTCTTGCCAGACCAGCCGGGCAGCGTTGGAGCAAACGGCAATGGTGGGAACGTCCCGGACCAGCAATTCATTGACGGTGCGCCGCGCTAGCGCCGCTCCGCTGGCCCCGGAAATGCCGACTATCACGGGCCTCATGGGGGATGCGTTGGACGACACCAAGCTACAGCACCACCGCCAGGATGGTGAACACCAGCAGTTGCACCGAGATGTAGCTGTTCACCCGGAAGAAGGCTACGTTCAATTTCGACAGGTCATTGGGCTTCACCAGGCTATTCTCGTATATTAGCAGCGCCACGGCAATGGCCCAACCGATGAAGTAAAAGAAATTCAACTCCAACCACAGCCCCAGGAGCAGCAGGGCCACCGCCGCCAGGGAGTGCATACCCCGGGTAATCCACAGTGCGCCGGCAATGCCGAAGCGGCGGGCCGCCGAGTGAACGCCGTACTCCCTATCGAAGTCATAGTCGGTACAGCCGTAGATTACCTCGAAGCCGCCGGCCCACATGGCCACGGCGAAAGCCAGCAGCACCGCCGGAAGGTCGAGGCTGCCGGTTACCCCCACCCAGGCCCCTGCCGGGGCCATGGCCAGGGCCCAACCCAGCATGAAACTACAGAGCCAGGTGTAATACTTGGCGTAGGAGTAGAGTACCACGTAGACGGCGGCCACCGGCGCCAGGGCCAGGGCCAGCGTGTTGAGCTGATAGGCAGATACCAGGAAGATGACGCCGGACACCAGTATCATTCCCATGACTTCGGCGGGCTTCAGCAACCCCTGGGGCAGGTGACGGCTGAGGGTGCGGGGATTGGAGGCGTCCTCCTTGGCGTTAATCAGCCGGTTGGCGGACATGGCGACGGTGCGGATGCCCAGCATCGCCAGGGTTATCCAGATAAGGGCGTGCCAACCGGGCCATCCGTCGGCAGCCAGCACCATGCCGATGTATCCGAAGGGCAGGGCGAAGAGGGCCTCCCAAATTCGGATGGAGCTGAGGTAGAGCGGTCCCTTGCCGATGATTACTTTTACCCCGGAGGGCAGAATTTCGGCGCGCATGTCACCGGTCCTTGTACGAATCGCTAAACATAGCGGGCCGCCCCTCACCCAAAAGAGGCGTCGCCGATGACCGTGGGCTTTGGGTCCGCGACACGCTTCCAGCCGACGGGCAACTCCCCCTTCTCCGAGGCGGCAAAGACCTAAATACCATACTCAGCCCAGCGGCGGTCCACCAGATTTCGGACTTCGGCGGACATCTCGATGTCCGGGGGCCACTGGCCGGGATACCCCTCCAGGGGACCCTTCTGGGTGGCGTCGATGCCCAGCTTGCCCCCAAACTTGGGTGTGGGCGTGGCCACGTCCAGGTCGTCCAGGGGGCCGTTTACCACCACCAGGTCCCGGTCCGGGTTGATGTTGTTGGCTACCCGCCAGGCCACTTCCGAGGGATTTTGCACGTCCACGAAGTGGTCCACCACCACAATGGTCTTGGCCAGGCTCATCAACCCCAGTCCCCACAGGCCGTACATGACCTTTCGCGCCTGCCCGGGGTACTCCTTCCTGATGGACACCAGGACCAGGTTGTGGAACACCCCCTCGGCGGGCATGTTTATGTCCACCACCTCGGGCAGTATCAGCTTAATCATGGGCATGAATATGCGTTCCGTCACCTTGCCCATGTAGTAGTCTTCCATGGGAGGCCGCCCCACGATGGTCGCCGGATAAATGGGGTTGCGCCGACGGGTAATCGTCGTAACGTGGAACACCGGATATTCGTCCTCCATGGAGTAGTAGCCGGTGTGGTCGCCGAAGGGTCCCTCCTGCCGCTCTTCACCGGGAATCACGTACCCCTCCAGCACGATTTCCGCCTGGGCCGGCACCATCAAGTCCACCGTCTTGGCCCGGACCAACTCCACTCCTTCCTCCCGGATGAACCCGGCCACGGCCATTTCGTCCATGTCGGGCGGGAGGGGGGCCGACCCGGTCCAAATGGTAGCCGGGTCGCCGCCTAGGGCCACGGCCACCTCCAGGGACGAAGATTCCCGCTCCTGGTACAGCCGGTAATGGTGGGCGCCCACCTTGTGGGTCTGCCAATGCATTCCGGTGGTGCGGGAGTCGTAGACCTGCATCCGGTAGGTGCCGTAATTCTGCACTCCGGTCTGGGGGTCCTTGGTAATCACCAAGGGCAGGGTGATGTACTGCCCGCCATCCAGGGGCCAACACTTCAGGATGGGTAGCTGGAACAGGTCCACGTCTTCACCCTGCAGGACAACTTCCTGGCAAGGGGCGTCGCTCACCGTCCTGGGTTGGAAGGAGCCCAATTGCACCACTCGGCCCAGTGCTCGCAGCTTGTTAACCAGCCCTTGAGGTGGCCCCTGCATCAGTCCTAGCAGCCCCTGTAGGCGCTCCACCAAATCATCCAGACGGTCCACGCCCAGGGCCCAGGCCATGCGCTGCTGGGTGCCGTACATGTTTATAAGCACCGGCATGTCGTACCCTGACACCCGCTCAAACAGCAGGGCCGGGCCACCCTTCTTGATGGTGCGATCGGCGATTTCGGTAATTTCCAACTCGCAGCTAACCTGGGCTTGCACGCGACGTAATTCTCCGCGCTGTTCCAGGAAAGCAACGAACTCTGACAGGTCTTTGAACTTCATGCCGATCTCCCGGTGCGGATGGTGGAGATACTAAGAATGCTGGGTTGATGCAAGCCGAGACGAAAACTTAGGCCATTGTAGCCGGGTGGTGGGGGCGGATTCAACCAGAGGAGAAAATGCGCGTGGCACTGTAGGAAGTACCGCCACCCGGGTTGGGTGGCGGTGGTGGAGTGGGACTAGATGGGTAAACTGGAGGGCTGGCACCGGGTCAGGGGCCAGCCCTCAAATGGTTATCCGGGTCGGGGGCTAATACTGGGGAGTGTTACGGATATTGCTGAAGCAATCGC
Source organism: Dehalococcoidia bacterium (assembly GCA_965220305.1). Classification (GTDB taxonomy): domain Bacteria; phylum Chloroflexota; class Dehalococcoidia; order Lucifugimonadales; family UBA3495. The sequence goes on along the minus strand of OZ244817.1, from coordinate 2,986,714 downwards.
TACAGTAAACCGGGCGGTCTCCCCTGGGGCGGAAGGGCACCATTGCCTCGTTGCCGCACTCGGCGCAAACGATGGGGTGCATCTCCCGGGGGGCGCCGTCAAAACCTCCCGAGCGCTGCTCGGAGCGCCGGGAAGAACGGCAAGGCTGGCAGCGTTTGGGGTCGTTAACGAACCCGCGAGAGTTGAAGAACTCCTGCTCGCCTACAGTAAAGGTGAACTCCCCGCCGCAATCTACGCATACGAGAGTCCTGTCTGATAGTGCCACTGGTCGACCTCCTTGAGTCGGTTGATGTTTGGCTCAGTAGGTCAACCAGTGCCTGGATGCAATGACCCTTTGGGAAATCACGGAAGTAGCTGACTTGGGTAACCTAACTTGGCCTAGTTCACTATATACCCGAGAATACCTAATTGCAACCTTTGGGTACGTAACTTCAACATATTCCGAATACGTCTAATAGAAGCTGATGTTAGCGGGGTTGCAGCTTATTATGCCAACAATTTCACGCTTATCGTTAAGTTATGCCACATATACTACGCAATCGTAAATTGGTCTGACCTAACGATATTCCGTCTTTCAGGAATTATCAGCATAATATAGCTGTTACATATTCACATCGCCAGCGCTTATGAATGATTCCGCCAAATAGTTGGCATTTTCAAGCCGACAAAGACCAGCAGTTAGCACAAATACGCTAACCAGCACCCTGCCGGGGAACGGGGAGTACAACCGGCGGCAACAGCCCGCCCGCTGAATCGCCCGCATCAACTCAGTTACGGGACGGGCCGACTCCACCGCCCCCGGTCTGCTCGTTGACGATGAAGGCAGCTTTATCCGTCCCATAGATGGTATCCAGGTCGGCGTCGAAGCGTTGTCCGCCGAACTCGCCCAGTATTTCGTAACGGCGTTCCGTATAAAGCCTGCCCTCGAATTGATCGCTCTTTACCTTGCGTTCTTCCTCGCCCAACAAGTACATCTCGGTAGCCTCCATCATCAGGCTACTCATCTCCTCGTTGGCGAGGTGGGACGAGGTCCGAAGGAAAACGTAGCCCCAGCGTAGACCCATGTGCTCTAGCATGGTCTTGTCACCGTTTCCATCCTTAACCTGAAGGGGTAGGCGCACCGGGACTTGCCTACTCCCATCCCCGGGGCCTCCCCTTTGGGTGCGCCGCCGGTTTACAGCCCGGCGCTGGCCGCCGAGGCGCGCATGGTATCCAGGTAAGCCTCGCTGGAAGTCTGCAACAGGGTGCCCACATTGCCGTGGAAATATTGGACCCCCAGGTCCAGGAACTTGGGCACGTAGGAATCAGGGCAGCTTACCCCGGCAATGCGTCCGGCGTCGCGGATAATCTTTACACCCTTCTCCATCTGCTCCTGCACATCGGGATGGGTCTGCTGTCCGGGGTAGCCCATGGACTGGGACAGGTCTCCGGAGCCGATGAAGAAAACGTCGACTCCATCCACGGTCACCAGTTCGCCCAGGTTGTCAATGGCCTCCACCTCTTCCAGCATCAGGCAGACCAGGGTGTTGGCGTTGGCGTCCTGGACGTAGTCCCCGGTAGAACCGGAGAAGCCGTAGTTGGCCGGACGGCTCCGGCTGAAGATGCCCCGGTGTCCTTCCGGGTAATACTTGACCGAGTCCACGGCGGCCCGGGCTTCCTCAGCGGTATTGACGTGAGGGACCTGGACGCCCCATGCTCCCCGGTCCAGGAAGGGAGCGATTATCTCCGGCCTGTTCCCCACCGGCCTCACGATGGGGGCGATGCCGCTGAGCTCGGCGGCCCGAACCAGGTCCTCGGAGTTTTCCACGGTAATCGAACCGTGCTCGTTGTCAATCAACACCCAGTCGAACCCCAGGTGTCCCAGCATTTCCACCACCGGGGCCGAGGGGAAGGTAATCATTACCCCAAAAACGGCTTTTCCGGCGTTCAGTTTCTCTTTCAAGGTGTTCTGCCGCATGGCGTTCTCTCCTCATGGGACGTTAATAGGCGAAGGTAGCTCCGGATTCTCTGTATACTACGGCCATAGGCGGGCGCAACCCGGCTGGCCGACGACGGCAAGGCAATCGCACTTACTGATGCGTGAACAATTTGCTGAACTCGGATGGGTTCCCTATAACCCTGCTGGATTCCCGCTTTCGCGGGAAAGACGGGATGGGCATTTTCATGGTAATGACGGAAGGCGTTGGTTTAGATATCGACTCACGTATCAGTCAGTAAGAGGGGTATTGACCAAAACGGGCAAGCTTGTCCCAGTAGGGGTAGTGCTTGGATTGCTACATTGCTCCCGTTCTGGCCCATTTACTTCTGAGTGGGACTCCCCAAAAGAGGCATCTCGGGGATGTTCTTATCAACAGGTAGGACTGCCTAAAATGCGGCTGCCCCGGCTCACCAAGGCCCCTGCCATACCTAGCGACCCGGCAATCACGAGACCCGGGGCAAATGCCGCCCGAAACCGCGATGTAACAGGCTCTACTCGGACGGCGCCGGCCCCAGCACCTTGTATTTTTTGTCTTCGGTTCGCTCGGCTGCGGGCAGGACCTCCACGACCACCCTGGAGAGACCGACGACCTCGCCGTCCGAGTCAAAACTGTAGTTGTCTCCAATTGCACCGCTCCAGGTGATGCCGTACATACAGTCCCTGAATCCGTCCGCATCCTGATCATCGTCCGTCTGCTTCAGGCACTCGGCGGCAATGTAGACGTCGTCGTACGCCGACCCCAGATGCCAGGGCAAGGTGATGTAGTCGTAGCGTTCTCTGAAGTTGGCAAGAACTTCCTGGGCCTTTTCATTGGCCGGGTCCGGGACCGCGGTGATGGCCTTCATTCCGGTTGCCACATCACCGGCAACCTCCAGGGCGATAGTCCCCACAGTGACAGCTTCCGCGTAGATTGGGCCTTCATAGCCAAGTTCCCGAGCCTGCTTGACGATGGTCCCTCCCGCGAATTCAGACTGAGGCGCTACGTGGAGCGCCTCCGGATTCTCGCTGAGCAGTTTAGCCAACTGCGACCTGAAGTCAGTGACATCCGACACGTATCGCTCCACTGCCACCACCTGACCGCCCCGCTTCTCGAACTGCACGACCGTTGCCCGGCTCACGCCCTCAGCGTAGTCGGTAGCCTCTGAGATGGTAGCCAATCGGCGCACCCCGTCGGCCCACATAGCGTTGCCGGTGTCGATGCCCACCTGGATGTCGCTAATCTGGGTGCGGAAGATATAGTCGCCAGCGTGGGCAATATCCGGATTGCTGGCCAGCCCGGAGAACAGAATCACCCCATCCGCCTCCGCCAAGGGAGCCGCACCGAGCATGGCACCGCTGCAAGACGTGCCGAGGATGATTTTCACCCTATCCACGTCGGTCAGCTTGTTGTAAGCGGTAATGGCGTCTTGAGCGTTGCATTTCGAGTCTTCTACCACCAGTTCCAACATCCGCCCGTTGACGCCGCCGGCGGCATTGATCTCGTCCGCCGCCATCTGCTTGGCACGCACGGCCACGTTGCCATACGTCTCCCCGGAGCCAGTGAGCGACTCCATCACGCCGATTCTGAACGGCTCGCCGGAAGCGGAGGCAGCCACTTCCGGCGCCTCAACCCGTGAAGTTGGCGCCTTGGCCCCTCCATCTCCACAGGCCAAGCTAACCAGCGCCGCCAGTATGCCCAATAGCAAAGACGATTTCAAAGTCGATAGTCCCATGACGTAACTCCAAGGCGCGGGCAAGCTCCCTTCTCCCCTTGCGGGGCTAGAGATCCCGACCCCACGTAAGCAGGGGACTCCTGAAACACCCTATTATGCATTGGCGCAGACTCTGCCCAAGCGCAGCCAGGGAAGGCACTCATGGGGCCACGTTACGAGACCCCACTAATCATCGTGTAACCGTCATAGCAGCTTCAGCCTGCCGGGGGTAACGGCTCGTTAAAGCTGGAAAGCGAGGGCGAGGGCGAGGGCGACGGCTGGGGCACCGGACGCTGCTGGTCGGGCTTGGGGGCGTAGGGCGGCGGTTCCTGGGGCACCGCCGGCGACTCCGCATCCCCGCCGGACTCGTCCATGTTGAACAGGCGGTTCAATTCCTCGCCGGAAACCGCTTCGTGCATTATCAGGTACTCGGAAACCTGGACCAGCTTAGACTTGTTCTCGGTGAGAATTTCCTGGGCCCGGTGATAGGCCCGGTTAATCAACACCTTGACTTCCTGGTCAATCTCCTCGGCTACCTTGTCGCCGTAGTCCCGTTCTTCGTTGATTTCACGGCCCAGGAATACCAACTCTTCGCGCTTGCCGAAGGTGCGCGGCCCCAGGGACTGGCTCATGCCGTAGCGCTTAATCATGCTGAGGGCTATCTTGGTGGCCCGCTCGATGTCATTGCTGGCGCCGGTGGTAACCTCGTCAAAAATCTGCTCCTCGGCCACCCGTCCGCCCATGGTGACGGACAGCATGTCCTCGAACTGGTTCTTGGTCCACAGATAGCGGTCTTCCTCGGGAAGCAGGGTGGTATGCCCGCCCATGTTGCCCCGGGACACGATAGAAATCTTGTGCACCCGGTCGGCGTGGGGCAACATCCAGGCTACCAGGGCGTGCCCGGCTTCGTGGTAGGCGGTCATTTCCTTTTCCCGGGGGTTGATAACCCGGCTCTTTCGCTCCGGGCCGGCAACCACCCGCTCCACCGCCTCCTCGAACTCGGACATGAAGATGCTCTTCTTGTTCCTCCGGGCGGCCAGAATGGCGGCCTCGTTGACCAAGTTGGACAGGTCAGCGCCGCTGAACCCGGGGGTTTCCTTGGCCAGCACTTCCAGATTTATTTCCGGGGCCAGGGGCTTGCCGGCGCTGTGCACCTTGAGGATGGCCTGCCTACCGGCAACGTCGGGCACGTCCAGGGTAACCCGGCGGTCGAAGCGTCCCGGACGCAGCAGGGCCGGGTCCAGGATGTCCGGGCGGTTGGTGGCGGCGAGGACGATGATATTGGTGTTGGTCTCGAAACCGTCCATCTCCACCAGAATCTGGTTCAGGGTCTGCTCCCGCTCGTCGTGACCCCCACCCAAACCGGCCCCCCGGTGGCGGCCCACGGCATCAATCTCGTCCACGAAGACAATACAGGGAGAGTTGCGCTTGGCCTGGTCGAACAGGTCCCGCACCCGCGCCGCTCCGACACCCACAAACATTTCGACGAATTCACTGCCGCTGATGTGGAAGAAGGGGACTCCCGCCTCTCCGGCCACGGCCCGGGCCAGTAGGGTCTTGCCCGTACCGGGAGGGCCAACCAGCAGCACACCTTTGGGAATCCGAGCGCCCAGAGACAGGAACCGCTCCGGGTACTTGAGGAACTCCACGACCTCTTCCAGCTCAGCCTTGGGCTCATCCACCCCGGCCACGTCGTCAAAGGTGACGGTAGGTCGGTTGAAGGGCAACATTCTGGCGCGGCTGCGGCCAAAGCTCAGGGTCTGGTTATTGCTCCCCTGGGCCTGGCGCATCATGAACAGGATGAGGCCGCCGAAAAAGATGAGAGGCAGGAAGTTCAGCAGAATGCCGAAGAAGCTGCCCAGACCCCCACGACTCTTGAACTTGACCTGCACCCCGCTGGGGCCGATGGCCACGCCATTGTTGACCAGCAGGTTCATGAGGTCGGTCTCCCGACCGATTCGGCTGGTGTATTGGGTGGCGCTGTTGCCGCCGGTGACCCGGGGTATGATGGTCAGCTTTTCGCCGTCAACGACGATCTCGCTAATTTCCTGGTTCTTGGCCTTGGTGATAACTTCGGTTAAGGCCAGTTCGTTACTGGCCCCGAAGGTTGGAATCAGGGTATAGAAGATGACGACAACCCCGATGATTATCAGCAGGTAAACCAAGCTGTTTCTAAGCAACCGGTTATTTCCCATAACTGCCCCTTGCTACAGCCACTTCCGATGGCATAAGCTCATACCATATATTAAATGAGCGGCTGGGAAAATGCAAAACCGACCTTCGCACAGGGCAATCGCATTTGGTCCGAGCCTACCGCCATTCCATCGAAGAGCCGGCCCGGTTCCACAACGTGGCCGGAGTCCATGCCCGGTGAACTGGCCCATACGTTGATGGAATTGTTGAATCGGGGAACTTGATTCCCGCTTTCGCGGGAATGACGGGCCCCTTGCAATCCAACCAAATGCAATAGCCCTGGACCTTCCCTGGGGCTTTCGATTATGCCGGCAACGGCAAGTTCCCCCTAAATGGCCGGCCATTACGCCCACCGTCTTTCCGGCAGAGGCCGGAATCCAGGGGTGGGCCGCTGGCGCCGAACAGGGACTCAGGCCCTTCGCTACGTTCAGAATCTGTCTTACCGAGGTGGAGAGGCCACAATCTCAAGACCCTGCCGACCTTCGGCCCGTCCCAGACCTCGGCCTGATTACGCCCGGGCCGGGTTGGTAGTAGAATGACTGCACATTGGAAACAGCCCAACGCCAGCCCTGGGCGAGAACAGGGCTTTATTGGGCTTCAAGGAGGCCGCTCTCCGTGGTAGATAACGCAAAACCCCGGGTATACCTCATCGGCACCGGGGGCACCATCTCTTTCGTGGGAGACTCCCGGACCGACTACATCAACTATAGCTACCAGAACAACCACCTCACCATCGAGCAGATGCTGGAACGGGTGCCCGAAGTCCAACAGTTCGCGGAAGTTAAGGCGGAGCAACTGCTGAATGTGGGAAGCACCGAGGTATTGCCGGAGCACTGGTTGCAGTTGGCGCAGCGAGTCAACCAGATATTCCAACAGGACCCCCAGGCCGCCGGAGTGGCCATCACCCACGGCACGGCCACCCTGGAGGAGACCGCCTACTTCCTGAACCTCACGGTCAAGAGCCATAAGCCGGTGGTGGTCACCGGGGCCATGCGACCGGCCAGCGGTTTGGGCACCGACGCCGACGTTAACCTGCTGGACTGCGTGCGGGTGGCGGCGGCCCCCCAGTCGGCGGGACGGGGCACGCTGACGGTCCTGAACAACGAGATTCAGGCGTCTCGGGACGTGACCAAGACCAACAGCTACCGCCTGGAGACCTTCCGGTCCAACGAACTGGGATTACTGGGTTACGCCGACTCCGACGACGATGTGGTGTACTACCGCACCCCCACCAGGGCTCACACCCTGGATACCGAGTTCGACGTGGCCGGACTGGACCGCCTCCCCCGGGTGGACATCGCCTACGCCTACGCCGGGGCCGACGGGCTGGTGCCCAAAGCATTGGCCGAAGCCGGAGTGCCCGGCATCGTCGCCGCCGGGCTGGGCAGCGGCGGCTCTCCCTCCAAGTTCATGGGCGGACTGCGGGAGGCCCGGGAAAGGGGCTCCACGGTAGTCATCAGCACCCAGGCCGGCAACGGGCGGGTGATGCGCACCCGGCGGTTTGTGGAAGACGGGTATGTCGTGGCCGACAACCTATCTCCCAAGAAAGCCCGCATCCTGCTGATGCTGGCCCTGACCCGGTCCACCGACCCGGCGGAAATCCAGCGGATGATGCTGAGCTACTGACGCCGCCGGCGCCCCATTCCCCTCGACTCCTTGGTTGCCCCGGGCGGCGCAACGAAAACGGGGCGCGGTTAACCGTGCCCCGTTGCTTTTGCTCAGGGTAGCGAGAAGCCCGTTACTTAACCCGGCACCTCGTCGTAGTGGTCGAAGTTGCCGATGACGTTGTTCTCGTAAAGCTGGGCAATTTCCTCTTCCGAGTATTCCAGCAACCCGCTGAGGACCTCTTCGTTGTGCTCGCCCACCTGGGGAACGGAGCCGACGATGGCCGGGGTGCGGCTGAAGTGCCAGAAGTCGCCGGAGACGGCGATGCTGCCGGCCAGGAAGTCGGGGACCTCCACCATGGCCCGGCGTTCCCAGGGATGGGGGTCCTGAGCCGCTTGGGCGATGCTGTTCACCGGGGCGGCAACCACGTCGTGCTGGGTAAAGTGGGCGATGGCGTCCTTCATCTCCATGTCCGCCAGCAAGGACCGCATGGCTTGGTTGATTTCCTCACCGTTCCGCCCCCGCTCGTGGCGCGTGGTGAACCGGGGGTCTTCCAACCAATCGGGCCGGCCCAGGGCGTTACACACCCGGTGCCAGTGGTGCTGGTCGCCCGCCGAGATGAGCACCCAGCCGTCCTTGCAGGGGTAGGTGCCGCTGGGAGGGGCCGCCGACTCGCCCCGCCGGGGCTCGATGCCCGCGCCGTGGTAAGCGGTGATGGGAATCTCGGTGTAGCTGTAGCCCGTGTCGGCCAAGCACACGTCGATGGTCTGGCCCTCGCCGGAAGTCTGGCGCTCGTGCAGGGCGGCCAAGGTGCCGATGGCGGCGTGCAGGGCGGTGGTGCGGTCGATGATAGGTACGCCGGCCCGGATGGGCGGCATTCCATCTTCACCGGTCACCATGGCGATGCCGGACATGGTCTGTCCGATGGGGTCGTAGCCAATCTGGTCCCGGTAGGGCCCGAACTGGCCGTAGGCGGAGACGTTGACCATAACTATCCGGGGGTTTATCTCCTTGAGGACATCGTACCCGAAGCCCATCACGTCGATGGTGCCGGGGCGGAAGTTCTGCAACAGGACATCGGAAATGCTGATTAGCTTGCGCAGGGCTTCCTTGCCCTCCTCCTTGCGGAGGTCCATGCTCAGGCTCTTCTTCCCGCTGTTGTACTGGACCCAGTAGGCGCTCTGCTTGCGTACCCAGGGAGCATGGTAGCGGGTTTCCTCGCCGCCCAGGCGTTCAACCTTGATTACTTCCGCACCTAGACGGGCCAATACCTGGGCGCACCTGGGCCCTGCCTGGTGCCGTCCCAGGTCGATAACTCGTATACCTGCCAAGGGACCACTGACTTCTGGCATAGTGTTTCTCCTTGCTTGATTTCCCGCCATTCTACGACTGTGGGCTACAAAGAGCAAGGGAAAGCCGGAATTACCAGGGTCTCTCAATTGTCACCACTCCGCCTTCGCGCAGTGCAGGCTCTGAGCGGACCGAAGGGTCTAAAGTCTCCGGCCAGCAGCGGCTCCCCACCCCTGGATTCCGGCCTCCGCCGGAATGACGGTAGGGGATGGCAGCCTGACTGTTAGGCCGAGGGCGTATTCGCCAGCCCTTCGACAAGCTCAGAGCCTGCACTCCGCGAAGGCGGGATGATGAGCCGTGGGAACAGCGTGGTAATAATCGAAAAACCCCGCTTCCAGAAGAGCAAATCATTGACAACCGAAAGGGGAATGTATTATAAACTTTGGCGTCTTTGTATTATTATTAAAGGAGGAAAATCGCGTAACTTATTGCGAAATAGGTAGTCTCAGTTATGTCAAGCAGCAGCAACTAGGAGGTTAGCTTGTTAAACACATCCAAATTTATAGGAAGTTTCGGGCGCAGGTGGCTACCGGCCTTGGCCCTGGTGGTAGCCGTAGTCGCGGTGGCTTGCGGAGCTTCCGCTCCCCCGACCCAGGCGCCCCAGGCCGTGGCCCAGCCGACGGTGGCCCAACCCCAGGCACTGGACATAGCTCCCACCACCGCGCCGTCCGCCCCTTCGGGGTCATCCCAGAGTCAGCCGACGGCGATGCCGGCCCCGACGATGCCCCCCATGATGGTGGAAAGCGCCAAGGACACCGTCATCATCGTGACCGGTGAAGAGCCGACCACCATCGGCGCCGCCAGCGCCAACTGCGGCGGCAACATCCAGAACACCATCTGCGACGACATGGCCAGCGACCCCTTGACCTGGATCGATGACCTGAACGACTACCAGGTGGTGGGTCTGACCGGCATCGAGACTTGGGAACAGTTGGCTCCCGACCGGTGGCAGTTCAAGCTGCGGGACAATGTGAAGTTTCACAACGGAGCGCCCTGGAACGCCACCCAGGCCAAGTTCTGGATCGACTTCTTCGGCGACGAAGAGACCAGCGGTCACCACAACTCCAACGACTTCAGCTTCCACGGTGTCATTGGGGGTGAGGTGGTGGATGACCTGACTCTGGACATCGTTTGCGGCACCCCCTGCCCCATCCTGCCCCGCACCACCATATTCACCAAGTTCCAAGACATGGGCTGGTTTGAGCAGGCCGCCGAAGAGGACGTAGAACGCATGACCGTAGGGCTGGGCCCCTACAGGATCGTCGAATGGCGTACCGGCAAAGAGGTTGAGTTGGAGGCTTACGAAGACTACAAGCCCAATCCCTCCACCGTTTACTCCCGGGCCCCCACCATCGACCACGTATTCCAGGTATGGCGCAATGAACCCTTCGTCCGCGCCAGTATGCTGGCCACCGGAGAGGCCGACTGGGCGGAAATCGCTTTCGAGGACCGGAACCTGGTGCCCAAGTGGAAGTCCGGCACCAACAACGAGGCCTACATTTACGCCGTAGACACGGTGCACCACCCGGAGCTGCGGAAGCGGGAGGTCCGGGAGGCCCTGAACCTGGCCATCGACTGTGAGAGCCTGATGACCAATTTGTTCGCGAACGTGCTCAACTGCTACGGCAACATCGCCCAAACGGGCACCGTCGGCATCACCCCGGAGAACTCCGCCGGCTACCCCTACGACCCGGATCGGGCCCGGGAGCTATTGGCGAGCGCGGGTTATGATTCGGAAAACGAAATCAAGCTCCACATCCGCTCCCAGCGGGTGCCCAAGGACGTAGAATACGCCGAGTCGGTGGTAACCTTCTGGAAGGAAGTCGGCATCAATGCCTCCCTGCATGTGGTGGAATCCTCGGTGCACGGCAACACCGGACGCTCCAACTGCGGACACCAGCGTACCCGGGAAGACTTTGCCAACGCCGAGGGCGCCGATCTGCACGAGAAGTGCCGCAACCTGGGGCCTGGCGCGCCCAACTACACCTCCATGCACATCACCGGGCCGGCCACCTCCACCGAGTCCCTGGACTTCTCCCGGCAGGCTATTCTCCGCAATAGCTGTTACAGCCGCAGCAGCGGTGTGTGCTTCGGAGATCTGGAGATGATGATCGAGGAAGCCCTCGCCACCCCCACCGGCGACGAGCGCCGCCAGCGGATGGAGGCCCTCGCCAACCGGGTGCACGATGACTTCCACTTCGTGCCCAACTTCCTGGTAGTCACCATTTACGCCCTATCGGAGAACCTGGAGTGGGAACCCCACTACGCGCCGCGGATTCGGGCCAACACCATGTTCTTCAGCCAGTAGACCCCAGTCCAACATCTGGAACCTTTCGCCGGGCCCCGTCGTTTGACGGGGCCCGGCGTTTTGCGCGTCTCGCCAATACGCATAGGAAGTTGACCGGTCCTTCCTTTGCTCCCGGCACACTCTCTCCTTCGTCCGAACCCAACCGGCGGGTGTAATCCTCACCTCTGGCCCTCCCTCTTGCCAGCCGTCGCCTGCCACCTTATCAACTCTCACCACCCACGGCGGTCTCATCTCCCCAGTGCAGGGTTTTTCGATTGTCACCCTGGGCAGATCAAAGGGTCTAAAGTCTCCGGCCAGCACCGGCTCCCCACCCCTGGATTCCGGCCTCCGCCGGAATGCCGGTGGGGGATGGCGGCCTGCCTCCCAGGCCGAACTTGTCCCTACACGGAGAATCGAAAGACCCTGGCTCCACAGGGCAGGGCAAACGCATTCTAATTTGAAGCCACAAATTGGCAGAAATATTTTGCGAGAATCGGCTCCGGCTTGAGAGATTCGGAAAAATTCCAAGCAAGAGTTGCGTCGGTTGCCCAATGACAAAGGTTCAACCGCAACCTCCGATTTTAGAATGCGTTTGCCCTGTCCACAGGGCCCTTTCCTTGACAAACACAGTGAACGGTAATATAACCCTCTACATATTGCACATATATACAGCAGGTAGTAGCGCTTGCTACCCCCCAAAGCTGCGTGAATATATATGTATTCAGTAGTACAAGGATAGAAGATTATGCGAAATATTCATCACACTATCGGTTCCCGGCGCAGATGGGCGCTGGGGTTGGCGCTCTTGACCTGGCTGCTGGTGGTGGCCTGCGGGGCTGCGGCCCCGGTGGAACAGCCACCCGCGGCTACCTCGGCGGCGGCAGCGGACACCCCAACGGTGGCCCCAAAGCCGTCCGGGACAACACCAACTCCCTTCTCCGTGGCCCGAGTCAAGCCCACCTTTACCCCCATTCCCGTCGAGGCCGTCGTCGCCAAAGACAAAATCATCCTGGTGACCCAGGAGGAGCCCAACGGTCTGGGCCCCTGGACTCCGGGTTGCCAAGGGAACATACCCAGCATGGTCTGCGAAGAACTGGCCAGTGACCCGGTGACCTGGATTGACAGCAACACCTTCCAGGTCGTGCCCCTCAGCGGCATTGAGGGTTGGGAACAAACCGCTCCAGCCGTTTGGCGTTTCAAGGTGCGCCAGGGTGTGGAGTTCCACAATGGCGAACCCTTCAATGCCGCCGCTTTCAAGCTGGGCATGGACATCGCCGGAGACCCCACCCATGAAGGAGCGGCCAGCTTCCACGGCCCGCTCCATGCCGAGGTAGTCGACGAGTTCACCGCCGACGTTATCTGCGACACCCCCTGTCCCATACTGCCACGGCAGGCCATCTTCGATAACTTCCAGGCTCCCAAATGGTGGGAAACGGCTTCGGAAGACGAAAAGCCCCGAATTACCATCGGCTTTGGGCCTTACCGTATAATTGAGTGGCGTCCGGGCATTGACGTGGAGTTGGAAGCCTACGAGAACTACAAGCCCAACGAGTCTTTCGACTCCCAGATGCCTTCCATCCCCCGGGTATTCCAAGTGTGGCGGGGCGAGTCCCTAGTGCGGGCCGCCATGGTCCACTCAGGAGAGGCTGACTGGGCGGCGGACATCGGATTCGAGAACCAGGAAAATGTCCCCAAGTTCAGCGCCGGCACCAGCAACGAAATCTACACCTATGTGCTGGACACCATCTGGCACCCGGAGTTGCGGAAGAAGGAAGTGCGCGAGGCTCTGAACCTAGCAACCGATTGCGAAGCAATCTTGAAGTCCCTGTATGGGGGACTGCAGAGCTGCTACGGGAACATATCCGCCAAGGACACAGTGGGCATAACACCGGAAAACTCCACCCCCTACGCCTACGACCCGGACCGTGCCCGCGAGTTGCTGGCCGCGGCCAACTACGACCCTGACAATGAGATCATCATCTTTGCCCGCGCCAACCGGGTGTACCGCGACGTGGAATTGAACGAAGCCGTGCTCGGCTACTGGCGTGAGGCCGGGATAAACGCTCGGCTGCAGATAGTGGAGCCCGCCCGCCGCAGCGAGATCTCCCGCTCCGGTTGCCATAAGTTGCCCGATCCGAGGCAGTGCCACGGCGCCGATTTGCAGGCGCCCTGCTTCTGCTCTTCCCACGCCGCCGAAACGGCCACATCCAACGAGACCCTGGACTACGCCCGGCAGGCTTGGGCGCGCGGCGGTTGTTACCGTTCCGGGAGCCGGGTCTGCGACCCTTCTCCCGGAGGGCTGATGGACCAGATCGAAGCGGCCATGGCCACCCCGGTGGGCGACTTACGGCGGGAACGCTTTGAGAAGATCGCCACCACCATTCATGACGAGTTCTACTTCCACCCCTTCTTCGAGGTGGTCATCGTCTACGGCATGGTGGAAGACCTCCAGTGGACTCCCCGCTACGACCCGCGGACCCGGGTGAATACTATGAAGTTCACCAAGTAGCCATCGTCGAAACGGCAGTCATCCATCAGGCCCAGCCTGAACAATGTTCAGGCTGGGCCTGCTTTGTATCTTGCGTAAACCGCAATAAGTTTAGCTTATTCCGTCCTTGACAAAACGATACCCTCTATATACCGTCCTCGGTTGGATGGCAAGGGACCCGTCATTCCCGCGAAGGCGGGAATCCAGCCCCCCGATTCAACAGTACCGGCGACTGTTGGGACCGTTCGCCAGGTATGGGATACGCCCTGGTTCTGCAACGGGACAGGCTTTTCGGCGGAGCGACGGTAAGCTAGGTGTTAGTATGCGATTGCCCTGGCGTTGGGCCAAAGTTGCTGGACTTTGATCAAACCCGGTGGCAATATACAGTCCAGATGCTAACAAACAGCTACAAATCATCCCTGGTAGCCGAATCTCCAGGTAAATACCGTCGGCAGGGTGGGGACGACAGAAGCAAGTCGCCAATCCCGGAGCGGCTGTTGGCCAAGCTGTGGGAGCAACGGGCGACACGGCAAGCCTGGTTTCGCACCCAAGGGGGGCGCCGGGTGCGGGTGCTCTATCCCGGTCGACCGGGCCGATCGGCGGGCCCGGACTTTCGGGACGCCCTGCTGGAGATGGAGGGGGTCGGCCTGGTCCAGGGGGATGTGGAGCTTCACCTGAGGCAGCGGGACTGGGACTCCCACGGCCACACCGGAGACCCCAACTACAACGGCGTGGTGCTGCACGCCGCCCTGGAAGTCAACTCGGAAGTCACCACCCTGCCCAGCGGCCAGCCCGCGCCGGTGGTCGCCCTGGGACAACTGCTGTCCGAGGAAGTCCCCCCAGCCGCCTGGCCCGCAGCAAGCATGTGGGCGCTGCTGGAACGGCACGGCTTTGCCCAACCCCAAACGAGCGGCGACCTCGCCAGGCTCCTGGAGCGAGCGGGAGACGCCCGGTTCCTGGACAATAGCGCGCTGTTTCAGACCTACCTGCGGGAGCAATGCCCCCAACAGACCCTGTACGAGGCTTTGCTGGAAGGGCTGGGCTACCGGAATAATAGTCAACCCTTCGTCAAGTTGGCGGGCCTGGCGCCCTACGGCTCCCTGGCTAGCATTGCCAAGTCGACACCCCGTCATCTTTGGGAACAAACCCTGGAATCTTGGCTACTCCAGCTCTCGGGGCTGCCCCCAGGGAAGGAGCAGACGGCGGCACCGCTGCCCAAGCGCGGATTCGGGCCTGCCATGTCTGCTGAAGAATGGCATTGCTTCCGGGTCCGGCCCAACAACCACCCCCGTCGGCGCATTGCCGGCGCGGCCCGGCTGGTGGCCCGTTATCTGGACACCGGCCTGGTGCCGGGGCTGGCGCAGGCGGCCAGCACGGGTCGCGCCAAGGACCTGACCCAGGCCCTAACCACGGACGCAGCGCCCAGCGCCGGGGCCGCCTACGTGGGCGCCAACCGGGCCAAAGACCTGGCGGTTAACGTGGCCCTCCCCTTCCTCCACGGCCATGCGGTTTCCTGCTCCCGGCCCGGCTCGGGACAGGAGTACCTGGACCTTTACCGGGGCTACGCAAAACTACAGGACAACGAAGTGTTGCGGGAGATGGCCGACCGGCTGGTGGGACCGGCCTGCCGTGAGGTCCTAACCAGCGCGCGCCGCCAGCAGGGTTTGTTGCACCTGCACCGCCTGTTGTCCGGGGCTTCCCAAAACGGGAACGCCAGCGTTCCTTAGTCGGACAGGGGGACCGATAGGGAAATCCTCTCCTCGGTGGAAAGGCCCCGGTAGATGTGGCCGTGGCCGGTTAGGTCCTCCGCAATCAGCACGTCCCCCGGCCCCAACTGCCGTTTGGAGCCGTCGGCCACCTCAATTTCAGAGGTCCCCACCAGGTTCACCACGTATTGATGGCGGGGCGCGGTGTGGTAGTCGGAGAAGTAGTCTCCGGCACGCCGGGTCAGGCCCAGGTCGCCCTCCCCCACGTTGTTGACTATCTCCGCCAGTTGGTCGGCGGTCAGGTCCTCCAGGTGGGACTCGCCATCGTCGCCGGAATAAACACGAACTATCTGCACGGTTGTCATCCTCTCGCCAAAATTGCCAACTGCTTGGCTCCGCCCCCCTTGGGGGAGGCAAAAGTTGGGCCAGCAGTCGCCTGCCGGCCCAAAAGTCCAGGATAATCGAACACCCGGCGCTAGTCTTTCAGGGGCACGGCCAGGGAGACCCGGAACTCTTCGCCGATGCTACGGGCAATGTGGCCGTGGCCGGTCAGGTCCTCGGCTACCAGCACGTCGCCGGGGAACAGCCGTTTCACGGTGCCGTCGGCCACCTCGAACTCGGCGATGCCGGACATGTTGACCACGTACTGACGGCGCGGCGCGGTGTGGTAGTCGGAGAAGGACGGCGAGGGACGCCGGCCCAGGTTCACGTCACCTTCGCCGACGTTGTTGACTATCTCGGCGAACTGGTCGGGGGACAGGTCCTCGAAGTGGGACTCGCCATCGTCACCGGAGTATACCCTTACTATCTGCATTGAAAGTGCCTCCTATTCATCTGTTGTCGGCGGCTAATCGGCCAGGGGAATGACGGCGTTGATGCTGGGCTGGTCGCCCACCACCCGGGTGGTGTGGCCCTGTCCGGAGGTGTCCTCCACCAAGCGGGCGTCGCCGGGCTGGTAGTGTACCGTGGCGCAGTCGCCCAACCCTATCTCGATCTCGCCGGATATGGAAATGAGGTACTGCCGACGGGGGGCGGGGTGCCAGTCTATGAAGTGGCCCGCCGGCCACACCCGAAAGGTGATGTCCTGCACTGATTGGGGCGAGGACAATTCCGGGTGGGAAGATAGGTCCAATTCTTCGATGTGGGACTGCCCGTCGTCGCCACTGTAGAGGCGGTATATGCCCATTGCCGAACCTCCCGGGCCAGTTTGACCCGCCCCCGCGTCAATTCGCCGTAGGGATGAGTCGCCAACATGATAATGGTTCCCGGACTGTTAGGCAACCGACGCCGCGCCGCTCACCAGGACGATTGCAAAGTTGTTCGATTCGCGCCGTCCGCTCGGTTATGGCAGGACTCCAAGGTTGGAACTGTGGATTCCCGCTTTCGCGGGAAAGACGGGTTGAGGGCATATTCCACTGTATGGAAGGTGTATGGAAGGATTTTGCAATCGTCCTACGCCGCTCACCGGGTCTTTCGATTGTTGCTGCGCCGCTCACCCTGAATCTGTCTAGGGGCCTGAATCCGCTGCCAACAGAAGCCCCCCACCCCTGGGTTCCGGCCTCCGCCGGAATGACGGTGGGGGTGGTTCCCTGCGGGTCAGGGCGAACTGGACCCTAGCTGGAGAACCGATAGACCCCGGCCCCGGCTCCAGGCAAGGCCGACGCTGGGCGTCAGCCTGGCGCGGCGGGATGGTGCAGGTGGACCGGCGCGTAGAGCCACCCCTCCAACAAGGGCGACGGTTCCAAGTCCTGGGGAGCCTCGGCGGACGGCAACCGAAAGAGGCTGGGATCCCTGGCCCAGAGGACCGCCACCACCGCGGCCACCACCGAGTCCAGGCAATCGTCGCTGGCCAGGCAGAGGGCACTGAAGTCGGCCAGGTTGAGCACCGGCACAGTGGAGCGGTGGCACAGCCCGTCCAGGACTCGCTGCCGGAGCTCCAGGGCTTTCATCCCCTTCTTGTACCCCTTTTGTACCCCTTATAGGGCAGCCCGAAGGCCCGCAGGGCCGCACCGGGCATGGCCTCCAACAGGACCGCTCTCCCGGCGGAAGCGGCTGGCAGGGGAGGCACGGCGCAGCCGGCGGCGTATAGGCGGTCCAGCATCTGCATCCCCCGGAAGGTCATGGGCACCATGTTGGGGTTGGCCTTGTGCAGGCAGGAGTAACACTCGGGGAAATAGGTGTCGGCCAGGCGTTTGGGCTCGCCGTGATTGGCGACGAACTCATCCCTCAGAGCCAGGAAATCGTTGTATTCCATCCGCGAGGCGGCCCGCCACAACTGGGGCATGGTGGACGCCTCCCCCAGCCAGCGCCGGGCAAAAGAAGCCGGCACCGAGAAGGGGAAATCCAGGGCCGCCACCGCCGGCGCCGAGGCATTCGCCAGCAACTCCGTCAACTCGTCGCGGACAATTGGTCGGCAACTCTCCAGTTCCAGCGCGCCGTCCCGCAGGAAGCCCTGGGTCAGCCAAGTGTTGCGGTCGGAGCGAGCGCCGCTGTAGTCGACGCCGAATATCTTCATTGGGCCTCCATTGGGCCGCAGGGCATCGTCGTACAGGCCAACACGGGCTGGCGAGGGGCCAATTAGGCGCATTTCCGTCGGAATTGTGGGCGGACGGCAGCATCAAATGGCTTTGTTGCAACGGCAGGACAGGGGTAGTATAGTGCAGGCCGGATAGGGCCTCAAGCAGAGGGCCTTAGCCTCTGACGACACCCATTTTTTACTACCTGAAGGAGCGATTATGAACTTGACGGAACGTCGCGAGCGGTACCGGGCTATCCTGGCCGGCGACAGGTGCGTACACCCGGCGTCGGTGTTTGATCCCCTCTCGGCTCGGGCCGCCGAAGACCTGGGGTTTGAAGTGGGAATGTTCGCCGGCTCCATCGCCTCGGGCACGGTGTTGGGAGCGCCCGACCTGATCGTATTGACCCTCACCGAGTTCGCCCAGCAGATTCACCGGATCTGCCGGGCCGGCAATATCAGCCTGATGGTGGACGCCGACCACGGCTACGGCAACGCCCTCAACGTGCGCCGCACCGTGGAAGAGTTGGAGACCGCTGGCGTGTCGTGCCTGACCATCGAGGATACCTCGCTGCCCCTCAGCTTTGGCAACCCCAGCGAGGGCTCGCTGATACCCCTGGAAGAGGGAGTGGGCAAGATGAAGGCCGCCCTTTCCGGTCGGCAAGACCCCAGCTTGGTGGTGGCTGGTCGCACCAGCGCCATCAGGTTTGGCGGCGTGGCCGAGGCCATTCGCCGGGTCAAGGCTTACCAGGAGGCGGGGGTTGACGCCGTGTTCCTGGCGGGCGCCCAGACCAAGGCGGAAGTGGCCGAGGTACACGCCGAGACCAACATTCCCCTGCTCCTTGGCGGGGCCGGCGGCGAGTTGGCAGACCTGGAATTCCTGGGGGCCAACGGCGTCCGGGTCGCGTTGCAGGGGCACCTGCCCTTCCAGGCAGCGGTCAAGGCGGCCTACGATACCCTGAAGGCGCTGCGGGAAGGCGTGGCCCCGGCGGACCTGAGCGACAAGCTGGTATCTCCCCAACTGCTGGGACAGTTGACCCGTCGCCCCGACTACGACCAGTGGATCAAGGACTTCCTGAATTAGAGGAGTCCAAAGGTAGGGCCTGAAACCCGGAAGGCGCGTCCGGCGGCTTACCACGTATTGGCTGTATTCAAGGTAAGCCCGGGGCGCAGCCACCCCGCCCTCGCTTTTCGGACCGGGGGGACTGGCGAGAGGGTTGGCCGCCTACTTTTTCCCAGGTTTGACCCACAGCTTAGCGCCGTTTTGGAGAGGTCTGCTCATGGCGTACAGTAGCATACTAGTGCCCCAGGATGGTTCTGACGTGGGGTCTTCCATCCTGCCCTTTGTGGCCAGCGTCGCCCGGTCCCTGGGGGCCAGGGTAACCGTTATGACCGTTCTGGACCCGGACCGGCGCCCGGGGCAGGCCAACGAGACCGAGATTTGGGCCGAGGCCCAGGCCCTGGTGCGCCGCCAGGTCCAGCAGCTAGCCGACGCCGGGGTGGAGACCGACGCCCCGGTGGTGGTGGCGGGCGTCCCTTCCGAGCAGATTGTGGGCCAGGCCCAGGAGGGCGAATTTGACCTGATAGCCATGAGCACTCGCGGACATTCGGGGCCGCGCCGGGGACTGCTGGGCAGCGTGACCGATGAAGTTATCCGCTCCACCAGGACGCCAGTGCTGGCCCTAAGCCCATCCGCCATCGAGAGGAGCGCCCAGAATGACCACCGACTGTCCTCCCTGACCGTTCCCCTGGACGGCTCCGAACTGGCCGAGGGCATCCTCCCCCACGCCCAGGAAATGGCCCAACAACTGTCCCTGGGTATCCACCTGGTACGGGTCATAGCCCTTGGGTCGTTGGCCTACTACGCCTCCGAGGGCGTCACCATGGACACCGCGCCGGTTGAGGAGGAGTTGGAGGAAGAAGCCGAGGCTTACCTGGGCCCCATAGCCCGGCGTCTGTCAGAAGGGGGAGGCGCGCCCACGGATTTTACGATAATGAAGGGCTCGCCAGCCCTCACCATCATCGACCACCTGGGCAACACCACCGGCAACCTGGCGGCTATATGCACCCACGGACGCTCGGGCATCGGGCGACTCCTCATCGGCAGCGTGGCCGACTCCATCATACGCTCGGCGGGAGCGCCAGTGCTGGTGTTTTCCTCCCAAGAAGCCCCTTGATACGAAAGAGGCGATTGAGCGCTGGCGACCATGTATCGTTAACCGTCAAGCAAACCTGCCGGGGCGCGCATATCCCCCGTATATCAACAGCGTCTTGCGCTTCATCGGGGGCGCGCCGGAGAGGCAGGCGATAATACCATGAAGGAGCCCGGATCAACATCCACTTCTCCAATCAGGGTGCCGGGAATTTCAACATGAACTTCCTCGCCATGGTCTTGAGCAGATTGAAGGTACAAAGCAATAGCTTCGCCCACCATGTCCAAAGCTTCTTCTACTGAGTCACCCTCCGATAGGCAGCCTGGCAAAGCCGGCACTAGGGCAGTGTAACCTTTTTCGCCATCGGCCAGCAGGACTATGGTATACTTCATTGCACCTCCGGGGTCAAAGGAGCCGATTAAGTTGCTCCTCGTCAATTCCAACCATTTTGAGTATTTGGCGAAGGGTCCCAGGCTTCAAGGGTCTTCCAGGATGTATTGGGATTGGTATGGAACCGGGCCTATCAGGATGCCGCATAACGGCATGTCGTCTCTGCCGGTCTACGTACCAACCGAGCCGCTCCAGAGCGCGGATAAGCTCCCTGGCCCGAATCTGCAAATTATTTCTCTGCTCTACTGCCGCTCTTGGCATTGATGACTGCTTAACCATTATCTTACATGATACAAGCAAGTGAAATCGATGGACTGGGCAGTCCTTTTGTAGGCGCAATCCCCTTTGGCCCATGATGATTTTCCCCAAAGGGAATTGTGATATACTCCTGCCATTCATTGACTGTCCCTCATATTCACAGTAGGTGAGCGGTTTGGAAGATTCGGCGCAGCTCCCCGCTTCCGGCGTGGTCTTGGCCGGTGGTCAGAGTCGGCGCTTGGGACGGGACAAACGGCTGGAGCCGGTGGGAGGGCAACCCCTCATCCGGCGCGTCATCGGGCGGGTGGAGCCGGTGGTGGACGAAATAGTAGTGGTGGTGGCCGACCCCGCAACCGGCGAATCGCTGCCCTTGGAAGGCCGTCACCGGCGGGCCCAGGACCGGTACCCCGGCAAGGGTTCCCTGGGCGGGATTTTTTCCGGCGTCAGCGCCGCCCGTCAGCAGTGGAGCGTGGTGGTGGCCTGCGACATGCCCTTCCTCAACCTGGACCTGCTGCGCCACATGCTTTCCCTCCGCGAAGGCGTCGATGCCGTGGTGCCGGTGTTGGACGGCAGACCGGAGCCCACCCACGCCCTGTATTCCAAGGAATGTCTGCCCCATATTGAAGAACGCCTCAAGGCCGACGACCTGAAAATATCCCGATTCTATGACCAAGTACGGGTCAAATACGTCTCCGAAGGGGACATCCTGAAGCTGGACCCGGACCTCCTGAGTTTCTTCAACGTCAACTCCCCCACCGACTTGGAACAGGCCTTGGAACTGGTGCAACAGGGGAGATGATGACGCTGAAAGGGCCCTTTGACGCCTCCATGACCAATACGGTTGACATACGAGTGGAGCTATTCGGGATGCCACGCCTGCGGGTAGGGCGTCGCGAAGTGGGGTTGAGGCTGCCACCCGGAGCGAGCACTCCCCAGTTGGTCGCCGCGCTGGCGCAGGTTTGCCCCCAATTGGTGGGTCACGCCCTGCGGGAAGACTGTAGCGGCTTGCAGGAGGGGTACGTCTTCAACCACAATGGCCTCACTTTCCTGGATGGAGGCGGCGCGGCCCATTTAAGCTCGGGTGACTCCCTGCTCCTGCTATCCAGCCAGGCGGGAGGTTAGGCAATGGCCGATTCGGAAAGGCCACGAAGACGACGCCATTCCAACCTGAAATTGTGGACCTACTTCTTCCTATGCCTGCTGTTCCCGTGGGACCGGGAATGTCGCTCCTTCGCCTGGGAATACGGTACGCTTCGGGCCGAGCAAGCCTATCTTTATCTGTGCAAGTTCTACCTGTGGACCATGCTTCGCCTGCTGCGGTTCTTGATTTTCCTGAGTGGTGGCCGGCGAGGCCCGTAACCACCGTGAAAGCGAAGAGGACCAAGCCGCGCATTTATTTTTGACGGTTGGGGGGTTGGGGCGAGATGTACGGCTATCTGGGTAAAGTCTTGGTCGTCAACCTCACCGACCGTTCCCACCGCTGGGAACCGGTCCCCGAGACGGCCCTGCGCCAATTTATCGGTGGCGTGGGCTTGGGCTCCTACCTGCTCTACCGTAACTGCCCGCCCGGAGCGGACCCCCTGGGGCCGGATAACCCCCTGATTTTCGTCGGCAGTCCCCTGGTGGGCAGCCGGCTGACCACCTCAAGCAAGTTTGCCGTCCTCACCAAGTCGCCCCTGACCGGGTTCATCGGCGATTCCCTGTCCTCCAGCTTCCTGGCTACCGAGCTGAAGAAATGCTGCGGCGACGCCCTGATAATCGTGGGACGGGCCGCCACACCTACCCTCCTATTCATCGACCACGGCCAGCCCCAGTTCCTCGACGCCACCGACCTGCTTGGCCTGACCACCGGGGACACCGAAGAGCGGGTGAAGGTGCGGCTGGGCGACCCCAGGGTGCGGGTAGCCAGTATTGGCCCGGCGGGGGAACGGCTGGTTCGCTACGCCAGCATCGCCAACGACGGCGGACGTCAGGCCGGTCGTTGCGGCCCCGGGGCCGTGATGGGAGCCAAGAACCTGAAGGCCCTGGCCCTGCGGGGCAGCCAGGAAGTGACGATTGCCGACCCCCAGGCCACCCGCCGCTACGGGCGGGATTTGAGCCGCCGCAGCCTGGGCATCGCCACCGAAAAGTACCGGGACCTGGGCACCATGGCCAACGTTTCGGCCTTCAACCGCCTGGGCACACTGCCCACCCGCAACTTCCAGCAATCAACTTTTGAAGGGGCCGAGGAGGTCAGCGGGGAACGGCTGCACCAAGAGCACCTGGTCAAAAACGTGCACTGCGCCAACTGCACCATCGGCTGCGAGAAAATCCTGGTGACCAGGGACCGGGGTGAACAGTCCAAGGGCCGCATGGAGTACGAAAGCCTGTTTGCCCTGGGGCCCCTGTGCGGCGTCTCCGACCCCAACACTGTGATCCGCGCCGCCGCTCTTTGCGACCAACTGGGAATGGACACCATCAGCGCCGGAGCAACCATCGCCTGGGCCATGGAGTGCTTTGAAAAGGGCGTGCTGAGTCCCCAGGACGCCGGTGGGCTTGACCTACGGTTCGGCGACGCCGAAACCCTGCTGGCCCTGCTGAATGACATCGGGCAACGGCGGGGGCTGGGCGACCTGCTGGCCGAAGGGACCCGCCGCGCCGCCGCCCAAGTGGGACAGGGGTCCGAGGCTTGGGCAATGCACGTTAAGGGCCTGGAAATGCCGGGCTACGAGCCCCGCAGCCTCAAGACCATGGCCCTGGGCCTGGCAACCACCCCCAGGGGGGCTTGCCACAACCGTTCTTCGGCCTACGAAGCGGACTTCTCCAACCGGGTGGACCGGCTTACCGTGGACGACCAACGGGGGCTCTTGGCCGCCGCCAGCGAGGACTTCGAGGCGGTGTTGGACTCGTTAATCTGGTGCAAGTTTCTCCGGCGGGCCTTCGACGACTTCTACGCCGAGTCGGCCCAGGTCTACACCATGATTACCGGCTGGGACCTGACCGCCGACGACCTGAAACAGGCGGGGGAACGCATCAACAACCTGAAAAAGCTGTTCAACCTTCGGGAGGGCTGGACCAGGACCGATGACACTCTGCCGCCCCGGGTGCTGGAAGAGAAGCTGCCTACCGGGGTGGTGGCCGGCGTCGGCCTGACCCGAGACGAGTTGGACTACATGATAGCCGGTTACTACCGGGCCCGGGGTTGGACCAACGACGGCCTGATTCCCCGAGCTAAGCTCTCCCAACTCGGCCTTCTGGAGCTAACGGCCCCGGCCCAAGTGTAGCCGCCGTCAGAGGGGCGGGGGTATTGCTTATATGGACGCAACGGACATATCTCAGGCAATGGAGGCCCACAGGCAGGCGGGCGAGCGGTACCACGAGTTCATCCGCTCCCAGGACCTCAGCGTGGGGCTCTACGTTCTGCAGGCCGGCGCGGCGGACCCTCAACTTCCTCACACCGAAGACGAGGTCTACTACATCGTGGAGGGCCGGGGAGTATTCCAGGTGGGAGAAGAAGAGCGGGGAGTCAGCGCCGGGTCCATAGTCTTTGTGGGGGCCCAGGTGGAACACCGCTTCCACTCCATTACTGAGGACCTGACCATTCTGGTTGTCTTCGCCCCTCCCCGACGTTCTCGGGCGTCGCCGGCGTAGCTGCCCACGGGGACCCGGGAGCAACGGGCAGGCCCGGCCAATGGGCTTGACCAGGGCCCCGGCTAAAATCGCCAACATTCCGTGACCCATGCCAGCGTAAACAAGGGGGGTGCGACCCATTGGAACGTAGCGAGCTTCGTCCCCTGCTACGGCAGAACTTTCCTAGCCAGCGGGACTCCCTGCTTCCGGTCCTGCACTTTTTGCAGCGGGAGTTGGGCTACCTGCCCCAATGGGCTTTGCAGGTGGTTGGCTGGCACCTGCGCGTCCCTGCCAGCGAGGTATACGGGGCCGCCACCAGTTACAGCGAGCTGCGCCTGGAAGCTCCGGCGACCCACACCCTCCGGGTCTGCGACGGCATGGGCTGCTGGTACAACGGCGGCAGACAGCTCTTGGAAGAGCTGGCCGCCAACCTGGGGATCCAACCGGGAGAGACCACGCCGGACGGGGCGGTGAGTCTGGGGCTGGCCCCCTGCGGCTACCTGTGCGCCCTGGCCCCAGTGGCGGAGCTTAACGGTCGGTGGCGGGGTCGGGCCCAGGCGCAGGAGTTGGTTCGGCTCATCGACGGGTCGGCCTGACATGGATGTTTTGGCCAGGCTTCGACAGTCAGCCCGGCAACGGGTAGAAGCCAAGACATCGGGCAAGGCCCGGGTGGTGGTCCAGGTGGGGCACTGTAGCCAAGCCCTGGAGGCCATCGAGGTGGCGGAGGCGCTGGGGCGGGCTCTTAGCCAACGCTCGGATGCCCACCTGGTCCTGACCGGTTGCGATGGGGCCTGCTTCGCCGCGCCCCAGGTTATCGTCAGTAGGCCCGGGGGAATTGTCCGCTACCACAACCGGGTCAGCCTTGCCGATGTGGATGCCATTGTCCAGTCCCTGGACGCCGGCTCCAGTCTCCTACCCATCCCGGACCTGGAGGGATTCTTCGCCTCCCAGTACATGTCGGTAATGGCCCGGTTCGGCCAGATTGACCCCCATGAAGTGGACGAATACCTGGCGAGCGGCGGTTATGGGGCCTTGAACAAGGCTCTGTCCCAAAGCCCCGAGCAGGTCATCGCCGAGGTGTTGCGCTCCGGTTTACAGGGAAGGGGCGGAGCATACTTTCCCGCAGGGCGCAAGTGGCAGGCCGCCGGCTCGGTTGATGTCCATCCCCGCTACCTGGTGGTCAACGCCGAAGAAGGAGAGCCGGGCCTGTTCAAGGACCGCCACCTCATGGAAGGGGACCCCCACCAATTGCTGGAAGGCGCGTTAATCGCCGCCTACGCAATTGGCGCACCCCGCTGCTATTTGTACATCAACGCCGAGGCCAGTCTGTCAGCGCAGCGGATGGAACAGGCGATAGGGCAGGCCCGCAACCTGGGAATCATCGGGTCGAACATCCTGGAGACCGGCTTCGACTGCGAGGTGGAGGTGAGGCGGGGCGCCGGGGGTTACGTGTGCGGCGAGGAGACCACCCTGCTGAACACCATTGAGGGCCAGCGCCGCGAGCCCAGGCTGCGCCCTCCCTTCCCCACCGAGTCGGGCCTCTTCAGCCGGCCCACCGTCATCAACAATGTTGAAACCCTGTGCAATGTGCCCTACATCATCAACCGGGGCGCGGTCAGCTTCAGCCACGTGGGGTTGGACTCGGCCCGGGGGACCAAGCTAATCTCCCTGAGCGGCGCGGTACGGCGTCCTGGCCTGGCGGAGGTGCCCCTGGGGACGACCCTGCGCCAGATAGTCCACGACGTGGGCGGCGGCCCTCCGCCGGGGCGAGAAATCGGTTTGTTGGCCCTGGGCGGGCCTTCCAGCGGCGTGCTTCCGCCATCCCAGTGGGACACGGCTCTGCGGCCCGGAATGCTGCACCCCTCCGGAGTAGTTATGGGCGGCGGCGGTGTAACGGCGGTGGCGGCAGGAGTCCCTGTCATAGACGTGGTGCGAAGGCTGGCCGCCTACAACGCCGCCGAATCCTGCGGCAAATGTACCCCCTGCCGCGAGGGCACCCCCCGGATGGTGGAGGCGCTGGACCGCCTGGCCTCGGGCGCCGGCTCGCCCGGCGACCTGGAAGAGTTGCGCTACCTAGCGGAAATCGTGGGGGCGGCTTCCCTCTGCGGATTGGGCCAGATGTCCGGCGGGCCCATCCGCAGCGCCCTGCATTTCTTCGGCGATGAGTTGGCAGCCCTGACGGGAGTGAAATGACCCGGCTGCGTGCATCGTCGTGCGGACCGACGCTCATTAGCGGCAGCGCCGCTCCGTTGATTGGAATGGCAAGAACGGCTAGCCATTTGAGAGTAGGCGGCGGAGACCGCTGCTGCCGGACTGTGAACCTCACCAGAGGGAGGCGTGAGCCATGCCTGTGACCCTGACCATCAACGACCAGCCGGTGCAGGCGCCCGAGGGCGCGACCGTCCTTGACGCCATCAACGCCTCGGAGACCTACATCTCCCAACTATGTAAGGACCCGGACATGAAACCCATCGGGGCCTGCCGTACCTGCCTGGTCCAGATTGAGGGAATGAACGGACTCCCCGCGGCCTGCTCGGTTCCCGTCGGCCAGGGGATGCGGGTCTGGACCGACACTCCCGAGGTTAGCCGCATCCGCTCCGGCGTGTTGGAGCTAACCCTGGGGATGGTGTCGGCAGACTCCTCCCCGAGTCCGGCGGCGGGCGGAACCCCCACCGAAGGGGAACAGCGCCAGCTAACCCTGGCGGCGCAGCATTACGGCGTTCAATCGTCCCGCTGGCAATCGCGGCAACGGGAGCAGGTAGACGACAGCAATCCCGTCTTCAACATCGACATGGAGTCCTGTATCCTCTGCGCCCGCTGCGTCAACGCCTGCCAGGACGGGCACCAGTTCATCGGGGCAATCGACTTTCTCGGCTCGGGCCGGGGCAGCCGCATCGGGACCTTCATGGACCAACCACTGGCCCAGTCGATTTGCACCACCTGCGGCCAGTGCTTGTCCGTTTGCCCCACCGGGGCCATCCAGGTGAAGGAGCCGCCGCCCCAGCCCAGCGGGAGCGTGGACACCACCTGCCCCTATTGCGGTGTCGGCTGCGGCATCAAGCTACAGGTGGACCGGCGGGGCCGCATACAGGAGGCGCTGGACGATCCGGAAAACCTTTCCAGCGTGGGAATGCTCTGTGTTAAGGGTCGGTTCGGCTACACCTATGTACACCACCCAGACCGGCTGACCACCCCGTTAATCAAGGAGAATGGGCAGTTTCGCCCCGCCGGTTGGGACGAGGCCCTGGACCTCATTGCCGACCGTCTCCTCCAATACCGGGACGGCTCCTTCGGCACTCTCTGTTCGGCCAAGGCCACCAACGAGGACGGGTACGTTCAACAAAAATTCGCCCGGTTGGTGATGCAGACCAACAACATCGACCACTGCACCCGTTTATGCCATTCGCCCTCGGTGGAGGCCATGCTGACGTCCCTGGGCAGCGGCGCTACCAGCAATTCCTACACCGATTACGAGGATGCGGGATGCCTGCTGGTCATCGGGTGCGACCCAACCTCGAACCATCCCGTGGCCGCCGCCCGGATGCGCCGGGCGGTGGTGGAACGAGGAGCCAAGCTAATCGTCGTCAATCCCCGACGTATCGACATGTGCGACTACGCCGACCTGTGGCTGAGGCCCTATCCGGGCACCGACGTGGCCCTGCTTAACGGCATGGCCCAGGTGGTATTGGAAGAAGGGTTGGCGGATACCCAGTTCATCAATGACCGCACCGAGGGGTTCGACGGGTGGGCGGAGGTGGTCAACCAGTACCCTCCGCCGGTGGTGGAGGACATCACCGGCGTGCCCGCCGCCGATATACGCCAGGCTGCCCGGCTCTACGCGCGTCCGCCCCTGCCCATGAGTTCTCCCGACACCTCCAGTCCTCCCGCCTCAACCAGGGACGGGGGCATCGGTGGTTCCTGCCTCATCTGGGGCATGGGCATAACCCAGCACACCAATGGGACCGCCAACGCCCACGGGCTGCTCAACCTGGCCCTGGCTACCGGCCAATTGGGCAAGCCCGGTTCGGGAGTGTCCCCCCTGCGGGGCCAGAACAACGTGCAGGGTTGCGGCGACTCCGGTTGCCTGCCCGACAGCCTACCCGGATACCAGGGCTTGGGCCCGGAGACGCTGGGCAAGTTCGGACAGGCCTGGGCCAACGCCGAAATGCCTGGTACCCGGGGACTGGTGATTACCCAAATGGTGGACTCCATCGGCCAGCCCGGGGGTATCAGGGCCATGTACATCACCGGCGAAAACCCCCTGCTCAGCGAGCCGGACCTGAATCACGCCGCCGAGAAGTTCGGCAACCTGGAATTTCTGGTGGTGCAGGACATTTTCCTGCACGAGACCGCCGCCATCGCCGACGTGGTGCTGCCCGCAACCAGCTTTGCCGAGAAGGACGGGACCTTCACAAACAGCGAGCGGAGGGTGCAGCGGGTACGCCAGGCCATCGACCCGGTGGGGGAGAGCAAGCCGGATTGGGACATCATCGGCGACCTGGGCCGCCGAATGTGCCGGAAGCTGGGCCTGCCCCTGGAAGACCACTTCACCTACAGCCATCCCTCGGCAATCTTTGACGAGATGGCCGCTCTAACGCCTATGCTGGGGGGCATCAGCTACCAGCGGCTGGACGCGGAGGGAGGGATTCAATGGCCCTGCACCTCGGCGGACCACCCGGGCACGCCCTTCCTCTACGCCAATGACTTTCCCCGGGGGCCCCGGGCCAAGTTCGTGCCCTTCAAGCAGGGGCCGGTGGCCGCGGAGACGCCCAACCGCCGCTTCCCCCTCATTCTGAACACGGGGCGGACCCTCTACCACTGGCACGGCGGGACGTTGACCACCCGGGTGGCCGGGCTGCTGGCCCGGGCGCCGGAACTTCAGGTATCCATCAATCCCCAGGACGGGACCAAGTACGGTCTCAGCGATGGTCAGAAAGTAAGGGTGGCCTCGCGTCGCGGAGAGTTGACGGGACAGGCCCTGTTCACCGACCGGATGCGGGAGGGAGAGCTATTCATCCCCTTCGTGAAGCTACAGGAATCAGCAGCCAATTTTCTCACCCACGCCGCCTACGACCCGGACTCAAAAATCCCAGAGTACAAGGTCTGCGCCGTGCGGGTGCAGCCGGTGTAGCGCGTTTCGCCAGGTCAAACATAGGCTCTATGTCCGCCCGGGGGTGTGGTTCGACAGGCTCACCATGAGCGGTCCCGAAGCGGCGCTCCGCTCACCCTGAGCCTGTCGAAGGGTGCCCCCCATGTCGGCAGCTAGCCTTTTGAGATAATTCCTTAGCGTGCAAAGAGGATGCAATCCAGCAACCGGCCCTCACCGTCAGGGTCTTTCGATTGTCATTCTGAGCGGAGCGAAGAATCTAAAGTGGTGGGTGTCCTAACCCCTTTTGCAACCGGAGCGCTTTAGATTCTTCGTCGTAGGCTCCTCAGAATGACAAGTGGTCTGGCTCCTCAGAATGACAGCCAAGGAAGTCCGACCCAACAATCTGCATAGCTTCAGCGCGAAAAATCGAAAGGTTCTGCCCCCAACCGTCATTCCGGCGCAGGCCGGAATCCAGGAGGCCGGGGCCAGCTACCAGGAAGCCCTCCCTTGCGCTTCCCACGGAGGCCCGGCTACACTGTTCAGAATCCTCCGATGAGTGCTGGGGCCAGCACGGAAAGGCCCGACGATTAGTACATAAAGGAGCAACCAATGACAGCGAACATGAACAGTCACACTCCGGGAAGCCAGGGAGAGTTTTCCCACCGGCCCATGGTGTGGGGCACCCGGGGCATGGTGGGCGGCGGCACCCAACTGACCGCTCAAGCCGGGATGCGTATTCTCTGGCAGGGAGGCAACGCTGTCGATGCGGCGGTGGCTACCGCCCTGGCCGCCGGGGTAATGGAACCCACCGCCCACTACTCCCTGGGGGGCGAAGTAGCCATGCTGTTCTATGACCGGGCCGCCAAAGCCGTCCGGTCGGTGGTGGGCCAGGGCTGGGCCCCCCGCAAGGCTACCGTCGCCCATTACCTGGAGCAGTGGGGAGAGATACCCCCGGGCGTGCTCAGCACCACCGTCCCCGGCGTGTTGTCGGCGCTGCTCACCATGCTGGCCGAATACGGCTCCTTGAGCTTCAATCAGGTGGTGGAAAGCGCCCTCAATTTCGCCCAGCACGGGTTCCCCGCCTACCAGCTTCTGCACCAGGCCATCGGCAGCCCCGACCGGATGGTCAACCTGCAGAAGCACCCCAATTCGGCGCGGATTTATCTGCCCAACGGTAAGCCGCCGGAACTGGGCAGCCTGTTCGTGCAGAAAGACCTGGGCCGCACCCTATCGCTGATGGCCCAGGCGGAGGAGCAGGCCCTGGGGCAGGGCCAGTCTCGCGAGGCCGCCATTCAGGCCGCTCGGGACTACTTCTACAAAGGCGACGTGGCCCAGCGCATGGCCCAGGCATTGCAGGACCTGGGCGGGCTCTACACCTACGAAGACTTCGCCGAGTACGAGTCTCCCCTGGAAGATCCCATCTCCACCACCTATCGGGGCTACCAGGTCTTCACCAACCGTTCCTGGACCCAGGGCATCACCCTGTTGCAAACCCTGAATATCCTGGAAGGCTTCAACCTGGCGGAGTTGGGCCACAACAGCCCCCAGGCAATCCACCTGCAGGTGGAGGCGCTGAAACTGGCCTTCGCCGACCGGGAGCGGTACGTAGGGGACCCGGACTTCGTGGATGTGCCCTTCCAGGGACTGCTGTCCCCAGAGTACGCCGCCCTGCGCCGGGGCCTCATCGACCCCAACAAAGCCCAGGCCCAGTACCCGCCCGGCGACCCCCGCAAGATGCTGGCCGTCGCCGCGGGCTATCGACCCGCCGGGGTCTCGCCCCAGCCCCAGCCGGTGGGCGGCGACTCCGACGGCACCACCTACCTGGCCACCGTGGACGGTGCGGGCAACATGGTGTCGGTAACGCCCAGCAGCTTCGGCGGGCTGGCCCAGGGGATGGTACTGGGGGACACGGGCATTCTGATTAACTGCCGGGGTTGCTACTTCTGGCTGGACGAGGATAATCCCAACGCCATCGCTCCGCACAAGCGCCCGCGCACCACTCCCTGCACCTTCATCGTCCTCAAGGAGGGCCAACCCTTTATGACCCTGGGCACCCCCGGCGGCGACAGCCAGCCCCAGAGCAACCTGCAGGTGCTGAACAACATCATCGACTTCGGCATGAACGTGCAGGAAGCGGTGGAAGCCCCCCGCTTCTGCGGCTACAGCTTCCCCCAGTCGCCTTGGCCCCACCGGGTGTCTCCCAACAGGCTGGAAGTCGAGGGACGGGTCTCCCACGAGTTGGTGGTGGCCCTCACTGATAAGGGCCACCAGGTTGAGGTGGTGGGCCCCTGGGGTATCAGCAACGGCTTCACCCCCATCCTGGTCAACTCGGAGACCGGCGTGTACCACGGCGGGGCCGACCCCCGGAAAGAGTCGGTGATGCTGGGCTGGTAGGCCAGGGTAATTGGTGGATGCCCGTGGAACCATCAAGGCCCCTCCGCCGCCAAGCGGAGGGGCCTAAATCAGTGGATGCGCGCTTCACCGTTGATGGGCCGGTGTAACCGTGAAGAAGACCTTCGACAGGCTCAGGGTTTAGCGCGCCTCAAAAGGCGTATCCTCAGCTTACGAAGCTACAGCGTTGGCCAGCCATTCCTCGGCCCCTTTTGCTATTTCTTCCTCGGACAACTCTGCCTTATGAGTGGAAACGCTCCAGTAGTGCCCGTAGGGGTCACGCACCAGGCCATGCCGGTCGCCCCAAAAGGCATCCATTGGCGGGCTGGTGGGTTCGCATCCGGCGTCCACCGCCTGCTGGTAAAAGGCGTCCACGTCTTCCACGTACAGGTTGAGACCTACCGTAGTCCCCTGATTAGTCTTGGGAGAGACCCAGCCGGGACAGCCGCCGAGCCCATCCGGGAACTCGTCAGCCATCATCAACATAGAATTGCCGATTTTCATCAGGCCGTGCATGACCAGCTTTCCGTCGGGCATCATAAAGCGGCACAATTCCTGGGCGCCAAAGGCCCGCTGGTAAAAGTCCATGGCCTCTGAGGCGTTCTTGATGACCAGGTGGGGAGTGATGGTATGGAAACCCTGGGGGATGGGACTAACTTCGCTCATGGAGTACTCCTTGAGTAATATTCCGGGTGTCGGCAGACCAACACCCGGAATATTATGGTACTCCAGCACAACGGGTGCTGACAGTAGGAACTGTCAGCAGAATAAGAGCAATTAGCGGCCCTACCGGGCCGCCTGCTCCCGTTGCCGTCGCTCCCGATTGGTAATGAAGGTAATGGCCTCCTCGGGACTCATCCGGCCCACCTGCCCGGAAGCGTACATCGAACCCAGGACGACGCCGCCCCGGCCCAACAGAAACTCCGCAGGCTGGATGAAACCGCCGTGGGCTCCCTCCCCCCACCAAGCCCCGATAAGTTCCGAGTCCTCCTTGGAGACCCCATAAACCATCGGGAAGCTGATGCCCTGGGCAGCCACTTCCTGGGCCTGTTCCCGGGAGTCAACGCTGACACCGTAGACGGTAAGCCCCAGCGCATCCAGTTCAGCCTTCTTATCTTCCCATGACGCCAACTGGCGTATGCAGTAGGGTCACCAGTGGCCCCTGAAGAAAATAAGCGCGGCGTAGCGCCCGGGCATCTCCTGGGGGAACTGAACGACGCTGCCGTCCGCCAGATTAAAAGTCAAAGAGGGGAACCGGTCTCCCTGTTGTAGCTTCTCGCCCATTCCTGTCTCCGTCATTCATAGGTCCAACGCTTATATCTGCACCCGAGCAGGGCCCGGGCCAGCGGCCTGGACCAAGACCCAGCACACTACCCGCCTGGCGCCGGAGGGCAGGGGAAAGTCTAATCAGCAGCCGGGATGGGGGCGTCCTGCTTGAGTCTTTCCGGCCACCAGGGGTCGTCGTACTCGCTCCACAGGTCCTTGATAGCGGGCATGACTTCCTTGACAAAGAGGTCAGTATTCTTCAGGGTCAGGTCCTTGGGCATGGTGCCGATGTGCAGCAGGCACATCAGGTGGCCGATGCGCAGCATCTTCACCGCATCGGTCAGCTTTTCGCGCACCGTCTCAGGGCTGCCGGCGATGACGTGGCCCTGCTCCACGTAGTCCTTCCACTCCATATCGCTGGCCGCCTTCTGGGCCTCCTCGCCAATCTGGGGCCGCAGCGACTTCCTGACCGAGGCCAGGGAACGGTAGCCGGGAGACTCGGCGAAGGGCGGGTGGACCCGCAGCATCTTCTGGTAGAAATACTTGACGTGCTCCTCGTACTCTTCCTGGGCTGATTCGTCGGTCTCCGATACGCAAATCAGTTGCAGGAATCCCAGCCGGTAGGGGTTGTCGTCGATGCCCCGCTCGGCCACCCGGTCCCAGTATCCCTTGACTATGCCCAGCCCGCGCAGGTAGCCGAAGTAGCTCAGGTAACAGTAGACGTAGTCCCGGTCCAGCACCCAGTCCCAGGTTTCCAGGCTACCGCTGCCGGGCACCCACACCGGGGGATGGGGCTGCTGCAAAGGGCGGGGCCAAATGTTGACGTAGCGCAGCTTGTTGTACTTGCCGTTGAAGATGAAGGGCTTGCGCTCCTGCCAGGCCCGCATGATAACGTCGTGGGCCTCGGTGTGTTTGTCGCGGAGGGTTATGGGCACCTGGCCGTAGGAAAAAGTGGTGTCCATCGAGGTGCCCACCGGGAACCCGGCTACCAACCGGCCCTTGCTCATAATGTCCAGCATCGCCATCTCTTCGGCCACCCGCACCGGAGGCTGGTACAGGGCCAGGCTGTTCCCCAGCACGATCAGGGCCGCATTGGAGGTGGTGTTGGCCAGGACCGACGCAATGAGGTTTGGCGAAGGCATCAGGCCGTAGGCGTTGTTGTGGTGCTCGTTGACGCAGATGCCATCGAACCCCTGGGCGTCGGCGTAACGCAACTCGTCGATATAGTCGTCGTAGTATTGCTGGGTCACTTCCGGGTCGAAATTCTCGTTGGGCAGGTCCACCCAGGCACTGTGGAACCGCTCTTCAAAGTCTGACGGGAGGTCCTGGTAGGGCATCAGGTGGAAAAAGGAGACTTTCATGTCTGCTGTCCTCCGGCAGGTAATAGGGCGCAAAATCACGCCAGGGCCGATTTCTTGGCATGATAGCATAACCGTCCCTCCAAGGCGAGGGACAGTAGCTGCGGGGTAGGGGCTTTCAAAACTCGCTGCTCAGGTACATGCCGCTCACCCTGAGCTTGTCGAAGGGCCGGTTCGTGGTTCGACAGGCTCAGGGTGAGCGCTTTTCTAAGGACAATTGGAAGACCCTGGCTCCGGGACAGCGGCTTTTGATTGTCCAAGCAGAGGCAAGTTAGTCCTAGCGGGCAAGGGTAGGGGCGCACGGCCGTGCGCCCCTACGGGGTTGCTCCACCTAGCGTGACCTCAACGGGCAGGGTTAGGTCAGGAAGCCCTTGACCGCCTCGATGAAGTCCGGGGGATTGTCCTCGAAAACCATGTGGCCCGCCTGTTGTATTTCCACCATTCTTACGTCGGGTATGGTATCCAGCATCCGCTGGGCTACGTCGGGACTAAGCAGGTCGGTCTCCATACCCCGGACGATGAGGGATGGGCAGGTAATTTTGGGCAACTCCGGCCACAGGTCGGACTGGGGGGCCGATACTCCCTGGCGGCGCTGCTCGCGGACGGCGATGTCGTAACGCCAGCCAAATTTGCCGTTGGGCAATTCCCGGGTCGCGTACTGCAAGCGGCGACGCAGCACGGCATCGGAGGCGAAGCGGTTTTGGGCGTTCATGTATTCCACCACGGCTTCAAAGGAATCGAACTCCTCGGGGACGTTGATTATCTCCTGCCGGATTCGCTCGCCGCCCCGGGGGTCCATGGTGGGGCCCACATCCACGACGACCAGCTTTTGCAGCTTCTCAGGCCATTGGCTGGCGAAGGACATGCTGTTCCTGCCGCCCATGGAGTGCCCCACCAGGATGAAGGAGTCCAAGCCCAGGGCCTGGCAGAAACCGTCCAGGTCGGCCACATACGCCTCGGTGGAATAGTCGCCGTCCTTGGCCCAATCGCTGTCGCCACGGCCCCGCTGGTCCAGGGCCAGCACGTGGAAGTCGCGGCACAGGGACAGGGAAACATCGTCCCAGGAATGGGCGTGTCCCCGGAGACCATGCACCAGCAACACGGGGGTGGCGGTTGCTATGGCGCTTCCGGCCCACCCGACCATGCCCCAGTCCAGGTAATGCAGGTTGATGCCGTTGACGTTTACCGTCTTGTTCTGGGGTTGCACCTGTGTAGTCATTCCCTTCCCTCCCTATGGTCAGTCTTGCTTGCTGTTCCAGGGTAGAGGCCCGACAGCCGCGTCATACCGCGAAGCGCCAGGGAGCCGTTAGCGGCCCTTCCACTGGGGCTTTCGCTTCTCGGCGAAGGCCAAGGGGCCTTCCTTGGAGTCCTCGGTGGTGAGAAGCTGGTCGTACATGTGATAGGTCAACGAGGAGATGTCCTGGGTGGACATATTCAGGCCACGGTAGGCCAACTCCTTGAAATACTGTACCGCCAGGGGCGCATTCTCAGCTATCTGCTCCGCCAGCAGCACCGCCTCCTCTATCAACTGGTCGCCGGGCACCACCTTATTGACGAAGCCGATGTCGTAGGCCCGCTGGGCGGTTATGGGCTGGGCCGTCATCACCAACTCCAGTACTGCCGAAAGGGGAATCATCTTGGGAAGTATCGTTCCGAAGGGCGGCAGCAGGCTCCACTTGGTCTCGGAGATACCCATCCTGGCGTCCTCGGCGGCCAGGCGCAGGTCGCACATCTGAGCGATGGACCAACCGCCGGCCAGGGCATAGCCGTTGATGGCGGCGATGAGGGGCTTCCAGGTCTGGGGCCACATATAGGGCCGGTCGGGGTTCATGCTGTCCCGCGCCCGGGCCTGGATCCCGGCGGCGTTGTCGCTGGCCCGTTCTTTCAGGTCGCGCCCGGCGCAGAAGGCCCGCCCGTTGCCGGTAATGATGCCGACGAAGGAGTCTTCCTCACCGTCAAACTGGTCAATCGCCTCGGCCAACTCCCGGCGCAATTGCCGGTTGATGGAGTTCAGGGCATCGGGCCGGTTCAGGGTCATAATGACAACGTTGCCGCGTTTCTCGTAAAGGACTGTTTCCGCCATGTGTTCGTCTCCTCGGTTGCTTATTGTCGAAGCAGGCCCAGCCTCCGCAGGTCTTCCGCAGTCCACCCGGCGTCTGCAATCATGCCCGCAGAATCCCAATGGCAAATGCGTCATTGAGCCGGTGGTAAGCTATTACCACCCTGCGCCTATCTGGATGTTGGAAAATTCGATGACTTCCTCTAGTTCTCAGTACCGTAAAACCATCTTGCAGCAATGCTCTAACGAACTGGCGCGCGGTAATGCCTCGTGGCACAAATCTCACTATACATTTACTACCACTGAAGGCGCCTCACCTTCACCAACTTTCGGGTCTACCGAAATATCCTCGCCAGCCTCTATCAAGACCTCCAAGTATAGCTCCACAGCCTCGTGGATGTTGACAAGAGCCTCTTCAGAGGTATAGCCCCAGGTGCGGCACCCCTTGAGTGCAGGACAATAGGCATGGTAGGCTTTCCTGCCATCTTCGAAAGCGTCATCCTCAATAACAACGCTGAAGGTGTACGACTTCATTACGGCCATTCCTTGAATTTGGACTCAATTGATTGAGGGGAGAGCCAGTCCATCGGGGCATGGCGCGGAGCCTAGGCGTAGGGCCCCAGGTAGGTCCCCCCGATGACGTGCAGGTGGCCGTGGCTCTGGCTCTGCATTCCGTCCCGCCCGAAGTTGGACAGGATGCGGAAGCCGTTGGGTGAGTACATGCACCCCATGTCCACGGCAACATTGCCCAGCCGGTTCATCAAACCGCTGCTCCACATCTCCACCTGGCTCAGATGCTTCTTCGGCATCGCCAACAGCATTAGCGGGACCCAGGTGAGCTTGTTGACGATTACAATCAGGTCCTCGTCCAGGTAGCGGATCCTGGAAGGTTCTTGTCCTGCCACGATGTTGCAGAACACGCAAGGGGGGGATTCACTCAATGCCGGATGCACCTCGCCATGAAGTGGAAATGCCCAGTTGCAGCCGGTATTAAGCAGCCGCGTCGACCAGTGGAATATATAGGCCCCAAATGGGGTTGTCAATGCGGCGTCGGCCGGGTGGCCGGGACTTTCGATTGTGCAGGTGGAGGCCAGCCCACCCTTCTGGGCAGCCGGCCCTCGTCGTCATTCTTCTGAAGAGCCAGCGACGTAGGGTCCAAAATCTAACGGAGGCACAAGGTCGCCGTCATTACGGCGCAGACCGGAATCCAGGGGTGGGGGCTTGGGTTGGCGCGGGACTCAGGCCCTTCGACAAGCTCAGGGTGAGCGGACTTCCCTGGACAATCAAAAGACCCTGGGCAAACCTTCGCCTCCCGCTGACCCAGGGTACGGGGGTATGATATTATAACTCTGGAGGTGGTCATGTTCCGGTTAGCTATTTTGACCGTTAGTACATCCGGTTCCCAGGGACAGCGGGAGGACACCAGCGGCCAGGCAATTAAAGACGCCTTGCCCCCGCCGGACTACGAAGTAGTGCATTACGAAATCGTTCCCGACAGCCAGGATGTGATTGCCCAGCGCATGGCCCAATGGGCCGACTCCGCCGAGGTAGACCTGATAGTCAGCACCGGGGGCACCGGCCTGGGCCGCCACGACGTAACCCCCGAAGCCTGTCTATCCGTCATCGACCGGGAGGTACCCGGTCTGGCGGAGACCATGCGGGCGGAGACCCTCAAGTTCACCCCAATGGCGATGCTCAGCCGGTCGGTGGCGGGCATCCGGGGCCATACCTTAATTATCACCCTACCGGGCAGCCCCAGGGGAGTGACCGAATGCCTGGACGTTATCAAGCCGGTGCTGCCCCACGCTCTGGAGTTACTGCAACGGGAGTCCGTGAGCGAACATCCTCGATAGAAATGGAGATTCTTAAATGACCTCTAGCCAGTCTGACGAAACCGCAGTCTATTGGCCGCGAGTGAAAGAACTGCTTGACAGCGTGATGCACGCTTGGGAAGAGCGCTGGGGACGCGAGGGCTACCCCGGCATCCACGAATACTACTGGGAAACCCCCCAGGAGTTGGCCGAGGCGGTGCTGTCCGGCTTTCGGGCCATCGAACCCGGCCTACCCGGCAAGGATACCGCCCTGGTGCGGTCCCTGGCGCGGGCCATCGGCACCTACGGCAAAATGCCCCTGAAGGGACCTTTCCTTTCCCGCTCCGAGTGCGCCGAAATCGCCGCTTGGATTGACGCCGGTATGCCCGAGAGTCCCGCCTA
Organism: Dehalococcoidia bacterium; assembly: GCA_965220305.1. GTDB lineage: Bacteria > Chloroflexota > Dehalococcoidia > Lucifugimonadales > UBA3495. The sequence goes on along the minus strand of OZ244817.1, from coordinate 2,948,115 downwards.
AAGGACCCAGGGCCACCGATGGGCCGGTACGGAGATGACCCGGCCTGCCCAGGTTAAACCTGCCCCGGCTCGGGAAACAGCCCAGCTATAAAAAGTCGCCGGAGGCGGTCGGTTCCCGACCGCCTCCGGCGAAGTTAACGTCTGGTCCGGTGCAAAGCCCGAGCTTACGCCACAGCTATACCAAAACCGCCTCGTCGGACTTGGTGTATACCTGTATCCGACCCCGGGTATGGTCCAGCACGCAAATCCGGTTCTGATCGTCCACCCGCACGGCGCAGGGATGGGAGAAAGCCTTCTCGAAGTTGCCGCCGTCCTGGATGATTGCCATAGAGCGCTGGCGGACCATGTCGGGGTTGGAGATTAGCTTCTCACGGCCCCAGGGAGACATTCGATGGTCGCCTTGCAGCGCCGTGATAAAGCGTCCGTCGGTGGCCAGAATCTGCACCCGGTCGTTCTGCCGGTCGGCAATGTAGATGTGCCCGTCCTGGTCGACGGCCACGCCGCTGGGCCGGTTGAACTGGCCGATGCCGGAGCCGGACTGACCATAAGTGGCCTGCCACTCGCCGTCGGAGTTGAACACCTGGACACGGTCGTTGCGCCAGTCGGCCACGTAGACCATGCCGTCCTTCCCCACGTCGATGCCCCAGGGAAGGTTGAACTGTCCGGGGCCGTCGCCCAAGCTGCCGAACTGCCCGATGTACTGGCCGTCCAGGGTGAATTTCTGGACCCGGTTGTTCTCGCTGTCCACCAAGAACAACGTCCCGTTACTGTCAATGGCCAGCCCCGACGGCTTGTTAATCTCGCCATCGCCGGAGCCGGGGGTACCCCACTTGCCCAAGAACTCGCCGTCCCGATTGAAGATGGAAATACGGTTCAACCACTCGTCGGCGATGTACAGGTTCTCCTCCTTGTCCAGGGCGATGGAGGTAGGCCAAATAAATTGTCCGTCGCCTTCGCCATAGGAACCAAACTCGGAGATATACTCCTCGTTGAGGGTGACTACGGTTACCCGGACCCCGTCCGGGCGGTTCTCGTAGGACCGGTTCACCAAATAGACTACGTCGTCGGCGCCGATGGCCAGGTCCACCGGGTTACGGAACCCGGTGCCGGCGAACTCGTTGCGGCCAACGGAGTGACTATAGGAGAAGGTCCAGTCATTAAGCCCAAAGAAATGGGTGCTCATAAGCTGTCTCCTCGTTAGTTGTTTGTTAGGCGGGCAGCGGCCTTTCGGTCATGCCAACCCGCCGGGTGTCCTCCGGCAACCCCTGGGCGTATTGCCTTTTCCCAGCCACTGGAGGGCGTACTGCCCAGCCGGTGGAGTCGGCCCACGCCGGGGTTAACCGGAGGCCCAGATATGCTGCTTAAAGGAACGGAATCTTGTCGTAGCTACCACCGACAATGGGCTTCGGGTCAAAGCCGTACCAGTCTTCCAGGATGGTGGTATAGACCTGGCGGAAGTCCATGGTGGACTTCAGGTTGCCGCCATCTTCCTGGTCGGCGGGCTTCAGGGACGGGTACTCTCCGTAAATGCCGCCCTTGACGGTCTCGCCTACCACGAAGGCCACGCTGCCCGCGCCGTGGTCGGTGCCGGAGCCGTTGTCGGTGATGCGGCGACCGAACTCGGAGAACATGAGCAGCAGTACGTTTTCGCTGGCGTTGTGCTGGCGCAGGTCATCGTAGAAGTTCTCCACGGTGCCGGACACGTCAGTCCACAGCCGGGCGTGGTCGGAAGCCTGGTTGGCGTGGGTGTCGAAGCCGTTGTACGGCGAAGTGGTGAACAACACCCGGGTACCGAAGCCAGCCAGGTAGGTCTGGGCGATGTTCTTCATGTACTGGCCCACCGAGGTGGCCGAGTACTCCACGTCGGAGGAGTACAGCGACGGGGCGGTAGCCAGGATGTCGGCGCCCTTCAGAGCGTCGGTGCCGGTGCGTCGGATATAGTCCAAGGTGTAGCTACTGCCGATGGTGGGGCCGTACATGCGACCGAAGACGTCCAAGGCGTCGTTGCGCTGGTCGTCGCCGTCGATGCCGGTCAGCAGACCGTAGGTCTCCAGGTTGCCCACCGAAGCCACGGGCACGCCTTCCTTGGCCAGGGCGCGGGGGAGGCCGCGACCGAAGTTGACGCCGGTCAGCACGTTCTCAGCATTGGGGTCCACTTCCTTGATAACCTTGCCCAGCCAGCCCTCGATGCCAACCTTGTCCGGCTCGCAGGTGTGCCAAATGTCCATGGAGCGGAAGTGGGAGTAGCTGGGGTTGGGGTAGCCGATACCCAGGAAGATGGCCAGCTTGCCCTCGTCCCAGAACCTCTTCAGCGAGGACATGGCGGGGTGCATCCCAATATGGTCATCCAGCTTGATGACCTGTTCTTCGGAAATGCCCAGGGCGGGCCGATAGTCCCGATACAAGCCATCGGCATAGGGGACCATGGTGTTGAGGCCATCATTGCCACCAGAGATGGACAAGACCGCCAACACGTTGTCTTTTTTATTAGAGACCATCTAAATCTCTTCCTCCGTTGAATTTTCCCTTGTATTCTCGCCGTTACGTTACTCGAACTGGAACTCGGAAGTGGCGGCCAGCATCTGGAACATTTCGCCGGAACGCCGGGTGAAGTTAGTCTGTTCGTTGCTGTCGCCGTGGCGCAGGGCGCCGCCCCGCTCGGCGTGGGCAATCAGCTCACCCCGGGTGTCCTCGGTGATGTTGAGACAACCAACCAGATCAATGCACCCCTCCACGAAGTCCTCGGCGGACAGGGTCTCGCCCCGGGACATCAGGCGGTTAATCAGGGCCTGAACGCCGGGTAGTTCGGTGCGGCCCAGGTAGTCGGCGGCGAAGTTGATGCGCTCCACCAGGGTGCCGCTGTCAATCCACTCGTGACCGGTGTGCCAACCTTCCACGGTGGGCGGGTTCATCAGGTCCATGCCCATGTACTTGGGCTCCTGGGAAATCTCGAAGAGGCCGGGCTTCATCTCGTCCCGGTGGTCTACCACCAAGCGCAGGGTGCCCGCTACCATCTCCGCCGGGTTCTTCACCTTGGTGAACCGGGAGTTCTTGAACCCCTCGGAGTTGAACAGAACCCGCAGCATGGCGGTGATGTCGTACCCGGAGTCGAAGTAAGCCTTCTCCAGGGCCTGGATGGTCTCCGGGTCCCGGGGCGGGGTCTGCCGCCAGGAGGGAACGGGGACCTCGTCGGCCACGAAGTAGTTGTACAGGTGCCTGGAGATGAACCGAGCGGTGGCGGGCTGCTTGCAAATCAGGCTGAGGATGTCATCACCGTTGAGAGCGCCGGTCTCGCCCAGGAAGGTCTTCTCGCCGTCGTCGTGGTCTGCCGGGTCGAAGCGGAACTCCCAGGGGCTGCGACCGTGGGGGAAGGGCGGGTAGGCCGGTGCGATGTTCCAGCCGGTGAAGGCGCGGGCGCAAGTCTTTACGTCGTCCTCGGAGTAGTTGAAGTTCTCGTCCATGCCGACGCCCAGGGAGAACAGCTCCAATAGCTCCCGACCGTAGTTCTCATTCAGGGCGATCTTATGGCTTTCGCTGTTGTCCAGGTAGAAGACCATGCCCGGGCTGGTGGACAGGCGGAGCAACAGGTCCTGGAAGCTGCCCATGCCATGCTGCCGGAACATTTCGATCATTATGCCCATCTCTTCGCCGCTGTCGATCTTGCTGTGACCGGCGCAGAAGATCATATGCCAGAAGAGGGACATTTTTTCCTGAAGCTGGCGGGGACTGTTGACCATGCGGTACATCCACGCCTGGGTGTTGACCTCGATGGCGCCAGCGTGGTTGTAAGCCGGCTGGTAGCGCAGCATCAGGTCTTCGTCAATAGCCGGCTGGGACTCGGGGTCCAGCAACTGGTTAACGGTGGCTTCATAGCCCTGAGCCGCCGCCGCCTCGATTTCCTCGCGGCTTGCCCCGAAAGCGGCGCGCCGCAATAGGTGAGCCATTAAAGCGATGTCTTGGTCAGCCATATACTCCTCCTTTAGTGGATTTATATCTACCCAAGTGGTGTTTGAGTCCGGTCACTCAAAAGGTCGTTTTTACTCGCCGTGGGGGTGGGTCCTGACGAGGGCGCCTCGCATTACCCAGACCCCCTTTTAACCCTTATTAGAAGAGTATTACCATATTATAATCAGTATAAATTGTCAATAGTAATTTAATTTGTGCCACAGCGCCCTAACGACCTAGTCGCAGGGAAAGGGGCCGGCGGCATACTTTTTCGGTTTTTACCCCTATATTGGATAGGCAACTGAATTATAAGCTCCCTTGGGCCAAGAGTCGATACCCCATTGACCGATGTGCAGGGCAATCGCATTAGGGCCGCTCCACTTGGGTCTTTCCCGCGAAAGCGGGAATCCAGGACCGAATCCGCCAGAATTATTGTGAACCTCGACCGCATTGTAGCCTCTAGGCTCCCGCTTTCGCGGGAGCGACGGCGGGGAATTTTCTAATGGGATTGCCCTGGACCGATGTGGGTCGGGAGTTGGGTGAAGGACCGGCCCCGCAATCCCGCCTAATCGCCGCAGAGGGGAAGAGTCCGGTCCGCGTTATGGAATATTCCCCCGGGGGACTTGAGCAAGTCTTCCCGGCCCAGTTACATTGTAAGATAAGTGGGTTTGAGGCTTGGACCAGCTTTTGCCCCCAACTATTATGTACCGAACTGAAACACCTTGATACGCCAGCTAGTTTATGAGATTTACGCCCGTCGACTTCAGTCGAAGGTGCTGCGCGGGCCCCTTCCGCGCCACGTGGGACTGATTCTGGACGGTAATCGCCGCTTCGCCGAGAGCGTCGGCAGCCCAACGCTGGCGTCGGGATACCGGCAGGGGGCCCGCAAGGTGTACGAGCTGCTGGACTGGTGCCAGGGATTGGGCATTCCCCAGGTTACCCTGTGGGCCCTCTCCGCCGACAATTTGAAACGCCCCCAAGCGGAGGTGGAGTCGCTGCTGCGGGTTATTGAAGAGGAGATAATTGAACTGGCCCGCCGCCAGGAGCGAAGCGCCACGCCCCGGCAGATGCGTTTCTTCGGTCTGTTGGACGCGCTTGGCCCGTCCTTGACTGAAGCCCTGGAAGAAGCCCGGCGAATAACCGGGAGATACAACGACAACTTCCTGAACGTGGCGATAGCCTACGGGGGCCGGGAGGAGATTGTCCACGCGGTGCAGGGTCTGTTGGAGGAGTATTCCCGGCAGGGGGTTTCCCTGGAAGAGGTTACCAGGCGGGTTAACGCCGAACAGATACATTCCCACCTGTACCTGAAGGACATGCCCGACCCCGACCTGATTATCCGCACCAGCGGGGAGATTCGGCTGAGCGGCTTTCTGCTGTGGCAGAGCGTTTACAGCGAATTCTACTTTTGCGACGCCTATTGGCCGGCCTTCCGCAAAATCGATTTTCTGCGGGCCATTCGCAGCTTCCAACAGCGCCAACGCCGCTACGGCAAGTAGCAGAGACAATTGAGGTTAACATGACAGACTTGGACAGCCCTCAGCTATACCGGGACCTGGACCCTACGGGCCAGCGGCAACGGCTACAGACCTTGCCCCGGCAGTGCCGCGAAGCCTGGAAAGCCTCCCGGGCTTGGACGCCGCCGACAGGGTGGCCCCCCGGGGAGATCGCTAGAATCTTCGTTGGCGGCATGGGCGGGTCGGCTATTGCCGGTGACCTGGCCAGCGACCTGGCGGCCTGGCAGGGGGCTGCGCCCATCACCGTGGCCCGGGACTTCAACGTGCCCTATCCCCTGGGGAAGGACACGCTATTCATCGCCTGTAGCTTTTCCGGCAATACGGAAGAGACTCTCGCCATGTTTCACCAGGCCCAGGCCAGCGACGCGCCCATCATGGTCATCGCCGGGGGCGGGAATCTCTTGGAGGAGGCCGAAGCAGCCGGATACCCCCGCCTGATAATCAATGCCACCGGAGAGCCCCGTAGCGCCATGGGCTATAACTTGATACTGCTACTGGGCGCACTCAACCGTCTCGGGATGGTAGATATCGCCGAAGGGGAGGTGGACGCCCTGGTTGCCATCCTGGAAGAGCGCATATCCACCCTGGGGGTTGAAGTCCCGGAGGAAGCCAATCCTGCCAAGCAGTTGGCCCGGGAGCTGTCGGGAAAAGTTATCGCCACCTATGGAGGCGGCCTCTTTACCGGGGTGGCCCGCCGCTGGAAGACGCAACTGAACGAGAACTCCAAGGTCTGGGCCTTCTTCGAGACCCTGCCGGAACTGCTACACAACGCCGTCGAGGTCTACGGCGTGTCGCCCGAGGCCGACTCCCGTTTGATGGCCCTGGTACTGCAACCCGGCGCGGCAACTGCCGAATTGCGGGGGCGTTACCAGGTGGTGGTGGAGTTGCTCCGTAGCCGGGGTGTTCCCCATAAACTGCTGGAGGAAGCCGACGGCCCTCCCCTGGCCCAGGTGCTCGGCATATCCCTCCTGGGCGACTACGTTAGCTACTACCTGGCCGTGCAGCAGGGAATCGACCCTTCGCCCAATCCGGTCATCGACTTGGGCAAGCAGTTGTTGCCGGGCTCCACTTCCTGAGGAAGGCGGGAATCGGCCTACCAACATTCATGCTTTGGCTTCCTATGGCGACAGCAGGAGACAGCGCGGTGGCGCTCGTTCACCGCATGGACTATCCTCAGCCAATCCAAGGGTTGCCTAATGGTTCGACAAGCTCACCATGAGCGGGTTGGGGTAGGAGCTTTCACTTATCCCGGTACAGCCGGGTTTCTGGGTGATAGTCGGTCCACGCGAACCAGAATGAGTAGTGGGAAGGCAGCCGCCGCAACACCTGGCCGGCCAATTCTCCATCGACCGCGCGGCCCGTGACGGCCTGCCAGGTGGTACCCGTCTCCCGGTCTTGCATCAGCATCATCCCTTGTCGGGTGTCGGGCAAGGGGTCGAAGGTCAAAGTCCGACCAGCCGCCCGCCTATCGAAGATAACGCCGGTCTGGTATTTGAGGTCGAAGACCGCCGCCACCACCTCACCGCCGAAGGAGTCGTTGACCACCCTTTGGCGGGCAATTGTCGAGAAGGGGTAAGCTATGGCCGATTCCCCCAGAACAAGCCCCAAGACCAATTCCTTGCGGGGTAGGCGAGGGTCGCTATGGGTCTCGCCCATGATTCCCGCCGAGTCGTCAGCAAAGTAGCCGGCGTAGGCGTTCCCCCGGGTGCGGCCCTTGTCCTCCAGGACCAGGGTGTCCGGGTACAATTGGGCCCACTGTTCCCAGGTGGTCTGGATGGCCGGAACAATTTCCAACTGGACGCCCGCCAGGGGGCCCTCCACTCCCCGGCTGAGGAACTGGCTCCACAGGGTGTCGGTCTGGTGGTCGTACATTACCAGCGCGTTCATTATCAGCTTGCCGGACACGCCAAAGGTGTGGGTAGCGCCGCCTATATCTCGGTCATATACAATGCCCGTATAGCACAGCGGTCACCAGGTCACCGCCAGCGGCGCGCCGCCCACCACGTCGTTGACGATTTCGTGGCGATTCAGCAGGCCCAGGGGATAGGCCCGGTGGTCGCCCCCAATGGATACGCCCAGCACCGGCTCCTCCGGCGACAACTGTTCCACAGCCTGGACGACGGAGAGGAACTCCGGCTCCAGGATGGCCCGGATGGCGTCCTTGGGCAACACGCTGATTATGTCCAGTGGGACATCCCGCGCCACCGGAGTCGCGGCAGCCGGCGCTTCCCCGAGTCCCGACTCTGACCCGGGACCGCAGGATATAATGGTGAGTACCGCGAGTAGCGCCATCGCCCCCACGGCCCATGCTATGATGTAACGCATCTTCGCCGACTACCCTCCCCAGTTGGGGTATAGTTTCCACTGTTCACAGGGCCATACTAACACCAGACAATTCGGATGTGGGCCGGGCCAGTCCGGTGCAACGGGGCCGCTAAACAACCTGGACTGTGGGCTTAGACGGCCTTGGGCCCGTAACGCCGTTAGGGAGCGGGCAAAGGGCCCGGCTCGCAATTTAGCACGAGGAGGCAACATCCCTTGGAAGTAGGTATGATTGGTCTGGGACGAATGGGCGGGAACATGGCCCAGCGTCTGCTATTAGGCGGACACCGGGTGGTGGCCTACGACCAGAGTAGCGAGGCTGTGGCCGCCAGCCAGGCCCAGGGATCGGTGGGGGCGGCATCTCTGAATGACCTAGCGGGCCACCTGGCCCATCCCCGGGCGGTGTGGCTCATGGTACCGGCGGGCCAGCCCACCGAGGACACCATCGACAGCCTGCTTCCCCTGCTTGAAGCCGGGGACACGGTCCTGGATGGCGGCAACGCCTATTACAAGGACACCCTGCGGCGGGCCGAAAGACTGGCTGAGTCCGGCATAGACCTGATGGATGTGGGCACCAGCGGCGGGATATGGGGCCTGGCCCACGGCTATTCCCTGATGGTGGGCGGCAAGAAGGAGGCGTTCCAGCGTTTGGAACCCCTCTTCCAGAGCCTGGCCCCAGCCGAAGACCGGGGCTACAGCCACGTTGGCCCGGTGGGGGCCGGCCACTTCGTAAAAATGGTGCATAATGCGGTTGAGTACGGGCTGATGCAAGCCTACGCCGAAGGGTTCCAGCTACTTGAGGCCAAGGAGGAGTTCCACCTGGACCTGGCCCAAATCGCCCATACCTGGCGTTACGGCAGCGTGGTGCGTTCCTGGTTGCTGGACCTGTGCGCCGACGCCCTGGACGACGACCCCCGGCTGGAAGGACTGCAAGCCTACGTGGAAGACTCGGGCGAGGGTCGTTGGACGGTGCAGGAATCGGTGGACCTGGCGGTGCCGGCGCCGGTGATTACCCTTTCCCTACAGGAGAGGTTCCGCTCCCGACAGGAGCAACCCTTCGGCGCCCGGCTGCTGGCGGCCCTGCGCAACCGCTTCGGCGGTCACGCCGTCAGGCGGTCCGAATGAAGGCAGGAAGGTAGGGCCTAACGGGGTGACGTACAGGGCCAGCGGCACGGCTGGCCGCCGGGTAAGCGCGTAAGAATTGCCAAGGTTAGGGCAGGGGAGGCAAAATGCATTCGGTGCTGATAGTAGTTTTCGATGGACTCCAACCGTCCCAGGTTACTCCGCAGTTGATGCCCAACCTGGCAACCAGCGTAACCCGGGGCGTCACCTTCGCCAACCACCACCCGGTATACCCCACCGTGACCCGGGCCAACGCCGCCAGCATGGTGACGGGGGTTGGCACCGGGGGCCACGGCATCGCCGCCAACACCATGGTCTTCCGGGACTTCGATGGGGAGAACGTGACCCCGGTGCTGGAGCCCCAGTTGGCCCAGATTGCCCGGCAAGGTATCCCCATCGTCCTCCGCCCCACCCTGGCGGACATCCTGGGCCAGCGGGGGATGGAATATGTTGCCATCGGCGTGGGCACCAGCGGCAACGCCTACGTGCACAACCCCCGGGCCGGAGTTTCGGGAGGGGCCACCATCCACCCGGACTTCACCCTGCCCTACAGTCTACAGGAGGAACTCCTGGCCCGCTTCGGCCCCTGGCCGGGGGGCGCCCAGCCCAATACGCCCCGCCTGGCCCACGCCGTGCGCATAATGACCGAGTATATCCTGCCGGAACGGGACCCGGCGGTAGCCCTCATCTGGTCCTCGGAGCCCGACCGGGCCCAGCACGAGTCCGGGGTGGGTTCGCCCCTGGCCGTCACCGCCCTGGCCGAGGCCGACCAACAGTTTGGCCGCCTGATGAGTTGGTTGGAGGAATCGGGACGGGCGGTGGAGACCGACGTTATGGTGATTTCCGACCACGGTTACTCCACCATTGGCGAAGTAGTCCGGGTGGAGGAACTGGTGCGGGAGGCCGGTTTCCCAACCGCCAGCCAGCCCGGTGGGGTGGCGGTGGCCGCCAATGGGGGATCGGTGCTCTTCTACACCCACGAGGGCGACCGGGCCACCGCCGAGAGCCTGGCGGCTTGGTTGATGCAACAACCCTGGTGCGGGTCCCTCACCGCCTCGGAAGAAGTGCGGGGTATTCCGGGGACCCTCGCTTCCTCCCTGGTGGGCGTCGCCGGCCCCCGGGCACCCGAGATTGCCATGTCCTTCCGGTGGGACTCCACCGTCAACGCCGCCGGCTATCCCGGCTACGCCTACGCCTCCGGGCTTGAGCCAGGCCAGGGCCAACACGGTTCCATGAGCAAGCATGAACTGAGGAACACCCTCTTCGCCTGGGGTCCCAGTTTCAAACAGGGCGTAACCCAGGACACCCCCTCGGGCAATGTTGACCTGGCCCCCACCGTGCTGCGCCTGCTGGGCCTATCCGGCGACTCTACCATGCAGGGTCGAGTGCTGGAAGAGGCCCTGGCCGGAGGACCCGACGACGGCGACGTGAATTGGTCCAGAGAACTGCACAGCGCCGAGCGTATCCTGGACAACGGAGTATACCGGCAACGGATTGCCCTCTCCAGGGTGGGCGACACCACCTACGTTGACCAGGGCAGCGGAAGCTTCGGTCGCCGGTAGACACATCCCCTAGGTCACCCGGCGCAGCTTGTACAAATCGGAACTCATCACCTCCGGCAACCGGGACGCCAGGCCCTCGAAGTCGTCCCAGGCCTGGATGACCCGACCGCTGAGTCTGCCCGAAGCATCGCTGGCCAGGAACACCCCCAACTCCGCCGCCCTCTCCAGGGAGGCCCCGCCGCCGCTGGTGACTCGCTGGCCGAACTCGAAGAGTTCCGCGTCGCCTATGGCTGCCGCCGCATCCCGGGTCTCCTCCCACATGGCGGTGTGAATGGAGCCGGGGCTGAGGGCGTTGACCTGGATTCCCGCGCCCGCCAGCTCGTCAGCCAGGCACTCGGTAATATCGGCGACCGCCACCTTGGACGCGCCGTAGGCGGAAAGGTTGCGGCCCCGGCCACCGTAGAGGTTGATTATCTTGCCGCGTCCCCGGAGCAGCATCGAGGGGAGAGCGGCCCGGCAGCACAGATAGACCCCGATGACGTTCACCTGGATGGTGCGAATCCAATAGTCCATGTCGTTGTCTTTTAGCGGCCCCACCGGCCCGACCAGGCCGGCGTTGTTGACCAGGACATCTACCCTGGAGAAATGCTCCAAGGCTGCTTGTACCATTGCATCCACCGCCGCCGGGTCCGTCACGTCGGCGGGCGTCACCAGGGTGGCCGCTCCCAGGGCCCGGGCCTGCCGGGCCGTTTCCTCCAACTCGGCGGCGGTGCGGGCGGCCAGGGCCAACTGGGCCCCCTCCCGGGCGTAGGCCAGGGCGATGGCCCGTCCGATGCCCCGACCCGCCCCGGTTATCAGTGCGACACGGTCTTGCAATTGCATACATTCAACTCGCAGGTGTCTCCAGATGGGTCATATTTTGGTAGAATTTACCCGTGGTGGCAAATTTGGCGACAACCCGGGCATCTGCCCCATCGAAAGGGCGCTATTGGAGGGGAAACTATGGAAACGGTCAACTTCATTCACATGGAGGACGGGACTCGGGAGGACTACCAGTTGCTGCAACGGTTGGAGGAAGAACACAACCGGGGCGCCGCCGACCGGGTGTTGCGGCACCTGAGAGAGTTGGACAACTCCCTCAACGGTTACCAGGTGGACCGGCTGGAACACTCCCTGCAATGCGCCACCCGGGCCCACCGCGACGGGGCCGAGGAGGAGATGGTCGTAGCGGCCCTCCTGCACGACATCGGGGACATGCTGGCCCCCCACAACCACAGCGAGATGGCCGCCGCCGTCCTCCGGCCCTATGTATCGGAAAAGACCTACTGGGTGGTCCGACACCACGGCATTTTCCAGGCCTACTACTATGCCCACCACCTGGACGCCGACCGTGAAGCCCGGCAGCGCTACCAGGGGCACCCCTATTTTCAGGCGGCGGCGGACTTCTGCCAGCAGTGGGACCAAAGCTCCTTCGACCCGGATTATGACACCCTGCCCCTGGAGACCTTCGACCCGATGGTACGGCGCGTATTTTCCCGGGAGCCTTTCTCCCAACAGCCTCGCCAAGGGGAGACGTACTGACGGTACTCAACCCGGGTGCCAGACAAATAGTCGCGAGAGAAGCGGCGGGCAGACAGGAGAGCGCATTTTACAGCAAGGTTGGTGCGCGGAACGGCAACGGAGTCCCCTATTTACCGGGCACTTAATTCCTGCGGGAGGACACATTTTGGCTAGCATGGGTAAAGCGGCTGACAGTCCCACCGAGCACCGGGTTGAGCTGGGAAACCTGCACCTGAACTACCTGGACTGGGGCGGCGACGGGCACCCGATATTGGCGCTCCACGGTCTGGCCTCTTCAAGCCATTGGTACGAGCGGGTCGCCGCCCTGCTGTCCCCGGAATACCGGGTGTTTACCCCGGACCAACGGGGACACGGTCAGACCACCCAGGCCCCCGGCGGGTACGACTGGCAGACCCTGGCCTCGGACGCCGTAGGCCTGATGGATTACCTGGGGGTGGCGCAGGCGGCGGTGCTGGGCCACTCCTGGGGAGGGCACGTAGCCAGCAACCTGGCGGCCCGCTTTCCCCAGCGGGTCAGCCGTCTGGTGATGATTGACGGCGGTTTTCAAGACGGTCATCTGCTTACCGAGCCCACCTGGGAGAATTTCCAAAGACGCTTCGGCCCCCGGGACGTATCCGGAACGCGGCAGGACTTCCTGGAACGGCTCCGGGTCCAGTTGGCCGATTGTTGGGGCGAAGACCTGGAACGGATAGTGCTAACCATGGTCTACGAGGACGAGCAAGGGCAGATTCGCGACGTTTTGCGACCGGACAACCATTCCCAGGTGCTGGTCTCGATGTGGGAGGAACCGCCCTCGGTTATACTGCCCCAAGTGTCCTGCCCGACCCTCATCATTGCCGCTGGGCCGCTGCCGGAGCGGGCCAACACCGAGTATTCCCAAATGCGCGTTAAAATGGTGGACGCCGCCATGAGGGTCGCCAATAATTGCCGGGTCCATTGGATACCCGAAACCATCCACGACATCGGCTACCACAAACCCCAGGAATTGGCCCGGGTCATCCGGGGGTTCCTGTCGGAGCGCTAGGCCAGGCCCGGGCACGAAGCAATCAAGGAGGTAGGTCGCCGTTACCCACGGCCGCCGGCCACCAATTGCTGGACCGACCACACTCTATCGCCAAACGCCAAGAGGGGCGGGTGTAAAGCCCGCCCCTCTGCCATTACCGGACTATTCCGCTGCCTCAGTCATTGTCCGAGGGGGCGGGTACGGCAGCTTCCTCCGGTGACTCCTCGGAAGCCCCGTTCTCGCTCAGGCCGTAGTTGATGGCGTAGAGGTGTGCGTAAACGCTGTTGTTGGCGAGCAACTCTTCGTGCTTGCCCACCTCGACCACCTCACCTTGACTCAACACCACTATCTTGTCGGCGTTGCGAATGGTGGAGAGGCGGTGAGCGATGACAATGGATGTTCGGCCCTGGAGCACCTGCCTCAGAGCGTTCTGGATTAAAATCTCGGTGTGAGTGTCGATGTTGGCGGTGGCCTCGTCCAGGACCAGGATTCGAGGGTCGGCCACGATGGCCCGGGCAAAGCTGAGGAGTTGCCGCTGGCCGACGCTGAGGTTGACGCCCCGCTCCGCCAGGATGGTTTCGTAACCGTCGTCCATGCTCATGATAAACTCGTGGGCCCCGACCAACTTGGCGGCGGTTATCACGTCCTCGTCGCTGGACTCTTCGTGCCGGTACCGGATATTGTCCTTCACTGTACCGGAGAACAGGTAGGGTTCCTGGAGCACCATGCTCATCTGGTTGACCAGGGACTGGCGTTTGACCTCTCTCAGGTCGTAGCCGTCAATGGTAATCCTGCCCTGGGTAACGTCGGCGAAACGGTGAATCAGGGTCACAAACGTGCTCTTACCGGCGCCAGTGGAGCCCACCAGGGCCACGTTTTCTCCGGGCCTGATGTGCAGGTTGATGTTCTTCAGGACCTCCACACCGGGCACGTAGTGGAAGTGAACATTCTCGAACTTAATCTCGCCCTCCACCGGGGGCATGTTCACGGCGTCGTCCCGGTCGTTCACTTCGGGCCTCAGGTCCAGCACCTCGAAGATACGGACACCGGCGGCCATGGAACGCTGCAACTGGGTGTATTGCATGGTCAGGTGCCGTATAGGCTCGAAGAAACGCTGGATATACAGGGCGAAGGCTACCAGGACGCCCCATTCCAGGCGGCCCTCCACTACCAGAAAGCCGCCGAAGAGGACCACGCCAGCGCCCATTCCAATGCCCACCAGCATTTCGACCACCGGCTGGAGTCCACCGGAGAACCGGCTCGCTTGCAAGTTGGCATCCAGGTGTTCCCGGTTCAGGCTATCGAAGTGCTCCAGGTTCTGTTCCTGGCGGTTCAGGCTTTCGACTACCCGCACCCCGGTAATGTTCTGGTTGTACTCGCCGTTGACCATGGCAATGGCCCGCCGGATGCGCATGAAAGACCGCCGGGCGAAACGCTGCCAGTAGGCCAATATGGCGAAGAGAACGGGTATGACGCTGAGGCAGACCAAGGCCAACTGCCAGTCGATGATGACCATCACCGCTATTATGCCCACCAAGCTGAGGATGTCGGACAGGCTGATGACGATCATCTCGAACAGCTCTTGAAGCTGCAGGACATCGCTCTGGCTGCGGGACATTATCCGGCCCACCGGCGTGCGGTGGAAGAAGGACGGGGATAGGGACTGCAGGTGCCCAAACATCTGGGTGCGCAGGCTGTACAGAATTCCCTGCCCCACCTTGGCAATGTAGACGAACTGGGCGTAGTTAGCGCAAAAATGCACCAGTGTCGCCGCAAGGAAAGCCAACCCTACCAAGTGCACCCGCCAGTATTCGCCCAGGAAATTGGTCGCCCAAGCGGGCCCGTCCAATCCCAACTGGGTATCCTTGACCGCCCAGTTGATGCCAATCATTATGAACAGCGGTATGGCCACATTTCCGGCGGTGTAGGTAAGGACAGCCAACACGCTGAGGGAGGCGTCCTTCTTGTAAGGCTTTATGTAGGTAAGCAGGCGCATGACAACGGCATTGTTGTATACGCGCCCAATTGCCTCGTCGTCACTGAGGTTGTCCATGTTGGCGGTGCGCATACCTCCGGCATTAAGGCCGCGCATACCCCCCATCATCCCGCCAAAGCCGCCCCCGCCTCCGAAGCCGCCGCGCATTAGTTGTCACCCCCAGTGTCACCGGCGGTGATGGCCGCATCCAGCATAACTTCCTCCTGGGGCCGCAATTGCAACTCGTAGATTTCCTGGTAGATGCCCTGGCTCCGGATAAGCTCCGAATGGGTGCCCGTTTCTACAATCTTGCCGTCCTGAAGCACCAGAATCTGGTTGGCTTCGCGCACTGTGCTCAGGCGGTGGGCAATTACAAAGGTTGTCCGGCCCTTCATCACCTCCACCATGGCCCGGTGGATCAAGCGCTCGGTCTCCACGTCAACGCTGGAGGTGGAGTCGTCCAGGATGAGCACCGGCGGGTCGATGAGAATGGTCCGGGCGATGGACAGGCGTTGCCTTTGCCCACCGGATAGGGTCGCGCCGCGCTCTCCAACCCAGGTGTCATAACCGTCGGGCAGGCTCATGATGTGGTCGTGGAGTTGGGCCACCTTGGCCGCCTGCTCCACATCCTCATGGGAAGCGTTGGCTACGGCGTAAGCGATGTTATCGCGGATGGTGGCGCTGAACAGGAAAACATCCTGCTGAACAATACCAACGTTCTGCCGCAGGGAATGCAGGGTAAAGTCCCGGATGTCCTTGCCGTCGATGGTTATCCGGCCACCGGTAACGTCATAAAAACGGGGCAGCAGGTTTACGATAGTGCTCTTACCGCTGCCGGGCGCACCCAGAATGGCAGTTACCTGTCCCGGAGGCGCGTCGATATTCACGCTGTTGAGGGCCGGGGCTTCGGGGTCGTAGGCAAAAGAAACGTTCTCGAACCGTACATATCCTTCGGAGCGGCTCAGCACCTGGGCATCCTCCTTCTCCAGCACGGGCGAAGCGGCGTCGAGCACGTCAAATATGCGGCGGCCCGAAGATACGGCGCGGGCAAAGCTGTTGACGATTTGGGCGCTGGCACGGATGGGGAAGGTAAGTTGATTCAGGAACAGGAGGAACATGGTCAGGCCGCCGGCGGTCAGGTCCCCCTGCAGCATCTCCAATCCCCCGTACCACAGGATGAGGCCCAGGGCTATGGTGAAGTAGAGGGTCAACCAAGCGCTGTTGGTGCCTTGCAGCCGCTCCGATTGGTAGTATTCCTCCCGCAACTCCTGGGCCCTGCGGTCGTACTTCTTCTTCTCGTGCTCCTCAGAGGCGAAGGCTTTGACCACATGAATTCCCACCAGGTTTTCCTGGAGGACAGTGACCAGTTCACCTTGTACCTCCTGCACATGCAGCCACATGCTCCGCAACCGACCCATCACCATGGTGGAGCGTACCAAGACAAAGGGCACGAAGACCAAGCTTACCAGGGTCAACTGCCAGTTGAGAGAAATCAGTAGGGATGTTATGAATACGGTGCGTAGGACAACTTCCAAGGAACGAACTAAGCCCATGTTGACGAAGCGCCGGATGGCCTCCACGTCGGCGGTGGCCTTGGACATGAGGTTGCCGGTATGTTCCTTGTCGTGGAAGGCGAAACTCAGGTGCTGGAGCTTGTCGTAAATAAGGTTGCGGAAGTCGTAGGAGACCAATTGGGAAAGGGAGTCGGTGGTGTAGGTGCGGGCGAAATCGAAAAAGCCCCGACATAAGCTGGCGGCCAGCAGGGCCACCATAAACATTAGCAGAATCTGAATGGTGGTCTCACTTCCAACCACAGTGCCAAAGAAGTCAATGATTGGGTCGGCCAAGAAGGACATCCAGGTATGACTGGCCTCCTGAACCGCTCCTTCCGGAGTAACGTTCCCGCCTTTAAAGGCTACGATTGCATCAACGGCGTTACCGAAAATATGGGGGATGAGCAGGGAGAATGCGATGGCGGCGAAGAATGAAATGTAGGCCATGGTTAAACGGGCGTGGTATACCCATGCCATTCCGATGATTCTGAATAATATTCTCATTTACTCTTAATTGCTCCGTACTCTGCCTGTAGCCCCGGATTCCGAAGACCGGCTGTGCGGCCAGGCCGTCATTGCGTTCCGGGAAACGGGCGTCCTTCTGCTGCCATCACCCCAAACTATGTGCTGTTGCCTGGAGTAAGTGACAGTGGCTGTGACGCCTGGGAAGCCTCGTTGAACGCTGGTAGGAAAGGCCAATCATAAACCCAATTTTTCGGTAATTCAAGGGCGGCCCCTACGACCACCATCGACGCTGGTTACGGATACGTTAGCCTTTTACTACTTACACACTCAGATTCACCCAATATCAGGCCAATTTTGCGGTGTTCATTCTCCATCTCGCCCATCGGACAAGGTATTAGACCCGTCCTTAGCCAAGGACGGCTTGAACGTTTCCAGGACGTCAGGCCAATGATCCAGTAGGTTTCGACTTACATTCGCTCGGGGGCGCTCATACCCATCATTTCCAGGGTCCGCCGCAGGACTATCTGGGACGATTCCACCAGCTTCAGCCGGGCCAGGGTAATTTCCGCATCCCCTGGGTTGGAGGAAACAACGCGGCAGTTCTCGTAAAACCAGTGGAAGGCTGTCGCCAACTCCATAGCGTAGTGGGGCAGGTGGTGGGGCTCCAGGGAGCGGGCCATCTGCTCCACCAATTCGGGAAACCGCAGCGTCACCCGGATGAGGTTGAGCTCGTTGGGGTCGGTGAGCAGGCCCACGTCTCCCTGGCTCCAGTCCAATCCCTGGCTCCGCGCCAGGTTCAGGATGCTGACGATGCGGGCGTGGCCGTACTGGACGTAATAGACCGGGTTCTCGCTGGACTCCTTTTTCGCCAACTCCAGGTCAAACTCCATCTGGGTGGAAGGGGCCCGGGCCAGGAAGAAGTACCGGCAGGCGTCTTCGCCCACCTCGTCCACCAACTCCCGCAGGGTGATGAAGTCTCCGGTTCGCTTGGAGGCCCGGACGACTTCGTTGCCGCGCTTCAGGGTTACCAACTGGGAAATAAGCACCGTCAGGGCGTCCCGGTCTATGCCCAGGGCTGACACCGCCGCCTTCATACGGGGCACATGACCCTGGTGGTCGGCCCCCCAGATGTCAATCACATGTTCAAAGTTCCTTTTCAGGAATTTGTTGTAATGGTAGGCAATATCGGAGGCAAAATAGGTGGGGTCTCCGGTGGAACGGACGACCACGTTGTCCCGGTCGTCGCCCAGCAGGCTGGAGTTGAACCAGAGGGCATTGTCCCTTTCCGACAGGTAGTCCTTTTCCCGCAGCAGGTCCATGCACTGGTCGTATTCCCGGTTTTGGTACAGCGAGCCTTCGCTGAACCAGTTGTCGAAGGTAACGCCAATCTGCTGCAGGTCCTGCCGAATCAGGGCCACCATCTTCTCCCGCCCCAGGTCGCCGATCTCCCGCACCGCCTGGTCCTCGGGCAAACTCAGGAAGCGGGCGCCCTCCGCCTCGATGATCTCTTTGGCCAAATCGGCAATATACTCGCCCTGGTAGCCGTTGGCCGGCATCTCCGCCTGCTGGCCCAGGGCCTGGAGGTAGCGAGCGTAAACGGAGCGGTAGAAAGCCTCCATCTGGCTGCCGGCGTCATTTATGTAATACTCCCGGGTGACATCGTACCCGGCGGCCTCCAGGGTATTGGCCAGCGCGCTGCCCAGGACTGCTCCCCGGGTGTGTCCCACGTGCACCGGGCCGGTGGGGTTGACGCTGACAAACTCCACCATGACCCGACGGCTCTGGCCCACATCCACCCGGCCAAATTCCTGGCCCAACTCCCGCACCACCTCCACTTGCCGTTGTAGCCAGCGGTCTTGCAGGAAGAAGTTGATGAACCCGGGGGGCACGGCTTCCACCCGGTCCACCTCGGCCCGTTGGCCAATGTATCGGACCAGGGTCTCGGCCAGCTTCAGGGGATTGATGCGGGTGGCCCGGGCCAAACGCAGCGGCAGGCTGGTGGCGAAGTCCCCATGATCGGGGTTGCCAGGACGTTCTATCAAAACCTGGGGAGTAGTTTCCAGTTGCAACTCCCCATCCCGTCGAGCGCTTGCCACGGCATCGACGACCAGTTGCTCTATAGTATCTCGGACCAGGGGCGACACCATACCTATTAACCCTTTCCTGTCAGAATCGAATTGGGGCATGAAAGAGTTTGGACAACCCTACCATCCTGTTTCTGCGCCGGTCCGGTGAGTTGCCCAAGGGTTATACTACCACAAAATGCAACGGGGCATAATCTATTCGGCCCCGTGATAACAGCGGTTTTGCCCGGCGCGGAGCACACCCCAGTCCCATTGAGAGCCGTTGCAGGCGCACCCCCGTTTTCCCCCCGGCCAGCGAGACCCTGTTTCCCTGGCCGGGGGGCGCAGCACGCTCTCTATTCTCCGCTCCACCTTGACCGCACCAGAGACAAAGCGGCGGGTGAAAGGACTTACTCGATAACCCTCTAACCCTCGGCCACTTGAAAGGGGAACCCCAGGGCGCTTTCCGGGTCGACATTGGCGGTCATGTACCCCTCGGCGCTGCGGCTGAGGCCATTATCCCCGCGCATCTTGTTCCCTTTGGCGGACAGTCCCCGGGCCACTTCCTCGATATTGTCCACACCGAAGGCGATGTGGTAGACCCCCGGACCCTCCCGCTCCAGGAACTGGCCCATTCCAGAATTGGCGTCCAGGGGCTCGGTGAACTCCAAATTGGTATCCCCCACCTTGTAGATGGCGTTCTTCATGCCCCGACTTTCGTAGACCTGCACCTTCACCGGCTTCATGTCGAAGTTCTGTTCCAGGTACTCCACCATCTCATCAGCGTTGTGGACCAAAATACGAACATGATGAACGAAATTGAACATTGTTCTTCTCCAAAGTTATTGAGGGTCCCCTGGGCACCCTGGACCTGAGAGCATTCTATCCCTGCCATAATGGGGGGTCAACGTGAAGGACGGCGGCTCTCGGGGCTTCCGCCCATTACTACTCCGCTATCACCGCTCGTTCTGAACTTGTCGAAGGACGGGATCCGTGTAGAGGCCGCGCCTAAGGTACAAACCAGCAGAAGCCCCCCACCCCTGGATTCCGGCCTCCGCCGGAATGACGGTGGGGGCGGTAACTTGGCTGTCAGGCCAAGCTGGTTTCTACCTGAAGAATCGAACTGAAGAATCGAAAAACCCTCGGGCTGGTTGCCATGCTCTCGACGGTTGGCGACAACGAGTATCTACGACTCGGGTTGCACCATCGCCGGCATGAAAGTAACAACCCAACGGGGTCCGTGGGCCCACGGGGCCGGCGGCGGTAGGCGTCTGCTACAATAATCGTCAGACCCAGGAAGGCCCTGGAATACGGAGGTAAGGTCATGGCCGGTGAAATGGCTCTAGTCGGCGGGGAAGAGTTTCGGGTGCGGTGCGAAGATATGGACGTGGCGATAATGGAGGCGTCGGGGCAGCGCCCGGCCCGGGTGGTGGTGATTCCCACCGCCGCAGTTACCGGTCCAGCCAAGGCGGCCAACGACGGAGTGACCCACTTCGCCAAGCTGGGCGGCAATTCCGAGCAACTGATGGCGCTGGAACGGGAGCACGCCGAGGACACGGCCCTAGCCCAAGGCGTGGCCGGCGCGGGAGTAATCTACTTTACCGGAGGAAGCCCCGACCACCTGCTAGCGACCCTTCAGAACTCCAAGCTGCTGGAAGCTATTCAGGAGGCGGTGGCCCAGGGGACGGTGCTGGCCGGGTCCAGCGCGGGAGCTATGGTAATGGGGGCCTACATGCGGCGGCCCCGGCTGGGCGGCTGGGTAGAAGCCCTGGGCCTGACTCCAGGCGTCGCCGTGCTGCCCCACCACGAGAACGCCGACCCGGCGGAGACCTCCCGCCAACTGCAGGGAACGGCGCCTTCCGGGGTGACCATCCTGGGAGTCGACGCCCGGACCGGCTGCCTGGGGCGTCCGGGAAGCTGGCGGGTAGTAGGTTCGGGGAAGGTAACAGTGTACCGGGGAGATGAATGGGCGGTGTACCAGTCCGGGGCGGCGCTGCCGTCGGACGTGTGACCCACCCTCTTTTTACATCCCGCCTTGGAACGACCTGCCCGTGCCTTGACGTGAACAGTGGCCGGTCAAAGCGACGAAGCGGTATTGGGCTACGGCTCCGAGTAGAGCGCTGTTAAACCAGCGATAGCTGAACGTGGCCGGGTGGCCGGGGTCAGGGCCACGCCACATTGAATCTTCTGCTGGCGGGGGAATCAACGTCCGGCTGATCCCCGCCTGCGTCACCCCTACCTGGGAACAAAACTGGGTTAGGTGGCGCCCCGTAGCCTTGGGTCCAGAATGTCTCGCAGCGCATCGCCCAACACATTCCAGGAGAACACCACTATAAATATGGTCAGCCCGGGCAATATGGTCATCCAGGGGGCTATCGTCGTATTGGCCGCCGCTTTGTTCAACACGCCTCCCCAGGAAGGAACGTCGGGAGGGGTGCCCACCCCCAGGAAGCTGAGGCCGGCTTCGGCGATGATGGCCGTTCCCAGGTAGTAGGTCACCATCACGAGATAGAGGGGCAACAGGTTGGGTATCATGTGCCGGACCATAACCCGCAGGGCGCCGGACCCTACCGCCAGAGTGGCCAGTATGTAGTCCATCTCCTTTATCGCCAGGGCCTGAGACCGGATTACCCGGGTGGGACTGGGAATAAAGGCGATGCTCAGGGCGATGACCACGTTGTTCAGGGAAGCTCCCAGGGCCGCCATGATGGCAATGGCCAGAATGAGGGTGGGAAAGGCCATCATGGTGTCGATTATCCGCTGGATGATGAGGTCAGTCAGTCCCCCAAAATGGACACTTATAACCCCTACCATCATCCCGACTGTGCAGCCGATGAATGCGGACAGGATGCCCGCGTACAGCGAAATCCTGGCGCCGTAGACCAGCCGGCTGAACAGGTCGCGGCCCAGGTGGTCACCACCAAGCAAGTGTTCCAGGCCGGGTTGACCAAACTGGTTCTCCAACCGGGGCTCAAAGGGGTCGTGGGTCGCAATCCAGGGGGCGAAAATGGCGACCAATGTGAGCACGACGGCCACTGCCAACCCAAAGGCTCCCAGCCGCTTTCGCTTCACAAAATTTACCAATGGCCGGCTGGCAGACTGCCAGCGACCCGCGAGTTGGACCGGAAAAGCCGTGGCGTTGGGCGGTTGTGACGTCATTTATCTTCTCTCAGGGTCTCCACTATGCCAGGAAAGGGTCCTACCAGGGTGAGCAAGGAGCTCTCTGCCGGCGTTTAGTGCGAAGCGCTCCGGCCCCTACGCCATTGTCTCGTCCTCTCGATTCCAACGGGATTCCTGGCAATAACATTACGCCCACCCGCTAGGAGTAGCGAATCCTTGGATTGAACCAGGCGTACAGCAAGTCCGCGACCAGGTTTATAAAGAGCACGAAGACGGCGATCATGATGACGATGCCTTGAATCATGGCGAAGTCCCGGTTGACGATGCTGGTAATCAATAGCCGGCCCATCCCAGGCACCAGGAAAACGACTTCGATGACCACCGTGCCCGAGATAATCGCCCCTATCTCGTGGCCCGTCACGGTAAGCACCGGCAGGAGGGAGTTGCGGAGGGCGTGCCGGAAAACCACCACCCCTTCCCGCAGACCCTTGGCCCGGGCGGTCCGGATATAGTCCTCGTGCAGTACCTCCAGCATGGCGGAACGGGTAATTCGAGCTATGAACGCCGTATTGGAGGTGCCCAGGGCGAGGGAGGGGAAGATGAGTTGCTGCAGGTTGGCCGACGGGTTATCCCAAAATTGGACGTAGCCCAACGGGGGCAGGTAGCCGAACCAGAGTACCAGAAAGAAGATCATCAGGATAGCAACCCAGAAGTTGGGCACCGCGATTCCGAGGATGGTGATGGTCCGGGCGATGTAGTCGGCCAGGGTGTCCTGCCTCAAGGCAGAGTATACCCCCAGGGGCACGGCTACCACGGTGGCGATGATTACCGACATCAAGCCTAGCTGCAGGGTAACGGGCAGCCTCTGGGCTATGTGTTCATTGACGGCGTTGTCAAAAAAGAAGGATACGCCGAAGTCCAGCCGCAGCATTTTCCACACCCAGTCCCCGTACTGGACGTAAATGGGCCGGTCGGTCCCCAGCTTGGCCCGCAGCTTGGCCAACTCCGCTTGAGTGTATTCTTCCCCTTCCTCGCCGCCTCCGGTAAGAAGCATAACCGCCGGATCGCCGGGCACGATACGCAGGATGACAAACACGACCAGGGAGATCAGTATTAGCGAAGGGATGAACAGGCCCACCCTTCTGATGATATAAGCATGCATCTCTTCAGCCCCCTCCGGGGCGCAATCCTTAAGGGTAAAGCATCAGCGGCCAAGACCCCCCGGTACATAGCTTGCGGTGACCTTGTCCAGTATTCAGGAAAGCCGCGCCCGGCCCCGGAAGGGAACGGGCGCGGCCTTTTAACAAACGCCGTGGCGGACTGTACAGGCTAGCACTTGGGATCACACCAGATGTGTTCCAGTTTGCGCTGGGCGTAGCTGTTGGGGTGCATGTGGAAATTCTGAATCCGGTTGTTCACCGGCCAGTGCCGCATGGTCCAGAGGACGCCGATGTAATTGGTATCCTGGTTCAACATAATGTCGTGGGCCTGCAACGCCAGTTCCTGCTTCTTTTCCGGGTCCTGCTCCTCTGCCACCGCAGTGATGATGTCTGATAGCCCGTCAGGGACCCAACCTTCGGAAGCGTTGCCGCCAACGGCGCGCCGGGCCGCCGGGCCCTTGGCTGCGTAGCGGCTCAAAGCTCCCGAGGGAGTATCCAGCGAGTAGGAAGTGCCTTGGAACCAGAACTGGAAGTTCCCCGCATCCTGGGCGGCGGAACCGGCGGCAGTCTCCCAGTTCTTCAGGGTAACGTCCCAATCCAAGGACTTCCTAAGTTGGTCGGCCACCAACGCCGCCGCGTCGGGATAACCGCAGCAGTCCCGGAAGGATAGCTCCACCTCCAGGCCTTCGGGATAGCCTGCCTGTTCCAACATCTGGCGGGCGGCGGCAATGTCATCGGGGTGTTTCTCCCCGTCCAGTTCCCGGAAACCGGGCATCTGGAGCGCCTCCTCCATGGGGTAGCTGTACCACCGGTCCGGAGGCAGGGGAGTGCCAATCATGAACATGCCGCCGCTGAGAATATCCACGATGGGTTGCCGGTGCAGGACCAGGCTGACGGCCCGTCGCACCACCGGGTCGTCAAAGGGGGCCTTCTTCGTCATCACGTAGAGGCCCCGCAGTCCGCTGGGTCCCGCCCAGTGCACGGTGAGTTTGCCTTCCATCTCTTCGGCCAACTCTTGGGCTTGCAGCGGGTTGAAGGGAGTGGTGGAGAAGTTTTGCATCAGCACCTGCTCCGTCTTGTAGGCCGCCGCCAGGGTCCCCGGTTCGGTGATGACAAAGTGGGTCATAGAGTCGATGCGGGGGTAGCCTTCCTTCCAATAGTCTTCGAACTTCTCCCAAACCATACCAACGTCGGGAGTAAGGGACTTGCGGATGAAGGGGCCGGAGCCGTTGAGGTTGTCCTGCTTGTACACCTCTTGCAGCTTACCCTCGTCCAGCACCGTGTGCTTGGCCGACATGCCTGCGTTGTTGTCCATCATCATGAACAGGAAGTCGGCTTCGGGATACTTGAGCTTAATTTCCACCGTATGCTCGTCGAGGGCCCGAGCATTATTGGCTTCATAAGCGTCGCCGATGATATTGACGATGCTGGTAGAGGGGCGCCCCTTGGAGACCTCGAAACAGTCGGGGCATACCATGTTGTCCATGCTGAACACCACGTCGGCGGCGGTAACGGGCTTGCCATCGTGCCAGATAGCATTTTCGTTCAGGTGGAACACGTAGGTCTGCCCGCCGTCCTGCACCTCCCAAGAGTCCGCCAGGTCGCCCCGGATTACCGTGCTGTCCGGTTGCTCCGGGTCCCACTCCACCAGGACGCTGTAGCTGGGCCCAAGCCCATTCAGTCCAGAGCCGCCCCAATAGAGAGACCGTTTGGTGGGGTTGGAGTAGGTGGCCATGGGGACGTTGCCCCCGAAAAGCTCTGAGGGGAGGGCCGGCTCGGCGACCGGCTCGGGCACGGCGGTGGGTGGGGTCTCCGCTGCCGACTTGGCCGGGGCGCCGCCCACTGGCGCCATCAGCGTGGGCGCCGGTTGGGCCACCGGCGCCACCGTGGGCTGGGATTCCATCGTGGTTGAGACGGGTTCAGCGGCTGTGCCGCAGGCGATGATTAGTACGAGAGCTAACACCAATGGGGTTAATGTTGCTGCCCTGAGGTTCCTGAACAAGTGGTATGCCATGGTCGTACCTCCAGACTCCAAAATAGCCGAAGTTTAAGTGCACTGAAACCGTGGGACGATAACGTTAGAGACTTTGCCGCTCTCGCCAATAGAACTGCAACAAACCAACGATGTTCGATAACTATTTAACGAATTACCGCCCTTTGCCCAGCATCACACTAGGCACATAAATATTTAGCCGCACAAGGCGACCTACCATGTATACTCTCCAAGCATTGAGATGTCAATGGGCCCACCAGGAAATAGGGCCTTTTCATTTTCGGCAAATGTCATTCTGCGCGAAGCGAAGAGTCTGAAATCCTTCATCCGGGACCTCGTCCGAGTACCGAGACGAGCCATGTGGGCAAGAACTTTAGATTCTTCGCTCTGCTCAGAATGACAGAAAAGGGCGGGATGACCAGGTGAGGCGAGAATGAAAAGGCCCTGAGAAAATATTAGAGGCGGCAATATATTACTCAGGACAGTATTCGGTCCGGGGCCCTGATGGGGCAGCGCGGTCAAGCGCAGGCGCGGTTGCAAATCAAGCAGCGGAAGTAGGGGCTTATAGAGCCGGTCGGCGCGGCGCGAACCGCCCACCGGCCCAAGAATCCTCCCGCTGGCGGGGCGGGCTTCCCCGGCCAACAGACCCTGGAAAACTATCCACCCCGCCTTTGCCGCAGCTCTTCCCACACCGCCGAGGGTTTGACCCCCGAGGCCGCCAGCAGCACCATGACGTGGTACAGGATGTCGGCCACCTCCTTGGGCAGGTGCTCCTGGTCTTCCTGGACGGCGGCTATTGCGGTCTCCCCGGCTTCTTCAATCACCTTCTGGGCCACCCGCGCCACGCCTTCCTGGAGCAACTGGGCGGTGTAGCTGCCCTCGGGCATCTCCCGCTGCCGGTCCTGGATGACGGCGAACAGTTCGTCCAATACTCCGGGGCCCGATTCCGTTACCTCGTAGTCCTCGGGAAGCTCGTCCATCTTGTTGAAGAAGCAGGAGACTTCCCCGGTATGGCAGGTGGGTCCATCGGGCTGGACTTTCAGCAGAATGGTGTCGGCGTCGCAATCGATCCAGGCTTCGCGCAAGTTCAGGTAGTTGCCGGAGACCTCTCCCTTGTGCCACAGGTCTTCCTGGCTGCGGCTGTAAAACCAGACCTGCTCCCCCTCCACGGTACGCTTCAGCGAGCCGGGGTTCATGTAGCCCAACATCAGCACCTGTCCGGTGTTGACATCCTGGGCTATCGCGGGCACCAGGCCCTTGTCATTCAGCTTAACCTTCATGCTTCCTAGTCCTCCAAGTTGACTGTTAGCCCAGCCGCTGGGGGATTTCCAGCAGGCTGCGTATTTCCATGTCGGGAGCGGGCAGGTTGGGGTCCAGGGCATTGCCGGAGCGGTTGACCCACATAGTGCGGAGGCCCACCTGGCCGGCCCCCTGAATATCCTCGTACTGGCGGTCGCCCACGTAGACCCCCTCGGCAGGGCTGATGTTCAAGCGGCGCAGCAGTTCCTGGTACAGTCCAGCGTTGGGCTTGTAGCAACGGGCCTGCTCGGAAGAGAGCACAGTTTCAAATTGCAGCCCTGCTGCCGCCAGCGCCGGCAGCAGGAAATCGTCGTCGGCATTGGACAGCACCGCCGTCCGCCACCTTTGCTGTACCGTCTGCAGGGCCTCGGCGGCCTCGTCGAAGAGGGGGCGAATTCCCAGGTCGTGGATGGACTTGCGGGACGCGGCGTCCGGGTCTCCCCGGAGTCCCAGGACGCTATAGGTGCGCTCAAAGGCGTCGCGCCACCCCTCAAAGTAGGAAATAAAGGGCCGGTCCGTCTGGACGCGGTCCCGTTGGAACACCCGCCCCTGGGACTGCCATTCGTCCTTGAACACTTCCAGTCCGGTGTCCAACTGCTGCTCTCGGATGATGGATGCGAGGGTAACGTCCCACTGGTGGGGGTGGTCCTGCGCCAGGGTGTTGAACATATCGAAGATGACAACCTTGGTCACAGTCATAGGCTATAATTTGGTCTCCCTGTCAGAATTCTAGGCGAGTCGAGCCCGCTTGTATTTTCGAGCTTTCTGGAATTGGTGGCCGGTCCAGCTAGGGCGGTTGATAGACAACGCCCCGGCGGGTCAACTTTGGCGCCGCATCGGGACGCCCCGGCTCTCCAGGTATTCCTTGGCCTCTTGGATGGAGTAGATGCCGAAGTGAAAGATGCTGGCGGCCAGCACCGCATCGGCCCGGCCATCGGAAAAAGCGTCGTAAAGGTGGTCCAGGTTGCCCGCGCCCCCGCTGGCGATGACCGGCACCGGCACCGCTTCGGAGATGGCCCGGGTCAGGCCCAGGTCATACCCGGACAGTTGGCCGTCGGCGTCCATGCTGGTCAGCAGAATCTCCCCGGCGCCCAACTCCACGGCCCGGACGGACCACTTCACGGCATCCAGCCCGGTGGGGGTGCGCCCGCCGTGGGTGTAGACCTCCCAGCCGGAACCCTCTTCCAGGGCCAGGTCGCCGGAGGCAACGGTGTCTTCGGAGGGCGGCGCGGTGACCCGCTTGGCGTCGATGGCAACCACGATGCACTGGTTGCCGAACTGGGTGGCTCCCTGGCCGACCAGGCTGGGGTTGTTGATGGCGGCGGTATTTACCGAGACCTTGTCCGCCCCGGCATTCAGCATCCGACGCATATCCTCAATGCTGCGAATACCACCGCCGACGGTCAGGGGTATGAATACCTGCTCCGACACCTGCTCCACCACGTGGACCATGGTGTCCCGGGAGTCGGAACTGGCGGTAATATCCAGGAACACCAACTCGTCGCCGCCCTCCCGGTCGTAGAGGGCCGCCAGCTCTGCCGGGTCCCCGGCATCCCGCAGATTAACGAAGCTGGCGCCCTTGACGACGCGTCCGGCATCCACGTCCAGGCAGGGAATAATCCGCTTGGTCAGCATTGCGCCTCCGAGGGGCTTGAGAGGCCCCAAGCAGTATACCATCGAAACTGGCGGCGCCACATCATGGAGTTGGCGCAATAGGGTCTTTCCATTGTCATGCTGACACGGTGCAGCAACCACCTGTCTACAATGTCATTCTGAGCCGAAGGCGAAGAATCTAAAGTCTTTCGGCGACAAAGTGGTTGGAATGGGCAGGATTTTGGACCCTTCGCTTCGCTCAGGGTGACAACTGAAAGACCCTGGTTGGCGCAATGGCTTCCTTGCAGTAGAATGAGCCAGCCGCGAACATCAATTGCGTGGCAAAGCCGGAGGTTTAACGCCGTCCACCCAGGATGGGCGGGCCGCAGCCCAAGACTCTGCCTTGACCAGGCCGCTAAGACAAGTAACCCTACGGCCTGGGCTGGGCACTAATTGTAGCCCGACGCGCGTGACGCCGCCGGCCTTCCCAAACGACGAGGAGGTATCTCATGGCCCTTAACCTAGCAGAAGCGAACCGCATACTGGAAGGAGCCATTGCCCACGCCCAGGAGCTCAACATCAAAGTTAACGTGGCCGTTTGCGACGCCGGCGGGCGGCTCATCGCCTTCAACCGAATGGACGGGGCCATCTGGGCCGGCGTCTACGGTTCCCAGGGCAAGGCGGTGGCCTCGGCGGCCTTTGGCCGGACCAGCGGCGAGTTGCAGGAACGGGCCGACCAGCCCACGCCTCGGGGCATTGCCATCGCCGAAGGCGGTCACATGATTATGGGCCAGGGCGGAGTGCCCATCATCCGCGACGGGGTGGTGGAAGGCGCTTGCGGCGTCGGCGGAGGCACCAGCCAGGAAGACGAGGACTGCGCCAGGGCCGGTATCGCCAAAATCTAGCCCCGCCCTTCACGGAACGAAGGCCAGCACCGACACCGGGGAGCCGCTGCCCGCCCGCAGCCGCAATCTGCCGATTACCAGGGTAGCGCCTGCGGGAGGCAGTTGGTTAAGGTTGGTCAGGTTTTCCAACACGATTCGGGGTTGTTCCAGTACCGCGCGGTTGATGGTGAAGCCGGTGTCCGTTCCCGGGTCCACGCCGGGGGCATCTATCCCCACTCCGCCGATGGACCGATGGCGCAAAAGAAAGTGGACCGTATCCAACCCGAATCCGGGGTAGTGGGGCGTCCCGGCTTCATCCAAGCCCAGGTAGGCGTCGGACGTATTCCAGTACCTGGACCAGTTGGTCCGCAGCAGCGCCAGTGAGCCGAAGGGGACCGGGCCCCAAGCCCTCTCCCAGGCCAGGACATCATCCGGGGCCAGGGCATAGTCGGCGGCGTCCCTGGCCCATTCCGGCAGGTCAATTACCACGGCAGGCCGCGCCAGCGACTCGGCAGGATAGGCGTCGATGCCAACCCCCGCCGGGTAGAAGCTGTTGGGGGCGTTCATGTGGGTGCCGCTGTGCTCGCCCATAGATAGACGGCGCAGGTAGTAGCCTTCCCGCTCAAAGGTGGCCGCTTCCCAGAATTCCACCGGCGGGTCGCCGGGCCAGCGGGGAATGCCCGGGTGGATGTCGTGGCTCAGGTCCACCACGCGGGAGTAGCTAATGGCCTTGCCGGGGGCCCCGGTAAGCCAGGCTCTACCTGCTTCGTGCGGACTAGAAATTTGGCGGCCCTCCCGGTTTCGTCTTGTCGGCTCGGCTCCCGCGGACAGGGCCAGGGGTCCCGGCCCCAAAGCCCTTATTCTTCCTTCCCGAGCACAAGTTATCCCCGGCGCAGCCCAGCCGCTTCATCTCTCTTGGGCCGGGCGATGATGGTTCAAAATCCATGATACTACCGGACTGTCTGACCCGGTTTCTCCCGCTATAACGGTCAAGGGCCGTTGTCCCAAACTTTATACGCATTTGACACCCCCTTGGCCCCTGCCTAGAATACCGGGCAACGCCATCTCCCTGCCTTTGGCCCGCTAACCGGGGCGGTGGCGCCAGCATGGAAAAAGGAGGAACCAAGGCATGAAATTTGGCATGTTTTACGAGATTCAGGTGCCCCGGCCCTCGACGCCGGAAGCGGAACATCAGCGTATTCGGGAAATAATCGACCAGGTGCGCCTGGCCGAGGAGATGGGCTTCGAGCACGTTTGGTTCGTGGAGCACCACTTCCTCACCGAGTGGGCCCATTGCAGCGCCTCGGAGGTGATGCTGGCCGCCCTCAGCCAACACACCACCAACATGCGCCTGGGCTTCGGCGTGGTGCTGCTGCCGGTGCACCACCCCCTGCACGTGGCCGTTAAGACCGCCACCCTGGACGTGCTCAGCGGCGGCAGGGTGGACGTGGGCGTGGGGCGCTCCGGCAACCCCTACCAGATTACCCCCTTCGGCGTGGACTTAGAGGACACCCGGGGCATCTGGGAAGAGTCTCTCTCCATGCTGCCCAAGATTTGGACCCAGGAAATCTACTCCCACCAGGGCAAGTATTTCAACGTGCCGGAGCGGGAGGTAATCCCCAAGCCCATGCAGAAGCCCCATCCGCCCCTGTGGTCGGCCTGCAGCCAGGACGACACATTCCAACGCGCCGGCGAACTTGGCATCGGCTGCCTGTGCAACGTTCTGGGCCAGTACGATGCGGTGGAACGCCGCATCAACCTATACAAGGAAGCCCTGAAGAACGCCCAGCCAGTGGGCGACTTCATCAACGACAAGGTGGTAGTATCCAGCATCGGTTTCTGCGACGAGGACGAGCAGCGCTGCCGGGAGCGGGGCGCGGAGATAGCCTCCTGGAATATCAACATCCGCCTGCGCAACTACGAGCGGGGCTGGGCCGGGGTGGACACCACCAACGTGCCCGAGAGCTACCGGCACCACGTCCGCCGGTTCGAGTGGGACCCCCAGATGCGCCAGGGCGTTAGCCCCGAAGAGGTGCTTTCCACCGGACGTTTCTGCGTCGGCACCCCCGACCAGTGCATTGAGGTGGTAGAGAACTACGAGCGCATCGGCGCCGACGAGATTATGCCCATCTTCCAGGCGGGTCCCGCCACCGATGCGGAGGTGAAGAACTCCCTGCGCCTGTTTGGCAAGTACGTCATTCCCCACTTCAAGGAGAAGGAGAAGCGCAACCAGGCGGCGGCCAGTTCCGCCGCCGGTAACGACTAGGCAGCGTCGGCAATCCCCAACTCGGCGCCAGCGCCACTGCACCCAAACATGCAAGAAGGCCCGCTGCCCAAAACAGCGGGCCTTCTCTTTGACAATTGGGGGGCGCTGAGAACGGTTACCAGGCGGCGACGGAAGACCGGGGTTGTTCCATCCAGCAAGGCAGGGGCGCCCTCTGCGGACTTGGCTCCGACGCCAGAGTCGCCATTGCCACCCGATGGTCCACCCAACGCATCGCCTCTCCCGAGCCGGCGGCTATGGCCAGTTCCTCCCGGTGGGGACGCCGGTCGTAGATGGTGTAACAGATGGAACGAATATCCTGGTGAATCACGTAGCCCCGGTAGAACAGGTTCATCATAACGGTATCAACTCCTGGTCCGAAAATAAAGATAAGAACAATTGCTGATTGCTGCTCCCGATTCGGCGGGCCCGGTGCCCCGGCCTCGAATCGCCGCCGACATCGTGGTACATATGTTCTAACAAGAGCGGCACAGCGTCAACGGGCAAGTGTCAGCAGCGTTTATTTATTGTTCTTCGCCGGAGTTGCATCCCGGTCCGACAGGCTCGCCATGAACGGGAACGTAGCAAGGATGTGGGGGCTGCTTCAACGGCCAACCAGGGCCAGCGTCAACCACTACTTGGGGACTACCGTTGCAGACGTCAGCAACCCGGTGGTGTCCATACCGGCCAGAATAGCTCTGGTCCTGCGGGGAGCCGCGCCAGCCAAGAATATCGTCGTTGGGCCTTCCGCCAGTCTTTCCAGAGCCCGGAAGTTGACGGTCAGGAAGGTGAAGGGCCAGGCCACCGGGCTTCCCAGGGTACCGGCGGCGCAGTCCACCTCTCCCGCCCCATTATCTAACCCGTTTTGCAGTTCGTATTCCAGGGCGTTCCCCGGCTGAATCTTCAGCGCCTCCAACTTGTCAGGGTCGAAGTCCAGGTAGACCTGCACCGTATCCACGGCGTGGTTGGGGCCGGCCCGCACCACCACCTCTACGGCAAACCACCCTCCCGCCGGGACATCCATGCGCTCCGGGATAATGGTGATGTCAGATAATGCCGGGATCGGAGTGGGCGTTGGGGAAAGGGTGGCGGGAAGCGTGGGAGTAGGTACAAGGATGGGGGTAGGCGCAACGGTCACGGAGGGCGGCGGAAGAAGAGGGGTAGGCAGTGTATCCAGGCGTATTGGAGTTACCGATAGGGCAACAGTGGGAAGTCCATGAATCGGACCCGGTACTCCCGTAAGCGACAGGGCAGGCGCTGGCCGATGCCCCGGGGTCGGCAGAGGTGGAACTGGCGGAGCTTGACCTGCTATCTGGGTTGAGCTATTCCCGGAGGGCGCCCCGACCCCAGACGGAGCCGATGTTCCAAGCCCTGGCACATGGGGTTGTTGCGCTGTAAGAGTAGGTGGTGGAGTGGCCCCAGGCGGGGAAGGAGTGTCGATTCCGCACACCCACCAGACACTGGAAATCACGCCCAAGAGCCCCAAAAGTGCGAATATGCCGGCTAACCGCACTCTTGTCATTGCGGGTACGCCCCTGGATGGAAGTCCCAACCCCCCAATAGCCCAGAGCGGGGCACTCCATTACAACAGCCGGGGCAGAGGGCCTCCGCCGCTAGCGGTCTTCTGGCAAGCCTTCCAGGAAGTCCGCCAGGGGCTTGGTCTCCTGGGTGGAGGAGGCCATATCCCGCAGGACCACCTCGCCCCGCTCTATCTCGTCGTCACCCAGAATGGCCACGTAGGGAATACCCAGGGCGTTGGCCTGCCGCATCTGGCCCCGCAGCGCCCGGGTGCCGTTGCTCAGCATGGCCCCCACCCCGGTCCGGCGGATGCGCGTGGCCAGATCCAGGGCGGCTTCTCGGGCTGCCTCGCCCACGTGGGCGACCAGGTAATGGGGAGCGGGTTCGTCGGCGACGGCAATTTCGCTGCGCTTCAGGTTCAGGGCCAGACGCTCAATACCGGAGCCAAAGCCGATGCCGGGGGTGGGACGGCCCCCCAATTGCTGGATGAGTCCGTCATATCGGCCACCGCCGCAGATTGTAGACTGGGCGCCAGTCTCCCGGGGCTGAATTTCAAACACCGTGCGGGTGTAGTAGTCCAAGCCCCGCACCAGGCGGTGGTCCACCTGGAAGGGAATGTCCAGGGTGTGCAGGTAGTTGGTCAGCTTGTCCCAATGCTCCTGGCAGGGTTGGCACAGGTGCTCAACCGACCTGGGCGCTTCTTCGCCCAGGGCCCGGCAGGTCTCGACCTTGCAGTCCAACAAGCGCAGCGGGTTCCTCTCCAGCCGGTTGTGGCATTCGGGGCAAAGGTGATTCTGCCGCTGCGTGTAGTATTCCTTCAGACCGTTGACATAAGCGGGACGACATTCCAGGTCGCCGATGCTGTTGACGAACAGGTCAATCTCCCGCAGGCCCAGGGAGGTGACGAACTGCCAGGCCAATTCTATAACTTCGGCATCGACTGAAGGATCGGCATCGCCGATGGCCTCGATGCCAAACTGATGGTGCTGACGGAACCTGCCGGCCTGGGGACGCTCGAAGCGGAACACCGGGCAGAAGTAGTACATACGGACCGGCTGGGGCAGGTTGTGCAGCCCGTGTTCCAAGTAGGCCCGGCACACAGGGGCGGTGCCCTCGGGACGTAGGGTCAGGCTATCGCCGCCCCGGTCCTCGAAGACGTACATCTCCTTCTCAACAATGTCGGTGCCTTCCCCCACGGAGCGAATAAACAGGCCCGAGTCCTCAAAGACCGGGCTGTCGATACGCCCGTAACCGTAGCGGCGAGTCAGGTCAACGGCCTTGGACTCGATGTATCGCCAGTACTTCTGCTCCTCGGGCAAACGGTCAGCGGTGCCTCGGGGCGCTTGAAAGAGAGTCATGGGTCTCCTTGCCCGCAGTTTCCAATTTTCGTAATTATACATGGCAAGGGGATTTCTACAAGTGCGCCGAAGAATACTAATCCAATGACTCTTGCAGAGCGGCTATAACATTGTCTGCTGGAACATTGCCTAATTCCGCCGGCTCCATCTTGTAAAGACCGCCGCCGTACACCCGCCCCTCTCCTTTTAGCATTTCCGACGAGATTTCATTAAGAGCTTGCCATACTGCCCGGAGCAATTCCGGCTTACTCTTCAGTATTTCCGCTAGATGGGGTTTGGGGTACAACGCCAAGTATACATTCGCCACAGTTGCACAGGAATGATTTAGAACGAATCGGAAGGGATTTTTGCCTTTAATGCCTTGGCGTCCCATGTATGTACAGAGGAGCGGCGGGGCGGGGCGATGTTCTTGAGCGTACCAAGGGTCACGGCGTTTACACAGGTAACGCTCACTCACCCCTAATTCTATACCTCTCTGGAGGTATTTCCAAAGCGCCGGATAATTATCACTAACTTCCTTATCTGGCAGATTGCATGACAGCAAGAAGAGCTTACTCTGTAATTTAGGGCAGCCTGCGCTGTCAGCCTCAATCTCGTTACCGGGGAGATGCTTGGGGCTGGGTAGTATCGGAGTTAAAAACTTATGAGGCAACTGGTAGAACAGCGCTTGTTGCTGCGTCAAAATGAAGAAGCCATTGGCCCCTGTTGCCAGACCGCGCTTGATTTCAAACAGGTTTGACAGTGTAGCTTTCCTAAAGACCGACACTGAAGGTTCTGGCTGTTCTATTGTTGTGTTCCATTTGGTTAGCCCATATAACCTCTCTACCGGGATAATTTTAGTAGCTTGAGGGTTGGTCAACGATCCACCATAGCTAAATTTGACGGCATGACCGGGGGGCGGTTTTGCCTTTCTAAACCAAACCAACACCGATGAGACCAACGCATCATCAAACTGAATATCATAAGGATCGAAACGGTGGATACGAACCAACTTCACGCAGTTGAGCAGGTAGTTCCTGACCGCTTGACCATAATTGACATACATGAACTCGCTGGGAATGAGCCATCCGGCAATGGCATCATCCGCCATCCACTGGTGCGCTATGCACAGGAAGTAGCAGTATAGTCCTGATAAACCATTCAGCCTTACGCGGCTCGATTCTTCTGCCCGCAAGCGCAGTCGTGCTTTTTCTTCATACTTCAAATGGTGGTGCCTAACGTACGGCGGATTGCAGATAACCAAATTAGCCTTATCGCGGTCAAATTCTGGTGGCACAGTAGTAGTGAAGTCCGCAATCGTGAGTCTTAAATCAGTGTCGGCCCAAAGCCTAATAGCCCCTTGTCCGTACGCTTCATCAATCTCATACCCTAGTGCCTTGTCAATACTTGGAGAAGAGAACGTACTCAGCAACGCTGAGTAGAACGAGCCAGTACCAAACGCCGGGTCAAGGAAACGCACTTTTGCGTTTGGAGGGGTTAACGTCTTGGCATACTCCATCATTTCCGTCGCCAACGCGGCCGGAGTTGCGAATTGGCCCAGCCGGTTACGTGCTGATTGTGTCCTCGACGCGTCAAGCCGGTTCTGAAGCCGCAACCGCGCAAATTCGTTAAAGTTAACTGCTGCTGCCATCTACACTCCAAACTCGGCCAAATCATCCATTCGATGTTCCCATATCCAATCTATGCCTTCGGCAGCCTCATAGCCCAAGTAGCCGCTGTCGAAGTAACCGCCAAGCAGTAGTATGTAACGGATGGCATTCCCGTAGTTATTTCTGAGTTGACTGAGCTTCTGCGCTTCTTCTTTACGTCGTTTGTTGGTGTTGGCATAGTCACCGGCGGATTTTGCTTCAATTATCAGAGGATAATCGCCGCTCTCGGAATCTAAGGGTTGGACCAAGGTGTCAACCGGTACGTTAACAGTCACTCCGTCATCTCGTCTCCCCGTAGTGGGAACTCTAAACGCGAATGTGCCAGGTTTCATATTCGAGAGAGTTATTTCACTCCCGGCCTCGATGAAAGAATAGCCTCGCTCTGCCAGCCACTGGCCCACGGCGCCTAGTTGCCTTTGCTCCTGAGCATTTCGGATAATTGGGTCCGTTTGGGCGCCGCATAGGCGGTCGGCCACTATGGTTGCCGCTCGGCGCACTTCGTCTTCACTAGGCAAGTTTCCACTGCTTAACCAAGGGAAAATCTCCTTGTCAACCAGCCTAACGATCAACTCTCCAACTTTAAGAAGGTCGGCATCTACTGAACTACTGTTCATTCGTGGTGGAACTCGTTCACTAACTTCCATGCTCTTGACAAGGTTAGGTGTTACCCCAGCCAATCCTATGAGTCGGTCACGGGCGATTGGAGGGGCTGTAGACATACGCAACATAGGGAGTATGGAAGGGTTCTCCTTTAGCACATCAGGCTCAATCTTGGTTAGATTGGCCGTGCGGTCGAGCGCCGACTCTACGCGATTGGTGGTTTCAACCCGGGTATCAAGATACGCGGTCGGAGCGAAACTCATGAACCAGCCGTTGTAGAAGTCAACCGACCTAGCAATGTCGGATTTCCATCGGTCCGGCTTATCAGAATTTACTGCCATAATTCACCTCGGCTTCCCCCTACAGCTTACCCTCACCCTCCAGTTGGACCACCTCTTCCGGGGTTAAGCCTCCGATGGCGCACAACACCTCCTGGTTATGTTCACCCAGGCGCGGCGGGGTCTTGGCCGGGTTGTCTACACATTCCATCAGCCGCAGCGGGCTGTTGACGGTGCGGAAGGGGCGGCCAAAAGTGTCGCCGCTGTCCACAAACATCTGGCGGGCTTCCAGGTGGGGGCAGTTGTCCAGGTCGGCCACGTCCTGGACGATCCCCATGGAGAACCCGCAGTCCAGCAGCTTCTGGTTAACCTCCTGCTTGGGCAGTTGCCGGGACCATTCTTCCAGCACCGGCACGATGTTGTTGAAGTAGAAGGGCCCGCTGACGCCTCGGCCCAAGTAGCGGGGGTCTTCAATCAAATCCTCCCGTCCGATGAGTTGCCACAGCATCGCCCACTTGTCCTCGGCGTTGGCCGCCCCGGCCAGCACCACGTAGCCGTCCTGGGCGGCCAGGGTCAACTGGGCGCTGAACATGTTCTCCCGGGCCCGGGTGGTCACCTGCCCGTTGGTCTGGTAGAGGGGCATACTGCTGGTAGTATGCGCCACCATGCAGTCGTACATCGCCATGTCCACGTGTTGTCCCAGGCCCGTCTTGTGGCGCGACTCCAGGGCCATCATCACCCCCAGGGCGGACCAAACGCCGGGCACCGAGTCGCCGATGTTGTCCCCCACCATTTGGGGGGGACCGCCGGGGGTCCCGGTCATCTCCATCCAACCGCCCATGCCCTGAACGCAGGGATTGTTGGCCGGCCAGTTGGAATAGGGGCCGCGCAGTTCTTCGCTGTCCCCGTAACCGGATATGCTGACGTAGATTAGGCCCGGGTTGAGTTCGCGGAGGCGCTCGTAGCCCAGGCCCAGTCGCCGCATGGCCCCGGGTCCCCAGTTGTCCAGCAACACGTCAGCTACCTTGACCATGTTCTCAAAGGCTTCCTTGCAGCGAGGGTCCCGCAGGTCTATGCTGACGCTCTTCTTGTTGCGGTTGACTCCCAGGTAGCGCGCGCTGACCTTCTCCCCGTCGGGGCCGTCGATGAAGGGGTCATTGCTTCTACCCCGGTCACCGGCCCCGGGGCGCTCAATCTTGATTACCTCGGCTCCCATGTCGGCCAGAATCATGGCGCAAAAAGGTCCGGCAACGATGTGGGTGGCGTCCAACACTCGCAGACCTTCCAAGGGTAAGGAGAGTTTCTGATTGTTGGTTGTCATGGTGTTTCCTCCCTTCCAGTCCTGGGGCAGATGCAGCCCCTAATATAATGCACCCAAGTCGGAGTGAAAACCCATAGGAGGGAACCAACTGCGGCGGTTGTCGGAGACCGGCGTGGCACATCCTCGATAATTGGGCTGACAAATGGTCCGGGTGGGAATCGGAGAAGGAGGGGCTAGTACGGAAGCGCCGGGGCTAGAAGACAGGAAGATGTTGTAGGATGCCAAGGGCCCTGGTTTTACCGGCTGTTACCAAAGTATTGGTCGGGGTGAGTGGACTCGAACCACCGGCCTCTTCGTCCCGAACGAAGCGCGCTAGCCACTGCGCTACACCCCGAAGCCTTCGGACTGCCCAACCTGCGGTGAATGAAGTGCCCCAAGCCAACGGCCCGGGCCACCCAGCCGGTAGGAGCAACCCTCCTCTATACCCTACCCAACCCGGACCCGCCAGTCAAGCCCTGAAGGAGAAAATTGCGAAACTCCCCGGCTGGGCTTGCTACCGCTGATGGAGGACGAATACCGTCAAAACGTCAGACGAATTCCACTTACTCGCATTGGCCGATGAATCCTGTTCACGCTATTTTTCTTCTGCCTCTTCGGCAACTAAAGAGTTTCGCAATTTTCTCCTGAAGGTCTCAGAGCCTGTTTACAATCTTCTCAGGATTAACGCCGTGAAGGCGAGTACCACCATTTGGAGGCTGGTATTGAGTTTTCTTTCGCAGTTCTTCCAGAGTCGGCGGCATTTGTCTAGCCAGGCGAAGGACCGCTCCACCACCCATCTTTTCGGAAGCACCACGAAAGTGTGCAGTTCATGGCGTTGCACCACTTCGACGGTGGCTCCCAACAATTGCTCCACCGCCAAAGCAAAGGGTTTCCCAGTGTAACCCCCATCAACCAGCACCTTTTGCACCTGGCTGAGATCGGCTCGGCAGTGGCCAAACATGGTCAAAGCCCCAGCCCGGTCGCCAACGTTGGCGGTGGTCACGTGAATTGCATGGGGCAACCCCTGCGTGTCCACCGCGATATGACGCTTGATCCCCGACACCTTCTTGCCAGCGTCATAACCCTTGTTCTCGGCGCTATCGGCATTCTTCACGCTCTGGGAGTCCACGATGCAGAAGCTGGTTTGCTCTTTCCGACCAGCGTCATAACCCTTGTTCTCGGCGCTATCGGCATTCTTCACGCTCTGGGAGTCCACGATGCAGAAGCTGGTTTGCTCTTTCCGACCACTGCTCTCTCGGGCCGCGCCAACCAACTTTTTTTAAGACCTGCTCCAGAATGGATTCTTCCTCTGGGTCGGGCAGATCACTCCATTGGCGGAAATACTTGTAGCAAGTGCGCCAATCGGGGAAGTCCGTGGGCAGCATTCGCCACTGGCAGCCGCTTTTCAGGACGTACAGAACCCCGCAGAATACATCATACAATTCCACGGTGCGGGGCTTGGTCCGGCGGCGCACCGACTCCAAAGCAGGCAGAATCAGGGCAAATTGCTCACGACTAACGTCACTGGGATATGAATGGGACATGATTATCTCCCCCTTGGCAATAGTCTCAACTTAACATATTCCAGAGATCGTAAACAGGCTCTAATACTACAGTTGCAGATATGTGGTGAGGAGTTTCAGGCGGCGTCGGTAATGACAGCGCCGGGCCGTTGCTTGGTGCCGCCGTCTCCACTGAGACCACCGCAGCACTGATTCGTCCGTAGGGTGGTGTCTCCATATCAGCCGGTAGAGTAACCGCCGAACCTCGGGCACCGTCAGCGGTATCAGCCTTTCCTCCAAACTGGGGCAGCCCCCTTTTCTCCCAGACGTCCCGGCGACGATGCCTGGCGCCGTACCACCGCCAGGTAGGCGTGGGCCAGCATCGCCAGGGTGATGTGCCGGTACCAGCCGTCCCACCGGCGCACCTCGTATTGGTCCAGTCCCACCTGTCCCTTGGCCTCCTCAAAGCATTCCTCAATGGCCCACCGGGTTCCGGCCACCCGCACCAGTTCCTCCAGGGCTGTTCCCGTCGGGCCGTAGCACACGTAGTAGGCCAGTTCCTCGGGCTTGGCCACGCTGCGCCGGGCCAGCAGCCAGTACCCCTTGCCAGGTTCTCTCAGGGGCCGAATATCCACCAAGGCCCAGTCGTAGACCCGAGGACCCTTGGCCCCATCACCGGCGCTCAGCCGGACCCAGCCCGACTCTTCAACCCCAGACGCCAGCCGGTCAGCCCGCACTTGGCGCGGACCCTGGTCCGTCCCAGCCCACAACTTCTCATTGCTCTTGATGGCCAGCACGTGAGGAACGTCCCGCCGCTCCAGCCACAGCCGCAGGTTGCGGTCATTGCCGTAGACCTCGTCCCCGGTGGCCCAGCCGAAGGGGACTCCCGACTCCACCGCCCGTTCCAGCATCCGCCGGGCCAGTTGCGGCTTGGTGCGAAACGCCACTTGCTCCGGCACGCCAGCCTCCTCCCGGCGTTCCTGGTCATCGGCCCACACCTGAGGCAGGTAAAGCTCCCGGTCCAGCAGGGTCCTCCCCTTGGCAGTAGCGTAGGTCAAGAATACCCCAATCTGGCAGTTCTCGATCCGTCCCGCCGTGCCGCTGTACTGACGCTGCACCCCCACAGACTTGTTGCCCTTCTTCAGAAACCCAGTCTCGTCCACCACCAACACCCCGTTGGCGTCGCCCAGGTGCTCCACCACGTAGTCCCTGAGATCATCGCGAACCAGGTCCGCGTCCCAAATGTAGGTTGACAGCAGATGCTGCACCCCATAGGGTGTGGCGTCCCCGGCCTGCTCCGCCAGTTGCCAGCCGTTCTTGCGCTCCACCGGACTGAGCAGCCCTTTCAGATAGTCCAGCGATCGTCGACGTGGTTCGGGACGCCGGAACCGCCCCGCAATGCACTCGTGTACCCGGTCGATACCCTCAGCCCACCGGGCGACCTCTGCCACCCCATCCCCATGCACTGCCACAGCCTCACCTCACCACCCGTTGATTGCCCCAATCCTAGTCGTTTTCAATCTGCAACTGTAGTACTAATACTACAGTTGCAGAACAATAATGGGTAGAATTGAGGCATTCTGACGGCGGTGAGGTGAGGCGGTGGTTTTTGTTGGGAGAGATGAGGTGGCAGAGGTCGCCCGGTGGGCTGAGGGTATCGACCGGGTACACGAGTGCATTGCGGGGCGGTTCCGGCGTCCCGAACCACGTCGACGATCGCTGGACTATCTGAAAGGGCTGCTCAGTCCGGTGGAGCGCAAGAACGGCTGGCAACTGGCGGAGCAGGCCGGGGACGCCACACCCTATGGGGTGCAGCATCTGCTGTCAACCTGCATTTGGGACGCGGACCTGGTTCGCGATGATCTCAGGGACTACGTGGTGGAGCACCTGGGCGACGCCAACGGGGTGTTGGTGGTGGACGAGACTGGGTTTCTGAAGAAGGGCAACAAGTCTGTGGGGGTGCAGCGTCAGTACAGCGGCACGGCGGGACGGATCGAGAACTGCCAGATTGGGGTATTCTTGACCTACGCCACTGCCAAGGGGAGGACCCTGCTGGACCGGGAGCTTTACCTGCCTCAGGTGTGGGCCGATGACCAGGAACGCAGGGAGGAGGCTGGCGTGCCGGAGAAAGTGGCGTTCCGCACCAAGCCGCAACTGGCCCGGCGGATGCTGGAACGGGCGGTGGAGTCGGGAGTCCCCTTCGGCTGGGCCACCGGGGACGAGGTCTACGGCAATGACCGCAACCTGCGGCTGTGGCTGGAGCGGCGGGACGTTCCTCACGTGCTGGCCATCAAGAGCAATGAGAAGTTGTGGGCTTGGACGGACAAGGGTCCGCGCCAAGTGCGGGCTGACCGGCTGGCGTCTGGGGTTGAAGAGTCGGGCTGGGTCCGGCTGAGCGCCGGTGATGGGGCCAAGGGTCCTCGGGTCTACGACTGGGCCTTGGTGGATATTCGGCCCCTGAGAGAACCTGGCAAGGGGTACTGGCTGCTGGCCCGGCGCAGCGTGGCCAAGCCCGGGGAACTGGCCTACTACGTGTGCTACGGCCCGACGGGAACAGCCCTGGAGGAACTGGTGCGGGTGGCCGGAACCCGGTGGGCCATTGAGGAATGCTTTGAGGAGGCCAAGGGACAGGTGGGACTGGACCAATACGAGGTGCGCCGGTGGGACGGCTGGTACCGGCACATCACCCTGGCGATGCTGGCCCACGCCTACCTGGCGGTGGTACGGCGCCAGGCATCGTCGCCGGGACGTCTGGGAGAAAAGGGGGCTGCCCCAGTTTGGAGGAAAGGCTGATACCGCTGACGGTGCCCGAGGTTCGGCGGTTACTCTACCGGCTGATATGGAGACACCACCCTACGGACGAATCAGTGCTGCGGTGGTCTCAGTGGAGACGGCGGCACCAAGCAACGGCCCGGCGCTGTCATTACCGACGCCGCCTGAAACTCCTCACCACATATCTGCAACTGTAGTACTAATACTACAGTTGCAGATTGAAAACGACTAGGATTGGGGCAATCAACGGGTGGTGAGGTGAGGCTGTGGCAGTGCATGGGGATGGGGTGGCAGAGGTCGCCCGGTGGGCTGAGGGTATCGACCGGGTACACGAGTGCATTGCGGGGCGGTTCCGGCGTCCCGAACCACGTCGACGATCGCTGGACTATCTGAAAGGGCTGCTCAGTCCGGTGGAGCGCAAGAACGGCTGGCAACTGGCGGAGCAGGCCGGGGACGCCACACCCTATGGGGTGCAGCATCTGCTGTCAACCTACATTTGGGACGCGGACCTGGTTCGCGATGATCTCAGGGACTACGTGGTGGAGCACCTGGGCGACGCCAACGGGGTGTTGGTGGTGGACGAGACTGGGTTTCTGAAGAAGGGCAACAAGTCTGTGGGGGTGCAGCGTCAGTACAGCGGCACGGCGGGACGGATCGAGAACTGCCAGATTGGGGTATTCTTGACCTACGCTACTGCCAAGGGGAGGACCCTGCTGGACCGGGAGCTTTACCTGCCTCAGGTGTGGGCCGATGACCAGGAACGCCGGGAGGAGGCTGGCGTGCCGGAGCAAGTGGCGTTTCGCACCAAGCCGCAACTGGCCCGGCGGATGCTGGAACGGGCGGTGGAGTCGGGAGTCCCCTTCGGCTGGGCCACCGGGGACGAGGTCTACGGCAATGACCGCAACCTGCGGCTGTGGCTGGAGCGGCGGGACGTTCCTCACGTGCTGGCCATCAAGAGCAATGAGAAGTTGTGGGCTGGGACGGACCAGGGTCCGCGCCAAGTGCGGGCTGACCGGCTGGCGTCTGGGGTTGAAGAGTCGGGCTGGGTCCGGCTGAGCGCCGGTGATGGGGCCAAGGGTCCTCGGGTCTACGACTGGGCCTTGGTGGATATTCGGCCCCTGAGAGAACCTGGCAAGGGGTACTGGCTGCTGGCCCGGCGCAGCGTGGCCAAGCCCGAGGAACTGGCCTACTACGTGTGCTACGGCCCGACGGGAACAGCCCTGGAGGAACTGGTGCGGGTGGCCGGAACCCGGTGGGCCATTGAGGAATGCTTTGAGGAGGCCAAGGGACAGGTGGGACTGGACCAATACGAGGTGCGCCGGTGGGACGGCTGGTACCGGCACATCACCCTGGCGATGCTGGCCCACGCCTACCTGGCGGTGGTACGGCGCCAGGCATCGTCGCCGGGACGTCTGGGAGAAAAGGGGGCTGCCCCAGTTTGGAGGAAAGGCTGATACCGCTGACGGTGCCCGAGGTTCGGCGGTTACTCTACCGGCTGATATGGAGACACCACCCTACGGACGAATCAGTGCTGCGGTGGTCTCAGTGGAGACGGCGGCACCAAGCAACGGCCCGGCGCTGTCATTACCGACGCCGCCTGAAACTCCTCACCACATATCTGCAACTGTAGTATTAGTACTACAGTCGCACATCCAATGCCAAGAATTTTAGTCGGCGTTGATAGTGACAGCGCCGGGCTCTGGCCTGATGCCGCCGTCTCCACCGGGACCAGCCCAATACAAAGTCCGCTTGGTGGGTGGGCGTCCATACCAGCCGGCAGAGCAACCGGCGCACCTCGGGCACCGTCAGCGGTATCAGTCCTTCCTGCCGTTCCGGGCAGCCCTCTTTTCGTATGAGCCCCCTTGATCTGCCGCCGCCCGGTACCGGGTCACCGCCAGATAGGCCAAGGCCAGCATCGCCAGGGTGATGTGACGGTACCAGCCGTCCCACCGGCGCACTTCGTACTGGTCCAGTCCCACCTGGCCCTTGGCCTCCTCAAAGCATTCCTCGATGGCCCACCGGACTCCGGCCACCCTCACCAGTTCCTCCAAAGCGGTACAGGACGGGCCGAAGCACACGTAGTAGGCCAATTCCCCGGGTTTGGCCAGGCTGCGCCGAACCAGCAGCCAATAGCCCTTGCCCGGTTCCTTTAGAGACCTCATCTCCACCCTGGCCCAATCGTAGACCCGGGGTCCCTTGGCGCCATCGCCCGCGCTGCGCCGTTGCCAGCCGGACTCGTCAACCAGGGCCGCCAGCCGGTCCGCTCTCACCTGGCGGGGTCCCTCTTCCTGCCAGACCCACAGCTTTTCGTTGCTCTTGACGGCCAGCACATGGGACATCCCTTCCTGTTCCAGCCACAT
Source organism: Dehalococcoidia bacterium (assembly GCA_965220305.1). Taxonomy (GTDB): domain Bacteria; phylum Chloroflexota; class Dehalococcoidia; order Lucifugimonadales; family UBA3495. Next base: position 2,903,418 of record OZ244817.1, on the reverse strand, counting down.
CCGCAGGCGGCGGTCGCTGCCGTAGACCACATCCCCGGTAACCCAGGCGAAGGGAACTCCCGCTTCCAGCGCGCGTTCCAGCATCTCCCGGGCTAACCGGGGCTTGGTCTCAAAGGAGACCTCCTCCGGCACTCCGGCTTCCCGCCGCCGTTCCCGATCCTCGGCCCATGCTTGAGGCAGGTACAGTTCCCGGTCTAGTAGGGTTCTCCCCCTGGCGCCGGCGTAGGCCAGGAATACCCCAATCTGGCAGTTCTCGATCCGCCCCCCCGTGCCGCTGTACTGCCGCTGCACCCCCACTGACTTGGCACCCTTCTTCAGAGCCTGTCCTCGTGAAAACGGGGAAAGCCGGTTTCGTCCACCACCAGCACCCCCCCCCCGGAATCTCCCAAGTGCTCCAGCACGTAGCTTCTCAGAGCCTGCCCCCGTGAACACGGGGGTCATCACGAACCAGACCGTCATCCCAACGGTAACTGGACAGCAGGCGCTGCACCCCGTCGGGAGTGGCGTCGCCCGCCTGCTCCGCCAGTGCCAGCCGTTCTTGCGCTCGACGGGGCTGAGCAGGCTCCGCCAGTACTCCAGCGCCCGTCTGCGGGGCTCGGGGCGCCGGAACCGTCCCGCGATGCACTCATGCACCCGTTCGATGCCTTCGGCCCACCGGACCACTTCCGCCACCTCGTCCCCGCTCGCCATCACCACCACCCCTCACCACCCCTCAACTAACTCAATTCTACCTGCTGTTGATCTGCGACTGTAGTATTAGGGCCTATCCTAAAAACAAAATTCGAGCTAAACTGGTGGTACGACGAAAGCGAAGGAACCCAAGCCGCCACGACCGAAGCGCGCCGGCCCAGCGGCGCCGGTCAACCCCACCACCGGCTCCTTTCAGGTATCCGATGAACTGTGGGAAGTGCTGGCCCCGTTGCTTCCCCAGCGAGTGAACACCCATCCCAGGGGCGGAGGCCGTACCCGGGTCCCGGACCGGACCTGCGCCAACGGCATATTCTACGTGCTGCGCACCGGCTGCCAATGGAAAGCCCTGGATGCCACGGGCATTTGCTCCGGCTCCACCGCCCATCTGCGCTTCCAGGAGTGGGCCGCCGCCGGGGTGTTCCTGGAGCTGTGGCGGGCGGGCCTGCAAGAGTACGATGAATTGAAGGGTCTGGACTGGAGTTGGCTGAGCATGGACCGGGCGATAACCAAATCCCCCTTGGGCGGGGGGAAAAACCGGCCCCAACCCCACGGACCGGGGCAAGAGCGGGGTCAAGCGCAGTCTGTTGACCGAAGCTGAGGGCATCCCGGTGGGGCTGGCGGTGGACGGAGCCAACCGCCACGACATGAAACTGGTGCGGGCTACACTGGACAGTTTCCCGGTGCCGCGCCCGGCGCCCACTCCGGAGCGTCCCCAAGGTCTGTGCCTGGACAAGGGCTATGACTATGAGGAGGTGCGCCGAACCCTGGAGGAATTCGGCTTCACCGCCCACATCCGCAGCCGGGGCGAGGAGGCCCAGGCCATCAAAAAGGAGGCTGGCTTCAAAGCCCGGCGCTGGGTGGTGGAACGCACCCACAGTTGGATGAACCGCTTCCGGCGCATTCTGGTGCGCTGGGACAAGTTTCCCAGAAACTACATCGCCTTTCTTCATTTCGCCTGTGCCCTTATTGCTTTCAGGGCTGCCGGACTATTAGGATAGGCTCTTAGGGCCGTCACCGGCATAGGTGTAGATATGAGGGTCCGAATTGATGCTGGCAACGGGGTAGGTGGTGGCGCAAGGGTCGGCAACGGCATAGGTGTAGGTATGAGGGTCTGGGTTGATGCTGGCAACGGGGTAGTAGGTGGTGGCGTAAGGGTCGGCGTGGGTGGTGGCGCCAGCGTGGGCGTGGGCCTGGGCGTCGGTGTTGGAATAGGCGTGGGCACCAGCGTAGGCGTGGGCCTGGGCACGGCCGTCGGTGGGGTCGTTGGTTCGGGCGTGGGCACGGGCGTCGGGGTGGGCGTTGGTTCGGGTGTCGGTGGGGGTGTCGGTTCGGGCGTAGGCGTCGGTGGGGTCGTTGGTTCGGGCACGGACTGCACCGGCGGGAACAGCACCCTAACGGTCCCACTTTCCGCGCTCAGCCTGCTCGACACATCGATTGTGGAAGGGCGGGGCGAGGCAAGAGCCTGTGTAGCTATGCCGCTAATCACTCCGGTGTCCCCGTCGAGGCTCAGGCCATCAGGCAGGGGGCTTTCGCCCGAGAACTGGTAGGACGCCAGGTCCACGGCTATTAAGTTCGGAACGAAAGTGTACTCCCTGGCGAGGTACAGGACGTCGGGGATGTCATAAGAGACCGACGACACCGGCGGCAATCTCACTTCGACATCCTCGCACTCCTCCGCCGTTTTGCAGACCCTTATCCCAACTGTTGTGGGCTCGGGGTTGGCCTCGGTCGGCACGCCCTCGATTATGCCAGTAGCTGTCTCGAGGCTCAGACCCGGCGGCAGGGATGTCCCTTCGATAATCTCGTAAGTGTTGTCCTTAATGTCTAGCGCGCTGGGGAACTGCGGCCCGAACCGCACCACCTCATTACCCACCCACAGGGTGCGAGGCGCCGTCCGGAAGATCGGATCGGTGATGGGGATTCTGACAGTACTGGACACCTGTGCGACGTTGGGGTATCTCTGACCATCGGGACGCGTGTAGCCGCGCCACCGGACCCGGATTAATACGCTCAGAGTAATGTACTCGGAGCCTTCATCCACGCCGTCGTCCACCGGGTCAATGGTGATGACGGCCTCAACGCTGCGCTGACCGGCGGGGAGGGACACTTCGCCAGCAGTAACGGCATAGTCCGTGTTCCTCTCGGCATTGCCGTAGTAGGACAGTGTCAACGCGGTGTCGTCCGCCAGCGGCGAGCCGCCGACCAGTTCGACGGTCAGGGGCAGGTCCTTTGCGCCGTCCTTCTCGGCCAGGGAGTCGGGAACCACCGACAGTTCTATGTCGGTGGATTTATCGCCGTCCTCGATGACTACTGCGATTGAGTTTGCCTTCAGCGTGGTCCCGTTCCCCACGGCGCCCCGGTCCCGGTGAGCCTGAAGGTAACGGTTTCGCTATCGGTAATCTCGGTGTCATCTAGCGGCGTCAGGGTGAAGGAGACAACCCCGGACATATTTTCGTCCTGGGCGATGAAGAAATCAGCGCTGGCGGGGGCTAATGTCCACCGGCGCCAGGGGGGAGCGTCCGCTGCGGGTCGCCGTTATTGCGCCGCTGGCCACGAGGAGATTTTGCTCAGCGCCGCCGTCAGGGTCGGGGAATGCGCTGGCCCACAGGGTGCCGGGGTCCTCTATCTCCACCCGCGCCATGAACTCCGTAGGGCCGTCGTTTTCGGACAGCGGCACCGTTACGCCGGCATCGGTCGGCGTAACGGTGCGGGTGGCCGGGGTTTCCAATTGGTTGCCGTACAGGCTCAATGAAAGCAGCCTCGTCAGCTTCGTCGTATCGGCAAACTCGGCGGGAATCCTGCCGGTCAGCCGGTTGTTGTGGAGAGACAAATTAACCAACCTATCCAACCCACTCAGTTCCGTAGGAAGCCTGCCGACCAGTTCGTTGTCCGCCAGTTCCAGAAAGTTCAGTTCGCCGAGTTCACCCAATGGCCCAGGAATCTCGCCGTCCAGTTGGTTGTCGTACAACCACAACCGCTCCAGCGTGACCAGACCGCCCAATTCCGCAGGGATAGCGCCGGTTAGTTGGTTGCGGGACAAATTGAACCGTATCGGGCTAGCCAGCCCGCCCAACTGCTCCGGTATCGAGCCGTCCAGAGACTTGGAGGAAAGGTCGAGTTGAAAGACTCTTACCCAGCCGCCCAATAATAGAACGCCTTCCCAGGTTGACATATTCGTCCCCGTGTCCCAGTCCGGGGCCAGCGTAGCCGTGCCGCGCAGTTCGTCTTTGGCGGACAGCAGGATGTTGCAGCCTTTGACCAAGTGGGCGATTGTTTCCTCGCCGACCGTAACTCCCTGGGGAATCGCGCGCCAGGTATCATCTCGACCCCGCCGCATAGGTCCGCTATCACCGTGACGCTCAACGTGGTGGTGGCGGTGGTGGCGGCGGTGGCGGCGGTGGCGGCGGTGGCGGCGGTGGCGGTGGCGGTGGCGGTGGCGGTGAGGGTGTAGCGGACGGTTTCGGCAACGGCTACCGGCGTTCCGCTCAACCCAAGTCCAGAGGCTGCGAGGCTCAGCCCGTTGGCGGGGGTGGCGGCGATGTCCGGGCTGATGGAGTAGGTTATGGCGCCGCTGCCCCCGCTGGCCGGGTCCAGGTCTACGCTCGCCTCAACGCCGGGGTAGAACACGTAGACGTAGATGGACTTGGGGAAGGAGAAGGCGCTTTGCGCCGCTGCCGACCAGGTAAGTAGGGCGGCGGTCAAGACCAACCCGACGACGGCCAAGGCCAGACCTCCGTAGAGGGAATAAGCCCGGTAGTCTTCCCGCCCTCTCCAACTCATTTTGCGGGGGGGGGATGACAAGGGGTATTTATGGGGTTTTCATCCAGGGGCATGGCGGGTGACATCCATGTTGGACTTGGGTTCAGGCCAGGCCGGTCAACTGTGGCTGGGTGAGGTTCGGTAAATGAGTTTCAATTACTTGCTGAATCTGGTAGCCACACTTGCCCCCGGTTTGACCGGGGGATTACCTGGGAAGGCGCATGGGAAACCTCCGGCGTCCGGTTTCGTCATTGCAACCAAGATACCGGATTCCCGTGCGCTTTCCAAGCTCTCAGACCAATTTCAGTCCATACATACCCCTGTCAGGGGGGGGCGCGGGGGGTAAATCGTTTCATGCTTTTCCGGGGGTTGACCCAAATATGTGCGCTGTGCCGGGTTTCAGGCCGCCGGGGTTTATCCGCTAGAAAAGCTCCGTGGGCACGGCGATGCCTTCAAAGTCCTCCTGCCCCAGGGGGTCCACCGGCTCTATGTCCATGAGCGACATATACTCGTAGAGTTGCTTCAGGTGGTGGACCGAGTGGCCCAGGGCCAGGTCGAACAGTTCCCCCGCCGTCTTGTCTCCCATATAGGTATCCAGCACCCTTCCCAGATCCAGATCCGACCCGGAAGTCAGGGCCGACTTGACCTGGGCCAAGACCCCTTCTCCGTATTGGGCGATTTCCTCGAAACCCGCCGCACCGATGACATCGTCCACTTCCCGGCCCCGGTCCTCGTTGGTGTACCGAAGCACATGGTAAGCGTTAAGCGCCCGCTCCGGGCGGTCCATCAGGTGGAAGGTGAACTGGCGGACGGTGCGCTGACGCTCCGGCGATTCCCATTCGGCCCGTTCCGGCGGAATCTGGCGGGCGGCCCGGCAGGCGGCCACCAGCACCGTTTCGTACTTGTCCACCATGGTGGGCAGGTCCACCTGGGCAACCTCGGGGTTGAGACCGAAGACCCGGGCCAACTCCTTGGGGTTAAAGCCGATAACCACCTCATCGCCGGAGATGGTTACGGGCACCGCCTTGATGCCCCGGTCCAGCAACTCCTGCATCGACACCGGGTCATGCTCCACGTCACCGTCTTCAAAATCGATCCCTTGCGACGAAAGAAACTCCTTCGTTCTACCGCAGGTGAATCAACCAGGGCGGAAATATACTTTCGGTATGGGCATGTTTACCCCCTTCTAGGAATCAGCCGACTTGCCGGTTGGCGCTGGGCCGCCGCCCCCATCGGCAGTCGGGAGGGGGACAGCGCCGGGCGTTGAGTCTATTTTACCACTTGGAGCAGTGGTAGAAGCCTTGACCTCTTGGGCGGAGCATAAGCCAGTCTAAAGGCGCAGAGAATTCGCCACCATCCCAACCCCCTGAGAGATAGGGAACGCCTGCCTAGAAAGGGCTTCGCGTCACCCCACCGCCAGGCTTTGGAGGCGCTGCTGAAACACCTGGAGCCGCTGCATCACCCGGGTAATTTGGGACAGCCATTGGTCCCCCGCTCCCCGCAGCGACAGGCGCATCTGCTTGTTGCCCACGTCCACCGACGGCCCCAGGGCCCGTTGCAGCGGCACGCGGAAGCTGCCCACGGGTTCCCGGAATACCATCAGGACGCTGTTGCCGCTGCTGGTTACCGACTCCATGCCCAGGGACCCGGCCAGCAACCGCAGGTCAACCAGGGCCAACAGGTCCTCCACCTCCGGGGGAGGAGGGCCAAACCTATCGCGTAACTCCTCGCCCAGTTCCTTGGCCTCTTCGGGACTCTGGATGCGGGCCAACCGCTGGTAAATGGACAGGCGGGTGGCCATGTGGGGGAGGTACGCCTCGGGTATGCTGGCGTTGAGGGGCAATTCCACCCGGGGAAGCTCGGTGGGCGCGGGTCTGGGATCGGCGGACTCTTTCCCCTGGGCCAGGAACAACTCGGCGACGGCCTCCTGGAGCAGTTGTCCGTAAAGGTCCATTCCCACGGCGTGCATGTTGCCGCTCTGGGCCGCCCCCAACAGGTTGCCCGCTCCCCGAATCTCCATGTCTCGCATGGCTATGCGGAACCCGGAACCCAGCTCCGACGCTTCCAAAATGGCTTCGATGCGCTTCTCGGCGGCCCCGGTAATGCGCCTGCCCCGGGGCAGCAGCAGATATGCGTAGGCCCGGTGGTCGCCCCGACCGACCCGGCCCCGCAGTTGGTAGAGCTGGGACAGGCCGAAGCGGTCGGCCCGGTCGATGATCAAGGTGTTGACGTTGGGCATGTCCAGCCCGGACTCGATGATGGTGGTGCAGACCAGCACATCCGCCTCGCCGGTGGAGAAGCCCACCATCACATCCTCCAACTCCGTCTCGGGCATCTGACCGTGGCCAATCATTATGCGGGCCTGGGGGACCAGCTCGGAAAGCTCGGCGGCGGTCTGCTGGATGGTCCGTACCCGGTTGTGCAGGAGGAAGACCTGCCCTCCCCGGTCCATCTCCCGGAGCACCGCTTCCTTGATAATCTCGTCGCTGTACTCGGAAACGAAGGTCTTTACCGGCAGGCGGGCCTCGGGCGGGGTGTGCATGATGCTCATGTCCCGAATGCCGGACAGGGCCATGTGGAGGGTGCGGGGGATGGGCGTGGCGCTGAGGGTGAGCACGTCCACTTCGTTACGGAGCCGCTTGAGCCGCTCCTTGTGGGACACCCCGAAACGTTGCTCTTCATCCACCACCACCAAGCCCAGGTTCTTGAACTGCACGTCCTTTTGCAGCAGCCGGTGGGTGCCAATCACGATGTCCACGCTGCCCTGCTTAAGCCCGCTGACCACCTCCTGCTGCTCGGCGGCGGTGCGGAATCGGCTCAGGACCTCCACCTGTAGCGGGAAGGGGGCCAGCCGGTCGCTGAAGGTGGCGTAGTGCTGCTGGGCCAACACGGTGGTGGGAACCAATATACCCACCTGCATCCCCTCGGAAACGGTCTTGAAGGCGGCCCGCAGGGCCACCTCGGTCTTACCGTAACCCACGTCGCCGCAGATGAGGCGGTCCATGGGCTTGCGCTGCTCCATATCCGCCTTGACATCCTCAATGGCCTGGACCTGGTCGGGGGTTTCCTCGTAGGGGAAGGAGTCCTCGACTTCCCGCTGCCACACCGTATCCGGTCCGAACTCGTGGCCCTGGGCCGACTGGCGGGCAGCGTAGAGGCGGATTAGCTCCTCGGCCAGTTCCTTGGTCGCGCCCTTGACCCGCTCCTTAATCCGAGACCACTCGGCGGTGCCCAACCGCGTGAGACTGGGGGGCTGGTCCTGGGCCCCCACGTAAGCGCCCACCCGGCCCAGGTGCTCGGTGGGGACATACAGCTTGTCGTTGTCGGCGTACTCCAACACTAGATATTCTTTCTTATCTTCGTCCTCCCCCATGTGGGTGACACCGGCAAAACGGGCCACACCGTGGTCCACATGCACCACGTAGTTGCCCGGCTCCAACTGGGAAAGGACCACCTCCCGGCCCCGTTTCACGGTGGCGGGGCGTTGCCGCCGGTAGCGGCGTTCCTTGACCGAGCCGAACAGCTCCGCATCGGTCAGGAGGATGACTGCCGGACTCTCGGCATCGGCTTCGGTGGTCCATCCCTCCCGCAGCGACCCCGGGACCAGGTAGACCCGGCCCGCTTGGGGCGGGTCGTCCAAGTCTTCCGACGTGGTAACCGCCACGTCGGCTTCCTCCAGGATTTCGGCCAGGCGGCGGTGGTGTTGGCTGACCACAACCACCGACTTCCCTTCCCCTAGGTCGGTTTGCACGTCGGCGGTGAATTGCTCCAGCCGACTGAAATAGGGGGTAGCCGCCGAGAATATGGGGTCTTGGTCATCGGTCAACCAGCCCTGAAGGAAGGCGCGCGGGGCCCGCCAGTCCCGAATAATTGGCGCCAGTTCGTGCCAGGGCACGTAGGGAGAGGGAAAGTTCCGGGGTAATTCGCCCCGTCCTTCCCGGCTGGCCCGTATCCGGTCGAACTTCTCCTCCTGGTCCTGGGCCTCGGCTTCAATTTGCTCCATGCGGTCCAGAACCAGGGCCGCGTCGGAAGGGAGATAGTCCAGCAGATTGGCCTGGTTCAACAGGCCGTTGTAGAAGTGCAGCGCCTCCATATTGGGGTCGGAGAAGAGGTCCACCAGGTCTTCTTCCATGCGTTCCCGCAGGTCCTGGTGGCAGTCGGTGAAGTCCATAGCGGCAATGACCTGCTCCACCCGTCCCCGATCCACGAGGTCGGGCAGTTGCTCCCGGGCCGGTATGATGGTCACCTGCTCCGCCCCGCCGACGGACCGTTGGGTGTAGGGGTCGAATTGGCGAATGGTCTCGATTTCATCGTCCCAAAGTTCAATGCGGAAGGGCATATCCGCCTGGGCGGGATAAACATCAATGATTCCGCCGCGGTGACTGAAGAACCCGGGCGACTCAACCACCGGCTCGTGGCGATAGCCCAATTCCACCCAACGGGAAAGGAGGTCCTCCAGACGGGGTAGGCGTTGGCCTACGCGAAGCTGCCTGGTTCCCTCATCCGGCCCCGCACCGGACGTTCCGGCAACTATGGCCGGCGGCAGGGTCTTGCGCAGCGCCGCCGCAACGGAAGTCACAACCAGGGGCGCGGTCCGGTTGGCCGCCTCTCCCGAGCAACCCAGGGCGGCAAGGGCCGACAGGCGTTGGTTGCTGGTGTGGGCGTCCACCGCCAGGCGCTCGAAGGGCAGGACCTCCGGCTCGGGCAACAGGTACAGGGGGGCGGTATCTCCCAGGTAGGTCAGAAGCTGGTCGTGCAATCGCCGGGAATCTTCGGGGCGAGGAGTTATAACCAGCAGCGGGACCGACCGCCGGGCCCACAGAGCGGCCACGTAGGCGGGCCGTGCGCCCTGGCGGGCGGTGACTTGAAACGGAGCTTCCGGGGTGTGGCCTTCATCCGGGGGCCAGAGGGAGTCCGGGTAACGGTTCAGCAGGGAAACCAGGCCCTTTAACGACATATTCAGCTTTCCAGGAGTCGTTCATATTTTGACAATTGCGGCGCAGGGGTAATCCGTTGAAACACGGCTAAAGGGGGCTGATAATTATCAGCCCCATACACCCATTGTATTGGTTCCCCGGAGGAGGCACAAGGAGCCTGGGGTCGGTTAATCTGGCATTCCGTCTAAAGATCCAATAATATTCGCAGTCGGTCCTGGACCACCGACATGGTTTCCGAGGATACCCTTCCCCACCGCTCAATCAATCGCTCTTGCGCGACAGAACGAATGTCCTCACACTTGACAAAGCTCCGCTGGCGCAGGTCTCCTTCGGGGGGCTCTACTGCTACGTGGAGGGGAATTCCCCTGGCTCTGGTGGTGAGGGGCAAAAGGACAACCAGCCCTGCCGGCCCATGATTGAACGAATCGGTGGAAACGACCAGTCCTGGGCGTATGCCCGATTGTTCATGGCCCCGGGAGGGGTTCAGGTCCACCAACCAAATGTCACCCCGGGATGCCTCTGTTTTCATCATGGTTCACCCAGGTCATCGGACAGGGTGGCCTCCCAAACCCGCCTTTCCACCTGCTCCTCCTGCCATGACTCAGGGTCCTCTCGAAGAGCAGCATAAGCCTCATTGGTCTTTTCGAGTACATATTGGCGCCGGTGCGCCTCTACTGCTCGGGACAGAATTTTTTGCATCGGCTGCCCCTGCTGTCGGGACAACTCCTGCAATGTCAGCCAGGTTTCCTGACTAACTCGTACCATCTTAGTTGCCATTTCCCACTCCTGATACGTTGTAGTATACATTATAGTAGACCATACTGCCAAAAGTAGTCCAGCCGGCTATTTGCTCCCAAGACGAAAATATGGTCACACCGTCCGTCATGTTATAATTTGGCCGTGTTATCTAGCCGAGGGTCTACCGGGCCTCGTCTGGTAAAGGCCATACCAATCCTCCTTTCTTGGGACGGGCTATGTCCGCCAGCAACCAAATCCCGCGTCACCAGCGCATAGTCGTAAAAGCGGGCACCAGCGTTCTGACCGGCGGTCCCGGACGCGGAGGGCTGGACCTGGACGTTATGGCGGACCTGGCCCGCCAAATCTGCGTGTTGCGCGAACAACACGCCGCCGAGGTGCTACTAGTTACCTCCGGCGCGATCGCCGCCGGGCACGAGGCGCTGCAACCCCAGGGCATTGCTTCTTCTGGCCGGGATATACCCTCTCGTCAGACCCTGGCCGCCATCGGGCAGAGCCGCCTGATGCACACCTACCAGGAGATATTCGCCGCCCACGGCGTTACCGTGGCCCAAACCCTGCTGACCACCAACGACCTGGCCGACCGCCAGTCCTACCTGAACGTGCGCACCACCCTGATGGGGCTGCTGGAACTGGGAATTCTACCCGTGCTCAACGAGAATGACGTGGTAGCCGTGGACGAGATTGGCGAGGTATTCGGCGATAACGACCGGCTGTCGGCCCTGGTCGCCAACCTGGTGGACGCCGACCTGCTGCTCATATTGACGGACACGGAAGGCCTGTACACCAGCGACCCCCGGGTGGACCCTTCGGCCCAACTGATTCCCGTGGTCGAGCGGGTGGACTCCTCCATCGAGGCCGCCGCCGGCCAGCACAGCAACCCCTGGGCCCGGGGCGGAATGCCGACCAAGATTGACGCGGCCCGGCTGGTCACAACCTCGGGCATAGGGATGGTAATCTGCCGGGGCCGGGCCCCGGATGCGGTGCTGCGGGTAGCGCGGGGCGAGAGCATCGGCACCCATTTCCAGCCGGCGGCGGAAAAGTTGGAGGCCCGCAAGCGGTGGATGTTGAGCCGGGTGCGGGACTCCCATTGGGGCGAAATAGTCGTGGACGCCGGGGCGGCGGCGGCCCTGCAACACCGCTCCGTCAGCCTGCTGCCCGCCGGGGTGAAGGGCGTCCGGGGCGAGTTCCGGCGGGGGGACATCATCTACATCTCCCAGGAACGCCGGCAGCGCATCGCCTGCGGAATTGCCAACTACGCTTCGGCGGACATCTCCCGTATCCAGGGGTTCCGCTCCGACCGAATACCGGGCATCCTGGGCTACCACTACGGCCAAGAGGTGGTGCACCGCAACAACCTGGTGTTGTTGTAGGAGGTAAGGTGGGACCGGTAAGAGTTAAGGGAGAAGTTGGGTTGCAGTCCAACGGCCTGGAAGAGGTGGAGTTCCTGGTGGATACCGGTTCTCTGTACACTTTTCTGCCCCTCGGGTTGGCGGCCCAACTGGGGATAACGTTTCCGGAAACTTCCCGAGTAATTACGGCGGATAGCCGGACTATGGATGTGCCGGTGGGGGTAGCATACCTCAGAATTGGAGACCGGGAAGGAGGTATTTTAGTGGCGACAATGAATGTGCCGATACCTCTCTTGGGCGTTATTGCTCTGGAAGTCCTTGGCCTGAAGGTTAACCCAGTGGACGAGACGTTGGAACATTCCAGGCCCTTCGGCCCAATGGCGCTGTAAGGAAAGCTATGACCGCATTGAGCGCTATCAAGGCTGGCAGGCCCAATCAAATTGGCATTAAGAGGCGCTTATGACCACGACAATTGACTCCGAGTACCTAGTCCAAAAGGGACGAGCGGCCCGGCAGGCATCCCGTAAGCTGGCCCGTACACCCACCCCGGTGAAGAACCAGGCCCTCATCAATATTGCCCAGGCGTTGGAGTCCGACCAGGCCCGGGTGTTGGAAGCCAACCAGGAGGACTACCGCGAGGCCCGGGCCGATGGCATGAACGAGGCCATGCTGGACCGCCTGCTGTTGACCCCGGATAGGCTGCGGGGCATCGCCAAGGACGTGCGGAGCGTGGCGGCTTTGCCCGACCCGGTGGGAGAGACCATCGAGGCCACCACCCTGGCCAACGGGCTGCACCTGGACAAGCGCCGCGTCCCCCTGGGAGTCATCGGCAGCATCTACGAAAGTCGGCCCAACGTTACCGTGGACATATCCATCCTGTGCCTCAAGTCGGGTAACGCCTGCCTGCTGCGGGGGGGCAAGGAGAGCCTGCGTTCCAACACCGCCCTGGTGGACCTGGTCCACCGGGCCATCGGCGAGGCCGGAATACCCCAGGGAGCCGTGCAGTTCATCGACAACCAGGACCGCTCCCTGGTGGACGCCATGCTTCAAATGAAGGAATACATCAGCCTATTGGTGCCCCGGGGCGGCCCCGGCCTGATACGCTTCGTGGCCGACAACGCCACCATGCCGGTGGTCACCGGCGGAATTGGGGTCTGCCACACCTACGTAGACCGGGCCGCCGATTCGGACAAGGCGGCCAACATCGTCTTCAACGCCAAGGTGCAGCGTCCCACCGTCTGCAACGCTCTGGATACGGTGTTGCTGCACGCGGAGGCCGCCCCGGAATGCCTGCCCATCATCGCCCGGGAACTGTCCCAGGCGGGGGTGGAGCTGCACTGCGATCACCGGGCCCTGAGCATGTTGGGGCACGACCAGACTTTGATGCTCCAGCCCGCCACGGAAGAGGACTGGGGACGGGAGTTCCTGTCGCTGACCGCCGCCGTGAAAATAGTGGACTCCCTGGACGAAGCGCTGCAACACATAGAGACCTACGGCTCGGGCCACTCGGAGGCCATCGTATCCCAGGACCCGGAGGCGGCCCAGCGTTTTCTGGACGAAGTGGACGCGGCAGCGGTATACGTCAACGCCAGCACCCGGTTCACCGACGGCGCCGAGTTTGGCCTGGGGGCCGAAGTGGGCATCAGCACCCAGAAGTTCCACGCCCGGGGCCCCATGGGCCTGCGGGAGCTTACCTCCTACAAGTGGGTCATCAGGGGCGACGGGCAGGTGCGCGAGTAGGCCGGGAGGCGAGAAATGGCAGAGTTCGACTTTGAACGCGAGGTGCGTACCCCCTACTCGGAAGCCTACACCATCCTGGAAAACGACCGGCTGGTTGGCCGGGTGGATATACACCTGACCTACAATATAATCCACGCCACGCTGGTGGTGGACGAGAGCCTGACGCAGCAGAGCATCCAGGAGATTATCGACACCATCGACGAGGACATCCTGGACGCCGTGGGGATTAACCGGGAGGAACTGATTATCCACGTCTTCCAGGGCAGGGAGACCGGCGTGTTCACCGACAATGGATACGGGGAGAACGGCGACCACTGATTGGAAGGCTGCGCGGCTTCAACCCTATAGTGGGCTTGGCGGCCCCCCACCACAACCTTCCCCCGAGACGGGAGAAGGGGCAAGTCCTCTACCCCGATTCATACCGTCATTCCGGCGCAGGCCGGAATCCAGGCGGTTGGGGGGAAGTTAGAGAGGGGGCACTTGCGCGCCTGGCATCTATGCTAGGGCAGCCGCCCGTTAAACCTAGTTGGCCTTTCTGCTGATGGCTTTCTCCGCGGCCTCCTGGACCCGCTCCGGGGTGAGGCCGCACTTGACCATCAACTGCTCGGCGGGGCCCGACTCGCTATACCCCTCCAGGGCCACCATGCTCAACGGCACCGGGTGATGCTGGCCCACCACCTGGGAGACTATGCTGCCCAGGCCGCCGTGGATGTAGTGCTCCTCAGCGGTCACGATGGCCCCGGTTTCCCGGGCCGCCGCAATGATGGTGGCCTCGTCGGCGGGTTTCAAGGTGTGCATGTTGACCACCCGGGCGTTTATCCCCTTCTGGGCCAGCAACTCCGCCGCGTCCAGGGCCACTGAGACCATGACTCCGGTGGCTATGATGGTCACGTCCTGCCCGTCGCGCTCCGTCTCGGAGTGTCCCAGGGTGAACTTGTAGTCCTCGCCATGAACGACGGGGGTGGCGGCCCGGGACAACCGGATGTAGAAAGGGCCGTCGGTGGCGGCGGCCACCCGCACCGCCTGCGCCGCCTCCACGGCGTCGGCGGGGCAAACGACGGTAAAGGTGGGCAGGGAGCAGCTCAGAGCCAGGTCCTCGATTCCGTGGGCCGACATTCCGTCCTCGCCGGTCAGGATGCCGGCGTGGGTGCATACCAGCTTGAGGTTCAGGTTGGCCTGGGACACCAACACCCGCAGTTGGTCGAAGGGTCGTCCGACTCCGAAGACGCTGAAGGTGCTGACAAAGGGAATCTTGCCCGAAGAGGCCAGCCCGGCGCCGACGCCGATGAGGTTTTGCTCCGCCGGCCCAAAGTCGAAGAAGCGATCGGGGAACTGGTCCCGCCACAGGTGGGTGAACACCGACACGTTAAGGTCTCCCCCCAAGACCACGATGTCGGGGTACTCCTCGGCCATGTCCACCAGGGTCTCGCCGTAGACCTGACGGGTGGAAGCCGTGCTTCTTCGCGCTACCATTAGGCCAGCTCCTTCATCGCTTGTTCAAACTCATCCTTGTTGGGAGCCCGGCCGTGGAAGGCCGGGTTATCCTCCATAAAACTGACGCCCTTGCCCTTGATGGTGTTGGCGATAATGACCGTGGGTTGCGTGCGTTCCTGTTGGGCCATGGCAATGGTCGGCAGCAGGGCGTTGTAATCGTGGCCGTCGGTTTCCAGCGTCCGCCAGCCGAAGGCGCGCCACTTCTGGGCCAGGGGCTCCAGGGTCATCACCTCGTCGGTGTGCCGGTCATTCTGGATGCGGTTGCGGTCCACTATGGCGATGAGGTTCTTGGCCTGGTGGTGCGAAGCCGCCATCGCCGCTTCCCAGATTTCCCCCTCGTCGCACTCGCCGTCGCCCAGCAGCGCATATACCAAGGAATCCCTCCCGTCTATCATGGCGGCCAGAGCGCAACCCAGCGCGAAGGAAAGCCCCATGCCCAGGGACCCGGAGTTCATCTCCACCCCTGGCGTCATGGGGTGGGCGTGACCTTGTAACCGGCTGTCCAACTGCCGGAAAGTGGGCAGTTCTTCTTGGGGGAAGTAGCCGGCCCGGGCCAGAACGACGTACAGGCCGGGGGAAGCGTGGCCTTTGCTGAGGATAAAGCGGTCACGGTCGGGCCACCGGGGGTTCTGAGGGTCGTGGCGCATGGCGTGGAAATACAGACAGACGAGGATGTCCAGTTCGGACAGCGACCCCCCCGGGTGCCCGCTACCGGCGGTAAAGATGGTTTGCACCACATCTCGCCGCAACTCCCTGGCTATAGTTTCCAGCTCCGGAATGGTGTGCCGTTGGTTGACGCCCACTTCCCCGCCACCGTTGGGGCCTACTTGACCGGCCTGCGCCACTGCTTTCCCTCTTTGTAATCAGACTTCGGTTTCCCAGCGCAGATTATAAGCCCCTTGTCAGCGAGTGTCTAGGCTGGGCCACCACACGGAGATTGCTCTATAATGGGGGTAGGAAAGGCATGATAGTCGATGCTCACTGCCACATTTTCCCGGAAAGTTTCCCGGACCGGCACGCCCAACTGGCGGCCCGGGATAGCACCTTTTCCAGCCTGTTTCCCCTTCCCGGAGCCCGAATGGCCACCGCCGATGCCCTGGTGCAAGACATGGACGGGGCCGGTGTGGACTGGGCTGTGGTGATGGGAATGGGTTGGACAGACCTGGCCCTGGCCCGGGAGGTCAATGACTATATCATCGAGTCAATCGTCCGTTACCCCGACCGGCTGGCCGGTTTCTGCTCGGTGGACCCGGCCTGGGGGGAGGAGGCCACCGCCGAGGTGCAGCGGTGCGCGGCGGCGGGAGCGCGGGGCATCGGCGAACTGCATCCCGACAGCCAGGGATTCGACATCACCGACAAATGCGCCCTGACCCCCCTGATGGAATGCGCCCTCGCGCTGGGACTGCCGGTGCTGGTCCACGCCTCGGAGCCGGTGGGACACACCTACCCGGGGAAGGGTCGTACAACCCCGGGCAAGCTCTATCGGTTCCTGGAAAACTTCCCCGAAAACGTGGTCATCTGCGCCCACTGGGGCGGCGGGCTGCCCTTCTACTCCCTGATGCCCGAGGCGCCCGGGGTTTTGCGGCACACCTACTTCGATTCGGCAGCGTCGCCTTTTCTCTACCAGCCGGGAGTGTTCCCCACCGTGGCCGGGCTGGTGGGGGCCGAAAAAGTCCTTTTCGCCACCGACTATCCCCTGATTCGCCACCGGCGGCTGCTGCGCCAGGTAGAGGAGTCGGGGCTGGCAAGCTCGGACCAACGGGCCATACTGGGGGAGAACGCGGCGAAGCTGTTGGGGCTGGGCCGATGAGCGCGCCGGTCTCGCCGGGTTCAGTCTCTTCCGCAGGGTTGTCGCCGGAACGGTCGGCAGGACGGTATTAGGTCAGGCGCAATGGATGAATTCACCACGCTGATGGACTACCTGGAAGAGGGCCTGGACATCGTGTTCGTGGGCCTGAATCCGTCCACCTACTCGGTGCAACAGGGGCATTACTTTGCCAACCCCAGAAACCGCTTCTGGGCCGCGCTCAACCGCTCGGGCCTGGTGGACCGGGACCTGGCCCCGGCGGACGACGCCCGGCTGCGGGACTACCGCATTGGCTTCACCGACGTGGTGAAGAGGCCGACTCCCCAGGCATCGCACCTAAGGGCTGACGACTTCCGGTACTGGTCGCCGATATTGCGGGATAAACTTCTGGAATACCAACCACGCATCGCCTGCTTTCACGGCGTTACCGGCTACAACGCCTACCTGAAGTACGCCGAAGGGGTCAACCAGAAATCCCAACTGGGGCTGCAGGAACGCAAAATTGGCAACAGCGCCGTGTTCGTCACTCCCAACCCCAGCCCGGCCAACGCCCAATATTCCCTGGACGACCTGGTCCATTGGTACCAAAGGCTCAATGACCTGCGCCGGAAGTTGACGGAATGACGGCGCGGCAAAACCAGGTGCGGGTATTCGTCGCCCTGGACATTCCCCCCGGGGACAAGCTGCGGTTGACCGAGGCCATTGCCCAACTAAAGCAGACCATAACCAGCGGTGTCCGGTGGGTGGACCCCCAGGGCATTCACCTGACCCTCAAGTTCCTGGGCAACATCGACGCCGGGCTGGTTGACAGGGTGCAGCAGGCGATGGCCCACGCGTCCCTGGACTCGTCTCGGTTCAACCTGCAACTCTCGGGACTGGGGGTGTTCCCCAACCAGCGGCAGCCCCGGGTGCTATGGGCCGGCGTCAATGGCGACCTTGACTCCCTGGGGGTACTCCAGGAGAAGGTGGACGAGCAGTTGGCCCGGCTGGGTTTTGCCAAGGAGCGGCGTTCCTTCAATCCCCACCTGACCCTGGGGAGGTTGCGCGACGGGACGCCGCCCAACCTGCGTCAGCAAATCGGCGCTACGATGGGCAACACCAATCTGACCGGGGGAGAGGCGTGGGAAGTGGCCGAAATCCACCTCATCCGAAGTACCATAACTCCCCAGGGGGCCAGGTATACTTCGATGGGTTCCCAACCCCTGCGAGCAACACATGGATAGAATAACAACCACCATCAGGCCAATTCCCCCCTTCGACTTTGACCTTACCGCCGGCTACCACACCTACTTCCGCGGCAGCTACGGCACCGACACCCTGGAAGATAGCGCCTACCGCCGCCTGCTGGACCTGGGAGACAGGCTGGCCCTGGCGTCGGTGCAGTCGGTGGGCAGCATTGACGACCCGGAACTGTCGGTGGAGGTAAGGGGAGAGGGGCTTTCCCCCGCCGACGTGACCAAGGCCGCCGGGCAGGTCGCTTGGCTGTTGGGGGCCGACCAGGACTTGGAACCCTTCTATGCGGGGGTGCGGGACGACCCGGTCATGTCCAATATTGCGGGCCAACTCCGGGGACTGCACCTGCCCCATACTGCCACGGTGTTCGAATCGCTGGTGCTGGCCATCCTGGGGCAGCAGATTGCCACCAATGTCGCCCGCATCATCCGTACCCTGCTGATTGAGACCTACGGCCTGCGCCTGAGCTTCGACGGCCAGGACTACTACGCTTTCCCCCGCCCGGAAACCCTGGGGAAGGCCACGGTTGAGGAACTGCGGCAACTCAAGCTGAGCCAGCGCAAGGCGGAGTACGTTCAGGGCATCGCCCGGGCTGCCCTGGACGGCTCGGGAATCCTGGAGTCCCTGCAGGAGTTGAGCGACGATGAGGTGGTCAAGGAAATCACCACGCTGCGAGGCGTGGGGAAGTGGACCGCCCAATGGGTTCTGGTGCGCGCCCTAGGCCGGCCTGACGCCCTGCCCCTGGGAGACTTGGCGCTGCGCCGGGTGGTCTCCCGACTGTACTTCCAGGGCGAGACCATTGATGATGCCCAGGTGGGGGAGTTCGCCCAGCGGTGGAGCCCGTGGCGCACCTACGCCACCGTATACCTGTTCACGGCGTTGCGGACTGGAATGGGGTAGTCACCGCTGAATGGCGTGCCCGGGCGGAGCAGACCGCTGGCCTTCAGGGTCTTTGCGTAGCCTTGTGAAAGCCAAGTAGAGGATGAAAAGCCGCTATTTTCCGGGGAAATCTCTCCTTCCCCCTTCGAGGGGGAAGGTTGGGATGGGGGTGACAGGTACCCCCTTCCTGCTCATAGGGTAGGGCCTTTCGATTCTCCAGGTAGAGGCAATTTTGTCCTGGCGGGCAAGCCGCCACCCCCCACCGTCATGCCGGCGGAGGCCGGAATCCAGGGGTGGGGAGCCTGTGGTGACGGAGACTTTAGACCCTTCGCTCCGCTCAGGGTGACAAACAAGAAACCCTGGGGGCCAAGGCAGGGCCTTTTAATTGTCACCAACTGTGTTGGCCCAAGAGGCTATCGGCTGCACTCGGAACCCCCCCCCAATCCCCCTTTCCCAAAGGGGGATTGGGGGGATTTCCCCGTTGCCCGAGGCAGTAGTGTGGGCCTATCTTGGCCCAAAATGTATATAGGTTCCTAAACTTTCCCTCCGGTTGCTGAATCACCTGGAACGCTTGGGGTACCAACAGTCGGACCTGGTGTCCCTGACCAACCCAACCGCAAACCATGCCGGAGAAATAAATTGCCTGTTCTGAACGATGTCCAGTCGCGGCTGAATGCCACGGAAATGCTCGACACCCGGCGCCCAACCGGAATCGGGGAAATTTCGGAGGCCCTGCTACGGGCCGCTGAACTGGGTGTCTCCGTTTGTCCCGCCGGGTCCCTCCATTCAATGGGAGGTCAGCAATTTGCCACCGGCGGCGTCTCCATCAACTCCTCGGGTCTGAAACGAATTGGCCCCCTGGACCCAATCACCGGATCGGTGTGGGTCCAGTCGGGCGTCACCTGGCCGGAGTTGGCACGCTGGCTGCAACGCAACCCGGACGGCCCGGCTCAACCGCTGTCCATCATCCAGAAACAGACCGGGGCCGATGAGTTCACCCTGGGCGGGGCCCTGTCGTCCAACATTCACGGGCGGGTCCTGGGCCGCAAACCCCTGGTGGACGACATCCTATCCTTCAACTTGAATACCGCCGACGGAAGCCGACTTCGTTGCAGTCGCGACGAAGACCCCGAGCTGTTCGGCCTGGCCGTGGGGGGTTACGGACTCTTCGGCTTTGTGGACTCCATCAACCTTAAATTGACCCTCCGGGAACAGTTGGTCAGGCGAGTGCGGGAACTGGACTTGGAGGAAGTAGTCCCGGCGTTGGAAGAGCAAACCAGGGCCGGGGCCACCTACGGCGACTTTCAGTACATGACCGACCAGGACTCCAGGGGCTTCATGTCCCGGGGAATCATGTCAACCTACCAGCCGGTGGGTCGGGAGCAGGAAATTCCGGCGGGGCAACTGGGCCTGTCCACCCAGGAATGGCTGCGCCTCTACCTGCTGGCCCACACCGACAAGTCCCGGGCCTACAGGGAATACGCCCGCCACTACCTGCAGACCGACGGCCAAATCTACTGGTCCGACGACCACCAGTTCAGCCCCTACCTGCCCGACGCCGGCGACCGGCTGC
This sequence comes from Dehalococcoidia bacterium, assembly GCA_965220305.1. GTDB lineage: Bacteria > Chloroflexota > Dehalococcoidia > Lucifugimonadales > UBA3495. The sequence goes on along the minus strand of OZ244817.1, from coordinate 2,883,198 downwards.
ACCAGAGGTTGGACCGGCAGACCTACGCCTCCCTGGTTATAACCGAGCTATATCTTCCCCGGCGGCGCTTTGTCGAAGGCATGAACGCCATGCGGGAGGCGGTCAAGCGCAGCGGGGCCAACGTGGTCTACGGGACGGTGCGTCTCATCCAGGCCGAGGAGGAGACGCTGCTGCGGTGGGCCCGCGAGGACTACGCCTGTATCATCTTCAACTTGTTGGTGGAGCATAGGCCCCAGGGAATAGCCCAGGGGAAGGCCCAGTTTCAAGCGTTGATCGACTGCGCCCTGGACGAGGGAGGCTCCTACTACCTGACCTACCACCGCTGGGCGCGCAAGGACCAGGTACTACCGGCCTACCCAGAGTTCCCCGAGTTCCTACGGCGCAAGGAACACTACGATCCTGGATGTTTATTCAGCAGCGACTGGCACCGCCATTACCGGCAGATGCTCCTCTGATTGACCCGGCGACCCGCTCAGCCGGAGCTTGTCGAAGGCGGCTGGTTAACAGGCTCACCAAGAGCGGACGTCCGGAAGCGCCCGCGACCAACAGAAGGAGTCCTATTATGTATGCCATCTACCTTGTTTGGCCGGGGGCGGTCGAATAGAATCCCATCACAAGGGAGGAGCATGAACGACCTCGTCATACGGACCCACGACCTGACCAAGCAGTACGGGCGTATTCTGGCGGTCGACCGGCTCTCCCTGGATGTCCCAAAGGGCCAGGTCTTTGGGCTGCTGGGCCCCAATGGCTCGGGCAAGACGACCCTGATGGGCCTGCTGCTGGGCCTGCTGAAACCAACCTCCGGCAGCTTCGGCCTGTTCGGGCCTGATACCGACCACCGGACCGCCCTGGGTCGCGTGGGCGCGATTGTGGAGACTCCCTGCTTCTACCCCTACCTCACCGGACGCCAGAACCTGGCCTACTTCCAGGGTATCCTGGGGCGAGGGGGCCAGCGGGAGTTGGATGCCCTGCTGGAACGGGTGGGGCTGGCCGACCGGAGCAACGACCGCTTCCAGACCTATTCCCTAGGCATGAAGCAGCGGTTGGGGCTGGCCTACGCCCTGCTGGGCGACCCGGAACTTCTGCTGCTGGACGAACCGACCAACGGCATGGACCCGGCGGGCATGGCCGAGGTGCGAGACCTAATTCGCGGCCTGGGGGCGGAGGGCCGCTCGGTGCTGCTTTCCAGCCACCTGCTCAACGAGGTGGAGCAGGTATGCGACGGTGTCGCCATCCTCTCCCGGGGCCGGTTAATCGCCCAGGGAGCCGTGGCCGACCTGCTCCAAGCCCCGGAACAGGTCCGGGTGCGGACCACCGATGATGTCCAGGCCGCCGCAATCCTGTTGGGCCTGGATTGGGTCGAGGGTGTGGTCAAAGATGACAACACTCTGGTAGTGCAGGCGGACGCCGCCCGGTCCTGGGAGTTGACCGCCGCCCTGAGCCAATCCCAGGTCTACGTCAGAGAAATGACCACCGGACAGCTATCCCTGGAACGATACTTCCTTGAAGTTACCGGCGACGACTCCCGGGAGAGCCCATGATTGTCCAAGTGCTAAACATCACCAGGTGGGAATGGTACAAGCTGCGGCATCGCTGGATGCCCTGGGTGCTGCTGGGCATCGCTTTACTCTATACCCAACTGGTGGTTTGGGGCGCTTTCGCCTTCTACAAAGTTTCCGACATCGGCGCAACAGAACTATTGACGCTGCCAAGCAGCATCGACAGTGCCCTGGGCATGATGCGCCACGTCAACGTGTTTCTCGTCATCATCCTGGCGTCGTCCACCATCGGCGTGGAATACGCCTGGGGCACCCTGCGTCCCACCCTGAGCAAGGGTCCGGGCCGCTGGCAATGGCTGGCATCCCAGGGGCTGATGGTCTCCCTACTGGCAGTGGCGGCCCTTCTGATAGCCTGCCTGGGCATCGCCCTCAGTAGCCTGGTCGCCTCCGTTTTTGTCCAGGACAGCGGAGCCTTAGGGGGCGGCGCCGGCCAGTGGGGCGCGTCGCTGGCCACTCTGGGGAAGCAGATATTCGCGCTGGCTCCGTGGATTGCCCTGGCCGGGTTCTTCACCGTGCTCACGACATCCTCGCGGATAGGCGCAGCCCTGGCCCTGGGGTACTACTTTGGGGAACAGGTAGTGGTGTCTATTCTCAACTTGGTATACCACGGGTCCCAAAAGGTGACCCAGTTTATGCTTGGCCCTAGTGTCAGCGGGTGGCTGTCGTCGGGGGATGCGGTGGGCAGCGGCCCGGAGGGAATGCTGGCAAGAGTTGCAGAAGGGCCCGGCGCACTGGTGGCCTTTCTGGTAGTTGCCGCATACACCGTGATACTCGCCGGGGCAACCCTCTGGGTGTTCCTGCGGCGGGACGTTGGCGGACCCAGGGGCGCTTGAGCCAGGCTGGTGAGCCTATCCGCCAGACAATCTAACCGCCCCTGAACCGCGGCCCGAATTGGGCGGCCAATTTGGAGTCGCCCTGGAAGGTCAAGCGTCCATCAACCAAAGCAACATCCGGGCTGAGTCGCCCGTACAGGACCAGCACGCAGGTCTCCCCGTCACACTGGAAGGTCACATCCGCCGCCGCGTCGGTGGCCGGTCCTACCCACGCACCTTCCCGGGTGACCAACTACAAGGTCGCCATCCTGAACCCTGATCTCACGCCCTGGTCCAACGCAGGTCTCTTCCAATCAATAACTCGGTCATATTTGCGTGGTGGGTGTTCTTCATTGGGATCGTTTCAAAGTCCAATCTATGTTGAACTGCCATAGCTCGCACTGCCGCTGCATTGTCGTAAGTCATCAAGAAGTCACCACGCAGGGTACTTGCTAAATTAAAGAGCGCTTCGTGGTCTACTACATTGTGAATATAAAGGCGAGTCCCGGCCTTCTTACCGGCGGCCGTATAGGGTGGGTCAATGAAAAAGACCGCATCAGCCGCTTCCCGGTGTTCTCCAATAACGGCCAGGCCATCCCCTTGAACAAACTCGATCTTGTCTTTCACTTTGCCAATATCCCGGATGCGTTTGCTCAGCGTTGCCGGATACCAACGGGAGCCGATGCCCTTGCCATTTTCACCATGTTGGATTGAGCCGCTTCCGGGGGCCATGATGCCACCGTGGTTGGTGCGATTACGAAGTATGGTTTGAAACGCCGCCTCGTTGAGCGAGACAGCGCTCTTGGCAAGTTCCCGCGCCACTGCTTCTTTCGTTAAATCGAAGCTCAGGATTCGATTTACCAGCCATTCCGCATCGTTGCCGGTGATTACTCGCCAGACACTGGCGACCTGCTCATCAAGTTCTACCATCAGAACCCGTTCCGCCAGGTTCTCGAAGGCCGCCGTGAGGCTTACAATGCCACCCCCGGCAAAGGGTTCAACCAATAACTTGGGCTTCCTCGCCAGGCGCTGGAACCACCGGCGAATGTACGGAATGAGCCAGGTCTTGCCGCCAGGGTAACGGAAGGGGCTGAGTTGCGGCACCGAAGCAACGTTGACCACCTTCTTGTCGCCAAAGAAGTCGATGGACTGCATATTTATCCCAGACCAATATCAATGGTTTGCGTGTCGGGCGGGTTGCCGCTTTCCAGCTTCTCGTCCAGTTTCCCTTGTAAATGCTGAACAAACGTATCAACGTTGCCCGGTTCAGACCGGGTAATCTGCTCCAGGGCTTTGTCGAAGGTAGTGTAGACGGTCTTATGCCTTACCAGGGAATAGCGATTCTGCGCTTGGTCTAGTTGCAAGTCATAAACAAGCCAAGCAATGTCGGCCTGCTGCGGCTCCGATTCTTCCAATGGTGGAAGAGTATCGAATAAACCTTTATCCAAGGCAACCCCAATCTTCTTGTTCCAGGCGTTCAGGATTCCACCTTTGTAGAGAAGTTGAGGAGCCAGACGCTTCCGGCTGGAAGAAAGATAATCAGGTCTGGGATAGTTGACTTGCCCAGTCCAATCCATATTTGCATGAGAGGCAGGGTCTTCCATGTAGAACGGAAAGGGCCGACGTACATTGCCGGAAATGTAGACCGCTTGAATTTCCAAAGCGCCAAAATCTACGACTTTGCCGGCAGAGTCATACTCCACCAACACTATGTCTATATTGCCGGCTGTTTTACCATACCCGTCCCTTAGTCTAACTTCAGCCAGGGAAGTCCATGTTGCATCAGCAGCGAAGAAAAAAGCTGCGGCATCTTCAGCAATAAACCATTCTTGCCGAAAACGGATGGGACAAGTGATTGCAGTCTGGCTCCCATCGAATATGCTGCAAACCCCGAGCGGGTCGCTAGCTTTGTCTTTGGTGCAGTTTGGCACCTTATTGTTGAAAGGGCAAAGTTTATACCGGCGATACCGCTGGGCCTCAGAAGAGGAATTGTCCGCAGGGAACCCGAAAACCTCAGCCAGTGGATGCTCAGGCATTTGGATTACCTCTTCCGAGACCATCGCGCCAGTCAGTCCTTCAAGGCTTCGGCGTCCTGGGCGGCGCCAGCGCCGGCCAGCGGCCCTTGCGTTCTCTGCGATAAGCTATCGGACAGCCCCTGGTCATCTTCTTGTCGGGCGGTGGCCGGCCTTTCCATTAGATTCTCGGGGACTTCGATGTCTACTTCCGACACTACGACGTGGCGGGCCAGGACGTAGGATGGCACCGGGTCGGCGCCCGACTCCGCGGCTTCCGTTTTGAGAATCCCCTCCAAGGCATCTTTTCCGTGGGCCAAAGCCTCGGTTACGGTGTCCCCGTCGGTAATGCAGCCCGGATAGTAGGGGAAGAACACTTGGTAGCCGCCTTCGTCCTGGGGAAGCAAAATCACGGTGAATTTCTGCTTGGACATTCTTTCAGAGAACCTCATCCGCTACTCTATCAAACTCGGCGCTCGATAGTCCCATCCGGCGCCGGATGCTGCCCATAGTACCTACCCTTATTTCACCCCGATGAGCGGGCACCGAAATTGTCTCCTGTCCAGGTTTCTTGAATACAGCGTGGCCCCCTGTATAGTGATCCAGTTGCCACCCCCGGCTGATAAGTATTCTTCCCACTTCACTGGGCCGGTAACGCTTTGGCATTATGGAGCCAACCTGAAATTAACTCCCCGGCGGGCCCTTAGTATCCAAAGCCCCCTAGTCCTTCAAGGCTTCGGCGTCCTGGGCGGCGCTGGTGCCCGCCAGGCGTCCAAAGACCATGCCCGCCGAAAGGCCGGAGCCGCCGGGGTAGTTGTAGTAGAAGAGCCCGCCCACCATCTCCCCGGCGGCGTAGAGGCCGCGGATGGGGTCCTGGGCGTTGGTCACCACCTGGCCCCGGTTGTTAATCTTCACCCCGCCGAAGGTGAAGGAGATGCCGGTGGTTACGGCCCACCCGTAGTAGGGAGGGGTGTCCAGGGGTTGGGCCCAGTTGGTCTTGTCCACCTCCAAGCCCTCGGTGCGCCTTCCGTCCTTGACGGTGGGGTTGTAGGGAATGTCCGTGCGTACTGCTGCGTTATACTCCTGGACCGTGCGGACCAGTCCTTCCGGGTCAATGTCGAGGCCGTTGGCAAGTTCCTCCAGGGTATTGGCCTGCACCATGGTGGCCTGGGGAATCCAGTACTCGTCCCGCAGCAGGTGTTTCACCTTCTCGTCAAAAAGTTGGAAAGCCAAGGCCTGGGGCTGCTCCAACAGGGCGCGCCCGTAGGTAACGTACGTATAATTGCGAAAGTCCAGTCCTTCGTCCAGGAACCGCTCTCCGTTCAGGTTGACGATGAGGCCGAAGGGATAGGAGTGCTTCTGGAACAGTTCGGTGATGGTGCGGTCGCCGAAGGGGGGAGCGTTCATGTCCCAGGCAACGGCGTGGCAACTGCTGTAGTGACCGTGGGATTGCCCACCCACGTCCAGGGCCATGCGGATGCCGTCGCCGGTGTTGTAGGGGATTCCCCGCACCTTGACCATCTCCCAGCCCGGGCCCAGGTAACGGCTGCGCATCTCGGCATTGGCCTCGAATCCTCCGGCAGCCAGCACCACCGACCGGCCGGCTATGTCCTCGAAGCCGTCGGGGCCCAATACCTGAAGCCCGGCGACGTGCCCCCGTTGATTCTGCAGCAGTTTCACCCCCTGGGTGGAGTACCGGACATCGATGCCCTGGCGCTGGCACACCTCAAACTGCTGGTCGGACAGGCCCTTGCCCGCGCCCACGGCCTCCACCACCAGGCCACCCCAGAAGCGGAACTTGTCGCCATCCCGGAAAGCCTGACGCCCGAAGGATAGGACGAAGCGGACGCCGTTGCGCTGTAGCCACTGCATGGTGGGCAGCGACTGGCTGACCAGAATCTGGGCCAACTCCGGGTCGGAGAGGCCGTGGGTGACCCGCATCATGTCGTCGTAGTAATCGTCCTCGGTGTAGCTGCCCACCTCGATGGACTCCTCCTCGGTCTGGGACATATCGGGAATCACCGTCTTGATGTCCTCGATGCCGTTGAAGGCAAAGCGGATGATTCCGCCGGTAAAGTAGGTGTTGCCCCCGCGGAAGTACTCCGGGGCTTTCTCCACCACCAGCACGGATTCGCTGATTTCTTTGGCGGCGATGGCGGCGCTCAGGGCCGCATTACCGGCTCCGACCACAATCACGTCATAAACTTTGTCGGTCAAGACTCACCTCACTGTGCCCCCGGCCCACCCCACCAGGGCGGAAAAATGGGGAAAATTTGCTGCCCCCTATGATAACCGCTGGACGGCCAGGGGACAAGGAAGGGGGCTGAGGGTAAGGGTCTTTCGATTCTCCGGCCAAAGACCAAGGTGGGCTTTCAGGCAAGCGTCCCCACCGTCATTCCCGCAAAGGCGGGGTGATGAGCGGGGAGAGCGCACTAGCAACAATCGAAAGATCCCGGCTGAGGAGCACGGGGTATCTTGATTCTCTTGGTGGAGACCTGTTCGCCCCCACGGGCAGCCAGTCATCCACCGTCATTCCGGCGGAGGCCGGAATGACGGTGGATGACTGGGAGACGTGCCGGAGCCACCCCCATCCCAACCTTCCCCCTTCGAGGGGCAAGGGACTGTTGTCTTCCCCAGAAGAGGAGAGTTAGGGTAGGAGTGCGACCGGCGAACAGGTTTCGGAAGCTGACTAACCGGCCCCGTTGGTCTCCCAAAGATGGTCTATCGAGGCGTCGGGGAAGTAATAGCTGAAGCCGGCCTTCTGGGCGTAGAAGCGGTCCATGTCAGTATCGCCGATGTGGTAGTAGGCGTCGGCGGAAAAGGCGTCTCTCACCTCCTCTAGCTGGTGCTTCAGGACGGTGAATTCTACCTCTATACGGTGGTCCTGCCAGATGCGTTGCTGGTTGGTAATGGTGCGGTCGGAGCAACTGCCGATGATATAGCCCAGGAGCTGGGCCTGCCGTACCATTGCCATGGTAATATAGCCGGGTGGGTCGCCCACCTCCAGGGTACCGTCGATGTCAAAGCTAATCAGTCTTGCCAAGTGTTATCCTCGCTTCTTGGATGATGAATTCTTGGCGCCTTCCCTCTAGGTGGTATGCCGCCACACCGGCCCCTGGGGTGGTTCGCCGGAGAGCTTGAACTGGGGAAGGCTGAATCCCTCGCCGACGTCGATAAACACCACCTCCACCCGGCTGCCGATGGCGACGTTCTCTTCCTTTTCCGGCTCCATGTTTTCGTCCAACAGGTTGGCGGTGATGCGCAGCCCGTCGTACTCATCAGGTTGCCCCCGCTGCTCGTCCAGTTCCACCAGCACGATGGCGAAGGGGGCCCAATCTCGGAAAGCGGGCATGACGGTGTGGGCCACAATCTGGTAGCTGTAGATGGAGCCTTTGCCGCTCACCGTTTGCCATTCCCAGTTCAGGGAGGTACACCAGGGACAGCCCGGCCCCGGCTCGCCGCGCAGCAGACCACAGTCCTGACATCTCTTGACCACCAAGCGGTGCTCGCTGGCCGCCTCGAAGTACCCCTTGTACTCGCTGTCGTTGTCGGCAATGCTGACTCGCAAATCTCTATATTCGTGTATGGGCATACTATAAACTCTCAACAATTGGAGACTGGGGACACCACCCCCACCCTAACCCTCGCCCTTGAGAGGGAGGGGGAATGCGGCTGTGCGGCATTACCGGCGCATGATGAGGGAACTGCCCACCGCCGGAGTGCCCCAGCCCATATTCATGCTGATTTCGGCGTCGCGCACCTGGCGGCAGCCCCCTTCGGAGTAGTCGTAGGTGTGGATGCCCTCGTGAGCCTGGGGGCAGTAGTCGTCCACGGCGCCGCGAAGCTGTCGCACGTTCTCGATGACCATGTTCATGCCGTGGGTGTAGGCCTCGCACAGGTGCCCGCCGCTGGTGTTGTTGGGCCGACGCCCTCCCAGGTCGATGGCGCCACTGGCGACATAGTCCTTGCCCTCTCCCTTCTGACACCAACCGTAGTCCTCGAACTGGAGCAGGGCGGTGTAGGTGAAGGCGTCGTAGCAGCCGGTAACGTCGATGTCGTCGTGGGTCACTCCGGCCACGTCGAAGATGCGGGGGCCGATGTAGTGGCCGGCCACCCGGGAGATGGGACCGTGTTGGTAGTGGAAATCGCCGCCGGGCTTGGTACCCCGGCCCTGAACGCCCATGATGTATATGGGCCGCTGCTTCAGATTGCGGGCCCGTTCCGCCGAGGTAATGATTACGCTGGTGGCGTTGTCCGTTTCCAGGCAGCAGTCGAACAGGTGGGCCACGGGGCGAACAATCCAGCGGGAACTCAGCACGTCCTCCACGGTTACCCGCTGCTTCATCAACGCCTTGGGGTTGTTGCTGGCGTGGTTGCTGTGGGCCACCTTAATCCGGGCCAGGTCGGCGTTGGTGACGCCGTACTCCATCATGTGCCGGGTGAAGGTGAAAGCGAAGTTCTGGACCGCGCTGATTAGCCCGTAGGTGCGCTTCATCAGGTCGGGGCCGCCGATTGGGGCTGCGGCCCGGGCGCCGGTACCGCCAATGCGGACGTCGGAATACCCGTTCATGGAGCGGTAAACGGCCACGGTATCGCACATACCCGCTTCAATAGCGCCGATGGCCAGGCCCACCAGGGCTTCGGTGCTGGAGCCGCCGCCGGAGCAGTCCATGTAGAAGTTGGGCCGGATGCCCAGGTCGTACATTATGGAGGTGGAGGGCGTGGAATCGCCGCCGTGGTAGCTCAACATGCCGTCGATGTCGGCGGGGGCGAGGCCGGCGTCGTTCATGGCGTTGCGGATGGCCTCGGCCCCCATAGCCCGGGTGGTGCGGCCCGAGTTGCGGCTGTATTCCGTCTCGCCGACGCCGACAATGCAGTATTTGTCCTTGAGGTTTCCTACCATATCTCCCCCTTGGAGTCAGGGAATCGGGAGCCTCCCTGGGTTCGCTGGCACGAGTGTAGACCAAAGGCGATTTTTGGGCAAGCCTGATGGCGGTTGGGCTAAACCGTACCGGCGCTCCCCGGTATGCCTTCCCTTTACCCTCTCGACCCGCTGCCGGGCGTTTCCGGCTGCACCGGAGGTAAAGCATCCAACTCATCCTCGGTGAATTCAGCTCCGTGAGGGTACTTGATTCTTCGGGTAAGGATGTCCCAACGTCTCTCCTGGCTCCTCATTTCGCCGGGGGAAAGGTGACTTTGGTCAGGTGGAAGCCCGGACAGTCGGGTGTCCTGCATCACTTGGATAAAGGCCCTGGCCTCGTTGATGGCAAACTGGACTTCATCCTCATATATCTGGTGCTCATAGTAGTTATCATGCAGGGCGTTCAGTAGAGCGAAGCGACTCCTCAGGTGGCCTTCACCCCGCTCCGTGGCAATGTAGTTCACAGCTTCGCGAAGATGGTTGTGGTAGCGGTGGTTCCAGCCGCGGGCTTGGGACACGGCTTTGATGGCGTGGGCCGTGGCCCCCCATACCTTCTCCGAAGCCTGGAGAACGTCGTTCCGGTCCAATTCTTCCTCAGCTTGGACCAGCAGGCGTTGGCTTATTTCCTCGTACCTTTCCGGTGGTGAAGGTCGCAGCATCTCGGATTACTCACTGATGTTACGCAGCCTTAAGGAGTTGGAGTTCATCGAAAGCATGGCGGATGGCCTTGAGATAGAGCCTGGCTCTCAAGGCAAAGTGGTTCATTCCATGCTTCAACCGGAGTCCTTCCAACCGGAAGGCCGCATAGATGGACATGAAACAGTGGTTGCTTTGGGTGCGCTCCGTCCTGGTAGGCGACTTGGCAAGGGCGGCATTGGACTTGAGCGTCTTATGAAAGGTCTCCACTTTCCACCGTTTCTGGTAGATCGCGCAGATGGTTGGTCCATCGCAGTCCAGATCGCTTGAGGCCAGATACAATGTCCCGGTGCTGCCATCCTTGTTTGTAAAGACTTGGCGAACGAGCCGGACCGGGAACTCCAACCCTCTCAGCCAGCACTGCACCGCTTGATGTTCTGGCAAGTCCAGCGAGTCTATGCGGGAGAAGTTGCCCTGCAGCTTCCCTTCATAGCTCAATGCAGCCGTCCGATTCGACTTGAGCGCAACAATGAAATGCCGGTCCAGTTCCCAGCGTATGAAGTCCAGGTTCTCCTTGGCGGAAAACCAACTGTCAGCCAGCACGTAGCGATATTGCAACTGATTGCGCTGACAGACTCTCAACATCCGGCGCATCAGTTCATTCTTGGTGACTTCGCTCTTACGCTTGTGCCTGCCGGTCTTCTCATCGCGGTACACCAGCGGTTTTCGGATGAGTTCGTAGGCCACGGGAACCGCTGCGCCCCCAGCGTAATACATGCAGTTGAGCAGGTTAATTCCCTTGACTGAACGGTTCTTGCTATGGTCGAAATGCCAGCTAATCAGTTCGTTCTCGTCCGTATAGGGCTTTTCCTGGATGGTGTCATCAAAGATCAGTACCCCATCCGGCTGTTCCATGGCGCGCACCATCGGCTTGACCTGTTCCCATAGGGTTTTGGAGTCATAGTCTTCCCTCGACAGAAAGCGCGTTACTTGGTCATGGCTGACCGCGCCTTCCACCGTGGATGACAAGCCCGTCGCTGTGGCGGCGCCAAAGGAACTCAACAGGTAATCGCTGTACAGTTCCAACATCTCTTTATCCATAGCTCTAATCTACCATTATCCTCATCCTGTGCGTAACATGAGTTACTCACCTCCCCTGATTTGGTGGGAACTCCGGTACGGGCGAAAGCAAGCCTATGCTAACACATCCCGGACGGGGTCAGTGAGCCGCTGTGCTATACTCGAGAGTGCCGGCGGATATTTTGTCAGGCCCAACCCAAAGGCGGTGCAAGACCATGACCAGCCCCGAATGGAAGAACAAGCTGTATTTCGGCGACAACCTGGACATTCTGCGGGAGCAGGTGGCCGACGCCAGCGTTGACCTGATTTACCTGGACCCGCCCTTCAACTCCAACGCCAACTACAACGTGCTGTTCCAGGAAAAGAGCGGCGAGGAGTCGGCGGCCCAGATTACCGCCTTCGAGGATACCTGGCGTTGGAGCCTGGAGTCCGAGTCCGCCTACCAGGAGGTGGTCACGCAGGGGCCGGACAAGCTGGGGCGGCTGCTGGGGGCCATGCGCGAGTTCCTGGGCCAGAACGACCTGATGGCCTACCTGACCATGATGGCCCAGCGCATGGTGGAACTGCACCGGGTCCTGAAGCCCACCGGCAGCATCTACCTGCACTGCGACCCGACGGCCAGCCATTACCTGAAGATGCTTTTGGACGCCGTGTTTGGGCCAAGGAATTTTCGGAATGAGATTTCTTGGACACGGTCGAACCCCAAGAGCCTCTCTAAAATCAATTTTCCAAATTGCAGGGATATTATCCTGAGGTTCTCGAAATCCGACCAGTGTGTTTTCCACATGGTATATGGCGAGCATGACCCTGCTTATGTCAATAAGGCATACAAGTACACTGACGCCGATGGCAGAAGATACCGACTCCTTCCACTTCTCAACCCCAACGACAATCGGCCAAACCTCACTTACGAATTCTTAGGCGTCACGCGTGTGTGGCGATGGACCCATGAGCGAATGCAAAAGGCTTACGATGGGGGACTCGTTGTTCAACTTAAGCCCGGTGCAGTGCCTCAATACAAGCTCTACCTGGAGGACTCCAAGGGGAAAACGGTGACGAACAACTGGGGTGACATTCCTCAAGCTGCTGGCAACGAACATCTCGACTACCCCACCCAGAAGCCGGAGGCCCTTCTGGAGCGCATTATCAACGCCAGCAGCAATGAGGGCGACCTGGTGCTGGACCCCTTCTGCGGCTGCGGCACCGCCGTCGCCGTGGCCGAGCGGCTGAACCGGCGTTGGATTGGCATCGACATCACCCATCTGGCCATCTCTCTGATGAAGAGCCGGCTGCACGACAGCTTCGGGGAAGACCTGCGCCCCTACGAGGTCATCGGCGTCCCCCAGGATGTGGAAAGCGCCCGGGCCTTGGCCGTGGAGAGCGAACACGACGGACGCTATCAATTCGAGTGGTGGGCCTTGGGGCTGGTGGACGCGCGCCCGGCCCAGGAACGGAAGAAGGGCGCCGACTCGGGCATCGACGGCTACATCAACTTCTTCGACGACAACAGCGGCAAGGCCAAGCGCGCCATCGTGCAGGTGAAGAGCGGCCACGTGAACCGGGGCCAGATTGCGACGCTCAAGGGCGACATGGAACGGGAGAAGGCGGAGTTGGGCCTGTTCGTCACTCTGGAACCGCCCACCCGCCCAATGCTGCAAGAGGCTGCGGCGTCGGGCTTCTACGAACCGGAGCATTTCCCCGGCCACCAGTTCCCCAGGGTGCAGATTCTAACCATCGAGGAACTGCTGGACGGCCAAGCGGCCCAATACCCCCGCTTCGCCCCCCAAGCCACCTTCCGCCAAGCTCCCCGCCGCCGGAGGAAGCAGGGGGCGCAGACCAGGTTTTAGAGGGTGGGGGTAGTGCAATGCAAAATTCATTTTGTATTTGCCTTGAGTTCAATAGAATTTATGTGCTAGTGTGGATAGAATCAGGGTGCATTCTTTGAGGATTTCAGTAATGCCTATATTCGAGACATTCGCAAAGCGCAAACGGAAGGCTGAAAACTCCGGTAAGCCAGTAATTTATCGCTACGATGCCTTACCAAGAGAATTCAAGGTGCAAGTAAACTACATTTGGAGAGACGCAATTGGCAATCCTTTAGCTTTTCCGGCTTCATACTTCTCAAACCCCGTTCGGTCAGAGAAAGTGCAGTGGTGGGCAGAAATACATGATTCTCTGGCCCGTGAAAACGGTGTGTCCAATTTAGTATCAGTACCGGGCACACCTCAGGTAAGCCAACGTATGGAACATTGCGTACAATTTCTTCATAAAAGTGAAGACGTGGACCAGGTACTGAGCCTTATTGAGATCTCTTTTCGATTCATCGATACAGTGATAAGAGAGATAGAGCATAGGAATAGTCTTGAAGGTTGGAGCATTGCACAACTTCCGGATGATGCTATCAACGAATTGAACTACCGCTTCCTGGAACATGCTATAGGTTATCAGTACGAAGCCGGACAAATAGTAGAGGTGAACTCCCAGTATCTACACTCTGAGACTGTAGAGCCAGCCATATCACTGCTACATGACGCAGGATTTGATGGAGCTTTGCAGGAGTTTATGCGTGCTCATAAGCACTACAGGGAAAGGAACAACAAGGAGGCGATAGCAGAAGCGTTAAAAGCCTTTGAGAGCACCATGAAGACCATTTGCGATAGGCGAATGTGGAGTTACTCTCGAAACGATACCGCAATCAAACTGACAGGTGTCCTGTTTGACAACCATCTCATTCCGTTAGAGATGCAAAGTCATTTTAACAGCTTGCGGACCACCTTGGAGAGCGGTGTACCAACGTTAAGGAACAGGAGAGCTGGGCATGGTCAGGGTAGCGGGACTGTGGAAGTCCCTGATTACCTCGCGGCCTATGCTCTACATCTCACTGCCTCCAACATCGTACTTCTTATCAATGCCTACAACTCCTTGTAAGAGCAATACGAACTTTTTATCATCAGCCAGCCACCACCTGCATCCCCCCGGCGAAGATGCGGAAGTGGTGCACCGCTTCCGCTTCCGGGAAGGCTTCTCTGGCTTGGCGAAAAACCGACCGGCCCCGCCGCTGCATCGCGTCCACCAGCACCCCGATAATCGTCCCGCTATGCCCAACGTTCACTCCCGCCGCTCCCACCGACTGGGCGAATTCCAGGACCCGGGACAGTTGGGGCTTGGGCAGGACCCGCTGGCCCGCCTGGGCGCTGAGGGTCGCTCCCCGGCCTATTTTACCCGGGTCTCCTTCCGCGACGCCAGAGCGCACCAGCCGCAGGGCTTCGTCGGTCTCCGACTGCAGCGACTGCCACAGCGCGCGCCGGTCCACCTGATTGAATTCCAGGGTGTCCACAGCGCCGCCGAAGTCCAGGGCGATGACCTCCGTGGGCGGGGGAGACCCCAACTCCTCCATGACCCGGCCCTCCCGGTGGTCGAAAAGGGCGATTCCCGGAAACATAACGCCATCGGTCGGCTCCACCGACAGGGCCAACCGTCCCATTTCGGCGGGGGAAAGCTCCCGCCCCAACGCCAGCCCGGTGGCATATATGGCGGCGGCGACATCGGCGCTGCTGCTGCCCATGCCCTTGCCGCGCGGTATGGGGTTGTTGATGGTGAGGGCGGCCCCCAACTCGCCTCGTTCCAGGTAAATCAGGGCGGCTTGCACCGCCGCCGCCGCTTTGGGACAGTTGTCGGGGCCGGTTACTCCGGTTGCACCTTGGTGAAGGTCTACGCGCACTCGGGAGAAGAAGTCGATGGGGCAAGTTACCAGAAAGTAGACGTCACCCAACATGCCCTGCACCAATTCGCCGCAAACGCCGGGGGCGCGCACGGTGGCGGCGCCCATTGGTGAGCCGGTAGGCTGATTGGAAGCTATAGGCTTGAGGGGGGACATTCGTTAGCTAATACCATGTGACTTTGTTGGGTTGGCGCATTTCACCTAATATGTTCCATAATTCTGGGGGAACGTGCTGTTCTATGATGCCTTCCACTTCTCTCAACATAAAGCGCAGCTAAGGTACAGAGTATTCGTTATTTGAAGGAATCGCTAGATGATGGCCCTTAAAGACCATAAACTGGTGCCGTGTGCCTGAAAATGGGCCATCAAAGCCCAGCCTCCTAAGACGCCGGATAAAATCCCGGCGTCTACAGGGGTTCCATCTATTCACGAAGAGGCTCTAAGTTTAGATCGATCCCAGCCACTACAGGAAGGGAATGGCCGAGTTTAAGACCGCGTAGAATCCACTCCTCCAGGACTGACCGTAGTTCGTCCTGAGACTCCCGCCGGGTTGTTCCAAAGGCGAGTACTCCGGTGCAAGGGGGTATGCGTCCGGCAAAAGTCCCGTCGTCCAGTTCTTCGTAAACTGATGCGACCAACGCCTGTTCCACGTAGTCGGTAAGGATAAATCGCCCTTCCATTGGTATGCCTCTTGGTATGCCTCTGCCTCGGATGAATGCCCATGCTGCTGGCTATTATACCCGATTGGCCGAATCAGTCTTGCGTTCCTGCCACCGTTCCACCCGGCTACTTAGAGCCTATCCGATAACCCCGTCATCACCCCCATCCTAACCTTCTCCCGTCAAGGGGGAAGAGAATTATCGGATAATCTCTTAATCTCCACCGGAATTCCCGCCACCACCAGGTATACCCGGCTGGCCGCCGCGGCTACCCGCTGGTTAGCCAGGCCCAGCAGGTCCTGGAAGTGTCGTCCCAGAGAATAAGTAGACACCAGACTGAAGCCCACCTCGCTGCTTACCACGACAAAGTCTGCGGTGGAACTGCGGCAAACCTCCAGCAGTCGGCCCAGGGACTCTAGGGCCAACGACTCCACCCGGGCGGCGGGTTCATCCTCATGCCGTAGCAGCAAATTGCTGACCCAAACGTCTAGGGAGTCCAGCAGGACGACACCCGGCGGGTTGGGCGTGTCCAGGGCTGAGAGCAACGCCGTCGCCAAGTTTAGAGGTTCTTCCAGGGTGGTCCAGTGGGGGGGACGGACCTCCTGGTGGCGGCGGATGCGCTCCGCCATTTCGGCGTCGGTGGCTTGGCCGGTGGCAACGTAGAGGACGGGCCCGCCATGTTCCCGGGCCAGCGTTTCGGCAAAGGCGCTCTTTCCCGAGCGCACTCCCCCCAGTACCAGGCACAACTGCGACGGCATCAGCCCCTCAGGGGGCCACTACCCCGGGGCGCGCGGGACGAAGGAACCGGCCCGTCGTCACAGCGCCTCGTAGTCTCGTTCCAGGCCGGTTATCTGGTAAATCAAGTCCATGCGCAGACTGGCCCGCACCCAATCGGCCAACTTGTCGTATTCCTGGTCGATGGACAGGTCGTGGGAAGACCAGGGTAGGCTGACACCCTTGCGGCGGGCCAACTCGCGCAGCACCGCCTGGCGCAGCCCTCCGTTCTGGAACAGCCCGTGAATGTAGGTGCCCAGCACCCGCCCCGACGGGTCCATGACCCCGTCCAACTCGGTATCTCCGGTGACTGCCACGTCGGAGCGGTCGTCGATACGGAAGGGAGCGGTCAGGCCTGCGCCTCGCTGTTCCCCGCCTTCGCTGGGGGTCGTGCGCCCCATGTGAATCTCGTAGCCGGAAATGGGAGCCCCGCGAGCCCCGGTCAGCAGCCCGGTATCTTCCAGCACTTCTCCCTTAATCCGGTGGGTCTCCTTGGTGCCGGCGAAGACCGTGGTCAAGGGCAGCAACCCCAGGCCGTCCATCTCGTGTTGGGAGGACTCCACGCCCTCCGGGTCATAGAGCTTGGCGCCCAGCATCTGGTAACCGCCGCAGATGCCAATGACGGAAGCGCCGTTCTGGTGCAGCGACTTGATGGCCTGGGTCAGCCCTTGGCGTTCCATCCACGCCAGGTCCGGGATGGTAGTCTTGGTGCCCGGTAGGATTACCAGGTCGGGCCGTCCCAGGTCCGTCACCGATTCCACGTAGCGCAGGGAGACGCCATTTTCACGGTCCAGGGGGTCGAAGTCGTCGAAGTTGGAGATATGGGGCACCTGGACCACAGCGATGTCCAGGACGGCGTTGTCTTGGCGGTACGTCGGAAGGTCCAGGGCCACCGAGTCTTCCTCAGGTATGTGAATGTCGCGGAAGTGGTGGACCAGGCCCAGTACGGGCTTGCCGGTACGTTCCTCCAGCCAGGTTAAGCCGTCCTGCAGCAGGCTGGGGTCTCCCCGGAATTTGTTTATGACAAACCCCTTTATTATGTCCCGCTCCTCTGGCTCCAGGAGTTCCAGGGTGCCCACCAGGGAGGCGAACACGCCGCCCCGGTCGATGTCGCCGCACAGCAGCACCGGCGCATCGGCGTAGCGGGCCACCCGCATGTTCACAATCTCGCTGGCCTTCAGGTTTATCTCCGCCGGGCTGCCCGCCCCTTCGATGACTACGATGTCGTACTCGTCGCGCAGAACGTCCAAAGAGGTATGCACCGACTCCCACAACTGGGCCTTCAACCCGAAGTAGTCGCGGGTGCGGGCGGATAGCATGGGACGGCCCAGCAGCACCACCTGGGAAATGTGGTCGGCTTCGGGTTTAAGGAGCACCGGGTTCATTTCCACCCTAGCCTCCACGCCGGCGGCCTCGGCCTGCACCGCTTGGGCGCGACCGATTTCGCCGCCGTCCCGGGTGACGTAGGAATTGTTGGACATGTTCTGCGCCTTGAAGGGGGCCACGCGGTACCCGTCCTGGCGAAACATTCGGCACAGGGCGGAAACCAACACGCTCTTGCCCACGTGGGAGGCGGTGCCCTGCACCATCAATACTCGTCCAGTCATCTGTGTCAGCTCTTCCCTCTTTGATTAGCGCATTAAGACGGTATTACCGCTCTATTTACTCCGGCGTGGAGTAGATCAGCAACATTGGGGTGTTCCCTCTCATATAAAGCAGAAAATACCCGGGACCTTGGGAATTGGACACCGCTATGCTAATGTCGTCCAGTTTAACGGTGAGCATTCGGCGCAGTTGCTCGATCGATATGTTGTTTCCGGTCATCGGTTCCGCGCCACGTACCCATACTACACTTATTCTCGACTGTCGAATTGTATCTCGATGCTTGACCCGGGCCGCGTAGTCCTTGGTAATCCAGACATAGCCCTCCTGGGCCATCCAGGGTATCAGTTCCTCATCTTTTCGCCCGAGTAAGTCTTGTCCTTTACAACTGGTGATGGGGTATCCAATTTGCTCTAAACCCTCAGCGACCGACGGAGGCAGAGATTCATCCAAGAGAAATCGGGGCCGGTTACCCGGCTGCGGATTTCTCAAGTATTGCTTCCCAAGACATAGCCGATTCTATCTGGGCCAAAGGCAACCCATAAGCTCTAGCCAATGTATCCACCGAATCCCCTCCCAGATGAAAGGCCCGCAACGTCCCGGTGGGAACGCGGGTTCCGGCAATGCAAGGCTCACCAAACTGCCTGGCCGGGTCCAATACTATACCTTCCAACGGAGTCCAGGTAGCGGCTTGTCGGTCAACCTCAAAGCTCAAGCCGTGATAATTGGACTCCACTGGGATAAAAATGTCCTTTATGAAATCTGGGTGCGACTCCCAAAACCGGGCAATTGCTGCCTGAGTATCCTCATCGGCGAATATATCGGGGTCTCCCACCCAAACAGGCTCCATAGCGAAGGGATACTGCCAGTCCCGTTTTTCCCGCAGCCACGTATGGGCAAGCTTTATATCTTTGCTGGAAACACCCTTTGCCCTCAGAGCGGCCACCATCCTAAAGCTGACCAACTCCGGAAAGTTAATGAAACCGGGTATGGAGGGTTGACGCTTGACCTTCCTTCCTCCCAACTCCTCCCTAGCCCACCTGGAGATGTGCTGGGTGTTGATGCGAGGAAAGCTCGGGGACCGTGCTAGGGTAGCCCTAATATACAGGGCGGCTTCTCTGGCAGAATAAACCCCGGCAAAGGGTGGGGCGTCTTTGGTGTCTATCATGGTATGCCCTCCCCGAGCTAATGTTTTCAGGGCCCACGTACTTGGAAATTGACTCTACACCCTGTAGGTCAATCTTGTAAAATTGGAACAGCCATAGAGGCTCAGGCCCACTGCGATACCTCACCGCAGCGCATTCAGGTGGGACGTGTCGTTGTACAGGTGGAGAACGGCGTTGTCGTGGAAGGTGGAGACGACGGACAGGGCGCAGTTGCCCATGGCGAATTTCCAGTTAGCTTCCAGGGGCAGGGCCAGCAGAGCGACGATAACGGCCCGGAGGGATCCCCCATGCCCCACCACCAAGGCGGTGTCGTCGGGATGGTTGCGCCGCAGGTCCTCCACGAAAGCGCCCATGCGCGCGCTGGTCTGGCGAATGGTCTCCCCACCAGTAGGGGCGAAGTCCAGGTCGTTAACCAGGGAAGCCTCGTACAATTCCGGGTAGCGGTCCCGGTACTCCTCCTCGGTCAGACCTTCAAAGATTCCCTTCTTGTACTCCCGCAACTGCTCCGTTGGGTAGAGAGGAATGTCCCGCTCTCCCAGGATGACCCGGGCCGTCTGGGTGGTGCGGCTGAGGTCGCTACAGAAGGCTAGGTCGAAGGGGACGGAGGCCAGCCGGCGGGCGATGGCCTGGGCCTGTTCTTGGCCCTTCTCCGACAGGCTAATGTCGCTGTGGCCCTGGATTCGACCCTCGGCGTTCCATACCGTCTGGCCGTGGCGGACAATGTATATCGTACCCATTTCTCTGCGGTCACCTTCGATTCAGGGTTGGCCGGGGATGCCCTATCTAGGATTGCCCGATTCTCTTAAAGCCCTCAACCAGCCTTCGGCAATCGGCCAGGGAGCGGATGCCCAGGCGAATGCAGTCGGGCAGGCCAAAGGAGGCGCAGTCCCGCACGAACAGCCCCTGCCGCATCAGCTTGTCCCGCACGACAGCGCCGTTGCCCACCTCCACCAGTAGGAAGTTGGCGGTGGATGGCAGCGCGGTAAACCCCAACGCCGCCAGTTCCCCGGTCAGGTATTTCTTGGACTGGGCTACTGCTCCTCTGGCCCGGGGCAGGTAGTCCGAGTCAGCCAGGGCCACCAGCCCGGCGGTCTGGGCCAGGGAATTGACGCTCCAATCGGGCTGCATCGCGGTCATTCTGGCCGTTACCTCGGGCGACGCCAGGGAGTAACCCAGGCGCAAGCCGGTGAGGGCGTAGTCTTTGGTCATGGAGCGCAGGAGCACCACGTTGCCCAGAGCCAGCAGGTCCAGCGACTCCCAGGTATCTGCCACGAAACCGAGGTAGGCTTCGTCCAACGCCAGCAGCCCGCCGACTCGCCCAACTGCCTGGGCCAAGAACTCCACCTCCGCCTGGGGCAGGTAGACGCCGGTGGGGTTGTTGGGATTGCACAGAAATACCAGGCCGGGTTCTTCCCGGGCGATGCGGTCCTGGGCCTCTTCCAAGTCCCAGCTAAATCCCTGGGCGCGACGGGCTTCCAGGGAAGAAAGGGATGCCCCAGCCAGACGACACGCGCCCTCGTACTCGCCATAGGTGGGAGTCAGCAGCAGGGCTGCGCCGTTGGCGACGAATGCCCGGGACAACAGGTGGATTATCTCCGTCGAGCCGTTACCCACCAGGACGTTGTCCAACCCCACCGGATAACCCGAGGGCTGGCTGAGGTGTTGACAGAGGGCCTCGCGTAGCTCCAGGCATTCCGGGTCCGGGTAGGCGGTCAGGTCCACCTGCTGTAGCGCCCCCCATAGGCCCGGGGGCGGCCCCAGGGGGCTGACGCTGGCGCTGAAGTCCAGGACCTGCTGGGGATCCAGGCCCAGCGACCGCAGTTGGGCCGGGCGAATGCCTCCGTGTACCGGGCGAGGCGCGTCTTGGGCAGGGGGGGCGTGGGGCGCAGCCTCCCCTGGGATGTCGGGCTGGCTAGAAGATTCCATATCTCAAAATGACGACGCCCAAGGCGATAATGGCGCCCAGCACGGCCACCAGATACATGGTCTGGATGGCCCGGGAAATATCCTGCGGTTCCAGGGTGCGGGTCGGGTCGCCCAGCCGGTAGTGGCCCACTTTTTCCAGTTGCACTCCCAGGGCCCCGGCCATACCGCTCATGGTCCAACCGGCGTTGGGACTCTCGGTATTGCGGTGGTCCCGCCACATGATGCGCCAAGCGTTGACCCCCCGCTGCCCCGGCAGCAGGGCGCTGCTCAAGACCAGCAACAGGGCCGTCAACCGGGCGGGAACCAAGTTTACCAGGTCGTCCAGCCTCGCCGAGGCTTTACCCAGATATTCGTACTTCCCGTGATAGCCTATCATACTATCCAGAGTGTTAATAGCCCGGTAGGCCACGGCCCCGGGCACCCCAAAAAGGGCAAAGGCCAGCCAGGGGCCGACGAAGCTGTCGGTGATGTTCTCGGACACCGACTCCACGGTGGCCGCCGTGGCCTGCTCCGGCGTTAGTTGGCTGGGGTCGCGGCTGACCAGGGAACCCATGTTGGCGCGCACCTGCTGTAGGTCTCCCCCCAGCAGCAGGCCCCGCACCTGGGCAGCCACCCGATGCAGCATCCGCAGGGCGAAGGTAGTCTTGAACAGGGCGGCTCCCACCAGGATATTAGCCAGGTAGTGGATGCTTTCCAACCCCTGTAGGAGAAAATAGGCAGCGGCGGCCCAAAGGGCGGGAATCAGCAGGGCCACCAACCCGCCATAGGCCAGTTGGCCTCCGCCACCGCCGGAGGCATCACCTGGCGCCTTCAAACAGCCACCCTTGGCGCGCCACCGGGGAGCCAGCCTCTCGGCCAGGGACACAGTCTTACCCATCCAGACGGTGGGATGGAAACGACTGGGTAGTTCTCCCAACGTCAGGTCCAGCAACAGGGCTAGAAGCAGTATGGCCACTTCGGGGGGGATGTTCAGCATGTACTATGACCTTCGCTTGCGTCCATTATAGTTAGCTGCATGATTGCCAATTTCCCATCACTCCAATCTTGCCGGCGGTATTTCTAGCGGCATCACTCCGATACAAAGGTGAAGTGTTTCCCCTTTCTCTTCACAGCCAGCGAATGTCCCAACACTTCAGATTGTTCGTCTCCAAGCTTCTCAGAATAACGGGGGGTAACACTCCTAAGCACCTGCCCAATGTCACCCTGAGCGGAGCGAAGGGTCTAAAACGCGCGTTACCAGTACCATTCAAGGGACAAGTCCTTCCACTGAGGATTGAATCCCTCTATCAGGTCTATTTTTCGGCTCCGGCGCCACCCCTTTAATTGCTTCTCCCGGGCGATGGCCGACTCCACATCGCCGGTCTCTTCGTAATACATGAGCATCGTGATGTTGTATTTCTTGGTGAATCCGTCGGCCAGTTTTTGCTTGTGCTCATAGACCCGCCGCTCTAGGTCATTGGTGACGCCGATGTACAGCGTCCGGGTGGCGTTGGTCATGATGTAGACGTAGTATTGCCTCATGGTTGTTCCAGACCCGGCACTTTAGATTCTTCGTCGCGAGGCTCCTCAGAATGACAGGGGAGTGACGCTTCTCAAAATGATGGTGGGTAACCCTTCAGTACGATTGGGGAATGACGCTCTCCAGAATGAATGGGTAGGCGAGACACCTACCTGCGCCAGCATAAACTGTTCAACGTAGCTCCGCATCTACATAATGTCACCCTGAGCGGAGCGAAGGGCCTAGAATCCTTGCCATCCAACTTTTCCTGGTTCAGGGACTTCTCTTTCGTCGTAAAGCCCCTTAGTAAAACCGCAGCCAGGCCAACGGTTGCAGCCACCCGGTGGGCAGCGCCGCCACCGCCACCATCAGCGCCGCCACCTCGGTTATTTCGTTGATGGCCCCGTAGGTATCCCCGGTCAGTCCCCCCAACATCCGCGCCATGCCCCAGCCCAACAGCCAGGCCAGCGCCGATACTCCCACCAACAGGATGGCCCCGGCAACGCCCGCTGCAAGCACTGCAATTACAACTACGGCGATGGCCGCCCCGCCGGTGGACAAGTAGGCCGTCCCCCGGTGATAGGGCGAGCCCAAGCCCTGGCTGCGTACGTAAGGAAAAGCGCTGAGGGCTACTACCATGCTCCACCGCGACAGGGCGGGGAACAGCAGCAACGCCCACTCCTTGCCCGGTACAGGCGTAGTCAGCAGGGCCACCAGGGCGCCGTACTTCAGCAGCAGCAGGCCCACGGCGCCCACTACGGCAAAGGCCCCCACGTGCGAGTCGCGCATTATCTCCAGGCGTCGCTCCGGGGTGTAACCGCCGAACAGCCCGTCGCACACGTCCATGAAGCCATCCAGGTGCAGGGCCCGGGTGACTATCGCCAGAACGGCCAACAGCATCGCCGCCGTCAGAAAGGGGGGAAAGACTTCGCTGGCCCCGCGCTCCAGGCCCACCAACAGCAGCCCCAACAGCAGCCCCACCAAGGGGAAGAAGGCCCGGGAGGCGCTAATTTCCCCCTGCGTCGGACTCTTGCGCAGCGTGGCCGGACAGATGGTCAGAAAACTGAGGGCCACCAGGAATGCAGCCAGGGCTAGACCTCTTCTTCGTCCCGCTCCGAGACTCCGGCCTCGGCAAAGGTAGCCATCTCCTCCAGGCACTTGGCGGAGGCTTCAACGATGTGCATGGCCAGGGCCGCGCCAGTGCCCTCGCCCAGCCGCATACCCAGGTCCAGCAAGGGGTCCAGCCCCATTGCTTCCAAGCCAACCCGGTGCCCCGGCTCCACCGATTGATGGGAGGCGATGAAGTAGTCCTTGGCCCCGGGGTAGATGGCCCAGGCTATCAGGGCCGCCGCCCCGGAAATGAATCCGTCCACCAGCACCGGGCGGCGGCGGGCGGCAGCGCCCAACATGGCCCCCGCCAACATACCAATTTCGAGGCCGCCAACCTTGGTCAGCACGTCCATACCGTCGTTGGGGTCGGGGCTGTTGGTCTGGATAGCCTGCTTGATTACCGCCACCTTGTGGGCCAGGCCCGGGTCGTCCAGGCCGGTGCCCCTGCCGGTGGTTATCTCCGGGTCAACGCCGGTGAGCACGGCGGTGATGGCGCTGGAAGGTGTGGTGTTGCCGATGCCCATGTCCCCGCAGGCGATGAGGTCAGCGCCCCCGGCAATTTGCTCCTGGGCAACTTCGATCCCCGTTTCCAGGCACTGGATGGCCTGCTGCCGGGTCATGGCCGGGCCCTGGGCCATGTTGGCGGTGCCCCTGGCGACTTTCACGTCCCGCAGTTGCGGATGGGGCTTCAGGTCGGCGGCCACGCCGGCGTCCAGCACCACAATGTCGGCCCCGGCGTGCCGGGCCAGAACGTTGATGCCCGCGCCGCCGGCCAGGAAGTTGTAAATCATCTGCGGTGTCACTTCCTGGGGATAGGCGCTGACCCCCTCGGCCACCACCCCGTGGTCCCCGGCAGCCAGGATTACCGACTTGCCGCGAATTCGGGGGATGGCCTCGCCGAAGATGCCCGCCAGCCGTACCGACAGCTCTTCCAGCCTGCCCAGGCTGCCCAGGGGCTTGGTCAGAGTATCCTGACGGGCCCAGGCGGCAGCCATCGCCTCCTCGTTCAGGGCGTCGATAGACGCCAGGGTTAGGTCAACTAAAGATGATATTGGCATTCGACGCCACTCCTTTGAGGCTGGCTCAATTGCTGAGGGTACTTCCTGGTCTGGGTCCAGCACTCACCCGGATATGTCGAGGACAGATTATTACCAGCGCCCCGAGAAGCGCTTTGTCATCCACCTGATCGATCAACCTACCTAGTGCAGCCTCAGTTTCTTCCAGGGTTGTGGGCCACACCCTCAACCTGATGACACCATGGTCCCGGCCCACAGGAAAACTGCGCTGGTCAGCGAAATCCTCATCAAAAGTGAGGAGGAGGTGAAGATTTTCTTGATCCCAGGCAAATATGTCAACATCGGGCTTGCCATCCAACCCCACCTGTGAAGTGTGGACAACTTCCCAATTTGGTCGTCGCTCTCGCAACCACCAGGCAACTTCCCTGGGAACATTTTGGTCAAGGAGAATGTTGAGGTCAGGTGAGCCTTCAACCTATGGCAATGACCCTTTCCTCATCGATTACCTGGCTAGCATAGTTCAGGGCGGAACTCACATCATCCGCGGTCAATTCCGGGTAAGCTTGGACAATTCGTTCAACAGTGTAACCCCCCGCCAGCATACCCAGGATATTCTTAACCATGATTCGAGTACCCCGGATGCAGGGCTTGCCACTGCATATTTTGGGATCAACGCTTATGCCTTTGTCCATTTCTTCAATCCGGCCCTTCGCCCTACGGTGAAGCGGGGTCTCTTCGTGATTTTAGAACTCGATACCCGGCTGCGCCTTGATGCCGCTGTCGTAGGGATGTTTGACCACGTTCATTTCCGTGACCAGGTCGGCGTACTCGACCAGGGCCTCGGGGGCGTGGCGTCCGGTGATGATGACGTGCTGCATCTCCGGGCGAGCCTTCAATGCCTCAATCACGTCCTCCACCGGAATCCACCCGTAGTGCATCGGGTAGGTGAACTCGTCCAGGATTACGATGTTGTGCTCGTTGGAGGCAATCACCTCCTTGGCGTCCTCCCATAGGGCTCGGGCCAGATCGGCGCTCTGGTCCAGGTCCCGGGAGCGCCAGGTGAAGCCGTCGCCCATGGCCCGGACGGGCACGTTAATCTTCTGGGCCGCCCGCTGTTCGCCGAAGTTGGAGGTGGTATGCTTGATGAACTGAAGCATGATGGGCTTCATGTCCCGTCCCCAGGCCCGAAACAACACCCCCATCGCGGCGGTGGTCTTGCCCTTGCCGTTTCCCGTATTGACTATTACCAAGCCCTTGTTAATGCGAGGGCCCTTGACCGATTGGGGTCCCTGTTGGGCGTTTTGCTCAGTGCTCATTCGTTTTCTTCCCCTGGCGAAAATACTAACCTGTGCCTAATATGGTCTCCAAGGTCTGTTAGTCAAAGAGTCGATAGGTAAACCGGGTAGTGCTGCTAGGGTTCGGACCGGCTATGTCGATCAACTCCGCTCTGGCCAGACGTTTTAGTTTTCCTGTGTGGTCTTCAAGCGCATTGCATACAGAGGGGTGCCTAGCTGAGAGTCCGAGCCGCTTATGGACATCCCCAGACACGATGCTGAGTTCTCTCTCGCCTCTATTACGGGCCGGCGTGACGTAATCATCTATGACCGCCGCCCTCACGGCTTCAGCTATCCGTCCACGCCCCGTTGCCTCCTCCCGACGTTGCCGCGTATACCCACTAGAACCACCAATCTCCTGGCCCTCTAGTGTGTCCTCTTCTTCTCTGACCAGCTCGTTGGCAAGGACTCGGAACTGCTCCCCTTTTAACCCTTCCACCACACTGGCTTGTGGTGATGAAACTGCCAAGAGCAGGCGGTGCATAGAGTCAAGGGCTCGGTATGCGTCATCGTTGGAGAATGTTACTTGGTGCGCCCAATTGTTGCGGACTGCTCGTAATTCGCTTACCAAATTTCGTTCGCTATAACCGAGGCTTTTACGGAATACCTCATTCCATAAGTCCCACATTACTTTGAGCAACGCCGCAGCATCCATATCCCGAAAGGGACGCAGTGAATCATTAGGAGGCTTTCCTAGAATTCGCCGCAATTCTGATACGATTTGGTTGATGTTTGAGCTCCCGCAGTGCGCTATGAATTCCCGTGACACGAAAGGCACGAGACCGACCTTGAGGGCCTCGATGCCTTTCCCTACCCGTTCATAGTTGGTGATGTCCATAACCGACGATCTCCTGTCCCTCAAGCCCGGGTCAAATCTGTTCCTAATTGGCTCTGGAATCGGCTAACAATAGTCCTTCAGACAAAGAAGGGGTATAGGGCTGCCTCCGGGGTATCCAATAGCGCGCTGCCGATGATGAAGATGCCCCGCTGGGGTATCCAGAACCCGCCAAACTTTGCGTCGAAGGGCAAAGGCCCGGGGTCGCCCAGGGGCTGCCCATCGATGGTGGCGGCGCTGGCGGAAACGTGCCAGATGAGACGCGGATTGGCGACAAACCTCTGTTTCTCGTCACCGGCCCCTTCCAGCCCCAGGTACCCAGCGCCCAGGGCTACGCTGGACACCCCACCCATGACCCGGAGGTAGTCCGGCTGACGCCACAGGGCTCCTGGCGCCGTGCCACCCTTGGAGTTCATAAACCGGGTCTCTGGAACGGCATCCAGGGCAATGTCCCACTGGATGGGCTTTTCACCGCCAACTTTAACTGTAAAGTCCCGGGGACCGGACCAGGTAATCCGGATGTCCCTTACGTGGGCCTCGGCCACCGCGCCCCCGAAGTGGAGGACGCTATCGCCCTCGGGGGGCCGGTCCTGGAACATGCTCCACTGTCCCCCCGGGTCCCGGTGCCACACGGAGGTGTATTCCGGCCCCAGGGACGAGGTGGGGAACCGGCGAAATCCCAGGGCGTGGCCCGAGGCGAAGGGCAGACCCATGACACCGTACCCGGCGAAGCCCGAGTGCCTTCGCCAGTTCAGGTCGGCCCGCTCTTCCAGCTTTGTCACCATGTCCCGTGGCTCTAGCACGTTGTCCTTAGAATTACCCCTTCGTGGCCCTACTAGCCTAACCAATATACCTGGGCGTAGGCGGTTTCGGTAGTCCACCGGGGCCGCTTCCAGCGCCCTTCGATTATTGGTGGAAACAGCGAACCCCAGATTGCCACCCCTGCCCCTGGATTCCCGCTTTCGCGGGAATGACGGTTGAGAGTATGGCTCTCGCAGGAAAATGAAAAGGTCCAGGGCCAGTTTAATTTTAGTTGGCTGGGGAATCTCCGGCGCAGGTATCGACGAAGTTACGGGCCAGGGACGGGTCGCTGCCCAGGTGGATGTGAATGTACGAGGCCCAAACGCTGCCCACCTGGAACCCCTCGGACCGGTCGTCCTGGTTGGTCACCCGGTAGACCGATTGTTCCGGCTCCGGGGCCTGCTCCAACACCGACCAATGGAACTCGTGCCCCCTGACCCGTTGGCCCCGTTGCAGCAGGGGGCTGTCGGTGCGCGACTCCACCTCCCGGTAACCCAGGTGCAGGCGGCTGCCGACCATGGAGGATACTACCGGAATGGCCCCAACCATGGGGTACTGCACCCCTTCCAGGTCGGACAGGTTCTGGCCCAGGTACATCAGCCCCCCGCACTCGGCGTACACGGGCAGGCCCCGCTCCACGGCCTGGCGCACCGACCGGCGCATGGAGACGTTCTCCGAAAGCTCCCGGGCGAACATCTCGGGAAAGCCGCCGCCGATGTAGACCCCGCCAGCCCCCTCGGGCAATACCGGGTCTTCCAGGGGACTGAAGGGGGCCAACTCCGCGCCCCAGGCTTCCAGCAGGTCCAGGGAGTCCTGGTAATAGAAGCTGAAGGCCCTGTCCTGGGCCACGGCAATAACCGCCCGCTTGGGCTGCGGCTCGCTGGGATACAGTTGCGGCTGGGCCGGGGGAGGGTTGGAGGCGGCGGCCAGTTGAACTATCCGGTCCAAATCGATGGTCTCTTCCACCTGGGCTACCAGGGTGTCGTACCATTCCTGGAACACGGTGCCTTCCACCGTGGGGATTAACCCCAGGTGCCGCTCCGGCTGGACCAGTTCCTCCCGACGAGGCAAATATCCCAGGACGGGCAGTCCCGTGGTGGCCTCAATCTGGGGCTGGCAAAACTCCAGGTGCCTCGGCCCGCCGACGCCGTTGAGAATCACCCCGGCCAGGCGCAAGTCCGGGTCGAATTGCTGGTACCCCAACACCTCGGCGGCCACGCTGCGCGCCACCTTGGAAGCGTCGGCCACCAGAATTACCGGGGCATCCAGCAGCTTGGCAAGCTGGGCGGTGGAGCCTTCTTCCGACAGGCTGGAGTGCCCATCGAAGACGCCCATCACCCCTTCCACTACGGATATGTCCCCCCGGGCGCTGGCCCGCTGGTACAACTCCACCACTCCGGCATGGGGAATCATCCAGGTGTCCAGATTACGAGAGGGAGTGCCGCAGGCCAGGCGGTGGTAGGAGGGGTCAATATAATCGGGGCCCACCTTGAAAGGCTGCACCCGGTTCCCTCGACGGGTCAAGGCTCCCATTATTCCGGTGGCGATGGTGGTCTTGCCCACCCCGCTACGCACCCCAGCAATTACTATAGATCCCGCCATTTCAGCTCCCTTCCCTGCCTTTGAAAGCTGTTCCAGAGGCATTGTACACCATCGGGGAGAATAGCAGCGGGGCGGTTGGCCCGGCTCTGCGCCGGAAGACGGGTCTGCTGGGGGAGGGTTAGGGTGCGGGCGCTACTCTCGTTGCCGGCACATCCACAGCCGTACCGGACAGGTGCTACACTCTCCTTCGGCGTTGCCCAGCGAAGGCCGGAGGTGCGGTTGACCATGACCACAACGGCGGAGGCGATAATCATCGGCGGGGGCGTAATGGGATGCAGCATCCTGTACAACCTGGCGGCCCGCGGACTTGCCGACAGTCTGCTGCTGGAGCGGGATATTCTGGGCTCCGGCTCCACCGGGCGTTCCTCCAGCGCCATCGGGATGCACTACGCCACCGTAGTCCACGCCCGCATGGCCTGGCAGAGCCTGGAAATCTTCCGGGACTTCCGGCAGCGGGTGGGCGGCGAGTGCGGCTACCTCCAGACGGGTTACCTGGTCTTCGCCGGGGAGCGGGAGGAGGAGGGATTCCGCAGCAATGTCGCCATGCAACAGGGAGTTGGCACCAATACCGGCATAATCAGCCGGCAAGAGGCGCAGGAGTTGGCCCCGGGTTTTTACCTGGACGACTGCTCCGCCATCGCCTTTGAGCCTCTCTCCGGCCATGCCGACGCCTCGGCCACCGCTTTCGCCTATGCCACCCGCGCCCGACAGTTGGGGGCCGGGATACGCTTGCAGGCCCCGGCCACCGGGATTGAAGTGAAGTCCGGGCGTGTGGTGGCTGTCCGTACTGCCACGGAGCGCATCGAGACTCCCCTGGCGGTGGTAGCGACCGGGCCCTGGAGCCGCAACTTTTTGCGACGGCACGGGGTGGACCTGCCCCTGGAAGCCACCCGACACGAGGTGGTCCACCTGAGACGCCCCACGGAACTGCTGCCCTACCACCCCGGCGGGTGCGACATCGCCAATCAGATTTACTTTCGCCCAGAAGGGGCCGACCTGACGCTGGTGGGCGACGGGAACACCGGGGAATTTTACACCGGGGAAGTTATTGAAGACCCGGAGGTCTTCGGCCATCGGGCCAGCCAGGGTTTTGTCCGAGAAGCTTGGAGTCGCCTGGCGCGCCGGATCCCCCTGATGGCCGAGGCTAAGTTCGGCGCGGGCTACGCCGGCCTGTATACCTCTACCCCAGATTCCCACCCCGTAATCGACCGGGTGGAGGGCATCCAGGGACTGTACATCTGCACCGGGTTCAGCGGCCACGGCTTCAAGCTGTCGCCAATGGTGGGAGTGCTGACGGCCCAGCTAATCCTGGACGGAACTGCTACTTCGATAGACATCAGCCCGCTGCGCGGTTCCCGCTTCCGGGAGGGGAAGCTCAACCGGCCCGGCTACGGTTCATAGACGCTGGCGTAGCCTGCTGGGCCCGGGCTGCGCCATGCTATAATCCAGTCCCAGGACGTAGGTACAGTCCCCACCAAACGCCCGGCACCGCAGCGGAGGACGCCCCTTGAACGCAACACCCATCGCCATCAACGCCACCCGCCTGAACCATACCCTGGAAGAGCTGGGGCGCATCGGCGATTCTCCCCAGGGAATGCAGCGCCTGGCCTTCTCCCCCGCCGACGTGGCTGGACGGCAGTACACCCTCGACCTGATGCGCCGCGCCGGACTGGAGACCCGCATCGACGCGGCGGGCAACATCATTGGCCGCAAGGCCGGGGACGATCCCAACCTTCCAGCCATCGCCCTGGGTTCCCACACCGACACCGTGCCCAGCGGCGGCAAGTACGACGGCGCGTTGGGCGTGATGGGGGCCATTGAAGCGGTCCAGACCCTGGCCGACCGGGGCAGCACCCTACGCTACCCGGTAGAAGTCCTAGTGTTCACCAACGAAGAGGGGACCCGCTTTCACCGCTGGCTTATCGGCAGCCGGGCCATGTCCGGTCTGCTGGAACCCGAGGACCTGTCCGCCGTGGATGACGAGGGGGTATCCCTGGGCGCCCGCATGGCCGACATCGGCGGCAACCTCGACCGCATCGTTGAGGCCCGACGCCGCCCCGGCGAGTTGGCAGCCTACTTTGAGTTGCACATTGAGCAGGGCCCGACCCTGCACCAGTCCCGCACCCCCATAGGGGTGGTTACCGGCATCACCGGGCGGGCCGTATTTGCGGTGGAGATTCGAGGGACGTCCAACCATGCCGGAACTACCCCCATGCCCGCCCGCCACGACGCCCTGGTCAGCGCTTCCAAGCTGGCCCTGGCGGTAAACCGCATCGCCGGCGAGTTGGAAATCTGCCGGGTAGCCACCACCGGGACGCTCCAGGTGTACCCCAACGCCGTCAACGTGGTCCCCGGCCAGGTCAACTTGGGTGTGGAGTTTCGGGACGTGGACCCCAACGCCCTCTCCGGGGCCGAGGCTATGCTGCGCCGCACCGCAGCCGAAATTTCCCGAGAGGACGGCGTGGCGGTGGACATCCAGCCCTTGGAGTCCACACCCTCGGTGCCCATCAGCGGACGAATGCAGCAGTTGGTGGCCCAGGCCGCCGAACAGGCCGGCTTCAGCCACCAGCGTCTGCCCAGCGGCGCGGGCCACGACGCCCAGGCTATGGCGGCCATTACCAACGCCGCCATGATTTTCGTGCCCAGCGTGGACGGCATCAGCCACTCCCCCGAAGAATTCTCCTCGCCCCAGGACTGCGCCAACGGGGCGCAGGCGCTGTTGAACCTGCTGCTGCTGGCCGACAATGGTCTATGAGGCTTCGAGGTCTCGATTGGCGGCAGCAACCCATCCGTCGTCTGGCAACAGCAACCCGCCCATCGTCCGCGGTAGCCCGCTCATGGTCGCTGGGAACCCGCTCATGGTGAGCTTGTCGAACCACGCCAGGGGACTTCCCAAAGACCCCGGTGCAAAGTAGGGCCTTTCAATTGTCACTGTGAGCGGAGCGAATGGTCTTAAATTCTCGGACAGCACAAGCCCCCACCGTCATTCCCGCGGAGGCGGGAATGACGGTGGGGAGCCGGCCTGAAAGCGCACCTTGGCCTTTGTCCGGAGAATCGAAAGACCCTGGGCTGTTCCACCTTCCCCGGATACCCAACTCCCTGGTAAAGTAATTCGCTAGGAAGTACCCGGGGAGCCACCATTACCTACACGCCCGTTTCGCCCGGCGACGGCGGCAACGCGGCCCCAACACGGATCCAAGGAAAGAAAAAGGAAAGAAAAACGATGAATGTGATTGGCACGTACTTGTTCAACATTCCCGCCGCCCAGGTGTGGGACCACCTGATGGACCCCCAGGTGTTGGCCGGGTGCATCCCCGGCTGCCAGGGCCTGGAACCCACGGGGGAAGGGGAGTACCAGGCGGTAATCAACGTGGGCGTTGGTCCGGTCCGGGGACGTTACAACGCCAAGGTGATGCTACAGGACCAGGAGCCGCCCAAGTCCTACCGGCTGGTCATTGAAGGTAGCGGCTCCATTGGCTTTGCCAACGGCGAGGCCCAGGTCACCCTGGTGGAGGAGGACGGGCGCACCACCGTCAGCGTGGACAGCGACGCCCAAGTCGGGGGAACGGTAGCCCGGGTGGGCCAACGAATGATGGGCAGCGTGGCCAAGGGAATGCTGGACCGTTTTTTCGGCTGCTTGCAGGAGTCGGCCCGGTAACCGCCCAACCACGCTCGGCGTTCTCCCCGGGGAGGCTGGAGGTCTGGTAAAACGGGGCCGGTCCCGCCATCGGCACGCCCGCATTACGCCCGTATTGATTTAGAGGAAAGATTCATGCTGCACAGCTTGTTTGGAGAGGGAAAGTTCTTCATCGGAGTGGTCCATCTGCTTCCCCTGCCCGGGTCCCCCCGCTGGGGGGGCGACCTGACTCCGGTGGTGGAGCGGGCCCAACAGGAGGCCCTCGTACTGCAACAAAACGGGGCCAGCGGCATAATCGTGGAGAACTTCGGCGATGCTCCCTTCCGCATTGGCCGGGTGCCGCCGGATACTGTGGCGGGGATGACCCTGTTGGTGGACCGGGTAAAGCAGGTAACATCGTTGCCGCTGGGCATCAACATGCTGCGCAACGACGCCCTCTCCGCTCTGGCGGTGGCCGTGGCCGCCGGGGCCCAGTTCATCCGGGTCAATGTCCACTACGGCATAATGGCCGCCGACGAGGGCATGGTGGAAGGAGAAGCCTTCACCACCCTACGTCACCGCCAGGCTTTGGGCGCGGATATCAAGGTCCTGGCCGACGTGCTGGTGAAACATGCGGTGCCCCTGGGCGACCTGGACCTGGGCTTAATGGCCCGGGAGACGGCCTACCGGGGCCTGGCCGACGGCTTGATAGTTACCGGGCCGGTGACGGGCAAACCCGCCTTTGCCGACGATGTGTCCGTGGCCCGCCGCGCCGTACCGGACAGATTGCTACTGGTGGGCAGCGGAGTGGATGCCGACAACGCCCATCAACTGCTGGACCAAGCCGACGGAGCGATTATCGGCACCAGCCTGAAGCGGGACGGGGTGGTGAGCAACCCCATAGACCCGGAGCGGGTGCGGCGCGTGGCGGAAGTTATCCGGGGAATGGGGTAGCCTGCGGCTCGGCCGGCTTCCTCACAATAGGGGCAGAAGGGGAGGATTCTCAATGCCTGCGGGGGAGGCATTTCTGCTCGACCTTAACGCCTGTCCCTGCTGAGCCCAACTTTGGGCCAAGCGTGCCCGATCCAGGTAGAAGTGCTTGCTCAACTTCAGCGTCTGCCCCTGGTAGGAAGAGCCAATCTCTTCCCCGTAGGAAAACTCCGGCGTCTCCAGCATCCTCTCGAAACCGAGCTTGCAGACCCGCTGCCGGTGCTCGATCATAAAGGGCACGTCGTGGGCCCGCACTTCCATGACCGCCCGGGTGCCCTGGTCGGTGTATCCGAATCCGGGATCGAAGAAACCGGCATAGTGAGTCCTGAACTCGCCTATGTGGGGGTCAAGTGCTGTCATCTCAGCGGAGAACTCGGGACGTATCCGCACACTTTCCGCCGACATCAGCAGGTAGAATTCCTCCGGTTCTAGCACCAGCCGCTGCTTGGGTTCTGCGTAAATCCTCTCCCAAAAGTCGTTGTCAGCATACTTACCCACCAGAGATAAGTCTATCAGACGGCTGTTCTTCTTGGCCCGGTAGCCTACCAACCCGGATTCATCGCCCACCAAGTCCACACTGAGAAAGAGACCGTCGTCCAAATCCAGCCCGGCAAACTGTATCTGACCATCCTCGTAAATCACCAGGGGAGCTTGCGCATAAGACTCAAGGATTTCCTGATCGCTACACTGAGGGTTCCCCCTAATTAAACGTACTTGGTTGAGAGACAGGCCGGTACGGACTTTGATGGTGAAGGAACGCGACACCACTTCCAAGTACAGCCTGCCCTGGTAGCCTTTCCTAATTTCATCGAACCGAAGTCCTTTGTCGGTGATTACCCGGGTGAAAATATCCAGACGCCCGGTGGTGCTTCGGGGGTTGGCCTTGGCGTGAATGTTGGGGGGCAGGGACAACTCTTCCAGCAGGGGTATCAGGTAGGGCCGGTTGCGTTCCAATACCGCGCCCTCAACCAAGGAGAACTCTCCCATAGTGAAGTCGCCCAGCTTGTCCTGAACGGTCTGATTATCGGGCAGGAAGCTGCACCGCAGGCGGTAAGCCCTTTCTCCCAACCGTAAGTCCAGACTGGCGGGCTGGAAGTTGGCTTCGGGTATGGGCTGACCCTCTGCCCGAAGGACCCCCTGGCTGGCCGCCTTCTTGAGCCACTGGACGGGCAGGATACCTTGTCGTTCACTGGGAATTTCCAGCATCATAGCCTCGACGTTGAGTGGGTGGAGCAAGCCCGGCCCCCGGGGGCCGGCATTCGGCAGGGAATACCCGACGAAGTCGTTTCATTGCCGGGGATTATACCGGACAAACAAGAAGAGGGCCGTTGCTGGCCCTCTTCGGTGTTCCACCAAAATCACTCTTTGAAGGGGATGGCTCACAGGGGCAACGCGATGGCCTGGCCGGTCTGAGCGCTGCGGGTCACCGCCTCGGTCCACTCCATGTAATGGACGCCCACGTTAAAGGGAGTGCGGGTAATCTGCTCCTTGCCCTGAATGGCGCTGATGAACTCCGCCTCCACCCGCCAGTAGTCCTGGTTTTCCGGCGGGTTGGGTATCTCCGAGAGTTGGGCGTCGCCCCGTTTCCCGGCGAAGACGTTCAACCGCTGGTCCAGGTGAATGGTGCCCTCGCTGCCGTAAAGCCAAACTTCGTTGCCCCGGGAAAGCCCACTGATGGCGCTGAGGCGCAGGTGGGCCTGGGCTCCATTGGCCAACTCGCAGAGAATGTCAACGTGGTCGGGGATAGTGACCGCCTGCCAGTTGCCCTCTTCGTCGCTGCGTTGGGGCACGTTGACCTTGGTCATAGCCATCACCCGGGTGGCCGGCCCCACCCAGCGGATCATGGCCTCGTACCAGATGCCCATGCTGAGAATGTTATACCCGCTCAGGGAGCGGTCTTGCCGCCAGTGCATCGGGCTGGAGTTGTCCACGAAGTCGGGGCCCAACACCTGGACTTCCACCGCCAGCAGTTCGCCCAGGTAGCCATCGGAGATCATTCGCTGGAGCAGCCGGTCCACCTTGAAGGTGGTGGGCGAGGGGACAATCTGGGTCACCAGGTGAGGCTTGGTCTTGGAGGCGTCGAGCATGGCGTGGGCTTCCTGGGCGTTGGCGGCCATGCGGGCCTCGCAGAGGACATGCTTGCCCTTGTCCAGGGCGGCCAGGGTCAGGGTGCAGTGCATGTAGGGCCAGGTGCCGATGCACACGGCGTCAATGCTGTCGTCTTCCAACAAGTCCCGCCAATTATCGTACACTTTGGGAATATTGAAGGAGTCGGCCACCCGCTGGCCCGACTCCCGGGAGCGGTTGGCGACCGCGGTGATTTCTACGCCCTCCACTTCCTGGAACCCTGGAATGTGGCGGTCCCGGGTATTGCGACCCGCGCCAATAAGACCTAAACGGATAACATCGTCGGGCATGGGTTTCCTCCTTGTCCTATCCTGCAAAAAGTAACTGGTCCGCTCATGCTCCCCTGCCTGAAAAAAGCCCAGGGAGGTGAAGGTTGGGACAGATTATAGGGCAGCGCCGTTGGTTAGTCCAGAAAGCGGGAACGGGGCCCAGGGTCTTTCGATTGTCACCAATTGCGTCGCTCCAAGAGCCAATTGCTTGCCCTCGGAAATCCCCCCAACCCGGGAGCTTGCGGCTGGATTGGCCTGACAACGAGAATCGAAAGACCCTGGGAACGGGGGCGCCGGCGTTTGCTGCGGGGCCGGTCACGATGCAAGTTTCCGGTTGCACGGGCCCACCATGAGCGGGGGTGAGTGGCCCGCCAGGACAGGCCCACCAGGCATGAAATTCCGTCGATATTACAAAGACTTTGAAAGCCGACGATACTCGTTGACAGCCCCCATGGGGGGTGTTAGGATAATTGTTGACCAAATTGGTCGACAATCTTGGGATTACATTCTACGACCCTTGGGACAGCGCAGTTTTCCCCGGATTGTCACCCCACACGGAGGGAGTTGTCCATGAGCACCCAGCGGGTGATTTCCCGAAATACCACCTCCAGCGAGCTGGACTCGGACTACAAATGGGGCTTCACCATCGACATCGATGAAGAGTCCGTACCCAAGGGTCTGGGCGAAGATGTAGTGCGCCTCATCTCGGCCAAGAAGAACGAACCGGAATGGATGCTGGAGTGGCGCCTTAAGGCCTTCCGCCACTGGGTGCGGCTCAACCAGGAAGAGCCGAAGTGGGCCAATATTGAGCACCCGCCCATCGATTTCCAGGACATTCACTACTACGCCGCCCCCTCCTCCAAGGGGGACGGCCCCAAGAGCTTGGACGAGGTGGACCCGGAGGTGCTGGAGGCTTTCAACAAGCTGGGCATACCCCTGGAAGAACAGAAGCAGTTGTCCGGAGTCGCCGTGGACGCGGTGCTGGACAGCGTGTCCGTAGCCACCACCTACCAGGAAACCCTGGAGAAGGCCGGCGTCATTTTCTGCTCCATGAGCGAGGCGATTCAGAACCACCCGGACCTGGTGCAGAAATACCTGGGGTCGGTGGTGCCCTACGCCGATAACTTCTACGCCACCCTGAACTCGGCGGTCTTCAGCGACGGCTCCTTTGCCTACATTCCCAAGGGCGTGCGTTGCCCCATGGAGTTGATGACCTACTTCCGCATCAACGCCGTGGACACCGGCCAGTTTGAGCGGACCCTGATAGTCGCCGAGGAGGGCAGCTACGTCAGCTACCTGGAAGGCTGCACCGCCCCCATGCGCAAGACCAACCAACTCCACGCCGCGGTGGTGGAGCTAGTGGCCTTGGACGACGCCGAGATTAAGTATTCCACCCTGCAGAACTGGTACCCCGGGGACAAGGAAGGCCAGGGCGGGGTGTACAACTTCGTCACCAAGCGGGGCAAGGCCGCCGGGCGCAACTCCAAAATCTCCTGGACCCAGGTGGAGACCGGCTCGGCCATCACCTGGAAGTACCCCAGCGTAATTCTGCAGGGGGACAACTCGGTGGGCGAGTTCTTCTCGGTGGCCCTGGTGAACAACTACCAGCAGGCCGACACCGGCACCAAGATGATTCACCTGGGCAAGAACACCCGCAGCACCATCGTCGCCAAGGGAATTTCGGCGGGCAAAGGCCAGAACACCTACCGGGGCCTGGTGAAGATAAACCCCTCGGCCACCGGCGCCAAGAACTTCACCCAGTGCGATTCCCTGCTCATCGGCGACCAGTGCGGCGCCCATACCGTGCCCTACATCGAGGTGCGCAACCCCACGGCGCAGTTGGAGCACGAGGCCACCACCTCGAAGGTCAGCGATGACCAGCTATTCTACTGCCAACAGCGGGGCATATCGGTGGACGACGCCCATTACATGATTATCAATGGCTTCTGCCGGGGCATCTTCCAGGAGCTGCCCTTCGAGTTCGCCATGGAAGCGGGACAACTGCTGAAAGTGAGCCTGGAAGGCACGGTGGGGTAGAGGGCGACTTACTGTGGAACAGCGGGTTAGCCGCCTGGAAGGGGCATTCGAGCAGTTCCCTGGTCGTATTGACGCCCTAGAGAATGGACTGCGGGCCGAGATTAAGGCATCAGAGAACGGGCTACGGGCCGAGATCAAAGCCGCAGAGCTTCGTATTACCCTATGGCTTGGCGGCATCATGGTTGCCGCCGCTGCCCTGGCGGTAGCAGCCGTAAAGTTACTCCCCTAGCCACGACCCAAACCTAACGCACCCATAGGGACCAGATGAGCGAGATTCTAAAAGTACAAAACCTACACGTTGCCGTTGAAGCCCAGGAAATCCTGCGCGGAGTCAACCTGACGGTCAACTCCGGCGAGGTCCACGCCATCATGGGCCCCAACGGCTCAGGAAAGAGCACCCTGGCCAATACCCTGGCCGGAAGGCCGGAATACGTCGTTACCCAGGGGGAAGTGCATTACCAGGGCCAGGACCTGTTGGCCCTGGAGCCTGAGGAGCGGGCCAGAGTGGGCGTTTTCCTGGCCTTCCAGTACCCTCTGGAGCTACCCGGAGTGCGGGCTTGGCAGTTCCTCAAGGCGGCGGTGGATGCCCAACGGCAGCACCGGGGCGAGGAGGAAATGAGCGCCCGGGACTTCGACCGGATGCTGCGGGAAAAGGTCAAGACGGTGGGGATAGACCCGGAACTGGTGCGTCGGTCGGTGAACGAGGGCTTCTCCGGCGGCGAGAAGAAGCGCAACGAAATCCTGCAGATGGCCATCCTGGAGCCCACATTGGCCCTGCTGGACGAGACCGACTCGGGCCTGGACATCGATGCCCTGCGCATCGTTTCCGACGGGGTCAACATGCTGCACAACTCGGACAACGCCATCGTACTGGTCACCCACTACCAGCGCATCCTCAACTACATCAACCCCGACTACGTTCATGTGTTGGTGGATGGGCGCATCGTACTCTCTGGAGGCCCCGAACTGGCCCATGAGTTGGAGTCCCGAGGCTATGACTGGGTACGGGAAGAGAGCAGCGCCGAGGCGTAGACGGTTGACCTAACCTGGACATTGCCTCGCCGGGACACTGTTTTCCCCAGGGAAAGGCCCCGGGCGGCGTCAAGATAAATTACAAGATACATCAGAAAGCCGAGACATGACCCAAACAACAGCCAGATACCCCAAATACTTGGCCGACTTTCAGGCCCTGTCCCAGGGAGACGCCAAAGGCAGTCAACCCTGGGTTACCCAAATGCGGGAACACGCCTGGTATCAGTTCGACCATTTGGGACTTCCTACCGCCCGACGGGGCAACGAAAGGTGGAAGTACACCAACGTGCGGCCCATCGCCAACGCGACCTTCGGTTACCCCATGTCCCTGGACCCGGACACGGCTATGGACGTTGCCGAGTTGACGACCCTCGCCCTGTGGCAGAGCGACTGGATCAACCTGGTATTCGTTGATGGCCACTACTCCCCCACCCTCTCAACGCCGCCCACCGGCAATAGTGTCAGCGTGATGAGCCTGGCCCAAGCCCTGGTGGATGAAAGAGAGCTGGTGGAGAAGCATCTGGCCCAGTATTCCAGCGTTGAGGACGATGGCTTCACCGCCCTGAACACCGCCTTCCTCCAGGACGGGGCCCTGGTCCATGTTCCCCCCGGACAAACCCTGGGACAGGTGGTGCACCTCATCTACCTGACCACGGGCCGGAGCGAAGCCCCGGTTACCCACCCCCGGAACCTGGTTATCGCCGGGGCCAACAGCCAACTCAGCTTGGTGGAAAGCTACTACAGTCACACCGATGCCCAACACTTCACCAACGCCGTCACGGAGATTGTGGTGGAAGACGGGGCCCGGGTAGACCACTACCGGCTGCTGCTGGAGAACTCCCAGGCCTTTCACGTGGGCGTCAGCCGGGTGTACCAGGGCCGGGACAGTTCCTTCAACTCGGTATGCTTCGCCAAGGGGGCGGCCCTGGGCCGAAACGATTTCCAGGTGTTGCTGGACGCGCCGGGCGCCTCCTGCACCCTCAACGGCCTGTACCTGACCACCGGCACCCAGCACATGGACAACTTCATCAATATCGACCACGCCAAGCCCTTCGGCGCCAGTCAACTGAACTACAAGGGCATTCTGGACGGCCGCTCCCGGGCCATCTTCGGCGGGACGGTGGTGGTGCGTAAAGACGCCCAGAAGACCGACGCCCACCAGACGGACAAGAACCTGCTGCTGTCGGAAGATGCCGAGGTGGACAGCAAGCCCAGCCTGCTCATCTACGCCGACGACGTTAAGTGCGGCCACGGGGCTACCGCCGGGCACATCGACCACGACACCCTCTTCTACATGCGCAGCCGGGGCCTAGACCCGGAGACGGCCCGCCACATTCTGATTCACGCCTTCGCCAGCGAAATCATCGACACGGTACAAGTTGAACCGCTGCGCGATTACCTGCATGAACTGTTCCTGGAGGCCATCCCCACCACCTTAACCTTGGGGGGTGCATAGTGACCACGACCTCCGGCACCTTTGACGTAGCCAAGCTCAGAGCGGACTTCCCCATTCTCCAACAGACCGTCAACGGCCATCCGTTGGTCTACATGGATAACGCCGCCACCAGCCAGAAGCCCCAGGTGGTCATCGATACCCTGGTGCGCTACTATTCCTCGGAGAATTCCAACGTCCACCGGGGCGTCCACACTTTGAGCCAGAGGGCCACCGACGAATACGAGGGGGCCCGCAATCGGGTAAAGCAGTTCATCAACGCCGCTGAAGACCACGAGATTATCTACGTGCGGGGAGCTACCGAGGCCATCAACCTGGTGGCTGATACCTATGGTAGGCAGAACATCGGCCCCGATGACGAGATAATCATCTCCAACATGGAGCATCACTCCAACATCGTTCCCTGGCAGGTGCTGTGCCAGGAGCGGGGCGCGCACCTGCGGGTTGTTCCCATCAGCGACTCCGGCGAACTGTTGATGGAAGAGTACGAGAAACTGCTCAACCCGCGCACCAAGCTGGTTTCCGTGGTTCACCAGTCCAACGCCCTGGGCACCGTTACCCCCATCGAGCAAATCGTAGCTATGGCCCACAGCCGCGGTGTGCCGGTGTTGGTGGACGCCGCCCAATCGGTGGCCCATATCAGCATCGACGTGCAAAAGCTGGACTGCGACTTTCTGGTATTCTCCGGGCACAAGCTCTACGGGCCCACGGGCATCGGCGTCCTTTACGGCAAGGCCGACCTGCTGGAGTCGTTGCCCCCCTACCAGACCGGGGGCGAAATGATTCGCTCCGTCACCTACGAGCAGACACTGTACAACGTGCTCCCCCACCGGCTGGAAGCCGGCACGCCCAACATCGCCGGGGCCATCGGGCTGGGGGCGGCCATCGACTACGTCAACGCCATCGGCATGGACCGCATCAGCAGCTACGAACAGGAGTTGCTGAAGTACGGTACCGAGTCCCTGAACCAAATTGATTCGTTGAGAATCATTGGCACCGCGCCGAACAAGGGTGCTATACTGTCATTCGTGCTGGGCGAGGTGCATCCCCACGACATCGGCACCATCCTGGACTCCCAGGGTGTCGCCGTCCGCACCGGCCACCACTGCGCCCAACCGGTGATGGAACGGTTCATGATTCCGGCCACCGCCCGGGCATCGCTGTCCTTCTACAACACCAAAGAGGAGATTGACACCCTGGTCAAGGGCATTGACCGGGTGCTAGAGGTCTTCAGCTAATGTCTGATCTCAGCGACCTTTACCAGGAAATACTGCTGGACCACAACAGCAAGCCCCGAAACTTCCGCAAGTTGGAAGACGCCGACCGCACCGCCGACGGCTTCAACCCCCTGTGCGGCGACCGGATTAGCCTCTACCTGAAGCTGGAGGACGACGTTATCACCGACGTGGGGTTCCAGGGCGTGGGCTGCGCCATCTCCAAGGCTTCGGCCTCGATGCTGACCCAGAGCATCAAGGGGCAGCCAGTGGACCGGGCCAGGGAGATTTTCGGCGAGTTTCACAAGATGCTCACCGAGCCCCACGCTGAGTTGGACTACGACCTGCTGGACGACCTGGAACTGCTGGCCGGCGTCTCCGAGTATCCGGTACGCATCAAGTGCGCGGTGCTCTGCTGGCACACCCTACAGGCTGCTCTGGAAGATGACGGCGCCCCGGTGACCACGGAGTAGGCCACTAGCACTATCTCCACCTCAATACCTCGCTGTTCCGGCGCGGGTCGGAATCCAGGGCTCCGCTTGGCCTCTTTGTTCCCGCTCCTGAGACCCTCTTGGGTTCCGCCCTTGGCCGCTCCGGGGGTGGCCTCTCCAGGAAACACAGTCCAGGACTCCGTATCCCCTTACCCGGCCCTACCCCAATTCAACAGTGCCGTCAACTGTTAGGAACGTTCGACAGGTATGGGTTCAGGCCCGGTCCTGCAAT
The DNA here is from genome assembly GCA_965220305.1 of Dehalococcoidia bacterium. Lineage (GTDB taxonomy): Bacteria > Chloroflexota > Dehalococcoidia > Lucifugimonadales > UBA3495. Next base: position 2,840,673 of record OZ244817.1, on the reverse strand, counting down.
GGGGCCGGCTCTTCGCCGGAGTGACGGTAGGCCCGTTGCCAATATGCGGTTGCCCTGGCAGGGAACCGGCTGTCGTACCAATGGCCCCATCCTGTGTTACTCTATAGGCGAGGGTATTCTTGGCGAAACCCGCCGGGGACCCCGCATATTCCCACCGTAGCCCAACAATTATCGCCATGACACAACTACCCGATGTCCCCCTGGACGGTCTTTACGGTGAAGCCATCATGGACCATTACCGTAATCCCCGCTGCCGCCAGCCAGTTGCCAACGCCGACCTGGTAACCCACGACTTCAACCCCTTCTGCGGCGATGAAGTAACCCTCCAACTCAAGCTGGATGAGGCCCGGCGGGTGGTGGCGGTAAGCTCCCATTCCCAGGGCTGCTCGATCATTCAGGCCTCGGCCTCGATGCTGGCGGAAGCGATGGGGGGACGAACCCTTTCTCAACTGACAGACCTTTCCCAAGCCTTCCGGGACATGATGCAAGGCCAGCCCCTGGGGGAGGAGGCCGCCGACCAGTTGGGCAGCTTGGAAGCCTTGCAGGTGGTACGCCAATACCCGGTGCGGGTCAAGTGCGCTCTGCTTCCCTGGGCGGCCTTGGAGCAGGGAATCCGCAATTACTACCGTCACAGCAGCGCGGAATGAACCAGTCCAGAGAGCTTTTCTAGGGCTCCAACCAGGCCCGAGACCAGTAGTGGTACTCGGACAGGGCCGTGTTGGGGGAGAAGTCCCGCAGGTCCCAGTTGAATACCCAGCGGTGGCCTCCCATCACCGGGCTGAACATATACCCCTGTTCCAGGATGTACCGCTGAATTTCCCGCAACTGCACCCGCCGCACCTCCCGATTCAACTCCGACGCCTGACGGTCTATCATTTCATCCAGGTAGGTGTCCTCGTGCCGGGCCAGGTTGTGGGGTCCCTGGCTGTGCAGCATTCCCAGTAGAAAGGCGTTGGTGGTCGCGCTGGCGGGCATAGCACCCAGGACAATCTGAAACCCCGGGTCGTCCTCCTGTAGCGCTTGGGCGTAATGCGACGGGTGCAGCGGGCGAATGGTGGGATTGAACCCAGCGGAGCGCAGGTCTGCCGCGACCTGCAACCCCAGCTTCTGGTATTCGCTGCCCAGGTCGCCCACCGCCAGCTCAATGTCCACCGGAGTAAGTAGTCCCGCGGCGGACAACAATTGCCGGGACTGGCTGGGGCTGGCGAAGTAATCGCTGTGGAGCGCCTTCCGGCCCAACAGCCAGTCAGCGTCCGCCGCCGGCATCCCTACCCCCACGTCTCCCTGTCCTTGCCAGATGAGCTCCACGTACTCCCAGGGGTCCAGGGCCCGGAACACGGCCCGGCGCACCCTCACGTCGCGGAGCAGTGAGTCCTGAGAGTTGAGGGCCAGCATCACGCCCGAGCCGGCCTGCAAAGAAGTCACAGAATTGAACTCCTGCTTGCTGTGGTAAATCTGTCGCCACTGCTCCGGCGGCAGGGTGACCACGTCCACCAGTCCCGCTTGGAACGCCGCCAGCCGCGCCTGGGAAACCGGGGAGGGATAGGCCGAGGGCCTTACAACCCGGAAGTCCAAGCGGTCCAGGAAGGGCAGCCCCGGCTCGAAGTAGTCGGGGTTGCGCATCAGGGTGACGCCAACCCCGGTTTCGGACTGCTCCCATATCCAGGGGCCGGAGCCCACCACCGGGCTGTCCCGCAGGTCACCGTACCGCTCCACCACCTCCCGGGCCGCCACCTTGCTGCGGCCATCGGCCAGGGACAACAAGGCGTCGCTGTCCATGAAGTCCAACTTTAGCCGCAGGGTGTGGGGGCCGGTGGCTTCAAAGCTGCCGATTCCCCGGCTGGAAAACAGGTGGGATTGGGGCCAGCCTGGGGTCTGCATCCGCTGGTAACTAAAGACCAGGTCATCGGCTACCAGGAGTCGCCCATTGACTGGCGCTATGTTCTGCCAATGCACATCATCCCGTAGCTGAAATTCGTAGGAGAAGTCTGGCGTCAACCGCCAACTCCGGCACAAATCGCACTCTAGGTCCAGGCTGGGTTGACGCACGTGGGGCCCGGTGCGCAGCCGCAGCAGACGGCTGTAGGCCATGCCGGGCCCCGCCGCCGCCAGGCTCTCGCCGGATTCCTGGTGTACATCCCGGTGGAGGAAGTCCGCCGTTCCAGCCACGGTCAGGGAGCCGCCGGCCTTGCCCCGAGGCGGCGGGGCTATCGTGGGAGCCCCAACGGGCGCTGGCGTCGCGGTGGGCGTAATCTCCAGTGCGGGGGGAGCTTCCGGTACTGGGGTATTGGTCGGCGAAGGCGGCGGTATTGAGTTGGAGCTAGCCCCGGCGGAGGCAGTGCAGCCCGAAATAAGCAGCATGAGAGCTAGAAGAAAGATAACCCGTGGGCCGAAGAAAGACCGCATTCCACCCTCTCCCGCGTACCAACGCCCCGGCTGTGGTTTGCGAGTTGCGAAACAGGGCGCTGTGTCACAACCAATATTTTGGAATGGATGCGGGAGGAATGTCTAGGCAATCGGACGACCATATCTCGGGGTTTTTACCCAGCCCCCCCGAGGTGGCACTGAGCGACCGCAGGTGTTGAGCCGACGCCCGGCGTGCCGCTACAACCCGTGGAATCGGGTAGCCCAGCTTAGCGAGGCTTCGGGGCTGTAGACCGCATGTAGACGGGGCTGGGTGTGGATGGGGCCGGGTGTAGCCGAGACGGACATCAGGGAGCGGTGAAGTTCGCCGGGAAAGCGGAGGCCCCCCGTTGCAGGCCCTTGAGATAGGCCACTTGCCCCAGGTGCTGGTACAGTTCGCCAATTATTTGCCGGAATACCACGCCGATGGTAATCTCCGGTCGCCGCTCCCGGGGGACGGCTTCAAAGTCCGCCGCCGTCACGCCGCCCAGGTACTCCAGGGTGCCCGCCCGCACCGCCTCCCGGTAGCTCAGCAGCTCGGCCAGGTCCAGCGCCGGGAAATTACCCACCTGCTCCTGGGTGTGGCCGAAACCGTTGTCCCGGGTAGGCAGGCCAAACTTTTCGTGCCAGCCTTGGCTTTCCCATAGTTCCGACTGCTGCTGGGTAAAGAACTGTATCCACATATCCTCCACCCGGAACATGTGCCACAGGGTCCAACCGATGGGGTTGGACTCGGGCCCGGGCCGCCAGGCCAGTTCCTCGGGCGTCAGGTCTTGGACCGCTTCCAGCAGGAACTGGTTCTCTTTGTTGAAGGCGTCCTCGATGAAATCGTTGAGGTTCACGATTTTGCTCCTAACCCAAATTAACTGAAAAGCCGGGGAGATTCTGACGGCAGACCTGGCGCGACTGGCCCGGTCAAAGCGCTGCTACCAAACAATCTGGTTCCAGCAGTCACCCACGGAGCAAGTCAGGGGCCGCAACTTACCATTCAGGACTACCGTGGTATTCTCGGCCACCTTGACCAAATATACCTCTCCGGAGACAAGCTGTGAAATAGTGTTGACCTGGGCGAACTCCTCCCGGGGATCGTAGAATGTCCACGTCTTGGTTGCGTTGTTGAACTTGAACACCCGTACCAGATTCTCCTGCAGGGGCTCCAGGGCAATCTCCGGCAGGGATACGTCGCTCCGCACAGTCAGGTCCAGGGGAGTGGCCCCACCCCTTTCCCAAAGGGCTTCTTCGGCGGCGATAAACTCGTCCACGGCGAAGGTTACGGGCAGGGCGATAGCCGGCTGGTCCGCAAACAGCAAATAGCGCCCATCCCGCACCAGACCGGAGCCTATTCTGGTGTTGCCAGCCCAGGCACTCACCACCGCCCCGTCGGGGGCTTGGTCCCCGTCAGGGGAAGATTTGGGCCCAGGCTTTTTCGCCGGGCAGCGCTAGGGAGAGGGTCATCACGGCCAACAGGGCTACAAGATGTAATCTAGTCATTGAGCCTCACATCCTCAGTTTTGGCTATCCCAATGTCCACACATCCACACAAATCCACTTCAGGCGACGGGTATCGCTGAGTATTTTAACTCCTACTCAGGGGTTAGGCGCCGGGGTAAGCGTCCGGGTAGCCAACTCCCGGTCCAGCAATAGCAAGGAGCTGGTATCGTTGCCAATCATGGCCAACTGCTCCACGATGTCGCTGGCGACCTTCTCCTCCTCCACCTGTTCGGAAATGAACCACTGGAGATGCACCTGGGTGGCGTAGTCCTCCTCCTGGAGGGCAACCTGGTAGAGCCGGTTGATTTGCTCGGTCACTCCGCGCTCGTGCTCCAAGACCTTCCGCATGACGTCCAGGGGCGACTCAAACTCGATGGTCGGCTGGCCGATGGGATGAAGTACCACATGCCCCTGCCGGTCCAGAATAAAGTCGTACAGATTCATGGCATGGCTGTACTCTTCCTGGCTCTGTATCCGCAGCCAATGGGCGAATCCAGGGAGATTCTTGGACTCGCAGAAGGCCGACATGGACAGGTAGAGATAGGAAGCGTAGAACTCTTCGGTAAGATGTTCATTCAGGGATTCCTGCATCCTGACATTCAGGGGCATCGCTTAGTCTCCTTGTCTTAAAAACCTAGACTCAGGACAATGCACGGAAGGATAATTGACTCCATCAGCTTGCCGGCAACTACCCCCGTAAAAATCCCTGTATCGCACTGATAAACTCTTCCGGCTGCTCCAACTGGGGTATGTGGCCGCACCTGGCGATGGTCTTCAGGGTGGCCTGGGGGAGCAGCCGTTGAAAGGCTTCTCCGTAGGCCGGAGGCACCACGCCGTCGGAGTCCCCCCACAGCAGCAGGGTGGGCATGGTGATGCGGTGGGCCCGCTTGGTAAGACCCCGCTCCGGGATGGGCCAGGCGAACTTTCCCACCGCCGCGAGGGTCTGGGTGCGGCTCAGGGTGGCCTCCATCCGTTCCTCGGGGTCACTGGGCAGGGCCAGATAAGCCTGGGCCACCTCGGTGGTGGAGTCGTACCACAGCAGCTTGGCCCGCTCCTCAGCGGTGAGGACAAAAAAGTCGGCCACCGGAGTCTCATCCAGCCACAGCCCCAGGGAACCCACCAGGGCCAGGTGGGTTATACGCTCAGGACGGTGGGCGGCCAACTCAGCGGCCACCATGCCGCCGTAGGAGTGGCCCACCACGCCGGCCTGGTCCATACCCAGGGCCTGCATCAACTCTTCGTAGTAGATGACCAGGTCCCACAGGTCGTCGAGGTGTTCCAGGCCGTCGGATTCGGCGACGCCGGGGTGGGCCGGAGCGCATACGTGGTAGTCCTGCGCCAGCCTGTCGAGGAACGGCGTCCAGCCGGTGAACCCTCCAGCGCCGTGCAGGTAAAGCAGATGGGGGCCGAAACCGCCCTCTACCAACTGGACGTTGAACTTTCCCCCGCGTAGGGGCGCCATCCGCTCTCTGTAGTCCACCACTGGGTCCACCTCTAGCGCCAAATATATTCTTGACTCAACACTCACCGGGCAGCGTCGCCCGGTGAGAACTGCTGGGGCGCGGGCTGCGCCAGTCGTCGGAACCCATGATACTACACCCAAGGCGTCCTTGACCAAGCGGAGCCCGTCAGCGTTTACCACCGTTGGGGTCATTCCCAACGAGCCAAGGGTAATCACCAGGGGAATGGGCCAGGACCGGCAGGCTGGGGTATAACCTTGCAATCGCCAACAGCCCGGTAGTATGCTGGCCCCATTCACTACCAGGGAGGAACGTTCATGGCAAAGATTGAGCGAGTAGGCCACGTGGTGCTGAACGTAAGCGACACCCAGGCGTCGGCCCAATGGTACGTCGATGTCTTGGGAATGGAGCTGATGAACTACACCCCTGGCCTGGAAATGGCCTTCCTATCCTTCGGCGCATCAGACCACGATATTGCCCTGGTCAAGGCCCCCGAGGGTGCCCAGTTGGGCAGCCCGGGCCTGAGCCACACCGCGCTGGCCCTGGAAGGCGGCGAAGAGGAACTGCGGGAGATCTACCAGAGGATAAAGTCCAGCGGCGCCAGGATTGACTTCCTGGCCGACCACGGGCTCAGCCGGAGCTTCTACTTCTTCGACCCGGACGGCAACCGGCTGGAGATTTTCTACCAGCACCTGCATGGCGAAGAGGCCCGCAACTTCATGCGGGAAGCCGGGGCAGTCCTGGACGCCTACGAGCTGGAACCGGCGGCGGAAAGCTAGCGGACTGCGGGCCTTTCCGGCCCGGCGGACCTTCTTCCTTTTGTGGGTCGCGCTGATGCCGCCGAAGGGGCGCCCAGGGCAGCGTAGCGGCGGACCGCCAAGCCCGCTGTCCAGGGGCGGCGTCCGGGCGGCGGCTTGACCCTTCCCGATTCTGCGCCTCCAATGCTGGACCAGCGCCGACCGGGGCGTTGGGAAGGAAGGCGCCATTACTACCCGGGCCGCCGACGGGACAGCGTTCCCACGGCGGTTCAGCGTACCCTGGGAACGGATCTTGGGCCGGCAGCCGGTGGCCCCATTCAGGCAAGACAGAATCTGCGAGTTCTCCTGGATTTTATGGACAGGCTATGGGCCAAAACGATTAGCTTCTCATCGGTGAACGCAGGCGACCAGTTGCCGATTCTGGTGAAGTGGGAGACCGAGGATAGCATCGCCGAATTGAACGCCCTGTTCTCGCCGGATGAGACTCCAGCCGACGCCGTCGAATCGGCAGCGCCCCCGCCGAAAGTTAGCTCCGCCGCCACGCCCAGCGGGGCGCTGTTGTCCTATGTGGTGGAGTTGCTGGAAAAGGCCTTTCCCATCACTGCCATCATGTCCTCCGGCAGCAGTCTGAGCCTGGAACACCTGGCATCAGTGGAGGCCCAGGACATCATCAGCCTCTCCGGGCGGGTGGTTGGCAAACGGGAGGAGGAGGGCCGCCACCTGGTAGACTGCCAGGTGGCGGTGGAGAACGAGCGGGGGCAAACCATCGCCAGGGCGCTGGCTACGGTATCGCTGTAACCATCACGCCACTTGGGGGTTATAGCCGTCAGCGACGCCGCCGAGCCTTTCGCCGAGGACGGGGTCGCGGCGGCCCCGAAGCATTTCGCCCCAACGCTGCTCCCGGACTCGATGATATGCCAGCGCCGGAATTTTCTCGGCCCATCTGTTCCCGCACAACTCCCCGGTAACGCACCCAGTGAACCTGGGTGATGATGGTAAGGATGAGGCCCGGAATGGTGATGGCGATGGTAAATTCGTTGAGCCGATGCTCCTGGTACAGTTGCAGCCACCCTATCCAATAGGCCCCCACGAACAGCATGGCCCAGGCTACCGCGCCGGAGACCAGGCCATTGTTCCAGGGGGAGCGGATAATGAGGATGGCCCACACCGGCCAGAAGGGGAGCGCCGGAAACAGGAACCACTCCTGGTAGTACCAGGGCTTCAACCGGGCGGGCGGGGGTGCTGGCGGTACGTCCTTCAACTGGGCCCCGCAGCTAATTCCGGGCCAAGAGCAGGTGAAACTCCAGCATTTCGATGGGGCGCTGCCGGCGGATGGATGCCACCGCGTATTCGACGCACATGCGGGCAAACCCGGAGTATTCATAGACATTTGCGCCCAGCACCACCTGGGGGACTTCCCGCTGGAATTCTACCTGGAACTGGCTGGGCTCATCATGGTCTATCCGTAAGTCGATGGAGGTTTCCGTCAGCCGCTCAATCTTTTCCTGGATACGGCGGGTGAACTCCGAATCTTCCATGCTGGAGACTCCTTTAGTCCGTAAGTATCGGCGGTGGGAAGGCTACTGGTAATTCTAGCATTACCGGGTCGGGGGTGGAAGCCGGGGCCAAAGGGGACCAGGGTCTTTGCATTTTCGGCAAATGTCATTCTGAGCGAAGCGAAGAATCTGCAATCCTTCAGCCGGAGCCTCGTCCGAGTACCGAAGATAAGCGATGGGGGCAAGAATTTTAGATTCTTCGCTCTGCTCAGAATGACAGAAAAGGGCGGTATGACCACGAGGGATCTCAGAAGGCGGACCGGCCAGACTTTCCCGGTCCGCCTGGCCCACCAGAAGCGGAGGCAGGCTGACACCTGTGGGAAAGGGACTACCATAAGCGGATCGGCCCGTGGCATCATCACGGGACCGTCGAATATTCAAGGAGGGCAAAGATGCCTTCATGCCCCACCTGCGGCAGTGAAACCCAGGCGTCCCACAGGTTTTGCGGGGTCTGCGGCGCTGCCCTACCCTTGCCGGAGCCCCAGGCACGCTTCCAACCAGACATCGGACCCGCAGCGGGGCGCGATTCTCCCTACTACATTTCGCCCAACCGGGTACTTTTCCTAACCGTGCTGTCCTACGGAATGTACATCCTATACTGGATGTACACCACTTGGAGGCACTACCGCGACTACACCGGACGGGAAGCCTACCCGGTATGGCACGCGCTAACCCTGTTCGTGCCGGTCTACAGCCTCTTCCGCGTCCATGCCCACGTCCGTTGCTTCAACGAACTCATGGAGGAATCCGGGGTCAGGCCCATCGTGACACCCTTGTTGGCCGTGGCCACGGTGCTGGCTTCCTCAGCGCTGGGAATAGCAGGATTTCTGCTGTCCGGGGGGTTTGAAGCCACCACCCCTATAACCCTGAGAACAGCCGTGGGCATCCTGGCGCTGAACAGTATCTCCATTGCAATGATTGCGGCCATGCTCTTCCACATTCAGAAGAGCCTCAACTCCTATTGGGGACGGGCGCCTACCGAGCGGCGGGGAAGGGCTCAAAGAGTGGAGATGATAGAGATTGTCCTGGGACTCTTGGGAGCATTGTCATGGGCTAATACGCTGTTCCTGCTCCTGAGTCCCACCTATCGCATGGCCGAGAGTCTCTGAACCAGGGTTGGCCGCCCACCCTGGGAGCGAGGTTTACGCAGTTTCCACGCTGGCGGCCTCGTGCAGTTGCAATTCCTGGATGGACATTTCCCGCATGACGAACTTTTGGATTTTGCCCGTAACCGTCATGGGAAATTCGGACACGAACTTGACGTAGCGGGGGACCTTATAGTGGGCAATCCGGCCCCGGCAGAACTCCTTGATTTCCTCCTCGGTGGCCTCCTGCTCCGCTTTAAGCATCACCCAGGCCATAATCTCCTCACCGAACCGTTGGTCCGGCACACCGATAACCTGAACGTCGGCCACCTTGGGGTTGGTGTACAGAAACTCCTCGATCTCGCGCGGGTAGACATTTTCCCCGCCGCGAATAATCATGTCCTTGAGCCTTCCGGTAATCTTGTAGTAGCCGTCGGCATCCACCGTCGCCAGGTCCCCGGTATGCAGCCAACCCTCGGCATCTATGGCGGCGGCGGTGGCTTCAGGCATTTTGTAGTAGCCCTTCATGTTCATAAAACTGCGCGAACAGAGCTCGCCCTGCTCCCCCGGAGGCACCTCGCTATCCGTCTCCGGGTCGGCGATTTTCACCTCCACCTGGGGTATCACCGGCCCCACCGTGGTCACCCGCCGCTCGATGGTATCGTCGGAGCTGGTCAGGGTAATCACCGGCGATGCCTCGGTCAGCCCGTAGCCCACGGTCATTTCCCGGGCCCCCATGCGGTCGATAACCTGGCGCATGACCTCGATGGGACAGGGGGAACCGGCCATGATGCCGGTACGCAGGGAGCCGAGGTCGAACCCGTCGAAGTCCGGGCGCTCCAGTTGGGCGATGAACATGGTGGGCACGCCGTGGAGGGCGGTGCAACGCTCCCGCTCCACCGCCACCAGGGTCTTGCCCGGGTCGAAGTACTCCGAGGGCACCACCATAGCCGACCCCCGGGTGACGCAACCCAGGGTGCTGATGGAGGAGCCGAAGCAGTGGTAGAAGGGCACGGGGATGCAGAGCCGGTCCTCGTCGGTAAAACGTAGGCCCTCCACCACGTAGCTGGCGTTGGACACCAGGTTATGGTGGGTGAGCATGACCCCCTTGGGGTTGCCCGTAGTCCCCGAGGTGTACATGATGCAGATGACGTCGTCCGGGTGGCATTCCCCCTGCCGTTGCGCCAGGGCGGCGGGGCTGATTTCCTCGCCCCGGGCCCGCATATCGTCCCAGGCGCACATTCCTGGCGGGCATTCCCCCTCGGCTGGTACATAGGGAGGAATGTAGATGACATTGCGCAGGTGGGGCAGCTTTTCGCTACGCAACTGGCCCGGAGACGAGCCGGCCAACTCGGGCACCACCTCGTTGAGCATGGCCACGTAGTCCGAGGTGCGGAAGTTGCCGATGAGCATCAGGGCGGCGGCATCCGACTGTTGCAGCAGGTATTCCAGTTCGTGGGTGCGGTAGGCCGGGTTAACCGTTACCAGCACCGCGCCAATCTTGGCCGTGGCGAACTGGGCGACCACCCACTCTGGGTAGTTGGTGGCCCAGATTCCCACGTGGTCACCTTTGTTGATGCCCAGGGCCATCAGCCCCCGGGCCACTCGGTCGCACTCGGCGCGAAACTCCCGGTAGGTATACCGCACATCCCAATCCACGTGGACCAGGGCGTCATTGTCCCCGAATTGCTCCGCCTGGCGGTCCAGCAGGTCGCCGATGGTCAAACGCGTGGGTAGCGAATTAGTCATAAATTGCTCCAAGGGCCTGGCTGGTAACGAATATAGCCAGGTAAATCCGGGCGTGTCAAGGAGATGCGGAACCCGCCGCCAAAGGGTCAATGGTCTTTTGTCGAGCAAGTGAGGAAACATGAGGTGGCTGGCGCGGCTATAATGGCCCGAAGAGGGTTCCGATTGCAAAAGAGACCCCAAGGGCGCCACACGGCCCGAATTGAAGCAGGGAGCGATGGTATTGCGAAGGGTGAATGTACGTCGTGGGCTTGGGAAGTTCTTCCTGGTGATGGCCCTGTTAGCCCTGGTTGAATGGTTCCTGCGACTGTGCCTCTCGGCCTTAGAGGCGCTGCCGCTGGACGTCCCGTACTCATTAATCTTAGTCCTGCGACTCTTCCAACGCGACTGGCCACCCCTTATTGGACTGGTCAGCCCAGCCTGTCTGGGAAACGGTTTCAGCGTCTACTGCGCCCCTCTCGGCATCTTTGCTCTCCTTCTCATGGTTGGAGCAATAGTTGTAGCCCTGATGATCAATTTCACCCGTAAGCGTCGCCTGGACCGAGAGGGACCCGATAGCGACCCGACCCGCGAGAATAGGGAAACCAATCTAACCGCATACGGCTCCTTGGCGCTGGCTGTAGTCTACGCCGAGGTTTTGGTTTTCTTCATATCGCACCAGGCTTCCTTGGGAACGGCTCTTCACTCCATCGCCGCGTGGGTCGCCAGCCCGCTGCTCATCCTGGTTTTCGCCGCCACGGACCTGCGGCGGGAGAGTGGTAGCGATTAGCGAGACGGCGGGATTCAAGGTCTTTCGATTGTCATTCTGAGCGGAGCGAAGAATCTAAGGTGGTGGGTGGCCTAACCTCTTTTGCAACCGGAGCACTTTAGATTCTTCGTCGCAAGCTCCTCAGAATGACAGGAGTGCTAGCTCCTAGAATGATAGCCAAGGAAGTCCGACCCAAGAGCCTGCCTAGCTTCCGCGCGGAAAATCGAAAGACCCTGGCCTGGAATGGCGTCGGTTGACGTAGTTATATCCAAAGGGTATTATGTGGCAACCCCTTTCGCCTCCCATTCATTTGGTTTTTTCTATGCAGGGAAGGGCTATTTTCTGGCGAATTTCCCCAAGGAATTAACAATAGAGTTTCCCTATTCCCCTTGGCGAAGGCTGTACGAAGGGCCCTCGCCTCTGAACCCCAAGCCCCGGAATAAGGTGCAACCATGACACAGCAGCAAACATTCAACGTAGTTCGTGAACGCAACGTGATGGTCCCCATGCGGGACGGCACGCGCCTGGCCACCGATGTCTTTAGGCCCGACGCTCCAGGTCGGTTCCCGGTGCTCATCAACCGCGGGCCCTACTGGAAGGACCCCTACGCCGACAACCCGGACCATTCCATCTGGTTCTTCCCCAAGAATGGGTACGTCATCCTGAGCCAGGATTGCCGCGCCCGTTTCGACTCCGAGGGGGACAACTACGATCCCCTCTTTCAGGAAGTCCAAGACGGCTACGACACGGTGGAATGGGCCGCCCGCCAACCCTGGTCCAACGGACGGGTGGGCACCACGGGGCAGTCTTACCTGGGGGCCACCCAGTACACTTTGGCCACCAACAATCCTCTGCCGCCCCACTTGCAGGCGATGGCCCCGGTCTCGGCGTCGTCGGACTTCCACCAGAGTTGGGTCTACCATACCGGGGGAGCCATGGAGTGGGGTTGGATGGTGCCCTACGCCATCTTCAAGGGCCGCAACACCCTGGAGCGCCAGGGCCGCGCCGACCTGCTGGCCCAGATGGACGAGTACGTTTTGCCCCCGGGCAATTTCGCCCAGCCCCTCAGTGACCAGTGGTTCCGGCACTTGCCGCTGCGAGATTGGATTGAGCGGCTCAAAGAGACTGCTCCCTACTTCCACGAGTATTTCGACCAAGAACTGGACGGCCCTTACTGGTGGCAGATTAACCTGCTGCGTCACCTGGAAGGCATCAAGGTGCCCATGTTCCACGTTAGCTCCTGGTACGACATCTTCCTGGAAGGGGCGCTGAATGCCTTCAAGACCATCGGAGAGAGGGGCGGCAACGAACTGGCGCGGCGCAATCAACGCCTGTTGGTAGGCCCCTGGGCGCACATCCGCCCCTACACCGAGCCGACCACCGGCGGCGCGGGGGACATCGACTTCGGGGTTAACGCCGCCATCGAACTGCACGATTACCTGTTGCGCTGGTTCGATTACTGGCTCAAGGACATCGACACCGGCATCATGGACGAGCCGCCGGTTTACATCTTCGTCATGGGCGACAACCATTGGCGGCAGGAAAACGAGTGGCCCCTGGCCCGCACCCACTATACTCGCTACTACCTGCACGCCTCCGGGCCGGCCAACAGTCGCCACGGCGCCGGCGCCCTCTCCACCATTCCGCCGGGGGACGAGCCATCGGATACCTACGTTTACGATCCGGAGAACCCGGCCCCGACCATGGGCGGCAACACCCTGGTCATTCCCTATGGCGTGGCCGACCAAGGGGCGGTGGAGGACCGCCAGGACGTGCTGGTGTACACTTCGGACCCGCTGGAAAAGGACCTGGAAATTACCGGTCCCATTAAGATGCGTCTCTTCGCTGCCAGCAGCGCGCCGGACACCGACTTTACCGCCAAGCTGGTGGACGTGAGGCCCGACGGTTACGCCCAAAACCTGCAGGACGGGATCGTCCGCGCCCGCTATCGCACCTCGGTAGGCCAGCCGTCATTCATCGAGCCGGGACGGGTGTACGAGTACACCATCGACCTGTGGGCCACCAGCCACGTGGTCAAGGCGGGCTATCAACTGCGGGTGGAGGTCTCCAGCAGCAATTTCCCCCGCTTCGACCGCAACCCCAACACTGGAGCGCCCCTGGGACAGGACACTCGACTGGAAGCCGCCCAGCAAACGGTCTACCACTCGGACACCTACCCTTCGCACATCGTCCTGCCCATCATCCCCCGCTAGGCAGCCCCGCGAAATCCAACCATAGCATTGCAGAAGCATCGGAGGTTTTGTAGACCATGACCACAGGCAACCAACTGTTTGCCGACCATCAGCGGCAACTCTTGACGGCGGCCCTCAACCGAATCATTCCCGCCGAAGGACAGCTTCCCGGGGCCGGTGACCTGGGTATCGCGGACTTTGTGGAGCAAGCGGTGACCGACGACCCCAAGCAGAGGCGGCTGTTCACCGATGGGCTGGCCCAGATTGATATTGCTGGTGTTCGTCACGGAAATGCGTCCTTTCAGGAGCTTTCCGACGAGGCTAAGGACGGGGCTTTACGGGAAGTAGAAGCATCCAACACTTCTTTCTTTGAAACCTTGGTGCGCCAGTGTTACAATGGTTACTACACCAACCCCCAAGTTTTTGAACTAATTGGGTACTCCCTGCCTGATACTTCGTCCTACCAACCCAAGCCCTTTGAAGAGCACCTGTTGGAGCCGCAGCGTGAGCGCGCTCCCTTCTGGCGTCAGGTCTAACCATTCTTGGTCAATCGGCGACGGACTCGGGCCTACCATCGGGGCACTCCAGGTTAAGGAGGCAAGAGATGCTTAGAGCGGACTTGGACCGTCAACTGACCCAACTCCAACAGGAAGTAGTTTCCCTGGCGGAGGTTGTGGAAAAAGCGATTGTGCGCTCGGTTGAAGCCCTGAAAGAGAGAGACTTGGAAGAGTCCCGCCAGATTGTACAGGAGGACGACTACATTGACCGGAAGCGGTACGAAATCGAGGACCGCTGCATCGATTTAATCGCCACCCAGCAGCCTATGGCCGGAGACCTGAGGGCCATCGTTACCCTGTTGCATGTTAGCGTGGAACTGGAACGCATGGGGGACTATGCCGAAGGCATCGGCAAGATAAGCCTGATGATTGGCGAAGAGCCCACCCTCAAGCCCCTGATAGACATTCCCCGGATGGCGGAGAAGGCTACGGTGATGTTGCGGGACAGCATCGACGCCTTGATTAGCCGGGACGTGGTCAAGGCGAATCAGGTGCGCCAAGACGATGATGAGGTAGACGCTCTCTACGACCAGGTCTACCGGGAGTTGCTCCTATTCATGTTGCAGGACCCCAAGACCATCCAGCGGGCCACCTACCTGCTGTGGGCGGCCCATGACCTGGAGCGCATCGCCGACCGGGCTACCAACATAGCCAAGCGGGTCAGGTACATGGTCACCGGACAACTGACCAAGTCCGGTTCCCTCAACTGAGCGAAGGCCCCATCAGGCAGTGAGGGCCATCTCCAATTGCTGCTGCCTGGACTTGAGCTTCTTGGCGGGGATGCTGAAGGGTAGGCCCCACCGCACCCGAGCGTCGTCCACCACTTCCAACACCTTCTCGGTGTACTCCTTTGGCGCGTAGGTGGTCTTCCGGTACAGCTTGGTATAACCGGGCAGCAGATGGGGATAGGCTTCACGGATGAGGGGCATGAACCACTCCTTGGAGCCCGGTTTCAGGAACAGGACGTTGGCTCCCAGAAATTGGGCCTTATGGTCGGCGGCGGCACGGGCCACGGCGTCGATTTGTTCCCAACCGTCGGAGATGCCGGGTAGCAGGGGGGCCATCATCACACCGGCGGGAATTCCGCTCTCCACCAGGAACTGCATCGCTTCCAGCCGGGCCATTGGGTTGGGGGTGCCGGGCTCGGTCTGTTTCCACACCGCCTCGTCGATGTTGCCGACGCTGAAGACCACTTTGACGTCGGCCACCCGGTAGAGCTCTTGCAGCACGTCCACGTCCCGCCGGGCCAACACGCCCTTGGTGGTGATGGAGGCGGGATTCCTGAATTCGGTCAACACCTGCAGGATTCGCCTGGTCAGTCCGTACTGGGCCTCGGCGGGTTCATAGGGGTCTGAGGCGGTGCCGATGGCGATGGCCTCGCCGCGCCACTTGGGACGCCGTAACTCCTCACGGAGCACCTCCGGCGCGTTCACCTTGGCGAACACCCGCTTTTCAAAGTCCTGGCCCGCGTCCATTCCCCAAAACTCGTGGGTGCTACGGGCGTAGCAATAGGTGCAGGCGTGCCGGCAGCCCCGATAGGGGTTGAGAGTCCAGCGGAAGGGAAAAGTCGGGATATTCAGCCGGTTCAGCAGGGTCTTGCAGCGTATTTCCTGTACCTCGGCCTCGGCCATAGTTCACCCACCTTAATGGACGTAATGGGAACACCGGTTCTATTTTAGGCGGAGGTGGAATCGGGGTCAAGGGGAGGTTGTCAGTGGGGATGTGCTAGAATTGATGTATGGAGTGGCTATCGAATCCACCAGATGCTCGGTGACGCCGGCAGTATAGCGAGCCTTGCCGGGGTTGTCATATCCCTCGTTGGGCTGGGTTTTGCAATATGGCATATACTCCGGCTACGGGGCGAGACCAGGGCCGCAAGAGAAGCGGCAGAAGAGACCCACCGGGCGGTCAGCCGAGAAACGGCGGGCATGACTCTTACTCGGGTTAGTGAACGAATCGAGGGGCTCAAAGAACTGCATAGGAACGGCGAATGGAATCGAGCCCGGGACCGTTATCCAGAACTACGCCGGATGCTGGTGGATATTAGAATTAGACATCCGCTATTGTCCGATGAACATCGGACCGCTATTCAAGAAGTGGTTTCGAGGCTGCTGCAGATTGAAACCGAAGTGGAAAGTGCGGGGGGCGTCATCGCCCCAGGAATAGTGCCCAATTTTAATTACCGATTGTCCGAGAGCCAGGCATCATTAGCAGAGATCGAAAGTCAATTGCAGCAATCCACCTGATGGAGAATTGACGTGGCAGAATCCAAGATGGAAGAATTAGCGCAACAGCTATTGCGTAGCGCCAAGGGCGGTACGATACAGTGGAGCGAAGGTGTCGGGGAATCTTACGGTGTGCATTTCCCCGATATATCGCTATTAATCAAAGACCAAGGGACTGGCATTTTTGAACTCACCCTAATTAACGGAGTGGGGGAGAAGGTTGAATCTCTTCGCTCTTACCGTGATTATCCCATCGGCCAGACATTGCGAGAGATTCATGACATTGCCCGGCGGCAGATGTCCGACATTGATGGAACGATAGACAAGGCCCTTGAATATCTCCGGCGGGCATGAATCCTACTTGGCCCGCCCTAATTCGCTGGAATTCTTCGCCCTACTCTACCCTAAGAGAATAGAAATGACTGAATCAAGAATGGACCAACTGTGCAATGAACTGCTTCAGCAGTCCCAAGAAGGAAAATTGGCTTGGGAGGAAGTCGAGGGCCAAGAGCACGCCTACGCAGTCGCCTTTCCCGATGTCTCCCTGGTTATTTCAAGCTGGGCGCCTCTGCGGAGTTGCTCGTGGCAGCCCCTGCGGGACCTATCCAATAGCTTCAAGCTGGACTTAGCCACCTACCGCTTGGAGTTGCAGAACGACGCCGGACAGACGGAAGAAACTCTGCTGGTCATCCCTGGGCAGTCCAACTACCGGGTATTGCGGGACCTATTCCGGCTGGCCCACCAGCAGGCTGGTCACTCCGAAAAGAACATCGACAAGGCGTTGGAGTATCTGCGGGGCACATAAAGGTGGCCATTAAAGGCGCTACCTCTAAGCAAGAGTGTCTATTGCAATTCCGGATTCAGGAGGACGGTTATCTCCGTCTCCAAGATGCCACGCCGTACCCGCCACCGAAGCCTCCGGCTAGAGCAGCGCCAATCTTAATCAGTTCCACGAGTAACTCATTGGACTTCATAAAGGCCAGGAAAGCACCAAACGCTACTAAGATAACCAACGCGAAACCGACTACTACTGATATAACCATTCGAGAGTGTCGCCTATCGCCGTAATCTAGGTCGGCAGTCCGACTTGAAAGCGAAATGATGTCAGTAATGTGCTCTGGGGTAATCTTTGCGGCAATAGGGTTACCCATGCCCACTGTCATGGACATTGCGCTACCGAAGAATTGTTCGATATTCGCTCTTTGGTCTTCCGGCAGGTTTTCCAGGATTTCCGGTGGGAAGGAAGACTCTCCGGACCGACCACTTCGACTTTCTACGCTTTCAGACGCGTCGTTCCTTTCCCTTCTAGCGCGTTCATCAGAGAGGTTGGCTGGCCCTGCTTCTTCACTCGCCATGAGCTTTACCCCTACAATAGTGTGGGCGCAAAGAGGCTCCATGTATGGTGTGGATAAAAGCCGCGCGCTGGCATAATGCCCTTTGTCTGACGGGCAAATGTTGAGAGAATGACGTTATTTAGTTCCACACCCACCATTACAGCCACAACCTCTCTAACTAGAACGTCCGCCTCCTGGTCGGTGAGGTGGCCTTGCCCTCTGGCCTCGGTTATAGCAGCAAGGGCCATACTGAAGCTCTCAGCCAATGACGCTGGCTGCTTGCTCGCGACGGAAACAAGGTCTTCCCAAGATGCAGATTCCAGGTAGTGTCCACGTACCAAAGCCATTTAAGCATCTCCATTACTCAGCAAGTGGGAGGACAAAGCGAATTTGTAGGTCGGTTATTCCCACATAACCTATTGTAATTAAAGCTCGTTAACGGTGGTACCCTTCCCTACACCGTTAGCTGCGCAGGTAACGGTAGCCCACCGGGGTGCGCTCGCAGTTGAGACGGCGGCTGAGGTGCAGCCCTTCCAAGACAAACTCCACCGCCGACGCCACCACCTCCGGTCGCTGGTCGTCGGTCAACTGCGCCACCGCTTCGGCCAGGCCATCCACCTGGCGCGCCAACTCCGGGTATTCCGAGGCCCTCTTCTCGCTGCCGGTTTCCGCCACGTTCCCCAAATCAAAGGCGGTTACAATCCCCTCCAATTCGGCAACGTCGAAATACTGCCCGAAAATGTGCAGCACCGCCCGCCTGCTGAGGTCCTCCATAACCCGCCCTTCCCGTCCTTCCTCAAAGGTCTCCAGCTCTATCTTGCCGCCGAAGGAGGCGACAATGTAGGGAAGATCGCTGATACGGGGACAGACCAAGGTATCGCCGTGGCGAATGGCGCGGCGCACCGCGTTGCTCAGCAGGGTCTCGAAATTGCTGATGGAAACCCTTACGCTCACGCCGGAGCGCTGGTTGATTTCGCTGCTCTGGCGGGCCTGGATGGTCAGTTGGGCCAGGATTTCCTTGATGAAGTGGGGCGTTACGACGTTTTCGTCGTCCGGGAAGCGGGCCCGCTCCTGGTCCATGATGGCGATTTCTTCTTCGATGGCCCGGGGATAGTGAGTGTGTATCTGCGCGCCGTAGCGGTCCTTCAGCGGCGTTACGATGCGTCCCCGGTTGGTGTAATCCTCGGGGTTGGCGGTGGACACCACGTAAACGTCCAGGGGCAAGCGTATCCGGTAGCCCTTAATCTGTACGTCCCGCTCTTCCATCAGGTTGAACAGGCCCACCTGGATGCGCTCGGCCAGGTCGGGAAGCTCGTTGATGGAAAATATGCCCCGGTTGGTGCGGGGCACCAGGCCATAGTGGATAGCCAGTTCGTCGGACAGGTGCCGGCCCTCGGCCACCTTGATGGGGTCGATCTCGCCGATG
The DNA here is from genome assembly GCA_965220305.1 of Dehalococcoidia bacterium. Lineage (GTDB taxonomy): Bacteria > Chloroflexota > Dehalococcoidia > Lucifugimonadales > UBA3495. Next base: position 2,821,692 of record OZ244817.1, on the reverse strand, counting down.
AGGTCGGCGATGGATATGTCGGGCGTAGCCAGTTTCTCCGAGTACCGCTCCTCCCGGGGGACCCACTCAATCTCGACATCCTCCCCCCGCTCGGCCAGCAGGTCGCGGCAGGCCCGGCAGATGGGACGGTATGGGTCGTCGTTAATCTCGCACCCGGCCACCTTGGGTATGTATTCGTCCAGCAGGTTGACCAGGCTGCGGATAAGCCGGGATTTCGCCTGGCCCCGCTCCCCCAGCAGGATTATGTCCTGCCCCGCCAGGATGGCGTTTTCCAACTGGGGAATTACCGTATCGTCAAAGCCGATAATGCCCGGGAAGACAATCTCTTCGGCCCGTATCTTGGCTATGAGGTTCTGACGCAATTCCTCCCGTATTGGGACCACCTGGTAACCGCTTTGGCGCAACTCGCCCACCGTCTTTGGCTGGGTGCTAGAGGTCATTTTTCACCGCTCCATCATCGTCTACTAGGGAGCCAAGGGGTTGTTCTCCAAGTACCTTGACTCTCAACCGTCGGTTAATTGCCGGCGCCGTCGGGCAGTCGGTGAAACACCGCGGCCCCGTCTTCCCCGTGGGTGTAGTATTGCAGCAGGGTTAGCAACTCCCGGTGATTGCGGCGCATTTCTTCCCGCAGGCTTCCCTCACTGTTGCGCACCAGCCACCAAGTCCAGCCCCCCATCAGGGTTAACTGGGCCAGCAGCATTGCGCCGAAGGCGGCCATTGCTTGGATGTTTGCAGCGTCTATCATATCCCTGCCTACCGGTTATGAAACCGGGGCAGAATCTCCTCGCCCATTATTTCCAGTTGTTCCATAGACTCGTCCCCCGAGCACAGGGGGCGCACCACGAACTTCTGCCCTCCCGCATCCGCATACCGCTGAATCATCTCGGCAATTTGTTCGGTGGTGCCCACGGCGCTGTATTCGGTAAAGTAGGCGTCGGGCCGATGGCGAGTAACGAACTGATGGGCCTTGGCGACTGCCTGCTCCCGGTCCGAGGAAATGTAGTAACCGAGCAGCACGCCCACATGGTCGTATTCTATCTCCCGCTCGTACTTGTCCGCCGTATCGAACAGAATGTCCCGGCCTTCCCGCACCTCGTCGGGGGTGGCGCTGGACACCAACCAACCGTCGCCGACCCGGCCCACCCGCCGGGCGGCGGCGTGGCTCCGGCCACCAATCCAGACCGGCGGCGAGGGCTTGAAGAAGGGCTTGGGGGTTACGCTGACGTTGTGGCAGGTAAAGAACCTGCCCTCGTGGGTGACGCTCTCCTCCTCCCACAGTCGACGCATGAGCACGATGGCTTCGTCGGTGCGCTGGGCCCGGTCTCCCTTGGGAACGCCGCAGGCTTCGTACTCCTCCGGGTCTTCCTGGCCCAAGCCTACCGCCGGAAAGCAACGGCCCTGGGACAGGTAGTCCAGGGTGGCGATTTGCTTGGCCAGCACCACCGGATTGCGCAGCGGCAGGGCCAGCACGCTGGTGCCGAACTTCAGCCGGTCCGAGTAGGCGGCCACCATGGAAAGGGCGATCATGGGCTCCAGGCTGAAGCGGTTGCTGACGATCCGGTCGCTGAGCCACAGGGAGTCGTACTCGTACTTGTCCCCCACCTCCACCAACTGGCGCAGAAAGTCGGGGTTGTCTCCCCCCTGGCCGAAGGCCCCCGGCACGTATCCAATGGCTACACTCATGGTCGCCCTCCTTGCTCCACTACCGACATGCGGGTCTATCCAACAACATTTTGCCCCATTATAACCCAAAATCCCGCCTCGGGTTGGGGGCGGGGCCATACCCAGGGTCTTTCGATTCTCACTGTGACCGGAGCGAATGGCCTAAAGTCCCCAGACAGCACAGGCCTCCACCCGTGGATTCCCGCCTCCGCGGGAATGACGGTAGGGGCGCCTGCCTGAAAGCGCCCCTTGGCCTTGGTCCGGAGAATTCCAAGACCCTGCCCATACCGACAGGGTTTTGGACCAGTTTAGGCGCCGCTGTTGGAGGACCGAGCCAACCCTCACGAAACCCTTGTTTTATTACGAAACTTGATATAGAATATATCATATTACGCGACCGTAACGAGAGGATACTGCGAATATCGTCAGAGTTGATACTCCCTGGCGGGTAATATTTGTGAGTTAGATTCACCGGCGAGCCGGGCCCCAAGGGTTGGAGGGCAGTACCGGCCGGCTGGGCGACAAATTGCGTAAGAAATGGTCCTATAAGGGACCGAATAAGGAGGGCGACTATGACTACTGGAAACACTTACAAAGTTGTGGAGTTGGTGGGAACTTCCTCCGAGGGACTGGAGCAGGCCATCGAAGGAGCGGTTAGCCGCGCCGGTCAGACCCTGAAGGGGCTGGACTGGTTTGAGGTTAAGGAAATACGCGGGCACATCCAGGACGGCCAGGTGGCCTGGTACCAGGTAAAACTGGGCGTTGGCTTCCGAGTCCTAGACCCGGAGGACCTGCACCGGGAGTAACCATCCCCAGGTAGCTGACTGCATCTCCTCTTCCCCAATACTCTTGCGATGATACCTTGCGGCGTCCGTTGGCGGATGGAGATTTGAGATGTAGCTGGACGTCAATCCGACGATACCCGTAATATGAGGCGTCGGGCCTATTTATTAGGTAGGCCCGACGCCTCGATATTTGTCCTCGACTTTACGGTGGTGGGCCAATATGCGAGCGGGAAGCCCGTTTCTCTCTCCGGTGGCTTCCGCCGTCAGCCCGCAATGGGCTCCATACCCGCCTCCCGACGAGCGTCGTTGATATGCTCCAACACCCGTACCCGCAGCGGGGGCATTTCGTAGCCCACGTCGGCCAGCATCCGGCTGTTGTCCACCAGGTAAACGTGGGGCACCGGCTGGTCGCCGGTGGTAATCTGGGCGTCGGGGATGATGCCCCGCACCAGGTCAGCCATATCCTGGATGGTCGCCAGGTGCCCCCCGCTGATGTAGATATTGTGGTTCAGGCTGCCGCTCAAGGCCACGTTGACGAACATCTCGGCGGCGTCTTCGGCATGAATCATCGGCGAGGGTTCGCTGGGGTCGAAGACCATGTTGACCGGCTGGCCGATAGCGGGCAATGACATCATCAGCCCCCCAATCATGCCGGTCATACCCGTAACCCGCCCGTGCCCGAAAACGGTGCAGATGCGGACTCCCCGCAGGTCCAGGCCGTAACGGTCCCGGTACTTCCCGGCGGCGAAGTCGTTGGCGGCTTTGGTCATCCCGTAAACGTTGATGGGGGCCGCTAGGTCGTCCTCGTTGATGGGCCGGTCCCCGAAAGTGTCCTGGACCCCGTAGACGGCGATGGAGCTGGCGTAGACCACCCGCTCAATGCCGGTCCAGCGGGCCGTCTCAAAGACGTTGTTGGTGCCCTGGATGTTCACCAACATGCCAAAGTGGGGACGGTCCTCGGTATCCGGCGGCAACAGGGCGGCCATGTGGATAATCTTGTGCACCCCGTGGGTATTTGCCGCCTCCAGCAGGTGGGGCATCTGGGTAATGTCTCCCCGGTAGAACTGGATGCGGTCCAGGTAGGGCTCCAAGTTGGCCCGGGGTGGGGCCAGGTCGAAGCAGACCACATCCTCGCCCCGCTCGACCAGCTTGCGAATAATGCGGTTGCCGATGAATCCGGTGCCGCCGGTGACCATAACGGACATGAGGAATCCTCCTGAGGGGGTGCTCCCCCTTATATCGGGCCTGCGGTGAGCTTGCTAAATGATACAAAGCCAGCCGGGGCAGCGCAATCCCGGCACACGGTCTTTCAATTGTGCAGGTAGACGGGACACCACCTACCACCGTCATTCCCAGTACAATATGGAGGCATCTTCTCAGGACGATTGCAAAGTCCTTCCATACAGCGGACTATGCCCCCAACCCGTCTTTCCCGCGAAAGCGGGAATCCACAGTTCCAACCTTGGAGTCCTGCCATAACCGAGCGGACGGCGCGAATCGAACAACTTTGCAATCGTCCTGGGCATCTTCTGACTTGCCCTTTACAGGGCCACGGGTAATTCCGGACTCCGCCGGAATCCAGGGGTGGTGGGCAAATCAAAGGACGGGCCTTGAATTCTCCGGGAGTGAAGACGCACAGCCGTCCCCCCTTACCACGGTCGGTCAGACCTCATGCTCTCCCCCCCTGAACATATCGGTCAGGGTGCGGCCCTACGGTGGCCGGGCAACGCGTCCCGCATCGGTTACAGAGGTTGCTTGGCGGGCACGCCGATACGTCGGGGATATTGGTCTGGGGTGGGCTTTACCTTCTCGGTCACCACCAAAATGCGGTTATCCGCAAGTCCCGTGACTTCCACCGGGTGGGCCTGCCAGGAACGCCCGCCCAGGATGCGCAATGCCTCCCGAGCGCTGGCTATCTCCTCGGCGATGCCCCCGTGCTTCCAGGCCACCACCCTTCCCCCCACCTTGCAGAAAGGCAGGGTGTACTCCAACAGCGCCGGCATTTTCGCCAGCCCCCGGGCCAACGCCAGGTCAAAACTTTCCCGCAACTCCGGCTTCTGCCCCAACTCCTCGGCCCGGGCGGTGATTACCTCTACGTCCTCCAGGCCCAGGGTCTCCACCAGGTGGCGCAAGAAGGCGGTCTTCTTACCCACCGAGTCCGCCAGGGTCAGGTGAACATGGGGAAAGGCCAGCTTGATAGCCAGGCCCGGCAGGCCCGCCCCGGCCCCCACGTCTATCAATCGACTGCCGGGGGCTGGGCCGCCCTGGCAGGCGAGGCACAGAGTCAGCGAGTCCAGGAAGTGCTTTACCTGCACCTCTTCGTACTGGATGATGGATGTCAGGTTGACTCGCTGGTTCCACTGGGACAGTTCCGAATAGTAGAGTTGGAACTGGTCCAACTGGTCCTCGCTGAGCAACACGCCCAGTTCTTGGACTCCTTGGGCCAGGATTGTCATGCGTTCAGTCATGGCTCTATTATACCCGGACTCATCCACGCTTACCCAGCGAGCCAGTTCGGTAGAGGCCGGCATCCAGGGGTGGGGCGGCCTGCCCGATAGCACACCCTGGCCTCTACCCGGAGAATCGAGAGGGCCCGGCTCCGAAATACCCTCAATTGACAGGGTATCGGGGGGGCCGTAGAATTATCCCAGATTGCCCCGGACCCGATTGCTTCAGCTCCGATGCTCGGGAGCTTCCATAGGGAGGACACATGGCGACCAAAGCATATCTTCTGGTAGAAACGGCAGTAGGCAAGACCCGGGACGTGGCTAACACGTTGCGGGGACTGGAAGGTATTGACACGGTGGACGTGGTCACCGGCCCCTATGACATCATAGCCGTCATCGCCGGGGATGACATGACGGTGGTGGGTAATCTGGTAACGGAGAACATCCACACCGTCCAGGGCGTGGTGCGGACGGTAACCTGCGTGTCCGTAGGCACCTAGCGGCGCTTCCGCATCAGGGCCCCGGATCCCATTGGCTCTCGGTCAACCATCCCGTCCCCACGGGCTTGGCGCCGAGGCTTTTCTGTCGCCGCCTTTTCCTCATTATCCCACCTTCCTGCGGCCCACAGGAGTTTTTCTATGGACTTCAACTTCAGCCCCGAAGACCAGACTTTTCGCCGGGAATTGCGCCAGTTCGTCCAGGAGCAGTTACCCGACGACTGGGAGGGCGGCGGTCGCTGGCCAGAGGAGTGGGACTGGGACGTTACCACGGATATGCGCCGCAAGCTGGCCCAAAAGGGCTGGCTGACCATGCACTGGCCCCAGGAGTACGGGGGCCAGGACGCTTCTCCGGTGCGCTCCGCCATCTACAATGAGGAGCTGGCCTACGCCCGCGCCCCCGGACGGGACATCTTCGGCGTCCGCATGTTGGGCCCCACCCTGATGATTCACGGGTCGGAGGAGCAGAAACGGGCCCACCTGCCCCCCATCGCCCGAGGCGAAATCCAGTGGTGCCAGGGGTACAGCGAGCCGGAGTCCGGGTCGGACCTGGCTTCCCTCAACACCCGCGCAGTGCGCGACGGGGACGAGTACATCATCAACGGGGCCAAAATCTGGACCACCCTGGGACATCGGGCCGACTGGATTATGTGCCTGGCCCGCACCGATACCGAGGCCCCCAGGCACCGGGGCATCAGCTTCATTCTGGTGGACATGAACTCCCCGGGCATTCAGGTGAGGCCCATCATCAACATGGCGGGAGGCCACGAGTTCAACCAGATTATCTTCGACAACGTGCGGGTTCCGGTGGCCAACGTGGTGGGGGAGGAGAACCGGGGCTGGTACGTGGCCGTCACCCTGCTGGACTTCGAGCGCTCGGGGATCGACTACTCGGCCATGGCGCGGCGTCTGCTGGACGAGGTGCGGGGATTCGCCGACGACACGGCCAGCAACGGTCAGCCCCTGTCGCGCACCTGGGTACGCAACCTGCTGGCCGACCGCTACATCGAATGCGAGGCGGCCCGACTGCTGGCCTATAACGTGGCCTACATGCAGGAACAGGGGCTGGTGCCCAACAAAGAGGCCTCCATGAGCAAGGTATTCGGCAGCGAGTCGTTACAGAGGGCCACCAATGCGGCCCTGCAAGTCCTGGGAATGTACGGCGGCCTGGGACGCAATGAGAAGTGGGCTCCCCTGAAGGGAAGGGTGCAGGAGCATTGGATGATAGCCTTCTCCCATAAAATAGCCGCTGGGACCTCGGAGGTGCAGCGCAACATCATCGCCAGCCGGGGGCTGGGACTGCCCCGGGGGTAGGTGGGCCGTCCCGAAAGGGCGCTGGAATGCTTCCCCGTAAGTGGGGGCAGCGCCGTACCTCGACAACCCCGTTCAAGTCCTGCGCGCACCGCTCCGGCGCCGCGCCACCCGGGCAAATCCGTCCCTCAAAGTCAGGGCTATTGCCTTTGGGTCGCAGGGGCCCCGTCATTCCCGCGAAAACGGGAATCCAGCTCCCCAGTTCACCAGGTATGGACTCCAGACACGTTGCAGGACCGGGGGCGCTCTTCGCCGGAATGACGGTAGGCTCGGCCCAAATGCGACTGCTCTGGGCTGGCGTTTCAGTTGACTTGAGGCAGAATTAGGCTACAATAGGGGAGTACCTTATTCTACCCATTTTCAAGGAGGAACCCGGATGGAAGGCAAAGTCCAAGTCGAGATCACCTACTGCGTACCTTGACAGCACCTCGCTACCGCCACGTGGATGGCGAATGAGTTCTTCAGGGCTTACGGCCCCGATGTTTCTTTGTCCATTTCCCCTCGGGGACAGAGCATTATGGAAGTATTCGTGGATGGCGAGAAGATCTTCGACCGGAAGGCCGAAGGGAATATATACCCTGACCTTGCCCGGGTACGCCAGATGAAGCAGGTTATCTCGGCCAAAATCGCTGAAGTCGATGCGGTCGCTGTCCCAGCCGACAACTAAGTCAGCCGGGTACTCAAGCTGCGAAGTTGGCGGCCCCTCCTTTGTGGAGGGGCCGCACCTTTTCTAGGCTACTGCCTGTCGGCAGGTATTTCCAGCCGCCGCAAAACGTGACGCCACACCTCTGCCCCCACCTCTTCCTCCGACCTGCTGGCATCCACAATTACCCACCGGTCCGGGTTGGCCTGGGCCAAGTCGGTGAACCCCCTTCTCACCCGGGCATGAAAGGCCAAGGGCTGGTCCTCGAAGCGGCGCTGTCCCTCCACATCCTGGCGACCCACCGCAGTTTCCTCGTCCGGCATCAGCCCCAGGGACAACTGGGGGTGCCCCACTCTTCTCAGCCCCTCCTCCGGGTCCAGGTCCAGTAGTAAGGTGATGTCCGGCAGCACTCCGCCCGTGGCGAACTCGTTGAGGGCGTCTATCAGGTCTAAATCCAGTCCTCTTCCATATCCTTGGTAAGCAATAGTGGAGGCTTCAAACCTATCGGCAATGACTGTTAATCCCTTTTTTAGCGCAGGCTCAACTTCGTTGATGACCAGTTCGACCCGGGCTGCTTCAAACAGCAGAAGCTCGGCTGCGTAGGTTAGTGGCTGCTTGCTCTTGAGGTATTCTCGTAGGTGCCAACCCAATTGGGTTGAGCCGGGTTCATGGACCAGAACTGTCTGGATACCCGCATCCAGTAGATGTTCACGGAGTAACCGGGCTTGGGTAGATTTCCCGGCGCCTTCACCACCTTCAAAGGACACAAACACAGGAACCGACACTAAATTACCCCTCACTGCACGACACTAACCACGGCCTACTATACAGCACAGAGGCGCCCGGTTTCACAAGGGCACTCGGAACCAGGTCTTACCAGAATCGAAACGTTAAGGCCGGTATATCAGTACCGAGCGCTCCGGCTCCCGTCCCCGGCTGGTGGAAGCCAGGCTGAACCGCTCCGCGAGCATGTGCTGTAGGCGGCGCACGTAGGCCCGTTGGGGACTCAGTTGGATGCTGAATTCGCCGCCGGCCACCCGTTGGGCCGCCGACTCCGCTTCCTCCATCGCCTGGTCTATGTTGGACGTGGATTCTTCGCCGCCTGGCTCAGACCGGCGGGACGGCCTAACGTCCATCCCCTGCTCCCGCGCCAGGGTGCGCAGGAAGTCCATTACCTGGTTCATGGTGTTCTTCCGCAGAACGTATACCGGGGTCCCGGTGGACTCGGCGACTCGCACCAGTTGCGCGCCCCGGCGGTAGTGGTTCTTGGTGGTCAGTACCAGGGTGGCCCGCCGTAATTCCTTGGCAATTTCGATGGTTAGCCCCGTTTCCGCCTGGGCTGTCTCCAGCTTGTCCGGGCTGACGCCGAAGAGGAACACACTGGCGTCTAGGCGTCGCTCATTGCCGTTGGCTGTCGCGGGCTCCAGGCCGGAGGGCTGGTTCCAGGAGCCCCGGTCCGGCATCGTGGAGGCCTGGGGCTTGGAGTTCTCGGGAGACCAGGGAGGCGGGGTATTCTCGCTGCGACGGGCTACGTCCTTGGCGCGGCTGACCGCACCGGACTCGTCCAGGTGGCGCAGTTCCGGGGCAATCTGGAACCCGCGCAGCCACTGGTCCACCACGTGGGCCACGTCGTCATGGACTGCCACCTGCTCCCAGCTCTGAATCTCCACCACCGCGTCGAAGGTGGGCGGGGCCTTGCGTTCCAGAACGGTTTTTTGGGTGCCCCGGTAACGGGCCTCCTGGTCGCCCAGGGTGACGGTCTGCACTCCGCCAATCAGGTCCGACAGGGTGGGATTCATAATCAGGTTGTCCAGGGTATTGCCGTGGGCCGTGGCCACCAATTGCACGCCCCGCTCGGCGATGGTGCGGGCGGCGGTGGCCTCCTGCTCGGTGCCCATTTCGTCGATGACGATGACCTGGGGCATGTGGTTTTCCACCGCTTCAATCATCACCCCGTGCTGCTCGGTGGGCGTCGCCACTTGCATTCGCCGGGCGTGGCCGATGGCCGGGTGGGGCACGTCGCCGTCCCCGGCGATTTCGTTGGAGGTGTCGACGATGATCACCCGCTTCTTGGCGTCGTCGGCCAGCACCCGGGCAACCTCCCGCAGCATGGTGGTCTTGCCCACGCCGGGACGGCCCAGCAGCAGGATGTTTTTGCCGGATAAGACCAGGTCTTCGATTATCTGGATGGTCCCGTACACCGAGCGGCCCACCCGGCAGGTGATGCCCACCACCTGGCCCTTGCGGTTGCGGATGGAGGATATGCGGTGCAGGGTGCGTTCTATGCCGGCCCGGTTGTCGCCGCCAAAGTCCCCAACCCGCTGTACCAGGTAGTCCAGGTGTTCGCGACTAATCTCCTGGTTGCCCAGAGTTGCGTCGCCCGAGGGGAAACGGGCCTCGGGCCTGCGGCCCAAGTCCAGAACCACCTCAAGCAGGGAATCCAGGTCATCCCGCTGGCGCAGCTCCTCGGCCACCCTGGGGGGCAGTACCTGCAGCAACTGTTCCAACTCTTCCTGGACCAACTCTCGCACTGTCGCCAACCTAAGCCTCCACTGGGGCCATGCCGGGACTGGAGACCGGCGCGGCCACCGTCTTGATGAACATTGTATACCGGGCTACCCCTTGAAAGTCATTGCTCTGTAGGTGCTCAGCCAGCCGTTCCTGGTAGTCCGGGAGCCACCAGCGTTGCCAGCCCGGACGAGCCAAGGCGACCCGCAACAGGTGGGGCAACAACTCCGGACGGTCCGGGTGGGCCATTAGTTCCCCTTCTGTGGCCCCGTCCCGGCGCGAGAGTCTCAGCCACCCGGTAAGGTGGCCCTGATGTTCCGCCACCAATTCTTGACAGTCTCTACAGGGTTTCTCCTGGGCGTCATGCCACTGGTCGAAGGTCAGTCCCAGCACTTCCCTCGGTCGCGCCGGAGTGGCGGCGGAAAACAACTGAAAGAGGGCAAATTGGTCCTGGGGCCGACGCTGCCGCAGTTCAATGGGGGCCCCAGCTTCAGGGGACGGTGTGCGTCCTCCCCATCCTTCCAGCAGGGTTTCCTGGAAGTAGGGGAAGAAGCCGACCCGACGCGCCAGGGGTATGATGGGACTCTCTGGAGAGAGCCGTAGGAAAATACGCTCACCAGTGCGCCAACCCACCACCTGGATTAGCTCTTCCAGGAGTTCCAGGGCTGCGCCTTCCCCACCGGCGGAGGGGGTTGCGCCCTTGAATGCGCCTGCCGCGCCTTCTCCAGGCAGGTAGAGGTAGTCAACCTCCCAGGCCCTCTGGCCGTTGCGCGTCCTGGCGGATACCAGGCCCCCCAGCCGTACGCCTTTCCACCAGACCAGGGTCACCCGGTCCTTCCGCTGGGTCAGGACTTTTCTCCAGAGGACGGTGTTGCCAGGGCTGCCCTTGGAGGTACAGCTTTCCCTGGAACAGGCCCAGTTGGTACCTCTAGGGGCCTGCATCAACAGGCAGCGCAATGCGTCGCTGATTTGAAAAGTCTGAGTCATTATCCCGGCTACCCAGGCGTCTCCGAAATAAGGTTGATAAAATGACGGTGGAAACGGGTATCGTTGGTCAACTCGGGATGAAAGGCGGTGGCCATCATCCGGTCCTGCTGCACTGCCACCGGGGTGTCCTCCCCCACTACGGCCAGCACCTTCACCCCATCGGCAATCCAGGTGATGATGGGAGCGCGGATGAAGATGGCGTGGAAGGGGCCGTCCTGGAATCCGGCTACCGTCAGGTCCTGTTCAAAGCTGTCTATCTGGCGACCGAAGGCGTTGCGGCGCACGCCAATGTCCATCAAGCCCAGGGGAATGGGGTCTTCCTCGGTTATCTCCCGGGCCAACATAATCATGCCGGCGCAGGTGCCCCAAACCGCCTTGCCCCGCTGGACCATTTCGGCAACCGGCTCCCTAAGGTCGTAGAGGCTCATCAACCGGCTCAAGGTGGTGCTCTCTCCGCCGGGAATTATTAGGCCATCCACGTCTTCCAGTTGATGGGGGAGTCTGACCTCGCTGCTCTCCACGCGCATTCGGCGCAGGATAGCAATGTGTTCGGCGAAGTCTCCCTGTACTGCTAGGACACCTATCTTCAATCCAGTCTGCTACCTTGATGCATCTTTATAGTGGGGTATCGCTGGGCCTCTCCATGCCTTGCCAATGCGCTGCGGGACCGTCCTCTACTCGGGCCACGGGAGCTATGGGCCGCTGTCTGCCCCATCCTCATCCTCCGGGCTCCCCTTGGCCCACAAAAGAGAAGCCCCCTTGACCCCCTTCGCGAAGGGATGCTCAGGGGGGCTTGTAGTCGCGACATCCGTTACCGGGTTTACCGGCGTCACCCTATCACTAACCGCCGACCAGTTGGCGCGGGCGAGCCGTTTAGGAGCTACGGGGGGCCAGTAATTCGGCGTCCGGTATGCTCCGGGCGCTGATGCCCACCATCGCCTCCCCCAGGTCCTTGGAAACCTCGGCGATAATCTTGGGATCGTTGTAGTGGGTCACGGCCTGGACAATGGCGTGGCCCCGCTGAGCCGGGTCGCCGGACTTGAAGATGCCTGAGCCGACAAAGACGCCATCGGCGCCCAACTGCATCATCAGGGCGGCGTCGGCGGGAGTGGCAACGCCACCGGCGGCGAAGTTGACCACCGGCATCCGTCCCAACTCCTTGGTCTGGGTCAGCAGGTCCAGGCTGACGCCCAGATTTCGGGCCTCTACCACCAACTCATCATCGGGCATGTTCCGCACCTTACGAATCTCGTCCTGGACGGCGCGCATGTGCCGTACCGCCTCCACCACGTCGCCGGTGCCCGCCTCGCCCTTGGTGCGAATCATGGCCGCGCCCTCGGAGATACGGCGCAGGGCCTCGCCCAAGTCGCGGCACCCGCAGACGAAGGGGACTTTGTAGTCGTGTTTCCAGACGTGATGGGCCTCATCCGCCGGGGTGAGCACCTCGGACTCGTCGATGTAGTCCACCCCAAGGGCTTCCAACACCTGGGCTTCAACGAAGTGACCGATGCGGCATTTGGCCATTACCGGGATGCTCACGGCATCCATAATCTCGCAAATCTTGGACGGGTCGGTCATACGGGCGACGCCACCGTCGGCGCGGATGTCCGCGGGCACTCGTTCCAAGGCCATAACGGCCACCGCTCCCGCCTCCGCGGCTATCTTGGCTTGTTCGGCGTTAACCACGTCCATGATTACGCCGCCTTTGAGCATCTGGGCGTGACCGGCTTTGACGGTGAAAGTCCCAGTTAAAACGTCAACCATATCGTCCTCCTCCAGGTGGGATGAGCAAAACCATTCTAATTCTAGGCTAATATTATACGCTGACCGGCAGTGGGTTATCAATTGCCACTTTGAGGGCAGGGCAATCGCATTTGGGCCGAGCCTACCATCATTCCGGCGAAGAGCGGCCCCGGTCCCGCACCGTGTCCAGAGTCCATACCTGGCTAACTGGCCCATCAGTTGATGGAAATGTTGAATTGGGGAGCGGCATGGCCGGCGCTACGGGGCGCGGCTTTCACCTGCCTTCGGCGCTGATGGTCCTTTATTTGAACTCCGGCATCACCCGGTCGGCGAGCAACCGCAGCGAGTTAGCCACCTTATCGTAGGGAATTTGCCCGCCGGGATTCACGTCGAAGGACACTCCGGTTATGCCCAGTTCCTCCCGGTACTGGTGGATGCGCTCTACCACCGCTTCGGGGGTGCCGAAGGCCACGCGCTGCAATAGCTCCTCGTAGGTAACGCTGGAGGAACGGCTCAAGCGCTCGTAGGTCTCCTGGTCGGCGGCCTGGTGGAGGTGCTGCTGGATAACCCGGATGCGGTGCATGGAGGACTCTTCCGGGTCTCTCAGGGCCTGCTCCGGGGTCTCCCCCACGTAGGCCCCTATCTGCAAAATCACATCGTTGGGGCCGGTGAACCCGGCCAACTCCCGGGCCTGCCGGTACTGCTCTAATAGCTCCTGAAGCTGGGGAATTTCCATCTGGTGGCGGATGAAGATGGGGAATCCCAGGCTGCCGGTAAGGGCAAAGGTGTCGGTGCTCTCCACGGCTACCCGCACCGGCGGGTGGGGTTTCTGGTAGGTCTTGGGCACCAGGTCCACGTTGTTGAACTGGTAGAACTCGCCGTCGTAGGAGAAAGGCTCGTCGCCCCAGGCCTTGAGGATGATTTCCAGGGACTCGGCGAAGCGGCCCCGGCTCTCGATGTAGTCGATGTTGTAGCCCTCGTAGGACTCCAGGAAGGAACTGCGGCCAATACCAAATACCAGGCGGCCCTCGCTGATGTGGTCCACGATGGCGGCTTCTTCGGCGACGCGTATGGGGTTGGCCAGGGGAAGCACCTGCACCGCCAGCCCAACTTTTATCCGCCGAGTCCGGGCGGCCACGGCGCTGGCCCCGACCAGGGGGGATGCCATCACCGCCCGTTCCGGTCGGAAGTGGGACTCGCCTATCCAGAAGGTGTCGATTCCCCGCTCTTCCGCCGTCTGGATGATGTCAAACCACTCCCGGAAGGCATCGTGTTGGCTTTCGCCCTCGCGGACGGTGAACATGGTAAAAACGCCGAAGTCCATCGCTTCATCTCCAACGCCCGTGAATCCTAGAGGCTGGAACACCAGATATATTACTGGTTTTCTGGAGCGGGGGGTTGGCCTGGTGGGGCCTTTTCATCCCAACTGTTTATTGTTACATCGGAACGCAAGAAATCGAGGGAATCTCCACTGCTCCGGGTACAGGGCTTGAATTGCGTCGTTTGGGTAAGGTTCAAGGATGTTGTCAACTAGGAGGCCCGCCTGTGATAGAGAGTTTATGTAAGAGAGCAGTGGCCTATGAACATGTGTAGTAACATAATTAGTCACTTCTGTAGAAATTCTGAAGGGAGCTTCGAGAACAACCTCTTTGTTATAGCTGAACCAGTCTGCATTGGCATATCCCCAATAAGAAGGCCAAAACCAGGGGTGTGTAATAGTAGCTACCAAACATCCCCTTGGGGCAAGCAGACTTGCGGTAGCCTCAAGGAACGATGTCAAGTTCAAGCAGGCCATTAAGGTCATATTCGCAACAGCAGTTGTGAATCGAGGGCCAGCCCATCGGCAAGCGAATTCTTCGACCGTGCCCGCGTGAAAAGATACATTGGTGGACTCGGTGCAAGTTTCTTCGGCAATTTCTATGCTGTGCGCCGAAGAATCTACCCCTATGACCGCAGAAGATACTGCTGCAAGTTCCCTTGTAAGCTCACCTGTGCCGCATCCAAGGTCCAATACGCTCTTGAGGCTGCACCCCTGTAGCAGTTCCAAGACTGCTGGAACAAGGACATATCTGAAGCTGAGGTCTTTCCCACTGTCGATTTGCTGATGACGGAGATGGGCAATCCGATCCCATTCATTCTTTATGTCAGACGAAGATTTCTCCAACGCAGGTCTGACTAATAATTCATTGCTCACGAGTGTTGTTCTGCTCCCGTACCAGCCTTACCAAGTCCTGCGCCATATGAAACGCGGTATGCTCCCCCGCTGAAAACTCCTGAATGAAGTGTAGATTACCGTGACGCCTACCCACAGCTACCCGAGAGCCTTCCTGCTCATAGTTAACTATTGTGAACCTGGTGGCCGGGGCCTCCCATGTGTCATAGGCTATTACTTCTGCGCCTCTCTGTTCAAGCTCCGTACTTTTGTCAATCTCTTCTGGTAAGCAAATAATCAGTTCCCTACGTTCTGCCTTGTCGCGTAACATTTGCCGCATTTCTTCATCGTTTACCCAACTCATGTCGCGAGTCCAAATGGCAACCCGTCCACCATTCCTTATCCAACGAAACATGTAGTTACGAATGCCCTGCTGGTCTTCAATTTGGTACACATGAACCATAGTTTCCGATTTAAGCACCAAAATTATGGCTATGAGCATCAGCAGGACAAATACGACGATAAGTGCTATCGCCCACCAAGGAGCATTCTGAGGCAAAATCAGAAGTGGGATTGTAACACTTGCCACGGAGGCAAAAGCGCCAATGATAGAAACCAAAATGGAAATTTTGTCTTTGTGAACGTTGACGCGCCACACATCATCAACCTTGGAGGGGATAAGCCCCTACTCGTACATCCGGCGGGGGCCAATGGTCTTCATGTACCCCTCGTAGTTGCGCCGGGTCTCGGGTATAGAGTCGCCGCCGAACTTCTCCATGAAGGCGTCGGCCAGCACCAGGGCCATCATCGCTTCGCCGATGACCCCCGCCGGGGGCACCTGGCAAACGTCGGAACGCTCGAAGTGGGCCTGCACCGGCTCCCCGGTGTCCAGGTCCACCGAGGGCAGGGGGTTGCGCAGGGTGGCGATGGGCTTGATGGCGAAGCGGGCCACCACGGGCATTCCGGTGGTCATGCCACCCTCGATGCCACCGGAGCGGTTGGTCTCCCGCTGCCAGGGATTCTCCGGGTCGGTCACCGGGAGGATAACGTCCTGGAACTCAGAGCCGCGCCGGCTGATGGCCTCCCAGCCGGGGCCGATGGACACGGCCTTGACGGCGTTGATGGACATGAGGGCCTGGGACAATCGGGCGTCGATTTTCCGGTCCCAGTGGACATGGGAACCCAGCCCAATGGGGACGCCCTCGGCGACCACTTCCACGGTGCCGCCGACGGTGTCCCCGGCCTCCTTGGCGGCGTCAATCTCGACCATCATGCGGGTGGCGGCCTCTGGGTCGGCGCAGCGCACCGGCGATTCCTCCACCGCGTCCCAGTCGATGGCTTCACCGGGGTTGGCCCAAACCTCGCCGATGGATATGGCGTGGCTGTGCAGCTTGATGCCGAACTCCTCCAGCAGCCCCATGGCGATGGAACCGGCGGCCACCCGGGCGGCGGTCTCCCGGGCGCTGGCCCGCTCCAGGGAGTTACGCACGTCGTTGAAGCCGTACTTGATGGTGCCGGGCAGGTCGGCGTGGCCGGGCCGGATGCGGGTGACCCGCTGGTTCCGGCCCTCCTGGGAGGGGTTCTCAACGTACTCCACCGCCATAGCTTCCTGCCAGTTGACCCAGTCCTTGTTTTCCAAGGTCATGCCGATGGGGCTGCCCAGGGTGAACCCGTGGCGGATGCCGGAAATAATGCTGGCCCGGTCCTGCTCGATGAGCATCCGGCCCCCCCGACCGTAGCCGCGCTGCCGCCGGGCCAGTTGGATACCGATGTAGTCCTCGCTCATGGGCAGGGCTGCCGGGACTCCTTCCACGATGATGACCAATCCCTGGCCGTGGGACTCGCCTGCGGTGAACCAACGAATCATGGCTTAACTTCCTCCGTTCAGGTCGGGGGGATGATTCAGCGAGAAGCCGACCGCCGACTCATCGCCAATTTTTACGTTATCATTGTTCGTTAGCAAATATACGTTTCGCCGTCGTCGCGGGGTGCTGATGACAAAATGGCGGGGTGGCGCGTACCGAATGGCCTCCAAATCCGGCAACACCGACTCTACCAGGTCGATGGTGTGCCCGACTTCCTCCGCGTCTTCAAAATTCTCGTAGAAATTGCGGTGCAGCATGTTCGCTTCACTGATTGCCAGAACTATCTCCGGGTGGTTGTACTCGACCCCAATATGCTCTCCGGCGGCCACGATGTTGTCGTGTCCCCGGTGCTGCCAGTTCCGCTCCTGCGAGATGGCCTTGAGGACCTGGGCCAGCGCGCCCCAGGTCTTCTCCGAGGCTTGGAGACGGTTGCCTCGTTCAAGTTCCTCCCGCGCGTGTTGAATGAACCGGCGGCTTATCGCCACCCGATCGTCGGGAGCCGCACCCTCTTGTCGCGGCTCCGGCAAAGGTGTTGTCATGGCTTTCCTCCGAGAGTCATCCCGTGGTCCACTACTTCATCGTAGGAATAACGGCATACCTGGGCCACCGGCAAATTCCGACCTGAACATCAGACATGGCATACCTCTCTTTGGCCCGGTTTCCCGGGAGTAAGGCGAACCAGAGTCGGAGAAGAGAATCTGCTCGGGTCAGGCGCTTTCCGTCTGGGCCCTGGCCCGCATGGCCTCCACCGCCGCTGCCAGCATCACCTCCACCGGGGCGGGTTGGCCGGTCCACATCTCGAAGGACGCCGCGCCCTGGTGCACCAGCATCTGGATCCCCCCCAGGGTCCCGGCTCCGGCGTGGGCCGCTTCTCGGAGCAGGGCCGTTTCCAGGGGATTATACACCAGGTCGTAGACCAAGGCCGTCGGGGGTATCTGGTGCCGCAGCAGCGGGCTGGCGGAGGCGTCCGGGCCGTGGGTCATACCCAGGGTGGTGCAGTTGACTATGAGGTCGGCCTGCACCGCCGCCAGGGACAGCTCGTTCCACTCCAGGGGGATGGCCTGGCTGCTCACTCCCCGACCCTGGGCCACCCTTACCAGGGCTTCAGCCCGGCCCAAGGTGCGGTTGGCGACGACTATTTCCTGCACACCCTCACGGGCCAGGGCCAAGACCACACCCCGGGCTGCGCCTCCGGCCCCCAGCAGCAACACCCGGCGACCCCGGGGTTCAAAGTTGCCGCCGTATTTCAGCCCCTGCAGAAACCCGTAGCCATCGGTGTTGTGCCCGGTGAGCCGCCCATCCCGGTTGACGATGGTGTTGACCGCTCCGGCCTCGGTGGCCCATTCGTCCACCTCGTCCAGGTGGGGAATCACCGCCTCCTTGTGGGGCAGCGTGACGTTGATACCCAGGTACCCGGACTCCCGCAGCCCCTGGATGAACCGGCCCACCTGCTCCGGGGCCACCTCCCGGGCCTGGTAGGTGGCGTCGATGCCACAGTGGTCCAGGGCCGCCTGTTGGAACACCGGGGAGATGGAGTGCCCTATGGGAAAACCGATGATGCCCAACTCGCTGCTCACGGTTGCACGTACCTGTCCCTGTACTTCTTGGTCACGCTGCGGACGATAACGGTCCTTCAATCCTGGCTTGGGAGAGTTCCCCTTTTGGGAATCAGGGGCGGGAAGTGGTCAACACCAAGACGTCCGCTCCGCCGATGCTGGTGGGACCAAAGCTCTCGTTGGCGTCCAGGTCGCCTATCTTGAAACTGACGGTCTGACCGGCCCCGAACACCTGGAGGGTCGGGAATTTGCCCGCGCCGCCACTGACGGTGCCGGCGGCCACGGCAACATCGCCAACCCAGGCGGTAATCAAGGTGCCGTCGGGGACGGGGACGCCGTCCAAAGTGGCCCGGCCAATAAATACGTGGGGCGGGCTCGATTTATCCACCGGCACCAGGGTGGCCAATGGCGTGGGAACGGGCGCAGCGGTGGGAGCCAGCGTCGGCGCAGCCGTGGGCTGAGGCGCGGCCGTAGTAGGGGGAGGCGCCTGGGTGGGGGCCTCCGTAGGAACGGGAGCCACAGTAGGCACAGCCGTGGGCGCCTCGGTCGGCGCGGGCGGCTCCGTCGGGATAGGCGTAGGTGCGTCGGTGGGGGCGGGAGCTTCCGTAGGAGTGGGGGCCGCCGGGGCGGCGGTGGGGTCGCCGTCGCCGCCGCAGGCCGCCAACAGGGATACTCCCAGGGTCAAACAACACAGAACAATGAATAGTTTCTTCATAATGAACATCTATAAATCCTTAAAGTAGTTGGGGGAGCCGTTAGCCGGTCAACTGGACCAGGATCTCTTCCAGCCGCTGCTGCTGCTCGGTCAGCGACCGCAGCCGTTCCTCCTCGTTTTCCACCACCTCGGCGCGGGCCTTGGCGCGAAAGTCTGGGTTGGCAACCAGCCGCTGGACCCGGTCCAGGTTCTTGCGGCAGTTCTCCAACTCCCGCTCCAGCCGCTGCTGCTCCGCCGACAGGTCCACCACCCCTTCCAGGAGAAGCCGCACCACCAGGGGGTTCACCACCAGGGTGACACCCCGTAGCTGGCCTTCCGAGGCGGAACCACCGGCGACTATACGCAACGGTTCCACCCGGGACAGCGCGCGGATGACCTCCGCCTCTTCTTCGATAACGCCCTGAAGGCCGTCGGTCTCCACCAGGGCTTCCAGGCGCTGGTTGGCGGGTATGTGCAACTGGGAGCGGGTATTGCGTACGGCGCGGATGGCCTGCATCACCAGGGACATTTCCTCTTCGGCCTGCCGGTCCTGGCGGGGCGCGGCGGCCACGGGGTAGGGAGCGACCATAATGGACTCGGGCAGATCTCCCTCCCGGGGGAGCCGGGAAACCAACCGTTGCCAGATGGCCTCGGTAAGGAAGGGCATGAAGGGATGCAGCAACCGGAGGCTGCGCTCCAACACGTGGGCCAACACGGGTAGCGGCGATGGCGACGCACCGGACCGGAGGCGCACCTTGGCCATCTCGATGTGCCAGTCGCAGAAATCGTTCCAGATGAAATCGTAGAGCTTCTGCTGGGCATCTCCCAGCTCGAAGTCTTCCAGGGACTGGTTCACCTCGGCGGTTAGCTGGTCCAGACGGCTGACAATCCAGCGGTCTTCCCGGTGCTCCAACTGGGGCAACTGGCTCCAGCCCTCCAGTTCGCTGCGCCCTTCCAGGCTGGTCATCACGAAGCGGGCGGCGTTCCAGACTTTGTTGGCGAAGTTACGGGCCGCCTCCAGCTTGGAATCACTGAGGCGCAGGTCGTTGCCCGGGGCGGTGCCGGTGGTCAGGGCAAATCGCAGGGCGTCGGTGCCGTAGCGGTCCACCAGCTCCAGGGGGTCCATGGTGTTGCCCCGGGTCTTGCTCATCTTGGCGCCCTGGGCGTCGCGCACCATGCCGTGGAGATAGACGGTGCGGAAGGGGACCTGGCCCGTATTTTCCAGGCCCATGATAATCATGCGGGCGACCCAGAAGAACAGAATGTCGTAGCCCGTCTCCATCACGGCGGTGGGGTAGAAGTATTCCAGGTCCGCCGCGTCGTCGGGCCAGCCCAGGGTGGAATGAGGCCACAGGCCGGAACTGAACCAGGTATCCAGCACGTCCGGGTCCTGGGTCAAGGCCGTGGAGCCGCAACTGGGACACTGGGCGAGGTCTTCCACCGAGGCGATAGGGTCGGGGCAGTTGGCGCAGTACCAAACGGGGATGCGGTGGCCCCACCACAATTGGCGGCTAATGCACCAGTCCCGGATGTTCTCCAGCCAGTTCAGGTAGACCCGCCCGAACCGCTCGGGCACGATGCGGATGTCGCCGTCGGCAACGGCGGCGTGGGCGCGGCTGGCGATGCTCCCCGGCGTGTCGTGGCTACCCACGTTGACAAACCACTGTAAGCTGATGAGGGGCTCCACCACCGAGTCGCAGCGTTGGCAATGGCCCAGCGAGTTTCGCAGGTCTTCGACCTTCTCCAACACTCCCAGGCTCTCCAACTCGGCAACCACATCTGCCCGGGCCTGGAACCTCTCCCTTCCCACATACTTGCCGGCGGCCTCGGTCATGTGGCCGTCGAAGCCGATGACGTTGACGATTTCCAGATTGTGCCGCTCGCCGATTTCAAAGTCCACCACATCGTGGCCCGGCGTCACCTTCAAAGCCCCGGTGCCGAACTCAG
This sequence comes from Dehalococcoidia bacterium, assembly GCA_965220305.1. Classification (GTDB taxonomy): domain Bacteria; phylum Chloroflexota; class Dehalococcoidia; order Lucifugimonadales; family UBA3495. Next base: position 2,800,895 of record OZ244817.1, on the reverse strand, counting down.
GCTCAATGGCAGTGTCGGCGACGATGGGGATGCGCCGGTCCATGATGGGCAGGATAGCGTCCCGGCCCACCAGGGCCTGGTAGCGGGGGTCGTCCGGGTGGACCGCCACCCCGGTATCCCCCAGCATGGATTCGGGACGGGTGGTGGCCACGGTTATATGCCCGCCGCCATCGGCCAGGGGGTAGCGGATGTGGTAGAGCTTGCCGTCCTGCTCTTCGTACTCCACCTCCAGGTCCGACAGGGCGGTGGAACAGCGGGGGCACCAGTTGATGATGCGCTCGTGGCGGTAGATTAACCCCCGGTTGTACAGATTGACGAAGGTGGTGCGCACCGCCTTGACCGGACCGGGGTCCAGGGTGAAGCGCAAGCGGGACCAGTCGCAGGACGCCCCCAGGCGTTTGTGCTGCTCGTCGATGGTGTTGCCGTACTTCTCCACCCACTCCCAGACCCGTTCCTCGAACTTCTCGCGGCCAATGTCCTGGCGGCTGGCGCCCTCGGAGGCCAGCAGGCGCTCCACCACCCACTGGGTAGCGATGCCGGCGTGGTCTTTGCCGGGGAGCCACAGGGTGGAGTCGCCCAGCATCCGGCGCCAACGGCAGAGAGCGTCTTCCAGGGAGGCCGTCAGGGCGTGTCCCAGGTGCAGCTCGCCGGTGACGTTGGGCGGCGGCATTATGATGCAGTAGGGAGACTTGGCCGGGTCAATTTTCGGGGTGAAGTAGCCCTTGTCCAGCCATTCCTGGTAGATGGGTTGCTCCACCTCCGCGGCATTATAGGCCCGGGGAATATCGGCAGCGGAATTGGCGGTCATGGTTGGGCCCCTCGGTGTGTGGGTTGGGTATTGGTAGCTGGCGTCTCGACCGGACTTGCTTGGCTAGCCGCGCCAGGGGACATTGGGAGCTTTGATTGCCCGATTGCTTACATGATACTACGGGTATCGTAAATATGTAACCGCTGGGGCGGGTATGCCCAGGGCCTTTTCATTTTCAGCAAATGTCATTCTGAGCGAAGCGAAGAATCTGAAATCCCTCATCCGGGACCTCGTCCGAGTACCGAAGAAAAGCGATGTGGGCAAGAACTTTAGATTCTTCGCTCTGCTCAGAATGACAGAAAAGTACGGGATGACCAGGTGAGACGAGAATGAAAAGGCCCTGCGGGTATGCCAGGGTCTTTAGATTGTCCAGGTAGAGGCAATTTTTGTCCTGGCAGGCAGGCCGCCACCCCCTTGAATTCCTGCCTCCGCCAGAATGATGGTGTTTCTGCGGGGAAGGGGCCAGTCATATCCCCTTATTGGATGGGGGAGAGTTTGAAAGGGGGCGTGTCCGACCAACTCACCATGCCCGGGCATAAGGAGTTCACCATCAGCGGAGGCGTTAGCCGTTCATCCTGAGATTGTCGTAGGACGGGCTCACGATGGAGCGGGTGGCTGGGTAATGCACAAGGTGGGTAGGGGCGTCATCGGCCTTTTTGCCGAACCTTGGGAAGGACGCATCGGGCGCAGGTTGCGCGAAGATGGCTATCCGGAGGGCTACCCCTTGGGTTGCCAACTGGCAACCCGGAAGTCGCGGCGAGTTTCGGCATGGTCCTACAGCCCGTAGGCCTTCTTGTAACTGAGGCTGATGCGCCGCTTCTCGGCGTCGATGCTCAGGACCATTACGCTGACCTTCTGGCCCATGTAGACGCACTCCTTGGGATGGTTGACCCGCCGGGGCGATAACTCCGAGATGTGGACCAGCCCCTCAACCCAGTCCTCCAGCTTGACGAAGGCCCCGAATTCGGCCAGCCGGGTAACAGTTCCCTCCACAATCTGACCCTCGGAGTACCGCTCGGGTACGGTCTCCCAGGGCTCGGGCAGGGTGCGTTTCAGGCTGAGGGCTATCTGACCCTTTTCCTGGTCCACCCGAAGCACCTGCACCCGCACCTCGTCGCCCAGGCTGACCGCTTCCTCGGGGGACTTGAGCATGGTCCAGGAGAGCTCCGAAATGGGAATCAAGCCATCGGCGTCGCCCAGATTGACGAAGGCCCCGAAGCCCCGGAGCGAGGTGACCCTTCCCGTGACCAGGGAACCCTCTTCCAGGTTGGCGATGAACCGTTGCCGGGCTTCCTCTTTCTGCTGCTGCCATTGGGCCCGCTCGGAAAGTACCAGCCGCTCCTTGCCCTGGTCCAACTCCAGGACGTTGAACTGGGCCTCCTGCCCCATGCGGGCTGCCAGGGCCTCGTCGCGGGTCTCCCGGGGCAGAGGGGCCAACTGGGAAAAGGGGACGAACCCCCGGATCCCCCGGAAGTCCACCTCAACACCGCCCCGATTCTGCCCGGTTATCCGGGCGGTCAACAGGACGCCTTCCTCCATACACTGGTGCAGCTCCAGCCAGTTTCGTTCCTCTATGGCCCGGTCCAGAGACAGTAGGGCCATGTCCCCGGGGCCGCGACCCCGCATCAGGGCAACTTGTAGCGTATCCCCGGGCTGGATGTTGTCCCTTTCCTCCTGGGATAGGGAGCGCATGTCCTGGGCCAGCACCATCCCTTCCGTCTTCAGGCCCACGCTGACGACAATGCCCTCTTCGTCCACCCGGACCACCTCGCCCTCCACCAACTCTCCGGGGCGGTACTGACGGGGCGACAGAGTTTCCTCGGACAATTGGCTCATGTCGGAAGTTTCATCGACGGCGGGAAAGTCGGCGTCAGTCATTGCTCTTGCGCTCCTGTAGTTTGGTTGGAAGGAACTCCTGGCCGGGGCCGATGCAGCCGGGCAAGGGGCCAGTAGCTAATTCTAAGACCGGCGCATACCCCTTTTCAATGACTTTACAAGCGATTGACGGGGCTTTCCCACAGGCGCGGCAGAAGCGTGGCGACGGGGGCGGGATGGCAAGGGGTGAACTACGGCCTTCTGGGGCCTAGATTTCGGTGGAGCCGGGGGCGGCGTCCGGTTGGGGAGTGGGCCGCTGTGTCTGCTCCAGAAGCCGCAGCCTTCGGATGCCCTTGCGGGTATCGCTGGCAACCCGGGCCGGGTCCCATTGGTTGAACCGGCGCTTGAAGAGCCAGTAGGTAAAAGCCTTCAGGTCGGCCAGGGACAGGTCAGGGCCATCCCCGGCGTCGGGCTCTTCAAGGGGCGGGGCTGGCAACAATTGGGCCTCGCGGCAGAAGCGGTCCAGCAAGACCCGGCGAGTGTCGGAGTAGAGGATGGTGAAAGCCTCTTCGATGAAGTCTTCGCTGTCAGGGTACCCCCCGGCCCGATGCCGCTTGCGGACCTCTTCCTCCACCGCCAACTGCAGGGCTTCCTCCACCACCACACCATACCAGTAGTTGAGGTAGGCCCGGTGCTTGGTGGGACCCATCACGTCGCGGAACACGTCGGGGGACACCTCTTCGGGCAGCAGCCCGTGAAAGAGTAGCCGCTCCTGCACCTCCTGGGGTACCTCCCCATCCAACTCCGCGCACAACCGCTCGGCCAACAGCAGCCAGTCCAGGGCCTCTCCCTGGATGAGGTACCGGTAGTGGCGGTCCCGATAGGTCTCCTGGGGAAGCGTCCACAGGCCGACGGACTCCAACAGGGCCTGGTACCACGGAGTACCCGCGAGCAGGGCCGACTTCAGGTGTAGCACTGCTTCCGGCGACTGCTGGGCCAGGTCAGCGGGCAACACCGTTGACTTAGAATTGATATGCTCCCTTGGATGGGTCACGGGCGATTGTCCTCTAACACCGTTGCCAAGTAGGGCGATTGAGTCACCAACCCTACCATTATACATTACGAGCCGTACAACGGGTCTGGGTCTCGGGTCTGGGTCTCGGGTCTGGGTCTATGGAATAGGGCAGAGGGCTTCCCCTGGCATTGCTGAAAGACGGGCCTAAATTGCCTGCGGCTGCGAGTTGCTATGGGCGAGGGGCCTTCAACAGTCCAAGAGTCCTGGCGAAGAAGCCGCCGTACAGTGGGAGGCGGATGGAATGGGCGTGGGCGTCGGGCTAGGAGCCGGGGTAGGCGCAATGTGGGGGTAAGTGTCGACATAGCCGTGGGAGTCGATGGCAGCGTGGGCGAAGGGAATGGAGTGGTAGGACGGTTCGGTAGAACTGTTGGGCTGGCGGTAGGGGTCCGGGCCTGGGCCACCGGCGCAGTCGGGACAGGCGTTGGAAAGGCGGTGGCGGTGGGCGTAGGACTGGGTAATGGCATGGGGGTCGCCACAGGGCCGGCTCCCTGGCACGCTAACAACAGCAGCGTCAGGGTCGTCGCCATCCACCACCAGCGGGCAAGACGCGTTGCGGCGGTACTCCCACTAACATCGCGCCTCTTCGCGGCTCACTGTCGGGTTCACTGGCCCCGGAAAGCGTCCCACACCTGCACTCGCTGCGGCTTGGGGGTCTGGATGTACTCCAAGAATTGCTGGCGGGGCATGGTGTTCAGGATGTGCCGGGGCTCGCACCAGGCCCGCCGGGCGAGGGCCACCCCAAAGCGGCGCTGACCCAAGCTGACGTAGTGGTGGGAGTCGGTGTTGATTACCAGGGGCACCCCCAACTCCCGGGCCCGCTTGGCGTGAGTGTCCTTCAAGTCCAGGCGCTCCGGGGAGGCGTTGATTTCCATGGCCGTACCCGTCTCCCGGGCGGTCTGCAACAGGGCTTCTATATCAAACTGCACCGGCTGACGGCGGCCCAACAGCCGGGTAGAAGCGTGGCCGATGATGGTAACTGCCGGGTGCTGCATGGCCCGGCTTATGCGTTGGGTCATGGTGTCCTGGTCCTGGCCCATAGCCGAGTGGACCGAGGCCACGACAACGTCCAATTGGGCCAGAAGCTCGTCGGGGTAGTCCAGGCTGCCGTCAGCCCTTATGTCCACCTCGGAGCCGCACAGGATGGTGATGGAATACCGGTCTTGCAGGGAGCGCAAAAGCTCAATCTGCTGGGCCAGGCGCTCGTTGGATAGGCCATTGGCTACCCCCAAACCGGCGGAATGGTCGGTAAGGGCCATGTACTCGTACCCCTGGCTGGCCGCGGCCTCAATCATGATTTCGATGGGGTCGCGTCCATCGCTCCAGTTGCTGTGCAGGTGCAGGTCGCCCCGCAGGTGGGACTCCTCCACCAGGTCGGGCAGCCGACCCTCCCGGGCCGCCTCCAGTTCATCCATGCCCAGGCGAAGCTCCGGCGCAATGTAGGGCAGGCCCAACCTGGCGTAGAAGGAGGCCTCGTCGGCGAAACTCTCCACCACTCCGCTGTCCAGGTCGGTAATACCGTATTCGTTCAGGGACAGCCCCATGCGGTTGGCGTAGTCCCGCAGCCGGATGTTGTGCTGCTGGCTGCCGGAGAAGTATTGCAGTAGCGCGCCGAAGGACTCCGGTTCTCCGATGCGCAGGTCCACCTGGATACCCGGCTCCAGGATAACACTGGTCTTCTTGGGGCCGTGAACCAGGACTTCCTGGACGGTGGGCAGGGAAACCAGGGCGTCGCCCACCTCCTCGGGATGGGCGGCGGCGCCCACCAGGTCGATGTCGCCAATGGTCTCCTCCCAGCGGCGCAGGCTGCCTGCCGGGTACAGCAGGTCGATGTGGGGACACTTCTCCCGCAGGGCGGCGATGGTCTCCTCGGCCACCTTCAGGGCCTCGCCGATGGGGGTGCGGTCATCCTTGGTGCGCAGGGACTGGATGTTCCTCAGGATGTTCTCGGCGGTCTTCTCCCCCATGCGGGGCAGGGCGGCCAGCTTGCCCGCCTGAATCGCCTGCTCCAACTCTTCCACCGTGCCAACGCCCAACTCCTGGGACAGCAGCATGGCCGTCTTGGGGCCGATGCTGGGAATATCCATCAGGTTGAGGACGCCCTGGGGCAACTCTTCCAGCAGCTTCTCGTAGGCGGAGACCTGCCCTGTCTGGAGCAGTTCCTGAATCTTCTCGCTTATTGCCTTGCCGATGCCGGGAATCTTCTTCAGGTCGGCCTGTTCCTGCACCGCCTGTTCCAGGGGGAAGGACAGTTGGCCGATGGTGCGGGCCGCCCGCTGGTAGGCGCGAATCTTGAACACGGTATCACCCTTCATTTCCAGAAAGGTAGCCATGTTTTCAAATAGCTGGGCGATTTCTTCGTTGTCTACTGGCATGTCATTCTTCCTTGTGGTGGATTCGGGCGATGCGGCACTGGATACAATTCATGCTGGACGAGGTTACAGCCTGGCTGGCAGTGCGCTACCCGGTCAACGGGCCGTCGGCAGGAGCGCCCCCGTAGAGTTCCAGCACCAACTGGTTCATAAAAGACGACAGGAAGCTAACCCCGCCGATGGCCTGGGTGTAGCCCATTCGGGTGGGGCCGATGACGCAGATGGTGCCGCTGGCCTGGGAGGGGATTCCGTACTGGCAGAGGATGACCCCAAAGGGGCGCAGGGACTCCTGCTGGTTCTCTCCGCCGATGTACACCACCACGTCGCCGTCGGGGGGAGTCTCGGAGATGATGCCTTCCAGTAAAACCTGCTCTTCCACCAGCTCCACCAGTTCTTTGGCGCGGTTGCCCTGGGAGAATTCGGGTTGGTCCAGCAGGCGTCGCAGGCCGTCAACGTAGTGTTCCGGCGACGAGTAGGTCCCGGCCTCCCGCAGCATGGCCACCGTGTCCCGCTTCACCCGCGATTCCAAGGGTGTTAGCTCGCCCGAATCGGCTTCAATCTGATTGTAGGTCTGATCGTTGTAACGCTCGTTGAGGACGCCGGCCACCTGATCCAAGACCCGCTGGTTAACCTTTTCGTCCAGGGGCACCAACCGGCGAAGCAGCCGGGCCTCCTGCAGGACGATGATCAGCAGCGCCAGAAACTCCTCCAAGCACACCATCTGGATATGCTTGAGACGCGGCGCGGCGGCCCGGGGCACCGTCACAATCGCCATGTTCTCGGTCAGGTGGGAGAGGACCACCGCGCAGCGGCGAGTCCAGGTCTCCACATCCGGCCCCACCTCGTTGAACCGCTCGTGAATCTCCCGGCGCAGGGGGGCGGGCAACTCCGGCGTACCCTTCAGCGATTCCACGTAGTAGCGGTAGCCCAGGTCCGAGGGAACACCTCCAGCCGAGATGTGGGGACGGGAAATGTAGCCCTCCTCGGTGAGCCGGGACATGGCGTTCCGTACCGTAGCCGGGCTTACCCGGCTGGGCGACAGCCGGGCGATGTCGTCGGAAGCCACCGGCGTGGCCGTGTTGATATACTCGTTCACCAGAATGTTCAGTACGTTTCCCGCGCGTTCCGAAATCATAGGCGTCACCGATACCAGGACCTGAGTGCTGCGACCGGCAGTGAAGCATCGTTCATGCCGGAAATTAGCATGGCCCAAAATGCAATGTCAAGCCATTGACTCCCCGGTCTAACTACTATTATACTCGGCCAGGGCTCAACCTGGCTGCGGCTTTGGCCGCGTTGAATATCCTCACCCTGTCCCCAGTCCCCCCAACTCCGGGACGGCCAAGTCCATCCCGGTCCAGCGGCAGGCGGAGAAATGTATTCACCAACACCGACCACGGCCCTGGCCGATGCGGTATTTCCGGCCAGCGAAGGCAGTCGCCGCCTAATCCGGGACGTGGCCCTGGTGGTGGGGTTTGCCCTGTTAACGGCCCTATTTGCCCGCATTTCCATCCCCTTGGGGTTTACTCCGGTGCCCATCACCGGCCAGACCCTGGCGGTGCTGCTGACCGGGGCGGCCCTGGGCAGCCGGCGGGGAGCTTCGGCCATGCTCCTCTACCTGGTGGCGGGCAGTTGGTTGCCCTTCTACGCCGGAGGCGGCTCCGGCTACGTGTGGAGCCTGGCCAGCGGGGGCTACATCATCGGGTTCATCCCGGCGGCCTTCGTGGTGGGCTACCTGTGCGAGCACGGCTGGGACCGGCGGGTCTGGATTCTCCTGGCGATGCTCCTGGGCAATATCATCCTCTACATTCCCGGCCTCATCCAGCTATCCCTGTTCGTACCCGGCTACGCGCCCGACGCCGTGGACGAAGTCGGGATTCTACAGAAGACCCTGATAGACGGGCTGTACCCCTTCATTCTGGGAGACCTGATTAAGCTATACATCGCCTCCCTGGCGCTGCCCTCCGCCTGGGCCTTGCTGCGGTGGACCAAGGGGGACTCGCAAAACTTATGGACATAAACTGGCTGGGCCACGCCTGCTTCCGCCTGCGCGACGCGGACACGATGGTAATTACCGACCCCTTCCCCCCTTCCCTGGGACTGCGCCCCGACTTTCGGCAGGCCACCGTGGTCACCGTTAGCAACTCCCATCCCAACCATAGCAACTGGGAGGAGGTCTTGGGGGAACCCAAGGTGTTCCGCGCCCCGGGCGAGTACGAGTTCTCCGGCATAACCGTGCGGGGGGTGATGACCACCCTGGCCCCGGACACGCCTCAAGAGCAGCGGAATGTGGCCTTCTGCGTGCAGATGGACAACATCAACGTCTGTCACCTGGGAGACATCGCCCAACCCCTGACGTCGCGGCAGCGGGACGAACTGGCCCCGGTGGACGTGCTGTTGGCCCCTACCGGCGGGGGCTGCACCCTGGCGGTGGAGCAGATACTACAGATAATCCAAGACCTCGACCCCAAGGTGGTCATTCCCATGCACTACAGCACCCCGGGCCTTTCCGTTACTCTGGACGGGGTAGACTCCTTTCTACGGAGGATGGGAGTCAGCGACGTGCAACCCCAGCCCAGGCTGTCGGTGACCACCACCAACCTGGGCCTCAACATGCGGGTGGTGACGCTGAACCCCCAGGCCCGGGCGGTGCAGCGCGCCTAGCCCGCTCATCCAGGGCTTGGCGAAGGATACCCCTCCCCACATCTCTCCCTGGATTCCGACCTCCGCCGGAATGACGGGGGGCCTCTTTTTCCCGCTCATGGTGAGTCCCTCAATCCCGTTCATGGTGAGCTTGTCGAACCACCCCACCCCCTGGATTCCCGCTTTCGCGGGAAAGACGGGGGCGGGGGTAGGACGGAAATGACGGGGGGTGGCGGGCCTCTTCTAGTAGGCCCGACGCCTTCCCGCCAGCAGCAGCGCGACCCCCGCGACCACGGCGGCAAAGCCAAGGCCCAGGGCCAACTTCGGCAACTGGGGCAGCACCGGGTCGCCCACCTGGGGCAGGGCCGGCGGGGGCAACGGCTGGGGCAGGGGTTGGTCGAAGGTCAGGTTCAGGCGGTTCAGGCTGTAGGCCCCCTCGAAGACCGCCGTCTCCCCGGCCTTTATTCTGCCGTGCTCGTTCACCAGGTAAAAGGAAACGGGTCGGCCCCGCAGCAGTTGGTCCTCCGGGTTGACCTCCAAAATGTTGTAGGCCCCGCCCGACTGCACCGCCACGCTCTTACTCTCAAACAGCTCCTGGCAGTCGTTGATGCAGGCCACCAGCGACAACCCCGCCGGAGCGGGAAGCCCCTGGACGAAAACATGGCCCGAGAAGTAGTCGGAAAAGAAGGGTTGAGGTGGCAGTTTCCCCCCCTGCTGCTGGGGCCCAGCGCCCAGGGCAACCAGGGTCCACAGGGCCAGGATGGATAGGACAACCAACGAGAAGCTCTTCCGCCGCACCACAATCACCTCCAGATGTCCAACTACATGGTGGACTATCCGGCGGCAAAACACCAAGTCTTGTGAAGGACGGGTTGTGACGGATTTGAAAGTCTAAGCGCTGCGAGCCAAGGTTTCGGCGTCCTCAATGTAAAGAGACGTTTCCCTTATCCGCCGTTCCGTATCCGCTAGGGGTTCACACAATCCAAGGTAGAAACATTGTCCATGCAATATTTCCTGCCTGGTGAAATAGCGACCTACCAAGGCATCTATCCCTCGGTCTGTTGGGGCTAATTCTCGCAACTTTCTGGATGTTATTGGTGACTTCTCCGGTTCCTCCCCGGTTCGGGATAGGATTAAGGCGTCCGTAGCCCGCTTGGTGGCGCACCAAGCCTTTTCGGATGCGTCCCTGATGTCTCCCTGCTCCAACCGCTCCAAAGCGGAAGTATAGAGAGCTTGAGCGTCAAGAAAGATATCCTGTGCCCTAGTCTGGTTTGTTGCCATAGTGTTTCCACCTCCCTTCCTTGCGTTGTGATTTGACTCCAACCCTCACCATGTCCCCAGGATACACAAAAATTATGTCCGGTTACATAGGTATATAAATCTCAAACAGAAAAGGGGCGCCCCCCAGCCGGGGACGCCCCTAAAAAGGTCTGCTTGGCCGGTGGGGTTAGGCGGCGCTGCTCCGGGATACGAAGTACACGCCCACCACCCCTATCAGGGCCACGATGGCCAGGATGAAGCCGATGAGTCCCAAGGGTCCGCCGCCGCCGGCAGCGCCAGCGGGGCCGGCAGGGCCGGTAGGACCAGCGGGGCCGTCAGCCCCAGCCGCGCCGTCAGCCCCAGCAGGACCGGCGGAGCCGGCGCCAACCGCGCCGGCGGTGCCAGCCGGACCGGCGGGGCCAGCCGGACCGGAGGCGCCGCGCGCGCCGGGGTCGCCCTTCGGGCCCTGAGGACCTGGGACGGGTTCCATCATTTTGCCGTTGCTCTCAGTGGGGCCCATCATCACGGGAATAGCGCTGAGGTTCAACATCATCGCGCCGCCCTGTTCCCACTGGGCGGTTTCCATGGCGTCGAAGGAGCCTATCTTGAAGGTTACTTCTTCACCCGGACCAGCAGCCCTGAGCGTGAACTTGCCGCGCTGCCCAACCATGACCGACCCGGCGGGGTTGCCGTCCACCATGGCCATCACCTCAGTGCCGGCCATGGCCGGTATGTTGTTGAGGGTGGCCATGCCGACGAAGACGTGGGGGGGCATTTGCTGGGCCGACGCCACCGCCGGCAGGGTGAGCAACAGCGCCACCACGGCGACCAGGGCCAGGACTCTTACTCTGAACTTGTTCATTGGTTCCTCCGTGCGTATCTAAAAGTTGGGGTCTTTTACGGGGCCGGCCCGCCTCCGGCGGAGGGCCGGCCCCGCGCCTCAAACTTGAATCGAGACTACCAGACTATCTGGGTCCAGCAGTCGCTCTCAATGCAGGTGAAGTTCCGGGTCTTGTTGTTCAGGGTTACGGTGATGTCCTCCATCACGTTGAACCAGTAGACCTCGCCGCTGAACAGCTTTTCGATGGTGTTGGCCTCGGCGAACTCGGGACGGGGGTCATAGAAGTCCCAGGACTTGCTGGCGTTGTTGAAGTGGAATATCCGCACCAGCTTGTCTCCCAAGGGTTCCACCGCCCCCATGACGCCGGTGGGAACGCTGACCACGCCCAACTCCAACACCCGGAAGCTGGCGCTGGCGGTGGTGCGCCGGTCCTTCGTGCCCACTTCCACTATCACCGGGTGGGTTCCGGAGTCCATGCCCGGCACCAGCAGGTTGTCAATCCTCAGGTTGCCGTCCCGGTCCGTGTGGTACCTATTGGCGGCAGCGGACGACAGGGTCTCCCGGCCACCAATCATGACCGAATTCACCGTCTCAAAGGTGCGATAGCCCAGGCCGATTACGCTAAAGCTGGTGCCCGGGGCGCCGCTGACCGGCTCCAGCGACACCGTGGCCTCCGGTATGTCGTGGGTCACGGTGTCCGTTATCCCGATCAAGTCGTTGTCCACCTCCACCACCGCCTTGATGGCGTTGGTAGAAGGTATGGAGCAGTCGGTGGGAATGCGCAGGGTCTCGGTGAAGTTGCCCGAGGCGTCGGGCTGGGCGCTTACCTCGCGCTCGATCCTCCCGCCGCAGTGGTACTCCACATCCACCCCCACGTTGACCCCGTCCGGGTTGTCGGCGATGAAGTTCTCGCCCCGGATGGTCACGATGTCCCGCGGGCGGGCGGTATCGGGCGACACCGCCAGGGTACGCTCGGGAATGGTCACTTTAATGGAGCCCTCGGTGCCATCGGTGTCCACCACCTTCAGTTGGTGGCTGCCCGGAGTCAGCAGGGAAACCGGCATCTTGATGGTCCCGTTGTCGTCTTGCCGTATCCCCACCGTCAGGGTGAAGGTGCCGCCGCTGGTGAGCTCGACGCCATCAAGGTCGTTGCCTCTAGCATCTTCAAGACCACAGTCGTCGTCCTCGAGTATCTCCAACCGGACGCCATTGAAGGTTATGCCACCGTCGATTATGCACACCTCCTGGCCGCCCCTGGAGGAACTGTAGCCACTACCAGACAGGCTCAGGTCCTGGTTGGCCACAACCGTAGTGGCGGTGGCGGTCAGCACCGCGCCGCCGATGGTCATGTTCACGTCGTCCTTGGTGTCGCCGGCCTTCACGTCCACCCGCAGCTTTCCGGTGGGCAGACGCAACCCCTTGTTCATTTCATTCCCCTTGGGGCCGCCCAGGCCCCGGCTGGGTATCTCAAAGGCGAAGCTGACCTCGCCGGTGGAGCCGGTGCTCGTTTTGATGTGGTTGGTCGTGGCCACAACAATGTTGGCAATTTTAATCTCTTCAACCGGCGTACTCGGTTGGAAGTCGAACAAGGATATGGTCACCCGGTCCCCAGTGTTCACCGTTTCGGGAGAGATGCTAACCAGGGGCTCCAGCTCCACCACGGCGTTACTCATCAATTTGCGAAGGCCAAGATATTCGTTGGGGTCACTGCCCCCATCGGTGATTCCATCGGTGGAACCGATTTTACGGTACTCGCTATCCTCGAAATTGATGAAGTTATCCTCGAAGCCAAATTTGTTACGCTTGCCGGAGGCACTGAAGGGAGGATTGTTCAGGGTGACGATGCAAGTGGCGGTGTCGTCGGCGGCCGCCACGGTGGTGCAGTCCAAGTCTGCTTCGCCGGGCTCCCGGACGCCGTTACGGTTCTCGTCCAGCCAGAAGGTGACGGACTCGCCCCCCTCCACGCCCTTGGCCACCATGGTCAACTCCGAGTTGCGGGGGCCGCCGTCGGAGTCCAACACCAACTGGGCCGGGATCTGTACGTGGTTCTTGAAAGTCTCCTCCTGCTTTACGGTCAGACCATTGGCTTCCATGATCCCGAAGGTGACATCGTACTTGCCGCCCTCGGTGGGGTTGCTGATGCCCGAACCCTGGTTGAAGACGATGGTGATGGAGGACCCAGCCTCGATGGTCTGCGCGCCGTCTTCGTTCAGGTCCATGTCCGGCACTTCTAACCGTATACTGGGCATGTCGTGTTCCTTGCCCTCATACAGCACCAGGGCGCCGGCGGGCTCGACGGCAGCGCTCCCCACGCCCCGGGTGTTGGTTATTCGGTCAGCCCGGATGGTGATGTAATCTGTGTCCAGGCTGCTGCTTACCTGCTTCTCCCAGTCGTCCTCCAAGGTGACGACCAACAGCTCCCCGGGGACCACCTCGTCCATCGCAACGCAGGTGACGGTCATCCGGGATGTGGCCCCGGGTTCGTCCGAGACCACCACGACCGAGCAGGGTGCCACCGGGCGCTTGGGGGGCTTGGTGATAGGGGTTGAATGTATGATAGCCATTTCGTTCTCTTGCGAGGTCTTAACGGCTACATCGTGCTTGCCAGCCATGGTCGGGTTGGTGATGCCCGCGGCCGCCATGATTTCGACGATCACTCTACGCCGCTGGCTAGGTTCAATAACATCTGGCACGAATATTTCTAGCATGCCAGTTTCATCATCGGGTTCCACTAACACATCCGCATCTTCGCCATTCACCATGACGCCATCGCTGATGTAGCCGGGGAGTGTGAAGCCAGCCAGGTCAAGCGTTATAGTATCCGTCTCACTCTCACTTAACCGATCGTCGGTCGTGAACTTTACAGTCAAACGGGTGTCGCCGCCGATCACCTGGTTCATTAGGGCGACTTCGATATTATCCACCATAGTACCGTCGATGATGACTCCTCCGCTTTCGACTTCGAGGACTTCGAGGACAGGCGGATCGGCGGAATCATCGGCAGCCACGGGAGCCACGTAAGCCACGGCGCCCACGGGCTTAGTTGCCTGAGTCGTATAGACTGCAACGGCTTTCATTCCCGTGAGTTCCCCTCCGTACTCGGGGTTCTCAATGCCCGCAGCTACATCAAAGACGACTGTAACACCCGTACCGGGGGATGTATCCGAGGCGTTTATATCCTCCGACGACACCAGCGTCACCATATTGCCGGACACGCTGACAGACTTGGGCATCTCGCCATTGACTTCGACCATATCCTTGTCGATGTCAGGAGGCACCATGAAGGTGGCGCCCAATTTGATGTTGATATCGTCATTTCTTTCGATACCAACGACTGTCCCGGTATTGAACGTGACGGTCACCTTGGCCGGGTCCTCCTCGCCAAACTGCATCTCCCCGTCAGTTCCATCGGGAGATGGTGCGGGATCAAGGTCCGGGTCGGCCTTAACCATAAGTCTTACTGCATTAACTAAGTTCTGGACTTCAACCGTTGTAGATGCCCCGGCCCCTAGCGCACTAGCGGGGTAGTTAGGCTCATCGCGACCGTCGGTACTAACGCCGACAGAAATTGTATACGAGCCTTCTTCTTCGGGGACCTGAATGTCTGCCCCTACATCATCTGCCTCAGTTGTATCAATGGGTATTTCAATCCAGACCATGCGCCTCTGCCCAATGAGTCCAACTTCATCGCCAGATGCAGCTTGGATTTCGACGAACACTTTAGTGACATCCCCCAGGCCGGCTGCAGATGGATAGGTACTAGAATCAGTGGCAACCACTGTTGCCGGACTCGCCACGGTGGCCTGGTCAGGGTCACTTATGTAGACCTTGATATTATCCACGCCAGCCGAGGTTGACAGCGTGAATTTATTCAAGTTAATTATAAACTTGGAATTATCGGGTTCCTCAAGGTCGTCGGGAGAGATGAACTCGAAGTACTTATGCTCGAAAGCACTCCCACCCTCTACCGCGCCGGGTATAGCCTTCTGGGCCTCCACCGGGGCAGCCTGGTTGAGGCTGAATAGGCTCAGGGTGGCGATAATCGCAATCACGCCCACCAAGGCCATCCCCATGGTTATGGAAATGTTCCTTTTCATCTGTTGTTCCGTTCTCCTTTCCCCACTTTGTGGGGATACGTTTGCAATATGCTGGTCTTTACCGGGTCTGCCTGGGTACGTGGTCTGACTTGGTGGCGCTCTATGAGGCCGGGCCTGCCCCTCCGCCTCACTCATCTCCCTATCTCATTGGCAACTCCTGGTTGAGCTTGGGTATTAGCTGGGGGTAGAAGTCATTAGACCTTGATAATTGCATGACCTGGCCTCATAAAGATTTTGCTTGCCGGTCCGAGTCCCCCCCGCCGGACTTGCAGCCCGTGGATGCGGGAAAGGTCAGTGGGACTATATCGAGGCGGGAGTTTCGGCGTCAAGGAATTTATTTGGCCGGTTTGACCGAGTTTTCTCCTTGACAGTCCCGCCACTGTTGCCCCTGGCGCCAAGCATGTATATATGAAACCACAGGAAGAATTACGGGAGTGTTACGGCTTATTGCCCCGGCCTCGTCATTCCGCCAAGACGGGAATGAGGGGGGCAGCGTCATTTCTCGATTCCGGCCCCGTTCCGCGCCGGGGCAAGCCCTGCCCCGTAATGACGGTCGCTTCCCCCTTTAGGGCCTTTTCATTCTCGTCTCACCTGGTCATCCCGTACTTTTCTGTCATTCTGAGCAGAGCGAAGAATCTAAAGTTCTTGCCCACATCGCTTTTCTTCGGTACTCGGACGAGGTCCCGGATGAGGGATTCCAGATTCTTCGCTTCGCTCAGAATGACATTTGCTGAAAATGAAAAGGCCCTGCTTCTCCCTTAGGGTCTGTGGACATTCAAAAAAGTGTACCTCTATAATTACTATGTATCGTAATAATCTGCCAGGCAAGAGGGTGAGTTATGCCGGATACGAGCGCCAGTCAGAGTGTCCTCCCGACTCTTGTGCCCGTCGGTATCTTAGTTTTTGCCGCCTTGGGGGTTTTTGTCGCCGCCGCCGGGGTAATATATTGGGCGCTGCACAACTTGGGGAGGGATTTGCGAGAGGAGATGCAGCGACAGAACCAATTGCTACAGGATACGCTACGTGCAGAGATGAACATCGGCTTCCGCAGATTGGAGGGCCTCTTGATGAGACATCAACATGATGCTGATGGTTTCCCTGTTGTTAGACTCAGGCAGGTAGACGATGATTAAGGCGCTGCGAGCTTTTGGACGACCAGAAGAAGGAGGGCAGGGTAACGAATCCCTGCCCTCTACCATTTCTTCAGCCGCGGGGCAATCTAAATGTCCACAGGCCCTAGCAAAGGGGGACTGGGGGAATTTCTCAATTGACAACCCATCGGCCCTCTCTATATCCTGAATTTAGGCGTCATATCGGCGCCCCGGAATGCTGAAATGGACCCAGGCAACAAAAGAGGCGGTTACTGGGGCCTTTACTGCGCGGTCTTCGTTGGCTGCATGGCGGGGGGCTCCCTGTACCAATGGCTATACCTGAAGGCATGGCGGGCGGATACATGGATGTCCACCCTGGCCGACGTATGCGGCGCAGCCTTTGGTTTGGCCCTGCTATTTGCCATATTGATGGAGGCCGGCACAACTATGGTACTGTTCGCTCCGATGCTGAAAAGAAAATGGCTCGAACAAGGGCGCAAGGAGGGGCGCGAGGAGGGGCGCGAGGAGGGGCGCGAAGAGGGGCGCGAAGAAGGACTCGAACAAGGACTCGAACAAGGACTCGAACAAGGACTCGAACAAGGACTTGAACGGGGGATCGAACAGGGGCGCGAGGAAATGCGTCAAAGATACGCCGCATTGGAGGCTTGGCGTCAACGGAAACGGGAAGCGGAAGATAACAAGCAGCCCTTTGACGAGCCTCCCCCTTCCCTGTAACCCGTTGACCACGCCAATAGAGGACAGGGTGAGCCGGCTGGAAGGCGCCTATGAACACCTGGCGACGAAGGCAGACCTGGCAGACCTGAAGGTTGACCTAATCAAGTGGATGATCGGGCTAATGTTGGGGACTGCCGCGCTGGCAACCTCAATTGCGCTGCTGGTTCAGAAACTCATCAACTGAGGAAAATGGGATGAGGAGAGCGGTCAGTCTAACCCCAGGTCGTCGTCGCTCAGCGGGTACCAACGCACCTGGCCGGACTCGATGATGTCGTATACATGGTCATCCCGGTGTACGCCGATGACGACGGCCTGGGTTTTGATGCCGGTGAAGGTGTGAAGCAGGCGGGCGTTGCGGATGGCCCGAGTAGTGTCTCGCCCGTTGACGGTGAAGGATATTTCCGCGGCGAGATAGCAGGGATTTCCCTCGGAGTCGATGGTCTCCATCACCAGGTCGGCGTGGCGGAAGCTGCGTAGCTCACCGGAGGATAGTTGTGAAACATCGGCAGTCTCGGTCATCTGCCACAGATCTTGACCGCTGAGGTTGCGGACCCGCCGCAGCCCCAGTTCCAGGGCGATGATGTCGGCAATATGGTATGCCGTGCTTCGAGCGTGTCCGCCCCGGAGGTATCCCAGGTCGATTTCGGCTCGGGATGCGTGGGTTTCCACTCGACCCAGACGTTGGTTCATCTGGGCAATCTGGTTCTCCACCCGCTGGAACTGCTGTTGCACTTGCTCGAACTGTTGGGCGATTTGCGTAAACCGTTGGCTTGTCGCTTCGGCAAATGTGGCGAGCTGCTGTTCCAGCCGCTCAAACCGCCGGTTGCTCTCTTCGGCATACGTGGCGAATTTCTCGGGCAGTTCCAACAACTCCCGGGTCAGCAGCCGGGCGCGCAGGGCCTCCGTCCACTGGGGGTTCTCGTCCAGCAGCCGAATCAGGTCTTCTATGTTGTTGATGGTAGTCATAATTTTTCAGCCTTTCCCAATTATAGCATGGGCGGGGGCCAGCGGTCAGGGGCGGTAGATGACGGCGATGACCGTGGTTAACCGCCTGCCGGTGGGGCTGTTGGCCACCACCTCCACCAGGTTGGGGCCCAGTTCCAGGGACAGGTTGGTGGAAAAGGCCCCCACCGTCAGCACCGGCGCCTCGATACGCACCGGCTCCACCACCACCGGCTCGCCGTTGACGGTAATGGCGGCGTCGGAGGCGGTGAGGCCGAAAATTTCAATTGTCCTTTCCGACACGACACTCTGGTGAAAGGGCTCGGTGACGCTGAGGAACAGGGGCTTGGCCAGGGCGAAGGTGACGGTCAACACCTCGCTGGCCCTCTCCCCTTCCAGGTCGGTGGCCTCTATCTCTATCAGGTTGTGACCCACGGAAAGGATTAGCCCGGCCACGAACCGGCCCTCCTCGTCCACGCTGGCGAAGTCCTCGATTACCTTGACGGTGGCCCCCGGGCGGGTGCGGCCCTGGACAATCAACACACTGTCGGAGGTACTTATCCCGTCCTGGGGTTCCAGCACCTGGAGCAAGGGGGATTTCTGGGGGTCTGGCGTTGGGGTTGGCGCCGGCCTGGGAGTGGGCGTGGGCGCGAGGGTCGGCGTCGGCACGGGCGTAGCCGTGGGCGCGAGGGTCGGCGTCGGCACGGGCGTAGCCGTGGGCAGCGGCGTGGCTGTGGGCAACGGCGTCGGCGGGGGTACGGGAGTCGCCTGGACCGGCGTGGGCATCTCGGTTCCCTGGCGGGGCAGCGGCTGGAAGCAGGCGGCCAGGCACAGCAGGGCTGCCAGCAGGGCCAGGCACCGGGAAAGGCGGCGGGGGAGCCCGGCCCGGCGCATCAGGCGGCGGTTTCAGCGGCTTCCCGCCGGGGAAGGGTGAGCAGGAAGGTGGTGTGATGCTCCGGGTGGGGGAGGCTGGCGCTCTCCACGGTGAGGTCGCCGCCGTTGCGGCGGGCCAGGGAGCGGGCGATGAATAGCCCCAGGCCGGAGCTGGTCCGCTCCTCGCGGCGGGCCAGCTCCGGCGTCCAGCCCCGGTCGAAGATGTGGGGAATGTACTGGGCGGCGATTCCCGGGCCGTCGTCCCAGACCCGGATGAAGAAATGGCCCAGGTTCTTGGTCAGGCTAACCTCGACGCGGCTGGTGGCGAAACGCACCGTGTTGTCCACCAGGTTGGTGACGATATGCTCGATGGCGGCGCTGTCGCCGTAGACCAACCCGAACTCGGGGGGCTCCGACCACCAGGTTAGCTGCTTGTCCTGCCCGGCGGCCACGAAGTAGTAGCGGTCGATGATGCGGCGCACCACCTCGGCGGGTTCCACCGGGTGGAGTTGCAGGGGAGCGTCCGAGGCTTCCAGTTGCACCAGCACCTGGATGTTGGACATCATCAGCCGGAAGTTGGGGGCCTGTCCTTCAATCTCGTCCAGCAACTCCTTGACCGCCGGGTACTCGTTGGCCTCGGTGGTCTGCAACAGGTTGCGCAGCTCCCGCTCCTTGCCCAGGATGCGCCGCAGGGGACGCCCCAGGTCGTGGTGGAAAATGTCAAAATACTCCTGGGTCAGTTGGCCCCACCGCTGGGCGGTCTGCTCCTCGCCGCCGGCGGGCTCGCCGCCCCGGCCCAGGAGTTGGGCCGCCAGGTAGGAAGTGGACAACGCCGCCAGGCCCAGGATGAGCAGGGCTGCGCCGATGTAGGTGAGGGGTTCTATGCCCCAGAGGGTGGAGAACACGGCGGCGCTGATTATGGGGGAAAGAATAAAGGCGACGATTCCGGCGACGGCTACCAGGCCGCCTGCCCATCGTACCAAGCGCTGCATCAACTGCGAACTGAGCAAGGCATCAGGCCCTGGGGGGCGATAGTCGGTAGCCCTGGTCCCGAACATTTACCACCAAGTCGTTGGCGCCGAAGCTGACGCCGAGGGCCCGGCCCAGGGATACTTTAATCTCCCTGATGCGTACCCGCAGCGAGGCCCGGGCCTCTTCTCCATCGGAGTACCGCTCCAACCGGCTGAAGGGCACAAACTCTCCCGGGCTGCGGTACCAAGTGGCCGCCAACTCCCGCAGAATGTCGAATTTCATACCCTGAATGTCGTGTACTGGCACTGGCCCCTGCCCGGCGTCGGCGTAGACCACCTTGGCCCCGGCGTCGATGGTAATGCTGGGGCCTACCGGGATGACCTCGGGGGTTGCGCCAATCAGGCGGCGCAATCTCAGGACCACCTCTTCCGGGCTGGCCAGTTTGTCGATGAAGTCCACCGGCGCGCCCCATTTCAGGCTGCCCCGCACCGCTGTTTCCCGGTCCGGGCCCTGGGCGTATTGGGTGAACATGAGCACCGGCAGCATGGGGAAACGCTCCACTATTTTCTGGAGAATCTCCAAGCCCTTGAACTGGTCCTCCTTGTAGTCGCCCAGACGGACATCCAGCAACACCCCGATGGGGGCCTGTTCCTCGATGGCGTACAGAGCGGCTATCTCCAACTCCTGCCCCATCTGCCAACGGGACTGGGGCTCCACGGTGTAGGTGTGCCACCCCTCGACATTCAGCCGGTGGCGCACCGCGTTAACGATGGGGGACTCCCACTCGTCGTCCACTATGATGATTGTATTCTGGCTCTTGCTGTCTGCCATTGGAGCATCTACTGTTCAGACGCTTCGGGAGCCGGTTTGGTTCTCGAAGGTGGAAATGGAAGGGCCCTAACGGTCAGTTTAACTAACCTAATTCTATCAGATAGAGAGGAGCGACAAGGGCCAGGACCGGTCCTTGTGGAGGCAGGGCGAAGCGAAACTCCCTGCGGCCCCAGGAGCGTGGCTGGAAACCCGGCATAGCAGGGCGCCCGGGGCCGGACAAGAGCGAAAAGCTAGCTTTCCTTATTGAGGTTGCCCAGGAAGTCCTCGTTGGTGTTGTACTTGGCCAGCCGCTCCAACACCCGCTCCGTCGCGCTGGTGGAGCCGTCGTTGGATACGAGGGTAATCATGCGGCGCAGCAGCCAAATCTGCTTCATGGCCTTCTCGGAGTACAGCAACTCCTCCCGGCGGGTGCCGCTGCGCACGATGTCGATGGCCGGGAAGAAACGACGGTCGGCTAGGCGGCGGTCCAGGTGCAGTTCCATGTTGCCGGTGCCCTTGAACTCCTCGTAAATGACCTCGTCCATGCGGCTGCCCGTGTCCACCAGGCAGGTGGCGATGACGGTCAGGCTGCCGCCCTCTTCGATGTTGCGGGCCGCGCCGAAGAACTTCTTGGGGGGATACAGGGCCACGGGGTCGATGCCGCCGGAGAGGGTGCGCCCGCTGGAAGGCACTGCCAGGTTGTAGGCCCGGGTCAGGCGGGTAATGCTGTCCAGAAGGATGATTACATCCCGCTGGGCCTCCACCATGCGCTTGGCGCGCTCCAGGGCCAACTCCGCCACCCGGCACTGCTCTTCCACCGATTCGTCAAAGGTAGAGGCGAAAACGTCCCCCTTAACCGCCCGGCGCATGTCGGTCACTTCTTCCGGGCGTTCCCCGATGAGGGCTACCATCAACACGGCCTCGGGCATGGTGGTGGCCACGCTGTGGGCTATCTGCTTCAGGATGGTGGTCTTCCCCGCCTTGGGGGGAGACACGATGAGGCCCCGCTGTCCCAGGCCGATGGGGGCGAACAGGTCGATCATGCGGGTGGAAAGATTGGCGCTATCCGTTTCCAGGATTATCTGCTTTTCCGGGAAAATGGGGGTCAGGTACTCGAACTGGGCGCGGAAACGGGCGTGCACTTGGTCCGGGTCCACGCCGTTGACCTTCTCCACCCGCACCAAGCCGAAGTACCGCTCCCCCTCCTTGGGAGGGCGCACCTGGCCGGTGACGGTATCTCCGGTCTTCAGGCCGAAGCGACGTATCTGCGACTGGGAGATGTAAACGTCGCCGGTAGCCGGCTGGTAGGTAATCTGGCGCAGGAACCCATAACCTTCGTCCATTATCTCCAAGATTCCCGATGCCACCAGGACCTGCTGCGACGAAGCCACCTGGAAAATCCGGCTGAGCAACTCTTCCCGACGCAGACCGTTCAGGGCGTCGCCGTTTTCCAGGCCCATGCCGGGGGCCAGAAGAAGAAGCTCGTCCTTGCTCTTGCCGCCTACCTCGGACACGTCCACAACCCGTTGTGTAGTTGCCATGTTCACCTCGTCGTACTTAGTAGAAGTTGGTCCTCGGCAGCAGCTCTGGAGCGGGGGCAAGCCCAGGGAACTGAGCTTGCGAAGTCTGGGGAGAGTCGCCGGAGAACTGTATTAGTTATTGGAGGGTAGTTACGCCGATTGGAGGGGGCGGTAACTCTATAAAATTCCCCGGTAGTCATTTTTGCTGGCTCAGGCATTGGCCGCCTTTTCCCAGTCCTGCAGGAATCGGGCCAGGCCGGCGTCGGTCAGGGGATGCTGCACCATCTGTCCCAGGATACCGAAGGGCAGGGTGGCAATATCCGCGCCCGCCTGGGCAGCCTGGACACAGTGCCGGGCGTGGCGGACGCTGGCCGCCATCACCAGGGTGTCTATCCCATACTTGCGGTAGATGGAGACGATGTCCTCCACCAGGGCCATACCGTCTTGGCCGATGTCGTCCAACCTCCCCACAAAGGGACTGACCACCGTGGACCCGGCCTGGGCCCCCAGCAGGGCCTGGTTGACCGAAAAGCACAGGGTCTGGTTGACGCTGATGCCGTCACGGCTGAGGGCGGAGATGGCTTGAAACCCCTCGGTGGTGCTGGGGATTTTCACCCAGGGGTTGGGAATCCACTCGGCGATTTCCTTGCCCTCGGCAATCATGCCCGCCGCGTCCTGACTCACCACTTCCACGGAAATGGGGCCGTCAATAATATCCGCTATCTCCTGCACGGCGGCCCGGTAACCCTCCCGCCTACCTATACCTTCCTTGGCGGCCAGGGATGGGTTGGTTGTTACTCCGGTGATTACGCCCAACTCGGCGCCCTTCCGGATCTCATCAATATTGGCCGTGTCTAAGAACAGCCTCACGTTGCCACCACTCTCTTGATAATACTTGGGGCTCGCTTCATGCCAGGGTGGGCGTCTGCCGCCCGTATCCACTTGCCCTTGCCCCGGCGCCGAGTCGCCAACTTCCCGGTATTGGTACGCCCAAGCCCTTCCGGGTACCGGCAGCTACTTCTACGTGCTTCGCCGGGCCAAGGGGAACCGGCCGGATCAGCTCTCCAGGGGTAGCGGCCGTTGCCTTCCCTCTCTTATGGTTTTATTGGCCACACTCATAAAGTGGCAGAACAGGGGATGGGGACGGTTCGGGCGGGACCGGAACTCGGGATGGAACTGCACCCCCACCATGAAGGGATGGTTGCGGACTTCCGTAGTCTCGACCAGCTTGCCGTCGGGAGAAAGCCCGCCGACGATTAGCCCCGACTCCTCAAAAGATTCCCGGTAAGCGTTGTTCATCTCGAAACGGTGGCGGTGCCGCTCGTTGGGTTCGGACTCGGGGTAGGCGCAGGCGGTCCAGGTGTTGGCCTGGGGGTGGCAGGGATAACCCCCCAGCCGCATCGTGCCTCCCAGGTCGGTGACGTCCGCCTGCTCCGGCATGATGTGTATTACCGGGTGCTTCGTATCCGGGTCCAACTCCGAGGAATTGGCGTCGGTTAGACCCAGTACGTGGCGCGCCCAGTCCACCACCATCACCTGCATTCCCAAACAGAGGCCCAGGTAGGGGACCTGATGCTTGCGGGCGTACTCGGCGGTTTCAATCATTCCTTCCACACCCCGGGTACCGAAGCCCCCGGGTACGACGATACCGCAGGCGGTGCCCAGCAGGGCTTCGGCCCCCAGCCTTTCCACGTCCTCCGAGTGGACCCATTGAATATCCACTTCCTGGTTCAGGCTTACCCCGGCGTGGCGCAGGGCCTCCCGCACCGATATATAAGAGTCGGGGTACTCCACGTACTTGCCGACTATGGCGATGGGAGTCTTTCCCTCCAGGTGCTTCATCCGCCCCACCATCTCGACCCATTCGGTCAGGTCCCCGGTGGAGGGTTCCAGGCGGAGAGCGTCGGTAATAATTCTCCCCAGCCCCAGGTCTTCCAGGATCAGGGGCACTTCGTACACATTGTCCACCGTCGCCAGGGGTATCACCGCCTCCCCGTCAACGTCGCAAAACAGGGAGAGCTTCTCCCGAATGGACTCCGACACCGGGTGGTCCGTGCGGCAGATGAGGGCGTCGGGCTGGATGCCAATGGCCCGCAACTCCCGGACGCTGTGCTGGGTAGGCTTGGTCTTCAGTTCTCCGGTGGCGCTGATTTGGGGGAGCAGGGTCAGGTGAACGTAGAAGACGTTATCCCGTCCCACGTCCTTCCGCATCTGCCGTATGGCTTCCAAGAAGGGCAGCCCCTCAATGTCGCCCACGGTGCCCCCCACCTCTACCACCACCACGTCCACCTGGGAGTCCACAGCCAGGTCCACGATCCGGGACTTAATCTCGTTGGTCAGATGGGGCACGGTCTGGATGGTGCCCCCCAGGAAATCGCCCCGGCGTTCCTTGGCAATCAGGCTGAGGTACACCTGCCCGGCGGTAAGGTTGGAAGAACGGGTGAGGTCAACGTCGATGAACCGCTCGTAGTGGCCCAGGTCCAGGTCCGTCTCGCCGCCGTCCTTGGTGACAAAGACCTCGCCGTGCTGGTAGGGCGACATGGTTCCCGGGTCCACGTTGAGGTAGGGATCCAACTTGACCACGGAGACGGAAAGGCCGCGGCTCTTGAGGATACGCCCAATGGAAGCGACGCAAATCCCCTTGCCGATGGAACTGACCACTCCCCCAGTGACAAAGATGTACTTAGTGGTCATATACCAATACTAAAAATGCTCATATATAGAGGACGCATTTTCTCTGGTAAAAGTAGGAAACCGGGAAGCATACGAAGAGAAGCGCGGATGCGCGACAAGGGTGGCCTGTCGCCTAGCTTGTAATGGAGATTATAGGCACCGGCCGTAGCTAGTGTCAAGCATCCGCAATGCGCAAAAGGGAGCAATTCGGCGAAAAAGCGACCGGCAGCGTAAAAACCGGCGGGAGAAAATAGCCCGGTTATCTGCCGGACCGCCCTTCCGCCAAAAAGGAGTTGCCTTAATGGGAGGGTGCAGGAGCCCGCCACCCATGAGTCCCTACGAACTCAGCAACGGCGCGAATCTCTGCCGTCTACCCATCGGCGGGCTGAGGGTGGACCCGCCGGTTGACACCCAAACAGCCCTAACAGTCGGCCCTCACTGCTTGCTCAGGGGTATCCTGGTTGGGGTCTTTGGAAGGTCCTCTTTTGGATATATCCCCGCCTACCCCCGGGCTTGCCGAAGGGCCGGCCCGTGGTTCGACAGGCTCACCAGAAGCGGAAACCGGGACCGCTCATCCTGAGATTGCCGAAGGACAGGCTCGCCAGGAGCGGGTTTTCACGGACTATCAATAGACCTGTTCCCTGGCGGGTGTCCCCCAAAGCTGGCAAAGCAGGGGCCTCCTACTTGAAGGCCGGAATTACGTGCTTGCCGAATAGCTCGATGGACTTCATCACGTTGGCGTGGCCGATGGTCTCGGTGGCCATGAGGAACTGTAGCTGGTCCACGCCGGTGGCCTCGTGCAGCTTCACGGCGTTGATGCAACTCTCCGGGTCCCCGGCCACAATCACTCCCCGTTCGGCCAGGGTGTCGGAGTCCACCTCCTCCCAAATCTTCTGCGCCAGGGCAGTGCCGCCGGAAAGGTCAAACTGGGTGGCGGCCCCGTCGGCGGACTCCTTCACGTCGATGTAGCGGGAGAAGTTCTGCACCAGGTGTTCCGGGATGCCCCCCCACTGTTCCAACAGCCGGGCGTAAACGTCCTTCTGGTCCTGCACGTAGGGACGCCCCGGGCCAAAGAAGGTCTTGAGCGACTGGGTACACAGTTCCCGGGCGGCGTGGTTGTCCTCGCCGCAGTAGCCGAAGATGGAGCTGAGCCACTGGTTGTTGACGGTGGCGCCCACCGGATTGGCGTCCTTGACCGTATCCCGGTACTGTTGGATGTGGGGTTCCAGCACCGAGGGGGCGCTGATTCCCAGAGCCATGACCCCGATGCCCTTTTGGGCAGCCAACTGGTAGGTCGCCGGCTGTAGAGCGGCCACCCAAATGGGGGGGTGGGGCTGCTGGTAGGGCTTGGGCAGCACCTGGCGCGGCGGCACGTTCCAGAACTTGCCGGACCACTCGAAGGTATCCGATTCCCATATTTTGGGAATCATGGTCAACGATTCTTCCCACATCTCCCGGGTGTTTCGGGGGTCGATACCCATGCCGGTCTGTTCGTAGGGAGCGGAACGTCCGGTGCCGAAGTCCACCCGCCCGTGGGATAGCTGGTCAACCATGGCTACCCGCTCGGCTACCCGGACCGGATGGTGGTAGGGCAGGATGACCACGCCAAAGCCCAGCCGGATGTTCTTGGTCAGGCGGCTCAGCGCGCCGAAGATTACCTCCGGGCAGGGGGAACTGGAGAAGGTAGTCAGGAAGTGGTGCTCCACGAACCACACGTAGTCGAACCCCATTTGGTCGGCCAGAACGCACTGTTCAATGGTCTCTTCAATTACCGCATGGTCGTCCAAGGAAGGACGCTGCATCTCGTAGGCTAGACCGAATTCCATAGTTTTACTCCTTGAGAATATGGCTTGCCGTTGGTCAGCCGATGGCTGACCGCCCTGATAGGTGTTGTTTTGGGCAATTGTAACCGGGGCTGGATATGGGGGCAAGCAACCGAGTCCGCCGGTCAGGGGTTGAATGGCTGGTCATACGTCCGAATCAAGGGGAAGAAGGGCACACCGGCAATGTCCAACCGTTCCCCCCAACAGCCATCGTCAACGACGCCCTTGCCATAGCCACGGACACTACGCTCCCAGTCTTCCGGGGAATGGAATAACTCCCTACCGGCCATGTCCTGGGCATTGAGGAACCCGAGGTAAACTAGGACGACGGGAATTCCCAGGGACGCCAGCTTCCAGGACCAGGCGAATCGGTTGGATAGCTGGTAATGATGATCTCGCGACATTTTCCAAGGGCTACCGGTCGCTGACCCAAGCCCGGCGGCTGCCTCAGCAATGGCCCGGCCAATCTGTTCGCGATTCGATGGGTTCGTACTGCAACATTTGTCTGATTCGGATAGTTCCTTTACATGGGCTTTCGCTTCGACGAGGAGCAGCCCCAGCCGGCCCATAACGCTACAAGTGCTGGCAATGTCCCAGCTTGGCGTTCTTGCCCCACGCCCTCTCCCAGCGACCGCCAGCCACCAGGTCTTAAGTCGCTGCTGTGTCTCAAGAGACACCAGAGGATTTGGCTTGTCCAGCTCCACTTCATACGCTGGCTCTTTGTCCCATAAGCCGTCTTCCCGCTTGACGGGCTTGCCGTAGGGCAACCAATTGTCGTGGGGAGACACCACCACTTCAGGAAGGTCAACCAGCCGGGTGAGTCGCTCAGCGACCTCTCCCCGGTTGCTGTCCGTCAGCAGTACACAGCGCGGCCGGCTTCCGAGCTTATCCTTGCCGAGTTGGTTCCACCAATCCATACTGTGTTTTACCACCAAGGGCTTGTCCTTGAGGCTGCTGAACCCATGCACCATAAACCCTTGTACGTTGCCTTCCATGTCCATGTGTACCAGGACCCGGTCATCGTCGCTTCCGGTGTAATACCCGAACTTGTAGTCCCAAGTCACCGTCAGAAGGTTTCCCACGTCGTCATACCATATCCGTATGCGTTCTGCGTTATTCATGCTCGGATTCCTCCTATACGGTCACTTGGGTATGACGTGAGGATAAAGGCATCATCTTCCAGGTACTTCACGACTACGCATACCCATTTACTGCCAAGCACCGAACCGGGGAACTGCCGATAGTACAGCTTCACAGTATCAGGGGCGCTTTCGGAGTTGGTTATCTCTTTAGGTTGGCAAAGAGTATCTACAACGTGCTGTAGCAACGTTGCCATTATGGGATGGTACTCGCAGATATGTTGCCAACGCTCATCGGGCAGGCGAATTGGTTGGCCTTGGAAGTCTTGAATTATCACCCGGAAATAGTGTTATGCCGATGGGCAGCATTTCAACGTTGTGTCGTGGATTCTGCATCAACGGGTTCGAGGTCTACGTCAATATAATTGCCCTCAAAGCTCCGCACCCCTATGATATGGAACCCCTGGATATTGCCTGCATCATCCACGTGGGCCATAACTCGGTCATCTTGGGTAGGCACGGTGGAGGTACTGCGGCCCCAACCTACATCCAGAAAGTCACCTTCCTTGTCGTACCAGACGTTTATCTTTGCCCTCTCACCCACATCTCTTCACCTTCTTTTATATTTGGGGTTGCGTAAGCGGTCATAACGAAAGCGTCGTTGCCGTCGAGGAACTTTATACCACTACGAATGCCCACTTTGGGCCTACCACCGTAGCGTCAAACCACCTGTAGTATAGACTTACGGTGTCCGGGGCGCTGTTCGATTTCCTTATCACGTCGGGGGCTTGGAGCGTCTCAGCAACAAACTCTCGCATCGTTGCCATGTATTGACGTGGAGCACTGATGATATGCTGCCAGCGCTCATCCGGCAGCCGAATCAACCGCCCGTGATAGTCCTCAATTACCCCAGTGCTATGGTGTCACAAGCGGCGCAGCAGTCCAATATTCACTCCTCTCCCTCTCCCCGTTGCCGCAGGTATATCCGCACCAACCGCAACTCTTCGTAGGAGTAGCCTTCGCCCAGGGCGTCCATTACCGGCTTGAGGAACTGGGCGCCGTGTTCCCCAAAGGCAGCCTCTACTTCAGACAGGTGCTCGGGTGGAGGCAGCAGGGAGGCCAGGTCCAACTTCTCCCCGGCCATGACCAGGCGTTCCAGGTGGTTGATGATTGTGCCCTCGCTGAGTCTTCGCTGCTGGGCAACCTGGTTGATGGTCAGTCCCTGTTCCAGCAGCCCCTTGGTCTCATAGTAGGTCGGGCTCGGGCGTCGCGGCGGGCCTTCGCTCTCCTGGTTCCCGGAGGCTGAGTCTCCACCGCCGGGGCCATTGCGTCCAGAGCGGCGGTCCCGTCGGGAGGGAATGGGCCGCCCCTTCAGTTCGCGGGCCTGGACGTGGTCCCGGATGACCGCCAGGAAGCTCTCGCCGTACTCCGCCAATTTGGCCGCGCCAACGCCAGTAATCTGGGCAAAGTTATCCAGGCTTTGCGGCAGATAGTAGGCCATCTCCCGCAGGGAAGCATCGCTGAAGACCACGTAGGGCGGGACCCCTCGCTCACCGGCCAGCCTTCGGCGCAGGTCCCGTAGTTCCTCGAAAAGGGTCGCATCGTAGTCCAGTTGCGTCGGAGGCCCGGAAGCGTCCACCGCCGGGCTGCGGCGCGGTCGAGTCAGGATCAGGGCCTCGCGCCGTTGCAGGAATTGCCGCCCCGCAGGCGACACCGCCAGGGTTGGGTATTGTCCCTCGCTCTTGTCCAACAGGCCCTGGGCCACCAGCAGTCCCACCATCTCCCGGAGGTCATCCTGGGAGCGGTCGGCGGCGATGCCGTATACGGATAGCTGGTCGTGGCCGTTATTGCGTATTCGCTCGCCACTGGCTCCCCGCAGGACTCCAATGACGTGGTTCATGCCGAACCGCTGGCCGGTGCGAATGACTGCGGACAATATCTTCTGGGCGATTTCGGTGGCGTCAAACTCTTCCCGGGGGGTGAGGCAAACGTCGCAGCCGCCGCAGTTGCCCTCGGGGAACTCCTCGCCGAAGTAGTCCAGCAGGAAGCGGCGGCGGCAGGTTGGAGACTGGCAGAACTCCACCATCTGGGACAGCTTGGTCGCGGCGTTCTCCTTCTCGGCGGCGTCCTCCATCTGATTTATAAAGAAGTCTTGCTTTATCTTGTCGCCGTAGGAGTAGAAGAGCACGCACTGGCTGGGCAGGCCGTCCCGTCCGGCACGCCCGGTCTCCTGGTAGTAGCCTTCAACGGACTTGGGCAGGTCGTGGTGGACTATCAGCCGGATGTCGGGCTTGTCAATGCCCATGCCAAAGGCGATAGTGGCGACGATGACATTCACCTGGTCGTGGACGAACTTATCCTGGGTCTCCTGCCGCAGGGCGTTCTCCAACCCGGCGTGGTAGGGCAGCGCCGCGAAACCCCGGCGGCAAAGGTCGGCGGCCAGGGCTTCGGTGTCGCGGCGGGAGAAGCAGTAAATGATGGCGGGCTCGTTTTGCTGCTCCCGCAGCAGGTCCACCAGGGCCTGGAAGGAGTCCCGTTTGGGGGCCACCGAGTAGTGGAGGTTGGCCCGGTTGAAGCTGGAGAGGAATACGCGCCCTTGTTCCAGGCCCAGTTGGGCTACGACGTCCTGGCGCACCCGGGGCGTGGCCGTGGCGGTAAGGGCGATGACCGGCGCGGCGGGGAACTGCTGGCGCAGGGCCTTCAGGTTCCGGTAATCTGGGCGGAACTCATGGCCCCATTCGGATATGCAGTGGGCCTCGTCAATGGCAATCAGGCTTACCTGCAAAGTGTCCAGGAAGCCCCGGAAATCCGGGAGCGCCAGCCGTTCCGGGGCCAGGTACAGCACCTTGATTCGCCCGGCTTGGGCCAAGCCGCATACCCGATTCACCTCCGCCCGGGTTAGGCTGCTGTTGATGAAGGCGGCGTCAACCCCGTTGGCCCGGAGGGCGTCCACCTGGTCTTTCATCAGCGCGATGAGGGGTGAGATTACCAGGGTCACGCCATCCAGCATCAGGGCGGGCAACTGGTAGCACAGGGACTTGCCTCCGCCGGTTGCCATCAGCACCAGGGTGTCCCCTTTAGCGAGGACGTTTTCGATGATTTCTTCCTGCAGGGGGCGAAAATCATCGTAGCCGAAGTGGGACTTTAGCAGGGTAAGCATCGGAGCATTGGGCATGTCTGTCAGCCTATGACTGTTAACTGCGGATTACGAAAGCTGGGAGACAGTGGAGGGGAACTGCGGAAGGAGACTGCGGGAACCGGCAGCCCTATTGGACCATCACCGGAGATTATCGGACGCTCTGCAGGCTGCCCCCGTCCATTACAATGCTGGAGCCGGTCAGGTAGCCCGCCCGCTCCGAGGCAATGAAGGCCACCAGGTCCCCCACTTCCTCGGGTCTGCCCAGCCGCTTCATGGGGATCTGGCCGATGGTACGCTTCTGCAACTCTTCGGGGCTGGCCCCCTGCTCCTCGGCCTGCATCACCAACTGGGACTTGAAGGACTCGGTGTCCATGGGGCCGGTGACCAGGTTGTTGACGGTGATGTTGAAGGGGGCCAACTCGTTGGCCAGGGCCTTGAAGTACCCCACAACCGCCAATTGGTTGGTCGTAGCCAGCGCCATGCCTTCCGTAATCTGGTGGGCCGAGGTGGACAGCAGGTTGATAATGCGCCCCCAGTGCTGTTGCTTCATGTGGGGAATGACTTCCCGGGTCAGGCGCACCGCGCTGAACAGGTTGCGCTCGAAGGCGGCGGTAATATCCTCGTCCTCAAGCTCGGACACCGGGCCGGAGGGGGAGAGTCCCACGTGGGTAACCAGGATGCTAATCTGGTCGAAGCGGTTGAAGGTGTCCCTGACCACCCGCCGAATATCCCGGGGCACGGCCAGGTCGGCGGGGATAGCCAGGACATGGCGCTGGGAACCAACCCGGGCCAACTCCAACTCGGTGCGGCGCAGGGCGGTCTCGTTCCTGGCGCAGATGGTGACGCTGGCCCCTTCTTGGGCGAAGGCCAAGGCGATGGCCCGGCCAATCCCCCGGCTGGAACCTCCCACGATGGCAACCCGCTGTCTCAACCCCAGGTCCATTTTCTTTGGGCCTCCTCAGCCGCTTCAACTCGGCCCCAATTATTAAACGGGTTGACGCGGTTAAGCAAGGTGTTGTTTACACCAATTTCTGACCAGCCAGACTGCCTAAATCACTGACTTT
This sequence comes from Dehalococcoidia bacterium, assembly GCA_965220305.1. Lineage (GTDB taxonomy): Bacteria > Chloroflexota > Dehalococcoidia > Lucifugimonadales > UBA3495. The sequence goes on along the minus strand of OZ244817.1, from coordinate 2,769,266 downwards.
TCCGCCAGTTGCTCAATCTGCCCCTTGGTATAGCCCAAATCCCTCAAGACTTCCTCGTTATGCTCCCCCAACAGAGGTGGGTGCCGGTCCAATCCCCCGGGGGTGACCGAGAACTTCAGGGGAAGCCCCGTCTGCTTGATGGAGTTCAGGGTGGGATGGGGTATCTCCTGCAGCATTTCCCGGTGCAACACCTGGGGATCGGAGAAAACGTCGGCCAGGTCGTTGATGGGGCCGGCGGGGACATTCACCGCCTGCAGGTCGGCTACCCAGTGGTCAGCCGGACGGGTCAGGAAGAACTCCTGCAGCATGGGCACCAGCTTCGACCGATTTCTCACCCGGTCGCCGTTGGTAGCGTACTCCGGGTCATCCTTCAGGTCTTCCCGCTTGATGGCCTGGCAGAACCGGTCCCAGATTCGCTCCGAGCCCACGGCTACGTTTAGGTACTTGCCGTCCTGGCACATGAATCCCTGGTAAGGCACCAGGGTGGGGTGGGCGGCGCCCAGCCGCTTGGGAGCCTCGCCGTTGGCGAAGTAGTAGGCCGCCTGGTAGGTGAGCCAGGCTACCTGGGAGTCCAGCATGGAAACGTCGATGTACTGGCCCTCGCCTTCGTTGTCCCGGTGGCGCAGCGCCGACATTATAGCGAAGGCGGCCCACATCCCCGAGCCGATGTCGGTGACGGCGATGCCAATTTTCTGGGGATCCCCGTCGGGTTCTCCGGTTATGCTCATCAGGCCGCTGATGCCCTGCATAATCTGGTCGTAGGCCGGGCGGTTCTGGTAGGGCCCGCTCTGCCCGAAGCCGGAGATGGAGCAGTAGACAATCTCGGGGTTGACCTCTTTGACCTTCTCGTAGCCCAAGCCGAAGCGTTCCATCACGCCGGGGGTGAAGTTTTCCACCACCACATCGGCATCGGCGGCCAACTTCAGGAAGATTTCCACGGCCTCGGGTTCCTTGAAGTTCAGCGTCAGGCTTCGCTTGTTGCGGTTGATGGACAGAAAATAGGCGCTTTCGTCTCCAATGAAGGGCGGACCCCAATGCCTGGTGTCGTCCCCGGCGCCGGGAATCTCAATCTTTATGACATCGGCCCCGTAATCTCCCAGCATGAGGGTGCAGAAAGGGCCGGCCAGGGCCCGGGTCAAGTCAAGCACGCGTAGTCCTTCCAGGGGCTTCATGCTACCTATGCCTCCATCAGATATTGCCAGATATTGCCGCCCAATTCTTGCCTGCCTGTGGGTGGAGCCGGCCCGGGGCCCACCGAGGATACCCGGCCCCGGGCGAATGCAGCAACATATTACCACAGCTAGCGGGCACGGGGTATTGGAATGAGGCTTCATGGATTCCGGCCTCCGCCGGAATGACGGTGCGGGTAATCGGCATGAGTGGACACGACTGGAGACATGGCTCCTGGATTCAACTATGCCGTCAACTGTTGGAATCGTTCGCCAGGTAGGGACTCCGGCCACGTTGCAGGACCGTGCCGACCTCCGCCGGAATGACGATAGGCTCGGCCCAAATGCGATTGCCCTGGGCGTGGCTCCCCCAACCTTGCTGATTAATCCGGGTACAGTTAGAATGGGGGAAATTCGGGCAGACCTTCAGGAAAGTCCCCCATTGGGCCGCTGGAGACCCGCTTCCACCTCGAATTTCGTCCTCAAAAGGACACAATCGAGCGGTTGCAGCGGTCCCTGCCCCCCGAAGGGAGAGGCGAGGAAGCCCGAACCCCGCCGTTACCCTAGGCCCGATGAGACAAGTAACCTTGCGGGCCTGGGGTAACTGGCAAAGTAGCGAGAGTTGAGGAGGCGATAATGACCACCAGTGAAACCAGCGTGGCAACCAACCGTTTTGCCGATACCTTCGGTTATCCCGCGGGCCGGGCGGCCACCAAGGTGAAGCCGGAGATGACCCCCTACGTGCAGGAGTTCATTGCCAACTCCCCCTTCGCCGTCATGGCGAGCAGCGACCCCGAGGGCAATTGCGATGCCTCGCCCAAGGGCGGCAAGCCGGGCTTTGTTCGGGTACTGGACGACCGGCACCTGCTGTTTCCCGACGTTGCCGGCAATCGCCTGTTCCAGTCCTACCAGAACATGGACGCCAACCCCCACGTGGGCCTGATTTTCTTCATCCCCGGAGTCAATGACACCGTCCGGGTCAACGGCACCGTCACCATCGCCGACAAAGAGGAGTTGGAGCGGCGCAACATTGAGGTTTCCCTGTACGAACCCGACGACCGGGCCATGCACCTGCAAGGGATAATCATCGAGGTGGACGAGTCCTACGGCCACTGTCCCCGGGCGCTGACCTTCTCCCGCCTGTGGAACGTGGAACAAATCGCGGCCAGCCAGGACCAGCGACCCATTTCCGAGCGCTCCACCAACAGCTAGGGGACTGAAGGATTCACCCATTTGGAAGGTTGAAATGATCAAAAAATTCAGCGAGGTTGAACGGGACGCAATGGCCTTATCCCGTGAAGAACGGACAATGTTGGCAAAACATCTGCTCGCCACGCTGGAACCAGGTGATGACGAGGCAGATCTTGCAGAGGTGGAACACCTTTGGCTCCAAGAGGCCGAAAGACGCTATGCCGAATACAAGGCAGGGAAAAGAGGGGCGCGACCTGCTGAGGAGGTATTCGAGGAAATCCGGCGTAGTTTACAGTGACCAGGCTTATATTTGTTGATGGTGTCGAAGAGGAAGTGCAGGACGCTGCCAGGTACTACGATAGGCAAATGCCCGGTCTGGGGCAGCACTTCCTTGACGAAATACAACATGCAACGGACCAGATAGTTGCCCATCCAAGTTCAGGCCAGATTCTCAGGGGCAGCATTAGACGCCGTCTGGTGCGCCGATTCCCTTTCGGCATCTTGTATCGTATTGATCCCCAGGAGATTGTAAAAAATTGCCGTCATGCACCTGCGGAGACGCCCTGGATATTGGGAGGACCGGGAGATGATGGATTAGCACCCCATCCCACTTGTAACGTATAGGAAAAGGAATAAGCCGATGGTATCTATCGCCTTCGAGAAGACCACTTTATCCAACGGCCTGGACGTAATTCTCCACGAGGACCATTCCATCCCCCTGGTGGCGGTAAACGTCTGGTATCACGTCGGTTCCAAGGACGAAGAACTGGGCCGCACCGGGTTTGCCCACCTCTTTGAGCACGTCATGTTCGAGGGGTCCAAGCACCACAACCGCAGCCACTTTGAACCGCTGCAACGGGCCGGGGCCAACCTCAACGGCTCCACCACCATGGACCGCACCAACTACTGGGAAGACGTGCCCACCAACTACCTGGAGTTGGCCCTGTGGTTGGAGGCCGACCGGATGGGCTACCTGTTGGATGCCCTGGACCAACAGCGGTTCGACGTCCAACGGGACGTGGTCAAGAATGAGCGCCGGCAGACCTACGAGAACCGGCCCTACGGTATGGCCCACTGGCACATCCAGGAGGCCCTCTTCCCCCTGCCCCATCCCTATAACTGGATGACCATCGGCTCCCAGGAGGACCTGGACGCCGCCAGCCTGGCTGACGTCAAGGACTTCTTCCGCCGCTTCTACGCTCCCTCCAACAGCAGCCTGGCCATTGCCGGGGACATCGACCTGGGGCAGACCCTGGAATTGGTCAACCGCTTCTTTGGCGACCTGCCCCCCAGCGCCCCAGTGCAGCGCCGAGGCCGCCACGACTCGCCGCTGACGGGCCGCGTGGAACTGGAGATGCAGGACAAGGTGTCCCTACCCCGATTGTACATCGCCTGGCCCACGCCGCCGGCCCGGGACCTCTGGGACGCTCCCCTGGACCTGCTGCGGTACATCATGGCCGATGGACTGAGTTCCCGGCTGCACCGCTCCCTGGTCTACGAAAAGCAAATGGCCCAGAGCGTCAACATCCGCTACTACGGCGCTGAAATCGCCGGTCAGTTCATCGTGGACGCCACCGCCGCCCCGGGCCACAGCCTGGACGAGGTGGAAGCGGCGGTGGACGCCGAGTTGGAGCGCATCCTGCACGAGCCTCCCACCGACGAGGAGATGGCCCGGGCCAAGAACCGGCTGGAGGCCCAGCATTACCGCCAGTTGGCGCGCATCGGCGGTTTCGGGGGCCGGGCCGACGACCTGAACTACTTCAACGTCTTCACAGGCAACCCGGACCTCATCAATACCAGTATTAACGATTACACCGCGGTGCAGCGAGAGGACATCCTCCAGGCTCGGGAAAGGGTGTTGGGCGCAAATCAGGTCAGGCTGCGGGTGGTGCCGGAGCCGGCCCTGAGTCCGGCCACCGTCACCCTCGACCGCTCGGTCATGCCCGACCCGGCCCCGGAACCGAGCTTCACCCCGCCGATTCCCGAGCGGCGGTCCCTATCCAACGGGCTGGGGGTCGCGGTGCTGGAGAAGCCGGGCCTGCCCATAGTTTCCTTTGCGCTGATGCTGCCCGCCGGCGCCATCACCGACCCGGTGGACCAGCCGGGGCTGGCCAGCTTCACCGCCCAGATGCTGTCCGAGGGTACGGAGACCCGCTCCAGCCAGGAGATAGCCGCCGCCTTCGAGTTCATGGGCGCCCGCATCTCGGCGGAGACGCGGCGGGAAATTACCCTGCTGTCCACCGAGACTTTGACCAAGCACTGGACCGATGCCCTGGCCCTAATGGCCGATTTGGTCCTGCACCCCACCTTTCCACAACATGAACTGGACCGGACGCGTCGGGAGCACCTGACCGACTTGCGGCGGGCCAAAGACGAACCCACCTTTGTGGCCGAGCAGGTGATGGCCGGCCTGGTATTTGGCCGGGAGAGCCGCTACGGGCACCCCTCCATTGGCACCGAGGCGTCCACCACCGCCCTGACCCGGGAAGACCTGGTGCGCCACTTCCAGGACCACTACGGGCCGGCGGGGGCCACCCTCGCAGTGGTGGGCGATGTCACCCTAGAACAGGTCATGGACCAGGCGGAAGCGGCCCTGGGCAACTGGGAGGCAGGGCTGCCCCAGTCCAACGGCCAACCCCAGTCAATTGAAGAAGCGACCGAAACCGAGACTACCATCTACCTGGTGGACAAACCCGGGGCTGCCCAGTCGGTGATTCGCGCCGGACACGCCACCGTACCCCGGCAACACCCGGACTATTTCGGCCTGACCTTGCTCAACTACTCCTTTGGGGGCAACTTCTCCGCCCGGCTCAACCAAAACCTGCGCCAGGAAAAGGGCTACAGCTACGGCTACCACTCCTCGGTATCCTGGTTCCGCGAGCCCTCCTACATGGTGGCCGGGGGCAGCGTGCAGACGGCGGTGACCAAGGAATCGGTGCAGGAGACCCTCAAGGAGTTCCAGGAGATACACCAGGACCGCCCGGTTACCAGCGAAGAGATCGAGCGGGCCAAGGCGGGAATGCTGCGCAGCTATCCCGCCAACTTCGAGCGTTCCGGCCAGATTGTGGGACAGATAGTGCAGTTGGTCCTCCACGATCTGCCCAACGACTACTTCCGCACCATCAGCGACCGGATGGCCGCGGTGCCCCTGGAAGAAGTCCACCGGGTGGGCGACCAGCGGGTGCGCCCGGACAACCTGAAAGTGCTGGTGGTGGGCGACCGCCAGGAAGTTGAACCCGGCCTGCGGGACTTGGGGCTGCCCGTAGTCCTGCTGGATAGCGAGGGCATCCAGGTAGAGTAGTTGTCGGGGCTTTCCAATCAAGTAAAGGGAAGGGTAGCTATGACACCGGAACTAATTGCTATCCTGAGCGTAGGCGCTACGGTGCTGGGCATAGGCGTGGGACTTCTGGCAGTGCTGCTGACCACCACCCATAGGATTAACCAGCGGATTGACCGGCTGGAAAACCGGATGGACGCCCGTTTCGATTCCGCGGAAGCCCGAACAGATGCCCGTTTTAACTCTATGGACGCCCGTTTCGATTCCGCGGAAGCCCACACAGACGCCCGTTTCAATTCTGTGGACGCCCGTTTCGATTCCGCGGAAGCCCACACAGACGCCCGTTTTAACTCTATGGACGCCCGTTTCGATTCCGCGGAAGCCCACACAGACGCCCGTTTCAATTCCGCGGAGACCCGGATGGACAGCCGCTTCGACGGGTTGGACGCCCGGACGCAAAATGTCGAGCAACGCCTGGCCCGCCTGGAAGGTGTGCTGGATGGGCTTCGCGAAGCCCTTTTCCATCGGCCAGCCAACCAGGGGTAAAAGGGGCCGCCGGGTGCCGGCGGCTTCCCGGCCTCTTGGTAAGACAAACATGAAAGCGAAAGGAGCACTAGTATGCCGACTTACACTTACGACCACATTCACCTGCGGACCAAGGACCCCAAGGGAATGGCCGATTACTTCGCCAAGACTTTTGACGCCAAGGTGCTGGAGACCGTCCAGTCCGACGGCCAACCCCGCATCGACCTGAACATCGACGGGCTGATGGTGTTCATCGCCCAGGTGCCCGCCGACACCGACATACCCGCCAGTCCGGCGGACCCCCACACCGGGTTGGACCACTTCGGCTTTCGCGTGGACAATGTGGATGAAACGGTGGCAGAGCTACGGCGTCGGGGCGCCGACATTGACGTGGAGCCGCGCACCATCCGCCCGGGGGTGAGAATCGCTTTCGTCCGCGCCCCGGACGACGTGCGCATAGAGCTGCTGCAGCGGGACTAGCGGGGCAGACGCCTGCACCTCTGCCATTCCAAGGTGTTACTACGCCCCGTGCATTCCGGGGCGCCTGTGGCCCTGAGGCGCCCCTACCTCTGTCATTCTGAGGCGCTTGCGCCGAAGAATCTAAAGTGCCTCGGTTGGTAGAAGCCTGGCCCACCCAGGGCTTCACACCCTTCGCTATGCTATTGGTGACAAACAAAAGACCCACCGGGAAGCCCTCGTCCTCTCCCGGACCGGCCCAGTACCCCACCCCTGGATTCCCGCCTGCGCGGGAATGACGGATTGGCGGCTCTCAAAGGGCGAAGAAACCAAGGCCCGGATTGGGGCCGCCCTCGGCAGGCACCCATCACTCCCAATCCCCTGGCGGTGACTACCCCCAGTAGTCGCGGCGACGGCGGCCCAGCAGCCAACTCACCCCTCCCAGGATAGCCAGCAGCAGGCCCACCACCAGGGTTCACCCCAGGATGTCGATGAGGATGTCAATCAGCGGGGTGAGCAACACCAGCCCCAGCAGGGCTAGCAATTGCCCGCAGCCTATGGATGTGCGGGGGCCGTTTAAGCTGTAGCGGTACAGCACGGATGAGCGGGCGGCTAGCCCCCTGGATAGCCAGGGAGTTCAGTCGTCCCCGCGGGTGTAGGTGGCCTCGTGTTCGGTAACTCGGCCCTCTTCCCGCAACTTCTCCAGGTGGGTGCGCACGTTACGGCTGGCGGCGCTGCGCAGGTTATTGCGCAGGTTCCGGGGGTACACGGCGGCTACCGCTTCGTCCACGGTGCTGGCTCCTTTGTCCAGCGCCGTCAACACCTGCTCCTCCCGCTCCTGGCGGTGGTTGATGTACCACTGGATGCGGGCGCTGCCGTTGTAGATTACCTGGCCGTGGCCGGGGCAGATTATGTTGGGCCGCTGCTTGGCCATGATTTCCAACGACGCCATGTACTGTTTCAGGTTGCGCACACTGGAAGAGGAGTTGCCCAGAATGTTGTCCCCGCTGAACAGCACCTTCTCGGCCCGCATGTAGTAGCAGACGTGGTCATCCTCGTGGCCGGGGGTAAACAGGGCCCGCAGGGACACGCCCCCGCCGGTGGGGACCACCTCCCGGGAGCGCAGGGGCGCCACGCAGCCCTCGCCCAACTGCTGGGTTAATCGGGGGGCCAGCTTGGGGTGGCAGCGTACCGGGCAGTCCATGACTTCCTGCAGCCGGTCCAGCCCCCCCACGTGGTCGCCGTGGCCGTGGGTTATGAGAATGGCGGAGATGCGGGGACGCCCCAACTCGTCGTAGTAGTCCAGAATCTGCTTGGTCCAAGCGCGGTAGGGCTCGCCGGTATCCACCACCACCATATGGTCCTGGGGGTCACCGACAAAGTAAATCTGGGTGCCGCCGGGGTGCATGGCCCCAAAGGTGTTGGGGTCTTCCATGATGTGGGTGCTGTAGATGTGATCAGTTATCTGCATTTCCGGCCTCGACTCGGGGTTTAATTGACCAAAGGGCGCGGCCCTGTTGAAGGGCTTTGGTGCGGGAAGACGGCAGCCGATTCCGTTGCCGGCTCCTCCGATAGTGTCAACGCCAGCCTCGTCCCATCTACTCCGGCAGCGGCGGCTCCGGTTCTACCGGGGGCAAATCCTCCACCACGCTGCGCTCCGAAGCATCGGAACGGCGCGTCAATCTTCTCAGACGTCTTCGCTGGTCTTCCGTCTGGGGAACGAAGGGTCTTGGCGGCTGCCCTCGCACCTCCTCCATCTCTCGCATAAGAGTTCTTGAGTTGTCTATGCCACGCTGCACCTCGTCCCCATACATCGCGTGGGCATAGTAGTTCCGGTGCATGGCATCCGCAATGGCGTACAAACCATGCAGGCGCGGGTTGTCCCACTCATCGGCAATCCAGGTTGTAATGTCCCGGAGCAGGTCATGCCGGTGATGGTTCCACTCCCTTTCTTCGGCTACAGCTTTAATGGCGTGGGCGGCGGCCCCCCAGGCTTTCTCCGATGCCTGGAGGAGGTCTCCCCGGGCCAGTTCTTCGTGCGCTTGCTGGAAAAGATGTTGACTTATTGCGGCATACCTGTCGGATAACGCTGTTGCCATTCCCTCGGCTGTCCTCCCAGGACGATTGCAAAGTTGTTCGATTCGCGCCGTCCGCTCGGTTATGGCAGGACTCCAAGGTTGGAGCTGTGGATTCCCTCGAAAGCGGGAAAGACGGGTTGGGGGCATATTCCACTGTATGGAAGGACTTTGCAATCGTCCTAGCTGTCCTCCCCCCAGTCTTGCGCCGTTAGCTTCACTTTTCTTCGGTTCCGATGGGCCGATAACGCTTGGGCGTCCTCGTCCCAACCTTCTCCCGGTCTACCTTCTCTAGTCAAGACATTGGGAAAGGGCCCAGGGGTTCCTAGTGGTAGCCGGCCCCGCCGTTGACGTGAATCGTCTGTCCGGTGATGAAACCTCCGTCGTCGCTGACCAGGAACAGGCAGGTAGCGGCCAGTTCGTCCACGTGGCCTTGGCGTCCCATGGGTGTATTGGAGGCGTTGGGCACCTGGCCCTGGTACCATTCCGGGTGGGCCCGGGAAGTGTCGATGCTGCCCGGCGATACCACGTTGACCCGAATGTTGTTGCGGGCGAACTCGCTGGCCAGGCTGCGGGCCAACCCCACCAGCGCCATCTTGGCGGCGGAAACGTGGGCCCGTTGGGCGCTGCCCTGGAATGCGCCGCCGCCGGTGAAGAACAGGATTCGTCCGTAGTTGTTCGCCACCATCGAATCAATGACAGCGCGGCTAGCCCAAAAAGGCCCGTCAAGCACCACCCCCCGCACTTCCTCCCAGTCCTGCGGGGTTATCTCGGTGAAGGGCTTGTGGGGGCGGATGGCGGCGTTGTTAATCAGAATGTCAACCTTGCCAAACTCGGACATAGCCATGCTGATCATGCTGTCCACCTGTTCCTTGTTGCCCATGTCGGCCAGTATGGGCAGGGCCCTTACACCCAGGGCCCGGGCCTCCTCGGCCACCGATTCCGCCTCTTCCCGGTTGGTGCGGGCGTTGACCACCACGTCGGCCCCTTCCGAGGCCAGTTTCAGCACCGTGGCCCGACCGATGTTGCGACCGGAGCCGGTGACCAGGGCCACTCTACCGTCCAGCTTACCCATGACTTATACCCCTTTTGTTCAGATAGGAATTGTTGCTATCGCTGGGAACAATTGTGGGCAGGATTATAGCACGATGGCGGGAGGGCACGGGAGAGAGTTAGAGAGGGGGTGATTCCCAGTGGTGGGCCAAGCCTCCTGTTCTCAGGCCCCGGCATACAGCCGGTTCAGGTTGGCGTACCGGCCCGGGTCCAACTCCCGGCCCTGCAGGGCCGGGTGGTCGGGGCCGTAACGGTGGGCCCGAAACACCGAGTTGGCTACCTCCGAGGAGCCCGGGGTGTTCCCGCCGGGAACGAAGAAGGGGTTGATGTACTCCCACACAACCTGCTTGTTGGACGTCACCTCGAATATCCGGCCCGGCGAACCCTCGCAGATGAGGGTGTTGCCGTTGGGCAGCCGCTCGGCGCTGCTGACGGCCTGGCTGTAGAAGGACAGGGGAGGGTTGCTCTGGTAGTCCCACGCCACTTCATTGGTGGCAGGGTCCACCTCGATGACCCGGGAGTAGGAACCCCGGGGCCGGTGGAACCCGTTGTCGAACAGCAGAATCCTGCCGTTGTCCAGCCAGGTGGGATGGTGCTGGTGGGCGATTTCCCCCGGGCCCCACTTCCAGCTAAAGTTGCCGCTGGCCTTGTCCACGATGCCCACGGTATTGGTCCGCCGGTAGCTGACTATCAGGTCGCTGTCGGGGGTAACATTCAGGGAATTGCCGTGGGTCCACTCCCGCCGGTCCTCCAGGGGACAGATGGGGTCTTCCTCCGGGCTCAGGTGTTCCCAGGCCCTCCATTCGTAGACCACCTCGCCCTGGGGCGTAATTTCCTGGACCACGTCGCCGAACATCTGCTCCGGGTCGTCGTCGCTGCTGAAGCCCCCCTGGATGGCGGCGGTAAGCTCGGGGGAAAGCAGCTCGAAGAGGAGCACCAGGGTGTTGCCGTTGACCAGACGTTCGTAGTCATGGTGGATGTAGGGATTGTGGTACTCCCACACCACGTTGCTGTCCCAGTCCAACTCCAGGATGGCCCCGGAAGAGCCGCCAATCTTTTCCGCGCCCCCGGCGTCCTCCGGGGGATTGGTGCGGAGCAGCAGGTTGCCGTAGGGCAAGAGATAGGCGTAGCCGATGCCCTCCGGCGAGTGCCAGCGATGGCAAATACGGCCTTCCATGTCCAACAGATTGGCGTAGAAGCCCCGGTTGTTGGTGGTCAGAGTATAGCCCCGGTAACTCTGCTGGGGGGAGTAATAGATGAGCCCGTTTGGATGATGCGTGGACCAGCCCATGTTCTCTCCTTGCTCTGGATGTCTGGGTTGACCTGGCTGGGACCCGGCCAGGTTCAGGCGTACAGCCGGTTCAGGTCGGCGTAACGGGCCGGATCCAGGTCTTTGCCCCGCAGGCCCGGGTGGTCCGGCCCGTAGCGGTGGGCCCGGAACAGGGCGTTGCGGTAGGTGTTGGGGCTGGCTCCGGCGGCTGCGCCGTCCTCCAGGGTAAAGGGGTTGATGTACTCCCAGGCTATTTGGCCGACGGGGGTGACCTCAAATACCCGCCCCGGCGCGCCCTCGCAGACCAGGGTATTGCCGTTGGGCAGGCGCTCTGCGCCGCTGATGTGGTAGCTAAAGAAGGAGATGGGAGGGTCGCCCAGGTACTGCCAGGCTATCTCGCTGGTCTCGGGGTCCACTTCAACGACGCGGGAGTGGCTCACCCCCCGGCGGTGGGGGCCGTTGTCGAAGAGCAGGACGTGGCCGTTGTCCAGGTAGGTGGGGTTGTGCTGGTGGGAGATTATCCCCGGCCCCCATTTCCAACTGAAGTCGCCGCTGGCCTTATCCACGATGCCCACGGTGCTGGTCTGGCGGTAGCTGACCAGCGGGTCGCCGTCGGCGGTGACGCTGAGGGCGTTCTGGTGGGTGTACTCCCGGCGTCCCTCCAGGGGACAGATGATGGTGTCGGCCACGTCCAGATGTTCCCAGGAGTTCCACTTGTAGACGATGGAGCCCTCGGGCGTAACCTCGGTGACCACGTCCCCCAGCATCTGCTCCGGGTCGTCGTCGGTGCGGAAGCCGCCCTGCACCTGGGCGGTCAACTCGGCGGGCATGGGCTCCCAGGTCAACACCAGGGTATTGCCGTTGGGCAGCCGCTCGTAGTCGTGGTGCAGCAGGGGCAGCCGGCACTCCCAGACCACGTTGCTGTCCCAGTCCAATTCCAGGATTCCCGCCGCCGAGGCCCCCATGCCCACCGAGGCCCCCTCGGTCGGTGGCCCGGTGCGCAGCAGCAGGTGGCCGTTGGGCAGCATGTAGGAGTAGTTGATGCCCTCGGGCGAGTGCCAGCGGTGGCAGACCCGGCCTTCCATGTCTATTAGGTTGGAGTAGCAGTTGCCCCGCGTGGTGGTTATCAGCGTATAGCCACGGTAGCTAATCTGGGGAGAATAGTGAATCAACCCAGTGGAGTGATGCAATGACCAGCCCATGTATTCCTCCGCCTTTATATTTGGAGAGAGTATAAGAGCCGTACCCTGTGGGTTCAACTATTGAGATTCCCTCCCCAGGGCAATCGCATATTGGCAAAGAGCTTACCGTCACTCCGGCGAAGAGCCGGCCCCGTTGCCGGCCCGGGCCGGGACCCATACCTGGCGAACGGTCTTAACAGTTGACAGCGCTGTTGAATCGGATGGTTCGACAGGCTCACCATGAGCGCGCTTGCTCTTGACACGGCTCGTCCACCACTTTAGGCGCGCCGCAGCGCAAGACCCCTGCTGCTGCCCCCGTTGAGACAAGTAACCCTGCGGGGGCCGCAGCAGATTAATCGGAGAGGCCGCCCCGAAGGACGGCCTCAAGTTGGTTCTCGGCGCCAGTTAGGTCAGCGTTACCGACCAGGGCCCCAGGCCCCGCCGCCGTTTAGACAAGTAACCTTGCGGTGGTGGGGCCTGTTTTAAAAAATAGGAATACTGCTGTTTGGCCTCCGAGAATATTCCACAAAATGTAGGAGGGCCGCAGCCCGATACCCCCTGGGCCACCATGTTGAGACAAGTAACCCTGCGGGGTGGCCCAGGGTTTTAATAATGGGCCGGGAGCCGCGAGAGGGATTGTCCGCCCTCGCGGCGGTCTATTCGTTGTGTTGAAGGTCTCCCTTAAGGCGGGCCTCGGCCCCTTTAGGCGGCCCGCAGGCCAAGACCCCTGCTGCGGCCCCACGTTTAGACAAGTAACCTTGCGTGGGGCAGCAGCAGTTAAACCAACCTGTTTTATCTAAAAAAGCCCCGCCGTCCCCCGGACTGGCGTCGCAGGAAGCTGGGCACGTCCAGTTCTTCGTCGGACTGGGGGGCCACATCCTGGAGCAGCCGCTGCAACTCGGCCTCCCGCATCTGCTGGTTGTCCTGGAGCACCGGGAAGGCGGCGGCCACCATGGTTATCTTGACTTCGTCGTCCAGCTTGGGGTCCCGACTGGTGCCAAAGATTATGTTGGCTTCCGGGTCGGCCATGTCCTCAATTACCTTGGCGGCGTCCTGGACCTCTTGCAAAGTCAGGCTGCTGCCGCCGGTGATGACAAAGAGGATACGCTTGGCCCCGTCCATGGCAATGTCCAATAGGGGGCTCTTGGTAGCCATCTTGGCCGCATCCATGGCCCGGGTCTGGCCCTTGCCCCGCCCGATGGCCAACCAGGCCGGCCCGGCGTTGTTTAGAATGGTCTTAACGTCGGCAAAGTCCACGTTGATTTCTCCGGGCACCGTCACCACCTCGGCGATGGCCTGAATGCCCTGGTGCAGCACCGAGTCGGCCATCTTCAGGGCTTCTTCCCAGGTGAAGGTCTGCTCGCCCTGGGTGTTCAGCTCCAAGAGCCGGTCGTTGGGTATGGTAATTAGGGTATCCACGTGGTCCTTGAGGCGGGCGATACCCTCTTCCGCGTTTTTGCGGCGGGCGGCCGCTTCAAAGGTGAAGGGACGGCTGACCACCGCCACCGTAAGGGCGTTGCACTCCTTGGCTATCTGGGCAACCACCGAGGCCGCGCCGGTGCCGGTGCCGCCGCCCATGCCCACCGCCAGGAAAACCATGTCGGCCCCCTGCACGGCGTTCTTAATCTCCTCCCGGGACTCTTCGGCGGCCTGCCGGCCCAGTTCCGGCTGAGCGCCAGCGCCCAATCCTCGGGTGAGGTTCTGTCCCAGGGTAATCCGGTGGGCCACGTCGCACCGGAACAAATGTTGTGCGTCAGTATTCAAGGCATAGTATTCCACCACCGGAAGTTTGTCCTTGTACATCCGGCTTACGGCGTTACTGCCACCACCCCCAATACCCAACACCTTCAGTAGGGGAACACCCCGGGCAATGTCTGGCACCAAGTTAACTGTTTCGCTGATGTCGCTACCAGGCTCCCAGGACCCTGAGTTCTCCAAAACCATCCTTAACTCCTCCGCATCATCTAAGAAATCTGAATTGCTACCTAACAATGCTCCATTCCTGAATGGCTAGGCGCGCCGCGGCACAAGACCCCTGCTGCTGCCCCCGTTAAGACAAGTAACCCTGCGGGGGCAGCAGCAGATACAACGGCAAGCCCGCGCCGGGGCGCTACTGGGTGACCTTCTCTTTGGGCTTGGCCAAGCGCCGCGCCAGAGCCAAGGGATCCCAGCCTGACCTTTGGGACCGCCGCACCTCCCGGTAGAGGCGTTTGTCGCCCTGGTGCTTGATACCCCAGAGCACCGTGCCAATGGCGGCGGAAAACCCCGGTTTGCGCAACTGGGTGGGCAACCCGGCAATGCCCTCGGGATAGGCCAGGCGGACCGGCCCGCCCAGGGTGGCTTCCACCAATTGTTTCAACCCCGCCATCTCCGCCACTCCACCGGTAATTACCAACCCGCCGGAGGGCATCTGCCGCAACCCAGACTGGGTCATTCGCAGCATTATCAGCTTGAGCAACTCCACCATCCGCTGGTGCAGCGGCTCACACAGGGCCCGGCGTTTCACCACCCGGCGGGACTGTCCCTGGGAAGCGGGTATCACCACTTCCTCATCGGCCCGCACCATATCAGGCATAACGCTGCCCCACTTGATTTTCATCTCCTCGGCCACGTGGAAGGGAGTGCGGGCAGCCACCGCCAGGTCCCGGGTCAAGTTATCGCCGCCCACCGGAATGACCGTCGTGTACCAGGGGCTGCCGTAGCGGAAGATAGCCACGTCGGTGGTCCCGCTGCCGATGTCCGCCAACATCACACCCATCTCCCGCTCATCGCCGGTCAGGGTGGCCTCCGCCGAAGCCAGGGACTGGAGCACCAAGCCGTTCACCGACACCCGGCTGGACTCCACCGCCTTCACCGTGTTCCTGACAATGGTGGAGTCTCCGGTTACCACGTGGGCCTCCAGTTTGACCTGGTTGGCGTGCAGGCCGATGGGGTTGCGCACACCCGAGAGGCCGTCCACCTCGTACCCAATGGGTATGACGTGCAGCACCTCCTGGGACGGGTCAACCCTGGGATAGGACGATTCGACCAACTTGTGCAACTGCTGGGTGGTGATGCTTCCCAGGTCTTCCGAGTTCTTGTTGAGCACCTCTTTGGTGTTAGTGCAAGTGATGTGGGTGCCGCTGATTACGGCGTAGGCGCCGGTTATGATTCCCCGGCTCAGGTAACGCTGGCCCTCTTCCAGGGAGTCGCGCACCACCGCACTGGCTTCCACAATGTTCTCGATGCGGCCCTTTTGCACTCCCTGGGAAGGGGCAATTCCGGTGCCCAAGACCTTCAAATCCCCTTCCGAGCCCACCTGGCCGATTATGGTGCAAACCTTGTTGGTCCCAATATCGACGGCTGTATAGAAAATCTCTTTAGCCAAGTCGCTACCTTCCTCCTGAGCCTATAGGCCCTTAGCGCCTCCTGGGCCCGTTGGCCCCTGGCGCAGGTATCTTTCCAGTTGGCCCGACCCTTTCTTCAGGGCCCGGGTAGGGCCTGATTCTCCAGCCATCCAGGGCCTCGAAGCATCAGGACGGACCTGCCCCGCCCGCCAGTTTCTCGGCGACCCGCATACGGGCGCTGCGACTGCGGGGGTTGGACGCCACCTCCGACGCACCGGGGCGGAGGACCCGCCGGTTCACCAAGCGCAACGCGGGCTGCTGCCCACAAACGCATACGGGGAGTCCCGGGGGACATACGCAGGTGGCCGCCTGTCGCGCCAGAGTATTCTTAACCACCCGGTCTTCCAGGCTATGATAGCTGATGACCACCAACCTTCCCTCGGGGGACAGCAGGTCTATGGCCGCCTGCAACCCACCTGCCAGGTTTTCCAGTTCATCGTTGACCGCGATTCGCAGGGCCTGGAAGGTGCGGGTGGCCGGATGGATGCGACGCCCCCGTCCCGGGGGTTGCCCCAGGGTCTGCGCCAGGAGTCCGGCCAAGGCTCCTGTGGTATTGATGGGGCGGTTCCGCACTATGGCTCGGGCCACGGCCCGGGCCCTTCGTTCTTCTCCATAACGAAAAATTAGCTCACCCAATTCCGACTCGGGGAGGGTGTTGACCAGGTGAGCCGCCGTGGGGACTTCCTCCTCGGGGTTGAAGCGCATGTCCAGGGGTTCGTCCTTCTGAAAGCTGAACCCGTACCCTTCGGCCTCCACCTGACGGGAGGAAAAACCCAGGTCAAGCAGCACTCCATCGACCTGGGCAAAGCCCTGCCGCTGGACGAACTCCGCCACCGAGGCGTAAGTGCCCACCTGGGGGATGAAACGGTCGCCGTACTCGCTAAGACGGCGGGCCGCCCGGGCCAGAGAGCGAGGGTCCCGGTCTATTCCCAACACAATCCCCTGCGGAGCCGACGCCTGGAGGACCAGGGAAGCATGACCTCCCTCGCCCACAGTGGCGTCCACATAAACACCACCCTTCCACACCACCAGTCGCTCCACAGTCTCTTGCGGCATAACCGGCTGATGATAATAGAAGCTGCTCTCCATACCATCACCATTTCCGACATCATGGGTAAACACACCCTGGGGAATGCCTCCCCATTCGCCGGCCCTGATCATTGTTGCCGCTTGAGCCACCATACCTTCCGTTGGACTCCTCGCCTCTCGCCCGAGTTCCGGAACGCAACCAGTAAGGGCTAAAATTTGGCAATAGAACGCCCTTCGGGTAAAGTCAGGGGCAAAAAAACTGCCGCCTCGCCGATACACCCAGCCCAGTAACGCCCGGTAGAAATATCTAGCGGCTTCCCTCCGTTGCTGGAGGTCCACCAATCTGGCCAGCGCCAGCCCACTTTGGGACCGGACCGGAACATAATGTAGAGGGAACCGAGAGTCCGCTCATCCGCCCTTCCTCACACTCGCCTGCGGACCTTCACCACACGCACCCTACCACACTCACCACCCAGAACTTAACACATCCGGCGAAGGCTTTGTCAACGGGAATTCTGGTGAATTTTTTTACAATTTCTAAAAGATTTTAAGCTATTGGAAATTCAACAGCTTTGGACTGGAGCGGGGTACACCGTCATCCCGCCGCCGACACCATTGCCCCTCTGCTTGGGGCGCTGGTGATGGCCCAATCCCCGCGTACCCATCGCGATAGCGACCGGAGGGAATAGCCGGTCACCAGGGCAACCGGCGCTTCCCATCTTGGCAGAGGAGGAGGACCTGCCCAGTTGGGCGCGCCCCTCCGGTCGCCGGCGAATAGGAAAATGTCTTAAAAGTTGGCTAGGAATCCGATCAAATTTGGCCTTTTCTCTCACCCTTTGGCTAGCCACGGTAGGTGGTGGGGTCCAGGGCGTCCCTCAACCCATCGCCCAGAAGATTGAAACCCAACACCACCAGAAATATGGAGGCCCCAGGCCAGAGCAGCAGCCAGGGCGCGGTCTGCAAGTAGGCCCTGGAATCGTTGAGCATGGCCCCCCATTCCGGCGTCGGCGGCTGGGCCCCCAGGCCAAGGAAGTTCAGCCCGGCGATGCCCAGGATAATCCACCCCATATCCAGGGTTGCCAACACCACGAAAGGCCCCAGGATGTTGCGGGCAATATGATAGACCATGATTCTAAGATCGCCCGCGCCGATGGCCCGGGCCGCCTCCACGTACTCCCGCCGCCGCGCCGCCAGCGCCATTCCCCGAATAACCCGGGCGTACCCCGCCCACCAGACCGAGGCCACCGCAATCATCACGTTCAGCAGGCTGGGCCCCAATATACCCGCCACGGCAATGCCCAAAATCAGCGAAGGAAAAGCCAGCAGCAGGTCCACAACCCCCATCAGAACGGAGTCAAGCCAGCCGCCGTAGTACCCGGATACCCCACCCACCACCAGGGCTATGCTCATAATGATTACCAGGGCCACGCCGGCAAGCCCCAGGGTGGAACGGGCCCCGTAAATCAAGCGGCTCATCAGGTCCCGCCCCAGGTGGTCCGCTCCCAGCGGGGCCTGGGCCGAGGGCGCCAGCAGCCGGTCCGGCAAATTCACCTCCGTGGGGTCCGGCAGCGGCAATAAGGGCGCGGTTACTGCCGCCAGCGTGATCGCGGCGACCAGAGCCAAGCCCAGGACAGCCCCCGGATCGCGAAAGAACAGGCGCAGGCGACGGGACAACATGCTGGGCTCAGCCCGTCTCGAAGTGCAGTCGCGGGTCCACCCAACGGTATGCCAGGTCCACCAACAGGTTCACCGACAGGAAGACGAGGGCCAGGTACAACACGAACCCCTGTACCACCGGATAGTCCCGCTGGATAATACCCACCACGACGAACTGGCCGACCCCAGGCCAGCCGAAGATGGTCTCGATGATGACAGCCCCGCCCAGGAGGTTCCCGGTGCTGGTGCCAATGACCGTCAGCACCGGCAGCAGGGCGTTCTTCAGGGCGTGACGACACACCACGACCCGTTCCCCCAGTCCCTTGGCCCTGGCGGTCCGCAGGTAGTCCTGGCCCAAGGTTTCCAACATGCTGGCCCGGGTCAGGCGCATCAGTTGGGCCAACACGCCGAAAGACAGGGCCAGGGCAGGCAGCACTATGTTGGCCGGGAAGCCGTAGCCGGTAGCCGGCAGCCAGTCCAGCCGCACCGCGAAAACCAGCATCAGCACCAGCGCCAGGGCATAGCTGGGCACCGCCGCTCCCACCAGGGCCACCAGACGACTGATGACATCCAACCACGAACCCGGCTTTATGGCCGCCAACAGGCCCAGGGGGAGCCCTACCAACACCGCCAAGGTGAGGCTGGCCGAGGCCAGTAACGCCGTAGCCGGCAGACGGCGGGCCAGCTCTGCCGCTATGGAGTTGCCGCTGCGGTAGGATGTGCCCAGGTCACCCCGCAGGGCCCTGGTCAGCCACCGGGCGTACTGGAGGGGCAAGGCGTCGTCCAGGCCCAACTCCTGGCGCAGGGCGGCCACCGCCTCCCGGGAGGGATTGATGCCGTTGTTCTGGCGCAGCAGGGTAATCTCGGCGGCGTCGCCGGGGGCGAAGTACAGCAACAGAAAGCTGACCAGGGATATGCCCACCAGCAGCAACGGCAAGGTGAGCAGGCGGCGAAACAGGTAGCCGCCCATGCTACTTCAGACCGATGCGATGGTCGATGAAGTAAAGCCGCGCCGGGTGGGGGCCCTGGGGCCAATCAACCTTCTGGGAGACCCCGTACAGTCGGTTGGGGTGCATGACCGGAATCAGGGCGATGTCGTCATGGCCCGCCTGCAGGGCGGCGCAGGCCGCCTTTTCCCGGGCCGCCGCCGCCGAGGTGCGGGAAAGTTGGCCTATCAGTTCGTCCACCGTGGCGTTGCTGTAATTCCCCCGATTCTCGTCTCCACCCGTGAGGTACTGGCGAGTCAGCGCCCATTGGGGGTCCCCGGTGGTCACGGTGCTGTTGCTGTAACCGAACAGGTCGTAGCCGCCCTGGCTGGCGAAGTGGAACTCCACGATTTCGATTTTGGAGCTGACGCCGATGTCCCGCAGCATGGCCTGGACCACTTCAATCATGGGGGGCAGTAGGGGCTGCTGCGGATAGGTCTGTAGCTTCAGTTCCAGGGGTTGCCCGTCCTTTTCCACCACGCCATCGCCGTCGGTGTCCTGGTAGCCGGCTTCGGTCAGTAGCTGTTTGGCCGCCTCGGGGTCGTGGGAGTAGGCTGTCAGGCCGGGGCAATTCAGGAACCCGATGGGGAACATGCTCTCCGCGGCCACCGCATTGCCCTGGGCCACCGAACTCGCCATAGCAGCCCGGTCGATGGCCAGGCTAATGGCCCGACGAACCTTCAGGTCTTGCATCGCCGGACTCTGGTGGTTGACGAACATGAAAAGCATACTGGACGGAGGCGCCAGCTTGACCTCCAGGGACGGGTCACGGGCCACCGCCTCGGCGCCCTGGGGCGAGAGGTTCACGGCAAGGTCCACGTCGCCGCTCTGTAGGGCGATAACGCGGCTGTTGGCCTCGCTGAAAGCCACGTACTCCACCCGGTCCAGGGCGGGCGCGCCGCCCCAATAGTCCGGGTGCGCCTCCACCGTCATGGAATGGTCCGCGGAGAAAGAGACCAGCTTGTAGGGCCCGGTGGTAGCCGCGCCGGAGGCCGACTCCTCCAGTGAAGCCGGGACCGTGTCCGGGTCGGCAATGGCCGTGTTCTGGTTGGTCAACAGACCCAGCAGCGTCGGGTTGGGAGAGTTGGTCTCCAGGACCACCCTTGAAGAGTCCTTGACCGCGACGCTCTTCAGGTCCAGCAGGGTCTGGGTGCCGGGCCGCCGCGCCAGGGCCAGGTCCAGGGAGCCCTTGACCTTCCCGGCATCCATGACGGCCCCGTTGTGGAACTTGATGCCCTGGCGCAGGGTGACTTCCCAGGTGGTTGGACCCACCTGGGTCGCTCCCTCGGCCAGCCAGGGTTCAGGCTTCAGGTCTGCGCCCATGCGGTACAGCGTCTCCGACAGGCCGGTGGGCACGGCCAGCCATCCGGCCTGGAAGGGGTCCGGCGGCTCGTCCAGGAAAGTCATGGCGACTTTCAGCGCCCGCTCTTCCCGGGCCGCCGCCTCGGCCCCTGGGGAGGCGGTCTTGGGGGCCTCGGCTGGGGGCAGGGCGGCGGCCTGGGGTGGAGACGAGGAGTTGCAAGCCAGGGCCGCCATAGACAGGGCCAACGCCGCCAGGAACAGGGCCAGAGGTCTTCTAATCAATCTCATTTCATCCCTCCAAGTGGTCGAAAAATTTGCAACAAAAAAGCCCGACCTTCTCGGTCAGGCTACAACGTACAAATGCATACACCTTTCCGCGAAGGGTATCAAGCAATACCTGAGGCAGGTCTCCTGGCTCCTGGCTATTAACGATCTTCTCCGCCTTCCCAACCCGGACTTCGGGTCAGTGGCTGCACGTTCAACTTTTGGAGAAGCTCTCGCCAGTTACAGTGGCGGGACCACGCCGGAATCACACCGGCTTCCCTTTTCAGCCCCCATGCGACGGGGCCACCTACAGGCAAGTTCAGTTGTTAAAGTTCCACATACCCAGCTAATCTTGCCGGGGGACGTGTGACGCTATTATATGGAGCGGCACGGAAGGGAGTCAAGTATGGAACCGCGGCCCGCAATCGTATTAGGAAAACCAGAGGCCCAACTCAGCAACTATGGAAACCAATTGGCCCGGAAATCCCAGGCTTTCTCCCGCAAAACCGCAACCATTACTCTAAATGCAAACCATTGATGGGAATAAACTTGCCAAAATTCTGTCCGACAATTTCTTGACAGTATGGTATTGGGTTCTACACTTATACCATACTGTATTCCCAAGGTGGTCAGGGCAATGAATCAACAGATTAACATAGATCCCGAGGTCCAACAGGCGTTGGCAAATCGAGCTATCAAGGCGGGGTTGGACGTTTTTTCCCCCGGAACACCTAACCAAATTCTAAGAGACGTTTTCGGGTTGGATGATGTGCCAATCCCAGGGGCGGTACTACGGACACCGAATCAAGACAGTCCGCCTTCCCCAAACGCGAGGGTCAATATAGTTGAAAGCCCCACGTCCGCCAACAACCCCCACCTGCGAATCGGACCAATGCTCTTGAGGGACCACGGCCTTGACTGCAAGAAGGGCTACTTTTCGAAAAACGGCGTCCCGTACCAGAAGCCGGACAGGTTCCCGGCAGCCCTTTTTGACCCCAACGGCTACCTAATCGTAGAGGACGAGGATTCAATGTTTCGTAACCCCAACATCCACGTGGGCAAGCAGTTGAGCATTCCCAGTGGCATTAAGTCTATACCGGGTTACGTCCAATGCCCGCATACGCACGGCCCGATGTCAATCCCAGGCCAGCCAGTTTCGGAAACCGTCATCAGCGACCGGCGCTGATTACACCGGATGCCCAGCTTCTATTTAGACACCAGCGCCTTTGTTAAGCTCTATATCCTGGAAGAGGGCTCCCAGATGGTGATAGAACTGGCCCAAGACCCGGACCGCAACCAAATCGTCATCTTGGACATGGCCTTGTTGGAGTCCAGGTCAGCCATTCGCCGCCGTCAGAGGGAGGGCGACATTACGGCCCTGGACGCCAACCGACTTCTCCGCCAAATCGAGGAAGACGCCTCATCGCTCCACTTGGTACAATCCTCTACGCCAGCGGTCATCAGGGAGGCATCCCGATTGCTGGACACGTACCCACTGAGGGCATACGATGCGCTGCAACTGGCCGGCTGTCTGGTGGTCCGGGACCGGGTGGCTGCCCCCTTAACCTTCGTCTGCGCCGACGTCCGGTTGTGTGAAACCGCGGTAGCACAAGGGCTGCCCACAATGGTTCCCAGTGACTAACTCCGCCCCGGTGAACCCGGTAGGGCCTATTTTGGCCCTTCCATAGGGGCCAAAATAGATCCGAGGAAGGCCGTCCCCCCGCCCCAGGCCCCGTTGAGACAAGTAACCTTGCGGGGCCTGGGGCGGGCTTAATGAAGAGTCGCCTACTGGGGGCGCTCCCCCATGATGACGGACAGGGTGTAAGTATCGCCTCCACGGAATATTTCCACCGGCACGTTTTGGCCTACCCGGAACTCCTGCCGCAGCAGGCGGGTTAAATCGCCCACTGTCGCCACTTGGTGTCCGTCCATAGACAGTATGATGTCGCCGGGCTGCGCCCCAGCCCGGTCGGAAGGGCCGTCGGCGAACAAGTCTTGAATCACCACTCCGGCCCGCACCGGCAGCCCCACCCGGGCCGCCGCCTCCGGGTCCAGGTCGCCCAGGAACACCCCCATCCAGGCCCAACGCACCCTGCCCGACGCCACCAACTGGCTGGAAACCAGGTGGGCGGTCTCCATGTTGATGGCGAAGCCCATGCCCTCCACGCGAATACCCCGGTCGGAGAAACGTTGGACCGCCGTGTTGATGCCCACCAGCTCCCCTCGCAGGTTGAGCAGAGGCCCCCCGCTGTTGCCGGGGTTGATAACCGTGTCGGTCTGAATCAGGTCGTACAACGTCACGCTGCGGCGCACCGTCAGGGAACGTCCCAGTCCGGAGACCACCCCCACCGTGACCGTGGGGCCGCCGGGCAGGGCCAGGGCGTTGCCGATGGCGATGACCCACTCTCCCACCCGCAGGGACACATCGGTCCCCAGGGGCACATGGGGGTATTCGCCCCGGGGCAGCCGCAGGACAGCCAGTTCCGAGAGCCGGTCAGCGCCGACTAGCTCCGCCTCAACCTGGGAGCCGTCGTCCAGGGTTACCACCACCTGGGAAGCTCCTTCCACAACATGGTTGTTGGTCACCACCAGGCCCTGGGGATCGAAAATCACGCCAGTGCCGGTGCCGAAGCTGCGTACCGCGCCAAAGACACTCTGGGAGACGATTTCGGAAACTACGGATACCACCGCCGGACGCACCCGCTCCACGGTGTCAGCCACGTTGGGGAACTGACTCGCCTGGGAGGGGGCGGTAATCGGCGGCGTTCCGGCGGGGATCGGCGTGGGAGAAAGAAATGGCGTCGCCGTGGGCTGAGGCGTCGGGAAGGTCGGCACAGCGGGTTCAGCCGGGACTTGGCTGCCTTGCTCCGGCAACGGCAGAGGCGCAGCCGTGGGCGCCGGGGTCGGGGCCGGCTCAGTTACAGCGCAGGCGGTCGAAGCCAAGAGCAACAGCGCCGCCAGCAGTCCGGAAATACACGACGACGGTTGCCAGCCGTGGCGTTGTGGCTCCCTGGGCATGGCCCGGGAAGTGACCTCGCGGTGGGGCTGGCCTGATTTAGCAACGACTTTCATCCTGCTACCGAAGGGCGGGGACGGCGGTAGCGGGCCGCTGGTCCCCAGTTAGAGTTGCCGGATGGCGTCCCGCTGGGCGCGGAAGAGAGGTTCGGCGCCCCGGAAGGCCAGGGCCAGAATATCCGGCACCTTATTCCGGTCAAAGGGGACTCCCTCGGTGGCCCCCTGCAATTCCACCAGTTCGCCCCGCTCGGTGAGCACCACGTTGAAGTCTACCTGGGCGCGGAAGTCCTCTTCGTAGCACAGGTCCAGCAGAAGCTCGCCATCCACCAGTCCGACGCTGACCGCAGCTACCGGGACGCGCAGGGGGGACCTCCGAATGACCCGATGGTCCAACAAGACCTGCATCGCCTGGTGCAGCGCCACATAGGCCCCGGTGATGGCGGCGGTGCGAGTCCCGCCGTCGGCCTGAATCACGTCGCAATCGATATAGACAGTGCGCTCGCCCAGGGCTTCCAGATCGGTGACGGCCCGCAGGGACCTCCCAATGAGGCGCTGGATTTCCTGGGAGCGCCCGCTGACGCGCCCGCTGGCCCGGTCCCGGGCGCTGCGGGTGCTGGTGGAACGGGGCAGCATTTCGTATTCGGCGGTCACCCACCCCTGGCCCTGGCCCCGCAGGAAAGGGGGTACCCGCTCCTCCAGGGAAGCGGCGCAGAGGACCCGGGTCTGTCCGGTCTCGATCCACGCCGAGCCCTCGGCGAAACTCTGGTAGCCCGCGATGATGGTGGTTGGCCTGGGCTGGTCCCAGGGGCGGCCGTCTGCCCTATCCAAGGTTTACACTGTCTCCGCTTTAACTTCAGATTCCGGGGGACTCATCCTTCCCGGGGCGACTGGGTGTCCCTCAAGTAAGTATACATGACTTTGCCGGCCCTATTCCCCCGGGCGACAGCCTGGGCGGTCCGTCTTTACCCAAAGACCGTGGCCGTCGCTGATGAACTCGATGTCCCCGCACGCCGCCGTCTGGTAGACCCGCGACGGGCCCACCGCCTCCGTCAACCGGGCCAGCACCTCCGGATGGGGATGGCCGTAGGCATTAGCCGCGCCGGCGGAGATAACGGCCACTGAGGGGTCAACCCGCTTCAGAAAACCGCTGGTGGTCGAGGTCTTGCTGCCGTGATGGGCCGCCTTCAACACCCGGCTGGCAATTGTCCGGCCCTGGGCCGCCAAATACCCTTCCGCCTCAGCTTCAATGTCCGCGGTAAACAGAATGCTCATGTTCCGGTAGACCAGGCGCAGCACCACGCCGTTGTTATTCCGCTGCGAGAATGCTCTTCCTTCCCGGGGAGCCGGAGGGTGTAAAACTTGCAGGTACAAGTCTTGGTCCAGGGCCAGACTGTATCCCGCAGCAACCTGCAAAAGTTCCGGGCCTGCCCGGTCCAGGGCGGCCCGCCACCGGGGATAGAAGGGACTTTCCTGGTCCACGCTTCCGGCCAACACCGCCTCAACCCGGTAACGTTCCAGCGTGTCCAGCAGGCCGCGGACGTGGTCGGCGTCGATGTGGGTCAGCACCACCAGGTCCAGGCTGCGGTCGGTGAAGGGGAGGACTCTGCCCAAGGCCCGGGTGGCGCTGTCCAATTCCGGCCCGCCGTCTATCAGGACCTGCCGGCCCCCGGGAGTGACTACCAGGAAGCTGTCCCCCTGGCCCACGTCGAAAAAATGGACGTGCAGCCGGCCATCAGGCCCGCCCAATAGCTGCACCCATAGGGCTATCCCCGACGCCGCCAGCGCCAGGGTGACGCCAAGAACCATCAACGTGGGGCCGTCGGGAGCCGCTGCCCGGGCCGGCCCCCCCGCCGGTCGGCCCGGCCCGGGCCACGACCCACGCAGCCAGCCAAGTAAACGACTCCAGCGACGGGGCAGCAATAACAACCCGCCCAGGGCCAGGTACCAGCCCCAGACCAGGGGAGCGTCCACCCAATCACCGGGCAGGGTCCGGGTCAGACCTTCGGCGGGCCAGGAGACCAGGCCCAGCAGGTACGACAACGGGGCCCAGGCGACCCAGCCGGCCACTACCCCCAGCAGGGGGTGGACCAGACCGGCCAATGCCGCGGCCATGCTCCCGAGCAGTACGAAGGGCAGCGCGGGCAGCGCCAAGATGGTTGTCGGTATGCCCAGGATGGGAATAGCCTGGAAATTGAGGGCCACCAACGGCAGGGTCGCCAGGGTTGCCACCACGGATACCACCAGGGCGGAGGCGACCCAACCCATCAAGTACCTGGGCCACAACGTCATCCAGCCAGTGGCGGGGGCTGCGCCTTCGGTGATGGCCGCCGACAACCTGGCCTGGCAGGGCAAGGCCAGGATGATGCCCGCAACTGCGGCGAAGCTGAGTTGAAAGGCGATGCGTTCCAGCAGCAGCGGGTCAAGGGCGGTCATCACCGCCGCGCCTAGGGCCAACGCCGGCAATGCGCTATTGGGACGTCCCAGGGCCAGGGCCACCAGGTATACGCTGCCCATAATGGCGGCGCGTACCACCGAGGGAGGCAGTCCGCTGACCAGGGCATACAGCCACAGTAACGCCAGGGGCAGCAGCAGGTATACCCGATGGCGTCTCCCCGCCAGGGCGGTCGAGCCCCCCAGACTCAGCGCCAGCAACACGCCCACATGCAGGCCGGATATAGCCAGCAGGTGGGAAACGCCGGTGCGGCGGAAGTCATCCACCAGCGAATCGGGCAACTGCTCCCGAAGCCCCAGCAATAGGGCCTGGGCCAGCTCGGCATGGGGCGCTGGCAGGGATAACTCCAGGGAATCGGCCAGCCGATGCCGCAGGCTGTAGACCCGGCCCAGCCACCGGATGCCCTCTTCCTGGGATAGCCATTCCACACGCCTGGGCCAGACAACCCCGGATATGCCCTGGCTATCCAGGTAAGCGGGATAGTCGAAGTCGTCAACGGGTTGGGGTAGCTGCCAGGCCCCTTCCAACAGCAGGACATCCCCGTATCGGAAGTAGGGAGGACGCCGGACCAATTCTTCCACGAAGTACGGCGGAGGTTCGGCGTAGACCAACGCCCGTCCCCTCACATCCTGCCAGCCGTCGCCCCGGTCGAGTTGGGCAACGGCCAGCACGAACTTTATGCGCTGGCCGGTGGCCTCCGGGTCGCCGTCAACCCGACCCCGTAGGGACACCTCCCGGGCATCCTGGGCAATCAACGGCGGGGAATGCGGGTCGAAAGCCGCCACCCGCGCCATTCCCAGCAACAGCGCCATAACCAGCAGCGGGGGCCACCAGGCCCGGCCCAGCAGCCGCAGCAGAACAGCCAGGGGCAGGGCAGCCGACGCCAGCAGGAACAGGGGCAGCGGGTCCACGTCCCAACGAAAACCCAGCATCAGGCCCACCAGCCACGCGGCCACCAGCAACGGCAGAGTCATCGCCCGTTCCTACTTGGCGACCACGGTGACCAGGTCTTTTATTCTCTGGTAGGTGGCCGGGCCGATGCCGGAAACGCTGGTGATCTCCTCCACCGACTGGAACCCGCCGTTGCCCTCCCGGTAGTCCACGATGGCCTGGGCTTTGACCGGGCCGATGCCGGGCAGGTTTTCCAGGTCATTGACGGAAGCCTGGTTCAGGTCGATGGGGCCGCCCGGCGGTGGGCCGGAGCCCGAGGC
The DNA here is from genome assembly GCA_965220305.1 of Dehalococcoidia bacterium. Classification (GTDB taxonomy): domain Bacteria; phylum Chloroflexota; class Dehalococcoidia; order Lucifugimonadales; family UBA3495. Next base: position 2,741,768 of record OZ244817.1, on the reverse strand, counting down.
TGCGGACGGCCCGGGGGCTTCGGGGCCATTCAACGGCGACGCCACGCTTGGCGGGTTTTCGCCAACCCTGGGGATAAAGTAGTAAGCTTCGTCCCGCACCCTAAGGGCAAGGTTCACGGCGGTCAGGTCGGCGTCCTCGGTGGGGCCTCCGGCGGCCTGCAGGGCCTCCTTCAGCCGGGCGCCGGGCGGCAACGCGTACACGTCGGGGCTGAGCACCGCTCCGGCGACGTAGACCCGCATTGGGGGTGGCGGCAGCGTCTCCGGCAGTCCCGCGCCGACCCCCGGCCCCTCGGCGGGCGGAGCCTCTGCCGGCCCCGGAGGCAGCACCTGGATGGGCGCGTTCCCGTCGCCACGGGCCAGCAGCGCCACCGCCGCTATGACCAAGCCCAGCGCAACCAGTCCCAGGGCTGCCATTGCTATCTTACGGAATTCTCCCATTAGTCCATGTTACCGAGGAGTCCACGCCCACCGCCTCATTGTGCAACTAGCGGTGTGGCTTGGCAATTGTTTGGCGCAGCTTGATACCTTGGCAGGGCGGAACGGCGACAGTCGCAATACCCCGCCGCCGGAGCAGGGTCTTTCGATTGTCACCTGTCACCCTGAGCGGAGTGAAGGGTCTGAAGTCTCCGGCTAACGCCGGCTCCCACCCCTGGATTACGGCCCCCTTCTGCAAGGGGGCAGGCTCTACGCCGGAATGACGGTGGGGGTGGCGGGCTGCCCGGCAGGGCAAATTTGTCCCTACCTGGAGAATCGAAATACCCTGGCCGCCGGAGTTGACGCCTTGTGTTCGGGAAGGTAAGCCGATTATAATCTAGCCGAATCTGTTGAAAAGAGGCCCGCCGTGAGTACCGGTCAATCCACGTCCAACCCCAACCAGGGACTGCAAGCCTTTTTCCGCGGGGAGTTCGTACTCCTGAAGGATGCCAACGTCAACATCATGACCCACGCCCTCCACTACGGCACCGGCGTTTTCGAAGGTATCCGGGGCAACTGGAATGAAGAGCAGGGTGTGGTCAACATCTTCCGGCTGCGGGAGCACTACGAGAGGCTGCTGCGCGGCTGCCGCCTGCTGATGCTGGACATCCCCTATACGGCGGACGACCTGTGCCGCATCACGGTGGAACTGGTGGAGTTGAACGGACACCGGCAGGACATCTACATCCGGCCCCTGGCCTACAAGAGCGCCGAGCTGGTGGCCAACCTGAAGCTCCAGGAACTGGCCAGCGACTTCGCCCTGATAACGGTGCCCTTCGGCAACTACCTGGGTTCCGATACCCTGCGCTGCTGCACCTCCTCCTGGCGGCGGGTGGACGACCCCATGATTCCGGCGCGGCTGAAAATTTCCGGCATCTACGTCAACAGCATCCTGGCCAAGACCGAGGCCACCATGGCCGGCTTCGATGAGGCCATCATCCTCAACCACGACGGCCACGTCTGCGAGGGTTCGGGAGAGAACCTGTTCATGGTGGCCGGTGGGCGTCTGATTACCACTTCCTTGGAAGACAACGTGCTGCCGGGCATTACCCGGGATACCATCATGCAGTTAGCCCAGAGCGAGTTGGGCCTGGACGTGTTGGAGCGCACCGTTGACCGCAGCGAGCTTTACCTGGCTGACGAGGTCTTCCTCACCGGTACGGCGGCCCACCTGACGCCGGTGGTGGAACTGGACAACCGGCCCATCGCCGACGGCGAGGCCGGCCCCATATCCAGCAAGCTGCAGAAGATGTACTTCGACATTGTGGTGGGGCGCAACCCCAAGTTCCAGCACTGGTGCACCGCCGCTTCGCCCCGCCTGGTCAAAGTGTAACCCCCGCCGTCGCCCAGCGTTTTAGGTGATGGTTCCCCCCCACATCCTCAGTTGGCTGGGCATCGCCCTGCTGTCCTACCTGGTCGGCAGCATTCCCACCGCCTACCTGGCCGTGCGGGTGCTGCGGCACCGGGACATCCGACTCCTGGGAGACCGCAACGCCGGGGCCGCCAACGCCGCCCGCTTGCTGGGTCGGCGGCTGGGCTTCGCGGTGGGGACCATCGACGTGGCCAAGGGCGCCCTGGTCGTCCTGATGGCCCAGAACCTGGACAACTCCCTGTCGGCCCCGATGCTAGCCGGGCTCGCGGTGGTGGCCGGTCACAACTGGCCCCTGTTTCTCCTGGGACGGGGAGGTCGGGGGGCCGCCCCGGCAGCGGGAGTCCTGTTGGCCCTGGCGCCCTACGCGGCAATTCCGCTGATACTGCCCGGGCTGCTGGTCCTATACCTGACCAGAAGCACCACCAAGGCGCTGGCCTTCTACTACATCCTCACAATCTTCCTGTCGGCCTGGCCCGTAACGTACTCCCTCCCAGTGGTGGGCTGGCCCAGGGGCTACCCCCTGCCCATCGCGGGTTACTGCCTGGCGCTGCCCATCCTGGTGGGCCTCAGCCACTACCTCAGCCTCAAGCTCAAGCCCCTGGCCGGGGCCGAAGGCGTCAAGGAACCGGCTCCCCCCTGATTTCTCCCCAAGCCTTCCCCGGTCCGGCCCTGATTCAACCAGCCGGCGAGAAGTCCATACCCCGGCGTCAGCCGCTCAACCAAGCCCCAGGGCCCCCACTCCCACGATAATCATGACGATGGACACGAACTTGAGGGCCAGGGCTTTCCGCGTCAACGATTCCTCCATGACCCGCCATCGGGAACTGCTCAGCAGGGTGGCAACTATGAACAGGAACAGGGGTCGGGTGGCCAGGAAAGCCGTCACCAGGGATACCGGGCCCAAACTGGTAGCCAGCAGCCCCAGGGCAATGGCCACTATGGGCAGGATGCCCTCGCCAACTACCAGCAGGGCCAGGGAATTGCGATTCCTCAAGGTGAAGAGCAACTGCCGCCACACCCGGGGTCGGGCGAACAGGCTGAATACCAGCGCCACCCCCAACTGCTGCAGGGCGAACACCGTCGCCACCGGCAGGTCTGCCAGGGCGTACTTGGCGGCGAAAAACCCCAGGCCCAACCCCAGGCCGGCCCCCAGCAGCAGAGGAGTCCCCTTGGTTGGCAGGAGCAACCCCTGGGCCGAATCTCCCCGCAGGGAAATGAGCATGGTTCCCAACACCACCAGGGCGATGGCCGCCCACTGCAAGGGAGCCAGGGTCTCTCCCAGGAACAGCACCGCCAGCACCGCCACCACCACCGGATAAATTTGGGTAATGGCGATGGCCCGGGAGGCTTCCTCCCGCTTCAGCCCCAGGAACATCAGGGCCAAGCCAACGCCCGTGGTCAGTCCGGAGGCCACGGCCACGGCCAACGCCTCGCGGGATGCGCTCTCCGGTACGCCCACCACCAGCAGCACGGCGACCCCGTAAAAGGTCAACAGCAGGGCAATCCAGAGATACAGGGCGGCCACCCCCCGCAGGTGGTGGTCCAGTATGCGTTTGTCCACAACGCTGACGAAACCAAAGCACACAGCGCTGCCCAGCGCCAACAGCACCCACATGTAGTAGTCCTCTGCTGCGGTCTAAGTAGGCTCCAATAGTGGCACAACCCGCCGCATGGATTCAAGCGGGCGGCATTGGGACACCGGGTGTTTCAGTCGTCATCCGGCGCGGAGAGAGGGGCATGGAATTCCCGAGCAGCGCAGGCCCCTCACCCCTGGATTCCAGCCTGCGCCGGGATGACGGGGTGATAGCCTGGTTTTGTGTCTCCCAAGGGAACGTCGCCTCGGCGTGGGCCGGGGCGGGGACTCCGAGAGTTCCCGCAAAAAAGAGTAGCTGGCGCCGGTCAACTCTAGCTTCCGGCCAAGGGTAAATCACCCGGAAACCGCAGTTCTGGCAAACTAGACCCCGTCAAGAGTATTGACAAAATCCTTGCGGGGACTATACTGTCCCAAACTACAAATTGTGGTTTACAATAACAGAACTACAGCATGTAGTATTTTTCTTAAAGTTTTAAAAAAAATATAAGAAAGTGATAAATGCCATGCGCTGTCCTAACTGTGGGCATACCGATTCCAAGGTGACCGACTCCCGGGAGGTTGAGTCCGGCATCCGCCGTCGGCGCGAATGCCTCAACTGCAAGGTGCGGTTCACCACCTACGAGCGATTACAGTCGACGGCGCTGATGGTCTCAAAACGGGATAGTAGGAGGGAGGAATTCAACCGTGAGAAGCTGGTCAGTGGGATCCGCAAGGCCTGCGCCAAGCGCCCCATAACCTCGCGCACGATTGAAAAGATGGTGGAGGATATTGAGGCCGAGCTACAACATCTGGGACAAGGAGAAGTGCCTTCCAACGTCATCGGTGAAATGGTGATGGAACGGCTGCAACACCTGGACCGGGTGGCCTACATCCGCTTCGCCAGCGTGTATCGAGACTTCCAGGATATTGAGAGTTTCGAGCAGGCGGTCAACGATCTCCGGGAAAGCAGTCCGAGGTTGGCCTTTTCCGAAGCTCAGACCGGGCGCAGTCGGAGGGCGCGGCGTCGCAGCAGCTCCAAGCCGGCATTGCCGAGGGAGCCGCTGGTCAACGGTAGCGACGGTCACTAATTCGAGGCAGGCAGTCCGCAACGCTAGGAGGAGAATCCACCAGTAATGAATAGTAGCGCTCAATACGCCGCCCTCACCAGGCTATTGACCCTGAATAACCGGGTCCACGACCTGCTGGAATTGCAACGTCAGATGCCCGTACACCTTGGTTCGGTCCCCCCGGAAGACTATTGGGAGGAAGCCCCGGAGACTCCCTTCACCCAACTGCAAGATGAGATTGACCGGGAGGCGCGGGCCAGCCTGGTAACCTGCTGGTTAGCCATGCCCGACCCCGACTACGAATAGCCCCAGAGGGGTAGTTCATCGATTAGAGGAGCAAGCCGTGAATATCAACCACTCTCCGGAATACATTGCTCTGTGGAAAAGCCACAAGCGGGCCGAGTGGGAGGCGGTGGAACTGAAGCAGCAATGCGAGTTGCTGCGTCAACAGGTGGAGGAGGAGGAAAGCGGAGCCCAAACACCGATTATGACCGGCCCGGTGGCCGTGGCTACCGAGGCTCCCGGCAGCATCGCCCAGGAAACCCGGATGCTGGTGGAGCAACTGGAACGGGAGCTTCGGCGCAAGTGGGAATTGCACTCGGAAATCGGCTCGGACTTGGAGCGGGTCTCCGGGGCCCTGACACCGGCCCAGCGAAAACAGGCGGAAAGGGTGTTGGAGCAGTGGGAGCGGCAGCAGGCCGCCGGACCCGGGTAACTGACCGTTGGTGGTTGTACCATCACGGGATTGTGCTCTAACGTATTTATGCCCCGGCGTCATATTAAGCGGCGACGGGGCCAGCGCCAACCATAATTCAAACCATACGCTTGTTTCCGGGCACGGCTAGTCAACCTGGCCTCGTTCCCTTCGGACGGGCCTTCCGGCCCAGGAAACCGTGGCCCCGGTCTCGACTAGCATCGCCAAGCGAACAAGAAGGAGCAAAGTTGGACGGAAGGTTTACATATCTGGTTCAGGTATATTGCCAGCCAGCGCCCATTGGTTTCGAGGACCAGCTAGTCCACATTCTTGGGCAGGACTTTGCGGTTGTATCTTGCCAAACGGCTCCCGACAACCTGGGTATCGAGCTCCAGTCCGCCTATCCCCTGGCCCACGGAGTTTTTAAGGACCTGGCCGACGCGGTAATAAAGGCTTTGTCGGATATGGACTCCCGGGTATCCTACGGGGCCATTTACCAGACCTGCGGCGGCCCGGCAGAGGGCCTTCTACGGTTGCTCTCCAGTGGGCCCTTCAAGAAGGCCCTGGCGTGGGCCCTGGGCAAGTCCCGCCCGGTGCCCGTCTTTTACTTCTATCGGGACGTTTATCTTGACCTGGCCCTGGATAACAAGGTCAGGCAGATGCAGCGCCAACCGATGGAGCCGATGGTCGGCCTGAATTAACGGGAGGAGAGGTGGTATAGGGCGGCGGCCCAGTTTCAGGCTTTGGTGACGTCTTCGGGCTGGCTGAGGGCCAGGCCGGAACCTCGTAGTTACCCACAGGTGGCCCGGTAAGGGCTACCCTCCTCCAAAACCACGTAGAGACGCTTTTTCACCAGTTGCCGGGATTCTCTAGCAATCCCACAGTAGGGGCATTGCCGCAAAATACTATTCTCATTGGAGAGCCTACTGTACCAGCAATCGGGCCCCGGGCGGTTGAAGCCCGGGGCAACCATCTTAAATGAGGGAGGGAAGCGGTATAGCTTCGTAGAATTGCCATGAATGCAGTACAAGGGGGTCCAAGAGCATCCAGCGACGAGGTCCGGAAACGCATCAAGGATGCGTTGCAGGTAGCTGGAATCGCCCAGCAAATTAACCAGCGCTCCCCGGACTTGACCGAAAACTCCCGTGTGGTGCTGCAGCGACGCTATCTGTCCAAAGACCGGCAGGGCAAGGTGCTGGAAGAACCGGACGGGATGTTCCGCCGGGTGGCGAACAATCTCGCCCAGGCCGACTTGAACTACAACGATTCTCCCCAGGAGATGGCAGCCACCGAGGAGGAGTTCTACCAGGTGATGCGCCGGTTGGAGTTCCTGCCCAACTCTCCCACCCTGATGAACGCCGGCAGGGAGTTGCAACAGCTCTCGGCCTGCTTCGTCCTGCCGGTGGACGACTCCCTGGACTCCATATTTTCCCGGGTCAAGGAGACGGCGCTGATTCACAAGAGCGGCGGCGGCACCGGCTTTTCCTTTTCCCGCCTCCGCCCGGAGGGTGACGTAGTTGGCTCCACCGGCGGCGTGGCCTCGGGTCCGGTTAGCTTCATCAACGCCTTCGACGCCGCCACCGACGTGGTGAAGCAGGGCGGCACCCGCCGAGGAGCCAACATGGGCATCCTCAACGTGACTCACCCGGACATCCTCAAGTTCATCCGCTCCAAGGAAGACGGCCAGCGCTTGAACAACTTCAATATCTCGGTGGCCGTGAACCAGGAATTCATGGAGAAGGTCAAGCGGGGCGAGGACTACGAGCTGATAAACCCCCGCACCGGCCAATACATCGGGCAGCTAAACGCCCGGGAAGTGTTCGACCTCATGGCCGAGCTGGCCTGGAAGACCGGCGACCCGGGCATCGTCTTTCTGGACCGCATCAACGACGACAACCCCAACCCCCAGTTGGGGGAAATTGAAAGCACAAATCCGTGCGGCGAACAACCGCTTTTGCCCTACGAGTCGTGCAACCTGGGCTCCATCAACCTGGCCCGCACGGTCTACCACGGCCCGGAGAAAGTCTCCGTCAACTGGGACCAACTGGCCCGGGTGGTGGACACGGCGGTCCACCTGCTGGACAACGTCATCGACATGAACAATTACCCCATCCCGGAAATCGCCGAGATGAGCCGCAACACCCGGCGCATCGGCGTCGGCGTCATGGGCTGGTCCGACCTGCTGGTGGAGTTGGGCATCCGCTACGACTCGGAGGAAGCTCTGGGGCTGGCCGAAGAGGTCATGGAGTTCATTCAGGAGGAGTCCTACAGGGCCTCCGTCCGACTGGCCGAGAAGCGGGGAGCCTTCCCGGTGTGGGAGGGCAGCATCTACAGCCAGCCCGACAACTACCGGCTGATGCGCAACTCGGCCCCGGTGACCATCGCCCCCACGGGCACCATCAGCATCATCGCCGGGGCTTCCAGCGGCATCGAGCCCCTGTTCGCCCTCTCCTACGTCCGCAACGTCATGGACAACACCCGGTTGGTGGAGGGCAACCCCTACTTCGAGGCAGTGGCCCGCCACGAGGGGTTCTACTCGCCGGAGCTGATGGAGCAACTGGCCGAGACGGGCAGCCTGGAGGGGTTGGATCCCGCATCAAGTGCGGGGCAGGCTGTGCCCCAGTGGGTTAAGGACGTTTTCCGCACCTCCCACGACATCAGCCCGGAGTGGCACGTGCGAACCCAGGCGGCCTTCCAGAGCCACACCGACAACTCGGTGTCCAAGACCATCAACTTCCCTCACCACGCCACCATGGAGGACATCGCCAGCGCCTACATGCTGGCCTACGAAACGGGCTGCAAAGGGATTACCGTGTACCGGGACGGCAGCAAGGCGGAGCAGGTGCTGAGCACCGGCGAAACAGGCAGCCAGTCCTCGGAAGAAGAGGCCCAAGGGGCGGCCCACCTGGCTCCCCGGGAGCGGCCCCGCCGGATACAAGGCGTCACCGAGCGGGTACGCACCGGACACGGCAACATGTACATCACCATCAACTTTGACGAGGAGACGGGGGGGCCTTTCGAGTTGTTCAGCGCGCTGGGCAAGGCCGGCGGCTGCGACTCGGCCCACCTGGAGGCAATCTCCCGGCTGGTGTCCCTGGCCCTGCGCTCGGGCATCGACCCGCAGGCGGTCATCGGGCACCTGCGGGGAATCACCTGCTGCCCGGCCTGGGACGACGGGACTCTGGTGCGTTCCAGCCCCGACGCGGTGGCCCTGGTATTGGAGCGGCAGACTCGGCAGGGGCAATCGCCCGAAGCGGCGGCCAGCCAACCCCTGCAGTTCGCCTTTACCCCCGAGCCGGTGCCGGTGAACGGCGGCTATCAGACCCGCCGCTGCCCGGACTGCAACGCCCCGGTGGTGTTCCAAGAGGGCTGCATGAGCTGTATCGACCCAACCTGCGGCTGGAACAAGTGTGAGTAGGGGCAGCCGCTAACCCAGTCTCAAACTCCCGCAACTGCGCTCGAAGCCCCCAGCCGTTAACGGTTGGGGGCTTTCTTTGTCTGCGCCCAAGTGTGCTACAATCCTCCTAGTATCGTGGGGTGGTGGTCAAACCATGAAGGGTCGCCTGGCGAAACTACTCGAAGAACTTACGCCGGAGGAGCAGTCGGAGGTGGAAACCTTCGCTATGTTCATCTTCGCCCGGCGCGGCTTGTCCAGGTTCCGGCTACTTACCGACGACATCTCCCCTGAAGAATTGACCAGGCTCGTGGAAGACTCGGGGAGTTTCGACTGGCTGAATGCCCCCGAAGAAGACTTCTATTCCGCCGAAGATGGCAGGGCGGTGCAGTGGCCCTCCCGGTCGTAAGGAGAGGCAGCGTAGTCCTGGTTCGTTACCCATTTACCGACTTGACCTCCACGAAAGTCCGCCCGGCGCTGGTAGTTACGCCAGCTGCACTTATACCCAGACTAGACGATGTCCTTTGTCTTTTCATATCGTCGTCAGTGCCAAACGAACTATTACCAACTGATTTCGTCCTAGAAATGAGACACGTCGATTTTGCCAGGACAGGACTCAGATTCCGCTCGGTGTTTCGGACGCACAAACTGGCCTTACTCCACAAGAGCCTGGTGCTGCGCCAGTTGGGAGAATTGGAGGGCCGTTTGATGAATGACATAGACCTACGACTGCAAATTGCTTTGGGACTGATGCCCGCGACCTAATCCCATCAAGAGTGATAACACTGTCCGCCATGGCATAATCTCTGCCATTCATTCTTTCCGTTACAAAGCCGAAGTAAGCTTATCATCCAGGAGGTGCATTAGCATGGTAGATACGGAAAAACCGACCATCGCCATAACTATGGGAGACCCCTGCGGCATCGGCCCGGAAGTTGTGGTCAAGGCCCTGGCCGACCCCCGGGTTTACGCCTCCTGCCGTCCCCTGGTGGTGGGCAATACCTACGCCATGCGGCAGGCGGTCCGGCTGACGGGACTGCCCCTGACCATCAACGAGACCAACGACCCCACCGCCGCCGGAGTCGACGCTTCCGTGGTGGACGTGGTGGATATCCACAACCTCAACCCGGAGGACATTACCGTGGGCCAGCTCAGCGTCGCCTGCGGCAAGGCGTCCATGGAGTGGGTATCCAAGGCTGGCCAACTGTGCCTGGCCGGAATCGTCGATGGCATGGCCACCGCCCCCCTGAACAAGGAAGCCGCCAGTATGGCCGGGTACGAGTCCATCGGCCATACCGAATTGCTCCAGGAATTGACGGGCGCTCCGGCGGTGCCCACCATGCTGCTGGCCAAAAACCTGCGGGTTGTCCACCTGACCACCCACCGCTCCCTGCGGGTAGCCTGCGATTATGTGAAGCAGGAGCGGATCCTCGATTTTTTGCAGATAACTTACGATAGCTTTGTCAAGTGGGGCTTCCCCAGCCCTCGCATCGGCGTGGCGGCCCTGAACCCCCACAACAGCGATGGCGGTCTGCTGGGCCACGAGGAAGCAGAGGAGATAGCCCCGGCGGTCAACGCCGCCCGGGAGCGGGGCATCGACGCCACCGGCCCCGTACCGGCGGACAGCGTCTTTCACCAGGCCATCCAGGGCCGCTACGACGCCGTTCTGGCAATGTTCCACGACCAGGGCCATATTCCGGTAAAGGTCTACGGCTTTGAGGAGAGCATCACCGCCAACCTGGGCCTGCCCTTCGTCCGTACCTCGGTGGACCACGGCACCGCCTTCGACATCGCCGGGAAGGGAATCGCCGAGCACGTCAGCATGTTGGAGTCCATCCGGCTGGCGGTAGCCCTGGCCCAGGGCAACGGCCTGGCCGATTTTTAGGGCGGGATAGCTACCGGGCAATCGCATTTGGATGGACTGCACCCGTCTTTCCCGCGAAAGCGGGAATCCAGAAATCCCGTCATCTCTAGTCACAGAAGTGAGCAATAGCCCTTGATTGAACTCAGACCTTACCAACAGAAACTGTTGGAACAAGTGCAAGTCGCCTTGGCTACCCCGAACTCGCGGGTGATGCTCCAACTACCCACCGGCGGCGGGAAAACCCGCATCGCTGCTGCATTGCTGGATGCGTGGGTGAATGGGGGCCGTAAGGCAGCGTGGTTGACCCACCGCACCGAACTAGCCGACCAGACCTGCCGAGCGTTGAACGATGCCGGTGTCCGAGCTACGAATACGCTTACGCTGCCCTGGCCTATCGGCGGTCCTGCTCCGGCCATGATGGGCGGAGTTGTCATATTCATGGACCGTACCGTCTCCAACCGTAACCGCTACAAGAGCGTTTGGGATGAGTACAGCCCAGCAGACTTGTTGGTAATAGATGAAGCGCATCACGCGCCTGCTGCCGGTTGGAAGCGCACAATCAATCAATGGCCTGGTTCGGTGGTTGGACTTACGGCCACACCTTGGCGATTAGCCAAAAACCAAGCGTTCAGGCAACTGTTCGATTGTCTGATATTGGGCCCACAAATCAACGATATGCAGTCGGAAGGCTGGCTTGCCAACGCGCAGGTGTTGATGCCTGCCCCTGAGGAACGTATACTTGGCGGCCATGTTGACCGGGGAGATTACAGCGAATCAGGAATTGAACTGGCTAACGCGGGGCGTGATATTTGGACTGCCGGCGCTCTGCGGTTCTGGCAAGACCGTGCCGAGAACCGTCAAACCATCGTATACGCTGTTTCCGTGGAACATGCCAACAATCTGGCTGCGGTGTTCAACAACGCCAGTGTTCCCGCTGCTGTCATTCTTGGCGAAACGTCGCTTGAAGAGCGGGCCAAGCGGATAAAGCAGTTTTCAGATGGTGAGTTAAAAGTCCTGGTAAACAAAGAAGTTGCCACCGAGGGGTTCGATCTACCCGAAGCCGCCTGCGTGGTACTGGCTAGGCCAACTTTAAGCCTCGCCCTCTACTTGCAAATGGTCGGGCGGGGATTGCGACGAAAGCCTGATGGAGGCAATTGCCTGATACTCGACTTGGCGGGAAACGTCGAAAGGCACGGGCGGACGGAAGAAGACCGAGAATGGTCTTTGGAACCCCGTGGTCGGAAGGACAACGGCGGTGACTCTCCCGTGGTGCGGTGTCCCGGTTGCGAGGGAGTATCGCCTGCGGCCAGCCACAATTGCCAGTTCTGCGAAAACCCCTTTGGTAAAAACTGCCCGAGGTGTGGGGAGTGGCGAGCGTGGAAACGGTGGAGCGCAGAAGCATATTGCGGCGACAACCACGAATTGGTCTGTAATCTCTGCCATATTGATGCCCACGAACTCGACTTTCTACCGGAAGGACTAAAAGAAGTGCTGAGAAAAGAATTAGCCGAATGCCAGCCAGAGGTCAATCCCTCCAACCTGAATACATTGGAAGATATCCAAGCTCGGATAGCTGAAGTAGCGGGGAATCTGGCCCGTGCAAAGAAAGTAGATGATATGGCTACGTTCAATCGCATGACCGAGCAGCTTAGACGCCTGCTCAGGCGAGAGAGACAAGTGAAGAAAGCCATATTGGAAGAGTTTAAAGCGGAAGTTTTGGCCGAGATAGAGCCTTATTTGTTGGAATTGGAGACTGGCCTCAAAGAAACAGGGGTTAACCTGAAGGGAGTGTTAATGGAATTCCATCCAGAAAAAGGAATGAAGATTACGATCCACGGGCAAAAAGGGGATGAGACCCACGAAATCGAAGGGAAGTGGGAACCTCGGGATTCCATTGCAATTAACGTGCCCGATTAAGTTACCTTCGAGGCTCGCCATGACCAGCAAACCGACACCACGAAAGCCCTCTACCGGCCCGGCCGGCCGGTTCACCCCGCCCCCGCGCACGCCCGTTGACCCGGGCGACGGCCTATTCCCGGTGTTTCCCCCAAGGGGCGATATGCAGAATCCCATCTACCTCCACGCCCCCGGCCACCAGGCTGCCCTGCGCCTCCACCTGGGCGCGCCGGAAACCACCATCGTCCTGGGCGAAGTCCCGGTGGGCCGGAATCTCCGCCAGCGCCGGGGCCTGCGCGTTCCCGACCTGCTGGTGGCCTTTGGCGTGGACCCGGCCCGGATTATCGCCGACCGGGGCTATTCCATCGAGCAGTGGGGCAAGCCCCCGGACTTCGTGCTGGAAATCGCCTCCGAGAACACCGCTGAGAACGACATCACGTACAAGCGGGATGACTACGCGGCCTTCGCCATTCCCGAGTACTGGCGCCTTGACCCGTCGGGAGGCGAGTATTACGGGGCGCCGTTGGCTGGCGACCGGCTGGTTGAAGGGATTTACCAGCCCATCGGCATCGCGCGGGAGGACGAGACCCACCACTGGGGCCATAGCCCGGCGTTGGGACTGGACATCTGCTGGGAGAACGGGCAACTCCGCTGGTACGATCCGGCGGCCCAGCGCTACCTACGGACCTTCGACGAAACGGATGCGGAACGCCTGGTCGCCCTGGGTGAACGGGACGCCGCCCTGGGGGAGCGTGACGCCGAGCGCCGGGCCCGCCTGGCCGCTGAGGAGCGGGCGCGCCACCTGGAAGCCGAACTCAGGCGCTTGCAGGGGTAATAAAGGCCATCCGTCATTTCCTCAAAGAGCCTGCCAGTTGCAGAACGGGGAACGTCACCCCGGCGCGGGGGCAGCGGGAATCCCGGCCATCCGCATTTCCCCTTGTACCCACCTTCGAGTGATACAATTGGTTCCCACGAACAGTAGCGTCTAATAGGTGACGGCAATTATGAGGTTAGCGTTTATCGGCGGCGGCACAATGGCGGAAGCCATCCTGGGGGGTGTTCTGTCGGCCAACCTGAACCAGCCCGAAGAGATTAGCATCGGCGAACCCCGGGAGGACCGATGCCAGTTTTTGTCCGACCACTACGGGGTGCAGGCCAGCCCGGACAACTTCAAGGTGACCCGGGACGCCGACCTGGTGGTGCTGTCCGTCAAGCCCCAGGACTTGCCGGTCATTTTCAAACAACTGGGCGGCAAACTGGACGCGGGCCAGGCGGCCCTCTCCATCGTGGCCGGGGCCAAGATGTCCACCCTGCAAGAGGGGCTGGAGCACGCCAATATCGTGCGGGTTATGCCCAACACCCCCGCCCAAATCGGCCAGGGCATGAGCCTGTGGACCACCACACCGACTGTCACCGCTGACATGCGGCAACTGACCAAGTCGATTCTGGAAACGGTGGGCAAAGAAATCTACGTCGACGATGAGAAATACCTGGACATGGCTACGGCCCTCAGCGCCAGCGGCCCCGCCTACGTATTTCTGTTCGTTGAGGCGCTGATTGACGCCGGGGTCTACGTGGGGCTTCCCCGGGACATGTCCCGCACCCTGGCCCTGCAGACGGTCTTCGGCAGCGTCAAGCTGGTCATGGACACGGGCAAGCATCCCGGGGAGCTGAAAGACATGGTGGTTTCCCCCGGCGGCACCACCGCCGAGGGGCTCCAGGCCTTGGAACACGCCGGAGTCCCCGCAGCCCTGGTGGATGCGGTCAACGCCGCTTACCTCAAGTCAATCAAGCTGGGCCAGGGATGAGGGAGTGGGTTTGCCTGTTGAGTTGGTGAGGATAGTCAATTTACTATTGACGCTTCTTTCCATAGTGATATTGGCCCGGGTTATCCTTTCGTGGGTAGTTCCCCTCTCCGGGGGCCAACCCCACCCCCTGCTGGTCAGCGCCATAACCGTGGTCAACCAGATTACCGAGCCCATTTTGGGTCCCCTGCGCCGAGTGATACCCAGTGTCGGGAACCTGGACCTCAGCCCCATGGTTGCCATCATAATAATCATGATTATTTCCCGGGTTATAATACCCAAGTTGTAGTGACGCGGTGACGGGCAGGATATTTCGGTTCTCGTAGTAAAGCGCCTGGGTCGCCCTTCCTGGTAGGCCGTCATTCATAGGAAATTGTTTAGAGTGGAAAAGATATTTATCTATTGGGAAAATTCCAACATATTCATCAGTGGCCAGTCAATAGCGGAGATGAGAGAAGGATTCGGTGCTCGTTCCCGATTCCGTGTTCATTTTCACAACTTGCTCGAATTAGCCCGTGCAGGTAGAGAAGTCGTGCATGCACTCGCCGTTGGGTCTATACCTCCAGAACTGCGAGCTGTTTGGAACGCGCTGGAGAATGAAGGAGTACAGGTAAGTCTCCAAGAACGCGGGCAACTACAAGGAACAGAGCAAGGGGTAGACCAAGAGTTACAGGTACAGATGCTTAGGGATCTAGCGGACAACAACGGCGCCCCAGGAATTGCGGTTCTTCTCACTGGTGACGGCAGCGGATTTGAAACTGGAGCGGGTTTTCATGCTGACCTCAAGCGCATGAAAGGGAAGGGATGGGGAATCGAAGTCCTTTCTTGGCGACACAGTTGCAGCGCTCGCATGAGACATTGGGCAGAAGAGAACGGTGTTTTTATACCACTTGACGACTACTACGGTGCCATCACCTTTCTCGAACCGCCTAGTGCGGGTCAGCCAATTGCTCAAGCCCGGTACCCTGAGCCACTCAACTTGGCGGTGCGCCCTATGAATTCTCCTAGTACGAGCTAAACGCGTTATGTGATAGTGGGGCATAGTCACCCATGAAAAAGGCCGGGGTACGGTGATCCACCCTTGACCCTTCCAGAGGCCGCCAATAGAATTGGGCCACAATTTCTTACCATGAAGCGACAAGCTATGGGACAACAAGAACTTCTCAAGGGAAATACCGAATCCTTGCTGCTGGCTCTCCTGGACAAGGAGCCGATGTACGGCTACCAGATTGTCAAAGAGATGAACCGGCGCAGCAGCGGGTACTTCGATTTCAAGGAAGGCACCCTGTACCCGGCGCTGCACCGCATGGCCCGCGCCAATCTCATCGAGGGCCGTTGGCAGGACGCCCCCAGCGGCTCCCGCCGCCGCTACTACCACATCACCGAGCGGGGGCATCGGGCCCTAGTGGACCGGTTGGCAGAATGGCGGCGTTTCAGCCACGCCATGAATCTCGTAATGCTGCCCGTAGCCAAATAGCGCGTTGAAAACCCCACAAGGTCATGCAGTTTAGCAATTATCTTCATACTCTGGCCCGTCAACTCCGGCTGGAACCGGCCAGGGAGCAAGAGATAGTCCAGGAGCTGGAGAGCCACCTGGAAGACACCGTCGCCGAACTGGAAGCCCAGGGCATGGCCCACGAGGAGGCCCTTACCCAGGCAGTCCAGAACATGGGCAGTCCCGCGGCCGTGGCCCAGCAGATGTACGAAGTGCACAGCCCGGCGGTGTGGCAGGACATCCTGCTGGCTACCCTCCCCCACTTCCTGTTGGCGGCCCTGTTTGCGCTGCACCTGTGGAGCCACTACTTCTTTACCGCCCTGCTGCTGGTGGGCATTACCCTGATTACCTGGCGCAACTGGCGACGGGGCAATCCCAGCAAGTGGTCCTACTCCTGGATGGGTTACACCTTGGCGGCCCCGGCCCTCTCCTGGCTCCTATCCCTGATAGCCCTCTCCTATGCTGGTTGGACCCTGGTCACCACCGGCCAATTGCCCTTCAGTACCGCCCTGTTCGTTCTGTTAATCGGCTATGTACCCTTCTCCATGTGGGTGCTGGCCAGTGTGGTGGGCAAGGTAATGCAACGGGACTGGTTGATGGCCTCCTTCACCGCCCTGCCCTTTCCCTTCCTCACCTCCTGGGTGCTCTTCCTAAACTGGCGGGGAGGCCTGTGGGGCACCCACGCCGAGCGGATCCAGGATAGCGACACCGCGCAGGCTTTCATCTTCCTGGCCCTGGCCATCACCACTGTCGTGTTCCTCAAGATAGGGCCTCGCCTGCTGAAGATTGGGCTCCTGACCGTAACGACGGCCATCTTGGTCACTATAACCATCACTGCCCTGCCGGTGGACTTCAATTTCCTATCCCTCCTGCTGATAATTGTGGCCTCGGTGGTGTTTCTCCTCAGCCCGGCGATGCTGGAGTCCCAGCGGGGACGCCGCTACTTCCAGAGTCCCGCCTACCAGGCCGGTGACGATGAAGACTTTGGGCCCACTCTCCCACCCTAGAGGCAATCGACCGACCTGATGCTAACGCCCGACCGCTCGCCCCACGAGACCGCTCAAGATGTGACGAAGCTGCGTCGGTCCATCGAAAGCGACATCAGGGAACAGGGACTGGCCCCACCCAAAAGCCCCTTCCTGGTCGTCCTCAGCGGCCTTCCCGGCACCGGCAAGTCCCACTTCGCCAGGGAACTGGTACAACGGACTCCTTTCATCTCCCTGGGCAGTGACCGGTTGCGCAAGACCCTGGCGCCCAGGCCCAAGTACACCCGGGAGGAGCACTTACGGGTGTTTGTCGCCGCCCACCTACTGCTTGAGGAGTTGTTGGAACAGGGCTGGCGGGTAATCTTCGACGCCACCAACCTCACCGAGCGCATTCGGGAACCTCTTTACGAGATGGCCGCTCGGCTACAGGCCCCCCTGGCCCTGGTCTGGTTCACCGCGCCCCGCAACACGATACGCCGCCGCCTGGCCGACCGGGCCGCCGGTCGCAGCTTCGATACCTACTCCGATGCCGACTGGCTGATTTACTGCCGGTTGCGCCCCGGGGAAGAGCCAATACCCCGCCCCCACCTCGCCGTCGATTCCTCCCAGGACATCTCTCCGGTCCTAGACCAACTGGTCCGCCTGGTACAGGAGAGCGGCCCGGCCAGGACTTGCACCGACTAAGGGGCATCCCTTACTAACCCTACCTGTTGCGGGTAAAGTTGGAGCGGAGATGTTGGAGACTTCGCCCCTGGATTCCCGCTTTCGCGGGAATGACGGGTGAGCCGGCGGGGCTCGCGGCACGATAGGTAGGCCCCGGCCAGGAATCCCCGCCATTGACGGGCCATGCCTCCCAGCATATATTGGTCTGCAATTGAGCCAATTGGGTTTCGGTATAAGTCAAGGAGGAGGCAGCATGGTAGCGGTAGGCAGCGGGAAATTCACCTACGAGATAGTGGAAGACTGGGCCAAGACACCACCCGGGGCCAGTATCGGTCAGGCGGAACCGGCGGTAGACGCCCACGACCGGGTGTACGTGTTCAACCGGGGCGACAACCCCCTGATGGTCTTTGACCGGGAGGGCAACTTTCTCCACGAATGGGGCCAGGGGGTGCTCACCGACGCCCACGGCATCTACATCAGCGCCGAAGACCATATCTACCTGCCGGTGCGCGAGTCCCACGCCGTGGCCAAGTACACCCTGGACGGTCGGCCCCTGATGACCCTGGGGCTGTGGCAGCAACCCTCGGACACCGGCGGCTCCCGGCCCGATGGCACGGTTTGGCGGGCGGCAGGCCCCTTCAACCGCTGTACCGACATCGCCCTGTCCCCCTCGGGGGACCTGTACGTTTCCGACGGCTACGCCAACTGCCGGGTGCACAAGTATTCCCCGGAAGGTAAGTACCTCTTTTCCTGGGGACGCCCCGGGAAGAAGGCGCCGGGCGAGTTCCACATCCCCCACGGCATCTGGGTCCACTGGGATGGCCGGGTGCTGGTGGCCGACCGGGAAAATAACCGCATCCAGATATTCACCCCCGAAGGCAACTACATCACCCAGTGGACGGGCCTGGCGCGGCCCTGCGACATCTTCATCGACGCCGAGGAAACGGTCTACGTGGTGGAACTGGACGCCTTTATGACCATAATGGACATGGACGGTAACGTGCTGGCGAAAATTGACGCCGGCACCGGCTTCGGCGGCCACGCCGTTTGGGCCGACTCCCACGGCGACCTGTACATCGGCCACAACATGGAAGGTAAGCGGCTGCTGAAGCTGGTCAAGACGAGCTAGGGGGCGTTCTTCCATCGCGACAGCCACCGCCGGTTCCGGGCCGGCTGGAAACGCCATTACGCACAGCGCGAGGACTTTAGGACATGGCCCAACAACGCACCCTGTTGACGGCGGAAGAGTTCTTCCGCCTCTACAGCCACAAGGACGAGCACTACGAACTGGTACGGGGGGAAGTGATTGAAATGGCGCCTCCTGGATGGGAGCATGGAGGGGTTGCCGCCAACATCGCTGCCTCCATTGTATCTTTCTTACGACAGCATGACTTGGGGCGGGCGGTGGTGGAGTCGGGCTACTGGATTGAACGCCAGCCGGATACGGTCCGTGGCCCCGACGTTTCCTTTGTCCGAAGGGAACGGCTGCCAGCAGAGGGGGCTCCCCGAGCCTTTTTTGAAGGAGCGCCGGACCTAGCGGTGGAGATAGTCTCCCCTTCGGACACCGCCACCGGGCTGGAGACCAAGGTGCACCAATACCTTCAGAACGGCGTGCAGCGGGTGTGGGTGGTCTACCCGGACAGCCGACGGGTGGCGGTGCATCGTCCCGACGGAAGCGCCCAGTGCTACGAAGAGGATGCGACCTTAGAGGAGCCGGAGTTGTTGCCCGGGTTCTCCCTCCCCTTGGCCGAGGTCTTTAACCTGTAGCCACGCCTTCCTGTTTGACCTGCCCTGTGATTATCAGGTCGGACAATGGAAACCCGGACACGTTGAGCTTGGACAGGTCGGCTAGCTTAGCGCCGTCCTCAATCTCAATGCCGACGACCACGTTGTCAGCATCGTAGTCGAAAACGATTCCGGGAGCCACCTCTTCGGAGTCGGAGGCCGGGCGGTCGAACAGACTGATATACAGCATATCGCCGTCTGGAAAATAACTGAGTTTCATTTTTACGCTCTTTGGCGCCGCGGATTAAAGTCACGGTCGGGGAAAGCGTTGTGTACCGTTTCTCGGTCTGCCAAGGTAACCACCCGGAAATACGTTCCAAACTCTGGAACGAACCCCCAGAATCGGACACGTCCATTCTGCTGAACTTGAACTTCTACCGGCCTTTCCAGGACCCGTTGTATCCACTCTATTTTCAGGTAGGCCCGCTTGAAAAGCACCACATTATCAAAGTACCAGGTCGTTTTCATGGTCAAGCAACCTCAATCTTATCACCATGTCAGACTATTCGACTATGGCACATTATTGGTGTTTTCGTTTTTGCATTTTTGACGACATGGTATGAGTGCCCTGCATCGATCACTCACGGTGAGACCTTCCCATCGAAGTGATATAATAGGCCCCTACAATTGACTTTCGGAGGAAAACTAATATGGCGCAAATAGCAGGACTGGGACACGTAGGCATATATGCCGAAGACTTGATGAAGATGCGGGACTTCTACTCCCGGGTCATGGGACTGAAGATTGCCGACGAGGACTTGGAACAACGGGGTATGGTGTTCATGAGTTCCGACCCGGTGTCCGAGCACCACGAGTTCGTGCTGATGCAGGGCCGGGTAACCCGGGACGACGCCAAGGTCATCCAGCAGATCTCCTTCAAGGTGCCCGAGATTCAGGATATGCGGGAGTACCGGCGCCGCCTTCTGGACGAGAATATCCAGATTGAGCGCATCGTCAGCCACGGCAACGCCTTCGGCATGTATTTCTTCGACCCCGAAGGCAACCGCATCGAACTTTACTACCGCACCGGCCTTCCCGTTCCCCAGCCCCACGGCGACCTCATCGACCTGGAACGGTCGGACGAAGAGCTTATGGCCGACGCCCGAGAGCTATTGGTTACCAAGCTTTAACGCCAGACAATCAGACCCAACGGCTTTGGGGCCATGCTCCGCAACACCGTTGGGTCTTTCTTTTGGTCGGGAGCCGCCCCCGATGACCCGTGACTCGGGCCTGGCCCATCGTCACATCCCGCCGCCGGGTGCGCTCCTCAAGTTAGCCCCGGGCCCACGGCAGGACGGGCGGCCCAGATGAGGGTGTGATGGCCCAGCCGTCCGGCGAGTCAGCGGCCCAGATGAGGGTGTGATGGCCCAGCCGTCCGGCGAGTCAGCGGCCCAGTATTACTCGGACCTGCCTCCCAGCTACCACCGCTGGAAGTGGCGGGTCCTGTTGGCCTTCTGCGCCTTTTACTTCTTCCTATACCTGGGCCGTTTCAACCTGTGGCCGGTGTCCCCGTTGGTCAAGGAAGACCTGCTGCTCAGTCATGTGGAAATCGGCCTGATTAACGCTCTGCTGCTGTGGGGCTTCGGGCTGGGAGACCTGGTGCATGGGCGGCTGGCCGAGTCCTACGGACTCCGGCTGTGGGTGTTGTTGGGCGCGGTGTTGACCACCGTGTTCAACTGGGTTACCAGCTTCGGCGACTCGGCCCTGACCATCGCCATCCCCTGGGGCATCAACGGGTTCGTAAACGCGGCCTGCTGGGCTCCCGGAATCAGCATGATTTCCCAGTGGTGGCCCCGGCGCGACCGGGGCATGGCTATGGGCATCGTGGGCACCACCACCGGCGGGGCCATGCTGCTGATGTGGTGGATTACCGGCTGGGTGGGCATCGAGTTCGGTTGGCGGGCCGCCTTCCGCTACCCACCCCTGATAATCCTGGTCATGGGCCTGGCCTTCTACTTCCTGTCCCGGGACCGCCCCACGGACGTGGGCCTGCCCGAATACGTGGAGGAGGACCAGGTCTCGGCCCGTCCCGAGGAGGTATCCCGGGAGCGGCTGCAGGGCTTGGGCCCCTACCGTGAATTGCTGTCCAACTCCCGATTCCTGTTGGCCTCCCACGTCAAGGGCCTGGAAAACGTGGTGCGCTACGGGCTGACCACCTGGGTGCCCCTGTACTACTTCGAGGAGGGCGGCCAGTCCATCGAGTCCACCGTCTTGCTGACGGTATTGCTGCCCCTGGGCTACCTGCTGGCGCCTCCGTTGGCGGGCATCGTCTCCGACCGCTTGCTGCACAGCGAGCGGCGTCCCCTGGTAATCTTCTCCTGCTTCAGCAGTGCGGCGGCGCTATTGGCCATTGCCCTGGTATCCCCCACCGACGTCTACCTGGGGGCCGCCCTGCTGCTCATTGGGGGAATAGCCATGGGACTTTCGCCCCTGTCCACCCTGGCGATTGACCTAGCCGGCAGGCGCATGTCGGGCACAGCGTCGGGGCTGCTGGACGCCCACGGGTACGCCTACGCCGGGGCGCAGGCCATCCTGTTCAGTGTGCTGCTGGACATGGCGGGCCAACCCTGGCCCATAGTCTTTCTGGTGATGGCGGGGACCCGAATACTATCGGCGGCAATGATTGCCCGGGTGAGGGTGTAAGCCCCAAAGCCTCTCTCTTCCAGGAGAGGGTTTGGGCGGGGGTGACGCCCGAGACCTAGCCCCCAGACTCCTAGAAGCCGCTCCTGGGAGCTAACCCCGCTCACCATGAGCGGGCTTCCTTGTACAATTGAAAGGTTGCTTGCTCCACCTCCTACCCTTGCCATTGGGTCTGCTTGTGCCTATCATTGGCTGTGCCTGGCATACAACGGCCACGTCACCGAACACCGGAACTTGTCCGCCGCATTTCCAGTCCAGCAAATTCCACACTATGGGAGAAGAGAGCTATGCGAACCCCCATCGCTACCCGTGACCAAGTCCCCGAAAACTTGCGCGACGCCTTCGACCACGAGACCGCCGGCAGCGGCGGGGTGGTATCCAGCGGCCCCGGATCGGCCATGATTAACAGCCCCGAGATGCGCCGCCGGGCCAACTCGCTGGTCAACTACCTGCGGGACGAGTCCTCCCTCCCCAAGAAGCTCCAGGAATTGGCGATGATTATCACCGCCCGCGCCAACGACTGCCAATACATCTGGCACGCCCACGCCGCCCGCGCCCGGCAGCAGGGAATCAGCGACGCCTTCGTGGACGCTCTGCGGGACAACCAGCCCCTACCCACCCTGCCCCCCGACGAACAGGCGGTGGTCAACCTGGGCAGCGAGTTCTTCCAGACCCACAAAGTCAGCCAGGCAACCTTCCAAGCCGCGGTGGACCAGTTCAGCGCCCTGGGAGTGACCGAGCTGTGCACTCTGATGGGCTACTATGCCCTGCTGGCCTTCAACGCCAACACCTTCGAGATTGACCTGCCCGCCGAGGGCGCCGAGCCAGCCCTGCCCATCTAGTCGCCCTGGGGGTTATCCCTGGCCGGGGACTCCCTCCCCGGGCGCTCGGCGGCGGGGGAGCCAAGAATAGGCAGCCCATAGACCTCCAGGGATAACCCCCCTTCTGCAACTCCCCGAAACCTCGCGCCACACCGGAGGGCAGGAATAATGGCCACACCGGAAGAAATCGCAGCATATAACTACGCATCCTTTCAGGGAGGCGATTCCGACTTCCTTGGGTTTCGCTCCGGGTTGCAGGTGGGTTCCGCCGCGCCGGACTTCACCGCCACCCTGCTGGACACGGGCCAGCCGGCGCAACTGCAAGATTATTGGCGAGACCAGGACCTGCTGGTGGAGTTCGGCTCCCTGACTTGACCCTACTGCACGCTGGCGGCGCCAGCCCTGGAGTCTCTGGCCCCCAAGTACGCCGATAAGGGGGTCAAGTCCATCTTCCTCTACACCCGGGAGGCCCACCCGGGAGAGAACTTTCCGGCCCACCGGAACATGGAGCAAAAACTGTCCCACGCCGAGGCGCTGCGGGAAAAGCTGCACGTCAAACGGGACATCCTGGTGGACGACATCACCGGCGCCGGCCACCACCTGTACGGTAAGCTGCCCAACATGACCTACCTCATCAGCCGGGGCGGACGGGTCCTGTTCCGGTCCGACTGGACCGACCCTCCAACGGTCGAGACGGCCTTGCAGTACATACTGGCAGCCCGGGAGCAGCGGCGGGAGGGAATGCGGATGGCCCCCTTCTACGCCGAGTTGGTGGGCTACCGTTGGAGCGACTCGGAGAAGCACGACGAAGTTCTGGAACGGGCCGGCCCCCAGGCCCTGGAAGACTGGCGGCAGAGCGGCCTGCGTCGGCAGAGCCAACCGCCCCGTCCGGGGCGCATCCAGCTTTAAGCGCAGTCGGACGACCCGCGGGCAATAGCCAAGAGACAGGCCGAGTATGCGAGGATAAGCATGTTAATTGTCGATACCCATGTCCACATCGCTCAGAACACCTACGAGCCGGTGGAGATGCTGCTGACCCAGATGGCCTACAACGGGGTGGAGAAAACCCTGATAGTCCAGTCCACCTCCACCACCGACAACAGCTACGTCCTGGAGTGTATGCGCCGCTTTCCGGGCCGGTTCTCGGTGGTCTGCCGGGTGGACGTGGACAGTCCCTCCGCCCTGGACGACCTGGACGACCTGGACCGCTGGCGGGAGCAGGGTGCGGAGACCCTGCGGCTGCGCAACTTCCACCGCTCCCCCGGCGACGACCCTCTGGCAATTTGGCGGAAGACGGCGGAGTTGGGCATGTCGGTGAGTGTGGGCGGCCCGACCCAGGAGTTCATCTCCGGGGAATTCAACCAGTTGGTTGAGACCCTGCCCAACCTCCGGTTCATCATCGAGCACCTGGGGGGCATGGGCATCTACGCCACAGATATTGGCGATACCCCCGTTCCCACGGCGGAGGACTTTCAGAAAGTTTTGGCGCTGGCCCAATACCCCAACACCTACATCAAGATTCACGGCATGGGGGAGATATGCCCCCCGCCCTTCCCCTACGCCGAGATTCCCCCCTACGTGGAGCTGGCCTACAACGCCTACGGGCCCCAGCGCATGATGTGGGGCAGCGACTGGCCCCGGGTTATTCTGCGGGAGGGCTACCGCAACGCCCTGTGGTCCACCCTGGAACAACTGCCCTTCTGCAGCCGGGAAGACCTGGAGTGGATATTCGGCAAGACGGCCCTTTCCCTGTGGCAGTTTCCCTGACGGATACCCAATCACCTCGTCGTTCCGACCTTTGCCGGACCCCAGAGGGCTGGGAGGGGGTGTTACCCTTCATGGTGGACCTGCCGACCACTCCCTGCCGCGGTGACACTGTCATTCTGAGCCAGAGGCGAAGAATCCAAAAGCTACGCCATCACCCACCCCACACCTGGATTCCGGCCTTCACCGGAATGACGGTTGGGGTAGTCCGGGCTCCGGTCTGCGCCGGAATGACGGTTGGAGGCAAACCCCACAGACGCAACAACCGCCGGTTGACAGTGTGCCCGGCGACGGGGAGAATACCAGCAAGGTCCGGCTACGGCCCCCTATTTTGTATGGCCGTCCGGCCCCCGACGCCTCTCGACTACCAATCCAGCCCAAGGCGGGGAATGAAAATGCAGCCAGACCTGTCCGACGTTGAAGAGGTCAAAGCGGCCAACCAGCAGTTTTACGACGCCTTTGGCGCGCTGGACATCCAGCGGATGGAAGGGGTCTGGGAGAACTCGGAGCGGGCGCTTTGCGTGCATCCCGGCTGGCAGCCCCTCGTGGGTTGGGACCAGGTTAAGGCCAGTTGGGAGGGCATCTTCCAAAACACCACTCTGATGCACTTCAACATCCAGTACGTAAACGTGGTGGTTGAGGGCAGTTGCGCTTACGTCACCTGCTACGAGCACATATCCAGCGTGCTTCAGGGACGGGCCAGCAATTTCGGCATCCTGGCCACCAACATCTTCCTCCGTACCCCCGGCGGATGGCGGGTCATCGCCCACCACGGCACGCCCAGGATGTGACGGGCGGCCAAGACCTCACGCCGGTTCCCCCTCGGCCAGCCCCATGTAAGCCGCTCTTGGCTAGGCCGCCGAACCATCACCCCCTCTCTAACCCTCCCCTTCAAGCGGGCTGGGGCTTACCTTTAGGGTCTTTCGATTGTCATTCTGAGCCCCCTCCTGCTGTCATTCTGAGCGGAGCGAAGAATCTCAAGTGGTGGGTGTCCTAACCCCTTTTGCAACCGGAGCGCTTTAGATTCTTCGTCGCAAGCTCCTCAGAATAACAGCGAAGGGAGTCCGACCGCAAAGGTTGCCTAGCTTCAGCACGGACAATCGAAAGACCCTGAGGACAACCTCCCCTTGGTGTAACTCCCCTCGATGGGCTAACATGGATAGGTGACGTCCATTTCATTCAGTCACCCCACAGACACGCCGTAAAGCATCGGCTAAAGACGGGTCTTGCCGGGCAAGGAAGGACTGCCATCCCATGACTTCAGACGCTGCCAATTTGACCAAGACCGAGCGGAACCTGTGGAACGCTATAGTCAGCGAGGCCATGGCCTACCTCAAGTACAACGCCTACGCCCACCGGGCCCTGGAAGAAGGACACCCGGAGGTGGCCCAGGTATTTCAGGAAGTGGCCGGGGCCGAAACTATCCACGGCATGAACCACCTGAGGGTGGCGGGGGAGGTGGCGACCACGCTGGACAACCTCCGGGCGGTCGCTGTGGGCGAGTCCAAAGAGTTCAGCTACATCTATCCCCGCATGATCCGGGAAGCCCTGGACGAGGACCGCCGCGACGCCGCGGACTCCTTCGCCCTGGCCCTGGAGCGGGAGCAGCATCACCTGGAAGCCTTTACCCGGGCCCTGGCGCAGCTAGAGGCGAAGCAGAGTAATATCGCCACAGCGGTGACTCCACCGGCCCCGAATCCCGAAGCGCCCCCAATCGCGGCGCCCGCCGCCACCGTGGAACCCTTCTCCGCCAGCGGCGGCGGCCCGCCGCTGGCGGGTCTGGATACCTACGTGGCCGCCGTCCACGAGGTGGACCGGGAACGCTTCCGGGTAGCCAACCTGGGCCGTCTGCGCGAGGTGGTCTTCGGCGCCCAGGACGGCATCCTCAGCACCGTGGCGTTGGTGACCTCGGTGGCCGTGGCCGTGGGGCAAAATTCCACCGTGCTAATCGCCGGCCTGGCGGCGGCCCTGGCGGGGATGCTCTCCATGGCCACCGGGGCCTACCTGGGCTCGAGGGCCGAGCAGGATGTACAGAGGGCCGAAATAGCCCGGGAAGCCCGCGAGTTGGAGGAGAAGCCCGCCGAGGAACTGGCCGAGTTGGTGGTCATTTTCCAGCGGGAGGGCAGGACCTACAACGAGGCCCTGGAACTTGCCAACGAAATCGCCCAGGACAAGGAGTTGTGGCTAAACACCCTGGTGGAAAAGGAGCTGGGCATCAGCCCATCAGAGACCACCAGCCCCATCAAGGATGCTATGGTCATGGGAGTTTCCTTCATTATCGCCGCTTTCGTGCCCATACTTCCCTATTTGCTGCTAACCGACACCACAGCTATCGCCGTGTCGGTGGCCGGGGCGCTGCTGGCCCTATTCGTGCTGGGCATGGCCAAGGGGCGGCTGGTGCAGAAGTCGCCGGTGTTGCAGGGACTGGAGATACTGTTCATTGGGGCTGTATCCGCGGGCATCGGCTTTGTGTTGGGGGATGTGATACCCAGGCTGATAACCTGAGATGGCTACCCGCCGCTTAGCCAAACAAGCAGAAGGCCCGGTCGTAATTGACCGGGCCTTCTGCCGAGGTAGAGGAGGCAATCTTAGGACGGCTTGTGGGCCACCACCTTCACGCTGGCTACGTTCATGGGGACGCCGGCATCGTCGCACTTGACATCCTCTTCGATGGTCTCAATGTCCACGAACCCGGCCCGTTGCAGCCGTCCCAGGTACACGTCCCGGTGCTCGGCTCCGGCGATGCAGGAGGCCCAGGCCTCGGCGTCGGTGCGGGTGGGGCCGTCCGACGTAAGGGCCACCATGTCGGATACGTGGACCCGTCCCCCGGGCGCCAGCACCCGATAGCTCTCCTGGAACACGGCGTCCTTGTCCGGTGAGAGGCAGATAACGCAGTTAGAAATCACCACGTCGAAGCTGTCGTCGGGCAGGGGGATGTTCTCCATCTCCCCCTTGACGAAGTCCACGTTGGTCAGGCCCAGGTTCTCCCGGTTCCGCTGGGCCAGGTCCAGCATATCCTGGGTCATGTCCAGGCCGGTCACGTGGCCGGTCTCACCCACCTGTTGGGCTGCCAGGAAGCAGTCGATGCCCCCGCCGGAGCCCAGGTCCAAGACCCGCTCCCCGGGTTGGAGACCGGCCAGCGCCGTGGGGTTGCCGCAACCAGCCGACGCGGCGATAGCCTCGGCGGGCAGCCCGCTAATCTGGCCTTCGCTGTAGAGCCGCATCGCTCGCTCCAGGTCCGCTGGACCGCAGCAGATCCCTCCTCCGGCGTCGGGTGGTTGCACCACCGTCAGTTCAATCACGCCCCTGGCCCGGGCCCCGTAACGCTCGCGCACCAATTGCTTAATCTCTTCCGATTGGCTGGTCATACCATTCCTCCCGAATATCTACCCGAATATCTAATCGACTGACATTACTGCTCATTCAACGATGGTGGTTGTCAACAGGGCCTGGCCCATCCGCTGCTGCACCATGGGCAGCATCTTTTCCCAGACCCGGGCGGCAGCCCGGAAGGACTCCTCGCCCAGGGGAGTCAGCCAGCAGACGCGACGCCATCGGCCACCATTCTGTTCGGTGCGGCACTCCACGTAGCCGCCGTCCACCAGTTCCTTCATGGTGGAGTAGACCATGGCTTCGGTGGGCTCGCAGCAACCTTGGCAGGCGTTCCTGATGGCCTGGTTGACCCGGTAGCCGTGGGCCGGACCCTTGGCCAGTTCCGCCAGCAGGAAGAACCGGCACAGGCTTCGCTTCACCAGGTTCTCCCAGTAGGCCTCGTCTTGCATCGCTTCCA
This sequence comes from Dehalococcoidia bacterium, assembly GCA_965220305.1. GTDB lineage: Bacteria > Chloroflexota > Dehalococcoidia > Lucifugimonadales > UBA3495. The sequence continues at coordinate 2,713,685 of OZ244817.1, read as the reverse complement.
CTGGTTAACGTCCTCTTGCCCTTTTACTTAACCCCAAATAGTATTTGCGATATAGTAATGCTAACACTTACGCGGTGGCTAATCAACTCCCCAACTGGGCTGAAGGGGCTAAAGCGCCCCGGCCAACACGGGCTCCCCTCCCCTTGAGAGGGAGTGCCTGCGCCCGCCTTCCAGGCTCAGAGTCCGCCGGTCTAACCGGGCCGCTCCAGCCTCCCGAAGAGTATGTATGCTAAAATGAGCGCGGACTCGGAAAGTCCTTTACGCATTCTCAGCTAGAGGTAGGTGTCCTATGATTGACCAGGTTGAACTGATGCGAATAGTCGAGCGGCTGCGGGACGACGCCGTGGTCGTTCCGGCTATGCGGGGCAACGTGGGGTGGGTGGAAGTTTCCAACAACATCAAGCGGGACATTCCCGCCAGCGGCGCAATGGGCAAGACCAACTCCTTCGCCCTGGGGGTGGCCCTGGCCCGACCGGACACCAAGGTTATCATCTTTGACGGCGACGGCAGCCTGCTGATGAACCTGGGAGCCCTGGTCACCACGGCCAACAAGGGCCCCAAGAACCTGTACCATTTCGTAATGGACAACGGGGTTTACGCCACCACCGGCGGCCAGGAGGTACCCGGCGCAGGCACCACCGATTACGCCGACATGGCCCGGGCGGCGGGCTACGCCCACACCTACAACTTCGACGACCTGGAAGATTTCGCCACCCAGGCGGAGCAGATTCTCTCCCAGGAAGGGCCGGTGCTAATCGCCGTCAAGACCATTCCCAACATCCGCCCCCCGGATGAACGGGCTGCCGGTCGGGGCGCTCCCGCCCGCCGTACTCCCGACGCCATCGCCGACTTGATGGAAGAGTTCGGGGTCGCCGCCGCCCGGTAGGAGACTCGGCGGTTGTCTGGCGTTGTCGGCGATGGCGTCGGGCCTCCCCCAAGGCATGATGGATAGTGCAATCTCCCCCCAAGGAGTACCGAGTCTTTCGACTATCCAGTATCCAGGAAAAGACTTAGGCCGCGCTTCTGGGCAGGCCCGCCATCCCCCGCCGTCATTCCGGCGGAGGCCGGAATCCAGGGGTTGGGGGTTTAGGCTGACGACGCACTTTAGACCCCTCGATTCGCTCAGAGCCTGCACCCCCTCTCATGGTGAGCTTGTCGAACCAAGGCGGGGTGGTGACAATCGAAAGACCCTGGCAAGGAGTATGCCATGATAGACCAGCTAGAGCTGATGCGGGTGGTGGAGAAGTACCGGGGCGACGCCGTGGTGATGCCCGTGTTTCGGGCCAGCCTGGCCTGGCCCCAGGTGAGCCGCAACCCCCGTCGAGACATTCCCATCGGCACCTTCCGTTGGGGCGGCGCTATGGGGACCGGCTCCTCCTTTGCCCTGGGGGTGGCCCTGGCCCGACCGGACACCAAGGTCATCATCTTCGACGGCGACGGCAGCTTGCAAATGAACCTGGGGTCCCTGGTAACCGTGGCCAACAAAGGCCCCAAGAACCTGTACCACTTCGTGATTGACAACGGCGTCTACGCCACCACCGGCGGCCAGGATACTCCGGCAGCCGGGCAATCGTCCCTGGCGGCTATGGCTGCCGCCGCGGGTTACGCCCACAGCTACGAATTCGACGACCTGGAGGACTTCGCCACCCAGGCGGAACAGGTGCTTTCCCAGCAAGGGCCGGTGCTAATCTCGGTCAAAGTGGTCCCCGACATTCGCCTGCCCGACGGACGAAGTGCGCCGCCCCGCTCTTCGGAACCCCATCTGCCCCACACACCCGAGGTGGTGGCCACCCTGAAGGAAGAGTTGGCTAGCGCCGGTTAGCCAGCGCCCCATGTAGGTAGAGGGCGTGCTGGCCCGCCTCGATTGCCAGGCAGGGGAAAGCCCTCCGGCCACCCCGTCCCCTGCACTCCAGATTGGGCCGCAATGACCGACCCCAGGGTAGGCGTCGCTCCTGCTTTCTCCTTCTGTCATTCCCAGTAGGGGGAAGAAAACAACCCACTGCTGCCACTGGATACCAGCCGCTGCCCGAATAACGGGATCATAGCCCCATCTCAGAGCAATCGCATTTGGATTGCGAGTACCCGTCATTCCCGCGAAAGCGGGAATCCAGTTCCCCGATTCAACAGTTCCCTCAACTGTTAGGACCGTTCGCCAGGCATGGGTTCCGGCCACGTTGCAGAACCGGGCCGGCTCTTCGCCGGAATGACGGTGGGGGCGCTTGCCTGAAAGCCCACCTTGGCCTTTGGCCGGAGAATCGAAAGATCCTGGCCCCATCTACCCACGCCTTGACTTTGAAAATGGACGTTACCATAATGGGGCAACATGACCCGCCGGTCGAGAACTGGCGACGCCACTCCCCTATGATTCCATTTAGGCCAGAAATGTCCGGCATGAACATTCGGAAATCCCAAGGATTAGCATGGTAACGGTCAATTTCAGCAAGCTGGCCCAGTCGGTGCGAGACGAGTACCATTTCGCCTGGTCCATAGTCGCCATGGGCACCGCGCTGCGTATTGCGGGCAACTTCGTCAGTCAGGCTTTCGCGGTCATACTGGTGGTATTGCAGCAGGACTTCGAGGGGTTGATAACGCTAATCGTCTTGGCCCAGGTGTTCCGCAGCGTCACCAGCGCGCTGCTATCCCCCGCCGCCGGTTGGGTGGGCGACCGCTATGGTGTGAGACGTTCTCTGTTGGTAGCAGCCACGTTGTACGTCGTCGGAATGGTGCTTCTGGGCACCATCATTAGAGAGCCTGTATTGCCGTGGTACTTGGACAACTCCCTATTCCGTTGGTACTTCCAGAACCCCATATTACAGCTATACTTTTACTACAGCTTCCTGTTGGGGCTGGCCCAAGCCCTCTTTACGGTGAACATTCCCACCACCGTGGCCGCCTGGTTCAAACGGAAGCTGGGCGTCGCCGTGGGCATCCAACAATCGGTGGGGGGCATGGGCGCTTCCATCACCGCGCCGGCGTTAGCCCTATTGCTCTCCAAGTATGAATGGGATGTGGCATTCTGGATTGTTGCCGCAGTGGGCGGAGTCATCATTTTTGCCCTACTGGCCAAGTTCCACGGCGAACCGTCGGACCGGGGTATGCAACCCTACGGGGCCACCGCGGACGACCCGGTACCGGTCTCCACCGCTGACCCGGAGGTAAACAAGCTGCGCAGCCAGGTGTTCTTACAACGGGCGCGCCGCACCCGGGCTTTCTGGAATCTGCCGGCCATTCACCACGTGGGTTGTGTGGGACATGCCATCGTAATCTGGCATATTGTATTTTTCGCCACCACCAAGGACATTTCCCTGGCCTCGGCAGCCTGGATTGTCACCATTTACACCCTTACCAGCGTTTTGACCCGGTTCGCCACTCCGGTTTTGGCCGACCGCTTTGGGGCCAAGGGGGTGATGGCCGTGGCCTACTTCCTCCAAGGCATCACTGTGGCCATGCTCTTCTGGACCAGTGCGGTCTGGGAGTTCTACCTGTTCGCGGCATTATTTGGCATTGGGTTCGGCGGCGAGATGTCGGCTTTCCTGGTCATCAACCGGCAGTATTACGGCATGGGGCCAGTGCGTACCCTCTTTGGATTCCAGCACCTGGGTTCGGGTCTGGGTATGGCCGTGGGCGGTCTCATCGGCGGACTGGCCTTCGACTACTTTGGTTCCTACGACATCGCCTGGATAGTCTCCATCGGGGCCAGCATGTCCGGAGTGGTGCTCATCATGCTATTGGAGCCTACCTCACGTCTGTTGATTCCCGACTGGGAAGATGGGCTGCCGGAAAACGCCCGTTCCACTCCCTCCGCATCCACAGTTCCGACGTAGCTGATGCGCCGATGACCGGGTGCGGGCTTGGCCCTGCGCCCGGCATTGTGACCGGCGGCGGCCAGTCGGCAGCACCAACTAGCAAGGAGAAATGACCCGTGACCTACTTCCCTTTAACCAAGCAACAACAGGAATGGCAGGAGCGCGTCGCCGACATCGCTGCCCGGGAACTGGCCCCTAGGGCAGAGGCCGTGGACCGGAACTCCCAGTACCCCCAGGAGTCTCTGGACGCCCTTAAAGGGGCTGGACTCTTTGGGCTTCGGGTATCCAAGGAGCACGGCGGGCTGGGCGAAGACATGCTCACCACCAGCATAATCGTCGAGGAGCTTTCCAAGAAGTGCCCCTCCACCGCTATGTGCTACAAGATGCACCTGGAGGCCGCGGAAATCATCTGCCGGATTCCCACTCCCTACCAGGTGGAGCACTTCGTGGAACCCATGTCCCGGGGCGAGGTATTCACCACCATTGCCGGCGGCGAGTCCCAGGGAGAGGGCGACAACTGGAGCGCCACCCAGAGCGCTTCCCATGTTGATCGGGTTCCCGGAGGCTACCAGATAAACGGGGTGCGCAAGTCCTACGTTACCTCAGCGGGCCAGGCGACCCACTACCAGTTCGCCTGCCGCATCGGGGCCGACACTCCCCAGACCCAACGCAGCGCCCTGTTCGTGGAGCGGGACACCATCGACTGGGAGATTGTGGAGCCGTGGATCGGACTGGGAATGCGCGGCAACAACAGCTCGCCCATGCGCTTCACCGGCTTCGTCCCCGAAGAGAACCGGCTGGGATCGGAGCACACGGTGCAGCAGGAGACCGGGGCTTTTAACCGCCCGGTGGTGGCCCTCACCTACGCCGCCGCCTACCTGGGCATCGCCTCCGGGGCCTTCGAGCTGGGCCTGGAGGAAATATCCCGGCGCTACCCCAGCGGCTCCCGGCGCTTGGACCGCCCGGTGAACCAGCGGCGGATGGCCGAGATGGGCACCCAAATCGAGGCGGCCCGGGCCCTGCTCCACGCCGCGTCCTCGGCCTTCGACCAGGGCCGCGCTCCCTCGGCGTTGCCCTATTCCCAGGCCAAGGTAGCTTGCTCCGAAGCGGCGGTGCGCACCACCCAGGACCTGATGACCATCTTCGGCGGCACCGCCTTCGCCAGCCGGTTGCCCTTCGAGCGTTACTTCCGGGATGCCCGCGCCGGCTTGGTGATGGGCATGGCCAATGACATGGCCTACGAAGGGATGATTCCGCTGATGTTCCCCGAGGGCTAGGGCCGCAGACTCAAGGGCTGTTGGTTTAAGGGCGCTCGTCGTCCCGCTATCCTTCGACAAGCTCAGGATGAGCCGCGACACGCGCTGACCGGAGCAAGCCCGCAACGATTGAAAATGAACCTCGGATTAGTCCGTCCTTCGTGAGGTGTCCCCCATGAATATCCAGACCGTCCTGGAACAGGCTCCCCGGCTATCCCAAGAGTGGGCTTCCCAGCGGGAGGACCGTCAGCAACGCATCGAAGCCGACCCGGCTGACTATGAAGCCCTGCGCAAGATCGGATTTAATCTGACGGCGGTGCCCGCGGAGTTTGGCGGGACCTGGGAGGACATAACCCAGACGGCCCGGCCCCTGTGCACCATCCTGCGGACCCTGTCCCAGGGCGACCCATCCATAACCCTGGCCGCCGCCATGCACCTGGGGGTATTGGCCTCGTGGCGAATACCATCGGTGCCGGAACCCTTCAACGACGCTTGGCAGAAGCAGCGCAAGGACGTGTTCGATTCGGTCCACGACGGGGCTTGGTGGGGCACCATCGTCTCCGAACCCGGCAGCGGCGGCGACACCGGCCTGACCCAGTCCCGCTGCGTCCCCGAGTCGCCGGGGTCGTCCGATTCCCTGAAGTACCGCATTTCCGGCCAGAAGCACTTCGGCAGCGGCTCCGGGCTCACCTCCTTTATGACCACCCGGGCCCTGGCCGAGGGAGAGACCACGCCGGACCTGTTCTTCCTGGAAATCCGCGACCAACCCTGGGACGGCAGCACCGGACTGAGACTGGCCGCCCCGTGGCGGGGCCACGGTATGAAGTCCACCAACAGCCATGCCTTCGAGTTCACCAACTTTCCGGCAACGCGGGTGGCGTGGCCCGGACACCAGGCCGAAATTATGGCGGCCAACAGCGGCCTTGGCGGCATGTCCTGGTGCTCGGTCATCGCCGGCATAGTAGACGTGGCCCTGGACTACACCCGGGAGCGGCTGCGCGCCACCCGCAGCCAGGGCAGCAACCTGCGGGCCTTCCAGCAGGTGGAATGGACCCTGGCCGAGCAGGAAGCCTTCCTGATTGAACGGGCCTGGGAAGGTACGTTGCAGGAATTGGAGCGGGGAATTATCAACCGCCGCACCATCCTGATGACCAAGGAAGCCGTGGCCAGGCTGTCCGAGTCGGCGTTGAGCCGGATGTGCAAATTGACCGGCGGCAGCGCCTACACCTGGTACTGCCCCCTGGGAGGATGGCTCCAGGACGTGCAGGCCCTGGGGTACTTGCGGCCCCCCTGGGCCCTGGCCTTCGACAACCTGTACAACATGGGCTGGCAGGAGTAGCCCCAGCGGTAAGGGCCAGTTCCCGCCAAGGGGGTGAAATAGAAAGGCGTATGCCCAGTCGGGAACTCACCCCCATCCCAACCTTCCCCCTTGACGGGGGAAGGGGCCGGTTCTCTCCCCGTCGATGGGGAGAGTTAGAGAGAGGATAATGGCTCCACCGGCCCAACCCTCACCCTGGTCGCTGCCATCCGCCCCTTCGGTGTGTTAAAGTCATGGCAGACCAGTTCGAGGTGTTCCCATGACTATAGCGACCATCCTGGAGGGCGCCCCCAAGCTGGCCCGTGAATGGGCCGCCCAGCGGGACGACCGGCAGCAGCGCACCCAAGGCGACCCCGCCGATTACCAGCAGTTGAGCGAGTTGGGCGTGCCAATGATGGCGGTGCCGTTGGAGTTCGGCGGCACCTGGGAAAGCCAGGCCCAGTCGGCACGGCCCATTTGCACCATGCTGCGCACCCTAGCGGCGGGGGACCCCTCGATAACCCTGGCCAGCGCCATGCACCACCTGGTGCTGTCCTCCTGGCGGGTCCCGGCAGCCCCGGAACCCTGGTCTCAGGAGTGGACCAAGCAGCGTAGGGAAGTGTTCCAGACGGTGCTGGACGGGGGTTGGTGGGGCACCATCATCTCCGAGCCCGGCAGCGGCGGCGACACCAGCTTGAGCCGTTCCCAGTGTGTCCCCGAGGCTCCGGGTTCCCTCAAGTACCGCATGACCGGCGAGAAGCACTTCGGCAGCGGCTCCGGGCTGACCTCCTTTATGACCACCCGGGCCATACCCCAGGGCGACACCACCCCCGACCTGTTCTTCCTGGAAATCCGCAACCATCCTTGGGACGGCAGCACCGGCATGAAGCTGTCCGGGGCCTGGCGGGGGCACGGCATGACATCCACCAACAGCCACGCCTTCGATTTCCACGACTTTCCGGCCACCCGCATCGCCTGCCCCTCCAGCCAAATAGAGCAACTGGCGGGCGGCGTGGGACTGGGCAGCGTGGTCTTTACCTCGGTGATTGTGGGCGTGGTGGACGCGGCGATGGACTTCACCCGCCAACGGCTGTCGCAGACCCGCAGCCAGGGAGGCAGCCTGCGCGCCTTCCAACAAGTGGAATGGACCCTGGCCGACCAGGAGTATTGGGTTATTGACCAGCTCTGGGAATCGGCGATGCGCGCCTTCGATCAAGACACCTGGGACCGTCGCTCCAACTTGCTGATTAAAGAGAGCGTGGCCCGGTTGGCGGAGTCGGTATTGAGTCGGTTGTGCAAGCTCAGCGGCGGCACCTCCTATACCTGGTACTCGCCCCTGGGCGCCTGGTACGAGGACGTGCGGGCCCTGGGCTACCTGCGGCCACCCTGGGCGCTGGCCTTCGACAATATGTTCGAGTTGAGCTGGACGGTAGGCGAGGGACAGGACTCGTGAATCATTAAAGCTGTCTCGTCCGTAGAATCTTGATAGCGGTGGAGTATCTGCGAAACACTAGCTTGCATCTAAAGTGGATGATATGAAAGAGTGAACCTAACTGATAGGAACATTGCCACATGGATTGTTTACTGCGCCATCTACGTTTGTGGGTTCGTCGCCCTGTTATTATTGGCGGCGGTTAGCTTAGAAGAATGGGATTGGAAGAACATTATCCCGATGCTGTCCAATGTAACTAACGCCGCCATAGGTATAGGCTTATTGGCGGCATTAACATGGGAGGTAATACGGTGCGCCATGGTGATTTTCTACCCAATCCTGAAGAAAAGTCTAATGGAACAGGGCCGTCAGGAAGGGCTTAATGAGGGGCTCAAGGAAGGACGCGAAGAAGGGCGTGAGGAGGTGCAGGAAGCATGGGAAGCGTGGAATAAGCGGCGCGAAGAGGCCCTGGCTAACAACCAACCCTTTGACGAGTCTCCCCCATCTCGAAGGGGTCAAGATACAACCCTCTAGGACGATATTTGCAATTCCACTGGTCCCGACTGCAGGACAATCGCATTCTCACCGCGAGAGCCCCTAGATTCCCGCCTTCGCGGGAATCTAGGGGTGGGGCCGGCGCTGTCCGGGGACTTTAGACCCCTCGCTACGCTCACGGTGACAATCGAAAGACCCTGCCCGCGTGTATTGCCCGCAGCCAACCCCGCTTGCTATCATTGAACATAGCGCACCCTCACCCGGTGGGGTTAGCTCCACCAGTCGGCGGAGGAAGTAGCAAATGACCTTCAGAATTCCGGCGGCATTCCCCGCATTATTGGCGGTAGCTGCTATCGTTGCCCTGGCCGTATTCTTTGGGGCTTGGGCAGTAACAGCAGATTCCAAGGACCTGGGCCGGACCCTGTCCGTAGGTCTGTCGGGAAACGCGGAACAGTTCGCTGACTACCGCAAGTCGTCGACAGACCCCGATCAACTGGTCGATTACAGCAAGTCCCCTGTGGACCCCTTCAAGCAGGCTTGGCCGGGAGCTAATCAAGCCGGCGGCAGTGGGGCTGAACAGTCCTGGTGGGAAAAGAGCCTGCTCAACGCTTGACCCTTCCACTAGGAGAGTTGGCGTGGCCGAACTCATAGACTTGACCTTGACCCTGACCCTGGGCAGCGACCGGGTTGTCCCGGCGCCAGGACTGGTGGGCGTATGCACCCAGCCCCGGCATACCCACGAGACCCATGCCCGCTCCAACACCAAACTGACCCTGGCTACCCACCTGGGCACCCGTGTGGGTGCGGCCCATTACCGAGAACCTGATTAACTTGGACAAGCTGGTTGGCCAGGACTTCGAGCTTTGGGCTTTGCCCATCAAACTAAAGGACGGCGATCGGGCTGCCACCCGCGCCGTAGCCCGCATCCTGTAGCGACCGCTCCTATCATCCCTGACCGCCCACCTCTCCCGGAAGGCCGCGCCCGAATCAACCGTAGATACCATCTGGACTGCTTCATGGCTGACTTCCCGCACCAACAGAACAATACCCCCATACTGTTGGCTACCAACAACCCGGCCAAACAGGACACTCTGCGCCAACTGTTGGACGGGCTGGCCCTGGCGCCCGTCACTCCCCAGGAACTGGGGCTGGACTTGGACCCCGAAGAGGATGGCCAGACCCACCAAGACATCGCCTGCCTCAAGGCCCGAGAGTGGTCGCGGGAGGCATCCATGCTGGCCATCGCCACTGATGGCGGGCTGGTCATCCCTTCCCTGGGACACAACTGGGAGAGCCGCTTCACCCACCGCTTCGCCGGCCCCGCCGCCGATGACGCCGAGAGGTCGCGGCGGTTGCTGGAGTTCATGCGTCCCCTTCGAGGAAGGGACCGGGAAGCATCTTGGGTGGAGGCGTTGGCCATCGGGCGTGGGGGCAAGGTGGAGGCGTCCTGGGAACTGGAGGGCAGCACCGGCAGAATCGCCGACGGGATTGGCGACGCTCCCCAGGTGCCCGGGTTTTGGGTATTCTCGTTGTGGCGCTTCCCCCAGTACGGAGACCGGTCCTACCACCAACTATCGGAGGAGGAACGGGAGGCCCTCGGCGACCATTGGGCCCAACTGCGCCGCCTGGTGCGGGAGTTCTTCAACGGCTATTTAAGCCGCTAGGCCCGCCGCAAGGTTACTTGTCTCAACGGCGGGCCTAGCGGGGCGGGTTCTTGGCCCGCCAGCCGCCTAAAGCGGGAGTAGGAGCGACCCTGCTGCCGAGTCCGCCGCTCTGCTGGTTCCCCTCAAGGTTTATAGGATACAATAGCCTCACACCAGCCCTACACCGGGGAGCCTTTTCCTCACCGGGCAATCCTGATTGCAGGGAGACCTAAGCCTTGACCACCACCAGCCTTATGCCCACGTCCATAGACCAAGTGGCAGAACTGCTGCGCCAACAGCTCTACGTCACCGACCGGGGCCTGGCCGTAGCCATCTTCCTGGCCCTGAAGCTGCAACGCCCCCTCTTCCTGGAAGGGGAAGCCGGGGTGGGCAAGACCGAAATCGCCAAGGCCCTGGCCCAGGGCCTCAACACCGAACTGATACGGCTCCAGTGCTACGAAGGCTTGGACGTCAACCACGCCGTCTACGAATGGAACCATACCCGACAGATGTTGGAAATCCGCATGATGGAAGCCTCGGGCGAGGTTGACCGCCAGACCGCCGCCGCCGACCTGTTCAGCGAGCGTTTTCTCATCAAACGACCCCTGCTCCAGGCCATTGACGAAAGCCGGGAGGGCTCGCCGGTGCTGCTCATCGATGAGTTGGACCGGGCCGACGAGGAGTTTGAGGGGTTCCTGTTGGAGCTTCTGGCCGACTTCCAGATAACCATACCCGAGCTGGGCACCTACCGGGCCGCCCATCCGCCGGTGGTAATCATCACCTCCAACCGCACCCGGGAAATTCACGACGCCCTGAAACGCCGCTGCCTGTACTACTGGATTGACTACCCGGACTTCCAGAAGGAGATGCAGATAGTTACTACCCGGATGCCCGACGCCCCTCGACGGCTGGCCCAGCAGGTCACGGGCTTCATCCAGGAACTCCGGGAGACTGAGTTGTATAAGATTCCCGGCGTTTCCGAGACTCTGGACTGGACGGCGGCGCTGCTTGCGCTGAACCAGCAGGCCCTGGACCCCCAGGTTATCGACGACACCCTGGGCATTATGCTCAAGTACCAGGACGACATCGAAATGGTGCGGGGCGAGCCGGTGCGGGCCATGCTGGAACGCTCCCAGAACCGGGGGCCGCGCCGGGGCCGGGGCGGTGGTGGTGGCGGCTAGTCATGGCTGAAGCCCCGGTCAACCTCAACCAACTGGTGTGGCAGCGACGAGAAGAAATACTGCGCCTGGCGGCCCAGCACGGCGCCACCAACGTGCGCGTCTTCGGCTCGGTGGCCCGGGGCGAGGCCGGGCCGGACAGCGACGTGGACTTGCTGGTGGACCTGGGGCCAAAGCTTAGCCCCTGGTTCCCCGGCGGCCTGCTGCACGACTTGGAAGACCTGCTCGGCTGCCCGGTTGATGTAGTCACCGAGCAGGCCCTCCACTGGTACATCCGCGACCACGTATTGAAGGAGGCGGTGCCTTTAGCATATCCGCGACCAGATATTGAAAGAGGCGGTGCCTTTGTGAATCGGGATATATTTTATTTGGTCCATATCGGAGAATGTATTGAGCGCGTTGAGCGGTTCGTTTCGGATGGGGAAGAGTTCTTCATGGACTCTGACCTAATCCAGGATGCCGTCATACGGAACCTGCAACTTATCGGCCAGTCATCGCTGAACCTTAGCGCCGAAACCAGGGCCGCACATCCTGAAATCAATTGGAGCAGTATTATTGGGCTTCGGAATATCCTGGTGCATCAATACACGGGAATAAAGTTGGACAAAGTATGGAAGATTATTGAGAAGGAATTGCCAGACTTCAAGGAGAGCATAGAATCAATGTTGCGCGACTCTCAGGACGCGCCATGACCGCCCCGAGCCCACACCCCAACGGCAACGGCGACACCGAGGGCAGCATTCTCCACAACCTGATGCTCTTCGGCGAGGTGCTGCGCCGCCTGGGCCTGGACTTCGGCTCGGGCAATATGCTGGACCTGGTGCGGGCAACTGAAGACGTGCCCCTGGGCCGCAAGCAGGACTTTCGCCAGGCGGCCCGCGCCTTGCTGGTGCACCGCAAGCAGGACCTGGCCCTGTTCGACGAAGCCTTCCAGGTCTTTTGGCGTCGGCCCGCCGCCGGCCAGACTACCCGGGACCTGCGCTCCATGGGAGAACAGCGCCGCTACCGCAATCCCCAGGTGGGACCGCCGCCGGGATCCGAATCCGACGCCGAGGGTAGCCCCGGCGACGACGAAGACAGCCAGCCGGCGGTGGACCTGACCCGCACCTACAGCGCCCAGGAGGTGCTGCGGGACAAGGACTTCGCCGACTTCACCCCCCGCGAGCTAGCCCAGGCCAAGGAGATGTTGGCCGGCCTTTCCTGGGACCTGGGGCGTCGCCGCACCCGGCGCATGGTCCCCGGCGACGGCGACACCTTGGACCTGCGCCGGACTCTCAGGAACAACCTGCGCTACGGCGGCGAGTTGCTGGACTTGGCCCACCGCCAGCCCCGGGACAAGCCCCGCTCCCTGGTGCTCATCTGCGACGTCAGCGGCTCGATGGAACGCTACACCCGTCTGCTGCTCCACTTCAGCCACGTCATCGCTGGCGACTTGAACCGGGTGGAGGCCTTCCTGTTCGCCACTCGGCTGACCCGCATCACCCGCTACCTCAACTACCGCAGCATCGACCAAGCGGTCAGCGAGGTATCCCGGGCCGTCCCCGACTGGGCCGGGGGCACCCGCATCGGCGACACCCTCAAGACTTTCAACTACCGCTGGGCTCGAAGAGTGCTGCGCAGCGGCTCCGTGGCGCTGATTATCTCCGATGGCTGGGACCGTGGCGACCCGGAATTGCTGGCCCACGAGATGGCCCGGCTGCAACGCAGTTGCCAGCGGCTAATTTGGCTGAACCCCCTGCTGGGGTCGCCCGGTTACCAGCCCCTGACCCAGGGAATGCAGGCAGCCCTGCCCTACATCGACGACTTCCTACCAGCCCACAACCTGAACAGCCTGCACGCTCTGGCCCGTCACCTCAACCAGGTGGGTCCTCGGCGTCGCCTGGGCCCCCGTTTCCGTCCGGCGGCACCGGAGACGGAGGAACCGGCGGCTCCCACCAAGTCCCGCCGCGACATGAACCCGGCCCTGGGCCCCACCTTCCGCCATCCGCTGTGGGGGCAGATACCGGAATAGTACGGGCCCCTCCCCTGGATTCCGGCCTGCGCCGGAATGACGGTCGGTGGTGACGGCTTGCCCCCTCTGGTGTTCCATGCTAACCTGCCAGTGCACTTGGGCAGATAGCCCGCCTTTCCGAAGAAGCTGGTGGAGGAACTGAGCCATGAGACTGACCAAATCTACCACCCGAGTCCTGAGCACTCCGGCAGATAACCCCCTGATAGTGGGGGTGCCCCAGCCCGGCACCCGGGAGTTCGTCACCCTGGAACTGGACACCGACGAGGGCATCCAGGGCATTGGCATCACCTTCTTCGGCGGCCCCCTCACCCCGGCCCTGCGGGAGGCCGTGGACAATATGTGCGAGCTCATTATCGGCGATGACCCGATGGCGGTGGAAGCCGTCGTGGATAAGCTGCGGCTGGCCGCCAGCGGCGCCGGCCCCGAGGGAATCTTTACCCTGGCCCTTTCCGCCATTGACATAGCCCTGTGGGACATCAAGGGCAAGGCCCTGGACCAATCGGTGTGCTCTCTGCTGGGCGGGTATCGGGACCGGGCTCCCACCTACGCCAGCGGCGCGCTGATGCGTCCCATGAACCTGGAGTACCTGGCCGAGGCCGGCCCGAGGCTGGTGGACATGGGGTTCAAGCAGATGAAGACCCAGATGGGGGCTGAGCCCACCGCTGCCCGGGAGATTGATCGGATGCGGGTTATGCGGGAAGCCGTGGGCCCGGACATCGACCTGATGTGCGACATCAACCAGCTCTGGGACGTGAACCAGGCCATCGACATCGGCAGCCGGGTGGAGCAGTACCACCTGTTTTGGCTGGAAGACGTGGTGGCTAAGGACGATTACCAGGGTTTGGCCCGGGTAGCCGATGCCCTAACCACGCCCATCTGCGCCGGCGAGTACGTCTACGGCATCCGGCCATTCCGCCACATGCTGGAAGCCCGCTCCGTCGACATCGTGATGATTGACCTGTTGCGGGTGGGCGGCATCACCCAGTTCAAGAAGGTGGCCGGCATGGCCGAAGCCTTCAACCTGCCCGTGGTCAGCCACCTGGTGCCGGAAATCCAGGTGCATACCATCTCAGCCATACCCAACGGGCTGACGGTGGAGTACATGCCCTGGTCGCTGCGCCTATTCGAGGAGACCCCGGCCATCGAGGACGGGGAACTCGTGGTTCCGGACCGGCCCGGGTTGGGGCTGTCGTTCAGCCAGGACGCCATCAGGCAGTACCAGGTTAGTTGATTGTACCAGTGGCAGCCAACAGTCCCCTAACTTTCTGAGGAGTAACGAAATGGTCTACCAACTACGCATCTACACCATCAACCGGGGCATGATGGACTCCTGGCTCAAGGTGTTCAACGAGCACATCCGCCCCCTGCACGACAAGCTGGGCATCCCGGTGGTGAACTCCTGGGTCAACTCCGACCGTACCGAGTTCATTTGGGTGCGAAGCTTCAACAGTTCCGAGGAAATACCCGAGAAGGAATCGGCATACTTCGCCTCTCCGGAGCGCACCGCCCTGGCGGACATCCCCACCAGCCACATCGCCAAGATGGAAGTGCGGGTTATCGAAGGAGTGGAGGCCGCCGCCGGGGTGGCCTAGCGGGAGCGTCAACGGACGGCGGGGATAGCATCTCGGAAGCCAGAAACGAATTCAGAGCGTTGGCTCACAACGAGAGTGCCACGTGACAGAACGGACGGGATTTCCCAATCGTCCGGCTAAGACGCAATGTCCTTCCCGCGCCTGCCTACGCGTGTTCGAGGTCACGGACGTTGAAGATGACCTTCCGGAGCACGCGCGCCCGACGGCCGGAAGTGTTACTACGTCGGGCAAGGGTTGTTCTTGGAGTGGCTCTAATCCGCCGCGCCGCGCTGCTCACTGCGTGCCTCGCGGCACTCGTACTTACGACCGCTTGTGGGAACCCGGATGCCGAGGCGTGGGAGTCTCTTATAGCCAAAGGTGGGCAGGTTGAGAAGGAACTCGAAGACCTACAGGCGGAACATTTGGCCTTCTTCCAGAAGAACGGTAAGGGCCCCGTTATGGTATGCGCGAGGCCGACCCTGGAACGCATGGTCCACGAAGTTTCAGGCTTCGACCTTTTGGACTTGAGTTGGGAGTTGGACCTCTGGCAAGAGTACGCGGAGGGATTGGCCGAGGGAGGCGCGGGCTTGACTTACGGATGACCGTCGCCGGTCATCTGGCGGTTATCAAAGGCGACGTATGGGCTAAGAGACAAGCATTCGACCGGCGGTTGAATACTCTCGAAATGCTTCGCTGCCCGGTCAATCCGTGGAAGTAGCGGGGTCTGAAGCACTTGACAGGCGGATTCGCCGTGGTCTTTATTAGTAGGAGTCTGGCAATGGCACTCGAGACCGACGATTCTCGGCTGGGGCGGCTGGAAGGGCAAATGGCACAGGTCATTCTGGCCCTCCAGGACGTGCGGGCCGAAGTCCGAGCTCAGGGGACACGGATAGACCGACTCATGCTGGCAATCCTGGGTATCGGCGGCGGCCTAATCGTGGCCCTGCTATCCTTGGTCGTCATACTACTGGCTCTGCGACTGGTACAGGGCGAGTAACCCCACACGGGGCGGGCGTACTGACCGGCGCCCACCCCGAATCCCATCCATCGAAACTGAGGAAAGCAATGACTACGGTAATAACGCCGGTACTCTCCGCAACTCCCAGATGCCGCCGATGAAGGTCATAGGCTCATTGATCTGGGTGCTGTCCCAGCGACTGGTTGGCCTCGGAGCTTCCTTCCCACCAGAGTCCAGGGTTAACGTTAGTGGCAAGTCGCGCCCGGCCTACCGGAGCAACTCGCTGCTGGGCGTCTTCCTGACGGAGACGGTCCAATATCACCATTGAGGCCCGCGCCCCGACCTTCAGTTGAGGGTAAGATAACTCGGGTCCGGCTGTCCTCTCCGGCACCAAAGGTACTGGGTTGAGGCTATAGTTGCTTCCGCATTTCGATGTGGGGGATGCCCACTTCCAGGAAGGTCTCGCCGTGCTCCAAGTACCCGTGGCCCGCGTAGAAGCTCTTGACGTACTCTTGGGCGTGGAGCACCGCCTGGGTCAACCCCTGGGCGCGGGCTTCTTCTTCCAGCGACTGTAGGATGCGGCCTCCTACCCCGTGGCGTCGCCAGGGTTGGCGTACCGCCATCCGGCCTATTTGGGCGGTGGTATCCTCGCGGACCACCAGGCGTCCGGTGGCGATGACCTGGCCCTGGTGGAGGGCAACGGCGTGGGTGGCGGAGGAGTCGGCCTCGTCCAACTCCTCCTCGGGGGGCACCGACTGCTCGGCGACGAAAACCTGCATCCGCACGTCGATGGCCCCTTCCAGCTCCTCTTCCGTCTCCACCAGCTTGACCGTTACCCCGTCCAATCTCTACCCTCCAAACTCGCTCTACCCGACAATTCGGTCAAGAAGGACGACAACGCCAGAGACTAGTCAAAGACGATTGCGCCCCGGCCTACCTCGCCCTTGTCCATGTCCTCGTAGGCTTCGTTGATCTGGTCCAGGCTGTAGTGACGCACCACCAAATCGTCCAAGTTCAGCTTGCCCGACAGGTACAGGTCCACCATGGTGGGCATGTCGGTGCGGGAGCGGGCCGAGCCGTAGTAGGTGCCCCGCATAGTCTTTTCGTTGCGTACCAGGTCCACGGCGTTTATGGAGGCTTCCGTATCCATGGGGGCGATGCCCACCACCGTCACCGTGCCGCTCTTGGCGCACATGTCGTAAGCCGCCTTGACCGTATCGGCGGAGCCGAAAACCTCGAAGGTGTAATCGGCGCCCCGCCCGTCGGTAAGCTCCTTGACCTGGGCCACCGGGTCCCGGTCCGAGGCATTGACCGAGTGGGTCGCGCCAAACTTCATGGCGAATTCAAGCTGGCTCTCCCGAATGTCCACCGCGATAATCTTGGAGGCGTTGAGCAGCTTGGCCCCCATAATCACGTTGAGGCCCACGCCGCCGCAACCCACCACCGCCACGGTGCTGCCCGGCACCACCTTGGCGCTGTACATGACCGCCCCCACGCCGGTGGGGACGCAGCAGCCAATCATGGCCGCCTTGTCCATGGGCAGGGGCGTCTCAATGGGAATGCAGCCCGTCTCCGGCACCACAGCGTACTCGGCGAAGCAGGCGACCTTGCCCATGTGGTGAATCCGCTGGTCGCCCTTGTGCAACCGACTGGTGCCGTCCAGCATGAAGGGGCCGGTGGCCATGTGCAGGTCACAAAGGTTGGAGTGGCCTTCCAAACAGGACTTGCAGCGACCGCAGGCGGGCACGAAGGAGAGGATTACCTGGTCGCCGGGCTTGGTCAGGCTCACCCCCGGGCCCACCTTCTCCACGGTGGCGGCCCCCTCGTGGCCCAGCACCGCGGGCAGGTTGATACGAGCGTCCCCGTGCATGAAGTGGCGATCGCTGCGGCAGACGCCGGCAGCCCCAATTCTCACCAGAACCTCACCTTCCTTGGGATCGTCCAACTCCACGTCTTCAATTACCAGCGGTTTCCCGTATTCGTACAGAACGGCAGCCTTCATTGCCAAGCCTCCAAGCCTCTTGCGGCAGAATTTAGTATCAAGCTATTCGGGTTACGGTAGACAGGAAAATCGGTAGCGACCCTGCCCGCTTGGCCGGTGCGCTACCGAGACTTCATAGTAGCTGGGATAGACTATAACGCCCGGACTGGACGCCTGCAACTTTGACCACGCCCATCTCAAACTCTCCCTCTCAAGTAGGCGAGGATTGGGCGCAGGTTTCGCCCCTGGCGTGTGGTTCGACAGGCTCGCCATGAGCGGGGTAAGGGGAGGCTCACCCCAGGACTCATGTAGTACCCAGGAACCGCTCACCCTGAGCTTGTCGAAGGGGCTGTACCGGGGGATTACGCCTCCAGCTTTTCCAGGGGGGCGAAGCTGGCCAACAGACGCTTCAGGCCCACGCCATCGGCGAACTGGACCGTCACCTCGTGGTCATCCCCCGAAGGGACAAAGCTCAGCACCACGCCTTCGCCAAAGACGGTGTGGCGCACCGAATCGCCCACCTGCAGGGAGACCCGGGGCGGCTTGGGCGCACCGGCAGGGTTCCAGGTGGCCCAGGATGGGGGCGCGGTCTGGGCCGTTCTGCCACCCTTGGCGGCCCGAGGCGAAGCCACCAGGTCGGCGGGTATCTCCTGCAGGAAGCGGGAAGCCATCGTCGGCCCGCTGCTGCCCCGGAACCCCCGCCGAAAGGCCCGCAGCAGATACAGCCTCTCCTGGGCCCGGGTGAACCCCACGTAGCACAGCCGTCGCTCCTCTTCCAACTGGTCCTCGCTCTCGATGGAACGGCTGTGGGGCAGCAACCCCTCCTCCAGGCCGACGATGAACACCACCGGAAATTCCAGGCCCTTGGCTTGGTGCAGAGTTATCAGGGTGATGGACTCGGACGAGTCCTCGTAGCTGTCAACGTCGGCCACCAGGGACGCCCGTTCCAGCAGGCTGGCCAGGCCATCGGGGGGGTCCTGGCTGTCGAACTCCCGGGCCGTCTCCCGAAACTCCATAATATTTTCCCAGCGTTCATCCGGGCGGTCGTCGCTGTTCTGGATGTGGTTGCGCAGCCCCGAGTCCTCCAACACCTGGTCGATGAGGTCCACAATCTTGAGCTGGGCCGCCTGCTGAATCAGCACGCCCATAGTGTCGGCAAACTTGGCGATGGCGTTGACGGCCCGGGCGGTCAGTTGCAGCGGGATGGCCTCCCCCGACTGGCGGGCGGCGGCAATGCGCTGCATGGCGGCGAACAGGGAGATGTCATTGCGTTGGGACCAGGTGACCAGTTGCTGCATGGTCTTGGCCCCCACACCCCGGGGAGGCACGCCAACCACCCGTCCCAGGTTGACCTCGTCCTGGGGGTTGTACAGCAGGTGGAGATAGGCCAGCAAGTCCTTGATTTCCTTCCGCTGGTAGAAGCGGACGCCGCCCACCAGCCGGTACTTGACCCCCTGTTGCAGGCAGGCTTCTTCCAGGGCGCGGGACTGGGCGTTGACCCGGTACATTACGGCGCAGGCCCCGGGGCTGAGCTTCTCCTGGCGGATGAGCCGGTCAATTTCCGTAACCACGAAGCCGGCTTCTTCGGCCTCGTCGTAGGCCTCGTGCACCGTCACCGGCGCCCCCTTGGGGTTGTCGGTAAACAGGTCCTTCTGCAGCCGCATACCGTTGGCGGAGATTAGATGCTTGGCAACCTCCAGAATGGTGGCCGTGGAGCGGTAGTTCTGCTCCAGGGCGATGATGCGGGACTGGGGGTAGTCCCGCTGAAAGCTGAGGATGTTGCGGATGTCGGCGTTGCGCCAGGAGTAAATCGACTGGTCCGGGTCGCCCACCACGCAGATGTTCTCGTGGTCGCCGGTCAGCAGCCGGGACAGGCGGTACTGGGCCACGTTGGTATCCTGGAACTCGTCCACCATCAGGTACTGGTAACGGTCCTGGTAGTTTTGCCGCACCCCCGGATACTCCTGCAGCAGTTGCACCGACTTCAGCAGCAGGTCGTCGAAGTCCACGGCGTTATTGCGGCCCAGCAACTCCTCGTAGTAGTGGTAGACCCGGGAACTTAGCTCCTCAAAGTAGTCCTGGTTCTGCTTGGCCTGGCGGGCCAGCCCCTGGGAGTCCAGCAACAGGCTCTTGGCCCGGGAGATGACTCCCAACACGGCCCGGGGGTGGTTCTGCTTGGGGTCAATCTCGGCCAGTTCCATAGCCTGCTTGAGGATGGACAACTGGTCGTCAGTATCAAAGATGGAGTAACGGGGGTCCAGGCCCAGGGCGTGGCCTTCCCGGCGGAGTAGTTGGGCGCAAAAGGCGTGGAAGGTGCCCACCGTCAGGGTGTTGGCTGCGGGGCCCACCAGCCGTTGCAGCCGGTCTCCCATCTCCCGGGCCGCCTTGTTGGTGAAGGTGACGGCGGCGATGCGGTAGGGGCGGACCCCCTTGACCCGATTCAAGTAGGCGATGCGGTGGGTAATTACCCGGGTCTTACCGCTGCCCGGCCCGGCCACAATCAGCAACGGGCCGTCGATGGTCTCCACGGCCTCCCGTTGGTTGGGGTTCAGCCCCTCAAGGATTTCCAGCCCTGTCGTCATGGAGAAATTATAGCATGGGTGGGGACGTAAGAGGTTTACGCTGACATTGGGCAGGACGCTCCTCACAGGGTCTCTTGGAGATCCTCATTCGATTACATGTCCGCTCACCCTGGGCTTGTCCGAGGGCCGGTTGATAGTCCGACAGGCGTACCCAGGGCCGGTCCTTACAGACAGCCGCTTATGTTGAGCCTGACAAATCTCGTCCCAACACCCCTGGATTCCGGCCTCCGCCGGAATGACGGATCTATTGGTGTGGGGTGTGATGACAATCAAAAGGCCCCTGCCCCAACGGTGGGGCTCCGTGCGCAGCATTCGCCGTAGTGCTATAATCGTGTTTCGTAGCCCCGGAAGCCCGGGGGTGAATCCCGTTGTCCCGTAACGACCGCTGTTTACTCCCTGGAGGATGTATCGTGACGTTAGCCCGGCAGAACCTCAGGACCCCAGGCCCCACTCCGGTGCCCGATGACATAGTGGAGGCCATGTCAGACCCGATGATCAATCACCGGGGGCCGGAATTTCTGGAGCTGATTCAAGAGGCCACCGAGAGGCTGAAACAGGTCTTTATGACCGAGAACGACGTGTTCATCCTGACCTCGTCGGGCACCGGCGCGCTGGAAGCCTCCATCGTGAATGTGCTTTCCCCGGGGGAGAAGGTGCTGTCGGCCAGCGCCGGCTCCTTCGGCGACCGCTTCGCCGACATCGCCGACGCCTACAAGGCCGACGTGCAGCGGCTCAACTTCGAGTGGGGCGACCCCATAGACCCGGAGGCGGTGCGGGAAGTCCTGCGGCAGGACCCGGAAATCAAAGCAGTGCTGGTTACGCATAACGAGACTTCCACCGGCGTGACCCACGACCTGGAGACCCTGGCCAGTATCATCAAGGGAGAGTTCGGCAAGTTGGTGCTGGTGGACGCCGTCAGCAGCCTGGGCTGCGTTCCCCTGCCGGTGGACGGCTGGGACTGCGACATGGTGGGCACCGCTTCCCAGAAGGGGTTCATGATCCCGCCGGGCCTGGCCTTCATCAGCGTCAGCGACGCCGCTTGGGAAGCCCAGCCGAGCGCCGACATGCCCCGGTTCTACTTCGACCTGGCTGAGGCCAAGAGCTACTTGGAGCGGGGCCAAACCCCCTGGACTCCCAACCTATCGGCCATGTACGGGCTGCGCCTGGCCCTGGAGAAGATGCTGGCCGAAGGGATGGAAAACCTCTTCGACCGCCACGCCAGCATCGCCCAGTACACCCGGGACGCCGTGCAGGACCTGGGCCTGGAGCTGTTCGCCACCGACGAGTCGCGGGCTTCCAACACGGTAACCGCCATCAAGATGCCCGAGGGGATTGACGGTCGCCGGTTGATGGGGTTGATGCGTACCGAGGAAAACGTGGTGCTGGCCGGGGGCCAGGGGAAGATAACCAACGACATCTTCCGCATCGGACACTTGGGCTACGTCTACCAGGAGGACATCGAATTCGTCATTGAGGCACTGAAGAGGGTATTGCCCAAGGTGGGGTTCAAGCCCGGGTAGGCACGGTTGCCGAGAGATAGCGGTTCTCTTGCCGAGTGGGGGGACAACGACGACAAATGACCGAGGAAAGTCAACCCCCACCGGAACCCCGGGAGTCCATTTGGAGCGTATCTCCCGGCTGGAAATCGGCCTACTTTTTCCTTTTCAGCCTTCAGACTATTTGTGGCGTGGGCCTGCTATCGTGGAAGGAAGTAGGCCAGTACAGTAACGAAGGCGCTGTCCAAACGGCCCTGGACATCATCTTTGGCACAGCTTCTATCGGAGTGGCTGCGGCCACAATTACCGTTTCTATAACGGAGTTAATGCGAGGCGCAATGGTAGTAGGAGCATATCTGGAAGAGAAACTTCTGAAGCCGCTGCGGGAGAAGCGGCGCATGGAAAGGGAGCAGTGGATTGCCCAGCGCCAGGCGGAGGGACGGGCGCAGGGACGGGCGCAGGGACGAGCCGAGGGACGAGCGCAGGGACGAGCCGAGGGACGGGCGGACAACCAGAAGATATGGGAAGCCTGGAACCAGCGTCGTTTGGAGGCCCTGGAGCGGGGGGAACCCTTCGACGAATCCACGCCCACCACCCAGGAGGAACCGTAAAGCCCGGCGGCGCAACGATGCAGACGTAGAGCGCAAGAGGCGCAATGGTAGTAGGAGCATATCTGGAAGAGAAACTTCTGAAGCCGCTGCGGGAGAAGCGGCGCATGGAAAGGGAGCAGTGGATTGCCCAGCGCCAGGCGGAGGGACGGGCGCAGGGACGAGCCGAGGGACGAGCCGAAGGAAGGGCGGACAACCAGAAGAGATGGGAAGCCTGGAACCAGCGTCGTTTGGAGGCCCTGGAGCGGGGGGAACCCTTCGACGAACCCACACCCACCACCCAGGAGGAACCGTAAAGCCCGGCGGCGTAACTATGCAGACGTAGAGCGCAAAGCGAATTTAGAACAACCCGGTAGAGGCCAGCGCGATACTGACCTGGCCCCAGGGTAGGAGACCGCAGGGGTGTCTACTTCACAATTACAGCAGACCATGGCAATTCTCCGCATGAGCCTGGCGGAGATTCAAAATAAAGAGCGGCAACTGGACTCCATGATTGCCCAGTTCCGCACCCAGTTGCGGCGGCTGCCCCGTCAGGTAATCTACGGTAGGACCTCCTTGGACAACTCCCTGTCGGCCATGGGGGAGATTGATGAAAGGCTGCGCGACGCCCAGGATACCCGGCAGCGGCTATTGACCATCAAGAAAGCCGCCAACGAGGAACTGGCAGCCCTGGAATCCATCCAACAGGTGGACGAGGCCCGCCGCTCCCTGTCAGACCTAAAAAGGCGGGTGCGCTTCTTCGGCGAGGATGCCGAGACCTTGGTTGAGATTCGGCGGCTGGAGCACTTCATCGCCGAGCACAGCAAACGGGCCGAAATGGTTATCACCGCCCGCTACCAGGAGCGCTTCGAGGACACCTAGAGGTTGCCTTCCAGTTGGTTGATGACCAACCCGGTAGGCAGCTTGGGATAGAAGAAGGTGGACTTGGCGGGCAGCCGCTGCCCACCCCCCACGATTGATTCAAAGGTGTCCATGGGGAAGGGCCGCAGCAGGCAGGCCAATTGCTGCTCCCCGGACGCCACCCGGGCCACGGCGGCATCGTGGTCGTGGGTATAGTCCACGTGCCGGTTCATCGTATCGCCCAGCAGCGGCCTGATTACCTGCTCTTCCAGGATCCAGGCTTCAGACACCGCCAATTCCCCCCACTGCCTCCAGTCCACTTCCTGGCGCAGCGTTAGCAAGGAAGGGCCGTCAGCTTCCAGGCCCACCATGGCCAGGGCGTGGCCCTGCTGCCCCAGGGTATTTACCCGATCCAACAGGGCGTCAACCGATTCCCCGGGGGCCACGGGTTGCACCTGGAACAGCTCCGCCAACTTTTCCCTAATCCCGTGCAGAGACTCCGGCGACAGGCCGCCCACCACCCGATGGTAGGGCAGCAGCACCAGCCCGGGGTCATCGAATTCAATCAACGCCATGGTCACGTAATTATGCGCGGCGTCTGCGCCCAGGGAGCCACCTTCCTGGGACTGCCGCCGCCGGTAGCGCAACGCCGCTTCGTAGCGGTGGTGGCCGTCGGCCAGGAACACCGGGCGGTCGGCGAAGAACCGGCGGATGCTCTGCTGCACCGAGGCATCGGAGACCCTCCAGAATGCAACATCGCCATCGGCGCTACCCTCCACCTCCACCGCAGGCGCCTGGGACATGACCTGCTCCAACACCGGCCTGAGCTCCCCTTCGGCGTCCCGATATAAGCTCATAATCGGGCTGAACTGGGCCTTGCAGGCTTCCAGCAGGGCCACCCGGTCCAGCACCGCCGGCTCCCGGGTGAACTCGTGGGGGAACACGGAGCCGCTGTCGTAGTCTTCCACCTGCAGGTCACCGAACAGGCCCAGATGGGAGAGGGCCTGGCCCCGGAACTGGTAACGGCGCCGCATCAGGTAATAGCAAGGCTCCTGTTCCCGTCGCAGCACGCCCTGGCTCAGCCATTCCCGGAACAGGGCGGCAGCCTGGCGGTAGCTCGCCTCGGGATTCACCGGGTCCGGTTGTTCTCCCCCTTCCAGGTGGACCGCGTTGTAGGGACTGCGGCCCTTGAGGGACTCCTTGAGCTCCGGGCCGATTATGTCGTAGGGGGGGCAGAGAATGGCAGCCATGTCACCCACCACCTGGGGGTCGTACCGGCATCCCCGGAAAGGACGAAAAACCACCATGCTGCTTGCTCCTAAACGCGGTTCTGGGCTTCCAACTGTAGCTGGGAAAGGCGCCTGGACCCAACTCAGCACAGATTATAGGGTAAGGGTGTATCCGAGTCCATAACGAGGACGTGGGGGAAGGGACAGGCTGCCTACCATGACCGTTATTCCGACGCAGAGCCTGCCCTTCGACAAGCTCGGAGTGAGCAGCTAGGGTTGGCATAGAGCAGTAGCCGGATTGAGGCGAGGGGCGCACAGCCATGCACCCTACCGCTCTCACCACCACCCCTGGATTCCGGCGGAATGACGGAGGCGCGGTCCCTCGGCATGTTATTGACCAGGCGGCCCGGCTCAGGCGTGGGCCATGACTTCGCTGGAGAACCAGTCCAGCCGCTCCAGGGCCTGGTTCAAGTCGTTGCCGCGAATGTCGAAAATAATGTCGTCCACCCCCACGTCGCTGTAGGTCTGCACGTCTTGAAGCACCTGGTCCGGTGTGCCGGCAAAGCGGCGTCTGGGCCCGTCGGAAGGCCCGGCGGAGTCGTACAGCGGGGCCTTCATGGAGACCTCGATCTCCGCCGGGTCGCGCCCGGCCCTTTCGGCGTAGCGGTGCATCACCGCGATGTTCTGGGCCAGTTCCTCCGGCTCCAGGGGCGCGGCGGGAATGGCCCCCACCGGGTGCCAGCCGTTGCCCAGTTCGGCGGCGCGGCGCATGGCGGGGTGGCTTTGACCGCCCACCCAGATGGGCGGATGGGGCTTCTGAACGGGCTTGGGCAGGAACTGGATGTCGGAAAACTGGCAGAACTCCCCCTGGAAGGTGGGGTTGTCGCTGGTCCATAGCTCCTTGAAGGCGCGAAGGTACTCGTTGGTCACCTCGCCCCTACGGTGGAAAGGCGGGGCGCCCAGGGCCTCGAATTCCTCCTCCATCCAGCCCACGCCTACGCCCAGGATCAGGCGTCCCTGGGAGAGCACGTCCAGGGTGGCCAGAATCTTGGCCGCCAACAGGGGCGGACGGTAGGGAACGATCATAACGCTGGGCACCAGCCGGATATTCTTGGTAATTCCGGCCAGGTAGGTGAGCAGGGTTAGCTGCTCATAATATTCTCCGCTCTCACCCCCGGAGAACTCGCCGCTGACGGTGTAGGGGTAGGGAGAGTCCACCTGGTTGGGAACCAGGATATGGTCTCCGGCCACCATGCAATAGAAACCCGACTCGTCTCCCTGTTGGGCGATGCGGGCCAGGGGTTCCGGGCGGGCGTTGGGTCCGTGATTGGGCAGGTAAAAGCCGAAATTCATCAAACACCTCGGAAGGGCCGTCTGGACTGTAACTATAGCCTCATGGGGAGTGCCTGTCTAACGGGCGAGGGCGGGAGGCCTAGCGGCTAGGGAAGAATATTAGGGGAGCAGGGTTGAGGTCTGGATTCCCGCTTTCGCGGGAATGACGGGGTAGGGGGCGGTAAGGATCGGATTAAGCGGGAATTACGGGGCTTTCCCGTTGAAAAGGCGATTGCCACGGCGAGATGGAGATCACCGTATACGCGGCCACCCATCTTAACTATAATGCGGGCAGCCGCCGACTGACGGCGGGAATTTATTGGCTGAACGGAGGCAAGGAAATGGCGGGCATGACCTTGGAAGATGCGGAGCGAATGTTGCAGGCGGCGAAGAACAAGGCGTTGGAAATGGGCGTGAAGCTGAGCATCTCGGTGGTGGACGAACGGGGAGACCTGAAGTGCATGGTCCGCATGGACGGCGCGCCCTGGCGGACTCCTTACGTTTCCCGGGGCAAGGCCCGGGCCTCGGCTTGCTTCGGCATATCCAGCGCCGACCTCACCGACCGGGCTATGACTCCGGTGCTGCGGGCGGTAATGGAGGTGGAGAGGGGCGAGTTTGTGCCCGGACAGGGCGCGCTGCCCATCTTTCGGGATGGCGAACTGATTGGCGCCATCGGCGGCAGCGGAGGCAGCAGCCAGGAGGACGAGGACGCCGCCCGGGCTGGAATCGAGGCGCTGTAGCCAGCCCCGTCGGAAACGCCGGAGGTGCAGCCAGGGCGTTCCTGCCGCCGGGCATCGACCATCCTAATGGCGGTCCGCCCCAGGCTGCGTCCTGAAAACATGACAACCCCCCACCGGCCCGATGTCGGAACTGGCCCGGTTGGGGGGTTTTCTCGGAATGAAGGACCGCTCGGGCAATTCTTAGTGTAGGGGCGCGGGGCTGCGCGCCCCTACGGGCTGGCTGACGTGGGGAAGTCAGGCCCCCGCTGGCTCGCCTTTTATGCCGAGAGGGCGAAGGCCGCGTACCGAGGGGACTTCTAGGCCAATACCCGGTAGCGGTAGCGGGAGGACATCAGGTCGCCCTCGGCGAAACGACTGAAGCGAAGCGGGGTCAAGTCGATGGTGGTGGCCTGGCCCTGGGTTATAAGCTCGGCCATGCTGATGCCAATGGCTGGAGACAGCTTGAAACCGTGGCCGCTGAAGCCCACGGCGCAGAACAGCCCCTGCACCTCGGGCACCCGGTCCAGGATGGGGTGCCAGTCGGGGGTGATGGTGAACAGCCCCGACCAGCCGCCCCGGTAGTAGGTGTCGGCCATAGCGGGCATCCGGCGGGCCAGCCTTGCCACGGCATCGGCCAGGTCGGGCATGTCCACACCCTGGTTGTAGGTATCCGGGTCAACCTCGTCCTCCCCGAAGCCCAGCATGGTCAGGGCGGTCCCGTCGGGCCGGAAGGAAAAGGACTGGGCGATGTCTCCCACCGCCGGGTGCTGGGGTAGCTGGTCCACCGGGCGGGTGAGCACCGCCACCTGGTGGCGCACCGTGCTCAGCGGGAGGTCGATGCCGTTGGGGGCCAGCAGGGGACGGGCCCAAGGGCCTGCCGCCACCACCGCGATGGGGGTTTCCACCCGGCCCTGCTCCGTAATCACCGCCCGCACCCGTCCGCCGGAAATCTCGACGCCCGTCACCGGGGTACGCAGGGCAATTTCCGCCCCCATCTCCCGGGCGCGGGTGGCGTAGGAGGTTGTCACCAGGTAGGGGTCAGCATACCCGGACTGGGGCTCCCAGGCCAGGCCCTCTTCCGGGAATACCTGGATCATGGGGGCCAACTCGCCGACCTCCGACTCCGAAACCACCCGGGTGTCGATCCCCAACTCCTGCTGCATGGCGACGTTCTGCTCCATGCTGGCCCGGTCAATACCCTGGACGACCACCAGGTAGCCCGTCTCGACGAAGGAGGAGACCCCGCCCACCACGTCGCTGAAGTTGGCAAAGACCTTCAGGCTTTCCCAGGCCATGGCGGCGGTGACCGGGTTGGAGTAGTGCATTCGGCAAATGGCCTGGGAGCGTCCGGTAGAGCCGGAGCCCAGCACGTCTCGCTCCAGCAGCAGGGTGTCGGTCATGCCCCGCTGGGCCAGGTTGTAGAGGATGCTGCACCCCATAACCCCGCCGCCGATTATCACCGCCTCAGCCGTTGCTTTCATGTTTGCTTTACCACCCGCCGTATTTCAGATGTTGGATAAGCCTTTCCCACAACCCGGGCCCTGCCCTGGATTCCGGCCTTCGCCGGAATGACGGGGCGCCACTTTACCACCCGCCATATTTCAGGTGTTGGATGCGCCTTTCCACCACCGGCCCCACCCTGGTTTCCACCTACGCCAGAAGGTCGGAAGTCGATTCAACCCGAAGTTGGCCCCTAATCGTCCTGCTTCCAGGAGATTATTCGCTCGACCTGCACGTCGATAACCACCATATTGCCGTGCTCCAACAGTTCCCGGGCGTAGACGGCGCCCTGCTCCGGCCCATCGTAGCGGGTGCAGATGCGGTGTACCAGTTCGGCCATATTGTCCTGGGTCAGGCTGGCTTCACCTTCCAAGCTGACGTACTGGTAGGGGCGGGAGTCCGAGGCCACCGACAGGGCAACGGAGGGGTTGTTCCGGAGGTTTCGCGCCTTTAGCGACGAGGCCCCGGTCATCACCAGAGCCCGGCATACTTGCCATACGCCCCGGCCCGCAAGGTTACTTGTCTCAGCCGGGCCGGGGCTAGGCTCTTTCCCGGGGGCAAGGCTCTGCCACACGAACCACACCGGGGCCACGTGGGGCCTGCCGTTGGGCCGGATGCTGGTAAGCAGCGCCACGTGGGGCTCGGCGAGATAGGAGTCGATTTCTTGCTGGCTCAGTTTTGCCATTGTCTCTTCCTCGTTAGCTCTCTAGTTGCCGCATACCCTGATTGCCCCTGGGAAGACGGCGCCGGACACCCACTTTGGGAGGCAGCAGGTTACAGCGGCGCTGGGCGGCGGTAGGAATCCCGGGCATTGTACGCCATTGGCCTTACTGGTACACTCGGGGCAGAGGTTGAACGATGACCATCCCCGCCTTCGACACCCTCCGAATTGCCCAGGCGCTAAGGGACGCCGGCTTTGACAACGGCCAAGCCGAGGCCATCGTTGCCGCCATCCAACAGTCCCTGGGAGAGAACGTCGCCAGCAAGGCCGACCTGATGGAACTACGCGCCTACATGGACGCCCGATTTGCCGAATTGCGAGGCGAGTTCCGGTCAGAGATAGCGGCAGCGGAGGCTCGGCTGGTCCGGTGGTTCGCCGGGCTTCTGATTATGACCGCCCTGGGCACCGTCACCGCCACCGTCGCCCTGGTCAAGCTGCTGGAATAGACCGGCAGCATTTCGGGCCCGGTGGGGCCCATACCGAGGGTCCTCAGGTTAGCGGTTTACATTATGTTCCAGGTGGGATGGTCCCGCACCGCGGCTTCCAGCGTTTCCTGTAGGCTGCTCCGCACCACCGGGGTCACGTAGTAGACGGGCATGAGCAGGTCGCCCTCTCCGCTGATTATGCCCTCCTGAGCGGCCTGACGGGTCAGGTCGCTGCCGGGCAGCAGCCGGTTGCCGATGCGCAGGGTTACGGTGGCGGCCCGGTCGGGGCCCGCCGCCGCCGAAAGAAAGGCCAGCTTGGTGCGGATGGAACCATCCGTCTCCCCCGGCTCGCCGAATCCCTGGGTGATGGAGTAGGACAAGCCCTGGGACTGGCACAAATCGCACAGGTGTTGCAGAGACGCCAGGTCGGCGGAGAGGCGGAAGGAATCGCTGCTGTCGTCTTCCTTGGGGATGAGCGTGGGTATAGTTGCGCCGCCAATTAGGACCATCTGGCAGCCCGATGTCACCATCAGCGACACCAACTCCCGGTCGCAGTCCTCGGGCCTCAAGTTGGTATTCCACCTGATGTTGACATCGGCGTCGATGAGGGAGTGACACAGGTCCTTGGCGTACTGGCTGGGTTGGTTGAAAGCCTGGTCGATGAAGAAGAACTCTTCCAGGCCATACTCCCCCCGGAGGCGCTGCACCTCCTCCACAACCTCTTCCACCGGACGTATTATCCGCCAGTCGTCGCCGGAGTTGGGGCTGGCCACCGTGGAAGAGTACCAGCCCAGCTTGGTAATAACCCCCACGCCGAACCCGGCCTGGCGGTATTGGGCCAAGTCCAGGTCTCCCAACCGGGGAGGCTTGTTAAGTCCCGAGGAGGCCCGGTTGGGCGCGGTCTTAACTTCCCCGTCCTCCCGGTAGACGATGCCCGACAAGTCGTGGTAGGGCTGGTTTCCCTCCAATAGGTCGGCCAGTTGGGCGAAAGCGTCGGCGGCGTCCCCGGCCAGGCCGACGTCGGGCTCCAGGTAGTTGAAGCAGTCCTGGGGCAGGGTGCTGAATGCGGGACCGCCACAGGCAATGGTAGCGTCGCTGCAACTGCGAATCCGCTGTATCACCTCCCGGGTAACAGGCAGGGCCGACTGGGGATTCACATAGCTGCCGTTGTCCAAGTTGCGGATGGATATGCCTATCAACTGGGGTTGAAACTCCCGGACGGTGGCCTCGGTCTCGGCCAGGTAGTCGTCCGCGAACATCAGGTCCAGCACCCGCAGGGGGTGACGCTCCGGGTCGATATATGCGGCCACGTAGGCCAGCCCGATGGGCAGGGGCCGCACCTCGTCGCGGCTCATCCAGCGGTTATGGCGGTTGGTAGCAATCAACAGAATACGCATTCGATTCCCCTTTACCAGAATGGCCAAGGTCCATCGGATAGCTATTAACGGCCCTAATATAGCATACCGGCCATTCAATCAGGAAGTGGGACCGGAACGGGGCGAGGGTCTTCCGATTGTCACCCCCCCGCCTTCGCGGAGTGAAGGTTCTGAGGGGAGCGAAGGGTATAAAATTTCCGGCCAGCAGAGGCTCCCCACCCCTGGATTCCGGCCTCCGCCGGAATGGCGGTGGGAAGTGGTCGCCTGTCCGTCAGGATGAACTTGACCTTAGCTGGAGAATCGGAAGACCTCACCCCCGCCCCATTCCAATATCTTGCGGCTCCGGCGGGTTGCGGTTATCATTCGGAGGCTGTAATCCTTCAGCTTGCCCTCGGCCTTCCGCCCCTTTTTAATAGGGCGGCTGAGTCCGGGCAGCAACGTAAACGCGACCACGGGCGGTGCCTATTGACCCAGGACAATCTCCGAACACCCCTCTACCAAGCCCACCTGGACCTGCGCGCGCGCATGGTGCCCTTCGGCGGCTGGGACATGCCGGTGCAGTATTCCGGCATCTTGGCCGAGGTCAGGGCGGTGCGCACCGCCATCGGCCTGTTCGACGTTTCCCACATGGGGCGGCTCTACATCTCCGGCCCCCAGTCAACCCAATTCCTGGACTGGGTGTTGACCGGCTCCGCCGATACCCTGGCCGTGGGCCGCGCCCGCTACTGCATGATCTGTAACGAGTCCGGCGGCGTCATTGACGACACCATCTTCTACCGGCTGGCCCCAGACCGTTACCTGCTGATTCCCAACGCGGGCAACCGCGACGAGGTGGTGGCCTGGTTCCAACGCTGGATTGACGAAGGGTTCGCCGGGGGCTGCGTCATGGACGACCACACCCGGGAGACCGGGTTGCTGGCTTTTCAGGGGCCGGGCGCGCCGGAAGCCCTGGACCGGCTGTGCCAACTGGACAACGGCGATCCACCCTCCAGCCTGCGCCTTTTCGCCTGGGGAGAAGGGCAGTTCCAGGGTAAGCCCATCTTCGTCGGGCGCACCGGCTACACGGGCGAGGACGGGTTTGAGATGGTGGTGGACGCCGCCGACGCCCAACCCCTCTGGAACGCTCTGCTGGACCTCGGCGCAACACCCTGCGGTCTGGGCGCGCGGGACGTGCTACGGCTGGAAGCGGCCCTGCCCCTCCACGGCCACGAGATTGACCCGGCCACCACCCCCATCGAGGCCGGACTTGACCGATTCGTGCGTCAGGAGGGGCCCTACGTGGGCTGGGAGGCGTTGCAGCGGCAGCGGGAAGAGGGCACGGACCGCAGGCTGGTGGGCCTCAAACTGGCGGGCCGCAGCGCGCCCCGGGCGGAGTACCCCATCCTGCACCAGGGGGAGACGGTGGGCGTCGTCACCAGCGGGAGCTACTCCCCTACCCTTGACACCAGCATCGCGATGGGCTACGTTTTGGTGCGTCACGCTACCCCGGGCCAGTGGTTGGACGTGGACATCCGGGGAAGGATTACCCCCATAGAAGTAGTTGACTTACCTTTTTACACTAGGGCCCGGCGGCGGAGCGCGCCAGGCCGGCCCGGTGGAGCCCCAGGGACGCAGTAGAAGCGGGGGCGGGTTTCGGACAGACTGGCATATTGGTAAACAAGCCCCATCGAATAGGAGGCCGCAGCAGCTTTGAATCCCAAGGACCGGAAGTATACGGTAGAGCACGAGTGGGTGAAACTGGAAGACGATGCCGCCGGGCGCGCCCAGGTGGGCATTACCCACTACGCCCAAGACCAACTGGGAGACGTGGTCTACTTCGACCTGCCCCAGGTGGGCGCTACGGTGACGCACCTGGAGAAAATGGGAGAGGTGGAATCGGTTAAGGCGGTCTCCGACCTGTATTCCCCGGTCAGCGGCGAGGTAATCGAGGTCAACGCCTCCTTGGTCGACGCCCCCGAGTTGGTCAACGACGATCCCTTTGACCGGGGTTGGCTGGTGCGGGTGGCCCTGAGCAATCCCGGCGAACTGGACAACCTGATGTCCGCCGACGACTACGACTCCTACACCGCCGGGCTATAGGCGATGATATAGGTGTCCCGGAGGGGTGCCGTAATGACCGCAGAGCCGGAAACTGCCCGAACCCTGGGCTATCTGGAAGGCCGTATATCCGAACAGTCGGCCATGTTGCAGGACCTGAAAATCGGCCAACAGGAAATCAACAGCCGGCTGGACTCCGGATTGGCAGAAGTCAACCGCCGGCTGGACTCCGGGCTAGGGGAAGTCAACCACCGGATTGACACCGGACTAGGGGAAGTCAACCGCCGGCTGGACTCCGGGCTAGGGGAAGTCAACCGCCGGATTGACCGCCTGCTTCTGGCTATTATTGGTATCGGCGGCGGCATAATCGCCGCCCTTGTCGGCTTGGTGATAACGCTGATAGTCCGGGGAGTCTAGGCCCACACCACCGGGGCGAGAGTCTTTCCCAGTTCACTGAATCGACTCCGAACCGGAGCGCCGGGGGAAGAAATGAAAGGAGAACTGGCGTGACTTCCAACGTACAATTCCAGTCCCACTACATCCCCAACACCCAGCAGGAACAGGCGGAGATGCTGGCGACCCTGGGCCTCAGTTCCATCGACGAGCTGTTCCTGGACATTCCCGAGGAGCACCGCAACCCGTCCCTGGACCTGCCATCCCCCCTTTCCGAGTTGGAGATTCAACGAGAACTGTCGGCCCTGGCCGCCAGGAACCGGGCCCTGAACAGCGGCCCATCCTTTCTGGGGGCCGGCTCCTATAACCACTTCAGCCCCGCTGTCGTCAAGGCAATAATGACCAGGGGCGAGTTCCTCACCGCCTACACCCCCTACCAACCGGAGGTCAGCCAGGGTACCCTGCAGGTCATCTACGAGTTCCAAACCCTGGTCAGCAACCTCTACGAGATGGAAGTCGCCAACGCCGGAATGTACGACGGGGCCACCAGCCTGGCCGAGGGGGTGCTGATGGCCTGCCGGGTGACCCGCCGGGACCAGGTAGCCATCGCCGACACCGTTTCCCCCTTCTACCAGCAGGTAATTCGCACCTATTGCCAGGCCCAGGGCATCCGCATCGAGGTGGTCCGGCACTGGGACCCAGAGGTCATCGGGGATACGGCCTGCCTGGCGGTCCAGTACCCCAACTTCTTCGGCAACGTGGAAGACCTGGCCCAGCACAGCGCCGCCGCCCACGACCAGGGCGCCCTGCTGGTAATATCGGCAGACCCCACGGCGATGGGGATGTTCCAGTCCCCCGGCCACTACGACGCCGACATTGTTACCGGGGAGGGCCAACCCCTGGGCATACCCGTCAGCTACGGCGGCCCCTACGTGGGCCTCTTCTCCGCCAAGCAGCAGTACATCCGGCAGATGCCCAGCCGCCTGGTGGGGCGCACCACCGACACCCAGGGCCGGACCGGCTACGTGCTAACCCTCCAGACCCGGGAGCAGCACATCCGCCGGGAGCGGGCCACCAGCAATATCTGCACCAACGAGGCCCTGTACGCCCTGGCCGCCACCATTTACCTGGCAGCTATGGGCAAACAGGGGCTGCGCCAGGTGGCGGAGCTGTGCTATCACAAAGCCCACTACGCCGCTTCCCAAATCGAGCAGCTTCCCGGCTATTCCCTGCCCTTCAACCAGGGGACTTTCTTCCAGGAGTTCTTGGTCCAGTGCCCCGCTTCCCCCGCCGTTATCAACCAACGGCTCCTGGAGCGGAACATCCTGGGCGGTCTGGACGTCAGCAGCCCCCCCTACAACGATCCCCTACCGGCGGAGGTGGACCGGGGAATGTTGGTCTGCGTCACCGAAATGAACACCCGGGAAGACATCGACGCCCTGGTAGCGGGGCTAGCGGAGTTTAGCTAATGCAGAAAGGCGGAACACGAGACACATCCAAACTACTGATGGAGCGCAGCGTTCCCGGGCGTGTGGGGGCCATCGTTGCGGCGTCGGACGTGCCGCTTCAACCCCTGCCCGACTCGGCCCTGCTGCGTACCGAATTGGACCTGCCCGAGGTCTCGGAGCCGGAGGTAGTGCAGTATTTCACCAACCTCAGCCAGCTAAACTTCTCCATCGACACCCAGTTCTATCCCCTGGGCAGTTGCACCATGAAGTACAACCCCAAGGTACACGACGAGATGTCCTTCCTGCCCGGGTTCGCGGGCATCCACCCGCTGCAACCGGAGACGGCGTCCCAGGGGGCCTTGGAGTTGCTGTACAACCTACAGCAGTCCCTCAACGAGATAACCGGCATGGCCGGTTCCAGCCTGGCGACCCTGGCCGGGGCCCACGGGGAACTGGCCGGGGTGCTGATGATGCGGGCCTACCACCACGACCGGGGCGACACCGGGCGCACCAAGATGGCGATTCCCGACAGCGCCCACGGCACCAACCCGGCCTCGGCGGCCATGGCGGGCTTCGACGTGGTTACCCTGGCGTCGGACAGCGACGGCAACGTTGACCTGGAAGCCCTGCACGAGTTGGCTGGCCCTGACCTGGCCGGGGTGATGATTACCCTGCCCAGCACCCTGGGCCTCTTCGACAGCAACATCGTGGAGGTGTGCCGGGTGGTGCACCAGGCCGGCGGTTTGGTCTACGGCGACGGGGCCAACATGAACGCCCTGCTGGGCCGGGCCAAGCTGGGCGACCTGGGCTTCGACGTTATCCACCTGAACCTGCACAAGACCTTCACCACACCCCACGGCGGCGGCGGCCCCGGGGCCGGGCCGGTGTGCTGCGGCGAGGCGCTGATGCCCTACCTGGCCGCTCCGGTGGTCTCGCAGACAGGCGATGGCGGGCCCCCCACCTACGGCCTTACCACGCCGGAGCGGAGCATCGGCAAGATTAGCAGCTTCCACGGCAACTTCGGCGTGCTGGTGCGGGCCTACACCTACATCCGCACCATGGGCGCCGAGGGCT
This sequence comes from Dehalococcoidia bacterium, assembly GCA_965220305.1. GTDB lineage: Bacteria > Chloroflexota > Dehalococcoidia > Lucifugimonadales > UBA3495. The sequence goes on along the minus strand of OZ244817.1, from coordinate 2,678,277 downwards.
TGCAATCGGTCAGTGGCAACGCCGTCCTCAACGCCAACTACATCATGGAAGCCCTGAAGGACATCTACTACCTGCCCTACGACCGGCGTTGTATGCACGAGGTGGTATTCTCCGCCGACCGGCAGCGGGCCCGGGGGGTCAGCGGGTTGGAGGTCGCCAAGCGGCTGTTGGACTACGGCTACCACGCCCCCACCATGTACTTCCCTCTGATTGTCCACGAGGCGCTGATGATCGAGCCCACTGAGACGGAGACCCGGGAGACGCTGGACGCCTTCATCCAGACCCTGCGGGACATCGACCGGGAGTCCAACGACGACCCGGAACTGGTTCAGCAGGCCCCCCATACCACGCCGGTATCCCGCCTGGACGAGGCCGGGGCGGCCCGCCGGCCCAACCTGCGCTGGCGGCGGGAGGACTGAGGGGCGGCGGCCTGGCAGAGAGAATCCCCCTACCCCTAGCTCGGACTGTTCAGCAGCCCCAGTGCCCGGTGCACGAAGTCGTGCACTATTGGCCGCCCGTACTCCATTTCGTAGTCTTCCATTGATCCATTGTAGAAGTGGTTGTGAAAGAGGCGAGCCTCGTCAACGGCCTCTAGGTTCCCGTTGTTCAGTTCCCGGGCCAGCCGCCGACCCGCATCCACAGTCTTTCGGTGGGTGCCGTAAAGCCAACCTCGCTCCAAGGAAACGGCGGTAACGGCGTGGGAGAAGGCCCCCCACAACTTTTCCGCGGCCTGCATATCGTCCCCGGCGTCGAACTCCCCGTCCGACGCCGCCAGGAACTCCCGAGCCGCGTGCGCATGGTCTTCAATCATCATATTCCTCCACCCTCTATGGGGGCGCACCGGCTCGATGCCTACCCCCCCTGCTCCGCCTCCAACGCTTGGCGCAACACCTCCGGGTCCACCCGCACCTCAACGCCGGCCCGTTCTTCCTGAAGCAGCATCGCCACCCGAGAATCGCGTCCCGCCCAACCCCGGTTTATCGCCTCGGTCATCTCCGCCAGGGTCACGTTGGCCAGCTTCATGGGGACCTCGAACTCTCGTCCCACGGCCACCGCCAGGTCCACGTCCTTGCGGGCCAGGCGCAGCGCGAAGTCGGGCGGGTCGAAGTTGCCCGGCAGCAGGTGTTCCGCCAGGCCCTCGAAGGTGCCCCGACGCCCCTGGGCCCCTCGGCGGACCGCCTGCCACAGGGCCAGCGGCTCCACTCCGGCCTTGACCCCCATGGTGAACACCTCAGCCAGGGCCGTCTGGATGATGTAACCGGCGCAGTTGTGCACCAGCTTGGCCACCGCTCCGCAGCCGATGGGGCCGACATAGTAGGCCTTGTCGCCGATGGAGTCCAGCACTTCCTTATATTTGTCGAACAGGTCCTCATCGCCGCCCACCCAGATGGCCAAGTTGCGGGTGCGCGCGCCCCGGGGCCCGCCGCTCACCGGCGCGTCCAACACATGAATTCCCTGCGCGCCGAACACCTCGTGGATGTGCCTAATTGAAGCGGGGGAGTTGGTGCTCAGGTCGAAGTAGACCTTACCGGCGCTCATGCCCTGCAGCAGTCCATCGTCGCCCAGGGCCACGGCCTCAATCTCGGTGGGGCCGGGCAGCGAGGTGAAGACGACCTCGCTCTGCTCGGCAACCTCCCTCGGAGTATCGGCCCAGATGGCCCCGGCTTCCAGGTGGGGCGTGGCCGCGGCCCGGTTGATGTCGTGGACCACCATCTCGTTGCCGCCCTGCAAGCAGTTATAGGCCATGCTGCCGCCCATGGTGCCCAGCCCAACAAATCCTACTTTCATGTTACCTCCAAGAAATCCAGACCCAAGCCGGGGCCAGGGTAAATCCCGGCCCTGGTACAAGTCCACCTATTATGCGGTAGGGGTTGTATGGTGGCAAGGGAAGGGATAAGGGGCGAGGGTCTTTCGATTATCCACGTAGAGGTAAGCCCCGCCCCTGGCGCGCAGAGTCAGGGGCGAGGCGGCCCACACCCTATTCCCCTAGATTCCCGCCTCCGCGGAAATGACGGGGCTTTTCCCCCTGGCGAGAGTCAAGGGCGGCGGGCTGTCCCCTGCCCCCTTAGCCCGTCCTTGTCAACCCATGCAGGTTGTTGCATAATCTAGCCGGACGCTGCGGGTGACCATATCCCTGGACGGCTCCCAGATTTCGCCTCCGACGGGCAAGGGTAAGCGCCGTGGACGCCTGGACCAACACCGCCAACATTTACAGCTACCTGGAGCCTTCGGAAAGGCTGCTCTGCTCCTTCGGCCCCTTCCACGCCACTTCATACCGCGTACTTCGCTTGGACTCGAAAACCGGACTCAGCCGGGGGCACCTGCTGGAGATTCCCTACCCCCAGCTAGCTTCGGTAAAGCTGGTGCAGCAACCCAATCACCCCATCCTAATCATGGGCACCGTCGTGATTGTCCTGGGGTTGCTGCTGACCCCCCTCCTCGTCTTCAGCGCCGTGTTTGCCCTGGTTGTGGGAGGGCTGTTCATATTCGTTGGGGCCCGGGGCAAGCCCGGCTACTTCCAAATATACGCCCACGATATGCCTCAACAGGCGGAGAGGTATTGGCAGGTGCAGTACGAACGCTCGGGCAGCTTCATCGCCACCGTGCGTAGCGTCATCGGAGAGATGCCCGAATTCTAGCCCCCCATCCTCCCAGTGCGGGCCCAACCGGCTTACCCAGCCGTGCCATGACTGCCGCTGCCCGCAACCCCTTGTCCCAAACTCCCGTCGGAAGCCATTTCCCGGAGGTGTCCCGTCCAGGAAATCCCAACGTAAGGGGGAAGAGCAACCAATGTTAGAGCAAAAGGAAAGGCTGTGGGACTTCGACGCCGTACAGCCCGGCCAGTCGGGGCAACCCACGGTGGTTGCCATTACCGAAGAGAACATCTCCCGATACGCCCTGGTTGCCCAGAACCCTGACCTCCGCTACCACCGGGCGGGCGCGAACCAGGAATATGACGGCGCGCTGGTGGCCATGCCCAGCATGGCGCTGTCCTACGCCCCCCTGCTGCGGGACGACATCGCCGCCGCCAACGGCTTCGTGGCTCTGGAGGAATCCAAGACCGCCCGCCGTCAGACCCCCTTCGCCAAGTGCGAAATACGCTGGTCCCGACCGGTTCGGGCCGGGGACACCATCACCGGCAACCGGCGGGTGCTGGAAAAGTACCAGCGAAGGGACAACAAATTCGTTACCTTCCGGGTGGAGGCCACCAACCAGCGGGGCGAACTGGTGGCCGAGTACGACTATACCTGCATCTTTGAGTACGCCCAGGGGCAGCGGGCGGTGCCCCGGGACCAGGGTACGGCCACGCCAGTCCCGTTGGACGCTGCCGCAGCCGCCGGCTTCAACCCCATTTCGCCCCAGCTCCCCGGTTTTGACTCCATTGGCCTGGGTGACCAGTTGGCTAGCCTGGAGTTATCCGAGAGCCAGGAGATAATCAACCGCAAGAACGAGTTTCGGCTAGCCGGTGAGTACCACGCCAGCAATATCCACACCGACGAGGAGTTTGCCCGGCGGAACATTTTTGGCGGAGCGGTTAATTCCGGCCCCGCCACCATGTCCTACGTGGACCAGATGCTGGCCCGCTCCTTCCCGCTGCGGGCCTTCTACGATGGCGGAAGGTTGTTGATGCGGGCCATCACGCCCTTCCGGTCCGGCGACACGGTGTCCTTCCAGGGCGAAGTCACCAGCAGGCGAGAGGAAAGCCACCAGGGGGTGGTGGGCTGCCGGGTCAGGGGCGCCAACCAGCGGGGAGACCTGGTCTGCCTGGCCGACGCCACCATGTTTCTGCCCAGGTAAGTGGGGGTGGTCCACCGACTATCGTTGGCCGTACCGGTTGTCGGTCAAAAATGTAGGGGCGCATCCCTCCAGGGGGCTTAGCCAAGCCAGATTTTGCCCCTTAGATGCCAGACCTGCCGTGGCGCGCTATAATTAAGCTGCGAGAGCGCACCGTAGTTCGTTGGTGGACTATTCAAGGGCACCAAAAGCGGCGGCACGGATGCGCCGTAGGCCAAGCTGCCAATGCCTCGACAACTACATTTGGCAGTAACAAGACGGAGGAGGACTCACCTTGAGCACACTTAACGAGCGACACGAACAGGGACTGGAAATGCGCTCTACGATGTCCGGCGGCGACCGCAGACACTTCGCGTTGCCCGGAACCGACCAACTGGCCCCAGACTTGAAGCGTATCATTGATGAATGCCTCTTTGGCTCCATCTGGACCCGCCCAGGCCTGACCCTGCGACAGCGGTCCATCTGCACCATGGCGGCCCTGGTGGCCCTGGGACAGTTGCCCCTGCTGCGCCGGCACATTGAACGGGGCCTGAACATGGGAGTGACTCCGGAACAGGTGGTGGAGGTCTTCATTCAGCTAACCTTTTACGTCGGGGTTCCGGCGGTGGAGTCGGCCCTGCGAATTACCAAGGACGTGTTTGAGGACTGGAACATCGAATTCGAACCCGTCAGGCTCTACGACCCCGAGATAAGCGCCGAAGAGTTGTACCAGCAAGGTCTACGGAACCGCGAGGAGCACATGGGGGATACGGCCTTTCTCCAGTCCGTTGTCCCGGACTCGCAGGAAATGGAGGTAGACCGTTTAATTACCGAGTACCACTGGGGGGCCATTCATAACCGGCCCGGCCTGGACCCCAAGGGCGAGGCCATCTGCGCCCTGGCATCCATGACGGTGTTGGGCCGCTACGACCGGCAGATTCGCCGCCGCATCGAGGGGGCGCTGCGTATTGGTATGACCCCTGCGGAGATAATGGAGATATTCATCCAGGTGATGCTGTACGGCGGGTACTTCACCACCCGCACCGCCATGCAGATTGCCCGCTCCGTGTTCACCGAGCAGGGAGTCACCGCCTAGAGCGTCCCCGGCAAGACCCCATGAGATAATCCACGCCCCTGGCCTGGGGCCGGCCAAAGGAGCTGTCAACCTCTCCTTTGGCCCCGCCGCCAGGGGCGCCTGCCCCAACTCCCAAAACAACAACCCTGCCGGAGGCCAATTATGAGACTGCGCTTGGACGACGGCGCCGAGCTTTTCTATACCATCGACGACTTTACCGATCCCTGGACCGAGCCGGAGACGGTGGTGCTGCACCACGGCATGGCCAAGAACCATAAGCTCTGGTTCGGCTGGGTGCCCGTAATTGCCCGCCACTACCGGGTGCTGCGCTACGACATGCGGGGCATGGGCCAGTCCTCGGTGCCCGAGCCGGGCTACCCCTGGTCGGTGGACAACTTTGCCAACGACCTGCTGGAGTTCGCCGACAAGATGGAGTCGGACCGCTTCCATCTCATCGGCGAGACGGTGGGAGGTTCCATCTCCATGCGGTTCGCCACCCAACACCAGGAACGGCTCCTTTCCCTCACCGCCTGCACCTCGCCCACCAGCTTCAACGACCCCCACCACGGCGAGAGCGCCGAGCTGATTGAGAAAGAGGGCGTGGCGGCCTGGGTGGAAAACACCATCGGACGTCGGTTGGACCCCCAGATTGTGGACCCGGCCTACACCCGCTGGTACGCCCAGCAGATGGCAGCAACCCCGGCCCACGTGGTGGCGGGATTCCAGGCCAACGCCGCCGGCGACCTGGGCCCTCTGCTCAAGGACGTGCAAACTCCCACCCTGATCATTGCCGCCGCCGGCCTGCGGGAAGAGGTGCTGGGGGACTTCCGGCAAGCGTCGGAAATATTCCCCAACGGGCGACGGGTGGTCTTCCCCGGGGTTTACGGGTTCGTCCAACACGTGCTCCCCGTGCCCTGCGCCCGGGTCTGGCTGGACTTCGCCCAAGGCTTGAAATAGGGAGCCCCAGCCCCCGCCGAGGACAATAGCCATTGCGAGATAACGCCGAGCAAGCCGGGTCTGAACCAGACCAAGACCTTCCGGGACGCCCCCGGCCCACAGACCCGGCGCCACTTCCACCCGCGGAAGATGAGGACAACGGCGGTGAGACCCATTTCGGGATAGACTCGGAAGGCAAGTTCCACTACCTGCCTCATTCCCTGGCCCAGCGCCTGGGCATATCCGAAGACTTGGAAGATGTAAAGGTGGTGGACCCCCGGTTCGCTCGTTACTCCCACAGCTACCTGGCCCAGGCTGGCCTGGCTGTGGTGGCCATGCTGGTAATTCTGCTGTTCGTGAACTCCCTGTCCGACGCCGCTCTGGCCGCCGGCCTGGGGTCCAGCCTGGTCATCCTCTTCGTTCATCCGTCCAGCAACGCCGCCAAGCCCAGGTCGTTGATTGGCGGACACGGCTTCGGGCTTCTGGCGGGAGTGGGCGCGCTACTGATATTCCTCAGCCCTATTGGGGAGTTCATCGAACAAACGCGTGTGCTCTTCGACTTGACGCTGGCGGTGTCGGTGGGCGTTTTGATTCTGATTATGGCAATTACCGACACCGAGCACCCCCCGGCGGCGGGCACCGTCTTGGGGGTCGCTATGCAGCCCTGGGACCCGATTCGGGTGGCCGTCATCATCGGCGCGGTGATGTTGCTGGCCCTGATTAAGTGGCTCCTCCAGACTCGCCTGCGCGACCTGATTTAGCTGCTATTCCGGCTCCGTCGCCTCGCCGTTCCACGGTGGCGTCGCGCTCACAACCCCAACTCCAAGAGCGTGGCGCACCCTGGAATTGACCTTCCCCCACGCGGCGCACCACCTTCAGGCCCCCGAGGTAATCATGCTAACTCTCTTTGGCTCCGTGGCCGTTGCCATCATGTTCCTGTCCTACTGGATGGAAGCTCGTTCCAAGTGGATGGTGCTGCTCTTCGCCCTGGCTTCCGCCGCCACCGCCGTCTACAGCGGGCTGGCGGCGGTCTACCCCATAACCGCCATCGAAGGGTTGTGGGCGCTGGTGGCCCTGCAACGGTTCCTAAAGCGGCACCGGAGAGAGTCGGCCCACCTGGGGAGAAGGGCATAAAATTTCCATTATATGCTCGGAAGCGGCGGGAGTGGGGCGCATTCTTCACAAAGTTGAGGATACAACGGTCGGCTTCTGACCAGGCTTTCAACGAATTAAACGCACTTCAACCCCTAGATTCAACGACACCCAGGTCCGGTCGGCAGTGAAAGCGGGCAGTCCCAACCGCTGGGCCAGGCTCAAGCAGGCCCGGTCGCCGAGAGAGAGACCGGCTGGACTGGTGCTGGCCCAGAGTCGTGCCACATGCTCGGCGTCTTGTGGCGTAAAGTCCAGCAAATCCAGTCCCTCAGCTTCCAACTCTTCCCGGTAGCCCTCAATTGGCAAACCCGACCGAATCAGCCGCTGCAGCACCTCAGCCCAGTTGATGGTAGAAATAACGGCTTGGGGCAAGAGGGGAGCTACCAAATCGGCGCCGTCCTCTCGTTGCAGTAAAGACAGGATGGCAGAGGCATCCAGGACGTATAGTCTCGGGTCACTGGGCTGAGTCATTCACTGACCGCCGGTGAGCTTCTGCTTCATCCCGCCGGAATTCTTCCTCTTCGCGGCGTACCTCTTCCCGTCGCTCAGCCAGTAACTCATCAACCATGCTGATGCCTGGGGGCGCCAATTCTGATAGCCTGTTCTGTAATCGTTCCAGTATTTGCCCAGGCTTGTCCAGTAGAAGTTGTCCATCCTTAATTCTGAGGATAAGGGTATCGCCGGTTTTAATCCCCAATTCCCGGCGGGTCTGCGCTGGTATTGCTATTCTACCCTGGGGGCCTACGCATATTCGTACGTATCGCTTCTTCGTCATATTGCCTATTATTGTGGCATAAACTGCATTGTGGCGCCACAAGTGAGGGTAGCGCCACAGGGCAAGGCCCAGAAGGAAGGACGCCGTCCATAGTCTCACATTGACCCCTTCGTACCCAGGGCCTACAATCTCCCCTAAACGCAGCCGCCTATCTTCTTTGCCAACCGCCGGCTGCCGCAAGGTTGAGTTCTCTAAATCGGCGGCGGGCGGTGGCGGGGTACGGGAATTTCCGCCTGCGACGAGGTATTGCCATGCCCGATTCCCTGAGCCGTACTTTCGCCCGATACGTCACCGTCCTGGACTACGAGGCCCTGCCGCCCCAGGTGGTGGACAAGATGAAAGCCTCGGTGCTGCACGCCCTGGTAGTCGCCATCATCGGCGCCGACACCAGCCACGGCAAGGCCGCCGTGGGCCTGGCCAAGGAAGAGGAGTCCAGGCCCGACGGCGCGACCATCCTGGCCGACGGCGCCAGGGCTACCCGCTGCGGGGCCGCCTTCGCCAACAGCAAACTGATGCACGCCACCAACCAGTCCGATTCCTACCGCATGTTGATACACCCGGGCCCCTGCCTGATACCGGCGGGACTGGCCTCGGCAGAGCTAGGCCAACGCAGCGGTCAGGACTTGCTCACCGCCCTGGTCGCCGGGTACGAGGTGGAGGCCCGCATCGCCGGGGACTTCATCCCTTCCACCCAGGCCCGGGGGTTCCGGTCCAGTCCCCTGTACGGCACCCTGGGCGCCGCCGTTACCACCGGCAAATTGCTGGGCTTGGACCAGGACCAGATGGTCACCACCCTGGCCCTGGCCTGCACCTTCACCGGCGGCACCAACGAGGGCCCGCGCTCCGGAGGGCTGGAGATGATGTTCCACGAACCCAACGCCACCCGGAACGGCATCATGGCCGCCCTGTTGGCCCGGGAAGATGTCAAAGGCTCGGAGGAATCGCTGGAAGGAGACGCCGGGTTCTACAACGCCTTTGTTGGCAACAACCGGGGAGAGCTCTCCTACGTGTTCCAGGGAACCAACCAGACTTCAGTCGCCGCCGTGGTGGACGAGCTGGGCAGCCGCTGGGAAATGCTCCACGTGGTGCCCAAGATTTATCCCACCGCCGGGTACAACTGCCCGGTCATCGAGTTGATGACCGACATGCGGGCGGCCCACACCCTGCCCGCCTCGGAAATTGAGAGCATCACCGTGGATATGAACTGGCTGGAGACCACCTACCCGTCGCCGGCCTTTCCCAACTCCACCCGCACCTCGCCCGGCGTGGGCAGCACCCACTACTTCACCGCCTACACCTGCGTCCACGGCAGCTACCCGCCCCTGCGGGCCCGCATCGAAGCGGGAGAGGCATCCCCCGGCGACGACCCGGCGGTGATGGCCCTGCTGAAGCGAGTAGAAGTAATCGGCCACAAGGACCGACTGGCTTTCGCTCCCCGAATTACGGTGCGGATGCGCGGCGGCACCACCTACCAGGGAGAGTACCAGGGCACCGAGTTGGAGTGGAACCTGGCCACGGAGACCCGCCGGATAACGGCCCTATTCGACAACATGGACTGGCCCAACGAGCAGCTAGAAGGCATCGTGGAGACGGTCTCCCGTCTGGAGGAAGAGTCCAGCCTAGAGTCGCTGCTGCGGCTGTGCGTGCCCGAGTGAGGGTCTGTAAGGGGTAGTGACGGAAGGATTCCGACCTTTTGCGATGGGTTGCCCCGCGTACGCGGGTATAGGCATAGGCCAATGGACTTGGGATTCAACGGTAAAGCAGCTATAGTTTTCCCGCCCATGCGGGGATATACCCTGGCATAGTTTCCCCGCACAGTCGGGGTAGACCGGAGGATAGACCGATGGACCTGGGATTCAACGGTAAAGTAGCGATAGTAACCGGCGGCAGCATGGGCATCGGCAAGGCCACCGCCCTGGCCTGGCCCTGGCCCAGGAGGGGGTCAACGTCGCCATCTGCGCCCGGGGTCTGGAGGCGCTGAAGCAGACCGCCCAGGAGATTCGTGAGGCCACCGGCTCCCGGGTGGTGCCCATCCGCGCCGACATGACCAGCCCGGAGGATGTGAAGATGCTGGTCTTCTCCACCGTCCAGGAGTTGGGAGAGGTGGACATCCTGGTCAACAACGCCGTCAACTCCACCTCGGGACGGGCTTCGGAATTGCCCGACAACGTGTGGATGAACCACATCAACACCAAGGTGATGGGCTACATCCGCTGCGCCCGGGAGGTGATACCCTCGATGCGCGCCAAGGGAGGCGGACGCATCATCAACATCGGCGGCATGGGCGCCCGCAGCGCCAGCGCCACCAACCCCGGCTCCGGCGTCACCAACTCCGGCGTCTCCGCCTACACCAAGGACCTGGCCGATGACGTGGCCGCCGACGGCATTTTGGTCAACTGCATCCACCCGGGAAGCACCCGCACCCAGCGTCAGATGGGTCTGGTCGAGGAGCGGGCCGCCCGGGAAGGCGCCACGGTGGAAGAAATCCTGCGCCGCACCACATCTACCATACCCATTGGACGGATGATTGAGCCCGAGGACATCGCCAACCTGGTGGTGTTCCTGGCCTCCAACCGGGCCACCGCCATCACCGGCCAGACCATCGGCGTGGACGGCGGGGCCGGTCGGGGAGTGTTTTACTGACCCGGACGAAGTCTCAGAGGGTGCCTAAAAAGGATATGTCATTCTGAGCCGAAACGTAGTGGAGGCGAAGAATCTAAGTTTCTTCAGTCGCTGCTCTCCTTCAGAATAACAACGAGGGTTCCCGTACCGAGCCTGTCGCAAGATAGACCGCCAGCTTTTTGAACGCCCTCTCAGCAAACCCTTTCCGAGGCCAAAGAGAAGCCAGTCCTCTTCCCCTGAGGGGGAGAGTTAGAGGGGGTGACTTACCCGCTGACCCCCGGGCGGTACGCGCCCCGGCAGTCTCACCCCCATACCAACCTTCACCCATCAAGCGGGAAGGCCCTTCCTGAATCGGGGGAATAGAGTGAGTGTAAACTCGGGCCTTATACGGGTCCAAATTATGGCAACACCCCTGCGAAGCATCGTACTCTCCTGCGCCATCCTGCTTCTACTGGCGATGGGGGCCTGTTCTCCCGGAGAGACCCGGGTCAACGCCATCGTCGTGTCATCAGACCTGGCGGTGGGGGCAAACCGGGTGGCGTTCGGCCTGGTGGACCTGGAAAACATGCCGGTACGCACCCCGGAAGCCCAGGTGCAGCCCGTCTATTTCGCCACCTCCGAGTCCGAGGGGGAGGCCCGGCAGCCGGTGACCGCCGCCTTCTCCCCCTGGCCCCTGCCGGGAGGCCAGGGCGTCTTCGTGGCCCACATCAGTTTCGACGTGGCCGGTCCGGGGACAGTTACCAACCCCGCCGTTTGGGAATTGCGTTTTACTACCACCACCGAGGCCGGGCAAGCGGTGGTAGCATCGGCCCTGATCAGCGTTAAAGATGCTCCCTCCACACCAGCCATCGGCGCGCCCGCCCCGGCCAGCGTCACCCCCAAGGCTTCCGAGGTGGACGACCTGGCCACCATCACCACCGCCAATCCGCCGGACCCGGAGCTGTACGAACTGTCAATCCACGAGGCGCTGGCCGACGACAAACCCCTGGTGGTGACTTTTTCCACCCCCGCTTTCTGCATCAGCGCCACCTGCGGCCCCCAGGTGGAAGCGCTCTCCGACCTGAAAGCCCGGTTCGGAGACCGGGCCAACTTCATCCACGTGGAGGTATTTGAAGACCCCCACCTGATTGAGGGAGGTCGGCCCAGCGGCGGCCTGGTCCCATCGGTGGAGGAATGGGGGTTGCCCACCGAGCCCTGGACCTTCGTGGTGGACAAAGAGGGCCGAGTCCGGTCCAAGTTCGAGCAGTTCACCCCCGCCGAAGAACTGGAAGCCGCCCTGCAGAAGACCCTCTGAGCGTCGCGGCCCGGGTCGGGAGGCTTTTCCATCAGCAGCGTCTGACGGGAGGGGACACCGCCGCGTAGGCTCAGTCGGTAACGTCCACCGCCACCAGCCTGTCCCCTCTCGCCACATAGGAGACCAACACCGTCTGGCCGAAGAGTTGGTGTTCCCGCAGGTGGGCCGGGGTAAAGCCAATGAATCCTTCGGTGGTAAAGGCCCAGGCCCTGCCGTCGGCATCCCTTATCCGCAGGGTTTCCGCCTCGGTTACGCCTCGCGCCACCACTTCAACCACATGGCCCCGCACCTGCCGGGGGACGTCACCGCCAATGCTGCTTCCGGCGTCGTCGCAAACCGACAACAGGGCCACCGACAGAAGCAATGCGCCGATGGAATAGACTTTCACTGTCGCGGGAAAACCCATTGATGACTCGTAGGGGGACATCCAGGGCCTTTTGGTTGTTCGTGGCAACCCGCTTATGGTGGGCCCGTCCTTCGACAGGCTCAGGATGAGCGATAGCAGGTTCAAGATGAGCGATAGAATTTACTGGCCCTCTGACAAGCTCAGAGCCTGCACCGGGCTTGGTCCGGTGGTGAGCGGGGACAAATCCGGGCAAGGAATCTTGAAAGACTCTTGTGAGGAAGGGCCGGCCAACGGGTCACAGCGCCGCCGGGTGGGACCGGCATCCTCAGCTAAACCGGAACACTTTCACCGCCGCCAGCGCCGTCACCACCACCCAGGCCGATAGGGTTGCCAGTTGGGGCCACACCTCCCACAGGGCCGCCCGCTCCAGGGCTATCTCTCGCATGGCGGTGAGCATGGGGGTCAGGGGCAGGGCTTCCGACAGGTAGGGCAGTATCCAGGGAAGGCTGGCGGTGGAAAAGAAGGTGCCGGCAAAGAACATCATGGGCAGGACCACCGCGTTGCCCATTCCCGAGGCTGCCGAGGGCGAGTTGGCCCAGGCCGACAGGATGAAGCCGATGTTCAAGAACACCAGGCTGCCCAATAGCACCACCACCAGGATCCACACCACGTTGCCGTAGATGTGGCCCCCAAAGAGGAACACGCCCACCGACAGTATGATGGCCGCCTGCGCCAGGGCCAACACCAGGTGGGCGGTAATCTCGGCGGCAAAATACTTCCAGATGGGCAGGGGAGTGGTCAGCATCCGGCGCAGAATGGACTGGTTGCGGTAGGCGCTAATCTTAACCGCGATGGAGATTACGGCGCTGGCCATAACTCCCAGCCCCACCACGCCGGTGAGCACCAGGTCGAAGTAGGATACCCGGGTGCCGGGAAATCCCCGGGACACCACGGGAGGAGCCGTCGCGGGGCTGGACGCGCCAACCTGGGCCACCAGGTCACTGACGACGGCTTCCACCAGTTGGCTGTCCGCCTGCTTCGCCGTGTCGTAGGCGAGGACCACCGGCGGGGCGCTGGCTTGGGGGAACCCGGCGGGGATGACGGCCAGGTAGTCCAGGTCGCCGTCGTTGATTCGCTGCCGAGCAGTCTGGGGGTCCGGCAGGGGATATACCAACTCCAAGACCCGTATTTCGGCCAGTTTTTCCCGCAGGAGTTGGGAGGAGGGATTGTTGGCCTGGTCGACTATGGCCAGGGTGGACGAGCCGGGGGCGCCCACGTCAAATGCGCCGAAGACAACCACAAACAACAGGGGAAAGAACAACGCCCAGAAGGTGGTATGACGGTTGCGGGCCATCATCTTCAGGTTGGCTAAAGTCAGGGCCAGCATAATCAGTCCCGCAGCTCATGGCCGGTGATGGTCAGGAACACGTCCTCCAGAGAAACGGGGGTGATTTCCAGGTGGTCCAACTTCAGGTCGCTACGAACAATCTCGTCCAGCGCCCGGTCCAGAGCATCGGGGGCGCTGCTCAACCGCAGCAAGTAGGTGTTGCCCTCCATGACCTGCACCGAGGCGATGCTTCCGTTGAAGGACGCCAACTGGGCGTCGGTCAGGGGGATGCGCACTACCAACTTCACCGTGTAGGCGGCTTCCAGCAGGCCAATGAGGTTGGCGGGAGTGTCCATCGCCACCAGGCGGCCCCGGTCCATAATCGCCAGCCGCTGGCATAGGGCCTCAGCCTCTTCCATGTAGTGGGTGGTCAGCACCACGGTTACGTCCCGGTGGTGGATGTCCTGAATCAAAGCCCACAGGTTGCGCCGGGCTTGAGGGTCCATCCCGGTGGTCGGCTCGTCCAGGATGACCAACTCGGGGTCGTTGACCAGGCTGGCCGCCACTGTGAAACGCTGCTTCTGCCCGCCGGAGAGGCGATTTATTCTCTGGGAAGCCTGTTCCAACAGGCCCACCTGGTCCAGCAGCAGGTCGGGCTGGACTCGCTTGGGGTAAAAACTGCCCAGCAGGGCCAGAATCTCCCGCAGGTTGAGGTAGTCGAAGTAGGCCGAAGACTGGAGTTGGACGCCAATTCGGGCCTTGATGCGGGCGACATGACGCCCCAAGTCCAGGCCCAGCACGCTGACCCGGCCCTCGGTGGGCTTCTGCAACCCCTCGATGATTTCCAGGGTGGTGGTCTTGCCAGCGCCGTTGGGACCCAGGATACCGAAGATTTCGCCCCGCTTCACGCTGAAGGAGATGTCGTTCACAGCGGTGAAATCGCCGTAGCGCTTGACCAGACCTTCCACCTGGATTGCCGCGTCCATAGTCTGTGAATTATATCACTTTCTGTTGCGGTGGGCGTTCTTATTCCAGTTGGATGCAGGGCAATCGCATATTGGATTGCGAGGGACCCGTAATTGCCATGAAAATAGCCTATTTTCATGGCAATTACGATCAGGTGGATGGCGGCCTGCCGGTTGGGGCGGACTTGCCTCCACCTGGACAGCCGAAATGCCCGGCCCCGCCGGGCGCCTTCGTTGACAGGGGCCGGGGGCTGTGATACTTTGCTTGGCGGATTTCGTGGGCCTCCAGCCGGGGTCGCGCGTTTCCGGGGAATGTCAGACGGCTACCCCCGGGAGCTTCGCGGGAAGGCCGCCCGGCCAGGTTGCCCCGGGGCAGCCAGCGCCCCCCAACTCCCCAGACCCAACAGGAATACCCGAGGCCCCAACAGGCCCGAAGGCAGTATGGCAGCAGTAGAATCCGACGGCGTTTTTCCCCAACCAAGCAAAGCCCAAGGCTGGCTGCGCGGCATATCTCTGCTCACCGCCATCTCCGTATTCGCCCTGGTCGTTTTGGGCGGAGTGGTGCGGGTCACCGAGTCGGGCCTGGGGTGCCCCGACTGGCCCCTGTGCTACGGCAAAGTCCTGCCCCCGCTGGAAATGACGGCCATCATCGAATACACCCACCGGCTGGTGGCCTCGGCCATCGTCAGTCCCCTGGTAATCGCCACCTGCGCCCTGGCCTGGGTGGCCCAACGGCGTCAGGGATGGCTGGTAGTCCCGGCCAGCCTGGCGATACTGTTGCTGCTGGGCCAGGCCATACTGGGCGGGATAACGGTACTCCAGGAACTGCCCGGGTTCATCGTGCTGGCCCACCTGGCCCTGGGAGAGGCGCTGCTGGCCTGCATGGTCCTGGTGGCGGTGGTGGCGTATCGGGGGTCTTTGAGTCTCAACCCCGGCGGGGAAGGTGTTGCCGACCGATTCCCCAAGCTGGCCCTGGCGTCCGCCGCCGGAGTTTATATTCTGCTTCTGACCGGCTCCCTGGTCATCGCCAGCGGCGCTACTCCGGCCTGCGTCACCTGGCCCCTGTGCCAGGGAGAAGTTATGCCCGGACACCCCCTGGCGGCAATCCACATGGGACATCGCTACGTGGCGGCCATAATCGGCCTTTTCCTACTGTATACTCTACACGTGGGGATCCGGGGCCGCCATCGGCCCGCCGGGGTGAGATACTTGTCCATGCTGGTGCTGGCGCTGTTCGCCGCGCAAGTCCTGGTCGGAGCATTCACCGTGTGGACCAGTTTTAGCGTGGAGCTAAAGGCCCTGCACCTGGCAATGGCAACGGCGGTATGGGCCGCCATGACCGTCCTGGCGGTGGCCAGTCTGACCCGGAGCGGTCCCAGTGGTACGCCCAGTAAGGAGTTGGCGAATGGCTGAGTTCAACCCGACGGTGGAAGCGGCTCGCCGCCCTCTCCCACCCCGCAGAAGTTCCCCGCTGGGAATTATCAGCGATTACATCACTCTGACCAAGCCGCCCATCGTCCTGCTGCTGCTGATTACGGCGGCGGGGGGAATGTTTCTGGCGGCCAAGGGGGTGCCTTCGCTGACGCTGCTGGGGTTGGTCTGGCTGGGAGGCTCCCTGGCTTCGGGCGGGGCCAACGCGCTGAACCACCAGTTGGACCGGGACATTGACCAATTGATGACTCGCACCCGGCAGCGACCGGTGGCGGGCCAGCGCATATCCCCCCGTCGGGCGCTGGTATTTGGCGTGACGTTAAATGTGGCGGCCTTTGTCATCCTGACGGTGTGGGTCAACCTGCTGGCGGCGGGCCTGGCCCTGGCGGCCACCCTGTTTTACGTGTTTGTCTACACCCGGTGGCTCAAGCGCAGCACCGTCCAGAACATTGTCATCGGGGGAGCCGCCGGAGCGGTGCCTCCCCTGGTGGGCTGGGCCGCCATAACCGGGGGGTTGGGACTCCCGGCGGTATACCTCTTCGCCATCATCTTCTTCTGGACTCCTCCCCACTTCTGGGCCCTGTCTCTGCTAATCCAGCGGGACTACCAACGGGCCAA
Organism: Dehalococcoidia bacterium; assembly: GCA_965220305.1. Classification (GTDB taxonomy): domain Bacteria; phylum Chloroflexota; class Dehalococcoidia; order Lucifugimonadales; family UBA3495. Next base: position 2,661,962 of record OZ244817.1, on the reverse strand, counting down.
CATTCCCATGCTGCCGGTGGTTACGGACCCGGACTACACGGCGTTGCATATCTTCCTCTACTCCCTGGCCCTGGTGGGCCTTACCATCATGTTCGCCCTGATGCCGGCCATGGGATGGGTCTATTTGGGCACTGCGGCGGCCCTGGGAGCGATATTCATCGGGTATGCCTGGCGTCTGAAGCAGGAAAGCGTTAATCGAAACGCCCGCAGGCTATATCTGTACTCGCTGCTCTATTTGGCGCTTCTCTTCGCGGCGGTTATGGTGGATAGCGTAATCTAGTCTCCCCGCCTGGAGTGCCAGGACGAAGCGCCTGACTGCCCGTAGCCGCCGCATTTGGGGTAGGCTTCTATCGCCCCAAAACGGCCTCTATCTCATTGACATTGCTCATAGGCTTGTGATATTGTCCTGTCGCTAGTGAAATAATGCACACACGGCTTAGCTGAGTGAGAGAAGGGGAGTTGCAAAATGGGGCTTTTGCCCTCCCAGAGGGAGAATACCTCGGTGCAGAGACCCGAGTCCGAGGCCAGAAAAACTAGGGCTATGGTGAAGCGGTTCCGTTACAAGCATCTATTGGGACTGGGCCTTTTGGGGGCCCTTTTCCTGTTGATGGCCTGCGCTCCCGACGCCCCCCAGTCCACCTTCGGCACCGCCGGGCCGGTGGCCGCCAAGCAGAAACTCCTTTTCGACGTGCTCATCTGGACCATGGCAATTGTGTTTGTTTTGGTGGAAGGGGTGCTACTTTACGCCATCATCCGGTTCCGCCGCCGCCCCGGGCAGGGGTTGCCCGAGCAGGTACACGGCAACACCCCCCTGGAAATCACCTGGACCGTCGTCCCCACCATCCTCATCCTGGGCCTGGGCATCTGGTCGGTCATTACCCTGTTCGAGTTGGACCAACCCCCGGCCTCCGAAGCGGCCAACGCTCTGGATGTTACAGTCACCGGCCACCAGTGGTGGTGGGAGTTCGAGTACCCCGACGCTGACGGGCAGGGCAAGCTAATTTCAACAGCCAACGAGTTGCGCGTTCCGGTCAACCGGGCCGTGATGATAAACCTGGAAAGCGACGATGTCCTCCACAGCTTCTGGGTACCCAAGCTGGCGGGAAAGGTGGACGTGGTACCCACCCGCCGGAACTATATGTGGTTCCTGGCTGACGAGACGGGCACCTTTTACGGCCAGTGCGCCGAGTTCTGCGGCACCGCTCACGCTCTGATGAAGTTCCGCGTGGAAGTGCTCACCGAGGACGCCTACAACGCCTGGGTCCAGGGCTACGGCCAACCGCCCCAACTTTCCCCGGAGGCCCAGCAGGGCCAACAGGTGTTCAACGGTACCGGCGGCTGCGCCCTTTGCCATACTGCCGGCGGGCCGGACCTGCCCGGGGTGATGGAAGCACGGATGCAGGGCTACATCACCAGCGGCCTCTTCTTCCCCGGCCCCAACCTGACCGACCTAGCGACGCGCCAGACCTTCGCCGCCGGACTGCGGGACCTGAACCGGCTGAACCTCCGGCAGTGGCTGCGTAACCCCATCGAGGTTAAGCCGGGCAACCACATGGGCGAGTTGGCTACGGTATACCAAACGCCGGACGGCAACACCAGTCTCCATCCTGGAGAAGTGGATGCTCTCATTGAGTATCTGCTAAGCTTGAAGTAGACTGTTTATATCGGGCGAAATCGGCCGCCCTGGCCAGCAATCTTCGGGTCACTCGAAGAACCCAGACCAGGGATGACCGGCACAATGGAGACGGGCAATGGCAACGATAACCGGAGTAATCCCCCGGCCTAACAGCTACAGCGGAGTTTGGAGCTGGCTTACCACCGTTGACCACAAGCGCATCGGGATTCTCTATGGTGTAACTGCTCTCATTTTCATGCTCCTGGCCGGCGCCGAGGCCGGCGTCATGCGGGTGCAACTGGCCCAACCGGACCTGAACCTGGTCACCCCCAACGTGTTCAACCAGATGTTCACCATGCACGCCACGGCAATGGTGTTCATGGTCATCATGCCCCTTAGCGTCAGCTTCTTCAACATCGTCATCCCCCTGGCCATCGGCGCGCGGGACGTGGCCTTCCCCCGGTTGAATGCCTTCAGCTACTGGGTATTCCTCTTCGGGGCCCTGCTGATGCACTCCAGCTTCATCGTCCAAGCGGCCCCCGACGCCGGCTGGTTCTCCTACGCCAACCTTACGGAAAAGCCCTTCAGCGCCAACGCCGGGATAGACTTCTGGGCCGTGGGCCTGCTGGTCCTGGGCGTGTCCTCCCTGGCGGGAGCTTTCAACTTCCTGGTAACTATCATCAACATGCGGGCGCCCGGCATGAGCTTGATGCGGATGCCCCTGTTCGTCTGGATGACCCTGATTACGTCCATCCTGCTGGTGTTGGCCTTCCCGGTGATTACGGTGGGGTTGATCGAGTTGACCTTCGACCGCAACTTCGGCACCAACTTCTTCAACACGTTCAAGGGCGGCGACCCCATTCTCTGGCAACACCTCTTCTGGATTTTCGGGCATCCGGAAGTCTACATTCTGATACTGCCGCCGATGGGCATTGTTTCTGAGATTCTGCCCACCTTCTCGCGCAAGCCCCTGTTCGGCTACCCGGTGGTAGTCTTCTCCGGCATCGTCATCGGCATGATGGGTTGGGCCGTGTGGAGCCATCACATGTTCACCGTAGGGTTGGGCCCCATCGCCAACTCGGTGTTCACCATCACCACCATGCTGATTGCCGTGCCCACCGGAGTGAAAATCTTCAACTGGATCGGCACCCTATGGGGCGGCTCTATTGATCTCAAAACGCCCATGTTGTTCGCCCTGGGGTTCGTGGCCCTGTTCATCGTGGGCGGGTTGAGCGGCGTTTCCCACGCGGTATCCCCGGCAGACAACCAGCAGCAGGACACCTACTACATCGTGGCCCACATCCACTACGTCCTCTTCGGCGGCTCCATCTTCGGCATCCTGGCGGGCGTGTACTACTGGTTCCCCAAGGTGACGGGACGGCTGCTGCACGAAGGACTGGGTAAGCTGAATTTCTGGCTGCTGTTCATCGGCATGAACATCACTTTCTTCCCCATGCACTACGCCGGAATGAACGGGATGCCCCGCCGCATCTTCACCTACGCCGAAGAGTTCGGCTGGGGTGGCATGAACCTGCTGTCCACCATCGGGTACTTCGTCCTGTTCGTCGGCATGGTGGTGCTGGTGGTCAACCTGATTCAGTCCATGAAGAAGGAGCCAGACGCCGGGCACGACCCCTGGGACGCCCCCGGCGTGGAATGGACAATCTCTTCGCCGCCGCCGGCCTACAACTTCGCCGAAGTCCCCCAGATTCGGGGACGGGACCACTACTGGATAGTCAAGCGGGAGGCCGAGGCTGCCGGACAGCCCATTACCAGCGGAGAAGCCCACGTTGACCCCCGCACCATTCACATGCCCAGTCCATCCTACTGGCCTCTAATCGCGGCCCTGGGCGTGGTGTGGATGGGCGCCGGAATGTTCTTTGAAGTCCCCTGGCCCTACGTCAGGTTCCCGGTGGTGGCCTTCGGCATCGCCCTGGCCTTCATAGGGACCATCGGTTGGAGCAACGAGCCGGCCACCGCGCCGGAAGACCATCACGGAGAGCACCATTAGGAGGAGGGTAACGTGGCCCATCCAGGCGGCACTACCCAACACGTAGAAGAGCACGCGACCACCACCGGGCTAAGCCACCGCAAGCTGTTGATGTGGCTGTTCCTGGGTTCCGATTGCCTGTTCTTTGGCACCCTGATTGCCACCTACATGGTGTACCGGGGCCAGAGTTTGGTGGGACCATACCCGGTGGACATCATCGACGTTCCGGTTACTACCATCAGCACCTTCGTTTTGCTGTGCAGTAGCTTCGCCATGGTGCAGGCCCTGGCCGCCACCAACCGGGACGATCAGCGGGGCATCAAGATTTGGCTGCTGGCCACGGCCTTCTTAGGTTCCATATTCATCGCCTTCCAGGTTTACGAGTTCAACGCCTTCCGCGCGGAAGGGTTGCACATCGGCACCAACCTGTTCGGTTCCACCTTCTTCACTCTAACCGGGTTCCACGGCGCTCACGTGACCCTGGGAATCGTCTGGCTGCTGTGCCTGGCCTGGGTATCCCGCACCGGTCGGCTGAACCCTTCCACCGCCGAGGACGTGGAACTCTGCGGCCTGTACTGGCACTTCGTTGACATCGTTTGGATTGTCATCTTCACCCTGCTATATCTGATTGGCGGCTTCGACACCGGGCCGTCGGCGGAGCACGCCACAATGATTCCATCAGCGTTTGGCCTGGTAGCGTAAGGAGTTTGGATGCATGAGCAGCGCACCTGAGCAGCATCAGATGCATCACCCCACCTTCAAACAGTACGTGCTGATAGCCGCGATACTGTTTGCGGTCACCATCGTGGAGTTCCTGATAATCCTGCCCGGCGACTGGCGCGGCCAGGGTTGGACCATAGCTCCCCTGGTGATACTATCGGCCTTCAAGTTCGCCGTCGTCATCATGTTCTACATGCACCTGAAGTTCGACGCTCCCATGTTCAGCGTCATCTTCCTGGCCGGTCTGGCCCTGGCGTTGGCTGTGGGGATGGCGGCGGTTGGCCTGTTCGGTTCCTTCACGCCCTCCCAAAGGGCCTTTGCCGAAGACAACGCGAAGCCCTTCGTGCATGTAGAACCCTCCGAAGGTGGGGGCGAACACGCTACGATGCCAGCTCCCACAGCGGTTCCGCCGACCCCAGCGCCGCCGCTGGGTCAGCCGGATACGCCGCCGCCCACGGCAGTACCGGCGCCCCAGCCCAGCGCCGCCGACCCAGCGGCGGGACAGGCAATATTTACCGCCAAGGGCCAGTGCTTCACCTGCCACACCATTGAGGGCATACCCAATTCGGTGGGCGTTCTGGGCCCCACCTTGAACAGTATCGGGACCAATGCGGGCACCCGGCAGGCCGGGGTATCGGCGGAGGATTATTTGCGGCAGTCCATCCAGGACCCGGACGCCTTTGTTCAGGAGGGCTGCGTTACCGGGGTCGGGACTCCCTGCACCGTCGGGGTGATGGCCCCCATCGTTGCCGCCGCCAAGCTCACCGACGCCGATGTTGACGCTCTGGTGGCGTTCCTGCTGACCCAGAAGTAGCATTAATGGAACAGCTCATTAAACTGAGAACCCCCCAGATGTTGGGGGGTTCTTTTTGCCCGGAAGAACCATAAGGACCGAATAGCTAGACCAAGTTCTCAAGGGATACCGTAATCCCGCTCGCGGAGGATGCCATGAAAAGTCCTGCTGTGGGGTTCAGGCTGCCGGCGCGCCTGCTTTTGGCCGGGTTGGCCCTGGGCCTGACCCTGGCCTGTGCCGAACCGCCTCCCGCTACCACGGACACACCTCCACCCACTTCTACGCCCACACCGGAGGTGCCTCAGACCGGTGGGCCCGCAGACGGCGGGACGGGACAGGCAATATTCACCGCCAAGGGCCAGTGCTTCACCTGCCACACCATTGAGGGCATACCCAATTCGGTGGGCGTTCTGGGCCCCACCTTGAACAGTATCGGGACCAATGCGGGCACCCGGCAGGCCGGGGTATCGGCGGAGGAGTATCTGCGCCAGTCCATCCGCGAGCCCGACTCCTTCGTTCAGGACGGCTGCGTTACCGGGGTCGGGACTCCCTGCACCGTCGGGGTGATGGCCCCCATCGTTGCCGCCGCCAACCTCACCGACGCCGATGTTGACGCTCTGGTGGCGTTCCTGCTGACCCAGAAGTAGCCCCAACTATAGATGCCTTACAGTAAGTAGCCCCCGTTGACGGGGGCTACTTTTTTGCCCGGCACGACTGATAATAGTGCCAAAGGACGTTTTCAGCGCTGAGCAAGGAAAGCCGACGCCATGTTACAATCCAAACTCTTCCTTTGGGGGAAGAAGCGGCTTCAGAGACGCATGAAGAGGTGAAAAGATGCTTCAACGAATGATCGGGGCCGCGCTCTGCAAACCCGATACCTACGAAGAGATTGAAGCCGACCCGGGAGCGATGAGCCAGGCCATAGCCATAGTCCTGCTGGTCACAGTTTGCGGGATAATCGGCGGCCTGTTGGGAGATCTCTTATCCCCGCCGTCCTACGCCCGCTTCTATACCTTCACCGTGGACCAGGCGGCAGAGGTGCAGATTGACCTGCAATCGTCCCAGGATACCTACTTGTACCTGTTTCAAGGGGTGGGCTCGGATGCAACGGAGTTGGAGAAGAACAACGACGCGGATTTCGGAGACTCGAACTCCCGCATTATGCTTAGCCCGCTGGCTGAGGGGACCTACACTGTGGAAGCCACCACCGAGAACGCCGGGGAGACCGGGAGTTTCTCCCTTACTATCTTCCCGACGGGAATGCTCCAGCAGCCGGCATTAGTGTCCACCACTGATGCCTGTGCAACATCCTTGGGAACGTTAAGTGGCGGTATCTCCCTGGAGGGGACTTGGGCCGAGGATTGCAAATCCAGCCAATCTGATGATGGTCTGACGGGCAAAAGAATCCTCCTGTCGCTGGTATACGGGTTGCTCTTCGGCATCGTCCTCTGGGCCATGTGGGTGACATTGCTGCTTATGGTTGGCGGCGGACTGATGCGCTCCGCTGATACTCAGACCAGTTGGGCCGAACTGGGCCGCGTGGTGGGATTCGCCTACACGCCGAGAATGTTGTCCCTGTTCGCGTTCATCCCAAGTATTGGTTGGCTGTTTTTGACAATCGGCTTCTTCTGGACGCTGGTGGGCGTAGTGGTGGCGGTGCGCCATGCCCTGGACTTCGACTCCACCGGGCGCGCCGTTGCGGTAGTGCTGATTACCGGGGTGTTGGGGGGCATCCCCTGGATTGTCATCAAGATAATTGAATTGATCGTCACCTGAAGGAGTCAACCCAAGGGCCTGGGATAGTAGTGAGCTTGAAGAGGAAAGTAGAGGAAGGCATCCTATCAGACGGCGCGATTATCCCGGGCCAGCCAGGCCGGTTGCCGGGGGCTTACTCCCCGGCGACGAATTCGCCGCCAACGCCGGTGATAAGGAACAACACGCCCACCACCGCATCGGTGTTCAAGGGGCCGTAAATGTGGGGATAAATCTCCCCGGAGCGGCTGGGCTCCCGCACCAGTGGGGAGGTCAGCCGGTCGGCATCAACTTCCAGGGCAACCAGGCCCGTCTGACCGGCGAAAAGGCGGTTGGCTACCCGCAGCATCTGTTCCTGGTCCTGGGAGCAGTGGATAAACCCCTCCTCGGCCAGGCTGTCGGCCCGGTGTTCCGGGGTCGCCCGGGAGGCCTCCCATTCGGCCTGGGTGGTCAGGTGATATATCAAGGACATACTCTCCTGTTGGGGCGGTCCGTGGCGCTGGTTGGTAGCCTGGAGTATACCAGATACGGCGGGCCTGTCGCCCCATAGAGGCTTCAGAGGCTTCCTACCAGAGTCTTTCATAAGCCCTCTCCAGAGAGTACCCCGCTCAGCCGGGGCCGGTGGAAAGGCCGCCCAGTGGTACGCGCCGAGCTCACCATGAGCGGGGGCCCACAGATAGTCGAAAGACCCCCGGCTCGTTCCCCAACTTTGCTAAAGCTGAAAGCCAGCCCTTATAATGGCCGCAATCGGGGCCGGCAAGCGGCCCAGAATTTATCGGGGGAGTAGGTGGCATGAAGGCCGATTTCAACGCAGGCAATGGCTTGCACTATCTGAGTGTATTTCCCGACGACTACGACCCGGACGTAAGTTACCCGCTGGTGATTCTCCTTCACGGCTTTGGGGCCAACATGCAGGACCTGGCCGGGCTGACGCCAGCCATAAATCAGACCGGCTACGTGTACGCCCTGCCCAACGCCCCCATAAAATTCAACATGGGCCTGGGACGGACGGGCTTCGGCTGGACGCCTCCCCGGGGAGAAGCCACCCCCGAGGATGTGCAGAACGCCGAGGAACTGCTGGCCCGTTTCTTTGACGTTGTCCTGGAGCAATTCCATGTGCAGCCGGGTCGGGCCCTGCTCATGGGATTCTCCCAGGGGGCGGGCATGACCTACCGTTGCGGCCTGGGACGCCCGGAGACCTTCGCCGGGTTGGCCGCACTGAGCGGCTCGCTGCCCAGCCCGGAAGACTTGAAGCCCCGGCTGCCCCAGGATAAGACCCAGCCCATCTTCATCGCCCACGGCACCGACGACTCGGTGGTCTCCCTGGACAACGCCCGGACCATGCGCCAGTTCCTGGAGGGCGAGGGCTACCAACCGGAATACCACGAATACCCGATGGGCCACGAGATTCCGGCGGTGGTGGTGCGCGACCTGGTACCGTGGATGGCTGGCGTGCTGCCCCCGGTGGAAGTCCAGGTCTAGCCTGCCATCCCGGCGGGATAACGTCACCCCTTCCGTGATGGACAGCTTGAAAAGCCTGTGCGCCAAGGCCGGGCTGCTCCCGCTACTAGGACTTATACTGGCCTCTCTGGCCTTGGGCGTGACTTCAGCCTGCGGCGACGCCGCTCCAGCGCCCATTGCCACGCCCGTCCCGGTATTGACCCACGTGACGATGGCAACTCCCGTCCCAGGGCTTAGGCCCTTTCAGGTGGCTACGCCCATCTCGATTATCACGCCCGTGCCGGCGCTGGCAACGGCTATGCCCGCTGTAGCGGAGCCCGCCGGAAGCCTCATTCGTTTGGTGGACCCTCTGGATGAACCGGAGTTCTACTGCGTTGACGTGGTGGGGTTGAGGGACAGCCTGAAGCTGGACCGCCCTCTGCAGGCCCACACCTGCAAGCCAGGAGCCGAGGATGAGCTGTTCTCGTTCAATGAACTCTTCCCCGGGCAGATTTATATGCGCGCCTACGACCTCTGCGTAGAGGCCGGGGATAAATTGCTTTACCTGGAACCCTGCGCCCAGTCGCCATTGCAGCGTTTCAGCCACGCAACCGACGGCTCCATACGCCCCGAGGGCGGCCAACTCTGCCTGGCCGTGGCGGGCGGCAGCGGCGAGCGGGCCGGGGGACGCAGCCACCTCCGGCGTGACCTGCGCCTCTCGCCGTGCGGCGAGGTCGAGCCGGCGCGGTTGCGGTGGCTCCTGCCGGGGCCGCGTCCCTAGACTTCTGGCTCACCGTAAGAGACTTTTCATGGAAGAGCAAACCTCCGGTCGGACCAGAGCGTGTGCAAAGTCGGGACATACGGCATAAGACGGCGTTTCAGAAGTCCCCCCGCTTTCGCGAGGGCAGGCTCTTCTCCCGCCAAAAGGAGAAGGTTGGGATGAGGGTGACGGTCTTGTCGAGGGGAACGCCCCCTCACCTCCGCCTTCGCGGGGGCAGGCTCTAACCCTCTCCTGCCGGGGGCAAGGGGACTTTGTACAGGCCCCGCGGTCGGGCGAGGCGCCGTCCGGCCCTGGTGGATGACGCCATAAGGCCGGGCCAAGGCCCATCTCTCCACATCCTCGGCTCATCTCCTAGCCCGCCCCGGAGTCCTCCCGCGCCCTCCTGTTTCGCCACCAGCACAGGCCGAGGGTGGCTGCGATGACAATCGCCGCGAACTGGTAGGATCCTGGGTATAGAGAGTCCGATTCCCGGAGGACTGGATATAGAGAGTTCAGGAGTAATGAAATGCCGTACCATACCACTGTGGCGGCTAAGGCAACCATGAAGCCGTACCAGAGGCCGCGTCTGACTGAGAGCCCGGACATGAATATCCCACATAGTCCCCCGGTCACTAGCGCGACCAACGCCGCCCATACGAACTGCCCGAGCACGAATATGAGCGCGATAATCACCCACCAGCCGGTCCCTATGTTGTCCACAAGTCTCTCCCGGAAGCGTATGCTTGGGTCGTCCAATTCGGCCTTAATCCACCCAATCGGAGTTCTTGACACGACTCGACCGGTGTTTCGTATGGTGGACGGGTTGGGGCAAGAGTGAAGGCCATGTTTGACAGCTACTACCGACTTCAGTCCGTGGCTTTCTCCGAAAGCCCTCCACCACGATATTCCTATCTGGAGGAGGCCAGCTATGGGGTGGTTCCCCACAACAATAATCAAACACCGTGCCTTGCCCGCCTGTCAACTATCCGGCGACCCAAATTCTCGCGGAAGCCTCTTGGCCTCTTGGCTCTCAAGAAAGCCGCTCTGGTGGCTACCACCATCGTCCTCGTGAAGGACCTGTACGATACCGTTGACGCCCTCCGCCAAGCGGGTCTTCTATAGGAATTGCCGAGTCCACTGATACCAATGCGCGAGCGGGGAGGGCGTTATGGCCGAATACGAGGCCAAGCAGGTCTATTGCGCGCGGGACACCCGAATGGCTTCATCCACCAGAACCGAACGGCGCCTCGGACGGCAGGGCCTTTTCATTCTCGTCTCACCTGGTCATCCCCTACTTTTCTGTCATTCTGAGCAGAGCGAAGAATCTAAAGTTCTTGCCCACATCGCTTTTCTTCGGTACTCGGACGAGGTCCCGGATGAGGGATTTCAGATTCTTCGCTTCGCTCAGAATGACATTTGCTGAAAATGAAAAGGCCCTGGCCTCGGACGGCAGACTCTTGACAGGGAATATTGGCTAGCTTTACCATGAAATTAAGCAAAGGGGCCTAACCTCAGATTTACCTGAGTGGGTATCCGCTGTTCCTGGGAGTTGGCCGGTGGGCGCAACAGCCCGGGGATGTCCGAGGGCTAACTGGGGATATAGCTCAATTGGGAGAGCGCGGCGTTCGCAATGCCGAGGTTGGGGGTTCGAGCCCCCCTATCTCCACCAGCGTGCCCCTGTAGCTCAGCGGATAGAGCGGCGGCGTCCTAAGTCGCGCGTCGGGGGTTCGACTCCCTCCAGGGGTACCACGCAGGAGCGTAGCTCAGTCTGGTCAGAGCGCTGGTCTCCAAAACCAGTGGTCGGGGGTTCGAATCCTCCCGCTCCTGCCAAATCAACCAACTATAGGGGGCTGGACTAATTATCCAGCCCCTTTTCATTTGCCCAAGCTCCCCGACTGGGACGCAGCAGTCCATTAACCTTGGGAGGGAATAAACTTGTTAACCTCCTCCTTCTTGCCGGAAGAATAGCGTGGCGGCAAGTCAGGGCAATCGCATCTGATCACAGCCTACCGTCATCCCGGAGAAGGGCCTCACCGGTTCTGCAACGTGGCCGGAGTCATACCTGGCTAACTGGCCTATCAGTTGTGGACCTGTTGAATTGGAAAAGCTGGATTCCCGCTTTCGAGGGAATGACGGGTCCCTTGCGATCCAAATGCAAAGGCCCCGCGCGGCAAGTGGGGGAGGACCTACTGCACTGACCCAGGGCGTCGGAGCTACTCCAACGGGTGGGTTGGCTAGTGGACCAACTCAACTCGGCTGGGCCCACTTGGACGATGGACGAAGTATTCCAGGACGCGCTGGTCCGGCTAGGCAGGCCCGGGCTATACCTTCCCACCCCCACCTGCCGACTCCTCTAGCCACCCAATTGGGTGTCTCCGAGGGCGACGCCAAAGAGGTCGCCCGCGATAGCAAAACTCGCCAAAACTCCGCAGGGCCTTGGCTGGAAAATTGGCTGTCCCATTGGGTACCCTACTTACACTTTCCATAGGAGAACAGGTCATGCAAGTAGGTATTCCCGAAGCGGCCCGGCGGCTGAATGTGAGTGAACATACGGTGCGGCGGTGGTTGCGCAATGGACAGCTTTCGGGTGACCAGATGGCTACCCCCCAGGGCTATACCTGGATGGTTGAACTGCCCGAGGATGGGTCGAATGACCACGCAATGGCAAGGATAGACAGCCTGGAGAACAACGACACCAAGACCTTCGAGGTCTTTGAGGAGCTGGTGTCCACCCTGAAGGTGCAGGTGACCTCCCAGGGGGAGGAGTTGGAAGCCAAGAACCGCCAAATTGGCGAGTTGCACGTTCTGTTGCAACAGGCCCAAGCGGCGTTGCCAGCGCCCCAAGAGCAGCAACGGACCTGGTGGAGGTTCTGGTAGTAGCGGAAGTGGCGCGGAAAGGAGTGCATTCTGAAACGTCACCCGGTGGACCGTTGCTGGGCCCCCGGGTGACGCTGTTTAGCCGGGTCCTGGGTTCTGGAATGGGCTGAAACTAGGCCTCTTCAGGGGGAAGTTCCACCGCCCGGTCCTGGGAAACCCGTTCCTGGGCCACCCGGTTGGGCGAGACGACGTGGGCCAGGATAAAGTTGGCCACGTCCCGCCGCAGCGGCTCTTCCAGGTTGCAGTCCCGAAGCAAGGTGAAAGTGGGGTCCATATCTTCCACCAGTTGCTTTACCCGGGCCTGGCCGTGCCGCGAGGCAATCAAGTATTCCAGGCTCTTGGACTCCCGGCCCAGCTCCCGCTGTTCCTCTTCTCCCGCTTCCAATTCTTCCTCGTAGTCCACCTTGTCCACAATTGCCATGTGCTTGGCGGCCTCCTGCCGTTCGGCGTCGATGCCCTTCAGCACCGAGTAGAGAGAGTAGACCATCTTCGCCACAGTTTCCAGGGTGCCGGGTACCTCACGCTGCTTCTCGGCGGCAGCTTCGATGGCCTTAATTGCCTGGGCGCGGGCGGCGTTTCGGTTTTGGTTACGATTATCGTGGCGCTGGGCCTTGGCTAACTCGGCGCGCAGCGAGGGAGCCTGGGAGGCCAAGGTTTCCAGCCGCCGCACCTCCATTTCGGCCTCTTCCGCCGCCTTCAATTGAGCTAAAAGAGATGGATTGTTTTCGGTCACCACTGTTCATTCTCCTTTACGGCTATAGATTGGTTTCAGGCTTGCTGGCGACGCAGCGTCCCAAAATAAGTGGAGGCTGTCACCGGTGAAGGGGGCTGTTGGTACTTCGCTCAAGCCTCCTCCACCCGTGGGGCCTCGCCGCGACCGGCTCAATTGCCGATTCCACCGCCGGACTCATTCCCGGACTGGTGATTTACTTCCTATTTTAATCCCTCTGTTTGCCCTCAGTTCAAGGTAATTGATTACAGGAAATCCGCAAAATGAGTCAGCCGGGGCATAGACCGGGCGTCGCATTCCTACGGATACGGGCACAACCGGGGAAGTCGAGAGCCGTTACTTGCCTGGAAAGCAGTCCTCAAATGGTTCCCGAGAAAGCGACACATCGGCAGGGCCGCAACCCGGCATCTCGCGACCCTTGGAGTACGGCCCCCGCCACAATATCCGAGGGGTGTCGCTTCCGTTTCGGGACGCCGCTCCTGCGCCGGTTTGCCGACAGCCAGCCCAGGTTTATAATGCTCCCGTAGCTACCTGAATTTACACAGGAGGATATTATGCCCATAGAACGCATTGGTCCGGCTTTGGACCGGATCGTCGATGCCAGCGCCGAGATAAGGGAGTTGGGCAACGGCTATGGCGGCGATGAAGGACCCGCCGAAGGACCCCTGTGGTGGAAGGATGACGGGGGATACCTGCTCTTCAGCGACATCCACAACAACCGTCGCATGAAGTGGACTGCCGGGGCTGCGCCGACGGTGTTCCACGAGAACACCAATCGCTCCAACGGACTGACCCGCGACCTCCAGGGCCGGCTGCTGGCCTGCGAGCACGACGCCCGGCGAGTCACCCGCACCGGGCACGACGGCAGCATCACCGTGGTCGCCAACAGCTTCCAGGGCCGCCAACTGAACCGCCCCAACGACGTGGTGGTCAAGTCCGACGGCTGCATTTACTTCACCGACCCCTGGACGCTGCGGCGGGCCCGGGAGCAGTGGGACCAAACATTCTCGGGGGTCTACCGGGTGTCGGCGGACCTGGGCTCCCTCACCCTGTTGGTGGCGGACTTCCTGACTCCCAACGGCCTGGCCTTTTCTCCCGACGAAAGCATCCTGTACGTCAACGATTCCCGCCGGGGCCACATCCGGTCCTTCGCGGTCCAGCTCGACGGCGCTCTGGACCTGTCAACGGACCGGGTGGTGTGCGACCTGACTGGCGAAGCGCCAGGGGTGCCCGACGGCATGAAGGTGGACGTGGAGGGGAACCTCTACTGCGGCGGCTCCGGCGGCCTGTGGATTCTGGACTCTTCGGGCAAACACCTGGGCACCGTCGTACACGGTCAGCCAGCCACCACCAACCTGGCCTTCGGCGGCGCGGACTGGAAAACCCTGTTCTTCACGTCGCGCAATACCCTGGGCAGCGTGGACGTGAAGATAGCCGGACTGCCAGTGCCCGCCGGCAGCTAGGGTCGGAACGAGAGTTGCAATCCAGACAATTCTATTCCCAAAACAGTGCTGGTGTAGTATCGTAAGCCTGACTGGGAGTCGGCCCAAAGGACGCCGGCGACAGGTCATCAATCCACGTTAAATTATGGAGGAAGCTATGAAGCGATTCCGAATATCCGCCATCGAGCATGTGCCCCTGGGACCGGCCACCGCCATCGAAGGCTGGACCGGCGGTGAAGTCCACCGCACCCGGCAGCCCCTGCTGCCCGAAGGAGCCAGCGAATTCTTCAGCAGCAGCGTGGTCAACTTTGAAAAGGGCGCGACCACCGGCTGGCACACCCATACCAGCGACCAGATTCTGGTCATCACCCTGGGCAACGGCATTGTCGCCAACGAGCACGAGGAACTGCACGTCGGCGTCGGCGACATGGTGCAGATTTTGCCCGGCGAGAACCATTGGCACGGGGCCAGGGCCGATTCGTACATGGCCCATATCACCATCACATCCTTAAAGTAGGCTGTTCCGGGAACGTACCTACCTGAACTCCGGTCAATCGGCGCATTGGGGCAGGTCTCAAACCTGCCCCACGATTGCTATAGCCGAAAAGCTATGGCCCCATTGTAGGGGAGAAACTAAGGCAGGCAGACAGGAGGGGGGTGGACCGAAAATTTATAGCCCTGCTGCTGATTGCCCTGGGGACGCTGTTCCTGCTGGACACCACCAATGCCTTTGGGGTGGATGTGGACATCCTGGGCACCTACTGGCCGGCTCTGCTGATTGTCTTGGGACTTTGGGGGTTGGTCCGGCAGGGGATTCCCCGGCTATGGGCCGGCTATGGGTGGGAGCGTCGGTTCACCCTTTGGCCCATCATATTGCTGGCTATCGGCGTTGTGTTTCTGCTGACCAATCTGTCGGTTTGGAACCTGGACATTGGGCAACTCTGGCCGGTTATCCTGGTGGCCGTCGGCTTGGTCTTGCTGCTGAATCGGCAGGGCCGTCCGCGGTCCCGCCGGAGGGACCGAAGGCAGGACTCCCCAGGACCGGAGGCTATCAACGGCGGCTGGGAAGTGGCCCACGTCTTCAGCGGCGGCCAGGAGGAAATCACATCTCAAGAATTTTCCGGCGGTGAGGTCTCGGCGGTCTTCGGCAGGGTGGAACTGGACCTGCGCAGGGCCGGGTTGGCCGAGGGAAAGGCCACCATTGAAGCAACGGCGGTCTTTGGCGGCATCGAGTTGCGGGTTCCCCAGGAATGGCGGGTGAACATTCAGACCACCACGGTCTTTGGGGACACCGAAAACAAGCGTCGCCAACCCAGCCTGGGGGAGTCCACCGGAGAACTTACCATCACCGGCTCAGTGGTCTTCGGGGAGCTTAAGGTGCAGGATTAGCGGCCTGTCCATTCATCAGGACAACCGAACATACACTTGTATATTTTGGAGAGGTGGTAATGGACCTAGTAGAGGAGCAACTGCTCAACAGCAAGACCATCGCGGTAGTGGGCCTGTCGGACAACCCGGACCGGCCCAGCTACGGAGTTACCCGGTACATGCAGGAGCAGGGGTACCGCATAATTCCGGTCAACCCCATGATTGAAGAAGTCCTGGGAGAGAAGAGCTACCCGGACCTGAAGTCGGTCCCGGTGCCCATAGACATGGTGGACATCTTCCGCCGGTCTGAGTTGGTGGCTCCGGTGGTGGACGAAGCCATCGAGGTGGGCGCCAAATACATCTGGATGCAGGACGGCGTCATCAACGAAGAGGCCGCCGCCAAGGCCGAGGCTGCCGGAATCCCCGTAATAATGAATGATTGAACCCTCCGGCAACACCGCCGCCGGTTCGGCGGCCAGCAGGCCAACACCCCATCCAGCAACTCCTGAACTTTATCCCAGCGCCGGCCAGGGTCGGGAGCCGCCAGGCCAACCAGCGGAGATGCCGCTGGAGGACTGGTCATGGACCCCGGCCTTCGCCGCAATGGTAGGTCCCACTTCCCAATTGTTCCCGCCTCTGCCACAGTCCAGAACAGTAGCAGAATAGCGGAGAGACTGGTCGAAATCCTTTCAGGATTCCAGTTCACGCCCTGTGCGAACCCGCATACGGGTCTTTTTTTGCTCAGAAATAGGGGGTGATAGCAGCAGCCTAACCCGTATGAATCAGCGTCATTCAATTGTCTAGGTGGAGGCTAGCCCGTCCTCCCTGGCAATACACCGGCCCAACCGTCATTCCCGCGAAAGCGAGAATCCAGTGCTTGAATCCGGCAATCGCCTCACCGTAATTGGTCATCTTACGAGAGACGGGGCCCGCCTCTCGTCGACGCACCGTCCAGTCCGCCTTGTATGCGTTTGCCCCGTCCGAATACCTTGACAGCGAGAAGGCAAATGATTACTATTGCATTACTGGTTATAAGATAGAATCGATTAGCGTAGTGCGCATCAAGCGTCGGAAGATAGCAACATTTACAGTTAAAACATTACGAAAATCGACACCTTCGCCCTGCAACGTCAATGGCCCCAGCGGGGTAGGCATGGGCGCTCTATGACCGCATAGTTCAAGACCAATAATTATCCATACTGAAGGAGGGTAGACCTCATGGCAAACCAAGACATGGCTCTGATGGCTCACCTGATGCGCCGCGCCGGATTTGGAGCGACGTATGAGGAACTGGAGGCGCGCGTGGCCCAGGGGTACGAAGCCACGGTGGAAGAATTGCTGAAACCCCAAGCGCAGCCGGACCTGGAAATGGACGTGTTGGAGCGGTACTTCATCGACTGGAAAGAGATGAACGCCTTGGAAATAAACCAGTCCTACTGGACCTACCGCATGATTAACACCCAGCGCCCGCTCCAGGAGAAGATGACCCTCTTCTGGCACGGCATTCTGTGCACCGGCAACTCCAAGTGCGAGCATGGCCGGCAGATCAAGCTACAATTGGACATGTTCCGGGAAAAGGGCATGGGAAACTTCGGGGAGTTGCTCCTCGGGCTGGCTCTCGACCCGGCGATGGTCTTCTACCTGGACAACTGCATGAGCCACAAGGGTTCCATCAACGAGAACTGGGGTCGGGAACTGCTGGAGTTGTTCTCCATGGGTGTTGGCATGGACGGCGAAGCCAACTACTCCGAGGATGACATCAAGGAAGCCGCCCGGGCCTTTACCGGCTGGACCATCACCAACGCCATCCCCCGCTATCCCTACGGCCGTTATGAGGCCAATTTCGTCTTCAATCCCTATGACCATGACGAGGAAGACAAGACCTTCCTGGGCGAGACCGGCAACTTCAACGGCGATGACATCATCAATATCATCGTCAAGCAGCCCTCCGCTGCCCGGTTCGTCTGCCGACACCTGTACAACTTCTTCGTAGCCGACGAAGTGCAGGTCCCCGCCTGGCAGAACACTCCGCCCCGGGACCCGGAAGCCATCAAGATGATGGAGGATGAGTATTTCCGCTCCAATTACGACATCACCTCCGTCTTGCGAGTTATGCTCAACTCCGACTTCTTCAAGAACGCTCGCTTCTCCCGGGTAAAGAGTCCCGCCGAGGTGGTCATCGGCACCATGCGCCTGGTGGGTGACTACACCTCCCCCAAGCTGGGCCTCCATCCCCTGGCCAACAACATCCGGTACATGGGCCAGGACCTGTTGAACCCGCCCACGGTGGAGGGCTGGCACACCGGCAGCGAGTGGATCGATAGCGGCACCCTGGTGGAGCGCATCAACTTCACCGCCGACCAGGTGGGCAACCTGAACCATCCCGGCATCCGCAGCATCGTCGAACGGCTGGGCGCTGAAGGCGCCAACAGCCCCGAAGCCCTGGTGGACGGCTGCCTGGACATGCTGGGCTCCTACGAACTGGCCGAGGAGACCCGAGAGCAGTTGATAGACCACGTTGCCAGGGGCGGCGATCTGAACCCCGGCAGCGACGACTACTCCAACCGAGTGGGACAGGTGCTGCAACTGATAGTGTCCACCCAGGAGTTCCAGTTCGCCTAAGACTTGTAGCAAAGGCCGCCGGGCAGCCCCAGGGCTGCCCGGATAGTCTCTGAAGCCATAATCGGGATACGACAAACGGATTTAGGAGAAAGTACCATGACTTCTACCAAGAAAGACCCGGTACTGGTAGTGCTGCAGTTGTCCGGTGGCAACGACGGCATAAATACGGTAATCCCCTACGGCGATCCTCACTATGCCGACCACCGGCCCGCCGTGAGGGTCCCGGACGACCAGGTATTGAAGCTCAGCGAGCACGTGGGCCTGAACCCCAACATGGGCCCAATGAAGCGGCTTTATGATGAGGGCAAAGTAGCCGTTATTCAGGGTGTGGGCTATCCCAACCCCAATCGGTCCCACTTCCGCTCCATGGACATTTGGCACACCGCCGAGCCGGACAAGCAGGGCACCGAGGGCTGGCTGGGCCGCGCCATTCGGGACATGGACCCCAACAAGGAAAACGTGCTCACCGGCGTGAACTTTGGCCGGGGCCTGCCCCGCGCCTTGGCCGCCCCGGGCGTGCCCGTAGCCTCGGTGGGCAACCTCTCCACCTACGGCGTACTGACCGGCATCGAAGAAGAGGACCAGCGCGTCGACGCTCTGGACGTATTCTCCCGCATGTACTCGCCCACCATCGGGCGCAGCGCCGTGGTTGACTACCTGTCCCAGACCGGCATGGACGCCCTGAAGGGCGCCGACATCCTCAACACGGCCCCTGGCCAGTATTCCTCCACGGTGGAATACGGCACCGACGTGGTGGCCCAATACATGAAGAACATCGCCCAGGTCCACCTGGCCGGGCTGGGGACGCGGGTCCTGTACACCACCGCTCCCTACAACAGCTTCGACACCCACGCCGGTGAGATGGCGGCCCACGCCAAGCTGTGGGGTGAGACCTCCACCGCGGTGGCCGACTTCTACGACGACCTGAAGGAGCACAACGCCAGCGACAACGTGGTCCTCTTGGTATTCACCGAGTTTGGCCGGCGGGTCCAGGACAACGGCTCCGGCACCGACCACGGCTCGGGTGGAGCCGCCTTCGTCATCGGCGACGCGATCAAGGGCGGCCTGTACGGCGAGTATCCTTCCCTGGAGCCCAGCAAGCTGCTGGAGGGCGACCTGCACTACAACAACGACTTCCGCAGCATCTACACGGACTTGCTGGAAGACTGGTTGGGCCTGGATGCTGCGCCCATCACCAACGGCAACTTCGAGAAGCACGGCTTGCTGTAGGATGCTCACCGGGGGGTAACCCACCCCCCGGGAATCTGCATCAGTGTGAGAGTCGCTCCAGGAAGAGTTAAAGAGGGGCTGCAACCGCCATAAGACCGGCTCCAGCCCCGCAATCCCCACAATTTGTGAGGTGAAAATGGTTACCAAGACACTGGGCATTACCTTGCAGTACAGCCACACCATCGGTCGCGCCGAGTTCTCCGGCCCCGGGTTCCGCAACCCGGTGGCCATGGCCGTGGGCGCAGACAACACCATGTACGTGCTCAACCGCTCCTACGACTACCGGCCCGACGGCAAGCGAATAACCATCTGCACCCCGGATGAGGAATACATCGGCGAATTCGCCCGGGGCGTTACCGATGTGGGCGAGGCTGAAGCCTCCTCATCAGATGGCTCCCTCATCTGGCCCACCGCCATCGCCATAGACAGCGAAGGCAGGGTCTACGTCGTGGATGAGCTGCTCAACCGCATATCCGTATTCACCGAAGATGGCGAGTACATTGACAAGTGGGAGCGTCCCGGCAGCGGCGACGGTGAATGGGACAAGCCCTCCGGGTTGACCATCGACAAGGACGACAACCTGTACCTGGTGGATACGGGCAATAACCGGGTGCAGAAGCTGACCAAGGACGGCCAGTTCCTGATGACGTGGGGCCAGGCCGGCGACGGCGACGGCGAATTCAACATGCCCTGGGGAATTACCGTGGACCAGCAGGGCGACATATTCGTTGCCGACTGGCGCAATGACCGCATCCAGAAGTTCAGCGCCGACGGTCAGTTCCTAATGAAGTTCGGCTCCTCCGGGTCCGGCGAGGGCCAGTTCAACCGGCCCACCGACATGGCGGTGGACAATGACGGCACCATTTACGTGGTGGACTGGAACAACAACCGTTTGCAGGTCTTCAACGCCGACGGCAGCTACGTAACCCAGACCACCGGCGAGGGCAGCCTGTCCAAGTGGGGCACCGCCAAACTGGACGGCGGCAACCCGGAGATGTGGCAGGAGCGCACCATCGCCCAGGGCATCGAGCGAGAGAAGGACTTCTGGGGTCCCATAGCGGTGGAAGTGGACGATAAGGGCCGCATCTACGTAGTGGAGACTGCCCGGTCCCGAATCCAGATTTTCACCAAGCTGTACCCCATGTTCTACGGCGTCAACGAGGTGGTCGCCGGAGGCGGGGGACGCCTGTAGGCCCTCTGCCCAAGTTTCCACATCAACCGTAACGTGACTCGTTGGGGCGGGGATCACACACCCGCCCCAAACGTTTATAGGCATTGCTCCATGACCACAAAACGGCAGCAGCCCAGTTGTATCGGCTATGCGGCTGACCGAGTTTGGTACTGGGCGCTCGCCAATATGCGTAATGGAGAATGATTAGTGACTACCCAAGAACAATTGGTGGCCAAGTTGCGGCCCCTGGGCGTCCGCCTGACCCCGCAGCGTCTGGCCATTGCCGAAGTGGTGGTAAACTCGGCGGACCACCCCTCGGTCAAAGACATCTACGAGAGGGTCAAGGCCTTCTTCCCCTACGTCACCATCGCCACCCTCTACTCCACCCTCACCATGCTGGAGCAGGTGGGTATCGTGCGAGAGTTGCCCTTCCAACGCCAGTCCCGCTACGACGCCAACCTGGAACCCCACGCCAACCTGGTCTGTCTGGGCTGCGGCACGGTGGTGGATGCCGAGATGGGACAGGAAACCGTGGCCGAACTGGGCACGCTGATTTCCCAGGAAACGGACTTTCAGGTGGCCTCCCAGCGGGTGGACTTCTACGGGTGGTGCTCCGGCTGCACACCGGATGGCGAGAGCTAAATACAGACCGCATACCTCGCTATTCTGACAGACGCTACTTGGGAATGGGGTCAGCTTTAAGCTATATTTGAGGGAACTTACGGCGCAAGGGGGCCTGAAGTGCTTCAAGACCCGAGAATCGACCGGCTGGAAGGCGCGGTCGAACAAATGGGCGACCGGTTGGGTAGTCTGGAAAACTCCATGAATTCTCGCTTTAGCTCCTTCGAGAGTTCGGTGGACGCCCGGTTTAACTCCCTGGAGAACCGGATGGTCCAGGTATTCCTGGGACTGCTGGGGTTCAACATCGCCTCCTTCGTGGTGCTGCTGTTCGTAGCCATACTACTGAAGGACTAGCAGACTCCCCCCTGGATTGCTCCTCCACCCAAGCGAACCTCCCGCTCACCCATCGCCGGCCTCTCGACTGTGCTACGTCATCCATACCGAGGTCCCCATCTCCCGCCAACCAACCTTGTCCCAACTGCTACAATACAACAGACCCTGACGGCCCCACCCATCAGGAGGGTCTGGAGTCCTTGGCCTATCTTTCGCGGCTTAACCTGACCAACTTCCGAAATTTCCCCCAACTGGAGCTGGACCTGCCCTCCGGCGTGGTGGTCTTCTACGGGAGCAACGCCCAGGGTAAGACCACGCTGCTGGAAGCGGTATATCTGCTGGCCATCGCCCGCTCCTTCCGAGCGGAGAACGAGCGGGAGGTGGTCAACTTTCAGGCCGCCGCCTCGGGAGAACACGCCTTGGTCGGCGGCGTGGTGGAGAAGGGTCTGGAGCGGCTCTCGGTCTACGTGGGGTACCAATGTGTGCCCTCCCATCCGAGATCAAGCTCGTCTCCGCCTGCCCCGGTTGGAGGACTCGCCCCCGCACAGAAGACCTCCGATTTCGGCGCCGCCCCGCCGGACCAGGCGGTCCCGATCCAGCCATCGCGCCGTAGCGGCGGACTGGGGTATTCGGTGCGGAAACAGATTCGAGTCAGCCGGGTGCGCCGCACCGCCGCGGAAATGGTAGGACTGGTGGGTGCGGTGCTGTTCAGCGCCGACGACATTGGCCTGGTGTACGGACCGCCCAGCGGCAGACGCCGGTACCTGGACATTCTAATCTCCCAGTCTGACCCCATATACATCAAGACTCTCCAGCGCTACCAGCGGGTGGTGCAGCAGCGCAATCAGCTATTGCGCCTGCTAAGGGACGGGCGGGCCGAGGCGGTGGAGCTGGACTTCTGGGACGACCAACTGGTGCGGGAAGGGGCCTGGTTGACCTGGCGGCGTCGGGAGGCTATGGACCTGCTTTCCAGCCTGTGCGCCACCCACCACCAGCACCTGGGCGGGTCGGACCATGACTTTCTGCTGGACTACCACCCCAGCGTACCCCCGGGTGAGGACCTGCCAGCTACCGAAGTCCAGTTCCGGGAAGCCCTGGCCGCCTCTCGACGGCGGGAATTGGCTACCGCCGCCACCGCGTCCGGCCCGCACCGGGACGATTTCACGCTGCTGGTCAACGGATTGGACATGAGCACCTTCGCCTCCCGGGGCGAAGCCCGCACCCTGGCCCTGACCCTGCGACTGGCCGAGGCCGCTTACCTGGCGGCAGCCCGGGATGACGAACCGCTGGTGCTGCTGGACGATGTGCTGTCGGAGATGGACGCGGGTCGGCGCAGGCGGGTGCTGGAAAAGATTGGCGGCTACCAGCAGGCTTTTATAACCACCACTGACCTGGAAATCGTCCGGGGATTCTTCGGACACCAGGCCACTTACTACCAGGTCGATGCAGGTACGGTCTCCAGGGTTGCCCAGACGCCTCCCAGTGTATAGGATATGCTAGACCTACTGATTTACTCAGTCCCTTCCGAAAGGAGTTCACCTTGGCTACACCCAAAGCATCCCGCCATGCGCCCACGGAAAATTGGGCCGACATCGGTGACCTGCGAGTCCGGTACCTGGACTGGGGCGGCGACGGCCCGCCGGTGGTACTGCTGCACGGGTTGGCTTCCTCGGCCCATTGGTACGACCTGATTGCTCCCCACCTGCGGGAGCAATACCGCCTCATCGCCCCGGACCAGCGGGGCCACGGCCAGACCACCCAGGCCGGCAGCGGCTACGATTGGGCCACCCTCACCCAGGACGTGGTGGGGCTGATGGACCACCTGGACATCTCCCGGGCCGCGGTCTTTGGGCATTCCTGGGGAGCCACCGTGGCCCTCAACGTGGCCGCGCGACACCCCTACCGGGCCACAGCCCTGGGGCTGCTGGATGGAGGCACCTCCCGGGACACCGAGGATACCACCACCTGGGGGGAAGTGCGGGCCCGGGTTAGGCCCCGGGACGTGTCCGGCACCCGCCAGCAGTTCCTGGACCGGCTGCGAGTCCAGCTTTCCTTCTGCTGGAATGACGAAATTGAACGCATTGTCCAGACCATGGTGTACGAGGACGAGGCTGGACAGATACAGGATATTCTGCGCCCGGAGAACCATTTCCAGGTGATGCAGGCCATGTGGGAGGAACCGGCGTCCCAGTCCTACCCAACGGTCGCCTGCCCCACCATCATCATCCCAGCCGGGGCGTTGCCGGAACGGGCCAACTCGGAGCGGGCCCTGGTAAAACAGCAGCGGGTCGCGGCGGCAGCGGAAGCCATCGCCGACTGCCAGGTGCGTTGGATCCCCGAAACCGTCCACGACATCGGGTACCACAAGCCCCAGGAAGTGGCCGGGGTGATGCGGGAGTTCTTGGGGGAGGCGTTGCGTCCGTAGAGTCCTCCAGCCATTGACCGGGGGTTGTTGGGGGATGGAAACTGTCACTTGGGTATGTTGTCAGGATACGAAGCAATAGGGCAACGAGTTACGATGAAACAAAAGCTCACCATTACCGTGGATGCCGAACTGGTCCCGATAGCCAAGCAGTACGCCCGCACCCGGGGTATGTCGCTGTCATCGCTTATCGAACAGTCTCTCAGAGGGTGTGTGAAAAGCAATCAAGCTGGTTTGAGCCGCCGGAGCATCAGATGAATCATCGCAATGTGTATCCAAGCTTCACTGGTTTCCGTCAGAGTTTCGTAGTCCTTGCTCAGCCTCCGGGACCGGCCCAGCCAGGCCAGTGTGCGTTCAACCACCCATCTTCGAGGCAGGACCTCGAAACCAGGGCTCTCCCGGGGCCGCTTGACAATCTCCAGCGTCCAGCCCGCAAAGTCGCGGACCCACTCAACCAGCTTTCCGGCATAACCGCCGTCGGCCCAGACCAGTTCCAGCCGGGGAAACCGGCCGGTCAGCTTGCTGATGACCAGCTTGGCCCCGTCCCGGTCCTGGATATTCGCTGGATGCACCACTACGTCCAGCAGCAAACCCATAGTGTCTACTACGATATGCCGCTTTCGTCCCCACACTTTCTTCCCGGCATCGTAGCCGCGAGGCCCCCTTTTTCCGTAGTCTTCACCGATTGGCTGTCAATGATGGCGGCGGAAGGACCGGGTTCCCGTCCCTCTGACTCCCGGACCTTAGGGCGCAGGGCCTCGTGGACTTGTTCCCATACGCCAGCTTTCCGCCAGCGGCGGAAGTACCACCATACGCTGCCCCAGGGCGGGAAGTCATGGGGCAACATACGCCAGGAGCAGCCGCTTCGCAGGACGTAGAGGATGGCGTTTATCACTTCCCGCAAGTCTATGGTGCGCGGATGTCCCCCAGGTTTGGCCAGCGGGAGCAACGGGGCCAACTCTTCCCATTGGGCATCGGTCAGGTCGGTGGGATACGGTTTTCTTGTCATCCCCGTAGATTACCATAACTCCAACCTGCTTTTCACACACCCTCTAATACTACAGTTGCAGATATGTGGTGAGGAGTTTCAGGCGGCGTCGGTAATGACAGCGCCGGGCCGTTGCTTGGTGCCGCCGTCTCCACTGAGACCACCGCAGCACTGATTCGTCCGTAGGGTGGTGTCTCCATATCAGCCGGTAGAGTAACCGCCGAACCTCGGGCACCGTCAGCGGTATCAGCCTTTCCTCCAAACTGGGGCAGCCCCCTTTTCTCCCAGACGTCCCGGCGACGATGCCTGGCGCCGTACCACCGCCAGGTAGGCGTGGGCCAGCATCGCCAGGGTGATGTGCCGGTACCAGCCGTCCCACCGGCGCACCTCGTATTGGTCCAGTCCCACCTGTCCCTTGGCCTCCTCAAAGCATTCCTCAATGGCCCACCGGGTTCCGGCCACCCGCACCAGTTCCTCCAGGGCTGTTCCCGTCGGGCCGTAGCACACGTAGTAGGCCAGTTCCTCGGGCTTGGCCACGCTGCGCCGGGCCAGCAGCCAGTACCCCTTGCCAGGTTCTCTCAGGGGCCGAATATCCACCAAGGCCCAGTCGTAGACCCGAGGACCCTTGGCCCCATCACCGGCGCTCAGCCGGACCCAGCCCGACTCTTCAACCCCAGACGCCAGCCGGTCAGCCCGCACTTGGCGCGGACCCTGGTCCGTCCCAGCCCACAACTTCTCATTGCTCTTGATGGCCAGCACGTGAGGAACGTCCCGCCGCTCCAGCCACAGCCGCAGGTTGCGGTCATTGCCGTAGACCTCGTCCCCGGTGGCCCAGCCGAAGGGGACTCCCGACTCCACCGCCCGTTCCAGCATCCGCCGGGCCAGTTGCGGCTTGGTGCGAAACGCCACTTGCTCCGGCACGCCAGCCTCCTCCCGGCGTTCCTGGTCATCGGCCCACACCTGAGGCAGGTAAAGCTCCCGGTCCAGCAGGGTCCTCCCCTTGGCAGTAGCGTAGGTCAAGAATACCCCAATCTGGCAGTTCTCGATCCGTCCCGCCGTGCCGCTGTACTGACGCTGCACCCCCACAGACTTGTTGCCCTTCTTCAGAAACCCAGTCTCGTCCACCACCAACACCCCGTTGGCGTCGCCCAGGTGCTCCACCACGTAGTCCCTGAGATCATCGCGAACCAGGTCCGCGTCCCAAATGTAGGTTGACAGCAGATGCTGCACCCCATAGGGTGTGGCGTCCCCGGCCTGCTCCGCCAGTTGCCAGCCGTTCTTGCGCTCCACCGGACTGAGCAGCCCTTTCAGATAGTCCAGCGATCGTCGACGTGGTTCGGGACGCCGGAACCGCCCCGCAATGCACTCGTGTACCCGGTCGATACCCTCAGCCCACCGGGCGACCTCTGCCACCCCATCCCCATGCACTGCCACAGCCTCACCTCACCACCCGTTGATTGCCCCAATCCTAGTCGTTTTCAATCTGCAACTGTAGTACTAAGGGAAGATACGGGGGCACGTGCGCCGTCCTTCGCCTCGCGCTGGAGGGGCAAGTTCCGGGCAGCGGAATATGACCACGACCCGCGCTACGACGCGCTGGCCGGGAAATACAATACCTCCAATGATACTTCTGGACACCGACAATCCTTGACCTGGGAGCAGTTGGAGGAGCGGGAACACTTCTCCGGGCTTCCCAACGTTGTCGCCCTCGCTGGTAAGAGTCGGGGCCAGGCTGACGAAGTATGGCAGCAGGGCGAGGTCTTCCATCAGGAGTAGGTCGGGTGGTAAACAACCTTGGTGGTCGTGATGATTCCGGTAAATTCAGCCGTGCTTCCCGAATACTTCTCTATCGGGTATGCAGTATAGGAGCATTGTATCGTCGGCGTTGATCTTCTCCGCCGCGTCCGGCATGATGTCACACCCGATTACTGCCCCACAAGAATATACCCCAGTAATATTTTGCAATACAAAAGCATTGACATCCGCTCTTTCAATATCATCAGTCTCGATTAGGAATGAGATCTCGACCACGATGAACAACGGAAGACCACTATCGAACAAAACGGTCAACAAAAGGTCAGTGTCGAAGAAGGATTCAAGGTCGCTCTTGTTGAGCCAGTCTCCCGTGAATAAGAAATGCGCCAACTCAGTGACATCATCGCCATGTGCCAAGCCCACTAGCGGGAATCCCCACTCTTTCACAATCTTTGAAATATTGCGGATTGCCGCATCCCGGGTGAGTCGGTTCCTCTCCAAATCAATATGCGCCTTCACACCATCAGCTTTGGATTTGGTCTCAGCTAAATCCCTACGGATTACCCGAAGGGTATCGGCCGTCTGTGTCATGAAGCCTTCAAGATTGCGAAGTTCGTAGCCGTCGAAATCCCGAATCAATCGTTCTAGTTCTTCAAGCTTGTAATGAATGTCCTCGGGTGAATACATGGGTATCCCTCACTGCACTAGCATTGGAATGAGTCTTGAGGGTTGTGTCCACGTGACAATAATGAACCCTCGCAAATTCATCTGTTTTGCTCCTGTTTTCCGACAAGTTTCCGATTTTTCGGGTTTACAATGAAATTACTACCTGATGTTACGCAGCCTTAAGGAGTTGGAGTTCATCGAAAGCATGGCGGATGGCCTTGAGATAGAGCCTGGCTCTCAAGGCAAAGTGGTTCATTCCATGCTTCAACCGGAGTCCTTCCAACCGGAAGGCCGCATAGATGGACATGAAACAGTGGTTGCTTTGGGTGCGCTCCGTCCTGGTAGGCGACTTGGCAAGGGCGGCATTGGACTTGAGCGTCTTATGAAAGGTCTCCACTTTCCACCGTTTCTGGTAGATCGCGCAGATGGTTGGTCCATCGCAGTCCAGATCGCTTGAGGCCAGATACAATGTCCCGGTGCTGCCATCCTTGTTTGTAAAGACTTGGCGAACGAGCCGGACCGGGAACTCCAACCCCCTCAGCCAGCACTGCACCGCTTGATGTTCTGGCAAGTCCAGCGAGTCTATGCGGGAGAAGTTGCCCTGCAGCTTCCCTTCATAGCTCAATGCAGCCGTCCGATTCGACTTGAGCGCAACAATGAAATGCCGGTCCAGTTCCCAGCGTATGAAGTCCAGGTTCTCCTTGGCGGAAAACCAACTGTCAGCCAGCACGTAGCGATATTGCAACTGATTGCGCTGACAGACTCTCAACATCCGGCGCATCAGTTCATTCTTGGTGACTTCGCTCTTACGCTTGTGCCTGCCGGTCTTCTCATCGCGGTACACCAGCGGTTTTCGGATGAGTTCGTAGGCCACGGGAACCGCTGCGCCCCCAGCGTAATACATGCAGTTGAGCAGGTTAATTCCCTTGACTGAACGGTTCTTGCTATGGTCGAAATGCCAGCTAATCAGTTCGTTCTCGTCCGTATAGGGCTTTTCCTGGATGGTGTCATCAAAGATCAGTACCCCATCCGGCTGTTCCATGGCGCGCACCATCGGCTTGACCTGTTCCCATAGGGTTTTGGAGTCATAGTCTTCCCTCGACAGAAAGCGCGTTACTTGGTCATGGCTGACCGCGCCTTCCACCGTGGATGACAAGCCCGTCGCTGTGGCGGCGCCAAAGGAACTCAACAGGTAATCGCTGTACAGTTCCAACATCTCTTTATCCATAGCTCTAATCTACCATTATCCTCATCCTGTGCGTAACATGAGTTACTACTTTGGGAGGAAGCACAATGAAAATACCAGAGATTTCTGACGACATAGGCCGTCGGGCATGGATGGTCGAACCGCGCGCGGGGTTGCTAACGAGCGAAATTGCGCCGATCATTGGAGAGTCTGCCCGTTCGATTCGAGCAGCAATCCGTGAACACGAACTGCCAGGAGTGGCGTTCAAATTTGGAGGGTCAATATGCGGGTATGGGGTAAAGGTCGATGACATCGTAAGTTTCCACAACTGTTCCCCTGCAATTGTCGCAGCACTGAAAAAACTAACCGAAAAGGATGCTTCTCCACCGGCCATGCGGCTCGGCTTGCCCTTTTTCCACACGGTGGGTTCTGACCTGGATATCGAATTCTGGTACGAGTTTGATAACGTCGATGAATTTCGTCAGATAAATAATTAGGTAACATCTCATATTGGCTTTGGGACAAGATTCCGGTATGTTAGCATGGGGTATTGCCCATCGGCAAACGGAACCCCCAAGACTGCTGCTATAATCATCACGGCTCTGGTTCCCATTAGGGGCATGACGGCAGAAACTTCATAGCGGAGCATTGACAATCATGGCTATAGACAAAGAGGGCATCTCCCAAAGATTGCAGAGGCTGTACGACCGCCTTGCCGAACACCAGGTGGACGCCTATCTGGTGCTCTCCTCCGACGCCCACCTGAACGAGTACGTGCCCGAATATACCCGCCGCCGCACGGCCATAACCGGCTTCACCGGCTCGGCTGGAGATGCGCTAATCTCTCCGGAGGGGAACCACCTATTCGTGGACTCCCGGTACTATATACAGGCCGACAACGAGGTGGACCCGGACAACTTCCGGGTGCATAAGCTGGGGCTGTCCGGGGAATACTCCCTGAGCCAGTGGCTAACCGAGTTGGAAAGCCAGCGGGGCAGTCTCACCGTCGGCTTCGACCCCTTCGTGGTCTCCACCCAGGCCCACGCCGTCTACGCCGCCGCCCTGCGCTCCCCCGACTCCAAGCTGGCGCCCATCTCCGAAAATCTGGTGGACGCCATTTGGGATGACCAGCCCCCGCCGCCCAGCAATCCAATCTACTCCCTGTCCGGCGAAGTGACCGGCTGCGACGTGGCGGAAAAACTTGCCAAGGTCAGGAAGGAGATGGAATCGGCGGGTACCCGCTTGCTGGTTATGACCAAGCTGGACGAGATAGCCTGGGTGACCAACCTGCGGGGCAGCGACATCGCCTACAACCCGGTGTTCGAGGGCTACCTGGTCATCGAGCCGGAGCGCGCCACCTGCTTCACTCGGGTTACTCCTCCACAAGAGATACAGGAGTCCCTGGCATCGCTGATTGAGTTTCAGCCCTACGAAGCCTACGCGGAAGCGATGCGCCAGGTGGGGGCCGAGGCCACCGGCGCAGTCTGGCTCGATCCTTCGGGCGCCACCATGGGCACCCGGCTGCTCCTTTCCCCGGAACAGCGGCTGCACGAAAGGCCCAACCCGGTGGTGCTGCTGAAGGCCCTCAAGAACGAGGCCGAGGTCGCCGCCAGCCGGGCGTCCCACCGGCACGCCGGGGCCGCCAAGGTACGCAGCCTGAAGCGGCTGGAGGACACCATCAAAGGTGGAGGGCGCATCAGCGAGCTGGGCTACAGCGACATGCTCCACGAAGAGTACGCCAGCGAGGACGGCTTCTACGACCTCAGCTTTACCACCATCGCCGCCGCCGGGGCCAACGGGGCCATCGTCCACTACGGCGACGCCAGCCCGGAGGTGGAGTTGCAGCTAGGGGAGCTTTTCCTGGTGGACTCCGGGGTGCAAATGCTGGGCGGCACCACCGACGACACCCGCACCGTGATAATCGGCTCGCCCACCCAGCGGCAGAAGGAAGTCTATACCCTGGTGCTGCGGGGCCACATCAACCTGGCAATGCAGAAGTTCCCGGAGGGAACGGGCGGCGTCGCCCTGGACGCCTTGGCCCGCACTTTCCTCTGGAATTCGGGGCTGGACTACGGCCACGGTACCGGCCACGGCGTGGGGGCCTTCCTCAACGTCCATGAAGGCCCGCAGCGGATTACCCCCCGGGGCGCAGACGAGCCTTTCCAGGTGGGAATGATTGTCTCCAACGAGCCGGGTTACTACGAAGGCGGTTGGGGCGGCGTCCGCCTGGAGAACCTGTACGTGGTCGCCCCCGAGGAAGAGTTGCCCCAGCACCCGGACGGGCGGCGCTGGCTCCAACTGGAACCGCTGACCCTGATCCCCTTCGATAGGGCGCTGATTGACTGGGAACAGCTAGCGGCGGCGGAGAAGGCCTGGCTGGACGGCTACCACCATCGGGTCTGGGAAACCATCGGCCCCATGCTGGGCGACGGCGACCGGGAGTGGCTGCGCCAGGCGTGTGAAGTTCCGGCTTAGAGGAAGGGCATACCCCATCGCTAACCCTCGTCAAGAGGGAGGATTTGTGCCCAGGGTCTTTTGATTTTCCACGCCGAAGCTAGGCAGCCCCTTGGATCGGGCTTCCTTCCTTAGCTGTCATTCTGAGGAGCTTGCGACGAAGAATCTAAAGTGCTCCGGTTGCAAAAGGGGTTATGACACCCACCAATTTAGATTCTTCGCTCCGCTCAGAATGACAATCGAAAGACCCTGGATTTGTGCCTCAAAGAGTGATTAAGGCCCTTCCCCTCTTCACGAGGGAAGGTTGGGATGGGTGAGTCACCCCTCGATACGCGCACCGTCGTACCAGCCCAACCAGAGGTCAGCATTAAGGAGACAGAACCATTGATGAAGCCACATATTTTTGCCGACAATCCGCTGGACCGCGGGGAACGGGAACGCCGCGATGAAGACTGGATTAGGAGCCAGGCCAACAATCCTTCCAGCAAGTTCCTGCCCATGCTGGGCCACGCCGTGCTCATAACCGACGACGGCGAGCCGGGTCTAGGCTGGGTGGGCCTGGCCGATTTGCGGCAGGGGGGCGACGGTCCGGCGGCCCTGTTCCTGGGCATGTTGGATGGCGCCACCCATTTCGTGGTTGACCTGACCGGCAACGAGGCCCTGGGACGGCAAATCCAAGAGGGTGGCAGCTTCCGTTTCGAGGACGCCCGCGCCGCCGCGCAGCAGGTAAGCGGGCCGGAGGCGGGCATATTGGCCCAGGGAAGGGCGCAACTGAACTGGCACAACCGCCACGGGTTTTGCTCGGTGTGCGGCCACCCCACGGAGATACTGCGGGGCGGGCAGAAGCGAGTCTGCCCCCAATGCTCCACCGAGCACTTTCCCCGGACCGATCCGGTGGTCATCACCGTGGTCCACGACCAAGACCGCTGCCTGCTGGGCCAGTCCCGGGGACGCCTGGCCGCCACGAACCGCTACTCGGCCCTGGCCGGGTTCATGGACCAGGCCGAGACCATTGAGGAAGCGGTGGCCCGGGAAATCATGGAGGAGGCTGGAATTCAGGTCAAGAACGTCCGCTACCATTCCTCCCAGCCCTGGCCCTTCCCGTCGTCGTTGATGATTGGCTGCCACGCCGAGGCGGCCACCACCGACATCAATATGGACGACGATGAAATGACCGACGTGCAGTGGTTTGACCGGGGGGAGGTGCTGCTGGCCCTGGAAGGTCAGAGCGAGCGCCTGGCCATCCCGGAACCCATCGCCATCGCCCACCACTTAATCCGGGCCTGGGCCGCGGGAGAAGTATCCTAGACCCGCATTCCCGCCTGCCGGAGTTGCGTCAGCACCGCCTCCGGCCCCTTGACCAGAATAATCGGCAACTCCGGGTCCTGGTTGCGGGCCTCGGTAGCCACGTACTGCTGGGCGGCCCGGTCCAAATCGTCGTCGATTAACAGGGCTCCATACTCGGAAGAAGAGACCAGGTCGATGGCGTTGCCGTCGCTCAGCGTGGTGGTCACGATGCAACCGCTGCCCTCCAACGTCTGGGATATCAGGTCCACAAACTCCTGGTCCCGCCCCAGAATTAGCACTCGGTTGTTGTAGGTCATCTATCCGCCTCGCCTTTCTCCGCTGGGGGTACGTCGTCACCCCCTAGATTCCCGCTTTCGCGGGAATGACGGTTGGTGGCCTTGGATTACGGCCTTTGCAGCAGTGTTGCTGTGCGGCCCTTACCCCTTCAGGGCCAGTGCCCTCCCCTAAAAGAGAAAGGGGCGGGCTGGAGGGTAACGCCAAGGGTCAGCGTGGCCCGTCCAGCATCTCCTGAAAGCGTTGGTCCTGCTCTTCCCGGGACAGCAATATGCAATTGGAGCAGTAGTCGTGGGAACGCGGCGACCGCCACCACAGGCAACACCCGGCCCGCCGCGAGAAGAACCCCCTGCGACCCTGGTGCTGGAACTCTTCCATGGTCAACTGCCCGTATATGGGGGAAGCCGGATCGGAGAAGAAAGCATCTGCTATCCGTACCACTTCCCCCGGACGGCCAGTGGTGGCGTACAGGCGGTTGAACACCTGGGAGAATGCGGCGGCCACGGAGTTCTGCGATACTTTGAGGCTGGCCCTTGTTGCCCGGCGCAGGGCCGCAATTACAATCTCCAGGTTCTCCTGGAACACCCACTCCTTTAGCTGGGCGTAAAGGGCGGCGGCATTGGGCGCCACCAGCGCATCGGGGTGGTCCGCCGCCGGGTCGGTGGGCAAAACGGCAAAGGAGAGACGGTCCAGGCCGGTGGCGTCGACACCGAGCCCGTTCCAATGAAAGGATAGATTTCCCAGGGATACATCGGGCACCCGGCGCACCTGAACAAACTGGCCCACCACGGGAAAGACCACCCGGCTCAGGTAGGCGGACATAAAGGCGGAGCCCGCCACATGACGATTGGCGCTGGACCAAGCCCTTTCCCCGTAGGCCATCACCAACTCATCGAGACGCTGGTCGTCGGCGTGGAACAGGTCCCTGGCTGGACTCCAACCCACCTGTCCGGGCTGCCGGTGGGGGAGGGCAAAGTAGCTGCCCAACTCCTGTAACTGGGCCATGCTCTCGGCCAGTGGGTGCGGGCCGTTAACCATGAAAGAACCTGGGCGCGGAGCGGTCCTGCGGGTCAGTCCCTTGGGACAGGTACTTCTGGCGCAAACGGTCCCACAGGTACAGGCGGTCCCAGACTGGCTGCTCTTCGTAATTCTGCTGTTCGTCCAGGTGGGGGTTGGGCAGGAGAACGGTTATCTGTTGCTGGCCGCCGCCGTTGAACAGGCGGAACCCCCAGGAAGTGGGTTGTTGGTCGGGATTCAACCGGCGGTACAACTCGGCCCGGCTGGTCCGCCGTTGCCGGGCGACCTCGGGCGGGGCCGATTTCGACTCCCCGATGCACAGGTGCAGGTGCCACTCTTCAAAGTCCACCGTCACGTACCCGTCCAGGAAGCCAATGCGCGGTTCTCTCGGAGGTTTGATTTCCCAGACCGCCCCCGGGACCAGCATACCAATGCGGACATGCTCCCATTCCTCCAGGCAGTCACGAATGATGCCGTAGAGAGTATCCTGGTCGGTGGGAAGGGGAAATAGCTCGTAGGTGCCATCCAACTGCTGGATGATGTCGCCTCGGGGCAAAGGAACGGCGCTGGTCATACAACTGCTCCTGCTGGCGTTTATCCCCTGGGGATAGGCTGCGCTAATTAGACTTAAGATACCAGAAGATGGGTGGGCGCGGGAAGCCTACGTTGTTCATGCCCGGCTTCCCTGCACTGTCATTCTGGGCCACCTTCCCACATTGTCATTCTGAGCCGAAGGCGAAGAATCTAAAGTCCATGCCCTGAACCCAGTTCGCCCTTAGATTCTTCGTCGTGCTTCCTCAGAATGACATGTTAGGAAGACCGGGAACCGGGAACCGGGCCAGGTCGGACCACCTCCGCGCTTCTACGTCCTTACCGGCGGCCCCACAAACTCCCCGATGGCCGCGAAGTACTCGTTTATGCCTCGGTACAGAAGGTCATTATGTCCCGCGCCGGGTATGGTCAGCAGCCGCTTGTTCGGCGAGGGGAAGGCGTGGTACATCTCCACCGCGTGTTCCACCGGGGCCAGTTCGTCCCATTCGCCATGAATGACCAGCACCGGCAGGTTGATGGAGCGCACCTTGTTGCCGTAATCGGTTTCCAGGTCCTGGGCGTGTTGGGGTTCCAGCCCCCGGGCGAACTGGCCCAGGTTGGGACGGCCGCTTTCAATAATCATGCCCGCCAGGTCGTCGGCCCGGTTGGCCCCCAACTCGAAGGCCGGGTGTCGCCCCATGGAGCGGCCCATCACGTAGGTCTGGCCGGTAAACCGACCGGCGGCCAGCATTTCCCGCACCGCATCCAGCACTTTGTGGGCATCGGCAAGCATGGCGGTAAAAGTGGGGGACCCGCCGCTGGCTCCGTAACCCCGGTAATCGGCAACGAAGAAGTTGACGCCCAGCCGTTGGTACAGGGGCGCAATGCTGTCGTAGTCGGGCACGGTCTCGCCGTTGCCGTAGAAAAACAGCACGGTGGGGTTGGCCTGGCCCACGGGAAAGAAGCGGCAGGACAGAGTTATGTCCTCGGTCACGGGAACGACGTGGTCTTCGGCCCCTCCCGGGGTTGGGGTCCAGAAGCTCCGGGGGTAGAAGGAGTTCATGGAGATTTCGGGGCGGTCCAGCGCCGAGTAGTCAGCGGTAGCCATGAGCTAACCTCCCTATCATTAAGGGGCATCATACCATAGGGCCGGGGCCTCTGCCGGGGTTGAAACTCCCCCGCGCCAGGGTCTTTGAGGTCACCACTCCGCCTTCGCGCAGTGCAGGCTCTGAGCCGAGCGAAGAGTCTAAAGGCCCCGGCCAGTACAAGCCCCCTGGATTCCCGCCTTCGCGGGAATGACGGTCCCTCACATTCCAATATGCGATTGCCCTGGTGGGCCATCGGGTTTGGTTGTCATGGGTTCCGCCCTACGCATATAATCAGCGGGCCAGCTAAAGCTGCACTTGTTTGTTGGGTCAGGCCACCGCAGGCAAACCCAACCACCACCTCTCGTCAGCCACCAGGAGGCGTTATGGAATACGGTGTCTACATGTTCCCCACCGACTACAGTATCCGCCCGGACGATCTGGCCCGGGCGGTGGAGGAACGGGGGTTTGAGTCCCTCTGGTTCCCAGAGCACACCCACATTCCGGCCAGCCGCCGCAGTCCCTGGCCCGGCGGGGGCGACCTGCCCCAAGAGTATTGGCATACCTACGACCCCTTTGTCGCCATCATGGCCGCGGCTGCGGCCACCACCACCTTGCGCCTGGGAACGGGAATCTGCCTGGTCATTGAGCGCGACCCCATTGTCACCGCCAAGGAGGTCGCCAGCGTGGACCGGCTCTCCAACGGCAGGTTCTTCTTCGGCATCGGCGGGGGCTGGAACGCCGAGGAGATGGAGAACCACGGCGCCAATTTCCGCCGCCGCTGGCGGGTGCTGCGGGAAAACATCCTGGCCATGAAACAAATCTGGACCCAGGACGAGGCCGAGTTCCACGGGGAATACGTCAACTTCGACAAAATTTGGTCCTACCCCAAGCCGGTGCAACAACCCCACCCACCCATCTTCATGGGCGGCGATGGCGCAACCACCTTCGACCGGGTGGTTGAGTTCTGCGACGGCTGGATGCCCATTGGAGGACGTCCCGGTTCCGGCCCCAGCCTGGCAGAGAAGATTGCCCTGCTGCATCGGCAAGCCCAGGAGGCCGGACGGGACCCCTCTACCCTGCCGGTAAGCGTATTCGGGGTCCGGCCCGACCCAGAGGTGGTGGCCCGCATGGAGCAGGACGGCGTCTCCCGGGTGCTGTTCACCCTGCCTTCGGCCCAGGGTGATACCCTTCTGCCCACGCTGGACCGTCTGGCTGAGCTGATTCACTAGGGGCTTACCACCGCTCATCCCGCGCCGATTCAAGTACAGGTCTTGGACGGATGCAGTCGCGCCGCAACGCCGTAACAAGGAGGAGAAAGGAGGAGAGATGAAAATTGCCAGGTTTCGGGTCAACGATTGGGACAGCTACGGTCTGGTGGAGGGAGACCAGGTCCGGGCCATCCAGGGCAGCATCTTCGGTGAACACACCGTTACCCAGGCCACCTATCCCCTGTCCCAGGTGAAGCTGCTGCCGCCCACCCAGCCCACCAGCTTTTGGGCCATTGGCCTCAACTACGCCGCCCACGTTGCACACCAGGAAAACGCCCTGGACGCCGAGCGCATCCGGCGTGACTCGGCGGAGTTCCGCCCCTGGCACAAGGGCGTGGGCTGCCTGATTGGCACCGAGGACTCCATATCCCTGCCGCCCGAGGCTGACTACATCCACTACGAGGGCGAGTTGGTAATCGTCATCGGCAAACCCACCCGCCGGGTGACCCCGGAGCAGGCCCCCAACTTCATCCTGGGCTACGCCTGCGCCAACGACGTGAGCAGCGAGGGTTCCTGGTCCGCCGACCTGTCCAACTGGCGTCGCAAGTGCTGCGACACCTTCGGGCCAGTGGGCCCCTGGATTGAGACCGACCTTGACCCGCAAAACGTGGAGATTATTACCCGGCTCAACGGCAAGGAGAACGACCGGGGCAGCACCTCGGGCATGACCTACGACTGTTACGCCATCGTCAGCGGCATCAGCCAGTTTGCCACCCTCCACCCGGGCGACCTAATCCTGACCGGCGCTCCCGGAGCGGTGGAGCAACTCCACCCGGGGGACGTGGTGGAGATAGAGATTCCCGAGATTGGCACCCTCCGCAACCCGGTGGTGCTGGGCGACGGCTAACCGCCGGGCGTCTGGCAACCGGGCAGGGCGCATAGCGGAGCGCCTCTACCGTGTTGCCAAAAGCCGTCGGCCACCCTCGGTCTCTTCCATTGTCTAACCGTCGCGCCATTCTTGGATTCCCGCTTTCGCGGGAATGACAGGGTAATGGGCGGGTATGACGGGGTGGAGTAGCGCGAATCTGCGACTTGGGTACCCGTCTCCGGTCCGCTGATTCCACCAAGAATTGAATGCCTTTGCCAGAGGCCTCAGGAGCTTTCGACCTTCCCGCGAGACCAACTTTTTCAGCCGTCATTCCCGTCTCTTAGCTCGTCTTCCCGTCTTCCCGCCTTTCAGCCCGTCATTCCCGCGAAGGCGGGAATCCAGGGGGTTGGGTGGCATTGTGCGGTCGGCTGGTCCCACCGCAATCAAAAGGCCCTGCGCTCCCTAAAGCCTTCCTTGACAGCATTTCGCGTATCGCCTTACTCTAGTCCCACATGGTTTAGGTAGCTATGGCCTCACCCCAGGGTGGGCCGATGAAGGAAGGGGACTGATGAAACTGTTGACTTACGACACCGGGGCCGGGCCCCGTTGCGGTGTCCTGAAAGACGACCAAATCCTGGACGTATCGGCATTGTTGGGGTTGGGGCAGTCCCTCCGGGATGTCCACGCCCTGCTCAACCTGGGAGAGTCATCCCTCGACCAGGTGCGCGACGCCTTGGCCCGGGAACAGGGCACTCCGGGGCTGCCCCTGGCGGGCGCACGGCTGCGCTCCCCAATTCTCCAGCCGCCCACGGTGCGGGACTTCATGATTTACGAGGAGCACGCCACCGCCCAGGGCACCCGGGTTAGAGAAGAGGCCTGGTATCGTATGCCCATCTTCTACTTCTCCAGCCCGCTGCGTATCTTCGGCCCCGACGAACAGGTGCCCTATCCCTCGGCCTCGGAGATGCTGGACTACGAACTGGAAATCGGCTGTGTCATCGGCAAGAATGGCAGCGACGTGGCCGAGGCCGACGCCCTGGACTACATTGCCGGTTTCCTTATCTTCAACGACTGGAGTTGCCGGGACACTCAGCGGGACGAAAGCGCGGTGGGCCTGGGCCCGGCCAAGGGCAAGGACTCGGCCTCCACCCTGGGCCCCTGGCTGGTCACCACCGACGAGTTGGCTCCCTATATCCGCGACGGACGCCTGCACGTAAAATGCTCGGCCCGGGTCAACGGCGACTACTGGGTGAAGGATAGCGATGGCGGGGTCTCCTACCATACCTGGGGTTCCTTGGTGGAGCGGGCATCCAAAGACAGCCGTATTGCCCCCGGGGACGTGCTGGGCTGCGGCACCGTGGGCGGCGGCTCCATCGGCGAGGCCATCCGCAAGGGAATAGAGCCGGCCCGTTTCCTGCAACCCGGCGACGTGGTGGAGTTCGACGTCGAGGGGATTGGCGTATTACGGAGCACCATTGGCCCCAAGGTGAATGACGACCCCAATTACCGCTACAAGGCCAAGGAGCAACCGCCCCTGCCCGAGCGGGGAGAGGCCAAGGGCTACCGCTATGAGCTGCGCCCGCGCTGAGGGACACCGGCCAATATCTGAAAGTTGATAGTTTATGCTGTCAGCTTTCAGTACGACGGGTGCAGCCCAGGGGCGGACCGGTCAGGTTCGGGTCAGCGGCTCCAACAAGTCCAGCAGGACCTCCATCCGGTCCAAGTGGCGGCTGATGTCGTCGGCGTGAAGGAACCTTTTGCGCCGGTAGAAATAGCCATGCAGCGTGTTGGCCACAGCCGTCAGCGTAGCTATATCCCATTCTCCAATGGCGCGCTCCGCCCGATACATCACGTCAAAGAACTCGTCGTGCTTTTGGTACTGCCAGCCCTGCCGCTCGGCCACGGCTTTTGCCATCCACGCCGCCGCACCCCAACCCTTTTCCGACGCCTGGTGCAAGTCGTCCTCGGCCAGGTACTCCCGGCTCTTGTCCAGGAAATAGCGGGACTGCTGCCGGTAATCCGCCACTGCCGAGCTTGGTTGTTCGTAAGGTTGCTGCATTGGCGGTTTCTTCCTATCGGTTATTAGGTTCTTATTATACATGCAATATAGCGCAGGGATTCTTGGTCGGGATGGACAGCGCCAAGTTGCCCAAAGTGGTACAATCTTAACCCCCCATGAAGAAAGCAAACCGGCACAAAGGGGAGGAGAGGACTTTGCTTACCTGTCGTTCTTGCTCGGAGCAGATAATTCCGACGAAGGAAATCAACGTCGGTATTCTCATCTTCTGGTTGCTTCTTGGCCTTTTGCCGGGAATC
The DNA here is from genome assembly GCA_965220305.1 of Dehalococcoidia bacterium. Taxonomy (GTDB): domain Bacteria; phylum Chloroflexota; class Dehalococcoidia; order Lucifugimonadales; family UBA3495. Next base: position 2,622,418 of record OZ244817.1, on the reverse strand, counting down.
GCTTATTTAACTGATGTTACGCAGCCTTAAGGAGTTGGAGTTCATCGAAAGCATGGCGGATGGCCTTGAGATAGAGCCTGGCTCTCAAGGCAAAGTGGTTCATTCCATGCTTCAACCGGAGTCCTTCCAACCGGAAGGCCGCATAGATGGACATGAAACAGTGGTTGCTTTGGGTGCGCTCCGTCCTGGTAGGCGACTTGGCAAGGGCGGCATTGGACTTGAGCGTCTTAATGAAAGGTCTCCACTTTCCACCGTTTCTGGTAGATCGCGCAGATGGTTGGTCCATCGCAGTCCAGATCGCTTGAGGCCAGATACAATGTCCCGGTGCTGCCATCCTTGTTTGTAAAGACTTGGCGAACGAGCCGGACCGGGAACTCCAACCCCCTCAGCCAGCACTGCACCGCTTGATGTTCTGGCAAGTCCAGCGAGTCTATGCGGGAGAAGTTGCCCTGCAGCTTCCCTTCATAGCTCAATGCAGCCGTCCGATTCGACTTGAGCGCAACAATGAAATGCCGGTCCAGTTCCCAGCGTATGAAGTCCAGGTTCTCCTTGGCGGAAAACCAACTGTCAGCCAGCACGTAGCGATATTGCAACTGATTGCGCTGACAGACTCTCAACATCCGGCGCATCAGTTCATTCTTGGTGACTTCGCTCTTACGCTTGTGCCTGCCGGTCTTCTCATCGCGGTACACCAGCGGTTTTCGGATGAGTTCGTAGGCCACGGGAACCGCTGCGCCCCCAGCGTAATACATGCAGTTGAGCAGGTTAATTCCCTTGACTGAACGGTTCTTGCTATGGTCGAAATGCCAGCTAATCAGTTCGTTCTCGTCCGTATAGGGCTTTTCCTGGATGGTGTCATCAAAGATCAGTACCCCATCCGGCTGTTCCATGGCGCGCACCATCGGCTTGACCTGTTCCCATAGGGTTTTGGAGTCATAGTCTTCCCTCGACAGAAAGCGCGTTACTTGGTCATGGCTGACCGCGCCTTCCACCGTGGATGACAAGCCCGTCGCTGTGGCGGCGCCAAAGGAACTCAACAGGTAATCGCTGTACAGTTCCAACATCTCTTTATCCATAGCTCTAATCTACCATTATCCTCATCCTGTGCGTAACATGAGTTATTTAATCTATTGGGCTGGAAAACCCGGTGTTATCTGCCCGCTGTGCAAAGACGACGTCTATGGAGGACGCGGCGAGGGTTTCAGCAGTAGGCGGATCGAGGCTCAGAATAGGTCTGTGTTGATCGCGCTCTACCGCGCAACCGGTGGCGCGAATTGGACGAACAACACAAACTGGCTCGACAACCGGCCAATCCGTGAATGGTACGGTGTCATCAGTGACCTTAACGGCCGAGTCATTCAATTGAACCTCGGCGGAAATAACTTGAACGGGTCGCTACCGCCGCAGTTGAGGCAACTAGCCGGACTGAGGGAACTGAGACTTGCTGGCAACAATCTAACCGGGTCGATACCATCTGAGTTGGGCAACCTGGACAGCTTGGAGTTCCTGGATCTTGGGTACAATAGCCTGACCGGGCCGATACCGGAAGAGTTGTGCAAGTTGACCAACCTCAGACTGCTGGCCCTGCGCAACAACAGCTTGACCGGGCCGCTACCAGCGGAGTTGGGCAGTCTAAGCAGCCTTACAAGGTTATACCTCGACGACACCCGGCTGACGGGGCCACTTCCGTCGAATCTGGCCGGTCTGGTGTTGGAGTTAATTCACTTCGATAACACCCAGCTTTGCGCGCCCCTTGACCCTACGTTCCAAAGTTGGCTTCAAGGCATACCTGACCGCCGGGGCGACAACTGCGCACCGTAACGCTGGCACTATCGGAGTCTATGAATGGTACGGCGGATGATTCCGTAAATCGCCTGGTAAGAACCGTGGTTGCGCTGAGGGCGGGGCAGGTGTACCAGCAATAAGAAGGGTACTGCCAATGGTGGGCAAGGTCAAAGTGAAATGGTTTTGGCTGCGAATATGGAAGCAACGCATCATAAGATTATTGACCGGTGAACTCAGATACGCTTCTTACATTCGTCATCAGGTTGAAAAGGAAGTTGACCGTGAAGAGCGCAGGTTAAGGGGGCAAGGCAAAACGGGGCTAGAACTCGAAAACGAGATAGAACGGCTGTTTCAAGATGTACTTATGGTGTGGGACGACTACAGAGAGCTTCTTTCAAAGAAATGGGTGAGAAAGGCCTTCGAACTGTCTGTACCAATTCCACCAAGGCCTCCACAGGACGCTATTCAGAACCCATCAGGTTACTGGACGCAACATATACTCTATAAGTCGTGGTTCCTGAGCGAGAAAGGAGTTCACCACGTTCGAAGTGAAGTTCGCAAAGTCCAGAAGTCCAAGTTTGACTTATGGTTCCCTTGGTTGACTTTTGGGGGTGCAATAATCGCAATCGTCATTAGTTTGTTAAGCTTGGTCTTCAACTTTATACTCTAACTCTAGGAGTACGATATGCTGATTGTCGATGCTCAAGTACACATTTGGGCCACCGGCTTGCCGACGAACCCGGCCCACCGCCAGATAACGTCATTCACCGCCGCTGACCTGCTGCGGGAGATGGACGAAGCCGGTGTTAACGCCGCCATTATCCATCCGCCCGGCTGGGACCCCAACTCCAACCCGCTGGCCGTCGAGGCGGCCAGCCAGCACCCCAATCGGCTTTCCATTCTGGGCAACTTCCTCCTGGACCACCCGGAGAGCCGCTCGCTAATCGACGGTTGGATGCAACAGCCCGGAATGGTGGGGCTGCGCTTCGCCTTCACCCAACCCCACCAACAGTCCTGGCCCAGCGATGGCACCATGGACTGGTTGTGGCCCGCCGCCGAGGCCGCCGGGATTCCCGTGGGCCTGGCCGCCGCCAACTTCCTGCCCCTGGTGGACCAGGTGGCGGAGCGGCACCCCCAGTTGAAACTCATCGTGGACCACATGGGCCGGCCCGGCGGCAGCCAGGACGAAGCCGCCTGGGCCTCCCTGCCGGACCTGTTGGCTTTGGCGCGACACCCCAACGTTGCCTGCAAGGCTACCGGCGCGCCCAGCTACTCCAGCGCCGCCTACCCCTTCGCCAACATCCATGACTACCTGCACCAGATTTACGACGCCTTCGGCCCCCAGCGCATGTTCTGGGGCACCGACATAACCCGTATGCCCTGCTCCTGGAAGCAATGCGTAACCCTGTTCACCGAGGAGCTGCCCTGGCTGTCCGAGGCGGACAAGGAGCTGGTCATGGGCCGGGCGGTGTGCGACTGGTTGGGCTGGGACATCTCCGAGTAGGTTGGTAACAGTGATGCAGTCACACCCCCTTCCCCCTCAATCCTACCGTCTTTCCCGCGAATGCGGGAATCCAAAAGCTAGAAATTGCGGGGCGGCAGCCCTTGCAGCACCCCCTCCCAACCTTTCCCCATCAAGGGGGACTAGAGAGGGAAAGCCTCTCGCCTAAAACTGGGTAATCAACACCCACATGGGCCCCTGCCCCACCGGGTACACCTTCAGGGGTTTCAACGCCCCGCTGTCGGCGTTCACCCGGTAGGAGGCCAACCGGCCCGACTCCAGGCCGGCAGCGTAGAGGAAGTTCCCCTGGGGGTCCAGGCTGAAAGCGCGGGGTATGGCCTCGGTGGGCGTTTGACCCAGGGGAGTCAGGGCCCCGGTGTCCTCGTCCACGGCGAATCCGGCGATGCTGTTGTGGCCCCGGTTGGGCGCGTAGAGGAACCGGCCCGACGGCGTTATCTGAATCTGGGAGCAGGAGTTGGTCCCCTGAAACTCATCGGGCAGCGTGGGAACGGTCTGAAAGGGCTCCAGGGTGCCCTGTTCGGGATCAAAATTATAGGCGGTCACGCTGCAACCCTGCTCATTGGAAGCGTAGGCAATGTCGCGGGTGGGATGGAAGCAAAGGTGTCGCGGTCCGTCGGGCTCCTGGGGCGTTACCCGGGGCGGCGAGTTGGGCGTCAGATTCCCGGTTTCCGCGTCAAATTTGAACTGGAAGATGGCATTGGGCCCGGTCATGGAGCCATTGGCAATATGGGGGACCAAGACGAACCGATTGGACCGGTCTACCTGCACGAAATGGGCTCCGATGTCAGTGTCCAACCATTCCACCGGGGGATGTCCCAACGCGCCGGAACCATCTATCGGGTGTACCGCCACCTTCTCCTGGTAATAATAGGCCGAAAGCAGGAACCTCCCCGTCCGGTCGGTGGTGATGTGGACCGGGTCGCCCGGCATGGAAACTCCACCGATGGGGGAAAGACCGCCATCAAGACGGTCGATGCGAAAGCTGGTCAGGCCATAGTCCCCGGCCAGACGGCGTCCCGCGAAGAGGAACCGGCGCCTCGGGTCCACCGCCAGAGGCGCCGGACGTCCCTCCAGGAGCACGTCCCGCAGATGTAGCAGTTCGCCCGAGGACGGGTCCATCGACATGACGGCGATGCGGTCTTCTTCCTGCAGGGAAAGGTACATATAGTAGGCCATCTTTCCACCTCCGAACTCTTGGACACTACCCATTTTAGCACCTATGCGGCGTCCCATCTTCCCGGCGACGAGGCGTCACCCCCGCCGCCGCAACTGCTATACTTAACCTCAACGTGGGCCGGTTTTGGAATGGGTTTGTCCGGCCTGCTCACCCAACATGGCAGGGGAGTGAACCAATGATTCAGCTAACTGAAGAAATGCGACACTTGATTAACAACGCCCGGGCCAACGGGAATCCCTGCATCATGGCCACCGCCTCGCCGGATGGGTTGCCCAACGCCGGCTATCGGGGCAGCCTGATGGTCTTCGACGATGGGTCCCTGGCCTACCGGGAAAGGGGCCAACTTTCCACCCGAAACCAACTGGAGGAGAACCCCAAGGTGGTGGTCCTGTTTCGGGACTCCCGCAGCGAGGCGGGTTGGAAGTTCCGCTGCACCGCTTCCCTGCACTCGGAGGGGCCGGTCTACCAACAAGTTATGGAGCGGTTGGTCGCGGCAGGGTATGCGGCAGACCCCCAGAGCGAGGGGGTCGCCGTGGTCCTGCGGGTGGACCAGGTGCTCACCCTGTTTGGCGAGGTGCTGCAGGAGCGGGAACCCAACCTGCGGTGGTGATGACGCCAGCGGAAGATAGGAGAAGGAAATGGCCGATGTTTTAGACCCCCGGGCAGCGGGTGGACGGCGATTCGAGGGAAAGGTGGCGGTGGTGACCGGCGCGGGACAGGGAATAGGCGCGGCGACGGCCCGGCGGTTGGCCCAGGAGGGGGCCTCCATCGTGATTGGCGACATGGTGGAAGGGACTTCCCAACGGGTCTGCGCCGAGCTGCGGGAGTTTGGGGCCGACTGCGTCATAGCCCTGGGAGAGCTCTCCAAATGGGAGAACGCCCAGTCCCTGATGGCCCGGGCCCACGAGGCCTTCGGCAAGATTGACGTGCTGGCCAACGTCGCCGGGGGCACCATCTGGTTCCAGTCTTTCCAGTATTACACCCCGGAACAGATTGAGGCCGAGATCAACAAGAGCTTCTGGACCGCCATGTGGTGCTGCCGGGCCGTGCTGCCCTACATGATTGAGCAGAAGTCGGGATCCATCGTCAACATTGCCACCCATGCCGTGACCGGCGCATTCCGGGTCCCCTACGCAGCGGCCAAGGCGGGGCAGATAGGGTTAACCACGTCGCTGTCCCGAGAGGTGGCCCACCTGGGCGTTCGGGTCAACTGCGTGGCCCCCAGCGGCAGCCTGGCCGAGGACCGGGTGACTCCCCGGGACTACGGGCAGGACGCGGTGGTGCCGGAGCTTCCCCAGGAGGAGATGGACTACCAGGAACAGTATCGGCAGGAAACGCGCCTGGTGGAGATACCGATGGGCCGCCGGGGCGACGCCGTGGAGCAGGCGGCGGCCATCGCCTTCCTGGCCTCGGACGACGCCTCGTACATTACCGGGCAGGTGTTGCCCGTGGGCGGGGGGCAGCCCTACCCCTTCTAGGGGAAAACGCGTGGGGGTGGTCTCGCTCTGCACCGTACCGGCCCAGAATGATGGGTGACAGACTGTTGTTTATTCCGAGAAAGAGTCGGTGTAGGATAACAGAGCTTCTTGACATCCCAAAGAATTCAGGTCCCGCATAGCCAGGGGTTTTTCGTACAACCAGTAGGAGGATAACTGTGCCGCCACAAGTTCCTACATGGAGAGGCCAACCCGTTCCGGTTTGGATTCAGTGTCAATCAGTAACTAGAGGGGGCATCCTCCTCCTCCCCTATGAGGTGGCAGTCCATTTCGAGGTTGACGGGGAACAATTCACATCCTTCGTGAATGAGAAGTTCGTTGACGAGGGTAACAAGAGGCTTGCGGGGGCCATAATAGCGGATTTCAATGACAGTTGGCTGGTGGACATACCCGCCGAGACCCTTACATCTGGCCCCAGGCTTCTGGTGCCCAAGGCTGACCAAGGTTCGGCAGTAGTGGTCGTGGATGCCGGATGATACTTAGCGACCTGGAAATTTGGATGGAAATTGGGAGTGAGCGGCTCAGATTTACTCCCAGTATTTTACCTCGGCAGGTTACCCCTTCTTCCGTTGACCTGCGCCTTACTAACGAGTTCACCACCTTTCGACCGGCCCCAACCGGTGTTGAAATTGTGGTTGACTCAGCTAAGATGGACAACGTCGAAGATGCAATTGGCGCCTACGGAGAACGGCAGACCATTCCAGACGGCGAATCATTTATTTTGAGGCCGGGCGCCTTCGTCCTGGCCTACACTCTGGAACACATCGAGATGCCCAACTACCTGGCCGCACGGGTCAAGGGACGAAGTTCGTTAGCGCGGCTGGGTATCTCCATTCATCAAACGGCGCCAACGGTCCATGCTACCTTTGAAGGACAATTACGCTTGGAAATATCCCACCAGGGACCGTATCCCTGCCGACTGCGCCCGGGGCAACCAATATGCCAATTGGTAATTGAGAGACTTGGGACCCCCTCGCAAACAACTCTGAAAAGCTCCTTCCAGAGTCAACAGCAAACCACTACTTGAACCATCCATTGCCCTTTCTATTCCCCATACCGCACAGCCCATTCCGGTTTTCCGTCCTTGACATTCCTGTTAACATGGAAAAAATTTCCTACTTGCTCAGAAAGGAAAAACAATCATGGGTCTGAAGAAGCTCTTGGCCAAGCCTCTGTCGGGCTACCCCGGCGGCTACAAATACATGCGCCGAGGCACCCAGGGCGTAGACCAAACGCCGCCCTTTCAGTCGCCCGACAACCCCAAGGACCGCCGCAGCCGCATACCTCCCACCGGGTTCCGGGAGTATTGGTATCCGGCCCTGCCCGCCAAGGACGTGAAGAAGGACAAGCCCGAGGTGCTGCGTATGCTGGGCACCGACGTAGTCTTCTTCCGGGACAATAAGGGAGCGGTGCAGGCTCTGCTGGACTGGTGCCCCCATCGGGCAGTATACCTCTCGATGGGACGCTGCTACTTCGAGGGGTACCTGACCTGTCCCTATCACGGGGCAACCTTCGATGGCGACGGCAACTGTGTGGCCTTCCTCACCGAGGGGCCGGACTCCAAGATGGCTGACGCGCCGGGAATGAAGGCCCGGAAATTCCCCACCGCGACCATCAAGGGAATGGTCTTCGTCTGGATGGGCGAAGGCGAGCCGGTGGACCCCCAGGAGGATATACCGCCGGAAATGTTCGAGGAGCACAACATCTTCCGGCCTGCTTTCACCATGTTTGACTGCAACTGGGTGTTGGTGCTGGAAAACACCATGGACGCTCACAACGCCTTCATGGTCCACCGCAACGCCCTCCGCATCCTGAAGAGCCGGTTGGGCGGGCGGCCCCGCACTCCCCTGGGGTACCGGGTCAACATCGTCAACAACAAGAACGTCCACTACCGGCCCGGCGAAGGCAAGTCCCACGTGGAAAAGTATTACGAAGGCGAGGATGGCAAGGTCCCCTACCAGATGTACTACCCGGGCGTAGATGGCGTTTGGCCCCTGCACCGCTGGCGGCTGCTGTGGACCTGGTTCTACGATTGGCGGGCTCGCCACCGGGGACAGTCCCCCGGGCGGTTGCAACCCCGCCAGGCCGGGGCTCCCGACGTGAACGAGTGGAACGGGACCCGACTTCCCGGCATGTCGCGCACCGGCGGCAACAACGAATTCTTCCGCAGCACCCGCTGGGCCGTGCCGGTGGAGGACAACCTGACCCGCATGGTCTACCTCAACGTGGAGCGTTACAGCCAGAAGCCCAACGTGATGCGGCGGCTCTGGAGTAGCGTGAGTTGGCCCTACCGGAACTGGGAGTTGAACTTCAACTTCCGCAACCAGGACTACGACGCGGAGAAGTACGTCCAGTACGCCCTTCCCGAGTACCTGTCCTCCACCGACTCGGTGGTAGTCGCTATGCGACGGCTATTCGTGGAGCACGCCCGGGACGTGCAGCGGCGACGGGCCCGGGAGGAGGAGCTGCCGGAAGCCCTGGAAGAGACCGAAGCCGAGGAAATGGTGCGCCAGGGCGATGCCAGAGTAGCCGAAGCCAGCGAGGCCTTCGACCTGGAACGCCTGCAGGAGGAGTTGCTGCGCCGGGTCTAGTCCGGGCCTTGGATAAGAATGCCCGCTATAGGGGCGCACAGCCGTGCGTCCCTATAGCTTGGCGTCCCCGGGCCAATTTCCACTTCCATAACCTGGTTACGTGTGCTACCATTTCCTGCGGTGAAGTTAGCAATGACTAGGGATGCACGCCTCGATAGGACACTGAGAGTCACTGCCATGATTGCCTGGTCCAACACTCTCTACATGGGCATCTTGCTCACCAGATAAGCCTTGCCACCCCAGACCAGCAGCCAAGCCTCCTGGTCAGTTCCCCTCTTTCCCCCCCTGGCATTCTCCTCCCGCCGAGTAGTCCCGTGCTAAAACGCTGCATGGCCGAATTGGTGGGCACCTTCGCCCTGGTATTCGCCGGCACCGGGGCCATCATGACCGACCATCTTTCCGGCGGGCAGGTGACCCACCTGGGCATCGGCCTGGTATTTGGCCTGGTGGTAGCCGCGATGATTTACGCCACGGGCCACATCTCCGGCGCCCACATCAACCCGGCGGTGACCCTGGCCTTTGCCCTGGCGCGGCATTTCCCCTGGAAGGAAGTGCCCTTGTACTGGGGCGCTCAACTGGCGGGAGCGGCCCTGGCCAGCCTGGTGCTGCGGCAATTGTTAGGGCTGGTGGGAGACATGGGCATGACCGCGCCGGCGGGCAGCGCGGTGCAGTCCCTGGCCTTCGAGACCCTGCTGACCTTCATTCTGATGTTTGTCATCATGGCGGTTGCCACCGACGTTAGGGCGGTAGGGCAGGCGGCGGCCCTGGCCATCGGGGCCACCGTAGCCATCGAGGCCATCTTTGCCGGGCCCATTTCCGGGGCTTCCATGAACCCGGCCCGGTCCTTCGGGCCGGCGCTGCTGGCCTGGAACTGGGACAGCCATTGGGTCTACTGGGTAGGCCCGGTGCTGGGAGCGGGAGCGGGGGCGCTGCTCTACCGATGGATAAAGAACGGAGAGGATGAAGCGGCATCGACAACGGAAAAGCAGGGTAAGGAGAGGCGTAGCTAGTAAACTTCCACGGTATCGACAATCTCGGCAAAGACAGGGAGCAACAACTCGGCCCTGTCCAAGGTACCATCTCCCATTTTCTGGGGGAGTCTCTTAACTCCGTAAGCCTATGGCGTCAAAGGCAGCCTCAACATGGGCTACCTGAATCTACGTAGTTTGATGAGTAGCCGAGGGGATTTCTCAAACATAAGCCCCCACCCCCTGGATTCCGGCCTCCGCCGGAATGACGGTGGGGGAGTCGCGCCTCCGTTTGTCCACCTTGCGGCGCAGAGGGTATAATTTTCACCTATGACGCGCCAAATCGATGCAGCGGAGGGTCTATGAGGTACGATGTCATCGTGATAGGGGCCGGCTCCGGCGGCGGGACCCTGGCGACCCGCTTGTCTGAGGACCCCAACCGCTCGGTGCTGGTGCTGGAAGCCGGACCGGACTACGCCGAGTTTGAGCAGTACCCCGACGACCTGAAATTCGGCTACGCGCCCACCGCGTCGGAAATGGGCGCGCCCCACAACTGGTCCTTCACCGGCAGCGTAAGCTCCCATCAGCCGGAACCAATTGTCGTGCCCCGGGGCAAGGTGGTCGGCGGCACCAGCGCGATTAACGGCCAGGTGTTCCTGCGGGGCGTGCCCGAGGACTACGACAATTGGGCCTCTTGGGGCAACGACGAATGGAGCTACATCAATGTCCTGCCCTTTTTCCGTAAGCTGGAAACGGACATGGACATCCAGGACGACTTCCACGGAAACGAGGGACCTATCCCGGTGCGCCGGCACCAACGGGAGACTTGGACGCCGCTGCAAAACGCCTTTCAACAAGCCTGCACCGACGCCGGATACCCGGAAACTGACGACCACAACAACCCGGACTCCTGGGGGGTTGGGCCCTTCCCCATGAATAACCCCAACGGAGTCCGAATGAGCACCGCCCTAACCTACGTCAATCCCAACCGCCACCGTTTGAATCTGACCATCCGGGGCAACGTTCTGGCGCGCCGTATCCTGTTCGAGGGCGCCAAGGCCGTTGGGGTGGAGGTGGAGAGCGGCGGCGAGGTTTTCACGGTGGAGGGAGAGCAGATAGTCCTCTGCGCCGGCGCCGTGGCCTCGCCGCACCTGCTGATGCTCTCCGGCGTCGGCCCTGCCGAGCACCTGCGGAGCTTTGGCATCCCCGTGGTAAGAGACCTTCCCGGCGTGGGCCAGAACTTGCGCGACCATCCATTGGTGCCCATCAGGGCCAGGGTCAAGGATGAATTCCCGCTGGACCCCACGGGGCCCCGGATGCAAACCCTCTTGCGTTATACCGCCTCGGGGTCGGAGTACCGTAACGACATTCAGATTTTCCCGTCGTCGTTCTCGACCCCGCTGGGGGGCGACCCCTTCGATACGGAGGGTATACGGCTGACGGTGATGCTGGAGTTGGCCGAGGGGTCGGGTCAGGTGACATTGGCTTCCACCGACCCCAAAATCCAGCCCAACATTGAGTGTCGTCACCTGGAGCACCCATTGGACCGGGCCAGGCTCAGGGAGGGGGTGCGTATCTGCCTCAAGATAATGGAGCACGAGGCTTTCGACGACATCCTGGAGGATATGATTACTCCTACGGACGAGGACCTGGTGTCCGACGACGCTCTGGACCAGTGGATGTACCAGAATGTTTGGATTGGGCAGCACCTGTCGGCCACCTGCAAGATGGGCCCGGACTCGGACCCGATGGCGGTGGTGGACCAGTACGGGCGGGTGCGGGGCGTGGGAAATTTGAGGGTGGCCGACGCCTCAATCATGCCCGACTGCATCCGAGCCAACACCAACCTGACCACCATAATGATTGGCGAGCGTATCGCCGACTGGATGGCGTCGTCCTAACCGAAGATGTCATTCCGTCAGCAGTCCAAGGCGGGAATGGTCACGAGGAAGGGTCTTTACATCTCGAAGTGGGGCTGGGTTCACTGCTCAAGCGGATTGCTATCACTGTCATTCTGAGGAGCTTGCGACGAAGAATCCAAAATGTTGGGATTGCAAAAGGGTTGGGACACCCGCCATTTTAGACCCTTCGCTCCGCTCAGGGTGACAATTTAAGGACCCTGGGGGACAAGGTCTTTGAGAGTATCTATTCGTGGGGTATCCCCGCTCACCCTGAGCTTGTCGAATGGTGGGCTCACCAGGAGCGGATTTATAAGAGGAATTGAAACACCCTGGAATAAGGAGGGGCTATGAAGTACGACGTAATCGTTATCGGCGGCGGCTCCGCCGGCTCGGTGGTGGCAGCCCGGTTGGCGGAAGACCCCAACACCTCGGTGTTGCTGCTGGAAGCGGGCACCGACTACCCGGACCCGGAGCGGCTTCCCGAGCCGGTGCTCCTGGGGCATACCAGGGCCGCCGAGGCCGAGGACTCTCCCCACAACTGGGCCCTGCGCGGCACCATCACCGAGGAGCAGGGGGAGATTCACGTGGCCCAGGGCAAAGTTATCGGCGGCGGTGGGTCCATCAATGGGCAGGTCTTCCTGCGGGGCGTACCCGAGGACTTTGAAAACTGGGCCAACATGGGCAACGACGAGTGGAGCTACTTGAACGTTTTGCCCTACTACCGGAAGTCCGAGTCGGACCGGGATATACAGGACGACTTTCACGGCAGCGACGGGCCAATTCCGATCAGCCGCCGCCACGAGGGCCAGTGGCCCGCCATTCAGCAAGCCTTTCATGCCGCCTGCGTCGAGGCCGGCTTCCCGGTTTCCGAGGATATGAACGGCCCCCAGCCGGACGGCGTGGCGCCGGTGCCCATGAACAACCTGAACGGTGTTCGTATGAGTACCGCCCTCACCCATCTCAGCCCCATGCGCCACCGGCTGAACCTGACCATCCGGGGCAACGTCTTTGTCCGCCGGGTGCTGTTTGAGGGCCAACGGGCCGTGGGAGTTGAGGCCGAGAGCGGCGGCGAAGTCTTCAAGATGGAAGCCGACCGCCTGGTACTGTCCGCCGGGGCCCTCAAGTCGCCCCACATTTTGATGCTGTCGGGCGTGGGCCCCAGGGACCAGTTGGAGTCCTTCGGGATTCCGGTAGTCCATGAGGCCCAGGGCGTTGGCGCGAACCTGTGGAACCACGCCATTGCCCCGGTATCCTTCCTGGTCAAGGATGACGCGGAGTTGGTGACCGACTCCTCGGCAGTACGCGTTGCCCTCCGGTACACCGCGGAAGGGTCCAACGATCCCGGCGACATGTTGATGATGAGCAACTCGGTCTTCAACTCGCTGACCGGTGAGGTGCTGGCCAACCGGGAGGCGAGATTGTCCTGCGCCCTGGAGTTGCCCCACGGCTCGGGCTACCTGAGATTGGCTTCCGCCGATCCCACGGTGCAGCCGGCGTTCAACTACCAATACTTCAAGCATCCCGAGGATATGCGGCGGATGCGAGAAGGCATACGGCTAGGGGTCAAGCTGCTGGAGTCCGATGCCTACAGGGACATCTGCGAGGCGCGGCTGGCTCCCACCGATGAGGTGTTGAGCAATGACGACAGCCTGGACCTGTGGATAAGGCAGGTCGCCGGCACCGCCCGTCACGTCTCCGGCACCTGCCGGATGGGCCCCGACTCCGACCCCATAGCCGTGGTGGACCAGCATTGCAAAGTCAAGGGAATCGAGGGGGTATGGATCGCCGACTCATCGGTGATGCCCCAGGTCCCCCGTTCCAACACTAACGCCTCGGCCATTATGATCGGAGAGCGGGTCGCCGAGTGGGTGGCGGCGGACATAGAAGCGTAGGCCGGGCCCGGTCATGCCTTTCGCCAAGCTCACCATGAGCGGTTAGTAACTTCGCTCATGGTGAGCCTGTCGGACCATATCCCAAGCTTCAGGCCAGCGTCGGCCTCCTGGTTTGGGGCCTGCTGGCTTCCAAGCCTCGGGCCGCTTGCAGCAGCGTCAACTCGTCGAAGTGCCGCCCCACCAACTGGACGCCTATGGGAAGCCCGTCGGAGCTCCAGCCGAAGGGCACCGAGATTGCCGGGGAGCCGGTCAAGTCCCAGGGCAGGGTGATGCGAAGGGTGTGTCTGCCAGCCAGAGTCCGGCCCTCTATCTGGAACTCGTTCTGCCCGTGGGGGAACGCCGGCATCGGCACCGTTGGGCAGAGAAACACGTCGTAACGGGTGAAGTAGTCTTTGACGGCTTGACGCAACTCCTCCCACTCCTGAGCGGCGTTCAGATATTCTTCGATAGTGAAGGTGTTGCCGTCGACGAAGCGGGCCCGGATCATGGGCGTTAACTCGGACTCCCGGCCAGCTACGGTGGGCGCCATGTAGCGCCGCGCCTCCATGGTATAGATGATGGTGGAGATGGCCGAGGCGTTCTTCTCCGCCAGGGCCGGAATCTCCACCGGCTCAACGTTCATTCCCAGTTCAGCCATTGCCGCCGCAGCCTCGGCCACCGATTGCTGTACCTCCGGCTCCACCGGGACGCCGGTGGTGGGGCTCCATCCCACCTTTAGCTGGCTGAAGTCCGCGTCCAGGGGCGCGTAGTCGGGCACGGGCACCGGCGGAGCGTACAGGTCCACGTCATCCGCCCCCGCCAGTATGGACATGCCCAGGGCAACGTCGCCAACCGTCCTGGCGATGGGGCCCACGTGAATGGCGCGGTGGAGCACCTGGGGTTGGATTCCGGTGTAGGGAATACGCCCCAGGGTGGGCTTGATACCCACCACGCCGCAGAGGCTGGCGGGGGCCCGTATCGACCCGCCCAGGTCGGTCCCCAGTCCAAGGGGTGAAAGCCCGGCGGCAATGGCCGACACCTCGCCGCCGCTGGAACCGCCGGCGGTCCGGTCCAGGTTCCAGGGGTTGCGCGTCCGCCCGAACACCTCGTTGTCCGTCTCCCACCACAGGGCAAACTCGGGCATGTTGGTTTTGCCCAAGAGAATGCCGCCCGCCGCCTTCAGCCGGGTATAGACTTCGGCGTCCTGTTGGGACACGTAACCATCGTATATCCTGGAGCCTAGGGACATGGGCAGCCCCGCGGTTTCGATGCAGTCCTTCAGTGTGTAGGGCACACCGTGGAGCGGGCCTAGCGGGTCCCCCCGCATGACCGCCGCTTCAGCTTCCCGGGCCTGGGCCAAGGGGTCGGCGGCGAAGAATACGATGGCGTTCAGGGTGGGGTTGAGTTGTTCAATGCGGTCCAAGTGAGCTTGGACGACCTCCACCGGGGACAGGCTCTTATCCCGCACTTTTGCTGCAAGCTCCGTGGCGGGAGCGAAGTATACCTCTTCGCTCATGCGTTACCTCCGTAGGTGGGCCTAGTTGCTGGGATCCCGGTCATCATATCCAAAGGAGCGCCAGTCATTCAACCCGATGGGGCCTATTAGCGGAGCGAATGGTCTAAAGTCCCCGGACAGCGCAAGCCCCCACTCCCGGATTCCCGCCTTCGCGGGAATGACGGTAGCCCTGCGAAGGCCAGGTAAGAGGATGAAAAGCCCCTATTTTCAAGGGAAAGATGGGTGGGGGAGCCAAGAACTTTTTCCTATCCATCCCAGCCTTTCGGCGTTTTCTTATGGTACATTAGGAAATGTTCAGGTTGGCCTGGGCAGACGACGCAACAAGAGGCGGAAAATGGCGGGAAATTCTGGTCGCGTTTTCTATGGCTGGTACGTGGTGTTGGGTTGCTCGTTGTTGTCCCTGGGGACAGCCGGCACCCAATTTTCCTTCGGCGTTTTCCTGCAACCCATGACGGAGGAGTTTGGCTGGAGCCGGGCCACTCTCTCCCTGGCTTTCGGCGTTGCCTTCATGCTCTCCGGCCTGATGCGGCCCCTGGCCGGTTACCTGGCCGACCGCTACAGCCCAAAGGCGGCCTCCCTCAGCGGCGTGACCGTACTCGGGGTGATGCTGCTGGTCGTACCGTCGGTCCAAAACCTGGCGCAACTGTACGCGGTCTTTGCCGTGATGAGCATCGGGTTGACGCTGGGAGTGGGGCCCATACTGACCAAGGTGGTCAGCGCCTGGTTCTACGCCCGTCGGGGACTTACGCTGGGCCTGCTGAGCAGCTCGGGCTCCATTGGCGCGCTAATCCTGGTCCCAGCTACGTCCATACTGTTGATTATTTTCGACTGGAGAGACGCCTACTACTTCCTCGGCGGTCTGGCCTTGGGGGTAGTCCTTCCCGTGGGAATATTGCTGATAAAAAACTCGCCCCAGGAGATGGGGCTGGAACCCCTGGGGGACTCCACCGACCTGCGAAGGAGAGGGGGGAGCAGGGGCGAGGACGCCACACCGATTTTCGGTAGGGACGCCACCTTCCGGGAGGCGCTGGGGTCCAACCTGTTCTACCGGCTCACCTTCGGGTACTTCGTATGAGGGTACTCGATGAGCTTCGTGAATGCTCACTTCGTCACCTACGCCCGAGACCTCGGTTACCATCCCCTGGCCGCCGCCGGAGCTTTTAGCCTGGTGGGAGCCGCCGCTGTCGTTGGAAGTCTCGTTTTGGGCCACCTTTCCGACGTTCACGGACGCCGCTGGATGTTGATGGCTTCCTACCACCTGCGGGGCCTGGGGTTTGTGGTGGTGTTGCTGTCCATGGGAATCCCCTTCCTGGGCATACCGCCCCTGGGCATTGGGGCGCTCCTGGCCGGGGTGCTTCTGGTGGGCGTTTCCTGGAACGCGGTGGTGGGCATCACCGGCGCCTATACTTCGGACCGGTTTGGCGTGAGAAACCTGGGGATGATCTATGGGACCATGTTCGCGGTCATGCCCATCGGCAGCGGCCTGGGTTCGTTCCTTGGCGGGTTGTTTTTCGACCTGAGAGGCAGCTATGACTTGGCAATCTGGGCCAACGTGGCGCTGCTGTTTACCGCTACGGCCCTGGTGTTCTTCCGGGGCGAGCGTCGGCCACCGGAGCTTCGCTCCGCCGAGGCTGCGGCGTAGGCCGGCGTATCCCCCGGCATCTCCGGTAGAGTGGGGAGCAATCTTCCGCCCACTGTTGGGCCCATGCGGTCGGAGGGTCACGGTTGTCCGTAAATCTCCGTTGCCGGGTAGAAGCCGTACCAGCCGAACCAGTAGGCCATGTGACCCGGTAGCCGCTCCAAGCGGTGGCTGGAGTCATCTACACGTACCAGGGCTTCCTCCTGCAGCCGCCACTGCGCCCCTTTCTGGTCCAGGAGGATCGGCCTTTGCCCCTCGACCGGGTCTGATTGGGCCGTCGAGAAGGTCTTGTCGCCGCGCTGGTACGCGCGGGCCGCTCCCGACTCCGAATCAGTGATCACCACCAGGGATTGGCCTCCCAGGGAGTCGTTCACCACCGGCTCCTGTCGCAGCGTCTCCAGCGGGTAGGCCTTGGCACGCCCGTTGAAATTTACGCCCAGCACCACCGCCTTGGTGGTAAGCCGGTCGTTTCTTTGCCACACCGGGAACATGGTCTCAGGATCGTTCCGGTAACGGAAGTAGGTGGACCCGGGGTTGTCCTCCGACGAGTAGGAGCTGGCGGGGTAGAGCCCGGTGTTGACGTCCAGCACCGTCGTGTCGGGATGGGCGGTGACCCAATCAGCCCAGGTAGTCGTCACCACGGGCAGAATTTTCAGGCGGATGCCGCTGTCGGCCAGGGGGCCCACCACGGGTTCGCCGAGAAACTGACGCCAGAGAGTGTTGGTTCCCCGGTCGTACATCAGCTTGTTGCTGCGGTACAACATGCCGGAGGTGCCGAACTCCAGGGTCTCGCCGTTGACTTCGGTGGAATACACGATTCCAGCGCCGCAGAGGGTTCAATAGGCCAGAGCGAAGGCCACTCCGCCCACCACGTCGTTGGCCATCTCGTGGGGATTGAGAATACGGTGGGGGTAGGCCCGGTGATGGCCGTTGAATGAAACGCCAAATACTCGATCAGAAGGGTCGAGGTAGGTTGCCTCCTCGGCTGTGACGACTGGTGGACTGGTAAGGTCCGGGATACCGTCTTTCTTCACTCCGCCCCAGACTATCTCCTCCAGCCGGATGCGGGCCTTCACGCCGTCGTAAAGAAAAGCGCCCATTGCGGGATCGACGAGGACCGAGAACAGCCGCCCCTTCCACTCGGCGAAACCGGATGGAGGCCGCACCTCGGGATGGTTGCCGATCCAATCTGCCCACCATTCCCAGTCTTGCTGCTGCTCGGAAAGAACCTCGTTTGGCTGTCCCATGAGCTGCGCCAGAGAGGCTTGGACGGCATCCAGCGTGGGGGAATCGAAATACCAGGGAAACCGAAGAAGCTCCACCAGCACCGGAATATAGGCAGTATCACCGCTCTCTCCCATGGCGCGGACGCCGGTAGTATCGCCCGAGAGAGCGCGCAAGACAGTATCCATGACGCTACTCAGGTCCGGCGAGACCTGCGGGGTGGGCGACGCATCGGATGCTGGGAGTGCGTCACTGGCAGGCCCCAGGGGCGTCGCCGTTGGCGCCGGTACTGGCGTGGCCGTTGGCTCCGGCGAGGCGCACCCCAGAGCCAACAGCGTTAGCAGCCATGCTCCGGCGAGGGCAATGCCCAACTGCATGGTTCCTCCTGGTAAATGGATTCTTCACTCACCATGCTTACGCAACCTGAGAGCGGATGGATGTAGGGACTGCATTTTCCGGAACGGGAGCGGCTGGGTAGCAGGGCAATCGCATTTGGCCCGAGCCTACCGTCACTCCGGCGAAGGACCGGCCCAGTGCTGCAACGTAGCCGGTGTCCATACCTGGCGAACCGGCCTATCAGTTGATGGAAATGGTGAATCGGGGAACTGGACCCCCGCTTTCCCGGGAATTACGGGTCCCTGGCAATCCAAATGCGATTGCCCCGGGCTGGGTGGGCGCTGGCCTGTACAAGGCAGAGAATTCTCAACACCCTTGACCAAAATCACCAAGAGGCTTGCCGGACTCTATCCACTGGGACAAACGGCGGCTAATGGACGGGGTTAAATGGCAGGGTCGTGGTGAGGCCCCCCAGTGAAAAATGCCCCTTCTCTCAGTAGGTCATCAGTAGGTCAATGGAAGCCAAAGCCTAACCGGAGCGATGTCGCGGTCTGGGAAGGACGAAGGACCAGCCCAATCTCGCGCCCACTGATGCCTGCCGCCGCCGCACGGGGCCCCCATACCGGCCACCCTCGGGCCCAGAGGCTGCCCACGTACAGCCCTGGATACAGGGTACATGCGGGGCAGTATAGACACGCACCAAGGGAGATTCAGAGCGAGCCTACAGTTCTTGAGAGGAAGAACAGGAGCTGAGGCGGGCGAGGGAAACGCCCTGAAGAACTGCCACCGGCTGGAGCGGGCGATGGGATTCGAACCCACGACTTTTTGCTTGGGAAGCAAACACTCTACCACTGAGTTACGCCCGCTGATTGACCAATGCTATTTTCAGTGTATCAAGCGGCCAACTACCGGGTCAACCACTTCCACGCAGCCCACCCAGCCCCCAGGGTCTTTCAATTCTCCTGGTAGAGACCAATTCGCCCCTACGGCCAGGCCACCCCCCCACCGTCATTCCGGCGCAGCTTGGCCTGGTTCGACAGGCTCACCATAACCGGCTGATGGGCCGACAACGAGCGGGTTTCCACGGACCATCTGACCATCTAATGACCTTGGGTGGCAAGGTCAGGGTGTTTCAGTCTTCCGCGGAAGCCCCCGCCCAGGTGTCGCCCCAGGGCACGTCGGGAAGGCCGCGCCGGCGGCGCACTTCGTTGATGGTGAGGACTCCCCGGTCCAATAGCTGCACCTCCCGGCTTACCCGGCTATTCTCGTCCTCCTGCAAGGCCTCAACGGCGGAAGCGTCAAACTCCATAGTAAGCTCGGGATAACCCAGGCGGGGAAATAGCTGCCGGGTCAACTGCTCCTCCAGGAAGCGCATCTCCGGCACCATGGTGTTGCGCCAGAAGATGCGCTCGGCGGCGTTGATGTTGGCGAAGGTGGCCCGCTCCAAGTCAGACAGCAGCGGTTTGGGCACCCCGTAGGCCCGGCTCACCTCCTCCAGGCTCCAGCGCAGTCCCTGGATGAAGTCCATCTCCCGGTGGGTCAAGCCCAGGGTCTTGATGTCGCTGATGTAGTTGGCGATGGCCGGTCGGTGGGCGTTGCCCGGCCCCTGGTACCGGGCCTCCCAACGCTCGTAGAAGTCCTGCACGTCGGCGTCGGTGAGGCTTTCATTGGTGAGCAGCACAAAGTCGGGCTGGGCCGAGTTTCGCAAGAAATTGCGGTTGAAACTCAACCCGTCCCGGCCCATGTCCACCGGCAGGCGCGCCGACGCCAGAGGAGACAGCCCAGCGAACTCTTCCAGGGGATTGAAGTAGCGTATCCAGACCATCTCCTGGGGAGTGTAGGCCACCGTTCCCGCGCTTCCCTGGTAGATGAATCCTCGGATGGTCCCCTGGCGGTCGGGCAGGACTCGCACCTTGTCCGGGCGCAGGGGCCAAATCTCCCACCGGCCATCCACATCCCTTTCCAACGCCCAAAAGACCGCGCCCCAGAGGTTCAGGTAGATTTCCGTGGCCCGCCATAGGTCTCCCCGGGTGTACCTGGGGTTAACCTGTTCCAGCAATTGCCGCACCGGATGGGACGGCTCCACCGGCTGCCGGACCTCCAACGATGTCTGCCGGTAGACCTGCACCGGCGGACGACTGAGGGCCTCGGACCGCAGCTTGATGGCCGCGTACACCGACACCGAAGTGGCGTAATAGCTGCCGTAGTCCGGATTGGCCCACCCCCCACCAGCGCCGAATAACTCCCGGGACAGGTCGAAGTTGGCGGCGGCGGCCCGATTGCTCCGACGCTGACCGGCGACGGCAGCCGTGGCATGGGGCGGCCCGGACAATGGCTGGCCCCCGGGACGGCGGGGCGGCCTTCCCCCACCCAGCCATTGCAGCAGCCGGCCAACCTGGTTGGGACGGGTAATCTCTTTTGCGTTCAAGTTTTTTCTCCCTACCCTTGAGTTCTCGAATCATCGGAAGGTGGTCGTTGGCCCTTCCAGCGTAGCCCCAGGGCCGCTTACCAGGTCCAAAGGGGGATTTTCCGGCCAGGGTCGATGAAAGCCAGCATCAGGGCGTCGGCCTTGTCGGGGGACGGTATCCCTCGTCGGCGCATATCGTCCTTACTCTCCAACAATACTCGCCCCTGGCTATCAAAGCTGTAGCGCAGGGCGGCCAACTCTCCCATCAACTGGCTGTCCTGGGGAATACTCACCGCACCGGCGGCGAACAGTTCCCGCAGCCCCCAGTAGCCCTGGGCGCGCAGGTTGGCAAAGAGTTGCTTCTGCCGGGCGGGACGGGCCACGTTGACGCCGTGTACTCGCAGGCCCTGTTCCCGCAGCCGGTCGACCACTCCGGCTCCCACTCCTACCTCGTCCACATATACCCGGTCCGGCTGGAATTCCCTGATGGCGTTGGCTATCCAGCCGGTCAGCCGCATGGTGTCCATGTTCTGGAAGGTGCGAATGTCCTCCACCGTATTCCCCCGCCGCCGCAGGATGACGCTGCGGTCCGAGCCGAACCGGGCGACATCCACCGACAGCACGACTTCGGCAGTTTCAAGCTCCGGTGCCGAGTCCTCCCCGGCGTCGAACCCGGGATGGCGGGCGGCCTTTTCGATGTCGGACAGCTTAATCAGGGTATCCTCGGCCTGGTCGGGGAATTCTCCCAGCACCCGGGCCCGGTAAAGGGGGTTGTCTTCCCCCCAAACTTCCCGCCGCTCCTGCACCCACTGGGCGCTGGCCAGGCCGGGGATAACTACCCCTCCGGCCAGCACGTTGGGACTATCCAGCGCGGAGATGGTGATGTTGTGGTACAGACGCCGTTCCTCGTAGAAGGCCCGGCGGAAGACCCCGGAGGTGGTGGTGGGGTTGCCAATGAGCAGCAACCTGGGGGCCTCGGCGGTCATAATCGCCTCAATGGCCTCGTAAATCTCCTCATCCACCCCCTCGGCCTCGTCCACCACGATGAACATGTTGGGGCTGTGGAACCCCTGAAACTGGTCGGCAGAGTCGGCGGAAAGGCCCATAGCGTACCGGTCCTCGGCCAATTCCCAGCGAGTGTCCAGCATCTTACCGCCCAGAATTTGGGCGTGGGGACGGTACAGCAGGTGAATCTGCCGCCAGAGGATGTGCCGCACCTGCCGGAAGGTGGGCGCAGTGCTGAGCACGGTAGCCGGACTGTGGGTATGCAAGAACCACAGCACCGCCACCGCCGCGCAGTAGCCCTTGCCCAAACCGTTGCCCGACTTTACCGCCACCCGCTGGTACTGGGGCAGGGCGGCCAGGGTCTCTTCCTGCTTACCCCACAGTCCCACCTCCAGCACTTCTCTGGCGAACTCCACGGGACCCATGTATTCCACCGGACCGGGCTGGACCGGCTCGATTGCTCGGCTTCGAGGCATGGGCGCCTAACGTTGGGTCTCCCCAGGAGACCCGGGACCGTCGGGGCCAGATGGCGAAACCCGGTCCGACGGGGTGGGCGTTTCGACGTAGCGGCCCGCTCCGGGCGGCGGAGCGCCGGGGCTGAAGATGAACCCGCACTCCTGGCAGCGGAACACGTCGTGGTCCTGGGGTCGTTTTTTGTCCAATTGCAGCAACCTAAAGGAGAAACAGCGGCGACATTGCAAGGGGTAACACCTCCCGTAAATACAAAAGGACCGGCCCTACTGGGTAGGGTCGGTCCCTGGTAGTTTCTACGCTACGCTGGCGTCACCCAGGCTGTCAATGAAGGAAGTGTCACCACTCCGCCTTCACGCAGTGCAAGCTCTGAGCGGAGGGAAGGGTCTAAAGTCTCCCTTAGCACTGGCTCCCCATCCCTGGATTCCTGCCCCCTTCTGCAAGGAGGCCGGCTCTTCGCCGGAATGACGGTGGGGGGTGGCGGCCTCCCGCTAGGACAAACATTGCCTCTACCTGGAGAATCGAAAGACCCTGGTGTCACCCACCGGCGGGCGAAGTGGGGGGATTTGGCAAGTCCCTGTCGGATATACCGCCGCTCATCCTGAGCTTGTCGAAGGACAGGCTCACCATGATCGGAGAGCGGGGGGACCGTTGAAAGCCTCCAGACAAGCGGCAAAAAGCGGAATAAGGTTGACTACCACCCAGGCGCACGTCGGCCCGGGCTGTTCAGGGGCATTATGCGCCAAGAACGGGCCCGGGCCGAGCTACTGACAAAAAAGCGTGCGGGCAATGCCCGCGCTAGGGTTGGCTAGTCAGGATTATGCCGGTCAACGTAGGCCAAGATTCGGGAATCCACCTTGTCCCGGTTTTCATCCAATACACCGGCGTCGGCCCAGGCTACTGCCAAATGGGCGTCCCGCTGGATCTCCTCCCATTCAGGCTCCAGCTCGTACTCGTCCCGGAGTTCGTCGAACATAGCGTTTAAAGAGTCTTTGTCAAACATGGCTTGATAAACTACTTCCTCCTCCTTAAGTTACCCGGTCTAACGACGCTCTCGCTTTTTCATCCCCTCTTCAATCGGGATGAGTTGGCCCAGGCTGCTTCGATGCTCACCCGGCTGCTACACCGAATATCGAAGCCCGAAGCGTAAATTAGTCTACTAGGAATTGACGCTTCTGACAAGGGCTGTTGTGAAGGTGGCCAGGGCAATCCCATATTTGCAATGAGCTTACCGTCACTCCGGCGAAGAGCCGGCCCCGTTGCCGGACCGGTCCGGCACCTATGCCTGGCAAACGCTCCCAACAGTGGACCGAACTGTAGAATCAGGGAACTGGATTCCCGCCTTCGCGCGAATTACGGGTCCCTACCAATCCAATATACGATTGCCCGGTGAAGGTTGGGGTGAAGCTTCCCACCCCTGGATTCCTGCCCACTTGCAGAAGGGGGCAGGCTCTACGCCGGAATGACGGTGGGGGGTGGCGGCCTTCCCGCCAGGACAAATATTGCCTCTACCTGGAGAATCGAAAGACCCTGGCGCTACCCCCGCGTCGGTTGATGGGGTTCCGGCGAAGCCGCGCGCCGCTGCTGCCACCAGTAAAGGCCCGCCACGGCCAGGGGTATTGCGGCAATCACCGCTCCCAGCAGAATCACCGCCGTCCACGGCCCCAGGTTGAACAATTCATCCAGGCGGTGCTTGATCCACACCAAGAGGTCCGGGTCGGCCCCCTCGCCGTGATGCGTCGCCACCAAAAGCAACGTTGCCCACACCAACAGCGTTCAGCTCCCGGCACCCGCCGCAACGGGCGCGGCCTGGTAGCGAATCGAGTACTTGGCCTCCTTGATGGAAAAGGCCGCGATGGACGCCGGAAGCAGGAAGGCCCCGGCAATGGCAAAGGGCCAGTCATAGGAGCCGGTCACGTCATAAAGGTAGCCGCCCAGCAGGATCATGGCGAAGCTGCCAATCTGGTGGCACAGGAAAACCACGCCGGAGATGGCCCCCAAGGCCCGCAGACCGTAAACGTCGGCGGTGAGCGACGACGTTAGGGGCACGCTGGCCAGCCAGGAAAAGCCGGCCACCAGCGCAAAGGCCCATAAGCCCATACTGCCGGGTATGATTATCAGCAGCAGATAGGCCACTCCTCGCACGAAGTACACCGTCGCCAGGATGTTTTTGCGGCGGAACCGGTCCGATAGTATGCCAGCCATTATGCCCCCCAGGGCGTTGAGGCCGGTCATCATGCCGAATATGGTTGCAGCCATACCGGGCGAGACGCCCCGGTCGATGGCCAGGGGCACGAAGTGGGTGGAGATCAGGCCGGTGGTGATGCCGCACACCACGTAGGCTGAAGAGAGTTGCCACATCGGTGGAGAACGGAAAGCATCTCGCCACCCATCAACTTCATACAACCCCCGGGGCCTTTCCACTGCGTTGCCCTGGGCGTCTTCGAGAGGCTTAGGGTCTCCATCGGGTTGCAGCCCCTTGTCCAAGGGGTCGTTGCGGATGAATACGTAAGCCAGGGGCACCGCCAAAAATATGGTTATCAACCCCAGGGCGGCCCAGGTCACCCGCCAGTTGGTAGCCTGCAACAGGTACATGGCGAAGGGCACCAGCAGCATTCCCCCCGCCTGGCTGCCCGCCGAAGTGAAGCCCATGGCGGTGGCCCGCTTGCGGTGGAACCAACGGGAGGTGAGGGCCAGGGTGTTGGTAACCGAGGCGCTGCTCAACGCCGTGGAAAGCACGAACCCAAAGACGAAGGCCAGGTACAGGAAATGGAAGGTGAAGCTGAGGCTGAAGGTGGCAATGCCGATGACCACCAGGCCGATGAGAATGACCCGCCTGGCCCCGTAGCGGTCGAAGATGTGCCCCAGGAAAGGCTGGGTGACGCCGTTGACCAGAAAGCCGGTGGCCGCCGCCAGGGAGATGGTCGTCCGGTTCCAGTCGAACTCGGCGCTCATGGGGATAACGAAGATGCCGAAAGCGTTGCGCGCTCCCACCGTCAGGAACCCGATGAAGAAGCAGGTAGCGACGATATACCAACCGTAGAACAGGGGCGGCCTTCTGGTAATAGACCCCATCATGGGCTCATATCTCTCAACGCGCCAACGCAGTTAACGGACTGGGGAGCTTGTCCACCCCACTTTAACCTAACGAAGCAGTGTAAGTAAACAACGGGCCAACGAATGCAGGTCTCTCCCCTCAAGACGCAGAGGACTTGTCTCGTCCCCCGTAAGCGGGAAGGTCTGGGTGGGAGTAAACCACTGCACCTCAGCTTCCCGCCGCCGCTCCGGTGGCCTCCGGTTGCTGGTAGCGAATGGAGTATTTGCGCTCTTGGACAGTGAAGGCCAATATGGCCGCCGGCAACAACAGCGTCCCGCTCAAGGCAAAGGGCAGCGTGTAGGAGCCGGTCAGGTCGTGCAGGAACCCGGCCAGCAGCACGGTGGCGGCCCCGCCAATTTGGTGAAAGACGAAGGTCACACCGGAAATGGTCCCCAAGGCCCGCAGCCCGTACACATCGGCGGTCAGCGAGGCGGTCAAGGGGGCCGTGGCCCACCAGGAGAACCCGGCCACCACCGCAAAACCCCACATTCCCAATTCCGTTGGCGCCAGCAATAGCAGCAGGTAGCCGCCGCCCCGCATCAGGTAGACCAGGGCCAGCAGGTTCTTCCGGCCAAACTTGTCCGACAGCATCCCCGCGCCGATGGAGCCGGCCACGTTCAAACCGCTCATCAGCCCGAACATGGTGGCGGCCCGGCCCGGCGAAATATCCCGCTCGATGGCGAAGGGCACGAAATGGAAGGTAAGGATGAAGGTGGTGGCCCCGCAGATGGCGTAGGCCAGGCTTACCTGCCAGATGGGCGGGGAGCGGAAGGAGTCGGCCCACCGTTCCACTTCCAGCGGCGCGCGCTGGCTGACGACATTACCGGCGGCCGCTCCTTGAATCGGCTCCGGGTCTCCGTCGGAGTGCAGCCCCAACTCGCTGGGGTCGTCCCGCAGGAAGAACCAGCCCAGCGGCAGCGCCAGCGCCAGCACTATCACCCCCAGCGCCACCCAGGTCATCCGCCAGTCGGTGGCCTGCATAAAGTAGGCGGAGAAGGGCACCAGCAACATTCCGCCCATCGAGGCCCCGGCGGCGGTGCAGCCTATTACCGTGGCCCGGCGGCGGCGAAACCACCGGGACAGCAGGGCGCCCATGTTGGTCAAAGAGACGGCGCTGGCGGCGGTGGCGACGACAAACCCGGACACGAAAGCCAGGAACAGGATGTTGAAGGTGAAGCTGAGCAGGATGGTAGCCACGCCCATGACCACCAGCCCGCCCAGGAGGACCTTGCGCCCCCCCATATTGTCGTAGACGCTTCCCAGGAAGGGCTGGGTAGCGCCGTTTACCAGGGTTCCCAGGGCGGCGGCCAGGGAAATAGCGGTCCGGCTCCAGCCGAAGTCATGGCTCATGGGAAGGATGAACACGCCGAAGCTGCCGCGCACGCCGATGGTCACCAAGGCCAGGAACGCGCAGACACCGACGATGTACCAACCGTAGTAGGGGGCGGGCCTACTCCCTAACAGTCCGCTCATCTGCTACTCCAACCACCCAATGGAGGAGTTAAGTGGGGCAATTCCGCGAACCGGACAAGCCAAGACCTGCCCACACTCCGCCTGGTTTTGGCCCAGTCTAACAGCTTGGCGGGCCAACGACTACCCGGTAGGGCGGGCTTCCAGGGCAATCGCGTTCTCACTCCAGGGCCCCGTCATTCCCGCTTTCGCGGGAATCCAGAGGTTGAATCCGGCGATCGGCTCACCTAACGGGACACAGGGAATAAAGAGCCAAAGGGCGGCTACCCCAGCCCCTGGTTTACCAGAGGTAGTGACCGCCCGTCTTAATCTCAATCCAAGCTATCTTGGAAGAGGCGAAAAACCTACAGCGGGTCGCCCGCGAACATGGGAGACTGCTTCTCGAACACTTGTACCCGGTGACAGGGGGTCTCTACCACGAAAACCCGGCCCTGTTCATCCACGTCCACGCCTATCGGCCCCCGGAATGGGCCTTCCCGTTCCTCCAGGTTCTGCGCCTTTTGCCTGCCCCGGATGACCTGCGGGGCCAGGTTGACCCGCTCGATGGCCCACTTGGAGAGGGTCGCCTGGCCGGTCAACTGGGTGATATAGCTGCCGTCTGCCTCGAACACCTGGAGCCGGTCGTTCTTGTAATCGGTTACGTAGATGATGCCATCCCGGTCTACGGCCACGCTGGTGGGCCGGTTGAACTCGCCTTCGCCCTGGCCGGAGCTGCCGAACTTCATCAGGAACTGGCCGTCGGGGGAGAACTTTTGAATCCGGTCGTTGCGCCAGTCGGCCACGTAAACGTCGCCCTGGTTGTCAATCTCGATGCCCCAGGGAACGTTGAACTCGCCGTCTCCCTGGCCGCTACGGCCCCACTTGGACAGGAACTTGCCGTCCTTGGTGAACACCTGCACCCGGTTGTTCCAACTGTCCACCAGGTAGAGGTTGTCGCTGGCGTCTAAGGCCAGCCCCGAGGGGCGGTTTATCTCGCCGTCGCCGTCGCCGGGGGTGCCCCAGCGGGACAGGAACTCGCCGTCCTTGTCGAAGACAACGATGCGGTTGAGCCATTCATCGGCCACGTAAGCGTTGCCCTGGCTGTCTAGGGCCACCGAGGTGGGCCAGAACAGGGCGGTGTCGTGGGCGTTGGGAAGGGCTTCCTCCGGCGGGACCTTCTCGCCGAACTGGCCCAGGTACTCCTCATCTACGGTGCAGATGGTGACCCGCTTGCAGGGGAAGAAGGCGGGGGTCTCGGTACCCCGGCTCAGCACGTAGAGCCGGTCTTCAGGGCCGCAGGCTATGGCGACCGGATTGAAGAACCCGTTGCCGCCCCGCGACTCCTGACGCCCAATGGTATGGCTGTATCGAAATGTCACCGGCGCTATCCCAGTAACCATATTTCCTCACCTTGTTATCCAATTTATAAAACGAGAGACCGGCGGGCGGGGATGCCTAAGTCCCCGCCCGGACTTCTCGTTACTTAATGAAGTCGAACTGCTCGAAGGAGCCCTTGAGAATGGCCTTGTCGTCCAGGCCCATCCACTTGTCCAGCAGGGTGGAGTAGGTGCTGCGGAAGTCGTTGTTCCAACGCAGGTCGCCCTCGTCCAGCTTGTCCGGCTCCAGGGAGGGGTATTCCCCGTAGAGGCCGCCCTTGACCGCGTCGCCCATGACAAAGGCCACGCTGCCCGAGCCGTGGTCGGTGCCCGAACCGTTTTCCTGCACCCGGCGACCGAACTCGGTGAACAGCAGGATGACCACCTCTTGGTCGGCATCATGGTCTTTCAGGTCCTGGTACAGGTCTCCCACGGCGTTGGAAACCTCAGACCACAGCTTGGGGAAAGCGGTGTTCTGGTTGGCGTGGGTGTCGAAGGCCCCGGGGTTGAGCCCGGTGTAGAGAACGCGGGTACCAAAGCCGGCCAAGTGGACCTGGGCGATGTTCTTCACCCATTGGGAGAAGGGGCCGCCGCCGTATTCCACGTTGGAGGCGTAGGTCTGGGGGGCGGTGCTGAGGATGTCGGCCCCCTTCAGGGCGTCCAACCCGGTCTGGGAGAGGTAGTCATTGGCCGGGCCGGAGCCGAGCATGGGGGAATACATCCGGGAGAAGATGTCCAGGGCTTCGGACCGCTGCTCTTCGCCGTCGATGCCGGTCAGCACGCCGTAGGTCTCCAAGCTGCCCACCGAAGCTACCGACACGCCCGGGGCCGCCAGGGCCCGGGGCAGTCCGCGGCCAAAGTTCACGGCGGTCAGCACGTTCTCCTTGTTGGGGTCCAGGTCCTGAATGGCCAGGCCCAGCCAGCCGTCGGTAATCACCTTGGTGGGTTCAGCCGTGTGCCAGATGTCCATGGAACGGAAGTGGGAGCGAATGGGATTGGGGTAGCCGATGCCCTGGATGACGGCCACCTTGCCCTGGTCGTAGAGCTCTTTCATGGCGGTCATGGAGGGGTGGAAGCCGACCTTGTCGTCAATGGCCAGCACGTCCTGGGGGTCCACCTTCAGCTCGGCACGATAATCCGGGTAGTGGGGGTCGCTATAGGGAATAATGGTGTTCAGGGCGTCGTAGGCCCCGGACATCTGCAGTACAATCAACACCGGGTCTTTCTTATTAGAGGTCACGGTTCCTCCTTAACTGTTCCGGATTTGAGTATCGGGCTCCGACGGTCTATAAATCTATTCCTACTCTTCGCCCTAGGCGTAGAGGTACTCTTTGGTAGATACAATCAGTTGCAGCAGTTCGCCAACGCGCTGGCCGAACTCCTCGGTGTCGGTGAGCAGGCGGCCCCCCTTTTCCACGTGGGCCACCATCATGCTGTGGGTTTCATCGGGCAACTCGTAATGCCCCAACAGGCGCAGGCAACCGTCAACCAGGCCCTCCGCTGAGATGGTGGGGCCTTCCGAGGCCAGCCGGTCGATTATGCTCTGCACGCCGGGATAGTCGGGGTCGCCCACGTATCCGGCGGTGAAGTTTATCCGGTGCACCAGGGTGCCGCCGTCAATCCACTCCCGGCCCGTGTGCCATCCCTCCACCGAGGGGGGATTGAACAGTTCCTGGCCCATGTACTTCATCTCGTCGAAGATGAACTCCATACCGGGCTTGGGGGTGGTCCAGTCGCCGATGAGGCGCATGGTGCCCATCACCGTTTCCACCGGGCTCTTCACCTTGGCGAAACGGGCGTTCTTGAAGGCGTCGGAGTGGAACAGCACCCGCAGCATGGAGCGGATGTTGTATCCGGAGCGGAAGTATTCGTCTTCCAGCATCTTGATGGTGTCCGGGTCCTGGGGCGGGGTGTCCATCCACGACGGCACCTGGGCTTCGTCAGCCACGAAGTAGCTGTAGAGGTGGCGGGAGAGGAACCGGGCTGCCGCCGGTTGTTTGGCAATGATGTCTACGATGTCCTCGCCGTTGAAATTCCCGGTCTCGCCCAGGAAGGTCTTTTCCTCTTCGTCGTGGTCGTAGGGGTTAAAGAGGAACTGGGCGGCGTAGCGGCCGTAGGGCTGGCCGGGCACGTTGTTGGCCAGGGTCCAGCCGGTAAAGGCCCGGGCGCATTCCTTGACGTCATCCTCGGTGTAGTTGAACTCGCCGTCCATGCCC
Organism: Dehalococcoidia bacterium; assembly: GCA_965220305.1. Lineage (GTDB taxonomy): Bacteria > Chloroflexota > Dehalococcoidia > Lucifugimonadales > UBA3495. The sequence continues at coordinate 2,592,371 of OZ244817.1, read as the reverse complement.
ACACCCATTGAGAACAGCTCCAAGAGCTCCCTGCCGTAGTTCTCGTTAATCGCTCCCTTATGGCTCAGGCAGTTGTCCAGATAGTAAACCATGGCCGGGTCCCGGGAAATCTCAAACAGGACATCGCGGAAGCTGCTCATGCCAAAGCGGCGGAACATCTCTATCTCGTTGTAGGAGGTGATATAGCTCTGTACTTTGCCGTCGGCGGTGCACAGGATACCGTGCCAGAAGAGGACCATCTTCTCTTCCAGTTGGCGATTGGAGTTCATCATGCGCCAGGCGAAGTATTCCGGCACTCCCCGGGTGAAGTGGCTCCATTCGATGAAGTAGCGCTCCACCATGTCCAGGTTCAGGCCATCGGGCTGGTCTTCGGGGTTGAGCAGCTCTTCCACCACTGTCTCGTACCCCTTCGCCGCCAGGGCTTCTATGTCCTGGTACTGGGCGCCGAACCCCGCTCGCCGCATCAGATGGGCCATCAATGCAGTATCGTGGGTGGTCTCTTGGGCTACCATGGACGCTTTCCTCCTATATATGAATGACGCAGTTATCTAGTTGAATCCTACCATTAAACCACCGCTCATTGCAAAGATTTTGTCCCGCCAAGCAGGGTTTTTTAATTGTCACCAACTGTGTTGGCCCAAGAGGCTATCGGCTGCACTCGGAAATCCCCCCAACCCCCCTTTACCAAGGCTGACAAGGGTATGTATTTAATTTGGGAACTCCGGAGTTAAACGTGAGGTCATATAAGGGGGCAGACTTGCTCAGATACAAAATCGCCCCCAAATACCCACTATCAGGTCCATTCCATCATTCCGGAGTAGGCCGGAATCCAGAGGTGACGGGCAGGTTCGTAGCTATAATCTCGTTTTTACATACCCTTGTCAGCCCCTTGAAGGGGAGAGTTAGAGAAGGGGGAATCCCCGGCGGGAACATAGCCGAACAGGGCCTCCCAAGTGCCCCGGCCCAGACCCACCGGGCGGCTATAGGCCGGGATAGGGTTCTCCCCAACGGTCCTGGTACACCACGTCGGTCAGGGGGCCGCGCCGCACCGGGCCGAAGTTCCCCAGGGGATAGCCGATGGGCAGGATGGCGTAGGAGTGGACCCCCGGAGGCAACCCCAGGATGGCCTCCACCTCCTGCTCGAACCTCAGGTGCCGGGTGGTAAGGGTTCCCCCCAGCCCCAGGGCCCGGGCCGTCAGCAGCATGTTCTGGACGGCGGGGTAAACGGAGGCCCCTGCCGAGCGGGAAGGCGCGCTGTCCCCATCGTCCTGGCACACCACAATCCAGATGGGGGCCTCGTGGTAGTGCTCGGTCAGGTACTCCACGGCGTCATGTTGCCGCCGGTACCGCCCGGGGCTGGAGCCCGGGGGCGGCGCGCTGCTGCGGTAGCGGGGGCCTACGTACTCGTCAAAAGCCTTCTGGTACCACTCCTGGACCCGCTCCTTGATTCCCCGGTCCTTGATAACCATGAAACGCCACCGCTGGCTATTGCCGCCGCTAGCGGCGCAGACCCCCGCTTCCAGAATTTGCTTGACCAGCTCCTCGGGGACTGGGTCCGGCTTCAATCGGCGCATGGCCCGCGTGGTGCGGATGATATGGAATAGGTCGGTCCCTCCGGTCATGGCCTCCTCCTGTTGGATGGTGTGTTGAGTCCTGGGGGCGAGGGCTGGCCGCTCGTGCTCCACCTAGAAGCGCGGGAGCCGCTTCTCCAGAAAGGCGGTCATGGCTTCCTGGGGATGGGATGTGGCGAAGCACAGGGCGAAGGCCTTGATACTGTATTCCGCCGCCTCTTCCTCCCCCATCTCCAGCCAGCTTGACACCACCTGCTTCTGGGTCGCCAGGATGTGCCGGCTCATGCCCAGGAACCCCCGGGCAGTGTCCAGCGCGACCTCCTGAAGCTGGCGGTCGGGAACCACCCGGTCCACCAGCCCAATCCGCAACGCTTCCTCGGCGTCGATGGTCTCTCCGGTGAGTATCAGCCGCCGCGCCCGGCCCAGGCCCACCGTGGGGGGCAGCAGCGAAGCCTCGATTACCGACGGCAGGCCCACCCGCACCTCGGGCAGCCCGAAAATCGCATCCTCGGCGGCGAGGCGAATGTCGCAGGCCAGGGCCAACTCCAGGGCCCCGCCCAGGCATGGCCCCTGAATGGCGGCCACCACCGGCAGGGGGCCCCGGAGCAACTGCCGAGTGGCCCGGTGCAGGCTGCGGATGAAGGTCTCCGCATCCAACGGGTCCAGGTCTTTCATCTGGTGGAGGTCAACCCCGGCAGAAAAGGCCCGCTCCCCGGCCCCGCGCAAAATGACGGCGCGGACTTCCTCGTCCTGGCTGCACTGGTCAAGCCGTTGACTCAAGGCGTGAAACACGGCGGGGCCCAGCAAATTCAGTCCGGTCCTCCCCTCAATACTGAGGGTGGCGATGGCATCCTGCTGTATTAGGGAAACGCCGCTGGGCATCTTGACCTCCGTGGGTGATGGGCTGCAACCGTCCCAGCCGGGGTCGCTGGGGGACCGAGGGTCCGCCAGCAACCCGGGCGGGAACTCTTTAGTTATCGTCGCCCACTTCCGCACCCGCCGCTGCCGGTGTCGAAGCCGCCGCCGTCGCGCTCTCGATGAACCGCAACACCTCGAAGTTGAAGATGTCCGGCTTCTCGAAGTAGACCGAATGCCCGGCCTCGGGCACCCGCAAGACCCGGGCCCCGGGAACTGCCCGGGCCCCCGCCTCGATAACCGGGGGCGGGGAAATCTGGTCGTCCTCTCCCACGAAAAAGAGGGTGGGCACCCTCAACTGGGCCACCTGGCCGGCGCTGGAACCAGCGGGCTGGCCCCCCGGCGGCTCGTGGCGCGGTGGATTGGTGCGAGAAACCTGGAGATACAGGTTGGCCAGGTTGGGGCTCCGCTGCACGAAGAGGGGAGATACGGCCCGGAAGCCAATCTCGCCGCTGTCGGTGTGGCTCTCCCGCCAAAGCCGTTGCTGCTCCAACACCTCGGGCGCCTCCATGCCGCCCACGGTGTCGGCCATCACCAGGCTCTTGACCCGGTGGGGGTAGGCCACGGCGAACCCCAGCATGGTGCGGCCTCCCATAGACTGAGCTACCAGGTGGGCCGACTCGATTTCCAGGTGGTCCAACAACCCCCGCAGGTCTTCAACGAAAGACCCGGCCCCGGGGCCGTTGGGCAGGTCCAGGGAGTGGCCGAAGCCCCGGTGGTCGAAGGTGACGCAGCGGTACCGCTGGGAGAAGAAGGGTATCTGTTGCCACCAGCTCAGCAGGTTGCCGCCCGCGCCGTGGGCAAACACGATAGTATCCCCCTCGCCGTAGCTCTGGTAGTGCAGGTCGATGCCGTTGATTCTTGCGCTGCTCATGCTACACCTCGTGGATGTCGGTTGGCTCTTACGATGAATTCTACCACGGAACCCTCGCCGCAGTTCCGGCGCTGGCTGGAACATAGCAACCCCTTCCGCCCGCAACATTCCCACCTCCTGGATTCCGGCCTCCGCCGGAATGACGAGACGCGCGTGGGCCAGGTGCTGCAACGTGGCTGGAGTCCATTCCTGGCGTACTGGCCCATCAGTTGGTGGAAATGGTGTATTGGGGAGCTGGATTCCGGCGGAGGCGGGAATGACGGGGGTTGGCCCCACCGCTCAAGGTCACAATGCCAAGACTTCCATCCGGGGTTGCCACCGGGCAGCTTAGATGGTATTAAACTAGCATACCCCAACTTCCCCCGACCCCTTTTTCAGCCGGCCCGGCAGCTTGGCCGGCGATAATTCGCATTCGTAGGGAGGAAATTATGGCAAGAACACCCACCGTAACCAGAGAATCTGTCCCCCAGAACCAACAGGCGGCCTTTGACGCTATCGTCCAAGAGCGGGGCAGCGTGCCCACCACCGGCCCCGGTTCCGTCATGCTCAACGCCCCCGCGGCAGCCCAACTAGCCCTGGGCCTGGCCCTGTACCTGCGGACCGACACCTCGCTGGAGCCCCGCATCCGGGAGTTGGCCATGCTGGTGGCGGCCCGGGAGAACGATTGCCAGTTCATCTGGAACGCCCACGCTCCTCCGGCGCGGCGGGCGGGACTGCGCGACGAGATAGTTGACGCCCTCCGCGACAGGAAGGACCTGCCCAACCCGGCGGCGGACGAGGCCGCAGTGGTCAACTACGGCCAGGAGTTCTTCCGCACTCGCCGGGTCAGCCAGGGGTCCTTTGACGCGGTGGTGGCCCAGTTCGGCATCCCCGGGACCACCGAGCTGACCACCCTGATGGGTTGCTACTCCATGCTGGCCTTCAATGTCAACGCCTTCGGGGTGGAGCTGCCGGAGGACCGCACCGAGGAAGCGCTGCCCATCTAGCGCATCTTCCGATTGGTCAGAAGAAATCGGCGGCGTCCCACAACTTTGGCGGGACGCCGCATCCCCCACGACTGAAGGAGGCTCCATGACAACAGGCACTTCCAAAGCAGCAGACAAGATGGTCCGGGTCGGCGACCTCAACTTGCATTACCTGGAGTGGGGCGAGTCTGGCGCGCCGCCGGTAATCATGGTCCACGGACTGAGCGGCCACGCCCACGCCTTCGACGGCCTGGTCCCCCATTTTCTGCCCCAGTACCACGTAATATCCGTGGATGTCCGGGGCCGGGGCGACAGCGATTGGGCCCCCGACGGCGACTATTCCAACGATTCCTACGTGGCCGACCTGGAAGGACTGCGGCAGACCCTGGGGTTCGAGCGCATGTCCCTGGTGGGCACCTCAATGGGGGGCCGCATCTCTCTGACCTACGCGGGGACTTACCCCAACCGGGTTGAGCGCACCATCCTAAACGACATCGGCCCGGAGATAGACCCCCGGGGCGGCAACCGCATCGCCACCAGCACCAGGGACGCGGTAACTTCCTTCGCCAGCATGGACGAGGTGGTGGCCTGGCACTGTGAGCAGCGGCCCGCCTTCAACCAGTTGAGCGACGCCGAGCAACTAATAACCGCCGGACACGCAGTCAAGGCCCGGACGAGCGGCGGCTATACCTGGAAGATGGACCCGGCGGTCCGCTCCGACCCCCGCCGTCCCGACCCCGAGAGGTCCTGGACCCTGGCGCGGGGAATCCCCGGGCCGGTGCTGCTGCTGCGGGGCGCTGAGAGCGACCTGCTCTCGCCGGAGATTGCCCAGCGAATGGTCCAGGAGATGCAGGACTGCCGCATGGTGGAGGTGCCGGGGGTGGGCCACGCCCCCACCTTGCTGGAACCCGAGGCCTTCACCGCCGTCAAGGAGTTCTTCTTTATGCCATGCGCCCGCCCCTGAAAGGTTACTTGTCTTAACAGGGGCGGGCTTGGCGGGGTCTTGGCCTGCGGGCCGCCGCTCCGCGAAGCCAAGCCCGCCGCCGGACATAGGTTGGGTTCTCGAAGCGGCGGCGGCCCTCGGCCCCCCTGGGGCTTGACGATTCCGACCTGAAGGAGGAAGCATGGCTACCCAACGTGAATCATGGCTCGCCCTGACCGTGGAGGAGCCCCTGGAACCCGGGTTGCCCATCTGCGACCCCCACCACCACTTCTGGGACCGGGATGGCGACCGCTACCTGCTGGACCAACTTACCCAGGACCTGGGCGGCGGCCACAACATCGCCCAGACGGTGTTCATCGAGTGCCGCTCCATGTACCGTGCCCAGGGGGCCCAGGAAACGCGCTCGGTGGGAGAGGTCGAGTTCGTCCAGGGCCTCGCCGCCCAGAGCGCCAGCGGCCAGTACGGCCCCACGGCGGTGGCCGCGGGCATCGTGGGCAACGCCAACCTCATGCTGGGCGCGGCGGTGCAGCCGGTGCTGGAAGCCCTCCAAGCCGCCAGCAGCAACCGCTTCCGGGGCATCCGCTTCTCCTGCGCCTGGGACGCCAGCGCCGACATAACTCCCCCGGGCGTCAACGCGCCGGGAATGCTGGCGGACTCCCGATTCCGGGAGGGCTTCGACTGCCTGCAAAAGCTCGGATTGAGCTTCGACGCCCTGGTCTACCACACCCAACTGGGCGAGTTGGCCGGCCTGGCCGCCGCCTTCCCCGACGCCACCATCATCCTCAACCACATTGGGCGTCCGTTGGGCATCGGCCCCTACGCCGGACGGCGGGATGAGGTGTTCGCCGACTGGCAGCGGGGCATCGCCGCCGTGGCCCAGCGGGAAAACGTGGTGGTGAAACTGGGCGGGTTCGGCAACCTGATTAGCGGCTACGACTGGCACCAACGCCCCATTCCACCGACCTCGCGGGACGTGGCCGAGACCATCAACCCCTGGCTAACCTACTGCATTGAGCAGTTCGGCCCCGACCGCTGCATGTTCGAGAGCAACTTCCCGGTGGACAAGGCTTCCTACGCCTACACCACGGTGTGGAACGCCTTCAAGTTGGTGGCCAAGGACTACTCAGGACCGGAGAAGTCCGCCATGTTCCAGGGGACGGCGGTTAGAGCCTACCGGCTGTAACCCTCCCGCAAACCGTCAACTCCACCTCGCAAATTCCACATAAATGGAGGACAGCATGTCATTGCAATGGGAGCAAGTCGCCGGACCCTTCAGCCGATTGACCGAGGGACCGGCCTGGGACGGCCACCGGCTGCTATTCACCTACATTCCGGCCAGCCGCATCATGGCCTACGACCCGGAGACCGGCGAGTGCAGCATCTTCCGCGAAAACACCAACCACACCAACGGCCTGGCCTTCGACGCTGACGGACGCCTCTACGGCTGCTGCTCCGGCGGGCGGGCCATCGTGCGCTTCGAGCCCGACGGCGGCGCCACCACCATCGTCGATAGTTTGGACGGCCAACGCCTGAACACCCCCAACGACCTGGCCATCGACCGGCGGGGCCGCATCTGGTTCAGCAATCCCTGGAACGAGGGCAACATCGACCCCAGCGAACAGCAGGTGATGATGAACCGGGACATCCTGCGGGCCGACCCTCAGCCCGACGGCAGCTACACCTGCCAGCGCATGACCTTCGACACCAACGGCACCAACGGGCTGCTGGTGTCCCCCGACGAGCGCAGCCTGTACATCATCCAGACCGACCCCTCCCCGGACGGGGTGCGGGAACTGCGTTCCTACCCCATCAACGACGACGGCTCCCTGGGCCAGTACATCGTCCTCCACCAGTTCGGGCGGGACTATCGAGGCCCCCAGCGGGGTATCGACGGCATGTGCCTGGACTCGGAAGGGAACATCGTGGGCAGCGCCGGCAACTACCTCAGCGGCCCCGGTCCCATGATTTACGTCTGGACTCCCCAGGGCCGGGTGTTGGAGACCTACCCCATGCCCGTAGGCGTGGACGGCCCCACCAACTGCTGCTTCGGCGACGCCGACCAGAGCAGCCTCTACGTCACCACCGGCCAGGGCCACCTGGTACGGCTGAGGAACACCGGGCGCCGCGGCTGGATTATGTGGCCGCCGGTGCGGTAGCTCGCGTCTCCCCAATGCAATGGTAAATTAGACTAGGGGAGAGCGCGGCGCCTTCCAATTAGCTTTAGAAATCCGCTCATGGTGAGCTTGTCGAACCACTAGTTGGCCCTTCGACAGGCTCAGGGTGAGCGGAGATATACCCTAACATAGACTATCGAGATACTCCTGGGGAGAGATAGGGATGAAATACGATGTCATCGTCATTGGCGCGGGCTCGGCGGGCTGCGTGGTCGCCGGGCGGCTGTCGGAAGACCCCAACCGCTCGGTGCTGCTGCTGGAAGCGGGCCCCGACTACCCCGACTTCGAGCACTACCCGGACGACCTGAAGTTTGGCTACAGCGCCACCGCCTCGACCCCCGGCGCGCCCCACAACTGGTCTTTCCAGGCCCGGGGCCGCCCCGAGCAGACGGATCCCATGCCGGTGCCCCGGGGCAAGGTCGTCGGGGGCACCAGCGCCATCAACGGCCAGGTTATCCTGCGGGGCGTGCCCGAAGATTACGACTCCTGGGCCGCCCTGGGCAACGACCAATGGGCCTACGTCAACGTGCTGCCCTACTTCAGGAAGCTGGAAACGGACACCGACATTCGGGACGACTTCCACGGCACCGACGGCCCCATTCCCGTGCGCCGCTTCCAACGGGCCGACTGGCTGCCCTTCCAAAACGCCTTCCACCGGGCAGCGCTGGACGCCGGATACCCAGAGGACGCCGACATGAACAACCCCGATTCCGGCGGCGTCGGCCCCATTCCCATGAACAACCCCAACGGCATCCGCATGAGCACCGGCCTGACCTACATCAACCCCAACCGGCACCGGCTGAACCTGACGGTGCGGGGCAACGTGCTGGTGCGTCGCATCCTCTTCGAGGGCAACAAGGTGTCGGGTGTGGAGGTGGAGAGCGGCGGCGAGGCGTTCCAGGTGGAAGCCGACCAGATAGTCCTCAGCGGCGGGGCCATCGCCTCGCCTCAGATTCTCATGCTCTCCGGCATCGGCCCGGCGGAGCACCTGCGCAGCCTGGGGATACCCGTGGTGCGGGACCTGCCCGGCGTGGGCCAGAACTTCCGCGACCACCCCATGGCCCCGGTGCGACTACGGGTGCGGGACGACTTCCCCCAGGACGCCGACGCCCCCCGGATTCAGGCGGGCCTACGCTACACCGCCGGAGGGTCTGACCTGCGTAACGACATGCAGATAATGCCTTCCTCCTTTTCCTTCCCCCTGGGCGGCGACCCGTTGGAGGGCGAAGGAGTCCGGTTCTCCTGCATCCTGGAGCTGGCCGAAGGCAAGGGAGAAATCACCCTGGCTTCCGCCGACCCCCACGACCAGCCCAACCTCTACTACGGCTTCCTGGAGGAGCAGTCGGACCGGGAGCGGCTGCGGGAGGCGGTGCGAATCTGCTTCCGGATGCTGGAACACGAGTCATTCCAGGACATCGTGGCCGGGCCCCTGACGCCCAGCGCCAAAGACCTGGCATCCGACGAGACGCTGGACGACTGGCTGAACCGGAACGTCACCACCTCCCAGCACCTGGCGGGCACCTGCAAGATGGGCCCCGACTCGGACCTCCTGGCAGTGGTGGACCAATACTGCCGGGTGCGGGGAATTGAGGGCTTGCGGGTGGCCGACACTTCTGTAATGCCCAACGTGGTACGGGCCAACACCAACACCACCGCTATCACCATCGGCGAGCGGGTGGCCGACTGGATGAAGGGCCAGTAGGAGTCCCTCCTAACGTCATTCCGGCGCAGGCCGGAATCCAAGGTCAGGGGGTGGGGATGTAACCACCGGACCACCTCAAGGAGGAGAGGACAGCCCCTTCCCCCCAGGGTATTTCAATTGTCATTCTGAGCGGAGCGAAGAATCTAAAGTGGTGGGTGTCCTAACCCTTTTTGCAACTGGAGCACTTTAGATTCTTCGTCGCAAGCTCCTCAGAATGACAGGAGTGTGGCCGTCTGGATGACGTAGGGGGCGGGAATCCAGGTGTGGAGGGTGGGGCGACTCCCGGCAGTAGCGCCCCCAGCGGACAAAAATAAGGCGGACTCCCAAACGAGGGTCCGCCTTTTGGTTGCGTAGGGATTGCAGCCGGAGCGGCGCCGTCACTACCGTCGCCGCAGCAGCAGGAACAGCCCGATTAGCAGCACCGAACCGCCCACTATCAGCACGATGATTAGCCACAATGGCAGCGGCCCGCCGGGCTGCTCCGGTGTTACTGCAGGCACCGGCGTGGGCGGCGGCTCCATCGGCTGGGGCGTTGCCGTGGCGGGCGGCGCAGGCGGCGGCGTGGTGGGTGTCATGGTTGGCACCGTCACCGTCGGCGTCACTGCCATCGGCGTGGGTGGTGGCGGCGTCGACGTGGGCGTGACGACTGGCCCAGGCGTCAGCGTAATGGGCTGGCGGCGGCGCCACCGCCGTGCCTTCTACCGTCACGACGAACACCTGCAGGCCCCGCACAGCAGCAGAGACGCTGTCAGGGTCCCCACCAACTACCCAAACAGCTTGGTCAATCCGACTACTGCCGAGATACCGGCGACGACGAACAATCCAGTGGTTATGATGCAGGTCCCCCCGGCTCGGCTATTACTGATGCGTGAACGGTTATCTAAAGATAGAGTTGGGTCGGTGAGATAATCGACCTCGTGAATAGTACGACTGATAAACCGCCTACCGATTGGAAGGAAGCCCGCCGGCTCCGGGCCTGGGAGTTGGTGCAGCAGGGCTGGAAGCAGAAAGACGTGGCTGCGGCCTTGGGCGTCACTGGGGGCGCGGTCAGCCAGTGGGTCAGCAAAGCCCGCCAGGGAGGTGTTCCAGCCTTGCGTCGCCGCCAGCATCCTGGCGGGCAGCCCAAGCTGAGCGACCAGCAACGGGGACAAATCCCTGAGTTGTTGACCCGAGGGCCGGGGGCCTTCGGGTTCAGCGGGGAAGTCTGGACGCGGGGGCGGGTGGCCCAGGTAATTGAGCGGGAATTTGGCGTGTCCTACGACCCTTCCCAGGTGGGACGGATACTGCGGGGCTGCGGCTGGAGCCGACAAAAGCCGGCGCTGCGTTCCACCCAGCGGGACGAGGACGCAATCCAAGACTGGCGGGATCGGCGCTTTGGCGAACTCAAAAAAACGCCCTAGCCGAAGGCCGGACCATCCTGTGGGCCGACGAATCGGGGTTTTACCTGCTGCCAGCGTTGTTGCGCACCTGGGCGCCGGTGGCCCAAACCCCAGTAATCCAGCGCAAGCTGAGCTACGACCATCTGAGCGCGATTAGCGCGATCAGCCTGACGGGAGACCTTTACCTCGCGGTGCAGGACCACTCCTACAAGGGGGCTGCCGTCATCGGGTTCCTGGAACAGTTGCTGGCTGAGATACCCGGCAAGTTGCTGGTGATTTGGGACGGTGCGCCGATCCACCGTTGCCGGGCGGTCAAGGAGTACCTGGCTCGGGGTGCAGCCCGACGCCTCCGGCTGGAGCAGTTGCCCGGGTATGCTCCAGAGTTGAACCCGGACGAAGGGATCTGGCGATACTTGAAACGGGTCGAATTGAAGAACGTGGTTTGCGCTGACCTGGGGCATTTGCGCCACGAGTTCTGGGCCGCCGCGCAGCGGCTGTTGGCTAAGCCTGATGTGCTGCGCGCCTGCATCAGGGAAGTCGGTTATGTTTAGTGGACCGTTCACGTGTCAGTAAGAGCGTCACCAACGTGACCACTCCCCCAACCGCCGCCGCGGTGATGGCACAGCCAAATGAGCCAAGGGCGCTCGCCCGTTGGTTCGCCTTCCGGGCGTTGTTAGCTTCGCGCACCAAGTAGGCAGCGCTAACTGGCTCTACTCCTAGCGTTATCAAGTCTTCGACGATCTCGTTGATGGTTCTACCCCCTGGACAACCGCTCGGAAATGTAGTTGACAAGTGGGTCCCCACTAGGGATTTCCTCGCTCAAATTGCTTACCTTTGGCAGGTCCGGCATTGTTCCACCTTTCATACGGCCAGTTCCTTCAGACGGGCAATGTCGGCTTGATTTTATACATGTATAGCGAAAATCGCTGCAATTTCGGGCGCCAGTTTCAACGGATGTACGGGGCAGTTGCGCCGGCGTCGCCAGTCAATTGTACTACAACTGAGGCCCCGGGGCAGATTGCGGGCTGGGGTTGGAGAGGGGGGTCTCGCGCGCCCGGGATTCCCGCCCCCGCTTTCGCGAGGGTGACGTTCCTTCGCGGGAATGACGGTGGGTCCGGTGCGTTCCCGCTCATGGTGAGCTTGTCGAACCACGCCCCCCATCCCCTCACCCCTGGATTCCGGCCTCCGCCGGAATGAGGGAGGCTTTGCCTGGGAAGCCACCTTCGACACGGCCACCGAAACCACGGCGAAGCTTATGTCTCCCGGCACCGACCAACTGGAATCCTCCCAAGCCCTCTGGCCCATCAGCGTGGGTATGCCGGAGATTGTGATGGAAGCCCCGGAGCCGGTGGCCCGGGGCGAAACCCTCACCCTGCGGGGAGTGGTGGTCATCGGAAGGCAGTTGGCCCCCAAAGTCGGCATCACCGTCGAGGGGGAGCAGGCCGCCCGCTCCAACGCCGCCGGTTCCTTCCTGCTGCGCCACCCGGTCCCGCCCGACGCGGCGTTGGGGGAGCTGGCCCTGGAGTTGGCCGCCCCGGAGTTGGACACCACCACCAGGGTGGCGGCGGTGGTCAAGTCCGCCACCAGCATCGTCGTCACGCCCCTGGAGCGGGTGAGGTTGGGGCGTCCCCTACCCCTGGAAGCGCGGCTATTGGACGACCGGGGGTTGGGCATACCCAACGCCCTCATCCACTACGGGCCGGACGCGTCGGTTACCACCGGCCCCGACGGTGTCGCCGCATTTGCGCTGACCACGCCCGACGCCGAGGCGGGCCTGTCGGCAGTCCCGCTGACTTTCAGGTTTGAAGGGGACGGGGCCAACCTGCCCCTGAGCTACTTCGTAGGGCTGCCGGTCGCCACCGCCGGTATCAACTGGCTGCTGTGGGCGGGACTGCCCTTGCTGCTGGTACTGGGGTCCGCCGGAGGATACCTGGGAAGAAGATTGGACCTGTCGCTACCCAAGCTGCGCGAGGTAGGGGCCATCCCCCTGGCATCCCGGCTGGGCGGGTCCACCGCCGGGTCGAGTCCAGCGTCGCCCGGCGTCGGGAGGGAGCTAATCGCCACCCAGCTTGAACTCAGCTTCCCGGATACGGCGCCGGAAGGGGAAAGGGTCTGGAATGTTGGGCAGAGGGTCCCTCTACTTTGCATTCTCACCGGGGATACGGGCCATCCGCTGGCCCGGGCCAGGGTGGAATTGGACTGGGGAGATTCCGAGGCAACGGTGCGGCTAACCCGACCGGCAGGGCCGATGCCTGGCTTCCTGGGCCGGAGATACCCGGGGGACTTACCGGGTCGCCGCCCGTTTCCCGGGCAACCGGGACCACCTGCCGGCCACCGCCAGCGAGGAGTTTGAGCTGCGCGGCCCGGCTCCCACCCAACTGGAGGTCAGCTTTCTGAAACCGGCGGCGGACCTCCCCGACATCTGGGGAATCGGCGAGCCGGTGCCGGTGGAGTTCAGCCTGCAGGACGACCAGGGGCAGGGAGTTGCTGGCCGGACGGTGCGGGTGACGGTCGGCGAGCCGGCCCGGACACTGGAGATAGTCACCGACGCCGCTGGATGGGGCCAAACCGAGTGGACCGGCCCCAACCCCGGTGGGTATCAGGTGACGGTGGACTTCCCGGGGGACGCGGACTATCTGCCTTCCTCGGGCCGGAGAGACTTTGAGCTGGTGGAGTTCCGGGAAGAGGTGGTCCGCCGCTACAACCTGTTCCTGGCCTGGGCCCGGCAGCGGGCGTCGGGCATACAGGAGCAGACCACCCCCCGGGAGGTGGAGGCGCTGGTGGTGGGCAGCGGAGTCCCGTTGGACCAACGGGCGTTGGAGGAAGTAATCTCCCGGTTTGAAGAGGCGGACTACAGTGTCCACGAAATCGACCGTCGCCGGTTCGAGGCCATGTACCGGGCCTGCCATAGAATAGTGGGGGCCTGACCCCGGGGATGGCAACCAACGCGCGACTGGCCTTTGCCCTTTTCCAGGCAGGGGCCCTATGCGTCGCGGCCATTCTCCTGTGGGGAACCGAGTCCTCCCTTCTGCCGGAGAGCAGCCTGGACCTGGACTTCCTGGTATGGCCCGTCGTCATCGCCGCCGTGCTGTCCTTTTCGGTAGACTTGGTGTTCTGGGTACAGGGCATCGCCCGGCTGAGGTCGGCGCTACGCCTACCCGAGAGATTCGTTCCCGGTTGGGGCCTGGTCTTGAGAATGGCCCAAAGGTTGCTGGGAGACGCTTCCTGACTGGCCCTGGTGCTGGGCGTGTTGGTCGCCCTGGCGGGCACGCGAGCCGAACCGCGAGTTTACTATGTCGCCATTGCCGTAGTGGGCATCTTCCTGGTCCTTCTGGTTGCCGTGCGCGTAATCGGCATACCGTTTCCCAGGGTCGGGCTGATCTTCCGGTTCCCGGTGTTGCCTCTCCTGGTTTTTGGCCTGGTGTACCTGCTGCTGCACCAGGACTGGCCCACCACCTACGGGTTCCCCAGCACCCGGCTATTGCCTGCATTGATGCTGGCGCTGGGATGCAGTTACCTGGGCAGCACCCTGGGCAACCTGGCCGACTTGGTGGTTAGCTTGGTCAACACCAGCAGGTTACGCTGGGCGATGGTCGGTCAGTCCCTCCTGGTGGCCGCATCGCTGGCCTTGGCCACCAGCGGGGCGCTCGTTGTATGGGGGTCCCTCAGCACGCTGCCCAACGTGAGCGCGGCCCTCCTGGGACAGTGGCCCCACCTGGCGCTGGGAAACTCCACACTGCCTCACTTCAGCCGGTTATTCGAGGCCAGGCACCTGGCAGCGGGGTTCTGCCTGGCCCTAGTCTTCGCCCGGAAGTTGCCCGACGCGTCGGGCAGCGCCTTCGGGACGCCCATCACGGCTTTGACCAAGGTTGGGGGCTACGGCCTGGCGGGATGCCTGGCCTGGTTGTTGGCGGCGGAACTGTCATCGTTGGGCCACGGGTACCTCCTGCTGGGGGCGGTCGTCGCCAGCGGACTATTCGGGGCGGCCCTGGCCCACCTGCTGCGCTGCTTCGCCTTCGCTCCCGGGGGCGTGCTGGAAAGCGCCGCCCGTTGGCTATCCGAGTCCATCCTGCGGGCCTTCCTATTGGGGAGCTTCCTGGCCTTCTACGGGCTGCTGCTGCGTCCCCTCTTCTACGACATGCTGTGGTTCGCGCCCATCTACGAGTGGCTGGTGGTCCTGGCCTTCGCCGTCATTGCGATAAACCGCATGAGGAAGCGGGTGAAGACCGAGGTAATTCCCAATACCGCGCCGGCGGCGGCGTGGTCCAACTGGTCCCGGCACGTCCAGACGACGGAAGAGCGGCCCGACCCCCGGCTGACTGGCCTGCTGTCGTTGCAGCAGCAATTCATCGACACCGGCGAATGGGGGCAGGTGTGGCAGTACCTGATAGGGCTGTTGCTGCGCAACCAAGCGCCCTTGGAGAGCGTCCCCAGCGTGTTTACGCCGCTGCGGCGGTGCCACCTGGCGTCGGCCCGGCTGGCCCCCTGGCCGGGGCGGGAGAATCGGACCCTGCGGCGTCGGGAGGCGGCCCTAGCCCAATCCCTGGCGACGGCGGAAATAGTCCTGTCCATGCCGTCCGCGCCCCTGGAGCCGTTGGACGAAGGGCGGTTGCAGCAGGTGGAGCGGCCCTTCCTGGATGAGGGGGCGGGACCGGAGGCCCTGGCGGTAACGCTGGCCGCCGGTTACTGGCGGCGGGGGGCCAGCCTGACCTCGGCAACCGCGCTGTGGTTCCCCTGCTCACCTGGGTGGACGGTCCCGTCAACGCCGGTGGCGTGTGGTCCCATCTGCTTAGCCTCCGGCCCAGGGCCAGGGGCTGGGACCGGGCGCGCCGGCAGCGGATAATGGTGGGGGCCACCTCCCATCTGTTCTGGGGCGGCAGCCACCAGCGACTGCTGGTGCCGTTGCTGGCCCAACCGACGACGGTACAAAGGGGTGGCGGGGACAGCCGCCGCTTACCGGCGGGCGAGGCGGTGGAAATACTCTGGGAGACCGACTCCCAGTGCCAGTTGCGTCCCGGCGAAAGCCGGCAGAGCTACCTGGCGCCGGGGAGACCGGCGCGGCAGCCGGTGCTTCCGGGAGACTATCTTGCCGGGGAGTGGGAAGGGATAACGGCATGAGCCAATTTAATGTGGAAGAGGCAGGCCGGGTCTGTGACCGAGTCATCGACCGGGTCTCCCAGGTATTCGTGGGCAACCGGCTGCTGCTGCGGAAACTGCTGGCGGCGGCCCTGGCCAATGGGCACGTTCTCTTTGAGGACTATCCCGGCTTGGGCAAGACTCTGCTGGCCAAGGTGTTCACCCGGGCCATCGGCAGCGCCACCAAGCGGGTGCAGTTCACGCCGGACCTGCTGCCCGCCGACATTTTGGGCACCAGGGTATGGCGGCAGAACGAGGGCGATTTCCAGTTGGTGCGGGGCCCGGTATTCACCAACGTGCTGCTGGCCGACGAGATTAACCGGGCGCCCCCCAAGACCCAGGCGGCCCTGCTGGAAGCTATGGAGGAGCGCCCGGTCACCATCGACGGGGAGACGTTGGTCCTGAGCCCGCCCTTCCTGGTCATCGCCACCCAGAACCCCATCGAGCAGGAGGGGACCTACCCCTTGCCCGAGGCCCAACTGGACCGTTTCCTGTTCCGGTTGAGCACCGGCTACCCCACCAACCGGGAGCAGGAGAACAACATCCTGCTGCGGCGCATCCAGTGGCAGAAGGACGACCCCACCGAAGACCTGCAACCGGCGGTGGACACCGAAGGCTTTCTACAGTTGCAGCGCAGCGTGGAGTTGCATGTCTACGTGGACCCGGTGATGGTCGATTACATTACCCAACTGGTGCGGCTGACCCGGGAGCATCCCCGCATTGCCGTGGGGGTCAGCCCCCGGGGCGGCCTGGCCCTGTTGAAAGTCTCCCGCAGCATGGCGCTCATCCACGGCAGGGACTTCGTTATCCCCGACGACGTAAAAATGGTGGCCGCCGATGTTCTGGGGCACCGGGTAATCCTGAACATCGAGGACATCCTGGAGGGGGTGAAACCGGAAGAGGTGGTTGACGAGGTGGTGAACCAGGTCCCGGTGCCAACCGATCTGGGCCAGCGGTCGGCGCGCTGATGTTCTCCGCCCTACCGGGAAGGTGGCTGGCCTTGGCATTCTCCCTGTTGGCCCTGGCCCTGGCCCTGGGCAACTTCATCCTGTTGGCCGGGGGCGGTATACGTGCTGTTCATAGTGCTGATGGGCGCGGTGGCGCAGGCCCCGGGCCGCGTGGAGGTCCACCGGCGTATGCCCCGGGTCGTCTGCTGGGCCGGCGACCGGATGGAGGTAAGCCGGCAGGTGGACGTTGGCCGGGGAATTGGCTCCCTCTACGTCTACGACCGGCTGCCGCCGGAGACCGAAGTGGTCGAAGGCAGCAACTTCCGAGTCGTCTGGAAGTGGCCGGGAGCCAAGAGCTACGACCTCTCCTACCGGATTAGCTGCCCCAAGCGGGGCGTCTACACCCTGGAGGAGACCGCCTGGGAAGCCGAAGCGCCGCTGGGGTTGCACCAACGGCGGCACGGGTGGGCGGGGCCGTCCCTGGAGATTTCCGTCGTGCCGCGCACCCAGGCCATCCGAAGGGTAAATGAGGTACGGGCCCGGGCCTTCAGCCGCACCCCCCGGGAGGACGTGGCCGTATCCGGGGTCTCCACCACCGACTTTACCGAACTGCGTCCCTACACCACCGGAGACCCGATGCGCTCGATTAACTGGAAGGCCAGCGCCCGCAGCTCCGGCAGCGCCAACCCGCTGCTGGTGAACCAGTATGAACCGGATATGAACCGGAGGGGAGAAAGGCGGTCTGGGTCTTTCTGGACGGCGCAGACTACATGGAAGTGGGCTCCACCCTATCCCCGCTGCTCGACCACGCGGTGGAGGCGGCAGGCAGCATTGCCCAGTATTACCTTTCTCGGGGTTATACCCTGGGAGCCTATATCTACAACAGCCAGAGCGACATCCTGACGCCGGAAATGGGGCAGCAGCAGTTCCAGCGTCTGACCGATATGCTGACCAGGTTCAAGCCGGGGCCTCCCAACCAGAACCTGTTGCAAGCGGTGGAGTGGTGCCAGGGATTTCTGTTCCGGCTACAGCCCGAGGTCTATACCATAACCCGGCTGGATGCCCATTACCCCCGGCTGGGAGAGGACTCCCCCTACCTGGATGGGTTCACCGCCGGGATAAAACGCCTGGTGTCGGTGCGGCCCCATTCCCGCCGCCGGAACCAGGTGCGGGTGGTACACCTGGAACCCCAGGGGTACCAGAGGCCGGAGTCATCCCTGGAAACCCGTGCCCAGGGGTTGATGCGCTGGGAAGTCCAACCCCTGTACGCCTCCCTGCGCCGCACTGGAGCCACGGTGCTGCGGTGGGACCCCGTGGAGCAGGACTTTGCCACGGCGCTAATGCGGCACCTCCACTTCCGGCGGTGAAATGGCGGCCCGTTTCGTAGCCATCGAGTCGCTGCTGCTGGTCTGTCTGTTGGCCCTGACGGGCTACGTGTTCTGGGAAACCCTGGGGGTTGAACTGGGCTTGGACCGGGTATGGGCCAGCCTGAAGGCAGCCCAGGAACCCGATTCATGGCAGTCCGCCCTGCTGACGTTGGCCGCTATTAGCGTTTGTTGCCTACCCATTATCGGGTACTGGGTCCTGCAATGGGTGGGGATGACCCGAGTTTCCTTCTGGCTGGTGACCCTGGCGGCCCTCCTTCCCCAACTCCCGGCGGCGCTGGCCTACAATCGCCTGGACTGGCCCTCCTTTTGGGTGGGGCCCCTGTTTTCCACCGAGCTATCCCAGGTTATGGTGGGATTGCTGTTCCTGCTGTCCCTGGTCCTGCTGGTGACCCTGCACCGGACCGGCGATTTGCGGAGACTGCAAGGCCGATTGAACGCCCGGCGGCTGGGAAGCCTGGAACGAAGCCAGGTGGTCACCGGGGTGGTGGTGGCGCTGGGAGGGCTGGTTGGGGCCAGCCTGGCGGTAACGGCGTTGCTGCTGTCCGGCGGGGTGGCCGTGGCCCAGATGAGCGACCTGCTGGCCCGCTCCCCCTGGACCGTACTGACCATCGGCGGGGTGGCCCTGCTGTTGATGGGCGGCTTTCTGTCCCTGTGGCTGCACACCAGGGAAAGGGAGTGACCGCGGATTTCGCCCTGCGCCCGAATGATGGCGGGGCGGCAAGGGCCGGTCTTCTCCCCACTTGACGGGGAGAGTTAGAGAGGGTGAATAGGCAGGGAACGAGTCACCCCCATCCCAACCTTCCCCCGTTGAGGCTAACAGGGGTATGTAAAAACGAGATTATAGCTACGAACCGGCCCCGCCGCCTCTGGATTCCGGAGTAGGCTGGAATGACGGAACGGGCCTGGTAGTACATATTGGAGAGCGATTTTGTATCTGACAAAGCCTACCCCCTATATGGGCCGCACGTTAAACCTGATGAGTCCCAGATGCAATACATACCCCTGTCAGCCCGTTGAGGAGGAAGGAGCCAAGCCTCCTACTCAACACCCGCTGGATTCCGGCCTGCCCCTTAACGACGGTTGGGGCTCGGCGCCCGGCCTACCGGGACGACGGCGGAGTCGGGCCCAGGTGGGACCCGGAATCGACCATTATGGTCTCCCCCGTCACCTGCTCCGCCCCTTCCAGGAGCCAGACGACCGGGTCGGCCACGGCGTCGGTGGTGCCAGCCGTCTTCAACGGGGCCGAATTGGCGTAACGGTCGATGAAAGCCTGGTAGTTCTCTTCCCCCAGACCTTCCCGCCACCATCGGGTCTGCATCACCCCGGGGCACACGGCGTTAACCCTAATCTCCGGGGCGAGGGCCCGGGCCAGCGCCAGGGTGATGTTGTTCAGCGCCGCCTTGGAAGCAGCGTAGGCGATGGAACTGCCGGTCCCGGTGAAGGCCGACCCCGAAGAGATGTTGACGATGGAACCCCGGCCCTGCTGCTTCATGTGGGGCGTCACCGCTCGGACCATCTGGTAGGGGCCGATGACGTTGACCGCAAAAATTCGCTGGAAGTCCTCCGAGGTAAGCCCTTCCAGATTGGCGTGGGGAACAATCTTGGACTGGGCGGCGTTGTTCACCAGCCCGTCGACCCGGCCCCACTGCTCCACGGCGGTCTGCACCATTCGGCGGCAGTCGTCGTCCACGGAGACATCGGCCTGGCACATGATGGCCTCCCCTCCCAGCTTTCGGCACGCCTCCGCCGTCGCCTGGGCCTCGGTTTCGCTCCTGGTGTAATTGATGACGACCCTGCCACCCTTGGCCGCCAGACGCTGCGACACCGTCGCGCCCAGGCCGGTGGCCGACCCGGTTACAATGAACACTCCGCCCGCTATGTCCATCCTCTGCCCTCCTCGCCAGCTATTTCGTTCCGGTTGGGGTGCATTATATCCGAAACACCCTCTCCGGTAAGTACAGCCGAGCGAAGGGCCCAAGCTCCCGGCCAGCGCCCTTTCTATCTGGCGCCCAGAACCCCCCGCCGCCCCGCGCTGGCGGTGCCAGGAAAGCTGCAAGACCGCCTAAAAGAGTTGATATGGAGGTCCCACCCTTCCGGGCTGGGGGTCTTCCGGCTTCGGCAGGATAGTAGGGCCAAGTCTACATGATTATTGTAATAATATCTCTTGGAGCAAGAATGTGTATATTTTAGTAATAATGACCAATAATATTATGCTTAACCTGCATAATAGCCAATAAGCGCGCCTGTTTCCAGGACTTGACCACTGGGGTGGGCGCTGTTAGACTCTGGCAGAGCGCCGGGGGGTTAGATGTGGAGGGGAATAAGCGCCGAAATCGTTGCTAATCGACCGGACGTATGCCATGCTTAATTATTATTATTGTAGTTCCAGAAGGGGGGCCATCCATTTAAGGGCCGCTGAACTCTCCAGTCGCCAGCGACACACCCTCCCCTGCGAGCCTTAGCTTCTCCACCCAATCTACGGGGGTCTACTTACCCCCTCCTACAGTCTCCGGCCCAGAGTCTCGCCACCGAGCTTTTTCGCTCCTCCAATTGGCAGCATTAGTAGATTATTGTCTTGACTCGGCGCCAGAACTGCGGCGGCCCAGTAGAAATATAGCTAGCTAATTCTGGGACGTTGGCTTGGCAAGCGTTCAGCTTGTAAGAGGTCCCGAACCCCTCTCCGAACATGAAGCCCTACCACTGCGGGCACGCGTGGGGGGTACTACAAATTCAGGAGGTTGAATATGCGAGAGGTACTGAGGTCTAAGATCCATAGAGCGTGGGTTACCGACGCCAATCCAGACTACATCGGTAGCATCCTCATCGACGAGGAACTGATGGACAAGGTAGACCTTTGGAACTTTGAGAAGGTCCTGGTCTGCGACATCACCAACGGCAACCGTTTTGAGACCTACGCCATCGCCGGCGAGAGGGGCTCAGGAGTCATCGCCGTGCAGGGAGCCGCCGCCCGTCTTAGCGCCACCGGCAACTGCGTCATCATCATGTCCTTCGACGTTACCGACGTTCCGGTGGACCCGCAGATGATCCTGGTGGACCAAGACAACCGCTTCGTCGAATACCTGGAGGGTGCCAAGCATGGTCAGCAGGTTTTCTGAAGAAGAAACTGAATCTTACTACGACGCCGAAGACGCCATCTACCAAACGGTCTGGGACGAGGAAGGCAGCGTCCACTGGGGCCTCTTCGACGACAGTACCGGCACGGACTTTCTCAAGGCCTGCGCCAATCTTAATCTGACTATGGTCAACAAGGGCAGCATCGGCCAGGACTCCCGGGTCCTGGACTTGGGCTGCGGCAACGGCACCACCGCCATTTGGCTGGCCGGTCAGAGCGGGGGCCAGGTTACCGGCATTGACCTGAGCGGCGTCCGGGTAGCCAACGCTTTGGAGAAACGGGCGACCCTGGAACCCGGGCTGCGGGAGCGGCTGGCTTTCGAGAAGGCCTCGGCCACCGAACTCCCCTTTCCCAATGACGCCTTCACCCACATTTGGAGTCAGGCCGTCATCTACCATGTCCCGGACAAGCGCAAGGTGTTGAGCGAAGCCTACCGGGTATTGGGCAACGGTGGAATCATGGTATTCGACGACTTGGTCCGCCCCAAGCGGGAGATTAGCGCCGACGCCCAGACCTACGTCTATGACCGGCTGCTGTTCGATACCGAGTTCAGCTTTGAGTCCTACCAGCAGGCGCTGCAGGACCAGGGCTTCGAGGTACTGGAGGCGGTGGACCTATCCTCCCACCTGCGCCAGAGCTACCTCTGCCTGTCCGAGCGCACGCCCAAGGACGAGACTTTGCCCGAAGCCGAGCACTACCAGTGGTTGACCACCGCCTATATTGAGACCGCCGCCGCCGCCGACCGTGACGAACTGGGTTGGGGTCTCTTCATCTGCCGGAAGTAACATGCAAGATAGTCACAACCGAGTCCAGTGGGTGTACTCCTCCACCAACAACCAGGAGTTGGAAGAGCGTTACGACCAATGGGCCGGCGAATACGACAAAGACCTGGCCGAGGAATTCGAGTGGAACGCACCGCAGACCGCGGTGGACCTGTTCGCCAAGCATGTCCCCACCTCGGCGAGGGTCCTGGACGCCGGCGCGGGCACCGGCTTGGTGGGGGAGTGCCTGGCCCAGTTGGGCTACCAGGACCTCTACGCCATGGACCTTTCCCTGGGAATGCTGGAGGAGGCCCGCCAAAAGGACCTCTACCGGGACTTCCAACAGATGACCTTGGGCGAGGAGTTGAGTTACGACACCGACGCCTTTGACGCGGTGATTAGCGTGGGGGTGTTCACCACCGGCCACGCCCCGGCCCACGCCTTCGACGAGTTGGTGCGAATCACCAAGCCGGGGGGTCTGATAGCCTTCAGCCTGCGGGTGGACCTGTACGAAGAGGGCGGTTTCAAGGAGTACCTGGGGGGTATGGAGGAAGCTGGCAAGTGGAAGCTGGCCGAGCTTTCCCAACCCTACTATCCCTTGCCCAAGGGCGAGCCCGACGTTATCCACCGCATTTGGGCCTACCAGGTCACCTCATAGGGACCTAACCAACCTTCTAGGCCGAAAATGGGCAGGGGCGATGTTAGCATCGCCCCTGTTTTTATTGGCAATAATATACCAAACTAAACGCCAATCAGCTTCTTTAGACGTTCTATTGCCTGTTCTATTGTTTCGTCCGGTTGCCTTAGTGCCTCAGCTATCAACCGTAGCGTTTCATCACGTCCTTCTGACCTTCCTTCCAATCTTCCTTGGTTTTTCAATTTTCTTACTGCATCTGGAATTAGTAATACCATTCTACCAATCACCTCATCAGCCCTTCCGTTGGGTTAGGTACGTTTGCATCCATTATAGTGGCTGCATAAAGTTGGGAGAGCGTCCCCGAGCGACAGCTATTGCTCCACTATGTAGGTAGTCCCCCTACCCTTCACTACCGGGCTTCCGGCCCGCGCCGGAATTGCGGTGGGGGTGCTGGTGGTGGGGCCTTGCTCCCGCTCGCGGCAAGCCCTTGTTGCACGCTCATGGTGAGCCTGTCGAACCACCCCCATCCCCTGGATTCCGGCCTCCGCCGGAATGACGGGGGGCGCCTCTGGATTTCGGCGTGGGCCAGGCGTCATTGCATTCCGGCCCCTGGGGCCAAAGAGGTTCAGGCCCCCTGCTGTGGCATAAGCCCAGCGGGGCGTTGCTTCCAGGCCAGGGCCAGCAGGAAGAAGCCGGTAGCCACCAAGGCCATCACCGGTCCCGAGGGCAGGTTGTAGTGGAAGGAAAGGTAGAGCCCGGCCACGGCTGAGGCGACGCCTATCAGCACGGCAACAGCCATAGCCCGCGCGAAGTTCCGCACCACCAGCAGGGCGGCGGCGGCGGGGGTAATAAGCATTGAAATCACCAGGACGATGCCCACCGCCTGCAACGCCAGCACCACCACCACCGCCAGCAGGCCCAGCAACAGGTACTCCAACTTGTCGGTGGGCAGGCCGATAACCGCCGCCCCCGAAGGGTCGAAGCTGGCGAAGACCAGCTCCTTGTGCAGCCCCCAAGTAACCGCCAGGACGCCGCCCGCCAGACCAAGGGTCACGAATACGTCGGCCTGGGAAACCCCCAACACCTGGCCCAGCAGGATGTCCTCCAGGTTGATGGAAATTCCCCTGACGGCGGTCAACAGCACCACTCCCAGGGCGAACAGGCCGGCGAAGAGGATGCCCACCGAGGTGTCCTCGCTGATGCCCGCCCGCCGGATGAGGTAGCCGCTGAGCAGGGCCGTGGCCAGGGCCATGGGAATGGCCCCGAAGAAGGGGCTGATTCCCAACATGAAGGCCGCCACCATGCCGGGCAGCACCGAGTGGGCCAGGGCGTCGCCCATGAAACCCAAGCCCCGGACGACCACGTAGACTCCCAGGACGGGGCACATGACGCCCACCAGCACGGAGACTATGAGGGCCCGCAGCATGAAACTGTACTGGAAGGGTCCGGTCAGGGCCTCAGTGATGATGTCCATCGGTGTCTCCGGCCAGCCCGTGGCCGTGGGTGGGAACGGCCCCAAAGGGACCGTAAAGCTCGGTCAGCACCTCCGGGGTCAGCACTTCTCCGGGTGTGCCGCAGGCGCAGACGTGGCAGTTGAGGCACAGGCACTCGTCGCAATAGTGGGCCAGGTGGTTGACGTCGTGGGACGCCAGGAGAATGGTCCGGCCCTGGTCGCGAAGCTCCCGCAGCAACGATACCAATGTCTCCTGGGAGGGAATGTCCACCCCGCTGAAAGCCTCGTCCAACAACAGGATGTCAGCGCCCTGGGCCAGGGCGCGGGCGACAAACACCCGCTGCCGTTGCCCGCCCGACAGTTCGCCGACCAGCGAGTCCCGACGCTCCCACATACCCACCTGCCGCAGCGCGTCCTCGGCGGCGGCGCGGTCGGCGCGTCCGGGCCGCCGGAACCAGCCAATCCGCCGCGCCCTACCCTGCATCGCCACCTCCCAGGAGTTCAGGGGCACCCGCCAATTCAGCCGTTCGTGCTGGGGCACGTAGGCCACCAGACCCCGGGTCTCGGCGGCGGACTTGCCGTGAACCAGCACCCGCCCGGCGGTGGCGGGTAGCTGGGATACGATGACGTTGAACAGGGTACTCTTGCCCGCCCCGTTGGGGCCGACGACGCCCATGAGGCATCCGGGCCCGGCGGTGAAGGATACCCGGTCCAGGACTCGGACGCCGCCGCGGTCCACGGTCAGCTCCTCGGCGGACAGGGAAGGGGCCGGCGATGGAGGTGTCACGGCTATTGCAATGCCTCCACGATGGTACGCACGTTGTACCGCATCAGGTCGAGGTAAGCGCCGGCTTCCCCACCGGGCTCGCCCAGGGACCCGGTATAGAGTCCGCCGACGAGCTTGGCCCCGGTCTCCTCGGAGATGCGCTTGGCCAGCCGCTGGCTGTGGGACTTCTCGGCGAACACGGCGGGCACGTCCTCACGCTCTATCGTCTCGACCAGGATGGCCAATTCCTGGGCCGTAGGTTCGCGCTCGGTGGTGACGGGCATCACTGCACCCACCACCTGGAAGCCATACCGCTGGGCGAAGTACTGGAAACTGTCGTGGGACGTTACCAGAAGGCGGCGTTCCTTGGGCAGCTTCGCCACTTCCTGCTGTATCCAGGCATGTAGTTCGTCCAACTCCCGGTTGTAGGCTGCGGCATTCTCCCGGTAGAACTCGGCCCCGTCCGGGTCCACGGTTGCCAGTTGGTCGGCGACGGCGTTGACCGCCTGCTTCACCCGCAGGGGGTCAAACCAGAAGTGGGGGTCCAACGCCCCGTGGTCGTGGGCCTCGTGGCCCTGTCCGGCTTCCTGGCTCTCTTGGTGGCCGTGTTCTTCGTGACCTTCACCCTCGGGGAGGACGCCCACGAAGGCAATTTTGGTGGGCGTGCCGGCCACGTCCCAGGAGTTCACTACTTCCAGGTCATGGTCGTCCAGTTGCAGCACCTTGCCGCCCACGGAGTCGGTGATGAACACCGCGCCGGGGGCGCTGGCCAGGTGGGGACGGGCCCAGAAACCCGTCTCCACGGGAGTGGTCAGAAAGCCGGAGTTGGAGGCCAACAGTTCTACGTCGTGGGCCTCATACATCCGCAACTCGCCGTCGCTCATCACCACCAGGAGGGACTCGCCGTCGTGGCTAAAGGCGACCTGAATGGGACGCAAATCCTCGGTGGCCGGAATTAGCTGCACCATCTCGCCCTCTTCCGGCTCCACCAGGTACAGTCCCACCGCCGAGCCCAGGGCGAAGAAGTGGTCCAAGCCGGGGTAGCCCCAGACGGAGGTTAGGCGGAAGTCCTCGGGGGACCCTTCGGGGGCGGCGACGAAAATGTGGTCGTACTCGCCGTCGTGGGCCTCCAGGGCCAAGACCCCGCCGACACAGCCGAAGACGGCCATGTGCCCGTTGCTGGCGTCGCCGTGCAGCCGGGGGCAGCCTTCAGCACTATGGAGCACGTTGCCCTGCAGGTCCCGGATTTCCGCGCCTATGGGCGACCGGGCGTCGGGGTCCGCCGGGTAGTCGGGGTCCTTGATGCTGGTGGCGAAGAGGTCGTCCTCCAGGGGCACCGCCGCGCCGTGCTGCGGGCCCACATTGAACCGCTCAGGCACATAGGAGGCCCCGTGTTCCTCCAGTTCATGCTCGTTTATCAACACCACGTCGCCGGAGCCGTCGTAGAAGATGACAGCCCACTCTTTGCCGACGTAGAGATGCACCGGGCGGTCTCCGGTCAGGTCCATCCCCAGCAGTTGCGCCTGGGCTTCCACCAGGTCATGGTGGTCGCCGTGTTCCTCCAGGAAGATGCCGCCGTCCAAGAGGTGGGCGGTATCGGAGTCGGAGGATACGGCGATGGCGAAGCGTCCGCTCTTGGTGGCGTAGATGCGCCCGGCCCGGTGGCCGAAATCGAAGTGGTCCTGGCTCACCTCGCCATCGTGCAGGTCGATGAGGGATGCGGCGCCGGTCTCGCCGTCGCCGATTATCAGCCGACCGTTGAGCTCCCCTTCCTCCTCACCGTGTTCCTCGTGGACTTCGTGGATTTCCATGAACTCAATGGGGTCAACCTGGTCTCCCAGGGCCACGATGTCGTGGAGGTCCTGGGCGGCGTTCTGCAACAGGTCGTCCAGCCAGCCAGCTTCCAGGGAGAGGCCCACGGTGAGCACCAGGTCGGCGTCGGCGACGCGGGTAATGTCCCGGGCGCCGGGCTGGAAGGTATGGGGGTCGGCATTGGCGGGCAACAGGGAGAAAACGTCAACCCGGTCCCGCCCGACGGCCCGGGCCCAGTCGGCCACGATGTTGCTGGTGGTGACAACGCTGGTCCTGCCGCCAGTCCGACTCTCAGCCGGGGCCCCACCGCCGGAGGTGGGGGTATCGGCAGTGTTGGCGGCCTTGGACGGCGAGGGGTTGGCGATGGCCGGCGACGGGGTATCCGTCGCTGGGCCGTTGCTGCACGCCAGGGCGAGCAGCAACATCAACGGGGTTATCAAGATAGCCAATAGGCCCAATCTGGTTCGCGTCATGGTTTCAATTTCTCCTTCGGAATAGCAGTTTTCGGGGTCTCCGGTATCAGTTAAGATTTTTAGTGATACGCAGTATCAATAATAGCCGGCAATTGATATTGAGGCGCAAGCATATTGGGAAAAGGTCCTCTAGGGCTCCGGGGGGCCGCTCAGGGCGCACTGGCGACAGCGCCCGTAGACTTCCAGCCAGTGGCCGCTCAACTCAAAACCGTGCTGGGCCGAGGTGGTGAGCAGCACATCTTCAATGTCGCAGCCGGTGAGGTCCTCCGACGAGCCGCACTCAACGCAGAGGAGGTGGTGGTGGTGACCCCGGTGGCTCAACTGGTAATGGAGGTCGCCGTCTTCCAGGAGCACTCGGCACAGCACACCGGCTTCGACCAGAATCTTCAGGGTGCGGTACACAGTAGCCCGACCCAGGCGGGGCGGCAACTGCTGCCGCAGGCCCTCGGCGGTAAAGTGCCGTTTCTGCTCCCCGATGGCCGTGGCCAGGGCGCGCCGAGGCTCCGTGGAACGGTGTCCCCGCTCCTCCAACGCATCAAGGATGTCTTCCGCCACCGAGGGAGTGCGCTTCTTCAAAGCCATGCTAGTGTAACTGAGACCTTATTGATACTAAGTATCTTTATAATATATTTTACAACGCTGCATGGGGGCTGTCAACCAGGAGGGACGCGGAGCCAGGGTCTTTTGATTGTCACCATCCCGCCTTCGCGGAGTGCAGGCTCTGAGCAGAGCGAAGGGTGTAAAGTTTCCGTCAGCATAGGCTCCCCACCCCTGGATTCCGGCCTACGCCGGAACGTCGGTGGGGGTGGCGGGCTTTCGCCGGAATTAACCGGGGCTTCGTGAAGGCCCGGTGAGGGGATGAAAATTCGCCATTTTCCTGGGAATGACGTCGGAAGAGGTCTAGCAGGGTCATTGGGACGAGCACAGGTCCGTTGCCGGTGACCAACAGGCGGCAGTTGCGAAAGGGCCGCCAAGGGGACCCCCAATGGAAAAGGTTGCCTCTACCGGGGCTGGTTCCTGCTCATGGCTTGACTGACGGTGGAAAGCCCCTGGTCAACCGCCTCGAAGGCATCCCCGACAATAAATAGCGCACCGGGCGGGGCCTGGCTGAGGAAGACCGTTCTGCCCCCATTCACCTCCCACATATTGCCCCGGGGGCCCATGGACTCGGACCATAGTGAGCCTGCCCTTCGACAAGCTCAGGGTGAGCGGGGACTTTCAAGAGACCCTGCCGCAGAGCACCCCCATTCATCCCTCAGCCCGCACTTTCCCCAAGACAAGGGAAACACCCCCAGGAGACAGGCGCTGCTGGATGGAGCGGGTTCTAGGCCGCCGCCCGGCTCCTTCTGAGGTAGATGAAGGCCCCGCCACCGACAACGATTACCGCCAAGGCTGCCAGGACTGCGATCCACAGCCCTACGCCCAGCCCCTGGTCTCCTCTGGAAACCGGAGCTATCGCGGACATCTTGACCTGGTCGGCGACCCTGACCGTGATTTCCGCCGGTCCTTCGGGGGCGACGATGGTCACTTCGACCCGCACTGTCTCGCCGGGTGACGCCGTTACCACCCGCTGGTCCACCACCTGGCCGCCCACCAGGACTTCCAGGGGGAAGTCCTCGACGGTGGCTCCCAGGTGAGAAACGGGGATGGTAACCAACACCTCTTCGCCCGCCGCCGGACTGGGGTTACTCACCTCAATCTCCCCGATTATCGGAACGATTGAGACCCCCGCCAGCACCGGCCCGGGCGTGGGCGGAGGGACCGTGGACTCCGGCTCCGGCGCGGCTGGCGCCACCTGCGGGACCGCCGGCGCCGGCGGCACGGGCACCACTGGCGGCGCGGTGGTAAGGGCCGGCGTCGGGGGGACGGCCACCGGCGCCGGCAGTGTCGAGGGTGTTGAAGGTGTCGACGATGGCGTGGGGGGTACCGGCGTGGACGCCGGGGCCTCCCGTACAACTTGCAGCGGCTCCTCGGCAATCTGTCGTCCGACCCGTACCTCGTAGGACCCGGGAACGGCGATAACCAGCGGCAGGGAGATGTTCCGAGTCTGGCCCGGTCCCATGGGCACTTCCAGGGAGTGGCTAATCTGCTGGTCCAGCCACAGGTTGGCGAGTTAGGCGCCCGCCTGCCCGCTGGTGTTGGTCACCTTGAAAGTGACCACGGCGGCCCCGCCGGCCCGGATGGTCTGGGGGCTGATTCTGATGTCGTTTTCAACGAACGCCACCTGGGGCGCTTCGGTACTGCCGTGGAGGGCCCACAGGGAGAAGCCGGGCACGGTCACACTGTAATAGACCCTGTCCTCGTCCTCCCAAAGCCGCTTGGACTGGGTGGGCACCCAGCTCGTGGTGGCCTGGTCGTAACGGCTGAAGCTCATGGACCATTCGTGGACCTGGTTTGATTCCAGCCAGGTCTGCTCCACCGACAGGGTGACGTGGACGGCTACCAGGTCGTCGTTGGTGAAATTCTCCCGGTCAATGTCGAACGTAGGCGTAGGGAATACGTCCCGTGGGCAAGGGTTGGGTGTTGTCCGGGCGGTTGGTCAGGTTGTTGACGATGGTCTTGGCCCCGGCAATGGCCGAGCGGAACCGGCCCAGGATGTTTTCCACCGGAATGGGGGAGCCGATGTCCTGCCATTCGCCCTCGCCGCTGGGGTCTTCGCCCTCCTGGGGCGGTTGTTCCGGCATCCAGGTCTGCACGGGGACTTCGCCGCCGAGAGTGTTGACGCATTGCCGGTCATTCTGGGCCGGTTCCAGGGCTTGGTTGATGGTTTCCGCGTCCTCCCCGGCTCCGTGGTTCAGGGCTTGGCCGACGCCTCCGGCGTTCTCCTCGGCTCCGGCGCAGATTATGGGCGCCATCGGGCCCCGGCGGGCCGCGTGGACAATGCCGTGCCGGTAGTCTGCGGGTCCTGCTGGGACATTGAACCCAGCACCTGGCCGCCGCCGGGGCTGGCGGTGAGGCCGGTAGGCCTCTGGGGACTCATGGTGGCGGGAGTGGATGTTGCTTGGGAGACGCCGCCGCCGCCGCGCTGATTGACCGCCCGCAGTTGGAAGGTGTACTCGGCGCCGTTACTCAAGCCTTCCGAGGAGGAGAAGGTGGTGTTGGAGTCGCTGCCGGGAACGTCCTCCCAGTCCGGGTCCCAGGTGTCGCCGCTGCTGACTCTCTGGCGGTACTGGTACTTGGTGATGGCGGAGCCGTAGTCTTCGGGGGTTTCCCAGGTGAGGACTACCCGGTTGTGGTCGGGCCAGGCGGTCAGGTTGTCGGGAGCGTCGGGTACGCCCGGGGTCGCGTGGGCGTAAACGGAAGGCGCGCCCGAACCTACGGTGTTGACGGCCCGGATGGCGAAGGTGTAGGCAACCCCGTTGGAAAGGCTGCCCACCTCATGGCCGGTGGTGGACACCCCGCTTCCCGAAATGTCCGTCCAGCCCGGGGACCAGGTCAGGCCGCCGTCCTCGCTCCGGCGGTACTGGTAGCCGGTGATGGACTGGTTCTGCGGCGAAGGACGCACCCACGCCTTTAAGGCTGGGGATTGCCATGACGCTGGACGCCGGGTCGTCTCCGTCGGAGTTCACGGCGCGAATTTCAAAGGTATAGGTGGTGCCAATGGTCAGCGCTTCCAGAACGAGGCTGGTGGTCGTGGCCACGCTGCCGGATATGTCGGTCCAATCTGTCCAGTGCTGCCATCGCGGTCGCTTTGCCGGTACTTGTAACCCGTAATTGTGGTGTCGCCGGGGTCGTCCCAGGTTAGCGTCACCAACCGGCTGTTGGGGGCGGCCTGGAGGTTATCCGGGGCCGCGGGAAGGGTGGTTCCCTGGGCCAAGACCCGGGGGCCTGCGGAACCGAATAGAAATACAAGCAGCATGAAGGCCATCATTGCCAACGCCGCCATTGGTTTTAGGGAGGAGCGGGAGGTCAGAGCAGGCATGGGCGGCTCCGTGTTCTGGCGCTGCTGGATGGGAAGCATCCAGGTGTCTGGCTTGAGGAAGCGTAAAAGGGACGGCGCAGTCCACGGAAGGGCAAAACCCGGCGACCCATCCTCTGTGGGGTTAAAGGAAAATAGCCTATTGAAAATCCCTGGGGAACCGGGGACGCCGTCCATACAAGGACAAGAAGGGAGGAGACCGTACATCGCTCCAATAGCAAGTACCCCCACCGATCTCCCGCAAGGCACCCGTGTGCCCGGCCCGGTCCCATAGTTAAATTTCTTGCTGCCCATAGATTAAACTGCCTACGCATGGCAATTGGCAAGCAGGCAAGGGCGCAACCGGGGTTTTTGGTTATCCAGGGAAACCCGCTCATGGTGGGCCTGTCGAACCACAAACTGGCCCTTCGACAGGCTCAGGGTGAGCGGGGATATACCTGAACGGGGACTTTCAAAAGACCCTGGGGAGTAACCAGGGCCTCTTGGTTATCCAGGTAGACGCAAGTTCGCCATAGCGGGCAGGCCATCCCCCACTGTCATTCCCACGAAGATAGGGGGATTCCATCCTCTTGCCTGGCCCTCGCCTGGTCACCGTCATTCCGGCAGAGGCCGGAATCCAGGAGTGGGGCACTGGTGCCGCCGCCGACTCAGGCCCTGCGCTCCGCTCAGAGCCGGTCTTTCGACAAGCCCAGAGCTGCACTCCGCGAAGGCGGGGTGATGAGCGGTGAGAGCGGCGCGGCAACTACCAAACGACCCAGGGTGTAACCCCCGTCTGGTCCCCATTCGGTCTGGACACCGGGTGATCGGTTGGCCTCCCCCCGAACAATGCTCCCCACTGCCCCGGAAACCTAACCCAACCAAGGCAACGGTGTTAAACTAGCCTGGCGCAAATTCCTCAGACACCCCAACCAGCCATTCCGGTCTGTAGGCCGGAGGCAAATTGCTAAAAGTAAATCGCCACCACAGGAGGGAATCATGGCTCGAACGCCAGCAGTTACCCGAGAGGCCGTCCCGGAAGCCCAACGCGCCACCTTCGACGCCATTGTGGAGGAGCGGGGCGGAGTTCCCACCGGCGGCCCCGGCTCCGTTTTGCTAAACGCCCCGGAAGTGGCCCAGCGGGCCCAGGACCTGGCCCTTTACCTGCGGACGGACACTTCCCTGGAACCCCGTATCCGGGAGCTGGCCATGCTGCTGGCCGCCCGGGAGAACGACTGCCAGTACATCTGGAACGCCCACGCTCCCCCGGGCCGCCGGGCCGGACTGCGCGACGAGTTGGTCGACGCTCTGCGGGACCGGCAGGAGTTGCCCAATCCGGCGGCGGACGAAGCCGCAGTGGTGGAGTACGGCCAGCAGTTCTTCCGCACCCGGCGGGTCAGCCAGGCAGCCTTCGACGCGGTGGTAGCCCAGTTCGGCGTGTCCGGGACCACGGAGTTGACCACCCTTATGGGCTGCTACTCCATGCTGGCCTTCAACGTCAACGCCTTCGGGGTTGAGCTGCCCGAGGAGCGGACCGAGGAGCCGCTGCCCATCTAGTAGCCGCGCCGATTCGGGTGAGGGCGGGCCCCCCGCTCATAGCCTGCACTCCGCGAAGGCGGGGTGGTGGGAATGAACACCGCCCCCTACTACCCTGGATTCCGGCCTTCGCCGCAAAGACGGTGGGGGAGGCCGTCCAGGGTGAGCGGTTTATCCCCCAGTCCGGGCATGGGCTCACGACGGTGCGCCTGCAAAGACCCTGGGCAGCCATCACTGTAGATTGACCAGAATCACTCAGGAGGGAAGCATGTCATTGCAATGGGAGCACGTCGCGGGACACTTCAGCCGCCTGACCGAGGGGCCGGCCTGGGACGGTCAACGGCTGCTGTTTACCCACATTCCCGCCAGCCGCATCATGGCCTACGACCCGGCGACCGGGGCTTGCAGCGTCTACCGGGAGAACACCAACCACACCAACGGCTTGGCCTTCGACGCCGAAGGACGCCTTTACGGCTGCTGCTCCGGCGGGCGGGCCATCGTGCGCTTTGAGCCCGATGGGACCACCACCACCATCGTGGACAACCTGGAGGGAGTCAGGCTGAACACTCCCAACGACCTGGCCATCGACCACCAGGGGCGCATCTGGTTCAGCAACCCCTGGAACGACATTAACATCGACCCCAGCGAGACCCCCGATATGGACGAGCGGGACATCCTGCGGGCCGACCCGGACGGCGACGGCGGCTGGACCTGCCGGCGCATGACCTTTGACACCACCGGCACCAACGGGCTGCTGGTATCGCCGGACGGGAGCCACCTGTACATCATCCAGACCGACGTGGCCCCCGGCTCGGTGCGGGAGCTGCGCTCCTATCCCATCAACGCCGACGGGACCCTGGGCCAATACATCGTGCTGCACCAGTTTGGGGAGGACCACCGAGGCCCCCACCGGGGCATCGACGGCATGTGCCTGGACTCGGATGGGAACATTCTGGGGGCTACCGGCAACTACGCCAGCGGCCCCGGGCCGATGATTCACGTCTGGACGCCCGAGGGCCGGGTGCTGGAGACCTATCCCATGCCGGTGGGGGTGGACATGCCCACCAACTGCGCCTTCGGGGATGCCGACCAGAGCAGCCTCTACGTGACCACCCTGGGGGGCCACCTGCTCCGACTGCGCAACACGGGCCGGCGGGGTTGGATAATGTGGCCGCCGGTAAGGTAACGGGCCAAGATGTAGGAAAACGCAATTGCTAACGGGGCACACTGCGGGGCCTAAGCACACAGGGCAGGCCAGATGATACGTCGACGAGAGTGAGGTCCCGCAGTTAGCAGGGCGGTAAATTAGGGTAGGGCGATTGCCGCTTTCGAGGCTCTGGATTCCCGCTTTCGCGGGAATGACGGGGGGATGCGGGAGTGACGGAGCCGGAGGAAACGCGGCAATGACGGCGTCGAGGAGCGAGAAAGCGACTGCCACCGGCCCCCGGGAGCAGGCCAGGGCCAGCCAGTCGCTAAATCGGCGCGTCGGGGTCCAACCCCAGGGCCACCCTACCGTACTGCTGGCCGCCCAGGTCCATGATTAGGCCGTCCCGGTGGGCCACCGCCTGGGCGTCCCGGTGAAAGCGTTGCAGGGATACCGAATCGAAGAGGGCGTGGCCGCCGCTGAGGTCGAACAGCCGGTTGACCGCCTGAAGGCAAAGCTGGGCGATGAAGGCCTTGTCCCGCCGGAACCGGGCCCGCTCCAGGGGAGTGAAGCTCTCGCCTGCTTCCCCCTTGCGAAGAATCTCGCGAATGTCCTGGTCCAGCAGCGCCCGGCCCGCGTCGGCCTCGGCGGCGGCCTGGGACAAACGCAGGTGGACCGCGTGGGAATCGGCGGTCCTGCCGGGGCCGGATGTTCCGACCAGCCGGGCGATGAACTCGTCCAGCATTCCCCGGGCGATTCCCAGCATGGGCGCGACCAGGTCCCACCCCAACAATACGGGAATCGGCACCCGGTAGCGGGCCTGACCGTGCAGCTCCCAGGCGCTGAAATCGCCGTCGCCCGCGGTGCTCACTTCCAGCACCCGGTGGCGGGGCACGAATATATCTTCAACCACGATGTCCTTGCTGCCGCTGCCGCGAAGCCCGGAAACGAACCAGTTGTCCACTATCTCGAAGTCGCCCCGGGGCACCAGGGCCCAATTGCGCTGGCCGATGCCGGACACCCCCAGCATCAACCAACTAGCGGAGTCGCAGCCGCTGGAGAACTCCCACCTACCGGACAGCCGGTACCCGCCTTCGACGGGCGTGGTGGTGGACTTGCCGGTGTTCAACGAGCTGGAGCAGAGGGCGTCCGGGCCCTCCCCGAATACCTCATCCTGCGCCGGCAACGGCCAGAAGCCCACCAGCCAGGCGTGGGCGGCCCAGAGGCAGTAGCACCAGGCGGTGGAAGCGCAACCCCGGCCCAACTCGGCGGCCACGTCCAGGGCCAGGCCGTAGTCCACGTCCAGTCCGCCGGACCGCCTGGGCACTCCAATGCGGTAGAGCCCGGAGGTCAGCAGGTCTTGTACATTCTCGGGTGGGACTCGCCGCAATTCCTCGGTGCGGGCCGCCCGTTCCTTCAGGACGGGCACCAGCGCCGAGGCTCTCCCCAGCAGTTCCTGGGCGGTTGGCGTTGCCGCTCCGGTGTCGGGCCTTGTCGTCACGGGCTCACCCCGGTTGGTCTCAAGATTCCTCGAAAGGGCAGATGCCTGGCGAGGCGGCCAGGCGACGTACCCATTCTATTCCGCCGGCTGGCAAACGTCTAATACCCAGGAAGGTGCGCCGGGGCAACCGTTTCTCCCCCGGGCCTGTCTCGCCGGCCAAGTCCCCCTGCCGTTGAGTACAACGCCAGTGCAAGGCCCAGGGAACGCTATGGGTGCTCTCGCACCTCCCGCAGCCTGAGGGTGAAGTACAGGGCCAGCGCCAGCCCCAGGGTTCCCAGTACGGTTATCGTGGTGACAACGCCGGTGAAGCCGGCCAGGAGACCGACCAGAATGCTGAAGGGAAAGACGAAGCCCTGCCCGTAGCTGTTCAGGCTGGTGACTCTCCCCCGGTACTGGTCGGGAGTAATTAGCTGCACCAGCGTCCCGTTGGTGGTGCGGAAGTGGGCCTGGGCGCCCGCCATTAGCGCGATGAAAATGAGGGCCGGGACCAATGGGAACGCCGGGAGTATCCACGGGGAGTAGGCGAACAGGACCACCAGGACAGCGCTCGCCAGGATGGAGCAAAGGGCCAGCATCCCCTTCTTGAAGATGAAGCCAACCGACGCGATTAGCACGGCGGAGGCGAAGCCGCCAACCCCGGTGGCCGCCAGCAGAAAGCCTCCCACGTCGGCTTCCCGTTGCAGGGTTTCGGCGGTGAATATGGGCAGCAGGAACCATACCTGGTGCAGGACCACGTTGGGGATTAGACCCAGCAGGATCATGGTGAGGATAATGGGCTGCTCCCGCCGGATGAAGCGGATTCCCTCGCCAAAGGCGGCGACGGGAGATACCCGCCTCCGGGGGGGAGCAAGCCGGTAGGGAGTCCGCAGGGGCAGGAACACCAGGACCATGGCGGCGTAGCAGGCCGCTTCCACCAGAAAATTGGCGGTGAACCCCAGGCTGGCGATGAGGATGCCGCCGATGAATGGGCCGAATATCCGGGTGCCGGTGATGGTCAGGGTGTTGGTGGCGAAGGCGTTGCCGAAGGCTTCCGGGGGCACCGTGTTGGCGATGAGGGCCTGGCGCATGGGTTGGGTGACCGACAGGCAGCTTCCGCTGATAATCACGTAGCCGTAGGCAACCCAGACCTTGGCCGCGTTGGACAAATCTATGCCGTAATCGGACACCACCACCAGGGCGAACAGTACGGCAAGGCAGGCCATGAAGGTCTGAATCCGCATCAACAGCTTGCGCCGGTCTACCCGGTCTCCCAGGACGCCTCCCCAGGGTCCTACCAACAACACGGGAAGGGTGCTGAGCCCGCCCACAGTGACCACCTGAAGGGCCGACGTAGCAGAACCCTCCGTCAAGTTCCGCACCAGCCATCCTACCGAGAGTAGCTGTAGCCAGAGGGCGCTGTTGCAGCAGAAGTTCCCAGTCCAGAGCAGACGGTAATTCCGATAGGCAATCAGGGAGTCGAATGTGTGCAGCCGGGGCAATCGAAGAGAGTTGATGGCGGTGCGCTCCTGTAGTCTGCCGGGATGAAAGTATAACGTAGCGGACGAGAAGCCACCACCGGCCCAAGCCAAGGTGGACAACCAGACCCTCCCGCCGTACTATTACCCAAACATCCGGGGGGACGGCAACGCCCGCCCCGGTGTCGCGCCGGCGCAGCCGGAACCAACGGCTAACCCCAATTCGGGACCACCAGGAAGAGGGAATGACAATTAGAGAGATGACGTCCAACGCCTCCCACCTCATGGTCGAGCAACTGGCGTCCTTGGGCGTAAAGTACGTTTTCAACAACTCGGGCTCCCGGGAGGCCCTGTTCTTCAACGAGCTACATTCCCGGTCCGACATTCACGGCATTCTGGGACTGCACGAAGGCGCGGTCACGGCGATGGCCGGAGGGTATACCCAGGCCAACCTTGGCCCCGCCGTGATGGTGGTCCACCTGGGGGCGGGGTTGGCCCAGTGCATGGGCCAACTGATCAACGTCTGGACGGGCAGCCTACCGGTGGTGGTAATCACCTTCGCCGGCGACACCGGCAGTTTCGCCGACAAAATAAACCTGGACGTTTCCCACAACGCCGGACCTACCGCCATCAGCGCCCCCTTGACCAAGGCCAACTGGACGGTCATCGAGCCTGAGGGACTGCCCGCGGCGGTGGAGCGCGCGCTCCGGGTGGCGATGACGCCGCCCGTCGGCCCCGTTCACCTGGCGGTCTACGACCGGCTGCTGGGGCCAACCGAATTTACCGCCAACATCATTGACGGCGGCCTTCCCCAGCTTCGCAGCGGCTATCCTTCGGACAGCGACGTGGAAGCCATCGCCCGGGCCCTCCGCGAAGCCAAGCGTCCCCTGCTCTACGCCGGAGACGGCGTCTGGAAGAGCGGCGCCGACGCCGAGGTGACGGCGCTGGCCGAGAGGTTCGGCATTCCGGTGGTGGGCGAACTGCGGGGCGTTTCCATCAAACATCCCCTGCACTGCGGAGGGCGGCGGCTGGAACAGGCCCCGGACATCGACCCGGACCTTATCCTTTGCTGGGGGGTGCGCCACAACGGCGCGGGCACCGCCGACGACTACGCCGCCTTCTTCAACGCCGAGCGTACCATTGCCGTGGGGTCCGACGCGGAGAACCTGGAGAATATCCCCGGCCTGGACCTGGCGGTGTTGGCCGACGAAAAGCGGGCAGCCCAACGCCTGTTGGAACTGACCGAGTCCTCCCAGGACGAACTGGCCGGACGGCGCGCCTGGGCCCGGGAGGAAGCCGCCGCCCTTCGCGCCCGCCGCCGGGCCGCCGCCCAGGGCATCGCTCCCCAGGCGGGAAGGGTGCGACCTTTCGCCCTGGCCGACGCCTTGGACAGCAGCCTGGAGCAGCGCGGCGGTGGCCTGGTGACCATCGAGCAGTTCGCCGTTGCCCAGGACTTATTGGAGAACTCCGGGGAGCCGGGCCGCAACCAGTACATCCGACCCGCCGGGGGCTCCGAGGGCTACGGCGTGGGAGCGGCCATTGGGGCCAAGCTGGGGGCTCCCGACAAGCCGGTGGTGGGGCTGGTAGGCGACGGCTCCCTCTACTATTCCGACTCGGCGCTGTGGACCGCCGCCAGCCACAACATTCCCGTGCTCTACGTCATCTCCAACAACGGGGCCTACGGCATCGTCGCCACTTCCTTCGCCAACGCCAACGCCCAAATGAAGGAGACGGGCGAGTACCGGGGCGTGGTGTTGGACAACATCGACCCGGTCAAGCTGGCCGAGGGCTTTGGCGTCGAGGCGATGGACGCCACCGACGAGGCCACCATCTCCGACGCCATCGAGCACGGACTCCGGATTGTTGAGGAGGAGAATCGCCCGTTTCTGCTCAATGTCCACCTGCCCTTGGGGTTGCCGGAAGGCGGGCGTCCCGGCGGCATCTACAGCTTCACGGACGACGCTGGGTAGGCGTCCTCCATCCAGGCCAGTCCTCCCCCCCGTCAAGGGGGAGAGATAGAGAGGGGGCGAAGGGGCCAGTCCCCACGGCGATTGCCCCAGGGTCTTTCGATTATCCGTATGGAAACCAGTCTCCCTGGCAGGGAGACTGGTTTCGCTGTCATTCTGAGGAGCTTGCGACGAAGAATCTAAAGCGCTCCGGTTGCAAAAAGGGTTAGGACACCCTCCACTTTAGGTCCTTCGCTCCGCTCAGAGCCCGCACTCCGCGTAGGCGGGGTGATCAATCGAAAGACCCGGGGGGGTGCAGAGGGCCTATCGCCGGCACTGGGAAATCCCCCCAACCCCCCTTTACAAAGGGGGGCTTTTCTTTCCCCCTTTGTAAAGGGGGACTAAGGGGAATTTCCACTCCCACCAACGGAACGGTTAGGGTATCCCTTTTTCCCGCCACCAAAATCGAAAGACCCTGGACTGAATTCCTCACCACTTTCTTCCAGGCCCTCTAGTTGGTATCATTAACCCGGGTGCAGTAAATCTATTTCGGAAAAGGAGGAGATTATGGGCTACACTCCGAGACGGCTAGGCCACGTCAACATCTTTGTCCGTAACGCCGAGCGGGCTCGCGCCTGGTATGAGGACCTGCTGGGTCTTCACACCTACGGTTTCACCCCGGGACGCGCCGCATTTATGAGCGCCGACCTGGGGAACTCCCACGAGATTGCCCTAGTGGAAGTGGGGGAGAACGCGCCCGGCCCTCAGGCGGGACAGGTGGGCCTGAACCACATGGCCTGGTATATGGACAGCCTCGACGACCTGTCGGAGCTTTACTACCGGGTCAAAGAGAAGAACATCGAGATTGAGCATGTGTCCGACCACGGCCATGCCATCGGCATCTACATTCGAGACCCAGACGGCAACGGCATCGAGCTGTCCTACGAAATGCCCGCCAGCGAGTGGGGGCACGACGAGAGCGGGTACATGATTGGCGGCACCAAGAAGGGCCGGTTGTCCGGTCCCTGGGACGCCGACATCGCCCGGGCAGCCGCGGCCCACGCCTAGTCCAGCAAGCGGGAAGTCTCTTTTACGGATGGGGGTGCGTAGACGCACCCCCATCTTCGTTTGCCGGAAGGCAGCGAAGCGGGTCGGCTACAGTTGTCGCGGGGGTATTTGCCGTGGTATTTGAATGCACGCGCAACCGTGCCCGTGGTGGGGCTCATGGAGCCAAAGAGATGATGGGCCTTGGGATGGCCGCTGGCCCCCTCCACCCCTGGATTCCGGCCTACGCCGGAATGACGGTACACGCACTCGCTCATGGTGAGCCTGTCGAACCACCGCTCAGGCCCCTCCACCCCTGGACTACGGCCTCCGCCGGAATGACGGTATTGGTGGCCCTTCCAACCGCCTTCAGTAATCACCGGCCAGTTGGTCGATTAGCCCGAGAACCAGCGCCGTGGCAGCGCCCATTAGCTCCGGTCTGACAAACTCGATGCCGTCGCGGGGAGAGTTGATACGGGACAGGTCATCGGCTGACAGGAAGAGCACGGGCGCCCCGGCATCCCGGAAAGACGCATGGTCGCTGCCAGCCCACGGCAAAGGGGCGCCTATCCTGACCGTGATTCCCTGGGAATTGGAATAGTCCAACATCCTGGCGGCCAGTTCGCTGTCGCCGGTTGCCACCACCGTCTGGCCGCTGCCGGTCGAATCGATGTTTATCATCGCAATAATGGAGTCCAGTTCGCCCTGGCTGAGGGCCTCAACGTAATGCCTGCTGCCGAAGAGTCCCACTTCTTCCGAGCCGAAGAGCAAGAAGCGCAGCCGGAAGGGCAGGGGGACATCGGCAAGCTCGGCTGACAGCGTCATCAGAGTGGCGACTCCGGAACCGTTATCGTTGGCCCCCTGGGTACCCGGGACGGTGTCGTAGTGGGCCCCTATTATCAACACCCGGCCATCGTCGGAAGTGCTTGGTCGCTCCGCGACAACGTTCCTGGAGGCGTGGCTATCCATTTCCAGGGAAACGGTAACTTCCAGGTCGCCATCGGTCAGCAAATCCAGGAGCTTTTCGCCGTCCGCCTTAGCGATGGCAACCGCCGGGATGTCGGCCTGCTCCCGAAGCCGCCCGGAAAACGGCCCCGGAGCATTGTTGTAGATTATGGCGGCGACGGCTCCGGCTTCGGCCACTCTGGTTACCTTTTCCTCGAAGGTAATCCGGCCCCGCTGGACCAGGGCGACATGCCCGGAGAGCCCATCCTGGGGCAGGTCCTCCACCCTGGCCAGCCCCACATGCGCCAGCAGGCCAACGGCGGCGCCCGCGCCGGTCAGTCGCAGGGGACGAGTCTGGAGCGTTTCGCCACCGGGCAGCCGCACCGCCGGGCAGCCGGATAGCCGCTGGAAGGTAAATGGCTAGAGCCGGGACTGGTAGCCCAGGACCTCCAGTTCCCCCAGCAGGTATTCGGCTGCCGCCTTCTCCGCGTCGGTGGCGCTCGTTCTTGGGCTCATCTCTTCAGTGAACCCCTCCAGAAAAGCCCAGGTCTGGTCGGCGAGCCGGGCAACGGAGTAGTCCCGCACTGAAGGTTGGGCTACCGCTGTAACGGTAGTGGGGCCGGCCTCGGCGGGCGTGGGTTGGGGAGCGATAGCCCTTGTTGGTATCGGGATGGCCTGGGGCGTTGGCCGGGCCACCGTAGCCGGTGCGACCGATGGGCCGACGACAGTAGCGGCAACCCCGGGTTGCGGCGTGGGCCTGGGCGTTGGAGTGACTCCGGGGGTGAAGGTGGAGGCAGATTCGCCGACAGAGCCGTACGGCGGCTGGGAACCGCAGGACAGCATCAAAAGCCCGAAGAGGGTGAGGAGGCACCCGGCCATCTTCCAATGCGATTGCAGATTCATTGGATAATACTAACTTCGCGGCGGTCGCATTGCCATCGCGTCATCGGTCGAAGCAGGGCCTTTTCATTCTCGTCTCACCTGGTCATCCCGTACTTTTCTGTCATTCTGAGCAGAGCGAAGAATCTAAAGTTCTTGCCCACATCGCTTTTCTTCGGTACTCGGACGAGGTCCCGGATGAAGGATTTCAGATTCTTCGCTTCGCTCAGAATGACATTTGCTGAAAATGAAAAGGCCCTGTCGGTCGAAGGCCCGA
Organism: Dehalococcoidia bacterium; assembly: GCA_965220305.1. Taxonomy (GTDB): domain Bacteria; phylum Chloroflexota; class Dehalococcoidia; order Lucifugimonadales; family UBA3495. The sequence continues at coordinate 2,550,721 of OZ244817.1, read as the reverse complement.
CGCGGCGTCCACACCCTAACCCTCTCCCTTAAAGGACGGGAGTTTGCACCCCCGTCATTCCGGCGTAGGCCGGAATCCAGGGCGGGGGGGAGGGTGACGTCCCTTCCGGGGGGTGATTCGACAGGCTCACCACGAGCGGGGGCATGTACCGGCCCTTCGACAAGCTCAGGGTGAGCGGGGATGTGCTGGAAAAAGGACTTTCAGACGGCCAGCACCGGACCTCCACCCCTGGATTCCCGCCTTCGCGGGAATGACGGGTCTTTCGCAATCCAATATGCGATTGTCCCGGCCCCCGCGCCCTAGCTTTACACCCGTTGCCCTTCGGGGTGTAGAATACGGCTCTTCGCGTCTCCTGCGGGGGTTGCTCATTTAATCCTCAGCCCGGTAATCCCCAGCCCGGTTATTTCGTGCAAGTTGGTGGTCCAGTTGGCTCAAGTTTTGGCGATAGGGCACAGACTTCAGACCTTCCGCGCCCTGCGGAACCGCGATTTCCGGTGGTTCTGGTCGGGGACCAGCACCCAGGCGGCGGGGCGGGGTATGCAGTTCCTCATTCTGGGCTGGATGGTATTGGAGCTTACCAACTCCGCCTCACTCATGGGGTTCATGGTCTTCCTCTATGGCCTGCCCACCCTGGGGTTCGTTCTGTTCGGAGGCATTTTCGCCGACCGTTTCGACCGCCGCAGCCTATTGATGCTGACCCAGACGCTGGTGGTCCTACTGGTGTTGGGTCTTGCGGTTCTGGAAACGGCCGGGCTGGTCGCGCTGTGGCACATTTACGTCACGGCCTTCTTTCTTGGCCTGCTCCAAGCCATCAACACCCCGGCCCGGTTGGCCATTGTATCGGACCTGGTGGACCGGGATGACCTGATGAACGCCGTGGTCCTCAATTCGGCGGTGATGAACTCGGGGCGAATTCTGGGCCCGGCATTGGCCGGGGGCATCATCGAGCTTGCGGGCATCGACACGGCTCTCTACCTGGCCGCCGCTTGTTTCCTAGTGGGGACCGTAACGCTGCTGCTGGTCCGGAAGGTACCGCAGACGGTCCGGACGCGACGCTCGACCATCCTCACCGACCTGGTGACCGGCATCAAGTATTGCTGGAGCAACCCGGTTACCTTCACCGTGATTGGCATCGGGTTCGCCTTCGGGTTCTTCGCCATGCCCTACTCCCAGGTGTTGCCCGCCTTCGCCAAGCAGGTGCTGGAAGTGGGCGCCGGACAGGCCGGACTGCTGATGACCGGGGCGGGAATCGGGTCTTTGTCGGGCACGTTTATCCTGGCGTCCCTGGGGAATTTCCAGCACAAGAATCGGCTCCTGCTGGCCTGCATCTTCATGTTCGGCATAGCCGTGTTCTGCCTGGCCTGGTCGCCCTGGTTCTGGCTATCCTGGGGCATACTGTTCTTCGTCGGCATGGGCAGCATCGTACCCATGGGAACCACGGTGCTCCAGCTTTCGGTGCCCGCCGAGCTACAGGGCCGGGTGATGAGCATCTGGTATGTTTCGGCGGCATTCATGTTCATCGGCTCCTTTCCCATGTCCGTGGTGGCGGACACCCTTGGCTGGACTGCGGCCTTAGCCGGCGGGGCGGTCATCTACCTGGGGATCTCTTTTATCCTCGGAGTAGTCCGTCCGACGCTGCGACGGTTGCAGGTATAGCCCGGCGTTGGCAGCCTGGAATACAGCCACTACCAAACCAGGAGGAGACCGTTAAATGGACTTGCCAGCCCACCAGTTCCTGGACCAGCAAGGGATTCCCTACCTGAAGCTCAGCTTCTCCCCGCAGACGTCCAAGGGGGCCGCCAGCGTTGCCGAAGCCCTGGGCTACCAACCGGGCCAGATGGTCAAGACGCTGATATTCCAGACAGGGGCGGGGGAGCGGGTGCTGGTGATGCTGGGAGGGGACAAGAACGCCGTGTCCGGCCACCTGAAGCGGGCCGTCGGCAACCGCAACATCCGGCTGGCCGACGCCGAGAGCGTTTACCAGGCGACCGGCTACCAGATAGGCTCGATTCCTCCCTTCCACTGGCAGCCGACGGGCTTCCGCAGCTTCATGGACGAGGCGTTGCTGCAAGAAGAGGTCTTGGGTGTGGGAGCGGGAGTCTGGGGGGAGGAGATTATCATCTCCCCGGAGTTGCTGGCGCGGGCCAGCGGCGCCGAGGTCGTCAACCTGTCCAGGAGGTGACGCCTGGCATACTTTTCTTTTTACCCATACAACGGTCCACGCCAGACACCGCTACCTGGATTCCCGCTTTCGCGGGAATGACGGAAGGAAGGCGGAATCCACGGCTGACGCAGTCCCGACAACGTTACGGTGGTTAGATTTCACGGACTCCGGCCCCTACCGGAACGACGGAGAGCACGCATTCCATCCGCTACTCACCCTTCTTTACTCTACGCTCGCCGTCATTCCCGCGAAAGCGGGAATCCACAGTTCCAACCTTGGAGTCCTACCATGACCGAGCGGACGGCGCGAATCGAACAACTTTGCAATCGTCCTGTCGCCACAACGACGGGCTGTTGACCGTGGGCGAGTCCCATTAGTCCTGGCCGTACCAGTCGGGATGCACCGCCTGGATGCCCAACTGGGGCCAGGCGCAGGGCGCGCTGCACTTCTCCAGCCGCTCCTCCAGGGGTAGCGCGTCGTCCCAGTGATAGGCGATGATGCGCCGACCATTCCAATCACTGGCGGCGTCGGAGGCGATCCAGACCACGGGGGACTGCATTACCTCCGGTTGGATGAGGGTCCTGGCGCTGGCGCCCTCCGGGGGCAGCACCATGTTGGTAGCCGTCGCGCCGCCCGGGGTAAGCACGTTGGCGGTTACTCCGGTGCCCTCCAGGTCCTGGGCCATGATGGCCACCAGGGCTTCGTGCCCGGCCTTGGAGGGGCCGTAGGGCGCGCCTCCCTTGCGCCACATGGTGTCCATGCTGGTGGTGACGCTGATAATGCGGCCAAATCCCTGCTGCACCATGTGGGAGGCCACGGCGTGGGACATAATGAAAGGGCCGCTCAGGTTGACGGCAATAACCCGCAGCCAGCCCGAGGGATCAATCTCCCAGAAGTCGGTGCGCCTGCCGGTTTCCCCGGGCTCGGTGAATCCGCCGGAGCGCAGGTTGATGCCGGCGTTGTTGACCAGGATATGCAGTCCGCCCATCTCCCGGACGGTGCGGTCGACGGCCTGGTCCACCGACTCCGGGTCGGTCACGTCGGCCACTATCGGCAGCACGGCGTCATCGCCGCCCAACTCCCGCATATCGTTGGCCGTCTGTTCCAGCCAATCTTCGTTGATGTCCAACATGGCGACCCGGGCCCCGGCCCGCACCAGGGCGGTGGTGATGGAACGGCCCATGCCGATGGGACTGGCCGCTCCGGTAACGATGGCGACTCTGCCCTGCAATACTTCCGATGACGATGTCATTGACCTGCCCCTTATACGTTTTAATCTGGACCACCCAGGACACCGGGAGGCCGCTACCCTATTACGTAACGGTTGCCGCCCGGTTTACCCTCCAAGAAGTCTCTGTAGAGCGATGGCGATGCTGGCGGCCACACCCATACCCACCAACATTGTTCCGACTATCCACTTTATCATCCTGTTTTCGACTTCGAGTATGGACTTGCCTAAGTCCGCTTTCACATTGGCAAGGTCTTCCTCGGTTGCCAGATGCCTATAGGCTTCCTCAAGCCGGGTAAGCCGTCCCTCTACTGTTGTCATTGATATTCCTCACGCCGGTCATCGTCAATTTCTTGCTGATGCCAGTCATGGCGAAGGTACATTGCTCGAAACTACCTATAGCCAATAGTATACACGCCAGTCCTATCCAGCTTGCTCCATGCCCATTAAGGCTGGTAGATTATCAGCCCCGTTGTCAAAATCCCCAAGACACAGGCCCATATTTGGGTTAATATTCAAGCTGGATTTTCATATTAACAGGAGGGACAATGGGCTCCATTAGACTGTATTCCGGCGACGACGGCGAATCCCACATTGAAGAAATCGACCCTTCCTCCCATCCGGTCTGGACCCAGTTGCAGAACGCCAAGGGGGTCGTGTTCCGGGCCTCGCCCCCGGGTTCCTTCAGCGATTGGCACGTGGCGCCCCGGCGGCAGTACATAATCACCCTCTCCGGAGAGGGCGAAATTGGGCTGGCCGACGGCACGCTCCACCGGCTTGGCCCCGGAGATGTCAACTTGGCGGAGGACCTGACGGGCCACGGACATACTACCCGCGTGGTGGGCGACGCTCCCCGGGTGACAGCCACTATTCACCTGGAACAATAACCCAGCCCGGGCCGCAGTGGTCCCAGCAACCAGAAGGCGCTGCTCTTCGCCGAATTGGCGGAGGCAGCGCCTTAGTTTATTCCGGCGGAGTAGGTCTACCGCTCCGGCCACACCGGGTCATGGTATCCCAGGGGCACCGTGGGCCTGGCCCAGTAGGGCTGGCTCTCGGAGAACTCCAGCACCGGCGCCAGGTGGTGCAGCCGGCCCCGGGGCACGTCGCTGGTCGTTGTCCAACGCTCTATCTCCTCCGGGGTGAACTCGCCGGGGACACCTTGCAACTGGGATTCCGGGACCTGTCCCCGGTCCACCAGCCAGCGACCGGTCTGGGCCAGGGAGACCCGGACCAACCAACTGCCCCCTTCCCGCACCCGGCGGGCCAGGGCAACCAGGGTCCCGAAGGCCATCAGGTACCCGGTCAGGTAGTCGATGGCCGAAACCGGGTAGAACTGGGGCCCCGGCTCAGCGCCTGGGAACAGCTCACCCTGGCGGGAGGTTATGCCGCTCACCGTTTGCACCACGGTATCGAAGCCTCGCCGAGTGGCCCAGGGGCCGGCCCGTCCAAAGGCCGATAGCGATACGTAAACTATGCCCGGACGCACCTTAGCCAAGTCCTCGGGCGAGAGTCCCCGACGGGCGAGGGCCCCGGGGCGGTACCCCTGGGAGAAAACATCGCCATCCCGCACCAGTCCCAGCAGGGTCTCCACGTCCTCTTCTTCCCGCAGGTCCAGGCGGGCGGACAGCTTGCCGTGGCCGGTGTCGTCCTCCTGGGCCGCGCTGCTGGGTAGGTGGGCGGCGGTTATCTTCAGCACGTCGGCGCCGTGTTCGGCCAGGGTGCGAGCGCAGGTGGGCCCGGCCAGCACCCGGGTGAGGTCCAACACCCTCAACCCCGACAGGGGCCTGGGACCCTCGGGCAGGGGTTGAGGCGGGCTATCGGCAATTTTCTCGATTTCCAACAGGGGCAGGGAGGCGATGGCCGCGGCCTGGGGGTGCTGGGCCCACTCCTCCATGGAGCGGGCCATTCCGCCGGCCCCTCCGGCGGCGATGATGGCTTCCTCCAGTTCCAGGGCGTCCCACTGGGCCACCGCCCGTCGCACCTGCTCCCGGTCTTCTTCCTCCACCCCCAGTACCCCCAGGGCGGCGGCGCGGTGGTTGGGGAAATTGCAGTGGAGATAGCTAAAACGCCCGTTCTTGGCGGGATACACTCCCGCCACCGAGTTCCGCTCGCCGGCAACCGACGCCCCGTCCATGGCCATGTACCGCCCGCTGCGCAACGAGGCCGTGGCCCGGCGGGTGTCGACTTTAACCTCCTGGCCGTGCCCGGTCCGCAGTTGCCAAAGGTCGGAGATGGCAAGGCCGATGCCCGCCAGGCTGGCCGTGGCGGCCTCCCCGATACGGAAGGGCGTGGGCAGTATTGGGTCCAGAGCGCCGGAAATTTCCAGCCCGGCGGCGTGTTGCTCGTCCCAACCCGGGATGGCAAAAAGCGTGGATAAAGTATCGTCAATCACTCTTGAAACTGCTCCTTTCGGGTGGCGTCGGCCTGGGGACGTTGCCGGGGTTGGCCTGGTAGCGCAAATGGTACAGGAACCCAGCCGGGGAATCAATTTTCAAGGGCGTTCCCCCAGGGCAATCACATATTGGAATGCGAGGGACCCGTCATTCCCGCGAAGGCGGGAATCCAGCGCCCCCTGATTCAACAGTTCCGTCAACTGTTAGGACCGTTCGCCAGGTATGGGTTACACCCGGTAGCAGGATGGGGCAGGCACTTCAGGGGACACGGGGAAACCAATCGCGGCGTGACAGCCTGCCGGACCATTCCTCCCACCGGGACGCCCAACGCCTCCGCCGGAATGACGGGAACTTGCGAAGGCCAGGTCTTCCCGCGCTATAGGCTACTCCGACCTTACCCAGCGGCATTCGGGCTGGTGGCCGTGGGCCCCTTGGTCGGGGCAGGTGCAGGGGATGTCGTCCCGCCGGGCATAACCGGCAGCGGACAGGTAGGCGTTGAAGCCCAAATAGAAAGTGTCGCCGTCGTCGATGGACTCAAACCCGGCGGCGAAGGCCCGGCGGAGCAGGTCTGTGGACGGCGTCAGCATGGGTTGTTCGGTGGCTGGCAAAGCAATGCGGCGGCGGCGGTCAGGACTGGGGCCATTCCAGGACCTCCATAACGTCCTGGGCAAAGACCATGTCCTCGGTGCCTTCCAAGGCAGGGTCTTCCGGCGAGGTCAGGAACCGCACGGTTATCCACACCCCGTCGTTGAAGTTGGTGACCACCTCGCCGGTGGCATTGTTGGACAGCCGGAGTTTCGTTCCCGGCTCCAGCAACCGGATATTGACTATTTCACTCATATCAAAAGAAAAAGGTCAGGTTCTTGGCCAGTAGCACGTTCTGGTCCAGTACAATTTTGCGCCGGGCGATTTTCCAACCCTTGCCGGTCTTGCGCAGCAGTTCCTCCCGCTTCCCCACCAGGAAGTCCGTCTCGGTCTCGATGCGGTTGCGGTAGATGATGAAGCGGCACTTGACCGAGACTTCCGAGGGGTCCGACGGGGAGGGCTGCGCATCCAGAACCTGGACGTTGGACACGATGTGGCAGATGCGCGACAGGGGCTCCTCCGCCCAGTGGACGCCAGTGAGTATCTGGTTCACCCGGCGGGTGAGGGTGTCCTTGCCCTCGTCGAACCAGTTGATGTCCTGCCCTTCCCGGGTGAACTCCCGCTCCAACTCGCCAAACTTCACGTTGCGGCGCATGGGCATCCAGTAGCGGATGTCGTCGTCCAGCAGCGACAGCCACTCCTCGTACTGGCGGTCGTCCAGCAACTCCGCCTCGGCGAAGAGGAACTGTTCCACCTCGTCCTTGAGGAGCAGCCGGGCCAGGTCTTGTTCGGAGTAAGCCAAGTTAAGCTACCTCCCGATTATCCGTGGCTGGCGCCGTTGCGCCAGGTGACCAGGTTGTCCCAGCCATCGGCGTCCATGAACTCGGCCCAGCGCCGGTAGAACCCCCGCTGGTTTTGCTCCGCAGCCCTGGCCTCGGTGGTGTCCAGGACCAGCCCCGGCAGTTTCAGGCCGGCGTTTTCGTAGGTGGGCGTACCGTGCCCCAGGCCCATCTCGTAGTTGTAGTGGTGACGCCGGGCCACTACCCCGCTGCTGGCCGAGTGGGCGTAGTTCCAGTTCTCCATGTCGTCCTGCTCGGTCAGGCCCCCGGGCCCGGAGTAGCGGATGTAGTAGTGACGCAGGTAGTCCTTGACCTCCTGGGGCGCGTTGGCGTCCACCAGGAACCAACGCCACACCTCGGTCTGGCCCACACCCCGGGGGTGCCAAACGGCGATGCTGCGGGGCTGGCGCGGCAGGTAGGACATATTGGGGAAAATGGTGCCCGGCCCGCCCAGCAACCGCCACAGTTGGCCCAACTTGCGCTTCTTCTCTTCCTCGCAGTGCCGGAAGTACTCGGCCAGTATGGGCAGGTCCTGGTAGGACTGGAGTATGGGAGCGTCCATCGCCCGGAGGGCCATCACCGTGCCGTGGCCCCGTTCCGGGAAGCTGACATCCAGCATCCGTGCGCCGGCCCGCTCGCCCAGGTCGCGGCGACCGGCGCCGCTGGGCCCGATGCCCACCAGGTCAACCGAGCGGTGGCTGATGTTGTGGTACCGGTCACCGATGAAGTTCTCGGCGGGGAACTTCCAATTGCAGGGCACCAGCCATTTCTCGACCCCGCCGAAGACCTCGGTGCCGCCCTCGGCGCCGTCCCAACCGTCCATCAGCAGGTCCAGGTAGAGCTTGAAATCCCCAATGTAGTCCAGGAAAGGAGGGGCCGACTCGTCCCAGGTGGCCCAAATTCCGCCCTTGTAGTTGTACATCTGAGGGACTTCTATCAGTCCCCACTTGGACTTGTCCAGCTCCTGATTGTAGGCGTCCTTGAAATACGGTACGCCCACCAGCTTGCCGTCGGTGGCGTAGCTCCAACCGTGATAGGGGCAGGTGAAAACGGGGGTGTTGCCCTCGTCGTACCGGCATACCTTCATGCCGCGGTGCATACAGGAGTTCAGCAATACGTGGACATCCCCCTCCCGGTCCCGGCAGAGAATGACCGACTCCTCGCCCATGCAGGAAACGAAGAAGTCGCCGGGCTTGGAGACCTGGGCCTCGTGGCCCACGAACAACCAAGCGCGGGCGAACACCTGCTCCTGTTCCTGTTGGTAGATGTCCTGGTCTACGAAAATCTCGCGGCTAATCATCCCGGTGTCGGCGTTCACCAGCTTTCCGGTGACGCGGTTCTCGGAGGTTGCGACCATTTCCCTTGGCCTCCTACGGCGCTCTAATTGCACTGTCAAGTCCGCTGGTGGTGCGTTGCCCCGACCATCCCCTCCCCCCTGGATTCCGGCCTGCGCCGGAATGACGCTGAGGGTTCCCCGGATTCCGGCCTGCGCCGGAATGACGAGGGTTGTTTCAGCCCCGCCTGGGGTCGGTAGGTAGGTAACCCGGGGTGTCGCTAGAGGGCGCGGCCCGCAACTCCACCCCTGCCATCTCTTCCAAGACCCGGGCGGCCATGGCGAAACCCTCGCTTCCCCAGCCCAAGGCTTGCCCGCGCTGAAATACATCGTCGGCGATGTTCCCCATTGAAGATGGAGCCCGGGCCTCCCGGGCCATCTCGCAGGCCAAATGCAGGTCCTTGGCGACTATATCCAAGGTGCCGCCGGACACGAACTCCCCGGTTAGGACCGAGCGGGGTACGTTGTCAAACACGCGGCTGGCCCCGGCGCTGACCGGGACCACCTGGGCCAACAACCCCAGGTCGACGCCCGCCTTGGCGCCGATGATGAATCCCTCGATGGCGGTGACGAAGTTGGAATAGCCCAGGTACTGGGTGACCAGCTTGGTTATGCAGCCCGCCCCGCTTTCCCCGAGATAGAAGATATTTCCCGCTATGGCTTCCAGCAATGGCCGATACACATCGAAGGTAGCCCGGTCGCCGCCCGCCATCACCGTCATGCCTGGCGGCCTGCCACTGACCGGGGCGTCCAGCATCTCCACTCCCCGTCCGCGGCACATGGAGGATACCCGTCGGGACACGGTGGGCGAGTTGGTGGTGGTGTCTACGATGGCCCCGCCCCGGGCAAGCCCGGCGAGAATGCCGGTCTCCGGATCCAGAACGGCCTGTTCCACCTGGTCTGGCCCCGGCAGGGAGGTGAACACCACCTGGCTGGCCTCGGCAACCGCACGGGGACTATCGGCCCAGGAGGCCCCCATCTCGCAGAGATTGGCGGCGGCCTCCCGGCGTATATCGTACACCGTTAGCTGGTGACCCGCTTCAATCAAGCCGCGCGCCATGGGGTTGCCCATAGTGCCGGCGCCAACAAACCCGACGCGCATTATACGCCTCCCAACACACCGGACCAACGCCGCCAGCCGACGTTGACCGTCATGCCCTTCATCAAGCTAAAGCTGGAATAGACCAAGGCACTCTTCCGATTTGAACTGATGGCGTCCGCTGTAGTCGAAGTAATTCGTCAGCTCCTTCTTACCAAAGCGCGGCCCCGGAGTCAAGGCATGGCCGGTGCGACCCAGGGTCTTTGGATTATTACCGCTCACCTATTACCACTCCGCTATCACCGCTCATCACCCCGCCTTCGCGGAGTGCAGGCTTTGAGCTTGTCGAAGGACCGGCGAATACCTCCTCGCCCCAATGGGCAGGCCACCACTCCCCACCCCTGGATTCCGGCCTCCGCCAGAATGACGGTGGCCTGGTGAAGGCCAGCAAACAGGATGAACCCCCAATTGTCATGGGAATGACGATGGGGGTCTACGCCTTCCGCTCTATTATCACCACGGGAATGTCCCGCTGGGTGCGCTCCTGGTACTCGTCGTAGGCGGGCCAGATTTCGCGCATAATCGCCCACAAGGCCGGTTTCTCCTCGGGGGCGGCGGTCCGAGCGGTTGCCCCGAAGCGGTCGGCCATCACCTGAAGCTGAACGTCGGGGTTCTTGGCCAGGTTGCGGTACCACTCCGGATGCCTCGGCGCGCCACCTCGGGATGCAACCAGCAGGTAGCGGTCTCCGTCCTTGCCGTAGATTAGCGGAGTGGTGGTGGGGTTGCCGGTCACCCGGCCCGTGGTGGTAAGCAGCGCCGTGGGCACACCGTTCCAGATGTGGCCCTCCTCACCATTGGTCTCCAGATAGCGGGTCAGGTGTTGTTGGACCCAGTCCCTGGGGCGTTCAGTGGGCGTGGTCATCTTTTGCTCGACCTCCGTTGGAATTGCCTGGGTGGGATGGCCGCCTACCCGCCTCCGTTGGCCTCCACCGTCGCCAGGAACTGGAGGACGCGTTCCGCATACTTTTCCGGCTCTTCGGAGTGAGGCCGTACCTCGGCCCACTGGCAATTGGGCACCAGGCGGTGGACCATCTCGGCCACCCGGCGGGGGTGAACGTCGTTGCTGCCGGGCATAACCATCGCCGGCACCCGAACGCCCTGCAACGCCTTCTCCGTCATCCCCAGCGTGGGGTAGGGGCCATCAAAGAGGGCATAGATGGTGTCCCGCATCACCTGGACGAAATCCTTGGTGCTCATGGCTTCCAGCATCTGCCGATACTGGGGATCGCTCTGGGCTAGCTCCGGGCTAAAGGGGGAGAAGCGGTCGTCGGCGTCGAATGCATCCACCACCGACGCTATACTGTCGTTTTCCGCCATATCCATGCTCTTGAACAACTTACCCGTGAGGTACCCATCGCAAATGACCCCTCCAGCGATGTTGGAAGGGAAGATGGCCCGGACCCGCTCGGGACGGCGGGAGGCGCACCCCAGGGAGATAGCCGCCCCGAAGGAACCGCCGCCAAGATAGGCCTGGTCCATTCCCAGGGCGTCCATCAGGCCGAATACGTCGTCGCAGACCATGTCCCAGGTCTGCACTACCAGGGGGCTGCGGGACTGGCCGCCAAAACGGCGGTCGTAGGTGATGACGCGGTGCTCCTGGGACAGGGCCTCAATCACCGGCTGGTAACTGCTGGCGACCCCCTGGAGCCCGCCCGGGGAAAGGATAATGGGTGGCCCGCTGCCAGATTCTTCGTAATAAATTTCGGCGCTGTTCACTTTCGCAGTAGCCATCGTCCAACCTCCCAGAAAATATTACCGCCGATGGTGTCACCGGACCGGGTTTGCCGGGGATTATAGGTGGGCCCGGCGCGCCTGGCAACACGCCAGCCAAGTACCCTGGGTGTCCCAGTTATCTGTACCCGCACCTCACCCCAAGCCTGCCAAAGGGCCGGTAGGTGGAACAACGAGCCAACCATCAGCCGTCAAGTTGTTTGCGCTGGCCTTCGCCCCCGGGGTAGCGCGTGGCGGACCACCAGTGACGGAATCATCCAGTCGCGTGCGACCTTCTCAGTTCCCACAACGAGACCAGCGATACAGAGTTGCCGGACCCGTGCCTGAGATACGCCCAATTCCGCAGCGGCGCGATACTTGCCGGTTATATATATCAGCGTTTGCGTAATGATTTCTCAAGGATACAGACGCTCCTGGGCTGTCCCGGCCTCTACGAAGCCGCCGCCTTGCCGGGGGGACGCAGCAGCAGCATTCCGTACCCATAGGAGCGGTGCCGCCCAACGCCGTGGGCGACCAAGCCGGCAAAGGCGACCGGGTCATCTACGACCAGAACCCCGGCCATCAAGGCGCTGGGCCCCTCGATGGGCCGTTGGTGCAGCTTGCGGATGGAACGGACTCTCTCGAAAGCTTTCAACACCGAATGCCTTTCCAGGACAGCCCCGCCCTTGTGCAATTTAGACGCAAGCCAGTCGTGATAGACCTCTAACCTACTGCGGTCCATGCCACCCTTGGGGTGTGGATCGGCCTCGGCTTGAAAAACGTCCCGTTCCGCCCCCCGCCATCCCGACCTATCGGAGAAGCGGACAACTGGACGCACCAGGACCTCGAAACCTAGCCGTTGGCCTGGCTGCCATCGGACAGGCATGGGTTTGCTCTTCAGGCTTTCCACCGGGAGAGCGCTGCTTTGGAAGGGGTCGGCGTATTGATTGGCGGCATCCCGGAGAGCCTCGGCATCAGCCGATCCGTAACCGTACAGCACCGCCGACGGGGCTCCCTGGTGCCTGGGCGTGACCAGCCGGAAGGGTTTGGGAGCCGCCTCTCCGAACACTCCGGCCAGAAGGCAGTGCATGGCGTAGCCTTCGTCAAAGATGTTGCCGCTCATCAACCGGCGGGAGCCAGCCCAGCGGTGGAAGTCGCGCCGGTCAACCGTCGCTTGCACCATCTGCAGGGGTTGGGCCACGACCTGATGGGTCTCCGGAGTTGAATCGGATATTGTCATCAATGGTCTCCCTCAGGCTCGACGGGAGCCGGAATATGGAAGTCTTCCCTGGCGAAGGTCCCTTCGCAGACCAACCGCCCGCCGCCGTGCAGGCCGGAAACCCAATTGCGTTGGTCAGTCAGCATTTGCTCTTGATTGAGCCGGACGTCTAAAGACGCCAAGTCCGCGGGGGCGTCGCTTTGAGGCCACAGCAGCCGGCAGCCGGCAGCCGGGCCGGCGTCCTTTGCCTCGATGGGTGTAGCCAGCAGCGCCGCCAGGGCCGTATCCCCGTCGCTGAAACCGCCAAACAAAGGGGTTGAGGGCAGACAAGGCTTGCGCCCGATGAACAGGGGCCGGGCCGGTTCCTGCAAGGCCGCTTGCAGGTCATTGAGCGTTGGCTCGTCCCCCTCGGGCTCCAAGCGCAGGGCCACGGTTACCCGCATATCGGCCCAATAGTCGCGCCAACGTTGATGCGTAAAAGGCCCACTGCCAACCGCGCCTAAAGCTCCTGCGCGCTCATCAGGTTTGCCTCGGGTCGTCCACCCAATCACCCAATGGCTACTTCGCAAAAACAAATCTACTGAGTCCCCCATTCGCACGGTCTGATAGTCCGTCATCCTCAGCCCCCCGGCCGGCTCCCGGTCGATGCGGACGGCGAAGACCAGGCGGTCCTGCAAGTCCTGATGCCGCTCCCGCTCCACCCGCCGCCAGCCTAGGGCGTTGGCGAACAATCCGGTCAGCATCGACGCCGCTGGGAAGGGACGGATGACGCCGTAAGCGTCTATCATCTCTCCGCCGAAGGCCATCAGCGGGGCCTCCAAGCGCAATATGAGGTGGCGCATGGTTACACCGCCTGGCCGGTGACAACCGCCTGCTGGACCCATGACGCCAAATCGTCGAGGGAAAGCCGGGTGGCCTTTGGTAGGGAGTGGTCATCCACTGAAGTTACGCGGCGAGCCTCGTGAGCGCCGTAGTTATCGTCCAGCTTGCCCAGGTATTCGGCCAACCGTTGGGCGGCGTCCTCAGTTTGGGCGGTGGTAGCCTTGCGGTAGGCGTTGGCCAGGCTACGGGGTTGGCGAGCCCCGGCCTCGATGAGGGTCAAATCGGCGTAGGAATAGGGTGCGGTGGAGCCCCGCTTGGCGCCGGGGGTTACGGTGGCGATGAGGTTCACCAGGTTATGCACCACCTTTCCGGCCAAGGCTCTATCGGCGTTGGTCCAGTCCTCTGCCGGGCAGCCCTCCAGGTTGGATACCAGGGACGGCACGTCAACTACCACGTAGCCGTAGAACAGCCCGGCGGTCAACTCCATGTCGCCGATGTGGGCCGCGCCGGGATCTTCGTCCTTTTGCGTCAGGTCGTCCACCACCGAGAAATAGTCGCTCTCGCTCTCCTCCTGGTGGACGGTGAAGGCGTGAGCCACATGGACGGCAGCGTCGATGTTTGCCCCGGGGTCGGAGGTGACCATGCGGCCAAAGAGGGCGCCCTCCAGGCCGCCGGGAAGACGAGCCGAATCGCGGAAGGCGCGGAAGTTGTTGCCCTCGCCGCGGCGGGGGCTGAATAAATCATTCGCGGCGCTGCGGGCAGCGCTGGCATCGTCGGGATGGTTGGCACAGATTTCGGCGGCCTTGGCTTGCAGGTATTCCACCTCGGGCAAGCCCAGCAGCAGGGGTTGGCGGGCGTCGCGGCTGGTGCCGCGATCGCCGTAGATGCCGATTTGAAACGCGTCTTCCACCTCCTTGACAATTTCCTCACTGGCGCCGCCAGCTTCCCGTATGGGCCGCATCACGCTTCGGGACACTACTTCCCGGGAACGCAATGCCTCGGTCACGCCGGAGATGTTTTTCAAGGCGAACTGGTCCTCGGCAACGCGCCAGTGCCGTTTGAGGCATTGGGAGGAAATGCGGGTGCGCATCACGTCGCCGTAGGGCATCCGCTTGGCGAGGCCGCTGTCGTCCCGGTTGAGCAGCGCCGCCGAGTAGGGATGCAGGGTGTGGATTTGCAGAAAGCGTGCGGTGGTCATTGTATGAGACTCCTAATTAAGTTATGAACCACTGGTGGCTTGGGAGTGGCGTCGCTCGGCCTCGTAATAGGCGCGGGCTATTTCAACTCGGGCTTGTTCAGCCTGGTCTTCGTCGTACCCCTCGTTGAGAATGAACCAAGCCATCTCACGCCAGTTCAAGGCACAGCGTTCAGTTGAAAACATTCGGAACAACCGGGCCAGCAGGCTGTGCAGTGTGGGCCCCCTTGCGGCGAGCAAGGTGGACAGACGTTGCTCAGAGTAGAAGGGGGCACTTTGACCACCGCCTTGGAACAGCGCACGTCCTACCGGGACGCGAGGGTTGTGGGTCAGCCCGGTGCCGTGAGACATTAGTGCCATGCCATGTATGATTAGGCCCCACTTGCGAATCTCGGGGTTTCGCGGCATTTCGCCAGTCTGCATGAGTTTCCAGAAAGTGGCAGTTTCAGGATTATTGGGATCCATGCGGCGCAGTCTGGCCTTGTCTCCGCGGTCAAATTCACTATCTTCTATCGTTTCTGCCAGTCCCGTTATCAACCTGCCAAAGTTCCTCGGTATCTGACTGGCGCTGGCTAAGTCTCCTGTAGGTATAGCAGCCGTTTCTTCATTAGGCCATCGCCCACTGGCGCCATGTTCAAGGACGTGTTCTATCTCGTCCCAGTCCGAAGGACGCCATTCGTAAGCAGGTACATGCTGGCGAAATGCTGCGAGCCATTCAATCTGTTCGGGAGTGAGTTGACTGGCTTCGTCCCTTTTGAGTTCAGCCACGATTAGCTCACTTCCACGATACATCACCAGGTCTGGGAACCCTCTTCCCCTCACATAAGGAGCGCTCGTCCTGTCTTGTATGTGGTACGTCAGCCAACCGTAGGACTGAGCGACTTCTATTACGTCTTGAGTAAAGTATCGTTCTGCTCGTGGACGGTCCCCGGGAATTAGTCGAGAGGCGCTGGGGCGAGGCTGCGCGTCCGAGTTTTCAGATTGTGGACTTGACATGTTTACCCCTCTCCTTCTGATTGTTCAAATAGAAATGATAAGCCCTGGGATCCACGTATCCGACCTTCAAAGACACCTTCTGCCCGGACGCGAGCGCGGTAGTAATCCCTCTTGGGGCAAGGTATTAAGTCCATTGCCAGATTCCGAATACTTCGCGCATCTCCCAAGAGGCCATTCAGCCACTCCTTTCGTATGTCACTGCGCTCAGATTCGGCGGCATCAAACTCTTCTTGAAGGTACTCGAAAAAGTCCTTGTCTACGATTTCGCCGAAGTTGCTGACCAATTCGTCAACCTTCTTCCGCCAAGGATTCTCCTGGGGGCGGGAGCGTAGCACTTGATTTGTCTTCTCGGTGTCGCCTCCGGCTGCGAAAGCAGCCACCGAATGCCTCAGAATTCCTTGGACTATTCCAATCTGCCTAATCCGGTCCCTGGCCATGTCTCCCAGTTCTTGGGGACCGGCTGGACGGCCAAAGACCTGCGCTGTGTTAGGGCGCAGTGAAATGATGCGTTCGTGGTACCCTTCCGTTCTTCCTTCGCCACGGACCATGCCCCGCGCGACCAATTGCATTGCCACAGGTGCCCGCCGTTCTGACTGAGTAGGCCGCAGCAGGCGAGGCGGCTCCCAGTCGGGGGAGGTCAACCCATCAACAACCCTTTCGTAGCTGAACCTGCGGGGTCCCAGAAAGGCAGGTGGAGTCCCCCTGGGGTTACCCAGTTTGCCAGTCGGGGCCCAAGGGTCTCCAGTTAAGCCCTTGACATCAACCATACGCCTGGAGTCGGAGGTGGCGCGTATTGCTTCCAACTTGCCGGATTCCCAGCGTAATCGCACCCTGCGGCAAACTTCGATGTAAAAAGGTTCCAATGCGTCAAGAAGCAGCGCTTCGGCTCTAGTGCCGTCCCAGGGGATGGCCCACATTAGGCATATCCCTGTATCGTTCATGGGGTATTCATCCAGAAACCATTGCCGGTTTTCCAGAAGAGCTTCAATATCGCGCTTGACATGGCGGCCCGGACGGTCGGACGGGGTGATACTGAAGGCCGGGCGATTGCCGTACCCGCTGGGCATGCGAGAGATTCCATAGTTATACCGGCCACCGAAGCCTTCCATTGTTTGCAGGCTAATCAGCGCAAATATCCAGTCACCAGACTGGGACTGTCCGGCTACCGAAGACTTGACATCGAAGCTCTTGGAGGTGACCAGCATGTCCAGTTCGTCCGGAGTGGTTAACCGGAATTTGTAGTCCTCCAGCTTTTCATCTGACCGGGCCGGCGGCTGCATGAACGCCGGCTTGGTGATGTCGTCAACAACCAGGTCCCAGGGTTCATCGTCGGGATACTCCGGTGTAAGGGCGCGAACCATCCGACGCCACTCGGCTGCGTCCTTGGGCGGCTCTGTGATGCCATCGCAGTGCATGGCCATTGCGCCCAACTGGACTAGGAAGGCGTGCCAGGCGTGGCGCTGGTGGGGCCGTAACGCTGAGAAGGCGTCTACCTGGTCCGACATCAGGGCGGCGTAAACATCCGGCAAGGATGCCGGTATAGCGGAACCTGAAGCCGTTTTCATCCGAATTATCTGTTCGGTAAGAATGTTAAGCACGTGGCTTGAGTCTCCTTGCAAAGGCTTTTCAGAAATTGGAAAAGTACATTTTTCATGTCGACATACTTCGCGTCAACAAGTAATTGTCAGCATCTCAAATGCCACCAACAAATCCGGCTGCCCTTATGCTTGGGCGTACCAGGAACACCACATATTGCACACACCAGGTTCCCGCATAACTGACAATTGGCGACACTTATCCGTATCACATGCTGCGTCTTGGCAAAAGTCGTACCGACTGATAATCTACACAATAGGACATCTCCTGTTTCTAGGTTGCCTCCAACGGCCTACGAGAAAGGGGGTCCGTGGATTGGCTGGAGTAACAGTCCGGCCAATCCTAGAAGATGAAGTCTCTAATGGGTAAAGGTTATGTGATAATAGCCTTGATGTCAATATGTAAGCCCTGCACACGTAGGGATAGTCCGCTTTAACCTTTGGAGAGGATCCTGGTTATCGCCGTTACCCCGCACACGCGGGGATAGACCCTATACGCCCGCCGGGGCCAGCGTTAGGCCGGCCTCAGCGGGCGCAGGCCCAGTCGGTCGTATAGAAACGTCCGGTTGCCTACCGGGAAGCTGAACCCGCCTTCCACCAATTCCGGCTTGACGGAGTCGTCGGGTACTTGGCCGCCCCTCAGATGGTCGGGGATGGTTATCTCGTCGATTGCAACCTCCAGGGCGAAGGGACTGGAGGCCGGGGGATTCAGCTCCACGTTGACGCCCTCATCTCCCAGCCGGGTCCTAATCCGCTCTTCCAGGGTCCCGAACACCACTTCCCGGTTTTCGTCCTCCGGGTAAAACGCCCGGTCGCGGCGCACCACCGCTTGGCGGGCGGTCAGGCCCTCGGCCATCCTGGCGCCCTTCATGTTGTTGGCGTGTTCAACCCAGGCGTCGCCCATCGCGTCCACAATCCCCGCCAGGGCCTGGTGATGAGTGGCCCGCTCCACCAGCTCCCGGTTCATCTGGGGAATACGCCAGGGTTCGCCGCTTGCCGAATACTGCTCCCCCAACCGCCTGGTGGCTTCCAGCACCCGCAGGTCTTCGTAAACGTACCCGTGGGGCCCCAGCCCGTTGGAGTCCCGCCGCCGGACCAGCAGCGGCGACAAGTCGTCCTCCGGCGGCGTCAATACCACGCAGGTGGGCGTCGCGTAGTCCCTTGGCCGATCCTGCCGTTGGTGACGGTGCAGGCGGCCAATTCGTTGCAGCAGCACGTCCATGGGGCACAGGTCGGTAATCAGCAGGTCGGCGTCGATGTCCAGGGACTGCTCCAGGGTTTGGGTCCCCACAATTATGCACCCACCGTCCGGGCGGTCTCTGCCAATTTGCTCTTCGACGGCTTGGTCCAGCCTCTTGCGGTCAGGGACGGCAAATCTCCCGTGATGCAGGGTCGGCACGCCATCGCAGGAGAAAAGCAGACGTCCGTCTCCGTCTCCCGATGCCTCCTCCAATGCCTGCTGGGTGGCAACAGCGAAGGTGACGGTGTTCCGTATGACCAACACCTTGGCCCCGGCGCGGGCCGCGTCGAAAGCCCTGGACGCCACCAGGGCGAAGTCCGGCATGGCCGGAAGCGCTTGGATGGAGACGCTCTTCCCCTGGTGGTTGCCGCCTACCTTCAGGGCGCCGGGGTCCGAAGCAGGACCATAGGTGATGGCCGGGTAGGAAGCGGCCACGTCTTCGTCCAACGACCCGCTATCGACGAAGGAACTGGCACGGGACATCCACTGCCGCCGGGCCCCGGCCCCCAGGGTTGCCGACATCAATAGCGCATAGCCGCCAGACCCCAGGTGGGCGTCCAGAAGGGCGGACAACACCTGCCGCATATAGGGGTCTGAAGCGTGGACTTCGTCGACGATCAGCAGGTTTCGGGCCAGGCAGGCCGCGCGCAGGTGGGAATGTTTGACTTTGAGGGCGGCCATCATCGCCTGGTCTACGGTGCCGACGGCAATCTGCGCCGCCAGGTACCGCTTGGCGTTCTCCGCCGCCCAACGCCGGTGCCTGGTGGCGTCGTCAGGATGGTCCTCCCACCAGACATCGTAGTCGTGCAGCACTCGAAGGCCTTGGGCATCCCCGGCGCGGATGTACCCGGGCACGGCCAGTATGGGCTCCGGTTGGAAGCCGGAGGGGAACATATTGACGACAAACTTTCTTATTCGACGGTGCATCTGACTGGCCGCGGCGCGGGTGGGCAGGGCGAAGTACAGGCCATCCACCAGCCCTTCGCGGAACATCCGGGCGAACCGCCACAACGCCGCCTCGGTCTTGCCGGAGCCCGTCTCCGACTCGATGATCACCAGGGGCTCGTCCAGGGGGACTTCAATGGCCGACTGCTGGATGGGGTGCGGTTGAGGGGAACCGGGAAGGTCGAAAAGCTGGGCGAAGCCGGGTATGGGTATCCCCTCCAGGGCCAGACGCTGGGCCGCCAAGTCCAAGCCAATTTCGGCCACTGCTCTGGCAGCAGCCGGGCGGGCGACCCCCTGAAAATAATTATCAACAGGTTCACCGTAGAACTCAAACCAGGCTTCGTTGGAGCCAACCCAGTCGGCCAGGGCGCACAGGCCCAGAAACATGTGTTGGAAGGCCGGAGCGGGAGGCAGCGGGGGCGCGCTTTCGGAGAAGGCTTCCTTGAACCATTCCTTCACCATCCTCCCGACCTCCTCGGTGTAGCTGCGGGGATGCAACGCGCCGAGGGGACGCCAGTTCAGCGGGCTCATGTCCCGCTTGCCCTCTAGCTGCAGCGGTAAGCCGTGGTGGGACAGAGTGGCGGTGAACAGGCCACAGACGGTCAGGCCGCCGCCGCCGTCCCAGTCCAGCATTTCCTCCCAATTCAGGGCGTCGAAGAACCATGCCGCCGTCTCGGTATCCTTGTAGGGGTCCATCACCGGGGCCAGGTCCAGGGTATGCTCCGCCCGTTTTATCCGGGGCGCGTTGGCCGGCCAGTCTTCGTAGCACCAGATTTTGGTCTGGAACCCGACGTTCACCTTGCCGATGTCATGCAGGCAGGCGAATAGGCACAGGCGGGCCACGGTTACGGAGTCCAAGTCGTCCAGGTTGCCGGCCCGGGCCAACCGGCGGCGGATAGTCGGCTGTTGCAGGAGCGCCTCAAAACAGGCTCCCACGTCGGCCAGGTGATGCTCCAATAGGTGAATGCGGCTGGGGTTATTTCGGTCTGACTTGCCCCAGAATGCGCGAGTATAGGCCGGCAAATTCTCTTGGTCAACCACTTCGGCAACCCCCTTGTTGGTAGGTGATGCCACCGCTTCCGGCAAGACCCGCAGCGCCGTTGAATCGTCGGCCCGCAACCGGAACCTGGGCAATTAAGCAAGGGGGCAGGTTTTAGACCTGCCCCCTTTGGTTGCTGACTGACGAAAACGAGTAGGGGCTGAAGGCGGTGACTTTTACGCCACTATATACCAAGAGCCGCCGCGATAAACAACCCTTTTCTGTCAGTTATGTTAGGCCCCGCATCTGGAGGATACCTGGTGGCATCCACCGGACGTGGGGCCTGATTCGTTTCTACGATTGCGGGAGAACCCCCGGCTCGCTGCTAAGTTTACTTGAAGTGGGGGATCACCTTTTCGGAGAGGCACTTCAGGGTGTCCATGACCACTTCGCGGGGGACGGAGGAGGTCCAGTTGCACTCGAACATGATTTCGTCGGTGGTGAAGGCCTCCTTGAACATGTGGATCTTCTCGACCACCTCCTCCGGGGTGCCGAAGAGGTTGACCTCCTCGGTGGCGTCGGGGCCGGCGCTGCCTGCGTCAGTGCTGCCGATGGCGACACGGCCGGCGTAGTAAATGCGGGCGAGGTTCATTAGGTCTTCGACCCGGCGGTCGGCCTTTTCCTGGGTGTCGGCGACGAGAGTGGGCACGCGAACCACGGTGGTGGGATCACCACCGTGCCCAGCATCAATATAGGCCTTCCGGTAGGCGTTCACGTCTTCCCTCAGGATGGCGGACCCTCTGAGGTTGTGCGGGGAGCTTCCGGCCCCGATGGCGATTCGATAGCCATGCTCGCCCATGGGAACGAAGCTCTCCTGGCTGTCCACGGGGAGCAGCATGGGCAGAGGCTTCTGCACGGGCTTGGGGATGCTCATGTAGCCTTCGTAGAAGGCGGGATAGTTGAAGTACTTGCCCTCAAACCCGGAGAAGCAGTCCTCGTTCCAGAGCTGCTTGAGGAGCTCGAGGTACTCGAAGAAGTACTCCCGGCGTTCGTCGGAGCCCCGAGTGCGGGCCCCGGCGCCGTAGATGAAACGACCCTCGCTGATCTGGTCGACGATGGCGACCTGTTCCGCGACCTGGAAGGGGTCCTCCGGCTTGAGGTTGTCAAAGGCGTAGCGTTCGTGGGGCAGCGCCCGGGGGGATACGGTCTCACCGGGCAGCCGCAGGGTCGGGCGGTGGATGGAGGTGCCGATCCTGATGTTCTTGGTGTGGTTGGCGATGATGCCAGATAGCATGACAGACTGGGGATCCATGCTGCCCTGGGTGGAGAAGTGACCGCCGCCGAACCAGACGTAATCCCATCCCGCATCTTCGATGTGTTCGATTTCCTTGAAGTTCTGCTTGTAGGCCGCGGACTCGAGGAGCTTTCCACCATGATATTCGGGGTCCCAGGGAACCTTGTCGCCCTCGTAAACGGCGTTCCAAGTAGTAAACAATCCAAAGTCCATGCTCGCCCCTCCTTTATTGCGTGGCGGTACGACAGTGTAGTGCGACTAATGCTATCACTAGTGGCAGATAGCGTCAACGCCGGTACACGCCGCGACGGCGTAAGATGCCCCATTCAAGATGGGGACTGCCCGGTTATAGCATTCCCACAGCGAAGTAAGGTATCCGAAGGTCAGATGCGCCGCAGCTTTGGGTCCAGGGTATCCCGCAGCCAGTCGCCGAAGAAGTTGAGGGCCAGTACCAGTATGGTAATCGCCAGCCCCGGGAACAGGGACAACCACCACAGCTTGAGAATTACCGCCCGTCCCTCGGCTACCATGATACCCCAAGCCGCCGCTCCCGGCTCCAGCCCCAGTCCCAGGAAGCTCAGGGAGGCTTCCAGCAGGATGACCTGCCCCACCAGGATGCTGGCCACCACCATCAGGGTGTTGACAGTATTGGGGAAGATGTGGCGGAGGATGATTACCGGCGTGGTGACCCCGGCAATACGGGCGAGGGTAACGAAGTCCTGCTCTTTTATCGCTAGCACGTCCCCCCTAATCATTCGGGCGAACCTGGCCCAGATGGTAACTACCATTGCCAGGACGATGGACTCTATGCCGGCTCCCAGGATGACCACCACTATCAGGGCCACCAGGATTGTGGGGAAGCCCAGGGCAACGTCGGCGGCGCGCATGAGTATCGCGTCCATGACGCCCCCTTTATAGCCGGAAACCAGGCCCACGGCGGTCCCCACTACGGTGCCCACGGCCAGGGCCAGCAGGCTGATTTTGGCGGCGGTCTGGGCGCCATAAATCAGCCTGCTCAGCATGTCCCGCCCCAGGGTGTCGGTGCCCAGGGGATAGGTCCAGTCTTCCCCCGGCGCTAACCGCGAGTCCAGCAAGCTCACCTCGGTGGGGTTGTGGGGCGCCAGCAGCGGGGCAAAAGCGGCGCAGATTAGCATGACGGCCATGACGGCCATGGGAACCTTGGGCAGGCGGTACTCCTTGGCCCGCCTCTGCCATTGGCGTAGGCGGCTCGTGTCGAGGGTTTCGGTGGCGGTGGTCAAAGCAGCCCCTCCAGCCTATTGCTAGTCGTACCGGATGCGGGGGTTGGTATAGGCGTAAAGTATATCCACTATCAATGCGGTGACAATGTAGAACAACCCGGCAGCCAACACGGTAGCCTGTACTATGGGGAAGTCCCGGGTGGTGATGCCCTGCAACATCAGCCGACCCACCCCGGGCCAGGCGAAAATGACCTCCACGGCGATGGAGCCGTTCATCAGGCCCGCCAGGGTGAGCCCGGCGAAGGTGAGCAGGGGAATGGCGGCGTTTCGCAGGGTGTGCTTCCAGATTACCATCCTCTCGGGCAGGCCTTTAATACGGGCGAACTTGACGTACTCGCTGTCCAGCACCTCCAGCATACTGGAGCGGGCCAGCCGCACGTAGCCCGCCATGCCGCCCCAGGCCAGGACAAAGGTGGGCAAGATGAAGTGGGCTGGGGTGTCCCGACCGTGGGTGGGGAGCCAACCCAAGAGGGCGCCGAACAGCATGATTAGCATGATGGCGACCCAGAAAGAGGGGGCGGCGATGCCGATAACGGCGAATAGCTTGCCGGCTTGGTCGAAGATGCTATCCCGCTTCACCGCCGATAGGATGCCCAGGGGCACTCCCAGCGCCATGCTCAGCAGGAAGGCCGCCCCGGCCAGTTGGAGGGTCGCCGGCAATCGCGAAATCAAAACGTCCCGCGCCGAGGTGCCGTGGAAGACGGAGGTGCCGAAATCGCCCCGAAGCACATTCAACAGGAAATTCCAGTATTGCACGGGTAAGGGCTTGTCCAGGCCCAGGTTTATCTTAAGCTGTTCGTAGGTCTCGTTGGTGGTTTCCGGGCCCAAGAGGTAGGCGGCGGGGTCGCCGGTCAAGTGGACGCTGCCAAAGACGATTACACTGAGAATCAGCAGGGTGAAAATCGCCTGCAATAGCCTAACTAAGATGAAACCGCGCATTCACTATCCTGAGCCGGATACCTAGTCTGGGGATGAGTTCGGGGTTGGGATCAACCCCCTTTTGTCGAGGGTCCCGCGCTGTAAATGGGGCTACGGACGAAGTATGGCTTGCCCCCGGGCCGAAGTCACCGCCCCCTGCGGAGCGGCTCGTGGGATATTCCCGCTGTTGCCGCGCGTCCGCTCATGGTGAGCCCGTCGAACCGTTGTGAAGAGTCTGTCCTTCGACAAGCTCAGAATGAGCGGACGATTATAGCTAACCGAGTTACACGGGCCGGCTCCGCGGGCAGCCTCCCGTGGGCTAGGGGTGCAGAGTTATAGTATAGCGTCCGCAGGGGAACTCGCACCGGGGCCAGGGGTGCCAGGTCTTGATGCGCGACCCAACGCCCCAGGGGATATTCACAAAGCCGATACCCAGGGCATGGTGCTCTTGCCACAGCACTTTATACAGGTCGTTGATGGCCTTTTCCCGCTGCTCCGGTTGGTAGACCGCCAAGGTATCCAGGGTCTGCTGGAACAGAGCGGGATCCTGATGGAAGGGCATCACCGAACCTTCCATGCCGTAGTAGGTCCGAGTAGAACCCATGCCGTCGGCCTTGGTCTCGTTTTCCCGCCACAGTATTTGGCCCTGCAGGTCTCCTGCTCGGTAGGCTTTCCTAATCGAGGTTGAGTCTCCCACCCGGACCTCCACATCGAGACCCAACTCCTTCCTCCAGAAGTCGGCGCCCACCTGAGCCGATTCGGGGAGCAGGGGTAGGCTTGGAGACTGCCAAGTGTTGAGAATCACCTTGCCAAAATTCTCTCCATTGGGATAGCCGGCGTCGGCCAGCAACTGCCGGGCCTTGTCGGGGTCGTAGGGCAGGGGGTCCAAATCAGGGCTGTAACCCAGGGTGCCCGGAGTAACCTGGGCCCATCCTTGGACCCTCGCCACCTCAGGCCCTCCGTAGAGCTTCTCCATCATCAGTTCCTTGTCGATGGCATAAGCCAGGGCCTTACGCACCCTCTTATCGGCGAAGGGACTCGGCTTCCAGTTTGAATAACCCTCTTCGGCACCCTGGGCCCAGTTCTGGGGGAACATGACCCACCAGTACACGCCCTCCGGGGTGAAGATTATCCGCCCGCCGCCGTCCTCCACCAAGTCCCGACTCTCCAGGGTTACCGGGGCAATGTCAGCCTCGCCGGAGCGAAGGGCCGCCGCCCGGGTGGCCTCCTCGGGGACTATCAGCATGTCCAGGTGGGTGAACTTCATCCTCCTGTCCTCGGGGAAGCCGTTGGCAGGCTGGTAGAAGTAGTCGTCGAAGCGCTCCAGCGTCAGTCGCTCGGCGTGCACATGCTCCACGAAACTCATCTGTCCGGCCAAGTTGGGGTTGCTGTCGAAATCCTGCTCCAACTGGGTGCTCCAAAGCTCGGCCCTCTTGGGAACGACGCCCCGGGTAGAGGCCCCTAACTCAGACAGGCTTATTAGGTCGTAGCCTGCATTGATAAAACTAAAGGTTATAGTCATCTGGTTGGGTCCCGTTTGCTCAATGGAGTCTGTTCTCAAAGCGAGGTCCGGGAGGTAAGTATTGGTCGCGTGTTCCACGATGCCCTTACCCATTGCGTGCTCGAACGTCCAGATGACGTCCTCAATGGTCATCGGCGTACCGTCGTGGAACGTGACCACATCCCCGTTCTCCAGGATGTCGAAGTCAAACCACCAACTGAAACCGTCCTCAGAAATTCCCCACTTGTTGGATAGGCCGGGAAGCATCTCGCCATGCTCGTCGCCCGCTATCAGCAGGGCGTGGACGAACCGGGCAAAGTTCTTGGTGCCGCCGGCCCAGTGGGCCTCGTCAAACCGCTCGTTGCCCAGGGAGGGGAACATCCACTTAACCTTGCCCGGGTGGACCTCCACGTCAGCCATCTTCTCGGGCGGGCTCATGGGCTCGGGAGCCGCGGTGGGGGCAACTTCCGCCATGGCGGGCGCGGCGGGCTCAGCAGGCGCTGCCGGAGCCGGCGGCTCCGGGGCCGTGGTTTCCTGGGCGGCGCTACCGCAGGCCACCGCCGCCAGCAGCGCCAGGGCGAAGGCGAGGCCCAAGATTAGTGAGACCTTGATCGTTGATTTCCTGGAATATTGCATTAACGACCTCCGCTACGCAGGGTTTTTGGCTTTCCGGGCCGCTGTAGGGTTGGGACGACGGATACCGGGCCCCTTATTCCACGCCAAGTTGCCCAAATGTTAAACAGATTCCTCCCAAGAACGGTGAAGGAATACTAGCATCACGGCAGAAACATGTCAACGTCGTTAATGAACGCGCAACAAATATACTCGCTGTTAGTAACTAATTAGCCTATTTATAGACGTAACTACCCATTATGTATAGCGATTACGCTATATGCAGGGAAAGGCAGCGTACAGCCCCAGGGTTAGCTCCGCGATTCGCCGGGAAGCGGGAAGGGATGCCATGAGTCCAAGCGGTGACGGGTTTTGCGACGGCAATTCCCTGGCCGTCCTGAGCGAAAGAGGGGCTGAAGTGGAGCGTTCCCCGCCCTTTTGCCATTCCAGCTTTTTGGGTTCCCTCATCGCGGGGTAGTCCGGAATGACAACGGGTAGGGCCTCTCCGAATGGCAGCAGCATAGGAAGGGGACAGCAATACAGGGGCGGAGTACCCTCCGCCCCTGTATTGCTCGGCTGACGCCGGTTGTTCTTGGAGTGGTCGCCCGGCGCGGGCCTAGTTGGGGACCCACGCCATGGCGCCGATTTCGCTGAATTCCCGCTTCAGCTTCGACCAAGAGTCCCCGGCGTCGCTGCTGGTGTAGACCTCGCCCAAGAGGCTGGAGGCGAGAACGAAGTTGGGGTCTGCGGGATGGGTGGCAATGGACCAGATGTTGGAGTTGGGTTCCACCGGCAGGGGCCGCGTCTCCCAGGTCTGGCCGGCGTCCTTGGAGCGCTGGATGACTCCGGTGCTGCCGATGGCCGTGTCGCCGACCGCGGAGTAGATTACGTTGGGGTCGTCGGGCTTGAAGGCGATTCCCCGGCTGTAGGGCAGGGGGAACTTGTCGGTGGTGACCACCGACTGCCAGCTCTCACCCATGTCGGTGGTGGCGAAGATTTCCCGGGGGGTGCTGGCCAGCACCTTGCTGGGCTGCCCCGGGATGATGGTCATGCCGTGGATGTCCGGGTGGACGCCGCCTTCCACGTGGGTCCAGGTATCGCCGCCGTCCAGGCTGCGGTAGACGCCGTCCACCTCAACCCCGGCCCAGACGGTGCGGTGGTCCTGGGGGTCCACCTTCAGCATGGTCACCATTGGGGGCCCGATGTGGCACTCCTGGGCCATCTGCACCGACAGCTTGGTCCAGCTACTGCCGCCGTCCCGGGAGCGGAACAGGGCCGCGGGCTTGATGCCCACGAAGATGGTATCGGTGTCCTGGGGGTCGATGGCCATGGACCAGATGGGCATTCCGTCCATGGGCGACCACAGCTTCTCCCAGGTAGCCCCCTTGTCTTCGCTGCGGTATACGCCGTAATCGGAACCGGCCAGGATTCGGTTGGGATTGTCGGGATAGACCTCCAGGGCCCTGACCTGGCTGCCCAGGGGGAAGGGGTCCCTGATTCGGTTCCAGTTATCTCCTCCGTCGGGGCTGTGCCATACTCCGCCGCCGAAGCCCACCGCGCCTACACAGATACTGTAGTTACTTCCCATAGCTGTTACCGCCTTTCAAAATAAACTTCCCCTCCACGTGGGGAGGTTGAGCCACGCTATATTCAAAAGTATACCGCTTTTCTACAGCGAATCCCATCATTCCTGGGGCTTCCCCAGGACGATTGCAAAGTCAGAGAAGGAGGTTTAAAAAGGAGGGAAGAGAGATGGGAGGTGTGTTGATATGGAGGCTGCGGAATCTCTGTTCAAGTGC
This sequence comes from Dehalococcoidia bacterium, assembly GCA_965220305.1. Lineage (GTDB taxonomy): Bacteria > Chloroflexota > Dehalococcoidia > Lucifugimonadales > UBA3495. Next base: position 2,522,996 of record OZ244817.1, on the reverse strand, counting down.
TTGGAGCAGGTGCCGGACCCCCGGAAGGCCAGAGGAGTCCGCCATCCCTTTCAAGCCATTCTGCGTCTGACCCTGCTGGGCTTGGTCTGCGGCCAGACCACCATGGCCCACATCGCCCACTTCGCCAGGATGCACTGGCCGGCGCTGAAGGAGCCTCTCGGGTTCCTCCGGGACCATCCGCCCCACGCCACCACCATCTCCCGCACCCTGGCCGGGGTCCCTTATGAGCAGTTGCAGGGCGCCCTGACCGGCTGGGTGGCCCGGGTGGTGGCGGACCGGGAACTGAACGCCTCGGTGGACGGCAAGTGGGCCAAGCAGTCCAGGGACGCCAACGGGAATCCCCTGGTGATGGTGAACGTGCTGGCCCATGACCTGAAGTTGTGTCTGGCCCAGTGGCCGGCGTCGGAAAAGCGGTACGAACCCGGAGTGTTGCGGGAGCAACTGGGGCAATTGTTCGAGCGCTATCCCGGCCTGCGGCTGCTGACCATGGACGCCCTCTATGCGGAGCGGGACCTGTGCCCGGCCATAGTCAGCCAGGGACGGGACTACCTGGTGCGAATCAAGGGGAACCAGCCTGAGGTGCTGGCCGCATTGGCCGACGGGTTTGCCGCAGAGGAGTTGGGGGAGCCGCAGGCAGAGACCCTGGGAAAAAAGCGGGCGTGATCGAGAGGCGGCGGATCTGGACTGATAACGCACTGGCCGACTATATCCGGGATGAGTTGGGATTTCCCGGGGCGCGGCAGGGGGCGATGGTGGAGAAGGAGACGGTGGACATAGCCACTGGGGAGGTGGGCCGGGAGCGCTGGTATCTGCTGACCAGCCTGAGTTCCCGGCAGTGGGGGCCAAAGGAACTGCTTCAAGTGTTCCGCAACCACTGGAGCGTTGAGAACAGCCTGCATCACGTGAAGGACCGCAGCTGGGATGAGGACGTCCACACGCTGCGCCGTCCGGGGCTGGGCGAAGTATACGCCACCCTGGTCAACACCGGGTTGAACGCCCTGCGCCGGGAAGGATGGTTTCCTTCCCGGATGTCCATGCCCCTGCGAGCCAAAACCTGCGCCTTCCGCCCAACGCAGACCATCGACCGCCTCTATGGACGAGCTTCCTGACTTTGCAATCGTCCTGGGGGCTTCCCGTTGTCGGGAGCGTGAGAACCAGGGGAGCAAATAGACGGTGTGAAGATTTGGGTCAGGCGGGGAGACCCTTCCATCACCCACCCTCGTCAATTTCAGAACTCCGGGACGGGGCTAATGGCTATGTTGAGCCAACTCAATCAGCACGCCCCGCGCCGCCGACGGATGCAGGAAGCCAATGTCCCCACCCATCAGGCCCGTTCTGGGAATTTTGTCAATCAGGGATATACCCAGGGCGTCCAGGCTCTTCAGCTTTTCCGCAATTTCATCCACTTCAAAGCAGACGTGGTGGAGTCCTTCACCCCGCTGGCTGATGTGGGCGGTAATCAGACTGTCCGCCCTGGTGCCTTCCAGCAGCTCCAGGTTGGTCTCCCCAACCGGGACAAAGCAACCGCGGACTCCGATGTCCTCCCGGACGATGATGGGGCCGGCATTCAGCCCGAACAACCTCCCGTAGAACTCGATGCTGGCTTCCAGGTCAGCAACCGCAATCCCGATATGGTGCACTAGACCCGTGGCCGCCGGCGGTGTTTCCAGCAGTGTCATGGGCCACCTCCCCAAGAATTTGGCGCTATGTTCTTGCTGGTGGCCTTCATGGGTGAAGGCCACCCCAAACCAGACGCGAGGATTCTAACACGGGTTGACCCGCTTTGGCCTGTGACCAACGTGGGCTTCCAATTGGTCGATTTACCATCGAATATCGTCATATTCCAATAAACAGCAACCATTTCGTGTGTTTGTTCTCAAGCTGATTGAGGGATAATTGACACCCTTGCGCTACGTACCTTAGACTTGGCCCATTACCCCTATTTCAGCTACGCAACAGTAGGCCACGGCCCCGAATTCTTGAATTACAAGCTCGGAGGGAGTTAATGGCTGACTATGACATTATCATTCGAGGCGGCACCATCGTCGACGGGACTCGCACCCCCCGGTACGTTAGCGACATCGCCATCAAAGACGGCAAAATCGTCAAGATTGGCGGACTCAACGGCGGCACCGCCGACCGGGTCCTGGATGCCCAGGGCTTGATCGTGGCCCCGGGCTTCGTTGACCTGCACACCCACTACGACGCCCAAATATTCTGGGACCCCTACTGCACCCTGTCCGGCTGGCACGGCGTCACCTCGGTGGCCCTGGGCAACTGCGGCTTCGGCTTCGCCCCCTCCCGCGTCGAGGACCAGGAACGGGCCATGCTCAGCATGACCCGCAACGAGGCCATTCCCTACGACGCCATGAAGGAAGGGATGCCCTGGAACTGGGTTACATTCCCGGACTTCATCGACAGCCTGACCAGCACTCCCAAGGGGGTCAACTGCCTTACCTACGTGCCCCTGACTCCCCTGTACGCCTGGGTCATGGGCTGGGACGAGGCCAAGACCCGACGCCCCACCGAGGAAGAGTTGCAGGAGATGGTCCGGCTAATCCACGAAGCCATGGACGCCGGCGCTTGCGGTTGGTCGGCCCAGGTCCTGGGCGCCAACTCGGTGCAGCGCGACTATGACGGCACACCCATGATAACCGATCTGCTGTCGGAGCATGAGGTCCTCACCTTCGCCCAGGTGCTCCGCGACCGGGACGAGGGCTTCATTGAGCTGGCCTACCAGGAGACGGGCGAGGAGGGCCGACCCCTGGGGGAGGAGACCCGCCTGTTCTTCGAGAGGGTCGCCGAAGTCGCCAACCGGCCCGTGCTGTATCAGGCAGTCGCCCCCAACGCCGTCCACCCGGAGCAGCACCGGGAGCGCATCCGCTGGCTGGAGAGCTGCGCCGAGCGGGGCCTGCGGGTCTACGGCCAGGGGGCCACCCGTCGCGGCGGGTTTGAGCTGACCTTCGAGGACTGGAACCTCTTCGACGACACCCCCATGTGGCGCGAAGCGACGCTGGGAGACAAGGCCACCCGCAAGGCCAAGATGCAAGACCCGGAGCTGCGCCGCAAGCTGAAGGAAGAATGGGACTCGGGCACTCGCCCCACCCAGGTGGTGCCCGGCTCCGTGGGCAGCCTGCAGGTGATGACCCGCAAGGTCAAGATTGACATCGGGGCCGAGTCCGACTTCCCCCAGTTGCCCGCCAAGATAAACGCCGGCGGCGCTGACTACTTCCTGATTAACACCCGCGACGGCTACAAGCTGCTTTCCGTAATCTGCGCGCACCAGGGCGGCTGCGTGGACAACGACGGAGAAAAGTTCGTCTGCGACACCCACGGCTACGAGTACGAGCACGACGGCGGGCGCTCGATAACCAACCCCGACCTGCGCCTGAAATCCTTCGTGGTCAACGTGGTGGACGGGCGGATGATTGCCCTGGCCCCCGACGAGACCGAGGCTTCCAGCCCCCAGGCGGGCCAAACTGTACAGCAGATTGCCGACGAGCAGGGCAAGCACGTAATCGACGCCCTGTTGGATATGTGCGTTGAGGACGACCTGGCAACCGAGTTCTACGCCGACTCCCAGGGCCGCGACCAGGCCCAGTTCACGGCGGAGGTGCTGGACTCCAACCACATCGTCGCGGGAGTCTCCGACGGCGGGGCCCACGTCAAGTTCCTGACTGCCGGAATCTACCCCACGGACATGCTGACCTGGCTGGTGCGCGACGAGAAGGTCATCTCCCTGGAGGACGCCCACTTCAAGCTGTCCTACCTGCCGGCCCACTTCGGCGGGTTCCGGGACCGGGGCGCCATCAAGGAAGGCGTCCCGGCGGACATCGTTATCTACGACTTGGAGAAGCTGGAAGTGCTGCCTTCCGAGGTGGCCGAGGACCTGCCCGGCGGCGAGTGGCGGCGCATCCAGAAGGCCAAGGGCTACCGCTGGACGATGGTCAACGGCGAGATAACCTTCGAGGACGGCGAGCCCACCGGCGCTTTCCCGGGGCGGCTGCTGCGCAACGGTCGGGGCTAGCCGCGCCGGCGCGAGTCCAACGAAACCATAGGCTCCCGGGAGCCTATGGTTTCGTTTACTACGCCCTTCGGGGTTTTCGCGGCAACGGCGCTATTAACGTATTGGGCGGAATCAGGCCCGGTGGGACGGACGGGAGAGCCTGGACTTAACAGCAACGCCCGTGGACCTTGGGGCGGTACTTTACGCCATGGTCGCCGTATCGGTGGAACGAGGTAACATAGTGAAATTCTGGGCATTTAGAATAAAGGCGGAAATGGCGGCAGGAGCGGGAACAGCAGCAGGCGGAGTTCCGCGAAAAGCGGGCCGGCTGAGGCAAGGCAGGAATTTGAGGCGTGGGCGCGGGACAAAGGCATCGCCCTTGAAGACCCGCCGCTCCGTTTATGAAGCGTCACCGGATGGCGGGCTTATCCAGATACAAAATTGCTCCCACCAGTGTAAATCCTGGTCAAAACCGCCGCCAGGACCTCGACCCAACCTAATGTTACCCACCATGCCCCCACTTGTAAAATCCCAATACAACTCCGATCGGCCTTTCGTGAAGGGGGATTTTCGTCCCGTTACGGAGGACTTTCGGACTCAATCATCCTGATACTTCCGAAAGTCCTGATTCAGACAATCGCCCTCCGGAATATAGTAGAATAGCCTCAATCTTTCCCAAGCGGAGGCGCCGCCATGACAACGACGAAGCCCAAGTTACTGACCCCGGAGGACTTGCTTGACTTGTACAGCAAAGGAATCCGGGGCGAGTTGATACAGGGGGCGCTTTGCGAGGTTATGCCCGCGGGGGGACAACACGGCGAGGTCGCGGCATTGCTGATAAGCATGTTAATGAATTTCATTCGGCCTCAGAAATTGGGCAAGGTAACCGGCACCGATGCCGGCGTCCTGCTGGGACGCAATCCCAACATTGTGAGGGAGCCGGACGTTGCTTTCTTTTCCGCTGCGAAGCTGCCGTTGGACGCAGTTGTTACCGGATATTACGAAGTAATCCCCGACTTGGTGGTCGAGATTGCATCTCCCGGTGATACCAACGTCGAAAGCCACGACAAGGCCCGCATGTGGCTGAGCTTCGGTGTGCCAATAGTGTGGGAAGTCCTTCCCGCCAGGCGCTCCGTGAGCGTACACCAACTCGACCGGCCCATCATCACCCTTGACGAGGAAGACACGCTGGACGGCAGCAACGTTCTGCCGGGTTTTAGTTGCCAGGTGCGGGAGATTTTCGACCTCTAATTTGGGAATGGTTGGGCTGTTTCTGCTGTTCGCGGGTTTCGGCCTGATGATTGCGGGCGCCTGGTTGCAGGTACGGGCATGGAGTGACAGCGATAGTTGCGGTAGCGGCGACGGCAGTTGTGCGGCGCGAAAAGGCAACTGTCCGGGATAGTGTCGCGCAGGAATGGAGGCGAAACGGACAAGGATAAAGAGGCTATGCGGGCCATGATGGAAAGTCAGATAGCGGACAAGGAGCTTAAGGAGCGCACAGGCTGGGGAGCCTCTTTCCGGTTTGCCATAATTGTTACGTTGGCAGTGGTGGTTGCGGGGGCTGTGGGCATCGGCATGTGGTGGGTCATAGTGCCAAGCCTCTGCATTTCGGGGATATTAATTATAGCGGCCGTACATAATAAGGAGACGAGCCGCTCGGCTGCGAAGCAGGCTATACAGGCCGCACGGGCTAGAGAAAGGAGGAGGAGAGAAGAGGAAGCCGAGATGGATTACGAGAAACTGTCCGATGAAGCGACTAGGCAGTGTGTCGGACTCGGCGCACAGGATTTCACTTCTTTGTGCAAGCAGTTTGGGATTCATTATTCTGGTGGAATCCTTAAATATGGCTTTGATGCAAGCGCGCAGCGTTTTGCCGTGGAGCTTAGAAGGCGGGGGTGGCGTGATGTGCCGAATGTAGTCGGTGGTATTGTGGTATTAAAGAGATTATACCGCCACGATGAAGGCGGAGTGGTTATTCGCTTGTAGGAATGTGGGCTATGAAGTACGACGTTATCGTAATCGGGGCCGGTTCCGGGGGATGCGTGGTGGCTTCCCGGCTGGCCGAGGACGCCACCCGCTCGGTGCTGCTGCTGGAAGCCGGGCCGGACTACCCGGACTACCAGTATTACCCGGACGACCTCAAGTACGGGTACAAGCCCGACGCCTCCGCCCAGGGCGGGCCCCACAACTGGACCTGGTGGGCCCAGGGGTCGGCAGACCAGACTGAAATGCTGCCCGCGCCCCGGGGCAAGGTGGTAGGCGGCACCAGCGCCATCAACGGTCAGGTGCTCTTGCGCGGCGTGCCGGAAGACTACGACGGTTGGGCCGCTCAGGGTAACGACGACTGGTCCTTCCTCAACGTCCTGCCCTTTTTCCGCAAGATGGAAACCGACCTGGACATCAACGACGACTTCCACGGCAACGAAGGCCCCATTCCGGTGCGCCGCTTCCAGCGGGAGGACTGGCTGCCCTTTCAGCAAGCCTTCGTCCAGGCATCCCTGGAGGCCGGTTATCCCGAAGACTACGATATGAACGCCCCCGACTCCGGCGGGGTGGGGCCAATCCCCATGAACAACCCCGAGGGAGTCCGCATGAGCACCGCCCTCACCTTCCTCAGCGAGGTGCGGCACCGGCTGAACCTGACGGTGCGGGCCAATGTCATGGTGCGCCGCATCCTGTTTGAGGGGAAGAAGGCCGTGGGTGTGGAGGTGGAGAGCGGCGGCGAAGTCTACCAGATAGAGGCGGGCCAGATCGTTCTCAGCGCCGGCTCCATGGCCTCGCCCCAACTGCTAATGCTCTCCGGCATCGGCCCCGCCGACCACCTGCGGGAGGTGGGTATCCCGGTGGTCCACGAGCTGCCGGGCGTGGGCCAGAACCTGCGCGACCATCCCATCGTTGCCGTAATCTGCCAGGTGCGTGAGGACCACCCTCAAGACCCCCTGGCTCCCAGGACTCAAACCGGCCTGCGATACACCGCCACCGGCTCGCCGGACCGCAACGACATTCAGATTAGCGCGTCCTCATTTTCTTCGCCCATCGGCGGCGCTGACCCCTTCAACCCGGAGGGTGTCCGGTTCAACTGCACTCTGGAGTTGGCCGACGGCGCTGGCGAGGTGCGGCTTTCCGCCAACGATCCCAGCGTCCAACCCTCCCTGAACTACCGCTACCTGGAACTGGAACGCGACCGGGAGCGGCTGCGGGAGTCGGTAAGAATTGTCGTCAAGCTGCTGGAGCACGGAGCATTCAGCCCCATTGTCGAGAGAATCTTACAGCCCTCCGAGGAAGACCTGGCCTCCGACGAGGCCCTGGACCGCTGGATGCGAAGGACGGTGTTCAACACCACCCACGCTTCGGGCACCTGCAAGATGGGACCGGCCAGCGACCCGATGGCGGTGGTGGACCAGCGCCTTAGCATTCACGGGCTGGAAAACATCAAAGTGGCCGACGCCTCGGTGATGCCCAACGTAATCCGGGCCAACACCAACTGCACCACCATCATGATTGGGGAACGCTGCGCCGATTGGATTAAAGCGGGCCAGTAAGCTCGGGAAAGCCCAACCGTGGACAGCGACGGGGCCTAGCCATCGTCATTCTGAAGTCGCCCGCCGATTGCATAATTTTAATGACGGTGTAGCGCAACGGGCCAATCCGGCTGCGGATGAAGCTGGGGTTGTACCGTCCCCCAGCTTCATCCCACTAGGCGACGACTCAACTGCGCCCATCGCCCGTCTCGGCCAGCGGCTTCTTGGCGGTACTGCTCAGACGGCCACACCGATAGGTATGGGAAAGTTGGCGCGGGAGACTGGGCGTCCCTAGCCCCGGCCTACAACCAGGGCGCCCACGGCGACGGTGGGAAGGTCTACCGGCAGTTGTTGCCAGGTTTCGCCCCGGTCTTCGCTCCGGAACAGCTTGCCGCCGTCGGTGCCCGCGTACACTTGGTCCGGCTCCTGGGGGTCCCAGTCGAAGGCCACCACCATGTCTTTGGGCTCCTCGCCCTGTCCCAGACCTTCGACCAACTGCCAACTCCGGCCCGCGTCGGTGGAGCGGTAGAACTGGGGATTGCCCCGCCGGGAGTTCTCGGAAACCGTAACCAACACCAGGTCGGCGTCGTCCGGGGCCGCCGCTATGTGCAGGGTGTACCGGCGGTCCAGTCCGGTGTTGATTAGCTCCCACTGCCCCCCGCCGTCGTCGGAGCGATAGGGGGCCCTGGCCGTGGCGACGTAAACGCTGCTGGGTCGGTCGGAACTGAGGTCCACGCAGTGAATGTCGTCATTCAGGCCCGGAAGTTGCCGCCAGCTAACGCCGCCGTCGTGGGAGCACACCATTCCGCCCACCTCGATGCCGGCGTACAGGCGCCTGGGATCGTTGGGCGCAACCCGCAGGTCCCGTACGTGAGAGTCCCGGGTCGGCGAGTGGAACCCCCATTCCGCCGATTCAGGCACGGCCCGAAAGCCGCCGAACTCCTCCCAGGTGCTTCCGGCGTCGGAGGAGCGGAAAATAGACGCCGGTTCGCTGCCCACGAATACGGTTTCCGCCTCGGCGGGGTGGGCCAACACGCTGTGGGCGTAGTCGGAGGGGTAGGAGTCGAGGTGATTCCAGGTCGAGCCACCATCATCGGTGCGGTAGACGCCCGCCTCGTAGGCCGCCAGGTACGCCCGACGCGGCTCGGCGGGGCTGGAAGTCAGCCGGGCCGCCGCGTGGGCCAGGGGCGTGACGGGGCCCTGCTGCCAGGTCTTCCCGCCATCCTCGCTTATAACGGCGCAAACACCGTCGTGCATACCAACGTAAATTCTCTTGTCTTGGGACATATCCTGCTCCCTATTGGAAAAGATTGGGTTGCCTGTGCGACCAAAACTCAGCTAGGGCTTCCGGGGGAGGAATAATGATAGGAAGCGGCCCCACGGCATCCCGCCCGCCGGGGTGTCCGTCGCCGTGGAATTCTCAGGGTGTTTCACCGTGTGGGGCGTCTAAGGCCCACAATAGAGTACCGCTTCCCCCAGGTCAAGGGCTGTGAAAGTCACCGATGGCCGGGGCGAAATTCATCCCCATTTATTCAACATCCGGCATCAGCCCATCCAACACCGGCCCCCATAGCCGACCGTTCTCCCGAAGATGGGATGGGCCATCTGGAACTCGACCCTGAAGCTGTTTTCGTCCTCCCCGGATTCTGTGGTACGGCCGCCCCCAAAAGGGGAAAGCCAGGTGGGGAACCTAACGGCTACCCCGAGAAGGGGCACTCTTACCACGTATCTCAGGATGTTGTAAACCAAACTTCCTGCGTCGTCGACGCTCAAGCTGGACTCTACTCCCAGGCCGTATCTGATAGTCTCCATGATGGTGTGGTCCCCCAAGAAGACCATACGGGACGAGAAGCTCACATCTCCGGGGAAACTGGCGTTGCCGAAGAAGGTCCTGGCCCAATGCATCGTGTCCGAAGCATCGACTCGATTGAGTACGGTAAATTCGACATCCTCGCCGCTGTGCGGGACCGGGGCGCCAAACAGCAAATACGAGAGCAACGCCAGGGGCCTGATCGCCGTTTTGACATGGACCCGGCCCATCACTCCCTTCACCTGGACACTGGGCTCGGAGTAGTGCCTGCGGACCGCCGCGTGGAGGTTTCGGAAGTCCTCACCCAATGCGCGGGCGATGGGTGAGTTGATGCCGGACGGGACGTTTCTGGACTGTTGCATCCTCACCCCAAATCTGTTAGTGCAAAACCCCGGAGCCCGGTAGCCCCATTATACGTCCGGCAGGGAGAACTGGCCGGAGTCCCCGCCCTGCCTCCCCTGCGGCTTCAACTCGGCCAACCTGCCCCTGGGCCTCCAAATTGTATGCCGCCCCTTCGAGGAAAAGATCGTCCTGCGGGTGGGCCATGCTTACGAACAGGTCAACCGCTGGTACACCAGGAAACCGCCGATTTAGCGGGGCCTTAGACGTGCTAAGAGCCCGCACCGCGCGAAAGCGGAGTAATGAACGCGCCGCCAACCGCTCATGGTGAGCCTGTCGAACCACGCCCCACCCCTGGATCCGCCTACGCGGGAATGACGGGGGGCTGGCGGCCTGCCCGTAAGGACGGTCTATCCTGCCGCTCTGCAAGCCGCTACACCCCTGTCATTCTGAGGAGCCTGCGACGAAGAATCTAAGATGTGTGGACGCCACCAACCCGGAAGGCTGGCTTCCACCCCGCCCCTGGATTCCGGCCTCCGCCGGAATGACGGTGGCGAGGCCCCGCATGAGTTGGCGGACACCGATTGCCGGCGGCGTTAGGTGCGCCCACCATAGGTTTGTATTATTATTGGGCTGTCTGGCAAACCATTCGACCATTGACGGTTAGATTCCCGAAAGAGACGGAGGTAAATCATGAAGTACGACGTTATCGTGATAGGGGGCGGTTCCGCCGGGTGCACCATTGCCAGCCGCCTGTCCGAAGACCCGGAACGCTCGGTGCTGCTCCTGGAAGCCGGCCCGGACTACCCCGAGTTCGAGCACCTACCGGACGACCTCAAGCTGGGCAACAACGTCTGGCTGTCGGCCTACGGTCCCCACAACTGGGGATACACCGCTCAGATAACGCCGGAGCAGACGGAGTTGACCATCCCCAGGGGAAAGGCCACCGGCGGTTCCAGCGCGGTGAACGGTCAAGTCCTCTACCGGGGCATCCCCGAGGACTACGACCGTTGGGCCGAATGGGGCAACGACGAATGGGGGTTCACCAGGGTGTTGCCCTACTTCAACAGGCTGGAGACGGACCTGGACTTCGGCGGCGACGACTTTCACGGCTCCACCGGACCGGTGCCGGTGCGCCGCTCTCCCCGCAGCGAGTGGATGCCCCACGCCCTGGCTTTCGAGCAAGCCTGCGTTGCCGAGGGCTATCCCATAAGCGAAGACCAGAACCATCCCGAGTCCACCGGCGTGTCTCCCCGGGCGCGCAACACCATCGACGGCGTTAGGATGAGCATGGCCATTAACTACCTGGACATAGCCCGCCACCGCCTGAACCTGACCATCCGGGGCAGTGTCACCGCCCGGCGCATCCTGTTCGACGGTACCCGGGCCGTGGGGGTTGAGGCCGAGAGCGGCGACGAGGTCTTCACGGTGGAGGCCGACGAAATTATCGTCAGCAGCGGGGCCATCGCCTCGCCCCAGCTACTGATGCTCTCCGGCGTGGGCCCGGCGGAGCACCTGCGCAGCCTGGGTATCCCGGTGGTCAACGACCTGCCCGGCGTGGGCCAAAACCTGCGGGACCATCCCTCCGCCGCCGTCATTTACCAGGCCACCGGCGAGAAGCCCGACGTTCAGGCGCCGGTGATCCAGGTGGGGCTGCGCTACACCGTTGAGGGGTCTGATCTGCGCAACGACATGCAACTCAGCCCGATGCTGATGACCAGCGAGCACCGCCCGGCGCAGGTAGCCATCGACGACGACCTGAATTACATCGGCATGAGCGCCAGCTTGCAGTTGGCCCTGGGCAAGGGCGAGTTGACGCTGCAATCCACCGACCCCCACGTACAACCCCGTCTGAATTACAACTACTACCAGGAGGAGGAGGACCTGCGGCGGATGCGGGTGGCGATACGCCTGGGCGTCCGCCTCGCCGAGCAGCCCCAGTTCTCCAACCTTCTGCTGGAACGGATAATGCCCACCGACGAAGAGTTGGAGTCGGACGAACTGCTCAATGACTGGCTCAGACGCAACTCGGGAACGTCCCACCACGTGTCCGGCACCTGCAAGATGGGCCCCGACTCCGACCCTATGGCGGTGGTGGACCAGTACCTGAAGGTGAAGGGCGTGGAGGGCCTGCGGGTGGCCGACGCCTCGGTGATGCCCGACTGCATCCGTGCCAACACCAACGCCACCACCATAATGATTGGAGAGAAGGTCTCCGACTTCATAAAGGAAGGCCGCTAGGGGACGGACACCCCCTCCCTGACTCTTCCCATTTTGAAGGGAGAGAGGAATTGCCCCCAAATACACCGTCATTGCGGCGTGGGCCAGAAGCCAGGGCACGCCCCACCGTCGTTCCCGAGAAAGCGGGAATCCGGGGCGGACCCAACCGTCATTCCGGCGAAGGCCGGAATCCAGGGGAGGGGGGCTAGCTACATCTGCGCCGCAAATTGGGAGGTTGGCATCAATGGAAGTTGAGTGGATGAACCACACCGGATTCGTGGTCAGCGATATGGAATGCTCCCGGGCCTTCTACCGCGACCTGCTGGGGCTTCGGGAGGAACGGGACCAGATTTTGGAGGGAGAGTTCATCTCCGAGCTGGTGGGCTATCCCGACGCCAGGCTGCACATCGTGTACCTGGGAATGGGGGACATGCGCCACTCGGTGGAGCTTATCCAGTACCTCAACCCGCCCGGCGATACCGTCGCCCTCCCCCAGCGCCACCAGGTTGGGGCCACTCATCTGGGCGTGATAGTCGATGACCTGGACGCCTTTTACCAAGAGCTATCCGCCAAAGGCGTCCGGTTTGTCAGTCCCCCGGCGATACGCCCCAACCCGATTTACCCCTCGGCCAGTAAGGGTTGTTACATGCAAGACCCCGACGGTAACTGGCTGGAGTTATTGGAACGGCCCCCGGCCCCTCCCGGTACTACCCAGGCATAGGAAGGGCGAGTCCTCTACCCCTCAAGGTGGAGAGTTAGAGAGGGGGTGATTCCGCTCCAGGTCAACGGTCCAGCCCCAGGCGGCCCCGGCAAATTTCGTACACGGCTTCCAGGAACCCGGTGGCGTAGTGGTGGTGGCTGAAGGTGACCTCGTGGGCTGAGGCATCCGACTTGGCAGTTTCGTAAAGCTGCACCGCCACGGCGTTGTCATAGGGAAAGGGGAGCTGCCCCATGTAATGCTCAAAGTCGGAAATATCGGCCCAAGCGATCAACTCCGGCAACTCGGCGTGATTTTCCGCCCAGTTTTCGCCGTCGTTCCGTCCCCGGAACAGCGACCATGCCGGCACTTCCACAGGATGCGCCCCCTCTCCGTCCCGGGCCTTTAACCCAACACCTGTTCCGCCAGCCGCTCCAACGCCGCTACGCCATCGGCTCCGGTATCGGGCGGCAGGGACACCGTAACCCGGTTGGCTCCAGCTTCCTCGTATCGGGCAATCACGTCCCGGTCTGGGGCCACGTTGGAGACAATGAGCTGTATACTGCTTGGGTCCCGGCCCGCAGCCTCGGCCAACTCGTCCATGGTGGCCCGGCCCGCCCTGACCTGCTCTTCCGTCACCCGCACCGGCATCCACCCATCGCCCCAGGAGACCACCCGCTTGAACACGTTGGCCGCGTAGCCGCCGAGGAATACCGGAGGGTGAGGCTTCTGCACCGGCTTGGGGGAGCACTTGACCAGGGGGAAGTCGAAGAAGCGACCGTGGAACTCGGCTTCATCCTTGGTCCACAGCTCTTTCATCGCCAGAATTGCTTCCCTGGTCTGGCCCCAGCGGTGTTGGAAATCGCCCCCCATAATCTCCGTCTCTTCCTGTAGCCAACCGGCGCCGATGCCGAAGAGGAACCTGCCGCCGGAGAATTTATCCAGGGTGGCAATCTGCTTGGCCTGCAATATGGGGTTGTGCTCCGGCACCAGGCTGATGGCGGTGCCCAGCCTGATGGCGCTGGTGGCAGCCGAGGCCCGGGCCAGGGCTATCAGGGGGTCGCCGATGTCGGCCATGGAGGGCGGGATGGAGCCGTCGGGCGTGCCCCCGTAACGAGACGTGGTGTGCACGGGAACGATGGGATGTTCCGGGAGCCAGAAGGACTCGAACCCCAGTTCCTCGGCCCGTTTTGCCAATTCTGCCGGGTCAGCCGAATCGCTGGAAGCCCTGGCGGAAACTCCAATATCCATTGTGGAAGCCTCCCTAAAGAAGATGGACTGATGGTAACACCAGAGTACCCGGTTGCGCCATTGACGCCGCAATGCCAAAAGGGTGTTCAGATTGTCGCCCTCGTTACCCTCGTACCCCTGTCACCTTGAGGGGAGCGAAGATTCTAAAGCCCCCGCCAGCGCGAGCCCTCCACCCCTGAATTCCGGCCTCCGCCGGAATGACGGTGGGGGCGGTGGCCCGCTGGGGGTAGGGGCACACGGCTGTGGACCCCTACAGGTTTGCCCTTGACCCCGGTGGAAAGGTGCGAACATTTCCCCGCGCGGTGTGTCTGACCTTCGACGCTTAATGTAGGAAGCGACGGAACCGGACGTTTCTAGCCCAAGTCCCCACACCACACCGTCCCGGAATCGATTACAATCTTTGGGTGATTAACTCAGGAGCCACCACTACGCCAGCGCCTCGACCCTGGCTCCCGTCCGGACCGACGCCGTTGGAAGAGGAAGCCACAGGAACTCCGATTTGGTAGAGGCCAATTCCGACGGGCATCGGGCTGCGTCCTACCTGCGGCGGATGTCGGGCCCCTGGCGGGCCGCCAACTTCCGTTGGTACTGGACCAGCTCCGCCATCCAGTCCATCTCCCAGGGGATGCAGTTCCTTGTCCTGGCCTGGCTGGTGCTGGAAGTGACCGGCTCCAAGACCCAACTGGGGCTGGTGCTTTTCCTCTACGGCGTACCCAACGTCGGCCTGCTCATGGTGGGAGGGGTCATCGCCGACCGCATCGACCGGAAGCGGCTGCTGATGGCAATTCAGGTGGCGGTGGGAACGCTGATCGCGGCGCTGGCGACACTTTCGGTAATCGGTGCGGTGGCGGTCTGGCACATTTACGTGGCCGGTGTTTTGCTGGGCGTCCTTCAGGCGCTGAACCAGCCAGCGCGGGTGTCGATGGTCGCCGACCTGGTGGACGAGCGGACACTATTGGACGCGGTAGCCCACTTCAACGTGGCGGTGCACATCGGCAGGATCGTGGGCCCGCCGTTGGTGGGAGCGGTCATTGACCAGTGGAGCATCGGCGCCGCGCTCTTTATGAACGCTTCGCTCTACGCGGTCAGCGTTTTGGGTGTTTCCAGAATCCAGACCTCGCCCAGAGACCGAAAACCCGCTTCCGAGACGCTGCTGCGCAACTTCGTGGGCGGGCTGACCCATATCCGCGACTCGCCGGTGTTGCTGACGGTCATCGTGCTGGCCTGTTCCTTCGGCGGGTTCGGCATGTGTCATTTGCAGGTCATCCCCGCCTTCGCCAAGGACCAACTGGGCAGCGGCGCTTACGAGGCGGGCCTGCTGCTATTGGCGTCGGGAATTGGCTCCCTGGTGGGCAACCTCAGCCTGACCTTCATGGGCCGGGCCGGGCTATACCGTTGGCTGCTGGCTTTCCTGGTAGTGTTCTGCATCGTCCTGACGTTATTCGCCTGGTCGCAATGGTTCTGGGTGTCTTGGGCCCTGTTCCTGGTGTTGGGCGCTCTGAGCCTGGGCACCGTGTGGCCCCTGGCTACCACCATACTCCAGTTGGCGACCGCACCGGAAATCCGGGGCCGGGTCATGGGGGTGCTCCACTTCACGCCCGGATTCCACTACCTGGGAGCGCTGCCGTTGGCCGCCGCCGCCGGTTGGGTGGGCTGGCCCATTTCCATAACCGTCGCCGCCGGGCTTTGCCTCTTCGTCACCTTCTGGTTTGGCGTGGGTAGGGCGTCGGGCCGGCAACTCGCCGCCAAGCCCGCGGCATCGGCCAGTTGACCAGAGGGTGGCGGCGATGGGAGCCGTGGGGCAGGCAGTAGCGGATTCCCGCCCAGCTTGACCCGGCCAACAATCACTCTGATTCGCCAGCTCCAAAGCCAGGGGTTAATTTGGCCTCGGACTGAATCCAGCCTGGCGATAGGGTCAACCTCGCTGCGCTACGGTCTGCTTACGCCTGGGGTGTTCCGGTCTATCCAGTCCCTTGAGGGCACCCTACCGTCAATGTATTGCCCTGGCAATGGCTTGGTTGAGATACAAGGATGAGCGGGGATGTATCCGAGTAGGGACTTTTGCAAGACCCGGAGCTAGATGCCCGGGCCTTTTGAGTGCCACCACTCCGCCTTCGGGCAGTGGAGCCTTTGAGCGGAGCGAAGAGTCTGAGTCCCCCGCCAGCGCAAGCCCCCCACCCTTGGATTCCGGCCTTCGCCGGAATGACGGTGGCATTGTGAAGGCCCGGTAAGAGGATGAAACCCCCCCGATATTCGTGGGAATGACGGTGGGGGTGGCGGGACTGTCGGGACGAACTTGCCTCTGCCTGCATAATCGAAAGACCCGGCGCTCGCTGCCGGGTTGATTGACGGGGGCAATGATACCAGTGTAGATTTGAGGCACCGGCATTCCCACGGTGGGACAGCGCCGGTCCAAGAAACTACGAGCCATCTTGCCCGGAATAGCCGGGCATTGGCCTACCCAGCAGTTAACAGTTTCCAGTTTTGAAGAGAAGGAAGCGCAGCTATGGTTGAAGCGGATACCCGAATTTTGTTGGACTGGGACGCTCTGGAGGTCGGCGAGACCTTCGACACGTATGAATACCTGCTGACCCAGGAGATGATTGACACCTACCGCAAGGGCGTAATGGACCCGGAGGCCAGCTTCCCCACCATCTCCCACAAGGTGGACGTCAAGCAATACAACGCCAAGTACCAGGACGCCGGTTCGGTCAACGCCCGGTGCGCCTTCTATTGCTACAACCCCCCCGTGGGCGGAAAGAAGATCAAGGTGCGGGCCTGGATCGCCGACAAGTACCTGCGCCGGGGCAAAAATTACATCGTCACCGAGGCGGTCTCGGTGGATGAGGACGGACGGCTCATTGACCGGGTAATCACCCACGAACTCAAGCAGCCGACGGAGGTGGGCAAGAAATGGGGGGGCTGACCCGCAGCTACCAGGTGGGGGATGACCTAACTCCCCTGGTGAAGGAAATGACCCAGGAGGCCATCAACCTGTTTGAGGGCAGCGCCGGGGATTTGGGACCATCCCAGTTTACGGATGAAGAGACCGCCCGCGAGACCCTGGGTACCGAGGGAACGGTGGCTTCGGGCCGGATGTCCCTGTCCTTCGCCATTGAACTGCTGCGACGTTACTTTGGCAACGACGTGTTCAACCACACCGGCACGGTTGACCTGCGGTTCCTGAGACCCGTCCGACCCGGCGATGCAATAACCTTTACCGGGAAAATTATTGGCGTAACCAGAGAAGTGAACGGCAGCCGGGTCTCAGTTGAAATCAAGGCGGAAAACCAGCGCGGCGACACTACCGGGGTCGGCCAGGGCAGCGCCGTCGTTCCCAACGCCTACCTGCCCCCGGACGAGTAGACCTTCGTTGGAATACTTGACGGAATAGTCAACCGTTCAGCCCCGACCCCCGGGTCTTTCGATTCTCCAGGTAGCGGCAATTTTGTCATAGCGAGCAGGCCGCCACCCCCCACCGTCATTCCGGCGCAGAGCCGGCCCCCTTCTGCAAGGGGGCCGGAATCCAGGGGTGGGGAGCCTGTGCCGACGGAGACTTTAGAGCCTGCACTGCGCGAAGGCGGAGTGGTGACAATCAAAAGACCCTGCCCCGACCCCCGGCTAGCTGACTTTGGGCGCCCCAACGAAAAAGCCCCTACATTGTTAGGGGCTTTCTCAGCGGAGCGGGCGGCGTTTAGACGGGAAACTTCCACAGGGCGGCGGCGGTCCCGCCGAAAATCCACTCCTTGTCTTCTTCGCTCCCGAAGGTCACGCGCTCCATGGGCCAACGTAGGGAGTTGCGGTAGCCCTCTCCCCGCCCGGCCACCGGCGGGAAATTGCTCCCCCACATCAGCCGCCGCGGCCCGAAGGCGTCGATGGCCATCTCTATCAGCGGCGGCACATTCTCGAAGGGGAAGGGCTGGCGGAAGGGCATGGGCCGCGGGCATAGCTCCCCCAGGCCCACCACCTTCATGTAGGTGTTGGGGTACTGGGCCAGCGCCAAGACCTTCCTGTACCTATCGTGGGGAGGCGTCGTATCCTGTCCGCCGCCCCCCAGGTGTTCGATAACGATTTTCAGGCTGGGCAGTTCTCGGACAACGTTCTCCAACTCCGGGGAGGCGAACAGGTCCACCTCAGACCCCTGGCAGCTTACAATCATCCCCAACTCGTCTGCCTTACGCCAGATGGCCAGAGGGTCATTGCCTAGCGAGCGTACCGTGGGTCCCAGCCGGATGCTTTCAACCCCCTGATTCGCCCACTCCTCCAACCGTTCTGGCGCATCGGGCTGGTCGGTATCGACCATCGCCACCACCGAAAAGCGACCGGGAAAGCGGCGCATACATTCAATCAGGTAAGAGTTGTCGTAAATCCCGCCAATCTGGACCAGCGTAGCCTTATCTACCCCGGCCCGGACCATCTCGTCCAAGAGAGATTCAACTGGGGCGTACCAATAGGGCGAGGCATGGCAATGGGTGTCAACTACCACCATTTTTGCGCTCCTTTATCAAGGGGAAAGCCTGTAAGTCTGACCAGCTTCCCCCAGGGTGTGCGCCCCTGTTTGGGCAATATGGACTTTAGCCGCGGCTAGCTGCTTCGTCAATGGGACGACGGGCAATTGTCGCCGGCGTTCTCGTGGTCCACAAGCAATGGCAGTCATTCCCGCCGGCGGGGTAGTTAGCAGCAACGTCCACACTCCGTTAACGCCATAGCCGCAACGGTCTATGAATTATCCGCTGAAACAAAAAGGCGGTTTCGGTCCAGGTTGCCCCAACCCGTCGGAGGCCAGAGACGCGTATTGGAGATGGCGTACCGGGTACAGCCGGACTCGACTCCACATTTGGTCGGGCTTGAGGAACCTGGCGAAGTCTCAACGGCGTAGGCCCTAATTTTCGTTGGACGTAGTATAATTTTTGGGGAATGGGCCGCTGCATCCATCTTCCTGACGGCCTGCGTATTCTTAACGGGGCAGGGCGAATTTAACAGGACCGGCCCAGCGGACAGCCTCCACTGGGTTGTCCCAGCGGGCAGGAAAGGGAAGGACTCACTTGCCGGTCTTAATCATTGGAGCCAGTGGTTTCATCGGTCAGTACCTGGTGCGGCGCTTGAACCAGGCCCTGGGCCGTGGCGTCTTTGGCACCTTCCGGTCCCGCGTCCCCCGAGACGACGGCAACACCTGGTATCAAGTGGAGTTGACCGACACAGCGAGGTTGGAGCAGGTCTTTCAAATGGCCCAGCCCGAGGTGGTGGTACACCTGGCGGCCCTGGCCGACGTGGGAACGGCTGAAAGGGAGCCGGAGCGGGCCACGGCGGTCAACGTGGCTGCAACGTCGTCAATAGCCCGGCTCAGCGAGCAGCACGGGGCCAGGTTGGTCTTCGTTTCCACCGAGTACGTGTTCGGCGGCGAGAGCGGGTACTACCGGGAGGAAGATTCCCCCAGGCCCAACACCCACTACGGGCGAACCAAGTGGGAAGCCGAGCAGCAGGTGGCGAAGCTGGCATCCCGTTGGAGTATCCTCCGGACCAGCATCGTGTATGGTTGGCCGGGGCTGGGCAAGCGGAATTTCGCCCCCTGGTTGATCGAGCGCCTTCGGGGCGGCGACCCTTACCACGGCCCCACCGATGTATATCGGACGCCGATTTACGTTGAACACCTGACGGACGGCATTGCCAGATTGGTGGAGGGAGACTATCCGGGTATCCACCACGTGGCCGGTCGCGATTGGGTGAGCATGTATGACTTCGCCGCCGCCATCGCCGAGGCCTTTGAGCTGGACCCGGGACTGACAGTCCCGTTATCCCCCGAGTCGGGCAGGCCCCCAGGTGGGGCGGCACGGAGCCCCGATATGCTGGGACTGGACTGCGCCCAGACGATGGGTCTGCTGGGGCTGGACCACCCGGGACTGGTTGAAGGGATCGCGGCGTTGCGGGCCAGCACTCCGGGAGGCTAACCACCCGTTGCTGGTTTCAATTCCCAAGGAATTGCGGAAACACCAGGCTATACAGCGCGCCCGTTCACCGTTTCCGTGGGATTGGCCCATTTCCACTATGGCCGCTCATCACTAGAGCGTAGGGAGAACAGATATGGGTGCGATAAGTAAAATAGTGGCCGTCCTCTTCTGGTTGTTGGCTGCCGCCGTAGCGTTGCATTTCATCTTCACACCTTTCTACGATGCTGTTTTGGACGTAGCTCAGGTGTGGAAAATCTTGAACTGGCCGATGGCCGTTGGCGTGGTGGTAGCTCTGATAGTGCAGTGTTACCGTAAGCGCGCCTTGGGCAGCCGGACCGCCGATGGGCCGATCACCCGCGAGTATCTGGACATCAATATAGCTTTTTACGCATCGTTAGTATTGACCCTCTGGTTCTTTTGGAACTGGTTCGATGCTCTGACGACGGGTACCGGTCCCCAAAGTGACACCCGCTTGGTTTTCTGGGCTTTTGTCGACCCTATGTTTGTGCTGATTTCCGGTGTCACTGGCTGTTATCTTTGGCGCTGCCCTTGCAATAGCCAGCAATAGCCGAGGTAGCCATCTCAGGATCTTTCAATTGTCCTTGGAAAATCGCTCATAGCCTGCACTCCGCGGAAGCGGGGTGGTGAGCCTGTCGAACCACGGACCGGCCCTTCGACAAGCTCAGGGTGAGCGGAAGTATGCCGGAGCAGTGACTTTTGAAAGACCCTGGTAGCCATCTGAGGAGAGTTGACCGGATGCACGTCCAGTTGGTCTGGGAACAATAGCCGCATCATCGCAAGAAGCAAAAATTTGGAGGACTTTGACCTGGCCCTACGGTGGGGCTGGCCGGGACTGCTCCCGGACCGCCGGACGCGGGGCAGTCAACAGAAGCAGGGAGGCCGCGACGGCGATCAGCGACAGGGTGAGAAAAGCTCCCTGGTACGTTCCCGTCCTGTCGAATACAACGGCAGAACCCAGCGGCCCCACGGCAAACCCAACGACCTGCGCCGCCCGGCTCAGTCCAAAGATGCTGCCCAGTGTCCTTCGTCCGTAGTAGCCGGCCCACATTATGGGGGCCAGCGTGTTCACCCCGCTGCCCACCACCCCTTGCAGAACGGCAAATAGGTAGGCCTCGGGCAAAGTGTCAGCCCAGATCAGCACCCACATGCTGACTGCGCCAAGCAGGTAGGCCAGGGTCATGAGCAGCTTGGTAGATACTCTCTCGGCCACAATTCCCATTGCCAACGCCGCCAACGCCCCTGATATGGACATGACGCTGACCGCTCCCACCGCCGCCCCTGGGGTTAGACCCTGCTGGGTCAGGTGGGGCACCAGGTGTAGCCCAATACCCGATGTCGCGGTGCTTACCAGGAACAATGAGACCAGAATCAACCAGAAGGCGGGAGTCCTGATTACTTCGCCCAAGGGGAACTGTTGCTCATCCCTTTGTAAATCAGGTCCATCGGCTGACGGCGTCCGGCCGGGTGCGCCGTCGATGAGCAGACCCAGGTCCTCCGGCTGCCGACGAATGATTAGCGCGGAGGGAATTACGCCGACGCAAAGCATGACCCCGGCAAGCACCACCCAGGCGGCCCGCCAGTCCCATTGGGTGATGACCAGTTGGACCACCGGAGCCATTACGATCATCCCGCCGGAACCGCCCAAGAATACCAGTCCGGTGGCTCGACCCCGATACCTCAAGAACCATTTGCCCGCCGTAATCGACGCTCCAATCTTGATCAGCCCCTGGTCGGCAATTCTAATCAGGGTGAAGGCAATGTAGAAGCCCACCAGGGCCTGCGCCGTTGAGAGGTAGATACAGCCCAGAACTACTACCAACCCCCCGGCCACCAGAATCAGCCGAGAGCCCACGCGGTCCACCAGCCGCCCGCTGAAGGGGGCTAAAGCCGCGCCCAACACGGCCCCCAGGCTGGTAGCGCCAGCCACTTCGGTACGGTTCCAGCCGAATTCCTGGCTCATTGGGACTACAAACACGGTGAGGATGCCAATAGCAGTGGCGGCGTTGGCAAACTCGATACCCGAGGCGGCGGCGGCAACCCACCATCCGTAGTAGAAGCGCTTGGGCAGGACTTTCATCTAACCATTCTTGGCGGCTTGCTGATGCCGGGTCTGAACTCTGTCCCAGCTCGCTTTTTTTCGGCCCCGCACACCAAGTTATTGGCGGCTACGGAAGCCCCACCGGCCAACAGTTCGACCTTGATTGCTCTCTTCGGGTCATTCACCGTATAGACGAAGGCGGAGCATTTGCGGTGTTGGCCGATAACCGCCGGGGGAGGGGACGGCCCGGTTTCGGACACTTTGGCCGGTGCGGGTATCGGTCTACTTTCCGGCGTCGGCCTGACCGCTGCCAGAGGGCGAGGCGTGTCCCTTGAGGTAAACGTCGCGGTTGGGGCGATTGGAGCGGTCGATGTCGCGGAGAGTCTTGGAGTAACGGCAGGTTGGGGCCCGTCTTGGCGCCCGGCAGATGGCGCCATCGAGGGAATTGACCACCCCCCGCTTTCGCCGAGGGTCGTAACTCCGATTCCTTGTCTGTTGAGGTAGACAGTAATACTGGCTTTTCTGGGAAAGAATGACGGAGAAAGGTAATGGCGCATAGTGGATTCTACTACCCCGCCAAGGAATTAGATAGCAACGCAGGGCAATGCCGGACAGGGTCTTTAGAGAATCCTCGGTGGGACATATTCCCGCTCGCCCTGAGCTTGCCGAGGGGCTGGTCCGTGGTTCGACAGGCTCGCCATGAGCGGGAGACCAGCTTACCATGAGTAGATGACCGGCTCACCATGACCGGGAGACACAGGCTCACCCTTTCGGGCATACCCTTTCTTATCCAGGACATAGAGACCATCAAAGGAATCCTTTGGTGATTTCGCTGGCTGGTCTTCTGGCTTCGCCTTGAGCGACTGCCAAAAGTTGCAGCTAGAGTTCTCGGAGGCCGAGCCTTTGGCCTACACCTCTCTTCGTGGGGCCTCTCGGGGCCTGCCCAAGTCCGTTGGCTATCCCCCGGAGCAACCGTCCCTGAAGGCGGGTTGGCCGCTAAGTCCCCAGCAACAAGGCCAAGACTCCTTCGGTATCGGACAGGTCGGGGAGGGCCTCCAGGCCGCCCGTGATTAGGCCCCACCTCCGGTAAACCTCAACCATCAGCGGCAAGTCCATCCCCCCGGTAAAAGCCACATCCTGAAAGGCGTCGGGGATGCCGTGGACTTGCTCAAAAGCGACGTTCAGGGCCCGTCGCTGTGGGCGGTTGCCGCCTCCAATGCTGACCAGGGTTTGGTCGATGTCGAAAAGGACCAATCTCTGCAAACCGCGCTCTCCCGGGCCCAGGGTTAGAATACACCACTCCAACGGGTAATAGTCCAACCCCTATTTGACCCAGGGTCTTTCAGTTGTCATGCTTACACGGTGCAGTAACCACCTGTCTACTATGTCATTCTGAGCCGAAGGCGAAGAATCCGAAGTCTTTCGGCGAAAAATGGTTGGAATGGGCAGGATTTTAGACCCTTCGCTTCGCTCAGGGCGACAACTGAAAGACCCTGCTATTTGAACTACTATATGGACAGATTGGCCTACGCATGTCAAATCTGTCTTATCAAGTACGGTAGTCGTGGAGGAACGAGCAATGACCAGCCTTGAGAAAGCTTTTGAGGAAATTGACCAATTCGTGGAACATCGGACTAGGGAAGTCAACATGCCGGGGTTGGTCCTGGCGATTACCGACCGGGAGAAGTTGCTCCGGGTAGTACCTTTCGGCTATGCCAACCTGGCTTCCGGTAGTCCAATGCAGCCCGGCACGATGTTCGAGATCGGGTCTATCGGCAAGTCCTTCACGAATGTTGCTTTAATGCAACTTCGCGATGAGGGCCGCTTGGACTTACAATCGCCGGTGTCGCGCTACCTGCCGTGGTTCGAGGTGCAGTCCGATTACGGGCCCATCACCCTCCATCACCTGATGACTCATACCGCCGGCCTGGTAGCCGGCGCCGATATAGGGCCTCATGGTCTCTATGAGTCCTGGGCCCTGCGGAATAGTCGAACAGGGGCCCCTCCAGGAGAGCACTTCCGTTACTCTAACATCGGCTACAAGACATTGGGTTTCCTGCTGGAGGAAGTGGATGGGAGGCCGTACCAAGACGCCATACAGGCGCGGGTACTCGGTCCTATGGGGATGCGCGACTCCCACCCAGTCATTGGGTTCGAGACGCGAAAGCGCGCGGCAGTGGGTTACCGGAGCTTTTATGACGACCGTCCGGAGCATAAAGACCACGGGCTGGTACCGGCGCTATGGACCGAATACGGGGTGGGAGATGGCTGCCAGGCATCTACCGCCGAGGATATGGCCGCCTATTTGAGGATGCTGATGAACCGGGGCAATGGGCCAGCGGGCCGTATCATGTCTGAAGAGAGTTTCCGGCTAATGACCCAGCGGGTAATACCAACCCAACAGTGGGGAGGAGCCTACTACGGGTACGGGCTCACTTTGGCCGATGTCGACGGCCATGCTTACCTGGGCCACGGCGGCAGCACTCCCGGTTTCGTGGCGGCGGCGATCGCGGACCTGGACGAAGGCATCGGAGTAGTAGTCCTGGTCAACGGCTACGTCGAGTCCTACGGCTCCGTTGGAATGGCGCTGCATCTGCTAAGGCTGTTGCGGGCTGGATTGCGCCAGCAGGAGATCCCTCCGCTGCCGGCGGTTGGCGACCCGGCCTCGGTGAGTAACGCGGACGAATACGCCGGCTCCTACACCTCCAGCGGGGACACCCTCGTCCTGACGGCTCGCCGCGGTCAGTTAGCGCTTGAATACCACGGTCAGGATGTCGTCCTGCAACGGCGTGGCGAGGACAGTTTCTACCTGCCACACCCCGACCTGGAGCATTTCCTGTTGGAGTTCGGACGCGGTGGAGACCGGGTCGTGGAGGTTTTCCACGGTCCCAGTTGGTACGTTGCCGAGGATTATTCCGGCCCGACGAGCTTTGACTACCCTGGAGAGTGGGAGAGCTTCCCTGGGCACTACCGGGCTTACAATTTCGGCCTGACCAATTTCCGTATTGTGCTGCGGAAAGGCGGTCTACTGTTGGTCTACCCGACCGGCGGTCACGCGCCCTTGGCGCCCCTGGGGGACGGCCTGTTTCGCATTGGTGAAGACCCGCGCTCGCCGGAAACCCTCCGGTTCGACTCGGTAGCGTCGGGCAGGGCATTGCGGGCGAACTATTCCGGCTGTCCCTACTACCGCACCTACACCCCGTGAAGGGACTACCACCCCGGGGTCTGAGCGATGCAGGCTCGGCCCCCCGGGAAGGGCGCCATCATATCGAAAGCAACTCTGCATCGACTTGCACCGTCTCCGGGAGGGAAGGTCATGGGAGACGCCGCCTGCGGGGGCTTGCTTCATGCAAGTCTGCGGGATGCGCGCGGCGGTGGCCTGACTCGAAGCCCGGAGGGACCTACGGCAGCGGGTATTCCTCGGGTTAGTTTGGAACCAGCAGGGAAGAAGAGCCCTCGGCCAGCCCGAAGCCGCCCATCTTCTTTAGCCGGTCCCCCGTAGTCGTGGGTCCAAGACGTCCCGCAATGAATCACCCAAAAGGTTCCAGGCGAACACGACTATTGCTATGGCCACCCCGGGGAAAATTGCCACCCACCAGGCTACCCTGATCCAGGTTGCCGCCCCGGTTAGCATCCCTCCCCAAGCTGGAATGTTGGGAGGCGCGCCCAGGCCAAGAAAACTGAGCGACGCTTCGGCTATGATAGCCCCGCCCAGGTGGAAGGTAACAATAACAATGAACACGGCGAAACAGTTGGGAATCATGTGGCGCAAGACAATGCGCCAGTCTCCGGCGCCCACCGCCCGGGCCGCAAGTATGTAGTCCATCTCCTTAATACCCAGCGACTGGGAACGGAGAATCCGCGCCGTACTGGGAATGTAGATGATGCTCAAAGCAATCACCACATTGTTCACCGACGTACCCAGGGCGGCCATGATGGCAATGGCTAAAAGCAGGGCAGGGAACGCCATCATGCCGTCGACCACCCGCTGAATGGCCATGTCGACGAATCCTCCGAAGTGGACGCCCGCCACCCCAATCATCATACCGATAGTGCTGCCGATAAAGGAACTGAGGAGGCCGACGTACAGGGAGATCCTGGCGCCGTACACCACCCGGCTGAAGACGTCACGGCCCAAGTGGTCGCCCCCAAAGTAAGTTTCAGAGTTGGGTTTGCTGAACTTTATCTTTGGATTGACCTCATAGGGATCATGGTTGGCGATGACCGGGGCAAAAAGGGCGACCAGCACCAGCAGGATGGCTATCACTGCCCCGGCAGCCCCCAGCGGCTTCCGCGTGATGAAGGAACTCAAGTTCTGCCTGACAGTACGCTTGGGCCGGATAACGGCGACGGCTGGCTCGGCAATTGGGGTTATGGATACAGGCTGCTCTCTCATATCTTTCCCCGTAAGGTCCTAATTTAGAAGGCTTAACCGTACCGAATCCTGGGGTTCAGCCAGGCATACATGAGGTCTAGGAACAGGTTCAGGACCAGTACTATCACGGCCAGAATCACTATTACCGCCTGCACCGCGGGGAAGTCCCGGTGAAAAATGGAATCAATCAAGAACCGGCCCACGCCGGGGACCATGAATATGACCTCGATGATCACCGTCCCCGCCAGCAGCCGCCCAAACTCATAGCCGGATACTGTAATCACCGGCAGCAGGGCATTCTTCAGGGCGTGTCGGCTGACGACCACAGATTCCCCCAGCCCCTTGGACCGCGCCGTGCGGATGTAGTCTTCCCGGAATACGTCCAGCATGGCGGAGCGGGTGACCCGTGCGATAAAGGCCATGTTGGAAAAACCTAGAGCCATGGCCGGAAAGACAAGCTGCTGCAGGTTCTTCCACGGGTCTTCCCATACATTCTCATAGCCCAAGGGAGGTATCCATTGAAAGAAGAGTATCAGGAAGAACACGAGGAGTATTGCGATCCAGAAGTTGGGCAGGGCTATCCCGGCAATGGTAATAATTCTACCAGCGTAGTCGCCCCAGCTATCTTGTTTTACCGCTGAAAGCACCCCCAGCGGCACTGCGACTACGCCGGCCCAGAGCATGGACAGGATGGTCAACTCCAGGGTAATGGGGAACCGTTCGGCCAGGTCATCCACCACCGGGGTGTCCCACCAATAGGAAATGCCGAAGTCCAAGCGGAACATCCCCCACACCCACTTCGCGTACTGGACGTAGATGGGCTTGTCCGTTCCCAGCGCGGCCCGCAGTTCTGCCAGCTCTTGTTCGGTATACTCCGATGGACCCTCGGCAAGGCCGCCTCCCGTGATAATCATGAGGGCCGGATCGCCAGGCACGACTCGCAGGATGGCAAAAACCACCATGGTGACAAATATGAAAGTGGGGATAAACAAGAGCGTTCTTTTAGCTATGTAAGCATGCATCTCTGCGCCTTGCTCCTGACTGAGATTGCTCTATTACCCTGGGCTGGAGCTTGCCAGCGGGCCAAGCCTCCCAAGTAGCTTGGCCCACTTATACGCAAGAGCGGGGTTAACAACCCGGGTCGCACCAGATGTGCTCCCACTTTTGACCGGAAGTGTAGCCACCGGGAGCAGCGTGGAAGTTCTGAATCTTCTTGTGTACCAGGAAAGTGTTGGAAGTGTAAAACAAGGCCGGCGCGGCGTTGTCCTCATTGAGAAGAGAGTCCGCGGCCTCTTGAATCAAGGCCTTCCGCTTAGCCTGGTCCGTCTCGCTGGACATCCGGGGGAAGATGTCGTTGAGTTTATCCCAGTTGCTTTGGTTGTTGGCCCGAGCCCAGGCTTCGCCAATAAGCCCTCCCTTACGGTACTCGACGAAAGCTGCGTCCGGGTCCATGAAGGGGAGAGATTTGCCCTGCACCGCGGAGGTATAGGTGCTGTCCTTGTATTCCTGCTGGCCGGCCGCGCTTTCCACAACCCTGATTTCCAGATTGACGTTCAGGTAGCGCTTGTACTGCTGTGCCAGGACCGTGCCGGCATCGACGTACAAGAGGGACCTTCGGAGCATTATTTCACTGTCGAAACCGTCTGGTAGGCCCGCCTCGGCCAGCAGCCGCTTGGCCTCGGCGATGTCGTCGGGATGCTTCTCACCGTTGAGCAACCTCATGCCAGGCACTTGCTCGGCCTCTTCCAGGGTGGGGCCGAACCAGGTATTGGGTGGGAAAGGATGTCCGAGTATGAAGTCGCCGACACTGAGGGTCTCGATAAGCTCCTGGCGGTTCATGGCCAGCGACATGGCCCTCCTCACCCGGGGGTCGTCGAAGGGCTTCTTTTCCGTGTTCATCATGAACACATAGCTGCCGCCGGGACCGGCGAAGTAAACATTGTAGCGGTCGCCGTGGTCCTCCAGGAACTGCTTGGCTTCAATGCTGCTCAGGTTGTTGTTAACACCGTTGGTCATCAGGACCTGCTCGGCGACGAAGGCGGCAATTACGGAGCCGGTGTCCACTATGATGTAGGCAGTCATCCCGTCGAGGTAAGGGCGGCCTTCCTTGAAGTAGTCCGGGTTCTTCTCATACTCCCACGATACGTCCTTCTTGAACTCCACAAACCGGTAGGCCGCGGAAGTGACCAGATCGTCGGTGTTGGCAAAACCCTGGAGCTTGCCTTGCATCACCTGATGCTCGGGCATCATCTTCACGGTTTCCATGGCGAGAGCCGGGTGCCAGGCCGCCGAGGGGTATTTGAGCGTGACCTCAACAGTGTAGTCGTCCAGGGCCCTGGAGCTTTCGTAGTAGGGCTTCCATAGCCCGGAGCGAGAACGGGTCTTGTGGCCCTTCCAGAGGTCTCCGAACTTGGGGTTATCCGGGTCAACTATGCTTTCCAGGGTGAAAATAATATCGTCGGATGTAATTGGCTCGCCGTCCGACCACCGGCCATTCTCCGGGAGATGGTAAGTGTAGGTCAGACCGTCCTCGGATATATCCCAGGTGGTGCACAGGTCGCACCTGATGTCGGTGGGGTTGTCGGTCTCCGGGTTGTACTCCACAATCTGGTTGTATAACGGGGCCAGCGCAATCATGTGGCTATAGGTGCCCTCGGGTAACGGGCGGGAGGTGACCGGCGCCGAGTAGGTCTGCATTGGGACGTGGCCGCCGTATTCGCCCTCAACGACCGGCATCGCCGTTGGAACGGCGGTAGGCGCGGCGCCGGCCATCGCCGTGGGTGTAGGCTCCCGCTTGATGACCTCAATAAACAGGGTGGGGGTGGGCGCCGCCCCTCCTGCCTGGGCCCCGGTGGTGTCCGAACTTGCCGCCCCGCTGGTCTGCGGGTCTGGAGCTGCCGGCGCAGCCTCTCCACAGGCGACCATGAGAATCAGGGAAAGGGATAGCACCAATGGGATGAGGGCTAAGGCTTTCCGGCCAAGGACCAATTGCCACGTCATAGTACTAACCTCCAAATCTGTCTTGGATTGACCTCTGCAAATCGGGTGGCCCAGCCCCATTTAGCTGGGCCACCCGGACACCGTCACTGGGCCAATAGAAAAAGCGCTTCTACAACTTGACGACCACAGAACTTCCCATTCCGAAGGTGCGACTGCGGAACGGCATCCCTAAGGTGTCCAATCTGAAAGCGCCCTCGGTAAGCGCGTCGTAATCCAGTAAGGAGTGTGTCAATTTCAGGTTTCTTTCACTACCAAGCTTAACTTGTTTGGACTGCACGTTTACCGAAAAACTTGCCGCTGATGTTTCGGTTTCAGGTATTTATTTGGCGACTTAGAGATTCTATAATCTTAAATTCTCCAGTGTCCAGACGATTTCTTGAATATATAGCAAATATAGTATC
This sequence comes from Dehalococcoidia bacterium, assembly GCA_965220305.1. Lineage (GTDB taxonomy): Bacteria > Chloroflexota > Dehalococcoidia > Lucifugimonadales > UBA3495. Next base: position 2,493,369 of record OZ244817.1, on the reverse strand, counting down.
GTAATATTAGATAATCATTCCAATATGAGATATGCTCAAAATATTGAGTAAATCAAGCATTTATTGGACTATTAAGCAATTTCTTCGTAAGGAAGCCAATAGCCGGACTTAGCCCAAGTATTGGTCAAACTGGTGTGGAATAAGTGGATATTCCCGAATGAAGAAGGCGAAACCCTAGCGACCATTCGAGAGGTCGCAGGCCATCTCTGGGACCAAACCCGGACGGCCATCCTGCGCCGGTCCGATGCGCCTGACGAATTCGTCGCAGTCAGAAAAGCCCCGGCAGCCGGCGGAGTAGAGGCTTTGTCGCAGCCCTACGTGGTAAAAGCGGTGGCCATCCAATATCACAAAGCAGATAGACCCGCAGGTTCCCGCTGGGATTCGATTGAAATAGGACAGGGGCTGAACGTGAAAACTGCCGGCCTGGTTGTCGGGGCTAAAAAAACCGGGGTCCAAGACATTGGGGGCTTTGCCGCCGACGTGTGGGAGGGGAAAACGGGACAGGGTGACAATCTCGTCGCCTTATTCTGGGAAGACTCGTCCCGCGGTGTCGGGTTCAATATTCTTAGCGGAGCGTCCAAGGCAGAGGCGCTGCGAGTGGCGCGGTCGTTCCCTTAAAGCGAGAGGCCCAGCCGGGTGAGCACATAGACGGCAAAAAATGGATGGCCCCACCCTAAAGGCAGCTATTTGCGTCCCTGGGGAACATTCTTGGGCCTGAGATCTTGGGCAATTTTGGTCAACGCCGCGCCGTAGAGGAAGATCATGCCGGCTAAGTACGCCCACGTTAGCAGGACGACGACGGACGCAACCGGTCCATAAACGACGATTCTCTGGGTAGCGAGGTTGGTGAACCAGAAGAACAGATGCTTCGCCACCTCAAACAGTATCACCGCAATAATCCCGCCAAACGCGGCGTCCTTCCACTCCACTGGCGTATTGGGCAAGTAGTAATAGACGACGGTGAAAACCGTACCGGTCAATACCGCCGGCAGTGTCGCCGAAATGATCCCGGGTAAGAGGACCAAGGCCGTAGATGCTCCACCAACAGACTCGGCGACCGCTCCCCCGTAGCTCATCGCCACCTGGAAAAGCGCGGTGAGACCCACGGACATCATGAATAGGACTACCACGATTGTCCCTATCCCCAACTGGGTGATGGTCGCGCTTACTGTTCTCCTGGTTTCGGTGCCGAAGACCTTGTTGACGGCCCGGTTCGCCGCCAAGAACAAGCCGTTGGAGGTGAGTACGATGCCGGCCAAAGCTATGAGGCCGACAGCGAGAGAACCTTCCAGCAAGTGGTTGACGGCCTCTTGCAGGAGTCCACTCGAAGCGGGGAAGTAGTGAACAATAGTTTCCGTAAGCCTCACCCGGATTCCAACCGGGTCAATGAAGATTGCGAAGACCATAATCACCAGGGTCACCAGGGGAAAGAAGGAAAGGATGGTGAAATAAGCCAGGGACGCCGCAAGGTCCATTCCACCTGTATCCAAAAGGAGCCGGACTGCCCGGACCAAGGCCCGGCCCCGCCAGGCCGCTCGGCCCCTGGGCAACTCGATTGACAGCCGCTCCCCGATCTCAATCAGTCTCTGTTCCAGGTCTGGGGTCACCAGCCGGCCAGACTCCTCAATACTGCTCACCACCGACCGCCGCACTCGGTCACCGTAAGCCACATTGACCTGATAGGCGGCCTCCACCGCTCCGGTCGCGGCTGCGGCAACTGTTTCCGCATGGTCTCCCCGGCTGGCCCCGGTCTCCTGGGCAGCTTCGGTGACGGCGCTCGCGGCCAAGCTGGCGATTTCAGCGTCGGTCCTTTCCGAGGTGGCGGCCTGGGAAACCAGGATACGGGCCGCGTTCCGGGTTGCGGCCACCACGTCACCTCCGGTAGCATTAACTCCCGAGACTACCCCGCCGACACTCGCTCTTGCCGCGTCGGCCAGGTCGCCTCCCGCCTCGGCCACCGCTACGACGGCTCCCTCTACAGCTTCTGAAACGGCCTCAGCCTGGTCGATGCCGACAGAATCAGCGCCGACAATCGCTCCCTCCACCGCAACTCGGCCAATCTCCCCGACATCGGCGCTGGCCCCCCGCGATCCCCGGACCGCGCCCACCACCACCTCCCTCACCGCGGGTGCGGTAACCGTTACCACCCGCCCGGTCCCTTCCACGACGCCGATGATGGCGTCCCTGACGAAGGCCCGGGTCTCGCCGCCGATCTCGCCGACCGCTTGTACCGCTCCTTCGACGGCTTCGCGAGCCAGATTACTCGCTCCACGGCCAACGGAAAGGGTGCCGGTCACCGCCATAAGGGCCGCGGAACGTACAAGGGCCCCAGTGACTTGGCCGGGAGCAGTCCCCATGATTCGCCCGAGGGTCTCTTTGACCTGCTCGGTGACCCGTTCTGATACGTTATCTGACTGGTTCATGGGACCCACGCGAGAGGCAGCCCATGCCGACTCTCGATGCAATAATTTTCGCGTACCCTCCACTCGCCTTCACGGGGGTAGAGGGGGCTTCGTGTAACTTTCCCCAGGCCGGGCGCTGCCGGCCAGACCTACCCGGAATAAACGGTTGCCACTGAGGTCTCGGTGACAAGGATACCATGCGAAGCCCTTCTCGTCAGGGCAATCGCATATTAGCAACGAGCTTACCGTCACTCCGGCGAAGGGCTGGCCCCATTGCAGAACCGGGCGGGAACCCATACCTGACGAACAGTCCTAACAGTGGACGGAACTGTTGAATCGGGGGAGATGGATTCCCGCCTTCGCGGGAATTACGGGTCCCTGACAATCCAATATGCGATTGCCCTGCTTCTCGTTCGGAGACCAACCGAACGGGGCAGACATAATCCGGTGTATTCGGAAGGGCCATTATCGAAAACCCCAGGGCACCGTTGGTCTCTGCATGGTAGCAGTCCAAGCCAAACGAGTCGAAGACCTCGCACCTGGATTGCAACAGCAACATTCAGGTTGGAGGTCTTCAATTGTATACGTTGTATCCGTCGGGCGGTTATCGCGTTGCCCAGGGATTCCCCAGAGCCCCGCCAAGGACAGAGGTTTTCATCCCATCGGTGTACGGTACCCAGGGGGGCTACTATTCGCTTTCGCCTACTTCCCTATGCCTGTTCATCTGCCTGTTCATCCTTCTTGCGGCCTGATGTCGCCGATTCGACCACCACGCGCACCCCCTGGATGGTGCCGGTTACCGCGTTCCGGACCGCATCTCCGGCGGCGTCGCTGACGTCATAAGCAGCTTCTACGGCTCCGGTGGCAACCGCTGACGCGGTCCGCTCCACATCGGTCCCAACATTCTTAGCAGCCTCGATGGAGCCACGGACAGCGGCCAAGGAAACGCTGGCCAGGTCTTCCCCAACTGCTGCCGCGCTGCTAATCAGTTGTCGCGTGGCATCCCGCGCCACCGTGGTTACGTCCCCACCCGTGCCGGCGACGGCGGCAATGATCCCGGCAACGGTGCTCTGGGCGGCGGTGGTCAACGCGCCGCCGACGTCTCTGGCTCCATCAATGGCTCCCCGAGTCACCTGGGTCACCGATTGCTCGGCGGCGAGGCCAACCGATGCTCCACCCCGCAGCGCACCCTCGACAGCGTTCTGCGTGGCCGTGCCCAATTCTGCTCCGGCGTCGCTGGAGCCGCGAATTGCTCCAACCACCACGTCGTGGAGCATCGTGGTAGTCGCCGTCGCGACTTGACCTACGCCTTCAATCACTCCGATGGCAGAGTCGCGGACCACCGACCCGGTCTCGCTGCTAATTCGCCCGGCGGCGTGCAGCACACCGACCGCCGCATCCTGGGCCAAAAGCCCCACCTCTCCGCCAACCGTGCGCGCGCTCTGGAGCGCATTCACCGTTGAGTCGCGGACTAAATCTACTGCCACGTTGGTTATCTGGCCGGTTCCTCGCAGGGTTCCGGCTACCGAATCCCTTGCAGCCGCTCCAATTCTACCCAAGGTCCACGCCATCTCTTCCTCCCTACTCACCCATGCTTCTAATTGTGGTCCAGTCCAGGGTCCGGCGACCGATTTCCCCAATCGCCTTCTGTTTTACCATGTTAATCGCTCACACCAATTTGCGTTGTGTTTTTGAACAAATTAAGAACGGATTGCCTTCCAATGCCAAACTTCACCCGCACAGGGGCCCGATAGTATCTGCTGTGCCCGCCAGGCAAATACTATCGGGACTAGGAACAGGGTATGGCAGGGGATAGAGTAGGGCGCTTCAATCGCCGCCACCGTCTCCCCCAGGGCAATCGCATTAGAGCCAACCCCACCGTCACTCCGGCGAAGGCCGGAGTCCAGGGGTCGCAAACTGGCCTATCGGTCAACGGAACTGTTAGATCCGGGCCCTGGATTCCCGCTTTCGCGGGAATGACGGGGCTCTTGTAATCCAAATGCGATAGCCCTGCCGACTCCCCGATGGTGGTACCATACGGCTAGCCCAATACGGGTAGCCGTCCGGTGCGCTAGACGGGATCACGGCCTCGGGCCGCTCGGCTTTCACAACCTCCCCGGCTGGTGAAGTTTGCAGGTATGGAAGGGTATCGAGTAGACTCATACGAAAGGCTGCGGAGTTGGCTCGAAGTCTATATTGAAAAGGAAGGGAATCAGAGATGAACTCGAACCGTAAACCTGTCGCCGTCGTGGTGGGGGCGACCTCCAAGTGGCAGTCAGATGGCCGCAATACCCAATTGGCGCATGGCAGGGTGCTCGACGACAGCGACCTCCCTGTAGGCGTGCGTTGGGGCGTCGGAGGCGCCATAGCCCAAAAGTTCGCGATGGAGGGGTTTTTCGTCGTTCTTACAACCCGTAACAGGGCCAATGCGGCTGCCTTGCAGGAGGCAATCTATGAGCGAGACGGCGAAAGCATGATTGTCGAGCTGGACCTGGTGTCCAGCGACTCCATATCCAAGGCATTCGCCCAGATTCGAGAAGAAGCCGGAGACCCGGATGTCTTGGTTTACAACGCGGGCTACCTGGAGGGGCGTGATCTTCCGCCAGAGAAGGAACTGCTGGAACACATACCGGTGGAAATGTTCGACACCGCGCAGCACATCTCCAGCCGTGGGCCGTTCTTGGTCGCCAAAGAGGTGTTGCCCGCCATGCGAGAACGAGGCGCGGGCTCCTTCTTCATTTCCAACAACTCCTCGTCCCTGCGCGGGCGAAAGCGGTACACCGGACAGTCGCTGTACTATCCGCGGGTGATGATGCGCACGCTGGCGCAGGTGCTCACCGAAGAGTATTCCGAGTATGGCGTACATGTAGCCAACATCGTGATAGACGGCACCATTGACTCTCCAGGAACCCACGCCCTGCCGAGGGCCCAGCAGAACCCAGATCTAGTGATAAACCCCGTTAAAATCGCCGAGGCCTTCTACTATCTACACACCCAAGACAGGTCCTGTTGGACTCACGAAATCCAATTGACTCCATTCCCGAGCAAACCGAGCTTTTAAGGGCGTCAACTTAGCGACTACGCCTACCGGAAATCTTCCTGCATTCGCCATCGTCGCTTGGCGCGAGGGCGCGGCAACCGCTTGTTGGGCCGGGACCGGAGACTGGGCAGAGAGGGCCGGCGTAGCCGCCATTCGTTAGGCAATCACTGTGCCCGAAGACCGTGCTATATCAAGAGGGCAATCGCGGAGGGTGGCGTTAGAGGCCCCGGTCCTGTCTACCGATAAGTCACGGTCGCCGTCGACAACAGTAGCAAGGACGAGACCGCTGCGTCGCCCCGGGCTATGGCGCGATGGTGACCCACGAGCCGGCGCGGGGCATTGCGCCAGCCCGAAACACCCGGGCGCGCCGTGCCGTTGCCGACGCCCACTGTAGAAATCCATTCCACCGCCGCCGTGCTCGCGCCTCTGCTGGTGGAGGGCAGGCCGGCCACGGGCTTCAATTTCACCCTCTTCCACCGCGAAAAAGAGCTGGGCCGGCATACGCTGGACCTGTCGGACCTGCCCGGCAAGCCGATGGCGCTCAACTTCTGGACGCGATTCTGCACACCCTACCGGTCGGACATGCCGGAGTTGCAGGATTTCTACAGTGGGCGTCGGCGAGCAGGTGCAGCTTCTGGGCATCGACGTCGGACAGTTTACCGGCCTGGGTTCAATACGGATGCCGGAAAGTTGCTGGACGCGACGGGCATCCCCTACCCTGGGGGCGGCATTGATGACGCGCAGGTTGTGTACAACTACCGGATTCGCGCGACGCCCACCGCTGTTTTCATCGGTTTAGAGGGCCGTTTATTGCGGGTCTGGGCCGGCTCAATCAACCGCGACCAATTGGAAGTGATGGTGATCGCAATCCTGGATGAGGATTAAACAACATCGGAAGGCAAACGGCGCAAGCAGGCGGTAGAGAGGTAAACAATGCCGGTTTTTTGCCGTCCTTGCGCTGGCCGTTTTTGCCACCCTAAGCGCGGTTTATATTGTTCCGTCGCTCCTGGTGGCAATTGCATCGGACCTGGAAATTTCGGTGTCGGTCGCGGGTCAGTTGGCTACCGCAACCTTCGCGGCCTGGGGGGGTCCTTGGTGTCGGTGGGCCCCTTGTCCGACTCCTTTGGCCGCAGCCCGGTGGCTCTTACCGGGCTGCTGGCGCTTACCGTGTCCGTCCTTGCGCCGGCTTTCGCGCCCAATATCGAAGTGCTGTTGACGCTCAGGATGTTGACCGGCTTTGCCGGGGGAACCCTGCCGCCCACCGCGGTGGGGGCAGTGTCCGATGTCATTTCCCCTGGAAAGCGGGCCCAGGCGGTCAGCGCCTTGTTGGCCATTAACGGGGTGTGTTCGGCCATTACCGTCCCAATAGTCGCGGTGTTGGCGGACCTGGGTGGCTGGCGGCTTCCCTTCATGGTTACAGGCCTGCTGACCAACTGGCTCTGGTTTCCACGGGACAGCAGGGAGCGAGTTCGCAACTGGGTATTTTTCTCCAGGTATCGGTTGCTGCTCTCCTTACGTTTTTTCCGCGTGGCCGTAGCGGTTGGTACGACGCAACGCATAGCTTTCTGGGGGATGGTCAGCTTTTTCCCCGCCTACTTGATAAATTCATACGAGGTGAGAGTCGGATTTGTGGCCTTGCCGCTGGCGATAGCCGCCATAGGGCAGGTGATCGGAAGCTATTCTGCTGCATTCGTGGCGAAACAAAGGCGCCGCGCTGCCCTCATCGCCGGTACTTCAGTCGTAGGGGGAATCTGCGGGCTCCTGGTCTTCTCTTTCGAGCTCGAACTCTGGGTGTCAGTAGCGGTAGCAACTATTGGAATGGGTCTGCTGAGCGTGACAATGCCCGCTCTGGTCGCCGCCAGCACCGAGTATTCGGGGGAATCCAAGGCCACGGGCGTTAGTCTTATGGGCCTGAGCAACCAGTCCGGAGGCGCGCTAGGGGCCGCGATCGCTGGCGCGCTGCCGGCGAACACGGGCTACGGGGGAATAGGCTACCTGTTCCTCGACGTAGCGATCGCAAGCGCCCTGATGACGGGCCTCTTCGGCAGGGAGTTCGGTGAGAGGGCCGGCTAAACCGCCGGGGGGCGAGTCTGGAGGTAGATGAGGTATTCCTCAATGCGGCCAGTGGTAAGGTCCCGGACGGGCGTCCATCCCTGCTCTTCGGCGTAGAGGGGCAGAAGTGCGACGGCCCGCTTCAGGCTTTCCAAGTAGGATTCCGAGTACCGATTGGGAGCCTTTAGGCGGACGGCAAAGCCTCTGCCCGCCTCACGAAGACAAAGGTCAGAAACCTGCTTGAAGGTCATTCATCTGCTGGCGCCCGGGGGAAAGCCGTCAATTCGTATCTGAGGGGCTGCTTGGTGGGCCTGGATAGACTCGAACTATCGACCTCGGTCTTATCAGGACCGCGCTCTAACCACCTGAGCTACAGGCCCGTGGTACGCCTGATTATATCAACGCTGCCCCAGGCTAGCAAGGGGCCTGCCGCCCAGACCAGGGTCTTTCGATTGTCACCACTCCGCCTGGCTTCGACAAGCTCACTGCCACTCCATCCTCAACCTTCAGGTATCAAACATACAAGGGTCTAAGTCCCCAGTTAGCACAAGCCCACCACCCCTGGATTCCGGCCTACGCCGGAATGACGGTGGGGGTGGCGGCCTGCCCGTTGGGGCGAGTTGGTCTCTACCAGGAGAATTGAAGGGGCAGGCCGCCCAGCGTATCCGCCCAACTCCCTGTCAATGGCCGCCAAGCCCGCTCTTACCCGAATCCCTGAGCTTCCCCGCCGGGACCGCCTTCTGCCTCTCCCCCTGCTCCCTGGGCATTGGGTATTATGTGGACCCCTTCCTGGGGCCGGCGATTTCGACGGCGTCGGCCCCCGCTGGCCGGACGGCTGGCCCGGGACACGCCGTTTTGTACCAGTAAGTCCTCGGGCCACTGACCATCGGGTAATCGCAGGGCGCGTACCGGGTAGTTGATTACTATCCCCTCTTGCCTGAGACGCTCATGCAGTCGTTGCATCAAGAGACTCTGTACCTCGAAGCTGGCAAGCCGGTCCCGGGCCTGGAGAAACAGCCAAAAGTTCACGTTCGACTCTCCAAAACTGTCGAAGCCAAACCAGCCCCCGTATTCCTTGACGGCCCTGCCATCCCCTTCCAACAACTCGCTCATCACTTCGTGGCACACCTGCTCCACCCGGAACAGGTCGCTGTCGTAGCTGACGCCGCAGGTGAGGTAAACGTTCACCGCCGGCACCGGTTCCTGGTAGTTGGTAATTATGGTCTCGGCGAACCTGGAGTTGGGCACCACCACCAGGTTGTTGCGCCAAGTCCGCAGCCGGGTGCTGCGCCACCCCACGTCCAACACGTACCCGCTGATGCCATTCTCCATCTCGATGTAATCACCCGGGGTGATGACGCCCTCGGTCATTACGTAAGACCCGGCAAACAGGTTCGCCAGGGTGGGTTGCAGGGCCAGCGCCACCGCCAAGCCTCCCAGCCCCAGTCCAGCAATCAGGGGACTGATGTTAATCTTCAGTTGGTCCAGAATTATCAGCCCGCCCAAGACGTAAATGGCGGCAACGGCGAACCTCCGCAAAAGGGGAAACAGCCGCTGGTCCAGATTGGAGCGGGTCAGGGGAGCAATGTTTTCTATGTACCAGCTAAGGGCGTTGGACACCGCCGAAGCCAGCGCCACTACACCCAAGACAACCGCCACCAGGACAAAGGCGGTATCTACCAACTCCTGGGCCGACCCATCCAATTCCAGGGACAGCCGGAGGGCCAGATAGCCGCCCAACAACACTATGCCTATGGTCAAGGGCATCCGCCCGGATGCCACCAGGCGCGTATCCAGGTCGGTGGGAGTCCAACTGGTGAAACGGAGAATTATGGGGAATAGCAGCTTGTGAAAGACGACAGCCAGAAGCAGGGACAGCAGGAATATGGATGCCCCTAGCCCCAGCAGCCATAGGGGCGCTTCTAACCCGAAACGCTCGAGGATTGGATTCATGGGTCGCGGCAACTCCTGGGCGGAGACGGTGCAGAAATCGGCAGCCAGATGAAATTATAGCACCGGCCCCCCGAGGCGTGGGCTGCCCCGTGGTGAGACGCCGGGTCTTTCGATTGTTGCTAGTGCGCTCTCCCCACTCATCCTGAGCTTGTCGAAGGGCCGACACATACCCCCTCGGTATAGCTGGCAGCCCGCCACCCCCACCGTCATTCCAGCGGAGGCAGTATTCCGGCCTAGTACTACAGTCGCACATATAGGCTGAGGTGGATCAGGCGACGTTGGTAGTGGCAGTGGCGGGCCCTGGCCTGGTGGCGCCGTCTCCAGTGGGACCAGGCCAGCACTGATTTGGCCGATGGCCTGGGCTGCCAGATCAACCGGTACAGCAGTCGGCGTACCTCGGGAACCGTCAACGGTATCAGGGATTCAGCCCAGGCTGGATCTCCCCTTTTTTGCCCTCCGTGCAGGCGTTGGCCTGATGCCGGACTACCGCCAGATAGGCGTGGGCCAGCATGGCCAGGGTGATATGCCGGTACCAGCCCTCCCATTTCCGCACTTCATACTGGTCCAGCCCCACCTGCCCCTTGGCCTCCTCAAAACACTCTTCAATGGTCCACCGAATACCTGCTACCCTCACCAGTTCTTCCAGGCTTGTTTCCCCAGGGCCGAAGCAGACGTACCAGGCCAACTCTTCAGGCTGGGCTATGCTGCGGCGAACCAAAAGCCAGTACCCCTTGCCAGGCTCCTTTAGGGGCCGGATCTCCACCAGGGTCCAGTCGTAGACCCGCGGACCCTTGGCGCCATCTCCCGCGCTGAGCCGGACCCAGCCCGATTCATCCACCTGGGACGCCAACCGGTCCGCCCGCACCTGTCTCGGTCCTTCCTCCGTCCAGGTCCACAGCTTCTCGTTGCTCTTGACCGCCAGCACATGGGGTATTTCCTGCTGCTCCAGCCACCGCCGCAACTGCCGGTCACTGCCGTAGACCACGTCTCCAGCGACCCAACCGAAGGGGACTCCAGACTCCACCGCCCGTTCCAGCATCCTCTGGGACAGTTGTGGCTTGGTTTGGAAGGCTACTTCCTCCGGCACCCCAGCCTCCTGACGGCGTTCTTCGTCTTCGGCCCACACCTGGGGCAGGTACAACTCCCGGTCCAGCAGGACTCTGCCATCCCTGGTGGCGTAGGTCAGGAATACTCCTATCTGGCAAGTCTCTATCCGACCCGCCGTCCCACTGTACTGCCGCTGCACTCCCACCGACTTGCTACCCTTCTTCAGAAACCCCGTCTCGTCCACCACCAGCACCCCGTCAGCGTCGCCCAGATGCTCCACTACGTAGTCCCGGAGATCATCCCGAACCAGGTCCGCGTCCCAAACGTAGTTGTACAACAGGCGCTGCACCCCGTCGGGCGTGTCATCCCCCGCCTGCTCCGCCAACTGCCACCCGTTCTTGCGCTCCACTGGACTGAGCAGTCCCTTCAGATAGGACAGCGCCCGCTGGCGGGGCTCCGACCGGTAGAACCGTGCCCCAATGCGCCCGTGAACTTCCTCGATACCCTTGGCCCACCGGGCCGCTTCCAACACATCAACCCTCTCCCCAACCAACACCTCACCTCACCCGCTGGCTACAGTAGCTTCATTCTACCCGAAATTATCTGCGACTGTAGTACTAGGCTGGAATTACCCGTGGTCTGGTGAAGGCCAGATGAGAGGATGAAACCCCCCTGTTTTCATGGGAATGACGGGCGTTAGGCGGATGGCTGGGACATGGGCAGAAGTGCGCTCAACAGCGACTTGCCATCGCCCTCGGTCATGCGAAAGCCCATGCCCTGGCCGAATTGGTAGGCTACGCTGTAGTCCACCATCCCCAGGTTCACCGACTGCCCCAACTGTTGGGACATGGAGGTAACTCCCCGGTCGACAATGCCGCAGGGGACAATGTGCTGGAAGTAGGACAGGTCGGTGTTGACGTTGACGGCGAAGCCATGATAGGCCACTCCCCGGCTAATCTTCACCCCGATGGCGGCGATTTTGGCGTCGTCAACCCATACTCCGGTGAGGCCGGGGACCAGTCCTGCGCCTATGCCGAAGTCCGCCAGTGTCTTGATGATTATCTGCTCCAGGGTGCGGACGTACTTCAGCGGCCCGCCCCAGTCCCGCAGGTCCACCACCGGGTAGACCACCAGTTGTCCGGGGCCGTGGTAGGTGACCAGGCCGCCCCGGTCGGTCTCGTAAACGTCAATGCCCCGGGCGTTCAGTTCCTGGGGAGTCAGCAGCACCTGGTCCGATGGGCTCAAACGGCCCCGGGTGTAGACGTGGGGGTGCTCCACCAGCAGCAGAGAGTTGGGCTGGTCTCCCTGGCGCACCGCCCGGGCCAGAGCGACTTGCAGTTCCCAGGCTCGGCCATATTCCAGGTTTCCCAGCCGGTAGATTTGGCATACCGGGGATGGCATTACATTGTTCCTACTCGGCGCGGTAGGCTTCCCTGGTCGGCCAATGCCTATCGCCCCCGGTTGCGGGCCGATTCGTAAATCTGGATGAATTCCGACACCGGGGTCAGGGCAACGGCCTTTCCAATCAAGTCCAGAGGCAAGTCCGGCAGGGTCTTGAAGCGCACACAACTCTTCCCCCGGTTGAGGCGCTGGCCGCTGGCCGCGTACTCCCGGTCAAACCATTCCGCCGTAGCCTCGTCGGCGTAGACGTTCATCAGGTAGAGGGACATGTAATTTTTCTGGGAGGACAGGGCAACATAGCTGAGGGGCTGCTTGTTGTAGGTCTTGGGATACGTTGCCAGGGGCACTACGTAGCCAATCATGCCGAAATGGATGCCTTCCTCGTAGCCCTCGGGCAGGTGGGCCAGGATAACGTCCCGCACCGCCGAAATCGCCTCCCGCCTTTCCGGGGAAAGTTCCTCCAGGTATTGCTGCACCGTGGTTGCGCCGCTCTTCGCCATTGCCAAGCTACTCCCGGGCCGTCAGTACACCGGGGTATCCGGGCCGATGGACTCCAGCCGACGCTTCAACCCCTGCATGAATACGCTGGCCTCGGCGCCATCGTTGATGCGGTGGTCGAAGGACATGCACAGGTTCATCATGGAGCGGATGGCGATGGCGTCCTGGTTGGGTGGGCCGGAAGCACAATTGATTACCACCGGACGCTTCTGGATGGCCTCGGTGGTCAATATGGCCGCCTGGGGGTAGTTGATGATGGGCTGGGAGACGGTGGATCCCAGGGCCCCGGTGTTGTTCAGGGTGAAGGTGCCCCCCTGCACGTCGGCCAGGGTAAGCCGGTTCTCCCGTGCCCGCTGGGTCAGGTCCCGCAGGGCGTGGGCCAGCCCGGCCAGGCTCAAGCGGTCGGCGTTGTGGATGACCGGCACCACCAGCCCGTTGGGCGCGGCCACGGCGACGCCCAGGTTCATTCGCTTTTTCAGGACGATTTTGTCGCCGCCCCAGGTAGCGTTGAGGGTGGGGCACTCCTTCAGCGACTCCACGGTCATCTTTATTATAAAAGGAAGGTAGGTGAGGTCCACGCCCTCCCTTCGTTCAAAGCTGGCCCGCAGGCTGTTCCGCAGGGCCACCAGGTTGGTGACATCCACCTCCACCAGGCTCCAGGCGTGGGGGATTTGGCTGACGCTGCGCACCATGGCCTCGGCGATCATGCGCCGCACCGGGGTCAAGGGCAGGTACTCCTCATCGGCGCCGTCCGTCGAAGGCTGGGGCGTGGCCGGTCCCACCGGGGCCGACGCTACGCCAACGCTTTCGGGGGCGGACGGCGCCGGAGCCGGTGTTGCCGCGGTCAAGGTCGCGTCGCCGGACTCAATGAATTTCAGCACGTCGTCCCGGGTGATGCGTCCACCCATGCCGGTGCCTTGAATCCGGGTCACGTCCACGCCGTGCTCCCGGGCCAGGCGACGCACCGCCGGGGAGAGGCGGTGCGCGCCGTTGGGTTGAACTTCGAGCGTGGGGGGTTCCGCTTCCACTTCGCCCACGCCGCCGCCGGTGGGGCCGACCATGACGGCGCTCCGGTTCAGGAAGCCGATGGTCCCCGCCGGACGGGGTGGTTCGGCATCGGGGTGCGGCGTTGCCGGGGTTGGGGTTGGAGGCGGAGCCGCCGGAGCGGCAACAGGCGCTGGCGGCGACGAGGCCGGGGCGTCCCCCGGTCCAGCCGAGGGTAGGCTCTGGCCCGTCTCAATCTCGGCTATGGCGACGCCCATAGGTACCGTCTCCCCCTCCTGGGCCAGAATCCTGACCAGGGAGCCGCTGAACGGCGAGGGGACTTCCACCGTAACCTTGTCGGTGATGACTTCCACCAGGGGCTCGTAGCGGGCAACCGTATCCCCAGGTTGCTTCAGCCACTTGCCAATGGTGCCTTCGACGACGGACTCGCCGACCTGTGGGAGCTCAACAGTTTGGGGCAAGTTACACCACCCGATTGATAATGTGAATAGTTGCTCTTCGAGAGCAAGCAGCTAACCCTCCACCGGAGTAGGTCAGTTGGACCTCGCTTTACCGTCTTTACGAGCTTCCCTAGAAATTGCATCAAGAGACTTTTCGTGTCCTAGCGCCGCTCGAACCGACTCCAGCGCGTCTTCCTTGCGAAGACGACCGAGCTTTGAACGGGAAAGCCCGAAGCGTCGAAATCCCAGTTCAACTAACTGGGATTTAGTGTAATTCTCGTCCTCAAGGATTCTCTCAATTTCCTCTTGGCCGATAGACTCCAATTCGGGTGGGAGTGTTGATTCGGCTCTTCTCGAAGCTGCTTGAGGATGACCTGCGGATTCCCTTCCATTAAGGGCACTGGCTAACTCTGAGATTGGGACGTCAGAGTACGGGCGCAGTGAGGTGGCGAAATGCCGCAGACCTCGGGCGAATTCTATGTTGCCGGTTTTCTCTCCCTCATATAGTTTTGCCAAACCCGCCAGATACTGAAGGATGTCCTTAACGAGCAGTTCGCTCTGACGTTTGTCGGGTGCTGGGTTTCTGTGAAATTCTAGCTGCTTGTTCCTCACAAGCGGTCAATCCTGCTCTTGATTTCATTAGTCAATTGCTCAAACTCAAGGTCAATACCTCGTCCGCCTACATTCTGAGTTTTCCAGAGGTTGTAAACAGGAACGTTGGCTGATAAAGCCTCTGACACGCCGGTGCCTTGGGGAATGTAAGGTGTCAGCAACGCATCTCCCCAACGCTGTTGCAACGATGTAAGATGTTGTGTGTGGACAGTGGTGTATCCGCCTCTCGCACTCTGGATGCGAGTGATTACTAATCCGATAAGTTCAGTGTCAGGAACATGAATCGGTCGTGGTTCTCCCATTGGAGCGAGGGCCTTTAACCGGGCATCAATGCCCGACTTCATCATCTCGTAGAGATGGGGCGCGCCCCGCTCCATCACTGCTTCAGGCACTACCGGGATGATATAGCCATGACTAGCCGCAATCGCGTTCTGAGATACTATTTTCGTGGCCGGTGGGCAGTCAAAGATAATGTAGTCATATTTGGCATCTGTGCCAGTCTCTTCAATCCAACGACACAACAGCGTTCGCTTGTTCCATTCGGAATGGATAGCGTTTCCCTGATGTGAGGCGGTTAAGTCGATCTCGATATCGTCCAATTGGAGGCTGGCCGGAACGATGTCCATACTACTATAAGCTGGGTCTAAATCCTCCATTGGCGAATTGATGATTATGTTATCTCCTGGCAGCCCATGTTCCTGACCAACAAAGGGTCGAAATATCTCACCCACCGTACGCCTGTTCGCAACGGCTTCTACCCATTGGGCATCCCTCAAGCAGAGGATAGACAAGCTGCTTTGGTGGTCCATATCTATTAGGAGAACTCGGCTACCGTGTAACCATGCAAGTCCAGCGCCAAGATGAAAAGCAAGAGTCGTCTTGCCCACCCCTCCCTTGAAATTGATTATGCTTATGCGCTTGGACATCCTGTTTTCCTTGGATCAAGTCTGGAGTTTTTGGCTAGGCCGCATTTAAGGGGAAGGGACGGAGCATGTCCCTAATACGCGGCCAACTGGCGCAGGGCGTCAACCACCTTGTCGGTATTGGGCAAATAGGCGTCTTCCAGGGATTGGGCGAAGGGCATGGTGGGAACGTCGGGGCCGCACAGACGGGTCACCGGGGCGTCCAGGTACTCGAAGGCCTGGTCCGCCGCCAGCGCCGCGATTTCCGAGCCGACGCCCCCGGTAATGTTGTCCTCGTGTACGACGAGCAACCGGCTGGTCTTCTTCACCGATTCCAACACCGTTTCGGCATCCAGGGGCTTGAGGGTACGCAGGTCCACCACCTCTACGTCAACCCCCTCGGCGGCCAACGTCTCCGCCGCCTCCAGGCAGTAGTGCAGCATCAGCCCGTAGCTGACCACGGTGATATTGCTGCCGGGGCGTTTTACGTCGGCCCTGCCGATGGGCAGGGTGTAGTCCTGTTCGGGCACCTCTCCCCGCACCAGGCGGTAGGTCTTCTTGTGCTCCAGGAACACCACTGGGTTCTCGTCGCGGATGGCGCTCTTGAGCAGCCCCTTGGCGTCGTAGGGGGTGGCTGGGGCGATTACCTTCAGGCCCGGGGTGTGGAAGAAGTAGACCTCCACGTTCTGGGAGTGGAACAGCCCGCCCCGAATGCCGCCGCCGTAGGGTATGCGGATGGTCATGGGCGCGGTCAGGTTGCCGTTGGTGCCGTAACAGACCCGGGCCGCCTCGCCGATTAGCTGGTTGACGCTGGGCCACACGAAGTCGGCGAACTCCACCTCGGGCACCGGGTGCATCCCCCGAAAGGCGGCTCCCAGGGCGATGCCCATAATGGAGGCTTCGGCCAGGGGCGTGTCGATAACCCGCTCCTCGCCGAACTCTTCGATGAAGCCCTGGGTTGCCAGGAAGACTCCTCCACGATACCCGATGTCCTCGCCCATGACGAAGACCCTTTTATCCCGCTGCATCTCTTCCCAGAGGGCTTCGCGCACTGCCTCGATTACACTTTTTACGGCCATATACTTCCTGTCTTAAAATCTCACCCGAAAACCTCTGAGTCGGGTCGATGGAAGTCTTCTGAGGGTCTGGTTGTGCGGGTCCACTTCAATACCCGCTGATTCCAAGACGGTCACTCCAAGCAGCGGCTCGGTGCCCGCTTCCCCGAACACAATCGTAGCCCCCACAGTTTCCCCCATAACTTCTACTCGCCCGACTGTGACATCCATTCTGATTTCGCTGCCATCGGCCAAACCGTATGTTCGTTGTCCCAGGGGTATGAGGCCAATGGCCTCCAGGTGCGGTCTGGGCACGAGACAATCGACCGCACCTGTGTCTACCAGGAAGGGTCCTTCCCAAACTCGGTCGGGTTCAGCCGGGTTCCGTATGGCCACGGTTACGTGGGTTACTCCCATTGCATAACCTCTCTCGGTTACTTTACGGCATTCTCAAGCTCCGTTGGAGCTGGGGAAATTAAGGAGCATAGACGTTGTCGTGCAGGGTGGAAGAATCGGGGGGGATGGCGGCATCGGCGAAGTCGGTAGCCTCATTGACTGCATCCAGGGCCCCGGCCTTAATCTGCTCCACCTGCTCCTCGGTGAGGTCCCCCTGCTCCACCAGTTGCTGGGCCAGGGTGACCACCGGGTCCCGCAGCCGGGCCTGCTCCACCTCTTCCGCCGGGCGGTAGCGGCGGTCATCGTCATCGGTGGTGTGGGGCATGAAGCGTTCCAGCTTCATCTCCAGCAGCACCGGCCCCTGGGCGCGGGCGTGGATGATGCCTTCCCGGGTAGCCTCGTACACGGAAACCAGGTCCATACCGTCCACCACAAATCCGGGGAACCCGTAGCCCTCGGCCCTGCTGGCCACGTCGGTAATCGCCATCTGCTTGGCCTGGGGCACGGAGATGGCGTAGTGATTGTTTTCGCAGACGAACACGATGGGCAGCTTGTGTACCCCGGCGAAGTTCATGGCCTCGTGGGTCTCTCCCTGGCTGGTGCCCCCGTCGCCAAAGTAGACCAACACCACCGTATCATCGCCCATCATCCGGCAGCCCAGGGCATAGCCGGCGGCCTGGGTCAGACCGGCGCTGACCACGTTGGAAATCTGTATAACGTTGTGCTCCAGGTCAGCCCCCTGCAAGGGGAACTGGCGAGCGCCGCTGTAGGGCTCGCCGGACTTGCCCATGAAGGACAGCATCACCTGGGTGGGCGTGAGGCCCGCGGCCATCTTCAGGGCCAGGTCCCGGTAGTAGGGAAAGAAGAAGCAACGTCCGTCCTTCTCGGCGGCCAGCAGGGTGCCCAGTTGGGTGGCCTCGTGGCCCTGACTGGAGGCGGCGATGGGCACCTTGCCCTGCCGGTTCATCATCCAGACCCGCTCATCGGTGGTCCGGACCAACACCATTCTCTGGTAAAAGTCCACCAGGTCCTGGGAGGTAATACCCTCGGGCAATCCCTTGTCTTGGGCCGCAGTGGGGGTCTTCCTCCTCCTGGAGCCTCGACCCGCCTGGTTGGGTGGTCCGGAAGCACGGTCGGTCCTGGCTTGCGTCATTACTCCCCCTGGGCCTTTATCCCAAGCCCCGCCGCCTGGTTGGGTGGGCCGGTGGCACACTGAGTAAGGTTGGATTCCTGAAGCGGCGGCGAGGCTTGGAAGGGTTCGGCCTGAAATTAAAGAGGGGGCATACACCAATGCCCCCTGCCAACGCCAATGCACGCTAACGGACGCCTATAATATCCCCCGGATAGGCTGCGCCCAACCCTGACTTGGGGCTGGCGATAAGACTCAACGGGCTGACTTGCGGGTTGCCGAGGCGCAAAGACCTTGCTCCTGAAACTAACAGATGGGCGGCGCAGGAGTCCCGGGATGGTTCAATTATATAGCCCAGGGACGGGCGCCGCAAACCGGGGCTGGTTGGGTGGGCCGGAAGCGCGATGGGAAACCAATGCCCTCCAATCTTCCGCCGGTAAAGGGAGGGACCCGTAGGAGCTGGCGGCTGTACTCCCCTACAGCATGGGCGCGGCTCGCCAAGCTCGCCATGAGCGGCCCAGCCGCCGCTCTTCACGGGCTTGCCGGGGCCGGGCCGCCAGCGGCAGCCTTCCCCGGCGCTGGCCAGGCACAACCATAGGGCGCGCGGGTGGCCTACAGAAACAGATTGCCGGCAAATACTCTTGACACTCCAAGGACGTTGTGATAGTTTTCACTAGGCTTCGAGCCGGATAATTTTCGCATCGCGCTTCCGGCCCACCCAACCATGCAGAACCAGGGAGCTAGCAGGGCGAAATCATGCCAATGGCCGACCCAAATCAAGTCACCAGCGCCGATTGGGTCAACATCCACAATTGGTTGACGTTGCTGTGGATTTACTTCCCCATCGTCATCGGTTTTGCCTTTACCTTATTGATAGCCCACGCCTTCATCCCGTCCCTGGTTATGACCAGGCACCTACCCCCCATCGCCAACCGAGCCCGGATACCCCTTACCCTTCTGGCCCTGGTGGCGTTGGTTTTTGCCGTAATCCTAATGGCATCCGTGGTAATTCTGACCCCCCAGGCCCTCAGCCGGATGTGGGAGCGCCTCCTATTATAGCTAACCCGCCTATAAGCAATCCGTCAGCTCCCATTCAGGAAACGGGTTAACCGGCAGCCCTCTCCGGCAAGCAAACAACTTATCGTGCTTTCGGCCCAACCAACCACGCAGAACAACTCAGGACGAGATTTAACGCCGATGCGGCCAAGCGCAAATATGATTCCCCTGGCCCTGGTGGGGTTGGTAGTCACCGCCATTAGCGGCTTTATTGTGGTAGTCCTCTTCATTTCCTGGTTTTCCAACCCACCCTTTGGGCTGGGCAACGCACCGCCTCAACCCGTCGCCTTCCCCCACACGGTACACGCCGGGTCTACGGCGGAAGGGGGCATGGGCATCCAGTGCGAGTTCTGCCACCGCAACGTGACCAAGGGGGCCGCCGCCACCGTGCCGGCGGTGGAGACTTGCCTCTTCTGCCACAAGCAAATCAACGAGACCAACCTGGCCGGCGCCTCCAACGCGGACATGAGCGAAATTCAGAAGGTGGTGGACACCTTCAATGATGGGAACCCCATCGACTGGGAACGGGTGCACCGCCTCCCGGACCATGTGCGCTTCGTCCACGAGGCCCACATCCGGTTCTTGACCCAGGGCGGGACTGCGGTCAATGTGCCCGTTGGCAGCCAGCCGGTTATCCAGCGGCCCATTCCAATAGCTGAAGCCTGTTCCGTGTGTCATGGCGACGTTGCCGGCATGACGGTGGTGCAACCCCAGGCCGGTCAGTCCCTGAAGATGGGCTCCTGCCTGGACTGCCACCGGCAGAACAACGTCGACACCGACTGCACCATCTGCCACAAGTAGTCCAGAAAAGGTAAGGCGGCAGAGCATCTTCGTATGAAATTGACACGGCGAAATTTCCTGGCTTGGGCGGGTATATCCGCAATTGGCGCGGTGGCCTGCGACGTATTCCAGGACAGTGAACTGGGGACGCAAAGCCCGGTGCAATTGCCGGAAGACCTGGTCAAGGGCCGGGACAACTGGTACTCCACCCTGTGCCGCCAATGCCCCTCCCACGAAGGCATCCTGGTCCGGGTCATGGAAGGCCGGGCCAAGAAGGTCCAGGGAAACCCGCTGTACCCCACCAACCAGGGCAAGCAGAGCGCCCGCTGCGACGGCGGCCTGCAGGCCCTCTACCACCCGGACCGGGTGTCCGGACCCATGCGGCGGGTAAACGGCCAACTGCAACCCATCGACTGGGACACCGCCCTGGATATGCTGCGGCAACAGTTGAACGACCGGGGCAACGGCCTGACCCTGATTACCCAGCCCCTGCGGGGACACCTGGGGCTGATTGCCAGCCGCTTCGCCGAGGCTTTCGGGGGGCGTCACCTGGGTTTCGAGGCGCTGGACCAAGGCACCTACCGCACCGCCGTAAAGAACGTGTTCGGGCAGGACCTGTTGCCCGACTTCGACTTTGCCAACTCCAACCGGATTCTATCCTTTGGCGCCGACTTTCTGTCCACCTGGGTATCACCCACCCGTTGGTCGGTGGAGTACGGCAAGTTCCGCGATAATCATGAGGGGCTGCACATTCACGTAGACCCCCGCTTCTCCATGACCGCAGCCAACGCCGACCGTTGGTTGCCCATCCAGCCGGGCACCGAGGGCTTCCTGGCCCTGAGCCTGGCCCAGGTCATCATATCCGAGGGGCTGCAAGCCTCCGGGGTGAACGTGGACGCGCTGACCGGCGGTCAGGGCGCAGCCGCCTTGGACAACTTCAGCCCGGACCGGGTAGGGCCGTCCCTGGGACTGCCGGAGGGCATACTGGGCGGCCAATCCCCTGCCGACTTCATCCGGGAATTGGCCCGGGACTTCGCCGGACACGGCCCCAGCATCGCCCTGGGCGGCGACAGCGCCGGGGCCCACACCAACGGCCTGTTCAACCTGGAGGCCATCTACGCCCTGAACTACCTGGTGGGCAGCGTCGGCCAGCAGGGCGGCATCAGGTTCAACCCCCCCAGCCCGCTGTTGGAACTGCCGGCGTCGGCCCAGGTGGGTTCGCTGCCGGACTGGACCGGACTGGTGGATGATATGCGCGGCGGCGCAACCCGCTTGGTCATGGTGCACCAGGCCGACCCGGTACACGGGCTGCCGGGGTCGGTGGGCTTCCGCAGCGCCCTGGCCCAATCCGACGTGATGCTCATCAGCTTTTCCTCCTTCCTGGACGAGACCAGTTCCCTGGCGGACTTGGTCCTGCCCGACCGGGTGTACCTGGAAGACTGGGGCGATGACATTCCCGAACCGGGGCCGGGCTACCAGGTGCTGGGCGTGCAGCAGCCGGTGGTCAACCCCCTCAGCGACCTTGACCCCCGCAGCTTTGCCGACATTCTGTTGAGCGTATCCCAGGAGTTGGGCCGCGACGGCAACATGCCCTGGAACTCCTTCCGGGAGGCCCTGAAGGCCAGCTCCGACGCCCTGTTCGACATGAGACGCGGGTCCGTTTCCGCCACTTCCCCCGACGAGTTCTGGAACAACATGCTCCGCCAGGGCGGTTGGTGGGACGAAGGCGCAACCGGCCCTTCAGTCACCGCGCCCAACGGCCTGTTCAACCAGATTGCCGGCAAGGGGGCCAACGCCGATTTCTCCACCTCGGCGGGTGATTATTACCTGGTGCCCTTCTCCCATAACACCCTGCTGGACGGGCGCAACGCCCATGTCCCCTGGGCCCAGGCGACTCCCGACCCGATAACCACCGTCACCTGGCAGACCTGGGTGGACATCAGCGAAGGCCAGGCCAAGCGGCTGGGCCTGCGAGAAGGGGACATAGTCAGGGTCGAGTCTTCCCGGGACTCCATCATGGCCCTGGTGTACCCCAACCCGGCCATGCCGCCCAACGTGGTGGGCGTGCCCCTGGGACAGGGCCACCAGAGCGGTTCCAGCTACGCCACCGCCGGGGACTCTCGGGAGAGTTCCAACGTTCTTAATCTGCTGAATATCCAGGAAGTGCAGGGCTCCGGGGCGCTGGCCTGGGCCAGCCACCGGGTACGCATCGTTCCCACGGGCCAGAGCATGAACATATCCAAGTTTGAAGGGTCTTTCCCCGCTCGGGAGATTGGTCTGACCTCGGCTGAAGAGGTTTTCAAGACCGTCGGCGGGAATGGGCACTAGCGGAGAAGGGCGACTAGAATAATGGTAACAACCAGAGTCGACCACAAATGGGGCATGGTCGTAGACCTGAACAAGTGCACCGGCTGCCAGGCCTGTGTGGTGGCTTGCCAGGCGGAGAACAACCTGCCCATCAACACCAAGCAGGCCTTCCTGGAGAAACGGGCCTACGAATGGATCCGCATCGAGCGTTACTGGGAGGGGGAGTACCCCAATATCAAGGCCCGCTTCATGCCGGTGCTGTGCCAGCACTGCGAGAACGCTCCCTGCGAGCCGGTGTGTCCGGTTTTCGCCACTTACCACACCAACGAGGGCCTTAACGTGCAGTTGTACAACCGCTGCGTGGGCACCCGGTACTGCATCAACAACTGCCCCTACCAGGTGCGGTTCTTCAACTTCTGGCATCCCACCTGGCCGGAGCGGCTGCACAACCAGCTAAACCCGGATGTCACCGTGCGCACCCGGGGAATCACCGAGAAATGCACCTTCTGCCTGCAACGGCTGCGCCGGGGCGAGTTGAAGGTGGAGCGCCAGGAGGGCGGTCGCCTGGACGACCAGAAGCTGAAGCAGGGCAACTACTCGCCGGCCTGCTCCCAGGCCTGCCCCACCAACGCCCTGATGTTCGGCGACCAGAACGACGCCGGGGCCCAGATTCGCCCCTACTTCGACGATGTCAACGCCCACAACATTCACCACGAGGACGAGCGGACGACTCGCGGGTACCTGTTGTTGGAAGAACTGAACACCAAACCCAACGTGGTCTACCTGAAGAAGGTGGAGCAATTCCCTCCGGGAGATGCCCAGGCGCATGGCTAGTAGCGGTAACGGACACCATAACGAGGGTATATGGGTCTTTCCCGACCCGGGCTCTGCCGCCCGGGACCTGATGGGCAAGATTTCCTCCCGGTCCGGGGTATTCACCCTGGCCTTGGCGGTGGCCGGGATACTCTTCGTGCTGGGCATCATCGGCTTCGTCGCCAAGGCCAGTACCTGGGGGTTCGCCGACACCGCCCCCTGGGGCTACTACATGGCAATATTCTCCTTTGTATTTATGATAACCGCCTCAGCGCCGCTGGTGGCGGTGGCCTTCCGGTTTACCAAGAGCCACTGGCGCCGGCCCGTGTCCCGGGTCTCCGAGCTGTTCGCCGTGGTGGGCGTGCTCAATGTCGTGATGTTCATCCCGGTGATGCTGGCCCTACCCCCCATTCAGAACGTGGCCTACGTGGCCGGCGAACACGGGGCAATGGCGGCCCGCCGCTCTATCTGGCTGGGCATGTCGGGCGTGCCCCTGGGAGCGCCCCACTGGTGGGACATGCTGGGCATCGTCTCCCTGGCGTTAGCCGCCCTGGTCATCCTATGGCTGTCGGCCCTGCCCGACATGGCCCAGGGACGGCTGCTGACCACCGGGTTCCGCCGCTGGGTCTACACGCTGCTGGCCGGGCACTGGTACGGCACCAAGAAACAGTGGCTGCACCAGAAAGCAGGGTTGGCCATCCTGGGCGGGCTCTACTTCATGATGCTAATCTTCGTGGAGTTCCTGGTGGTCACCGACTACGCCATGAGCCTGGTGCCGGGTTGGAAGGACTCCATCCTTCCCCCCCTGTACACCATACTGGGGTTCCAGTCTTGTCTCGGACTTATTCTGATTATTCTGTTCATCATGCGCCGCTTCGGCGGGTACGGTGAGTACATCGGCATATCTCCATTCTGGTCCGCCAGCAAGATACTGCTGGGCCTGACCCTGCTGTGGACCTACCACCTCTTCGCCTTCTTCGTCACCTTCTGGTACGGACGCTTGGAGGTGGAGCAGAACATCATCAGGTACTTCATATTCCAGTCTTACAGCGGCGTTTTCTGGTTCCAGCTTCTGTTCACCTTCTTCATTCCCTTCTTTCTGATGATATGGAACCCGGTACGCCGCAGCGCCTGGGGTCCGCCCCTGGCCGGACTGTCGGCGTTGGGAGGATGTTTACTATATAACGTCCGCACCTTCGTGGGCTCCTTCAACGTGGGAGAGGTGTACGAACCCATCCTCACCCGGGTGCCCCCGCCGGTCTATCCCGACCCGTGGGACGTGCTGATTGTCATCGGCGGTCTGGGGGCGGTGGCGTTCATCTTCCTATTGGCCGCCCGGTTGTTGCCCATAATGTCCATCTGGGAGACCAAGGAAGGGGCCATGTACCAGCACATGGATACCCTCATCCGGGGAGAATACTTGGTGCTGGCCAAGCCGGAATAGCAAAAAATACTTGTCAAGGAAGAGCAGTTGACGGGCACAGCTAAAGTTAAGGGAAGGCAGACTCCACTTCGGCTTAATAATACCCCGCAAACGCGGGGATAGACCGCCACCATGCAGGAAGGTAGAGTCTTGGAGCCAACTTACCCCACACGGGTGGGGATACACCGCCAGAAGGAGCCCCATGCAGGAAGGTAGAGTCCTGGAGCCAACCGAGGTTAACCGGGCGTTGCTTCGGTCCATACTGGAGCCACCCCGGTGGTTCTGGCCCACCGTTGGCATCCTGGGCCTGATAGTCTTGTCGGCGGCCATAACCATCGGCGTGATGGTGGATCGAGGCTTGGGCATTACCGGATTGAACCGTCCCACAGCCTGGGGGTTCTTCATCACCAATTTCGTATTTTGGATTGGCATCAGCCACGCCGGAGTGATGCTCTCGGCCATCCTGCGCCTGGCCAAAGCGGAGTGGCGCCGACCGGCTACCCGGGCTGCCGAGGTGCTGACCATCTTCTCGCTGATGACCGCCATGACCATGCCCATCGTCCATACCGGGCGGCCCTGGCGTATCCTGTACTGGGTGTTCCCCTACGACTTCGCCCGGGGCCTGTGGCCCAACATTCGCACGCCTCTGGTGTGGGACCCCAGCGCCATCCTGACCTACCTGACCTCCAGCACCCTGTTTGTGCTGATTGCGCTGGTCCCCGACTTTGCGGTGCTGCGGGACCACACCACCGGCATAGCCCACCGGGTATACTCGTTGCTGGCCATGGGCTGGGAGGGCAACGCCCGCCAGTGGAAGTTGCAGATTATCGCCGGAATCCTGCTGTCGGCCCTCATCCTGCCCGTGTTCGTCTCGGTGCATAGCATAGTGTCCTGGGACTTCGGAATGGCGATGGCAGTCAAGACCTGGCATTCCACCATCTTCGCCCCCTACTTCGTGGTGGGCGCGGTCCACTCCGGCGTCTCGGCGGTGGCCTTCGTTATGATTCTGCTGCGCTGGATGTACAGTTGGCAGGACTACATCCGCCACGAGCACATCGACGCCCTGGGGCGTTTGCTCATCGTGGTGGCGACGGGCTGGTTCTACTTCTTCGTCATGGAAGTGGTCTTCGGCATCTACGGACGGGAAGCCGACGAAGTGGCGGTACGCGCCCTGCAGTTCACCCAGTGGCCTTTCCACATTTGGAGCTACATCTTCGTGGGCACCACCTACTTCATACCCGTGGCCATCTGGCTGAGCCGCACCGGCAGGCGCAATCTGTGGATTATGTCCACCGCCTGCATCTCGGTGAACATCGGCATGTGGCTGGAGCGTTACCTGATTATCGTGCCCGGCCTGGTGAACAAGCAGGTCTTTACCTTTACCTGGAACGGCTACATACCCAGTCCCGCCGAATGTATCATCGTGGGGGCCACTTTTGCGCTGGTGTCCATGTTCATGCTGCTGTTCAGCCGGGTCATGCCCCTGGTGCCTTTGTACGACATCAAAGAGGGGGAGATTCTCCGCACCGAAGTGCAGGTGGGGCGGCGGGTCGTTCCCGCTGTATTCCGTGAGGACTAGCAACCGCACCACGAAGAATCACCCCCATCCTAACCTTCCCCCATCAAGGAGGAAGGGACTTTGCCCCCTCTCCCCTTTGGGATAGAGCTGGGGTAAAGTACAACAGACGCTTTTGAAATAGAAAGTAAACCCCTTCCCCCAAGGTGGGAAGAGCAGGAGAAACAACGATGGCAATACGTCCTATTTTGGGACTGTACGACAACCCCAATGCCGCAGCCGACGCCGGGGACGCCCTGAAGGCGGCGGGCATTGACGAGCAGGACTACGACTTCCTGACCGACTCTCCCTACCCGGAGGGTGCCTTTGGCGAGCGGGAAGAGAAGCATCGGCTGTACATCTTCCCCTTCGTGGGAGCCCTGTTGGGGTTGACTTCGGGCATCCTGCTTACATCCATGACCCAGGTGGCCTACCCTATGGTCACTGGCGGCAAGCCCATCCTGTCCCTGCCCCCCATGGCCATTGTTAGCTACGAAGGCACCATGCTGGGGGCCATCCTGTTCACCGTCCTGGGAATTATCTTCGAGTCCCGCCTGCCCAAGTTCAAGCTGGGGCTGTACGATACCCGGATTACCGACGGATACATCGGCGTCTTGGTGAACGTCGAAGAGGACCGGTTGGACCGGGTCCAGGGCATCCTGGGTGATGCGGGAGCGGTGGAAGTCAAGCGCGAGTCTTAACCGCAGGGCTCGCGGCAACCGGCTATCTGAGGAACGTAGTAGGATAAAAGTGTCAGCACGGCGTTGGGAAATGGTGAAGGCTCTGGGGAGAACATCCTGGGGGAGAAAATACCTCCTTGGGCTGGCCCTGTTGGCTGGCATAGTGGCTGCGGTGGGATGTTCCCAGGGGTCATACCCCCTGGACATCTTCTACGAAATGCACTACCAGCAGTCTTTCAAGGCCCACGAGCCGCCCCGTCTGAGCGTTCCGGCCAGCGCCGTGGCCTGGTACCCGCCGCCCCAAGCTACATCCTTCGGCAACGACGCCGCGCACCTGTTCCAGGTCAACTGCGCCATGTGCCACGGAGAGCAGGGCCTTGGCGACGGGCCGGTGCTGCAAAAGATGATGGATAGCTACGGCTACACTCCCGCCGTTCCCGCCGACCTGACCGACCCGGTGGTGCGGGCGATGAACGTAGCCGGAATTCAGAGCTTTATGAACGCCGGCATCATCATAATGCCCAATTTCTCCAAGCTGCTCACTCCCGACGAGATTAAGATGGTCTCCGAATACGTGGTGAACTGTTTGCAGGGGAACCGCCTTGAGGTCTGCCCCTAGCCCAGGAGGGCATCCGTCCATACTCACAGGAGTGGGGCGGGCCGACGACCTTCACCCCCTCTCTAGCTCTTCCCAATCTGGGGGGAGAGAACTTGACCCCTTCCGCCACCGGCTTTCCGGCGGGAGCACGAATTGCCAGTTGTCTCCATCGTCATTCCCGCTTTCGCGGGAATCCAGAAATGGTAGGGCGCAAACGTTGTCACTGATGCGCCACCTTCCTGGGCGCCGGCCCCAAACGCGATTGTTCTGGGAGAGGAATGCGCAACCCATCTCTTGGCTGGATCAACCTCATGTATACTATTACTGGTAGCCTATACCATCTCAAGCTGCCATTAGCCGCTGCCGCAGCAAGTCAATGACAATTTCGCAGTTCCAGGAGTGGTCTATGCAGACCCCAACGTACCGGGCATCCGCAAGGGAGTTATTGGACCAAGCAAAACAGGAATTTGCCGCCGGGGACACCAGGCAAGCTTCTGAGAAGGGTTGGGGCGCGGCGGCACAGATGGTTAAAGCCGTCGCCGACCAACGGGGTTGGCAGCACCATAGCCACTTTTTGCTTCGGCAGGCCGTGGACAGGATGGTCCAGGAAACCGGCGATACCCAGATATTCACCCTCTTCGGGGTCGCATCAAGCCTGCACGTCAACTTTTATGAGAACTGGTCTCCCGCCCGCGAGATTGAGTCCGGCTTGCATGATGTGGAACGGTTCGTCGAAAAACTGGAATCGTTAATCTAGCAACTGAAGGGCTTTGACGTAAGAACCAGTTACCCAGGACTGTCCGATTCTTCGGGGTTTCAGAACAAGCTCTCTTTAAGATGGAACGCAAACAAATCGCCGGATATATCGCCGTGCTGTTGGGGGCGGTTATGCTCTGGGCCCTGGCGGCCGGCTTGGCCCAGGCCCAGTCGCCTGGCCCGGACACCATGCCCCAGCAATCCCCGGCCTGGGATGAAGCCCAAGCCCAGGCCATCGACCGCAGCATCATGTGTCCGGTTTGTCCGGCGGAGACCATCGACCAGGCCCAGGTGCCCATCGCCCGGCAGATGCGCCAGGTGGTGCGGCAGAAGTTGGCCGCCGGGGAGAGCCCGGAGGAGATTCTTGAGTTTTTTGCCCAGCGCTACGGACGGGACATAGTGGCCTTCCCACCCAAGTCGGGGTTGAACCTGGTAGCCTGGCTGTTCCCAGTGGTGGGCATCGGGGCGTTGCTGGGCGCTGGAGTAATGGTATTACGGGCCATGTCCGGGCGGCGGGCGACTGCCCTGGCGCCCGCTTTGACCGCCGACGCAGGGCTGCAACCATACCTGGCGAGGGTGGACCAGGAATTGGCCCGGCTTGAGGTTGGCGGCCTACCGGATTCAACCTCCGGCGACCCTCCCGCACCTTCCAGCGACGGCCCCCAAGAACGGCGGGAGGACGGGTCGGAACAACATGGCTGATCTGGGCGCAATTTCCCTCTGGATAGCCCTGGCCCTGTCATCCTACGCCGCCATCGGCTCGGTGGTGGGCCGGGTACGGGGCGTGCCGGCCCTGATTGCCAGTTCCCAGCAGGCGGTCTACCTGCTGGCCTTCGTAATGCTGGTCTCCACCCTCAGCCTGGTGGGGGCCTTCATCAGCCGCGATTTCCAGGTGGCCTACGTCGCCGCCCACAGCAACCTGGCGATGCCCAATATCTTCACCTGGGTGGCCTTCTACGCCGGCAACGAGGGCTCCCTGCTGTACATTGCCTTTATCCTGTCGGTCATGTCGGCGCTGGCCCTGTGGCTGGCCCCCAAGCAGGTGCGGGACACCCTGCCCTATACCGCCGCCGTGCTGATGGTAATCCAGACCTTCTTTCTGGCGGTGATGGGCTTCATGGCCAACCCCTTCGATAAACTGCCCATTACTCCGCCCGACGGCCAGGGCATCAACCCCCTGTTGACCCACTTCGGCATGTTCTTCCACCCCCCGGCGCTGATGTCGGGACTCATCGGCATCAGCATACCCTTCGCCTTCGCCCTGGGGTCCCTGATTGGGGGCAAGACCCGGGACGAATGGGTGGACCCGGGCCGGGTATGGGGCATCATAACCTGGGGGTTGCTGGCCAGCGGGCTGCTGCTGGGCTCCTGGTGGGCCTACACCATCCTGGGCTGGGGCGGGTTCTGGTTCTGGGACCCAGTGGAAAACGCCGCCTTCATGCCCTGGCTGGGGCTGACCGCCTTCGTCCACTCCATCATGGTGCAGAAGCGGCGGGGCATGTTCCGCACCTGGAACATTGTGCTTATCAACGTGGCCTTCGCCCTGGCCCTCTACGGCATGTTCATGAACCGGGGCGGGCCGGTCCCCTCGGTGCATTCCTTCGGGGCTTCCAGCCTGGGCTGGGTGTTCCTGCTGTTCCTGGCGGTAGGGGTTATTGTGCCCTTCGCCATCTTCTTCTGGCGGTACAACCTGCTGCGCAGCGCCCAAAACCTGGACTCGATGCTTTCGCGGGAGGCGGCCTTCCTGGTCAACAACCTGCTGCTATTGGGCATCGCCTTCGTCACCCTCTGGGGCACGGTGTACCCCCTGATTTCCCGGCTGGGGGCCAACGAGGAAATCACCATCGCCCGCCCCTTCTACGACCAGGTGAACGGCCCGCTGCTGTTGGGGCTGCTCTTCCTGATGGGCGTGGGCCCGCTGGTGCCCTGGCGACGGGCCAACTTCGCCAGCCTGCGCCGCGCGTTGTTCTGGCCCGCTGCCGCGGCCATAGTGGTGGTCGCCCTGCTGCTGGCCCTGGGTATGCGCCAACAGTTCGCCCTGATTGGCTTCGCGTTGAGCGCCCTGGTAGCCACCGGCATCGGCTTGGAGTGGTGGCGGGGCGCCCGTTCCCGTCATCGCGGGTCGGGAGAGAACTACCTGCTGGCCTTCCTACGATTGGTCTCGGCCAACCGGCCCCGCTACGGAGGCTACATCGTCCATCTTTCGGTAGTTATGGTAGCCCTAGGAGTTCTGGGAGCTTCCTTCTTCGAGATGCAGCGGGACGTGATACTGGAACCCGGGGAGAGCTTCACCATCCGGGACTACGAACTGCGCTACATCGGCAGCGCCGCCACCGCCAAGTCCGACCGGACCGAGTTCGTGTCCACGGTGGAGGTGTACCGGGGAGGCGAGTTTCTGAAGGTGATGGAGCCCGTGCGCACCTTCTATCCCGCCTTCAATATGGCGTCCACCCTGGCGGCCATCCACTCCACGCCGGTGGAGGACTTTTACGTGGTTCCCAGCGAAAACCTGGCCGACGGCGCGGTGGGCTTCCGCATTCTGGTCAACCCCCTGGTGTGGTGGATGTGGGTCGCCGGACCGGTGCTGGTACTGGGAACGGTGGTATCGCTGTGGCCGGAGCGCAGCCGGGAGCGGGCCGCAGCGCCAGTCCCGGCCCCCTCGGGATCGCGGGCCACCCTTGCTTAACAGCGGGGCAACTTCCGGCGCAGCGGGCCAGCCCGGAGGCGTTCAAGCAGGTCGATGATATGGCGATTGTGATTGGCGTAGCCCTGGCGGTACTGAGCGCCGTGGTAACGCTTTACCCCTTCTTCAGGTCCCGCTTCGGCAGGAGAGTTGGGCCCACCGTCGGAGCCGATGCGTCGACCAGCGCCAACACGCAACCCATTTACGATGCCATACGCACCCTGCAATTGGAATACCAACTTGGCAATGTTCCCGAGGAACAGTACCGGGAGCAGCTTCTAAACTACCGGCTGCAGGCCGCTCAAGTCCTGTGGGAGCAGGACCAGCGGCTGGGAGAATCGGAGGCGTTGGAGGCGGAAATACTCGCCGCCCGGACCGGACGGTCCGGCAGCGGCAACAACGGCGTCAACCCCGATGGCAGCGTCGCGGCGGATGCTTCGCGCGCCAATGAACGGGAGGGCAGCCGCCCACCCGGCCCCACCGACCCGGACCGGCCTGGAGAGCCGGGCCAGTGAAGCCGCCACTTCTGTCGACCGCTGCTCTGCTGGCCGCCCTGCTAACGTTGGGGGTGATACTCGCCCTCTCGCCAACCGTGGCGGCCCAGGAGCAGGCCGTCCTGAAGGGTACGTTGGTCAACGGCACCGCCGATGCTCCGCCTCCTTCGGGAGTTACGGTGTCCCTCCATTCTCTGGCCGACACCGGCGGGTTGGCCTCCACCGCCGAGACCGTTACCGACGCCTCGGGTGACTTTCAGTTCGACGATGTGCCCCTGGCGGGCGTATCCAGCTATGCGGTAGTGTCCGATTACCAGGGGAACCGCTACAACGCCCTGCTGGGTCCGCAAGACCTGGCCCAACCCTTGGAAATCAGCGTCTACGAGGCAACCCAGGACCTCTCGGTGGTGCAGGTGGAACAGCAGGCCCTAATCATTGCCGATATAAGGGAGGAGGAGCGGCGGCTGGCGGCGGTGGGGCTGCTGAACCTGGCCAACCGCAGCGACCGCACCCTGGTGCCGGACCTGACCAACCTGGCCGGCACGGGGCAGTTCAGCTTCCTGCGGTTCTCTCTGCCCGCCGGGGCCGAGGAATTGGACGTGCAGACCGACCTGACCGGAGGCCGGGTCATTCCCATGGGCTCCGGCTTCGCCATGATTGCCCCCATCGCCCCCGGCGAGCACAGCATCAGCTACACCTTCAGTTTCCCCTACGATGGAGAGTCGGTCACCTACCGGGACGGCCTCATCCAGGGTGCGGCGGTGTACCAGGTGCTGGCGCCCGGGAAGCTGGGGGATATCCAGGTGTCGCCCCTGCCGGCCCGTCCCACGGCGAATATAGGCGGCTCGGAGTACCGGGTATGGGAGGGAAGAGATTTCGCCCCAGGACAGGACTTGATGGTCACCCTATCCGGCTTGCCTCAACCCAGCCTGCTGTCCCAAGTGGGGAATATGCTGGGACAAGAAAGTCTCTGGCAAATTATCATTCCCGTGGCCCTTGGGGTGGTACTGGCGTTCTCGCTGCTCTATGGCGGACTGATGGCCCCCCGGGGCACAGCGGTGGTGGCCGCAGCCGCCCCATCCCAGGAAATGGCGGCCCCAGCCGACCGGCAGGCCCTGGTGCAGTCGGTGGCGGCCCTGGACGAACAGTTCCTGCGGGGGCAACTCTCCGAGTCGGAGCACCAGACCCGCCGGGAGGAACTGAAAGCCCGCATCCTGGGAGACCCCGCTTGAGCCAACGCAACTGGATTCTATTGGGCAGCGCCCTTCCGGTCATCGCCTTCCTGTCGTTGCTGGGCTGGGCCGCCTACGAAAGGGGTGGCAGTCCCGCTGCTTTCGGGGTCAACCAGGAATTCGGCGAGATAGCGGTGGCGGCGGACACCGCGTCCCCCTTCACCCTGGAGCTGCTGGATGGAGAAACGCTGTCCCTGGCCGACCTGCGGGGCCAGGCGGTGTTGGTGGACTTCTGGGCTTCCTGGTGCGGGCCCTGCCGCCAGGAAGCGCCCACCCTGGACCAGGTCTACCGGGAATACGCGGGACAGCCGGTGGAGTTCGTGGGAGTTGGCATCTGGGACCAACGGCAGGCCGCCGAGGAATTCGCCCGCAGCGTGGGCATTCCCTACCCCCACGGCATGGATGAAACGGGCGCCATTGCCATTGACTACGGCGTGCGGGGCATACCGGAGAAGTTCTTCATCGACCGGCAAGGCGTCGTGCGGCAGAAGTTCGTGGGCCCGATTGCCCCGGACGCATTGCGGGCCGCCATTGACCGGCTGCTGACAGCTTCGGCGGACGGCCCGACGGGTTCCCCGTGAGCGGGGCCGACGGGCCCACCATGAGCGGGGTCTGCGGGCCCACCCAGGGTCTTTCGATTATTGAGCTACCCTGTTGCCTCCCCCTTTAGCGAAAGGGGGGCTAGCCGCCACCCCAGCCCTTGGATTCCCGCTTTCGCGGGAATGACGAGGGAAGGGCCGAGAATGACGGGTGAAACAAAGGGTCTCTCGGGACTGGTCAGGCAGGCCCGCCAAGAGTGGGGGGGTTGCAGGCCACCTTTCCCATCCACCCAACGGCAGCGATGGTATACTTGGGTCGGCCCGAGGGCAGCATCACCTAGCCAAAGGGCAGCGAGGAAGCGCATGACCACCTCTACCCAAGTGGCCCTGGCCGTAGACTGGGGCGGCACCTGGTTCCGGGCGTCGGCAATTGACCGGCAGGGCGAAATACTCTGGCAGAACCGGGTTGCAAACGTCCCTGGCGGTTCCCGGGAGCAACTCCTGGGAGACGCCGAGGGGGTGTTGCACCAGGCGATGGACTGGTGCCAGGTACACTCCATATCCGGCGTGGGCATCGCTGCCGCCGGGCCGGTGGACGAGGCAACGGGCACCCTGCACGACCCTCCCAACCTGACGCCCCTGAACGGCCTTTCGCTCAAGGACCTGTGGCAGCCGGCCCTGGGGTACCCGGTATTCGTGGGCAACGACGCCACCCTGGCGGCCCTGGGAGAGTTCTACTACGGGGCCGGGCTGGAGGCGACCCGCCAGGGCAACCCTCCCCACACATTGGTCTACGTTACGGTTAGCACCGGCATTGGCGGCGGCGTGGTGGACCAGGGGCGGATGTTCCTGGGCGCCCACGGGCTGGCCGGCGAGGTGGGCCACATGGCTATCGATTGGCGCAGCGACGCCCCCGGTTGCACCTGCGGCAGCAGCGGATGCCTGGAAGCCCTGGCCTCGGGACACGCCATCGCCCGCATCGCCCGCTCCCGACTGGCGGCTGGCGGGTGGGACTCGTCCTCGTTGAACGACTTATCCCCGGAAGCCATCACCTCCGAGTTGGTGTTTGGGGCCGCCGGGCACGGCGACCCCCTATGCCAGGGCATCGTGGAAGACGTGGTGACGGCCCTTTCGGTGGGGTTGACCAACGTGCTCCATGTCTACAATCCCGACCTGGTGGTCCTGGGCGGCGGCGTCACCAGGGGCCTAACCGACCTGGGGCTCATTCCCCGGATTAACTCGCTGATGTTGTCCCGCTCCATGAGCCAGCGCCACCGGGACGTAAGCTTGGCCGCCAGCCTGTTGGGCGATTCGGTGGGGATGGTGGGCGCGGCCAGCCTGGTGTGGAGCCAGGTGGGGGAACAGGACTAGTCCTGTTCCCCCGCTCCAACCCGTCGTTCCCGCGAAAGCGGGAATCCAGGGCTGGGGCCACTTTCTTCCGTAGCAGGTAGAGGCGTCCAACCGGGGGTCTGGATTGGAGTGAAGCCTGTCGCCATCAGTCGCCCCGACCATTGGCGTTTCCCAGCGGTTTCACCCCCTCTCTAACTCTTCCCCCCTTCAAGGGGGCAAGCACTTGCTGGCCCGCCGAGGCTAAAGGATATACCGCCCTCCCACCACGTTCATGCGGTCTCCGGTGATGTAACCCGACTCGTCCGAGGCATAGAACAGGCAGGCGTTGGCAATGTCGTCCACGGTGCCCTGACGCCGCATGGGAATGGAATTCATGTGGGCATCGGAGCCCCGGGGCACCTCCTGAAACTCGGGATACCACTCCGGGGAACGCCGCTCCGTATCGGTGGAGCCGGGGTTGACCATGTTGGCCCGGATGTTGTAGGGGGCCATCTCGGCGGCGATGGCCCGTATCATTCCCAGCAGTCCCGTCTTGGCGGTGGTGACGGAGATGGTATCGGGCCGCCCGGTAATGGCCGACTGGCCTCCCAGGGCGATGATGCTGCCATTGCGCCGCTCCATCATCCCCGGCAGCACCGCCTTCACCAGGTAGAAGGCCGGGAACAGGTTGGTGCCCATCACCTGCTGCCACTCCTCGTTGGAGACCTCCAGGATGGGCTTGTGGGGGCGTATGGCCACGTTGCTGACCAGGATGTCTATCTTGCCCAGGGCGTCGATGCCCTCCTGCACCATCTCGTCCACCCGGTCGGGGTCGGCCACGTCGCCCATGACGATGTGGGTGTTCACCCCCAGTTCGCGGCACTCCGCCGCCACCGATTCCAGTTCGGGCTGGCTGCTGCGGGTGTTCAACACCAGGTCCGCCCCTTCCCGGGCGAAGGTACGGGCGACGTGGGCCCCAATATTGCGGCTCGCCCCGGTTATCATGGCGGTCTTGCCTTCCAGTCGCATGTGTCCTCCCTATGAGTAGATTTGCTGGGTCAATTTTATCATCCGCGCCAACCGTCGCTCCGGCCCAGGGTCTGCCCCGTTGAAGATTGGGCAGCAATCCAGGGCGTGAGGCAAGGCAATAAGCGTTCTCACTACCGTACCCCGTCATTCCCGCGAAAGCGGGAATCCAGAGTCCCGCTCAAGCATCAACTTACGGCTCCCGTAGCAGTTTCCCGGTTCGAGCTCAGCCGGTGCTTGACGAGAGTTCCCCAAGTATTGGTTATGGTCTTCTCAACTTGGTCGTCTCCCCACCCTCTATTCCTGGATTCCCGCCTACGCGGGCATGACGGAGGTGTTCCTGGGCGCCACCGGCAGGGCAGCTTGACCGTAGCTGCCCTTGATGCAAGAATTGGGATACCACCCAACTACGAATGAAAATACCAAGGAGAGATAGCCATGAAGTGGTGCAGGTTCCGCTCGGGAGACCAGGTATCCTACGGCATTATTGAGGGAGACAACGTCACCGAAGTCTCCGGCAGCCCCTTCGAGAGTTACACCAAGACCTCCAACACCCAACCCTTGAGCGCGGTGCAGTTGGAAGTCCCGGTCATCCCTTCCACCTTCTACGCCGCCGGAATCAACTACCGGGAGCACATAACCCTGATGGCGGAACGCCGGGGCGAGACGCCGGTATTTCCGGAGAAGGCCGACGTGGGCTACCGGGCCAACAACGCCCTGACCTCCCACGAAAAGCCAATCATCGTGCCCAAAGACGCCACGGAACTGGTGCAGTACGAGGGCGAATTGGTGGTGGTCTTTGGCAAACAGTGCCGGAACGTCTCGGAAGAAGAGGCGTTGGACTGTGTCTTAGGCTACACCATCGGCAACGACGTCAGCGAGCGCACCTGGCAGCGGGGCGACCGCACCTTCTGGCGGGCCAAGAACGCCGACACCTTCAAGCCTATGGGCCCCTGGATCGTCACCGGCCTGGAACCCGACGACCTCCACTGCACCATCCGGCTCAATGAACGGGTAGTAGGGGAGTACGACGTCAAGGACGCCATCTTCAGCGTGCGCCACTACATCAGCAAGATGAGCCAGTACCTGACCATCTACCCGGGCGACGTGCTCTGGATGGGCACCGACGGCGAGCCGGAGAACATGAAAGACGGCGACGTTTGCGAGATTGAAATCAACGACATCGGCGTGCTGCGCAACCCGGTGCAGTGGGAAAAATAGTCTAGCCGGGGGGCCGGGATTCTCTCGGTGATGGGGAAATCCCCCTTAGTCCCCCTTTCCTAAAGGGGGAGAGTCAAGACCTCCCAAAGCACAACCAAGGAGCGAAGGCAATGATATGGTGCAGGTTCCAATCGGGAGACCGGATTTCCTACGGCGTCATCGAGGGAGACAACGTCGTTGAAGTCCTGGGCAATCCCTTCGAGGGTTACACTCGGACCACCAACACCCACGCCCTCAGCTCGGTCAAGCTGGATGTCCCGTTAATCCCCAAGACCTTTTACGCCGCCGGCATCAATTACCGGGACCACATAACCAAGATGGCCGCCACCCGGGGGGAGGAACCCCATTTCCCGCCCCACGCCGATGTCAATTACCGGGGAATCACCGCCCTCACCCCCCACGAGTCGCCCATCATTGTGCCCAAGGACGCCACGGAACTGGTGCAGTACGAGGGCGAATTGGCGGTGGTCATCGGCAAGCAGGGCAAGAACATCCCCGAGTCCGAGGCCCTGGACTACGTCTTCGGCTACACCATCGGCAACGACGTCAGCGAGCGCACCTGGCAGCGGGGCGACCGCACCAACTGGCGGGCCAAGAACGCCGATACCTTCAACCCCATGGGCCCCTGGATCGTCACCGGCCTGGACCCGGACACTCTCCATTGCACTGTCCGCCTCAACGGACGGGTGGTGGTTGAGTACGACGTTAAGGACGCCATCTTCAGCATTCGCCACTACATCAGCCGGATAAGCCGGTACATGACCCTCTACCCCAGCGACATCCTGTGGATGGGCACCGACGGCGAGCCGGAGAACATGAAGGACGGCGACGTTTGCGAGATTGAAATCAACGACATCGGTGTGCTGCGTAACCCGGTGCAGTGGGAACGCTGAGGGAGCGTTTTCGTCCGCTCATAGTGAGCCTGTCGAACCATCACCCTGGATTTCAGCCTCCGCCGGAATGACAGACTCCTTTAGGCGCATAGGACAAACCCCTTCCCCTTCGACGGGGGAAGGTTGGGATGGGGGTGAGGTCCAGTCGCATCGATGGGCGGCCCCATGCACCTTCTGGATTCCCGCTTTCGCGGGAATGACGGGTGAAAGGCGGGAGTGACGGGGACCAATCCGGGAGTGCGGCCAAACCCGGGCCTTACTCCTCCAACGGTTGAAACCCCGTTTCCGCAGCCCAGGCCTGCAAGCCCCGCCGAAAGGCCAGGGCCCCCATGGGCATGATCACCGACTGCAACGCCTCCAAAATCTCCTGGGGAGTAGCTCCCTCCTGCAGGGCTACCCGCACGTGGGCCTGAATCTGCTCCACGTCGGCGCGCAGGGCCGCCTCTACCGCAATTTGCAGCAACTCCTTGGTCTTGCGGTCCAACGTCCGCTGCCCGGTGTAGGTGGCATCTATGAAATCGCCGTACTTCCGGGCCCATTCCAAGTCGGCCAGGGCCATTATCCGGTGCATTTCCAGGGTGTACCCCCGGCTTTGGGCAGTCTCCTGCAAAAAGGCGCGGGCCTCCTCTTCAGTGGACATATCGTCACTCCTTCGTATTCTTGGGATGATTCAACACGGCGTCGGACCCCAACTGGCTGGGGGAGCGCCGGCCCCGATTGTATCCCCTTTGCTAGTCATTGGACAAATATCCAACGGGCCGGGCCGTGTTACAATGGAGCCAGCGGCCCGAGACTGGTAGGATGACCGGCACACTGGCGCCTTGGTGTGATTGATATGGCAGCAGAACCGCAGGAACCGGACCGGACGCTGGGCTACACGGAAGGCCGGATAACCGAACTGTCGATGTCCATACATGAACTCAACCGCCGGATGGATTCCGGGTTGGCGGAAGTCAACCGCCGATTGGACTCCGGGCTGTCGGAAGTCAACCGCCGGATCGACCGCCTGTTTCTGGCAACCCTGGGCATCGGCGGCGGCATAATCGCTACCCTTGTTGGGCTGCTGATAACACAGATAATCCAGGGTCGGTAAGGCAATCAGGCCGGGGCGCATCCCGGCCTCCCAAGGAGGCCCCGCCACGGAGACGCAATTCCCTCCCGAATACTTCGAGCGTGAAGATGATAGCGACGACCGCCAATTTTACGTCCAGCCCCGGCTGGTGGTGCACATCGACGAGGGGGCCATCGCCACGGTGTCGTACCTATTCCAGGGGATGATACCCCCGGACTCGGTGGTGCTGGACCTGATGAGTAGCTGGCGGTCCCACTGGCCCGAGGGCCACCCCAAGCAGCGGTTGGTGGGCCTGGGTATGAACGCCGTGGAGATGCGGGAAAACCCGGACCTGGACGATTACGTCATCCACAACGTCAACCGAAACCCCTACCTTCCCTTCGATGACGACACCTTCGACGCCGTGGTCATAACCGTTTCGGTGCAGTACCTCACCCAACCTATCGAGACCTTCCGCCACGTCAACCGCATTCTCAAGCCGGGGGGCGTCTTCATCGTCACCTTTTCCAACCGCATGTTTCCCACCAAGGCGGTGCGCATCTGGCGCGCCAGCAGCGACCGGGCCCGCATTGAACTGGTCCAGTCCTACATGGAGCACGCCGGCAACTTCGAGGACATTCGGGGCGGCCTAGCAAATCCGCAAACCCCGGCGGGGGACCCCCTCTTTGTCGTGGCCAGCCTGAAGAAGCAAGACTCCACCGATTGACGGACGCGCCCAGCCATCGGGCAACGCCTACGCTGCCGCTCTCTCCCGCTGCCGTCGCGAAGGCGGCGTGGCGCAGGTTACCAGCAGCGCCCCCAGGGCCACGGCCACCGAGAAGAATAGGAAGGGAGTCCAGTAGCTGTTGGTCGCGTCGTAGGAAAACCCGGCGATGATGGGGCCCATTGCCTGCCCGCCAATCTGCACCGGCAGGGTCAACCCCCGGATGCTGCCCAGGTAGGACCTGCCGTAGTAATCGGCCCAGGCCAACCGCAACAGCAGGTGCAGGCCCCCAACCCCGACGCCCAGGGCGGCCGCCGCCGGAATGCCACCCCACAGGGTGCTGCTGAGGCCCGTCCCCAGGGCTCCCAGTGACACCGCCAGGCCGGACAGGGCCAGCATGAAACGCACCGGCACCCAGTAGGCCAGGCTGGACCACAGCAGCCCCCCCAGCACCTGGGACAGGGCGAAGGTACTGGCGGTAAGGGCGGCCTGGTGCCCGGGAACCCCCTGCAGGATGAAGTGGGGCACCTGGTGCAATGAAACTCCGGCCTGGACCATGAACCCGGCGGCGGAGAAGGCGGACAACAACCAGAAGGCCCGAGTGCCCAGGGCCTGTCGCACGGTGAAGTTGACCTCCGTGGCGGCGGAGACTGGTCGGGGATTCCCCGATACCCTGGCATCGGCCCCCGGCGCGTCGGCTTCTCTACCCGAGACCGGGTCCACCTCCAGGCCCATGTCCTCCGGGCGGCGGGCCATCAGCAGCAGGGGAGGCAGCACCCCCACCGCCAGGGTGTAGACCCCCAGAGAAGCCCAGGCGGCGCGCCAACCCCAGGCGATGATTATGAACTGGGCCGCCAGGGGCATCATCGCCAGGCCGGTACCCTGGCTGATGCTCAGCAGGGCGTTGGATAGGGGTCGGCGGCGAATGAACCAGTTGTTGACGGCGGTGGAGGTGCCCAGTTCCAGGGGGGCGGCGAAGAAGGCGCGCCCCGGCACATACAGGGCGTAGAAGGCCCAGGACTGGCTGACCACGGCCAACCCCACGGCGCAAACTCCGGCCACCGCCGAGGTGGCGGCTATCATGATGCCCGAGCCGTAGCGGTCGATGAACCGGCCCACCAGGGGCGAGATGGCTATGGCGCACAGCCCGCCCAGGCTGACCACTCCGGAGAACATCCCCCGGGACCAACCGAACTGCTCCGTCATGGGCACCACGAAAACCGAGAGGGTGGCGACGGACATCAGGGGCCGGGCGGTGTAGGAGGCGCTGGCGGACAGGGCAAGGACTACCCACCCGTAATAAAAGGGCAGGAGCCGGGCCAACCGCGCTCTCCAGCCAAGACCTATCACCCAGGCACATGCTCCCGGAATACCCCGACCGGCTTCGGCGTGGGGTCATCTCACATCAGCGTAGTCGTGGGGCCGGGGCCACCCTTATTCTGGAGGAACGGCCAGAACGGGCAGGCGAATGGAGCGGATCACCCGGTCGGTAACGCTGCCCAACAGGAGACGCCCAACTCCGCCCCGTCCCCTGGTGCTCATTACGATGAGGTCGATATTCTTATCCCGGGCGTATTGGGCGATATTTTCCGGCGCGCCGCCTTCCAACACGGCTGTCTCCACCGATAGGCCCGCACTCCGCAGAGGGGAGGCTACCTGGGCCAGGTACTGTTCCGACTGGGCCAGTCGGGCCTTCTGGACCTCTTCGGTCAAGTCCCTGGCGTGCTCCAACAGATCCAAGTTGTCCCCGGCGTAGGTCACGCCAAGCTCTTCGGGGCGGGTAATTACGTTAAGCAGGTGCACCGTGGCGCTAAAGGACTGGGCCAGGCTCTGGCCGTGGGGTACTGCGCGCTCGGAGGCCTCCGAGCCGTCCAGGGGCACTAGAATCTGCGAGTACATATCATTTCACGAACCAGAACAGCGTCCGGCGCAGGTCAATTGGCCGCTGCTAGCATATTAGCCCGCCCCGGCGGTGTCAACCGGCTGCCGCTACGCCCAGGGTCTCTCGATTTATACCGTTGCCACGCCGCCCTCACCCACCGCTCGTCCTGAGCTTGTCCAAGGGCCTGAGTCCCCGGCCCACGCAGGCCCCCCACCCCTGGATTCCGGCCTACCCCGGAATGACGGGAGGGCGCCCCGGGGCGTAAGCCGGGGCTGGAATGACGAATGACGAACACCCGGAGGATGGGCCGCACTTGTCGGCTCTGGGATAATATTAAGAACGAATCGGCTGGGGCGGGCCGCGGACCGGCGACCCAGCCCAATTGCTCCGTTGGGGTGACTATGGTAAGACAGTTCCGGCTGGCCCTGGCCCAAATCAACACCACCGTCGGGGATATTCCAGGAAACACCGCCAAAATCATCGAGTACCTGGAGCGGGCCCGGGACCTGCAGGCCGACTTGGTAGCCTTCCCGGAGTTGGCTGTCACCGGCTATCCCCCCGAGGACCTGCTGTTCAAGACCTCTTTCCTCCAGGCCAACGAAGAGGCCATGCAGCGAATCATCGCCGCCTCCCGGGGCATCGCCGTGGTGGTGGGCTACGTGGCCCGGGGCGCAGACATCGCCAACGCCGCCGCCGTGGGCTACGACGGCCAACTCATCGACAGCTACCGCAAGATGTACCTGCCCAATTACGGGGTGTTCGACGAAGACCGCTACTTTCGCCGGGGCGACGTGTGCCCGGTGTACACCATCAACGGCACCGGGGTGGGAGTCAGCATCTGCGAGGACATCTGGTACCCCCTGGGGCCCATCGCCGTGCAGCGGGAGGCTGGGGCCGAGGTCATCGTCAACATCAACGGCTCCCCCTTCCATGCGGGCAAGCAGACCTACCGGGAAAAGATGATTGCCACCCGGGCGGCGGACAATGAGCTAATCGTCGCCTACCTGAACCTGGTGGGCGGCCAGGACGAGCTTATATTCGACGGCTCCAGCCTGGTGTGCGACGCCACGGGAGAGCCGGTCGCCCGGGGGCCGGCCTTTGAGGAAGCCCTGGTGGTCACCGACCTGGACATCGAATCGGTGTTCCGGTCCCGCTTGCGGGACCCCCGCCCCCGCAAGGAAAACCCCACCATCCTGCGGGAAATCGGCCACCCCAAAAAGGTCCAGGTCTCCGCCTTTGAGCCAACCCAGCGGGCAGCCCTGCTCCCAACGGCCCTGCCCGATACCCTAGGATACGTGGAAGAGGTCTACCGGGCCCTGGTGCTGGGCACCCGCGACTACGTCCACAAGTCGGGGTTCGCCAAGGCGGTCATCGGGCTATCCGGGGGTATCGACTCCGCCCTCACCGCCGCCGTGGCGGTGGACGCCCTGGGCCAGGAGAACGTGGTTGGCATCACCATGCCCTCCCGCTATTCCTCGGAGGGCAGCGTCAGCGACTCCAAGGCGCTGGCCGAGGGGCTGGGCATCGACATCTGGGTGGTGCCCATCGAGCCGGCCCACATTGCCTTCACCGACATGCTGGCGGCCCACTTCCAGGGAACGGAGGAGAACGTGGCCGAGGAGAACGTGCAGGCCCGCATCCGGGGCAACGTGCTGATGACCATCTCCAACAAGTTCGGCTGGATTGTGCTGACCACGGGAAACAAAAGCGAGATGGCAATGGGCTACGCCACCCTGTACGGGGATATGGCCGGTGGCTTTGCAGCTATCAAGGACGTGCCCAAGACCCTGGTTTACCAGTTATGCCACTGGCGTAACGAGCACGGGCAGGCCCACCCGGTCATTCCCCGGGCCATCCTCGAAAAGCCGCCCAGCGCGGAGCTGCGGCCCGACCAACTGGACCAGGACACCCTCCCCCCCTACGACGTACTGGACACCATCGTTAGGGCCTACGTGGAGGAGGACTTCAGCTACCAGGAAATGGTGGATATGGGACACGACCCCCAGCGGGTGCGCCAGGTGATTAGCTTCGTGGACCGCAACGAATACAAGCGGCGGCAAGCCCCGCCCGGGGTTAAGATAACTCCCCGAGCCTTTGGCAAAGACCGCCGCCTGCCCATCGTCAACCGCTACCGGCAGTTCGGCTGAAGGGTACGGGCGACGTGCGTTGGGGTAGGCGGAGGAAATCCCCCCCAACCCCCCTTTGTAAAGGGGGGACTGAGGGGGATTTTCCCGCAGTCTTTGGTCTGCATCCCTACGAGTAGGGATGCAACTCAATCTCGTGCAGGGCCGGTATTACTTCCTTGCCCAGCAACTCGATGGACCGCAAGGTGTCTTGGTGGGGCATGGGCCCCTCGTTGCCGTAGATGTGCAGGTAGCCCGGGTTCAGGTGCTCGATGACCCAGGTCAGCCCCTCCAGCACCGTGTCCGGGTTGCCGGCGATGATGACCTTGGCCTCCCGCTGCCGGTCGTAGTTCCAGGCATCGCCCACGAACCCGGCAAAGGCCCCGGTGGGGCGGCTGCGCTTGATGTTCAGGGCTTCCCGGGACTGGTAACCGGGCGGGTCCACGTGTTCCCGAGGGCCGCGCTGCCGGTGGGCCTCGG
Source organism: Dehalococcoidia bacterium (assembly GCA_965220305.1). Classification (GTDB taxonomy): domain Bacteria; phylum Chloroflexota; class Dehalococcoidia; order Lucifugimonadales; family UBA3495. Next base: position 2,449,792 of record OZ244817.1, on the reverse strand, counting down.
TCCAGACGAAGTTGCGTCCCAGCTCAATGGCCTTCTCGTCGGTATCGGCGCAGAACACCTTCAGCAGGTAGCCGAAGTGCTCCGGGCCGGGCTTGTAGCCGTTATCGTGGGCCGTGTCGATGTAAATCTGCTTCAGCCACTCGGTGGTCTCCATCACCGCGCCCAGGTTCATGTAGGGGTGGCCGTGCTTGGCGGCCCAGACCACGCTTTCCGGGCTGCCGGTGCCGGGGAACCAGATGTCGGGGCGCGGCTTCTGCATGGGCAGCACCCAGGGGTTCACCGTCCGGTAGTGATAGTGGTTGCCCTCGTAGCGGAAGGGCCCGGGTGTTGTCCAGCACTTGACTATGAGGTCGTGGGCCTCCTCGAAGCGGGAGCGGTTCTCCGTGGGGTCGATTCCCGCCTGGAGGCTCTCCACCGCGCCGCCCCGGACGAAGCCCGAGATAATCCTGCCGCCGGAGTAGCAGTCCAGCATGGCAATCTCTTCGGCCATCCTGATGGGGTCGTTGATGGCGATGACGTTGCCCAGAATGGCAATCTTCACATTCTTGGTAACTTTGGAGATGACGGCAGCGTCCAGATTCACGCAGGGCTTGCCGCACCAGTAGGCCGAGTGGTGCTCATTGCTCATGATGCCGTCGAAACCCACCTCGTCGGCCAAGGCGTACTGCTCGTGGTACTGGTTGTACAACTCGTGGGCCTTCATGGGGTCGAAGTGGGCATTGGGGAAGCCCAGGCGCCCGGACTCGTACTGCTCCAGGTCGGCGTCGGTGACGTAACCCTGGGGCTGCTCCGAGAACCAATAGACCTCCACCTTGTCTTTGGGTCGGGCCAACTGCTCAACCATGGTCGCCTCCTTAAACTGGTTTGGGGTAAGTTTAGCACACCGGCCTTGATTTCGGGCGGCGGTGCGGGCCTGGTTAATCGGGGGGGTGCCGGGCCGCCAGCGGTCCCGTTGCAGGACCAGGCCGGAATCAAGGAAGCCCTCGCGCCGGTCACATAGCCGGGGCCGTACCCTTTCTGGATTCCCGCCTCCGCGGGAATGACGGTGGCAAAGGCAGGAAGGGTGGGGATGATTGGGGCCGGAGGACGAACGAAAGACGCCGAGGCGAAAGACGCTGGGGGGCGGGAGCGAGGGCCTGTTTCCACCAGTCCCCAAAGGGTACAATTGGTGTGCTTCAGACAGGCCAAAGCCTGCGCCAATCCCGGGCCAGGGGGTAGGATTATGTCAGCCACACAACGCTGGAAGGCCATGATTCAGGTGGAGCACGCCCAGTCGGAGGCGTTGCGCCGGGCGGCCCCGCCCTCCGACCACTGGGGGCCCTACGCCCAGCAGTTCCGGGCCGACCCCGACCGGGCCGACGACGCCCTGGTTGACCTTCTGTTGGACAAGGTGGAACCCCAGCACACCGTCATCGACGCGGGGGCCGGCGGCGGCAGGCTGGCCCTGCCCTTGGCCCGCCATTGCCAACACGTAACGGCGGTGGAACCCTCACCCAGCATGGGCGAGGTGCTGTTACAACAGGCCCAGGACTACGGCATCCAGAACGTGTCCCTGGTGCCGGCCCGTTGGGAAGAAGCCCAGGTGGAACCCGCCGACGTGGTGCTGTGCAGCCACGTGGTGTACGTAGTCCAAGACATCGGCCCCTTCGTCCGCAAGCTGACCGACCACGCCCGCCGCCAGACCCTGGTGGTAATGTACAACGCGCCTCCCCAGTCCCAGATTTACCCCCTGTGGCCCCTGGTCCACGGCCAAGAGCGGCTGCCTCTGCCCAGCCTGCCCGAGTTCCAGGAGGTGCTGGGGGAGTTGGGGATACCCTATCGGCTGGAAACGTTGCCGACCCAACCGGCCCGGGGCTTCGACAGCCGGGAGCAGGCCCTGGAGCAGTTGACCCGCCGTCTATACGCCGAGGGGGACGCGGAGAAACAAGCCCGGTTGCGTCAAGCCCTGGCCGACGGGTTGGAAGAGGACGGGGGCGCTTTCCACATCCGGGGCGCGGAGCCGTTGCAGCCGACCGTAGTAGTAATCTAGGGAGCCGGTGGACGGTTTCCCGCCGACAGTACCCAAGCCAACCCCAGCAAGGAGGCCCCATGACCGCCGCCGAGACCTATGCCGCCTACCGGGACGCCGTTACCGCCCTGCGGGACCGCATCTACGGCCAGGACGCGCCCACCGACCCCTGGGCCGGAACGGCGGCCCAGCTCTTCCGGTTCGACCCCCACCGCACGTTGGAACCGAACCTGGAAGTAATCGCCTCGTACATCCGGCCCGACGACGTGTTGGTGGACGTGGGCGGCGGGGCCGGTAGGGTGAGCCTGCCCCTGGCGTTGCGCTGCCGGGAAGCCATCGTCGTGGACCCTTCCCCGGGCATGGGGGCGGAGTTCGACGCCAGCCAGCAGGAGGCGGGAATCAGCAACGCCCGACGGGTGCAATCTGGATGGCTCCAGGCCGGCGGTGTCACCGGCGACGTGGTTTTCACCGCCGACGTGGCCTACTTCGTGCGGGACATCGTGCCCTTCGTGGAGAAGCTGCGTCAGGCCGCCCGCCGCCGAGTGATGATTACCCTGTGGAGCGAATCGCCCCCCAACAGCGCCGCCCAGCTTTTTCGCTTGGTCTACGGAGAGGATCAGGCCCCGGTGCCCGGCTTCCGCCAGTTAATGGCGGTGTTGTGGGAGATGGGCATTCTGCCCGACCTGCGGATGCTGCCGGAGCCTCCCTGGTGGGAGGGGGAAGTCCTGGCTACCCGGGAAGAGGCGTTGCAACTGGCGTTGGAAGGCCGGTGGCTGCGGCAGGAAGACCAGGAGCGGGACCGGGGTATATTCGAGGCGAATTTCGACCAACTCTTCGCTTCCAGCCCGGAAGGATTCCGTCCCATTTGGCGGCCACCCTCCCAAGAATTGCTGATAACCTGGGAGACCAACCACTGAGAGATAGAGCGGGTTCACCCCTCTCTCCCGTCAAAGGGGAAACAAGACCCCCCCTTTTGCAAGGGGGGGTTGGGGGATTTCCATAGGCAGTTCGGCATCACCCTCCCAGACTTGGGCATCCGGGGAATCTGCGATATTATGTGACCAAGCCCAAGGCCGCGCTAGCGGCCAATTCAGCAGCAGGAGGTAACTTATTTATGCCACCACCGGAAAGGTACAATACCGGATACAACGTCGGCGTGGGGGGCGCGGTGGTCAAGGATGGACGCCTGCTGCTGGTGCGGCGGGCCTCCCGTCGCGGTCGGGGCAACTGGCAGGTGCCCGGCGGCTTCATCGAACCCGATGAGACCGTGGAAGAAGCGGTAATTCGAGAGGTTCAGGAAGAAGCGGGAGTTACCGCCAAAGTCCACGGGGTGTTGGGACTGCGCAGCCGCTACGACGCCGACAACGGCAACAGCATGTACATTGTGATGCTGCTGCACCCGGTGAGCGGCGAACCCCAACCGGACAACCACGAGGTGGACCAAGCCCAATACTTCACCCTGGACGAGATACTGGCCCTGGAACAGGTGCCGCCCATAAACGTGGAGGTTGCCAAGAGGGCGCTGGCCGAAGACCACCGGCTTCTTTCTCCCAAGGAAGTCTCCCAGTTCACCGGGGCCACCTACACCCTCTTCGTTGGGTAGCGCCCCGGAACCCCGACCACCTTCCAGCAGAGGGGAAGTCGCCCCCGAGACGAGAACAACCTGAAGAGCGGATGGAGGAAACATGGCCCAGCCACAAGCAACGCCAACGGATATGCCCCGGCCCCTGGCCGGTACCAGAGTGGTGGACTTCACCTGGGTGCGCGCCGGCCCTTGGTCGGCCCGCTGGTTGGGCGCCCTGGGCGCTGAGGTTATCAAGGTGGAATGGCCGGTTACCGAGCGGGGCCGTCGCAGCGGTGCTGGCGGGTCGACGCCCGAGGGAATCGAGGCAAACCTGAATTCGTCGGGCACCTTCAACGATGGCAACGCCAACAAGCTGGGCGTCACCCTCAACATTCGCTCGGAGCAGGGGCTGGAACTGGCCCGTCAGCTCATCTCCATCTCCGACCTGGTAATCGAGAACTTCAGCTCCCGGGTGATGCGTAGCTGGGGCATCGGCTACGACGAGATGCAAAAGCTGCGCCCGGACATCGTCTACGTTTCCATGTCCGGGTTCGGGCACACGGGTAGGAACCACAGCTACACCACCATGGGCCCCTCGGCCCAGGCCCTGTCCGGCCTGAGCTACCTGTCCGGTCTGCCCGACCAGCCGCCGGCAGGCTGGGGCTGGTCCTACCTGGACGACACCGGGGGAATGTACATCGCCCTTTCCGCCCTTTCCGCCCTGTACCATCGCAACGTCACCGGCCAGGGCCAGCACGTAGACCTGTCCCAGATGATGACCGGCATCACCCTGAACGGCCCGGCGCTGCTGGACCGGACGATCAACGGCCGCTCCACCGTGCGGGAGGGCTTCCCGCCGGGCAACCGCGCCCACTGGCCCGGCACTCCCCTGGTAAACAACTACCGGGGACCCACCGTGGCTCCCCACAACAGCTACCGCACCAGGGGCGGCGGCTACAACGACTGGTGCGCCATCGCCTGCTCCACCGACGACCAGTGGCAAAAGCTGGTGGAGTTGATGGGGTCGCCCCAGTGGGCCGTTGACGCCGGCTTCAACACCCTGGCCGGACGCCTGGAACACCAGGAAGACTTGGACCAGGGAATAGAGGCCTGGACGCAAACCCTGGAAAAGTACGAGTTGATGGAACGCTGCCAGGCAGCGGGGGTGCCCGCCATGCCGGTGCAGAGCACCCAGGACCGGGTGGACAACGACCCCCAGCTAAGGCATCGGCGGCTGCACCGGGAAGTAGAGCACCCTTACCTGGGCGCCTACCGGATGCAGAACGCCCCCTTCGCCCTCTCGGAAACCACGGTGCTGAACCACCGTCCCAGCCCCATGATTGGGCAGCACAACCAGTTGGTGTACGAAGGGCTATTGGGCCTGAGCCACCAGGAGTTGGTGGACGGCTACGAGGAGGGCATCTTCTGGCCCAAGGGCATGAATCGCTACCCCTACATGGACGAATCGCTGGAGCGACCCCTGCAACGGCCCGCTGAGTCTCCGTCGCCCGTCCGTCCCGCGCCGTCCCTGATTTTGAAGGGTGGAGCGCCCGCCAACGGCAGCGGCCCCCTGTCCGATCTGCGGGTGCTGGAGCTTTGCGACGCGAAGGGCCAGTTCTGCGGCAAGCTGCTGGCCGACCTGGGGGCTGACGTGATAAAGGTTGAACCGCCGGGAGGGGCGTCCACCCGCAGCGTTGGCCCCTTCCTGGACGACCTGCCCCACCGGGAGCGCAGCCTGTCCTTCTGGCACTACAACGGCTCCAAGCGGGGCATCACCCTGGATGTGGAGTCCCAAGAGGGCCGGGACTTGTTCCTCCGCCTGGCCGCCACCGCCGACGTGGTGCTGGAATCGCTGCCCGCGGGCTACCTGCCCTCCCTGGGGCTGGGTTACGACCAACTGCGCGAGACCAATCCCCAACTGGTGATGTGCTCCCTGACCCCCTTCGGCCAGTCCGGCCCCTGGCGCGACTTCGCCACCGCCGACCTGCTGCACCTGGCCGCCGGGGGCCAGATGGGTTGCTGCGGTTACGAGGACGTGGACCTGGTGGATGCTCCCCCCATCGCTCCCGGGGGCGGCCAGGCCTGGCACATAGGCAGTCACTACGCCTACATCGCCACCGTGTCGGCGCTGATTTACCGGGCCGCCACCGGCGTAGGCCAGTATATCGACGCCTCAGTTCATGACGCCTGCGCCCTGACCACTGAGAACCACCTGCCCACCTATATCTACACCGGCCAGATAGTGCGACGCCAGACGGGCCGCCACGCATCGGTCAACCCGACGCTGCGGACCCTCTACCGCTGCCAGGACGGACGGTACATCAACATTCAGGCCATCGCCCCCAACGTGTCTCCCCGGCAGGTGAAAGGTCTGGCCGAATGGATGGACCGCCACGGCATGGCCGACGACCTGTTGGACGAAGAGTACCAAGACCCCACCTTCATCCAGGGGAAGAACTCCCACATCAACGAGTTGGTGACCCGCTTCGTGCCCACCATAACCCAGCAGGAGGCGTTCAACGGGGCACAGGAGTTGGGGTTCCCCTGGGGGGCCATCCGCACCCCCGACGACCTGGTGGACGACGGCCACCTGGAAGACCGGGAATTCTGGCAGCAGGTGGAACACCCGGAGTTGGGCCGCACCTTCACCTATCCCGGCGGGGCGGCCATCTACGCCAACACCCCCTGGCGAATTTCCCGCCGCGCCCCCCTGATTGGGGAGCACAATCAGGAAATCCTGGGCGGCGAGTTGGGGCTAACATCCCAAACCCTGGCCCTGCTGACCGAGAACGGGGTGGTATAGGGGCTGCTGACTTCGGGCCGTTTGAGACGCGGAGGGCTGTGTGATAACCTATCTCGCGGAGAGGCCGGCATGACAACCAGCATACAGCCCGGACTGCCGAGCATAACGGCGGAGCAGTTCATTGCCAAGTGGCGTAATACTGAATTCGGCGAGAGGCAGGCGTCCCAGGAGATGTTCCTAGACATCTGCGCCCTCGTCGGGCATCCCAGCCCAGTCTCTTACGGAAATGGCCAGGTTTTCACCTTTGAGAAGTGGGTTCCCGGCGGGTTTGCCGACGCCTACCTTGAGGAACATTTCGGCTGGGAGTTCAAGGGCAGCGACGACCAGCTAACCGGGGCTTTCGACCAACTGCTCCGCTACCAGGTGCATCTCAAGACGCCGCCGCTGCTCATCGTGTCGTCCTTTCGCACAATACTAATCCGAACCAACTTCCCGGGCATGGAAACGGTGCTCCACGAAATCCCGGTGACGGGACTGGACCAACCCGAAAACCTTAACAAGCTGCGCCATGCCTTTTTCGCCCCGGTTGAACTCCGCCCCAACCGCTCGGTGGAAGCGGTCACCAGGGACACCGCCGACCTGTTCCAGGGTATCGTTTCAGACATGGAGCAGCGCAACCAGGACCCGGAAAAGCTGGCCCGCTACCTCAACCAGATTGTGTTCTGCCTCTACGCCGAGGACGCCGGCCTGCTGCCCGACGGCCTGTTCACCAAAATCGTGCAACAGCACTTTCGCCGCCCCGACTTGTTCAACCGGGCCGTGGTTGACCTGTTCAACCAGATGGCGACCGGCGGCCTGTTCGGGGCCGACGAGATTGCCTATTTCAACGGCGACCTGTTCAACATGGTGGATACGGTTGAATTGAGCGAGCGCGCCCTGTTCCTGCTGGGCACAGCCTCGCAAATGAACTGGCGCAATATTGAGCCATCAATTTTCGGCACCCTGTTCGAGCGGGCCTTGGACGCCTCCAAACGTTCCTATTTGGGCGCCCACTACACCAGCGCCGACGACATCATGCTGGTGGTGGAACCGGTGGTGATGGAGCCACTGCGCCGCGAGTGGGAAGCGGTGCAGCGGGAGGTGGGCGACCTGCTCAGCGAAGACGACCCGGACACGGCCCGCGTCCGGCTGGGGACGTTTCAACAGAGGTTGTTTGAAGTTACCGCCCTGGACCCGGCCTGCGGCAGTGGCAACTTTCTGTACCTGGCTTTGCGTTCCCTGCTGGACCTGGAAAAGAGGGTCATCGACTTCGGGGCGGCCCAGGGCTGGCACGACCTGACGCCAATAGTCAAGCCGGACCAGATGCTGGGGCTGGAAATTAACCACTACGCCGTCGGACTGGCCCGGACCGCCCTGTGGATTGGCTATATCCAGTGGCACCAGGCCAACGGCTTCCCCTACACCCAACGCCCGATTCTGACCCCGCTGGTCACCATCCACCAGACCGACGCCATCATTGACCTTTCCGATGCGGACAACCCTCGGGAACCGGAGTGGCCCGAGGCCGAGTTCATCATCGGCAACCCGCCGTTTTTGGGCGGAAAACTGCTGCGTTCTCAGTTGGGTGACGCCTACGTTGACGCTCTGTTCGGCTTGTATGACGGGCGCGTACCTGCCGAGGCCGACCTGGTGTGCTACTGGTTCGAGAAGGCTAGGGCGATGCTGGACGGAGCGCAGGCAAAGCGGATGGGGCTGCTGGCGACGCAGGGCATCAGGGGTGGCGCCAACCGAAGGGTGCTGCAACGAATTAAGGAAACCGGCGACATTTTTCTGGCCTGGGCGGACCAGCCCTGGATCCTGGACGGGGCGGCAGTGCATATCTCCATTGTTGGTTTCGACGATGGTTCCGAGGCCAACCGGGAACTGGACGGGAATCGGGTTGCATCAATCAACTCCAACCTGACCGTGGGGGCCGACCTCACTATGGCCCGACGCCTCAAGGACAATCTCGGCGTTGCCTTCATGGGAGACACCAAGGGCGGAGCGTTTGACATTCCCGGTTCGCTGGCCCGAGAGATGCTCAACAGCCCAAACCCCGACGGTAGAGATAACCGTAATGTGGTGCGGCCCCGGGTCAATGGCAGGGATATAACATCCCGTCCCAGCGGAACATGGATTATAGACTTCGGAGTTGACCTGCCCATCGCAGAAGCGGCTCTGTATGAAGCACCTTTCGAATACGTGAATACTCATGTAAGGCCATCCCGCATGAATAGCAAACGCGCGCTTTACGCCAAGAACTGGTGGTTGCACATGGAGCCAAGACCTGGTATGCGGCAAGCTCTCAAGGGTCTCGACCGTTATATTGCTACTCCCACAACCGCAAAACACCGTCTGTTTGCCTGGCTGGGGTCCGAAGTATTGCCAGACCATTCATTGATTGTCGTGGCACATGGTGATGACTATACCTTTGGCGTGCTGCACTCCCATATACATGAACTGTGGGCGCTCAATACGGGGACTCAATTGCGTGAAGCGGAATCAGGTTCCCGCTATACTCCCACCACATGCTTTGAGACCTTCCCCTTCCCGGAACCCACCGGGGAACAGCGGGAGGCCATAGCGGAGGCGGCGCGGGAGTTGAACAAGCTGCGGGAAGGCTGGCTGAACCCGCCCGATGCCCCGGCGTCGGAACTGAAGAAGCGGACGCTGACCAACCTCTACAACACCCGCCCCACCTGGCTGGCCAACGTTCACCAACGCTTGGACGCCGCCGTAGCCGCCGCCTACGGCTGGCCCGCAGACCAAAACGCCGCCATCCTGGAGGGGCTGTTGACGCTGAACCTAGCGCGGGCGGAGGCGGCGTGAGTCCGGGGCCAGGTCCCCCGGGCCAACACCCGGATATACCAATTATGGCAGGAATCCTAGAAAACTCAGATACCTTGGAGAGTAGGCGAGTATGACGGCAAGGCGAAGTTTCTGGGCCTGGGGCATGGAGTCGGACGAACCCACGCCGGAACAGCAACGGCAGACAGCGGAACGCCTGTCCCAGCGGTACGGCGTATCCCTGGAGGCAGTCCCAGCCCCTACGGTGGACGACCTCAACCTGCGCCCGCCGCGGATAAGCGCGCCCTCTTCCCTGGCCCCCTTCTGCTCCACCGATACCCACGATAGGGCGGCCCACAACTACGGTAGGAACTTCCGCGACCGGATTCGCGCCTTCAACGGCGACTTTCCCAACCCGCCGGACATTGTGGCCCACCCCAGCACCGAAGAAGAGGTTGTCGCCGTGCTGGACTGGTGCTCCGGCTCCGGCTACGCCGCCATCCCCTACGGCGGCGGTAGCTCGGTGGTGGGCGGAGTGGAACCCCCGGAGGAGTCCGCAGGCATCGTCACCATCGACCTTTCCCGCCTGGACCGGGTGTTGGAAATTGACGAGATCTCCCGGGCGGCCCGCATCCAGGCCGGGGTCTTGGGCCCGGCATTAGAGGAGCAACTGCGTCCCCACGGATTCACCCTGCGTCACTTTCCCCAGAGCTTCGAGTATTCCTCCCTGGGCGGTTGGATCGCCACCCGCTCCGGCGGCCACTACGCCACCAACCATACCCACATCGACGACTTCGTGGAGTCGGTGCGGATGATAACCCCCACCGGCGTCTGGGAGTCGCGGCGCTTGCCCGGCAGCGGCGCTGGGCCCAGCCCGGACCGGCTGGTGCTGGGCAGCGAGGGCATCCTGGGAATCATTACCGAAGCCTGGATGCGTATCCAGGTGCGGCCCCGGTTCCGGGCCTCGGCGGGCGTCACCTTCCCCTCCTTCGAGGCCGGGTTTGAGGCGGCCCGGCGGGTGGCGCAGGCCAAGCTGTGGCCCGCCAACTGCCGTTTGCTGGACCCCGGCGAGGCCGCCGATTCCGCGGGTCTGGACGGCAACCACGCCCTGCTGGTCATCGGCTTCGAGTCGGGGGATGTGCCCCAGGGGGACCTGATGCGGGAGGCCATCAACATCGCCAGGGATTCCGGGGGCATCGTGGACGAAGACCAGATAAGAGTATCCGAGGACCAGGCCGAGGGCGCGGGCCGACAGGGTTCGGTGGGGGCCTGGCGCAACGCCTTCATCCGCGCCCCCTACGACCGCAACCACACCATGGGCCTGGGGATTGTGGCCGAGACCCTGGAGACGGCCATAACCTGGGAGCGTTGGCCCAGGCTGGATGAGATGGTGCGGCAGGCTCTCAACGACGCGCTGAGGCGGGTCTGCGGCGGGGGCCGGGTCACCTGCCGTTTCACCCACGTCTACCCCGACGGCCCCGCTCCCTACTACACCTTCGAGGGCCTGGGACGCCGGGGGGCGGAGTTGGAGATGCACCAGGAGATTAAGAACGCGGCTTCCGACGCGGTGATGGCCGCCGGGGGCACCATTACCCACCACCACGCCGTGGGCCGGGTGCACCGTCCCTGGTACGACGGGCAGCGACCGGAACCCTTCGCCGAGGCGCTACGGGCGGCCAAGCGATCCCTGGACCCCAATTGGGTGTTAAACCCGGGGGTGCTGCTGGACGCTTAGGGAGGGGCCGAAGCCATGTTCCCACCGTTTGGGGATTCGGGATGACGTAGGGAGAACCCGACAGAGGACGTATCTCCCACTCGCAAGTCAGTCCGTCCCGTAACTTCCCTCAGACGCCGAAGCTGGCTATTGGAGGTGATGGTAATTGGCCGGGGATCCTCGAAGTCCAGAGATTCCAGCACCGGCATCATTTCTTCCACATCTTCCAGTACCTCCCGAAGCTCATCGACGCTCCTCTCGTTTTCATAGAAGTTTTCATGGCCTTTGTGGTAGGCATCCGACAGAACGTTGGCGAGGTGCGGAAGGTTATACTCGGCTACGATAAGTCGTCCGATGCTTTCGACTTGGCGATGGGACTTGTGCCGCCACCCTCGCTGTTCGCCGATGATTTTCAGATGTTGGGCCACTGACGCCCATATCTTCTCTCCGCCTTGGAGGCGGTGTCCAAGGTCCAGTTCATCCCGGGCCTGGTGGATAAAAATGCGGCTCATGGCCCTACGGTCTTCGGGGCTTTGCACCCCCGGTTCAGGCAGTGGCGGTACTGTTGTCATGCTATTCCGGCCCCCTACACAAACTGGAACTTGGACTGGGCGCCCTCCTCCTTGGTGATGAACTCCAACAGCACGGCTCTACCGGAGCGGTTCATCTCCTGGGCCCGTTGCATGGCGGGGATGATGTCCTCCGGCTGGGTAATCTTCTCGCTGTAGGCTCCCAGGGCCTGGGCCACATCGGCAAAGTTCCCCGACAGGTTTTTGGTCTGGTAGCGCTCCACCGCCACGGGCATCCGATGGTCGGGGTAGATTGCCATGGTGGAGTTGTTGAGCACGATGGTGGTGATGGGAATGTTCTCCCGCACCGCCGTCTCCACGTCCATACCTACCATGCCGAAGGCGGCGTCGCCCATGAAGTTAATCACCTGCTTCTCCGGGGCGGCCAGCTTGGCCCCCATGGCCAGGCCCAGGCTGTAACCCAGTTGGGTGGACTTGCCCCAGCCGATGAAGCTGCGGGGGGCCCGGGCTTCCCAGAAGGGTGTAACCTGCTCCCGGGGGCTGCCCGATTCGTGGGTGACGATGGTGTTATCCAGGTCAACGGTGTTCATCACGTCCCAGATGACCCGGTAGGGGTTCAGGGGAACCTCGTCGGAGGTCAGCAGGGGCATCCACTGGTCCATCCATTCCTGCTTGGAGGAGCGAATCTCGCTTACCAGGGCCTGGTCTGCCGGACGCGGCTGCCCGGCCTGTCGCCTCAGCTCTTCCAACATCTGGTTCAAGACCAGCTTGGCGTCGCCCACCAGCGGATGATGGCTCTTGTAGTCCTTGTTTATGTCCACGTCGGCGTTGGTCGCATGGATTATGGTCTTGCCGGGAGGAATGGGCGTGGTGAAGCCGCTCTTGACCAGGCTGCAGCCCACGGCGAATACCAGGTCGGACTGGGGCAGGAAGCGGTGCACGGCGCCGGTGGTGCTGGAACCGCCCACCCCCAGGGCCAGGGGGTGGTTCTCCGGGAAGGCGCTCTTGCCTTCCAGGGTGGTCATCACCGGGACCTGTAGGAACTCGGCCACCTGGCGCAGCTCCTCGGAGGCTTCGGCGTAGAGGATGCCCTGCCCGGCGTAGATGACCGGACGCTGGGCGCCCAGCAACGCCCGAACTGCCGGGCCGATGGCGTCCGGGTCGGCGGCGGTGCGGACAATGGGAGGCGGCTCGTAATCGAACTGCTCCTCGCTAATCTCCTCGGTGTTCAGGTCCTGGGGAATCTCCAACAGCACCGGCCCGGGCTTGCCCGACCGGAGTTGGGTGTAGGCCCGGCGCATCAACTCAGGCACCCGATCGGCGTAGTTGATGTGGGCGGCCCACTTGGTGACGCCCTCGTAGCTGCGGGTGGGGCTGAAGACCGGGTCGGTCCCCAGGCGATGCCGAGCGGCTCCCGCCGGCAGGAACAGGATGGGCACCGAGTCGGCGTAGGCCTGGGCGATACCGGCAAAGGCGTTCTCGGCCCCGGGGCCGTTCTGGGCCAGGAAGATGCCGTTCTTCTTGCCGTTATTTATCCGGGTGAAACCGTCGGCCATGTGGACGCCGGTGCGCTCCTGGCGGCAGACGATGGGCCGGATTCCGGCGACGGCAGCGGCTTCAATCAGGGGATTGGAGGGCATACAGCAGATGAAGTCCACCCCCTCCAGCTTCAGGATGTTGGCGATTGCGGTAACGCCGTCCATAGCAGTCCTCCTAGTTATTCCCGTTGGAGTCGGGGGGCCAGCGGTAGGTACAGCCGATGCGGGCCACCAACTCTCCCCGTTGGTTGCGGGCGATTACTTCCAGGGTCAGGTAGAGCCCCCCATCGTCCTCGCCCTTGTCCCGCACCGAGGTAACGCTGCTGATTAGGTCCCCGGGGACTACCATCGCCCCCTGGAACTCAATCTCTAGCTTGACACGCGGGGCCGCTCCATCCGGCAACTCTCCAGAGCCGAGACCAGCGACCTCTGTATCGGGGAGCAGTTGGGACACCCGTACCGGGGCGTAGACCAAGGCCATAGCCGGGGGAGCCACAATGCCGGGCAACCCCCTCTCCTGGGCCGCCGGCTGGTTGGTGTAGACCAGGTTTTCGTAGCGGGCGCTGCGGCAGAATTGGGCAATGGCCTCTGCTGTCACCTCATACACGAATGTTGGGGTGGCATCGCCGATACTGAGGGTTTCTTTGCCAAACGCCGTCGCCCGCAAGGAAGGGTGGTGGCTTCCGAGCGGCGGCTTGGCCTCTTGGCGGCTGGCCTGGTCCATAGACATCCAAGGGGGCGGTCTAGCTGACGCGTTCCCCGCAGTGTAGGTGGCGGCATATACGGTGTCAAGCTGGGGGAATGGAGGAAGGAAGTCCCCTCCCCTTCCCTATAATCAGATAGGCTCACCTCTGCCCCATCTATTAGAAGGGAGGGGCTTTTTAGACATCCTCTAAACGAACCACCCCATACCCTTGTAGTACCCGCGCAGGTAGGCAATCTGGCCCCCGTGGACTGTATTGTCGAAGACCAGGGTACCCAGCATGTCGGATAGAGGTCGGGGCTCGGGGGAGTTGGGCACGGTCACGGGGCTGGCCAAGTCGGCCTCGGTCACCGTTTCCAGCCACCCACGGGCGTTGGCCTTGACCGCTTCGTAGTAACCCAACAGCGCTTCCCGGGAAGGGCCCTCCCACGCCGCTACTTCACCGGATGACATACCCTGGCCGGTGAATGCCGGGTCATCATTCATGCCGCACTTCGCGTGCCAACCATCCTGCACCCATAGCTGTGGCTGGGACCTGAACCTCGTGTTGACGAAAACATCCACCACCCGGGTCATGTGCCAAAGGAGCCAGGCTATTGAATTACTCTGGTCATTGGGTTGTGCGGCCCAGGCGGCATCATCCAATCCGTCAAGGGCGCGATCGACCATCCCCCAGTTGCGTTCCAGTGTCGTCCTGACCACGTCGGTTGCTGGCATATTCTCTCTCCCATCAGTAAATTTGGACCTCCCAATCCCTGGCACAAGGGGCCGTCGCCCCCCGGCCACCGCTCAATACAGGGGGTAACGTAGATTTCAGGGGCCACGCCGACTTGGGCTGTCGGTCCCCGTGGGCTTGTGCCGTCAATCCGGGATGCTTTGATTGGCCGAATATCGGCCCCAGCCCCAATGCTACCATATTGCCACACTGGGGGCACCAGCCCGGTCCGGAAGGACGGGGGGATTGGCTGGAGGGTTGGGGTGGGAGCGTCCCTGGCCGATGACCGGTCGGTTATTGGGTACCCCAGGCTACCACCCGGTTGGGGGTAATCTTGATGACCGGGTTGTCTTCGATGTCCATCTCCCGGTATTGCCGGTATTTCCGGCGCAGCAGCGCCACCGCTTCCACCCTCTCTTCACCTTCCAACAGCAGCTCGGCGCCGCCGGTTATCAGGATGTACCACAACTTTCCCCAATCGTCCTCGTAGTGGTCCACCACCAGGGACGCCTGGGGATTTTCCTGAATGTTGCGTACCCGGCGCAGGCGAAACAGGGAAGTCCGCTTGGGTTTCTGGTCCAGTACCGAGTAGATGGCCTGGCCCCGGGCAGCGAAGCAGATGGGTATGACGTGCGGTACGCCATGAGAGTCCGCCGTGGCCAGATGCCCCAAGGGGACGGCGGCCAGTAGGTCTTGCTGGGACGGCGTGAGGTGGGTCAAGAAACGCCTCGGCGGTGATTAGCTTAACCCGGGGCGGTGGCGGCAAGGTGGGAAGCTCAATCTAGGAGATGAAGGTCATCGGGTCTTCCATGAACTCCACGTTTTCCAGGGCGGTCAGGGCCGCTTCCTCCAGGGAGGCGTCGCCCTCCTTGAGGCAGTGCAGCAAGGCCCGCTTCGCCAGGGATCCCCCGATTTTGCCGATGGCGCTCAGGCTGGCGATTTGCACCTGGTAATCGTCATCCTGCATCAGCTTAATCAGGTGGGGCACCACGTCCTCATCTCCCAACTCCCCGCAGGCGTTGGCGGTCTCGTAGCGGACCGAAGGCTCCACGTTCTCCAGTTCCTTGATGAGCAGGGGCAGCCAACTGGTCTCTCCGGTGCGGCCCATAGCGTAAATGGAACTGGACTTCAGCCTCAGGTCGCCGCTCTTGTAGGCCCAGGACACAAACTTTTCTATGTCCCGGGTGTTGAAGGGGGCCACCGCTTCCAGGCTGCGCCGACGCACTTCCAGGTCCTCGTCGTGATTTTCCAGCACCACCAACAGGTTGTCGCGCACCGAATCGGCGTCCTTGGTCAGCAGCTTGCCATCCTGCCCCAGGAGGGAGAACTTGCCCAGGGCCACGGCGGCAGCGGCGCGGACCTCGGTGCTTTTATCCGAGCGCAGTATCTGGACCAACCCGGGGATGATGGAGCGGTCTTCGTACTCCCAAAGACCTTCGATGGCCTTCAGCAGCACCTCTTCATCCCGGTCCTTCAGGCACATCTTGAAGATGGCGCAAAAGTCCAACTCGGGGTTGTCCTCGGCCAACTCCACCATAGTGTCCACCGTCCACCTTTGGCGCTCGGCGGGCAAGCCAAACCAAGCCTTGGCAAAAACCCCCAATTCGGCGGGGGATAGGTCGGAGGCCTCGACGAAATCCGAGGAGGAGATGTTTACTGAGGGATCGTTTAGGGCTTCAAGGAAGTCTTCCAACGACATCGGTACCACCTAATCTGGGCGACAACCCCTTGATTGTGAAGCTGCGAGTCACTGGTTTGCCGTTGTTTTTCCCTATGGGAGGAATTAGTAAAGTATAACATAACGCATCTTGTCAACAACCAATTGGGGGGCAGGATTAGGGCAGAAGTCCGGCTGTTCAGATCCCCCATTCGGACCTCACCCGAGACGCAGCCGGTGCATGGTCGAGGGCAGGTGTTCCAGCAAGTCCGAGGCGATGGTCCCGGCGTCTCCCCGCTCCTGTCGCACCCTCTCCGCCGCCGCGCCGTGCAGGTACACCCCGCAGCAGGCCGCCCGGTAGGGCGATAGTCCCTGGGCCAGCAGGCCCCCAACTATGCCGGTCAAAACGTCGCCGGTGCCCCCGGAGGCCAGCCCTGGATTGGCGAAGGGAGAAATTCGCACCAGTCCATCGGCGTGGGCCACGGCGGTATGGGCCCCCTTCAAAGCCACCGCCGCCCGCCAATGGGCCGCCCACCGGCGAGCCGAGTCCACCCGACCGCGCTGCACTTCCGCCGTCGAAGTTCCCGTCAGGGTTGCCATCTCCCCGGGATGGGGAGTCAACACCACCGGCCCCCCCAGCCGTCGCCACCAATTGGGCAGGCGGGCGAGGTTGTTCAATCCATCGGCGTCAATCACCGTGGGGAGTTGGGGCGCGGGCTGCTGGAGGAGCAACTGTTCCAGGAAAGCGGTGGTCCCTTCCGACCAGCCCATCCCGCTGCCCAGGGCCAGGGCGTCGTAGCGGCCCAGGCCCTCCCTTAGAAGTTGGGCCGCGTCGGGATGGATGCGGCCCGCTGCATCTTCGGGCAGGGGCAGGTGGATGACCTCGGTAAGTTTGCCGGCGGCGATGGCGTAGACGCCCTGGGGCGCGGCCAGGGTCACCAACCCGGCCCCGGCCCGCACCGCCGCTTGGGACGCCAGATAAGCCGCGCCGACGTAGTTGCGGGAGCCCGCCACCACCAATACGTGGCCGAAGGTGCCCTTGTGGGAGTTGAGGGGGCGCGGCGGTAGATGGTCGCCCACCCAGTTGGGGGTCAGCAACTCCAGGTCCAACGCCGCCTCTTCCTCCATACCCGAGGGCAGACCGATGCCCAGCACCCGCAGTTGGCCCACCCGTTCCACGCCGGGGAAGGCCAACAGGCCAGTCTTGGGGAACCCCAAGGCCAGGGTCAGGTCGGCTTGGAGGGCTACCGGGTCCATCTCTCCGGTGTCGCTGTTGACTCCGGTGGGCAGATCCAGGGCCACCACCACCGGACGGGGCGAATGGGCGCGGCGCGAGTTGACCCGCAGCATGATGTCTCGCACCTGCCCTTCCAGGGGCCGCGCCCTTCCCGTTCCCAGCACGGCGTCAATAACCATGCGGCACCCATCCAGCAGCCGGGCCAGCCGGGCCAAATCCGGGTCTTCCGAGGCGCGGGCCAGGGAGATGCGGTATCCCTGGGCCAGGTCCATCTTGGGGTCCTGGTCGGGCCTGCGGGTGACGATGTAGGCGGTGACCCGGGCCCCCCAGCGTTGCAGGTGGCGCGCCACCACCAGGCCATCGGCCCCGTTGTTGCCCGGGCCCACCAATACCAGCACCGCCGCGCCGGCCACCGCGCCCAGGGCTTCCCGGGCCGCTTGGGCCACGGCCAGCCCGGCGTTCTCCATCAACGTATCGGTGGCGACGCCGTGACGCTCCGACGCCTGCTCCAGGGCCACCATCTGGGCGGAGGTGACTATTTTCATGCTGGCCGACCCCGTCTGGCCCGCCACTGTTAAGACAAGTGACCTTGCAATGGCGGGCGTATGACATTAAGGCACTGGGTCACCACCACGGCCACGGCGTACTCCCGGGAGTGGGACAGGCTAACGCAGATTTCCTGTAGACCCAAACGCTCTGCCCGCCTTTCGGCGCGCCCGTGCAGCTTGATGCCCGGGGCGCCGCTGGGCGCCCGCACCACCTCAATATCCCGCCAGCCCACGCCCCGCACGCCGGTGCCCAGGGCCTTCATGGTAGCTTCCTTGGCCGCGAAACGGGCGGCCAGGTTGGGCGCGCGCCCCCGGCAATACTCGATCTCGGCAGCAGTGTAGATACGGTTGAGAAAACGTTGGCCGTACTCCCCAAACACTCGCTGAATGCGGGGTATCTCGATGATGTCAACGCCGGTGGTCAACATGGGCAACACTCCGCTATCTAATGGCCCAGGCCCGCCGCAAGGGGGGTTCTCTAAACGCCGGGCACTGGGCCGGGTCTTGGGCTGCGGCCCGCCTGAAGAGAACTCCCTGCCGCAGCCATCGGGCCGCCGCGCCGGATGGCCGGAGGACTAAACGGTGTGGCCCGGCAGGGCCAGGTTGTCGAGAATTTTGGAAACGGAGTAGCTGCGATTGAGAGCGTAGAAGTGGATACCGGACACGCCGCTGTCCCACAGCTCCCGGACCTGCTGAGTAGCCTGTTCAATGCCCAACTCGCGGACGGCCTGGTCGTCATCGGCGTAGCGGTCCAACTGCTGGTCCAACTCCTCCGGGATCCTCGCGCCGCAAAGGGCGGTGAACCGGCGAATCTGGGCGGTGCTCAGTATGGGCAGCACCCCGGGCACAATCGGAACGTCGATCCCGGCCCGGGTGGCCCGCTCCATGAAATCGAAGAAATCGCCGTTATCGTAGAACAACTGGGTAATCAGGAACTCGGCGCCCTTCTCCACCTTCAGCCTGGCATATTTAATGTCCTGGTCCAGGTCCGGCGATTCGGTATGGCCTTCCGGGTAGCAGGCCCCGGCCAGGCCGAAGTCGAAGTTTTCCCGGATGTGCTCCAGCAACTCCGAGGCGTGGCGGAACCCCCCTTCGGCGGGCACGAAGTTGGTCTCTCCCCGGGGCGGGTCGCCCCGCAGCGCGATGACGTTCTCGATACCCGCTTCTTCCAACCGCTCCAGGACGCTGTGGACCTCTTCCCGGGTCTGCCCCACGCAGGTGAGGTGGGCCATAACCTCCAGGTCCAGGTCCTTCTTGGCTCCCAAGGTAATTTCCTCGGTGAAAGCCCGGGTGGAGCCGCCCGCTCCGTACGTGACGGACACGAAGTCCGGGTTGAAGCTGCTCACCCGGTGCATGGCCCGCAGGACGCCGGGAATGGCCTCCGCCTCTCGGGGCGGGTAGAACTCGCAAGATATGGTGCGCCGCTCCAGCAGAATGTCTTTAATCTTCAAAGGCCTTCCCTATCTTTGACCCCGGCACAACCGCCGGACCGGTATGTAACCCCGTCTGTTTTCTTCAACATACTACCTCGGGGTTTCTGGGTCAAGGCTAGGCCCGAGGCTCCCCAGGGTCTTTCAGTTGTCATGCTGACACGGTGCAGTAACCACCTGTCTACAATGTCATTCTGAGCCGAAGGCGAAGAATCTGAAGTCTTTCGGCGACAAAATGGTTGGAATGGGCAGGATTTTAGACCCTTCGCTTCGCTCAGGGCGACAACTGAAAGACCCTGCGACGCTCCCCTTGGACAGACTCAGGGTGGGGCGGGAAAGCCTGCCGTTGTTTGTTTTGGCCCAAGGGCCCCCTAATTGACGCCCCTCAGGCGAGCGGGAACTGGTCAGGCATTAAGCCGGCGCTGGACTTCCGCTTCGTCCATGCCCTCAATCAGCGCCAGCTTGTTGCGGGAGGCATGACCCCGCAGAATGCTAACCCGGCTCTTGGCGATGCCCAGGGCCTGGGAAAGTAGGACGATTACCGCTTCGTTGGCCCTTCCCCCTTCGGGCGGGGCCGTCACCCGCAGCCGCAGTTGGTCTCCCCGGTAGCCCACCACCTGGTCCCGGGAGGCCCGGGGTTGGACTCGGACTTTCAGGCTGGCCCGGGGCGGGGTTCCTGTGGACATATTTGCGGTAGACGCTCCTGTGAGACCATCCCGGTAATAACTGGGCCTCCCCACCCCTTGGATTCCGGCCTCCGCCGGAGTGACGGTGGGGAATGGCGGGCTTACCCAACCAGAGGGTCCTTCGACAAGCTCAGGATGAGCGGTTTTCTACGCATGTTCAGCGCCTGTCCCGACTCCGGGTGCCCCGGCCTGCTGTGTGGTATATTATCTCAGACTATTCCAGGGCGCGGGAGGCTCTCGGTGGAGTTCCACTACATCAAGCTGGCGCAGGAAGACTCCATCGCCACCATCCGCTTGCACCGGCCCGACGCCCTCAACGCCCTCAGCCCGGAGCTACTGGGGGAATTCTCCCACGCCGTTGCCCAGGTGGGGCAGGATGAGGGGGTCAAGGCCCTGGTGGTGCGCGGCGAAGGCCGGGCCTTCTGCGCCGGGGCCGACCTGATTTTCTTTGATTCCACCTTCGAGGACATTGGCCGGTTGGCCCCCTACGTCCAGTTGCTCAACCGCTGTTTCCTGCAACTGGAAGAGTTGCCCATCCCCACCATCGCCCTGGTGCACGGGTTCGCCCTGGCTGCCGGGTTGGAGCTGATGCTGGCCTGCGACATGGTAATCGCCGCAGACGACGCCCGAATCGGCGACCAGCACATCAACTTTGGCCTGATGCCCGGCGGTGGCTCCACCCAGAGGTTGCCCCGCCGCGTTGGACTGCAACCGGCGATGGAGCTTTTGACCACCGGACGCTGGCTGTCCGGGCCGGAGGCGGTCTCCTGGGGGCTGGCGCTGCGCTCGGCTCTGGCTGAAGAGCTGGAGGAGGAACTGGAGAAGCTGGTAGCTCCCCTGCGCACCAAGAGCCGACCCGCCCTGAGCCGTATCAAGTCCGTAACCCTCCGGGGGCAGGAAATGCCCCTGCGGGACGGCATTGCCCTGGAGAGCCTATCCTTCGTGGAATACTTTGCCACCTCCCCCCATCCCCAGGAGGGTATCCAGGCGTTCAAGGACAAACGGCAACCGGAGTTTTGATTAACGTACCGGCAGACGGGCGAGCCAAGCAGGCGGTAGACCCGCGCCGGGCTGGGCCCACGACCAACCGCTAAACCATCGACTAGACGGAGCACACGACTTGAACTATATGAACTTTAGCTGGTTTTTGGAAGACACCCTGTCCGGGGCCAAGGGGCCAACCACAAGCCGGGACATAATATTTTTCAAGCTGCGCGAGATTTTGGCCATCGTCCGCATGGAGGAAGAGACCATCTCCGGGGAGCCGTGGGAAATGGTGGAGCTGTACGAGCCGGTGCCCGACCACTCGCCCCCCACCAACGAGCAGTTGGACCGCATGGTGCGGTTCATCGAGGACCAGATTGAGACCTGGGAACGCCCGGTGGTCGTCACCTGCAAGGCCGGTATCGGTCGTACCGGCACGGTGCTGGCCTCCTACATGGTCTACGTGGGCCACCAACCGGAGAACGCCATCAAAATGGTGCGGGACATTCGCCCCGGCTCCATCGAAACCGAGGAACAGGAGCAGGCGGTATACAAGTTCGCCGAATTCGTGCACACCCAGCGGGGATAGTCCCGCTGCCGGGACCGGAGGCGGACTGACAGCGCCAGGGGAACCCCCGGAGTCGGCGAGTCCTGGTTGCCCCACCTACCGGGTAGGCACCAGCCCAGCATAAAAACAAGACCGCCGCAACCCGGGGACGCCGCCAAGGCGTCTCCCAGGTCCGGCGGCCTTCCCTCAATCCATACGCGAGTTGGCGGCCCGGCGGGCTATTGCAGTGCAGTCACTTCTGGGGGCTAGGCAGCGAGTTTCTCGACTTCCGTTCTACGCATGGAAGGCTGTTGCACCTCTACCTCGAATATTCGCCCGCACTGCAGGCACTTCTTGTAGGGACCGTAGGCGTCCCGGTCCAGGTAGATGTCTCCCCGGCATTTGGGGCAAGCCTTGAAGTAAATCATTTGCGAACCCTCCATAGGTGATCGTTTTTCCGTCCTTTCTTCAGTTGGTTTTACCGGCGCCCCCGACCGGCTTGTATCTTCATACGTGAATAATAACTATTCGGATTTCTTCGAATCCCGGGGAGGGGATGTCCTCCCAGGCCCGAGAGCCGGAGTCTGCCGGCGGGCCTTCGGACGGTGGGGCCAGCGCACTCCCATCGTCGCTGGGAGTCCTATTATTTCTGACGTGTCAACCCGGCTTAATGTGACAATTTTGCCCGAGACTTTTGATGTGAGACGGGAGCGCTACTATGTCTGACGCACCAACCCCGCTGGAAGTTCCCCAGGAGCTGTTGGAGCAAGTTTATCGAGAGGCCCGCAAGACCTTTCCCGCTGAGTGCTGCGGCTGGCTGTCCGGGACGCCCAGCGGGTCGACAGTGTCGAATATCCGCCCCTGCAACAACGACCAGGAGGCGGGGAACCACCCCACGGCGGCGGACCGCACCGCCGAGACGGCCTACGTGTTCAACGCCACTGACCTGCTGACCCTGAACAGCAGCTTCGACACCGACGATCCGGCCCAGATTATCTACCACTCCCACCCCAACGGTCGGGCCTACCTGTCGGATACCGACCGGCAGGTTGCCACCAGCCCCTGGGGAGACGGACCGGCGTTTCCGGTGCAGCAACTGGTGGTGGGGATTGATGGGCAGCGGGTGGTGGAGGCGGCCCTGTTCGCCTGGTCAGATGCGGAAAACGGCTTTGTCGAGGTGGCCCGTTATGGGGGGGCGGACATTTGAGGGGGTGCTAATTTGCCATGATGCCTGGGTTAGCACAAGCTATCTTCGTACTCACTTTCTCTCAGGGGCAGGAATTCCTCCGGGTCAAGGCCCTTTTCCCGGAGGATAGAGCGCATTTCGGCCCTGGCCTCCGCACGCCCTTCCGCACGCCCTTCTTCCCTAAGACGCCTGTGCCTCTCTTTCATTTCGTGGTACTTCTCAATACCCGCAAAAAGCAATGACATGACTCCACTGCCTCCCCAAAGCACTACGAAGATTATTACAATTAGCCCGCCGCTAATATCCCCCAGTTCGCTCAGGTAATCTATAGTAGCTTGGGCCGATTGGCGCAGTAACGAACCTTCAGCCGCAAAAACCCTGGCCAATTGGAGGGATATTCCAATAACGGCGGCTACACCGAAGGAAATTGCTACCCACAGTTCTAACCGTCGCCAATTCACTCGGTATACTATTGTAGCATACCCCTATTGTTTACAACCGACCGCCTAACCGGGGAACCGGCTAAGGGCCATGCTTATTGCCCGCGCCGCTGCTTCCGACTCCCCAGGCGCGCCCAGCAGGGCGACCCAAATCGCCCCGATGATGTATACAATCGCCATCAACGCCAGTCCGCCCACGATTGCCGGTTGGGGCAGGCGGTCCCGGCCCCAGAGCATCAGCCCTCCCCACAGAATCAGAACCACGGCGACAATTCCGGCCACGAAGTGCTCCGGCTCCGAGTGGTTCAGCACGATGCCCGTGCGATAGAAGGGGTCGGCGTAGGCCAGTATGGTAACGTTGAAAACGCAACTGCCGTACAGCCCGGCAACGCCCAAATCGGCAGCCCCCATCCGGGCTGCCGCCACCGTCGCCGACGCCTCGGGCATGGTGGTCACGATGGACACTGCCAGGATACCCAACACGCCCGACGAGATTCCGGTTAAATCCGCCACCCGGTCCATGCTCTGCGCCAGGAAAACCCCGGCAATGATGACGCCCAACGACACCAGACTGAACATTAGCCACGCCCGGGTCATGGTCATCCCGGCATCCTCTTCTTCGTCGCCCTCCCCTTCCGCCGGACGATGCTGGTAAACAATCCGCATCCCGATTACATAGACCACCAGCAGGATGATGGACGAGATGCCAATCTTCCAGATGTTGGCCCCGGTCACCGCGCCGGGGAACCAGACGGCCAATGCGGCGAACAGCACCGCCAGCCCGGTCAGAATGGTGGCCAGCACGATGAGGTAGCCCTGCTCCGGCGCCACCCGCCGCAAAAACCGCCGCCCGCCGAACAGCAGCGCCACCGTCCCCATGGTGAACATATTTACCATGTTGGCGCCCACCACGTTGCCCAGCGCCAACTGCGGGTTGTCAATCCGCACCGCCGTTATATTGTTGGACAACTCCGGCAGCGATGTCGCCAAGGCCACCAGGATACTGCCCACGAACAGCCGCCCCCAGCCGGTCAGGGTTGCCAGAGCGTCGCCATACTTGGCAAGCTGCACGCCCAAAAAAATGACCGCAACGGCGCTGCCCAGAAAAACGAGAATGGCAACGGATAGCCCGACGCTTTCCAGTGGGTTGAACACCGTTACCGCACCGGCTCCTGCCCCAAGGCCGCTGCGATACGGTCGCCCATCTCGGTGGTGCTTACCCGCTGGGAGCCCTCGGCGGCGATGTCCGGGGTGCGGTAGCCCTGGTCCAACACCTGCTCCACCGCTCGCTCCACCGCGGCGGCCTCTTCGGTCAGGCCCAGGGAGTAGCGCAGCATCAGGGCCACGCTGAGGATGGAACCCACCGGGTTGGCGATACCCTGGCCGGCGATGTCCGGAGCGGTGCCGTGTATGGGCTCGTAGAATCCCTGGGTGCGCCGACCGGCTACGGGAACATCGGAGAGGCTGGCCGAGGGCAAGAGCCCCATTGAGGCTGCCAAGACCGCCGCCTCGTCGGTCAAAATGTCGCCAAAGGTGTTCTCGGATACGATAACGTCGAAGCGGGAGGGGCGTTGCACCAATTGCATGGCGCAGGCGTCCACCAGCACGTGTTCCAGCTCCACGTCCGGGTATTCCTCGGACAGGCGGGTCGCCACCTGACGCCACAGGCGGGAGCATTCCAGAACGTTGGCCTTGTCCACCGAGGCCAGCTTCTTCCGCCGACCCTGGGCCAGCTCGAATCCCACCCGCAGCACCCGCTCAATTTCCGCCTCGCTGTAGCGCATGGTGTCCACGCCGCTCCAGCCCTGGGGTGTCTGCTGGCGTCCCTTCGGTTCGGCGTAATACAGGCCGCCGGTCAACTCCCGAACCACCACCATGTCCACGCCATCCAGGACCTCCGGTTTGAGCACGCTGGACTCGGTCAACTCGGGGTAGACCTTCACCGGACGGATGTTGGCGAACACGCCCAGGTGGGCGCGCAGTTGCAGCAGGCCATCCTCCGGGTGTACCGGAGCCGCCGGGTCGTCCCACTTAGGGCCGCCCACGGCGCCGAAGAGCACGGCGTCAGAAGCGCCGGCCAGGTCGCGGACCTCGGGCAGCAGGGGAGTGCCGTGCTTGTCGATGGAAATACCGCCGACGTCGCCGGTCTCCAGGTTGAACTGGTGGCCGTAGACCCGGCCAACCGCCGACAAGACCTTCACGCCTTCGGCGGTGACCTCGGGGCCAATCCCGTCGCCACCCAGCACCGCGATGTTGAACTCCATGCCACTCCTCCTGAGCAAAACCGTCCCAAAGTATACACGCAGACCTATGGGGTAGCAAACAGAAGCAGAAGAAAGAACGGGGGCCCTTCAGGCACTAACTCAAAATCCAGGTTGTCCACCCATTACGGAAAGCATAGGTTCATCAAGTGCAGTCCGGCTATGTTGGCCTGGTTTCTTGAGCCACGAAATCTTGTGGAGTGAGGATAGCAATGCCACGAAACGGATGCAGCGCCAGCAAGTCATCATCCTCGCTGATGATATGGGTAGCCCTGCCGCTGACGGCTAGCTCCAAGAAATTGTCGTCTTTGGGGTCGCGGCAGGCATTCACTACCTCGGTTATCTCCACCAATTCCGATTCGTACACCAGCATAGCCAGAAACTCCATGCGTTCTTCTTCCCGCAGATACCTGTTGAATCGGGGACGGTGGAGGACATCTTTCAGTTCACTCACTGTGGCAACTGAGATAAGCGATGTACCGTACTCTAATATGTGAGCAAACGCCTGTCGGGGTGTTGACTGCGGCAATAACGCTGCGCTGACTACGACGTTGGTATCCAATACGACTACGACGCGCGCATTACTCGTCACGCAAGATCGATTCCAAAATCTCCGGCGTGAGGCCGCGAGCCGCAGCGGACTTGCCAATCTCGTCCATAACCGTTTGGAGCGCTTTGCCCGGCTTGGTGGTGAGTTCCTGCAAGCGGAGGCTCAGCAGGAGTTGGAGCTTCTTCTGCTCGTCAGGAGAAGCCTCGGCGAAGGCCCTTGCCGCTTCCGCATCTACTTGAATGGTAATGCTTTTAGTTGCCATAACATTCTCTTGCCAAAACTTTCGATAGTCTCTCCGGGTCTTCTCGACGTAAGGCCGCCGCTGCTCGACTAATTCATCCCGGGTAAGTCCATCGAACCGCAAGCCTCGCTCTTCTGCATGGTCGAAATACCTAAGCTACACCTGAAATTGTCGCGCTGATGGACGGGGAAGGCGTACCCGCGCAAGGCGTCTTCGACGCTTGGCATAGTATATCCTCCGCTTTTGGCTTCTGTCGGTCCTGAATAGTGTGTGAAATTGGTCGAACAAATTGGCTGACCTGCCTAAACTATCACCCCTGGCAGCTTCACCGCCCCCTACTCCACCCGTCCCAGGTAAATCTGCGTGACTATCTGTTCCAGTTCCTGCTCAATGTATTCCTCGTCCATCCTAATCTCCATGGTCCAGTGGAGGTTCTCGTTGCTGGCGTGATAAAAGGCCAGCACCAGGGTATCGTACTCCCCACTTTCGTCAAAGGGGGTAATATTGGTGGTGTCTATGACTACCTCTAATTCTGCGTCCAAGCCCGGGAGG
This sequence comes from Dehalococcoidia bacterium, assembly GCA_965220305.1. Taxonomy (GTDB): domain Bacteria; phylum Chloroflexota; class Dehalococcoidia; order Lucifugimonadales; family UBA3495. Next base: position 2,423,132 of record OZ244817.1, on the reverse strand, counting down.
AACTGCTCAATCCGCTCCTTGGCCCGGGCATACCATTCGTAGGGTCTCATCGCGACCTCCTCAAGTCCGGCTTCACCCCTTGGCTCCGGCGGAGTTGTTCCCGCGTAGTTGTACCCATTGTAGCGCACGGCGGCTACCTGTTGACTGGGACGCGGCGATTCGGGGCGGGGTCTTTTGCGGGGTCTTTTGAATGTCGTGACAACCCGCTCATGGTGAGCCGGTCCTTCGACTAGCTCAGGGTGATGCGGGAACCCCAGCGCCGCCACCCCCACCGTCATTCCGGCGAAGAGCCTGCCCCCTTGCAGAAGGGGGCCAGAATCCAGGGGTGGGAGCTGGCGTTAGCCGGAGACTTCAGACCCTTTGCTCCGCTCAGGGTGACAGGTGACAATCGAAAGACCCTGGGGGCGCTGTCGCCTTCCTTGCCTTGGCCCACCCTTTGCTCTATTATCGAGTTCAACCAACTGGCGAGGTATGGCGTGGAACAGCAACTCTTGCAGCAGCTACAGGCCATTGTGGGGGAGGCAAACGTGGTTTTCCACCCGGAAGACCTGCTGGTGTACGAGTACGACGGCTCGGTGGACCGCTCCATGCCCCGGGCGGTGGTGCTGCCCGCCTCCACCGAAGAGGTGGCCCAGACAATGCGGCTGGCCTACGCCGAGGGGCTGCCCGTGGTGGGGCGCGGCTCCGGGACGGGCCTCAGCGGGGGGGCCATCACCCCGCCGGAGGGCATCCAAATCTCCATGACCCGCATGAACCACATCCTGGAAGTAGACCTGGAAAACCGCATCGCCACCGTGGAGCCCGGCGTAATCAACCTGGACCTGGACACCCACGTCCGCAAGCTGGGGATGCGCTACGCCCCCGACCCTTCCAGCCAGCGGGCTTGCAGCCTGGGGGGGAACATCGCCGAGAACGCCGGCGGCCCCCACTGCCTGGCCTACGGCACCACCACCAACCACGTGCTGGGCATGGAGGTGGTGCTGGAGGACGGCTCCCTGGTCAACTTGGGCAGCATGGCCCGGGAAGTGCCCGGCTACGACCTGCGGGGCGTGTTCGTTGGCTCCGAGGGCACCTTTGGCCTCGCCACCAAGATTATGGTGCGGCTGCTGCCCCTGCCGGAAACGGTCAAGACATTCCTGGGTATCTTCCCAGACATCGACTCCGCCTGCACCGCGGTTTCGGCGGTCATCGGACACGGCATCCTCCCGGCGGCCCTGGAAATGATTGACGCCCTGACCATCCGGGCCGTGCAGAGCGTGATCGACGCCGGGTACCCGGAGGACGCGGGGGCGGTGTTGCTCATCGAACTGGAGGGACTGCGCGGCGAGGTGGAGGAGCTTAGCCGGGAGGTGGAAAGCGCCCTCTGGGATACAGGAGCCACCGACGTGCGGGTGGCCGAGGATGAGCAGGAGCGGGAAAAGCTCTGGGTGGGACGTAAGACGGCCTTCGGGGCCTTTGGGGCCATCGCCCCCAACTACTTCCTGGTGGACGGGGTGGTGCCCCGCACCCGGCTGACCCAGGTGCTGCGCAAGGTCAACGAAGTCAGCGAGAAGTACGGCATCATCATCGCCAACGTCTTCCACGCCGGGGACGGCAACCTGCACCCCTGTATGCTCTTCGACGAACGGGAACCCGGTGTCCTGGAACGCGCCATGGCCGGGGCCGCCGAGCTGATGGAATACTGCGTCTCAGTGGGCGGCACCCTCAGCGGCGAGCACGGCATCGGCCTGGAAAAGAAGCATTTTATGCCCCTGGTGTTCAGCGACGAAGACATGGCGGCGATGCAACAGGTACGTGATGCCTTCGCCCCGGCCAACCGCATCAACCCCGGCAAAATATTCCCCGACGGGGTTGCCCACCAGCCATCGGCCCACCGGCCAGACCCCGGCCTGTATGTTTAATATGAGGGTTGCTAAGTGACTACCCGCGCCGAAGAATACGCCGTCCAAAGTGACCATTTCCTGGAGAAAGCCGAAGAAGCTCTCTCAGATGATGACCTGGTACAGGCTTCCGAGAAGCTCTGGGGCGCTGCGGCCCAAATGGTCAAGGCAGCGGCCGAAAGGCGGGGATGGTCTCACACCAGCCATCGGGAGCTTTTTGACGTGGTGAATCGACTTGCTCAGGCGGCTGACGACCCGGAACTGCGAGACCTATTCCGACTTGCCAATAGTTTGCACATCAACTTCTACGAGAACTGGCTAAACCGAGAGTACATTGAGGATAGTGTTGGACAGGTCCAGGAGTTCCTCGAAAAACTCCAGGGAATCCAACGCTAGATGAGTAAGGTCCAACGTATTTCCCTGGTCTGTTGGTATCTTTAAGGCCCCGCCCCACCGCCCAGCGCCGGGCATGTACGTTTAATAAGGGGGATAGCCAGGTGACTACCCGCGCCGAAGAATACGCCGTGCAAAGCGACCATTTCCTGGAGAAGGCCCGAGAAGCTCTGGCCGAAGATGACTTGGCGCAAGCCTCCGAGAAACTTTGGGGCGCTGCGTCCCAGGCGGTGAAGGCGGCGGCGGAAAGCCGTGGCTGGTCTCACAACGGTCACCGGGAGCTTTTTGACGTGGTGAACCGGCTTGCTCAGGAGTATGACGACCCGAAACTGCGGGACCTCTTCCAAATAGCCAACAGTCTGCACATCAACTTCTACGAGAATTGGTTGACCAAGGAGTATATCGACGATGGCGTTGGACGTATTCATGAGTTCATAGGAAAAATTCAGAGAATTCAAGGCTAGCCGGACCAAGCCCAACGTACTTCCCCAGCCTGCTGGCATCTTCAACCACCACGGCCATTTCAATGAATCACTTTATGGTTATCGCCCACCGGGGGGCCTCCTCCTACGCCCCGGAAAATACCATCAGCGCCTTTGACCGGGCCCTGGCGCTGGGCGTCGGCCACGTGGAACTGGACGTTCACCTTTCCCGGGACGGCCAGGTGGTGGTAATCCATGATGACCTTTTGGAGCGCACCACCAACGGCTCCGGCCCAGTAGCGTCCCACACCTGGGAACAGTTACAAGCCCTGGACGCGGGGTCTTGGTTCGGGCAGGAGTTTGCCGGGGAGCGGATTCCCACCCTGACCCAGGTGCTGGAACGCTTCCAACAGCAGTTCCACTTTCACATCGAGGTTAAAGGCGAGAGCGACAACCTGTCCCACAAGACCATCGACCTGGTTAGGCGCTACGGCCTGGAAAACCGGGTAACGATTACCTCCTTCCGTGAGGGGCCGCTGGGGGAGACCCGGGAGTACGCGCCGGAGCTGGGCGCCGGCTGGCTGGTAACGGAGGCGACGGAAGCCGTGGTGTCCCGGGCGCGGGAGTTGGGGCTGTCGTCCCTCTGCCCCCGGGCCGATACGGTAACGCCGGAGTTGGTTGAGCGGCTGCACCGGCAGGGCTTCCTGGTGCGGGCCTGGGGCGTCGCCGACGAGGAATTGATGCGGCGGGCGGTGGACGCCGGGGCCGACGGCATGACGGTAAATTTTCCGGATAAGCTGCTGAAATACCTGGCAATCCGGGGCGTGGCCGAGCAATGACGATGGCTCTCGGACATCCGCATTCCACATACCCATCAGTCTGAATCCACCCGACGAGAACCCAAAGGACGTCTTTCTTGCCTCCATCCCTTGAACAACAACTGACCGACCTGCTGGGCGGAGACGCCAACGTCTCCACCAAAGGACTGCCGGACTATGCCGTGGACGGCGTGACCCCACGGGCCGTGGTAAAGCCCTCCAACCGGGAGGCCGTCGCCGAGGTCCTGCGCTGGGCGTCGTCGGAGGGGCTGGCGGTAGTTCCCCGGGGGGGCGGCACCCAGATGGGCCTGGGCAACCCGCCCCGCCGGGTGGACCTGGTGCTGGACCTGTCCCGGCTGGACCGGGTACTGGACTTCCAACCGGCGGACCTGACGGTGACTGCGGAAGCGGGCAGCACCCTGGCCCAGCTACAACAGCGGCTGGCGGGAGAGGGGAAGATGGTGCCCCTGGAGGCCCCGCTCCCCACCGGGCCACCCTGGGGGGCATCCTGGCGGCCAACACCAGCGGCCCGCTGCGCGCCGGTTACGGTTTGCCCCGGGACTGGCTCATCGGCATCGGCGTGGTCAGCAGCCAGGGAGTGGAGACCAAGGCCGGGGGACGGGTGGTCAAGAACGTTACCGGCTACGACCTGAACAAGCTGTATACCGGCTCCCTGGGCACCCTGGGCGTCATCGTGGAGGCGACCTTCAAGCTGGCCCCCCTTCCCACCACCTGGGGATGCCTGGTGGCCGGCTACTCCTCGGTGAGCGACGCCCTGGCCGGGGCGCGTACCCTGCGGAGCCAGGTACACGCGCCCCAGGGCATCCAGGTAATCAACGGCCCGGTTGCCAACGGGCTCAGTCCCCACCTGGCAAACATGGGAGACGCCAACTCTCCGTCGAAAGCAATGGCGCTGGCCTTCTACTACGGTCGCTCCCTGGGAGTACGGCACAGTATGGAAGAAGGACGGCGAGAGTTGGGGGGTGGAACCAACCAGGGGGTGGAACGGCTGGACGGGGACGAGACCGCCGCCCTGCTCCGCAGCCTCACCGACCTGGGCTGGGCCGAGGAAAACGCGCTCCGGCTGGGGCTGAAGGTCAGCCTTACCCCCTCAGCGGTGGCGGAAGCGGCCCCGGCTTTCTGGGAGGACGACTCCCTGGGAAGTCCTCCTGGGGTGGTGGCCGACGTGGGCCTGGGCGGGTTGCGCCTGCTGTGGTGGCGAGAAGAAGGTCAGAATTCCCCGGCCCCGGGGATGCCCGCCGGCGATTTGCCCGACCCGGCGTCGCTGGAAGCAGTCCGGCGCGCCCGTGAACTGGCCGCCGGTCTGGGCGGCGCCGCCGTGGTGGAACGGTGCCCGCTGTGGGTGAAGCAGCAGGTGGACGTGTGGGGCGATTCCTTTGAAGGGCTGGAGATTATGCGCCGCATCAAGAATAAATTCGACCCCCCGGGAACTCTGAACCCGGGGCGTTTCGTGGGGGGCCTGTAATGTCCGACGCCCAAGCGCCACTCCGGTTCAACCAGGAGCCCGGCTTCCAGGAGACCGACGCCCCGGCAGCGGCGGACCTGTACCGCTGCGTCCATTGCGGCCTCTGCCTCAGCGCCTGTCCCACCTACTCGGTGCTGGGCATTGAGACCGAGTCGCCCCGGGGCCGCATCGCCCTGATGAAGGCGGTCAACGAGGGCCGGTTGGGCATCAGCCAACGGGTGGTGTCCCACTGGGAGATGTGCCTACAGTGCCGGGCCTGCGAGGCGGTATGCCCCTCGGGAGTCCCCTACGGGCGCATGATGGAGTACACCCGGGCCCAGGTGCTATCCCAGGACAAGCAGGGGGACAACCTGAAGCGAATCAGCCGCCTTTTCCTGCGGGCGGCCCTGCCCCATCCCAAGCGGTTGCGGCTGGGGGGACACCTAATCCGGGCCTACCAGCGGTGGGGAATCCAGGCCCTGGTGCGGAAGTCGGGGGTGCTGCGGCTGCTCCCCTCCCACCTGGCCCAACTGGAAGCCCAACTGCCGGTGATGGGTCAACAGTTCTTCGGCCCCAGCAAGCAGGTGTTTCCCGCCCAGACTCGGCACGGCGGTAAAAGCCCCCTTCATCCCCCTTTGCAAAGGGGGATGAAGGGGGCTTTTACGGTGGGGCTGCTCTCTGGCTGCGTCATGCCCCTGATGCAGGGAGCCAGCATGTTCGCCACGGTGCGGACGCTGACCCGCAACGGCTGCAACGTGGTGGTGCCCGTGGGCCAGGGCTGTTGCGGCGGGTTGAACCTGCACAGCGGCGACCTGGAGAACAGCCGCCGCATGGCACGGCGCAACATCGACATCTTCCTGGAAGCGGGGGTGGACCGGATTGTGACTTCCTCCGCCGGTTGCGGCTCCACCATGAAGGAGTACGATGAGCTTTTGCGCCACGACCCCCAGTACGCCGACAAGGCCAAGCGGTTCAGCGAGCTGACCCAGGACATTACCGAGTTCCTGGCGTCGCTGCCCCTGGACCCCCCAAGGGCCCGGCTGGAACGCAAAGTGACCTACCAAGACCCCTGCCACCTGGCCCACGCCCAGCGCATCACGGCGGCCCCCCGGGCCATCCTGCGGGCTATTCCGGGGGTGCAACTGGTGGAGATGGAACAGGCCAGCATGTGCTGCGGCTCCGCCGGGTACTACTCCATGGTCCAGCCCGACCTGGCCGGGAAGATATTGGACCGGAAGATGAGCAACATCGCGGCCACGGGAGCGGAAGAGGTGATAACCGCCAACCCCGGCTGCATGGCCCAGTTGGAGACGGGGTTGCGCCAGATGGGGATTGACGGCGCAGTACGCCACGTCGTGGACATACTGGACGAAGCCTACCAGGCCGAAGAGCTAGAGTAATCTTTCAACCTTTGCCAGGAGCAAGCAACGTATCCCTGAAGAAATCAAGGATTGCATGGCCTTCTTCATAGAAGCTCTTAACTTCCATAAAGGTGGCATTCGACCCGCTGGAATGGGAAGTGTTGTGGCGGTTCGTTATTAGGTTGTTATAATACGTTACCATCCTCGGATTAGCTTGGGCCTTGTTGTCGAAATCCGCTTTGAATCCTGGCCCAAATCGCTTGACTTGATGCCTCGGACCACCGCACCCATGCTAGACTCAACAAATATCCTGAGCGGCCCATCTTCATTAGTAGCAGATTTCTCGCGAATGATCTTTTCTATCATTTGCTCAAACTCGGCGTAAATTATGACCAACAAAGCGTCCGTGAGCAGGCGATCAATCAATGTACTGAAGGAATTGGTGGTGTTCAGGTGGTTCTAGCACACTTTCAACGCTTCATCAACACGGGCGAGGCGCATTGAAGATTTCCCTAGCCGAACAGGACCAAATCGGCCTTCGCGAACCGCCCTCTTACGATGTTTACATCCGTCGTTCCCTTACTGGTGCTGTCCTTGAATCCTTCGTCCTCAAGAAGCCGCTGGTACCTCTCATGAATGTCCTTGGGCACTGAGCCAATATGGTTGGAAAATGCCACCATGACTGCATCGGCTACGGCCGCGTTTAGGCCTGAGTGGACATGAAAAGGCTTCTCCCCTAACGCTCCTTTCAATTGCTTGCACGTCTCTCGGAAGACTTCCCCATCATGCTCCAATACTTGCTCCGACGTGTCCTTGTTCCTCCTCATGAATTTTGACAAGAAGTCCTTCATCGGCTTCTGGTAGCTGGAGAGGTCTCGCATAGCGAAAAATCGAACCAACAGTTCGATGTCCCTTTTTCGAGCATCCGGAGCGGTCTTCCCCAGTATTTGCCTCCACTCTTGTAGTTGATTGAGCTTCACAAGATGCTCGACCAATCTGCCGTGATAGACACAATTGCGAATCTCCTGATTGGCAAGGAGTGTGCCTCCGGTGTTCAGATGCTCAAATATATGGTACATGCTCGTATCGTCATTGGGGTCGAGTTGTTGGACAATAAAGGACCGAAGGACAGCGTTCTTCAGCTTCCGCTGATCCGGTTCAAGAAGGTCTTGAAAAGTCCTTCCTAAGAAACGACTATCTTGACTTAATCCCACAAGATGAAACACGGGTTTGCCTCCCCGGACCTCTTCACCAAAATGACCGTCAAAGAAGTAGAAAATGCTCTTCAGCCGTTGCTGGCCGTCGATGACCAGAGAGTATTGAGATTCTCTTTCGGTATAAAGATAGACCGGGGAACTGGCAGACCAACCAAGAAAGACTCTATCAGTTTGCTAGCCTGTACCTGCTTCCATACAAAGGCGCGTTGAAACTCCGGGATGCGTATCTCTTTAGCGCTCCACTTTTGGTGTAAGACCTCTAAAGTGAAGTCGGCCGGGTACGCATTTATGTTATAGTCGGCAGGAGCACTCTGATAGTCCTCATCTTCAGAAGTTACCGGCTCCAATTCTAAGTCACCAGGAGCGTGGCTCTGCCGTTCAAACTCGATTCGGGCATCCTGCGTTTTCTCAACCACCACTCAAACGCTTGGTGTGAATTGTAGGGCTGAAATTTGATAAGGAAGGTGTCCATAGCCGATAGTTGGCTTCCAACCCAGCAAGAAAGAGGCCAAGCTATGACCGATACGGACCCCTTCCTCACGATACTCTATGTCATGGTGGATGATTTCTGCAAATGCCAATCCCCTCCCCAGCCTACCCCAGGCCCCCGGGCTTCGTTGACTGGCAGCGCGGTGATTACCCTGATTATCTTCAGCCAGTGGGCACGCTTCCGTAGTGAACGGGACTTCTACCGTTATGCCACCAGCCGCCGGCGTCCAGCTTTTCCCACCCGGCCCCGCCGGAGCCAGTTCAACCGGCTGGCGCGCCGTCACTACGGGACCCTGGCAGCCTACTTCCGCCACTTGGTGAACCTGCTGCCAGGGCAACACTGCGCCTACGAAGCTCGGGACAGTTCCGGTGTCCCCACCAGGTCCGCCAAACGCCGGGGCGCCGGTTGGCTGGCCGGGCCGGCTGACATTGGCTGGAGCAACCGCTGGGGCTGGTATGCAGGCTTCCACTTGCTGCTTTCGGTCAATCCCGAGGGCGTCATCACCGGCTTCAGCTTGGCCCCAGCCAGCGTCAAAGACCAGACTCTGGCCCAGGACTTCTTCGCCTTCCGGCATACTCCCCATCCCAGACTGCCCACTTTGGGGGAGCCAGCCCAGGGCTGGTATGTAGTGGACAAAGGCTTTGCGGGCCAGGCGGCGGCACCGCGGTGGCGAGACGACTATGGAGCCTGGGTAATCTGTCCGCCCAAACGCAACAGCAGGAATCCCTGGCCCAAAGAATTGCGCCGATGGCTGGCTGGAATACGCCAGGTGGTGGAGACTGTCTTCGACCAGCTCCACCATGCCTTCGGGCTGGACCGGGAGCGCCCGCACCAACTGGAGGGCTTTCAAACCAGGGTGGCAGCCAAGGCCGCCTTGCACAACTTCTGTATCTGGTTGAACCGACAACTGGGCCGCCCCTCGCTGGCTTTTGCCGCCTTGCTTGCTTGGTAACATCACCTATTTCACACCAAGCGTTTAACTACCGCCCGGGGCAGGGTATTTCGATTGTCACCACTCCGCCTTCGCGGAGTGCAGGCTCCGCGCGGGGCGAAGGGTCTAAAGTACGCGCCCAGCAACAGCCCTCACCCCTGGATTCCGGCCTCCGCTGGAATGACGGCGGGGAATGGCGGGCTGTCCAGAAGGGTGGCTACGTCTTCTCCTGGATGATCGAATGCCCCGGTGACGGGGCCTCCCGCTCAGCCTGAGCTTGTCGAAGGCCCCCACGCCAGGACAACCTTCGCTATCAGTCAGGGGACGGCAGCCCAACCACCCCCTGTATTCCGGCCTCCGCCGGAATGACGGGTCAACGGCATCGACCAAGAAGGAACAATGTCTGCCTTGCTCCGCTGTCGGCCCGGTCATATACTTGTGCTGTTGGCAGCGCCCAGCCAGTGGGAGGGACCATCGATGAGCGACCAGGAACTGGTGGACAAAATTGAGCGCGTTTGGCAGTCCATCTCCCAGCTTTGCGGCTCCCTGGACGAAGGACAGTGGCGGCAGCCCACCGACTGCCCCGGATGGTCGGTGCAGGACCAGCTTTCCCACCTGGCGGGCAGCGAGAGCCGGCTGCTGGGGTTGCCCGCCCCGGAGCACACCCCGGCCAGTACCGACCACATTAGAAACGACAGCGGCCTGCGCAACGAGGCGGTGGTGGATTATCGCCGCTCCTGGCCGGGCGCTCGGGTGCTGGAGGAGTTCAGGGAAGTGACCGCCCAACGGCTGGGCGTACTGCGGGCCATGACTGCCGCCGACTTCGACGCCGAGACCCAGACTCCCATCGGACCGGGCACGGCGCGAGACCTGATTCAGATACGGGTCTACGACGCCTGGGTCCACGAGCAGGACATACGCCGAGCCGTGGGGCAACCCGGGCATCTTGCCGGGCCGGTAGCCGAGCACGCGGTGGGGCGCACCGCCATGGCCCTGCCCTACGTGGTGGGCCGCAAAGTGCAGCCCCCGGATGGGACCACCGTGGTGTTCCAGGTGTCCGGTGCGGCGGGCGCAACCGTGCCGGTAGCCATGAGGGAGTCCCGGGGCCACCGGCTGGACAGTGCGCCTGAAACGCCCACCGTGCGGTTGACCATGAACGTGGAGACCTTCATCTGCCTGGGCTGCGGGCGTTGGGACCCCGCCGCGACGCTGGAATCGGGACAGGTGGGCATTGAGGGAGACCGGGCCTTGGGCGAGGCCATCGTATCGCAGATGAACATTATGATATGAGCGGGGAACCAACCGCTCATCCTGAGCTTGTCGAAGGGCGGGCTAGGTGCGGGAAGCAGGCCCAGAGGAGTAAATTACAGGGAGGCAATAATGGCCGAAGTGAATCTGGATAAGACCAGGACGGCCCTGTTGATGGCCGACTTCCACGCCGATAGCATGGGCGTCAACCCCATCGTCCAGGAGAGGCACACCTTTGACCGGGCCAAGGAGGTGCTGGACGCCGCCCGCCGCGCCGGGGTATTTGTCGCCTACATCGTGGTGAACTTCCGATCCGGCTACCCGGAAATTTCCGACAACAACAAGACCTTCAGCCTGCGCAAGACCTCCGGCCAAACGCCGGCGGCGGACCCGGTGAGCCTCATCCAACCCTCGGTGTTGCCCCAGGAGGGAGAACCCGTTATAGTGAAGCACCGCGTCGGCGCATTCTTCGGCACCGATTTGGGCATGATTCTGGGCTCCCGGAACATCGACACCCTGATACTGATGGGCCACGCCACCAGCGGGGTCATCCTCTCCACCGTCCGCCACGCCGCCGACGCCGATTACCAGTTGGTGGTGGTGGAGGACGGGTGCGCCGACCAGGACCCGGAGGTGCACCGGCTGCTGATGGAGAAGATATTCCCCCGCCAGGCCACCGTCGCCAGTTCCCAGGAGGTGGTGGCGGCCCTTTCCGGCTAGCCTTTAGCCCCGGCCTCTTTAGGCGGGCCGCAGCCCAAGATCCGCCCTGGCCCCCCGTTGAGACAAGTAACCCTGCGGAGGGGCCAGGTCATTAGAAAGGAGACGAACAATGCCGTCGGATAAAGAAATTGCACTGATGGCCCAACTGATGCGACGGGCCGGCTTTGGCGCCCGCCGGGAAGAGTTGGAAGCCTACGTCGCCCAGGGCTACGAGGCGACGGTGGAACAGCTACTGCATCCCGGGGACGACGGCTACCTGGACAAGGACATCATCGACCGCTACTACATCGACATCGACGACAGCCGCCAGGCCGACTCCACCAACGCCTGGTGGCTGTACCGCATGATCAACACCCGCCATCCCCTGGAAGAGAAGATGGCCCTGTTCTGGCACGGCCTCTTCGCCACGGCCTACGAGAAGATCGAGAACGGGCGGGCGGTGCATTCGCAGATAGAGATGTTCCGCCAGCACTCCCTGGGCAACCTGCGGACTCTGCTGCTGGCCCTTTCCCAGGACCCGGCCATGATTATCTGGCTGGACAACAATACCAACCACAAGGACGCCCCCAACGAGAACTACGGCAGGGAGCTGCTGGAGCTTTTCTCCATGGGGGTGGGCAACTACTCGGAAGAGGACGTGAAGGAGTGCACCCGGGCCTTCACCGGCTGGACCATCTCCAACTTCATCCCCCGCTACCCCTGGGGCGCTTTCCCCCTGGGCTTCGAGTACCGCCCGGAAGACCATGACGATTCGGAGAAGACCTTCCTCGGGGAACGGGGCCGCTTCAACGGCGAGGACATCGTCGACATCGTGGTACGCCAGCCGGCCACCGGGAGGTTCATCGCCGGTAAGCTATACCACTTCTTCGTCTCCGACAACCCGGCCCCGCAAGAGGCCATCGACACCTTGGCCGAAGCCTACTTCCGCTCCGACGGCGACATCCGTGAGGTGATGCGGGAACTGCTGCTGTCCGACTTCTTCAAGGATGCCCGCTTCGCCAAGGTCAAGGCGCCCATCGAGTTGGTGGCCGGTGTGCTGCGGCTGGTGCAGGACTTCCAGGAGCCCAAGCCGGGGCTGGTGGAAACGGTGTGGGAGTCCAAGTACATGGGCCAGGAGTTACTGAATCCGCCCACCGTGGAGGGCTGGCACACCGGCAAAGAGTGGATTGACAGTGGCTCCCTGGTCAACCGGGTCAACTTCGCCGCCGACCAGGTGGGCAACCTGGACCACCCGGGCATCCGGGACATCGTGGGGCGCATCGTGGCCCAGGGCGTTCAACTGTCCCCCGAGGACTTGGTTGATAGCTGCCTGGACCTGGTGGGACCGCTGGAAGTGGGCGACGAGACCCGCCAGGCGTTGGTTGACAAGGCCCGTCAGGGCGATGGCGCTTCGGTCGGCCCCGAAACGCCGGAGGAATTGGCCCAAAGGGTGGCCCAGATGCTCCAAATAATCGTGGCTACGCGGGAGTTCCAGTTCGCCTAGAGGGCAACTCGGACCGCTCACCCTGAGCTTGTCGAAGGACACCAGGTTCCGGCAGATACTCCAATCCAATACAGGGGGCCAAGGATGACCACTTCCCAAACAACCACCGCAACCTACGTGTACAGTCACACCGTGGGCATGGACGACTTCTCCGGGCGGGCCTTCCGAGAAGCGGTAGACCTGGCCCTGGGCCCGGAGGGGATGATTTACCTGGTGCAAAGGGGCACCCCCATCCACCGCAACGTGTCCGTCAAGATTTGCAACGTTGACGAGGAGTGGTTCGGCGACTTCGGGGAGTACGGCAGCGAGCCGGGCCAAATGGTCTGGCCCGCCGGCATCGCCGTGGACGCCCAGCAACGGCTGTACATTACCGACGAGTGGAACCAGCGGGTCACAGTGTACGATAACCAGGGGAACCTGCTGGGCCAGTGGGGCGAGGCTGGGTCTGGCGACGGCCAGTTGGACCGTCCCTCCGGCATCACCCTGGACAACGACCAGAACGTGCTGGTGGTGGACGCCCGCAACCATCGAGTGCAGCGGTTCACCGGGGATGGCCGGTTCCTGGGCAAGTGGGGCAGTTTCGGCGGCGGCGACGGCCAGTTGAACATGCCCTGGGGAGTGGCGGTCAACCGGGAAGGCCAGGTGTACGTCACCGACTGGCGCAACGACCGGGTGCAGAAGTTCAGCCCCCAGGGTGAGTTCCTGCTGAAGTGGGGCGAGCAGGGCAGCGGGCCGGGCCAGTTCAACCGTCCGGCGGGCATTGCCGTGGACAGCGACGGCGATGTGTACGTGGCCGACTGGCACAACCACCGGGTCCAGGCGTTCAACGCCGGTGGCGAGTTCCTGGCGGAGCTGGCGGGCGACGCCACCATGTCCACCTGGGGAGCGCAACTGCTGGCCGCCAACCCCATCATGCAGGAGCAACGGCGGGTGGCCAAGGACCTGGGACAGGAGAAGTTTCTCCTGCTTCCCCGGGGAGTCCAGACGGACTCGCAAAACCGGGTGTTCATCATGGACTCGGGGAAGAGCCGGGTGCAGATTTACCAGAAGGTCCCGGCCTAGCGGCCAACCCCTTCGTTTACCGACCGAAAACCCCGTCTATCGACACCTGCAATCCCTCCAGCAGCGGCGACGCCAGGGCCTCGCCGCGCCCGTAGCTGCCCGCCGGACTCAACTCTTGGTCTCCCGCGGTCAGCACCTCCACCCGTTCCGCCTCCGGGTCCACCAGCCAGTACTCCGCCACCCCGTGGGCCGCGTAGAGAGTCTGCTTGTAGCCCCGGTCGCGGGCGCCGGTGGAGGGGGACAGCACCACCACCACCAGGTCCGGCGCGCCCTGGATATTGGCCTCGGTGATGATGGCGGAGCGGGCGTTGGAGACGAACAGCAGGTCCGGCTGCACCACGTCGGTATCGTCCAGCAACACGTCGATGGGGGCCACTAGGACTTCTCCTAATTCGTTGGCGGCCACATACTCGTGAACAACGCGGGCCAACCCGATGAGGATTCGCTGGTGTCTGGTGGTAGGTGATGGGGCCAACACTAACTCTCCGTCCAAAAGCTCGAATCGCTTATCGTCCGGCGTGGTCATATAGTCGGCGACGGTGAACTTAATTCGCGGCTTGGGTCGGGTCATATCATTCCCGCCTGGAACTGGTATCGCTGGGATGGGGCAACGCCCGGTGTGGGCTTTGGCGCAAGACCATCTTATCGGGGCGGGCCGCGCTTCGGCAAGAGAGAGGGCCTACCTCTCTGCCCAGGATAGCACCGTCCTTCCGGGACAGGCCGAAATCCACGGGATGGTACGGGGCAAGGCGCCACAGGGGGCTGGCTGGGATAGCTCCTGACCCCTACTGGCAGACGGGAATGACCTTTTCGCCGAAGAGCTGGATGGCCTCCATGATTTTGTCGTGGGGAGGCCCGCCGGAGTGGGCGTGGCGCAGCCGCAGCAGGAAATAATCGGTGCCCACGGCCTCGCTCCAGCGGTGAAATTCCTCCACGCATTCCTCCGGGTCCCCCAACACCAGCCGGTCCCGGCCCAGGTTGTCCAGGGTTATACCGTCCTCGGACCGGATGCTCTGGAACTCGGGCAGACCGTTGCGCCAGTAGTATTTGTAGGCCGTCATTACCTCCGGGCCGTATACCGCCTCGGCCTCGGCCCGGGTGGGGGCCACCCAAGCGTCGCGCATCAGGGCCACCATCGGCTCCCGACCGGCCCGGTCGGCGGCCTGGCGGTACTCCTCCACCAGGGTGATGGTGCTCTCCAGGTCGGTGCTGGGCCCGGCCACGAAACCGTCGGCCATGCGCCCGGCCCGGCGGGCCCCGGGCGGGGTGCTGGCCCCAATCCACAAGGGTGGCGCTGGCTGCTGGTAGGGGCTGGGGCGGACGTGCAGGTCCTCCAACTGGTGGTACTCGCCGTGAAAAGAGAAGGGTTCTCCGCTCCAACAGTGGCGGATAACCTCCACCCCCTCTTCAAACCGGCCCACCCGCTGGCGGATGGGCACCTCAAAGGCCCGGAAGTCGGCCTCCTGGTAACCCAGGCCAACGCCCAGGATGACCCTTCCCTTGGAGACCAGGTCCAGGGTAATCACGTCTTCGGCCAGGTGTACCGGGTTGTGCAGGGGTAGAAGAATGACCGAGGTGCCCACGTTGAGGGTGGTGGTGTGGGCGGCCACGGCGGTGGCTACGATGAGGGGCGAGGGGAGGAACCCGTCCCGGTCCTGGTGATGCTCGCCAAAGAAGCAGGAATCGAATCCCGCCTCCTCGGCCAGCTTGGCCTCGTCGATAACTTCGTCGATGCGCAGGTCCAGGCGCTCGCCCCGGGGCGGATCGGCGATAGAGCTGTAGATGCCGAACTTCATGGCTGGTGTTCCCTCACTTCTGCCCTTGACAAATCAGTGGCACATAATACTCCATCAATCATGCCAGGAGTTTTTGGATGGCCAAAGTGAGCGTAGCTGCCACCCCCATGCCGCCAAGCATCATGGCTATCATCCAGCGGACCAGCCGGTTCTCCATCTGATATAGGTCAGCCTTGGTCGCATAGTGCTGTAACTCGTGCCGGAGTTCATCCGTAGTAACGGGTTGGGGATTTGGCGCTGTTGTCATGATGCACCCCGTAATCTGGGATACTGGAAAGCATGGTCGTCTTAGTAGGAGACTGAGCCTCTGTCAACACATTGAAATCAGTATACAGTAATTGGGGATGATGGAGAGCTTTTGATGTTCTTCACGCAACAAGCCTACTTTTGAAACAGCGGGGCGCCCTCGACACGAGAGCTTCCAGAGGGGAAAAGTCTGTCCCCCTACTCGTGGCGGGCCTGTCAACAAAAGCGGATGAATGGACATGTTAACATGGGGTTAGAGATAGTTTCTCAATCAAACTGACTGCTACTCGACAGACTCAAAGTCTATGATAATCCATGAGTTGTTCCCTCTGAGGATTACGCTGGCCCTATACGTATGGCTTTCATCCTCGCCGTAGCTATAACCCTGGTGGATGGTTACATCAAACACGACCCTTTCAGGCAACGTTTTTAAATCTCACCTGGGACTCAAGGTCTTGTCTGGTTCCGAAATCACAATCTTTGTAAGGGGCTTTTTAGAACCACCTAGATGTACCTGGGCGGGGAATCTGGAAAACGCCCAATGCCGCTCAGTCGTAGCGGGGCATGAAGAACTCCCGCTGCTCCGGCCCTTCGATGCCCTCGATGACGGCGGGCGCTATGCCCGGGCTTTCCAGGGCGGCGCGGACGATGCTCTTGTTGAACACGCTGGTTTCCTCGGCGGCCAGGTACTCGTCCACCGGAAGCCACAGGCATTCCTCAATCTCTTCGGCCTGCATCTTTATCTCGGCGCTCAGGGGCCGCAGGCGGCAGACGAAGTAGATGTCCGACTTGCCGTAGCGGTAGCCGTGCCAGTGGCGGAAACAGACCAGGGCCTCGAAGCGCGTCTGAACGCCGGTCTCTTCCAGGACTTCTCGGATTACCGCGTGTTCCAGGTGCTCGCCTGGGTGCAGGGCCCCGCCGGGCAGCTTGTAGAAGGGGGGCTGCCCCGGTCGGCGGTAGCGTTCGCACACTACCAGCAACTCCCGGTCGTCGTTGAGCACCACGCCGCCAGCCCCGATGTAGTGGGTGGCGAAAGGTGGGATGTGGGAATGGTCCACCAGCCGGTAGGTGAGCAGCAGGTAGTCCTCTCCGCTGTGGTGGAAGGAGAACCCGGCGTCCACCGCCACGGGGATTAAAGCCGACTTGGCGATGGGCACCTGCAACCACACGGTGAGGAAGTCCTGCTCTCCCCACTGCTGTAAGGAGTAGCGAAGGCGTTGGCGGAACTCTTGCGGGTCGTTGGGCAACGCCTCGGGCCTGGCAACAATCCCCCGGAAGGGGTTGGTGGTGGACTCGATAAGCTCCATTGCACCTACCTCGCCTTTAGATGAGCTGGGGGATTACCCCCTGGTTGAACTTCTTCAGCGATTCCGTCTGCATTTCGATGGACATCAGGTTGCCGTAGTTAATCTCGTAGATTACCAGGTCCAAACCCAACTCTTTTTCCAGATTCTTCAGGCGCTCCGCCACCGAATCGGCGGTGCCGTAGATTACCTTGTCCCGGAACCAGTCGTCGTAGCTCATGCCCAGAATGCGCTCGCTCTGGGCCTGCCAGTCGCCGGTGGTGCCGCCGTAGGTGGCGTAGCTGCCCACCCGGTTGCCCAAACGTTTCACCGAGAACATGGCGCTTTCCTGGGGATCGGAGTAGGCTTCCTCTTCCGACTCGGCCACGTAGATGGGCAACCGCAGCCCCACCTTTCCCTGGCCTTCGTGACCGGCCTGTTGCCAGGCCTGGCGGTACTCCTGGACCGAGGCGGCCAACTCCGGCAGGGTGAAGACGCGGGAGGGATTGACGATGAGAGGGTAGCCCATGCGCCCGGTTATGGGAAAGCTCTCGGCGGAGGTGACGCCCACCCAGACGGGAGGATGGGGCTTCTGGTAGGGCTTGGGGGTCACGCATAGCTCGTCGCAACTGAAGAACTCTCCCTGGAAGGAGAAGGTCTCGTTGGTCCAAGCCTTAACCATTATCTCCAGGAATTCTTCAAAACGGCCCCGGCTCTGGTCAAAGGGCACGTTGAACCCCTCGTGAACGTTGGGGAAGGTGCCCCGGCCCACGCCGAACTCCAGGCGGCCCTGGCTGATGTGGTCCAGGACGGCCACCTCTTCGGCAATACGGATGGGATGCCCCAGGGGTATGCACTGGACGGCCAGGCCCACCCGGGCGTTCTTGGTGCGGGAGGCGATGGCGGTGGCGATGGTGACGGGAGAGGATAGGACCCGCCCCTGGTTGAAGTGGTACTCGGCCAACCAAACCGACTTCACCCCCAGGTCTTCGGCCAGGTCCACCAGGGCGAAGGCCTCCTGGAAGGCGTCCTGCTCGGTGCTGCCCTCACGGCAAGGAAACTCCAAAAACAGTCCAAAGTCCATAAAGTCCTCCATTCCGCCCAGCCCTTTGGCGGAGTTGGAGCGTTAATCTCCAACCTTTACCGTGATGGTGGGCAACTATGAGTCCTTGCTGTCAAGGCCATCGGTGATTATAAAAGGCATTTTACGCACCGCTTGCGGTAATGACAAGTTGGGGGGGCCTTTGGCGATTGTGGGGAAGGGAATTGGAGAATACAATTATGCGTAGACTAGACTGGATGTAATGACAATGGAAAACCTGGTTAGGCTGACCGGCATCGTCGAACCGGAAGACGGGATGTTCCCCGCTCACTGCCTAGAATTGGGTACTGTTACGTGTGGAGACACGGTAGAAGAAGCCATCGAGGTGCATATCGACGCCCTTGCTGACATTGGCGCCCTACAGCAAGAATTTCAAGAACGGCGCATTCAGGCGCTTCAACGGTCAACCAGACCGGAACCCGAGTTTGAGTCTCCTATGCGTAAGGTATTCCACTGTCCTGTTACGTTGGCAGCAAAGTCCGAGGCTTGGTTTGGGTGAGTTGGTTACAGGTTCTCCCAGTATTCCCGACTGATTCCAGCTTGCCGCAGGATGCGGGCAAGCAAGTCTATACTAGGGCGTGTTGACGGCCCTGATTCTGGTATTCAGCTACTTTTGCCTGATGGCGCTGTATTTCGTGGGCGTTTTCTGACGCGCCGGACGGTGACTGCGTTGGCCTGGTCAGTTCTCAAGCAGGTGAACTTCCGTGCTGAGGCGGGTGTAGTCGTAGGCTTTGGCATTTCCGACGCTGCATATCAGAGCGGAGACCATGCTCAATGCCGCAGAGACGGCCAAGGCGCCGCCAAAACTGAACAAGAACCTCCCAGCCCCCGGTATGGAATTCCAACCGCTGAAATCCGGCGCAGGAAAGAACAACGTCCCGACGACCAGCCCGGCAACGCTGCTGCCCAATGCCGCCCAACCGTTGAAATGCCGGGCGAACATGCCGAAGAACACCGGAAACAACGTCGCGGCGCACACCAAGTCGGCTATGAGGAACAGGTACAGTACGCCGTAACCCTGTGAGGCAACGCCGATGGGGATGACGATCAGGACCGACGTGGTCAGCCGGGCGTGGCCGAGCATCGAGGGACTACGGCGGTAATGGGCCACCTCGGTGGTGATGGCGCTGACTATCCCGTTCAACAGGGTGTCCATGCTGCTCATGACCAACACCATCGCCAGAACCAGCACCGCGACCACCATCCAGGGGGACATGGCCGCTACCACGAAGGAGAGCATGGCCACCGACGGCTCTGCCGCATTCCCCGATCCCACTGCCATGATGCCGAACAATCCGGTCAGGAGGATCACCGGCAAGACCACCAACCCGGCGACGACGAACCCCGTCCGCAGCGTTCTTGTGTCCCTCACCGTGTAAACTCGCTGCCACGTTCCCTGATTGAACATCTCGGCCGACAGGTTGGCGATGACCAGCACGACGCCAAACTCCCATCCGGGCAGGTTCCCTATCGACAACAATTCCGGCGCCTTCTCCGACGCCGCCCTCAACATCTCCCCTGACCCGCCGACACCGGCAACGACCACCAAGACCAGCAGGGGCACGATGACGCAGAACTGAATTCGGTCGGTGAACAGGGAGGCCCTCATGCCGCCGTAGGCCGTGTAGGCCACCGTCAGCAGCCCAATGATGGTCGATGTCACCCCCAGGGGCATATCCCCGATCAACTGACCGGCTTGGGCCATGCCGGTCAGCTCCGCCGTGAGGAACGTCAGCATATAGAAAACGACCGTGAACAGGACGAAGTAATAGACCACAGGCCCGAACCGGTGCCGGACGTACTCGGTGACCGAGTGGCCCTGGGGCATCAGTCGGCGCATCCGAGGTCCCAGCAGGACGAAAGCCACCATCGGAGCCGCCGCGCCGATCCCGTAACTCACCAGACCGGCAATGCCCGCCCGGATACCGGTTTCCGCCGGGGCAAACAGAATCCACGCTCCCATCCCCGACGCTACCAGCGTCGCAATCGCCAGCCCGGTACCCGCCGTGTTTCGGGCAACGATGTAGTCCTCAATGCTGATGGACCTGCCACGGACGTGCCATATCCCCAACAAAAGGAATACCCCGGCAGTCGCCAGGGTGATGATGATGGTGATAAACGTTGGCAACATCACAACCTCACTCGGCGAGATCGGAACCAAGCACGCCGTCAGTTAATTGGTGGGCGGGCCGGGTGGCAGGATACACATAGTTAACCCCGCAGGTGGAAACTTGGCCGCCGGGATGGGCAAACAGCACCGGCGGCTTTTCACTTTCTGAGGGAGGAGAACGCGTCGCCGTTGGCAACGGCGGAAACTCTCCCGCGATTCAGGGTAAGGCTACTTTGGTCGAGTCGCCAACGTCACTGTAAGCGCAAGCCCCGCAGGAGAGACACGAGGGCCTTCCTTAAAATGACTGGCTACATTGGCGGGCATTCACCCGCGACTCGACCGCTGCCACTGTAACACAGGGCGGCGTGTATGACCGCTAGCGAAGAGCGATGACGGTCGCCACAAGGCCCAGCATCCCGGCGAAACAGCTTTGCAACAGACAATGTCCCAACGGTTGGGTTCCGTTGGGACATTGTCTGTTGATATTTGGGTGTCGTCTGGTTACGGTTAGGTTCAGATCAATTTGTCAACAGGCTCTAATATCGCCACGATGGGGATTTGGGATTACCAACTTCAACTGCCCGTTGACCATGTGTTGGTGTCTACGTCCAGGATATGGGCCTTCAAATCCAATGACCCGAAGGTAGGCTATCAGGTCATTTCTGCTAATAGGGCCGAGGGAAGGCACTAATTCGTTTCCTTATCGGGCATGGGGTCTACGGTATGGAGCACGGGAATGGGATGTCCTAATTTCCGTCCAAGAGCTATCCAATCTTCCAGAATTTCGCAGAGGTCCGCCTGGCACTCCTCAAGACTATCGGCATTGGCATAGACCCCTTGGAAGCTGGGAATCTCCATAGTACGTCCCATCGGGCAGCACTTCATACGTGGCCCCATGTACGGCAGCCCTGATATACTCGGCCAGTCCTTCACCTTGCGGTATGGTGTTAGCCACAATGCCCTCCATTCCGTCGAAACCATCCAAGGCCCGGCTCTGGTCAAATATGGGGGGCGCACGGCTGTGCGCCCCTACAAATTGCCGCTACTCAGCGCCATCCTTTTCCCAGAGGGCTTCCAGGATGGTGCCCGGGTTCATGGGTAGCTGGGTCATGCGCACCCCCAGGGCGTTGGAGATGGCGTTGGCCACCGCCGCCATGGGCGGCACCAGGGATACCTCGCCCACGCCGCGCACCCCCAGGGGATGGCCGGGGTTGGCTACCTCGACAATTACGGTGTCGATCATGGGCAGGTCCAGGCTGGTGGGCATCCGGTAGTCCAGGAAGCTGGAGTTCATCATCTGCCCCTGGTCGTCGTAGTAATACTCTTCGTTCAGGGCCCAGCCGATGCCCTGGACTGCGCCGCCCTGAATCTGGCCTTCCACGTAGCTGGGGTGGATGGCCTTTCCGGCGTCCTGCAGGGCGGTGTAGCGCAGAATCTCCACCTTGCCGGTGTCCGGGTCAACCTCCACGTCCACCACATGGATGCCGAAGGCGTTGCCCACGCCGCCGGGGTTGGCGGTGGCGCGACCCACCACCGGGCCGCCGGTGCCGTTGAGCCGGCGGGAGATTTGCTTGAAGGTCAGGCGCAACTCCGGGTCGGAGCGGTGCTGCAACGTGGCGTCCTTGTACTCCACGTCATCCACCAACACGTCCCAAATGGTGGCGGCCCGTTCAATCAACTGCCGCTTGATGTCCTCGGCGGCGTTGTAGACCGCCGTGCCCATTTTGAAGGTGACTCCGCTGCCTCCGGCGCCGGAGCTGTAGCCGATGGAATCGGTATCGGCTATGGAAGGTTTGACCTCATCGACGGGAATCTGCAACACCTCGGCGATGTGCATGGCCATGGCGGCCCGGCTGCCGCCGATGTCCGGCGAGCCTTCCACCAGGCTGACGGTGCCGTCGGGATTGACGCTGGCCACGGCGCTGGCCGGGCCGGTGCCGTTGAACCAGGCCCCGGCGGCGACGCCCCGACCCCGGTTGGGGCCTTCCAGGGGAGTTGCCAGGTGGGGATGCTGCTGCGTCGCCTGGAGCAGTTCCTCAAAGCCGATGCGCCGGTACACCGGGCCGGTGGCCTGTCGGGTACCCTCCTTGGCGGCGTTGCGCACCCGGAACTCCACCGGGTCCATACCCAGCTCGTTGCATAGCTCGTCGATAGCCTGCTCGGCGGCGAAGGAGGCCGGCGGCGACCCCGGGGCGCGGTAGGCCGCGGACTTTTGCACGTTAATCAGCACGTCATACCCTTCGACGAAGGCGTTGGGTATGTCGTAAGGCGAGAACATGGTCCGGCAGCCCGAGGGCACCGGCGAACCGGGGAAGGCCCCGGCCTCGTATATCAGGGTAGCCCGGGCCGCGGTCATGCGCCCTTCCCTGGTGGCCCCCAGCTTTACCTTGATGTGGGTTCCCGAGGTGGGCCCGGTGCCGGTGAACACTTCCGTACGGGACATGGCAATTTTCACCGGATGTCCGGTCTTGCGGGAGAGCGCGGCGACCACCGGCTCCAAATAGCAGCCGCCCTGCCCCTTACCGCCGAACCCGCCGCCGATTTCCATGGGAATGACCTTCACCTTGGAGACCGACAAGCCCAGGATGACCGAGGTGTGGTCCCGCAGGGCGAAGTGTCCCTGGCTGCTGGCCCAAATGGTCACGGAATCATCGGTGTTCCACTGGGCGGTGGCCGAATGGGGCTCGATGTAGCCCTGGTGCACCGGCCTGGTGTGGTACTCTCGCTCCACCACCACGTCGGCCTCCTTGAACCCCTGCTCCGGGTCGCCCAGGGTGAACTCGAAGTGGTTGGCGATGTTGGTGCCCCCATCGGTGTCGGGCGGGCCCCAACCGCCGTTACGCTGGTTGGCGCTGGTCATGGTGAGCAACCGCTCGTGGAGGATGGGCGCGTCGTCCTTCATGGCGTCGGCGGCGCTGAGCACCGGGGGCAGCACCTCGTAGTCCACGTCAATCAGGGCCAGGGCCTCCTCTGCCAGGTGGGGGCTGGTGGCCGCCACGGCAGCCACGGCGTGGCCCTTGTACAGGGCCTTTTCCCGGGCCAACACGTTGCGGCTATAGAAGCCGTAGTTCACCGCGGCCCCTTCCTCCTGGTCCACCAGGGCGGCGGAAGCGTCGGCAAGGTCGGCGGCGGTCACCACCGCCGCCACGCCGGTGAGGGCCAGGGCCCGGCTGGCGTCGATGCTGCGGATGCGGGCGTGGGCGTGGGGACTGCGCAGAATCTTCCCGTGCAACATGCCGGGCAGGTGAATATCGGCGGCGTAGCGGGCGCGGCCCATCACCTTGTCCGGTCCGTCGTGGCGGACGGGTCGGGTGCCCACCACGCTGTACTCCTGGTTGGAGAGGACTATATTTGGCTTGTAGTCCAGCATCTATTCACTCCTATGGGATTAAAGGTCCGGTTTGGCGCTGAGGGTTTACGCGGATAATGTACCACAAATCGGCCAATCCCAGAATTCCCGGTAGAGAGCAGCGAGGGCAATCGCCTATTAGCAACGAGCTTACCGTCACTCCGGCGAACGGTCCTAACAGTCGACGGTACTGTTGAAACTGGGAGCTGGATTCCCGCCTTCGCGGGAATGACGGGTCCCTCGCAATCCAATATGCGATTGCCCTGGGTACGGCCCTCCGCCCCTCCTGGATTCCGGCCTCCGCCGGAATGGCGAGGGCTAGGAAAGGAGTTCCGACGCGGGTACGGGCTGCGCCAGGGTGAGGGGGTCCCGCTCATGGTGAGCTTGTCGAACCACGGCTCGGCCCTTTGGCTGGCTCAGGGTGGGGGGTTGTGGTGGCCGGCGACTTAGACCCTTCGCTTCGCTCAGCGCAAGCGCTGAGCGAAGGCGGAGTGGTGACGATCGAAAGACCCTAACGAGGTTGTTAGCTGGTCAAAAGGAAAGTGGGACCCGTCAACCAGCCTGGCAGTCTATCTGAAGCTGTTGCGGGTCTGTGACGATGATGGCCGGGTTCTCGTTATGGGTCTCGATGACGCCGGTGACGCACACCACCTTTTCGTCGTAGGAGGCGGCGAAGTTGGCTGGGAACTTCTTGGCGTCGTCCTTCCAGATGACCGCTTCAAAGGTCTGGGGCACCTGCTGGTTGTCCGTGGGCGACTCCCGCTCAATCAAAGCAGTTATGTCGAAGAGAATAACGGTGGGCCGCCCCTTTTCGCCGGTGAGGTAAAGGTAGTCCGCGACCCTGCCGCAGACCGTGACTTCCTCGCCCACGTGGGCGCCCGCATCCACCGATAGGACGTGTTCCTGGGTACAGGCGACGGCGGGAGCGGCATCCTCGGCGGCGCCGGACTGGGAGTTTCCCGAACCGCAAGCCGCCAGAAGCAGCGACAAGATTACACCAACAACCAATAGCGGTGGGAAATTTCTGAAACGCATACTTCACCTACCTGTAGCCAATGATGGGGTCAGGAACGCCTCATGGGCTGGCCGAACCAAGATACAGTCAGTGGTGGTTATCCCTTTTACATCGCGGACCTTTTAGCTTGAGCCGTTGGCCGATTTGCTGCGGGACGGTGGGGGCTCGTCGAAGGGTTGATTACTAGCTTCTGCCTCTTCTCGCCGCCGCAGCCACGCCTCCCACGCTTCCCTTTCCTCTTTACGGCCCTGTTCGCGACCTTCTTCACGGGCTTCTTCGCGGGCTTGTCGCCTCACCCGTTCAATCCATGCCTTTTCAATCAAATTCGCCAGAACCATAAAAGTTATCCTCAATACCTCCCACAAGAATGCGCCCACCAGGGCTATGCCAATAGCTCCATTGGCCACATTTGCCATTCTTGGTACGAACTCTGCCGATTTCCAATGAGGTAGTCCACTCCCCGCAAAGAAAGACAGTCCAACAAAGGACACCAGATAGAACACACCGTAGAGAATGAATGTCCAGAAGTTGCTAGTTAGAAGGCTCAAGTCACTTTTCGGACTAGGTCATGGGCGATTGATATCCGCGCTCATACGATTGTCGTTATGCACGTTACGGTCAGCCGCTTTGCAACGCCGGACACTAACGTATGGGTGAGCCTTGAGAATACTCACCAGGGCAATTATGTGCAAAGATTTCCTCGCCTGCAAGCATCAACTGCCAATAATAGAAAATATTCGTGCATATTATTCAATACTATATTATATCGCCATCGAGAGGCCTGGGGTGACGGGATGGCTAAGGCATCAGGCTGTCAGTTCCCCGTCTACCATCTCCACGGTGCGGCTGCTCATGCCCGAGAGGACCAGGTCGTGGGTGGCGACTATTACCGTGACCCCCCGCTCCAGGGCGATGTTCCGCAGGATGCCGGAAATGCTCATGGCGGTGGCGCTGTCCAACTCCCCGGTAGGCTCGTCGGCAAACAGCACGTCAGGGCCGGGCACCAGGGCCCGCGCGATGGCGACCCGCTGCTGCTCCCCGCCGGAAAGCTCGTAGGGCCGGTGTCTTGCCCGGGGGCCCAGTCCCACCAACTCCAGGGCCTCCAGGGCCCTCCGCCGTCGCTCCCGCCAGGAAACCCCGCCGATGTGCAGGGGCAGCTCCACGTTCTCGTAGGCGGAGAGCAGGGGAATCAGTCCAAATGACTGGAAGATGAAGCCAATCTTGGTCCGGCGCAGCTCCACCAGCTCGGCTTCGGAGAGGGCAGCCAGGTCGCGGCCCTCCAGCAGCGCAGTCCCGCCGGTGGGCTGGTCCAACCCGGCCAGCAGGTTCAACAGGGTGGTCTTGCCTGAGCCGGAACGTCCGACGACCGCCAGGAACTCGCCGGAGGCCACGTCCAGCGCCACATCCCGGACCGCCGTGACCGCCTGCTCCCCGGAGCCGAAGACCCGGGTCAGGCCCTGGGCGGAAATGATGGTCCGGGAGGGCTGGGAACCATGCCCTTCCCAACCAGCCCCGGTGGCCGGTCGCGACGCGGCCATTACCGCCCTCCCTGGTTTTGCGCCGGACTCCGGGCGGGCTTGATGGTTATCTGGCCGTCCTCCAGGTCCGCCGTAGCCAGACCCTCCATCCGCACCCTATCCAGGTACTCCTGGGGCAATTGCAGTCGGCCCACCCGGTCGACCACCAGGTATTCCTGCTCCACGCTGTCCCCGGTACGCTGGTAGGTGGACTGCAGGAAACTTTCCGAGCTGATGCGCCCGTCGCGGATATGCACAATGCGGTCAACGTGCCGGGCGACGCCGGGATAGTGGGTGACGATGACGATGGTCACCCCGAACCGGCGGTTCATCTCTCCCAGCAGCCCAAAGACCTCGGTAGCCATGTTGGTGTCCAGTTCCCCGGTGGGTTCGTCGGCCAGGAGCAGGGGAGGCCGGTTGGCCAAGCCCACCGCGATGGCGACCCGTTGTTGCTCGCCGCCGGAGAGTTGGGAGGGAAATCGACGGGCCTTGTCCCCAATGTCCAGGCCAGTCAGGAGTTCCTCGCTGCGTTCCCGTCGCTCCCGGCTGCCGACGCCGTTGATGGCCAGGGGCAACTCCACGTTGTCGCGCACGTTGAGGTAGGGCACCAGGTTGCGGCTGGTGGCCTGCCAAACAAACCCCACTTCGGAGCGGCGGTAGCGGACCAACTCGTTGTCCGAAATGTCCAGCAGGTCCCGCTGCCCCACCCGCACCTGGCCCGCCGAGGGTCGTTCCAACCCGGCCAGGATGTTGAGCAGGGTGGTCTTGCCGCTGCCGCTGGCCCCGATGATAGCCATCAACTCGCCGGGCTGCACCTGAAGGTCAACGCCCCGCAGGGCCACCACCTCCAGGTCGGCGGGCTTGAATATCTTGAACAGGTCCTGGCATTCGATGTAAGGCCGGGCGGCCTCATCACCGGCAGGTCTGGTCAAGTCCACCGGCCTGGTTTCAACCCCCGGGTCAGGGCGAGAATATTGTGAATATTGCAATGCGCCTCCTTGGGATTTCGCCACGGGTATTGCCGATGGGGAGCCGAGCCTTCCCGGTGACTCGGCTTTTTCTAATTGTACCTGCAAGTGGCGCTGGGGTCAGCCTGCCCTGGGACCAGCCCCAGAGTGGGTGGTTCTGAACCCTCCACCCCTGGATTCCGGCCTCCACCGGAATGACGGTTGCGACGCTGATGCCGGGCTTGTCGGACCACCCGGGGCGGCGGCTAGCGTGCCGGGTTATGCTACACCCCGGCCTCTCCGGCCCGCAACACCTGGTGCAATTCCATCCTGGCGGTGAGCCAGGCCAGCCACACCAACGTGCCGATGCTGACGGTAGCCAACACCAAATAGGATACCAGCAAAGTGGCCCAATTGGTCTGCAACACCATTGGCGGGGTTACCCGGACGCCTCCCTCGGACACCTCCAGCACCGGCAGCAGGGTGACGCCAATCTGCTGGCCGGCCCAGGTCCCCAACCCAATGCCGCAGACCACCACCAGGAACAGGGTGAACCAGGCCACGCCATTTAGCTGCCGCTTGGAAGAACCCAGGGTGCGCAGCAGGGCAAACTCCGTCTGACGTTCCCGGGTATCCATGTAGGAAAACAACACCACTCCCGAGGCGTTGGCCAGCACCAGGGCCAGGAACATCAACACCAGCAGGCCGCCCCAGCCGGCGTTGGCCAGGGGCTGCTCCACCCGCTGGCTCACCAGGTCAGCGGCCAGGTAGGTCTCCTTTACCGACAGTCCCCCGGCCTCCAGGGCGTTGAGCAGCCCCTGGGGGTCGGCGTCGTTCAGGCTCACCCACAATTCGTTGGAGCCGCCCACCAGCCGCCGGTTGTGCCGGTTGCCGTAGTGGTTGAGCGCCGCCAGGTCCAGCACAACGAAGGGGTGCTGCTTGGGGTCCAGGGTGGGGAAATAATCGGCCACCGCTTCCACCCGGACGGGTATGGTGAAGGTGGACAACCCCAGGGATAGGATGTCTCCCTCGGCCACGTCGGCCAATTCCAGCACCTGCGGGCTGACTATCGCCGGCAGCGGCTCCTCGGGGGCTCCTGCCCACAGACCCCGGAGACCCCGGCCCCCGGGAGACCAGCTAAAGACCGCCGACCCGGCGTGGCCCTCCCGCACCACGGCGCGGCTGATGTCCAGGGAATATAGGCCAGGCTGGGCGTAGTCCTCAACGAACTGCCACCCGTCCAGGGCGCTGAAGTCGGTCAGGATTTGCTCCCCGTCGGGGGTCTCCACGGCAAGGCCGCCCAGGTACAGGGTGCCGGGTTCGTTTATCCCGGTGCGACCCAAGAGCTGCAACCCCAGGAGGTCGAAGGGAGGGCTGACTGCCGGGAGCTCGCGGGCGCCCCGGCCCCGGGGTGGTATGGGCGTCAGCTCCCCATTCAGTTGGTGCCAACCCAGGCCGTCCAGGTCGCCCAGCGCCACGTCGTAGTAGCGCCCTCGGGAATCGCGGAGTCGCGCATCCCAGGCCAGCCGCGCGCCGGGCCGGTCGGAATGGACCCACAGGGAGAGGGAGGACGCCCCTGGGGGGAGCCTGATGCCGTCCTGCTGGTAGGACGCCGCGAGACCCTCCGGCCTTATGGAGCCGATGAGGCCCTCCAGGGACCTGTCGTCGGCGAAGTCGGGCCGGTACCAGGCGACCCGGTGGAACCGCTCCGTATCCACCGCCAGCACCGACAGCCGGGTGGTGCCAAAATTCTTGGTCAGTAGCTGGCCGTTGATGCGCTCCGCCTCGGCGACCTGGCCCACTTCGGGAAGGTCTGCCGCCAGGTCGGACAGGCCCAGGGTTGGGGTGCGCCCGGTGTCCCCGGTGTGCGACAGGCGCAGGTCGGCCCCGGCCTCGTATTGGGCCTGCTCCCGCTGGCTGCGGTCCAGGGTGGAGCTGAAGGCGCTGCCGATAACTCCCAGGGCAGTGGCCAGCATCAGCAGCACCACCAGGCTGCCGGGTACTATGGGGTCCCGGGAGACCCGGCGTAAACCCTGCACCAGCCAGGCCGGACCCACGGTTTCCGCCAGTCGGGCCAGCAGGATCACGAAAATTGGGAAGAGCCGCAGCACCAGCAACCCCAGGGCCAGCAGACCCAACACCGGGCCGAACAGCAGGGTGATGTCTATCTCCATCTCTCCCGAGTTCAGGGGCCGGACCAGGAAAGAGTCCCGGCTCTTGATTTGCCACCAAATAACCCCGATGAAGAACAGCATCAGTAGGTCGATGTAGTAGCGGTGCAGGAAGGGAGCGCGGGGAGGCCGAGCGCCGGACTGCCGGAACTCCACGATGCCCTGGCGGGCGGCCACCAGGGTAGAGACGGTCAATACGCCCACGGCCAGCAGCGCGCCGCCCGCGCCCAAGAGGAAGGCCCTGCCGGACAGGGCCACCTGGGTAACGTCGCCCTCCACCTGGAAGAACAGTTCTCCCAGGATACGGGCGACGATGGGGGACAGGAAACTTCCCACGATGATGGCGGGTATCGCCAGGACCAGCCCCTCCACCAGCACCAGCAGGCCAATCTGAGGGGTGGTGGACCCCCGGCTCTTCAGCAAGGCGATCTCCGGGGCGCGGGACCGGACGGTCAGGCTGGCCACCAGGGCCAGGTAGTAGGCCAGGATGCCGACGACCAAGAAGAGCATCAGGAACAGGGGGATACGGGCCAACACCAGTTGCTCCGAGTACCGGGTCAGCACCCGGTCCAGCCGGATAATGACGCTGCTGTTTTCCAGGTAGTGGGCCACGTCGTACCGGGTAGACCGGATGGTTTCCTGCAGGGCCGCCACATCTCCGGCCCGCACACCCTGGCGGTCCAGGTTGTAGACCCAGGTGACATTGATGTAGATGCCGGGATAGGCCCGGCCCACCTGTTGCAGAACGGCGTCTTCGGTAGCCAGCAGGGGCACGATGGTCCACTGTTCGTTCTGGTAGCTAAAGCTGCGGTCCTTGGCGTACCAGTAGTCTTGGTCCGGGTCAATGCGGGTGAACACGCCCACTATTTCAATGTCTATGGCATCGGGCACTTCCAGACCGGAAGCGGGATAGGCTTCCATTGAGTCGCCCACCCCCAGTTGCAGCAGTTCCGACCCCAGTTGGTCTATCGCCACTTCCAGGGACCGGTCATCGCCACCGGAATCCGGGCCTCGGGGCCAACGCCCCTCCAGCAACTCGGTATTCTCCGACTCCACCAGGTCGGTCATATACTGAATCTTACCCCGGGGACGACGGTTGTTGGGCAGTTCCAACTGGGGGTGCCCGGCAAAGAAGAAGGTGGCCGTCTCCAACAGGTGGCTCTGGCCGGCCAGGAAGGGCTCGTAGTGGGGCTGGAACCGCTGGGCCATGAAGTCCAAGCCCACCCGGTAGCGGGGAGTCCTTCCCTGGACCCGGGGATCATCCAGGTCGTTGAACACCCGGACCATCAGGTTGGCTTCTTCGGGCGTTGCCTGCCGCAGGGCGCGGCGCAGGGCCGCCTCGGCCAGGAGGTCCGAGAACACCACCCCGCTGGACAGCAGCGATACCGCCAGCATTATGCCCAGGAACAGCACCAACTCCAGCCGCCAGGCGGAGACGATGCGTCGGCGGGCTATGATGTAAGCCAGATGTAAGAGGGACATTCCTACGTATTAGAGACCTTGGTTAAAATTAAACGGTTGCGAGGGTGCGGCTTTGGCCTCCGCCGCAACGACGGTGGAGGTGACTTAAATACGCTTGACTACTAGGCTGGCAACCGCCATTCATCACCTGGCATGATACGCAGCATAAATTCGTCGAACATCGGCACCGTAAAAGCGGTATCTCCGTGACTCGGACTCCAAATCATGCCTTTATTGATCAATTGATTCCTGGTCGGGGCCAATGAACTCACCTTGCGGTCCAGTTGGTTGGCAATATCACCGGAACGGTGAGGCCCCGCTCCAAGCTCGGCCATCGCCCGCACATACCTCTTTTCTGTAGGAGTAAGCCTGTCGAACCTGACCAAGAAAAAGCTCTCATCCAGGGTAGCTACGGCCTGCTTGGAGGCGACTTCCACATTCGAGACCGTGATCGGCGAATTCTCCGCAACGTCCCAAACATGTTTGCCCCATTCCTGTAGAAAATAGGGATAGCACTGGGTTTGGTCCACAATGGCATTGAGAGCGTCCGCTTCAATCTCCACTCCCTCGCTTTCAGCGGGCTTGGCGATGGCCAGCCTGGCATCTACTTTCGACAGGGCTCCGATTTCAGGAAACTCGAAAAGCCTCTCGGCATAGGACTTGGCCTTTCCCATACGGCCTCGCACTTGGGGTAGTCCAGCCCCAAGCATGACCACGGGTAGCTGCCGCTGCGACGTCCGGTGCAAAGCAGTGATTAACGCCGCCAGTTCATCTTCATTCACGTATTGAAGCTCGTCGAGGAAGAGGGCAACACAGGTCCCATCCGCCTCGGCTGCTGCTCCAACGACTTCAAACAGCTCTTGCAGATCAATCTCCAAGTCTCCGTTGTCCGCCAACCCGGGTTCGGAGTCAAAGTCCAACCCGACCTCAATGTCCTGGTACTTCACCTTAAGGGCCCCTACAAATCCAGCGAGTCCCCTGAGAGCTCTCTGAGCCAGGTGTTTTGCCGCCTCCTTATTGGAAAGCTTCAGCAGGGCGATACGTAGCTGCGGCGCCAGAATTGAAGGCAGTGATCGCCCTTCAGGCGCTTCCATCCGCAGCGCACAAATGCCGCTGGCCTCGGCATCTTGCCGGATGCGGTCAAGCAGCACGGTCTTTCCAACGCCCCGCAAGCCGACCATCAACATGCTTTTACTGTGGCGTCCTATTTTAGTCCGCTCCAAGGCGATTCGTGCGGTCTCACGAATTTCATCGCGGCCAGCCAACTCCGGCGGTTGGGTGCCGGCTCCCGGCGCGTAGGGGTTGCGTATCGGATCCATAAGGCCAGTTTATACTAATATTATGCCAGTTTACAATTAAAAGATAATTTAGCTAATTTCCCTATAATTGCCAGGCGTGGGCGTACGCCGTCCGCCCCCCTGGATTCCCGCCTCCGCGGGAATGACGGTGGGTGAGGCTTTGGCCTCCGCCGGAACGACAGTAGCCTGGTGCAGGCCCGGCAAGGGGCTGAAACTCCCCTTCTCAAGGGAATGACGGTGGGGGTCAGCCTCCGGTACGCAGTATATCAGACGCCCTCAGCCTGCCCACCCGCACCGCCGCCAGCAGCACCGCCAATACCGCCGCCGCCGCCAGGGAAAGCACCGTCAACGCAATTATCCACTCCTGGGTCGTCAGCAGCATGGGAGGGACTATCTCCCGCCCGCTGCTGGAGCGGTCCAGGAATCCCAGGGTCCACCGGGACAGGGCCGCCCCCACCGCAGCCCCCACCACCATTCCCACCAGGGCCACCACCAGCCGTTCCAGGGCCAGGGACAACAGCATCTGGAACCGGGAGAAGCCCAGGGCCCGGGCGATGGTCAATTCCACCCGCCCGGTATGCACCGCCACGGCGGCATGGGTGCCCAAAGCCACCACCACGGCCACCGCCAGGGCGACTATGCTCAGCAGGGTGAGGCTGTTCCAGCCACCTCCGGCCAGGGGGTTGCGCCGGGCCCGGTCCAGGGCCTCGTCCCGGTCTCTGATGGAGGCGAAGTGGGGTAGGCCCGCCTTCAGGTCGGCGATGGTCTGCTGCCGGTCCCGGGTGCCGTCCAGACCAAACCAGAACTCTTCGGTGCGCTCCAAGACCCCCTCGGGAATCCGCCCCAGGTAGGCGCCGTACCCCTCCAGCGACACCAGCAGGAAGGGACTACGGCCGGGTTGCAGGGTGGGAAAGTATTCGGCCACCTGGTGAATTACCAGCGGTACGTACTGCCGGCCCACCCGGGCCCGCACCTCCTGGCCCTGCTGGAAGTGGCGGCTGCCCACGGCGGGAATGGGAAAGGGCCCGGGGGGTATGATGACACCCCGAGGAGAGCCGCCCAAGTTGTTCACCCAGGAGAAGGTGAGCCCGCTATTGCCGTTGTACGCCGCCGCTGGCCCCGGCTCGGCGGAGTCGGGCTGGTCTCCGTCGTGGGTCAACGCTACCCACAGCCCCGGCTCCTCGAACTCCTCGATGACCAGGCCCGGCCCGGGAATCGCGCCGCCCATTGCGGTAATGTCATCCAGACTGATGGCCCCCGG
Source organism: Dehalococcoidia bacterium (assembly GCA_965220305.1). Classification (GTDB taxonomy): domain Bacteria; phylum Chloroflexota; class Dehalococcoidia; order Lucifugimonadales; family UBA3495. The sequence goes on along the minus strand of OZ244817.1, from coordinate 2,390,086 downwards.
GGGCATCCGGGCAAAGGTCCTGCCGCTGATGAAAATTGCCACTACGGAGAAGGGCGGATCCAGGTAGGTGGAGTCCAAGGGCAGCGGACCCTCCATGAATTTCCAACCCTCGCCGGGGTTGGTGGACTGGATGGGCAGGGTGCCCAGGTCCAAGTTCCGGTAGAACCCCTTGGAGTCGGCCAAACGCAGCCACAGGTTGGAGGAGTTCAGGGCCGGGCCCGGCCCGGCGACTTCGACCCGCACCCACAGGCCAACGCTGGCGGCCCCGGCGGGAATGGGCACCCCCGAGGCCAGGTTGCCCCGAAGCAGCGGAGCGCCGGTTGAGATGCGGTCGGGAAGTCCCGACCGGCCCCGCCGCAGGGAAGCCAAAAGCTCGGAGAGGTCCTCGCTGGTGGAGGAGAAGTCGTTCCGGTACCAGGTGGTTTCCGGCAGGGTAACCGGGTCCACCGCCAGGACGGTGGTGGGGGTGCTGGGCAGCAGGTCCAACAGCCTTACCCGGCCCCGGTTCACCGGGCTGACCGCCGCCACACCGTCGATGCCGACCAGCTCCCGCAACTGCTCTTTCTGCCTGGTCGAGGAAAAATTAACCCGGGTCACCACCAGGTCGCCCCCCCGGTCGTATAGCGCCTGTTCCTGCTCGCTGCGGGACAGGGTGGACTGAAAGGCCGCGCCGAACACGCCCAGGGCCGCCGCCAGCATGACGATGACGGTCAGAGAGCTGTGGGGCAGGGGGTCCCGGGCCAATCGGGACAGGGTAAAGGTCATCCAGGCCGGGGCCAAGTGTTGGCTCAACCAGGCCGCCAACCGCACCAGGTAGGGCAGGACCCGCAGCATCAGAAAGGCCACCGCCAGCAGGGCCAGGGCGGGGCCCACCAGGATTGTGGGGTCCAACTCCAACGCCCGGCCCGATAGGGCCCGCTCGAAGAGGCCGCCCCGGTTCTGGGTCTGCCACAGCAACAACCCCAGCACAGCGATGACCAGGAAGTCGATGTAGTAACGATGTATGAGGGGGACGGTGGGCGGGCGGGCCCGCTGGCGCAGGAACTCCACCACCCCCAGCCGGGCCAGATTCAGGCCGGAGACCACCAGCACCCCCAGGCCCAGCAGCCCGCCGACGGCCCCCAGGATGAACATGTCGGCGGACAGGCCCACCGACACCGCTTCCACGCCGCCGACGGGGTCGATGGTACGCAGCAGCCAGTGGCGCACCAGCAGCCAGGCCAGGAAGGGGCCGGCGACGGTGGCCGCCACCACGATGATTCCTTCGGCCAGGGCCAGGATTGCCGCCACCTGGAACAGGCTGGCGCCCCGGCTGCGCAGCAGGCTGGCCTCATCGTTCCTGGTTCGGGCCAGCAGTCCCATCACCAGGGCCAGGAAGTAGAGAATGACCACAACGACCAGGGATATGAAAAGGAACAGGGGCACCCGGGCCAGGGCCAAGTCCTGCTGGTACTCGGCCAGGGTGGGTTTGAGGCCGGTCAACACCAGGGAACGGGGGAACCGCTTGTTGATGTCCCTCTCCAGGCCCAGGATAGCCTCCTGGGTTGGGGCAACGTCGGCGGCGGTCAGCACGCTGGCATCCAGGTAGAGGAACCAGGTGTAGTCACCCACCAGGGCAGGATAGCGGCGGCCTATCCCATCGAAGAAGAGCTCCTCGGTCACGTAGAAGGGGAACAGGGGAGTGTCGCCGAAGCTCTGAACGTTCAGGTGGAAGGGGTACCCCATCCAATACTCTTCGTCCGGGTCGGTGGGCGTGACCACACCCACCACCGTCAGGGCAATCCGCTCCCGGGGGGTGCTGCGGAAGGGCAGGAGGAAGACCTGGGTGCCCACGCCCCAACCCATGCCGGTGGCTACCCGTTCCCCAATTACCGCCTCCAGGTCCATCCCCTGCTGGTGGAGCACCGGCTCGGCCTCGGGCCAGCGCCCCGCCACCAACCGGGCGTGCTCCTGAAAGTCGGTTATGAAGAAGGGCCGACCCAGGGGAGCGTCCAAGCCGGGGGGCTGGTCGCTGAGGGTCTGGGTAAGGGCCAGGGTGGACTGGGTGCGACCGTGCCTCTGGGTTTCCCGCACCATGAAACCCAGGCGCTCCTGGCTGATTCGCTCCACCGTGGCGCGCAGGTCGTCGTAGTCCACCCGGCCCAGGGGACGGTTCTGGGCAATTATGTGGGTGTTGAGCACGGTGGGAGCGATGGACGCCAGGGAGTGCTGCAACCCGCCCTCGGCCAGGGCGTGGGAGTACATGGCCCCAACGGCCATCATTACGACGGCGGCCAGCACCCCGAAGGCGCTGACGGTCAGCAGGACCCACGCCGAACGCAAGCGGCGAGGCAGCAGCCAGAACGGCGCCTTGAGCCAGTCCAGGGTCATGGCGGGCCGCAGCCCAGGACCCCGGTAGGCCCCCCGCCCGCATACCACCACCCTACCGCACGGGCGGGGGGCCTACCCACCCAATTACCCGGAGCAAGAATCATACTGGGAAGCTGCGCCATTCCCACCGGCCATCCACCGCCGGAGGCCGGACCGGGGTTGATGCGCCCCTTCCGGCGACTCAGCTTAACCGGCGGCATGGACGGCGGCAATCTCTTTCCGCAGCAGCGGCAGGACCTGGTCCGCCACCCGGTGGCACTCCTCCACGTGGGGGAAGCCGGACAGGATGAACTCGTCGAAACCCATCTTCCAGTATTCCAGCAATTCGGCGGACACCTGCTGGGGCGTCCCCACAATGGCGCTGCCGCAGTTGACCCGCACCTCGGACAGGCCGTTCCACAGGTGGGGCCCCAGGCGATGGTCCACCGCCTCCCGGGCCTGGGCCTGCTGCCCCACCATTGCCGTGCCCTGGATGGCCGCCTGACGTTGCGCCTTCACCGCCGGGTCGGCGTGGCCGATTAGCTCCCGGGTAGACTGCCAAGCCTCCTCTTCCGTGTCCCGCACCACCAGATGGGTGCGCAGGCCCAGCCCGGGGGTGCGACCGGTCAGGTCGCACTGCTGCTTCAGATCGGCCAGACGCCGGGCCGTATCCGCCAGGGGCTCAATCCAACTCAGGTGAAAGTCGGCCTGCCGCGCCGACAGGCCCAGGGCCCGGGGCGAAACGCCGCCCAGGTAGAACTTGGGGCCGTCTCCTTTGTGCTCCCGGCCCACCCCACCACCGGGCGAGGGGGAACAGTAGGCCCCGTCCAGCCGGTAGAACTGGCCGGAAAAACTCACCGGCCCCGGCTCGTTCCACAGGGTGCGGCAGGCGGCGATGAACTCCTCGGCCCGCTCGTAGCGGGTAGCGTGATCGCTGACCTCGCCCAGGCGCTCGAAGTCATTCTGGATGCCGCCGGGCACGATGTTGATGTCCAGCCGTCCGTGGGAAATCTGGTCGAAGGCGGCAGCCATCTGGGCAAAGAGGCCCAGGGAGATGAAGCCGGGCCGCACCGCCACCAGGAAGCGGATGCGCTGGGTAACGGCGGCCAGAGCGGTGGCGGTGGTCCAGGTCTCGGCCAGGGGCTCGCCCTCGGCGAAGAGGCCGTTGGCGAAACGGGTGGGAATCAGGAGGGAGTAGAAGCCCCGGTCCTCCGCCGTTTGCACCACCTGGCGCAGGTACTCGAAGGTGGGGGGACGCTCGGCCTGGGCGGTGCCGGCGTGTTCGCCGTCGCCGTCGATGGGAATGAACCAGGAAAACAGGGGTTCGGGCCGTCCGTTACCGGTCACCACTTGCTGCCTCCGGGGACTAGTTCTGAGTGGGAGCCGACACGCTCGTCAGGGCAAGCTGGGAGCGCCCTTACATCCTACGGTCACGCCAGATGCTGGTCAAGTGGCGGCCTTCCCCTCCCATACCCTTTCGATTATCAGCAATTGCGTCGCTCCAAGAGCCAATTGCCTGCCCTCGGAAATCCCCCCAACCCCCCTTCAAAAAGGGGGGCCTTTCTCTCCCCCTTTGGCAAAGGGGGATTAAGGGGGCTTTCCCTCCTTCACCAACCCGGAGCTTGCGGCTGTATTGGCCTAACAACGAGAATCGAAAGACCCTGCTTCTCCCTCCCATCCCCTCGACAGGGCCGGGGCCAACGGGGGATAATCCCCCTACTGGGCATCCGCCGGGGCCGCCAGCAACGGGGCGCTCCGGAAAATCAGACCTTGAACATAAATGGGTAGGTGCAGATATGACCACGAATCAGGCGGCGCAACCATCAGCAGCGGAGCGCCAGTTAGATGCGGCCCCGGTCAGTCCCATCCCCGCCGAGTTGCTGGGCGCGGTGCGCTGGCGCTGCATCGGCCCGCCCCGGGGCGGGCGGGTGGTGGCCGTCACCGGCGACCCGGTGAACCCGATGGTGTTCTACTTCGGCGCCTGCGCCGGCGGGGTGTGGAAGACTACCGACGGCGGCACCTACTGGGAGAACGTCTCCGACGGCTTCTTCAACACCGCTTCGGTGGGCGCCATCGCCGTGGCCCCGTCGGACGCCAACGTCGTCTACGCTGGCATGGGCGAGTCCTGCATCCGGGGAGACGTGACCTACGGCGACGGCGTTTATCGCTCCACCGACGGGGGCCAGACCTGGGCCAACGTGGGCCTGTCCGATACCCGGCACATCGCCCGGGTGCGGGTACACCCCGCCAACCCGGACCTGGTCTACGTAGCCGCCCTGGGCCACGCCTACGGCCCCAACGGGCAGCGGGGCGTTTTTCGTTCCAAGGACGGCGGCAGCTCCTGGGAGCATATTCTGTTCCGCAGCGAGAACGCCGGGGCGGTGGACCTGTCCCTGGACCCCAACAACCCCCGCATCCTCTACGCCTCCATCTGGCAGACCCAGCGCACCCCCTGGAGCCTAATCAGCGGCGGCCCGGAAAGCGGCATCTTCAAGTCGGTGGACGGCGGCGATACCTGGACCGAAATTACCGACAACCCCGGGCTGCCCAAGGGCCTAAAGGGACGCATCGGCGTCGCCGTCTCCCCGGCCAAGCCGGGACGGGTGTGGGCCACCATCGAGGCCGAGGACTGCGGCCTGTACCGCTCCGACGACGGCGGCGACACCTGGGAATTGGTCAGCGACAACCGCGACCTGCAGGGGCGTCCCTGGTACTACCAGCACGTCTTTGCCGACCCCCAGGACTCGGAGACGGTGTGGATACTCAACTATCAGTGCTGGAAGTCGGTGGACGGGGGGCGCAACTTCAACCGGGTTACCACGCCCCACGGCGACGACCATGACCTTTGGATCGACCCTCAAAACCCCCAACGCATGATTGAGGGCAACGACGGCGGCGCGTGCGTCAGCTTCAACGGCGGCGATACTTGGTCCACCATCTACAACCAGTTGACCGGCCAGTTCTACCACCTGACCACGGACAACCAGTTCCCCCACCGGGTGTACGGCACCCAGCAGGACAACACCGCCATCAGCGTCCCCTCCCGCACCCACAAGGGGGCCATCCCCTGGGGCGACTGTTACGTGGTGGGCAACTCCGAGAGCGGGCACATCGCGGTCCACCCCCAGGACCCCAACACCGTCATTTCCGGGGCCATCGGCAGCTCCGCGGGCGGCGGCGGCAACCTGCTGCACTACGACCACTCCACCGGTCAGGTGCGGATAATTACGGTGTGGCCGGAGCTGTACACCGGCTGGGGGGCCAAGGACATGAAGTACCGCTTCCAGTGGACCTACCCCATCATGTTCTCCCCTCATGACCCTCAGACCCTCTACGTGGCGGGCAACCTGGTGTTCCGCTCCACCAACCAGGGCGGCAGTTGGGAGACCATCAGCCCCGACCTGACCCGCCACGACCCATCCACCCTGGAACCTTCGGGAGGCCCCATAACCAAGGACACCTCCGGGGCCGAGGTCTACGCCACCATCTTCGCCTTCGTGGAATCGCCCCACGAGGCGGGGGTCTTCTGGGCCGGCTCCGACGACGGACTGGTACACCTGTCCCGGGACAACGGCGCAACCTGGAACCAGGTTACCCCCAGCGACCTGCCCGAGTGGACCCTCATCTGCATGATTGAGGTCTCTCCCCACGACCCGGCCACGGCCTACATCGCGGCCACCCGCTACAAGCTGGACGATACCCGGCCCATGCTCTACAAGACTACCGATTACGGCCAGACCTGGACCAGCATAACCAACGGCCTGCCCCAGGACGACTACACCCGGGTGGTGCGGGAAGACCCCACCGACCCGGGCCTGCTCTACGCCGGCACCGAGACCGGGGTGTCCGTGTCCTTCGACCAGGGGGACTCCTGGCAACCGCTGCGGGCCAACCTGCCGGTGGTGCCGGTCTACGACCTGCTGGTCAAGGACGACAACCTGATTGCCGCCACCCACGGACGGGCCTTCTGGGTGCTGGACGACCTGACCCAGTTGCACCAGCTTACCTCCACCCTGGCGGAGCAGCCCTTCCAACTGCTGCAACCCCGGGACACTCTCCGGGTGCGGTCGCCTTTCCGGGACCGCAAGCCCACCGTAGGCAAGAGCTACCGGGCCGGGCTGGGGGCTGACGTGACCTATAGCGAGTCCCTGGGGCAACGGGGCGAGACCGTCCGCAAGTTCTGGGACGCCGGGGAGAACCCGCCCGATGGGGTGATGGTCCACTACTACCTGAAGGAGGCGCCCCGGACCCCGCCTAGCCCCGGCCCGATTGAGACAAGTAACCTTGCGGGCCAGGGCGTTTGGCAAGAAGTGACCCTCAGCATCTTGGACCAGAACGGGGAGCTTATCCGCAGCTTCTCCAGCAACGCCCCGGAGGATGACGGGGAGACGCCGGAACCCCGGCCCGGAGCCGCGCCGGGGATGAACCGCTTCGTCTGGAACATGCGCTATCCGGCGGCCCGTAAGGTGCCCGAGGACAAGAGCACCGAGGACTCCCTGGTGGGCCCCCTGGCCGCGCCGGGAACGTATCAGGTGAAGCTACAGGTGGGCGAGGATACCCAGACCCAGAGCTTTCGCATAATCAAAGACCCCCGGGTGTCGGCCACCAATGACGACCTGCAGGCCCAGTTCCAGTTTTTGGTGCAGATTCGGGATAGGGTGTCGGAGACCCACGACGGCATCAACCAACTGCGCCGGGTACGCCAGCAGGTGGAACAATGGGTCAACCGCGCCGAAGGTCATCCCTCGGCAGAGGCGGTGGGAAACGCGGCGGAATCGGTGAGGGAGAAACTGGGGCAGATTGAAGAGCAGCTAATCCAATCGGCCTACCGGGGCGCCCGGGACCGGCTGGACCTGCCGGTGCGGCTCAACCGCAAACTGGCGGAGCTTACCGCCGTGGTGGCCGCCGCCGACTTTGCGCCGCCCCAGCAATCTTATGAAGTGTTCGGCTACCTTTCCGGGGAAATCGACCAGCAACTTACGGCCCTGCAACAGGTCATAGATGACGACGTGGCCCAGTTCGCCAACCTGGTGCGAGACCTGGACATCCCGGCCATTGCCACGTGAAGGGGCATCCCCCGGGTTCGCCCGCTAATCCTGATGGCCGTTCTGCCATTACTGACCCCGGTCATTCTGAGGAGCTTGCGACGAAGAATCTAGGGGAAGGTTAGGATGGAGGTGAAATCCCACTGAGCATCTATCTCAAAATTGGACGAACATCCTTGGGCGGACGAAATCCCCCTCAGTCCCCCTTGGGGAAAGGGGGAGGGTTTATGAAAGTGTTGTTTTGAGATAGTTTCTTAGTCAAACCTGATGGCCCCCCGGTTGGCTAAATCTTCAATCGTTTTCCGAACGGTTTCCTCGGGCACACTGAGTTCATTGGCAAGGGCGCTGACCGATAGACTCCCAGCCCCTTGGTTCACCCGCTCCATAATTTGCTGCTCCAACTCCGTGAGCTCGACGGGCGGGGCGCCAGGCGGCTCCAACTCCGTGAGCTCGACGGGCGGGGCGCCAGGCGGCGGCGTGAACGCCGACGGCGGCATACTCGAAAAACTCCCTCCTTGCCCGACTCTCCCGCCGCCACGCAAATTTTCTAATCCTCCCGACTGCTGGAATCTCATAATGACTATCACCCCGGCAGCCGCCAAACAGATTACCACCGGGAGCAATAGGAACCAGAATCCGAACTGCCTGCCCAGCAGCCCGCCCAACAGGAAACCGATTGCCAGTCCGGCTAGCGCGACGGCAATCAGGGTTCTCAGATTATAGCCACCCGCCATTTCGACCAGTTGGTCGGCAGTACTTCTCAAATTGTTGCCTTCCATAACCAACCTGTCTCGCCTCGTCAGTCGCGCAGTTCGATCCTGGGTGGGGCTGCTGCTGCTGGAAGAGCTTCTCTGGCACTCTCTTGTCGCGCTGATTCGACCACATCAAGGAGCGAACCAATCTCATTGCGAGAAAATAAAGTGCGCGACATAAACGATATTTGGCCACTCGCTGTTCCAAATACAATGATCTCATCCCTCCCTCTGAACAACCAAAAAAGAAGAATAATGATACCCGGGATGACACCCAGTAACAGCCCAAAGATGAACCGCCTAGTCGGGAATGGAGTCCTGGTACGCGAGTGCCCCAGCGAATCGAGTTTGTCCAACGGCAAGTATGTCGTACTCGATTCGCCCCAACCGGACCGCTGGACGACCAACCTGCGCGATGTAACTATCAAAGCGTCCTGCCCGAGTCCGGGTTCTATATTTTCCGTTTGGAAAACCACTCTTTCCCCGGGCATCAAATTGAACGGCATAGACACCTCCCAAGTCTTTGGTAATCGGCCTGGAGCACGGTCGAGAATCTCGTTGGGTGAAGGCTGGAACCTGAAAATGCGACAATGGGTAATGGCCGCGCCGATAGGAGCGGGTAGCCTTTACCTATTTTAGGACACCGGAATACCGAAGCAAAAGGGTAATATGGCTAGGATAGGGGTAGAATAGCCCTATCAAGAGGAAGTAGTCATTAGGGTATTCGAGGTGGAGACCAGTTGGCCCAGGATTTGGGCCGGTAGTCCAGAAGACAGACCTTGACCGACTCCGGTATGTATGAGCCGTCCGCATCCCGCTCGACGGGAACGTGCGGCTTCCTCTGTAACTGGGTGAAAAAGTCGCTAACGTTGAAATCCTCCCGGTCCGGCAACTCCATCCTCAACAGGGTTTCCAGTTCTCCCATGGTGAATCGCCGGCCCGGGTGCCGGGCATAGACACACAGCAACAGGAACGGCCCTTGGCGCCCCCTGAAAGCGACTTTTTCCCAAGAGTCGCCGGCCTTGGCGAATACGTTGCCGGAGATTTTGTCCACCAGCAGGCCGGCCTCTTGCAGCAGGTGGTCCTTGTCGGCCACCAAACCCTCGTATTGGCTCCGGCTGATTGCAGCCTCATGCCCATTCAACCATGCCCCAAACGCCGGCTCCTCCTGGAGCGCAGCTTGTCCTTCTTCCGGTCTGTCGAGCAGGGTCTCGGCCCACTGCGGCGACGCGGCTTCTTCCCTCGGTCCCAGGGGAGCCGGGGCCGGCCGGGGGTTGGTCCAGTAGAGTATCGAGCGCAGCATATTGCTGCCGTGGGCCACCACCATGTAGCCGATGCCGGTAAGAGTGAAGCACAACAGGGCGCCGCGCTGGCGTTGCGCAAACTGCTCCGGCGGGTAGCCCAAGTCGGACCAGGAGAACTCCCATCTCCAGAAAAAGTTCCCCACCGGCAGCGGTTGCTCCATAGAGTACACCAACAGCATCACGCCTATCGTCAAGGCCGACATCACCATGATGGCCGCGGCGCCAACCGCACACAAGATGCGCGCCAGCGTGGGGTCAAGCTGCATCTCCGGGTCTTTGAGGGTCGCCGCGCTACACAAAGCGCCGGTAATCAGAAAGGCCACCACTACAAAGTAGAGCTTGCCTCCGTAGCTGGTCAGGAGGAAAGAGGGGGTCATAGCCAGGGCCACCGGCGCCCCAAACAACAGAGCGTTGCGTCGGAAGGGCCGCCAGCCTTTGTAAAGTCCGGCCACCGCAGAGGCCCCGCGATTCCGCCCGGATAGCGAGCCGTGTACTGCATAGGCCAGCAACGCCAGCCCAATGTTGGCCGAGGCTGCCAGCGCCAACGGCAGGGGCCGGGCTGCCAACCGGGACACCGTGAAGAAGCCGTATTGGTCCATGCCGGTGAATATCAACGGCAGATTCAGCATGACCAGCAGGGAGGCCAGCAACAGCGCCCTCTCCGGCGACGACGCCAGAATGGGTCTCACGCTAAACATCTCCCACGAGGATAAAGGCCTATTGTACCATTTCCCCACCGGGCCTTGCTGAAAGCCTGCGAAAACCCCCAGGTCAATCGCGTCTTAAACTCAGCATATCACCCTGCTCTCCCTCCTGGGCGTAGCGAAGAATCTGAAATTCTTGCCGCAGTTAACATCGCCGCTCCCCAAGAACTTTGGACTCTTCGCTCCGCTCAGCATGACCGGGGCGGGGTCAACAAATTCCTTCTTTCTCGATGGGGAAGGTGGGATGGAGGTGTTCCTTCATAAGGGAAGGGATCTTTTGGAGTCCCTCTAATCCCCGTCCCACCGGGCAACGGCCCCCTCCGGTATCATGCCGGAGAACAACTCCGGGTGGATGATCTCCGCCATTATCTCCAGACCAGTGACCAGCCTGGGCCCCAACCGGCTGGTGTAGGCGCTGGCGTCGATGACGTACACCCGGTTGTTCTGCACCGCCGGAAGCGAGTCCCACCCTTCCTTCTGGGCCAGGATTGGCATGTCCTCCAAGGACCGCTCCAGGCCGAAGCCGCAGGGCATCAGAATTACCACCTCGGGCTGGCTGGCTACCACGTCGGGCCATTCCAGCCGGGAAGAGCCGTGCTCCTTATTCCCGAAGCAGTTGACCCCCCCGGCCAACTCCACCATCTCCACCACCCAATGGCCGCCGCACATCAGGGGGTCGGCCCACTCCAATTGCAGCACCCGGGGACTGCCCCCTACTTCGCCACCTGACCCTGGGCCGTTGAGACAAGTAACCTCGCGGCCCAGGGCAGATGATGCCTGGGACGTTTTGGCTACCACGGCGTCGATACGTACCTGCAACTCCCGGGTCAGTGACTCCGCCTTCGCCTCGGCGCTGGTGGCGCGGCCAACCCGGCGGATGTCTTCCAGCACGTCGGACAGGTAGGTGGGGTCCAGGGATATTACCTCGGGTTCCTTGTTCAAAGTCCGTCCCAACTCGGCCACCTGCCGAGTGGACAGGGCTCAAACGTCGCAGATGGCCTGGGCCAGCAGCAGGTCGGGGCGGGCCTCCCGCAGCGTCGCCTCGTCGGTGATGTAGAGGCCCCTACCCTCACGCAGGTGCTGGGAAATCGCCTGGGTTATTTCGCCGCTGGTGGGGTGGGAGCCGTCGAAGACGCTGCGCACCACCACCGGCTTTTCCCGGGCCTCGGGAGGGTAGTCGCACTTCGAAGTAACACCGTAGAGCTGGTCCTGCAACCCCAGGGCGTAGACTATTTCCGTAGCGCCGGGCTGGAAGCAGCAAATTCGCATGGAGCACCTCCGGAATATTTTGGGGTACGGCCCAGGAACCGCCAAAGTCGGGGGCATGTATGTATTGGTCCACCGCTCCTGGATTCCGGCCATTTCCCCCAAGGGGGCGCAAGGGTAGGGGCGCACGTCGGTGCGCCCCTACACGCTTTCCCGGGAAAATTGTAGATGGATGCCCCTACGGGCGGACTCCTCTAACCTAGCGCGGCGAGTAGGGAGTGGGACGCAGGATGGAGCTGTGGCTCCGGCGTACCAGGGGGCCGTCCTCCTCCGACGCCGCCCGGGCCTTCTGCCAGTCCGGGTCGTTCTGGAAGGAACTCCAACTCTTCTCCCGGTCGCCCAGGCTGTCGTAGCCCAGCATGTAGACCAACTCGTTGCTGGTGCCCACCTCCTGAGTCCAGTAGGCCACCACTTCCATGCCGTGCTTGCGGAACAGGTCGGTGGTGTGGTTGGCGAAACGATTATTCAGGTCGGGCAGCTTGCCGGGCACCGCCTCGTAGACCCGAAGCTCCTGGACGTTGGTGGTGTACTTGGGCTCCGGCGAATAGGGGGTGGTGCGCATGAAGGTATTACGGACCCGGGCCACCAGGGGGCCGTCCACCTCGGTCTCGGCGCGCACCGCCTGCCAGGCCGGGTTGGCCCCGAAGGAGGCGAACTTCTCTTCCCGGTCGCCCAGACCGTCGAAGTGGAGGATGTAGGTCAGCTTGTTGCTCTCGCCAATTTCGTCGGTCCAGAAGCCCATCATGCCGATGCCGTGGTCGTTGAAGAAGCCGGTGGTGTGGTCGGCGAAGCGGGCGTTGAGGGCGGGCAATTTTCCGGGCATGGTCTCGTAGATTCGCAACTCGTGCAGCATGTTCTCTCTCCTTGTTTTTATATGCCAACGCCGCCAGGCTGCTAGGTAACTTGTCACAACAGCCCGGCGGCGGGGCGGTCTTGGCCCCAAGGGCCGCCTAAAGAAGCCTCCGCCTGCGGGCGGGGGGCTGACCGGCGAGGCGGTTCCGCCCCGTAGGCCCGGTATCTGCCGGATGACGTGGCCCCAGTATAGCAGCGCCAGGAAGGGGAGTCACCCGTTGGGGGAAGGCCGCAGGGCCTTTCGATTATTGGGCTACCCTGTTGCCTCCCCTTTCGCGGGAATGACGGGGTAATGGGCGGGAATGTGCCTTCCACCGATGTTACGCTGGCGGGTGTTATACTGGGCGGGCAGTCAAGGGGGCGAGGGTCACGACTCCCCGCAGATAGGAGACGGCGTTATGAAGTTCGGCTTTTCCTTGTCCAACAACCAGGGAATCGAAGACGTGCAGGCCATTTTTCGGCTAGCGTCCCGGGCCGAGGAGTTGGGCTTCGATTCGGTGTGGGCCAGCGACCACGTTTTCAACGTCAGCTACGTTTACGAGCGGCTGGGCAACCGCCCCTACTACGACCCCCTGAGCATTCTCAGCTACGTGGCCGCCATCACCGAGAACCTAGTGTTGGGCACCAGCGTCCTGGTGCTGCCCTACCATAACCCCATGCGGTTGGCCAAGGCGGCGGCGACCCTGGACGTGATGTCCGGCGGCAGGTTGGCCCTGGGCGTTGGCGTGGGGGTAATTGAGCAGGAACTGAACGCCCTGGGCAGCCCCTTCCACCAGCGGGGCGCCATCACCAACGAGTCCATCGCCATTATGAAGGAGCTGTGGACCCAGGATGACCCCAGCTTCCAGGGAGAGTTTTACAGCTTCTCCGGCATGAAGTTCTCTCCCAAGCCGGTGCAGAAGCCCCATATACCCCTGCTGATTGGCGGGACCAGCCGGGCGGCCATCCGCCGGGCGGCGCGCCTGGGCGACGGCTGGCACCCGACGGCCATGCCCCCGGAAGAATTGGCGGAGAACATCCAATACCTGCGCCGGCAGGCCCAGGCCGCCGGTCGGGACGCGGCGGAAATCCCCGTTTCCATCAGCGTCCCCATGCAGGGAGGGCGGGCCGGACGTTTTTCCCTGGGCACCGACCCGGAGGAGATTGGGCCGAAGGTGGAAGCCTTCGCCAATCTGGGGGTAGAACGAATGGTCATCTCCCCCTACAGCGACGACCCCCAGGAGATGCTGGCCGCTGCCGAGATGGTCGGACAGCACGTAATTCCCCACTTCAGCTAGGCCAAAATCCAGGGTGGGGGGCCAGTCCTCTCCCCTGGGTAAACATCCGTCATTCTGGCGCAGAGCCGGCCCCTTGCAGAAGGGGGCCGGAATCCGGGGTGGGGGAAGAAGCTAATCCCCATGCCCACTTGCCGCCCACCCTGGGCCTGTCTTATGGCCGCCGGTGGGCCCTACTCCCGCAGCAACTGTCGGGCGATGGTCTGACGCTGGATCTCCGAGGGTGCCTTCGTAGATGGTCAGGGCCCGCACCTCCCGGTAAAGTCGTTCAATGCGGCTGCCCCTCTCCAGTCCCACCCCGCCGTGAATCTGAAGCGACTCGTTGACGATGCGGGAGGCGGCTTCCGTGGCGAAGAGCTTGGCGTAGGAAGCCTCCTTGATGACGTTCTCCTGGCCCGAGTCCCGCAGCCACGCCGCCCGGTGGCACAGCAGGCGGGCGGCGTCCAGGACACGGCCATGTCGGCCAGCTTGAACTGGGTGGCTTGAAATTCGCTGAGGCTCTCGCCGAAGAGGGTGCGCCCCTTGGCGTAGCTCAGGGCCTCTTCGTAGGGGGTGTCGTCAAAAGAGTTTGCTCCAGACCATCACTGCCCGGAGTTGGCAGATGGCCAAATACGACGCCGTTCTCTTGGCATAACGGGTCGCCACCCCGCGCCACTGCTTGAATTCCAGGAATCCGTTCTCCACCAGGTGCCGCAGCTTGTACAGCGCCCGGTCATAGTCCCGCTTTTCTCTCCGGTTGCTTTTGGGTGGTATCACCGGGTCCATTCCCAATTCCCGGACGGTGGCTATGATTTCATTGGTGTCATAGGCTTTGTCCGCCAGCAGGCACTCCGCTTCTATGCCCTCAATCAGAGGCAAAGCCTGGGAGCAGTCGGCAACCGTACCCTCGGTCACCGCAGCCTTACCGGCATTCCGTGAGAGTCCACCGCCAGGTACAGCTTGCTGTTCAGCCCCCTTTAGTGCGGGCAATGGACTGACTTCCGCCCTGGGCGCCGGCGCTGTGGGGATGGGCCTTGATATAGCTGGAGTCTATCATCAGCCACTCGAAATCAGGGTCATCTATCACCGCCTCCAACAGCCCGGCCCACACGCCCCGGTCCCGCCAGCGGCAGAAGCCTTTAGCCCCCCGGCTTGACCGGGGGGCCGGTGGGTGTTCTTCCAGTCTCCGTAGGCTGGGGGCAAATCGCGCCAAGGAGCGCCGGTGCGCAGTATCCAGCACACGGAGTCGATAAACCGCCGGTTGTCATGGGCCGGTCGGACTCTCTGGCCTTCTCTTCCGGGCAAATGCGGCCTCAACCGCTCCCAAACGGCATCGGTCATATCGTGGCGCTGGTGCGCTGCCGTCATACCCCCACCTTCCACACTCTCCCCATTTCCAGTAATTTACCACCCTATCACCATTTTCACGACACCCCCTAGTACTCGGTCAAGTCAGGAATTGAGGGGATAGAGGCGGTGGAGTTTGGTTCTGGCATCCTGGATGCTGAAGCGCCAGTTGATGCGGGCTTGAGCTTCGTTTCGCTCCAGTTCCAAGGCGTGGACCTCCCGGCAGAGGGATTCCTCGTCCGGGAGACGCTGCCTCAGGCAACTGCGGGAGAAGATGCTGAACTCGATCTCCGCCATATTCAGCCAGCTGCCATGCTTGGGGGTGTAGTGAAACTCCAGTCTCCTGGCGATGCGCCGCGCCGCTCCCGCCGGAAAGGTCTGGTACAGCGACGCCTGGCGATGGGTGTTCAAATTGTCCAGAACCACCCGGATTACGGGTATCCGGGGGTACGCTTCATCCACCAGCCAGCGCATCTGATGGGCGAAGTCCTCGGTGGTGCGCCGCTGGGTAACCGCCACGTGCCGCCAGCCTGCCAGGGGCTCGCAGGCCAGGAACAGGTTGCGGGTGCCCTCCCGCCGGTACTCGTAATTCTCCCTCCTGGGTTGTCCCGGCTCCACCGGAAGGGGCGGCCGGGCGTCGGCCAGCAACTGGGTGGATGTCTCGTCGAAGCAGACCACCGGCCTTTGGGGGTCAAAGGGTTCGGCGCACAAATCCAGGACATCCTCCATGTTGGCCACGAAGTCGGCGCTCACCTTGGGAATGCACCACTGCTTCTTCTGCCACGGTTTGAGGGCGTTTTTTTCAGGTGCAGGCGCACCGTCTCGTGGGACAGGGACTCGACCACTCCCAACTCCACCATCCGGTCCGCCAGCAGGGGCAGATTCCAGTGGTCGTGGCCCTCGGGGGCCGGGCTGCAGGCCAGGGCGATGAGATGGGCTTCGCCCCGGTCGTCCAGCTTGCGGTACCGGTGGGGCTGGGTCCGGTCCCTGAGCGCCCCGTCCAACCCGTCCTCGGCGAAGCGCCGCTTGATGCGGAACACCGTGCCCTCGGCCACATCCAGAGCTTGGGCCACCTTGGGCGCCGACCAGCCCTCGTCGGTCTTGAGCAGGATGCGGGCCCGGGTCGTAACCCTAGCTGAACTCTTCCCCGCCCGGACCATATGCTCCAGTTGGTTGCGCTCCTCCGGCGTCAGCCGGACCGCAAATTTCTCCCTGACCACACCACCACCTCACAGCAACACCAATTACCCAAAGATTAGCACTACCAGTCAATCACCGCTGCCACCCTCAAAACCAAGATTGACCGAGTACTAGTAATCAGTCAACCTTGATGTTGAAAATTCTTCAGGAATCTGGCCGATAGTCGTATACTGCTGGGGATGAAGTGCTGATGTCGGGGGTGGCGGTGATGGTCCGGGATAAGTATGAGGTGCGGCTGGCGACGGAACAACGGGAAGAACTCCAGAACCTGATTCGGGTTGGGAAAAGCTCGGCCCGAGTGACCGCCAGGGCGCGGATTCTCCTCAAGAGCGGCGATGGTTGGGCGGCTCCCCAGGTGGCGGAAGCCCTGGACGTGGCGCTGGGCACCGTATACCGGATCAAGCAGCGTTTTACCGAGGAGGGGTTGGCTGGGGCCCTGTGGGACCGGCGCCAGGCCAACCGGCATCGGAAGTTGGACGACCGGGGTGAGGCTCACCTCGTCGCCTTGGCCTGCAGCCCAGCGCCGGAGGGCCATGACCACTGGACCCTGCGCCTTTTGGCTGGAAAGGTGGTGGAGTTGAGGTTGGCGTCCTCCATGTCCCACGAAGGAGTGAGGAAGCGGCTCAAAAAAACGCTCTCAAGCCGTGGCAGAAGAAGGAGTGGTGCATCCCCAAGGTGAGCGCCGAGTTCGTGGCCCACATGGAGGACGTGCTGGATTTGTACGCCGAACCGTATGACCCCCAAAGGCCGGTGGTCTGCTTTGACGAGACCTCCACCCAATTGTTGGCCGACACGCGTCCGCCGATGCCACCCCGGCCGGGACGCCCGATGCGGCAGGACTATGAGTACCGGCGGGAGGGTACGCGCAATCTGTTCCTGGCCTGTGAGCCGTTGGCGGGTTGGCGGCAGGTGGCGGTGACCCAGCGGCGCGCCATGCAGGACTTCGCCCATCAGATGCGCTGGCTGGTGGATGAAGCCTACCCAGAGGTTCCGGTGGTGCGGGTGGTCCTCGACAACCTGAACACCCACCGCACGGCATCTTTGTACGAGACGTTCCCAGCGGCGGAGGCTCGGCGGATTGCGAAACGGCTGGAGTTCCACTACACGCCCAAGCACGGCAGTTGGTTGAACATGGCGGAGATCGAGTTCAGCGTGCTGTCCCGCTGCTGCCTGAGGCAGCGGCTCCCCGACGAAGCGGCATTGCAGCGGGAAGTCCGGGCCTTGGTGCGGGAGCGCAACGCCGCCAAAGCTACCATCAACTGGCGGTTCAACACCCAGGATGCCCGAACCAAACTTCACCGCCTTTATCCTTCCGATTTCACGGTTGACTGACTACTAGTTACTAAAGGATTCGCTGTGGAATTAGTTGTACCCCGACGGACATTCACCCATTTATTGGAGATACTCAGCCCAAAAACGAAGGCCCCCGGTAATTACCGAGGGTCTTTGTTCAGGTATTGCAATGTTGGTAGCGGGGGTTGGATTCGAACCAACGACCTTCGGGTTATGAGCCCGACGAGCTGCCACTGCTCCACCCCGCGCCGTGATTCGGGTGCCACCCTCGCCGTTGGGCCGCGGGAGGCGCCTCCGAGATATGAATATGAAGAGGAGGGGGACCAGAATAGGAAGTCTGAATTGCCCTGGATAGATGAAACAAAGTTTGAAGTTTTTAGCGTGGGTCAAACCGCTCGACTGGTTAGTACCGGTATGCTGAAGAGATTACTCTCCTTACACACCCGGCCTATCAAGCAGATAGTCTCTCTGCAGTCTTACTCCCGACATTACTCGGGAAGGGAGGCCTTATCTTGGGGGATGCTTCGCGCTTAGATGCCTTCAGCGCTTATCGCTGCCAGACATGGCTACCCAGCGCTGCTCCTGGCGGAACAACTGGCACACCATAGGTCTGTCCCTCCCGGTCCTCTCGTACTAGGGAGAGGTTCCCTCAAGCCTCCTACGCCCACGGCGGATAGAGACCGAACTGTCTCACGACGTTCTGAACCCAACTCACGTACCCCTTTAACCGGCGAACAGCCGGACCCTTGGGACCGCCTTCAGCCCCAGGATGGGACGAGCCGACATCGAGGTGCCAAACCTCGCCGTCGATGTGAACTCTTGGGCGAGATAAGCCTGTTATCCCCGGGGTAGCTTTTATCCGATAAGCCACGGCCCTTCCACAAGGTGCCGTAGGATCACTTTGCCCGACTTTCGTCCCTGCTCGACTTGTAGGTCTCGCAGTCAAGCTCCCTTATGCCAATGCGTTCTATGGACGATTTCCATCCGTCCTGAGGGAACCTTTGGGCGCCTCCGTTACTTTTTGGGAGGCAACCGCCCCAGTTAAACTGCCCACCAGGCACTGTTCCCTAGTTGTGCTAAGGTTAGAACCAAAAACAGCCAAGGGTGGTATTTCAACGATGACTCCACCCTCACTGGCGTGAGGGCTTCACAGTCTCCCACCTATCCTACACATGACAGCTCCCAGCCCAATACCAGGCTACAGTAAAGCTCCACGGGGTCTTTTTGTCCTGCCGCGGGTCGCCCGCGTCTTCACGGGCACCGCAATTTCACCGAGCCCTCCGCCGAGACAATGGCCAAGTCGTTCAACCATTCATGCGGGTCGGAACTTACCCGACAAGGGACTTCGCTACCTTAGGCATTTTGTTACTCCCCAAGCAGCCTTGTCGGCCACTTAGGTGGGTCGGTCATTTCTGCCGGCCTCTGCATGTCGCCATGCAGATCGGACCATATCTTATCCCACGTTCCGCCAGGGATTCCGGCGTATGGTCTCTGGGGATTCTGAGAACCTTCGCACAAACGCGCTCACATCCTCAGTCTTTCCTGCTGATTACCCGCACCGGACGCGTTGTCACCAACCCCTTATGATGTCGGGGCAGGTAGCGCCGGATACTCGGGCTTCCCAGCATATAGCCAGATTTTACAACGGCCTTAAGCTACAATTTCTTCCGGTTAGACCGGAACAAACCATACTCGGTTGACCGTTAGAGTTACGGCCGCCGTTCACCGGGGCTTCAGTTCGGAGCTTGCACCCCTCCCCTTAACCTTCCGGCACTGGGCAGGCGTCAGCCTGTATACGTTGGGTTTCCCCTTAGCACAGACCTGTGTTTTTGTTAAACAGTCGCCCGGCCTTCTTCTCTGCGCCCCCAGAACGCTCCGCCAGCTAGTGGCTTCACCCCCCAGGGGGCCCTTTCTCCCGAAGTTACAGGGCTCTTTTGTCTAGTTCCTTAGCGGAGGTTAGCTCGAACGCCTAGGGACTTTTATCCCAGCCCACCAGTGGCGGTTTGCGGTACGGTCGCCTATGGTTCTCCAAACGAAGCTTTTCTAGTCGGTATGGGTTCAGCGAAATTTCGTACGCCCGAAGGCTACGATTTTCTCACCCCTCAGCTCATAACGCCGGAGTGGATTTGCCTGCTCCGACTTGGCCTACAGGAAAGAACGCACCATGTCCAATAGGCACGCTCCACCTACCCTTCCGCGCCCCTCCGAGTATCAACAAACAATAGGCGGTGCAGGAATATTAACCTGCTGTCCATCGCCTTCGGCGCTTGCCTACGGCTTAGGACCGACTAACCCTACGCCGATAAACGTTGCGTAGGAAACCTTGGGCTTTCGGCGTCAGGGATTCTCACCCTGATTTACGCTACTCATTCCGGGATTCTCACTTCCCCGCGCTCCAGCAAGCCTCACGACTCACCTTCTTCGCCCGAGGAACGCTCCCCTACCATGCCCAGGCGGTATTCAAGGGTTCCGGTACAACTCCTTTGGGCTTCCCCTTCGGGCTTTCCCTGTTGCCAGGGGTGGCCCAATAGTTTCACCCGCGGGGGTTGAATTTTCTCCCTTGCACCTGTACATCCACGGCTTCGGCGGCAAACTTAAGCCCCGTTACATTTTCGGCGCAGGATCCCTCGACCAGTGAGCTATTACGCACTCTTTAAAGGGTGGCTGCTTCTAAGCCAACCTCCTGGCTGTTTTGGGAACCCCACCTCCTTTCCCACTTAGCTTGCACTTGGGGGCCTTAGCCGGTGGTCTGGGCTGTTTCCCTTTTGACCACGGTACTTATCTATCGCAGTCTCACTCCCGGATAACGGATAAACGGCATTGGTGGTTTGATTGGGTTTGGTAAGCTCACGCCCCCTAGCCCATTCAGTGCCCTACCTCCGTCCACCTCTAGTCCGGGGCTGCACCTAAATGCATTTCGGGGAGAACCAGCTATTTCCGAGTTCGATTGGCATTTCACCTCTACCCACAGCTCATCCCAAGCTTTTGTACTAGCCACGAGTTCGATCCTTCAGTCCGCGTTAACGAACCTTCAATCTGGCCATGGGTAGCTCACCCGGTTTCGGGTCTACTCTGTGGAACTAAGCGCCCTATTCAGACTCGCTTTCGCTACGGCTCCGGAACTCCAGTTCCTTAACCTTGCTACACATAGTAAGTCCCCGGATCATTCTTCAATAGGCACGCCGTCATCCCTGTTAAGGGACTCCGACCTTCTGTAGGCTTACGGTTTCAGGTCTATTTCACTCCCCGCTAGGGGTTCTTTTCACCTTTCCCTCACGGTACTGGTGCGCTATCGGTGACCAAGGGTATTTAGCCTTGGAGGGTGGTCCCCCCAACTTCCCACAAGGTTTCCCGTGCCCCGTGGTACTTAGGAAAAACGCTAGGAGTCTCATCTCTTTCGTCTACAGGGCTTTCACCTTCTTTGACGGCCCTTCCCAGGGTCCTTCGACTAGAGATGAGATTGGTAACTCCTCCGGGTCTATTGGGTGTCACCCAGAGCGTTCCCTGTAACCCCAGCATGACTCAGGCCCCATGCCGTTTGGTCATACTGGTTTAGGCTATTCCCCGTTCGTTCGCCACTACTTAGGGAATCTCGGTTGATTTATTTTCCTCGGGGTACTTAGATGTTTCAGTTCCCCCGCTTACCCTCCCAGCCCTATGGCTGGGATGAACCGGCTTAAACACCGGAACAGGTTACCCCATTCGGGAATCCCCGACTATGCCTGTCAGACGGCTCATCGAGGCTTTTCGCAGCCTTACCACGCCCTTCATCGGCCCTTGGTCCCAAGGCATCCACCGTAAGCCCTTAATAATTTGACCCACGCTAGGAACTCCAAACTTTAAGTTCGGCTTTCCAGGACAATTTAGACTTCCTATTCTTTTTTTAAGGTGCAACAGAAACGGCGGCTGAGTTGCCCCAAGCCGCCGCCTAGGTCCCTCTTGATTGTATGTCTGTTCTAGGTAATTCCCATTTTTCCTTAAAGGAACCGCTTCTGTGTCTGGATAATTATATGTACCTTGTGGGGCCTCGTCAAGGGGTATTTCGCGGGAATTTACGGGTTTGGGCTGGCACAGTCGGCCCGTGCCCTTCTGTCAGCAGCCCAGCAGGTGTAGAATTAACTGGCAATGGGGGGCGATTATGCTGACTTACAAGGCGATGTATAAGTTTTTGGACAAAGGAGTCCACGCTGAAGTGCTGGACTTCCCCGGAGTGATGACCTGCGGGGCCGACTTACAGCAGGCCCAGCAGTTGCTTGCCAGCGCCCTGGGGGATATGGCGGAAACCAACCTGCTGAAGGGTGAACCCCTCCCTCTGCCGGACTACGCTGTAACTGACCCGGAGGCCGATTTGGAAGAGCCAATCTACCTGCTGCTGCAAGGGGCGTCCCGGGTTAAGCTGGTGGCGCTGGACGCCCTGCCCTGAATGGCGCCACTTATTGCAGTACCTCCGTCGGCACGGCTGCCAATTCGTCCGTCAAGGCAGCGATCATACCATTTGGGGAAATCCACGCAACAATCGCAGCTCCCCGGTACCACGGCATCGAGAAATTTACTTGTATACTGCCAGACGAATTTGTCGTCAACTCGGCATTCCCTATATTCTTGACGGGAGAGAGAATCCCCAATGCCCAGCGCCGACCTGAACATCATTGTATGCGTCGACCCCAGGGAGTGCCTGCGCAAACTCACCCACGGGCGCAACGGCGCCGACCTGCTGCGGGAGTTGCGGGAGACGGTTGACCGGCAGGGCCTGGCCCACCGGGTGCAGGTAACCCCCTGCCGCTGCATCTTCGGCTGCACCTACGGCCCCCGCATGGACGTGGTGCGCCGGTGGTCCGACGAGAAGCTGCTGTACGGCACCGTGGAGGGCGAGGCCACCATTACCCGCCGGGGACGGGTGCGCTTTTCCCAGATCCCGGAATCCGCCGACCAACTGGTCCAGGAAAATCTGCCTCCAGGATAGGCCCGCCGCGTCACACTGAATTATGCCAAATTACGCCAGCCAGGGAACTGCAAGGGGAGGGTTCGCCATGCTACGCCAGCTATTGGAAGAATGCCAGCAGGGGACCAACGGAGTCGGGTTCAACGAGGTGGTGCTGATGCTTTCCAACACCGTCACCACCGCCGAAGTCTACATGATGCTCAACGACCTGCGCTTCAACGAGGACGGGGACATCGTCACCTTCATGGACCAGGGGGGCACCCACCTGCACATGTACCTGGACCGGGTGAAAGAGGTCAAGCTAATCCACCGCATGAACGACCAGAACCTGCCCAGCTACTCGGTGTGGTTCCAGGACGAGAACGACGAGCCGGTGCTGCGTATCTACCTGCGCAAGTCGGAGCAGGACGAGACCAACCAGCCGCGCCATGATCTGTTCATGGGCCTACTGGAAAAGTACGGCGACCGGATGGTTATCGAGGCTTAGAAGTCGAAGGAATCCATTCGGGATCACTGCCCTCTGTGATTCCGAGGAGTACACGCCAGCCCCCGCCTGTCATTCTGAGGAGCTTGCGACGAAGAATCTAAGGGCTGGCGTGTCTGCGGCGATGGACTTTGGATTCTTCGCCTACGGCTCAGAATGACAGAAGGCCCAGAACCAAAGGGCGCCCACTGAAATGAACCTTTTTCAACCCCTCGATTTCCCCGGGACCGAACTTGACCGGGGCAATGACTACTACCTGCTGCGGCTGGAGCGGCCCGTGCAATTCCTGTCCTCGGCGCCCCTGGGGGAGGGATTCTTGGAGTCGCGGTGGGTGTTGAGCCAACAGGTGGACATCAACGACCCTCTGCCCACCCCCCTGGAACTGCTGCAACAGTGGGCCCGCCGCCGGAACATTCCCCCGGAAGAGGAGTTCATCGGCCTGCTGACGGCGGTGGAACACGACGACCTGCAGGTCTGCACCTCCCGGGAGAAGGGAGTAACCGTCACCACCCTGGCCACCGTCGGGGCGGTCCACGGCTCCAGCCCCCGCCAGAGGGGGATGCTCGACTACGGCAGCCCCCCGAAAGAGTCCGGTCCGTCTACCCTAACCCCCGGCACCATCAACACGGTCACTTTGATCGACGGCCGCCTCTCCCCCGGGGCGTTGGTGCGGGCTTCCACCCTGGCCACCGAGGCCAAGACGCTGGCGATGGTGGAGTCGGGGCTGCGTACCCGGCAGGGGCACATCAGTACCGGCACCGCCACCGACGCCACCGTTGTGGGACACAGCGGCAGGGGACGGCGTTTTGAGTACGCCGGGTCGGCCACCCTGGTGGGTTGGCTGGTGGGGGACACCGCCTATCGCGCAGTCAAGCGGGGGCTGGCAGCCTTCCAGGAACGGCGAAATACCCCTTCTGAGGGGTAACCGGGGAAGGGGATAAATGCCCGCCCGACCACACCACCCCTGGATTCCCGCCTTCGCGGGAACTACGGTGGGGGGTTGCGGGTTCAGGCTTTCGCCGGAATGACGGCGGATAGGCGCGGGTTTCAGCGCCGCTGTTTGGCCCGACGCACCCGGAAGTTGGCCCCGCCCTTCTGCCGCCGCACCCATTTCAGGTAGCTGTTTACCTGGGAGTTGGCCCGCAGCAGGGGGATGGAATGCAGTTCCTGGGCCAGGGTAACCTCGGAGAAGAAGGCGTGCAACTGCCGGTGACAGGTGGAGCATAGCTTGGCGGTGGGCCCGAACCGGCCTCCCTTGGCCCGGGGCACCAAGTGATGAACGGTGTAGCGGTCCACCTCCCGTCGGCACAACTCGCAAACAGTAGATCCATCCTTGGCGGGAAGGGAATCGCCGTCCCGGTGGCCCGGCGCGCCGGCAGCCACAGCGGCTAGCCCTGATCGGCGAGGCTGAGGAAGCGCCACCCGGGCAGGTCCACCTGCCACTGGCCGCTTTCCAGCAACATGGGGATAATCAGGCCGGACATCATCCGCCTTTCGTGCACCTGGCTGGATTCCTGGGTAACGCCGAAGGGTAGAAATGCGAAGGCATGCTGGTCATCGACGTAGCTGGTGGGCGCGACCCCCAGGTCTGTCAGGTCCTCCAGCGGCCACAGTCGCAGCACCGTCTGCCGGAAGTCTTCCAGCATGGAGGAACGCATGGGATGGTCGGAGTCGTAGGCAGCCCGGTAGGCGTGCTGCATGTCGATGTTGTTGCGGGTGGCCCACACTCCCAGCCGCATCCCGCAGGTCTCCTTGGACAGCATGGACCAGGCCAACTCCATGTCGCCGGCACGGACCGACTCGGCAAAAATTCCGGCGCGGTTGCCCACGTCGTCGGGCTGTAGGCTTCTCTTATGCCCGGGAATACGCATAGGTCTGGCCTTCCTTAGTTGGAGTATCTGCCCGGGACGTCCCATAATGGGGGACGGACTCCAAGTATACTGGGGAGTCTACCCCTTGGTGAGAATCCTACTTCCATCTCTAAAATACAATACCCACTGGTCACGGATTTGGTGGACGCCGTAGATGGGGAGTCTCGGATTGAAGCCCAATATTAGCAACAACCAAAGACTCTCCCTCGGCATAGAAAATTATCCAGTGGAAATCGTCCTGAAACAAGTTCATCACTAAGGGCGACGCGATGAAGGGCGTAATTGACGGTTCATCCGAGCCCAGGTGGTAGTTTCCAATTAACCAAACGACGTCGTTGATTAGTTTACTGCGAACATTAGGCGGCTGGGAATCCAAAAATCGCCGGGCAGAAGGGGCGAACCTTGGCCTCATTTATGCCAAGCCATACCTCTCTTTAATTTCCTCCAGCGATAGAGTCCCATTTTCTTCCAAGTCCGCCAGGTAAGCCCGCAAGTCTTCTTCAGTGGTGGACAACGCGGGAAACCGCTGCTCCATGCGCAACAAGTCATATTGGGATGCTTCCCGGAAAGGAGCGGTTTCCTTGCTCTTGGCGGTAATTTCCTGTACCGATAGCCCGCCGTATCGGTGCAGTACGCCGTCCAGCACCATGCGGGCCTCCGGGGGCAATGGGGGGACCTCTACACCCAGCGCCGCCGCAAAATTCTTGGTTGCGCCGCCGTAGAAGTTCTCCCCCTCCCAATACCGGACAATTCCCTGCAAAGCCAACTCTTCAACTTGGTTGACAATGGCATGGTCCACCGCATTGGGCCCATAGTGGTCCCACCGATATTGGAACCCGGTGATGGTCTTGCCGAAATGCTGAAAGTGAACGTAGTCAACCAGGTATACCAGCTTCACCAGCTTGGTGGCCGGCACCGGGCCTCGGAGCCCCTTTAGTACGTTCAAAATCACCGCCGCAGCGGCATTCATAACGCCATCTCCCGTGTTGCGAGTATCCCCCCAGATGGGCCGGGCCAAGGGTCCATCGTAGCTCTATTGTAGGGCTACCGAGCGTCCCTTGGCTACCACCCCACGGCGTAGCCGTCGCGCCGGGGGTCGGCGGCCCCCTGCAGGGCGCCGGTCTCCGAGTCCACCAGCACCATCATCTCGTTGCCCGCCGCTTCCCAGTCGCCCAGCATGTGCAGGTCGTGGCCCCATCGCCGCAGACCGTTCAGCGTATCCGTGGCAAACCGGCGCTCCACCAGCAGCTCGTTGTCGCAGACGTGGGGGATGTTGGACTCGGTGGGACTCTGGGTGTTGCGCCAGCGGGGGGCTTCCACCGCCTCGGCCACCGTCATCCCGAAGTCCAGAACGTGGGTAATCACCTGCAGGTTGGTCTGCACCTGAGTGTCGGCCCCGGGAGTGCCGCAGGCCAGGACCAACTGACGTGGGCCGCCGTTGCCCCCACCGTTCCCGCCCCGGAAGACCATCACCGGGTTCATCGTGTGGCGTACCCGCTTGCCAGGTTGCAGACAGTCCACGTGGTCGGCCTCCAAATGCCAGTAGGTCATGCGGTTGTTGAGCAGGACACCGGTGTTTCCGGCAATGAGGCTGGACCCCCAGGCGCTCTGCAGACTCTGCAACTGGCAGACGGCGTTGCCCCAGCGGTCCACCGCCACGAAGCAGGTGGTGTCCTCCCGCTCCTGGCTGATTCCCGAGGCGGCGGGTTTGGCCCGGTTGGGACGACCGCCGGGCTGGTGCTTCCAGGGGTCGCCCGGGGGCGGGTCGCCGGCGCGCCCGGCGTGGATCAACTGGGCCCTCTCGGCGGCGTACTCCTTGGAAATAAGGCCCTCAATGGGCACGTCCACGTAGTCCGGGTCGGCCACGTAGGCTTCCCGGTCGATGAATGCCAGCTTCTTGGCCTCGACCATCAGGTGAATGCTCAGGGCGGTGTTGCAGCCCATCGATTTCAGGTCGAACCGCTCCACCAGGTTCAATTCCTGCAACAGCACATGCCCGCTGGAATTGGGCGGCGCCTCGTAGACGGTGTGGCCGTGGTAGGTAGTGGAGATGGGTTCCTGCCAGCGGGCGCGACAATCGGCCAGGTCTTTCATAGTGAGAATACCGCCTTGCTCCTGGCTGAACCGGACCATCGCCTCGGCAATGGGGCCCTGGTAGAAGGCCTCCCTACCCCCGTCTACGATGGCCTGGAAGGTGCGGGCCAGGTCGTGCTGGTAGAGGATTTGCCCCGCCCGCAACGGTTGGCCGTCCCGGGTGAATACGGCCCTGGAGGTGGGGAACTGGCACAGCAGGCTGTCGGCGGCGATGGCCTGGGCCAGAAAGTGGCTCACGGGGAAGCCGTTGTCGGCCAGGTCCAGGGCTGGAGCGAATAACTGGGACAGGGGAAGGCTGCCGTATCTTTCGTGGGCGTCCAGCCAGCTATTGACCAGACCCGGCACGGATACGGAGAGAGCGCCCTTGATGGGAATGCCCTGGGGCAGGTAACGCTCCCGGGTGGCGGCATAGGGAGCTGCGCCGGTGCCGTTGGAGACTTCCAGGCGGTCGGTTTCCTTCCGGTAGACCATGATGAAGCCATCGCCGCCAATGCCCGACATGAGGGGTTCCACCACGTTGAGGGCGGCGGCGGTGGCGATGGCGGCATCCACGGCGTTGCCGCCCTGCTGCAGAATGGCAATGCCCGCCTGGGAGGCCAGGGGATGGCCGGCGCAGACCATGCCGTTGCGTCCCATGACCACCGGGCGGTGAGCTTCGTAGTTGATGCCGTGGGGAGACTGGGGCATGGCGGGCCTCCTTCTGCACCCTTAATTTAAGGATTGGACTTTTGGGCTTCAACTTGGGCCTCCATATAGGCCCGCAGGACGGCGTTCATACGGTCTTGGTAGCCTTTGCCCTGGCTCTGGAACCAGTGCAATATATCCCAGTCCACGTGCAGCCAAACCAGGTTCTTGGAAGGAATCACCGTCACCGCTTCCTCCCAGAAGGCGGCGTCGGTAGGCTGGGCATCAGGGTCGGAACGAGCAGCCTCGTCGATTTCTTCTTCGGTCATGGCGTCCACCCTAGCCCAGTCGGTCTTCCCTTTATGAGTATCACTCAGCTTGCGTCTGACGATACGTTCTTCGCTCATCTCTTCTAGACCTCCTGGCTGAAATTATCCGGACAACCTGGCCGCGCATGGTATAGGCCACGAACAACTCCTTTCCCTCGGTTATGCCAATGGCGGTAAACCTGGTCTCTCCGTAATCACGACGGCTATCTTCCCTTTGGAGAATAGGTCCATTAAATATACCTGTTGCTTCATCGAAGCTGATGCCATGTTTGGCGATGTTGGCCTCGTCCTTGGCTTCGTCCCACTCAAAGTCCATGTATGCCTACATGAAGTATATACAAAATGAAAAGGAGGGTGGTTGTTTGCCACCCTCTTCAAGCCCCGACTTTGTTACAATCCGGGGCAGCCAAACATCGCCGGGATGCTACGGCGCGCACCAATGGGGCATGTTTCTCGCCCGCACTATGGGCGTCACGCAGCCCGCTAGCGCCCCTTGAACGCCGGGCGGCGCTTCTCCAGGAAGGCCTGCACCGCCTCCTTGTGGTCTTCGGTCTGGCGGGCCTGCTCCTGGGCGGCGTGGGCCAGTTGCAGGCTCTCCCCCAGGCCCATGTCCAGGCTGCGGTGCACCAGGTATTTGATGAGCGAGTAGGACTGGGTCGGCCCCTGGGCTAGCCGGGTCGCCAACTCCATCGCCCCCTCCATCATCTCCCCGTCGGGGTAAACCTTGCTGGCCAGGCCCAGACGGAAGGCCTCGTTGCCGTCGATGCGGTCGCCGGTGTACTGGAGCATCAGGGTGTTGCTCAGTCCGATGAGCCGGGGCAACTGCCAGCAGCTTCCGTCGGCGGGAATCAGGCCCCGCAGGACGAAGGCCTCGGAGAACTGGGCCTTCTCGGCGGCGATACGGATGTCGCAGGCCAGGGAAAGCCCCATGCCCACGCCCATAGCGTGGCCGTTCACGGCGGCGATGGTAGGCTTTTGCAACTCGTGGATGCGCAGCACCAACTGGGGGGCCTGGCTGGGAGTAAAGTACTCGCGCTTGGCGAAGCGGGTCTCCATCTTGCCCCAGGGCAGGGGTTCCGGCTCGCCGCCCCGGGCCTCCCGCTCCTGGATGCGCTGGTTGAAGCCCCGCACGTTGGCCCCCGAGCAGAAGGAGGGTTCGGTGCCAGTCAGCAGCAGGACCCGCTCATCCGGGTCTTGCTCAAACTGGTCCAACCGCTCGGTAATTTCCCGGGACATGTCCGGCCCCAGGGCGTTGCGGGTGGGTGGGTCGTGCATGGTAATCATCAGCACGCCGTCCCGGGTCTCAACTTTGATGAATTCATAGTCGGCCATGCCAGCCCCCAATACAAAATGTGCCGCCTTCCCAGGGGGAAGAGGCCCTCAAACTGGGGGCAAGTTTATGCCAATCCAGGGTATGAGGCAAGGCGAAGGAGGGGGACTGCAGGGCAAACGCATTCTAATTTGAAGCCACAAATTGGCAGAAATATTTTGCGAGAATCGGCTCCGGCTTGAGAGATTCGGAAAAATTCCAAGCAAGAGTTGCGTCGGTTGCCCAATGACAAAGGTTCAACCGCAACCTCCGATTTTAGAATGCGTTTGCCCTGAGGGGGACTGGTGCTTGTCACCGTCCCCACTCCCACCGTCATTCCGGCGCAGAGCCAGCCCCGTTGCAGAGCGGGGCCGGAATCCAAGGAACCCCTCCACCGTCGTTCCCGCGAAAGCGGGAATCCAGGGGAGGGTCGGGGGGAGGCAGTATGGCCCGGTGGAAGCCGCCCGCTGGCCGTGCTAGAATACTCGCACATTGGTACGCCCCATGTAGGAGACTTGATGCAGAAAGTAGTCAGCGAGATAAGCGGAAACGTATTCAGCCTTCCCTGGTTGATTGCCAAGGACAACGGGCTCTTTGAGGCCGAGGGCATCGACATGGAGTTCGTCACCACCATTCCCACCGGAAAGGTGGCCCGCACCGAGAACCCGGAGGAGGTGAACCCCATCCTGCAACACACCGCCTTCGAGGAGGCCCGGGTCTCCATCTACCGCGCTTGAGAAGAGGGTCAGGTCCGTCGGGCCTACGAGAGCAAGCAGGGAGCCAAGGTAATCGCGCTGCGGTCCGCCGTGGTCAGCCAGGCGGTGGTGGTACGCCCCGATTCACCCCACAACTACCCCGGCACCCTGGGCAACCGTCCCATCGCGGTGCAGTTCCACGCCGGTTCCCACTACGTCGCCCTGCGATTGCTGGAAGGTTACCTGCCGGGGGAGAAAATCAAGCTGGTCCACTGCGGGTCTCCCAAGGACCGCTTTGAAGCGATGTGGACCGGAGAGGTGGACGCGGCCCTGGTGATGGAACCCTGGATTAGCCTGGCCGAGAAGCTGGGTTGCAAGATTCTGTGCGAAGGCCACTACCTGGGGGCCGAGAACGCCAGCGACGACATGGACGAGGAGACCTTCGCCGCCATCAACCGGGCGGTGGAGAAGGCCGTCGACCTGCTCAACGCCGACAAGCGCAAGTACATGCACTACATGATTGACGACCCCCGTCATGCCGAGGCGTTGAAAGCCTACGGCGGCCTGACCCCGGAGGACTTCCACCTGGGCCGGCTGCGCTACGTGAAGCCCACCCCCTACACCGATGAAATTGTGGAAGACACCTACAATTGGATGACCCGCTGGGGCCTGATTACCGACGCCGCCTGCTCCACCGAATTGGTGGACAACCGCATAGTCGAGTTGGCCGAGCCGGTTTCCGCCGACGACTAAACTGCGCGTCGAGTTGCCAAAGCATTTCAGGGGCCTTCCTTCGGGGAGGCCCTTCTTAAACGGCGGGGAAGTGGTTCGACAAGCTCAGAATGAGCCGCTTCCTGTCACCACCCCGCCTACGCGGAGTGCAGGCTCTGAGCGGAGCGAAGGGCCTACCGTCCCCGTCCATCGCAGGCCCTCCACCCCTGGATTCCGGCCTCCGCCGGAATGACCGGGGCAGGCGGGGTTCCACAAACAAACGATAGGGCCTGCCCCGGTCCAGGTAGTGGTAATTTACCGGCAACAATCCTATAATCCCCAGCAGAACCCCACAATATAGTTGGCCCGGGGCCAACGGCGACGACTCCAATGCTCGGCCACGGTACAGG
This sequence comes from Dehalococcoidia bacterium, assembly GCA_965220305.1. Lineage (GTDB taxonomy): Bacteria > Chloroflexota > Dehalococcoidia > Lucifugimonadales > UBA3495. The sequence goes on along the minus strand of OZ244817.1, from coordinate 2,359,252 downwards.
AGGTATGAACATGCAGCAAGGTACGATATCCAATCTGCACATCGCCCGGGTCAAGGGTACTCTCTCCGACCCGGTGCAGGAAGCCACCGCACTCTCGGGACAGGGACTGGAAGGCGACCGCAGTTGCAGCGCGGACAACGTCCGACAGGTGCTGGTCATGGACAAGGAGACCCTGGATAACCTGGACGTTAATCCGGGCCAGATTAAAGAGAACATCACCACCACCGGCCTGGACCTGTCCGAAGCCACGGAGGGGCAGGTCATCTTCATCGGCGACAGCGTGACCCTGGAAATCGTGGGGCCGTGCATCGCCTGCGAAAAGATGAACGCCATTCGCCCCGGACTGCTGGGAGAGATTCAAGGACGCCGGGGAATGCTGACCACGGTCATCAGTGGCGGCCCCATAAAGGTGGGGGACTCCATCAGAATCGAGCCGTAGCGCCGACGGCGCAATGGGCCCGACCTGGAACGAAAAAGGCCCCTTACCCTCCCGTAATGGGGCAGGTGAGGGGCCTGGGCCTACCTTATCCTCTCATTCTGAGAAGCTTGCGACGAAGAATCTAAAGTGTTGGAGCTGCAAAGGGGTTAGCACACCTAACACTTTAGACCCTTCGCTTCGCTCAGGGTGACAGTCTCAAACCCCTCATACTTTTACACCTACTGCACCCTGGTTAAAGTGCATAACCCCATATTGGTCGCTAACTGTCGCTGCCCACCAGGGTGCTTTGGATGGCGCCGGCCACGTCGCTTACCTGGGTGATGTCGGACCAGGTGTCCACCGTTTCGGCAATCTTTTCCCGGGACAGGGCCAAGGCGGCGTTGACCTCGAACTTGGCCTTGATGTTGTCCCAGCCCCAGGGGTTCTTCTGGGCTCCCAGAATGTTCTCCCGCGCCGTGCGGTGTTCCAGCACCCGACCGTCCTTCAGGGTGATACGCACCGGAAGCCCCTGGGCATGGTCGGTCAGACCCTCTTCGGCCTTGGCCATTACCCGGTTGCGCACCTTGGTCATGGCCTCCTGAATCTTGGGGTCGTCAATCTTCTCCTGGCTGAAGGTGGGTATGCTCACCTCGTCGTCCACCAGGGCCGCCGCCACGTTGTACTTGGCGCTGAACTTGCCCTTCAGCTCATCGTCGGGCTCCTCGTAGAGCATGACGATGGACAGGAAGGACTGGTCCACCTCGGCCTCCACCACGTCGTCGTAGGTGAAGTCGTGCTCCCGCATCAGGCTGAACAGGCTGTCCAGCATGGCGTGGTTGCCGCCACAGCAGGGGTACTTCTTAATCATCAGGGCGTCCTGGACCCGGAAGGGGTTGCCCAGGTTGGCGGCCATGTTGTTCAGGTCGTAGATGCCCGGGCCCAGCACCGTGGCGGTGAATCCCAGGGGGTGCTCCACCACCTGCTGGCCAGAGGTCAGGCCCCGCTGGGCCAACTGTACCGCCGTAACCCCGTCGCGGCCCACCAGACCGGCGTGCAGGGGCTTGGTCATGGTGCCGAAGTTGTGAATCAGGCCGCTGGACATGGACCCGGCAATTCCCAGGGCAGTGACCGTCTGTTGCTCATCCAGGCCCAGCAACTTGGCGCAGGCAGCGGTACAGGCCATGCGACCGATGACAGCGGTGGCGTGGAAACCCTTCTCCATCTGGTTGTACTTGGTGGTATGCTGCAGGGCCAGACCAACCTCGCAGCCGATTACGTAGGCTTCTATCAGGTCCTGCCCGGTGGCGCCCATGTTCTCGCCCAGGGCCAGCAGGGCCGGGAAGATAGCCACGGTGGGGTGCCCGAACCCGCCGAAGTCGTCGTAGTCCAAGGCGTGGCCCATGGTGCCGTTGGCCAGGGCGGTATTGGGCAACGAGGTCTTGTGCCCCGAGGCCAGCACGGTCGCCTCGGGCGCGCCCCCCAGGTCCTTGGTGTACTGCTGTATGATGTCGCCCACCGGCTGGGCCGACCCGGCCAGGATGACGCCCAGCAGATCGAAGCACGACTCGTTGGCCACCCGGATGGCGTCGGGAGGAATGTCCTCATAGCTGGTGTTGACAATCCAATTGGCGATGGTCTCGGTTGCGCCCATATTAGCGACCTCCTCAATCTTCTTCAGAACGGACGGGGCGCTGGCAGATACAAGGCCCCCCGCCCAGTTACCCCAATTATATACACCGGGCAAGGGAAGGCAAGCCGGGGCAGGGCATCCCCCAGGGCCTTTTCATTTTCAGCAAATGTCATTCTGAGCGAAGCGAAGAATCTGAAATCCCTCATCCGGGACCTCGTCCGAGTACCGAAGAAAAGCGATGTGGGCAAGAACTTTAGATTCTTCGCTCTGCTCAGAATGACAGAAAAGTACGGGATGACCAGGTGAGACGAGAATGAAAAGGCCCTGGGGCATCCCCAGGGTCTTTCGATTCTCCGGCCAAAGGCCAAGGTGGGCTTTCAGGCAAGCGCCCCCACCGTCATTCCCGCGAAGGTGGGAATCCAGCCCCCGATTCAACAGTGTAGTCAACTGTTAGGACCGTTCGCCAGATATGGATTCCGTCCTCCGCCGGAATGACGGGGTGGGAGAAGGGGGTCAGGGTGGGTGTGGGATACGGTAGGTGGACGCCAGGGGCCGGCTAGTTCAGGCGGGAGCCTCGGAAGGGGTTGTTTTCGTCCACCCGCTCCTGCAGGACCCGATTGCCTCGCTGCAACAGGGGCAGCACCCGTTCCAGCCGCTGCTGGACGGTGGTGGACTCCAGCAATTGCTGGCGGATGTCGGTGGGCCACTCGATGCTGGAGGCCAGGCTAACCTGGGCCTCCGAGGCCAACCGCTGCGGGTCGTCGGTAACTTCCACCCGGCTGTTCCAGCCGCCCGCCAGGGAGGACATGTGGCGCAGGAAGGTGGCGTACTCCCGGTTTACTTCCTCCACCAGCGACGCCGAGACTTCACCCGGTTCGTCCTCCAGGTACTGCACCAGACCCACCAGGTGGGGCACCCACTGGATGACCTCCACCAGCCGGAAGCGGCGCTCTCCCTGGGTGAGGATGTTCATGCGGCCATCTTCCAAACGTTGGACCTGGTTGATCCGGGCGGTGGTGCCCACCCGGAAGGGCTCCGCCGGGTCGCCCACCTCTCGGCCATCCTTGATTAGCACTATGCCGAAGGGGGCTTCCCGCTCCACGCAGTCCCCAATCATGGCCTTGTACCGCTCCTCGAAGATGTGCAGCGGCTGGCGCATCCCTGGGAACAGCACCAAGTTCAGCGGAAACAGGGGCAGTTCAATCAGGTCGTCGCGGGGTATTTCTTCCGGTTGTGCCATACACCGGGAAGTATATTACCAGGGAAGGGGAAGCACAAGTTTTGGGGTGAGGACCAGGACTTCATCGCAGCGGTAATACTGGATGTCCTGGAGGACGAGGAAGAGTGGCGGGCCGCCTCAGCCGCTTCCCAAGAAGCTGGCCAAGCTGGGCGAAGAGGCCATGAAAGACGTCCGCGCTGGCCGGGCGAGAGAGGGATGGGAGAAAGCCTTTCTCGCCATGGCTGCACAGGGAGACGACCACCTGTTGGACCCGGATGCAACGGGCCAAACTCCCTGGGACGAAACAGAATGGGAGTGGTAGTCCGACGGACTCATATGGAGCTTGCCTAATACAGGATGGCGTTGGTGGGGACCAGTCTTCGCTGCACCGGGTCTACCGCCAGTCCCATTCCTTCCAGAGTGTACGCGCCCAGCAGGGGCGGGGCGCCATCATCTCCAAAGACTATCAGGGTCACCACGCTGGACCCATTGATGGTGGCCCTGGCCTCCCCGATGTCCATCTCCACGATGCGCCCGTCGGCCAGTTCAAATCCTCTCTTGTCCATTGCCGTAATCCCCAGCTCCCGCAGCAGGGCGGTGGGCAGCATGGTATAGGTGGCGCCGGTGTCCACCGTGGCTTCTATGTCCCGGGAATGTCCGCCATCGAGGTTGGAAATCCGCAACGGCCAGTTGAATACCCCCATTCTGATTCCCTCTCTTGCATACGCCTTCTATGTGCATTATACATAGGACTTGCGCAGCTTGCGCGCCTTACACCACTAGCTTGGCATTTTTGGGCCGGGCCTTGCCGCCGTGCACCGAAGGCTCGGCGCACCACTTGGCCGCCAAGCGGCAGCCCCCCTTCTAGCGAAGAAAGAAATCGTTACCGGTTAACTGGGCCGAATTTCATTGGCGGGCCATCTTATGACATGTGGGGGTTAGTCCGTTTATCGTGTTCTAATTCCCGACTCAAAATTTCTGCATAGTTCAAATCGTTATACGCCCTATCGTGCTCCCCTTTCTCTTGGTGGTCCCGGCCTCGGTCGTAGTAAGCTTCGATCAGGCTTTGCCGGGCCAACGTAAAGGTGGGTAAAAGGTGAGTAGCTGTTTCTAAGTCAGCAATCGCCTGGTCATACTCTCGTAAATCGTGGTGAGTCTTGCCACGAGCGTAGTAGAGAGCCGGGTAGGAATGGCCTAGGGAAAAGGCACGATTAAAGTGAGCAAGTGCCCGGTTGTAATCCCCCTTGGAACGGTAGGCCCAGCCCCGGTCTGAATACTAAATACCCGTCCTCAACCGCTTGACAAACTTTGGCCCAACCAGGTCACGCCACACGTGAGGAATCCCCTTTGTTAACAATAGATAGGCTAGATAGAGCGGGAGGAGTACCACAAAGCCAAACACCAGGGTTCCTAGCAGGAAGCCCAGGGTTGCAGTTAAGAATGCTAATGTCAGATCCCAGTAAGTGGATAGAAAGCCGGCATAGAAGTCGAGCAGTGCCACAGTGAGGGCCCCTCCCAAGCGAGAATTAAGCTGCTCTCCCTAAAGGGTAATACCGCTATAGCAATAGCAGGCCCGACATCATAAGGTACGCGAAAATGCAACTATCAACCCCGTTAACTCTCGAATTGTCACTTGGGACCTACCCACTCGTCGAAGCCGTTATTAGGGCCTGCGCCTCTTCCGGGCAGATAAAGGTTGAAGGTCGTAGTGTCTGGTCAGTACGATAGGGGACAAAGTGAAAACAATGGGAACTATATGCTTGTATCCACTGATCGCAGGTAGTAGTTAGTCAGCCGCTACCCTCTCACGCTCCAATTCTCCCGTGTATTAGCTAAGCTTTGCTCTAAAACCACACCGAATCTATCAGGTGCTAGTCAGTGTCATAGAAGAACTTCTTGACTGTTTCCATGGCAGTCTCGCGGTTGGGTTCTGCGTATGGCTCTAAAAGAGAATGAGGTTCTAGTGTGAAGACAATATACTGTCCATTCTCGACCTCAGTGATGCAGAACAGCAAGAATTTCCCTTCCCTCATTCCAGAGTACAGGACTTCAATGTTTCCACTCATCGCAATCTCCTTGTTTGATCACACCTTAGCGGACACAAAGACATAATTCCCATATTTACGCTACCTGGCCCCAACCGGGTTGCCGTAAATACGCAGGGCCCCGGCCTCGGGGATCATGCCGGAGAAAAGCTCCGGGTGTATCATCTCCGCCAGAATCTCCAAACCCACCACCAGGCGCGGTCCGGAGCGGCTGGTGTAGGCGCTGGCGTCGATAACGTAGACCCGGTTATTCTTGACCGCCGGCAGCTTGTCCCAACCCTCTTTCTCCGCGATGATGGGCAGGTCTTGCAGTCCCCGTTTGACATCGAACCCACAGGGCATCAGCACGATGACGTCGGGCTGGCTTTCCACCACCGCTTCCCACTCTATGGGGAAGGAGCCCATCTCCTTGTCGCCAAAGCAGTTGACCCCTCCGGCCAGTTCCACCATCTCGGGCACCCAGTGTCCCCCGCACATGAGGGGGTCAACCCATTCCAGGTGCAACACCCGGGGCTGATGGGCTGCCAGGGCCGCCTTGGCGGAAACGGCGTCGATGCGGGCCTGCATCTGGGCCACTATTTCTTCGGCCTTGGCCTCGGATCCGGTGGCCTCGCCCACCCGCCGGACATCTTCCAGAACATCGCCGAGGTACTGGGGATCCAGGGATATTACCTGGGGTTCGTGGGGAAGGCTGGTGCTGGCCTCGGCAACCTGCCGAGTGGATATGGCTCAAACCTCGCAGATGGCTTGGGTCAGCAACAGCTCCGGCGACGCCTCTTGGAGCACATCCTGGTCGATTTCGTAGATGCCCAGGCCCTCCTGCAGACGCTCGGAGATGACCCGGCTAATCTCGCCGCTGGAAGGGTCCAAACCGTCGAAGACGCTTCGCACCACCCAGGGCTTGTCCTTGGCCTCCCGGGGGTAATCACACTCGTGGGTCACGCCGAATAGCTGGTCCTGCAGTCCCAACTGGTAGACAATTTCCGTGGCGCTGGGCAGAAAGGAGCAAATGCGCATGGGGCAACCTCCTCAAGCTATGTTTCCTGGCCGGTGGGTCCATTGCCGCCCGCAGCGCGGGCCCGGGGATGGATGGTCCGGAAGGCCGGGGTTGCCGGTTAGTCCTGGCGACTGAGCAGTTGACCGGGAACGTCCCCCAGCAGGGCCTCAATTTCGGGTATCTGCTGCTGGTTGGACAGGTCCAACTGCAACGGGGTAATGGATATGCGGTTGTTCTTCAGCGCCCAGATGTCCGTCCCTTCGGGGTTGTCGCCGTGGATGGGACGGTTGCGGGAAAGCCAGTAACGTTTTTGGGAGCCAAGGCCCTCTTCCCGCACCGATTCTCCGTAGGAACGCCCACCCAGTCGGGTAACCTGGACGCCGGAGACCTGGGCCAGGGGAACGCTGGGCACGTTGACGTTCAGGAAGAAGGGCCAGTCGGGACGGGCCTGGTCCAACTGGTAGGCCATCAGTCCCAGGAGTTGGGCCGCGCCGTCGAACTGGGGGTTCTGCACCGACCCCACGGATATGGCGATGGTCCGGTAGCCGCGGACGTAGCCCTGGATGGCCGCTCCCACCGTCCCCGAGACCATGATGTCCCAGCCGACGTTGGAGCCGGTGTTGATGCCGGAGACCACCAGGTCCACCGACCCCACCAACTGTTCCAGGGCCAGAATGCAGCTATCCCCGGGGGTGCCCTCCACAGAGTAGGCCTTCACCTGGTGCGAGTTGGCCGGGGCGTCGCCCAGGTATTGGGAGGCGGGCGCTTCCCGGGCTTTGACCGGGGCATGAAGGGTCAGGCAGGCCCCCACGCCGCTTTGCTCCCGGTCCGGCGCCACCACGTACACGTCCCCGGCTTGACGCAAAGCCCCGGCGGCGGCCCACAGCCCCGGGGCATGAATTCCATCGTCGTTGGTCAATAATATTTTCAGAGTTTTATTTCTCCTGGCAATAACAGTGGCCCAATTCTACCAAATTGGGCATCCCCAGGCAAAAGGATGGGGCCGCGAGGTGAAACCGGGTTTTACAGAGTCTGCCCTGGAGAGGTTAGCAAGGTAGAAGGTCAGGCTCCAAGGCAAAGGCCCGGCGACATCCTGCCGGAAGGCCCGCCTCAGCCAATCAGCGGGCGGGTTAGCAAGTGTTTCGCTTCAGGTTAGTGTCCTCGTCAGCGCTTCGGCATCGCGGATATAGTCCGATGTCTCTCTTATCCGACGTTCTGTGTCTTCTACCGGGTCGCACATTCCATCGTAAAAACACTCGCCATGCAGGTGGCCGATGCGGGTGTAATAGCGCCCGACCAGGCTTTCAATATCGGCGGCTTCGCTCGCCAACCGCCGCAACCCTCGCGACGTTGACGCGGTGGTTGCAGGCAATTTGCCGGTGCGAGCAAGAATCAGGGCGTCGGTGGCTCGCTTGGTGGCTCCCCAAGCCTTCTCCGCGGCATTACGCAGCTTGCCCTGTTCCAACTGCTCCATAGCATCCTGATAAAGCATCCAAGCGTCGGCAAAAATGGCCGCTATCTGCTCAGTTTCCAACATCCCGGGTTATCTCCGTGGCGCTGCGGCTGGGTAACTGGCGTCTTGACTTGGCAAGCCAAGACCATGAATGGCGTAAGTTAGGCGGGGCTTGAGGCAGGTTAATTGAACAGCTCTCCCACCGATAGTCCCTTGTGGATGCGGTAGATGGCCTCCCCCAGCAGGGGGGCCACCGAGAGGACGGTAATCTTGTCGTTGCGCTTCTCGGGGCTCACGGGAATGGTGTCGGTGACCACCACCTCTTCGAAGCGGCTGCCGGCGATGCGCTCCGGGCCGGGTGGGGAGAGCACCGGGTGGGTGGCGCAACCGAATACCTCGGTAACTCCGTGGTCGAACAGGGCGTTGGCCGCGCTGACGGTGGTGCCGCCGGTGTCGATTTCATCGTCGAAGGTCAGGGCCGCCTTCCCCTTAACGTCGCCGATGACGTTCAGGGTCTCGGTGCGGTCGTCGTTGCCCAGCCGCCGCTTCTCGATGATGGCCAGGGGAGCGTTGAGGCGCTCGGCCACGTCCCGGGCCCGCTTGCTGATGCCGATGTCCACGGCCACCACCACCAAGTCCTGAATCTCCTTGGCCTCCAGGTACTGGGTCAAGATAGGCATGGCCGTCAACTCGTCCACCGGAATGTTGAAGAACCCCTGAATCTGCCCGGCGTGCAGGTCCACCGTCAACAGGCGGTCGGCCCCCGCCGCGGTGAGCAGGTCCGCCACCAGGCGTCCGGTTATGGGCACCCGGGGTTGGTCCTTCTTGTCGGTGCGCCCGTAACCGTAGTAGGGCACCACGGCGGTGATGCGCCCCGCCGACGCCCGTTTGCAGGCGTCGATCATGATAAGCAGTTCCATCAGGTTGTCGTTGACCGGGTAGACCGTGGGCTGCACGATGAAAACGTCGCGCTGCCGGACGTTTTCCAGGATGCGGACGAAGGTGTTGTCGTTGGCGAACTTGAAGACTTCCGCCTCGCCCAGGGGAATATCCAGGTATTCACAGACCGCCTGGGCCAAGTCCGGGTGGGCGTTGCCGCTAAAGATTTTGAGGTCGTCAATTACTGGACCCATTATCTTCCCTCGTACTGCGGTTGTCGGGACTCCCGGAACGCTGTTGCGCCTTCTTCGTGGTCGTGAGAGGTTAGGGTAATGGTCTCCGCTGCGGCGGCCATCTGCATGGCGGTTTCCAGGTCGAGCTCCAGCCCTTTGTAGAGCATCAGCTTGGAAAGTCGCATGGCTATGGGAGGGCCAGCGGCGATTTTTCGGGCCATCTCCAAGGTGGTGGCTTCCAGTTCCTCTTCGGGCACCAGCTTGTTGAGGAATCCCAGGCGGTGGGCTTCCTCGGCCTCCAGGAAGTCCCCGGTGAAGAGCAACTCGGCGGCCTTGCCTATGCTGCCCAGCATCCGGGGATAGAGCCAGGTGCCGCCGAACCCGGGGAACAGCCCAATGCGGATGTAGGCCACCATGAAACGGGCCCGGGGGGTGCCGATGCGGATGTCGCAACCGCAGGCCATGTCGAACCCAGCGCCCACGGCAGCCCCGTTAATCATGGCGATGACGGGCTTTTCCAGCCGCTGCAGCCCCAGCATAAAACGCTGGGTGCGCTTGAAAGCCCGCCGGATGTCGTCGGCATTGTCGGTTACCCAGGTGCCCGGCTGGCTGCCCCCTTTGAGCTGGTCCAGGTCTCCCCCGGCGCAGAACACCTGGCCCGACCCGGTAACTATCAACACCCGAATGGAGTCGTCGGCATCCACCTCGTCCAGAGCGTCGCCTATCTCGTCCTGCATCACGTCATTGAGGGCGTTGCGCCGGTCGGGACGGTTCAACGTCAACTTGGCAATGCCTTCTTCAGCATTTTTGTCCAGGATAATGTATTGATAGTCAGACATCCGCTACCTCTTGCCATACGCTCCGGCCCGCAAGGTAACTTGTCTCAACTGGCCGGAGCGTATGGCCTTTCTGGGGCATTGCGATTATAGCACAGGGGGCCTTGGCCGAAAAAGCGGGGCCGTCCTTCGCCAAGCCCAGGGCGAGGGGTAGATTCCCCCCAGAGGGAGCCACCGGACGCCAGCCCCTCGCCCAAGCCCGGAGACACGCCCCGGCCACCCTCCCCCGCCGCGGGAGTCCCCTTCAGGCGCCCGCAGGCAAGACCCCGCCAGCCGCCCCGCCCGTTGAGACAAGTAACCTTGCGGGCGAGGCGGCTTGGCAAAAGGAGGGCGACGAGGTAGCAACTTCCCGGGAATGCCGAGGGTTCTTACGTGGACGCGCTAAACGGTGATACGCAGTTGCATTCCCAAAGCGCGGGTCAACCGGACCACCAAGGCGAAGGAAGGGTTGCCATTCTCGGACAGGGCCTTATAGAGTCCTTCGCGAGTCATTCCAATTTCCCTAGCCAACTGGCTCATGTTCTGGGCGCGAGCGATGTTGTTCAAAGCGGCGCGAATTACACTGCCGTCTCCGGGATCTTCGTCCGCACAGGCTTCCAGGTAGAGCCGGACATCCTCCTTGGTCCGAAGGTATTCCGAGGGGTCCCATTTGGTGTAAGCCTCGGACATCGCTTATCTCCTTTCCCGGGCCAACTCCTTGGCCCGCTCAATATCTCGCCGTTGACTGTCCTTATCACCGCCACAAAGCAGGACGATGATGGCTCCACCCTCACGGACGAAGTAGAGCCGGTATCCTGGGCCATAGTGGATGCGCATCCCGGATACGCCGTCACCAACGGGCCTGGTATCGCCAAAGTTTCCTTCAGATACGGCGGTCAAGCGCGCGTTGATTCGGTGGACCGCCCGCCTGTCCGGCAAGCCACGAATCCACCGCCTGAAAGTGGCGCTCTCAATTACTTTCACCATGCCCTTAATTGTAAACCACAGTTCACATACATCCAATGGTCACCCAGTCCCAAGGGACTCTTCGGGTTGATGCTCATCCCAGGCCAGTACCACATCCCCAGGACATCGGGTATGATAGCTGGACGGAAAGAATCCTCTATTAGAGACTGTATATTCTGGCCCCAACAGGGAGGTTTACCACCCATGTTCAGCTACCTGGACCACCTGGAATGCACCCAGTGCGGTAAGACGTACCCCCATTCCCAGCTCAGCAAGGTCAGCCCCTGCTGCGAGAAAGTGCTCTTCGCTCGCTACGATCTGCCCCGCCTGGGTCGGGAGGTGGACCGTAACGCCTTCGCCCAGCGTCCGGACAGCATGTGGAGTTTTTCCGAGTTCCTGCCCGTGGCCGACCCGGACAACGTGCTGACCCTGGGCGAAGGGGGAACGCCCCTGCTGGAAACCCGAACCCTGGGCCAGAAGCTGGGGTTGAATCGGCTGTTCGTCAAAGAGGAAGGCCTGAACCCCACCGGCACCTTCAAGGCCCGGGGGATTTCCGCCGCCGTATCCAGGGCCGCCGAGCTGGGGGCCACCGGGTTCACCATGCCCTCGGCAGGCAACGCCGCCGGGGCCGCCGCCGCCTACTGCGCCCGGGCCGGGCTGTCGGTGGGGGTGTTCATGCCCCAGGACGCGCCGGTGCCCAACAAGAAGGAATCGCTGATGACCGGCGCTGAGCTGACCCTGGTGGACGGCCTAATCAGCGACGCCGGAAGGATTGCCGTGTCGGTGGCCGAGGAGCAGGGCCTGTTCGACCTCTCCACCCTGAAGGAGCCCTACCGGGCCGAAGGCAAGAAGACGATGGGCCTGGAAATAGCCATGCAATTGGGCTGGACCCTGCCCGACGCCATCATCTACCCTACCGGCGGCGGCACCGGCATCATCGGCATGTACAAGGGGTTCCAGGAGTTGCTGGAGTTGGGCTGGGTCGAGGGGCGGCCCCCCAAGTTCATCGCGGTGCAGGCCAGCGGTTGCCAACCCATTGTCAAGGCCTTCAACGAGGGCAAGTCCGTCTCCGAGCCCTGGGCCAACGCGGCCACGGTGGCCGACGGCCTGCGGGTGCCCCATCCCTTCGCCGACTACCTTATTCTACAGGCCATCCGGGAGACCGGCGGCACGGCCCTGGCGGTGGAAGACCAGGAGATGGTGGACGCCATGTACGAGCTGGCGACCACCGAGGGAATCATTGCCTGCCCCGAGGGGGCGGCCACCCTGGTAGGACTGAAACGGCTGTTGGAGCAGGGATTCCTGGGAGCCGATGAGACCATTGTGCTGCTGAACACCGGCTCCGGCTACAAGTACCTGGACCTAATCAGCGGCCCGGCCACAGAATAGGTATGGGGGAGATATGACTACGGACTCAAGGATCGACCGTCTGGAAGGGATTGTAGAAGAGCTTCGGGACGAGATGCGTAGCCTCCGCTCAGAGATGAATACCCGTATCGACGCGCTGCGCGTGGAGATGAATACCCGGTTTGACTCGACAAACTCGGAGATGAATACCCGCATCTACACCCTGCACACGGACATGAATACCCGGTTTGACTTGGCGAATTCGGAAATGATTGCTCGCATCGACACTCTGCGTTCGGATTTTGACTCAGCAAACTCGGAAATGAATGCCCGCATCGACACCCTGCGCATGGAGATGAATGCCAACGTCAACGCCCTACGCGCGGAGATGATTACCAACGTCAATGCCCTGCACGCGGAGATGAATACCCGGTTCGACTCGGCCAGTTCAGAGATGAATGCCAACGTCAACGCCCTGCGTTCGGAGATGAATTCCCGGTTCGACTCGGCAGGTTCGGAGATGAATTCCCGGTTCGACTCGGCAGGTTCGGAGATGAATTCCCGGTTCGACTCAGCAGGTTCGGAGATGAATTCCCGGTTCGACTCGACAAACTCGGAAATGATTATCCGCATTGACGCCCTGCGTTCGGATTTTGACTCGGCAAACTCGGAAATGAATGCCCGCATCGACGCCCTGCGTTCGGAAATTAACACCCGTTTGAATACCCAGTTGACGGTGATGGTGTTGCTCTGGCTTGCTACCATTGGCGCCATTATCGGTGTGTTCTTGAAAACCTAATGCTCTCCCAGAGTTGTCAGGAGGAACGGTCGTGGAAGTAGTCCTCAGTTCTCCCCGGGGGTTTTGCGCCGGAGTAGTCCGCGCCATCGAGGTGGTGGACCTCTGCCTGGAGCGGTTCGGCCCCCCGGTGTACGTCAAGCACCAGATTGTCCACAACCCCTACGTGGTGACCGAGTTGGAGCGCAAGGGGGCCATCACCGTGGAGGAGGTGGAGGATATTCCCCCCGGCTCCCTGGTGGTGTTTTCAGCCCACGGCTCGCCCCCGGAGGACTTCGAGAAGGCCCAGGCCCGGGGTCTGAAGGTCATCGACGCCGTTTGCCCCCTGGTGACCCGGGTACATAACGAAGCCAAGAAGTACCACCGGGAGGGCAAGCGGGTGCTGTTGGTGGGGCACCGGGGCCACCAGGAAGTGCGGGGCACCATGGGCCAGGTGCCCATGACCCTGATTGACGACAGCCGCAGCGGAGAACTGCCGGAATGGGAGGCTGACACCCCGGTGGCGGTGTTGACCCAGACCACCCTTTCGGTGGGAGACACGGCCCAGGCCATCGACAATATCACCCGGAGCTTCACCGACACCACGGTGCGCACCGACATCTGCTACGCCACCACCAACCGCCAGGAGGCCGTGACCCAGATGGCGACCCAAGTGGACCTGGTAATGGTCATCGGGGCGCAGAACAGCTCCAACTGCAACCGCCTGCGGGAGGTTGCCGAGGCGCTGGGCGTTCCGGCTTACCTGATTAACGGCCCGGACGAGATTAACCCGCAGTGGCTGGAAGGCAAACAGCGGGTGGGCATCACCTCGGGAGCCTCCACCCCGGAGGTGCTGGTGGAAAGCATCGTGGAGGCCCTGGCCCCGGACAGCGTGACGATGATTACCGGGGTGGAGGAGGACGTTACCTTCACCCTGCCCAGGGAGCTTCGCTAGGCCCCTCGCCCACGCTGGTCGGGGCAAGTCCTCACCCCCCCAACTTCCGTCATTCCGGCGCAGGCCGGAATCCAGGAGTGGCGGTGCGGCGGGCAACGTTGCTGCCCTTGGACCATCCCGGTTCTCCCGGATTGACATTCTCCCACATTAATCTGGAGCCGTTCTCGGCCAGTCGCCCATATCTTCCCCGGCTGCTATGGATTCTGGCGCGGCCAGAATTACGGGGGATTGACCGGCGGCGCGGGTCTTCCTGGTATCTCCTTTGGATAGCCTCAAATGCTGTACACCGCCAGTTTTTACAACCCGGACCACTGGGTGGGGCAACGCTACCGGGTATCCCGCGCCCATCCCCGGGGACGCCGTACCCAGTGGGACACGCTGCCCTTTCTCTACCCCTCCCGGGACCTGCTCCACAGCTACCGAGCGGGCCAGACCGATTTTGCCCAACTGACGACGGCCTACCTGGGGGAATTGGAGCAGCACCTGGGGGAAACGCCCGAGTTCCAGGAGTGGCTGGACGGCGCGCCGATGCTGGGAGACTTTACACTGCTGTGTTTTGAACGGGCCGGGGAGCCCTGTCACCGTCGCATTTTGGCCCGGTGGCTGCTGGAACAAGTCCCGTCGCTGGAACTGGGGGCGCTCAGGTAGAGTCGCCACTCCCATTCCTTCAGCAATCCTCTCCCTCCAAATGCTCCGTCATTCCCTCAGTATCCCTCTCCCTTCAAGTGCTCCATCATTCCCGCGAAAGCGGGAATCCAGTGGGGTGAGGGAAGGGGCAGGCCAACCATGAGCAACCTTCGCCGAAGATTAAAAAGCCCCAAGCAGCCCTGTTGACTTGATGTTCCGGCTACCACTCGGACCGGGGCGGGCGTCCCATCAGTTCGGCGATGGCCTCCGTGGGAGGCAACCCCTCGAACAGCATCCGGTAGGTGACATCGGATATGGGCATCTCCACGTCCAGTTCCTCGGCCATGGCTACCGCCGCGCCGGTGGTGTTGACCCCCTCGGCCACGTTGTCCATGGACTCCCGAATTTCCGGCCAACTCTTTCCCCGCGCCAGTTGCTCGCCTACGTAGCGGTTGCGGCTCAGGGGACTGGAACAGGTGGCTATGATGTCGCCCATGCCCGCCAGCCCGGCGAAGGTCAGGGGTTGGGCCCCCGCCGCGATGCCCAATCGGGTTATCTCCGCCAGACCCCGGGTGATGAAGGCCGACTTGGCGTTGTCGCCCAGGTCCAGGCCGTCGGAAATACCCGCGCCCAGGGCGATGATGTTCTTCAAGGCCCCACCCAGTTCCACGCCCACAACGTCGTCGCTGGTGTAGACCCGGAAGGAAGGCGACATCAAGACCTCCTGGGCGTAGGCCGTCCGGTCGGCGTCCCGACCGGCAACTACGGTGGAAGCGGGTTTTCCCTGGACAATCTCCTTGGCCAGGTTGGGGCCGGAGAGGGTGCAGATGCCCTGGTGCAGTTGGGGAGGCAACTCCTCCTCCAATACCTGGGTCATGCGCTTGCCGGTGGGCAACTCCAAGCCCTTGGCCACGCTGACCACCACCGAGCCGGGCGATAAGTGGCCCCTAACGGCCTGCACGTTCTGGCGGAAGCGGTCCGAGGGAACGGCGATGATGGTCAACTGGGCCGGTGCCAGGGTCTCCTGGAGGTTGCTGGACACGCGGAGGGCTTGGGGAAAGGGAACGCCGGGCAGGAAGCGACGGTGCTCCCTATGGGTATTCAACTCGGCAGCCTCGGCGGCGGTGCGGGCCAGAATGGTCACGGGCACATCGTTGCGCGCCAGAATGATGCCCAGGGTTGTGCCCCAGGTGGTGGCGCCCACCACGGCCACCCTGGTATTCAATGCTGCTGCACTCACCTGGCGCTAGGCCCGCCCCCAGCCACCGAAAATACAACCACTCTATGCTTGATGGCGGGCAATGAGTTGCCGAATAGCCGGCACCAACTCCCTGGGCACTACCATCACGGTTTGGGATTCATCCTCCAATACCGCCCTAGCTTCCGCCGCCGCTTCGTCTTCAGTCTGTTCCTCATAGTAGGCCAAGACTCGGCGCACTCGTTCCTCATCCCACCCCGGTGGAAAGATATTTTGTTTCATATCAACACTCCGCACCCATCTGTAGATATTCGGTCAGATGCCTGCCTCGTAATTCGTAGGCTGTTATGACGAAAACGCTATTAGGCTCCTCGTCCGGAACGTAAATTACTCGCAAGTATCGCCCTTCCCGAGTTTGTCCAACAGCAATTCTAACGCCGTCACGACCCGGTTGGTCATCTCCCGGGCCGGATAATATATCCTCAACTTCGGCCTCATCAGCCCTGTGTCTATATATGTGAGGCAGACCTGTTTCTGGGTCGATATAAAAGCGAATGTTCAACTAGTGGTGGGCCAGGCCCACCGCGTGGAACAGGGCGTGCTTGACCTCCACCTGGACCACCGCGCGGCGGTACTCCACCGAGGCGAAAACGTCGCCGATGATGTCGTCGCCCAGGTCGTCGGGCAGGTGGTTGGTGGCTTCGGTAATGTTTTCCATGGTCAGCTCCTTGCCCACCAGAGCGTTCTCCACCGAGGGAGAGCGCCGGGGGGAAGGCACCAACCCGCCAAAGGCGATGCTGGCAGCGGTGCAACGGTTGTCTTCCACCGTCACCACCACGGCGCCGCCCACCACGGCGTAGAAGGACGCCGGATGGGCCATCTTGGCGTACTCACCCACCTGGCCGTGAATTTCCACCGAACCATGATCGTGGCCGTGCCCGTGGTCGTCGTGGCCGTGGTCATGGCCATGATCGTGGCTGCTCTCGTGGCGGTGGACGGAGAGTACCGGCACCTGCACCCCGGTTACCACCTCGTTGTCGGCCAGCGAGGTCTCGAAGGCTCCCTGGAAGAAGTCTCCCACGGCCACAGAGCGCGAGCCGCCGGGCCCCTGGACTTCGATGCTGGCTCCCAGGGCGGTGAGCACCGTGCCCCAGTCGGAGGCCGGGTCGGCGTGGACAATGTTGCCGGCGACGGTGCCCCGGTTGCGCACCTGGGTATCCCCGATGCCCGCGGCCATTTCCGCCACCAGCGGGTTGTCCCGCAACACCTCCGGGGAGGCGGCCACGGCGCCGTGGGTCGCCAGGGCCCCGATGCGAATCATATTGTTGCTGACGCTGATGCCCTTCAGGTCGGCGATGCCGCCAATGTCGACGACCGCCGAGGGGCGGGCCAGGCGCAGCTTCATCAGGGGGATGAGGCTGTGGCCCCCGGCCAGCAGCTTGGCCTCCGGGTTTGATTGCAGTATCTGGATGGCCTCGGCCACCGTGCTGGCTTTGTGATAGTCAAAATCTGCGGCGAACATGACGCTCCTCCCTCTACCCTTGCTGGTGAATGGCCTGCCAGACCCGCTGCGGGGTCAGGGGCATGTCCAGTTTGGTGACGCCCAGAGGACTCAGGGCGTCGATGACGGCGTTGTATATGGTTATGGTGGAAGCGATGGTGCCGGTCTCGCCGATGCCCTTGACCCCCAGGGGGTTGTGGGGCGACGGCGTTTCCGTGGACAGCACCTCGATGTCGGGCACCAGGTGGGCCCGGGGCAGGGCATAGTCCATCATGGAGCCGGTCAGCAACTGCCCGTTGTCGTCATAGACCGCCCCTTCCCAAAGGGCCTGGCCCGCTCCCTGGACCACGCCGCCGTGGACCTGGCCCTCGACGATCATGGGGTTAATCTGAGGCCCGCAGTCGTCCACCGCCACGTACCGCTCCAGGACGATGTGCCCGTTGTCCGGGTCGATGTTGACCACCGCCACGTGGGTGCCGAAGGGGTAGGTGAAGTTGGGCGGGTCGTAGAAGGCGGTGGCCTCCAACCCTGGCTCCATTCCCTCGGGCATGTTCCAGGCGACGTTGGCCATCAGGGCGATGTCCTGGATGGTCTGGCTCTGGTCGGGAGACCCCCGCACAAAGAACTTGCCGTCCTCGTACTCAATGTCGGCCTCGGCGGCTTCCAGCAGGTGGGCCGCCAGGGTCTTGGCCTTGTCCTTAATCTTGCGGGAGCTCAGGGCCACCGCGCCGCCGCCCACCACGGTGGTGCGGCTGCCGTAGGTCCCCCAACCCATTGGAGTATTGTCGGTATCGCCGTGGATCAACTCCACGTCGTCCACCGGCACCCCCAGTTCATCGGCCACAATCTGGGCGAAGGTGGTTTCCTCCCCCTGGCCGTGGGGCGATGTCCCCACAAAGACGTTTACCTTGCCGGTGGCGTAGAAGCGCACCGTGGCGCTCTCCCAGAGGCCGCCGCCGAAGCCCACCGCCCCGGCCACCTGGGAAGGGCCCAGGCCGCAGATTTCCGAGTAGCAACTGACGCCGATGCCCATGTAATGGCCGTGCTCCCGCTGGTGGGCCTGCTCGTGGCGTAGTTCCTGGTAGTTGACGTGTTCCAGGGCAACGTTCAGGGCCTTCTCGTAGTCGCCGCTGTCGTAGGTCAGACCAATGGCAACGTCGTGGCCGTCCTCGAACTTGGGAATCAGGTTGCGCCGGCGCAGCTCCACCGGGTCCAGATTGAGCTCGACGGCCAGTAGGTCCACCAGGCGTTCTAGCAGGAAGGTGGCCTCGGGACGACCGGCCCCCCGGTAGGCTTCCACCGGAGTGGTATTGGTGAAGGTACCGTAGATGTCGGCCTTGATGTTGGGAATGTCGTAGGGGCCGGAATACATCAGACCGTGCAGGATGGTGGGAATTCCCGGCCCGGCGGTGGACAGGTAGGCCCCCATAGCCGCGTAGACGGTGCCGCGAACTCCCGTAATCTTGCCGTCGCGGGTGGCGGCCATCTCCACGTGCTCCACGTGGTCCCGACCGTGGGTGGTGGACACGAAGTTCTCCGTGCGGGTCTCGGTCCACTTCACCGGACGGCCCAGTTGCATGGCGCAGAAGGCGGCAATCATCTCCCAGGGGTAGACGGCAATTTTGCTGCCGAACCCGCCGCCCACCTCGGGGGCGATTACCCGTATCTTGTGCTCGGGCACGCCGGTCACCAGGCAGGTGACGAAGCGGGCGATATGGGGGTTCTGGGTGGTGTTCCACAGGGTCAACTCGCCCATGGAGGGCAGGTAGCTGGCGATGGCCGAGCGAGGCTCGATGGCGTTGGGGATTAGCTTCTGCTGGATGATGGTATCCCGCACCACCACCTCGGCCCCGGCAAAGGCGGCGTCGGTGTCGCCCCCGGCGGCCACCCAGTGGAAGGCCTGGTTGTTGGGGGCATCCTCGTGCAGTTGGGGCGCACCCGGTTGCATCGCTCCCTCGGCGTTTACCACCACCGGCAGGGGTTCGTAGGAAACGTCAATCAACTCCAGGGCGTCCTCGGCCTGGTAGCGGTTCTCGGCCACCACCACGGCCACGGCGTCGCCCACGTAGCGCACCACGCTCTGGGCCAGGGGTGGATAGGCCACGGCCTTAACGTCGGAGTCGGGAATTATCCAGGCGCAGGGCATGGGGTTGAGCACCCCCTCGGTATCGGCGCCGGTGTACACCGCCAGCACGCCGGGGGCAGATTGGGCGGCGCTGGTGTCGATGCCCTGGATGCGGGCGTGGGCGTGGGGGCTGCGCAGGATGGCGGCGTGAACCATCCCATTTAGCTTGATGTCGTCGGTATAAGAGGTCTGCCCGGTGATAATCCGGGGGTCTTCCCGGCGGCGGATGCCGGAGCCGAATATTCTGGTAGTCATACGCTAACCTCCCATCGCTTCAGCAGCGGCCAGCACCGACTTGACGATGTTGTGGTAGCCGGTGCAGCGGCAGATGTTGCCCTCCAGTCCATCGCGGACTTCCTGGGCGGTGGGGTGGGGGTTGCGCTGCAACAGCTCCACGGTGGTCATAATCATACCGGCGGTGCAGTAGCCGCACTGGAGGCCGTGGTTGTTCCAGAAAGCCTCCTGGATCGGGTGCAGGTCGGCGCCTTGGGCCAGTCCCTCGATGGTGGTGATGCTTGCTCCATCGGCTTGGACGGCCAGGCAGGTGCAGGACTTGACGGTGGCGCCGTCCATCTGCACCACACAGGCGCCGCATTGACTGGTATCGCAGCCAATTTTGGTGCCCGTCAACCCCAAGTCCTCGCGGATGAAGTGCACCAGCAGGGTGCGGGGTTCAACTTCGGCTTGACGGGCCTGCCCGTTTACCGTTACCTGAATGGGGACTTTCACTATCACACCTCCCAATGGGATGAGTTGGGCGATTTTTGGGAGCCTGCCCCCGTGAAAACGGGGGCGACAACAGGGGGCCAATTTGCTGGGAGTATATACGGGGCCATGTCGGTAGTCAACGGATGGGGAAGGGCCGGTCCGGGTGCGTATATGATACCATTTAACCCTAGGACTGGGACTGACATGGAATGCCTGTGGAGGCTCACGGATGACTGAGGCCGGAGCGAATGAATTCCCTGAAGGAGTTGACTTCTTACATCGCACTTGGAGTCTGGATGACCGATGCGAAACCGAAACCGACTCCCGTATTGCCAGTATGGGGGAAAAGGCTCCAGACTGCTTTGAAGAGATTGGCACAGTCCTGTCAATCCTGGACCGGATGGGTTCCTGCTTCTGGAAGTGCAGCGGCGGAGACCATACTATTGAGTATCTTTGCGGAAGGGTGTCATCCAATGGGCGCGCCACGGTGCGCCTGCTGCGAATGGGATTTTATGATGAATCCCTTCTTCTCAGCCGGAGTATAGGGGAGATAGCCAACGTCTTGGTCCTGTTTTGTAAGGATGGCACAGCCTTGGCAGAATGGCGAGAATCATGGGAAATGGCCCGGAAAAATTTCGCTCCTGCTGAAGTCAGCCGTAGGCTGGAGGGACTAACCAAACTCCCGCCTCCCATTGACCGCGAGCGCTACTACTCGTTATCTGCACGGTCAGCACATCCCAGCCCGGACCTAGAGCCACAGTCTTTCAATCTTTTGGGCGTACCTTCAACCGGCTCAAGATTTCAAGAGATTGGCTTCCTTGTTTGCCTGAATGAGTTGGCGCTTCCACTGGCGTATTCTAGCCTAGCAGCAGTTCTTCTGCTTGATTTAGATGACACAGTGAAGGAGCGTATCACGTCGGCGGCTGAAAATGCACTGAAACAAATTGGGTCGGTTGACTTGAGCGGATTCAAAGAAATCTATGGCATCGCAACAGATGACCCGAGGGTCCGAGATGAACTACGGAGGCGCGGGCAGGAACTGATGCAGCTTCAAATAGAGATGCAAGAATTTTGGCAGGCTCGAACGACGCCCCGTCAGCCCCTCGGCCAGTGGTTGGTTGAAAACATGCCCCGGGGAGCAAATCTCGAAATCCCCAGCCGCCGTGAGTCGAGACGGGAGATTCCGTTCCATGACGGGGAGAGTAGGTGAGCGGCTTTCTCCTAGACACCAACGTGATTTCGGAGTTGATGAGAGATACACCCGAACCCCATGTGGTCGCCTTCTTAAACGAACAACAGGACTTCTGGCTGTCCGCCATCGTAGTTCACGAGTTGGCCCTCGGCGTGCAACTGCTGCCCCAGGGGCGCCGCCGCGAACAATTGCGGGTACTCCTGGAGGCAATGATGGACCGGTATGAGGACCGCATCATAGGACTGGGGCGCACCGAGGCGGAGACGGCCGCCACGCTCCGGGCAGAAGCCCAACGGTCCGGTCGGACCGTGCATTCGGAAGATGCACTAATAGCTGGGACGGCGAAGGCCCATGACCTACGTGTGGTGACGCGGAACAGCAGAGACTTTGAAGGTATGGATGTGGAAATCACCAACCCTTGGCCCCAAGAAGCGCCATAGAGCAGTCAGCTCGTATCTCACCGTCAGGTCCACTCCATCGCCCGGTTGCGCCTCCACCCCCTCCCGGCTATCATACCTCTTGCCAACTAATTCCCACAAAGAGGTCCGCAAATGTTCCCCCAACACGTTTTCCCCGACACCGCCAACGTCAATCCCCAGGGCCAACTGGTCATCGGCGGTTGCAACACCCTGGACCTGGCCCAGGAGCACGGCACCCCGGTATACCTGCTGGACGAGGCAACCCTGCGCAACCGTTGCCGCAGCTTTGTCCAGGAGTTCGGCCAGCGTTGCCCCGACGTCAGGGTCTTGTACGCTTCCAAGGCCTACATCAACCCGGCCCTGGCCCGCCTGTTCGACGAAGAGGGACTGGGGTTGGACGTGGTTTCCGGCGGTGAATTGGCGGTGGCCCGGGCCGCTGATTTTCCCCTGGAGAAGGTCTACTTCCACGGCAACAACAAGACCGGCGAGGAATTGACCGAGGCGGTGGAGCACGGCCTGGGCCGGGTGGTGGTGGACAGCTTCCACGAGTTGGAGCTGTTGGACCGCATCGCCGCCGCCGCCGGGAAGGTGCAGGACATCCTCATTAGGGTGTCGCCGGGCATCGACCCCCATACCCACGCCTACACCACCACCGGCATCATCGACTCCAAGTTCGGCTTCTCCATCCAGACGGGCCACGCCGCCGGTGCGGTGCGCCAGGCTCTGGCCGCGCCCAACCTGAAACTGCGGGGCTTGCATTTCCACCTGGGGTCTCCCATCTTCGAGCTGGAGCCCTACCAGGCCGCCACCGACCTGGTGCTGCGGTTCGCCGCTCAGTTCCGGGAGGAGGGCCTGGAGCTTCAGGAGTTCAGCCCCGGGGGCGGGTTCGCCATCGCCTATACCGAGGACCAACAGCCGCCCACCATCGGCGAGTATGCCGAGGCCATCGTCTCCACGTTGACCGCCACCTGCAGCGAGTTGGGACTGGCGATTCCCCAGTTGGTGGTGGAGCCGGGGCGCTCCATCATTGGCCCGGCCGGCGTCGCCTTGTATAGCATAGGAGCCATCAAGGACATCCCCGGCGTCCGCAAGTACGTCAGCGTGGACGGCGGCATGGGCGACAACATCCGCCCGGCCCTGTACCAGGCGGCCTACGAGGTGCTGTCGGCGGGCAAGGTCAACGAGCCGCCGGGGGAGAAAGTGACCATTGCCGGCAAGTATTGCGAGTCTGGCGACGTGCTGGCTTCGGATATAATGCTGCCCACGGCGGAACCGGGGGACATCATCGCCATTCCCGCCGCCGGGGCCTACTGCCCCTCCATGGCCAGCAACTACAACCTGAACCCCCGGCCCCCGATGGTGCTGGTGGGCGAGGGCCGCAGCCGGGTAATCCGCCGCCGGGAGAGCTACCAGGACCTGATGCTGTGCGACACGGTGTAGGGGCGCGGTCCATCAGGAGGTGTAATGTGGGAACGTTTGAGGTCAGCGTCAATGTAGGCGGCGCCGATAATATGGTCCCGGTAACTGCAATGGTTGATACCGGCTCCATCCATTCGATGATACCTGAATCCTTGCTAATTCAACTCAATGTAACGCCTTTGGAAAGACTTAGGTATACTCTTGCCGACGGGCGTCAGGTGGAATATGACTATGGCATGGCACGTTTTGGCATTAACAGTATTAACGCGCCGGAACGGTATTGTCCGGTTATCTTTGGCCCTGACAACGAATATCTACTAGGGGCGACTACCCTGGAAATTTTCAATTTAACAGTAGACCCAGCAGAAGGGAAGCTGCTGCCAAAGGTATATCGGGCCAGACCTATCTAGCCAATTCCCATCCCTCGGAGGGCCTCATGCCGAAAGTGGGCCAGGACACCTTAACCGCAGTCCAGGACGCCCTTGAGCGGTATAAGGAAGTTGTCGAGGCGACCGAATTGACTTCAGAGTCTAAACGTACGTACCTGCTTCACGCGGAGAATTTCGTCCGTTGGCTGGCCGACGATTTCGAGCCAGGCATTAACGTCAGAAATCGGTAATACCTACGGGTTTGGTGGTGTGGCAAGTTTACGGACAGGACCACATTCTCAGGCAGCTTGAGCCCAGCCTGAAGCAGGGCCGGCTGGCCCACGCCTACCTGCTGGTAGGCCCGCCCCACGTGGGCAAGATGACCTTGGCCAAACAACTGGCCCAGGGGGTCAACTGCCTGGAAGGGCCCGGAGTTCCCTGCGGGGCCTGCATCCAGTGTAGCCGCATCGCCCAGGGCCACCACGCCGACGTGCGGACCATCGGCGTGGGGCGGAGCGAAGAGGGCGGCCCCACCCGCACCGTCATCGGCATCGACGACGTTAAAGAGGCCCTGCACCACCTCAACCTCAAGTCCTACGAGGGCCCCTGCAGCGTGTTGATATTCGACGGCGCCCAACTGATGAGCGAAGAAGCCGCCAACGCCCTGCTGAAGACCCTGGAAGAGCCGCCGCCCCAGGTCTTAATCCTGCTGCTGACCACCGACGAGGACGCCTTGCTGCCCACCATCCGGTCCCGCTGCCGCCGCCTGGCGTTGCTGCCCGTACCCAAGGGCCAAATAGTGGAAAAGCTGGTGGCCGACCGGCAGGCTGACCCGGAGACCGCCGAGAGGTTGGGCCGCCTCTCCCGGGGGTGCATGGGCTGGGCCATCAACGCCTGCGACGACCCCCAGGTGTTGTCCCAGTGGGAGGCCGACCTGGCGCGAATTCAGGATACCTGCCAGTCGGGGCTGGACATACGCTTCAGCTACGCCAACGAGCTGGCCGGCCAGTTCTCCCGTGACCGGGAGCCGGTGCGGGAGCTACTGTACCTGTGGCTGCGGTGGTGGCGGGACCTGCTGCTGGTCAAGGAGTCTACCGAGGAGTACGTGCAGAACCAGGACCAGCTATCGCAATTGCGCCTACAGGCCAGCCGGTTGTCCACATCTCAGGTGGTGGCGACGGTCAAGGGGCTGCAACAGACCCTGGAGGCCCTGGAATACAACGCCAACCCCCGCTTGGCCCTGGAAGTCCTGATGTTGAACCTGCCCGGCGCTTCCTAACGGACATGAAGCGGCGGAAGGGGCTGATTCTTCCTACGGCCCGCCCTACCCGTCATTCCCGCGAAAGCGGGAATCCTTGGGGAAGTGGGGGAGGAGCCGGTCATCTCCCCCTTTGGAGGGAGAGTTAGAGAGGGGCTAGCCCGTGGCGGTCCAGGGCACGTAGGGACGCCACTCTTCCAGGATCATCCGGTTCTGCAGCATTCGGTAGGGGTTGGGTTGGGGGGCTCGGGGTTCCTTGTCCAACCGCATGTTGGCCTCCTCCGGGGTACGGCCCGCTTTCCGCAGGTTGCACTTGGAACACGCGGCCACCACGTTCTCCCAGGTGTGGGCCCCGTGCTGTCGACGGGGAACGACATGGTCCAAGGTGAGGTTCTGGGTCTTGTTTCCGCAGTACTGGCAGGTGTAATGGTCCCGCAGGAATATCTCCTTCTTGGAGAGCTTGCGGGGAGCGTAGGGGCGCTTCACCAGGTAGACCAGGCGGATGATGGAGGGAACGTCAAAAACGGCCACGACGGTGTGAACTTCGCCCCGGTGGTTTTCCAGCATTTCCGCCTTGCCCTTGCTGACCAGAATGATGGCGCGGCGGGCGGTGCAGACGTTCACCGGAACGTAGTTGAGGTTGAGAACCAACACCGGGGAAGACAAGACGTTGGTAGGCGCAGGCAGCGAGGTAGAATCTTCCTGCCCAGGGTCCGACATAGGTGCGCCAGGCTGACCAGCACGGGTTCTTCCAGCCACTGGCCCAGTACCTCATTCAGGTTAAAAGTCAGTATACCAGTTTCTTATGGGGTATACCAACCTGGGGATTTTGCGTAACTGTTCAGACTTGATGAGGCGAATATGCTGAATTTTCTTGCTGGGCGGAAAAACGCTGGCGTCCGGGGTGCGATTGTGGCATAAGAGAACAATGGAAGCGGAATTGGACTTGGACCAGGCGAGCCGGGAGACGCTGCTGGAGATTATCGCGGAACTGAGGCAGCGGGTCGAAAGCCTGGAGGCCCGCCTGTCCGGCGGCGGACCGGGGGCCAGGATGCCGGGGCATAAGCCTGCCGCCAGGCGCAAGAAGCCGGCGGCGGAGAAGAAGCCGCGCAAGAAGCGTCAGCACGGCTTTGCCCGACCGCGGATGGAACCCACTGGACGGGTGGTCCACGCCCCGGAGTCTTGCCCCGAATGTCATACTGCCCTGACCGGGGGATGGGCGCAGCGGACCCGGGAGATCATAGACATTCCGGCAGTCCCGGCGGAAGTCACAGAGCACGTATTCATAGCCCGGATATGTCCGTTGTGCCGGAAACGGCGGCTGCCCCGGGACCCTCTGAAAGGGCTGGCCGCGGGCCGCCAGCCCTTGGGGGCCAACCTGGTAAGCCTGATAGTGACCCTGCGGGAAGAGGGGCGGCTGCCGGTAAGGACAATCCAATGGTATCTGCGAACGTTGCATCAGTTGAAACTGAGCGTTGGGGCCATCGTCCGTGTTGTTCATCAAGTGGCGCAGCAGGCCCGGCCGGCCGTAGCGGAAGCGCTGGAACGCATCCGCAGCAGCCCGGTGGTCCACGCTGATGAGACGGGCTGGCGGGAGAACGGAGTCAACGGCTACGTTTGGACCTTCAGCACGTCCACGGAGCGGTACTTCCTGCGCCGGGGCCGGGGCGGGGCGGTGGTGGACGAGGTCCTGGGCGAGTCCTTCGGCGGGATTCTGGTGAGCGACTTCTACGTGGCCTACCACCACTACCCCGGCTTGAAACAGCGGTGCTGGGCCCATCTGTTGCGGGACATCCACAAACTGAAGGCGCTGTACCCAGAAGACGCCGGTCTTGTCCGGTGGGCCCGGAGAGTGCAACGGCTCTACGCCAAGGCCGTGGGTTGGGCGGCGGCCGGGGGCTGTTCCTCACGGGAGCAGTTGACGCTGGAAAGGCGGTTGCTTGGGCTGTGCCGCCCTTTCCTGGAGGACCCGCTGGCCGTCCAGGGAAAACTGTGCCGGCGGATTGAGCGGCACATCAAGGAGTTGTTCGTCTTCGTTTCCCACCCGGAGACGCCATCTGACAACAACGCCGCGGAACGGAGCCTGCGCCACCTGGTGATCAGCCGTAAAATCAGCGGCGGCACCCGCTCGGAAGCGGGCAGCGACAGCAAAATGACCTTGGCATCTCTCTTTGGCACCTGGCGGGCCCGGGGCCTCAATCCCCTCCTGGAATGCCGCAGGCTCCTGATTTCCCCTCAACTCTGAACAGTTACGATTTTGCGCCCAGGGTCTTTCGATTGTTGATACTGCGCTCTCCCCGCTCACCACCCCGCCTTCGCGGAGTGCAGGCTCTGAGCTTGTCGAAGGGCTGGCGAATACGCCCTCGGCCTAACAAGCAGCCCGCTACCCCCACCGTCATTCCGGCGGAGGCCAGAATCCAGGGGTGGGGCACTTGCGCTGGCCGTTTGAAAGACCCCTTTCAGGTGGACTCCCGCTCACTTTGAGCTTGTGGAAGGGCCGGTCCGTGGTTCGACAGGCTCATCACCCCGCCTTCGCGGAGTGCAGGCTATGAGCGAATTTCCCTGGACAATGGAAAGACCCTCATTTGCGCTCGGACTCTTTCCGTTGCCGCCATTCCGCCCCGGATCCCAACCTTTTGGGCTGGCTCTAGGAACCCGGCAAGGCGTCTTTGACTCTGTTGTCCCAGTCTCCGGGTATCAGCTTGATGCCCCGGACCACTGCGTCAAAGTTGTTGGCCATGAAGGAAGCTACCGGAGAACCTGCGATGGCTTCCCCGCTATTCTCGGTGATGGGGTATTTCTGCAGCCCCACCAGCAGCCCGGACAACAACGCGAACCCCACAACGAGCCCCACCAGCACCCCCCCTACCCGGTCCACCCGTTCACCGAAAGGCACAGATCCCACCAAGCTTCTGAGGAAGGAGCCAATTACAACGCTGAGAACGAAGAAACCCACGAAAAGGGCCAGGAAAGCCAGGCCGGTCTGGAAAGTTTCATTGTCGCTCACGCCAGGGAATAGTTTGCCCACCGGCCCGGCCAGTCGGCTGGACAACGCCAACCCAACCGCGGCCATCAGCAGGGGGATGGCCAAGCCGATGAGGCCGCGCTTCCACCCCCACATCGCCAGCAGCCCCCAAATCACCAGGAGCAGGATGTCCAACCAGCCCACTTGCTACCTCCATTGCCGACGCCCGCCAGCGTTATTGCCTTTATCACAATGTACCACCTCAGCAACGCCTGTCCAGCCCAACGCGTCAGGGGCAGGGTCTTTCGATTGTCCAGAAAAGACCGCTCAGAGCCTGCACTCCGCGAAGGCGGGGTGATGAGCGGGGAGAGCGCAGTAGCAACAATCGAAAGACCCTGAATCTCAACCCCCGCCGTCATTCCGGCGCAGGCCGGAATCCAAAAGTGTCAGGAATGAGAAAACGCGCGGGCGAGTAGCATCGCCGGGCGACGCTGGCGGGGCACTGCTAGATAGGCGTCCGAAAAATAGCTGTCGGCTATGGGTTGTGGTGGGCCTGGCGAATGTTATAATGCCCGTTGAATGTTTGACAGCGCCGTGAAATACGGAGGGAAAGTAATAGCCATTGACGGACCCGTGGCCGCCGGTAAGACGGTGGTGGGACGAGCCCTGGCCCAGCGCCTGGATTACACCTTCCTGGACACGGGCGTCATGTACCGGGCCCTAACCTGGCTGGCGCTGCACAACTCCGTTGACCTGGGAGACGAGTCCCAACTGGGAAGCCTGGCCCGCAACACTCCCATCCGTCTGGCCGGGGCAGACAGCGACACGGTGTTGGTGGGAGACCAGCAAGTGGGCCCGGAGCTACGCTCCCCGGAGGTGGACCGCAACGTGTCCCTGGTGGCCAAGGTGTCGGAAGTGCGCCGGGCCCTGGTGGAGCAACAGCGGCAGTTGGCCGCCTCGGGCAGCATGGTAATGGTGGGCCGGGACATCGGCACGGTGGTGCTGCCCGACGCCGACCTGAAGCTGTTCATGTGCGCCCCGGTGGAGGCCCGCGCCCAACGCCGCTGGCGCGAATTGCAGGGTAAGGGCCACCAGGTGGCGCTGTCCCAGGTGCTGCAAGAGACCCGGGCCCGCGATGAAATCGACTCCTACCGGGACGACTCTCCCCTGACCGCCGCCGCAGACTCCCTGATAGTGGATACCGGCGACATGAGCGTCGACCAGGTCGTCGACCAGGTCTTGGAACAGATATACCAGCAGTTCGAGGGGTCGGGGCCATGAGCTGTCTGTACGGCGCAGGACGAATGTTGGCCCGAGTCTGCTTCAACACCTTCGGACGGCTGGAAGTAACCGGACGCGAGGGAGTGCCTCCATACGGCCCCCTGATCGTGGTGGCTAATCACCTGTCCTTCAACGACCCGCCGGTGTTGGTGCCCAGCATACCTCGTTCCCTCAGCTTTCTGGGCAAGGAAGAACTGTTCAACAATCCCTTGGGCGCGGCTATGATGCGTGGCTTCCAGGTATATCCCGTTAAGCGTTCCAGCGCCGGCGTGGGGGCCGGCGTGGGGGCCATGCGGGAAGCCCTGGAATTGCTGTCCCGAGACCAGGCGGTGGTCATCTTTCCCGAAGGCCGCCGCAGCCCAGACCATGCGCTGATTGAGCCCATGTCGGGGGCCGCCTACCTGGCCATTAGGTCCCAGGCCCCCGTCCTGCCGGTGGGGATTTCCGGGACCGAGAAGTTCTCCCACTGGCGAATGCCCTTCCCCCTGTGCCGGTTCCAGGTGAACATCGGGCAGCCCTTCACGCCGCCGGTGTTGGAAGGCCGGGTGAACAGGGCGGCGGTGTCCAGCGTTATGGACATGATTATGGGACGCCTGGCCATGCAGCTACCGGAGCAGTACCGAGGAATTTACGCCCCATCCCAAGCCCGCGACAGGAAGGCGGCGACCTCCCCAGTGGACTAGGCCCCCTCCCCGAATTTCCCCATATCCCGCTCACGGCCTGCACTCCGCGAAAGCGGGGTGGTGGGCTTGCGGACCACACCCCCAGCCCAACCTTCCCCCTTGAGACGGAAGGGACAACTCCTCTCCCCCGAAAGATACTGTCATTCCGGCGGAGGCCGGAATCCGGGTGGGAGGGGGTGGACCGGCGCTTCACCAATAAAGAATACCCCCCAGCCCTCGTTATGCCCGAGGTACTGGGGAGCATGTTTGACCATATCTATGCCAACCGGGGTTGAAGGGGACTTTGGGATTGCTGCCCCGGCTACACCGGCACGGCAATGTCCATGTGGTACTGGGACAGCACCCCGTTAATCTGGGTTGCCGAGGCTTCATCGGCGGGAATCAGGGGCAACCGGGGGTCGCCTACGTCGAAGCCCAGGCTGTTCAGCGAGTGCTTCACCGGGATGGGGTTGGAAACGACGAACAGCACCTTGAACAGGGGCAATAGCCGCAGGTGCTCCGCCGCCGCCCGCTCCACGTCGCCCTCCAACAGCAGGCCCATCATCTGCTTAATCTGGTTGCCCACCAGGTGGGAAGCCACGCTGACCACGCCGTAGCCGCCCATGCCCATGATGTAAAAGGTCTCGTTGTCGTTGCCGCTCCAGACCTTGAAGCCGTCCTTGGCCCCGTGGAGGATACGGGCAATCTGGTCCATGTCGCTGCCCGCTTCCTTAACTCCCACAATGTTGTCCACCTGGCTCAACCGAATGGTGGTGTCGTGGGTCATGTTCAAGCTGGTGCGACTGGTGACGTTGTAGACAATGCAGGGTAGGTGAACGCTCTCGGCGACCTTCTTGAAGTGGCGGTAGAGGCCCTCCTGGGGAGGCTTGTTGTAGTAGGGGACCACCAGCAGCAGGCCGTCCACCCCTTCCTTCTCCGCCTCCTGGCTTAGCTCGACGCTTTCGGCGGTGTTGTAGTTACCGGTACCGGCGATCACGGCGGCCCGGTTGCCGACGGCGCTCTTGACCTCGGAGAAGAGCCGCAGCTTCTCCTCGGTGGTGAGGGTGGGGGACTCGCCAGTAGTGCCGGACACCACCAGCCCATCGCTGCCCGAGTCAACCAAAGCGTTGGCCAGGCGCTTGGCTTGCTCATAGTCCACGTGCCCCTGCTGGTCAAAGGGCGTAACCATAGCTGTAATTAGCCGGCCTATCTCCGTCATGCCAACCCTCCTTATATTAGTTCACGGCATTTCTCGTATTATACACGTACCCGCCGGTGCGTCCAGACGGGCAGCCTAACGGGTGGAATTTCCGGCGGTGGGCGTCCCGTATTCGCCTGGTGTGACCCGATGGTCTTGTGGCAAAGCTCAGGTTTTTTGGGGAAGGGAAGGTGGTGGTTCATCAAAAGGCTGATTATTAGCCAATGCCTCTTCTCGTCGCTTATTCCAGGATTCCCATAGCTCCTGCAATTCCTCTTGTCCTTCCTTGCGTCCTTCCTCTTTAAGCTGTCGTATTTTCATTTGTGCGAGAACCATATACTTCACTCCTTCCGACATGAATCCCGAGAATAAACCAATTCCTATAGCTCCATTGGATATTGACCCGATGGTAGGTATGAAGCACTTCCAATTCCAGTCGCATTGTATGTATATAGTCAGGACCGACAAGGCCAAAAACCCAAAAATAAATGCGATGCCGGATACAATTAGTGAGGTTTTGTCAACGTTGTTGGGCAGGTTCACGCCATTACTTGAACTCTACCGAGTTCCATTTCCATAGAACGTTTAGGGCCTGACAAAGATTGATGACATCACATACTGCACCATACAATATACGTTAGTTTACTTTAGGTATATATATGGTTCAATACGGGAAGGTTGGGCGCTTGACCGCGAAGCAGACCGACTTTTGGGGCAAGGCCCCCGCGACGGGGAAAGGCTGGGATGGCTGTTGAAGCCTGCTCCCAGCCCGGCAGGCTAGTAGCCTACCACCATTGAATTGATGGATGTTAAGATGTGAAGGGCAAGTAGGCAGTGGAACAAACTGGGAAGTGGTGGGTGAGGCGATGGTGAAGAAGTACCGGGTAGAACTGACGGTAGAGGAACAGGAGGAACTGAAGGCATTGGTTTCCAGGGGCCGGGCGGCAGCCTATAGACAGAGGCACGCCCGCATCCTGCTGCTGAGCGACGAGAACCAGGCCCAGGGGCCAATGATGGACCAGGAGATAGCCCGGGCGTTGCAGGTGGGCACCGCCACGGTGGAGCGGGTACGCCGCCGCTGCGTGGCGGAGGGAGTGGCGGCCGCTCTGGGCCGCAAAGAGCAACTGAACCGGCGCCGGAAGAAGCTGGATGGTCAGAGTGAGGCCCACCCGATTGCCTTGGCCTGCTCGCCGCCGCCGGAGGGGCGAGTCAGTTGGACGTTGCAGATGCTGGCCGACGGACTGGTGGAACGCGAGGTAGTAAAGAGCATCAGTGACGAGACGGTGCGCCGGACGTTGAAAAAAACGAACTCAAGCCCTGGCTGAAGGAGTGCTGGTGCATCCCGCCCCAGGGCAGCGCCGAGTTCGTGTGCGCGATGGAAGACGTGCTGGAAGTTTACCATCGGCAATATGGGGACAAGGAAGTCCTGGTGTGCTTGGACGAGACCAGCAAACAACTGGTGGGGGAGACTCGGGCATCCCGCCCGCCGCGGCCTGGTTCAGCCATGGCCTACGACTATGCATACCAGCGTAACGGGGTGAGCAATCTGTTCATGCTGTTTGCGCCCCTGGAGGGGTGGCGGCGGGTGGAGGTTCAGAGAGCGGCGCACCAGAACCGACTGGGCGCAGGTGGTGCGGAAGCTGGTGGATGAGGACTATGCCGACCGGGAGCGGATAGTGCTGGTGATGGACAATCTGAACACCCACCATCCGGCTTCCCTGTACGAGGCCTTCGAGCCAGCGGAGGCGCGGCGCATCGCCGAGAAGCTGGAGATACACTACACGCCCAAGCACGGCAGTTGGCTGAATATGGCCGAGGTAGAACTGGGGGTGCTGTCAGGGCAGTGCCTGGACCGCCGGATCCCCAGCCGTGAAATCTTGCAGCAGGAAACCGGGGCATGGCAGAACCGGCGGAACCGCCAGGGATATCGGGTGGACTGGCGCTTCACCACCGAGGATGCCCGCATCAAGCTCAAGTCCCTCTATCCACCAATCAATACAACAGTGTCGGACTACTAGAGGGAGCCCGAAGAAGCGGCGCTGCGGTCCCGCCCCGACTGGGGTTTCAGGCAACCCCGGGCCACCAACTCCTCGGCTATCTGAATGGAGTTGAGGGCCGCCCCCTTCCGCAGGTTGTCCGATACCACCCACAGGGCCAGTCCGTTGGGGTGGGAGGCGTCCTGCCGGATGCGCCCCACAAAAACATCGTCGTGGCCCGCCACGTCCCGGGGCATGGGATAGACCGCCTCTCCGGGAGCGTCCAACACCGTTACCCCGGGGGACTGGGCCAGGATTTCCCGGGCCTCGTCGGGCGACACGGGCTGTTCAAACTCCAGGTGGACGGCGGCGCTGTGGGACACGTACACCGGCACCCGCACGCAGGTGGCGGAGACGGCCATCTCCGGCGCGTGCATAATCTTCCGGCTCTCGTCCACCATCTTCTGCTCTTCCCGGGTGTAGCCGCTGTCCAGAAAGCTGTCGATGTGGGGGATGACGTTGAAGCCAATCTGCTGGGGCTGGTTCTGGGGCACCACCTGGCCCCCTTCCAACAGGGTGCGGCTCTGCTGGCGCAACTCGTCCATCGCGCCGCCCCCGGCGCCGGAAACCGACTGGTAGGTATCGGCGATGATGCGACGGATGGGACTCACCTGCCGCAGGGGTTGGGCCACCATGACCAGGGGAGTGGTGGAGCAGTTGGGGATGGATATGATGCCCTGGTGCCACTCCACGTCCTCGCCGTTGACCTCGGGCACCACCAGGGGCACCTCGGCTTGCATTCGGAAGGCGGAGCTATCGTCGATGACCACCGCCCCAGCGGCGACGGCCACCGGCCCCAGCCAACGGCTGATTTCGGTGCTCACCGAGATGAAGGCGATGTCCACCCCTTTGAAGGATTCCTCGGTGGTCTCCTCGACCGCCAGGTCCCGGCCATTGACGCTGATGCGCTTGCCGGCGGAGCGATGGGATGCCAGCAACTTCAGCCCGTGGGCGTCCGGGTGCCTCTCCTCCATGATGCGGAGGAATTCGGTCCCCACTGCGCCGGTGGCGCCTACAACAGCAATGGTCAGGTCTTGCAAAGCTAGTCTCCTTTCATATATGGGGGGATAACCCTCTCTCTAACTCTCCCCCTCAAGGGGGCAGTGACTGGCCCCTTTCCCACCTACCCCTGGATTCCGGCCTCCGCCGGAATGACGGGTAGGTAGGACGAAGGGGCAAGGAATAGCCCCCTTCCCGCCAAACCCCTGGATTCCGGCGGGGCCGGAATGACGGATTGCCCGGGGCTGAAGGGGCGGGGTCTAACCCCCTTCCCCCTTGAGGGGCTTAGGTTGGGAAGGGGGTGTTTTGAATGCTCCCCAGTCGTAGGACCGGGCCGTTGGCCTACAGCCCAAGGATGTTTTCCAAGCCTACCACGAGGCCCGGCTGCTTCACAACTTCGCGGATGCAGCGCAGCACTCCGGGCATGTAGCAGTCCCGACCCAGGGTGTCGTGGCGCAGGGATATGGTCTGACCGGCGGCCCCCATGATGACTTCGTGGTGGGCGCTGCGTCCGGGCATACGGATGCTGTGCAGCGTCACCCCGTTGTACTCGCCGCCCCGGGTGTTGGGCAGGTTCTCCTTTTCCGTTACATTGCGCTGGAACTGCTTCTGGTCGCCGATGCTGCGGGCCAGGGCCACGGCAAACCCGGAAGGGGCGTCGATCTTGGCCTCGTGGTGAGATTCAACAATATCCACGTAGTCAAAGTAGGCGGCGGCCTGCTCTACCAGCCGCTTCAGGATTACCGCCCCCAGGGCGAAGTTGGGCGCGACTATTATGCCGATGCCCTGGTCATTGGCCAGGGCGTCGAGCTGCTGGAGATGGTCTTCGGTAAGGCCGCTGGCCCCCAGCACCAGGTTGGTGGAGTGGGCCGCCGCCACCGGAACCGCTTCCATGCAGGCGGCGGCGTTGGTGAAGTCCACCAGCACCTCGGGATGGGTCTGGTCCAGGATGTCCCCCAGGTTGGTGGACAGGGGCACCTCGCCCCCTCCGGGCAGCGCCAGGGTGGCAGCCCTCTCCTGGCGACAGGTAGCCCCCACCAGGGCCAGATCGTCCTCCCGACAAAGGGCAGCGATGGTCTCCGTGCCCATTTTTCCGGTTGCGCCGTTTACTACCACACTGATTGGCGCCATAATCACCCCCACAGTACCCGTAAGGCGGCAAGTTGGCATAAATATACCACGCGGCCCCGGCCAGGGAAACCAAGGGAAGGTGAGAGCAATCTCATTTGCACTGTCAAGTACCCGTCATTCCCGCGAAAGTGACGGGGGTTTCGCGGTGAGAACGCCTTTGCCCTAGCAGGGTATCCCCTTTGTCACTCCGGCGAAGGCCGGAACCCAGGGATGGCGGGGAGGGAGTGTTGCCGCTCTTGGTGGACCTGTCGAACCGCTCCCCCCATCGGCGCCACTGTCATTCTGAGCCGGAGGCGAAGAATCTAAGGACCATGCCAGCCTACCACTCCGCCCCTGGGTTCCCGCTTTCGCGGGAATGACGGGGATTTCGCGGTGAGAACGCCTTTGCCCTGATAGGGTCTCCCCTCGTCGTTCCCGCGCAGGGTGGAATGACGGGCTGGCCGCAGCCACCCTGGGCCGTATATAAGAGTAGGGGCAGGTCAAAGACCCGCCCCGTGTCGGCTATTTTGCCCAGGGCCCTCTGGCCCTGGGGTTTGACCCTGCTGGGTTAGCGGCCTCGTCCACCGCTGCCGCCCAGGAAACGCCGGTCCGCCATACCACCACCACCGCCACTGCGAGGGGGGCCGCCGGGACCG
Source organism: Dehalococcoidia bacterium (assembly GCA_965220305.1). Taxonomy (GTDB): domain Bacteria; phylum Chloroflexota; class Dehalococcoidia; order Lucifugimonadales; family UBA3495. The sequence goes on along the minus strand of OZ244817.1, from coordinate 2,323,798 downwards.
GAACGTCCGCCGCCGCCACCGGGCCTCGGGCCACCGGGGCCGCCACGACCACCACCGGGACCGGAACGTCCGCCGCCACCACCGGGCCTCGGGCCGCCGGGGCCACCACGACCACCGCCCATGCCGCCGCCGCGAGGGGGGCCGCCGGGACCGGAACGTCCGCCGCCACCCCGATCAAAGGAGGGCTGGCGCGGAGCTTGCGGACGGGGGCTGGGGCTGGGAGCCCCGCCGCCGTTGTCGCCGAATAGGGCGCGGCGGGAGAGGTTCAACCGACCCAGGTTATCAATCTCCTGGACCATTACGGTAAGCTCGTCGTCGATGTCCAATTCGCCTTCCATCTCACCCAGGTCTTCGTTGCGCAGCAGGCCTTCCCGGCCCGGCAGCAGTTCAATGAAAGCGCCGAAGTTGGTCAGCCGAGTTACCTTGCCGGTGAGAATGTCTCCCACCACCAGTTCCCGGGTCAGGTTGTCAATCCGACTCTGGGCCAGGTCCAGCATGGCCTGTTCCGACGAGCCGATGGTCACCGCACCATCGTCGGCCACGTCTATGCTGGCTCCGGTTTCCTCGATTATGGCCCGGATTACCCGACCGCCGGGGCCGATGACGGCGCCAATCTTCTCCACGGGTATCTGTATCCGCACCATCTTGGGGGCGTAGGGGCTCATCTGTCCCCGGGGCTGGGATATGGCCTCGTTCATCTTATCCAGGATGAACAGCCGGCCCTGCCGGGCCTGTTCCAGGGCCTCGCCCAGGATGTCCCCGGTAAGCCCGGTGAGCTTGATGTCCATCTGCAGGGCGTTGATGCCGTTGGCGGTGCCCGCAACCTTGAAGTCCATGTCGCCCAGGAAGTCTTCGATGCCCTGAATGTCGCTGAGCACGGCGTAGCTACCGCTGGCGTTGGTTACCAATCCCATGGCAATGCCGGCCACCGCCGCCTTCATGGGGACGCCCGCGTCCATCAGCGCCATGGAGGAGCCGCAAACGCTGCCCATGGAGGTGCTGCCATTGGAGCTAAGGACCTCGGAAACCACCCGGATGGTGTAGGGGAACTCCTCCTCGCTGGGCAGGGACGACTGTATAGCCCGCTCGGCCAGGGCGCCGTGACCGATTTCCCGCCGTCCGGGGGACCCGACCCGGCGGGCTTCGCCGACGGAGTAGGGCGGGAAGTTGTAGTGGTGCATGAATTGACGGGTGCCCTCGGGCCCCACGGTATCCAGGGTCTGCTTCATGCTCAGGGACGCCAGGGTGGCCACGGACAGGACCTGGGTCTGGCCCCGGGTGAACAGTCCCGAGCCGTGGGTGCGGGGCAGGGTGCCGACTTCGCAGGTGATGGGCCGTATCTCTGCCAGGCCGCGACCGTCGGGGCGGACACCCTCTTCCAGGATGCGGCGCCGGACCTCGCCCTTCAGGACGTTCTTGAACCCGGCGGCAATGTCCTGGGCCGAGTATTGGTCGGCCAACTGTGCGGCAATTTCGTATTCCAGTTGGTCCAGGGCCTCAACGCGCTCGGCTTTGAAGTCGTTGCGGGCCAGAACGGTGGTGAGACGGCCGTTCAGGGTGGCCTGAATCTGGTTCTCCAGACGCTCGGACTCCTCGGCGTCCACCATCACTTCCTGCTTGGGCTTGCCCACCTGGCTGGTCAGCTCATCAATCAGGCCGATGGTGACCAGGTTGGACTCCTGGGCCCGACGGATACCCTCCAGGATGACCTGCTCCGATACTTCCTGGGAACCGGCTTCCACCATTATGATGGCGTCCCGGGAGCTGGAAACGATCATGTTCAGGTCGCTCTGGGCAATCTGCTGGAAGGTGGGGTTGATGATGTACTCGCCATTGATGTAGCCGACCCGGCAGGCGCCGATGGGTCCCTCGAAGGGTATTTGGGACAGGGACAGGGCAGCGGATGCGCCGACCATGCCCAGGATATCCGGAGGGTTTTCCTGGTCCGCCGACAGGACGGTCAGGATTACCTGAATTTCGTTGTGCAGGCCCTTGGGAAACAGGGGCCGGATGGAGCGGTCGGTGAGGCGGGCGGAGAGGATGGCTTCCTGGCCGGGGCGACCCTCGCGGCGGAAGAAGCTGCCGGGAATTTTGCCTGCCGAGTAGAGACGCTCTTCGTACTCCACGGTAAGGGGCAGAAAGTCGATATCCGCCCGGGGCTTGTCCGACATAACGGCAGTGGCCAGGATGATGGTTTCACCGTAGCGGATGGTGACGGTGCCGTGGGCCTGGAAGGCCAGTTTGCCGGTCTCAACGATTAACTCTTCATTGCCGACTTGTCGCCGGATGACTGTGGGGATGGCAAGTGTAGACATAAGGGGGTATACAACCTCGCTTTCAGACTCAGAAGGGGTGATACTAATCTACACAACAAAATAGCGCCCAGGGGAGGGCGCTAAGGGGGGATGCTAACGGCGCAAGCCTAATCTGGTGATTAGGGATTGGTATCGGTTCACGTCCTCGCCGCTGATGTAGTTGAGCAAACGGCGACGTTTGGAAACCATCGTGACCAGTCCACGCCGGGAGTGGGTATCCTTTCTATGGGTACGCAGGTGGTCGGTTACCTGCTTGATTCTCTCGGTTAATATCGCTACCTGGAGTTCCGCGGAGCCGGTATCGTTGTCGTGGAGTCGGTATTCTCGGGTAATACGCTCCTTAATTTCACCATCTAGCATTAGTTGTGTAAAACCTTTTCACTCTTCGTTAACATTCTTGCCGATTATAGCATAGGGGCTTTTCCCCTGGCAATGGCGTAGGTAGCAGTCTGGCAGTTGCCCGGCCAGCAGGACGATTGCAAAGTTGTTCGATTCGCGCCGTCCGCTCGGTTATGGCAGGACTCCAAGGTTGGAACTGTGGATTCCCGCTTTCGCGGGAAGGACGAGTTGGGGGCATATTCCACTGTATGGAAGGACTTTGCAATCGTCCTAGCCCGGCCAGTGCTGCTACTTTCCCAGTCGCACGGGTTCACCTATAATAGTTTGCTGGCCGCCCGACGGCCTAAAGGGGCCGGGCTTGGGAAACCGGGCCAGAGCCGCCGCAGGAAGCTATCTTAAAAGACTATTGGCCGACGTGGGAACCCTTCCAGCTCAGGGTGAGCGGTGCGACTTCAGCACGCTCTTGGTGAGCCTGTCGAACCACGGTTAGAGATAGTTTCCGAAACCACATTGAAGGGAATACCCTAATTGAATCGCTAGATTTGCCAAAGGAGGACTCATGGTCAGCGAAGGCTTTGTCAAGGTCGCCGAGGTGGGCGATCTCACCCCTGGAGACATGAAAATGGTCAAGGTGGGCAACGAAGAGGTGCTGCTGGTCAACGTGGACGGCGACATCCACGCTTGCGACGACATCTGTACCCACTCCTACGCTTCTCTATCCGAGGGCGACCTGAGCGGCACCGACATCGAGTGCCCCCTGCACGGAGCACTGTTCAACGTCACCACCGGCGAGGTGATAACCCCACCGGCGGCCCAGGCCCTGCGGGTGTTCCAGGTGCGTATCGACGGCCAGGACATACTGGTAGGCCCCCCGGCAGCTTAACCTCCCCGCTGGCGCCCTAGTAATGGGTGGGTTGGGGCCGCCCCTGGCGCCAACCCGCCCCACAAGGGCCGCCCCATCGGGGATGGAGGGCGTTACTCCAGCATCTGCCACATGGAAGGGGGCCAGTAGACCAGCCACACCTTCCCCAGAATGTTTTCCTCGGGCACCGGCCCCCAATTGCGGGAATCGTTGCTGCCGCGCCGGTTGTCCCCCAGCACGAAATACTCCCTTTCTTCCAACTCCACCACGTCGGCGTTGGAGTTGCCCTTGGAGGTGATGTAGGGCTCCTCCAGCCTACTGCCATTGAGGAACACCTCCCCGTTGCGGAGGCTTATCCGGTCGCCGGGCACCCCAATCACCCGCTTCACAAAGTCGCGGGTGGGGTCCTCGGGAAAGTGAAAAACGATGACCTCGCCCCGGTGGGGGGGATGGATGGCAAACCGTTCCTCCGGTTCGTTCACCCGCCAGAAGGGAACGATGCGCGCCAGCCGCTCCTGGTCCAGCCGGAAGTAGACCAGCTTGTTGACCAGCAGGTACTGTCCCTCCAGCAGGGTGGGACGCATACTGTACCCTTCTACTTTGAAGTTTTGGAGGCTGGTCTGGATGAGGATGAACACCAGCACGGCCATCACCACCGCTTCCAGCACTTCTCTAAATAAACTGCTCATGGACAACTCGCACCCATAGAAGTCCAGACCAGAGCATCGGGACTTTGGCCCCGCCCCGGCGTTGACCAACGGTCGATGGAGGTTGGCTACCGGGAGGTTGGCTACCGCAAATCGAGCTTGGCATTCAATTATAGCACCGCAACAGTTGACCGCACTGTTGAATGGGGGAGTTGGATTCCCGCCTTCGCGGGAATGACGGGTCCCTAGCAATCCAATACGCGAATACCCTGGTCGTCGTCTAGCTTCGCATTGTTCCCATCTGACTCATCTGCTACAATCGGCCCAAACCCAGGGCCCCTTCCCCATCCGTTGGGCGCCCAAATACCTTCGGGAGGACCTTTACATGAGCTGGCGTTTCCAGTTGTTGACCCGGCCCTACGGCGGCGTAACCGAAGGCCCGGTGTGGGACGGCGAGGTAATCCTCTTCACCCACATCCCCACCAGCCGAATCATGCAGTACGACCCCAGGACCGACGCCATCAGCGAGGCCCGGGGCAATACCAACCATACCAACGGCCTGGCCTACGACGTTCAGGGACGGCTCTACGGGTGCTGCTCCGGCGGGCGGGCCATTGTCCGCTTCGACCCCGATGGCACGACGGCAACCATCGCCGACCGGCTGGACGGCACAAAGTTGAACACCCCCAACGACCTGGCCATCGACCGGCAGGGGCGGATATGGTTCACCAACCCTTGGAACGCCGGCAACATTGACCCCAGCGAGGTTGAGGAACTGGACCACCGCTCGGTCCTGCTGGCCGCGCCCCAGCCCGACGGCAGCTACCGGGTGACCCGGGCCACCACCGACACCACCATGCCCAACGGCGTCCTGGTGTCGCCGGACCAGCAGACCCTCTACGTGGCGGAGAGCAACAGCGATAGGCTGGACCTGGACCGGGAGTTGCGGGCCTACCCCATCAACGATGACGGCTCCCTGGGGCCCTACCGGTCGCTGCACACCTTTGGGAGGCAACCCGGCACGGTGCATCGGGGCATTGATGGCATGTGCCTGGACGCCGAGGGCAACATCGTCGCCACCGCCGGCTGGGAACTGGGTGGGCCCGGCCCCATGATTTACGTCTTCTCTCCCGAGGGACGGGTGATTGAGACCCATCCGGTGCCGGCGTCACGCCCCACCAACTGTTGCTTTGGCGGGCCCGATGGGACTACCCTCTTCGTCACCAGCACCGACGGGCACTTCTTCAAGGCGGAAACCGACCGGGTGGGCTGGGCCATTTATCCCTAACAGCTTGTTTAAGAAGTCCCTTCCCCTTCAAGGGGGAAGGTTAGGTTGGGGGTGAAGCCCACCAGCGCACCCACCCAGGGTAGGAGACAATAGTATGAGTTCAATGAACCTGCGGGGCCACGGATTCAACCGGCGCCAGTTGCGCCAGGGCGGCGGGCGAGGCAACGGCAACGACCATGTGGACGAACTGTTCGGCTCCACTGAGCTCTACATTTATCAGACGCCCAACAAGCGGATTAAGGGGTACGAGCGCCTGAAGATGTTCGTAGAATCGGAGGGCTGCGAGATTATCTTCACCGCCGACGCCCCTCCGGAGTTGAGCAACTACGAGACCCTGCGGATAACCCACAAGAAGGGGGAGAAGATACCCGAAAACGTGGTGAAGCGGGGCCATACCTGGGCCCACAACCACAACTTCTTGCACAGCTTCTTCAAGCCCCTGTACCGCTAGCTCGGTCCGGTACCCGGTGTCCCAGTATCCGGTCAATGGGTTAGGGGCGCACGGTCGTGCGCCCCTAACCCATTCCCCCACAGCACGGAGGAACACCATGCAGTTCGGCATTTCACTAACCGGCATGGGCCAACAGCCCCTGGGCACGGACATGCGGCAGAGCTTCCAGGAAATTGTGGAGTACATCCGGTCGGCCAAGCAACTGGGGTTCGACCTGGCATACCAGGGGCAGCACTACCTGACCTCTCCCTACCAGCAACTCCAGACGGTGCCCTTGCTGGCAAGACTTGCCGCCGAGACCGAGGGCATGGGGCTGGTGGCGACCCTGCTGGTGCCGCTGCATCAGCCAGTGGATCTGGCGGAGCGGGTGGCGACCATGGACGTTATCACCGGGGGCCGGTTCATCCTCAGCGCCGCCCTGGGCTACCGGGACGAGGAGTACAACGCCTTTGGTGTGGACCGCCGGCAGCGGGTGTCCCGGTACATGGAATGCCTGGAGGTGATGCGGCGTCTGTGGACCGAGGATGAGGTTACCTTCCAGGGGAAGCATTTCCAGTTGGAGGGGGCGCGCATGACCCTCAGCCCCATCCAGAAACCCCATCCTCCGGTGTGGGTGGCCGCCAACGGCGATGCGGCGATTCAAAGGGCGGCCCGCAACGGCTACACTTGGTACATCAACCCCCACGCCACCTACGCCACCATCAAGGGGCAGGTGGAGCTTTACCACCAGACGGCAGCCGTCACCGACTCGGGTGCGCCGGAGCTGCTGCCCATGGCCCGGGAGCTTTTCGTCCACGATACCCGGGAGCGGGCCTTCGCCGAGGCCCAGCCCTTCCTGGGAGGCAAGTACGCGGCCTACGCCCAGTGGGGCCAGGACAAGGCGCTGCCCGGCGACGAGACCTTCAGCTCCGAGTTTGCCGAATTGGCCCAAGACAGATTCATAATCGGCGACCCGGAGGACTGCATCGGCGAGATTGAGCGGTATCGGGCGCTGGGACTGTCCCACGCCACCTTCCGCATGATGTGGCCGGGCATGGACCTGAAGCGGGGCATCGACAACCTGGAACGCTTCGCCAACAAGGTGATGCCCCACTTTAAGGATGAATAAGCGCCTGCACGATCACCCCGCGACGGAGCGGGAAGCCCAAATCTGAGCCTGTGGGACCAGGCCCCTGCCCTACAATCCCTCGATAATCTGGGGCAGGTCCCGGTTGAACTCCCCTTTGCTGAGCACCAGGTCGCAGCCCAGGTCCCGCGCCCGCTCCAGGGTGGCGACATCTTCGTGGGGGCCAAAGGCCACGACTTTACACCCGGCCCGCTCCTGTTGGTTGATGCCCTCCAGGATTTTGCTCCAGGCATCCGCGTCGCCTTCCAGGTCCACCAGCACCAGGGCCGGGGTTCCTCTCTGGTAGTGGTTCCAGAAGGCTCGCTCCGTGGTGGCCCGCCGCACCTGGTATCCCAGCGGCTCGGCCAGGTTCTCCACCAGCCCCAGGAAGAACAGGTTTTGTCCCACCAGCAGCACCATTCCCTTGTCGGTCATTTTACCCCCCCTTCAAGTGGCGGCCCAGCAGGTCGATGGCAGCCCGGGCCGCGCCCCACTTGTTTTCGTCCCGGTCGCCGGTGACTTGAATCTCCACCGCCGCGTCCTCCCCGTCCTTGACCGAAAGGCCGATGAAGAAGGCGCCGATGGGCATTCCCGAGCGCCCTCCGGCGGGGCCGGTGACGCCGGTGGTGGACACGCCGTAGTCGGTGCCCGTCAGCTCGCGCACCCCCTTGGCCATGGCGATTGCCATCTCCCGGCTGACGCTGCCCTTGGTGTCATACAGTTCGTCGGACACGCCCAGGATGCTCTGCTTCAACCCGCCGGTGTAGGCGATGACCCCGCCGGGGAAATACTGGGAACTGCCGGGTATGCTGCACAGCAAGTAACCCACCAGACCGGCGGTATCGGCTTCGGCCACCGAAACCCGCTTCCCCTGGGCCAACAACATTTCGGCCACTTCCTTCACGTCCATTGAAAATCCTCCTTGAACCACGCTGAATTGCTGAATTAGAGATGCTACTGGTCTCGGTTCCGCTCCCGCCGTCCCAGCCGCGCCGCCAGAACGCCGGCCAGCAGCCCCATAAGGTGTCCTTCCCACGACACGAAACCCGCCCTCGGCAGAACCCCGAACAGCAGCCCCCAGTAGAGGGCCACTACCACCAGGGCGACCAGGATTGAAACGACGCTTCTATCGTACCATCCCCGGGCTACCAGGTAGCCGAAGTAGCCAAAAACCAGGCCGCTGGCCCCGACGTGGAACGCGGTCCGCCCCACCAGCCATACCCCAGCCCCGCCGGCAATGATGACGAACAAGGACACTCCCAGAAAGGCGTTCCGGCCCCGTATCGCCACAAGCCCGCCCAACACCAGCAAGGGCACGGTATTGGAGACGGCATGTTGGATGCTGCCGTGCAGGAAGGGACTCAGGGGGATGCCCCGCAGCCCCTCCACCGTGCGCGGAACGATTCCATAAACGCCCAGCCGGTGCCCCATTAGGATATTCGCCAACTCCACCACCCATATCGCTGCCACCAACCCGAGAAGCGGAAATATCCTGGCCATCATGTCTTTCATGTCTTAAACGCTCTTTTGCAGCAGCAGGAAGAACTCCCGGTTGCCCGCATCCCCTTGAATGGGCGAGGCGCACAGGTTGCGGACCCGCAGTCCCTGGCCCACCGACCACGCAATCATCCGGCCCAACACTCCGGCGTGCACCTTGGGGTCGCGAATCACGCCGCCCCGGCCCACTTCCTCCCGTCCCGCCTCGAACTGGGGCTTGACCAGGGCCACCAGGTAAGCCCCGGCCTTGAGGTGAGACAAGACCGGAGGGATGACCAGGGTCAGGGAGATGAAAGACACGTCCAGGGTAATCAGGTCCACCGCCTGGGGCAGCTCCAGCGGGTAGCGGGCATTGACCCGCTCCAACAACACCACCCGGGGGTCCTGGCGCAGCCGGTGGTGCAACTGCCCGTACCCCACGTCCACGGCGTAGACTCTTTGGGCACCCCGCTGCAACAGGCAGTCGGTGAAACCGCCGGTGGAAGCCCCCACGTCCAGGGCCACCTGGCCCGTCACCTCCAAAGAGAAGGCGTCCAGGGCGTGGGCCAGCTTCAGCCCGCCCCGGCCCACGTAGGGGAGGCGTCCCCGCACCTCCAGGGGGGTACTGTCTAGCAGGGAGTTGCCGGGTTTCAGCACCCGACCGCCGGGGCTGTAGACCAGTCCCTCCATGATTAGCCTCTGGGCCTGCTCCCGGCTTTCGGCCAGTTGCCGCTCCACCAGGAGCAGGTCGGCCCGTATGCGGCGTCGGGGCGGCATGGCTAGAGCACGTCCCCGAGGGCTTCGCGGGGCCTACTCGCCAATGAAATTGGGGGCCCGCTTCTCCAGGAAAGCCTGGTAGCCTTCCAGGTAGTCCCGGGTGTCGAACTGGGTCAGGGGAAGGTCGGCCTCCTCTTCGGTCAGGTCGGCCAGGGATGGCTTGGCCAACACCTGGTCCATGGTGAGCTTGTTGACGGCGTGGGACAGGGGGGCCAGGGCGGCAATCTCCTGGGCCAATTGGTAGGTGTAGTCCCGTAGCTCCACCGCCGGGACCACCTGGTTGACCAGCCCAATGCGTAGGGCTTCCTCGGCGTCCAGCAGCCTGCCGGAGAGCAGGATGTACATGGCGTTGCCCTTGCCCACCAGGTTGATGAGCCCCCGCATCTCCCGGTGGCCGACGGTGATGCCCAAACGGGCCACCGGAATCCCCAGGCGGCTGCCCGCGGCGGCGATACGCAGGTCGGTGGCAATCGCCAACTCACAGCCCCCTCCGGCGGCGAACCCCTGGATCATGGATATGGTGGGAGTGCCCATTGCGGTCAGGGTCTCCAGCAGCCCGTCCACCGCCTGGTTGTATTTTCTACCCTTGGTCGAGTCGGCCCGATACTCGGCAAAGTCGCTGATGTCGGCCCCGGCGGAGAAGGCCTGGTCTCCGGCGCCGGTAATCACCACCGCCCGCACCTCCCGGTCGGCGTCCAAGCGGGCCAACATCTGGGACAACTCGCCCCACATGTGGTAGTTGATGGCGTTTCGCTGCCGGGGCCGGTTGATGGTGATGGTAGCTACTGGGGGCTGCTGTTCCAGCAGGATATAGTCGGACATTTATACTGTGTGCCTCTATCTGAGTTTATCCCCGCGTATGCGGGGGAACCATAATAGCCGGACGTCTGCCTCTCTGTCTCTACGGTGGTCTATCCCCGCGTATGCGAGAGAACGCGATGGCTGGGGTTAAGCCTACGTGAAGCCTGGATTCGGTGTCAATATTTGGAGAAGCAGCAGCGTACTACGGTTCACCCCCACTACCCGGCCACCCCTGGATTCCCGCCTTCGCGGGAATGACGGGTCCCTAGTATTACAACGACGAGTTTAAGGAGGGACGCCTGATGCTTCCCGGCGACGGGCGGCGCGGCTTTTCTCGTGGGAGCGTTTCGCCCGCTCGTTGCGCTGTTGGACATCTTCCAGCCATTGCCGCAACTCATCCGGTCCGAACCGTTCCCGCGGCAGCATCTCCCGCACCACCCGGTACACCTGCGGGCGCGTGATCAGGGGCATCTTTTCCCCCAGTCCTGCGGCAGGCCCAACAGAAACGCCCCGCCCAGCAGGCACATGGCCACGTGGTGATGCCACCCGGCCCATGTCCGGGTCTCGTACTCATCCAGCCCGATGTCGCTCTTTTCGGTCTCGAATTCGGTTTCAATACGCCACCTAGACCCCCCCACGTGGGCCAGGGTTTCCAGGGGAGTGTCCCCGGGCGCATTGGACAGGTAGTAGCGGGGCTCGCTGCCGTCCAGGTTCTGGCGGTAGCTTGCCCAAACCACTCCACCAGGCTTCCGGTTCCGGGTTTCCCGGACCCTCTGGGCGCCGAACCGGTAGACCCGCGGCCCCTGGGACCCCTCCGCCACCGTAATCTCCCGCCACGACTCCTCCGGCAGCGCCAAGCTGCGCTCCGCCATGGTCAGGCGCTGTCCGCTGCGCAGTTTGGGCTGGCCGGGGACGCCCGAATCCCTGATAGGCCGGCTCGCTCCAGTCAGGCTCCAGCGGCCAGACCGTCATGTCCGGCCGGACGTCCAGAACGTATAGCATTCCTGTTGCAGCCAAGCCGTCTCGGAACGCCGGGGACATCCCGAAGGCGGAATCCCCAGCGACCCACCCAGCGCTGCGGCAACCCCGAGCCCGGGCCTGCTCCAGCATATCTAATGCTAGGTCCGTCTTCGACCGGTACCGCCGCCGCTCCTCCGGCACGCCCGCCGCCGCACAGCGGCCCGCGTCCGAAGTCCATGCCTCGGGCAGATACCAGCGCTGGTCCGCCAGGGCCCGCCCCCGCGGCCCCACGTGGGCCAGGAATACTCCAGCCTGGCAATTGGCTATCTTGCCCAACGCCCCGCAGTATTGCCGGGCCACCCCTACCGATTTGACGCCCTGCTTGGGGAAGTCGCTGCCGTCGAACACCCACACCGCCAGCGGGTGTTCCAGCCTGGGACCCAAGTACTCCTGCAGGCGGGCGATGACCGCGGCATCGTCCCAGCGGGCCTCGGTGAGAAAGCGCTGCATCGCCCGGGCCGAGACCGGAACCATCTCGGACAGATTCTCGGCGTTGCGCCGCTCCTGGGCCTGGACCAGCAGGCCCTGCAGATAATGCCTGCTGTGTTCCCGCCACTGCTTGCGGCCAAAGGCACCAGCGAAGAAGGCATGGAACTCCAGAAAGGCCTCGTAAACCCGCTCGAAGGCTGCCCTCTCCATCGTCCCCACCTCCCCAAAGCCCCCGCCGTCTCCCGAATTATCCTACCAAAAACCCGTCGTTGTAATACTAGAGTGCAAGGGGCGAATGTCAGTTTTGGCCGCCGGTTTCGGGAATTGCTTGCTCACCGTGCTCACTTACCTGCGGCGGGCCGGGCGCGGCTGTGTTGGTCCGGGCTGCCTGCCGCCGTAGGTGGACGCGGGCGATGATCTTGGCCAGGACGCGCAGCCCTCGGCGCACCGTCTCCCGATGTTCCGCCGCGTAACCCGGCGGCGCGGCCCTGATGGTCTGGTCGGCCGCGCCGGTATCGGCCTTTCGCCGGTTGTTATGGTTGTTGTTTCGCATCATATCCCTCCCCTGGTCACCGGCGTCGATTACGTGTCGGCCCCGGTCTTTGCCTTCCAGTCTGACGGGCGGCTGTTCCGGCACAAACCCCTATAGGGTCTGAGGCGCCACGCCCCGGTTGTGATGTCATAGACGTGTACAGGGATTTGAACTTGGGGCGGGACGGGGCAGGGGGCCGGTTTCGTAGCTGAAAACGGGGGAAATCAGGGGTTTTGAGGCCAATTCAGGCAACACTTTCCGGGAAGGGCGGGTTCCAGGGCCGTGGGGCAGGGCCAGCTACGCCATGTTCCACGAGGAACATGGCGATTTCGGCGGTGATGGGGCATGGCCCTATTGGAGATGGGGCATTTGGAACATCGGGGAGCGGCGGGCCGGATGATCCGTCCGGGAGGGCCGGGAGATGGTTTCCACGGCCCGGCCCAGCCCGCGGGCCAAGCGGTTGACGGCGTTGGCGGTGACGTGCGCGTCACCCCTTATGAGGCGCGGGGTTTTCGGCGGCGGCAAGTATGTCATACCCGTGTACAGGGATTTGCATTTGGTGGACAGTTGTCCAAATTGTCCGTCTCAAACGTGAAATCGGGGTAAATAGGCCCCTACAGGACGTATTCAGCGAGCACTTGGGTTCCAGAGCAGCTTCCAGCCCCGTTGGACAGTGCCAGGAACGAAATCGGACAGTGTGTCCAGCCGGTCGGGATCGGGCTGGGCGGGATCGGGCCGGGGCCGGGAGACGCTGCTAGGCGGGCCAAGGAAGCCAGCGGTATGGCCCGGCGGAGTGGCCGACCGGGGCGCGGGCGACTCCCGGATCGTCCCTTTCAGCGATGTGGGTGCTCCAGCGGGGTAGACGAACCGGCGCAATTCCCCGGCGTCGGCGGTGACGTTCAGGCGACGGCAGCAGGGACGGGCTGGCGGAGGTCGTGGTTAAGCTCAATCCAGTGGCTAATTTTGGGAATTATATACCAAACTAAACACACCACCTCACCACCTTAACCTGTAACCCCGGGCGGTGGTTCGTTGCAAGGTTCGCCTTTAGCCTTAGCAGCCAAGCGTCTGTTATTCCACGCTTCCCATAGTGCTTGGTTCTCTGACCTTCCTTGGTTTTTCAATTTTCTTACTGCTCTGGAATTAGTAATACCATTCTACCAATCACCTCAATAAAGATTGCGAATAAAAGGGCTATACCTACTGACGTGCCGAGAATGTCAGATATGAAGCCTACATCGTCCCACCGGAAATTGTTACGATGGTAATGTCCCCAAAAGACCACGCAACCAACGTAGACAAGATAGTAAGCTATCCAATACTTCCCTACTTCTTAGTACTACAGTCGCACATGGTCGCCTGGGGTGTTGGACGGTCTTGAAAATCGCAACGTCCAGCTACGCCCAACATCTCCGCTCTTAACGAAACTAAGCTGCATTCTAGGCCGAAGGTACCGAGTCAGTGTTTGTGCGGCTGTAGTATTAGTACTACAGTTGCAGATATGTGGTGAGGAGTTTCAGGCGGCGTCGGTAATGACAGCGCCGGGCCGTTGCTTGGTGCCGCCGTCTCCACTGAGACCACCGCAGCACTGATTCGTCCGTAGGGTGGTGTCTCCATATCAGCCGGTAGAGTAACCGCCGAACCTCGGGCACCGTCAGCGGTATCAGCCTTTCCTCCAAACTGGGGCAGCCCCCTTTTCTCCCAGACGTCCCGGCGACGATGCCTGGCGCCGTACCACCGCCAGGTAGGCGTGGGCCAGCATCGCCAGGGTGATGTGCCGGTACCAGCCGTCCCACCGGCGCACCTCGTATTGGTCCAGTCCCACCTGTCCCTTGGCCTCCTCAAAGCATTCCTCAATGGCCCACCGGGTTCCGGCCACCCGCACCAGTTCCTCCAGGGCTGTTCCCGTCGGGCCGTAGCACACGTAGTAGGCCAGTTCCTCGGGCTTGGCCACGCTGCGCCGGGCCAGCAGCCAGTACCCCTTGCCAGGTTCTCTCAGGGGCCGAATATCCACCAAGGCCCAGTCGTAGACCCGAGGACCCTTGGCCCCATCACCGGCGCTCAGCCGGACCCAGCCCGACTCTTCAACCCCAGACGCCAGCCGGTCAGCCCGCACTTGGCGCGGACCCTGGTCCGTCCCAGCCCACAACTTCTCATTGCTCTTGATGGCCAGCACGTGAGGAACGTCCCGCCGCTCCAGCCACAGCCGCAGGTTGCGGTCATTGCCGTAGACCTCGTCCCCGGTGGCCCAGCCGAAGGGGACTCCCGACTCCACCGCCCGTTCCAGCATCCGCCGGGCCAGTTGCGGCTTGGTGCGAAACGCCACTTGCTCCGGCACGCCAGCCTCCTCCCGGCGTTCCTGGTCATCGGCCCACACCTGAGGCAGGTAAAGCTCCCGGTCCAGCAGGGTCCTCCCCTTGGCAGTAGCGTAGGTCAAGAATACCCCAATCTGGCAGTTCTCGATCCGTCCCGCCGTGCCGCTGTACTGACGCTGCACCCCCACAGACTTGTTGCCCTTCTTCAGAAACCCAGTCTCGTCCACCACCAACACCCCGTTGGCGTCGCCCAGGTGCTCCACCACGTAGTCCCTGAGATCATCGCGAACCAGGTCCGCGTCCCAAATGTAGGTTGACAGCAGATGCTGCACCCCATAGGGTGTGGCGTCCCCGGCCTGCTCCGCCAGTTGCCAGCCGTTCTTGCGCTCCACCGGACTGAGCAGCCCTTTCAGATAGTCCAGCGATCGTCGACGTGGTTCGGGACGCCGGAACCGCCCCGCAATGCACTCGTGTACCCGGTCGATACCCTCAGCCCACCGGGCGACCTCTGCCACCCCATCCCCATGCACTGCCACAGCCTCACCTCACCACCCGTTGATTGCCCCAATCCTAGTCGTTTTCAATCTGCAACTGTAGTATTAGTACTACAGTTGCAGATATGTGGTGAGGAGTTTCAGGCGGCGTCGGTAATGACAGCGCCGGGCCGTTGCTTGGTGCCGCCGTCTCCACTGAGACCACCGCAGCACTGATTCGTCCGTAGGGTGGTGTCTCCATATCAGCCGGTAGAGTAACCGCCGAACCTCGGGCACCGTCAGCGGTATCAGCCTTTCCTCCAAACTGGGGCAGCCCCCTTTTCTCCCAGACGTCCCGGCGACGATGCCTGGCGCCGTACCACCGCCAGGTAGGCGTGGGCCAGCATCGCCAGGGTGATGTGCCGGTACCAGCCGTCCCACCGGCGCACCTCGTATTGGTCCAGTCCCACCTGTCCCTTGGCCTCCTCAAAGCATTCCTCAATGGCCCACCGGGTTCCGGCCACCCGCACCAGTTCCTCCAGGGCTGTTCCCGTCGGGCCGTAGCACACGTAGTAGGCCAGTTCCTCGGGCTTGGCCACGCTGCGCCGGGCCAGCAGCCAGTACCCCTTGCCAGGTTCTCTCAGGGGCCGAATATCCACCAAGGCCCAGTCGTAGACCCGAGGACCCTTGGCCCCATCACCGGCGCTCAGCCGGACCCAGCCCGACTCTTCAACCCCAGACGCCAGCCGGTCAGCCCGCACTTGGCGCGGACCCTGGTCCGTCCCAGCCCACAACTTCTCATTGCTCTTGATGGCCAGCACGTGAGGAACGTCCCGCCGCTCCAGCCACAGCCGCAGGTTGCGGTCATTGCCGTAGACCTCGTCCCCGGTGGCCCAGCCGAAGGGGACTCCCGACTCCACCGCCCGTTCCAGCATCCGCCGGGCCAGTTGCGGCTTGGTGCGAAACGCCACTTGCTCCGGCACGCCAGCCTCCTCCCGGCGTTCCTGGTCATCGGCCCACACCTGAGGCAGGTAAAGCTCCCGGTCCAGCAGGGTCCTCCCCTTGGCAGTAGCGTAGGTCAAGAATACCCCAATCTGGCAGTTCTCGATCCGTCCCGCCGTGCCGCTGTACTGACGCTGCACCCCCACAGACTTGTTGCCCTTCTTCAGAAACCCAGTCTCGTCCACCACCAACACCCCGTTGGCGTCGCCCAGGTGCTCCACCACGTAGTCCCTGAGATCATCGCGAACCAGGTCCGCGTCCCAAATGTAGGTTGACAGCAGATGCTGCACCCCATAGGGTGTGGCGTCCCCGGCCTGCTCCGCCAGTTGCCAGCCGTTCTTGCGCTCCACCGGACTGAGCAGCCCTTTCAGATAGTCCAGCGATCGTCGACGTGGTTCGGGACGCCGGAACCGCCCCGCAATGCACTCGTGTACCCGGTCGATACCCTCAGCCCACCGGGCGACCTCTGCCACCCCATCCCCATGCACTGCCACAGCCTCACCTCACCACCCGTTGATTGCCCCAATCCTAGTCGTTTTCAATCTGCAACTGTAGTATTAGTACTACAGTTGCAGATATGTAGTGAGGAGTTTCAGGCGGCGTCGGTAATGACAGCGCCGGGCCGTTGCTTGGTGCCGCCGTCTCCACTGAGACCACCGCAGCACTGATTCGTCCGTAGGGTGGTGTCTCCATATCAGCCGGTAGAGTAACCGCCGAACCTCGGGCACCGTCAGCGGTATCAGCCTTTCCTCCAAACTGGGGCAGCCCCCTTTTCTCCCAGACGTCCCGGCGACGATGCCTGGCGCCGTACCACCGCCAGGTAGGCGTGGGCCAGCATCGCCAGGGTGATGTGCCGGTACCAGCCGTCCCACCGGCGCACCTCGTATTGGTCCAGTCCCACCTGTCCCTTGGCCTCCTCAAAGCATTCCTCAATGGCCCACCGGGTTCCGGCCACCCGCACCAGTTCCTCCAGGGCTGTTCCCGTCGGGCCGTAGCACACGTAGTAGGCCAGTTCCTCGGGCTTGGCCACGCTGCGCCGGGCCAGCAGCCAGTACCCCTTGCCAGGTTCTCTCAGGGGCCGAATATCCACCAAGGCCCAGTCGTAGACCCGAGGACCCTTGGCCCCATCACCGGCGCTCAGCCGGACCCAGCCCGACTCTTCAACCCCAGACGCCAGCCGGTCAGCCCGCACTTGGCGCGGACCCTGGTCCGTCCCAGCCCACAACTTCTCATTGCTCTTGATGGCCAGCACGTGAGGAACGTCCCGCCGCTCCAGCCACAGCCGCAGGTTGCGGTCATTGCCGTAGACCTCGTCCCCGGTGGCCCAGCCGAAGGGGACTCCCGACTCCACCGCCCGTTCCAGCATCCGCCGGGCCAGTTGCGGCTTGGTGCGAAACGCCACTTGCTCCGGCACGCCAGCCTCCTCCCGGCGTTCCTGGTCATCGGCCCACACCTGAGGCAGGTAAAGCTCCCGGTCCAGCAGGGTCCTCCCCTTGGCAGTAGCGTAGGTCAAGAATACCCCAATCTGGCAGTTCTCGATCCGTCCCGCCGTGCCGCTGTACTGACGCTGCACCCCCACAGACTTGTTGCCCTTCTTCAGAAACCCAGTCTCGTCCACCACCAACACCCCGTTGGCGTCGCCCAGGTGCTCCACCACGTAGTCCCTGAGATCATCGCGAACCAGGTCCGCGTCCCAAATGTAGGTTGACAGCAGATGCTGCACCCCATAGGGTGTGGCGTCCCCGGCCTGCTCCGCCAGTTGCCAGCCGTTCTTGCGCTCCACCGGACTGAGCAGCCCTTTCAGATAGTCCAGCGATCGTCGACGTGGTTCGGGACGCCGGAACCGCCCCGCAATGCACTCGTGTACCCGGTCGATACCCTCAGCCCACCGGGCGACCTCTGCCACCCCATCCCCATGCACTGCCACAGCCTCACCTCACCACCCGTTGATTGCCCCAATCCTAGTCGTTTTCAATCTGCAACTGTAGTATTAGAGCCTATCCTAAAAACAAAATTCGAGCTAAACTGGTGGTACGACGAAAGCGAAGGAACCCAAGCCGCCACGACCGAAGCGCGCCGGCCCAGCGGCGCCGGTCAACCCCACCACCGGCTCCTTTCAGGTATCCGATGAACTGTGGGAAGTGCTGGCCCCGTTGCTTCCCCAGCGGGTGAACACCCATCCCAGGGGCGGAGGCCGTACCCGGGTCCCGGACCGGACCTGCGCCAACGGCATATTCTACGTGCTGCGCACCGGCTGCCAATGGAAAGCCCTGGATGCCACGGGCATTTGCTCCGGCTCCACCGCCCATCTGCGCTTCCAGGAGTGGGCCGCCGCCGGGGTGTTCCTGGAGCTGTGGCGGGCGGGCCTGCAAGAGTACGATGAATTGAAGGGTCTGGACTGGAGTTGGCTGAGCATGGACCGGGCGATAACCAAATCCCCCTTGGGCGGGGGGAAAAACCGGCCCCAACCCCACGAACCGGGGCAAGAGCGGGGTCAAGCGCAGTCTGTTGACCGAAGCTGAGGGCATCCCGGTGGGGCTGGCGGTGGACGGAGCCAACCGCCACGACATGAAACTGGTGCGGGCTACACTGGACAGTTTCCCGGTGCCGCGCCCGGCGCCCACTCCGGAGCGTCCCCAAGGTCTGTGCCTGGACAAGGGCTATGACTATGAGGAGGTGCGCCGAACCCTGGAGGAATTCGGCTTCACCGCCCACATCCGCAGCCGGGGCGAGGAGGCCCAGGCCATCAAAAAGGAGGCTGGCTTCAAAGCCCGGCGCTGGGTGGTGGAACGCACCCACAGTTGGATGAACCGCTTCCGGCGCATTCTGGTGCGCTGGGACAAGTTTCCCAGAAACTACATCGCCTTTCTTCATTTCGCCTGTGCCCTTATTGCTTTCAGGGCTGCCGGACTATTAGGATAGGCTCTTAGCGGAGAAAAATGGGAAGCCGACTCTAACTCTGCCGCCATCTTCCCGGTTCGTCCATGTATGGGACCCTTTGTTTCCCCTTTTGGCCGATGTCTTGAATTATTTCTGTGTTTGCACTAACGTAATTGCAGGAATGTTATCTCAGGAAGCAGGCAATAATGGAAGCCAAAAGGAAACGGCTCACCTTGGACTTGGACCCTCCAGTGCAGCGGCGCTTGAAGACCGTCGCAGCAATCAAGGGCATAAGTATGCGCCAGTATTGCCTAACCGCAATAACTAGAGAGTTGTCCAAAGACGAGGCCCAAGGGGTATTAAACCTTCCCTTCGGACATGAAGCTCTGGACCGGCTGGATACTCTCCGCGAAGAGATATTTGGGGACGACGTTCTTCCCGGCGACTCCGTTGAGTTTATTCGAGAAGCTCGCGAGTCCAGGACTTCATCGTGAATGGCCTCGTTGTCGTGGACGCGAGCTTGGCTTTCAAGTGGCTGGTGAACGAGGAGAACTCCGACAAGGCCCGTGCAATCTCCCGGTCCTGGACCAACGAAGGAATCCAAGCGGCGGCGCCGTATCTGATGCCGGTGGAGGTTACAAACGCCCTCCATCGGCGGGTCTTGCGTGGCGAGTTGTCAGTTGAGGACGCGATACGACTTCTGGAGCACCTTCTTGCTTCGGGAATCGAATTGCGCGACGAACCCGATCTTCACGTCAGGGCGTTGCAACTCGCGAGTCAGCATCGCCAGTGGGCTATCTATGACGCCACTATCTCGCACAGGCCGACATCCTGGGCTGCGAATTCTGGACCGCTGATGAGAGATTTTACCGTGCAGCGTCGCTCGTCAGCCAAAGCGTACGCTGGATAGGCGAGTTTCCCGTACCGGAATAGTGAGCAAGGGTTATGCCAAGAATCTTCGACAATCTTAATCAGGACTCCAAGCTCCTGCCCGCCTTACAAGATACTTTCGCCCTCTCGTCACGGGCGGACTTCTGCGTGGGGTACTTCAACCTCCGAGGCTGGGGAGGTCTCGCCTCATACGTTGACCAATGGGAACCGGACGACGGCCCATGCCGCGTGCTCATTGGGATGCAGCGGCCGCCCCACGAGGAACTGAGGGAAGCCCTCAACCTGGTGGACGGATCTCCGGGCATGGACAACCGCACCGCCCATCGCCTGCGGCTCCAGTTGGCGGAGCAACTGCGGCAGCAACTGACCATCGGAGCGCCTACCAACGCCGACGAACAGACCTTGCGGCAATTGGCGGCGCAGCTTCGTGCCGGAAAAGTGGTGGTCAAGCTCTTCCTGCGCCATTCTCTGCACGCGAAGCTCTACCTTCTGTACAGGGATGACCCCATCAATCCAATCGTGGGTTACCTGGGCAGCAGCAATCTGACCTTTGCCGGCCTCGCAGGTCAAGGCGAGCTAAACGTGGACGTGCTGGACCATGACGCTGGCCTGAAACTCAAGAAGTGGTTTGAAGACAGGTGGAAGGACCGTTTCTGCGTCGACATTACCGAGGAACTGTTACAGATTATCGAGGAGAGCTGGGCACGGGAGACCCTGGTCCCGCCCTTTCACGTCTACCTCAAGATGGCTTACCACCTCTCCCACGAAGCCCGCGCGGGCTTGGCCGAGTACAAGATCCCGCGGGTCTTCGGCAACCGCCTGTTCGACTTCCAGGCGGCAGCGGTGAAGATAGCGGCTCATCATCTGAACAAGCGAAACGGGGTTCTGATCGGCGATGTGGTGGGCCTGGGCAAGACCCTGATGGCGACCGCCGTAGCTAGAATTTTCCAGGACGACTACGACCTAGAGACACTCATCATCTGCCCGAAGAACCTGGTTTCCATGTGGGAAGACTACGCCCACGACTACGGGCTGCGCGGCAGGGTAATTTCGCTGAGCAGGGTAATCGGGGAGTTGCCAACTCTCCGGCGGTATCGCCTAGTCGTAATCGATGAAAGCCACAACCTGCGAAATCGGGAAGGGCGAAGGTATCGAACGATCCAGGAATACGTGCGCGCGAATGACAGCAAGTGCATCCTGCTGTCGGCCACGCCCTACAACAAGACGTATCACGATCTGTCCAGCCAACTGCGTGTCTTCGTTGAGGACGACCAGGACCTGGGAATCCGCCCAGAGAGGTTTCTTCGTGAGTTGGGCGAAGTGGAGTTCAGTAGGCGGCACCAAGCCTCGCCCCGCACACTGGCGGCCTTCGACCTGAGCGGCTACCCCGACGACTGGCGCGACCTGATGCGCCTTTACTTGGTGCGCCGGACCCGCAGTTTCATACAGGACAATTACGCGGACACGGACACGGACACGGACCGTAAGTTCCTCACCTACGAGGACGGCACCAAGTCCTTTTTCCCCACCCGTGTGCCAAAGACAATCAAGTTCGCCATAGACGAGTCAAACCCCAACGACCAGTACGCCCGCCTCTATTCCCCGGAGGTTGTGGAAACTATCAACAATCTTGGATTACCCAGGTACGGCCTCGGCAACTACGTGGCCGATTCTCACAAAACTCCGCCCACAGAAGACGAGAATAGACAGGTTCAGAACTTGTCCAGGGCGGGACGGCGGCTGATGGGCTTCTGCCGCACCAACCTGTTCAAGCGTCTGGAAAGCAGCGGCTCGGCCTTCCTGCTTTCGGTCGAGCGCCATTTGCTCCGCAACTACGTGTTCCTCCACGCCATCCGCAACGGCCTGCTTCTGCCTATCGGAACGCAGGATGCCGAGATTCTCGACTCGCGGTTCACCGACGAGGACGAGCAGCAGACCGCATTGGACTTCCTCGATACCGAGGAAGAAGAGGATGAACTGGAACAGGATACCGAGGAAAACGAAATCGTTGGAGGAAGCGGCTGGACAAGTGATGCCTGTCAAACCCGGGCCGAGGAGATATACCAAGACTACCTGCGCTATTACAGCAAGCGTTTCCGCTGGCTACGCTCCGACCTCTTCACGCCTTCCCTTGAAGCCGACCTCCAGTCGGACTCCAACGCCCTGTTGGGGATTCTCCAGACCCACGGGGCTTGGCGCCCGGAACACGACGCCAAGCTGAACGCCCTTCGCGCGCTTGTCACAAAGACTCATTCCGACCACAAGGTGCTCGTGTTTTCCCAGTTCGCGGATACAGTCCGGTATCTTGAAACGCAGCTCAAGTCCCGGGACTTAAAGGACATGGCCGGTATTACCGGAAACTCGGCTGAACCGACGGAGTTCGCCCGACGGTTCAGGCCCGGTCAGCAACCAGGCACGGGATACCGTGACGCCGGAGCGAGAGCTGCGAGTCTTGGTTGCCACCGACGTGCTGAGCGAAGGGCAGAACCTACAGGACTGTGCCAACGTGGTGAACTACGACCTCCCCTGGGCTATCATCCGGCTCATTCAGCGGGCTGGCCGCGTTGACCGCATAGGCCAAACTGCCGGGGAGATACTCTGCCATTCCTTCCTACCCGCCGAAGGGGTGGAGCGCATCATTGACCTGCGCGGCCGGGTCCGCCGCCGCCTTGAGCAGAACGCTGAGGTTGTGGGCGCCGACGAATCGTTCTTCGAGGGCGAAGCCGACGAGCAGACTATCCTGAATCTCTACCACGAGCGGGCCGGAATCCTGGACGGCGACCCCGACGGCGAGGTGGACCTGGCGTCCCACGCCTACCAGATTTGGAAGAATGCCATCAGCGCCGACCCCAGGCTGGAACGGGCTGTTGCCAACCTACCGGATGTGATTTTCTCGTCGCGGCAGCACACGCCCATCGCGCAGCGGCCCGAGGGTGTCCTGGTGTTCGTGCGTACCCCTGACGGAAACGACGCCCTGGCCTACGTTGACCGGGAAGGCAAGAGCATCACCGAGTCCCAACTGGAAATCCTTGCCGCAGCAGAATGCAAGCCGGACACGCCAGCACAACCCCACCACGAAATCCATCACGGCCTGGTTGAAGAGGGGGTCAGGCACATCGCCAGGGAAGAGCAGCGGGTTGGCGGCCAACTGGGGCGGCCCTCCGGAGCGCGCTTCCGTACTTATACTCGACTCAAGGCCTACGCCGATTCCATCAAGGGGCAACTCTTCGACGTTCCCGCGTTGCACCAGGTCCTCGACGACATCTACCGTTACCCGCTGCGGCAGTCTGCGGTGGACACCCTGAACCGGCAACTGCGCAGCGGTGTAGACGATGCGGTACTCTCGGAATTGGTAATCACCCTGCGGGACGAAGACCGGCTATGCCTGACCGAAAACCAAGCCCCCGAAGCACGGGAACCGCGAATCATATGCTCTTTAGGTCTCTTCGAGGGTGACAGCGACTTGCCGAGCCAGACGCGGGGAGACTCGGCTTCGTACTCTCCAAGTATCGTAACGGTTTCGACCGGGCACGATGCATCTTGGAGCAGGGACGAGATCTATAATGACGATGGCAGGTAACCTTATGTTCGTCGATACGAACGTACTTTTGACTGCGACCGACGATTCGCGTGAGTTGCACTCGGAAGCAACGCAACTCCTAGCGGTGTCCAGTCAGGACCTGCGCTTGGCTGCCAGCGGCCAAGTGGTGCGCGAGTACTTGGTTGTGGCTACCCGTCCCATCGAAAACAATGGACTCGGCTTAGACGTTCAAGACGCGGAAGCCAATGTAAACGAATTTTGCGCCGCCTGGAACTGTTTGACGAGACCGAAGAGGTGTCTCGGCGCTTGCGCCAGTTGGCGATAACCCATTGCCTGCGTGGCAAGCGCTTGCATGACGCTAACATAGTCGCCACGATGGCAGTACACGGCATTTTCACGTTAGTCACACAGAACGGAAGGGATTTTATGCCATTTGAGGATATTGCAATTGTTGCGATTCCCGACGTTACTGTTGGAAGAAGAGGACAGGGTAACTGATGCAAGTACAGGTTGAAGAACTCCGCCCGTATCTCCATTCCTTCGACTTCCAGAACCTCTTGGTGGAAGGCTTGGGCTGGGATTACTATCAAACCGAGCCTTTGCCCATTCTGGTTAACAACCGCCGATATTCCTTGAAGCCCGTCGCAGAGAAGGCAGGGTTCGTTGTTTACGAGTGCGATTCTAGCGATGACAACAACATACCGCAGTATCCCGTCCGGCGCAAAATACAGAACGAGGTCGCTAAGCGCACGTTTGAGCACCTGATAATATTCAGCGACCCAGGCCGCACGACGCAGTTATGGCAGTGGGCCAACAGGGAGCCTGGAAAACCTCATGTGTTTCGACAGATTGCCTTCTCCGCAGGCCAAAACGGGGACCACCTCCTGCAGCCTCTCAGGGAGCTTGCTTTCACTTTGGGCGATGAGGTCACAGGGGTCGGTATTACTGAAGTAACATCCCGTGTCCGCGCTGCCCTGGACGTAGAGAAGGTTACCAGGCAATTCTATGACCGCTTCAAGGCCGAGTTGGCCGCCTTCCAGGATTTCATCGACGGCATCACCGCCCAGGGCGACCGGGAGTGGTACGCATCCTTGATGCTCAACCGGATGATGTTCGTCTACTTCGTCCAGAAGCAGGGTTTCCTGGACGGAGACCCCGACTAACCCCGACTACCTCCGCAACCGTCTGGGCAGGGTGCGGCAGCAGAACGGCGGCGGCCGGTTCCAAGACTTCTACCGCGAATTCCTGCTGCGGCTGTTCCACGAAGGTCTGGGGCAGCCCGAATCGGAAAGGGACCCCGCGTTGACCGAGTTGCTGGGTCAGATACCGTTCCTCAACGGCGGCCTGTTCGACGTTCACGACCTGGAGCGGGACAACCCGGGCATCGGCATTCCCGACGAAGCGTTCGAGCGAGTTTTCGGCTTCTTCGACGGCTACCGCTGGCACCTGGACGAGCGGCCCCGGCGGGAGGATAACGAAATCAATCCCGATGTGCTGGGCTACATTTTCGAGAAGTACGTCAACCAGAAGCAGATGGGCGCCTACTACACCAAGGAGGACATCACCGGCTACATCACCCGCAACGCCGTGATTCCCTTCCTGTTCGACGCCGCCAGGAAGGAATGCCCGGTGGCCTTCAATCCCGGCGGCGGTGTCTGGCGTCTCCTACAGGACGACCCCGACCGCTACATCTACCCCGCCGTGGGGCACGGCATGGCTTGGACCTACTCCCAGGACGCGGACCCGGCGCGCTTGGAACAGGCTTTGGAGCTGCCGGAGGACATCGCCGTCGGCCTCGACGAAGTATCCCGGCGCGGGGGCTGGAACCGTCCCGCCCCCGGTGATTACGCCCTACCCACTGAAACCTGGCGCGAGGTGGTGGCCCGGCGACGGCGCTACCAGGAAGTCCGGGACAAGCTGGCGGCGGGAGAGGTCTCGGACGTAAACGACCTCATCACCCTGAACCTGGATGCCGAGCGGTTCGCCCTGGACGTCATCGTGCAGAGCGAAGGACCGGAGCTTTTGCGCGCCTTCTGGCACGCGCTGCGGGAAGTCTCGGTGCTGGACCCCACCTGCGGTTCCGGAGCCTTCCTTTTCGCCGCGCTCAACATCCTCGAACCTCTCTATACCGCCTGCCTGGAGGGTATGCGGGGCTTCCTAGACGACCTGGAAAGGACCCAACGGCCCCGTCACCCGCAGGCAATGAGCGACTTCCGCGCCGTGCTGGAGCAGGCCGACCGGCATCCCAGCCAACGGTACTTCATCCTCAAGTCCATCGTCCTGAACAACCTCTACGGCGTGGACATCATGGAAGAGGCGGTGGAAATCTGCAAGCTGCGCCTTTTCCTCAAGCTGGTGGCCCAACTGGAGAGCTACGACCAGATAGAGCCGCTGCCCGACATCGACTTCAACATCCGCGCCGGCAACACTCTGGTGGGCTTCACCTCCCTGGATGCCGTGCGCCGGGCCATGACCATTACTCCCGACGGGAAGCAGTTCCGCGCTCTCGACGAAGAGCAACGCAAGACGTTGGAGCGCATCGAGGAGGACGCGGAAATCGCCAGCCGGGCCTTCGACCAATTCCGGGAGCAGCAGACCGCGCTGGGCGGGGAAGTAACCGCAGGAGATAAGGCCGCCCTGCGCTCCCGGTTGGACAGCCTCCGCGAAGAACTGGACCGCTACCTGGCCGCCGACTACGGAGTTTCGACCAAAGACTCGACGGCCTATGACCGCTGGCAGTCCAGCCACCAGCCCTTCCATTGGTTCGTCGAATTCTACGGGATTATGAGCAAGGGTGGGGTTGACGTGGTTGTGGGGAACCCGCCGTATGTCGAGTACAGCAAGGTACGTAAGGAATACCAAGTCAAGGGACTATCCGTAGAGCGCTCTGGCAATCTTTATGCGCTTTGTACTGAACGAAGCCTTGACCTTCTCAGCACAAACCGAAGGTTCGGCTTTATCGTTCAAGCGCCGGTAGTTTCAACCCAACGGATGTCTCCCCTGCGGGCGCTACTTCATAAGCGGTCAGCCTTTAACGCTTTTGCGACCTTCGATGATCGACCTTCGAAGTTGTTCCAAGGAATGGATCACTGTCGCGTTTGTATCGTGTTGTCTCAGACCGGCAAGGCCGAGCCAAACGCCTTGACCGCAACCACCAGATACCACAAATGGTATAGGGAAGAGTCATCAACTCTTCTTGATCTCGTGCAGTACGAACAGGTCTCCATTTCCCTTCCGGATGCTGTAATCCCTAAGTTTCGGTCGGGAACCGAGTTGGGCATATATGACAAGGTGCTAAGAAACTATCTCAAAACTTGAGTTGCCACTGGCGGCGGTACCAGAGCAGGGCGCACGCCAATTGGATCAGGCCGATGTAGTTGGATTCCTTCTTGTCATAGCGCACCAGGATCGCACGGCACTTCGATAACCAGGCCAGGGTGCGCTCAACAACCCACCGGCGGGCGGGATAGCGTTTTACCCCCTGGGGGTCCAGTTTCTCCTCCCCTATGCGCCGGATGTGTCCACGGTACCCTTGCGCCGCCACCGCCTGGTGGCCCGTTGGATTGTCGTATCCTTTGTCCAAACACAGATGTTGAGTCCCTTCATCACCACCAGGACGCTCCACCACTATGCTTTCCAAGGTCAGCGCCAGCAGCTTGGTGTCGTGAACATTGGCTCCGGCCACCACCACGCTCAGCGGCCCTCCGCTGGCGTCCACCAGGACGCTCCGCTGGCTGCCGGCCTTGCCCCGGTCCGTGGGGTTGCGTCCGACGGCGCCCCCCCGAAACGCGCCTTGCCTATGGCGCAGTCCGCAGCCTGCCATTCCCAGTCCACACCACCCAATTCCTCACACTCCTCGATCAATAACGCCCAGATGCGTTCCAGCACCCCAAGCTGCACCCAGCGCTGGAAGGTCCGGTGAATGGTGCTGTCGTCGCCCAGTTCCTTGGGCAGGCGGTTCCACTGGCAACCGCTGCGCATCCGGAATATGATGCCATCCAGGATTCGCCTCGGGTCAGCGCGCTTGCGCCCTGTGGACTTGGGCGCGTCCATTTTCAGAATGACCGGGTGTATCTGCTCCCACAGACCATCCGGGATTTCCCATATCGTCGGCAGAGTCTCGCTCTTTCCCATCATCCACCACCACACACGTTTCCCCTATCTTAACCAAACCGTGATTGCGTTCTCCATTTCAGACCGTTTGTCTTTTGAGATGATTTCTAAGTCAGCCCAAGACACTCGGAAGCATGATAACTTCTGAGCCTACTGAGAACCGGATTTATTACAAAATCACCGGAGTAGGTCATTGGTTCACATTCACCACTTCACCACCCCGGTTCTGGCGGGATGAAATTGAAGGATCATCCACCCGGGAAAACAGTGTTTGCTTTCCAAGTGCGCTCGTGAGAGACAACGCGTTTTGTTGCCTGTGGAGTACGCTCCACTACTGGCTATATCAGGCTCGAACCAATTGCCGGGATTTCAACCCGTCCGACTTGGAATCATTACCGATACCGAATTCCGTCACGGGTGGCGGCGCCAATTTCAGCCAACTTGCTCAGCAGATTACCAATAGGCTCGAAGAAACGTCCGATGTTGCTTCTGCTTCTTACAACGTCGGAGGGAACGTGCGCTACCAACGATTCACCCCGAAACTTGCCAAGCCCATCATCGACGAAATAGACCGGGTGCTGGCCAAGCACTACGGCTTCACCGAGGAGGAGTTGGACTTCATCATCAACTACGACATCAAGTACCGCATGGGGCGGGAGGGGTGATGGGTACCTCGGGGAACGGGCTTGCGGATACCGGAAGAAGATAAGCACCCAACTAACAAGCGGGATATAGAGCAATGAAAGATAACGGGCAAGGAGTTGCGCGCTTCTTTTTCAGGAGTTGGATCGTTATTTGGATAGTGCTGGCTGTGAGTGCCTTTCGTCACACTTACAATTGGGACCCCAAAACACCATTTATCACAAGCGACCTTGTAGATATGTGGTTCCTCTGTTCCTTGTTGTTAGGTGCTTACGCCAGTTTCTCTGCATGGTGGCAGGCTACCGCAGAGAATAATCCGTGGAAATCGCTAACACTCTGGCAAGCGCTTGGATGGGTATTAGGACACTTAGTTTATGTCTTAATCGTTGTCGGGTTTTATTTCGGCGTGTTGCTAGGAATGCTTTTTGCCTTGGAGGCAACAATTCAGCGTTATGCTACTACCATTGGTGGTTCCACCACAGTGCCGGTCTTTGTGCCATTTAGTCCAGATACTATGCAGTATTTGCTATTGGTTACTTTTCTCATTGTCGCAATCGCCCAAACATTGATTGTCGGGGCCCCTATGGCCCGATGGCTTATCAAAAGGCTTAACAGTTGGCTGAAGCTGGACTCTCAAGCTAGCTTTGTGAATGAGGCGTAGGAGAGACATGTACCAGGAGTTGCACCTTAAGACAACAGTACTGCCCGGCGGCAAAATCGAAATCGTGGACCAAGACCTGCGCGAAGGGGAGACGGTCGATGTGGTAGTGACGCCTTCAGCGCCAACGCCGCGCCGGTCGGCGCTGGACATCCTCGCCGAGGCACCGGGACGACGCCTTTTCAAGACCGCCGACGAGGCGGACTCTTATATCCAGAGTGAGCGCAAGTCGTGGGAGCGCTGACGCCACTTGGAAGCGGGCCGATTTATGCGGACGCCTGCAGACCAGCAGAGGGACGTATTTGAGGATTTGCCAGATGATCTGCTTTGGCCGGAAATGGGCAGTAGGATGATGCAGCGCATGGTAGGCAGCGACTTGCAGCCCGGGGGATGGGTCGAAGTTCAACCTGGCGTATATCGCTTCGCTGTATTTCAAACCCGTGGGGAACTACTTGTGAGACTCGTGCAGCACGAGTATTTGGCTGCCGAAGTAGCGTGGGACGATTCGAGCATCGGATAGACGCCAAAGGTTGTTTGTACAACTATGATTCTTGACCGGCTACCGCCAACAACCGAGACATTAGGGAATCTGCGGCTCATAGAGGAGACGCTGACTGCCCTGTTTTGCTCCGTGCGTTGCCCCGGCGACCTCATCCTCAAGACTTATGACCTAGCGCGGGCCATGCGGGACGCCGGGACGCCAGTCATCGGCGGGTTTCAAACTCCGCTGGAGAAGGAGTGTCTGCGCCTGCTGCTACGGGGAAATCAGCCCGTGGTCATCTGCCCGGCCCGCAGTATAGAGAATATGCGGATACCGTCCGATTGGCGCTCTGCGTTGGAAGAAGAACGGCTGTTGGTCCTGTCTCCTTTCCCACCGCACCAACGGCGCCCAACGACGGATACTGCGGATCGGCGCAACGAATTGATAGCTTCTCTGGCCGCCAAAGTCTTCATAGCCCATGCTGCTCCCGGAGGGAAGACCGAAGCGTTTGCCCACCGACTTGCTGCTGATGGAAAGCGGCTGCTAACGCTGGACAGCCGTGCCAACCAGAACTTGCTGGACATGGGGGCGAGCAGGGACTTATCCTTCTGCCTCCTCCTACCCCAAAATTGAGGGATAGTAATGCAGGCCACAGACGAAAAATACACCATGCGGATTTCCCGGCTGACCATCGACAAGCTGGGTATCCAGATGTATGACAGGGTTTCGGCCGTCCTCGCGGAACTCATCGCTAATGCTTATGACGCTGATGCTGAGCACGTCAAGGTCACGTTGCCTTTTGGGACCTACCTGGCTAGGAGAAGAGAAGGGCAAGTCGAAGACCAAGGAGAGGAAGCCAAGGGATAGGTAGGGTTGGACCAGTATGAAGTGCGGAAATGGGAGGGCTGGCACCGGCACATCACCCTGGCGATGCTGGCCCATGCCTATCTGGCGGTGGTCCGGCAACAGGCCAACGCCTGTTTCAACGGCAAAAAAGGGGAGAGCCAGGGTGGGATGAATCCCTGATACCGTTGACGATTCCCGAGATACGCCGGCTGCTCTACCGGTTGATCTGGCAGCCTGTTCTCTCGAACAAATCGGCGCTGGCATGGTCCCGTTGGAGACGGCGCCACCAAGCCAGGGCCCGCCACTGCCACTACCAGCGCCGCCTGAAACACCTCAGCCAATATCTACGACTGTAGTATTAGCAATTTTGAAAACGGATTAAAAATGTTGAGTCCTCCTTTGTTTTAACCGAGGTTCCGAGGGATAAGGGTTGCGCATTGGTTCATACCAAGTCCTCCGAGTCCAGCAGGATGCCTCCCCGGGCCAAGATGTCAGCAGGTTGGTCAAATCCTCGTCCCGCCTCCCGCTGGTGATTATTCCCACCATGTCTGCTCCCTCCAGGACAGATCCTTCCAACCTGGCCCCGATCAGGTTGCAGCCTCGAAGTTCGGCGCCGGTCAGGTCGGCCCCCATAGCCTGGATTCGTTCCACCTTGGCATGCACCAGGATGGCCCCCGCAAATTCGCCTCTCATCAGTGCCTTCTGCAGTGCCTTCTGCAAGTTGGCCTTGGTCAGGTCCGCCCCCTGGAGGTCTGCACCTTCCAAGCTCGCCCCCTGCAGGTTCGCTCCCATGAGCTGCGCGCCCGCCAGGTCGGCTCCCTTCAGCAGCGCCCCGGCCAATTTGACCCGGAACAGCGCCGCCTTGGCCAGGCCGGTAACTCCTCCCAGGTTGACCCGCCGCAAGTCCACTCCACGCAGGTCCACATTGTCGATGTGGCTCTGGGACAGGTTGGCGCCCCGCAGGTTAGCCCTTCTCAGGTCCGCGCCCCGTAGGTCGGCGCCATACAAGTCAGTGTCAGTCAGATTGGCGTCCCGCAGGTCCGTACCCTGGAGGTTCACCCCCCTCAGGACCGCCTCTCCTAGATAGGCGCCCCGCAGGTCGGCTTCGGCCAGCTGCGCCCGGGACAGGCTGGCCCGCCCCAGGGTGCACTCCCGCAGGTTGGCGGCGTTCAATGCACACCCGTCCAGGTCCTTCTCCTAGAAGTCGGCGCGGACGCCACCCTCCCGGCCCCGCCGCCATAGCTCGTGGCGGGCTAGAATCTCTTTCAAATTTTCAGTCGAGATACGCTCCATTGAGAGTTCAACCTACCCTGGCACTCAGCAATTATTCTCCTGTGCCGGAGCCGACATTTTCCTGAAACCACTCCCGGAACCAATCCAGGTTGACGCTGTCCCTGTGTGGCCAGGCCGCTCCTCTATTGTGGAGATACTCGACCATTTCTCGTTGGTCGGTGAGAAAAGCTTCATATAAAGCCGTTTCCTCCGTACCGTTAGGGTGTTCTCTAGTCCTTCCATTGGACCTATTTATGTCGGCGCCCCCGTTAAGCAGGACCCGGGCGCATTCTATATTCCCTCTCCTCGCCGCCTCGTGCAGCGGGGGCCGCCTTTCAGACGAAGTATGGGGAGAAGCCCCGGCTTTGAGCAGCGTCTCGATCGACCAGGGCATATCTTTCAGTGCGGCATCGTGGATAACGGAAACGCTCGTCATCACATGGCTGTGGGTGGGCAATCCGCAATCGCCGATTGGGGGCACGTCTCTCCTCTCGGCCTCGGTAAATTCCGGCAGCTTAGCGTAATCCAGGCTACCGTCAGCCTGCAACAACCGTTGGGGAGTGAACTGAGGCCACAATACGTGCCGGTCCCCAACGGGCAGCCGCAGGGGGTCTATGGTCGCCCCCTTTTCCAACAGCAATGGGCGGCCTCGGCGTTATGTTCAAGGCCATGGACGTGGGTGTTGGTCAACGCGGTGTCCAGGGCGGTGATACCCTCATTGCTGGTGGCCTCTAGGGAAGCCCCCGACCCGATCAGTAGCCGGGCGGCTTTATCCCGGTTCATCCCCGCTGCGACGTGCAGCGGGGGTTCCCCGTTCTCGTCCCGCGCGTTCACATCGGCGCCCAGTTAGATCAGAACCCCGATGCAATCTAGGTGTTGTAGAAAGACTGGCCGGAACAGCGGGGTTTCTCCCCGATGGTCCCGGGCATTGACCTCAGCCCCCAGTTCTACCAGAGTCCGCAGGATCTCGACATGGCCGTAGGCAACGGCTACGTGCAGCGGCGTCCGGCCCCATTCGTTGGGGCCATCCACCGACGCTCCGGACTCCACCAGCAGCCAGGCTACCTCGGCATGACCGCCCCGGGCCGCCCGATGCAGCGGGGTTGACTGGGACATGGTATCGGCCCCGTTGGGGTCCGCTCCGGACTGAGTTAGGAGTTGTACAATCTCGTTGAAGCCCCGCGTCGCCGCCGGGTGCAGCGGGGTCTCCCCGAAACGGTCCGCCATCGACGGGTCCGCGCCGGCATCCAGGAGCAACTGGGCCTCTACCGCATTCCCTTTGGCGGAAGCAAAGTGCAAAGGTGTCAAATGCATGAAGAGGCTACGGCATTTTGACTTTGTGAGGTTCCTTGTTCCGGGCCATTCCTGAAAATGCTGGCTGTCGGAACCACCGTTTATCCAGACCTTCATAGCAGATTAGGAATCGGCCTCTAGGTCAATTGATTTGACGCTATTTGCGCTTCCCTTGTTTACACCTGTCTTGCTGTACCTGTCGATAACAGGTGTGCTTTCTTATTACGTAACCAGCAGGGTCATTCCCTTGATATTCGATAAGCTTCTGGGTCAGGCCCACTTCTTGGGCAGCAAGGTACCGGTGCCATCCGTCGAGCACTTGCCCGTCCAGAGTGACGATCGTAGGACTCTCGCCGCCTTTCCGGAGCGACGCAACCAACTGCTGGTAGTCCTCGTGTAGCATATCTCCCCAAACCGTGCTGAGCGGGTGCCGGGCAAGGATTTCGTCGCCGGTGCTCGGCACTTGATTATTCCTAGGATTACCTTCCTGCATAGGGTTTCCTCTTGGTTAATTTGAGGCTATCTAGCCTGCCATCACGGACTTTTGTTCGATTGACTTCAGAACAGCGGATAACTGGCTCCTATAAATTATTTTGCCCAACTTTCCCATCCTCGTCTCGCCGTTTGTCATAAATGGGGATTCAAGCCCGCCCAAATGAGGGGTTTTCAGACTCGTATATGTGTCAGAAATTGTTTCGGTTACCCGCCGCAGGTGGGCAACTTGGAATCTTGCCAATGGGGAGAGTCGGAGGGAAGGTTGAACCGGAAGCTCATTAAGTATCGGGACCTGGACGGCGTTGCTAGAAATGAAACGGGAAACCCGGTTGATTCCGCGGACCCCGGTCTACGGCTGGCCCAGTGACGTAGAACTGGAACTCGAAGAGGACACTTTCCGTACGCCGACCACCTACTGGGAGTTCGTTCACCCGGAGTTGCCCATCCTGAAGGTTACCTCGTATAACGCGACCAAGCTGCCCCTGGCCCTGCCGGGAGAGGAACCCTCCTTGACCTACTACGCTGTATCCTTTGTCATATCCCTCCAGAACTGCTGGGCGGCCTTCGACGACCCAAACCGCTGGCTCATCAGGTTTGAGGAGGACCTGAAGGAGACAACTCGGATGGGTTTCAGCTTCACCGCCCGCCGGGGCGCGATCGATGATGAGGAGATGCACCAGCAGTTCCCCAACTACTGGCACGGCGCCGACTACATGCAGCGCCGCCTGATCGGTCCGGTCGTAGTGCAGGTCTACAAGTCCGACGTGATTCAGCCCGGGGTGTACGCCATGACTCCCAGGGTCTCCAGATGGGAAGCCTCCGGGTACGTGGTCCCCGACGACCCGCCAACTGATGGCCAAGGGGATCATTGAAACGGAAGCTCGATCCCGGCGACGACCGTCCCCTCGTCATGGAGACCTTTGCCGGAGAGCGTATGTTCGTGCGGTTTCAGATGGACGGCACGCCGATGAGCAACGGGTTGTCAGTGACCGACGGGCGCCTCCCGCTCAGGGCGTTGCCCGTATCGCCGAACCCGGGGTACCCGCTGCCGGGACACGTCATGACCAACGGGTATACCGCGCCGGGGACGGAGGTCTGGGAGAAATTCCAGATGAACGACAACGACTGGTAGGACTTTGTACTCGCGAAACTGACCTTTGCAAAGAGCGGCACGGCGAGCAGGGGCATGGACTTCATGCCCCTGCTTTTATTTCCGACTCCACCAAACCGGTGGGTTCCCTCGCACCGTATATGCCAGTTCTTTTCGCCGTGACCGTTAGTGAATTAGCCAAATTATCCGTCACAACCGTCACCAAGACCCCACGACTAGACTGGAGCCGTCTCGCGAGAATATCTTAGGCAGTCATTGACAACAAAGTCTCTACGAGAGTTCGGACCACTCCCCCAGCACACCCACCCGACAAACCGGGCGCGGTAATACTATCGGAATCACTCCAATTCGAGATTGCGGGCATCCCATAGACAATATCTTCAGCCACGGCGGAGTCTACACCCCTTTAATGACTGGCCCTCCCACACCACCCCCAAGCTCCCCCTAATGACCGGTCCGGCGTATACCTCTTGGAAAGCCGGACACCGGCGCATGACCAGAGGCTGTACATCGGGCTGTCCGAGAACGTGGCAACCCGCCTCGTGCAGCACAAGGAGGAGAAATCGTGGACGCGCGCCCTCGGGTTCGTGAGCGGCCAATCTGCCATGGTCCGAGACCACGCAGGTCCCCTGGAACGGCCACCGACCCACTCAAAGGAACAGAATCCGTTTCCGTAAACGAACCAATCCAGTCGTTGCAACGCTCGGGCTCTCCCGAGACCGAGATCTATATCCCATGCCCGCACTGCTGTGGACAGCGAGGACCGATTTGAACCAACTGGACAGCCGCTACGCCCAGACGAAATAGCATTGGGGCTATCGGATAGTCCGCCTCGGCGACACGAGGCAAAATTGTCTGGGCGACCTGCGGACTTCCGAAGATCGGAGACTCCTTGCAGCCCTACGCGAACCTTCGAGTGACCCGCAGGGTGACTCAGGCTGGTGAGGTGAGGCCCTCATGCAGATCCCGGAAGACTCCCCTGGGTCCACGGTCTGCTAGATGGGACGTGGGAGTTGTACTCCGATGGTGGTCAGGTATTCGGCCCAAGCCTCCATCAACACCCGGCGCCGCTCGAAGAGGTCGCTTCTGGCGTAGGCTGTCTCGGTGCTGTTGCCCAGGGTGTGGGCCAGGGCAGCCTCGCCAACGGCCCATGGAGTGTCTGTGCATTCTATAACGTGTACCACTTTTTGTCAGACTACCCCGGAATTCCCCGGCCTTTACAGGCCGCAAGGAAGCCCGTATTGATACACTATTATAGCTAAAAAGGGGCGAAAAGGGACGTTATTGAGATTGAGGGGATAGGGTATGCTGGCGGAGAGAGAGGGATTCGAACCCTCGAGAGGCTGGTTAGCCCCTACGCGATTTCCAGTCGCGCCCGTTCGTCCACTCCGGCACCTCTCCAGCTAGGCGGGCCTGCGGCCCCTGGGTACAGGACGGGCCGGTAGGGATGTGGCCGTACCGTCCCCCTACCCGAGCCGCAGACCATTATAGCCAATGGCCCGTAGCCGTGTCCACCGGCGCGGTTTGGGGTCAGGGTCTTTCGATTATCCGGGCGGACCCGCTCATGGTGAGCCTGTCGAACCACGTACCGGCCCTTGGACAAGCTCAGGGTGACCGGAGCTATACTCAGGCAAGGACTTTTGAGAGACCTGGGTCCACTCGCAGGGCAATCGCATACTAACACCGAGCTTACCGTCATTCCGACGAAGAGCCGGCCCCGTTGCCGGACCGGGCCGGAACCCATACCTGGCGAACGGTCCCAACAGTCGACGGTACTGTTGAATCGGGGAGCTGGATTCCGGCCTTCGCCGGAATGACGGGTCCCTCACAATCCAATATACGATTGCCCTGGCTTGGGGTTAGCCTTAGACAAGAATTTGACCATATAGAGTTGAAAAGCCGGGATGGAGGTGTTAAGATAGTGGTAGTATGTTCCCTAGTGTCCGTCACTGGCGCACGCTAGGTTAGTATTCAACCGTTAAAGCGGCATGGGTTATCCGTGCCGCTTTCCCTATTCTAGGAAATGCCGTGCCTAATCGAGTTGCTATCTTCATAGATGGTGCGTATTTGGATAACGTCCTCAGAGAAGAGTTCCAAAACGTCCAGATTGACTATCAACGACTGTCCGATGCTTTGGCGGGGGAGTCAAGCATCCTCAGAACGTACTACTACCATTGTCCGTCTTATCAAAGTAACCCACCTACCGAAGAGGAGAGTACCAGGTATTCGGGTCAAAGGCGGTTCTTCACCGCTTTGGAGAGGCTCCCCAGGTACACTGTACGACTTGGCCGACTAGCCTACCGAGGCAACGATCAATCCGGGCGGCCAAGATATGAGCAGAAACAAGTAGATATTTTGCTGGGTGTGGATTTGGTGCAACTAGCCGCCAAACAAACCATTCAAGAGGCAGTCCTTGTGGCCGGAGATAGTGATTTCATACCGGCGGTTGTGGTTGCCAAGTCAGAAGGTGTCTTGGTTCGACTATACCATGGAATGAGACCACACTCAGACCTCTGGCAAGAGACCGATGAGAGAATCCAACTCACCCAAACGTTTATAGATTCCCTTCGACGCTAGCCACGGTTAACCCCTGGTTAACACGGCACCCTACCTGCGCTGTTTGCCAGACGTTGACAAAATTCCAACCGCTAAATTAGACTGCTGGTATGGCAATACCACCCTCCCCGGCATTACACCTGCTTACCACGGGCTTTACTTGAGCCGGAGACCGCGGGGCTTGGATCGGCTGGCGGTCCCACCGGACAGCTATTTCCCTCATCCATCTGGCGCGTTAGGGCTTTCCCAGCCAGACCTTCTGCCATCCTGCCCCAAGGTATTCCGTTGGAGTACCATGCCCCCTTTCCGGGGCATACTCCGGGCAGCAACCCCTATATTTGTTTGGCAGGAGTTTTCAACGTGCGTCAGAGGACCCTCCTATTTTTCATCCTTCTGTTCCTACTGGCCTTGACCCTGGCTATGGTCGGCTGCGGCAACAGTGCCGCCGATGGTCTTCCCCTCCTCAAAGTTGGGGGAATTCCCGACCAGGATACCGCCCGCCTGGCCCGACGTTACCAAGGGTTCGCCGACTACCTCTCCCAGGAACTGGGCGTCAACGTCGAGTACGTTCCCAGCGTGGACTATGCCGCCGTGGTCACCGCCTTCACCCAGGACGAGTTGCAGCTAGCCTTCTTCGGCGGCCTCACCGGAGTCCAGGCCCGTCTGCAGAACCCAGGCGCCATCGCCATCGCCCAGCGGGAGCGCGACGCCAAGTTTCACTCCAAGTTCATCGTAAGAACGGACTTGCCCATCAATTCCCTGGAAGACCTGGCGGCCCAGTCCGCCGACCTGACCATCACCTTCGGCAGCGAAAGCTCCACCTCCGGCCACCTGATGCCCCGTCACTTCTTGACCCAGGCGGGCATCGACCCGGACACCGGCTTCAGGAGCGTACCCAACTTCTCTGGCTCCCATGACCTGACCTGGGAGCTGGTGCAGAGCGGCTCCTTCGACGTGGGCGCGCTGAACGAGGATGTGTGGAAGCGGGCCGTGGACAACGGCAAGGCCGATCCAACCAGGGTCCGGGAGTTCCATACCACTCCCGACTACTTCGACTACAACTGGACGGTCCGGGCCAACCTGGACCAGGTGTATGGGGAGGGCTTCACCGGAAAGTTGCAGGCGGCCCTGCTGAAGCTGAACCCGCAAGAGCACGGGGAAATCCTGGAACTCTTCAGCACGGAACAGTTCATCGCCACGGAAAACAAGAACTACCAGGCCATTGAAGACGTGGCCCGCTCCCTGGGTATGATTCAGTGATGTCAGACCAATCCAGCCCCAGCCCCCTGGTGGCGGCGACCGGTATATCCAAGAGCTATCAGCGGGTGCGGGCCCTTTCTCCCCTGAGCATCACCATCGAATCCGGGGAGACGGTGGCCCTGGCCGGCCCCAGCGGCAGCGGCAAGACCACCCTGCTGCACCTGCTGGCGGGCATCGTCCAACCGGATACGGGGGAGATTGCCATCGGCGGCAATTCCCTGGCCGGGTTGAAGACCGGCCGGGAGTTGGCCCAACTGGTGGGGATGATTCACCAGCAGTACGACCTGGTGCCCCACCTGCCGGTAATACACAATGTGCTGGCGGGAAAGCTGGGCCAGTGGGGCCTCTTCCAGTCCATCCTATCCCTGGTCTGGCCCCAGGAACGCCAACTGGCCCAGGACCTGCTGGCCCAGTTGGGCATTGCCGACAAAATCTACGAGCGCACTTCCCATCTGTCGGGCGGCGAACAGCAGCGGGTCGCCATTGCCCGCCTGATGGTGCAGTCGCCCCGGCTCATCCTGGCCGATGAGCCGGTGGCGTCCCTGGACCCGGCCCGGGCCGAGGAGATGCTGGCCCTGCTGACCAATCTGACCACCAGCTCCGGTAAGACCCTGGTGGTCAGCCTCCACTCCCCCTACCTGATCCAAAAGTACTGCTCCCGGGTCATTGGCCTGTGGCGGAGCGGTCTGGAGTTCGATGTCCCCACCTCGGCGGCCACCGAGTCAATGCTGGACCGCTTGTACGACCTGGACCAGTTCGCCCCGGAGGTCATCGCTGAAGCTTCTTGAGAGCCGCCATCTGCTCACCCTCCTCCTGGTGGGCGCCTTTGCCTGGAGCCTGACCAGCATCGACTGGAATGGCCCCCTGGTCCACAGCGGAGGCGGGCCGGCGGCCCTGAGCTTTCTCCTGGCCCTGTTTCCACCGGACCTGTCGCCCCAATTTCTCGCCATCAGCCTCAGGGCTAGCTGGCAGACCCTGGCCTACGCCGTTGCCGGGCTCACCGTTGCCCTGACTATCGGGATCCCCCTGGGGGTCATCGCCTCGGGGACGGCCTGGGACCCCTCCTCGGGCCTACGGGCCCCCCTGATGACCATCAGCCGCCTGCTGCTGGGCGGGATGCGGGCCGTCCATGAGTTGGTCTGGGCGGTGCTGCTGGTAAGCGCCATCGGCCTGTCTCCCCTGGCCGCCATTATTGCCCTGGGACTGCCCTACGGGGGCATCCTGGGACGTATCTACGCCGACCTGCTCCAGGACGTGCCTCCCGGACCCCTGCGGGCGCTGCGGGTGGCCGGGGCTTCTCCCCTGCGGCTGCTCTTCTACGGCTACCTGCCCATGTCCCTGCCCGACCTGCTGGGCTACACCTTCTACCGCTTTGAGTGCGCTGTCCGCTCCGCCGCCATAATGAGCTTCGTGGGAATCCAGGGACTGGGCTACCAACTCCACCTGTCCCTCCACGACCTGCTCTTCGACCAGGTGTGGACGCTGCTGCTGTTCCTGGTATCCCTGATCGTGGTCATTGACCTGTGGAGCAGCCGGGTGCGCCGAAGCCTGCTGGCATGATTAGTCTCGGGGCAGTGGTGCGGGCCTACCGGGTGCGGCGACGGCCCATGACTTTTGCCCGGGGGTCGCTCTACGCGTTTCTGCTGCTGGTGGCCGTCTCCTGGGGGTCCATCCTGCTGGAAGGCGACAGCGGTCTGGCCGACCTGTTCACCGCCAAGCCCTGGCGCAACGCCGCCAGGTTTGCGGGCCAGTTGCTGGGGGCCAATTCCCCGGGGACTCGGGCCTTTCTGCAGCCGGGAGAGTGGTGGGAGAAGGGAAAGCTGGCCTACCACACCCTGGCCATGAGCGTGCTGGCTATCGGCATCGCCGGCGCGGGCGCGCTGCTGACCCTGATGCCGGCGGCCCGCAACGTGAGCAGCGGCGAATTAGGCGGGTCTCCCCCGCGCCTGGCGAAAGTCCTCTACTTCGTGGTGCGAATGAGCTACACCTTCACCCGGGGCATCCCGGAGCTGGTTTGGGCCATGATAATCGTCTTCTTTCTTTCGCCGGGCATCCTACTGGGGGCCATCGCATTGGGACTCCACAACTACGGCATTGTGGGTCGCCTGACCGCCGAGGTAGTGGAAAACCTGGACCCAGCGCCGGCCCGGGCGTTGCGGGCTGCCGGGGCCAGCAACATGCAGATGTTCCTTTACGGCATTCTGCCCCGGGCCCTGCCCCAGTTCACCACCTATCTGCTCTACCGTTGGGAGGTGGTAATCCGCACCACGGTGGTGGTGGGGTTTGTCAGCGCCGGGGGGCTGGGGCGGGAGTTCCGCTTGAGCCTGAGCTTCTTCCACTACAGCGAGGTGTTCCTGATTATCCTGTGGTACCTGCTGCTGGTCATTGGGGTGGACCTGCTCAGCGCCTGGCTGCGTCACCGGGTGAGGTTTGAATGAGGGTTGGACTGTCCGTAGGCGGAAGGGAAATCACCTCTCCGTCATTCCCGCGAAAGCGGGAATCTAGGGGTGGGGTAAGGCAGAAGACCGGTTTCCCAAAAAGAACAGGGGCGCAAGCCCACGCCCCCGTAGTTTTCCCGGCAGGTTAGCCCGAAGGCGGTTGGCCCCCTAGAACTGGACTTGGTACATGACCTGGATTACCCGTCCGTCCCGCAGGGTTTCAAAGTAACCGTGGGAGCCGGTGGGGTCTTGCAGCCAGCGTCGGGTGAAGTAGGCGCACATGTTGGCGAGTTGGGCGCACACCGAGTCCCCAGCCCCAACGTAGCAGATGTCCTCCATGACCGATGAAGAGGGCAACTCGTACTCGCTGTGGAGGAATTCGTCCATGTACCGCGATTGCACCGACTGGGACTCGTTGGCCACCACCAGGGTGTAGTCCTTCATGGGCCACTCGCTGTTCATCATCTGGTCCGGGTTCATATCGGTGATGCTCATTTCGTCCATGAACATGTTGAGGGCGAAGAAGAAACGGTTAATCGCCGATTCGGTGGCAGTGTCAGCGGTGGCGTAGATGTTGGCGGGGTCGGCCTTGGCAGCGATAAACTCCTTCTTGTCAACGTAGGAGATTATGACCGGGGTCTCCCGGCGAATGAGGATATTCAAACAGTCTTGGATTAGCTCCGCCCGCTTGGCGGGAGCCCAGGAACTGAAGAAGCCCCGGCCCTGGTACACATCCGCGGGACGCAGCCCCTTGGGGCCGGCGGCCTCGCCCGGGGGGCCGCCGAAGTGCCGACGGTAAAGGGCGTTGAATTCGCCATTCACGGCAATGCTCTGGCTCTCGTGAACCAGAATTCCGGCATGTACGTGGTGTTGTTGATTCGGGTCGTTGACACTGTTTCCCGTGTTTCCCGACTCTCCCATATAGACCAAGTACATCGTGCAACCTCCATACATCACATGGGTTAGCAGTACCTGCCAACCGGGCGAATTCTCCTGCTGGCCCTGGCCCAACGCCCCGCCCGTGGGGGAGAAGGGCGGACTACTCCGGGCTGGCCTCTTCCTCGACTTCGGCACCCGTCGGCTGCGCATCCGGCTCCAGGGCCGCTACCTCTATCCGCACCACCACCTCCTCCGGGTCAGCCAACAGGGTGATGTTGGCAGCCAGGGGCAGGTCCGCCGCTCGGATTACCCCGTCGGGGTCGGTTAGCTGGGACAGGTCCACTTCAATTTCGTGGGGAATGTCCAGGGGTAGGGCCTCCACCGACAGTTCCCGCATCTGTTGCATGGCGGTGCCGCCAGCTTCCCGGGCGCCGGGGGATTCGCCCACCAAGCTGATGGGCACCTGGGCCGTCACCCGCTGGGTGGCCTGGACAGTCAGGAAGTCCACGTGCAGCAGGTCGCCCCGCAGGGGATGCCACTGTACTTCCCGGGCGAAGGTCAACTGCTCGCCCCCCTCTCCCTGGACGGTGACAATGATGGGGGTATTGCCACCGGCGCTGGACAAGGCCAAGAGCAGGTCCCGCTGCTCGCACTGCAGGGGCCGCGAGTCCGTTCCCGGACCGTAAATGTGGACCGGAATGGTGCCGGTGCGCCGCAGTTGCTTCACCTTCTTGCCCAGAACCTGCCGGGGTTGCAGTTCCAGCCTAACGGTTTCCATGGTCATTGGTTCAGTTCTCCTCGGTACGAGCCAGCGGGTAGCTGGTGGATTGGATTATAACTTTCTAATGATAGCATTGAGTTGCCGGAAAAGGAACCGGGGCTTTGTGCCGCGCCTCTCGATTCTCCGGGTAGCGGCCAACCCCCGGCATTCACCAAGCCACGGGTAATTCCGCCGACCGGCAGGAACGGGACAAAACATCACCCCCCTCCCCGGCGGATGGGGGGTGATGCCTGGTCTCGAAATTATCGGCTGGTGCGCGGGGCCTGGCGCTCCTCACTCCTGCGATTGAGGGTTCCCCGTCCACGGGGGATTTCGCCAACGCGGCCCAAGGGCCCTGGGGGTAGCGGCGTTAGCGGTCGGGCCAGGTCTCCGGGGCCAATCAGTGGTTCTTGGGCTGGGCGAAGATTATGCGCCCCGCCGCGGTCTGCAACACCCTGGTCACGTTAACGTCGTGGTAGGCGTTGATGTAGCGGCGTCCACCCTCCACCACCACCATGGTCCCGTCGTCCAGGTAGGCGATGCCCTGTCCGGGTTCCTTACCCTCCTGGACTATGTTTACCCGCATCTCCTCGCCGGGCAGCACCACCGACTTGAGGGCGTTAGCCAACTCGTTGACATTCAACACCTGAACGCCCTGCACCTCGGCCACCCGGTTCAGGTTGTAATCGGTGGTGAGGATGGAGGACCCGGTGGACTGGGCCAGCAACACCAGTTGCGAGTCCACTTCATCGCCGTTGTTGATGCCCACGTCCAGCACTTCCAGGGTTACCTTGTCGTCCTGGCGCAGGCGGCCCAACACTTCCAGCCCCCGGCGGCCCCGGTTGCGGCGCAGGGGATCGCTGGAATCGGCGATGTGCCGCAGTTCGTCCAGAATGAAGCGGGGCACCACCAGCATTCCGCCCATGAACCCTGTGCCCGTCAGGTCGGCAATGCGGCCGTCGATGATGGCGCTGGTGTCCATCAATACCGGGGTGGCAACGGCCTTCGCCGATGTTCCATTGGTATGGGCCTTTTCCAGG
The DNA here is from genome assembly GCA_965220305.1 of Dehalococcoidia bacterium. Lineage (GTDB taxonomy): Bacteria > Chloroflexota > Dehalococcoidia > Lucifugimonadales > UBA3495. The sequence continues at coordinate 2,280,810 of OZ244817.1, read as the reverse complement.
GAAGGAAATACGGCCTGCATATCCCGACTGCGCTGCACCCCCAGGAAGGCCCCGGCTGCTCCCAGCCCGAAGCTGACTATTATGGGCAACCCCCAGCGAAGCCAGCCTTCCAGGGTATACAGCGGGATGGAAATAAGTGAGGCAATCACCAGCCCCACCATCAGGCCCAGGGTGCCCGCCAACAGCGAGGACCCGGGAATGGAATTGATGTATTCCAGGCTCTTACGCAAAGGTTTAAGGGTCAAGTATGGGGTGATGAGCGCCCCCAGGGGAACACCAGTCAGGGCCAGTACCAAGCTCCAGGGCAAGACCCGGTCAGGGCCTATATACAGGTCCGGAACAACTCTGGCCAGTCGCCAACCCAGTACACCAAACCCACCAGCCCCCACCAATCTGAGCGTCCAGACTTCAAGCACTTCTTCCTACCTCCTTTTCCAGCCTCTCCTGGTCCTTGGTGGCGAGTGCGGTTGCTCCTGCGGACCGGATAGCCGGGAAACTGATCCGCTGCCTTCCAAAAACATGGGAATGGCAACATCCGGCACGACCGTTAGGTACACTGCTGACCCGGGGATAAGTTGGTTGGATAGAATGGCCCAGCCGGAGATGCTTTGACGAATACAGCAGTGGTGGCAAACCTAGTAATCCAAGCTGAATATAACATAAACTGTCCCTTTACGGAAGATTAAACCGTTCTGGTCTGGAAATTGATAATCTAATCCGGTAAATATTTCGCAAGAAGTAGCTATTTTGGCATCCAGCCCCGTTTGTATATGAACATTGCGCCCTATTTGTATACAATACGGCGACCAGATGGCCGGTCTACCAGCCTCATGGGAAGTTGCGGCTAGGGCCAGGGGCCGGAAAGGGCAGGTAGCCGACGGTCAACATCTCAGCATCCCGGCGAGGGCCGGAATTGCGACGTGGCTGCCGGCACCTGTGACTCCACGCGAAGCGAAGGGCCTAACGTCCCCACCCAACACAAGCCCCACACCCCTGGATTCCGGCCTCCGCCGGAATGACGGTCGGGCAATGCGTATTGCCTGGAAGGGCGGGCTAGCCTCCACCTGGACAATTGAAAGACCCCGGTTGCCAGACCAGGGCCTGTGCAAAGTCGGCACAAATGCCATGAGAGGGATTTCAGAAGTCCCTGCTCCCTTGACGGGAGAAGGTTAGGATGAGGGCGCTAGCTTTGTAAGAAGGAACGCCCCCTCACCCTAGCCCTCTCCCGCGTAGGTGCGAGGGGACTTTGCACAGGCCCTGTTGCCAGACCGACAAACCTTGCGTCCGCCCGGTTGTAGGGATAATATACCTGGCAACCGGGGCGGAAGGGCTTCCCAACTCCGCCGAATAGCCCAGGGGAAGCGTTGGAATACGCCCCAAGGAGCGGTGCAAAATGGCCCACACCCTGGCAGAGCTGGACGCCATGAGCCTGGAAGAAGCCCAATCCCTGTCCTTCGAGGAGCGCGACCGGCTGCTGGACTTGATTATCGCCGATGGCCGGCACCAGTCCACCGACCAGATGTCCTACCGGGTGGGCCTGTACTGCGACTACTTTGAGGAAGACCTGACGCGGATGCTCAAGGTGAAGGCCATTAAGGTGCTGTGCCGGGGCACCACCTCTTCCGGCTTTGACGGCGTGGTTGTAGGAGAGACCCCGGAGGAGCAGTACCGGGCGGCCTTCCGCCACGTGCAGACCACCCTGGAGGCCGCCAATACCGGCTACCAGCGGGTGGTGACCCTGGTGGTCTTCCTCACCGATATGGACAACTGGCCCCTGCTCAACGAAGTCTACCGGGAGTTCATTCCCAACCCTCCCTGCCGGGCGGTCATCGGCACCACCGGGCTGGCCCAGAAGCCCCTGGCCGTCGAGATTGTGGAGTGCATCGCCTACCGGGTGGCGGCCTGAACCGCCGGAACCCGGCTGATGCCGGAGGGAGGACCATAAAGGACAGGGAACACCCAGGCGTACTTGGGTAGGGGACCCCGGCCACCGGCGTGACAATCGCTGCACTGGGCGCGCACACCAGGAACCCAATCTGAACGAGGAGGCCAACATGGCTGAGCTAAATCTGGCGTACCGGGTACACAGCTACAGCACCGGCACCCTGGGACGGGCCATCTGCAACGCCCGCTCGCACCACTGGGTTGCCGACGGCTCCGGCGGCGAGGAAGTGGGCGCGGGGGAGCTTTTCCTCTCGGGCATTTCCGCCTGCGCCGTCAACATGGTGGAGGGAATCGCCAAAACCGAACAGGTGCCCCTGGACTGGATGGATGTCAGCGTGGAATCTTACCGAGACCCGGACAAGGAACCCGGGGAACTGAGCCTTTACGACGACATCCGCATCCACTTCCAGATGTGGGGCGTCGACGACGACCAGGGGCAACGCTTGGTTGACACTTGGAAACGCCGTTGACCCCTCTACGGTTCGGTCGCCGTGGCGACCCCTAGCACCAGCGTAACCTCGGAGTTCTACGCCGAGGTTCATCAGCGGTAGTCCGCCGCAACCCCGGCCACCCTGGGAAGAGGCGTTGGTCCACTGCCCCCAGGGTTGGCAGCCTTTGAACATTGAGGGGGCGCACTCCCACGCCTCCTCCATCCCCATCTCCTTTCCGCTATTCCTGTACTCTCATTTTCACCCCCCTGCTCCGCCTTGGTACGACCGGCTCCAACCTTCCTATTTGGTTGGCGAAGGGACTGGTTTTCCCGCCCCATCCAGGGGCGGGATAGGGAGGGGGCGCCCTTCCCCGGCCCATATTCCGGCCCCGTATCGACGTGGCATAACCCAACCGTGGTACCCGGCTGGGCAACCCAACTCGACGGAAAAGTTGGGCCGGGGCGCAAGCCGACCCCTTTGCCCTCCGGGCCACTATCCCCTGCGGTTATAATAGAGTTGGTTTATCGGGAAGAACGGGAGGAAATCGGTTATAGACGGTCTGATACCCCTGCTGACGACGGCGCTAGCCTCCACTGAACATGGGCTGTTGCAAGACTTTGCCATAACCATGACGTTGGCCGGCGCCGCTCTGGTGCTGTTCCGCAAACTGCACCTGCCCCCGGTGTTGGGCTACCTCCTGGCGGGGGTCTTCATCGGCCCCTTCTCCCTGCTGGCTGGATTCCACATCGGTCCCTACACTCTCCCCGACTCCCCCATCCAAAACGTGGAGACCATCAGCCTGCTGGCCGACCTGGGACTGGTGCTGCTGCTCTTCGGCATTGGGCTGGAACTGGGCTGGCAACGCATCCGGCAGGTCGGCTCCCAGGTCATCATCATCGCCCTGGTGGAGATGACCGTAATGTTTGCCCTGGGGTACGAGATTGCCAACCTGCTGGGGTGGACGGCCATCGAGAGGGTCTTCCTGGGGGCGGCCCTGTCCATCAGCAGTTCGGCCATTCTGGTGAAGATGCTGCGGGACACGGGCAACCTGTTGGCCACCCGGGGCCGGCTGATCGTGGGAATCCTGGTTGTTGAAGACTTCGCGGCGGTCATTCTGCTGACCGTCCTTACCGGCGTGTCCACCACCGGGGCGGCCAACCTGGCGGAGGTGGGGGTACTATTCCTCAAGCTGTCAATCTTCGCCGTATGCGCCCTGGTGTTCGGCGCCATATTCGCCCCCAAATTGGTCCGGTTTGTCCATCAGTTCCGCTCCGACGAGACCCTGCTGGTAGCCAGCCTGGCCCTGTGCTTCGGCCTGGCCCTGGCCGGTCAACTGTTGGGCCTGTCCGGGGCGGCGGGCGCTTTCCTCATCGGCACGGTGCTGGGGGATACCGACATCTCCACCGAGATAGACCGCATCGTCCGACCGGTGCGGGACATGTTCGCCGCCATCTTCTTCGTCTCCATCGGCATGTTGATGGACCTGTCCCAGTTCATGGACTTCATCGTCCCGGCATTGATCGTGTCCGCCGTATTCATTGTCGGTAAGGCGCTGTCCGATACCGCGGGAACGATACTGGCCGGTCACGGGGGCAGGACGGCGCTGCGGGTAGGCATGGGTATGCCCCAACTGGGCGAGTTCTCCCTAGCGATGACCAAGGTGGGGGTGGAGCAGGGAGCGGTGGGGGCATTTCTCAACCCGGTGGTTACCCTGGCCACGGGAATTACCGCCCTGCTGTACCCTTTCATATTCCGGTCCGCCGACGGGTTGGCCAACTTGCTGGACAGCCATTCGCCCCAACTGATGAAGCGGTACGGGGAGAACCTGATTCTATCCCTGGCCACACTGCGGCAGGCTTTCCGGTTCCACAGTCCCCACGCCCGGCGCGTTCAGCACTCGGTGCGGTTGATTCTGCTTAACCTGGGCATCATTGTGGTAATAATAGCCGTGGCCACCGGCATACTACAGTCCATCAACCAGCTATCGGAGTCGATTCGGCTGCCGGCGGCCACCCTGGGACTCATCATCGGCGGGTCGGTGCTGGCCCTGTGCGTGCCGCCGGCGGTGGCAATCTGGCATTCGCTGCGTACTCTGAGCGACGACATCGCCGAGTATGTGCTGTCCAGCCGGGCCATCAGCTCGGTCAACTGGCGCGGGCAGAACCTGGGCAGTCTGCTGCGGGACAGCATCCTCATCCTGATTTTCATTCTGCCCTCCATCTGGGCCATACCGCTTATTTCCCGCCTGGTGTCCCTGGGCAGCCTATCGGCCCCGGTGCCGATTCTGGCCCTGCTGGGGGCGACGACGGGCACCATTCTGGCGGCCTTCCACATTCACGGCATCCTGGAGACCTCCTTCAGCCGCACCTTTTTGGGCCGGGACGACCCCCGTTACGGGACAGACTTTGAAATCCACCACGCCGAGACCGACGATTCACTCCCCCTCACCGACGAGACGGAGCCCTACTACCTGGATGATGACGAACCCACGGGCGTAGAATTTGATGACCGGGTGGCGGACAACGACTGCTAGATGAAGGCCGTCATTCCGCGTAGAGGCTACCCCGTTACAGAACGGGGCGGGAATCCAGGGGGTTGTTGAGGGGTAGCTCGTGGAGCAGCCCGGGGCAAGCGGCGCCGGGACGCACCGCCGCCGGCCCAGAGGGGTCACACGCGGGGGAGAAGGGCCACGGGACACCCGCAGCCCGGTCTTTCCTCCGTCAGCGGCGCGGGGGGCGCGGCGGCCTGACGTTGCCGGGCCGGGGACTTGCCGGGGGGCGGCCTCCCCTTCGCTGGTCCCGGTAGTTGGGGGCGTCCACCACCACCCACTCCACCACGTTGCTGTCCACCAACCGCGAGGCCAGGCGCGGCTTGGCCGCTTCCAGTTCGTCCAGGCTGAAGGCGCTGGTGATGATGGTGGGCAGACGGGCCTCGTAGCGGTCCACCACTATCTGGTACAGCTTCTCCTCGGCCCAGGGAGTGCTGCTCTCTGCGCCCAGGTCGTCCAGAATCAGCAGGGGCACCGTCTTGACCTGCTCGAAAAGCTCGTCATAGCCGATGAGGCTGTCCGGGCTGAAGGTGGCCCGCAGGTGGTCCAGCAGGGAGGGTACAAAGGCGTAGAACACGGGGCGGCCCTGCCGACGGCTCTCGTTGGCGATGGCGATGGCCAGGTGGGTCTTGCCCGAGCCGTGGGGGCCGGTAATCAATAGCCAGCTTTCCGGGGAGCCGGCATAGGTCTCGGCGAACTGCCGGGCGAACTGCAAGGTGGAACGCTGCACCTGGGATGCGCCGCCGCCGCCCCGGGGGTCGAAGCCGGCGAAGGTCATCCGCTGCTGCATCTCTCCCGGTATGTTGCCCAGGCGGTGGGACAGGCGGGTGTTGTATTGGCCCAACTGGAACACGCGAGAGAAATCGTCGGCGGTCTCCATGCGGGTGCGTAGGCCCTCTTCCAGCCGTTCCAGGGGGCCGCGCACCGTGACCACCGTGGGCAACTGGGCGTTGAAGCGGTGGTTGAATATCTGGAACAGCTTCTCCTGGGCCCAGGGGGTGGCGTTCTGGGTGCGGAGGTCGTCCAGCACCAGCAGGGGAACGTTGCGCACCTGCTCGAACAGCTCGTCGTAGGTCACCGGGTTGTCCGGCGAGTAGGTGGCCCGCAGGTGGTCCAGCAGATCGGCGGCCACGATGAAGAAGGTGGTCTCGCCCCGTTCAATGCAACGGTTGGCCAGGGCCACCGCCAGGTGGGTCTTGCCGCACCCGCTGGGGCCGGTGAACACCAGCCACCCCCGGGGTTCCTCGGCGAACTCCACGGCGGCGGTCATGGCCTGGCGGAAACGCTGACCGCTGGCGGTGTCGGGCAGAGGCCCTTCCAGCTTGGTGCTGGCGAAGCTAATCCGGGCCAGGGGGCCCAGGTTGCTGTACCGGCGCAGGGCGGCGACCCGGCTCTCCGGTCGCTCCTCCTCTAGGCACCGACAGGGGAAGGCTTGCCCGAAGTCCGGGTCGCCCACGGGGACCATCTTGCTGACCCACCCGGCGCCCCGGCAGATGGGGCAGACCTCAACCTCCGGGGCGTTCCCACGGAAGGTGACCCCGTCGCCGTTGGTACTCATCAAGGTATTTCGTTCGGTTATCCGCTTGAGAATGTCGCCCAAGCTCTCCATCATTCCTCCCTTCAGCCGCCCAACGCCGCAGGATGCCCTCGATGTAGCGCCAGTTATAAACGTGGCTGGCGACGGCTATCCTGAAGGCTTCTACAATCCAGGGCCAGGGATAGGCTTCCTCGGCGTCCTTCAACTGCTCGGCCAGCAGCGGCCCAATGGTCGCGCCGATGTTGTGCTCGTAGAGGACGAAGATGTTGGCCTTGTCCCCGGCGGGCGCGTCGAAAATCCCTTCGTCCTGCCGCTCCAACCGATTGTCCGGTAGGGCGCGTCCATCTCCCCGCAGCCGGGCCAGGGCCTGGCGTTCCCCCTCGGTGTTCAACAGGTAAAACTGCTCTTGCGGAACGCCCGGGTCGGGCTGATAGTGGAGCAGGGACCCCCGGGCCACCGCCCGGTCCAGGCCCCGCTGGATCTCCGGCTCCGGCGATTCTTCGCCTGCCGCCAACCCCCGGCGCAGCGCCAGGTCGTTGTACAGCTCCTCCTGGGAAAGCATCCGGGGGGAGCCGCGCTTGCGGTGACAGAGCCAAATTGCCCGCAGGGTAACTTTCAACTCGGCCAGGTCATCAATTTGTTCCAGCAGCGGGCCGAAGAGGGGGTCGGGCGCCGGCGTAAACTGGACCCCCCGGGGAAAGCCGCCGAAGGGCCTGGCCGGCCCTCCTTTGGAAAGAGGGATTTCGGGGCGTTTGGCAGCGGCCATGACTAGAACTCTTGGGCGCGGGGCAGGGACTCGAAGCGGACCAGGTTGTCCCGAAAACGCAACCGGACGCTGCCGGTGGGCCCGTGCCGGTGCTTGGACAGGATAATCTCGGCGATGCCCCGGGGGTAGGGACGACCGGGGAAATGCTGGTCCCATTCCTCTTCGGTGTAGTAAACGTCCTCCCGGTAGATGAACATGACGATGTCGGCGTCCTGTTCAATACTGCCGCTGTCCCGCAGGTCGGAGAGCACGGGACGATGGCCTGGCCGACCTTCCACCAGGCGGCTCAACTGGGAGCAGGTGATGATGGGAACATGCAGGTCCCGGGCCATGCCCTTGATGGAGCGGGAAATCTCGCTAATCTCCTGCACCCGGTTGTCGCCGCCGCGCCCGTGGCCCGGGCCCTGGATTAGCTGTAAATAGTCTACCACCAGCAGGTCCAGGCCGTGCTCCAGGGAGAGGCGGCGGGCCTTGCTGCGCATTTCCACCATGCCCTGGAAGGGGGTATCGTCGATATATACCGGAAGGTCGGAGAGATTGCCGATGGAGTCGATAATCCGCTGCTCCTCCGCCTCGGTGTAGAGCCCCAACCGCAGCCGGTGGGCGTCGACGCCGGCCTCGGAGGCCAGGATACGCAGGGCCAACTGCTCCCGGCTCATTTCCAGGCTGAAGATGCCCACCGTAGCCCCGTTGCGGGCGGCGGTGATGGAGATATTTATAGCCAGGGCGCTCTTGCCCAGGCCGGGGCGGGCCCCCAGGATGAGCATATCCGACCGCTGCATCCCGCCCAGAAGCTCGTCCAGGTCATTGAAGCCGGTCAACACCGGGGCGCTGGCCCCGCCCTCGGGATCGTCGACGCTGGCCCGGTCCTCAAGGAACTGGTCGTAGACCTGGCGCAGGGGCACAAAACCGCGCTCCACCTGGCCGGTGCGCACCTGGAACAGGGTGTCCTCGGCCCGACGCAGGGTTGCCTCCACGTCGTCGGTGTCATCGTAGCCCATGGCCGAGATGCGCGAGGCAGCCTCGATGAGGCTCCGCATGGTGGCGGTGCGGGCGATGAGGTGGGCGTAGTGCTCGGCGTGGGCCGAAGTGGGGGTGATGGACACCAGGTGGCTGAGGTAGGCCATCCCGCCCACGCCTTCCAACTGGTCGATGCGGGCCAACTCCCGGGCCAAGGTCACCTGGTCGATGGCCTCGCTGCGCTGGAAGAGGCTGACGCACGCGCCGTAGCAGAGACGGTTTTTCTCCCGGTAGAAGTCCTCCGGCTTGAGGGTGTGGGATATACGCAGAAAGGACTCGCCATCAATCAGGAGGGACCCGATTACCGCCTCCTCCGCCTCAACGTCGTGGGGAAGGAGTTTCTCAGCGTACATCGGGCTATTCTTCCACCTCCGCCGATACGTTGATGGTGGCCTGAATGTCGGCGGACAGGCGCAACACCACCTCGTATTCGCCGGGCTCCCGAATGGGTTGCATCAAGTCCACCAAGCGACGGTCGATTTCCCGGCCCAGGGTGGCGGTCAACTCGTCGGCCACGTGGGTGCTGGTGATGGCGCCGTAATAGCGTCCGGTGGGAGTAACCCGGGCGATGACGGAGACGTTGGTATTGTCGATTAGCTGGGCCAACTCCTCCATTTCCTGGGTCTGCTGTATCCGCAGCACGTCACCGGCGGACTTAATCTTGTGCAGCCGTTTCAGAATTTCCGGGGTAACCATCTCGGCCATCCCCTTGGGAATAAGGTAGTTGCGGGCGTAGCCGTCCCGCACTCGCTTGACCTCACCGGCGTGGGCCTGGTTGGGTACGTCTTGAAGAAATATGACCTGCATAATCGCAACCTTTACCCCATATATAGTAAGGCAACATTATAACCCACTCCCTGGCAACTACCAAGGCGGCCCTGACACGGGTATGGGTGATTGCAGCCGCTGGCAAGAATCGGCCAGAGCATGACCGGCGGCTAATTGACGGATTATGTTGGAGTTCCTAGAATCAACAGGACTACTAATCGGCAATAGAAGATAGGCTATATTGTGCAACCACATCTGAGACCGCAACATCAAGCAGATCAAGACTATTTGCCTGATAATGGTATTTACTGCGGGGATGCCCGCGATTTGCTGCAATGCGTGCGCCCGGGTTCCGTTGCTCTAAGTTTTTGGTCTCCCCCTTATTATGTGGGTAAAACCTATGAGAAAACTCTGACCTACCAAGGTTGGCAAAGGCTGCTGCGGGAAGTTATCAGCCTTCATTTTGACATTATAGAACCTGGTGGCTTCCTGGTTATTAACATTGCCGATATTCTGGCATTCCCAGACCCGGATATGCCTAGAATTCAGGGGGATAACGTCGCGACCAAAAAGGTCAAAATTACCCGGGAGCAAGTACTCGCCGCCCAGCAGTCTCATCCTGGTTTCAACAGATACCAATTGGCGGCCCTATTGGGCTGTAGCGAACAAACTGTTGATCGGAGATTGAAGAACAATAACATTAGAGGCGGAAAGTATGAAGTGCAAAGGAAGGTGAAGCTCGCCGGAGGACTAATAGAGGAGTGGATTTCCTCCTCGGGCTTCTACCTCTATGACCGTCGCGTATGGGTCAAGGACCCATGCTGGGAAAATAGTCAATGGCACAGCCTGTCCTACCGCTCCGTAGACGAGTTTGAGTATGTCTATATATGCTGGAAGCCAGGCATTACAACTGTTGACCGAACCCGCTTGAGTCCCAAGGAATGGAGTGAATGGGGGTCACGCTCGGTCTGGAACATTCCATCAGTACGCTCTAACGAGGAACACGAAGCCCAGTTTCCGCTGGAATTGCCCCGTCGTGTCATACGCCTTCTGTCGGCCCAAGATTCCCTGGTGTTGGACTGCTTCGTTGGTAGCGGCACAACGGCTGTCGCCGCAATTCAAGAAGGACGGCGATACCTCGGATTCGAGCTTTCACCGATATACGCAGAACTTGCCAAGCGACAATGTCAGGCAGCTACGCCGGCCAATGACTCTTGATCCCGCCACATTCTGGTCTAATCCAGACCTTGTTGAGACGATTGAAAAAGCCACTCTCCGGCTGGTCGTGCAGGCCGTGTACGATTTCCGGGAATCTGCGAATGAGATTTTTGTGGGAGAACAAGATTTAGTAGCGGACATTGGAGAGGACATCACTAGAGAAGCCCTCGACCGGCTTGGCACATCTACAATCCCCGTGCGGTTGTTTGGCAAGATTGACTATAAACGGGCAAGGTATATCTTCCATCCTGAATATTCGACAAGGCAAGCCCTTTTTGTAGACTCGAAAGCAGAGAAAATCGAAGGATCGCGTACAGCAACTATTCAACTGGCCCAGACTTCTATGAGAGTCAGACAACGAAGGGCTGGTGAGACCATTGACCAACCAGGTGGGCTGCCAATCATGGTTGAAAGGCAGGGAAATGCCTTTCTTACCACTACTATCTTCGTAAAGTACAACTACCGCAGCGCCGCCAACGTTAACGAGTTAGTAAGCATTAGCTTTGTTTGTCTTCCCAATGGGATACTACAAGACCAGTACAATCCTGACCCAGACGATACTTTCTGGCGCGCTGGTAGAAATGCCCCCTCCCTTGGAGAGGCTTTCCGGGTAAGAATTGGACTCCCAGCGTTAAAGCGGAAGGCCAATTGGCGAGTGCAGCAGATACAGCTTGTCCCCACATTGGCTTATACTTGGGACGATTAGGGTTGGTTGGGTCTATAGTTCCCGTTGCAGACAAACGCCGTATGAATGTCTAATTGAGCCGTTCCTCGCACTCCCTACAATCATGGCCTACCGATGCCGCCACCCCACCGCCGCAGGAGGACGCCGTGAGTTTCGCCGAAACCGTTGAAGAGAAGGCTTGGCCCATCCGCCAGGCCATTCTGGCCCACCCCTTCATCGCCGGGGTCGGCGACGGCTCGCTGGGCCTGGACAAGTTCAAGCACTACGTTACCCAGGACTACGCCTACCTCATCGACTACAGCCGGGCGCTGGCCCTGGCCTCGGCCCGGGCCCCGGACCTGGAGACTATGAGTTGGTTCGCCGGGCTGCTGGACGAAACGCTGAACGTGGAGATGGACCTGCACCGGGGCTACTGCGCCGAGTTCGGCATCACCCCCCAGGAGTTGGCAGCCACCCGGGCCGCTCCCACCACCATCGCCTACACCAGCTACCTGCTGAAGGTGGCCCACCAGGGCAGCTTTAGCGAGCTGGTGGCGTCGCTGCTGCCCTGCCAGTGGGGTTACTGGGAAATCGGCGACCACCTGGCCCGCCGGGGCGAGCCGCAGTCGGCCCCTTTGTACTGCCAGTGGATACAGATGTACACCAACCCGGAGTTTGTGGAGTTGGCCCAGTCCCTCCGGGCCCTGGCCGACCGGGTTGGCGCGGGAGCCGGGCCGGAGGAAGTGCGGGCTATGGAAGAAGCCTACCTGACCAGCCTGCGGTTCGAGTACCTCTTCTGGGACATGGCCTACAAGCTGGAGGGCTGGGCGGTGTAGGCGCGCCGGCAGCCCTGGCCCACCTTCTGGATTCTGGCGCGGGCGGAAGGACGGAGTGGAGTTGTTAGCCCAAAAAGGGAGAAAATCCGTAGGGGCGCACGGCTGTGCGCCCCTACGCCTATCCGCGTAAAGAGGGTTGGGGAGAGGGGGTATCCCCGGCCCCCGCCACCGCCGCACGGAGCCACCGCCGCAACCTTTCGTCCACGACTCCATTGGCCCCGGTCAAGCCGTCTATAACCGCCAGGGCGGCCTTCCTGGCGTCAACTCCCGGCGTCCCCCACTGGGACGCTAGGATGCGAAGCTGTCAGGCGGCGTCAATGAGCCCCAACATGCTCAGGGAATGCCCCACCCGCCACAGGGTGCGGTTCATGGCGCGCTGTCCCCGGCGACGCGACGGACGCCAGCTAGGGCGCGGCGGCCCAATCGACGCCGTTGAGCACTATCTGTTGGAACTCCGGGGTCTGGAAGCTCCGGCCATCGTGGCCCAGCAGCAGGACGAAGACCTTGCCATCGCCGTACCGCCGAGTCCAACCCAGGGGGAAGGTGCCGCCGGGCATCTCCTTGGGCTGCCGGTCCGGCCCCCAGGGATGGGTCCCCGATTCGGAGTCGCCGGTGATGAAGACGTGGTTGCCGTCTTTAATCGTCAGGCCCATGTAGAGCTCGTCGTTGGTGGCGAAGTCGGCGACGCCGCCGACCCCGGGGTGCTGGGCATCGCTGATATTGACGGTGAAGTTGCCGTAGGGGGGATGGAAACTGGTGCCGGAAACCCAGCCGCCCCCGGTAATGTCGAGGTATTCCTGCCAGTCGGAGGGTACGCAGGTGGCGATGTGGATGCAGACGAAGCCCTTGCCGGAGCTGATGAACTGCTTCATGCCTTCCTGTTGGTCCTTGGTCATGGACCAGTCGCCAAAGTCGGGCACGTTCTCCCGGCGAGTGTTGAAGACCAGGGCGTCGTAGGTGTTCATGTCCGCCGCGTTCGCCAGCACGGCGGCGTCTTCGGTAACGGTCACGTCGTGCCCGGCTGACTTGAGGAAGTCCTGGAGAATTGGCGTGGATTCTTCGTAGGGGTGCCGACCACCGGATAGTACCAATAGCTTCATGGGTTATTACCTCCAAAGATTAGTCCGCTGGGAATGCCCCGGGGAGCGCCGGACGGCCCACGGGCAGTCTGGACATCCTGGGACCCAAAACCAGACTATTGGCACAAATAGTAGCCGACTATTCCCCGGTTGACAACGTTTGGGGGGCTGGAATCAGGGCCTTTCGATTATTGGGTTACCCGGTTGCCTCTCCTTTCGCCAAAGGGGGATTGAGGGGGATTTCCTCTCCGGGGGGCCAAGCTACCTGAGTGACCTAGCACTGACTCAGCACTAAACTAAAGCCAAGGTGGGATCTACATTTTGGGGCGATGAAGATGGGCTTAGTCCCCGTAGTGAAGCTCTTCCACTTGTACCTGGAGGACAGTCCGGCTAGGACGATTGCAAAGTCCTCCCATATAGTAGAATATGCCCCCAACCCGTCTTTCCCGCGAAAGCGGGAATCCACAGTTCCAACCTTGGAGTCCTACCATGACCGAGCGGACGGCGCGAATCGAACAACTTTGCAATCGTCCTGCAGTCCGGCCTCGCCGATTGACTTCCTCCATATGCGTATTTCACCTTGGTATTAGTTTAGGCGCGAATACCGGGGACTACCTATGCATATCCTGCGGTGCCCAGCTTACCAGGAATGACTTACCCAGATATAACCCGCGAGGCTAAGTTCGTACCAGAGCGTTCTGTTATCTGGTCGACCCTCGCCTCGGTCGCATAAGGGCGGTTCCGTAAATCTATTGGGTTTGATCAACATAGGGGAGCATCCAATACGGAGCGACAGCCTTGAAGACACCGCCGACGGTCATATCCAGCGCGCTTTATGAAATCGTCGTATTCCCGCTGGAGTGTTTCTAACTCAGCCATATTTTGATTCACGTTCTTAAGGAAGTTATCCAGTAGGTCTCGCTGTTTCCGGGTTTCTTGCTGTACGGCCCATTGAACTCCGGTCTTGTAATGAATCCGGTTATTAAGCTCGGCTAGGTCCAATTTCTCCTGCAGTTGGACCGCTTCGACGTATTCGTTGAAGCAATAGTCGTAGGTCGCTTTCATTGTCAAGGTAGACACATCGGAGTCGAGGCCAATCTGCAAGAGTTCGATTCTATCCCTTGCCTCTTCAGACTGTCTGATGGCGTGTACCCATTCTTGCTCACTTGGCTGGTCGCAGGCCACAAGGGCAACTACCAGCGCTAATGTTAGTAGTATTCGGCGTATTGTTTTCAATGTGGTCCCTACCTCATCCTCGGCAATTTGACCTCAACTGGAGCGCACAAGTACCATATGTGGCTTGGGCGACCGTGGCCACCCTCCCGAAAAAACGTGGAAACCTGAAGAGCAGAACGCGGCGACCTCCGTGTACGCTGGGTTCATGCGACCAGTCTTCTTCCTCCTCCGGGGCCCAGGCGCTCTCTGGCTCCACGCCCTGAACCACGCCACCGAGTTCGCTGACGGCCTTGAGCATTGTGTGCATTGGGGGGCTGTTGTATTTAACCTCAACGAGGCGCCGCCGGTACAAAGGTATCTCTCCCACCCCCTGAAAAGGGCCTTGCGGCCACAGCCGTTCTTTCCATAACCGTCGTATCTTCCTTCCGCTAAATCGTCCGTGCCGCTCGAGATATAGTGCAAGAAAACAGCCCTGGACTGGAACTGATCGACATACCGAGTCATCCGTTCGTGCTCGTCCTCTTCTATTTCCTGTCCAAACCCAAGGAAGATGATGGCCCAGAGGATTTGGTGCTTGTCTAGGTATTTGCCCAGAACTTCCAAGGTGGGCAGGTCATGTTCTCGCCCCGGTCCCCGGTCGAAGTGATGCAAGTGGGTGTCGAACAGGGGTCCCTGGTACGAACCGGGGGGAATCGGGTGCATAACCGGGGTGGGAGTGGGCGTAGGCGGCAGGGCCGTGGGCGTGGGCGGCGGTATGGCGGTGGGCGGCGGCGTAGCTGTCGGAACCGGGGTGGGCGTGGGTACGGGGGTAGGCGCCGCTGTTGGGACGAGGGTAGGCGTGGGCGGCGGCGTTGCGGTGGGCGGCGGCTCGGTAGGGGCAACGGCAACCACCGTGTTGGTCGGCGGGGGCAACGTTGGCGCGGGCGCGGCAGTGGGAGCTACGGTTGCGGCAGCCCCAGTAGTGGGCGGTACTGGCGGTTGGCCAGAATCGCACCCCAGGGCCGCAGCCAGTAAGAAGGCCCAGGCCACCAGCACGAACGAGATGGGGTTTGTTGTGGGCAATAGACGCAACAGAGTGTCGTAGAACATGGGAGTAAAGATATAGCTGCCCCTAACCTAGTCAAGGCCGGGTCGGCGCTTCACCCTGATTCCAGTCCCTTCGACCCATTACGGTTCCCCAACTATTCACCCCCTCTCAAACTCTCCCCCGTCGAGGGGGAGAGGACTGGCCCTTTTCACCTCGTGGGAGAAGGGTGGAGCCAGCCCGTCACGCCGGAGGCTAGGCCCGGGGCACCCGCCCGTAGACCCGTTCCGGTGGCACAAAGACGATTACTGCGTCCTGCTCCACCATGGCCTGGTCGTACTCCTCCCAGTCCGGGTGGTCCTTGTCGCCGCAGGCCCGGTACACCTCCCGCAGCAGCACCCGCAGCTCCTCGGCATCGGTGTTGCGACGGTCCTTTAGCTGGGCCTGCCCCTCCACCGCCACGTAGTTGCGCCAGTCGGGAGTCACTGAAAGCACGGTGCAATGGGGGTTGCGTCGCAGGTTGTGCACCTTGCGCGAGTTACCCCGCACGGCCACGAAGACGGCGTTGCCCTGGTAGGCCCCGCAGACCACAATGCTGGCGTGGATGGCCCCGTTGCGCTGGTAGGTGTTAATCACACCCTGATGATTGCTCTCCATGAAGGGACGGATTTCTTCAAATTCCATATCTGTTTCACCTATTATGTAATTGGGTAATATTCCGTAACTAGAGGGGAAAGGCGTCTTCCAGGCGTCGGACCTGCTCCGCCGACAGCCGCCAGCCCGAAGCCCCGCAGTTCTCCTCGGTGCGGGCCACGCTGTCGGACTTGGGGATGGCGATGACGTTGGGACGGGAGGTACACCAGTTGAGGGCCACCTGGGCCGGTGTTTTATCCACCTCCCCGGCCACCTGTTGCAGGACTCCGATTCCCCCGTCACGTCCCAACAACCGGCTTGCGGCCCGGCGCAGGGAGCCGCCGCCCTTTCCTTCCGTCGCCTCCGCGCTCACCGCCAGGGAGCCGCTGGCCAGGGGCGTATAGGCCATGATGGTGACCTGGTTCTGCTGGCAGTAGGGGAGCAATTCCCGCTCGATGCTCCGCCGCTTCAGGCTGTAGAGCACCTGGTTGGAGACGATGGGATACCTGGCCATGGCCGCCTGGGCCTCCCGCAGTTGCCGCAGGGAGAAGTTGCTGACCCCGATGTGCCGGACCAGCCCCGAGTCCACCAGCTCTTCCATGGCCCGCATGGTCTCGCCGATGGGAACGCTGGAGTTGGGCCAGTGAATTTGGTACAGGTCAACGTAGTCCATTTCCAGCAGGCGCAGGCTGCCCTCCATAGCCCGCATCACCCGGTCGTAGCGCAGGTTGCCGCCCAGCACCTTGGTGGCGAGCAACACCCGCTGTCGCATGTCCTTGACCGCCCGGCCCACCACGTCCTCGGTGCGATACATCTCGGCGGTGTCGATGAGGAAGGCTCCCAACTCCACACCCCGTTGCAGGGGTTCGACGCCGCCCCGGTACTTCCAGGTGCCCAGGCCAATCTCCGGCGTCATCACCCCGGTACTGCCCAGTTCCTTCAACTCCATTCCCGGTTGACTCCTGCCTGGCCTCGCTCTTTCCTGGCCCCAGTGTAGCGAAACAGGCTGGGGACTGTACAGTGGGGCAGGCTGTCCCACTTCCACCGGCCCCGTGGTTGGCGTAAACTGCTGGCAAAGGACTTGCCCCTTGAGGGGGAAGGTAGGGATGGGGGTGCAGGAACGACGGGCCGCCCCCTAGATTCCCGCTTTCGCGGGAATGACGGATAGGACCGGCAAGACAATGAAGGAGCGCAGTCATGGCCGAACAGTGGACCGAAGAGGAACTCCTGGAACTGGCCCGCAAGTATAGCTTCCGCAGTCGCCTGGACCGCAACTCCGTGGCCGGGCCGGTGCTGGTTTGGGGCCGGGGCTCGGTGGTGCGCGACGTCAACGGCAAGGAATACCTGGACTTCAACTCGGGCCAGATGTGCGCCGCCCTGGGCCACAACCACCCCCGCATCACCCAGGCGTTGCAGGAAAGCTGCGAGACGTTGGTGCACAGCCACATGAGCATCTTCAACGACCGGGAGATTGTCCTGGCCAGCCGCCTGGCGGAGATTGCCCCGCCGGGCATGACCAAGAGCATGTTCCTCACCTCGGGCAGTGACTCCAACGAGGCCGCCATGACCATCGCCAAGCGTTACACCGGCGGCTATGAGGTCGCCAGCCCCATGGTCAGCTTCCACGGCCTCAGCGACACCGCCCGGGCCGTCACCTTCGCCGGGTGGCGGGACAGCTACGGCCCCTTCGCTCCGGGCAATTACGCCATCTTCGCCCCCTACCGCTACCGCTGCTCCTTCTGCCAGGAGAAGTCGGCCTGCGATTACACCTGCCTGAACGCCAGCTTCGACCTGCTGGAAGCCCAGGCCGACCGCCAGATGGCCGCCGTCATCACCGAACCCCTGTTCAGCGCGGGCGGGGTCATCGACCTGCCTCCGGGGTGGCTGCAGGAGTTGCAGCAGCGTTGCCGACAGCGGGGAATGCTGCTAATCCTGGACGAGGCCCAGACCGGGCTGGCCAAGCTGGGCAGCATGTGGGCCTCGGAGCAGGAGGGGGTGGTGCCCGACATTTTCACCATCTCCAAGCACTTCGGCGGCGGCATCGCCATCAGCGCCGTGGTCACCACGCCGGAAATTGAGGAAAAGATGTCGGAGACCGGCTTCGTGGTGGGCCATTCCCACTCCAACGACCCCCTGCCCTGCCACGCCGCCATTGCCAGCATCGACATAATCCTGGAGCAGAACCTAGTGGAGGTGGCCCGGCGCATCGGCGACTACTGGCATGGGCACCTGGAGTCCCTGGCCCAGCGGCACGAGATTATCGGCGACATTCGAGGCCGGGGCCTGCTGCAGGGCATCGAGCTGGTGAAGGACCGGGCCACCCGGGAACCAGCCTACCAGGAGGGGCAGCGCATTGGGGCCCGGTGCCTGGAGAAGGGGCTAATCCTGAGCCTGCGGCGGCGGGGGTCGGTATTCCGATTCGTGCCGCCCTTCACCACCACCGAGGAGCAGCTCGACCGGGCCGCCGCAATTCTGGAGGAGGCCATCGGGGAGGTGGTGTAGGGGGGCCAGGACTATGCTGGACTAGAAGGGCAGGTCGTCCTGTTGGTAACGGCTGGCAAAGGCGAGTTGGTCGTCGAGGAAGTAGCGTGCCGTGTAGTCTTGGGGATACTGCAGGTTGCCCAGGGTGATGCGGTGCGCACTGCCGGGCACGACGCTGAACCGCTCGTTGTGTGCAGTATATCCCCGACCCGTTAACGTTTCAGTAATTTCAACCAGCGAGTCGAAGGGGCCGGGACTCGCCGTAGGCTGATTGAACCGGAAACGCACTTCCTCGTCACTCATTTCAACCTGTTGGATGAAGGTCCATCGGTTGAAGAACAAGCGCAGATCCGGTCGGACGCCGATCCTATCCACCCAACGCCGGCGAGCGCCGGGGGGAAGCAGGTGCAAGAGCGTCTCATACTCCGCCTGACTGCGGCAGACTATCATCCGCAAGGCGTTGAGGCTCAACTGCTGCGGGACTAAGACTTCGGCATTGCGATGGTAGACGATAGTGGAGCGTTCGGAGGGGCCAAAGGACATATTGTGGTAGACCAAGGAGAAAGGAATCTGCACCAGATATGCCACATCACCCACGGGCTGCGACCCGGCAGCGGCGACATTCCCGTCGGAGAAGAGACTATCCCTTCTCGAAAGTACCGCAAGGGCGTCGAACAAGAGGTAGACCGGGACGGGGCAATGGGCATTGTAGCGCCACTGCTCTTTGGAGCGGAAACCTTCTATATTGTATTGGGTGGGAGTGCCAGGGCGGAAGTACAGGCGCACGTAGCCCTGCCATTGGGCATCAGTCTGGGCGATAATACCTGGGCCAGCTATGTCTACCAGCAGGCTACGCCGCTGCCGCACCTGCACCCGGCTGAGCAATTCACCGCTGTTCAGGATATTGACGACGTTTCGGATGTCGGTGGAGTGAAACAGGAAGTCGGGCCGGCTCCAGCCAAGCAGCCCCCCGCAACTCCGCCAGGTGTCTCTCTATAGCGGCGGTTTCACGACGAGGACGCAAGCTCATTCAAACTCGAACCCCCAACAGGTTCAACCGCATCAAGGTCGGGCAGCAGCGAGAGTTGGGCCCGGCGGGGCGCTGCCCCGGGTAGGAGCCGCAGCCCGACGGTTCCTGAACTCATTTCGCTATACCGTTCGGCCATTTTCACCGGCTCGACGTAGGGCAGCCGCGCCATTACCGGGATGACGTGGTCGGCATTGGCGTCTAGGCCGCAGGGCAGGGATTCGCCGGAGACGAACCCGACTTGCCGGATTAGCTGCCATAGTTCCTCGATGGCTTCGTAGGGAATTTGCCGCGCTTCGTTTCCGGCCTGGAAGGTCAACCCCGGCGGGTCGTCGTCGACTCCTACTCTGTACTCCTTGTTGTTGTCCGGTTCCCGGAACTCCGGCGCGTCAATTACTAGCGAACGCAAGTCATCCCATACCTCGGCGAAGGGCAGGGACTCCGGTTCACTGCGCAGCCACCGGCGCATGGTTTTTAGGTCACGATGCTCCGGCGCGGAGGGACTGTTGCGGTCTACGACGTGGATATGCGTGACAACGGGGAGCGGCCTCAGATACTGCTCCATCAGGGGCTGAACCTGGGTCTCCCAATCCAACTCGCCGTTGCCGCATCCCAGTTGGGGGAAGGAAATGGATGTGATGCCGTGGACGTGATAGGTCTCGACGAACTTCTTTAGCCCGGCCTCAATGTACTCGGGCCTGGAAGGGTGCCGCCAGTGCTTCTTGGTGGGGAAGTTGAGGACCCATTTTTGGGGCGTCCGATACAGCCAGAGGTTGCCGATGTCCAGGGTGCCTTTCTCGCAAATCTGCTGGTATTGCTTGAACATATCCGGGTATATACGTTTGAAGTCCCTGGCAATGCCCTTTCCCATTACGCCAACCGTATTCACCGTGTTTACCAGTACGCGGGCGGGACTCTGGAATAAATCGCAGACTACATAGGTAATCATGCCGGCACCTCTGAGTTACCTTCCCCAGGCTACTTGGACTTGCCATACTCCCACGACCCTGCAAGCTGTTGCCGAGGTATTTTGACACAGGCAGCCTTCCGATTGTCAAGGCATGATACGGCGAGGGTGAAGCCCCTCACTCCCGGGAGTGACCAAGGATAAACCTGCTTACAGCAGTAGTAGAACATAAGTACTACATAACTGCAACCGGCCTTTGTCATATACCGGCAATGCTTCACCCCCCATCCTCGCGCATGAACAGGGCTGGGACCACCGCCAGGGCGGCCACCACCCCGGCGATGCGGAAGAAGCTGTGGTACAGGGACAGCCCGGCGGCGATGAGCCGGTTGTTGTACTCCACCAAGCGGGCCTGGGCCGCCTCGGCAGTTTCTCCGGGTTGGGGCAGGGGGAACTCCCAACCGGCGGTCATGGCCTGAAAATGCTCCACTCCCCAGGCCGACAGCGCCGCCAGCCCCAGGGTCATCCCCAGCATCCGCGACACCACCACCAGCGACGCCGCCGTTCCCCGGTAGTCGTCGCCCACCGAACCCAACGCCCGCACCATTATGGGGGCGATGACCAGGCCGAACCCCAGTCCGGTAATCGCCAGGTGCAGGGTCAACTCGGGCTCGCCCAGGCCCAACGGCCAGCGGCTGGCCTGAAACAGCCCGGCGGCGCTCAACGCCAGGCCCGCCAGCGTTACCTGCCGCACCCCCAGCTGAGCCCCAACCCAAGCAGTCGCGGCGACAATAGGTAGCCTCCCAGCACCGCGCCGATGGGTATGGGCACGGTCATCCGCAGCAGCCACAGCGCCCCGGTGAAGGGGGTCTGGCCCATCACCGTGTTGGCCAGCAGGGGCACCGTCACCATGCCGATAATCAGCGACATCCCCACCATTAGCTGGGTAAGGTTGGCGCTGAGGAAGGCCGCCGAGCGGAACAGGGCCGGAGCCAGCAGCGGTTGCCAGCCCCGGTGTTGCCTTCCCCCCGGAAGAAACGACCTCAATAGCCGAAGCCCCCTGGCTCGACCGGGCGGGCCAGGATGCGACCAGTAGAAGGCCAACGCCGCCACCAGCATCAACCCCACGCCGCCAATGTAGAAGGGAGTGGCCGAGGCCAGGGTGAAAAGTCCCTTTTGCGATAGGGCCAGGGACAAGGCCACCAGCGCCGCCACCAGCAGCGCACCCCCCAGGTAGTCCACCCGGGCCTCCCGGTTGGGTCGATTGGGCAGCCACAGCAGGGCCAGGAACAACAGGGCGGCCTGGGGCACGTTGAGCCAGAAAATCCAGCGCCATCCTCCCCACGGGAGGAGCGACCACAAGAGAGAGCTGGGGGACGACGATGGAAAGAGAGCGACAATGGCCCCGCCGTAGACCGGCCCCAGCATGGAGCCCGCCTCCGCCGCGCCGCCCACGATGCCCAGGGCCAACCCCCCCGAAAGGCCCCGTCCGCTCTCCGTGCGGCGGGAGGCTCGTTGAAGACGGAGAGCGGACGGGGAGGGCGGGGAGGACATCTGGCTGGCTATCGCCATGCCGATGGGCACGGTGGCCCCGCCTCCCACCGCCTGCACCACCCGGGCGGCTACCATCCATTCCAGGTTGGGGGCCAGCGCCACCAGGGAGGTGCCCAGGATGAACACCAAAAGGGACGCCCGGTACACCCGGCTGTAGCCATAAACGTCGGCGATGCGGCCAATCAGGGGCATGGCTGCGGTGTATCCCAGCAGATAGGCCGTGACGATCCAGGCGGCCCGGTCCAACTCGGTGATGGGGACTTTCAAGTCGAGCATCACGCTGGGCAGGACGGTGACCACCACCGTCTGGTCCAGGGCGGCGACGAAGACCCCGGCGCTGACCACCGCCAGGGCCAGGGATGGTGGAATTGTTCTCTGCGGACTGCTCATGGTGGGATAGCTATTATGGCGGCGATGCCCTGGTTATGGCGAGGCCACACCCCCGCTCATGGTCAGGCCACGACTCCACTTATGGCGCGGCCATGCCCCCGCTCATGGTGAACTGGTCGAACCACACACCCTCCCCCACCCCTGGATTCCCGCTTTCGCGGGAATGACGATTGGCCTTGGGGAGAGGACTTTCCCCTTCGCCCTTGACGGGGGAAGGGGAGGGTGAACCCCGCTACCCCGCACATCACCGGGGCGGGGTGAACTCCACCGTTACCGGGCTGGCATCCAGGGTGAACACCCGTACCGTATCGGGTGTATCGGTTGCCACCACCGGGCCGGTAATCAGCACTTGGCGGGGCAATTTGCTGATTTCGTCTACCCACAGCTCCAGGGCCACGTCAAAACCCTCCGCCGCCGCGGGCACCAAGGCCGATAGGTCTTCCGATTTCACCTTTCCCACTATGCGGTGGGCGGGAGCCCCCTCCAGCGTCTCGGTCGCCACCAACGCCGGGTCTCGCACCGCCTGGATGATGCCGGCCAGGGTATTGCCCAGGTCGGCAAAGTTGAAGGGCAGGGACTCCCGGGGCACCGGCTGCCACTGGCCGGTTATGAAGTTGGTCATGTAGGCCTGGCCGTCCGCTAGGGCTATCTGGGCCTCGGCGAATGCGCCGCTGACTTCGGCCTCCACCGTCAGGAGGAACTTGTCCGGCACCTCCACCTCGCCGTACACCCGGGTCATCTCCACTCCCGGCAGCAGGAGGGTGGCCCCCTGCCGGTGTTCCAGGTCGAAGGCCCCGGATTCCAGGGCCATCACCCGCTGGGCCGATTGGCGCAGTAGCGCTTGGGGGTCTAACGGGGAGGTTGGCGCTGGTATGGGGGTGGTGGGGTCGCAGCCGAGAGATAAAGTCAGCAGCAGCGCAGTCAGGGCCAAGGGGGGAAGGGGCCGAGAATGATTACGGTCCATCTGATTTTAGGGTTAGCTGGCGGTTCTTTGTAACAGGACATCCCGGATTACATCTAGGGCGCCCTTCAGTTCGGCTTGGCCCTGTTCTAGGGTTTGCATCCGGGACTCCATGCCGTCCATCCGGTTGCCCATCCGGTCTTCCAGCCGGTCTATTCGGCGTTCAACCCGAGTGAAAAGGGTGAGCATTAGCCCCGCCAATCCCACGAATCCGGCTATTCCCACGCTCAATATGGCTATAAGCTCTGGTGTCATGGTTTTTTCCAGGGCGAAGTCTTTCATAGTGCTATATCTTCCCTCGAAGACTTCTGGACCGGGTGGTACGAAATAGTTGCTCAGTTCCAGGACCAGAAGGCCAGGGTGCCCGGGCCGATGTCCCGGGGCTGCTCCCCGCCGGCGGCGTCCAGCACGAATATCCGCGACCCCGTGGGGCTCTGGCCGTCGGCGCCACCCACGGAAACTTCCTGGCTTCCCACCACCACCAGCCGGGAGCCGTCGGGAGACCAGGGGGAATGGGAATAGGCGTACTGGTCGAAGAAGCTAAACATGGTGAAGACTTCGGTGGAGGGCTGGAAACGGAGTAGTTGCTGCGCCCCGCTGCCGTCGATGCCTGCCACCTTCCACTCGAACAACCTCTCCTGGGCATCCACCGCGACCCAGGCGATTTTGTCCCCCTGGGGCGACCAGTAAAAGGCCAGGAGGGGCTCCTCCACCAGGGTGTTGGCCTCGCTGCCGTCGGGGGAAAGCACCCGCAAACTCTGGAATAAGAAGGAATTGGCATCGGGCTGCTCGGCCACCGCCAACCGGCTGCCGTCGGGCGACCACATGAAGGCGGAGAAGACTCCCATCTCGGCCACCGTTTGCGGGCGCTCCACGTCATTCCCCGGGGCGACCAGCAGGGAAGTACCCGTGTCGTGGGCCACCGAGTAGGCCAGCCGACGGCCATCGGGGGAGAAGGCCGGGGCCCGGAAGCCCCCGGTCTGGGCCAACAGCGTCACCGAGGCGGCGTCGAAGGGTCGCTGTAGCAGCTTTACGTCCGGCCCCGAGTGCAGTACCAGGGAGTTGCTGAACCCGGACCAACTGAAATACAGGGGAGCGCCTCGCTCTACCGCCACCGGGCCGGTAGCGGTGCGGGAGTCGTCCACGAACAGGGTTAGCCCCTGGGGAGTGGCGGCGATGAAAGCCAGCGATTCGCTGTCGGGCGACCAGTAGAAATAGTGGGGGACGCCATCGGCTATCAGGGCAGGAACGTCGTTGTCGTAGACGGTGGTGGCCCGCCCGGTGGTGGACTCCAATACCTGCACCGACACCGCCGTAGCCCGTCGGCCATCGACCTGCACCAGAGAAGCCGCCAGCTTGGTGCCATCCGGGGACCAGGTGGGCCAGGAGTAGTAGCTGGAAAAGTCCAGGGACTGGGCCACATTTAACTGGCGCTCCGCTGCATGGGGGGCCAGTGGCCCCGTGCCCAGGGTGTTGCCGCCGGTCAGTCGTTGGCCGCCGCCGCCGTCCGGGTTGACGGTATGCAGGTCCCCCTGGGGGCTGACGTAAATTATCCGGTCCACACTTGCTCCCACAGCTTGCGAGGAGGCGCTCTCTTGTCCCGGGGACGGCAGTTCCCACTGGCAGGAGGACAGGGCCGCGCCGAGCAGGAATACCAGGGCAACCCCCAGGGCCTTAGCTGGCGACCACCGCAGCGGGATAATTGCTGGGGACCTGCCGGGAATCGCAGCAAACATGTCCGGCGCCTCACTGGCCCCAGCATACCATCCCACCCGGCCCGGAGCAACGACGGTCGGCCTGCGGCAGGGTCTTTCGATTGTCACTGTGAGCGTAGCGAATGGCCTAGATCCCCGGACAGCGCCAGCCTCCACATCCCCCCCTGGATTCCCGCCTTCGCCGGAATGACGGTGGGGTGCCCTGGATTCCCGCCTTCGCCGGAATGACGGTGGGGGTGCCCTGGGTCCCGGCCTCCACCGGAATTGCCGGGCGCTAGGAAACAGCCCCGGCCCGCGCCGGGATAGCCCGCGTCCCCGGCCCAACCACCCCCACCTCCCGGCGGCAGGTCGTAGCCGGGGCCAAGTGGTTCCCGCAGCACCGCGCCAATTCCGCAAAAATCGTCGGCCCAAAACTGCTTGTTGCCGCCGCCAGCAGCCTGTATACTTCGCTAATCTTTTCCAAGGGCCCTCAGCAAGACGGGCAGCAAAGCCTCTCCTTACCCTTGGTTGTCCAGCCTTTGCAGCGTCCGACGCCAATCGGCCCCTGCGCTCCTTGAGCACTTACTGCCTCGCAGCCAGAACTGTCCCAGTTACCGTATGAAAAACATATCCATTGCACCGGCGAAAGAAGTGTGGCGGGCCGTTTTAGGCGAGTTGGAACTCCAACTGCCCAAGCCTACCTTTGAGACTTGGCTGAAGCACACCGAAGGAGTCAGTTACGATGACGCCCACTTCCTGGTCCAAGCACCCACCGCCTTCGGCATCGCCTGGCTGGAACGCCGCATGTATCACTCCATCCAGAAAACGGTGGAGAAGATTACCGGCCAACCCCTGGAGGTCCACTTCCAGGTAACGTCCCAGCAGGACCCTGCAACCCCCACCGGGATGGACGGCTTGACCACCGCAGGAGCATCGGCGACAACCCCGGTCGAGGAGACGGTGGAAGCGTCCCCTCGCCAACCCCTTCATACCTTTGCCTCCAACCCCAACTACACCTTCAACTCCTTCGTCGTCGGCTCCTCCAACCGGCTGGCCTTCAGCGCCGCCCAGGCGGTGGCCGACGCGCCGGGCCAGAGCTACAACCCCCTGTTCCTCTACTCCGGGGTTGGCCTGGGCAAGACCCACCTGCTCTACGCCATCGGCCAGGCCTGCGCCCGAAATCGACTGAGCATCCTTTACGTCTCTTCAGAGCAGTTCACCAACGACTTTGTCTCCTCCATTCGCAACCGCACCACCGAGGAATTCCGGGACCGCTACCGCAGCGCCCAGGTGCTGCTGGTGGACGACGTGCAGTTCATGGGAGGCAAGGACCAGACCCAGGAGGTGTTTTTCCACACCTTCAACGACCTGCACAACGCCGGGCACCAGATAGTGTTGACCTCGGACCGGCCACCGCAGACCCTGGCCCTGCTGGAAGACCGGCTGCGTTCCCGCTTCGCCTGGGGTCTAATCGCCGACATCCAACCCCCGGACCTGGAAACCCGCATGGCTATCCTGGCGGCCAAGGCAGAGCAACTCCAGGTGTCGGTGGACGAGAGCATCATCGAGCTAATCGCCAAGCGGGTCCAGCGAAACGTCCGTGAACTGGAAGGTAGCCTGAACCGGGTGGTGGCCTACTCTCAGTTGATGGGCATACCCATCGCCCTGGACTCCACCTCCCGCATCCTGGACGAGCTTACCGCCGATACCGCGCGCCACGCCATCGACCCGACCCGCATCATCGAGGAGGTATCGCGGCACTACCGGGTGACCACCGAGGAACTGCTGGGACGGAGTCGGCGGCGGAACGTAGCCCAGGCCCGCCAGGTATCCATGTACCTGCTGATGTACGAATTGGGCATGTCCCCCACCGACGTGGGGAGGCTGCTGGGAGACCGTCACCACTCCACCGTCATCCACGGCGCGGGGAAGATTAACGGGGAGATTAACGAGGACAGCCAGCTTCGCCAGGACGTGCTCACCATTAAGGAAGCCATCTTCACCTAACCCGGCCTGGGCCCCTGAACCGCTCCGATTCTGTGGTAGTATGGTTTATGAATCGTTATCACGATGTATAGACTGCCATGCTGCCCACTCGGAGTGTGTAAATGCCAGAAATCCCAGGGGTCCCAGATATTTACGGGGACTTCGTTCAGATAGCGACGAGTGAGTTGGGGATTTTCCTGGGCATTCGTGCAGTCAAACCGCTGGGCTCGATGCCGCTGGAAGCAGACGAGTCGGAGACGCAGCCCGCAATGCCAACCGAATTGAAAGCGGTTGTGCGCTTCAGCCAAATGCAGGCAAAAATATTTGCCATAATGCTAAAGAAGTCTCTCAAGGAATATGAGCGGCAGTCAGGCTTAATCCCTCTGCCGCCGGGGTTTACCGAGCAGGTGGACCTAGCAGTTGATGAGTGGTAGGCATTTACGAGAGTCGCATTGCGGCTTTATGCGCTGCTGCCGCGTCCGGCTCCCTGCAACGCACCCGACACTACGACCAAAGACGGCCTGAACGTCCTACTCCAGATGATGCAGAAATCCTTTTTCTCCTTTGCCAAGATGACCCGCAAGTCATCGAGGACAGGCCAAACGACCCAAGGGGTAGCTCTTGCATTATATGGGGCAAAACAGTGAGTGGCCGCGTAGGTCACTTGGTGTGCGCCAATCAACCTGCCAAGATTATCACTGGTTACTTTCCAGTGGATACCGACCCTGACAAGTGGGAAGACAATTATCGCAGACGAAAGGTTACTTAAGGAGTAACAAGATGAGGTGCTCTTACTGCTATGGCGTCGACAGTATCCAAGAGCAGCTAACCCGGTTCTGCGCGTGCGACGCCCCTGAACCCTACATCGTCGAGAATGTCCCGGCGGAAGTATGTCGGCTGTGCGGGGAAACGACGTACTCCGGCGAGACTGGCACGGTACTGGAGAAGATTATAAAGGGGGAAGCCGGGCCGGGCCGTCTGAAGCCGATTCGGGTGTTCGACTTCAACAATTTGGATGAAGGCGGAGAGAATGTGACCTATGGCATTATCTACAACACAACTTTTGGCGCGGGAATGGAAAGTGCCGCGGCAACTGGTTACTGGCAAGCTCCGCCGCCATATATGCTAGTGCAAAATTATGCACTGCCTGAACTGGAGACACTACCAGGATGGGGAAGCGCGGGTTTTCGGCTAAACGAAGGCATGGACACCGAACGCTTTGCCGATGCCAAGTTCAACTACGCCGCTGCCGCTCCAAAACCAGGGACGGTTGTAGTAACTAGCTCACAACCCCCCCGCAGTACGTTCAAATTCTTCAGCCCCTAATCCTGTCCTTCATGTGGGTATATTATGCCCGGGTTAGCCGTAACTTGTGTGGATAACTCCGCAGTTTCCGTTGATAACCTATTCATTATGTGGACAACCCTCAACAACCCGGTTGACAAGACCTCTCCCCACGTCCACGTAAACCGCGCCCCAACTGGACCGATTTAGTCCGGCCCGGCGGTAGAAAACCTGTCAACATTGCCCCAAAAGTTATCAACGTTACGCCCGCACTTCTACATGTTAAAATAGGATTACTCCACAACCATTCAGATTACTGCTAATAGCAGTATCCACCTTCTCAACCCTCTTACTATTAATATAAGACCAATATTCTGATGATAGATACAGTTAGAGTAAATATTAAGGCTGGTGACGGCGGCAACGGCTGCGTCGGCTTCCTGCGGGAGAAGTACAAACCCAAGGGAGGCCCCAACGGAGGCGACGGCGGCAACGGCGGCAGCGCCTACCTCATCGGCGACTCTTCCATCAATACGCTGCTGCACCTCAAGTTCAACAGCACCTTCTACGTCACTCGGGGCGGACACGGCAAAGGTAAGGAGCAGACCGGAGCCAATGGCTCTGACACAACTATCCGGGTTCCCGTCGGCACGGTGGTATGGCGGCTGCACCGGGGAGGCGACAAGGAATTTATCACCGACGTAGTTGACGAATCGCCCCGCCTGGTGGCTCGGGGCGGCGCCGGCGGCTGGGGCAATGCCCACTACGCAACCTCCACCAATCAGGAGCCTATGCTGTCGCAGCGGGGGCAGAGCGGCGAGTACATCGTCCTGTTCCTGGAGTTGAAACTCCTGGCCGACGTGGGGTTGCTCGCCAAGCCCAACGCCGGGAAGTCCACTCTCATATCCTACTGCTCGGCGGCCAAGCCCAAGATAGCCGCCTACCCCTTTACCACCGTCGAACCCGTTTTGGGGGTGGTCAAACACCACGACCGCGACTTTGTGATGATGGAGGTGCCCGGTCTGCTGGAAGGCGCTCACGAGGGCATTGGCCTGGGCGACCAGTTCCTGCGGCACGCGGAGCGGGCCCGGGTATATATCCACCTGCTGGATGGTATGTCCGACGACCCGGTGGCTGATTTTCGGATGATCAACCGGGAGTTGCGCGAGTTCAGTGCCGCCTTGGCGGACAAGCCCCAGGTGATTGCGGTCAGCAAGGTGGATGTGACCGAGGTGCGGGAGCTGCGGGACTATCTGGCGGAGGACCTGAGCGAGGCCATCCAGCGGGAGCTAATGCATTTCACCGAAGGCGGACCGGAGGGAACGTCTCTGGCGCCGCGTGTAGGGGCTGCGCCGTCGATGGTAGCGGAGGAAGAGCCCATCTTCTTCATCTCCGCGGCTACCGGCGAGGGCGTGGACAAGCTGCTGGACTACGTGGTTGCGCTTTTGGATTCGCTGCCCCAGGCCGAGTACATCTGGGAAGAAGAGGTTGTGCCGGCGGCCCCGGAGCGGCGGCGGCCGGAACGTCGCCCCAACAGCTTCTACGTTGAGGACGGTGTCTACGTTGTTGAGTCGGAGGACTTGGAGCGGTTGAGCGCACTGGCCGATATGCGGGACTATCGAGTGTTGCTGCAACTTTGGCGGGAGATGAGCCGCTTGGGTATCGCCCGCCGGTTGGAGGAGGCGGGCATCGAGCCCGGGGATACCATCCGCATCGGTCGGGCCGAGATGGAGTGGTTCTGAGGGAGAGGATATATGTCAACTGAGGACCGGCTAACCGCGTTAGAGGACAGTCTGCAAGATGTCATAGAGGCCGTACGGGTTATGAACGAGCACCGAAGGAGGTTGGAGCAGTCGTTTCAACTGTTGGTGGAGCATCAGGCGGAAACCGACGAGGCCGTCAATCGGATGCTCCGGCATTTGCTGATGCGGAGTGATGATGGCAACCAGCAGTAAACCCAGGAAGCACGAGGGCATCGGTGGAGACTAATATGCGCGTAGGCATTCTGGGCGGCACCTTCGACCCGATACACCTGGGACACCTGATAGTCGCCGAGGAAGCCCGGTTGGGACGGGAGTTGGAGCAGGTTATCTTCGTCCCCGCCGGACAGCCCCGGCTGAAGGGCGAAGAACCCCTGGCGACGGCGGAGCAGCGGCTGCGGATGGTGGAGTTGGCCGTATCTTCCAATCCCCACTTCAGAGTCGTGCGGGACGAGGTGGACCGGTCGGGACCCACCTACACCGTGGAGACATTGCGGCAGTTGAAGCAGGATTTGGGGAACGAGACTACCCTGTGTTTCATTCTGGGTCTGGACGCCTTGGCCCAGTTCCACCGCTGGAAGGACCCGGAAGGTATTATCAATATGTGCGAGCTGGTAATTGCCAGCCGTCCCGGGTTCCAGAACACGAGGATACTGGACGAGCAACTGGCCCGCTACCCAACCCTGGGAGCAAAGACTTCGCTGCTGAACATACCCCGCATTGATATAAGCAGCACCGACATCCGGCAGCGGGCCGCCCGGGGCGGGTCGTTGCGCTATCTGGTGCCCGACGAGGTATCCGACTACGCCCGTCGGGAAGGTTTGTACGGGTTGGTTCCCGGCCCACGCCCCTAACCGGCCGCAAACTGAGGGCCGGCCCTGACCTTCCCCCTCAACTGCATATACAATATACGGGTGCAGTACGATACGTATGGAGTACGAATGGGACAACACCAAGAGACAAGCTAGCCTGGAGAAGCACGTCGTTGACTTCACGGCTATTGAGTCCTTCGAATGGGCCGGCGCAACAATCATTCCCAGCGACCGGCACGGGGAAAGCCGTTGGTTGGCATTGGGATACATCGGTGAGACCCTATATGCCCTTGCCTACACCATCCGGGGCGAGAATACGCGCATTATAAGCCTACGAAGGGCCAATGCCAGGGAGAGGAGACGATATGGTTGGGAGACCTGATTTAACCTTCGAGGAAATAGTCGCCAGCAAGATGACCTTTGATGAGATTGCCGCGGCGTACGACGAGGAGACGGCCATTAACGCTGGTATTGCCAGGGACCCGGACAATCCAGAGTGGACGGACGAAGACTTTGCCCGGGCCCGCCCGGCCAGCGAGGTGCTTCCCGAACTGGTGGAGCGGTGGCGCCGGAGTCGGGGGAAGCCCAGGGTGCCACCCAAGGAGATTATCTCCATGCGGCTGGATGCCGATATGTTGGACCATTTCCGAGAGACCGGAGAGGGCTGGGAGTCCCGCATCAACGAAATATTGCGCCACGCCGCTTTCGGCTCTCAGGACAATGAAATCAGTGAAACGGCGCAGCGTCTATTGCAATTGGCCCTGGAACTGGATGCCCTGAAGTATGGCGAGTTTACCCTCACTCACGGGGATAAAAGCAGCTACTACTTCGACGGACGGCTGTTGAGCTTGGACCCGGAGGGGGCCTACCTCATCGGCAAAGCGTTGCTGCCCCTAGCGCTCCAGGCCGGCGCCGAGGCGGTGGGCGGCCTCACCCTGGGCGCCGACCCCGTTGTCACCGCCGTCGCCCTGACCAGCCATCTGGAGGGTGGCCCCGTCGCCGCCTTCATCGTCCGCAAGGAAGCCAAGGCCCACGGCACCGGCCAGAGGATTGAGGGGCCGCTGCGCGCCGGAAGCCGGGTAGCCATTGTGGATGACACTTGCAGCACCGGGGGTTCCCTTTTGCAGGCAATCGAAGCCGCGGAAGCCGCCGGGTGCCGGGTGGTAAAGGTGCTGGCCCTGCTGGACCGGCGCGAGGGCGGCGGCGCGGAGCTACAACGCCGGGGCTACGATTTCACGGCGCTGATGGCGGCCAACAGCGAGGGTATGATTGAGGTAATCACGGGTTGACCGGCTCAGCGCCAGGACCCGATTCAATACTTTCACCATCCGGAAGTGGCGCCTCTCGCTGCAAAAGCTCCCGAAAACCCATGATGACTAGAGGTAGAAAGGAGAGTTAATGTCAACCGAGGACCGTTTAACCGCAGTGGAGGAAAGCCTGCAACTCGTCATAGAGGGAGTGCGGGCCTTGAATGAACATCGGTTGGTGTTGCAGGAGTCGTCTCGGCTGATGGCGGAGCAGATGGAGCGGTTGGCCGAACATCAGGTGGAAACCGACGAAGTTCTCAACCGGATACTCCAGCATTTGCTAATGCAGAGCGATGACGGCAATCAGCGGTAGGTCCAAGTCCTGATGCCCGTCGATGAGGGGGCGGTGGGGCAGGACTTCCTACCCCTCTCCCGGCCCGAACAGTTGGGGCAACTCCGCCACCTCAGCCCAGCCGCTGGCCGGTTCCGCCAGCTCCATTTGCGTTCCCACCGTGGCGTTGGCTGTCCGCACGTAGCCCAGGCCAATTAGCTCTCCGGTGGTGGGTATGCGGGCCACCGAGGTAACCAACCCCACCCGCTGTCCCCCAAGCTGGAGGGTTGACCCTTCCTCCGCCGTGGCTTCCGGGTTGAAGCGCAGCATCACCAGGTATTTCTGCACCTTCTTGTAGGTGTCCAGGCGGGCGATGACCTCCTGGCCGATGTAGCAGCCCTTGTGGAAGTTGATGGAGCCGATGAGCCCCGCTTCCAGGGGGTTGTAGGGCTCCCCCATCTCCTGGCCGTAAACGGGCACGCCGAACTGCACCCGCACCGTGTTGTATGCCTCTATTCCCACCGGAGTGACCCCTGAGTCCAGCAGGGCCTGCCACACCGCTTCCGATGCCTGGGGAGCCATTATCAGGGCAAAGGCGGGCAACGCTCCCAGCGGTTGGTGTATCAACCGGGCATCGTGTCCGCCGATGTTCACCAGGGTGGTGTGAAAGGCGGGCAGCCGGTCCAGGCCAACACCGCAGATGGTCTCCAACGTACCCTGGCTGGTGGGCCCCAACACGGTAAGCATGGTGGTCTCCTGGGTAACATCCTCCACCGTCAGGTCTTCCATAATGGTGTACTTGTCCAGCCAGTCGATGACCCGCTGCTGCCCTTGGGGGCTGGTCAGGAGCAGCAGGCCCAGGGAGTCGTCGCCGGTGTTGACCGCGCCCACCAGGTCCAGGATGCGGCCCCGGTCGGTGGTCAGGATGGTGGGGGCCCCCTGGCCCGGTTCCAGGGTCAGCACCTGGTTGGTGGACATGCGGTTGAGCAGGTCCAGGGCATCGGCGCCCTTGGCCTTCAGCCGTCCCACGTAGGAGGTGTCGTGGACCGCCACGCCCTCGGTGGCGGCCTGGTACTCGGAGGCCAGGTTGGAATAGACCCGGGGCAGTTCCCAGCCGAACAGCTCCTGGAAGGGGCTGCCCGCCGCGGCGGCAACAGGGTGTAGCGCCGAGCGAAGGGTTGTCATGGCGACCTCCAATAATAGAAAAGGCGTCGCCCTCTACGCAGCAGCGGCGACGCCTCTTGGTCCATCGGGAAGTGGGGGTTGGCTATACGCTGAAGGAAGTGCCGCAGCCGCAACTCTTGGTGGCGTTGGGGTTGGTGAAGGTGAACCCCTTGCCGTTGAGGCCGTCGGAGAAGTCGAGAACGGTGCCTACCAGGAAAATGTAGCTGCGCTTGTCCACCATCACCTTGACGCCGAACTGCTCAACTACCTTGTCGCTATCCAACTCCTGGTCGGTTATGTCCAAGTCGTAGGTCATGCCGGAGCAGCCGCCACCCTTGACCGCCACCCGCAGGCCCACGTTTTCGGTCATCCCGTCCTTCTCCGCGAAGTACTTAATCTTTTCGGCGGCCTTCTCGGTAATCTCAACACCAAGCTCCACGCCGTCCATGGTAATCGCCATAATGCCCTCCTGGGGAGCAATATAAGAGGCTCAAATTGCTATTCGCTTTACATTGTATTGTTTGGCGGGTTGGGCCGTCAAGGTCAGGGTCTTACGATTTTCCGCGCCGAAGCTGGGCAGGCTTTCGGATCGGACTTCCTTCGCTGTCATCCTGAGGAGCCACACCCCTTGTCATTCTGAGGAGCTAGCGACGAAGAATCTAAAGCGCTCCGGTTGCAAAAGGGGTTAGGACACCCACCACTTTAGATTCTTCGCTCCGCTCAGAATGACAATCGAAAGACCCTGCTCCGTCAAGATGTGGGTTCAGCTTGGTAGAATGGCAATTCAGTCCCCTGTCGGCGAATCCTGGGAGCCGAAGGCAGCTTGGCGCAGTATTTCGTTGATGCGGGACTGCCACTCCGTTCCCGTGCTTTGGTAGTGGGCCAGAATGTCGGCGTCCAGGCGGATGGAGATAATCACCTTGGCGGGGAGCTTCTGCTTCCCCTGGGACCGGCGCCACCGCTCCACCAGCTCCGGGTAGACCTCGCTGGCGGGGCGGGCCCGGGCAAACCACTCGTCGTCCAATTCAAAGGTATCGGGGTCCCGAGCAATACCGACATTGATGGCGGTCTCCTCGCCATACTCCGCGGCAATCTCATGAAAGGTCATCCGGCTGGAGACTAGTTCTTCAAATGTTAGCCTGGGCATACCTACTCCTCTCCCGGGGATTGGCCCGCCGCAGGCTGATGATGCGGGTGGCCTCGCCCCGAGTTGTATGGATGACCACGTGAAGGTGGTCTCCGATATAGCCAATCGAGATGAAGCGTACCTCGCCCTGCCGGTCGCTGCGCTCATTGACCGAGGTACGCCAGTCGAAGAACGCTACGTCGGAAAAATCAATGCCGTGCTTTTCCAGGTTGTCCTGGGCCTTGCTGTTGTCCCATTCGTACTCAATGTTCAAATTATACACGACGAGCTAATTTGTCAGACGCATGGCTTGAGTCGGGCAGCGCCTTTCAATTGGCAGTCAGAGGGAATGACGGCGGTGGGCGTCATTCCCTGGGCATTCGTTGACACATCTCCAAGGTCTTTGTACCATTATGTTGCGCCGGGTACCGGCCCGGCCAAGCACAGCATGAACGGTGGTTGCTCTGACGGATGCAAATGATGCCAGTTGATACCAGCATCTTGCCCGAAACGGCGGCGACCAGGTATGATGTTGCCGCCTTTCGCGATGTTACCTACGAGGCCTACCACGCCGAGCTGAGAACCCTACGCCGGCAGTTGCTGCGGATGCAGGAATGGGCGCTGCGGCAGGGGCAGCGGATAGTTGTGGTGCTGGAGGGCCGAGACGCCGCCGGCAAAGGGACCACCGCCTCGGCAATTACCCGTTACCTCAACCCCAAATCGGCCAAGATTATCAGCCAGGGTATACCCACTCCCCGGGACATGCGGAACTGGCTGGGGATTCACTACCGCATGATGCCCGAGCCGGGCAACATCGTCGTTTTTGACCGTTCCTGGTACTCCCGTGCCCTGATACAGCCATCCATGGGGTACTGCACCATGCGGCAGTACGACTACTTCATGAACCGGGTCAACGATTGGGAGAAAAAGCTGGTTGACGAGGGCATCGCGATTGTAAAGATTTACCTGTCGGTGTCCCGGGAATCGCAGGTCCTGCGGTTCAAGCTGCGGCTCAGCAGCGAGCTCCAGTACTGGAAATATTCGGCAAACGACCGGAAAGTCGCCGAGCGTTGGCAGCTCCTAACCTACTTCAAAGAGCGTATGTTTGCCGTAACTTCCACCGATTACTCCCCCTGGGTGATAATCGAGTCGGATAACAAACACCAGGCCGTGCTGAACGCCATTCACTACCTGCTGAGTCGCTTTGAATACGACCGCAAGGAATTGAGCCACGAGTTGCCGCCCTTTAATGCCGATGCCCTGGAGTTGACGGACATGATTGTGGACGGCGTCCTTTTCCCCAGCCTGAACTCCGAGCAAGTCGCAATATTGGAGCGTATTCTTATACATGAATAGAGATGAACTGCCACAAATGTTGGCCGCCGGAGGGCTGGTGCTCTGCGGCGGCTATGCTTTACTCATTCGCAAACACGGGAAATGGGACATCCCCAAGGGCAAACTCAAGGAGTACGAACCCCTGGACCAATGCGCCGTTAGGGAAATAGCCGAGGAGACCGGGTTACAGCCCGGGCTGCTCACCATCCGCGCCCCCCTTTGCCGCTCCAGCTACATCTCCTACTACTCCGGCATTCCCATGAACAAGACGGTTAGCTGGTACCTCTTGGACTACGCCGGGCAATCCACCGACGCGCTGACCCCCGACCTGACGGAAGACATCGACCTGTGCCAGTGGATACCCCTGGCCGAGTTGGTGGAGACGCTGGAGGCGGCGCGGAGATACCTGGCCCCGGTGCGCCGTTACGTCCAGCAATACCTCAGCGCCCCGGTGGTCTTGACCGGGAGTTCGGTCGCTTAGGAACGGCTGTGGGGGCGCATGGCTGTACGGCTTTGCGCGGCGGGCCGCCCCCGCTCTAACTCTTCCCCGTCGAGGGGGAGAGGACTGGCCCCTTCTCCCGCGACGGGCTCAGGCTGAGCGGTGTGTATTTCTCCCCTACCAGTGCTGGGCCAGGTTGGTCACCAGGTTGTAGATAAACCAGCCGTCGCCGGTGCGGAAAGTTTGGGCCTTGGCGGTCTGGGCGTCCCGCATTATGCCGATGGCGTCGTTGTAGGGCTCGAAGGAAACTATGCGGTCGTAGCGGACGCGGAAGCGATTCCGGGGGCCGTGGAAGTAGATGTGCTTGCTGGTGACGCCCAGCGTCCCCGTGTCGACATGGACGGTTTCCTCCCATTCCACGGGGCGGCTGCTGAAGGTGCTGGGCCGGTAGTACAACCCCCTGGCGACCCGGATGCTGAGCCCGTGGGACGAACCGCGCCGCTCCCGGCGGGTCACCACCTCGTAGTAATCAACGGCGTTGATGACCCAGACCAATTGCTCCGACTTCATCAGGTTGAAGGGCAGGCCGGCCACGGCCCCCAGCCGGTTGGGGATGATGCCCTCCGCCGCCTCCCGGATTACCGCCGACTTTACCAGGTTGCGGTAAGCGCCGTTGGCGTCGACATCGCTCTGGGATAGGCCGAAGCGGTCCAGGTAGCGGAGTAGCGCGTTCTCCTCGTCCAGGGTCAGGACACCGTCTTCCAGGGAACCCTCCACCGCGGCCTCCCAGGCCTGCACCAGCAGCTCCCGCTGCTGGGCGGTAGTCAGCGGGGAATCGTCCAGGGTGGTTGCCAACTCGGCCAGGTGAGCTTCCCCATCGGTGGTGGTCAGGGCGGCCAGGCGGGCGTCCAGCACCAGCCGGTCCCGGGAGGCCCGCTCCAACTGGGCGGCGCCTCGGCTACTCTCCGGGTGTTGGGGGAGGGCGAACTGGTCGCGAAAGGCCCGCAGTCGGGCCTCCTCCTCCTGGGTGAGGAGGCTATCGGCCAGGCTCTCGCCGATAGCCTGGCGCCAGCCCTCGGCGATGGTCTGGCCGATTTCGGCCTCGGCGATGTAGCAGGCGCGGGCAATGGCCGCCAGGTCTTCCCGCAGCTTGACCTCGCTGAAATCGGCTGCGCCGGCGGCCTGGGCCACCCGGGACACCATCTGCCGCCGGCCCGTGCGGTAGGCGGTCTCGCATTCCTTGTGCTTGCGGCGCAGGAAACCGGCCTTCTGGCCGCAATAGCTGCAATCTGCCATCAACTACCTCGGTAACGACGAATAGGGGGATTATATACAGCAGGCGCAGCCGCTGCCAAGGCGCAATGTCACTCCCGCAGGGCAATCGCATCTTAATTCGTAACGAGCAAGCCCCAGCAATTTCGGGGAGATTGCCAAGTCTCAGAGCCTTTGAAAGAGCGTCCGGCAGTCGAAATGCAGGAGATTTGAAGGATTGGTGCAGCCGTGGGAGCCAACTACATAGCCCTCAAGCGGGTCAGAACGTGCCTTTTATCAACCAATTGGATAGATATTATTGATAGAATTTAAGATGCGATTGCCCTGGTCACTCCCGTTGCTCCGGCGGGCCCAGCTTATCATTCCGGCGTAATCCGGGGAGGCTGGTAAAGGGGCGTCATCAGCGGCTCCCTCTCGCTAACTCGCCCCTGGATTCCCGCCTTCGCGGGAATGACGGTGGGGGCGCCTGCCCGAAAGCGCACCTTGTCCTTTGTCTGGAGAATCGAAAGACCCTGCATTACCGCCCAGAGGGCCGCCACTTTGCTGAAGCCCGGTGTAGAATACGGGAGTGAACCCTGACCCGCGTTGCGGCCCGCCCCAAGGGTGCAGGAAGCGTCGAGGGTGATGTCCGGTAATACTAAACTGCAATACCAGCATGGAAGGAGGCCCCAAGTGACCTACGCGGGCCAGTCCCTCAAGCGATTTGAAGACCATCGGCTGCTCACCGGCCAGAGTTCCTACGTGGACGACCTCAAGCTCCCGGGTATGCTCCATGCCGCCGTGCTCCGCAGTCCCCACGGCCACGCCCGGATTAGGTCCATCGACACCAGCGCTGCCAGCAGCCTGCCCGGCGTGGTTTCGGTGTTCACCGCCGCCGACCTGGCCCAAGAGCTGCCCAATGTGCCCACCCGCTCCAATACCGGCGCCGACGAGGCAAGGCCCCCGGAACACCCCACGCTGGCCCAGGACAAGGTTTGCTACGTGGGCCAAGCGGTGGCTATCGTGTTGGCCCAGGACCCCTACCTGGCCCGGGACGCCGTGGACCTGGTGCAGGTGGACTACGATCCCCTGCCCGCCGTCGTTGACCCCCTGGCAGCCCTGGCTCCCGGTTCTCCCCTGGTTCACCCGGAATTGGGCACCAACGTGGGGTTGCAGACGGTGAATGCCGGCGGCGACCTTGACGATGCCTTTGCCCAGGCGGAACACGTGGTGCGCCAGCGTTTCCACGTGCAACGCGTTGCCCCGGCTCCCATGGAACCCCGGGGGTTGATGGCCGACTATCAGTCCCAAGGCGACCTGCTAACGGTGTGGGACTCGACCCAGCACCCCCATGAGATGCGCGAACACCTGGCCGAGCTGTTGGGACGCTCCCAGGACAGCGTGCGGGTGGTGGCTCCCGACGTGGGAGGAGGCTTCGGCGAAAAGGGCTGCATGTTCCCGGAAGAGATTGCCATTCCCTCCCTGTCCATCATGCTGGGCCGCCCCATCCGGTGGGCGGAAGACCGCCAGGAAAACATGCTGGCCTTTCACGGTAGGGGGCACACCGTCGATGTGGAGTTGGCGGCCAAGGGAGACGGCACCCTGTTGGGAATTCGGGTACACGTGGTGGCCGACCTGGGGGCCTACTTCCTGCTCTCCACCCCCACCGTGCCGGTGCTGACCAGCCACCGCATAACCGGCCCCTACCGCACCCCGGCCATGAGCGTGACTGTGCAGGGAGTTATTACCAACAAGCCCCCCACCGGCGCTTACCGGGGGGCTGGCGGCCCTGAGGCTGCGTTCTGCATGGAGCGCATCGTGGACCTGCTGGCCCGGGACCTGGGCCTGGACCCGGTGGAGGTGCGCCGCCGCAACTTCATCCCGCCGGACGCCTTCCCCTACGAGACGCCCACGGGCATTACCTACGATTCGGGTAACTACGGCGAGGCCCTGGACCGGGTGCTGGACATGTCCCAATACAGTTCGTGGAAGGAGCGGGCCCAGCAGCTACGCAGCGGCGGCGACTCTCTCATCGGGGTGGGCCTGGCTACGGTGGTCAAAGGCTCCGGCGCACGGGTGGTGCGCCTCACCGACCACGCCCGGGTTATCGTAGATTCCTCGGGGCAGGTGACGGCCCATACCGGCATATCGCCCCACGGCCAGGGGTCGGTCACCACCTTTTCGCAGATGATAGCCGACCACCTGGGGGTTACTCCCTGGGATGTCCAGGTGCTGCACAGCGATACCGACATCTTACCGGCGGGCGGCGGCACCTCCGGCAGCCGGGGCATGATTGCCGGGGGCAGCTCCATGTACTACGTTCTGGAAGAGGCCCATCAGAAATTGACGACCATAGCGTCCCACCTGCTGCGCTGCTCCCCCGAGGATGTGGCCTTCCAGGAGGGCCGGGCCTTCAATCGCCAGGCGCCGCAACAGACGGTCCCCTTCTCCCAGGTGGCGGCGGCGGCCTACGACGAGGAGCTGTTGCCTCCGGGGGTGGAACCAGGCCTGGACTTCACCGGCACCCACACCCTTCCCGCCAGTCCCTACGCCTTCGGGGCCCATGTGGCCGTGGTGGAGGTGTCCCGGCAAACGGGAGAGATTACTATTCTGGACTACTCCGCCGTTCACGACGCCGGACGCATCATCAACCCCATGCTGGCGGAAGGCCAGGTGCAGGGGGGTATTGCCCAGGGCCTGGGGCAAGCCCTGGTGGAGGGCATGATATACAGCCCGGAGGGGCAGCCCCTGACCGGCAGCCTGATGGACTACGCCCTGCCCCGGTCGGTAAATACCCCGGACTTCAACCTGGACACCGTGGAAACGCCCTCGCCGGTCACTCCCAACGGCGTGAAGGGCATCGGCGAGTTGCCAACTCTGGCGGCGCCGGTGGCAATAACCAACGCGGTGATGGACGCCCTGGCCCCCCTGGGAATTCGCCACATCGACACGCCGCTGACCCCGGAGAAGGTCTGGCAGGCCATACGGCAAGCGGGGTGAGGAACAAGCCCACTCCGGCAAGAGCCACCGCATTTCCAGGTCATCCATGACATTATCCGTGCCGTGCCATCCTTGGATTCCCGCTTTCGCGGGAATGGCGAGAAGTACGGCGCTCTTGCGGCGAAAATGCGATTGCCTTGGGGGCACGCCAGCCGCCATACCGGCGCAGCGCCTACTCTGCTGGAGGTCGGGGCCGGAATTGAGAGAGTCCCACAATCGTCATTCCCGCGAAGGCGGGAATCCAGGGGAAGGGCTTGGGGGATCGGCATCATCTCCGGGAGGTTTAGCCATGACCACACCAGCCATAGTCACTATTCCGGCGCGACGGGGGCGGGCCGCCCTCGCCGCCCAGGGCCAGCTAATCAAGGTCATCAACACCCACGGCCAGCAGGTGGTGGACACCTGGGCCTTCAACCGCCACGACCTGGCCGAGTTCATGTCTATGGAGCACTGCCGCACCTTCTGGGGCAACATCATGGCCCAGACCGGCGACGCCCTGGTGACCAACCACCGGCGCCCCATCCTCACCCTGTTG
Source organism: Dehalococcoidia bacterium (assembly GCA_965220305.1). Classification (GTDB taxonomy): domain Bacteria; phylum Chloroflexota; class Dehalococcoidia; order Lucifugimonadales; family UBA3495. The sequence goes on along the minus strand of OZ244817.1, from coordinate 2,239,882 downwards.
GAAGACACCACCCCGGGAATCCACGATACCCTGCTGGCGGCCTGCGACCGTTACCGTTACGAGCTACTGGGTTGCGCCGGCTACCACGACAATTGCACCGATAATCTCACCGCGGCCCTGGCTGATCTGGGACTGCATTCGGCGGAGACACCCAGCCCCTGGAACCTGTTTATGAACATTCCGGTTCACGGCGGCGGCGCGCTGACCTTCGAGCCGCCGGTGTCCCGGGCGGGTGATTACGTGCTGCTGCGGGCGGAGATGGACTGCGTGGTCGCCTTCTCCGCCTGCCCCCAGGACGTGGTGCCCATCAACGGCGTGGACTGCCACCCCACCGAGGCCCACTTTCAAATACTGATGGGCGGGGCCGCTTGACCGTCCTTCTCCCTGCGTAAGCATTCGTCATTCCGGCGAAGAGCCGGCCCCGTTCTGCAACGGGGCCGGAGTCCAGGGGTGCGACGGGTTACACGTTTATGCTGTAGACCCGGACCGCGGTGTCGTGGAACAAGGCGGCCCGCTCGCCGGCGGAGTAGCTCTCGGTCATCCGCTTGAAGGCGTTGTACATCACGTTGTAGGAGTAGGAGACCTTGTCCGGCGGGAAGTTGCTCTCGAACATGCAGTGGTCGGGCCCGAACTGCTCGATGCAGTAGTTCATCAGCGGGGCCATGTCCGACGCCAGCTTCTCCGAGCTAACCGGACGGTCCTGCTCGTGCCAGTCAAAGCCGTAGCGGGGCTGTCCCAGTCCGCCCAGTTTGAGCACCACGTTGGGGCATTGGGCCACCGTGGCCAGGGCGCTGCGCCACTGGGGGATCACCTCGTCGTCCCGGTTGGCGTAGGGGCCGATTCGCATCAACCCGCCGATGTGGTTCAGGATGATGGTCAGGTCCGGCACCGAGTTGGCGAAGTCCGCCACCTCCGGTAGCTGGTGGAAGAAGACGGTATTCTCGTAGACAAACCCCTTGCTGCCCAGCACCCGGGCCCCGGCGCGGAAGTCGTCGGAGGCCAACATTCCCTGCTCCGCCCGGTTCTCCACCTCGGGATGGGGGTCCCAACCGGCGGAGTGGCGGACGCCCCGGAAGCGGTTGGGGCTGGCGGCTTGCAGCGCGTCCAGCACTCGCCCAACGTCATCTCCCAGGTTCAAGTTGGCGTGGCCGATGATGGCGGCGGCGGCGCGGCAGGGACCGTAGAGGCCGCTGGCGCTGGCCGCGGCCAGACCCTGGACAAATTCCACCTCTCCCACGGGACGCAGTTCCTCCGGCCCGTCGGGGCGGTACATGGAGCGGGCCTCGACGAAGACGGTGGAGCGCACGTTGTGGCCGCTGTTGACATCGGCGGCCAGTTGGTGGAGCAGGTAGGTCTGGTAGGGGACGCGCTCGGAGCGCTTGTCCCAAAAGTGGTGGTGCGGATCGCAGATGGGCAACTCCGGTTCCAGGGTGGTTTCGGGACTCAGGGCCAGCCAGTCATTGCCTCCAAATGGCATAATGACACCTCAAATAGACTGATTTGGAATGCGCCCAATGATACCACCGCGCTATGGCGGCGTCTATCTGAGGGGTGGCAGGTCCAGGGCCATCGCATATTAGCAACGAGCTTACCGGCACAGTTGACGGAACTGTTGAATCGGTGCGACGGATTCCCGCCTTCGCGGGAATGACGGGTCCCTCGCAATCCAATATGCCATTGCCCTGGGGACAGGTCCAGGGGCGGAGTGGGTTGATGGCATGGTTCCTGGATTCTTCGCCTGCGGCTCAGAATGACAGTGGCTGGAAGTGGCGCGTGACTCCGCACCCGGTCAACTTTGGGGCGATGCGTCCCAGTCTGTCCTTCTGACCGGCAGCCGCCACCGCTCAGCCTGAGCTTGTCCAAGGCCTGGCCGACCATGAGCGGCAACACCCCCATCCCGACCTTCCCCCTCCAGGGGGAGAGTTAGAGAGGGGGTAATGGCGTACGCCGGAACCCAGTGGCCAAGGTCACTCCCCCTGCTTGGTGGTGACCAGGTACAGCCAGGGCGCGCCCAGCTCGAAGGGTTCCCAGTCCAGGGAACCGTAGGCCCGGTGGCCGCCGAAACCTGCCCCTTCCAACAGGATGGTCAACTCCCGGTAGGTGTACAGCCGGAGGGAAAGGGACTTCCGCTCCACTTCGCCGCCGCGCACGAAGGTCCACTCCGACCGCACCCGGCTGCTGACGTGATCGAAGCTGCGCGCCTCCAGGGCCAGCAGGTCCCCCACCGGCCACCAGACCCGTTCCTGGGCTTCCATCTCGGGCAGCCGGGTTTCCAGCAGGGGCGTGTCCAAGAGGAAGGGAGCGCCGGGCTTCAGGGCTTGGGCCACGGCCCTCAGAAAGTCGGCGTTGCCCGGCTCGTCGAAGTAGCCGAAGCTGCTCCAGAAGCACAGCGCACCGTCAAACTCCTGCGCCCAAGGTAGCTGCCGCATATCGTCCTGGCGCCAGTCAATCGACAGGCCCCGAGCCTCGGCCTGCTCCTGGGCGCTCCCCAGCAGGGGCGCGCTGATGTCCACCCCGGTGACCCGGTAGCCCCTTTCGGCCAGCTCCAAGGCCAGCCGTCCCCCTCCGCAGGGAACGTCCAAGATGCGGGAGCCAAGGGGCAGCCCCAACGCCTCCTGGATAAAGTCGGCCTCGGCGGCGGTGTCGGTCTCGTCCCGGGAATGGCGGACAAAGTGCAGGACCTCGCCGGTGAAGAACTCGTGCCACCATTCGGCTTGATTGCCGGTCATTGGTTTGGACATCCCATCCGGTTCAATCCCGGAGAATCCCAATCAGGGTGGGGGCGATGGCGCCCCTTACAGCAACGCCTCAACGGGAACCAACCGGGTGTTCACCGGGTCGATGCCCAGGCCGAAAATCTCCAGGGTCACTGCGCCCAGCAGCGGCGTGGCTGCATCATCCCCGAATATCACCGGGGATATGACCTGTTCCCCATCCAGGTTGACCCAGGTCTGGCCGAAGTCCCGCGTTATCCTGGTACCGTCGGACATTGCGAAGGTTCTTCTGCTAAGGGGACTTACACCCAGCCTTTGCAGCAGTGACCGGGGCAGGAAGGTGTACGTCGCTCCCGAATCCACCAGCGCATCCACCAACTCGAACCGCTGACCGTCCGGGGCGCCCACCTCCAGGTTAACATGAAATGTTCCCATGTTTGATTACCTCGACCCGGATTATAACCTGGAAGGCGGTACTTGTATCTCCCTTCGCCCGGAATCCGAAGGCGAATTACCCCCTGCCCTGAATCAAGGTCAGGGCAGGCTCTGACCTTCTCCCCCGACGGGGGAAGGGACTTTCGGACACCCCTAGACGGTCATTAACAGGCTGGTTGGGCCAGGACGCCCGGGGAAATTCTCCGGGGTAGCCACTGCCCGTCGGAGGTGCTGCCCAGCAGCCTTCCGTCTTCGACGATTACCTTGCCCCGCAGGAGGGTCATCACCGGGTAGCCCGGGCACTCGAAGCCTTCCCAGATGGAATAGTCGGAGTCGGCGTGCAGGTCGGACAGGGCCAGCCGCTTGTTGACGCTGGGATCGAAGACCACCAGGTCGGCGTCGCTGCCCACGGCAATCACGCCCTTCTTGGGGTACAGGCCCAGGATTTTGGCGGCGTTGGTGGAGGTTATGGCGGCGAAGCCCTCCAGCGATAGCCGCCCGCTGGCCACCAGCTTGGCGTAGGTGACGGCCATTCGGGTCTCAATGCCGTTGTGCCCGCCGCACACCGTCTCGATGGTGTCGCCCGAGAGCTTCACATCCCGGTAGGTGGTGTATTCGTCGGTGGCGGTGGTGCACAGGTCGCCGTCCACCAACCCCTGCTGCAGCGCGTCCCGGTCATCGGCGAACTTGATGGCCGGGTAGGTGTGAATGGCGGTGCCGCCGGGCTTCCGGTAGTCCTCGCAGGTGAACTCCAGGTAGTTGTGCAGGGTCTCGCCGTAGACGGGCAACTGCTGGTTGCGGGCCTCGGCGATGGCGGCCACCCCCTCCTTGGCGGTGGTGTGGACAAAGTAGATGCCCGTTTCGGTGTGCCGGGCCAGGCGGATAATCTTGCGGAAGGCGATGTCCTCGGAGATGTTGTTGTGGGCCAGGTGCAGGTTGTACCCTTGGTCGTGGCCCTCCCGCTTCAGCTTCTCCTCCATGTAAGTGACGATGTCGTCTTCCTCGGCGTGGACGGCCATGATGCCGCCGCCCCGGGCCACCTGCTGGAAGATTTCCCACAGGTGCCCGTAGGGACAGCGCAGCCCGCGGAAGGTGGTGAAGATTTTGAAGCTGGCTACCCCCGACTGGATGGCCTCGCCAATCTGCCCGATGGTAGCCGGGGAGACGGCCCCCGCCAGGATGAAATGGTAGGCGTAGTCGATGTAGGAATTACCGGCGAAGGCCCCCCGGCGGCTCTCAATCTGCTCCATGATGGGGGCCGGGGAGATGGCTTGGCCGGGTTCCAGGGCCAGGTCGCCGGCGAAGTCGATTAGCGTGGTGACGCCGCCGAAGGCCGCCGCCCGGCTGGCCGCTTCCGGCGGTTGGGTAATTACCTCCGAGCGGCCCGCCCACATCTCCGGCACCGGAATGCCGATGTGGGTGTGGGGTTCGATGCCGCCGGGCAGTAGGATACGTCCGGTGGCGTCGATGGTTCGGGCGGCTTCTCCGTCCAGCTCGCCCGGCTGGGCCACGGCGGCGATCTGCTCCCCCTGGATGCCCAGGTCCCGGTGGACGGCCCCCTCCGGGGTCACCACCAGCCCGCCCTTGATGATGAGGTCTAACATTCTGTGCCTCCTGTGTTCATGCTTGGGTGTCCTGTTCCCCGCGCCGACTTCTACAGGATGGCTACCGGGTTGACCGGGGAGCCGGTGCCGCCCACCACCCGCAGGGGGTTGATGGTCAGCATGAACTCGTAGCGGCCCGCCTCGGCGCAGGCGTCGGCCAGGGGTTCCAGCAGGGCGTTGTCCAGCAGGCCGATGCCGTAGGCGAAGATGCTGCCGTGCACCGACCAAGGCAGGTCGTAGCCGTTGGGGGTGTGGTCCATCATGTCCCAGACTAGCACGCAGCAATCGCTCTGGCGCAGGAACTTTAGGCAGGAGGCGTGCAGGCCCGGTCGCTGGGTGGCGTCGCCGCCCCAGACGGGATTGCCGTCGGCGTTCCACTTCTCCCGACCGCTGTAGACCACCAGGGCGTCGCCGGGCTCCATGGCAACCCCCTGGGCCTGGCAGATTTCGTCCAACTCCCAGCCGTGGACCGGGGTATCCTGGGTCACGTAGTCGGTTCCCCGGTGGCGGGGAACGTCCAGCAGCACGCCCCGGGTGATGATGCCCTCCTTCCAATGCTCCACCGAGCCGTACTTGGCCCCGTCGAACTGGATCATCTCGTCCGGGTTCTTGCCGTTCCACATCCCGTTGCTGTCCCACACGTGGCACAGGGCGTCCAGGTGGGTGGTGGCGGTGCCGTGGTAGGAGATGCCGTAGTAGTCGGTGGACATGCCTCCCCCGGGTTCCCGGGGGCCCTTGCGCATGTAGTGGATTGCCGGAGTGGGATTGTTGGGGGCGGGTATTACGGGGAACTCGCGGCTCAGGGATACGGCGCGACCGGAGCGGACCAGTCCGGCGGCGCGCAGCCGCTTGGCGTCATCCACCAGGTTGACGGCCCCCTTCTGGTCGTCGCTTCCCCATCGGCCCCAGTTCACGTCGTCTTTCAGGTAGCCGAGCACTTCCTCGCGGCTGGGCAGCGGTCGATTGCTGGTCATTGGGGGACCTCCTCTCATTGCGTTGTTGTGGCGGTGGATCGAGCGTCGGCGCGGGAAGGGATTGCGACGGGTGCTCGCCGCTGGGGTGTCCAAAGGCTGACGCCGGGAGCCGCCGCCTACCCGCCGAATAACCGGACGGCCAGAGTGGCGGCAATGGCGATGGCCGTTGCCAGCAGCGCGCCACCGATGGCAAGGACGGCGTAGAATAGCCGGTCAATGCGTCGGTTCGTCTCCCGCAATCCCTCGTCCAGGTCAACCCTAACCCCCCTCAGTCCGGTGTCCAGGTCAACCCTGGCCTCCCGCAGTCCGGTGTCCAGCCGCCGGTTGACCTCGGCCAAGCCGTCCTTGATTTCCTGCTGGCCCTCCTTGAGCGCGGCAATATCAGCTACCAGCCGTGCGATAGCCAGGTTGTCGGCTCCAGCGTCGGTTGCCATTGGCTTCTCCTTTGGAGTTCAGGCAATTATCCGGGTGCCGGAACGTTCGCCCTTGACGCACTCCAGCAGGGCCCCGGGCTGGCGTCCGTCGATGATGTCGGTCACCGGGGTCTGCTCCAGGGCGCGCAGGCAGGCTTCCAGCTTGGGAATCATGCCGCCCTGCACCACGCCAGACCGGAACAGGAGGTTGGCGCGGCGGCGGTCCAGGCGGGGAATGACGCGCCCGTTGCCGTCCATGATTCCGGCCACGTCGGTGAGAAAAACCAGCCGCTCCGCGCCCAAGGCGTGGGCTACCTCACCGGCCACGGTGTCGCCGTTGATGTTGAGGGCCCCGCCGGAGTGCTCCGACCCGTCGTGGCGGTGCATGGCCAGGGGCGCCATCATGGGCATGTAGCCGCCGTCCATCAGGGCCCGCAGCGGCTCGGCGTTTACCTTGGTTATCTCCCCCACGTAGCCCAGGTCCGGGTTGGCGATGTGGGCTTCCAGCAGGCCGCCGTCGATGCCGCTGATGCCGATGGTCTTGCCGCCCATGCTGTGCATCAGGGAGACCAGTTCCTTGTTGATGAGGCCGGTGAGTACGGCCACCACGATTTCCAGGCTGGGAGCGTCGGTGACGCGCAGGCCGTTGACGAACCGGGGGGGAATGCCCTGACGCTGCATCCACTGGGAGATGACGTTGCCTCCGCCATGCACCACCACCAGGCTGGCGCCCTCTTTTTGCAGGGTGACCAGGTCTTTCAGGCTGGTATCGTGGCTTCCCAGGGTGCTGCCCCCGATCTTCACCACGATGGGCGGTGCGGACACTCCATCCTCCAATATGCAGTTGCCGGGCTATACCCGTGGGGCGATGCCCGGTGGCTGAAGGGTTTGCCTTGTCCCTGGGGAGGCCAGGGCTATTTCGGTGGACGCCGCTGCCGGACTCGACAACCCGACCGGCGCCCGATGGTTACTCCGCAGAGGCTGGTGGCAGACCCGAGCCATCTTATTCCAGGCCAGCGGTGGCTTCGGGACTGGGCTAGGTGGTATAGGCGCTGTTGATGACCACGTAGTCTTCGGTGAGGTCGCAGCCCCAGGCGGTGGCCTGTCCCTCGCCCAGGTTTAGTTGCAGGCGGAAGGTGACTTCCGGCCCGCGCATCAGGGCGACCACGGCGTCCCGGTGGAAGGGTATGGGCTTGCCCTGCTCCATAATGCAAACGCCATTGACGAAAAGGTCAACCTTGCTTTCGGCGGCTGCGGCCCCGCTGCGGCCCAAAGCCATCATCAACCGGCCCCAGTTGGGGTCGGCGCCGTACACCGCAGTCTTGACCAGGTTGGAGGAAGCCACGGTCCGGGCGGCCAGGCGGGCGTCTGCTTTGTCTTTCGCACCGGCCACATCCACGATTATCAGCTTTGTCGCTCCCTCACCGTCCCGGGCCAACTCTCGTGTTAGGTGCACGCACACGGCGCTAAGTGCTTCTTTGAAAATGTCGGCATCGGGGGAACCGGCCCCGATTGGGCTGTTGCCGGCTAAGCCGTTGGCCATGACCAGCACGGTGTCGTTGGTGCTGGAGTCGCCGTCGACTGTGAGCGTGTTGAAGGTATCGTCAGCAACTTCCCTCAGGGTCTCTTGCAAAAATTGAGGCTCCACCGCGGCATCAGTAGCGATAAAAGACAACATGGTGGCCATGTTGGGGTGAATCATCCCGGAACCCTTGGCGACGCCGCCCAGGTGGGCCTGTCGTCCGTCCACTTGGAAGGTTACGGCCACCTCTTTGGGACGAGTATCGGTGGTCATCATGGCCCGGGCCAAGTCGTGGCCGCCCTCGGTGGAAAGCTGGATTTGGGTGACGCCGGTGCGAATCAGGGACATGGGCAGTTCCACGCCGATGACGCCGGTGCTGCACACCAGCACGTCCTCGGCTTCCACCCCCAACTCCTGGGCGGCGGCGGCGGCCATGTCCTTAGCGTCGATGAGGCCCTGCTCGCCGACGCAGGTATTGGCGATACCGGCGTTGACCACCAGGCCCCGGGTGACGCCCCGGGCCACCCGTTCCCGGTTGAGGGTAACAGTGGAGGAAATGATGGTGTTCTTGGTGAAAACTCCGGCCACCGCGCAGGGGGCTTCGGAGAGAATCATGCCCAGGTCCAGCTTGTCCTCGGCGTAGGTCTTCAACCCGGCGTAGGTAGCGCCGGCGAGGAACCCCTGGGCGGTGGTTACGGTGCCGCCTTCCACGAATTCTATTGCGCCAGCCATCCAGAACTCCCCAGTCATTAAATCCGGTCTCACGTAGGCCCCGAGTATACCACAGCTAGGTAGCGGCTCAAAACTGGGAGAGGCGGAGCCAGGGCCTATCGATTATTGGGGTACCCTGGTGCCTCCCCCTTTCGCGAAAGGGGGGCTATCCACCACCCCAGCCCTTGGATTCCCGCTTTCGCGGGAATGACGGGAGGCGCTTTGCCGAACGCTCGACCTAGCTCCTGCCCGGAAAATTAAAAGGCTGTGCCTTTACCCCAATCCCCAGGGATTGACCCGCTTCACCGGCCTACGTACAATTGCAATATTCTACGGTTTCCCAACCCTGTCCTAGAAATGGAAGGTACGCAAGAAGGTATGCAGGAGGTTGCCCATGTCAACCCAAACTGACAACGCCGCCCGAGTCCAGTCCCAGCCCCTGGTCAAGATAACGGAGATGGACCACATTGTCCTTCGAGTCAACGACGTGGAAGATTCGCTGCGGTTCTACACCGAGACCTTGGGCCTGCAGGCCGAGCGGGTGGAGCAGTGGCGCGCCGGTGAGGTGCGCTTCCCATCAGCTAGGCTCAACGCCGACACCATCATCGACTTCTTCGCCAGCGACGCCCGGCCCACCAGCCGCGAAGACGGGCGCAACCAGGACCACTTCTGCATGGTCATCGAAGAGACGGACATGGAGGAGCTCAAGACCAAGTTCGAGGCCATCGGCGTGGAAATACAGGCCGGCCCGGGCAAGCGCTGGGGTTCCCACGGCGACGGTATCTCCCTGTACATCTACGACCCGGACGACAACGTGGTGGAGCTGCGCCACTACTAGGCCAAGGCTTTGCCGCCGATGGCGCCCACCGGCGCATAATTCCAGGCCTCCCCAGGATACAAAGGACGGGGGTAGGGGCGCACAGCCGTACGCCCCTACCGGCAGAGCATCCATTCTTGGCGGTAGGTGTTGCCGCTCCGGGTGGGCTTGGCGGCGCTCACGGTGAGCCAGGCTCTCGCTCATGGTGAGCCTGTCGAACCACCCCCACCCCTGGATTCCGGCCTCCGCCGGAATGACGGTGGGGTGAGGCAATGGATTCCAGCCCCCTTCTGCAAGGTGGCCGGCTCTACGCCGGAATGGCGGGATGCCCCTACAGCAGGGTCAGCGCGGCCACGCCGCCGATTATCACCACCACCGATACCAGCTTTATCCCCAGAGTGTTTCTGTCCAGGGGTTCTTCCAGCAGGCGCAGCGCGGGCACGCTGAGAAGTGTCCCATAGACGAACACGAACAGGGGCCGAGTCGCCGTCAGCGTTGATACCAGGGACACCGGGCCCATGCTGGTGGCGGTCACATTGAGCAGGATCGCCGCCGGGGCCAGCAGGTATTCGGCCAGCAGCAGCACCGCCAGGCTCTCCCTCTGCCGCACCATCCGGGATAGCTCTCCAAAGGCGCCCGGTCGCCACAGGCACAGGAAGATACCCCCCATGCCCAAGTTGCGGACGGCGTAGACAAACCAGATGGACAGCTCTTCCAGGGCGTACTTGTTGGTCAGGTGGGCAAAGGCGGTGAACAGGCTGGCCCCCACCAGAATGGGAAAGGCCCGGTTCAACCGCACTGGCATTCCGCCCCACCCAGCGAAAATCCTTTTGAGCGGGCCGGAAGGCTTTGAGCCGCCCTTCAACCGGCCACCCTCGGCGGGCGGCGGAACAAAGCCCCGCAGGGAGATGGCGAAGGCCCCTATCACCACCACCACAATCGCCGCCCACTGTCCACCCACCAACGACTCGCCCAGCAGGGTCACGGCCAGCAGCGCCACGAATACCGGAAAGGTGTGGATGATGGCCGACGCCCGGGAGGCCTCTTCGTACTTGTAGCCCCAGAACATCAGCCCCAGTGCGCCGCCCCAGCACAGGCCGGCGGCCCCGGCAGCGGCCAGCCGGTCCCAGGGCGCACCCTGGGGGATGCCGATCACTGCCAGCACCACCACCGCGTAGAACACCAGCCCAATACCCACGCTGACGTAGAAGGCGGGCAGACTGGGCATCAGCTTATCGACGAGCCGCTTGTCCAGGACGGTAACCAGCCCGAAGGTTGCGGCGCTGAGCAGGGCTATCCAGGTATACAAGGTCATCAATCCGGAACTTAGGACGGAGGATTTGGCGGGGACTGACGGGGCTTGGGGGTCTGCTGGCAAGGGATTATACCATTGCAGCAGGGGGCGGGAAACGACTTGGGGACCGGGCCCCCGTGCCTTTCGATTCTCCAGGCAGGGGCAAGTCCGCCCTCACGGGCAGGCCATCACCCCACAGTCATTCCGGCGCAGAGCCGGCCCCGTTGCAGAAGGGGCCGGAATCCAGGGGAAGTGGGGGGCTCATGGGTAGCACCCACCTGACCCCTCGCCCTCAAAGGGAAAGGGCTTGTTGCATCCCACCTGGTCCAACAGGCTCACCACCCCGCTTTCGTGGAGTGCAGGCTATGAGCGCGGATGTGGCGTACCACCACCAGAAACAGCCCCTCTGCTATCCTGAGCCTCCCCCAAGGCCAGCCACGAGCGGGGGGATGTGGCGCACTCAACGGGAGCAACCCCCTCCCGCTCATCCTGAGCTTGTCGAAGGATGCCCCGCCTGGGGAGTGGCGGTCAACCGGGAAGGCCAGGTCTACGTCACCGACTGGCGCAACGGACCAGGTACAGAAGATCAGCCCCCAAGGGGAGTTCCTGCTGAAGTGGGGCGAGCCGGGCAACGGTCCGGGCCAGTTCAACCGTCCGGCTGGCATCGCCGTGGACGGCGACGGCGATGTGTACGTGGCCGACTGGCACAACCACCGGGTGCAGGTGTTCAGCCCGCAGGGGGAGTTCCTGGCCGAGTTGGCGGGTGACGCCACCATGTCCACCTGGGGAGAGCAGCTACTGGCCGCCAACTCCATCATGCAGGAACAGCGGCGGGTGGCCAAGGACCTGGGTCAGGAGAGGCGGCTCCTGCTGCCCCGTGGGGTGCAGACGGACGACCAGAACCGGGTATTCATCATGGACTCGGGGAAGAGCCGGGTACAGATTTACCGGAAGGTGCGGCAGGGGACGTGACGTAACATTATAGGAGATGGGTTACCAGTGCCGGAGAATGTGGTCCGCTATGCGTATGGCGACACTAGCGCCTACGGGATTGCTGGCTGCGAAAAACAGTTCAAACATTGGCGAGTTCTTGGAGTTTGTGAGTGTCCTAGAAGTTGGGGCCACCCTTGTGAACACGGTTTCAAGTCGCCGCCGGTAACGCTCCGCAATCAGGTCGCTGCCGCCTGACCGTTCTTGTGCGGGATCATCCCCGAAGAGAGATAACTGTGGGGAGGGGCTATAGAAATCTTCCCAATATTCCCTGCCACCAAAAACCCAGTCAAGTCGGGCGGACCAAGCCGGTGGTGGCTCGTCCCCTCTCGGCATAATTCGAGCAGTCGCGCTTAAAGGGAACAGTATCCAACAATCTATTTTCTTCGTTAGGGCCAAGGCCTCTACTGTTTGCCAGGAAACCTCAGTGGCAAATGGGTCTAAGAATACTACGGCCCGGTCGCTAACGTTCATGCCCCTACAAAAGTCAGGTATAGCTGTGTTGGCATCGTTGTTAATCACCTGGATGTTGCGATTCGGAAACTCTACCGCCAATTGTCTGAGGGATGCGAATCGTTCGGGATCCTTTTCAATGAACAACAACCTGTCAAATGGTTTGTCTTGGACATCCAGAGCGATTCTTGCCGACCCATCCACTACTGTCTGAAAATCCTCATAGTCTTCTGGTGGACGCCAGACCCCTTCTCCGGCGAACGCGTCCACGTAAATTAGGCGGAACGGCCGGTCCTTCAGCGCGGTGGTGTACGCATCCAAGTAACGTCCGAGAATTTCCAGTTTTTGGCGGGTCCAATCGCCGCCAAAAGACGTGTGTACCATTACCTGCTACTCCACGGCTGGCATTTCCCGCCAAAGTCGGCCGTCAATGACTGCTGCATCGCTGCCACGTTTTTTTCGGACGCCGCCCAACTGCTTCAGGAAGAAGGCCACGCCGGCGTTGGCGGACTGGTCACGGAGTTCGCGCACCCAGTCCAGGTCCATGGCCCGGGCCCCCGGCCCACTCTCCCCGCCGACGATTACCCACTTCAGCATACCCTGCTCCAGCCACGGTGTGAGGTCAATGCGCTCCAGCAACGGCTCGGCGGATACGAAGCGCACCGGCGCCGGGATGCGCTCCAACACCGTGAGCCTTGGAGCGTACTTCTGGCTTTCCACCGACGTGCCTATCCATATATTTGGCGGCCAGCCATCCGGGAAATGCTGACGGTGTTGCTCCCACCAGGCCACGGCTCGCCCCGGCCGCTTGGTCAGCACTTGAAAGACGTGCCCGCGCTTGTCCACAGCCTCTGACATCACCGAGAACATATCAAGCACGAAGTCGAAGGGCACCCTTGGGTGGAACACGTCGGACATGCTGTTCACGAAGATGCGCCGGGGCTTCTTCCAAGATAGGGGAATTTGCAGGCGCTCCGGGAGCCGCCGAACCTCATCGGGGCTGGTCTCGTAGCCCGGCACTCCCATTCCCCTCAGGCGTGGGTACAGCGCGAACATATAGCAGTGGTCGCAGCCCGGTGACACCCGTGTACAGCCCGTGACCGGATTCCAAGTGTCGTCGGTCCACTCAATTGAGGACGGCATTAGTGAGACATCTCAACTCTACTTTGTAGAACTTATGCTCTTTTACTTGGCCGCGTTCTGTCAATAGGGCCGATGTCAGTCCTACTACAGGCGGCCTACACCAGAGTGAAGTTGCTAAGCTCCTTCAGCCGCCGAGAAAGGGCCAGTTGGATACCCTTCTTCAGGGTCCCGGAATCCCTGTCGCTTACTCCGCGTCCGGGTGGGTGGTGATGAACCGGCCCGCCCGCTCCGGGTCGATGTGGGAGACCCGGACCTCCACGTTGGACTGTTCCTCCTGGAGCAGCACGGTGACGCTGCTGTCCTTTTCGGCCCAACCCCGGTTCATGGCCTGCAGGGCAATCTGTTCCGCCAGGGTGGTCATGGGCATGGGAACGTCGTACTCCCGGGCCAGCTCCGTGGCCAGGGAAATGTCCTTGTAGGCCAGGTTCAGGGCGAATCTGGCGGGCTCGAACTCTCCCCGGAACATGGTGCGTACCAGCCCCTCGTGGAGCACCCGCATCCGGCCCAGGGAACCGCGTCGCATACATTCCCAGACGGCTTCCGGCTCCACTCCCGCCTTCACCCCCAGGGTCAGACCCTCGGCGATGGCCTGGCGCACACTGTGACCAATCATGTTGTGCACCAGCTTGCAGATGGAGCCCGCGCCAATCTCGCCGGCGTAGAACACCTTGTCGCCGAAGGAGTCCAGGATGGGTTTGACCCGCTCGTAGACATCGCGCGGGCCGCCCACCATCACCGCCAGGTTGCCGCTGGTCGCGCCCGACTTGCCGCCGCTCACCGGCGCGTCCAACACTTCGACGCCCTTCTGCTGAAATATGGGGGCGAGTTGTCGAATCAGCGTGGGACGGCTGGAGGACAGGTCAATGTACACGCTGCCCGGGCGGATGCCTTCCAGGATGCCCTCGTTCCCGGTGGTCACCGACTCCACCTCCTTGGGGCCGGGCAGCGAGGTGAAGGTTACGTCGCTCAGTCGGGCCACCTCGGCGGGTGAATTGGCCAGTCGGGCCCCGCCTTCCAACAGGGGTCGGGTCACCTCTTCCCGCAGGTCGTAGACCACCATGGGGTAACCGGCCCGCTGGATGTTGGCGGACATGCCTCCGCCCATGTTTCCCAGTCCAATGAAACCTACCGTTTCCATGTTCACTCCTTTCGCCCCTGCGGATAGCGGGTTGGGGTCTGATCTTCCGTTAACGGAGCTTTCCGGGGCCAGAGGGTCCGTTGTCTGGTATAGTCTCGGCTTAACGGATGCCGTATAGGTGCTCTTCAGGTCTATGGGAAGAGCTTCTGGGCCGCGATTATCAACCCGGCGGCGGCAAAAACCATTCCCCCAAGCCGGAGGGTCAAGCGTAGCTCCAGAGCTTTCATCTCGGTGCGTAATTCGGCGATGTCAGCCTTGGTAGCCATGTCTTGGATGTCGTCCTTGGTAGCCATGTCTCGAATGTCGTCCTTGGTTGCCAGATTCCCGCCCAAGGTGGTAAGGAGGGTTGCAACTAAAGCCTCGGCTTGAGCCTCAGCGAAACCCGCATCCTGAAGGTCCTTTACGGCTTTGTGCGTGTCGAAGGGAACAGTGGCCAAGGTTCACCACTCAGGAGGATGTTCAAGACTTGCTCATACAGCTATTCCAGTGCGAATATACCATCCTCCAAAGTCGCTTGTCACCCTACCGAGGGGCGGTTAGAATGAGCCAAATCAAGTGTTGGAGGGGCCAAATGTACCAGAAGCCCATGCTCAGCTTGGAACAGACCCGGCGGGCGATGAACGCCATGCTGGACAAAGCTACTCAGGAGCCGGACCGCCCGGTAGCCATCGCCATCGTTGACGATGCGGGCAACATGCTCAGCTACGCCCGGATGGACAACTGCCGCACCAACCCCCAGACTTTCGCCGTCCGCAAGGCCTACACGGCGGCGCTGGCTGGACAGAATTCCGCCGACTACGCCGAGCGGCTCAAGAGTCAGGGCCGCAGCGTCACCGATTTTGGCAACCCCAGCCTGGTGGCGGCCCAGGGGGCGGCGGTGGTGCTGCACCCGGAGACCGGGGCCGTGCTGGGGGCCATCGGGGTCAGTGGCCTGGCGGCCCAGGAAGACGAGGACCTGTCCAAGCTGGGAGTGCAGGCCCTGGGCCTGTAGGAAAGAGGCCTGGCATTTAACACCTGCCCCCAGAGAACACCACCGTCATTCCGGCGGAGGCCGGAATCCAGGGGTGGGTCGGCCCAGTAGGTCAGGGTCAAGCAAATAAGGGAGGCGCTGCAATGTACCAGAAACCGATGCTCAGCCTGGAACAGACCCAGCGGGCCATGGACGCCATGCTGGACAAGGCGACTCAGGAACCGGACCGGCCCCTGGCTGTCGCCATCGTTGACGATCAGGGCAAGCTGCTCAGCTACGCCAAAATGGACAACTGCCGGGCTACTCCGCAGCGGATGGCCGTCAGCAAGGCCTATACCTCGGCCCTGTCGGGCCAGAACTCCCTGGACTACGCCGAGCGGCTGAAGAGCCAGGGCCGCAGCGTGGCCGACATGGGCGACCCGGCCCTGGTGGCCGTGCAGGGGGCGGTTGTGGTGGTGCACCCGGAGACCGGGGCGGTGCTGGGGGCCATCGGGGTCAGTGGTCTCTCCGCCCAGGAGGACGAGGACTTGGCCAAGCTGGGCTTGCAAAGTTTGGGGTTGTAGGCCCCCAATGGAATCACCCCCTCTCTAACTCTCACCCTTGACGGGGGAGAGTACCGGACCGCTGGATTCCCGCTTGCGCGGGAATGACGGCGGGGCGGCTTTGAGGGGGAAAGGGTTTATGCCCCTTACCCCTTGACGGGGAAGGCTGGAGCCTGTCATGAGCGCAGCCGAAGGAATGGGGGTGAAGGGGCTACCGTTGCCATTCATCCCATCCGGCGCCTTAATCTTCAATCAGCCCAGCAATTATCAGGAGACGCAATGGCTAATCCGCGCGCCGAGTATTCGCCCATATTCGATCGGGAGCCCCTGAAGCTGCCGGGCAACGCCCGGGTGGCGGTGTGGCCCATCATCAACGTGGAGGAGTGGGACATCAACGAGGCCATGGCCCGCACGGTGCTGCCCACCCCCCAGGGGGTCACGGTGGTGCCGGACATTCCCAACTTCGGCTGGTTCGATTACGGCCTGCGGGTCGGCTTCTGGCGTCTGAAGCGGGTGCTGGACCGGCACGGCATTCGGGCCACGGTTAGCCTCAACGCCTCGGTCTGCCTCAGCTACCCCCAACTGGTGCGGGAAAGCCTGGAGTCGGGTTGGGAGATGCTGGGCCACGGCTTCATCCAGCGGGTAATCAACCGGGAGCCCGACGAGCGGGCGGTAATCCGCCGCACCATCGATACCATCAAGGAGTTCTCCGGCACTGCCCCCCGGGGTTGGATGGGGCCGGGCCTGGCCGAGACCTTCGATACGCCGGACATCCTGGCCGAAGAGGGCATCGAGTACGTCTGCGACTGGTGCAACGACGACCAGCCCTATCCCATGAAGGTGAAAAGCGGCAGCCTGGTGTCCATCCCCTACACCGTGGAGCTGAACGACATTCCCATCTACCTGGTGCAGAACCACCGCTCGCCGGAGCTGTTTGAGCGGACCAAAGACCAGTTCGATACCCTATACCAGGAGGGCGCGGAGAGCGCCCGGGTCATGGCCATATCCACCCACCCCTACATCACCGGGGTGCCCCACCGAATCAAGTATTACAACATGATTTTCGACTACATCCGCCAGCACGACGATGTGGTGTTTATGACCGGCAGCGAGATTCTGGACTGGTATAAGTCGGTAAGGTAGGCCGTTACCGGAACTTGGGCATCACTTCCTTGGCGAACAGCTCCATTGAACGCAACACCTTGGAATGCTCCATGCTGCCGAAGGACATGCTGGCCCCAAAGTACCCGATGCCGTGTTCGTCCCGCAGCCTGGCAATCCGCTGGACGCACTGCTCCGGCGTGCCAAAGTAGGCGGTAGTCTCCAGTTCCGACTCGTAGCTTTCCGGTTCCACGGTACGGGTCCGGCGCCAGTGGTCCAGGTCCACGTTGATTTCATCGCCGTGGGTCAGGGTGCGCCGGTAGCCGCCCAGGTCCCTAACCCAGGTCAAGGACTGCCGGGGGTATTCCCGGGCCGCCTGCTCGTCCTCATCCAGGTACACGAACCGGAAGTAGGGCATATCCTCCAGGTGCGCTTCCTTTCCGGCGGCGGCGCAGCGTTCAGCGTAAAGGGAAAACAGGCCCAGGTTATCCGCCTCCGGGGTGGAAAAGCTGGTCAGGATGGGCAGGTCTCGGGCGACGGCAACATCCACGCTGGCCGGGGTGCGGGATACGGCCAGATACACCGGGGGATGGGGCTGTTGCACCGGCCAGGGAGCGATGGTCAGGTCGTTCACCTGATAAAATTCGCCGTGGTAGGAGAAATTGGACTGGTTCCACAGACCCAGGATGATGTCCAGGGCTTCCTGGGTGCGCACGTCCCGGGTGTCGAAGTCGATATTGAAGTTGCCGTACTCGTAGTCCGCCGAGCCTCTACCAACCCCGAAGTCCAGCCGACCATTGCTCAGCACGTCCAGCATGGCGCTCTCTTCAGCCAGGAAAATGGGGTTGTGGAAGGGCAGGACGCTGACGCCAGCGCCGATGCGGATCTTCTTGGTGCGTGCGGCGATGTGGGTGAGCAGCGGCATCAGGGAAGGACAGATGCCGTACCGGCTGGAGTGGTGCTCCGCAATCCAGATTGAATCGAAGCCCACCTCTTCGGCGTACTCGACTTGTTCCAGCATTTCGCCAAAAATCCGGCTTTGGGCGCTGGCCTCCGGCTCAGTCCAAGAACCCAGCAAAAACAGGGCAAACTTCATGGTGAAACGGGCCTCCTTAACTCTGGCCTAGCGGGAACGCCATAGGTCCCGGGGACTATCGCAAAACTTCGCCTGGGTCACTCCCATCCCGAAGCCATAGTTTCTCAGGGAATTGCGCGAATCCGCCCCGCCGGGCCCTCGGTTATCTCGCCCACCACGGCGGCGCAGAGGGTGCCCGCCGACTGTAGCTCGGACACCAGGGCGTCCCTCTTGTCCCCGGGAACGGCAATCAGCAGACCGCCCGAAGTCTGGGCGTCGCAGAGCAGTAGCTGCTGGTTTTCGGTGATGTCCGGGTGCCACTGAACGGCGTCGGCCACGCTCTGCAGGTTGCGGTGGGTGCCCCCGGGGGCCACCCCGTCTTCCAACAGATCCCAGGCGCCGGGAAGCACCGGCGTGGCGTTGAGGCGAATTTCCGCCCCCACCTTGCTGCCCAGGGTCATGGACTTCAGGTGTCCCATCAGACCAAAGCCGGTGATGTCGGTGGCGGCGTTGGCTCCCACCTTAATCATGGCTTCCGAGGCGGACCGGTTCAGGGTAGACATGGCGTTCACGGCCCCTTGCAGCACCTCCGGGGAGACCTTGCCCTGCTTGCAAGCGGTGGTAATAATGCCGGTGCCCAGGGGCTTGGTCAGCACCAGGGCATCGCCCGGCTTGGCCCCGGCGTTGGTGAACTGCTGGCCCGGGGTCACCGTGCCTACCACGGAAAGGCCGTACTTGGGTTCAGGGTCGTCCACCGTATGCCCGCCCACAATGAGGCAGCCGGCCTCGGCGGCCTTGGCATAGCCGCCCTTGAGCACCTCGCCAAGAATATCCTTGTCCAGGGTAGCGGGAAAGCCGACGATGTTCAGCGCCAGCAGGGGAGTCCCTCCCATGGCGTAAATGTCGCTGAGGGAGTTGGCGGCGGCGATGGAGCCGAACTCGAAAGGGTCATCGGTGATGGGCGGAAAGAAGTCCACCGTGGTTATCAGGGCCGTCTCGTCGTTCAACTGGTATACGGCGGCGTCGTCCCCGGTCTCAGTGCCCACCAGCAGGTTGGGATGGGTAATCACCGGAACGTGTTTCAGGACCTGGACCAGGTCCTCCAGGCTGAACTTGGCGGCTCAACCGGCGCAATGGGACAGCTCGGTCAAACGAAGCTCGCTGCTCTGCATCAGGCTCCTCCTATAGAACGTGGGGCAGAATGTGGACGCCCCGGGCCGAATCCTCCCGTGGGGGAGCGGCGGCCTCTTATGCTCCCGTGCATCGGCTGGGCGATGTCCCATGTTACTACAGATGGGGTTAGAGTGACCACCGGGCCGCTCTTCAAGTCGGGGCAATCGCATATTGGGCAGCGCGGGACCTGTCATTCTCGCGAAGGCGGAAATCCAGGGGTGGGGCCAGTCCTCTTCCCTTTGAGGCCCCGTCATTCCGGCGGAGGCCGGAATCCAGGGGTGAGGTGGAGGGCGTGGTTCGACAAGCTCACCATGAGCGGGGGAGACAAGCTCACCACCCCGCCTTCGTGGAGTGCAGGCTATGGGAAGGAAGGGGGTGACGGAACCCTTGGTCAAACCACCTTGTCCGCGGCCTGCCGACGGTTTAACATTACGGCAATGCAACCCGGCGGGATATTGACGATGACAACAGCGAAAGTGACGCGGCGGCGCTTCACCGTCCAGGAGTACCACTTGATGGCCGAAGCGGGCATCCTCCACGAGGACGACCGGTTGGAGCTAATCAAGGGAGAGATTGTGGAAATGGCCCCCATAGGAAGCAATCACGCCGGTCGTGTCAAGCGCATGAACAACCTCTTGAGTCAAGTCGTGGGCAATGCCGCCATCATCGGGGTTCAAGACCCCATACACCTGTGGGACGACACCGAGCCGGAACCCGACCTCACCCTGCTGCGGCCCCGGGAGGACTTCTACACCCAGTCCCATCCAACTCCCGAAGACATCCTGCTGGTGGTGGAGGTGGCCGACTCCTCTCGGGACTACGACCGGCAGGTGAAAGTCCCCATGTACGCCGAAGCCGGCATCGTGGAGACCTGGGTGGTGGACCTGGTATCGGAGACTATCGAGGTGTACCGCCAGCCCACTCCCGAGGGATACCGACAGACCGTCATCCTGGGCCGGGAAGACCGGCTCAGCCCGGCAGCCCTTCCCGACCTGGAGCTGGAGCTCTCCCAGCTTTTGGGCGTCTTGGGCTAGCAGCGAACCCCAGATTGCCACCCAAGGCCGTGGATTCCCGCTTTCGCGGGAATGACGATGGGGAGAATGGGTCTTGCAGGAAAATCGAATGACCCTGGCTCCACCCTCATCCGGTTGAAGGCCCCCCAGCCTGACATTATAATTGGGCTGCCGGACCGTGGTCCGGCGCAGGCCCAATGTCCCCCAAACCGTAGTTCGCCCAACCCAGCGCACCCGGAACGGCGCCCCAAGGCCGACGTGACTCAGACACAGAGCTTGGGAACCGTACCCAGCAATCCAGTAAGGAGGTACCAGTCATGGAACCGGTAATCAGAAACTTTGGGAGCTTTGAACCCGGACAACCGTCCCGGCTCATTTCCCTGGACGATAACCCGCCCACCTGCACCATGAGCTATTCGGTTATTGAGCCCGGACAGACCAGCGCCCACCACATCCACGAGTGGGAGCATGAGGTCTACATCATCGAGGGCTCCGGGACCCTGATTTGCGACGGCAAGGAATACCCGGTCCGCGATGGCGACGCCATGTTCATCCCGGGCAACGTGGACCACTACACCCTGAACAACGGCGGCCCGGGGAACATGCGGCGCATCGAAATCAACCCCCTCATCGCCTCCCAGAGCGGCGGCGCCAGGAACGAGGGCGGCCAGGGCACCGGAGCGCCCCCGGTAATCCGCAACTATCGAGACCTGAACGCCGACACCGGCAGCCAGATACTCAGCCCCCGGGATGGCGTGCCCACCTACCTGATGCTCTACAACGGCTCTATGGCCCCCGGCGCGGTGAGCCACCCGGACAGCGGCGGCCATACCCACGAGTGGGAGCACGTGGTGTTTGTGCTGGAAGGCTCGGGCACCCTGGTCTGCGGCGGCGTCAACTACACCGTGTCCGCCGGTGACGCCGTACTGGTGCCGCCCGACACCCTGCACCAGTGGCGCAACGAGACCCAGTCGCCCATGCTGCGGGTGACCTTCAATCCCCTGGCATCCGCCGCCCACGAGTAACCACCGAGCGACGGGCAATCGCATTCTCACCGAGAGAGTCCTGTCATTCCCGCGAAAGCGGGAATCCAGGACTCGAATCCGGCAACTGCCACGCCATGGTAGGCGATACTTGGACGTGAGGGCCCCGGGCATTCTGCCAGGACGAAGGGTTAAGAAAGTGGAACCAGTAATCAGAAACTTCCGCAATGTCTATGTGCCCGAGGGACCGGCGGCCCGGCTCATGGGACCGGCGGACAACTCCCCGACCTGCGTCATGAGCTACTCGGAGATTTACCCGGGCAGGACCAGCTCCCACCACCAGCACGCCTGGGAGCACGAAATCTTCATCATTCGTGGCTCCGGGGTGCTGGTCTGCGACGGCGTTGAATACCCGGTGCGGGAGGGCGACGCCATCTACATTCCCGGCGGAGTGGACCACTACACCCTGAACAATGGCGGCGAAGGCGTCATGCGGCGCATTGAGGTCAACCCCCTGGCAGCCGCCCAGACCAGCGGCGGGCGCACCCCCGGAGCCGCGCCGGGCAGCGGCCAGCCGCCGCCGGCCCCACCCGCAGTTGAGACAAGTAACCTTGCGGCGGGCGGGCCTGTGATAATACGCAACCTGGAGGAGATTGACCAGACCGACGGCCCGGCCCGACAGGTGCTGGGCACCTCCGACGGGGCCGCCAACTATATCATGGCCTTCCGCAGCCTGGACCCGGGCAGCACCGCTCCCAACCACGCCCACGGCGGCGAACACCTGGCCTACGTCCTGGAGGGGACTTGCATCCTGGACTGCGACGGTGTCGAATACTTCGTGGCCGAGGGGGACGCGGCGCTGGTGCCGCCCCACGCCGAGCACGAGTGGCGCAGCAACAGCGAGTACGTTGCCAAGTGGCTGGTGTTCAACCCGGTGGCTAGGGAGAATAGCGGTTGATGGCCTTGAAGGGTAGGTCGGTGGATGTCATTGGGGGCTGATACCAGACAATACAGGGTCCATTGTGGCAAGGTATTCCCTGATTGCTAAAGCTGGTGTTCTGATTATAACTACCCCTGGGGGAAGGTCATCGCCGAGTGCTAGATAACCACCGCTATTTTGCGCGACTAGAAACATTACACGCACGTTTTTGCCTTTCGCGGCGTGGTATAGTTTGTTGCCGGCCTCAACGATAGTCTCTCCCTCTCTCTGCACTCGAATAGGGATTGGAGTCCCCCCAAAGCCCTCTTTCAGTATGGCGTCTATGCCCTTGTTGCGGTGGACTGGAACATAGTCCAACCCTTGCAGGAATGCCAACGCAGATGAGTCTGCGTTACGATAAGCATCCCTGCCCCTGATTAACAGATGCGACTCACTCTTCTGAAGTTCCTTGAGGCGGGCAAGAGTCAAAGCGATGGCGTCGTCTGAAGTATCCATGCCGACGGCATTGCGATGCAGCATTTTTGCGGCGACCAATGTTGTCCCGCTGCCACAGAAAGGATCAAGTACCCAGTCATCTTCCTGGGTAGCAATCTGAACTATTCGGTCCAATAAAGTCAGGGGCTTCTGTGTGGGATAGCCGGTGCGCTCCCTTGCCTTGGGGTTCAAGTACGGTATGTCCCAAACATCGCTGAGCGGGACTCCCCGCTTTCCCCCGTTGGTTACGACTTCCCCGGCCTCGTCCCGCTGGTACACCGTCTTGCCATAGTCATCTCGCACGCGACGCTGCAAAATCTGGTCTACGTTTGTAGATGGGGAGTAATCCTCCCAGAGCACATTGAAGGTATGTTCTGGAGATTTAGCGTAGAAGTAAATAGTTTGATGCGCGGGGAGAAGCGCCTTTCTCGAATTTGACCATCGGCGGTAATGCCAGATAATTTCTGACTTGAAGCAATCAGGCCCCATTACTTCATCGAGGACCAGCCGCACCAGATGGGCTGCATTTCTATCGCAATGGAAGAATAGACTGCCCCTTGGGGAGAGCACTCGACGCACTTCCAAAAGCCGGTGGTACAGGAATTCGGTATATTCCCGATTGGAGACCCAAAAGTCATCAAACGAAAACTCCTGAGACCTATCGCGGGGCAGGAGTCGGTGCTTTTTTTGGGTAAAGAAGGGTGGGTCTAGGTATACGAGATGGATACTCTCCGACTGAATGGTCGGCAATAGGGATAAGCAATCTCCCTTCAGGACTCTAGTTTCCGCTTCCTGACGCATTCTCGCCTGCCAATTTTCCCAGTATTCCCAGTAGGTCAACACCAGTACGATTGCTGATGTATTCCCACGCCGCATCCCCATAGTGATATTGGCCGTCCAAGCCCCGGTAGAGGGTCTCCATAGCCTGCTGAATCCTGATGGCTTGGGACCGGTTGGGATAGTAGAACATCGTTCTAATGGGAGTGTAACCGGCATCAGTGATTGCCAGGATTCTTGTGTGCTCTTTGGTAATATGGTCCCCGTCGGTAGTGGCGTCTCGCCACTTGATTTCGACAGCGTCTGAATCAATCAGGCAATCAATCTCGAAAGTCCTGGGACGTTGGCCCCGCGTGTTGGGAACGCGAGCAGTCGTAGAGTCAGGGAACCTCTCACTGAAGCAGAGCTTTGCCGCACTTTCCAAGAACGCCCCGGCATACCTGTACAAGAACCGCCCCTTGTTCTGGTACAGGTCAATCAATCGGCCTTCCTCGTCGGTTATGCCAAGCACTCGGTAGATTAAGAAATGCGAAGTATCGTCGGCTCTCATTTCTCGGGTCCGCTCGTCTATCCTCCGCCTAAGTTGGTCTGAATAGTCCATAGCGATGGCCCGGATTTTGTCTTCCATCTCCATCGGCAAAGCGTCCCTCGGAATTCATTCCATCCCTTTGGCAAGCTCAGGGCAGGCTCTAACCTTCGCCATCTGAGTGGGAGGCATTATCGGGACATCCCTAAAGCTGGTATTCCGGGCGGCGCAGCAGTTGGCGGGCGATTACCAGGCGCAGTATCTCATTGGTGCCCTCGCCGATAATCATCAGGGGGGCGTCCCGGTAGTAACGCTCCACCGGCGACTCCTTGATGTAGCCGTAGCCACCGTGAATCCGCATGGCCTCCATGGTCACTTCCTGGCAGGTCTCGCTGGCAAAGAGCTTGGCCATCCCCGATTCCAGGTCTATCCGCTGGCCCGTGTCCTTCTTGGCGGCGGCATCGTAGGTCAGGAGGCGGGATGCCTGAATCTTGGTCGCCATGTCGGCCAGCTTCAGTTGAATGGCCTGGTGCTGGGAGATGGGCACCCCGAAGGTCTCCCGCTGCTGCACGTAACGCATGGAAGCGTCGAAGGCTGCTTGGGCCACGCCCACGGCCCGGGCCGCCACGTTGATGCGTCCGGTTTCCAGGCCGCTCATCACCTGGCCGAAGCCCTGCCCTTCCGCTTCGCCCACCAGGTTCTCCACCGGCACCCGGAAGTCCTCGAAGATTAGCTCGCAGGTATCCAGACCCCGGTAGCCCAGTTTTTCCAGGTCGCGGCCCACCTTGAAGCCCTCGCCTCCCTTCTCCACGATGAAGGCGCTGATGCCCCGATGCCTGGGCGTCATCGTCCGGTCGGTGCGGGCCAGCAGACAGAAGGTGTCGCCGTAACGGCCATTGGTGATGAACATCTTGGTGCCGTTGAGGACGTATTCCTCGCCGTCCTTGTCGGCGGTCAACTGAAGGTTCGCCACGTCGGTGCCGCCGCTGGGCTCGGTGAGGGCCAGGCCGCCCCGCTTGCGCCCGGAGGCCAGGTCCGGTAGGAACCGCTGCTTCTGCTCCTCGGTGCCGTAGTGGGTCAGCACGTAGGTCATGATGTGGTGGGTGCCGATGGCCCCGCTGATGCTCATGAACCCCTTGCTCAGCTCCTCGAAGATCATGGCGAAGGTGGTGTAGTCCAGGCCCATGCCGCCATACTCTTCGGGCACGGTGATGCCGAACAGCCCCAACTCCTTCATCTTGTCGATGAGGTCCAGGGGCACGATGTCCTCGTGGTCCAGGTGGGCCGCCACCGGCTCAACGTCGCGTCGGACGAAGTCGCGGACCAGGGTGACGATTTGGCTGCGGGCTTCTTGGGGGGTTGCTGTGGTCACGGGACGCTCCTTTAATCGGTCTCTATTCTCCAACGCTGCTGGGGGGTGACGAGGCCCAGTCTAGCCAAAGCCGTGGGGCGGGTCAAGGGCGGCCCCGTCGGCCAACAGTACCGCCCATAATCAGTTGCCTGCCATTTCATCACAGGTCTTTGGGCCGGAGTCCAGTGCGTCTGCCGATACGGGCCAGCATCCTAGGTCCAATCTCCTCATTATCGTGGAAAGCGAATACGAAGTCCGGCCAACCTTCTCTTGAAAGCACGCGGTGGGAGCCTGACTGCCTCTTTATTCTCCAACCTATTCTTACAAGTGCCGCCAGAACTCTTCTAGCCCTGCTACTAGACCAACGAGTCATGCAGCAACAAAAGATATGGTATCAAGTTGCGCGTCGGACTCGTCGTTCTCAATGCGGTCAGCCAGCACCCTCAAAGCGAGGGCTTGGACCTTCGTCATTGCATCCTTCACGCTGGCGCCATAGGCCAAGACACCTGGAAGTTCCGTGATTTCCGCAATCCAGCGTCCATCCTCTTCTCGGTCTGTCTCAATGTTCAGGACCAGTCCCATCTCACCCCCTTTGCCAACGATTCTTTTTCCGGCAGGCCAAAATTGGCCCGCTCCGGCGACGGCTCTCATTAGTCCCCGGCCTTCCCAAATATTATACTGTAGGTACAGTACCAGAATTGGGAGACAAAGCGGGAATGGTTGACGACAGCATCATCCAACGAGTTGCCAAGCTGCGCCAGGAAATCAACTACCACAACCATCGCTACTACGTGCTCGACGCCCCCATAATCGGCGACGGCGGGTACGACTTGCTGACCCGGGAACTGTCCCGGTTGGAGTCGGAATACCCGGAGTTGGTAACTCCCGACTCGCCCACCCAGCGGGTGGGGGCCGCCCCCGCCGAGGGCTTTGAGCAGGTGCAGCACCGCCTGCCCATGCTCAGCCTGGGCAACGCCTTCGACCGGGACGGCCTGGAAGCCTGGCGCCGGCGGGTCGCCAATTTGCTGGAACGCTCCGACTTCCGTATGACCTGCGAGTTGAAGATAGACGGCCTGGCCGTCAGCCTGGTGTACCAGGACGGCTCCCTGGTCCGGGGCGCCACCCGGGGCGACGGCTACACCGGCGAAGACGTGACCCAGAACCTGCGCACCATCCGCAGCATTCCCCTCACCCTCAACGGCGACCCGCCGCCCTACCTGGAGGTGCGCGGCGAGGTGTACATGCCCATCGACAGCTTCCACAAGCTCAACGAAGAACGCGCCGAGCGGGGCGAGCCCCTGTTCGCCAACCCCAGGAACTCGGGCGCGGGCAGCATCCGGCAGTTGGACTCCCGCATCACCGCCTCGCGCAACATGCAGATGTGGGTCTACAGCCTGGGCGATACCGGGGGCTTTCCCCACCCGGAGCAGCACCTGAAGTCCCTGGAGTGGCTGCGGGGCTTGGGCTTTCGCATCAACCCCCACAACCGCTTGTGCGACACCCTGGACGAGGTGGCAGACTACTATCAGGTGTGGCTGGAGGGACGCCACGACTTGGCCTATCAGACCGACGGCGTGGTGGTGAAGGTTGACCCCTTCGCCTTCCAGGACTCCCTGGGATTCGTGGGGCGGGAGCCCCGATGGGCCATCGCCTACAAGTTCCCGGCGGAGCAGGTCGTTACCCGGCTGATAAATATCGGCATCAACGTGGGGCGCACCGGCAGCCTCAACCCCTACGCCGAGCTGGAGCCGGTGGTGGTCAGCGGCGCGACGGTCAAGCAGGCTTCCCTACACAACGAGGAGGACATCCGGCGCAAGGACATCCGCCTGGGCGACTGGGTGACCATCGAGCGGGCCGGGGAGGTGATACCCCAGGTGGTGGGGCCGGTGGTGGCCCGACGCACCGGCCAGGAGCGGGAGTTCCGAATGCCCGAGCATTGCCCGGTGTGCGGCACGGCGGTGGTGAAGCCGGAGGATGAGGCGATGCACCGTTGCCCCAACACCGCCTGCCCGGCCCAGTTCTTCGAGTTGCTCAAGCACTTCGTCAGCAAGGGGGCCATGGACATCGACGGCCTGGGGGAGCAGTGGTGCCGCATCCTCATCGAGCAAGCTCTGGTCAGGGACGTGGCCGACCTGTATCATTTGCCCAAGGAGCGGCTCCTAGAGCTGGAACGCATGGGCGACCGGCTGGCCACCAAGATAATGGACAACATCGAAGCCAGCAAGGAACGCCCCCTGCCCCGCATTCTCTTTGCCCTGGGCATCCTTCACGTGGGTTCCGAGGTGGCGGAGCTGCTGACCCAACGCTACGCCAGCGTGGAGGAGTTGGCCGGGGCCAGCCAGGAGGAGTTGACCGAAATAGCTGGTATCGGCCCCAAGATTGCCGAGAGCATCCATGATTACTTTCAGGTGCCGGGCAACCTGGCGGTCATCGAAAAGCTGCGTGAAGCCGGGGTAAAGCTGCACCAGGAAGCGCCCGCTGCCAGCCCCGCCGACCGGCTCTGGCAGGGACTGACCTTCGTTATCACCGGCACCCTGTCGGCCATGCCCCGGCGGGAGGCGGAGGGCCGGGTGAAGGCCCTGGGAGGCAGCGTCACCTCTTCGGTTACCCGCAAGACCAACTACCTGGTGGCGGGAGCGTCGCCGGGCTCCAAGCTGGACACGGCCAACCGGTTGGGCGCCATCGTCCTGGACGAGGAGGCCTTCCTGGCCCTTTTGGAGCAACCGGAGGAGGCGCAACTCGGCCCGTCGGAGCCGGGGAGTTGAAACGCCGGCTTCGACCATGCAGAGTAGGCAGGCGCGGTCCAACAGCGGGATGCCGAGAATTGGGCGGAAGGAGAATCGGAAAGGATGGCATTGCAACACACCATCAAGGCCCTGGTACGCCAGGGGGAACGATACTACGTGGCGGAGTGCCTGGAAGTTGCGGTAGTAACCCAGGGAAGTACCCTGGAAGAGACCCTGAACAATCTACGGGAAGCGGTTGCCCTTCATCTGGAAGGAGAAGACCCAGCGGACTTTGGCCTGGCGCCAGACCCTACCATCTTGGTCACTATGGAATTAGAGCTAGCCGGTGCCCAGGCTTAGACGCCTCTCCGGCAATGAAGTAATCGCCATCTTCGCACGATTCGGTTTCCATGTTCACTCCCAGCGGGGAAGTCATGTCAAGTTGCGGCGAATTACGGAGAGCGGATCGGTGCAAACTTTGACCGTGCCAAGGCATCGGCAATTGGATGTGGGAACGCTTCAGGCAATTGCCAGGCAGGGATCCCGTTTCATACCTGAAGACCTATTATGGAAAGAATTTTATACGGACTAAAGTTTCTGGGGCCAATATTGGTGTCACAATGCGCATAATCGTCGGGCTGGGCAATCCAGGCCCTCGCTACCGTTGCACCAGGCACAATGTGGGCTTTCGTTGTATCGACCTGCTGGCCCGCCAGTGGGGTATCCGCCTGTCCGAGCGCCGGGCCAAGGCCGTCCTGGGCCGGGGGCGTCACCTGGAGCAGGACGTCGTGCTGGCCAAGCCCCGCACCTTTATGAACAACAGCGGCGAGGGGGTCGAGTACCTCCTGACCCGTTTCGGGGCCCGCTCCACCGAGTTGGTAATCGTTTACGATGATATTCACCTGCCCATCGGTCGGCTGCGGCTGCGGCCCCGGGGCAGCGACGGCGGTCACAACGGTATTCGCTCCATCATCGCCGCCCTCAGGACCCAGGACTTCCCCCGGGTACGGGTCGGCATCGGGCAGCCTTCCAGCTCCGATGAACAGGTCTCCCACGTGTTGAGCCACTTCGGAAAGGAGGAGGCCCCCCTGATGGCCAAAGGAGTGAAGCGGGTGATCCAAGCCCTGGACTGCCTCCTGGAAGAGAATATCGACGTGGCGATGAACTTCTACAACCGCGAGGCCTGAGCAGTGGACGCTTCCACCCGCCAAACCGCGGTCGCCTAGAACAACTCCGATGGACGCCTGCCATCTCGCCCGGGCCCTCCGCCGGCTTCTTCCCCTCCTGGCGGCTGCCATCGCCGCGCTGGCGTTAGCCTGCGTAGCCCCGAGCACACCCACGGGCCAGGCCCCGGGGCTACCGGCAGTCGGCGTCTACGGTGACGCGGCTCCGTCGTCGGGGCCCCTCGACCCACCGGCCCGCAGCTTTCCTCCTCCCCCGGACCGGGACCTGCTCCAACTGGCAACCCAGCTAGCCCTGCCGCCCGGCTCTCCCCAGATTCCCCGGGTGGTCCATCCGGAACCCGTGGAGCACCAGCCGGGACGCCAGGATACCTTCTGGTTGGTGGACTTCGACAACTTGACCACCTACCAGTCGGAATTCCAGCTACGGTTGGTCAGCCCCGGGGCCTACTGGTACGTGGAAAAAGGCCTGGAGGTGGACCAGGCCGACCTGGAGGAGTCCGCCGCCGAGTTTGAGCGGCACATCTACCCCAGGGTTTCCCGGGTCTTCGGGCGGGAGTGGTCGCCCGGCGTGGACAACGACCCCCACCTGAACATCATCCATGCCCGGTTGCGGGGCGTGCTGGGCTACTTCAGTTCCGCCGACGAGCACTCCCGGATGGTCTATCCCTTCAGCAATCAGCGGGAAGCCATCTACCTCAACGGCGCATTAGCGCCCCCGGGCTCGGCAGCCCACAGCAAGGTGTTGGCCCACGAATTGCAGCACCTCATCCACTGGAACGGCGACGCCTCCGAGGAGACCTGGGTCAACGAGGGCCTGTCGGAACTGTCGGCCTCGGTGGCGGGGTACGCCCGGAACAGTATCCGACAGTACCTGGACTGGCCGGCAGTCTCCCTGGTCCACTGGCCCCTGGGCCTCCAAAACGTAGGCTCTAACTACGGCGGGGCCTCCCTGTTCATGCACTACCTGGCCGAGCATTACGGCCCTCTGGAGGAGCTGGGCCGGTTGGTGCAGGAGCCCGCCGACGGCATCGCGGGCATCGACGCCTACCTGGAAGCCGCCGGATATTCGGCTAGCTTCCAGGACGTTTTCCGGGACTGGGTGGTGGCGAACCTGCTGGACGAAGCCCAGGGGCTCTACGGCTATCGGGACCTGACCGTGCGGGCCCGGGCTTTGAAGAGGATTCACGACTTCACCGAGTTCAGGTCGGAAATTCCCCAGTACGCCCCGGAGTACCTGGACCTTACCTCCCTGTCAGGTCCGCTGCGGCTGCGCTTCCAGGGGCTGGCGGAGAACCGGCTGCTGCCGCTGATGGTGGGGTGGGCCGGAAGCACAGAACATGAGGCCGGCTCCCGCTGCTGGTGGAGCAACTCCGGCGACTCCATCAGCTCCACCCTGGGCCGGGCTGTTGACCTGCGGGGCCTTTCCCGGGCCACCCTGGCCTACCAGGTGTGGTATGATCTGGAAGAGGACTGGGACTACGTGTACCTGGAGGTCTCGCTGGACCGGGGGCGGACCTGGCAAATTCTGCTCACCCCCGACGCCTCCCAGCGCAACCCCATTGGCAACAGCTTCGGCCCCGGCTATACCGGCGGCAGCGGCGGCTGGCTGGACCAGCGGGTCGACCTCGCTCCCTACGCGGGCCAACGGGTCTTGCTGCGCTTCCACTACGTGACCGACGATGCCGTCAACGGCGCGGGCCTATGCCTGCGGCGCATCTCCGTGGCCGAGGCGGGACTGGCGGACGACGACCTGGCGTGGCAGCCCGATGGGTTTATACTAACCGACAACCGGGTGAAGCAGGACTATACCGTCCAGGTGGTGCAGATGGGCCCGGAAAATCGGGTGACGCCCCTGGCCCTGAACGGGGACAACGCCGGGGAATTGCTAGTTCCCAATGTCCCGGCAACGGAGCGTCTGG
Source organism: Dehalococcoidia bacterium (assembly GCA_965220305.1). GTDB lineage: Bacteria > Chloroflexota > Dehalococcoidia > Lucifugimonadales > UBA3495. The sequence goes on along the minus strand of OZ244817.1, from coordinate 2,208,920 downwards.
TGGTAGTCGTCACCGCCCAGGCCCCGAGGACACGACTACCGGCGCCCTACACCCTGACGGTGGAAGCGGCAGCGCCCGGAACGCAGGAGGCCAAGCCATGAAGAAGCTGTCGCTGTGCCGAACCGGGTGTTGCACCGGAGGCGGCCCCTTCAGGCGGGCTTTAGGCCAAGACATTAAACCGCAATGGCCCTCCCCGTTGAGACAAGTTACCTTGCAGGGAGGGCCATTGCAAAGAGGCCAAGCCATGAAGAAGCTGTCGCTGTGCCGAACCGGGTGTTGCACCGGAGGCGGCCCCTTCAGGCGGGCTTTAGGCCAAGACATTAAACCGCAATGGCCCTCCCCGTTGAGACAAGTTACCGCGCAGGGAGGGCCATTGCAAAGAGGCCAAGCCATGAAGAAGCTGTCGCTGTGCCGAACCGGGTGTTGCACTGGAGGCGGCCCCTTCAGGCGGGCTTTAGGCCAAGACATTAAACCGCAATGGCCCTCCCCGTTGAGACAAGTTACCGCGCAGGGAGGGCCATTGCAAAGAGGCCAAGCCATGACGAAGCCGTCGCTGTGCCGAACCGGGTGTTGCACCGGAGGCGGCCCCTTCAGGCGGGCTTTAGGCCAAGACATTAAACTGCAATGGCCCTCCCGTTGAGACAAGTTACCTCGCAGGGAGGGCCATTGCAAAGAGGTCAAGCCATGAAGAAGCTGTCGCTGTGCGTCGTCGGCTGCGGTGATTTCGCCCAGACCTTCGCCGGGGGGCTGAAAGACATCCTGGGGGAAGAGGTGGACCTCTTCTTCGCCAGCCGGGACCGGCGGCGCGCCGAGGACTTCCGCCGAAGGTTCCGGGGCGTTGGGGCTTTCGGCTCCTACCGGGAGGCCGCCGCCGACCCTCGGGTGGAGGCCATGTACCTGTGTACCCCCCACCACCTGCACCGGGAGCACGTGGCCCTGGCCGCCGGGTCGGGGAAGCATGTCCTGGTGGAAAAACCCATCGCCCGCACCCTGGAAGAGGGGCAGGCAATCATCGACACCGCCCGGGCCGCCGGAGTAACCCTGATGGTGGCCGAGAACTACCGTTTCATGCCGTCGGTGCGCTGCTGCAAGGCGTTGGTGGAGCAGGGAGAGGTGGGAGACCTACGGATTCTGCAATTGCAGGAGGAGTATCCCTTCCAGCCCGGTAGCTGGCGCAGCAGTTGGGACCTGAACGGCGGCGGGGTGTTCATCGACGGGGGTATCCACAAAGCCCACTTCCTGCGCTACATGGCCGGTGAGCCGGAGCAGGTCTACGCCGTCGCGCCGCCCCGGGCGCTGCCGGGTCACGAAGGAGAAGACGGGTTGGTGGTGGTGGCCCGGTGGTCCAACGGCGTGGTGGGGCTGATTAACCACTCCTGGACCGGCTCCTTTCGTCGGCAACCCTCCTGGGTGGCGGTGTCCGGCTCCCGGGGCCGGATATACTTCGAGCTGGCCCAGCCCTGGGTACGGCTGGAGCAGGGGGACGCGGAACGCACCATAACCTTTGATGAGGACTACCGGGGCTTCGTCCCCATGGTGCGGGAATTCCGGGACAGCATTCGGCAGGCCCGCCCGCCGGAGGTGTCTGGGGCCGAGGGGTTGGCCGACCTGGCCCTGGTGCTGAAAGCCTACGAGTCGGTGGCGCTGGGGGCATCGCTGCCGCTATAAAGGGGTCAACCCAACAACCCGTCATTCCGGCGGAGGCCGGAATGACGGGTTGGGGAGGAACACAGTAACCGGAGACCGAGGGGTGGTTCGACAAGCTCACCAGGAGCGGGAGAAACAGGGCCACCACCCCGCCTTCGCGGAGCGCAGGCTATGAGCGGGGGAACAGGCAGCGCGGCGCCATCGGAGGGTGTACCTCAAGGCCGCGACTTTATATCGTGGTCCGGGACAAGCGGATGGGACCTGTACCAGACAGGCCCCATCCCCGGGTTGGTCCTCTCAAGGGGCTGGCGGTATTACACGCTGCCGCTGGGCGCCGCATCCCCGGTGCCCGGGATGCGGTCCCGGTTGTGCCATACCACCGCCGCATCGCCCTTGGCCTGCATTCGGGCCAGTTCCTTGCTGCAATTGTGGTGGTTGCGGGTGTCGTGGCCGTTGTAGACGCGGCACCACTCCACCACCGAGGCCCACCAGACACCGTCAACAGTGACGGGCTTGCCCGACTTCTTCCGCTGGGGTGGTTTGGACTCAAACTCTACATCTACAACCGGGGGCTTTACCTCCAGGGCGGCCTCCGGTATTTGCTTGCTGCAGAAGGGGCACCGCTCCCCGGCCACGTAAAGCTGGAGAAACTCGGTGTCTTCGTTCCAGCGCCAGTGGGTCACCGGAGGGCAACTGAAGCACTCGTAGCATCCCCCTTCGGCATCGGTGGTTACCGGGGTCAACTGAGCGCCGCAAAAGTAACAAAACGAGCCACGTTCCATATCCGTTTCACCTTCGTCTTGGTTGGCTAGATTTGGATAGATTGAATAGTCAAAGTCCGGGTCCTGCTCCAATCGCTCCCAGGACAGGTCCTCTGCCACCGCCGGGTTGGGTATGGCGTAGAACCGGATGAAGTCCTGCACCTGTTGGTCCCGAGGGTCGGCCACGTTGGCTATCAGACAACCCCGCCGGGAGACCCTCTCCCGGTCATCTGCACTCTCCGCCCTGGCATAACTTCGCAGCCGGTGGTCAACCCACAACTCGGCGAACTTGCGGAGCTGCTCCGGAGTCATGCGGTGGAAGGGGGCCGAGCGGTGGTTGCCGCCTCGGAGAATATCCCAAACGTCCGCTGGAATGGTCAGCCGAAGGCCCGAGGCCGTGCCTTCCAGGGCCTCATTGGGAAAGTCCAAATAGATATGGCGCTGCTCGAAACCCTCTTCGTACAGCCGCCAAGCTCCAACCAGTTTCAGGGTGGACTTGCTGCTCACTTGTCCTTTCCTTGTGGACGTGGCATAGGACTAACTGATTTCTTAGAACTGTCTTAAAATTTTCTCAAAAATACTACATAATGCGTTATTATGTTCACTAGGCACAATCTATAGTAGTAGGATTGTATAATCACGCCAAGAGAAAGTCAATAGGGAAGGGCCGGCAGACAGGGCTTTTCATTGTCCTCACATTGCATCAAATAGCCGCTCGTGGTGGGCCTGTCGGACCACGTTTTGAGATAATTTCTTGGCGGTTATTCGTACGGAAACGCTGATGCCTTTGAAACGCCTTGACCAGCCGGTGGAGCACTCCTAAAATCGGGGCAAATCCGCACCTGCAAGCATGGTAGCGTCGCCAACTGTGGAGTAATCTGTAAATGACCAGAGCCAACTGGCACACCCAACACCTCCGGCCTGTACCTGCGCCCTTTGCCAAGAGAAAAAGTCCATTGCGCGACAGGCGGACCACAAAATAGGGCGCAACGAGAAGTGTCCCTGCGGCAGCGGCAAGAAGTACAAAAGGCGCCACGGGAGGTAGATGGCCGCGGCTTTACTAAATTGCCAGCGGTGTGGTGGTCCAACATCGCCCGGGGCAAACTACTGCACTTACTGCGGAGAGGCCCTCCAAGTTAAGTGCTTGTCTTGCCACACCCTGAACATCCCTGGCAGCCGGTTTTGCGCCAACTGTGGGCATGGCCTTATCGAAGCCAGCCAGAAGCCAGGAAATACGGCAAGCCGGTCAGCGCAGCCTCAAGCTCCACCCAGGGCGACCACCTGTCCCCGCTGCTACGAAAACAACGAGCCGGGAGCAGGGTACTGCTTCTCCTGCGGGCTGCCGCTGGACACGGAGGTGGGAGCAAGGTCGGGGGCCTTAAACTGTATCGCCGCCTTCGCCGACGGTCGCCCCGGCGGGTTCTGGATACGCTTGCTTGCTTTCATTGTAGACGGGCTGATTGTCACCGTGGCTTTTGCCATCCTATGGCTCATTTTCTCTGGAGAGTCGTATGTCGATTACTGGCAGTCCGACGACTTTGGTGGCGGCGAATTCTTGGAAATGCTGATGAGCCTGCTCTATTACACTATTCTCATCGGAACTTGGGCAACCACCGCTGGGAAGAGGTTGTTCGGGCTGTATGTGGTGCGTACCGACGGCTCCAAGGTGGGGTTGGGGCGTGCCCTCGCCAGACACCTGGCCTACTATCTTTCCTTTATTACCCTGGGAATAGGGTTCCTGATGATTGCCTTACGTGCGGACAAGCGGGGGTTGCATGACTTGGTGTGCGACACCGTAGTCATACAGCGGACGGGCCGGAAGCCCTGACATTCGTAGGCTTTACACTGGTGTCCTTCACGCCGGGCCTGTTCTGGCTCTGGTTCTTCCTTCGTCTGGACAAGCTGCGGCCCGAACCCCGCCGGCTAATCGCGCTAACCTTCCTGCTGGGTTGCGTCGCCACCATTCCGGCGGGAATCCTCGAATTGGTATTTCTCGCGGATGACCTAATGGAGTCGGCACCAGACCTTTTCAGCGTAGCGGCGGCGATGTTGCTGGTTGTCGGCCCGGTAGAAGAGCTTTGCAAGTTTGGCGCCGTCCGCCTGGGGGCTTACCGGTCGCTGTACTTTGACGAGCCGGTGGACGGCCTGGTGTACGCAGCGGCGGCCAGCCTGGGGTTTGCGTCCCTGGAAAACCTCTTGTACGTGCTCAGTTATGGGCCAGCGGTGATGGTGGTACGGGCGCCATTGAGTACCGTCGCCCACCTCGCTTTCGGCAGCATTTGGGGATACGCCCTGGGGCAACACTACGACTCCGGCGGCCAGCGACAGTTCCTGTTAATCGGTTCCCTGGCTTTGGCGGCTGCGGTACATGCCTTGTTCAACGTTACGGTGTTCGCCTTCCCCCTGGCTTCGCTGGCGTTGGGAGCCTTCTGGTCTATGAGAGCATTCCGCTGGGGGCAGCGAGTGTCCCCCTTCCGATACAGGCGGAACTACCCCCGCGTCGCTTGCCCGCAATGCGGCGCAGGGGTAGTCCTGCTCCATAGATTCTGCATTTCCTGCGGCGCGCTAATGTCCTCGGTACACCAGGTTTTGATTTGTAGTCATTGCCGGGAGCCTAATCGGCCCGATGCCACTTTCTGCACCAGTTGCGGCGACCAATTGTTGAAGCGTCCATCGCAAGGTTGATTCCCCTGGAGGGCCCCCCGGGGCCTGCTACTACTCGTAGGGTTGCAGCTTAATCTCGTGCAGAGCGGGCACCACCTCTTGGCCCAACAGCTCCAGGGAGCGCATCACGTCTTTATGGGGAATGTTGCCGTCGCTGCCAATCAGGATTAGGTAGCCGGGGCTAAGTTGCTCCACCGTGGCGGACAGCTGCTTGATTACCGTGTCCGGGCTGCCCACGACGATGGCGTTGACATCCTGTAGGTCCTGGTAGCCCATCCGCTGACCGGGGCCGCCGGCCCGCCGCATACTCAGGGCGCTGGCCACGCGCGACTGGTAGCCGGGAGGATCGTTGTGCTCCCGGGGTCCGCGCATCCGGTGGTCGGCGTTCCATAGGAAGCCCTTACCCACCTCCTGGGCCTTCTCGTCGGTGTCGGCCACCACCGCCCGTAGCTGGTAGCCGAAGTGCTCCGGCCCGGGCTTGAACCCCGCCTCCTGGGCGGTGTCGATGTAGATGCGCTTCAGCTCCTGGGTCAGGTCCATCAGCGCGCCCAGGTTCACGTAGACGTACTGCCGCTGGGCCGCCCATTGCACGCTCTCCGGGCTGCTGCCGCCGGGGAACCATACCGGCGGGTGCGGCTTCTGGACGGGCAGCACCCAGGGGTTGACCGTGCGGTAGTGGTAATACTTGCCCTCGTGGCGGAAGGGGCCGGGAGTGGTCCAGCACTTGATGATGAGGTCGTGGGCCTCCTCGAACCGGTCCCGATTTTCCGTGGGGTCGATGCCCGCCTGGAGGGTTTCCACCGCGCCGCCCCGCACGAAACCGGAAACCAGCCGGCCCCCGGAGTAGCAGTCCAGCATTGCCAGCTCTTCGGCCATTCGCACCGGGTCGTTGATGGGTATGATGTTGCCCAGGATGGCTATTTTGGCCCGCTTGGTCACTTTGCTGATGACCGCGGCGTCCAGGTTGGCCGAGGGCTTCATGTTCCAGTAGGCGGAGTGGTGCTCGTTGGTCATAATCCCGTCCAGACCCGCCTCGTCGGCCAGGGCGTACTGCTCGTGGTACTGGTTGTAGAGCGTATGGGCCTTCTGGGGGTCGAAGAAGGTGTTGGGAAAGGCCAGCCGCCCGGTGTCGTACTTGGAGAGTTCCTCATTGGTGACGTGGGTGTAGGGCTGCTGGGAATGGAAATAGACTTCCACCTGGTCGTTCATGGTTATCCCCCCGCCAAGGATGTTATTTGGGGCTAAGTATAGCACTCCTGGCGCAGACCGGAATCCAGGAACGGGCGTGGTTCGACAAGCTCACCATGAGCGGGGGAGGGCTACAACTCATGCACCGACGGCAGCACTTCCCGTCCCACCAGCTCGGTGTGGTCCAGCACCTCCCGTTGCGACATCTCCGGGTAGAAGATGCGCAGCGACATCTGGGTAAAGCCCAACTCCCGGTATTGGGCTATCTGCTCCACGCACTCTTGGGGACTGCCCACGATGAAGGTGTCCTCCATCAGGGTTTCCAGGTCGCCGGTGACTTTGCGGGTCAACTCGGCGTCGGTGCCCTGGAACCCGTGCTGCTCGTACACCCGGTACTTGGTCTCGAAGCCCCGCCGTGCCTGTTCCAGCGCTTCGTCCCGGGTGTTGGCGCAGAAGAACTCCCGCACCACCACCATGTCGTCGGGGACAGGATGGCCGTGCTGGTCCAGGGTTTCGTGGTACAACTCCACCTGGCGGCGGATGGTCTCCAAGGGCTGGGCCGGGCCGACAAACAGGGTGTGGCCTTCCCGACCCACCCGTCGCACCGCCGGATCGCTCATGGCGGCCAGCCACAGCTTGGGATAGGGCTTCTGGTAGGGACGGGCCGTGGGGCGGGCGTTGCTGACGTGGAAGAAGCGCCCGTGGTGGTCAACCTCCTCCTCGGTCCACAGCCGAATCATCAACTCCAGGGCCTCGGAGCAGCGGGCGCCCCGCTGGGACATGCGGGTGCCGAAGGCCTCGCACTCTTCGGGACGGTAGCCCAGGCCCAGACCCAGGATCAGCCGCCCCTGGCAGATGTGGTCGATGGTAGCCACCTGCTCGGCCACGTCCACCGGGTTGAGCAGGGGCAGCAGCAGCACCGAAGTCGCCAGCTTCATATCGCCGGGCTCGGCGGCCAGGCGGGCCAGCACCGGCAGGGCCTGGAAGTGCTGAAAGGGGTCTATGAGGTAGTGATGCGCCCAGCAGTAAATGTCAAACCCGGCGTCGCGGGACACCCGGAACTGCTCAAGTTGGTCCTGCCACTGCTGTTGTAGGTCCACCGTTCCCCGCAGCACCACCTGGCCCACCTGATAGCCGACTTCCATGACCTGCCTCCGCTGGGGTTTGCGAATTGACTACTAATACTACTCCCACGGGGGTGGGGGCGCTACACCGGGGCCTCCTCTGGCAGGGCCTTTTCATTTTCAGCAAATGTCATTCTGAGCGAAGCGAAGAATCTGAAATCCTTCATCCGGGACCTCGTCCGAGTACCGAAGAAAAGCGATGTGGGCAAGAACTTTAGATTCTTCGCTCTGCTCAGAATGACAGAAAAGTACGGGATGACCAGGTGAGACGAGAATGAAAAGGCTCTGCCTCCTCTGGATTCCCGCCCCCGCTTTCGCGAGGGTGACGTTCTTTCGCGGGAATGACGGGGGCGAGGCGGGGGCGGGGACTGGCCCCTTCACCGGGAGGGGAACCGGGCCACCAGCGTGTCTATAATCAGCCGCGCGCCCAGTTGCACCGTCAGTTCCGAAGAGTCGTAGGGAGGGGCCACCTCCACCAGGTCGAAGGCCACCAGGTTGCACTTCTCCACCAGGGCCGTGAGACACTCCCGCGCCTCCTGGTACAGCAGCCCGCCCACCTCCGGGGTGCCGGTGCCCGGGGCCTGGCTGGGGTCCATAACGTCGATGTCGAAGGTGATGTACAGGTTTTCACCCCGGGGTATCCGGTCCACCACCCCCTGGGGGCCCAGTTGGTGGAACTGGTTGGTGGTAATTATCAGGCTGCCGTCCCGCTGGGAGTCCTCGTAGGGCTTGCGGCGGGCGGTGCGGATGCCCACCGAGGTTATGTGGTTGACGAAGGGCAATTCCCGGCAGCGGCGGATGGGGCTGCCGTGGCTCAGCAGCACCCCCTGGTAGTCGTGGGTGTAGTCCAGGTGGGCGTCGAAGTGGACGATGTTCAGGGGAGCGAACTTGCTCAACGCCCGCACCACCGGGTAGGTGATGGCATGATCGCCGCCCACCACCACCGGGAAGGCCCCCGCCGCCGCCGCCCGCTCCACGGTGCGGGTGAGCTTGGCGAAATTCAACAGCACGTCCGAAGGCAGGGTGGTGATGTTGCCGCAGTCGGCCATGGTAACGCCCCGCAGCAGCTCATCCCCGGCGTCGATGTCGAAGAAACCCTCGGCCTCGCCCTGCCTGCCGAAAGGGTCGGAATAGGAGTAGGTACGGGGGGCGTCGCGGATGGCGTCGGGGCCGTAGCGAGCGCCGGGCCGTCCCAGGGTGCCCTGATCGAAGGGCATACCGATGAAGGCCACGTCGGCGGAAAGCTCGTCCAGGTCGGAGCACAGGGGTGCCTTGAAAAAGCTGCGGGGGGTTGCCCGCACGTCGGGCCAGGGTTCCTCCGAGGGTTGAGTGTACAGGGCGTTTATATCTGGCTCGGTCATATAACTCCCGGCGAATGGACTGGCTAGGGGCTGTTCCGGGCCGCAGTAATGTTGCCCCCTCTTTCTCTGGGAGAGGGCTGGGGTGAGGGCTCAGGCCCCCTCAACCTCGGCTGTTGTAACGGTAGTGGGGACTGCCGCCCACCGCCTGCCAGTCTCCGTAGAACTGGTGGACGTAGGGCATGAGCCGCTGCACCATTTGGCGAGTCTCCACCACACCCGGCTCCAGGGGACGGGACAACTGCTCCCGCAGTTCCCGGGTTACCTCCGCCTCGTTTACGCCGGTGAACTGGCCCCCCTGAAGGACCACCACCCCGTCAATCATCACCGTGTCCACGTCCCGGGTCTTGGCACGGTACACCAGGGCGTCCACCGGCGAGATGTCCGGGTCCAGGTAGGGCTCCTCGATGGCGGTCAGGTCCAGCAGCACCAGGTCGGCCCGCCGCCCCACTTCCAGTGCGCCAATCTGCTGCTGGAAGAAGGTGGGCTTGGCGGCGTTGGCCGTAGCCAGGCCCAGGGTCTGGTGGCTGGTGATGGCCGGCGCGTCCAGGCCGGGCTCCCGGTGCAGGTTCTTGACCAGCCGCATCTCCTGGAGCATGTCGTCATCGTCGTTGATGGCGGTGCTGTCGGTGCCCATTGCCACGTTGACCCCCCGGGCCAGCAGGCTGTTCACCGGGGCGACGCCGTTCTTCAGGCGCAGGTTGGAGCTGGCGTTGTGGCACACGGTTGCGCCCGTTTGGGCCAGCAGGTCGATGTCCCCGTCGGAGAGCCAAACGGCGTGGGCGAAGGACACCTCCGGCCCCAGGAAGTCCAGGTCGTGGAGGTGGGCTAGAGGAGTCTTGCCCCAGGTCCTGATTCCGTACTCCTTTTGGTAGGCGCTCTCCATCAGGTGCATGTGAATGCCGGTATTGTAGCGTTGGGCGTACTCCTTGGTCTGCCGGAAGAAATCGTCGGTGTTCCAGTGGACGTTGGCCGGGCTAAGCAGGACCCTCACGCGACCCTCCGGGCCGGCATCGTAATTGCGGTGGACCCGCTCAAAGGTGGCGAAATAGTCGGCGTCGGACATGCTGGAGGCGGACAGGTAGCGGCGCAGGCCGTCGGCCAGGTCGGCGGGAAGCCCGGCCAGGAAGTCCCGGTCTGGGCCGTAGACTACCCGGTTCTGGTTACGCAGGTAAATGGAGAAGGCCACCCGCATTCCGGCGTCCTCAAAGGCCCGCAGAACCTGGGCTACATCATCGTCCAGGCCCGTCACCGGGGTCTGGGTGTGGTTGTACATCAGGGTGGTGGTGCCCGACCGTACCATCTGCAACGCGGTGTACAGGGTCATCAGGTATTGGTCGTAGGGACGGCGGCCCCACCCGGAGAGTATCCAGGTCTCTAGGCAATCGTCGCAGGCGCCCATCTGCAGGGTGGTGACGCCCCGACCGTGGTGGTGGCTGTTGACCATGCCGGGAATGACGATATAGTTACGGCCTCCCAGTTCAGCGTCGGCCTGGTGGCGGGCTTTGAGGGTCTGGTAGGGGCCCACGTCCTCGATGACGCCGTCCCGCTGGAAGACGGCTCCGTCGGAAATGACCTGGCTGGAGTCGGTCCCGGTTGCTGCCCGGGCCACCACGTAGCGGCCCCTAATAAGCGAAGATGGCATGGTGTTCCCTCTTTTCGAGCAGTTTCAATGATATTGGGGGGCTTCCCGTGGTAGGGCGGAAGTTCGGCTCCATGGGGCCTACAGGCCCCGGATTATCAGGACAATGAGGGCCGCGAGTATGGCGCCGCCGATGCCCAGGATAGCCAGAAACAGCCGGTCAATCCGGCTGTTGACCAGGTCAATCCGGCGGTTCACCTCCTGCAACCCTTGCCGCAATTCCTGCACCGCCGCCGCCAGTTCGGTTATGCGCCCTTCAATGTAGCCCAGCGTGCGGGCCGGCTCTGCGTCCATCGCCATGCCAATCACTCTCCCGATGGTGTCTATAAGCCTATGATCGCTTCTGCCCCGGCTTGTCCGCTTTGCTCATTGCGCTGCTCCTGCCACAGTTGCCTACAGCTATTATATCCGCACTATGCCGGTCTTCCAATTGCGCCAATTCCGATACTGCGGATTGCGGTCAGGGTGTGCGTCGCTTGAAAAGCCCCTGCCGGTAGGATACCGTTCCCTAGTCATCAAATCGGGAGGAGGTACAAGCATGGCAACCCTGGAGCAGTACGTCAATAAGTACGAACATGCCCGCATGGAGCGGCGGGACGGTATTCTCCTGCTAACCCTGCATTCCAACGGCGGCACCCTGCAATGGGGATCGGGGCCCCACAGCGAGTTGCCCCAGGTATTCAACGACATCGGCAGCGACCCGGAAAACCGGGTGGTGATTATGACCGGCGTGGGCGATGGGTTCACCGGCCCCCGGGGCACCCCCGACTCCCGGCCCCGGCGGACTCCCGCCGAGTGGGACTCCACCTACTGGGAGGGGAAACGCCTGCTGACGAACCTGCTGGACATTGAGGTGCCGATGATTAGCGCTATCAACGGGCCGGCCCTGCGGCACTCGGAGTTGCCCCTGCTGTGCGACATCGTGCTGGCCGCCGAGGAGGTGGAGTTCCAGGACTCGGGCCACTTTGTCAACGGGCTAATTCCCGGAGACGGGATGCACATCATCTACCCCCTGCTGCTGGGAATAAACCGGGGCCGGTACTTTCTACTGACCGGGCAGTCCCTTTCGGCGCAGCAGGCCCTAGATCTGGGGGTGGTCAACGAGGTGCTGCCCCGGGATGGGTTGATGGACCGGGCGTGGGAACTGGCGGAGCAGCTTATCCAACAATCGCCGTTGGTGCTGCGCTACAGCCGGGTGCTGTTGACCCAGAACCTGAAGCGGCAGATGCACGACCTATTGGGGTACGGCCTGGCGCTGGAGGGGTTGGGCTCCGCCCAGTCGAGGATAGACCTGGGTTAGGGCTGGCCCCGGGGCGGTCATTCTGGGGAGCTGCAACAACCCTGTCCTTCAGGGCCTTTGCCCCACCCTGTCCTTCTGAGCCGTAGGCGAAGAATCTAATATGCCTCGCCGCCAAAACTCCAAGGGGCCAAGCAGCCCTTCCAACTTATGGGCAGGGGCAATGCGGATTACCCGGGAAGGCTCAGTGGCCGCCATTTTAGACCCTTCGCTTCGCTCAGGGTGACAGGAGGTGTGGCTGCTCATGGGGGCCTCGGCGTGCGGGGCCCTGGCGCTGTTGGGGGAGTGGGCCTCTCCCACCCGCTCATGGTGAGCTTATCGGACCACCGCCCAAAGAAGGAAGAGTCCCTAGACCTGCTCCGACTCCAGGGCGGGCTCGGCCTCTCCCTGGCGGGACTGGGGGTTGCGCATCACCGCGAAGGTCAGTGCGCCCAGGGCAAAGACGGCGGCGAAAATCCATAGGGGTAGCGCGTAGTTCTGGTGGACATCGTACCACCAGCCCACGAACACCGGGGCCATCAGCACCCCGGGGAAGTTGGCGAACTGGATGTAGCCCCGCAGTTGGCTGAAGGTCCTCCTGCCGTAGTATTCCCCCACCACGGCCCAGTTGGTCGGCGCGCTGGCCTCGGCGATGGCGAAGAGGAACACGAAGCCGATGACTATCCACGGGGACTGGATGGGCAACGCCAATAGGCAGAAGGACAGGGTCCCGGCCACTGACGCCACCGTCAGCACCAGGTTCTTGGGGTACCGGTCGGCCAGCCAGCCGATTATCAGGAACAGGGGCACCGTCACAAACAGCAACAGAGAGAAGACGAAAGCCGCCGTGGGTTGGTCCACTCCCTTGCTCACCATTATGGGGATAATGTGCAGTATCACCGCCGCCTTGGCGGTAAGACGCAGGGCCGTGCCCACCACCAATATCCAGAAGGATGGATGTCCCATGGCCCGCCGGACGCTGTAGTCCGCCGGCGCTGTCCACTGCCGGGCCGACCCCCCGGCGGCAGCCGACCCCGCCGGCCTTCCGGGGGGATCGCCGTCCATGGTCAGTCCCATGCTTTCCGGGGTGTCCTTTATCAGGAAGGCCAGGGGCAGGATGGCAGCCAGCAGTATTACGCCCATGAGGTTGAAGGTGTTGGGAAGTCCCCACACGGCGATGATTATTGCCACCACCCCCACCAGCAGGGCTGGCAACAGGGAGTCGATGGCCTGAAAGGCGGACATGGCCAGGGCCTTGCGACGGAAGAACCAGTTGTTAATCAGGGCCGCCATGGAATAGGAGAAGCCGATGTTGCTGCCGATGGTCACCACGCCCATGTAGATTAGGGCGAAGGCCCAGAAGGCGTGTATCTGCGCCAGCGCCAGGAAGCCGCCGCCGGCCATGGTTGCTCCCAGGAACAGGCTGGCCCGGGGGCCGAAGCGGTCAACCAGCCAGCCGGCAACGGGACCGGTGGGGCCCGTTTCAGCCCGGGCCAGGGAGAAGATGAGGGAGACGGTGGCGCGGTTGATACCGAAGTATTCTTCCACCGGCAGGAGGAATACGGGGAAGCCCTTGTTGACCGCTGTCTTATTAATGGAGGTGAGGAACCCTCCCAAGGCAACCATCCACCAGCCGTAGAAGGGCCGGGGCCGGCGGTGGATTAACGCCGAAACGTTCAAAGACAGCTCCTGGGCTGGTACAAATTCGGTGGGGCTAACCAGGGGAAGGGCCATCCGTTCCGGGTAAACGTACCGTCACCCATCGGTTGGGAGTGGGGAGAGACCGGCCCCCCGGCCCTGGAAGTATGTCCGAAAAGTCTCTCCTGGGGTTTGCCGCAAGGAAGAACGGTTGACGCTGCCGACACTGTAGACCCGCCGGGAAGGGCTGTCAACGCCGGTTGGCCGTGGGTAACTGTTCAGACTTGATGAGGCGAATATGCTGAATTTTCTTGCTGGGCGGAAAAACGCTGGCGTCCGGGGTGCGATTGTGGCATAAGAGAACAATGGAAGCGGAATTGGACTTGGACCAGGCGAGCCGGGAGACGCTGCTGGAGATTATCGCGGAACTGAGGCAGCGGGTCGAAAGCCTGGAGGCCCGCCTGTCCGGCGGCGGACCGGGGGCCAGGATGCCGGGGCATAAGCCTGCCGCCAGGCGCAAGAAGCCGGCGGCGGAGAAGAAGCCGCGCAAGAAGCGTCAGCACGGCTTTGCCCGACCGCGGATGGAACCCACTGGACGGGTGGTCCACGCCCCGGAGTCTTGCCCCGAATGTCATACTGCCCTGACCGGGGGATGGGCGCAGCGGACCCGGGAGATCATAGACATTCCGGCAGTCCCGGCGGAAGTCACAGAGCACGTATTCATAGCCCGGATATGTCCGTTGTGCCGGAAACGGCGGCTGCCCCGGGACCCTCTGAAAGGGCTGGCCGCGGGCCGCCAGCCCTTGGGGGCCAACCTGGTAAGCCTGATAGTGACCCTGCGGGAAGAGGGGCGGCTGCCGGTAAGGACAATCCAATGGTATCTGCGAACGTTGCATCAGTTGAAACTGAGCGTTGGGGCCATCGTCCGTGTTGTTCATCAAGTGGCGCAGCAGGCCCGGCCGGCCGTAGCGGAAGCGCTGGAACGCATCCGCAGCAGCCCGGTGGTCCACGCTGATGAGACGGGCTGGCGGGAGAACGGAGTCAACGGCTACGTCTGGACCTTCAGCACGTCCACGGAGCGGTACTTCCTGCGCCGGGGCCGGGGCGGGGCGGTGGTGGACGAGGTCCTGGGCGAGTCCTTCGGCGGGATTCTGGTGAGCGACTTCTACGTAGCCTATCACCACTACCCCGGCTTGAAGCAGCGGTGTTGGGCCCATCTGTTGCGGGACATCCACAAGCTGAAGGCGCTGTACCCAGAAGACGCCGGTCTTGTCCGGTGGGCCCGGAGAGTGCAACGGCTCTACGCCAAGGCCGTGGGTTGGGCGGCGGCCGGGGGCTGTTCCTCACGGGAGCAGTTGACGCTGGAAAGGCGGTTGCTTGGGCTGTGCCGCCCTTTCCTGGAGGACCCGCTGGCCGTCCAGGGAAAACTGTGCCGGCGGATTGAGCGGCACATCAAGGAGTTGTTCGTCTTCGTTTCCCACCCGGAGACGCCATCTGACAACAACGCCGCGGAACGGAGCCTGCGCCACCTGGTGATCAGCCGTAAAATCAGCGGCGGCACCCGCTCGGAAGCGGGCAGCGACAGCAAAATGACCTTGGCATCTCTCTTTGGCACCTGGCGGGCCCGGGGCCTCAATCCCCTCCTGGAATGCCGCAGGCTCCTGATTTCCCCTCAACTCTGAACAGTTACGACCGTTCGCCAGGCTCTTTCAATTGTCACCCTGAGCGGAGCGAAGGGTCTAAAGTTTCCGGCCAGCACCGGCCCCCACCCCTGGATTCCCGCCTTCGTGGGAATGACGGGGGCTAACTCAACAACTCCGAAATGGCCCGCACGGTGTTGTCCGGGGTGACTGGGCTCGTTTCCGGCAAGCCAGCGCCCTTCCAGTCTACCCACACCGTGGGTATGCCCAGGGACTGGGCGCCGGCGATGTCGGCCTGTAGATTGTCGCCCACCATCATGGCCTCCGACGGTTGTACCGACAACTGCTCCAGGGCGTGCCGGTAGACCCGGGGGTCGGGTTTGCCCGCGCCAAACTCCCCTTCGACGATGATGCAGTCGAAGAAGGGTTCCAGTCCAAAGCGGTTAATCTTGGCCCGCTGCAACCGGGAAACGCCGTTGGTAATCAGCGCCATACCCTTGCCCATCTCTCGAATGCGTTGCAGGGTGTTCATGGCCCCGGGGTATGCCTCAATCGACGCCTCCTGAATATCGCCGTAGGCGTCGGCCATTTCGCTGCCCGCCTCCCCGGCATCGACTCCTAAATGGGAAAAGGCCAGGGCCACCATCTCCCGACGGGCCGTGGCCAGGTCCAGGCGGGCCCGCTGGTCCCGCGCCGGGTCGCCCCAGAACCAGGGGCGTATATCGTTCATGGCCTCCCCGAACTGATGCACGTCCACGCCCTTCAGCCGGGGGGCGAACATGGCGAAGGCCCGTTCCCAGCTCTGGGGGGACTTGCTGTCGTAGGCCAGGATGGTGTTGTCCAAATCGAAGAAAACGGCTTTGGGTAGTTGGATGGTCACTGTATTTCCTCGCCTGTTGGGATGTCATTCATGGGTTAGCGCGGGGCACCCTTCCCCCCGCTCCTGGATTCCCGCTTTCGCGGGAATGACGGGTGGCCGGCGCCTGGGTTCCGGCCACCGCCGGAATGACGGTGGGCTTGGGGTGGGTTTGAGACCCGCCCCTACCCGCTGACCGTTCCAGGCTCAGTTCTCTTCCGCCGGTTGTAACACTTGCCGACTCTCCCGGTGGGCCGCGATATGTTCCCAATCGTACTGCATGGGGGCCATCTCCACCCGCCGCCACATTTCGGCCTGGTCGTGGTAGTGGGGGCTCCCGGGATGGCCGGAACTGCCCAGAGGCACCGCCCACAACGACTTGCTCCAATCGCCCAGGTCGAAGGAGTAGCGGAACACCGACAGTCCCCCCACGGTGGCCAGCTCTGCTGTGGAGTAGCTGCCCGCCAGGGGAGTGTCGCCGTCGCCGCTGGTGGGGATTGACGGCGGGTCCAGCAACGTCGCCAGGTCCGGGTAGGCTTCGGAAAGGGTATGCTGTGGTCGAGTACGGTGCAGCCGGCCCCAGTGCCACGCCTCAAGGTCATCGCCCAGCCGCCACCCCAGGGCGGCGACGGCCTGGGCCAGAGCGCCGGACATCATGCCGGACCATGACTCGCCGGGCGGCAGCAATTGGCGGTCATCCTCGGGTATCAGCTCAATCAGCCGGGCCTTGAGTCGGTTCAGGAAGACGCCCCGGCCCCGGTCCTCGGGATGCCAGGCCAGTTCCGCCAACTCCGGCCCCAGGTTGTGCAGCAAGACTTGACCCAGCAGGGCGTCGCGGAAGGCGCTGTAGATGGTGGGCTCCACCGCCGCCGCGTCCATTTTCCCCGACCAGGCCAGCAGCTTCTCCCGGGCCCGGGCGGAAAGCTCGTCCCGGGGTTCCACGTCCCGCAAAAAGCCGATATAGGCCAGGGCCGGAATCGACACGGCCTCGGCGTGGACTCTAGCCATGTCAACGGCGTGTATGTCGTCCAGGGACAGCAGGGCGTGGGTGACCCGCTGGGCCCGGAATCCGGGGAAGAAGTCGATGGCGATGTAGTGGGGGTAGTCGTCGCCCACGGGCCGGTTGTTGGCGGTGACGATGTAGCCCTCGGGCGGGTTAATCGATTGGGGCAACTCCTCAAAGGGGATGCAGCCTTGCCATTCCTGCTGGCCGGTCCAACCGGGCACCGGCAGCCGGGCGTTGTCCAGGGAGCGGACGGGAATTTCGCCGCGACACAGATAGCCGATGTTGCCGTGGACATCGGCGAAGAGGAAGTTGTTCACCGGGTCCACCCAGGGCCGCATGGACTCCACCAGTTCAGCGGCGTTCTGCGCTTGGAGCATCTGCCCCAGGGCTTGGGGCCAGGCTGAGGGGCCGTCGGTGGCGGTGTAGCGCAGGGCGACGCCCAGGCCGGAAGCCGGGTTGTCGGAGATTACCGGCCCGTGCTGGGTGACGTACACCTCCAGGTCGATGTCGTCGTCGCCGCGCACTCGGACGGTCTCCCGGTACACCTCGGCGCTGCGCCACTGGCCTTGGTGGAGATAGTAGCGGGGGTCGCCTTCCCGGAATTTCTCGATGTACAGGTCCTGGTAGTCGGCGGAGGTATGGGTGACGCACCAGGCGACCCGGGGGTTATGGCCGAAGTGAGGGAAGCCGGGAACT
This sequence comes from Dehalococcoidia bacterium, assembly GCA_965220305.1. Classification (GTDB taxonomy): domain Bacteria; phylum Chloroflexota; class Dehalococcoidia; order Lucifugimonadales; family UBA3495. The sequence goes on along the minus strand of OZ244817.1, from coordinate 2,191,424 downwards.
CCGGGGAAAGACGCGCCCACCACGTCGAAATCGGGGCAGGCCAGATGGTTCTGGTAGTAGACGTTGGGGGTGTCCAGTCCCCGGTGGGAGTCGCCAGCCAGAATGGGCTTGCCCGAGGCGGTGCGACTGCCCGCCACCACCCAGCTATTGCTGCCGCTTTCGGTCTCCTGCAGTTGGTTCAGGGACGCCGCTCCCCGGCTCAAAGCCTCCAGCCCATCGTCCAACGCTCCGGTGTAGGTAGCGCCGGGAGGAAGTATCTGCAGGTGGCCGGGCTGGTATCCGGGGAACAGGGCGGCCACTTTTTCCGGCCCCAGGGCGCGCACTAGTTGGGCCCGCCACACCTTGGATTCAAAGACTCCCATAGTGACATGGCGCACCTTGTAGACCACCAGGCCGTCCCAGGGCTGCCAGGGTTCCGGCCTCAGCCCGGCGATGTTGTACTCGATGGGCAGGGCAGCGGTAGCCTCGATAAAGGCGTTGACCCCCTGGGCGTAGGCGTCCAGCATCTCCCGGGTTTGGGGGTCCACCGCCTGGTAATCGGCCCGGGCGCTGGCCTCCAGGCGGAAGCGGCGCATGGTGATGTCCTGCTCCACCGCCGCCGTCCCCACCACCTCGGCCCAACGGCCCAGACCGCGGCGTCGGTCGTACTCCATGTGCCAGAGGCGGTCCTGGGCGGTGACGAACCCCTGAGCGAAGAAGGCGTCCGGCCGGTTGGCCGCCCGGACGTGGGGGATGCCGTACTGGTCGCGGAGCACCTCCACCGGCTGGGTCAGCCCCTTGACGGCAATGCTTCCCGAAAGCTTGGGCAGGGCCTCCTGTAGGTCTTGGCGCGTGACCATGTTACCTCCCGGGATGGGGTGGCCTGGGATTCCCGCCGAATAATACCATAGATGCGGATGGGGGGCTGGCCCCTTCCCCCAGCGCCCCCTGGATTCCCGCCTTCGCGGGAATGACGGTGGGGACGAGAGGGGCGCGGGCGCAGCCTCTCTCCCTCGGCAGGGTTGGTTGACGGCCACCGGGCCGGGTGTACAATTCGGAGGCAATCCACCCCCATCAGCTATGAAAACCGGAGGTGAGCCATGATTTGGTGCCGTTACCAGTTGGACGGTAAGACCAGCTACGGAATAGTCGAGGGCGACCGGGTCAGCGAGGTCAATGGAAGCCCCCTGGAAGAACATTCGGTGACCGGCGTTAGCCATCCCCTGTCGGCGGTGAAGCTGCTGGCTCCCATCATTCCCCCCATGCTCTACGCCGCCGGTCCCAACTACCGGGGCCACGTGGAAGGCATGGCGGCGCGGCGCGGGTCGCCGCCCAGCTATCCGGCCATTCCCGAACCCAACTTCCGGTCGGTCCACGCCATCATCGCCACCGAAGAAAACGTGGTGGTGCCCAAGGACTGCGCCGGAGCAGTCCAGCCCGAGGGACAACTGGGCATCGTCATGGCAAAGACGGCCCGGAAGGTGTCCAAGGAGGAAGCGCTGGACCACATCTTCGGCTACACCATCGGCAACGACATCAGCCAACGGGTGTGGCAGGGTGGCGACCGGACCATGTTCCGGGGCAAGAACTGCGACACCTTCAAACCCCTGGGACCGTGGATAGTGACGGGACTGAACCCCACCCAGTTCCATATCATAGTGCGCCACAACGGGACGGTGTGGGAGGACTTCTCCTCGGCAGACCAGATTTGGGACGCCGCCACCTGGATTCAGGAGTTGAGCCGCTATACCACCCTGCACCCGGGCGACGTGCTGTGGATGGGCACCCAGGGGGCCGACGGGGACATGTTCCCGGGCGACACCGTCGAGGTGGAAATCAGCGACATTGGGGTGCTGCGGAACTACATCGTCGCTGAGGAGTAGGGGCGCGGCAACATTCCGTGCCTACGCCCCCGGCGTCGGAGGCCGACCCTGCAGCAACCCCGGAGAATCCGCTGCCGGCAACATTGGCATTGTACTTTCGGCTGCTACTTGGCAGGTTTCAGGGTTACGCAGGGTTGTGGCGTCGGTTAGTCGGCGGCGGCTTCGGAGGTATGGGTATGGTGGTGCCGGAGGAGGACACTGTTGACGCCTTCCTGCCGTGCCTGTTCCCGTTCCACGTCGCTGATTCTGCCGCCCTGCGCATCAATCCTAACACCCTGAGCGTCAATCCTGGCGCCCAGGGCGTGCATCTGCCAGATGATGGCGATGGTCGCGAGGAAGATGCCAATCAGAATGGCGGATACTGCCACTACGCCTTCAATCTCCATTTGGTTCACCATTCCGCCAAGGCTGTGCGTCCCTACGATATGGGCGATAGGCGCGCCGGCGGGCCTAGTCGCGGAGCCGGAACTCCCGCAGGTCATCGGCGATGGTTAGCTGGGCCTCGGTCAACTCCTGGATGTCCTCGGGAGTCCAGCCCGGGGCGTGCTCCCGCAGCATGAACCCCTGGGGCGTCACCTCAAACAGGCCCAGGTCTGTTGACACCAGCTTGACCACACCCGGCGCGGTGATGGGCAGCGAGCAGCGGCGCAGCATCCGGGGCGCGCCGTTTCTTTGCGTGTGTTCCATGGCGATGAACACCCGCTTGGCACAGGCGGCCAGGTCCATGGCCCCGCCGATGCCGCCGCCCTTGCGGTTGGGGATGCGCCAATTGGCGAAGTCGCCATTCTCGGAGACTTCATAGGCGCCCATCACCGTTACGTCCACCATGCCGCCCCGGATGAGGGCGAAGGAATCGGCGTGGTGGACGATGGCCATTCCGGGCACGGCGGTGACGTTCTGGCCGCCGGCGTTGACCAGGTGCTTGTCCTCCTTGCCCGCCTCGGCCAGGGGCCCGTAGCCGATGACGCCGTTCTCCGAGTGGAAAATAATCTCCTTGGAGTTGTCCACGTAGTTGGAGCACAGGGTGGGCATACCCACCCCCAGGTTGACGATCCACTCATCCTGGAACTCCATGGCCAGCCGGTCACACATAGCTTGCCGTTCCAGCCTCGGTTTATCTGCCATTTGCTTCAGCCTCCGCTCTCTGCATCAATTGTTGGGGCGCCCCGCTCCTGGATTCCCGCGAAAGCGGGAATGACGGAGGGGGAGGTGCCTGGGGTTACCGCCTCCGTAGGTCAGCCCCTTCCCTCTTCGGGGGGCCAGCCGAAGGGATGGGGCGCGCCCTAGTCGAGGATGCCGTCAGGGGATATTTGCACCAGCCGGTTCACGTACACCCCGGGGACGTGAATCTTGTCCGGGTCCAACTCGCCCGGCTCCACGATAGAGTCCTCCACCTCGGCGATGGTAACCCTGGCGGCCATGGCCATGACCACGTTGAAATTGCGTTGGGCCATGCGGAACTGCAGGTTGCCGAAGGTATCGGCCCGCCAGGCGCGAATGAAGGCGTATTCGGCGGGCAGGGGGTATTCCAACACGTAGGTGCGCCCGTTAATCTCCCGGTGCTCCTTGCCCTCGGCCAACTCGGTGCCCACGCTGGCCGGGGTGTAGAAAGCGCCGATACCCGCCCCGGCGGCCCGCATTCGCTCGGCCAGGGTGCCCTGGGGCACCAGCTCGGCGTCAATCTCGTCGTCGTTGTACATCTGGACGAAGGGAGTTACCTGGGAAGGGTGGGTGGGGGCGGTGAAGGCGCAGATCATCTTCTTGACCTGCCCAGCGCCGATGAGGGTGCCCACGTCCACCTTTTCATCAAGGGTGCCCGCGTTGTTGGAAACGCCGGTGAGGTTCTTGGCCCCCTGGCGGTGCAGCGCGGCCAACAGGTTGCGCGGTATTCCCACGCCGCCGAACCCCGGGGACATGAAGGTAATGCCGTCGGGTACGTCGGCCACCGCTTCGTCGAAACTCTGGTATACCTTATTCTTCATGGGGGTAAGTCTCCTAAGTCCAGTCTGGGTACATACTACCGCAGACTGAAGCCGGTTTCCAGGGTTGATGCGCCTTTTGATTCTTGTGGTCGGACCAAGACGGGCCTATACCCCGGCTAGGCGGTGGCGAAATCCCCCTCAATCCCCCTTTTGCAAAGGGGGAGGTGTGGCAGCCCCCGGAGAAAGGATGAGCAGGAGTCCCCCTTTGTTAAAGGGGCTTGGGGGATTTGGGGAACTTCTGGTCAGAACTTGACGGAGCCACCTGAAGCAAGTAGGAAAACCCGGCCTGGCCGCGTCATACCCTTGACAACGGCGTCAAATAGACAAAGAATCTACCTACATTAGCCAGGGAGGGATACCATGACTACGGAGACTCATCAGACCAACGTCTATATTGGCATGAGCGGCGAGGGGCCCCTGGTCGTTGGAGTGCCGGACAATCCCCTGGGTTCGGGCGGCGTGTACCGCCGCACCGACGGAGACGGAGACTGGCAGAGCATCACCAACGGGCTGCCCGCCGAGCCCCAGGTCAAGGCGCTGCTGGTGGACCCCAACGACGCTTCCCACATCTTCGCCGGTACCCAGGATGGCGTGTACCAAAGCCGGGACCGGGGCGAGAGCTGGCAACGGACCGACTCGCCCTCCGGGGACGTCTGGTCTCTGGCCGCCCACCCCAACGACGCCAACGTACTGTTCGCCGGGTACGACCAGTGCACCGTCTGCCGCTCCGAGGACGGCGGGGCCACCTGGCAGAAGATGAACACTGCCAACATCAGCTTCCCCCACATAACCATGAACCCCACGGAAATCTGCAAACGGGTCATCGGCATATCGGTGGACCCCAACAGTCCCCAGGACGTTTACGGGGCCATCGAGGTGGGCGGGCTGATTGCCAGCCGCGACGGCGGGGCCACCTGGAAGTCCATCACCGACGGCCACTACACTCGCCTGGGCCCGGTGGACCTGCACGGCGTACAGGTGAACCCTTCGGCGCCGGGGCTGGTGTACATCATCACCCAGCTAGCCATGTTCCGCAGTCGCGAGCGCGGCGATAACTGGGAGTTCGTGCCCATTGACGAGATGTTCCCCGGGGGCAGCTACTGCCGGGGCCTGATAGTTGACCCCACCGACGCCAACAACATGTACCTGGCCGCCGGGGCCGGTGGCGGCAGCGCCCCGCCGGGCACGGAAGAGGCGGGGGTGTTGGTACGCAGCCGGGACGCCGGGGAGACCTGGGAACAGGTGGACCTGGGAGAGGTTGCGCCCAGCCGAATGTTCCAGATAGCCATTGACCGCCAGGCCCCGTCTCACGTCTACTGTTGCGACCGCGACGGCCATGTCTACAGCAGCTACGACGGCGGCGGCACCTGGAGCAAGAGCCAGGTGCCGGGGGAGATGGCCCGGGGCCGTCACGTGTACCCCATGGTTTGCGGCTAGGCTGATGGGGGAGGGGACATACCCCCTCCCCCATTAAGCCCCCAGTCATTCCGGCGCTGAGCTTGCCCCGTTGCAGAACGGGGCCGAAATGCAAGGCAACCGACCGTCATTCCCGCGAAAGAACGTCACCCTCGCGAAAGCGGGGGCGGGAATCCAGCGGAGCGGGGCCAGGGCTGGCAGCCCCCACGGGCAAGGACGCCCCAAGGCCGGAGCAATCGTCATTACTTAAACGGAGGTCCCTTAGACACCGATGGCCTTAAGTCGAGCTACATTCCGGGTCTCCCAGGACGACCTGGAGTATATGGTACTGGATAAAGACGATATAGCCCCGGAGTTCCAGGGCTACCAGGTGGTGCGTCAGGGGGTACTGACCAACGAAGAGATGGCGGAGCACGGCTTCACCGGCAGCACCGCCCAACGATTTCAGGAGGCGGGACGGCTATCCGGCTTCATGCGGGAGTTCGGCCCCACCTCGGACATGCGGGTGGCGGACGGTCTCAACTTTGTGGGGGCCTCCGTGGCCCACATGTTCGACTCGCCGGAGTCGGTGGTGGGTTGGATGCACGACGTATTCGTGAAGGACTTCGAGGCCAACGTGGGCCAGAGCGTGGGGGAAGACCAGCAGGTAATCTCGGTGCAGCGTCTGGAGACAGCGGGCCTCTCTGACGAGTCGGTGGCCCTGCGGGTGTTGCAGGGAGGGCCAGCGGGGTTGATGTCTTCCACGGTGATTGACTTCCGGGTAGGGCGCATTTTGGGGGTGGCCTTCGTGGGGACCCTGGGCGACCACCAGCGGTTGGAGTTGACCAGCCAACTGGCCACGGCCCTGGAGAGGCGCATCGTGCGGGTGGTGCTGGGGGCGGTGTAGGGGGTGGGGGCCTTACCAGCCGTAGGGAGTCCACTCCTGCTGCCGAGGGCGCCATTCCCACATTTGGTTGTCCAGGTTTTGGCTTGGGCGTACAAATTCGTGAACCAAGTCCGCCCATTGGTCTCTGGGAATCTTTCCCCAAGAGGTTATTATTCCGGCGTGAACGCGGTTGAAGATTTCCCAAGTATTGAGGGCTAACCAGAAGCGGTGCAACTGCTCAAAATCCCTGCGGTTGAATGTGATCAGAACTCGCCCGTCGTTGGCGGCAACCCACAGGTGCTGCGAATCAGGCGTCGAACGATTGCCCAGGTCATAGGCATGAACGACATCATGGCCAGACCGCGCCAGGGTACGCCCAACAGCAGTATCTATATTCTCATCCAAGTAGAAGCGGGCCACTAATTGGCTATCTCCCACAGCTTGCGGTCGATGCCTTCAGGGTAGGCCCAGTAGTAGGCGATGGCCGCGTCCAGTTCCTCCTCGGTCAAAGTCCCCATATAGCCCTTCAGCACCTCCTCGCGGTCTCCCCGGTAGAGCTTCATGTTACCGATGATGGACCAAACCGAATACCCCTTGTCCCGAACGATGGGAATGGTGCGGGAGTTTTCGTCGATGTACTTCTCCCAGAGGCTAGGCTTGGCCGGGTATTGCATGATGCGGTAACCTCGTTGGTTTGAATGCGATGCTGCTTTCAGTGTAACCATCAAGGTGGGAGGGGTTCAAGGACGGTTGGATGGGGTGGGCGCCTTGCGACTAAGCGCAAGGGGTTTGAGATTTGCTGGACTGTCAGTTGCTGGTTGACCCATGTAATTTGGGTCGGTAGATTATGCCAAATCCGATCGCAGAGGTTGGGCATAGTCTCCCCATCCCAAGACTGGCCGACGATATTTCCCTATCCACTTGCTGCCCAAAGGAAAAAGAAGCAACGTCAAAAGGAGGGTGCTTCTAATGTTAGCGAATGACAGCTTGCAAGTTGTTACAACGCCTACTTTCAACTGGCTGGCCGAATTCGCATCAGCCTGCAGGTCACGAATGCTAATCGGCAGCCCCTATGTAAACAATGGGATTATCGGTCTGACCAACCAAGTCCCTAAAGATGTACCCCGCACTCTGGTAACTCGAACCGACCTGCGTGACTTTGCCCTCGGAGCCTCCAGCCTAGACTCTCTTTGTATCCTTGCCGGGGATGGCATAACGATTAAGAGTTTAAGCAATCTCCACGCCAAAATGTACATCTTCGATGGTGTTGCCCTAGTCACATCTGCCAACGCCACGGTTTCTGGCCTGCATCGCAATTTGGAATGCGGACTCGCCACAAAGGACGAAGCGGTGGTAAGCCAACTGGCATCCTCGCTGTTAAAGGGATTTGGGGCGAAACGTTATCCCCCGGAAGTGAAACTTGAAGACCTTGAGGCTCTAAAGGCTTCAGTAGAGGCTATTAAGGTAACTCTACCTTCCCCTTACTTTGCGGCAGACACCCATGATTATTCGGAAGATAATGCCCCAGCTATCGAAGCAAGTTTTTCTATAGCCGACGATACTGCACTAATCGAAGGATTCAAAGGCTGGACAAGGCTCACTCTCGAGGGAGTGCTGGAGATGCCAGGGAGTGGGTTTCAAATGCCAGAATTACTGGCAGTATGCGAGCCAGTGGCAGCTAGAGTATATCCCAAGAACCGAAACGTCCGTCCCAAGCTGCGGCAGCAGCTACAAATCCTTCGAGACTTGGGCTTGGTAGAGTTTCTAGGGAACGGTTTCTACCGCCGAACTATCGAGTAGGCGTTCCGGGCGTTCGCGGCATCAGTTACGAAGACTTCTTATCCGCAAATAAGTCTTTCAATGTATTGACTTTCCAGCACATTTGATCAACGATCCCGATCTCTAATTGTGCAGTAAGGTTGGGGGATGACGATGAACTTCAGTCCCGAAGAAGCACAACCCAAGTATGCCTGCCGGGCATGTGGTTCGGTTGAACTCAGAAGCGACTTGGATACATTCCAGGTATTCATCGCCATTGGGGACAAACTGGTTCACGTAAGGAGTGAAGGTACACCAGGGGGCCTTCAAGGGCTGTACTGCTACGATTGTGGGGAGCAAATTGAAGCTGGGTCTTTAGGAAATGTACGGATAGAGTAGTTGCAACAACCTGACTTATGGTCGTCGGCCATGGCAAAGGTTGAGGTAACGGAAAAAGTACGTTTTAAGTTAGGCGTAGCAATATGGAGTTTCAAGGCCATTCTATCAGTGCCGCGTCGTTGGCAACGGGTTTCCATGAGCCGGCCACCGAATATGGACAGCGTGCCTACCGTGTTATGGGGCCGGACATAGACGTTGTATATTGGGCCTTAGAAAACGGCTGGAGCGGTATTATCTCGGTTATCCCTCACGGCAATGATGAAAGCCATATCATAGCTTTCTGGAACCGATTGATGGACATTGCAGAGGAGGAAGAGTAGGAACAACCCCCTACCCCTCCGCCAGCAGGCGCACCACCTCGTCGCCGACCTGGGAGGTGGAGGCGCTGCCCCCCAGGTCGGCGGTGATTACCCGGCGTTCTTCCAGGCTGCGCACCACCGCCGCGTCCACCCGCCGGGCCGCTTCCGGCTCGCCCAGGTGGTCCAGCAGCATCGCCACCGCCGAGATGGTGGCCAGGGGGTTGGCCTTCCCCTGTCCCATGATGTCGAAGGCGGCCCCGTGGACCGGCTCGAACATGGAGGGGTGTTGTCGCTCCGGGTTGATGTTGGCGCTGGGGGCCAGCCCCATGCTGCCGGTGGCCACCGCCGCGATGTCGGATAGGATGTCGGCGAAGAGGTTGGAGGCCACCATCACGTCGAAGTCCTCGGGCCAGCGCACCAGGTCCATGGCCACCCGGTCCACCAGCAGCGACTCGGTCTCGATGTCCGGATAGTCGGCGGCCACGTCCTGGAACACCTCGTCCCAGAAGACCATGCCGAAGGCCTGGGCGTTGGACTTGGTTACCGAGGTAACTTTTTTCTTCTTGTTGCGGCGGACGCAGTGCTCGAAGGCGGCCCGAATTATCCGCTCGGTACCCCGGCGGGTGAACACGTTGGTCTGCATAACCGTCTCGTGGGGCGTGCCCGGGTAGAGCCGACCGCCCACCGGGGCGTACTCGCCCTCGGTGTTCTCCCGGAAAATCACCAGGTCAATCTGGCCCGGCTCCTTGCCCGCCAGGGGCGAAGTGACGCCGGGGTATAGGTAGCAGGGTCGGATACACACCCCTTGGTCGAATACGCGACGCATGGGCAGCAACAGCCCCTGCAGGGTGATGTGGTCCGGGATGTTGGGGTCGCCCACCGCGCCGAAGAGGATGGCGTCTTGGCCTTTCAGTTGCTCCAGTCCATCCTCGGGCATCATGCGGCCCGTCTCTCGGTAGTAGGCCGACCCCCAGGAGAACTCGGTGTAGCGAAACGCCAGACCCTCGGTGTTGTCGGCCACCGACTCCAGCACCTTCTTGCCCTCGGCTATGACCTCGGGGCCCACGCCGTCGCCGGGGATAACTGCCAGGTTGTACTCTGCCATCGTTGAATATTCCTCTCTAATTCTCCCCCTCAAAGGGGAGAGGACTGGTCACTTCCCCCTTGCCACCCCTGGATTCCGGCCTCCGCCGGAATGGCATAACACTTTAGGGGGAAGGCTGGTATGGGGGTGTCCTTCGCCTGTCTCAGAGCCTGTTCCGGGCGAAGGCGGAGTGATGAGCGGTTTGCAAGTTCACTTCCTCATGCACGGGCCGGGGCCGCGTTGTCCGGGTTTCGCAGGGGAATCACCACCACGAGGGCGGCGGTAATCAGGGTCAGGATGCCGGCGTAGTAGAACACCGAGCCGTAGCCCCCCAGGTGCTCGATAATGGCGGAGGCCAGGAAGGGGGAGCTGATGCCGATGACGCCGTTGATGCCGAAGAGCATCCCGATGGCGGTAGCCTCGGTTCCCCGCCCCACGTAGTCCAAGACCGAAGCCTGAATTATCTGGTGCAGGGCGAAGCTGAATAGCCCCATTCCGGCCAGTATGGGCACCAACAACCAACTGCTGCCCACGCTGACCACCACCAGGGAGAGCAGGGCGGCAATGATGAATCCAGGCGCCAGCACCGCCTTCCGGCCCCATGTGTCGGACAACCAGCCCAGCACCGGCGCCGAAGCTATGCCCATGCCGGTGAGCAGGGCGTAGTAGACCCCGGCCTGCAGGGTGCCCATGCCCAGGCTCTCCCGCAGGTAGAAGGGCGTCCAGTTGAACAGGGCGTTTAGCCCGATGCCCCGCAGCAGGGCGGCGAATATCAGCGCCATGACGATGGGGTTCTTCAGGAGCGCCAGGGCGCTGTCGAACTGCTCGCCGAGGCTCATTTGCTGTTCGGAGGCGGCTTCCCGGCCCAACCCGCGCAGGGACCACCAGACGAATACCGCCATCAGCACCGCCAGCCCGGCGTAGATGAAGAAGACGTGCCGCCAGATTAGGAACCCCGTTCCCAGCAGCGCCCCGGCCACCACCGGCCCACTGACGTTGCCGATGTTGGAGCCGAAGCCGTGCATGGAAATGGCGAAGCCTCGACGGTCGGGGAAGCGTTGGGAGATGGCCGCCGCCGAGGGCAGATGCCACAGCGACCCGGGAATGGACAGGAACAGCACCACCACCAGCAGCAGGGCGAAGGTGGGGGCGCCGCCAATGGCGGCGAAGGTGATGGCGTGGACCAACATGCAGGCCGTGAGGATGATTCCCCAGTAGGACTTCAGGTGGTCGATAACCGGGCCGCCTCCCAGGCTGGTGGCGCTGGAGCCTGCCTGCCTAACGGCGAAGAGAGTAGCGGTGCGGAAGGTGCCCAGGCCCATTGCCGCCACAATTTCGGTAACCAGTAGGGGGAAGCCCTGGTCGAACATGTGGGACAGCCCGTGGCCTATGGAGAGGCTGCCCAGGACGAAAGCCCGGTTCTGCTTCATGCCCTGGGCATCGGGCATGAGGGGCGTGGCTGCTTGCAATGGACCTCCTGCTGGTTGGGAAAGTGGTCCCCGGTCGTGGCCGGGGGTAAGTGTAGCTGATTTTAACGGCGCAACCGGGTAGTGGCAAGGGTTGGGGCGGGGGCTTCCTTGGCCCTTTCTTCTCTGGCGTCCCTGGCCTTGCACCCGGTTTATTACCCGGCATTCCCAGATGTCCCTTGCCTTTCAGACCCTCTTCCAACGCCGTTATCCGCCTCTGCAACTGATCAATGACGGCCTGTTGACCGGCAATCACACTCTCTTGTTTGCCGATGATCTCCAGCAACTCTTCCCGGCTGGCCGTCCTGAACTCACGTTTCGCATCCACACCCTTGATATGAGATAACTGCCACCTAATAATGCCCGCATTTCCACAACGACTTTCGACCATTTCACCTCATCAACTCCGAACACTTACTCAACAGAAAACCGATTGATAACTATCACGTATTCAGATACAATCCAGCTAGTCCCCATAGGGAAGTAAAAGGCTGGGGCAAATTTACGTGAAGGAGGCAGCCGTGAATAGATTGAATGGCGGTTATCACGCTTACGGTTGTCGCCGTGGCCGTGGTGGCGGGGTTGGCTATATAGGTCTACGTTCCCCACACGGTTCCGAAGGTACTGGCCTTGGTGAACGGCCCCATAACCCACGACGAACTAGGGGACGGCCACGGCACTTCCCACTACAGCAAGGTCACATACACAAAGATAACCAATCCATTCAGGGCCACAGTTACCAACGTCCGCATCGGGGGTAGGCACCCCGACAACGGCCTCTGCTGGAACAAGGAGAAGTGGAAGAGCAAGTACACCAAGTACCGGCGTTGGAACGGCTCCAACTGGCAGACCAATAAGACCGAGTCGGATTCGGGTTGGCGTACTACCGGCACCCCCGACTTGGCGTACTTCAATCTCGGCGATAATGTGTACCTTGCTACGGGGGCGTTGGTGCAGAACGAATTGAGCTACACATTCAATAATTGGCGCCTAGCCGAGACCAGGACCTTTTCCGGGTGGAGACACAACCACTACTTGGAGTAGAACCAACAGGAGACCAGCATGATTAAGCGAATCACAATCAAACGTCCGGCGGTCCTCGTGCCCGCTCTCGCCGCCCTGGTACTTATGGTTGGCATTGCCCTCTCGGTCTATACAGTTGGCTACGGGGCCGACGCCGAGGAACCGCCATCGGAATGGCCACGGCTTACCATGCACTATGAGGTAACGGGCCAGTTCCACAAGGTGCGGGATGCTCCCCCGGAAACCAGCACCCTTGGGATTAGACTGACCTACCATTCAAGGGACAACTGGCGGGAGGATATCGTGAGCGCGCCCCAGGTCACCACTCAGGTCGGCACGTTCAGTCGGCGAGGTTCGTATCAGGCGGTACAGGATGGTCGGTATGTCGAGTACGATTCGGTGACCGGAGAGACCAGTTCGGAACCCTTGGAGGCTGGCGTTAGTAGGATACCACGGTCAATGCTTGCTCCTGCCGCTCTAGAGAAGTTGGAGCAGGGCTACGGCGGGGAACCCACTCTGACGGAGACTACCACTCGGGTCTGCTTTAATGGGGTATGCCGGGACAACGCGTCGGGTTGGTTGTTCGTAGACGGCAACAGGCGATACGTCTACGCCGATGACGAGCGGGGCATCCCGATAAGCTTGATCAACCTGAACATCACTGAGGTTCAGGTGTTTAGCGACCAGCGGGAAGTTGTCCGATGGTAGGAACGTTATATCCAAGGACGAAAAAACCAGCAGGGCCCGGCGGGATATACCGCTGGGCCTTTATTTGGTCCCCATAGCTCCTGGCAGCGGGTGATGACAGCCTCCGACAAGGGGCTTATTCTAGGCAGGCGTCGCGGACGGCCTGGGAGATGGCTTCCAGCCGAGGGGTGTTGGTGCGGTTGGCCCGGAAGCCGTTGGTGATGAAGGCAAAGGCCAAGCCCAATTCTGGATCGGCCCAGCCCACCGAGGTGCCCGCTCCGGCGTGGCCGAAGGTCTGGCTGCCGGCGGACTCGTTGGCCGCCATGCGCCGGTCGGCCAGCACCATGCCCAGGCAGCGTCGCATGTACTGGGCCAGGGAGTGGTCCATTCCTTCCACCTGCAACTCGGTAGCTTCGGCCACCGTCTCCGGTTTCAGTATCTCCACTCCGTCCAGGCTGCCGTTGCCCGCCCACATGGCGTAGAAGCGGGCCAGGTCCCGCGCGGTGGTGATGCCTCCCCCCGCCGGTTGCACCGATTGATGCACCTCCGGGCGGTTGTAGGGGCCAATCATGCCCGGTCGGTCGCAGTCGTCCATGGCGTGCATCCGGGAAACCCGGTCTTCCAGGTCGGCGGGCAGGCCCACGTAGGCGTCGTTCATTCCCAGGGGACCGGTTATTTCCTCGCGCAGGAACTGGTCGAAGGGCCGACCGTCGATGCGGTGGACCAGTTCGCCGATTACCCAGCCGAAGTTGCGGTGATGGTAGGCCATCACCCGGCCCGGTTCGTAGTCGGGCGTCAGTTCCTCCATAGCCTGGACCACGGCGTCCCAGTCGCGCCACCGGTCCCAGGTCAGCTCGGAAGGAGTCTCGGGGAAGCCGCCCCGGTGGGTGAGGACGTGGCGAATGGTGACGGCATCCTTGCCGTTTCTGGCAAATCCGGGCCAGTGCTTGGAGACGGGATCGTCCCAGTCCAAGAGACCCCGCTGCCAGAGAATATGCAGGCAGCTTGCGGTCATGGCCTTGGTGGAGGAATAGAGGATGAACATGGTGTCTTCGGACACGGGCTTGGCGGCCTCGTGGTCGGCCAGACCGCCGTAGAGGTCCAGCGCCAGTTGACCGTGACGGTACACGGCCAGCCCCGCGCCGGGGTGCATACCCTGGTCAATCTGCTGGTGGAATAGGTCCTCCACCAGATCCAAGGCTTGGGGGTCCATGTTCACGCTGTTTGCTGCTGCTACCATACGTTCCCTCTGGTTGGTGTTGATACTTGGCCCAGTGGGTTGGGGCCACGCTACGCCGGGGCTGGCTCTGCGCCGGAATTGCGGGGGGATGTCAACAGAACCTAATCAGAGTCCAGGGAGTTGCCGTTGTCGCCACGTTCCTGGCGTAGTCTCTCATTTTCCTGGCGCAACTCTTCAATCGTCCGGGTTTGCTCCCCGATAGCTTGGTCTCGCTCCCCGATAGCTTGGTCTCGCTCCTCGATAGCCTGGTCTTGCTGCTCGATAGTCTGGTCTTGCTTTTGGATTGTTTGGGTTAGCTCTTCAATCTTCTGGCGTTCCCTTTCGATTAGCCAGTCCCTTATCATTGGCACCAACAGCACCATAGTCAGTCCCACCTCCAATACGACGCCGAATAAGGCTGCCATCCCAAAGGATGTGCCAAATATGGAGGATAGCGCTTCGTGGTCAGAAAACCAACTGGAAACAGTTATTGATGGCTCGTTACGATAATCCCGGCTGTAAATCCAGACGAATACAGCGAAGGCAACCAGTTCTACCAGCCAAAACACTTTGGAATTGAGCCATGCTTGAGCAGCCAGGCGTCGGATTATGCTTCCAAGTTTCTTTATGGTCATCCATTTTGGCGTCTATCTTTATCAGGCGCGGAATCGCTGGCGCCCACTACAGAGACAGTGACAGAGGCTCCGGCTGTTACCTCTAATCAACGTTCAGCTACTTCTGGAGTCATTCCGGGTCTTTTTATTTTTCTTGCGAAGGCTATTGCGGATTACTCGGATGTCCTCGATGGTCTCCCGTATGTTAGAGCCAATGGGTAAAGCCTTCCACCAGTTTATCTTGGGAAGAGCCATACTGTCCCATCTTCTCCTGGTAAGCGCAGGGTCTTTCGATTGTCATTCTGAGCGGAGCGAAGAATCTAAATTGGTGGGTGTCATAACCCCTTTTGCAACCGGAGCACTTTAGATTCTTCGTCGCAAGCTCCTCAGAATGACAGCTAAGGAAGGAAGCCCGATCCAAGGGGCTGCCTAGCTTCGGCGTGGAAAATCAAAAGACCCTGCTGGTAAGCGGCCTTCATATATACTAGCGTATTTACTTCATCCCGCACGCCGCCTTTCACCCAAGGGTTACTCAAACCGGGTGTCCAGGTTGGCGGACAGGTCGAAAAAGCGTTGCAAGCTCTGGTTGTAGCGGAAGAACATGTCGGCCCGCAACTGGTCGCCGGTGGCATTGTTGGAGATTTCCTTGGTCATGTCCAGGGAGTTGAGGGTGTGGCGGAAGTCGGCGGCCCCGTGCTCCTTGATGTTCTGCAACATCTCCCGCCAGTCGTCCCCGCTCATCTCCAAGAAGAAGTCCAGGTCAATCAGGTCGTACTCGGTGCCCGCCCGGGCGTCGGTGCACTGGAAAGCCTCGAAGGTGAGGACGAAAATGTTATCTCCCACCTTCACGCCCATGCCGGCGTCCACGGTGCCGTGATGCCGGAACTCCGGGTCTTCGTTGACCAACTGCGCCAACGCCTCAAACCAGGCCAGCGAGGGGAAAACCAGTGCGCCTCCGGTGGTGGAACTCATCGATAGACTCCTGGGACAATCTCCTGGGATAGTCTCCCGGGCTTGCTATTCCTTGAAGTAGGGCTCGCCGGTCTCCTTGGCCTGGCTGAAGGGGGCCATCTTGTTAAGGTAGTGGTCCGGGTGGGAGTCGGCGGGCGCCTGGGCCATGGCCTGGTCCACCATCTTGTAGTACCTGGGGTCCAGTTGGGCCATCTGGTCGCTCTCGGAACGATGGTAGGCGAAGGCCGACATTATCCGCTGCAAGCCGGCGTCGCCACAGTGCCGGCAACTGGCGGGCGGCGGCGAACTGTAGCTCTTCAGGAAGAAACTATCGGCCTGGCTGCAATTCTGGCAACGGTACTCGTAAATTGGCATAACTAACTCTCGTGCGGGGACTTGTTCTTTTGACATTGCGACATCACCCACTACCAGGCCCTGGATTCCCGCGAAAGCGGGAATGACGGAAAATGTCAAGCAACTTAACTCCCCTCCGGCGGTGATTCACCCGGGGGGACGGAGTCCCAAGGCTGGCCGGTAAGTCGCTCCCGGCGGCGTCTCTGCCGGTTGCTCTGAGGGATGAAGGGTCTCTGCGGTTTGGTCCGCAACGCTTCCAATTCTTGCAACAGACGATTCACCCGGCTCAGGCGTATGGACACTTCATCCTCGGGCATCAAGTCTTCATAGAAGTTCTGGTGCATTAAACGGGCGTTGTCGAACAGGTCCTGCAGGTCTTGACGGTCGAATTCAGTCGCAAGCTCTCCCATAGCGTCAATGGTGAGGTCGTGGTGATTATGGAACCAACCGCGTTGCTCGGCGATGGACTTGAGGGCGGTGGATGCCGCTCCCCAAGCCTTCTCCCCGGCCTGGACGGTGTCTCCCCGCTCCAGTTCGGCCTCCGCTTGCCGGATATAGCGACGGCTCAGGGACAGGTACTCGTCGGATTTAGGTGAGGTTGTCATTGTTAGCTTTCTCTTCGTCCCGCAGGAAGGAGAGCAACTCCGGGCGCAGGTTTTCCTCGGTCTTGGGAATGCCGACCCACTGGGAGCGTCGGATGTATTCGGCCACGTACTGGCGTTGCAGCTTCCGCACCACCTCCATGCCGTCGGTGACGTTGGCGACGCTGCCGCCGAAGATGATGGCCAGGGCCTCCCACAGCACCGGGTCGGCCAGTTCTCCGGCCAGGTCCCGCTCCACCGTGTTGGTGAGCCGCAGCAGGCCGGTGGCGTAGTCGGGGCCCTTGTGCTGAATGGTGTACTTCAGGTGGGCCATTCCGTAGGCCAGGTGGCGGGCCTTGTCCTGCATACACAGGCGGAAGATGAGCTTCTCCGCCGGGTTGTGGGCGTAGGCCTCGCCGTAGCGGTAGAGGTACAGGGTGAACAACCCCCGGATGAGGTACAGGGACAGGGAGGTCTCGGGCCAACCGGACCGGCCTTCCACCAGGCGACGGTTCATCTTGCCGATGCTCTCCAACCCCATGACGCCGCTGTTGCACAGGGCCCGGTGGCGGAACACCTCGTAGTGGCGGCCCGAGTCGTACTCCTCGGAGGCCAGGAAGGTCTTGACCTCGTGGTAGGCGTAGTTCATGCGGTGCAGCCACTGGCCGATGGTGTCGGCCTCCACCGAGGCGTGTTGGCAAAGCTCGGTGCAGAACTGGCACATGGCTAGCTCCAGGTCCTGGGGAAGCGGCTCGATGGTGTCCCAGGGTATGTCGATGGAGGCCGCCCAACGGCGTTGGATGGCCTCTTCATAGAGGTCCACGGCGTTATCGGCCCAGAGCTCTTCCTTGCTGTTGATGGAGTAGGAGTCCAGGCGGGGCAGGCCGGGAATGGGGAAGGCCCCCCGGGGACGGCGGGTCATGTCCCGGCTCTCCTCGGGTACCTCGCCGTAGACGCCCAGGTTCAGGTTGCGCATGGTCAGGCCGTGCTTGCCCGGCTTGGCCCGGATGCCCCACTGGAGGGTGTCCTGCATCCAGGAAAACTGGGGTGGCTGCTCCGGTTCTTCCCCGGGCTGGTCGGCGTCCTCGGGGACAGCGGAAGGTTCCTGTTCCTCGGGCTCGTCGGCTGGGGCCATAGTCTTCTACCTTCGCAGGTTAGGTTCCCCCAACGGGGGGCCAGGTGGTATCCAACGTGGGTGCGCCGAAGTCATTATGGGCACCGACTGGGATTCTGAGGACCAAGATTGGCGTTCTGAGCGCCCCCACGGTGTTTCTGAGTCCTCCCACTGTCATTCTGAGGAGCTTGCGACGAAGAATCTAAGGGCGTACGGGCTTCGGGCGATGGACTTTAGATTCTTCGCCTCCGGCTCAGAATGACAGTGGGCGCTTTCACAATGACAGTGGACGCTGGCCGGAATTCCCCAAGATGACACGGCGGGGACATGAGCCGGGTTCCTCAGAGAGACCTTGTTCACCGTCCCAGCAAAAATAAGACCTCCCGGTTTTGGAGGGAGGTCTTGGGTGTGGGCTGCGTCGTCCGGTCAGGCTACCGCTTTGAATGCTTCCATCAGGGCCGGGTTGACCCGGCCGTTTTCGATGCGGTCATCCAGGCCGGCGGACTTGAGACGCTGGAAATATTCTTTAACCTGGCGTTGCCGGATGGCCATGAGAATCTTCTTGCCCTCGTCCACCTTGTCGGCGCCGCCGCCCAGCAGGATGGCCAGCGACTCGCTGGTCAGGGTGTTGCTGGCCGCCGGGTTCTCGCCGCCGGCGCCGGTGGACTGGCGGTCCTCGGCTTCGTCCAGGTAGGTCTCAAACTCTTCCCGGCGCTCGGGAACGCACTCGCTCATGTAGCGACCGTGGAGCACGCCGAAGGCCACGTGACGGGCCTCGTCCTGGGCGGCCCGGCGGTACATGGCCTTTTCCGCCTCGTTGTAGGACATCAGCTCGCCCAGGCGGAAGAGGGTCAGCACGTTGCCCTCGCCCACGATGTGCAACCGTGAGGAAAGCTCGGTGAACTCCCGGGCGGTGTCGGTGCTGCCGCCGGTGACGTTGCTGACGCTGTCCACCATCCGCATCAGCCCGCCGCCGTTGGACAGGGCGCGCTTGCGGAACACGTCCAGGTGGCGGGACTCGTCCATGACCTGGGAGAGCAGGAACAGCCGCACCTCGTGGTATTCCGGGGGAATCTGGGAGATGAAGCGGCCCGGCACGTCGGCGGCGACGAACTCCACCTGGGTGAAGAAGGTAGCCAACTGGCACTCGGCGGCCTCGATGTCGTCGGGCAGGGGTTTGAGAGTCTCCCAGGGGATGTCGATGGCCGAACTCCACTGGCGGCTGACCGCCTCCTGGTACAGCTTGGTCAGGTTGTAGCCCCACACCTCCTTCTTGTTGCGGAAGGTGTAGGCCCCGAACTGGGGCAGGCCCTCCCGGGGGATTGCGCCCCGGGGTCGGCTGGTCAGGTTATCGGAGACTTCCACAGCCAGGTCCTCGGAGACGCCGGACACTTGCTGCTTTAGCTGGGCCAGCCAGTCCAGCCCAATCCCATTTCGCTGCGCCTTTTCCAGGTCGGAAAGGCGATCCTCTACCGTCGCCATAATCGACTACTCCCACTGCGCGATTGCACAACCGGCCCTTCAGTACTCCAGGGGCGACCGATTAGGGCTACCTTATATAGTGGGTGGGCTTTTGTCAAGGATGACGGGTGGCGGCTCAGGGTCTTCTAGTTTTCGCAGTCAGGTGGGTCCAAGCGGGCTTTCTTGCTCGCGTGGAACGTTACTCTGCTTCCAGATCGGAGGAGTCCAACTCGTGCCAGAACACTTCTCCGGCGTCGATGCGCGGCTGAATGCGGTTGTCCAGGCGTAACCCGGAAACGACGGCGTGGGAACGCCCGCCGGTGATTTCCTCCAGAAACCTGGCGTTGCGGATGGCCCTATCGGTATCCCTGCCGTTGGCCGTGAAGGAGATTTCCACCGCTATGTAGCAAGTTTCTCCCTGGGCGTCGTTGGCCTCGATAATCAGGTCGGCGCGATGGAAGCTGAACAACTCGCCGGAAGTCAGGGCCGATGTATCGGCGGCGTCGGTGAAGTTGTAGAGGTCGCCTTTGGTGAGGTTCCGCACCCGCCGCCGGCCGATGTTCCGGGCGATGGTGTCGGCGTCTCTAATGGCGGCGTCTCTGGCGTGGGCGCCTCTAAGGTATCCCAAGTCAATGTCGTGCCTTGCCAGAATTCTCTCAATACTTTCAAACCGCAGGTCGGCCTCCGTAGCGAACGTCTCAACCCGTTGTTCCAGGCGGTCAAACCGCTGGTTGGTCTCCGAGGCGAACGCGGCAAACTTTTCGGGCAACTCAATCAATTCCCTAGTCAGCAGCCGGACACGCAGGGCGTCGACCCACTGGGGGTTCTCGTCCAACAGTCTGAACAGGTCTTCTATGGTATTGATGGTGGTCATAGCAGATTGGGACGCGTCTATCGTGTAAGTGACAAATATTTGTGCGCTCCAAATTATATCACGGGGCGCCGGGCGGCGGAGTTATCCAACAAGTCCTCTCTTCGGAGCGGTAGGGTTCTCCGCCTTGGTCATTCTGAAGGGACAGGCGGATTTTTACTGTCACCGGCGCGTTGACAGTCTGGAAGGGGCCGGTCTAACCTGAGTATAAGCGATTGCGGGACATCGGCCCGAAGCAGCGGGCCAATCCAGTCGAATTTCCGAGAGGGACAGACCCCGGTGGGGGCCTGTCCCTCTTTATGTTGTTCCGGCGCAGGCCCAAGGAAATCTCAAGGCGGTCCCGAGGGAATCCCAAAGAAATCCAAATCCAAGGAGGTGCGAATTGTCCCAATCGGCGGATGGCCCCTGGCATCGAGAGCGGCTGCTGGAATCCCTGGAGGACTACCGGCGGGGCCTGACGGAAGCGCCGGTGCTCCACAAATGGGGGCCGGCCCAAGTTGTCGCCGAGGATAGCGGCGAGGAAACCGGACCGGAAAACCGGATGACCTTCGTGGTCTCCACCGGCGACGTGGACCGGCACGGCGACGTTATTGTCCCCCAGGGGTGGCGGTTGGAAGCCTACCGGCGCAACCCGGTCTTTCTGTGGGCCCACGATTACGCCCGCCCGGTGATTGGCCGCTCCCTGGCAGTGTGGCAGGAATCCCAGGGGCTGCTGGCCCGTATGGAGTTCGCCCCCACCGCCTTCGCTCAGGAGGTGGCCCTGCTCTACCGCGACAGCTACCAACGGGGCGTTTCGGTGGGGTTCAAGCCCCTGGCCTACGAGGAACGCCGCCACGAAAATACCGGGGCCTTCCTGGGCATTCGCTTCCTGGAGCAGGAGCTTCTGGAGGTTAGCGCCGTGCCGGTGCCCGCCAACCGCAGCGCCCTGCGCCGGGGTTGGCAATCGCCTCCAACGCCGATGGAGGGTCGGCAGACGCAAGCGGCGGACGTGAACGACGTGCTGGCGGCCCTGCGGCAGGCCAGGTGGTAGGGTGGGGCCACGGCAGCCAAACTCGACAGAACATAAGAAGGAGGAACCCATGACCCTCGGAAGCCAAGACCTGGAAATCATCAAGCAAGAGGTAGCCGGAATCCGGGAATTCTACCAGTCGCACATGGACTCGGAGCTACCGCCCCTGAAGGAGGAGGTGAAGCGAGTCGCCGCCCAGGTGCGCCAGGTGCAAGACCACTGGCGCGACGGGGAGAAGCGGGCCTTGCTCAACCGCTTCGGCCCGGAACAGCGTCCCCGGGTGGGCTACGGCAAGTACCAGGGGATGGACGCC
Organism: Dehalococcoidia bacterium; assembly: GCA_965220305.1. Lineage (GTDB taxonomy): Bacteria > Chloroflexota > Dehalococcoidia > Lucifugimonadales > UBA3495. The sequence goes on along the minus strand of OZ244817.1, from coordinate 2,170,096 downwards.
CTGGACCTGGCCTACATCCGCAGCGTGCTCCACGCCCAGTTGCGGGAACCCTCCGGCCTCAGCCCCCGGATGCTGGAAGACTGGCAGGCCAACCTGAAGGCGGCCATGGACAGCACCACCGCCGGGTCGGGGGATGAGCTGGTGCCCACCCAGGAGGCTGCGGCGCTGTGGGCCGACGTGAACCTGGAAACCCTGGTGGCCCCCCTGTTCGCCCGGGTGGACATGCCCAGCAACCCCTTCGAGATTCCCCTGCAACTCGGCGACGTGAACTGGTATCCGGGCACCGAGAACCTGGCCACCACCAACACCGCCCTGGCCACGGCCCGCCAGACCCTCACCGCCCAGGAGCTGGTGGCGGAGGTGCCTTGGTCGCTGACCCTGGACGAGGACTCGGTCATCGCCATGGCTGCCGAGGTCCGCAGTTCGTTGGTACGCAACGCGGTGGAGGTGATTGACGACGTGCTGCTCAACGCCGACACCACCACCGTCAACAACATCAACGCCGACGGGGCCACCATATCCAGCAGTGACGCCGGCAAGGCCCAGTGGTTGGTGGGGTTCGACGGCCTGTTGCACCTGCCCCTGGTGGACAATACCGGCCAGGCCAACAACCACGGGGCCGCCGTCTCCGACGATATGTTCAACGAGGCCCGGGCCAAGGTGGGCAAGTACGGGGTGCGCCCCTCGGAGTTGGCCTACGTCATGGATGTCAACACCTACATCCGCTCCCTGGGCGTGGACAACTTCCGCACCCTGGACAAGCTGGGGCCCGAGGCCACCCTGCTGCGGGGCCAACTGGGCCAGGTGGAAGGCATCCCGGTCATCGTATCCGAGCAGATGGCCCTGGCCGACGCCGATGGCAAGGTCACCGATGAAGGCAACACCGCCGACACGGGCCGCGTCCTCATCGTCAATCGCAGCCAGTGGCGGTTGGGGTTCCGGCGGGAGATGCTGATTGAGACCACCCGGGACATTCAGAAGCGGCAGAACATCATGGTCATCAGTATGCGCTTGGCCTTCATGGAGCGGTCGGGCAACCGGAGTACGGCCACCCACACCGCCCTGCAGTACAACGTCACCGGGGTGGCCTAGAGGGTGTGAAATCCCCTTCCCTTCAGGGGGGAAGGCTGGGATGGGGGTGTCCTCCCGCTCATAGCCTGCACTCCGCGAAAACCGGGTGGTGAGCCCGCCTGCCCGCTCATGGTGAGCTTGTCGAACCACGCCCCACCCCCTGGATCCCGGCCTGCGCCGCAATGACGGTGTTGATTTCCTGGATTCCCGCGAAAGCGGGAATGACGGGGATTTATAGGAGTCAAAGATGGCCAACGCTTACCTCGACCTGACCACCCTCAAGTCCAGCGGCGTCCTGAACATAACCGGCGCTGGCTTGGACTCCCGGCTGTTGCCACTGTTGGAAAACGTCTCGCGCTGGATCGACGACCATTGCGGTCGGTGGTTCTATTCGCTGACGGCCACCCGACGGTTCGACGGCGATGGCGGCCCTTCGCTGCCGGCGCCGGACCTGATTGCCGTCACCACGCTACGCACCGACGAGGACCGGGACGGGGCCTTGGAGCGCACCTGGCGCGATGACGAATACCTGCTCTACCCACTGGACGCCCAGCCGCAACAGCCCTGGGGACGCCCCTATTCCCGGGTGCAGGCCAACCCCGGCCCCGGTGTTCCCGGCGGTTTTCCCCGGGGCCGGGCCACGGTGGAGATTTCCGGCAGGTGGGGGTTCCGGGAAGTCTTCCAGTCCAGCGGGGCCAGTATCGCCCCCGGCGCGGGCCTCGCCTCCTCGGATGCCTCGCTGACTGTCACCGACGGGGAGAAGCTGGCGGCGGGACAGACCATCCTGGTGGGCAGCGAGCAGCTTTACGTTGGGGCAGTCGCCGGTAACGTGTTGACGGTGAGGCGCGGGGTCAACGGCACCACTGTCGAGGGTCATGCCGCCGGCGCGTCCATATCCTACGCCCAGTACCCCGGCGCGGTGGTGGAAGCCTGCTTGCTGCAGACCGCCCTGCTGTGGCAGCGTCGCGACGCCTTCCTGGCCGGACCCACCGGAGTCGCTGACGGTTTCGGGGTTGACTCTCAGGTACAGCGGCTGCTGGCCCCCTACCGAAGACTGCCGGTGGGGGTGTGAGCTTGGCGCGGCGCTAGAGGCGCCCCCATCCCAACCTTCCCCCGCAATAGTCACCGTCATTCCGGCGAAGGCCGGAATCCAGGGGCGGGGGAATTAGATAGAGGGTGCAGGGACTCATCCCCAAGAGCGAGTCGAAGGAGGAGCAATCCATGACCCTATCAAACGTGCGAAACGGACTGGCCCAGCGGCTGGAGAGCATCAACGGGCTGCGGGTTTACCCGACGCCGCCCGACGCGTTGCTGGAGCTTCCGGCAGCCATCGTAACCCCCGGAGACCCCCTGGCCCGCTACGACCAGGTCATGCAGGGGGCGGATGTCCGGTACTCCTTCCAGGTGTTGCTGCTGGTCAACTCGGCGGACGAGGCCCAGGCCTGGGCCGACCTGGAGCCCTACATCAGTCCCACCGGGGCGGCGTCGGTAAAGGCTGCGGTGGACGGCTCCCTGGGGGGCCAGGCCGACTGGGCGCGGGTGACCCGGGCCAGCGGCGGGGGGCGGGTCAGCTATCACCGGGCTTCCTACTGGGGTGTGACCTTCCAGGTGGAGGTCTACCGCAGCGGTTAGGGGCCATCGGTTCCACCACGGGCAAACCATTGAAGGCGGGCGTTAGAGGCGGGTCTATTGCCCAGGCCCCTTTAGGCGGGCGTCAGCCCAAGACCCTTAGCGAAGCCCGCCGGAATATCACCACCCTACATTGCGGCGGGCTGAGCGACTTAAATGAGGACGAATGACCAAATTCCAGGCATCGGGCAACAGCTACATCGAGGTTGACGATTCCCAGGGAGTCCCCCGGGACCTGACTCCCTTCCTGGAGGAGGTGGAGTCGCCGGGCCGGGAAGTGTCCTTCCTGGACGTGACCGGCCTGGCGGACACGGCCCAGCGGGTCATCGCCGGGGTTGAAGTGGGGCGGGAATTGGTCCTGCGGGGGGCCTTTGACGACGCCCTCACCACCGGCCCGGACGCGGTGCTTTCCCCCATCGTGGGGAGAATAGGCACTCTCAGCTACGGTCCGGCAGGTCGGCAGGCGGGCCGACGGAAGATAACCGGGGAGTTCCTGTGCCTGGCGTACCGGATTACCAGCCGGGTCGGCCAGCAGGTGAGCTTCGAGGCCCGGTTCCGGCAGGACAACGCTATTTCAATTACCACATGGAATTGACCACCCGAGTTGAGCGCCCCTCCTGGGGTCGGTCCCAGGGAGCGGCGACGAACACCGGGCTTGAAGGTGAATCATGGCTAATCCCCACTGGCGGGTATGGGTAGACTGGAACGGCAACGGAATTTGGGGCGAGGACGGCGAGGACGTTACCGCCGACCTGACCCGGGCCCACTGGGAATGGGGCCGGGAGCTGGGGCGGGACCGGGCCCAGCCGGGCCTGCTGGAGCTGACTCTGCGCAACAGCGACCACAGGTATTCTCCGCCCTATACCGGCTCTCCTCTGTATAGCAACCTCAAGGCGGGCCGCAAGGTCTGGGGGCAGTTCGCCTACCCCCATGACGACTTTACCGGCGTCGATGGCGCCAATCTGGCCGACCGGGCCACGCCGGTGGACCCCAGCTTTACCTGGGTCAAACATAATGCTGGAAGCAACGGCTTCGAGATTTCCGGCAACCAGGCCCGGGCCGTTGCCGGGGGGAGCGGCGAGGCCATCTATACCCTGGACTTGGGCGACGCCGATGCCTACATTGGATTCCAGTACAATCGGGCTTCCAACGCTGGCGGTGGCGTGGCCCTGCGCTTCCTCAGCCCCTCCGACTATCTGCGGGTGCGCTTCGGCGACAACGGCACGGTGTTGCAGGACGTGACCAGGGGAAGGGCAACCACCATCCGCAGCGGCGGGACCCTGACCGCCGGGGTCAACTATTTCGTGGAGATAGAGATGCACGGCCCGGTGGTGCGGTTGATGGCAACGGACCTGGACGCCGGTTCAATGGAGCGCCGGACGATTCTGGACGGAGGGGGCAACGCCGGCCATGCCCAGGCTACCCGGCACGGCCTGTGGCACAGCGGCCCGGCCAACAACGACCGCTGGGACGATTTCGGCGGTTGGCGCAGCTTCTTCTACGGCCAGGTGGAGAGCATCGCGCCGCACCCGGACCGGGCCAACCGCGTCTGCCGGGTGCGGGCCCATGACGAGTTGCAGCGGCTGGGAGCGACGCTGGTATTCAACCTTCTGTCCAGTGCCCGGGTGCGCGCCAACGCCATTGCCGGCAGCATCCTCAATTGGAGCGGCTTCAACGTCTCCCACCGCATCCTGGACGAAGGCCGGGTGTTGGTGGCGAACCAACCCCGCGCCCTGTGGCGCATCTCGGCCCGAGACGCCCTGTACCGCCTGCAGAATGAAGAAGACGGATTCCTGTACATCGACGGGGAAGGCTACTTTCGCCTGGAGGCGTCGGGGCACCGGGACTCTGGATCGCATACCGTGTCGCGGGCCACCTTCCGGGGGGCCAAGGACGAGAGCCCCTACTTTTCCAACCTGAGTTGGGACGATGGCAGCGAGGGAGTGGAGAATGACGTGACCTTTCGCTATCACCCGGAGGACAACCAGGGGTTGCAGGAAATTTGGCAACTGCGGGACGTGCCCGCCATACCCGCCGGCGAGTCCCGGGACTTTCTGGCGGAAAGCACCACCTATGACGTGGTGGACGGTATCCGCGTGCCGTCGGCGACCACCGACTATACCGCCAACAGCCAGGCCGACGGCGACGGCACGGACATGACTGGCAACTTGACCGTGACCCTGCCCCTAACGTCGGCTTTCCGGGGCAAGGGGACGGTGGTGCGGGCGGCCAACGACCACGCCACCGACACCGCCTACGTCACCTTCCTGCGGCTGCGGGCGGACCGCTCCTACAGGGACTTTGAGTCTACCATCTACCAGGCCGAGGATAGCGCCAGCCAGGAAGCCCACGGAAGCCGCTCCCGGCTGGTGGACTGCCTTTACCTGGACACTTACGCCACGGCCCGGGAGGTGGCCGAGGCCCGGCTGGGCCGCAAGAAGGCCCGCAAGACCCGGCTGGCCCTGACCCTGCCCAACGGCGACCGGAACAACCTGCTTCAGATGGTGCACCGTGTCCTCTCCGACCGGATAACCGTAGTCTACCCGGACATGGGCATCGACCAGGACTTCTTCATCGAGTGGATGGAACTGGACGTGGAGGCCCGCACCGGAGAATTCACCATGCGTTGGCTGGTGGAAGGAGTTTGAACATGGTATCTACCCAGGATTTTGCCCACCAGGTATGGCAATCGTTGGAGAATATTCGGGAGCGGCTGGCAGTGCTGGAAACGGAAGTGCGCCACGCCCGCCATGACCTGATGCGGCTGGAGAACGGCCTCATCTCCCACACCGCCGGACACCACCACCCGCCGTCGGACGGTGGCCCCAACGCCAGCCGAGGCAGCGCGGCCAATGATGGCGACGGCAATGGGGCGACAATCAACATCCGCATCAGCCGCCGGGCGCTGGGGGGTGGCGGGGTCGTGGGAGGGGGTTTGGTGGCCGGGTTAATCGCCGCCGGGAAGGCGCTGGGCTGGTGGTGAATCGGTCAACCGGGCGTTACTTTAGCCCCTACACCGTCACCCCGGTGAAGTTGAAGCTACCCACCTGCAGCGCCGGCACCCGGGTGGCAAACCCCGACTCGTTCAGCATCAGCTTGCTATCCCGACCCACCATTTCCACGTCCCGCAGGGCATCCACGTAGGACTGGGTGAAGCGCAGGTTCTTCACCGGATGGCTCAGTTCCCCATTTTCGATTAAGAAGGTGCCGTCCCGGGTCATGCCCGTCATCACGCACCCCCGGGCGTGGGCCAGCCGGGTGTAGAAGAAGCGGGTAACGTACAACCCCCGCTGGGTGGACCGCACCATCTCTTCCAACGAGCCGTCGCCCTCCCCCATGAACAGGTTGCTGGCCGAGGGCCCGCCGGTGAAGGAACCCTGGTGCCCGGTGGAGTTCCGGCCCTCCTTGGCGGCGGTGTAGGAGCTGTGGACCGGCCCTCCCACCACGCCGTCACTGATAACCTCCACCCGCTCCTTGGGTACTCCCTCGGCGTCGAAGGGGACGGGCCAACCCCGGGGGTCGGCGCCGTCGTCCCAGACCGACACCAGGGGACTGACGGCCTGCTGACCCATCAGGTCGTTCATCCAGCTACGGCCCTCCTGGACCGACTGGGCGCCCATGCCGTAGGCGCTGAGGGCCCCCACCAGGTCGTCGACGGCGTAGGGGTCCAGCACCACCGGGTACTGGCCCGGCTCTATGGGCCGGGGGTCTCGACCCCGCAGCGCCTTGTCGATGGCCTCGTCGGCCAGGGAATGGGAATCTATCTCGTCCATGCGCCAGGAGCCGCCCTTGCTCCAACCGGCGGAGGTATCGCTGCTGGCGGTAATCAGCAGGCCGGCGAAGGTGCCGACGTGGTAGGCGCGGGCTCCCTGGGAACTCATCACCGCCATCTCGTGGGTGCCGGTGCGGTAGAAACCGGCGGCGCTCAGGCCCTGGTCGGCGGCGCGGCGGCACACCTCTTGGACTACCCGGGCCCGGGCCTCGGGGTTGCAGATAGCGGTTGCCTCGTCGTAGGAAGCCACCCGTTGGGGAATGCCGGGGTTGGGCAGACCGCTGAAGTCCGGGTCTTCGGGCATAAACCCGGCGTGTTCCTGGGCCTGCTGCACCGCCCTGGCGATGCCGGCCTCGCTGAGATTGTTGGTGGTGGCCCGGCCCTGGCGACGCCCCGACACCGCCCGCACGTGGAGTTGGGCATTGTTGTGGGACACGTTCTGGTGAATGGCGTTGTTGGCGAAGCGAGTCAACGCCGATTCCTGGGCTAACAGGTACACGTCGGTGGCCTGGGCGCCGGAGAGGTGGAGGGCCTGCTTGAGGATGGCCTGGCAGTCGGCTTCGCCAATCATCGCATCACTCCTGTTCGCACGTTGCGGAACCGGGCCGGGCTGGCCCCGTGGCCGGTGTGGGCAAGCTGCCCCGGCTGGCCCTTGCCGCAGTGGGGAGTGCCCCACATCTCCCAATGGTCCTGGTTGCACACGGCGTCGCAGGAGTTCCAGAACTGGGGGGTGATGCCGGTATAGGTGCAGTTGCGCAGCAGACGGCCCAGCTTGCCCCCCTTGATTTCGTAGCCTACCTCGGCGCCGAATTGGAAGTTGTACCGCTGGTCGTCGATGGACCAGGAGCGGTTGGTCTCCATTAGAATGCCGCTGTCGGTGTCGGCTATCAGGTCGTCCAGGGCCCACTCCCCGGGTTCCAGGCTCACGTTGGTCATACGGATGAGGGGGATGCGGTTCCAGGAAGCGGCCCGCATACAACCGTTGGAGGCCAACCCCAGTTGGGTCGCCGTCTCCCGGGACATCAGGTAACCCAGGAAGCGCCCGTTGCGGATGATGGGCGTGGACTGGGCGGCCACGCCCTCGTCGTCCCAACCGAAGGCCCCCAGCCCAGGTACGCGCAGGCTGTCGGCGGTGATGTTGACCTGCTCCGAGCCGTATTGGAAGCCGCCCAGCTTGTCGGTGGTCAGGAAGGAGGTGCCGGCATAGGCGGCCTCGGAGCCGAGGGCCCGGTCCAGCTCCACGGCGTGGCCGCAGGACTCGTGCACCTGAAGGGCCAACTGGGAGCCGCCGATAATCACCGTAGTGGTGGTGTCCGGCGGGCAGGGGTCGGCGCTGAGCAGGGCCACCGCCTCGCTGGCGACGCGCCCGGCGTTGGCGGGCAGGTCCATGCGGGCCACGTACTCCCAGCCGGCGCAACCCTGCTGGCGGCCCATGGACTGGGGGTAGGAACGGCGCTGCACCTCGTTGTTGCCCACCGCCGTGGCCTGGATACCGCCCCCCGCCTCGTAGATGGTCTGCTCCACGTAGGCCCCCTCGGTATTGGCGAAGGTCTTTTCCTCTCGGATGAAAATCAGGTTGGACATCCGGGCGCGGACCCCCTTTTCCCGGGCCATCTCCCGGTCGGCCCGCAGCAGCAACTCCACCTTCTGTTGTGCGGGAATGGTGAAGGGGTCCACCTGGATGGGGGTAGTGTAGCTCCCCTGGCTGGCAACGGGCGTTCCCAGAAGCTGCTCGGTCGTCCTTCCGGAGTTGGAGGGGTTCTGCAGGGCCGAGGCCCTGGCGATGCGGAAGGCCAGGTCGGCCACCCGGTCCACCTCGCCGGGCGAAAGGTAGTTGCTGGAGGCGAACCCCCAGCAGCCGTTGACCAACGCCCGCACGCCGAAGCCCAGGGACTCGTCGGCGCTGAGGGTCTCCACCACGCCGTTGCGGACAACTATGCGTTCCTGGCGGGTGGTCACCATCCGCACGTCGGCGTAGCCAACGCCGCGGAGCCGGGCCAGCTCCAGGGCGCGCAGGAGGAGTTCGTTTACCATTGGGGGCCTCCTTGGGGGTAGAATGTATGCCAGAATTGCAGCATTGGGAAAGGTGGCAGTATGTTGTACAACGAAATGGGGAATTTCCTTCAGCCGCTATTTGGGCCAGAGGGCCGGATAGTAAGCCTCAGCTTTGGATATTAGCCCATGAGGGGTGTTTGGTGGTAATGGCTCCAGTTTGAACGTATCAGATTTCCATAGAGCATCGACCGTTTTCGGGTAGTATTTGAGCTGACCACCTGATTCCCCGAACCACTCCAGCACTGTACCTTCATCGTCGTCTCCTCTTATAGAGTTTCCAGCTTGCGAAACGCCCTTCCTGTTAATCTGAGGACAGTACCATGCTAAACTCGCCGGAGCAGGCAGGTCGATCCCGAACTGATGGAGTTGATACTGGCCTTTGTTATTGTACGACAGGGTCAGGTAGCAACTTCCACTGAGGTCTACGTTGCCTCCATATTCGATGCTTACCGCAGTATGCCATTCCCGAACCAAGTTGATAACAGAATTACCAGCACGGGGGGCAAGTTGCCGATAATTTTCGATGCTGATTCCATCAACACCCAGTCGGTTCCAAAAAGCCTTCGCCGAGTTGGACAACTCGATATATACGCGGCCAACACTATTAGCCCGGTTTAGTCCGTTCTTCATCTTGCACGAAATCCCGAAGAATACCCCATCCCTGCCGGGATCGGGTACCCTGACATCCATAACGTCTTTGTTTTCTGAGGGGATCCCTCCAACCGCCAGTGCGATGGCACGCTCAAAGTCTCGCCACCCCGGAAGGGTGGAACCATCCTGCACTGCTTGCATCCCGGTACCGTCTTGGAATGTGCTGAGCAGTAACTTGAACTTGGTAAGCTCGGTTTCGTTGGGTGGCCTGTGAGCAAATACGGTTGATTCTTCGCCTGGTGTCATGGGATTTCTTCTCCCGATTGTATCTTACCTGAGATTTCTAGCTCGTCTTTAAGAAGCACATCTGTACTAACGTCAAATAAGCGAGAAACCTTGAGCACCAATCCGGCCGTAGGGAGTTTCTTGCCAGATTCAATTTCACTCAAATGGCCGTGGGCCTTGTAGCCCAACCGCTCAGCCAGTTGAGCCAAGGTAAGCCCACGACGGTTTCTGAGGGTTCGCAGTTTTTCGCCGAACCGGACTAAATCGGGATTGCCAAGGCTTGACATACCAATCCGCCCATGTTAAATTGTCTCCAATAGAGACATAACCGTTTCCATATCGGTGATATCAGCAGTAAAATCACCTTAGTTCGCCAAGAGTCGGGGCAGCAATGATTAACAGTCCCTTTAAGTGGGTAGGCGGGAAGTCGAGGCTTAGGAAGGCCATTATCCCGCTAATCCCTGCTCACACGTGCTATGTGGAGCCTTTTGGTGGCGCTGCATGGGTCCTTTTTGGTAAACCGCCAAGTCCGGTAGAAATTCTCAACGACATTGACGAAGAACTGATCAACTTTTTCAGAGTAGTGAAACACCAGCCCGAAGAACTTATCAAATCATTCGACCTTGAATTAGCATCAAGGAGCGAGTTTCAAAGATTGGCCGAAGTTGCTCCCAAGTCACTATCAAAGATAGAACGTGCACATCGTTTCTACTATTTGATTATGGCTGGATGGGGAGGGGAAGCTCTATATCCAAGGTTTCAAACCAGCACCTCTGATGGGGGACATGGCAATAGACTCATCGGTGCTCTGAAATCACTGCGACGTCGCATTGAGCCAGTCCATGACCGGCTGAAAACCGTCATAATCGAAAACTTGGATTGGACCGAATGCGTCGAACGGTACGACCGCTCTGCGTCTTTTATGTACCTTGATCCTCCTTACCCAGGAAATGGAGCTAATTATAAGTATAATATGAGGTTGATGGCTGAACACTCGGCCATCGCGGAACGACTAAGCAGAGTCAAATGTAAGTGGATGCTCTCTTCATATGACACCGAAGGAGTGCGGGCAACATTTCGAAACTACAACATCGTTCAGATCCAGTCTTCGTCGGGTATGCGCTCAGCAGAAGCAGAAGTTAGGGTACATGGCAGGAAGCGAACTCTGAACAGAGAAATCTTGATTTTGAATTATGACCCATCGGCGGAAGATCATAAATACCGAAAAGGGACATTGGAGTATTCGCCTGACCAGGCGACAATGTTTGAAAGAGCGCCCAGCTACAATACATCGACTAAAGAGTAATGTAGAGTCCAATGGGTAGGATGTCAATTTCAACACAGAGGAATGGCGCAGGCCCCTCGGAACAACGGTAGCCGCCGCTTTCCCGGTTGACACTCCAGCTTGTCAGTAGTAATGTTCAAGCCAGGCTGGGCCAGAGATACCCCAGCTTCAGTGTAGCTTGAAATATCGACCTGGATAGGAGGGAATGATGGCGCCTTACGAGGGAATGTTGGCGGAAACAGTCTTGATCAACGGCCACAACGGGGACCAGATTGACGCTTACCTGGCGCGCCCGCTGGGTGGCGAAGCCCGGGGCAGCGTTGTGTTGATTCACCACATGCCGGGCTGGGACGAGGCGTCCAAGGAAATGGCGCGCAAGATTGCGTATAACGGCTTCAACTGCATCTCCCCCAACCTGCACTTCCGGGAGGGCCAGGGCAATTCAGTAGCCAATAGCAACAGCGTCCGGGATGCCGGGGGAATGCCCGACGCCCGCACCATGGGCGACGTGGCCGCCGCCGCCGCCTATTTGCGCTCCCTGCCCTACGCCAACGGCAAGGTGGGCATCATCGGTTTCTGCTCCGGTGGCCGCCAGGTATACCTGGCCGCCTGCACTCTGGAAGGCATCGATGCTGCCGTGGACTGCTGGGGTGGCGGCGTCACCGCTGGCGCGGATGAGCTTACCGAGCGCCAGCCCGTGGCCCCCATCGACTACACCTCCGGGTTGAATTGCCCGCTGCTTGGAATCTTCGGCAACGAGGATGCTCGACCCTCACCGGAGGACGTTAACCGCACCGAGGAGATGTTGAAGCAGCACGGCAAGAACTACGATTTCCACCGCTATGACGGCGCGGGACACGGGTTCTTCGCCGTGGACCGGCCCAGCTATCGCCAACACGCCGCCGTGGACGCCTGGGAGAAGGTTTTCGCCTTCTACGGTCAGCACCTGGGCGCCGGAGTCGGGGCACGGGAGGCCGTGGCCGCCGACGACTAAGCGCACGGGCGATTCCCCAGTACCAGGGTTAACCGATTACATGACCTCCGCCCCAGGGCGGGGGTCATGTTGTTTTGGTGAGGGTTGCCCTTTCCTCTACCTTCGGAGGGGACAGGCCCACCATGAACGAGGGTTCGTACACTTATCCCAGACGCAGGACGTATCGTAGGGGCGCACCACTGTGCGCCCGCACACGCTTCGGCAGTGGATTCCTCCTTCTCCCCAGGTGAACACAACTGCCAACTGGGTTATGGATTCCGGCCTCCGCCGGAATGACGGGGCTTGCAGAGGACGGGTTGGCTATCCCGGTTAGCTGTTCTCCACCAACTCCGGCGTGCAGGCCCGCATGGTCGCCAGCGCCGACTCCAGCCCGGGGCGCGCCGACACCACCCGCACCATCGCCATGTCCAACCCCTGGGACAGCTTGTTGAAGGCAGCGGCAGCCCCCAACGCGGGCCCGTAGTAGCCCACCCGCTGCAACACCTCCACCGGGAAGGCATCGGCCACCTCGTCGGGCGATGCTCCGTCGCGGCGCATCTGGTCCAGGTCGGCCAACTCCTCAGCGAAGCCCATGCGGTCGAAGTGGCCCCGGTAGCCCAGGGCCCGCTCCCGCTCCGAGGGCACCGACTGGCCCAGGGCGTACCCCATGCAGGCCCTGGCGAAGGCCCGGCGGGCCACGTCCACGTCTTCGTCCACGCAGACCCGGATGTACTCCGCTACCTGCACTTCCGAGGGGTCGCGTCCGGCCTCCCGGGCCCCCTCGGCAATACGCTCCCGGCTCCAGGCTATCTGCTCGGGGGTGCACCAGTTCATGCACACTCCGTCGGCCAGCTCGCCGGACAGTCGCAGCATCTGCGGCCCCAGGGCCCCCAGGTAAACGGGAGTCTGGGGCGGCGGGTCGATGGCCAGCTTGACGCCCCGCAGGGTGATGACCTCGCCCTGGTAGTCCACCGTCTCCCCGGCCACCAACTGGCGGACGGTAATCAGGTAGTCGCGCATCAGGGCCAGCGCCGACATCCGGGGCAGGCCCAGGGACTGGCGCGTCCGGGGACGGTAGGCCCCGCCGGAGCCGATGCCCATGAGGAAGCGCCCGCCCGTCATCTGGCTGAGGGTGCCGCCGCTCATGGCGAAGGCCACCGGAGTGCGGTACATCACCGGCGACACGGCGATGCCGGTGGTCAGGCCCCCGGGCGTCACCTCGTGGCTGGCCGCCCAGCGTTGCGCGCACAGTTGAAAGGAGTCCTGGCCGGCCCCCTCGGGGGTCCAGATATTGGTATAGCCCAGCCGGGCCGCCTCTTGGGATAGGGATGCCTGATCGTCGAAGGTGAGTCCCAGGGATGCGTCCAGTCCCACACCGATTTCCATGCCGTTCCTCCCGTGGCGCCCCCCGCAGACCAGGGGGCCGATTTTACTGGCTTACACTATAGGTGCCGCTTTGTCGCCTTACAAGCTGGGGAGAGGCCGGGGAGTGGGTGACTGGGGATTCCCTTCGACAGGCTCACCATGACCTGCCCTTCGACAGGCTCAGGATGACTGGGTTATTGCCAAGCCCATTTGACTCCGGTCATGGTGAGCCTGTCGAGTTGGGCCGATGCCATTGAGCTAATGGCCGGAATGGCCTGAGTCTCCGGGCGTGCCAGAAGCGTCGGATTCGTCGGAATGGCTGCCACCACCCTGCCGGGTCTGGTGCGCCTCCCGGATTTCCTGGGGCCAACGGCTCTTGATATAGGCCAATGCGGCCCAAATTTCTTCGTCGCTCAGTATGTCGGCGAACCCAATCATAGCGCTCTTGTGGGGACCGGGCACCACCGCGTCGGTACCGAACTTGGTAATCCTGAACAACATATCGTCTGAATGGTGCCAGGTGTGGCCGGACCCGTCGTGGGGCGGGGCCAATAGGGTGCCGTCGGGCTGCCGCTGCTGCCAGCCCTCCTGTCCTTCCAAGTTGACGCCGTGGCAGGAGGCGCAATGCTGCTGGTATATGGTCGCGCCCCGCTCCACCATCTGGGAATCGGAGGCCTCCGAATGCTGCGGGTCCGGGTCCGGCCAGGCGGACCACCCCAGGACGGCCAGTATTGCGGCCACCGTCACCACGGTCACCGCCATGATTGCGAGCATACGTTTGTTCATGTCAGTTGCGTTCTCAGCAGGCCCTCGTCCGACGGCGTCGCGCGGTGGCGCCCCCGCAGCCTGCATGGTTTATGGCCCTCCGGTGGCCTGTCCCAAGGAGAAAGCACTGCTCCCGGTATTGGCCCCACAATGCCCGTGACTACTTGCCGTGGCACCGCTTGTATTTCCTGCCGCTGCCGCAGGGGCACTTCTCGTTGCGGCCTATCTTCCGGTCTTCCTGCCGCACGATGTATTTCTTCTCTTCACAAAAGGCGCAGGTACACGCCGGAGGATGTTGGGTGTGCCAGTTGGGTCTCGTCATTGCTTGTTGCCCTTGCCTATTACGCTGGATTGGCCTACCCGGATCGCCGCCGCTTTAGGCTTGAATTCCGCTGCTATAGTCTACCCGGCAAATTGCTCCAGGTACAAGCTGCGGCCTTCCCCGACCAGGGCCTTTCGATTATTGGGCTACCCGGTTGCCTCCCCCTTTACAAAGGGGGGCTATCGGCCACCCCAGCCCTTGGATTCCCGCGAAAGCGGGAATCCAAGGGCTGGGCCGAGAATGACGGGTGAAACAAAGGGTTTCTCAGGACAATCGAAAGGCCCTGCCTTACTTGCCATTCGGCAGGCGCAGGATGAGGCTTTCAAGCCAAGTCGGAGCGGCTACCATCGAATGCCCCGGCTTCCCCGGCTGGGTTATACTTGGCCAATGGGCACCCTGTATGTCGTCGGCACACCCATCGGCAACCTGGAGGACCTGACCCTGCGGGCGGCCCGTGTCCTGGGACAGGTGTCCCTGATTGCCGCCGAGGATACCCGGGTCACCCGCCGCCTGCTCAACCACCTGGAAATCCACACCCCCCTGACCAGCTTCCACCAGCACAATTGGCGGTCCAAGCTGCCCATCTTGCTCAAGGCCCTGGAGTCGGGCGATGTGGCCCTGGTCACCGATGCCGGTATGCCCGGAGTCAGCGACCCGGGCAGCGATGCGGTGGCCCAGGCCGCCGCCCTCTTCCCGGTGGAGGTGGTCCCCGGGGTTTCGGCGGTTACGACGGCCCTGGCGGTGTCGGGGCTGCCCGGCGACGAGTTCCTTTTCCTGGGATTCTTGCCTCGGCGTCGCAAAGATCGGCGGGCGCGGCTGGAGTCCCTGGAGTCTACGCCGCAGACGCTGGTGATTTTCGAGGCCCCCCACCGGGTCACGGCCACGCTGGCCGACCTGCTAGCAGCCCTGGGCGACCGGCAGATGGCCGTGTGCCGGGAGCTGACCAAGCTGCATCAGGAGGTCTTTCGGGGCCCGTTGTCCCAGGCGGTGGAGCGTTTCCAATCGCCCCGGGGCGAGTTTGCGCTGGTGGTGGCCGGAGCGACGGAGACCCCTTCTCCAACGGGACCCGCCGAGTCCGACCTGGCGGCAGCCGGGGAAAGGCTGCGTCAATTGCGGGACTCGGGAGCCCGGGCCCGGGAGGCGGTGGCCCTGGTGTCCCAGGCTTCGGGCATTCCCCGCCGGACGGTCTACCAGTTGTGGTTGCAGACCACCCGGCCACCGGGCGAAGCCTGACGCGAGCGCCAAATGATATTACTTCTAGCAATGATGATGGTTATGTAATATCCCTTGACTCGATATTGTGGGAGACTTATCATGGAGCCGGGTCGGGGGAATAGCCACAGGCAAGGGTAAATAGTTTGAATCGGGTAGGACAAGTCGCCGGCGCCCCGGGAAAGATTCGGGGCGTTTTTTACGGCTGGTGGCTGGTGGGCGCCAGCGGGTTGATAATGACCATCGCCACCGTGCCCCTGTTCCACGCGATGCAGATATGGGCAGTGGCCCTGGAGCAGCATTTCGGCTGGACCCGCACCCAACTGAGCTGGGCCCTCACCCTCACCCGGGTTGAAGGTGGCATCATGGGGCCCATTGAGGGGTACCTCACCGACAAGTTGGGCGCCCGTCGCATGATTCTCCTGGGCCTGCTGATTCTGGGCGTGGGGTTCATCATATACTCCCAGATGCACACCCTATGGGTGTTCTACTTGGCCTACATGGTGATGGCCCTGGGCCAAGGGCTGGGCAGTTGGCTCCCCATGATGACCACCATCAATAACTGGTTCTCCCGGCAGCGGGCCAAGGCCATCGGGTGGGCCAGCGTGGGCAGCCGCCTGGGAGCGTTGCTGTTGGTCCCCGCCATCGCCTGGGCCATCGACCCGGAGTACGACCGTATCGGCTGGTCTCTTACCGCGCTAATCCTGGGTATTGTCTGCCTGGTGGTGGCGTTGCCCCTCTCCCGCCTAATTCGCAACCGGCCCCAGGACTACAATCAATACCCCGACGGGGTGGCCCCGGAGCGGGAGCCGGCTCCCGCTGTTTCCCAGTCAAGGTCTCCGGCCCAGCGCGGCGACGGGGCGGAGTTCGGCGACCTTACCGCCGCGCAGGCCCTGCGCACCCCGGCTTTCTGGCTAATATCCGTGGGCCACGGCTTTACCTCTATGGTCATCCTCGCCATCTTCACCCACCTGGGGCTGTTGATGCAGGACAAGGGGTTTCACGTGCAGGACACCGCCTGGCTGGTAACGGTGTACACCGCCGTGGGGATGGTCTTCCAGATAGTGGGGGGATACATTGGCGACCGCATTCCCAAGCGGGTGGGGCTGTTCGTATTCACCTCGGTCCAGGCCGCCGCGGTGGTGGTGCTGACCCTGGCGTCGAGCCTGGCCAGCTTCTACCTCTTCGCCATCATGTTCGGCATTGGGTTTGGAGGGCGCAGCCCGTTGACGGTGGCCATTCGCGGTGAATACTTTGGCCGGACTTCCTTCGGCAAGATTCTGGGCCTCTCCACCGTACCCATGAACGTGCTGCTGCTGATTTCGTCGCCCTTCGCCGGGTACGTCCGCGACGAACTGGGCACCTACGACCTGGCCTTCTTCACCCTGGCCGGGCTGAACTTCCTGGGCGGGGTGCTCTTCCTGCTGGCCCGGAGGCCGCCGCTGCCCTCGGCAACTCCCCGTCCCAGCCGGGCCGCCCGGCCGGCGTAGTGGGCGCCCGCAAGGATTAGAGGGTCAATCTGGGCGCCGGAATCAGGCGATGATTGCTGGTGTCGGCAATCAAGCCAAAAGTCTGAAGCGAAGTGGCCCCCAGCAAATAGATGTCTTCGGGACCAAAAATCACTGGGCTGATTCTTTCCCGTTCCCCAATGTTGAAGCTCGCTTGTCCTATGCCGTAACTCTGCTCATTACCATCAGCTAATGTGAAGACCTCTTTCTCTTCCGGTGACAGGTGAAGCAGTTGGTCCAAGAGTGAAGCCGGCATCATCGAGTAGGTAGCCCCGGTATCAACCAACGCATCCACCCATTGGAATTCCCGGTTGGCAGGGTTGCCAACTCCAACCCGTGTATGGAACGTTCCCATAGCTTGACAACCTCCCTGGTTCCCCCAATGTACCATACTCGCCAATTTGGATTGTACCGTTCCGTAATTCCGGGCAGGCCGGATCCAGAACGTCAGATTGCCAACTTCGGTCAAAAAACCAGTTAACCCGCCCCGCTACTCCCACTTTCACAGGAATAACGGGACGGGTGATTCCCTTTCCCGAGGGCGCTTGTATGCCGGGGGTTAGGCCGGGTTGATGGGCTGCTCGTCGATGTCGATGCCGTGAATCTCCAGACGCTCGGTGGGGCTGGAAGGCTCGCCGCCCTGGCTGGCGGCCACCGGCGCGTTGGCCAGGCTTTCCAAGGTGTCCTCCCCCTGGGACAGGGCGCCGAAGATGGTGTAGTTGGGGGGCAGCCCCGCGTTGTCGCCGTGGACGATGAAAAACTGGCTGCCGTTGGTGTTGGGGCCGGCGTTGGCCATGGCCAGGGTGCCCTTAACGTAGGGTCGGTTCACCGGCTCGTCCGGGAAGCGGTAGCCGGGGCCGCCCCGACCGGTGCCTTGGGGACATCCGCCCTGAATCATGAACCCCTTGATTACCCGGTGGAAGCACCCGTTGTCGTAGAAGCCGTCCCGGGCCAGGAACACAAAGTTGTTGACCGCCCGGGGGGCCTCGGCGGGCAGCAGGTCCAGGGTCAGGTTGCCGAGGCTGGTGCGAATGGTGGCGGAGTAGCGCATGGCGGGGTCCAGAATCAACCCGGGGGCGCTGGAATACTGTTTGGGGGGCATACTTCCTCCTGTATAGCTGGGGCAGTCGCTGGCTTCACCCGTTCAGTTTAGACCCCGGCCCATTCTCCGGGGTTGCCGGGTCCGCCACACTGGGGCGGGGAATGCCACGGGGCCGCTGGGTTGGCTAGTGAATTGCCGACTTGGGGGTGGACTCGATACGGGTCACCACTATCTTGTCCCGGTCCAACATCCGGGGCACCTGGGGGGCAACCTCGTTCTTCCAGTAGTCGCTTTCGTAGACGGCTTCGTACAGGCGTTCCCGCTCCTCTTCGCTGGCGAAGCGGCGGATCCAGACGTAGAGGTCGTCCTCCTCCTGTCCCACGAAGCTGCCTAGGATTACCATTCCCTGGGATACCTGGAAGGGTATTATCTTCTCTTCCATGAATTTGACCCAGTTTTCCCGCTGCCCCGGCAGGGTGCGGTACTGTCGTAGCTCAAAAAACACTTTCACCTCCTGGAGTCTGGTCTATCGGCCCTATTCCGGTGGGCCAAACAATGCGGAGGGCCTCGGAGAATCCCCCGAGGCCCTCCATCCGTCTGGCGCTATCCTCCGCATCCCAGTCCCGCCGGTATGCCGGAGGGTCGCCCCCTGGGAAGGTTAGGACCGGTTGTAGGTCTTGGTCTCGGCCCAGGCAACGATCTTGGGCATGGCAACGTTAATGTCGCGCTGGTCCACGTTGCGGGCGATGTCATCGACGCCGCAGCGCAGCAGCATGATGGGCAGCCGGTTCCTAATCTTATCCAGGGTCCAGGACAGGGAGTCGCCCTCGGCGGTGAAGTCCAGCATCAAGCGTTCATTCTGCCGGGAGGTGGCGTTGCGATAGTGGTAGTGGGGCGCCATGCGGAAGCAGTCAAACCGCAGCAACTCCTTGTCATCGCTGGCCAGGTCGTTGCCGTAGACGTGGATGCAAATGCCCTCGTCGTTGGCTTCTCCCACCTCGGTACGGTACTGCAGGCCGAAGGTTACTGCTCCGGCGGAGATTAGCTCTTCAGAGCCGTGAGATGATCCCCCCATTTGCGCGTGCATTTCCTGCTGTGCCATCGGTTCTACCTCCTCAAATATCGGGTGGCTGGCGACCCTTGGTCGCTTGCTGCTGATTATACCCCATTTTCCTACGCTATGCGCAACCTCCGGCAACTGCGCCAGGGCCGCACCCCACCGTCATTCCCGCCTGCGCGGGAATGACGGTGGGTAGGAAGAAGGGCCGCCCAGGTTTGGCAAGGCCCGCCAATTTACCCTATTATTGGACTTAGCAATCATTTCCTTTAGCAACATGGAGGCGTATAATATACACTGTATTGATAACTATTATATTACCCTATGATACTCCCTGAGCCAGCGCCGCTGGCCGGGAGGTCTGTAGGAAAAGGAGGCGTCAATGCAACTGCTAGACTACCTGGGCCGGTACGGGTACGAACAACTGCTGATGTACGCCGACCCCGACGTGGGGCTCAAGGCCATCATCGCCATCCACGACACCACCCTGGGGCCGGCCTGCGGCGGCACCCGGGTCTGGCCCTACGAGACCGAAGAAGAAGCCATCCAGGACGCCCTGCGGTTGTCCCGCGCCATGACCTATAAGTCGGCGGTGTCGGACCTCCCCCTGGGGGGCGGCAAGGGCGTGATTATCGCCGATTCCCACACCCAGAAGACGGAAGCCCTGATGCGGGCCTACGGTCGTTTCGTCGACACCCTGGGCGGGCGCTACCTCACCACCACCGACGTGGGAAGCACCGGGAGGGACCTGGAGTACATCCGCCAGGAGACGGGCCACGTGGTGGGACTGCCCACCACCGTCGGCGGCAGCGGCGATACCTCGCTTATGACCGGGCTGGGCGTTTACGTGGGCATGAAGGCCTGCGCCCGGGAGGTGTGGGGGTCCGACTCCCTGCAGGGGAAGAAGATTGCCCTGCAGGGGTTCGGCAAGGTGGCCTTCAACACCGCCCACCACCTGCTGAAGGAGGATGCCCAGGTGGTGGCTACCGATATTTACGAGAGCGCCCGGGACAAGGCCCGGGGCATGGGCATCAAGGTGGTGGAGCCCGAGGCGATCTACGACGTGGAGAGCGACATCTTCTCGCCCTGCGCCCTGGGCGGCGTCATCAACCCCACCAACATCCCCCGACTCAAGGCGCGCGTCGTGGCCGGCGGGGCCAACAACCAGTTGCTCACCGAGGAGGATGGGGAGGAGTTGCACCGGCGGGGCATCCTGTATGCCCCGGACTACGTTATCAACGCCGGGGGCATCATCAACGTCGCCGCGGAAATCGGCGCGCCCTACAGCCCGGAACGGGCCCGGGAGAAGACGGAGCGCATCTACGAGATTATGACCCGGGTGATTGAAACGTCCAAGCGGGAGGAGATTCCCACTTCCCTGGCCGCCGACCGGCTGGCCGAGGAGCGGATAGCCGGAGTGCGGAGCATCAGGCAGATATACCGGGGCGCTTAACCGGGACTACATCTATCTGCTGCTGCCCCCGCGGGGGTGGGTTCTCTAAACGGGGGCAGTCCAGCAGGGGTCTTGCGCTGCGGCACGCCTGAAGGGGCCGCCTACCGGCGGGAGTTGCCCCGGCTACTCCCGCGGCGCGGGCAGCCCCGGCGGGGCCGGAACACAAAGACCGGGGCGGGTGATTTCACCACCCGCCCCGGTCTTACGCTTCTGAGCTATTTATCAGAAGTGAAGTCTATTTCAATATGCCTAGGAAGCCTCGCTGGGAGCCTCAAAACCGCAGTCCCGGTGGGAGCCGTCGCAGTAGGGCTTGCTGTTCGACGTGCCGCAGCGGCACAGGGAAACCCACTGCCCTTCGGGGATGGTGTAGGAGTTGCCGGACTGGTCCACTATTTCGATGGGGCCCATTACGCGGTTGGGGCCGTTGGCCCGCACTTCAATCTTTACGTCTGCCATCAGTTGCCTCCTCCAGATAAAGTCATAACTCAACTGCCAAAGGCCGGGGCCTACCACATAACCCCCTTGGCAGCTAGGCCAGTCTGCCACCTGCGAGGGGAAATTGTCAAGGGCGGCGCAGGCCCCCGGACAGGTGCATCAAGCCTCCCGGGAAACCTCGGGAGAGGGACGGAGGTGGGGCCCTGCTAGGGAGGCCCCCCCAGGGGAGCAGAAATCCGTAGGGGCGCATAGACGTGCGCCCCCACCCTTCTCATCATCAATTTATCTAACCACGGACCGGCCCTTCGACGAGCTCAGGGTGAGCGGATGTCTGCCCAAGCAGTGACTCTTGAAAGACCCGGCGAAGGGCCCAGGTGCGCTTTCAGGCAGGCGCCCCTACCGTCATTCCCGCGAAGGCGGGAATCCAGGGGTGGGGGCCTTGCGCTGTCCGGGGACACTAGACCATTCGCTACGCTCACAGTGACAATCGAAAGACCCGGTGAAAGACCCGGCAGCCCTTGACGCTGGCTCTCCCCGTCGGGTAAAGTCAGGGTAACTCGCCGGGGCCTCACCCCAGCCAGGGGCCCGGCCAAAGACTACTGGGGGAAGGTGTTTCCATGCCGCTGTACGAATACCACTGCTCTACCTGCGACCACAAGTTTGACCGCCTGCAGCCCATGAGCGCCACCGGCGCCGACTGCCCGGTCTGCGAGCAGCCCGCCCGCCGGGCCATCTCCGTATTTGCCGCCGTCTCCAAGGGCGGCGATCCCAGCTTCAACGATTTCAACCCCATGCCTCCCATGGGCGGCGGTGGGTGCTGCGGCGGAGGCTGCGGCTGCGGCCATTAGCCCCAGCCCGGCGGCTCTTCGTCCTTACCCGGCTCCTGTCGGCTGCGGGCGCGTAACATTTCCATCTCCTTCCGGCCTCTGTACCACAGATAGCCGCCGGAGAGGATGGCAATGACCAGCGCCCCGGCTATGGTAGTCTGGCCTACCCGCAGGGTGGCGTCGAACCAGAAGCCCTGGGGAAACATGATTAACAGGTAGTCGGTGCGGGGGTCCAGCCGCCACAGGTCGTTGGAGAAGCTGACCAGGTGGAAGGCCAGGAACAGGGCGTCGAAAGCCGCCACGGCGGTCAGCGCCAGGGTCAGCACCAGGGCCAGGGTACCGGCGCTCCCCCACAGGCTGAAGCGGGCCAGGCGGCGGCGGTAAACTCCCCGGTACCACCACAGTCCCGCCAGCATCACGGCCAACATACTGGCCAGAGCCAATGCGCCCGCCAAGTACACCTTCCGTACCAGCCCCTTCACGTCCCGCATGTGGGCCACTTCCCGCTGGTTGAATATCTCCCGCTCCACCCCGTAGACCCGGGCGCGCAACTCCAGAGGCTCCTCTCCCGAGTTGAAGTAATGCCGCAGGTCGGCCCCCGCCTGGCGCAGGTCGGCGTCGGTGATTCCGGTGCGCTGGGCAATGTCGTAGCGTTCAAACCCCCGCTGGTACAGCCCGGGATCGTTCACCGCCCAGGCGACGCTGCCGCTTATCAGAAACACGGGTATGGCAAGGACAAACAGCAGCGGGACCAGGCCCTCCACCAGCATCATGAAGCCCAGCGACCCCAGGGGGCTGCCCAACGGGGTTTTGGCCGGGGTGGGTTGGTCTTCCATAATTCCTGCCCTCCGGGTCTGTGGGAAATCGGGCCCCAGCTACGTTACACCGCGCCAACTTGTTGGGCAACTGCTCCGCGCCCTATAATTCGGGCATGAATAGCAGAGATGAGATTCCCGAGAGCGAATTGGGCCGGTTTCAGACCCTGGTGGACATCGTGGCCCGCCTGCGGGCTCCCGGAGGCTGCCCCTGGGACCGGGAGCAGACCCACCAATCCCTGAAGCGAAACCTGCTGGAAGAGTGCTACGAGGTGCTGGAAGCCATCGACCGGGGGGAGCCGAAACTCCTGGCGGAAGAGCTGGGCGACCTGCTGGTGCAAATAGCCTTCCACGCCGACATCGCCCGGGAAGAGGGTGAGTTCGAGTTGGCCGACGTGCTCGCCAGCGTCAACCGCAAGCTGGTGCGGCGTCACCCCCACGTCTTCGGCGATGCCCAGGTCGCCGACGCCCGGGAGGTGGAGCGCAACTGGGAGCAGATTAAGCAGGCCGAGCGGGAACAGGCGGGGGAACGCAAATCGCCGGTGGAGGGAATTCCCAAGGACCTGCCCGCCCTGACCTACGCCCAGTTGATGCAGGACCGGGTATCCCGGGTGGGTTTCGAGTGGGACGACATCTCCGGTGTGCTGGACAAGGTGTTGGAGGAGGTGGAGGAGCTGCGCCAGGCCGTCACCGAAGAGGAGAAGACCCACGAGGTGGGGGACCTGATTATGATGCTGGTCAACCTGTCGCGCTGGCAGGGCATCCACGCCGAGGACGCCCTGCGCCAGGCCAACCAACGCTTCCAGCAACGCTACCTGATGATGGAGGAACTGGCCCGGCAGCGGGGCCAGGACTTCGACCAACTGCCTCTGGACGAGAAGGAAGAGCTATGGCAGGAAGCCAAGGGGGTGGTGGGGTAGCCATCAATCCTGGATGAACTGGATGGTGAGGCTTGTATCCGGCGTCCACATAAAAAGGGGAAGCGGCTATGGACATACTAAAAAGGCTGTTGGCGGCCTTCATCGTTGGTCTGGCCTTGGTGGTGGCCGTGAACCTGATGATTACGGCGGTCTATCACCCCCCGGGTTCTACCGAATACCCGGTCTGGCTAATTATTAACTGGTTCATGGCGGTGGCGGTGCCCCTGCTGCTGGTGGTGAATTCTATCCGCAAGCGCGCTCTGGCGGCTGACGATGGAGATGTACCCCTCACTCGGGGGTACATGCGCGACTACTTGGAAGTCAACGTAACCTTCTACGCTTCCATCGCGTTAACCATCCTGTTCTTCTGGAACTGGCTCGCCTTCTGGTTCCCCAACGAGCCGGAAGCAGTCCTACTTATCCACCTGGGCATGTGGCCGTTTTTTCATCCGGTGTACGTGGCGGTCTCCCTGGCCACCGGCTCGCATCTCTGGCGCGCTCCCTCCCGATAGTCAAATCTACTGTCCCGTCTTGAGAGTTGACAAACCTTCGCAGAACACATAGATTGTATTTAGCTAAGCTACACTAAACTAATAGGATGTTGCAATGCAGGTAAATATGCACCAGGCAAAGACCCAACTATCCAAGCTGGCCGAGTTAGCTTGGCAAGGTGAGGAAATCGTAATCGCCAAAGCCGGAAAGCCCTATCTGCACTTGATACCTCATCGGGAGGGTGGAACCCAGCGCAAATTGGGCCTGTTGAAAGGCCAGATTTGGGTGGCCCCGGACTTCGACGAGACCCCACCGGAGGTTATTGAGTCCTTCGAGGGCAATTAGTGCCACGCCTGCTTCTGGATACCCATGTCCTCCTGTGGGCGTTGGAGGATAGCCCGGAATTGGGTGAACGCACCCGTAGGGCCATTACCGACCCCCGCAACCAGGTCTTCGTCAGCGCTGTCAGTGTTTGGGAGATTGCCATCAAACGAGCGTTGGGCAAAGTCCAAGCCCCGGATGATTTGTTGGCGGCGGTTGAAGAGACCGGCTTCACTGAGCTTGGCATTACGTTGTTTCACGCGGAACAGGCGGGAAACCTGCCACCGCACCACCGGGACCCCTTCGATAGAATGCTAGTAGCGCAGGCCCAAGCTGTGGGCCTTACCATCGTTACCAGGGACGCCAATATTCCAATATATGGCGCGCCCACGCTGTCGGCCTGAGTGTCTCTCCCCTCGCAGCAATTGCCACCCTCACCAGTCATACCCCTCCCCCCAATGCTCGCCCCAGGTTAGGGACGGTTCCAGGTAGTAGATGCCGCCGCCCAACAGACGCCCCACGTCGGCGGAAAGCCCCGCCAGGGCCGAGTACCGGCTGGCGTTTCGCCCCATCAAGCGTTGCGCCAGGGGCGCCCGGGGCCGCAGGTACGCGGGACGGGGACGGGGACGGGTGCCGCCCAACTGGGCCGCCAACGCCAGGGCCTGGTTGAAGTCCCCCAGGTGGTCCACCAGACCCAGGTCCTTGCCCCGCCGGGCGGTGTAGATTTCGCCGGTGGCCAACTCCTCCACCTGGGAGGTCTCCATCGACCGCCCCTGGGCCACCACCGATACGAAGGTGTCGTACATCTCCGATACCAACCCCTGGAACCTTTCCCGTTCTTCGTCGGTGGGACTGCGCCAGAAGCCCGTCATGTCCTTGAGGCGGCCCCCCTTGAACACGGTGAATTCCACTCCCACCCGTCCCAGCAACTGCTCCAGAATGGGCCGCAGGTAGATGACCCCCACCGAGCCCACCAGCGCCGTGGGCAGGGCCACCACCTGGCTGGCGGCGCAGCACAGGTAGTATCCGCCCGAGGCCCCCATCCCCCGCACGTAGGCCACCACCGGCTTGGTCTCGGCCACCTGCTTGAGGCTGTGGTAAAGGAGGTCCGATCCGGTGGCCGACCCGCCGGGAGAGTCGATGTCCAGCAGCAGGGCCCGGTACTTCTTATTCCGGGCGATGGAGTCGAAGAGTCGGGCGTAGGTGGGCACCCGCACCGCAGCGCCGATTATCCCGTATATCTCCACCACGGCCACGCTACCCCGTCTGCGGAAAAACAGCGGCATCTCTCTTCTCTCCTAAACCAGGATGCCCTATTCTACTGCATGGGGCCTGACCGACGCATAGGGCGGGGATGACCAGGTAAAGCCATCCGGGCTGCTGCGAAGAAGGCCGCCGCCCCATGCGGAATGGGGATGGCTGCTGTGCCGCTGGCAGGAGGAGAAACGGGGCCGCCCCTCGCTCCTTATGCTAAACTAGTCCCCGGCAATCTTCCCTGGCGCCAGTGGGCAACCGTCTCGGAGGTATAATTCTATGTCCGAAAACCAGGAATCGTATCGCCGGGGCATGGTGGTGGTGGCCCACGCCGACGATGCCGAGTGGGGTTGCGCCGGTACGGTGGCCGGGTGGTGCGCCCAGGGCTGGGAAGTCGTCTACGTGCTGTGCACCGACGGCAGCAAGGGCAGCGACGACCCGGAGATGACCAGCGCTGAATTGGCCCGGGTACGGCGCGAGGAGCAGGAGGCCGCCGGCAAGATTTTGGGCCTGCAGCAGGTGGTGTTCCTGGACTACGAGGACTCGTCCTTGCAGCCCACCCTGGGGCTGCGCCGCGACATCGCCCGGGAGATTCGCCGCCACCGTCCCGACGTGCTGATTTGCATGAACCCCACCCGCAACCTGGCCGAAGACGGCTACCTGGGGCATCCCGACCACTTGGCTTCCGGCGAGGCCGCTCTCTCCGCGGTGTTCCCCACGGCTCGGGACCGGCTCACCTTCCCGGAGTTGCTGCGGGAGGGTCTGGAGCCCCACCGGGTGCGCGAGGTCTGGGTGATGGACCACGACGCCCCGGACAAGTTCGTGGATGTCTCCCAGCACATGGACGCTGCCGTCAAGGCCCTGCAGGCCCACCGGAGCCAGGTGGGCGACGAGGACGCCGATAAGTACATGCGGCAATGGCGCAGTCGCGTCGGGGAGCAGGCCGGACTGGAATACGCCGAAGCCTACAAACGCTTCGTGCTGGGCTAGGGGGGTGCGTCTTGGACTGCCGGAGTACCGACAATAGAGCGAGGCCCGTCCCATGACCTCCCCTCAAGCCGAGTTCCCCAACTCCCGCATTGGCGTGGTGGTGGTCGCCGCTGGCATGAGTTCCCGCATGGAGGGGGTGGACAAGACCTTCGCCCAGGTGCGGGGCATTCCCCTGGTAGCTCACTGCCTGGACAAATTTGAGAGCTTTGCGCCCGTCGGCGAGATTGTCCTGGTACTGGCCCAGTCCTCCCAGCAGCGGGGCCGGGACCTGGTGAGAAGTCGCGGCTACCGGAAGGTCTCCCGAGTCTGCCCCGGCGGGGCCCGACGTCAGGACTCGGTGCGGGCCGGCCTGGA
Source organism: Dehalococcoidia bacterium (assembly GCA_965220305.1). Classification (GTDB taxonomy): domain Bacteria; phylum Chloroflexota; class Dehalococcoidia; order Lucifugimonadales; family UBA3495. The sequence goes on along the minus strand of OZ244817.1, from coordinate 2,143,303 downwards.
AGCCCTGGCCCCCTGCTCCTGGGTGGTGGTCCACGACGGGGCGCGCCCCGGCTTCGATCTCGACCTGCTGCAGCGGGGGCTGGACGCGGCCCGGCACACCGGCGCCGCCGTGGCCGGGGTGCCGGTCAAGGACACCATCAAGGTAATCTCTCCCGATAACATGGTCTCCGAGACTCCGCCCCGGGATACCCTCTGGGCCGCCCAAACTCCCCAGGTCTTCCGCTACGATTTGCTGTTGGAGACGCACCGCAACTGCCACCAGGACGTTACCGACGACGCGGCGATGGTCGAACTTCTGGGCCACCCGGTGCGGATGTTCCTGGGTTCCTACGAGAACCTGAAAGTGACCACCCCCGAAGACCTGACCATTATGGAGGCGCTGCTGCGGGCAGCTAAAGTATGAAAATGGATAGAAACATTGCGTTAATGTCCGGGAACTCGCGCCGCCAAAACCATGCTCCCGGCCACGACCGTGGATTGGGCGCCTCCTTGCCATCGGGCCGCCCCGAGCGGGTGGCTCGTTCCGGCGGGGCGGCCTCTCGGCGGGGTCTTGGCCTACGGGCCGCCGCCCTGGTTGCATTGGCCATAGTCATGGTGTCGGTTATGCCAGGATGCGACAGACTGGGCTTTGGGTTCGGCTCCGGCTCCGGTCACGCCTTGGGACTGGTGCCGGACTCGGCTAACTGGGTGATTGTGCTGGATGTCGGCGCAATACAGCGCGGAGAAATCCCAGCGGTATCGACAATCGGAGAGGCTAAGAACAGCCTTGACATCCAAATTATTGAGGATAACTGGGAGGAATTGGGGATTGCCATCGGCGACGTGAACACACTGGTCTATACCGACTCCATCTTCGTAATATTGGCAGGCGAGTTTGACTTTGAAGAAATCCGGCACACCATCTCCGCCGACCGTGGCCCCAACTACCGGGCCAGGGAATATCGCGAGTACGAGTTATGGGAAGACGAAAGCGGAGGCGCTATCACTCTCCTTGAGGACGGCAAGTATGTTGCCTGGGATGAGTTCTACAAGGTGAAGAATGTTCTGAGGTCGTTGAGCGAGGACCATAAGTTGCTCCAGGATGATGAAAACCCCCTGAAACGGGCGTTGGACCGGGTGGGCCGGGGTTGGCTGATTTCGGCGTCGAAGAATTGTAGAATCCAAGTTGGCGGTTGTGAAGCTGTGGCTATTGCTGCGGCTAACGATGGTGGTTTATCCGTGGAACTCACCTTGGTGCATTTGTTCAGGAGCCTGAGAGCGGCCGAGTCTGCGGTGGGAGACATCGAAGGCCGGCTCGAAATTATTCACGATAATGCGCGTAGCTTTGACTACGACGACGTAAAGGTAGATGGTGAATTCACCGTAGTCAAGATGTCCGTAGACGAGGATGACCTCGGCCACCTGGATTCGTTATGGAGACCGTGACGCAGCAGCGTCTGGGCCGGGTGTCACGTCCACCCCGCCGGGACGCCCAACCCGCTTGGGGCAGACTCAGGGTGACAAACGCAAGCCCCTGCGAAATACACGGGAGTCCGTCCACGTCGAATATGCTAGACTGCACCCACCCAACTTGGAGCAAATGATGCTATGACAATACCGCTGCCGCCGCCGGGTTCCGATATTGCCGAACATTATGCTCAAATTAGCCATAGGTTCGTGGAACACGCCAAGGACCAGTTGGGTAGCGGCAACCGCCTTCAGGCATCCGAGAAGGTTTGGGGCGTAGCAAACTACGCGCTCAAGGCCATTGCCCTTCAGCGCGGTTGGAGACATGCCGGACAAAAGAACGTGTTTGCCATCGCCGATCAATTGCAGAAAGAATTTGCCAGACCCGACTTGAACGACCGGCTATATATAGCAAGGGCGATACACTACAACTTCTATGATAATGACCTGGAGGATTGGCAAATCCAAGGGGGTATAACCTCCGTTGAGAATTACGTCGCCGACTTGGACATGATACGAGCCGCTGCGCCGCAACCTTTCACCATCACGACCACGGAAGACCAGAGCCGTTTGCAGCGCCTAACCGGACAAACCTTCGCCCTGGGGACTCATTCCAAAAATGGATTTGTCCAACCGCCGCAACCTCAACGCCGCCGGCGACGCCGGAGCATTGTCGGCGAAAATGATGAACCACCACCCGCCGATACCAGCCCAACCCGGCAGTTTGGCCCCCGTCCGGCTACCAGCCGCAGCCGGGCAATCGTTCCCGGACCGTCCCGGAGTCTCAGCGCAGGTCAACCGGAGCTGCAGGCGCGCCCCCGGAGAGTATTCAGTTGCAACCCGATATGTCCAACCAACCATCCATAGACTTTCGCGTCGGCATCGGCTTCGACGCCCACGCCCTGGCCGCCGGACGCCCCCTGGTGTTGGGAGGCGTCAACATACCCTTCGACCAGGGCCTGGCGGGACACAGCGACGGCGACGTGGTGGTCCACGCCATCATGGACGCCCTCCTGGGGGCGGCCAACCTGGGCGACAAGGGGGTGCATTTCCCCTCCCGCGACCCCCAGTACAAGGATATTTCCAGCCTGATTTTGCTGTCCCGGGTGGCCGATTTGCTGCGGGAGCACGGTTGGCGCATATCTAACGTTGATGCTACAATGTTGGCGCAGCGGCCCAGGCTGGGAGCCTTCCTCCCGGAAATGCAGCAGCGGACCAGCGCGGCCCTTTCGGCGCCGCCGCAGCGGGTCAGCATCAAAGTAACTACCACCGACTACCTGGGCTTTATCGGTCGAGCAGAAGGGATTGCCGCCTGTGCAGTGGCATCGATTGTGCTTCCGGCCCACCCTACCATAGTGACAGAGGCATGAAGCTATACAACACTCTGACCGGACGGGACGAGGAGTTCGCTCCCTCCGAGGGCAACAAGGTCAAGATTTATATCTGCGGGGTAACGCCCTATTCCTCCACCCACGTGGGCCACGCCCTCAGCTACGTGGTCTTCGACGTGCTGCGCCGCTACCTGGAGTACCAGGGCTACCAGGTGCAGCACATCCAGAACTTCACCGACGTGGACGACAAGATTATCCAGCGGGCCGGCGAGCAGCAAATCAGCGAGGAAGAGCTGGCCCAGCGCTACATCGAAGACTTCTTCAGCACCATGGACGCCCTCAACGTGCAGCGCGCCCACGTCTACCCCCGGGCCACCCAGGAGATACCCAACATCATCGAGACCATTCGGGGGCTGGTGGAGAAGGAGTACGCCTACCCGTCGGGGGGCGACGTTTACTTCCGCGTCACTCGCAGCGACGACTACGGCAAGTTGAGCCACCGCACCCTGGACGGGATGATTGCCGGGTCGCGGGTGCAGGTGGACGAGATGAAGGAACACCCCATGGACTTCGTCCTTTGGAAGGGGGCCAAGCCCGGCGAGCCTTTTTGGGATAGCCCCTGGGGGCCGGGCCGCCCGGGCTGGCACATCGAATGCACCGCCATGTCCCTGGAACACCTGGGCGACCCCCTGGACATCCACGGCGGGGGGCAGGACCTCATCTTCCCCCACCACGAGAACGAAATCGCCCAGAGCGAGGCTTTCACCGGTCGCAAGCCCTTCGCCCGCTACTGGATGCACAACGGCCTGCTGCAACTGGGCGCGGACAAGATGAGCAAGTCCCTGGGCAACCTGGTGTCGGTGGAGGAAGCCCTGGCCTCCTACAGCCCGGACACCCTGCGGGTCTACTTCCTCAGCTCCCACTACCGCAGTCCCCTGAACTACAGCAGCGAGGGAGCCGAGGCCACCGAGCGCAGCCTGGAACGGCTGCGGCACGCCCTGCGGCCCAGTGACAATACCGGCGAACCCCTCGACGCGGCCCCCCTGAAGCAGCGGTTCCTAACCGCCATGGATTCCGACCTCAACACCCCCCAGGCCATCGGCGTCCTGTTTGACCTGGCCCGGGAGATAAACCGGGTGCGGGACTCGGACGGCAATGTGGCCGAAGCCCAGGGGACCCTGCGGGACCTGGGCAGCTTGCTGGGACTCACCTTCCAGGAACCATCCGGCGACAATCAGGGCGACCTGGCGGCCCGTCCCTTCATCGAGTTGTTGGTATCCACCCGGGAGGAGTTGCGGCAGGCCAAGCAGTACGCCCTGGCCGACCAGATTCGCCATAGCCTGGCCAACCACGGCATAACCCTGGAAGACACCCCCCAGGGCACCGAGTGGCAGTACCAGTCCCTGGACCACTGAGGGGAGAAGGGGCAGTCCTCTCTCTCATACATTGCCGTCATTCCGGCACAGGCCGGAATCCGGTGTGAACGGAAGGCGCAAGTCCTCTTCCCCTTGAAGGGGAGAGCCCGTCGAACCACACCTTCTACCAGCCCAGACCCGGCACTGAGCGTAACTGAACATGCTTGATGGCGCCACACTGGAATCGCTGGCCCGCATCGTGGGCCCCCAAAACGTGCTCCAAGACCCCTACGACCTGGACCGCTACTCCGCCGATGCCCTGAACCCCTTTCGGGCCTTCGGCGCTGAGGACGCCTTCGACCGCCTGGCCGACGCGGTGGTGCGGCCTGGATCCACGGAAGAAGTTTCCCAGGTGGTGGCCCTGGCCAACCAGCAGGGAATCCCCCTGGTGCCCTATGGCTCGGGTACCGGCGTCATGGGGGCGGCCCTGCCGGTGCGGGGCGGAATTACCGTGGAGCTGAAACGCCTCAACCGCATCCTGAGCATCAACCAACTGGATATGACCGCCGAGGTGGAAGCTGGCGTGGTGTTGCAGGACCTGGTGGACGCCCTGGCCGAGGTGGGCCTGATGCCGGGCCACGACCCCTACAGCGTGCCCATCGCCTCCGTTGCCGGCACCATCTCCACCAACGGCGTGGGCTACCGGGCCGCCGCCTTCGGCCCCATGGGGAAGCAGGTGGTCTCCCTGGAGGTGGTGCTGCCCACCGGCGACGTGCTCACCACCCGGCCGGTGCCCAAATATTCCTCCGGCCCCAACCTGAACCACCTGTTCATCGGCAGCGAGGGCGCATTTGGGATTATCACCAAGGCTACGGTGCGGGTCTTTCGCCTGCCCGAGTCCCAGGTGTTCGCCACCGCCGCCTTCGACAGCTTCGACCAGGGCTTCGCGGCGGCGGCGGAGCTATTGGCCCTGGGAATTCAACCCACCCTGCTGGACCTGACCGAAGAAACCGGGGGCGTCCAGATGTACCTGGTCTTCGAGGGCTTCAAGGAAGGGGTGGCCGCCCAGCACCAACGCTCCATGCAGGTGTGCGCCCAGATGGGCGGTCGGGACATCGGGCCCGACCCAACCCTGGACTACTGGGCCTATCGGCATGAGTCCGCCGAAAACTACAAGGAGACTGCCCTGGGCCGGTCCCGCAAGGACCGTTGGACGCGCCAGCAGGGACGTCACTTCGACTACCTGCACATGGCCTTGCCCACCTCCCAGGTGTTGGAGTACCGGCGACGCTGCCAGAAGATAATGGAGGCCCACCGGGTGCGGGTGGTGGAGTACTGTATCTGGAGCCGCCCGGAACTGTTCTCCATGATGGTAGTCCCGGAGCCGGGTAGTTCCGACGACGTGCGGGACAATCTGGCCCAGGCGGTGGAGCAAGTGCTGACCCTGGCCCAGGACATGGGCGGGGTGATGGAATACTGCCACGGCGTAGGAGTGAAGCTGAACCACCTGCTGGCCCGGGAGATGGGCCTGGGCCACGATGTTATACGCTCTCTGAAAGGCGTGCTGGACCCGGCCAACATCATGAACCCCGGCAAGCTGGGCTTGTAACGCCGCGTCTCCCGCCGTTACCTCCTCTCTAACGCGCCCCCTCAAGGGAGCGAGGACTGGCCCCACCCCCGAAGACTGTCATTCTGAGCCTCAGGCGAAGAATCTAAAGGCCATGCCCTGAACCTGCCCCACCCTTGGTTTCCGGCCCTGTTCTGCAACGAGGCCGGCGCTGCGCCGGAACGACGTTCTGTCTAACTCGCCCCGTCAAGAGAGCGAGGACTGGCCCCATCCCCGAAGACTGTCATTCTGAGCCTCAGGCGAAGAATCTAAAGGCCATGCCCTGAACCTGCCCCACCCCTGGTTTCCGGCCCCGTTCTGCAACGGGGCCGGCGTTGCGCCGGAATGACCTTGGGGGTGGTGCGTGGGACCCCTCTGGGTGAGTATATTCTAGGCCCAGCCCGAGGAATGGAGGTGTTCAATTGATTGATAGTATTATAATAACCAATAGTTTATTCTCTCTAATATCCCTTGACACGATATTCTCCCTGGTGTATCATAACTTCAAATGGTAGTTGCCTGTTAGTATCATTAGCTCAGACACAACCCTACAGGATAGTAACCAGGCAGAGCGCCGAGTCACCGCATCAAGGGAGGTTGAAACAAACAGTAATGGCTACGCAAATTGATTCTCGCACCAACGAAACTAGCGTCCTAACCCCTGAAACCAGCAGCAACGAGTCCAGCGTCCTCACCCAGGAGAAGGTCCAGGAAATAGTCCTTTCCGAGGATGCCCTGGCCGCGGCGGAAGAGATTCTCCGCAGCCGCCCCCAGGTCAAGAGCGTCGGCCCTTTGGCCCTGTTCTGCAACTGGCTGATTGCCCTACCTGGAGAGTTGGCCGGTCGCCCCATGTCCGACAAGGAACGCATCGAGTTCCAGTTGTCCAGGGGCACCCACGAGCGCCAAGGCGGCGCAATGATGTGGTGGTAGCCGAATCACCGCAAATGGAAGTCGCGTAAGAAGACCCCCGGCCAGGCCGGGGGTCCTTTTATTTCGTGGGAAGGGGTGGTCCTTCGACAAGCTCAGGGCCTGCACCCCACGAAGGCGGAGTGATGAGCGGATGGGTGCTTCCGCTCATGGTGAGCCTATCGAACCATCACCCCCTCTCTAACTCTCCCCCGTCAAGGGGGCGAGGACTGGCCCGTTTCACTTTTAGCCGGGCCACATAATCCAGCCGGTGCGGTCGGTACGGGCCCGCAGCAGGTGCCCGCCCCCGGTGGTCACGTACAGCGTCCGCATGTCGGCGTCGCCGAAGCAGCAGTTGGTAGGCCGGTCCACCCGCAGGGCGTGGGTTTCCAGGACCTGCCCGGTGGGAGAAAAGACGTAGATCATGGGGCCGGGGCCCGCCTCCTCGTAACCGGCGCAGGCCACGATGTTGCCCTCGGCGTCCAGGGTCATGCCGTCAACACCCCGCTGCGCTCCCCGGTGGTCAACGCCGAAGGTGTGCAGGGTGATGTAGCTGCCCAGGGAGCCGTCGTCGTTGATGTCGTAGGCCCGCAACTGCCGGGGCTGGTCGATGGAGTAATCGCTTTGGGCCACGTACAGGGTCTTCTGGTCCCGGGAAATCAGGACTCCATTTGGGCGGCTTACATCGAAAGTAGCCCGCTTCAGCTCCCACTGGTCGTTGGCGCTGGGGTCCAGCCGCAGCACCGACATATGGTCCAACTCCTTGGGGCCGCTGTCGCCGATGCCGCTGTAGGGGTCGGTGAACCAGACGCGCCCCTGCTTGTCCACCACCAGGTCGTTGGGGTTGTTGTGGCGCATCCCGTCTAGCTGGTGGGGCAGCGAGGTTATGGTCTGGCGGTCCTTCTCGAAGCGCACAATGCGCCGTCGGCCCTGCTGGCACCCGTAGAGGTTGCCCTGGCCGTCAAAGCACAGGCCGTTGGTGTTGCTCACGCCCGTGAAGTATTCCGTCGTCTCGCCGGACTGGGGGTCGTAGCGCATGATTCGGCTCTCGGGAATGTGGGTGAACAGCACCGCCTCTCCGTCCCAGACCGGGCCTTCGGCGGTGCCGCCCAGGGGGCCGGCCACCAGTTCAAAGTTCCAACTCATGGCTGTTTCCTCCTGACTGCATCGGTATAGCTGGGAATAGCTGGCGTCAGTATAAGCGGCCCCGGCCCCGGTGTCATCTTCAGGCTCGCCGCACCCCGGGCAATCGCATATTGGACTGCTAGTATTACAACGACGGGTTTTTGGTAGGATAATTCGGGAGACGGCGGGGGCTTTGGGGAGGTGGGGACGATGGAGAGGGCAGCTTTCGAGCGGGTTTACGAGGCCTTTCTGGAGTTCCATGCCTACTTCGCTGGTGCCTTTGGCCGCAAGCAGTGGCGGGAACAGAGCAGGCATTATCTGCCGGGCCTGCTGGTCCAGGCCCAGGAGCGGCGCAACGCCGAGAATCTGTCCGAGATGGTTCCGGTCTCGGCCCGGGCGATGCAGCGCTTTCTCACCGAGGCCCGCTGGGACGATGCCGCGGTCATCGCCCGCCTGCAGGAGTACTTGGGTCCCAGGCTGGAACACCCGCTGGCGGTGTGGGTGTTCGACGGCAGCGACTTCCCCAAGCAGGGCGTCAAATCGGTAGGGGTGGCCCGGCAATACTGCGGGGCGTTGGGCAAGATAGCCAATTGCCCGGCCGGAGTATTCCTGGCCCACGTGGGGCCGCGGGGGCGGGCCCTGGCGGACCAGCGCTGGTATCTGCCCGAGGCATGGACTTCGGACGCGGGCCGCTGTGCGGCGGCGGGCGTGCCGGAGGAGCGGCGGCGGTACCGGTCGAAGACGGACCTGGCATTAGATATGCTGGAGCAGGCCCGGGCTCGGGGTTGCCGCAGCGCTGGGTGGGTCGCTGGGGATTCCGCCTTCGGGATGTCCCCGGCGTTCCGAGACGGCTTGGCTGCAACAGGAATGCTATACGTTCTGGACGTCCGGCCGGACATGACGGTCTGGCCGCTGGAGCCTGACTGGAGCGAGCCGGCCTATCAGGGATTCGGGCGTCCCCGGCCAGCCCAAACTGCGCAGCGGACAGCGCCTGACCATGGCGGAGCGCAGCTTGGCGCTGCCGGAGGAGTCGTGGCGGGAGATTACGGTGGCGGAGGGGTCCCAGGGGCCGCGGGTCTACCGGTTCGGCGCCCAGAGGGTCCGGGAAACCCGGAACCGGAAGCCTGGTGGAGTGGTTTGGGCAAGCTACCGCCAGAACCTGGACGGCAGCGAGCCCCGCTACTACCTGTCCAATGCGCCCGGGGACACTCCCCTGGAAACCCTGGCCCACGTGGGGGGGTCTAGGTGGCGTATTGAAACCGAATTCGAGACCGAAAAGAGCGACATCGGGCTGGATGAGTACGAGACCCGGACATGGGCCGGGTGGCATCACCACGTGGCCATGTGCCTGCTGGGCGGGGCGTTTCTGTTGGGCCTGCCGCAGGACTGGGGGGAAAAGATGCCCCGGATCACGCGCCCGCAGGTGTACCGGGTGGTGCGGGAGATGCTGCCGCGGGAACGGTTCGGACCGGATGAGTTGCGGCAATGGCTGGAAGATGTCCAACAGCGCAACGAGCGGGCGAAACGCTCCCACGAGAAACGCCGCGCCGCCCGTCGCCGGGAAGCATCAGGCGTCCCTCCTTAAACTCGTCGTTGTAATACTAGGAATACTCTGAACAAGTCCGCGGCGATGTGGCATAGTAAGGCCGGATAAGCCCATGCATGTTGGGGGTAAGATCGGATGGACCAGCCAACGTTCGCCGACCTGGAATTCCAGGGCAAGAAGCGGAAGACCCGCCGGGAGCTGTTCCTAGAGCGGATGGACGGCCTGATTCCCTGGCAGCGGCTGCAGGAACGCATCCGTCCCTTCTACCCCAAGGCTGGCAAGGGCCGCCGCCCCTATCCGCTGGAGGTGATGCTGCGGGTTCACTGTGTGCAACTCTTCTACAACCTCAGCGACCCCGGTATGGAGGGAGGACCTGCTCTACGAGGCCGAGTCGGTCAGGCGGTTCGTGGGTCTGAATCTGTCGGAAGCGCTGCCCGACGAGACCACGATCCTCAACTTCCGGCATTTCCTGGAACGGCAGGGACTGGGTCAGAGTCTGTTTGAGGAGATCAACGTGCATCTGGAGTCGCAGGGATTGCGGCTGCGGGAGGGGACTAGCGTAGACGCCAGCATCATCGAGGCTCCGTCGTCCACCAAGAACCACGCCAGGGAACGGGACCCGGAGATGCATCAGACCAAGAAGGGGAATGAGTGGCATTTCGGGATGAAAATCCACATCGGAGTGGACGCGGACACGGGCTTGGTGCATAGCATGACCACCACGGCGGCCAACGCGCATGACATCACCGAAGCTCACCATCTGTTGCACGGCGGGGAGACGATGGTGTGGTGCGACGCCGGGTATCAGGGGGCTCACAAACGGGCGGAAAACCTGGGGCTGGAGGTGGCCTGGCAGGTGGCGATGCGACCGGGGCAACGCCGGAAACTGGAGCCTGGGAGTCTGGAGCACTTGGCGGAGAAGCTGAAGGCGTCGGTAAGGGCCAAGGTGGAGCATCCCTTCCTGAAGGTGAAGCGGGTGTTCAGCTACGGGAAGGTACGCTACCGGGGCTTGGCCAAGAACACGCAGCGTCTGGCGTTGCTGCTGGGACTGGCAACCTGATGACAGCCAAGTCTCAACTGGCTGCCTGAGGGGGTAGTGCGTCCCAGACCGTAAGGGTACTTAGACGGACGAAAGGGCTTGTACGAGGCGTTGAAAACCGGCGAATGACGGCTGAAGGCAAGGCCGCCAAAACCACTAATGAAATCACAAGCAGGCTTGTTCAGAGTATCCCTAGCATCCTCTAAAGGAACTGAATGTGTATCCTCTACGCCACATCATCAATCGGTGATGGCAAACTCCGCCAGCGCCCGCTGGGCCGCCGCCAGGCTGGCCCCGGAGGCCACCTCGTAGCCCAGGTCGGGTAGTATCCGCTCCAGGGCCGACAGCAGGGCAAACACGTTCACTTCTTTGGCCGACTCACCCATCAGCCCGACGCGCCAGACCCGGCCTCGTAGCTCGCCCAGCCCGCCGCCAATCTCTATCAGGTGGTCCTCCAACAGCCGGCGGCGCACCACGGCATCCTCAATTCCCTCGGGCACCACCACCGCGGTCAGGGGGTTGAGCCGGTATTCTCCCTGGGCCAGAATTTCCAACCCCAGGGCTTCCAACCCGGCCCGCAGGCCCGCAGCCACCCGGGCGTGCCTCTCTAGCCGTTGGTCGATCCCCTCCTCCATCATCATGCGTAACGATTCGCGCAGGGCGTAGGTCATGGAGATGGGCGTGGTGTGGTGGTAGGCCCGGGTCGCCGACCAATAGGTCTCCAGGTCCTTAAGGTTGAAGTAGAAGCTCTGCACCTTGGAGGCGCGGGTGTTGACGACCTCCATGGCCCGGGGGCCAAAGCTGATGGGGGCCAGCCCCGGGGGAGACCCCAGGCACTTCTGACTGGCGCTGTAGCAAACATCGATGTCCCAGTCGTCCATGCGCACTTCGTGGCTGCCCAGGGAGGTGACAGCGTCGGCCACCAGCAGGGCCCCGTGGCGGTGGGCCAAGTCAACAATCTCCGGCAATGGAGTCAGGGTGCCGGTGGAGGTCTCGGCGTGGACCACCCCCACCATCTTGACGCTGGGGTGCTTGTCCAGTTCGTCGGACAGAGCTTGAATATCCACGGGCTGGCCCCAGAGGGCATCGACTATCGATGTTTCTGCGCCGCAACGCTCGGCAATGTCGGCCAGGCGGTCGCCAAAAAACCCGTTGCGGCAGACCACCGCCACGTCGCCCCGCTCCAAGATGTTGGCGCAGGCGGCCTCCATAGCCCCGGTCCCGGTGGATGACAGGGGCACGGTCATGAAATTGGAGGTATTGTAGACCAGCCGCAGCATCTCGCAGACTTCGTCCATCACCCGGAAGAACAGGGGGTCCAGGTGTCCTAGCACCGGCAGGGTCATGGCCTGGAGCACCCGGGGATGCACGGTGCTGGGGCCCGGGCCCAGCAGAATCCGCGGGGGCGGCTGGAACTCCTGTAGGTATGAGCTTGTCACGCCGCTACTCCTGCTTTGGGGTGATAGATTGGGCTGAGTCCCCGGTTTGATAGTCCGGCCAGTCCCTCTCAAGTGGGAGGGAATTTCCCCCTGCCCCCGGAGGAACTCCCGTCATTCCCGCGAAAGCGGGAATCCAGGGCTGGATGGGGCAGTCGTCATCCCCCCGCTCCCTTGCCCCCTGAGTCCGGGCGTCCTGAGCCTGTCGAAGGCGTGGCGGAGAGACCGGAAGCGGCTAGACCACCGCCGCAGCGCCCCCGTCGATGTTGATGGCGACGCCGGTGAGGTAGCTGGCCCGCTCCGACGCCAGGAAGGCAATGACATCCCCGGCTTCGTAGTCCTCGCCGACCCGACCCAGGGGAACACCCCGTCCCTGGGCTGTCTGCTCGTAGACCGAATCCAGGGTCAGGTCCGGGTTGGACTCCTTCTGGCGGGCGTAGCGCCGCTCGTGCTGGCCGCTCTTAATCACGCCGATACAGACGGTGTTGACCAGGATGTTGTCCTCTCCCAGGTCCTTGGAAAGGCCCTTGGTAATGGCGATGCCGGCGGCCCGGGAGATGGAGGTGGGCATGGACGAGGCGCCGGGAGTCCGACCCCCAAGGTTGGTGACGTTGATGATGCGTCCGCCGCCGACCTTTCGCATTTCGGGGATGCAGGCGCGAATCAGACGGGCAGCGCCCCAGACCTTCAGTTCAAAGTCCGAGTCCCAGTCTTCTTCGCTCACGTCCTCAAAGGGCTTGGCCATGGAGACTCCGGCGTTGTTCACCAGGATGTCCAGCCGACCGAAGTTGTCCAGGGCGGTCTGCACCACCCTTTGAGCCGTATCCGGGGCCGCCACATCCGCCGAGAGGGGCAGCACCACGCCTTCGGTGGCGGCGCGAATTTCCTGGGCGGCTGACTCCAATACCTCGGGTCGGCGGGCGACGATTATCACCCTGGCCCCCTCTTCAGCCATGCGCTTGGCGGCGGCCTTACCGATGCCCTCGCTGCCGCCGGTTATAATTGCTACTTTATCGCTGAGACCCAGGTCCATGTCCCTACCTCCTTGCCGAGGCTCCTGCCTCAAGCGCAGCCCATTATAACCAATATCCGGGCCGGGGGCCAATTTGGGGAATGCCTTCGGGAGTTGACCAAGAATACAGCAATCACTGCAATTTCGTTAGATTGGTGGAAATATCAGAAGAGAAGTACGATGGCCGCTAAAGTAGTCTCTCTCATAAACTTGAAAGGCGGGGTGGGGAAGAGTACGATTTCTATGCTGGTTGCCGAATACCTGTACTTTCGGTTTCGCAAGAGAGTATTGGTAATAGACACCGACTCCCAAGCCAACCTGACCACTGCAATGGTGTCCAGTGACCGAATCTCCGAATTGACCAGAACAATTTATCACTTGTTCTTGGCGAAGCTTACAGGGGAAGCAAAGTTATTGGACGTAGTAGCCCGTCCCCCCTTAGTTGTGTCCAACATCTCTCGGGGGTTGATTGCCGACAGAGCAACTCTGGATATGGTTGTATCCGTGCCCGATTTAGCTCAGCTCGATGAACATATGCTGGATATGTGGGAACATGGACAACCCGCTCCCCAGGCATTCCGCTATATCCTCAAGGAAGCATTGGAACCGGTGACGCCACGGTACGATGTCATAATCATTGATTGCCCTCCCGGGTTATCTGTGATAACTTCCAATGCCTTGGTCGCCAGTGATTACTATGTTTCACCGCTGATTCCCGAACCCTTTTCCAGATTGGGAATTGACCTAGTAGTCAGTCAACCGTGAAATCGGAAGGATAAAGGCGGTGAAGTTTGGTTCGGGCATCCTGGGTGTTGAACCGCCAGTTGATGGTAGCTTTGGCGGCGTTGCGCTCCCGCACCAAGGCCCGGACTTCCCGCTGCAATGCCGCTTCGTCGGGGAGCCGCTGCCTCAGGCAGCAGCGGGACAGCACGCTGAACTCGATCTCCGCCATGTTCAACCAACTGCCGTGCTTGGGCGTGTAGTGGAACTCCAGCCGTTTCGCAATCCGCCGAGCCTCCGCCGCTGGGAACGTCTCGTACAAAGATGCCGTGCGGTGGGTGTTCAGGTTGTCGAGGACCACCCGCACCACCGGAACCTCTGGGTAGGCTTCATCCACCAGCCAGCGCATCTGATGGGCGAAGTCCTGCATGGCGCGCCGCTGGGTCACCGCCACCTGCCGCCAACCCGCCAACGGCTCACAGGCCAGGAACAGATTGCGCGTACCCTCCCGCCGGTACTCATAGTCCTGCCGCATCGGGCGTCCCGGCCGGGGTGGCATCGGCGGACGCGTGTCGGCCAACAATTGGGTGGAGGTCTCGTCAAAGCAGACCACCGGCCTTTGGGGGTCATACGGTTCGGCGTACAAATCCAGCACGTCCTCCATGTGGGCCACGAACTCGGCGCTCACCTTGGGGATGCACCACTCCTTCTTCTGCCACGGCTTGAGAGCGTTTTTTTGAGCCGCTTCCTCACTCCTTCGTGGGACATGGAGGACGCCAACCCCAACTCCACCACCTTTCCGGCCAAAAGGCGCAGGGTCCAGTGGTCATGGCCCTCCGGCGCTGGGCTGCAGGCCAAGGCGACGAGGTGAGCCTCACCCCGGTCGTCCAACTTCCGATGCCGGTTGGCCTGGCGCCGGTCCCACAGGGCCCCAGCCAACCCCTCCTCGGTAAAACGCTGCTTGATCCGGTATACGGTGCCCAGCGCCACGTCCAGGGCTTCCGCCACCTGGGGAGCCACCCAACCATCGCCGCTCTTGAGGAGAATCCGCGCCCTGGCGGTCACTCGGGCCGAGCTTTTCCCAACCCGAATCAGGTTCTGGAGTTCTTCCCGTTGTTCCGTCGCCAGCCGCACCTCATACTTATCCCGGACCATCACCGCCACCCCCGACATCAGCACTTCATCCCCAGCAGTATACGACTATCGGCCAGATTCCTGAAGAATTTTCAACATCAAGGTTGACTGATTACTAGTGCGTGAAAGGGTTCGGGTACTCAACGACCGTGAAGGACTAAACATTCAGTTCGCCGGCTCCGTTCTGAACAAGGTGATGTATTATAGAAACAGTCATGGAATCGAAGCTCCTAAATTATATGGTGCACAGGTGGGGAATACTGCTCCAATCCCCAGAGAACACTATAACCCATTCTATTTCTGGATACCGGATTCAGAAACTATGCGTAAGCTGGGTGACTATGAAAATGAGGACCTGGGCACAGGTAAGTTTTCTTCAATAAACGACAAATACAGAAGCGCGCCTCTTCGCAACAATCCCGCTCATTTTCTGAGTCGTGATGCCGCGGAGGGGGATAGATACAACCTATATAACAGGCTTGAAAGGGTTGTTCAAGAGTTTGCCGAGCGCATTGCCCTGCCGCTGTAATCGCCAGAGGAATTCGTATGATGTCTGCACGAGAACTAACAGTAAGAGACAGAGATGCGTTGGCCCAAAGGGTTTGGGACGTTTACCAAGCGGACCCCGGACGCCTGAGAAAAGCAATGCCGGAAGTGGCCGCTTTACTCGACAAGTTAACAAACCCGTCACCAACCCTGCCGAGCAACGAGAGTCCTTTCGGCCTGACGCAGCGGGAGCGGAGTTATCACCAAGAAGCCCTGGAGGGTCTCCTGCGGCGGTTTCGATACCTAACCAAAGAGGACACGGTTGCAGGACTGGAGAGCGGGGCAAACCTGCTGGCCGACAATTTCATCCCTGATTATTCGTCACAACAAACTCTGCGGCAGAACCTACTAAAGTTGGTGCGTAAGGCGACGGGCATCCAACCACGCAAAACGGGGCAGCCGGTGGAGAGGGTCATAAGAGAGGGAGAGGCAAGCCGTACCATTCCCGTGGTTAGGGGGGTGTACCTACACCTGACCTGGGAGTTCAAGCTGCTCAAGATCACAATGGATCCCCAGCAATGGCGGCTGCGCTGTCAGGCTCTCGGTTTCGTGGGCGTGGGGAGGGACGCCGCTACCGACGTGGCTGAAAACCATGACGATTACCTGGTGGATGCCTACCTAAATGGCTAGGAACATCGTTGTTGATACTTCAGCAATTTTTGCCCTGGCTTCCCAAGACGACGTGTTCCATGAACAGGCACGGGCCACCCATCTTGAACTCTTGGAGCAGGACGACCAGCTCTTCACCAACTCCTACGTCCTGGTAGAGTCCTCTGCCCTGATTCACCGGCGGTTGGGCTTTGAACCCCTCCGAGAGTTTATCCGGTCAATCCGGGGAGTTTGGGAAATTCTTTGGATAGACCAAGGCACCCACGAAAGAATCTGGAACCGCATGATCGTCCAAGGTGGTGCCCGGCTGAGTTTAGTTGACCATTCGGTAATCTTGAGCGCCGCTGACACACGGGCCGCCATTTTCACATTTGATTCGGACTTTGTTCGGGAAGGGTTGACGGTGGTACCGGCCCAGACCCGTTAACTTCTCCGTCTGCCGCGAACCTACCCCTAAATCTCAATTCCCAATGCCTGGGCCACGGTGGGCACGTCCTTGTCCCCCCGACCGCTGAGGCACACCAGGATAATCTGCTCCGGCGAAAGCTGGGGGGCCAATTGGCTGACGTGGTAGATGGCGTGGGACGGCTCAAGGGCGGGAATAATCCCCTCGGTGCGGGACAGCAGGTTGAATCCTTCCAAGGCCTGGGAGTCGGTGACTGCCAGGTACTGGGCCCGGCCCGCGTCCTTCAGGTAGCTGTGCTCCGGACCCACGCCGGGGTAGTCCAGCCCGGCGGAGATGCTGTGGGTCTCGTGTATCTGGCCGTGCTCGTCCTGCAGCAGGTAGGACATGGAGCCGTGCAATACCCCGGGCTCTCCGGCGGTGAGGGTGGCCGAGTGGTATTCCGTGTCCAGGCCCTCGCCTCCGGCTTCGACGCCCACCAGGGCCACGCTCGCGTCGGGGAGGAACTCGTAGAAAGCGCCGATGGCGTTGCTGCCGCCGCCCACGCAGGCGACTACGTAGTCGGGCAGGCGTCCCGCAGCCTCCAATATCTGCGACCGGGCCTCGCGGCCAATGATGGACTGGAAGTCCCGCACCAGCATGGGGTAGGGATGGGGCCCCACGGCGCTGCCGATGAGGTAGTGGGTGGTTTCCACGTTGGTCACCCAGTCGCGGATGGCCTCGTTGATGGCGTCCTTCAGGGTGTGGGTGCCCGCCTCCACCGGAATGACCTCGGCCCCCAGTAGCTGCATCCGAAAGGCGTTGAGGGACTGGCGCTGCACGTCCTTGGCGCCCATGTAGACGATGCACTGCAACCCCAGCATGGCGCAGACGGTGGCGGTAGCCACGCCGTGCTGCCCCGCCCCGGTCTCGGCGATGATGCGCTGTTTGCCCATGTGCTTGGCCAGCAGGGACTGACCCAGAGCATTATTGATTTTGTGGGCCCCGGTGTGGGCCAGGTCTTCCCGCTTCAGGTATACCTTGGCTCCCCCCAGGCGCCGGCTGAGGTTTTCGGCGTGGTACAGGGCGGTGGGACGACCGGCGTAGGTACGCAGCAGGTGATCCAACTGGCCCTGGAAGTCCTCGGACTCCCGGGCTTCTCGGTAGGCGTCTTCCAACTCGTCCAGGGCTGCCATCAGAGTTTCCGGGACGAACTTACCGCCGTAGTCGCCGAAGCGGCCCCGGTCGTCGGGCAGGATTGCCGGTCTGCTAAGTGCCATACACTAATTCCCCCAAATATCCGGTTGAGCTCCGGGCTGGTGTAACGGTCAGGGGGCTTCCCTGGCCCGGCGGACGAAAGCGCGAATCTTGTCCTGGTCCTTGACCCCGCCGGTCTCCACGCCGCTGGAAACGTCCACTCCCCAGGGATGCACCTGAGCCACGGCGTCGGCCACGTTGTCCGGGGTGAGGCCGCCGGCCAGCAGGAAGGAATGGCCCCGCTGGGCAAGCTGGGCGGCAATCTCCCAGTCGAAGGCTTGTCCGGTGCCTCCCTGAAGCCCGTCCACCATCCGGTCCAGTGTTACCAGGTGGCCCGCCATCTGGTAGTCTGTCATGCGTTCCGCCAGGGAAGCTATGTCTTCGCTGGTGGCAGTCACGTGGACCACCTTGATGACCTGGGCATCCACCCCTCCGCAGTAGTCCAGGGACTCGCTGCCGCACAGTTGCACGGCGTCAAGGGCGGCGTCGCGTATCACGCCGTTCACCTCGGCCAGGGGTTGGTCGGCGAAGAGGCCGACCAGGCGGGGCTGGTTGGCGTGGGCCGACCTAACGCCGCCGGTGATGGCCCGGGCCGCCGACACCTCCAGGCGGCGACTGCGGTTGGGCACGAATACGATGCCGATATAGTCAGCCCCGGCCTCGGCGGCCACCAGGGCGTCTTCCAGGGTGCGGATGCCGCATATCTTTACTTGGGTCATGCGGGCCTCGAAGGGACGGACTGGCCGGTGAGCTCCCGCACCTTTTCCCCCACGTCCGGGGCGGTTACCAGGGCCTCGCCCACCAGCACGGCGCTGACCCCAACTTCGGCCAGGGTTTGCAGGTCCTCCCGCTTGTTGATACCGCTCTCGCTGACGATGGTCTTGCCTTCCGGGGCCAGGGGGGCCAGCCCCAGGGTGACGGCCAGGTCGGTCTTGAAGGTGTGCAGGTCCCGGTTGTTGATGCCGATGACCTCGGCCCCAGCGTCCAACGCCGTCCGTAGCTCGTCGGGGTCGTGGACTTCCACCAAGCAGTGGAGCTTCAACTGGCGACTGAGGCCCAGAAACTCGGCAAGCTGTTGGGGGGGCAGGATGGCGACAATCAGCAACAGGGCGTCGGCGCCGATGGCCCGGGCCTCGTACACCTGGTAGGGATCGAAGATGAAGTCTTTGCGCAGCACCGGGGCTCCCCGGGCGACACCCGACTGCTTGATTTGTTCCAGGTGTTCCAGTTCCCCCTGGAAGCGGGGGTCAGTCAGCACGGATATGGCCGCCGCCCCGTTGCTGGCGTAGGTATCGGCCAGGCGCACCGGGTCAAAGTCGGGGCAGAGCAGCCCCCGGGAGGGGGAAGCCTTCTTGACCTCGGCGATGAGCCGGACGCCGCCAACCCGCAGCGCGGCGGGAAAGTCGGCGGGGTCTGACAGGGAGGCGATGCGACGTTCCAGGTCGGCCAGGGTGACGGCCTGCTTCTGCTGGGCCAATTCCTGGCGTTTTTCGGCTACTATTTCGTCAAGTATGCTGGGCATTTTAGGAAAGTCTACCCTCCTCCCATTTTACCAGGTTAGTGATAGAGCTAAGGAGGAATTCCCTGGCTCCCTGGACTTCCAGCAGTACCGGCTTGCCTTCACTGGAGAAGTGGGCAATTACCCCATTCGTCTCTTCAGCATAGTCAAATGGCTCGTCGGAGAGCCGTACCAGAAGTATATCCACGTCGGGACTATATTGGACATTCATATCTGCGTTACCCGGTCGATTCAGTTAATGAAGCCCTGATGTTGCCCATATCAGAAATGAGATTATCGATTTGGCCTCGCTGACTCTGAGCCGACACTCTCTCGGCTACGACCAGAATAAGCCCCGAGACCAACCCTACAGCGCAAAGCGCGATGTAAACCGTCAATACCCACAAAGGCAGTTCGGCGAAAGCCAGCGGGGCAATGGACAGACCTGCGGTGACACCCAAAGTGAAAGCAACCGAGTAAGCTATGGACCAGGGGTGGACGGCCACCCGGCAAGATGCGACCTTTCCCATTAGAGTATCCCATTCTTCCAGAGAAATTGGCATGAAAACAGGCCCCGGGGTGGCAGCATACGGCCGGTGATTTCAATTGGGGTACCTTGCGGTTGTTGAGGCTGCTCCACCATCTACCATTCTGCCTGTCCTTCCAGCATCCCCACCACCAGGGCGTTGAACAACATGGTATAGCCACAGGTCTCGCAGTTTACGGAGATGAGAGGGTATACCCCTCCCCTGCCTAAGACAGCGCCCCCGTGAAAGGACCTTATCTCGGCAACTTCTCCGCTCATTCCCCAAAGATTGTTGTCACAAACTGGGCAGGCCCTTTTGCCCTTCCAGTGCTCATCCAACCAGGCGTTTACCTTTTTAACGTCCACCCTGTGAGGCTGTTTTATCTTTGTCGCCATAGCTACTCTCCCGGAAGTTCCTCCCCCAACTGCTGGCTCAACTCCGCCAGGGCTTCCAGCTTGGCCAGGGCCGCCCCGGTGTCGATGACCTCGGCGGCCATCTCCACCCCCTGGGGAATGTCGCCCACCCGGTTGGCCGCCAGCAGCGCCGCGCCGCTGTTCAACAGCACCGCGTCACGAATGGCCCCCCCTTCTCCCCGGAAAATCCGGCGCATGGTCTCGGCGTTCTCCTCCTTGGTCCCGCCCCGCAGGTCGGCTGCCGGAGCGGTGGACAGCCCGGTGTCCTGCACCCGAGCCGTCCAACTGCTCACCCCTCCGTCGGCCACCTCCCATACGGTCGTGTCGCCGCTCAGGGTCAACTCGTCCAGTCCGTCCTCGCCGTGGACCACCAGGGCGTGTCGAGTGCCCAGTAGCTGCAATACCTCGGCCATCTGCTGGCCCAGGTCGGCGTAGGCCACCCCCACCAGTTGGGATTGTGCCCCCGCCGGGTTGGTCAGGGGGCCCAGGATGTTGAACACGGTGCGAATGCCGATTTCCCGGCGCACCGGGGCGGCGTAGCGCATGGCCGGATGGAACACGGGAGCGAACATGAAACCCATGCCCACCTGGTTGATGCATTGCTCCACCCCTTCCGGGGGCAGGTCAATCTTCACCCCCAGGGCTTCCAGCACGTCGGCGCTGCCGCAGGAGCCGGAGGCTGCCCGGTTGCCATGCTTGGCGACTTTCAACCCGGCCCCAGCCGCCACAAAGGCCGCCGCCGTGGAGATGTTGAAGGTGTTGGCGAAGTCGCCGCCGGTGCCCGCCGTGTCGACGAGGGGCCCGGGCACATTCACCCGCAGTGCCTTCTCCCGCATAACGGTAGCCATCCCAGCGATTTCCGCCGGAGTCTCGCCCTTGATGCTCAGGGCGGTCAGGTAGGCCCCCAACTGGGCTGGCGTCGCCTCACCTTCCATTATCTCTCTGGTCACGGAGGCGGCATCGTCCATCGAAAGGGAATTGCCGGCGACCAATTCGGCGATGGCTTCCCTAATCATCCGGGTAGCTCCTTTCGGCAAGCTCAAGACGGGCCTTTTGTCTTGGGGTGGTTGGCCCTATTATGTAGCGTGTCGGGGGATGCTGTAAACTGGGGTAAAGAGGCGTTAATCCCCGACAAAGACTTGTGCTATGGCGTAGGAGGTAACATGTTTGTCGCTACCAACCGGATAACCATTCAGAAGGGGAACGGGGAAGACCTGGAGGGCCGCTTTCGCCGGCAAGGGGGCGTGGAAGACCAACCGGGGTTCCTGGGGTTTGAAATGTGGAAGCTGGACCGGGAAGAGGAAACGGAGGAGTACCTAATAGTTACCCACTGGGAGTCCCAAGAGGCCCACATGGGTTGGGTACGCGGCGACGCCTTTCGGCAAGCCCACGCTGGGCCGCACCCGGAATACCTAATGGGACCCGGGGAGTTCAAGACCTACGACGTGCGCTACAGCTTCAGCCCAAAGGCTGATTGAGGAGTTGGGGGATACCCCCTTTCCCCCTGAATTCTGGCCTGCGCCGGAATAACGGTGAGGGCGCGCCCTCACCGCTCCCTTTCCGACTAGCACTCCCTTACCGCCGGTATTACTTCCGGGGTCATCAGGTCAATGCAGCGCATGGGCGGGTGGGGATGCGAGAGGACTCGGCCTCGCCCAATTCCTGGCGTCTAGGACTCTTGCTTCAGTCGCGCTACATTGTCATCAATGGCCTGAACCCACTCGTCCTCGGTTACTTCCGCGAAGGGCACCGGGCCGATGAAACCGCTGCTCATGACAATGTCGGGATGGAGGCCGCGCAGTTGCAGCAGGCTGTTGGCCAGGGATGCTTTGCTGCCGCCGAAATTGGGAATGACGAAAGTTGCCCACTTCCCATCCCACTGAAACAAGGTATCGCCGGTGAAGAGATAGGATTTCCCATGGAGCGACTTGTAGAAAAAGCAGATGCTGCCATCGGTATGACCGGGGGTGTGGATGATTTCGATGTCCCCCAGGTGCTGGTCCTTTGGTTCAAAGGCTATATCGGCCTGAGCATGTCTGCTAACCGCCGGGACTTCCAGGACGCTACAGCCTAACTTGGAACCGAACCGGTCCCGGATGCGGACCAGGGATGGCGCAGCTTCGTCCCGGTGGGTTAGTAGCTGGTACTTGATGCCGCCCAACTCCTCCATTTCCCTTAAATCACCGTTATTGCCGGTGTTGTAAAAGAGTATGTTTCCATCCGGTCGCTTCAGGAAATAGGCATGGGTATTCAATATGCCTGAACTGTAGAGAGCGCTTTGCCACAGGTCTTCCTGTAACTGCTTCATAGCTTGTCTTTCTCTTCAGGGGTTTGATGTCGTTGCAGTATCAATTATAGACCATGCCCCCTACGTTAACAACGTCGCTGACGGCTGCGGGGTAGGGCCTTTCAGTTTCCACCCGGAACGAGAGGGTAGGCGCAGCGGGCGGACAAGGAATGCGCCGACAGCCTGGCGAACGCTTTGGCCGGCCCCAGCCTTTCGCCCTTTGGGAGCCTGCCCTCTGACGCCGGGGCCGGCGTGTATAATTATGGTCAAGTACTTTATGGGGGTTGGCAATGACCACTGAAACCGACGATTCCCGGCTGGGGCGGCTGGAAGGGCAGGCAGTCCAACAGACCATCGCCATCCAGGACCTCAGCCGCCGGTTGGATACCGGCCTGGCGGAAGTCCGCCAGGAAGTCCGGGAAACTAACATGCGGATAGACCAGCTCAATACCCGGATAGACCGGCTCACGCTGGCAATCCTGGGCATCGGCGGCGGGGTAATCGTGGCCTTGCTTTCCTTGGTGGGCGTCCTGGCCATCCGGCTGTTCGGGGGGGGATAACCCCCAGGGGGCCGATTGCCCGGCCCCATCTATCGCAGGAGTGAAGCAATGACTACAGCCATCGCGCCGGTTACTCCCCCCAAGTCGCAGGGCCTCGATACTTCCCCAGAGGAAGGGTAAGCCCGGAAAGGGGCCGTCTTTGACATCAATATTCCGGTGGCTATAATCCCAGGCAGACCAAACAACCCTTAAGGAGAATAGGCAATGCCCGCACCCAAAGTAGCTTTCATCACCGCCCTGGGAGGCCGTACCGACTTCATCCAGAGCCTGGCCCCGGACGACCTGGAGGTAGTCCTGGTGGACATCAACCTGCCCGATGACGAGAAAGTCGCCCTGTGCCGTGACGCCGAGGCCGTCATCTCCTCCAACGTGTCGGTGGACGTGCTCCGGCAGTGCCCCAACATCAAGCTCATCCAGACCCTCAGCGCCGGTTACGACCGGCTGGACATCGAGAGCATCGGTGAGATGGGCATTCCCATCTCCAACAACGGCGGGGCCAACGCCATCGCCGTGTCTGAGCAGACCATTGCCCTGATGATAGGCATCTCCAAGCGCACGATGCAGCACTGGGACAGCGCCGTGCGGCAACGGCAGTGGAAGGCGGGCATCCCCCGGGTGGACATGTTTGAAATCACCGATAAGACGGTGGGCATCGTGGGCCTGGGACGCATCGGCAAGAACGTGGCCAAGCGGCTCAAGGGGTTCGACACCAACACCATCTATTACGACGTGGTGGACATTCCCCAGGAGGTGCAGCAAGACCTGAACGCCCGGCCCGTTGCCTTCGAGGAACTGTTGCAGGAGTCGGACCTGGTGTCGCTGCACGTGCCCCTGAACCGCCGCACTCGGGGGATGATTTCCGACCGGGAGTTGGCGATGATGAAGCCCACGGCCTACCTGATTAACGCCTGCCGAGGCCCGGTGGTGGACGAGGCAGCGTTGCTGCGGGCGCTGCGGGACAACCAGATTGCCGGGGCCGGGCTTGACGTGCTGGAAGAGGAGCCGACGCCGGTGGACAACCCCCTGTTTGACCTGGACAACGTGGTGATTACGCCCCACATGGCGGGCACCAGCCACGAGACCAACCTGCGGGCCGCCGACTTCGCCTACAGCAACATCCTGCGGGTGCTGGGGGGCGAGGAACCGGAGTCGCTGATAACGCCGGAGTATTAGGGGGCGTCGGCCCGGAGCAAAAATTTAGGGGCGCAAGCAATTGCGCCCCTAATCACGGGTGGCTTGGGGGAAGGGCTGGACTGGTTAACCGGCGCTTACGCCCAACTCTGACTGCAGCCCAACGATGCTCTCCGCCCGGCTGCGGGTGGGCCGACGCTCCCGCATACCGATGGGCTCGTTCTCGATCTCGGGCACCACTTTAATGGCAACGAAGACCGGGCCAGTCTCCTGCATTATCTGCTCCACGTTGGTGGCAAACTCTTCCAGGTCCTCAAAGCTGTAGGCCGCGGCGTAGCCGGCTTCCTTGGCCACGCCGGCATAGTTGATGTCCTGGGCGTTGGGCACCGGCTGCCCTCCGGTGGTGGCGTAACACTCGTTGTCCAGCAGGAAGTGGCAGAAGTTCTTGGGTTGTTTGCCGGAGATGGTAGCCAGTATTCCCAGGTTCATCAGCAGCGCGCCTTCGGAATCGAACAACACCACCTTTTCATCGGGCAGGCCCAGGGCCAGTCCCAGGGCCGCCGAGGTGGTCTGGCCCATCGCTCCGCCCATGTTGAGGTCCCGGTTCTCGTTGGTGCTGTAGTCCCGCCAGTGCCGGCCCGAGGTGCCGGTGGGAATTACGATGGCGTTGCCCCGGTGCTCTTGAAATACTCGGAATACGTCTGCAGACTGAATCATTCTTTGCCTCCGTTGCTTGAATATTATTCGTAGTTTGCTCCGCGCCCTACTCCCGGATGACCTACTACGCCATGGTAGAGCGCTGTTGCGACAGTAGTTCTTAGCGAATGGCTGCCCGACTAGCGGTTGAAGCCGTGGTACTCGTCGCCCACCAGGATAGCCACCGGCCGCTTGCTGTTCCGGGCCTCCTCAAAGGCCACGGAGATTCGGGAGCTGTCGGCATCCTGTTCCACCAGGTAATAATTTATGCGGTAGGCATTCAGGAAAGGCTCGGTGTAACGGGCCACCGAGTCGGTTATCACGCCGTGGCGGTTCCAACCCCGGTACCCCACCACCATCACCAGCGGGAACCCGGAGTCCAGGGCCATGCCCCGTATGGAGTCACCGGACTCCATCATACCCGTGTTCTGGATGAGGCACACCGGATTCTTACCGCCAATAATCAGTCCCAAAGCGATGGCGAAGGTCTCGCCTTCCCGGGAAGCCGGGACGATTTCCAGCCAGGGCTGCTCCTTCATCAACTCGTACAGGTAGTTGGTCTCGCTGTCGGGGATCGTCACCACATGGGTGACGCCGTTCTTCTGGAACTCTTCTATCAGGGTTTCCGGACTGAGTACCGCCGCCTGCTGTTCAACCATGAATATCCTCCTTGCGTATGCTGCGAACCTAGCAGTCACGGCTTCCGCTTTTACGCCACGCTGCCCAGCCGGCGCTGTTACTTGTCTCAACCGGCGGGCAGCGGGCGGGGTTGGCAAAGACCCGCTACTGCTGTGAACTGTGCCCATTATAGTTAGCCGCACCTACAGGGTCAATTTTGGGGTGCCACCCCCAGGGCAAACGCCTTTTCACCCCTGGACGCCTGTCATTCCCGAGAAAGCGGGAATCCAGGGATGTCGCCCCACCAGAACGACGAGGCTGCGGCGCAGCTCCGGTTGACCCCACCCAACGGTAGTGCTAGCCTACGCTGAATCTATTGAGCCGCCGGTCTCGGTAACGGGGAGGTCCAACATGGCAGGAGCGCTGGAACACATTCGGGTAATCGACTTCGGACAGTACATTGCCGGCCCACTAGCCGGAATGTTGCTGGCCGACCAGGGAGCCGACGTCATCAGGGTTGACCCTCCCGGGGGCCCGAGCTGGCAGACTCCGGCCAACGCCACCTGGAACCGGGGCAAGCGCAGCATAACCCTGGACCTGAAACAGCCTGACGACCTGGCCACGGCCCGCTCTCTAATACTACAGTTGCAGATATGTGGTGAGGAGTTTCAGGCGGCGTCGGTAATGACAGCGCCGGGCCGTTGCTTGGTGCCGCCGTCTCCACTGAGACCACCGCAGCACTGATTCGTCCGTAGGGTGGTGTCTCCATATCAGCCGGTAGAGTAACCGCCGAACCTCGGGCACCGTCAGCGGTATCAGCCTTTCCTCCAAACTGGGGCAGCCCCCTTTTCTCCCAGACGTCCCGGCGACGATGCCTGGCGCCGTACCACCGCCAGGTAGGCGTGGGCCAGCATCGCCAGGGTGATGTGCCGGTACCAGCCGTCCCACCGGCGCACCTCGTATTGGTCCAGTCCCACCTGTCCCTTGGCCTCCTCAAAGCATTCCTCAATGGCCCACCGGGTTCCGGCCACCCGCACCAGTTCCTCCAGGGCTGTTCCCGTCGGGCCGTAGCACACGTAGTAGGCCAGTTCCTCGGGCTTGGCCACGCTGCGCCGGGCCAGCAGCCAGTACCCCTTGCCAGGTTCTCTCAGGGGCCGAATATCCACCAAGGCCCAGTCGTAGACCCGAGGACCCTTGGCCCCATCACCGGCGCTCAGCCGGACCCAGCCCGACTCTTCAACCCCAGACGCCAGCCGGTCAGCCCGCACTTGGCGCGGACCCTGGTCCGTCCCAGCCCACAACTTCTCATTGCTCTTGATGGCCAGCACGTGAGGAACGTCCCGCCGCTCCAGCCACAGCCGCAGGTTGCGGTCATTGCCGTAGACCTCGTCCCCGGTGGCCCAGCCGAAGGGGACTCCCGACTCCACCGCCCGTTCCAGCATCCGCCGGGCCAGTTGCGGCTTGGTGCGAAACGCCACTTGCTCCGGCACGCCAGCCTCCTCCCGGCGTTCCTGGTCATCGGCCCACACCTGAGGCAGGTAAAGCTCCCGGTCCAGCAGGGTCCTCCCCTTGGCAGTAGCGTAGGTCAAGAATACCCCAATCTGGCAGTTCTCGATCCGTCCCGCCGTGCCGCTGTACTGACGCTGCACCCCCACAGACTTGTTGCCCTTCTTCAGAAACCCAGTCTCGTCCACCACCAACACCCCGTTGGCGTCGCCCAGGTGCTCCACCACGTAGTCCCTGAGATCATCGCGAACCAGGTCCGCGTCCCAAATGTAGGTTGACAGCAGATGCTGCACCCCATAGGGTGTGGCGTCCCCGGCCTGCTCCGCCAGTTGCCAGCCGTTCTTGCGCTCCACCGGACTGAGCAGCCCTTTCAGATAGTCCAGCGATCGTCGACGTGGTTCGGGACGCCGGAACCGCCCCGCAATGCACTCGTGTACCCGGTCGATACCCTCAGCCCACCGGGCGACCTCTGCCACCCCATCCCCATGCACTGCCACAGCCTCACCTCACCACCCGTTGATTGCCCCAATCCTAGTCGTTTTCAATCTGCAACTGTAGTACTAATCGAAAGCGCCGATGTGGTGGTGGAGAACTTCCGGCCCGGCGTCATGGACCGGCTGGGATTGGGGCCCGAGGCCATGACTCAAGCCAACCCCGGCCTGGTCTACTGCTCCATTCCCGGGTTCGCCTCGGACGACCCCCGGGCGTCCATGCCCGCCTACGAGGGGGTTGTCGCCGCGGCATCGGCCACCATGCGCCCGCCCGATAGCTCCAGCCCGCGGCCCGTTTACACCGCCATCCCCATCGCGTCGGTCTACGGCGCATTCCAGTCGGTGGTCGCCATCGTCATTGCCCTGAACGCCCGGGAGCGCGACGGCGTGGGGCAGCGCATCGAGGTGCCCCTGTTCGACAGCATGTTCCAGTCCATCGGACGCTTCGGGGTGCGGGTACACAACGCCCCGCCATCCACGCCGACGCTGCAGGAGTTGTGGGGAGGAATCTTCCAGTGCAGCGACGGTGAGTGGGTGCGTTTCGGCGGCTCCGGCAACCAGAACTTCCGCCAATTCGTCGAGGCCGCCGGCATCACCGCCTGGGACGCCGAGGGGCTTACCGACTTCGACCGCCCCTTGGACAACCCCCAATTCCGCACCGAGGCCCAGCGAAGGATAGAGGAGCTTTTCCGCACTCGCACCGCCCAGCAGTGGGAAGACCTCATCGCCGAGGCGGGCAGCGAGGGGGCGGTGTGCCGCACCAGCGAGGAGTGGTTCGACCACCCCCACGCCCGGGAGTCGCAGATGGTGGTGGAGGTGGACGACCCCATCTACGGCAAGATGCTACAGCCCGGGGTAAACGCCCGGATGTCCTTGACCCCCGGTGGAGTGCGCGGCCCGGCTCCCACCCCCGACCAGCACCGTCGGGAGATTCTGGCGGAGTTGAAACCCCATCCCGCCCCCAGCGCCCCCAAGGTGGAGGACACCATGCGGGCTGCCCTGGACGGGGTGAAGGTTTTGGACCTGTGCATCATTCTGGCCGGGCCGACCATGGGACGCACCCTGGCCGAGTACGGGGCCAACGTCATCAAGATAGACAACCCCATGCGCGGGGCCACGGTAGCCCGGCACAACGACATCAACCGGGGCAAGCGCAGCATCCTGCTGGACCTGAAATCCGAGGAGGGCCGCGACATCTTCTGGAAGCTGCTGGAGGATGCCGACGTGGTGGCCCAGAACTACCGGGCGGGCCGCCTGGAGAGCCTGGGCCTGGGGTACGAGGAGGTGCGAAAGCGCAAGCCCGACATCGTTTACGCCTCGCTGAACGCCTACGGGCACATCGGCCCCTGGGCCGAGCGTCCGGGCCACGAGGGGTTCGCCCAGTCCGCCGCCGGTATGACCCGGCGCTTCGGCGGCGACGGTATGCCCGAGTCCCAGCCCAACCCGGTGAACGACTACGGCACCGGCTTCATGGGGGCCTATGGCGTGGCCCTGGCCCTGCTGCACCGGCAGCGCACCGGAGAGGGCCAACACGTCGATTCGGCCCTGGCCTACACCGCCATGACCCTGCAATCGCCCTACATGCAGCTATACCAGGGCAAGGAGTGGAACGAGACCAAGGGGCAGGACGCCCTGGGCACCGGGCCGTTGCACCGGGCTTACCAGGCCAGCGACGGCTGGTTCTTCATCGGCGCGCAGGAAAGGGACTTGCCCCGGTTGTCGGGGTTGGCGGGGCTGTCCGGCATTGAATCTCTGGAAGGAGCGGCCCTGGCTTCGTCACTGGAGGAGCGGTTCCAGGGGAGCAGCGTGGCGTCATGGGTGGAGCGGCTGGCCGCCGCCGGCGTTGGGGCGCAGCGGGTCATCACCAACGTGCGGGAGCTGATGACCGACCCCTGGGTGGTAGACCACGGGTTGAGCATCACCCGGGAGCACGACGAGATTGGCCCGGTGACCACCTGCGGGCCGGCGCCCCGGCTATCGCGCACGCCGGTGCGGCCTGGACGGCCTGCCCCCAAGCCCGGCTCCGACGCCCAGGAAATTCTGGCAGAGCATGGCCTGGACGGCCGCTACCAGCCCCTACTGGACTCGGGAATAGTGCTGACCGAGGGAGTGGCGGCGGGGTAGGGGGCTAACCCGGTCAATCCGATACATCGGGAAACTCAGCCGGGCCTTCATATTCGTAAAGGGGTCTCCCGACCCGGATGGGTGGGGCGCCTTCCATCCCGTCAAACCGGAGCAGGCCGTTATCGGTAGTTTCAAAGACGGGGATGTTCCAGTAGATTGCAGTCGCCAGATGAACGGCGTCGGGCGGGTTTAGCTTCGGCCCGGTGCGGTACTTCCTGACCAGGCTGCGGGCGACGGTCGATACCGGGTTGTCCACAATGACCGAGATGACGTAATCCTGGTTGAAGAACCCTTGGATAATAACCTCGGATTCGCTGTCCGAATAGCCAGTCAGGTAAGCTGTCTCTACTTTCGCCATCTCCGAAACGACAATCTCCACCTCGCCCAGTTCCGCCTGTTGGATGATTCGGTCGCAGTCCGCTTGCAGGTTGCCGTCCCTCCCCAAGTATCCAATAATTATAGATGCGTCCCAAAGACGGCGGGTGGTGGGCATCAGTTACCACTACCGCTTTTAATGCTGCGGATGGCGTGCAGGAAGGCCACCGGGTCCTTTGCCGCTTCCGGGTCGGGAATCGAGCCGAACCATCCCCCCTCCGGGGCCGGGCTGGGAGTTCTTTCTTCAATGTCCGAAATGTCCACTATGCGGCGCGGCACGCCGTTCTGGAAGCGATGGACGCGGCCGGTGACCCTAACCCGCTTCCCCACCAGCCCCTTGGCAGTCTCTTGCCAGGAAAGGTCACTCTCCAAAGAACAGCGAACTGGCACCCGGCTTACCCTATCCCACATAGTGAACGTCGGCGCTTTAGGGAAGCCGGTGAACTTCAAAGGGCCTTCCACATAACCCGGACGCCAATAGCCGCCGGCGAGAATCCGCCCGGCCTTGTCCCCAATATCCTCCTGGATAGTGGCGACCGGCGCGCCGTCCAGGGCAACCACCATGGAGTGCGCCCGGTCACGGCCCCGGAAAAGCCGCCGCATCCGCCTCAGGTCCTCCAGCGATGCCTCGGTAAAGAACTCCGGCGACCGCTCGGTTCCCGCAGCCACCTCCCCGATACCCCGGGCGACGGCTGCCACCGACGCCACATCGCCTGGGAGAAGGTTGACCGAAACGGTGGGTTCACTGCCATGAAGTTCCCGGATAACCCAATGCCGGCCGTTACGCTCCCGGTAGAGAGCATATCTCAAGTCGTCCAGTAGCCGGCGCAGGTCACCCCAAGCTCGGACGAACAAGTCCAGCGAGACGGCTTCATGCTCCGGGTTGATGGTGAACGTGAGACCTTCCGGCATTTGCCCTCCATTCCCTGCCTCCAACTTTCTTCCGGGGCGCACGCATAGGTGCGCCCCTACATTGCTTGGCCGGAGAGGGTAGCTCTACCCTTTGAAATGGCTGGTTACCGGCTGGTGGCCGGCGTTGTCCTGGTAGGGTTCCTCCCGGTACAGGGCCATGTCCTTCATTACCGGAATATCCTGGATGGAGAACAGAATGGCCTCTTCGCTGGTGTCGTTGGCGTGCTCGTGCCAGACCCAGGGCGGCACTACGAAGAAGTCTCCCTCGTGCCAGTCGAACCGCTGCCCGTCGATGATGCTGTAGCCCTCGCCCTTGTACACCTGGTAGACGGCGCAACTGGTCTGGCGATGCGCCCGGGTGCTGATGCCCGGTCGAATCATCTGGGCCCAGCAGGTCATGGTGCGGAGTACCGGCCCGCCGGTCACCGGGTCGCTGAACTCCATCGCCACGTCGTCGAAGGGGCTGGCGTCAATCTCGGCCAGCCGCTGCAGCGCCTCGTAGGTCTTGTCCCACTTGTAATGCCACAGGGGGGAGTAGGGCAAGTTGGTGTCCTCCCACGCGGGACGCAGGGCGCCCGAGGCAAACCTCTTCTCCGACTCGGCCACGCCAACGATGGGCTGCTGGTCCTCGGGGTAGGCTTCGTAGAAGTTGGCCCTCAGATACCGCACCAGGGGGACATCCAGTCCGTCCAGCCAGATCATTGGCTCGGAGCCCTCGTTGTTGTGGTCGTGCCAGGTCCAGGAGGGAGTGAGAATCAGGTCGCCAGGCTCCATGTAGCACTTATCGCCCTCGACGGTGGTGTAGGCCCCCTGGCCCGTGAGCACCCACCGGATGGCCGTGGGGGTGTGACGGTGGGCGGGAGCGCACTCGCCGGGCAGCAGGAGTTGCAGCGCCGCGGTGATGGTGTGGGTGGTGCCCCGGTCCAGGCCCGGCGTCGCCAATCGCAGGGTGCGCCGTTCCACGTCCCGGTCGGGAGTTACCAACTCGCCGCTCTTGAGCACCAAGGGCTCCACCTCGGCCCAACGCCACAGGAAGGGTTCCATTTCGGGCAAGGGCTGGCCTTCGCCCTGCATCCAGCCGGGCTTCAGGCGGATGCGGTCGGTGGTATCGTAATACTGCTGGGCATCTTCCGCGCTTACCTTTTCGGGTATTGCCATTGGGCTACCTCCTCAATAGAGCTTGGGTACGGCGTTGCAGCGGCCTGAGTGTTGGCAGCCTCTGCGGGTACTATTGGATTGCCTGGCTTAGATTTTAGATGTTATGCGCTGATATGTCATTCCGGGGAGAATTCCTTGCCTCGGCATTCCCCTCATTCTGAGGAGCTGGCGAAGAAGAATCTAAGGGCTAGAGGGACTGGGACGAAGGACTTTAGATTCTTCGCCTGTGGCTCAGAATGACAGTAGCCTTGGAGACGGCTACCCCCAATGTCGGGGAGCGGGGGCCGGCTATCCACAACATCAGAGAGCCGGGGCTGGCTAATCACAATTACAGGGGAGCGAGGGCGTACCAGCTACGTTGTAGGTGACTAAGGGGGCGTTGGGACGCCCCCTTAGTCGTTAAAGCCATGACTCGCTACCGCCCTATTGCAGACGGGGGGCTACTTCCTGGCCGAAGAGGCGCATGGACGTATCCAGAAATTCCGGGGAGATGGTGCCGCCCACGTTGGGCTCCATGATTATCCCGGAGAGTCCCAGCCAGTCGCGCCACTCGGCCAGGCGTTGGGCCACGGCGTCGGGAGTGCCGTAGATGAGGCGGTCATCCAGGGCGTCCTCGTAGGTGAGGTTGGCCAGACGCTCCGCCCGTTGGGCCCGCCGTTCCCCGCCGAAGGAGGTGGCGGTCTGGATGAGGCCCTGGCGGATGCGGTTGTAGTAGGTCATGGTGCTTTCGTGGGGCTCGGTGACGGCCCGGTCCATGTCCTCGGCCACGTAGATGCCCACCCGCAGGATGACATCGCCCTCGCCGGGGTGTCCCGCCTCCTTCCATGCCTCCCGGTACTCGCCGATGGCCTCGGCCAGGTCGGAGACGCCGGAGCCGCCCAGCCCGGCGAAGATGGGGATACCCAGGCGTCCCATGTCGGCGAAGGTCTCCCGGGTGGAGGCAGCGTAGCGCAGGGGAGGATGGGGCTGCTGGTAGGGCTTGGGAATCAGGCAAACGTCCTGGAAGTTGTAGTGCTCACCCTGGTAGGAGAAGCGCTCTTCCGTCCAGGCCAGCTTCATCACCTGGTAATACTCCATGAACCGCTCGCGGCTCTCGGAATAGGGAATGTCGTAGCCGTCGTAGGCCCAGGGAAAGCCGCTGCGGCCAATGCCCAGGTCCAGCCGGCCCTGGCTGATGTTATCCAGGGTAGCCACCTCCTCGGCCATACGCACCGGGTGGCCCAGAGGCAGCACCAACACGGCGGTGCCCACCCGGATGCGGCTGGTCTTGGCGGCGATGGCGGTGGCGAAGACACCACCGAGGGGATGGCGCGTCCGCTGCCCGGCGGGGCGAAGTGCCGCTCGGCCAGCCAAACGCCGTCGAAGCCCCACTGCTCGGCGCTGGTGGCGGTGGCGAAAGCCTCGTCAAAGGCTTCGGCCTGGGTGCGGCCCTCGCGGTAGTCGCATTCCATCATCAGTCCAAATTTCATGCTGCGCTCCTGTAGGTTGTGGAGGGTTGAAGGGGGAATGGTTGGGGCCGACTCCGGCCCACCGATTTGAGGCAACGTTAGCACCTGGGCAGAAGGGTGTCAAACGGAGGGAGGGGAGCCTTCAGGTCAATCGCGTATTGGATTGCGCGGGACCCGTCATTCCCGGGCAGGCGGGAATCCAGGCCCCCGATTCCATAGTTCCATCAAATGTTGGGACCGTTTACCAGGTATGGGTTCCGACCGTTCCCCCACATCGACAGAGTGCGGACCGCCGGCAGAGCCGGACCGACGCAAAAGGCCCAATTTGTCCAATCTTCTCCGGCTCTGGCCCCAGTCCATCCTCAATGCCGAAAGTTGCCAGTAGCCGAAACCCCGGGGCCACTATACAATCCTACTAACAATGCTGGTAAGGAGGCCCATACCATGTTAGGAAACGCACTGCGGTACCGTTATAACCCCCTGCACCAGGACATCATCTGCTCCGAGTCCGCCATTGACGAGCTGCCCAACACGGTAGATGGGTTGGGTGCCAGAAGGGCGATGATTACCTGCGGACCGACGATTCTCCAAGCGTGCAACGTGGTGCCCCGGGTGCAGGAGGCCCTGGGGGCCCGCTACGTGGGCACCTATTCCGGCGTGTTGCCCCACTCGCCGGTGGAGTCGGTCGAAGCGGGGGTGGAGATGGCCAAGGAGTTGCAGCCGGAAGTCTTCATCAGCGTCGGCGGCGGCAGCACCCACGACACGACCAAGGCCATGGCAACCCTGTTGGCCGAGGGCGGCGACATCCACGACTACGAAATTATCTTCGAGCCTCCCGACCGGATTACCGTGCCGCCCACGCCATCGCCCAAGGTGCCCATCCTCAGCGTTCCCACCACTATGGGCTGCGCCGAGTTCAGCCGGGGAGGGGGCGGCATCACCGACCATCAACTGGGGCGCAAGCTAATACTGGCCGGAGAGGGGGTAACCCACCGCACCGTGGTCCTGGACGGGCAAGCCCTGGCAACCACGCCCTTGCGGATCCTGGTGTCCACCGCCATCGGCCAGTTGCGGATAGCCGTCGAGACGGTCTACTCCACCGGCCACAATCCCATCGGCGACGGAATGGCGTTGCACGCCATCCGGTTGCTGTTCGACAACCTCCTGCGCTGCGAGGATGGAGACATCGACACGCTTTTGAATACCAAGACCGCCTGCGCGATGGCTTCTCTGGGGTCCTTTGGCGGGCTGGGGCTGAATACGGCGACCTGCCATCACGTGGGGGGGCTGTATGGCGTTCCCCACGGGGAGGCCAACGCCATCCTGCTGCCCCATACCATGCGCTACAACTTGGACGCATCGGCCAGCCGCCAGCGTCTCATCGCCGAGGCAATCGGGGTGGCCGATGGCGGCATGACCGATGAAGAGGCGGGACTGGCGGCGGCTGACGCCGTGGATGGGCTTTGCCGCGAGCTAGGACTGCCCCGGCGGCTGAGCGACGTCGACGTTCCCGAGGACGGCCTGGAGTACATCGCCGCCGCCACGCTCCACGACCGCAGCCTGAGCACCAACCCCAAGCCGGTTACCGACGCCGGCCCGATAATGGACGTCCTCCGGGCAGCTTATTAACCGTCTCCAAGGGGAACGCCCGGGCAAGGGCTAAAGTAGGAAGAGAAGGGTCGGCCACGACTTCCCAGTGGGCCGACCCGCCCTAACGCGTCACCAGTCCGCCGTCGACGTTGAAGGACTGTCCGGCGGTAATCCGGAGGGCAATCTACGCCCCGGATGGCGCTTGCAGCATCGGCCAGAACTTGTGGGCGGTCTCGCCCATAATCCAAATGCGGTCGTCGTCGGAGAGCCAGGGCAGGGCCGTCTGGCCTAGCTGCACCTGGCCGATGTAACCGCCTTCACGGGAGGAGGGGAAGTTGGAGCCCCACATGACACGCCGTGGCGTGAAGGCCTCGATTACTCGTCTGAAGAGTTCCTTCTCGGGCGAGGTCAGGTTGGCGTAAGGGCCGAGGCTGGTGCTGGAAATACGCAGGTGGGCATTGGATAGCTTGGCCAGGTCTTCCAGGGCGGTCGTCATAGCGGCCTTGTCCCCGGCGCCGCTCCAGCCGGCGAAGTGGTCTGGGGCAAAGAGTACGTTGGGGTGGCGGGCGCCCACGTTCCGCATCCGGTCTACCTTCTCCGGCTGACCGCCGCCGCCGATGGAGATTGGGATGCCAAGGGCTTCGGCCCGCTGCCAGAGAGCGTCGCAGCGGGGATCGTCGGGCTCGGCCTCACTCTGGAGGCGCACGCCCACCATGCCGCGCTCGTTCACCCAATAAGAGAGCTTGTCCGCGGCATCGGGCGCTGCCGGGTCCAGGATCCCCACGGACACCGTACGAGGAGCGTACTGCTGGGCGCTGTCGCACTGGTAGGAGTTGTCGAGGCCGTAGGTGCCGTTGGGTTGCACCAAAGTGGCGCACTCCACGCCGGCCTGGTCCATCTCCGCAATCAAGTCCTCGACATCGTTGCTGACCTCGGTTGACCATCCTCGTGCGCCGGGGTCTAGTGGGTGCTTGACCTTGTCGCTGCTGACCACATGGGTATGGGTGTCGATGATCATGAGCGTACCTCCTGGAGGGATTACATCGAACGGAATGGGGCAGTTTAGCACACAGCTTCGGGTAATGAAACCGAGGCACGGTCATTCCGGCGGAGGCCGGAATCCAGAGGTGGGGGCTTGTGTTGTCCGGGGACTTTAGACCATTCGCTACCCTCACAGTGACCATCGAAAGGCCATGCCATACGCCCCCGCTCCTTGCATCGCCCAATCCAGCTTGGTAGACTCGGCCCCACCGACCACTACGAACCAAATACAGCTAGGAGGGTTGCATTATGACCACAGAAAGCGAGAAGCAAGCAGAACGTGATCGGGTCCTCCGAAACAGCGGTTTCCGTGTAGGAATGCACGACTTCTTGTCCGAGGTGGACATCGACGCCCTACGGAGCCGCAACAACGGTTGGGAGGCTGACCACAGCGGCCAGTCCCTCTTTGACCGCAAGACGGAAGAGCTAATCCGCATCGCCGCCTACGTCGCCATGCGGAACCCGGTCTATCACATCCAGATTCACGTCCACGCCGCGCACCAGGCGGGGGCCACCCCCGAGGAAATCTACAATGTCATCAAAATGGCCGGTAGTTGGGCCGGGGGCGCCGCCGGCCAGAACGGCATGGAAGCCTGGCGTCTGGTCTTCCGGCCCGACCTGCCCACCATCTTCCGCGTCTCCGACTTAGGTGAGGTAAACACCTACTAACCCTCAACACCGTTCAACCCGGCGTGGGGGGTACGGCAAAGTCTTTCCCTTATCACCCCGAGCGATGGGAAGGGTCCAAAGTCACCGGCCAGCCCGGCCCCCCACCCGACGAAACGGGGATGGTCCGGTGGATTCCGACGACTACTATTGGAATGGGGGCTCCGGTTGGGAGCCCATAGCCGAAGGGTGGGTCAAGGCCCAACTCGTGTAGGGAGGCCGACTATGGGTCAGATGGACGGAATGGTCGCAATCGTTACCGGCGCCAGCCGGGGACTGGGGCGGGCCATCGCCAAGGAGTACGCCAAGGAAGGCGCAAGCGTGGTCATTTGCGCCCGCAGCCAGTCCCCAACCGGCTTGGCCGGGACCCTCGAAGAGACGGTCATAGACATCAGGAACGCCGGCGGAGACGTCTTTGCCATCGACTGCGACGTCACCGATGAGTCTCAAGTCAATGAAATGGTCCGTCAAGCGATGGAACGTTACGGCAAAATCGACGTGCTTTTCAACAACGCCGGCGCCATGGTGCTGGGGGAGTCGATCCTGGAAATTGACCCCGCCCGTTGGGACCAACTCATGCGGGTCAACGTAGGCGGCCCCTATCTTTGCAGTCGGGCCGTGCTTCCGATAATGATGGAGCAGCAGCGGGGCAGCATCATTAACCTCGGTTCCAGGATGGCCACCGACCCCAACCAGGGCGGCGGCGTCCTCTACAGCGCCAGCAAAGCGGCGGTCCACATGTTCAGCCTCTGCTTGGCCGACGAAGTGCGGGACTACAACATCGCGGTCAACATCCTGAGCCCCGGCGCGCTGCGCAGTGAGGGCTCCGCAGCAATCCCATGGACGCAACGCGATTGGCATGAAAGGGTAGACCCCAGCGCCGTTGGCCCTTGCGCCGTGTACCTGGCCTTGCAGGACGCCAGCACCTTTACCGGGCAACTGGCGGCCCGCGCCGACTTCGGCACAACCTGGGGGCCGGGTGCTATACTGTCCTAAGTCCAGCCGCAACGACCCTTGGGAATACAACGGAGAACTGTACCGTAAACCCAATGTGATAGAGCGAGCGTTCAACAAGAGCCTGGAGTGGTAGCAGAGGAGTAGGCTGGCCGCCGCTCTGATTCCCTACCCGGTCAAATAACCGTTCTTCAAGTCCCATATCGACGCGTCTTTGTCCCGGTTTTCCGGTTGGCCGTAACCGCCGCCGCCGGAGGAGAGGCAGACGATGTGGTCACCGGGATTGACGACGACCCCCACTTCTTTCGACCCCAACACCCGTTCTGCGTCGCCGGAAACGATCTTGTAATGGTGCGGCAGACCGTCGGTCGCGCCGAACAGCCCGAAGGGTGGCACAACCACGCCGTCGCCCGCAGTGTTGAGCAAGGCGGGTCCTTCTCCTTCGTAGACCAGGTCGCACACTGCCCCCAAGCCCCCGCGCCACGTGCCAGATCCTCCTGAATCGGGTCGCAGCTCGTGGCGCTCGATGAAGAATGGGAACCGCTCTTCCGTTACCTCTATGCTGGGCGACCGTATTCCTCCGGCCACGTTAATCTCACCAACGTTGGACCACCCGTCGCAGCCGTAGGAGGCCCCACCGCCGCCCCTGGCCAGGAAGAAGTGCCAAATGAACCGGCGCCCCGTTCTTGGGTCGAAACCGGTGATGGCGTAACGCAACCGGCGGGAAAAACCCGCGGAAACCGCACCGGGAATGGCGGGGGCCAATGCCTTGAACACCGCCTCCACCACCTCCTCGGCGCAGTGGTTGGTGCTCATGCACACCGGCGCAGGAGGGTTGGCGTTGACGACGAGTCCCCGTGGGGCGATTATCTGGACGGGCCGCATGGAACCCTCGTTTCGGGCCACGTCCATCGGCGCGAGGTACATAATCGCGGCGTGGGCCAGGGACCGGGTGTTGGCATAAGCGCTGTTGATGAACCCCTCAACCTGGGGACTGGACTCGCTGAGGTCGATGGTCATGGAGTCGCCGGCAATGGTGACTTTCGCCCGAATCGGCACCAGCTTGCTGTCAAAACCGTCGTCGTCTACCAACGACTCCCCGTAGTACACACCGTCGGGCCATCCGGAGATGAACTGACGCACCTGCCTCTCGGTGGCGTCCAAAACTTCGGCTACCACCGCCATTAATCGGTCGGGACCGTAGTCGGCGAGCAGGGATTCGATTCTCTGGGCGGCCAGCATTACCGAGCCTATCTGGGCGTTAAGGTCACCCAGGAAATTCTCCGGTTGCCGGACATT
This sequence comes from Dehalococcoidia bacterium, assembly GCA_965220305.1. Classification (GTDB taxonomy): domain Bacteria; phylum Chloroflexota; class Dehalococcoidia; order Lucifugimonadales; family UBA3495. Next base: position 2,104,559 of record OZ244817.1, on the reverse strand, counting down.
GGCCGATAGCATTTGGAGCAGGTCGGCGCGCGGGACGCCCTTATCGTAGAGCTTCAATGGAGGTATGCGGAGGCCCTCCTGATATATCTCATTGGCGCTGGGGTTATAACCGCCGTGGGTGCCGCCTCCGACATCGCTGTGGTGGGCTCGGTTCACCCCGTAAAACAGCAGCCGTCCTTCGTAAAAAATGGGCCGGATGATGGTGATGTCGGGCAGGTGACTGCCCCCAAAATAGGGGTCATTTAGAATAAACAGGTCTCCGTCGGAGAGGTCCTCCCCAAAGTAGTCCCGAACGGCGGCGCCGGCCACAGGAAGCGCGCTTATGTGTACCGGTATGCCTTCTCCCTGGGCCACCAGTTGGCAATCACCGTCCAGGATAGCGGTGGAAAAGTCCCGACTGGAGTTGAGGATTTGGGACATGGCTGTGCGCAGCATTGCCTCGGTCATCTCTTGGGCGATGGATTCCAAACGGTGCTCCACTACCGCCAGGGTAATGGGGTCGTCATACGCGAGTCTGTCCCGACCATCCACTCCGGCGGAGTTGGACGCCGCATCCTGGGTGGCCGGGGTGGCCTCCTGGTTCACGCTCAACTCGATGCCACCCATGAAATCGACCGTGGCGTAGTCGCCTGGCCACACCAGGATAGTAGTGAAATCCGACTCCAAGATCGCCGGCCCGGCGATTTCCGCCCCAGCCGGTAGGGAATCGGCAGCATAGGTTGGCGCCTGTCGCCATTCACCCAAATAGACCTGGCGGTTGCCAACGGGGCTAGCCGCATTCTCGCCCCCCATTCGGTCAAGCTGGGCTATTCTGGGGAGCTTGCCGACTGCCGCCGCCCGAAGGGTGACCAACCGCACCTCCTGGTCCTGTTGGCTGTAGGAGTAGAGCTCCTGGTATCTTCGATGGAAATTAGACGTCAATCGGGCAAGAAATTCCGAGTCCGGTAGAGTCGGGTCGGGCAGCGGCACGGTGACTTCGTAGATTTGGTCCAAGTACCGCATGTCAGCAGAGTAGTGAATCTCCACCGCTTCGCCGGCCACCCCCTGGGCAGAGAGCTTATCCCGTCCCTGGGCCGCCAGTTCGCCCAAAATTGACCTAAGCTCGTTCAGGTCCAGCCGGTCCAGGCTCACCGGATATGATCGGAAGAAATCGTACTTGATGTCGGTGTTCAACATGCCGTAGGCCGACAATACCGGCGCCGACGCCGGTATGTACACCTTTGCCACCTGTAGCTGCCGGGCAACCTCCGAGGCATGGAGGCCTGAAGCGCCGCCAAATCCCATCATGGTAAATTCTCGCGGGTCGACACCTCGTTGCACCGACATCAGTCTTATGCCTTCGGCGATGGTGGTGCAGACCACCTTGTACACGCCGTAGGCAGACTCGACATTGGAAAGGTTGAGCGGCGCGGCTACTTCCTCAGCTAGGGATTGCTCGGCGGCGGCAGGGTCGAGGCTCGCCTTGCCTCCCAGAAAATTGCTCGCATCCAAGTACCCCAATACCAGGCTGGCATCGGTGACGGTGGGTTTGACTCCACCCTTGCCATAGCACGCCGGGCCGGGTTCAGCCCCGGCACTTTCCGGGCCGACATGGAGAATTCCTCCTTCATCCACCCTGGCGATACTGCCCCCGCCAGCGCCCAGGGTATGGATGTCGATCATCGGGGCGGCGATCTTCCATCCGGCCTCGAACTTCTCGTTGGTGATGTGGGGAACCCCGTTCTCGATCAGCGAAATGTCGGTGCTGGTGCCGCCCATGTCGAAGGCAATGACCTTTGGTTCCTGCAACAAATGTCCGATGTAAGCGGCGGCGCTGACACCTCCCGCCGGACCGGACAGGATTGCCCGTACTGCCATTCGGCTGGAGTCGTCTATCGGGGCCACCCCGCCGTTGGACTGCATGATCAGCACGTCTTTCAATTGGGGGTATGCTTTGAACCGCTCATTTAGGTGCAAAAGATAGCGGCTGAACACCGGGCCGACGTAGGAGTTAATCACCGTTGTACTCAGGCGGTCGAACTCTTTAATCTGGGGAATTACCTCATGGGAGAGGGAAGTGTACATGTCTGGAAAGCGGCGGCGGATGTTTTCCCAGGCCTGTTGTTCGTGGGAGGGGTTGAGGTATGAGAACAGGAAACAGACGGCCAACGCTTCGGCCCCCTCTTGGACCAGGTACTCCAGGTTTTCCACCAGCGCGGCCTCGTCCAAGGGCCGTTCCACCAAACCGCTGGCGCGAACTCGTTCCGGGACGCCCACCCGCAGGTAACGGGCCGACAACGGCTCGACGGGCGTCATCCGCAGGTTGTATCGGTCCTCTTTCAATCCCTCTCGCATCTCCAGCAGGTCACGGAAACCATCGGTGGTGATGAGCCCCACCCTTGCCCCTTTCCGTTCTACCAGCGTGTTGGTCGCGACAGTCGATCCATGGATCACCAAGTCCGTGTCTCCCAGCAACTGGTCCAAAGATAGTCCGTACGCGGCGGCGGCTTCTTGCAATCCGGTCATGACGCCTATCGAAGGGTCGTCAGTGGTGGACTGGGTCTTAAAGAAACGCGGCGGCCCCCCTTCGCCAGCTACGACGAAGTCGGTAAAGGTGCCTCCAACGTCTATCCCGATCTTGTACACCTGAGACCTCCTAAGCCTTTTGGCAGCAAGTGTGCCCTATTGTCAGCATCTTACTCCATGACACCGTGTAGTAGGCGCTACCGGGGGCGGCGGTGCGGAAAGGCCAAGCTAATCCAGACCCGGAAACCTGGGCCCGACCGGCCGGATTACTGATGGCGCCGTTGGTCATACGTCACGGTTGGGAATCCCGAGGGTAAAGGGCATAGAAAACCCGCCCCGGAGACTATACTATGGGTACCCAAAGAGAACTTGAACAATTATCTGATCTCAAATGAGACTTTGGAACTAATCAACCGGGTCTTGTGACGAGTGGTCTTGCCCCATTTTCTGTACCAGTCCCACTCCTTGGGCGAAAGCCCGCCCCCAAGCGATGGGAAAGACTTTCCGGCAAGGGAAAGTACGACCATCAGCCCACTGGCGATCCAGCAAGGGCCTTTGTTTATGCCTGACCGCTGTTACAGCCGATTGTCGTAGAAGGTGTGTGACTATCCCGACCCGCACCCAACCCGCCGTTCCCGCGAAGGCGGGAATCCACTGTCTCGGCTTTGGAGCGCCGTCGACGCCATTGAAATATCGAAGACTTGGACAGCTTGGGCTACTTTGCCAGGGTCCCCACACATCTCCCAAGCTGCCCGGGCGATGCCAGGCAAAAAGGTCAATCAGTCGTTCAGCAGGACGTACACCGCGGCCGATGGGGTCAGGTCGTTATGCGAATGTCCTTTGCCGGTGATGTCCTCCATCAGCCGAATATCCCCGGCCCGCAGCACTCGCTTCGCGCCATCGCTGGCGCCGATCTCCACCTCGCCCGACAGATGGACAATCAACCTGCGCTCGGGTAAGGGATGAAAGTCCCTGTGGCGCGACCCGTCAAACTCCTGCACCCGCACCTCGGACACATTGATCAGCGCCCCCAGTTCCGGGTGGTCCTCCAGCTTCAATTCCTCGATGTGGCTCTCGCCGTCGGCGTCTGAAAATACCCTGTATATTGCCATTTCGCCCCCTGTTTATTCTGTAATGGATACCCTGGTAAACCCTGTGACAGTCACACGTCGGAGCAATAGCATCCTGATGACACAAGCCTCCCGTCCTTCCCACCCGTTTCTACCTCACTCGTCAAACCCGAGAAACCTGGAATCCAGAGACTTTACCAAGGGAATATCAGCATACATAGCCGGTTATCAGCCCTTCTGCTTGCGTGATGCCGTGCTGTTGTCCTCCGGTCAGGATGAAGCGCAAGGGATTGCCCAGACTATCCACGCTCACGTGGACCTTGGTGCTGAACCCGCCGCGGCTCCGGCCCAGGGCTGGGCTGCCTGGCCGCCGTTTTAAGGTTCGCGTGATGGTTGCCGGACGTTCCGCAATCCACATTGCGAACAGCGCCAGGCCAATGGCAACGGCGTCGGTGAGCATATGGGTGGCGTGGGCTAGTAGTCCCAGACTTCCAGAAAGGATACCGCCGGCTATTTCAACCCCCATGTGGCCGGCGATCAGGACCAGGACAATCAGCAGGCTGCGCTTGCTCGCGCCGCGGTAGTCGTGGGGTTGGTCGGCGTGACCGTGGCCCTCGTGGCTACGACGCTCCATCTCGTGGTGGGCGTGGGCCGAATGGTCGTGGCCTTCGTGTCCAGCGTGGTCGTGGCCCGCCTCGCCGTGAGCGTGACCACCTGCCCCGGATTCTTCCCGGTCACTGCCCGTTGGTCATCAGATGTCATGGCAGCGCTCCCTTGGCGGGGCAATTGTCAATCGCAAACATTATATATCGCGGGCCATGCCCAGCGTCAATTTGGGGCGGCTACGCAGGGCAATCGCGTTTTAACTGCGTAGGACTTTCAGCAGGTAGTCCTCCCTCCAACCGGCCTGGAGGCGTTTCCCCTGGATGTCCACCTTCAGGCTGGTCTCCCTCTTCAGCAGGTGGTGGGAAATCCTGACGCAACGTCGCCATGTTCTGCGGTGCGTGGTCCCCCGTTTTCACGGGGGCAGGCTTTTACGCACCCGGCATTGGTCTTCCCCAAAGGTCACTCCTGGCTCCAGTGCGTGCGCACCACCTCCAGCAGCCGCTCCGCCGGCGTACCCCGAGCGCTGCCCAACCTGGTACCGGCGTCGGAGGCACCCTGTATTGCTCGACGTCACCAACTTCCAGCCCAACCTGCACCCATCCGATCCGAGATGGACGGAAGCTTCAACCCCTGGGCATCGGGAGCCAATCAGGCCGCATTTGCATCGGCTGCATTCGGACGGTGGGATGGGATATGTAGTGCTGCGGGCATGTAAATAACCGAAACCCCCAGCGACTTGGCGCAACAGCATACCTCGGCGGCCTCGTCCACCTGCTGATACATGGGCCGGTCGGAGTCTTCCATTATTTGGTAGCCATCATGGACTGGTACAGCCGATACGTGCTGGCCTGGAGGTTGTCTAACACCCCCCCCCCCGATCGTGGTCGGGGGCAGGCTCTGGAGGCGGATTTCTGCGTCGACACGTTGAAGGAAGCGCTGGGGCAAGGCAGTCCGGAGATATTCAATACCGACCAGAGCCTGCCCCCGCGAACTCGGGGGGGGGGAGCCAGTTCATCAGCCAGGGGTTCACCCAGATGCTTCAGGACCACTGGGTGAAAATCAGCCAAGACGGCAAGGGTAGGTAGACAACATCTTTGTGGAACGGTTGTGGCGCACAGTGAAGGACAGGAGGTCCACCTGAAGGCCTACGCTGGCGCTGCTAGCCAGGAAGGAGCTGGGGACCTACTTCCACTTCTACAACAACCGGAGACCCCATCAGGCCCTGGGATACCGAACCTCGGCACAACGATTCAAACACGGAATCCCTTATTCAACTATCCTACCACGTTCTTGTGATAGCTAAGGGCTCATCAACTGTAGGTAGATGTACCGATGCCTTGGCAAGGCACGGGGTTGATCGCTTAAGGCACTGGACCGATTGTGGGCCTCAATATGCCGAAGCAAGCCATGAATCGAAATCTTTGCACCGTGCCGGTAATCCAATCGCTTTCGACGGACTTTCCTTGCAACGCCACTACCAACTCAAAAATTCTTAATACAGTACCCCACAGCCCGCCCTATATGCGATTCCCTGGCGCAACAACCTACTTTTGACTTCACACCCGCCGTTGCCTACTATGTTGGTACGCCTCGGCTCCCTTGCCGCAGAGGGGTTACAGGCGACTGCGACAACGCACCCGGAGGGACTGCTGCGGATGGATAAAAGTACGGTGGAAGGAGATGGTATATGGCCCGTCTTGATGGAAAAACGGCCCTGATAACCGGCGCATCCGGTGGTATCGGCCAGGCTGCGGCGAGGCTCTTCGCCGAGGAAGGCGCGCGGGTGGCGTTGGTAGACCTGGACGAGGGGACGCTGCGGAACGTGGTGGGGTCCATCGGCGAAGACCGGGCCAGCTACGCGGTGGCCGATGTGACACAACCCGACCAGACCCAGAGCTACGTCCAGGCGGCGGTTGACCGTTGGGGCGGCATCGACGTCTACCTGGCCAACGCGGGCATCGAAGGGTCCCTAGCGCCCATTGTGGACTATCCCATCGATGTCTTCGACCGGGTGATGGCGGTCAACGTGCGGGGCGTGTGGCTGGGAATCAAGTACGTGGTGCCGGTGATGCGCCAGCGGGGAGGCGGCAGCATCGTCATCACCTCTTCCACCGCGGGAATCGGCGCAGGGCCGGATATGTCGGCGTACACCACCAGCAAACACGCGGTCATCGGCCTGATGCGCACCGCCGCCATGGAGGGCGCTCCCCTGGGCATCCGGGTCAACACCGTCAATCCCGCGCCCATCGAGACGCGGATGATGCGCTCCATCGAGGAGATGCGGGTGGCGTCCCTGGACGATGCGGGAATAACCGTTGAACAGATGAAGCAGTCCGCCGCGGCTCGGATTCCTCTACGGCGCTATGGAAACCCGGAAGAAGTTGCCAGGTTGATGCTATTCTTGGCCAGCGACGAGAGCAGTTTCTGCACCGGCGGCGTGTACATGGTGGACGGAGGCCGATCCGCCGGCGGTCGGTAGACGCCGGGAAACCCCTCGGGCGCCATTGGCAAACCCAAGCCGGGACGCGCTAAGCCTGTCTGGTCCTTCCAGCCCTGAAGGCCAGCCATAACACCGCGCCCAGCAACCCTATCCCGAGCGGCAGCCCCAATATCACCAACCAAGGCAATTCATCCTTCGGGGTAACCGCGACCCGTCACCGTACCGGTCCGGGGGTTTTTACCGTCGCTGACGATGTATTGGAAGCTGTCACTGGTAGTATCCGAGCCATCGTGTTGGTATACGATGGCCGCTCCTTCCAGCGAGACCGTTCCGTTGGCGGCCCCGCCAACCCCTACCACCTGCAGCGCGTCGTTTTCCCCGTCGGTGTCGTTTGCCAGAAGTCTCGACGCCTCTATTCGGAGGGTTCGCCCCTCGTCCACCGTCACCCGCTCGCCGAAGGCCACCGGCGGTCATTTACCGGCGTCACCGAAAGGGCCACGATGGAAAGGCAACCCATCCTGAACCGACAAATCCGTGTTAGGCTGGCATCGCATCAATCTTCAAAATGGATATTAGGGGCAAAGTTTAAGACGCGATTGCCCTGAAGTTGGACCCTCTTGCTGGGAGTGGCAAGGGGGGGTTCCCTGTACAATGGAGGACTGGAAGGTCAACACCCGGAGGCCGATGCAATTCAGCCAGCCCTACCTGAATTAGCGAATGACGGACCGGGTCATCTCCCTGAAACAAGCAACAGCGGTCGTGGAGAACCCCGTCTACTCCCAGGTGCAAGCCGACGGCCGGACGTAATATTGGGGGTACCTGGCTGAATTCGAGCACTACCTGAGAGTGGTGGTCGACCCGGATGGTGAGACTATCATCAAGAATGCGCCCTGCGGCTCAGAGGGTTAAAAGCTCTTGAATAGGTTGACGCTTGCTGACGCCTTTTGTTTGATTTTCGTGTGGTTTCTATTGGCCTGCGACCGGCACCAGATACTAACCCCCCATCTGACGCCGGACGATGCCTTAGGGGGCTCGACGGGAAACACAACAACTGCTACCAACCAGGGTTTCGAGGCAGATGCGTCGGCTAGTCTCAACCTTTTCGGCCTCGAAGGTTCAACCGTGAACCAGAGGTCGAATTCGTTGCAACGCCTCTTCCGCTGCCCATATTTGAACATGCCGCCGTGCTGTTGGACGACGGAAGAGTCCAGGTGGTCGGGGGATTCACCGGAGTGTCAAACAACAACCTCGTCGTCCCTTTTCCGGTAATTTCCAGTCAGATAGTGGACCCATCAGACGACACTTGGTCCCCGCCAGAATCCTTGTGCCCTTTTCCTAACCCGCATCAAGACTTACTCCAGTTTATCCGAGCCTCTCGTTCCTGACAGCCTAGGTTCGCATCTTTGCTGACAGGTTCAATGGGAACTTGCGCTCATTCAAGCTGTAGAATTGTCCTATAGAGGTAGATACCGTTCGCCCCGGTGAAAAGCGAAATGACCCGTCCTCAGAATCCCATACCTCCTTATCAGCTCACCAACAAGGTTGCCTGGGTCTGGGTTACATCTGTCCCTGACGGCGACTCTCTCTGGGTGGCTCTGTCTCCCAACAGAGGAGAGCGGACGTACCCGGTACGTCTCTTTGGCATCGATGCACCGGAGCGGGACCAAGCCTACGGACAGCAGGCGCAGTGGGAACTGCGGAAGCTCGTGGAGCGGCACACCGAGGGGCTGCTGATGGAAGTCCTGGACGTAGACCGCTACAACCGCCTGGTGGCGCTGCTGTATTTTCCGAGTGCAGACCGGTACCGGTCCATCAACCGAATAATGGTCGAGCAGGGCCATGCCTATTGGTTCCGTGCATTTGGTGGCCCTCCGGGACTGGGCTTCGCAGCCGGCGAGGAGGCGGCCCGGTCCCGCCGCCTCGGCTTGTGGAAACATCCGGCCAGCATGAAGCCGTGGGATTATCGACGAGCTCAGAGGCGGACGACGACTCAGCAAAGCCGGCAGAGCGGTTGGCTTTGGGTGCTGGCTGTGCTTGGTTTAGTCATCCTGTCGGTGTTTCTGTGGAATGTAGTGGGGGCGGCCACGGAGAATATACTTGATGCCTTTGACAAGTTCACTGAGTGGCTCAACGAAGTAGGATGGCCTGGCGAACAATAATTGCTTCTTTGTCCGGGGTAGTGACCTTCCCTCAAGAGCAGACAAGTCATTCACTGGACGAGAGTACCCCGGCCCTAGCACTCAGTCAACCTTCTAAGGGCGTCACTTTTTATAATAGGCTCGATTGCCTTCCTATAGGTCCAGAACGAACCGCAACACGAAGGTTCTTGTTTTTTCCCAAAGTGGTGGGGCCGGACTTGACGTTACGCAGTACCACTTTTGAGTTAGCGGCGGCACTATCGCCTTAACTGTGACCCGGGCAATTTTCGAATTGGCCCCGCCTGATTGATCAAGTACAGGGTGTTGCGGAGCACCCCTATGGAGGCCGTGTCCTATCGTCCTCCAGGGACGGGAGCCTTTGCCACTATCGTGGTCCCATCAGCCCACGGCGCCGGTCTACGATCCGATCACGAAGGGGTCTTCGGGTCGAAATTACCTCACCTTTTTCAGAGGGGGTTTCACCAGCGGAGTCCGGGGAAACGGCTAAAGTCAGTGTCGTTGGAATGGACTTCGGCCTGATATTCCATCGCCAATGAGGCAATGTGCGAGTCTGTCACTAGATTGGCGCCAACTCCCGCGGCAAGTACATTCCGCCGGAAAAGCACGAGGTGGTCGGCCCCTGGATTGATCGGCATAACGTGTGGGAACTGGAACCCACTCGCGAACGCGGTCAACCGCATCCTCTGGGTCAACTGGGCGGGCTAGAACCCTGGGATGAGTCATCAACCTCACAAAACCGGCTATCACGATCCATGGGACGCCGACTCGTTCTGCTCCGTTGACCAGTCCCTCCCAACAGAGCTTGGCCGAGTCGTGAAACGGGGCTCCATCGTTGTGGGCGTAGACCAGTAGATTTAGGTCCGGGATTATCACCTTGCGCCGGCCTCGCCGAAATCCTGGACCTCAATCTGATCGTTGATCTGGTTCAGCTTCAATGGGTCGATACCTGGGGCGAACGCGCTGCGATTAGGGACGATCCGGTATTCTGGGGTCGAAGGCTTCTTTGCCTCGGGCGACAACCCCCGGCGCAGGGCGTCGTTCACCACTTGTTTAAAAGGCAGGTTTAGGAGTTTGGCCCGCTCTCGGAGAGCGTCTGCTACGTCATCATCCAGTGTCAGTGTAGTTCTCATTGCAGCATCATAGTGTTCATAAATAATGATGGCAAGATGCTCACACTTGGACCAAACAGTAGACCGGGAAACCAAGAACACCTGCTGAAAGTCAAACCCGGAGAAAGTGGTTCCAACTTCACGGTACGCAGCACCACTTTTGCATTGGTGGCGCAATTTCCGGCGAATTCTTGCTAGCGGTCAAAACTGGCGCACGACGTATCACCACAAGGAGGGAATGCCGGTTGTGTGTCTGCTACTTGATTCCCACCAAGGGCCTTATTGCAGACTCACCTCCCGTCCTTACCATAGGGGGCGAATCGCTCCTTGGCCCCTTTGCCATACACCTTGGCCCTTCGCCGCTCCCAATCCAAGTCGTCCAACCGGAGCGACGCCAGTTCGCCCACGCGCACACCGGAGTGACGCAGGAAGAGGTACATCGCGCGGCGTCTGACCTCCGTTAGGTGTTGGCTGGGCACAGTGAGAGAATCTGCTCGAACTGTTCCTGGGAGATCAGGGGCTTGATTACCTGGGGCACCTGGGGCACCTTGATCTTGGCGCAGGGGGAGACGGCCAGATAGTCCTCGCAGACCACCCAGTTGAAAAACGCGCGGACGTTCCCGAAGGCCCGGTTGACGGTGGTTGGGCCCGGCCCAGGTTTTGGAGATGGGCCAAGAAAGACCGCAGTGGACCGGTCCCACTTGGTCGGCCTCTGTACAGTCGTTGTCCTCGAGGAAACGGATGAACGAGGCCAACTCATCCCGGTAGTCCCGGATGGTGGCGGGAGAACATTCCTGGATACGGCGGTCGAAGAGGAAGTCTTTTAGGAGGATAGGGAGCTTTAGGGAACCCGAAGGACTAGTTACTCGGTCAAGTCAGGAATTGAGGGGATAGAGGCGGTGGAGTTTGGTTCTGGCATCCTGGATGCTGAAGCGCCAGTTGATGCGGGCTTGAGCTTCGTTTCGCTCCAGTTCCAGGGCGTGAACCTCCCGGCAGAGGGATTCCTCGTCCGGGAGACGCTGCCTCAGGCAACTGCGGGAGAAGATGCTGAACTCGATCTCCGCCATATTCAGCCAGCTGCCATGCTTGGGGGTGTAGTGAAACTCCAGTCTCCTGGCGATGCGCCGCGCCGCTCCCGCCGGAAAGGTCTGGTACAGCGACGCCTGGCGATGGGTGTTCAAATTGTCCAGAACCACCCGGATTACGGGTATCCGGGGGTACGCTTCATCCACCAGCCAGCGCATCTGATGGGCGAAGTCCTCGGTGGTGCGCCGCTGGGTAACCGCCACGTGCCGCCAGCCTGCCAGGGGCTCGCAGGCCAGGAACAGGTTGCGGGTGCCCTCCCGCCGGTACTCGTAATTCTCCCTCCTGGGTTGTCCAGGCTCCACCGGAAGGGGCGGCCGGGCGTCGGCCAGCAACTGGGTGGATGTCTCGTCGAAGCAGACCACCGGCCTTTGGGGGTCAAAGGGTTCGGCGTACAAATCCAGGACATCCTCCATGTTGGCCACGAAGTCGGCGCTCACCTTGGGAATGCACCACTGCTTCTTCTGCCACGGTTTGAGGGCGTTTTTTTCAGGTGCAGGCGCACCGTCTCGTGGGACAGGGACTCGACCACTCCCAACTCCACCATCCGGTCCGCCAGCAGGGGCAGATTCCAGTGGTCGTGGCCCTCGGGGGCCGGGCTGCAGGCCAGGGCGATGAGATGGGCTTCGCCCCGGTCGTCCAGCTTGCGGTACCGGTGGGGCTGGGTCCGGTCCCTGAGCGCCCCGTCCAACCCGTCCTCGGCGAAGCGCCGCTTGATGCGGAACACCGTGCCCTCGGCCACATCCAGAGCTTGGGCCACCTTGGGCGCTGGCCAGCCCTCGTCGGTCTTGAGCAGGATGCGGGCCCGGGTCGTAACCCTAGCTGAACTCTTCCCCGCCCGGACCATATGCTCCAGTTGGTTGCGCTCCTCCGGCGTCAGCCGGACCGCAAATTTCTCCCTGACCACACCACCACCTCACAGCAACACCAATTACCCAAAGATTAGCACTACCAGTCAATCACCGCTGCCACCCTCAAAACCAAGATTGACCGAGTACTAAACCAATACCAAGGTGGGATGTGCATTTCGGTGGTCTTGACGACGACCGAAAAGAATCCACGGTTCCTCATATCACCTTCAGGCCCCAACTGGGTAGGCACCGACAGTGCCGTCTGGCGACATGTACATTTCACCTTGGCTTTAGTTTAGGGCCTGTGGACATTCAGGCAAGTTAAGCCTCACGCTGGCAGCGAGCGCAACAAACCTCCTGATGCCGGTCCGATGATGTTGTATAATTCTATTGCCATCAAGGGAGGATTGCCATGACAACCTTGCCGCCACTTCCCGAGCCTGGCGAGGCGAGCATCGAAGAACATGTGTATATGAGCCGAAGGTTCATCCCCCTGGCAAAGCGTGAATTGGAGGCCGGGCGGCGGCTACAAGCCTCTGAGAAAACCTGGGGAGCCGCAGCTCACGCCCTGAAAGCCATCGCACTTCAAAGAGGCTGGCAGCACAAAGGTCATGCCACCCTCTTGGCAATTGCAGACCAACTTGGAAAGGAGTTCGGTGACCCGGACCTGTCCAACCATGCCAGCATCATGGACTCCATGCACACGAACTTCTACGAGAATCGTCGCCTCGTCGATGCTATCAGCTCGGCTCTGGACGATGCCGAGGCGTTCCTAGACAAGCTGGATGAGATACGTAACTCTTCTCCCCGTCCCTTTACAGTTGCGGACGACAATGATCGCATAAGCTTGGGCCTTGTCCTGGGAGTGCGGCGAGGGCAACGGCCTCCCATCGGGTCCTACTCCAACGTGGGATTCAGCCGGAACCATGATGACCCGGAGCCGGGCGCATTTCCCGTGAGCAGTCTGCCCATCGCCCCGGAACCTTCGGGTGGGGCAGAAGCCTCTATACCGGCCCCTGATGCGTTCGCCGAGCCGCCAGAAGGGGCTGGCGCGCAGGCTTCTGCTGCCTCGGGCACCCCAGGGCCAGAGTTCTCTTCGGACCCACAGGCAGCTCGCATGAGGCAAGAGATGGGCCAGCGTTACCGGCTGGAAGAGCAGGTTCAGAGTACCGCTCCGATAGCTCCCTCCCCTGCCGGCGCAGAACCCGGGCGGGCACCCCCGGACCCGTCCCCAGCGACCCGAACCAAACATGCCGGCGCAAGGCCTCGGATGAGGTATCAGGGGATGCCTGACCCGGAGGCCCAGGCCCAGCCAGTACCGCGGCGCAGGCTGATGCTGCGGATTGGTCCGGGCACCCTACCCGGAAACCCGCGGGCTGATGCTTCGGGGAGAACCAAACATCCCATAACTCCGAGTAAGGCCCCGAAGTACCTGGCTCAGTAGCGCCGCGTCCCTAAAACGGTTTCGTTTATTTCGTTTACATGAACGATACAACTCGTCACGAGTCAAGGAGCAGCCAGAGTTTCGCAATTGTATCCGGCGATTCAACGGGAGGCCCGTCGCGGCGAGGATTGAGGTGTTCATTGAGGCCCACCGACCGGGTGGGTCGATATCCCTGAGTTACATAGGTCCGAAGAGTATAGGGCCCGACAAGACGGTGAGGCTCCGGAGCGAACTGGAACAGGGCAATTGCGTCTTAAAATGCTGTCAATAACATCTATCGAAACAGGCGATAAGGTACGATTTGTACCGCTTGGAGGCCGTCTCGCTGGCTCCCGGGTCTGCGCCAGCCCCTCGAATTGCCCACGATTCAACTGCCAAGCGTGTTATCAGAGGCTTCAAGCCCTGCCAATCCCTCGGAAATCATGGGGTATTGGACGTCACGAATTAAGACGCGATTGCCCTGGGGTTGCCCGTGCTTCCTCAGGATGCGGCAAACGGAGGTGGTCACAGTTGCCTGTGCATGCTGCTCAGTGACATCTAGGGAACCTCTGAATAAGTAGGGAAACTCGCTACTCGCCGTAGCTGAAATCACGGCGATTTGAGACTTATTCAGACCTTTCCTAGTCTACGGTGACGCCGCTATGGCATATTCTTGGTCATTTCGTCGGCTATGAGGAAATGTATGCTGAGGTTCCCCCAGTCTGGGACGGCAGCGCTTTTGATCGCGGTCCTACTTACTCTGGCCTGCACAGAGCGAGTGGGACCGCCAACCAACAGCGTTCCTGCCACAAACACGCCAGTTACCGCACCCACCGCACTGCGCACGTCGTATCCGCTCCCGACTCCAACACCTACGCTTGCGCCGTCACCCACACTGAAGCCAATCCCGACCCTGGTACCCGCTCCTACCTCTATACCCCTATACCCCCAGCCGTGCCTGGGCCCACGGTGGAGAGGCTGAGAGAGCGGGCGCAAGGGATGGCCGAAGCCCTGAACAGTGGTGACTGGTCTCGCGTATACGAATACTCCAGCTCCCGGTCCAAGGCCGTGTGTGGGGAGGCCGAGTTTGTCGAGGGATTGAAGTTGGGGATGGAGGCCGTGCGCTGGGAGATATGGGAAGGCGCTTTTATGACCTTCTCCGTCGCCGACGTCTACGACACAGCCGAAGCCTTCGACAGAGGGGAAAAGGGGGAAGAGGGCACTGCGAAATTGGACTGGTCCTATATGAGCGTCCCTCTTGGAGCGGACCCATACGTTACAGGGAGCCGTTGGGTTTGGCAGGATGGCGAATGGTGGAGAGAAGAGGAGAACTGGGACGCGGGTTGCCCCACGCCTGAGACTGGCGCTTTCTCGACGGAAACGCCCGTAGCGCTGGCGTTGCATGGACTGGGAGACACGATACGCGTCGACGCCGGAGCGCTGGCAGACTACTGGTTGGGGCGGCGTGATCCGGCCGGAGAGATAGTCCTGAATTTCAGGGACGTGAAGCGTGTGGAGGCCGTAGAGGAAACCTACTGCGGAGATGGCACTTCGGAGTCCCAGGGGGTGTTCGTCGCCGTTTATTATACGGTCTTCAACGATGCCAACTCCGGGATAGACCCACCCAGCCAGATCCAGTACGACTTCGTCATGGTGGACGACAGAGAACGCGAATGGATACAAGGTGCCTACCTGGCGGACTGCGACCTGGAGACCGAGTTCATAAACATGGTGGACGGCAATCGCCCGGTCGACTGGGTTGGTCCCGGATTCGACGGGACTTTTGTCATGGTGTTTGACCTACCGAAGGGCGCCACGGGGCTTAGGGTGGAGTCCGAGACGTTAGGGCTGGCAGTGGACTTGGGAGAGTCCGCGCAGCCGGAGGGAGCGGCTGGGCAAAACGAGGGAAGATAAGAGGGGATATCCAGGTCCCTGGCCACCAAACCACACAAAATCAAGAACCTTCATTTGAGGTGCAGGTTGGCGGTGTAGCTCCGGAGTTGGCCCAACGGCTTGATTAGCTGGGCTATCAAATCGGAGATAGCGTGCTGGCCTTACCTGCTCATCCTGAGTCCCTCGGCTAATCAGGGACAGGCTTGTCGATGGATTCCATGACCCAGGAAGCGCCGCTGAAAACGATTTTGTGGGGCAGGATACCTCCAAGACGGAACGGAGGTGACCTTCCCATGAGGAAACCCAGTCTACAAGGAATGATGCTGGCCTTCGTGGACCTGAAAGAGAGGGTTCCCCAAGACCATCCTAATCCGCATCATCAAGATCATTGTCGACGAGGCGTTGGAGCATCTGTCGCCGGAGTTCGATGAGATCTACTTGAAGGTGGGCCGAGCGTCGACGCCGGCGTAGCCGTCTGCTGGAGGCACCGTTGCTGATCTCCTTCTACTCGGTGCGCAGCGAGCGAGCGTTCTGCTGGGAGTTCGAGTACAACCTTCTGTTCCGCCGGTTCCGGCGCGGAGAGAGAAGAGTGGCATATAGGAGTCCGGCCAATTGACCGCAACAGAGCCGGGCCGGCACCATTCCCCACCCGCCTGCGCGCGGTCGTGCGGCCACTTCCCAATGGGTCTCGGCGGCCTGCTCAAAGAGACGGCGGTCATATATCTCCGCAACTACCGCCGCTTCCTTCTCATCTCCCTGGCCGCACAGCCGTCGCTGGCCGTCTTGGCAGCAGGACTGTACTTGGGTCTGCTCTTACTGAGTTCAATGCACCCCGATGCCCATCTCGGCGGCCCCGGGTTGTACTTCGGCTTGCTGTTAGACGGTGTCATACTGGCATTGGTACCGATCCCCTACGTCCTCGCAAGAGCGGCGACGGTCATGGCAGTCAGTCAATACTACGTGGAAGGGAGAATCAGCATCGTCAACTGCTTCAAACTGGCCTGCCGCAAGGCCGCCTCACTGACCCTACTCAGCATCTCGGCCGGCCTCCTGACGGTCCTGGGCTTCTTCGTCCTCGTTCTATTCGTCGTCGGAATGCCTATCTATTCCGTACTCGGAGTGGACCGGTGGCACTCAGGTGGCATGTTCTTCTCGATGATCCTATCGCTGTTTCTCTCCATGCTCATCAACTGGTCCTTCTTCGTCGACAGCATCATGTTCGGGCGAAAGGCGTCTGGCATCCCGCTGTTGTGGCGGCTAGACATCTACATGAGGGTGTTCGCCAGCGGCGTCGTATACACATCGTACACATTGGTAGCGTGGTGCTTCGCAGCGGCGGCGTATGGCGTCATCTTCGTGAACCTCACAACGTTCTGGAGCTTCACAGCGCCGGACTACTTCCTTATCACGTTCACCTTCGTCCTTATGGCTGCGCTCGCCTTGGCAACACCGGTCGTATGGATAGGCCGCACCCTCGTCTATTACGATCTCATGGCCAGGAAGGAAGGCTACACCATCGACGATCTCACCAGGAACCGCTCCGGAGGCTTCTACTGGGTCCGTAGCCACTCATGGGAGATGCCCTGACGGGCAAGGGCAGGTTGCCATGTGGATACGCTGGTCAAGGCCGGCTCTGCCACAATTTGATCACCAGCAGGGCAAGCCACGCCGGCAGGGAAAGCGCTGCTACAGCAATGACAACAATCTCCGATTGCAGGAGGCCGGCGACTATGAAGCCGACTATTGAAAGCGGAACCAGCACCACGGCGCAGAGATAGGCGATCAGGCGCGAACGCCGGTGGAGCAGAACTACTGCCAAACTCAGAGGGATGGAGGCCGGCCAGACCACAATCAACCACGTCGATAAAAAGGTGGCCCCGAACTGCAAGTCCTCCCGCTCGAAGGTCGTCCACCCGATGGCAAAGTGTATGACGAAGGCCGCCGCCACCAGCAAGAGCAAGCACAGAGAAAGGATTACAGTTCTTGCTACAACAGCTAACATCGCCCCATTCAGGACGGCTTTGTCACTCCGTCAAAGGAATAGGCTAATCTGACAGTTCTCAATCCGCCCCGGTGCGCCCCAGAGGACTTGTTGCCCTTCTAAACCAAAGCCAAAGTGGGATGTGCATTCAGAAGATGAGAGGGAACGACGGCAGACCAATTATGGTCTGCGTTCAGGTGAGCTATGCTCGGGTATGTCAACCATCTATTGACGTCGAGAAAATTGCGAAACTACCCAGATGAGCTTGCGACTGCTAATTGGGGACGAATACCGTTGAAGTATTTGACGAATCTCCCCACTTTGAATGGCCGACGAATCCTATTCACGCTATTATTCTTCTGGTCCTTCGGCAACTAAAGAGTTTCGCAATTTTCTCTGACGTCACAGAAATGTATATTTCACCTTGGCTTTAGTTTAGTACTACAGTCGCAGATCAACAGCAGGTAGAATTGAGTTAGTTGAGGGGTGGTGAGGGGTGGTGGTGATGGCGAGCGGGGACGAGGTGGCGGAAGTGGTCCGGTGGGCCGAAGGCATCGAACGGGTGCATGAGTGCATCGCGGGACGGTTCCGGCGCCCCGAGCCCCGCAGACGGGCGCTGGAGTACTGGCGGAGCCTGCTCAGCCCCGTCGAGCGCAAGAACGGCTGGCACTGGCGGAGCAGGCGGGCGACGCCACTCCCGACGGGGTGCAGCGCCTGCTGTCCAGTTACCGTTGGGATGACGGTCTGGTTCGTGATGACCCCCGTGTTCACGGGGGCAGGCTCTGAGAAGCTACGTGCTGGAGCACTTGGGAGATTCCGGGGGGGGGGTGCTGGTGGTGGACGAAACCGGCTTTCCCCGTTTTCACGAGGACAGGCTCTGAAGAAGGGTGCCAAGTCAGTGGGGGTGCAGCGGCAGTACAGCGGCACGGGGGGGCGGATCGAGAACTGCCAGATTGGGGTATTCCTGGCCTACGCCGGCGCCAGGGGGAGAACCCTACTAGACCGGGAACTGTACCTGCCTCAAGCATGGGCCGAGGATCGGGAACGGCGGCGGGAAGCCGGAGTGCCGGAGGAGGTCTCCTTTGAGACCAAGCCCCGGTTAGCCCGGGAGATGCTGGAACGCGCGCTGGAAGCGGGAGTTCCCTTCGCCTGGGTTACCGGGGATGTGGTCTACGGCAGCGACCGCCGCCTGCGGATGTGGCTGGAACAGGAAGGGATGTCCCATGTGCTGGCCGTCAAGAGCAACGAAAAGCTGTGGGTCTGGCAGGAAGAGGGACCCCGCCAGGTGAGAGCGGACCGGCTGGCGGCCCTGGTTGACGAGTCCGGCTGGCAACGGCGCAGCGCGGGCGATGGCGCCAAGGGACCCCGGGTCTACGATTGGGCCAGGGTGGAGATGAGGTCTCTAAAGGAACCGGGCAAGGGCTATTGGCTGCTGGTTCGGCGCAGCCTGGCCAAACCCGGGGAATTGGCCTACTACGTGTGCTTCGGCCCGTCCTGTACCGCTTTGGAGGAACTGGTGAGGGTGGCCGGAGTCCGGTGGGCCATCGAGGAATGCTTTGAGGAGGCCAAGGGCCAGGTGGGACTGGACCAGTACGAAGTGCGCCGGTGGGACGGCTGGTACCGTCACATCACCCTGGCGATGCTGGCCTTGGCCTATCTGGCGGTGACCCGGTACCGGGCGGCGGCAGATCAAGGGGGCTCATACGAAAAGAGGGCTGCCCGGAACGGCAGGAAGGACTGATACCGCTGACGGTGCCCGAGGTGCGCCGGTTGCTCTGCCGGCTGGTATGGACGCCCACCCACCAAGCGGACTTTGTATTGGGCTGGTCCCGGTGGAGACGGCGGCATCAGGCCAGAGCCCGGCGCTGTCACTATCAACGCCGACTAAAATTCTTGGCATTGGATGTGCGACTGTAGTACTAAACTAAAGCCAAGGTGGGATGTACATTTAAGTGGCGATGATGATCAGCTGGGTTGCGCCGGTGAATCCCTCTCATCCGTACTTGGAGAATGACCCGGCTCCGTCGTTTGACCCCCACCATCTGCGCATTTCACCTTGGCTTTAGTTTAGGAGGGATATACAATGCTGCGTTTCAAATCGATCCTATTCGCCGCCGTGGCGTTATTGCTTGGCATGGTGGTATTGGCAGGCTGCGGGCCATCTGCCCCGGCCGAAAGGACGCTGGCCCAGGCGGACCAGCCAACGGAATCGCCCGATGCCACGACCCCGCCGGTCACGCCCCACCCCGACGACCCGGAAAGGCCCGCATCCGGGATAGGGTCTGGGACTCCCCAGCCTCCCCAGCCTCCCAAGCCGACCCGGGCCACGCCCTACTTCCAGGAACCGCCAACCAAGCCCCCGCTGCCGGAGTCGCCGGAACCCACCTACGCGCCCCCACCCGCACACCCGCAGGGACTCGACGGTTGCCGGATGCACGGGGTGTTCGGGCCATCCACCGACAAGGAGGGGGACGCGGAGTTTGTGGAATGGTGCGCCGATCAGACCACCCTGGCGATTGAGGAAGCCTGCAACGGCCTGGGCACGGTGGAGGAACAGCTTGCCTGTGGAACGGAATTCATGTCCAGTTACATCTCCCTCCTCTTCAGGGAAGGCCCACACCGTTGTTTCGCCATCGACCGAGAAAGGTGGCGGCAGGAGCGGCAAACCTGCCTTGAGGGACTGGGGGAACACATGGACGCAGCGGTGGCTGAGTTTCACGACATTTGGGGCCGGCTCAGGGCCGGTGGCGACGCTGCTACGGATGTGGTGGAGGCCAAAGAGAATGTCCTTGACTGCCTTTCGGAGCGGGGATATGGACGGGTTGCTCCCGACATCCTGTTCATCTGGCAGAAGTACGAACATCCCCTCGACTACATTGCACGCACCGAGGCCCAGACCGACGCTGAGAAGGCCCTCGAAGAACGCCTATTCACGCCTTCGGTGGAATGCGGCATGGAGCACGGGCTTTTCGAGGCCCAGGAGGAGGCGTGGACTGCCGAACTTGAGCGTCTGGCCCAGGAAGAACCGGAGGTAGCGGCCCCCCTCGTGAGCGAGGGCGTGCTTGACGCCTTGAACAGGCCGGGGCTTCCGGGGTTCCTGACCGGTGACCCATCCTCCTGGTAGTCCCCCCGCCATTTCCAATTGGAGTTGTGTAATAATTAGAATCACCCTTGTTTTCATGTTCCTAATCGCCGCCCTCCTCGTTGCCGCCGTGTCCAGTGAAGGCACGGCCCAAGCCGCCATTCAGCCGCCGCCGGTGCTTTATCCCATCGGTTCGATACGTATGGACCATATCAATTTCATCCGGGACATCGAGTATTCCGAGTGGGTTGCGGATTATGTTGAGATACGCGTGAATCCCCGCTACTCATGGATGGACTGGAGTCAGGACGGCTGTTCTTCGCCCGGCCTAGCGAGCACGTACAACCATGCGTACCTTCACGCCTGCCTGCGCCATGACTTCACTTGGCGGACGCTGGCGGTGATGGACCGGGCCACCGGCAAGATATGGAACGAGCGCAACCGCTGGACCGCCGACGAGACCTTCAAGGACGATGCCGTCTCCGGTTGCAACATCACCTACAAGGAGCGCAACCGGTCAAGATTCATCATGCGGGAGTGGACCAAGTGCATCAATGCGTCCACGCTCTTCCACAAGTTCCTGCGGGACTGGAAGTACGACGATGAACTCACGGACGCCGAGAAGCGGAGCGTCGCCGCCAAGTCTCAGGAGTACGTCCTGTACCCCAGCGCCTCGGCCTCTATTGATTGCGGGGTGGTTGGGTCGGCCAACCGCTGCCTCCCGATCCATCATATCGAGATTGACGGACGCCCCCTCTCCCCCCAGAACATGGCATACTTCGCTAAGGGCCGCACCGCAAAGATGCAGGTGATAAGGGCCAACCTCCAGGCCCCGGACGGGCCGCCCACCACCCGCAGTTCGTCGGCGGCGACCGGGGAGCTTCGGCTGACCGTCAAGTGGCCACTGAGGGCGGGCGAGACCGAGGCGGAAGCGGCGTGCCCCAGCAGCGGAGGGACGCGCCGCGACCAGACCATAGATGTTGATTACGACGACTGGCCGCTTCCCACGCCCATCATTACTGAGGACAAGGACTACAAGGAGACCGCCCTCTACGTCTCGGCCTGCGCCGACACCACGAGCGCAACGGAGGCCACGGGGCTTATCAGCATCAAGCCCCTGAATGCCCTCTACGTAGCGCAGACCAGCCGCTATTTGGTCAATCCTGCGGCCTAGTAATCAGTCAACCTTGATGTTGAAAATTCTTCAGGAATCTGGCCGATAGTCGTATACTGCTGGGGATGAAGTGCTGATGTCGGGGGTGGCGGTGATGGTCCGGGATAAGTATGAGGTGCGGCTGGCGACGGAACAACGGGAAGAACTCCAGAACCTGATTCGGGTTGGGAAAAGCTCGGCCCGAGTGACCGCCAGGGCGCGGATTCTCCTCAAGAGCGGCGATGGTTGGGCGGCTCCCCAGGTGGCGGAAGCCCTGGACGTGGCGCTGGGCACCGTATACCGGATCAAGCAGCGTTTTACCGAGGAGGGGTTGGCTGGGGCCCTGTGGGACCGGCGCCAGGCCAACCGGCATCGGAAGTTGGACGACCGGGGTGAGGCTCACCTCGTCGCCTTGGCCTGCAGCCCAGCGCCGGAGGGCCATGACCACTGGACCCTGCGCCTTTTGGCCGGAAAGGTGGTGGAGTTGGGGTTGGCGTCCTCCATGTCCCACGAAGGAGTGAGGAAGCGGCTCAAAAAAACGCTCTCAAGCCGTGGCAGAAGAAGGAGTGGTGCATCCCCAAGGTGAGCGCCGAGTTCGTGGCCCACATGGAGGACGTGCTGGATTTGTACGCCGAACCGTATGACCCCCAAAGGCCGGTGGTCTGCTTTGACGAGACCTCCACCCAATTGTTGGCCGACACGCGTCCGCCGATGCCACCCCGGCCGGGACGCCCGATGCGGCAGGACTATGAGTACCGGCGGGAGGGTACGCGCAATCTGTTCCTGGCCTGTGAGCCGTTGGCGGGTTGGCGGCAGGTGGCGGTGACCCAGCGGCGCGCCATGCAGGACTTCGCCCATCAGATGCGCTGGCTGGTGGATGAAGCC
Source organism: Dehalococcoidia bacterium (assembly GCA_965220305.1). Taxonomy (GTDB): domain Bacteria; phylum Chloroflexota; class Dehalococcoidia; order Lucifugimonadales; family UBA3495. The sequence goes on along the minus strand of OZ244817.1, from coordinate 2,082,319 downwards.
TACCCAGAGGTTCCGGTGGTGCGGGTGGTCCTCGACAACCTGAACACCCACCGCACGGCATCTTTGTACGAGACGTTCCCAGCGGCGGAGGCTCGGCGGATTGCGAAACGGCTGGAGTTCCACTACACGCCCAAGCACGGCAGTTGGTTGAACATGGCGGAGATCGAGTTCAGCGTGCTGTCCCGCTGCTGCCTGAGGCAGCGGCTCCCCGACGAAGAGGCATTGCAGCGGGAAGTCCGGGCCTTGGTGCGGGAGCGCAACGCCGCCAAAGCTACCATCAACTGGCGGTTCAACACCCAGGATGCCCGAACCAAACTTCACCGCCTTTATCCTTCCGATTTCACGGTTGACTGACTACTAGGTCCGCCATTACGAGAACGTCAAAGTCCAGAGTTGCGACGTGGGTACGCCCCTCACCCTCTCGTCGTCGGGGGTGGGTTACAACTACGGGTCGTGGCTTGGCACCGACTGCCTCTACAAGTACGGCTCGAAGCCGCCGTACATTGACTACCACGACTTCACGGTGACCAGCAGTATGGTTCCGGCCTACATTGACCTGGAGTACCGGGGCAAGGAGGTAGACCCCAAACTCTTCCTGTACCGCATCCAGCGTGACGGGTCCCGCTACATTCTGACCCTGAACGATGACCGTGGCGACAACATCAACTCCGGGATCAAGTATAACCTCTATGGAACCAAGTACTCGGTGGGGGTGTCGGTTAAAGGGCAGGGGACGACGGGCGACTACAAGATTCGCGTTGGCCGGTCTGCCGGGTGCGACATCGTGCCCCTGGAGGCCGGGCACTTTCCCATCCAGACGTCCGGGGAATGGGATGCAACGGACTGCCAGACGGATCGGCGCGTGGGCAGGTACGCCGACCACTACAGCTTCGAACTCGTCGGTCCATCATCGAAAACGGTGACAATCGATCTCTCGTCGGACACGGATACCTACCTGTTCCTCATCAAGGGGGACAGCGCGGACGGCACCGGGTTCCTCGCCGAGAACGACGACATATCCTCACTCGACCGCGACTCCCGGATCAGCATGACGCTCGAACCGGGCCCGTATGTGATCGTCGCCACCAGTTACCAACTCCACAACGCGGACGAATACTCGCTGTGGGTCCGGGGACTGAGATAGAGGATGAGAAGGGAATGAAGCTTCTAAAACAATTCCTAATCGTCCTGCTGGTGTCTCTCTGGGTGCCGATTATGGCCTTCCTGCCCATCGTCCCACTGGCCCTATGGGGATATAGGCCAGAGGGGGGCGCCTCCCTCTCGACCGCGCTACCTGTCGTAGCCTGGCTCCTCCTCTGGTTTTGCCTCATCTGGGCCGGGTCCATCGTGGTCTCCATCCCAATCTGGCTCATAGCAATCAGGATAGATTCCACACTCGCATTCATCTTTGCCTTCGCCTCCTTCTTCCTGGTCATCCTGCTGGCCAGTGTCTACTTCGCTGCCCCTTCCAGCAACGGCATGGTCTGGGGCTTTCTTCCACTGCCCCAGACAGCTTTACAGGTAGGCATCCTTTTGGGCACACTTGTAACGACAGCTTCCCTGCCCTCATGGGTATTCCTCGCCGCAACCCATCTGAGACGAGCCCCCGCGACGCGCTGGCCCACAAAGGGGCGGCGCACCTACTCCGTCAGCACCCGAACGCAGTTCCCGCAGAAAATATCTTGAGTGTAGCCGCGGGCCATCCAGTCGGTGTAGACGGCGTGGGCGACGACAACCGAGGTCGGCTTGAACAGCTCGCACAGGGCTTCCGTGACCGAGCCGCTGGCACCCTCTGCGGTGCTGGGATTGTCGCCGTGAATGTGGATTTTGTACGCCGGTCTCATAGGGTGTACTCCCCCCTCCCCATACCCCTGCACCCCTCTACCAGGGTAGGGGTCCCCCTACCCTGGTAGGTTTGCAAAGAGGCCGACCGTTTCGCCGCGGCGGTGCTGATGCCGCCGGAGACCTTCACAGCTTACGCCCTGGCCAGTGGGCTGGACGTGGTGCCCCTGCGGGACGTATTCCAGTGCTCCTACGCCTCGGTGGCGATACGGCTGGCCGAGGTGATGCGCCACCAACCCCTCGCGGTGCTGCTGTACGAGCGAAAAGACAAGGGAGACCCGGCTGGCTGGCCCATGCCGGTCAACCTGGAATCATTCAGGGCAACGGTGGTGAAGCGGACTATGGGCTTCGGTCCACCGAGTTCTCCCCTGCTTTGTGGTTGGCGGGGCGGACGGCCCAAAGCGGCAGGCCCGAGTATGTCGAGGATGGCGGTATCGCCGTGGTTGCCAAGCCTGTGTTGTGGAAAGGCAGGCTGGCCAAGGTGGCGGTCGTCGCTGTGCCCTATGGTGACCGGGCGGCGCTGGCTCCGCAGCTCGACAGAGTCAACTGGCATTATCAGAAACCCCAGGCCCATACCCGGCTGATGTCGGCAGCTTCTTGACAGGGTTTGGCCGGATGTCCGATGATATATAGTAAGACAATCGACTACGCAACCAGACAAAAAGAGAGACGATGCCCCCACGCAGAAAGTCGAAGACCATCACCTTCTCCCTGCCCCCGGAGATGTTCGAGCAGGTGCAGCGTGTGAAGGAAGAGGAGGGCCGAGACACGAGCGAGTTGGTGCGGGAAGCCCTCCGCATTTATATGGAAGAAAGGGAGTTGCGCCGGCAGGATCGACTGGATCGCCTGCGCTCCCGCCAGACAACCCAGGAAGAGACCGAAGGAGGGGATAATGAATGAACGATATGACTTGACCCCGGCGGCCCTGTACGCCCGGGTCTCCAGCGACCGCCAGGACGTGGACCTCTCGGTGGCAACCCAGATGCGGGCGCTCCGGGACTACGCAGAGAAGAACGGCTACGTAGTCGCCCGCGAGTACATTGACGAGGCCGAGAGCGGACGCATCGCCGACCGCCCCCAGTTCCGCCGGATGTTGGACGAGGCCAGCCTGTCCGACTCCCCCTTCCAGGAAATCCTCATACGAAAGACACAATAGCAACGGAAAACTGCACTACTCGTGGGCGGTCAATCTGGATGCCAGCATGTAGGATCACAGGGACATATCCATCCTTCTCAAGCGGACCTAATTTGACGGTAAACAGAACCGTCTTCGAGATTTGGCCGAGGGCTCTGTAGGGTCTCCCAGATTGCCCCTGCCATATCATAGTGGCAGACTATCTCAATGTCAGGCTGTTCACTGCCTGCTTGGGCGGTAGTCTCTCGGATCGCGGCAGGCGTCGTAGGTCTCCTGGTTTATCGGAACCCAGGTAGTTCCCGGAACCCCTCTCCGTGAGTGGCTTCCAGGTCCGACCGGGAAGCTGGACTCGAAGACGAGCCTGCGGCCCTGTGCTTGGGCGATCTCCTTGGCCAGGCGCACCGCAGGCCCGAAGTCCCAGTCCTGACTCACGATGATGGCGACTTCAAACTGCCGGTCGTAGGTGGCTCTCACCAGATCCAGCGCCAGACTGACATCCACGCCCTTCTCCTGCCCTCCGGCGTTCACCCTGCCCCGATAGACGTACACGCTCCGGCTCCTCAAATACCTGATCTTGTTTGACCAGAAGCCGTGCCAGAACAGCTGAGAAGGGCCGAAGGCCGAATCGGGGACGCCCGTGTAGAAGCGAGTCTCTACAAGGGAGCGTCCGGGAGTTCCAGCGACCAGGGCACCCGCCAGCTTCTCAACGTCGTAGCTCGGCCAAGCATACGGAGACTGCGGGCCGGAGGCCCAGGCCCTCCGCGCCAGGTGATAGAGATTTTGACCGTCTATGAATACGATAGCGCGCATAAAAAAACACCCGCCCAGGGACATGGCCGGGGCCACGATCCAGCGGGCGGGGTGGAACTCAAGCCCAAACTAGCACATGGGCGGCACTTCGTCAATCCCTCGTGCCGCCAGGGCAGGGCATGTGCAAAGCATCAATACGCCCGGGTTTCGGGCCGTGCAAGGGAGACTAACTGACGAGGCGGGGATCTACGTGTAAGCTCTAGACGAGGCGTGTCGTCCGGACCAAGACCGAGAGGACATTGGTGCTTGTTGCCCGGCGCAAAGCATGGTCCGGGAGTCTTACGGCGGCATCATTGGTGACGCCCCAATCAGGGTGATCCCGTTCGGGAGAGTGGCTATGGTCCGTGACTCCCTCCGGCGATGCGCTTACGCTGCGATGCTGGAGGGGAAAGATGATGACGACACGCCAGAGGAGTGCGACACCGGCGAGCCAAACCGCAGTGGAGCGGGAGCGTCTGCCCGCGGAGTTGTCCCAGGTAAACCTGAACGCGGCGGGCATCGACGTGGGCGCCAGCAGCCATTTCGTGGCGGTGTCCGCCGACCGGGCGGAGCCGCCGGTACGAGAGTTCGCCGCCTTCACGGCGGACCTGTATCGTTTGGCGGACTGGCTGGCCGAGTGCGGGGTGAAGACCGTGGTCATGGAGTCGACCGGCGTGTACTGGATACCCCTGTTCGGAGTGCTGGAAGAGCGTGGGTTCCAGGTGATGCTGGTGGACCCCAGGCGCATCAAGAACGTGTCCGGTCGCAAGACCGACGTCCTGGACTGCCAGTGGCTCCAGCAGCTGCACACCTACGGCCTGCTGTCGGGAGCCTTCCGACCAGACGCGGACATCCGACGCCTGCGCAGCTACCTGCGGCAACGGGCCATGCTGGTGGAGTACGCCTCCCACCATATCCAGCACATGCAGAAGGCGCTGACCCAGATGAACGTCAAGCTCCAGCACGTCATCAGCAACATCACCGGCAAGACCGGGATGGACATCATCGTGGCCATTGTGAGCGGCGAACGGGGCCCCCGCAAGCTGGCGCAGTTTCGTCGCCCTGGCATGAAAGCGGACCACGACACCATCGCCAGGTCGTTGCAGGGGCACTGGCGGGAGGAGAGCACATCTTCGAGCTGACCCAGGCCCTGGAGTTGTACCGGTTCTATCAAGATAAGATTGCCGAGTGCGACCGGGAGATTAAAGCCCACTTGGAGCGGTTCGAGGACCAAAGCGACGGCGGGCCTCCGGCCTCCAACGGTCGGCGGCGCAGTCAGGGCAACGCACCCCGCTTTGACATCAGGACCCACCTGTACCGGATGACCGGGGTGGACCTGACCAGGATTGACGGCGTGGACGGCTTCACGGCCCTGAAGGTGATCAGCGAGATTGGCACGGACATGACGAAGTGGCCCAGCGCCAAGCACTTCGCGTCCTGGTTGGGACTGAGCCCCGCCAACCGCGTCACCGGCGGCCGGGTCATGAGTTCAAAGACCAAGCCCAGCGCCAGCCGAGCGGCGGCGGCGTTGCGTCTGGCCGCCCACGGGCTGCACCGCTCCGACAGCGCCCTGGGCGCCTTCCTGCGCCGGAAGAAAGCGCAGATGGGTGCGCCCAAGGCCATCACCGCCACGGCGCACAAGCTGGCTAGACTCATCTATTCCATGCTGCGTTACGGCCAGGAGTACGTGGATGCCGGCGCTGAATACTACGAGAGAGAACATCAGCAGCGGGCGTTGCATGCGGCCAAACGCCGAGCGGCCCAACTCGGCTACCAGTTGGTGCCTATGTCCGAGGCGCAGGAGGAACACACCACGCACGCACCTCCCGGCGTGCCAATTGCCGCGCGACGACCTTAGTTAGTCGGGAGTCCTTTAGTCGCAATTCCTATCCCTGCGAACACGAGGACGACCTCTGTATCCTGGACGCCCAGGACTTCTCTGAGGAACTCAAGCTCACTCCCTATGTGGTAGCCAAGCAGCCTATAGATGGGTTTACGTCCGCCGAACTCGTGGAGGAAATCACCCGTTTCAAGCCAGGAGGGTTCCACATTCCTGCGGGGTCAATACTGGCCGTCGGAAATTCTACTGAGGTCGAGTTGGAAGAAGGTGGTAGTCCCTTTGCGGTTATCGACTTGGTTGCAGACAATAATGTCGACAGCGGCACATTCAAGGTCGATCTTGATGATAACCGAATAAAGGTCTACATGGCTCCGGGGGACAAAGACCAGATCGAGGCGCTGCGGCAACACGGAGAACAAAGCTGGGAAATGGCGGTGTTGTTCCCTTCCATCTATCTCCATGCGATTTCTGAAGCGTTGCGGAACCTACCCTACTATCCGGAAAACCGCTGGGCACGAACTATGCAGAGAGCGCTTGAGCGCCACAACATCGCAGTTGACGATGATGAACTAAAAGCTAACGCACTTACCCACGCGCAGACCCTCATGGAGCGACCTGTGGGAACCTTGATGAAAGCCCTCAGCAGCGAAGAGGAGGGTTAATGGTGATGGCTGCCCAGCAATTCCAGATTTTCAGGCTGACGCAAGAGGCATACGATCAGTTCTGGTTGTTCGCCAGAGAAAATCCGAAAGCTTATTTCGACCCTGACACAGACTTCGGTCGGGTCCTGCTTGACCGTGGCGTTACTGACTATGTAGAGGATACAGGAATTGTTTCTGACCGCCCCATATGTCTCACTCCAGTTGAGAGGGTTCCAGCGAATCGGGCGGACCGGCAGGCCCTGGACTTCCACCGTTCGATGCCAGATTTGACTCCCAGCGCGGCTACCGACAGCCTGATGTGGACATGGATGACCCATTTCAGGTTGCACTCGTACAGTATCAAGCGCTGGCGATTGCAGGGAGACCTGACCAATCACATCAGGAACCACTGGTTCGTGGGAAACGAGTCGGACGCCCTACGGCAAAACAATACCGCGTCGCGGACCTGGTGGATAGCCAATACGGCGATCAGGGCAGCAAAGGCTTCGGGCGGCGCCTTTACCGAGGAGGAGGCGATAAATCATTTCGCCAACAATCCCCGGCACTACCACAACATGATGGACTCGAACTTCAGCAGACATCCTGTCGTATGCGCTGAAATGATGCTGGGGCTCATGACCGAGGCCAGAGGAATCTCTGGAGTGGGTTCCGACCAAATCTGGAAACGAATGAACCTCGCCGCCGGAACCTTGCTACTGGACGCGATGCCCAGGGAGCAACTGAGGGAACGCATCAACCGCCATATCGACGAAATAATGTCGGTCCCCGAATTCGTGGCAGACCGTACCAAGGTCCGGAATCGAGTTCCGTGGCGTGTACTCAGCCTGGGAGCAGGGGTTCAATCATCCTGTCTGGCCCTACTGGCTGAACGAGGAGAATACGACCTTCCAAAGCCCGATTTTGCTATCTTCGCCGATACAGGATGGGAGCCTCAGGCAGTATACGACCACCTTGATTGGCTCGAATCCCAACTCTCATTTGAAGTCATTCGTGTCAGCAATGGGAGCATCCGGGAAAACATTCTACAAGGTCGGATGCCCGATGGGTCGAAGTTTCTCGGGATTCCCGCGTTCCTACGAAATTCTGACGGGAGTACTGGTATCCTGCATCGACAGTGCACGACCCACTATAAGACAAAGCCGATCCATGACTACCTTAGAAGTAGGCTGGGTCTTAAGCCAGGCAGGAGGGCCCCTTCCAATGTTCAGGTGGAAATGTGGCTTGGAATAAGCACCGACGAAGCAGTGCGCCAAAAGCCCGACCGGGAGGAGTGGGTGACAAAGCAATACCCGCTCATCAATCTCGGTTCAGTCGAGCGCAACTGTTAAACTGGTTCAGGGAAAATTATCCAGACCGGCAGCTGCCCAGCAGTTCCTGCATAGGGTGCCCTTACCACCACGACTCGGTTTGGAAGCAGCTAAAGGAGAGTGATCCAAAGTCCTTTCGGGATGCTGTCTTCATCGACCAGGCTCTGCGAGACGTCCCTTCAATTAAACAGACGGTGAAGGGAGCAGCGTATTTTCACAGGTCAAGGACCCCGCTCTCTGAGGTAGATTTCGACGAAGTGGCTAGTCATGAAGACTTGATGCTGGAGGAATGCGAAGGGCTTTGCGGGATCTAATGAAGGACCAAGAAGTCCCGAACGTAGAACGGACAAAGATTAGCGTAGCTAGGGTTGAAACGATAATTCCCGCGTAGAAGTTGGCGGCCCGCCCGGAACAATATTACCGGAAGGAAATGCACCAGAACAGGAACGTGCAACAGTACCACCTCCTTGTCGGCAACGGAGGACGATTACTTGGCCACTTGGGACACAATCGATGACTTCAACGACGAAATCATTCAGGAGATAGCTCGTTATGAGGTAAAGGACGTGATCTTGAACCCCGACAATTTGTTGGCGGGAAATTTCGTTATCCCTCACCTCAATTGGGAGTCGATTAAATTCGGCAGAGAGGAAATTGATAAAGTCCCTGCTGACCGAAGAGGTGTCTACGCGTTTGCCATCAGAATCGACAGCGGCGTGTTGCCACCGCACGGATATATTCTCTACATCGGGATGGCAGGCCGCAATTCGGACCGTCCTCTCAGAGAACGGTATAGCGACTACCTGACTCCTAGCAAAGTTAGGAAGCGCGGTCGAATAACGCGAGTTATGAACTGGCGGCAGGTACGGCAGTTCATGTTCGCTGCCGTCGACAATACGGTGTCCACGAAGGACCTAGAAACATTGGAACGTCAGTTGAATACGGCTCTTATACCACCGTATTCAGAAAGAGACATGGAAGCAGATCTGCGCGAAAAAGGGCGGCATGGCGATGACAGAAAAGACACTGCGACCAGCAATCCTTCCAGCTTTAAGAGGAGCAATGGGCAGTTGGGTGTACTACTCCTGCCTGATGCAGTTTGCCGACATAAGCTCAAGAGTTAGCTTTGCCGATGACATCCACGAGCACCAAGGTCTCTCGGATATGATACAGAGGACTCTAACCCGGACTCGACGGCGGCAGATTGCAAACTACATAAAAACCGAGCCTCAGCGTTTCTTCAATTCTCTCGTGGTTGCAGTTTATGGCGGTGAGCCGAATTGGCACGCGTTGACCAACGTGAGAAACACGCGGGAGGAAGACCTTCTGAAGGACATAAGTCCAGAAACCGTGGAATCCGTGGGATTTCTAACCCTGCGGGGTGATGAAGAGCTATTCGCATTGGACGGCCAACACCGCCTAGCAGGCATCAAGGAAGTGGTAAGTGAAGGCTACGAACCTGTTCTAAATGATGAAGTGAACGTGATTTTCGTGGCCCATCAACGAACCCCAGCAGGCTTAGAGCGAACGAGAAGGTTATTCACGACACTAAACAAGACAGCACGAGCTGTGACAAAGGGTGACATCATCGCCTTGGATGAAGACGACGTCATGGCCATCTGTGTCCGGCGCCTTATAGAGGAGACGGACTTGTTTCCCGGGCGACGAATTCTTTTCGTCCAATCCAACAACATACCGCCCGGAAATTTTGACTGCCTGACCACTATAGGCAACCTTTATGACATCTTGACAATCCTGTTCACGCAAGCAAAGTTCCCACTGCGCAAGACTAAACCTGTCCTGACAAGAAGCCGACCTGACGATAAAACGATAGATCAATAATTCGAGTACGCGACAGAATTTATCGCGCTACTCCGCACTCACTTTCCTGAACTAGACGAATTCTTCACAGCAGGCCATGCGCCTGAAATCGTCCAAAGGTATCGAGGGACTGAAGAAGGAAACGTGCTGTATCGCCCGATCGGGTTAGATGTTTTTACACAGATCATCACTCGCGTCACTCACGAGACATCCCTAGACGAAGCGATAGCAATCGTCTCCAAATTGCCGCGCAAGCTAAACGACCCCCCGTATACAGGACTCATATGGAACCAAGAAACGGAGCAAGCAACGGCAGGATAATCACGCGGAACAAAGTGCCAGCGAGGGAGATATTGAGCTACATGATAGGGAGGAATGGGACAAACTACCCGACAGCAAGGCTACTGGACCGATATCGAAGAGAACAGGCGATGCAGAGGTCGAATTGCCCACACGGTTGGTTTGAAGCTGAGCTGCGAACGTAACGCGGAGCTAAGTACCCAAGTCTGAGTGGCATTTCGATTCTCGGGCCAGGACTAATTTAGATGACGAGCAGCTCAGGTGATCACCTGCTTCAACGGGTCCAGACGATGCGTGTTGCCGTGCGGCACGGCCGGCCCTCCCCTCACAAGCCATTATTGCTGTTGCTTTCCATTGGGCGTCATTTGAATGGGCAACAAAGACTAATTACGTATGGGGAAGTAGAGGGAGACTTGAACGGGTTGATTCGCTGCTTCGGTTTACCCGACAGCAGGGAGAACGCACATTACCCATTTTGGCACCTGACTAACGACAGGTTGTGGGAAGTTGACAGACCGGAACTCGTAAGAACGACAACGGCAGGGGATGCATATCTATCTGACTTGCGAGAACACGACATTCGTGGCGGACTTACCCAAGATTTCGTATACGCCCTTGATTCGAACCCTGACTTTGCGTGGCGCGTGGTTGGAAGTCTGCTTAACAACTACTTTCCGCCATCCTTACATCAGGACATACTAGAAAGTGTGGGAGTGGTCGGTAAAGTAGGCCCAAGCTGGCCGGTTTACACGATGCCCAGACAAGATGCGCGTGATCCACGTTTCCGCGAAGTTGTGCTTCAAGCTTACAATAGCCGGTGTGCCCTCTGCGAGTTCGATGTGCAGGTCGCCGGACAGCCGATCGGAATCGAGGCAGCTCACATCAAATGGCACTGCGCCAAAGGACCTGCGAAAGTCGACAATGGCATGGCTCTGTGTGTTTTGCACCACAAGTTCTTTGACGCGGGGCTGTTCACTGTGTTGACAGACCTCACTGTCTTAGTGGGAGGATTGGCCTCAGGGGATAGTGTTGAGGAATCGCTGAACAAGTACGGGGGATCGGTACTGCAGGTGATTCCTGACCGCAGTGACCAGCGTCCGGCCGCCAGGTTTTTGACGTGGCATGAACGAGCGGTGTTCAAGTCCTAGGCAACTGAATAGGAAAACCGGATTGTCACCAGTGTCGATGTCTAATCAAAATGAGATTGGACCCGGTAATGAGGACTTGATTAGTAACTGGAGTGTACATTGCCAATATCCGAATCCGTACTAAACCAATGGAGCCATCACCATGCAGCCACAGCCTCCGTCCAAGCACATACAGCGATTCGTGATGCCTTAGCCAACCGCGACCTACCAGCACACGGGATTTTCCTTCAAGGCTCTTACAAGAACAACACGAATCTGCGCAGAAACAGCGATGTGGACCTGGTGGTACAACTAGACGTGCGGCTGAGACCAAGAGTTGCAGCCCTTATTGGACCGCAACTGCGGAGCAGCGGTTCTCATGTGGCTGCATATGAAAGGTGGCAGTCATTCCGGCGGCTCGTGCTGGCTGCACTCAGAGCAAATTTTGGTGATGTCGTTTCCACAGGCCGCAAGTCCCTAAAGGTGGCTCAAGGTCCCATCCCGGCGGCGGCGGATGTTGTAGTGACGCTAAAGTGTGGTAATGGAACCGCCCTGTACGTTCCTGACGAGCACCGTTGGGCGGTGAGCTTTCCCCAGCAACATCACTCAAAAGGGGCAAATAAGGAAAGAGGCTCTACCGGAAGGTACAAGCGAGCTACTCGTATGTTCAAGGCCGCACGCAATCACCTACTTGAAAGTAACGCGCTAGCGGAGGACACGGCACCTTCGTATTTCATAGAATGCCTCATGTACAATGTCCCAAACACACTGTTCAAGAACAGCCTTGCTCAGACGTATGTGGGGGCCGTCAATTGGCTTTCGACGGCCACGCTTCGTGATTTCAAGTGCCAGAATCAACTTGTCGACCTCTTTGGCGATTCAAGGGACCAGTGGTCCGTCGATAAAGCCCAAGCTTTCATCCGAGCACTGGGAGACCTATGGAATGGTTCCTGAGTCCCATCAGGATTTGGGTCGCGTCCTGGCGTCTCAGTAGTTCCACCAATCCTGGTTTGCTACCCGGGTCAGGAAAGGTTCGCATCCCCATTCGCATACCTGGTCCACGATTGGCCAGTACGGACGGCGGGTCAGGCGAGAGCGTAACTGGTCCACAATCCAAGATTAGGAATCTCTGCGAGTCAAGAACACCATCAGGAATTCGTGGGCTCCCAAGAGGTGCAAGTTGACCGACATCGCTGACATTATCAAGAGAGAAATGGCATTTAACCAGTTTCGGCCCAAGAAAATCCGAAACGTGGATTACGCTACCGTGGTGGCTGAAATAGCCAATTGCTTGTACACAACGCAACACGAGCGGGAGATTGTTCCGACCGGAGTATTGTTTTCCAACAAGGGCCTCTCCAACGCGGAGGGTGTACGCCTCGTGGAAATACCAGAGGATGAGGAAGGGGCGAACGAACTGCGAGCTCTTGCGGACGGAAGGAGGACATTCGTAGCTTATATGGGTAATTTAGAACCCAAGCTGGCAATCTTAGAACGTGCAATAGGTGATGAGACGCGTCTCTTGGAGCTTGCTCGAATGGCCGATGGCCTAGTCATCAAGAGAGAGGTTTCCGGGATTGTACGACTTGCTCAGGGCGGGGATATATGGCTGGTGGAAAATCGGAACTGGGATCGGAAATTTGGCGTCCTGGAGCACATGGACCTTGTTCAGAATTGTTTGGGGTTTATGCCTAGTCAGCTTTACTCAACCCTGCTGCCCCTGCTCAGGCTCACTTATTATTTCCTGAGCAGTCGCAATATCGGCACCACACTGGTCTGGAGAGTCCGAGAACCCGTAGAGCGCACGATAGAAGGACTGTCCGATAAGGGTTTATACGTAAAGGAAATGGATTTGAGCACGAATGACGAGTCAGAGTATTCGGTAATTGAACATCTTCTAAAATATCGCGATGGGGCAGCCATCATCGGACCAACTGGGAACATTGAGTACGTAGGTACACATCTCATGTACGGGGATGATGCCGCTGAAAAGATTCAACCTGATGGAGGCACACGGCATACCTCAGCAAAACGGTTCTCGTTTGAACACGACGAGACCGTGGTTTTCGTAGTGTCTCAGGACGGGCCGGTTTCCATATATTCCGATGGATATAAGGTAACGGAGATGGCGACGAATTTAGGGAGCCGAGTATCTTCAGGGCTGAAAAAGCTGGTCCCCGACAAAGCTGGCGACGTAGACAATCACACTATCGACAAAAGATGCCTAAGTTGCGGAAGGCGTATTCGGATCCAGGAGGTGATAGTGCTCGGTTGGAAAAGCCACGAAGCCATAGACTGCCCATGTTGCCAAACACCGAACCTTTATTCTTCTATGTGTTGGTCACTTTCCGCTTGGCCAATTAAGTTTACTTTTGACAACGCGGAAAGCTAGCTAACCCTATAAGTTATCGCCATCCAGTCAATAGACACATATCCGATTCTCAGGGCTAGAGGCAAGTGTCATGTGATGGCACGTCACACTGCCTTGGCAAGACTGGGAAGTGTGTGGCGTAGGCGAGAAGGTGGGCCCCTGCTGCTTCATGGACAGACTCGAACGGTTTGCAATACTGGGCGGCCGATTACTTGTAGAGGGCTTGGTCGGGCCCATCATACCAGTTCCCTATAGGAAAACCTCCCACCGAAAAGTTCGCAATACGGTACACTTAGGCCCACTTTTTTCGGCCTAACAAGACTAAATTCATAACTCCTGGACCGCTGTGGTCGTTGTTCCAGCCACGGTGCGAACCGGAAAGCGCAGGGCGCTGACTTGTTGAGAGGAAGGCGAATGGTCACGGCGGCGCCCTGTCCAGGCCCATTGCTGGCTACAGTTATTGCACCTCCATGCGCTTCGACGATGGCTCGAGCGATGGCCAATCCCAGACCCGTACCGCCTATTCCACGACTGCGGGACTGACCGGTGCGGTAGAAACGGTCAAGGACGTGGGGAAGGTCTGCTGCGTGAATACCGATCCCATCATCAGTGACCGAGACAGCCAGCGCCTCGCCGCTTTCCATTTCCGCCGCAATCACGATACTCCCGCCGGCCCCGGTGCAATAAATAGCGTTGCTCACGACGTTTCCCAACGCCTGGCTCAGGCGCATCCGGTCGAGGAGCAGGTCCGGAAGGTCGGCGGATGCCTGTAACGACAATTGGACCTGCCGTGCCTGGGATTGCGGCTGCCAGCGCTCTACTTCTTCCTTGAGCAGCTTATAAACCGAAGTCGATTCGAGGTTGAGCCTCAAGTCGCCGTGGTCGGTCTCCGCCAGCCAATTCAGATCGGTTACCAGACCGCGCAGCCGGTCCACTTCCTGAATGATGTGGGCCGAGGCGCTCTCTGGCGTCTGAAGTCCGTCGCGCAGCCCGGCCGCCTCCATCTGTATGACGCTCAGCGGCGTATTCAGCTCATGGGAGACGTCGTTTATTAGCCGCCTGCGGAGCTCGCGTTGGGTCTCCAGGGCTGAGGTCATCTCATTGAAGGCCGCACTCATACGCCCCAACTCATCGGAGGACGTGACCGGCAGCCGGGCCGGGTCCCCCAGGGCAATTGCCTGGGTCGCCTCCGTCAGCGCCGTCACCGGCGCGGTGATTCGCTTGGACAACCAGGCGGCCAGGAGGATGGCAACGCCGACTGTCAACGCCCCAGCGATCAGGGTGATGTACAGCAGCGTGTTGAGAAACCCGTGGGACTCCGACGACAGAAACTCTCGGTTCACGTCGACGTAGACCTGGCCCACGGGCTGGTTCGCAGCTAAATCGAAGATCGTCTCGCGGTGTCCGTCCAAGGCGGGTGCGGTGGTTCCGGGCAGCAACTGGGACAAATTGTCCTTCACTACCCGTCCATCGTCGCCGATGATGACGACCCGCACCTGGTCCTGGTGAAGTGACTCGGAGTGCTCTCCCTCGCCTTCTTCGGACCGCTCCCGCTGCGGTACTCCGTCGTAGACGTATCCGCCCTCGGACAGCGGTCTGTCCACTGTCGCCCAGCCGCCGGCCGCGGTATATTCCCGGCTCAGATTCCGGGCCAGCTGGTTCGCCTCATCACCCCCTACCTGTTCCACGAACACGCCCAGGCGGGTCTGCGTCGCGTAATAGCCCGCGCCAACACTAGTCAAGACCGTGAGAACGACGATGAAAACAATAGCCCCCATGATTCGCCAGCGCAGCGACATCATTCATCCTCCACTACGAACCTGTAACCGGCGCCGTAGACAGTCTGAATGGACTGTCTGCCGTCCCGGTTAATCTGCCTTCGCAGGCGGGCGATCTGGCTGTCGATGGCGCGGTCAAGCCCATCGAAATCGTCGTTGAAGGACAATGAGATCAGCTGGTCGCGGGTGAGCACCCGGTTGGGGTGGCGCATGAGCGTTGACAGCAAGGCGATTTGCGCCTGGCTCAGAATTACGGGGTCTCCATCGACCGTCACGCTGTGGGTGGTCTCATTCAGCGTGATGTTGCCTCGGGTCATCACCTGCTGGACCTTGCCCTTGACGCGGCGGAGTACGGCGGCGGCGCGGGCAATGACTTCCTCCGGGTCAAAGGGCTTGACGACGTAGTCGTCGGCTCCACTGTCCAGTCCGATGATACGGTCGGCGTGGGCTTCCCTGGCCGTGAGCATGATGATGGGAACGTCCGACTCCCGGCGCAGGATTCGGCACACCTCCACGCCATCGAGGCGGGGAAGCATGAGATCGAGGATTATCAGGTCCGGAGCCAGGTCTCGGGCCATGTCCAGACCCAACTCGCCGTCATGGGCAACTTCGGCGAAGAATCCGGCGCGCTCGAAGTACACCTTGACCCAGTGGGCGATTCTCGTATCATCTTCGATGATCAATACTCTGCCGCTCATCACCGTCCCCTTGGAACCGTGGCGGACGCGGCGCACAATGGAGGCGCCGCGTCCATCCTCGGGATGCTCCCCCCAGTCAGATTATACCCCTTGGGATGTCGGCATCTTCCCTTGGCCGGCTTCCGTTGGCTCTAGCCGCCTCCCCGCGGCTCGCCACGGCCACCGTGTTCGCCGCCACCTTCCCCTCCGCTACTGCCATGCTCGCCGCCCGGCTGGCTCCCCTCGCCTCCGCCTCCACCGACCTCGGCGTGGGCTATCCATCCGGTGAAGGACGCCTGGGTTGCGGGCAGGTTCACCGCCAGCACCTCGCCCGGCGCCATATCCACCGGAGTGGTCGGGCCAAGCTCCGTTCCGTTGGAGAGATGTACCTCGATTCTCACTTGGCTCAGGATGTTGTTGTTGGTGTTCTCCACGGTGCCTATGAAGGAATTGCTGGCAGTGTCGTAGTTCAAGATGAGCCGGGCGCCGCCGCGAACCGCGTCGAAGGTCTCATCGGGGGCCAGGTTGGCGCCGCTGCCTTCTTCGCTGCCAGAGCCGCCGCTCTCGCCGCCGGGGCCTTCGCTGCCGCTGCCTTCAGCGCCTCCTCCGGTGTGAGGCACCGGGCCGGGGCCGCCACAGTCGAACACTTCCAGGTGAACGACGTATCCGTCATAGGCAACTCCCGCCAGATTCGGTTCGCTGGCCACCGACAGGCTGGATGTCGCCTGCTGTCCGGGGTTCAGGTCTCCCAAAGGGTCGGGGCCAAGCTCTCCTACTGTCTGCGTCCCCGACTTCAGGTGAGGTTCGGCCTGCACGTAGCACTGCGTCTGGGCGAGAGTGTTCTGCACCGTTGCGTTGACAGACTGGGTTGCCGCATCGTAGCTCGCGGATACGGCCAGTCCGCCGAGAACGCCGTTCCAGGTCTGGTCGAGGGGGGTGATGGGGCTGGACATGGCGGCTTCATTGCTGGCTCCGCCGCTCTCGGCGCCTTCGGGACCATCGGGGCCGCTTTCGCCGCCACCGCTCTCACCGCCTGCCTGGCCGCCCTCGCCCCCACCGCTGCCGACCTCGGCGTGGGCTATCCAGCTGGTGAAGGAAGCCGCCGTCGAGGGCAGGTTGACACCCATCACCTGGCCCGGAGCCAGGTCCACCGGAGTGGTCGGCCCAAGTTCCGTTCCGTTGGAGAGGTGCACCTCGATTCTGACCTGGCTCAGGACGTTGTTGGTGGTGTTCTCCACGGTGCCTGCGAAGGAGTTGCTGGGAGCGTCGTAGTTCAGGATGAGCCGGGCGCCGCCGCGCACCGCGTCGAAGGTCTCATCGGGGGCCAGGTTGGCGCCGCTGGCTTCTTCGCTGCCGGAGGCGCCAGATCCGCCACCGCTTTCACCGCCGCCTTGTTCACCGCCGCTGCCATGCTCGCCACCGGATTCGCCGCCTCCCCGCTCGGAAATCTCCTGAGTTGCCGTTGCCCCGCCGGAGTCCCGGCTGCCCACGATCCCGGTGTCGCCCGTGCAGCCCAGCAGTACCCCGGCGCCGAGCAGGGCCGCCATGACCGACCCCATCAGGAACGTCCTTTTCATCAACTTCTTGCGAGTCATCATTCCACTCCTTTCGTGAAGTATCCTTGATACTGCTCACGCTAGCGGTGAAATGTCGCAGAAATATGTCATCCGTGACCGGGACGGGCCGATGAGCGAATCCGGCGGGCTCGGAAAAGAAGACCAGCAGGCGCGCGCCCGGGTGCCGGGAACGCCGGTTTTATTGACAGCATCGGCGGCCCCTCGTAGGAAGAAGCCAGGTGGTTTCAATCATGGAGTCGGGTTGTGCTTGCCTCAGCAACGGCGCAGGACCGATAATGAGGGCCAAGGCTAAGGGTGATGCTGAAACATGGCACGCCGCGAGGTATGGCCGCAGGGGTGCGTGGTAGTCGGGGAGGTCGGGACTAACTCATTCCCCTTTGGCATGGCCGGCCCATTGCGCGGGCGGGCCGGAGGTTCGCGGGGGCCTTCAGATGTCGTTTGGCAGACTCCTTATATCAAGACTTCCCAGCGAAAAGTTCGCAATTCGGTCTTCTTAGGCTCACCTAACTGGACGAAATCAAGAACCTTCGCGTTAAGGTTCACTCTAGCGTTGTAATCGGCCACACGCCCCGCCCCACCCGAAGTATGAAGTTGCCAAGTCATAGCTGATACGGCAGCGGCATGTACTTCGGAAAGTCCAGTAACCGCGTGGACCAGCGAATGGCTGCTTGCGCTGCCAGCATCACGGTGGACGGCTCCTACCGTGTGTGGCCAATGCCAATGACGGGCCGGTTGACCCTTCTCACTATCTCACCAGTGGTACATCTCGCCGCCGCTCTTGACACCGGTGTGCCGTTCACCTAGCCACCATTGCCCAAATCAAAGTCTATACTTCCAATTGTTGGAGGGGGATTGGCTCACCACCCTCGCTATGGTGTTCGACCCCCTCGAGAACCCTGTACAAGAAGCTCTCGAGTAGGCGACTGCGAATGACCTCACCCGCGGCTAGGCTTGCCTCCAAACGATCGCACAGGTCCATCAGTTCATCTTGCCCATGACGACACCACTGGCAGAGAATCCGACCTCCCTTGAAAGCATCGCAGCCCAGCAGGAGGAACTGCTGGAGGCAGAGGACCCTGGATGAGAAGAAATGGGCCGACGACAAGGAAAGCCTTATAAGCCAACCGGCACCAGAAGAAATCGTGGGAGGATACGCAATCATGTTATACCTAAAGCTCACATGAGACGATTCGCCGTAGAGGATTTGGTCTATACATTCGACTTCACAGTCGCGCAAGGCTGCCGAAGCTACAGACCTCCACGCCAGAACGTCAACAACGCGACTGTCATAAGGGGCTTCTACACGGACGAATACGAGAAGAATCTGTCCCAGAAGTTTGAGGATGGCGTGAAGGAAATTGCGGACAAAATCATCGGGGAACAGCAATTAGCCCTTGATGAACGGATCAGACTATCCCGATATATCTACGCGTACCGGGCCCGCAGTCCCTGGATGCTACACCAACTGCAGAGCAGGTACCAGCCAGATATGAGGGATATCCTCCAGGAATTCTCACGCCAATTGTCCTTCGTCCAAGCAAGTTTGTATGACATGGACCGGCCAATTGACGAAGACTTCTTCAAGGAAATGAGAACCACCTTCGAAAGCAGGGAAAACGAACTGAACGACGCTCAGACCGTGCAAGCAGACCTGCAATTTTACTTCTCCGAAGGCTCGCAGTTGACCACAGGACCCCAACATACAGATAGGCTACTAGCATCGTTGCCGTGGCGGGTGTTCGTCTCAGCAGGCCAGCCTTTTGTGCTAGGGCCTGTGGACATTTACGGGTTGCTAAACCTGCTCGGCCCCAAAGGGAGGGTCAACAGTGATTTCCTTACTTCTGCCGTCGACTACGAGGAAGACACGCTTGTAGAGTAGAAAGTCGCCGTTCCTTGTCATCAACAGCCGGCGGGTTTCTGATTCCTCGACCACTATGTCGTCGGCACGGATTAACGTGACCGAGGCTTGGGGCACTGCGAAGGTGAAGAAGACACCCCCAGCGTCAACGTTGTGCTCCACTTGGTTCTCATCTGGTTCCCTGTTCGGTTCAGTGACCACGTGTCTCCTTCTCTATAGGCTTGATTACAGATTCAGGGTTCTCATTACGAAATGCTGAAAACCCGCCATGCCGAGGACTGGGAAGCCGCTGACGTCTGAATGTCCACAAGCCCTAGCCGGGTTCCTGGCTTGGGGTGCCCAGGATACCCGTCGAGCCCGGAGCCGGAGAGTAAGGGAGGCCGGACCACCGCGTCCACAGAGGGAGAGCGCCGCGCTTCCAGCGGCGGCGCTCTCCCCGGCTCGGCCATGTATGCTGCCTTCCTTCCGTTTGCGGCCCGGATGCTCCCGGGGTGGGCCGTATCTGCGGACGTAACTGTTCAGAGTTGAGGGGAAATCAGGAGCCTGCGGCATTCCAGGAGGGGATTGAGGCCCCGGGCCCGCCAGGTGCCAAAGAGAGATGCCAAGGTCATTTTGCTGTCGCTGCCCGCTTCCGAGCGGGTGCCGCCGCTGATTTTACGGCTGATCACCAGGTGGCGCAGGCTCCGTTCCGCGGCGTTGTTGTCAGATGGCGTCTCCGGGTGGGAAACGAAGACGAACAACTCCTTGATGTGCCGCTCAATCCGCCGGCACAGTTTTCCCTGGACGGCCAGCGGGTCCTCCAGGAAAGGGCGGCACAGCCCAAGCAACCGCCTTTCCAGCGTCAACTGCTCCCGTGAGGAACAGCCCCCGGCCGCCGCCCAACCCACGGCCTTGGCGTAGAGCCGTTGCACTCTCCGGGCCCACCGGACAAGACCGGCGTCTTCCGGATACAACACTTTCAGCTTGTGGATGTCCCGCAACAGATGGGCCCAACACCGCTGCTTCAAGCCGGGGTAGTGGTGATAGGCTACGTAGCAGTCGCTCACCAGAATCCCGCCGAAGGACTCGCCCAGGACCTCGTCCACCACCGCCCCGCCCCGGCCCCGGCGCAGGAAGTACCGCTCCGTGGACGTGCTGAAGGTCCAAACGTAGCCGTTGACTCCGTTCTCCCGCCAGCCCGTCTCATCAGCGTGGACCACCGGGCTGCTGCGGATGCGTTCCAGCGCTTCCGCTACGGCCGGCCGGGCCTGCTGCGCCACTTGATGAACAACACGGACGATGGCCCCAACGCTCAGTTTCAACTGATGCAACGTTCGCAGATACCATTGGATTGTCCTTACCGGCAGCCGCCCCTCTTCCCGCAGGGTCACTATCAGGCTTACCAGGTTGGCCCCCAAGGGCTGGCGGCCCGCGGCCAGCCCTTTCAGAGGGTCCCGGGGCAGCCGCCGTTTCCGGCACAACGGACATATCCGGGCTATGAATACGTGCTCTGTGACTTCCGCCGGGACTGCCGGAATGTCTATGATCTCCCGGGTCCGCTGCGCCCATCCCCCGGTCAGGGCAGTATGGCATTCGGGGCAAGACTCCGGGGCGTGGACCACCCGTCCAGTGGGTTCCATCCGCGGTCGGGCAAAGCCGTGCTGACGCTTCTTGCGCGGCTTCTTCTCCGCCGCCGGCTTCTTGCGCCTGGCGGCAGGCTTATGCCCCGGCATCCTGGCCCCCGGTCCGCCGCCGGACAGGCGGGCCTCCAGGCTTTCGACCCGCTGCCTCAGTTCCGCGATAATCTCCAGCAGCGTCTCCCGGCTCGCCTGGTCCAAGTCCAATTCCGCTTCCATTGTTCTCTTATGCCACAATCGCACCCCGGACGCCAGCGTTTTTCCGCCCAGCAAGAAAATTCAGCATATTCGCCTCATCAAGTCTGAACAGTTACTGCGGACTTTCTTGCTGTCCGAAAATGGCCCGGTGGTGTAGAATACCATCCTTAGAATGCCTTTGAGGGGAGCCAAAGCAGCGGCCTTGCCGCCAACCGCTAGGTGCGACATGAGCACACCCGACGCCTTCGCCAAGACTGCCAGAGTCCAGGGTTCTTTCAGATTCCCGGACCCACCGGAAAACCCGGAAGACAAGATGACCAGCTTCGACCATCTGGCCGCCAACGGCAATGCCCATTACCTGGCCGTCCACCTGGGCAACCCCGAGACCACCCTGGTGGCCGGGGAGCATTACCTGGCCCTGGCGCCCACCCGAAGCCTGGCCGGGGTGAGGTATCCCGACCTGCTGGTGGCCTTTGGAGTTGACCCGGCGGCCTACAAGGCCAGCAACGCCTACGTCATCTCGGAGCAGGGGAAGCCGCCGGACTTCGTGCTGGAGATAGCGTCGCGCAGCAGCGGGTGGGAGGACACCGGGCCGAAGCGGGACGCCTACGCCGCCTTGGGCATCGGGGAGTACTGGCGGTTCGACGAGACGGGGGAGCATCACGGGGCGGGGCTGACCGGGGAGCGGCTGGCGGACGGCGAGTACGTCGCCATAGACATCGAGGAACTGGAGGGTGGGGATTTGCAGGGATACAGCGAGGCGCTGGACCTGAACATCCGGTGGGAACGGGGCGAGTTGGTCTTTTACGACCCGGCCACGGGTCGGCCCATCGCCACCTTGGCGGATGAGCGGGAGGCCCGCGCCGCCGCCGAAGCCCGCGCCGACAGTGCTGAGGCCCGCGTCCGCGAGTTGGAAGAACTGCTCCGCCGCCGGAATCCCTGACGGCGCGCAAGACCGTCACGCAAAGGGGAACATGAGTCATCCGGAATTTAAGGAAGGGGTAGTGTAGGAAGGGGGATGGGTCAACCAAAGGGCACTGAGAGCAGCCCTGAGTCTTGAACGCTTGGTGTGAAATAGGTGATGTTACCAAGCAAGCAAGGCGGCAAAAGCCAGCGAGGGGCGGCCCAGTTGTCGGTTCAACCAGATACAGAAGTTGTGCAAGGCGGCCTTGGCTGCCACCCTGGTTTGAAAGCCCTCCAGTTGGTGCGGGCGCTCCCGGTCCAGCCCGAAGGCATGGTGGAGCTGGTCGAAGACAGTCTCCACCACCTGGCGTATTCCAGCCAGCCATCGGCGCAATTCTTTGGGCCAGGGATTCCTGCTGTTGCGTTTGGGCGGACAGATTACCCAGGCTCCATAGTCGTCTCGCCACCGCGGTGCCGCCGCCTGGCCCGCAAAGCCTTTGTCCACTACATACCAGCCCTGGGCTGGCTCCCCCAAAGTGGGCAGTCTGGGATGGGGAGTATGCCGGAAGGCGAAGAAGTCCTGGGCCAGAGTCTGGTCTTTGACGCTGGCTGGGGCCAAGCTGAAGCCGGTGATGACGCCCTCGGGATTGACCGAAAGCAGCAAGTGGAAGCCTGCATACCAGCCCCAGCGGTTGCTCCAGCCAATGTCAGCCGGCCCGGCCAGCCAACCGGCGCCCCGGCGTTTGGCGGACCTGGTGGGGACACCGGAACTGTCCCGAGCTTCGTAGGCGCAGTGTTGCCCTGGCAGCAGGTTCACCAAGTGGCGGAAGTAGGCTGCCAGGGTCCCGTAGTGACGGCGCGCCAGCCGGTTGAACTGGCTCCGGCGGGGCCGGGTGGGAAAAGCTGGACGCCGGCGGCTGGTGGCATAACGGTAGAAGTCCCGTTCACTACGGAAGCGTGCCCACTGGCTGAAGATAATCAGGGTAATCACCGCGCTGCCAGTCAACGAAGCCCGGGGGCCTGGGGTAGGCTGGGGAGGGGATTGGCATTTGCAGAAATCATCCACCATGACATAGAGTATCGTGAGGAAGGGGTCCGTATCGGTCATAGCTT
Source organism: Dehalococcoidia bacterium (assembly GCA_965220305.1). Classification (GTDB taxonomy): domain Bacteria; phylum Chloroflexota; class Dehalococcoidia; order Lucifugimonadales; family UBA3495. The sequence goes on along the minus strand of OZ244817.1, from coordinate 2,059,405 downwards.
GGCCTCTTTCTTGATGGGTTGGAAGCCAACTATCGGCTATGGACACCTTCCTTATCAAATTTCAGCCCTACAATTCACACCAAGCGTTTGAGAGCGGTATCGCAGCTTGGCGGTACCGCTCTCCCGTTCTATGGCACCAGTTCCGGAGGAGGTCTTGGACCAAGGGTCGAGGCCCGGCGCCAGCAATGAGAGCAGGAAAGCGTAGACCAGGCTGACCATCAGCAACAGCTTGAGCCGGTTTTCCCAGAACCAGAGCCGGGGGCTCTCCATGGCCAGGTCCGTCTTGCAGGCCCGGTAGCACATCTCCACCTGCCAGCGGCGGGCATAGGCCATGACCACCCGCCAGGCGTCACCGGGCGTGGCGATGGTCTCACTGGTCAGCAGGTACCAGGGAGTACGGCCCCTGCCGGACCGGGAGACCACCAGCCATAGCTCATTGTCAAACTGGGGATGGCGCACCGGGACGGCCACGATGCCGGTCCTGCGGTATTGGCGGCGGTTGAAGTCCCATATCTGCCGGTGGTCCTGGAAGCGTTTGCCCCGGGTGACCTGCCAGGCGGGACGCTGGCCCTTGGCGTCGGTCAGATGGTAGCGAGTGGGCCAGCGCATGATGAACCGCGCTTGGTGTCCCATCAGCTCTCTGAGCCAGGGCGCGCCGGCGAATCCCCGGTCAAAAACGTGGACCACCCGCCTCTGCCACCCTGCGGTGCACTGGGAAAGCAGGGATGCGGTCTCTTCCCGGCGGTAGCTGGCCAACGTACCCCGGCTGGTCCACCAGCGCATGGCGGCCAGGGAGGGAGGCCCCTGCATCCCTGCCACCATGACGGTGAGCCATTGCAGACCGGGCACGAAAACCGGCGGTCCTCCCGGTGGATTGTAGTAGCCGGGTTTGATGCGCTTGAGACGGGCCGCCTTGCTGGAGCGTACCGGGCACAATCCCTCCAGCGCGATACTTTCCGGCTTCTCCAGCACGCTCTCGTCCCAGATGGTCAGGGCCGTCTCGCCCAGCTCCTCCAGCTGGGAAAGTGCCTGGTCCGCCCGGTGCCGGAGGAACTTTTCCAAGAGAGCGTGGGACCACTTGGGTGAGCGGAGCAGATTGCTGAGGCGTTTGGTCCCGGCCGGGGCCTGAGCCGGGGAGAGGATATGGGCGCCCAACTCGCTGAGCAGCAGTCCCGAGCGGGAGTGGCACAGGCGCACGTGGCGACCAGGGCCAGGAAAAAGGTGCGCACCAAGCGCCGGTCTATCTGCCGGTCCAGCCATTGCTCCAAGGGACCGAGGAAAGATTGCAGCAGATTGGCAACCTCCCGCCCGCACGGTCCACTTTACCGCCGCCCTTGACAATAATAGAAGACCCCTCCCGGTGAATGTTGTTGTGACATTCCCATTCCACCCGAAGGGGTCTTTTCTTGTGCTTGTTTTCCTACGCGACTTTTACCGTCTTTACTAAACTCCGGGATGACTCATGTATTTACTTGCGCTACTAGCGAGGGACCGATGGAGTTCTACGTGAACGAAGACTACACGGACAACAAGGCGACAGTCCACCGGGGCACATGCCGTTACGCGAGAGTCCGGCAGAAATTGCCGGCACGCGGTCAGTGGCACGGCCCCTTCTCCACCCCAGAGACGGCAGAGACGGCCCGGCCGCCGAGCAGACGGGGCGGCTCAGGGTCAGGAACTGCGAGGCCTGCAGGCCCTGAATTTATTTGTGGCAGCCCACCAACCCAGGGCAGAGCAAGCCAGAAAGGGGTGAACCGCAGCGGGGCGCCCCACTACCTGAGAAAGGAGTTGATCATGCCAGAGATTTGGGTTATTTCGCCTCATGACTTCAAACCACGAACGGAATTCTATCGAGCTTGGGCTTGGCAACGGGACAATGGCGTGATAGCAATAGGATGGGATATGGGGGAGGATGTATCTTCGTTGTCCCGGGAAGAGCTGGGAAAGAAATTCAGGGAGCGCATGAAATGCTATCCAAAATGGAAGGCAAATTGAGAGGGCCAACTAGTGAAGTTTTGGCATGACATCAAGGAGGGTGACATTATAGTCGCCCGGGCCGGGCGTAAGAATATGGCCAGCATCGGCCGGGTTACTGGCACGGCAGTTTACCAACGAAATAAAGCACTGGAGCGAGGTGGACTTCCCGGCGACCCCTTGACAAGCCTTATTCCAGTGCGCTGGGAGGTCACTGAAGAGCATGAATTCCATGATACGGTTTTCGGCCTGCAGACAGTAACCCGCCCCCATAAGCGCTCAGCACAGGTGGAGGCGGCATTGAAGGAATTAGTACTACAGTCGCAGATTAAACGCAGGTAGCATTGGGGCAATCAACGGGTGGTGAGTGAGGCTGTGGCAGGGTATTGGGATGAGGTTGCAGAGGTGGCACGGTGGGCTAGGGTATCGACCGGGTACACGAGTACATCGCGGGACGGTTCCGGCGTCCTGCGCCGCGCCGTCGGGCGCTGGACTACCTGCGGGGACTGCTGAGTCCGGTGGAGCGCAAGAACGGCTGGCAACTGGCGGAGCGGGTCGGCGACGCCACTTCAGAGGGGGTCCAGCGGCGGCACGGCGGGCCGGATAGAGAACAGTCAGATTGGCGTATTTCTAGCCTACGCCGGTGCCAAGGGGAGGACTCTGCTGGACCGGGAATTGTACCTGCCCCAGGTATGGCCGGAGGACTGGGAGCGGCGCCGGGAGGCCGGGGTGCCGGAGAGTGTGGCTTTCGGACCAAGCCGCAGCTGGCCCAGCAAATGCTGGAGCGGCCGCTGGAATCAGGAGTTCCCTTCGGCGGGGTTGCCGGGGATGAGGTCTAAGGCAGCGACCACAACCTGCGGCTGTGGCTGGAGCGGCGGGACGTTCCTCATGTGCTGGCCATCAAACGCAGCGAGAAGCTATGGGCTTTGACGGACAAGGGGCCGCGCAGGTGAGAGCTGACCGGCTGGCGTCCGGGGTTGAGAAATGCGCCTGGGTGAGAAGCAGCGCCGGAGCCGGGCCAAGGACCACGGGACTACGACTTAGCCACGGTGGATATACTTCCTCTTCAGGAGCCAGACAAGGGCTACTGGCTGCTGGCCCGGCGCAGTCTGACCAAACCCTGGGGAACTGGCCCACTACATCTGTTACGGCCCGGCGGGAACGACCCTGGAGGGACTGGCGAGGGTGGCCGGAACCCGGTGAACTATCGAGGAATGCTTCGAAGAGGCCAAGGGGCAGGTGGGTCTGGACCAGTATGAAGTGCGGCGGTGGGACGGCTGGTACCGGCACATTACCTTGGCCATGATGGCACAGGCGTACCTGTCCGTGATCAAGTATCAGGCCATGGAACAGGGAGAAAAGGGGGTTGCTACGGCCCGGATGAAGAGCTGATTCCCATGACGGCCCCGGAGGTGCGCCAGTTGCTCACCCGTCTCGTATGGACGGAGAACCAACCGCCTGATTTCGTGCTGTACTGGTCGCGGTGGAGACGGCGACACCCAGCAAGAGCCCAGCGGTGCCACTACAAACACCGCCTGTCGCATCTGCGACTGTAGTATTAGGGGTTATCCCATAATCTCAGAGAATTATGAGCCGGCTCCTCAAACTAAGCATTGGAGAGTATTCAAATGAATGTACATCGTTGTGGCACTTATGAGTGCATAATGACCATTACTGCCAGGATGAAGAATTATCTTGAACAACTCATGGCATGTGTCCCTATTGGTATGGATACCAGGGCTGAGCGGAATATGCTTCATCAGATAGTTCCCCAGCAGGGGGTCTATGTCTTCTATAAAGGCTGTATAGCAGTTTATGTAGGGCGGTCTGATGGGATGAGCAATAGAATCCTTCAGCATGGGCGACCAGGGGAGAGCAGGACATCCACCCCTGTTGCGACTAAAATCGCTAGGGAGGAGATGGCGCAGCCGTTTGATGCAGCTTTGCCTATTGCCAGGGAAATGGTGAGGGCAATGCAAGTTCGGGTCGTGGAGATTCAATGTCCTAACGATCAGGCAATCTTTGAGATTTATGCTCATATCGCACTGGGGTACACTCGATACAATGACTTTGAGAATCGGTAGCCCAGTTTAGGTGACGCTTCTGCGGCCAGTGGCACGGCCTCTTCTCCACCCCAGGGGCGGCCGCCGGGCAGACGGGGCGGCGCAGGGTCAGGGCCTGCGAGGTCTGCAGGCCCTGACCCTGCCTACACAGCGGGCTAGGCTAGGGAGGGCTAACCACGACTCGGTAGATAGCGGGCACACTACCTTTGGCGTACTCGACGACAACCAGTTTACCCATCCGGGTAGAAGAGACGGGGCATTGATGGCCGTTCATTTCTGAAAGAATCCGTCCTAATTGAATTCGCTGCCCGTTGATGGAGGGGCTTGTTAAGGCCCATGAGTTCAGTCAACATCAGTAGCCTATCGTCGTCTATTTCACGGACCCAGAACTCTCTGTTCCCGAACCAACCAAACAGAATCCCTATGGCTTCGTCTCTGTCCACATTCTGCATTCAATGACCCCTCCTCGGCTACCTCAGAACCCGCCAAACAGCATGAGCCACCACAAGCTGCCCGCCCCGCCCTCGTCACTCCCCATCGAGCACACCGTCAACGTCCACCACGCCAGTTCGTCGTTGCCGTCAACTCCGTGAGGGCCGGCTATCTCCTCGGCGACGAGCCGCTCCAGGTACTTCTGGACCGTAGGCAATGCCGCTTCGCTGATGTTGTCCGCCAGGGCATCCTGGAGACACCGAGTCGCCTCCGCAACCAGAACCTCCCGTTCCATTTCTATTTGGGCGCGTTCTTCCGCCGTCGGTGTCTCGATGGGCAGTTCCGCCCACCGTAATTCTCCCTGGCATTGGACGGTCTGCGCGCCAATGGTGATGGACGACACCGCAACTCGGTAGACCGACCGGCCCGGTTCAGCCTCACCTTCCCATGAGATGCCACTGTCCCACAAGAACCCACCGTCCACCTGTTCAGTCAGACGCCATTCGGTTGTACCAGCCAGTCGCCATTCTATCCTGAAGTTGACCAGGGACTCTTCGTAGATGGGACCGGGCGCGGAGAGGTCATGGGCATTGGTGTCCCAATTCAACCACACGTAGTCCCAATCACCGGACCCGTCCAGGTTCACGACCTCCAAATCGTTGCACCGATCATTGGCAAAGGCCGCCAGTTCTTCGGGGGTAGGCGGCAGGAAGAACGACACGTGAGCGCCGTCCCATGCCGTTCGCCAGGGCATTTCCGAGTCTGCCCGTCGTGCGTGACGGAGTAGAGCGCTACCCGGTAAAACCAGTCCCCCGATTCGCCCTTCCCTTTCCACCAGCGGTCACCGGTGACATCGGCTACCAAGCGGAGACTGACATCGCCTTTCTGTCCCGGTCGGCGTTCGATACGAAAGGTAAATTCATAACCGTCGTAACGGGGACCGACGTGGGGACCTTCATACGCGGCGGCCTCCTATTCCAGGTAACTGGTCGTCCTCTTGGTAACTGCTCACCAACCACACCTCGACGTTGTTGCACACGCTGTCCACAACCTCATCGAACTCCGTTGGGGTCAAGGTTGGTTCCGGGGTGGGTTGCGCCATCCCCGTATTTGTCGGCGCATCGGTCTGATGTGTGGCCAACGTGGGTCCGATGAACACGAATGTGGCAGCCGCCAACATACAAGCAACGGTCACGGCGACGATAAGGTATTTCTTCATGACAGTTTCCTCCGGCTAATCTCCCCGCGTGTGCGGAGGCAGTGCCCCCCCCCGGCTAGTCCATCAACCCAAGCAAGGGCGGCCCATTATGGGCACCCAATTTACTTACGCCAACGCCTCAAAAGGGTCTGGCAAGTTGACCCTGATCCAATCAGCATCAGGGTGCCGGATTCCCTCCAGTGGTTGGAGAACGGCGGCCAAGAAGCTTTCCACTCCATTCCACAGGCGGTGGTCCAACGATGTCCAGGAGAAAATTGCAAAACTCCCCGGCTGGGCTTGCTACTGCTGATTGGAGACGAATACCGTCAATGTGTGGGACGAATTCGATTCACCATGATTGTTCGCCTAATCCTATTCACGCTGTTAATATTCTCGCCCCTCGGCAACTAAAGAGTTTCGCAATTTTCTCGTCCAGGTTACGAGTAGCCGACCCCCAGCTTTATGGCGTAAAATGTCCCGGTCAAGACGATGGTCGCCAAGCCGTATCCCGATATTACCTTGACCGACATAAACCGCACGGTCAATAATCGCTGGCCTTTGGGTGCCCGGCTTCCAAATAACGTATACCCCTTCCTCTGCTCAGAGCAATCCAAGGGTAATGGCGGGATTCACGACGTTCATGCTCATGCAATCCCCGATAAGCAACCTGTCGTTCAATCCTTGCTCGCAGCAAACCCGCGAGGTACGGGTCGGAAGGAATGCTGCCCGCGACACTGACCGCTTCAGTCCGACACTTTAGTTCTGCTCTCAGGTAGTTCGCTTCTTCTTTCGGGTCATAAAATCCAACAAATGGATTAAATGTTGCAATACGAAGGAGGGTCCCACGTGACTGCTCCAGACATCGCTCCGGGCGCCGCTGCTGAACAAGTTTCACAGCCCAATTGGGGATGTTCCATTCCAATCGGGGATGATACTTCTGGGAGAAACACAGGCTACAGGCCCAGCCTCGACTTCCATCCTGTCTGTCGCAGTAGCCCCCATATTCCAGGTCGTCCTTGTTAAAGGGCACCTCCTTGCAGTAACAACATGGTTCATATCGTGTTGCCTATACCTCAAGGTACTTCTCCTGTTCGTGGATTATTTGCCGGTAGGGTTAGTCGGGGTTGTCCACGTCCGTCCGCCTGGGAATATCGGTCCGGGCGATGACGTAGCAGTGGTGGAACAGGCTGCCAATGCCCAAGGGCGGCGCCTGCTGGACCAACTCGACGGCCCTTCGTCACGTCGGCTCTTCCCGAGTGGGTTGGCGATGAATCCATCGTCTTAGATGGGTTGCAGCGAGGAATACCCATGAGGGCAGGGAACCTGTCGCTACGAGTGTGCCCAGAAGGATGCCGACCTGTAAAGTTGTTTCGGGAAGTGGAATGAGGCCCCAGACGGTGCCGTCGCTGGGGCCCACCGCGAAGTAGGCATTGACCAGCAGGGCGGTCAGCATGAAGGAGGCCAAGGCGAAGATGAATGCGATTGGGGATCCCATGCTGATTGTCATGATCCAGATTGGGATGGAGACCATAATTGACCCAGCCCAGATGAGACAAAACCAGAGGAGGAGCCAGGCGACGAGAGGCGGCAAGGTCGCGAGGGAAGCGCCGTCCTCTGGCCTGTACCCCCACAGGACGAGGGGGAGGAGACCAGGAATGCCATTACCGGCGCCCAGAGGGACACCAGTAGGACGATGAGCAGTTGTCTGAGAAGTTTCATTCTCCGGCTCCGTGCAGATAAGGGCCGGCAAGCCAGCCCCTTGCGGCAGTATGTCCTGCTGGCAGGCTGCTTTGCTCCAAGAGTGCCCCTGTTCCAACAGCCCACCAACCTCAGTGAGTGCAGAAATCGTTATACGGGGTCTGCAAGTTCACAGCAGCATAAATCTCGAAGGCTGCCAGGGTCACGCAACACTTGATTTCAACGGCACGGACTTCCATGTTGCGGACGCGGTCCTGGTTCGCCATAAATTCGGGGGAGTCTTTTCTAAGTTGCCGTACGGCCATGGAACCTAACCGCAGGTATTCTATGGTCATCCGGGAGGCCAAGGGCTGACTAGGGCGCCCATTGCGATGTTGCTGAATCCGTTTCCGGATGTCCTGCTTGGAACACCGGCCGACGATACCAACGTACATGGGCTTGCCGTCCTCATAAAAGACGTACGTGCCACTATGTATGCAAAGGTTATGTAATGCCTGATCACGGTATGGGACGCTTTGCTGGAGCCTTGTCAGGAGCGCCACCATCTGAGGATAGATTTCTCCTTCAAACGTATTGTTGACCGGTACCTGTCCGTGCATGAGGTTCCCTCCGTCTGGTTAAGGATTTAGTACAGGTATTCATATGCCGACGATGGCTGTCACCTCTCAACTTCTTCTTCGATCCTCGGCATCCGCTACCAGATCCCGTCCGCTGCTCTCGCGTGCTCCAATCATGCAAGCAGACCCCACCGAGCAGCCCACCATGACTCCCCTACCACCGGGATACATCAAGCCCACGGACCTCCCCACCACCACACCCTTCCCGAAGGGGCTTCCGCCGAACCAGACCCGCCGTCGCTCACAGAGCAAGTGACCGAGTTTGTCGAGAGAGAAACGGGCAACTTCGATGCCGTCGCAAAAATAAGAGTGCTCTCCAAGGCCGAGCGTACCGTGGCTGTCACATCTCAACTTCTTCTTCGCTCTTCGGCATCCGCTGCCAGATCCGTCCGCCGGGGCACATCGGTGCGGGTGCTGACGTAGCCGTGGTGGAAGGCGCTCCCCATCTCCTGCTGCAAGCGCTGGTTGACCAACTCCACGGCCTTGGAGGAAATGTCGATACCCGCCCAGCGCCGACCCAGCTTGTCGGCGGCGACGCAGGCGGTGGCGCAACCGCAGGACGGGTCCAGCACCAGGTCGCCCTCATTGCTGCTGGCCGAAATTATATGCCCCAACAGGGCCAGCGAATAGGGTCGGCGGCCCTTGCCGGCCTTGGGGTACACAGGCCTGATTCGCTCCTCCAGACGCTGCCAGGGGATCAGGCCGTCCATCCGTTCCAGGAACAACTCCCGGCGGGTCTTGCGCTTCTTGCCCTGAAATTCCAGAGCCTGCCCTCGGCCACGACCGGGGGTCGGCAAATGCCGGCTGGTCCATCACAACCTACCCCCAACAGGCATCGGCTTATCCAGCACTACTATGCCACATCGCCCCAGACTTGTTCAGAAGATTCCTGGATTCTCAGCGAATACCTGATGCTGCGAGGCCAACGATTCAAACGTCATCCCAAGAGGAATAACCTCAATGTTCACAGAGTTCGGTCTCGCATTCCCACCCTGGTAGTGGTTTAGTCGCACAGAGATGGCCCGTTGGTGGACGCCGGGCGGGCTGGCGGGCAAGTTGCGGAAAAGCTCCGGGGACTGCTGAGTCCGGTGAAGCGCAAGAACGGGTGGCAACTGGCGGAGCAGTCGGGCGACGCCACCCCCGACGGGGTGCAGCGATTACTGTCCAGCTACGTCTGGGATGCCGACCTGGTTCGGGACGCCCCCCGTGTTCACGGGGGCAGGCTCTGAGGACCTACGTGGTGGAGCATCTGGGGGACACTGATGGAGTGCTGGTGGTGGACGAGACCGGGTTCCTGAAGAAGGGGACCAAGTCGGTGGGGGTGCAGCGGCAGTACAGCGGAACTGCGGGGCGGATTGAGAATTGCCAGATAGGAGTATTCCTGACCTATGCCACGCCCAGGGTAGAGTCCTGCTGGACCGGGAACTGTACCTGCCCCAGGTGTGGGCGGAGGATGGAGAACGACGGTGGGAGGCTGGGGTGCCCGAGGGGGTAAGGTTCCAAACCAAGCCACAGTTAGCCCAGAGGATGCTGGAGCGGGCGGTGGAAGCGGGAGTTCCCTTCCGCTGGGTCACTGGAGACGAGGTCTACGGCAACTATCGGAACCTGCGGCTGTGGCTGGAGGTGGCAGGGATTCCCCACGTGCTGGCCATCAAGAGCAACGAGAAGCTGTGGGCCCTGAGGGATAAGGGGCCACAGCAGGTCCGGGCGGACCAACCTGGCGACTGGGGTGGAAGAATGCCACTGGATGCGGCTCAGTGCCGGAAACGGGGCCAAGGGTCCCCGGGTCTACGACTGGACCAGAGTGGTGATACGGCCTCTGAGGGAGCCTGGAAAGGGCTACTGGCTTTTGGCTCGCCGCAGCATTGCCCAGCCTGAAGAGTTGGCCTATTACGTCTGCTTCGCTCCAGCTAATACAACCCTGGAAGACCTGGTGCGGGTGGCGGGGACCCGGTGGACCATCGAGGAGTGCTTTGAGGAAGCCAAGGGACAGGTAGGGTTGGACCAGTATGAAGTGCGGAAATGGGAGGGCTGGCACCGGCACATCACCCTGGCCATGCTGTCCCATGCCTATCTGGCGGTGGTCCGGCAACAGGCCAACGCCTGTTTCAACGGCAAAAAGGGGGAGAGCCAGGGTGGGATGAATCCCTGATACCGTTGACGATTCCCGAGGTACGCTGGCTGCTGTACCGGTTGATCTGGCGGCCTATCCTCTCGAAGAAATCGGTGCTGGCATGGTCCCGTTGGAGGCGGCGCCATCAAGCCAGGGCCCGCCACTGCCACTACCAGCGCCGCCTGAAACTCCTCAGCCAATATCTGCGACTGTAGTACTAGGCCGCCTGAGCCATGCCCACCGCCGCCGCCACGGTGATGCGGAAGGTATTCAACGTTCCCAGGGCCAGGCGAATCCCGTCCCCAGGCTGGCCGATGATACTGGTGTAGGGCAGTCGGCAGTCGGTGAATGTGGGCGCGCCGATGGGATGGGGGGCCATCAGGTCCAGCTTTATCGAGTCGTCAAAACCGGGCACGCCTGGCTCCACGATGAAGGCGGAGATACCCCGGCTGCCGGCCTGGGGGTCGGTCTTGGCGAAAAGGGTATAGGTGGTGGCATCCCCGGCCTGGCTGATGAACTTCTTGGCGCCGTTGATGACCCACTCGTCATCTTCCCGGGTGGCCGTGGTCTGCATACCGATAACGTCGGAGCCGCCGCTGGGCTCAGTCAGGGCGAAGGCGGCGATGGACTCGCCGTTGGCCACGGGGGGCAAGTACCGGGCCTTCTGCTCCGGAGTGCCGCCCAGGGTTATGGGGTAGCTGCCCAGCCCCTGCATGATGAAGTTGGTGTCGGCCTGGCCGCAGACCCGGGCCAACTCCTCCCGGATGATGCACAGGTTGATGACCTTCACCCCATAGCCGCCGTACTCCTCGGGCACGGTATAGCGGAGCAGGCCGGTCTCGGCCAGGATGGACATCAACCCCGGCTGGACTCGTCGGCCTCCTCGGCGATGGGGGCGATCCTCTCCTGGGCCAGGCTTCGGACCTGCTCCTGTAGCTGTTGTTCCTCGGGGCTGAGGCTGAAATCCATTATGCGCTCCTCTGTTCGGCCTCTATTCTGGATAAGGGCTGAGACGTAAGCTCCTTGTCAGCAAATTTTGGGTTGACTTTTCGGCGCCATGCTGCTACCATAATTCACGTACCTCCCCTACCAGTTCGATGGTAGGGTCAAGACCGCCGATTGGCGGTCTTTGTTTTTGTGTGGGGAGGCGGTGTGTGATAACTAGCGTCTATATTGATGGTTTCAATCTATACTACCGGGCCGTAAAAGACACTCCTTACAGGTGGCTCGACCTCTCCAAAATCTGCCAAGCCCTTCTGCCCTCCCATAAAGTTAACCGTATCCGCTACTTTACCGCACTGCTCCAGTCACGCCCGGGCGACCCCCTGCCTCAAGAAAAGGAACTACAACTGACTTACATCCGCGCGCTGGAAACCATCCCCAATCTCACCGTGCATTACGGGCAGTTTCGCTCCCATACCAAGCGAAGGCCGTTGGCAACTCCTGTGCCTGGAATTCCACGGATAGTTGAGATACTGGATACGGAAGAGAAGGGGACCGATGTCAATCTGGCAACCTACCTGCTGATGGACGGCTTTGACCAAGACTACGAGCAGGCGGTCCTCATTTCCAACGATTCAGACTTGGCCCTGCCGGTCAGGATGGTGCGCGACAGGTTGGGCTTCCCGGTGGGCGTGGTGAACCCCAACTTGAACCAGAAGGCCGTTACTCCCAAAGAGCTCACCGACGCCGCCACCTTCATTAGGAGGCTGCGGCGAAACACTCTACGCCGTTGCCAGTTCCCGCCCCAGTTGAGAGATGCCACGGGACTGATTTCCAAGCCCGCCGCCTGGTAGTCGGGTCCGCCATACCTTTCCGCCCGCTCCTGGGGTTACAACCCCAGCCGCACCACCAGCTCTTCGTCCATTAGCGTGGCCCCGGTAAGGCCCTGGCTGTCTTGCTGGGCCAGAAAAGTTACCGCCTTGGCCATGTTTTCCGGCGTGCTCCAGGTGGAGAAGTCGGCGTCGGGACGCTGGGCCCGGAACCCCTCGGTCAGCACCGGACGCAGGGGTTTGAGCACGTTGACCGCGATGTTGTAGGGGCCCAACTCGGCGGCCAATCCCCAGGTGAACCGCTCCAACCCGGCCTTGGCCGCGCCGTAGGCCTGCCCCATTAGCGCAATCCCGGCGTCCCGTTGCGCGCCGATGGTGGAGGAAAAGATGTTGGTAGCCGCGTGGGACGAAATGTTGATGATGCTGCCCCCGCCCTGATCAATCATGGAGGGCGTCACCGCCTTGCAGCAGATGAAGGGGGCCCGCAGGTCGATGTCCATCAGCAGGTCCCACTCCCTGACGTTGGTTTCCAGGAAGGTGCGGTAGGTGCCCACCCCGGCGTTGTTCACCAGCACGTCAACGCGGCCAAAAGTGTCCAGAGTCCGCTGCACCATGGCGTAGATGCTCTCCTCCTCCCGCACGTTGCACTGCACCGGCAGGGCCTTGGCCCCCAGGGCCTCAATCTCGGCGGCGGTGGCGTGAATGGTGCCCGGCGTGTTGGGACGCTCGGTTTCGGTGCGGGCGGCCACCACAATGTTGGCCCCCTGCCGGGCCAGGCCCAGGGCCATGGCCTTGCCGATGCCCCGGCTGGACCCGGTTACGATGGCTACTTTGTCTTGTAGGGACATATCTATTTCCGGCCTTTCAAATTGCGAGAATATGACGGCTGTGCCCGGGGAGCGCTATCGATAGTGCCGGCGCAGTTCGGAAGAGTATTTTACCCCGATTGTCTCCCGGTTTGCTTCTAGCCAGTCTTTCAGGCTGGTCCGCCCCAGGGGATGACTGTCGGACACCAGCAGGTCCGCCATCAGGCCCTCCAACTCGTCCCGGGTGAGGGTTACATCTCTGACCAGGCACCCCACCAGACGGGACAGGGCTAGGACCACCCCCGGCGCGACGTTGACAATCTTGGCCCGGCTGCGTACCGCCGTCCCAACCAGGCGTACCAACTCGTTGAAGGTGTAGGTCTCCGGGCCCACGGCATCCACAATGGAGTTGTCCTGCCGCTGACCGACGGCCACCGCCAGCCCGGCCAGGTCTTCCACGTACACCGGCTGCACCCGATACTGGCCATTCCCGGCTATGGGGAACAGGGGGAACCGCCGCAGCAGCCAGGCGATGTTGTGGAGCAGAATATCCTCGTCCCCGAAGATGAGGGTGGGCCGGATGATGGCGTAGGACAGGTTGGAACCTGTGATCGCCTGCTCCACCAACCCCTTGCCGCGGAAATAGGGCAAGGGCGAGTCCTCGGACGGGTTGGTGATGCTAACGTGCACCACTCTCTGGACTCCGGCTCTTTCGGCGGCTCTTACCAGGGTTTTGGAATTCTCCACCGCCCGGTCAAAGTTGACGTCCCCGTGGGAAAAGCGTACCCAGTAGGTGTTATAGAGGGTTGTCGCTCCCTGGAGGCTCCGGGCCAATTCGTCGGGGCGTTGGAAGTTGAAGGGGAAAGCCTGCACCCGGTCGCCGAAAGGGTTGTCGCCTTCGGGGCGTCCGGTGAGGGTGCGGACCGGCTTTCCCAGGGCGAGCAGCCGACTGGCAATGTACTTGCCCGTGTAGCCGAAGGCTCCCGTAACTACGTTTAGTTCCATGTCGTTCATGCGGTCTGGATGCTGAGATTCTAGCACATACCGTCGGCGGGTTAACAGCACGCCACCCGCCACTGATGCTTCGACAAGAGCCGGAGTCCCGGGAGGGAACACCTGTGGAGGCGTAGGACGGTGCGGCCCTACCCCGCGTAGGGCAAGCTCCACAAATTCCTACACTGGGCGCATAAACACCGTGCGGCCCTACCCCGCGTAGGGCAAGCCCTTAATGCCCGCTCATGGTGAGCTTGTCGGACCATCCCCTGTTCCAACCTTCCCTTTGAGGTGTGTGGGCCGACAGTCTCACAGGAAGCGGGTAAGGCGATGCGCCAGGCCAACGCCTGGTCCACACCCTTGCCAGCAGATACAGCCTAGTATACCATTGGGACAGTCGCCCCCGAGACATCCGGCTCAACCACAGGAAGAGAAATGAACCAACCCGTTCACTTGAAGGTCAACGGCACGGACCACCACCTGGAAGTACCTGCCCGCCGGTTATTGGTCGACTGTTTGCGCTACGACCTGGGCCTCACGGGCACCAAGGAAGGTTGCAGCGTGGGAGTCTGCGGCGCTTGCACCGTCCTCATCGACGGCCAGATGGCCGCCTCCTGCATCACCCTGGCAGTGGCGGCGGACGGCGCGGAAATTACCACCATCGAAGGCGTGGCCCAGGAGGGACGCCTGCACCCGGTGCAACAGGCCTTCATCGACTACGGGGGCTTTCAATGCGGCATCTGCACCCCCGGCCAAATTATGGCAGCCAAGGCCCTGTTGGACTTGAACCCCGACCCCACCGAAGATGAGATTAAAGACTGGATGATGGGCAACCTCTGCCGCTGCACCGGCTATTACAAGATTCTGGAGTCGGTGATTAACGCTGCCAGGTCCTCCTGAGGGACGTTGGTAGACTGGGTGGAGACTCCATCAAGGCCCGAATATGATTGACTTTGAGTTTCACAATCCCAGCAGCCTGTCCGAAGCTTTTGGCCTGCTGGATACCTACGGCGACGATGCCCGGATAATGGCCGGCGGCACCGCCCTGGTCATACAGATGAAGCAGCGCTTGTCCCAGCCGGAGCACGTCATCAACCTGCGGCGTATTCCGGGACTGGACGCCATTGCAGATACCGGCGATGGCTCCGGCGCGGTACGGGTGGGGGCGTTGTCCACCCAGCAGCAGTTGGCCACCAGCCCCCTGATGTCCGAGAGGATTCCCCTGGTGACGGAGACCTACCAGCGGGTCGCCACCCCCCGCATTCGCTGCATGGCTACCGTCGGCGGCGGGCTGGTGCACGGCGACCCCAGCCAGGACCCCCCGCCTACCCTCATAGCCCTGGGCGCTTCGGTGGTGCTGACCTCGGCCAACGGAGAGCGGACCCTTTCGATGGAGGACCTGCTCATCGACTATTACGAGACCGATGTGCAGCCCGGAGAGGTGTTGACCAGCCTGGTGGTGCCACCGGCCCCGCCCGGCTCCGGCGCGGCCTACATCAAGTTCCTGCCCCGCACCGCCGACGACTACGCCACCGTTGCCGTGTCGGCGGTGGTTACTCCCGGCGCCGACAACACCTGCCAGGACGTGCGGCTAGCCCTGGGGTCGGTGGGGATGACCGCCATCCACGCCACCCAGGCCGAGGACTTGCTGCGGGGCCAACCGCTGACCGAGGAGAACATTCGCGCCTGCGCCGCCTCGGTGAAGGACCTAGTGGACCCCCTGGACGATTACCGGGGGTCGGCGGAGTACAAGCGGGACATGTCGGAAGTAATGACCCGGCGGGCCATTCAGCAAGCCCTGGCGGCGGCTCCCCGTTAGTAGGCTGCACCGGCCCACCGCAATTATGGAGCAATGAAGCGATGAAGTTGGAAAATCGGTGCTTGGTGCCCGCCGATAAGGACACCACCTGGGCCCTGGTGATGGACATACCCCGCGCCGCTGCCTGTGTCCCGGGGATGCTGGACGTGACCCCGGATGGCGAGGACCGGTACAGCGCCGCCATGCGAGTGAAGGTTGGCCCGATGACCATCAACCTCTCCGGCAGCGTCCAACTTCTGGAGCAGGACCAGGAAAAGGGAGAGGCCCGTTACCTGGTGGAGGCCGCTGACCGGCGCATCGGCGGGTCGGTACGCACCCACATGACCATTGCCCTGGTCTCCCAGGCCGATGGTCAGACCGAGCTTGCCATCAGCTCCGATACCGCTTTCATGGGACGGCTGGGGGAATTGGGCCAGCCGCTAATCCGACGCAAGGCCAGCACTACGGTGGAAGACTTCGCCCGCAACCTGGCGGAACGGGTAAACGAGCCCACGACTTAGCGGCAGGCCCTCCCTCCCAGCGGGCGACTGTGGGGGCAGCTATCCTTTAAGCAGGATGGCGACGAATATCGCGATGAAGCCCGCCATCATCGTCCCCATCGTCCCCATCGTCCCCATCGTCCCCAGCCAATGCTGTAGCATCCGGGTTTGCAGGGTGTT
Organism: Dehalococcoidia bacterium; assembly: GCA_965220305.1. GTDB lineage: Bacteria > Chloroflexota > Dehalococcoidia > Lucifugimonadales > UBA3495. The sequence goes on along the minus strand of OZ244817.1, from coordinate 2,043,261 downwards.
TATGCCGGCCCGCAGGTCTCGCATGTTCTGGCGCATCTCGCTCTGCTCAACGGCGATTCTTTCCAGGACACCTTCCATGCGGTCCACTCTTGGGTCTGATTGCGTCATGGCTCACCTCTATATTTGAGGTAGTTGCTGCACACGGACAGCTATCCTTTAAGCAGGATGGCGACGAATATTGCGATGAAGCCCGCCATCATCGTCCCCATCGTGCCCAGCCAAAGCTGTAGCATCCGGGTTTGCAGGCCGTTTATGTCGCTCCGCATCTCTTGGCGGAACTCTCGCATGTCCTGGCGCATCTCACTCTGCTCAACGGCGATTCTTTCCAGGACACCTTCCATACGGTCCACTCGTGGGTCTGATTGCGTCATGGCGCACCCCCAATTAGTCAGGTAGTTGCTGCACGCGGGTGGCTTTTCTTCCAGACCGGGATAGGAGCAGAGTACAGGCTGGAACTCCTTCGGGTCAACCGTTGGCTGTCGCTTCCCAGGGTCTTTCGATTGTCACTGTGACCGGAGCGAATGGCCTAGAGCCCCTGGACAGCACAAGCCCCCATCCCTGGATTCCCGCCTCCGCGGGAATGACGGTAGGGCGCCTGCCTGAAAGCGCCCCTTGTCCTTTGCCCGGAGAATCGAAAGACCCTGTGTCGCTTCCACGCCTTGGTCGTTCCCAGAAGCGGCGACGTCCTCACCGGAACTACCCGTGGCCTTGTACAGACCAGGTAAGAGGATGAACCCCCCCTATTTTAATGGGAATGACGGTGGCAAGGGTAGCCGTGAGCCCTAGCCTGGTATGTGGACCACAGCTTCCACTTCCACCAGGAATTCGGGACGCACCAGACCGGCCACCACCACCGTTGAGCTGGCGGGCGGGTTGTTGGGAAAGGTCTCCGACCGGACCCGGCTGAAGGCGGGGTAATCGCTGATGTCCGTGATGAAGGTGGTAATCTTCACCGCGTCGGCCATCGACGACCCGGCGGCGGCGGCGATGGTCTGGATGCGGGACATGACGTGGCGGGTCTGGGCCTCGCAGTCGCCCACGCCCACGGTATTGCCGTCGTTGTCCTGGGCCACCTGGCCGGAGATGAACAGCAATTCTCCCACCCGCACACCGGGGGAGAAGGCCGGGTTGGCGGTAAGTCCCTGGGGCAGAACGGGTATTCGCTCGGACATGTTGTTACCTCCCTGTTGGGCCTGTTTTGACAGTCTTCTACCGCAATATTTTGTTGAAAGCACCCCTCTTGCCATCTTATTTGACACGCTAAGTGGCGCTCCGACGGCTTGCCTTATGCGTATTTGAGTTTGCTAGGCCTGGCCGGCCAGTATAGGTTCAAATTCCAACTCCCGATTGAAGTGCTTGGCAATGGCCATCTCGATGGTTTCTTGAACGCTCGGATCCGCCAGTTCCTCTTGAATACGCTCCAAGTTGTACTGGTGGCGGAAAGGCAGGATTAGTTTCTCCGGGTCGCTTTGATGCCAAACGTCGATAGGGCGGCAATCCCGGAGCAGCGCGGCCAAGTCATACTTGTTGCCTTTTACATTGTTGAGGTCACGAACCACCCCTACCCACAAGTCGGCGATGCTGGCGGGCGTGGCTCTTTCCACCGGCGACCTCGGGACCCTCGGGACTGGCGGCATCCCGCTCCGTGGCGGTTTCTCCGTTGTTCTGGGGTTATCTACAGCGTCATTGATTCGCGCTGACAGTGCACGGAGTTCTTGCAGCACGTGAGCAGTGGATTCCTTTGCCAACGTCGCTTGCTCTCTGATGATGGGTGTAAGTTGTTGAGTTACCTGCTCTGCAATTGTTGGACTTGGTTCGGCTGGGGGGTCTGACGGGGTGGTTCCGGGGCAGTCCGGTACGCAGGATAGTCCATTTTGGATTCTGTCAACTGCGGCCGCTTCTTCATTTCTGCCTATGTCTCGCAGAATATTTGCTATCCTCGCCAGGACATCATGGGAGTGTCGTTGGTCGGTGTCGCAGTTGCTGGGATGCGCTACTGAGTTTCGCATTTCCGAGATTGCATTGAGGTGGGCGATTACGGTTATTTGCCTTCCATTAAATTCGGTGACAAAAGCGTCATCCCAGTTTCGGTCAATGATTGCCGCGAACATGCCAATGTCGATAGCTGCTTCTATGTTGTTGCCATTTTTCTCCATAGTTTTATCAAAATCGCCGACTGCACCCTCCCATAGCGACTGCGTTATGGCACCCATGGAATTTGCGCTGCTGTTTTTCAGGCAGTCGATGATGAATGGGCGCATGGTGTCCCTGTATATGTTCAGCGCGTGGTACAGCGCATCCTGGTAGGGCCGATTTATAATGGGCATCTGGATCCTGCTCAAATGCTCTGGCGCTTTGTAGCGGATTACAACATTATGTTATATCCGTAGGTTACATTGGAATGACAGACAGCCCGGTGGCGCATGTTCCGGGGCTGGAGTGGAGAAGTAAAACTTGAGGGTTGGGAAAAGCACGGCGGCGGCCTTCAGCCCTTGGTGGCGGCGGTGGGTAGGCTGGAGCGTACCCGGATGACGGATATGACGCCCCGCACCCCCTCCAACTTGGAGAATAGCTTGCCCAACTGGTCCAAGCCGGTGGTGTGCAGGGTCAACTCCATGGTCACGGTGCCGTCGTCGTTCTCAACGGTGACCACCGAGGCGATGTTGACATGCTCCTCGGACACCCGTACCGTCACGTCCCGCAGTAGACCCACCCGGTCGTAGGCCTCGATGCAGACCCGTACCGGGTAGAGTTCACGCAACACTCCCCAGGACACGGGAACGATGCGTTCCTGCTCGTCCTCGTTCTTCAGGCTGGAGCAGTCCCTTTTGTGCACAGTCACGCCCCGGGACCGGGTCACGAAGCCCTGAATATCGTCGCCGGGTATGGGGTTGCAGCACTGGGCGATGCGGGTCAGCAGGTCGCCGACTCCCAGCACCGACACTCCCGAACTGGGGCTGGACAGGGGAAGGTTGCGCCTGGGGGGCACCGGGCTGGGTTCCGGTTCCTGGCGGGCCGCGGCCAATCGGTGGGCCACCTGGTTTTCGGTGATGCCTCCCGACCCCAAGCTGGCCAGGAAGTCGTCCATGTTGTCGTATTTGACCAGGGTGAGGATTTCCGCCTCGTCCAACCGTAGGTTGAGTCGGCGCAGCTCCTTGCGCATGATGTCCCGTCCCCGCTGGATGTTGCTGCCCCGGGCCTGACGCCGGAACCACTGGCGGACCTTCTGCCGGGCGCTGGCCGAGCTGACGTAACCCAGGCTGGGGTTGAGCCAGTCCGGGCTGGGGCCCCGGTCCGACTTGGAGACCAATATCTCCACGGTGTCCCCGTTCTGCAGGGGGGTGTCCAGGGATACCAGGCGTCCGTTGACCTTGCCGCCGCCGCAGCGGTGTCCCAGGTCGGTATGAATCTTGTAGGCGAAGTCTATGGGAGTGGAGCCGGAGGTCAGCTCCACGATGTCCCCCTTGGGGGTGTAAACAAACACCTGGTCATGGAAGATGTCCTGCTTCACCGACTCAATGAAGTCGTCGGTTCCGGCGGCCTCGCGCTGCCACTCCAGCAGTTGACGCAGCCAGGTCATCTTCTCTTCAAATCGCAGGTCGTTGGCCCGGCCCTCCTTGTAACGCCAGTGGGCGGCCACGCCGTATTCGGCTATCTGGTGCATATCGTTGGTCTTGATTTGCACTTCCAGGGGTTGTCCGCCTTCGCAGATTACGGTGGTATGCAGGGCCTGGTACAGGTTCTCCTTGGGGTTGGCGATGTAGTCGTCGAACTGGCCGGGGATGGGGCTCCATATCTGGTGAACGATGCCCAGGGTGTTGTAGCAGTCCCGTTTGCTGTCCACCAGTACCCGCAGAGCGAACAGGTCGTAGATGTCCCGCAGTTCCTTGCCCTGGGCGGCGTATTTTTCCATCTTCTGGTAGATGCTGTAGATGCTCTTGGGCCGCCCGCTGACCTCTCCCAAGACGTTGAAAGCCTCCAGTTCCTGCCGGAGATGGTTGCCCACCTCTTCCACGTAGGCTTCCCGTTCCACCCGCTTGGTGGCGAGCATACTGGAGATTTCCCGGTACTTATCCTCGTTCAGGTGGCGGAAAGCTATATCGTCCAGCCGCCACTTGATTTCCCAAATGCCCAGCCGGTGAGCCAAGGGGGAGTAAATATCCAGGGTCTCCTGGGCGATGCGCTGGCGTTTCACCAGGGGCAGGGCGTCCAGGGTACGCATATTGTGCAGCCGATCGGCCAGCTTTATGAGCACCACCCGAACGTCCTCGGCCATGGCCACCAGCATCTTACGCAGGCTTTCGGCGTAGAGCTGGTCCGGGTCGTCGTAGGCGGTGGCGTCGTTGTTGCCCGAGCCAGCCAGGCGGTAGTCCATGCGGGTCAGCTTGGTAACGCCGTCCACCAGCTTGGCCACCTCGTCACCGAAGCGGGACTGGATGTCCTGGTAGCTGATGCCGCAGTCCTCCATCACGTCGTGGAGCAGGGCGGCGACTACGGTGTTGGCGTCCAGGTTCAAGTCGGCCAGGTAGAGGGCGGCCTCCAAGGGATGGGCGATGTAGGGTTCCCCGGATAAGCGCCATTGCCCTTGATGGCACTGGGAGGCGTATTCAAAGGCTTGCTGGACCAACTGGGTCTTGTCTTCCGGGAGGTAGTGGGATACACGGTCAAGGAGAGACCTGGCGTCGGCTACATCTACCGCCATTCTACCTACCTATGCTAATTTCTATAGTTCTTTCTTCTCGATAATAGTCGCTGCGGGTCAGAAAGTCCAGCCATGAAGGGGCGGAGAACAGGGCTTTTTCATTCTCGTCTCACCTGGTCATCCCGTACTTTTCTGTCATTCTGAGCAGAGCGAAGAATCTAAAGTTCTTGCCCACATCGCTTTTCTTCGGTACTCAGACGAGGTCCCGGATGAGGGATTTCAGATTCTTCGCTTCGCTCAGAATGACATTTGCTGAAAATGAAAAGGCCCTGGGGCGGAGAATCGGGGCCTTTCGGTTGTCCGGGGGCCAGGCCGCCCTAACGGACAGGCCCTCCTCCAGGTGCCAAGTCCCCTCACCAGCGTTATGGATTCCCGCTTTCTCGGGAATGACGACTGGGGTGGTTCCCGTGAAAATAGCGGCTTTTCATCCCCTTATTCGGCCTTCTCAAGGCGACGGGTAATTCCAGCGGGGCGCTGCCTCGTGGCAGAAAGGGGCTGGAATCCAGGGGCACCTCCACCGTCATTCCCGCGAAAGCGGGAATCCAGGGGTGGGCGCTGGTGCTGGCCGGGGACTCAGGCCCTTGGCTGCGTTCAGAATCTTTGGGGCCAAGGCGGAGCGGTGACAGGAGCATACCCCTGTCGCCTTTGGAGGCGGCAAGGGCGCGGCTGGACCGACCTGCCGTAAGTGGATAGGGGCGCATGGCTGCGCGCCCCTAAAGGTCCTTGCGCCAGGAGATGTATGCTGCCCTCTGGCGGTCCGCTACCGCCCCGTGGCCGCCTGGCGACGGACTATGGAGGCCTCGGCCCGGGGACTGATGCCCCGCTGCACCGCCACGTTGACCAGGGCTGGCTTGCCCGAGGCGAAGGCCCGCTCCAAAGCCGGTTGCAGCGCTTCCGGCTCCTCCACAAACTCACCGTAACCCCCCAACCCTTGCACCACCTGGTCGTAGCGGGTCTGCAGCAGGTCGGTGGCTACCGGGCGCCCGTAGAGGCCCAACTGGATTTGCCGGTCGATCCCCCAGGCCGAGTCGTTGCCCAGCACCGTTACCACGTTGAGGTTGTGGCGCACCGCAGTATCGAACTCCATGCCGTTGAAGCCAAAGGCCCCGTCGCCGGAGAGGTTGATGACCCGGGACTCGGGGTAGGCGATTTTGGCGGCGATGGCCGAGGGCAGGGAGGAACCCAACATACCCAGGCTGGAGACGTAGGCCCAGTGTTTGGGCATCTGGGCCGGCAACAGCGCCCGGCCAAAGTGGCAGAAGTCGCCGCCGTCAAAGGCCAGGAAGTCATCGCGGCGCAGCATCGACTCCAGGGTCTTGTGGACAAACATGGCGTGCATCGGCGTTTCCGACACCGCCAGGGACTCGGCCCATTCGGCCTGGGCGGCCCGGCTGGCGCGCATATCTTCCAACCAAGGCAGGTCCTGCCAGGAATGGCTGGCAGCTTCCTGGGTCATCTGCTCCAGCACGCTGGTAACGTCGCCCACCATGCCCACGGCGACGCCCCGGTTGCGGCCAATCTCCGCCGCCGCCGGGTCAATCTGAATAATCTTGGCGTCGGCGGCCACGTTGGGCGGGCGGCAGAAGCCGATGGTATAGTCCTGCTTGCGACCCAGCAATAACACCACGTCGGCGTCCCGCAGCTTGGCGGCGGCCCGGTTCAGCCCCCGCTCGAAGAAGCCGAAGGCGTAGGGATGGTCGTCGGGCAGCAGGCCCCGGGCCTGGCCCTCGGTCAGGATGGGGATGCGGGTAGTCTCGGCAAATCTCTGCAGGGCGTCGCCGGACTGGGTGTACCCGGCGGCGTCACCGGCGATGGCGAAGGGACGCTGGGCCTGCCGCAGCAACTCCACGGCCTGGCGCACCTGCTCCGGGTGGGCCAGCACCGACTCCTGGGCGCGGTACTCGTCGGGGTTGTAGAAGACCACCTCTTCCTCGTCCAACTCCTGGTCCTGGATGTCAATGGGAATGGTCAGGTGTACCGGCCCCCGGCGACCACTGAAGGCCAGGCGGACGGCCCGGGCAATGAAGTCGGGAATGCGCCGGGCGTCGTGGACCAGGAAGGAACCCTTGGTTACCGGGGCGGCCATGCCCACCTGGTCAATCTCCTGCATCGCGCCCCGCCCCAATTCGGACAGGTCAGCGGAGCCGGCGATGGAAAGCAGGGGACTCTCGCTGTGCATGGCGTTGGCCAGACCGGGAATGGCGTTGGCGAAGCCGGGAGTGGTGTACATGGCAACGCCAAGCTGTCCGGTAATCCGCCCCCAGGCGTCGGCCATGTGGACGGCTCCCTGCTCGTGGCGGGTGTCAATGAAACGGAAATCCTGGTCGTACATTACGTCCATCACCGGCAGGGTGTGGTCGCCGGCGATGGTGAATACGTTGGTGACGCCCTCCAGTTTCAGGGCTCTGCCAATTAGGTGACTGCCGGTGATTCGAGCCATTTTTCCTCCTATGAGTGGGCTACCAGCGACGCAATGTTGCCCGGCGGCTGGGCAGCCGTCAAGGGGGCAACCCTCCGCCAGGGGGCCGGTCGGAAGCTGGTCTCCGGGGTGTTGGATAGGTAGCTAGATTATGGGATGGGCGCTATGAAGCGTCAAGGGGAGGGGAGTTGCAGATGGGTTCCGGATCGGTGCGCCGGTTCCCGAGGGCCGCAGCCCCGCGGTATGATGGGTGCAGGGGTAAGAGAGGGAACTGATGACTCAAGAGTCACGCATAGACCGGCTGGAGGGAATCGTGGAACGGCTGGCCGTGGAGCAGGCTGAAAACCGCCAGGACATGCGGGACATGCGCCGCGAGATGGACTCTCGTTTCCGAACGCTACTGCTGGTGAACATTGCCCTCTGGGTCACCAGCATCGGGTCGATAATCGGCTTGTTTTTCCGGGGGGCTAGGCTTTGTTGAGTGTCTGACTTTCCTTGACCGCGCCGGAGGGCTTTGCCATGCCGCCGAGGGCCGGAACCCAAAAATAGGGATGGGATAGAAACAAAACCTGGGGCCTCGACTAGTCGAGGCCCCAGTGCTCGTATCTAGGTTGAAACCGAGATGGTTTAGTGACCGCCGCAACCACAACCGCCGCCGCCACAGCCGCATCCACCACCACCCTGGTCGCCGCAACCGCAGGAGCCGCCGCCGCAACCACAGCCGCCGCCGCTGGCAAACATGGGATTGTTGATGACAAACCCCACCTGTCCGCCGAAGTTCTCAACGTAGTCGATGGTGGCTTCTTCCAGGAAGGGCGCGCTGTCCGAGTCCATCAGGAACTCCACCCCTTCCATGTTCATGACAGTGTCATCGGGCTGGGTTTCCCTTTCCATGGTCAACATGTACTGCAAGCCGCCGTGCTCCGCGGGCATGGCGATGACCCGGAGGGAACCGCCGGTATCTTCTTCCTGGGACAGGACTTCCTTCAGCTTCTCGATGGCGAAAGAGGTGACGTTCATGTCTCTACACTCCCATAAGTCTACAAGGGAAACATTTGCGCTGTGTGTTCACCAAGGGTATCACACCGGAAGCAGCCGAGTCAATTCGTCAAGGAGGGCAGGACGGCCCTAACAGTTGACTGAACTGTTGAATCGGGGGCTGGATTCCCGCCTTCGCGGGAATGACGGGTCCCTCGCAATCCAATATGCGATTGCCTGGCCTTCTACTCGGGGTCTATAGAGCGGTGGGCCAGCCCAATGACGTCCCCTCGCCGGAATGATGGGGGCTCTCATCCCGTGAGAGGGAGGGCGCCCTTCCCGGCGCCCGGCTGTGCGCACCTGCCCCGGAAATTGCTGGCTACAGTATTTCCCGTTTGAATATGAGACGCTCAATGCCCCACTTGCGGCTGCCCATAATGCCGATGATGCCGGCGATGGCGAACCAGAGGATTGTCACCTCGCCACCGTGAGCTACGAAGGACGAACCGGCTTCGCCGGGCGGGTTGGGGAAGAGGTGGGGCCATATCCCATTGGGCGCGTGCATCATAAAGTAGGCAATTACCATCGTTACCACCAGCGCCCCGGCCCCCAACCTGGTCAGGAAGCCGAACCCAATTAGCAGCGCCGCAATAAACTCCACCCAACCGGCCACATTGACAATGGGCATTGGCGCGGGCACCGGGAATCCCCAGAGTCCGAAGGCCTTTTGCGCCCCGTGGAGGGCGACGAGGAAGGCGAAGATGAGCCGGAACAGGAGGTAAAATTCGTCGGTAAAGTGCCCGAAAAGACTGCCGAAGATGCCATTGCCCGAAGGCTGGCTACTTGCGTTTGTGTCCATGATACGCTCCTTCGCCGTCACCGGAATCAAGTATCGACAAACCATCAGTGACCGATAGCCCCAGACTTTACTGGGGAGCATACTGGGTGTCAAGCTATTTTCCAGACCAGTTTGCCCCTTTCGACGCTGCCCGGCCAGTCCGGGCGACGGTGGGACCCTTTGGTTTCACCCAGCGTCTCCCTATACAAACGAAAACTGGCCCAGGGAGGCGCGCAATCAAGGCGCCCTGGGCCCGTTTTCGATACTGCTCTGCTCGGCTGGTTATGCTGTCGTGGCGTTTAGTTGTCCGCCGGGGCCGGCACCTTGGCCTGGGCGGTGAACTGGGGCATTACGTCCTTGCCGAACCACTCCAGTTGTTCCAGGGTGGCGCTAAGGGGCATACCCATGTGGGTGGCGCCGACGTTCACCTCTTCCAGGCCCGGGTAGCGGTCCTGAATCTCCAACAGGCTCTCGGCGACGGATTCCGCAGGACCAACCAGCCAACCGCCGGAGCGGACGCCTTCCTCGATGGTGGGGTAGCCGCCGACGGCGGCGACCCGGGTGCGGTCGGCGCTGTTGAGGGCGTCAATCTGGGCCGGGGACAGCCCGGGGATGAACCCCAAGGGACCGAACATCTTGATGCGCTCTTCCAACCAGTGCCGCGCCTCGTCGATGCCCTTCTGCTGGGTGTCGGCGATGTGGACGGAGTAGCTGATGATGAGGTCGCCGCCAAGCTCCGTCTCCTTGCCGTGCTTGGCCAGGGTCTCCTGCCACCGCTTCACCACCTCGTCGCTGGCCCCGCCGGAGGCGGCCCCGCCGCCAATCATGCCTTTGATACCCCACTTGGCCATGAAGTCCAGGGCCCGCTGGCTGGCGCTGACGATGGGCTGCCAGCACTCCACGGGACGGTTCACCGGACGAGGTACCAGGGTAATCTCCTTCAGGTCGTAGCCCCGGTAGGGCACGTCCGGGGGAATGTCGTAGTGCTTGCCGTGGTGGGAGAAGGAGCGCTCGTTGAAGGACTTGAAGAGGATTTCCACCTGCTCCTCGAATAGCTCCCGGTTGGCGTCCTGGTCGATGATGGGGTTGCCGAAGCTCTCCACCTCGCGGCTGTGGTAGCCCCGGCCCACGCCGAAGCGCACCCGACCGTTGGTCAGGATGTCGGCGGTGGCGTAGTCCTCGGCCAGGCGCAGGGGATTCCACATGGGGTTGATGTTGAAGCCGCAGCCGAAGCGCAGGGTCTTGGTGAGGTGGGCCATGTGGACGTAGAGCATCAGCAGGTTGGGGATGCACTCGTAGCCTTCCCGCTGGAAGTGGTGCTCCGCCGACCAGAAGGTGTCGTAGCCCAGCCGGTCCATGGTGGTGCAGATGGCCTCGCACTTGGGGAAGACCGAGTTCAGGTCATCCTCCGAGAGCCAACGGCTGTTGGCCGGAGTGCCCTGGAAGCCGACGTCCTCCATGTCCACATTTCCGGCAAACAAGCTGCCGAACTTGGTAATCATGCCAGTCCCTCCAGAAGTTTATGGTTCCCCCGGTCAATCCGGGGGCAGTGTCTCTAGGTTATCATACAGGATGGGGTTGGGGTTAGGCCAGACTGTGATTGATGCTTGCCGGCCCCGTCAGACGTGGCGGCCCAACCCATCCGGCCCGCGGCGGTTGGCGTTACCCCCGCAGGCGACGGAGTTCGGCTTCCAGTTCTCGCACCCGCTCCTCGGCGGCGATGCGGTCTTCGGCTTCCTGGTCGAAGGTCCGCAGGTAGCGCCGCCCCACCGGGTCATACCAGCGCAGTTGCCCCTTCTCCCAGCACAGGTCCAGTCCCAACGCTTCGCTGTGGCCCCAGTGTCGGGCATCGTCCACCCGCACAATGCTGATGGGATGGTAAACCCGGTCAACCAGCCGGTCGCCAGCCAAGGCTGTCCCGTAATACTGGCCTCCCGAAGGGTCAAGGCGCCAGTATTCAGGTATCCCAAAGGCGGCGTAGTCGTCCCGCTTGTAGGTGACGTCGTTCTCAGCGGTGTTCTCCGAGGCGATTTCCAGCACAAAGTCCGGGGGCTTGCCCCACTGCTCGATGGAATAGCCCCGGTGGGCGATTATCCGGGCCGGGTCCACGCCAAAGGCCACCAGCAGGTCGGGGACCCGCAGGCCCCGGCGCTGGCGGAGATTGCGGCCCACCGGGACTTCGCCCAGGACGATGGTGGTGTCCGGCGCGCCGAAGTGCAGGCGCAGGGCCGCCTGGTGCCCCGGGTTGTGGAGGTAGATGGGATTTTGCATATCGCCCCTGGGGGGAAACACCGGGAATAGACCGTCGCCCGGGTCAAAGGGGATGCGCGGGGGCGGCGTGAACCGGGCCGGCGGGCCGGCGGATGGCTTTCGTGGCGTCGGTTTGCTGGTCATGGCGAGCCTCGGGAGACCGGGATTGGGTAGGGTCATTATACACCGGACAAGCCCGGGCAGCCCCAGCCGGAAGGGGAGCGCTCCTCTGTCCTGGCGGCTGGCGTTACCCCCGCAGGCGGCGGAGTTCGGCTTCTAGTTCTCGCGCCCGCTCCTCGGCCGCCAGGCGGGACCGACGCTCGGCGTCTCGCTCACCTTCGGCGGCGATGCGTTCTTCGGCTTCCTGGTCGAAGGTCCGCAGGTAGCGCCGCCCCACCGGGTCATACCACCGGAGTTGCCCCTCCTCCCAGCACAGGTCCAGTCCCAGCGTCTCGCTACGCCCCCACAGGTGGGCATCGTCCACCCGCACGATGTTGATGGGCTGGTAAACCCGGTCAACCAGCCGGTCGCCAGCCAACGCTGTCCCGTAATACTCGCCTCCCGACGGGTCCAGACGCCAGTACTCGGGTATCCCAAAGGCGGCGTAGTCGTCCCGCTTGTAGGTGACGTCGTTCTCAGCGGTGGTCTCCGAGGCGATTTCCAGCACAAAGTCCGGCGCTTTGCCCCACTGCTCAATGGAATAGCCCCGGTCGGCGATTATCCGGGCCGGGTCCACGCCGAAGGCCACCAGCAGGTCGGGAACCCGCAGGCCCCGGCGCTGGCGGAGATTGCGGCCCACCGGGACTTCACCCAAGACGAGGGTGGTCTCCGGTGCGCCGAAGTGGAGTTCCAGGGCCGCCAGATGCCCCGGGCGGTGGAGGTAGATGGGATTTTGCATATCGCCCCTGGGGGGAAACACCGGGAATAGACCGTCGCCCGGGTCAAAGGGGATGCGCGGGGGCGGCGTGAACCGGGCCGGCGGGCCGGCGGAGGGCTTTCGTGGCGTCGGTTTGCTGGTCATGGCGAGCCTCGGGAGACCGGGATTGGATGGCTGCGGTCAGCATACAGGATGGGCCTGGGTTAGGCCAGACAGTAGCTAGGCCGGGTCTTTCGGTTCTCGGAAAATGTCATTCTGAGCCGAAGGCGAAGAATCTAAAGTCTATCGGCTCAGGCTGGTCCACCCTTTAGATTCTTCGTCGCCAACTCCCCAGAATGACGTTTTAGGTGGTAATTGCGCCGCATATTGATACTTACCCGTAATTGTAGGGGCCGGTTTGAAACCGGCCCCCTCTGGCATCGGACCACATTATCAGATTAGATAGTTTCTAAGGGAGACTTTCGATGTCCCAACTGTTGCCGCTTCTGACCAGCGATAGATTATTCAACTCCACCCGGTTGCCGGTGAAACGCATTATGACTGTTCCTGAACTATCAACCTCTATGGAGAAGTCTTGATGGCTGCACTGGTCACCCGGGGCCAGGGTCTGCCCCACGCTACAGCTTTGCGTCGGCATGGCGGTGGTCCCCAGGCCGCTGAGGGTCAGGGTGAAGCCGCCCCCCGTCTCCACGGCGGCGTAGGTGGTGGCCTCGATGGTGTAGGTGTCGGCGGCCAGGGTCTCCTGTATCTGGGACTTGCTGCGGCTGCCCTGGTGGTCGTCGTTTTCGTGCAACGCCGTCCCCGACCGGGCATCCCCTTGGCGCAGGTACAGGAGGGTGTCGGCGTCGTTGGAATCCAGGGCGATGGTGACCTCCGAGGATTGGGCCAGGGTGAAGGTGTAGAAACGGGCGTGGGGGTAGGAGCCGCTGCCGTCCTGGGCCACCGTCTCCGAATCGCAGCCGCTGGCCCACATTCCGGGGATGGCCCTGTCGCCGCTCACCGTCTCCCCGCAGGGGTCGCTGGGCGTCGGACCCGGCGGCATGGCGGCGGTCCCCAGGCCGCTGAGGGTCAGGGTGAAGCTGCCGGTCTTCCCGGGGTTGTAGGTGGTGGCCTCGATGGTGTAGGTCCCGGCGGCCAGGGTCTCCTGTATCTGGGACTTGCTGCGGCTGCCCTGGTGGTCGTCGTTTTCGTGCAGGAAGTCGCCGGACCTGGCATCCCCGTCCCGCAGGTACAGGTAGGTGTCGGCGTTGGAATCCAGGGTGATGGTCACCTCCGACTGCTGGGCCAGGGTGAAGTTGTAGTAGCGGGCGTGGCCTCGTCCCGGGGTCTCCGAATAGCAGCCGCTGGCCCACGTTCCGGGGATGGCCCCGTCGCCGGTGACGGTCTCCCCGCAGGGGTCGCTGGGCGTCGGACCCGGCGGCATGGCGGCGGTCCCCAGGCCGCTGAGGGTCAGGGTGAAGCTGACCCCCGTCTCCACGGCGGCGTAGGTGGTGGCCTCGATGGTGTAGGCGCCAGCGGCCAGGGTCTCCTGTATCTGGGACTTGCTGCGGCTGCCCTGGTGGTCGTCGTTTTCGTGCAACGCCGTCCCCGACCGGGCATCCCCTTGGCGCAGGTACAGGAGGGTGTCGGCGTCGTTGGAATCCAGGGTGATGGTGACCTCCGCCTGCTGGGCCAGGGTGAAGGTGTAGAAGCGGGCGTGGGGGTAGGCGCCGCTGCCGTCCTGGGCCAGGGTTTCCGAATCGCAGCCGCTGGCCCACGTTCCGGGGATGGCCCCGTCGCCGGTCAGAGCCTGACCACAGGGGTCGGTGGACAGAGGCTGCGTATCGCCATAGTATCCTGAGCCGAAAATGATGCCTCGGAACCTGGTTACATAGGTATTTTTCTGCTCTTCCTGCCCACTCACCGGGTTTCGCCACATGTGGGGAAACCAGCGTTCATCATCTTCCTGCAAAGCCGCTATCTTCTGCCCCAAATCGGGGTCGTCGCTTGCCTGCAAATTGCTTATGTTTGTGCCCACCAACTCCGGCATCGTGGCGTCGGCGACAATGACGCCGTCCCGAGCGGCGATGAACACATACCGCTCGCCGTCTATGCTCGCCAGAGTGTTGTAATACTCGAATGTTGGCCCCGGTCCTTCCCTGAAAAGGCGCGCTCCCGCCTTATAGATGGTGGCGACAACATGGTCAGGGTCTGACAGCGAATCTTCGGTGGCTGGGTCTTTGTCCCATGAACCAGAGGCGAACACCAGCCTATCGTGTCGGACCGCGTATGTGCGCTTCCGGTATATCCGGTAGTCGTCCAGAGGGTCCGGAATCAGATAGTCCACGAATGTGCCTTGCTCATCCGCCGCCGCGAGTTCTTTGCCGTATTCGTTGCCTATGGCGTCGGTGCCTATGCGCCCGGTGATGTCGGCTCCTACCGCTCCGGGAAATCCGATGTTGACCACAATCGTGTTGCCGTCCAGCAGTATCAAGTACAGACCAAGTTCTGTGATTACGCTGTCCGCCGACTGGTAGTATGCCTTCGCGGCTTCGGGGTCTTCGCGGTATGCCCTGATTGCTTCCTCCACATACTCTTTTGCCCGGTCTCTGGGGTCGCTCGCGGGCAGCATAGCGAACCCGTGCCCCCAGGTGTTGTTGGGGACGGTCCCCCGCGCCTCCGCGTTGTCTTTCAGGTAGGCGGCGACCTGGACTGGGGTAAGGTTGGGGAACCGCTGCTTCACCAGGGCCGCCAAGCCGGCCACGTGGGGCGCCGCCTGGCTGGTCCCGGAGAACCAACAGCTATCCCCGGAGTCGCGCACACGCTCTTCGTATGTCACCGTCTCCCCGCAATCCGCCCCGACGATGTCGGGCTTGACCCGGCCGTCGGGTGTAGGTCCCCGGCTGCTGTAGTACTCGATGGTGTTCACGTCGTACCAGGGCGCCGCGCCCACCGCCAACATACCGGGGTTGCGGCCTTCCCCCGGGCTGGTCATGCTGCCGTGCTCGGTGTAGTGCTCAATAGTAGGGACATACGTACCTGATGTGCCTCGAACCATTACCTGAATCCAGGCCGGTTCGCTGCCGTCCGTGTGTCTCACACGGACGTCGTACTCCACCTCCCCTTCCGTGTCACTGGGGACCTCCCATACCAGAAATTCGTACGGATTGTGGCCCGCACCTCCCGATTGAGGGTCATAGCTACTGGCTAATACTTCCCTGGGGTTATCGTCTTTCACCACGTAGAGGTCGAAGTCGCGAGTGGCGCCGCCCCAGTTGTCCTCCCACCGCAGCCTCACGTAAAATTCGTCGCCCGCCTCAAGCGGCGGCAGGTCAATGCCCTGGTCATCACCACTGAACTCGATCCACTCATTGCCATTCGCGTCGGAGTATTCCCCGAACCAGGTCCGTCTGGCCTGATTCCCGGCCGCGTTGACCCAGATGATTCCGCCCTCCACCGCCTCGTCCACGGTTTTCAGTATGCTGTTGGAGTGGGTGTAAGTGCCATCGCCGGGGCCGTCAAACCCGCTGCTTTGCGACCGGTTGATGACCGATACGCCCTCCCTGACCATCCAGGCGGCAGCTTCCCTCTGGTCTCCCCACGACGGCGCATTAGTTATGTACAGGGAGACCTGCGGGGCGATGTCCATGACCGTCTCCGCAACTGCTGTGCCGTGAAGACTATCGACTTCGCAGTCCGCCAGGTTTTCGGTGTATTCGCCGACACCCGTGTAACACCTCACCCCCGCGGGTTCCGGCAGTTCCCCGCTCTCGATGAGGTCGCTGTATCCTTCGAATCCGCCGTCGATTATCCCCACCCTGACGCCCTCTCCGGTGTACCCGTCCTGGTTCCAGGCCAGTGAACCGTGGGCCTGGACGCCCTGGCTGGTGATGGGGCCAAAATCCGGCTCCGGCGGGACGATTTCCCGCACCCGGATGACGCCGGGCTGTTCCGAGAGGGATCCCAGCAGCGTCACCGGCACGTAGGCTTCGATGTAGTCCTGGCCCACGTTGCGGGGGTCGCCGCCGTTGTCTTCCAGGAAAGCTACCACGTCGTCCACGTTCCCGGACAGGTAGATGGTCACCGCCACTGCTCCCCCGGAATGCACCGGGGTATCCGCGGCGGCGTCCTCAGCCGAGGCTTCTCCCGCCTCGACGCTGGCCACCAGTTGGTCCAGGTGGGATCCCAGGTTGGGGTACTTCAGTTCGGTCTTTTCCGGGGGGGGGGTGAACTGGTCATCGTCGCCGTCGGCGGAAGCAGCGGGCGTGGCCACTGCCAGGGGAATTAACAGGGTGAATAACGCGGCGATTACCAGTAGCCTGAGCCAACTTCTGCTATTCATGGACATTTCCTCCGTAAGTGGTGACGCCTTGGAGGGCGCTCCAAGGCGTCACTATTATCCCCGTAACTTCAGTCCCCTTCCCTGGGGCCTGGCCGGACCGTGCCATCAGTTCCATCAGTCCTCCGGGCAATCACTACCCTTGGGTAAGGCATCCTCGGTGGTGGGAGCCTGCACCGGGGCGGCCTGGCCGACCACCGGCGGAGCCGCCCGGTCATCCTGCGGGGGCACGATTGCCCGCACCCGTAAGACTCCGGGCTGTTCCGAGGCTGTCCCCAGCAGCGTCACCGGCACGTAGGCTTCAATGTAGTCCTCGCCCACGTTGCGGGGCGAGCCGCCGTTGTCTTTCAAGAAGCTGACCACGCCGTCCACCTTCCCGGAGAGGTAAAAGGTCACGGCCACCGATGACCCCCGGTGTACCGGGGCGTTGCTAGCGGCCTCCTCAGCCGAGGTTTCTCCCGACTCCACCCTGGCGACCAGTTGGTTGAGCATGGACCCCAGGTTGGGGTACTTCAGTTCGGTCTTTTTCGGGGGAGTGAACTGGTTATCGTCACCATCGCTATACACTCCGGGCATGATTATTCCCAGGGGAATTGCCACGGTGATTATAGCGGCGATTATGAATAATCCAAACAACCTTTTGCTGCGCATGGCGCTTCCTCCACAAATTCCGCTAGCTTTTCCTGGGTCGGAGTTAATTATACAGCTGATGTTACGCAGCCTTAAGGAGTTGGAGTTCATCGAAAGCATGGCGGATGGCCTTGAGATAGAGCCTGGCTCTCAAGGCAAAGTGGTTCATTCCATGCTTCAACCGGAGTCCTTCCAACCGGAAGGCCGCATAGATGGACATGAAACAGTGGTTGCTTTGGGTGCGCTCCGTCCTGGTAGGCGACTTGGCAAGGGCGGCATTGGACTTGAGCGTCTTATGAAAGGTCTCCACTTTCCACCGTTTCTGGTAGATCGCGCAGATGGTTGGTCCATCGCAGTCCAGATCGCTTGAGGCCAGATACAATGTCCCGGTGCTGCCATCCTTGTTTGTAAAGACTTGGCGAACGAGCCGGACCGGGAACTCCAACCCCCTCAGCCAGCACTGCACCGCTTGATGTTCTGGCAAGTCCAGCGAGTCTATGCGGGAGAAGTTGCCCTGCAGCTTCCCTTCATAGCTCAATGCAGCCGTCCGATTCGACTTGAGCGCAACAATGAAATGCCGGTCCAGTTCCCAGCGTATGAAGTCCAGGTTCTCCTTGGCGGAAAACCAACTGTCAGCCAGCACGTAGCGATATTGCAACTGATTGCGCTGACAGACTCTCAACATCCGGCGCATCAGTTCATTCTTGGTGACTTCGCTCTTACGCTTGTGCCTGCCGGTCTTCTCATCGCGGTACACCAGCGGTTTTCGGATGAGTTCGTAGGCCACGGGAACCGCTGCGCCCCCAGCGTAATACATGCAGTTGAGCAGGTTAATTCCCTTGACTGAACGGTTCTTGCTATGGTCGAAATGCCAGCTAATCAGTTCGTTCTCGTCCGTATAGGGCTTTTCCTGGATGGTGTCATCAAAGATCAGTACCCCATCCGGCTGTTCCATGGCGCGCACCATCGGCTTGACCTGTTCCCATAGGGTTTTGGAGTCATAGTCTTCCCTCGACAGAAAGCGCGTTACTTGGTCATGGCTGACCGCGCCTTCCACCGTGGATGACAAGCCCGTCGCTGTGGCGGCGCCAAAGGAACTCAACAGGTAATCGCTGTACAGTTCCAACATCTCTTTATCCATAGCTCTAATCTACCATTTCCCTCATCCTGTGCGTAACATGAGTTATACAGTAAAATTGTAGCTAAAAAGTTTGAGCGTGACCCAGCCTCCTCCTGTACCTTAATTTACCCCCCCACCCGGGTCAACCCTGGCGACTCTGCGGGGGAGGGTCTCCAAGGTCTGTTCTCAGGACAGGTCCGCACCGGTTTCAGTAGTGGGTAGGGCATGGCGGACCACCGGCGAAGGAATCATCCAGTCTCGCCCTCTCCTCTCAGCCCCGACAATAAGGCCGGACAAACAAAGCTGACGAACGCGGGCATCAGATATGCCCAACTCAGCAGCGGCCTCTTTAATCGGGACTAATCGCTTCTCTTTGAGCTTTACGTAAGCGACCATCTCCCCAGGTTGCAATTCCAAATTTTCCACAGAGCTTGGAACGGGCAACTGCCTGCCTTGCGCTTTAATATCACGTATAAAATCTGCCAATGCTTCCGCAGCATCGGCCAGAGCTTCATCTACTGTCTGACCCATGGCGACACACGCGCCAGGTATATCGGGTATAACTACTCCATAGGCTCCCAATTTGCCGTCGATTATTGCGGGATATTTAATCATCTCTCATCCCATCCTGCGGTTTTGGCAATTTGCCGGGCGACACCGATAGAAACCGTGTGATGGCGTGGCAGACGGATGGTATTCTCAAAGTCGGCATGTCCATAAACATCATGGTTGCCGCCGTGTCGGACCAAATACCAGCCTTCACGAATTAGCCGACGCTCGATTCTGTTCCTGTTGGTCTCCATCCTTGCGCTGGCTCGTACTTTTGATGGGTTTGACCAGCACGCGTCCAAGGGCTGCCCTTCCTGTCCGTACCCGGGCCTACCGCAGGTCCCGGAAGAAGGCCCGGACATCCTCCACCAGCAGGTCCGGCTCTTCCAGGGCGGCGAAATGGCCTCCCCGGGGCATCTCTGTCCAGCGTTGCACGTTGTAGGAACGCTCGGCCCACTCCCGGGGCGGGCTGCTCAGGTCGCCGGGGAAAAGGGCCACGCCGCAGGGGACGCCGATGCGGTCGTCTTTGCCGAAGTTCCAGGGGGTGCGTTGGTTCTCGTAGTACAGCCGGGTGGAGGAGTTGATGGTCTGAGTAACCCAGTAAATCATCACCGTATTCAGCAGTTCGTCCTTGGTGTAGCGGCTCTCCACGTCACCGTTGCAGTCGCTCCAAGTGCGGAACTTCTCCACAATCCAGGCGCACAGCCCGGCGGGGGAGTCGTTGAGGCCGTAGGACAGGGTCTGGGGCTTGGTGCCCTGGATGTGGGAGTAGCCGCCCTCCGCCTGCGCCCAGGCGGCCCGCTGTTGCAGCATGTCCCGCTCGCGCTGGTTTAGCTCCCGCGCGCCCTCTCCCTGGTAGGCGATGGCCTGAGTCACCGAGGTTACGTGGATGCCGATGACCTTGTCGGCGTGGTGGTAGCCCAGCCGGGCGGTAACGCCGGCGCCCCAGTCGCCTCCCTGGGCGGCGAAGCGGGGGTAGCCCAACTCCTGGGTCATCAGGGTGGCCCACAGGTCGGCGATTTTATGGGTGTTGACTCCCCGCTGCCGGGTCTGGTCGGAGAAGCCATAGCCGGGCATGGAGGGCGCCACCACGTCGAAGGAGTCGGCGGGATCGCCGCCGAAGCTGGCCGGGTCGGTGAGGCGGGGGATGATCTTGGTCATCTCAAAGAAGGTGCTGGGCCAACCGTGGGTGACGACGATGGGCATGGGGTTGGGGCCCTGGCCCCGCTGGTGGATGAAGTGGATGCCCTGGCCTTCGATGCTGGTCTTGAAGTGGGAGAAGGAGTTGAGGGCCGCTTCCTGGGCGCGCCAGTCGTAGCCGGTGCGCCAGTATTCGGTAAGCTCCTTGATGTAGTCCAGGTTGGAGCCGTAGTCCCAGTCGCTGCCGGGAATCTCGTCGGGCCAGCGGGTGCGGGCCAAGCGCTCCCGCAGGTCGGTGAGGGTCGATTCGGGGATGTCTATTTTGAAGGGCTGCACTGCCATTTGAACGCCTCCACTGTTTGATATGCGCTCCAAGGTTGGGAGGTAGTTTAGCAGAGGACGGGAGTAGCCGGTATGGATTGGGCCTGCCGCCGTTACTCCGAACCGTCCCCTCTACCGTCATTCTGGGCTGCTACCCGGCACTGCCTTTCCGAACCCCATCTCGCGCTGTCATTCTGAACCGAAGGTGAAGAATCTAAAGTCTCTGCCCCAAACCACTCCGCCTCTGGATTATTCGTCCCCTGCTCCTAATATTGACGGGGCGCGGCGTGATTTTGTTCCCAGCAATGCTATGCCCTGGAGTGACAAGCCCGTGTGTAGTTGGGAAGAACCGTGGCTTGCTGGCTGGGCCAGAGGCTTGAGCCTCACAGCCAGGGGGTGGCCTTGGAGCGTTCCTTTTCCGAGGTGTAGGTGGTCAGGCCCTGCCTTTCCAGGGTCTCGTTGACCATCTGCTTGAACAGTTGGCGGTCCCGTCCGTTGATTACCGCCTGCTGGTGGGCTTCGGAGATGGCTACCGGATAGCCCTGCCCCCGGCGGCACTGCTCCACAATCAGGCTGTGCCCCAGGGCCAATAACTTTTCGTCCTGGGCCACCCAGCGGGGAACCTCCACCCGGGCGATCTCCTCGCCCACGTTGAGGTAGTAGAAGTGTACCTGCTGTTCACCGTAATACTCTTGGGCCGCCGCCGGGTTGGTCCGGTACACCGGCGAGCGCATACCGGGCGCCAGCAGTTGTTGGAAAAGCTCCCGGTCCAGGAAGCCGTTGGCGGCGTCGCAGGGGGCGGCCACAGAGCGGCGGTGGCTGCACGACTCGCGGCAACGCTCCAAAGAGTGGGGGCACAGGCAGCTACGAATGGCGTTGGCGACCTCGGTGGTGCGGGGTAGGGAGACGTAGGCGGCCAGGGTGATGGGACGATGCTGGGCCAACTCGCGCAACTCCTCCAGGGTGGGCAGCAAGCCCTGGTGCAGGACTGCGTTGCGTACGAAGGGCGGATAGCCCTGGCCCGACAGCCCCCACAGCACCAGGGTGCCGTCCACCAGGGCCAGGGTGGGCAACTCCGGGGGCAGCTCCCGCACCAATTCCACCAGCCGTTGCAACTCGCGCACGGTGCGCAGCAGTCCCAGCAGGGGGCCGGTGACGGCCTCTTCCCGGGCGGGACTGGACGGGTCGGTGAGGTAGAGGTCCGACGGGTCGGCGGACAGGGTGGGTTGATTGAAGAAACGGGCGTCGGCCTGGGAACCGTAGGTGAGGACGCAACCCCCCAGGTTGACCAGGTAGCAGGCGACGGGCAGGTGACGGTCCACGTCGATATGGGAGCCGTCCACCGAGGCGGCGCACCAGTCCGGGGGAGGGTCGGTGGGAGCGTGGCCGCCCAGCAGGCTGTCGGTAACCTGGGCCGCCATGAAGGGACGATCGGTGGCGTTTTGGGTTCGGGCCAGGGCGTCGGCGGGACTGACGCCTCTGGCGGAGTCTAAAAGGGCGTTCAGCCGGGCCCGGCGGTCCTGGTAGGAGCGGCCCAGGTCTTGGGTCACCTGGTCCAGTTGGAGGATGGTCTTGCCCAGGTCAAGGGGCATGGATTAGCACCTGTTTTGGTTCAATGGACTTGACCATCAATATCTTTCTCTTTCTTTGCGTCATTTAGGACCGATTGGGAGAGATGCTTAGAAGCATGTTCGAGTTCGATGCCGATAATCTCGTCATGGGCTCCCAGGTCAATGTTTACCCCGTCAACCACTTCGATAGTTTTCTTCCCACCAACTTCTCTAAACTCTATATAGGCGCTATCGGTTTCTGGATAGTAATGCAGTTTCATAGTCTCCTCCGGGCAAAGCCACTGTCAAAGAAAGCTGTGAGTACCGTCTCGCCGTCCTCCAAAGTTACTACCCTCAGAATGTGGGGGTTATCAAGGTCGGGATAAGGCGCCTCACTCCAGAAGCGAATGCGCCCATCGGGTTGGATTTGTCGCTCAATCGGATTTTCGATTACCTGGGCAATCCAGTCTAGCCTAATGTAAGGGCGGTCGCGCTGGATACGGTCTTGAAGGTGCCGCGTCAGTTTCATGCTTCTTGGAAAGGGTATCGAGCACTGTGTTGCGCTGTCCCTCCCCACGACTACGTTCATACGCATTAAGGGAGAGCGACGTCATTATTGGTTAGCATCGGTGAAGTGGCTTGGACTCAAAGCCGTACAGGGTGTGGAACATCAGACCTGCGCTTCCTTCCAGAAGCGGTCATTACCCAGGTCATATTTGGTTGCCGGTCGCATCTGAGACGGGTATATCGTAGCTATTGCCACCGTGTAACCGGAAGGCTCTAGGAACTCCACCTCGAAGGCTTCTCCGTTGCCTTGCACATATACAATCGTGCCGACATCACCGGGTAGCAACCCCTCAACACGGTTGCCGTCCTTGAGCAACGGGCTGTCACCAGGAATATCCCAGATACGGTCAAGGGGAATGGGGACAGTGAGGGTTACAATGTCAAGTTCCTTGAACATATTGCCTCCTCAACGGTCTGGGCGGTCCTGGTGGGAACGGCCCCAGGTCTTGGGTCACCTGGTCCAGTTGGATGATGGTCTTGCCCAGGTCAAGGGGTATGGTTTAGCACCTGTTTTGGCGGGTTAGCGCACTTGGCAAACCCATCGAAATTGTAGGAGAGTAACGCTACTCTTGCTTGACATTATTTACGCTAGCGTGTATTCTAAATGCAGAGCCGGTCGGGACTCCTTGCGGGAATCACGCCTGGCTCTTTGATTTGCTATTCGACCCAAATGGTAAGCCTCTCGTTGGATTCCAGTTCAAACCTCTCCAACAGACAACCGGAAAAATCCGGGCCTGTCAAATCCATCATGACTTACCAAGTCATTCCTCGTCTTTTGCTCGATGATGCGATACCATCGGCGTATAGAAAATAGGTACTGGTCACCCGCCGGCGGAGCATTGCGGAAAAGCTCCGCTTCCTCATATTGTCTTAATACTGATGCAACCATATCGGCAATCTGTATGCCAGCCGATGTTTGGGAGTCTACGAAACAAGGCGCATCAGTGATATGCGTGCAGGCTCTACCTTCCTCTGATCGATACAAGAAGCTGTTGAACTGCCAAGCTACGCCTCGGTACAGGTTGGGAGACCCGTCAAACATGATAGTTGCCATTTCGCCCTGCTCTTCCGCGAGCAGTTCAACGCGCTGAACCAGGTAACGGAATCTGTTGGGAAGATGCGCTTCTGACCATCCCATCAGGTTAAACGGACCTTCCATGATTACTGTGAAGAAAGTGATGGGCAAGTTCAGCAAGCTACTGAAAAACTCTTCCAAGAATCCTACATAATCGGGTTTTCTTCGGAAAGTACGTCTATTTAGTAAGTCAACTCCTTTCAGTTCCATTCGCTCTCTATTCAGAAGATCTCGCTTCATCGCATGTATCCTACCACTGATGAAACGTGCGTTTGTCTCGGATAAGCAGGCTGCCACCACTACTGGGCGACGGTTAGGGTCATTGGCATGAGGATGACCGCTCTCGTCCATGAACACCAACATCTCGCTGACCCTCCATTACCATCTATCACCGTATAATAACCCCAGGACTCTCCCCTCACCGCAGCACCCGGTCATCGCCCACCCGGCGGGTGATGCGCTGCTGGTCCAGGTATTCCAGCAGGGGCAGGATGTACTTGCGGCTGGAGTCGAACATGGTCCGGGCGTCGGCCACCGTTACCGTCCCTTCCTCCCGCAGGTGAGCGATTATCCGCTCGGTCATCTCCCGGTAGGCCGCGGCGGCGAACACCACCGATTCGTTGACCCGCACCACCTTGCCCTGGCTGATGAGCACTCCCAGCAGTTCCGAGTCCAGGGAACGGTCGGTGGGCGGCGAGTAGGGCTCCTTCTCCAAGGCCCCGATGTAGCTCTGGGCCTGCTGCTCCAACTGGGGACTCAACGTTACCTGGTGGTCGGGCAGGCGCAGGACCTGGCCTTCCTCCACCAGAAAGTCCGCCGCCGCCAGCCGGGAAACTGCCCGCAGGTACACCGGCTGGGACAGCCCCAATCGACTGCGGATTTCCTGGATGGGGACCCCGGTGCGCAGCGGATACTGGTTGTGGTAGGTCTGCAGGGCCACGAAAATTTTGCTCTTCAGGATGTTCCAGCCCTGGCCCGAATACACCACCGCGTCGGACTCCCCGCCCATATTCCCCAGGACGACTATATCTTCGTTTTCCGCCAAGACGCCGACGCGCTCCAGCACCTCCTCCCGGGACAGGTTGGAGCGTTGGGACAGGGCCTCAAGGTTGCAGGGGCCCCACTGGTCGGCCACGCCGAGCAGGATGTCCTCGCCGGTGCCTTGGTCCAGCATCATCAACTGCTCCACCACCTCGACGTTGAAGCGGCGGTGCCGGCGACGGGGGTTGGGGTCCACCACCTGGCCTCCCCCCAGGGTGTCCTCGGCGGAGCGCACCACGAAGAAGTCTCCCTTGACCATGGGAATGGGCTCGTCCAACAGAATCTGCACCCAACCGTCGGCCCCGGGGACCAGCCGGTCGGCGTCCAGCAGGCGTACCCGGGCGGTGGTCTCGCTGGTGAACAGGTGGAAGGTGACGCCGGCGTTGTGGCGCAGGGCGTGGGGCGCGCCCTTGACCATGCGTATGCGGGCGTCCACCCGGCGGGTGGAACGGAGCCAGCCGGGGTTGGTCAGAATCTCCCCCCGGGCCACGTCGCTGCGCTGAATGCCCGACAGGTTCACCGCCAGACGCACCCCCGGATCGGTATGGTCAACCATAGTCTTGTGGCTCTGCAAACCACGGATTCGGCAGCGGCGACCCGAGGGTTCCAGCTCCACCTCCTGCCCCACGGCGAACATGCCGTCCAGCAGGGTGCCCGTGACCACGGTGCCGAAGCCGGAGATGGAGAAGCAGCGGTCGATGGGCAGCCGGGGGCGTCCCAGGTCGCGCCGGGGCTCCGTCTGGTCCAGAATCCCGTCAATGGCGGCCTTCAGGTCGTCCAGGCCGTCGCCGGTGTAGGCGGAGACGCCAATCATCTGGGAGCCCTGGAAGGATGTGCCCTCCAGCACGTCCTCCACCTCGGCCTTGACCAACTCCACCAGCTCTTCGTCCACCAGGTCGGTCTTGGTGACGACGACAATGCCCTGCCTGATTTGCAGCAGGTCCAGAATAGCCAGGTGCTCCCGGGTCTGGGGCATTACGCTTTCGTCGGCGGCCACAATCAGCAACGCCAGGTCGATGGCCCCCACGCCGGCCAGCATGTTCTTGATGAACCGCTCGTGGCCCGGCACGTCCACGATGCTGACCTCCCGACCGCTGGGCAGGGTCATCCAGGCGAAGCCCAGGTCAACGGTCATCTCCCGGGCCTTCTCCTCGGGGAGACGGTCGGGGTCGATGTCGGTCAGGGCCTTGACCAGGGTGGACTTGCCGTGGTCTACGTGGCCGGCGGTACCGATGACATACATAAATAACCCCTTGCAAGACGAACTAATGTCGCGGGTTAGCACGACGGCATCCAGTTCTTTGAACGTTTTGTTGATGAGAGCACTACCTTTGGTCTATGAATTGTATGTGCCTACTCCCGATTTGACTTCCTTTCGGAGTTCTTCAATTTGCTCATGCGCCGTTAGGACCCTTTTGATCTTCTCGCTATTAGCTGCAACCCCTTCGTCTATCAGCCATTTGAGGCCTTCTGAACGATTCGGAACCAACACAACTGATACCAGGACGGTCAAGGCTTTATCCTGTTCTTCGGAAGTGTATGTTACTCTTCCCCGCTGAGTAGCTGCATCCAAGATGTCCGGGTCTATCGTGGACCTCAGACCGACACTCTGGACAGAGACAGCGTCGATTCCCTGAAGCCTCAACCCATCAATAACGGCGTAGGGAATATGCTCATCGCAAAGGAGCGACAAAGGCATCAGGAGTTATGGGCCTGCTGCTGTTCTCTTAACCACTCAGCAAAATCCTCGGCTTCCAGAATGTCATGGTCTATCTGTCGCCGGTGATCGTAATAGTAGGATAAGGCAGCGTGTACTTGGGCCAGCGTGATACCCGGGTGAGCTTCCCATATCTGGTGTGGGGACCAGCGTAGATGCACATATTCGATGACAATATGCTGAACCTTGAGCCGGGTGCCGGCGATTCTTGGCTCGCCGCTGCAAATGCCTTCGTCTTGAAGAATGTAACCGGAGTGAGCGTTGGGGGAACTCATGGTACGACCTCCTTACCTCCTAACCTTCCTGAGATTATATAATCAGGTGTGGGTGTAGAGTAAGAGTAAGGCTGCATCGGGCAGCTAGTACTACAGTTGCAGATTGAAAACGACTAGGATTGGGGCAATCAACGGGTGGTGAGGTGAGGCTGTGGCAGTGCATGGGGATGGGGTGGCAGAGGTCGCCCGGTGGGCTGAGGGTATCGACCGGGTACACGAGTGCATTGCGGGGCGGTTCCGGCGTCCCGAACCACGTCGACGATCGCTGGACTATCTGAAAGGGCTGCTCAGTCCGGTGGAGCGCAAGAACGGCTGGCAACTGGCGGAGCAGGCCGGGGACGCCACACCCTATGGGGTGCAGCATCTGCTGTCAACCTACATTTGGGACGCGGACCTGGTTCGCGATGATCTCAGGGACTACGTGGTGGAGCACCTGGGCGACGCCAACGGGGTGTTGGTGGTGGACGAGACTGGGTTTCTGAAGA
The DNA here is from genome assembly GCA_965220305.1 of Dehalococcoidia bacterium. Taxonomy (GTDB): domain Bacteria; phylum Chloroflexota; class Dehalococcoidia; order Lucifugimonadales; family UBA3495. The sequence continues at coordinate 2,016,409 of OZ244817.1, read as the reverse complement.
AGGGCAACAAGTCTGTGGGGGTGCAGCGTCAGTACAGCGGCACGGCGGGACGGATCGAGAACTGCCAGATTGGGGTATTCTTGACCTACGCTACTGCCAAGGGGAGGACCCTGCTGGACCGGGAGCTTTACCTGCCTCAGGTGTGGGCCGATGACCAGGAACGCCGGGAGGAGGCTGGCGTGCCGGAGCAAGTGGCGTTTCGCACCAAGCCGCAACTGGCCCGGCGGATGCTGGAACGGGCGGTGGAGTCGGGAGTCCCCTTCGGCTGGGCCACCGGGGACGAGGTCTACGGCAATGACCGCAACCTGCGGCTGTGGCTGGAGCGGCGGGACGTTCCTCACGTGCTGGCCATCAAGAGCAATGAGAAGTTGTGGGCTGGGACGGACCAGGGTCCGCGCCAAGTGCGGGCTGACCGGCTGGCGTCTGGGGTTGAAGAGTCGGGCTGGGTCCGGCTGAGCGCCGGTGATGGGGCCAAGGGTCCTCGGGTCTACGACTGGGCCTTGGTGGATATTCGGCCCCTGAGAGAACCTGGCAAGGGGTACTGGCTGCTGGCCCGGCGCAGCGTGGCCAAGCCCGAGGAACTGGCCTACTACGTGTGCTACGGCCCGACGGGAACAGCCCTGGAGGAACTGGTGCGGGTGGCCGGAACCCGGTGGGCCATTGAGGAATGCTTTGAGGAGGCCAAGGGACAGGTGGGACTGGACCAATACGAGGTGCGCCGGTGGGACGGCTGGTACCGGCACATCACCCTGGCGATGCTGGCCCACGCCTACCTGGCGGTGGTACGGCGCCAGGCATCGTCGCCGGGACGTCTGGGAGAAAAGGGGGCTGCCCCAGTTTGGAGGAAAGGCTGATACCGCTGACGGTGCCCGAGGTTCGGCGGTTACTCTACCGGCTGATATGGAGACACCACCCTACGGACGAATCAGTGCTGCGGTGGTCTCAGTGGAGACGGCGGCACCAAGCAACGGCCCGGCGCTGTCATTACCGACGCCGCCTGAAACTCCTCACCACATATCTGCAACTGTAGTACTAGGCAGCTATACCTTCGTACCGGGTAGACTACCCATTGGGTTCACGGGTCAGGCCAAGCTCCGCCAACTTCCGGTCCAACTCGTCCAGGCACTTGTCGCCGAAGTTGCGGGCGGCCAGCAGTTTCTGGTTGGACAGTTGCAGCACTTCGCCCACCAGGTAGAGGTTGGCCCGAATGAGGGCGTGTGGGTGCGGGGTGAGAGCATCAGCCGGGACAGGGGAGTCTGGTATACGTCTGGTGACGGCAATTGTCAGTTCTCCAGCGAGTTTATGTAGCTAAGGCCGTCGTCAAATCTTGTTATCAGCCGGCAGTCAAATCGGCCCAGTTCCTCCCTTATGTCCGGTATTGCGAAATCTGTAGAGTTCCTGTTCAGAAAACATTTGGGCCCAGGAGAAGCAGCCGTTAGGTGGTCTATCACCGAGGCATATACAACCGAATCTTGAGGAGAAAGACCGATGGACCCCTGGAACCCGATGGCTGCCCTGAGAGTTTCCGCCTGGAGGGGAATCACTGCGGCGCTATCGAGAATTCTACCCAGGGTAAAGTCCAACCGGCGCTTGTCATCATCTCCACTCCGTATCAGAATCGATGCTAGGTCTCTCAAGTTCTCGACGGTTTCGCTATATGGCTCGGTACGCCCCATCTCGCGCATTTCCCGGGCGAGTTGTTGGTGTAACTCGGCCCGTCGCAGCCTGTGGCGTCGCCATACCTCGTAAGGTTCGGTCAAGCTGAAGGCCGGTATTGCCAACTCGATTGAGCTGGATTCCGCAAGGCCAATAATAGAGTCGCAACTCGGATGCTCATCTTGGAGCAAGGCCATTTCCAGCACAAAATTGGACTCAACGTAGACTATCACGGCTCCGACTGAACCTTGACCAAGCCATCCTTTATGCTCTCATACAGGCCCGAATCAAAAACCCAGGCCAGGTCCGGCTCCTCCTCTTTTGATACTCGAGATGCGGCCAGAATGTTCAGCCAAGAACTGGTTAGCAGTTCCAAGCCGAAGGAACTGAGTCTATCCGGGTTAGCTTCGTCTCCGCGAAGTCGCAGCACGTCCTTGGTGGGAACTTTATAGTCCGCCGGGACCGTGTCCAAGGAGCCGTTTTCGCGCCATAGGTAAAAATACTCGGGCAAGACCAGTAGGAAGAATTCACCCACGGGGACAGCATTATATTCCAAGAGGTTTCTGCGCATCTGGGCCGCCCACTCGTCGGTGGCATTTCTGTAGCCCTTTACTTCGACGACCAGTTTCAGGCGGTCATCCGGTGAATACACTGCAATGTCAGCAGTCTGATTCATACGATTCCTCCCGAAACGGGATGTAACCCATCAGATTCAACCCACTTATCTCTACCGAGTTGGCAAGGTTTCAATTGCTTCACCCCAAGAACTTGGTGAACACCTGATTGGCTATCAGGTAGGTGTCCTGCGTCAGCCGCAGCCGCGAGTCCCGCCACTCCAAGAGGCCCAGTCCCAGCGATTCGGCAATCTCCCCGGCGTACCGTTCCGCCAGGTCTACGCCCACCCGGGCCGACGCCTCCGCCAGGTCCATCCCGTCCAGCAGCCGCAGTCCCAGGAACATGGTCTCGGCGGCGGCCAGGTCGGAGTCGATGAACTCCTGCCCGCCAACGGGGGAGATGCTGGACCAGCTATCTCCGTCCAGGCCCGGCAGGGGTTGGGGGTCGCTTTCGTCCCACTCCCGCACCCGGTCCAGGTAGCCCCGGGGCGAGGTCACGTCCCAGAAGCGGTAGCCGCCCAGGCAGGAATGGGCCCCGGGTCCCACACCCAGGTAGGGCTGGTTCAGCCAGTAGGCCAGGTTGTGCTGCGACGCCAGCCCGGGCTTGGACCAGTTGGAAATCTCGTAGTGCCGGTAACCGGCGCCGGCCAGCGACTCCCGGGCGTGGTGGTACATGTCGGCGGCCAGGTCCTGGTCCGGCTCGGGCAGCTTGCCCTGCTGCACCCAGCGATGCAGCGGCGTCCCTTCCTCCAGGGTCAGGGCGTACAGGGAAATGTGGGTCGGTTGCAGCGCCAACAGCCCCTGCAGGGTGTCCTGCCACTGACCCATGCTCTGGTTGACCAGCCCGTACATCAGGTCCAGGTTGACGTTGCCGAAGCCGCTTTGCCGAGCTCTCTGGAAGGCGTCGATGGCGCCCTGGGCGTCGTGGCGACGGCCCAACAACTGGAGCAGACCGTTGTCCAAGCTCTGCACGCCGATGCTGAGTCGGTTTACCCCCTGTTCCAGCAGCCCCTGGCAGGCCGCCTCGGTCAGGTCTCCGGGGTTGGCCTCGATGGTTATTTCCGATCCCTGGGCCACCGGGTAGGCCGACCGGACGGCGTCCAGCATCTGACCGATGGAGCCCTGGGGTAGATAGGATGGGGTGCCACCCCCAAAGAACACCGTGTTTACCCGGGGGTGCTCCAACACTTCCCCCCAAAGGCGCAGCTCGGTGGTCAACGCCGTGAGGTAGGACGACACCAGGTCTTCAATGCCCTGGTAGGTGTTGAAGTCGCAGTAGGGGCACTTGGTCTGGCAGAAAGGCACATGGATATACAGGGACATACCCGAGGGGGGGACGATGGCCATGTCAGCCTTCTTCGTCGATGATGCGGGACGAGCCGTCCACCACGTTGGAGGGGTCCTGGTCTTCGGGACGGTTGGACTTGGGGGCGATGCCCAAGTGTTCGTCCACCACGCGCTTGGGGGCCAGCTTAACCAGGAAAAGGGCCGCCAGCCCCAAAATTATCAGGTCGTCAAACCGGCCCAGGACCGGGACCTGGTCCCGCAACAGGTCGAAGGGCGAGATCACGTAAATCAGGGCCAGGGGGAGCAGGGCCCGCAGGAATATGCTTACCCGCTTGTCAAAGGTCAGCCGCCACAGCAGCCGGAGGTACTTAATGACGTGGGGAATAAGCCGGGGGGCGAACATCATCAGCAGGGGGTAAGCCAAGCGAAACATAATAGCCCCGTCCCTTTTGCGTTACCTATACTATGTATTATAGACCATCCGGGCGTGATTGGGGGGAACCACTCTCTGCCGACTGCAAGAGCTTTTTGTTGGAGCCCAGCGTCAGGCCGGCGCCGGCCCGATTCCGGGAGTCTCTGGGACCGGTACGCAGCCGTGCCGTGCCACTTCTGGATTCCCGCCTTCGCGGGAATGACGGGGTAGGAAGCCTGGTTGGCCGCGGACTTTAGACCCTTCCCCCGCTCAGAGCCTGCACTCCGCGGAGGCGGGGTAACGAGAATGGACAGACCCCGCAGCCATGCAGGGCCTTTCTATTATCACCAATTGCGTCGCTCCAAGAGCCAATTGCCTGCCCTCGGAAATCCCCCCAACCCCCCTTTAAAGGGGGGGGCTTTCTCTCCCCCTTTTGCAAAGGGGGATTAAGGGGGATTTCCCACCTTCACCAACCCGGGAGCTTGCGGCTGGATTGGCCTGACAACGAGTATCGAAAGACCCTGAGCCGCCGCAGCTTCCCTTTCCAAGCTATACCGTTTTTGATATACTGCCCCGTGGCGCTGGCCCTGACTTCCCAGGGCGGGCTAGGATCATTCACTGGGAGGCGAGATGCCGGCTTATGCCGTAATTGGCGGTCAATGGGGCGATGAAGGTAAAGGAAAGATCATTGACTACCTTGCTGGCCGGGTGGACAGCGTCGTGCGCTACGCCGGCGGCAACAACGCCGGGCATACGGTAGTCAACGACCAGGGCGAATTCCAGCTACATCTGGTGCCCTCGGGCATCTGCTGGCCCGGCGTCTCCGGCATCATCGGCAACGGGGTGGTGGTCGATCCGGACGCCCTGCTGGCCGAACTGGACGACCTGAACGCCCGCCACATCGACACCAGCCTGCTCTACGTCAGCGAGCGCGCCCACGTAATAATGCCCTACCACATCCTGCTGGACCAACTGGAGGAGCAGGCCCGGGGCGACGCCGCCATCGGCACCACCGGACGGGGCATCGGCCCCACCTACATGGACAAGATCAGCCGCTCCGGGATTCGTATCGGCGACCTGCTGGACCGGGAAGTGCTGGAACCCCGGTTGGAACAGGCCCTTTCCTTCAAGAACGCGCTCATCAGCAAGGTGTACGGCCAGGAACCCCTGTGCCTGGATGACATCCTGGCCAAGTGCCGCACCTGGGCCAAACATCTGCGGCCCCACATCCAGCCCACCGAGCAGATTGTCCAGGACCTGCTGACCCAGAATAAGCGCGTCTTGCTGGAAGGCGCCCAGGGCACCCTGTTGGACATCGACCACGGCTCATACCCCTACGTCACCTCGTCGTCGCCCTCGATTGGCGGGGCCTGCACCGGGCTGGGCCTCAACCCCCAGGCAATCGCCGGGGTATTGGGAGTGTTCAAGGCCTACTCCACCCGAGTGGGCGCCGGTCCCATGCCCTCGGAGATTCACGGCGAGAAGGCGGAGGAACTGCGGGAAAAGGCCCACGAATACGGCGTTACCACCGGGCGGGCCCGTCGCGTCGGCTGGTTCGACGCCCTGGCCGGGCAGTACAGCCGCCAAATCAACGGCCTCACCGGCATGGTGTTGACCCGCCTGGACATCCTGGACGGCTTCTCATCGGTGAGAATCTGCGTGGGCTACCGGGTGGACGGCCAGGAATTGGACCGTTTCCCCTCCAACACCGGCCTGCTGGCCCGCTGCCAGCCGGTGTACGAAGAACACCCCGGTTGGGACCAGCCAACCGCCAGCGCCACCAAACTGTCCCAGCTACCGGAAAACGCCCTGTCCTACGTGCGGCGCATCGAAGAGTTGGTGGGGTGCCCGGTGCAGATTATCTCCACCGGCCCCAGCCGGGAAGAGACCATCATGGTGCAGCCCGTCATCGACCCAGCCTGACGGAAGGGGCCTTTTGGTCATCCGTTAACACCCGCTCATAGCCAGCACTCCGCGAAGGCGGGGTGGTGAGCTTGTCGGACCGCACCCACCCAGCCTTCCCCCTCAAGGGAGAGCTAGAGGGGAATCTGTAGCTAGCTCGCCAGCGTTGGCGACGGGAAAGAAGCGCTCTAAAGGGAGACAGAGGATACCATGCAACAGGCTTCCAAGTTCGGCATCTACCTGAACGCCTCGGCCAACCAGGTGGTGCGGATTAACTCGCCCTACTGGATTCCCGAGGAACCCGACTGGGTCTTTCTAACCCCGGAGGTCAACGCCACGCTGTTGCAGATACGGGAGCTGGCCAAGGAAGGAGGCTCCTCCTCCAATCCCGACGCCATCACCTGGGGCACCATCCCGCTGCAGGACTGATTTCCCGGCCCCGGCTATAGGCCGACTCCGAGGCCCGCCAGCCGGGCAACCACGCCGTTTGCCCTTTCTCACCAAACGACCACCTACAGCCGGGAGCCGCCAGCCACACGCTGCCGGTTGGTAAACAATACCCTAGCCTGCCCCGGGTAAGGTTGAAGGCGGCCCCCCATGCGCGGGCAGGGACCGCGCCCCCCTATTGCGCCTTCTCCCAGCGGCAACACCCTGCAAACACACGCCGGCTTAGCCCTGGCGCGGCCCCGCCCCATTCTGTATGGTATGGGGAACAACAACCTCTTTGCTGACAGGTGACATGGCCGAAGAATGGAAGGGGGGCCCGGGGCTCCCCAGCATAATAAGCGCGTTGATGCTGGGCCAAGACCCGGACCGGGCCCGCAAGTGGATGCGCTACGCCTGGCTGGCCGGGTTTGTTTGGTCGGCCATCAGCTTCTTGGGGGCCGTGGGAGCCCTGATAGCTCCCATAATGGCCGAGGCCCCGACGTCGGACCTGGACCTGGGACAGTTCATCTTCGCCATCGTAGAAGTGGGGCTAATCGCTTTCCTATCCTTCGGGCTGTTGCAGCGGCGGCCCACCGCGGCGGCGTTGCTGTTCGGCTACTTCGTCCTGAGCCGAATTGCGCTGGTCATCATCGGCATCATCAGCTTGGCGGACTCGGAAGCCTACTTACGGTTCCTGATTCAGGGGGTATTCGCCCTCTTCTTCTTTCAGGGACTGCGGGGGGCGCTGACCTTCTACTACCTGACCCACCCCCGATACCCCTCGGCATCGCCCCGCGAATGAGCCCCTTCCTCCTTGATTAGGGTAGGTTGGGATGGGGGTGCGAGTCCTTCCGGCTAGGGGAAGGTCTTGGCGCCGAAACAGGCCAAGCCTTGAGCTAGCCTCCAAGGGGGAATCCCGACTCCCGCTTTCCTTGCCGACTCACCCCGGCTACATTAGACTGCCCCCAAAGGCTTCACTCAGCTTTTGAATTCTATTGCTGGAGGTGTACCACCCATGACCACCGAAAAAGAAGCTGAACTCGAAAGAGTTACCCAACTCCGGGGCTTCCGCTACGGCCTGCACGACTTCTATGCTGAACTGGACCTGAATGCCCTGAAAGCCGTCAACGACCACGTGGAGGCCACCTACATCAACACCACCGAGCTGGACCGCAAGACCAAGGAGCTGGCTCTGGTGGTGGCTTGCGTGGCCCAGGGAGACCTGGTGTCCCACATTCAGATACACATGCACGCCGCCAACAAAGCCGGGGCCTCTCCCGAAGAGATTATGGAGGCCCTGGACCTGGTGGGAGGCTGGATTGGCAACGTCGCCAAGATAAACGGCCTGGAAGCCTGGCGGGCCACTTTCCGTCCGGACATCCCTACCATCGACCGGGTGGTGGAGTTGCGGTAGCAACCTTGAACTGAGCGATAGAGGAGGCCCAATGTCTACTGATTTGGACCGTGAACTGGAAAGGACCACTGCGCTGCGGGGTTTCCGCTTTGGCTTGCATGACTTTGTGGGCCACCTGGGGGGCGCCGAAGCTCTCAAACGCCACAACGACAACACCGAAGCCGGCTACCTGAAGCCGGGGCTGCTGGACCGCAAGACCAAGGAATTGCTGGTAGTGGTTGCCTGTGTCGCCAAAGGGGACCTGGTCTCCCACGTCCAACTCCACATGCACGCCGCCCACCAAGCCGGAGCTACCCCGGAGGAGATTATGGCCCTGCTGGACTTGGTCGGCGGCTGGATTGGCAACGTGGCGAAAATCAAGGGCCTGGAGGCTTGGCGCGCCACCTTCCGCCCGGACATCCCCACCATCGACCGGGTGGTGGAGCTACGCTGACGGCTCGGCGTCAGCACCCTTGAGAAACTATCCCAAAAAGAGCGGCTACCAAGCCACTTCCCCCTTGAGACGGAAGGTTGGGCCTGTCCTGAGCCCAGCCGAAGGGACGGGGGTGAGAAGGCCACCCCTCGACAGGCCCACCCCACCCCCAGCGGCAAATGGCCCCGCTCGCGGTGAGCGGCAAATGGCTCGCTCATGGTGAGCCTGTCGAACCAAGGCCGCGGAGTGGGAATGCCCGGTGGCGGCTAGCCCTTGCGCGGCCCCACCATAATATCCGAGCCCTCCACCCGCACCTCATAGACTATCAGGGGCTCCGAGCGGGTGGGCGGTCTAACTACCACCTCTCCGGAGTTCACGTTAAAGATGGCGGAATGCAGGGCGCAGGTAATTTCTTCGCCGTCCAGCTCCCCGTTGACCAGGGGGTAAAGCTGATGGGGACACATATTGTCGCAGGCGTAGAAGTTCCCGTCGGCGTTCACCACCAGTATGTCCCGCCGGTGGGCCCGCACTTTCTTGAGACTCCCGGGTTGGATGTCGTCAACGCTGGCCACCCGGACAAAGTTTACTTCAGGCAAGGGAGCCCCTCCTTGAGTCGGCCAGTCAATAGACCCGATTGCGTCGGGTTGACTCGACAAGGTGCATCATCTAGTTGAATACTATAGCTACCAAATTATAGCGTAATCACGGGGGAATACAAAGAGGGCCCGGGAATAAATCAGGGTCTTTCGATTGTCACCCAGAGCGGAGCGAAAGGTCTAAATTCTCCGGGCAACGCAAGCCCTCCACCCCTGGATTCCCGCCTCCGCGGTAATGACGGTGGGGGTGCGTGGCTTTGGCCTGCGTCGGAATGACAGGGGTGGTTGCTATTGCGGCTCCGCCGGAATGACGGTTGGGGGGTGGCAGCCTCAATGAAGCGGCCCCCCTGAAGTCAGGGGGGCCGGGTTGTTCAAACCAGGGAATGGGGGCAGCCAACGGGTGGCTGACCGGGCTAGGAGCCCACGTCAAAGGCGGGCATCACCCCCTCGGCGAACTTGGTCAATTGGTCCTTGAACACCTGGCGGGGCATTCCCATAACCGAGCCCAGGTTGATCCGGTCCGCTCCGGGGTAACGTTCCTCCACCTCTTTCAGGTGCTCGATGATTACCTCGGGAGGGCCGCACAGCCAGGCCTTGTTTTCGCAGGCTTCCTCCAGGGTGGGCAACTGCACCCCACGACGCAGCCCCGGCGTGGCGACGGCCTCAATCTGCTCGGGACTCATTCGCATCAACCCCAAAGGGGCGGCGAACTTCATGGCCTCCTCGAAGTAGGGACGGGCTTCCTCCATCGCCTTCTCCTGAGTCTCACCGATGAAGAAGCGGTAGCCCAGGGCGGTGTCCTCCCCCAGTTGCAACTCCCGGCCTTCGGCGGCGGCGGCCTGCTGGTAGAGGGCCATGCGCTCCCCCAGGACGGGCTCGGGAGTGTTGGCAATCATCGCCTTGATGCCCATCTTGGCCATGAACTCAATGCCCCGGGGCGTGCCGCTGACCAGGGGCTGCCAGATATCCACCGGCTGATGATGGGGCCGGGGGACCAGGCTCAGTTGCTCCAGTTGGTAGCCCCGGTAGGGCACCTGGGCGGGGATGTTGAAGTGCTTCCCGTGGTGGGAGAAGGACTCCTGGGTGAAAGCCTTGACGATAATTTCCACCTGCTCTTCAAACAGCTCCCGGTTGGCGTCTCCGTCCAGCATGGGAGCATCGAAGGTCTCCACCTCCCGGGTGTGGTAGCCCCGGCCCACACCGAAGACCACCCGACCGTTGGTCAGGATGTCGGCCATGGCGAAGTCTTCCGCCAGGCGCAGGGGGTGCCACATGGGGGTGATGTTGAAGCCGCAGCCGAACTTCAGCCGTTTGGTCTGGGTAGCCAGGTAGAGGCCCAGCATCAGCAGGTTGGGGATGCACTCGTAGCCCTCGGGCTGGAAGTGGTGCTCCGCCATCCAGAACTCATCGAACCCCAACCCTTCCAGGTGTTGGGAAAAGTCCAAGGCCCAATCGAAGGCTTGGGACAGCCTTTCGTTGGAATAGGTGCGGTCGTTGGCCGGTGTACCCTGAAAACCCAGGTTGTCATCCACCACGTGGCCGGCGTAGGAAGCGCTGAAACTGCGAATCATTTACCCATCCTCTAAGCGATACCGGGTTTCGTTCCCCTATCGACGGTGGGGGAAAGGGCTTCCCCCGTCGGCAGTGGGTTACTTGGATGCTACTAAGGTATGTCTAGGTTGTCAATCTTGGCGCGCCTTCGTCATTCCGGCGTACCAACGTTGTGGCGGGGTAGGGGCGGACGGCTGTCCGGCCCCACGGCCTTGTCGAATTGCCCGACCACCGGGATGGTCCGACAAGCTCACCCCCATCTCTTCGGCTGGGCTCAGGACAGGTCCAACCTTCCCCCGTCAAATGGGGAAGGGACTGGTCCTCTCCCCCTTGACGGGGGAGAGCTAGAGAGGGGGTGTTCCTCCGCCGGGCGCAGTTCCCCTACGCGGACGGCGGCGGGGCGGGGGCCGGATTGTACAGCTCCACGCCGATGGTGGCCGGGAAGACTCGAACTATGTCTTCCACCGTCCAGCGGCCCTCGGTGTGCATGGTGCGCACCGGCTCCGGCTCGTTCATCAGGCTGACCAACCCTCCGGTGACGTGGAAGACATGCCCGTTGACGTGGGCCGCCTCGTCGGAGGATAGCCAAGTCACGAAGGGGGCCACGTCTTCGGCCTCTCCCCGCAGTCCTGAACCGCCCACGATGCCCCGAGCGGAGCGCAGCTCTCGGGCCTCGTCGGGCACGCTGCTGGTCATGCGGGTGGAGGCGCTGGGGGATATGGCGTTGGCCGTTACGCCGTAACGTCCCATATCCCGGGCCACCACCCGGGTGAACCCGGCGATGCCATCCTTGGCCGCGCCGTAGTTGGCCTGGCCCGAGTTTCCGTACAGGCCGGAGGTGGAACTGAAGGTTATCACCCGACCGGAACGCTGCTGCCGGAAGAGGATGCAGGCGTGCTTCACCACCGAAAAGGTGCCCTTCAGGTGAACCGCGATAACGTCGTCCCATTCCTGCTCGGTCATGTTGAAGACCATGCGGTCGCGCAGGATTCCGGCGCAGGTGACCACGATGTCCAGCTTACCGAAGTTGTCGATGGCCGTCTGGACAATGCGCTCGCCGCCGGACATGGTGGCTACCGATTCCATGCAGGCCACGGCTTGGCCGCCGGACTCCCGGATTTCGGCCACCACCTGCTCGGCGATGGACTGGTCGAAGCCGGAGCCGTCCACGTTGACCCCGGGGTCTACGACCACGACCTTGGCCCCTTCTTCGGCCATCAGTTGGGCTACCCCTTTACCGACACCGCGACCCGAGCCGGTTACTATGGCTACTTTGTCTTCCAGTAGATTGGGCATATTCATACTCCCTGTGGGACTTTCTTGTAATCAGGGATTCTGGGTGTCGTCCCACTTCTCGCCGGTAAGTCTCTCCCACCGCCGCTTCTGACGATTGCTGGTTGGGATGAACATCCTTGGGGGCGCGCTACGCACATGTTCCAACTCCCCCAGCAGGGTCTTGGCCCCTTCTACGCGCCGCTCCACTTCCGGCTCGGTCATCTTATCCTCATAGAAATTTCGATGCAGCAATTCGGTCAGCGCGAACCGGTCCTTCAGGTCTTGCCTGGCAAACTCGTCAGCCAACCACATCAAAGCATCGCCGGTAAGATCGTGGTGGGTATGGTTCCACCCTCGTTGTTCGGCGATAGCTTTAATGGCGGTGGCGACCGCGCCCCAAGCCTTCTCCCCGGCCTGGAGGTAGTCCTCCTGTTCCAGTTCGGCCTCGGCCTGCCTCATATAGCCCCGGCTCAACGCCGCATACTCTTCTGCTCGGGACGAAACGGTCATTCCCTTGGTTTACTCCCCGTGGGATTTTTGCTACTCTATCAGCCGCAGCACCCAATTGACAAAATCTCACACGAATGGGCGGTCTGCCTCCACTTCATATTCTTCCATGAAATCATGGTATAAGTTGGCGTGGAACTGCTCCGCAATCGTAAAATCTCTAGTCAACAGTTCGTCCCCCGACTCTTGGTACAGACGCCGGACAGTGGTCTTCAAGTTGCCGTGTTTCTCGTAGGGCCAGCCCCTTTGCTGGGCCGCTGCTATTACGGCATGGGAGGCAGCGCCCCAAAGCTTCTCCGAGCCTTGCAGAACGTCCCAGGCGGCGAATTCCGCATCCGACGCTTCCAGGAAGTGCCCGGGCTGTCTGGATATGCTCTTCAGTTACCACCCAACGCCTGTGCGCTACTCCCTTGGCGAGGCCGGGGGCGCTGGATTGTATATCCCTTCCGTAAGGTAGCCCCGGGCCTGGGGGGCCAGTTCGTCCATGGACCAGTGGCCGCTGGAGTTGAATATCGCCCTCTGGGGCCGGGGCTGGGACATCAGCGAGATGTCGCTGCCGTAGACCAGGAAGGTCTGCCCGTTGACGTTGGCGGCGTAATCGCTGCCTAGGTAGCAGACGAAGGGAGCGATGTCGTCCGGGTTTAGCTCCTGCAACTCGTTGCCTTCGGACAGGGATGACACCCCGCCACGGGAGCGGATTTCGGCGGCGGAGTCGGGAATCGCGCCAATCATGCGGGTGGATGCCCGGGGGGCGATGGAGTTGGCGGTAACTCCGTAGCGGCCCATGTCCTTGGCCACCACCTTGGTAAACCCGGCGATGCCCGACTTGGCCGCGCCGTAGTTGGCCTGGCCTGAGTTGCCCACCAGCCCGGACTGGGAGCTGAAGGTTATCACCCGACCGGAGCGCTGCTGCCGGAAGAGGATGCAGGCGTGCTTCACCACCGAGAAGGTACCCTTCAGGTGGACGGCGATAACATCGTCCCATTCCTGCTCGGTCATGTTGAAAATCATCCGGTCCCGCAGGATGCCGGCACAGGTCACTACGATGTCCAGCTTGCCGTAGTTGTCGATGGCGGTCTGGACGATGCGTTCACCCCCCTCCATCGTCGCCACCGACTCGGTGCAGGCTACGGCGGCGCCCCCGTCCTGGCGTATTTCGGCCACCACCTGCTCGGCGATGGACTGGTCGAAGCCGGAGCCGTCCACGTTGACGCCGGGGTCAACCACCACCACGCTGGCGCCTTCGGCGGCCATGAGATGGGCGACGCCCCGGCCCACGCCCCGACCGGAGCCGGTCACTATCGCTACTTTGTCCTCTAGTATGTTGGGCATCTTCACTCTCTCCCTTTGTGAGGGTTATCTCCGCGTTTGCGGGGGAACTGCCGACCCAGAGGTCGTCTTGTGGCCCTCCGGCGGACTATCCCCGCAGGTGCGGGGTAACTGTGTCAGGCCGGGCCGTTGCCCCGGTAAGGCAGGGACACCGTGGCCAAGCCGGGCGTAGTCTTCTGTCCCTCGGTGTTCTCCAGCCAGATGTCGCAGTCTACCAGGTGCTGCTCTCCCTCCTGGTACTTGCGGGTTACGGTGCCCTTGGCGGTAATGGGCTGGCCCGGAACGTCCATCCCCCGGTACTGGCAGGACAGCCGCTTAAGCACGCCCCGGGCGCCAGCGAAGTCGGTCATCAACTGGCCCAAGAAGGCATTCTTCAACGCCCCGTGGAGAATGGGCCCGGGCAGGCCGTTACCGATGGCGTAGGCCGTATCGTAGTGAATTTCGTAGTAGTCGCCGGAGGCCCCGGCGTACTGCACCAGTTGTCGGGTGGTGGGGTTCTTGACCAAGGATGGCAACTCCATACCCTCGGCGACATCTTCCCAAAAGACCTGCTCGGCCATCTCTCCCTCCTGGGGTCGATCCTATTTGTCATTATGCGTCAGTAACGAATAATGGTGCTGGTCTGGGTGGCGACCACGTCATCGAACTGGTTGCGGTAGGTGAGCTTGGTGGTGGTAATGACCATCAGGCCCATGCGCCCGGTGCGCTCCTGCATATCCTCGATACGGTCCACGGCGGTAATCCGGTCACCCGGTCGCACCGGCTCAAAGTACTCCCAATCGCTGCCCCCGTCCAACACCCGGTCGAAGGGCACCTCAAAGGGCAGCTCGGCCCGGGCGGCGCGCATGGAGCGCAGGAAGGTTGGCGGCGCAATCAGGCCGCCGTAGCCGCTGCGCCGGGCGGCGGCCTCGTCGGCCCACAGGGGGTTCTGGTCGGCGATGGCCTCGGCGAACTTGACGATGGCCCCCTTTTCCACCTCGGTGGTCATGGGCGGACTCTCCACGCCAATGGCCCGTTGCCGCATCTCTTCAGTTAGGAAAGAAGTGGGGGTAGACAAGGTGGACCTCCCCGAGGATGTACGGCCAAAAGTCTACAATTGGCGACCAAAGGTGTCAAGGAGAGGGATGACGGGGCGGGGCCTTTCGATTATTGGGCTACCCTAGTTGCCTCCCTCTTTCGCGAAGGGAAGGGCCGGGAATGACGGGGGCAACAAAGGGTCTCTCGGGACTATCGAAAGGCCCTATGGTGGGCCGGTTTCGCCACCGCATCTTCAGGTGGTAGCATCTAAAGTATATTCCGCAACTCTACGAGGCCGGTCCAGTGGGCTACTTCCCAATCAAACTCAGCCGGGCGCTTTTGGCCCTTCCCAGGCCCGGATTCGGCCCCCGGGCCGCGTGGCGCTGGCTGCGCAAGGGGTTGCTGACCCTGTTTCTGCTCGCCCTGCTGCTGTCCTCCGGCAATGGCGAAGCCCAGCCGTCCAACCTGGAACTGCTGGCCGCGCCCTATCGCTACAGCCTGGCGGCCTGGGAGCTGGGCAATCTGCCCGACAAGTGGTCCCGCAAGCTGGGAAGGACCCTCACCTTCCGGGCCTCGGCCCCCCCGCAGCAGAGGCTGGCCCGGGTCCAGGAATTTTTCCGCCTGGGACGGGAATCGACCCAACTGGAACAGCGGTTGACCTTCCCCGGGGCGGTCCCGCCGGGGAACTCCCTATCTCTCCAGGAGGCCCGCCAACTGGGGGAGCGCAGGGAAGCCATCCGGCGTCGGCAGGGACAGCTACTCCCCGAGGTCGAGGAGACCATCGAGGAGGCGATCGATTCGGCGCTGTCCCGGATGGGGCTTGACTCTCTCTTCGGGGTATTCCCCCCGGTGGACGCGGTGTTTTCCGGCACGCCAAACGTGTTGGTAATTTCCCCCCGAGACCGCATCCACCGGCAGCAGGACGTCCTCCTGGAATCCGGCCTGGGCATCGACGCCCAGGAGCAGATGGAGGAGCGGTTGCTCCGGGAAGAAGACCTGGCGGCCCTGGTGTTGCGCACCGGAGGAGTGGCGGTCTATCCCAGCGTGGTCTCGGACAGGTTTGGGCTGCGCTACGCCGTGGAAATTACGGCCCACGAGTGGCTGCACCAGTGGTTCATCTTCCGGCCTCTGGGTCGAAACTTCTGGAGTTCTCCGGAAATGACCACCCTCAACGAGACCGCCGCCACCATTGCCGGCAGAGAACTGGGCGACCTGGTCTTTACCCAGCTCACCGGCCAGCCAGCGGAACTCCCCGGGACCGACGCGGCTCCGGCTGACGACCCCCCCGGGGACCCAGACCGGTTCGACTTCGCCGCCGAGATGCGGACCACCCGGGCCCAGGCCGAGGCGCTGCTGGCCCAGGGGAAAATCGAGGAGGCCGAGGCCTACATGGAGCAGCGGCGACTGGCCTTCGTGGACAACGGCTACCTGCTCCGCAAGATTAACCAGGCCTACTTCGCCTTCCACGGCACCTACGCCACCAGCGCGGCTTCCATCAGCCCCATTGGCGCGCAGCTTGAGGAACTACGCCGCAACAGCGGTTCCCTGGAAGATTTCATCCGCACCGTGGCCCAGTTCGGCAGTTACCAGGAGTTCCTGGAATACCTGGAAACCCCGCCCAAATAGGCAAGTCCCCTGCCCGGCAAAGCAGGGTCTTTCAATTTTCCTGCGAGACCCGCTGTTTCAACCGTCATTCCGGCCCTTTGTCCCTGGATTCCCGCTTTCGCGGGAATCCAGGGGCTTGGGTGGCAATCCGCGGTCCGCTGGTTTCACCGAGACTCGAAGCGCCCTGCCCTGGCGAGGGAGAAGGGGGGCCCTTCATGGCAATCGCCGCATGGCCGTCCTGAGAGTCCCTCCGACGGAAGGTTGAGAGATTGATGTCCCGGTATAGCCTACTATGGGGCGGCGCATGGCGAATTGGAGGTCTGGATTCCCGCTTTCGCGGGAATGACGGTGGGGAAGGCGGGAATGACGGTGGGGAAGGCGGGAATGACAGGGGGAATGGCCGCCAACTCCGGGGCTGACTCAGATGGGCATCCTCCCTAAGCCGCTTCGTAACCCGGGTCTGCCGGGAGATTCCTCCCGTGGGCGGCTTGCACCGCCAGTTGGTCGCACCGCTCGTTTTCGGGAATGCCCGCGTGGCCCCTGACCCAACGAAACTCCACCTCGTGCCCCTGGCACAGGTCCAGAAGCAGGGTCCACAGGTCGGGATTGATGGCCTTCTCCCGCTTGTTGCGCATCCAGCCGTTGGCCCGCCACCGCTGGGCCCACCTCTTGGTCATGGAGTCCACCACGTACTTGGAATCGCTGTACAGGGTGACGCGGCAGCTTTCCTTCAGGGACTCCAGTCCCTTTATCGGCCCCATCAGTTCCATGCGGTTGTTGGTGGTGCGCCGGTAGCCGCCGCTGAGTTCCCCCCGCCGCTCGCCAAACAGCAGCACCGCCCCGTAGCCGCCGGGCCCGGGGTTGCCGGTACAAGCGCCGTCGGTGTAGATGGTCACCTGTTTTTGCTGGGACATTCCTTGCATCAACTCCCGTTACTTAATCAAACGCCGCCGCATGAGCAGAGCGGCCAGGCAGAAGCTCACCAGGGCGAAGGCCAACAGTTCCCCGGCCCAGACCAGGGCCCACCAGGACAGGTCTCCGGTAGCCAGGCTCCGGGTCAGGGCCACCGCCGGGGTCAGAGGCAGGGCCCAGGAAACCGCCTGCACCGGCCCCGGTAGCTGGTGCAGGGGGAAGAAAACGCCGCTGACGTAGAACATGGGCAGCAGGAACAGGGTGAAGAAGTTGTTCATCGCGCCGATGGTGGTGGCGGTGGCCGTCAATATCATGGCAATGGAGGCAAACATCAGACCGATGAGGTAGGCGGCGGGAACGACCAGCAGCGCCCAGGGCGAGGTTATCAGCCCAAACGCCGACGCCGCCACCAGCACCGCCAGGGCGGATAGGGTGCCCCGGGTTGCGCCCCACATGACCTCTCCGGCCACTATGTCCTGGGGGCCCAGGGGTGTGAACAACATGGCGTCGTAGATGTGGTGGGTCTCCATGCGCAGGTAGGCCCCGTAGGTGTTGTCGAAGGTGGCGTGGAACATGGTGTAGCTGGCGACCACCCCCGGGGCCAGGAATTGGGCGTAGCCGACGCCGTCAATCTCCTGGATGTAGACGCCCAGCCCAAAGCCCACGGCCATCAGCATGACGAAGGGCTCGATGGCGATGCCGCCCACTTCCACCCGCCAGGCTCGCCGGAAGGCATCCCGGTTGCGCTGCCACACGCGGAAGCCCCGCCACAGCAGGGTATCTTGTAGTCCCCGAGCCAACAAGCCTACTCCTCCCGCAGTCCCCGTCCGGTCAGGCGCAGGAACACGTCCTCCAGGTTGCCGGGACGGAGGGTAACCTGGTACCCCTCCAGCAGCCCGTCCTCCTGGGCCAGCCGGCCACTCTCGCCGTACAGCAGCACCGAGTCGCCCCGGTCCTCCAGGTCCGGGGTGCGGCGCTCCAGGGTCTCCATCAACTGGGCCTTCTCTCCGGGCCGCACCCGCACTTCCAGCACCAGTTCTTCCGGCGCTCCTTCTACCAGGATGCGCCCCTGGTCCATCACCACCAGGCGGTCGCACAAGTAGGCCGCCTCTTCCATGTAGTGGGTGGTCAGCAAAAAGGTAACTCCCTGGGCCTTGAGGTCGCTGAGCCGGTCCCACACCAGCAGCCGGGCCTGGGGGTCCAGTCCGGTGGTGGGCTCGTCCAGCAGCAGAATCCGGGGCTGGTGCAGCCAGGCCCGGGCGATGAGCAGCCGACGGCGCATCCCCCCGGAAAGCTCGTCGGGACGCTGGTTGGCCCGGTCCTGGAGTTGAAAAAACTCCAAGGACTCCCAGGCCCGTTGCCGGGCGGTGTCCCGGGGCAGGTTGAAGAAACGCCCGTGGCACAGCAGGTTCTGGATTACGCTTAGGTCCGGGTCTAGGCTATCGGCCTGGGAGACCACCCCCAGGACCGACTTGATGGCCCGCTGCTGCCGGCGTACGTCCTTGCCATCCACCCAAAGCTCGCCCCCGGTAACCGGAGAGGTGCAGCAGACCATTTTCAGGGTGCTGGTCTTGCCCGCGCCGTTGGGGCCCAGGAACCCGAAACACTCACCCTGGCCGATGGCGAAGTCGATGCCGGCCACGGCCACCAGGTCGCGGTAATGCTTGATAAGGTTGTGGGCACGGACGATGGTGGACATGCTGGCATCCAGTATATCGGCAACGGCTGGGACGGGACATACGGCGGGGTCACTGGTTTCGTCCAGTCGCCCGGACCCGTTGGGGCGCCCTTGCCGCATCCTCGCCACCAAGAAGGGTAAGAGTCCCTGGATGCCGGCCCTGTCCTGCAACGGGACCGGCTCTGGGCCGGAAAGACGGGGGCGGGCGGCCGGCTCGTGCCCCCTGTTTCCCGGGAGAGTGGGGCCTTTGCCCTGCTCGGATTGTCAAACCCCTTGGCATAACACCCCATCTGACTGTATTATAGATAGGGATTTTCCCCCAACCCCGGCAGTTATAGCTCTTTGAAAGTCGGCAACCCCATACGTCTGGGCGGCCGCAGTTGTAACCACACTTAAGGAGGAGCAGGCGATGGCTGACATAGAGTACAAGATCGGAGACCGGGTGGTAGTTAATGACCGAAGCAAGGAAAACCAGGGGCGCAAAGCCACTGTCCGGTACGCCTCGGGCGGACAGTATTGGCTCAGGTTCGATGACGAAGGGGCCACCGGCCAGCACGGTTACTTCGCCTGGTGGTTGGAGCCGGTGACCGAAGGCTAATCGGAGCCACCCCGACAGGCCATAGCCACTTTGGTCATTATGTAGCGTCTCACGACGCTGGACCGGCCACCTAAATATACGTACTGACAGTCCCTCACCCCGACCGAGGCCGCTAGGCCAAGGTCATTCTTCCTCCATTGGGAGAAGGGGTGAGGGAGCTTTTTGTTTGGCTACCGGTCCGCTGGCGTGGACTCCCGGCTGGCCGGGGCCCCGGCTGCCGGCCCCCCGGCTTCCAGGGGCTCCAACAAGCTCCCGATGGCCCACACGCTGCGGTTCAGCAGGCCCGACCCCAGGGCGAAGGCGGCCACCGCCAGCCCGCCAATCATTATCGCCAGGGGCGCGCCAATAACGTTGGCCAGCGCCCCCGCCTGGGTGCCCCCCAGGGGCATGATGCTCCAGGTCATGCCGTAGAAGCCCATGACCCGGCCCCGCATTTGGTCCGGCACCAGCATTTGCAGGGAACTCTGGATGGAAATCATGTATGACGAGTTGAAGATTCCCATGAAGAACAGCAGCGCCAGGGCCAGGGGGAAGAGCCCCAGCAGTTGAGAGGTGAGGGCGAAGGCGGCCAGGGTCAGGCCGAAAAGGACGCTGCCGCCGATGATGAGCTGACCCTTGTAACGCACGTTGGTCCGGGAACCCAGCCATAGCGTGGTCAACAGCGACCCCACCCCGCTGACGCCCAGCAGCAGTCCCTGTCCCCGGGCTCCCACCTCCAAAATGTCCACGGCGAAGATGGGCATCAACATGACGTAGGCCATGCCAAAGAAGCTGTTGAAGAAGGTCATGCCGATGAGGAAGGAGAAGATGGAGTTCTTCTTGACGTAGGCCAGGCCGTCCAGCAGGTCGCGGCCCGGATTGCCCCGCGATTGCCCCGGAATATGGGGCACGTTGAGACGAAACATCACCCAGGCCATAACCAGGAACCCAAAGGCTCCCAGGTAGAAGACGGCGGCGGTGTTGACCAGGTCGATGATAAAACCTGCCACCGCCGGGGCGACAATGCGGGTGCTCTGCCAGATTACCGAGTTCATAGCCACGGCGCTGACCATTACCCGGCGCTCAATCAGGTGGGGGTACAGGGCCTGCCGGGCCGGGGTATCGAAGGCCTCCACCGCCCCGGCCAGAAACGCAATTACCAGGACGTGCCAGGGCTGGACCACCTGCTGCATGGTCAGGACGGCCAGCAGGAGGATGAGGCCGGCGGTAACCGCCTGGGTCGCCAATACCAGGCGGCGCTTGTCCAGCTTGTCGGCGACAACGCCGCCCAGTAGATTGAAGACTATGCCCGGCAGCGCCGTCGCCGCCGCGGCGTAACCCAGGTACAGGGCAGAGCCGGTCAGTTCGTACACCAACCAGGCCAGGGCCACCCGGAACATCTGGAACCCGCTGACCGAGGCCAGCATCCCCAGCCAGTAGGCCCGGTAGGGGGGGTACTTCAGGGCCGGGGGTACGCTGCGCCGCAACCTACTCCCCAGCGTGGCTTGGCCACTCGGTTGTTCCAATTTATGACTCTCGAAAAGACCGCCCCAGAGGGGTACAGTCGTTGTTGTCCCTGCTGCGGCAAAAGAATGCCACCTTCATGTTGCCTGAGAAACTATCTATCTCTCATGTGACGAAGCAACTGGGACAAGAATAAAGTTGCAGATAGGTCCTCAGCCGGTTCAGTGTAATTTTCAGCCAGGTCCGCCTTGTGACGGTCTGCAATGATGAAGCAGGCTGCACTGTACTGACGTTCCCGGACCAGCTGCTTCCTGCAGAACAGTTCATATCGAACCGAGTAGGAGGCATTACGAAACTCATCGAACACTGGGAAATGCGGCTCTCGAACTCCGACGGCTCTCTGCGACTGGGGACAATCTTCGAGGAGAAGAAGGTAGCCCAACCACGGAGTGGCAGAGGCACGGAAGGCCCCTTCTCTATAAGCTGTCCAGAGGTCTACCGCACTACCCATAGCCTCTTCGGTGCGGTTGTTGAAGTTATTGCCAAAGGATGGCCCGACCTGGGACTTAAGCTCGACGGCTGCTAGGAGTTCTCCATTGACCACCACTACAATATCCCATTCCTTGGTGGGGCGGTAAAACCCGGGCAAACCTGCTGACCCTCTCCGAGTATAGATGTCTGATTGCTCTACACCGGCGCTTCCTATCAGGTCAGCGATCTTCTGGACAAATCCATTCATCTGTTGACCTCCAGTTACAGCGCTCCGTTCTCCTTGGTCGGGGCTTCCGCGTCGACGTTGTATACCCGTTTGTCTTTCCCGGACCTGCCAGAAATCCCGTACCGCACCTGCGAAAACCATGGGGTCTACCTGGTACATACATTCACCGATTAGATCCCAATGCAGCCAAGGGTAATTGACACCCTTGGTCTTTTCTAAGACGTCGGCAAGCCAACTGGTAATATATTGGCTCGATTTCAAGGCCTATACTATGCCGACCCCAATGGCTGGCAGCTACATTGGTAGCGCCACTCCCCATGAAAGGGTCCAGAACTACGTCCCCAGCGAAGGAAAACATGCGGACCAGGCGCTCGGCGAGGGCTACGGGATAAGGAGCAGGGTGTTGCCGGGTCGAGGCTCCACCCATCGTCCAAATTTGCTGAAACCATTCGCGGTGGCACGTTTCCGGAACCACAGACAGAACCCTGGCTGCCAACGTGGGTTTACGATAACTCCCAGGCTTTCGCTGAAAGAGAATGTACTCTATGTCGTTCTTTACAATACCGTTGGGTTCGTAAGGTTTGCCCAAGAACCTGGACCCATTTTCTACCTCAAACTGGGCATTGGAAATCTTGGACCAAATAATTGGAGATAAATTGTCAAAGCCAAGTCCCCGGCAGTGTTCCTGGATACTCGCATGGAGGGGGAACACAACGTGCCTCCCAAACTTGCGCCTCGGCAGGCATACATCGCCCACTACTACAATAAGCCTTCCGCCAGGTACAAGGACACGGAAAACATGTCGCCACACTTTGTCCAATTCGACCAAGAATTCTTCGTAACCACTCACCAAGCCAAGCTGCCCATCCCGTTCGGGGTACTGCTTTAATGTCCAGTATGGTGGAGAGGTGACGACTAGGTGAACGCTCTCATCGGAAATACTTTCCATATACCGGCTGTCATACAGTAGCAACTCGTGACGAGTAGGAATTTCCCGCACCGCTCGCTCGATTTGTTGGACCATTTGAGGGTCTTTGGCCAAAGCCGGAATGGCCCTCTGCTCGCTCCTCTGTACCAGCGCCAGGGCTTCGGACGGGACAAAATCATCAAGCTGGTGGTGGTACTCACCTATGCTGGTCTGTATTTCGGGCACAGACTGTTCCTCCTTGGCTCGATGTAACTGCTACTCAAGGGAAGGACAGGCGACGGAATCACCGGGAGCCCCGGATGTAGTTGAAGGCGGCGATGGCGGCGGTAGCCCCATCGCCCGCCGAAGAAATCAACTGGGATGCCGAGTTCTGGCGCAGGTCGCCCGCGGCGTAGAGGCCGGGCACCGAGGTTTCCATGGACAGGTTGACCGGAATGTGCCCGGCATTGTCCACCTGCACCAGCCCGCTGACCAGTTGGGAGTTGGGCTCCAGTCCCACGTAGACAAACATCCCCGAAAGGTCGATGACGTTCTCCATGTTGGTGACCACGTTCCGGGCGCGCACGCCGGACACCGTATCCTCGCCCAGCACGGCTTCCACCACCGTGTCCCACAGGACTTCCACCTTGGGGTTGCCCAGCAGCCGCTGTTGCAGCGCCTCCTGGGCCCGCAACTGGTCGCGGCGGTGGAACAACAGCACCTTGTCAACGTAGTCGGTAAGGGTGAGGGCTTCCTCCACCGCCGAGTCGCCGCCGCCCACCACACCGACGGTCTCCCCCATGAACATGGGGCCGTCGCAGGTGGCGCAGTTGGAGACCCCGCGACCGTTGAGCTCCTCCTCGCCGGGGATGCCCAGGGACCTCAAGCTGGAACCGGCGGCCACGATCACCGCCCGCCCCCGAAAGTCTCCGGAGTCGGTGGCCACCACCTTGAAATCGCCGTCCTGGGTCACGCCGGTAGCCTCGCCCATGATGAACTCCACCCCGGCGTTCATGCACTGCTCCTGCACCGCCGGGGCCAACTCCGCCCCGGCCACGCCCTCGGGAAAGCCCGGGAAGTTCTCAATCTTCTCGATGTTGATAATTTGCGCGCCGCCCATCATTTGCTCAATCAGCCCGGTGCGCAGGCCATAGTTGGCGGCGTACATTCCGGCGGTCATGCCCGCCAGACCGCCACCGATGATTACAACGTCGTACTCGTTAGCCAATGGGGACCTCCTCAAAACAGTACGCTAACTATAGATGTGGCCCGATTTGAGTGTCAATAAAGGGCCAAGACCCGGCAGGGGCTTTCGGCGATCCTCGTTTGGATATATCCCCGCTCATCACTCCATATTCGCGGAGTACTGGCTCCGTGCTTGTCGAAGGGCCGGAGTCCCCGGCCTGCACCGGCATCCTCCCTGGATTCTGGCCTCCGCCGGAATCCAGGGAGGATGGCGTGGGTAGTCCCCATTGACCCGAGGCCGGACTTCATGGGCGGGTCCGGTTGCGTGACCGGCGCAGGCACCCTACAATGACACCAAATCCCCTTGCGGGTAGGGCGCAGCCACAGCAAGTCGGGAAATTTCCCCGAGGCGAGGACGCAGCATGTTGGTAGACCTGATGAGTACAACCACCAGCGACGGCATTAAATTGGACGGCGCGCTCTTCCCTCCAGCGCCGGAAGCCACCCGGGCGGGGCCGGTGGACGCGGTGCTCATCATGCACGGCTCCCACGGCAACTTCTACACCACTTCCAGCACCACCATGGCCCAAACTCTCAGCGCCCAGGGGTACGCCTGCCTGTCCCTGAACGCCGTGGCCCACGACAACGTTTGGGCCGCCGACGGCAACTACTATGGCAACGCCTACGACATTCTGGACCGCTGCCGGTTGGACATCCGGGCCGGGGTGGACTACCTGTGGGAGTTGGGTTACCGCAGCATCGGCATCCTCGGTTTCAGCATGGGCGCGGTGCGGGTGGCCTACTACGCCGCCGCCGAGGACGACCCCCGGGTCACCACGGTGATGCCCGTCTCCCCGGTGCGCCTCTCCTACTCCTACTACATGGAGTCCCCGGACGCCGAGGAGTTCCACGGCATAATCCAGCGGGCCGACCAAATGGAGGCCGAAGACCGGGCCATGGACCTAATGGCCGTCAATTTCCCCATCGCCCAACTGTTCAGCGCCGCCTCCTACCTGGACAAGCACGGCCCTGCCGAGCGTTACAACCTGATTACCCTGGCCCCCCAGATTAGAATACCCATCCTGGTTATCGGCGGCTCCCTGGAGACCCACACCCGCCTGCTGGACATGGCCCAGGACCTGACCACCGCCTCGGTGAACAGCCCCAAAGCGCAGTGCGTGATCGTGGAGGGGGGCAACCACTCCATATCCAACATGCCGGAAAGGGCCTCGGACGCGGTGCTCAATTGGCTGTCCAGCCTGGCGACCCAAAAGGTGAAGGTGTAGGGGCCAATCGCTTCCCAGGATGGACCGTTGCCAGAAGACCAGCAACCCATCAGCTTCCGCAGCATCGGCCACGTGGAAAGCGGGGCCGCCGGCCATGCTTCCTCGGAGAACCTGCGCCACCAGCCGTCGCGCCTGGTGCTGCATCCCGAGCTAGCGCCGGGCCTGGAGGCGGGGCAACCTATCCTGGTGCTGTTCCACCTGCACCGGGCCGGGGCTACCAACTGCAACTCCACCCCCGCCACGACCCAACGCGCCCCCTGCGGGGAGTGTTCGCCACTCGCAGCCAGTACCGGCCCAACGCCGTCGGGGCCACGGTGGCCCGCATCCGGTCCATTGAGGGGAACACCGTCACGGTGACCGGATTGGACGCCCAGGACGGCTCGCCAGTCCTGGGCATCAAGCCCTACAGCAGCGGCTTCGACACCCCCGGCGGTGCGGGAGAGACCAACGCTCCATAAAGGGGGTATCGCGTCTCCCGGGGAAGCTCCACCCCTACCACCTGTGGATTTCCGGCAGGACCTCCTTGCCGAACAGGCCGATGTTGGACATGGTGGCCTGGTGGGACATGCGCGATTCCTGGCCGTAGAATATCAGGTGCTCCATGCCCAACCGCTGGTGCAGGTATTGAATCTTCTCCAACACCACGTCGGGGGTGCCCGCCACAATGTGGTAGTTCTCCTTCAGCTCTTCGTAGCTCTGCTGAATCAGGGGCCGGACGGCGCGACGGGCGGCCACCTGCTCCCCCTGCTGTGACCGATACCCAACCGGGTTCATGAACTCCCGGGGCCCCCGGGTGGTGGTGCCCATGCGCCAGATGAAATGCCGGGCCTCCTCGTCGGCCTTCTCCTGGGTCTCGGCCACGTAGCAGCACAGCAGATAGCCAAAATTGTCGGAGGTGGGCTCGTATCCCTCCTCGCCGGCGGCGGCCCGGTAGATGCCGAACAGGTCTTCGGTCACGTCCAGGGGAGTCAGGAAGGCCACGTAGGTGTAGCCGTACTTGGCCGCCCACTGGGCCGTCTCCGGGCTGGCGGTGCCCGGCACCCAGACGGGCGGGTGGGGCTTCTGCACCGGGACTATCCAGGGGTTGACCACCCGGAAGTTGTAGTGCTTGCCCTCCCAGCGGAAGGGGCCGGGGGTGGTCCAGGTCTTGATGACCAGGTCGTGGCACTCCTCGAAGCGCTCCCGGTTGTGGAGGGGGTTGCCGTTGGTGGCGATGGTCTCCACGCCGGTGCCCCGCACCATGCCGGAGATGACCCGACCTCCCGAGATAACGTCGATCATGGCAATCTCTTCGGCCAGCCGCACCGGGTTTTCGTGGATGGGCAGGATGTTGCCCAGCAGCAGGATTTTGGCGTTTTGGGTGGTGCGGGCCAGCACCGCCCCGGACAGATTGGTGGCGGCGTTCATGCACGAGGGGGTGTTGTGGTGCTCGTTGAGCATGATGCCGTCGAAGCCCATCTCGTCGACGTACATACACTCGTCGAAGTAGCGTTGGAACAGGCCGTTGGCGACCTGGGGGTTGAAGTAGGTATTGGGGAAGGTGAGCCGCAGGGAGGGGTACTTCTCCCCCTCCTCGTCGGGGTACTCGTGGTAGGGGAACTCGCTGAAATAGTAGACCTTCATGGTTACCTCTCGTATCTTGGCCCGAAGACTCTCTTTTAGTAACGGGCCTTCGCTCCTTGTTGGGGCGCTTCGGTCAGCTTATGGTTACCCAGGGCCACATTAGGCGGGTCTGATTAAAGGTACTCATCCAACAGTTGTTGCAAGCCGTTACGGCCCAGGCCCGTCTGCTTTACGCTGAGAATCGCCCCAAGAGTAGTTGAAGGCAAGGGGTCCGACTTGTCCGGGATGACCGTGGAGCGGGGCAATCTTTCACCGGGGAAGTGTTTGTAATAGAAGACGCCGTGAGTGCGGCGCCCACCTCTGGTCCAGCCGTCTTGGTCAAGAAGGCGCATCAAATCGCGCCCGGACACGTTCAATCCCGACTATCCAGCGTCAGTGGCTACGGCGAACCCTGCCTTTTGCGGGGTTGCCTCGACTCCAATTGCCGTAATTCGGACGTGATTCTCCTGCAAGAAGTCTTGGACCTGCATAA
Source organism: Dehalococcoidia bacterium (assembly GCA_965220305.1). Taxonomy (GTDB): domain Bacteria; phylum Chloroflexota; class Dehalococcoidia; order Lucifugimonadales; family UBA3495. The sequence continues at coordinate 1,989,584 of OZ244817.1, read as the reverse complement.
GGCGTTCCATCTCGTTCAACTGGAGCTCTACCGCCTCCTGCAATTCCTCCCGGACCTGCTCCAGGGTGTCTGAGAAAGCCGAAGTTCCCAGTTCCAGGCACACTCCGACCCATTTGCTCGCCTCCGTACCGTACTCAAATGTGAGGACGAACAAATAATCCGGGGAACCCTTATCATCACGATGAATGACCGTAACAGTATCTCGCACCGGAATCCTCCAGAAGGACCAGGGCCCTAGTAGTCCAACAGATTTTAATTGAAGGCTAAAGAGGTTGGAGTTTAGAGCGTGAACATCACCGGCCAAGTATTGCCGGGCAATCACACCAATTTCGGTTGCTCATCATTTCAAAGATGTTTACCTACCAGTTGCCGACATTGGGCACCCTTCAACAGGCTCAGGATGAGCGGAGTGCCCATTTGGGACCGCTCACGGTGAGCTTGTCGGATTATATTTTGAGATAGTTTCCTATTGCTCCAACAGGGCTTAAGTCTGCAAAAATACCTGACTGATACTTTGCCCACAGTGAGTAAGCAGTTTCTTCGCGTTGGTTATTGCCGCAAGGGAACTAACGTGGGTTTCTACGGATAAAGGCGTGCCGCTGATGGCTACTGGCTGAAGGAACGAACCTCCGTTCTTATGTCGAGGAGTAGCATTTACGATGTATCGGGTAGGGCCCGATTCCACAGGCACATTATCACTAGTCAACTGTCTATTCTGCCCAAGCCATTCTGCAGTAAACAGCAAAATCTCCCGCCATCTCTTAAGCGACTTCTCATTGCCATCTGGGAACCGGATTGCTCCCGGCGGTCTTGAGCCAGTTTGGCGAGTAAACGACGCCAAACTAAGCCAGCCATCTTGCAGTGACGATGTCGGGGCGGGCGGAGATGGGGGTTGCTCATCTTCCAGTTGGTCCATTATCGGGGTGCGCTTAGATTCTATGCTCAAGATTGGCTCATTGGCTGCCGAGGGCCGACCAGAGACCAGATTAGAACGCCATAGCAGCAATAGTTGCAGGGCGCAAGCATGGGTCGCGTGGCCATTGATACTAACCTCCAAAATTCGCCGATCATCCAGCGCGCCAATACGGAATACTTCATACAGTTCCCAGCGGTCCCCGTCGGTTAGTCCAGCATATTCAATGCCAGAAGCATTGGCGTAATTCAGCATCTGCATCCGGTGATTCTCCAAAGGTTCGCCCAACTTCTTGGCTTCAACCAATGCCAACGGTTTGCCGCCCGGCTTCAGCAGAGCGTAGTCGGCCCGACCATTGGAGATAAACTCTGGAGTTACTAACTCCGGGTCAGACGTATCCCAGCCCAGTGCCGCTAGCAGTGGGTCAATTAGAGCCATTCTGGTGCGCGTTTCATTCTGACGCAAAGTGGCTCCGTGAGCATTGATACGCTCCTTCAAGGTCTCGATTACATTGACCAAGGCACCTAGCAGCATCTTGTTCCTCCTTTCGCCCCTACCCCAATATCTCCCCCACCTCCAGGGTCACTTCGGGGAAAGCCTGGGGCGACAGGGTATCGCCGCGCTGCAATCGCGTGGTCTCCTGGTAGACGCCGCCTTCCGGGTTGCGGTACACCTCGATGGTATCTTCGGGCAGATTGACCAGCCAGAACTCGGGGATGCCGTTGAGAGCGTATAGCGGCAGCTTGACGTTGCGGTCGTAACGCAGGGTAGACTGGGAGACTTCTATCAACAGCAGCGCGTCTTGGGGCGTTGGAAGGCCGGAACGGTAGTAGTCGGGCCGGGGCTGCAATAGCGCCAGGTCCGGCTCGGGTTCCGCGTTGCTGGGAAAGCTGATTGGGCACTGCGCCCAGACCGCCGCCTGACTATCTTCCAGAATCCGATTTAGCAAGCGGGTAGTCCGGTTCACCACCGAAGCGTGCGGACTTAGCATTGGCGGCATCTGGACAACCTCCCCATCGACCAACTCCACCCGGTCGTACTTGGTCAGGATGCCCGTCTCCCCCATGACGTGGTATTCCTCTACCGTGTACTTGTGGATGCGCGCGTCAAACTCCTCCGGCAGCCCGGCCAGTTCGTTCAGGAAGCGGGTTACGCCGCCCTTTAGGGCAGGATGGGAACGGTTCCGCACCAGGGGCGAAGGGTCCCACACCGCCCCGTTTATGAGCTCTTCCCGGCCTTCCTGGGGCAGGATGCCCACCTCCGCCATCTTGTAATACTGGTCCACATTGAACTTGTACCGGCTGATTTCTGTATTTTTGGTCTGTTCGTCCATGTTGTACTTCGCTGCCGCTCTTGGATTCCCGCTTCCGCGGGAATGACGGGCGTGATGTCTGGATTCCGGCCTACACGGGAATGACGGTGGAGTGGTCTTACTCGGGGCGCCCCACTCCACGCTCAGGGCGCCCCCGCGCCTCTACTTGGATTCCGGCCTGCGCCGGAATGATGGTAAGAGGGGCCTTGGATTCCCGCTTCCGCGGGAATGACGGGGTGTGGCCCGGCTTCCGGTTTACAGCAGACCCAGGTATAACAAAGATGCGCCGGGCGTCCCCCTACTCCTCCAACGTGGTTATGTCCCCCGGGTCTAGGCCCAACTCCCGGGCCTTCAGTAGCCGCCGCATTATCTTGCCAGAGCGGGTCTTGGGCAGCGACGGCGTGAACTCGATCTCCGAGGGCACGGCAATGGGCCCCAGCTCCCGCCGGACGTGCTGTTGCAAGTCGCTGATCATCCGGTCCGAGGGATCGTTGCCCACCCGCAGGGTCACGAACCCCTTGATGGACTCGCCCCGCAGCTCGTCGGGCTTGCCGATTACCGCCGCTTCCGCAACGGCGCTGTGGGACACCAGGGCGCTCTCCACCTCCGCCGAGCCAATGCGGTGCCCCGACACGTTGAGCACATCGTCGGCGCGGCCCACCACCATGTAGTAGCCGTCGGCGTCCCGCAGGGCCACGTCGCCGGTGATGTAGCAGTCGGGAATGGTGTTCCAGTTCTCGGCGTAACGTTCCGGGTCGCCGTACACAGTGCGGAAGAAGTGGGGGAAGGGTTTCCGGATTATCAGAATGCCACCCTTGTCCGGCTCCGCGATGGGCAGTCCCTCCCGGTCCACGATGTCCAGGGTGGCCCCGGGCAGGGGCTTGCCCACCCTTCCCGGCTTGGCGGTCATGGTGGCGGTGGTGCCCAGGCAGGGGCCGCCGGTCTCCGTCTGCCACCAGTTGTCCACCAGATAGGCCCACTCGCCGTTGCCGCAAATGTGCTCGTAGGCCCAACGCTGGGCCTCCGGGTTCAGCGGCTCGCCGGCGCAGGTCAGGAAGCGCAGGGAGCGCAGGTTGTACTGCTGGGGGTACTCCTCGCCGTAGCGCATCAGCATCCGCAGCAGGGTGGGGGCGGTGAAGATGACGTTGACGCCATACTTTTCGATGGTCTCGTAAAAGACATGGGGGCCTGGATAGTCGGGCGCGCCCTCGCGGAAGACGGTGGTAGCCCCCGCCACCAGGGGAGCGTAGACGATGTAGCTATGGCCCACCACCCAGCCGATGTCCGAGGTACACCAGAAAACGTCGTCGTCCTTAACGTCCCAGAAGGTCTTGAAGTGGTAGTAGGTGCCCACCATGTAGCCGCCGTGGACGTGCTGCACCCCCTTTGGCTTGCCGGTGGTGCCGCTGGTGTAGAGGATGTACAGGGGGTCCTCCGAGTCCATCACTTCGGCGGGACACTCAATGCCGCCCTGGGACATCAACTCGTCGAAGTCCACCTCTTTGGGGCCCAGGGGCGGCTTTTCGTCCTCCCGGCGCCACACCACGATGTGCTCCAGGAAGTCCAGCCCCGGCGTCGCCTCGTCGCTGATGCCCTTCAGGTCCACCCGGTTGCCCCGCCGGTATCCGACGTCGCCGGTAATCAGCGCCTTGGCCTGGGCGTCGATGATGCGGTCCCGCAGGGAGCCGACGCTGAACCCGGCGTAGACCACGCTGTGTATCGCGCCGATGCGGGCGCAGGCCAGCATGGCGATGGCCCCCTCGGGGGTCAGGGGCATGTAGATGACCACCCGGTCGCCCTTGCCGATTCCCAGGGACTTGAGGCCGTTGGCGAACTTGTTCACCAATTGGGCCAGCCTGCCGTAGGTGAAGACCCGCTCCGAACCGTCCTCGCCCAGCCAGATGAAGGCTGCCTTATTCTTGGTGGGGGTGTTGAGGTGGCGGTCCAAGCAGTTGTAGGTGATGTTGCACTTGCCGCCCAAGAACCACTGGAAGGTGGGGTAGTCCCACTGGAACACCTTGTCCCAAGGCTGGAACCAGTCTAACTCGGAAGCCACGTCGGCCCAGAAGCCCTCCGGGTCTTCTATGGAGCGCGCGTAAACCGCGTCGTAATCCTGGAGGGTAGCCTGTTGGGCCACGTGGGGAGGCGGGGGAATCTCGCCGGTCTCCTGGAGCAAGTGGTCAATCTGTCCTTGCTGTACCATGATGTCTCTCCTCTTGAGGATATGTAACGCTTTGGTTATTGCCGACCTATTCTGAGGATGGAGAGCCTGCGGCAAATTTGGTCGGCCAGCAAATTTTTGATTTCGGTGTGGCGGGGGATGGCCTCGAATTCTCCGGTTTCGGGGTTAGTCCACAAGTCGTGAGAACGACCATGCCGCAGAAGTTGGCAACCGTTGCGCCGGAGATGCCGGAGCAGGTCGCTCAATTTCATACGATGTAGTTGTCGCCATCGGGAAGGGCGTCGGGAAGAACGATGGTTTCCGGTTTGACACCGTAGGGGACTCCTTTCATCCCGCTTTCCCGGCGGTGAGTAAGGATAAGGGCGATGGCTTCGGCTAGGTTGGTGCGGCATTCTTCCTTAGTTTTGCCCTGGCCGTTGGCGCCGGGGATTTCCAGGCAATAGCCGATGAACCATCCGTCGTCTTTTTCGTAAACGACCGTAAATTCGTTATGCATTGGTAGCAGCTCCCTGCCGCACCATGGTGCAATTCCTTAATGGTGAACTTGGTTGCGGATAAGGACATTCACTGGGCGGGCCGAGTGCGAAAACTGGTTGTCCTTGCTGTACCATCGTTTGGCCTCGTCATAGTAGGGATGGGGGTCCGCTGCGGAGGTTAGGGGAGTAACAGGCATTATAGCGGCGTGGCGGCGGGTTTGAAACCTGGGGCTATGAAGGTGACAGGGGCACGCTGTGATGCTTGGCTATTATCGAACCCCGGCTATGAATCAGGGCTATGCGTAATCTACGCTTGAGCCGGTCCGCCACGCCGTGCTAAGATCAAGCCGTAGGGAGAAGCACATCGTGGCAACGACTGGAAAGGAACAATTTATCGGCTGGGCTGATCCTCAACTGCTGGATAGCATTCGCAAGATTGCTGATCGGGAAGGGCGGAGATTTGAGGACGTGGTGGAGAATGCCCTGCGACACTTCCTCATGTCCGGTTCAACGGAAACACCGAGAGACCAGGTGAGGGAACATTTCCACAACAGCGTGGAAAGGAACCATCGGCTGGGTGAACTGCTGGCCCAATGACGCATGACTTCCGTTCCAATGGCCCGCCCAGGCCGCAGGGTTACTTGTCTTACCGCCCTGGGTAGGCCAGGGTCTTGGGTTGCGGCCCGCCTAAAGAAGCCGCCTGCGGTCCCGCCAGCAGGTGGCAGTCCAGGCCATCCTTTTGTAAGAAGTGAGGCGGCCAGCCCCGTCACCAGGGCTGGCCCCCGCCAGTTGCGCACCCTCTAGCACCCCCGCCCGTGTAACAATAGTCTCTACCTCTCCTCCCGCTGCGTTGGCAGCCATCCCCCTCCCGGGTTGGGCCGGTCGGTCACAACATCCGCCCCTGCCCACACCCCGCCATAAATTCAAAGGCCCACCCAGGTCGCAGGGCTACTTGTCTTACCGCCCTGGGCGGGCCAGGGTTCCCGGCTGCGGCCCGCCTGAAGTAGCCGACCACGGTCCCGCCGGGGGCAGCAAGTTGAGGGGGATGTAATCCTTCCCTTCCCAACCTGTTAAAATGGAGCACATCAAGAGGGTGAGCCATGAGCTGGGCCAAAATTGTACAACCCGATGACGATAGAACCAGGCTATACGGCGCGGGAGACGAATATTCCCTTTTAGCCACCGGCGAGGATACAAATGGCGCCTACTTCTTTGTCGAGGCTCTCGTACCCCCGGGCGGTGGGCCGCCTCCTCATATACAGACCCGGGAAGAAGAAGGCTTCTACGTGCTGGAAGGAAAGTTGGTCTTCCGGGCCGGCAGTCAACGGGTCGTCGCCGGACCTGGGACGTTTATAAACGTGCCCAAGGGAGTCCCACATCAGTTCCAGAACGAGTCCGAAGAGATCGCGCGCCTGGTCTTCTTTTTCGTGCCCTCCGGGATTGAGGAGATGTTTGAGAAAATGGCGGCCGCGCCCGAGCGTTACATTGAAATTGGGAGAGAGTACGGAGTGGAGTTCGTGGACGAGGCTTAGTACTACAGTTGCAGAACAATAATGGGTAGAATTGAGGCATTCTGACGGCGGTGAGGTGAGGCGGTGGTTTTTGTTGGGAGAGATGAGGTGGCAGAGGTCGCCCGGTGGGCTGAGGGTATCGACCGGGTACACGAGTGCATTGCGGGGCGGTTCCGGCGTCCCGAACCACGTCGACGATCGCTGGACTATCTGAAAGGGCTGCTCAGTCCGGTGGAGCGCAAGAACGGCTGGCAACTGGCGGAGCAGGCCGGGGACGCCACACCCTATGGGGTGCAGCATCTGCTGTCAACCTGCATTTGGGACGCGGACCTGGTTCGCGATGATCTCAGGGACTACGTGGTGGAGCACCTGGGCGACGCCAACGGGGTGTTGGTGGTGGACGAGACTGGGTTTCTGAAGAAGGGCAACAAGTCTGTGGGGGTGCAGCGTCAGTACAGCGGCACGGCGGGACGGATCGAGAACTGCCAGATTGGGGTATTCTTGACCTACGCCACTGCCAAGGGGAGGACCCTGCTGGACCGGGAGCTTTACCTGCCTCAGGTGTGGGCCGATGACCAGGAACGCAGGGAGGAGGCTGGCGTGCCGGAGAAAGTGGCGTTCCGCACCAAGCCGCAACTGGCCCGGCGGATGCTGGAACGGGCGGTGGAGTCGGGAGTCCCCTTCGGCTGGGCCACCGGGGACGAGGTCTACGGCAATGACCGCAACCTGCGGCTGTGGCTGGAGCGGCGGGACGTTCCTCACGTGCTGGCCATCAAGAGCAATGAGAAGTTGTGGGCTTGGACGGACAAGGGTCCGCGCCAAGTGCGGGCTGACCGGCTGGCGTCTGGGGTTGAAGAGTCGGGCTGGGTCCGGCTGAGCGCCGGTGATGGGGCCAAGGGTCCTCGGGTCTACGACTGGGCCTTGGTGGATATTCGGCCCCTGAGAGAACCTGGCAAGGGGTACTGGCTGCTGGCCCGGCGCAGCGTGGCCAAGCCCGGGGAACTGGCCTACTACGTGTGCTACGGCCCGACGGGAACAGCCCTGGAGGAACTGGTGCGGGTGGCCGGAACCCGGTGGGCCATTGAGGAATGCTTTGAGGAGGCCAAGGGACAGGTGGGACTGGACCAATACGAGGTGCGCCGGTGGGACGGCTGGTACCGGCACATCACCCTGGCGATGCTGGCCCACGCCTACCTGGCGGTGGTACGGCGCCAGGCATCGTCGCCGGGACGTCTGGGAGAAAAGGGGGCTGCCCCAGTTTGGAGGAAAGGCTGATACCGCTGACGGTGCCCGAGGTTCGGCGGTTACTCTACCGGCTGATATGGAGACACCACCCTACGGACGAATCAGTGCTGCGGTGGTCTCAGTGGAGACGGCGGCACCAAGCAACGGCCCGGCGCTGTCATTACCGACGCCGCCTGAAACTCCTCACCACATATCTGCAACTGTAGTATTAGCCCACTCCCCCGAGGGACTGCGCCAAGTGTTGCTCGCCAGGGAAGCAGGGGATGGGGGTGTCCCAAGGTCTCTCGACTGCCCACGCAACCTCGCTGGTGGCCCCCCTTCCCCTGGCAGTGAGCCAGCCCCCGCTCATAGCCTGCACTCCGCGAAGACGGGGTGGTGAACTTGTCGAACCATGAGCCTGCACCGAGCGAAGCCGAAGTGGTAAACCGAGGTATATCCCGCAGCGACCATCATCAGACCCCGGGCCGGGGGGCATGTATAATATGTAGCAACAGTAGCACGCCCTGCATCGCGCACCAAAAGAGGCTAACGATATGTCTCAAGACTCCCTGTTCCAGCAATTCGATGCTGCGTCTCAACAGCAATCGGCCCTGTCGCTGGACGACGGCAGCGGCCTGCGGGTGGTCCACGCCAGCTTCATCGACGAGCAGAAATTCGACTGGGAGCTGTTCCAGGGCTACGACCAACTGCGGGTGCTTACCTACTCTGCCAGCGTCAACGCCATCGTCAGGATGCTGGACCAGTTTTCCTTCAATACCTTCGATTGCGTGTTTGGCTGCGAAGCCACGCTGCGCGAAATCAAGGGCCTGCTGGCCTTCCAGCAGGTGGTGGTGGGCGATACCCGCGCCGCCATCATGGGCCTGAAGGATGCGCGCCACCGGCGTATCCTGGAGAAAGTCCACGCCGGACAGGCCCGCTTCCGGGTGTTACGCAAGTCCATCGCCCACGCCAAGCTGTACCTGCTGTCCGGCCCCGGCGACCGCTACCGGGTCATCATCGGCTCGGCCAACCTGTCCGAGCAGGCATTTTCCGGCAAGCAGCCGGAGACCCTGGTGATTTTTGACGACGACGATGCGGCGTGGCAACACTACAACCGCATGTTCGAGGCTATCCGCGATTCGGCCTCGGACGAGATTCCCCTGCCCCAGGAGCGAATAATCAACGCCGAAATCGAGGTCTCGGAAACTCCCGTCATGTCCGATGCGGCGGGCGCCCTGATCATCGAAGCGCCCACCCCCGAGGAGTCCCAGGCGTCGACGCCGGTCCAGATCGAGCGCATTGAGAAAGTCGCCGCCGTGCTGGGGCCACGGCTGTCGGGAGTAGTCCCCTCGGTGCGCAACGGTCGCCAGACCATCACCCCGGAAATCAAGCGGGAAATCAGCCGGATACGCCTGGTCAAGTCAGCGGAGGAAGCCGCCAGCCGCCACCTCTCCATAGATAGGACCAACCGCTCGGCCATCCTTTCCGGGGAGCGGTTCCCCTTGGAGTGGGACGATGACCTGGTGGCGACCGACGCGGGGCTGCTGCTGGACTATTTCCAGAACTACGAGGGGGCCTTCGAGGGGAATGTCGCCAGTCTACAGCGCGACTACTTTATCCTGATGTCCTGGCTTTACTTCTCTCCCTTCCTGTGCGAGATGCGCTCCCTGGCCCTGCTGCGGGACAGCGACGTGATTCGCTACCCCTCCTTCGCCATCGTCTTCGGCAAGTCCAACTGCGGCAAGACCAGCCTGGTGGACACCCTGATGACCTCCATGTTCGGCTTGGCCCACACGGTGGAGAAGGGCAGCTTCACCAAGGCCCAGCTACGGGGACTACAGCACGGCTACAAGCGTTTCCCGGTGGTGTTCGACGACATTGGCCGCCGGGCCTTCAACACCCACGGCAGGGACATGATTAAAGACGAGTTGCAGCCCGACGTTGCGGAATACCCGGGATTCATCCTGTCCATGAACGCCGAGCCTCAGTCCTTCCCCGACGAGGTGGTCAAGCGCAGCCTGATGATATACACCACCACCGCCCTGCCCGCCCACGACGAGGAGCTGCGCCAGCGGTTGCAGGGCCGGATACAGGAAATGCGCCGGGGCCTGACCGGACACCTCTACCGCCGTTACCTGGCCGAGGTCCTGGACCGCCTGGAAGAGGAGCGGCTGCCCGAGGACTGGCTGGCCCTCTCTTCGGGGGCGTTGAGCGGCATCCTGGGCCAAAACGCCGCCGGACCAGTTCCAGACTGGTGCCAGGGCGTCACCTGGCTGGGCTACGCCGAGAAGCGGTACGACCGGGTAAAGGCCCGGCTGATCAACCTGCTCCGCCTTTCGGCCTACGCCAGGAGCGAGGGCGCCGACGCCAACGGCTGGACCATCGACGGTAGTAGTGTCATCGTCTGGCAGTCCCGGGACGCCTTCGGCAGAAGCGACTTTTCCTGGGAGGACGTGCCTTCCACCCTGATAGACCAGGACGCCAGCGGCGCGGGCCGGACAGTGCTGAACCGGAGCAGCCTGGAGCAATTCCTGGGGCAACGTTTACGGGGACCCCGCCGGTGGTCGTTATTCTGATGCCGCTGGCAACATGCAAACGTATGCGACCCTAGCGGCAGCCAGGGCAAGCACTAATTGGGAGTATATAGAATTGGGCGTTTTCACCGTTCCCATCCGTGTTGGCGACCTGGACTGGAATGATTCCGTTGAACTTGAGGCTATGGTGGATACCGGCAGCGCCTACACTCTCATCCCTGCCGGCATCCTCACCCGGTTGGGGGTCAAGCCGGAAGCGCACCGGCGCTTTGAACTGGCCGACAACCGTATCGTAGCGTATGCCGTCGGCTATGCCCGCCTGCGCGTGAATGACGACGAGACGATTACCATCGTCGTCTTTGCCCAGGACGACAGCAGCCCACTGTTGGGAGCGGCAACCCTGGAACACCTCAGCCTTGGCGTAGACCCGGTGAACCAACGTTTAATCCCGGTAACGACGCCGCTGAAGCAAGCGGTTCGCCGGAAGAACGGGAGAGTAATATGGGAACCCTTGAAGTTGACTTCCAAATAGGGAATTTGGACGGGACCGGGTTTGTTGAAATTAATGCCCTGGTGGATACCGGCTCCAATTACTCCTTTTTCTCAGGGAGTACACTGGCCCGGCTGGGAGTGCGGCAGGAATACCACCAGCAGTTTGAGTTGGCCGACAACCGGATAGTTGAATATCCGATGGGTCAAGTACGTATCCGACTGGAAGGTAAGGAACTCGTGGCGCCGGTCATCTTTGCCCCCGAAGGCTCCGCCCCCCTTCTGGGCGTTACCGCCCTGGAGATTTTCAGCCTGGGTATCGACCCGGTAAACCAACGGTTGACGCCCATCCCCTCAATGCTGAAGTAAGGCCGGAGGCACTCTGCGCTATAATGCTACAAGACGTGAAACAGTTAAACCGCAACGCTTGGAGGAACCAATGACCACAGAAGGCTTTGCCCATCCCGAATACCTGGTAGACGCCGCCTGGGTGGACGCCCACAAGGACGACCCAAACATGGTGATTGTAGACACCGACGTGGAGGCGTCCTTCCTGCGGGGCCACGTTCCCGGGGCGGTAATGGTGCCCGACAACTACGAGAAGGACCCGGACACGGGCCGGGTGCACATCATGGGGCCGGAGCAGTTCGCCAATATGTGCCAGGCCCTGGGCATCGGCGACGATACCCTGGTAGTCGGCTACGACGGCTCCCAGAGCCTCTACGCCGCCCGGCTGTGGTGGGCCCTGAACTACTACGGCCACACCAACGTCCGGGTGCTGGACGGCGGCTGGCGCAGTTGGGTCCAGGGGGGCCACCCCATCAGCTTCGACCGGGCCCGTCCCCAGACCGGCGTAACCTTCACCCCCAAGGCCGACGAGTCGATAATGGTCAAGGTGGACGAGTTGAAGGCGGCCTGCAACCTGGCCGATTCGGTCATCTGGGACGTGCGCAGCGACGGCGAGTACGACGGCTCCAACAGCCGGGGCAACCAGCGCCTCGGCCACATTCCCGGGGCCATCCACCTGGAATGGTTCCACGTGGTGGACCGGGAGAGCCATTGCCTGAAACCCGCCGGGGAGATTCGGCGCATCCTAACGTCCCAGGGCATAACGCCGGACAAAGCGGTGTTTGCGTATTGACAGGGCGGCATCCGTGCGGCGCACGGCGCCTTTGTCCTGAAGCTCCTGGGCTACGACCGGGCCAAGAACTACGACGCCTCAATGGGCCAGTGGGCCAACCTGCAGGACACGCCGTTGGAGGTGTAAGGGGGCATAGCGATAACCCGGGGTAGGGGCACACCGGCGTGCGCCCCTACCGAAATTGGTCTTTCTACGAATAACGGCGACCGGACTAAGAAATGACCTCATACACAAGTCAACCTGACTTTGCTGGGACCGCCGATTTCTACAGGGTCGATGCTTCTCTGAAGCTTGACCCGCAAAGACGAGCTGAACTGGGGCAGTACATGACGCCAGCTTCAATTGGGCAGTTCATGGCGAGCCTGTTTTCGGATATATCTGGTGATTTGCGGGTTCTCGATCCGGGTGCGGGAATAGGCTCTCTAACTGCTGCGTTGGTCGAGCGGTTATGTGCGAGCGTGCCCAGGCCCAGAGCAGTTTCCCTGGTATGTTATGAAATTGAACCACTGTTGCTGGACTACTTGAGCATCACCCTGGAAGAATCGGAAGCACGACTTAAGGCAGCTAATATCGGACCGAACAGCTATGTTCATACAGAAGATTTCATCCTGAACCATTCGGCAGGACTACAGACCGATCTTTTTCAGGACAAACGCCAAGGATTTACGCACGTCATAATGAACCCTCCGTACAAGAAGATTCGTTCGAAATCGGAGCATAGAATCGCTCTCAGAAAAGCCGGATTGGAAACATCCAATCTCTATACGGGGTTCATGTTTCTTGCAGCGCAGCAACTAAAGAGCGGCGGGGAAATGGTGGCGATTGTTCCACGCTCATTCTGCAATGGCGCTTACTTCAAGCCGTTTCGGAAAGAGTTTTTCTCTGCAATGGGACTCCAACAGATTCATATCTTCGAGAAGCGAAACGCCGCTTTCAGAGGCGATGATGTCTTACAGGAGAACATCATCATACATGCGGTGAAAGATGCAAGGCCGGAAAGAGTAAAAATTACGGCCAGCAACGGGGCGGGCTTCCAACCAGATTCTGAATCGGGTGATTGGATTGCCGATGATATGACGCAACGGGTGATGGACTATGTTTCCGTCATCCGGCCGAACGACCCGAATAGATTCGTCCATATCACTACCAATGCCTATGACCAGGGTATTGCAGAAAGCATGGCTCATTTCTCGACTGACCTTTCCGGTTTAGGTCTTGAGATTTCCACCGGTCCGGTAGTCGATTTCCGACTGCGACACCTTCTTCGCTCCCAACCCGATGCCGGGACCGCACCCCTTCTTTACCCGGCCCATTTCCCTATTACTAAACTAGAGTGGCCCAAGCTGATGAAGAAGCCCAACGCAATTTGTGTTACGGAAGAGAGCCGTAAATGGCTATGGCCGAACCAAGGCCACTTCGTTGTCACAAAGCGCTTTACCTCTAAAGAGGAACGCCGCCGCATTGTGGCTTCTATATATAAATCTGATTTGCCGGGTGAACTGGTAGGCTTCGAAAACCATCTGAATGTGTATCATGTCAACAGGATTGGACTCTCCCAGCATTTGGCAGCAGGACTCAGCGTCTACTTGAACAGCAGCTTGGTTGATCGATACTTCCGGCAGTTCAACGGACATACCCAGGTGAATGCCACTGATTTACGGTCTTTACGTTATCCAGAACGGAATGTATTGGAGCGTATCGGGGAAGAAACTCTTGGCGCCGAACTGTCTCAACAGGAGATAGACAACATCATTGCGACAGAGCTTGCGGTATGACTCAAGCAGAAAATCTGCATGAGGCCCAGCGGAAAATCGACGAAGCTCTGGAAATACTCACGGCCTTGGGTCTGCCACGTGGTCAACAAAACGAGAGGTCAGCCCTAACATTGTTGGCCCTTCTCGACCTCAAGCCCTCGGGCAGTTGGAACCAATCGAGCAAGCCCTTAATGGGTATAACGCCTATCATGCAATATTGCCGGGAACACTACGGCCGAGAGTATGCGCCAAACACGCGTGAGACATTCCGGCGACAGACCATGCACCAATTCGTTGAAGCTGGCATAACGCTTTACAATCCAGATGAGCCAGACCGCCCTGTCAACAGTCCAAGGGCATCTTATCGGATTAGCGACGAAGTATTTGACGTTATCCAGACATTTGGAACTGCTGAATGGGATCCAACGCTCGCCCACTATCTCGAAGAGCAAGGAACCTTGGCTGCGAGATGGGCGCAACACCGTGAAATGCAGATGATTCCCGTGCAGGTGGCTGAGGGCGAGGAAATCACTCTCACACCAGGCGAACATAGCGAACTGATCAAACAAATCATCACTGAGTTTGCGCCCCGTTTCGCGCCAAGAGCCGAGGTAATTTATGTTGGCGACACGGGCGAAAAGATAGGCTACTTTCGAGAAGAGCGACTTGCCGAACTTGGCGTGACGATAGACACGCACGGGAAAATGCCCGACGTTGTTCTCTATTTTGAAGCGGAGAACTGGTTGTTCTTGGCCGAGTCCGTAACCAGCCACGGCCCGGTTGACCCAAAACGCCACGACGAACTTGCAGGCTTGTTTTCCGATGCAAATCCCGGTCTTGTCTATATCACGGCTTTCCCTGACCGGGGGGGCATGGCCCGCTATTTGAGGGACATCTCTTGGGAGACCGAAGTCTGGTGCGCGGACACTCCGACACACCTCATCCACTTTGACGGGGAGAGGTTCTTGGGGCCCTATGAATGTTGAGATGAAACTTCAGTCATAATTCTTGGCCCTCAAAACAAGGCAACCTCGCAAGCGAAGTGCAGGATGACAGAGGGCCATCCAAGTGTGGCTGCCCCTACAAATGTGCCTGCATCGCTACACGAAGTCCAACTGCTCGAAGTTGCCGCCCACCACCGGCACGGCGTCCAAGCCCAGCCACTTCTCCACCACCGTCCCGTAGATTCCCCGGTAGTCGATGTTGAAGTGCAGGTCCCCTTCCAACAGGTCTCCCTCGTTCAGCGAGGGGTACTCGCTGTACATGCCGCCCCGCACCGGGTCGCCGACGGCGAAGGCTACCCCGCCCGAGCCGTGGTCGGTGCCTGAGCCGTTATCCTTCACCCGCCGCCCGAACTCGGTGAACACCAGCATCAGCACGTTGTCGGCGGCGGCGTGCTCCTTCAGGTCGGCGTAGAAATCGCTGATGCCCTGGGACAGGTCGGTCCACAGCTTGGGATGCACTGGCCCCTCGCTGGCGTGGGTGTCGTAGCCGGCGTGCTGGGTGTAGAACACCCGGGTTCCCAGGTCGGCCAGCAGCACCTTGGCAATGCCCTGCAGGTTGCGGCTGATGGAGCTGTCGGCGTACTCGATGGATGAGCCGTACTTGTCCGGCGCTGTCTTCAGAATGTCGGCCCCTTTCAGGGCGTCCAGCCCCGTCTGACCCAGGTAGTCCATCACCGGGCCGGTGCCCACGGTGGGAGCGTACATGCGGGCGAACACGTCCAGGGCCTCGGAACGCTGGGGCTCGCCGGTAATGCCCGTCAGGACGCCGTAGCTCTCCAACACCGCCACCGAGGCCACGGGAACGCCGCTGAGGGCCATGGCCCGGGGCAGCCCCCGCCCGAAGTTGACCCCGGTGAGGACATTTTCCGCCCGGGGGTCCAGGTCGCGGATGACCCGGCCCACCCAGCCTTCGGTGCCCACCTTGTCCGGCTCGCAGGTATGCCAGATGTCCATGGACCGGAAGTGGGAGCGGTTGGGATTGGGGTAGCCAACTCCGTTGACCACCGCCACCTTGCCCTGGTCGTAGAGATCCTTGACCGGGGCCATTGCCGGGTTGAACCCGAACTGGTCGTCAATGGGCAGGACCTGCTCCTGGGGAATGCCCACGTTGGGACGATTATCGTAGTACCGGGGGTTGCCGTAGGGGATTACCGTGTTCAGGTAATCGTTTCCCCCGGTCAACTGAATCACTACCAGAATGGGGTCTTTCTTGGTGGTGGTCATTTTTCGCTCCTCACATACCGGAATGCCCGGGACTCCGCCGCCCGGGGAGGAAGCCATGCTTCCGGTATAGTAACTGTCAGGGCTAAAGTTTAGCAAAGGTGGGAAGATTAGGCGACCCGTACATCCGACCCAGACGCCCGATTTGCCGAGAGCCCGGCTTGTGTCCCCCTCTTCGCGCACCTATTGTACACTCGTTTTATACCCGTGTTAATGACAGCTTCCAGTAACTCCAGGGTCTTTGGATTCTCCAGGTAAAGACAAGTTTGTCCTGGCGGACGGGCCGTCACCCCCACCGTCATTCCGGCGAAGGCCGGAATCCAGGGGTGGGGAGAGTGCGCTGGACGGAGACTTTAGACCCTTCGCTCCGCTCAGGGTGACAATCGAAAGACCCTGGCAGCAACCCGGGGTCTTAGGGTTGTCTGCCCGGCCCCGCTCATCCTGAGCCTGTCGAAGGATGATGAAGGGGTTAGGGGAGCGCGGCGGTGCCATACCCCACGGGCGCCTTTCCCGTGAGGCTTTGCCAGGCCAACTCACCGTGGGCGGTTTTCCGGGGGCAATCGAAAGACCCCACCGGCTCCCGGGGGCCGATGGCGATGGGGGTAAGGAGGAGTTTCTATAAGCGCTGCCGCTGCCCCGGGCGTCCTTGACACCCGAGACTACCTTCTGTTAAAAAGGCGCTAGACGCAGCCTCCCGGCGCAGCAGTCCGGGATTGGCTGTCGCCGGAAAAGGCCGTTTAACCCCGGCCATGTCCGAGAAAATAACTGCATGGAGAGGGGATATGGGCGAAATTCTAGGTCTAGGACTTACTCACTCACCGTCTTTCATTACCCCAGACGAGGCCAAGGACTCTTCCCTACATCGTACCCTGCGAAACAACAAGAACGTCCCCGAGGATATGAAGAACCCCACCAACTGGCCCGAACCGATGCGCATCGAGTTCGGAGAGGACGAAGGGCTGGAGTCGGCCAAGCGTCTGCGGCAGCGGATGGTGATGGGTTTCCGGGCCTTGCGGGCCGAGTTGGACGCCTTCAAACCCGACTTCGTGGTGGTATGGGGCGACGACCAGTACGAGAACTTCAGGGAGGACATTATTCCTCCTTTCTGCGTGCTGGCCTACGACCAGATCCAGGCCCAGCCCTTCACCAACCGGGACGGCAGCGCCAAGACCAACGTCTGGAACGAACCGGCGGACAAGGTGTTCCAGTTCCCCGGACACTCCAAGGCCGCCCGGGCCCTGGTAAGCGGCCTGATTGACCAGGGCATCGACATGGCCTACGCCTACAAGCCCCTGCACGAGCAGGGGTTGGGCCACGCCATTCTCAACACCCTGCTTTACCTGGACTACGACCGCAAGGGCTTCGATTACCCGGTGGTGCCCTTCCTGGTCAACTGCTACGGCAGTAAGGTCATTCAGAACCGGGGCGGCGCGGTGGAGTTCGAGCAGGAGCCCGACCCTCCGGGGCCGTCTCCCAAGCGGTGCATGGAAGTGGGCGCGGCCACGGTGCGGGCGCTGAAGGACAGCCCCTGGCGGGTGGCCCTCATCGGCTCCTCCAGTTGGTCCCACGCCTTCCTGACCCCCAAGAACTACTGGTTGTACCCGGATGTGGAGTCGGACCGAGCCCGGTTCGAGGAACTGAAGGCCGGTGATTACGATGCCTGGCGGGGCATCTCCACCGCCCAGATCGAGGATGCCGGTCAGCAGGAAATGCTGAACTGGATGTGCCTGGCCGGAGCCATGGCCGAGTTGGAGCGCAAGCCGGAAATCGTCGATTACTACGAGACCTACATCTTCAACTCCACCAAGGTGCTCGCCTCCTTCAAGCCCTAGTTCTGGAGAGGGCTTTCCAGCCGGTAAGGGTAGGGGCGCACGGTTGTGCGCCCCTAATGTTTTGCGGCGGGAGGGCCAAGTCCTCTCCCTTGAGATACCCGTCATTCCCGCGAAAGAACGTCACCCTCGCGAAAGCGGGGGCGGGAATTCAGGGGGAGGGTTAGGGTGGGGGTGAAGACCCTCAAATGGGAAGGGGCCGGATGACTTCAGGCTAGGGCGGCGCACAGGGCCGCCGAGGCTTGGTCGATGGCCTGCTTGCCCTTGTCCACCGCCGCAAACATGCCAAAGAAGCCGTGAATCACGCCATCGTAGCGGGTGCAGGCGGTGGGCACTCCCGCAGCTTCCAGCCGGTGGGCGAAGGCCTCCCCCTCGTCGCGCAAGGGGTCGTACTCGGCGGTGATGACCAGGGCCGGCGGCAGTCCCCCCAGGTCCTGGGCCCGCAGGGGCGCAGCGTAGGGGTTCGCGGCGTCGGCGTCGTTGGCAAGGTAATGGTCCCAGAACCAAATCATGCCGTCCCGGGTTAGTTGGTAGTCGTCGCCGTTTTGCGAATAGGAAACAGTGCTGAAGTCGCGGTCGGTAACCGGGTAGACCAGCAACTGGAACCCCACCGAGAGGCCCCCTCGGTCCCGGGCCATCAGCGACACGGCGGCGGCCAGGTTTCCCCCGGCGCTGTCGCCGCCCACGGCAATCTTCCCGGCGTCGGCGTTGATGCTGGCGGCGTTCTGGGCCACCCACTGGGTGGCGGCGTAGCAGTCCTCGGCGGGGCCGGGGAACTTGGTCTCCGGGGCCAGCCGGTAGTCCACCGAGACTACCACAAAGCCGGAGCCCACGGTCAGGTGGCGGGACACGCCGTCGGCAGATTCCAGGTCGCCGACGACCCAGCCGCCGCCGTGGAACCACACCAGTACCGGGAAGGGACCGGAGCCTTCCGGCGTATAGATTCTTACCGGCACCTCTCCGTCGGGGCCGGGGATGTTGCGGTCCTCCACCCGGGCTACTTCCGGACCAGGTGCCCGGGCCCGGGCCTTGCCGTTGGCGCGGGCCTCCTGGGGCGAGACGGTATGGTTGGGCGGCAATCCCAAGGCGGCCACCGCCTCCATAACTGCCTGAGCTTGCGGGTCTAGGGGCATGTCGCACCTCCTAAGTTGGGCTGGGGTTGGCGGACTGCTTCCGCGGCTAGCTGGCCCCCACCGGCGGCAGCCCGGCGTCCTGCCGGACCTCGTTGATAATCTCCAACACCCGGGTGCGGAAGGGCGCGTACTCCACCTCGAACTCGTCCCGCAGCCGGCTGTTGTCCACCATGTAATTCCCCGACTGATCCAGTCCGCCTTCGTTGTCGAAGGTAATCTGGGCGTCAGGCAGGTATTCCTTCACCATGTCGGCCAGGTCTCCCAGGCTGATGGGGTGTCCGCCGGAGTTGTAGACGGGGTGGTGACTGCTATCGGCCAGCAACACCCGGGTGAACACCTCGGCGATGTCCTCCACGTGGATGGGCAGGCGCATCATCGACTTGTAGGGGAAGTTGATAAGCTCGCCACCGGCGGGCAGGGTTATGCACTGTACATGGTCGGTGGAGCCGCGCACCTTGTCAGGGCCGGTGACGTTGGCCGGGCGCACGCCGGTGATGGCCAGCCCGTAGTTGTCGATGTACATCTTGGCCTGGAACTCGTTGAAGATTTTGTGGGTGGCGTACTGGCTGGTGCCGAACGTTCCGTCGTCCTCGTTCACCAGCCGGTCGCCGAAGTGGCTCTGCTGGCCGCTGACGGCGATGGAGCTGGCGTAGACCACCCGGTTGACCCCCAACAGGCGGGCCGCCTCGAAGCAATTGTCCATGCCCAGAATGTTGAGGCGCATGTTCAGATGGGGGTTGATTTCGCCGCCGCCCAGCAGGTAGGCCAGGTTGATTATGCGGTCGGGCTCGGCCACGGTGACGGCATGGACCACATCCTCGAACTGGGTAACGTCGCCCCGGATGACCCGCACCTGGTCTTCCATTCCGGCAAAAGAGGCCGCCCCGGGGTTGATGTCCATGCAGACCACCTGTTGACCCCGCTCCACCAGCTTGCGGATGAGTCGAGGGCCGATGAACCCGGTGCCGCCCAGCACTAATATCGCCATAGCATCCTCCTTTCACTAAGAAACAGCTTCCCGGCAGGTTGATGCGAGTATAGGCGGCGCTATTTTAGGCGTCAACACGGGCTGCCCACCCGTCCCACAACCCCAAGAGACTTTCGATTGTCACCCTGGGCCGCCTACTGTCACCACCCCGCTTTCGCGGAGTGCGGGCTCGGAGCGGACCGAAGGGTCTAAACTGTTGGGTGTCCTACCCCTTTTGCAACCACCACATTTTAGATTCTTCGTCGCAGGCTCTTCAGAATGACCGGGATGGTAGTGCTGACGGCAAGGCAACCTAATCCTACTTCAATACCTGATGTTACGCAGCCTTAAGGAGTTGGAGTTCATCGAAAGCATGGCGGATGGCCTTGAGATAGAGCCTGGCTCTCAAGGCAAAGTGGTTCATTCCATGCTTCAACCGGAGTCCTTCCAACCGGAAGGCCGCATAGATGGACATGAAACAGTGGTTGCTTTGGGTGCGCTCCGTCCTGGTAGGCGACTTGGCAAGGGCGGCATTGGACTTGAGCGTCTTATGAAAGGTCTCCACTTTCCACCGTTTCTGGTAGATCGCGCAGATGGTTGGTCCATCGCAGTCCAGATCGCTTGAGGCCAGATACAATGTCCCGGTGCTGCCATCCTTGTTTGTAAAGACTTGGCGAACGAGCCGGACCGGGAACTCCAACCCTCTCAGCCAGCACTGCACCGCTTGATGTTCTGGCAAGTCCAGCGAGTCTATGCGGGAGAAGTTGCCCTGCAGCTTCCCTTCATAGCTCAATGCAGCCGTCCGATTCGACTTGAGCGCAACAATGAAATGCCGGTCCAGTTCCCAGCGTATGAAGTCCAGGTTCTCCTTGGCGGAAAACCAACTGTCAGCCAGCACGTAGCGATATTGCAACTGATTGCGCTGACAGACTCTCAACATCCGGCGCATCAGTTCATTCTTGGTGACTTCGCTCTTACGCTTGTGCCTGCCGGTCTTCTCATCGCGGTACACCAGCGGTTTTCGGATGAGTTCGTAGGCCACGGGAACCGCTGCGCCCCCAGCGTAATACATGCAGTTGAGCAGGTTAATTCCCTTGACTGAACGGTTCTTGCTATGGTCGAAATGCCAGCTAATCAGTTCGTTCTCGTCCGTATAGGGCTTTTCCTGGATGGTGTCATCAAAGATCAGTACCCCATCCGGCTGTTCCATGGCGCGCACCATCGGCTTGACCTGTTCCCATAGGGTTTTGGAGTCATAGTCTTCCCTCGACAGAAAGCGCGTTACTTGGTCATGGCTGACCGCGCCTTCCACCGTGGATGACAAGCCCGTCGCTGTGGCGGCGCCAAAGGAACTCAACAGGTAATCGCTGTACAGTTCCAACATCTCTTTATCCATAGCTCTAATCTACCATTATCCTCATCCTGTGCGTAACATGAGTTCAATAACTCAAAGGCCCTTGCGGAAGGCGGCCCCGGTGGACTTTTGCCGGCAAAGGTGGGAGTATAAATGCCAAATTCTTACGGTTGGTATTGATATGACGAGTGCTGCGGCCAAGGCGGATACGCTAATTCGGAACGCCAACATCATCACCATGAACTCCCGCCAGCCCCGGGCCGAAGCGGTCGCCATGCTGAACGGCAGGTTCATCGGCGTGGGCAGCTCCGCCGAGCTTACCAACCTGGTGGGACCCAACACCCGGGTCCTGGACCTGACCGGCAGCACGGTGCTGCCCGGGTTCATCGACGCCCATATTCACGTGCTGAACAGCGGCATCCGCCACGTGATGGCCGCCGATTGTGACCTGCCCTCCATCACCGCCATCCAGACCGCCCTGCGGGAACGGGTGGAGACCAGCTCCCCGGGCCAGTGGGTGCAGGGCTTCAAGTTCGACGACACCAAGACGACGGAGAACCGCTTCCTCTTCCGGGAAGACCTGGACGCGGTGAGCAGCTTCCACCCCATAATGGTGGCGCACCGGGCCGGGCACATCTATTATCTGAACAGCATGGCCCTGGAGGCCGCCGGGTTCACCCGGGACACTCCCGACCCCTTCGGGGGCCGCCTAGGCCGCGACCCGGACACTGGCGAGTTGAACGGCGTGGTCTACGAGCGGGCCATTGAGCCGGTGCGATTCGGCCTCATACCCCCGGACACGCCAGAGATTCGCCGGGAGGGACTACGCACCATTTGCCGGATGCTGACCCAGGCCGGCCTCACCAGCGTCCACGACGCCCGGGTTATCCGGGACGAGTTCGTCACCTACCAGGAGGGCCGGGACGCCGGTGAGTTGTCTATGCGGGTCTACGCCCTGATGTACCACCCCCACTTCCCGTCGCTGCGGGAGGCCGGGCTGAAGACAGGCTTCGGCGACGATATGCTGCGCCTGGGCGGTATCAAGATGGTGGCCGACGGCGCCATCGCCGCCCGCACCGCCTATCTGTCGGAGCCCTACATCGGCAGCGATTGCGACCACGGCATCCTGGCGATGAGCGCCGAGGAAATCGAAGAGAACGTCATGGCGATGCACCGGGCCGGGTTCCAGGTGTGCATCCACGCCAACGGCGACCTGGCCATCGACATGGTGCTCAACGCCTACGAGAAGGCCCAGGCCGCCGACCCCAGACCCAACCCCCGGCACCGGGTGGAGCACTGCACCCTGGTGAACCCGGAGATACTCACCAAGATGCACCGGCTGGGCACGATAGCCACCCCCTTCTGCACCTACGTTTACCACCACGGGGAGAAGATGCCCTTCTACGGCGAGGAGCGGCTGCAGTGGATGTTCGCCCAGCGCTCCTTCCTGGACTACGGCGTGGTGGGCACCGGCGCAACCGATTATCCTCCCGGCCCCTTCGAGCCGCTGCTGGGCATTCAGAGCTGCGTCACCCGCACCGACAGCCGGGGCAACGAGTGGGGTCCCAACCAGAAGGTGACGGTGGAGGAGGCGTTGCGGATATACACCCGCCACAGCGCCTACGCCTCTTTTGACGAGGACATCAAGGGTTCCATCGAGGTGGGCAAGCTGGCCGACCTGGTAGTGTTGGGGGCCGACCCCACCCAGGTGGACCCCATGACCATCAAGGACATTGCGGTGGAGCGGACCATAGTGGGAGGCAAGACGGTGTACGAAGCTTAACTGAGTTGGACTTTTTTCAAGACCCACTCCCGGAGTAATTGCTCGCAGGAGACGCCCTTGGCCAGTGCAATCTGCTCGACGGCTTTAATCTCCTCGGGTTTCAAGGGGACGCGCAGGGCTGTCCGGCGCAGCAATACCGGCGCAGCAACTTCTTCCAGTTCATCCTCGAAATCGGTGGCGTCATGGGAGTCCCAGAACGCCGCCAGTTCCTTAATGGAATCGGTCTGAGGGATTTTGGGGTTATTCATCGGCCTCTCCACTGGTTGTATCTCCGTCTTTCTCGACGGGTCATTGGTCGAGCAGTAACCGGGTGTGCTCTGCCGTCAGGAAACAGAATTATGACACAGAACAGATACCGTCCTGCTGCCGTCTGTCCCCAAAACTGATAGACCGGATTACTGCCTTGGGCTTTAGCGCGCCGCACAAAGGGCCGGCCAAAGCAAACCTCTTCAACCTCTTCGGGAGTAATGTAGTGGCGCGCAATGTGATTAACCCTGTCTTCCGGCCAGATTATCTCATAAATCACTTATCGATCTCTGGGGAAGACCCTCGGCGCACAATGGGACATCACCTGGCTTCAAATATACATCCCAATTGGAACTTATCATATAATAGACCGGGCAATTGACCAAAGGGCAGAGGTGGACATGGTCCCAGAAAATCGGCTGCCAACGCACCCGGGCGAAGTATTGTCGGAGGAGTTCCTAGTACCCCTGGGATTGACCCAAGCGGCGCTGGCCCACCACATTGGCGTACCCCCTCGGAGGATTAGCGAAATTGTCCGGGGCAAGCGGGGGATAAACTGCGAGACGGCTTGGCTATTCAGCCAGGCTTTCGATACCAGCCCCGAATTCTGGGTAAGCCTTCAGGCCGGCTTCGACTTGGCCAACACCAGGCCCAAGAAACTGACCATCAAACCCATTAACCCTTCGCGGTGAGGGAGCGTCATGCTTGACCTGATTATAAACGACGGCCTGATTATCGACGGCAGCGGCAGCCCCGGCTTTTTTGGCTCTGTGCTGGTGGAAGGGGACAGCATCACCCTTCACCGGGGCGACCCTTCCCGCCTGGAAGCCGCCCGCACCATCGATGCCACCGGACACGTGGTATGCCCAGGATTCATCGACCTGCACTCTCACGCCGGGCTGACCATCCTGGGCGAGCCTCACCACGACCCCAAGGTGCGCCAGGGCGTCACCACCGAGTTGGTGGGCATCGACGGCATTTCCCATGCCCCCTTCAAGACCCAAGAGGAGCTGCACCGCTACATCTGGCTGGACTCGGGGCTCAACGGCTACCCGCCCATGCCCGCCGACTGGCTGACGGTGGCCGACCTGCTGGGCAAGTACGACAACAGCGTCGCCATCAACATGGCCTACATCCTGGGCAACTCGCCGGTACGCATCTGGGGCGTGGGCTGGAATGACCGTCCCGCCACCAGCCAGGAAATGTCTGAGATGCAATCGGTGGTGCGGGAGGCCATGGAGGAAGGGGCCTGGGGACTGTCCACCGGGCTGGACTACCCTCCCGGTTCCTACGCCGACACCGACGAGTTGGTGGCCCTTTCCGAGACCTCTGCCTCCCTGGGAGGACACTACCACACCCACACCCGGGCCAGCCTGCGCTCTCAGGGCCTGCTGGCCCCCTGGGAAGAGGCGGTGGAAATCGGACGGCGCAGCGGCATTCCGGTACACCTGACCCACTACCGGCAGAGCGCATCGGGGGTGGGCAGCCACCATGATTACCTGGGGCTGGTGGAGGACGCCCGCGCCGAGGGCATGGACGTAACCTTCGACTGTTACACCTACCCCTATTCGGGCACCACCGTGACCATCGGCCTGCCCCACTGGGCCAAGGACGGCGGCCCGGAACGCCTGATGGCCGCCCTGGCCGACGCCGACGACCGGGTAAGGATGAAGCGGGAGTTGGCCCGGGACCGGCTGGAGAACAACTGGCTGACCAACTTCACTCAACCCCAGAACCGGGTGTACGAGGGCCGGCTGATTACCGACATCGCCGAGATGCGGGGCCAGGAACCGGAGGATGCTCTGTTCGACCTGCTGTTGGAGGAGAACTTGGGCATCTCCACCGTGGGACTGGGCACCAACGCCCAGACCCTGTACGCCTTCGTGTCCCACCCCTACGGCATGATTGCCAGCGACGCCATTCTCTTCGGCGAGTACCCCAACCCCCGCAGCTACGGCTGCTTCCCCATCGTGCTGGCCGAGTTCGTGCGGGCGGAGAAGCACCTGCGCCTGCCCGAGGCCATCCGCAAGATGACATCCTTCCCGGCGCAACGGCTGGGCCTGCCCGACCGGGGACTGCTGCGGGACGGCTTCCGGGCCGACATCGTCATCTTCAACCCGGACACGGTCAAGACCCACGCCACCAAGGACGACCCCAAACACTACCCGGTAGGCATCGAGTACGTCATTGTCAACGGGCAGGTGGTCATCCAGCAGGGCGAGAATACCGGCGTTCTGCCCGGACGGGCGCTGCGGCGGGGGCGCGGTTCAACCTAGCGGGTCAGCATTGCAGTTGGGAGATACGGGACTATACACGGTAAAGTACCTGCCTTGAGGGGATATAATGGCTTTGCAATGAGTCATAGATGCGTCCCCAGTTGCTATCGCATGTGGGGCAGGCGGTCAGAGTTCCTGCTTGCAATTTTCCAAAGAGAAGGTCGGGGTGCGTCGATATGCTCAACAGGTGATGTCTAACCGCATCCATACTACGAAGTAGCGCGGAGCAAGCATCCAGAGGCAAAACCTGAATGGATAGAGAGAGTGTTAATCACCCCATATCACAAGGAACTCGCTGTGGATGGCGATTTAGTAGTGATGGAACAAAGAAGCGTCTATTACGGCTACATTCCCGAAGAAGAGAAGTGGCTGATTGTGATAGTGGATGAGGATATGCTCTTCAACGCTTACTTTGACAGGAGATTGCTCAAACGATGGGGGAGGCCAGAACTGATAAAGGTCGGGAAGTGCCCATAGAGGACAATAGAAGGTTACTGATTCATTACGACAGCAAATCGGATACTCTGTCGCTCTGGAACGGAGTGGCGGCAAACAATGGGTCGAGGATAGCTGTATGCCTCACCGTAGAGTCAGACGATGAAGGTGAACCAACCGGCATCACCCTGGAAAACGCGGCTAAGTTGCTTCGCCCTTACCTGTTTCCTGAAGTGTTGTCATCAAGAGACTGAACTACTGGGTTTGGCCCTAATCAAGCCTCAGTGGACACCTTTGGGCTAGGTAGCCAATAAATGTCTGCCTACCTAGCCCGGACGGGTGCGGCGGCGGCGAGGGTCAACGTAGGAGGGTCAATGTAGTGAAGATGCGAGCTTACAGAGGACGGCGCTATGGACAACGAGGAACTGGGCAAAGAGGAGCCGGACAACGAGGAACCTTGGTATATTCGGTATGGTGGTGGGTATCTAGCATATCTTTTTTACCTGCCTCCGGTGCTCATCGCCGTGATAGCGGGATTCGGGTGGTACTCTCTACTTCCCATCTTGCTTGAACATCTGGACTGGGTTTACTCCGTATACTATTACGTCAGTTTGATACCTTTTGGGTGGGCTCTTCCTTACCTTGTCGTGGGGCTCGGCGCCTTCCTCGTTATTCGCCTGCTCTTTTTCCTTGGTAAGAAATCCTTTTGGCAAAGTCGTGTCAGGCAGTCCATCTTGGTCTGTATAGGGATTGCCGTGGTGTGTATAGCGATGGGTATGGCGTGCGGCAGTCACCTGGTCCTGGGGGAGGGGGCTTATTAGGAGGAGTATTAAGGTTGACAGCAAGCCACCATATTCTCCATAAAATCGTTCATCGGTGGATAGGGACAGAGGGAAGCAGGAAAGAATGACGGAAAACTTAAGGGCCTCACCTCCTCAACGGTACGAAGAAATAAGCCAATATCTCTTGGAACAAGCCCGGCAAGAATTGGATAACAACGACATTCTCCAAGCCTCGGAAAAGGTTTGGGGTGCAACTGCCCACGCCATCAAAGCTGTGGCCCAACAAAGAGGTTGGAACCACCGCTGGCATAACGACCTTCGGGATGCCGCAAATTACATCGGCTTTGAGCGCAACCGCCCCGACCTACGGGGGCTGTTCCGGTCGCTGGAGACTCTGCACGTCAATTACTACGAGCATCAGAAAGAAGCAAGTGAGGTGCAGGACGGAATCAATGCAGCGCAAGTCTACATCCGGGAAATGGCGCAGTTGCGGCGTGAAGAGCCGCCAAGCCGGCAAGACCACCTTTCCCCCACCGAAATAGCAGACCAGGAACGCCGTCTTAGAAGGCTTACAACCAAGACCAGTCGTTCCCACGGGGATACCTACGGCGGGGATGAACTGGCTAATTTGCCGCCGGTAAGACCAGTGCAATGACCGGCCAGCCGAAGCCCCCCGGCTTGACCGGAGGGAAGGGATGGAGAGCCAAAGTCATGTCCACCTACCGCTTCTGCCCCAAGTGCGGCGACCACCTGCAACTCCAACCCCCTAGCGAAACGAACGTGGAGCGACCCAATCAAAACCAACGACCCGCCGCCGAAATTAGAGAATCCACCCTTGCGGCGGCGGGCGTTGGAAGCCAACCCCGCCTGACCTGCCGGGGCTGCGGTTTCATCTTCTACCGCAACCCGGCGGTGGGCGTTGCCGTGGCCCTGCTGGACGGCCAGCGCATCCTGCTGGGACGCCGCAGCCGGGGCGTCTACCAGGGGCACTGGTGCATCCCCTGCGGCTACGTGGAATGGGGCGAGGATGTACGCGAGGCCGCCCGCCGCGAGTTCCTGGAGGAGACGGGACTGGAGGTGGAAATCGGCCCGGTCTACACCGTCCATTCCAATTTTCATAACCCGGAGTCCCTCACCGTGGGCATCTGGTTCCGGGGCGTCGCCCGGGGCGGCTCCCTGCGGGCCGACGACGACCTGGACGCCGTGCAATTCTTCCCCCTGGACGACCTGCCGGAGCCCCTGGCCTTCCCCACCGACCGGCTGGTGCTGGACCAGTTGCGGCGGGAGATGCTCGACTCCCAACCGCAGAGCGAGTCCCCAGAAGCACCGGAAAGTCCATGAAACGCGCCCTCATCATCCGCCACGCCGCGCCGGAAACCCTGGCCGCCAACTTTACCGAGGTCCTGGAACACCACGGCTTTCAACTGGAACCCCTGAACGTCTTCGAGGCGGCCCCCACCTTTCACCAGTTCGCCCCGCCCCCGCTGGAGGAGGTGGACCTGGTGGTGGCCCTGGGCGGTCCCATGTCGGCCAACGACGATTATCCCGCCATTCACCGGGAACGGGAATACCTGGGCCAAGCGATGGGACAGGGCAAGCCAGTGCTGGGCATCTGCCTGGGTTCCCAAATAATGTCCACCGCCCTGGGGGGCACGGTGGAGCCAACCGGCGGCTATCAGTTCGGACTGCGCAAGCTCTACGTCACCGCCGAGGGGGATACCGACCCGGTTTTCGGCAAGCTGACCGTTCCCCTGGCGCCAACCTTACACGGGGAATGTTTCTCCATTCCCCCTGGGGCCACCCGGCTGGCCGAGGGATTCATGCTCTGCCGCGACGGGAGCTACCGGAGAATCAACATGGCCTTTCGTTACGGCAACTCCTACGGATTCCAGTTCGAGCCGCAACTGACCCTGGAAGAGTTGCGGGTATGGGACCGGGAGCTGTCTGGCGACTACCGGCTGATGGGCAGCCGGTTCGACCCCGACGAGGAAGCGGCCCGCAACCTGCGGGAGTTCGCCCGCTACGAACCCCACTACCGGGCCCAGATGCGCGACCTGCTGACGGCCTTCCTGCGCAACGCCGGAATTGGCCCTTAGGTGGTGGGAGACAAGCCCCTTCCCCATTGAGGGGGGAAGGTTGCTGACAGGGGTAGGTATTGCATCTGGGACTCATCAGGTTTAACGTGCGGCCCATATAGGGAGTAGGCTTTGTCAGATACAAAATCGCTCTCCAATATCTACTACCAGGTCTATTCCGTCATTCCGGCCTACTCCGGAATCCAGAGGCGGCGGGGCCGGTTCGTAGCTATAATCTCGTTTTTACCTACCCCTGTCAGGGGGAAGGTTGGGCCTGTCCTGAGTGCAGCCGAAGGGAAGGGGGTGGACTTCCGGCCTAAAGCTCCCGCAGCAGCCGGTCTACCAGTTCCACCAGGGGCTCAGGGGCCGGAGTGGGGCCGTCGGCCCCCGGGACGGACTCCAACTCCACAAAGGAGGCCTCCACCGCAGCGGCGGCCTCCACCGCCGCCAGGACCTCCTGCCAAGGCTGGTCGTCCATATCGTCAGGGGATAGAGTCGAGTCGCCAGCGGGCAGCGGCAGGGTGAACACCGATTCCCCGCCAGCGCCCACCATCAGGGCCAGGCTGGGAATGGCGTCGTCGGGCAAGCTAAACTCCACCAACAAGCGGCGTACCGCGCTGGAAACGCCGTGCTGCCCGAATATGGTCAGGTGCCGGAACCCGGCGTTGCGGGCCTCGAAGCTGCTGCGGTAGGCCCGGAAGACATCATGGGACAGGTGGTCCTCCGCCGACACCAGGAACACCGCATGTACCGGAAAGGAATTGGCCGAGTCCTGGGACAGGTCGTTGCGCCACCGCTTCAACTTGTCCCGGTCGTGGTTGTCGGCGCGGCTATTGGTCATGGCAAACTCCTGCTTGTGGTAGGGTGGCTTCCCAGCCCCACCCTGGATTCCCGCTTTCGCGGGAAAGACGGGGTGTTGGTGGAGACCCCGGCCTCCGCCGGAATGACGGCGGGGGTGGCGCCCTGCCCGTTAGGGCGTACTTGTCGAACCATCACCCCCATCCCAACCTTCCCACTTGACGGGGGAAGGGGGAGAGTTGGAGCGGGGGCTAGGCGCCGTGTCTCTAGCCACCCCCACCAGCGTCAAACTGTACCAGGATGCCGTCCGGGTCGTAAACGTAGAAGCTGCCCATGACTCCCTGGTCATTGGTCCAAGCCTCCCGGGGAGCGGCCAGCTTCAGGCCCTTGGACTCCAGCTCGCTGTACAGCGCCGGGACATCCGACACGCTGAAGGAGAAGTGGCTGATGCCCACCTGGTCCAGCTTGATGGGAGTCCCGTCGGCGCTGTCGCCGGGGTGGGAGGTCATTACCAGGTGCAGCGGGTTGCCTCCAAAGGCCAGGTGCACCGTGCGCCGGGTCTGGCGGGCGTGCTGGTAAACATGGGGCAGCCCTCCCCGGGTGGTGTCCTGCACCTGGTCGAAGATTACCTCCATGCCCAAAGCGTCCCGATAGAAGGACAGGGACTGCTCGATGTCGCTGACACAAAAGGCGATGTGGGAAACAGCAGATGCGTCCATAGAATTTCTACCTCACTCCATCGATTCCTCAAGTAGGGGTGCGGGCCAGGTCCTAACCGCCGCCACCGCTGTCGAACTGCACCAGGATGCCGTCCGGGTCGTAGACAAAGATGCTGCTGACCTCGCCCTGGGCGTTGCTAAAGCCCTCCAGGGGCCCGGCAAGCTGCACTCCCTTGGAAATGAGCTCGTCGGCCAGCGACTTCACGTCCGGCACGGTGAAGGAGATATGGCTGATGCCAATCTGGTCCAGCTTGATGGGTTCGCCATCCGGGGCTTCTCCGGGATGACTGGTCATGGTCAGCGTGGGCTTGGCGGTCTCGCCGAAGGCCAAGCGCACCTGCCTACGGGTCTGGCGGGAGTGCTTGTAAACGTGGGGCAGGCCCCCGGTGGTGGTATCCTGCATCCGGTCCGCCTGGACCAGCATTCCCAGGATGTCCCGATAAAACTCCAGGGACTTGTCCAGGTCTCGCACACAGATGGCAACGTGGGAAACCGCAGAAGCGTCCATAGCCTCACCTCCCGAGAATTTAGACCCAGCCACTACCTACCGGCTGGTGTGGCCCATGCTAAGCCTATGGCAAATTTTTGTCAAAGCTAACAACCCTGGAAAATACCCCCGGCTTTCGCTACAATGGCTGGACTCTCACCAAAGGCGGAGCAAGCCCGCTATGACCACTTCCCAACCCCGGGTATTTGTCACCCGTGAGCTTTTGCCGGAGGCCCTGGACCTGTTGGGCCAGGCCACCACCCTGGAGGTGTGGCCCGACCAGTTCCCTCCCTCGCCGGAGCAACTCCACGAGAAGGCCTCCGACGCCCAGGGTTTGCTGACCACGGTGATGGACCGGGTTGACGCCGCCCTGTTGGACGCGGCCCCCCATCTCCGCGTCATCAGCCAGTTGGCGGTGGGCTTGGACAACATCGACCAGGCCGAAGTTACCCGCCGGGGGATTCCGTTGGGCTATACCCCCAACGTGCTGGCCCGGTCCACCGCCGACCTGACCTTCGCCCTGCTGATGTGCGCCGCCCGAAGGGTCAGCGAGAGCGAGCGCTGGGTGCGGGGCGGCAACTGGCAGATAGCCCACCACCCCATGCACTGGCTGGGCGTGGACGTGCACAATGCCACCCTGGGCATCATCGGCCTGGGACAGATTGGCCGGGAGATTGCCAAGCGCGCTCGGGGCTTCGACATGAAGATGCTGTATCACTCGCGCACCCCGCGCCCGGAGGTGGAAGCCCAATACGGACTGGAACACGTGGACCTGCCAACCCTGCTGTCCTCCGCCGATTTCGTTTCCCTCCACGTACCCCTGACTTCCCAGACCCGCCACTACATCGGCGAGGCCCAACTGCGGATGATGAAGCCCACCGCCATCCTGGTCAACGTGTCGCGGGGGCCGGTGGTGGATGTCAAAGCCCTGTACACCGCCCTGAAGGAGGGCTGGATTCGCGCCGCCGCCCTGGATGTAACCGACCCGGAGCCCATTCCCGCCGACGACCCGCTGCTGACCCTGGACAACCTGGTGGTTACACCCCACATCGGCAGCGCCGCCGTGCCCACCCGCCGGGAGACCATGCTGCTGGCGGCCCGCAACCTGATTGCCGGACTGCGGGGCGAGCCGCTGGAAGCCTGCGCCAACCCGGAAGTGTACGACTCCGCCCCGGGCGACTAGCGGCTGCCACAACGTTTTCCATCCCCAAGAGCACGGCGCTCCGGGTAGCCCAAAAAGAACCGGAGGGCAGCTCGCCAGCGTAATATGGGGTGAGTGATCCAAACAGCGTTTAGGGGGCGGCAAACATGCGCCGACGGAACATATTCATAGGAATTGCGGTCGTTATCCTCATCCCCATCATCGCCGTGGCCTGGTGGCTGCTGGCCCCTCTGTTCGTCGATGAAGCTGTTGAGGAGTCGTTGCCCTTCACGGTGAACGCCGCCATCCCCCAGGGCATGACCCGCGCCGAGGCCGAGCAGGTAATGGCAGGGATGGCCAAGGTCGATCAGCCGGTGGAGGAGGCCATGCCAGCCATGATGATGCCGGCCAGTGACCCGAGCGGCCAAACCGGCGGGGGCTTAGCGCCCGCCGCAACGGCTGCCTCGCCGGGCCAAGCTGAGGCGGCGCAGGTTAAGACGGGACGCCTGCGGGACGCCGATCGGTTCCACAAGGGCAGCGGCAGCGCCATAGTTTACCGCGGCCCCGAAGGCTCCCACCTGCTGCGGCTGGAAGACCTGCAGGTTACCAACGGACCGGCCCTCCACGTGCTGCTTTCGCCCCATCCCGACCCGATGAGCCGGGAAGACCTCACCTCCGCCGGTTACGTTGACCTGGGTCCCCTGAAGGGCAACATCGGCAACCAGAACTACCCCATTCCCGACGACGTGGACATTGCCGGACAAGGGAGCGTAATCATCTACTGTATGCCCTTCCACGTAATATTCAGCGTGGCGCCCCTGGAGGGCGAGGGTTAAGGGCCGCCGCAACAGCGCATGGGGAGCAATTTCGTCACGTCCTCATAAGACTGCTCCTCGGCGGTGGCCCTCGCTAGCCAATCGAAATATCTTGGTCTTTAACCGGCCAAGGGCACCGTTGCCGAGAGGCGGTCGCCGCTCACCGTCCGGCTGGTATGTCCCTGGCCGGTCATGTCCTCAAACAGCACGGCATCGCCGGGGCCGAAACTTCGCACCGTCCCGTCGCCGATGCCGACTTCCATCTGGCCCCCGGACATGAAGATGGCGTACTGACGCCGAGGGGCGTTGTGGAAATCGTGGAAATAACCATCGGGGGAGCGGGCAAAGGTTACATTGGTAGTCGCCTGGGCCGCCGACCTCTCGACATCGGATGGCAGCAGGTCCAAGTCTTCAAAATGAGACTGTCCATCGTCACCGGTATAAACCCGGAAAAACGCCATGATTGTTCCTCCTTGCTGACCTCCCCCTTGGGGGAGAGCTAATTATCCGCGCTGACCGTCTGCGCGGAAGCCTGGGCCTTGCGTTCCTTTTCTTGGAAATGGGGAATGACGTACTTCCCGAAGAGGCGAAGGGTATTCATCACCTCTTGATGCGCCACCGAGCCCACCTGCAAGGTGAGCACGTATTCATCCACCCCAAGGGCCTCGAACTTCTCAATGAACTCAATGCAGGAATCAGGGTTGCCCACACAATACATCCCGGACTCCAGCAAGCTCTCGGGGGTGACTTGGCCCGCCTGATTGGCGCTGCGCTGGTAACGCTGGTAGTGGTGCTTGTACTCCTCGGGCACCGACTCCTCGGATATTCCCGCCCAGAAGCGGCCAAAGCCGGTGCTATTCTCCTGCATCTGCTCCAGGGCGGCCTCGGCCCCCCTCTGCCTGGCCCGCCGGTCGTCCTCGTCGCAAAAAACCAGGGTATCCACGGCTACCCGGTCGTGGACGTACTTGCCCACGGGGTTGGCCCCCTTGATAGCCTCTCGGTAGATGTGGACCAACTCGCCGACCCTTTCGGGACCGCCCCGCCCGTGGGTTATGAATCCCAGGCCCTGCTCTCCGGTCATACGGGTGGTGTCTTCCTGGTTGCAGGCCGCCCAGATGGGCGGGTGGGGCTTTTGGCGAGGCTTGGGCACCACCTCCCGGGGCGGAACGTTGTAGTACCTCCCCTCGTGGGAAAACACGTCCTCCGTCCACATCTTCGGCAACATGCCTATGGCCTCGTTCATCATGCCCCGGGTGTCTTCCAACGCCACTCCAAAGGGAGCCAACTGGTGCGGCGACGATGCGCGCCCGATTCCCAGGTCCACCCTACCATTGCTCAACAGGTCCAGGGTGGCAACCTTGGCCGCCACGTGGAGGGGGTGATGAATGGGAGACAGCATCACCGCGAACCCCAACCGCATTTTGGAGGTGCGCTGGCTGACGGCGCTCAGGATGACTTCCGGTGCGCTGGCCACCAACCCTTTCTCGAAGTGATGCTCCGTAAGCCAGAGCCCCTCAATCCCCATCTCTTCGGCGTAGGTTATCTGCTCCATTACCTGCCAAAGGAATTCATACTCCCTCTCGGAAGACCAGGGTTCCGGAAATCGAAGGTTGTAGAACATCCCAAATTTCATCTTCTCTTACTCCTTCCCGCCGACTTATTCGTAAAATCGGGCAGGTGAACGCGGGGCCAGTCCGTACTATCCAAACAAGGCTGGCCGAAACCCTTGGCAAGGCCGGGCGAGCGCACCGGCTGGGACAGCGGACTCGAATGCCGAAGAGCCAACGGGAGCCAGCCGGTCCAGCTACTTCAAGGGCCAAGGGCGTCCGGCAGCCGCAATTGGGTGGCTGTCCAGCTCCCGTGGGCCGACGCTACGGCGGGCCGCGTCCGTCGGCCAAATTAACCGGGGTACGCTGCCTTAGTCCGTCATACCGGCAGGATTAGCTCGGCCCTCTCGGGCACCAAGTCGGTATCGAAGGCGTTGATGTTGAACGCCAGCAGACCGTAGTAGCCCATGAGCATGGTCAGCTCCACCAGTCCTCGGTCGCCAAGCTGCTCCTGGGCCGCCTGGAAAGCGCCCCGGCTCACGTGATGGGTGCGGAAGAACTCCTGGCCGTACTTCACCACGGCAGCCTCATCGGCGGCCAGGTCGGGCAGGTCTCGCTTGTCCCGCAGCGCGTCAACCAATGCGTCGCTGAGACCGGCCCGACGCCCGGACCCGGCGTGGGAATTCCAAATGTGCTGGCAGTCCAGTTCCCGGGCCGTGACCAGCATCGCCAGCTCTTGGATTCTCTGCGACAGCGAGGACTCGTTGCGCAGGTAGTTCGAGAGTTGATTGGCGGCCCGGCCTGCTTCGGGAACGTGGACCATCACGGAGCCCGGGCCATGGCGCGGCACCGCCCCGGCCCGCTGCACCATCTCGTCAAAGGCGGCCTGTTGTCCCTCCGGAACACTCTCCCTGGTGGCAATCGGTAACCTGGCCATATTATCCTCCTTCCGTTGGCCGGATTCACCCAACCCCGGCCCCAAGACCCTTCAGTCCGGCCCATCCTTCATAGCGACCTAAAGGTACTCTCACCACCCCGGCGTGTCAAACGTCCTATCCCAACCTTGCGCCACGTTGAGCGCCACCCAGCAGGATGCTAAACTCACCGAAGATTGCCCATAGGAGGTGAGGAAATGGCAACGGTTAACACAGTTTTGGGACCAATTGACGCTGGTGAGCTGGGCTTTACCCTGAGCCACGAACATATTGCCACCGGGTCCGCGGGCATGCGCCACACCTACCCCGAGTTTTTTGACCGAGATGGCACCATTGAGGATGCGGTCGCGGCGTTGAAGCAAGCCTATGACGAAGGCGTTCGGTCCTACATCGACGCCTCCACCTTCGATCTAGGTCGTGACATCGGCATGATGCAAGAGGTGTCGAGGCAGAGCGGCGTCCACATCATAGCCGCCACCGGCAGCCATCAGACCATCCCAAGGGTCTTCCGCTCCGCCTCGCCCGACGCCATCGCCCCTCTCTACATTCGGGAGGTAGAGGAAGGAATAGAAGGGACAGGGGTTAAGGCCGGAATCATCAAGTCCGCCAGCGACCGGGGAGGAATGACCGAACTGGAGGTGGTGGTGTTGCGGGCCGTCGCCCAGGCCAGCAAGCATTCCGGCGCTCCGGTGTATACCCACACCTGGTCTCCGGACCGGGTTGGCGAGCAGCAAATCCGCGTCCTGGAGGAAGAGGGGGTTGACCTGGACCGGGTATATATCGGGCATAGCAATGATACCCGCGACGTTGACTATATATTGGGCCTCCTGAACAAGGGAGTCTGGGTGGGTCTGGACCGTTTCCCCGGTGGGCGCTATCCAGGGGTGCCATTGTGGGAAGAGCGCACCGAGATTGTAAAAAGACTGCTGGATGCCGGATGGGGGCAAAAGATCATGCTCGGCCATGACCACTCCGTGCCCCGGGGCCAGCCGACACCGGAGATGCGGGAGCAGCGCCAAAACTATCAGCCCGAAGGCTACAGTTTCATCAGCCGACATGTGCTGCCGCACCTCCAGGAATTGGGAGCCACTGAAGCAGAAATTCAGCAGATTATGGTGGATAACCCGCGCCGTTTCCTGACGGGAAGCTGAGCGAATACCTGCTCAAACGATGCCCTAGAGTACAAATTCTGCGGAGGGGACTGTTCTGAGTTATTGATTTTAGACCCACGCCGGGAAATCTGAATCAGGTCCAGCGGTCAATCGTTGCATCTGCCAATCCGGGGTCTTTCGATTGTCTGTCACTGTGAGCGGAGCGAATGGTCCAAAGTCCCTGGACAGCACCAGCCCCCACCTCTGGATTCCCGCCTTCGCGGGAACGACGGTTGGGGGCGCTTGCCTGAAACCACACCTTGGCATTTGTCTAGAAAATCGAAAGACCAGGTCTGCTACCCGGAGCGGTGAGATTGCTTCTAGCCCCGGACATTTCGAGTGAATCGGACTGTGGCCTCCTAAGCGGTCACGCTTTCGACAATGGAGCGCACGCGCATGTCTGGCAGTTCCAGCACGACAAATGACGGCATTCCCAGTCGGCGCCAGAAATCCATCGGTGCGATTCCCGAAACGCTTGAAACGTAGAGGGCCATTACTGTCCCGTGAGTTACCACAATATTATCCTGGCATTTCGAGCCAATCACCTCATCGACCGCGGTGGCGAACCTTTTGAGCGCCTGTTGCGCCGTCTCCGTCCCCAGCACAAGCTGTTCCTGCCTGGTAAAGAACTCCCCGACAGCCAACTCGAACGCTTTTGGCGTGGGGAAGTAGGAAACGCCGGTCCGGTGATGTTCTTCCAGCCCATCGGCGGTCTGGACAGGAACGCCCATCGAACTGGCGACCACCTTCGCAGTTTCCACCGCCTTGGGCTCGCTGCTAGACCAAATCACGGCAGGACTGAAGCCACGAAGCTTTGACGCCAGCAACTCCGACCGGCGACGGCCTATCTCGCCGAGCCTCCAAGCGGATGCCGGCCTATCGGGCGCTATATCGGGTTTGGAATGACGTACCAGGACCAGCTTACGCAATTGGACGTCTCGTAGGCCATTGATTCAGAACGGTCTGCTGAAGGATGAAGGGGTTATACTCCGATAAGAGAGCGCCCAGGGTAGTTGGACAGCGTTGCCCGTTCGCCGCTACCGCCCGACTGGGCGGTTTTCTTTGTAATACGCATAGCATACTTAGTTGCCCAATCAGCATCTCTGCTGCGCTCGAAGCCCTTCTACCACCAGCAGACTGGGGGCTTACGCCGCACACCGGGACATGTTCAGCTAACAGGCTACGGGATAGCTACAGCGGTCCAATTTCAATCAAACAAGTTGCGGCCTGGCCGTCGGCCGCCGCTACACGCTGGTGCGGCGGTTGTGTATTCCGGTGGCTCCGCTGGGCCGGTTGCCCCGGGACTCCTCAATCTGGGGAGTGCCGTCCGCCTCGGCGCACCTAACGGCGAAGGTGTGTTTGCCCTTTTGGAATGGCCAATCGTATCGCCAGATCACCCAGGCCGTTTCGGATAGGGGCGTCCGTAGCTGGGCTTCTTCCCAGGAACCATCGTCAACCTTCACCTGGACCTTTGATATTCCCCGCGCTCCGGAGAAAGCAATGCCGCCGATGGGAATCAGGCTTTGGCCGTTGCCTTCGATGATGTCGTCGGTGGCGACAGTATCGATGACCGAGGTTGTCTTGACCTGGGCCACCTCGTCCCACCCCCGTTCCACCCAATAACCCGGCCGGTATTCATCGGTGACCTCGATTGAGGTGATCCACTTGGGTTGTTTCATCCCGTAGCGGTCCGGTATCCAGATTCGCAGCGGAAAGCCGTGGTCCATGGGAATTGGCCGGCCATCCCAAGCGTAACAAAGCATTATGCGCTCGTCTGAAGCAATAAGGTCAAGGTCCACGGTCTCGTGGAACCCGTCCGCCGACTCTATTACCAAGTACTTGGCTTCGCTCTGTACCTGGGCGTCGGACAGGACTTTTTGTAAGCTGACTCCGGTCCACCAGGTGGTGCTGATAAGCGTGGTGGCTATACGGCCGGAGATGCAGGACAGGGTAACGTACTGGTCCCTTGACTCGTAGTTGCGCAGCTCGTCCAGCGTTAGAAGCAGCGGGTTGTCGACCAACCCCGTTATGGGCAAAGACCAAGTTTCGCCGTCGACTATCGAAGGCTCGCTGCGCAGGAAAACCTTGTAGTGGTCTTCTACCGGCGTGTATTCCGGACGGGTTCCAGGCGCAGGAGCGACCGAATCGTTGGCGTTGGGCAACGGTGGCCGGCCATTGGCCATGGAGGGATCCATTGAAGTTGCAATGGTCTCGGCAACTAGTCGCCGTTCGGACCGGGCTAGCACCCCTCCGAGGCCCGCGCTTAGAACGGTAATAGTGGCGGTGGCCGCGCCGACGCCCACCAAGAATTGGCGGCGGTTGATGCTCTTAGCCCACCGAATCTCATCCTCGGTTACTAAGCCGTCGCCGCTAGTGACCAACTTCCAGTACATCGGCATGAATGCCAGGCCCCACAGCACAAAAATGACCATCAGCACAACCGCGGTCAGCGCCGGGTGTACCGTGGATTGTCCCATGGGCAGGCTTACTGCCACCATTGGAACGCCGTATATCAACCCAAGGACCAGACCGGCTACCGGATTGGGCCCGGCCCCCTTAGCTTTCATCACGCTTAAAAACGCCGCACTTAGTAGGACGCCGATGACGAAGAACAGGATCACGGCCACAATTTGCTCGGCTGTCTTGGCGCTGGCGGCGACGCTCATTCCCAACCTGCGCATTGCATCTATCATGACGTCGATGCCGAAAGTAACCAGAGCGCCGGGTAGCACTTTGGCAATCCAGTCAAACAAAGCGAAGGGCACGAAAGGCAACTCGCCCAGCTTGTCAGCCAAGTACAATAGCCCAGCCAAAGGCGCCGTCAACAAGCCTCCGGCCAGTAGGAAGAGCCCGAATCCAGGCTTTTCCGGACCATCGATGGATTCAGAATTCGTTGCCATCGGTTCTTTCATCTTACCTCACCCTCTCAGGACCGAGATGAATCAGTCTAACCTTCCCCCAAAAGTTATACCACAGCCAATGAGTGGTTCCGGTCCATGTTGGTCTTGCCCCATTTTCTGTACCAGTCCGAGTGCGAGTTTTGCGGGTCAATCCGCGGTTTCAGCCAATACGGCAAATTCCCTGGGGGACCGGTTGCCCAGCGCACTGTGGGGTCTCTCCCCATTGTAATGTCTTCGCCAGGATTCCACCTTTTCCTCAGCGTCTTCCAACGACAGGAACCAGCTCTCATCAACCCCGGAGGCCTCCGGTCGCTCCATGCGTCTTTGAACGGACACGTGCCGCCTGGGTTTCTTGGTCCTCAGCATCAGGCCTTCCTGGCAATACCGCCGGTAGACCCGCTGGTGATTCACCGTCCATCCATCCCGCTGCAGGAGGACGTGCAGACGGCGGTAGCCGTAGCTTACCCGGGCCTGGGCCAGGTCTCTCAGCCGGATCCGTAAGGCAGCCTGCTCATCGGCCCCACTTTGATAGCGGTAGCTGGCCCTGGGGAGGGTCAGCACCTCACAGGCCCGGCGTTCGCTGACGCGGTAGAAGGTCTGCTCGCTGATGCCCATCTTGCGGCAGACCTCCGCCACCGGCGTGTCCTCCTCTGCCTGACGCAGGCCAAAAGCGACTTGCTCAGGGGTGTAACGGGACTTCTTCATGGGACGATCCTCCTTCAGTTCCAGGTCGGAGGTGAACAGGGGAACGCCGTGTGACCTGCCAGCGGCGCTCACGAAGGCTTCCTCGGCTTCGGGAGTCTCGAACACGAACAGCACCAGGGGGAGCTGCCCGCCGTGGTCCCGGTCCACCCGGGTCAGCAATTGCGGCGACCGCTTGCCGTGGGAGTCGGAACTCGTTCCCGCCAGGTCGGACAGTTCGCGGTTCACCAGATTCCGGACCTGCTGGGCCCTGGGATCAAAACCAGCCATCCCCGTCTCGGCCACCGCCGCATAGATCTCCCGGGTGGTCAGAGGCCGCTCCCTATGTTACGCCATCACCCGCACGATGTTGGCCGGAGACTCCCTGCGGCCATGTTCACCTGCTTTCCTTTCAACAGTGAACGTTGAAAGTTTACTTAGTACTACAGTCGCAGATGCGACAGGCGGTGTTTGTAGTGGCACCGCTGGGCTCTTGCTGGGTGTCGCCGTCTCCACCGCGACCAGTACAGCACGAAATCAGGCGGTTGGTTCTCCGTCCATACGAGACGGGTGAGCAACTGGCGCACCTCCGGGGCCGTCATGGGAATCAGCTCTTCATCCGGGCCGTAGCAACCCCCTTTTCTCCCTGTTCCATGGCCTGATACTTGATCACGGACAGGTACGCCTGTGCCATCATGGCCAAGGTAATGTGCCGGTACCAGCCGTCCCACCGCCGCACTTCATACTGGTCCAGACCCACCTGCCCCTTGGCCTCTTCGAAGCATTCCTCGATAGTTCACCGGGTTCCGGCCACCCTCGCCAGTCCCTCCAGGGTCGTTCCCGCCGGGCCGTAACAGATGTAGTGGGCCAGTTCCCCAGGGTTTGGTCAGACTGCGCCGGGCCAGCAGCCAGTAGCCCTTGTCTGGCTCCTGAAGAGGAAGTATATCCACCGTGGCTAAGTCGTAGTCCCGTGGTCCTTGGCCCGGCTCCGGCGCTGCTTCTCACCCAGGCGCATTTCTCAACCCCGGACGCCAGCCGGTCAGCTCTCACCTGCGCGGCCCCTTGTCCGTCAAAGCCCATAGCTTCTCGCTGCGTTTGATGGCCAGCACATGAGGAACGTCCCGCCGCTCCAGCCACAGCCGCAGGTTGTGGTCGCTGCCTTAGACCTCATCCCCGGCAACCCCGCCGAAGGGAACTCCTGATTCCAGCGGCCGCTCCAGCATTTGCTGGGCCAGCTGCGGCTTGGTCCGAAAGCCACACTCTCCGGCACCCCGGCCTCCCGGCGCCGCTCCCAGTCCTCCGGCCATACCTGGGGCAGGTACAATTCCCGGTCCAGCAGAGTCCTCCCCTTGGCACCGGCGTAGGCTAGAAATACGCCAATCTGACTGTTCTCTATCCGGCCCGCCGTGCCGCCGCTGGACCCCCTCTGAAGTGGCGTCGCCGACCCGCTCCGCCAGTTGCCAGCCGTTCTTGCGCTCCACCGGACTCAGCAGTCCCCGCAGGTAGTCCAGCGCCCGACGGCGCGGCGCAGGACGCCGGAACCGTCCCGCGATGTACTCGTGTACCCGGTCGATACCCTAGCCCACCGTGCCACCTCTGCAACCTCATCCCAATACCCTGCCACAGCCTCACTCACCACCCGTTGATTGCCCCAATGCTACCTGCGTTTAATCTGCGACTGTAGTATTAGAGGGTGTGTGAAAAGCAGGTTGGAGTTATGGTAATCTACGGGGATGACAAGAAAACCGTATCCCACCGACCTGACCGATGCCCAATGGGAAGAGTTGGCCCCGTTGCTCCCGCTGGCCAAACCTGGGGGACATCCGCGCACCATAGACTTGCGGGAAGTGATAAACGCCATCCTCTACGTCCTGCGAAGCGGCTGCTCTTGGCGTATGTTGCCCCATGACTTCCCGCCCTGGGGCAGCGTATGGTGGTACTTCCGCCGCTGGCGGAAAGCTGGCGTATGGGAACAAGTCCACGAGGCCCTGCGCCCTAAGGTCCGGGAGTCAGAGGGACGGGAACCCGGTCCTTCCGCCGCCATCATTGACAGCCAATCGGTGAAGACTACGGAAAAAGGGGGCCTCGCGGCTACGATGCCGGGAAGAAAGTGTGGGGACGAAAGCGGCATATCGTAGTAGACACTATGGGTTTGCTGCTGGACGTAGTGGTGCATCCAGCGAATATCCAGGACCGGGACGGGGCCAAGCTGGTCATCAGCAAGCTGACCGGCCGGTTTCCCCGGCTGGAACTGGTCTGGGCCGACGGCGGTTATGCCGGAAAGCTGGTTGAGTGGGTCCGCGACTTTGCGGGCTGGACGCTGGAGATTGTCAAGCGGCCCCGGGAGAGCCCTGGTTTCGAGGTCCTGCCTCGAAGATGGGTGGTCGAACGCACACTGGCCTGGCTGGGCCGGTCCCGGAGGCTGAGCAAGGACTACGAAACTCTGACGGAAACCAGTGAAGCTTGGATACACATTGCGATGATTCATCTGATGCTCCGGCGGCTCAAACCAGCTTGATTGCTTTTCACACACCCTCTTAGAGAACATATTGAGAGCTAAAGTCTGCACGATACCGGTTAGAATCATCAACCAATGACACCGTGCAAAAATGCAGCACAAATCAGCACAAATTTTTGAGACCACCACAGCGCAGCCGCCATCTCACTTAGGTGGCTAGCGACTCACCCCGGTGGGGGCTTGCAGTCCAAAAAGACCAAACAACTCCCTTCCGGTGAGAACCGCCGCTAGGTCGATGGAAACGTCGTCCACCAGTTCATCAAAGAGTTCCTGTTTCTGCTCCAGTATCCGGTCTATCCGCTCCTCAATGGTATTCAGGCAGGAGTACTTGAAGACATGGACCGGAACGATCTGGCCGTATCGGTGGCTGCGGTCTTCGGCCTGCCGTTCCACCGCGGGATTCCACCAGCGATCCAAGTGAAACACGTAGGAAGCCTCCTGAAGGTTGAGTCCCACTCCGCCGGCCCGCAATGACACCACCAGGACCTTGTGCCCGTCGTCCCGTCGAAACCGGCTGATGATGTCCCGTCGCTCCTCCTGAGACTGAGCTCCGGTAAAAGTCAGCGGCCGGAATTCCCGCAGGGCCTCGGCCATTGCCTCTACGCCAAATCCCGCTCGCCGGTACTGGGAGAAGACCAGCGCCCGGTTTCCCTGGGCTGCCAGCGTTTCCATCCTGCCGCGGATGTCCTCGAACTTGCGGGACTCCCCGGTTTCCGGCTCGGCGTTGCAAATCTGCTTCAGGCGCGAGATCAACTCCAGGACGTGCTGCACCCTCACGTCTCGGCCCAACTCCCGCAGGTGAACAATACCCTCCCGTTCCGCTCGTTCATAGCTGCGTTGCTGTGCCGGCCCCAGCTCAAGAGGAATCTTGGTGACAATCTTGGGGGGCAGGTCGGTCAGCACGTCCGACTTCTTACGGCGGAGTTGCAGTTCCCTGTGTCGCTGCCGGAGCGCCGGTCCTGCCCCGTATCTTCTTAGGGCCTCCGATTCATCGTGGTCAACGAACTCCATGATGGAAGCAAGTTCCTCTTCATCGTTCTCCACCGGCGTACCGGTCAGAGCCCAGGAACGCCCGCGCTTCAAACCCTTCACCGCGTCACTGGTGGTGTTGCGGTTCTTGATACGCTGAGCCTCGTCGGCCACCACTACGTCCCAGGTCCGCCGGCCCACCGCCGACATGGGGTTATCGCTGAAGTCGGACCTCAATGTGTCGTAACTCACCAATGCCACATGCACCGAAGTAGCCCACTGCCAGCCCCGGTCGGCCACGGAGCCGCGGATTACCATTGCTCTCAAGTCGGGCGCCCACTTCAGCAGTTCCCGACGCCACTGGTCCAAGACGCTGGCCGGGGCCACCACCAGAGCCGTCCGGATTTCACCCTTGAGAAACAGGACCCGCAGCGCAACGATTACCTGTAGAGTCTTGCCCAGGCCCATGTCGTCGGCCAGGAGAAGCTGGCGGCTTTCCACCAGGACCTTTGCTCCTTCGAGCTGGAAGGGAAGCAGCTCGCCGGGCCATTCAATCACCGAGTCGGGCCCTGGCAAAAAGGGGAGATAGGGTGCAGTCAGCACTCGCCAGAGCCGGGACTGCAAACTTTCCCGCGGCGGTCCGCCGGGAGGACGAGGCCAATCGTAGTCGTTGGAGGGTTCTCCCGGACTGGTAGGACTTGCCGAGCCCATCGGGGCCGGTGCATTCGACTGCCGGTCAAACACAAACGCCCTGACCGGCTCAACGGCACCGACTGAGCCAACTGAGAACCACTCCACCGGCTCAGGAACACGTTCAGGAAACAGGTTAACCGTCACGCCGGCCAATTTGACCGGCACGGCGCTCGATTCAACTGCCAGGTCGCCTACGGTGCGCTGTCGCCGCAGGATGAAGCGGCGCAAACCCTTGGCGCCCACCTTTCGCAGCCAGTCCGGCAGAATCATCGGTCGGCGAAGACCTCTGCCATTCCCGTCGCCGCCCTCTCCAGGGGTTCCAGCAACAGGCAGCGGGAGCGCAGCGTTTCCACCAACCCGGCCAGCGCCGAACCCTCGGACGGTTCGTCAGCTATCCAACGGAGAGAGGTAAGGTCATCCCCAGGTGACTCTTCATTCGGCGGGATCCCCAGCGCCCCGACCAGGCATACCGGAACCTGGGCCACCACATCCTCAGTAAAGACTTCCGAAGGGGTCTCCTCGGCCAGGGCCAGCACCAGGTCAGGCAGGTGGCTGGCCCCATCAAACAGGGCTCTGGCAAGAGCGGTCACCGCCCCCCGGTAAGCCTGGCCTGGCTGCCACAGTGCACCCGACCCGGGCTCCACCCGGGTGAAGCAGAATTCCAGCGGTTCTCCCCGGCTACTGGTGACGAACAGGGCACCCTGAATGCCGCCTCTGACTGGCTCCTTCAGGAAGCGCAGGTAGGCTACGGCAGCATTTGGTTCGTTCCCGGCCAGGTCCTGGAAGGGGATGGGCAAAACGACGTTTACTCCCCTGATGACCTGCTGCCGTCATCTTCCGAGTGGGCCTGCTCCAGCGTCGTGTCCTCCTCATAGCTGAAGGTCAGCTCCGTCTCCTCGATTTCCGGCTCAGTCTCGGGATACAGTCGCCGCAGGT
Source organism: Dehalococcoidia bacterium (assembly GCA_965220305.1). Lineage (GTDB taxonomy): Bacteria > Chloroflexota > Dehalococcoidia > Lucifugimonadales > UBA3495. Next base: position 1,944,653 of record OZ244817.1, on the reverse strand, counting down.
CCCACTCGTTGATCCAACGACGCACATAGGAGCGGATACTGGCCGGAACGCCGCGCCCTATGTCACGGTTGATCTCCGGCGCAACCCAACCGTAGGCCTCCGAATGGATTGACTTGAGCTGGCTATAGAGGTGCAGGAGCATTTCTTCGTCCGGCTCGGCCAGCTTACGTGCTCCTCTATCCAGAAGTCGCATGCCGGTCTCGGCCCGTGCCGCTGTCAGGAGGTCCTCCGGTCGTCCCCTGGCCCTGAGCCGTGGGACCGCCTTGTCCCGGTCCTCCTTGTCGTCCAGCACGACCACGGGCAAATCGGCGGTCATCGTGCCCACCACCACCAGCCCAGGGTACTTTTCCTCCAGGGTCTGGCCCATCCAGCGAGTGAGCTCGGCATAGGAACGGGCCCGCTGCAGCACGCTGTAGTTGGCCACCAGTTCGATCTCGTCCATCAGAATCACCCACCCTCGGTATCCGGCCGCCTTGATCAGTTCCAGAACGAACCGCAGCTTTTGCGGCGGCATGTCCCGGGAGCCCGGAGCTCGGAATGGGTACCCCTGCAACTGGCCCACATGCCGCAGTCCCTCCCGCACGCTCTTCAATTGGATCCGCTCTCCGGACCAGAACAGGTTGATTTCGTTCAGCAGTTGGGGGTCATTATCCTTTTCGTGGACCATCAGGGTGGCCGGCAGAATCCGGTGCAGGTTATTGTCTTCGCCGTGCGCCCACAAAAAGAAGTCTGAATAGCCAGGGGCATTGTAGTCCAGCTTTTGGGTGATCTCCTCAACCATCTGGCCCGTTACCCCGGGCACCTTGCCGTTCTCCACCACGGCCCGGTACACCTTGTCCATGTCGAACAGGGGCGTCTCCTTGCTGATCACCACCCGACTGCATACGAAGTTCTGGGACAGAGCCCGGTTTTCCAGGTAGCCGAGCAGGTGGGACTTGCCGCTCCCGAAGTCGCCGGCTACCAGCATTCCCTGCCCGCCCTCCGACCTCTCTCCATCGACGGGGAGGCGGGAGAGCATGTCGTTGAAGGCGCTCTCCACCGCCGGCTGGCTGCAGCCCAGAGCGGCCACCGCATCACCGTTGGGCACGCCGTTTCGCAGGGCCTCCAGCGCCCTGCGGTTATTCAGTCTTGACCTGGTTGAGGTGTCCACCATCCTGTTCACTCCATGATGGGCCCGTCCGACAGACGGACCAGGGTAGCCATGGGGTTGGCCTGGGTTCGGGACCGGACTTCATCGGCGATCCTGTTCCAGAGAGCCTGGTAGATGAAAATGCCTTTGCCCCGAGTGTCTTCATCCAGGAACTCCTCATCGGCCAACACTGCCATCAACAGGCCTTCCAGGCGGTCCGTCCCGTCGATCAGTTCGCGCAGCAGTTCGTAGTGGTCCATCACCGCGGACCGGGAGTAGAACCTGAGCCCGTCACGCGGGTTTCTGCGCAGGGTCACTCGGCTGTCATCCAGAATGACACAGGTGCCTGCATAGCCAACGAATCGCACCCAGTACAACAGCGACTCCAGGAAATGCCGCGCATTGGTTCGGACAATGCTGTTGTAAATTTCATAGCGTCGTACACTGGAAACCCGCCGATTGACGCCGGTCAGCCATTCGATAAGGGGAACGGCCTCCTGGTTTTGGCCAACGCCCCCCATTTCGGTGAGGCACAACTGGGTCATGGCTACCCGGAAATCCCGGGACATGCTGCCGTTTCTGGTAACGGACTGGAACAACGGGTCTCTCAGTTCCATCCTGATCAGGCTCTCGTCCACAGCCTTATTTTCCACGGCGCTGGCCTCGCTGATCGCCTCAAGAATCGGGGTATCAGCCTCCAGGTCCGCCATCTCAGTGCGATAACCGGCCTCACCGGCCAACCGGAGAACCACGCGCCTGGCCAACTGCCGCCAGTCGATCTGCTCCGCAATGCGGAAGAATATTTCCTGAAGCATGTGGACCCGGGTCTCGCCGGCATCCACTGCCACCACCAGGTAGCCCAGATCACCCGCATCCGCAGCAAAACGGTCCTTCAGCAGTGGAGACAGGTCCTGCCTGGTCGGCACAGCAAATTTCAGTGAGGAACCGCCGTCGCTGACGAAGCCGTCCAGGTACTCCTCCTTGATGACATGCAGCCATTCCTGCAGGGGAAGAAGGTTGGTCATTGGCCGCCTCCCGCGAACTGGATCCCGTAGAACAGCACGGTCTCGCCGCTGGGTCCGATGAACGAAATCGCCCCCCGAGCGCTCCTGGTGCCGGTGGAGGCAGGGAATGATACCCTGGCCCCCGACCTGACTTCCCTGACGCCGCTTTGCTGCAGCGCGTAGAGGTCCCTGGCGAAATCCAACTGACTGTAGTCCCGACTGCTTCCGGGCAGGCCGGTAAAGAGCTTATACATGCTTTCAAGACGTATCACCTGGCCAACCTGGCCCAATTTCAACCGGTCCGTAGTGTCCGACTGTGCCAGGGCCAGGTACGCCTCGTACAAGGCTTCCAGGAAAGGCTGCGGGGGAAATCTGGATGGATTATTCTGTAACTTTGCCAGGTCAGCAACCACCCTGGAGGGTCTGACAGCGGAGGATTGCCGCCGGTCGATACGCACCGCCCGTTCCCCGGGCAAGACCCTCACCATCGAGGGATGGGCAATCAGACGGCCGTCACGCTCGAAGACCTGGAGTCCCTGCTTTTCAGCCTCAGCTTGCAGCTCCCGACCATACCCTTCCTCCAGGTACCGCCGTTCATCCTCAGCCGTGAAGGGCCAGGCTGTCGAAGCATTGGCCACTTCCTGCCGGATGAGATTGACCGCCCCGTCCAGCCTTTCGCTCTGGCGTCGTACGGCAGCAATATTGCCATCCCGGCTTGCCTTACGTAGCTGCCGGGCTATGCCAGCCACCTCGTTAAGTGCTTTCAGCACCGAATCAGCGGCACTTTCGGCCGTGGCGAACCCTTCTTCGAAAGTGGGCATTTCTCCTCCCGTGAACACATCAATAACGAACTTCCAATCTGTTTCAGCAATCAAAGAGACATGGCGGCCAATTTTGGGCCAGTCCCCCTGATAATAGCACCTGAACCATCCACTGTACGGATTCTTACTGCCCATGTCTGCAACACGCATATGGGATAGGCATGGATTCCAACGCTCGATCAATGCCATATATTGCCCTTCGAGCTTCTGGCACTCGAAGCAACTCGCACTTCCTGACGTTGCTACAACTACCCTTGGGATTTCGGAAGTTGTAACACGAACGTCAAGTTACTCCTCACGCCGCTGCTTTTGTCCAAAAATACCTTTCAATCTGCTTAACATCTTTAGTGTCTCCCCGTACATATTTAAGACAAGAAGACCCTCGAACGAGACAGTTGTCTCAACGACACTGGATCACTCACCGGAGTGCAGAGCAGGTTCTACAACCCCGCGCTCTGAATTGCCAATTCTTAGAGGCCATCTATCGTCATTGTTTTCTTCACTTAATTGTCTTGCAGCCGTAAGCGCTCTGTATTTTAACGACTACCATATACATCGTGCGACTCCTCTCCTAATTCTTGGCGGTACCCTTGCAAGCCAAACCAGCACTGCCAAAATCAGACAGGGACTTTAGTCAATCAGGTAGCGACCTTCGAGACAGGGCAACAGTACTTCCTCGTAGTATCGGCTACCGGCCGGTGTTTGAGAATTCTGTCAGCCCAAGAGAGGACAATAGTTACCAACCTGGTGCTGGCAGCGATGGATAACTGCCTGGCAAGCCTCGGTTTCTATTCCAAAATGCAATAGAAAGAGACGTATGTTGATATAAACGTAAAAAGCACCTATGTCAACAAGTAGTAAGAAAATCGGAACGGCATCCGGTGGCAAGTGCGCACCTCTACCCGTTTTTCTCCCTACCGTCACAGAGTTAGTGCGCAGCAGTGCAAAAGGCGATAGAATCCTGTGGGCCCTTCTACAACTTCGGGAGACGAGCCCGCAGGATTCTCATTCGTAGGATCAGATACTCATGCCCAGAATTCGCTTCGTACACGCAACCGACCTGCACCTGGACAGCCCCTTCCGGGGGATCCGCAATGAGGCGCCATCCCACGTCGCCCAGAAACTGGGCAACGCCACCTTCGACGCCTACCAGAACATCATCGATCTCTGCCTCCGGGAGCGGGTGGATGCCCTGCTGGTGGCCGGCGACGTATACGACGGGGCAGACCGTAGTCTGCGGGCCCAACTGCGCTTCGTCGATGGCTTGGCACAGCTCGACAGGGCCGGTATCCGTTCCTTCATCTGCCACGGCAACCATGACCCTCTCGACGGGTGGGAGGCCCAACTGGACCTGCCGGCGGGCTGTATCCGCTTCGGCGCGGAGGTGGCGGGCTTTCCGCTGTTCCCTGACGAGCCGGATCGGGGAATGGTCTACGGGATGAGCTACCCGACAAGAGAGGTGAGGGACAACCTGACACCCCGTTTTGCCGCGTTTGGTTCCGATCCGGGGTTCAAGATCGGTCTGCTCCACGCCAATGTGGGAGGTAACCCGGATCACGACTCCTATGCTCCCTGCTCGGTGTCGGATCTAGCCGACACGGGGTTCCACTACTGGGCCCTGGGACACGTCCACACCCGTCAAACCCTGCGGGAAACGAGCACAACCATAGTGTATCCCGGCAACCCGCAGGGCCGCCATCCCAACGAGCCGGGCGCCCGAGGAGTTTACCTGGCGGAAGTGGACGACCACGGAGTGGTCCAACTGGACTTCCGGCCCATGGACGTCGTCCGCTGGGAGATACTTTCGCTGGACATCGGGCTCTTGAATACGGAACAGGAGCTGCTCAACGCGGTCAACGACCTGGCCGCAGCGGCCCTTGCGGGTGCCGAAGGCCGGTCCTCCCTGGTGGCTCGCCTAGAATTCTCCGGTCGGGGGACACTTCACCATTGGCTATCCGCTGCGGACACAGCGTGGGATATCAGGGAACAGCTCAATGACCAGTTTGCCCATCAGGAATTATGGCTCTGGTATGAGGGCAGTGATGGATGCGGAACTACAGGCCCTGGAACTGGAGCGCTCGCAGTGGCACACCCAGCAGGCGGAAATACGGAATCTGATCGCGGGTTGGGATGAATGGATCGAGTTGAATAACTGCGATTCCCAGTTGGAAGTTCTTCCCTACTACGACCACTTTCCCGATGACGCGATTCCCAGGCTGGAAGCATTCCAGGAAAGGGTGCGCCAGGCCAAATCCGGTCTGGAGGATGCCAGAGAGCAACTGCGGGTTTCAACAGAGGCGGCAACCGCCAGCATACCAGGAGAATCGCTCCTAGAAGCAGCCGACCGTGTCGAAGAAATCCGCCGGGGACGGGCCAGCTTCGATGGTTCGACCCAAGACCTTCCCGATAGGCAGGGGGAGCTCCGGGAAATGGAAAACAACCTCTCCGCGAGTCTGGCCGACCTAGGGCCCCAATGGAAAGAAAGGGACCTGGAGACCCTCGATACGTCCCTGGTGGTCCGCAGCCAGATGGACGAATGGAAAGACCGCCTGACCCAGGGCGGGGAACGCCTGCGGCAGGCAGAGCTACGCGCGAATCAGGAGCGGCGTGCCCTGCTTGACCGCGGACTCGAAACCCAGGAAGCGCGGGAACAGTTGCCGGAGGAGCCCCCGGCCCTGGATGCCGCCGGTTTGATGGATCAGCAGGACGCCCTCCGCGCTGCCAGGGGTCGCCTGGCTGAATACGAGAGGCAACGCCAAAACCATGAGAACCTCCGTAGGCAGCTCAACGTTCTGACCTCGGGCACGGCTTCCAGCAGCGATACCAGAGCGCCACTCCCACCAGTGTTGCTGATTCTGCTTGCCGTGGCTGGAGCCACTTTGGCCGCGATCGCAGTATTCATCGGTGGCCAAGGGTTGCTGATGGGCGTACTCGGGGGCGGGGCCTTGATCGCCGTTGCCATTGCCCTGTGGTTCAGGGGCAGGACCGACAGCTCCCAGGGATCGTCGCCGGTAACGTCACCCCTGGGCCAGCAGACCGCCGACGCTGAAGCGGTGGTGGAACGCTCCCACCGGGCACTTCTGGAATCAGCCACACCCTTGGGAGTGGCAGGGCAGCCTGACGGTACAGGGCTGGACTCAGTGGAGGCTCGATTGGAGATCGCCCGCGCCCAAATAGCTGCGTGGGATGCCTCCAGCGCCAGGGTGGAGGAAGCCTCTAGGCGGGAACATTCCCAGGAACAGCGCCTCGCGGACGCGGTAGAGGAACAGGAGGACGCAGCGGCGTCCCAGCAGGAAGCTCTGCTGCTATGGCAGCAATGGCTGCGACAGCGCCAGTTGGACGAGGGTCTGACCCCGGACGGCATGACCATCTTCCTTGCCCGTGTAGACACTGCCCGCGGAGTCCTGACGGAGACCCGCCGGATGAGGGAGCGGGTCGCCGCCATTGAGAAGGATATCGAGGAATTCCGGGCGAAGGTGGCGCCCCTGGCCATCGCCCATGCCATACCATTTGCGGCCAGTAATTTGGGACAGATCGCTTCTACAGCAGACATGCTTATTATCCAGATGGATCAGGCCAGGGAGGCGCAATCCCGACGAGGGTCCGCCCTGGAGCAGCAGGATGCTGATCGCCGGCTGGTGGAGGACAGGGAGCAGCGAGTGGCAATGGCCCAGCGGGAACTGGAGGACTTCATGGCTCTGGGCGGTGCCGATGACCCTGAGGATTTTCGCCTTCGGTCCCGCGACCATGAGCATCGGTTGGGACTCGAACGTCGACGAAACCAACTGATACGTGGACTGGAACTGCTTAGCGGCCCCGGTGAGAGGTTAGAGGCTTTCCGGGATAGACTGGCTGGCACTGATCAAATCCAGCTCAACGAAGAATCCAACATGGTAATGGGAAAAGTCCAGAACATGGAGGAGACGCGCAGTGATCTGCTGGAGGAGCGGGGGCGAATTGACAATGAACTGGAGCGACTGACCGGAGAGGAGGAGTCATCCCTCTTAAGGAGCCAGCGCGAAACTCTTGTGGAACAGCTGCGGGAAAGTGCCAGAAAGTGGTCGATACTCATCTTCACAGAGGAACTCCTGGAGCGAACACGTCAGAAGTTCGAGAGAGAGCGCCAACCCAGGGTGGTGCAACACGCCCAGGAGTTCTTCTCACACATCACCAACCAACGATATACCCGTCTGTTCGTGCCCATCGGAGAACGAAGTATCACCGTCATGGACAGCGCCGGTGCCACCAAGCGTCCCCAGGATCTCAGCCGGGGCACTCGGGAGCAGCTTTACCTGGCCCTCCGGTTCGGTCTGGTACGGGAGTTCGGAGAACACGCCGAGCGCCTGCCGGTGGTTGTGGACGAGGTACTGGTAAATTTCGATCCGAACCGGGCCCGGCTGGCGGCTGAGTCCTTTGCCGCCCTTTCAGAGACAAATCAGGTCCTGGTCTTCACCTGCCACCCCGGCACAGCCGAACTGTTCGCCGACACTGCCGGGGCTCAGGTGATCGAGGTGGAGTCGACCGGCAGTGCCAGTGCATAACAATCGTTCAGCGGGTAGCCGGCGTTATTCCTCTTCCCGTCGAAACCTGAACAGAAACATTCGGCTCATTCGAACGCACTGCACCACTGCACCAGGTAATATGGGCCATGATCTCCTGATCCTGTTGAGAAACCTTTGAACAACGGAGCATTTGCCGTTTTTTTGGTATAGTCGATGCTTTGAAACGGTCTGATACCCTGCGATTTGAAGGCCGGCGACCCAGCCCGGCTTTCCTGAAACGGACCGGCCCAGTTGCTCGGTAGAGGCGAACCACCCGGTCGATATGACCGGCAAGCCCACTGAAAACTTCCGGACGACGTTCAGCCAGAACCGGCAGCTCCATCTGGTCTGCATCGGAGTCGCCTTGGTCCTCGCAATAGCTTCCTGGCCGGGCTCACTCTGGAAGGATGGAGGATGAGCCAAGCCGCCGTCCTGGCCGGTTCCACAATGGCAACGCCTGTAGCAATGGCTTATGCTTTCTTCGTAACCCTGGTAGAAAGGAGTTACTACATGGTGTTCTGGGCCAGAGAAAAAATCAAGCGGGAAATCGAACAAGCCAAGGCCAACGCCAGAGCTGAAGGGTTTAAGCGAGGACAAGCCCACGAGATAACCCAAGCGGTAGCCCTGGGGATAGCCCAAGGGACAGCAAACGCCCACCAGGAATGGCGGGCCTGGTACCAGCGGATGCAGGCGGCACAACAGGAAGGCCGGCCCTTTGACGAGCCGCCGCCAAGCATGGCGGAAAACCAAAACGGCCGCCAGGATTAGACCAATCCGACGCCAAGTTCCGGCACGCCACCATCTAGTATTACAACGACGGGTTTTTGGTAGGATAATTCGGGAGACGGCGGGGGCTTTGGGGAGGTGGGGACGATGGAGAGGGCAGCTTTCGAGCGGGTTTACGAGGCCTTTCTGGAGTTCCATGCCTACTTCGCTGGTGCCTTTGGCCGCAAGCAGTGGCGGGAACAGAGCAGGCATTATCTGCCGGGCCTGCTGGTCCAGGCCCAGGAGCGGCGCAACGCCGAGAATCTGTCCGAGATGGTTCCGGTCTCGGCCCGGGCGATGCAGCGCTTTCTCACCGAGGCCCGCTGGGACGATGCCGCGGTCATCGCCCGCCTGCAGGAGTACTTGGGTCCCAGGCTGGAACACCCGCTGGCGGTGTGGGTGTTCGACGGCAGCGACTTCCCCAAGCAGGGCGTCAAATCGGTAGGGGTGGCCCGGCAATACTGCGGGGCGTTGGGCAAGATAGCCAATTGCCCGGCCGGAGTATTCCTGGCCCACGTGGGGCCGCGGGGGCGGGCCCTGGCGGACCAGCGCTGGTATCTGCCCGAGGCATGGACTTCGGACGCGGGCCGCTGTGCGGCGGCGGGCGTGCCGGAGGAGCGGCGGCGGTACCGGTCGAAGACGGACCTGGCATTAGATATGCTGGAGCAGGCCCGGGCTCGGGGTTGCCGCAGCGCTGGGTGGGTCGCTGGGGATTCCGCCTTCGGGATGTCCCCGGCGTTCCGAGACGGCTTGGCTGCAACAGGAATGCTATACGTTCTGGACGTCCGGCCGGACATGACGGTCTGGCCGCTGGAGCCTGACTGGAGCGAGCCGGCCTATCAGGGATTCGGGCGTCCCCGCCCGCCCAAACTGCGCAGCGGACAGCGCCTGACCATGGCGGAGCGCAGCTTGGCGCTGCCGGAGGAGTCGTGGCGGGAGATTACGGTGGCGGAGGGGTCCCAGGGGCCGCGGGTCTACCGGTTCGGCGCCCAGAGGGTCCGGGAAACCCGGAACCGGAAGCCTGGTGGAGTGGTTTGGGCAAGCTACCGCCAGAACCTGGACGGCAGCGAGCCCCGCTACTACCTGTCCAATGCGCCCGGGGACACTCCCCTGGAAACCCTGGCCCACGTGGGGGGGTCTAGGTGGCGTATTGAAACCGAATTCGAGACCGAAAAGAGCGACATCGGGCTGGACGAGTACGAGACCCGGACATGGGCCGGATGGCATCACCACGTGGCCATGTGCCTGCTGGGCGGGGCGTTTCTGTTGGGCCTGCCGCAGGACTGGGGGGGAAAAGATGCCCCGGATCACGCGCCCGCAGGTGTACCGGGTGGTGCGGGAGATGCTGCCGCGGGAACGGTTCGGACCGGATGAGTTGCGGCAATGGCTGGAAGATGTCCAACAGCGCAACGAGCGGGCGAAACGCTCCCACGAGAAACGCCGCGCCGCCCGTCGCCGGGAAGCATCAGGCGTCCCTCCTTAAACTCGTCGTTGTAATACTAGTTGCCCTCTGAACAATTGAGAGCAATGGGTATTTTCGACTTGTGCGGGCTTGGGGGGAGACCTACGGCCCGCCAATTTGTCCTCTTTTGTGGTTTCTTGGGCCTTTCCAGGGCTGGATTTCGGGTGGTGAGGGTCAATGGGGCGCACTGCCCCCTGGGTCAGGTGGCCAGAAAGGCCTGAGCCCGTCTCAGAGCCTGTTTACGATCTCTGGAATATGTTAAGTTGAGACTATTGCCAAGGGGGAGATAATCATGTCCCATTCATATCCCAGTGACGTTAGTCGTGAGCAATTTGCCCTGATTCTGCCTGCTTTGGAGTCGGTGCGCCGCCGGACCAAGCCCCGCACCGTGGAATTGTATGATGTATTCTGCGGGGTTCTGTACGTCCTGAAAAGCGGCTGCCAGTGGCGAATGCTGCCCACGGACTTCCCCGATTGGCGCACTTGCTACAAGTATTTCCGCCAATGGAGTGATCTGCCCGACCCAGAGGAAGAATCCATTCTGGAGCAGGTCTTAAAAAAAGTTGGTTGGCGCGGCCCGAGAGAGCAGTGGTCGGAAAGAGCAAACCAGCTTCTGCATCGTGGACTCCCAGAGCGTGAAGAATGCCGATAGCGCCGAGAACAAGGGTTATGACGCTGGCAAGAAGGTGTCGGGGATCAAGCGTCATATCGCGGTGGACACGCAGGGGTTGCCCCATGCAATTCACGTGACCACCGCCAACGTTGGCGACCGGGCTGGGGCTTTGACCATGTTTGGCCACTGCCGAGCCGATCTCAGCCAGGTGCAAAAGGTGCTGGTTGATGGGGGTTACACTGGGAAACCCTTTGCTTTGGCGGTGGAGCAATTGTTGGGAGCCACCGTCGAAGTGGTGCAACGCCATGAACTGCACACTTTCGTGGTGCTTCCGAAAAGATGGGTGGTGGAGCGGTCCTTCGCCTGGCTGGACAAATGCCGCCGACTCTGGAAGAACTGCGAAAGAAAACTCAATACCAGCCTGCAAATGGTGGTACTCGCCTTCACGGCGTTAATCCTGAGAAGATTGTAACCAGGCTCTCAGGTTGGACAGCCCCAGCAGCAGCGCCAACCGCTCCCGGTTCTTGGCCAGGCCCCGGTAGCGTACCCCCGAGGGACTCGGAGGCAGGCTCTTGGCATAGCCGAATAGCCCCTTCACGTCCAGGAATGGGTGTTCCACCTTGGCCCGTATCGAGGCCTTCACCTTTTCCTCGATGGCCGCCACACTCCCCGCTTCCAGTTGCCGCCGCTGTCCCAGCTTCATCGCCACCTGCCACTCTACCGCCAACCCCTGATTCTCTGCCCGCTTCTGCACCCCGATGTAGCCAGCGTCTCCCCACACCTGCCCCTCTTCGCCGTGCAGCAGGTGGTGGGCTTGGGTCACGTCGTGCACGTTGGCCGAGGTGGTGGTGAAGCTGTGCACCAGGCCCGTCTCTGCGTCCGTGCCGATGTGCAGTTTCATCCCAAAGTGGTACTGGTTCCCCTTCTTCACCTGCCGCATCCCCTGCGCTGCCAGATGGTCTTGGATTTCCGCAAACAGTCCCTCCCCCAGGTTGTGCCGTTCCAGCAGGTGGCGGAAGTGCAGGATCGTACTCGCATCGGGTATCGGCTCCGACAACCGAAACCCCACGAAGCGCCGCACCGACTCCGCCTCATACAGCAGGTCTTTCATGGCCGGGTCGCTCAAGTTGTGGCAGAGTTGGACCATGTGGACCCGCAGCATCACCGACAGGTCATAAGGCCGGCGCCCGCGGCCTGCTTTGGGGTAGTGAGGCCGAATGCGCTCCTCCAGCCGCTGCCAGGGAATCAGAGTGTCTAGCTGCTCCAGGAAAACCTCCCGGCGGGTCTTGCGCTTCTTGTTCTGAAACTCCAGGTCAGCGAAGGTGGGCTGGTCCATCGGTATCGACTCCCATCATAAGATCGCTCTCTCCAATCCTACTATGCCACATCCCGCCCCATTTGTTCAGAGTTTCCCTAAAAGATTCTCTTAGCTTCGTCTGACCGGGGCCGATACTACTGCCGTGACGGAGTAGTTTGATATACGGTTAGCAATGATGAGAATCGGATGAAACTACCCCAAGCGGTGCTTGGCTTCCGTTTCTCTACCGTATCATAGACGCCGGTCTCCTTATAATAGATTCGGGCACTACGTGCCTGAATCTCACCGATTGCCTGTTTTCGTCTTGCGAGGCGAATACCCACAGAGCGCTGCCTTCAATGCCATCAAACCCTTGGGCCTCGGTCAAGCGGGGAATAGCTATACAAAACGGGCCTTTTGTAAAGGTTTGGTCCCTCCGCCCAGGCCCAGCCAGCTACACCACTGACATCCCCGGGTAGCGGAACCCTGCAATGTCCTTTACACTTGTTCCATTCGGTAACCCGGAGCTGCCAGCTATGACCCTGACGCGCCGCCAACTGCCCGCGATTAGGGACGGGGAAATCGGCTCCGCCACCTTCGTCCCTCACCTGAACCTGGACGTCGTCCATCGCTTGATTGCCGCCGCCCGGGACAACAACCCCAGGACGGGGGAGCGCAATGGGCTGCTCATCGCCCTCATGTTCGATGGCTGCCTGCGGGTCTCCGAGGCCTTGGGCCTGCGTCCGGTGGACCTCACCAGGACGGCCAACGGCGGCAGGTTGGCCACGGTGATCGGCAAGGGCGCCAAGCTGGGGCAGGTGGCCCTGAGCGCCTCCCTAGTGGCCAACCTGCAGTCCTTCGCCTACCGCGCACCAACCTCGCTCCCGACGAGGTCTTCTTCCCGGTGTCCCGGGTGAGGGTTCATCAGATAGTGAAAGAAGCCTTTCAAACTGGGGGGGTGGCTAAGCCGGAGCATGTGGGAGCGGTCCACGTGCTGCGACACAGCGGGGCCATCGCCCGGTTGGAGGAGAACGGGAACCCGAAAGCGTTGCAGGACCAGCTCCGGCACCAGGACGCCAAGATGACCCTGCGTTACCTCAAGACGGTGTCGGCCAAGAGGAGCCTGGAGATTCAGCAGGGCGTCGACTTCAGGTGGTGACGCACCTGCTGACCTGTTACCGCACTGGTCGAACATTCGGTACACTAAGCCCGCGGCCCCGCCACCCCATCGTCTGGCTGCATTGGGGACGGCAGTAATTAGCAATCTAAACTTGGAGGCCAACCGTGAGCATCGTATATAACCATCTTCATCTCCGGAGCGAAGACCCCGACGACGCCGCAAAGTGGTACTGCGACAATTTCGGCGCTAGCATCACCTCGGAGCGTCCGCTCTCCACTACCAAGTCCATTCAGCTAGAACTGAACGGCCACCACTTGATGACCATATCCGGGCGCGCTGAGGGTGAGGACCCGGTGCCAGGTTCTACGGAACCGCGCTACGGGTTGGACCATTTTGGGTTTGAGACCGACGACCTCCTGGGTCTGGCGGACCATCTCAAGGGCAACAGTGTGAAATTCAACTGTGAGCCTTGGACGATGCCATCAGGCTCGATGGTAGCTTTCGTGGTGGCCCCAGACGAAGTGAGTGTGGAGCTAATCCAGCGTCCCAGCTAAGTAACGCTGGGACTAATCCCCTCACCATGTACCCGGGCTATTCGTTGCAACTCAACCCGCCGGGGATGCGGGCCTCGGGCGCGGCAGGTGTGGTAGTTCGTCGTGTGATGGTCCTTGTTGCACCATCAATCGGCTGCTGTCAACCACTCTACAAGCTCACTTCTACCGCAAGGTCCTCTATGACCGGGACTGGAACTGCGTTCAATCACTCCAGCATGCTATCTCCAACCCCACCGCTCGGAGATAGAACGCATAGCAACTCTCTGGTTACATGGCTAGGTGACTTGATGCTCGCTTTACCAACCACTGTTCCATGTCGGCGCAGAAGTTTCTCGAGACGAACAATTTTTCCTGGCCTGCAATTGGCCAGGAAAACCGATGGAGAACGGATACATCGAGAGTTTCAATGGCAAGTTCCGGGATGAGTGCTTGAACCTGCATTGGTTCCAGGACCTGGCTGACTCCCGGGTGATGATTGAGGACTGGCGCATCGACTACAACCGGGACCGGCCCCACAGCTCGTTGGGATACCTGACCCCGCTGGAGTTCAAGCGGGATTTAGACCGGAACCTCTCATTGCCTGTGGTATAATTTTTGGGGGAAGGTCACATCACCCCCTTGATATGACATAATCAATGCCTCCCTCGCTACCGTTTATCAAACGGCTTTACTTCAATTCGCCTCACCAGCTCTGAACAGTTACTTTCTCCGATCCCGCTGGAAATAGTAAATATATCGTAGTGTAATTTGTTCATATAGCCGAGAAAACCTATCCAGCGTCTCCCGCACACTTACTGAAGAATCGCGGCCCTCAAGGGTCGCCACTCTTGGGGCCATACAGAGCGTCACAAAACTACACCAGCCCAGAAACTCTGGATGGTTCCCTTATAACCATACACTGGCACGGTCCTCGCGACTCCGTGCTCCATTCTCACACTGAGACTGGCGACGTACGGAGTTTTTCTTTGTGGCTCTTGAGGTGAGGTTAGCCATGACTATTGAGGACCATCGACTTATGCGGCGCGAGGAGGTCTTGAGAACCTGCGGGATCAGCAAATCAACTTTGTACGAGATGGTGTCTGAAGAGACATTCCCTGCGCCGGTCCGCATTAACCGCCGCTCCGTGGGCTGGCGGCGTCGGAAGTGTGTCGTGGCTGGAGTCTCGTCCACTGGCTTCAGAGATGGCGTGGCAGTGACGGCGGCGGATTCCGGAGCAGGGAGACGCCCGAACCACTGACCAGTTGACTGGTCATACCTACACCCGTCACCGTTTGAGCCTCGCATCGGGAGATATGGACCGGAGGACGTTCGCGGCCCTAGTTGATTCGATAGCCGAATCACCTGATACACCGACAGTTATTCTACACGAGGGTCAAGTCCTGGATAGCAGGTTCGTGTCGCTAGCATGCAAGACCTTGGGCGTCACCCCGGTGTTCGTACACTTCGACGGCGACGACCCGGTGAGATTTGTGCTTGAGCGGAACTTGGTCCGCCGTCACCTGACCGCAGGTCAGGCGTGTCTATGGTCAAACTATTCTCAGCACCAATCCAGAGCATAGGCAGTCTATTCCCCACATTGGTATGCATGAGGCGCAGGATTAACCGGAATTCAGGCGCCGCCCACACCGGTGACCGTCCCCTGGCCGCCATCAACCAAGCCTTTGGGGGACCACGCCGCGAGAACCAGGGAGAGTTTGATCCAAATAAATGCGGTAGCCGTTCAGGCGGTACGGTCTTCCCTCAACTCGTTGGCCACGTGTTGCAAGACTTGCTCGATCTCCGAACGCTCCGCGCCCGGAAACCAATCCATAAATTCGTCAATCGTCGCACCGCCCGCCAAGTTCTCGAATAGGACACAGATCGGGAGTCTCGTGTTTTTGAAAATCAGTACCCCGCTCAGGGTGCCTGGACGCCGCTCCACAGCGGGGCAGGAATCGAAGTCGATCATGGCACTAGTAGTCGGTCAAGTCAGGAATTGAGGGGATAGAGGCGGTGGAGTTTGGTTCTGGCATCCTGGATGCTGAAGCGCCAGTTGATGCGGGCTTGAGCTTCGTTTCGCTCCAGTTCCAAGGCGTGGACCTCCCGGCAGAGGGATTCCTCGTCCGGGAGACGCTGCCTCAGGCAACTGCGGGAGAAGATGCTGAACTCGATCTCCGCCATATTCAGCCAACTGCCATGCTTGGGGGTGTAGTGAAACTCCAGTCTCCTGGCGATGCGCCGCGCCGCTCCCGCCGGAAAGGTCTGGTACAGCGACGCCTGGCGATGGGTGTTCAAATTGTCCAGAACCACCCGGATTACGGGTATCCGGGGGTACGCTTCATCCACCAGCCAGCGCATCTGATGGGCGAAGTCCTCGGTGGTGCGCCGCTGGGTAACCGCCACGTGCCGCCAGCCTGCCAGGGGCTCGCAGGCCAGGAACAGGTTGCGGGTGCCCTCCCGCCGGTACTCGTAATTCTCCCTCCTGGGTTGTCCCGGCTCCACCGGAAGGGGCGGCCGGGCGTCGGCCAGCAACTGGGTGGATGTCTCGTCGAAGCAGACCACCGGCCTTTGGGGGTCAAAGGGTTCGGCGTACAAATCCAGGACATCCTCCATGTTGGCCACGAAGTCGGCGCTCACCTTGGGAATGCACCACTGCTTCTTCTGCCACGGTTTGAGGGCGTTTTTTTCAGGTGCAGGCGCACCGTCTCGTGGGACAGGGACTCGACCACTCCCAACTCCACCATCCGGTCCGCCAGCAGGGGCAGATTCCAGTGGTCGTGGCCCTCGGGGGCCGGGCTGCAGGCCAGGGCGATGAGATGGGCTTCGCCCCGGTCGTCCAGCTTGCGGTACCGGTGGGGCTGGGTCCGGTCCCTGAGCGCCCCGTCCAACCCGTCCTCGGCGAAGCGCCGCTTGATGCGGAACACCGTGCCCTCGGCCACATCCAGAGCTTGGGCCACCTTGGGCGCCGACCAGCCCTCGTCGGTCTTGAGCAGGATGCGGGCCCGGGTCGTAACCCTAGCTGAACTCTTCCCCGCCCGGACCATATGCTCCAGTTGGTTGCGCTCCTCCGGCGTCAGCCGGACCGCAAATTTCTCCCTGACCACACCACCACCTCACAGCAACACCAATTACCCAAAGATTAGCACTACCAGTCAATCACCGCTGCCACCCTCAAAACCAAGATTGACCGAGTACTAGAACGCTTGGTGTGAAATAGGTGATGTTACCAAGCAAGCAAGGCGGCAAAAGCCAGCGAGGGGCGGCCCAGCTGCCGGTTCAACCAGATACAGAAGTTGTGCAAGGCGGCCTTGGCTGCCACCCTGGTTTGAAAGCCCTCCAGTTGGTGCGGGCGCTCCCGGTCCAGCCCGAAGGCATGGTGGAGCTGGTCGAAGACAGTCTCCACCACCTGGCGTATTCCAGCCAGCCATCGGCGCAATTCTTTGGGCCAGGGATTCCTGCTGTTGCGTTTGGGCGGACAGATTACCCAGGCTCCATAGTCGTCTCGCCACCGCGGTGCCGCCGCCTGGCCCGCAAAGCCTTTGTCCACTACATACCAGCCCTGGGCTGGCTCCCCCAAAGTGGGCAGTCTGGGATGGGGAGTATGCCGGAAGGCGAAGAAGTCCTGGGCCAGAGTCTGGTCTTTGACGCTGGCTGGGGCCAAGCTGAAGCCGGTGATGACGCCCTCGGGATTGACCGAAAGCAGCAAGTGGAAGCCTGCATACCAGCCCCAGCGGTTGCTCCAGCCAATGTCAGCCGGCCCGGCCAGCCAACCGGCGCCCCGGCGTTTGGCGGACCTGGTGGGGACACCGGAACTGTCCCGAGCTTCGTAGGCGCAGTGTTGCCCTGGCAGCAGGTTCACCAAGTGGCGGAAGTAGGCTGCCAGGGTCCCGTAGTGACGGCGCGCCAGCCGGTTGAACTGGCTCCGGCGGGGCCGGGTGGGAAAAGCTGGACGCCGGCGGCTGGTGGCATAACGGTAGAAGTCCCGTTCACTACGGAAGCGTGCCCACTGGCTGAAGATAATCAGGGTAATCACCGCGCTGCCAGTCAACGAAGCCCGGGGGCCTGGGGTAGGCTGGGGAGGGGATTGGCATTTGCAGAAATCATCCACCATGACATAGAGTATCGTGAGGAAGGGGTCCGTATCGGTCATAGCTTGGCCTCTTTCTTGCTGGGTTGGAAGCCAACTATCGGCTATGGACACCTTCCTTATCAAATTTCAGCCTACAATTCACACCAAGCGTTTAAATGACCGGAGTAACCGTATGCTGTATACTGAGGGGAGCTAAGGAGACGAAGCGATTGCCCTGGAAGAACGAGTATCCAAGCTGGAAGGTACCACCGAACAGGTGCTTGCACAATTGCACCGAATGGATGATACACCAACGCCCGGTTCAATAGCCTGGAGGCCAGTACCAACGCCCGGTTCGACAGCTTTGAGCCTAGTATCGGCGCCCGGTTTAATAGCCTGGAGGCTAGTAGTCCAACATTTTTGAATTGAGTACTGAGCAAGTGTATTCTACCAAGCATAGGGCGAAGAGGATTGGGGCGTGGGAGGAGGGGAGGCCGATGAAGAGATACCGGGTCAAGCTGAGTGCGGAGGAGCGGCAGGAACTGAAGACATTGGTGTCCCGTGGCCGGGCGGCGGCTTATCAGCAGACCCACGGGCGCATCCTGCTGCTGAGTGATGAGGCCCATGCGGAGGGGGCCATGAAGGATGAAGAGATTGCCCGGGTTCTCCAGATTGGCCGCGCGACGGTGGAGCGGGTGCGCCGCCGTTGCGTGGAGGAAGGGATTGAGGCGGCGCTGGGACGAAAGCGGCAGCTTAATCGTCGTCCGAAGCGGCTGGACGGTCAAGGGGAAGCCCACCTGATTGCTCTGGCCTGCGGAGAACCGCCGGAAGGCCGGGCCGGTTGGACGCTGAAACTGTTGGCCGACCGACTGGTCGAATGGGAGATAGTGGAGAGCATCAGCCCTGAAACGGTGCGCCAGACGCTGAAAAAAACCAACTCAAGCCTTGGCTGAAGGAATGCTGGTGCATCCCGCCCCAGGGCAGCGCCGAGTTCGTCTGCGCGATGGAAGACGTGCTGGAAGTCTATCAGCGCCAGTATGCGGACAACGAAGTTCTGGTCTGCCTGGACGAGACCAGCAAACAGCAGGTGAAAGAGACGCGCCGGCCGCGTCCGGCCCCGCCTGGGGCGGCGGGCTCCTACGATTACGAATACGAGCGCAATGGGGTGAGCAGCCTGTTCATGTTGTTCGCTCCGCTGGAAGGGTGGCGCCGGGTGGAAGTGACGGACCGGCGCACCAAAGCCGATTGGGCCCGGGTGGTCAAGCAACTGGTGGACGAGAACTACCCGCACAAGGACCGTATTGTGCTGGTGATGGACAACTTGAACACCCACCGCCCGTCCTCGCTGTACGAGGAATTTGAACCTGCCGAAGCACGGCGCATCGCCGAGCGGTTGGAGGTCCACTACACTCCCAAGCATGGTAGTTGGCTGGATATGGCCGAGATTGAAATCGGGGTGATGGCCCGCCAATGCCTGGACCGCCGCATTCCCGATCAAAGGGCTCTGCGGCGGGAGGTGGGAGTGTGGCAGGCTCAGCGCAACCGGGACGGCATACGAGTGGACTGGCGCTTTACCACCGAGGATGCGCGCATCAAGTTGAAGTCCCTTTACCCATCAATCCAACACTGATCGACTACTAGTACCAACGCCCGGTTCAATAGCCTGGAGGCCAATACCAACGCCCGGTTTAATAGCCTGGAGGCCAGTACCAACGCCCGGTCCAACAGTTTGGAGGCCAACCTGGACGCTCGGATGAACACCCAAATGACCATCACAGTAGCCATGTGGGTCACCACCATGGCCGTCTCCCTCTCCACCCTGGTGGCGGTACTCCTCAAGCTGTGACCGTCAACGATGGATAAAATGGTCCCGGTCCAATCCATGCCAACCCGCGCCCCAGAGTCTTAAATGGCAGCGCTTCTGCGGTCCACCGCGCGCCATGCTCCCGGTAGTTGTCCATGAGCTATGACCTGAGCAGCGATGGCGACTCCGTCCCCGGGGCTGCTTACCCTGGCATTTCCGCCGCCAACCTCCGCCGGCTGCGCAACTGGAGCCTGGGCCTGGTGGGCCTGGTTTTCCTCTTTCTCTTCCTCTGGTGGCTGGTCATCGTCTACACCGACTGGCTTTGGTTCGGGAAGGTGGGCTACCGAGGCGTCTACGGCAAGATTCTCTTCACCCGGGTCTGGCTCTTCGCGGGGGGCGTTCTGGTTTCCGCCGGGGTGTTGTGGCTCAATCTTCACCTGGCCCACCGTTACTCGCGAGGCCAATCGGTTCTGAACCTGCAACCGGATACCCAGCGGCTGCTGTGGGCCATGGCCTGGGGCGGGGCGGCCCTCACCGTGTTGATTACCAGCCCCATCTTCGGGTCGATGGCGGCGGACCGATGGGAAGTCTTTCTGCTGTTCTTCAACCGCCTTCCCTTTGGCCTGGAAGACCCTCAATTCGGCCTGGACGCCAGCTTCTACATCGTCGTCCTGCGCATGTTCAACTTCATCCAGGGATGGTTTTTGGGCCTGATAATTACCACCTTTCTGGCCTCCCTGGTGATGTACTTCGTTGTCTTCAGCCTGCGCGGGGTCAGCCTGGCAATCTCCCCCCGAATGCTGAAGCACTGCGCCATGCTGGGACTGGCCCTGATGGTGACGATAGCCCTGGGGCATATTCTGGACGTTTACGAGTTGACCCTTTCCGGTAGCGGGGTGGTCTACGGGGCCACCTACACCGATGTCAACGCCCGCATCCCGGCCCTCTGGTTTTTGACCGGCATCGCCCTGGTGGCGGCGGTGGGATTTGGCGTGAGCTACCGTTTCACCGGGTTGCGCCTGATTATTGGCTCCTTCAGCCTGTGGGTGGCGCTGGTGTTGCTGGGGGGCCTGGTCTACCCGGCCCTGTTCCAGCGGCTGCAGGTAGCCCCCGATGAATTCACCCGGGAGGAACCCTACATTCGGCGAAACCTTGAGGCCACCCGCTTCGCCTACCAGTTGGACCGGGTGGAGGAGAGCCCGTACCAGGCGACCGGCGAGCTGGACGCGGCTGCCATCCGCAGCAGCCGCGTTACCCTGGACAACATCCGCCTGTGGGACCTGCAACCACTGCAGGACGCCTATAACCAGCTACAGTTCATGGAGCTATACTACAATTTCCAGAATATGGACTCGGACCGCTACTGGGTGGATGGTCGGTTGCGGCAGGTGTTGGTGGCGGCCCGGGAACTGGTGGACTCGGAGAACCTGCCCGCCGACGCCCAGAACTGGGTGAACCAACGCCTACAGTACACCCACGGCTACGGCATAGTCATGAGCCCGGCCACCGGCTTTACCCCCGGGGAAGGCCGTCCGGAGTTCTTCATCCATAACATACCCATCCGGGGGCAACTCCCCATTGCGCGCCCGGAGTTGTACTACGGCGAGAACCCCATCAACTTCGCCATCGTCAACAGCTCTCTGCGGGAGGTGGACCCGAATCCCAACTTCGACCAGTACCAGGGAGATGGCGGCGTGGCCCTGAGCTCCTACCTGCGGAAATTGGCCTACGCCTGGCGGTTCGGCGACATCAACATCCTCCTCAGCGACCAGGTAAACCCCCAGAGCCGCATCCAGTACCGCCGCCACATCGGAGAGAGGGTGGGGGCCATCGCTCCCTTCCTCAAGCTGGACCGGGACCCCTACCCGGTGCTGGACGAGGCGGGTAAGCTGTGGTGGATTCAGGACGCCTACACCGTCACCGACCGCTACCCCTACGCCACGCCCCTGGAAGAAGGGGAGTTCAATTACATTCGCAACAGCGTCAAAGTGGTGGTGGATGCCTATCATGGGGACGTCTACTTCTACGTGGTGGACCCGGATGACCCCCTGCTGCAGATGTACCGCAGGACCTTTCCCCTGTTGTTCCAAGACATCGACCAGATGCCCCAGTCGCTGTTGGCCCACATCCGCTACCCCATCAGCTTGTTCTCGGCCCAGGCCCAGATGTACCTGCGTTACCACGTCACCAATCCCCAGGTCTTCTTCAACCAGGCGGAGCAGTGGGCCATACCCCTGGAGACCAGCTTCGGCAAACAGGGAGTGCAGATGACTCCCTCCTACCTGGTGACCCGGTTGCCCGGCGCTACCCAGGAGGAGTTTGTGCTGCTGTTGCCCCTGACGCCCGCCGGAGAAAAGAAGAACCTGGTGGGCTGGCTGGCGGCCCACAACGATTGGCCCAACTACGGCCGGTTGGCCAGCTTTCAGTTGCCCGACGGCCACCAGATAGACGGCCCCAGCCAGGTGGAGGCGCGAATCCAGAATGACCAGCAGGTATCCCAGGAGTTCACCCTGTGGGACGGCTCCGGCTCCGAGCTAGTTCGGGGCCAACTGCTGGTGCTGCCCATAGCTGATACAATAATCTACGTGGAACCTCTGTACCTCCAGTCCTCGGGGCTGAAATTCCCGGAACTGAAGAAGGTGATACTGGCCGACGACAGCAACCTGGTGATGGCGGATACCATCGACGAGGGGTTGTCCCTCTTGGTGGGAGACGAGATCACAAACGGCCCGGCTCGCAATGAAACTTGTCCAAACGAGCCGGGCCTAGCGGGGGTCTTGGACTGCGGTCCGCCTGAAGGGGCCGGGCCAAGCCCAGCGGACCAGTTGGGCCAATTGGAAGAGGCGGTAAAGAGTCTGGGCGAGAGCTTGGAAATCCTGGAGGCAGCCCTGGAAAACCTACGGCAATCCCTGTCCAGCGGCCAGTAGCCAGTGGACAGTTACCGGGGTTATCCACTGGAAACTAACCACTGGCAGAGGGTAGGGCGGCAGCCCCCGCCCGCAGGCGAGGCCCCTTCAGGCGGGCCGCAGCCCAAGACCCAAGCGAAGGCCAGCCGAGATACCACCACCCAACCCTGCGGCTGGCCTGAGCAATTAAAATGAGAGGTGGTTCACCATGACCAAGAGCAGCGAATGGATCGCAATTGAAAATAAGTATTACGCCCAGACCGTCCGCCGGCAGCCGGTGGTAATAGTGCGCGGCGAGGGTTCCCGAGTCTGGGATGCCGACGGCAAGGAGTACCTGGACTTCGTGGCCGGTTGGGCCGTAAACAACCTGGGGCATAGCCACCCCGCCATCACCCAAGCCATCGTCGAACAGGCGGGCACCCTGCTCCAGACCTCCAACCAGTTCTACACCGTGCCCCAGTTGATGCTGGCCGAGTTGCTCATCGAGAACAGTTGCCTGGACCGGGT
Source organism: Dehalococcoidia bacterium (assembly GCA_965220305.1). Taxonomy (GTDB): domain Bacteria; phylum Chloroflexota; class Dehalococcoidia; order Lucifugimonadales; family UBA3495. The sequence continues at coordinate 1,922,082 of OZ244817.1, read as the reverse complement.
CTTCTTCGGCAACAGCGGCGCCGAGGCCAACGAGGGCGCCCTGAAGCTGGCCAAACGGTACGGCAAGCTGCACCGGGACGGCGCTTACGAGGTAATCACCGCCTTTAACTCCTTCCACGGCCGCACCATGGCGACCGTCGCCGCCACCGGGCAGCCCCACTACCAAGAAAACTTCCAGCCCCTGCAACCGGGCTTCGTCCACGTGGACTTCAACGACGTGGAAGCCGTGATGAGCGCCACCACCGACCGCACCGCCGCCGTGATGGTTGAGCCGGTGCAGGGCGAGGGCGGGGTGAACATTCCCGATGACGACTACCTGCTGCGCCTGCGCCAGTGGTGCGACCAACAGGGCCTGCTGCTCATCCTCGACGAGGTGCAGACCGGGCTGGGACGCCTGGGGAGCCTGTTCGGGTACCAGGAATACGGCGTGGAACCCGACGTGATTACCCTGGCCAAGGGGCTGGGCTACGGTGTGCCCATCGGGGCCTTCCTGTCCAAGGAGGCGGCCATGGCCCTGGTGCCCGGAGACCACGGCTCCACCTTCGGCGGCAACGCCCTGACCACCGCCGCCGCCTACGCCGGCACCAAGTTCCTCATTGACAACGACATCCCCGCCCACGTCAAGGAGATGGAAGTACACCTGATGGACCGGCTCAACCAGCTCAAGTCCCGCTTCTCCTTTGTCACCGACGTGCGGGGCAAGGGCTTGCTGACCGCGATGGAGTTCGACGCCGACATCTCGGGCCAGGTGCTGACCAACGCCAACGAGGCCGGGATACTGCTCAACGGAGTGCGGCCCAACGCGGTGCGCTTCATGCCGCCCCTGACCGTCACCGCCGAGGAAATTGACGAGGCCGTTGGCCGCTTGGAGGACGCCCTGGGGAAGATTTAACCCATTTGCTGTAAGGTGGCAGGCCCAATTTCCGCTGGATGAAGGACTAAGCATGGCTGGTCGAGAGTTTTACGTCGTAATCGAAAAAGATGAAGATGGAATCTATATCGGCGAGGTCCCTCAGCTTAGGTCCTGCTACTCCCAGGGAGAGACCTTGGATGAACTCATTGAGAACATCAAAGAGGTGATTAGGCTCTGTCTTGAAGAAGAACCGGGCATTCTTCCGGAGTTCGTGGGCATTCAGAGGGTTCAAGTCTAGGTTGGATGGGTCGGATACACTATGAGTCTAGTCATTCCTGATGAAACGTTGCGTTATGCGGGCATGTCTGAGGCCGAACTGCGAGAGGAAATCGCCATCCTGCTTTTCCAAAAGGATAGGCTTACTTTGGGACAAGCCAGCCAGCTAGCCGAGATGGGTCAGTTGCAGTTTCAGCGCCTGTTGGGCACCCGTCAGATAGGGATACATTACGGTGTGGAGGAGCTTGAGGAAGACCTCAAAACGCTGCAAAGGTAGCAGCCGTTTTGATTGTGGTCAGCGACACTTCGCCCATCATCAGCCTGGCTGCCATCGAACGGCTGGATATATTGGAGCGGATGTATGACAGCATCCTCATCCCCCCGTCGGTCTATCGAGAAATTGCTGTCGTTGGAGTCGGCCAACCGGGCTCCATAGAGGTACAGACCTTTCCTTGGATAGAAACTGGTCCTTTGAGTCAGCCGGCTTTAGTGGCGAGGCTGCGCTTGGAATTGGACCAAGGAGAAGCCGAGGCCATCGCTCTCGCCGTGCAGGAGGGGGCAGACCTATTACTCCTGGATGAGCGGCGCGGGCGCGGCGCGGCCTTCCGGTTGGGCTTGAGAGTCTTGGGAACCCTGGGAGTCCTAATAGATGCAAAGCGTAGGGGATACGTTAACGAAGTCAGGCCCATTTTGGATGGCCTGATGGCCGAAGCTGGCTTTTGGGTTAGTCCGCAATTGTATGCGCGGGTAATGGATATTGCCAGCGAATAAGTAAGGAGCAAGCAAAAGCATAATGGCGAGAGACAAAATAGTGTTGGCCTACAGCGGCGGCCTGGATACCTCGGTGGCCGTGCCCTGGCTGAAAGAACGGTACGACGCCGACATAATCACCCTGACCATCGACCTGGGCATGGTGGACTTGGAAGCCATCCGGCAACGCGCTCTGCAGGTGGGCGCGGCCAAGGCCCTGACGGTGGACGGCAAGGAGGCCCTGGCTAACGAGTTCCTGTTTCCCGCCCTCCAGGCCGGCGCAATCTACGAGGAGCAGTACCCCCTGGCCACCGCCCTGGGCCGTCCCCTCATCGCCCGCTACCTGGTGGAAGCGGCCCGGGCCGAGGGCGCCTATGCCGTGGCCCACGGCTGCACCGGCAAGGGCAACGACCAGGTTCGTATCGAGGTGGGCGTTACCGCCCTGGCTCCCGAGCTCAAGGTCATCGCCCCTATCCGCGACTGGGGCATGAGCCGTGAGGACGAGATTGAGTACGCCCAGGCCCGTAGCCTGCCCATCAACGCCAGCAACAGCCGCTTTTCCACCGACGAAAACCTGTGGGGCCGCAGCGTCGAGGCCGGAGAGTTGGAAGACCCCTGGCTGGAACCGCCGGAAGAAGCCTACTCCTGGACCCAGCCGGTGGCCGCCGCCCCCGACGAGCCCACGTACCTGGAAGTCCACTTTGAGCGGGGAGTCCCCACCGCCATCGACGGCGAGAGCCTGGCCCCGGTGGACCTCATCCGCCACCTCAACACCCTGGCCGGAAACCACGGCGTGGGCCGGGTGGACCACGTGGAGAACCGGCTGGTGGGCATCAAGTCCCGGGAAGTGTACGAGACTCCGGCGGCGGTGGCACTGCACGCCTCCCACAAGGCCCTGGAGACCCTGGCCTTGAGCAAAGACCAGGCCCGCACCAAGGCCCGCATCGCCCAGGAGTACGCCGATCTGGTCTACAACGGCCTCTGGTTTACCCACCACCGCCTGGACCTGGACGCCTACGTGCGGAGCACCCAGCGTTTTGTCACCGGCGACGTTCGACTGCGGCTGCACAAGGGGGTCTGTACCGTGGTGGGCCGCAACGCCGACCAGTCCCTGTACCAGTACCACCTGGCGACCTACGACCGCCAGGACCAGTTCGACCACAGCTCGGCCCAGGGGTTCATCTCCATCTACGGCCTGCCGGTGAGCACCCAGAACCAGTCCCAACCGGAGGGGTAGACGTGGGTTCAACTCTAGTATGGTCCTTGGGGTGGGAGGTAAGCATCCGTAGAAGCGCCCAGTCGTGCACCCTACCCGTCATTCCGGCGAAGGCCGGAATCCAGGCGGGGGGTGGGCTACCTTGCCCTCGCGCATGGTGAGCCTGTCGGACCATGACCACCTTCGACAAGCCCAGGCCGAGTGGCATAATACTTAGGCTCTAATTCACCCTTCATAGGGGCCAGCCTTCGCCCCCTTGGGGTAGTGCAGCGCCAGGAGCGCGATGGGCCAAAATTCTGATGCCGTGTCATACGTTGACCAAGTGGTGAAGGACCTGATTGTCAACTATCAACCGGAGAGAATAATTCTCTTTGGCTCGGTAGCCCGAGGCGAGGCGGACGAGTATAGCGACATAGACCTGATTCTGGTCAAGAATACCGACCAGCGATTTATCCAGCGGTCCATCGAAGCCGCAACCTGCATCTCGCGGGAAGTTAAAGCCTTTGTTGATATTCTGGTCTATACCCCCAAGGAATTGGAAGACATGATTGCCGGGGGCAACCCCTTTATCGAACACGCCCTGAGGGATAGCAAGGTATTGTATGAAAAATCCGAAGGAGACGGGCCGTCGCTGGCTGGCCCAGGCCGAGCGTAGCCTGGAAACAACTGTTATTCTGCTGGACAATAGTCGCTGGGCCGAAGCCTGTTTTCAGGCGGAACAGACAGCGCAACTGGCCCTGAAAGCCTTCCTGTTCCGGCAGGGGCGTCGCTACGTCAATATCCATTCCGTCCGTACCCTGGCCCAGGAATGCGTCAACGAGGCTGCCGCTTTTTCGCCCTTTGAAGACTACGGCGCCATTCTGGACCGCTATTACCTGGCCACCCGGTACCCCGACGTGTTGCCCGCCCCGGCAGTCCCCTTTGAATATTTCACCGAGTCCGAAGCCCGCCAGGCCCTGGGCTACGCCGCCGAAATGGTCGAGTTGGTCCGGGCCCAAGTGCCGGAACAGTAAGGGAGAAGTAACATGACAGTAGCCAGCCGAATGATGGACCTGGGCACCGAGACCGCCTTCGAGGTCCTGGCCAAAGCCCGAGCCCTGGAGGCCCAGGGCCGGGAGATAGTCCACCTGGAAATAGGCGAGCCCGACTTCGATACCCCCAAGCACATCGTCGACGCGGGAATCCGGGCCCTGCAGGAAGGCTACACCCACTACGGCCCCACGCCGGGCCTGCCGGAGCTTCGGGAAGCCATCGCCCGCAACAGCCGGGAGGTGCGGGGCATCGACACCGACCCCACCCACGTGGTCGTAACCCCCGGGGCCAAGCCCATCATGTTCTACGTCATCCTGGCCCTGGCCGAGCCCGGAGTGGAGGTGGTCTACCCCAACCCCGGCTTCCCCATCTACGAGTCGATGATCCGCTTCTCCGGCGCGACGCCGGTGCCGATGCAACTTCTGGAAGAAAAGGGCTACCACCCGGACCTTAATGAACTAGCCGGCAAGATTACCGACCGCACCCGGCTGATTATCATCAACTCGCCGGAGAACCCCTGCGGCTCCGCCCTGACCCTGGACGAGTTGCAGACCATCGCCAACCTGGTGCGGGAACGCCCCGATCTGTACATCATGGCCGATGAAATCTACAAGGACATCCTCTACACCGGCGAGCACCACAGCATCGCCGCCCTGCCGGACATGGCCCAGCGCACCATCATCCTGGACGGGTTTTCCAAGAGCTACGCCATGACCGGCTGGCGCCTGGGTTACGGCATCATGCCCGAAGAGCTGGTGCCCCACATCACCCGGCTGGCGGTCAACAGCGTCTCCTGCGCCGCCTCCTTCAGCCAACGGGCCGCCATCGCCGCCCTGGACGGCCCCCAGGACGAGGTCCAGGCCATGGCCGCCGAGTTCGCCCGCCGCCGCCGGCTGATTACCGACGGCCTGCGCAGCATCCCCGGGATCAACTGCCCGGAGCCGGAGGGGGCCTTCTACACCTTCCCCAGCATCAGGGAAACGGGCCTGACCAGCGCCGAGTTCGAGGAGCGGGCCATGAACGAAGCTGGGGTGGCGCTGCTGTCCGGGGCGGCCTTCGGCCAGTTCGGCGAGGGGTACGTGCGGTTGTCCTACGCCAACTCCCAGGAAAACATCCAGAAAGCCCTGGAAAGCCTGGACAAGTTCGTGCGCAGCCTGGCGTAGGGGTAAAGCGGTAATGGCTATTATTAGGGGGCAAGTTGCTATACCTGACCGGGTGATGGTCTTCATTGACGGGAGCAATCTTTATCATTCCCTCCGGTCCGTCTACAACCGGACTGACCTGGACTACCAGAAATTCGGAGAGAAACTCGCCGAAGGTCGTCGATTGGTGCGGACGTACTATTATGGGGTTCGGGTTGATCAAACTAGGCAGCAAGACCAGTACCAAGCTCAACAGAGGTTTCTCGACTATCTGGGGAGGATTCCCAGACTTGAGCTACGGTTGGGTCGTTTGATTTACCCCAACTCGCCAACCGCGGCCCCTTACGAAAAGGGAGTGGATGTTAAACTTGCCACGGATATGCTGCTCCATGCTTCCCGAGATAACTACGATGTAGCGATTCTAGTCAGTGGAGACACTGATTTTGTGGATATGGTTCAGGCAGTGAAAGACCTGGGGAAAAACGTAGATGTGGTTTTGTTTGATCGAGGTGGTTCCCAAGCTCTCAGAGAAGTCGTCGACCAGATAATCGAGGCTGATAGCTCGTTCATCGATGATTGTTGGAGTCAATAAAAAGGGCTGCGGAGAGCAGCCCTTCGGAATTTAGAAACCCAGGGTTGACGTGCAAACCTGGGGGGGTAATAAAACCAGGGTTGACGTGCAAACCTGGGGGGGTAATCACACATATAGTTTACCCCTGCACCATCGCTTTGTCAAACTTGACATGGCATTTCTTCCGGTTCCGGCGCCGGGAATTTCAGGAAGGCGCTTTGACATCAGCGGTCAATTGGGCCAACCGTTCCTTGAATTCAGCCAAAGTGATGATGCCTTCCCCAAGCTCGACAAAGGAAACGTCCACCTCATCGAGGATGTGGCTCGTGGTGGCATCCCCCAAGTCCATTGACCGTTGGATGTTTGATACTATCCAGCCTTCCAGTTCATCATCGCTGTAGGCGCCGGAGAGGTAGCCGTTTATCTTATCGAGCATTTCAGAAAGTAAGGTCATCTATATGTCCCAGATACCAGAGGATATGGAAGTATTTGTTTCTCCCAGAATTCTACGGGAAGCATTCAATTCCAGTCAAATACCGGCAATGATAGAACGAGGCGAGTTAGACTCTTTGATGTTAAGGGATGCTCACTTGACCGCCCCGGAAAGGATTGGCGAGGCCCTTTGTACTCGCGGACAGATGATACGCTACCACGATGGACAGGGGAATCTTGTCGTTGAAGTGTTCCAATATTTGCGTCCCGACGGCTCGTTGGGCGCCAGTGGTCTGCCCGACCCCAAGCGGATGCAGGTAGGAAACCAAGTCTGGAGAGTCTAATGAAAATCTGTTTCGTTAACGTTCCTTGAGTCCCAATTCCCCTTTGCGCTATACTAGCGGCGCTTTACCACCCGTTGCCCCGCGTCTCCCACTTCGGCAGTCCCCTTTCTAGGATAGGTGGGACCAAGGCTGGGCTCGACCAACAGGAGTAGTAACATGGACCTGGGTATCAGCGAAGTCCAACAGATGTTGAGGAACAGCGCCCGGGAGTTCCTGACGCAGGAATGCCCCCTGACCCTGGTGCGGGAGATGGAAGAGGACCAGCGGGGGTACACCGACGAGCTTTGGCGGCACATGTCCGGCCTGGGCTGGACCGGCCTGATCTTTCCGGAACAGTACGGCGGCACCGGGGGCAGCTTCCTGGACCTGGCGGTGCTGCTGGAGGAAATGGGCCGCTCGTTGATGCCCGGCCCCTTCTTCTCCACCGTGGTCCTGGGGGGCCTGACGGTGCTGGACGCCGGCTCTGACCAGCAGAAACAGGCCATCCTCCCCGACATCTGCGATGGTCGGGTGCGGCTGACCCTGGCCCTTACCGAGCCCTCGGCCACCCTGGAACCCTGGGGAATCGAGACCACCGCCACCCGGCAGGGCGATTCCTACGTCCTCAACGGCACCAAGCTGTTCGTCCCCGACGCCCACGCCGCCGACCGGCTGATAGTGGCGGCCCGCACCTCCACAGAGGCCGACCCGTCCCAGGGCGTCACCCTGTTCCTGGCGCCTGCCGACGCTCCCGGCCTCAGCGTGGGCCAGCTCAACACCATCGGCAACGACCGCCAGTGCGAGGTGGTCCTGGACAACGTTACCCTGCCGGCCAGCGCGGTGTTGGGGCAGGAAGGCCAGGGTTGGCCGGTGGTCCAGCGGGCCTTGCACCGGGCCATCGCCGGCAAGTGCCTGGAGATGTTGGGCGGCGCTGATGCGGTGTTGGATATGACCGTTGAGTACGCCAAGCAGCGCACCCAGTTTGGCCGACCCGTGGGCAGCTTCCAGGCGGTGCAGCACCATTGCGCCAACATGGCCACCGACGTTGAGGGCTGCCGTCAAATCGCCTACCAGGCCGCTTGGGCCGTCTCCGAAGGGAGGCCCGCCCAGCAGGAGGTGTCCATGGCTAAGGCCTGGGTCAGCGACGCTTACCAACGGGTCTGCGCCACGGCCCACCAGTGCCACGGGGCCATCGGGTTCACCAAGGAGCACAACCTTCAGCTATACACCCGGCGCGCCAAGGTCCAGGAGCTTAACTACGGGGATGTCCACTTCCACAAGGAACTGGCCCTCCGGGAAATAGAAAAATAAGGGAAGGTGGCAAGAACCGATGACCACCCGGGAATGTATCTTCTGCAACATGGCCCAGGACCCGGTCCACCAGGCCCCCATATACCGAGATGAACGGGTCTTTGTGGTCAAGGACATCAACCCCAAGGTCCCCATTCACCTGCTGATAATCCCCAACATGCATTTGGCCTCGCTGGCCTACGTCGGGCCCGGCCAGGTGCCCATCATGGGCCACATGTTTGTGGTGGCCGAAGAGATGGCCCGGCGGGAAGGGGCCACCCTCAGCGGCTACCGGCTGGCCCTGAACCAGGGCCAGGACTCGGGACAGGAGATAGAGCACGTCCACCTGCACCTGCTGGCCGGACAGAAGCTGGGGGCTATGGGCTGACCTTGGGAGATTCATTGGAGGATTTGCAGCTTCACATCCAACGACGGGTGGAAGCTCTGCCCGAGCGTCTGCAAGCCCACATCCAGCGGGTACAGGATATTGCCCGCGAGTTGGCTCCCCTGCATGGTCTGGCCCCGGAACGGGCCGCCCTGGGGATGCTGGCCCACGACGTGGCCCGGGCCATGCCTGGCGAGGAACTGCTGGGCCACGCCAGGGCCCTGGGCTTGCCCATAGCCCTGGTGGACTGGCACGCTCCCGTGCTGTTGCACGGGCCGGTTGGCGCGGAGCTGCTGCGGAAGGAAGAAGGACTGGACGACGCATCGCTGCACCAGGCGGTCTACTGGCATACCACCGCCCATCCCACCCTGGACACCCTGGGCAAGGTGGTCTTCCTGGCCGACAAGCTGGACCCGCCCAAGATTAGGAGCTATCCTTACCAGCCCCGGCTGCTACAACTGGCCCGGGAAAACTTGGACCGGGCCATACTGGAGTTCCTCACCCGGGAAACCCTGGGCCAGCTCAACCGGGGCGGTATGGTACACCCCATGATGGTGGAAACGCGCAACTCCCTCATCGCTAACCTAGTCTGATTGAGTTGTGGGAACGCTCCCAGACATCTTCCTGGACTCGGCAGCTTATCTCGATTCCTCATCCCGTTGGCGACAACGGTGCTCGCCATCGTAAAAGTGTTCCTTGGCCAACCCACACACCAAGTCACCTCGAAGATTATCACTGACTTCCTGCATCTCATGTTTGAATCTCCCCACCATCACCGCTTCCCGGCTTCTTGCTCCTAGGGGGTCCCTGTACTTTTCTTCTATACCCTCCAACCGTAAATCGATGTACTTTTTTGTTATGACATCGTACCGTTCACAAGCTAAGCGAAACGCTTCTACTACATCCCGATCATTCAATTGATGGGAATGAATCCTCACGACAGAGCATGGTTGCGGAGCGCTCCAATAATATGGCAAAACAACACCTTCTGATGCAAAATCCACTTTCGCCAGAATAGTCTCATGCACAAACCACTGGTAAAGGATTGCCTCGGGTCTGGACATATCCCTTATCCGATCTAAGTCGGGGGCATTCATACATCCCATACCGATGCTACCCAAAACCAAGACTATGGCTGCTGCCACAGCCCTTTTGAAGCATGTTGATACTGTAAGTTCCATATCAACGTGATCGGATTGACTGCTCCGAGTTGCCGAAAGGGTCCCTGAAGGGTTCTTTCCAATTATAGCTGAAGCACATCACTAACTTGACACCTGCCCTCTCGGTTTCTATCTTCTCAGCCCATTTGCTAAGGTTGTCAAGAGTTTCTTCTTTCTTGGGCATGGTTGGAACGTCCACACTGTTAAGATTGAAAAAGACCACATTAGCCTCTGCATTATTTTCCTGACCTTGCCGGGCGAATTTCTTCATCGCGTCGTCAAGCGAACTCTCGAACTTCTTGTACAGACCGGGACCTGCTTCTGCAACTTGGCCTGACACTACCTTGCCCTCAAGCATTTCCTTCATACGGGCGTCGTCTTCCTGAGAATGGTGAATTGCTTTGACCTCGATCCAGCGGCCACTATTCAAGAGAATATCAGGAGTTCCTTCACAGTCTGAGAATATCGGATTTCCTAACCCCCGTGAAGCTGCCCATGCAAAAGCACAAGCCTCAACCAAGCAATCGCGAACTCGGGCATCATACTGAGGATTGTGGTTAGAATCCGAGGGATGTTCCTGTTTCACTTTGAACTTCAGCGTCTCTAATCCGCGACATTGTTCAACAATCTGAATCGCTTCTGCGAGGATACTCAGGCCGGGATGTTCCGCCTTAATTGCCTTGGCTACCCAACATTGGTCATGCATGGGGGAGTCAATCAGTTCAGGGAATACATCGCTAAGAAACTGAGACAACATTTCTTTCGTCCGCTCCCAAAGATTTGTCAGTCAAATAGACCTCTTTACGGTTGGGGAGACTTGGAACTGCACTGCCTCCCCACAATCTCTACCGGCCCTGGTACTCTGGAGGGCGCTTCTCCACAAAGGACCGCCCGGCCTCTTTGAAGTCCTCGGTCAAGTGCAACCCCAGGGGTTGAATGTACATATTGGCGTCGTAGAGGGGCTGCACCCACTGGCGTCGGGTTAGGCGTACCCCGGCCCGGGCCGCCAGGGGCGGCGCTTTCAGGACCTTCTCCGCCAGCTCTTCGGCGGCTTCCAGGTGCTGGCCCGTGGGCACCAGTCGGTTGATTAACCCCAGCCGGTACATCTCCGAGGCCCCCACCGGCTCCCCGGTAATGACCATCTCGCTGACTACTTTGGACGGCATAAAGGCGTTCATCTTGGCCCAAACCCGGGCTCCCGGCAGCCCCCGCTTGGTCTCGGTTATGCCGAACTGGGCTTCCTCCGAGGCGACAATCAGGTCGCACTCGGCGGCGATGGAGGTGCCCGCGCCCAGAGCGTAGCCGTGGACAGCGGCGATGACCGGCTTCCAGTTGATGGTGCGCCCCAGGTAGGCCTCGGAGCTGGTCCCCATGGTGCGCCGGGCCCGCTGCATCGGCGTCATTTCCACCAGCCGCTGCTTGATGTCCGCCCCGGCGCAAAAGCAGCGCCCCGTGCCGTGGATGATGCCCACCCAGGCTTCTTCATCCAGGTCGAACTCCAGTAGCGCGTTGTGGATGTCCTCCTCAAACTGGTCGTTGACGGCGTTGAGCGACTGGGGACGGTTGAACATGATGTAGCCAATTCTGCCCTTGCGCTCGTAAATCATGGTTTCGTATTCCGACATATTCGGCAACTCCCTGGCGAATGTAATTTGTCGCGGCGTCGCCGCCATTCTACCTGTTTGGGAATATAACAATGGCGTCCGGCACCGTCAAATGCGGTGGTGGAGCTCCAAGGTCTGGGCCCGCTGCTGGTGGGCCCATCGTACCGGCCCAGCAGGAAGCAGGAGCGCCCCAATGGCAAAAGTTCCCCCGAGAATCTCTTGACACTTACAGAACGTGCGTTCTATACTTTGCTTAAGCTAAAATCAGAACATGAGTTTTGGGAGAGTGGAGATGGCTCGGAATAGTGTGGTCAGTATGCCAGTGGATGCGGTGCCGGAATTCTATCATTATGAAGATACCGGGTGTGAGGTGTCGGCCTCATGTCTTCACTGTCCACTGCCCCAGTGCAAGTATGATGACCCGGTCTGGTACCAGCGCAACCGGCGGTTGGCCAAAGACCTGAAGGTGGTGGCTACCCTGCAAATGGAGAATCTGACGGTGGAGCAAGCGGCGGACCGTTTCTCGGTGACGGTTCGGACCATCTTCCGCATCATGCGACGCTGCCGGGACGCCGGTATGCCGGATATGAGGGAAGAAAACCTGTTGTCCTTGGCAGCAGACTAACCCTGGGCGGCCAGGGGGCTGGTGGATGGTCGGCTTGGGGTTGTATCCTTCTTCAGATTTCCGGCGAATTTCCCGCGAGTCCTTACGGAGGGCAAAATCAGGGGCAGGTCTCAGACCTGCCCCTTGGCGTTGCGGGGGGTAGATCCCCCGCCCCTGGATTCCGGCCTGCGCCGGAATGACGGTAGGATGGGGAATCTGCCCGCACATGAATAACGGCGGGATGGGTGTTTTGGCCTCCGCCGAAATGACGGTGGCCTGGTTAAGGCCAGGTGAGGGGATGCCCCCCTTTTTTCATGGGGATGACGGTGGGGGGTGGCAGCCTGCTCATCAGGATGAACTTGACCCTATCCTGAGAACCAAAATTCCCCGTGGCTCTGGTTTTGCCTTGACAGTGCCCGAGGCCGGGCTATAATATATGTCCCACCAGCCGAGGTAGCTCAGGTGGTAGAGCACGGCACTGAAAATGCCGGTGTCGACAGTTCGAGTCTGTCCCTCGGCACCACTTTTGGTTCAAGCCGCAGTTCCCTATTGCAAGCGCCAAATATATCGCCTCTCGTTCCGTGCTTTGTCGACATTCTGCCAGCTTGGGTTTTCCCTTGACAAACGCAGTCGCAATAGCTTTGTGTTTATCTGGCCCCTGAAAGTTCCGGGTTGAATTTCGGAGAAGGCCGGCGTCGGAGAAGCATAGAGCAGGAGAGCCCCCAACGGCAGATTAACCCCAATCCCAGTCAGGCTGGGGCTTCGGGGCTCTTGAGGAAGGGGCCCGGAATATCCCGGCGAAGGAGCGCAAATGCCAAGTATCTGAATACCGTCAGGCCGCAACGCCATACTCTACATCTTATTTGCCGCAACCCTGGTCCTCTTCGTCGCGTGCGCCAGTTCCGCCGAGCCCGTTTCAGACTCGGGCCCGGCGGCTCCAGAAGCCACCACCGCGCCAGCCATGTCTGGCGCCGCCGCTCCCACCGCAGTACCCGCCCCGGCCTCTGACTCCACCGCGCCGGAGACCGTTTCCGGCACGGTCACCATGATGGCCGCCGACTGGGGCACCCAGGCCTTTGAGCCCCGGGACGCCTCGGGCCAGATTATGACCCAACACCGGATGCTGCACGGGTGGCTCATCGCCGGCAACGAGAATACCGAGATGATCCCCGGCATCGCGGAGAGTTGGGAGCTGTCCGCAGATGGCCTGCAATGGACTTGGACCATCCGCAATGGGGTGAAGTTCCACAATGGTGACGATCTGACCATTGACGATATTCACTTCACCCTGGACCGGCACCACGGGCCGGAGGCGGCGGAGGGCGCCATCCACGGCATCTTCATCCAACAGTCCAAGCGTACCATCAGCCAGGAGATTACCGGTCCCAACACCATCGTCGTAACCCAGACCGAACCCAACGCCACCTACCCCTTCCTGATGTCCCAGCTCCACTCCTCCGACGCCCACGGGGCCGTCTTGCCCAAGAATTACTGGGAATCGGTGGGCGGCAAAGACGGCTGGGAGGCCGAGCCGGTGGGCGCCGGGCCCTTAAAACTGATTGACTACAAGCCCTCGGAGCAGATGCTCTTCGAGCGGTTCGATGACTATTACTTCACCCCGGAGAACGGTTTCCATGAGGACCGGCGGATGAAGTTCCAGACAATGGACGAGCGGCTGGTTACTGAGGAGTCCACCCGGGTATCCGCCCTGCGGGCCGGCCAGGTGGACTTGATTGAGGCCAGCCTGAATGCCCGCGGCCAGGTAGAGTCAGCCGGGGGCCGCTTGGTCTTCATTCCCGAGGCTTCCTACTCCCAGGTGCGGCCCATGGGCTGTTGGAGGCTGGACCTGCCTTGCAGCGATAAGCGGGTCCGCTACGCCCTTGACTACGCCATCGACAAGGAGTTGATCCGGGACAAGCTCTACGGCGGCATCGAAGTAGCCCAGGTTGGCGGCTTTGAAGCAGCCACGCCCAACGCCCTGGGATACAGCCCCGAACTGGACTCCCTCCCCTTCGACCCGGAACAGGCCAAGCAGCTCCTGGCTGATGCCGGCTACCCCGGTGGCGAGGGGTATCCACCCTTTAAGATGCACACCTGGAACGGCGGCGACGTGCCGCTACAACCGGAGCAGGCCGAGCTGATTGCCGGGATGTGGCAGGACAACCTGGGGCTGGAGGTGACCGTGGTTGTGGGTGATCCCACTGCCATCCGGCAACAGGCCAGAAACCGGGAACTGGATTGGGAATTGTACTGTTGATTATAATCGCCTGCGGCGGTGCGGCAACAGCCCCGCCACCGGCCCAACCGACCGCGGCCCCGGCGATGGATACCTCCAGCGCTCCCCAGGCCACGGCGGTCCCCGAGGCGACTGCCGCGCCGGTCGCTCCACCGGCGGCAACGGAAGTGACCGGAATGGTCACCGTCATGCAGACGGTGTTCGGCACCGAGGCCTTCGAGCCGAGGTACACCCTGGGCTTGGGAGAAACTACCTACCAGCGCGCGCTGCACGCCGTACTGGTTGAAGGCAACCACGACACCGAGATGGTATCCGGTATCGCCTCGGCCTGGGAAGTCTCCCCGGACGGGTTCACCTGGTCGATGACCATTCCGCGGACAGCGCGGCCACCTTCCATAACGGGGACCCGGTAACCATAGGGGACGTTGAGTTCAGCTTCCAGCGTTACTTCGGCAAGGAGGCTGAGGAGGGCGCCACCAGCACCGGCGCCATCAACTGGTCCCGTCTCACCGATAAAATCGAGATTACCGGCCCCGAGACCATCGAAGTAACCCACAACAAGCTCTCTTCATCCTTCCCCTTCACCTTTTCGGCGCTGCAGTCCTCCTCGGACGGCGGTTCTATCATTCCCCAGAAGTATTGGGAAGAGGTGGGCGAGAAGGCCTACGCCGATGCTCCCATTGGCGCAGGCCCCTTCAAGTTGATGGACTTCAAGCGCTCGGAGCAACTGCTGTTTGAGCAGTTCCCCGACTACTACTACAACCCGGACAACGGCTTCCCCGAAGACCGGCGGATGAAGTTCAAGACCCTGGACATGCGGTTGGTGCCCGAGGAGTCCACCCGGGTTTCCGCCCTCATCGCGGGCCAGGCGGACATCGTTGAATTGACCCTCCAGTCCCGGGACCGGGTGGAAAGCGCCGGAGGCCGGTACGTATGGATTGAAGAGGCCTCCTACACCCAGGTCCGCCCCATCGGGTGCTGGATACCGGACCTTCCCTGCAACGACAAGCGGGTACGCTACGCCCTGGACTACGCCATCAACAAGGTGCTCATCCGGGACAATCTCTACGGCGGGACTGAAGGGGCCGGCCTGTCCGGGTTTGAGGCGGTAACCCCCAGTACGCTGGGTTACAGTTCCGACCTGGACGCCACGCCCTACGACGTGGAAAAAGCCCAACAGCTTCTGGCCGAGGCCGGCTACCCCGGCGGCGCGGGTTATCCCGCCTTCACTCTCTACACCTGGCAGGCCAGCGACACCCCGTTCATGGTGGAACACGCCGAGCTAATAGCCCAGATGTGGGAGGACAACCTGGGGCTTGACGTAGAAGTGGAAGCGGGCCAGAACGTCAGCATCCGCGAGCGCGTCCGCAACCGGGAACTGGACGGCCATGTTTACTTCCGCAGCAACGAAGGCCGCTGGGACGGCGGCAGCCTGGTCCGCAGTATGCACTACCTGGACTCCAGTCTGCGCCAGTCGGAGGACCCGGAGTTGGTGAAGGTGGCCGACGAGGGGCTGTCGGTGATGGACCCGGCCCTGCGCCACGACGCCTACAACAAGATGTACCGGGCGTCCTGGGAGGCGCATTACTCCTTCAGCACCATCTATACCAACCTGCCCCTGGGGATAAGCAAACGAATCAAGACCTACCAGCCCTGGCCCCTGGGCCCCTACCCCACTGCCATGTGGACAATAACCCTGAACTAGGGCAGGGAGTAATGGACTGGCGCGGGGCTAGGCCAGCCGGGGGTGCACCCCCATCCCAGCCTTCCCCCATCGAGGGGGAAGGGGTCCATCGGCGGCGCGGCCCGGACGTCCGTGAATCTGGGGTATTCTGGATTCCGGGGAGGTCCATACCCGTCATTCCCGCGGAAGCGGGAATCCAGGAGCCGGGGCCTCACGCCCCCGCGTCTCTCAGAGGGTGTGTGAAAAGCAATCAAGCTGGTTTGAGCCGCCGGAGCATCAGATGAATCATCGCAATGTGTATCCAAGCTTCACTGGTTTCCGTCAGAGTTTCGTAGTCCTTGCTCAGCCTCCGGGACCGGCCCAGCCAGGCCAGTGTGCGTTCAACCACCCATCTTCGAGGCAGGACCTCGAAACCAGGGCTCTCCCGGGGCCGCTTGACAATCTCCAGCGTCCAGCCCGCAAAGTCGCGGACCCACTCAACCAGCTTTCCGGCATAACCGCCGTCGGCCCAGACCAGTTCCAGCCGGGGAAACCGGCCGGTCAGCTTGCTGATGACCAGCTTGGCCCCGTCCCGGTCCTGGATATTCGCTGGATGCACCACTACGTCCAGCAGCAAACCCATAGTGTCTACTACGATATGCCGCTTTCGTCCCCACACTTTCTTCCCGGCATCGTAGCCGCGAGGCCCCCTTTTTCCGTAGTCTTCACCGATTGGCTGTCAATGATGGCGGCGGAAGGACCGGGTTCCCGTCCCTCTGACTCCCGGACCTTAGGGCGCAGGGCCTCGTGGACTTGTTCCCATACGCCAGCTTTCCGCCAGCGGCGGAAGTACCACCATACGCTGCCCCAGGGCGGGAAGTCATGGGGCAACATACGCCAGGAGCAGCCGCTTCGCAGGACGTAGAGGATGGCGTTTATCACTTCCCGCAAGTCTATGGTGCGCGGATGTCCCCCAGGTTTGGCCAGCGGGAGCAACGGGGCCAACTCTTCCCATTGGGCATCGGTCAGGTCGGTGGGATACGGTTTTCTTGTCATCCCCGTAGATTACCATAACTCCAACCTGCTTTTCACACACCCTCTAATACTACAGTTGCAGATATGTGGTGAGGAGTTTCAGGCGGCGTCGGTAATGACAGCGCCGGGCCGTTGCTTGGTGCCGCCGTCTCCACTGAGACCCCCGCAGCACTGATTCGTCCGTAGGGTGGTGTCTCCATATCAGCCGGTAGAGTAACCGCCGAACCTCGGGCACCGTCAGCGGTATCAGCCTTTCCTCCAAACTGGGGCAGCCCCCTTTTCTCCCAGACGTCCCGGCGACGATGCCTGGCGCCGTACCACCGCCAGGTAGGCGTGGGCCAGCATCGCCAGGGTGATGTGCCGGTACCAGCCGTCCCACCGGCGCACCTCGTATTGGTCCAGTCCCACCTGTCCCTTGGCCTCCTCAAAGCATTCCTCAATGGCCCACCGGGTTCCGGCCACCCGCACCAGTTCCTCCAGGGCTGTTCCCGTCGGGCCGTAGCACACGTAGTAGGCCAGTTCCTCGGGCTTGGCCACGCTGCGCCGGGCCAGCAGCCAGTACCCCTTGCCAGGTTCTCTCAGGGGCCGAATATCCACCAAGGCCCAGTCGTAGACCCGAGGACCCTTGGCCCCATCACCGGCGCTCAGCCGGACCCAGCCCGACTCTTCAACCCCAGACGCCAGCCGGTCAGCCCGCACTTGGCGCGGACCCTGGTCCGTCCCAGCCCACAACTTCTCATTGCTCTTGATGGCCAGCACGTGAGGAACGTCCCGCCGCTCCAGCCACAGCCGCAGGTTGCGGTCATTGCCGTAGACCTCGTCCCCGGTGGCCCAGCCGAAGGGGACTCCCGACTCCACCGCCCGTTCCAGCATCCGCCGGGCCAGTTGCGGCTTGGTGCGAAACGCCACTTGCTCCGGCACGCCAGCCTCCTCCCGGCGTTCCTGGTCATCGGCCCACACCTGAGGCAGGTAAAGCTCCCGGTCCAGCAGGGTCCTCCCCTTGGCAGTAGCGTAGGTCAAGAATACCCCAATCTGGCAGTTCTCGATCCGTCCCGCCGTGCCGCTGTACTGACGCTGCACCCCCACAGACTTGTTGCCCTTCTTCAGAAACCCAGTCTCGTCCACCACCAACACCCCGTTGGCGTCGCCCAGGTGCTCCACCACGTAGTCCCTGAGATCATCGCGAACCAGGTCCGCGTCCCAAATGTAGGTTGACAGCAGATGCTGCACCCCATAGGGTGTGGCGTCCCCGGCCTGCTCCGCCAGTTGCCAGCCGTTCTTGCGCTCCACCGGACTGAGCAGCCCTTTCAGATAGTCCAGCGATCGTCGACGTGGTTCGGGACGCCGGAACCGCCCCGCAATGCACTCGTGTACCCGGTCGATACCCTCAGCCCACCGGGCGACCTCTGCCACCCCATCCCCATGCACTGCCACAGCCTCACCTCACCACCCGTTGATTGCCCCAATCCTAGTCGTTTTCAATCTGCAACTGTAGTACTAAGAGAGAGGCAACCTAATACCTTCAGAGAAACGGGCGGAAGCTCAGTTTCCCACTAAGAAAGGCAGATGCAGCGTTACATAGTGAGCCGGGTGTTCCAGGGACTGATTGCCCTGCTCGCCCTCAGCCTGATTATTTTTATGAGCGTCCACCTGTCCGGGGACCCGGCCCTGTTGCTGTTGCCCCCGGAAGCGACCACCGCCGACTACGATCAGTTGCGGGAGAACCTGGGGCTGGACCGGCCCATCCTGGTCCAGTACGGCACCTTCCTCAAGAATGCGTTGCGGGGGGACTTCGGAACGTCCATTACCACCCGGAGACCGGCGCGGGACATACTGCTGGAGCGCATCCCCGCCACCCTGCAGTTGGCGGCGGCGGGCATGGTCCTGGCGATAATGATGGGAATACCCCTGGGAATCCTGTCGGCGGTCAAGCGGGACACGGTCCTGGACAAGGCTTGCAAGCTCTTTGCCATAGCCGGCATTGGCGCACCCCAATTTTGGGTCGCCATCATGCTCATCCTCCTGTTCGGCGCAATCCTGCAGTGGTTACCCACCTTCGGGCGGGGCGGGCCGTCCCACTTCGTCCTGCCGGCCTTCGTGTTGGCCTGGTCCATCATGGCTGGCATGATGCGGCTGGGGCGTTCCAGCATGTTGGAAGTGCTGGACAGCGAGTTCATCAAGTTCGCCCGGGTCAAGGGGCTGACCGAGGGGCTGGTCATTTGGAAGCACGCCCTGAGAAACGCCCTGATTCCCCTGATAACCTTCAGCGGCATCAGCCTGGCGGGGCTGCTGAACGGGGCCATCGTGGTGGAGGTGGTCTTCGCCTGGCCCGGCGTGGGACGGCTGATGCTGGAGGGGGTGGCGCAACGCAACTTCCCCATCGTGGAGGCTACGGTGCTGACCTCCGGGTTCTTCTACATAATCAGCTCCCTGGTGGTGGACATCCTCTACGTCTACATTGACCCCAGAATAAGGTACGAGTAAGTCGAGAGTGACGGGGAATGGCGCAGACAGCAATAACTGAAACAGGTCGTTGGGGACAATTACAGAAGCGGTTCAACGAAATCCGGCTTCCCTGGATACCGGTGTTTATCCTGTTGGTGCTGCTGGTGTGCTCTGCCTTTGCGCCCCAACTGGCTCCCCATGACCCCACCGACAAGGACGTTATCAACAGCCGCATCGCCCCGGGCCAGACCAGCGAGTACCCCCTGGGCACCGACATCCTGGGACGGGACATTTTGAGCCGGCTCATTTACGGGGCGCGCACCACCGTCTACATCAGCCTGGTGGCCCTGGCTACCGGGGCCATTGTGGGCACCGTTCTGGGCCTGATTGCCGGATACATGGGAGGGTTGATTGGGGCCACCATCATGCGCATCGCCGACGCTGTGATGGGGTTCCCCACTATTCTGGTGGCCCTGGTAATTGTCGTCCTGTTGGGACAGGGCACGGAGAACATCATCATCGCGGTGGCCGTCACCGTGTGGGCCAGGTTTGCCCGGATGATTCGGGGGGATACCCTGAGCATCAAGGAGCGGGACTACGTTGTCCTGGCGCGAATCGCCGGAGTCAGCCCGCCGTTAATTATCATCCGGCATATCTTCCCCAACGTGGTCAATACGCTGATGGTGTTGACCAGCCTTCAGGTGGGGCAGGTCATCCTCCTGGAAGCCTCCCTGAGCTTCCTGGGCTTGGGGCTGGCCCCGGGTTCGCCGGCCTGGGGGATCATGGTATCCGAGGGCCGGAACGTTATCCTGGATATGTGGTGGCTGTCCCTCTTCCCCGGTGTGGCGATTACCATAGTGGTGATGGCGTTCAACTTCTTCGGCGACTGGCTGCGGGACTACCTGGACCCCAAACTGCGCCGGGCCTGAGCGCCGGCGGCGGGTAGCTGCTGTAGTAAGACGGGTAGGGGCGCACGGCTGTGCGCCCCTACTGGGTTTCGGACAGCCGGGACAGACCCACACCATAAAGGGGCCTTGCCGGAAAGACCTCCTCTCCACCGGCCAGGCCGCCACCCACCGCCGTCATTCCGGCAGAGGCCGGAATCCAGGGGTGGGGAGGGCCTGCGCTGGCGGGGAACTCATGCCCTTTGCTCCTCTCAAAACCCGTCCTTCGACAAGCTCAGGATGAGTGGCGCGCGCGGGGTGGTGAGCGGAGGATGAAACTGGGTAGGGGCAACCAGCCGTGCCTGCCGTCACCCCGTCGAAAGGCGGGAGTCCATACCGGGAATTCCAGCCCCTTGGCGGCGTGGACGGTCATAACTCGGACCGCCTCTTCTTCGCCCTCGGGCACCGGGACTTCCGTGACCCGCGCGCCCTGGCGGCCTGGCCTTCCACCCACTGTAGGAAGGCCCGCAACGAGTGGCTGAAGGTCTCATCCTCATCGTCTATGGCACCCTGAGCTTCCCGTTAATGGTTGGCCCGAAGGTAGCGGACAATCTCCATCATTACCTTGCAGTCAACTTCGTTGTAGCGGGCAATATCGTCCATTAGCGACAACCGGGTCATCGGCACACCCAGCTTCTGCGCTTCCTCGTCGCAGCGCCACGCTCCCACCATCGCGCCAAGGCCGTCAATGGGGCTATCGGCCCAGTCGGTTTCGATGAGGCTGTGAGAGTGCATGGCATTGGCAACTGCTTTCAAACCGAAGCCCAACGCCCCTCGGACCACTACAGGCACTTCTCGCATCACTTTCGTCAGGAAGTCGTACCAGCCTAGTTCGGGCCAGTCGGCGTGTTCCTGATGCCTTACCCTGGCCGAGTTGTAGGCGCTTTCCAGCGCGGTTAACTCCGCAGCCGGCCAGTGGAAAATGCGAGGCTTCCCATTGGCCGGGTCGAGCCGGTCGCGGACGGAAGACATATGTGCCACCCATTCCCGAATAATGCGGAGTTCCTCCTCCTCAGTCAGGCAATGCGCAACCAACGACTTGAACTGCCACTCCCCATTTTCCGGGTGTCCGCATCCAATCATAAAGATTAGCGGCTGCCCGCCCTTGTCCGGAAGTTTGGAAAAATCATCGTTCAGGTCACTGCAAAACTCGAAGTCCACGTAGAACTCGACAAGGGGAGTCATGTGCCATTCGTCCCTAGTCTTTTCGATTCGCCAAGGGCGAACTGGCGGACCGTCATCGGTATTGACGGCCAGCAGTTGCTCCAGAGTAGGCCCGGTTTTGGGGCCACTGACGCCCACTGCCGCAGGCGTAACTTGCGGGTCGTCCCAACGGTAGATGCCAGCCTCGTGGGCCTGTTCACGCTTGGCGACGCCAACTTGCCACAGTTGGGTCAACTCTTTCAACTCGCCGGCTAGCCACTTTTTGACACCCATCCACTGGCCGACGGATTCTTCCTCATCAAAGCCGGGTTCCGCTTCGGAGGGGCTGATTTCTAGCAATATGTTGCCGTCGTCAGCATTGCTCATGTTTGGATAGAGTTCGCGCACTGACGGCTCCGGCAGAAGTTGCCAGTCTTTGCCCTCAGTCCGAACCCTTCGTACCCAGTGAAGGGCGTCTTCCACTGCGTTTGCGATGGGGACTCCGTTGGCGACAGTTCCATTCTGGGGGACCGGCCCCAAACGTTCCATCGCACTAGAGCCACGATAGGGGACGCCGCCTTGCCGTCGCTGCCAGCCACGACCCAGCAGATACGATTCGGACGGCTCGAAGCCCTGTAGTCGCCCCAGCATCCGGTTGTAGATATACAATTGCGCCTTATACGCCGGCCCGCTGCCATCGTTGCTAACCTCCGAGCCACGGGCATTCAGGTGCAGCGTCGTAAACTTGGTGTCCACCACGCGGTAGTGCCAGCCGCCCGCTCCCAAGTCAGGGGCGGACGTCTCCGCTTCCTTATCCGAAAAAGACCCGGGGAACAGGTTGTGAAGCACATCGCTGCGTATCAGGAAATCGGGCGAGCCGTAATTCAAACTTTGGGCGTCCCATAACACTGCCTGATAGATGATGGGCACACCCCGCCGCATCACCTCAAAGGTCTCTTCAGCCTTATCCAGCCGGCTGATTTCCCGGTAGTCTTGGGCGACTGTAGTCACCTCGTATTGGTCTTGAAACAGTCGGAGTATGCCAGCCTCGAATTCTCTACCCTTATCGAAAATAAACGCGAGAAAGTCCAGGCCCTTGTCATAGTCGGCCAATTCTTGCTTTGGCAGGTAATCGTGGTACTTGCCATACAGTTGCAGCCAGTCTAGGAGCGGGTCGTCCAGCATCCAGTTCCGGGTCCGTCCTGCGCTTACCCACTGCTGCCAATCATCGTGGGAAACGGGGACCACAACTTTGGAGCCGTCGTCCCGTCGCGTTAGCGAGTCAATGCCCATAGCATACCTCTCAAGCTGGATTGCAACGATATAAGCTATACGACTAGTAGTCGTGACGCCATCCCGGGGAAGCTCGCCCAGGGAAAGTTGCAGGAGGCCGGTGAGGGTCCGGCCCACGGCAGTCTTGGACAGGGGCGAAGGATTTGGGCCGGCAACCGGGAAGCCGGCGAGCAGCAACTCCTCCCGTACCAGGGTGTTGTAGGGGGCCTGGGCCCCGTAGAGCGCCGCCATTCGGCGGAAGGGCATCCCCGTTTCGGCGTGGGCCGCCAGTTGGCGTATCACCCACCGGACTTCCTCGTGGGGGTCGGGCGCAATCAGCAGCCTATTGACTGCCGGGGAGGGGACGCCAGGCCCGGCTGCCCCGGTGGGGGCCGACCGCTCCGGGCTGCCCAGGAAGGGGGATAGCTCTTGGGCCAGGGCCTCCGCCGGGGCGTCGGCCTCATCGTCCCCGGTTAGGCCCAGAAATAAGGCGCACCGTCCCAACTCCGCCAGGGCTGCAACCAGGTCTCTCTGCCCCGGGCTGAGGCCGCGCACCTGGAAAAACAGGATGGACCCCAGGTCGGCCAGTCCGGTTGCCTGGCCCCTGCGCACCGCGGCGGCGGCGGCCCGGGTCAGGTCCTCCGCGTCGTAGAATTCCCGGGTGTGTTGGCGAAAGCTGCGGTACAACCCCACCACTTCCCGGCGGAGTTGGTCCCGGCTGCCCAGGCTGGTCAACGCGCCGCCTCGGAGGCGTGGCGAAGCTGGCGGAAGGCTCTCTTGACGCTCTGAATGGCGGAGGTGTGGGAGCGAAGCTCCGAGAGGACGCCGGATGTCCCGCCCATTGCCGCCCGGACTGACGCACTCTCCAGAACGGCGGTCAGGGGTCGGCGGCCCTGGGCTGCCAGGGACGGCGCGCCCAAGAACTCGGCCAGGCGGGGGAATACCAGGAACCGGACGTTGGCGAACCCATTGCGGGCCAGGCCGTGGCGCAGGGTCAGGTTGGCGTAGGTGGAAGGGCCGACCACCGTAACCGGAGCCAGCGGGTCGCCCCCCTGGGCCGACTCTACCAGTCGGCCCAGAGAGCCCGACAGCTCCGCCGATTGTTGGTACAGGAAAAACCTGGGGCCGTTACCCGGCTGGTACGTTTGTCTCACAATAGGGGCATTGCACTTCCCCCACCCGCGCCATGTATACAGAACATTAGTTTGAGCCGAGTGTAGCACAGGAGGCCAACCGCGTCGATTGCCGGGGTATCAGTGCAGGGCCATTCAATTGTCGTTTGTCGTTGCTCAGGATTAAGTCCGCTCACCACCGGGCCAAGCCCGGCGCAGGCTCTGGGCTTGTCGAAGGACCGGCCCACCATGATGGTTCGACAAGCTCACCATGAGCGGAATTCCCTGGTCAATAAAAAGACCCAGATTTCTTCCGCAGCAGCTATGGACAACCCCTTGCCACCCCAATATAATTGGTATACTATCTATCGCACCTTCAAGGCCGCCTGCTGCGGCTGACCGTAACGAGCGGAAGTGGCTCAGTGGTAGAGCATCTCCTTGCCAAGGAGAGGGTCGTGGGTTCGAATCCCATCTTCCGCTCCAATCTTCTTTAGTCTGTGCCTGGAAAGCCCCTCTTTAGTCCTTTGACGCCCTTCAATGCTGCGCGCTGCCGTCCTGGCCTCCGGCCCCCGCATTAACTTCGGGTAGCTGCTAAACTGTTGCTGGCAGCCCAGCAATTTATCCCCGGAGCGCCAACGCCCATGCAAACGCCCGATATTCCCCCATCCGACAGCGGCGCGGAAGAGGCTTACCGGCCCACCATTCGCGACTTGCCCCAGGGAGAGCGGCCCCGGGAGCGGCTGAAGGAGTACGGGGCCAGGTACCTGAGCAACACCGAGTTGGTCGCCATTCTGCTGCGCACCGGATTGCGCGGAGAAAACGTCCTGTCCCTATCGTCCCGGCTGCTGGCCCAGTTGAACGGCCTGGCCGGTCTGGGCCGCAGTTCCTTCGCCGAGTTGTGCGCCCAACGGGGTCTCAGCGAGGCCAAGGCCAGCCAGTTGCTGGCCGGGCTGGAACTGGGGCGGCGCTTTGTCTCCCTGGCTCCCGAGGAGAGGGCTACCATCCGCTCCCCGGAGGATGTGGCCAACCTGTTGATGGCGGAGATGGCCCCGCTGCCCCAGGAGCACCTGAAGGCCCTGCTGTTGAACACCAAGAACGAGGTGCTCAGCGTCCAGGAAATTTACGTGGGCAACGTGAACAGCTCGATGGTGCGCCCCGCCGAGGTGTTTCGACCGGCGGTACGGGACAACGCCCCCTCCATCATAGTGGTGCACAATCATCCCTCGGGCGACCCCACCCCCAGTCCCGAGGACGTTTCCATCACCCGGGAGCTGGTCTCCGCCGGAGAAACCCTGGGTATCCAGCTCCTGGACCACCTGGTCATCGGCAGCGGCAACCGCTATGTCAGCCTTAACGAAAGGCGTCTGGGGTTCTCCTAGCAGGGTTGTCCCTCTTCCTGGGAAGCGCGGCAGGGAATACCCCCAGGGTCTTTCAATTGTCCTGAGAGGCCCTTTGTTTCACCCGTCATTCTCGGCCCTTCCCTCGTCATTCCTGCGAAAGCGGGAATCCAAGGGCTGGGGTGGCGGATAGCCCCCACTTTCGCGAAAGGGGGAGGCAACAGGGTAGCCCAACAATCGAAAAGACCTGGGAATACCCCCCATCCCTTGCCGTGGCGGGTGGCCCCGCATAATATGGTTGGGAGACGCGGTCAACCCCAGCCCGCTATCCCAGTCCCCCGAAAGGAAGGGGTTGCCCCCAGCAGTCCGGCGTCGGCCTCGCTGGCCGGGCGGAAGAGCAGTCGAGAATTTTCCAGGAGCGAATATGTCCTACTTCATAGATGCCGAGAGCCGCAATAAGATGGACCTGGTACCCGGCGCCCAGACCCGCACCTTTTGGGGAGAGAACATGCTTCTATCCCTGGTGGAGATTGAAGCCAACTCCGAGGTGCCTCCCCACGTCCACATGCACGAGCAGGGCGGCATCGTCATCGAGGGGGAAATGGAGATGGGCATCGATGGCGAGGTGCGTCTGCTGAAGCCGGGCGACATGTACATCATCCCCGGCAACGTGGAGCACTACGCCAAGTGCTACGACATACCCGCCAAGGCCCTGGACATCTTCAGCCCGGTGCGGATGGAGTTCCAGTATTGACGGCGTCCTCCCCGGGTCTGGCCGTGGTCTGATGGGCCCGCCACCAGCGGAGTCTAGAAAGTCAAGGATAAGGGCCAGTCCTCTCCAAAAAAACCGTCATTCCGGCGGAGGCCGGAATCCAGGGGTGGGGGGCTTGGGTGGGACGGGGTCTCAGGCCCACCCGGCGCGGGCTTTTGCCTACAAAAATCTGTAAAAGAACTGGATCAACCCCCCAGCACCGAGGTCATGCCGGTTATGTTTTCGATGTTCTCCAGGTCGCGGAAGCTCTCGATGGCTTCCTGGATGTGGTCCGGCGGCAGTATGTACCGGGTGCAGTAGAGAAACTTGGCGTCCAGGTCCTCCGAGTCCAGGGGCAACTCCGGCTGGCCCCGGGCAAAGTCCACCCGGTGCCGCAGTTGGGCGCCGTCGGCCAGGGTCATGGTTACCTCGCTGGGGTGTAGGCTGACCCCCGTGGCCTCCTGGTCGGCCACCACTACCACCCGGTCCATCATGTTGCGCACCCCGGTGTCCTGCACCGCCGCCTCGGAGAAGAAGTCGATGAGGGGGTGGCCGTGCATCAGGGAGGCCGCCACCAGGTAGCTGAGGCAGGCCCGGGCTTCCCACCCGTTTTGCGGGGTGGCGAAGGGAAGGGACTCCTGGGTCAGGGGGGTGATGCTCACCCGCACCGATTCCACCCCGCTGGGGTCCAGTCGGTACTGCTGCATTAGCTGAACCACCGCTTCGATGGATGTATGGCTGGCCGAGGCGCAGGGGTAGAGCTTCAGGGTCACGCCGGGGTCAATGATGTCGAAGGGGTTTGCCAAGCGCGCCCAAAACTCTTCCTCATCGAATTCGGCCCGGACAAGCCGCTGGCCCAAGAGCCCCCCGGGACTCTCGATGGAACCCAGGGCGGCGGTAAAACCCCGCTGGGCCAGGGAAGCGGCCATGACGGCGTTCATCGAAGCCCGTCCGCCCTGCAACGCCCGGGTAGGAGTCGGCAGGTTGGTCCCGATTCCCGAGGCTTCCCCGCTGGCGATTCCCAGGGCGTGCTCCATCTGTTCCGAGTCCAACCCCAGCAGCAGCCCGGCGGCTACGGTTGCGCCGATGGCCCCGGCAATGGCGTCCTGGTGCCAGGGTTGGGATAAGGGGGGTCTGGGAGGGTCCGCTTCCGGGTTGACCAGCGGGACCAGCTTGCCGGCTATCTCGCAGCCCAGGATGAAGGCGGTGAGGGTGTCCCGGCCCGAATAGCCGTTCATCTCCCCCAGGGCCATCACCACCGGGAAAATTGCGCCGCTGGGATGGCTGCCCCGGGGGATTACTTCGTCGTCGAAGTCCAGCAGGTGCACCATCAGGCCATTGGCCAGGGCCGCCAACACCGGGGAGGAACGCATCCCCCGCCCGATGACGGTACACCGCCCGTTGCCCCGCATCTCCTGGACAAACTGGGTGATGGTCTCGCCCTCGGGCTGGGCCGCCGCCGCCAGGGCCGCCGCGGCGGCGTTGAGCATCATGTCCTTGGACTGGCTCACCAACTGGGGGGACAGAGAGTCGAAATCGAAGTTGTCCTGGGCAAACTGGACCAAGCGGCGGGTGAATCCCACGGGCCGTCACCTCTGGCGGGGCAGGCAATTGGAACTCTGGGGGGTTGCGCATTGTCATACCCGGCTCGCCCGCTGCCCCAGGGACAGGATACTGGGTGGGTGGGGTTTTCGCAACGGCGCTCCGGGAGAAGCCCCGGGACTTTCAAAAGTCCTTGCCGGATTTGTACTGGCCCACCCCAACGGTTGGGCCAGTAACCCCCGTCATTCCCGTGAAAATAGGGGCTTTTCATTCCCTTACCTGGACTGCAAGGCCACCGTCATTCCCGCGGAGGCGGGAATCCAGGGGTGTGAGGGGCACTCCGATGGGGAATCCTTCGACAGGCGCGGCATGAGCGGTACTGGCTTCCGGGCACGGCGGGCCCGCCCTAGTCCAACTGGCGGATGTCCCGGAACCGCACCAAGAAGAAAGTCCCCACCACCAGGGCCAGCGCGCCAACCCAGGTCATGGCCGCGCCGATGCCAACCAACTCCGCCCCAGCGCCGATGCCTCCGGCGAACAGGGGTATCAGTCCCATCTCGTAGTGCCACACGCTGGATACCCGCCCCCGCAGGGTGTCGGGCACTATCGTCTGCACCAGGGTCTGGTTGCTGACTATGAAGTGGCTTTGGGACAGCCCCATGACCACCATCACCGGCACCGAGAGCCAGACCCAATGGGAGAGTCCTAAAGTGAGCACCACAGCGGAGCCCGACAGCATGGTCAGCAGGCATACCAGGCCCTTCTTGGTGAAGAATCCCCAGGTGGACATAATGAAGGTGGCCGTCACTCCCCCGATGCCCATGCTCACCACCATCGCCGTGCCCACGCCGGCCCCGGCGTCCAGCGATTGGGTGGTGTAGGCTGGCAGCAGCATCAGCAGGGGCATGAAAACCGCCGTGCGCGCGAAGTTCATCGCCATCAGTTGCAGCATGATGCGGCTCTTCAGGATGTACCCCAACCCCTCCAGCAGGTTGGACAGGGGTGAGGACCGGCGGGCGGTGCTTTCTTCCTGGAAGGGGGTGCGCATGGGCAGCAGCAGGATGATGACCCCCAGGTACAGGGTCGCCTCGAAGAAGAAGTTCCAATGGAAGTCCAGCAACTCGATCTCGATGAGGATGCCGCCGATGGCCGCGCCGGTGAGCCGCATGGAGGTGGTGGTCATGGCGCTAAGTGCCAGGGCGTTGGCCATGTCCGCCGGGTGGACGGTGTTGGCGATAAGGGCCTGGCGCACCGGCTGTTTGATGGAGAAGGCCAGACCCGTGACCACGGTGTAGATGTAGATGTGCCAGATGGTGTCCACCCGTCCCTGGGCCACCATGATGGCGAAGACCAGGGCGATGACCGCCAGAATCACCTGCACCGCCAGGGCCAGTTTGCGCCGGTCGTAGCGGTCGGCCAGCACGCCCGCCCACGGCCCCAGCAGCAGGGTGGGCATGGCCCGCAACGCCACCGCCATGATGGAGTGAAACGCCGAGCCGCTGACATCCAGGGCCAGCCAGCCGATGCTGATGAACTGCAACCATTGGGCGCAGTTGGCAAACAGGTTGCCGAAGAACAGGTAGCGGTAATCTACGCTGTTTTGGATGGAGGAAAAGGTTTGCAGTCCACGCCGACGGGGGGGCCGCTGCGGGCGTGCCGCCGATGCCGGAGCATCCGGCCTGCCGACGGCTTGATTGGCTTCTCTGCCATGTTGGTCTTGGGCCATGGGCCAACAACCCCTGGGTCAGGGTGGGTACGGCGCCACATCCCTTACCTTGGGACGTTGCCGGGCCGGGGATTGGGAAGGCCCCGCAAAAGGCGAGAACCGGGCGCACGGCTGTGGGTCCCTACGGGTCTCCTCATCCTGGGATATGGTCCGACAGGCCCACCATGAGCGGCGCGGCGCCCGCACCGTCATTCCGGCGGAGGCCGGAATCCAGGGATGGAGCGGGGCAAGGGGTTTATCCTCTCCGCCTTGGTTGGTCTTAGACCCTACTTGAATATTGGGATATACGGCTTGGTAAACACGTTCCAACTGCCCGTTTGGGCGTCGAAGCGGGAATTGACAAAGACCCGCCAGTTGGCGTCGTCCAGGTTGGGGTAGTCGGCGCGGTAGTAGTAGCCGGGCCACCGCGTTTCCTGGCGGTGCAGCAGGTGGCGCATGTGGGCCTCGCCCACCCAGGCCCGATGCACCAGTTCCCAGCAGCGCATCAGCTCATGCCGGTTCCGTGCTCCCAGGTGTTTCAGGTCTTCCCGCAGCATCTCGATCAGAGCGATGCCTCGCTCCAGGGTGGGGCCGTTGGTGGTATACCAGGCGGAAGTCCCGCCGGCATACTCGTCCATAATCTTCTGCAACCGCACCAGGCCCTGTTGGGGGGTGATGTAGTTGGGGTTAATCTCTTCCGCCGATGAGACCCCCTTGAACTTGTCGAAAGTCTCCAGCGGGCTCCAGATGCTCTCCTGGACCTGCCGGACCTGGGCGTCGCTGGTGGTGGGAGACTGGGGGTTTTCCAGGACGAAGTTCACGGCGGCCTTGGCGGCCAGGCGGCCCTCGGTAAAGGAGCCGGAGGAGAACTTGTGGGGCGCTGCGCCCACGCCGTCGCCAGCGGCGAACAGGCCCTGGATGGTGGTCATCCGGTTGTAGCCCCAGAAGTATTCTGGTCCGGCCACGTCCCCCGGGCCGCTGACCCAGGCCCCGGACTCGCCCGAGTGGGAACCCATGATGTAGGGCTCGGCCAGCACCACCTCCGAGGGCGTTTCCTCGGGGGCGATGTTCTGGGAGGCCCAGGTGAGGGCCTGGGCGATGGTCATGTCCAGGAAGTCTTCCCAGGCCTCCTGCCGTACCTGCTCCATCTTAGCCGGGTCGCCCTCGGCCAGCTTCTGCATCGCCTCTTCAGTACGCATGTACATGGGCCCCAGGCCGTCTCGAATATCCAGGAACATCTGGTGGTTGCGCAGGGGGGTGGGCGTGGGGATTGCCGACCCGTAGGGCTCGTACTTGCGCAGCTCGTCATCCCGGGTCACGGTGTAGTCCTCGCCCAGGGCGTTGGTCACCCGGGCGTGGAAATACTGGAACCACATACCCACCGGGCCGTAGCCGTCCTTGAAGCGGGTGGGCACAAAGCGGTGCTCCATCTGGGTCATCTCGGTGCCGATGGGAATCATCAAGCCGTAGGCGGAGCCGGTGGCGAAGACCGAGTACCAGGTGCGGCCCAGCCCTTCGTTCACCGACCGGGGCCGGAACACGTTGGAGGCCCCGCCGGTGGTGATGATGACGGCCTTGGCCTTGAAGACGTAAAACTTGTTCTCCCGGACGGCAAAGCCGATGGCCCCGCTGACTCTCCCGCCATCGTTGGCGTCGGTGAGCAGATGGGTCACGACGACCCGCTCGTACAGGTTGCCCTCGCCCAGGGCTTTGCGGGCGGGCTCGGCGGTGACCGGCTTGATGGACTCCCCGTGGATGGGAATCTGCCAGCGGCCAATGCGCTCGTACTCGCCGTTCTCCTTCTTCCAGATGGGCAGCCCCCACTCCTCCAACAGGTGTACCGAGGAGTCCACATGGCGGCCCACGTCATACACCAGGTCCTCCCGGGCCAGCCCCATCATGTCATTGACCACGTAGTGAACGAAGTCCTCCGGGGTGTTCCAGCCGTAACGCTGCCCCATGTAGCAGTTGATGGCGGAAAGGCCCTCTCCGGTTGCGCCGCTGCGCTCGATGACGGCCTTCTCCACCATCACCACCCGCAGGTCTTTTCCCCAGTAGTTGGCCTCGAAGGCGGCGCCGCAACCGGACATGCCTCCGCCGATAATCAGGATGTCGCATTCGACAGTTTCAGTAGTAGGTAATGCCATGACGAGTTCCTTCCTTCCAAATTGCCCAGGCCCGCCGTAGGGGAGGGTTCTCTAAACGCCGGCCCCGGGCCGGGTCTTGGGCTGCGGCCCGCCTGAAGCCAAAGGCTGTTTATTGTGAGTCTACGGGGCGCGCCAAACGGCGGGACTAGTTGGGTGTGGGCAGTTGGTCAACCCCCAGCCAGAGGGACTCTCCGGCCAGGCCCTGTCCTTTCAGGTCGGCCACCGGGTCTTCGGTGAACCCCTGGTAGGGTTCGCTGGAACCGACCGGGGTGGTACGCGAGGGGTAGGTGAACTGCAACTCCCGACCGTCTCGGAAATGCACCGTCCAGGTGAGCCCGTAAATCCCCCGGTCTCCCCCTTTAGCAAAGGGGGGTGGGGGGGATTTTCTCGGTTGCACCGAAGCGCCCAGGGGCACGAAGTCGGCGTAACCCCGGACGTGGATGGCCTCCTGGGGGCAGAGCTTAACACAGGCGTAGCACTCGGAGCACAGCCCCGGTTCCTGGTTGAACGCCTTGCCCGTTACCCCCGCCGAGCCGCCGCCCGAATTTAGAGAACCCACCCTTGCGGGCGGCGGCGATGGCATGGAGTCGGTGTCCAACACCATCAGGTCGTTGGGGCAAATGTAGACGCAGAGGGGCCCCAGGTGCTCCTCGGCGCAGGCGTTGCAGGCGTTGGGGTTTACGTAGGTCGGCATACCAGTCCTCCTAACGGTGCGTACTCAATATAAAACCCCCGCTCCACTGGGCGGGGGTTTTCAACAAATACTCTATGTGCCACTACAGGTACAGCCAGCACTCTCCAACGCGGGCATGGACATCACCGGGGTGCGGTTTTCCAGGTACTGTTGGCCCACGAAGGGAGAGCCGAAGCCGTACTTTTGGGCGCACTCTTGGACCACCTCCAGCACCTCCGGGCGCAGGGTGAGGGGGGCCGGTTCGACCCCGCCCTGGATGATGCTCCTGATGAAAGTGCCGGATAGCTCCTGGCGCTGCTCCGGGTGCCCGCACAGGCCCTCGTAGGCCACGCCGGCGCAGGTGGGGCAGTACCACCACTCTTTGGTCAGCACCGACTTGATGCCCAGGTCGGGCAATTGCTCGAATATCTCGTGGGCGGCGTAGGTATCGTAGTAGCTGCCCACCCCGGCATGGTCCCGACCGAACATGTGGTGGGTGCAGCCCATGTTCTTGCGTACCAGGGCGTGGAACACCGCCTCCCGGGGTCCGGCGTAGCGCATATCCCATAGCAGTGTGGATACCAGGTGAACGTCGGGGCGGAAAAATCCGGCGTCCCGCAGGCGCTGGTGGGCCAGGACAATGGCCTCGTCGATGTAGTCGCCGGGCTTCTTTTCGCCGATGACCGCGCTGACCAACACCCCGTCGGCCTGGGCGGCCAGCCAGGCCCCTTTCATCAACCACTCGTGGCCCGAGTGGGGCACGTTGCGGGTCTGGTGGGCCACCACCTGGGACCAACCCTGCCTGTCCAGAGCCTGGCGCAGTTGCCGGGGGGTCATCCAGTAGCGGTCGAAGGGTGGATTGATAACCGGCGGATTCACCAGGGTGACGGCCCCGCCGATGAAGTTCTGCTGGTAGGCGTAGGTGCGTTCCACCCCGGGATGGGCTGGGTCGGTGGCGCCGTAGACCTGCTGGGCCAGAAATTCCTTGTCGTAGGAGTAGACCTCCGACACTTCTAGGGTGGCCAGGGGTTGGTCCTGGTAGGTCAGCAGCAGACGGTCCCCATTGGCAAGGCCCAACCGCGACACCTCGGCGTCGGAGAGGTCGAAGACGATGGGAATGCTCCACACGTAGCCGCTGCTCAGGCGCATGTCCCGGGCCACCGCATCTAGGTCGTCCCGGCCCATGAAGCCTTCCAGGGGCGAGAAAAACCCGTAGGCGATGTTGATGCACTCCCGGGCAATCTGGTCGCGCACGGCCACCCGGGGCAGGCCCAGGGCTTCGGCAGCCCCGCCGTCCTTGAGGGGAGACACCCGCTCGACCAGGGTGCCGCCGTGGGGAGATAGGCTGTTATCTACCAATAGTCTTGTCCGTACTCGCGCCGGGGCAAAATGTACGGGGTATTATTACACGTACCCGGCTTGCGTGCCAACCCTGGGCCGGGGCGTTGGCCCTTCGACACGGCAGGAGTGACCTGGAGCCACCCCCATTTCTTCGGCTCACTTGGGACAGGCTCCACCTCTCCCCAGGGAGAGGTGGAGAAGGGGCAGGGTCTTCGGATTGTCACCCTGCGCCCCTTCCTGTCACCCTGAGCGGAGCGAAGGGTCTAAAGTGTTGGGTGTCCAAACCTTTCTTGCTACCACCACATTTCAGATTCTTCGTCGCAAGCTCCTCAGAATGACAAAGGGTAGGGCTCCGCAGAATAACCGGGGTGGTAATCCTGACGGGAAGGCTACCTGGTCCTACTTCAATAATCGAAAGGCCCTGGGAAGAGGGGGCGCCCCGGCTATCGCCCACCGGATATGCCCCATATAATGGTGGCAGCCCCATTTCCAAGCCAAGGCCGTAAGCCATGCCGGAGTTCTTCAACGTATTGCCCCCGCAGCAGGCGCTCCAGGTGTTGCTGGAACGTCTGCCACCGTCGGCATTTGTCCCGGCGGAAATTGTCCCCGTCGAGCAGGCCCTGGGCCGCATAACCGCCGGGGAGACCTACTCCGGGGAGACCCTGCCATCCTTTCCCCGCTCCACCGTGGACGGCTACTCTCTGCGGGCCGCCGACACCTACGGGGCCACTGAGGGTCTGCCCGCCTACTTCGACCTGGTGGGCGAAGTCCCCATGGGCCAGGCGGCCCCGGTTTCCGTGGACGTGGGCCAGGCAGCCACCACCTACACCGGCGGGATGTTGGCGGGCAACGCCGACGCCGTGGTGATGGTGGAGGACACCCAGCAGGTGGACGGGGGCATCATCGAAGTGGTGCGCCCGGTAGCTCCCGGGGAAAACGTGGTGCAGGTGGGAGAGGATATTACCCCGGGAGACCTGGTCCTGCCCTCGGGTCACCTGATGCGTCCCCAGGACCTGGGGGCGCTGACCGCCCTGGGAATTACCCGAGTCCGGGTTGCCCGTCAGCCCCTGGTCGCCATCCTGTCCATGGGCGACGAGGTGGTGGCCCCGCACCTGGAACCCGGCCCGGGACAGATTCGGGACATCAACACCTACACCATCGGCGCGCTGGTGCGGCAGTCGGGGGGAGTGCCCATCCCCTTGGGCATAGTCCGGGACGATTACCAGCAGCAGTTGGCCGCCGCCCGTCGGGGGTTGGAGCAGGCCGACGTGCTGGTGTTCTCCGCGGGAAGCTCGGTCAGCATTCGAGACCTGACTGCCGACATCATCAACGCCCTGGGAGAGCCGGGAACCCTGGTGCACGGGCTGTCCCTGCGTCCCGGCAAACCGGCCATCGTGGGCTTGGCCCAAGGGAAGCCGGCCTTCGGTCTGCCGGGCAACCCGGTGTCGGCCATGATTGTGTTCGACCTGCTGGTGCGGCCCTTGCTGTACCACCTTTGCGGGGCCGCCGCGCCGGAACCCGGCACCCTGGTGGCCCAGCTTTCCCAAGATATTGCCTCGGCCCCCGGTAGGGAGGACTACGTGCCGGTGCGGTTGGTACGCCTTGCCCCGTCCGCAGCCAAAGGCGCGGCCTTAACCCATGCTTCCGCGTCGGGGGACGACCTGGTTGAAAAGTGGCTGGCGGAACCAATATTCGGCAAGTCCAACCTAATCTTCACCCTGGTGGGCGCCGATGGGCTGGCTAAGGTGCCCCTGGACCGGGCGGGCCTCTACGCCGGGGAGGACGTGCTGGTCCGCCGCTTCTGAAGTGGGGCGCATGGCCGTGGCCCGTCACTCCCATTCCAACCTTCCCCCACCAAGGGGCAGGGATTTGTCAGCGCCGTCGGGCCAAAAACCCGTCATTCCGGCGGAGAGCCTGCCCCCTTGCAGAAGGGGGCAGGAATCCAGGGGTGGGGCCAGTCCTCTCCGCATTGACGGGGGAGAGTTAGAGGGGGGTGAAAGTTGGACGGAGACACGGCCAACGAAATCCCCAATCCTCCTTTGAAGAACTTAGAAACTGGACGGGTATGACCCATGACATCCGGCCATCAGCGCCATCACCAACGCCGCTACTTTCTCACCGACATTCCCTTGGATGAGGCCACTAGCCGCTTCTTCGGCGCGCTGGAAGAGGCGGGCTCCCTGTTGCCCATGCCCCAGGAGTCGCTGCCCCTGGCCCAGGCCCAGGGTCGGGTCACCGCCCGGCCCATCTGGGCGGAGGCTTCCTCGCCCCACCATGACGCCGCCGCCATGGACGGCGTGGCGGTGCGGGCCGCCGATACCGCCGGGGCCACCGAGACCGCCCCCGTCACCCTGCAACCGGATTCACAGGCGGTGTGGGTGGATACCGGAGACCCCATGCCGACGGGGTTCGACGCCGTGGTGATGATTGAGCACCTGCACCGGCTGGACGATGGCGCGGTACGGGTGATGGCCCCGGTGGCCCCCTGGCAGCACGTTAGGCCCCTGGGAGAGGACATCGTCGCCACCGAGTTGGTCCTCCCCGAGAGCCACCGAATCGGCCCGGTGGACCTGGGGGCCTGCGCCGCCGCCGGGCTGACCCATCTGCCGGTGCGGCAGCAGCCCCGGGTTGCCATCATTCCCACCGGGAACGAGCTGGTCCCGGTGGGCAGTCTGGTGCAGCCCGGTGACATCATCGAGTACAACTCGCTGATGCTGGCGGGGATGGTGCATGACTGGGGCGGGCGGGCCACGGTGTTCCCTCCGGCGCCCGACGACTTCGCCGCCATCAGCGATGCGGCCCGTCAGGCTCTGGCCGTCAGCGACCTGGTGATTATCAACGCCGGTTCTTCCGCCGGGTCCGAGGACTACACCGCCGCCGTGGTGGAGGGACTGGGGCAACTGCTGGTCCACGGCATTGCAATCCGCCCGGGCCATCCAGTAGTTCTGGGGGTGGCCCAGGCGGGTGGTAGCGGTTCCGCGGCCCACCCCAACGGGCAAGCGCCCCTTACTCCCATCATCGGCCTGCCCGGATACCCGGTTTCCGCCGTGCTGACCGCCGAGTTGCTGGTCAAGCCCTGGTTGCAGAGCAAGTTGGGGCTGCCTCCCCAGGAGAATCGCCCCCAGGTGTTGGCCCGGATCACTCGCAAGGTGGTGTCGCCCCTGGGAGAGGATGAGTTCCTGCGGGTGAAGCTGGGACGGGTGGGCGAGAAGATGGTCGCCACGCCGGTGCAGCGGGGCGCGGGGGTGATTATGTCCCTGGTGCGGGCCGACGGCATAACGCGAATTCCCCGCTTTTCCGAGGGGCTGGACGCCGGGACCGAGGTGATGGTGGAACTGCTGCGCCCCCTGGCCGAGGTGGAGAACACCATCGTCGCCATAGGCAGCCACGACCTCACCCTGGACCTGCTGTCCAGCCACCTGCGGCGACGCCATCCCGGCCTGACCCTGTCTTCTTCCCACATCGGCAGCCTGGGCGGCCTCATCGCCCTGCGTCGGGGCGAGGCCCACCTGACCGGTTGCCACCTGCTGGATGAGGCCACCGGCCAGTACAACATTGCCTACGTGGAACGCCACCTGCCCGGAACTCCGGTTATGCTGGTCAACCTGGTGGGGCGAGTTCAGGGGTTGATGGTAGCTCCGGGCAACCCCAAGGGCATCCACAGCCTGGCCGACCTGGCCCGCTCCGACGTTGGCTTTGTCAACCGGCAACGGGGCTCGGGCACCCGGGTGCTGCTGGAATACAAGCTGGCAGAAATGGGACTGTCTCCCCAGCAGATACGGGGCTACGGGCGGGAGGAGTACAGCCACCTGGCGGTGGCGGCAGCGGTGCAAGGGGGCTCCGCCGACGCTGGCCTGGGTATCCTCAGCGCGGCCCGGGCCCTGGGGCTGGACTTTATGCCCCTGCTCAACGAGCAGTACGACCTGGTGATTCCCCGGG
The DNA here is from genome assembly GCA_965220305.1 of Dehalococcoidia bacterium. Taxonomy (GTDB): domain Bacteria; phylum Chloroflexota; class Dehalococcoidia; order Lucifugimonadales; family UBA3495. Next base: position 1,885,159 of record OZ244817.1, on the reverse strand, counting down.
TCCACTACGAGAGCGAGACCCTCCAACCTCTGCTGGCCCTGCTGCAAGACCCGGACTTTCGCCGGGAGGTGGAAGGATTGGGCGGCTACGACACCGAGCGCATGGGCCGGGTGTGGGCGGAAGTGGAGTGAGGGTATTCCCTTGGCGAGCGGGTATAAACACATTGGTTGACGGTTGACGCTTCCAGGTGGTCTAAGTAAAATACGTATCCTACACGTATAGATAGGTGCTGAAGTTATGCGTAAGAAACTGACTATCACACTGGACGAGAGGGTTTACGATGCCCTACATAGTGTCATTGGCCGGGGGGCTATTAGCCGGTTTGTCGAAGACCTAGTGCGTCCCCATGTCCTGCACCAAGACTTGGAAGAAGCCTACCGGGAAATGGCCCGGGACGAAGCCAGGGAATTGGAAGCCCTGGAATGGGCTGAAGCCACCATCGGGTACGTGAGCGATGAACCGAGGTGAGGTTTGGCGGGTGGACTTCGATCCAGCTATAGGAGGGGAAAACCGGAAACGCCGCCCGGCGGTAATCATCAGCAACGATGCCTCCAATAGGCAACTGAATCGAGTGCAAGTAGTGCCCCTGACCAGCAACGTAACGCGGCTGTATCCCAGCGAGACCTACGTAAGTCTTGATGGTCGGCAAAGCAAGGCCTTGGCCGATCAGTTGACCACTGTTAGCAAGCGGCGTCTGATTGACCAAGAGGGGGTACTGTCCCTGGAAGACATGCGAAGGGTTGAATATGTGGTGCGGTTACAACTCGGGCTACTACAGTAATCCCCACCAGGTTTGCCAAAGGATATTGCCCTAAGTATAATCCCGTAACAAGTCCACCCCCAGCGGAGGAAGCGGCCCCGGCCCCTTCCGTCCATCCCCAACCGGCGCGGCGGGAAGCGGATATGGACAACAACTCCAGCGGCAGCGCAAAGCCCGCCATCGGCGCATTGGAAGAAACCCTGGCAGCCCAGTTGCGGCAGCCAACTCCAGAGCGCCCGGACACTCTACGCACTCGCCATAAATTGGCCCACGCCTACCGGGCCGCCAAGCAATTCGATACGGCCCTGGGCCTGTTCCAGGAAAACCTGGCGGCTTGGCAACGGCTGCTGGGCCTCGACCATCCCACCACCCTGCGTGGTCACAGCAGCCTGGCCAACTGCTACTACGCCGCCGGACGCTACCCCGAGGCCATCCGGCTGTTCGAGGAAATACTGGGTCGGCGGGAGCAGGCCCTGGGCGTCAACCACCCGGACACCCTGCGCAGCCGGGGCAGCTTGGCCAACAGCTACGAGGTGGTCGGTCGTCACGAGGACGCCATCCGGTTGCACCACCAGACCCTATCGGCACGACAGGTGGCCCTGGGCCCGGACCACCCCAGCTCCCGGGCCAGCCTCAAGAACCTGGCCAAGGCCTACCACTCCGCCGTAGACGATGTGGGTGAAGCCAGGGAGTAGGGGCCGCGGCATCCGCTGGGCTGGCCGCACCTTCGTCCTACCCCGCCTCTGAATGGCTGATTTCTTCCCCGGTCGAAGGCCCGGGGCCAGGGTCCAAACAGCACCAATGCTCCAACTAGAGTGATACGGAGGTAAGCATGAAATACGACGTTATTATTGTTGGCGCTGGATCGGCGGGTTGTCCCCTGGCGACCCGGATTTCCGAGGACCCCAACATCTCGGTGCTGCTGTTGGAGGCCGGCCCCCACTATACCGACTTTCAATACCTCGCCGACGACCTGAAGTACGGGGAGACCCGTGATGCCGAGGCCGAGGGCGCGCCCCACAACTGGGCCATGCGCGGCGTCATCAACCCAGTGCAGGGGGAAATCCACGTCGCCGAGGGCAAGGTTGTCGGCGGCTCCGGCGCCATCAACGGCCAGGTGTTCCTGCGGGGACTGCCCGAGGACTACGACGACTGGGCCGCCCGGGGCAACGACCAGTGGAGCTACCTTAACCTGCTGCCCTACCTGCGCCGGTTGGAGACCGACCAGGACATCCGCGACGACTTCCACGGCAACGACGGCCCGGTGCCCGTGCTGCGCCGCAGCGGCGAACCCTCCCTGCCCATCCAGTCGGCCTTTCGTCAGGCCGTTCTGGCCGCCGGTTTTCCGGAAGTGGAGGACATGAACGGCCCCGGCCCCTACGGCCTCAGCTTCATCCCCATGAACAACCCCGAGGGCATTCGCATGAGCACCGCCCTCACCCACCTGAACCCGGTGCAGCACCGGATGAACCTGACCATCCGGGGCAACGGGATGGCCCGCCGCGTCATCTTCGAGGGCAAGAAGGCCGTGGGAGTGGAGGTGGAAAGCAACGGCGAAGTGTTTACGGTTGAGGGTGAGCAGATAGTTGTCAGCTCCGGCGGAATCCGCACCCCCCACCTGCTGATGCTCTCCGGCGTCGGCCCGGCGGACCAGTTGCGCCAGGTGGGCATACCCGTGGTGCACGACTCGCCGGGAGTGGGCCAAAACCTGAAGAACCACCCGTCGGCAAGCGTCGCCCTGCGAGCCAGGGAGGGGGTGGCGTTGAACCTGGACATCGCCAAGGCCCGCTTTGCCCTGCGCTACACCGCCACCGGCTCCAGCACCCCCAACGACCTGATGTTTATGACCAACTCGGTGTTTTCCACCCTGAGCGGCGATGTAATGCCCGAGGGGGTTATCCGGTTATCCTGCGCCCTGGAGCTTCCCGCCAGCGTCGGTGAGGTGCGGATAGCCTCGGCGGACCCCAACGTGCAACCCTACTTCAACTATCACTACCTGGAAGACCCCTGGGACCGGCAGCGGCTGCGGGAGGGAGTCCGCTTCTGTCGCCGGTTGGTAGAACACTCGGCCTACCGGGACATAATCACCGAATGGCTGAATCCCACCGAAGAGGAATTGGCCGACGACGGTAAGCTGGACGACTACCTGTTCCGCACCGTGGGAACTTCCCGCCACTACTCCTGCACCTGCCGCATGGGGCCCGGCTCGGACCCGATGGCGGTGGCCGACCAGTATTGCCGGGTGCGCGGAGTGGAAAACCTGCGGGTGGCCGATTGCTCGGTACTGCCCAACGTCACCCGGGCCAACACCAACGCCACCGCCATCCTGGTGGGCGAGCGGCTGGCCGACTGGATCAAGGAGGGGCGGTAGGCTGAGGGCCGGGTGACGGCTGCCCATACCACCCGGCAGGAACTTGGGGGACGGCCAGCCTGGCAGGGAATGACGAAGGTGGCGGCCGCAGGCCAAGACCCCGCCGAGCCGCCGCCACATAGCCACCTCCCTGCAAGCAGGCGGCGGCGATGGCAAGATGGCCCAAGGAAGACCCGGTTTGGCCGTCCCCCTGCACGTAAGGCCCTCGGTAGCGTAAACTAGGGGAAAGCTCGCCGCGCCCCAAGGAGGACGCGAAGGCAACGCCCGGTGAGACAAGTAACCTTACGGGCGCTGTGAGACGCAAGTATGCCCGCCATGACCGATACCATCATCGCCATTCTGGGAGCTACCGGCAACCTCACCCGGGGTAAGTTGATGCCGGCCCTCTTCAGCCTGCACCGCAAGGGACGCCTGCCCGACGGTTTGCGCATTGTCGGCATTGCCCGTGACCCGCTGGACGCCCAGGCGTTTCGGGACCTGCTGCGGGCTGACGGCCCGCCCACGGACCAGGAACAATGGGCGGCTTTCTCCTCCCGCATTGGCTACGTTCAGGCCGACGTTACCAGCGGGGAGGCCCTGGAGCGGGCCTGGCGGACCATTGCCGACGACGCGGCCGTCGTCAACTGCCTCTGCTATCTGGCGCTGCCCCCCGGTGTTTACTGGGAGACGATAACGGCGCTGTCCCACGCCGGCATGGCTGATGACCGCCTTGGCTGGCGGCGCGTCGTCGTGGAAAAGCCCTTCGGCTCCGACGGGCGCACCGCCCAGCGTCTCAACGAGCACATCCACAGTATGCTCCGGGAGGAACAGGTCTATCGGGTGGACCACTACCTGGGCAAGGAGACGGTGCAGAACCTGCTGGTGTTTCGCTTTGCCAACTCCATGTTCGAGCCGGTTTGGAATCGCAACTACATTGACCGGGTGGAGATAGCCGTTGACGAAGACGTGCTGGTGGGAGACCGGGGGGAGTACTACGACGAGGCCGGGGTGCTGAAGGATATGTTCCAGAGTCACCTGCTGCAACTGCTGGCGCTGGTGGCCATGGACCCGCCCCACGCCTTCACTGCCGACGCGCTGCGCAACGAAAAGGTGCGGGCCCTGAGCGCGGTGCGCCGCCCCTCCCTGCGGGAAATAGGCGACCACCTGGTCATAGGGCAGTACCAGGGCTACCACAACGAACCCGGCGTCGGCCCCGGCTCGCAGACGCCGGCCTACGCCGCGCTACGGCTGTTCATAGACAATTGGCGCTGGCAGGGGGTGCCCTTCTACCTGCGTTCCGGCAAGGGAATGGCTGGCAAGAACACGGTAATGACCATCAACTTTCGTTCCCCGCCCCACATGCTGTTTCCCATGGCCGCCGACTCCAGCATACCGGGCAACCGGCTGGTAATCCACATTCAGCCCTACGAAGGAATTCACTTGGAACTCCAGTCCAAGGTGCCCGACGCCGGGCTGGAGATGCGCCCGGTGAGCTTTGACTTCAGCTACGATGAGGATTTTACGGGAATTGACATCCCTGACGCCTACGAGCGCCTGTTGCTGGACGCCATTGCCGGCGATGCGTCGCTGTTCACCCGCAGCGACGAGATAGAATTGGCCTGGAGCATAATTGACCCCATAGTACAGAGGCTGGACCTGCCCGGCGCCCCCACGCCATACCGCTACCTTCCCGGCATGAACGGCCCGCCCGACGTGGAAAGGCTGCTGGGCGTTACTGCCCATTGACCAGAGGCGGCCCGCAGGCCAAGGCCCCGCCGAGCGGGAAGGGCGGCTTCCACAAGTAACCTTGCCGTCCGTGAGCGATGGCAAAAAGCCGGGGTGGCCGCCGGCGCCAACTAAATGCTGGATACACTGCGGAGTGGTTTGCTGCTGGCAGCAGCGGAGCCGGTAACTGTGCCCATACCGGCGCTCGTTGGCGCTAACCACCGGCAACTAGTGAATGATGTACCGAGGAGCGCATGAGATTTGAGACCGTGGCCGCCCAGGCTGCCCACAGCGTCGATTCGGCCACCGGAGCAGTTGCTCCTCCCATCTACCTGTCCACCACCTTCGAGCGCGACCCGGACGGACAGTTCTCCCGGGGGTTCGTCTACTCCCGCGCCAACAACCCCAATCGCCAGGCCCTGGAAGAGTGCCTGTCCCTCTTGGAGGGCGGAGCTTCCGCCGCCGCCTTCTCCTCGGGCTCGGCGGCCACCGCCGCCGTTTTTCAGTCGCTGTCCCCCGGCGACCACGTGGTCGCGCCCCACGACTGCTACCACGGCACGTCCCTGCTGCTGCGGGAGGTCTTCTCCCCCTGGGGCCTGGACGCCACCTACGTGGACATGACCGACCCGGCCCAGGTGCGGGAGGCCCTGCAACCCAACACCCGGCTCATCTGGGTGGAGACCCCCTCCAACCCCCTGCTCAAGATTACCGACCTGGCCCAAATCGCTGCTATCGCCGCCGAGGCCGGGGCCCTATGCGTCTGCGACAGTACCTGGGCCAGCCCCATGCTGCAACGTCCCCTGGAACTGGGGGCCAATCTGGTGGTCCACTCCACCACCAAGTATTTGGGCGGACACGAGGACGTGCTGGGCGGCGTGGTAATCGGCAAGGAAGAGTCGGAATTCTTCCAGCGGGTGCGGTTGGTCCAGAGCGCCTACGGGGCGGTGCCGTCCCCCTTCGAGTGCTGGCTGGTGCTGCGGGGCGTCCGTACCCTGCACCTGCGGATGCCTGCCCACTCGGCCAACGCCATGCAGGTCGCCCGTTTCCTCCAGGACAGTCCCCGGGTGGAGGCGGTACACTATCCCGGCCTGCCCGACCACCCGGGCCACGACATCGCGGCCCGGCAGATGTCCGACTACGGCGGCATGGTCTCCTTCCAGGTGGCCGGGGGACAGGAGGCGGCTATGACCGTGGCGGCCCGGGTGGGCGTGTTCACCCGGGCCACCAGCCTGGGCGGGACCCAGAGCCTCATCGAGCACCGGGCTTCCGTCGAGGGGCCCGATACCAGGACGCCGGACAATCTGCTGCGCCTGTCCGTGGGGTTGGAAAACGTGGCGGACCTGTTGGAAGACCTGGCCCAGGCTTTGGGGTGAAATGGTCCAATCCCCGGTTACCCGGCCAACCTGAGCGTGTAAGGGTTGTACTCACCAATATGGTATAGTGCATTGGGGGAGAAGGTAGGCATCAAGAAATGGGAACGTTTCGTGTATGGATTGAAGTTGGCAATCCTGCTAATGGTGAGTTCCAACGAGTCAACGCTTTGGTCGATACTGGAGCATCCCATTCTATGATTCCCGCATCGTTGCTGACCCAAACACTCCACCTGTTACCAAAGGAGGAGTTGGTGTTCGTTTTAGCTGATGGTAGTAGGCAGCGTTACGGCTGGGGAGAGGCGCGCTTCAAAATCGAGGGACGCGAAATGACCAGCCCGGTGGTTTTCGGCCCCGAAAACCGCTACTTATTGGGCGCTACTTCTCTTCAGATTTTTAACCTGGCCGTTGACCCCACCCACCATCGCCTGGTCCCGGCGCCCGAAATTACTCTCTAACCCAGGCAAATGCGGAGAAGGGAGAAAGGTCGGGGGACTAACCCACCATCAACAAACGCATCCATTCTGTGGAGGTGAGCTATGCTAGACAAACTCATTACCGGGGCCACGGTGGTCACTCCCTCGGGCGCGGGCCTGTGGGACGTGGGCATCCAGGGGGAGAAAATTGTGGTGGTGGCCCTGCCCGGCTTTCTACCCACCGAAGGCGCCACCGTAATCGACGCCACCGGCAAGATTGTGGTGCCCGGAGGTATTGAGAGCCACGCCCACGCTGCCGCCAACGTCCAGCCCGGTGCCCGCCAACTGGTGGCCGGCACCCCCAACGCCGGGCCGTTGGACCACTCCCTGGGGGCAATCTGGGGCGGCACCACCACGGTAATGGACTTTGCCCCGGTGCCCAACGAGGGCGACCTGGCCGCCGGTATCAACGATTTCATCTCCGTCTGGCGGGGCAACGCCTATACCGACTACTCCACCCACTGCATCTACTCCAGCGGCAGCACTCCGGACGCCATCTCCCGCTACAGCGAGCTAATCAGCGCCGGGTTCCCCAGCATCAAGGTGTTCACCACCGACATCCGCCCCCCCGAGGGCCGGGTCAACACCCTCACCCCCGTCGGCAAAATCGACACCGGGCGTCTGGGGGACGTGATGGGCCAGATTGCCCGTCATGGCGGTGTGCTGGCCGTCCACGGCGAGGACGACGAGCTGGTGATGTACAACTACCTGCTGGCCCAACAACGGGGCCTGTGGGACTGGTACAACGTCCACGAGATTCACTCCAAGCTGGTGGAAGACCTGGCCTTCCAGCAGGTAATACGCCTGGCCCGCCGCACCGGCACGGGCGTCTACTTCGTCCACGTGACGGCCAAGGACGGGCTGGACGCCATTTCCGAGGCCCGCAGCGACGGTCTGCCCGTCTACGGCGAGGTGCTGACCCTGGCCCTATCCTTCAACTGCGACAACTACAAGGAAGACGACGGTATGAAGTACCACACCTACCCGTCGTTGAAGTACGAGGATGACCGGATGCACCTGTGGGACGGCCTGCTGCGCCGGGACCTGTCCTTCACCGCCACCGACAGCAGCTTCACCACCTACCTGGACAAGATTGCCGGTCGCAACGTGGTGGACGTGCGGGGCGGCAACATCGGCATCGAGATTCGCATGGGGATCAACTACACTGAAGCGGTGGTGCGCCGGGGCGTCTCACTGGAGCAGTACGTCAACATCACCTCCGCCAACGCCGCCAAGATGCTGGGCCTCTACCCCCGCAAGGGGGCCATTGCCGCGGGCAGCGACGCCGACATTACCATCATCGACCCGTCGGTCAAGAAGGCCCTGAGCATGGACGATCTGCACCTGCGGGACTACAGCCCCTGGGATGGCTGGGAGATTGAGGGCTGGCCCACCACGGTGCTGCTGCGCGGCAAGATAATGGTGGATGACGGGCAACTGCTGGGAACTCCCGACGATGGTCAACTGATACCCCGCAAGATTGACCAGTCAGTGCTGAACCGCCCGGCCTTTTAGGAGGCGGTCCCTCGCTCAACCAGCGCGGGCCGGGAGTATTTCTCGGCCCGCCGTCCCCTCCGTCATTCCCGCGAAAGCGGGAATCCAGGGGAGGGGGCAGACGAGGCCGTTGTATCATCACCTCCTCTCTAACCCTCCTCCGTCAAAGGGGAGAGGACTGGCCCCTTTCCCGTCTCCCTTCATCATTCCCGCAGAAGTGGGAATCCAGAGGAGTGGGAAGGTGGAGCCTGTCCTGAGCGCAGACGAAGGAATGAGGGTGTCTGAACCGTTCTACCCCTGCACCACTTCGCCGAAGCGTTGGATGGCGTCGATGTGCTGCTGCGGCCCGCTCAACCCGGCCCGCATGGTGTTGACCGAGATGTGGGTCGCCCCCATCTCCTCCCAGGCCCGGGCCCGGTCGGCCCAGAACTCGGCGTCGCCGTCGTCCAGGTTGATGCGAGGCTCAATGCCGATGCTGTGGGGGTCTCGGCCCGCTTCCTCGGCGTACTGCCGCACCTTGGCGATGGCTTCGCGGCCTTCGTCGCCCGGCGAGAACTGGGGGAACCACCCGTCGGCCAGCCGACCGACGCGGCGCAATACCCGGTCCTGGGGTATGGGGCCTTGCCGCCCTCCGGCGCCCATCCAGATGGGTATGGGACGCTGCACCGGCAGGGGGTTGATGCCGGCGTGGGACACCTTGTTCCAGCGGCCCTCAAAGTTGACCACGTCCTGGGTCCACAGGGTGCGCAGCAGCTCAATCTGCTCCTCGCTGCGGCGGCCCCGGTTGCGGAAATTCTCGCCCAGGGCCTCGTACTCCACGTGGTTCCAGCCGATGCCCACCCCCAGGCGCAACCTTCCCCCGCTGAGCAGGTCCACCTCCGCCGCCTGCTTTGCCACCAGGGCCGTCTGCCGCTGGCCCAGAATCAGAATGGCCGTTACCAGCTCCAAAGTGGTGGTGATGGCGGCCATGTAGGCGAAGGCCACGAAGGGCTCGTGGAACATGTCCCTGGAGGTGTAGCCCCCCTGCCAATTCTGGTGGTGCTGGGTATCGGCCCCCAGCACGTGGTCGTAGACAATAAGGTGATTGAAACCCAGGTCTTCGGCGGCCTGCACGTAATCGCGCACCGCCCCGGGGTCGGACCCGATTTCCGTTTGGGGAAACACTACGCCAACTTGCATGATGGTTCTCTCCTTTCAGTGTTGGGCTCTGGCTAGGCCCGTTAGAGGGCTTGCCCCTCAACCCACCCCCTAGATTCCCGCTTTCGCGGGAAAGACGGCGGGGGGTTCCTGGATTAGATTCCGGCCCCGTTGCAAAACGGGGCCGGCTCAGAGCCGGAATGAAGGTATCCTTGCGGGGATGAGGGTCAGCCGGTCACAGCTTCATCCGCTCAACAACTCCACCTCCACCAGGGGGCTGCCCGCCACCCAGGATTGCAGGTCCCGGTTGCCGCCCAGCTTCTGGTGGATGCGGGAGATGATGTCCCGCCGCTGCTCCGGGTCGGAGATGGGCGTGGCCCGGGCTGGCAGGTCGGCCCGGACGCTTCCCTTCAGGTGGAAGGTGAACTCCGGGTTGGCCGCCAGGTTGGCGTACCAGTCGCGGGTGCCCGGGGTGCCGGTGATGAACAGTCGCCCGTCGATGTTGTGGAACCATATCTCCTTGCGCCGGGGCTGTCCCGTCTGTTTTCCCGTGGTGGTAATGTCGATGGTGTGGTCGCGCTCCAGGGCTTGTTTCACGGCGTCGTCCATGACTCTCTCCTGCCGACTACCCGGACTGCTGGCGTTCCCGGGGATGGCTCTGCTCCCGCAGCAGCCCCAGGGATTTGGAGCACCGGCGAGTCGGTGAAGCTGAAGAGGGCCACCAGCGCCTCCTCCTGCACCGTCCACAGGGGGGCCACGCTGTAACCCTCCAACTCCCGGTAGAAGCTCTCCAATTGGTCTGTGGTTGCGGTGGAAGCCGAGCGTCTGAGCATCTTCCATCTCCTTCGATATGGCGTCCGAGTTCCCATAATACCTACGGGCACAACCGGTGGATGACTTCTGCGTCTTCCAGATTTTCGTTCTTCTCCGCAAATTGGCACGTCGTCATTCCATCGTAGTTTCTGGCCGTAATGTCCGCGCCCCGGTCCAGCAGCAACTCGATGACCGCTGGTTCTTCATTAAACCCAGCGGCCGAATGCAGGGGTGTACTTCCCGAGTCGTCCCTTACATTGACATCCGCGCCCCGCTCCAACAGCAACTCGATGACCGCTGGATCGTCATGCGACCTCGCGGCATTATGTAGGGGAGTATCGCCGAAGAATCTTGCATCGATATCCGCCCCACGGTCCAACAGCAACTCGATAACTGCCACCGGTACCACCGAACCCCAGAATGTGGCTGAAAGCAGTGGAGTCTGGCCGAAGTCATCTCTCGCATTGACGTCAGCTCCCCGGTCCAACAGCACCTCAGTGACCGCTGGCTCTTTATTCCACGACACGGCTAAGTGCAGGGCAGTACCACCCGAGTCGTCTCTTGCATTGACGTCGGCTCCCCGGTCCAACAGCACCTCGATGACTGCTGGCTCGTCATTGAACGTCGCAGCATCATGCAGGGGGGTAGCGCCCGAGTCGTCCCTTGCATTAATCTTGGCCCCTCTATCCAGCAACAGCTCGATGACTGCTGGCTCGTCATTGAACGTCGCAGCATCATGCAGGGGGGTAGCGCCCGAGTCGTCTCTCGCCAAAATGTCCGCCCCCCTATCCAGCAGCGATTGAAGAACCTCTGGTTCTTCATTGAACGTCGCAGCATCGTGAAGGGGTGTAGAACCGCTGTCATCTCTGGCGTTGGCGTCTGCACCTCGGTGCAACAACAACTTAACGACCGCTGGCTCTTTATTCCAAGACGCGGCTAAGCGCAGTGGTGTATTGCCGGATTCGTCCCTTGCATTAATGTCCATGCCTCGGTCCAACTCGGTCAGTACATCTTCCACGGTGGCGCTTCCCCAAAAGTCCATGCTACTCGTACCCTCGTCGGCAGTGCCCCCGCACGCCAAAGCCGCGGACACGACCGCAATAACCAGACCTATTGCCAACATGGGCCTCAGAAGATACGAGGTTTTGGTCATGCACTCCAGCCTCTTGTAGGTTGAGCCAGAAAATCTAAGTACGGCATGTTTCTCAGACTTCCTGCCCTTGTTGTGAGGCCCTATTGTCTTTGTCCCACTGTGTATACCTGTCCATAAGGCCCGACACTTCGTCCTTCACTATCTTGAACGTACATCTCAGAAAATCGCCACTGACTATGATAAAGCCGTAGCGTTCATTAACCCCAACTCCTTCCGTGTTGATAGCTTTCATAATCCGCTTCCTTTGCTTCTTGAACGGTGACCTCCTGACCAATTCAAGATCCCCGTTCGCATGGGCCATTGCGTTACGAAGGGCATAGAGCAAAAGCAACTTCTGCCAGCATCGTTCATTCGGTGCCAGATCGAAAGGGAACTTACACTTGTAGTATTTCCTAGCGGTCTTCGGAAAGTCGGGCCCTCCCCTTATATCACTGAAAGAACCCTGGTGCCCTTGTTGCTTTTCAATGAGGTATGCAGTGTGGCACACAGCATGCTCATACGCTGCCCACATGGCAATGAGGAATACGCCGCGCATGGTGTAGGGAACAAAGAACGGGTTCCAGGATGGGTCTTCTAATTCGCATTTTCCCGAGGTTAAGCTGCGCTCTGTCTGTTCTTCAATCAGATTGAGATACTCTTTAAGGGCATTCATTATGGCTAATGGCTCTGCGAAGGCTAAATTGATGGGCATTGTTCCTGCACTCCTACATGAATCTGCGGGCGCCATGGACGAATGCCATTGACGGTTCCCTACCCGGCAACCGACCTGGAGACCTGGGCCAGCAGTCCCATAGTGCGTTCCAGCGACGCCTCCCGGTCCTCTCCCGCCGCCACCGGCGAGGCCATCAGCTCGGTGGCCCCCATGGCCAGCATGTCCTGTAGCCCCTGGGTCACCTGGGCCTCGTTGCCCGACACCGCCACGGCGTCTACCATGCCCTGGCTCCAGGAACCCTCGGAGACCTCCGGGAACCCGGCGTTGGCGAACATATTTACGTAGAAGGGCGCCCGGGCAAACCCCCGGAACTGCTGGCCGATGGCCTGGCTGGCCTCCTCGGCGTCGTCGTGGACGCACACGGGAACATGGGCAATCAGGGGCGGCGTCTCCCTGCCGGCCCGCTCCGCTCCCCGCTGCATGGCGGGCAGGGCCACGTCCCGCAGGTAGGAACGGGGGCAGACCCAACTGATTGCGCCGTCGGCCTCGGCGCCGCAAATCTCGTAAGCCCGGGCCCCCAGGGCGGCGGCCATCACCGGCACGTCCACCGGGCCGGGAATGTTACTGTGGGCCTGGTAGTAGCGCCCCGAGTGGTCCACCGAACCCTCCTGAAGCAGCGCCTTCAGGATGCGGATGTACTCCCGCAGGTGGGCCAGGGGAGCGCGGAAGTTGACGCCAAAGGTCTGTTCCATACCTCCTTGGCCGCTGGTGCCCAGCCCCAGCCGGAAGCGGTTGGGAGCCAACTGGGCCAGGGAAAGCACCTGCTGGGCCACTGCAATGGGGTGACGGGGAAAGGTCTGGGTGATGGCCGTGCCCATCATAATGTCCTGGGTGCGAGTCCCGGCGGCGGCAAAGACGCTGAGGCTCTCCCCGCCGCCGGTGCTGCCGCTGGTCATCCAGGCGGCGGAGATTCCCCGACGTTCCAGGTCTTCCACGTTGTCCAGGGCGGCGACGCTGTCGCCAGCCGACACCACCACGCCAATTCTTTGCTGGGCCATATCTTCCCCCTCTCAACTTTCAGCCGATTTACGCTCTTAGGTTGGGTGCTGGGGCAATTTTCAGAGCCTTTGATACGTCAGTCCGATAGGTGAGAGTTTAGGAGGGCGGGATAGCTTCGTCAACAAAGGGGAGTGGTTCGACAGGCCCACCATGAGCGGGTATGCATGGTGAAGTCGCTCAGACTGAGCTTGTCGAAGGACCGGTCTGTGGTACCGGGATGGGAGTGGCGGCCAACTAGAGGACCGGCGCGTCCCGTCCCCAGGTTTACTTTCCCGGGCGTTTATGCTTTAGTATTACAACAGAGTGGAGGGTTCTGGGTGGGGATGTGATTGAGAATTTTCGTACCGAGGAGTTTTTCTGTATGAGCTTTCAGGCCATCAAAATCGACCAGGTGGACCGGGTTGCCATCATTACCCTGGACCGACCCGAGGTGCTCAACGCGCTGAATTTCCAGTTGGTCTCCGAACTGGACCAGGCCATCAGCGAGATGGAGGATGACGAGGGCGTCGGCGCTATCATCCTCACCGGGTCCGGGGAGCGCGCCTTCTCCGCCGGGGCCGATATTCACGAGAACCGAGAGCTGGGCGATGAGGACCGGGAACGCATCACCGCCCAGCGCTCCGAGTATACCTGGCACCTGGCCACCTGCACCAAGCCCGTCATCGGGGCCATCAACGGGCTCTGCTACGGCGGCGGCACGGTTATGGCAACGTCGCTGGACTTCCTGGTGGGCTGCGAGAAGTCCAGCTTCCGCTTCCTGGCGGTGAACTACGGCCAGATGAACGCCACCTGGAGCCTGCCCATGCTGGTGGGGATCAACCGGGCCAAGGAACTGCTCTACAGCGGTCGCGAAGTCTTCGCCGACGAGGCCTACCACATCGGCCTGATTAACCACCTGGTGCCCCGGGAAGAGCTGCTGGACCGCACGGTTGAGATTGCCGCCGGCATCGCCAAGAACCGGTCCCAGGGCGTCGCCAACATCAAGCAGATGCTCATGGAGCATACCGGGCTGCCCCTGGAGGAGCAATACCTCAACGAGATTAACGCCCGCCGGGGCCGCTTCCAGGGCCTCTCGGTGGAAGAGGGCTTCAAGGACTTCCTGGACCGCAAGGGACGCAAGCCCCAGGTATCGTAAGTAACGAACTTCGCCATATTGGTTGAAGCGCCCACAACCCCCGGACTCAGCCCCGGGGGTTGTGCCATTTGACGGGAGGTCCCCAACGCCATGCTCAAGAAAAGCCTGACCTCCGCTTTTCAAGCCAGCGGCATCAAGACGACCAAGGGGGAGGCTTTCAAGGTGATAGCCCCCCTGCTGGTCTTTGGCGTTCTGCTGTTGATGCCCGCCCCCGAGGGACTGACTCCCCAGGGGCAGGCGGCTTTGGCGGTCATGGCGTTGGCCGTTGTGCTCTGGGCCACCGAGGTGGCGCCCATAGCCGTGTCCGGAATCGGTGGCGTGGTGCTGCTGGTGGTCATTGGGGGCGCACCCGACATTGGATCGGCCCTGTACGGCTTCTCCCAACCCGTTGCCTACTTCCTGATTGGCATTTTGACCCTGGGGTTGGCGGTCCACCGTTCCGGTTTGGCCGAGCGGTTGGCCATCCTCCTGATGCGGGGTGCGGCGGGAAGCCCCCGCATCCTCTACGTGCAGATGCTGTTCTCCTTCGCGGCCCTCACCTTCGCCCTCCCTTCCGCCAGCACCCGGGGGGCCATCATGGTGCATATCTACGAACAGGTGATGGAACGGTGGGGCATCTCCCAGGAGCACCCCCTGAATCGGGGGGTAATGCTGGCCCTGGGGGCGCTGAACCGCCTGGGCTCCACCGCCCTGCTGGCCGGGGGGATCACGCCGGTGGTGGCTTCCGGGCTGTTGGGAGACTTCTCCTGGACTCGGTGGTTCCTGCTGATGAGCATCCCCTTTTACGCCAACTTGGTGGTGGGCGGGGCCCTGCTATACCTGATTTACCGTTCGGGGTTCAGCTTCACGCCGGGTCCGGGCGTAGGGCCCCTGACCACCGGACGGGTTGAACCCATCGAACTCAGGGCCGGGGCCATAGCCCTGATTACCGCGCTGCTCTGGTTCACCGACTTCGCCCACGGCCTGCACCCGGCGGTCCCCGCGCTGATTGCCTTGACCCTGATTCTCCTGCCGGGCGTCGGCATACTCAGTTGGCGGGATTTTGAACAAAACGTCGGTTGGAGCAACTTCTTTGTTATTGCCACCTCCCTATCCTTGGCCCACGCCCTGTTTACCAGCGGGGCCGCCGGCTGGCTGGCCAACGCCCTGGTCGGCGGTGTTGGCGGACTGGGGGACAATCCTTGGCTGCTCCTCTTCGTCCTCTGCTGTTGCTTCGCGGTGGTGCGGTTCCTGATGCCCAATATCGCCGGGTACCTGGCGTTGGTAATACCCATTGCGTTGGCGACGGGAGAATCGTTGGGGCTCAATCCCCTGGTCTGCGGGATGGCGGCGGTGGTGGTTGGAGACTCGGCGGTCTATTACCCCGCCGGGGGGAGTTCGGCCATCGTCGTCTTTCAACGGGCGGGCATCAGGGCCCCGGAGGTGTTTCGGTTCGGCCTGGCCATGACCGCGGTAGCCATTGGAGTATTGTTTCTGCTGGTGCTGCCCTATTGGGGCCTGGTGGGGCAACCCCTGGTGCCATGACTCCCCCTAAGCCTAGCATAGCCTATACGAACATTTAAAAAATGATGCCAAGTCCCCTTACAACTATTGTGAGGTAAGAGGAACATCCATATTATAATTGAAGGCAGGCTACGGAGCGTAGACAAACAAAAACCCCGGGGTCATCACCGGCGTTAAGCCGGGAGAGGGCTATCCCGGGGACTGCACAGAGTAATATATCATAACTTTAGGCTGATATGCAACAGGAAATTTTCAATCTATTGCAAAAGGCAATCTCAGAGAATCGTCTGAGTTCGTATCGTTGCAGTCGAGATAACAGCGAAGTGGAATGTTATGCACGTTATCTGTGGAATATCGCCCTAAGCAAGAGCTTTTACCCCGCCCTGCACGGGTTGGAAGTGACTCTACGCAACAGCATTCATAATGCCGTTAGCAATAAATTCGGCAATGAGAACTGGTTTGACCAAGTTTTGCAACCCAACCAACAAGAAACCCTGAAAGAAATTAAAGACAGGCTTAGCAAACAAAATAAGCCATCAGATGATATAAACCAACTGGTAGCCAGTTCCAACTTTGGCTTTTGGGTCAGCCTATTCAATAAGGGCTACGAGGTAGTTCTGTGGCATAGCTTGCTGAAGGATGTCTTCCCATACATGCCCAATGAATCTCGAACCAGAAAAGTTGTAGCAGACCGTTTGAATCAGATTCTAAGACTGCGCAATCGGGTTTTTCATTATGAACCCATCTGGCATTGGAAAAATCTTGACCAGCACCACAACAACATGATAGAAGCCATCGGTTGGATGAATCCGTCTATGCGGCATATAGTGGGAGTTCAGGACCGTTTCCCAGAAGTTTATCAGTCGGGAACATCTGGGTACGAAAAGATTTTGTTGCACTTGATAAGCTAGGCAGCATGAATCAAGACTCTACCAACCCCACTCTCCCCGTCGGACGCCGGGCTGTAGAGGCCGACGCCACAGCTCCGGACGGCTCGGAAATCCGGCTGCTCATCGACCAGCGGCACCGGGCCGAAAAGGCCAGCATGGTGGAGGTGACGCTGCCGGCGGGCCAGGTTTCCCGTCCGGTGTGGCACCGCAGCGTGGAAGAGGTGTGGTACGTCCTGGAAGGCGGCGGCCAGGTGTGGCGTTGCCCACCCACCGCCGACCCGATAACGGTGTCCCCGACCCCGGTAAGTCCAGGCGACGCCGTGGCCATCCCCGTGGGTTGGCGGTTCCAGTTCAGCGCCGCGCCGGATGCTCCCCTGCGGTTCCTGTGCTGCACCATACCCCCCTGGCCCGGGCCGGATGAGGCCCAACCTGCCGACTACGGAGGGCTGGGGCCGGCGACGGTGTAGATACGCCGCTAACCGCCCTGGGCCTACTGCGCCGTCCATCCCCCGTCGATGACCAGCTCGCTGCCCGTCATAAATGACGACTCGTCCGAGGCCAGGAACAGGACGCCGTAGGCCACCTCCCGGGGCTCCCCGTAGCGGCCCAGGGGCACCCGGCCCACCGTCACCCGGTACCGCTCGGCGTCGGCCCGGCCCGCCTCGGTCATGGGAGTGACGATGGGGCCGGGATGCACCGAGTTGCACCGGATGCCCTCCCTGGCGTACTGGATGGCGGTGGACTTGGTCAGCAACCGCACCGCTCCTTTGGAGGCCAGGTACTGGGGGCTGCTGTTGTCCACTCCCACCAGGCCAAGCTGGGAGGAGATGTTGATGATGGAGCCGCCGCCGCGCCGCCGCAGTTCCGGTATGGCGGCCTTGGTGCCCAGGAATACCCCCTTGGCGTTGATGTCCATCGTCCGGTCCCACTCGGCCTCGGTGGTATGCTCCACCAACATGCGTAGCGCAGAGGCGGCAAGGTAGGATGGTGGCTCTTCCGCCGCTGCGCTGCGCTGGGTCGCTCGCTGCTCGCTCGCTGGGGCGCCGCCGATGCCGGCGTTGTTCACCAGGATGTCCAGCCCGCCGAACTCCCGGGCCGCGACGGCGATGGCCTGCTGCCATTGGGCCTCGCTGGTCACGTCCAGGGCGACGAACCGGGCCTGACCGCCGGTCTCGTTGCCGGTCTCATTGATAGACTCGGCCAGTCGTTGCCCCGCTTCCTCCAGCACATCCCCAATGACAACCCTGGCGCCCTCGGCGGCGAAGAGGAGGGCTTCCTCCGCCCCCATGCCTCGTGCGCCGCCACTGATAAAGGCCACCTTGCCTTCCAGCCGCATAACCTACCTCCCGGATAGCCAATAGGATTCGGTGTAAATTGGGGCCAGTGTAGCACAGGGCCGGCAACCCTCGCCGCGACGCCCCATCATTGCGGCGCAGGGCGGGACCACCCAAGTCCCCCGTTGCAGCCTCTCCTGAGACTTGGTCGCAGAGGGGAATATGGTAGACTGGCTTCCAGGAATAGCAATACTGTGTGGTGTTCCTTTTGGTGACTCGCCATCGCTTCAGGCAGCGCACCGGCGTAGCTTACCGGCCAGGGCCGGTTGAAACAGGGTGGTGCGCGTGCCCGTAGGAATATGACACGCACCTGAATATTAGGAGTGCGCAATGCCGCAAGCAGAGCATGGCAGCAGGGTGAAGGTCCACTACACCGGAAAGCTGGACGACGGGACGGTGTTTGATTCCTCGGAGGGCCGGGAGCCCCTGGCCTTCACCATCGGGTTGGGCCAGATGATTCCCGGTTTTGAGCAGGGGGTCGTGGGCATGGAGGTCGGCGAGTCCAAGGTAGTCCAAATTCCCGCCGAACAGGCCTACGGAGAGTACCGACCGGAGGGCGTACTGGAAGTTAACCGCACCGAAATACCCCCGGACCTGCAACTGGAAGTGGGTATACGTTTGCAGGCTACCCAGGAGGACGGCAGAAGGGTGGACATGCAGATCATCGCCCTCAGTGACGATACCGTAACCCTGGACGCCAACCATCCCCTGGCCGGAAAAGACCTGACCTTCGACGTTGAGGTGGTGGAAATCAGCTAGGACAATGGGAAGTCCCGCCCATGCGCCATCTTGGGGGTGTCCAAGGGACTGCCCAGCCGTGCGCGGGCTCGGAACGCCGATGGAGCGGCGCACCTCCGGTTGCCAGGTGACACGGAAAACGCCAAGAGCCGATGGTTGGCCTAAGCGCCCAGGACGGACTGCTTGGCGTAAATTTGGGGAATGTCGGACGATTTTACCCACACGTTTGGGAGTGTGCGAAATTGGAGGATGAGGTGGTGAAGGCCCGCGTGAATTTCGCACACTCTGTGATCCGATTGACGTCCAGGTTTTTCGCTGCTTCGCTGGTCGGGGTTAGCGGTTTTGGAAAGTTTTCCTGTCCCGATTCAAAAATTAGCATGGAAATGCCAGCGACCAGTTTTATCGATGGATTTGGCGGTGAAGGTTCCTTCACGCTTAGGTTACCGTCGCCGTGTGGCTTAAGTGTTGACGCGTTTTGCCGAGTTTGGGATTTGAGTCGGCAATACCGGCATTTTTGACAGCCTGCTATTCAACCCATGGAATGTACGGGCCAACAAAAAGGCCCCAATGTCGGGGCGGAAACCACACCACACAGGATGGCATTTATGCCAATCACCAAACTTCCACAGAACCGCATGACCAGAGCGGCGTTGCTTCTGGCAACCTTGGGTACGCTGGTGGCGCTCGCGTAACTGGGGTGTAGCTTATCGGGCGCGATCCCGTCCGTCTCCGCTCATTTGGCCTCGAAATCAGACCGTGACGCCTCGTCGGTAATGAGGGCACCGTTTGGCATTCCCTTCCCAGTTACCGTGGACAGTTCGGGTTCCACCGACGAGCACCGAAGTGGCTCGGTGATGCTTACCGATAGCCATTAAAACTTTGTGAGCCTGCCAAATGGCAAGTGCGGCGGAGCCACGGCCACGTACCCGACGTGCTTCTCTCTCGTCAATCCAAGGTGCCGCCGAAACCGGCCCGGCGCAGCAGGTGGGCCATCAATGCTTTATCGGTGTATGCCATGGGGCCGAACTCCTAATTGGGGCTTTGAACTGGTTTGGCAGCAGTTGGTTATATTATAAGGCTTTTTGGTGAAACGGCGATTCGGCCTGGGTTTCTTGTTAGGGTCCTTCTATTGAATGGGCGGGTGTATAGGCGGAGGCTAGCCTGCCTTTCCAGGCAATCCGCCACGCTCGACCGTCATTCCGTCGGAGGCCGTAGGCGGCCTCTTTAGGCGGGCCGTAGCCCAAGACCCTGACCCGCCCAGGGCGGTAAGACATGTTACCCTGCGGCCTGGGCGGGGTATTAGATATTGAAAGATCCGGATTTTCTTGCAAGAACCAAGCAAAAATCACCTGGCCGTAGAGTCGGGAAGCTGCTCATCAGATGCAGGTGCTGGCACGGAACGCTCCACCGCCCTCCCCCCGTCTAGTATCCGAACTGCTCAGAAAAATGCTTGGTGATAGGACACTTATGTCCTATATTATGTTGGTGACGGGGAGGGAATTCATACGCAGAGTCACCAGGATTGGACGAGAGCGCCGAATTGAAGTCCGAGTAAATTCCAGGCGTGGCAGGGGTAGCCACGTCACCCTGTACTACGGGACCCTCAGGACCACCATAAAAGACCGCCGGAAGGAAATCGGTCCCGGGCTGCTTTCCAGCATGATACGGGACCTGGGACTTGAGCGGAACGACTTTAGATAACGAAGAGGCAGGTTAGCTATGAGGTATGCCTACCCGGCGCGCCTTTGCCATTATGCAGATAATGAGATTGTCGTCTCATTCCGGGATATATACTGGTGTCATACCTCCGGTGAGAACGTTGCCGAAGCGTTGCTGGAGGCTGAGGATGCCCTGGAGGAAGCAATTGCGGGGTTGATTGCCGATGGTGAACCTATCCCGACCCCCAGCGAACCACTTCCTGATGAATACCTGGTTGCCGTTCCGGTAGGCATGGCGGCCAAGGCGGCGCTGGCTTCGGCGATGCGGGCCGGCGGGCTGACCCACGTTGCCCTGGCGCAACGCCTCGGCGTGAATGACAAAGTTGTCCAACGAATGCTGGACCCGAGGCATGGGACCTCTGTGGGTCCCATCAACGAGGCGCTGCGGCTTCTCGGCAGCGAGTTAGTCCTGGAGGTGAGACAGGCAATTGCCGAGTCTTGACCCCCACCCCTGGATTCCCGCTTTCGCGGGAATGACGTTGGGGTGCGCCTCGCTCAAGGTGGGGGTGTCCCTTTCGTCGTTTTCCCACCCCCCCTTGCCCCTGGATTCCGGCCTACGCCGGAATGACGTTGGGGTGGCCCCGGATGCCGGACACGCCCCCGGGCCTCCCGGTGAGTTCCTTGACAATGGAAAATTAACGTGCAGAATAGTATTGGGCTATTACTATTACTTTGCAAGCTAAGCGGCCTTATTCCTGATGGCATGGCCCGGGAGCAAAGGAGCTACCAACTATAAACCTCAGCCGTTTGTCCAGGCTACCCCGCCTGCACACCTTTGATTCCTGGATAGCCTACCGGGATTACCGCTTCCTCTGGATAGGCAACTTCTGCGCCAATAGCGCTCAATGGATGCAACTCCTGACGGTGGGATGGTTTGTGCAAGACCTGACCGCCGGTTCCGCAATTTCAGCCCTGCTGGTCATCTCCGTGGGCGCGATCAATACCCTGCCTGGCCTGATTGTGGGCCCCTGGGGCGGCGTCCTGGGCGACCGGGTGGACCGGCGCAAGCTGGTCATGGGCATCCAGTCATTCATGGCCCTGGCCGCCCTCGCCTTCGCCTCCCTCGTGGTGTCCGACCAGGGGGGGGTGGCCTTCTCCGACCAGGTGAAGGTGTGGCTGGCCTACGTCTACATCCTCACTTCCGGCGTAGCCCGCTCCATGATCCAACCCCTGCGGCAAGCCCTCATCGCCAACACCGTGCCCCGCGAGGCCCTGGGCAACGCCCTGGCAACCAACGTGTTGACCATCACCAGCACCCGCCTCATCGGCCCCTTCTTCGGCGGGGTGCTCATCGCCAGCCTGGGCTTCTTCTGGAACTTCACCATCGAGGGCCTGCTGTACGCCGGCATGGTGCTGATGTTCATTCCCATGCGGACCCCCTACTTCCGGGAAAGGCCGTCGGCCCGGGGCCGGTCGCCTCTATCGGACCTGAAGGAGGGCATCCGGTATATTTGGCGGGAGGAGCGGGTCATCTTCAACCTGATGTGCCTGGGGTTGATTCCCAATCTCCTGCTGCAACCCTTCATGTTCCTGCTGCCGGTGTTCACCGTGGAGGTGTTGAAACAGGGCCCGGACGTGGGCGGCTTCCTGCTGGCGGCCAACGGCGCCGGGGGGTTGGCGGCGGCCTTCATCATCGCCTCGGTGGGTTTCATCTTCAAAAAGGGAAAGCTGGTCCTGTTCATGGCTGCCGGCAGCTCCCTCACCGTGCTGCTGATGGCCTACTCCCAGTGGTTGCCGGCGGCCCTGATTGTGATTGCCCTGGTGGGGTTCACCCAGTCGGCCTTCCGCACCACCAACGGCACCCTAATCCAGACCCTGGTGCCGGACAACCTGCGCTCCCGGGTTACCAGCCTCCAGGGTTACGGGCGAGGCTTCATCGTCTTCTCCAGCCTGCTGGTAGGCTGGTTCGCCGACGTCGCCTCGGTGTCCGTGGCAATCGTCGTCATCGGCGCGGCGGGAGCGTCCCTGGCATTCTTGGGGATGCTTACGTTGAATCGCGTCCGTCAGTTAGAATAGGCGAATCGCCTTGTGGGCCGCAGCCCAATACCCTGGCCCGCCCAGGGCGGTAAGACAAGTAACCCTACGGCCTGGGTGGGCCATTGGATGAAAGCCCGCAGCCCAATACCCTGGCCCGCCCAGGGCGGTAAGACAAGTAACCCTGCGGCCTGGGTGGGCCATTGGATGAAAGCCCTCTTTGTTTCAAGCAATAACCAGTGAATCCAATCGCAAGTGGTTGGTCTTCGGCACCATCGCCATTGGCACCTTCTTTTCGGTGGTCAGCCACGGCAGCGCGATAGTGGCCATGCCATCCATCGCTGCCCACTTTCAGACCGACCTATCCACAGTGCAGTGGGTAATCATCAGCGAGACCCTGACCATCGCCGTGCTGCTGCTGCCCATGGGACGCCTGGGCGACATGATAGGCCGCAAGCCGGTCTACATCGCCGGATTCGTGGTCTTTGTGCTGGCCTCGGCCCTGGCCGGGGCTTCCTGGTGGGGCAACTTGCCCATGCTTATTGGGGCCAAGGTGCTGCAGGGTGTGGGTTCGGCCATGATTCAGGGCAACTCGGTGGCGATGGTGGTATCCGCCTTTTCCGAGAGCGAGCGGGGCAAGGCCCTGGGGTCCAACTTCAGCGTGGTGGGATTCGGGGCCATCATCGGCCCGGCCCTGGGCGGAGTCCTCATATCCCTGTGGGGCTGGCTGGCCGTCTTCCTGATTAACGTGCCGGTGGGCATCATCGCCATCGTTGCCTCATTCTTCGTGCTGGGCCAGGCCCAATCGGGCGGCGAGTCCCGGGGCGCTGGGGGGCGGCAGTTCGACTGGTGGGGAGCCGCCCTATGCGGGGGAGCCCTGCTGCTCTTCCTGCTGCTGGTGGGCAACGGGCACCGGCTGGGTTGGGTGTCCCCTTACATCCTGGTGGGGTCGGCGGTCTTCGCCGCCCTGATGACGACCTTCATCTGGTGGGAGCTGCGCATCCCCTCCCCCATGCTGGACCTGCGGCTGTTCCAGCGCAAGCTGTTGGCCCTGGGCATACTGGCCGGATGGATCTCCTTCCTGGGTACCTCCTCCATCCGGTTTATGATGCCCTTTTACCTGCAACGGGTGTTGGGACTCAGCCCCAGCGAGGTGGGGTTGGCCCTCATACCCCCCGCCGTCTGCATGGTCATCCTCGGCCCCGTCAGCGGGCGGCTGTCCGACAAGTTCGGCTGGCGTACTCTGGGAGTGCTGGGCCTGGGCTGTTCAACTCGCCCAACAACAGCTCCATCATGAGCGCCGTCGAGCGTTCACGGTACGGCGTCATCGCTGCCCTGACCAACCTGACCCGTAACTCGGCCAACGTGGTCAGCGTGGCCTTGGCCACAACCATTGTGGTGACGATTATGGCGTGGCAGGGAGTGGAGCCCAGCCTGGAGGCCGTGTCTCCCCAGGTGGCCGGGGCCTTCGTCGCCGGGCTGCGCTGGGCCTTCCTGTTCCAGGGGGCGCTGCTGCTGGTGGGAGTAGTCGTAACCATAGTCAAGGGAGACCGCCCCAGGGAAGCCTCGGAGGTTGCCGCGCCGGTGGGAGGTGGCGAGGCTGTGTCGCCGCGTTGACCGGGAGGTGTGGCCGGTGGGTGGATGGCTTGATAACAGAACACATTGTGACTACAATAAGCCTATAAAGGCAATATGCGGTACGAATGGGACGAAGCTAAACGAGCAGAAACGCTATTAAACCGCGATATTGACTTCGCCTCGATGGAATACTTCGACTGGGATACCGCAATTCACCAACCAAGCGACCGGGACGATGAGACACGTTGGTCCACCATCGGACTAATAGGCAACCGCCTGTACCATGTCGTCTGGACTGAACGTGGACAAACTATCCGCATCATCAGCCTCAGAAAGGCCAACGCACGGGAGGTCATCAGATATGTCGAGGGATAAGGTTGACATCATAATTCCAGGCCCCGAAGAGGACGCCATTATCAACGCCGGCATAGCCAATGACCCTGATACTTTCGAACTAAGCGACGAATGGTTCGACCGGGCTAAACCCTCCGAGGAAGCCGTACCTCACATCCTGGAGCGATTCCGCGCAACCAGAGGAAGGCAGAAAGCGGCAACCAAGGAACAAATCCACATCAGGCTGGACACCGACATAGTAGCCTGGTTCAAGAACCAGGCCCAAGGCGAGCGCGGCTATCAAACACGCATCAACCAAGCGCTGCGGGAATACATCACCCAAAACGACCAGAGGGTAAACCAATAAAATGCGCCACCAAACACCCGCCGCCGACGTGGTGGTGATTGGCGGCGGCCCGGCGGGTTCCACCGTTGCCACCATGCTGGCCCGAAAAGGCGTGTCGACGCTGCTGCTGGAGCGGGAGCGCTTCCCCCGGGAGCACGTGGGCGAGTCGCTGCTGCCCGCCAGTATCCCCGTGCTGGAGGACCTGGGAGTATTGCCCGAGGTGCAGCGGGCCGGGTTCCTGCCCAAGTGGGGCGCAACCATGGTCTGGGGCCGGGATGGAACGCCCTGGAGCTGGTACTTCAAGGAGACCAACCGCAGCAATCCCCACTCCTACCAGGTCTGGCGTCCCCAGTTCGACCAGTTGCTCCTGGACAACAGCCGCAGCCACGGGGTGGAGGTGTGGGAGGGGTGCCGGGTCGTGGAGGTGCTGCTGGAGGAAGGCCGGGCCACCGGCCTGCGCTACCGCGACGGCGACGGCCGGGAGGGCGAGCTCCGCGCCTCCTTCATTGCGGACGCCAGCGGCCAGGCCGGAATCCTGAGCCACCAACTGGGCCTGCGGCGGTGGGACTCCTTCTTTCAGAACCTGGCGGTGTACGCCTATTTCTCCGGGGCCCGGGAACTGCCTCCACCCGATGGCAGCAACATATTCATCGAGTCCTACCCCCAGGGCTGGTTGTGGAACATTCCGCTGCACACCGGCTGGACCAGCGTTGGGGCCGTGGTGGACAGCATCGCCGGACAGGAGGGCATTGCCCAACAGGGGCCCGAGGGGTTCCTGAGGGAGCAGATTGCCCAGGCCCCCTACATGGCGGATATGTTGGCCGGGGCGCAACTGGTCTCCGGCCCCTCGGTGGTCAGGGACTGGTCCTACCTGTGCGACCGGGTGGCCGGCGAGGGATACGTGCTGGTGGGAGACGCCGCCTGCTTCATAGACCCGCTGTTTTCTTCCGGGGTACACCTGGCGCTGATGTCCGGTGTGCTGGCCGCCGCCTACGTCGCCACCGTTCTCAAGGACCCCAGCATGGCGGAGGCGACGGGCCAGGTCTACAAAGAGCTGTACTACCAGGAGTACGAGCACTTCCGCGAGTTGGCCAAGCTCTTCTACTTCAGCAACCGCAGCGCCGATTCCTACTTCTGGGAGGCCCGGCGGCGGCTGGACGACCACGCCGGCGATTCCCCGAGGCAGGCTTTCATCCGGGCGGTGGCCGGCCAGGCCCCCCGGGGTTACGAGCGGGCCGTGCTGGAGCGGGGCGAGTTGCCCCCGGAGTTCGCACAGGGTATCCAGGAGGTGGAATCGGCCCGGGACCGGCGGCAGGCGCGTTTTCAGGAGACGGTGACCGGGGCCGACACAGATCCCCGTCGCCTACAATCGTGGGCCCCCCGTCTGTCCGGGGGCGCGCGACTGGAACGCAAACCCCTGCTGGGCAACGGTGAGTTTCAATGGGGGTATGTGCTAATCACTCCGGAACGTCCCCAGGGTATTCCCTGCGGCGACCTGGTGGCGGCTATGTTGTCCTTGGTGGACGGACGGGCGACGGCGGCGGAAATACTGGGGCGGCTCACGGCGGGAGTGGAGGAAACCCAGGCCGGACAGATTGTGGGCAACGTCCTGGCAGCCCTGCGGATTCTCTACGTGGAAGGGGCGATAGACGAATGGCGGGGGCTGTAGGGACAGCGCCTAAGGGTCTAAGTTGGCCATATCATTTTCGTAATGGGGACTTTCTCCCCGGAGAATCCGGTACCCCCTTTGGTTCGTTAGGTGGGTAGCAATGCGCTTTATCAAATCCAGTTTCCGTTCCTTGGAGCGGGTCCGTAACCCCATTGATGCCGCCAATTCGGTAAGCACCGATATTGGTTCTCCCGACGATTCCATTACCCTCTCAAGACTAGCGTTTCCTGAATCCTTCAGGCTCTCCTTTAGTCTTTCAGCGCGGACCGCAACGTCCCCCGAACCGTTGACACTCTTGGCTTTACCCACCTGAGAAACTTGAAAGCCCATCAGCCGTTTAAGACGCGTGTCCCTGTCGGATAACCCGGCCAAGACATCGAGCCGGGCTAATCCCTCCGACAACCCCCGGCTGGATTCTATCGTCGGGAAGGCTTCAACCAGCAGCTCAAGCTCTTCAAGGAAACTTCTGGTGTCCCGCAGCGTTTGAATGAGTTCATCCTTCTCTTCCTCAGATGGTAGAGACGTGAGCAAAGTCTTGAGTCCCTTGAACAAAGCATCGGTTGGGTATTGAGATGTGCTTGTCATTATTCCTTCCTGGCCTAGTCAGCTTAGCTTTACGAGCAGTTCCTGCGTTATTACAGGGTACTCGTAATTTCGAGTAACGCGGCGGGCGTTTTCTGAGCTATGCTCCCAAACTGGAACCCGGTTTTCTGCTGCCTCGCTATATCCTATCAACTCGGTCGTGTATTTCTGGACTACTTTGCCATAGGCATATGGTCGGCTCTTTATCGTCTCCATAGTGTTGTGATGAGTATTTGTTATCATCTCCCCGCCGAGCCGGACCTTCACAAAAACAATTGCCCCCAATTCTGCTACCTTCCACGTTTCACCTTGGCCCGCCAAGGCGTTTACGCGTCCAATTCTCTCTCCGATTTCGCTGACTTTTCTTGTCAGGATATTCAATCCGATGGTGGAGAGATGGTCGGGAATGGCGGTAACCACGTAATAGTCGCTGGCGTGTAGCGCATTTTGAGTCATCAGGTACAAGTTGGGTGGGCAGTCTATGATAACCCAATCGTACTTATCTTCGGTATCCCGTACCACTTGGCGAAGGAAGGACAGATCTCTAAGGTAACGTTGGGAGTCCTGCTGAAGGGCCTGGAAGGCTGAGAAGGCTCCGGAGATTGGCCCCCCGCCTACGTCTTCCCCTAGCAAGTCAATATCACACGGAATCAAGTCAAGCCCGGATACTGGGTGTCTGCCGACAACGACGGGGGCGTTCCAAATGAATCTGTTTATGTCCAGAGATTGGCGGTCTACATACCGCTTATACAGATTTGTTATCGTTCCGGTGTTTCGCTTGCGGCGTTCCCATTGTTCGACACTGGCGCACAAAAACGTCAAGTTAGTCTGCGGGTCAATGTCAATCATCAGGACTCTTTGGCGGTGGTGTTGAACAAGAGAACAAGCCACGTGGTACGCCGAAGTGGTTTTCCCAACGCCCCCTTTATAGTTTATGAATGAAACCACCTTGGGCATTGCCAACACCCCTCTCAGCAACAGGTTCTATTATCTTTCCAACGATTCTACATATTATGGTTCGCGCAAGCAATTCGCGCAATTGCTTCGCATTTGTTGCTTTTGGAGGGTGAAGCGTCGCTGCACGTCTGGGGCTAGGGTGGCAAAAAGGGCAGACTCGAAAGTCTGCCCTTGTCGCTCGCCAGTTGTCCGTGGGATGGAGGCGGCAAATCAGAGAGAGTGCCCTACCAGACCAGAACGCCGAAGCCGGAGACGGTGCATAGCTCGATGCGGTTGCCGTCCGGGTCGTTCAGGTAGAAAGCGCGCTGGCCGTCGTTGCGGGTCTGGATGTCGGTGCACTCGATGCCCATGTCGCTGAGTTGCTGGTGGGCCCCGTCCAGGTCGTCCACCTCAAAGGCGGTGTGGTGGGAGGGCGCCGAGGGAGCTTCCGGGTTCTCGATGATATGCACCATGGCCCCGCTGGGCAACTGCAACCAATAGAGGTGGTCGCCGTTGACCATCTTGGGTATCTGCTTCAGGCCCAGGACATCCTGGTACCACTGGAGGGCCTTGTCCTTGTCCTTCACGTTGTAAGTTATGTGGTTGATGTTTCTGAGTTTGGTATCGCTGTTTAGCATTATTCCTCCACTGCGCTGATGTTTGAGCAAGACCGAGTGTAGTAGCCCCGTGCCAACCCTGTCAATTCCTCTCAGTCAGCCCCGCTGGGACTCAGGGCCGCCTTGGGCGGGTTGACCTGGTCAAACAACCCCACAACCTCTTCGGAAGGCTTGGGGGTAAGGAGGGTAACCACGGCGGCCAGCGGCATGGCGATGATGAATCCGGGGGTGGCCGGCTCAATGTCCCAGAGTCCCCCAGTGCCTTCCGATGAAGACCACCAGACGGAGGCCACCACGGAGCCGATAACTATTGAGGTCAGCGCGCCCCAGAAATTGAACCGGCGCCAGTACAACGCCAGAATGATTGCCGGGCCGAAGGCCGCGCCCATGCCGCCCCAGGCGTAAGAAACCAGATGGAGTACCGAATCCGGGCTGACGACGGCAAGGACGGCGGCGATGAAACCCACTACCACCAGCAGGAAGCGGCCCAACCAAACCCTGGCATGGGCGCCAATGGAATAGGTGTACCTTTTGATGATGGGCAGGTCGTCGGTGGCAATGGCGGAAGCCAGCAGCAACTGCGAGTCCGCCGTGCTCATTACCGCCGCAATTACCCCCGTCAGCAGAAGGCCGGCCACTACCGGGTGGAAGAACGCCTCGGAAAGCAATAGATAGACCCGCTCCGGGTCCTGCATAGCTTCTTCCAGCATACCCACTTCCGCCAGGGCGGGTAGGCCGACCAGTCCCAACAATAGCCCGAAGCAGAATATGAGGGCCGTCCACGCTACGCCGATATCGCGGCTGGCGGGTATCCTCTCTTCGCTTTCCACCGCCATGAAACGCTGCAAAACCCGCTGCGAACCGAAGCCTCCCAGCCCCCATCCGATGACGGAGAGAAAGAAGAAAATGGTTACGGGGCTGTCCGTAACATCGGTCAGGGGGTTCCAAAAACCGGAGCTTGTCGCTCCCCCCGCCTGGAAAGGCGCGTCCGTCATGACAATCAAGAAGAGGGGCAATATCATAAAGCTGCCCAACATTATCAAGGCTTGGAATACGTCGGTCTTGGAGACTGCCAAAAATCCTCCGATGAAGGTGTAGGAGGCTACAGCGATAAGGGCTATCACAATACCGGCGTTGTACTCAAGGCCAAACACGGTCTCCAGCAGCTTGGCCCCGGCAATCAGGCCGGAGGTTACATAGAAGATGACGAAGAAGATGGTGATAAGGCCGGAAATCGTCCGCAGAGTACCGGTTTTATCATCAAATCGCTTTTCAAAGAACTCGGGCAGGGTGAGGGAGTCATCGGCGGCGATGGTGTAGCGTCGCAGTCTTTTGGCCAGAACGACCCAGTTAAGCCAGAGACCCACCACAATGCCCAGCACTGTCCACAGTTGTATGGCGCCTTGGGAGAAGGCCAGGGCCGGGAATACCAGCATGGTCCAGCCGCTGGTGGAGGAGGAACCGGCGCTCAAAGCCGAGGTGAAGCTGCTCATCCCCCGGCCACCGAGCACGTAGTCGGACATTGACTGCATTTGACGAGACTGCAATACCGCTATGACTATCAGAATCGCAAAGTAGGCAATGAAGGTAGAGAGTATCCAATAACTGAAGGTCATAGGTCCAATTCTTAGCTTTCCCGGTATACTTCCCCTAGGCTAGGCGAATATGTTACCACCATATCATTCCATGAGAAACTCTGCCGGACCTGGAACGACTGAGAACTCCGGCGTCCCAAGTTGCATCCTACGCGCCGGTGCCCCTACAATGGCTCACGCATTAGTCCCTTTCCCCCACTTGCCGAGGCACGGCCCTTCTTCTGCTCGGGACGCTTGGACGCCGGCTGGGGGCCACTACTATTAGGAGGCTGGACATGGCTGCAACCAATCCCCCCGGCGTATTGGACGGAGTGAGAATTCTGGAGTTGGCCCGCTGGCAGGCCGCCCCCCGGGGCTCCCTGGTGCTGCGGGACATGGGTGCCGAGGTCATCAAGATAGAGTGGCGCAAGGGGGGAGACCTGCGCAACTCCGGTCCCTTTGTGGGCAACATGAGCGTCCAGTTCGCCGCCTACAACCGGGGCAAGAAGAGCATCACCCTGAACACCCGCCACCAGAAGGGCAAGGATATTTTCCTGGACCTGGTCAAAGAGTCCGACGTGGTGTTGGAGAATTTCCGCCCTGGCACCATGGAGCAGATGGGCTTCAGCTACGACGTGATGAGCCAGGTAAACCCCGGCATCATCATGGCCTCGGTATCCGGGTTCGGCCAGTACGGCCCCTACCGCGACCGCCAATGCTTCGACCCCATCATCCAGGCCATGAGCGGCATCGGCCACCAGACGGGCCGGGGCTTCGACCAGCCCATCATGGCCGAGGGGCCCATCATGGACCGCACCGCCGCCCTGCACATCGCCATCGGCATCCTGGGGGCCCTGCGCTACCGAGACCGCACCGGCGAGGGTCAATGGATTGAGGTGGCGATGATGGACGGCGGCATTACCTACGAGGAAGTGGCCTTGGCCATGTGCTACGAGACCGGCACCAACGACTTCAAGCGCGCCGGCACCTTTCTCCAGTGCAAGGACGGCTGGGTCACCACCGGCGCGGCCCGGGCCGGCATGTGGGAGCGGATGCTGAAGGTGATGGGCTACGACGAGCTTTCCGAAGACCCGGAGTTCGCCGCGCCCATGTTCGCCACCGACCAGGCCGAGACGAGGATGGAGCTGCTGCATCTGTGGTGCGAGGAGCGGACGGTAAAAGAGGTGGAGGAGGCCCTGGTAGCCGTCGACATCCCCGTGGGCCCGGCCAAGAGCATCCCCGAAGTGTTGGAAGACCCCCACATGTGGGAGCGGGAGGTGATGATGGAAGCGGACACCGAGGGACCCGGCAGCAAGCGGATGCTGGTGCCCGGCCCCTCGATCATCAAGTTCTCCAAGACTCCCACCACCGCCGGACCCATACCCACCTACGGCGAGCACAACCAAGAGATATACGAGGGCATCCTGGGTTTAGACGCCGACAAGCTGGCCCGCCTGAAGGAAGAAGGGGTAATTTAGGGCTGGCCCCAGGCCCATTCGGTAATATGTATGGGAATTATAGTGCATTTTATCCAAAAGCTTGGATTTGGATAGGTTAGTGCTTTTGCGGGGATTAGCCCTCGCGAAGCTTAACCTTAAAATCCTTGATTCCCTTCTTTTAGTTTGGGTTTGTTTCTTCGTTGTCGTCAATTATTCCTTGGATTAAAAACCCTTCAAGTATTTTCCCTCCTATTACTTCCATTTTCCCAGCGGTTGTGTCGTAGCAAAGCCAGAGGTGATTGTCGAGAACGGCAACTCCTAGCCGCTGTTCTATTATCATTTGGCTGAGTTGGTTGAACAGTGTGGTAGTGGGAGCGATGTATTCCACATCTTCTTCGTCTTCTTTGTCCGCGAACCTCCGCTCCAATGCCTCCAATTCGTTTGTTTCTTCTCGTTTTTCTCTTTCGTAGCACTCAGCGCAGTAGTAGATTCGGTTGAGTTGTTCTTCGCCATGTGCCCAGGGGGCGGGCATAGTAGCTTCGTTTTCGCAATCCCCTTGTGTGGAGTCAGAGTGGCATTTTATGGCGATTGCGTGGCAGCTTTTGCACAGCTTCATTAGTCGCTCGTGTTGTCTTCCTCCTCCCCAAGGGATAATGGCGCGTTTCGTCATGTCGAGTTCTGCGTGCCAATATATTCGTCGGCAAGCTTCGCAAACTGTGCTGAGGTCTGTTATTAAAGCTAGGGTTTCTGGTGCTGTCCAGTTTCCAAACAGTAAGAGCTGTCCTCGGATGTGTTGGTTGCAGTAAGGTATTTCGTTTATGCGAAGCATTCCGGGATTGTCGCATTGTCTTCCTTTGCGAAGCCCGGATTTGTATCGTGCTTCGCAATCAGCTTCTGTGCCTAGAACAGTGATTGTGGGGAACTCTGAGTCTGGGTCTTTCATGTGTTGAATCTCCAATGAGTTGGGTTGTATGTTTTTGGTTGGTCTATCCATTTGTGATTGCTTGTCAAGCGGTTGGATAGAATCCACTATAATTCCCATATGTATGGACCCGGTCACCACCCCGCTTTCGCGGAGTGCGGGCGATGAGCGGCGAACTTAGCGGGCTCACCACAAACCCGTAGGCGCGCGGCTGTGCCTCCTTACGGGTTTCTCCCCCTCCTATTTTTACCTGCTTACCCGGCCATTCTGGGCCTCTCCCCTCGCCGTCATTCTTAGCTTCTCCCCCCTGTCATTCTGAGTTGAAGGCGAAGAATCTAAAGTCCATCGCATCACGCCCCTTCGCCCTTAGATTCTTCGTCGCAAGGCTCCTCAGAATGACAGGGGGGAGAGGCCCCGCAATAACCAATCGCCCCACCGCTGGCCCGGCGCCCCTACTCGAAGCGGGGCATTACTTCCCTGGCGAATAGCTCCATAGACTTCAGCACTTTCTGGTGGTCCAGATTCCCAAAGGAGAAGTTGCAGCCAAAGTACTCGATACCCTCGGATTGCAACGACGCTATCTTATCGGCGCACTGGTCCGGCGTGCCGATAAAGGCCCGGTTCTCGAAGAGGTAGTCGTAGCTGGGCGGAAGCTCGGTGCGGGTGCGCCGGAAGTCGTCCAACCGGCTGTGGACTTCGCTCCCCTCGGGGAAAGTCCGACGCCACTGGTTAACGTCCATGGTCCAGTTCAGGGCTTCCTCGGTGTTCCGGCGGGCCTGCTCCTCGGTCTCGGCCACGTGGAAGTAGCGGAAGAAGGGAATGTCGGAGATGGGCACGTTGTGGCCCAACTCACGGGACGCCTCGGCAAACCTCTGGCAGGCTCCCAGGGCGTCGGAATTGTCCAACACCACCCCCATGATTAGGGGGTGCCCGGTGGAGAGGACAAAGTCCATAGTGGCCGGGGTACGGGTGGCCGCGATGTATACCGGAGGGTGGGGCTTCTGCACCGGCGGAGGCACCAGGTTGGCCCGGTTTACGTTGTAGAACTTGCCCTGGTAGGTGTACTCCGGGGTGGTCCACAGCCCTTCAATCATGCCGATGGCTTCGCGGAACCGCTCCTGGCTTTCCTCCCTATCAACCATGTAGGTGGTGTACTCGTACCCGGCGGCCCCCCGGCCGTAGCCCACGTCCAGCCGACCGTCGCTGATGACGTCCAGCGTGGCGGTGTCCTCGGCCAGGCGCAGGGGGTGGTGCAGCGTAGGCACCAGCACCGCGGTGCCCAGGCGGATTTTCTTGGTGCGGGCGGCGATGCTGCTGGCCAGGACCAGGGAGGAAGAACCCAGGCCATAACGGGTGAAGTGGTGCTCGGCCAGCCAGATGCTGTTGAACCCCAGCTCCTCGCCGTAGACGGCTTCTTCGGTAGTCTGGTCGAATTTCTGCTTGGGGTCCAGGTCCTCGGGCCACGGTACATGAGAGAAAAGTCCAAACTTCATAAGCGCTCCTCAGCCTTCCCGTTGTGGCCGGCGGCTGTTTTGGGCTAGGGCCAGTCTACTATGGCACTGATGGAAAAGCCACTTCCGCCGTCGCAGGCCAGGGTCTTTTCATTTTCAGCAAATGTCATTCTGAGCGAAGCGAAGAATCTGAAATCCTTCATCCGGGACCTCGTCCGAGTACCAAAGAAAAGCGATGTGGGCAAGAACTTTAGATTCTTCGCTCTGCTCAGAATGACAGAAAAGTACGGGATGACCAGGTGAGACGAGAATGAAAAGGCCCTGCGTCGCAGGCACCGGCCCTGGAGAAACCCGTTGAGGCGCACTCCACGCGCCCCTACGGAGAGGGCAGGCAGGAGAAGGGGCTGGTTCGACAAGCTCACCCCCGCGCTTTCGCGGAGTGCAGGCTATGAGGGGGAAGGGGCTAGCCCTCACCACCTTGCGGGCCTTCTCCCCGGCCCAGTATCATTACTCCATGAGTTCTGCCCGTCCAGTCCTTGCGGAAAGGTTGGTGGTTTACCGCCTTGGGTCAGGGGTAGCCAGTGTCAACCCGGCCCTCTGAATACGCCATTCAGGTGGAGGGGCTGCGGAAGGGCTATGGCGATTGGCCGGTGCTTCAAGGCTTGGACCTGACCGTGAGTTGGGGCGAGTTCCTGGTCCTCTTCGGGGCCAACGGCGTTGGCAAGACGACGCTGCTGCGGGTCCTCTCCACCCAGGCCAGGCCCGATGCCGGCGCGGTGCGGGTGGCGGGTTACGACTGCCGACGCCAGGCCCCGGCCATCCGGCGGCGGGTCGGAGTGGTGGGACATAAGGGACTCCTCTACGATGACCTCACTTGCCAGGAAAACCTCACCTTCTACGCTCGCCTCTTCGCAGTGCCCGACGCCCGGCAGCGGAGCAGCGATGCTCTCTCCCGGGTGGGCCTGTCCGAACGGGCCGACCAGCGAGTCCGCACCCTGTCCCACGGTATGCAGAAACGCCTCTCCATTGCCCGTGCCATCCTGCACCGGCCCCGGGTGCTGCTTCTGGACGAACCCGAGGCCGGACTGGACCAGGAATCGGTGTCCATGCTCCATGACCTGCTGCAAGAGTGGGTGGCCGATGGCGGGACGGTGGTGATGACCACCCATAACCTGGAGCTGGGAACGGCCTGGGCCCACCGGATAGCGGTGCTGGCCTCCGGCGCGATGAGCTCCCAGCAGGTCTCCTCGGGAGGAGCCGTGCCCGACCCGGACCAACTGTTGGCCGGGCCATCGCCGGCGGGACGGCAACCGCCCCCCGGGGCGGGCCGATGATCGGCTTTCTGAGACCCGTTCTGGTCATGGCCTGGAAGGACATCCTCCTGGAGCTTCGCTCCCGGGACATCATCGTATCGGTGCTGGTGTTCGGGTTCCTGGTGGTGGTGGTCTTCAACTTTGCCCTGGACCTGACTCCCCAACGGGTGGTAGCCCTGGCCCCGGGTATTTTGTGGGTGGCCTTCGCCTTCGCCGGCACCCTGGCGATGAACCGGGCCTTTGTGCGGGAACAGGAGCAGGGGGGCCTGGAAGGGCTGCTGCTCACGCCGGTCAGCCGCGATGCTATATTTCTGGGCAAGGTACTGGTCAGCTTTGTGTTCATGCTGGTGGTGGAGGCCGTGCTGCTGCCCGTCTTTGCCGCCATGCTAAACTTCTCGGCCTGGAGCCTTACCTTGTTTCTGACCGTGGTGTTGGCTACCCTGGGATTCGCCACCGTGGGCACCCTGTTTTCCGCCATAGCGGTGCAGAGTCGCTCCAGGGAGATTCTGCTTCCGGTGTTGTTTTTCCCCATCATCCTGCCGGTGCTGATTGGGGCGGTGGAGGCTTCCGGCGCGGCCATCGACCCCACCGCCGGCGGTGCTGGACTGGGGCGCTGGTTGCCCCTGATTGGCGTATTCGACGCCCTGTTTCTGGTAATATGTCCCTGGGTCTTTTCCTATGTTGTGGAGGAGTAAACGCAGTGTCCAGCACTGAATACGGAAGACCGGCCCCGACCGTAGGGGCCGGGTGGACCGCCCATCTCACCGGCGTCCTGATAGTGGCCGCCGCGCTGCTGATGCTGGCCGACCTGTACCTAATATTCATGGTGGCCCCCACGGACTCGGTGCTGGGGCAGGTGCAGCGGGTATTCTATTTTCACGTGCCCCTGGCGGTGCTGTCCTTCCTGTCCTTCTTCGTAGTGTTCCTGGCCAGCATCGGCTACCTCGTCCGGCGCAGCCCGAAGCTGGACAGCCTGGCCCACGCCGCAGCGGAAGTGGGGGTGGTCTTCGTCACCCTGGCCCTGATTACCGGCATTATCTGGGCCCGCCCGGTGTGGGGGGTGTGGTGGACCTGGGAGCCCCGGCTGACCACCACCCTCATCCTATGGCTGATTTACGTGGCCTGCCTGATGGTGCGCTCCTACGCCCCCAACCGGGCGCGGGGCGCGGTCTACGCGGCGGTGGTGGGAATCATCGGCTTCGTTGACGTGCCCATCGTCTATTATTCGGTGCAGTGGTGGCGATCCATCCACCCGTCGGCAGTTGTTGGCCCCCTGGCCGAAGCCGGCTCCCTGCACCCCACCATGCTGGCTGTGCTGCTCTTCTCCTTCCTGGCCTTTCTGGTGCTGTTCGTATACCTGGTCTTGGAGCGGACGGCCTTGCGAAACGCCGAGGACGCGGTGCGGGAGCTTAGGTTTCACCGGCGGGGGGCCCACAGCTAACCATCCCCAGAGGAGTTCAGGAGTTGTCAGAGCAGTTGCCCCCGGCCAATCTTTCCTTTCTGGCCGCCGCCTTCGCCGTAACCTGGATAGTTTTCTTTGTCTACGCCTTCTTCGTGTCCCGACGGCGCCAGGAATTGCAGCAGGAGGTACGGGAGTTGCAGCGGGAAATGGCCCGGGAGGACGCCTCCGAGGAGACGGAGAATACCGCCTGACGTTTTGAAGCGGCCCGCCCCACCCGCACCCGTTGAGCGGAGTTTGGGCAAACCCAGCGCCCCGAACCCGACCAACCCGTCATTCCCGCGAAGGCGGGAATCCAGGGAGGATGGCCGCCCCAGCCCGCGCATGGCGGCCCGCCGAACCCGACCAACCCGTCATTCCCGCGAAGGCGGGAATCCAGAGGGGATGGGCCGCCTCAGCCGCGCATGGCGAGCCTGCCCTTAGACAAGCTCAGGAGCAGCGGGGATGATGGTCCTCTCCACCAACTTCTGGAGGGCTCTCAAACTATGGCACCGTTGGTGCGGCGGTGGTATCATATTGACGGCTTCGTAACGACGAATCCGAAGTCTAATAGGCAATCGTAGAATTATTAGCTTAATCAGTAAAAGGTGTTGCTTGTGTCCCAGGTAGAGGGCCAGCCCGAAGAATTGCCATTGGACGACGGGGCCGGTAGCAACCGGGGCCACCTGGTCCGGTTCCTGCTGCTGGGCGCGGTGGTGGCCCTGGCCGTGGGCTACATGGTTTTCGCCGCCTTTCCCGGGAATACCCAGTACTTCCTCACCGTGGGCGAGTTCCTGAAGGGGAAGGAGTACCACGATGGCCAGGTGTTGCGCGTTTCCGGCAAGCTGGTGCCGGACTCTTTCCAACGCCAGGACGACTCGGTCCTTTCCTACTTCCATTTGGCCGACCAGTCGGGACCGTCTCACCAGCAACTGAAGGCCTCCTACGTGGGGGTGATGCCCGACCTGTTCTTCAATCCTCACTCGGAGATTATCCTGGAAGGCCGCTACGGAAATGACCAGGTCTTCCAGACCGACAACATTCTGGTCAAGTGTCCCTCCAAGTACCGTTCCCTGGAAGAAGAACTCCAGGCTAGCAGCTAGCCTGGAGTCGTTCCGGGGTCTCTCAAAGGGCCGCAGAAGCCCGCACCTGGCGGGCCCGGACTGCCCGCTCACGGAGGGCCTGTCGGACCGGCATCTTGGGACTGTGCAAGAGGCGCCTTCTTCCAGGCCCACCCCTCAAGAACATCCAGGGCTCGCGGGGCCTTTTGCCCCTACTGCAACTCTTCCCGCTTGGCCTTCTCAACGACCAACTGGTTGAAACCGGGCGGCGGAGTCATCCGGGGGAGTCGGGCAAGCACCCCGATGGTGGTGGAAAGGGTCTCTACGAAGGCCCGGCAGGGAGCGCACCGCTATAGGTGGGCCCGAATGGCGGAGCGTTTCCTGGAGGACAACTCTCCTTCCAGGTAGTCGGAAGAAAGCTCCCGCGTCTCGCGGCAACCGGCTTTGCCTCGACCAAACAGTCTGCCGATTAAACCAACCAATGCCATCGCCTCCCGCACCATTTTAGGAGTATCGCCGCCGTGGGGCAACTGCCGTGGGCTGGGGCCTGACCCAGGCAGAGTATGGGAGAGGTTAGTATTTGACCGTGCATCCATGCGGGGGAGCGCAGCCGTGGCCCCTGCGCCAACTTCCCCGCCATCTATCCAGGCCCCCATTCGTGGACAAACCCTTCCCGTGGATGCAGAATGCTGGCGAAAGCTCACAACCCTAGTTTCTTCAAGTAGGCCGATGGAAGACCAGGCAGCGCGCCAGTTTGAAGAGGTGGTCCAGCAGTACGCCGGTTTGTTTACAACCTGGCCTACCGGGTATTGGGCAGCCATGCCGATGCCGAGGACGCCTTCCTATCGGCCTACCGCAACTTTCACCGCTTCCGTGGCGAGTCCAGGGTCAGCACTTGGCTGTACCGCATCGCGGTCAATGCGGCGCTGATGAAGCTACGCCGGGACCGCAACCGGAACACCCTCACCCAGACCGGCTACGAGGACATGCACATCGTCAGCCCTTCCGATGGCCTGGAGAAGCTGGCCCTCAACAGCGAGCTTCGCGTAAGGCTGGAGGAGGGTTTGGACCGGCTGCCGGACAACCTGAAGACGGCGGTGCTGCTGCGGGATATTCAAGGGATGAGCAACCGGGAGGCTGCCGCAGTGCTGGAAATATCCGTATCCTCTTTGAAGGCCCGGCTGCACCGGGGCCGGGTGCTGCTGCGTCGCCACCTGCAGGACTACCTGGAACCGTAGTAGAGAGGGCTGGGGTGCCGGAGGGCGCTTCACCCTCGTGGAAGGTCTGCCCATACCCGCTCATGGTGAGCCGGCAGGGTTCAGAAGTTCGTGGATTCCTGCCTTCGCGGGAATGACGGGGTAGGTCGGGTCCGGCGGGCTCACCGGGAGCGGGTGGCGTGGCCCCAACACCCCGGATTGCGGCTTCTGCCGGAATGACGGTTTGTTGGAGTGCTCGCCAGTTCCAAGGCGAAACGGCGTCTTGGCGTAGACCGGCACGGAAAAGGCTCCCCCTCATGTAAGGGAGAGCCTCTGGTTTCGCGGATGCTGGTGTTGGCTTAGAACTCGAAGGAGTCCATCAGCTCCTGGACGGTGTACTGCCGGGCCTTGCCCCGTACTTCTTCCAGACGCTGCTCCAGGGAGGGCCGGTTCTCGTCCTTGTAGAGGATGCCGATGGGCAGGCCCCGCTTCTGCAGCAGGCTGTGGGCCGCTTCTTTGCTGGACGCGTCGTGGTCTTCCGGTATGTCCCAGATGAGGGGTTCGATGCCCTGCCGGGGATTGCCCTTCAACATCATAAAGGTGTCGTTGTAGGTGGTGCAGGGAGACTGGACGTGCACCATGGCAAATCCCTGGTGGTCCATGCCCTGGTTAATCAACTCGGCGAGTTGGCGGGGCTGGCCGGAAAACCCGGAGGCTATGAAGCTGGCCCCCAGGGTGAGGTACAATTCCAAGGGGTCGGCTTCCTCTTCAATTTTGCCGTAGGGGGTGGAGCTGGTGACCGTTCCCAGCTTGGTGGTGGGGGAACTCTGTCCCTTGGTCAACCCGTACACCCCGTTGTCCATGATCACGGCGCAGACGTTCAGGTTTCGGGCTGCCTGGGGGCCGATGTGCTCCCCGCCGATGCTGAGGAAGTCCCCGTCGCCGGCCACGATGACCACATTCAGGTCCGGTCGGCCCATCTTGATGCCCATGGACACGGGCAACGTCCGCCCGTGAATGCCGTGGAAGCCGTAGGGCTGGGGGCCTTCCAGCAGGTGGATCAAGTTGCCGGAGCACCCGATGCCCGCCACCACCACGTTGTTCTCCATGGGGAGGCCGGTCTCTTCCAGCCGGTTAATCATGGCGAATTCCAAGGCCCGGCGTACCCCGAAGTCCCCGCAGCCGGGACACCATTTGAAATCGTATTCTTCGTTTTTCTTGCTCATGCCCGGACCATCTCCTTCTGATGGGATTGGGTCATCTCTTGGACGCGTTG
The DNA here is from genome assembly GCA_965220305.1 of Dehalococcoidia bacterium. Taxonomy (GTDB): domain Bacteria; phylum Chloroflexota; class Dehalococcoidia; order Lucifugimonadales; family UBA3495. Next base: position 1,845,147 of record OZ244817.1, on the reverse strand, counting down.
CACCAGGTCTCGTACCTTGAAGGGCAGGCCGGTGTACTGGGTAATGGACTCAGCCTTCACTCCCATCGACCGAAGGATCATGGAGAATTGCCCTTGATAGTTTAGCTCCGGCACAATCACCAGGTCTTTTTGTCTCAGCTCTTCCAGCAGCTTGGGGGGCATTGGGTTGAGGAATATGGTGTAATACCAACTGACGGGGACACCCTGCTCCCGCAAAATGGCGTAGGCCTCTTCCGAGGGCCCCTTGGAGCCTCCCCAGGTCATCAGCGCCACCGAAGCCTCGGTGTGCTTGGCCTCGTATTCGTCCTCTTCCAGCAGCTTCAGCTTGCTGAAGCGCCGCTCGGTCATCTGTATATGCCGACTGGGTTGGTGGGTGGTATCCCCCATCTCGTCGTGTTCGCTGCCGTTGGCCACGTAGGCCCCCGGGTTGCCCGGAATGGGCATGGGAGACAGTTCAAAACCCTGGTAGCGGTTGTACCCGTTGTTGCCCTGGTAGACCAGCCGGTTCTCCACTTTGGCCAGGCTCACGTCGGGCTTGGCGATGTTCTGGACCCGCTCGGCCAGGGACATTTCGGTCATCAGCACCACCGGCCCCTGGTACCGCTCGGCCCAGTTTATCGCCTTGATGGCCCCGTAGTAGCATTCTTCCACGGTGCCGACGGCGATGACGGGCAACCTAACGTCGCCGTGGGCGGGGAACATGCAGGCGAGCAGGTCCGACTGCTCCGTCTTGGTGGGCAGTCCAGTGGCCGGTCCGCCCCGCTGCACGTCCACCACCACCACCGGAATCTCGGCCATCCAGCCCAGGCCCAGGCCCTCGCTCATCAGCGAGAATCCGGGGCCGGCGGTGGCGGTCATGGCCTTCTTGCCGGCGAATCCGGCTCCCAGTATGGTGGTTATCGACTCAATCTCGGAGCTTACTTGGTAGGCGAACTTGTTCTCTCCCACCAGGTTGCGCTCCATGAATAACAGGATGGTGGTGGCTGGTGAGATGGGGTAACCGACGTAGAAGTCCAGCCCGCCGGCCAGGGCGCCCAGGGACAGGGCTTCATTGCCCTTGAGCATAATCTGCCGGTAATCGGGCATCTGGGGGTCGGCCAACTCTCCCAGCGAGAAGCCGCTGTTGGCCGCTTCCGTCCGTCCCAGCCCCATGGCCTGGATGTTGGAGCGGATGACTTCCGCGTCGTTCGCCCGGCCCCGGTTGAAGCGCTTTTCCACGAACTCGTCCAGGTATTGCTGGGGCATGTTCACCAGGTGGGCCAGGGTTCCGATGACCACCATGTTGGCCGCCCGGTTGTTGCCGGTGGAGCGGGCCAGCTCGTCGACGGGCAGCCCGAAGGCCTGGGTATCGGCGGCATCCAACTGGAATTCTTCGGAGTTGTAGATTACCACGCCGCCGTCGCGCACATCGGGGAGGTGGGTATCGTAGGCTTCCCGGTTGAAGGCCACCAGCACATCCACGTCATCGCCGGCGCTCAGAATGGGCCCGGTGGAAATTCTGGCCTGAGTCCAGGTGGGACCTCCCAGAATTTGTGAGGGAAAGGTGGCGTAAGTTAGCGCGTGATAGCCCACCTGGGTGGCCGCTTGGGCCAACCCTTCCGCCGAGGTGACCACGCCCTGCCCGCCTTCGCCGGCGAAGCGGACGACAAAGTCATGCATTTGCATCTACAATCCTCCCAGCCTATATGGTGCGTACAGTCGGAATTACATCAAAGCGCCAGCGACAGGTGCAATCAAAGGAAGAGGTCCAAAAAAGGGGAACAAACCGGGGTGCAGGCGAGGCGGTATGATCCCACGGAGGGGAGATTTTCCGGTGATTGTCATAGCTGGTCAGTGGAACAAACCCTTCTGGAGGCTGCTGCTCAGTGGCTACGCCCAGAGTGGGCTTCTTTCCCAAATTTACAAACTAGACCCGGTGCAGCGGGCGTTCAAACCCGTATCGGATGTAGTTACGAAATATAACATCGGCCTTGAATAATTGTCAATGTACATAACGGGTCTTAACCGGGCCTTTTGACCCGGGGGTTGCCGGCTTGCCTGCCCTCTTGCGCCGGAAAGACGGGGAACCGGCGTAAATATGCAGGTCGGTATTGCCTCCAATCCCTGCCATTGCGTCGTTGTTTGCCTCAACAAGCGTATGCTAGAATCGGGGCATGGAGCATATGAGCTACTGGCTGGCGCTGAATCGGGTTCCCTACCTGGGCGCGGCCCGCTTCCGCCGCCTGGAAGGTTACTTCTGCGACCTGGCCGACGCCTGGAATGCCGGAGTTGGCGAACTCAAGGCCGCCGGTATGGAAGGCCGGGTCGCCAACGAAATCGTCGCCGCTCGTGGCCGTACCTCTCCCGACGCCGAGCTGGAACAACTGCGGCGGGCCGGTGTTATGGCCCTCAACTGGCACGACTCCGGCTATCCCGCCAGGTTGAAGGAGATTGCCGACCCCCCGCCCGTCCTTTACGTAAAGGGGCAGTTGCTCCCCGCCGACCAACGTTCCGTGGCCGTGGTGGGCACCCGCAACGCCACCTCCTACGGTCGCGAGGCAACGGCCCGGCTGACCGCTGACCTGGCCCAAAGGGGCGTCACCATCGTCAGCGGCCTGGCCCGGGGAATCGACGCTGTGGCCCACCGGGCGGCCCTGGACAGCGGCGGCAGGACCATCGCCGCAGTTGCCAGCGGGCTGGATATTGTCTACCCTAAAGAGCATACCGGTCTGTTCCATGATATTCAGGAGCAGGGCGCAGCCATCAGCGAGTTGCCCCTGGGCGTGCGCCCGGACCGGCGTTGGTTCCCCCGCCGCAACCGCTTAATCAGCGGTGTCAGCCTGGGAACCCTGGTTGTTGAGGCCGGGGAGACCAGCGGGGCCTTGCTCACCGTCAAACATGCCCTGGAGCAGGACCGGGAGGTCTTTTGCGTGCCGGGCAGCATCTTCTCCCCGGCCAGCCTGGGCACCAACCGGCTGATTCAGGAAGGCGCCAAGCTGGTATATGATTACAATGATATTCTGGAAGAACTGAACTTGAGCGTAGTTACCCAGCAGTTGGAGCTGGAAATGGCTCCCCTGCTGGCCCGGGTACCCCAGGACAATGACGAATCGGCCCTCTTGAGCCACCTGGACGACGAACCGCTGCACATTGACGACATCCGCCGGCGCTCCAGCTTGCCCATTGCCTCGGTCAGCGGCCTGCTGACCATGCTGGAGCTCAAGGGATTGGTCAGACAGGTGGGTTGTATGCACTACGTCAGGATGCGGGAGGCGACTTCAACCTATGGCGACTAAGGCTCCCCCCAAGAAAACTACCAAATCCAAGGCCGCCACCAAGTCGGCGCGGGGCAAGACTGCCGCCAAAAAGAAGGGCAGCATCGCCAACGCCGAAGGCAAGGGCCTGGTAATTGTCGAGTCCCCGGCCAAGGCCCGCACCGTGGGCCAAATCCTGGGCAATAAGTACGTGGTAACCGCTTCCCAGGGACACGTCCGTGACCTGCCCAAGGGCAAGATGGGCGTGGACCTGGAGCACGATTTTGAGCCGTCCTATGTAACCATGCGGGACAAGCAGACCATCGTCACCGGGCTGAAGAAGGCGGGCAACCAGGCCACCGAAATTTACCTGGCCACCGACCCGGACCGGGAGGGAGAGGCCATCTCCTGGCACCTCCAGACCGCCGCCCTGTGGGACCAGCAGGACAACCCGCCCAAGCGGGTGGTGTTCCACGAAATCACCAAGCAGGCGGTGGAAGAAGCCTTCCAGCACCCCCGGGAAATCGACATGCAGTTGGTCAACGCCCAGCAGGCCCGGCGGATTTTGGACCGCCTGGTGGGCTACCAGATTAGCCCCCTCCTGTGGCGGCGGGTGCAACGGGGCCTGTCGGCGGGACGGGTGCAATCGGTGTCCCTGCGCATGGTCATCGACCGGGAGCGGGAGATTCAGGCCTTCGTTCCCAAGGAGTCCTGGACCCTGGACTCCCAGCTACACAAGAACACCGACCCGGCGGACAAGCCCGCCCCCTTTACCGCCACCCTGCGTTCCGCCAAGGGGCAGAGTAGACGGCTGACCATCGCCACCGAGGACGAGGCCCGCCGCTACGAGGCTGACCTGCAGGAAGCCGCCTACGTCGTCGGCGAGGTCCGCAAGCGCAACGTGCGCCAACGGCCCACGGCTCCCTTTACCACCAGCACCATGCAGCAGGAGGCCGGACGCAAGCTGCGGTTCACCGCCCAACGCACCATGATGGTGGCCCAGCAGCTCTACGAGGGGCTGTCCCTGGGCAAGGAAGGCTCGGTGGGCCTGATTACCTACATGCGCACCGACTCCACCCAGGTGGCCCAGAGCGCCGTGCAGGAGGCCCGTGAGTTCATCCGGGAGCGGTATGGCAAGGAATACGTGCCGGACAAGCCCCGGATGTACACCACCAGGACCAAGGCGGCCCAGGAGGCCCACGAGGCCATCCGACCCACCTCCGTGCGGCGGGACCCGGAATCGGTGAAGCCCCACCTGACCAGCGAGCAGTTCCGGCTGTACAGCCTAATCTGGTCGCGGATGCTGGCCAGCCAGATGGCCGACGCCCGCTCCGAGGCTACCACCGCCGACATCGAGGCCACCTGCAAGCAGTCGGCCAACGTCTACATCTTCCGGGCCACCGGCTCGGTGCTGAAGTTCCCCGGTTTCCGCACCCTCTACCTGGAAAGCCAGGACGACAGCAGCGACGATGACGACGCCCGCCGGAGCCTGCCCGAACTGGCCGCCGGCGACGGTTTGAACTGCCTGAAGCTGGACGCGTTGCAGCACTTCACCCAGCCGCCGCCCCGCTACACCGAGGCGACGTTAATCAAGGCGATGGAAGAACGGGGCATTGGCCGGCCCAGCACCTACGCCCCCACCATCGGCACCCTGCTGGACCGCAACTACGTGACCAAGGAGCAGAACCGGCTGTTTCCCACCCCTTTGGGGACGACGGTCATCGACCTGCTGACCCAGTTCTTCACCGATGTCATGGACCTGGACTTCACCGCCCGCATGGAGGACGAGTTGGACGACGTCGCCACCGGCGAGCGGCAGTGGGTGCCCATGCTGCGGGAGTTCTACGGCCCCTTCGAGAAGGCCCTGGAGACCGCCCAGGAGAACATGCCCCGGGTCAAGGTGGAGGAGGAGACCGACGAGGTCTGCGACAACTGTGCCCGTCCTATGGTAATCAAGACCGGTCGCTTTGGCCGTTTCATCGCCTGCACCGGCTTTCCCGAATGCCGCACCACCAAGCCGGTGCTGCGCAAGACCGGCGCATCCTGCCCCCAGTGCGATGGCGAGATTGTGGAGCGGCGCGCCCGGGGCCGGGGCCGCCCCTTCTACGGCTGCTCCCGCTACCCGGAATGCGAGTTCATATCCAACAAGCGCCCCGTGCCCAACCCCTGCCCGGAGTGCGACAGCCTGATGGTGGAGGACGGGCGCGACCGGGTGGCCTGCACCTCCTGCGCCTGGAAGGGGCCGGCGGTGGAGCCAGAGCAGGAGTTGGCTTCCGTTGGCGACTAGGCGCGAGGATGGTCCGGCAAGCTCGCCACCGTCGGATTTAGGGGCCGCGCATCCTGAGCCTGTGGAAGGACAACCCGCGCATCCTGAGCTTGTCGAAGGACCTTCCTTTGACGAACTTATACCCCGCTACCAGGACTTCCTCCAGGGACAGCGGGGCCTGTCCGAAAGCACGGTGCGAATCTATCTATCCGACATCGGCTCCTTCCGCCAGTACGTATCCCAGGAGGCGCTGAGCCTCACCGACATGGACCGGCAGACCCTTCGGGGGTATCTGGCCTGGCTGGCTACCTCGGCCCGGGACGGCGTCAAAGGCTACGCCCGGGTCAGCATCGTCCGCAAGCTGACCGCCCTGCGCTCCTTCTACCGCTTCCTGGCCCAAGAGGGCTTCTTTCGCACCAGCCCGGTGCCCAGCGGGCGCAGCTTCCAGGTGAAGGTGGAGAAGCCGTTGCCCACCTTCCTGGGCCAGCAGGAGGTGATGCGGCTGCTGGACAGTGTCGACGCCACCACCCCGTTGGGACTGCGGGACCGGGCCATATTGGAAGTCCTGTACGCCTGCGGGGTGCGGCTGGCGGAAATCCAGGGCATGGACCTGCAGGACATCCACTTTGGACGCCGGGAAGTCCTGGTGCGGGGCAAGGGCTCCAAGGAGCGGTTGGTGCTCTTCGGCAGGCCCGCTGAGGCTACCCTGCTCCGCTACCTGGGGGAGGGACGCCCCCATTTGGCGACGGCCAACTCGCCGGCTCTTTTTCTCAACCGCTACGGGGAAAGGCTGTCCCGGCGCAGCATCGAAAAGCTGGTGCGCCGCTACGCTTCCCTGGCCGGACTGCGGGACAGCGTGCACACCCACACCCTGCGTCACACCTTCGCCAGCCACATGCTGGAGGGCGACGCCGACCTGCGGGTTATCCAGGAGTTGCTGGGCCACTCCAGCCCCACCACCACCCAGATATACACCCACGTCACCAAGCAGGAAGCCCGCAACGCCTACCTGAACTTCCACCCCGGGTCGGCCCGCGCCGCCAGGTCCGAGGCAGCCCAGTCCGCCGCTGCGGACGCGACCGTGGCTGGGGAGGATGAGGGGGAAGAGTAGGGCAAAATATAGGGCCGAAGGGTCTAAAATCTTGGCCATCCAACCATTTCGGATCCGGAAGATTTTAGATTCTTCGTCGTAAGCTCCTCAGAATGACAGGCGTGTGGCTCTTGGGAAAGCCAATAACGAACACCTGTTAGGGGACACCAAGAAAGTATGCCAAAATCCGACCACTACATAGAAAGAAGCCAAATCTTCATCCAACAAGCCCAGGACGAACTGGAAGGAGGAGACCTCCGTCAGGCGTCGGAGAAGGCTTGGGGAGCAGCCGCCCAAGCCATTAAAGCCGTTGCCGAAGAACGGGACTGGAACCACCACAGCCACGCTATGCTATTTGACGTGGTGGGGCAAATCAATGATGAACGCCGCAGCTCCCGATTCAATCGGTTGTTCGGAGTCGCCAATCAAATGCACGTCAATTTCTACGAGGACTGGTTGGGTGAGTCTGATGTGCAGTATGGCATAGACACCGTGAAGGTCTTAATGCAACGCTTGGAAACGGCGCGTAGGGCCGGGCCTCCCCGGAGGTTCGTACCCCAAAATAGCCGCCAGCGTGAACGCCTGTCAAGTCTCACGGAAGGAATGGACCCCCCGGCAATCGGCCAGTCGGAGGCATAGCAGGCAGGCTATTCGGTCAGCTTGGAGAATATCAACCAATGACCCGCATCCTCATCCTCAACGGCCCCAACCTGAACTTCCTGGGGCGTCGCAACCAGGGCGTCTACGGCTCCAAGACCCTGGAGGACATCAACCAGGAACTCGGCCAGCGGGCCCAGTCCCTGGGCATGGAGGTGACCTTCTTCCAGTCCAACCTGGAAGGGGAAATCATCAACTGCATCCAGGAGAACTGGGGCGGCATCGACGGCATTATCATCAACCCCGGCGCTCTGACCAGCTACGGCTACTCCCTCAAGGACGCCCTGATAGACGCCGCCGTGCCCACGGTGGAGGTCCACCTGAGCAACATCCACGCCCGGGACGAGTGGCGCCGCCACTCGGTGATTGCCGACGTCGCCCTGGGTCAAATTGCTGGGTTCGGGTGGAGAAGCTATACTACGGCCCTGGAAGTGCTGGCCGGTATACTCCAGGAGGAAGAAAGGCGATGATGGAACGGGCGGAACAACTGTCAGACCAGCTTTCCCTTCACGACCTGGACGCCATGCTCATATCCTCCCCGGAGAACCGGCGTTACCTGTCCGGGTTTACCGGCTCTTCCGGCTACCTGTTCATCAGCAAAGACCATCGGGTCCTGTTGACCGACTCCCGCTACACCGAGCAGGCAATCATGCAGTCGCCCCACTTCCAGGTAATGCAGGTGAGTCGGAGTTGGGACTGGCTGGTGGAGTTGCTGCGGGACACCGGCGTCAGGCGGGTGGGCTTCGAGGGCGAGCACGTCACCGTCGCCAACTACAACCGTTGTGTGGACTCTCTCAAGGGCGAGACGGGCCTGTCTGGGGTCTCCCTGGCGCCCACCCAGGGCATCCCCGAGGAGTTGCGGGTCGCCAAGGACCAGGAGGAGTTGGCCCAGCTACAGAAGGCCATCGACGCCTCCGACGCCGCCATGCAGTCCGTTTGCCCCGCCATCACCGAGGGCATGACCGAACGAGAGGTGGCCTGGCGGATGGAAGTAGCCATGCGCGAGTTCGGGGCCGATACCATCAGCTTCGGCACCATCGTCGCCGCCGGTTCCAACGGGGCCATGGCCCACCACCGTCCCACCGACCGCCCCATCCAGCGGGGCGAGCCCATCGTAATCGACATGGGGGCCAAGGTGGGCGGCTACTGTAGCGACATCACGCGCACCGTGACGGTGGGGGAACCCGACGACACCTTTCGACGAGTCTACGATACCGTGCTGGGAGCCCAGCTTACCGCCATCCACACCGTCCGTCCCGGCATGACCGGCGAGGACGGCGACAGCCTGGCCCGCGGCGTGATAGCCGAGGCGGGTTACGGCGATAATTTCGGCCATAGCCTGGGCCACGGCGTAGGCTTGGCCGTCCACGAAAAGCCCCACGTGGGTCCCGGTTCCCAGGACTCCCTGCAGGCGGGGATGGTGTTCACCGTGGAGCCGGGCATTTACATCACCGGCTGGGGCGGAGTCCGTATTGAGGACATTGTAATTCTTGGCTCGGAGGGGGCCACTCCCCTGAGCAAGGCGAGTAAGTAGGTCTAGGACAACCGGGCAGTCACCGGGCGAGAATTCTGGAGGAGTGCGGACATGAGTATCAACTTTGGCGACTTGAGCCGGGGGATGGTTATAGAACTGGACGGGCAGCCCTGGCAGATTATGGATTACGAGCGGCACAAGATGCAGCAGCGGGCCCCGGTCACTCGTATCAAGATGAAGAACCTGCTCTCCAGCGCCGTGGTGGAACGCACCTTCCAGCGCTACGACACCGCCTTCACCGTGGCGGCCATCGACAACCGGGAGGCCCAGTACCTCTACACCGATGGCACCTACTTCTACTTCCTGGACCAGGAGACCTTCGACCAGTACGAGCTTACGCGGGAGCAACTGGGGAGCACCCTGGATTATTTGAAAGAGAACATGATGGTGGAGATGGTCTACTACAAGGGAAACCCCATCAACGTCAACGTGCCCACCCACGTGGAGTTGCAGGTGGTGGACACCCCGCCAGCCTTCCGCGGCGACACCGCCCAGGGCGGCAACAAGCCGGCCACCCTGGAAACGGGCTTGCGCGTCACCGTTCCCATGTTCATCACTCCCGGCACGGTGATTCGCGTGGACACCCGCAACGGCGAGTACACGGAACGGGTGAGCTAACCCCTTGGCCGTCTATACCGTCAGCCAGGTAACTGCCTACCTGCGGGAGCTCCTGGAGGTGGACCCCTTCCTGTCCGACCTGTACGTGGCGGGGGAAGTGTCCAACCTGCGGGTCTCCGGGGCCGGTCACTCCTACTTTACCCTCAAGGACAGCGACGGAGTCCTGAACTGCGTCATGTTCCGGGGACAGGCTGGGGCGGAGCTGCTGGCCGAGGGCGGAGCCGTCTCCACCCACGGGCACCTCAGCTTCTACCAACCCCGGGGAACCACCGACTTTATGGTGGACCTGGCCATGCCCGAAGGGGTGGGCGAGTTGGCCCTGGAGTTGGAGCGGCTGAAGCTGCGGTTGGAGGCCGAAGGGCTGTTTCAGCAGTCCCGCAAGCGTCCCCTGCCCCAGTTTCCCCGGGTAATCGGCGTGGTCACCTCTCCCGCCGGGGCGGTGTTCCACGACATCCAGAACGTCCTCCGACGCCGCTATCCCCTGGTGGAATTGGTGCTGTCTCCCACCCAGGTGCAGGGAGACAACGCCGCGCCCCAGATAGTTGCCGCCTTGGAAAAGCTGGACCGCGACGGGCGCGCCGACCTCATCATCGTGGCCCGGGGGGGCGGCTCCCTGGAAGAGCTGTGGCCCTTCAACGAAGAGGCGGTGGCCCGAGCCATCTACGCCAGCCGAATCCCGGTGGTCAGCGCCGTGGGCCACGAGACCGACGTGACCATCGCCGACCTGGTGGCCGACGTGCGCGCCCCCACCCCATCGGCGGCGGCGGAGTTGGCCGTCCCCGACGGCTGGGCACTGCGCCAAGAGCTGGTCGACGCGGCCCAACGCCTGTTTCGGGCCGCCCGTTTGGAGTTGTCAACCCAGCGGAACGGCGTGGCAGAACTGAGGCGACACCTGGAAAACGCCCTGCCCGACCTGGAGACCCGGCGTCGCCGGGTGGACGACCTGGGCCGCGCCATGCACCGGACCCTGGAACACCGCTTTGGGCTGACCCGGGTGGAGATAACCGGCCTGGAACACCGGCTGCGGACCCTGGACCCGGCGGCCACCCTGGCCCGGGGATTCTCCATTTTGCAGCGGGCCGGGGACACCCGTGTAATAACCGCCGCCGACCAGGTGGACGATGGCGACCCCCTGACCATCACCGTATCCCAGGGCAGCATCGCCGCCACCGCCGGCCCCCCAACCGCCCCCAAACGGAAGGCCGCGCGCAAGAAGCGCAATGCCGCCCCCGAGGCCCCGCGCATGGAGCGGCTGCTGTAGGTTGGTCTGGGCAGGGCCTTTCGGTCATCATCAACTGTGTTGCTCCAAGAGCCTATCGGTTGTGTTCGGAAATGCCCCCAACCCGCCTTTGAAAAAGAGGGGCCTTTCTCTCCCCCTTTGATAAAGGGGGATTTACCGCCACCGAGACGGGGGTCTATATTGGCCAGACTGCGAGAAACGAAAGACCCCGGAGGACTTCCAGGGCTACCGCATCAGAGCCGACCCCTCCGTAATTACTATGGAGGCCGGAATCCAACCTATCAACCACCGTCATTCCCGCTTTCGCGGGAATCCAGGAGTTGGGGGAGTTGCTGCTGCCCGGAGACTTTTGACCTTTACTCCGCTCAGAGCCTGCCCTGTGCGGAGGCAGAGCGGCGACAATCGAAAGGCCCTGCGCTTCAACCCCCTTCCCCCAACAACCCCGCCGGGGGTAGACTATATCCCCGATACTTCGGCAGGTTGCGTCGCCAATGGTGGAAAGACAGGACCCGGACGCCTCCCCAGCACCAGAGCCGCTCTCCTTTGAAGAGGCTTTTCGCCGCCTGAGCGAGACCGTAGCCGCCCTGGAGCAGGGTGGCCTGCCCCTGGAACAGACCACCGCCCTCTACGAGCAGGGCATGAGCTTGGTGCAGCAGTGCAACGGGCTGCTCAATGAAGCCGAGTTGAAGATTACCCAGCTTCAGGACAACTACTCGGCTCACGAACCCGACTTTGACCCCGACCTGGACTGGGACGATGTGCCCGAGCCGTAACATGTTGCGCCTAGACCCCCACCTCCACACCCCCTTTGCCGAAGACGCTGCGGCTCCCCTACGGTCGGCGGTGGACGGCTGCCGCGACCGTGATCCGGTGCCGGGTCTTTTAAATGTCGCTAGAAAACCGCTCATGGTGAGCCTGCCGAACCACGGATCGGCCCTTCGACAAGCTCAGGGTGAGCGGAGATATACCCGAACAGGGACTATTGAAGCGCCCCGGGTGCGGTTGACACCGGGGTACTACGCCACATCTCCCAAGGTGGTGGGCTGATGCTGACCATCGGCTGGTTCGCCACGGGGCGGGGCGAAGGCTCCCGGGGGCTGCTGCAATTCGTCCAAGACCGCATCCTCCAGGGCCTGCTGGACGCCCGAATCGACTTCGTTTTCAGCAACCGGGAACCCGGCGAGGCCGAGGGGTCGGACCAATTCTTCCAGTTGACCCGGGACTATGGCCTGCCCCTGCTGACCCTCTCTTCGGCCCGGTTCCGGCGGGAGCGTGGCGGACGTTGGGCCGCCCTGCGGGAAGTCTTCGACGCCCAGGTTATTGAGACGTTGCCGGAGAGCACGCCGGACATCTGCGTGCTGGCCGGGTATATGCTGATTGTGGGCGGTGCAATGTGCCGCCGGTATGACATGCTGAACCTGCATCCGGCGCTGCCCGACGGCCCCATCGGCGTCTGGCAGGACGTGGTCTGGAGTTTGATCAAGCAGCGGGCCCACCGCACCGGCGCAATGGTGCACCTGGCTACTGAAGAGGTGGACCGGGGCCCGGTGGTCTCCTACTGCACCGCCCCCATCGTTGGCGGCGAGTTCGATCCCCACTGGCGGGCCCTGGAAGGGCAGGATCTGGCCCAGGTGCGGGCATCCCAGGGCGAGGAATTCCCCCTGTTTCAACTCATCCACGAGGCCGCGAACCGCCGGGAACGTCCTCTGCTGTTCCAGACCTTGCGGGCCGTGGCCGATGGCGAGGTGATTGTCCAGGGGGGGCAGGTGATGGACGAAGCCGGGAATCCCCTGGCGTCGTCGAAGCCCCAGGGCCTGTGCCTGGACGACGAAATTGACCGGGGCATGGCCGAAGAGGGGACGGCATAGCCGGTGTCCCTGGGATAACCCTCACCGAAGGGGGACTGTCTGGGCCGGTCCCGAATCCCCACCGTCATTCCGGCGGGGGCTGGTGACCGGGAAGCTCCCTGGCCTCGGACCTGTCATTCTGAGGAGCCTGCGACGAAGAATCTAAAATGTTGGGACGCCAGCGGCTAGAAGGGGAAAACTGAGGACGAACATTAAGCGGCGGGAAGTCTGCCAGCTAGAGGGGTTTCAAAGCAGGGTCTTTCGATTGTCACTATGAGGGGAGCGAATGGTCTAATGGCCCCGGACAGCGCAAGTCCCCACCCCTGGATTCCCGCCTTCGCGGGAATGACGGTGGGGGCGCTTGCCTGAAAGCCCACCTTGGCCTTTGGCCGGAGCATCGAAAGACCCTGGGCGTTCAAGGCCAAGACTTTAGACCCTTCGGTCCGCTCAGAGCCTGCACTACGCGGGGGCGGAGTGGTGGCAGAGGACGGGCAACGGTCAGCAGGAGTCAGGGAGGTGGGGGTCCACAGGGGAGGTCTGAGGCAAAGGGGCCCCGGGCTAGGCCGATTGCTGGGCCGGCTCCAGGTCCAGGGCGAAGGACTGGCCCGATTCGGTGGTCAGGATGGGGCTGCCCAGGCCCTCAATGGTGTCCCGGTCCACCAGGCAGCGAACCACGTTTTTCAGAGAAGGCAACTCGTACATCACGTCCAGCAGCGCTTCCTCCACGATGTAGCGCAGGGAACGCGCCCCGGTCTGGTGTCCCAGGGCCCGGTCCGCCGCCGCTTGCAGGGCCTCCTGGGTGAACTCCAACTCCACTCCGTCGATGCTGAACAGGTGCTGGTATTGCTTGATGATGGCGTTCTTGGGCTGGGTCAAGACCTGCACCAGGGCGTCCCGGTCCAGGGGTTCCAGGCTGGTGACGACCGGCAGGCGGCCCACCATCTCCGGGATGAACCCGTAGGCCAGCAGGTCCTCGGGGGTTACGTGGTTGAGGATGCTGCCCGCCGGCTCGTCCTTGCTGCGGCTGCCGCCCAGGAACCCCAGCCGGGTGCCGCTGGAGGATATGCGCTGATATACCTGGTCGCCCAGGCCCTCGAAGGCCCCGCCGCAGATGAAGAGAATGTTTCGGGTGTTAATCTGGAGGAATTCCTGGTGGGGATGCTTGCGCCCCCCCTGGGGAGGCACGTTGGCGATGCAGCCCTCGATTATCTTCAGTAGCTCCTGCTGCACCCCTTCGCCGGAAACGTCCCGGGTGATGGAGCGGTTGACGCCCTCTTTGCGGGCTATCTTGTCCAACTCGTCTATGTAGATGATACCCTGCTCCGCCTTGGCGATGTTCCAGTCGGCGGCCTGAATGAGCCGCAGCAGGATGTTTTCCACGTCCTCGCCCACGTAGCCGGACTCGGTGAGGGAGGTGGCATCGCAGACGGCGAAGGGCACGTCCAGGGTGCGGGCCAGGGTTTCGGCCAGCAGGGTTTTGCCGCTGCCGGTGGGGCCGATAATCAGGATGTTGGCCTTCTGCAACTCAACTTCAGAGCGGCCACTGCCGTTCCAGATGCGCTTGAAGTGGTTGTAGACGGCCACGCTGAGGGTCTTCTTGGCCTTGTCCTGGCTGATTACGTAGGCGTCCAGGTTGGCGTAGATGTCCCGGGGGACCAGGGGCCCCCGCTCCTGGGGCGGGGTTGCCGCCTCTGCCGCCTCGGTCTGGACTAGGTCGCCCAACACCCGGATGCAGTCGTAGCAAACGGCAGCGCGGCCCTGGCTGCCCACCACCAACTTGGAGCGGGTCTGACCCTTGCCACAAAAGGAGCATTGCGCGAGCCTGGGGCCGCTGCGGGTATTCGCCACGAGCTACTTCTTCGTCCTGCCGTTGGCGCCCTACTCGGCGGCGCCGTCTGCCGGAATGCCCAGGATTTCGTCCACCAGGCCGTACTCCACCGCTTCCTGGGAGGTCAGGTAGAAGTCCCGGTCCGTGTCCCGGGCGATGCGGTCGTATTCCTGGCCGGTATTCTGGGACAGGATGGTGCGCAGCTTGTCGGCCAGCCGCAGGATTTCCCGGGCGGCAATTTCCACGTCGGAAGCCTGACCCTGCGCGCCGCCCAAGGGCTGGTGCATGTGAACCGTGGAGTTGGGGAGGCAGTAGCGCTTGCCCTTGGCCCCGCCGGAGAGCAGCACCGTGGCCATGCTGGCGGCCATGCCCAGGCAGATGGTGGATACCTCGCTGTTTATCAGTTGCATGGTGTCGTAGATAGCCAGGCCGGAGCTTATCACGCCGCCCGGGCTGTTGATGTACATGCTGATGCCCTTGTCCGGGTCTTCCCGCTCCAGGTACAAGAGCTGGGCGATGATGACGTTGGCGATGGGGTCGGAAATGGGGGTGCCCAAGAATACGATGCGCTCTTTGAGCAGCAGGGAATAGATGTCGAAAGCCCTTTCTCCCCGGGGGCTGGTCTCAATTACCATGGGGACGATGCTTTCGGGAGTGGTCAGGGATGACTGGAAGGGATTGATTAACATGGGGCTATGCTCCTTCTTCTGGTTGGTCGTCTGCTTCTGGTGTCGAATCATCCGGCGGCTGGGATTCAGCCGCTTCGGCCCCCTCCGGGGCCGTCGCTTCCGCTGCTGCTTCGTCCTGCTGGTCGGTGGACTCGGCGTCGGCGGCGCCCTGGGCAATTTCGGCCAATCGCTCCATCACCTTGCGGTTGATCAGGGAAGTGCGCATGTTCTCACGGGAACTCTCGGTGGACAGGGCCCGGCGCATGGCGGCAGCGTTCTCTCCGGCGCTCTCGATTAGCGCGTCCAATTCCTCTTGGGCCTCTTCGGGGGCGACCTCAATCTCCTCTTCCTGGGCCAGTTTCCGCATTACCAGGTAGCGGGTGAGCCGCTCCTGGGCCCCGGGGAGCAGGGATTCTCGGAACTCCTCTTCGGTCTGGCCGATGAAGCGCAGGTAGGTCTCCATGTCCAGGCGCTGGGAGCGCATGGACCGTTCCCGTTCTTCCCATACCGCGTCCACTTCCCGCTGGAAGAGCATGTCCGAGGCGCGGACCGAGGCAATCTTGACCAACTCTTCCAGGCTCTTCTCCTGGAACTCGTGGTTGACCCGTTCCTGCTCCTCTTCGGTGAGCCGCTCCCGCACGTGGGTGCGCAGGGCTTCCAGGTCGTCGTAGCCTTCGCCCACTCCCTTGGCGAACTCGTCGTCCAACTCGGGCAGCATCTTTTCCTTGATGGAGAGCACCTTCACCTGGAAGTTGCAGTCCTTGCCCGCGTACTGTTCCCGGGGGTAGTCTTCGGGAATGGTTACGACGAACTCCCTTTCCTCGCCTTCGCTCATTCCCTCCAGGTTTCCGGCAAAACCGGGGAAGGGCAGCACGTTCTCTTCCTGGGGGAGGTAGTCGATTCCTTCGTCGTTGACCACCTGCTCCCCGTCGATGTCGCCCTTAACGTCCACGTTCAGCATGTCGCCGAACTGCACCGGGCGCTCCACCGGCTCCCAGGGGGCCGACTCCTGGCGCAGACGTTCCAGGATGTCGCCCACCGCTTCGTCGGTTATTTCCACCTCTTCCCGCTCCACCCGAATGCTGTGGTAGTCGCCCAGTTCCACCACCGGCTCCAGGGGCACCACCGCCGTGAAGGCGATTGGCTCCACCAGGGCGCCCCCCTCTTCCTTGATTTCCACATCGGGCTGGCCGAAGGCCTGCAGGTCTTGGTCCCGCAGCACCTGGTCCAGGGTCTCGGGAATCATGAAGTCCAGGGCCTCGTGGACCAGGGCGGTCCGGCCAACATAGTTTTCTACGATGGAGCGAGGGGCTTTGCCGGGGCGGAAGCCGGGGACTCTAATTTGGTTGACGGTGCGGCGGTAGGAGCGGTCGAGAAAGGGGTCTTCGTCCGATTCGTCCATTTCGACGTTAAGGATGACTTCGGTAGAAGTGCTGGACTGCCTGCTGACTCTCACGGTTGAAGCTCCCCAATTCTTCGTGACTTCGTATCTACAAACCCATGCGTATACGGCACGATATTGTTCATCAGTATAGCATAATCCCAACGGGCTTGAAAGTTGCCGGCGGCAGGCGGCGGGGGCATCCAATTATCACCCTGAGCTTGTCGAAGGTCCGGTAGGCGCACAGCCGTGTACCCCTACAAGTCCTTCTGTAGAAGCTAAAAGTACCCCGTCGGCGCAAGCCCCCCACTCGTCATTCCGGCCCCGGCTTAAATGCGGGGTGGGGGAATGGCGGCCTACCGCTTATAATGACCGGGCGCAAGTGAACGCCCCAACGCAATGGGAGGTGAAAAAATGGGACGCTTGGATGGCAAGGTGGCCCTCATCAGCGGCGGCGCCCGGGGGCAGGGGGCCGCCGAAGCCCGCCTCTTCGCCAACGAAGGGGCCAAGGTAATCTTCGGGGATGTTCTGGATGAGTTGGGCCAGCAGGTGGAGGCGGAGATTCGCGAACTGGGCGGCGAGGCCACCTACCGGAGCCTGGACGTGACCAGCGCAGCCCAGTGGAACGACGCCGTGGCCGACGCCGTCAGCCGCTACGGCAAGCTGGACATCCTGGTCAACAACGCCGGGGTAGTCTCCTGGGGGGTCTTGGAAGACACCTCCGAGGAGGAATGGGACCGGGTGATGGACGTGAACGCCAAGGGGGTCTTCCTGGGCACCAGGGCGTCCATTCCCGAAATGCGCCGGGCCGGAGGGGGCTCCATCATCAACATCTCCTCAATCTCGGGCATCATCGGCCAGGACGGCATCCAGCCGGTGTATAATGCCTCCAAAGGGGCGGTGCGCTTGCTGACCAAGTCCACGGCCATCCAGTACGCCCGGGAGGGCATCCGGGCCAACTCGGTACATCCGGGGTCGGTGGCTACCGACATGAACGCCGCGCGCCGGGCTGACCCGGTGCAGCGCCAGCGCAGCCTGGACAATATTCCCCTGGGCCGCATCGCCGAGCCGGAGGAGATAGCCTACGCCGTGCTGTTTCTGGCCTCCGACGAGTCCTCCTTTATGACTGGCAGCGAGTTGGTCATCGACGGGGGTTTCTCGGCCAAGTAGTGGGCTAGCTTCCTGAAGACAGCCTATAACAGTGGCTCAATCAATCTTGAGAATCAGGGTTACAACCATTCCTAGTAAGGTGGCGATAATGCCACCGCCAATTGCCAGGACAACATATAGCAGACGGTCAATTCGGGCGTTGGTCTCAGCAATCAGGGCGTTGGTCTCGGCAAATCGGGTATTGGTCTCGGCAAATCGGGCGCCAATTTCATTAAATCCGGCTTCCATCCGGGCATTGAGTTGTTCTTGTCCGGTTTTCAGGGCCTCAACGCTGGCTTCTAGGTAGCCCAGTGTGCGGTCATCAGTCATTCTGAATCCCCCCGGTTCGTGCTGTGATTCTACCACAGTGCCGGGAAGCAAGAGAGGGAACGTCATGGTAGTAACCGCAAGCAGCGTTCAAATGGACTCCCAGGCCCTGGGCCGGGTGGAAGAGTTATTCCGACAGCAGATTGAGCAGGGTCTACACCCCGGCGCTGCCCTGGCCGTGTACCGTCATGGCAAGCTGGCGCTGGACCTGTACGGCGGCATCGCCGACACCGGCTCGGGCCGGGAGGTAGCCGAAGACACCATGTTCGTGCTCTACTCCTCCACCAAGCCGATGGCGGCGTCCTGCCTGCACCTGCTCTGGCAGCAGGGAAAGCTGGCCTGGGACGACCCCATTGCCAAGTTCTGGCCCGAGTTCGCGCAGAATGGCAAGGCCTCCGTTACCATCCGCCAGCACCTCACCCACCAGGGGGGCTTCCCGGAAACTCCCCGGGAGCTGACCTGGGACCGGTGGGGCGACTGGGATGCGGTGATGCGGGCCATGGAGAACATCACTCCCCAGCACCAGCCGGGCACGGTAATCGCCTACCATTCCATCAACTTCGGCTGGGTAATCGCCGAGCTGGTGCGGCGCATCGATGGCCGTCCCTTCAGCCAGTTCCTGCGGGAAGAGATAACCGGCCCGCTGGGTATGGCCGATACTTACGTGGGGCTGCCCGCCTCCCTGGAAGGCCGGGTCTCCCAGGTGCATCCCACCGAGGACACCGCCCAGGACCGGCTGGAGTTTCTCAACGACTACAACCGTCCCCAGGTGCACCAGGCGGTTATTCCCGCGGCCTGCGGCATTGCCACGGCCCGGGACCTGGCCCGCTTCTACGCCATGCTCCAGGGCGGCGGCTCCCTGGACGGCGCCCGGGTCCTCCAGCCCGAGACCGTCGCCGAGGTCACCAAGCTGCAATCGGAGGGAACGGACCGCTCCCTGGGCCAGCACGTGCGCCGCTGCCTGGGCATGGCCCTGGGCGACGAGCGCACGGGTTCTTCGGGTGGGGACGACATCCGCACCTTCGGTCACGGCGGGGCGGGCACCTCCGTGGGCTGGGCCGACCCGGAGACGGGCCTGGCGGTGGGCTACATTACCAACGGCTTCCGGGCCAACGAGTCCAACAACCAGCGGTTGGCGGCCATATCTCAGGCGGTGCGCGACGCCTGCCGGTAGCCCGCGCCGCCATTACCCCCGCCGTCATTCCGGCCTACGCCGGAATGACGGCGGGGAGAGGGGTCGAAAGGGCTCACCCTGAGCCAATTGAAGGGCGGGGCAACACCCCAGGGTCTGGCAATTGTCACCACTACGCCTTCGCGTAGTGCGGGCCCTTCGCTCCGCTGATAGCCTGTCCTTCGACAAGCGCAGGATGAGCGGAGGGTGCGAGGTGGCAATAATCGAAAGGCCCTGGGGTGAGACACCAGGGCTTGTGCAAAGTCGATTGACATAAGCAAAGCCTTCCCCACAGATAGGAACAGCTACCACCTATCTGATGGAGGAAGGCCATGACGGAGTATAGGTTCCCGGAGTTGGATGTCAACGCTGCCGAAGCGCTGGAACCGTCCGTCGCTTCGGTGTTCATGGTTGAGATGGGCAGCGTGTTCGATTTTCTGAGCCGTCTGGAAGACCGCCGCAATGCCCGGGGCCTGCGCTACAAACTGGTTCACATCCTGACCTTTGTGCTGCTGGCCAAACTGGCGGGCGAGGACCGGTTGAGCGGCATTGCGGAATGGGTGTGGCACCGGAAGGAAGCACTGGCCCGGGCATTGGGCTTGGAGCGTCCCCAGGCTCCTCACCGCACCACCTACAGCCGGATATTGGGAGAAACCCTGGATGTTGCCGAGTTGGAAGAGGCGGCGGGCTGGTTCTTCAGCGCCAGCCTGACAGAGGGACAACTGGTTCAGGTGGTCATAGACGGCAAGACCCTTCGCGGCAGCATACCTGCCGGAGATAGCCGGGGGGTGCATCTGATGGCGGCCTATCTGCCTGGTGAAGGAGTGGTGCTGGCCCAGGTGGAAGTGGACGGCAAGGAAAACGAAATCAAGGCGGCGCCGCGCCTGCTGGAGGCCATAGACCTGCGGGGCAAGGTGGTCAGCGGCGACGCCATGCTGGCCCAGCGTCAACTGTCGGCGCAAATCGTGGAGTCCGGGGGAGAATACCTCTGGACCGTCAAACAGAACCAGCCCCAACTGCGCGACGACATCGCCGCCTTCTTCCAAGACGGACCGGCGGTGGGGGCCGGGGCCGGAGAATCCGGCTCAGCCGCCATGTTGGACAAGGGGCATGGACGCATCGAACGGCGGGTGCTAACCGCCAGCGACGGCTTGGAGCACTATCTGGACTGGCCCGGGGCACGGCAGGTCTTCCGGCTAGAGCGGCGCTTCGAATATGTTAAAACGGGCAGGGTGTCCTGGGAGACCTGCTACGGGATAACCAGCCTGGGGCCGGAACAGGCCACGCCGCAGCGTCTTCTGGAAATTGCGCGGACCCACTGGAACATCGAAAACGGACTGCACTACCGCCGGGATGAGACACTGCGGGAGGACTGGTGTCATTTGAGGCTGGGGCACGCTCAACGCATGATGGCGGCAATCAACAACCTGGTCCTGGGGCTGTTGTTGCGGCGCGGAGTCAGCAACGTCCCCCAGCAGCGCCGCCGGTATGCTGCCCGATGGACCGAGGCCCTGAAACTCATAACAACAATCTAATCAGACTTTGCACAAGCTCTGGGTGAGACACAGGGCATGTGCAAAGTCCCCTCGCCCCTTCGCGGGAGAGGGCTAGGGTGAGGGGGCGTTCCTTCTTACAAACTGATGTTACGCAGCCTTAAGGAGTTGGAGTTCATCGAAAGCATGGCGGATGGCCTTGAGATAGAGCCTGGCTCTCAAGGCAAAGTGGTTCATTCCATGCTTCAACCGGAGTCCTTCCAACCGGAAGGCCGCATAGATGGACATGAAACAGTGGTTGCTTTGGGTGCGCTCCGTCCTGGTAGGCGACTTGGCAAGGGCGGCATTGGACTTGAGCGTCTTATGAAAGGTCTCCACTTTCCACCGTTTCTGGTAGATCGCGCAGATGGTTGGTCCATCGCAGTCCAGATCGCTTGAGGCCAGATACAATGTCCCGGTGCTGCCATCCTTGTTTGTAAAGACTTGGCGAACGAGCCGGACCGGGAACTCCAACCCTCTCAGCCAGCACTGCACCGCTTGATGTTCTGGCAAGTCCAGCGAGTCTATGCGGGAGAAGTTGCCCTGCAGCTTCCCTTCATAGCTCAATGCAGCCGTCCGATTCGACTTGAGCGCAACAATGAAATGCCGGTCCAGTTCCCAGCGTATGAAGTCCAGGTTCTCCTTGGCGGAAAACCAACTGTCAGCCAGCACGTAGCGATATTGCAACTGATTGCGCTGACAGACTCTCAACATCCGGCGCATCAGTTCATTCTTGGTGACTTCGCTCTTACGCTTGTGCCTGCCGGTCTTCTCATCGCGGTACACCAGCGGTTTTCGGATGAGTTCGTAGGCCACGGGAACCGCTGCGCCCCCAGCGTAATACATGCAGTTGAGCAGGTTAATTCCCTTGACTGAACGGTTCTTGCTATGGTCGAAATGCCAGCTAATCAGTTCGTTCTCGTCCGTATAGGGCTTTTCCTGGATGGTGTCATCAAAGATCAGTACCCCATCCGGCTGTTCCATGGCGCGCACCATCGGCTTGACCTGTTCCCATAGGGTTTTGGAGTCATAGTCTTCCCTCGACAGAAAGCGCGTTACTTGGTCATGGCTGACCGCGCCTTCCACCGTGGATGACAAGCCCGTCGCTGTGGCGGCGCCAAAGGAACTCAACAGGTAATCGCTGTACAGTTCCAACATCTCTTTATCCATAGCTCTAATCTACCATTATCCTCATCCTGTGCGTAACATGAGTTACAAAGCTAGCGCCCTCATCCTAACCTTCTCCCGTCAACGGAGAAGGGACTTCTGAAATCCCTCCCATGGCATTTGTGCCGACTTTGCACATGCCCTGGGTGAGACACAGCCGGGCTTTACACTAATAGCCGGGGGCACTAAACTTACCCTAACTGAGTTCCGCCCCCGGAGGCCTGAACCCAGGCAGGTTGACACGGCTCAAGGAATGTGAATATTCTTGACCCAGCAGAATTCGTCATTATAGACCGGGTTCCTGATAGACCGGGTTCCTGGGGCCTCCGGACCGGGAACTTCTACACTTCTAACAATGGAGGATATTTATGGTAAAGCAGGGTGTCATTCCCGATTCTTTAACCCAACCCTTCTGGGATGCTGCCACCGAGGGGCGGCTGGTCATCCAGAACTGTACTGCCTGCGACAGACTCCAACATCCCCCGGCGCCGGCTTGCGCGCAATGCCGCTCCGGAGACAACCTGGAGTGGAAGCAAATGAGCGGGCGGGGCAAGATATACAACTACGGTGTAGTGTATGACTGCCCTATAAGAACGCTTCAGGATGACCTGCCGTTCAACTTGGCGGTTATTATGTTGGACGAGGACCCGGGTATCCAGATGTACTCTCACCTCCCCGGAACTCCGGTGGATGAAGTCCCGGTGGGAGCCGGTGTAGAGGTGGTGTTCGAGGAGTCCGCCAACGGGCAGAAAGTGCCCGAATGGCAGGTAGTAGGCTAGAGCCAGCTATCTTTGCATACTCTAATAGTTGATAAGAAGGAGTGAACCATGACGACCCAAAATGCTCCAGATGCAATGTATAGGGCCCGGGAGGGCATGGGGATATGGGAACACCGGGGCAAGGTAGCGGCCGTCGGCATCGGGCACTCCCCGACTGCCCGGCGCTGGGACGGAAGACCCGAAACGTCGGTAGGCGCCAATAGCATCCTGGCGCTGCGGCGAGCAATGGAGGACGCCGGCGTTTCCCCCGACCAGGTTGATGGCCTGGTGGTCGTCCCAGTCACCACCACCGGCGCCCACTGGGACGAGGGCACCCCCGTCCCCCTGGACGTGGTCAACGCATTCAATCCCACCGACAACCCCTTGGACGGCATCGGCCAGTTGAGCGCCGAGTGGCTCTTGAAGAACATGCCGGAATTGACCAACGTCAAGTTCACCATGTACGCCCCCGGCTGCATGTCCGCCGCCATAGTTGTCGGCGCCCAGGCCGTGGGTTCCGGCATGACCAACACCTGCCTGGTGCTCAAGGGTTGGCACAACCTGGAAGGCCGGTACAACCACGGCGGGGCCAGCGCTGTGGACACTCTCGCTGGCAGCGCCGCTTTGGGCCCAGGTCGGACCCTATGGGGGCCTCCTGGCTGCTACGGCACGGCCCTGCAGTTCGCCGAATACTGCCGGAAGTACGGCAAGAACCACGACATGATGGCCCCCTTCATGCAGAACTCCCGGAGGAACGGCTTGCTGTTCCCCGAAGGGTATTGGGCCCAACACCGTCCCGAGCAGTTGACTCCCGAAGACTACCTGGCCGCGCGGTGGATTGCCAAGCCGGCCAACCTCTTCGATAACGACATCCCGATTATGACTTCGGCGGCCTACCTCTTCACCACCGCCGAGCGGGCCCAGGACATGCGGCAGAAGCCTGTCTACATCCTCAACCATGCCGCCAGCAGGGGAACGCCCCGAAGTCTTACTCCCACCCTGGAAGAGGTCCAGGCGGAGACCGGCAGTACCGGGAGGAAGATCTATGAGGGCGCTGGCATCACCGCCGCCGACCTCTCCTTCGAGAATATGTACGATGGCTTCGCCGAGTTCCACCAGTTCCACATTGAGGGCTTGGGCTACCGGGGAATGCAGTTCGGGGACGCCCTGGACTTTTACCAGACCGACATCAGCATCGAGGGCCCCAACCCCGTTCTGCCCAGCGGCGGCAACATCGGCAGTGGCCGCAGCCGTTTCTGGATGCACACCGACTGCATCCAACAGATACAGGGACGGGCTGGCGCGCGCGCGCTCACCGGGGTGAAGCCCGAGATCGGCGTCTCCGGCGGCCCCATGCCCATGGGTGGCAACTTCACCGTGTGGAGCGCCACTCCCGACTAGCCCGGCAGACCAACCCATCCCAAAATAGATGAGGGTTTCAGCTTGCCTCCTGGACAGCTTGATTGCTTCGGGGTCGCACAGTGGTTAATCCTCGATAAAAGGAACCTGTTTAGTGATACTGATAAGCTTTGACATCGACGGTACTCTGGAGGTGGGCGACCCACCCGGAATCCTGACTATGGACATGGTGCGGAAGGTCCAGGAGAAGGGCTACTTGATTGGCAGTTGTTCCGACCGGCCTCCCAGTTCTCAGCTTGCCATCTGGGAGGAGCACGATATCAACGTGGACTTCGTTTCTGCAAAGCATCTGCTGGCCGAGGTAAAGACAAAATTTGAAGCCGACGCCTACGTCCACATCGGCGACCGGGAAGACTTGGACCACCAAATGGCGCTGAGGGCTGGGTTCGAGTTCCTGTGGCCCGACGAGGCCGCCGCCATGCCCTGGTTCGGCGCCGATGGCGAGACGGACGGGGCGGCTTCCAGCTAGACCCGGGCCGACCTGGCCGATTGGGGCAGGCCGACGCTCCGCCGGTAGCAACCGAATACACAGCCAGCGTAAGATGGGGGCCGGAAACCGGCCCCCATACTTTGCGCCAACCCCGGCCAACCTGGCGGAAGGAGCACAAACCTGCCCGCGCGCCCGTTTTCCCCGAGTACCCCCCGTCATTCCCGCGAAAGCGGGAATCCAGGGGTGTGGAAATGGCGGACCTTCCGCCCCTAAAGCTCCAGGGATGAAAGGAACAACCCATGCCCTACGATGAGCATCTGGCCGAGCGGGTATTCCAGGTATTGGCCAACCAGTCCGGCATAGAGCCCAAGAAAATGTTCGGCGGCCTGGCTTTCATGCTCAACGGCAACATGGCGATGGGTGTCGAAAAGGACCGGCTGATGGTGCGAGTGGGCCGCGACCGCTACGAAGACGCTTTGGCCAAGCCCCACTGCCATCCCCTGGACCTCACCGGACGGCCCATGAGGGGATCGGTAATCGTGGAACCCGAGGGCATTGCCACCGACCCGCAACTGGAGGAGTGGGTGCAGTTGGGGTTGGACTTCCCCGGAAGCCTGCCGGCCAAGTAGCATAGGGCCACCTCCGGCCACGTCATTCCCGCGAAAGCGGGAATCCAAGGGTGCGGCGGAGAAGGACTTTCCGGCCCCTAGAGTTCTGGCAAGAGAGGTGAAAATCATGGGTAAGTTGGACGGTAAAGTCGCCATCGTCACCGGGGCCAGCCGGGGTATCGGCGCGGCAGTCGCCCGCCTATTCGCCGAAGAGGGGGCCAAAGTCATCTGCGCCGCCCGCACCCTGCGGGAGGGAGACCATCCCCTGTTGGAGGGTTCCTTGGAAAAAACGGTACACGGCATCCGGGAATCCGGCGGCGAGGCGGCTCCCGTGGCCGTCAACGTATCCCTGCCCGAGGACTGCGAAAAGCTGGTGCAGGATACCCGCGACACCTACGGCCCCCCGGATGTGCTGGTGAACAACGCCGCCCTGACCTATTACGCGCCCATCAAGGACTTTCCCCTCAACCGCTGGATGCGTTCCTGGGCGGTGAACTTTCACGCCCCCTTCCTCCTCAGCCAACTGGTGCTGGCCGACATGGTGCCCCGGGGCAGCGGCAGTATCGTCAACGTCTCCTCCGGCTCCGCCGTGGGGCCGGGACGGGGACCCTACCCCGATGCTTCGGTCACCGGAGGCGTCTGCTACGGGGCGGAGAAGGCGGCGCTGGAGCGGTTCACCCAGGGGTTGGCCGAGGAGGTCTACCAGTACGGCATCTCCGTCACCAGTGTGGCCCCCTCGCTGGTGGTGCCCACCCCGGGCACGGTGTACCATCGGTTGGTCGACGGCATGGACGACCCCCGGGGCGAGCCGTCCGAGGTCTTGGCCCAGGCCATCCTGCTGCTGGCCAGCGAGCCGTTGGACAAAGTAACCGGACGGGTCACCTACAGCCAGCAAATCCTCAAGGAGTTTGGTTGGATTGCCGATGGCCGGGGTCGCGGCGTCGACCCGGCGCTGCCCGGCAGCGGTTACAGCCAGATTTAGCCCCACCGAAGGGAGTAGAAACTCGTAGGGGCGCACAGCCGTTCACTCCTACGAGTCCCCAACCCCTGGATTCCGGCGAAGGCCGGAATCCAGGGGTTGGGTGGGCAAAGAGGTGTCCCACCCCGGACTTGGGTTCCGGGCATCTATTCTGGTAAAGTAGACTGGCAACAGGCCTTGGTATATCCTCGGCAGCGCTAACCCCGGCAAGGAGGGCCAACATGGATTTCCAACTCAGCCCCGAAGACACCGCCTTTCGCGACGAGCTTCGCGAGTTCATCCGGCAGGAGTATTCCCCCGACTGGGAAATTGAAGGCCGGACCTCCAACGATGTCAGTTGGGAAGCTACCATGCAGGTGCGCCGCAAGCTGGCCGAGCGGGGTTGGCTCACCATGCATTGGCCCGAAGAGTACGGCGGTCAGGCCGCCGCGCCGGTGCGCTCGGCCCTGTTCAACGAAGAAATGGTCTACCACCGCACGCCGGGCCGCGACATCTTCGGCGTCCGCATGTTGGGGCCTACTCTGATGATTCACGGCTCCGAGGACCAGCGCCGCGTCCACCTGCCGCCGGTGGCCCGGGGCGAGGTGCAATGGTGCCAGGGCTACAGCGAGCCCGAGTCGGGTTCCGACCTGGCCTCCCTCAGCACCCGCGCCGTGCGCGACGGCGACGAATTCGTCGTCAACGGCAGCAAAATCTGGACCTCAATGGGCCATCGCGCCGACTGGATTATGCTGTTGACCCGCACCGACACCGACGCCCCCAAGCACCGGGGAATCAGCTTTTTCCTGGTGGACATGAAGACCCCGGGCATCCAGGTGCGGCCCATCATCAACATGGCGGGCCGCCACGAGTTCAACCAGATTATCTTCGACAACGTCCGGGTTCCCGCCGCCAACATCGTGGGCGACGAGAACCGGGGCTGGTACGTGGCCGTGACCCTGCTGGACTTCGAGCGGTCGGGAATCGACTACTCGGCCAGCGCCCGCCGCCTGCTGGACGACACCTGGCAGTACGCCGGTGAGACCCGCCGCAACGGTCAGGCCCTGACTCAAACGCCCTGGGTGCGCAACGCCATGGCCGACCGCTACATCGATTGCGAGGTGGCCCGGCTCATCGCCTACAACGTGGCCTACATGCAGGGCGAGGGGCTGGTGCCCAACAAGGAAGCCTCCATGAGCAAGGTCTTCGGCAGCGAGACGGTGCAGCGGGCCAGCAAGACCTGCCTGGAAGTGTTGGGCATGTACGGGGCCCTGGGCAACAACGAGAAATGGGCTCCCCTGGAGGGACACATCCAGGAGAACTGGATGCTAGCCTTCTCCCACACCATCGCCGCCGGCACCTCGGAAGTCCAGCGCAACATCATCGCCTCCCGGGGATTGGGGCTGCCCCGGGGCTAGAGGCTATCATGCGGGACCAAGACCTGGAGGAAAAGACGAACTTGAAGAACTTCGTCCGCTGGTTGACCATTCCCGCCCTCTGCCTGTTGACCCTGGCCTTGGCCTGCGGGCCAACAGCGCAATCGGCCCCGGAGGAAGCGCCCAGTGCCCAGCCGGTAACCCAGGATAGCGAAGCTACCCCCCCACCAGAGCCTACGCCCAAGTACCCCAACCTGGATGAGGCCCTCCAAAACCTGGTGCAACGGTTTGAGGATGGGGAACTATCCGAGAGCGAAGCCGCCGCCCTAGCCCCCGTACATCATGGCTCCTCCGTCCTGGTGGAGGTTGCCCTTCCAACCAACATTGACGACGTGGATGCCTGGATGGGAACCCAGGGAATTTCCTCGCGCTTTGCCGATGCCAACTACATCCCTCCCCACATCTATGCCTACGTTAAAGTGTCCCTACTGGGCGCCTTGTCTCAGCAGGAGGGCGTTACCCTAGTCCGGGCACTCATAGATGATGAGGCGTTTTTCCCGGAATTTCCCCCCGAGTCCGGTGGGACGGCAAGAGAGGACAGAGCTCCCAGCAGTACGACGGAACCCAGGCTGCCCATTATGAAGGGTTACCCCTATCCCAAACTGCTAAACCCCCTCCAAGATTTGGTGTACCGCTACGAGCGAGGAGACATAACCGAAGCTGAAGCCGCCGCCGAAACTGGACTTGGTCAGGGTTCCTCTGTGTTAGTAGAAGTAACCCTCATCCCTGACCCGGCCAACACCGACACTGTTGTAGCCTGGCTGGAAGGCAACGGTGTTTCACCCGAGGTCGTGCTAAAAGGTGACGGGTACGATACCCGCAACTACGTCCATGCTTACGTGCCGGTGTCTCTGTTGGGGGCCCTTTCCAAGCAGACCGGAGTCATCCGAGTAGTTGTCCCAATACCTCTTCCTAAAATACCAGAGTACTTACCGTCCGACCCGCAGGACGGGGCGCAACCCGATATTGCAGAACCGCCGGAACCGCCACCAGCTATTGCCAGCCAGGGCGTTGCAGTTCATGGCGCGGACGCATGGCATACCGCCGGATATCGGGGTAGTGGTGTCAAGGTAGGGATAATTGACGTTGGCTTCTACGGCTTCAGCGGCTTGATGGGAACCGAGTTGCCGGCAAACACTACAACTACTACTAGGGTGAAAGCCCAGTGCTATACCTCGCGCACAGACCTCACACCTTCCACGGATATTAACGATTGTGCATCAGGGGCTACCCACGGGACGAGCGTAGCTCAGGCTGTCATTGACATGGCCCCGGAAGCGCCGCTGTATATTTCCAACGCATCGCTGGAGCTTGCCCTAGTTGGCAACTCGGCTGCTAGGCAACGATTGAAAAACGACGTTAAGTGGATGATTAGGAATGGCGTAGATGTCATCAACTACTCAATAGGATGGAACTATTTTGATGGCTTTGGAGACGGCATACCCCGAGGTTCTAACGCCGTTCTGGACACTGTCGACGACGCGGTTGCCGGCGACGCAAATAACGACGGCATTGTCTGGGTCAACGCCGCCGGCAATGAGGGCCAGCGCATCTGGTATGGCGCATTCAGCGGCGGCACGAACAACCCTCCATTTGCACTTCACGAGTTCGCGTCAGGGGATGAACGCAATTACATAACGCTCGGTACAGGGACGAAAATAACCGCAGAATTACACTGGAATGACAGTTGGGGCGGCGCCGACTGCGACCTTGACTTGCTCTTGTATAGAGAGGCTGCAAACGGCAGCATTTCACTAGCTGCCATCTCCAATACGTCACAGCTTGGAGGAACCTATGATATCCCCTATGAAGCCTTGTTTCTATCCAATGCCTCCGCGCTAGCAAGATACTACTTGCAAATACGAAAGACCTCGCACTCAAGTATAGATAGCTGCTCCAACGTCGCCTGGCTGCAATTTCAGGTAACGTATCCGCATACTTTGGAGCATTCAACCGGATATAATATTACAATCCCGGCGGACAGTAGGAACCGCGGCATGCTGGCCGTGGGCGCCGCCCATTGGAACAACCGCAGTACTATCCAGGCTTACAGCAGTCGAGGCCCTACCACCGACGGACGGATAAAGCCCGAAATCGTGGGCGCCGACTGCGGGAAGGCAGCGCTTTCCGCCCAAGTTGTTCCTGGGACTACGACCTCTTCTTCTACGTCCAATTGCTGGTTCTGGGGAACCAGCCAGGCCGCGCCCCACGTGTCCGGCATGGCCGCCCTGGTTTGAGCAAGCACCCCACCTACACGCCCACCCAGGTAGCCACCTATCTCAAAGAAATGGCGGCGGAACGCACTGCCACCAACCCCAACAATACCTGGGGCCACGGCTTCGCCCTGCTGCCCACCGCCAGCCTTTCCCCGGTTCCCGCAACGCTCACCGTGGACCGGCGCCAGGCCTTTGCCCTTAATACCAATATAGCCGACACACCGGGGGTACGGGTTGCCGTCAACCACACCGGGGGTACCGGCAACCTGGCTTTCGGCAGTTGCCCCGGCTCCGACGACGAAGGCGTGGTCCGCCGTGACGGTGGCATCGTGTTAATTAAGGGGTGCTCTGCCGGAACCGCCGGGGTGCGTATCTACAAGGGAGGCGTGACAGATACGGTTATCCAAAGCTACACCGTAACTGTGGGGCCGGCACCCACACCAACTCCCACACCCACACCAACCCCGACCCCAACGCCTACCTGCGTGGTGCAATCCCTGGGGACGCTGACCGGGACGGTAACCCGCAGTGGGACTTGGGCCAGCGACTGTGACTCCACCAACAGGTCGGGGAGCTACGCCCAGTACTACAGCTTCCGCCTCAGCCGGACCACCAACGTGACCATCGACCTGACTTCCAGCGCCGACCCCTACCTGTTCCTGCTCAACGGGGCGGGAACTGGTGGAACGGAGGTGGCGCACAACGACGACATTGGCGGCGGCAACACCAACTCCCGCATCACCCGCAGCCTGTCCGCCGGGACCTACACTGTGGAAGCCACCACCTACAGTGGCGGGGAGACCGGCGATTTCACCCTGACCATCACGCCGCCAGCTACCCCAACGCCGACACCGACGCCCACACCAACCTGCGTGGTGCAATCCCTGGGGGCGCTGACCGGGACGGTAACCCGCAGCGGTACTTGGGCCAGCGACTGCGACTCGGAGAACCAGTCCGGCAGCTACGCCCAGTATTACAGCTTCAGCCTCAGCCAATCTACCAGCGTAACCATCGACCTGGCTTCCAGCGTTGACCCCTATTTGTACCTGCTCAACGGATCGGGAACTAGTGGAACGGTGGTGGCCAGCAACGACGACATTGCCAGCGGCAATACCAACTCCCGCATTACCCACAGCCTGTCCGCCGGGACCTACACCGTGGAAGCTACCACCTACGGCGGCGGGCAGACCGGCAGCTTCAGCTTGACCATCACGCCATAACTCTCCTCTAGCGTCTAACTGGTATTCTCAACAGGTGATGGTATTCACTTCTGGCATTACCAGCGCGAGTTGAGAATACCGTCTAACTCCGAGGCGACTGGGCCTGGCCGCCCAGCATTATGGACGCCCACACCAGGGCGAAGTTGCGCTGGGCCAGGGTGGCGAAGGGAGTGGCTGCCTGCTGTAGTCTAGCGGCTAGTTTCAATTGACTCGAAGTGGGGCATCACTTCCCGGGCGAAGAGTTCCAGGCTCTCCGAGGGAACCGGGGGCGGGAATATGAGGAAGAAGTAGTTGATGCCGAAGTCCACGTAACGCTGGATTTGCGCCACGCACTGCGGCGGCGTCCCGACGATGGCGTGGCCCAACGACGCCCGGTAGTCGTCCACACTCCGGTTGGCCCGGGCGGCGTGCTGGGCGATTAGCCGCTCCAGCGCGGCGCTGTCTTCGGCAATCAGCACGTCGGTATTGTGGGTGACTTCTATCTCCGACGGGTCGCGTCCCACCTCGCGGCAGTGTCCTTCCAGGACGTCCAGCTTGGCCCGGTGTTCCTCCAGGCCCATGTTGCTGCCGATGTTGCACAGGTCGGCGTGTTGGGCCACCGCCCGCAGCACGTACCGCTCCCCGTGGCCGCCAATCAGGATGGGAGGCCGGGGCTGCTGCACCGGCCTGGGGTCGTTGGCCGCGCCCCGCAGGGTGTAGTAACGTCCCGAGTAGTCCAGCCTGGGCTGGGTCCACAGGCCCTGGATAACCTCCACCGCCTCGCCTAGCATCGCCACCCGCTGGCGCATCGGAGGGAAGGGGAAGCCTCCCGCCAGGTGGTCGCCGCGACCGCCGCCGGCGCCGATGCCCAGTTCCAGGCGGCCTTGGCTGATAACGTCCAGGGTGGAACCCATCTTGGCCAGCAGGACCGGGGGCCGGTACAGGTTGGCCAGCACCATGGGAATCAACCGGATTCGCTCCGTCACCGCGGCCAGGGCGCACAGGGTGGTCCAGCACTCCAGGGTTGGGATGTTCAGCAGGTCGTAGAGGGACGCCGAGTGATACCCCAAGCGGTCGGCGGTGGTCCAGATGCGCTTCAGCTCCTCGTAGCTGTAGCCGCCCTGGTGGACGCGGACGCAGAACTTGACCCGGTTTTCTTGGCTCATGCAAGTTTCCTTCGAGTAGAAATCCCCCTAACCCTCTTTACAAAAGGGGTTAGGGGGATTTCTACTCGTGCATCTTTAGCAAACGGGGTTGGGAGGATTCCTTTGCCCTCGCCCCCGACGGGAGAGGGAACTATTGTCTGACCGGGCCGGGGCAATGTACAAACCACCGGAGGCCGTCTATTCCGGCTCGGTCAGGGGTTGCAGGATGTCCAGCAAAGTCTCCATCCGGTCAAGCCCACGGCCAATGACATCGGGGCGCAGGAACCGCTTGCGGGTGTAAAAAAAGCCGTGCAGTTCGTTTGCAGTACCCCGCAGGCCGTCCAGTCGGTCATCGCCGGACAAGTCCGAGGCTTGGTACATCACGGTGAAAAACTGATCGTGCCTTTTGTACTCCCAACCTTGCGCTTCCGCAACGGCCTTGGCCATCCAGGCGGCGGCTCCCCAACCCTTTTCCGCCGCCTGATGCAAGTCGCCATCGGCCAGGTACTCTCGGCTCTTGCCCAAAAACTCTCTGGACTGCTGCCGATAATCGGTTACGACATTGACATCCTGCTCATACGGTTCCATCGGAGACGTTTGGCTCATAGCATATATTCTTCTTGTGGCAGCGGCGCATGGCGGCGCGCTGCTGCCACACCTGAATTCGGCAACGCCCGTTGCGCTAGCGCCCCTAGTTGCCGGCGGCCTTGGCCTGCTCCATCTCCCGCACCAGGGGGAATACTTCCTTGCCGAACTTCTCGATGGAGCCCATCACCTTGTCGTGGGGGATGGTCTCCGTCTGCATAATCATCATTACCTGGTCCACGCCAATCTCGTCGTACATCTGGATGGCCTTGGCGCAGCTTTCCGGGTTGCCGGCGATGATGACGCCCCGGTCGGCCAGGGTATTGGCGTCCAACTGGGCGATGGCGGCCCGGGCGGCTCCGGGACCGGCGTCCAAGGAAATGCCCGCCTCCGCCGCCTGCTGCTGATGGTCTTCGTCGGACTGGCGCAGCCAGCGACCGAAGTCGGCTTGCAGGTGCTCGGGAACGCCTCCCCAGGCTTCCAGCAGCTCTTCGTAAGCGCCGATGCGACCGGCGATGTAGGGCTTGTCCGGCCCGAAGAAGGTCTTCATCGACTCGGCGGCCAGCTCCTTGGCGGCCTGGTCGTCGTCGCCGCAGTAGGCATGGACATTGTTGCCCCAGAAGTTGTTGACCACGGCCCCCACGGGGTTGGCGTTCTGAACGGCCTCCCGGTAGACTCGCACGTGCTCTTGCAGCACCGCCGTGGCGTAGGAGGCCGAGGACAGCACTCCGATGCCCTTCTCGGCGGCCAAGCGGAAGCTCTCGGTCTGGGTGCAGGCTAGGTACATGCGGGGGTGGGGCTTCTGCAGGGGCTTGGGCAGCACCCGGCGGGTGGGAACGTTCCAGTTCTCGCCTTCCCAGGAAAACTCGTCCGACTGCCAGATCTGGGGAATCATGCTGATGGATTCTTCCCAGAGGGCGCGGGTATTCCGGGGGTCAACGCCCAGGCCGGTCTGCTCGTAGGCGTTGGAGCGGCCCGTGCCGAACTCCACCCGACCGTCAGTCAACTGGTCCACCAGGGCCACCCGCTCGGCGACCCGCACCGGGTGGTGGTAGGGCAGAATGCAAACGCCGTAGCCGATGCGGATATTCTTGGTGATGCGGCTCAGCGCCCCAAAGATGGCGTCCTGGCTGGGGGAGCCGGAGAAGCCGGTGAGGAAGTGGTGTTCCACGAACCAAACGTTGTCGAACCCCACCTGGTCGGCCAATTCGCACTGGGCCAGGGTTTCCTTATATAGGCTATTCCAGTCCACTTCGTTGCCCTGGAAGGGCCGTTGCGCTTCAAAAAGCAGGCCAAACTGCATCGTTTCACTCCTTCGGTGTAGTTGAGGTTGGCGCCATTATAACCCATCCCATTGGATAATGGGATACGAGGTATCAGGTTGGAAAGGTTATAGCGTCTGGGCCGGCGTTCCTGGCTGACCGGGGGAACACCCCTTTCCTAACCTTGCCTCTGAAGGGGGTAAGAATTTGTGAAACACCTTTCAAGGAAAGACTGCCCCAGAGACGGCCTATCCGCATGTCGATGGGCCTACTATGGAGTGAATTCTTCCGCCCATGCAGGGATTCACGAACAGCCAAACCCCTCAAGGCAAGTTTATTGTGTCGGACCTGAAGCCGACTGGGTCATCCAGAGTGGCTGGCATGACTTCCAGCCAAGGATGGTCGAGCAACGCTTGAATGCAGGCTTCGCTGCCGCCAATATATGTGAAGTTAAGGTCGAGTTCCGTGGCGACGCACCAACTGCGATCTTCCGGCCACCAGAAGTTCGGCCCACTACCCCAGAATCTCTCCAAGAAGGAACGTATCCCGGAAAGTTGTCCCTGGTAGAGGAGATAGTTTCTATCAACACCCTTTATCCGCTGGGCCGTTAGCACCTCCCCGGGTGGCGACAATGGGATTCCGCCTGAAGTTGTCAGTATACCCATTCCACCCGGTGAAAATTGGCCGTACCCCTCCCACACCGCGAAGAAGCAGCGGGAAGCCGTATTGGTGAAGTCTGCCAGGGAATCGGCCAGACCTATGGCTTCATCATCCCCCAGACTGTCCTCGGGTGGAGGATAGATCCACGGGGCCTCGCCACTTCCAACTCCAGCCAGGGGAGCGCTGATTCGATCAAATTCCATTAGAGGGTGCGCCGTCCTGCCAGCCCAAGCCGCCACTTCAGACCACCGGACGCGCCGGTCGTCTTGGGTTCGGGCCGCGTGAAATAACCGGACGTAGGCGGCGAATCCTTGTGGTATCAACGCTTCAACGCGCCCAAATCTTGGGCCAAGACCCTCTTCCACCCAACGCGCTGCCGAGACATCGGTCAGAAAGGTCAGTCCGGCGGGATGGAAGTCCCTATCTTCTCTGTTCATGTCGATTAGCCCCTCCCCTTGTGGCTAACCCCAAGGCCACTTTCCCAGGTTTACCTGCCCCGGCTTATACTATCCTACCTTTAACCATCCCAAGGCCGTCCCTAATGGGGTGTCGCAAACTCCTTTAGGGGCCGGCATTGCTTCCCGGGCGAAGAGGCGAATACTGGCCTCGGAGCGGCATCGGGAGCCGGCATTAGCGTTCATAATGGGGCAACTCAGCTACGCCGGTCAATTCTTTGATCCGTTCCTTGATTGCCCCAACGATACTGTCTAGCGCGTGATGCAGTTCCAACGGGTCGTCTATTCGTACCTGTGCTCCTTCGTAACGGTAGGCCACGGCATACCAGGTCAGCCAAGCCAGTTCTTCCCCGGCCGGCGTTTCTCTTTCCCCGGCTACTTCTCGGACCAGCCCGCTCAACTCCGCCAGATCGTGTCGGTTCCGGTAGTTGGTCCCGGTAGCCGACAGCCAGCCTTTCAGGATGTTTTCCAACGTCTGCTGGGCGTGAAACCCAACGCTTTCCTGGGGGCCGTTGGCCGCTACCAGCAGTTCCAAGGTGTAGAGGTCCCGGTCGGCGTTGATGACGCGTTGCTGTACATCCGGCCAGTCAATTGGGTTTTCGTCGGGATTGCGATCCCGGTAGTCCAGCCTTTCTCCGCTCATAGTTATTCCGTCTCTGGTTGCCTGTCCCGCTACGTGGTTGATGCCGCGCCGACAACGTAGGTATTCGGCCTTGGTTATCGGCACTATATCTATTCCAGGGTTGTTTCCATAGAGGTCTCTGGCTCTCCGGTTGGCTTCCTGCTGTCCCCGCATCCGCGTATCGTTGGACATACCAGATTCGGTAGTCACTACCAGCAGGTCGATGTCCGAATCGGCTCGATAATCCCCCCTGGCTCGGGAGCCGAATAGGATAACCGTTTCCGGTAGTGCCGCCTCATACAGCGCCCTGGCCACGGTCAGGGCTTTGGGGTCATATTGTTGGCCGTCGCCTCCCACAATCTTGGCGCAGCTTTTTTCTTTGCCGCTCATGGTCGCTCCCCGCTGGATTGGACTGGCCCCATCCCTTACGTCTCAAACTCCTTCAGGGCCGGCATTACTTCCTTGGCGAAGAGGCGCATACTGGCTTCGGCGTCGTCGTAGGGCATACCGGCGTAGCTGAACACCCCGATGAAGGCGTCGTTGCCCGTCTGCTGGTGGATGTCCACTATCTTCTGGTAGCACTGCTCCGGCGTGCCCCACACCTGTAGGTTGACGAAGAAGTCCATCACCTTGTCGTCGCCGTACTGCACCACCTTTTCTGTCATGTTCCCGTAATACTCGTATCCCCGAATATCCTTGAGGTGGTCGGCCCGGAACTCGTAGTGGTCCATCACCGACTCCCAGTACCCGCCGATGTACTTGCGGGCCATCCGGTAGGCTTCCTCCTCGTCCTGGTGGCAGAAGGTCCAGCCCGAAACCACCGGCGGCGGCGCGGCCACGCCGTTGGCCTCCTGGAACACCCGCCGGTAGTTGTCCAGGTCCCGGCCCGTTTCGTCCCAAGGCTTCTGGGGGATGATGAGGATGCCCACCCCCAGCTCGGCCATGATGCGCGCCGACTCGGGAGATATGGCGGCGGCGTAGGTGCGGCCCTTGAAGGAGCGGAAAGGCTCCGGTCGGATGTCCCGGCGGGGCTGGTTGATGAACTCTCCCGCGTACTCGCAGTAGCCCCGCTCCAGCCCGTTGAGAACGCACTCCGCCGACTCGATGAAGCGGGCGCGGGACTGGGACATGTCCTGGCGGAAGCCCTCGTACTCCACCCGGGCCAGTCCCCTGCCGATGCCCAATATCACCCGCCCGTCGCTGAGGTTGTCCAGCATGGATACCTCTTCGGCCACCCGCAGCGGGTCGTGCCAGGGCAGCACCACCACCATCGAACCCAGCTTGACTTCTTGGGTATGGCCGGCCATGTAGCTGAGGAACTGGACCACGTCCGGGCACATGGTGTAGTCGGTGAAGTGGTGCTCCACCCCCCAGATGGACTCGAACCCCAGGGTTTCCACCATCTCGGCCAGGCGCAGCTCGTTGCGGTATACCTGGAAGTCCGGGGCCTCCCGACGGGGGTTTTGGAAAATGGTCGCCATGCCCACGTGCATTGCTTCACCTCTAACTTCTACGGTCCGGGCTCAAGCTGCCGCTCCACATCCACCAAGCCTATCAAAAGGGCAGGGTCGGCTTCCAGTATATCCAGTATTTCCCCTTGCAAGGCTGCCAGGACTTCCGGGTCTCTCACCGCCTCCAAAGTCTCTTCGACAGCCCCCAGAATCTCTTCAATAACCTGGTACAGCTCCCAGGACATCACTGCCAATACCGGCTCGCCCCGCCGAGTAATGGCAATGGCCCGGTTCGTATCGGCCAATTCCTCGGGCAATCGGGCTAGCCTCTTGCGAGCTTCCATCATTGAAATCCACTCCGTCATTGGAGTCCGCTCCGTGTCCTCCCCTGACGCTTCCATAAAACCTCCTAATCGCTGACCTTCCCACTCGGGGGGGCAAGCGTGATACTGTCTCGTGGGATACTTGCCGCACATTGACGCTGCCATTGCCCCAAGTATATCATCCTGGTTGAGTCGATAATCGATTGCAGGAGGGAGCATGAAATACGATGCCATTGTCATCGGGGCCGGTTCCGCCGGTTCCATTATGGCCACCCGATTGACCGAAGATCCCAGCCAGCACGTGCTGCTGCTGGAGGCGGGCCCAGACTACCCCGACTTTGAACACCTCCCCGAAGAGGTGAAGTTCGGCTACGCCACCGAGATAGACATCATGGTCAGCGACCATAACTGGCAGTTCACCGGCAAGGCCACCGATTCCGCCCCGCCGATGATGGTGCCCCGGGGCAAGGTCACCGGCGGCTCCAGCGCCATCAATGGCCAGGTCTTCCTGCGGGGAGTTCCCGAGGACTACGATACCTGGGCCTCCTGGGGCAACGACGAGTGGAGCTACCAGAAGATGTTGCCCTACTTCCGCAAGCTGGAGACCGACCGGGACTTCGGCAATGACGACTTCCACGGCAACGATGGAGCCATCGTCTGCCACCGCTTCCAGCCCGAGAGCTGGCTGCCGGCCCAGAACGCCTTCCATAGCGCCTGCGTGGCCGAGGGCTTCCCGGACTGCGCCGACCACAACCATCCCGACTCCTCCGGCGTGGGGCCGACACCTTTCAATAACTACGGCGGCGTCCGCCTCAGCACCGCCCTGGGCTACCTGGACCAGGCCCGGCACCGGCTGAACCTGACCCTTAAGGCCAACTGCACCGTGCACCGCATCGTCTTCGAGGGGAACAAGGCCGTGGGCGTGGACGTGGAGAGCGGGGGCGAAAGGTTCACCGTGGAAAGCGACCAGATTATCCTCTGCGCCGGGGCCGTCGGCTCGCCCCACATTCTGATGCTGTCCGGCGTTGGCCCGGCGGCAGATTTGACGGCCCTGGGCATCCCGGTAATCAACGACCTGCCCGGCGTGGGCCAGAACATGCGCGACCATCCAACCGTGCCCGTAACCTGGCGCACCAAGCCCGAGGTGGAGTTGGACGGCATGGCTCCCCGTTCCCAGCTATGCCTGCGCTACACCGCCGAGGGTTCCCACCTGCGCAACGACGTCAAAATTAGTATGCAGTCCTTCGCCACCGAGCGCATCAACCGGGGCGGCGACCGCATGGTGCCCATGGGCATTCGCATGGGTGCAGGCATCCAACTGGCCGTGGGCGCGGGAGAGCTGAAGCTGGCCTCCCGGGACCCCAGCGAGCAGCCCATCCTGGAATACCACTACCTGGAAGACCCCTTCGACCTGAAACGGCTGCGGGACATGGTGAAGCTGTGCCTCAAGCTGGCGGAGCA
Source organism: Dehalococcoidia bacterium (assembly GCA_965220305.1). GTDB lineage: Bacteria > Chloroflexota > Dehalococcoidia > Lucifugimonadales > UBA3495. The sequence goes on along the minus strand of OZ244817.1, from coordinate 1,806,451 downwards.
CGAGGACTTCAAGGCGATGATTCAGGAGCGCATTGAACCTTCTGACGAAGACCTGGCCTCCGACGAAGCCCTGGACGCCTGGCTGAAGCGGGAAGTTTCCACCTCCCAGCACATCTCCTGCACCTGCAAGATGGGTCCGGCCACCGACCCCATGGCGGTGGTGGACCAGTACGGCAAGGTGTACGGTCTGGAGGGGCTGCGGATTGTGGACGCCTCCATCATGCCCGACTGCGTGCGGGCCAACACCAACGTCACTACCATGACCATCAGCGAGCGGGTGTCCGATTTCGTGAAGCAGGGACTGTAGGCCCTTCCCCTCTCCCTGGTCTGCCGATTTGGGGGGCGCACAATCGTGCGCCCCCCAAACGGATGATATGACATCGCTATCAGCATGAGAAAACTACGAAACGCTCCAGAATCTTCTCGATGCCGGAGGAGAGTACGATGATTCGAAGCATCATGAAGTTGACTGTGATCGGAGTTGCAGCCGGCATCATTTTCTACATAGGACTCACAAGCCTATGGAGAAATCACGCAAACCGAAGGCGTCAAGGCATCAGAGTCATACGAATTAGCCCAAGCCCAAGCCGTGAACATGAGCGAAGCGCTGACCGACGTTAGCAACTTTGGAGGTGCGAGCCAGCAACAGCCTCCCAACGAGTTGCAAGACCAGCGGCAGCCTGCCAACCAGGTCGGCACTCGGCCCCAACCCACCGGAGTCCATGAGACCGTGCCAAAGTCCTTCGCCAACATCGACGGGAGTCGAAACAATGGCACTGCTAACCCTCTTTCAGAGACCTAGGCGCAGTCAAGCACTCCCACCAACATCGCCGAGATAACCAATATTGACGTGCTATTTGTGGAGTGGCAGCCCCGCTACGACGCGGCCAAGATCGCTTACGTCAAATTAGAAGCGTCAATTAACAACGCCAAGAGCCGTGCCTCAGATTACTTTGCCAGGCAGCAGGCCATAACCGAGCAAATTAGAGGCTCCGACAACCAAGCCAAGGCCCGCCAAGAAGACGAATGGGAAATGGGTCTATACCAGCAGTGGGAGGATAAAGCCGACGCCACACTGGATACGGCTGCCCAAATCGGCATCCAGTTGGACGACATGGATGCGTATCTCAGGAAGCTGAGCTTGCGCGCCGATTTCGTGTTCGACCCCTCTCAGTTCCAAGAAGTGCCCAGGGCTATAGTTGACTTGAACCGACAACTGGCCGACTTCCAGGCTGCCAGCGAAAGCATCCAAGCAGCCACGGGCTCTGCTTTTGAGGTAAAGCGATAGCGCAGGAGAGGTCCCACCATGCCGCCAAGCGACGCCGACCACACCCCGAGCCGCGAGAGCGCTACTTTTGCTGTCCGACTTATTTTCTTCGCGCTAACTCTGGTGCCTTTAGCGGCACTCCTGATGCCATGGGTAACGTTGGACGGCACCGGGAGGACTCACACCGGAATCTCCACAATAGCATTGCTTGCCTCACCGATAAGGGCATACCTATACGAAGTTGCTCCCCTTCAGGCAGCTACGCTTACCTTAGGACCGGCTCTCATAGGCTTGCTGGCGGTAGTTATCAGCTACTCCTACCAACGCCGCAAGTCTATCTTTTGGGCACCGCCGGTGATGCTGGCAATCGCCATCTACATCCCCTATGGCACGGCTGACCTAGTTGGGGCAAAGCACGGCGGCCTGGTCACAGTGATGGCGGTCGCGGTTCTGCTTGTACTGCACCAAATCCTTATACGTACCCAAGTCGCATTGCGACGCAAGAGAAAGTTTGCCTCGGTCTACCGGGCCCTGGCACTTGCCACCGGCAGCGGGCATTATCGCTGGATCGAGACATAACCACCAACTGAAGCTGATACAGCAACGAGTCGGGTAGGTGTAACGTCAGTCGCACACACCCCCATAGTTCGTAGGTCCAGAGGTATTCCTCATGCCACCAGGACGCCGTGGGAGACGGAGAAGTCGGCTGATGCCGACAGTCATAGTTGTCCTTATCGGCGTGATGGTAGCTGCCGGTGTCTACTGGCATCAGAACCCGGATGTTGAATTAAGGGTGCCTAAACCGGATGTAGCCGAGCAGTCTGCGAAGCAGCGTTCACCAACGGGACGAGTGCCCGAGTCATTTGCTGCGATCAATGCTACGAGCACTCCCGAGCCAACCCCGATTCCAGGACCGTCCACACACCCGAAGGAGGCCGGAAGGTCCCAAAACGTTCTGGAAAAGTTGCCCAAATCATTGTACGAACCAAAGGAAGAGCGCGAAGCTCGGCGAAGGGCAGAAACAGCAGCCAATGTGACAGAGTTGGAGCGCAAGATACACACCGGCATCAATGCAGCACGGGCCAGAAACGGGAGTTCTCCACAATTACGATGGGACGACCGTCTGGGCGCGGTTGCCCGAGCCCACAGCGAAGACATGACTGAGCGTGGGTACTTCAGCCATGATACTCCAGAGGGTCTGGGTCCGTCAGACCGCATTGAAAGATCAGGCTACAGTTGCTGGAAAGGGAGCCATTACGGTGTCGCAGAAAACATAGCTATCGAGCTTACTACCAGAGACATGGACAAGGTAGCTGCCGCAGCCGTTCAAAGCTGGATGGACAGCCCGGGACACCGGGCCAACCTACTGGATCGAAGATACGACCGCACCGGAATCGGTGCATCCTTCGGTAATTGGAAAGGATACAGCGCAGTGTATTTAGCACAAGTATTCTGCTAACGCCAGACCGGCTCGTCAGCCCAATTGACCTTGCCCGGGCAGGCTGCTAAAATGCGGACAGCTAGGCCTGTGTAAACGGTTTGGCTATAAAATACTGGTTACGATTGACTCAATTCGCCAGAGATTTGCCAGGGAGGAGGAACGATGGTAACGGCAATCAACGACGATCTATTTTCCCCGGAGGTGGTCGCCGACCCCTATACCTACTTTGCCCACATGCGTGCGGAGGATCCGGTCCACTGGAATGAGCTTTACGAGCTCTGGGTGGTCAGCACCTACGAAGACTTGGTGTGGGTGGCCCGGCGCCCGGAGTTCTTCTCCTCCGAGGTCTGGAAGCGGGACCCCCGGCCTGCCTATCCCGCCATCGATGAATCGGACTTGGGACTCTACGGCTACATCCGGGAATTCTTCGCCGATTGGTTCATTCAGCACGACCGACCGGAACACACCGATATGCGTCGCACGGTCCACACCTACTTCTCCCCCCGGGCCATGGAAATGTGGCGTCCTATGGTAGTTGCCGCAGTCAAGGAACTGCTGGACGAGGGCCAGGAGATGGGCCGGATGGACGCCATGTCCGATTTCGCCGTCCCCCTGCCCCTGCTGGTCATCGCCCAGATGATGGGAATGCCCAACCAGGACCGCAAGTTCATCCGCTCCCTGGCCGAAAAGTTGCTCTTCATTGGCCGTGGCGAGGTGGACCGGATGCAGCCCCTCACCGACGGCATCAAGGGCCTTCAGGAGTACCTGCGGCCCATCGTCGGCGAGCGGGTCAAGAACCCGGGTGATGACCTGCTCTCCGTTCTGGCCCAGGGCGAGCGGGACGGCATCTTCAACCGGGAAGAGGTGGTGGCCAACGCCATCCTGCTGCTGCTGGCCGGTCACGAGACCACCATTAACCTCATCTGCAACGGCACCCTGAACTTCATGCGGCACCCCGACCAGTGGAAGCTCTTCACCGAAGATCCGGCGGGCCGGACCGTGCGGGCCACCGAGGAATGCCTGCGCTACGATCCCCCGGTACGCTCCATCCAGCGCATCGCCGGCGAGGACGTGGAGTTGAAGGGCAAGCAGATTCGCAAGGACGAGCGCATGCGCTGGTTCATAACCTCCGCCAACCGGGACCCGGCCATGTTCCCCGATGCGGAGACCTTCAACATCGACCGCTACCCCAACCCCCACGTCGCCTTTGGGTCGGGCATCCACCACTGCTTGGGCGCCACCCTGGCCCGCCTTGAGGGGCAGGAAGCCCTCAAGGCCCTGGCCGAGCGGTTCCCCAGCATGTACCTGGAAATGAATGAAGACCGGGTGGAGTACCAGCCCAGCATCACTTTCCGCTCCATCAAGGAACTGCCCGTCTCCTGGAACTAGAAAGAGGATTCAAGGGGATAGACAGGATACAAACCCTCCACCCTGTCTATTCCTGTGAATCCTCTGCCCAACAGGAGACGCTATGGTAACGCTAGACCCGCGCTTGGACCGGCTGGAAGCTGAGGTATCGGGCCTGCCCGAGCGGATGACCAATGTGGAAGTTACGGTATCCGTCCTGTCTGGACAGGTCTCTGCCCAGTCTGAACGTATGAACAGCATGGAGACCCGCATGACTGGCATGGAAACTCGCACTACCCTCATGTGGGTGACCACCGTTAGCGCAGTCATCGCCGGAATAATCGCTCTGCTAGTAGTGGGATAAACGGAAGAACGCCCCCCACTTCACTGCTTAAAACTCTCACATCGGGAGATATAATGGTTACGACAATCAATGAAGACCTATTCGCCCCGGAGGTCATCTCCGACCCCCACACTTACTTTGGACAACTGCGGGAAGATGATCCGGTCCACTGGAACGAAAAATACGAGGTCTGGATAGTCTCCAGCTTTGAGCACCTGGTATGGGTGGCCCGCCACCCGGAGGTATTCTCCTCCGAGTTTTACAAGCGGGACCCCCGGCCTCCCTACCCCTCCATCGACGAAGACGACATGGAGCTGTACAACTACATCCGTGACTGGCAGAACGACCGGTTCATCCAGCATGACCGGCCTCAACACGCCGAGGAACGCATGGTAGTCCACAGCTACTTCAACCCCAGGGCCATGGAGATGTGGCGGCCCTTGGTGCAGTCGGCCATCAACGAACTGCTGAACGAGGCCCAGGCCAAGGGCAGCATGGACGTGATGCACGACTTCGCGGTGCCCCTGCCCCTGCTGGTTATCGCCCAGATGTTGGGCCTGCCCAGCGAAGACCGTCCCATGGTCCGGGAGATGGCCAAGAACCTGCTGTTCCTCAACCGGGGGGACAGCGACCGGATGCAGTATTACGCCCAGGGCATCAAGGACCTGACCGAGTATCTGGCCCCCATGGTGGACGAGCGGGTGGCCGAACCCCAGGATGACCTGCTCTCGGTATTGGCTAATGGTGAAAGGAAGGGCGTCTACACCAGGCAAGAGGTCATAGCCAACGCCATCCTGCTGCTCTTCGCCGGGCACGAGACCACCATCAACCTCATCTGCAACGGCGCCCTGAGCTTCATTCGCCACCCGGAGCAGTGGGAGGCGCTGAAGGAGGACCCGGCAGGCCGCACCGTGCGCGCCACCGAAGAGTGCCTACGCTACGACACTCCGGTTAAGTCCATCCAACGCATCGCCAGCGAGGACGTGGAGCTCAACGGCAAGACCATCCGCAAGGATGACCGGGTGCGCTGGTTCATCACCTCCGCCAACCGGGACCCCAAGATGTTCCCCGAGGCCAACACCTTCGACGTCAACCGTTACCCCAACCCCCACGTGGCCTTCGGATCGGGCATCCACCACTGCCTGGGCGCCACCCTGGCCCGACTGGAGGGACAGGAGGCTTTCAAGGCCCTGGCCGAGCGGTTCCCGTCCTTCAACCTGGAAGTTGACGAGTCGAAGTTGGAATACACGCCCAGCATCTCGCTCCGTTCCCTGGTAAATTTGCCGGTATCCTGGTAATGGAGGGATGGCAATGCCTAGGAAGCTGAAAATAACAGTGGACCTCAATATTTGCGTCGGCAACGCCATGTGCGAGACCTTCGCCACCCATACCTTCGCCCTCAACGAGGACCGGCAGTCCACGGTGGTCAACGCCGAGGGAGACCCGGAGGAGCAGGTATTGGAGGCGGCGGAGAACTGCCCCGTAACCGCCATCACCGTGGCCGACGCCGAAACGGGGGAGCAACTGTTCCCCTAAACCGTCACCGACTTCCTGCGTGGCAACAACATGCCCTCCCCCATTTGCGGGGGAGGGCTTTTAATTTGGTGGGGAATTATTGACGACTTATGCTTTCGATTTGGGAATTAGGATGAACGCCCGACGTGGGTTCAGTCAGCGGAGAGGTGTATGAACAGTGTAACCGCTGGCGGCAAGACCCGTACTCTGTCCCACCACATAATTGACAACCCACATCTAGGGATAACAAAAGAGGAGGTGGCTTATGTTCTCGACAATTGGACATTAAGAGGTATTTTCACCGACCAGGACAACCGACAAAGTAGGGTCTACTATGCTTTTGTTCCAGCCCTCAAGAAAGTGGTCAGAGTAGCTGTATCTATGGATGATACAATGGTTAACACCGCTTTTGCTGATTCACAGGCAACAAAACAGTTCGCCAGGGGCAACTGGGGCTACTTTTCCAGTAAGTTGCAAGAGATGGAGACGAGGGATGTCACTGAAAGTTCACTATGACCGTGAAGCTGATATTGTGACCGTTAGAACAGGCCGGACGCCTTCAGCCGGATCGAGCCTGGAGGATACGATGCACGTTGTAGTGGAAACGGGATGCAAGGGCGACCACGACGTAGTTGGCATTATCGTTATAGGCGCATCTTCTTATCTAGCCCCTCACTTCGTGCCATACCAAAGAAAACATCCTCTGTCGCACTATGACAAAGAGAGTGACACTCTGTTCCTTGGGACTGTAACCAGCGACCCGGCAATGATTTCGCAGGCGGGAGAATATCTCACGGCGTATTGGGAACTGGACGAACTGGACGAAAACGACTTTAACATTATAGGCGTTGCCCTTCGGAACGCGGCAAAGCACCTAGCCCCTTTCTTCGATCCGACTGGCCACTATGCCCAGCGGGGTAAGTGAGGTTGAAGTGTCAATTGCTAAGTGAGCCATAGATACGGGTCTGGTTGCTGTCGTAAACAAGGCCGGTGGTCAGAATGGACGTGAACCGTGAGCGCGAAAACCGCCGGTTGCGCCGGGAATTCGGTCAGTTGCCCAAAGTCCCAGGACACGGGGGAAGTGCAACAGTCCGTCACGCTGATGTTCCAGCGGAATGGACAATGCGCGTCATCAAAGAACCTTACGACCAATGGGAGGAGGTCAACCCCGATAACGGGGAAGTACGCACAATCTTCGCCGGGCGTGTGAGAGAAGCCAGCCAATGGATTAAGATTGTATTCGTGGGCGCAGGCGACTCTCGTTTGTATCTGACCTCTTACCAAGACAGAAGATTAGAAGACAAATACGGAGGCAGACCGTGGCAGAACCGGCAGTAAACCACCAGGGGTTGGAACCCTTGGAGAAGGCAATAGTATCGTATTTAGTGTCGGATACGCTATTCATTCAAACTACCAAATCATTCATGGATGGTAGAGAGATTGCCCAGGGGGTCACTATCTTTTACGACAAGGATAACGAGAACGAGGTCGTTGGGATGATGATTGACCACGCCGAGACGGTGCTCAAACCCTTCGTGGACGCAATACTGGCGAAACACGGGGTGAGTCTGGGGTCTGCGTAACTGGGCGTATAATGCCCAGCCCCCCTTCTTTAAGCCGATTGACGACTATGCCGGGCAAAGTAGGTGAGGTCGGAATTATACCTCTATTCTACAAAATTCCCGACTCCCGCAACCTTGCAACCAAGTATTCCTGCGGTCGGTCGCCCTTGGTGCGGTTGCAGTGGGCGCAGAGCAGTTGGAGGTTGTCTAGGTGGTCAGTCCCTCCCCGCGACCGTGGGATAACGTGGTCAACTTCAAACTGCCGGAAGGGGAACTCGGTCTTGCAGCCGTTGCAACGCCCTTCCTGCTGACCGAAAAGTACGTGCTTGTTCTGGCGGTAAGGTAAGGGAGCCTCGATGTCGGTACGTTGGGGGATGTCCGTCCGGGCCGTCACGAGGCGGTTGTGGAACAAACTGCCCATAGTTTGTTGAAGCCGCAGGTTGACCAGTTCGACCGCCTTGGGGGAAAGGTCAATGCCGACCCACTGGCGGCCCAGGTTCTCAGCGGCGACGCAGGCGGTGGCGCAGCCGCAGAAGGGGTCAAGCACCATGTCGCCCTCGTTGGAGCTTGCCTTGATGATGCGTTCTAGCAATGCTAACGGCTTTTGCGTCGGGTAGCCTATGCGCTCTTTGGCTTGGGAGTTTATTGGCGGGACATCATCCCAGCTATTGCTTGGAACTTGACCCGGGCTCGCTTCCAAATAACGCTTCAGTCTAGGAACCGCCCCGTTTGGGGTGTAGTGGAGCATATTCGCTTGGTCAAGTGCATCCAGGCGTGCCAATACACTACCAACGTCTTTGTACCCTGGTATGACATTTCCATCAATCCAGTATGCATACTTGCCAGTTCTGGGAACGGACCAGCAGCGACCGGCAATCCCAGGATCGTAGCCATGCCAAAGTTTTCCGCTCTCTCCCTGCGATAAGCCGGGGCCGGTTAGGTCCGTATCCTGGTAGAGACCACGCTCATCCGAATGGCGGTAATGACTTCTAACGTATTCAGGATTTAACGGTATGCGGATGGAGTCCACATTGATAGGAGAACTGCTATAAAACAGGATTTTGTCACTTACGTTTCCGAAGGTACGTGAATCGTTGTGTGCCGAGGTGCGTAGCCAATTTACCTCTGCTTTGAACATGGAGCTACCAAATACGCCGTCCATCAGCAGCTTCAGGTAATGGCTGGCCGTCGGGTCGCAGTGCAGGTAGATAGAGCCGGTGTCCTTCAGGACCCGCCGCATTTCCAGCAACCGGACCGCCATCATGCACAGGTAAGACTGCATCCCCTTGCCGTGGGTCAGACCGGCGGCTTCCAACGTCTTGTAGATGGCTGGGTGTTCGTCGGCTATCAGGCCCATCCAGGCAACGTCAAGGTCGGAAAGCGTCCAGGTATCCTTGAACGCCGCGCCCGCCGCCGAACTCCCCACCGGGGCCGCATAGTTGCGATTGGAGTTGAAGGGTGGGTCCAGGTAGATGAGGTCTACCGACTCGCTGTTCAATCCCCGGAGAATCTCCAGGTTGTCGCCGGTCCAGATAGTCTTATCGGCAAAGTTTGGTGTGGGAATATTGTCGTTCTCCTGCTTCATGGTACACCCACACCTTGTCACTCGCCATGTACTATTGTCAGACCCGGACGAACCAAGCCCCTACCCCAGGCCGGTTACCAGGGTAGGGGCGTAAGACTTTCCGAATTCGGTTACAAGGTCAGTTCAGCCGGAATCAGACGGCGACTCTTGGCGTCTGCCGCCAGAGCGAAGGTCTCCAAGGCCATTGCGCCAAGCAGTATCCGGCTGTCGTCGGTCCCAAAGACGACGTGGACGAAGTCGGTGTCTCCTTGCAGTTCCATTTCCAACCACCCGAGGGGAAGTTCCCGCGTGGAACCGTCGGCCAGCCTGAACGTCCTTGTTTGAAGCCGCTCTATACCCAGCGCATCCAGGATTGACGCCGGAATTAAGGTGTACGACGCCCCGGTGTCCACCAGCCCGTTCAGGGTGCGGGACTGCGACCGGTTCCGGTTCCAAATGATGAAATCGACGTTGAAGGTTCCCACTTCTCCCCCAACGGTAGTTCCGGGTAGAATAATCCACTGTTGGGATGCCGGTGGCCCTTGGAAGGGTACAAATTCGTTAATGGTGTTCATGTGAATATCCATCTGCATCGGGTGGTTGACGACTGTTAGCCACCCCGCCTGTCGCTGAGAGAGCAGTGGATTCCAGCCCCGACCTGCGTTCGGATGACGCTCCTGCGACGGAATGACGGGTTCTACTGACGGCGGCCCGCTCGCTCCCTCCTGGCCGACCTAACGCTAATTCCGCCGCTCGGCGTAGGCTTCGCGCGCCCGGTCCAAGGCCCGAGTCCGCCCGGCCTGTAGTGTCTCCCGGTGCTCGTAGGCCCACTGGTTGGACGCCGCCGTGCTGACCGCCGTGCCCTGGAAGTGGGGCAGAACGTAGCGGGCCATCAGTTCGTAGCTGTGGAGCATCTGCTCCCGGGTGGCCCAGTCGATGGTCTGCACCAGGAAGCCGCCGTAGCCGCCGCTGCGCTCGTCCAGCTTCTCGATGGCCTCGATGCAGTCGTCCGGCGTGCCGATAATCCAGGCCCCTTGCTCCGCCATAGCGTCGATTATCTTTTCCAGGGGGCCGTCCACCACCGCCTGGCGTCCCATCGTATGCTCGAAATACTCCCGCTGGTACCTGCCGGCCCCCAGCCGGGCCTGGGCAAAGGCCTCCTCGCGGGTCTCGGCCAGGTGCACCGGCAACACCAGGCGCCACTCGTTCCGGTCCATGGTATTGCCGTGCTCCGCTGCCGACTCCTCGGCGATGTCCCACAGGGCCTTCAGGTCGGCGGCGTTGGTGTTGGAAGGGTCCCGGGGCACGGTGATGGTCAACACCGCCGTCCCATGCTTGCCGGCCAGGGATACCCCGGCGGGAGTCTGCACCGCGGCCACGGCGACTGGCATGTGGGGTTTCTGGTAGGGTCGTAGCTGCAACATGGCTTCTTGCAGTTGGAACCAATCGCTCTCGTAGGTAATCGGCTCCGTCTCGGTGAACAGGCGGACGATAATCCCCAGGGCCTCGTCCATCCGCAGCCGCTGCACCTCCGGGGGAATGCCCATCATGTAGGCGTCGCCGGGCAGCGCGCCGGGTCCCACGCCGAACATGACCCGACCCCGGGTCATGTGGTCCAACTGCACCATGCGGTTGGCTACCATAAAGGGATGGTGATAGGGGAGGCTGACCACGCCGGTGCCCAGCTTAATCTGGCGGGTGCGGTCGGCGGCCACCCCCATGAACAGCTCCGGCGACGAGATAATCTCCCAGCCGGCGCTGTGGTGCTCGCCGATCCAGGCCTCGTCGAAGCCCAGGTAGTCCAGCCACTCGATAAGCTCCATGTCCCGTTGCATGGCCAGGGTTGGGTTCTCGCCCACCCGGTGAAAGGGGCCCATGAAAATTCCGAACTTCATCCGCTCCGGTAGCGCCATGCCGTCCACTCTCCTACGTCGTTTACGTTGGGAAGCTCCCCAAGGGCGGCCCGCCCAGTGGCCGCGCCCCGGAAGCTGCGTTGCCGCCAATTATAGATGCCCCTATGGATGGGGGCAACTTTGTCTCAGAGGGTCTTTTCGGGGGCTGGAATAAGACGATGATTGGTGGTATCGGCAATTAGGTCAAAGTTCTGAAGGGAAGTGGCGCCTAGCAAGTAGCGGTCTTCCGGGCCAAAAACCACCGGGCTGGTCCTTTCTCGGTCCTCAATATTGAAGCGCGCTTCTCCCACGCCATAACGCTGCGTACTGCCATCGGCCAAAGTGAAAATTACTTCCTCTGTTGGCGACAGGTGAAGCGATTGTTCCAAGAATGCCTTGGGCATCATAGAGTGGGACGCGCCGGTATCCACCAGCGCATCCACCCAATGAAACTCGCCGTTGGCTGGGTTGCCAACTCCAATCCGCATAGGAAATGTTCCCATACCCTGAAACCTATCCCTCTACTTTCGTACCAATGGCGGTGTGGGCGCCGCGCCAAATTGTAGGTAATTTCCTTTTCATGGGCTGGCAGGGGCGCCCAATAAGTCCCTACCCCTGCGGGCGATGCCTGCAATAGGGAGGAGCCGCGATCTAACCGGGTATCCACAACACCGAGGAAATCTCGCTGAACTCCCGCCACATCTTTTCCCAAGAGTCGCCCCCGTCGTCGCTGCGGTACAGGTAGCCGTAGCGGCTGCCCGAAAGGATTACCTGGGGGTCGAAGGGCTGCGAGTTGACCACCCACATGGCCGTATTGGGGGCCACCGGCAGGGGCAGGCTCTCCCAGGTCTTGCCCGTGTCCTGGGAGCGCATCACCGTCCCGATGCGGCCCGGGGTGGAATCGCCGATGGTCAGGAAGATGTTTTGGGTGCTGCCCGGTTGCACCAGGATGCCCCGGGGGTAGGTGTAGGGGAACACGTTGCGAATGCCCACCGCCTGGAAGTTGGCCCCGCCGTCGTCGCTGGTGTAAACGTCGTTGTTGACCACCACCACCACCGTCTTGGGCGGCCCGGCGGCCACGGCCACGTTGTGCACGTCGGGGTTGGGAATCTGGCCGTTGATGTCGGTCCAGGTATCGCCGCCGTCGGTGCTGCGGCGCAGTCCGTCCACCTCGAAACCGACCCAGATGTCGTTGGAGTCCTCCGGGTCGATGGCGATGCCGGTCACCCGGGGCACGCCCACCGCCGGACAGGTCTCCGCCACTTCCACCGGGCGCTTTTCCCAGCTCTTACCGCCATCGGAGGAGCGGAAAATGGCCCCGGGCGTGGGGGTGCCGGTGCCCGCGAACATCACCTGGGGGTCGGCCTTGTTGATGGCAATGTTCCAGACGCAGTAGTTGCTGAGGGGGGTGTCCAGCAGCTCCCAGTTGACCCCGGCGTCCTGGCTGGAGTACAGCCCCTTGTCGGTGCCCGCGAAAAGCTCTTCGGGCCGGTCGGGATGGTTGACGATGGTACGCACCAGGGCGTCGGAGTGCATCCCGTTATTGATGCTCACCCGCTGCCACGACTCGCCGTCGTCGCCGCTGCGCATGATTCCCTGGCCCACCGTTCCCACCAGAATTACTCGGTTCTCCGCCATGATAGCTTCCTCCTGTCAAATGTGGGGCGAATGACTGTCGTATGCCGGTATCATAATGCCCAAGCACCGGGATTGCCAGAGTAGGACGGCTCTGCCAGAGTCCCCACGGCTTGACTTGGGCCCCACCTCGCCAACTCAGGGCCGGAGGGGGTCCGCCTCCCGGTCCAGCGCTTCCTTTATCCAATCGTCGATGCTCATGCCATCTCGGGCAGCCGAGGCGGCCACACGTTGATGAAGTTCTGCCTCCAAAGTCAGGTCCAGTTTCCCGGAGAATGGTTGTTGAGGCTCAACGCCATCTTCCTGGCACCAAGCTAAGTAATCTTCGATAGATATCCGGAACTCTCGCTTAAGGCCCGCAACGTCGGTTGCCTCGAAGGTGGCTATTGGATAGGGGCCGGCATTAACGACCTCCCCATGAAGCATTGCCACAGAATCGTCGTACTCTATTGCCGCGATGTATCCCTTGTACTTCATCATGGGGCCACTCCTATGCTCTCCAGAAACTTGGCGGTAGTCCGTCTGGTAGCTCTTCCAGTCTGTGGGCTGGGGTGAGGTTTGTGTACCACAATGCGTTCTCCTCCCTTCCTCAAACCCACTCGTGAGCCTGCTCGCGCCGACACCTCCACACCCACCGCCACTAACAAAGCCTCCACCTCCGCCCCCCTGATGTCTGACGGGGTAGGCCTTGTGAAGATGCGCTCCAAGGTGCGCCGGTGGTCTTATCCCCATGCCTATTTAGTACCATGTTATTGCATCGCTGCCAAGTAGTCTTGCAAAGAAGGCTGGGAAGTTCCCCAATTGGCAGACCTCTCGGCCCTTGTTGCGGCACTTGACAACTGGACAGTCCCATCTGACAATCCCTGATAGTTACAGGCCAAGAGGAGATTTCCAACATGACTACATCATCCCAACCCTGGACTGAAGATATTGTTGAAGCCGCCGGATGCCGGATGCAACTGGTCAAGGGAGGTTCCGGCGAACCCCTGCTCATCCTCCACGAAGAGATGGGGCATCCGGGCTGGTTGCGCTACCACGAGGCCCTGTCCCAGGACTACACGCTGAACATACCTTCCCACCCTGGCTTCGGCGAGTCGGACATGCTGGAATGGGTCATGAACATGACCGACCTGGCCGGCTGGTACCTGGGCGCCCTGGACGACCTGGGCCTGGAAGGGGTCAACGTAATCGGCTTTTCCCTGGGCGGCTGGTTGGCCGCCGAGATGGCTACCCGTTGCCCCCAGCAGTTCAAGAAGCTGGTGCTGGTGGACGCCTTCGGTGTCCGGCCTCCCAGCGGCGAAATCTACGATATGTTCCAGATAGTGGGCAAGGACTTTATCAAGGAAAGCATCTTCGACTCGGCCAGCACTCCCGAGTACCAGCAGGTATGTCCCGACGAGCCGACTCCCGAGCGGGAGGACCTGTGGGAGACCGCCCGGGAGGGGAGTTGCCGCCTGGGTTGGCGTCCTTACATGCACTACCCGGCCCTGCCCCAAATCCTGCCCCGGTTGAAGCGGCTGCCCACCCTCATCGTCTGGGGTCGGGAGGACGCCATCGTTCCCGTCAGCGCCGGGGAACTTTACCACCAGTCCATCCCCGGCTCCCGGTTGGAAATATTTGACAACTGCGGCCACCGTCCCGAGGTGGAGAAGCCCGACGAATTCATCCGATTGGTACAGAACTTTTTGCGCGACTGAAGAAGCCGTCAACGGTTAATGGTCCCAACAGGGTGTCTGGCGGAGGTATTCGCCAGACACCCTTTGTTTATTACCGTTAGTATTACTCCTTTCGTTGATCTGGGGTTTTCCGCCGATGATATTCCCAATAAACATAACAAAGGGTTAATCTTATTCGGCGGAGTGTTTGACAGGTTAGAAAAATCAAACTAGACTACCGCCTACCGGCGGGTGGCGCCTGCTTGGGGCCCCGGGAAGCGGGTGTCGAAAGGCCCGACGGATTTTGAGAGAGAGGTAATGAGTATGGTCAATGGCGATAGACTTAGCTTAAGAGCCCTATTCCTTGTACCTATTGCCCTGGCGTTGCTGGTGGTCGCAGCCTGCGGCTCGGCGGCGGCGCCCCAGACGTCCCCGACCGATGCGGGAAGCCAGGCGCCCCAGCAGTCGGTGGCCCAGCCTACTGCCGTTCCCCAGCAACAGGCTGCACCCGACAAGGCTATGGTTGGCAAGGACGAGATCGTAATAGTAATGGCCGCCGAACCGGGTAGCGTTGACCCTTGGAACCCCACCTGCAACGCCACCCTGGACACGGCGGTATGCAACGAAATCGTCAACGAGCCCATGACCTGGATTACCAGCGACACCTATGAGGTGGTAACGCTGTCCGGCGTGGAAAGCTGGGAACAGGTCGATGGCCGCAACTGGGACTTTACCCTGCGGCAGGGTGTGAAATTCCATAACGGGGAACCCTGGAACGCCGTAACCGCCAAGGCTGGCATCGACCAGAACGGCGACGTGAACAATTCATCCCAGAGCTACGGCAACCACGGCCCCATCCACGGCGAGGTCATCAGCGAGTACGTGGTCCGGGTGGTCTGCGGCGCTGATTGTCCCAACCTGCCCCGGGGCATGATCTTCAACCGCTTCCAGGCCCCGGAGTGGTACGCCTCCGTATCCAAAGACGATTCCTCTCGCCATGTATATGGCATCGGCCCCTACCGTTTCCTGGAGTGGCGGCCCGGCATCGACATCACCATGGAAATCTACGAGGACTACGTCCCCAACCCGGACACCGCCATCGTGGACGGGCAGGCGCCCCACATCAGGCACCTGACCAACACCTGGCGCAGCGAGCAGTTGGTGCGGTCCGCCATGGTGGAGACGGGAGAGGCCGACTGGGCGGCGGACATCGGATTCGAGAATAAGGGCAGCGTCCCCAAGTGGAGCCAGTCCGGAACCACCGAGGTCTATGCCCTGATACCGGACACCATGTGGCACCCCGAACTGAAGAAGAAGAAGGTCCGGGAGGCCCTCAACCTGGCAATCGACTGCCAGGCCATCACCAACGCCCTGCTGGAGGATATTCCCTGTTGGGGCAACATATCCCCCTCGGGCTCGGCTGGACTAACCCCGGAGAACACCGCGCCCTACCCCTACGACCCGGAGAAGGCCCGGCAATTGCTGGCGGAAGCCAACTATGACCCGTCCAACAAGATTATCATCTACAGCCGCTCCGGTAACTGCTGCCGCGACCTGGAGTTCCAGGAAGCGGTGATCCAGTACTGGCAGGAAGTGGGAGTAAACACCGAGTTCCAGTTGGTGGAGCGCACCCGCCTCAAGGAGCTGACCAGCTCCGGCTGCGGGCGGTTCAAGGACGACCCCACCTACGTCGGCACCTGGGACTGCGCCCAGCGGGACCCGCCGGGACCGGCCTTCAGCACCTCCCACACCAACGTCGTGGCCACCTCTACCGAGCAACTGGACGTGTTGGTACGCCTCTACGGCAGAATGGGCTGCCTGCATACCAGTTCCAAGGCCTGCTTCCCGGAGATGTGGGAGAAGCTACAAGTGGCAACGGCTACCCCCATCGGAGAGGAGCGGGAAAGGCTTTCCGTGGAGATAGCCAACTTCGTCCACGACGAGCATATATTCATACCCTTCTTGGAGGTCCAGTTGGTCTACGGCATGTCCGCCAACCTGGACTGGGAACCCCTATACGCTCCCAGGCTTCGGGCCAACACCATGAAGTTTACCCAGTAGCCTGGACCCACAATGGTTTTGTCCCAACACGCCCCGGAGTAGTTCCGGGGCGTGGTTTTTGTGGCCATTGCCCGCCCTGGATCCCGACCTCCGTAATTCTCCGCCGGGTCATTCCTCTTCCCCACCGTCATTCCCGCGAAAGCGGGAATCTAAGGGGGCGGCATGTGCAGAGTGCCATCCGGCTCTCAGGGTCTTTCGATTGTCAGCAACTGCGGTGCCCCAGGAGCCTATCGCTGGTACTCGAATATCCCCCCAACCTCCCTTTCAAAGGGGGGCGTTCTTTCCCCTTTGCCAAAGGGGGATTAAGGGAGATTTGCACTCCCACCAACAGGGTCTCCATTTTACCCGTCAACGAGAATCGAAAGACCCGGTCCGGCTCTCCCCTCAGGGCAAACGCATTCTAAAATCGGAGGTTGCGGTTGAACCTTTGTCATTGGGCAACCGACGCAACTCTTGCTTGGAATTTTTCCGAATCTCTCAAGCCGGAGCCGATTCTCGCAAAATATTTCTGCCAATTTGTGGCTTCAAATTAGAATGCGTTTGCCCTGGCTCTCCCCTGCGCTGGACAAGAACCATCCCCAATGCTAAACTGCCATTAAAATTGCGCCCCGGGGCCAAGATGGTCCCCCATCTGCGGTGAACACCACTGCGAACCTGGAAAGCGAGGTGTCGATATGCTAATCGGCCACTTTACCGAGCAACCCTGGCAGGATGACAACTCCGGGCTTATGGGTACCCAGAGCACCGACCTCAGCATCAGCAACGAGCACTACAACCCGCAAATCGGCGCCCAGCTCTACAACCGCTACCTGGACGAGAAGGTCTACGCCGAGGAGATGGGCTTCGACGCCCTGATGCTCAACGAGCACCACAGCACCCCCTTCTGTATGCAGGGCGTGACCAACGTGGGGGCCTCCATCCTGGCCCGAATTACCAACAAGGCCAAGATAATCATCCTGGGCAACGTGCTGCCCATCTGGGACGATCCCCTGTGGCTGGCCGAGCAACTCGCCATGATCGACATGATTTCCCACGGACGCCTGGTTTCCGGGTTCGTCCGAGGCGGCGGTCGGGAGAGCTACTCCCACAACGCGCCGCCCCACTTCAACCGGGAGCGCTTCGAGGAGGCCCACGACTTCCTAATCAAGGCGTGGACCGAGCCGGGGCCCTGGCGCTGGGAGGGCAAGCACTACCACTACCGCTACGTCAATCCCTGGGCTCGGCCCCTGCAGAAGCCGCACCCGCCCATCTGGATTCCTTCCACCGTCAGCGTGGAGACCGTCAAGTGGACGGCGGAGCACCGCTATCCCCTGGTGTTGCTGGCTACCAAGCTGGAGCCCACCCGCGAAGCCTTCCAGCTATACCACGACACCGCCGCCGAGTTCGGCTACACCTCGGGCACTCAGAACGTGGCCTACCTGTGGAAAGTCCACGTGGACGAGACCGAGGAGAAGGCCGAGGAAGTGGGCCGCAAGTACCTGTCCGGCGTCAGCAACCCATTCCTGGCGGGCAACGAGGGCCAGGTGAACCCGGCCATCATGAGCCTGCCCGGGCATACGTCCCGGACCTCCCGCCGGCTGTCCGCTACCTCCTTCGGGCCGACGGGCCGCTTCGGCACCAACCGGCGACCCTTTGAGGACCAGGTGGCCGACAACACCATCATCACCGGCACGCCCGACACCGTCATCCCCAAGATTCGTCAGGTGCTGGAATACCTGCGACCGGGCAGCGTCTTCTTCTGGGACGGCGACGGCGCCATGTCCCACGAAGACCAGATGCGTAGCCTGCGCCTCATGGGAGAAGAGGTTATCCCGGCGGTTCGGGAAATGGGCAAGGAGTTGGAACTGTTCAGCCCCTTCGAGGTTGACCCGGCCACCAACCAGAAAATTGAGGAGCCTGCCGCCGCCGACGATTAACGTAGGCGCGGGCGACAAGGCGCAAATAACCAGAAAGCCAAAAGTTCGGGGGCGGGTCTCAGACCCGCCCCTACGTTATGCCGAAATGCCGGGGTTGCCGAGACCGGCGCCTAGCTCCCGGACACCGTCACGGCCTGGCCCTGGTTGGAGGCGTCCCGGATGTTGTCGATGAAGTGGTGCAGGTCCACCGCCGTGTCGAAGTTGGGGTCGCAGGTCTGGCCGGTGCGGATGGCCTGGCCGAACAGGTAGTACATCTGGCCCACGTTGAAGGGCGCTCCCCGGGGCATACCCTCCAACACATAGGTGTAGCGTCCCGGAACGGGCATGTCCTGTAGGTCGTCGCTCCCCTGGGCGCCCTGAATCTGAACGTCGTTCAACTGGGGGGAGTCCTCCGAGGTGGCAATCAGGGTCCCCTCGCGCCCGTAAATCTCCATCCGGTAGCCGCTGCCGGCGAAGGGAGTGCTGGCCACGTGCACCGAGGCCACGCCGCCGTTGCCCAGGTAGCCGCTGACCAGAATATTGTCCGGCGCGGTCACGTCCACCGTCTGCTGGGTGTCGGTCTCGAACCACTGCTCGGCCTGGGTGCTAACGACGGAGGACACCTGGCCGAAGTTCCCGGCCACGAAGCGCAGGGCGTCGATGCTGTGGCCGGTGGCGATGGTCAGGGTGTTGGCTCCCAGGGAGTCGTCCCGCTGCCAGGTGCGGTCGGAGGTGCGGTTCAGCACGCCGCCGCGGATGAGGCTCATGTGGCAGGACATAACCTCTCCCACGAAGCCCTCGTTGACCAGGTCTCGCAGGTACATGATGGGCGGCGCCGACCGGGCCTGTAGCCCCACCATGGTCTGCACTCCCTGGGCCCGGGCCAGGTCCGCCATCTCCTGGGCCTCGGCGGTGGTCTGTCCCAGGGGCCACTCGGTGTAGACGTGCTTCCCGGCGTTGAGAGCGGCCATGGTGGGCTCGTAATGGGAGGGCACCCGCAGCACCACGGCCACGGCGTCGATGTCGGGATGGGCCAGCATCTCCTGGTAGTTGTCGAAGGCCAGGCGGGCCCCATAGTTCTTCTGGGACTCCTCGGCGCTCTCCCGACGGGTGGTGCACACCGCCGTCAGCTCAAACTCCGGGCTGGCGACGATGGCGGGCAGGTGGGAACGGGGCGCCCAGCCCATGTGGGAGTTGGCCCCAATTACGCCCAGGCGAATCTTCTCCGATGCCATAATTCTTGCCTCCTACCGAATAATCGTACTTTGATGGCCCCTTCCTGGGGCGACGCGGTTGGCTTATCCTACCACGAGCGGCACACGAAGGACAGAGAACCGATGCCATCGGGTCTGGCGCAACTCCCTTCGTCGCTCCGGCGAAGAAAGGTCACCCCCGCGCATACCGTGGCCAGTTCCGTCATTCCGGCGGAGGCCGGAATCCAGGGATGTGGGGCAGGGGTGATCCAGCCGCCCGCTCATGGTGAGCTTGTCGAACCGCGCCCCCGGCAGGGCCCTGTTGTATAATCCACTGGAGGTGACGCCAATGACTCTGCCCGAATCCAGCCGACTACAGTTCGTCCGAGACCTGCCCATCTGCCGCATCCTCAACGGCATGTGGCAGGTGTCCGGCGCTCACGGCCCCATCGACCCCCGGGCGGCCATCCCCAGTATGTTCGACTACCTGGACGCTGGGTTGACCACCTGGGACCTGGCCGACCACTACGGCCCCGCCGAGGACTTCATCGGCGAGTTCCGCCGCCAACTGGCCTCCGCTCGCGGCCCGGAGGCCCTGTCCGGCATTCAAGCCTTCACCAAGTGGGTGCCCCGCCCGGGCCCCATGACCCGCCAGGTGGTGGAGAACAACATCGACATCTCCCTGCGCCGCATGGGGGTGGAGAATCTGGACCTGTTGCAATTCCACTGGTGGGACTACCAGGACGCCCGCTACCTGGAGGCCCTGACCCACCTGGCCCAACTGCGCGACGAGGGCAAGATTCACCGGGTGGCCCTGACCAACTTCGATACCCAGCGCCTGCGGGACATCGACCAGCACGGCATTCGGGTGGTATCCAACCAGGTGCAGTATTCCCTCATCGACCGCCGGCCCGAGGTGCAAATGTCCGAGTTCTGCCAGGAGCATCGGGTCTGGCTGCTGGCCTACGGCGCCCTCTGCGGCGGGCTGCTCTCCGAAAAATACCTGGACCAGCCGGAGCCGGGGCGCGGCCTCCTGAACACCGCCAGCCTGGGCAAGTACAAGCAGATGATCGACGCCTGGGGCGGCTGGGGCCTGTTCCAGCAATTGCTGACCGTCCTCAAGGGCATCGCCGACAAGCACGGGGTCAGCCTGTCCAACGTGGCTGTGCGCTACGTGCTGGACCGTCCGGCAGTCGCTGGGGTGATAGTTGGCGTACGGCTCGGAGTGGCCGAGCATATCGCCGACAACGCCCGGGTGTTCGGATTTGAGCTGGACCAGCAGGACCTGGACGGTATCGAAGCGGTACTCAGCCAGGCCCGGGACCTGTACCAGATTATCGGCGACTGCGGCGACGAGTACCGGCGGTAGCGCCGGTACTCCGCTCATGCTGACCCGGCCAAGTCCCGCTCATGGTGAGCCACCTTACCCCCGCTCATGGTGAGCCTGTCGAACCATGCCGCCTTCGACGAGCTCAGGCTGAGCGGTTGGCTTTTACAATGGTAGTGTACCAGTTGAGGGACACCCCCAAGCCCGTTCCCTGGATTCCGGCCTTCGCCGGAATGACGAGTTGTCTCCGGCGCGTGGTAAGCCCATCGAACCGCTCAGCATCCCGCCTTCGCGGAGTGCAGGCTCCGACCTTGTCGAAGGGCCGCCTTGCTATTCCCGCCCGCCGGGGCGATACTTCCCTGAACTACCATCCCCAGCCAGGAGGCCTCCCATGCAAATCGGAGCTATCTTCCCCCAGGTCGAGATCGGGTCTGACCCCGGGGCCATCCGCGAGTGGGTGCAGACTGCCGAGGGTCTGGGATACTCCCATGCCTTCATCGCCGACCACGTCCTGGGCGCCGACCCCCAGCACCATGAGCATGTGGTAGACGGCTACTACACCCACGAAAGCGTAATGAACGAACCCTTCACCCTGATGGGGTACATCGCGGCCATCACCAAAACCCTGGGCCTAGCCACCGGCATCCTGATCCTGCCCCAGCGGCAGACGGCCCTGGTGGCCAAGCAGGCGGCGGAGGTGGACCTGCTCAGCGGCGGTAGGCTGCGCCTGGGCATCGGCGTGGGTTGGAACCACGTGGAGTACGAGGCCCTGGGCCAGGACTTCCACAACCGGGGTCGCCGCAGCGAGGAGCAGATTGAGGTAATGCGGGCCCTGTGGACCCAGGAGGTGGTCAACTTCCAGGGCCGTTGGCACCGCATCACCGACGCCGGGATCAACCCCCTGCCAGTGCAGCGTCCCATTCCCATCTGGCTGGGCGCGGGCAGCGGGGCCAGTCCCACGCCGCCGGACCGGGTGCTCCGCCGCATCGCCCGCATGGGTGACGGCTGGTTCCCCAACTTTCCGCCCGACGCCGGGGGCCGGGCCGCCGTGGCCCGCCTGCGGGAGTGTATGCAGGAGTACGGTAGGGACCCATCGGAGGTGGGCATCGAGGGCCGCATCCGCATTCCGGGCAGGCAACCCGAGGACTGGGTCAACGAGGTCAAGGCCTGGGAAGAATTGGGCGCCGTCAGCGTAACCGTGGAGGCCCGACGGGGCGGACTGTCCTCGGCCCAAGAGCACATCGACGCCATCCAGCGGTTTAAGGAAGTGGTGGGGTAGAGCCACCCTTAGATTCCCGCTTTCGCGGGAATGACGGGGAAAGGGCGGGAATGATGCGGCTCTCGCGGCGGCAATGCGATTACCTCGTCTCTATCGCTCTCCCCAGCCCCCGTTCTCCACTTCCAGTAGAAAGTCCAACACGGTGCGGTTGAACAGGTCCGGCTCTTCCAGGTTGATGGCGTGGCCGCTGCGGGGAAACACCGACAGCCCGCAGCGTGGTATCCGTTCCTTCATAAATACCGCCGGTCTAACGCAGGGGTCGTCCTCGTCGCCAATCATCACCAGCGTCGGCGCCTGCATCTGCGCCATCTCCTCCGCCAGGTCGTAGACCGGCGGTCGGGCCACCTGGAAGCCCCGGTAGGTCAACGCCGACCCCAGGGCCGAGTGGGAAACCAACCCCCGGTAGAAAAGCTCCCAGCCCTTGGGGTCTTTGCGCAGGAGTTGTACCCGGGTCGGCCCCCGGGCATAGTCCCTCGCCACCGCCTCCATGCCCTCGGCCAGCAGCTTGTCCGCCATCGCCGACCCGTCTCGCCGGAACTGCTCCGGGGCGTCGCTGCCGGAGCCGCAGGCCGCCACCACCAGGGAGCGGGCCATCTCCGGGTGGGTCAGGCCGAAATTCAACGCCACGCTGCCCCCCATGGAGAGCCCGCCGATGTGGGCCTGCGGAATATTCAGGTGCTCCATCAGCAGCCGCAGGTCCTCCACCGCCTGCTCTTGGGAGTAGGCCGCCGGGTCCTCGGGCACGTCCGAGGGCGGGTAGCCCCGGGCGGCGTAGGTAATCACCCGGTAGCGGCGGGAGAAGAAACTGACCTGCTGGTCCCAACTGTCGTAGTTGCCGCCGAACTCGTGGCTCCACACCAGGGGAAACCCCTCGCCGTGGATTTCGTAGTAAAGTTCCACCCCGTTGGCCGAGAACTTGGGCATCCGTCCCTCCCACTATTATGGCTATCCCTCTGCGGGTCAATGTCCGAAAGGGTAAGCAAGGTTTCCAGTACGCCGCCGATGATAGTCGGACGCCCCTGGGCCTGTCAAACCGGGGCTCTTCGGTTACAATAGCGAAAATCAACTGGGTAATCGGCAGACCGCAAGGAGGCGCGGCATGGACGTGCAAAAGCTGCGAGAGGAAATTCCGGTACTGAGCAACTTGACCTACATGAACACCGGCTGGTCGGGGCCGCCCCCCCGCCGGGTGGCCCAGGCTTTGAAGGAGCGCATCGACGCCGAGTTGGAGCAGGGGCCCGCCAGCCTCCCGGTGCAGCAGCGGGGCCGCGAGGTGCAGGCCCAGGCCCGCCAGGCGGCGGCCCGGCTGCTGGGCGCGGACCCGGAAGACGTGATGGTGACCCGCAACACCACCGAGGGCCTGAACATCGTCCTCAGCGGGCTGGACTGGCAGCAGGGCGACGAGATAATCACCTGCAACCTTGAGCATGGCTCGGTGTACATCACCAGCCTGGTAACTGCCAAACGTCACGGGGCCAAGGTTCGGGTGGTGGACCTGGACCCCCACGATTCCCGGGAGACGATTCTGGAGAAGTTCGAGGCGGCCTTCACTCCCAGGACCCGCATGGTCTTCGTCAGCCACGTGGAGTACTCCACCGGGTTGCGTATGCCGGCCCGCGAGCTATGCCGGTTGGCCCACGACCGGGGCGCCCAGATTATGCTGGACGGTGCCCAGACCGGCGGCCACCTGCGCCTGGACATGAAGGGAGAAGGTTTCGACTTCTACTCCATACCCGGCCAGAAGTGGGTGTTGGGCTACGAGGGCGTGGGGGCGTTGTATATTAGCCGGGAGCACATCGAGCAGGTGTACCCGGCCCACACCGGGGGCCGCGCCGTGGTGCATCCGGTGGACCCGGACAACGTGCAACTCAACGCCGCCAGCATGGACAAGTTCCTGGGGGGGTCGGCCAGCGTGCCCCTACAGACCGCTTTCCTGGAAGCCGCAACCTTCATCGAAGAGATTGGGGTTAAGGAAATAGAGGAACGCAACGTTCAACTGGCCGACCGGCTGAAGCGGCAGCTATCGGACAACCCGGCGGTGCGGGTGAATTCTCCCATGCAGGCCGACCTATCTTCCGGGTTGGTTTCCTTCTCGGTATCGGGTTGGGAGCCCCCGGCGGTGGTGGAACGCCTGTGGGAAGACCACCGCATCGCGGTGCGCCAGGTGGGCTATCCTTCAGGGGTGCGGGCCTCCCTGCACTTCTTCAACACCGAAGACGAGGTGGACCAACTGGCCCAGGTGGTGGGCCGGCTGGCATAAAGTCCACCCACCCGTCATTCCCGCGTAGGCGGGAATCTAGGGGTCTCGGGAATGGAAACGGTAGGGCAATCGCATTATGGCCGACTTCAAGGTCCCGCCGACGAAGCTCAGAGGCATTGTGTCCCGGCATTGCCTACTATAGTTCAGCACTTGACGGGTTCAAGCTGTGGATTCCCGCTTTCGTGGGAATGACGGGGCTCTCAGCGTGAGGAGGCGATTGCCCCTGTAGGAACGACCTGCGGGGTGCAACTCCTCTCCCCTTCCGGTAAAATGTAAATGGCAGTATTGCATTGTCCGCCCAGGATGTTACCGTAAGTCAACCTGGGCGCTGTACCTTCTGGAACAGGATGAGGTGGTGAAGTATGGTCTCATTATTACGTAAGTTCGTGGGCGACAGCAGCGAGAAGGCTGCCGAGAAAGCCCGGCCCGTCGTCCAGAAGATAAACGCCCTGGAAAGCCAGGTGCGAGAGTTGGACGACAACCAGATGCGGGATAAGACCGACCAGTTCCGCGCCCGCTTGGACCGGGGCGAGTCCCTGGAAGACCTGCTCCCCGAAGCCTTTGCCCTGGTGCGGGAAGCCGCCTGGCGTCGCCTGGGCCAGCGTCATTACGATGTCCAACTGCTGGGCGGCGTAGCCCTGCACCGGGGCAACATCTCCGAGATGAAGACCGGCGAGGGCAAGACCCTGGTGGCCACTCTGCCCACCTACCTAAACGCCCTGACCGGGCGCGGCGTCCACGTGGTCACGGTCAACGACTACCTGGCCCGGCGCGACCCGGTGTGGATGGGGCCAATCTACCACTCCCTGGGCCTGACCGTGGGCTGCTTGCAGCACGACGCCGCCTTCCGCTACGCCCCGGACCTGACCGACGCTCCCGACGGCATGAAGTTCCTCCGCCCGGTCAGCCGGGCCGAAGCCTACCAGTCCGACGTCCTCTACGGCACCAACAACGAGTTCGGCTTTGACTACCTGCGGGACAACATGGCTGCGGAGCCCTCCCATCGGGTGCAGGGGGAACTGCAATACGCCATCGTGGACGAGGTGGACAACATCCTCATCGACGAGGCCAGGACACCCCTCATCATCAGCGGCCCGGCGGAAGAGCCGGTGCAGCACTACTACACCTTCGACAAGCTGGCCCCCCGGTTGCAGCAGGAGTTGGACTTCACCATCGACGAGCGCACCCAGGCCATTTCCCTGACCACCGAGGGTATCGGCAAGATGGAGCGGTGGACCCGCGTGGGCAACCTCTACGACCCGGAGAACTTCCACCTGGTCCACTACATGGAAAACGCCCTCACCGCCCACGTGCAGAAGAAGCGGGACAAGGACTACGTGGTGCGGGACGGGGATGTGGTCATCGTGGACGAGTTCACCGGACGCCTCCAGTTCGGACGCCGCTGGTCCGACGGGCTGCACCAGGCGGTGGAAGCCAAGGAAGGCATAAAGATTCAGCGGGAGAGCGTCACCTACGCCACCGTCACCCTGCAAAACTACTTCCGCATGTACGAGAAACTGGCGGGAATGACCGGCACCGCCGCCACCGAGGCCGACGAATTCTTCAAGATTTACCGGCTGGAAGTCGCCACCATCCCCACCAACATGCCCATGATTCGGGACGATGCCTCGGACCTGGTGTACCAGAACAACGAGGGCAAATGGCGGGCCGTGGTCAACGACATCGTGGAGCTGAACCAGATGGGCCGCCCCATCCTGGTGGGCACCACCACCATTGAGTCCTCGGAGCAGTTGAGCGAGCGGCTCAAGCGCCGGGGCGTGCCTCACCAGGTGCTCAACGCCAAGAACCACCAGCACGAGGCCGACATCGTAGCCCAGGCCGGTCGCCTGGGAGCCGTCACCGTGTCCACCAACATGGCGGGCCGGGGCACCGACATCGTCCTGGGGGGCAGCGATACCAGCCGCCCCGACTGGCAGGAAGAACACGGCCAGGTGGTCCGGCTGGGCGGGTTGCACGTCCTGGGCACCGAGCACCACGACGCC
This sequence comes from Dehalococcoidia bacterium, assembly GCA_965220305.1. Lineage (GTDB taxonomy): Bacteria > Chloroflexota > Dehalococcoidia > Lucifugimonadales > UBA3495. The sequence goes on along the minus strand of OZ244817.1, from coordinate 1,780,212 downwards.
CGGCGGGTGGACAACCAGCTACGGGGACGCTCTGGCCGCCAGGGCGACCCGGGCAGCTCCCAGTTCTACGTGTCCCTGGAGGACGAGTTGATGCAGCGCTTCGGCGGCGACCGCATCAAGTCCTTCGTGGGTTGGGCTGGCCTGGAAGAGGATACCCCCATCGAGAACAAACTGATTACCAAGTCCATCTCCGGGGCCCAGGTCAAGGTGGAGAGCTACCACTTCGACATTCGCAAACACCTGTTGGACTACGACGGCGTGCTGAACCAGCAGCGGGAGATTATCTACGAGGACCGCCGGCGCATTCTGGACGGGGACAACCTGCGGGACAAGATTGTGGACATGCTGCGGAAGGAGTTCGACGGCCTGGTGAGCGCCCACCTGGCCAGCCGCCACGCCGACGACTGGAACGTGACCAGCTTCATATCCGAGTTGACCCTGATCGGCCCCCTGCCCCCCCAGTTGAGCGACGAAGAGGCGGTATACCGGCATAACCAGGATGAGGTGCGGAAGATGCTGGCCGACTATGCCGACCAGGTGTACGACGCCCGGGAGCAGGACCTGGGCGCGGAGCAGATGCGCACCCTGGAACGGCTGCTATTGCTGCGGGCCATCGACGTGCACTGGGTAAACCACCTGACGGCGCTGGAAAACCTGCGTACCGGCATCGGCCTGCACGCCTACGGCCAGCGTGACCCCCTGGTGATGTACCGCACCGAGGGCCACAAGGCCTTCCGGGAGTTCCTGGAGCGGATGCAGTACGACGTGGTGCACACCCTGTTCCACGTTACGGTGGCCCCCCAATCGGGCAACGGGCGGCGTCAGCGGGAGGCCGACCTGGCCCAGGCCAGCCCGATGCAGGCGGTCACCGGCAAGGCTCGGCGACCCGTGGCCCCGGCTACCGGCAAGGTTGGCCGCAACGCCCGTTGCCCCTGTGGCAGCGGTAAGAAGTACAAACGTTGCTGCGGCGCGGCAGTCTAATTACAACGGCCCCATCCCAACCGGGGCATCGCCGGACAGGTACTTCTCCGGCTCCCGCGCAAAGGCCACCCGGTGGCCCGGGGCGCAGAAGTAGTAGGTCGTTCTAAATCTCTGCTAGTCTTTCACTGTACGGGGGGAGTGATGATTTCACAGACGGGGCCGTCCGCACGGCTCAACCTTCGGTCCAGGGTGGCAAGTGGCGATTTCAGGGCTTCGGCCAACGCGATATACCAGGCATCGTAGCTGGTCAGGTTGTGGCGAAGCTCCCATATTCTTGCGGCGAGGGGAGAGAAGGGGAAGAACTGTATTTGGAGTTGGACCAGGTCGTTGTGGGCGCTGGTAGCCTCCAGCCGAGAGATTCTCCTGGCTTGTTCCAGGCGGCGCAGGGTGTTGCTGGACTCTACAAGTATTAGTTCGGGGGCGGCCAACTCTCCTTCGGCTATTACGGACTCTGCCCAGAGACCTTCCATGTCTGATTGAACCAGGGCTGATACCAGCGTGGAGGCATCGATGACGGTGGTCACTTGCGGTCAGCCTCCCGGGCTTCCAAAATTGCCGATGTTGATACGGAGGTCCCGGCCTCTCCTTTGCGGCGTTGGACCGTTTCCAACCATGAGTTGATGGAGGGTCTAGATGCGATGCGCTTCAGCTCTCCGAGGAGAAATTCTTGCATGGATTGATGCTGTTCGGCGGCGCGAAGCGCCAATTGGTCGCGTACATCATCGGGGACCAATCTGATTGTTATCTGCACTGTCATAATTGTATTCTACATGCAATGCCAGCAATTTGACATTACTGGGCAATCCCTATCCGGGACAATCACGTCTGCGAGTGATGGCGCAGGTGGTTGAAAGTGGCTTGGCTTGACGCCGAGCGCCTGGAACTGGACGTAGCACTGTGGAGACTGAGTTTAGAAGTACGTCCGCTATATCGACAGCCGTGCGCCCCTACCTGTTCTCCACCCGACGCCAAGCGCCATTCATTGGTTTGGCTCGGCATGTGCCCGAATCACCCGGAGGGGTCAGGTGTGGCTCCTCTCCCCGAAGTCCAGGCCGTCAACCCGTCATTCCGGCCTCCGCCGGAATCCAGGGGTGGGGGTTACTTGCCCCGCCTGAAGATGCGGGATATGAAGGACACCGGCTGGGGCTGCGTCATATCCATCCGGTACTCCCCGGATAGCCACTTATCCGGCTCACGGTCGAAGGCCACTCTGCACCCTGGGGCGCAGAAGTAGTAGGCCGTTCCCTGGTACTCGCTCTGGCCGCCGGGCGGGTTGTCGGTGTCTACGTCCATGTGGCAGACGGGGTCAACTGCTGTCGCCATTCCAGTCCCTCCCCTATTTGGCTGTTCCTACCTGGCCTGGGGCCTTGAAATTGCTGCTTCCAGTATATACCCCTACGCTATGGCTGAGCTTTCGGCGGGGTTGGTTCCATCATCCCCATCCCAACCTTGCTCCGTCAAAGGGGAAGGGGTCAGTCCTCTCCCCCTCCAGGGGGCTGAGAGGGGGTGTCCTGCGCCCCTGGCCTACCCCGCCGCCTTCAGCCGCAGGGAGTTGCTGACCACTGTCACCGAACTGAAGGCCATCGCCAGGGCGGCCAATACCGGGTTCAGAACCCCCTGCTCCCCGAAGAAAAACTCCAACCCCACGGGAACGCCTCCCAGGGCCTGGAACAGGGGGAACAAGGCCCCGGCGGCCACCGGAATCAGCAGGATGTTGTAGAAGAAGGCCCAAAACAGGTTCTGCTTGACGGTGCGCATGGTCTGTCGGCTCAGGTCAATGGCGGTGATTACGCTGGTTACGTCGCCCCGCATCAGGGTCACTTCCGCCGATTCCATCGCCACGTCGGCGCCGGTGCCCATAGCCATGCCCACGTCGGCTTGGGCCAGGGCTGGGGCGTCGTTGATGCCGTCGCCAATCATGGCGACCACCTTCCCCTGGGACTGAAGCTCCCGCACCACCGCCGCCTTGTCCTGGGGCAGCGCCTCGGCCTCCACCCGGTCCACGCCCAACTGACCGGCGATGGCCCGGGCGGTGCGGGCGTTGTCCCCGGTCACCATCACCACCTCCAGGCCCATGCGTTGTAGCTGGGACACGCTTTCCCGGGCGTTAGGGCGCAGCGTGTCCGCCACGGCGATGATGCCCACAGCCGTGCCATCGACCGCCAGGAACATGGGCGTCTTACCCTCTTCCGATAGCTCTCGGGCAGCCTCGGCCAGACCGTCGATTGCGCTGCCCAGGGCTTGCAGCAAGGCCCGGTTGCCCAAGGCCACGGAGCTGCCGTTGACCCGGGCCTGCACCCCCTGGCCGGGTATGGCCTGAAAATCGGCGGGTTCATCCAGTTGGAGTCCCCGGCTCCGGGCTTCCCGCACCAGGGCCTCCCCCAGGGGATGCTCCGACCCCCGCTCCGCCGACGCCGCCAGCCGCAGGGCCTCGTCCTTCTCAAGCTGGGTACGGCCCGGAATCACGATTACATCCGTCACCGCCGGTTGTCCCACTGTCAGGGTGCCGGTCTTGTCCAGGGCCACCGTGTCGACCCGGTGGGTCAGTTCCAACGCCTGGGCGCTGCGAATCAACACCCCTCGCTCGGCCCCCTTGCCGGTGCCGACGATTATGGCGGTGGGCGTGGCCAGGCCCAGGGCGCAGGGGCAGGCGATAATCAGCACCGCCACCAGGGACAGGATGGCGTAGGTCAGGGCCGGAGCCGGCCCCAGCGCCAGCCAGAACAGGAAGGCGGCCAACCCCACTCCGGCCACCGAGGGCACGAAGTAAGCGGCCACCCGGTCGGCCAGCCGCTGGATGGGGGCCTTGGATCCCTGGGCCTCTTCCACCAGTCGAATGATTTGGGCGAGCACCGTGTCCGGCCCCACCTGGGTGGCCCGGAACTGGAATGCGCCGGTGCGGTTCAGCGTTGCCCCGTAGACCCATTCCCCCGGCTGCTTGTCCACCGGCATACTCTCGCCAGTAAGCATGGACTCGTCGATGGTGGAGTAGCCCTGGGTAATTTCGCCGTCCACCGGCACCCGCTCGCCGGGGCGGACCAGGAGGATGTCCCCCGTCACCACCGCCCCCACCGGCAGGTCCACCTCCTGGCCGTCGCGGATGACCCGGGCGATGTTGGGTTGCAGTTCCATGAGGCGTCGGATGGCCTCGGAGGTCTGACCCCGGGCGCGGGCTTCCAGGAAGCGGCCCAGCAGCACCAGGCCGATAATCAGGGCGGCGGTGTCGAAGTAGACCGCCGCGGCTATGCCGTAGGCGGACAAAATCTGCGGGGCCAGGGTGTTAATCAACACCACCGCCACGCTGTACCCGTAGGCCACGCTGGTACCCAGGGCGATGAGGGTATGCATATTGGCCGACCCGTGGCGCAGCGCCCCCAGCCCGGAGGTGTAGAAGCTCCAACCGGCCCAGAACTGGACCGGAGTTGCCACCGCCCACAGCAGGAAGGGGTACCAGGCCAGGGACATCAGGGGAGGCACCCAGGGGAAAGCGTGGAAGGCTCCCAGCAACAGTAGAAGGCCGCCGGCGATGGCGAAAATGCAGCGCTGCCGGAAGGCCCGGATTTCTTGGACTCGGCTCAGCCGTTCCAACTCGCTGGCGGTTTCCGGGGTGTCGCCCTCCACCCGGTAGCCCGCGTGCTCGACGCCTCGCTGTATTTCGGCTATGCCGGCCACGCCGGGCACGTACTCCACGGTGGCCTTCTCGGTAGCCAGGTTCACCCCGGCGTCGACCACCCCCAACACGGACCGCAGCCCACCCTCCACATGGTAGACGCAGGCGGCGCAGGTCATACCCCCGATGTTCAGAGTAGTCCGAGCGGTGGGCACCCGGTAGCCAGCCCCCTGCACCGCCTGGCGTAGCTGTTCCAGGGATACCTCGGGCTGTTGCAACTCCACGGTTGCCCTTTCGGTCCCCAGATTGACCGATACCTGGCCGACCCCGGGCACCTCGGACAGGGCGTGTTCCACATGGGACACGCAGGCGGCGCAGGTCATCCCCGCCACCGGAAGGGTCAAGCTTTGGGCTGGCTGCTTGCCTGTAGTTGCTATGTTCTACCTCGGAGGGTTAGGTCTATCGGGAGCCTGGCTTTTCGCCAATGCTACGGCTTTGGTGTTCGCCGGTCAAGCTGGCGCATGACGTAGGGCCGGCAAACGGGTTCGTCGCGTCCCTGGGGCGGGTTCGCGGCCCCAGAGATGTCGCCTTATGGAGCCATATATCATGTCATATAGAGCCCTCTACCGTGTCATTCTGAGCCGCAGGCGAAGAATCTAGGGACTTGGCGATTTTCGCTTGTCCATATCGGCCCAACATTTGTTAAGAGTCAGATAGCCCCGAGGACACGCCAGGGCCTTTTCATTCTCGCCTCACCTGGTCATCCCGCCCTTTTCTGTCATTCTGAGCAGAGCGAAGAATCTAAAGTTCTTGCCCACATGGCTCGTCTCGGTACTCGGACGAGGTCCCGGATGAAGGATTTCAGATTCTTCGCTTCGCGCAGAATGACATCTGCCGAAAATGAAAAGGCCCTAGAGGACACGCGCAGGGCATGTGCAAAGTCGGCACAAATGCCATGAGAGGGATTTCAGAAGTCCCTTCTCCGTTGACGGGAGAAGGTTAGGATGAGGGCGCTAGCTTTGTAAGAAGGAACGCCCCCTTACCCTAGCCCTCTCCCGCGAAGGGGCGAGGGGACTTTGCACAAGCCCTGAGGACACGCGCCGTCGCCTTGACATATACCGGGTTTGGCATCAGGATAGGAACATTCTCGAAAGGCCACTTCGGGGCAACTATGCTTAACCTCAGCGTCACCAACCTCGCCATCGGCAGGCACCAGATTCACTACGCTTGGGTGATGGTGGCGCTATCCGCCACCATGCGATTCCTGGCCTCGGCCTTCCGCTCCTCCTCCAGTGTTCTCATCCCCCGAATCGTGGAGATATTCGGGTGGAGCTACGGCGCGGTGGGCATCGGCTTCTCCCTGCAGTGGGTGGTGTCCGGCCTCTTTGGCCCGCCGGCGGGGTGGATGGGCGACCGCTACGGTTTCCGTTTCACCATGACCATCGGGGCCGTGCTGCTGATGCTGGGCATGGTCCTTACGGGCCTGATGAACTCCCTGTGGCAGTTCTACCTGTTCTTCGGCGTCATCCTAAGCATCTCCATGGCCATATTCCAGGTGCCCCTGACGGTGGCGGTGACCCAGTGGTTCCGCAAGCACCTGGGGGTGGGTATGGGCCTGTTGCAGGCCTCCCAGGGCGTGGGGCCGCTGGTTACCGTGCCCTTCATTCTGCTGGTATTCTACGGGTTTGGCGGAGGTACGGACGGCCTGCGGGCGTCCTTCCTCATTCCCGGCATCGGCGGCGGCATCCTGTTGTTGCTGCTCATCCGCTTCTTCTACAACGAGCCGGCCCAGGTGGGTATGCGGCCCCTGGGAGCGTCGGAAGACGAGCCGATACAGCGCGAGCACAAGGGAGATTACGCCCAGGCCCGGACCAAGGTGTTCCTGCGGCGGGCCCAGCGTACCAGCGCCTTCTGGAATCTCATCGGCATCCATTATTGGGGCTGCGCCGGGCACGCCATTGTCATGATTTACCTGGTGGCAATGGCCGAAGAGCGGGGGGTTTCCCCGGCCCTGGCCGCCGGCGCTTTCATAACCCTTCAGGTCACCAGCACCTTCACTCGTTTTGCCGTGCCCGTCATGGCCGACCGCCTGGGCAGCAAGGGAGTCATGGCCGCCTGCTTCTTTCTCCAGGTGGCGCCGGTGGCCCTGCTCTTCTTCGCCCACGACGCCTGGATGTTCTACCTGTTCGCGGTGCTGTTTGGCATCGGCTTCGGCGGCGAGATGACCGCCTTCCCCATCATCAACCGGCAGTACTACGGCGGCGCTCCCGTGGGCACCACCTACGGTTGGCAGATGATGGGCGCTGGACTGGGGATGGCTTCCGGGGCTGTATTGGGGGGAATACTGCGGGACTTGACCAACGACTTCACGGTTACTATCGGGCTGTCTCTGGTCTTGAGCCTGGTGGGTGTATTCTCCATTCTGTTCCTGCCGGGCACCCACCGCCACCAGATTCCCGATTGGGAAGAGGGCTTGCCCGAGGAGTTCCGCACCACGGCAACACCGGCGCAGACCCGCGCCCCGTCCTGATTGGGCCGTGTATAATTGGGCTGGAACAGGCAACTGGCCAACACTCGATAGCGCAGGGTAAATCAGCCTGAATTCGCCCGGGGAAGTAGCAATGGTCACACAAGACCCCCGCTTGGACAACCTGGAAGACACCGTATCGGAAATGTCCACCCGGATGACCGGCGTGGAAGGCGCAGTGTCGGACTTGTCCGCCAATATGGCCGACATGAAGACCCGCATGACCAGCATGGAGACCCGGATGGCTGTCATGGAAGCGACCATGTCAAATATGGCAAACCAACTTGCCTCATTTCAAAATTCGGTTCAAGCTGCGATGTCCGATATGTCCGCCCGTATGAACACCCTGGAGAGCCGCACAACCCTGATGTGGGTTACTACAATGAGTGCGCTTATCACCGGTATAATTGCCATAATCGCCATGCTGGTTGTCTTGGTGACGAAGATAGACTAACAGGCTGACGCCGAGCGAAAAGTCTACCCCCAACTCGGTCGGATAGATGCCGCAAAAGGAGGATTGAAAATGTTAGACCTGGTTGTCCGAGGCGGCTCAGTAGTAACCCCCTGGGGCGTGGGTGACTACGACATAGCGGTGCAGGGCGAGAAAATTGTCGCCGTGGCCGCGCCCAATACCCTGACCGATGACATCGGACGGGTTGTCGACGCCACCGGCATGGTGGTGGTTCCCGGGGGAATCGAGCCCCACGCTCACATCGGCGCACCCATCATGGGACCCGGCAACCTGAGCACCGCGCCGCCGGAGCAGGTCAGCCGCGCCGCCCTTTTCGGCGGCACCACCACCCTGTTGGACTTCGCCATCCAGTACCCGGGCATCGACATTCCCGCCGCCATCCGGGAGCGCACCGGGGTCTGGCAGGGCATGTCCTACTCCGACTACTCCCATCACCTGATGTTGCTGGGGGAGATTCAACCGCAAACCCTGGAGTCTCTGCACGAGCACATCGAGGACGGTTTCGCCAGCGTCAAGATTTTCACCACCAACATTCGCCCGCCGGAGATGTCCGGGGAGCCGCGCATGGTTCGCATGGGCCACCTCCACGACCTGATGGAGCAGATACAGCGGCACAACGCCATGCTGCTGGTCCACTCCGAGGACGATGATATGGTCCAGCACATGTACGAGAAGCTGGCCCGGGAAGAGCGTACCGAGTGGTGGAACATGCACGAGGTGCACAGCAACGAGTCCGAGGACGTGTCCTTCCGGCGGGTGCTGCGGGTGGCCGAATGGACCGGCTCTCCGGTCTACTTCGTCCACGTCAGCGCCATACAGGGTATCCAGGCCATCGGGGAGCATCGCTCCAAGGGGCTGCCCGCCTACGGCGAGACCCTGCACAACTACTGCTGCTTCAGCGCCGAGAACTACAAGGAAGAGAACGGCATGAAGTACCACACCTACCCGTCCCTGAAGTCGGAGGAAGACCGGCAGGCCCTATGGAGGGGCATTGCCCAGGGCGGCCTGAACACCATGGCTACCGACGAGTACTGCACCTCCTGGGAGCTGAAGATTCAGGGTAAGACGGTGCGCGACGTTACCGGCGGCCACAACGGGGCCGAGACCCGGGTGGGCGTCACCTACAGCGAGGGCGTTTCCCGCCAGGGAATGTCCCTGCAACGCTTCGTGGATGTGACCTCCACCAACGCCGCCAAGATTATGGGATTGTACCCCCGCAAGGGAGTCATCGCCCCGGGCAGCGACGCCGACATCGTCCTCATCGACCCCAACTTCAAGCGGCCCCTGACCATGGCCGACTTCCACATCTCGGACTACAGTATTTGGGAAGGCTTCGAGGCGGATGGCTGGCCGGTGCTGACCATCCTGCGGGGCCAGGTGGTAGTGGAGAACGGCGAGTTGAAGAGCGCCCTGGGCAGCGGCCAATTCGTGCGCCGCAAGGTGGACCCGGAGGTCACCAACCGACCGGCCTGCTAGAGTCAGACCCAACCCGGCATTGGAAACCGGAGAGGCCCTCCACAGATATGGAGGGCCTCACGCATTTGCGGTCGGGGTAGAGGGGGCGACGGCTGGGGCGATTCCCGTGGGGTTAGGCGGACTAGCCGCCCGCGAAGAAGTCCAGAATGTTGCCCAGCCTGGAAGTATTCCCCTTGTAGATTTCGGTGTAGCCACACTCGGTGCATGAGACGGTCATAAACTTCTTGTTCTGCACGTCGAAGAACTTGGCGAAGTTGCCGCCGGTGGCGCGAAACTCGTCGGTCTCGTACTGGGTGTTATGGCACTTGGCGCAGACGAACCTGGTATCAGTAGTTGCCATTTTACTCTCCTCCAGTTCGAGGCGGTCGGCTTTTGGACAGCCTCAGATTGGCGAATACCTCCGCCGCTATACTTCCAGTATACCCGATAGTGGGCATGGTTCAAAGGAAATGGGGAACGTCTCCCGGGTCTTTCGATTGTCTGTGAGAACCTCACCTACCCCCGTCATTCCGGCGAAGGCCGGAATCCAGAGGTGGGGTGGTGGGGCCAAGCCTGGGGCGCTGTCCGCCCCGTATCCTCCAATGATGTGGGCCGGGCTGAGGGAGCGGGTAGACAGAACAGACCGGGGGCGGTGTAGCAAGGGGTCGCGGGGACAAGCCCTAACTAGGTTATGGATTCCGGCCCCCTTCTGCAAGGGGGCCGGAATCCAGGGGTGGGGAGCATGTGCTGAACGGAGACTTTAGACCCTTCGCTCCGCTCAGGGTGACAATTGAAAGACCCTGGGCGGACAGGGCAATCGCCTTGACACAACCCGCCATTCAACTATACTTCCCTTCGTGCCTGAACCGGGCCGCGTATAGGCAGAGGAGAGGAGTAAGTTGGCCGCAGGTCTGCAACAGGAGGCGGGCCCACCCGCCGCGTTACAGGGTGTGCGCGTGGTGGAGTGGGGCAGCTTCGTTTCCGCTCCCTTCTGCGGCAAACTCCTGGCCGAGCTGGGGGCCGAAGTCATTAAAATCGAGCTTCCCCGGGTCGGCGACGAGAGCCGTCAGCACGGCCCCTTTCCCGACCACCTGCCCCACCCGGAACGCAGCGGCCTGTTCCTCTTCGCCAACGTGAACAAGCGCGGGCTGACCCTGAATGTGAGTACCGCCACCGGGAGGCAACTCCTGGGCCGGTTGCTGGAATCGGCGGACGTCTTCCTGGAAAATCAACCCCTGGACCTAGTTGAGGAACTGGGCCTGGACTACCCTTCCCTGAAGGACAGCCACCCCCAACTGGTCGTCACCTCCATCAGCCCCTACGGACGCAGCGGCCCTTACAAGAGCTACCGGGGCTACGACCTGACGGTCAACGCCATGAGCGGCCTCAGCTTCGGCACCGGCTACCTGCACCGGGAGCCGCTGACCACGCCGCTGTATCAGGCCAGCTACCTGGCCGGCGTCGGCGCAGCCTTCGCCTCCATCGTCGCCCTGCTGGGCCGCGACCTCACCGGCAGGGGCCAACTGGTGGACATATCGGAAGTCCAGGTCGTCAGTTCCCTGCTCACCGGCTACCACCTGCCCACCTATATCTACCGGGGGGTTGCCGGTTGGCGCTCGGGCAACCGGATGCGCCTGGGCCTGTTCCCCAACTGCGTGTTGCCCTGCAAGGACGGCTATGTCTGTATCGACGCCCCCCAGTTGGAACAGTACCAGCGTTTCCTGGCCCTGCTGGGCGACCAGGACTGGATGCAGGACCAGCGTTACCGGGACCGGCGGGCCATGAGCGACCAGTACCCGGAGGAAGCGGAAGCCCTCATCTCCCCCTGGTTCATGCAGCATACCAAGGAGGAGATTTTGCAGCTCTGCCTGGTGAACCGCATACCCTGTGTGCCGGTGCGCACCTTCGATGAAGTGATGGTGGAGCCCCAGTTGGAGCAACGGGACTATTTCCAGGGAATGGAGCACCCGGAGGCAGGCAACCTGCGCTATCCCGGCCCGCCCTTCCGCATGGCCGGTTCGCCGGTCCGGGCCGTCCGTCCCGCCCCCACCCTGGGACAGGACAACGCGGAGATTCTCTGCGGCGAGTTGGGGTTGGACCGGTCGGAACTGCCGGAACTGGCCCGGACGGGGATAATCTGACGTGTCGATACGTCCCCTGAGCAACTTCCGCGTGGTGGACTTCGGCACCGCTTGGGCCGGGCCCATGGCCACCCAACTGCTGGCCGACATGGGAGCCCAGGTCATCAAGGTGGAGAGCCGCGCCCGCATGGACGGCCTGCGCCTGGGCCGACCCATCATCGGCGAAGACCTGGCCGGGGGCGACCGGGGGCTGTGGCCCGAGTTGCAGCCGGTGTTCCACGGCCTGAATCGCAACAAGCTGAGCGTTACCCTCAACCTCAAGACCGACGCCGGGCTGGGCCTGGCCCGGGAGTTGATAGCCCGCAGCGACGTGGTGATGAACAACTACTCCCCGGGGGTGCTGGAACGGCTGGGACTGGACTACCCGCAGTTGCGCCGGCTCAGGCCGGACATCATTCTGGTGTCCATGCCCTCGGTGGGCGATTCCGGGCCGCTGCGGGACATTCTGGCCTACGCCCCCATCATTCAGGCCCTTTCCGGCCTGATGAGCCTGGTCGGTTACCAACAGGACGAACCCCTGGTTGGCGAGTTGCAGTCCCCCTGGAGCGACGCCGTTTCCGCCATCTTCGCCGCCCTGGCCGCCGTTTCCGCCCTGCGCCACCGCAGCCGCACGGGACAGGGGCAGTACGTTGAGGTCGCCCAATTGGAGGCCACCACCACCATGCTGGGAGAGGCCATCCTGGGCTACCAGATGACCGGCGAGGTGCCCCACCCCCAGGGTAACTTCGACCCGGAGTTCGCCCCCCACAACAACTATCCCTGCGCCGGTGAGGACGCTTTTGTTTCCATAGCCGTGGCCACCGACCAGGAGTGGCAGGGGTTTTGCCGCGCCCTGGGCCATCCCGACTGGACCAAGGGCGACCGCTTCGCCACCAGGTACGACCGGCTGCGGCGCACCGCCGAGTTGGACCAGTACGTCACCGCCTGGACGCGGCAGAAGTCGGCTCAGGATATTACCGATTTGCTGCAACAACACGGCGTGGCCGCCATGCCGGTGATGAATATCGAAGACCAGTTCATCGACCCCCACCTGCAGGAGCGTCAGGTCTACGTGGACATCGAGCATCCCCACGTGGGCGTGGAATGGCTGTACGGGTTGTTGGGCATTTTCAGCGACACGCCGGGGGACGTGCGTGCCCCGGCGCCCCTGCTGGGGCAACACAACAGTTTCGTCTTCCAGGAGCTTCTGGGCCTGCCTCCCGGAGAATTGCAGCGACTTGAGGAAGCGCAGGCTGTATACTAGGGGCTACTCCCGTCCGTGCTTGCGGAGTTCTTCGCCCCGGCTCGGCACAGGCCCGTACATCTTTGAGGAGAAGAGTTTCGGGAAGGTGTGCGCCCAGGAGGACCGGCCCTAGACCATCCATGCGGAACAAATTTGCTTAAAATATCTCCCAAGGACGTTTTCAAAGCCCCTACCAAGGTGTTTTACGGTTGGTGGATAGTGGCGGCCAGCCTCATCGCTGACGGCCTGAAGCATGGCACCTTCAACCGGGGCTTCACCATATACATAGTGCTCATCCAGCGTGATCTGGGCATCAGCACTGCCGCCATCGCCTTTGCCGATATGATAGGCCGGCTAGTGGGGGGAATCCAGGGGCCGCTTATGGGCTACCTTACCGACCGGTTTGGGCCGCGGGTCATGCTGGCCTTCGGCGGGATAATGTCCGGGCTGGGGTTCATCCTCCTTTCGTTTACGGGTAACTACCTTTCCTTTGTTCTGGTCTTTGTGGGCATTTTGTCCGTGGGCTTCCGTTCCGGGTATAACAACGCCTCCATTGCCGCAGTGAACAACTGGTTCTACCGCCGCCGGGGCATCGCCATGTCCATCGTCTCTATGGGCAATGGCCTGGGAGGCGCCACCGCCCCCTTAATGGGTCTGCTGGTGGTGGCGGTAGGCTGGCGTCATGCCGTGCTCATATCCGGCCTAATCATCATCGCCGTGGTGGTGCCCCTGTCCATGCTGGTGCGCCGCTCGCCGGAGAGCATGGGCCTGCTGCCCGACGGTGACCGCCCGGAATCGCAGCAACCTTCGTCGGGGACCGAAGCCGCCCCCGTTGCCCCTTCCCTGGGAAGGGGCGGCGTCGCCGCCGCTGGCCGGCGCGCCCGGTCGGGAAGTCGTCCCCGGGATACCGATTTCACCGCCCGGGAGGCCATGCGGACTCCCTCCTACTGGCTGCTGATTCTGGCAACGGGCCTGCGCAACACCGTCCATTCGGGGGTCTCCTTCCTCCTGGCCCCGGTTATGATTTGGTACTTGCAAGGAGCCGGCCGGGGGCTGGATGATAACGTGAAAATAGCCGCTTTCTTTGTGGGCGTAGTATCCGTAGGCACCATAGTTTTCAACCCCATAGTGGGGTGGGTGGGAGACAAGGTTTCCAAGAAGGTATTGACCGCCATCTGCATGATTTCCGGCGGTCTGTCGCTAACCCTATTGCTGGATGGTAGTGGGAATCTGTGGCAATTGGCCCTCTTCTCCCTGATGCTGGCCTTCGCCGAAAGCGCCAACCCGCTGAACTGGGCCATAATGGGCGACTTCTTCGGGCGCCGGGCCTTCGCCACCCTGCGGGGGTGGCAGCACTTGCCGGACCAGTTCATGTCCATGAGCACCCCGGTATGGATGGGGCTAATCTTCGACCGTACCGGCAGCTACTTCTGGGCCCTGCTCCCCCTGGTGGGCATATACGCCATGTCGGCCATCGGCTACCTGCTTTTGCCCCAGCCCCGGCTGCCCGCCCGGCTGCGGGCCCGGGAGGAGGCCGTAGCCGGGTGAGATTAACCGTGGCAATTGTGTCTGGTTGAGGGGTGAGAGTAGCCAAGTCAATGACGCAGGTTCCTTGCTAATGGTTCTCTCCGGCCAATAAAATGCCAGCAAAGGGTCTCAGGGAGATTAAGTTGACCACGAGAGTTGCGTCCGACAAAATTCGCGAGAGTCTACGTCACTTATTGGACCAGGACTTGTCGTTTCGTGATGGTGAAAAGGCTCCCTTGATTCATTCTCTCCATGCCTTTGCTGCCAGATTTCCTGCCGGACTTCCTCGTTACTTTATAGAAGGGCTGTCTAACCCCGGAGAAACCGTATTAGACCCGATGGCAGGATCGGGAGCTACTTTAGTGGAGGGTTGGCTTAATTCCAGAAATGTCATTGGGGTAGACCTTGACCCCCTGGCGATGCGGCTGTGCAAAACCAAGACCACCTGGCTGTGTCCAGCACAAGTCCGCCAAGCCGGACAGTCTATCCTGGACCTGGCCGCCCGACACCGCGGGACGCTAGGCCCGCCGGACCAATTTTTTGAAAGGGTGGATGCCGATACTCGGGCATTTATTGCCTATTGGTTCCAGCCGGAGACGCAGAATGAATTGGTGGCTCTGGTAATCGCTACCGAGCAAGAGTCTAATCCAGAGTTGCGGGCTTTGTTCAATATCCTTATTTCATCGGTCATCGTCACCAAGTCGGGTGGTGTCTCCATGGCGCGGGACTTGGCCCACTCCCGGCCGCATAAGGTGGAAAACAAAACACCCCGCAGCGCATTCAAGATGTTCGCAGTCCAGTTGCGCCAAGCAGTCTGGGCCTTCGATGAAGTACGTAGGGGCGAAAGGGGGAGCAGCACAGTTTTGGCTGGCGACTCGCGACATCTGCCCTTAACCGACGAATCGGTGGACCTCATTGTTACATCTCCTCCCTACGCCAATGCCATCGATTATATGCGGGCGCACAAATTTTCTCTGGTCTGGTTTGGAGAACCCATCAAACGGCTTGGCGCGCTGCGTGGCAAGTATATCGGAAACGAACATCTTACCAATGCAGGAACGGCAGAACTCCCCCAAGGGGCGACTGTTGCTGTTAATGCCCTGGCCGACATAGATAATCGAAAAGCTAGAATCCTCCACAAATATTTAGGTGACATGAGCCTGGCCATAGAAGAAATGTACCGCGTAATTCGACCGGGGCGCGCGGCGGTCATCGTGGTAGGCCCTTCGACAATGCGGAGTATGCGCGTAGAGACCCATAGTTACTTAGCCTCCATCGCAGAGAGCGCCGGCTTCGAGGTCGTGGACGTGGCAAGGCGCCCCATCGACCGGGACAGACGCATGATGCCGGCGCGGTGGGGTAACAATGGCGATTCGACCATTGAGCAGCGTATGCACGAGGAGTTTGTTATTGGTCTGGTGAAACCTTAGATTCGTTCCTATACAAAGCTGCATCATACTCTGTATCATAAGCCTTACCACTACCACCCTTTATCCCTAGAAAAAGCACTGAATTAGCGCGTCTTGAGCCAAGGATGACAGGACATTGATAGAGCAATATCCAATCTCAGACCTCCTAAGCTGGATGAATGAGCGGACTCTGGTGCTGAATGCGGAGTTTCAACGTCGTGCCGTATGGCCGCCCCCAGCCAAGACCTATCTTATTGACACGATATTACGGGGCCGGCCCATGCCGAGCATCTATATTCGGACTAAAACAGACCTCAGGACCCGCCGGAGCTATCGAGAAGTAGTGGATGGTCAACAGCGGCTTAGGGCCATTGACGAGTTCGCCAATGGCGAGTTTGCCTTAAGCCATCAAGCCGGTGAATTTGCTGGTAAGCATTATGAAGACTTGGATGAAGACTCTAAAGAATTATTCCTAACCTATCTTGTGGGGGTAGTCCAGCTTTTCAACGCAACGGATAGCGAAGTCCTGGATGTTTTCCATAGAATCAACGCCTATGGCCTGAGCCTGAATCGTCAAGAGCTTCGACACGGTAAATTCCAAGGGGTTTTTCGGAATGAGGTTGTTCTTGCCTCAAAGCGGTGGTCTATATTGTGGGACACCTACAGGGTTGTCGGGATAAGAGAGCGAGTACGCATGGCCGATGACGAACTGACGGCCCAGATGTTGGGCGTTATTCTGGAAGGGGTGCAGGACGGCGGTCAACCCGCTATTGACAAGCTATACCAAAAATATGATGAGCAAATCCCGGAAGGCGCGATACGACGGCTGGATATAACAGTTCAGCACATCTTGGATGACCTGTCCATCATTTTTGAGACATCCCTCAGCAGAGGACCGCACTTTTTAATGCTGTTCGCCGCCGTGGCCCATGCAGTTTTCGGCATCCCTTCAGGAAGCCTTGGTTCGGAAATGCCGCATCGAGACGAAATGGCCCTCTCCGATGTCATGGTATCTCAATCCAATCTAGGCGTTTTAGCTGACGTAATCCAGATGGAAGAGGGGGAAGTACCTGAGCGGTTTTTTGCGTTCAAGTACGCTTCCGCCGGGACTACCCAGCGCATTAGGAGCCGGAAACCGCGCTTCCTTAACCTGTACCGAGCGCTGATGCCAGAGCCGATCTAGCCAGCACCCATGTCAGTGCAAAAATTTGGATATGTGTACTCCCGCTTTGTCACGCGTACCAATCTCATTGGTATAGGGATTTGGACGCCGCTCCCGTCTGACCCCGAAGAATCTGCTAGGTGTGAAATTATCCATTCAGCCGGTGCGGTACAACTTCTCAACCGGCTACTCCATCTGTGGGGAGAATATTGCCGACACCTCACCTTACTTTCCGCTCTTGGAGGTTCCCGGACTCTCGGAGGGTCTCCCATAGCCGCGGCACCGGGAATTTCAACCGTCTCGGATGTCCGAAACAAAATCAGGCCCAGGTTCGTCGGTCCCGGAACGAGGTGGGAAGACCCTCACTGGGCCCTTAATCATGCGGTCCAACTGCAAATAACCAACATCAACCAGATTAGTCTGGGTCTCGGAGCCGCGCCGGCACAGGAAGTCAAGACTATTCGGAACTTCTTGATACACCCAAATGAGCATACTAATGCGGAGTACCTCAACTTGGCACGGACACTTGGTCAACCTCGCTTAAGACCGTGGATACTACTGAGAAATCGTCTGCCAGGCGGTGGTACCATCTTGGAGTCTTGGATTACTGATTTTCAGAATGCAGCCTACAATGCGGCGAGGTAGAAATCGCCTATGTAGTAGCCGGAATCCACTTGGTTTCACTGGATAATTCCAGTAGCCCCCCAATCAGGAGGAATTTATGGTTCTGGAATCGGGAACAATTACCCAGGAAGGCATAGACCGGCTGCGCGCCCGGTTGGGCTCCTTCAACCGGCCCCGTCAATACGGTGTGGGGCTGTTCAACGAGGAGGCCTCCCGCAGCGCCATCCGCCACTTCTGCCAGGGCATCGGCGACACCAACCCCCTCTACTGGGATATGAGCTACGCCCAGCAGACCAAGTTCGGCAAGATTATCGCCCCGGCCTGCTTCCTCTACAGCGTCTACTGGTGCTCCGGTCGCACCGGCGGCCTGCCCGGCGTCCACGGCTTCCACGCCGGCAACGACTGGGAGTGGTTCCGGCCCATCTACCTGGACGATAAAATCTCCGTCCAAGAGCAGTTCACCGGGTTGGAGGAAAAGGAAAGCGAGTTCGCCGGTCGCATCCTGATTCAGTCCAGCGTCACCAGTTACTTCAACCAGCGGGGCGAGACCATCGCCAAGACCCGGGGCTGGCAGATTCGCGCCGAGCGCAGCGCCGCCCGGGAGCGGCAGAAGTACACCTTCGAGCCCTACCAGTATTCCCGGGAGGAATTGCAGACCATCCAGGACGCGGTGCTCAACGAGGAGATACGCGGCAGCAATCCCCGCTGGTGGGAGGACGTGCAGGTGGGCGACGACATGACCCCGGTGGTGAAGGGCCCCATGAGCCACGGCGACATCACCGCCTTCGTTGCCGGGTGCATCGGCGGCATCTCCCACGGCATCCAGCTAAAGGAGATGCTGCGCCATCCCTCCTGGGGGTTCACCGACCCCAACACCGGCGCCCAGGAGGCCATCATTCGGGTCCACGACATCCAGGAGGCCGCCGAGAGCGCCGGTCTGCCCGGGGCCTACGACTACGGCTGCCAGCGTTGTTGCTGGATGGGCAACCTGCTGACCAACTGGATGGGCGACGACGGCTTTTTGAAGAGGATGTACGTGGAGTTGCGCCGGTTCAACGTGGTGGGTGACACCACCTGGTGCAAGGGCAAGGTTACCGGCAAGCGGGAGGAAGACGGCGAGAGGCTGGTTGACCTGGAGATTTGGGGCGAGAACCAACGTCAGCAGGTAACGACCAGGGGCACGGCGGTGGTGCGCCTGCCCTCCAAGGAAACAGTCTGGCCGTAGCCTACCCAAAGGCGCCGACAGCTAATCGTTAAGGAATAATCATGACCCAGCCTAAGCCAGGGATAAAGTTCACCGTCGCCGATTACATGACCACTCCGGAAGACAAGCGCTACCAGCTTCTGGATGGAGAGTTAGTCTTGGCCCCATCACCCACCACCCGGCACCAGAGGATTTCCGGCAGGATATATTTGGCCTTGGAGCAATTTATT
This sequence comes from Dehalococcoidia bacterium, assembly GCA_965220305.1. GTDB lineage: Bacteria > Chloroflexota > Dehalococcoidia > Lucifugimonadales > UBA3495. The sequence continues at coordinate 1,761,648 of OZ244817.1, read as the reverse complement.
ACTGCCAGGGAACTGGGCCAGGTGTTCTATGCCCCATACGACGTGATATTTGCCAACGAAGACGTGGCCCAGCCGGACATTCTGTTTGTGTCCAACACCCGCTCCGGCATCATCACCGAGGCCAACATCCAGGGCGCGCCAGACCTGGTGGTGGAGATACTGTCCCCCGGCACCGCCAGGTACGACCGGGGCTACAAGCTGACACTGTACGGTCGGCACGGCGTGCGGGAATACTGGCTGGTGGACCCGGAAGCGGAAACGGTGGAAGTGCTGACCGAGGGTGACGCAGGACTCACCCTGGTTGCAACCTATCGCCGGGGCCAGGAGTTGTCCTCCCCGCTGCTGGAGGGCCTGGCGGTCCAGCTTGAGGGGATATTCGGCTAGTGGGCGGCGGCCCTTTTACAGGGCCCTCCCGAGCGAAAACGACGGGCTTACTGTGCGCGAGGTGGCGGTGGGGACTATCGCTACAACCCAAACCGCTCCGCCGCCCGGGCAAACCCTTCCATCGCCCCCTCCAGCACCCGGTCTTCCAGGCAGTAGGAGATGCGGAAGTGCCCCGGCGTACCGAACCCCTTTCCAGGCACCACCAGCACGTTCCATTCCTGCAACACGTCCACGAATGCGCCGTCGTCTTCCAGGGGAGACTTGGGGAACAGATAGAAGGCCCCCTGGGGCTTGATCAGGGTGTACCCCATCTCGGTTAGCTGGGAGTAGAGGTAGTCCCGCTTGCGCTGGTAGTCGGCCACGTCCACGCTCACCCCCTGCAACTCCCGCACCACGTGTTGCATCAGGGCCGGAGCGTTGACGAAGCCCAGGGTGCGGTTGCAGAAAATCATACCGTCCACCAACTCCCCCCGGTCCGGGTACTCGGGGCTGACGGCGATGTAGCCGATGCGCTCCCCGGGCAGGCCCAGGTCCTTGGCGTGGGAGTTGACCACGATGGTGTTTTCGTAGTGGGGGAACACCTGGGGGTACAGCAGCCCATCGTAGATGATGCGCCGGTAGGGTTCGTCGCTGATGATGAAGATTTCGCTGCCGTACTGCCGCTGCTTCCGGCCCAGCAGGTCGGCCAGTCCGGCCAACTGCTCGTGGGAGTAGACCACTCCCGAAGGGTTGTTGGGGGAGTTGATGATGATGCCCCGGGTCCGGGAGGTGACTGCCGCTTCGATGGCCCCCAGGTCCAGTTGGAAGCTCTCGTCGGTGGGGACGATGACCGGCACCCCCTGATGGTTGTCGATGTAGTAGACGTACTCGCCGAAGAAGGGGGACAGGATGATAACCTCGTCGCCGGGGTTGAGGATGGCCCGCAGGGTGACGTTGGCCGCCGCCGCCGCGCCGCAGGTCATGACAATCTCCTGCTGGGTGAAGAACAGACCCGTCTCCACCTTCAGGGTGTCGGCCACGGCCTGGCGGGTCTCGGGGTAACCGGCGTTGGGCATATATCGGTGGCTGCCCCGGGCCGGGTTGTTGACCAGGCGGCGCAACTCCTGGTTGAACTCGTCCGGCGGCTCCACCACCGGGTTGCCCAGGGAAAGGTCGAAGACCTTGTCCTCGCCGTACTGGGCCTTGAGGGCGATGCCCACCTCAAACATGCGGCGAATCCAACTCCCTTCTTCCATAGACCGCCGGACATTCTGAGAAATTGCCATTTCGTTTCACCCTCCCGCTTCTGCTGTGGCCAAGGGCAGTGGGATTATTGGCTCTGCCTTGGCCGGCGGCGCAACTCTTGCTCCAGTTGGCGTATCCTGGCCTCGGCCACATGCAGTTCAGCCTCGGCTGTCTCCCGGGCAGCCCGTTCTTCCCTGAAGTTGGAGAGGTAGGCGGCGGTCTCGCGGTTGAAAAACTTCAGCATCCCTTCTCGCCAGCACAGGCTCAGGCGCATTACAGGACTGTAGCCCTTGAGGATGCCGTCGGGTTCGGTGGTCAGGTCCACGGGTTGGTATAACCCGTCCACCAGCCGGTCTCCGGCCAATGGCTCTCCGTGGAAGTCGCCCCCGCTGGGGTCGAACCGCCAGTATTCGGGAATCCCTATCTCGGCGTAGAGCCGGCGTTTGACAGTAGTGTCCTGACGCCCGGTGCTTTCCGAACCCACTTCCAGCACGAAGTCCGGGGGCTTGCCCGCCTCCCAGGGCAGGTACAGCTTCCTCTCCATAATGGCCGGCGCGTCCACGCCCAGGGCAGCATAGAAGTCCGGGCCAACCCGCCGGTTCAGGTTGCTGGGGTCATAGCAGATAAAGGTGTTGCTGCTGCGGAATACTTCCTCCTGGGGGTACAGGGAATCCAGGTGGCTGTCCAGGACATGGAAAATTTCGGCGAAGATCGGATATTGATACATACCATCGGGCAGGAGTTCAGGGTCGTCGGGGTCGAAGTCCAAGCTGGCGTAGTCAATGACCGACTGGATGCGGTAGGCGAGTTTTGTAGTCATGCTGACCTCGGAGCGGCATTATGCGGACTGGCCCGCCGGACGTTCCGGGAAATTACCAGGCGCGCTTTCCTCGGTTAGTGTGCCATAGCGCCAAGCGATTGTAACAACGGAAGGAAAGGGGTGTCAAAGTAACGGCAGGAAGCCAACAGGGCAAACGCATTCTAAATTCGGGCGAGTTTTGGAGTCCGAATTCCTTCCACAACCGGCAAAAGAGTTCCTTAACTACCGGGTCGCTTTGACACGCAGCCACAAAAGCCAGCACCACGGCGGCTATTCCGGTTATCACCGCTTCCTTGACGTTTATGTATCCCTCCAGATAAGTTAAATCACTCATAGGACTCCCAGCATTATGAGAACCGAAACCCAAAAGTTCAACGACGCCGAAACCGCTTTCTCGCCAATGCCGCCCTCCACCTTAAGTTGCCCCGTTTCCAGCCTCAAGATATAATCCCCCCAAGCAGACCACGGTTGAGAGGACGTATACCGTCCTATGACCCTTTACCTACAGAACAATTGCAGAGGTGAATCAGCATGGCATTACCGCAGCGGATGACCTTCGGAATATTCCTGGGCCCCTTCCACCGGGTGGGCGAAAACCCGACCCTGGCCATTGACCGGGACCTGGAGTTGGTGCAATGGCTGGACTACCTGGGCTACGACGAGGCCTGGATCGGCGAGCACCACAGCGCCGGTTGGGAGACCATCTCCTCGCCGGAGGTGTTCATCGCCGCCGCCGCCGAGCGCACCCGCCACATCAAGCTGGGCACCGGCGTCATCAGCCTTCCCTACCACCATCCCTTCATGGTCGCCAACCGCATGGTGCAGTTGGACCACATGACCCACGGTCGGGTCATGTTCGGCGTAGGCCCCGGGGCGCTGCCCGGCGACGCTTACATGATGGGTATCGACCCCACCACCCAGCGGGAGAAGATGGACGAGTCTCTGGGCGTTATCCTGCGACTCTTCACCGAGGACGAGCCCATCACCTACAAGAGCGACTGGTTTGAGCTTCGGGAGGCGTTGCTGCAACTGCGACCCTACCAGAAACCCTACATGCCCATCACCGTGGCCTCGGTACAGTCGCCGGCGGGGGTGTCCCTGGCGGGCAAACACGGGGCTTCCGTGCTCACCATCACCGTGCCCCGCGACCCTTCATCGGGGCCTTCCAACCTGAAGGGCCTGTGGGAGATTGCCGAGACTGCGGCGGCGGAACACGGGCAGACGATGAACCGCGATGATTGGCGGCTGGCCCTCCCCGTTTACCTGGCCGAGACCCGGGAGCAGGCCCTGGACGATGTCCGACTGGGCGGCGGACAATACCTGCGGGAGTACTCCGAGGGCACCAACGGGCGCAAGGCCACCTTCGACGGGCCGCTGGAGCAGGTGGTTGACTACATGGCGGAAAACGGCTCCTGGATTGTCGGCACCCCCGACGACTGCATCGAGGGTATCAACCGCCTGGCCGAGCAGAGCGGCGGCTTCGGCGGCTTCCTGGTGCAGACCATTGACTGGGCGCCCCGGGACAAGATGTTGAAGAGCTTTGAGTTGTTGGCCCGTTACGTCATGCCCCAGTTCCAGGGGTCGATTGCCAGCACAATGGCCTCCAACCGCTGGGCCGCCGAGCGTCAGGAGACCCTGACCAGTGGCCGGGTGCGCGCCATCGACCGGGCCCACGAGATTTACGCCCAGCGTAACGTCTAACCCCGCCGGCGGAACACCCCCTCTCTGACTCTCCCCCTAGAGAGGGAGAGGACTAACCCCTTCCCCCTCGATGGCGGAAGGCTGGGATGGGGGTGTCCGTGCTCATGGTGAGTCCGTCCTTCGACAAGCTCAGAGCCTGCACTCCGCGAAGGTGGGGTGATGAGCGGCCAAAATCCCATCCACTCGTAACTGTTAGGGGTGCTACCATGCGAGTAACTTCGTACGAACAGAACGGCCCCGCCGAGGTGATCCAGGTGGGGGAAATGGCCGAGCAGGCCCCCGGCCCCGGCGAGGTCCGGGTTAGGGTCGTCTCCTCGGGCATCAACCCCTCGGACTGGAAGCGCCGCCAGGGGTTGACCCGCCGGATCGACTTTCCCCGGGTGATTCCCCACCAGGACGGCGCGGGGATAATCGACCGGGTGGGCGACGGCGTTGACTCCTCCCGGGTGGGTGAACGGGTCTGGATTTTCGAGGCCCAGAACGGTCGGCCCTTCGGCACCGCCGCCGATTACACGGTCCAACCGTCGGAGCACGTGCCCACCCTGCCCGCCAACACCAACTTCACCCAAGGGGCCTGCCTGGGAGTGCCCGCCATGACCGCCCACCGCTGCGTCTTTGCCGATGGCCCGGTGACGGGCAAGACGGTATTGGTCCCCGGCGGGGCCGGAGCCGTGGGCAACTATGCCGTCCAGTTCGCCAAGCTGGGGGGAGCTCGGGTAATCTCCACCATCAGCTCGGACCACAAGGCCCAGATAGCCGCCGACGCCGGGGCTGACCACACCATCAACTACCGCACCGAGAATGTGGTGGAGCGAGTCCGGGAAATCACCGACGGCAAGGGGGTGGACCACATCGTCGAGGTGGACTTTGCCGGGAACTTCCACATTACCCGGGAAATTCTCAGTCCCAACAGCGTCGTCGCCATATACGCCGCCGGGACCGCCACCCAGCCGCCGGTGCCCCTGGGATTCCCGGTGAGCAACGTCACCGTCCGCTTCGTGTTGGTCTACGATATGCCCGAATCGGCTAAAGAGGCGGCGGTGGCCGAGATTAACAGCCTGCTTGAAGCGGGCAAGCTCCAGCACCTGCTGGGCCCGCGCTTCCCCCTGGAGTCCATCGTCGAGGCCCACCAGGCGGTGGAGGGAGGGGCCATCGGCAATGTCACCCTGGATGTGGCCGACGCTCCCTAGAATAGTATTGAGACATTGAGCGACCAAGGGCTGCATAAAGGGGGCCTCTTTGTGGAAGACGCTGCCAAGGGTGTTCAGAATAATAGGGGCCGACCAAGATGCCCAATCCTGACGAAGAAAAAAGCGCTAAAGGCCGGGTGGCGGGAACTCTTTTGTCCCGGTTATTTTTCGTGGTGGACGCAGTCATCGGCTTTTTTGTCGTCCAACGGAATGGGGGACCCGCCGGCGGCGCAACGCAACAGACGGATACGGCGGAGAGGCTGGGACCTGCCCGGCCTGCCTCACCGAGACGAAGCCTAGCCACCGGCACGGCAATAATTGGACTCATCGGCGGATTCACTTGGATGATTCTTACTTCTTGGCTGCTACCCAACCATCCAGTCGTCAACAATGTCGCCCTCTGGGGCGGTATAGTTGTCGGGGTAGGCATCTGGGGGGCGTTGCTCTTACGGGCCAAACACACCGGCAAATTCGATTAGCAGTCCACCGCGGACCGGGCAAGCTGGAAAGTCCGGTCCTACATTTCACCGACAAGTTGGCGTGTAGCCAGGAGAGGTATTGATGGAAGTTGGAGTCTCTGTACCAATTACCGAGATTGGGTCCGATTTTGGGGCGTTGCGCGACTATATCCAGACGGCGGAAGGACTGGGTTACAGTCACGTCCGAATCCTGGACCATGTGCTGGGCGCGGACCCCAAGTTTCACCCGGAAGTCCCCCAGTTCCCCTACACCCACGAGAGCCACATTCACGAGCCGTTGACCCTCATGGGCTACCTGGCCGCCATCACCGAAAAGGTGGAGTTGGTGACGGGGATTCTCATTCTGCCCCAGCGCCAGACTGTCCTGGTTGCCAAGCAGGCCGCCGAGGTGGACGTGCTCAGCGGCGGTCGACTGCGGTTGGGCATCGGTGTCGGCTGGAACCCGGTGGAATACGAGGCCCTGGGGGAGAATTTCAACAATCGGGGTAGGCGCAGCCAGGAGCAGATTGAGCTGCTGCGGTTGCTGTGGACGCAAGAGGTGGTGGACTTTGAGGGTCGGTGGCACCGGGTAACCCACGCCGGCATCAACCCGCTGCCGGTGCAGCGGCCCATCCCGGTATGGCTGGGGGCGGGCCGCTCCGTCAGCCCCATCCCACCCGAGTCCGTCCTGCGCCGCATTGGCCGCATCGCCGACGGTTGGTTCCCCATGTTCTCGACCGGCGACCAGGCTGGCGGTGACGCCATTGCCCGGATGCGCACCTATGCCGCCGAGGCGGGACGCGACCCGGCGTCGGTGGGCATCGAGGGGCGGGTCGGTGTGGCCCCGGACACCGGGGCGGAAGACTGGGTTACCGAGATGAAGACCTGGGAGGGCCTGGGCGCTTCCCACCTAGCGGTGTCGGCCCGGTTGAGCAGCCCCGGTGCCCCGGATGACTACATCAACGCCATTCGCCGCTTCAAAGAGGAACTGCCGGAGTAGCACCGGCGGCCCCGTTGGAGCGTGTTACCCCCTCTCTAACTCTCCCCCTCAAGACGGAGAAGACTTGCCCCTTCTCCCTTGACGTGGGAAGGCTGGGATGGGGGTATGTTTCGACAGGCCCACCACCCCGCCTTGGCGGAGTGCAGGCTCTGAGCTTGTCGAAGGGCCGCCCGGTCAGCCCGGCGCCTAGAACTCCCGAATCTGGGGCACCACTTCCTTGCCGAACAGCTCTATCTCCCGCATAACCTCCCGGTGGTCCACGCTGGGCTGTTGGAAGAACAGGTCGACTATCCCCACGCCGCACTGGTCGTGGAAGGTCTTTAGCTGGCGTGCGACGGTGTCCGGGCCGCCGATGAAGTTGAGGCCCCGGGCCAGGGCGCCCACGTCTCCCTCGGGGCTGCCGGCCACCACGTTGCGCAGGTCAAACTCCTCCCCGGTACGAGCCGCCTGAATGGCCTGGGCCACGCTGGTGCGTAGGGGTATCGCCGGCCTCAGTCCGCCCCGCTTCAGGTTGTCGTACCACTCTTCTGCCGCCTGGTCCGTCTCGGCGAGGTAGATGCTGCCCCGGTAGACTACCTGCTCCGGCTGGGGTTGCCATCCGGCGTCTTCGCACCACTGGTAGTACTTATCGGTGAGGGCGGCCATCTGTTCCACCGGCACGAAGGAGACGCCCAGGCCCAGCCCGTTCTCCGCGGCGTAACGGATGGTGTCGTCGCTGCGGGTGGCGACAATCACCGGCGGGAAAGGCTGCTGCACCGGACGGGGCCACACGGCCACGGTGCGGTACTGGTAATAGCGTCCTTCCCAGGAAAAGGGTTGCGGTTCGGTCAGGGCCTTGAGGATGAGGTCCATGCCCTCCAGCAGCCTGCCCCGCCCCTCGGTGGGGTTGACGCCGTAAACCTGGTCCTCGTTGGGGGTGCCCCGCAGGAACCCCATAATCAGCCGACCGTTGGTCAGGTTGTCCAGCAGGCCCAGCTCTTCGGCCACGCGCACCGGGTTGTTGAGGGGTAGCAGGTGCCCCAGCATGGCAATCTTGACCTTCTTGCACCGCTCGGCCACCGCCGCCGCCATGACCGCCGGGGTGCCGGTGGCGATGCGTCCCGAGTAGTGGTGTTCCGAAAAGCTCACCCACTTGAAACCCATTTCCTCGGCCAACTCGCACTCGGCGATACCTTCCTGATAGCTTTGCACCGAGGTTGCCGGGTCGTCGTAGGCGGGGGGTATGGGCCAAGTAGCCGGGAATGAATGCCGCTGGGAATACCCCATTGCTCCCAGGTACGATGCCTCCATATCGTTCCTCCTTCTTAGCCTGGCCTACTGGGTGGGGACAGTCGCCCCATTGGCTCACAGATAGTTGCCTCCATTATCAACTATCTGCCGGAATATGCAACGGCCTGCCCCGAGGGGGGACGATCATTCTGGCTGGGGACGTGGTTCGACAAGCCCACCATGAGCGGGTTGTCACGGCGCACCCTAATACTACAGTTGCAGATATGTGGTGAGGAGTTTCAGGCGGCGTCGGTAATGACAGCGCCGGGCCGTTGCTTGGTGCCGCCGTCTCCACTGAGACCACCGCAGCACTGATTCGTCCGTAGGGTGGTGTCTCCATATCAGCCGGTAGAGTAACCGCCGAACCTCGGGCACCGTCAGCGGTATCAGCCTTTCCTCCAAACTGGGGCAGCCCCCTTTTCTCCCAGACGTCCCGGCGACGATGCCTGGCGCCGTACCACCGCCAGGTAGGCGTGGGCCAGCATCGCCAGGGTGATGTGCCGGTACCAGCCGTCCCACCGGCGCACCTCGTATTGGTCCAGTCCCACCTGTCCCTTGGCCTCCTCAAAGCATTCCTCAATGGCCCACCGGGTTCCGGCCACCCGCACCAGTTCCTCCAGGGCTGTTCCCGTCGGGCCGTAGCACACGTAGTAGGCCAGTTCCTCGGGCTTGGCCACGCTGCGCCGGGCCAGCAGCCAGTACCCCTTGCCAGGTTCTCTCAGGGGCCGAATATCCACCAAGGCCCAGTCGTAGACCCGAGGACCCTTGGCCCCATCACCGGCGCTCAGCCGGACCCAGCCCGACTCTTCAACCCCAGACGCCAGCCGGTCAGCCCGCACTTGGCGCGGACCCTGGTCCGTCCCAGCCCACAACTTCTCATTGCTCTTGATGGCCAGCACGTGAGGAACGTCCCGCCGCTCCAGCCACAGCCGCAGGTTGCGGTCATTGCCGTAGACCTCGTCCCCGGTGGCCCAGCCGAAGGGGACTCCCGACTCCACCGCCCGTTCCAGCATCCGCCGGGCCAGTTGCGGCTTGGTGCGAAACGCCACTTGCTCCGGCACGCCAGCCTCCTCCCGGCGTTCCTGGTCATCGGCCCACACCTGAGGCAGGTAAAGCTCCCGGTCCAGCAGGGTCCTCCCCTTGGCAGTAGCGTAGGTCAAGAATACCCCAATCTGGCAGTTCTCGATCCGTCCCGCCGTGCCGCTGTACTGACGCTGCACCCCCACAGACTTGTTGCCCTTCTTCAGAAACCCAGTCTCGTCCACCACCAACACCCCGTTGGCGTCGCCCAGGTGCTCCACCACGTAGTCCCTGAGATCATCGCGAACCAGGTCCGCGTCCCAAATGTAGGTTGACAGCAGATGCTGCACCCCATAGGGTGTGGCGTCCCCGGCCTGCTCCGCCAGTTGCCAGCCGTTCTTGCGCTCCACCGGACTGAGCAGCCCTTTCAGATAGTCCAGCGATCGTCGACGTGGTTCGGGACGCCGGAACCGCCCCGCAATGCACTCGTGTACCCGGTCGATACCCTCAGCCCACCGGGCGACCTCTGCCACCCCATCCCCATGCACTGCCACAGCCTCACCTCACCACCCGTTGATTGCCCCAATCCTAGTCGTTTTCAATCTGCAACTGTAGTACTAACCGGAGGCGGTGTTCATCTGCTGCTCTTCCTGTTGGAACCACCGCACCATCACGATGCCGGCGACCAGGATGCTCATCATGTCGCCCACCACCCAGAGCAGTAGCCCGCCCAGTTGTTGGTCCGTCAACTGGGGCAGGGGGAAGGGCTGCTCCACCTCGGCGTAGACATCGTAGATGAAGCCGGAGTTGAAGGTTATTCCGGCCCCCAACAGGGTGTTGGGGATGATGAGCAGGCCCAGGTAGAGCACCCGAAGCCCGGGATGCAGCCGGGAGCGGTGGGGCTTGGGGTCGATGACCAGCCACCAGAAGAGAAAGCCGGAAATCAACATGGTGCTGTGCATCAACTCGTGGACGTAGTCGTTGCGCACCGCCAGGTTGTGCATTTCCGGGGCTTGCCAGATGTAGAGGACGCCCAGGAAGAGGATGGTAGTCAGGACGGGGTTGGTGATGAACTGGTAGACCCGTCGCACGCCCGCCTTCCGCACCAGGGGCCGTACCAGGCCGAACAGCGCCCAGGACGGCAGTCCCCGCAGCATGGGCGTCAGGGGAGCCCCCAGTAGAACCAGCACCGGGCCAATCATCCGCAGCGCCAAGTGCTGGGCCTGATGGATGGAGAAGTAGTGCTCGGCCAGGGCGTCAACCGGCGATTGCAGCACGAAAAAAATGGCGAACAGCCCACTGAAGAAGCAAACGCGCTGCCAGGCGCGGACGGGATGGCTGGGGATTGGCCAACGGCTCAGACCCGTTAGGTACAAGTAGGCGGCCAGGAACAGGGCCAGGCTGGGCAGCGGGTTGGGATTCCAGGACCCCAGGATGCTGTTGCCCGGAGCAATGCCCTGGTGGGCGTAGGCTATCGGAACTGCCAGCAACCGGGGCAACAGCCAGGTTGCCGCCAGTCCGGCCAGCAGCCAGAATTTAGCCGGCATTGGCCGCGCCTCGCCTTCGCTGGGCCCGCCTGATGGTCCAGGTGACATAGATGCCCCCCAGAATAATCACCACGGACATGCCCACGAACACCAGGCTGCCCGAGGTGGAGCGCCGGGGACGCGCTATTTGCACCGGCGGGGCCTCCACTGTCGCCGCTCCCAGGGGCGAGTTAACCTCGGTGGAGACCCGCCACTCGCCGGCATGGTCCAGGTTCATCACCGCCTGGTACTCCCGGGTGACATTCGTAGTATGCACGGCCAAGCCCCAGCACCCTTTCTGGCATACCAGGTCGTGCTCCACCCGCACCACCACGTGGGCGTCGGGCACCGGCTGCCCCGTTGCGGCATCGGCGATGGTCACCACGAAGGTGACTTCGCCGATGGAGAGGGTGGAAGGCGCGGCCAGTACCCCAATATCGTAGGGGCCTGCTGTCTGGCGGAAGGGCTCGGGGAGAGATTCCTGGGCCAGGGCAGTCGTCGGGGCCACTGCGATCAGGGCTAGCGCCGCCAGGATGATGACGCGCCCCAGGATTCCCGGCATGTTACACCTGCTCGTCAAAATACCCGCCATAATTCAGGCGCGGCCCCGCTCCATGTTGCGACCCGGTGGCGCCTCGCTGGGATGTTCTATGTGGTGGTCCTCGGTACACCATAGGGGGGCATCCTCCAGTTGGATGGTGACGTGGGATATGCCGAACTCCCGAGAGGCGATGTCGCGGAGACGCTGGAGCACCGCGGTGGCACTCTTCAACGCCTTCGGGTCGGTAGTCACGTGGGCGCTGAAGGCGTCATAGCCGGTGGTTATGGACCAGGCGTGAATGTCATGCACTCCGGTGACTCCTTCCACCGCCTCCAAACGTTGGCATAATCGGTGCAGGTCCAGGTGGGACGGGGTACCCTCCATCAACACGTGGGACACTTTCCAGAGCAGCCTGGCCGATGACGCAAGGATGAGCAGGCCGATAATAATGCTGAAAATGGGGTCGAGGATGTGCCAGCCGAAGGCGAGAATCAGCACTCCGGCGGCCACCACGCCGATGGACCCCAACAGGTCTCCCAGTACGTGGATAAAGGCCCCCTCCACGTTCAGGCTTTCGGCAGCGGAGCGGTGGAGCACCCAGGCCACCATGATGTTAATCAGCAGCCCGCCGCTGCCAACCCCCAATAATAGAAGGCCCTGCACCTCCGGCGGGGCCATCAAGCGCAGGTAGGCCCGGTAGAACAGGAAGCCCACGAAAATCCACAGTCCCAGGACGTTTATCAGTGCGGCCAGCACCTCGGTGCGCTGGAAGCCGAAGGTCCGTTTGATGGAGGCGGGACGCCCGGCCACCCAGATGGCGAAAAGGGCCAGCCCAATGGCGGCCACGTCGCCCAGCATGTGTGCGGCGTCGGCTATCAGGGCCAGGCTATCGGCCCACAGCCCGCCTGCAATCTCCGCCGCCATGTACCCCACCGTTAGCGCCAGGGCTACGCCCAGCCTGCGGCGACTGCTGTTCCGGTGGTCGTGGTGGTGTGCTACCTCGTGCCGATGTTCCGCCTGGGGCATGTCCCTTCTCCGACGGGGATGTTGGCCTGTGCTTCCCGGACAAGACAACGGCTGCCTCCTGGGGGAGAGGCAACCGCCGTCGCAAATAAGCCTGGGTCTAGTATATCAAATTGCCGGGCCCCTAAAGCTGAAAGGTCTTCTTCCAGATGCCGGGGGAACCGGGGGCGTGGGTCATCAGGTCGCGCATCCTGGGGTTGTCCGGGTTGATGTCGCGCTGGGCCAGCCATTCCGGCGTCTGAGATACGCCCTCGTGCTCGAATTCGTAGACTACGGCGTACTGGGGCTGTCCCCGCACCGCCTTCCAGCGACGGCCCCGAATGCAGCCGGGCACCTTCTCGTAGTTGGGCACGTACACGCCGCTGTACCAGCGGTTCCACTCATCCGAGTTCTCCGGGCCAATGTCCATGCGGCCAATCTGCAGGGCCGGGGCCATGTCGGAGTTGGCAATGCCGTCCGACAGGGCCTGGGGGTGAATCATCTCGTAGACGTTGTTGATGACGTTGGTGCCGACGACCCGGGGGCCGACCCGCTGGCCCCACTCGGTGGGCGGTCGCCCGGTAAAGGCGGCGCTTTCCACCACCGCCGGGCTCTCAAGTTCATAGCAGGCCAGGTGCTTGGGGCCGCTGCTGACGGCCTCGTAGCGGGCGGCGTTGAGCACGCCGGGCACGCCGAGCAGCTCCGGCAGGTGCTCCTGGTTGTACCAGTTGTTGAAGTCTTCCTCCTTGTCGGCGGGCACATCTACCCAGACCATGAGCAGTCCAGTTCCTTTCTTGTTCGCCATGATACCTCCTACAACAATGGGGTCCAGATTCGGATTCCTGCCGGCCTACGTATGGGCCGGCCACTGATGTGGACCTGGCCACATTTGTCCGGCGGTCCACCCTCACCGGGCGTTGGGTTAGTTTCGACCACTGTTCCCGTTGGGCGGGGAAGGTGGAGGTTCGTCGAAGGGCTGTCCCCGGGACTCGGCGGCCAGGCGGCGGTTATTCCATGCCTCCCACATCCTCTGCCTAGTCCTTCGGCTTCCGCTCGTGCCAAAGCGAGGCCTTGTGCGTATCCCTCAGCATATCCTTGCCTATACCGTCTTCGCATATACCATTCGGAGAGCATGAAAAAGACCTCGCGATGTCTTGGGGCTAACTCCGCCCGTTATCCTGGGTGGGCAAGGATGGTGGAGGTTCGTCAAAGGACTTACCCTCAGCCTCGGCAGCCATCCGCCGATTATTCCAAGCCTCCCACATCCTCTGCCGGTCAGCCAATCCCTCGACCCTGCCCTGTCTGTACCGCCTTTCCAGATACCATTCCGACAGCATGAAAAGTACCTCCACCAGAATAACCGTTTCCGCTGCGACCACAAGGACAAAAGGCGCGGCTCCCCTCCCGATGGCCATGAAGGTCTCCAAGGCGCTGTCCTCAGACTTGAGGAATACTTCATGCCAGATGACCAACCCGGCGCAAACTATAACCTGGACCGAAAAGAGGACAAAATATAGGCCCCGCCATGCCCGGGGTACGGTCCAGATGGATTCCCGGTCGGTCAATGAGCAGCCTCTTGGGGATGGTACTATATACATTATACTGGCAAGTGGACATAATTGAAGGTAATGGCTAAGATTGGCCTGAATTGCCATTATCTAAACGCCCGGCGTTCAGGCTGGGGCCCGGGCCCTTCAACCGTGCCCGGGCAACCCGATTCACCGTACCGGAGGCGCTACATGGGAATTACCGTACAGTACGGGCCGGTTACCAAGCACTACGCCAAGGGCCTCACCAACCGGCGGGCGCTGCTAATATTCGGGGCTTTGCTAGCGGTGGTGGGCATCATCGGCTTTTTCATCAAGGGCCAGCCAACTGACCAGTATCACATGGACCTGGGCCAGAGCATCGCCTATCTGGCGCTGGGCCTGTCCTCCCTGTACGTGGGGGAGGTGTGGAACTCGGAATACAAACGGGTATTCCTGGGCCTTGAGGGGTTATTCTTCCTGGTAGTCGCCATAGCGGGTTTTGTCCTGGCGGCCCTGGTGGAACACTCCCAGGGCGTCAACCTGGGCATCTTCACCGTGCAGCATCCCTGGGAAAACGCGGCCCACCTGATCCTGGGAGTCATCCTCCTGGGCACCGCGCTCTATCCCCGCCGCTTCCGCGACTACCCCTACTCCAGCAACGCCTCCGACTAGAAGGCCAAAAGAATGGGCCACCCCTTTAACGAGGGGTGGCCCAACCGATTTTTCGTTACCCCGCCGGTTAGTTCAGGGGGACTTCCACCGCCTCCCGCTCTTCCTGCAACTTGATCATCTCGGCGGCGGCTTCGGTCCGACTCTTGCCCCAAACCCGCTGGGCGTCCCGGGACTTCCAGGGCATCCGCCTTCGCCAGAAGATGATGGCGGCGTCGGTGGCCCCCAGCTTTTGCGCCGAGTGGGGGTCCAACGCACCCACCGCCTGGACGGGCATGTCCTCTCGCTCGTTGGTAGTCTGGGGTGCGCCAAAGTAAACGTACCAAGTATGGTAGAACACCTTCCACCACAGCCGCTTCGGCGGGTTGGTGCGCACCCGCTTGAAGGTGAAGGTGAACATCCGCGTACTATCGGCGTCGATGGGGGTGAAGTAACGCAGGTGCTGGGAGCGACCCCGGGCGCTGGGGCAGGCAATGGAGGGCAGGCGGTACAGTCCTCCGGGCCGGGTGTTGTTGAAGGCCCCGCGCTGTTGCTGTAGCGGGTCAATCCGGTTACCCCCTTTGAATCGCCACCAGAGGCTACCGGGCCACTTGTGCCCCAACTCCGGGAAGTAGCCCTGGTAGGTGCTCTGCCGCACCCGGGGGGCGATGCAGATGTAGTTGTCGCCCTCTTCGGTAATGTCGGCCCCCTCCCAGAAGGCGGGCAGCTTGTTGAAGAGCTGGCCGGTGAAGAACCGGCGGATGCCTCCCCGGTGAATCTTGCTGTTGTGGGAGTCCCGGGAGTTCTCCATGGTCAACGACCAGTTCATGGGCCAGATTCTAACGTAGGTCTGTATCTCCACCTCGGGATCGAAGAACTCTTCGGGGACATCCTCTTCCAATGGCACCGGCTCGGTAACGCCCATCCAGATGTAGACCACCCCCCGATGGGTCTGAGTGGGGTAGTTGCGGGCGAAGAGCTTGGGCCCCAGCTTGGACTCGGGGCCGTCGGTCAGAGCGGCCACGCACTTCCCCTGGCCGTTGAAGGTATACCCGTGGTAGGGGCAGGTGATGTGCCCTTTGAACTCGGCGTTTCCCCGGCCCTTGCCGATGCCGCCGGAGAAGAAAGCTCCCCGGTGCGGGCAGGTATCGGAAAGGGCGACCACCCGCTCCTCGGTATCCCGGAAGAAGACTACCTGGTCGCCCAGCAACCGCAGGGCCACCGGATTACGCCCGATTTTCTTGTCCTCCACCGCCGGGTACCAGTATTCCCGGTAGCCCAATTCGGGGACGAAGTCATGTACGCCGATGCCCGACGCGCCCCGGGGAACGTACCGGCTGTGGCCGTTGGACTGGCTGCCATTGCTTTGGTTGCCGTTGGTATGGGGAGTAACCATTTCTCACCTGTTTTTGTGAGGACTCTTTTCCGCCGCTCATCACCCTGCCTGCGCGGAGTGCCGGCTTTGAGCTTGTCGAAGGACGGGCTCGCCATGAGCGGGGACGCCTGGGTCTTTGCCGCATTCTAGTTAAGGGCCAATTGGTTTGTCAACACATACAATCGGCCCGATACTTGAAGATTGCCGCTGTTAGGTGCCTAAATGGTGACGATATACGCAATACCGTCACCATGCCATAGGTGGAGGTTTTCCCTGTCCCCGCCTCCGTCATTCCGGCGGAGGCCGGTATCCGGGGGGGTTGCCCTTACCCCAGGGTCTTTCGATTGTCCCGAGAGACCTTTTGTTTCACCCGTCATTCCCGCGAAATCGGGAACCCAAGGGCTGGAGTGGCCGATAGCCTCTCTTTCACGAAAGGGGGAGGCAACAGGGTAGCCTAATAATCGAAAGGCCCGGTGCCCCTACCCAGCGCGGTTGACGCCCATAAAGGCTAATGCTACATTCATTGCCAACAGCCAGGGGAAGCTGGTTTCTGCCGACATGATTGGCTGTTGGGTGTCGATTCGCCCAGTTGGATGGAGGTGAGCTATGAAAGCAGCAGTGTTGCGAGAGGTGGACCGGCCCCTGGAGGTGGAAGAGGTCCAGGTGGACAACCCGGGCCCCCGGGAGGTATTGATTCGCACCGGGGCCAGCGGCGTTTGCCACAGTGACCTGCACTTCGTGGAGGGCCTGTACACCATACCTATGCCGGCCATCCTGGGCCACGAGGCGGCGGGCATCGTGGAGGCGGTGGGTGACCAGGTAAGCTACGTGAAGCCGGGTGACACGGTAATCACCTGCCTGTCCGTGTTCTGCGGGCACTGCGAGTTCTGCCTGCGGGGCCAGCCGGTGCTGTGTACCCGGGACGACGTGGTCCGCCACCGCAACGAACCCCCTCGACTGTACCAGGGAGACACGCCCATTATCCAGATGGCCCAGCTAGGTTCCTACGCCGAGCAGATGTTGGTGCACGAGCACGCCTTGGTCAAAGTGCGGGAGGACGTGCCCATGGACCGTCTGGCCCTGATAGGCTGCGGCGCAACCACCGGACTGGGCGCAGCCCTCAACACCGCCCAGGTGGAGCCGGGCAGCACCGTGGCGGTGGTCGGATGCGGCGGTGTGGGACTCAACTGCGTGCAGGGGGCGGCCCTGGCGGGAGCCCTGCGCATCATCGCCATCGACACCGTGGAGACCAAGTTGACCCTGGCCCGCCAGTTCGGGGCCACCGATGTCATCGACGCCTCCGGGGGTGAGGTGGTACAGAAGGTGCTGGATTTGACCGACGGCGGGGTGGACTATTCCTTCGAGGCTATCGGGCTGAAGGAGACGGCGGAGCAGTGCTACGAGATGCTGCGACCCGGCGGCGCGGCCACCATCATCGGCATGATTCCCGAGGGCGTGAAGATTGAGATAGACGCGGGCAACTTCCTGCGCCGGGAGCGCCGGATACAGGGCAGCAGCATGGGCTCCAACCGCTTCCGCACCGACATGCCCCGCTACATCGAGTTCTACCTGCAGGGGCGGCTGAAGCTGGACGAACTGGTGTCCCAGCACATGAAGCTGGAGCAGATAAACGAGGCCTTCGCCGACATGAAGGGCGGCAACGTGGCCCGCAGCGTCATCCTGTTTGATTAGGGAGGTATGCTCCGGCGTAGGAATAGGCGGCCTCACCGCTTTAGGGGACCAGTCAGAGAGGATGTGCCCCGCCGCCCCGCCGCCCCTGGATTCCGGCCTGCGCCGGAACGACGGGGGCGTTGCCGCTCATGGTGAGCCTGTCGAACCATCCCGCCCAGGCAGGAAGCAACCCGTCGGGGAGCGTGGCCGGGCATCCCTACCCACTTCAGGCGTCCAGAACGAGGTAGGCCGGGGGCAGCCGGTCGATTTCTTGCCAGTCAACCCTTTCTTCTTCGGGCAACAGCTTCAGACGCTGGACCACGTCCCGGGAGAGTCGCGCGGTGTCCACCCCCATGAAGCTGGGATGGAAGGGGGCCAGCATGTACTCGGTGTCGCGCAGCTTAATCAGCGCCCCGTTATAGCTGTGCCTTTCCAGGTGCAACATGCCCACCGCCGCCTTGATTAGCCCGTGGTAGAACAGGCGCAGGGGGTAGGCCTCGGGCATCCACAGGTCTTCCAGGGTTTCGTGGCACTGCCAATACTGGCCTTGGTTGAACTCCGCAACGGCTTGCCTCAGGACCTCTGGCGCGGTAGGAAGCTGGTCCAGGGATGGCGGCAAGCCCCCGCGATGCAGCAACTCCAACCAGTCCCGGTCTAGTTTCCGCCGTTGTCCCTTGGCGGCGTACCTGGGCAGGTCTTCGGTAGTCACGCGGTCTCCTGGTCTGCAGATTTCCTGGTTCGACGGGCTCGCCATGAACGAGACCGGGGCTGGGGATAAAATTGGTCGGGGCGGGCAGGATCGAACTGCCGACCTCCTGGTCCCAAACCAGGCGCCCTACCGCTGGGCCACGCCCCGCAAGGGGTACTGGAGGGGAAGTAAAGGGGGTTGATGGTACCCCCGGAGAGAGTCGAACTCTCGTCTCTGGCTCCGGAGGCCAGCACTCTATCCACTGAGCTACGGGGGCGAACCAATAGTTAGCATACCACGGCGGAATGGGGGCTACAAGATACCCGGCCAGGGCGATCAGGGCAATCGCATTCTCATTTCGAGGCAGCAACCAGCGTCTGAGTTTACGATTGCTGAGGTTGAATACGTCGTGTCCAGCAAAGATTGAAGGCGGTTGATGTTGCGCAGGAACGGAAGTCGTCTCACCTATGCCGATTGGTTTTGAGAATGCGATTGCCCTGCCAGGGCGATTGGATATTGGATAGCAAGTGACCCGTCATTCCCGCCCGCGAAGGCGGTAATCCAGGGGTGGCGAGTGGTGGCCTGTGGCTTGGATACTCGACCGCCCTCAGAATTCAAGGGCCGCTCACCACCTTACCAAGTCCGGTGCGTTGTGTAGGCGCGCACGGCTGCGCGCCCCTGCGAGACCGAGGGACAGTCCGACGGGAGAAGGTCTATTGGGACAACCAGGGGGCGCTGTGGACAAAGTATTGTGGCGGTAATAGACTTAACCCACTGGCCCGGGCGATGCCCCGGCGCGATGGAGAGTTCCTCCCGCTGACCCCCGCTCCCGGAGTGGGAGCCAGCCAATCCCGTTGAAATTGAGCTTGACCAAGGAGGGTAATTGCCATGCCCGTTTTCACTCCCGAGTACCTCCACAAAGTTGCCTACCACATCTATCAGGCCAAGGGCACCCCGGACCACGAGGCGGAAATCGTGGCTGCCCACCAGGTCAAGGCCAACCTGACCGGTCACGACTCCCACGGCGTTATCCACATCCCCGAGTATTGCGAGCGCATCGACAAGGGCCACATAGTGCCCGGCGCGCCCTTCGTGGTGGAAAGTGAGACTCCCGCCACCGCCGTCATCAACGGCAACTGGGGCTTCGGTTTTGTCGTCACCGAAAAGGCGATGCGCATGGCTATCGACAAGGCCAAGACCCAGGGCGTGGCGGCCATCACCGTCCACCTGCAGAGTCACATCGGGCGGCTGGGCGACTACCCCACCATGGCGGCCCGGGAGGGGATGATTGGCCTGATTACCGCTGACTCGGGAGCCGGCCCCAAGGCGGTGGTCCCCTTCGGCGGTCGGGGGCGTCGGCTGGGGACCAACCCCATCTGCATCGGCGTGCCCAGCGAACTGGAAGGGCAGGTGCTGTTGGACATGGCGACCAGCGCCGTGGCTGCCGGTAAAATCAGTCTGGCCCGCAACCGGGGGGAGCAGGTGCCCGTGGGGTGGATTATCGACAAGGACGGCAATCCCACCACCGACCCCAACGACTACAGCGCTGGCGGGGCCATCCTGCCGGTGGGAGCCGACCAGGGTCACAAGGGTTATGGCCTCTCCTTCATGGTGGAGATGTTCTCCGGCCTGTTCACCGGCTTGGGCTTCGGCATCGATCCCCAGGCCCGTCATAACGACGGCGTGTTTATCTCGGTATACAACGTGGAGTTCTTCCGGCCTCTGGACCAGTTCAAGAAAGAGGTAAAGGAGTTCGCCGAGTTCGTCAAGACCTCGCCCCCGGCTATAGGATTCAGCGAGGTGCTCTATCCCGGTGAGATTGAGTACCGCACTGAACTACAGCGGCGTAAAGAAGGCATCTACGTCGAGGACGAGACCTGGCGTCAGATTACGGAGCTGATGCAGGAGTTGAAGGTGGAAGACAAAGTGGGCCAGCCGGGTTAAGGCTGGGCCTTCCAAAAGTCGGCGGGGGCGGCGTGTAGGACTGCCCCGCCCCTGGTGAGCCTGTGGCCCATTGCCCCGCCCCTGGATTCCGGCCTGCGCCGGAATGACGGATGGGGCGCACCGGGTGACCTGGGTTTCTTAGTTGGCAAACCGTCAAAATTGGCCGGAGCGGGTCAGCCTGCTCTGGCCTGCAATTTTTTGAGCAGGGGTATCTGGGAAATCTTGCGGGCGTCCAGGTCTTCCCAGTAGATGCCAATGGGCCGGGGCAATTCCCCGGTGCAGGCGATGGCCTCCTCTGGGGTTACCACGTAGCTCATGGGCACGTCGTGGTGGGTCAGGGGCAAGGGCTCGTCCAGCACCTGCATATCGTGAACGGTGGTCACCACCGGGGTGTCGGTGGTGATGATGCCCGCGGCCACCGCCAGGCCGTACTCCAGGTCGGCAAACCCTCCCCCCTTGCCCACGCGCACCCCGTCCCGGTTCACCGCCACCGAGCCGGAAATCACCAGGTCCACCGGCTGCATCTCCTCCACGTAGACCAGCCTGCCCGACTTGAAGGCCCCGCTGATGGTGGAAGCCTTGGCCGGGGGAATATCCAAGCGGGCCGGATCCAACTCTACGAAGCACCGCTCGTCCTTCAGTCGGGGCACGGCCATGTAGAGCACCTTCCCCTCTGCCAGGGCCAGTTGCCGCAGGGGGCGTTGGGCCTTGTCTGGGTTGCTCTTGACGGCCCGGGCCTGCTGCCAGACCTCCAGGTCGCCCACCCGGTCGGCGGCGGCCTCGCAGCCCCGGAAGTGGGGTATCTTATCGTGAACGTTCTTGGCCCGCACCGCTTTGGCTAGTTCCAGGGCGGTCCACACGGCTTCCCGAATTTCCTCTTTGCTCCGCATAAAATTACCCCAAGTCCAGCATTGCCTTGGCGCCACTGGCGGGGACAATGGCTGCTCACCAGCCAATTCGTCCGTCGCCGGCACTATGATACCCGAAAATTGGGGAGGCTAACAGCCGGTTGAGTAGCACGGTTGGGTCTTTCAAGAAACCACGTTTGGACATTTCGGCGCTCAACTCCGAGCGTGTCAAAGCAAAGAGGAGCCCAATAGCCTCCAGCAAGATTGCCCCACCAAAAGGCCCGGCCATGCCAGTGCCGGAGCGGCCCCGCCTCGGGTCTTCCCTCAATTCGCGCAACCTACATTGCTCTAGGAGCGCTTGCGCCCGTGCTCCCCGCAACCCAATTGACGACACAACACCAGGAGGAAACCGATGCCGAACAGACCCGAATGCCTGGGCCCAATCCACTACTTAATTGACTACGAGACTATCTTGGACAGGTTCTTGCTGGAGACACGTCTGGCCGACGGTGGACGGGAGGTTGAAGAAAGGCGGCGCCCTAAGGAGTACAGCAGTACGAAATGGACATCCTCGACTACGTGGCAGAACGATTATGTGAGGCGCAAGCCGAGAGCCTGATAGACCTTGGAATCAATAAGGGTAAAGAGCTTAAGGGTAAAGAGCTAAAGAAGCAATACGGAAGCATCACGCCATCGATGCTGCGGGAGTACATCTTGGATAAGCGTATAGTTTAGCTTGGAGAGTTGCCGCGGTTCTGGAGCCCCTGGTTGCGTATTTCGGTGGGGGTTTCGTTGATGCGGAAAACAACGATTAGGAGTTCCGAGTAAACTCGGACGACCACCGGGCCGACGATGATACTGAAAAACCCGGCAATCCGCTCTAAAGCCCCGTCTCCCAAGAAGAGGGCGTAAAGCCCGTAGAGGACGACAAAGGCGGTTACCGCCCAGAAATTACCTGGATGATGATGGGAGTTATCATCCGCCGGAAGGCTAGAAAGTCTTTGATTTGGTTAGCGTCAACATCCATATTCAAAAAGGGACCACCTTCCTTTATCGTTGCCAACGGCGGGAATTGTAACGAGCAAGGTAGAAGACGTCAAATAACATAACCTAGACCGCAGAAATGGTGGGGGTGACAGTAGGTGGTCTTGCCCCAATTTCTGTACCAAGCTTAGTGTTGCCCGTACAGTAATATCCAGCTTCGGGGTAGAAGAACCGCTCCTGCTGACGGTTCCAGCCAGTAGAGTCCATACCACCTTCGCACTCGCCGGTCGTGTAGTTGAAACCGTATCCCATGTAGATGAGCATTAACAGAGGGATTCGATTGTCTCCGTCGATGGGGGTTTCCATCGGAGGTTTTACCCCGGACTCGTTTTGGTCTATCCCCGCGTGTGCGGGGGAACCGGTGAAAATGGTAGGCCTTGCCCGACCGGTCAGGGTCTATCCCCGCGTGTGCGGGGGAACCCACTGCCGTCTTCGGCTGGCAACACCCACTCGCGGTCTATCCCCGCGTGTGCGGGGGAACCGCTTCATCCAACACAAATAACCTGGGCTTGTGAGGTCTATCCCCGCGTGTGCGGGGGAACCGTGCCAGGTATCCGCCTGTCGGTGTTCTGACCGGGTCTATCCCCGCGTGTGCGGGGGAACCGCGTGGCCGCCTGGGCGTAAGCAGGGCGTTGAAGGTCTATCCCCGCGTGTGCGGGGGAACCGTGCATTCAGCTGCCATTGGTATCCCATTAGGCGGTCTATCCCCGCGTGTGCGGGGGAACCGCAGTAGGCTGTATCGTGCTGAGGCCCTCGCAGGGTCTATCCCCGCGTGTGCGGGGGAACCGAAAGTGATAGTGCCCTCGACTGAGCACATGAGGGTCTATCCCCGCGTGTGCGGGGGAACCGCGCGGGTCGGGCAACAAATCGCCCGCCCTAACGGTCTATCCCCGCGTGTGCGGGGGAACCTACACGGGTGAGAACCGGGGCAGGGCAATGGTGGGTCTATCCCCGCGTGTGCGGGGGAACCCAGTGATTCAACACCGCCCGTACCGCTGGCGACGGTCTATCCCCGCGTGTGCGGGGGAACCCCGAGCGGCACGAGCTGGACCGCATCAGCACGGGGTCTATCCCCGCGTGTGCGGGGGAACCGACGCCACGCACATCCTGGTGCCGAGCGCACGGGGTCTATCCCCGCGTGTGCGGGGGAACCCGCCGCGCCCCAGATAGTTGCCGCCTTGGAAAAGGTCTATCCCCGCGTGTGCGGGGGAACCCCATAGAGGCCATTGGTAGGGCAACGCGTTCAAGGTCTATCCCCGCGTGTGCGGGGGAACCCACGCCGACAACGATGCGGCTCAACTCTGGCGGGGTCTATCCCCGCGTGTGCGGGGGAACCCTGGTCATAAACGTGAGCCGTCGTCAAAACGACGGTCTATCCCCGCGTGTGCGGGGGAACCGCAGTAGGCTGTATCGTGCTGAGGCCCTCGCAGGGTCTATCCCCGCGTGTGCGGGGGAACCGAAAGTGATAGTGCCCTCGACTGAGCACATGAGGGTCTATCCCCGCGTGTGCGGGGGAACCCTCCGCCACGCTTCCCTCTTCTGTGTAATCCACGGTCTATCCCCGCGTGTGCGGGGGAACCGCAGCGGCCGGCCGGACACCACCGCCAGCCAAGGGTCTATCCCCGCGTGTGCGGGGGAACCTAGCGTCAGTATGTGGTAAGAGCCTTTTTCTGGGGTCTATCCCCGCGTGTGCGGGGGAACCCGGGCGGGCTAGTCGTGCTGTGTAACAGCACGCGGTCTATCCCCGCGTGTGCGGGGGAACCTACTTGACCTCTTCAATGTCCAGTGCTGTCAGCGGTCTATCCCCGCGTGTGCGGGGGAACCTTTGACGAGGAGCCTCTCAATCCTCCCACCACGGGTCTATCCCCGCGTGTGCGGGGGAACCGGCCGCCACCGCCGGGATGGAGCCAGAAAATGGGGTCTATCCCCGCGTGTGCGGGGGAACCGGGGCCATCAACAACATCGAAATTGACATGACCGGTCTATCCCCGCGTGTGCG
The DNA here is from genome assembly GCA_965220305.1 of Dehalococcoidia bacterium. Lineage (GTDB taxonomy): Bacteria > Chloroflexota > Dehalococcoidia > Lucifugimonadales > UBA3495. The sequence goes on along the minus strand of OZ244817.1, from coordinate 1,737,767 downwards.
GGGGAACCGGGAGCGACAACCCAACGGGGGAGAGTGACGGCGGTCTATCCCCGCGTGTGCGGGGGAACCGCTACGTCGCCCAGGGCCGCGTCCCCCTTCAGGGGTCTATCCCCGCGTGTGCGGGGGAACCGCCAGGCCGAAGTCCTCGCCTAGGTCCGATCCGGGTCTATCCCCGCGTGTGCGGGGGAACCACCGGGAGCCTGTCTCGCGCCCCACCCTGCGGGGGTCTATCCCCGCGTGTGCGGGGGAACCCCGTAGTGCGGCTGGAACGGGCTGGTCTGCCAGGGTCTATCCCCGCGTGTGCGGGGGAACCTATCTTTATGCAAACAAGGATGGTAAAATATGGGGTCTATCCCCGCGTGTGCGGGGGAACCCTCACGTTATTGGGGTTCACTTTCGAGGTTCTCGGTCTATCCCCGCGTGTGCGGGGGAACCCCTAGCGGTGGTGGCAGCAAACGTCTGCACAAAGGTCTATCCCCGCGTGTGCGGGGGAACCCGAAAGTGAACCCCAATAACGTGAGTGTCGTGCGGTCTATCCCCGCGTGTGCGGGGGAACCCTTGGCCTGTACATTCAGATACCGCCGTGCGTGGGTCTATCCCCGCGTGTGCGGGGGAACCAATGAGTAAACTACAAAAAGCCCGCAGCATCACGGTCTATCCCCGCGTGTGCGGGGGAACCCACTGTACCGCCCACGCACCACCGCCTGAGTGCGGTCTATCCCCGCGTGTGCGGGGGAACCCGACAGCGGTCGGCCCGGCGACTATTATATAGCGGTCTATCCCCGCGTGTGCGGGGGAACCCCGTAGGCCGTGCGCGCGTAGAACACCTCGCGCGGTCTATCCCCGCGTGTGCGGGGGAACCACCGTAAGCGGCTATTTCTCCGACCGCAGTGACGGTCTATCCCCGCGTGTGCGGGGGAACCACCGTAAGCGGCTATTTCTCCGACCGCAGTGACGGTCTATCCCCGCGTGTGCGGGGGAACCCCGATGGCGAATAAATCGCCCTTGCCAAATTTCGGTCTATCCCCGCGTGTGCGGGGGAACCCGTTGTTCTAGGATAAGCGCGGTGGCGTATTCCGGTCTATCCCCGCGTGTGCGGGGGAACCCGGAACGGTGTTCGCTCCGCAGGTACACGATGCGGTCTATCCCCGCGTGTGCGGGGGAACCCTGCCGTCACCACGTACACCGCCGGGATCGATGGGTCTATCCCCGCGTGTGCGGGGGAACCGCCGTCGCTGTCCTTAATCCTCAGAACTGCCACGGTCTATCCCCGCGTGTGCGGGGGAACCTGGGAACGCTGGCACACGCTTTTATCGCCAATAGGTCTATCCCCGCGTGTGCGGGGGAACCCGTCCTTCACGTAGGCACGGTCTACTGGATAGGGGTCTATCCCCGCGTGTGCGGGGGAACCGCTGACATCACCGTAGACGACTTCCGGGCGCGGGGTCTATCCCCGCGTGTGCGGGGGAACCTTAACCGGCTGTCTGGTGACAAATCTGGTCTGGGGTCTATCCCCGCGTGTGCGGGGGAACCATACTGCCCAACGTATCGGAAAGATGTTTGTAAGGTCTATCCCCGCGTGTGCGGGGGAACCATAAGCCCGGAAAACAGGCAGTCACCTTCCGGCGGTCTATCCCCGCGTGTGCGGGGGAACCTACAGCCCAGGATGATGTTGATGCCTTAGAAATGGTCTATCCCCGCGTGTGCGGGGGAACCACCCACCCGCTTCAAAGGCAATAACCTCTTCCAGGTCTATCCCCGCGTGTGCGGGGGAACCACAGACACCTTTGGCATCTGGGAAAACCAACGAGGTCTATCCCCGCGTGTGCGGGGGAACCCTGAATACATCTCTAAATACCATACGTCTCTGGGGTCTATCCCCGCGTGTGCGGGGGAACCGGCGGCAAGACAGGATATTGTCCCGCCCACAACGGTCTATCCCCGCGTGTGCGGGGGAACCCTCCGATTTTACCGCCGGTGCCGCACATCCGGCGGTCTATCCCCGCGTGTGCGGGGGAACCGCAGGCCGAATATGAAGTGGCCATCGCCAAGCGGGTCTATCCCCGCGTGTGCGGGGGAACCGGAAAGACTGCCCCAGAGACGGCCTATCCGCATGGTCTATCCCCGCGTGTGCGGGGGAACCATTGTTGAAATCTCGGCCTCCGCACACTAGAACGGTCTATCCCCGCGTGTGCGGGGGAACCGTTCCTTTCGTGCTCATTGCGAACAGTCGACCGGGTCTATCCCCGCGTGTGCGGGGGAACCCTGGGCCTCAACACCGCCATGCCGGGCGAGGTGGGTCTATCCCCGCGTGTGCGGGGGAACCGAGACACCTAGCAGGGATACCCTATGTAGAATGGGTCTATCCCCGCGTGTGCGGGGGAACCTCTCTGCGGCGGTGAAATAGGTCAAGTCATGCGGGTCTATCCCCGCGTGTGCGGGGGAACCCAGCATCCGGGGGACCCGCCAACGGCTGACCAGGGTCTATCCCCGCGTGTGCGGGGGAACCGTAGAATGTTTCATGTGCGGGCGGCTAGTGTGCGGTCTATCCCCGCGTGTGCGGGGGAACCTAGTTTAACTCGATCCTTTCATATCCCTTATTCGGTCTATCCCCGCGTGTGCGGGGGAACCGTTGGCGGCGGCCACTTCCTCTACCGCCTGCGCGGTCTATCCCCGCGTGTGCGGGGGAACCCGGATAGCCGTGGCGTTCGCCGGCATCCCGGACGGTCTATCCCCGCGTGTGCGGGGGAACCCGACTGCGGTTGCCCCGGCAATTATCACGTAGCGGTCTATCCCCGCGTGTGCGGGGGAACCTTGTAGAATCTCCGGCAAGCTATACAAAGGGCGGGTCTATCCCCGCGTGTGCGGGGGAACCTGGCACGGTGGCACGGCACAACACCGGAAATGCGGTCTATCCCCGCGTGTGCGGGGGAACCCTACTAAGACTTTCGACTAGCCTCTGCCTGAGCGGTCTATCCCCGCGTGTGCGGGGGAACCCTCCGTCGCCCACTCGCCGCCCCACGTATCGCCGGTCTATCCCCGCGTGTGCGGGGGAACCGAAATGCCCGCTAGGTCCAATATCAGCGCCTCCGGTCTATCCCCGCGTGTGCGGGGGAACCGCATTGAACGCCGTAGCCTCCGCGCCCGCCAGCGGTCTATCCCCGCGTGTGCGGGGGAACCATTGATGGAAAAAACGCTTGACAGTCTGGCAGAGGTCTATCCCCGCGTGTGCGGGGGAACCGAATGGCCCAGACCGTAGGAACGTCTTGGCCGCGGTCTATCCCCGCGTGTGCGGGGGAACCCCGAATACCCACTGAAGCTATCGGCCACTACCCGGTCTATCCCCGCGTGTGCGGGGGAACCACCGCTGACGCTGGCAACACTCAGGCCGTCCACGGTCTATCCCCGCGTGTGCGGGGGAACCCTGGGGAACTGCATCAGCATGACATTATTGGTGGGTCTATCCCCGCGTGTGCGGGGGAACCTTGTTGCATCTTCCCTGCGATTTACGCTTGGGCGGTCTATCCCCGCGTGTGCGGGGGAACCTGATACAGGCTTCCCATGCCATGCTGGATTCCAGGTCTATCCCCGCGTGTGCGGGGGAACCGTCCCAAAGAAAATGGTAGCCCCGCCTTAATCCGGTCTATCCCCGCGTGTGCGGGGGAACCGCCAGCTTGTCCCACATGATCAGCTTATTCAACGGTCTATCCCCGCGTGTGCGGGGGAACCGACACTTGGCCGCTGGCGATACTCAATCCGCAGGGTCTATCCCCGCGTGTGCGGGGGAACCGTCACGCGCCATACTGGACACAAGATGTTTTGGGGTCTATCCCCGCGTGTGCGGGGGAACCTCGTCCGGCCGTGGGCGTAGAAGCTACGGTTCAGGTCTATCCCCGCGTGTGCGGGGGAACCTCCGGCGGGGAAGGCTGGCAGGTGGTCGATGACGGTCTATCCCCGCGTGTGCGGGGGAACCGATCAGTTTCCTCAATATGCACCACACCAAGACGGTCTATCCCCGCGTGTGCGGGGGAACCTCCGTGGTGGCTGTAGATACCGTCACAGGGCAGGGTCTATCCCCGCGTGTGCGGGGGAACCCTCCGTGCAGTACAAGACCTCGATGGCCTCCACGGTCTATCCCCGCGTGTGCGGGGGAACCGAGGACTGCATCGAGGTCCTCGAAGCCATCCAGGGTCTATCCCCGCGTGTGCGGGGGAACCGTGGCCTCCCTCCCGGCGCCGCCGACGGACTGCGGTCTATCCCCGCGTGTGCGGGGGAACCCACCGGCTACGTCGTGGAGTACCGGGTGGGGAGGGTCTATCCCCGCGTGTGCGGGGGAACCATAGCTCCCGCTGGTCGCCCTCGGCCCCCAAAAGGTCTATCCCCGCGTGTGCGGGGGAACCGCGTGGTACCGCTCAGAAAAGGACCACGAGAAGGGTCTATCCCCGCGTGTGCGGGGGAACCGCATACATCCGCCATCGTGTTATTACCCCTACGGGTCTATCCCCGCGTGTGCGGGGGAACCGGCTACCCGCTATCGAAGCCGATGCTCTGCTGCGGTCTATCCCCGCGTGTGCGGGGGAACCAAGCTGTTTGCTCCCCCTCCCATGTATCGGTAGGGTCTATCCCCGCGTGTGCGGGGGAACCTTTCCCGGGAAACCGCCGGCCCAGACAGGCCCGGGTCTATCCCCGCGTGTGCGGGGGAACCTCCCCGGGCATCGGGAAGATGGTCCCGCAGAACGGTCTATCCCCGCGTGTGCGGGGGAACCGTCCAGGCCACGTACCCCAACACCCATGGCGAGGGTCTATCCCCGCGTGTGCGGGGGAACCGCCGCACCAGTACCCGGCTAGGTGGCTGGTAGGGGTCTATCCCCGCGTGTGCGGGGGAACCCACTGGTTATACCACTCTTCCCGCTCGGCATCGGGTCTATCCCCGCGTGTGCGGGGGAACCGGAAACATGCGGATGGTTGACGGTATCGGCGGGGGTCTATCCCCGCGTGTGCGGGGGAACCGGATTGGCAAAGCCTCTACGGGCGGGTCAAGAGGGTCTATCCCCGCGTGTGCGGGGGAACCGGTCATCGAATCCCTTAATAGATACGGGACATCGGTCTATCCCCGCGTGTGCGGGGGAACCCGCGACCGCATCGTGCAGACCTTCCGTGCGGCGGGTCTATCCCCGCGTGTGCGGGGGAACCCAAAATCGACTGCCGGCGTGGTGGAAGTCGCCGGGTCTATCCCCGCGTGTGCGGGGGAACCTGGCCCGAATCCCGGAATGGCGAAGGCGTCCCGGGTCTATCCCCGCGTGTGCGGGGGAACCTGATTCCGCCGGTCAACCCAGATGACCCTAAAGGGTCTATCCCCGCGTGTGCGGGGGAACCGGCATTTGCCCCGTTACCGTCAATCCGTATTCGGGTCTATCCCCGCGTGTGCGGGGGAACCGTTTTCATGGTCTGCCAATCGCCTGCCTAAGTGGGTCTATCCCCGCGTGTGCGGGGGAACCACCGTAGCCGAGTTCCGCACGCGGTTCCCGGAGGGTCTATCCCCGCGTGTGCGGGGGAACCTTGACGCCATTTGTCCGCCTGCAGGCACACACCGGTCTATCCCCGCGTGTGCGGGGGAACCGGCAGGATGGAGGCCCTACTATCAGGCGCTCAAGGTCTATCCCCGCGTGTGCGGGGGAACCTAGTGTCAATGCGTGGGGGAAAATGGCTCTGGCGGTCTATCCCCGCGTGTGCGGGGGAACCGACACCTGCCCGCTAGCAACACTCAGCCCGCAGGGTCTATCCCCGCGTGTGCGGGGGAACCGTAGGCTGGGAGTCTGACTAACCCTGTTCCAGCGGTCTATCCCCGCGTGTGCGGGGGAACCAGCAAAAAGCAGGATGGTAGGTACGTAGGCGGGGGTCTATCCCCGCGTGTGCGGGGGAACCAGTCTGTGGTCTATGGCCGGGAGCGGCCAAGGGGGTCTATCCCCGCGTGTGCGGGGGAACCCGGGTCCACTTGCATATTGTCCTTGCTGGTGGGGGTCTATCCCCGCGTGTGCGGGGGAACCCGGCTCTACGCCGAGATAGGGATTCCCGAATACGGTCTATCCCCGCGTGTGCGGGGGAACCCATAACCTAGACCGCAGAAATGGTGGGGGTGACGGTCTATCCCCGCGTGTGCGGGGGAACCACCTCGGCTACCCCTCCAACCCGGTGCGGGTGAGGTCTATCCCCGCGTGTGCGGGGGAACCCTGCATCGGCGGCATAGTCTGGGCCGTAAAATCGGTCTATCCCCGCGTGTGCGGGGGAACCCGTCCAGGGCTGTTCCGGCGAAGGGGATTAGGGGGTCTATCCCCGCGTGTGCGGGGGAACCTAGTCCTCCGATAGGTCAGCAATCCACTGTGGAGGTCTATCCCCGCGTGTGCGGGGGAACCGGAAATGCCCCGGGCCAGCACCACCCGGAGCAGGGTCTATCCCCGCGTGTGCGGGGGAACCTCGGGGAGCGGCATTTTGATGCTGACCACCGAGGGTCTATCCCCGCGTGTGCGGGGGAACCATCGTCGTCCATGCCACCCCGCGCAAACGTCGCGGTCTATCCCCGCGTGTGCGGGGGAACCTGGCCCGCGCCATTCAGCCGGAGAGTGCGTCCGGGTCTATCCCCGCGTGTGCGGGGGAACCCCAGACAATCTCGTTGGTGGACTCGATGTCTACGGTCTATCCCCGCGTGTGCGGGGGAACCGTCGCAGTCATGGGCGGTAGCTCCGGTGCACCGGGTCTATCCCCGCGTGTGCGGGGGAACCCGTCAAAGTACCCTCCAGTGTCAGCTGCTGCCGGGTCTATCCCCGCGTGTGCGGGGGAACCCCCCCAACCCAACCCCTACCGAATGCTGCAGAAGGTCTATCCCCGCGTGTGCGGGGGAACCGTTTCGGTGGTGTGGGATAGCCCTATAGCCTGCGGTCTATCCCCGCGTGTGCGGGGGAACCCTTCGATAGCGTCTTTGCTGATGAGCAGACGCGGGTCTATCCCCGCGTGTGCGGGGGAACCACTTTGACCGAGACTTTGGGCCACAGGCTACCCGGTCTATCCCCGCGTGTGCGGGGGAACCCCTATTTGGGGAATATTGTTGTGGGTCTATTATCGGACCTTACCAAACTAGTGATACTTTACCAGGTATACCCCGTCCGCGTCGACTATCTCCTTTGGAGACTCTCCCAGAGTCCTAATCTGCTGCTGGCCCACCGCCGCCGGGTCTCGCCACGTCATTACTATTGACCCTTGCCCCAGGGCGTCGTACCATCGGGTCAGCACTTCCCACACCCGGTCCCGAATACCCCTGGTCATTTCCGGGCTGGTGTATACTCCCGGGGCTATCTCCAACATGGTAGAGGCCAGGAACCCCCGGTACCTGGCCTCCACGTTCACCGTTACTACTACCGTCATTCCATGTCTCCTTCGTCAACCTCTGGGTACACGTCCGTTTCCAACTCAGCCTCGGCGAGCCCCTCTTCAATCGGGGGCACGTCCTGGAACAGCGTCTTGATGGAGTCAATCATCTTGGATATTACCCGCTCCTTGCGTAACGTCTCCCCGGTAATCCTCCTGGTGTGACGTTCAATGTCCAACTCGGGCCGCTTCATAACTTCGCTGGCCGCTTGAAAGGCCGCGGGCAGCAACACCTTGTCCCGGAACAGGTCGGCAATGTCCAGGGCGAAGGCCTCGCCGCTGTGCTCGTGGATGAACCCCAGTTGGGGAATGGCCCCGGTCGCCGTCACCGCTACCACCGCCGCCGAGGTCACCGCCACCGACGCGTGGTTGATGGCCTGGTTCGGAATGTCCGCCCAGCCCGGGTCCGTGCGGTCGTAACGTCTCCGGCCCCATTTTATGCCGTACCTTTGGGCCACCAACTGGTACGTCCGACGCATTCGCGCGCCTTCAATGCCCCGCAGGGCCGCTATTTCCAGGGGCGGCAGTACTTCCCCCAAACGCAGGGCGTACATCTTCCGGGCTATGGTCAGCCGTTGGCCTTTCGGGTCGCCCCAGGCCCGCATCTGCCTTCGAGCAATGTCGGAGGTGTCTGGCATCAGGGGCGGGGCGGTGTAACAGCGTACTCCATCCTGGCCCACGGCCACCAGGGCCGTACCGTGGCGGGCCATCAGCCTAAGCGCGTCGTGGCTCACCGTGGAACCGGGCCCCAGCAGAATCATGGACAGGGACTGAAAGGGAATGCCGTACTCGCCGCTTTCCAGGCCGCTATCGGCGTCCAGTCTTCCCTGACGCTCGAACCGAAGGGTCCCATCGCGCACGGTCAGCGCGCCTCGGGACAACCACAGCAGGCCATGCCGATCGGCATGGGGAATTCTGGCGGTTTCCAGGCCCAATCTACCTCGTAACATCTTCACCTCCCGTCGTTCTGGGAAAGAATATTCAATTGTTAAAGTGCTGGCCCGGTGATCGCCGTCCCGGTCTGGCCGGACTTCCCAGCCCTACGCAGTAGCAACATACCGGACCCGAACAAACCGTGGCGCCTCACTCCCCAGGCCAACATTGCGGCAGACCCCTAGGCCCGCCGTTTCGCCATGCTCGCCGCCCCGGTTGGCCCGTGGTCTGGTAAGCTCACCGTGAGCGTCCGGAGGCGTCCGCTTCTTCCCTCCAGTGTACCAGTCCGGGTCGGTGTCCGACGGGTCAGGGATGGGGGTCAACTCTGGAGCATGGGGCCGGGCATGGGTGCAGACACCCATCCGGTAGATTAGGTTAATTGCCGGCCTGCCACAACCAGAAAATGTCAGTAAGCGGCAATTCAGTTGGGGGCTCATTGAGCCCCTTGGCCCGTGAAGTTGGACGTCTCACAGGGCTGGCTGCCCTGGGGCCTGTAACCTTGCTGACAGCCTCAACCCACGGTGCTATACTCGTGCTTACAGCATCCCGGTCGAGAAACTCGGCCGTGGATGACGTTTCAGACGAAAGGAGTGTAGCTATGTCCAGAGTTTCGATGATACAGCACATCAATATCAATATTAGCGACAAGGCGCGCACCCGGGAGTGGTACGAGAAGGTGTTGGGCGCCGAGTATCTGGACCGGGGCCAGGAGCTCAACCAGGGACAGCTACAGTTGCGTATCGGCAACGCCGAGATTCACAGCACCCATACCCCCAACCCCAACCCCTCGGGCCACTTTGCCGTGGAGGTTGTGGACTGGGAGGAGATGATCGCCAACCTGGACGCCCTGGGAGTGCCCTATTCCAAGCCCAGCGTCCGCGCCTACAGCAACGGCCACTCAACCTACATCAACGACCCCGATGGGAACATGATTGAGTTGGTGCAGCATCCCCTGGGGCTGCGGGACTCCAAGGGCAAAGATGTAGAAGTGACGCATGACGCCAAAGGGATGGCCTGGGCCCACATGCCCGGCTTCGGCCCCACTACCTAAAGGCTAAAGCGCCCGCCGCCGGCCTCCAGCGACCCGGCAAGGGATAATTGGCCCATCCCCGTCCTAGTGGAACAGGCATGGGCTTCGGAGGTAACGCCATGCCTACTCTGCCCGTGGGCCCGGACGTGGAACTGCACTATTACGACGACGATTACACCGAGCCCTGGCGTCCCGGACCGGCGATACTGCTACAGCATGGGTTCTCCCGCAGCGGCAAGTTTTGGTACAACTGGGTGCCGCCCTTGGCCCACGAGTTCCGCGTCCTGCGTCCCGACATGCGGGGCATGGGCCTTTCCGCCATACCCGAGGACCAGTACGAGCCGGACCTGGATATTTTCGTTGATGACCTGTGCCGCATCTTAGACCACCTGGGCATAGACCGGGTGGTCTACGTGGGCGAGTCCTTTGGCGGTATCATGGGGTTGAAGTTCGCCCATAAATACCCCCAGCGGACCCGGGCCCTGGTGCTGTGCAACACCCCCTGCCGCCTGCCCCGTAGGGAGCGTTCCGGCACGGGAGGGGACTGGGACTCCAGCATGAGCCAGAGCATCGGGGCCTGGTCCACCGCCACCATCAATAACCGGCTGGACACCCGGGTGTCGCCGCCGGGAATGGAGGAGTGGTACATCGCCGAAATGGACCGCACCTCTTCTTCCATCGGTCGCCGGCTTCAGGCCTACCTGGATACCCTCGACTTCGGCCCCCAATTGAAGGAGGTTGAGACCCCGACCCTCCTGCTGGTTGGGGAGGAATCGCCCACGTCTACCCTGGAGCAACAACAGTTTATGGCCCAGCAGCTACCCAACTCGCGGCTGGTGGTCTACCCCGGTTTGGGGCACGGCATCAACGCCATCTACCCGGAGTGGTGCACCCAACAGGTGCGGGAATTCCTAGCAGCGCGGGCCGCCTGAGGAGGAAGCTATGGCTCACTACATGTACGTCGCCGTACAGGAGGACGACAAGGTATCCACTTTCACCGTGGACCCCCAGACGGGCAGCATGGCCCCCCAGGGCGATGTGGCCGTGCCCGGCGGACCGTTCACCATGGTCCTGAGCCCGGACCGGAACTTTCTTTACATCGGATGCCGGGACGTCCCCCTGCTAGTCAGCTTTAGCATCGACCAGGCCAACGGGGCCCTCACCAGGAACGGCGAGGTGTCGCTGGAGGCCAATCCCACCTTCGTCGGCATCGACCGCAAGGGCAAATTTGTGCTTTCGGCCTACTACCAGGGCGCCCACGTGGGAGTCCACCCCATTGGGGACGACGGCTCGGTGGGGGGCGCTCCCATCGAGTGGCTGGAGACGGCCACCGGGGCCCACGCCATGCAGACCGATCCCACCAACAGCTACGCCTTTGTGCCCCACATCGCGGGGAACGGCCCCAACGCCGTCTTTCAATTCCGGTTCGACGAGAATACGGGCCATATCACCCCCAACTCGCCCGCCCGGGTTGAGCCGGAAGAGTTTCTGGGGCCGCGCCACTTCTGCTTCCACCCCTCCCTGGACGTGCTCTACTTCTCCAACGAGCAGGGTTGCAGCGTCAGCGGCTACCGCCTGGACCCGGCCACGGGAACTTTGTCCCTGTTCCAGACCGTACCCACCATCCCCGCGGACTTCACCGAGCGGAACACCTGCTCCCAGATTCAGGTCAGCGCCTCGGGGAAATTCCTGTACGCCCCCAACCGGGGCCACAACAGCATCGCCTGCTTCACAGTGGACACCGCCACGGGGCAGTTGAGCGCCAACGGCATCGTGGCCGCCGAACCCATACCCAACGCCCTGTGCATGGGGCCCCAGGACAACTTCATCTACTCCGCCGGGCAGGAATCGGGCCAAATGGCCGTCTTCAGCGTCAACCAGGATACGGGGGAACTGAGCCGGTCGGCGACCGTTCCGCTGGGCAACAGGCCAGCCTGGATCTCGATTGCGGAGTTGGCTGGGTAGCTGGTTTTGCGGGCAGTTGGCGGCAGCCAATACTGCCCACCTGAAGTGTGGATACTTTCCCGCCCTGGTTCGACCGGGTCACCAAGAGTGGGCCCAATTACCGCTCATACTGAGCTTGTCGAAAGACGGACTCACCAGGAGCGGGTTTCTTGGGGCAATTTAAAGCCCCTGTATTGAAGGGTGGTGTCATGTATAGGAAAGGCCCGGCACTGACCGCCGGGCCTTTCTGGTGAACATCTACTGGCCCGTGACGGGAAAAGGCCCCGACTACCCGACGTCGGCCATCCCCGGGCGGCTCTGACGCCGCCTAGAGATTGAATGGAGCACCGCTCACCGCAGCGGCGGGGCGTAAATCAGGCCGCCGTCGGTCCAGAGGCGGTTGAGACCCCGGGCCAGGGTGAAAGACTCTCCCTCGGGGCCCATGTAGCGGTCGTAAATCTCGCCGTAGTTGCCCACGCCCTTGATTACGTCCACGGCGAAGTCGGCTTTCAGGCCCAGGTCGGCCTGGCCGAACTCGCCCTCGGCCCCCAACATGCGCCGCACCGCCGTGTTGCCCTCCGACTGCATCGCCTCCACGTTAGCCTGGGTTACGCCCAACTCCTCGGCGTTGATTAACACGTACATCACCGCTCGGACCAGGTCGGACCACTGCTCGTCACCGTGGGGGACCAGGGGACTGAGGGGTTCCTTGGATATGGTTTCCGGCAGCAGCTTGTGGGCGTCTGGATTGTCGAAGTCGTGCCGCACCGCCTCCAGCGCCGATACGTCGTCGGTCACGGCGTCGCAGAGGCCCTCTTCGTAGTCATCATAGACGGCAATCCTGTCCTCGTGGACGACAGTTTCCAGGGCTAGTCCGTTCTCCTGGAAGTATTCCTCCAGGTTCAACTCGGTGGTGGTGCTGCCGGTGACACACACCTTGGCCCCGTCCATGTCCAGCGCGCTATTGTAGCCGCTGTCTTGGCCCACCATGAATGCCTGGCCGTTGTAGAACATAATGGCGGCGAAGTTGCCCCAGGCGGCCTCCCGACCGCTGGTCCAAGTGGTGGTCATGGAGACGACGTCGCTTTCGCCAGATTGGATGTCCTCGACCCGCTGGGCGAAGGTCCGGGGCCTTACCTCCAAGGCGTTGGGGTCGCCGAATACGGCGGCGGCCACGGCGCGGCACAGGTCGATGTCGAAGCCTCGATAGTTCCCGGAGGAGTCCTGGTAACCGAAACCGGGAAAGCTAACGTGGGAGGTGCAGTTGAGGTGTCCCCGCTCCTTCGCGGTTTCCAGGCGGTTGCTATTGGTTCCCGAGTTGGCCTCATCTGAGCCAACGCAGGCGGCTAGGAGGAGGGGGATGGCGGCCAGGGTTAGGAACAGGGTTGGCAGGGAAAAGTTCATGGCGTGGCCTCTGACAGTCTTTGTGGATCTAAAGGGACGTTATCCAAAACTGGGTTCGAGTTGATGGTATTGCTGCCAATGGCGGGAAGAGTGGGCTGGTCGTTAGAGTTTAGCTATATGGGGGCAGGGCAGTTTGAGCAAGAATGTGGACGTTTGTCCAGAGGTGGTTCTTCAAATCTCTACCGACCATTTACTGTAGGCGGTATCAGAATGCGCAAGCCACTATTCGATTTTGGCTGATTTCGCAAGGTTGTGCCTTGCACACAAGATTCGGACGTTCTCGGGCAAGATACTAATTCCTCCCTTTGCGAAAGGAAAGTCGTGGTCAAAGTGGAGTTGGTCTGTTGCACTGCATATAACGCATTGGCCCTTGTCTCGCTTGTAGACCAGTTGTTTGATCCATGAAGGAATCTGCCGATTGGTTGATAAATCCGGGTCGTTGGACTCATGGGGTGAGCTAGAATCAAAGTCAGCTTGTTCGAGCCTAAACTTGAAAACTCTACGTTGATTTTCTTGTCGGTAGGCATAGTCTTTCAAGTAGTACAGCCCCCCGGTCTGTCCATGTGCCGGGTCGCATCTTTTCGTAGACTCGAAAAATCGCTGGAGCCACGTTGCCCTGCTTGAGTTCATCTACCCACGCCGCGAATCGTCCATTTTCAGTGGGCTTTCCGTTCAAATCAAACCGTGGTTGATCTATCCTCTTGGGATCCGGAGTGTTCGTAGTACGTCGAACATCATGGCGTTCATAGATGAGTACGGTCTCGTCTGGGTTCATGGCATCTGCGTACGGGGCGTTGGGACGGCGTGACATGAGTATCACCCCATACACAGGTGGCGGCCTGAAGTACATTCCGCGTTGCAACGCCATTCCCTGGCGACTGCACATATCCCAGTAGCTTAGAATCTCGTCCTTCATGGGATATTATCCACCTGCCGTCAGGGGTTGCTATTGAACCTCTTTGAAGTCACGAAGTGGTGGGCCCGGCAGGAGTCGAACCTGCGACCCGCCGGTTATGAGCCGGCTGCTCTGCCGCTGAGCTACGAGCCCGTAAATTTAGCTTAGTCCCCGCCCAACCAGGGTGTCAAGAAATCCCCAGTTGCTCCCGGTAGTCTGGCTCCCACCCTCCCAGCAACCCCTGCTCCACCGCCCGACGCGGGTCCAGGGCGGGCGAGGCGTTGCCTATCAGGGGCACCGTGGCGATTACCGCGTCTTGGACCAACTCCTGGTAGGTGTCCTCGTCCAGGGCCAACAAGTCTTTGAGCACCGGCTGGTTGTGCTCGCCGAAGGTGGGTGCGGGTCCCTGGATTTTCAACGGGTTGTTGGAGAACTTGTAGGGGCGTCCCATGAGGAAGCGGGTGCCCATCTGCCGCTCTTCCGGGTAGGTGACCCGCTCCAGGAAGTTGCGACTGCGGTAGTGGGGGTCGAAGTGGACCTCTTTCCCGTTGAGCACAGGCCCAGAGGCAATGCCTTCTCCCTGCAATCGGTGCATCAGGTCGTACTTGTCGTGGTGTCGAGTCCAGTCGCCCAGCAACTGGTCCAACTCGTCGTGGTTCTTCTGCCGGGACAACACGTCGGTAAATCTGGCGTCCTGGGCCAACTCCTCCCGCTCCATCAGCCGGCACAGGGACTGCCACTCGGTGTCGCTGCCCACCGAAAGGGTAATCCACTGATCGTCGCCCCGGGCCGGGTAGCAGCCCTGGGGCGCCCGGTGGGGGTGCCGGTTGCCGATGCGCCCGCCGTCCCGACCGTTGACGCTGGCGTCCAGGATGTACTCCGACAGGAACATCACCCCGGCCTGGTACATGCCGATGTCCACCCACTGGCCCTTGCCCGTGCGGTTGCGGTATCGCAGGGCGGCTCCGATGGCGAACACGGCGCTCCAGGTGGACAGGAAGTCGACAAAGGAACGCCCCGCCTTGGAGGGAATGTCTCCGGCGTATCCGGTGACCCAGCAATGCCCGTGGGTCGCCTCCTGGGTGGTGGCCTGGGCCGGATAGCTGGAGTAGGGGCCGTCGCCGTGACCGTAGCCGGTGTTGGACACCAGGATGATGTCCGGCTTTATCTTGCGAAGGTTAGGGTAGTCCAATTCCCAGCCCCGCATCACCCGGGGGGTGAAGTTCTCCATCACAATGTCGCTGACGCCTACCAACTGCCGGAACAGGTCACGGGCCCGGGGGTCGGTCATGTCCAGGGTCAGGGAACGCTTGCCTCGGTTCAGCAGGTTGTAGGTGGAGGCCCGGTTCCACCAGTCTTCGCCGGGGTCGTGCTCGGGAAAGACGCCGGCCAGGCCCCCGGAGCGGGGTTGGATGTCCGGTCTGCCCGGACCCTCAATCTTGATGACCTCGGCCCCCAGGTCGGCCAACTGGGCCCCGGCGTAGGGCAGGGCAAAGACGTAGGTGGAGTCCAGAACTCGGATACCTTCCAATGGCAGTCTGTCCATGGTGGTTTGCCTCTCTAGTTGGGATAGCGTCGTGGGGAGCGTCTTTGGGCGGGTCTGATACCAGGGGGATGGGACGGCGGAGCCTCGGCCAAGGAGCGCGTACCCGGCGACGCCGCTAGATTACGTTCATCTGGCGGAGTTGGCACATCTCCTGCTGGGTGTAGCCCAGGCCCTCCACGTACATTTCCTGGTTGTTTTGCCCCAGGGTTGGCGCGGCAGCGGGGTTGGGAAAGGGCATATCGCTGAACCTGAGCAGTTGCGCCGGAACTCGCACCCTCCCCATTACCGGGTGGTCTACTTCCCGGTAAAAGTCGCGGGACTCCAACTGGGGGCATTGGGCCAACTCGCTGGGCGTCTGCACCACGCCGAAGAGCAGCCGGGCCTGGGCCGCCCGGTCGAACAGGTCCCACTTGCTCTGGTCCTGCAGGGCCGTCAGCATTATCTGGTCCAGCTCGTCGCCCAACTGGGACCGCTGGGCCCGGTCGACGAAGCGGGGCTCCAGAAGCTGGGGGTCGCCGAAGAAGTTGGCTATCTCGTCCCAGGAGGTTCCCCCGGTCTGGATGATAATCCAGCCGTCCTTGCAGGGCGTGGGGTTCTCGAACAGGCTGCCCTCGGCCTTGCGGCGGGTGTGGATGCCCCCCATGAAGGGGTAGATGGTCTGGGCGGCCATCATGGTGGAGGCGGCGCACTCGGTGACGGAAACGTCCACGTGCTCGCCCTCGCCGGTGCAGTCCTGGGCGAACAGGGCCATGGCGGTGGCCCCAGCGCCGAAGAGCCCGCCTTGGTACTGGGCCTGAAAACCGCCGTGCTTCAGGGGCTCCCGACCCTGAACGCCGCTGATGCCCATCACCATGCTCATGGCATAGCTGACAATCTCTTCTCCCTTGAATTGACTGTAGGGGCCGTCCTGGCCGAAGGGGGTGATGGAAGTCAGCACCAGGGCGGGATTGGTCTGCCGCAGGTCATCGAAACCCAGCCCCAGGGATGCCAGGTAGCCGGGACGGTAGCTCTCTACGACCACGTCCACGTATTCGGCCAGCCGCCGAAAGATGGCCTGCCCGGTACTGCTTTCCAGGTTGAGGGTGACCCCTTTCTTGTTCAGGTTCAGCGCCAGGAAGAAGAGGCTCTTCTCGGCGTCGGGTTCATCGTGGAAGAAGGGCCCCATCCGGCGCAGTGCGGCCCCGCCGGGAGGTTCTACCTTCAGCACCTCGGCCCCGTAGTCGGCCAGCAGGCGGGCGCAGAAGGACCCGGCGATGTCCTCGCTGACATCCAGGACCTTGACCCCTTCCAATACTCCTTCCGGCATGTCACCCCCTGGGCCTGGATGTAGGATGGAAAACCAAGCCGCCAGCGTGTAACTTCTCAAGCGAAAGGGATTGTATCGGAACTGAAGGGGCAAGGCAAATGGGCCAACCGCGCACCAGGCCTTTTGATTGTCGCCAGAGTGGAGCGAGGGGTCTAAAGTGCGCGGCCAGCACATCCCCCGCCCCTGGATTCCGGCCATCGCCGGAATGACGGTGGGGAGGAGGCTATGGTGGGAGCGCCCATTCCGTTGTCCGGCTGTGTCCCGGGCCGGCTGCTTGTTGGACAAGCTCACCATGAATGGGAAGGCAGGCCCACCATAAAAGGCGTTTAGCCCCGCCCCAGGTCCTGGTGGATGCTCTGCACCCGCTGCTGCATCGACCGTAGCAGCACCGTCGGCGGCGGCGGGGCCACGTGGGTGTAACCCACCCCCAGTTCCGCCAGCTCTTTGGCGTCCATGGGCATGGCGGCGTGGTTCATGGGAAAGGCCAGCTTGGCCTTGCCGATGGCCTTCACCTTGCCGGCCAATTCCTTGATGCGGTCCCGCAGCACCGGGCTGCTGGGGTCGCGGATGCCCATGTATTCCGAGAAGTCGGTGGGGCCGATAGAGACCAGGTCGATGCCGTCCAAGGCGGCGATTTTCTCGATGTCCTGGATACCCTGGTCGTCCTCGGTCATCACCGAGAGCAGGATTTCCTCGTTGGACTGGCGCACGTGCTCTTCCCAGGGCACCGTGCCGTAGCGGGCGGCCCGGGTGCCCGCCGCGCCGCCCCGATGTCCCATGGGAGCGTAACGGGCTGCGTTCACCGCCTGCTGGGCCCCGGCCAGTCCGGCCACGTGGGGCACGATAATCCCTTCCGCCCCGGCGTCCAGCAATCGTAGAATCAGCTTCTCGTCATTGTCGGGCACCCGCACCACCGAGGTTACGCCGGCGTAATCGGCGGCCCGTATCATCTGGCCCACCAGTCCCAGGTCGAAGTCGGTGTGCTCCATGTCGATGAAGGCGGCATCGAAACCGGCAAGCCCGATGAGCTCCACTACCTGGGGGTCGGCGAAGGTCACGTAGGCGCCCAGGGCCAGGTTGCCCTCGCTCATGACCTTTTTGACTCGGTTCTGGCGCATGTGTCAACTCTCCTTCGGCGGACCGGGGCGCTCCCCTTGGCGCACTGGCCGGTCTCGCACCTTTGTACCGCTGTACCGCAAATACGCTTGCCCAGCCCGGGTAGCCAAGGGCCTGGGTTGAGCGCGTCAATCTTAACCCAGCCACCGGGACACGACAAGGCGAAGGGGAAGAGGCGCTAATGGCCAGGGCTGTGTTTCCCCGGGCATATGCCAGTTTTCTCGGGCGCTCCGCATGCCCCAAGGGCAACTGGCGGGTGACGGGGGCGTCATTCTACCGTCCGTCAATCTGCTGTATAATATCTTTACGTTCAATAGCCAAGAGCATCCATGACTTCTCACGAACCTCAAACTGACCCAGAGTCACTGGTCGCGCGCATCATCGCTGAGTTGCAGGCCAATCCGGACGCCCAGCGTCTATTGTTGCGCGCGATGTTGACCAACGAGTTCCTGGGGATGCCCGCCAGGTTGGACCGCATCGAGCAAGACATCGTTGAGATTAAGGCGACATTGGCCGACCACGGCGCCTCGATTGCCGAGTTAAAGACCGACGTGGCCCAACTGAAGACCGACGTGGCCGGACTGAAGACCGACGTGGGCCAGCTAAAGGGGGATTCCCTTGAGGCTAAATTGCACCGCCGGATTAGGCCGCTGCTCAGCCAGAGGCTGGGACTTCGCCGGGCGCAGATAATGCAAAGCGGCTATCAGGAATCCCGGGAGGACTTCGTTGAGGCTGTGGAGAACAGCCTGGACCGGGGGCTAATCAGCGAGGAACAGGCTATGCGGATTGACGCCACCGACGCCATTGTTCATGCTCGCCTTCGCGGCACACAACAGAATGTATGGGTTGCAATTGAAGCATCCAATAAGGTGGATGGGGACGACATTCAGCGGTCAAGGGACGCGGCAGACGCCCTGGTAACGGTCTTCGGGGAGGATTCCATTGCCGTCGTAGTTGGGTACTCCATAGACCTGCGCGACCAGCAAAGGGCCGATGCTGCCGGTGTGGTGTACCTGGAGGCTGCCGGGCCGCGCTGACCCCTCCCGTACTCGTCTAGTCGTAACGTTTCGTCGGAGAAGTTTTAGACCAATCGGGGTCTGGGTGCTGGTGCGATTGAGGCCCCAGCGCCGCTATTATTCTTAACGGTTGGCATCAATGCGCCCTTGCATCTTCCTGGCCCTGCTGCTCCTAGCCCTGGCCTGCAATGGCCGTGTCGATGGGACGCTCCCTGCCCCTACAACCGTGGGGCCAACCCAGGCGGCGCCCTCCGCCGTCGTCCCTCGCAGCCCTGTCGTTCCCACTCCCACCGCCGTTCCCCCCATTCCCGCCAACACAGCGACGGCCACGCGGCCCACGGCCACAGCGCCTCCGCCTCCCGAGCCGACAGCCACCTCGGGGCCCCTTTTGCCCGCCGTCCGGGTGGGCGACGCCACTTTCACCGTTGACGTGGCGGCGACGGTGGACCAGCGCAGCCAGGGACTTTCGGGGCGGCCCAGCCTGGACCAGGGCACGGGTATGCTGTTCGTGTTTGAAAGCGAGGGCCAATATTCCTTCTGGATGAGGGAGATGCAGTTTCCCCTGGACATTCTGTGGATCGACGCCCAATGCACCGTGGCCGACATCAGCTTCAACGTCCCGACTCCGGATCCGGGCCAAACCCTGCCGGAGCTGCCCCGGTTCTCCCCGTCGAGGCCGGTGCAGTTCGTGTTGGAAATTAACGCCGGAGGATCGGAGCAGACCGGCATAGCCGTGGGAGACGCTGTCGCCTTCGTCGGCAGCCTGGAGGGTGTGTACGGCTGCTAAACCGGGGAAGTGGGTGGGAGTTTGGAGCCGTTGCGCCCCGACGGGGGCTGGGGTAGAGTAGAACCGGCGAGGGTCCCCTCCAATGTCCCGTCGCCAATCCTAGAAAGGACACAAAATTATACGCATGGAAGTTCTAGTCTCCGGTTCCATCGCTTACGACCGAATTATGGATTTCTCGGGCCGGTTCAGCGACCATATCATGCCCGACAAGATTCACCTGATTAACGTCAGCTTCACCGTCAACGGCTTGAAGGAAAACTTCGGCGGCACCGCCGGCAATATCGCCTACTCCCTGTCGCTGCTGGAAGAGAAGCCCCGCATCGTGGCGGCCATCGGCTACGATTACCACCGCTACTTTGAATGGTGGGGGGAGCGCGGCATCGCCACCGATGACATTCGTATCGTCACCGAAGAAGCCACCGCCTCGGCCTACATCACCACCGACCTGGCGGACAACCAGATTACCGGCTTCAACCCCGGCGCTATGAAGCACCCCTCCGGGTTCGACTTCGACAAGGTCAACCCCGCCGAGTGCCTCGCCATTGTGGCTCCGGGCAACCTGGAAGACATGGCCGAATACACCCGCGCCCATAGGGAACTGGGCATTTTCACCATCTTCGACCCGGGCCAGTCGTTGCCCCTGTGGCCGGGTGATGACCTGGCACGCTGCATCGAACAGTCCAACCTGCTGGTGTCCAACGATTACGAGTTGGCCCTGATTCGGGACAAGACGGGTCGTTCCAACGAGGAGTTGCTGGAAATGGCCGGCGTCATCGTCACCACCAAGGCGGAGCAGGGTTGCGACCTGCTGACTCCGGAGGGCTTGACCCACGTGCCCATCGTCCCTACCGATAACGTGGTGGACCCCACCGGCGCGGGCGACGCCTTCCGCGGCGGGCTGATTAAGGGACTGGTCCAGGGGTTCCCCGTGGAGCGGGCCGTGATGATGGGCAACCTCAGCGGCCACTACGCCGTACAGCATTACGGCACCCAGGAGCATAGTTTCACCCTGGAGCAATTCAACGGCGATTTGGAGCAGTGCTACGGACCCTGGCCCCGGGGCTGATGACCTGCCCGAGTCGGTAAGTCCCATCCCCCTTGATGCAGAGGATCAGGGAGGGGGCGCCGGTGCCTGGCCCCGCGTATTGGGCCAGTATTGACTAAGGTTTCGGGCTGGGGTAGGCTGAAGTCACCAGAGACCACCCAACAGGAGGCATGGAAAATGACCCAACAGACCGAGTCCGCCCTTACCCCCGAGGTACAGGCGATGATCGGCGTCAGCGGCGAGATAGTAGAGTCCTGGGGTGAGGTGGACAAGGAGTACCTGCGCCGGTTCACCCAGGCGGTGATGGACCCGGACCCCAGGTACTACGACGAGGAGTTTGCCAAGGAGTCCAAGTACGGGGAAATTATCACTCCGCCCATCATGGTCAGTTACATGTCCAGCCGGATTCCCCCGGAGCAGGAAGACGCCATCACCAGGGCCTTCGAGGAAAACCCCACCTCCGACGGCATCGGCTCGGTGCGTCGCCCGGGAGAGTTGCCCCCGGTGCCCACCAACCTGGTGCGGGTGCTCAACGCCGGCAACGAGTTGGAAATTTACAAATACCCCAGCATTGGCGACAAGATTTTCTTTCAGAACCGCTACTCTGACATCCGGGAGCGGGTGGGCCGGGATGGTCGCCCCTTCCTGATAATAACCAGGGAGACCACCTTTACCAACCAGAAGGACGAGCTACTCTGCATCACCAGGGCTTCCACCATCCGACGTTAGGACCCTCGCCCACCGGAGCAGATGCAGTAGACCCAAACCCGATGACAGCGAGGTGGCAAGTATGAGCGCACCCCTGGAAGACCTGCTAAAAATGGAGCCGGAAGAGATTCTGACCCATAACGAAAGGCTCACCTCCGACGACTTTCGCAACAGGCAGCAAATTTACTACGAAGACGTGGAAGAGGGCATGGAGTTGCCCAAGTACATATACAAGCCCACTCCCACCCACCTGTTCCGGTGGAGCGCCGCTATAGAAAACTTCCACCGCATCCATTACGATTTGGACTTCGGCCTCAATCACGACCGCAACCCCAGCATTCTGGTCCACGGCTCCTGGAAGCAGAGCGTGGTGCCCCAGTACCTGAAAGACTGGACCTCCCCAGCCGGTTGGCCCTGGAAGGCCCGCTTCGAGCACCGCGCCATGCTGGTGCCCGGCGACATCCTCATCATGTGGGGCCGGGTAACGGGCAAGTACGAGAAGGGCCAGATGGGCTTTATCGAGTTGGAAATCGGCATGAAGACCCAGGATGGCATCGAGAGTATGCCCGGCTCCGCCACCGTGGTGCTTCCCCTGCGGGCCGGGCCGGAGATACCCTACCCCTTCGTGGCCCCGGCGGACTAGGGGGCCCCGGTTTATTCCAGCAACAGCGTTCCGGGGCGGGCTGCTGCGGGATTTGGCCCGCCAGCATTAGCTTCCAGCGCCGCGTTGGCCCATCTAGCATTGACGAGGTAAAACATGGCCCGATTCATCGCGATTCACAACGTCCCCGGCATCACCGAAGAGGACTTCCGGGGCAAGCTGGACGCCGTGCGCAAGTGGCGTCCCGACCGTCGCACCACCGTGGTCAAGGTCTACGGCGACCTGGAAAACGGCAAGCTGATTTCCGAGTGCGAGGCGGTGGAGCAGGCCCACTTCGAGGACTGGATTAACATGGTGGGCTGGCCCGCCGAGTCCATCCACAAGGTGGACATGATCTGCCAGGTGGGTAACTTCTGGAAGCTGTGACCCAGTAAAGGACCCCAGCCTGGTTGCTACAACCGGCGGGGTATAATTTGGCATTGACAGTGGGGGCCGGCAACACGTCGGCCCTTATTTTCCCCCGGCTGCAACCTCCGTCATACCGGCTCTTAACTGTTCTTCACAATGCCACGGGCAATTCCAGCGGAGGCCGGCCGGAACTGCCCGTCATTCCGGCGGAGGCCGGAATCCAGAAGTGGGGATGCTGAGGGGTACACCCACTCCACCGCGCCGCTCAATGGGAAAGGAGCCCGTAGGGGCGCACAGCCATGCTCCCTCGCCCCATTTTTGGGGAGGGTTATGAAGGACCATCTTGGCGAGAGAAGTAGGATCTCCCTTTGTGGTGAGCCTGCCGGGCCTTGTACCGGCCCTTCGACAAGCCCAGGATGCACGGGCCTTCGGGGGGTACCCTCTACGCCAGGGGTGCCGTGCTTCCGTCGGAAGGCAACGGGTGGTGCAGCCGCTCGTACTCGACGTTGATTACGGCCCCCATGATGACAATCAGCGATGAGAAGTAGGCCCAGAACAGCAGGGCCATAACCGACGCCAGGGAGCCGTACAACTGGGAGTAAACAGCCACGTTCTCCAGGTACCACACGAAGATGAACTTGCTGGCCTCGAACAGCGCCGCCGCCACCAGCGCCCCCAGCCAGATGTAGCGCCAGTAGGTCTTGCAGTTGGGCACGAACCAGTAAATGAACAAGAAGATTACCAGGGAGATGCCCCAGGGGATAAGGTACAGCACCAACTGCTCCAGGCCCAACTCCATGAAGAACCCCTGGCCGGGAAAGCCCAGGTCGCGGTTGATGTAGATGCGGATGAAGGAACTGGCCGCGGTGGATAGCAGGAACAGGATGCCCAACAGCAGGGCCAGACCCATCTGCAGCGGTTTAGCGATGTAGAAGGGACGCCGGTGTTCCACACCCCAGACCCGGTTCACCGTCCGGCTGATGGCGGCGAAGACGGCAGTGCCGGACCAGAAGAGGCCGAAGAGGGCCGCAGCGCCCAGTATGCCTCGGAATTCCACAATCTCATGCACATTGCTGGCGACAAACTCCTCCAACCCGGGCAGATTGTTGGTTACAAAGACGATGAAGTCCCGCTGCAACTCCGGCGAGTGCAGGACCATGCCCATGATGGAGAGAAATCCCAGCAGCAGGGGGAACAGGGAGAAGAGGGCATAGTAGGCCACTCCCGCGGCCTGGTGGGCGTCGTCGTCCCGCACCATACTAACGCAGACCCGCCACGCCAGGATGACCGGTCGGTTGATGACCAGGGGCATGAGAATGACGCGCCCCGGATGCGCCGCACCACGTTGGCCGCGCCGGACTTGAAGGAAGGGCCGTCCCGAAGCGATGCTTTCACGTTCCCTCTGGGCAGTCTAAGCCGAGCTGCCGGGCTTGCCCGCGACCTTCCCCCACGCCGCCGGCGGCCAGCACCGCAGCCAGACCAGCCCCAGGATGCAGTGGGATGGAACGGGCCCCAGGGTACGGCTGTCCAGGCTGTCGCTGCGGTTGTCCCCCATCACGAAATACTCTTCCGGTCCGGTGAACCAGCGGCGAGGGTGCCCCGTGTCGGGGCAGGGGGGGCCAGCCAGGTAGGACTCCCGCAGCGGAGGGTCTTGGTCGTCTATATGTACGCCGTCGTCCCTCAGGTGGATGTACTCTTGGGGCCTCCCGACTACCCGCTTGATGAGGGGGGTCTGCCCCCATTGTGGGTGTCGCAAAACCACTATGTCTCCCCTGCCGAGCCCTGGTCTGGGACCTCCCGTGGGCCGGGCCAGAACGTGCTGCCCCGGGGCCAGGGTGGGCAGCATACTCTCCCCTTCCACCTGAAAGCGGTGCGATGCCATCAGTTTGATGGGGGCTTGAAGGATGCGAAGATTGGGCATCTTCCCATTCTAAAGCATGGGCAACCCATGATGGCCCATAAAGCCGGGGCGTTTCCGGGGAATCCCGGTCTGGTTTCCGGAGACAGGTCCCATATCTTCGATGGGCAACCCGTCATTCCTTGGCGTCACTCCCCTCGCCCGCGAGATTCCGAGCCGTGGCCACAGCGAGGACCCGTCATTCCGGCGGAGGCCGGATTCCAGGGGTGGAGTTAGAGAGGGGGTGAAAAGGGATGGGAGTGCCGAAACCCTCTCGCCATTCGCATGAAAACAGGGGATTTTTATCCTCTTGTTTGGCCTTCACCGGGCCCCGCCGTCCTTCCGGCGCAGAGCCGGCCCCGTTCTGCAACGGGGCCGGAATTCAGGGAGGTTTGGGGAGGGACAGCGCCTCAGGCGTTGGTTTCCCGCAGTTCCCGCTCGGCGTTGATGGCCAATTGGGTCAGGGTCTCAGCGTAGCGATTGGAGAACAGACGACCGACGGCGGCGTAGATACGCATTCCCATCTCGGTGTCCCTGGTACATTCCCGGAGCAAATCAGAGCGGGGTATGGCTAGCGCCTCCACGTCGGTCAGCGCTTCCCCGGAGGTGATAAGGGTCCCGGAGCCCAGCAGGGTGGCCAGGGGAAACGCCTCGCCGGGACGGGCAACCCGGACCGAAACCTCCCCCACCTCCGAGTGGATTGTCAGGTGGGCCTCTCCCTCCAGAATGGCGTATAGGTACTGGCCCGGCTCACCACCTTCGCCCATTTTGCCCCCAGCCGGAATGTGCAGTTGGTTTCCTATAACTGCCAGCTTGCCTATTTGTTCGTCAGATAGGTTATTGAAAACGTCAATCTGCTTGAGCAGGCTGGCCTCCAGTTCGGGCTTAGCGTCGACCTCCATTTCCCCGTGGGTGTACCCGGACAGTTCCGTAATGCCAAACACCCGAACTTCGGTGGTGGCTTTCCGTCGTACTTCCTGGGCGACGCTCTTCTTGATGTGCCGGGCCAGCAGATTGCGGTCGTGGGTATACATGGCAATGAGGTCAACTTGCTCCCGTTCCGCCAGGTTGGCAATCCCTTCGGCGACCGAATCGGAGACGGCAACTTCACAGCGCCATCCACTGGAAGGCCCCCCGTGTTGGCGGGCCGCAGACCGGAGATAGCCCATAGTCTCGTGGCGATTGGCGTCCTCTTGCTGGCTGGCCAGAATGACGTGGATGCCTACTGTCTGGGTCTTGGCGGGTGGGATGACCTGGAGCAGAATAACTTCGCCCTCAGACTCAATTTCCCCCCTGACCAGGTTGAGCACTTCTTCCGATTCCCTGGAGCCATCCAGAGGGACTAGGACTTTTTGGTACATGACTGACCTCCCGAGTAAAAGGTTGGCCCGGGGCTGCTGGTGTTCGGTCCGGCGATGCGCGCCTTGGGCGCCGCATCCGGTACATTGTCTCCCATCCGTCAATGGTTTGGAAACCGGCTCAAGCTCACCCGAAGCAAGTCTCTACCCGTCATTCCAAGGAGACCGGAATCCAAGAGGGTGGGGCCCCAACCGTCATCCTGAGCTTGTCGAAGGTCGGACTAACCCTGTTGGTTGGACTGGCTGACCAAGAGAGGTCATTTGCGCACGTTTGAAAGTCCCTAGCCTTACCCCGGGCTTCAGTTCCGGCTCAACAGGATGCGCATTTTAGCCAGGAGGGTCCCCACGTCGAAGATCCGGGGCAGATAAGCGTCGGCCCCATTGAGGCGCAAACGGGATATGCCCTCTTCATCCTGGGGTCCCACCACCAGAATGGGCGCCGAAGTCAGGCACCGCACGGCGCGCAGCAGCCTGATGGTCTCCTCAATGAACTTTCCCTGATTGATGATGACGACATTGGGGGCCTCGTCGATGATGTGCTTCAGTCCCCGTATGCCCTCCGTCGCCTCTATGATCCTGAACTCCGCCCCCGCCAGGGCCTTGATTACGTTGCAACGGTTCCTGTAATTGCCTATTACCAACGTTTTCCCCTGCACTCGTGTAACCATACCTGCCACCTCGGTCTCGAATAGGCTGTTAAGGAGATTGCGGTCTATGTACCATCTTTATATGTATTCGTCAATATTGTTCCCTATTTCACGAAGTAATCGTTATATATTGCTGATTACGATATAGTAAGACCAAAGTATTGCTGTCAAATAAGATGTGTTACGTATTTTAATGGCATCATCATTACGTATACTAGTAATACTTCTCGTACATAACGCGGCCTGTTCGCCGCTGGGCCGAATATTGGTTACGATACCTGATGATTGTGAAGTATATAACAACTAAAACATGTAGAAATTCGAGGAATATGGGTATTGACAACACATATGACGTCTGCTAACGTAGGAATACGTTCCAAACAAGCCCAGAGCGAAAGCAGGGCAGGGGTCCCCAGAAGGCGCCGACGAAGCGTAAGCCAAGCGGGGCTATGGGGCGAGGGCGGATACGCTGGGAACCCCCCTCCCTGAATTCGGGCCTGTTGGGGCCGGGTGGATGGGTCTTGGCCCTTCTACCGTCAGAAACCGGCCTACGGGCCAATGCGAGGTGGTCATGGTTCGTTTGTTCGAGTGGAATCATGCGTGGAAGTACCCTTGTAGCGCCTCCGCTGGCCTGGAGGTAGAGGAGCAATAAAAGATAAAGCGCCAGCGGAGGCATACGAGAATCGGTGGCTTCACCGCATCCGGGGCTTTACAGCCCCCGGGCCATGATGAATGGGACAGCTCCTCCCGCCAGCCAGGCGGGTAAGCGGTAAGCCCCAGCCGAGAATGAATAGCCAGGCACGGTCGCAAGGTCGTGCCTGGCTTTCTTTGTTCCCCATCGTCATTCTGTCCCCCGCCGGATTACGGTGGCTTTGTGAAGGGCAGGTAATAGGATGAAGCTCCTTATTTTCATAGAAATGACGGGGCGGAGGTGCTGGCCTGCCGGTAGGACGAACTTGCCTCTACCGGCATAATCAAAAGCCACCGTATTTCCCGCCAGTCCCACCCCCGCCAACCACAGGCTGCTATACTGTAGCGGAGGACCAATCCGGTCCATTCGCCATGTCGCGTCCCGCCAGGGCGCAGGGTCGTCGGCAATCAAAATTAGGGAAAGAAGATGGTAGATATACCCCCAGCCGCCGCGGAATTCCAAGAAGGCCAGGTAGAAGCAGACAGATTCCTTATCAACTACCGAGAGGGTGGCCGACCCCGGGAAAGTGGTACGGTGGTCCTACTGGAAGGCGTTTCCTGGTTTGCCGGGCAAATTCCGGCGGCGCTGGCCCAGCATTACCGCGTGGTGGTCCTGCAACTGCCGGGCTTCGGCGCATCTCCGGTCAACGCCGTGTCCTCCGGTGTGAAGGACCTGGCCGACACCTCGGCCCGGGCCGCCGCCACGGTGGCCGGGGGACAGTACACCCTCATCGGCTCTTCCTTCAGCGCCCACGTGGCCCTGTGGCAGGCCCTACGGTGGCCCGACCGGGTGGAAGCCCTGGTGCTGATTTCGCCCCGGGCCATTCTACCCCAGGGCGGCCCCCTGACCGGAACTCTGGAGCAGATGCCCCGGTTGCTGGCCCATCCGGACCAGGGCCTGCCGGTGGTGGACTCGGAGGCGCTGGCCAAGGAGTTGGCCCTGGCGCAGCGGTTGGAGGGGGCCGGCCACGACGCCGAGGCCGAGTACCGGCTGGGCGAAGTCCAGTGCCCCACCCTGGTGGTCTTTGGCCTGCGGGACCGGGCGGTGGCCGATGGCGCAGCCAGTGTTTACCGGGGGAGGGTCCCCAACTGCAACGTTTCCATCGTCTACGATGCCGGGCACCTCATCCTGGCCGAGCGGCCCCAGGCCCTGATGGGCGTGTTGGCCGACTACGTGGAGCGCCGCGAGACCTACATCGTTGGTCGCCGGAGCAGTTTAATTAACCCCTAGCGATGGCCCCCGTCGCCGCCCATTACGCCCATCCTTTCAGCCGCGCCGTACCCCTGGAGGAAGCCTGATTATCCGCGGACTACCAGGGTAATCAGCAGGGCGATTTGGGCCGCCCCTATTCCCAGCATAGCCAAGAATAGCCGGTCAATCCGGGTATGGAGTTGCCGCTGGCCGTCTCTCAGATCCTGGAGGATGGCCGAATGTTCGGCGACTCGGCCTTCGAGGAATCCGAGGGACCGGGAGAAGTCGGGGGATTCGGTGGCCGGGGTAGTCATGTCACTGCTCCCTAGTGGGTGATAAAGTTATAGTAATACCCTCTCCTCGCCCCTACGCCTTGGGGCAAATGCTCATCACCGCCGCCCCGGACGGCTACACGTCAGGCAGGCGTAGCTGTACTCCCGACTTCTCTTCCTGGAGGCGGGCCACCGCGTCCGAGTCCTCCGGTCCCCAGCCCCGGAACATGGCCTCCACGTGCCGCTGGTCCACCAGGTTGGAAAGCTCCATGGGAATGCCGTACTCCCGCCCCAGGTCGGTGGCTAGCCGCACGTCCTTGGCGGCCAGTGCGGTGGCGAATCCGGGCTCGAAGTTGTCCTTGAACAGGTAGCGGGGGAATTTCTCCACCAGGCGACGGTTCCCGCCGGAGCTGTTGGCGATTACGTCGGCCAGCACCGCCAGGTCCACCCCGGCCTTCACACCCAGGGTCAGGGCCTCGGACATGAGCACGCCGATGCCCATGCTGAGCAGGTTGTTGCAAATCTTGCACACCATTCCGTTGCCGATGGGGCCGCAGTAAACCACGTGGCTGCCGATGGCGTCCAGGGTAGGCTTCATCCGGTCGAAGGTGGGCCTATCGCCGCCCACCATGACCGCCAGGGTGCCCGCCGCCGCGCCGTAGACGCCGCCGCTGACCGGCGCGTCCAGCACTGTGACGCCCTGGGCGGCGCCAATATCGTGGAGGCGGCGGATGGTGGTGGGTGAGTTGGTGGACAGGTCAACGTACACCGAGCCGGGAATGCAGCCCTCCAGTATGCCGTTTTCGCCCGTGACCACCGCTTCCACGTCCCGGGGCACCGGCAGGGAGGTAAAGACCACCTCGTTGCCCGGCACCGCGTCCTTGGGAGTGTCGACCCACCTGGCCCCCATTTCCAGCAGGTTGGTGGCCGCCTCCCGGCGCAAGTCGTGGACGGTGACCTCGTGTCCAGCCCGGACCAAGTTGGTAGCCATGGGGTTGCCCATGTTGCCAACCCCAATGAATCCTACTTTCATAATCTATTCTCCTTGCGCCTATTTTGTTTGCGAGGTCCGCATACCGGCGATACCCGCTGCCGTAGCTAATAACAGCGGCGGCCTGGCTCGACAATGGAGTCCCGCGAAATTCCCAGGGATTATATCACCGGTCTTGGATAGGGGCCATGAAGGAAGCGCCAACGTAACTGTTCAGACTTGATGAGGCGAATATGCTGAATTTTCTTGCTGGGCGGAAAAACGCTGGCGTCCGGGGTGCGATTGTGGCATAAGAGAACAATGGAAGCGGAATTGGACTTGGACCAGGCGAGCCGGGAGACGCTGCTGGAGATTATCGCGGAACTGAGGCAGCGGGTCGAAAGCCTGGAGGCCCGCCTGTCCGGCGGCGGACCGGGGGCCAGGATGCCGGGGCATAAGCCTGCCGCCAGGCGCAAGAAGCCGGCGGCGGAGAAGAAGCCGCGCAAGAAGCGTCAGCACGGCTTTGCCCGACCGCGGATGGAACCCACTGGACGGGTGGTCCACGCCCCGGAGTCTTGCCCCGAATGCCATACTGCCCTGACCGGGGGATGGGCGCAGCGGACCCGGGAGATCATAGACATTCCGGCAGTCCCGGCGGAAGTCACAGAGCACGTATTCATAGCCCGGATATGTCCGTTGTGCCGGAAACGGCGGCTGCCCCGGGACCCTCTGAAAGGGCTGGCCGCGGGCCGCCAGCCCTTGGGGGCCAACCTGGTAAGCCTGATAGTGACCCTGCGGGAAGAGGGGCGGCTGCCGGTAAGGACAATCCAATGGTATCTGCGAACGTTGCATCAGTTGAAACTGAGCGTTGGGGCCATCGTCCGTGTTGTTCATCAAGTGGCGCAGCAGGCCTGGCCGGCCGTAGCGGAAGCGCTGGAACGCATCCGCAGCAGCCCGGTGGTCCACGCTGATGAGACGGGCTGGCGGGAGAACGGAGTCAACGGCTACGTTTGGACCTTCAGCACGTCCACGGAGCGGTACTTCCTGCGCCGGGGCCGGGGCGGGGCGGTGGTGGACGAGGTC
Organism: Dehalococcoidia bacterium; assembly: GCA_965220305.1. GTDB lineage: Bacteria > Chloroflexota > Dehalococcoidia > Lucifugimonadales > UBA3495. The sequence continues at coordinate 1,707,497 of OZ244817.1, read as the reverse complement.
CTGGGCGAGTCCTTCGGCGGGATTCTGGTGAGCGACTGCTACGTAGCCTATCACCACTACCCCGGCTTGAAGCAGCGGTGTTGGGCCCATCTGTTGCGGGACATCCACAAGCTGAAGGCGCTGTACCCAGAAGACGCCGGTCTTGTCCGGTGGGCCCGGAGAGTGCAACGGCTCTACGCCAAGGCCGTGGGTTGGGCGGCGGCCGGGGGCTGTTCCTCACGGGAGCAGTTGACGCTGGAAAGGCGGTTGCTTGGGCTGTGCCGCCCTTTCCTGGAGGACCCGCTGGCCGTCCAGGGAAAACTGTGCCGGCGGATTGAGCGGCACATCAAGGAGTTGTTCGTCTTCGTTTCCCACCCGGAGACGCCATCTGACAACAACGCCGCGGAACGGAGCCTGCGCCACCTGGTGATCAGCCGTAAAATCAGCGGCGGCACCCGCTCGGAAGCGGGCAGCGACAGCAAAATGACCTTGGCATCTCTCTTTGGCACCTGGCGGGCCCGGGGCCTCAATCCCCTCCTGGAATGCCGCAGGCTCCTGATTTCCCCTCAACTCTGAACAGTTACCGATGAAGGCCAGGACGATTGCAAAGTCCTTCCATACAGTGGAATATGCCCCCAACTCGTCTTTCCCGCGAAAGCGGGAATCCACAGTTCCAACCTTGGAGTCCTGCCATAACCGAGCGGACGGCTCGAATCGAACAACTTTGCAATCGTCCTGGCGCCAACGCCAGGGCCTTTTCATTCTCGTCTCACCTGGTCATCCCGTACTTTTCTGTCATTCTGAGCAGAGCGAAGAATCTAAAGTTCTTGCCAAAATCGCTTTTCTTCGGTACTCGGACGAGGTCCCGGATGAAGGATTTCAGATTCTTCGCTTCGCTCAGAATGACATTTGCTGAAAATGAAAAGGCCCTGGCGCCAACGCCGACTCTTTCGGTTAGTGCCGCACCGCTCCCACCGCTCATTCTGAGCTTGCCGAAAGACCGGCCCACCAGAGCGAGCCCGGACGCCTAAACCCTCAGCGTTTGTCCGAGACCACCCGGCCTTCCTTGACTACCAGTAGTAGATTACCCAGGTTTTCGATGTCTTCCAGGGGATTGCCGGCCACGGCAATCAGGTCTGCCAGCTTGCCCGCCGCCACGGTGCCCGATTCCCCGCCCATGCCGCAAAGCTCGGCGGCGTTGCGGGTGGCCGCCAGCAGGGCCTGCCGGGGAGACGCCCCGTCCTTCACCCACAGTCCCATTTCCAGCAAGGCCGACTCCCGCAGCGGCAGGATGTCCGACCCCAGGGCCATCTTTACCCCGGCGTTGAGGGCCTGGCGGAACCAGGTGCGGTGCTCCTCCACGGCTTCTTCCGCCCGCTGTACCAGGTCCGGGGCCAGGTTGCGCTGTTCCACCCAGAGCCGCTCCCTTGGGGTGGCAGCCTGGCTGGGGGTAAGGTGGGTGATGGACAGGGTGGGAACGTACCAGGCGTCCCGCTCCAGGAACAGTTGGATGCACTCCTCGTCCATCATATAGCCGTGCTCCACGCTGTGGGCCCCCAAGCGCAGCGCCGACTTCACCGCCTCTGGATTGGTGGCGTGGGCCATGACTTTGTACCCCCGCTGTCGGGCCATAGTAAAGGCGGCTTCCAATTCCTCTTCCAGCAGGAAGGAATGCCAGTGCCGGTCCCAGAAGGGCCCCATAATTCCGCCGCTCAGGTTCAGCTTGATGTGGTTGACCCCGTTCTTTATCTGGTCTCGAATGGCGTTGACGAACCCGTAGGGGCCGTCGCATTCCCGGGCGTGGCCGGTGGCGATGAAGTGGCCCCCGGTGGAGGTCAGGAACTGGCCGCAGGCGAAGACCCGGGGGCCCGGCAGCGGCCCGACGGCAAAGGCGTCGCGCCAGGCTGCGTCCATGAAGTGAGCCGCCCCGCCGGTGCGGACGCCCACTACCCCGGCTTCGGCCAGGCCCTCCATCAGGTTCTGCCCAAAGCGGACGGTGTGCTCGGCCACCGTGCCGCCCCGCAGGTTCAGGTACTCCGGGTGTATATGAATGTCCCAAAGGCCCGGCAACAGGTAGGCCCCCTGTAGGTCGATGGACTGGTCGCCAGGGCGAATTGTGGGGGGTTGCCCTTCAAGCACCTGGACGATTCTGCCGTCCTCCACCACCACGCTGGCCTGGGGAACGGGGTCGGGACGAATGCAGTCGATGAGGTTGGCGTTGCTGATGATTAGAGGCATGGCTGACCTAGCCCATGACCCGGCGGAAGTAGGCCAGGGCGTTGCCTCCCAGGATCTTGTGGATGTCCTCGTCGGAGTGGCCCCGGCTGATTAGGCCCCGGATGATGTTCTTGCCGTCAGCGGGGGACTCCAGGCCGTTGAGGTAGGGGGCGGGCAGCAGGTCGTCGGTGCGGCCCAGGACCTTGCGGTGAAAGTCCACGTGGTCGCCAACGTTGGTGTCGGTGCCGATGCCCACGTGGTCCGCTCCCACCAGCCGCACCATATAGTCGTAGTGGTCCAACACGCACTCGATGTCCTGCTCCGGGTCGTCGCTCAGGGAGTTGGGCACGGCGGTGATGGCGATGAGGCCCCCCTTCTGGGCGCAGGCCAACAGCTCTTCATCCCGGCGGGTGCGGGTGTTGGGCCGCAGGGTGTAGGAAGCGTTGTGGCTGAAGGTTACCGGCGCTTCGGACAACTCAATGGCGTCCATCGCCGTCGGGATGGAGGCATGGGAGAGGTCCACGGACATGCCCAACTGGTTCATCCGGCGCACCACCGCGATGCCGAACTCGCTGAGGCCCCCGGCGTTGCGTTCCAACTGGCCGTCGCCGATGTAATTCCGGCGGTTGTAAGTGAGGCCCGCCAGCCGCACGCCCACGCTGTAGAGCAGGTCCAGGCGGCTCAGGTCGTTGCCGATGGCCAGGTGTTCCAACGTCGGCAAGAACCCCACCTTGCCCTGCTGTTTGGCCGCCTCAATCTCGTCGGCGTTGGTGACTTTCACCACGTCGTCCTGCTGGCCCACGTCGGCCAGCATCAACCCCACCTCGGTGAGCACGTCGTCGAACTCGACGAAGGACATATCCGGGTTGTTAATCAGCCCGCGGAACATGTTGGCGGTAGTCACCGCCGTCCAACCCCCCTGCTTAACCGCCGCATAGGACCAGGCGTAGCTGTTGCTCCGCAGGTACTCGGTAAGCTGGCCGATGTCCTCGGGCATGGTCATGGGGTGCTGGTGGACGTCCACCATGATGGCCTCTTCCGCCAACCGCTGGTAACGTAGCTCCTGCTCGCCGTCCAGGGGCACCCGGCTGGATGGCACCCGGTCAAGTTCCCGCGCCATTGGTATGCGCCTCGCCGCCATAGTCGGTCTCCTTTGCGTTCTTTCTCGTGGCACTTGCTCCTTCCAGGGAGGGCTTGCTGGACTGTTCTACCACAACGGCCTCGCGCCGACAAGCCTGGCCCCGAGGCGTCGTGACCCCACCGTCATTCCGGCGGAGGCCGGAATCCAGGGGAGGTTGGGAAGGGGGAGGGGACAGGCCCTCCGGGAAACCGCAATTGACACCCAAAATTACCCCTGCCTATACTCGCCTATGCCCTCTGGGGTAAGACCCAGGAGCCAGGCATGGAGGTGAATACCGATGACGCAGAACAAGCTGGACGGCGGCGAAGCCATTCTAGAGGCTTTCCGCAACCTGGATGTGGACTACATAATATCTTCCCCCGGCTCCGAGTGGGCCCCGGTGTGGGAGGCCCTGGCCCGTCAGCAGATTAACGAGACCGACGGCCCCCGCTACATCAACTGCTGGCACGAGACCCTGGCGGTGGATATGGCCATCGGTTACGCCCGCATAACCGGCAAACTCCAAGCGGTGCTGCTCCACGCCGGCGTGGGACTGCTGCAGGGAAGTATCGGTATCCACTCGGCCAGCCTGGGAGAGGTGCCCCTAATCATCTGCTCCGGCGAGGCCAACAGCTACGGCGAGAACCCGGACCTGGACCCCCAGGGCCAGTGGTACCGCAACCTCAGCGTGGTGGGAGGCCCCAACCGATTCGTCGAGTCCTTTGCCAAGTGGAGCGGCCAGGCCACCAGCCCCTACACCCTGTACGAACAGTTGGTGCGGGCCGGCGAGTTGGCCCAACGGGTGCCCAAGGGCCCCACCTTCCTGGACATCCCCATTGAGACCATGATTCACGGGTGGACGCCCCCGGCCAAAATCCGCCGCGTCCCCCAGGCCCCCAAGACTCAACCAACCCCTGACTCCATCGGTCAGTTGGCCGATTTGCTGGCCGCCAGCAACAACCCCCTCATCATCACCGAGTCGGCGGGACGGGAGCCCGAGGGGTTCGCCAACCTGGTCCAACTGGCGGAGATGCTGGCGATTCCGGTTGTGGAAAGCGCGCCGGTGTACTCCAACTTCCCCAAGAGCCATCCCCTGTACCTGGGCGGCAACCCTGGCCCCTACCTCCAAGGGGCCGACCTGGTGTTGGTCCTGGGCAGCCGCGCCCCCTGGTACCCGCCCAGCGCCGGGCCGGTCAACGCCACCGTGGTAGTCATGGGCGAGACCCCCATCAAGGGGATGATGGTCTACCAGAACCTGCTGGCCGACCGATACGTTGAGGGCGACATGACCCTGGGCTTGGCGCTGCTGCTGGAAGTCCTGCAGGACTCGGGCGCGGGTCGCGCCGCCAAAGTCGAGGAACGCCGGGCGAGCTGGGCTGCCGAGCACGACCTTCGCGGCGAGCGCATCCGCGCGGCGCAAGCGGCGGCCCAGAGCAAGCAGCCCATCGACCCGGTGTGGCTGTGCGCCGCCGTGAGCCAGGTTATGCCTTCGGATACCATCTACGTCGAAGAGACCACCTCCCACCGGGGGGCCATAATGGACCATGTGCAGTGGGAAACGCCCCACAGCTACCTGCACCCCAACGGAGGATTGGGCCAGGGGTTGGGACTGGCCCTGGGCGCGAAGCTGGCCAAGCCCGACCAGCCGGTGGTGGCCCTGATGGGCGACGGCGGCTTACTCTACAACCCGGTGACCCAGAGCTTCGGCGTGGCCGGGGAGGCCAACCTGCCCTTCCTGACCGTGGTGTTCAACAACGGCAACTACGAGGCCATGCGCAGCAACCACTTGCATTACTACCCTGACGGCGACGCCGCCACTTCCGGCATTTACCACGGAGTACACATTCCCGGCCCGGACTACCAGAAGCTGGTGGACCCCTTTGGCGGCTACGGCGTCCGGGTGGAAGACCCGTCCGAGTTGAAACCAGCCCTGCAGAATGCCCTGGCGGCGGTCCAGGAGGGCAAGATAGCCCTGGTGGACGTGGTGTTGTCCATCTAGCTGGTCCTTGGTGCAGAAGTTGTTGGGCCGTGTGATGGGTGGCCCAGTCCGTGAAAAGCGGGTGGATTTGTGGGCGGCGGCACGGGGATTTTAGGGGTCTGTCCGTTTTCTGGATAGGGCTTTGGCGCCGACCGGGTTTTCACGGGCGGGCATGGTGGGGATGTGGAAAGCAATAGTACGCCGGTTAAACTGGAGCGACCCGCCCCTTTAACTCGGTCTGCTTATCTCCAGGTAAACGACGTCCGCATCGTTGGCCCGTTGCTGGTCCGGCGGGTCGATGGAGTAACCGACCACCACCGCCAGCGTCTCCTGTTGAAATACTGTGGCCAGGGCATCGGCAGTTTCCCGGGCCCGGGTTATGTCCTCGTTGCCCACCTTGTTGGAAACTTCCACGGCGACCCACACGTTCTGATTGCTGCCGGGGCGGCGGGCCCGGAGGATGGCGTCGGTAGAGCCTATGCGGACGAGCTGTCGTTCGTTGATGCGGCCGTCGTCCAGGCTATCGTCCACCGAGTCCAGCAGGTCGCTACTGGGGTCCTGGAAGGCGCTCTGCATCAACTGAGGCCGCCTCAGGCCCAGTCGTTGGATGAGGAGGGGCCTGACGGAACGGTGGACCCTTCCCTCCAAGGAATCTCCTTCAAGGTGGCCCAACCTGGTCCTAATATTACCCACGTCGACTTTCAGTTCGGCCACGTCGGCCTTGATCTCGATGATGTCCTGTTCTATGCGGTCCAGCCGGGCGGGCATTCCCAGGAATTCGTTGGTCAACAGGGCCCGGAGCAACAGACGCTGGGCGTCGGGGTTGGCCTGTAGCTCGGCTATGATCCGCGCTACCAGGGTCTCCGGGTTGATGTGCGGCTCGGGTTCTTGGGAAGTCATGGCTGCTGTTCTCTCTGGTGTTTGATAATAGTATACACCTTGGTTCCTCCCTGTTGGGGACTCCCCACCGTCATTCCGGCGGAGGCCAGAATCCAGGGTGGTAAGGGGTGAGGATTGCGCCTTTCGCCTGCCGCATCTCGCCCGCCACTGGCTGACCGCCCCAGGTTTTCGTATACTGAGAAGCGCAACTATAGAAACCAAACTTACCCGCTGGCCCAACACCGACATTGGCCCGAGGGAAGGAGGGACCACATGCTCAGTCGCACGGACAACGAAGTCCTCACCCGGACCGACCCGGGCACCCCTATGGGCGAGGTGATGCGCCGCTACTGGATGCCGGCGGTGCTATCCACGGAAATACCCGAGCCGGACTGTCCCCCGGCGCGGGTGCGGCTCTTGGGCGAAGACCTGATAGCCTTTCGGGATACCCAGGGCAGGATTGGCCTGCTGGACGAGTCCTGTCCCCACCGCCTGGCCTCCCTCTTCCTGGGCCGCAACGAGGAGTACGGACTGCGCTGCGTCTACCACGGCTGGAAGTTCGACGTGGAGGGCCGGTGCCTGGACATGATGAACGAGCCCCCCGACAGCGATTTCAAGGACAAGGTCCGCATCAAGTCTTACCCTACCCTTGAGCAGGGCGGAGTGGTGTGGGCGTACCTGGGGCCGGAGGAACGTCGCCCGGCTCCTCCCAACTTCGAGTGGACCCAGGTGCCCCCGGGATTCCGTCACGTGTCCAAGAGCCGGCAGGAATGCAACTGGCTCCAGGGACTGGAGGGCGGTATCGACACCGCCCACGCCCCCATACTGCACCGCACCATAACCACCGAGACCAATCGCGCCGGCATCCGGGTAGACTCGGACCTGGTCACCGGCGGCGCTCCCGCCGTCGAGGTGGACGTGACCGACTACGGCTACCGCTACGCCGGGGTTCGCCCCCTGGGCGAGCGGGGCAGCCATGTCCGCGCCTACCACTACGTTATGCCTTTCCACCAGTGTCGGCCCAGCCAGTCGGCCCACCGGGGCCGGTCGTCCCACGCCATCGTCTCCGGGCACATGTGGGTGCCTATGGACGATTACAACTGCATGATTTACAACTGGGTCTACAGCTACGGCGACCAGCCAATATCCGATGATGAGTGGCTGGCCATGGAGCAGGGCTACGGTCGCGGGCCGGAAAACCTGCTGCCCGACTTCCGCACCGTCGGCAACCGGGGCAACGACTGGTTCATCGACCGCCAGGTGCAGAAGAAGGAGACCTTCACCGGAATAGAGGGCATCAACGCCCAGGACGTGGCCGTGCAGGAGAGCATGGGGGCCATCGTTGACCGCAGCCGGGAGAACCTGTCCCGCAGCGACATGGCCATCGTCCACGCCCGCCGCCTGTTGCTCCAGGCCGCCAACACCGTGGCCGACGGCGGCGACCCGCCGGGCACCGGCGACAGCTACTACAAGGTGCGGGCCATCGAGCGGGTCTTGCCCCAGGGAGTCCAATGGCGCGAAGCCCTGATGGACGAGATGTATGCTGGGTAACGGTCGGCGGCGGGGCTACATCTGGGACAGAGATTCGGGGGCGGGTATGTAACCCGCCCCCGGGCTGTTTGTCGTCCCCACCGCCGGAACGCAGGAGGAGTTGATGCGTAGCGGAGACCTGGAACTGACCCCCGCCCCGGCGGCGGTGTCGCCGTCACCTACCGGGGAAGGCCGATGGTCGCGGAGTTGGGCCTTGGAATCCCCATCGACCAGCGCTGGCTCTGGAGCTTCGATGGCTCCCTGATCCTGGCGTCGACCTCCCAAGAAGAGGGGTGGGACGTCCTGGGAGAGTTTGACGCGCTGGTCTCGGTGTATGCCGACGCAACCGGTCCCTTGGTGCAACAGCGACTCAAGCTGTATCGCGCCGCGCCGGACCTGGTGGTGGAGGTTATTACCCTCCGAGACCTGGCGGGAACGGCCCTGGAGGACAGTTTCTATAACACCACCTTCAACGCCCCGGTGGTCCGGCTGGCCCCGGGGCTGGCCTACCTCACCTACACCTGGGGCCTGCGGGGAGGCGAGGGCTCCGGCATTGGCGGCAGCTTCCCCGACGCGGCAGTAGCGCCAGACTTGGCAAGCCTGCCGGAAACGCTGCGCCGGGCTGACTTCTCGCCCACCGCCGACCTTCATCAGACCGGCGAGAAGCCCTTTGGCCCCCTCATCGCCTTTGACTCCGAGGACAATACCCTGGTCATGGCCCCCCTGGACCACTTCTTAATCAGCCCTTTGCGGCTGTTGGACACCCCCTCCGGTCCGGCGGTGGCCCGGGGTATTCACGGCTCGGTTGACTTCATCCCCCGGGATACCACCACCCGCACCATCCTATCCTTTGGGACGGGCCTCGGGGACACCGTGTACCGCTGGGGCCGGCTCCTGCGCCGGAATGGGGGAAAGCAACCCGACGCCGGTCGAGCGAGCGCCCTGGTCGGCAAGTTGGGATTTTGGAACTGCTACGGCGGCTACTACGCCGACCTGTTTCGCCCCACCAACGCCGACACCCTGGGACGATTGGCCGACTACTTCCGGGAGGGCGGCGTACCCGTGCGTTACTTCGGCCTCGACCTGTGGTACCTCTTCGACCGGGTGGGCTTCGCCAAGGGCTACCGTCCCCACCCGGAAAAGTTCCCCCAGGGCTTGCGGGCGGTGTCCCAGGAGACCGGGCTGCCCCTGTTGCTGCACATGTCCGCCTTCGATCTCGACAACGAGCATCGCAGTTCCTACCAGTTTGTCGTTGATGAAGGCTCGGCCTACCCGGCGGGTCACGATTTCTACCAGGACCGGGCCCGGGAGTTCAAGGAATGGGGCGCGATGGGCATCTGGCCTGATTTCCTGCGCACGCAGCTTCAGAACTCGCGATCTCTGCGCGACCGTGTGGGGGCTGCCGATGCCTGGTTCGGGGGCCTGTGCCGGGCCATGGCCGAAGCGGGGCTGGAGGTGATGCTGTGTATGCCCACCGTGGGCCACTACTTGGCTTCAACCCAACACGACAACGTTATCGCCGTCCGCACGTCCACCGACTACGTGAACCACCAGGCGGGACAACTGGCCCACCTGGGCCGTTACATCGCTGAATACCGCAGCCCCAACACCCCGCAGCGCAACCTGCGCCAGAACCTGCTGCTGTCCCTGCTGGCTGGGGCGCTGGGGCTGGCCCCCTCTTACGATGTGTTTATCACTAACAGAGAGCATCCGGAGGGCTTTGCCGAACCCGATGCGGAGATGCAGGCCCTGGCCCGGGCGCTGAGCGGGGGCGTTGTGGGCATTGGGGACAAGGCCGGTTTCGTTGATGGGAACATCATTGATCGTCTGGCCTTTCCCGACGGGACCCTCTCCCAACCGGACCATCCCCCGGTTCCCCTGGCGTCAACCCTGGGCTCCGACGTGATGGGCTTCTACACTACCACCACCATTGACGGTTTCCGCTGGACTTACCTGGCCCTTTTTAACCTGGCCGACGCCGAATCGCCTTACCAGGTGGACCTGCAACCCTTTTGGGAAGACGGCGGACGCCCAGCCTATGATTACTTCGCCCAGCGGGTGTTCCAGGAAGGACGACTGGCGGGAAGCCTGGGCCTTCGCGGGTTTCGTTTCCTGGTCCTGCCGCCGGTGGTGAACGGACTGGGACTGCTGGGCTTCGTCGACAAGTATGTTACCGTGTCGGCCCGGCAGGTGAAGGCCATCGTCGTTGCCGATGGGAGCGTAACATTGGAACTGGAACTGCCGGAAGAACGAGACTATGTCTTTGCCCTGGCGGGCGAAGTGTCACTGGATGTCGAGGGCCGGGGCCTCACGGCCCTGAGTATAGAGCGGAGGCGGGGTATGACCTACGTTGGTTTTCGGTCGGAGCAGCGCCGCAGCCGCTTGGTGTTGCGCCGGGATGAGCGGCGCTAGTTTTGCGATCAAAGTGGGGCGGTAGGGCTACTTGGCGGGGGTATTGCTACTGCCCCTTATCTGCCCTACAAATGGGGCAGGTAGCGGGCAATCTCGTAATCGCTGAGGGTGGAGCGGTACTGCTCCCACTCAATCTTCTTGTTTTGGATGAAGCTGCTGAAGACGTGTGGCCCCAGGGTCTGCTGCAACAGGTCGCTGTTTTCGGCCAGGGAAATCGCTTCCCCCAGGCTGGCGGGCAGCGCCTTGATGCCCCGGGTCTGCCGCTCTTCCTCCGACATCAGGAACACATTCTCTTCCACCGGCGGCGGCAGGGGGTAATCCTCCTCGATGCCCTTCATGCCAGCGGCCAACATAGCGCTGAAGGCCAGGTAGGGGTTGCAGGCCGGGTCCGGCGCCCGGTACTCGATGCGTATCGAGGTCTCGTAGCCCGGCTTGTAGGCCGGCAGCCGGATTAGGTCGGAGCGGTTGGTGTAGGCCCAGGATATGTACACCGGCGCTTCGTAGCCGGGCACCAGCCGCTTGTAGGAGTTGGCCCACTGGTTGGTTACCAGGGTAATCTCCGGCGCATGGCGGACCAGCCCGGCGATGAACCGCTTGCCCACCGAGGATAGATGGTACTCGTCGTCCACGTCGTAGAAGGCATTTTGGTTGCCCCGGAACAGGGACTGGTGGGTGTGCATCCCGGAGCCGTTGACCCCGGGTAGAGGCTTGGGCATGAAGGTGGCGTAAGCGCCCCGCAGTTGGGCCAATTCCTTAATAGCCAACTTTGCCGTCATCACGTTGTCGGCCATGGTCAGGGCGTCGGTGTACTGAAGGTCGATCTCGTGCTGGCTGGGGGCGGCTTCGTGGTGGGAGTATTTCACCGGAATGCCCAGCTCCGACAGGTTGAGCACCGTATCCCGGCGCAGGTCCGAGGAGATGCTGCTGGAAAGCTGGTCGAAGTAACCGTGCCGGTCCAGGGGTTCCGGTTCCTCCGGGCTCTTCAGGTAGAAGAACTCTAACTCCGGCCCCACGTAGTAAATGTAGCCCAACTGGGCCAGCCGTTCCAGGTTGCGCTTCAACACCTGCCGGGGATCGCCCATGAAGGGTTCGGCCCTGGGGGTGTAAATGTCGCAGAACATACGGGCCACCGCATTCTGGCGGGGCCGCCAGGGCAGCAGGGCAAAGGTGCTGGGGTCCGGGAAGGCCCGCATATCGCTCTCGTCGCTGCGGGCGTAGCCCTCGATGGCCGAACCATCAAACCCCACGCCCCGCTCAATGGCGTCTTCCAGGTCGTCCACGTTGAGGGCAAACCCCTTCAGGTTGCCCAATATGTCGGTGAACCAGAGGCGGATGAACTTAACATCGTTGTCCCTGGCGCTCCGCAGCACGTATTCACGCCCGGCGTCCCGGTCGTCAGTTATCATAAGTCTTCACCCCGGTGGAGTTAAACCTATTGTAGCCCATAGTAGGGAGCCAGGGAAACATCGGGGCGAAGGGTGCGGCTTTTGGGACCCTGTCGCCGCCGGATAAGCCACCTGGCCATGCTTCATACATGCCAACGCCGCCCCTGGAGGCGGCGTTGGGCAGTTGGAATGTCCCGTAAGCCTTAGGCGGCGGTAGCTGCTCCGCATACCGTTTCGATTATCAGCCTGGTGGCAACGTAGGGGTCAACGTTGGCGTTGGGGCGGCGGTCCTCGATGTAGCCCTTCCCGTCCCGGGCAACCTGCCACGGAATCCGCACCGACGCGCCCCGGTCGGAAACGCCATACCTGAACTCGGTGTAAGCGCAGGTCTCGTGGAGGCCGGTCAACCGCTCTTCAATCCGGTGGCCGTAGTTGACGATATGGTTGTCGTGGTTGGCCGCCAGGGCTTCGGCGGCGGCGATGCACGCGTCGTAGCTCTCCCGCATCTGGTTGGTGGAAACGTTGTGGTGGGCTCCCGCGCCGTTCCAGTCGCCGCGAACCGGCTTGGGGTCCAGAGTTGCGGTTATCCCGTCCTCCTCGCCGATACGGTAGAGGAGCCACCGGGCCACCCACAGGTGGTCCCCCACCGCAGGAGCGGCCAAGGGGCCAATCTGGAACTCCCATTGTCCCGGCATAACCTCGCCGTTGATGCCGGAAATCATCAGGCCAGCTTCGAGGCAGGCGTCCATGTGTTTTTCCACGGTGGGGCGGCCAAATACTTCGTCTATGCCCACGCCGCAGTAATAGCCGCCCTGGGGCGGTGGGAAGCCGTTTTCCGGGAAGCCCAGGGGCCGCGCACCCTTGAAGAAAGTATACTCCTGCTCAATGCCGAACCAGGTATCGAAACTGCCGAACTTTTCTGCCGCCGCAGCGCAAGCGGCCCGGGTGTTGGAAGGATGGGGCGACATGTCGGTGAGCAGGACTTCGCACATCACCAGCTTGTTGTCCCCGCCCCGGACCGGATCGGGGCAGACGAAGACCGGATTCAAAACGCAGTCAGAGTTTTCCCCCGGGGCCTGGCTAGTGCTGGAACCGTCGAATCCCCAGATAGGCAGATCCTCCCCCGTCGGAACAATCTTGCCCTTGGAGCGCAGCTTGGCCGTGGGTTCTTGCCCATCGATCCAAATGTATTCTGCCTTGTAGTAACTCATAGCTCAAACCTCGCGAGTTTTATTCCATTATTATTCTTCGGCGAGCCGTTTTCAAGTCAATGCGGGCGCTCAGTCGCCGCAGACTCTGTCCGGCCCCAGGTCCGGCGGCTTCTAGGGCGTATACGCCCCCTCGCCATGCTCGGAGAGGTCCAGCCCGGCCTCCTCTTCCGCCGGGGAGACCCGTAACCCGATGGTGTATTTGAGGGCCAGCAATATTATGCCAGTCATAATGAATGCCCAAGCCCAGGTAACTACGATGCCAACCAGTTGGACCAGTATCTGTTCTCCCCGACTGACGCCTTCAGCCAGGGACCCGAAGCCGATGCCCACGAAAATGCCGGCAGCCAGCGCGCCCCAGGTGCCGCCCATGCCGTGAACACCCCACACGGCCAGGGCGTCGTCCACTTTCAATTTTAGCAGTAATTCAATGGCTCCGTAACAGATGATGCCGGCCCCCGCGCCGATGATTATGGCGGGCATCGCCCCGACGAACCCGGCTGCCGGGGTAATTGCCACCAGTCCGGCCACTGCCCCCGAGGCCGCGCCGATGACGCTGGGCTTGCGGCCAAATATCCAGGACATGGCGACCCACCCGATGACTGCGGCGGCGGCGGCGGTGTTGGTAACCACGAAAGCGTTGACTGCCGTGCCATTGGGGCTGAGGGCGCTTCCGGCATTGAAACCAAACCAGCCGAACCACAGTAACCCGGCTCCTAGCACCACCATGGGAACATTGTGGGGAACATTGTGGGTACGCATTTCCTGATTGCCGAATCCCGTTCTTTTGCCGATAATCAACGCGGCTGCCAGGGCGCCAACGCCGGAGTTGATGTGCACCACCGTGCCGCCGGCGAAGTCCAATGCCCCCATACTTTCCAGCCATCCGCCACCCCAGACCCAATGGGCTACGGGCGCGTAGACTATGGTTGCCCACAGGACGACGAAGATGGCATAGGCGCTGAATTTCATGCGCTCGGCGAATGCGCCGGTTATCAGGGCCGGAGTGATGATGGCGAACATGCCCTGGAAGATCATGAATGCCTGGTGGGGAATATTATCGGCGTAGGGACCGGCTTCGCTAGCGCTCACACCCAACAACCCAAACCACTCCAAGTTGCCAACGAAGCCGATACCCCCCACGTCTGGGCCAAAAGCCAGGCTGTAACCCCACAACACCCACACCACGCCCACCAGCCCCATGGCCATAAAGCTGTGCATTATGGTGCCGTTGGCGTTCCTCCGGCTTACCAACCCACCGTAGAAGAAAGCCAGCCCGGGAGTCATCAACAGCACCGCGGCTGATGACGCCAATACCCAGGCGGTATCTGCCGTACCCATTTGGTAGTTCTTTTCCTCCCTTCTCTTTGGGATTCCTAAGACTGTACCGGCGACCGGCAAGTCCTGGAGGAAACTCTATTGGAAATTACCCGATGGTCTAAAAAGTGCAGAAAGCCCATGCCCCGGGACAACCCCCGAGCATGGACTCCTATAGCCCCACTTTTTAGATGTACACAACTAACCTTGGTGGTGGAAGGGGTGATTACTTCTTGAGAAATTTCTTGGGGAGCAGCACCCACAAACTGAATAGTCCTACGAAGGTGCCGGCTGCTGCAAGGATTTCCATCGTGACGCTCCCGGTTCAGATTTGATGTTCCCCAGTATGGAGGGGAGTTGTTACATACTATTTTCAAAAATGTTAACTTTATGTTACATCTGAAGGAGTTTTTGGGAGGCCCGATTCTCTTCAGGAAGGTTCCCGCCGCCCACAACTGTCACCCCTCCGACCTTGTGGGACCGGCTCACTACAAGCTAGAGGCCACCCCCACCGTCATTCCGGCCTGCGCCGGAATCCAGGGGTGGAGGGTGTTCTGGTTGGGGGCTTTAGACCCTTCGCTTCGCTCAGAGCCTGCACTCCGCGAAGGCGGGGTGGTGACCACTGAAAGACCCTGCATCGAGGTGGGCCTGACTCGACGTTGGCAGAGGTTCTTGGGAAACCGGAATTTCCGCGGTCAGGGCATTGTACATTAGTCTGAGGCGGTGTGCTTTCGGGCGATTCCGGGAATGCGGCGGGCAAAGTGAAAGCCGGGGGCGGCCACAACCCCCGGCCTACACAGAAGAGAGAAAGGAGGGTTCAATGCATTGGTTAAGTTCTGGCGGCAGACGCCTCGGGATAGGTTTCAATACCGTGCTCCGATACGTCCAACCCTTCCAACTCCTCTGCCTCGGTGACTCGTACGCCCATGGTCATCTTCAGCATCAGGAACATGGCGAAGCCGGTCACCAGGGCCCAGCTCAAGACCACGCCCATGCTGATTAGCTGGGACACTATCTGCATGGGGTCGCCGCTCACCAGACCGTTAACGTCGTTGGTGCCGTTGGCGAATATTCCCACGGCCAACAGCCCCCACAGTCCGCAGGTGCCGTGCACCGATACAGCGCCCACCGGGTCGTCGATCTTCAGCACCTTCTCAATGAAGCTGACCGACAGCATCATTATGGGTGCGGCTATCGCGCCAATCACGACGGCGGCCCAGGGAGCCACGTAGGCTACCGGAGCGGTGATGCCCACCAGTCCGGCCAGCGCGCCGTTACACGCCATCAGGATGTCCAGCTTGTTGGTGCGGGCCAGTTGGATGTAAAGCGCGACCACCGCGCCGGTGGCGCCGGCCAGCAAGGTGTTCATGGCGTTCAGCCCGATGGAGTCGCCGGTGTTGATGTTGAACCCGAACCAGCCGAAGAACAGGATGAAGGTGCCGATGATTACGTAGGTGGAGTTGTGTCCGGCAATAAAGTTGGCGGTGCCGTCCCGGTTGAAC
This sequence comes from Dehalococcoidia bacterium, assembly GCA_965220305.1. Taxonomy (GTDB): domain Bacteria; phylum Chloroflexota; class Dehalococcoidia; order Lucifugimonadales; family UBA3495. The sequence goes on along the minus strand of OZ244817.1, from coordinate 1,691,970 downwards.
TTGCCGCTGCGGGCTCCCACCACGGCAGCCCCGGCCAGGGCGATGAAGCCGCCCATGGCGTGGACCACGCCGGAACCGGCATAGTCAACCGCTGCCGGCAGCCCAATTACTGCCAGACGCGCTACTTCGGTTACCGGGTCAGTTCCCAGCCAGCCGCCGCCCCATACCCAGTGTCCGTAGAGCGGATAGATAATTGCGCCGATGAGGAAGCTGTAAGCCAGGTAAGCCTGGGTCTTGGTCCGCTCGGCAACGGCTCCCGCCACGATGGTGGCGGCGGTGCCGGCAAAGACCATCTGGAACACCCAGCTAACGTAGTTGGAATTGTTTTCTCCGCCGTCAAGGACGAAGAAGTTGTCCGTGCCGACGATGCCCATCGCCGAAGCTCCAAACATCAGGGCGAACCCGAAGGCCCAGAAGGAGAGGGAGGCGATGGCAAAGTCCATGAAGCTCTTGGTCATGTAGTTGGTAGTATTCTTGGCCCGAATCAGGCCGGCACCCAGGAAGGCGAAACCGGCTTGCATGAAGAACACCAGGAACGCGCCAAACATTATCGGAATGTTTGAAGCGTCGTTTTCCAGCGCTGCAATCCGCTCCGCGTCGGTCATCTCTTGGGCGAAGGCCACATTGTATCCCCCCAAAATCCCCGCCGCCAGCAGCCCTGCCATAGCTAGTAGAAGTGCCCTGCGTAACATATAATCCCCCAATTTAGGATAAGGTTGTGGCCTTTGGCCCGCTATTAGCCTAATTATCTGGCGAATTTTCGCTCAAGCATTTTGTTTACCACTTTTGACAAGACTACGCAGGACTTGTTACGCCGGTGTTGCCGCTTTGTAAAAAGAATGTTACGCGCCGGAACCGGCCTACGATAGAAGTCTCAGGGGCTCCTATCAAGTCAAAACAGCAGGGGCGAGGTCCAACCTCGCCCCTGCTTGGTCTTTCCAGCCCTATTTTGTGGGGTGGAGGCTACCCTTCGACGGGCGCTCTGACGATGCTATTGAACGAAACGGAGGCTGTTGGGAGATTTTGGCTATTGCCGGATGTTATATACAAGGTCTTTCGATTCTACGGGTGGAGGCTAGACAAAGCTCCCCGGTAGGCTGCCATTCGCCGCCGTCATTCTGGGGTAAGGGGACTTGTGATAACCGTAGACTTTAGAACCCTCGCTGCGCCCAGAGCCTGCACTACCCGAAGGTGGAGTGGGGAAAAGGAAAGACCCCGGGTCATATATTCAAGAGTTGACAACGAATTTCCCAATAACTAGAATTGCCCAACGGTGCTATCTATACATCGAATCGATATTTTAATCTTCATATATTGCTAGGTAACTATATAATCTTATTATAATAAAAACTAGCGAAACAGCGATTATAGCGCATTATATAACAGAAAACGTTGGACACATGCTCCACTTCCAAGCTGGTGGACGTATTTAACGAATTAGGACTGAGGAGGTGCCACGAGATAAAAGAAGAGTAGCCACGGCCCCTATTGTGACCAGGCGATAAACGAACAGGCCCCAGGTGGGTAGTCGTCCAAACTTAGCACCTGGGACCCATCGCAGAGACGTGATTGAACACGTCCCACTTGTATTTTACCAGACATCGGTTGATGGGTAGGACTCCAGGAACCAGCCCTTGTTGCGATGCAACATTCGGACAAATTTCGGGTGGCTTGAATCGGATAACCTCTCAAACGCCGGTGGGCTGCCTTACGTGGAAGTTACATCGACAATCCCCAAGTAAAGAACACAAGCGATATTAGAGAGAGTAACGACGATATGCAGCAGAATAACGAACATACCGGGCGGAGCGGAACAGTCGGGCTAGTGGGCGTCCTGGCAACGTTGGCGCTGGCTTTCATCCTGGCTTGCGGCACCGCCGCGCCGGCGGAACCGGCTCCCGAGCAGCCCGCCCCGGCCCAACCAGACACGCCCAAAGAGGCCCCGGCTGCGCCCACAGCAGTGTCCCAACCAACGATGGCCCCTCCGGTGGCGATGGTCCAGCCCGAGGGCGCCATCAACGTTGGCTTGAAGGAAATGGGGCCCTTCTTCCTCCACCCCAGCACCCTGGGTAACCCGCAGATTTTCGTCCACTCCACGGCGCCCATCGGCGAGGGACTGTTGATGCAGGACCTGGAGCGCAACGTCTTGAGTATGTTGGCGGACACCTGGAGCCTGTCCGACGACTTCCTCACCTGGACCTTCAAGCTCCATGAGGGAGTCCAATTCCACAAGGGCTACGGGGAAATGACCTCCGAGGATGTGGTCTGGTCCATGCGGCAGTGGGGCCTTAGCAAGCACCCCCGGGCGGGCCAACTGGCAGTCTTCTGGGAAGACCGGCCAGGCTCGGAGACGCCCGACCGTTATACCGTGAAGGTCAACACCGGCGAGCCGGTGGTCGGCATCATTGCCGAGCGTTGGCACATGGTGCCCGGCGGCGGCTCCACATTCATTGCCAGCAAGAAGCAGACCGAGGAGATGGGAGTTGAGGCGGCCAGTGAGCAGATTGCCGCCACCGGCCCCTGGGAGATTGTGGACCATCGCACCGGCGAGTTCTGGAAGATGGAGGCGGTGCAAGACCACTGGCGTCAGACTCCCCACTTCGCCGAGCTGGTGTACTGGGAAATTCCGGAGGAGTCCTCGCGCCTGGCCGGGTTCCAGACCGGCCAGTTGGACACCTTCCTCATGTCCTTTGACTCCATACCCCTGGTGGAGTCGGTGCCCGGGGCCAGGGTCATGTCGGTGCCCAACGCCATCCTGATGCGGATGAGAATCTACGGCAACTGGTACCCCATTCCCGGCGTAGAGCCGAGGCCGGGTTACGACCCGGAATTGCCCTGGGTATCGGCCAGCCCGGACTTTAATTCCCCGGAGTGGGCCCAGGCCCGGAAAGTCCGGCGGGCCCTGCTGACGGCTATCGACCGGGAAGCCCTGGTGGAGACCATCCTCTCCGGTCACGGGCATATCAGGATTCCACTGGCCGGGTACACCGACTACCTGCACCTCCTGGAAGGGCGGGATTGGCCGGAGTACAACCCGGAGCGGGCCAAGGAAATGCTGGCCGAGGCCGGTTATCCCGACGGGTTTGAGATTACCCTGACGCCTTCCATTCGCGGCGCCCCCGCCGAGGTGGAGTCCTGCGAGGTCATCGCCCAGATGTTTAACGACATTGGGCTGGACGTGAACTTCCAGCGGATTCCCTACGGCACTCTGCGCCCGCAGTTGGTAGGCCGCACCTACCAAGGATACACCTGCCACGCCGGGTCCCCCATCCCCACACCGGCTGCCGGCTACGGCAGTTACCTCAGCGCCAATCCTTTCAATCGAGGGATAGAGCATCCCTGGATCGAGGAGAAGATGATTGCGGCGCAGGCCGAGGTGGACCCGGTGAAGCGCAATAATTTGGAGCAGGAGATTGGCATCTTCCTGCTGGACAACGCGCTCACCGACCTCATCTACTACACCATGGACGCGGTATGGCCGGTGGGCCCACGTCTGGAAGAGTGGACTGAGCACGTGAAAACCACCGACGTGCGGCAAATAAACGGTTACGAGTTCATCCAACACCGAAAATAGCGGTGGGCAAAACCAGACCTAACCTTCATAGGAGATGAATAATGGGCTACTGGTTCAGGGACCCAACCAAGCCGATACTTACCCTGTTGCTGCTAACCCTGGCCTTTAGCATAGGAAATTACTAAGAAAGGATGACTGCCCATATGAAGGCTGATAGAATCAATTCATTCTAAACGCAAAACCCGCTGCGCTAACAGCGGGCAAGCGCGGAACCTTCGCCTCAACAGTGCGGTTCCTATGTCCAGGACATGCTGATGTTACCAGCTTATCCCGGCCATTGGCAATATCCTCCGGCGAAGGTCTCGCTCCGGAGGATTTTCATATAGCGAAGAGGCAACGCCCTGGACGGATACGGCGGGCTATCAAGGCGGCGTAAAAGACTCGGAGGTTGCCCAATCGTGGGGCAAAGAGCCAGATCAAGGCAGCCGGCAGAAAACTGTTTCGGTAAGGAAGGTCGGCATAACCACTGGATGCTGAAGCCAGGGCCATTACACGCCGAATAACGGGCGGATTGGTTGATTAGTCCCGCGATTGTACCCTTGTCCACACCCTAGAGAGGTCGGAACACAAGCCAAGTCAAAGGCCAAGCTTCGCATAGTACAATCTTCGTGTGTCTATCAGTTGGCCCATCAGGATTTGAGACTAGCTGAACAAAAGTCGCACCTATAAAGGCAACGATTATGCAGGGAACCAGAAAAGGTCTCAGAAAGGGCACTTTAATCCAGAGAAAGCTACTTCCAAGCAAGGGATAAATCATCACCCACCAGATAACGGTTAGAGGTAAGAGAAGCAGCCCGAACGTCAAAGCTATCGCAAGGCCACTGACTGTGGTCGTAACAATCTGTACCGGGACCAGCACTATCCTGGCTATCCCGAATAACATATTTAGGAAGAGGGCCAAGCGAGTGAAGAGGTCCTGAGGGCCTTGAATTTTGGCCCAAGCTAGTCTGGATTCCATTTCCACAATCATATCTTGCTTTAGCCTCCCTGACCTGAAAAGGTATATTGTCGGCAGTATAGTTGACTTTCCATTCGGGGAGACTATGACGATTGCTGACGGATTCTGGGCTCTTCAAGTAGCGTTATGACTAGACCAAGCGAGATTTCTACCGTGGATTTGAGGAGGTTTTCTATGTCGAGGAACGCTCCAACTGGCTAAAGCGGCGAGCAGAGGAGGAGGGCAGGCATGGTCACTCATAACAGGTCGATATTTCCGGTGAGAAGTCCCGAAGATATGGGCGGGATGACCTTGCTGGAATACTACGCTGGGCAGGCACTGGTTGGCCTACTATCAGCAGACCACAGCAGTAAAGAATTATACCCGGGATCACAGGGTGTCAAATTTGAAGGGGATGAGGCCTTCGAAGATATGGCCCGCCTCGCATGGGCGGCAGCGGAGGCGATGCTGAGGACGCATCCTGAACACTGACCGAGGACGGAAGGGGGAGCATGATTACCAACGCCAACCGCCCATTGCCCTGTGCTACCAGGTCACGAAGACGAGGTAATGATGCTGGTCAACCCAGCTTGCCGAAGATGTTCTTCGCTCCGGCGCAATTCCTGGTTGACCTCAGTGAGGTCGTGAATCATCTGCGAGAATGATTCGATGTCTAAGGAGATTAGTTCTTGGGACCCGGCAGGGACAAAACCGTGCTTGGGAATGCGCCATCCCTCCCGTGCAACCTCTATCTCGCTGGGATCATCGACACAGGCGCTGCCCAACGCTTTCAGTCTCCTGCCAACTTCGGCAATCTCTGACAGGAGACACGCGCGTCTGCGGAGATTGTCGTTATAGCGGCGTACCATAGAACCAATCGCGGCGTCTTCTTTCATGTTGAGTTTAATTCCTGTCTAGGCTATCAGGTCCACATACCGGAGCCGCTTGCCGATGCAACCCCGCACCAGCTCTGCCATCTGCTTCAGGGTGTCGTTGAGGCGGTGGTTGTGGCGCCCCTCGAACTCGGTAACGTAGCGGTCCAAGTGCTTGACCGACATCCAGTGGTAAATCCCGACGTAGCCCCTCTTGAGCATGGACCAGAAGGACTCCATCCCATTGGTGTGGGCCATGTCTCGCACATACTCCCCTACGCTGTGGGCAACGGCCTCGTGGGGCCGGTTGAGGCGGTTGTAGGCCGCCGCTTCGTCGGTGAACACCAAGGTCGTCGAGTCGGTGCGCTGGTGAACAAACTGCTGGAGCGTTGGTCCGTCGGTGTGCTCCACAACCTCGGCGTCAACCTGGTTGGTCTCCCGGTCTTTGACTCCGGCAACCGCGGTCTTGCCGACGGGTCCCCGGCCCTTTCGCTGCTTCTTGGACTCGTGCTTGTTCCCTTCCTTGCCGCCGATATACGTCTCGTCAGCCTCTACGGGGCCGGAGAATACCGGGTCGCCGCCGCTCATGGCCTCGCGGATGCGGTGGCCCAGGAACCAAGCCGACGTTTGGGAGATGCCCAAGTCGCGGTGAAGTTTCATGGAGCTTATGCCCTTGAGATTCGTCAAAATCTGGTAGAAGGCGATGGCCCATTTGCGATAGCCGATTTTCGAGGCTTCCATGACCGTACCGACCTTCACCGAGAAGTATGACCGGCAATCGGAGCACCAGTAGGGCATCTTGGCGTGGGTTGCTTCCCGCGTCCGCTCGCTGCCGCAGTGGGCGCAAATGCGGCCTTCAGGCCAGCGGATTTCTTCGAACCACTGGCGGGCAGCATCATCGCTGGGGAACATTTCCAGAAGTTCTATGATGCCGATTCCCTTGCGAAAGCTCTTGCCCGCCATTGCCATTCACCGTCCTACCTGATAGGAAGATGATACACTAATCGGGCCGGCTTGTCAACCTTTCTTGGTAATTCTCCTCTTTATCTATCCCCGCCCTGTCCTGCAAGGTAACTTGTCTCAGCAGGCCAGGGTCGGGGGGGTCTTGGCCTGCGGGCCGCCTGAAGAAGCCGAGCTCTGCCTCTTTATCTATCCCCGCCCTGTCCTGCAAGGTAACTTGTCTCAGCAGGCCAGGGTCGGGAGGGTCTTGGCCTGCGGGCCGCCTACCCCTGGTTTAGAGGAATGGACTCTACTTTTCGATGGGCGCGCCGACGATGCTGCCCCACTCGGTCCAGGAGCCGTCATAGTTGCGCACGTTGCCGTACCCCAGGAGCTGGGTCAGCACAAACCAGGTGTGGGAGGAACGCTCGCCGATGCGGCAGTAGGCGATGGTCTCCCGGCCACCGTCGATGCCCTTGCCACCGTATAGCTCCTGCAAGTCGTCGGCGGACTTGAAGGTGCCGTCCTCGTTGGCCGCCTGCCCCCAGGGAATGTTGGCCGCGCCGGGAATGTGTCCACCCCGTTGGGAGCCTTCCTGGGGCAGGGCCGGGGGAGCCAGCAACGCCCCGGAAAACTCGTCGGGGGAGCGCACGTCCACCAGGGAGATGTTGCCGGCGTTGACCGAGGCCAACACTTGGTCCCGGTAGGCCCGCACTGACTGGTTGGGCTCGCTGGCCCGATAGGAGGTGGAGGCGTGGTTGGGCGCATCGGTGGTCAGGGGGCGGTTGTCCGCCTCCCACTTGGCCCGACCTCCGTTCATTATCCGCACGTCGTTGTGCCCGTAGTACTTCAGTTGCCAGAAGGCCCAGCAGGCGAACCAGTTGTTGTTGTCGCCGTAGAGGACGATGGTGGTGTCATTGTCGATGCCGGAGCTTACCAGCAGTTGCTCCATTTCCTCCTTGCTGACCACGTCGCGCTGCACCGACTGTTGCAATTGACTCTGCCAGTTCCAGCCGACCGCGCCGGCGATGTGCCCCTGCTCGTAGGCGGAGGTGTCCACGTCCACCTCAACCAGCCGGACGTTGGCGTCGCTGCCGTGCTCGGCCACCCAGTCGGCGCTGACCAGGGATTCGGGATGTGCGTACTCGGCCATGATTCCTCCTTTTTATTGCTGGTTAGTTCTATGTTCTATGTTGGAGATCGCAGCGCCCGCCGGACCGGAAGGCCCCAGGGGACTGCGGGAATATGTCCAATGGGTCTTGAGAGAGTTGGGCGCGTGGGCTATCCGACCACCGCCGGGTCCGGGGCCAGGGGGTTGGAGACCCCAATCATGCTGTCTCGGGTCACCAGCTTTGCCAGTTCCTCTTCAGCCAGGCCCTCGGCGCCCGGGGGGCGTTGGGGCAGTACCAGGTAACGCAGGTCGGCGGTGCTGTCCAGCACCGTCACCTGCCGGTCTTCGGCCACCTCCAACCCGAACTCCCGCATCACCCCCCGAGGGTCGATGACGGCGCGGGAGCGGTAGGACAGGCTCTTGTACCAGTCTGGCGGGCGGCCCAGCAGCGCCCGGGGATAGCAGGAACACAGGGTACACACCACCAGGTTATGCACCTGTTCCGTATTCTCGATTACCGCCAGTTGGGGGGTGGTCTCCGGCAGGGTATACCCCATCTGGGCTAGGGCCGCCCTGGGGTCAGTCAGCAGCAGGGCCTTGAATTCCGGGTCCACCCAGGCCCGGGCTACTACCTTGGCGCCGTCCGCCGGGGAACGGACCTCAATCTGCTGCACCATCCGGTCCACTTCCTCGGTGGTGCAGATTCCCTTCTCCACCAGCAGGGCCTCCATTGCCTTGGCTCGCTGGGCGTAATAGCCCAGTTCTTCGTCCGGCTCTGCGCCCGGGTGCGGGTCATGCTCCTGCCCCGGGGGATGCTGGTGTACCGGCCCTTGGTGCTGGCTGCTCATGTTGACCTCCTAATAGTTCAGGCGGGGTCCAACCAGTGCTCGTAGATGTCCACCAGGAGCTTGTCCCCGGGCGGGCCGGGGTAGTGTTCCCAAACGTCGCTCTGGGCGAACTCCACCCGGTAGAGGGGCTGCCGGGGGAGACCGGAGCCACCGTGGGCCAGGGACTCCGGGTTGGGGAAGACGCCGCAGAGGGCAACCACCACACCGGTCTTGCCCTGGATGTATGCCGGGGTACGAAAATGGCCGGGCGGCGAGTCCACCCGCACCCGCACCCGGTCTCCAGCCTGGTACTTTAACTCTGTCGATGACCTGGTCAACCCTGGGACTGCTCCAGTTCGGCGACCTTGCGGTCGATTTCCGCAGCGGTGAGGATGCCCTTTTCCAGCAGAATGGCCTCAAGGGAAGCTGTCCAGCGCTCGTAGTAGCTCATGGCCTCGTACTGGGAGGGTTCCAGGGACTCGATGGCCCGCCGCATCTCGTCGGTGCGGCGCAGTCCTTTCTCGCCCAGCACGCTGTGCAGCGCGTCCAGGCGGCGCTCCCAGTCCATAATCTGGTGGGGGTCCTGGTCGATGGGCTCGTCGGTGGGCCAACCTCCCCGGTCGTGCACCTTGGGCATAGTTACCTCGCTTCCGTAAGTTACCTTAATATATATCGCTACCGCAGCTACAGCAACCCAAAGATGGTGGCCGCGCTTAACCTCCGCTTACACGAGACCCGCCAATGATGGGCCTGTAGGACCAAGCCAGTCCGGGGAATGGTCATATACCCGGGACCCGGCTTCCGAAACCACCCCGGCTCTTAAGAGGGAGGAGTGCCAGGCTACATATGCCAGGTATCGAGTATTTATAATGTATACTAATGAGAATCGCTAAAGCTGTTTCGTCCCAGGAATCTTGGAAATGGTGGAAAATCAACGAAGAACAGCTTTACATCCAAATAAGACCGCATAAGACCGCAGGCAAGTGTGAACCTGCCCGATAGGAACATTGCCACTTGGATTGTATACTCCGCGATCTACGTTTGCGGGTTCGTTGTCCTGTTATCCTTGGCGGCGTTTGGCTTGGAAGAGTGGGACTCGAAGAAGTTTATCCCGGTGCTGGCAAATGTTACCAACGGGGCCATAGGCATCGGTTTATTCGCTGCACTAACGTGGGAGGTGATACGGTTTAGCATGGTAATTTTCTACCCAATCCTGAAGAGAAGGCTTATGGAGGAGGGGCGCAGGGAAGGACGCCAGGAAGGACGCCAGGAAGAGCGGGAACTATGGGAAGCGTGGAACAAGCGCCGCGAAGAAGCCCTGGCCAACAATCAGTCCTTCGACGAGCCACCCCCATCCCGTAGGGAGGAAAATTCAACCTCCTAAGCCAATGGGACCAGCCGGTGTACACTTCGCTGCACTAACGTGGGAGGTGATACGGTTTAGCATGGTAATTTTCTACCCAATCCTGAAGAGAAGGCTTATGGAGGAGGGGCGCAGGGAAGGACGCCAGGAAGAGCGGGAACTATGGGAAGCGTGGAACAAGCGCCGCGAAGAAGCCCTGGCCAACAATCAGTCCTTCGACGAGCCACCCCCATCCCGCCGGGAAGAAGGCAAAACCTCCTAAGAGCCTGGTTACAATCTTCTCAGGATTAACGCCGTGAAGGCGAGTACCACCATTTGGAGGCTGGTATTGAGTTTTCTTTCGCAGTTCTTCCAGAGTCGGCGGCATTTGTCCAGCCAGGCGAAGGACCGCTCCACCACCCATCTTTTCGGAAGCACCACGAAAGTGTGCAGTTCATGGCGTTGCACCACTTCGACGGTGGCTCCCAACAATTGCTCCACCGCCAAAGCAAAGGGTTTCCCAGTGTAACCCCCATCAACCAGCACCTTTTGCACCTGGCTGAGATCGGCTCGGCAGTGGCCAAACATGGTCAAAGCCCCAGCCCGGTCGCCAACGTTGGCGGTGGTCACGTGAATTGCATGGGGCAACCCCTGCGTGTCCACCGCGATATGACGCTTGATCCCCGACACCTTCTTGCCAGCGTCATAACCCTTGTTCTCGGCGCTATCGGCATTCTTCACGCTCTGGGAGTCCACGATGCAGAAGCTGGTTTGCTCTTTCCGACCACTGCTCTCTCGGGCCGCGCCAACCAACTTTTTTTAAGACCTGCTCCAGAATGGATTCTTCCTCTGGGTCGGGCAGATCACTCCATTGGCGGAAATACTTGTAGCAAGTGCGCCAATCGGGGAAGTCCGTGGGCAGCATTCGCCACTGGCAGCCGCTTTTCAGGACGTACAGAACCCCGCAGAATACATCATACAATTCCACGGTGCGGGGCTTGGTCCGGCGGCGCACCGACTCCAAAGCAGGCAGAATCAGGGCAAATTGCTCACGACTAACGTCACTGGGATATGAATGGGACATGATTATCTCCCCCTTGGCAATAGTCTCAACTTAACATATTCCAGAGATCGTAAACAGGCTCTAATACTACAGTTGCAGATTGAAAACGACTAGGATTGGGGCAATCAACGGGTGGTGAGGTGAGGCTGTGGCAGTGCATGGGGATGGGGTGGCAGAGGTCGCCCGGTGGGCTGAGGGTATCGACCGGGTACACGAGTGCATTGCGGGGCGGTTCCGGCGTCCCGAACCACGTCGACGATCGCTGGACTATCTGAAAGGGCTGCTCAGTCCGGTGGAGCGCAAGAACGGCTGGCAACTGGCGGAGCAGGCCGGGGACGCCACACCCTATGGGGTGCAGCATCTGCTGTCAACCTACATTTGGGACGCGGACCTGGTTCGCGATGATCTCAGGGACTACGTGGTGGAGCACCTGGGCGACGCCAACGGGGTGTTGGTGGTGGACGAGACTGGGTTTCTGAAGAAGGGCAACAAGTCTGTGGGGGTGCAGCGTCAGTACAGCGGCACGGCGGGACGGATCGAGAACTGCCAGATTGGGGTATTCTTGACCTACGCTACTGCCAAGGGGAGGACCCTGCTGGACCGGGAGCTTTACCTGCCTCAGGTGTGGGCCGATGACCAGGAACGCCGGGAGGAGGCTGGCGTGCCGGAGCAAGTGGCGTTTCGCACCAAGCCGCAACTGGCCCGGCGGATGCTGGAACGGGCGGTGGAGTCGGGAGTCCCCTTCGGCTGGGCCACCGGGGACGAGGTCTACGGCAATGACCGCAACCTGCGGCTGTGGCTGGAGCGGCGGGACGTTCCTCACGTGCTGGCCATCAAGAGCAATGAGAAGTTGTGGGCTGGGACGGACCAGGGTCCGCGCCAAGTGCGGGCTGACCGGCTGGCGTCTGGGGTTGAAGAGTCGGGCTGGGTCCGGCTGAGCGCCGGTGATGGGGCCAAGGGTCCTCGGGTCTACGACTGGGCCTTGGTGGATATTCGGCCCCTGAGAGAACCTGGCAAGGGGTACTGGCTGCTGGCCCGGCGCAGCGTGGCCAAGCCCGAGGAACTGGCCTACTACGTGTGCTACGGCCCGACGGGAACAGCCCTGGAGGAACTGGTGCGGGTGGCCGGAACCCGGTGGGCCATTGAGGAATGCTTTGAGGAGGCCAAGGGACAGGTGGGACTGGACCAATACGAGGTGCGCCGGTGGGACGGCTGGTACCGGCACATCACCCTGGCGATGCTGGCCCACGCCTACCTGGCGGTGGTACGGCGCCAGGCATCGTCGCCGGGACGTCTGGGAGAAAAGGGGGCTGCCCCAGTTTGGAGGAAAGGCTGATACCGCTGACGGTGCCCGAGGTTCGGCGGTTACTCTACCGGCTGATATGGAGACACCACCCTACGGACGAATCAGTGCTGCGGTGGTCTCAGTGGAGACGGCGGCACCAAGCAACGGCCCGGCGCTGTCATTACCGACGCCGCCTGAAACTCCTCACCACATATCTGCAACTGTAGTACTAAGAAAGTAGCATGGGGCGGCCCACAACGGGCCGCCCGTTCATTTTTCCTCCTCTAAGTTCCTTTCCCCAGGTCATCACCGCCGCCACAGCTCCGCCACGTCAACCACCCGCATGAATTCCACGTTAGGGAAAGTGCGGATGTGGGCAATCAACCGCTCCAGCATCAGCAGCCGTCCCGGACGCCCAATGTACTGGGGGTGCATGGTCAGGTTGAAGGCGCTGCCGTAGCGGTAGAGTCCCTGGAATTCGGCGGCCCAACTGGTGTACACCTCGTCCGGGTTGCGCATGGGCCCCAGCCGGTTGGCCGCGGGCGCGTAGGCGAAGTGGGGAGCGTCGTCCAGCAGCCAGTGGATGGGCACCTCCACAATGTCCTTTCCCGTTACCCCTGTGGGGAGCAGGTAGGGAGCGTCATCGCCCATCAAGCTGCTGTCGTAGCTGAAGCCGTGGGAGGCCAGCAGGTCCAGGGACACCGGACTCAGTTCCCAACTGGGGGAACGGTATCCCAGGGGAGCCCGGCCGGTGATGTCGGAAAGAATGCTGATGCCCTTCTCCAGCACCTCCTCTTCTTCCTCGGGGGACATGGAAGCCGGGGGTTCGTGAATATAGCCGTGGTGGCCAATCTCGTGGCCCCGGCTGAAAATCTCCCTCACCAGGTCCACGTGGGTCTCAGCCACGTAACCCGGTACATAGAAGCTGGCCTTGATGGAGTGGTTATCCAGAATGTCCAGGATTCGGGGTGTGGCGACGCTGGGGCCGTACTCGGCCATGGACAGCAGGCTGGGGAAATTGATGAAGTTGGGGTCGCGGCGCAACCAGGAGGAGACGCCATCCACGTCGAAGGTCAGCATTGCCACACATTGGGTATTGCCGGGCCAGATACCAGCCATAGGGGCACCTCCGGGGTTTTGCGCCTATTGTAGCCCAAGCGGGCGGGGCAAAGAAGGGGCGGTCAGAACGGCCGGTGACGCCCCGCCGTTCTGACCGTTAACTACCCGGTGGTTGCTAGAAGCCGTGCGGCCCTACGGGTTTATGTGCCCCTTCAGGAAGGGTTGGAGGCTACCCAAAGGGACGTACCTTCTCCCCTGCCTGGTGCCGGCCCTGGCCGGAACGACGGTGGGGTGTGGTGGCCTGCCCAGTGTGGCGAACTTGCTTCTACCGGCATAATCGAAAGGCCCTGGGTGCGTGGGAATCCAGGGGTGGGAGCTTGTGCTCTCCGGGGACTTTAGTCCATTCGTACCGCTTGCAGGGACAATCGAAAGGCCCTGGTGCGGCGGCCCCAATGCTTTACAAGGGTATAGCCTCGGTTTACAATCCAGCTAGGAGAAGCAACGATAGGGGTTGTTTCTCCCCTAATATTTTTTAGCGTAACGTGGGTGGGTGTGCTATGCCCCAGCAGATGTACTTGAGCAGTGAGGGCTTGGCGAAGCTGAAGGCGGAATTGGAACACCTCCGCACCGTCCGCCGCCGGGAGGTGGCGCAGCAGATTCACCAGTCCCGGGAACGGGGGGGCACTGTGGGGAATGCCGAGTACGAAGAGGCCAAGTACGAAGAGGCCAAGAACGAAGAGGCCAAGAACGAACTGGCTTTCACCGAAGGGCGCATCCTGTCCCTGGACAACGTCATCAGCAACGCTATCATCATTGGGGAGGGCGGCAGCCACGGAGACGTGGTGGAAATCGGCTCAACCGTCACGGTGAAGGACCAGAACCAGAAAACTATCCAGTACACGATTACCGGCAGCGCCGAAGCCGACCCGGCCCACGGCAAGATTTCCAACGTCTCGCCCATTGGCCGAAGCCTGTTGGGCAAGCGGCCCGGGGAGATTACCGAGGTAAACGCGCCTTCGGGCAAGATTAAGCTGGAAGTTGTTACCATAAAGTAGGGCAATCCCCTGGGTATGCCCTTCTGTCCCAATGAGCAAATGACCGGAATCCCAGGCGACCCTTTCCGGGCGGTCCACCACCCAGCTTGGGGCGCCCCCCGCTATCCGCAGACCGGACGCGAGACTACCTTGACCACATTGATTCACCATGCCCGATAGAGAAGATGGGCTGCTGGGCAGCCGCAAAGTTAAATTGGACCGGTTGCGTCAGCGCGGCATAGACCCCTACCCACCGCGGTTCCAACGCACCTGCGACGCCGCCACCGCCATCGCCCGGTTTGAAGCCTCCGAGCAGACCGAGGCCGCCGACTCTGACTCCGGACCAACCAGCGTGGCCGGGCGTATCGTCTCCATGCGCAACATGGGCCGGGCGGCCTTCCTGGACCTGCGCGACAGTTCCGGCTCCATTCAGGCCCTGCTGCGTCAGAACGTCCTGGGGGACGAGTTTGAGTTGCTCCGAGACTTGGACTTGGGCGATTTCCTGGGGGTCACCGGGTCAATGCTGCGTACCCGCACCGGCCAGCCCACCATTGAGGCCCACCAGCTAACCCTGCTCTCCAAGGGAATGCAGCCGCTGCCTGAGAAGTGGCACGGCCTGCGCGACGTGGAAATCCGTTACCGGCAGCGTTACCTGGACTTGATCGCCAGCCCGGACGTGATGGAGGGTTTCGCCCAGCGGGGCCGGGTAATCAGCAGCATTCGCCGCTTCCTGGACCAGCGGGGCTTTCTGGAGGTGGACACCCCCATCCTGGTGCCGGTTGCCGCCGGCGCCCACGCCCGGCCCTTCATCACCCACCACAACGCCCTGGACCAGCAGCTCTACCTGCGCATCGCCACCGAGCTGTACCTTAAACGCCTCATCGTGGGCGGCTTCGACAAGGTGTACGAGCTGGGCCGGGTCTTCCGCAACGAGGGCATCGACCAGGACCACAACCCGGAATTCAGCCTGCTGGAATGCTACGAGGCCTACGCCGATTACAACGACGTGATGGACATGGTCGAGGCGATGGTCTCCACCGTGGCCCAGGAAGTGCGGGACAGTATGCTGATACCCTACCGGGAGGAGATTATCGACTTTACCCCTCCCTGGCGGCGGGTCAATTTCCGGGAGGAGCTTTACCGTCGCAGCGGCATCGACATCGACGCTCACTCGGACGACGCTTCCCTAATAAGGGAAGCCTTGGAGCGGGGAGTGGAAACCGGCGCCCGGGAAAGCCGCGGACGGGTAATCGACAAGCTGCTCTCCACCTTTGTGGAACCCCACCTAATCCAGCCTACCTTTATATTGGACTACCCCGAGGTGATGTCTCCTCTGGCCAAGGCCAAGCCCGACCAGCCGGGCTACGTGGAACGCTTCGAGGCCTTCGCCTGTGGCATGGAAATCGCCAACTCCTACACCGAGTTGAACGACCCGGCGGTGCAGCGGGCCCGGTTCGAGGCCCAGGAGGACATCCGCCAGCTCTACCAGGATGAAGAGGTGGACCGCAAGGACGAGGACTTCCTGCTGGCCCTGGAGTACGGAATGCCCCCAACCGGCGGACTGGGGGTGGGCATCGACCGGCTGGTGATGCTGCTGACCAGCCAGCCCACCATCCGCGACGTGCTGCTGTTCCCCCAGATGCGGGCGCGGCGGGATGACCGGGGCGAGGCCGACTCCGAGTAGGTCGGGAGAGTGCTTGAACATAGGTATACTATCGTCGCAGGGGGTAAAGAGAGGATACTCAGCAACCATGCCATACAGAAGACCCGACGTCCGGGGATTACAAATGCGCGGATAGCTTTTGTCATCGACAATTGGCAATTGCGGGGCATTTACTCCGACCCACAGACAGGACGCGACAGCAGGGTGTATTTGGCCTTTGTCCCGGGTATAGATAGGGTTGTGCGAGTAGCAGTTTCCACGGATGGAACCAGGATTCTCTCGGCATTTCCTGACCGAAACGCAACCCGCAACCTGGCTAGGGGCAACCGAGACTACTTTGCGGACAGGTACCGGGATTTAGAGGAACGCGATGACACTGAAAGTGGATTACTATCCGCAAGATGACATTCTACGCATCAGCACCGGGCAAAAGGCAATGGATGGCGCCACACTGTGGGATGCAGTGAATGTTGAGGTGGATATAGGAACTTACGGCGGTCATGACATTATAGGGTTCTCCATTTTTTCCGCATCTGCCAGCGTTTGCCCTTACTTCGTCCCGGCACATGCCAAGCAGTCGCATCAGATAGGGAAGGGCAACCCCTGTGCCAGTTATGACGAAGAGACCGATACGCTGACACTGGGAGTCTCGGCCAGCAACCCGTCATGCAGGACGGCAGACGGCGCCTGCATAATAGGGCACTGGAAGCCTGACGAAGAGGACGGCAGTGCCTATTGGGACATAATTGGCGTTTCTCTAAAGGAAGCATCCAAGCACCTGGCCCCGCATTTCCTTTTACGACTATTTTCTTGACACGCCGGACCCGACTGGTGATGCCTCACCCGCCAGCCCACCATCCGCGACGTGCTGCCCTTCCCCCAGATGCGGGCGATCCCCGACCAGGAATAGCCGAACCGTCCTAATGGGGACGGTCAGGATATGTCAGGCGGTGAGGTTTACATCCTGTTCTCCCATGTGACGTTGCTGAATTGACTAACAACGAGTCCCACAACGTTTTAGCTACCACTCTCATGCTTGTCACGGTGGGTGGGGCTTCGCTTATACCGCTAGTAATTAAATGGGCTTCCGGCGAGGAAAGCCCATTCCTGCTTAATGCCGCCTGGCGATTCGGCGTGGCTTTAGGCTGTCTGACCATCCTGGCTGTGTTCTTCGGGGGCTTCGTACGTGACGAACGGTCGGTGCTATGGCAGAACCGGAACAGACTGCGGGCATGGGCTGTTGCGGGTACCATAGTTGGCAACTTGGACTACGCTTTCTTTTCTCTGTCTTTACGGTTTATCGACATTGCATTGGCAACTGTATTGATTGAAACCTACCCAATCATCATCGTCTTCCTTTTGGCATTTCTGTATCGGAAAGAGCAAGGTAGCCGGAGAAAGGTCGGAGGACCGATCGTTCTCCTTTTGGCGTGCTTTGTGGGGTTTTTCTTCTTGTCTGCCAGTGAAGCCGGGGGGTTCGACGCGATTTTTGCTGGCTCCGGCGCTGGTCCGTCTGACATACCCATTGGAATTCTGCTGGCGCTGACTGGCGCAATAACGGTTTCTTGTACCACCTTTACTTTCAAGTGGTGTGAGGATGTAAGCCGGGACATTGCCCCTGAGATTCAGACAACCATATCCCAGCAGCGACTTACCCTGTGCTGCTTGATCATAGCGCTCACCTTCGCCAACGCAGTTTCAGTTCCGGTGAACGCTGTTGTCGGTCTGGCAAAGGGGGAAACGATAAGTCTCCAGTCTCTCGCAATCGGTATCTTTATTGGTGGCACTCTGATCCAGGCCATTCCGTCCATCGCCTGGCGTGCGGCCAACCTGGTGACGCACAATCTTGGGATTAACGCGATGCTCTATCTGGTACCAATTGTGTCGTTGCTATGGCTCTGGGTATTCTCGCATATTGGAGTGGCTAGGCTGGACTACTATATTATTGGGATAGCTGGGATATTCACTGCCAATCTGCTCATTAACTTTGAGGCGGAGAGGTTGTTTAGTTTCAAGGCGTTGGTTATCGCTCTCTGGGCTTGTGGGACAGTGGTGTATCTCAGGAGTTTCAACCAGGGGATATGGGTCGGAGGGGACTATTTTAACGCTCTGGCTGTGTCATCCACGGTGTTCATACTGATTTTGTCCTTTCGCGTGGCTCGGCTGTCCACCCGCATATTGGATGAGGACAACCGGGCTTTCCACTTGGTCCGGGAATTGGATTCGTTGGCTCGACGGGGGCTGATTGGGCCCGAGGTCTGCGAGTATGTTCTGACTATTGACGAGGCGGAAGGCCCCAAACTGCAAGAGGCGTACAATGAAGCCCGTCAGAGCATCGTGGTGGCGCTTCGTGGCGCCAGCCCTGGGGATTGGGACAAACTGATTACGCTGGAAGCAGAGCTGGACTCGCTGACTCATTCCAGGCAGCAGGGGATAAATTTCGGAGAGCTATCCGCCTTGACGATTTTTGCCGGCCTCATCCTTTCGCTTACGCTTTTCTCCCGTCCCGACGTTTCAGGAATGACGGCGTTTCTCATCGAAATGTTCTCAATACTGTTCGCCTCCGTCATCATTTTTCTCACCTTTGGCATAGGGGACTTGCAGCGAGACCGCATTGCTCGTATTATGCTGAGCCGCTCCGTTTCAAGGTCCGGAGAGTACGAAGTGATTTTCCAGGACCAGACCAGGCGCCATATTGAACAGGCGATTACAGTGGTGGTTAGTCTGCTTATTGTGGTGGCTTACGCCGGCCTGCTGGGGCACAAGTGGCTGGGCTGGTTCGGCTGACGCGTTCTCTGGGCCGACATCGGTTGTCAAACGCGGGGAAATTGGCATAAGCTAAGGATACTCTGAACAAGTCCGTGGATTACGCCTAGTCAGATAGGGAATGTGGTCGTGTTGACGACTTATTCAGAGGTTCCCTAAGCTATCAGGAATCAAATTAACCATCGGCAGATAAATGCTTTCCATTGAACTGATACGCCGAGACCCGGACTTGGTTCGGGACGCCCTGAAGTCCCGGGGCGAAGAGGACTCCATCACCGAGCTACTGGAGCTCGACGCCCAGCGGCGTCGGGTGGTCACCCAGGGGGACGACCTCCGCGCCCAGCGCAACCAGGTCAGCCGCCAGATAGGCCAACTCCGCTCCTCGGGCCAGGAAGCCCCTCCCGACGTGGTGGCCCAGATGCGGGAGGTGGGACAGCAGATTAGCCAGTTGGAGCAACAGGCGCGGGAACTGGACGAGCGCACCCACGCCCTGATGTTGGAGTTGCCCAATATTCCCCGTCCCCACGCCCTGTTGGGCCTGGGCGAGGAGGACAACCTGGTGCGCCGCCAGTGGGGCGAAGTCCCTGGCTTCGATTTCACCCCCCGTCCCCACTGGGAGTTGGGCGAGGAGCTGGGAATCATCGACTTCCAGCGGGGGGTCAAGCTCTCGGGAAGCCGCTTTTACATCATGTCGGGCTACGGGGCCAGGTTGGAGCGCGCCCTCCTCTCCCTGATGCTGGACCTGCACACCCAGAAGCACGGCTACACCGAGCTGATGCTGCCCATCCTGGTGCGCCGGGAGATAATGGAAGGCTCGGGCAACCTGCCCAAGTTCGCCGATAACCTGTACCACGACGACGAGGACGACCTGTGGTTGATCCCCACTGCCGAAGTCCCCATCACCAACCTCTACCGCGACGAAATCCTACCCCAGGATTCTCTGCCCCTCTACTTCGTGGCTCAAACTCCCTGCTTCCGCCGGGAAAAGGCGGCGGCGGGCCGGGATACCCGGGGTATCAAGCGGGTACACCAGTTCAACAAGGTGGAGATGTACAAGCTGGTGGCCCCGGAGACCTCCGATGAAGAATTAACCAAGCTGCTGGCCGACGCCGAGGAGGTGTGCCAGCAACTGGGGCTGCCCTACCGGATACTGGAGCTATGCACCGCCGACATGTCCTTCCCCTCGGCCCAGTCCTACGATGTGGAGGTGTGGGCCGCCGGGTGTGAGGAGTGGCTGGAGGTAAGCTCCTGCTCCAACTGCACCGATTTCCAGGCCCGCCGTTCCAACATTCGCTACCGCCCGGCCCAGGGAGCGGGCCCCGAATTTGTCCATACCCTGAACGGCTCCGGCCTGGCCCTGCCCCGAATCATCATCGCCGTTTTGGAAAACTACCAGCAGGCCGATGGCTCGGTGGTTATCCCGGAGGCGCTGCGCCCCTACACCGGCTTTGACCTAATTCCACCCCGGTAGCCCGTGGCCCCGGGTACGACGGCCCCGTCCCCAAAACTGTTACCCTCCGCTTCATCTGATTAGGGAAAGCTATGTATGACCTGCGGCGTCAATCCGGAGACGATTCGCCGGGCGTATTCCGGTCTGGCGACATGAGTCGGCGAGAGTTCCTGCGTCGGCTGGCAATTGTGGGCGGGGGTTCCCTGCTGGGCCTCACCCTGGCCTGCGCCGCCCCCCTTCCCACGGCAACCCGGCCTCCCAGCCCGGCGGCTCCCGCCCAGCCGGGGGAGACGGTAAGTCCGAATGACCCGCGCATCCAGGCCGGGCCGGTGGAGTTCCCCGGCGTCCGGGGCAATGTGTCGGGGTACTGGTCCCAGCCGAGCGACTCCGGGCCCCACCCGGCCATGTTGATTATCCACGAGAACCGGGGTCTCCAGCCCCACTTCCCCGACGTGGCCCGCCGGTTCGCCCTGGAAGGTTATGCCGCCCTGGCCATTGACCTGCTCTCCGAGAAAGGTGGCACCGGGACCTTCGCCGATAGCGATGCGGCCCGTGACGCCCTGCGGGAAGTACCCCGAGAGCACTTCCTGGAAGACTTGAACTCCGGAGTTCAATACATGCAAGGGCTGCCCCAGGTTCGACCGGAGCGAATCGGCGCCATCGGCTTCTGCTTCGGTGGCGGCATGGTGTGGCTGCTTTCCGTAAAGAACCCGGCCATCAAGGCTGCCGCTCCCTTCTATGGCTCCAGCCCTCCCCTGGAAGAGGTGTCCAACCTACGCGCGGCGGTTCTGGGCATCTACGCCGGGGATGACGACCGGATTAACGGGGGCGTTCCCGACCTGGAAGCTGCCCTAAAGCAGCACGATAAGGAATACAAATTCGTCACCTACCCGGGGACGCGCCACGCCTTCTTCAACGATACTGGGGGCCGCTACCACGCCGAGGCCGCCGGCGCAGCCTGGACCGAGACCCTGGCCTGGATGGAGCAACGCCTGAAGGGATAACGCGGATTCCGGTCCGGGTTGCGGCTCACCGGTCGTTCCGTTGCCCTACTGCGCCGGGAGGCCAAGGCATGGCAGCGCGTTTCCCGGACTGACGGGAAGGCTCTTGAGACTTCACCCAGAATGTCCTCCCGGCTCTTTGGCGGTGGGGCAAATAACAAAAGAGGAGAAACCATGCCGGACCTGAACGGTGGGCACCTATTCATAAGGTGCCTGAAACAAGAGGGAGTCCAGAAGGTGTTCACCATCGTTGGCGACACCATCCTGCCCCTGGTAGAGTCCGCCGCCGATGAGGGCATTGAGTTCATCGACGTGCGGCACGAGGGGGCGGCGATGCACATGGCCGACGCCTACGCCCGCATTACCGGACAGCCCTCGGTAGCCATGTTCACCGGCGGGCCGGGGTTCGCCAACGCCATCTCCGGGCTGCCCGCTATCTACACCTCGGAAACCCCGGTCATCTTCGTCGCCGGGGCCGCCGAGTTGCCGGAAAAGGGAATGACCACCTTCCAGGAGATTGACCAGATCGCCATGGCCGCTCCGGTCACCAAGGGCTCCTGGCTCATCCACGACAAGCGGCGCATCCCCGAATACGTCGCCACCGCCTTCCGCACCGCCATGTCCGGTCGGCCCGGCCCGGTGCACCTGACCCTGCCCATTGACATCCAGGAGCAACCCGTATCCGAGGAGGAGTTGCCTCCCTACTTGCCCCGGGAGTACCGCAACATGGGTCGCGCCCAGGGCGACACTTCATTGATAGAGGAGGCCGCCTCCCTGCTGCGGCAGGCCCAGCGGCCCGTCATCGTCGTGGGCAACCCGGCCCGCTACTCGGTGCAGCCGGAGCAGTTGGAGGCGTTGGTCGAGGCCACCGGCATCCCCATCTTCACCGTGGAACAGGCCCGGGGACTCATCGACGATGAACATCCCCTCTGCTTTGGCTACGCCGACGGCGCCCTCAACGCCACGGCCCGCCGCTTCCGTGAGGCCGATGTAGTGTTGCTCCTGGGCAAGCGTCTGGACCACCGCTACCGCTACGGCCAGGTATTCAGCCCCGACGCCAAGCTCATCCAGGCCGATCCCTCGGAAGCGGAAATAGGGCGCAACCGGGGCGTGGCCGTGGGACTGCTGGGGGACCTGGGGGCAATAGTGGAGCAACTGACCAGGGCCTTCCAGTCCGGCAGCAGGCCCAGCATCGCTCCCTGGGTCGACCAACTGAATCAGGAACGCCAGTCCTGGCTGGAAGGACTCCGCGCCCAGGCCACCGGCGAAGCGCCGATGCACCCCCTGGACGTGTTCACCGGGTTGGAACACCTGATAGACCGGGACACTTTCATCATCATGGACGGCGGCGACTACGTGCAGTGGGGGCGTTCCTACTTCAAGGCCCGTATGCCGGGCCGGTTCATTCGCCTGGGGCCCCTGAGCCACCTGGGAGCAGGCATCCCCTATGGCATGGCGGCCAAGCTGGCCCACCCGGAAAGCAAGGTGCTGGTGTTCATGGGCGACGGCTCCTTCGGCTTCTATACCATGGAATACGACACCTGCATCCGGCACAATCTGCCCATTACCGTGGTGCTGGGCAACGACGCCACCTGGGGCATCGATAAGACCTTCCAGGTAGCCTATTTCGGTCGGGCGGTGGGCACCGACCTGCGCCGGGTCCGGTACGACAAGGTGGTCGATGCCGTTGGAGGGTACGCCGAGCACGTGGAAGACCCCAAGGAGGTGGGACCCGCCGTGGCCCGGGCCTTGGACTCCGGCAGACCCTCGGTGGTGGACATATCGGTACGCTCCGGGGCCAGTCCCCTGGCCGACGCGATGATTGCCCGGCGCACCGGGCGATGACCGACGCCGGCGGCGCGGGGAAAGGGGCCGGGCTGTCCTGCTACTTCCCGGCCCCCATCCCCACTGCCAGGTGGGCATATCAATCATGAAAATCAGGTAGATTTACGGGAATAGTCGAGTTTCCAATTTCCGCAGAAAATAGTCTTGACATTCATTTATTAAAGCTATATCCTGCGGTTTAGTTGCAAGGATCAAAGCGACGCCATATCTACTAGGAGGAGCAGGCATGCTTAAAATTGGTCACGAGGTCGTACGACCTGGCAAGGCTTTAGGGGAGCCGGATGTAATCATTCCCATCCCCGAAGAGTTGGAGACCGTACCCGGTGTACCCACGAACCAACGGGAAGTTGACTGGTATGCTCGGGAGTATCCTCTGGAGTCCATCAACATCACCGAGCGCGCCTCCCGGGAATGGGCCAACGAGCTCCGGGACCGTCACGCTGAGATGCGGGAGATCCGCAAAGAGCACGAGAAGCTGAACAAGTCCCTGATCTTGGCCGCCCGCGCCAGCGCTGACATGGAGCCGACGGCACAGCCCACCGGTGAGGACATCACCGACGCCATCAAGCAGAAGGCTCGGGAACTGGGCTTCGTTGAAGCAGGAATCACCTACTTCGACCGCCGCTATCTCTATCAGAGCAAGAAGGACTCGACGACGTATTATCCCCACGTCATCTGCTTGGTATACGAGCAGGACTTCGAGCCCACCCAGACCATCCCCAGCGTTGACGCTGAGATCGTCCACTCCAGCACCTACCGGACCGAGGGTGCCGCTGCCTTGGAGCTGGGTAACTTCATCCGAGCTCACGGCTATCACGCCCAGGTAACTGGTTCCGGCGACTCCCCCAGCCCCTACAAGCCCATGTTCGTAGAGGCCGGTGTCGGCCAGCAGGGCGCCTGCGGCTACCTGTTGACCCCCCATGTCGGCAGCCGCTGCCGCTTGGTTTCCGTTACCACCGACGCCAACGTCAGCTACGACCAGCCCGTCGACTACGGCATTCACGCCCTCTGTCAGGTCTGCCAAGTCTGTGTCAACCGCTGCCCCGGCCGCGCTTTGATGCGGGACAAGATCTGGTGGCGTGGAATTGAAAAGAACAAGTTGTACTTCAAGCGCTGCCGCCCGGTGATGGCCCGGTACTTGGGCTGCGGTATCTGCATGAAGGTCTGCCCGGTACAGAAGTATGGTCTGAAGAACGTAATGGACCACTACGCCGAGACCGGACAGGTACTAGGCAAGGGCACCCACGACCTGGAAGGGTACGAGCTAGAGGGGAAGGGTTACTTCGGGCCTGGCGAACTGCCGGTGTTCGAGCGCGACTTCTTCAGTTCCATGCCCCACGGCGGAATCGATGAGTTCACTTTCGAGCAGTTCAAGGCGCAAGCCCAGGCTGCTGGTGGCGAAATCACCGACGAACTGCTGCATGAGTTCCGTGAGCAGATGTCGGCTAACATGTCTCTGTCCACCGACACCCTGCAGCAGATGTGGGACGAGAACCCGGACTACATCTAGGGAGCAACGGTCCCTCTCTTACCCAGGGGTGGGTAAGGCCCACCCCCGCTACCACGGCTAGACCAGAGGCCGGTAGGAACCCCGCAAGGGGCTGCTGGCCTCTCCTTTTGTCTGCACCGCAGGGAAGACATGCTTCAATATTCCGGCGGTAAGTCGGCGCTGGAACCCAGGCCAGTCGCCCGCCGTCATTTCGGTCTCCGCCGGAGCGATGGGCGGGGCAGCCGGGCGGGTAAAATCATCATGCCGGGACTACGCGGGTGTCCGAAAAGCCCGGCCCACACAAGGCCCCCGCCGTCAATCCGGCGGAGGTCGGAATCCAGGGGTGGGGAGCCTGCGCTGGCCGGAGAATTTAGACCCTTCGCCCCGCTCAGAGCCTGCACTGCGCGAAGGCGGGCTGGTGACAATCGAAAGGCCCTGCCGGGTGTGAGCCCCCGGACTTGCCCGCCGCCACGGCATCGCCTACACTGTTTTCAATCCATTTTAGGGCCGTGACGGCTGGAGGATGCGATGGAAAAAGTCTCAATTCAAGAGGCTTCCCGGCGGTTGAACGTACCCCAGGCAGTTATCAGGCGTTACGCCAGGGAAGGAAAGCTAAAGGCTTACCGGGAAGGCGGCTCCCAGGGCAACGCCTGGGTGGTGGAACTTCCCGAAGATGGTTGGCTGGACGAAGACAAGCAGGCCTATATGGCCCTGGACGAGCAGATTAGCCGGTGGTGGTGGGCCAACAAGGAAAGGACCGGGCAGGTACACTACGTCGACGACGTGGGCATTGAAGAGCTTCAGCCTCATTTCTTGTGCGGCCTGGAGAGCGTGGACATCGGTCATGCGCCCGACCACGAAGAGGAGGACCGGTGCCCGGAATGCGTGGAGTTAGCAACTTCCCAGGGCTTACGAATGTAAGTCGTCGTACTGTAGAAATTAACCTGTAACAAGCAGGGTCTTATTGTCATATAATCATTCATCGTATGGACGTAAACAGCCTGAACTGGGCACAAAGTCCAGGTGTTTCGCTCTACCGATCTCAGCGGAGTTGCCGCGACTATGGCGGAAACTCGGCGGAGCGGGTGGCGAATGTTGAGTGTATTAATAGAGTTAAATTCTGTTTCAGAGCACTATTGACAAGCGGGAGTGCAAGGTATATTGTTGGGGCTAAGGCTTGACTTCAAGTTCAACCTAATTATAGGGAGGAGCAGGCATGCTTAAAATCGGCCACGAGGTCGTACGACCTGGTAAGAGCTATGGTGACCCGGATGTAACCATTCCCATCCCCGAAGAATTGGAAACCGTCCCTGGCGTTCCCCGGAACCAGCGGGAAGTTGACTGGTACGCTCGCGAGTATCCCCTGGAGACCATGAACATCACCGAGCGCGCCTCTCGCGACTGGGCCAATGCCCTACGCGACCGCCACGCCGAGATGCGGGAGATTCGCAAAGAGCACGACAAGTTGAACAGCAACTTGATCATCGCCACCCGCGAGACCGCTGACTTGGAACCCACCGCCGAGCCCACGGGCGATGACGTCTCCCAGTTGATTAAGGACAAGGCTCGGGAACTGGGCTACATCGAAGCCGGTATCACCGCCTACGACCAGCACTACGACTACCAGAGCAAGCGCGGCTGGGCGAAGTACCCCCACGCCATCTGCTTGGCTTACGAGCAGGACTTCGAGCCCACCCAGACCATCCCCAGCGTTGACGCTGAGATCGTCCACTCCAGCACCTATCGGACCCAGGCTGCTGCTGGTTTGGAACTGGCCAACTACATCCGCACCCTGGGCTATCGCGCTCAGGTAATCCACTCCAGCGATGCTCCTGGTCCCGTGATTGCGATGCACGTCGCTGCCGGTGTGGGCCAGTTGGGTGCCTGCGGCTACCTGTTGACCCCCCACTCCGGTAACCGCCAGCGCATCATGATGGTCACCACCGACGCCAATGTCAGCTATGACCAACCCGTCGACTACGGCATTCACGCCCTCTGTCAGGTCTGCCAAGTCTGTGTCAACCGCTGCCCCGGCCGCGCTTTGATGCGGGACAAGATCTGGTGGCGTGGAATTGAAAAGAACAAGTTGTACTTCAAGCGCTGCCGCCCGGTGATGGCCCGGTACTTGGGCTGCGGTATCTGCATGAAGGTCTGCCCGGTACAGAAGTATGGTCTGAAGAACGTAATGGACCACTACGCCGAGACCGGACAGGTACTAGGCAAGGGCACCCACGACCTGGAAGGGTACGAGCTAGAGGGTAAGGGTTACTTCGGGCCTGGCGAACTGCCGGTGTTCGAGCGTGACTTCTTCAGCTCCATGCCTCACGGCGGCTTCGACGAGCACGCCTTCGACGAGTTCAAGCAGCAGGCACAGGCTGCCGGCGGCGAGATCACCGATGAGATGCTCCAGGAGCTCAAGGGCAAGGTTGGCCGGTTCTTGGAAATGAACATGACCGACGTACTGGTTATGATGAACCAGGACCAAGACTACATCTAACCCCCCCTTGCTATTCTGGGGCTGGGATAACCCCAGCAATCCAGAAAATTGGAACCAATGGAGGCCAGCGGGCTACAGTCCGCTGGCCTTTTCCTATTTTAACGAGGAAGTCAGCGGCTGTTGGTCCGCTGTACCGCACCAGGCGTGACCGAATTCGGCAGCCCAGGGACCCAACAGGCCACATAGTCAATATCAAGCTGGAGAATATGAAGCTCCCAGCGAAATAGTGTTGACAAATAAACCCGGAAGGTATACCTTGGGCTATACGGCGAAACTTCAATTTCACCTCACTTATTTGGGAGGAGCAGGCATGCTAAAGATTAGCCATGAGGTCGTAAGGCCTGGTAAGAACGTCGGCGATGCCGAAGTTACGATCCCCATCCCCGAGGAGTTGGCAACCGTTCCTGGAGTTCCCAAGAACCAACGGGAAGTTGACTGGTATGCCAGGGAATACCCCCTGGAGACCCAGAACATCACCGAGCGCGCCTCGCGTGACTGGGCCAACGCCATCCGTGACCGCCATGTCGAGATGCGGGAGATCCGCAAGGAGCACGACAAGCTGAACCGGCCGTTGATCATGGCCGCCCGCTTGACCGGCGAGTTGGATCCCACCTCCGAGGCCACCGGTGAGGACGTCACCGAGGCCATCAAGGAAAAGGCCCGGGACCTGGGTTATGTCGAAGTTGGTATCACCTCTTTCGACCCCCACTACGTGTATCAGAGCAAGAAGGACTGGGTCATGTTCCCCCACGTCATCTGCTTGGCTTACGAGCAGGACTTCGAGCCTACCCAGACCATCCCCAGCGTTGACGCTGAGATCGTCCACTCCAGCACCTACCGGACCGAGGGCGCCGCTGCCTTGGAGCTGGGCAACTTCGTCCGGTCGCTGGGCTATCGTGCCCAGGTGCATAGTCCCAACGACAACACCGGCCCCTACATCCCCATGTTCGTGGCTGCTGGTCTCGGCCAGTTGGGCGCCTGCGGCTACCTGTTGACCCCCCATGTGGGCAACCGCCAGCGCATCATGCTGATTACCACCGACGCCAACGTCAGCTATGACCAGCCCGTAGACTACGGCATTCACGCCCTCTGTCAGGTCTGCCAAGTCTGTGTCAACCGCTGCCCCGGCCGCGCTTTGATGCGGGACAAGATCTGGTGGCGTGGAATTGAAAAGAACAAGTTGTACTTCAAGCGCTGCCGCCCCGTGATGGCCCGGTACTTGGGCTGTGGTATCTGCATGAAGGTCTGCCCGGTACAGAAGTATGGTCTGAAGAACGTAATGGACCACTACGCCGAGACCGGACAGGTACTAGGCAAGGGCACCCATGACCTGGAAGGGTACGAGCTAGAGGGTAAGGGTTACTTCGGGCCTGGCGAACTGCCGGTGTTCGAGCGTGACTTCTTCAGCGCCATGCCTCACGGTGATTCCAGTGAGTGGACCTTCGATCAGTTCAAGTTGCAGGTTCAGGCCGCTGGTGGCGAGATCACCGACGATCTGATGGCGCAGTTCCGCGATCAGATCGTCCAGGCTTTGGCGACCGACGCCACTTCCACCGACGCTATGGCCATGATGGAGCAGGAAGACTACATTTAGTAGCCAACTTCTTCAGCATCGATGCCCGGGCAACCGGCGTCGGGCCTATACGCGGCAATCAAGGCGAAGGCCAGCAGGTGAACCCTGCTGGCCTTTTCTTTATAGTCGATTCTCCGGCTGGCGTAATTGGCTGACCACGGCGCAAGCTCTGGTCGAACTACCCCTGTACCTCTGCTTTGGTATTACAGGCCTACCAAACAGCGGGGGCCAGCCTCATCCCCGGGCTAAACCTTCCGTGCAGGGGTAACCCAGGTCATTCCCAGGAGAATAGGGGGTGTTCACCTTCTTACCTGACCTTCCCAATGCCAGGGGTAACTCCGCCGGAGGTGGGAATCCGGGAGTGCAGGTCCGGGGCGGGGACTCCTAACCCGGGCATAAGTAAAGGGCTGGTGTCAAACCGGCCCTTCGTTAAGAAAATCGTCCTCGTTCCCGGATTAGAATCCGGTCTGTCTTGGTTAGAAAGCGCCGCCCATGTCTGGCACCCCGGCGCTGGCGGGTTGGGTCTCCAGCAAACTCTGGGCCAACTGGGCCGCCTGTTCCTGGTACTCGTCGGAGTTGTCGTCCTGCTCCCGCAGGTCGAATACTTTATGCTCGTAGGTCAGGTTGCGGGCCGCTCGGGCTCGGGGGTTAATCATGGCATTGTCGGGAGCTACCAGATAGACGACCCACTCGTCCCGGCTCTGCTGCAGGTCTTTGGCTTCGGAGATGTCGGTGCGAATTATCTCGCTCTCGAAGCTGGCCTGGGAGCAGATGACAATGAGCTTGTCATAATGGCGCACCCAACGCTCAATCTCCTCTTCCTCGGAGGTACTGCGACGGTCCACCAAGGCGTTGCCCCGGGAACCCTCGCTGAAGAGCCAGGAGCGTATCCCGCGGCGGCGCAGGTTGTCCCGCAGTTTTTCGGCGAAGGGGATGTCCTGATCGGTGCAGGATATAAAGTAGTCGCCGGACAACGCCGCGCTCTCCAATAATCGTTGCTGGAAGTCCAACAGGGATTCGGGGATTCCTACGCCCTGGAGGAAGCGGTCCGGGATTCCCCCGCCGGACCTGAGAAACGTATCGACTCCCAGAGTGCTGGGGGCATCATGGCGCACCTCTTCCAGGCCATCGGCGTCGCTGAGGTTGCAGTTGCGGAAGGTGGAATAGCCGATGATGCTTCCGGAGAACTTGGCGCCCGTCACCGGGGTCTCATTAAAGACGGCTTCGTAGAAGTCGCTGCCTTCGAAGATGGCCTCCCGCAGAATTGTGCGGGACAAGTTGGCCCCGTGGAATGTCACCCCGGTCAGGTCTGCGCCGGTCAGGTTGGCCCGGTCCAGGTTGGTGCGGGACAGGTTGGCTCCGGTTAGGTTGGCCCCGGACAGATTGGTGTCGGAAAGGACTGCCTGGTCCAGGTCGGCACTCTGCAGGTCGGCGCCTCGCAGGTCGGCGCCTCGCAGGTTGGCCCGGCTCATCAGGGCGCGGGACAGGTTGGCCTCTCGCAGGTCGGCCCGGTAGAAGTGGGTTGGGTTGAGGTAACAACCGGACAAGTTGGCCCGGCGCAACATGGCTCCCATGAAGTCGGAGTCCCGCAGGTCGGCCCCGCTCAGGTTGACCTGGGGAATTCTGACGTGGCTCATGTAGCTGTTGTACAGGTCCATAACCTGGCCCGGGTGCTCTTCCCGCCACTGGGCCACGGGGTCGCGGCCCCGTCTCACTATCTGTACTTGGTCCATGTTTGCCATGATGGTTTCTCCAAGGTGATGTAGTTGGGCTGGGCACAGCTATCGTAGGATGATTTTAGCATAAGGTGACGCTCT
Source organism: Dehalococcoidia bacterium (assembly GCA_965220305.1). Classification (GTDB taxonomy): domain Bacteria; phylum Chloroflexota; class Dehalococcoidia; order Lucifugimonadales; family UBA3495. Next base: position 1,661,826 of record OZ244817.1, on the reverse strand, counting down.
GGTGTTAATCCAAAACGCCCGGTCAGCCCAATTAGGCCGTATTCCCGGATACTGGGTAGGTGAATAGGCCGAAAACCGGCTTCTTTGGCTTGCTGAACCATGCCCCTAGATTCTGGATCCGTTCTGCAACGGGGCTGGCTCTGTGCCGGAATGACGGAGGGCGGGGGCAGGCGCTAGCCCACCCGGTACTGCTCGCAGGCTGCCTCGTCCAACTCCACTCCCAGCCCGGGCCCCTCCGGGGCCAGCAGGTGCCCGTCCTCCAGTTCCAGCCGGGTCTTGAAGATGGGCTCGAACCGGGGCATGAACTCCACCAGGTGGCCGTTGGGGGCTGCCGACAGCAGGTGGACATGGACTTCCGGTATGACGTGGCCGGCCACCGGGATGCCCCGGGCTTCGGCCAGGGCTGCCACCTTCATCCAGGGGGTAATACCGCCCACCCGGGCCAGGTCGATGATGGCGATGTCGACAGAATGGGCTTCAAAGGTCTTCTGGAAACCGTCCAGCCCATACAGGCGCTCACCGCAAGCGATGGGCACGTCCAACGACCGGGACAGGTGGGCCAGGCCATCCAAGTTCTGGTGGGACACCGGGTCTTCCAGCCAGATTATGCCAGCCTCCTGGAGCGCGCGTCCGGCGGCCACGGCCTGGGTCTGGCGCCAACTCTCGGTGGCGTCCACCATGATCTGCACCTCCGGCCCCACCGCCTCTTGCACTGCCCGGACCCGGGCCACCTCCCCGGCGGGGCTGGCCTCGTGGCCCAGGCGCAACTTCAGCATGTTGTATCCCTGGGACACGTGGTCCTGGGCCGACCGGGCCAGTTGGTCTAGGGACAAGCTGTACCACAGGCCGTCGCTGGCGTAGGCCCGCACCCGGTCCCGGTGGCCTCCCAACAACCGATATAGGGGTTGGCCCAGGGTCTTGCCCGCCGCGTCCCACAGGGCCACGTCCAGGGTGGACATTGCCATGGGCAACATACCCGCCGGGCCAACCCAGCCGCCGGCCCCTTCCAGCCGGGCCCGGGCCGCCTCGACTTCCAGGACATTCATACCTACCAGCAACTGCCCCAACTCATCGGCGGTCTGGGCCAGGGCCTTTACCAGAATGCCGCGCAGGGCCACGGCAAAGCCGATGCCCATGACGCCGTCGTCGGTATAGACCCGGGACAATACGTGCCAGTTGGAGTTTACGGCGTTGCCCCCAGCCACGTACTGGGACGACACCGGGGTTTCCAAGACTTCTACGGTCACCCGTTCTATCTGCATAATCGCTCCTGCCGCCGGACCGGAAAGAAGACTAGACCGTGTGCCGGTATCCGGCGTTACCTCCGCCATTATACTGCCTCGCAGTTGCCCCCGCCCAAGAGGGCTAACTCCTGCCCCCTCGACGGGGGAAGGTTGGGATGGGGGTGGTTGTTCGCGCCCGCCGTTGCCATTGCCCGCCCAAGGGCGGTACCGTATAATTCGCCGTGTTGGAAGGGTTCAATACCATGTTGTTGACCATAGACATCGGCAATACTGTCGTCACCCTGGGGCTGTTCGATGACGAGCGCTTGGTCACCACTCTGCGCGTGGCCACCGACATCCGCCGCCAGTCCGACGAGTACGGCGTGACCCTGACGAACCTGCTGGCCCTCAAGGGATTCAGGGGCGAGCAGATAGCTTCGGCCTGCCTGTGCAGCGTGGTGCCCCCCCTGACGGTGGTGTTCCAGGATGTTTGCCGCGATTACTTTGGAGTGACTCCGCTGCTGGTATCGGCGGGGGTGCGTACCGGGATGCCCATCCTCTACGATAGCCCCCGGGACGTGGGGGCCGACCGCATTGCCGACGCTGTGGCCGCTACCAAGATGTACGGAGCGCCCCTGATTGTGGTTGACCTGGGCACTGCCACCGTGTTTGACGCCGTTTCCCGGGATGGCGAGTACCTGGGCGGAGCCATTGCGCCGGGCATCAACCTGGCCGCCGACGCCCTGTTCCTCAACACCTCTCAACTGCGACGGGTGGAGCTGGTAGCCCCCGACGCCGCCATTGGTCGCAACACCACCGCCGCCCTGCAATCGGGGCTGGTGCTGGGATACGCCGGTCTGATTACCGGCATGATAGCCCGGTTCAAGAAGGAACTGGGCCAGGATGCCCGGGTCATCGGCACCGGCGGCCTGGTGCGGGTTATCGCCCGGGAAGCGGACGTGTTTGACGAAATCAATCAAGAACTGACCCTGATTGGCCTGCGTATCATTTACCAGATGAACCAGCGATGACCGGGTTGACCCCTTGGAGGTTGGAGCCGTGGCCGGAGCGTTGACGGGTAAACAGATTGTCCTGGGAGTTACCGGCAGCATCGCCTGTTACAAGGCGCTGGACCTGGCCAGCAAGTTGGTGCAAGCCGGGGCGCTGGTGGACACCATTCTGAGCTATGGGGCCACCCAGTTTGTCACTCCCCTGGCCTTTCGCAGCCTAACCCATCGGGAGGTGGTCACCGACACCTTTGACCTGAACTCAGAGTTCAGCAACGAGCACGTGGCCCTGGCCCGCCGCGCCGACATCGTGGTCATCGCCCCGGCCACGGTGCATTGCATCGCCAAGCTGGCTGCGGGCCTGGCCGACGACCCCTTGACCACCACCGTGGTCGCCACCGAAGCGCCCCTGCTGGTGGCCCCGGCCATGGACGCCAATATGTTCGACCACCCGGCGACCCAGGAGAACCTGGCCCGGCTCCGGCAGCGGGGAGTAACGATTGCCGGTCCCGCGCCGGGTCGCCTGGCGTCGGGCCTGATGGGCGTGGGTCGGCTGTTGGAGACTCCGGAGTTGCTGGGCCACATCGCGGCGGCCCTGGGTCGGGATGGCGACTTGGCGGGCCGCACCATCGTAGTCAGCGCCGGAGGCACCCAGGAACCAATCGACCCGGTGCGGGTAATTACCAACAACTCTTCGGGCAAGATGGGATACGCCCTGGCCGAGGCGGCCCGGGACCGGGGCGCCAACGTGGTGTTGGTGACGGCCCCTACCAGCCTGCCCGACCCTCCCCTGGTGCAGGTGGCCCGGGTGCAGACGGCCCAGCAGATGTGCGACGTGGTATTGCGGGAAGTCGCGCAGGCCGACGCCCTGATTATGGCGGCGGCGGTGGCCGATTACCGACCGTTGACGGCGGCGGAGCAGAAGATAAAGAAGTCCGACGCTGATCTGAACCTGGAACTGGCCAAGACCACCGACATCCTGGAAACGGCCCAGGGGGACTTTGTGAAAGTGGGTTTCTGCGCCGAAAGCGAGAACCTGGTAGCCAATGCCACCGACAAGGTGGTCCGCAAGGGGCTGGACCTCATCGTAGCCAACGACATTACCGAGCCGGACAGCGGCTTCGGGGTGGACACCAACCGGGTGGTTCTGATAGGCCGGGAGCTACAGGCGCAACACCTGCCGTTGATGACCAAGTACGAGGTGAGCCACCAGATCCTGGACCGGGTGGGCGTCCTGTTTCGGGATTAAGATTCCGACTGGGTAATATGTGCTAAACTACCTTCCCGGGGAGAGAGAATAAGGACAGACTACTCTGGAAGAGTCAGCTCACCGAGGTTAACAATGGCACTAGACGGCCCAACTGCAACAATCATCGCCGCCCTGATTGCCGCTACTGTTGTTTTCATAAGCCTTGGCTGGAACGTTCTTTACCGGCTGGGTAAGCTGGAAAAGGGCGCTGAGAATACCGAAAAGGCGCTGGAAAAGAACGCTGCAGATACCGAAAAGGCGCTGGAAAAGAGCACTGTAGAGACGGAAAAGCGCTTTGACCGGCTGGAAGAAACTATGCGCGCCGAACACGAGGCAACACGGGCGGAAATCCGGCGGCTGGCTGAGGCCCTAGCTTCGCATACCCACGACTCCGATGGGACAACCATCTTTCGGATACCGCCCGGCTAACCCGAGAAGTATTTGCTCCTCACTTTGGCCCTCACCCATAATGGGAAGGAGTTGGGGGTGGCTATCCGGCTACCGCCTCTTTGAAGCGCTCAATGGCGTCGATGTGCTGCTGCGGGCCCTTGAGTCCGGCGCGCATGGTGTTGACCGAAAGGTGGGTTGCGCCCACCTCGTCCCAGGAGGCGGCCAACTTGTTCCACGCGTCGGCATCGCCCTCGCCGATGCTGACCCGGCCCTCGATGCCGATGGCGCTGGGGTCGCGTCCGGCGGCCCGGGCCAACTCTCGCATTTCGCCGATTTTGTCTTGGCCCTCGCTGTCGGGCTGGAACTGGGGGAACCAGCCGTCGCCCATTCGGGCCAAGCGTCGCACCACCTGGGGGGCCCCGCCGCCAAACCAGATGGGGATGGGTCTCTGTACCGGCAGGGGGTTGATGCCGGCGTGGGAAACCTTGTGATAGCGGCCTTCGTAATTGACCACTTCCTGGGTCCAGAACAGCTTCAGCAGCTCAATCTGCTCGGCGCTGCGCCGGCCCCGGTCCTGGAAGTTCTCACCCAGGGCCTCGTACTCAACGTCGTTCCAACCGATGCCGATGCCCAGGCGAAGCCTGCCGCCGGTCAGCACGTCAACGGCGGCGGCCTGCTTGGCTACCAGCGCCGTCTGACGTTGGGGCAGGATGAGGATGCCGGTGGTCATCTCAATCTTTTCGGTGATGGCGGCCAGATAGCCGAAGAGCACGAAGGGCTCGTGGAAGGTGTCGGTATGACTGTAGGGCCGCTCCCAGCGTTCCCGTTTGCTGGCGTCGGCCCCCAACACATGGTCGAAGACCAGCAGGTGCTCGTACCCCAGGGATTCGGCGGCCTGGGCGAAATCGCGGACCGCCGCCGGGTCTTCTCCGATTTCCGTTTGGGGGAAAATTGCGCCTAACTGCATTACTGCCTCCTGAGCTAGTGGGTAGGTGGACCCGCCCGGCGGAACATCCCGGTACACCGATACATTATCCCGATTACTCCGCCAGCCTTGAGTCAAGGCCAGTATCCTGGGTTACGGCCCCGGCGTCAACCGGGGAACTGTTCGGGATGGGGAAGAGCGAAAGTCACCAGGGTGGAAGGGGTTGGCCGTGCCCTTCCGAAACAGCGACTCCCCAGTCTGTAGCCCCAGAGGATGGGTTAGACATTAATGCTGTACACCCGGGCGGCGGTGCCGTGGAACATGGCGGATACGACGGGTAGTGTGACCGGGAGGCTGCACCGTAACTTCTTTGACGAGCAGTATAAGACGCGATTACCCTGGGCTAAATGTTGATGTTGTAGATTCGAGCACTGGTCCTTTGGACCAAGTTATTTTGGCGACACTCCCTAGTACTACAGTCGCACATGGTCGCCTGGGGTGTTGTACGGTCTTGAAAATCGCAACGTCCAGCTACGCCCAACATCTCCGCTCTTAACGAAACTAAGCTGCATTCTAGGCCGAAGGTACCGAGTCAGTGTTTGTGCGGCTGTAGTACTAGGAGGAGTGAGCAGCGGAGAGTTACTGCAACAATACCTCCAGGATGCCGAACTCCAAGAGGTTCAGAGGCAGGTCGCCCAATCCGACGGCCATGCCGGTCATGCTGGCCGGAAGTTCGCACGACAACGTTGCAACTGCCCCTTGAGGGGTTCCGCCTGCTTCCGTACTCCATGCGCCGTCGCACAAATCCTGCATGATCATGAGGGGGTTCGGTCCCGGCAGCGAGTAGGACTCAAAGCGCTGCCGGAGTTCCGCCGCGACGGGTCCCGCGTCGGTGCCTGGGGGATACCAGAGGTGGATGCTAATCCCCCGGGACTCTGATGAGCGGTTGTAAGCCAAGCCAAGGGCTTCCCATTCCCCGATGTCGCCCCAATCATCGGGTGTCGTCCAGGGTTCCATCCCGCGCTCGGACTCCGGTGTTAGCGCCGACGCGCGGCTCATCAGGATAGCAGCCAGCGGGTCTCCCATCAGTTGGGCCAGATCGGCAAAGGCGGGGTCGTGAGACAGGGGGAGGGCCTCGCCGGCCTCCAGTCGGAGGAATTCCTTGAGTACATCGACGTCCGTCGAGGCCACCAGGCGATTCTCCATTGCCCACACGGCTTGGGCTTCAGAGCGGGCTAGTGAGCGCATGGATGGTGGGAAGTCGGGGGTCGCATCTCCGGGCAGGACGTAATAGGTCTCTCCCAGCAGGGTGTGCGGCTCGTACATCAGGACAGTCAGACGTTCCCTCACCTGGCCGGGGTCGAACTCGCCGAACAGTAGGTTCGTTTCGAAGGATGCCCAAAGGAGTTCTCCCGTCACGGCGACCTGTCTGACCTGAAAGTGGTCGAATCCGAAGGTCTGTTCCCAGTCCTGCAGTTTTTGTTTCATGGCGTTGACCAAGAAGGATGACGGCAGCCCGCGCAACGCGAGGTTGAACCTCTCCCCCTGTTCCGGCGTGAACGCCGCGAGGTCTACGAAGCTTGACGGCATCGGGATGCCCTCGGCCCTGAAGGCTTGTTCGAAGTTGCTGAACCAGACGCCCCGCTGGGCGAAGCCCAACGGCAACCTGTCCATCATGTCTGTCAAGCCCGTCCCCTGGGATGCCGGCAGGGGTGCGTCGTAGGGAGTGGGCGAGATAGGCCCGGGCGGGACTTTTGGTTCGGAATCCGGCGGCTCGGTCGTCAAGGCGGGCAGGGTAGGTGGAGGCATGGAGGTCGGCCTTGGCGGCTCCGGCGCGTCGGTAGGAGTGAAATGAGGAGTCTGAGTGGCAACCGCCGCCGGATGAGCGGTCTTTGTGGGGTTGCATCCCCCCGCCGTCAACACCGTCCCCACGATAGCCATCAGAAGTAGAATTTCCTTCATCTCACCTCGGGGTGGGGCGGGAACTTGTGGAACCCGGCCCGGGATGTTGGAATCCTACGGGGAAATGAGCGAATCGGCGATGGCCCTGAGGGTGTCCTCGGTTTGGTCTCCCACCAGGCTGCCGGTGACGCCCAGGAATCCCCCTTCGTGGGGCCAGTACAGGGATAGAACTTGGTAGGGACGGTCAGGATCGCTCTCGTACAGGACTCTCTCTCCGGCGACCCCGGAAATCGTCGTGGGTCTTCCGTTGACGAGTCCGGCCGGGATAGGCCCCTGCGAGACGGAAATCCACTGCTGGGAGTTGTCCTCCGGGAGGTACCAATACTGGTCGACGAAATCCGCCTTGTCATTCCTCTTTGTGCTATCCACTAGGTAGAACTGCAAGACCATGCCGTCAGGGAAATTCCTAGGCGCGACTATATCATACCCCGCGGCCTGCTGGGCTTCTTCGCGGTCGGCAGTTCCGACCAGTTGCTTATTGTCGCTGACGCCGCCGGCGAATACAACGGCTGCGATCCCCATGACTCCCGCCATTCCGACGGCGAAGGCCGAAATGGCTATGAGGGCCTTGGTAAAGTTGAATCTGCGCATCTTGGGCTCCTGTCAGGAATTGTTTTGTGGGGTGAACGGGGGCTAGTAAACTTCCCAGACGCTCTCGTGGAACATTGTGGGAGTCCCGGACATACCGGTTGAGCACAATGTGTTAGCAACGTACGGTACGACCATTATCTGCCTCACGTTCAGGTTCTTATTCCCGCCTTCAAACTCGTCGTATTCCCAATCCAGGGACCGGTAAGCGTACATTGAGGAGGTCAATGTGACCCCGACCCATTCGTCGCTGAACTCCACGTTGTTGCCATGCTCGTCGAAGATCTTGGTCTTCCAGAAGCAGGCTTTCCCGCTTGACCCACCGGAAGCGTGCCTGTAAACCCCATACCTCAACTCTGCCTCAGTCGCTTCGGGGTAATCTTGATTGGCCCGCAAACTCCACCTCTGCCGGTAACGATGACTGGGGTAATCCCCTTGGTACTGAGATGTGTATTCTAAGGTAGTATAGTTGGTGACTGAAGGCCCGGGATAGTTGTTGGTCCCGCCTTCCACTTGGTAGATGGCCATATCGGCCTCCACGGCGCCCAGGCCCACCGCGGCACCGACCACGAAACCCAACGCCATCAATACCGGCCAGCGGGTCAAGTGCGAAATCCATCCTTTCATCATGGTCTTTCCCCTTCCGTTTGCTTTCAATTCCTCTGTATTGTCGTTGTTTCTCTCCTACATCGCTGCTGTGCCCTCCTTGGTTGGTTTGCCCCGGCCACGCTCTCTGTGGTTCGGTGGGAAACCCCAGGGCAATAGTAGCTTCACTGGGTTGTCAAGCTACCAAGCCCGGCGTTTATTGCCGTTGCTTGAATGGGTATCTCCGGCTCCAGGGTCTCTTCGGGGGTCTTGGCCGGCCAGTCGATTCCTCCAGGAGCCATATCGTCCTCCTTGTCGGGGCTGTATTGGGTTATCATATATTACCACGGCAGCTTGGGGCTGGTTGGCAGGGGAGGCGCCCAGGGCAAACGCATTCTAAATGCGGGCGAGTTTGGGAATCTTAATTCCTTCGACAACCAGTACGAAGTGTCCATCGTATCGTGTCCAAACCGGTCAAATCAACGATAATTAACCAAGAGGCTAGCTGCACATTCCTGCATCAAATTAGAATAGGGTTGCCCTGGTCACCCACCGGATCCAGCTTGACAAGCAGATCTCCGATACCTTCCGCCGGCGCGGTTTTCCGTCCCCGGACCAGGCATCCTTCACCCGGGACCTGCGCCGGCTGCTCAGTACCGGGTACGGCCACGCGGTGATGACCACCATCCAGAAGTTCGAGGAAGCGCTGAAACTCCCGGATGCGGATATGGATGTCCTGAATCCTTCTGAAGACGCGATAGTAATGGTGGACGAAGCCCACCAGTTGGACGAACTGGCCGACCGCATCTTGGAACTGGCCCGGCGGAGACTGTGACCGTGACCAGCCGGAGCAGCGTCCGCTACGGCGGCACAACCATCGAGTACGAGGTCCACCGCAGCAAACGCCGCAAGAAGACCGTCCAGATTACCCTCACCGCCGGCGGGGTCCAGGTTGCCGCGCCGGCTACGTTGCCGAGCGATGAACTCCAAGGCATCGTCCGAAACCGGGCGCGTTGGATCATCGGGCGCATGTCCGAAGCGGCGTTGGAAGCTCCACCGAAGCGGTTCATCAGCGGCGAGACACTTCCTTACCTGGGCCGTAACGTCAAGATGGTCGTGGAACCCGCGGACGTTCCAGCGCCCACGGTGCGGTTCGACCACTGGCGTTTCCGGGTAGCCGTGCCGAATGGCATCCCGGAGGACGAGCGGACCAGCGGGATACGCCATTCCATCATCCAGTGGTACCGGTCCCGCGCCTCGGAACGCTTGCGGGAGGGTGTAGACCGCTGGTTGTCCCGGCTCGGAAATGGCGAGCAGCCCCGCATCCTCATCCGCGACCAACGCCGCCGCTGGGGGAGTTGCGCCCTCGATGGCACCCTGCGCTTCAACTGGCGGGTGATGATGCTGGAACCCGGGCTCATGGAGTATGTCGTCGTCCATGAACTGGCCCACCTAACGGTTAATAACCACTCCCAGGATTTCTGGAATTTGATGTCCGAAGTGATGCCCGACGTCCAACACCGCCGCCGCCGGTTGCGGGAAGCGGGCAGGACGCTTCCCTTATGAGCCCGGCCATTTTGAGCGTGGTAATTGCACATTCCCCGGGAAGCGCCCACTTCTGTTGTTGTAACTCTCAATAGGGCCGGGAAGGGCGCATTTATCACCACGTCCTCTTTTACGAAAGAAGCTCACAGGCTCGCGTCAGGAACAGACAGCATAATTATCCTGATTGACGGCAACCAACTGGCTGATTACATGATTGACTTCGGCGTAGGAGTGACAACAGAAGCTGTCTACGAAGTCAAGCGGACCGACTATTCCCTATAGCCCTTTGAATGAACGCGTGTCCAGCTAACTCAATGGGACCTGCGGGTGGTGTCACCACGGAAAGGACTGATACGGTTCCGACCGTACAACCCTGGTCGCTTACTACGTAGGGCAATCTGCCCGTGAGGCACGGAGGAGTGGCGCTAGGTCAAACGGCCTTGGCAAAAGAAGGACAGGCGTTGGCTGGGGATGGAGGATTCGAACCTCCGCTACCTGATCCAGAGTCAGGCGTCCTACCGCTAGACTAATCCCCACCGTAAAAGCGTTGTCCAGTTCGGGGCTTGCTGGTGGCATTGGGCGGTGGCGTGTAGTTACTTATACTAAATTCTATAGTAGTAATCCGGCAACTCCCTGTCAAGCAACGCCTACACTCCTCAGGGCCTTTCGAGTATCATCGATGGCGTTGCTCCAAGGGCCTATCGCCGGCGCTGGGGAATCCCCCCAACCCTCCTTTACAAAGGGGGGCCATCCTTTCCCCCTTTGGCAAAGGGAGCGGTTAGGGTCTCATTTTCCCGCCACCAATACTCGAAAGGCCCTGGACACTCCTGCAGGGCCTTCTAATTGTCACCCCGATTGTCACCCCGAGCTTGTCGAGGGGCCGGTTCCCGTCCGACACGCTCCCCGCCAGCGCCGCCCCTAGCCTAATATTTAGAAACAATCTCTATAGTCTAATTGCCGGCGTAGGGCACTCTTCGACAGGCGCTGGGTGAGCGGAGCGCCGATTTGGAACCGCTCCTGGCGAGCTTGTCGGATTATGTTTTGAGATAGTCACTTATTGGCGGTATTAACCCAGGCGGGCTCCCCGGGAAGGGGACGCCGTACCCCCCCAAACTTGACAATAGCTTGTTTTTATTCCAGAATCAGGGTGCTTTAGAGCCCTTTGGGGCCTTCTTTGGGGCCTTGCCTCACGACTTTAATACCACAAAAATCGGATAAGGATGGAAGTGGAGGATGACTACAGTATCAAGCGCCAACGAGTCCAGCGTTCTAGTCGGCGATACCCAAGTTCAGATGTTCTCCGGCGGTTCCGGGCCGCCGCTGCTGTTCCTGCACGGCGCGGGAGGCAACTCCGGTTGGCAGGCCTACCACGAGGAGCTTTCCAAGACACACACCGTCTATGTTCCTTCACAACCCGGCTTCAACGGCACTGAGCGCCCTTCCTGGGTCTTCACCATCAACGACGTGGCCCACTTCAACCTGGAAATGGCCCAGGTGCTGGGTCTGGATAATTACGTGCTCATGGGCTCTTCCATGGGTGGTTGGCTGGCCGCCGAGATGGCCGCCATGCGCCCTCAAACGCTCAAGGCCCTGATTCTGGTGGACGCCGCGGGTATTAAACCCGTCTATGGGGAAATCTCCGAGATATTCATGGTTTCCGCCTATACCCGCCTGCAACAGCGCTTCTACGACCCGACCCAGGTGCCCAACTACGAGCAGTACGCCAGGGCATTGACGCCGGAAGAGCAACTGGTGGAGCACTCCAACGCGGAGATGGCTTCACGCCTGTGTTGGAAGCCTTACCTGCATAACCCCAGCCTGCCCTACTACCTGCGCAGCGTGCCTACCTCTACGCTGATAGTCTGGGGCCGCCAGGACGCCATCATACCCCTAGAATGCGGCACGATGTTCGAGAGAGTCCTACCCAACTCCAGCCTGAAGGTTATCGACAACTGCGGCCATTCCCCGGCGGCGGAAAAGCCCCAGGAGTTCTTGGGTGCAGTGTCCGATTTCTTGTCTTTGGTGGCCGCGGCCGGGCGTTTTAATTTTCGGATAACCAGGAATTAAGGAGCGCGGTATGACAGAGGTTTTTTGGTTCTCCGAACAGCCCTACGGCCATGTGACCGAGGACGACCTGGCCCCCTACGAGTCCGGGCGGATGCACTTTCCCAACACCAACTTCGACCCGGAAAAGGCCCACGTCCTCTACAGCAATTACCACGACCAGTACGCCTGGGCCGACGAGGTGGGCTTCGACGGCATCATGTCCAACGAGCACCACTCTTCCTACTGGTGCATGAAGCCCTCGGTGAACGTTGACGCCGCCGTCATTGCCAAGGTGACCAAGCGGGCTAAGATAGCCATGCTGGGCAACGTCATCGCCCTGAACGACCCGGTGAAGATGGCGGAAGAAATCGCCATGCTGGACTGCATCTCCGGCGGACGCATCATCTCCGGTTTCGTCCGAGGCACCGCCGTGGAAACCCTGCACGCCGGTATCAGCCCCACCGAGAACCGGGAGCGCTTCGAGGAGGCCCACGACCTAATCCTCAAGTGTTGGACCACCCCCGGCCCCTTCCGCTGGGAGGGCCGCAATTTCCCCCACCGCATGGTCAACCCCTGGGTGGTGCCCATGCAGAAGCCCCATCCCCCGGTCTGGTTCCCCGGCACCGGCAGCCCGGAGAGCGTTATCTGGGCCGCCCAGCGCCAGTACCCCTACATGAACCTGGGGTCGCTGCTGGACCTGACCAAGCAGTTGAAGAGCATCTACCACGAGACGGCCCTGGAGGTGGGATTTGAGCCCGGCCCGGAGCACTTCGGGTACCTGATGCGCTGTCTGGTGGCCGACACCGATGAGAAGGCCCAGGAAATTGGCCGTACCTTCCTATGGACCGAGAACCACCGCAACCGGGGCCCGTTGGAATTCAACGACCCGCCCGGTTACCAGTCCCGGGAGGCGCTCCGCATCAAGATGTCCCGACCCCTCATCGGTACGGGTACGATGGGTCGGCGCATGACCTACGAAGACCTGCAGGAAGCCCACAACATCATCGTGGGCAGCCCGGAGACGGTCATCCAGAAGCTGCGGTTCGTCAAGAAGGACCTAGACCCGGGTTACATCCTCATCTACGGCAACGAGGGCAACATGGCCCACGAAGACGTGATGCGCTCCATCGAGTTGTTCGGCACCAAGGTAATCCCGGCCCTCAAGGACGACTAATTTCCCGTTGCCCCGCTGGTACACCTGGATTTCTCGCTGGGAGATGGGCAAGAGATTGCTCATCCCCCAGCGGCATTTAGAGACTGTCTCAAGAATCGGTTTGCGGAAGAAGTTGCCCTTCGACAAGCTCAGGGTGAGCGGAGACCATTCCCGAGCAATCCACTCGGAGTTAAAGGACAGCAATCGCCAGTAGCCGGCTCATGGTGAGCTTGTCGAACCATGCCCCAACCCTAGCGTATTATTCCCCTCTGCCGCCAGTCGTCTATCTCCGGCGCCGAGTAGCCCAACTCCCGCAGCACCGTATCGGTGTGCTGGCCCAAGGCTGCCGAAGGTGATACCTGCAAGGGCGTTTCGCTGAAGTAGGCCATCGGCCCCACCATCCGCACCTTCCCAACCTCGGTGTGCTCCAACTCGGCCATCAAACCATTGGCCTGCACCTGGGGGTCCTCGAACAACTCCTCCACGAAGCGCACCGGCCCGCAGGGAATGCCCCGTTGTTCCAGGATGGCCGACCACTCCTCGCTGGTCTTGGACTGGAATAGCTCCTCGGTCTGCCGGGTGAGGTCGTGTCCGAACTCGATGGCCTCGGGCGTAGTCGGGTCGTACCCTGGCTCGAAGCGGATGTCGGTCAGTCCCAGGGTTTCCAGGAGCCGCTGGCGCAGCCGGTTGTTGAGGCAGCCCACGGCGATAGTGCCGTCCCGCGTCTGGTAGGTCCGGTAGTAGATACCCCCCGGGGCCGGGGCGTGTTCGGCCCGGTACACCTCCATTACTTGGGAATGGGGTAGGCCGGCGTCTCGCATGGCCTGGAGCGATTCCAGGGTGCGGGCCCAGTCCTCCCGGTCCAGGCTCTCCACCTGGACCAGGCGCATACCCAGGAGGGCCAGGGCCATACCCAGCAGGGTGGTCTCTATCTTCTGCCCCCGGCCGGTGCGCTCCCGGCTGTACAGGGCCCCGCAGACGCTCCAGGCCAAACAGATACCGGCAGTAGTATCGATGAGCGGTGTGGACCAAACGGGCTGCAACACCCCGTCCTGAAACTTTTCCTCGGCGGCCATCATTCCCGACATGGCCTGGACAATCAGGTCGTACCCCGGACGGTGGGAGTCGGGGCCCTGGCGACCAAAGGAGGTGTTCTCGCAGTAGACCAATCGGGGGTTCAGCGCCGCCAGGGTGTCGTAGTCCACCCCCAGCTTGACGGCAACGTCGGGACGGTAGTTGACCAGGGCCACGTCCATTTGGGGAATGAGGCGACTCAGAACGTCCTGGGCTTCGGGGGTGGTCAGGTCCAGCGTGAGGCTGCGCTTGCCCCGGTTGTAGGCCAGGAAGGGCCGGCTTTCGGTGTCGGTGAAGGGCTGGGTATGCCTCCAGGGGTCTCCCCAAGGGGGTTCAACCTTCACTACGTCGGCCCCCATATCGGCCAGGAGCATCCCGGCCAGGGGGCCGGCAATGATTTCGGTGAACTCGACGACTCTTACGCCCTGAAGTGGCCCGGGCATGACAGACCTCCCGTTGGCTGCTGGCGGGAATCTGGGGCAGGGGCCAGTCCTCTCCCCCGTCAAGGGGATTAGATAGGGGAAGTGGCCTGCCGTTCCCACTCCAGCAGTTGGGCTTTCACCCTCAGCCCGCCGGCCCCGTACCCGTGCAGGTCGCCGTTGTTGCCGATGACCCGGTGGCAGGGAATGACCAGGGCTACCCGGTTGCGGGCCATGGACTGACCGGCGGCGCGGGACGCCCGGGGGTTGCCCGCCTCGGCGGCCAGCCAGGAATAGCTGCGAGTTTCTCCGGGCGGTATCCGGCGGCAGGCGTCCCAGGCGGCCCGGAAAAAGGGCGGGGAATTGGTCAGGTCCAGTTGGACTTCGTCCAGGGCATCCAGGTCTCCCTGGAAGTACCGTTCCAGGCAGCTTTGCTCCCGGGCCAGGGCGTCCGGGTCGGGCTCGGCCCCTTCCGGGGGCAGCCGCAGTTCCTCCAGGGCCTCTTCAAAGGTGGGCTTGAGGGTCAACTGACGCAACCCATCGGAATTGCCCAGCATTCCGATCCAACCCAGGGGGGCCTGGAACAGATGGTATTTCAACTGGTTCACTCGCTCCTCCGTCGTAGCATGTGGAATAGCAGTGGCAACCGCACCCCCAGCCAGGCCCGGGCCAGCCGGTCGCCCTCCTCCTCTCCCAGCTCTTTTTGGCCGTAGCGGTTGCGGATGTAGGTATCGACAATCACCGATAGGTTGTCCTGCTGGTCGGGAATCTGTTCCACCAAACGCTGCTGGTACTGCAGGGGGGTCTGGTGCGGTATCGGCCCCACGGCGCTCAACCGGCCCAGGAACCCCAGGCGGCGGTAGGTCTCCCGGGGGTCTTGTACCGGGGTCATGCACTTCTTCCAGAAGAACCACCCCGATGCCCCGCCCACACTGCCAACGGCCAGCGCCGCCAAGATCCAGGGCAACGCCTGGACCAGGTAGCGGGATAGGGAGATGGCCCCGCTGCCCACTCCGGCGTCGGTGGTGGCGTCAAGGGCGTCCTCGTCGCAGTCTTCGTCATCTTCGAAGCAATCTTCCGTCAGAGGGTCCTCCGTGGCGACATTGACTATGCCATCCTCGGGCGGCAGGGTGGGCCGGTAAGCTTCGGGAATAGTCTCCCCAGGCGTTGGCTCGAAGGCAATCCAGCCGTAGTTGGGGAAGAACACCTCAGCCCAGGCGTGACTATGGCTATCGGCCACAATGAAAACGTCGTGCCCCTCAACCCGGTCGCCCACCGTGTACCCGGTGGCCAGGCGGGCCGGTATACCCTGAGTCCGCAGCAGCACCGTCATGGCCGAGCCGAAGTACTCGCTATAGCCTTCCTGCTGTTCAAACAAGAAGTAGTCCACCCCGTCGGCGTTGAAGGGAGGCGGGTCTATCTCCAGGTTATAGGTGAGGGTTTTCAGGTAGCTCTCAATGGCCTTGGCCTTATCGTAGGGCGTGGGGGCGTCGCTGGTTATCCGTTGCGCCAGGTCTCGCACCCGTTGGGGCACCGTGGGGGGTAGCTGGGTGTACTTGTCCAGGGCCCAGGTGGGGTAGTCAGCCCCCGCCGCCCGCAGGTCTCCCGGATTTGCCAGGGACACCGACGAGGTGATGAAGTAGGTATGTCCCGGATTGGCGTACCCCTTGGCGCTGCGTAGAGAGAGGGTATCCGGTTGTTCCGGGATAACCTCAGCCAGGGTGACTTCCTGGACCATTCCCTGCTGCCGGTCCACCTCCAGCAGCTCGAAGTCCTGGGGCAGGTTCTGGGCCAGGGTGGCGTTGGCGGCGCGGAAGCCGCTGGTCTGTAGGGTGCGCTCCAGGTTGAAGCCCGCCACCGCGAGCTTGGGACAGGCCCCGGAGTCTTTAGGCGGGCCGCAGCCCAAGAACTCTTCGGGCCGCCCCCGTTGAGACGAGTAACCTTGCGGAGGCGGCCCGAAGTTAAATGTATAGGTGGGCGAATCGTAGGTCTCGATGCGGACATCCCGGTCAACGCTGATTACCTGCCCCCCGGCGAAGAGGTAGCGGGTACCGTAGTTGGGGGTGACGGCGTGGGAGATTTCAAACCGGCTGCGGTATCGACTGGAGACCGCGTAGGCGGGCGCCCATTCGGTGGGTTTGAACACCGTGTCCTGGTTGGGTGGGCCGGAAGCACCGCCAGACACCCAACCCTGGGGGGTGTAGGTGCCGTAGGTGCGGGCCTTCCAGTACATGGGCAGCGGCGAGTTCACCTGAAGCACCGGCGTGGTGGTGGGGTTAATCGTCCCCTGAAAGGCGATTACGTCGCCCCAGATACGGTAGGGCAGGGGACGGCGGGCCGGCAAACCAGCGAAGAGGCGGTTGAAGTCGTCCTCCCAACTGATCATGGGGGAGCGCATCGACTCGTAAATGTCGTGGGTGGGTTGCCAGTGTCGGCCCACCGGCAGCAGGAAAGCTGCCAGCAGCACGATGACCGCCAGGAAGAAACTGTCGGAGACGGAGAGCAACCCCAGGTGATCGTCATACTGGAAGTTCCGTTCCTGCCACGCACGGCGGCGGCGCACCGACTGTACCCGGGCCACCAGCAAAAGGGCCGTCAGGAGGTAGAAACCCAGGTCTATGCTGGCGGAGGCGGGCAGGTAGGTCAGGTTGGAGAGCAACCCGATGCCCCCGATGATGAAGACGCCCCAGAAATTGCGGTAGCGGATGAATACCCAGGCCGCCAGGTAGCCGGAGAGCCAGGAGGCCACCATCAGCCCGAAGGCAAAGGGGACCGGGTCGATGCTGATGCTGCCGTTCCTCGCCGCGGCCAGCCACAGGCTCAACCGTTCCCACAGTTGTTGGGCGCTTTCCAGATCGATGGTCTCCCCCTGGTAGGAGGTCAACTGCACTATAACTACCCACAACCCTATGACCAGGCCCAGGGGCAACGCCATGATCATCGCCCACCGGGGCGCCTTGGCCAGGGCCAGGGCGGTCAGCATGGACAGGATTATCAGGCCCACCAGGTTGGGGCCTTCCACCCACTCGGCCTTCTCTACCGACCACACCACCACCATCAGGTTGAAGGTTAGCAGGGCCATCGCCAGCCAGCCGTCGGTGGGGCGGAATGCCTGGACCAGGGCAAAGCCCCTCCGGGCCAGTGACTCCAGGTTTACGCCTTCCCGTAGCCTTATGGCTTCTGCGCTAATGCTCAAGGTTACCTGGTCACCTCCTCGCCCAAAGGCCCGCCGCCCTGTCCGTCTTCAACCCTGCCTCCCATCGCCCGGGCAGGATGGTTGGGTGGGCCGGAAGCTCAAGGCCGCGTCGGGGTCCTCCGGAGCGCCGGCGACTGCCGGGGCGTTATCGTTCTGCATGGTTGGGTGGGCCGGAAGCTCAGAAGGAGTTTTCAGGGCTTCGTTGATGGACTGCCCCCTTTGCACCAGGTAGGTGGGGACTTCGTTCAAAGCCAGGAATTCCAGGGGGCCGTGGCTCTCGTTGCGTTGGTCAAAGCTGTCGGCGTCGATGTAGACCACCGAAACGTTCACCCCCTGACGCCGCAGAACACCGAGGGAAGGTATCCATTCGGTGCGGCGGGAGGGGGTAATCACGGTGAGGGTGTTGAACCGGCTCAACTGGGGCCGCAGGTCATAGATGAAACGCTCCAGGGTGGTATTGCCCAGGGCGCGCACCACCGCCAGGGATTCCATCAGCCGTCCTAACTGGGAGGGGCTGCTGTCCGGTCGTAGCACGTGGGTATTGTCGCCGTCGGTAGCCAGTCCCACCGGCATGGACATGTCCAGCAACCGGGTGACAATGGACGCCGCCACCTTCACGCCCAGTTCCTCGGTATTGCCCTCCTCCTCCCCCACGTGGACGCCCCGTTGCATGTCCAGGAGCACCCAGGCTGCGGCGGAAATGCCCATATCGAACTCTTTCACCATCAGCGTGTTCATACGGGCGGTGTAGGGCCAATGGATGCGCCGGAAGCTGTCGCCGTAGCTGTATTCCCGCACCGTGGAGGAGTCGGGAGTGATGTGGTCGGACCGGCGGTTGACCCGGCTGTCGCTGGGCAGGTTGGCGAAGCGGGAGGGCAGGTCGGGCAGCGGTTCGGTGTCCGGCAGGACAATGTACTGCTGGGGTTCCAGGAAGCGGCGGCTCAACCGGAACATCCCGAAGGGGTCCTGGCTGGTCACCTGCACCTGTCCCGTCTGAAATATACCCCGGCGGCTCAGGTAAGTTTCCACCCGCCAGGCGCGGACCTGGTCCCGCACCAGCCCCACACCCCGGCCACCGGCGTAACCCGGCAGGTCCGAAACTTCCGTGACCTCCAACCAGGACTTGGGCAGACGGTTGCGGTTGATTATCCGCATGTCGCCTTCCAGGTAAGCGCCCACCTGTCCGCGGGTAGCCAGGCGTTGCAGCCTTACGTCTATACCCCGGAGGCTGACCCAGGACCAGACAAAGCCAATGGCCAGCACCGCGACTATGACGTAGAGCAGTCGGTAGAAGAAAGGAAATCCCGTGGCGATGGCGTAGAAGACGACCACGGCCAATAGAACTAGAATTCCTATTGCTCGCCTGTTGAAGTGTATTCCGGTTCCGCGCTGGTTCACGTCCTGCATCCCTGCAATTATTCCCAATATATTTAATGGAAGGCAGCCCGGTGGCGGCCAACCCCGGCCTCTTTAGGCGGGCCGCAGCCCAAGACCCAAAGGGGCGCGCCGTTGAGACAAGTAACCTTGCGTGTGCGCCCTTTTATTTAATCTTTTGTCAGCGGGTGGCCCCGGGAACGGGAACGGTGTTGATTAGCTCGTTTATCACGTCCGGGGCCTGGATGCCCCGCATCCGGGCCGAGGGGGACAACACGATGCGATGGGCGATGACCGAGGGGGCCAACATCTTCACGTCGTCGGGCATTACAAAGTCGCGGTCGCGCACCAACGCCAGGGCCCGGGCGGCCCGGAACAGCCCCAGCGAGGCCCGGGGCGAGGCCCCCAGGGATATATCCCGGTGGGAGCGGCTGGCGTCGATTATGCTGACAATATAATGGCGCACCAACTGGTCGACGTAGACTGCCTTGGCTGCGTCCTGCAGGTTGATCATGTCCTGGGGAGCGGCCACTGCCTCCAGGCTTTCAATGGGGTGGGTCTGTTCCTGGTGCTCTATGATAGAGAGCTCCTCGGCGAAGGCCGGGTAGCCCAGGCTGATGCGCATCAGAAAGCGGTCCAACTGGGCTTCCGGCAGGGGGAAGGTGCCCTCGTACTCGATGGGGTTCTGGGTGGCCATGACCAGGAAGGGCGGCTCCAAGGGATAGGTGACGCCGTCCACCGTGACCTGGTCTTCCTCCATCGCCTCCAACAGCGCCGACTGGGTCTTGGGGGTGGCCCGATTTATCTCGTCGGCCAACACCACCTGGGCCATGATGGGCCCCTCGCGGAACTGGAACTCGCCGCTCTGCTGGTTGTAAACCGAGATGCCGGTAACGTCGCTGGGCAGCAGGTCCGGCGTGAACTGGATACGTTTGAAGCTGCAACCGATGGAGGTTGCCAGGCTCTTGGCCAGCATGGTCTTGCCCACCCCGGGCACATCCTCCACCAGCACGTGGCCCTGGGCCATCAGAGTAGCCAATGCTTGCTCGATTACTGGCACCTTGCCTACAATTACCCGGGAAACGTTGTCAATTATTCGCCGGGCTACCAGAGTGGGAGATGCGGTGTCTTGCAAGCTGTTCCTCCTGAGTTAGCGCGGGCCTATTATCTAAGCGCAGCCGCCCACCGCAAGGTTACTTGTCTCAACTGCGGGCGGCTGAGCCGGGTCTTGGCCTGCGGGCCGCCTAAAGCGCAGCCGGTCTTCCGAGTTTATCACAGGTAACATAATACCGACATACCCACCCGTTTATCGCTCGTAGCCCGTGCATCTGAACGGCGAAAAACACCGTAAGTAAGGGTAAGAGGGTGACTTTTCTCCCGACTCGACCAGGCGGGCCGCAGCGCAAGACCCCTGCCCCTAGCGCCGTTAAGACAAGTAACCCTGCGGCGGTAGGGGCAGATAAGATAAAGACGGGCCGCCCCGGTGTAGACTACAGTTAAAATGCGGAGGGCTTGATGTTGCAGCGCTGGACTTTTAGTCGGCTTCTCACCTGGGTGTTTATTCCCGCAGCAGCCATGCTGTTGGTTATCGGATGTGCCACCAGTTCCGGGTCTGGCTCGGGTGGGCCGAGTGAAGGAAATGTTACATCCGGGGCTGCTCCGGCGTCTACCCTGGCGGAGGAGACCCCCACCACGGCCCCCGAACCCGCTGCCGCAGCGCCGGAGGCCCCACAGATGGAGACCAAGGCCCCAGCCTCGGATGGCAACGCCCCGGCGTCGGAGACAGGCCCGGCCCCAACCGATGCGCCCGTCGTGGCCGAGGCCGTCCCGGTCCCCCACAACCCGGCGGACGGGCCCCTGGCCGCCGAGGTGGAGGGTATAGACAACTGGATAAACAGCGAACCCCTGACTGTCGCCGACCTGCGGGGCAAGGTGGTGCTGGTTGACTTCTGGACGTATACCTGCGTCAACTGCATCCGTACCTTCCCCTACCTTCGGGAGTGGCACGCCCGCTACGCCGACGACGGGCTGGTAATCCTGGGCATCCATACCCCGGAGTTCGAGTTCGAGAAGGACTACGACAACGTGGTCCAGGCCACTCAGGAGCACAGCATCGTCTGGCCGGTGGCCCAGGACAACGACTTCGTAACCTGGCGCAATTACAATAACCGCTACTGGCCGGCCAAATACCTCATCGACCGGAACGGGGTGGTCCGCTATACCCACTTCGGCGAGGGAAAGTACGCCCAGACCGAAGAGAAGATACTGGAGCTGCTCTTCGAGACCGGGGCCGACGTTGCCACCCAGGGACTGGAAATGCCCAAAGACCAGGAAACCGCCCAGGGGTTTAACCGTTTCTTCGATGATGTTACTCCCGAGCTTTACGCCGGGTACGAGCGGAACTACTCCGCCGTGCTCTACGGAAGGCATCCCTACGTGGTGCAGCAGGAATACTACCAAAGCAAGGACACCGTCATCGACTTTACGGTCCCGGATGAACTGCTCCCCGACAAGATATATTTCAGCGGCCCCTGGCTCATCGAGGCGGAACGCGCCAAGCACGCCCGGGATACCAGCGATTTCGAGGACTACATCGACCTCAAGTACTCGGCCAAAAGCGTCAACTTGGTGCTGACCTCGGAGTCGGGAGAGCCTTACAAGGTCCGCCTCACCGTGGACGGCGAGTACCTGACCGAAGCCAACAAGGGGGACGATGTAATTATCGGGGCCGATGGCGAGAGCTACATCCTGGTCGATGAACCTCGCCTCTACGCCCTGGTCAAAAACCCGGCCTATGTTCAGGAGGAAGTGCTGCGCATGAGTTCCAATTCTCAGGACTTCGGCATATTTGCCTTCACCTTCGGCGTGTACGAGGAAGGAATCTAATGGGCAGGCTGCTGGCGGGACGCTCCGCCCTGGCATGGCTGCCCCTGGCCCTGGTCCTGCTCCTGGCCGCCGTCGCTTGCAACGAGGCCGCCGCGCCGGTCCCAACCAGCCTGCCCACCGCCGTCCCGGCTGCGGCTTCCTCCGAGGCAACAACCGTCGAGCCGGAGGAAAACGTCCGGCCCATCCTGGCTACCCGGTTGTTGCGGGTCGGGCCGCAGCGGGTCTCATTTCTGTTGGAAGGCCCCAAGGCCATAATCAAAGCGCCGGAAGCCACGGTGACCACCAGCTTCCTGGGAAATCCCCCCAATTCCACCCTTTCGCAAGGGGGAGCTGGGGGGATTTCCGGGGAGACCAAGCAGGCCCGCTTCCACCTGTGGCCCTACGGCATTCGGGGGGCCTACACTACCGAGTTGACCTTCGACCGCCCGGGGCAGTGGCGTCTGGAGGTCTCCGCCGCCGATGGAGACTTTGCCGCCTATGGCGTGGCCGTGGTCGAGGTGCACCAGGAGACCTCAATACCCGACATTGGGACCGTTCCCCCCAGAAGCCAGACCAAGACCCTGGGGAATGTGGGCGGCGTCGAGGAATTGACCACCGACTACACCCCCGACCCGGAGCTTTATCAGGTGTCGGTGGCCGACGCCATCGGCGGGGGGAAGCCTGCCGTCATTGCCTTTGCCTCTCCCGCCTTTTGCACCAGCCCCACCTGCGGGCCCCAGGTGGATACGGTCTCCGAACTGAGGGCCGCCTACCCGGAGCAGGCCAACTTCATCCACGTGGAAATCTACGACAACCCCCAGGAAATCCAGGGAGACCTGAGCAAAGCCAACCTGGCCCCGGCGGTCCACGAGTGGGGACTGACCGGGTTGGACGATTGGTTGAACGAGTCCTGGACCTTTGTGCTCAACCCGGAGGGACGTATCCAGCATAAGTTTGAGGGGTTCGTCACCCTGGTGGAATTGGAAGAAGCCCTTCAGCAAGTCCTGGCTGAGGGGTAACGCCCCTCTCATCCCAGCCTTCCCCATAGCATAGGCCGGTTTCTCCTTTTAACAGGGCAGACACCCGTAGGGGGGCGCGACTGGGCGCCCAGACCAGCGGGGAGTCAGCCCAGGCAGGCCGGCCCTTCCGCCGGCACATGCCCCCCACTCCTGGATTCGGTTCTGCGCCGTAATGACGGTGGGGGGTGGTAATTGCCCGTCGGGCCGAGCTGGTCTCTACCTGGAGAATCGAAAGACCCTGCGCATCCCCACCCCCGGTTGACAGCCCCTGCCGCTCCCTAATAAACTCGGGGCAATCCGGGCCCGGAATGGGTCGCCCCAGGCGAGTGCTCTTTAGGCGGCCCACAGGCCAAGCCCCCGGCCCTGCCGAGATGCCACCACCCTACATTGCGGCAGGGCCGGGCCGATTAAAAGGAGGTGGCAATATGGCGGAAAATCACGAGCACGCACATCCCCAAGCAGCAGCCCAAATGACGGAGGCCGCCGGCAAGTGGCTGGCGAGCCTCTCTCCCGAGCAGAAGGCCAAGGGCGCCTTCCACTATATGGACGGCGAGCGGATATTCTGGTACTACCCGCCCCTGAACCGCCACGGGTTGCCCCTGCGGGATATGGACGCCTCGCAGCGGGAACTGGCCTACACCCTGATGAGCACCGGCCTGCACCAGGAAGCCCACGAGAAGGCCAAGGGCATCATCGACCACGAGCTTGTCCTTGGTCCCCTGGAGGAGGAAGAAGGCCACGTAACCTTCGTCCGAGACCCGGGGTTGTACTATTGGACCGTATTCGGCGAACCCGGCGGCGACGGCCCCTGGGGTTGGCGGGTGGAGGGGCACCACCTTTCCCTGCACTACAGCATCTGGGGTGACCGGGTGATTGCGGTTACACCCTTCTTCTTTGGCGCCAACCCAGCGGAGGTCCGCAAGGGCCCCAAGCAGGGTCTGCGGCTGTTGGGCAAGCGGGAGGACATCGCCATCGAGTTGGCGGGCAGCCTGGACGCCGGGCAACGCTCCAAGGCCCTCATCCACGACAAGGCCCCCTGGGACATCCTCTCCTACAACTCCAGTAAACACGCCCTCCACGACGAGGAGGGCCTGGCGGGCCGGGATATGAACGGCGCCCAGAAGGAAATACTGCTGGCGCTGCTTACCGACTACGTGACCCAGTTGCGGCCCGAAGTGGCCCAGACGCGGCTGGATGACCTGCGCCGGGAGGGTTTTGACCACTTCCGGTTGGTGTGGGCCGGCGCGTTGGACCGCAGCCGGGACCATTACTACCGCATCCACGGCGGCAACTTCATAGTGGAGTTTGACAACATCCAGAACGGCGCCAACCATATCCATTCCGTCTGGCGGGACGTGGAGAACGACTTCGCCCAGGACGTGCTGCGGGACCACCGGCTGCTCTACCACGTGCTGTAGGAAGTAGGGCGGTTTCACCCGCAAGAGGACGGAGTCTTTCAATTGTCCTTAAAGAACCGCTCATAGCCCGCACTTAGCGAAGGTGGGGTGGTGAGCGGGCTTAAGCCGGAGCAGCGACTTTTGAAAGACCCCGCGTAAGAGGGTACGGCCCCAGTCCAATATTGGGGCCTGGCCCCTTTTCACGCCGCAGGGCGCACCAGCCCCAGGCGCAGCGAAAGGGGTGTGCACCTGGAGACGAACTGGTTTCGGCCCAGGTGGACGCGTTGCCGTAGCTAGGCGACAATCCCCTGGTAGCCAAAGCTTGTATGTTGGGCCAAGCTTTGCTAAAATCTGGCAAGCTAGTCTTTGTCGTCAGGCAACCACTGGCCTATAGAGTCGGCGACCACCCGAGGCGAGCAAAATTCGGGTGGGCTTAATGGACCACTAGGGGAGGCATTGCTTTCCTAAATGCTGCTCCCCAAACTGTAGCAAACGGTGTGACTCTAAACTAGAGGAGGAGGAAATAGACCATGCCATCAATCTGGGAGCATCTAAGGTTTTCCGGTGGTAGCGTCGATCAACCCGGCCAAGGCTATGACGAACAGCAAGGCGCGGAAAGTCAGGATATGGCGATGTACGTCAGCTACCCTCTGCCCAACGTCGGAACCAACTTCCCCACCATCATCGTAGCCCAGGAAGCCTTCGGCGTCACCCGCCACATTGAAAAGGTGTGCGACCGCTTCGCCCAAGCGGGCTACGTGGCCGTTGCCCCGGCCCTGTTCCACCGGGAGCATCCCAACCCCAAGCTGCCCTATGGCGATCCCACCATCCAACGCTACATGGGCTCCCTGCGGGGCGAAGATATTATCGAGGACATCAACCAGGTAATCATCTGGACCCAGTCGGACCAGTTCCGACGCACCAACGCCCAGAAAATCGGCATTGTCGGCTACTGCATGGGTGGACGAGTCGCTTACCTGGCCGCCACCAGTTGCGCGGGCGTCGACGCCTCCGTGGTCTACTACGGCGGCAATATCCTGAACCCCCTGGGTGACGGCTTAACCCCCATCGACCTGACCAGCCAGATAAGCTGCCCGGTTATGGGCAACTTTGGCGGCCAGGACGCAAACCCCTCGACCGATGATGTGGCAACCATTGACGCGGCGCTGACCGCCGCCGGCGTCAGTCACGACTTCAAGTCCTACCCCGATGCCGGTCATGGCTTCAACTGCGACGAGCGGGACAGTTGGAACGAAGCTGCCGCCGCGGACGCGCTGGCTCGCAGCATCGCCTTCTTCAACCAGCACCTGAAGGGCTAGGCAGCCGTCAGCTAACCCCTGAATTACCCGCCCTACCAGGACGCAAAGCCCGGACGACATTCAAAACGTCGTCCGGGCTAAATTGTTGACCGATATTATCCGAGTATTATGCGCCGGTTTCCCCGCCGTTGCCGGGTTAAGGCAGGAAGCGCGAAGAGTTGCCGCTACTCGGCGAAGGAATTGCGGAAACGGTAGAGGGTCATCTCCGGCTCGATGGGCGCCACCGGCATGTAATCGGTCTCCTCAATCTTGGCTACTATGAACCAGGGGCCTTCCGTAGCCAGGGCGTCGGTGAACACCGCCTCCAATTCCTCCAGATCGCTGACCGTCGCGGTCTTGCCAATGCTGCAACTCTGGGCCACCTGGGCCAGGTCGGTGCCCCGGGCGGTGTGGCTGGGTTGGTGACCGGTCTGGCCCCACTGCTCGTTGTCCCACACCACCACAATCAGGTTCTTGGGTTGCTCCCGACCGATGGTGGCGATGGTGCCGAGGTTCATCAGCAGGGAGCCGTCGCCGTCCAGGGAGACCACCTGCTCCGAGGTGGACAGGGCCATCCCCAGGGCGATGGAGGAACACAACCCCATGTTGCCGTAGGTGTAGAAATTGCGGTCCCGGTGCTGGGCGTGCCACAGTTCGTCGGTGGTTGGTCCCAGGTTGCTGACGATAGGCCGGTTGCCCACGTGGCGCAAAATCAACTGGGTGGCTTCAAATCTATGCAAGTTTACCTCCGTGCAGCAACTGGGTCAGGCAGATGGCCACCGGCTGCCGGTTGGCGTGGCACAGCTTCAGCGCGCCGTCCACCACCTTGTCCATCTTGTACTCGTCCTCCAGGGTGAAGTGCACCAAGCCCAACTGGTCCAGAATGGGCCGGGTGGTGCGGCCCATAGCCACTTGGGCGATATTGAACTCGCCGGGGCCGCCCCGCAGGTTGATGAACATGGGAATGGGTGTGCGGGCCGGTATGCACAGGCTGGCAATGGCATTGATGCTGTTGCCGAAGCCGCTGGACTGCATGAACACTGCCGAGTTCCTGCCGGTAGCGTAGGCTCCAACGGCTATGCCCACAGCCTCCTCCTCCCGGGTTGCCGAAACCAGGTGGAAAAAAGGGTCTTCGTCAATGATGCTGGTCACCCGGTCGATGGAAATGTCGGGTACATAGGCGATTAGCGATGTGTTCCAGTCTTTCAGCCCCTGGACAATGGTTTCCGCCCAATTCATAGCTTCGCTCCTGCCGTGTTGTAGGGTACGGGTAACCACGAGAAGTGGGACGTACCCCGCTTGTCGCCAAAAATCGGTTCAACAATAGCAGCGGCGCCGGGGAATGTCAAAATGGTCGCGGCCAGGCCCTTCGATTGTCGCTCTGAGCCCCCCTGTCGTCCTGAGCGGAGCGAAGGACCTAAAATGGTGGGGATGCCAACCCCCTTTTGCAACCGCAGCACTTTAGATTCTTCGTCGCAAGCTCCTCAGAATGACAGGAGTGTTGGCTCCTCAGAATGACAGGAGTGTTGGCTCCTCAGAATGACAGCGAAGGAAGTCCGCCCGAAAGCCTGCCTGGCTTCCGCGCGGAGAATCGAAAGACCCTGGGAGCCAGGACCATTCCCTTGCCACCGGGCCGGTGGGGGTATATAAATAGCGTCAGTCATCTGGCCCGTTAAACTTTCCATCGCCGGGGGCACACCCACATGGCATTTGACCTATTTGAAGGGCTGAAAGTCTTGGACCTGGGGCGGGGAATTAGCGCTCCCTTCTGCGCCAAGATGTTCGCCGACCTGGGCGCTCGCGTGGTCAAGGTGGAGCCGCCCACCGGCGACCCGGCGCGTCTCCTGGGCCCCTTCCCTGAGGACGTGCCCGACCCGGAGCAGAGTGGACTCTACCTGGCCCTCAATACCAACAAGCAGGGGATTACCCTGGACCTGGAGACCGTCGCAGGCCGGGAACTGCTGCTGCAACTGGCGGCGGAGGCGGACCTGCTCATCGAGAATTTCCCTCCCGGATACCTGCCCAACCTGGGACTGGACTTCGCCGCCTTCCAGGAGCGCAACCTCCGATTGGTCCTGGTCTCGGTAACTCCCTTCGGCCAGAGCGGCCCCTGGGCGGGCTACCAGGCCAACAACCTGATTATCTCCAACCTCAGCGGCTTTTCCCGGGAGCATCCCGGTCCGGTGGACGACCTGGCCCAGCAACCACCCCTGCAACTGGCGGCCCACCAGGCGGAGTTTGTGGCCGGCGTGAACGCCGCCGCCGCCGCCGCCCTGGCCCTGAACCGCCGCCGACAGCATGGTGAGGGCTGCCACGTGGACGTATCCGAGGTGGAGTCCCTGGCTCTGTTGCCCCAGACCACCCTGACCGAGTTCCCTCTGGGCCTTCCTCCCCGGGGCCGCCACAAGTCGGTGGCCCGGTTGGAGTCGCTGCGGGCCATCCTGCCCTGCCGCGACGGCTACGTGAGCATCTCGCCCCGTCAGGAGGACCAGTGGCAGCGGTTCGTGGCGATGATGGACCACCCCCAATGGGCCGCCGACCCCAAGTTCGCCACCCGGGATGACCGGGTCAGCAACTGGAAGGACCTGGAGCCTCTGCTTTCCGACTGGACCTCTCGCCAGGGCAAGGAGGAAGTGTACCGGGAAGCCCAGGCCAACCACATACCTTCCTTCCCTCTTAACACCGCCGCCGACCTGTTTAACTCGGCCCAGTTCCAGGCCCGGGAGTTCTTCGTAGAGGCGGAGCACCCCGCTGCCGGAAAACTGCCCTATCCCGGGTGGCCCATCCGGTTGGGTTCAGGGAAGCGGTTCCAGGTGGCTCCGGCTCCCCTGCTGGGCCAGGACAACCAGGCGGTGTTGGGCGACCCGGGCCTTGGCTAAACGCCAGCGGGCCCCGATGGACCGCTGGGCGGACGCATCAACCCAATCCAAGCTAGGAGACTTACTTTGATTATCGACCCAAGGAACTTTGAAGGGTTCAACCGCGTGCTCACCGGCGTCGTGGTGCCCCGTCCCATCGCCTTCGTTTCCACCGTTTCCGCCGGTGGCCTGGTGAACCTGGCCCCCTATTCCTTCTTCAACGCCGTCGCCTACGACCCTCCCACCATCGTTTTCTCGTCCTCCCGTCACGCCGGGGTCAAGGAGAAGGACACCCTGGCGAATATCGAGGAGACCGGCGAGTTCGTGGTGAATACGGTGGTGGATGACATTGCCGAGGCCATGAACAGGACCGCCGCCGAGTACCCCGCCGCCGTCAGCGAGTTTGACATCGCCGGGCTCACCCCGGCGCCGTCGCAGATAGTGAAGGCTCCCCGGGTGGCGGAGTCGCCGGTCAACATGGAGTGCCGTTTGAACCAGGTAGTCACCATCGGCCAGGGCGACCACCAACACGGGCTGGTTATCGGGGAAGTCGTGCTGCTGCACATCCGGGACGACATCATCAACGGGCACCGGATCAACCATCAGTTGTTGAAGCCCACCGGCAGGTTGGCGGGCAATATGTACTGCCACACCGCCGATATTTTCGAGCTGGTGCGCCCGGTCTACGAGCCGGGTGAGGTGGCCCGCTCCTAGCAGTCCCGGCGCACCCTGGGGAACCCGTTAGGGTCCCGCCCGCAGGCGAGACTCCTTTAGGCAGGCCGCAGCCCAAGACCCCCCCGGCCCGCCATACCGAGATACCACCACCCACCCTTGCGGTATGGCGGGACCTGGACGAAAGGTTGAAATCCTATGTCCAATAAACTCCCCCTGGACGGAGTAAGAGTTGCCGACTTTAGCTGGCAGATTGCCGGGCCCACCTGCACCCGCTACCTGGGGGTCATAGGTGCCGAGGTCATCCGCATCGAGAGCAACCGGCGGCCCGACCCCTACCGGGAACGCACCATCAGCCATTTCATCAACCAGTCCAAGAAGAGCATCACCCTCAACCTGGCCCACCCCAAGGGCCTGGCGTTGGCCAAGCGGTTGATTGGCCTCAGCGACGTGGTTATCGAGAACTTCGCCCCGGGGGTCATCGAGCGTCTGGGGCTGGGGTACGATGAATTGCGGCAGGCCAGGCCGGAGATAATCATGCTTTCCTCCGCCGGACTGGGGCACTCCGGGCCGGACATGCAGCAGGTGGCCTACGGCACCCTGGTGCAGTGTTTCACCGGCTGGAGCATACTCCAGGGCTACCCGGGCCGGGAGCCAGACATCGGCGGGATCTGGACGGACCCGATGGTGGGGATGCTGGAGGTGTTCCTGATAAACGCCGCCCTGCACCGCTGCTGGGAGTCCGGCGAAGGCCAGTACATCGACCTGTCTATGGCCGAAGCCACCACCATGCTGCTGCCGGAAATCATCATGGACTACGCCATGAACGGGCGGGTGCGGGAGCCGGTGGGGAACCTGGACCTGAGCGACGCTCCCCACGGTAATTACCCCTGCCGAGGGGTAGACCAGTGGATAGGCATCGCCGTGTCCACCGACGACCAGTGGGTGGCCCTATGCCGGGTACTGGGACAGCCCGAAGTCCTGGTAGACTCGCGGTTCGCCGGTTCCGACAGCCGGAGGAAGAACCGGGAAGCCCTGGACGCAGCCCTAGCCTCCCGCACCAGGGAGCGGGAGGGTCTGGCCTTGATGGTCCAACTACAGGATGCCGGCGTGCCCGCCGGGCTGGCGACCGGAGTGGACCAGCTATGGGACAACCCGCACCTGCGACAGCGGGGCTTCTTTCGGACCTACCAGGACCAGGCCAGCCCGGGGACTGCCCGGGAGCTTCCCATCACTCCCTGGCGGTTCAACCACCAGGTGGAGGCCGACATCACCGGCCAGCCGGTACGGGGACAGCACAATTCCTACGTCTTCGATGAGCTGTTGGGCCTCCCAGCGCCGGAAGTGGAGGCACTGCTGGAGGAGCAGGTAATTTACTGAGGTGTAGCTGACGAGGGTGGCGTAAGGGCGCGTGGCCGTGTTCCGGCGGAGGCCGGAATCCAGGGTTTGGGGGCTAGGGGAGGCCTCTTCCAGCCGCTACGTGAAGTCCGGGGGCCGGGTGGTGGGGGGAGAGTCGGCGTCCTTCCGGGGCGGCTCCGGGTCTTCGGCGGGACGCTCCAGGTCCTCCGGTAGTTGGTCTTCCACGTCGGGAGCGGCGTCGTAAGCCGGGGGCGGCTCCACCACCACTTCTTGGAGAGCGCCGTAGTCCGGGTAATTTCGGGCGTACTCGTAGATGGCCATCTGAAGTTGCTCGTGGAAGGCGTCCGGATCCCGGGCCAACAACACCACCCGGCGACCGTTGGTCAGCCATACCCGCAGCCGGTCCGGAGTTCCCAGGGTCTGCATCTCCAGGCGGGATATGTTGGCGAAGTGAATCACCCGCATCCGGGGCATGCCGTAAACTAGCGTCAGGGCGTCCTGGTAAATCATGTACCGGCGGGGATTGGTAAACCAGGAGTAGGCGGCGACTCCGATGCCAGCGGCGACTAGTATCCACTCTGGCCCGCTGTAAACCCCGAACGCCGCCACCGCAATGGCGAAAAACAGGGTGATGTTCACCGGAATACGGTGCTTGTCCCAGTAGACTAGCTGGCTTTGGCTTTGGGGCTGTTCCATAATATCCTAGCGGCTCGCGATGCGATGGTGACGACGCCTTTGGGCCCGAGCTATCGTACTGGAATATCCCACTTCCCGGCAAGGGGGGGCGACTTTCGGAATATTTGAACCCATATTAGGCCAATTATACACCAAGCGGCGGCTGCCCATCCAGAGCGTAAAGCTCCTGGTTCTAGGGCCTTTCGATTGGGCGCAGCCTCGCCGCTGAAGATGAGCCCGCCGGAGTAATGCTCCCGCTCCAAGTCTCCCCAAGCGTAGGGGCGCACGGCCGTGCGCCCCTACAAGTTTGTCCATAAGCCCAACCAGCCCGGGAGAACCGAATCCTCCGGTCATAGTCGCTCATTTCCTCGTCATCGCTCTTCTTCGGTGGTCTCATCGTCGTTCCGCTCCCCAAGACCCTGGTAGAAGGAATCTCTGGCGCCCGGGTACCGTCGGCGACGCCTCACCCGAGCTATCACGTAAATAATCCCACCGCCGATTAGCCATACCGGGCTGAAAATAGCCAGCCAGATGATGATAGTGCCCAGGCCCTGGGCCACCACGGACAGCGCCCGTATCGCTGTTTTGCCGGTGGCGCCGGCGCTCCAGCCGCCGATAATGAGCCCCCTGGCCTCGGCCACCTGCACCGTGAAGGAACTGGAACCTTCCACCTGTCCGGCCTGGCTGTCGGCGGAGACCGTCAGGGTCACGGTATAGGGCCTGATGCGATGGTCGGCGTAGGCGTGGGTTGCCACGGCCCGGGTGACTCCCTCCTCGGACACCCCGGCCAGCGGAGGAGAGCCGTCGCCGAAGTCCCAGCGGTATTGGATGTTCTCCAGCCCCCGGGGCCGGGTGAATGAACCGGCGTACTCCACCTCGCGGCCCGCCTCGGTCTCCCGGTCCTCGCCGGCGAACACCTCAATGGAGGGAATTTTGGTGACGGTGGCGATTAGCGTGTCGGTCCCCTCGGCCCGTCCGGCGTCGCCGCTGCCCGACATCTCGAACTGGACGATGAAGGGGGAGTCCCGGTCGTCGTTGTAGGTGTGGTTGACGGTGGCCGTGACCCGACCGCTGCCGCCGGGACTGGGGGCGCTGGCGGTTCCGGATACCGGCGGCGAGCCGTCGCCGAAGTCCCACAGGAAACTGAAGTCCTCGATGCCCGGGGGTGGCTCGAAGGTGGCGCGGAACCGGGCAATCTGTCCCACGCTGAAAGTCTGGTCCGCCCCGGCGTTGACCGGCATTTCCACCGACGCCAGCCGTAGGTTGACGTTGACCAGGGAGTAGGCCGCCGTCTCCCGCAGGAACCGCAGTCGGCCTTTCACCGTCTCTATCTCGGCTTGCAACTCCGCCAGTGACCGCTGCACCTCCAGGGTGTCTTTCACCGACCCGGACCGCCCCATCAGCTCCAACAGGGATTTTTCCGTGGCTTCCATGCTGCGGAGGCGGGCCTCGTTGTCCACGAATTGGGCGGTCACATCCTCGCTGGTGGACATCTCGTACTCTACATCTATCGCTGACTGCCGCAGGCGCAGGACGGCCTGGTCCAGTTGCTGGGCGGGCACTCTTATGGAGACGAAGCCGCTGTGGTTGGAGCTTCGGTCGGCGTTTACCACCCACCCGCCGAACTCCTGGGCCACCGCCGCGACGCGGTCTACGGATTGGGCCACGTCGGAAACCACCAACAGCATATCCACGGTGCGGACGATAACGCGGTTCTGAGCGGCCCGGGCCACCTGGGAATCAGACACCAACATGCCTTCCGCTGGGCTGTCGCCCAGTAACATGGAGGCAGGTTGGGCCGCCGCCGCCGGGACTGCAGTAGGGGCTAGCGCCGCTGGTTGAACTTCAACGCCTATTTTCTGCATGGCGGCGGGGGCATCGGCAGTTTGCGCCGAGAATTGTCTTTCCTGGGCGGCGCTTCCGCAGGCCACCAGCGCGACCATTAGCAGCGCCATCCCCACCAAGGATAATGATTTCATAAAAGTGAACATTCCAATAACCCCTTAACCTGAAATGAGCGCTGAGTTGGGATGGGGAACAATTGCTGCCCCCATTGTTAACCTGACGAAAGACGAGGGCAATTAGTTCCCGCCCTGCTTTCGGGGGTTTTCCTGAGCCATGCCGTCATGCCCCATTCACAACGTCTTGGGGACTGCGCCGAAGTCCGAGGAACGCCGGGGTCAGCGCTGCCCGGGCTGGAAGGGGAAGGAGGCGAGGAGTAACTGGAAGGGTCCCGGGCGGCGAAGTTCCCGCAGGGTTGCGGCACGGGGGCACGGGCTCACTGGGGTATGTTGACGGAGTGATACCGCGCCGTGGCCGGTGCATGAAGGTGGTCAGAGGGTGTGGCTGGTGAGGGAAGCCCAGAGAGAGCCATCTGCCGGGCTGGAAGGGTCGCTTGAAAGCAAAAGTGGAGGGTCTTGGTGGGGATTACTGGTCGGGGCGGCCAGATTTGAACTGGCGACCCCCTGCACCCCATGCAGGTGCGCTCCCGGGCTGCGCTACGCCCCGACAATCCTAGGATAACACACCCGCCCCGTGGCTTCAAGTATATGTTGACGCGATCTTGGGCCTATCAATTGTGACTGGAAAAGCACTCATGGCGGGCGTGCAAACCACCTACCGGCCCTTCGACAAGCTCAGACTGAACGGATGCGTACGGATAACCGATAAACCCTTGGGCGCATTCCCAACGGAATCGCCGCCACTGGGGAGTAAGTTCCGCCAATCGGGAACTCTCGCCGCCCTGCACGAGTCAGAACAAGTGTGTAGTATTGAAGCAGGAGAATTGATGAAGAAGTTGCTGGTTGCCCTTGCGATAGTAATACCCCTGCTGGTAATAGTGTTGTTCCTGGGGTTTACCTGCGCTACCGGAGCCACCTCCGGTTCCAGGTCAATCGACGTCCTAGATACTCCGACATCGGATCGTCTCCAAGAGCATGGGGACTCTCTGGACAACTCCGCCCTCCCGATGGAAATGGGACTTGACCGCCCCAAGTTCCCGGGCATGGACTTCTTCCAAGGAGCGCCCGTACCCATGCCAGCGCCGACCGCAGCGCCACCCCGACAGCCTCATGCCATGCCAACGGCAACTCCGGCCCCGGCCTCGTCCGCTCCCGGCCCCCCCGGTAGTCCAGGCCCCATCGACGGCCAGCTACCGGCGGCCCAGCGGCAGGTCATATCCACCGCATCCCTCTCCCTGCGGGTGGAGGACGTGCCAGCGGCCATCGGCCAGGTGCGCGAAATTGCCCAGGGGACGGGCGGGTTCGTCCAACAGATGTCCAGCTTCGGCGAGGGGGATGAGCGGCAGGCCACCATCATCCTTCGCGTCCCCCAGGAGCGGTTCTCGGCGGCGCTACAGCGTATCGAGGCCCTGGGGAAGATGTTGGACCAGGACCTGGGACGCGAGGATGTGTCCGAGCAGCTCATTGACCTGAATGCCCGTCTGGGTAGCTCCCAGCGGGAGGAGAAAAGCCTGCTGGCGTTGCTGGACCGGGCCAACCAGGTCAGTGAAATACTGGCCGTGGAGCGGGAACTTAACCGGGTACGCTCGGATATAGAGCGACTTGAGGGACGGCTCAACTTCCTGGAGCGGCAGGTGGCCCTGGGCACCATTACCGTGTCCCTGTTCCCCCGGGGCGTCTCCGTGGCCCCGCCGCCCTCGGCCTCCCTGGTGGTGGAAACCTCCCGGGTGGCCCAACGGGTGGACGATGTGCTGGCCCAGGTCGAGTCCCTAAAGGGCGAGATAGACCTGGTACATGTCTCGGTACACGACGGACGAGAGCGGGCCGAGGTATCCTTTCGAGTGTTTCCCGGCGACTTCGCGCAAGCTACCGCATTTTTGGAAAGCCTGGGCGAAGTCCGCAATAAGGACTTTCTCGTGGAAGCCGCCCCGGAGGATGCGGAAAGGGAACAACCCGAGGAACCCAACGCTCCCGTGAGCGTGGTATTGAGAGAAAAGGATTCTTCTAACATGATTTGGATTGTTGTCGGCGTCGTCATCGGTATTGCGGTACTGGCGTGCGCCATCGGGTTGGGCGGGCTTTACACCTTCCGGGCCGGTCGGCGCAGCCGCGACCGTTACGCCGTCTAAGGGGGTGTCTTGAAAGTCCCCTCCCCTTCTGGGGGAGGATTAGGGTGGGGCCGTTTCTTTTAGGGTTGCCAAAGTGTACCGAGGGATTCACCCCCCTCCCAACTTTTCCCAGTCAAGGGGGAAGGAGCTTTGTCGAAGGGCAAGCCGCCGTACTGTACCATCCTTCCCATACAGGCTATAATCACCTCACCCACCCGGTATTGCGGTACCCGGGCTGCCCACGGGCTGTCTGGTAGGCCACCCAAACACCGGGGGGCGCCTTGAATAACAGTCGAGGGAGTGAAAGACATGCCAGACAGCAAATTTACCTCCTGGGTACACGGCGCAAGTATGCAGGCCGAATATCTCTACCGCATCACCTCGGTACGGCACACCGGGCCCTTCGTCCGCATCGAAGGAAACGGAGGGCAGAATACCTGGGTACACTTCCCCATTCCCACCCCCACCGTCAACAACGGCTCACGGACCAAGGCCGAGGCCGCGTTGCTCAGCTTCCGCACCCGCTCTCATGCCACGGTCAAAGAGGTCATTGTCTATGACGGGGAGAAGCGGATAGCCGAGCACATGGACATCGACCTGAAGGGCGACCACCTGGACGGCCGTTTTGAGATTCCCGGCACGCCCGAGGTTAACCTGGGTCTCAACATTACCGTGGGCGTGACCTTCGACGAGGGCGCTCCCGACACCCGCGCCATGCAGATAGAGATAGTGGGCGCTGGCATCGAGTTCCTGGGATAAGCCGCCCTGGTAGGCACCGCCTCGTCTCCGCCCCGGACATTGGTTTTAGGGCGCACCCATGTACGCCCCGTCTGCGCTCGCCAACAATTTGACGGCTATTATAGGAGCTAGAAATGTCTGAGAGGAGGACTGTAACGATAAATTTCCAAGTCGCCGTCTCGTTAGTGAAAAGGGACGACTGTTGGGCGGCTTACATGGAGCCGCCTGGGATGACGGTTTATGGCGACACCCGTGAGGATGCAGAGAATCGTGTGCAGCAAGCCATAGACTTCTTCATCAAGCACTTTGGCGACGGTGATGACGGAATCAAAAAGCTGAGGAACTATCTGGACTCCCACGGCGTACCAAACTTCATTGCTGAAGCTGATAGGGTAAGCCCGATACACCGCACCTATCCAGTCAGCGTTCCTATGGAGATTCTAGTTAGTGCCTGAACGTATCTCCAGGGACCAGGCCGATGCCACCCTCCTCCGCATAGGATATGAACTTTTGGCGGAGGAGGGCGGCTTTGTTAGGTATGTAGACCCGAATTATCCGTCGCACATTGTGGAGTTTGACTTCAGAAGGGGGCCGATTCCTTGGTATGACTTTCAAAGGCAGTTGGAGTATGAAGGCGTTAACGTGGATGCGTTCGTCGCTCATTTAGAATCCATGTGAACGCAGCGCCCGCACTCCTCTAAATCCCGGCCAGGCTGAACCCCCACCCCAACAACCCGGCCCCCACGATGACCAAAGGCGCAGGAACTCGGAAGAAGGCTACCGCGCCAAAGGCCAGCAGCGCAATGGCCGCCCCTGAAGGGGAATGCACCGCGCTGCCCCACAGCAGGAACACCACCGCCACCACCAGCCCGATGGCCGTGGCGTTCACCCCCACCAGGGCGGTACGCGCCAGGGGCTGCCGGCGCATTCCCTCCCAGAAGGGCAGCACCGCGTAGATTATCAACACCCCGGGAAGGAACAGTCCGGCAAAGGCAATCAGCGCCCCGGGGACTCCCCCGTGCACCGCACCCAGGTAGGCGCTGAAGCTGAACAAGGGGCCGGGCAGCGCCAGCATCAGGGCGAAACCGTCCAGGAACTGCTCCTCGGTGACCCAGCCGGTATCCACCACCTCGGTCAGCATCATGGGCAGCACCACCTGACCCCCGCCGAAAATCAGCGAACCCATGCGGTAGAAGGACTCGGCCAATTCCAGGGAGGTCCAGCCCAGCATTAGCCGGGCCAAAATCAGTCCCCCCAGCAACCCAAAGAACAGCAGCAGCAGGACCGCCCCCACCGGACGCGAGATGCCCAGGTTGGTCAGGGGCACACCCCCCGTTCCCGGCTCGCTGTTCTGGTTACGCAGGACCACCGCCGATACCAGCCCCCCCAGAGCCAGCAGCGCGGGGAATATCCAGGGCTGCCGCCACAATATTGCCACCGCCGCTCCCATGAGCATCAGCCCCATCGTCAGTTGGCTGTTGACCACCACCCGTCCCAGTCGCCAGGCAGCCACCGCCACCAGGGCCACCGTGGCCGGTTGGATGCCGTCCAGCCAAACCGGGCGGTCGGCGGCGCTGAGGAACTGGCTTACCCCCAGGCCGGCCAGGGTCATTATGGTGGCTGCGGGAAGCAGGAAGCAGAAGAAGGCCAGCAGGCCCCCCAGGGGACCGGCCCGGGCCGTGCCCACCGCCACCACCATCTGGGTGGAAGTGGGGCCGGGCAGGCCCTGTCCCAAGCCCAGAAGCTCGACGAAACGTTCCTCGTCCAGCCACTGGCGGCGTTCCACGAAGCGTTCTTGAAGCAGGGCGATGTGGGCCTGGGGGCCGCCAAAGGCAATCCAGCCAAGGGGCAGGAAGGCCCAGACCACCTCGGCCAGGCGACGACCCCAAGGGGGTGGGGTGTCGGTGGTATCCGACGGGCTAGAAATTGCGCTCCCCACCGTTAACGTGGATGGTCTGTCCGGTAATGTAGTCGGCGTCGTCGGAGCAGAGGAAAGCGCACAGGGAGGCTATGTCCTGGGTGGTGCCCATACGCCCCGAAGGGATGTCTTCCAGGCGTGATGGGGTGCGGGTGACGGTCTGGCCTTCCCGGGTGGTGTCAATCATACCGGGCACCACGCAGTTGACCCGGATGCCGTTGGGCGCCAGTTCGGTGGCCAGGGCCCGGGTCAGGCCAATCAGCCCTACCTTGGACGCCGATATGTGGGCCCCGCCGTGGCGTCCCTGGAAAGCCTGCAATCCGCTGATGTTGATAACCCGCCCCCATTTCCGCTCCAGCATCCCCGGCAGGGCCGCCTTGGTGCAGAGGAAGGCCGAGTCCAGGTCAGTAGCCATGACATGACGCCAGTCCTCGTAGGTCATGTCCACAAAAGAACGACCGGGCCGGATGGAGGCGTTGTTAATCACCATGTCGATGCGCCCGAACTCGGTCAGGGCCGAATCCAGCAGCCCCTCCAGTTGCTCCCGGTCTCCCACGTCGGCCAGCAGCGGCAAGGCCTTGACCCCCAGGGCCCGGGCCTCCTCGGCCACGGTTTCCGCTTCGCCCCGGTTGGAGCGGGCATTGATCACCACGTTGGCCCCCTCCTTAGCCAGGGTCAGGGCAATGGTGCGCCCGATATTCCTGCCGGAGCCCGTAACCAGGGCCACCCTTCCTTGGTGCTGCATTTAACCTCCTGGGAGCTAGAGCGTGGGAGAATTATATACCAATTTACCCAGTGGTCTACTATACGTCGATTGACGCCAGGACGATTGCAAAGTCCTTCCATACAGTGGAATATGCCCCCAACCCGTCTTTCCCGCGAAAGCGGGAATCCACAGTTCCAACCTTGGAGTCTTGCCATAACCGAGCGGACGGCGCGAATCGAACAACTTTGCAATCGTCCTGGATTGACGCCCCAGGGCCTTTTCATTTTCAGCAAATGTCATTCTGAGCGAAGCGAAGAATCTGAAATCCCTCATCCGGGACCTCGTCCGAGTACCGGAGAAAAGCGATGTGGGCAAGAACTTTAGATTCTTCGCTCTGCTCAGAATGACAGAAAAGTACGGGATGACCAGGTGAGACGAGAATGAAAAGACCCTGATTGACTCCCCTTCTTTGCAGGAGCGTTGAGAAAGGATATTGCAGAGTATAAGATGGTTTTGTTGAGGTAAGATGACCGGTATGAGCGAACATCTGGATACTGGCGACCCCAAGTATGAGATGGCCGCTGCCCAAATTCTGCGGCGGCACGACAACTTTGAGGCCGAAGCCAACATCACCTCCGCGGTGCGCGACTTCCTCATCCTGACCGGCCTGGCCCAAGACGAGCAGATTAACGAGGAAAACCCACCCTCGGATACCTCCCGCCGGGCCGTTGACCTGACGGCCCTGGATACCTTCATCGAGTTCAAGCGGCGGGTTGGCACTGTCCACGGCGGGGAACCCGACCCGGAAAACGTCGAGCAACTGGACGACTACCTGGACCAATCGGCAAGGCAGGGACGGGTGCGTATGGGCGTCCTGACCGATGGCCGGCGCTGGCTGCTGCGCTGGCCCGGGGCCGGTGAGGTTAAGCTGACCCGCCCCTACGCCTTCACCTTGGACTCCGCCGACCGTTGGTTCCTCCTTTACGAGTGGCTGCGGGACGAGGCCCTCGTCTCTCTGGAAAACATCACTCCCGACGCTGCGGGCATCGCCGGACATTTCGGGCCTGGGAGTCCTTCCTACCAGAGAGACATCGCCGCCCTTAAAACGCTGTACGGAAACAACGCTGGCCTGGAGACCATCCGGGTCAAACGCCAGTTGTGGCATGACTTGTTGCGTACCGCCCTGGGTGAAATCGCCGGTAGCCCCGAAGAAATGGATGACCTGTTCATCCGCCACACCTACCTGGGCGCCGTAATCGGCATGGTGGTGCAGGCCTCCTTCGGCATCGACATCCGCCGGCTGGCCGCCACGGACCCCGCCGACCTGCTTCAGGGCCGGGAATTGCATCGCGCCACCGGCCTACAGGGGGTGTTGGAATCAGACTTCTTCGCCTGGCCGAGTGAAGTTGGCGGCAACCCCCTGCTGCAAACCCTGGGCCGCCGGGTGGCCCGGTTCAACTGGACAGCGGCCCCGCCGGACATCGCCGCCACCCTGTACGAGACCGTCATTCCGCCGGAAGAGCGGCGGCAGTTGGGTGAATACTACACCCCCACCTGGCTGGCCCGCGCCATGGTCCAGGAGTTGGTGACCGACCCCCTGCGTCAGCGGGCGCTGGACCCGGCCTTGCGGCTCCGGCACCTTCGTGGCCGAGGCGGTGGCCCACTTCATCGCTGCCGCCGGCCAAACCAACTGGGAACCCAAGGAAGTCCTTAATCGCCTGCGGGATGCGGTTACCGGCATCGACGTTCACCCGGTGGCGGTGCACCTGGCCCGGGCCGCTTGGACGCTGGCCGCCCGGCCTGCCATCACGGCCGCCGGCGATGCCGGTTTCGACGCCTCCCTGTCCATCCCGGTTTACCTGGGCGACGCCCTGCAACTGCGTTTCCGCACCGGGGATATGTTCGCCGAGCGGGAGATAACGATTCAAGCCCAGGACGAAGAGAATACCCAGCTTGTCTTTCCCGTCAGCCTGGTGGAACGGGCCGAGAACTTCGACGCCCTGATGGGGGACATTGCTGAATATATTGAAGTCGGCGACGACCCTCTACTGGCCCTGGACGACAACCACATAAGCGATGCCGGCGAGCGGAAAACTATCGGTGAGACCATCGCGGCCATGCGGCGGCTCCACGCCCGGGGCCGCGACCACATCTGGGCCTACTACACCCGCAACATGGTGCGCCCGGTGGCCCTGTCCCGGGCCAAGGTGGACGTGGTCATCGGCAACCCGCCCTGGCTAAACTACAATCAGACCGCTGACATCCTGCGCACCGGGTTGCAAAGCCTCAGCCGGGACCGCTACGACATTTGGGCCGGTGGCCGCTACGCCACCCATCAGGACGTGGCCGGGCTGTTCTTCGCCCGCAGCGTTGACCTCTACCTGAAGGACGGCGGCGTCATCGGCTTTGTGCTGCCCCACAGCGCGTTGCAGGCCGGGCAGTACAGCAAGTGGCGCAGCGGACGGTGGCAGCCGCGAACCATTGGCCAGAGCGTTCACGTGGACTTTACCCTGAAGCCGGCCTGGGACCTGGAGCGGCTGGAACCCAACACCTTCTTCCCGGTCCCGGCGTCGGTAGTTTTCGCCCAAAAGTGCCCGCCGGACACCTTGGGGAAACCCCTTGCTGGAAGGGTTGAACGGTGGCGGGGCCAAGCCGGCGTTGCCGACGTGCATCGGGAGTCCGCCGGCATCACCGACACCGGGGCCGTTGGGGATTCGCCCTACGCTGCCCTGTCGAGGCAGGGTGCGTCAATCGTTCCCCGCTGCCTCTTCTTCGTCAACGAAACTACGAACACTGCGATAGTCCAAGCAGGCCAGACCGTCACCGTTAACCCCCGGCGGGGCGCGCAGGACAAAGCGCCCTGGAAAGGTCTTGACCTGACAGCCTTTACGGGCCAGACCGTAGAAAAGGCTCACCTCTTTGACGTTCATCTGGGAGAGACAATCGCTCCCTACGTCACCCTTGAGCCTCTACAAGCGTTGCTGCCGCTAAAGCAGGGAGACGCCGCCGTACCTACCGATAATAACGGGCCCGGCGGTATCCGGCTGGGTGGGTTGGAACGCCGGATGCGTGAACGCTGGCAGACCATCAGTGGGTTATGGGGGGAGAACAAAGCTCCTACCAATAAGCTGGACTTGTTGGGACAGATAGACTACCTGCACAAGTTATCGTCGCAACTGGAATGGCAAAAGAGTCCCGGAGAGCGGCCGATTCGCATAGGTTACTCCAAGTCAGGAGAACCGACAGCGGCGTTGATTGATGGTTCAGATGTCTTTCTTGACCATCTTCTTTATTGGATTACCTGCAAGAGTAAAGGCGAAGCCAACTATCTGTTGGCCATCATCAATAGCGATGCATTGTCTGAAGCGGTAGTCCCTCTAATGTCCAAAGGCCAATTCGGGGCGCGGGACCTGCACAAGCACCTGTGGAAGCTGTCGATACCAGAGTTTGACCCGGAGAACAAACTGCACATCAGCATAAGCAAGGCCGGGGAACGGGCGTCGGCCGGGGCGGCGCGGAAACTGAAAGAGTTGCGGTCAGAAAGGGGCGAGAAGCTCACCGTAACCATCGCCCGGCGGGAGTTGCGGAAGTGGCTGCGGTCCTCTCCCGAGGGCGCGGAGGTAGAGGCGGCGGTGGCGGCGTTGCTGGGGAGTTAGGGGGCGTCCTTCGCTCCGGGCCGGGTAAGCGGGGTATTCACTCCTTCATTCCCGCGGGGCAACCGCATTTGGGCTGCCCAGGCCCTGGGCAATCGCCATTCCCGCGAAATCAGGAATCTCTTATGCTGCGGTGCTACCATTGACTGGCAACGACAGCGACGACAGAGGGCATTGTGGGCGAGAAATTACACGACTTTGACCGGGTCTTGGAGCAGCAGCGTATGGTTAAGGAAGCCGTATGGGGTTTGGACCATGTGCTGTATCAGCACAAACGAGCGCAGGAGGCGGCCGACGAGCTGGCCCGGGTGTTGCAACAACACAAAACGGCCCTGGAATATGGCGGCGATTTAAGCCGGGCGCTGGAACGTCGAAAAGCCGTTCTGGATTCCAACGGCGGTTTGGAGCGGATAATAGAGCAGCAGCGGAAGGCGCTGGAGGCCGCCAGTGAATTGGGCTTGGAGTTGGAACGGCATCAAGCCGCGATCAAAGCCGCCGGCGGTCTGGACCGGATAGTTACGCAGCACCGGATGGCCCTGGAATCCGTTGGGAAGTTCAGCCATATTATCACCATTGAACCGGGCAAGCGCACCGG
The DNA here is from genome assembly GCA_965220305.1 of Dehalococcoidia bacterium. Lineage (GTDB taxonomy): Bacteria > Chloroflexota > Dehalococcoidia > Lucifugimonadales > UBA3495. The sequence continues at coordinate 1,619,268 of OZ244817.1, read as the reverse complement.
TCAGCCCTGCATCCGCCGTATCCGTATGACCGTTTACGACGTACTGGAATACCTGGCGGGGGGTATGTCCGATGCTGAAGTCCTGCATGACTTCCCCGACCTAACCCAGGAAGACCTGGATATATGCCGGGCTTTCGCGGCTGACCTGGATAGGCGACTCCGGTCTCTGCCAACCCCTTGAAACTACTATTCGACCAGAATCTATCGCCGGAGTTGCCGAGGCTTTTGGCAGACCTTTACCCGGCATCACTCCACGTCAGGAATGCTGCGATGCGGGAGACCGACGACGATGTGATTTGGGAATATGCCAAAGAGCGCGGCTTCATCGTTGTAACAAAAGATTCCGATTTCCGGGACCTGAGTGCAAACCTTGGGCATTCGCCGAAGGTTATCCTGATTACCCTGGGCAACGGCCCCACCGCAGAAATTGAGTCTCTCTTGCGGGAACGGTACGGCGACCTGCTATCCCCTCCACCGGGACGAGGGGCGGGGATTCCTGGCATTGCCGTGAAACATTACCGGGCAGCGTCGCATAGCCTCCTGTCCGGATTGGGGCAATTCCTCTACGCCCCCTCAACTATTACCACGTTGGTGTTGGCCGACTTGTGCCGCAGCGCCTTGGGGCCTTCGTACTCGGCGGAGTAGTACCACTCCTTGGCCCGGGCCACGCTCTCGAACTGGATTATTACCAGTCGTTTGGGCGTCCAGTCACCTTCTAGCTTCTCGTGCTCGCCGCCGCGCACGATGTACTTTCCGCCGTACTGCTCGATGGTGGCGGATACCTGACCCCGGTACTCCTCGAACACCGCCGGGTCAGTCACTTCAACCTCGGCGATTACATAACCTGACATTGCTTGCTCCTTTTGGTGTGCCAAATGATGACGGATGGTTGGAACCTGTTGGAGGCCCCGAGAGGCCGGGCGATGGCTACCTGATTACCGGCGCCGTACCCGATAACCCCGCATCCGCACCGCCGGAAGCCTCTTGAGGCTCTGGTTGAGGGGGTCTACCTCGATGCCCGCCGATTCCAGCGCGGTCACTCCCAGCAGCGGCTCAGCGTCCGCCGCACCGTAGACAATGGTGCTCCCGACGGTTTCTCCCATGAACTCTACCTGCGCGACTGTAACATCCATTCTTATCTCGCTGCCGTCGGCGAGGTTGTAGGTCCGTTGTCCCTTCGGTACGAGTCCGATGGCTTCCAGGTGTTGCCTGGGCACGAGGCAATCGGTCGCTCCTGTGTCAACCAGGAAGAGTCCTTCCCAAACTCGGTTGGGTTCAGCCGGGTTCCGGATGGCAACGGTTACGTGGGTTGCTCCCATGTCATATCCTCTCTCGATTATATTCCGGGGCTCTTGGCATCCCAACTATAGGTCTCGCTCAAAAGTCGCTGATCTGCCCGTGACTTGACGTTCTCAGGATGGTCTAGCTGGCGGCTGTCGCCAGGCGGTGCAGGTTGGCTATTTCCGGTGAGTCCTGGTCGCCCTTCTGCCAGGCAGAGTTGGCCCGGTTCAGGCTGACCTGGGCCTCCTCCATCTGCCCCTGTCCCGCCTGCACCCGTCCCAGCCAGAAGGTGTCCCGCACCGTCTCCCGCAGCCGCAGACGGCTGTCCAGCATAGCCTGGGCCTTGCCGAACTCCTCCGCCCGCAGGAAGGCTTCCAGCACCGTGTCTTCAAACACCTCGCGTTGGGCGTGGCTGCCGCCCACCCGGGTCAACTGGGGAAACACCGGCTCCAGTTGCCGCACCGATTCGGCATAGTCGCCCTCGGCGAAGGCCTGGATGCCCAGCACCAGGGGAAGCACGACCTCCCGGGAAAACAGGTTGCCGTTCTTGGCTTCGGTGCGCAGGCGGGTGGTCATCTTGCCCAGGGACTCGCTGTCCCCGTTGGCGGCGAAGGCCAGGGCGGCGTGACCGTCCCGGAAGCCCGCGCCGGGCCGCTCGGCGGCGGGGGCGGCTATTACGCATACTTCGTCCCAGGGCATGGGGGGCGGCGCGCCGCCGTAAATCTGCATCCGCCACAGCAACGAGGCGCTGTCGTTCAGGGCGGCGTTGCTCTTGCCGGTTACGGAAGGACGGATGTAGTTCTCGTAGCGGTCCAGGGCCCCCTGGTACTGGCCCTGGGCCAGCTCGAACAGGGCCAGGTGCCAGGATAGATGAACGTAGGAACTGGGTGGGGCGTCAAAGGCTTCCAGCCAACCGCCCAGAAAGTCCTCGCCGCCCCCGGCGTCGCCCCGCTCGAAGTAGACGTGGGTGGCCGAGTGGCAGCCCACGGCGTTGGTGGGGTTGATTGACAGGGAACGCTCCGCCAGTCGTAGCGACTCATCCAATTGGCCGGTCTCGTGGTGGGCAAAGGCGTACTCGGCCAGGAAGGCCCAATCGCCCTCGCAGTATGGCTCGATGCTCTGGAGTAGGGCCAGGTAGGCCGGAGGGAAGTTGGCGACGCCGGCGCCGCTGCACCCCAGCATGTACAGCCGGTGGGCCAGCCGCAGCAGCAGGGCGTCCCGGGGAAATTCGGTCACGTGCTCCTTGATAAGGGCGATGGACTGGGGGCCCTTGCCGGTAATCCAGAGGTTGATGGCCTCAATCTGCTGCCGTTCGCGGCGGCTGATGCCATCGCTCAGTTCCAACGCCCGGGCGATGCTCTCCCGGGCCTCCTGGGGGCGCGCCCGCTGCATCTTCCAGTAGCCCATATAGCCGTGGGCCAGGGCGAAGCCTTCGTCCTGCTCGATGGCTTCCCCCAGTTTCTCCTCGGTGCCCCCGTTCTGGGACAGCAGCCGTTTCAGCCCGTCGGCCAATAGCTCGGCGGCGGCGGGTGAGCTGGTTGACAGCGGCATTCCGTAATCGTCTTCAATGTTGCCTGGCATAAATCCCCCTGTGGTTGCGGGTCTTTGGGCGGGGTTATCCCGGTGGCTGCGGGGCCTGGTTTTGGCAAGCCCGTGGCCCAACTACAGGGAAGTTTACCAGCATTGCCCGGTCCTAACTAGTGCTATACTTAGCCGTCAGCTTTGTTAGATTGGTGCTTCCGGCCCACCTACCAGCGGGGAGGATTTCATGGCCCTGTTTTTGAATGAGCGCGAAGTGGCGCAATTGCTTCCCATGAAGGAATGCGTTGACGTGTTGGAGGAAGCCTTTGCCCACGCCGGAGGGGGGGACGTGGAGAACAAACCCCGCTCCCGCATCAGTATGCCCAAGGGCCTGTTCCACTTCATGGCCGCCGCCGACGCCCAGCACGGGGTCTTCGGCTACAAGGCCTACCCCTCCATGGGGCCGGGCAACAAGTTCCTGGTGATGCTCTACGACTACGAGAACGGCCTGCTCCTGGCCTGCCTGGAAGCGGGACGTCTGGGGCAGATTCGCACCGGGGCGGCCTCGGGGTTGGCCACCAAGCACATGGCCCGGGCCGACGCGGGAGTTGTCGCGGTCATCGGGGCGGGCTTCCAGGCCCGCACCCAACTGGAAGCGGTGTGTACGGTGCGGGACATCCGAGAGGCCCGAGTCTACAGCCGCCGGGCCGAGCGCCGGGAGGAGTTCGCCAAGCAGATGTCGGAGCGGCTGGGCGTGGCGGTGAATCCGGTGGACAGCGGCGAAAAGTGCGTCGATGGGGCCGACGTGGTAATTACCATCACCTCGGCCCGGGACCCGGTGCTGCAGGGAGAATGGCTGGGCGATGGGGCCCACGTCAACGCCGCCGGGGGCAACCACTGGATGCGCCGGGAGGTGGACGAGGCCACCGTCACCCGCGCCGACGTGATTGTGGTGGACGACCTGGAACAAGCCAAGGCCGAGTGCGGCGACCTAATCTGGCCCCAGGCCCGGGGCACTTTCCGCTGGGACATGGCCCACCAGTTGCAGGACGTGGTGGCGGGCCGGGTGGCGGGCCGTCCCAGGGACCAGTCCATCACCCTCTTCGAGTCCCTGGGGGTGGCCCTGGAGGACATCGCCGCGGCCCAACTGGTCTACCGCAAGGCCGTGGACCAGGGAATCGGACAGGAGTTGCCTTTCTAAGTCCTACATGCGCCGGGGTGGGGGAACAAGAACCGCTCACCCTGAGCCCGTCGAAGGGCCGCCCCCTATAACCAAATGTACGAGGGAGAGGAAGACCCGATGACCACACCCAACATACATCCGCTGGCCGACGCCCATACCCACCTGGACCAGTACGCTCCCGAGGAGATTCCGGGAATATTGGAGCGGGCCGACGAGGCCGGGCTGAGGTTCATCATCTGCGCCGGGACGACCCTGGAGTCCACCCGCTCCTGTATCCAGATGACCCAGGAGCATGACGTTTTCTACGCCGGGGTGGGCATTCACCCCATGCAGGCCAACCAGCCCATCGACGACGATACCTACAACCAACTGGAAGACCTGGCAAGAAACAACCCCAAGGTGGTCTGCATCAGCGAGATTGGCCTGGACTTCCTTCCCGAGTCGCCGGACCACGAGGTCCAGTACCAGGTGTTGCGGGAACAGGTGCGCCTGGCCCGCAGCCTCAACTTGCCCGTCATCTTCCACTCCCGGGAGTCGCACCCGGAGGTGTTCCGTACCCTGCGAGAGGAGCGCGCCGACGAGGTGGGCGGGGTGATGCACTACTTCCAGGGGGACGAACCCACCGCCCGCCAGGCCATCGAGTGCGGCTTCTTCATATCCTTGGCGCGCCCCCTGACCCGGCTGCCCGAGTTGCAGGAGGTGGCCAAGGTCATCCCCCTGGAGAACATCGTCCTGGAGACCGACGCCTATCCCCAGCCCTTCAAGAAGTACCGCCACAATTGGACCGAGCCCCGCCATGTTAGGGAGGTGGCCCAACAGTTGGCAGATTTGAAGGGAGTCAGCTTGGAAGAAGTGGCCCAGGCGACGAGCCGCAACCTGGCCCGGCTGCTGCGGCTGGAGCACCTTATAACGGACTAGCCTGGCGCAGCCATGTCCTACCCCATGCCCCGTCATTCCGGCGGAGGCGGGAATCCAGGGCGTCTCTTTTCCGTCGTTCCCGCGAAAGCGGGAACCCGGGGGATGCGGGAGAGGGCAAGCCCTTCGCTGCCCCCTCCTTCCCAGCCCAGGGATTGAGGCCAACACCGCCAGGATGTTAACATTGGGGTAACACCCAACTGCCGAATCGAGACTGCGGAGAAGAAAGATGCTACCAAATCGCTGTCAAGTCGCCCTCAAAGAATGGGCGGTGACCGTGCGCGCCCTGGCCGAAGGCCAACAGGTGTTGCTGCTACGCAAGGGAGGCATTCACGAAGAGGGAAAGGACTTCCGGGTAATACATCCCGAGTTTGTCCTCTACCCTACCTACGAGCACCAGCGAGAAGACCTGCTCAAGGACGAGCACCAGCCGAGCTTGTCCCGGCTCCTGGAAGAGACGCCCCAGAGCGACACCATAACCTTCACCCACTTCGGCAAAGTGGAGGAGCTGGTGGAGGTATCGGACCAGGACAAGGTGGACGACCTCTCGCCCCACCACATTTGGACCAACGCCTACGCCCAGTCGCGGCTGCACTGGAAGCCCATGCTGCCCCTGTCCATCATGCTGCTGCGGGTGTACGAGTTGGAGCAGCCGGTGAGCGTGCCCTTCATCCCCGAGTACCGGGGCTGCACCTCCTGGGTGGACATCATCCCCCGGGTAGACCTGGGCAAGCTGACCCCGGTGCTTTCCGACGAAGAATTCCAGCGCCGGGTAGACGAGATTAAGGGCAGCCTGGGGCTGGTGCGGGTGTGACAGCTCGCCGTTGACAACCGCCGTGGGGGTCCGGTAAACCGTAGGCATCCTGATATTGGAGGCGCCTACGATGAGCTTGGATGTGGGGGTAGTCCAAATCGAATATCTGTCGCAGCCTCGACCGCCGATATACGATTTCCTATTTGACCTGATGCTTGACCCCTTCAGTGGGGCACCCGATGAAGACGATACTTGGGGAGGTGGCTGGGACAACAACGGGTGGTACGAGTTCAGCCGGGTTGGTTTAAGAACGCGAGCTAGCAGATGGGCCACAAGCCACAACCTTGAAAAGCACGATAGAAACGCCCTGATGAAGTGGATAAGAAATCTGCCTTGGCAAGAGGACATGGTAATGCTGCACTTGAGCAACTGATTATGACTAGCAGACGCCAACGGCTGCAAGATAGCTATGACCATGTCCTGCCCTTCATTGAGGAAGCAGCAATAGAATACTACGGTGGAAGCCTCGAACAAGGCTTCCACCACTGGGCTTTCGCAACGACTCTGACCATAGGCCACGACGTCCAAGGCAACGACATTGTGGGGTACACGGCTATTGACGGGCCTGATGACTTCGAGGTTGACGGGTATTTCATCCCGGAGTCCGATGACGACTCAGTTGTTCATTTATTCCAGAGCAAATACCGCCAACCTGTAACTACCATGAGTGCAGGGGAATTTGCAGCCTTTTTAAACGCTCCCAATCGTTTGTTGAATGCCATAGAAGTCGCTGCCTGTCGTAATGATGAAACAAAGGCTTTGCACGACGAACTTGTCAAGAGGCTAACCTCACGAGACCGACCGTGCTCCATCAATATGGTTTGGGCTACCAGCGGGTCGTTGAGCCCAACGGCACGCCGAAACGCCGAGGCAAATCGTACGAGGAAATTGACTTTCGACATTAACGGCAACCCCACCGAAGTCGCGGTAACTCTTGAGTGCCTTGATCTGACCGACCTCTACCAGAAACACGATAATCAGCAAACGAGTGAAGACCCAAATGCAGTATGTGATTTCACATTTCAGCTTGAGGATGGTACGTATCATCAGACTGGCACTGACACCGATTACCGCACACTGTCTATGACTGTCCCTGTTAGGCAAATTATTAATGTGTTCGGCATGCATAGTTATAAAATCTTTCGCGAGAATCCGCGTGGCCCGTTGGGGAATAAGGTCAACAATTCTATTAAGACTACCTTGAACGATGAAATAGAACGCCGTAGATTCCATTTACTTAATAACGGTATCACGGCCATTTGCGAGTCATATCGACTCGATGAAGGGCAGTTGTTTGTGAGAGATTTTCAGATAATCAACGGCTGTCAAACTACTGTCACTTTGTGGGATACACGCGCCACAATTGTAAATGACCCTACTGTCCTAGTAACTGTCAAACTGACGGAATGTCCAAAGAGTTTCGCTCCCACTATTGCTAGGACCACTAACCGCCAAACTGCTTTACGAGCCGAGGACTTCACATCTACTGAGGTAGTGCAAATCAGGCTTAAGAGAGAGTTAGAAGGAATGGTCCCACCATGGTTCTACCAGATCAAACGGGGCGAATGGGACAAAATGCTGGGTGGAACATCGGCCAAAGAGCCTTATCGCGACCCAGAAGGAGGGTATAGGAAATTAACTAGCAAGGAGGTCGCACAGGCTGTCGTGTCCTTTGCTGGCTTCCCAGGTGAGGCAAAAGACAATATACGCAGTTTCCTAAACAAGGAAAATATACCTTCATTAGCACGTGAAGGTGATTTCAGTTACGAAACCATCTACACAGATAGCGTTGCTGCTATCCAATTGTTGCTGCCAGCGGTAATACAACGAAAGGTATGGAAGCAAGTTAATAAGGGCAAATCAAATGAGCAGTGGCTGGAATATGCTCGTTTTCATATCGTATGGCTTGTCGGCGACATTCTGAGAGACCATTACAACTTGCAGGGCAGACTGTTTCCCGAACATCGGGCCTCAACAATTGCGGATGAAATCAACAACTGGTTCGCACCGATTTACGGAGTTGCTATTGCTGCAATCAGGAATGCCCTGCAGGAATCAGACCGGCGTGGTGAGTTCACAGGATACCGGGAATTTTTCCGTACCCCAGCGAATTACCGCTTGATTGAATCCAATCTATATGGAGCATTGCAACTAGCGGGTGCGTTTGGCAATCCGATGGCTAACCTCCCGGCCTAACTATTCTCAATCCTAAACAGGACATACAGCCATGAAATACCGACAGCTTCCCCGCACCATCTACGATGTGTGTAAGGTTCTGCGTGGCTGGGGTAGGCATGATTTAGCCCAGCGTATCGCCTACTTCGCCTCCGACGAGGACTTGGAGGAAGGGGATATGCCGGTCACCCCGGAAAGCGCCCGCGGGTTTCTGGCGTTTTTCGGCGCGGTGGAATCCGAGGGCAAGGTGGATCTGGCTTGCTCCCCTGAAGGTTGGATTTGCGCCGTCTGGCGGTTCCCCGACCATCGCCGGGTCAGTTTGTGGTTCATGGACCAGGATAACGTGATGTATGCTGCCCGTAAATCCGACGGTTTTTTCGCCAACCTGAATGACGGCCGGGAGCCGTGCAGCCGCTCAATAGTAACGGAAAGATTGATACACGCAGGATTGTTTACATAGACCCCAACCCTAAACAGGACATACAACCATGAAATACCGACAGCTTCCCCGCACCGACCTCCAACTTTCCGAGGTGGGCTTCGGCGTCTGGACCGTCGCCACCACCTGGTGGGGCAAAATCCCCGAAGAAGGACGCCGCGCCCTGCTGGAAAACGCCGTGGAGTTGGGCGTCAACTTCTTCGATACCGCCGATACCTACGGCGAGGGCTACGGCGAGGAAATCCTGGCCAAGTTCCTGGGCCACCGCCGCCACGAGATGGTCATCGCCACCAAGTTTGGCTACGACTTCTACGATAAACTCACCCCCCGCATCGGACACCAGGAGCGCCCCCAGAAGTTCGACCCGGATTTCGTCCGCTTCGCCTGCGAGCAGAGCCTCCGCCGCCTCAATACCGACTACATCGACATTTACCAGATTCACAATCCCCGCATCGACGCCCTGGAGCGCGACGACCTGTTCGAGACCCTGGAATTGCTGAAGGAAGAGGGCAAAATCCGTTACTACGGCTCCGCCCTGGGCCCGGACATCGGCTGGTTCGAGGAGGGCGAGGTCTCCATGAAGGAGCGCCACGTCAGCAGCGTCCAAATTATCTACAGCATCCTGGAACAGGACCCGGCCAAGGACTTCTTCCCCATTGCCCAGCAGGAAGAGGTGGGGCTGCTTTCCCGGGTGCCCCACGCCTCGGAGGCGCTTACGGGCCGCTACACCGAGGCGCCCACCTTCACCGAGGGCGACCACCGCTCCCACCGCCGCATGGAGTGGCTGCGGGAGGCCCTGCAAAAGGTGGAGCAGGTGAAGTTTCTCTCCGGTGATGAGGTGGGACGCACCCTATCCCAGGCCGCCATCCAGTTCTGCCTGTACCAACCCTCCATCGTTTCGGTGCTCCCCAATTTCACCACCTTGGAGGAGTTGGAGGACTACACCGCGGCGGTGGATACCCCCATCTTGACCGACGAGGAGCAGGCCCAATTGGACGACCTCTGGGCCAACGGCTTCTACCTGGAAGAGCCTACCCCGGAGTTTCGCGAGATATAACGAATTGGCGTATTGACACCGCGATTCATGCCGGACTTGGCGCTGGGTCCTGTTTATACTCAAATTGCGGGTTGCTGGTTACGAATGTAGGCCAAAGAACTGCCGAAGTAGGGAATATTATTACAAAGTAATCTACGAAAGCCGATAACAAGATAAGGTATAATAGCGGGCACATCTTTAGCCCACTGGCCGCAAGGGCCTAGCTGGAAGAGGAGGCGCCCGTCATGGTAGCGAAAAACCCCCAGAACACCAAGCTGTTGTACCGATTCGATGAAGGCTCGGCTTCGATGGTTGACGAGTTGGGCGGCAAGGGAAGCAGCCTTTGCGAAATGACCCGCCTCGGCTTGCCCGTCCCTCCGGGCTTCATTGTCACCACCCAGGCCTGCCTCAACTACTTCGAGCTGGGGCAGCAGTTCCCCGAGGGCCTGTGGGAGGGCGTCCAGAAGGGCGTCCACCACCTGGAAAAGTCCTTGGGCAAGGGCTTTGGCTCTCCGTACAACCCGCTGCTGGTGTCGGTGCGCTCCGGCGCCAGGGTCTCCATGCCCGGCATGATGGATACCATTCTCAACCTGGGCATCAACGACGATATTGTTGACGGCCTGGCCGACCTCATGGGCGACACTCGCCCCGCCTACGACGCCTACCGTCGCTTCCTCCAAATATACGCCGATGTGGTACTGGGTGTGAACCACGACGCCTTCGAGGATATCCTCACCCGACACAAGCGGCGGGCCGAAGTCTCTCAAGACTACGAGCTGGACACCGACCAGCTACGCGAGGTCGTCGCCGACTTCAAAGCCGCCATCCGCCGCATCTCCGGCGAGGACGTGCCCCAAGACCCCTGGGCCCAGTTGGAGAGGGCCATCGAGGCGGTGTTCGGTAGCTGGAACAATCCCCGGGCCATCCATTACCGCAACTACTACGGCATACCCCACAACCTGGGCACCGCCGTCACCGTGATGAGCATGGTATTCGGCAACCTGGGGCCTACCAGCGGCACCGGCGTACTGTTCACCCGCGACCCCTCCACCGGCGTCAGAGAGGTCTACGGGGAGTTCATGTCCAACGCCCAGGGCGAAGACGTGGTGGCGGGGCTGCGCACTCCCCAACCCATCTCCGGCCTGGCCGATACCATGTTCCAGACCCACCGCCGGTTGTTGGAACTGGCCCACCAACTGGAAGCCCACTACGGGGACATCCAGGACGTGGAGTTTACCGTTGAGAATGGACGCCTCTTCCTGCTGCAAACCCGCAGCGCCAAGCGCACTCCCACGGCGGCGGTGAAGGCAGCGGTGGACATGGTGTACGAGGGGCTGATTAGCCGGGAGCAGGCCCTGGAGCGGGTGGAGCCTGAGGATATTCTCCAACTGCTGGTGCCCAGCTTCAAAGTGGGTTCGGACTCGCCGGAGGTGCAATCAACCTTCCTGGCCCAGGGCGCGGCAGCTTCCCCGGGAGCGGCCTCGGGCCGGGTGTACTTCCAGGCCGACGATGCCGTGACCGCTGCTCAACAGGGCACCCCGGTAATCCTGGTCCGGCCCGAAACCAAGCCCGATGACATTCACGGCATTACTGCCGCCGCCGGAGTCCTGACCAGCCGGGGCGGCGTTACCAGCCACGCCGCCGTGGTCACCCGGGGCCTGGGCAAGCCCTGCATCGTTGGCTGTGAAGGCGTGCAGGTGGACGTGGAACAGGGGCGCTTCATCGCCAACGGGCGCACCGTCCACCGGGGCCAGTACATCAGCATTGATGGTTCCACCGGCAATGTCTACTTTGGCGAGTTGGAAACGGAGCAGGTCCGGTTGGAAGACTTGGCCCAGGCCCAGGTGTTGCTGCGTTGGGCCGATGAGTCTCGCACCCTGGGAGTGATGGCCAACGCCGATACGCCGGCGGATGCCGTCCAGGCGGTGGCGATGGGGGCCGAGGGCATCGGGCTGTGCCGCACCGAGCACATGTTCCTGGACCCGCAACGGTTGCCCACGGTACGCCAGATGTTGCTCAACGCCGAGTCTGCCGAGGAGTGGCGTCGGGCCCACCCAGACCGGGCCGAGGACCCACTGAACGTTCCCAATTTGCCGGAGGCCGTGGCAGACTTCCACCAGGCGTTGGCCCGGGTGCGGGAGTTCCAGACCGGGGACTTCACCGGCATTCTGCGGGCAATGCAGGGCCGCCCGGTGATTATTCGCCTGCTGGACGCCCCCCTGCACGAATTCCTACCCAACTACGAATCGCTGCTCACCGAGGTGGCGGAGCTGCGCGCCCGGAACGGCGCGGCGTCACCCGAGCTTCAGGAGAAGGAGGAATTCCTGCGCCTGGTGGACTCCCACCGGGAGGCCAACCCCATGCTGGGGCACCGGGGTTGCCGCCTGGGACTCAGCTATCCGGCCATTTACCAAATGCAGGTGGAGGCAATCATCACCGCCAGTGCCAACCTGGTCCAACAGGGATTCGACGTGCGCCCGGAGATAATGGTCCCCCTGACGGTCCACGTGGAAGAGATGCGGCGGCTGCGGGAATGTCTGACTGCGGTGGCGGACCGGGTACAGTCGGACTTGGATGTAGCTGTGCCCTACAAGTTCGGCACTATGATCGAGACCCCCAGGGCGGCGCTGACTGCCGGGGAAATTGCCCAGGAATCGGACTTCTTCAGCTTCGGCACCAACGACCTGACCCAGATGACCTACGGGTTCAGCCGTGACGACGCCCAGGGCAAGTTCCTGGGCTTCTACACCGGCGAGGGCATCCTGCCCGCCGACCCCTTCGCCACCATAGACCCCGAGGGGGTGGGCGCGCTCATCAGCGCCGCCGTGAACGCGGGTCGCCGGGCCCGGCCCGATCTGGAGTTGGGCATCTGCGGCGAGCACGGCGGAGACCCGGCCAGCGTGGCCTTCTGCCACCGGGTGGGACTGGACTACGTAAGTTGCTCCCCCTACCGGGTGCCGGTGGCCCGGCTGGCGGCGGCCCAGGCGGCCCTGAAGTTGGAAGGGCAGACGTAGCTTTCCCCGCAAGCCCCTCAGAATGACATGGGGAATGCCCATTGTCACCCTGAGCTCGGCGAAGGGTCTAAAGTGCTGGTGGTGGATGCCCTTGGGATGGAGAAGTCGGCGGTGGGCCTGGCTTGCCCTTGGCAATGGGTCATGGAAATCCTGAGCCTTGTTAAGTTCGGGCATTTTAGATTCTTCGGGGCAAGCCCCTCAGAATGACATGGGGAATGCCCATCATCACCCTGAGCAGAGCAAAGGGTCTAAAGTGCTGGCTTGCGCAATCCCCCTACCCCTGGATTCCGGCCTCCGCCGGTATGACGGTAGGGGTGGAGGCCTGCCCGAATACACTACCTACGACTGGCTCCCAGCCCTTCCAGCCCCAGCAGGCTGCCGATGAGGCCAAGGCACCGGACCCGTTCCACCTCTTCAACGATGGAGACAGTCCCGCCCTCGCCGGTGATGCGGCTGGCCCCCTTCTGTACCGGGTCCTCCGTCTCCACTTCCATGAATACCCGTCGGGTCCTGAGAATGTCCGGGTCCAGGGCAGCGGCCAGGGCCAGGGGGTCGTACAGCTCGAACCGGTCTCGCTGGGGGCGCTGCCGGAACCAGTTGCCCAACAACTGCGCCGCCAATATCCCCGGGCGACTCTCGGACTTCAGGCTCTCCCCCGCTTGCCGGTCAATGAATACCCGTCGGCATGCGCCCAGGTCCACCAGGGTCAGGGGCGCGCCGGAGCTGACCACCAGGTGGGCGGCCAGCGGGTCGCTGTAGAAGTTGAACTCGGCATGGGGCGTTGAGTTGCCGGACGTATTGACGGCTCCGCCCATCACCACCAGGGAGCGGGCTTGGGCCAGGGCCCCGGGGTAACGTTGTTGCAAGCGGGCCAGGTTGGTCAGAGGCCCCAGGGCCACCAGGACAACCTGCCCGGGGTTGCCGGTCAGTTGGTCGGCCAGGAAGTCCGGGGCGTTGGAGGCCGCTGGCCCAATCTGCGGCTCCGGCAAGCGCCGGGAGAGGCCCCCTTTGCCGTGGAAGTCGTAGGAATAGGGGAAGGCTCCGCCCAGAGGACGGGCGCTCCCCCGGGCCACCGGGACCTCCCGGCGTCCGGCGTACTCCAGCAAGGCCAGGGCGTTGCGGGTGCCCCGGGCCAGGGGAACGTTGCCGCCCACTGTGGATAACCCCAGCAGTTCCAGGGTGGCGCCGCCCTCGGGTCTAGGTACACTGCCCGCCAGGGCCATCAGGATGGCGATGGCATCGTCCACCCCGGGGTCGGTATCCAGTATCAGTTTCATAACGGAATTCGCCTCTTGCAGCTTTGGCCCCTGTCGCCGTAAGGGCGCACGGCTGTGCGCTCCTACACTGGGTACGTCTCCCACTCGCCCAGGGTGACCGGGCAGAACCACCGTGGGGGAATGTCGCCTATGGCAACACCGTGTTGGCGAAGGCGGTTACGGATTCCAGGGAAGTGTAACGGGGGTGGTAGCCGGTGGCCGCCTCCAGCTTGGCGGTGCTCAACAGCACCGGGAAGCGGGATAGGTTCAGCTCGCCCCTGGTAGTACCGTTCTGTAGCCCCAGTTGCCAGGTAAACTCGACCAAGGGCCCCGCCAGGAAGGTGGGCAGACTCAGGGGCTTGCGGTGTACTATCTCGCCAACTTCGCGGTGGAAAGCCACGCCCTCACCGGCCACGTTGAAAATCCCCGCCAGTCCCCGCTGGATGAGCGCGGTAATGATACGGGCCAGGTCGTCTTCGTGCAGGAATTGTAGGGGTGGATTGCGCCCCCATATCTCCAGGTACCCGGGGTGCAGGAAGACGCGGCTCAGGTCGTTGCTGGCGCTGGGCCCCAAAACGGAGCAGGGCCGCAGGATGGTGACTCTTATTTCGGGATGGCGCTCACCGAAGGCCGCCAAGACCTGCTCCGACAGGGTCTTGGTATAGCCGAAGGGGGAAACCGGGATGGGACTCAAGGGAGACCTTTCGGTTATGGGCACCGGATTGTTGGGCCGCGCGCCGTAGACAGTGTGAGAGCTGAGGTAAATCAGATGAGAAACCCGGGCCTGGACGCAGGAGCCTATAACGGCGTTCAGGGCCCGCAAATTGGCCTGCTGGATGTCCCCCATGTCCCGGCGGCTGCTTCCTCGCTTGCCGTCGAAGGCCAGGTGGACCAGGGTGGAGACGCTCCACTGGCGCAGGATGTCTACGATGGGCTTTTCCACGTCGTGGCGGTAAACAGCGATGTTGTGGATAGGATAGGGCGGTGGCCGCGTGTCGAAGGCTACCAGCTTGTCCAGGCCCTCTTCCTCCAGTTGTTGGAGCAGGCGGGCCCCGATATAGCCGGATGCGCCCGTAACAGCCACCACGTTGGAAGGCCCGGTCATGGGCGGCAGTCCCCAGTGGATACCGGGCCCGGCGGGCCGTTCAACACCTTAGAGTTTCCTGGATGGGCGGCCTGGCAGGGGGCCGCCCGCGGCCAAAGGCCGGTCCGCCCTCCAAGGCTGCGACTTTGCTGTTGGGCCTCGAATATCTGGACACGGCCTCAACCCTCGGGGGAATGCTGGCGGCTCTCTTGATAGAGTTGCTGTTCCCGGCGAACAACGTCCGGAGGAAGGGGGTTGGCTCCCCCCGGTCCGAAGGCCTGGGAAAGAACGAAAATCTGGGCCAGCCGCTCCACCAGGTCGCAGACCTCCAGCGCCTCCCAAATATCCGGGCCCACGCCCACCACGCCGTGGTTGCGCAGCAGGGCGGCGTTCCGGTCTCCCAGGGCGCGATAGGCGGCCTGGGCCAATTCGTCGGTTCCCGGAAAGGCATAATCGGCGACTCGCACACTACCGCCCAGGGTGAAAATCATTTCGTCGATGATTGCCGGCACTTCTCGACCGGCCACCGAGGCCACCGAGGCGTAGATGGAGTGGGTGTGGACTACCGCCGCCACATCTTCCCGCTGGCGGTAGATTTCCAGGTGCAGTTTGGTCTCCGAAGAGGGCTTCATGCCGCCTGGTGCGATTGGCTCTCCCTGTAGATCAACCACCACAAGTTCTTCCGGCTTGAGCCGGTAGTAGGGATGGTGGGTTGGCGTGACCAGCAGCAAGCCGTCGCCCCCCGAGCCTTCCAAGCGGAGGCTGGTATTGCCGCTGTAGGCCCCCACCAGCCCCCGGCGGTACATCTCCACCGTCGCTTCCGTCAGGTCTTGCCGCTGCTTCTCCCACTGGTCCAAGCCAGAGCACCTCGTAAGTCTGAATTTGCCGGACTAAAGTTTAAACCAAACGAGGGTAGGCGTCACCTGGGATGGGCAACCCGTCAGGGCAATCGCATATTGGAATGCGAGGGACCCGCCATTCCCGGGAAGGCGGGAATCCAGGGGTGGAGGTGGGGGAAGGCCACGGCTAAATGGCCTCACCCGACTGGGCTTTCCCTTATCTTAGCCGATTCCCCCTCGCCCCGGGTCTCCCAAGCCTCCATAACCGCAAGGGCGGCCTTGTACCCGCTGAGCGCCGCCCCCTCCATGGTGGAAGGCCAGCCGGTGTTGGTCCACTCGCCGGCGAGGAGGAGGTTGGGCAGGGGGGTGACACTGCCGGGGCGATGGCCGTTGGCTCCCGGCAGGCACCGGAAGGTGGCGTCCCGCTGCTTGACCACCAGGGCCCGCACCACCCGTGCCTCGGCGGCCCGGGGAAACACCCGGGCCATCTCGCCGGTGAATTCCCGCACCAGGTCTTCCCTGGCCCAGTCGATGTACTTCCAGGCGGCGCTGTGGGAGATGCAAATGTACTGTCCCTCCCGGCTCGCCGGGATTCCGCCCTGGGTCGGCGCAGCGGCGGGAGGCTGGCCCGGGCCCTGGTCTGCGCCAACCATGAATTCGCTGCGGTTGAATACCCATTGCAGCGGGCTGTCCACCAGGGCGATGAAGTCGCCCTCCATCACCGGGCGGTCGTACCACAGGTGAATGTTGACGATGGGGGACGTTTCCAGCCCCTCTATCTGCTGGAAGAAGGGCAATCGCCCCGCCTCCTGGGGCAGGGCCGACCGCAAGGCGTAATGGGGCAACGCGCTGACGTAGAAGTCGGCGGTGATGGTTTCGCCAGAAGCCAGCTCCACCCCCTCCACCTGCTGGCCGTCCCAGAGCAGTCGACGTACCGGGCAGCCCAGCATCACCCGGCAGCCCAGTTCTTCAAGACGTTGCCGCGCCGGTCCTCCCAGGGAGTCGGACAACCCCCGAAGGGCGTAGCCCATGTCGGCGTCGTGATAGCCGGCCAGCATTCCCTCCTGGATAACCATGATGCCCATAGATGCGCTAACGTCCTGAATATCGTCGTTGAGGATGGGGGTAATTATCAGGGACCAGAAGTTGTCCATAGCCCGCTGAGTCTGCCCCTGCTCAACCAACCATTGGCGGAAGCTCCTGCTTTCCAGGTCGGGCCGGTGTCTATCGGTGAACCTGGCCCGGGCCAGGGCCCACACAATCCGCAGCTTGTCCCCCATTCCCAGGTGGGCGTAGGTCAGGAAGGACGGCAACAGGTGGAAGGGAGAGGGCAAAGGAGACGTGGCCAGCCTTCCCCGCCGGCCCCGGCGGTCCCAAACGTTGATGTGCAGCCGACGTTGCAGGTACCAACGGTCCCACACCCCCAGCCGCTGTAGGAGACCGATGAAGTTATGGCAGCAGCCAACGATGACGTGCTGGCCGTTGTCCACCGGGATGCCGGTCTGGGAGTCGGTGAAGGAAAAGACCCGGCCTCCCAGGAAGCGGCGGGTCTCCACCAGGGTCACGCGGCAGCCCCCTTCCAGCAGGCGCAGGGCGGTGGCGATACCGGCGATGCCCCCGCCCAGGACTACAACGTCGGGTTGGGCAGCCGATGGGGCAACATGCTGGTTAGCCATGTCTGGGCCATGACCCGTAGCTTCTCGGTGGTGCTGAGGCTGATTCTATGGTGTAGCACATCGTAATCGGCCAGCTCAATCCGGTCCAACACCTTGTTGTAAATTTGTCCCAGCACCGCCGGGCAGGCCCGGGTGCGTGGCGACAGGTAAGGCAGGAGTAGAAAGCCGTTACCAAAGTATCCTCGCGCCCGCCGGGCTTGGAAGCGCATCAGGTTGGTGAAAGACTCGTTGACCCTTCCCGCTTGCAGGTCTTCCTCGGAGTAACCGAACTGGGCCAGTTCCTCCTGGGGAAGATAGATGCGGCCCATCTCCAGGTCTTCCCGCACGTCCCGGATGATGTTGGTCAACTGCATCGCCAGGCCCAGGTCGATGGCGTGGTCCCGGGCCCTGGGGTCTTTGTAACCGAAAATTTGCAGGCAGATGAGGCCCACCACCGAGGCTACCCGGTAGCAATACTGACGTAGCTCCTCGAAGTCCTGGTAGCGGTCTTTTACCAGGTCGGCCTCCACTCCCGCCAGCACTTCCTGGAAATACTCCTCGGGAATATCGTACTGCTGGGCAATGTCGGCCAGGCACAGGAACACCGGCTGGTCAGCCTGGCCCCGATAGGTCAAAGCCAGCTTGCGACGCAATTCAGTTAGTGTCGCCAGCTTTTCGTCGCCGGAAGTTTGGGAGTCCACCGAGTCGTCGCAGTAGCGGCAAAAGGTGTAGGCCACGTAGATGGCGCGCCGCCGCTCTGCGGGGAGGGTGAGGAAGGCGTAGTAGAAATTCTTGGCTTCCCTGCGGGTAACCAGCCGGCATTCCTCATAGGCTTGTGCCAAATCGATCACGGCGGACCGCCCTTTCACGGACACTCTAGGCCCGGCCCCGGCTCCCCGCTTCGTGGGAGTAGCGGGGCAGCCCGAGTCCCAACCCGAGTTTCCAGGTCAGCCAGGTGGAGGCGAACAGCCCCGCCTTGCGGCGGCGGGACAAACTGGGCCGGGCGGTCAGGACATCGTAGTCCTGCCGGCGGATGGCGTCCAGTACGGCCACGCCGCCCCGGGTGAACAGGGCCACATCCAGCTTGACCGCGCCGTCCAGGGTATCCACCAGGGCCGCCCCTTCGCCGAAAAGCCGCCTGGCCCGTTCAACCTGGAAGGACAGAAGCCGGCGGAAGTTCTCGTTCACCGCGCCCCGGGCCAACTCTTCCCCAGTATAACCGAAGCGGTCCAAGTCTTCCTGGGGCAAATACACCCGGCCTTTCTGAAAGTCCCGGGCCACATCCTGCCAGAAATTGGTCAGTTGCAGCGCGGTGCAGGTATGGTCGGCCAACTGCTGGCGTTCCGCGTCCCGGTATCCGAAGAGGTAGAGGAACAGGCGGCCCACCGGGTTGGCGGAATGGTCGCAGTAGTGGAGCAGGTCGGCGTAGCTGGCGTAGCGGTTGACGCGCTGGTCCATGCGATTGGCCTCAATCAGTTTGAGGAAGGGCTCCGGGGGTAGCTGAAAAGTCCTGATGGTCTCCTGCAAGGCCACGGTCACCGGGTGGCTGGGAACGCCGGAGTAGCAGGCTTCCAGTTCCCGCTCCCACCAGTCCAGGAGGGCCAGGCGGTGGGCGCCCACATCCGCCGCTGGCGGGGAGGACAGTTCCTTGCCTTCCTCCGCGGAGGCAAGCTGCGGCGCGGCCTCATCACCCAGGTCGTCCACGAAACGGCAGTAGGCGTAAACGGCGTAGATGTGCCGCCGTTTCTCCCTGGGCGCCAGCCAGGACCCCACGGTGAAGTTTTCGTAGTGAGTCTGGGCCAGCCGCTGGCAATAGCGGTAGGCCTCGGCAACGCTGGCGCCGCCGGGTGGTGCAGGAGGGCTGCCAGCCGAAGGCATGTTATTCCCCTACGACTTGCACCATCACCTCCCGAGGACGGGGGTGGTCCAACTCGATGAAGAAGATGCTCTGGTAACGGCCAAACTGCATTGCGCCGTCGATGACGGGAATCGTCTCGCTGGTGCCCAGCAGCAGGTGTTGCAGGTGGGCATGGCCGTTGGGAGACTCGTCCTCGTTCATGTTCACGGTGCGAATCTCGAAGTTGTTGTGCTGGTACTCGCCGTTGCGGGGCGAGATTTTCTCCAGGAAGGCGGTCATGTCCTGTAGCAGCAGCGGCTCGTTCTCGTTAATCTTTACCGCCGCGGTGGTATGCTTGGAAAAAACAACGGCGAAACCGTTGCTGACCTTGGAAGTAGATACGCATTGACACACCCAATCGGTAATATCAATGAACTCCGGCGCTTGCTGGGTATCTAGCTTGAGACAATAGGACTTGGTCTTCATGCTCTCTCCGGTCCCCAGCTAGGAATAGCTGGTGCGTTGGGCTTGAATGTGCCTCCACGACGAAGGCCGCTGCGGTCCTGGTCGGATAACTTGCGGTAGCGTCCCAGGGCCAGCAACGGCCAGCAGTTTCGATACATATGATACTTAATCATAAATCCCGCAGGCATTTCCAAACCCTGGTAGCCCCGTTCTTCCCGGGATGGCAGACGCTCTAGGCGCTCGCCCACGCCGTAGCCGGGAAATCCGGTCCCGGTGAAGTAGGGCTCGTCCCAAGAACCGTCGCCATTTTGGGTGCCTACCAGGTATCCAATGCCCCGATGTGTGGCCGGATGGTCCACTTCTCCGGCGGCCAGCAGGCCCAGCAGAGCCCAGGCCGTCTGGGAAGCGGTGCTGGGTCCGACGCCGCGCCAAGCCGGGTCCACGTAGGAGGCGCAGCTTTCGCCCCAGCCGCCGTCTTCGTTCTGGCGCTCCAGCAACCAGTCCACGGCGCGGCGTATATAGGGTTGCCCCATGTCCGCGCCGATGGCCTGTAGCGCGGGCAGGGCTGCCCCAATGCCGTAAACGTAATTGACTCCCCAACGGCCAAACCAGGAGCCGTCTTTCTCCTGCTCCCGGCGCAGGAACTCGTGGCCCCGGCGGACGGGCTGGAAGCTGGTGGTATACCCCTGCTGTCCCAACATCTCCAGCACGTGGGCGGTCACGTCGGCGCTGGGGGGGTCAATGACCTCCCCGAAGTCCGAGAAGGGTAGCTTGGCCATGTACCGCCGGTCATTGTCCTTGTCGAAGGACGCCCAACCGCCGTTCTTGCACTGTAAGGCCAGTAGCCAGTTGGCTCCCCGGCGAATGGCCTCCTGCCTGCGGGGTTCTTCCTCGGCGGGCAACCGCACCCGGTCTAGGGCCATGATGACCTCGGCGGTGTCGTCGATGTCCGGGTACTTGTTGTTGTGAAACTCGAAAGCCCACCCCCCCGGCTCGGCCTCCCTGGCCTGCACCTGCCAGTCACCCCCGTCCCGAATCTGTTGGTCCAGCAACCAGCGAGCGGCGTCCACGGTCATGGGCCCCTGGGGGTCGGCCCCGGAGTCCAGCAGGGCCAGCAGTACCAGGCTGGTATCCCACACCGGAGAGATGCAACCCTGCAACGAGAACGTGTCCTCATTCTCGATGCCGAACTCGTCGAATCCCTCGAACCCCTTTTCGATGACCGGATGGTCGGCAGGAAAACCCAGGACCCGCAATGCGATGAGGGTGTACGCCCAGGGCGGTTGGATGCCGCCCCAGGAGCCGTTGGCCTCCTGGTGGTCCAACATCCACTGGGCGCTCTTGCGTTCCGCCAAGGGGCGCAGGGGATTCAGGGGAATCTTCTGATAAATGCCCAGCAGCCGGTCCAGCCAGTACAGGGACGGCGCCCAGCCCACCTTGGACGGGGGCTTGGGAAGCCGGTAGTTGGTCTGGCTGCGGGGCTGGGGATAAAGCTCGTCGATGTTGGCCCACTCCGGCACCTGGCAGACGGGCCGATGGGTGAGCACTATGAGCAGGGGCACGATGGTTGGCCGGGCCCAACTGGAAAACTCGTAGATGTTGAAGGGGGCCTTGGAGGGTAGAAGCATCAGTTCCGGCGGCATATTGGGAGTACCCTCCCAGTCCCACTGGTTGAACAGGGCCAGCCAAATCTTGGTGAACACCCGGGTTTGGGGAACACCGCCCTTGGCAAGAATGAACTGGCGGGCTTTCCGCAGCGGCTCCGAGTCGGCAGCGTGACCGGCCAGTTTCAGCGCGAAGTAGCACTCCACCGAGGTGCTCACGTCCCCGGGCGCACCGTAGTATTGGCCCCAGGAGCCGTCGTCCCGCTGCTTGCTCAGGATATAGTTGGTCAGCTTACGCCAACGTTCCCGGTCCACCTTTCCCAGGAAATAGGACACGAGGAGGTACTCGGACTCCATGGTGTTGTTGGACTCCAGCTCTCCCCACCAGTAACCCTCCGGGTACTGGTTGCTCCGAAAGTAGGCGTGGCTTCGCCCCACCGCTGCCGCCACCGCTTCCGGGGACGGGGCAATGGGGGATGTTTCCCAAGCCTGGCCGTCTATGTTTTCCTGTTTGACCACCGCTATCCTGCCGCTAGCTGTTTCTAACCTGCCGGACCTGACCCGCTGGGCCGGGTGCCGTCGACTACCTGTGACTGCAATGTAAAGACTACGCGCCCCCTGCGGTAAGCGGCAGGGGTACGAATTGTATTGGGACACCCGGCGGCTGCGGGCCGTTGCCGTCCGTCCGGGCTCTGCCCCCACGCCCCCGCTATCTGCAATGGGCTAGACCCGGTCCTGTCTATTATTGCCGGAGGTTTCTAGCTCTCCCCTAGCTGCTCTTCCGGGTGACCTTGGTGGTGATTGCTCCGCCGATTATAAGCGGCCCGGCGGCTAAACGTAGCCGTATTTTGTGAACCAGTGAACACTTTTTTCCAGGGCCCCTTCCACCGGACTTTGGGGGAGCCCCAACTCTGCCACGGCCTTGCGGCAACTAACGTACATGGGCTGCCGGGCTATTTTCAGGCCCTCAACGGGTATGCGAGGTTCCCGGCCCAAGGCCACGCCCTCCACCAACTGGTCCAGGTAACCAACGCCCAGGGCCAGCCAGTGGGGCGCTTTCCAGCGGGGAGCCTTCCTGCCCGAGACTTTCTGGAGCAGGCCGAATAGCGCCTTCAGGGACAGATTCTGGTGGCCCAACAGGTAACGCTGGCCCACTACCCCCTTCTCCAGGGCCAGGATGTGCCCAACGGCCACGTCGGAAACGTCAACAACGTTCATTCCGGCGTCCACGTAGGCGGGAATCCTACCTCTCAGGAAGTCCAGCACTATCCTCCCCGTGGGAGTGGGCTTGACGTCCCAGGGGCCCAGGGGGGCCGTGGGGTTGACCACCACCACCGGCAGTCCCGCCTCGGCCATCTGCAGGGCCACCCGCTCCGCCATGTACTTGGACTTCTTATAGTTGCCAACCAGGTGGCTTGGGTCAACTTTGATTGCCTCGTCCCCCAACCCGGTGTCGGGCAGCCCGATGGTGGAGACGGTGCTGGTGTACACCACCCGGTCTACGTCAGCTCGCCGGGCCGCCTCCAGCACTATCCTGGTGCCCTCCACGTTGGTGCGGTAGATGGATTCCGGGTCCCGGGTCCAGAAGGTGTAGGCGGCAGCGCAGTGAAACACCGCCTGGCACCCCGACATGGCCCGCTCCACAGACTCCCGGTTCAAGAGGTCGCCGGGCACAGGCTCGATACCCGTGTCTTCGATTGTTAAAGTGTTGCTCCCCGGACGGGCCAGGGCCCGCACCTGGTAGCCCCGGTGCCACAGTTCCCGGGCCAGGTTGCCGCCGATGAAGCCGGTGGCCCCGGTGACCAGGACTTTCATGCCGTCGCGGGCGGTAGCGTTCCCTGCTGGTGTAGGTCGGAAGCACGATAATAGCCGACGAAAGCCAGTGCAAACTTCACAAGACTGGCCTCAGCCAGGCGCTTCTGCCGCGCCAACTCCAACAGGGAGAGAGTCTGCCAAGGCCGGGCCAGGATGTTCAGGGAGGCCCAGCCCGGCCTGCCGGACAGCCCCGTCACCCAGCGGGGCAACACCTGTCCAGCGGTATCCAGCACGGCGCGCACCGACAGGAAGGGCACTTTAGCGGCGGCAGCCAACCGGGCTACCCAGTAGTCTTCCATGTTGACCGTGCCCACCTGGTACTGCCGGTGCAATTCCGCCTTGGTGTCAGGCGAAGTTACCACCTGGGGCACCGTCATGGAGTCCGTTTCAACTGCTGTCAGGCCCCCCTGGGCCAGGGCGTCCCTGGCGTGCTGCCACAGCCCGGGGTCGGGGTCCAGATACTTCAGGACGGCCCGGCTAGGAAGGGCCCGGTCCTTTGCCTCCCACCCGGCCCGCATTCCCCGTTCAGATTCCTCAAATTTCAGGACGGCCCGTCTGGGAAGGTTAGGGTCACTTGCCTCCGCTTCGGCCATCATTCGCTGCCGAAATTCCTCCAACGGGACCCCGTCGGGGACACGCACCAACCGCTCCCCCAGGCTCCTGAGATGGCAGTAACGGCCGGCCAGGGCCAGGTCCCCGGGGGACAGGGACGGGTCCACCCCACCGGCGAACCCCAGCAGCAGCAGCCCCGAGGGTGACTCGGCGGGGTCCCACCGCTGCCGGAGGGTACGCAGCAACGCCTTCAAGCCAGGCTCCACACCCTCCCGGCCAATACCCAACACTTGAAAGGACAGGGGAGGAGCCGCGACGTCGCTTTCGCCTTGGTCGTGCGCCGACAGTGCGGTTCGCACCGGGGACAGTTCCTCTTCCATTGCGGAGACGATGGTCAGCAAGGGCGGCAAACTCCGGTCAGGCGGCGGTGATGCCGCCCTTGTGAGCGGCGCCCGACTTTACCAGGGTAACCCAGTCCTTGGGCGTGGAAACGGCCTGGAAGATCGTTGCCGATTCAAAGCCGCAGTGCATCATACAGTTGGCGCAACGGGGGTCGCGGCCCACACCGTAGCGTTCCTCCCACAGCACGGGGTCGTATAGCTCCTCAACGTCCTGTACGTGCTCATCGGCCAGGGGGTAGCAGGGTTTCCGCCATCCCATTACCGTATAGGTGGGGTTGGACCAGGCGGTGCACTGGTACTCCCGTTCTCCCCGCAGGAAGTTCAGGTACAGCGGGTTGTTGTAGAAGCGCATACCGGCGGTCTTGGACGGGTCCAGAAGCTCCTTGAAGATGGACCGGGACTCCTGCCGGCTGAGGAACAGGTCCTGGTCCGGCGCATCCTCGAAGTCGTAGCCCGGCGAGATCATGGAGCCCTCGATGCCCAGGTCACCGACGTAGCGGAACATCTCCTGCAGGTCGGCGGTGTCGCTGCTGCGGAACACCGTGGTATTGGAGCAGACCCGATACCCCTGGCTGAGGGCCAGTTGAATGCCCTGGATGGCCTTCTGAAAGACCCCCTGGCGGGCCACCGATTCGTCGTGTTTCTCCTCCATGCCGTCCAGGTGAATCACCCAACAGAAATACTTGGAGGGGGGTATTTTCAGAAGCATCCGCTCCAAGAGCAGCGCGTTGGTGCAACAGTAGACGAAGTATTTCTCGGCTACCAACCGATTGATTATCTCGTCAATCTTGGGGTGAATGGTCGGCTCTCCCCCGGCGATGGAAACGATGGGGGCTCCCGACTCCCGCACCGCGTTCAGGGCCACATCCACCGGCATCATTTTGTCGATGACCGGCTTGTATTCGCGGATGCGACCGCAGCCGATGCACGCCAGGTTGCACATTTCCAGGGGCTCCAGCATGGTGACCAAGGGGAACCGCTTGCGGCCCTTCAGCCGGTTCTTCAGCAGATACCAGGCCAAGCGGAGGGACAGTTCCATCGGCCTTTGCGCCTGTTTCATTTATGTATGACTCCGCGAAAAAACTTTGAACATTCGGAATCGCCAGAGAGTTTCTCAACTCTCCCATCCCGACCTTCCTCCGCCAAGGGGAATGGCCCTCTGTCGCGGGTCCCCCAACCGGGACCAGGGTTTCATCATTTCTGCCGGGACTGGTTACCCCCGCCAGAGGTGGGACTATGCCTCTACTAGAACTCCCGTCTTGCCAGGAAGTCCACCAACTCTGCGGCGTCGTCCCTGGCCCAGGAGGGTAATTGGATGCCTTCCAGGGCGAGCAACGCCTGCTGGGCGCTCTCTTGGGTCAGCCGCTGCGACTCTTGGTCGGCGCCCACCTCGTGCAACACTTCCAAGACCCGGTCTACGTCGCTGTCGTCCAGTTCTTCCTGCTGGTAGATTCGCAGCAGGTCTTCCCGGGACTTTCCCCTGGCGCGTTCAAAGGTGAACACCACCGGGAAAGACTTCTTGCGGCGCCGGATGTCGCTGTCGGTGGACTTGCCCGTGGTGCCGGCATCCCCCCAGATGCCCAGGTAATCGTCCCGAATCTGAAAGGCCCGTCCCAGTCCGCTGCCGAAGCGAGCAAAGGCCTCGCTAGGTGCGGGGGCGTCGGTAGCCAGCATTGCTCCAATGGCCAGGGAGTTGCGAATCAAGGCGCCCGTTTTGCCGGCAATCATCCGAAGGTAATCATCGGCGGTAACGCCGGGGTTGTTCTCGAATCCCAGGTCCAGGCACTGGCCTTCAATCATTTCCAGGTAGCTGTCCGTAAGGAGGGAAGAGACCTTCAGGGCGGTTTGGGGGGAGACCTCCTCCGAGGGGCTGCCCAGCACCAACAGGTCGCCCACCGTTTGCATCGCGTCCCCGGCAACCAGCGCCTTGGGGATACCCCACAGGGACCACACCGTAGCCTGGTGGCGTCGCTCCACGTCCTGGTCCTGGATGTCGTCGTGAATCAGGGAGAAGTTATGGATTAGTTCCATGGCGGCGGCGGCGCGCATGGCCCGGATGGGACTGCCGCAAAGGGCGTCGCAGGCGAACATACAGAGGGTGGGCCGCAGGGCCTTGCCCTGGGAGGTGGGTTCGGCCACTGGCTGGCCCTGGGGGTCTACCCAGTTCAAATGGTACTGGAGGAGGGTGTAGAGGTTGTCAGCTTCGGAGGCTGGCACCGCCTTGGATAACTGCTGCTCCACCCTGTCTTTGTACCTGGCAAACATGCCTGGCAGGGTCGGTCCTGTGCTGTTTGAGGGGTTGGCCTGACCGGTATTATCCCTACCCATACTTCCGTACCATAGGCTAGCGCTGCTAGCGTGAAAGGCACAGTTACCCGCAACAATACATCGTGTAGCGATGGTGGGAATCCTAGCATCGCGGTTGGGTACTGTCAAGTCAATCCAGGGTGGGGAAAACGGCGAAAACCAGGGGGTGGAAGCGCGGCTAGGGTGGTGAAGCCGCGCCGATACCGGCCCCAGGCGCGTCTCCCGAGGTCAGCTATTCGCTCCCCTGGCCCAGGTTCCGGGCCATGCGCGAGAAGTCTATACCATCAATGCCGCCGTTCCCATCCAGGTCCGCCAGCTTGTTGTACCTGTTAGCTCCGTTCAGGGCGCCGAAGCTGGCCTTTAGTGCTGCCAAGTCCTGGTGGTTCACCACGTTGTTGGCGTCGGTATCCCCTCCCCGCAGGACGCCTACCCAGAAGTGGGGCCTGGACGGCGGCGGGCTGCCTGGAGAAGGAAGGGTGATGCCCGGGACAATGCTGGCCAGGGTACCCGGCGCCCAAACTCGCAGGTCGTAAACGCCC
The DNA here is from genome assembly GCA_965220305.1 of Dehalococcoidia bacterium. Classification (GTDB taxonomy): domain Bacteria; phylum Chloroflexota; class Dehalococcoidia; order Lucifugimonadales; family UBA3495. The sequence goes on along the minus strand of OZ244817.1, from coordinate 1,592,536 downwards.
ACCGGCGGCAGGTCGGGGCTGATGTCGGAAACGCGGAATCGGCCCTGATGGTCGGTGAACAGGTTGGAAAAGATCGCCACCGGGCTGTCGTCTCCCTGGCGCCAGGGTGGGGTTGCACCGGCCTCCCAGAAAGAGACGGTCAGTTTCCTGGTGGGCCATGACCCGTCCGGGTCGTCTGCGGGAAATTGGGGCGTTATCTGACCGTGAAGGTCCACCGATGCGCGGGTAGCGCCCAAATGTATGGCGGCCAAGGGGGAAGCGAAGCGGGCGGTATGGAGGTTGGAAACCCGGTTGTTGCCGCCCAGAGTTACGAACTGGGACGTTCCCGCTGGTGGCGCGGCGGCTGCGATGCTTACTGTTCCCTCGGCGACTCCATGAAGGGTGATTCGCCCAAGGATTAGTGAATCGCCGCCGGTCAGGGTAATGGCCGCCGGTGTCTGACCCGTCTTGGCAAAGTCCACGAGGGTTACGGAATAGTCCAGGGTGTTGGAGGCTGGGTCGTACCGATTCTGAACGGTGAAGTACCTGCCTGCCTGGTCGCCTGTTCCATCCTCCACACGGGCCAAGCCGTTCAAGGCATAGTTGCCATCTCCCTGCTCCCGCACCGGCCCGTCGTTGGTTGGCTCCAAGACCACCTTGCCGTTCCGGCTGCTGGTAACATTCAGGTGGGTCTCCCAGGCCGCCAACTCGACCCTGCCACTGCCATGTGCCTGCAACCGCAGGTCCAGGGTGGCGGCGCTGCCCCGGGGCAGGGCAAGCGCCTGCTGGCAGGGTTCTACCCAGGAGCGGCACACCTGCATGGAGACGGAGAATTCTTGGCCGCGTGATGGCTGGGGCGTATCCCAGGAGAAGATGAGCAGGGTTGCCAGCAAAAGCAGGACCAGGGCCATCCTGTTGGCCCAAGCCCTTGGAGTCTGGAGCAGCGGCGCGAACATTACTCCACCCCGGTAGAGGTACTGCCGCTAGCGTTCAACCGCGAGGGGGATGTCCGGACATTATTGTTCAGGAATTTCACTTCTGGCAGCCCAAGCGGGTGGTGGCGCAGCGACCGGCTTGCGTTGGTGCGATAGGGATAAGCTGAAATCGGGGGTAGTTAGTTGCGGTAGTTAGGCGAAGTTTGTCGCTATAGCTTCTTTCAGGGCCTGGTCCGGGCCCGACGAAGGGGTACTTTTAGGGAGAGGCCGGCGGGGTTAAGTGGTGGTTACTCCGCCTCAAGGTCAGAGGAGTCCAATTCGTGCCAAACGACCTCGCCAGACCGGATATTCTCCTGTATCCGGTCATCTCTACGCACGCCGGCAATGGCGGCAAAGGCGGGCCTGCCGGTGAAAGCGGTTAGCAACCTGGCGTTGCGGGTCGCTCTAGCGGTATCCCTGCCGTTGGCGGTGAAGGAAATTTCTACCGCAATGAAACAGTGTTCTCCCTGAGAGTCCAGGGACTCGATGACCAGGTCGGCCTGGCGGAAGCTGCGCAACTCGCCCGCTGTCAGGGCCGAGGTATCCGCGGCATCGATGATTTCCAACAGGTCATCTTGGCTGAGGTTTCGGACCCGGCGCAGTCCCATGTCCCGGGCAATGGAGGCGGCGTTATCTATGGCCACGTTTCTAGCGTGGGCACCCTTGAGGTATCCCAAGTCCACCAAAATCCTGTTTATAGTGCCATCAACCCCGTCCATTCGTTGGTCTACCCGCTCGAACCGCTGGTCCATTTGCTCGAACCGCTGGTCCATTTGCTCGAACCGCTGGTCCATTTGCTCGAACCGCTGGTCCATTTGCTCGAACCGCTGGTCCATTTGCTCGAACCGCTGGTCCATTTGCTCGAACCGCTGGTCCATTTGCTCGAACCGCTGGTCCATTTGCTCGAACCGCTGGTCCATTTGCTCGAACCGCCGGTCCATCTGCTCGAACCGTTGGTCCACCCGTTCAAACCGCTGGTCCACCTGTTCGAACTGCTGCTGGACTTGCTCGAACCGTTGGTTCACCTGCTCGAACTGCTGGGCAATATTGGCAAACTGCTGGGTGGCATCTGCGGCGAACTGGGAGAACTTCACCGGCAACTCTACGAGCTCCCGGGTCAGCAGCCGAGCGCGCAGGGCTTCAGCCCACTGGGGATTTTCGTCCAGCAGGCGTATCAGGTCTTCTATGGTGTTAATGGTGGTCATAATCTGTCTTGGATGAACTCACCACGGTATAGTACGCGCATCCCACCGGGCGGGGACACCCGCTACTTGGTACAGGGCGTTCGGGGAGTTAGCGATAGGATTCCCCATTTCAAGGGCCGTTGGACTGCCCCTCCGGGACTAGTGGTTGTGGGTGTGGAGGCCGACAGCTTCTTCGTGGTCGAATTCGTGGTCTTCGCAGGCTACCCAGCGGGAGCCGTCCTCGAAGACTTCTTTCTTCCAGATGGGGACAATTTCCTTGACCCGGTCCACCACCTTGTGACAGGCGTAGAAGGCTTCCTTGCGGTGGGGGGAAGCCACGGCGACCACCAGGCTGATGTGCCCAATGTCCACGGGGCCGATGCGGTGGGCGATAGCCACGTCGTCAATGCCGAACTCGGCCCGCATTTCCTGGCGGATCTCTTCCAGCTTCTTGTAGGCCATCTCCTCGTAGGCTTCGTACTCCAGTTTCAGGACCCGCTTGCCTTCGGAAAAGTTGCGGGTAGTACCGAGAAAAGTCACTACGGCCCCGTTGGTATCCTGTCGCACCTCGTTGGTAAGCCGCTCCGGGTCCAGGGGTTCATGGGTAATCACAATCATGCGTTATCCTCCGCTGACCGGGGGTATCAAGCAGACCTCGTCTCCGGCCCGCAACATAGTATCCGGCTCGGCGTATTCGGCGTTAACCGCCACAACTATCTGCACTTCAGGCGGCGCCAAGTTGGGGAAATGGCGGCGCACCTCGGATACCATATCCGCAACGCTGGCCCCGGTAGGCAGGTCCAACAAGAACTGGCGTCGACCAGCGCGCTCCCGGTATATCGCAAAAAACCTGATGTCCAACTGCATAAGAAGGCCTCACTCTCAAGTATACACATGGAGCGAGTGTCAGTCACTATGGATGGCTGATTGGCTCAGGGACTTTTCATTTTCAGCAAATGTCATTCTGAGCGAAGCGAAGAATCTGAAATCCCTCATCCGGGACCTCGTCCGAGTACCGAAGAAAAGCGATGTTGGCAAGAACTTTAGATTCTTCGCTCTGCTCAGAATGACAGAAAAGTACGGGATGACCAAGTGAGACGAGAATGAAAAGGCCCTGGCTGATTGGCCAGGGTCTTTCGATTCTCCAGCTAGAGACAATTTTTGTCCCGGCGGGCATGCCGCCACCCCCTACCGTCTTTCCCGCGAAAGCGGGAATCCAGCCCTCCAATTCAACATATCCATCAAAATGAAAGGCCAGTTCGCCCGGTATGGACTCCGGCCACGTTGCAGGACCGGGCCGGCTCTTCTCCATAATGACGGTAGGCTGTGACCAAATGCGACTGCCCTGGCGATTGGCCGGGGTATTTTGATTCCGACGAAGCCCGGTGTCACGAGGTACTCCGGCGCCCATAATCGCTGCTTCCTGATGGCTCAAACGCCACCGGCCTACAGTGGCGCGAAGAATGACTACCGCCCATCGCGGCGGTATAATGGGGCGAGACGACGGTATACGGGAGGTAGCCTTGGCTAACCGAGAGCGACTGATAAGCACGTTGATGGACCTGATTCGTATCGACAGCCCCACCGGCGAGGAGGACGCCATTGACCTGGAGGTGAGTTCGCGGCTGACTGCCCTGGGCTGCCAGGTCTACCACGATTCCTTCAATAACCTGATTGCCAAGCTGGGGGGCGAGGGAGACCCGGTGATTCTATCGGCGCACCTGGATACGGTGGAGCCTGGCCGGGGCATAAACCCCACCCTGGACGGGGACGTGCTGCGCTCCGACGGGACCACCATTCTGGGAGGTGATTGCAAGGCCGGAGTCAGCATCGTGCTGGAAGCCCTAACCTCGGTGGTGGAGTCCGGCGCCCAGCGTGTGCCCATTGAGGTGGTGTTTACCCGTGCCGAAGAAGGGGGTTTGGTGGGGGTCCATAACCTGGACTTCAGCCGTATCAGCGCCAGGCGGGGAGTAGTCTTCGATGGCGAGGGCCAGGTCAACCGCATGACGGTGTCGGCCCCGTCGCAAAACGTGGTCAAGGCTACCATTCAGGGCCGTGCCGCCCACGCCGGCGTGGAGCCGGAAAAGGGAATATCCGCCATTCTCATCGCCGCCCACATCCTGACGCGGCTGCCCCTGGGCCGAATCGACCATGAGACCACCTCCAATATCGGGTATATTGAGGGTGGTCTGAAGCGCAACATCATTCCCGAGTCCACTTTCCTGGACGGGGAGGTCCGCAGCCGCGATCGGGCCAAGCTGGACCACTACACCCAGGAGTTTCGCAGCGCCTTCGGCCAGGTGGCGGCAATGTACCCCGAGGCCCAGGTATCGCTGAACGTGGAGAACAGCTATCACGCCTACCAGGTGGGCGAGTCCGACCCGGCAGTGACCATGATTGCCCGGGCCCTGGCCCAGGTGGGGATGGACCCGGTCCTGGAAGCCAGCGGCGGCGGTTCCGATGCCAACGTTTTCTTCGAGAACGGCATCTCCGCCGTGCCGGTGGGCATCGGCGTCCGGAACTTCCACACCAGGGAAGAGACGGCCACCATATCCGAGGTGCTCCAGGGAGCCGAAATGTCGGAACGTATAATCCGCGGGGTGTGATTGCCGAGGTGGGCTGACGCTAGGATGGTAAAAGGGGAAGGGCAACGAAGCCCTTCCCCTTAAAATTTACAGCCCCTCGGATTCCCGTCCCGGGTAGCTCGCCCTCCCGGAGCTTGTCGAAGGACAGGCTCACCGGGGGCGGTTTTCCAGGGAGGATTGGAAGGAAGGACTCTGCCCCTAAAGCGCCCGGCCTAAAAGGATGGACCCGTTGCGGTGAAACCCTAGAAACGCTCGCTGAGTTCCTGTAGTCCGATGTCCGCCTGGCGGCGGAGCCTATTGGCGTTGACCCGTTCCTGGTCCACCGCTTTGAACACATCCACGGTGAAGGGTTGCCAGGAATTCCGCAGGGCCCGGATGGCCCCCTCCTCCCGTTCTGCCGCTTCCACCAGCAGGGTGTACATGGGCAGCAGGTAGCTGGCCTGGGGCAGGTCTCGGACCTGACGGCCCAGGTCGTTGGCCCGCAGGTTGAACTGGTCCAGGGCTTCCAACACCGAGGTACGGTCGCACCCGCCATCGGTCTTGCGCCAATCGTCGTAGCCTTGGTGGAAGGCGTCCCACTCTTCCAGCAACCTCCGGTAATCGTTGTTGAACTCCCTGACGTCCGCCAGGCTTTCCGCCGGACTGTCGTCAACGATGACTTTGATAGAGAGTTTTACTTGCCTCAAGACGTCCTCGGTGTAGCTGACGGCTATGTCCATTTCATCGAAAGATGCCCCCGGCGCGCTTTCCATACCCATACCCATTCCTGGGGGGCCAGGAGGCATGGCCAGTTCGGTCTTTTCGGAATCCGGCGGTGGGATGGGGGTAGCAGTGGGGATAGGTATGCCGCTGGGGTCTACCGAGGGCGGCGGCGGGTCACTGTCGGCCAGAGACTTCGCCACGGATAGCAGGGCTTCAAGCTCCCCCTGCGCCGCATCTTGGAGCATCCCAATCATGTCTTCCGTGGCGTCCGACTCGGGAAGCTCATTGACAGCCTCAACTATTGCCCCGAACCGTTCAATAAGTTGCTCCAGTCGGGTGATGGCTACTGCGTTATCCAGATCGTCCGCTTCTTTACGCAGGTCGGCGTAGTCAGCGTGAAATTCCTTCCACTGGTCCTTGATACCATCAAGGGCTTCGGAAAAAGCCTCCACCGCCGCCACCTCTTCCGGGTCTGCCCCCTCCTCCAACTCCTTTTGCAGGTCGATGGCCTGGTCTTCGGCCATCTTCTGGGCCAAGGCAGCGTCGGCGCGACGTTGCTCCACCTGCTCAAAGAGGGAGACGTTCTTGGGCTGCCAGCGGTCCCGCAGTTGACGGTAGGCCGCTTCTTCCTGTACTGCCGCCTCTATCAGAATGTCGGCAAGCTCGCGGGTGGTGGCGTTTCTGGGAAGGTCTCTGGTCTGCTCGGTGACGCTGTTGAAACTGACGGCGAAGTCCCGCAGGGCCGCCTGGACCGAACTGCGGTGACAGGAGGTGAGCCCAGCGCGCCATTGGTCAAATTCCTGGTGGTACTTGTCCCAATCCACCTCGATTTCCTGCTGCTGCTGAACAAACTGGTCCATGGCCGCCCGGGCGCTGGCCGGCAGGGGTGTAGCCGCCTGGGCCGGAGGCGCATCCGGGACCGCTGCCGGTGGTGGAGCATCGCTGACGCCGGCGCAGGCGACCATCAGGGCCAGCAATAGCAGTGCCGGGGGCACCAGAAAATAGGAGTTAAATCGTACCCTCATCAACTAATTACGTACCCCCACGAAATCACTCACCAGGTTATCTCTAAAGTTTCCGAGGAGCAGGTCAGTTGCAGCGCCGCCCAGCGTCTCCGGCGTGTCTGCCAACACGATTAACACGTACCGGTCCTGGTCCCGGTCAAGCACGGTGATGGCTGTTCCGCCCAAGTCCAGCTCCGGCGTAAAAGGGGTGCCCAGGGTGTCATCAATGCGGATTCCGGCGGCTTGCAGGTATTGGCTCACCTGCAGGGCGTCCTCGTACAATCCCAGGAACACCGTATCCTGGCTCACGTCTTCCACGCCTTGGAGTTGGGAAGACAAGCCGTATTCCGACAGGGCGCTCTTGAACTCTATTCCGGTGTTCAGCAGGGAGGCTTGGCCCAGCAGGATGTCCACGCTGCCGTCCAGTTCCCCCTCGTAGAAATGGGGGAAGTCGGCCAGTTCAAACTCTCGTTCACTGGTGGTCAAGTAGTCGGCAATGTTGGAAAGCAACTGGTCGTTGTCCAGGTAGGAGTTGTGGGGAGGCACCATGAAGGTGAAGTCCGCTACGGCCACCACGTTGCGGGTATTGCCCCGGGCGATGGGATAGAGGCTTTCGGCAGTGGTCACCAGGTTGGACTGGGTGTTGCCGTCGGCGAAGGCCAGCCCCGGGCCGGAAGACCGTACCGAGCCAGCCGTGAATAGGGTAATGGTATTCAGGCCAGTGGTCAGCGCGTCCGGCTGGAAGTCCCGGACATAGATATGCTGGAAATTCAGGTCGCTTTCCACCTGGTTGTACAGATAGTCCGGCTGAAAGTCCAACCCGAACCTTTCCGCCAGGACGTTTATCTGGTGCGGACGGGTGGGGTCGGCAACCAACAGCAGCTTTCCGCCCTTGCGGACGAACCGCTGCACCAGGGCCGCTTCCGCCTCCGAGTAGGCCTCCCGGGGTAGAATAACCAGGAAGCTGTCCGCCCGGCGCAGCTTTTCCTCCAGCCGGTCCAGACGGCTGTCCTCTTCGGAGAAGCCAAAGTTGCCCACGAATTCCACGTCGTAGCCCCGGTTGGCTACCCGAGAACGAAGGGTGATGATCTCGTCCTCCAGGAAGGCGTTGCGGTGCAGCGCATCCACCAAGAGGAAGCCTCTCTTCACCTGGGCCGTGGGTGAATCCACGAAGGTGCTGGCGGGAGCGGCGGCGTAGGCAATCTGTTCAAAGGGAATGTCCACCGAAGGCGCCGGGTCGTAGCTCCCTTGGTAAAAGAAGAAGAACGGACCCAAAAAGGCGGCGGCGGCGAATATGGGAAGAAGGGCTAATAATCCCAGTCTACGGATCATGTCCCACATACAGGTAATAGACGTTGGGGCGACGTATATCCACGGGGAACCCGGGCAGGGGCTCCTCTTCGTTGGCGCCCACCCTTCCCGAGAGCATCAGGCCTCGCATGGCCTGGATCCTGGCGATGCTGCTGTCCGACTCCAAACCGGGTGCTTGCAGGGCTGGGTCTCCCCCGTTGTAGTCCATGGAAAGCAGGGCCAGCGCGTCAGCCAGGTTGGTGTCGCCCCCGTCGTCCAGGGAAGTGAAAATGCGCCGTATCTTGCGGACGAATTCCCGCTGCACCTCGATGTTTACGTCAACGAGGCCGTAGTTGGAGATTCCCGCCAGTTCAGCAGCCTTCAGCATGGCGTGACTATCGCCGCCAATCTCGTCGGCCAGGCCCAGCCGCACCGCCTCCACGCCGGAGTAAATGCGTCCCTCCACCAACTCATTCTGGGAAATCTTCAGCTTGTCCCCCCGCTCGTTGACTACCATCTGGGCGAAGGACCGCTTTAGCTGGTCCATGGTGCCAATCCAGTCCCGCCGGGAAGCTCCGGTCAGCTTGTAGGGGCCGGTGTAGATGAGCCGCTCATCCGGTACGGGAGAAATCAACGGTCCGGCGAAGGAAATTACCCCCACGTTGCCCACCAGGGAAGAGGTCTGAGCGTAGGAGTGGGAGGCCCCCATTGCCATCATGTAGCCGCCGCTGGCAACCAGGCCGTTCATCACCAGCACCACAGGTTTCTCCTCCCGCAGTTGGCGGGTCTCGATGTATAGCCGCTCGCTGGAAGCTGCTCCCCCGCCGGGGGTGCTCAGCTTGATGACCACCGCCTTGATGGAATCGTCCCGTCGGGCGTAGTTGAGGTATTCGCTAATTGCCCAGGACGACCCCTCGGTGATGACGGTGAAGGGTATGTCGATTACGCCAATCTTGGGCTTCCCAGGGTAGGCAAAGACAAAAATCACCACACCCACGGCTATGCCCACGGCGGCGAAGAAGGGGACGACGACGTACCAACTCGTTAATAGTCTTCCCAGTGCGGAAAAGAAACGCATAATCCGGCCTCAGCAGCGAAACAGGGCGGCTGCTGTGTGGAAATCTGCAAGGGCGGTTGGCCAGGGCCACCGGGCCCAAGAGCACGGATTGTACTTGAGAGTCCCGGCAACTGTCAACTAATACGCCACCAAGTTAGCTTCGGATGCCCTGGTTGCTTGGTGACGCCGGGACTAGCCTATTCAGCGCCTTCACTGTGTCCCAGGGATGGGCGCGCCGGCCCCTGATTAGATAGACGGGAAGCCCTGATTTTGTCAGGGCTTCCCGCTGCGCTACTCGGTGAAGGGTAGATGACGGAAACCACCAAACGGCTACTTGCCCCCGTCCTTGTCCCAGAGGGCTTCCAGGACTCGTCCCGGGTTCATGGGTAACTGGTTCATCCGCACGCCAATGGCGTTGTGGATGGCGTTGGCGATGGCCGCCATGGGAGGCACAATGGGAACTTCGCCCACGCCACGGACTCCGTAGGGGTGGCCCGGGTTGGCTACTTCGACAATCACCGTGTCGATCATGGGCAGGTCCAGGCTGGTGGGCATCCGGTAGTCCAGGAAGCTGGAGTTAGCCATCTCTCCCCGGTCGGTGAAGTAATACTCTTCGTTCAGAGCCCAACCGATTCCCTGTACCGCGCCCCCCTGTATCTGGCCTTCCACGTAGCCCGGATGCACCGCCTTTCCGGCGTCCTGCAGGGCGGTGTAGCGCAGGATTTCCACCTTGCCGGTGTCCGGGTCCACCTCCACGTCAACGATGTGGACGGCGAATGCCCCGCCAACGCCGCGAGGGTCCACGTTGGCACGACCGGCGATGGGGCCGCCGGTCCCGTTGAGACGGGCGGCCAATTCCTTGAAGGTGAAGCGCAGCTCCGGCTCCGACTTGTGGGAGATTACGCCGTCCTTGTACTCCACGTCCTCGGCGGATATGTCCCAGATACGGGCGGCCCGCTCAATCATCTGCTGCTTGATGTCCTGGGCAGCCTCGTAGGAAGCCCAACCAGTCTTGAAGGCAACGCCGCTGCCGCCGGTCATGGAGGTGAAGCCGATGGAGTTGGTGTCTCCCACCTGGGGACGAACATCCTCGGCGGCTATGCCCAGGACCTCGGCGACGTGCATGGCCGCCACCGCCCGGGAGCCGCCGATGTCGGGCGAACCTTCCACCAGGGTAACGGTGCCGTCGGAGGTGACGCTGGCCAGGGCGCTGGATGGCCCGGTGCCGTTGAACCAGAAGCCGCCGGCGATGCCCCGGCCCCGGTTGGGCCCCTCCAGGGGTGTGTTCCAGTGTTCGTGCTCCTTGGCGGCCTGCACGGTTTCCAGGAAGCCGATACGGCCAAACATGGGGCCGGGAAGCCGGCGGGTGCCTTCCTTGGAGCCGTTGAGCATTCGGAAGTCTATGGGGTCCATCCCCAGCTTCTCGCAAATCTCGTCAACCACGGTTTCGCAGGCGAAGGCGGCTGCTGGCGAGCCCGGGGCCCGGTAGGCGGCGGTCTTGGGGTGGTTCAGCACCACGTCGTATCCCTGCACCCGGGCGTTGGGGATTTCGTAGCAGCCGAAAATGCACTGCATTCCCGGATTTACCGGAGAGCCCGGATAGGCTCCGGCCTCGTAGGCCAGGGTAGCATCGGCGGCGGTGATGCGGCCCTCCTTGGTGACTCCCATCTTCACCTTCATGTAGGAGCCCGAGGTGGGGCCGGTGCCTTCAAAGACCTCGGTTCGGGACATGGACACCTTGACGGCGCGGCCCGTCTTGCGGGACAGGACCGCCGCTACCGGCTCCAGGTAGACCAGGGTCTTGCCGCCGAAGCCGCCGCCAATTTCCAGGGGAATCACTTTGACCTGGGAGACGGGAATCCCCAGGATGCTGGCCGATTGGTCCCGGACGTTGAAGTGGCCCTGGCTGCTGCACCAGATGGTAAGCATGCCATCGCTGTTCCAAAGGGCGGTGGCGCTGTGGGGCTCGATGTAGCCCTGGTGTACCGCCCTGGTGTGGTACTCCCGCTCCACAATGATGTCAGCGTCCTTGAAGCCCTGTTCCAGGTCGCCCATTTCAAAAGTGAGGTGGTTGGCGATGTTGGTGACCTTGCCGGTTTCATCGTCGTTCCGCAGGCCCCCGGGACGGACGTTGACGGTGGCCAGGTTGGCCAGGCGCTCGTGCACCGGCGTGGCGTCCTCTTTCATAGCTTGCAGAATGTCCACCACCGGCGGCAGGACCTCGTACTCAACCTCGATGAGCTTCAGGGCTTCCTCGGCCTCTTGAAAGCTGTCGGCAGCCACTCCAGCGATGGCGTGGCCCTTGTAGAGGGCTTTCTCTTCGGCCAGGCAGTTATTGCTGAGGAACTTGGGGTTGGTCATGGCGCCTTCGCCCAGGTCCACCACACGGCCCGAGGCCTGGGGGAAGTCCGCCGAGGTGACCACGGCATGTACGCCGGGCATCTGCTCGGCCTTGCTGGTGTCGATAGACTTGATGCGGGCGTGGGCGTGGGGGCTGCGCAGAATCTTTCCGTAGAGCATTCCCGGCAGCCGGATGTCCGCCCCGTACTGGGCGCGGCCAGTAACCTTATCGGTGCCATCATGGCGAATGGGGGTTGTACCCACCACGTTGAATTGCTCGGTGGATAACACTATGTTGGACGCCATCTGCATTCACCTCCACAAATCTTAAATTTTGCCCGTTTTCAATTGCTGAGATCGGTAGAATTGTACCACAAGCCGGGGCCGCTGGCCCTCGGCAGTGGTCTTTCGACTGTGACTGTGAGCGGAGAGAATGGTCTAAAGTCCCCGGACAGCGCAAGCCGCCACCCCTGGATTCCTGCCTTCGCGGGAATGACGTTAGGGGCTCCTGTCCGAAAGCGCACCTTGCCCTTTGTCCGGACAATCGAAATACCCTGGTCCTCGGGTATTGTCCTTCAAAAGTCAATGCTCAGGTTGTGCGGCGGGTGACGCCCTTGTTCGGGAATCGTCTGACCTCGCCTCAAGCGCTCCGGCGGAGGAACGTCACCGGGTCCGCAACTGCCGTGGATTCCGGTCCGAGTGAATGACGGGGAGCCAGTTCTGGCCTGTGGGGAGAATGAAAGCGGAATGGGCCGGTCCGCGCCCCCGAGGGGGAGGCTTGGATGGGGATTTACCGTGGGGCCGGGCCGCGTCGGCTGCATTTTGGCGGAGGGAGTGGGATTCGAACCCACGATACCCTTGCGGGTATAACGGTTTTCAAGACCGTCGCATTCGTCCACTCTGCCATCCCTCCCCGTGGCTCTAATTTTAACGTATTTTATGGGCCGTGGCGCTAGTCTGCCGCCCTGCTGCGGGGTCTTGGCCCCACCGCTGGCCGGAGCGCGAACCCCGTCGGCTCCAACGGAAGGACGGCTGCTCAAGCCCCAAGCCCCTAGATTCTGGTCGGCGCCGGAATGACGGTGGCTGTGGTAGGCCGCCCCTAACGGGCGGGCGAAAAGGTAAAGGCGGAGCTTTCCGGTGAAATCTCAAACGGCGGCGAGGTGGCGGAGACGTAGATGAGCCGCTCGTCCCCGATGTTTCGGATGGAGTGGCTGGCCCCGGGCGGCACCAGGATGGCAGTGCCGGGCCCCACTTCTTCGACCTCGTCGCCGACCCGCATGGCGCCCCGCCCCTGAACGATGATGTATACCTGCTCCTTCCCATCGTGGGAATGGACGGCTTGCTCACTTCCCGGCTCGCCCTCCACCCAGGTGACCGCCAGGTTCTCCACCCCGAATTGCCCCTGGGCCAGGAGCAAGTGGGAGACCTGGCCGCCCCGGTGGTTCTGGGGGCTCTGGTCCAAAGTCGTAATGTTCATTGGTCAATTCTCCTTTCGTTGCTGGTCCATTTCCCGGCGGTCAGCTTCCCCAGCGTTCCAACGACCCATGCCGGCAGCGGGCCGGGGACTACAGCGTGTCAGTCGTCGCCGTAGAGCCCCACGTCGGAGAAGAAGGGCCGGTCCCAGTCCAGGTCCTGGACACCCAGCAGGAGGCTAGTGTGGAGGCGGCAGGCCCGCAGCCACAACACGATGATAGCGTTGTTGATGCGCTCCTGGGGCAGCCGGCGACCGTAGGTTTCCAGCACCCACTGGGAATACCCGGCGGAGAAGAAGTCTTCCAGGAAACTGGTCGGTTCAATCTCGGCGGAGCAGGCGTCCAGAATTTTCCGGGGGGCTTCGGAACATAACATGTTGGCGTTGTTAACCGCTAGTCGGAGGTACTCTTCCTCAGTGGCCCGGTCCATCATACTGCTTGCTGCCCATGAACAGAATCAACTTTCAGCCCTGGTCTGGGGTGTGGGGCCGCTGCGGTTGCCCTACCTGGCGTCGCATCCCCGAGGCTGTGGGCTGGCCTACCAATGGGACGCCAGGCCAGAGTACCTTTGCCCGGCGCCCAGGCTGGAAGCGAGGGGACCTTCCCCCAGAGGAAAGGACGCCCCCAGCGGAGGCGTCCTTCAAAGCTCGCCGGGTAACTTTACGGGATGGCCGGCTACAGGTTCATCTGGGGGACCAGGTAGCCATCCAGTTTGTTATAAAGCTGGAACCGGCTGCGCTGGCTGTCGACCACGACCAGGCGTCGATTCTCGGCGTCGTAGGTTATCCCAGTGGGTACGGCGAAACGCCACTCCGATTCCATGTTGCGCAGGTCCACTTCACGGCGCCGCTTGATGTAGTCGGCATTGGCGTCCACCGTCATTTTCGCCCACTTGGAGAGTTCCTGGGCGTCGCCAACCAGGGAGATGATGAATTTGCCGGTGGAGTCGAAGATATGCACCCGGCCCGGGTGCTGCCCGTTGCTGCTCCAGTCGCAAATGTATACATCGCCCTCCGGGTCCACCGCCACGTCCACCGGGAGTTGCAGCTTGCCCCGGCCAGTGCCCGCCTCGCCAAACTGGGCCAGCCACTCCCCTTCGGAGGTGAACTTCTGCACCCGGTGGTTCAGGTGGTCGGCCACGTAAAGGTTGTCCTGGTGGTCTACGGTAAGACCCCAGGGGGCGTTGAACTGGCCGTTCTCCGTGCCGGGGCCGCCCCAACTGGTGAGGAACTTGCCGTCTTTGGTGAACTTGCGGACCTGGTGGCTACGGCCATCGGTAACGTAGACGTTGTCCTGGGCGTCCAGGGCAATGTTGGCCGCCCCGTGGGGCTGGCCGTCGTCCTGCTCCAGGGCGCTCCACTGGCTCAGGAATTTCCCGTCCTTGTCAAAGACCACCACCTGGTTGAGCCACTCGTCGGATACGTAGACATTCTGCTGGCTGTCCAGGGCGATGCCCGAACCCCAGATGAACTGGCCGTTGCCGTTGCCGTACCGGCTGAACTCGCCGACGAACTCTTCGTCGCCGGGTTCGGGGCCCATGGTTAGCTGGCTGACCCGGGCGCCCACTCCGGTGCGGTTCCAGGGCACGTTGCTGATGCTTTCACTGCCCCGGTTCAAAACGTAGACCAGGCCATCCTGGCCCAAGGCTATGGCCACCGGCTGGGAGAACCCCATTCCGGACTGGGAGCCGCGGCCCACGCTGTGGCTGTAGTCGTAGACCCGTCCCGCTGCTATCTGCGTAAGCATTTACTTCCCTCGTGTGATTATTAAGGTGCCGCTAATTGGCGCACCTTGAACCCACTCTGCCACACCTTAGAGGGAGTCACCGCCAGGGAGCGGCGCATCCCTTCCTCCGTCGCTGAGCGGCGCCCCAGCCCGGTTCTGCGCTGCCAAGGGTTTGACCCCTTCTCGGTGCAGCGCGGCTGGGCTGGGGCTAGAAATCTCGGACGATTGGCTTAGATGAAGGAGACCTTCTCGAAGTTGCCGCCCACCAACGGGTTGGCGTCCAGTCCCATCCAGTCTTCCAGGATGGTGGAGTAGACGCTGCGGAAGTCGGTGTTGGGCACCAGGTCGCCCTGTTCCAGGTCCTGGGGAGCGGTGGAGGGGAACTCGCTGTACTCGCCGCCCTTAACCCGGTCGCCGATGACGAAGGCCGCGCCCGCTGCGCCGTGGTCGGTGCCGGAGCCGTTGTCGTGCACCCGGCGGCCAAACTCGGTGAACAGGAGCATGATTACGTTGTCGGCGGCGTCATTCTCCCGCAGGTCGTCGAAGAAGCTCTCGACGGCGTGGGACACGTCCACCCACAGCCTGTCGTGCATCCCCACCTGGTTGGAGTGACTGTCAAAGCTGCCGTGGTCGCAGTAGAGCACCCGGGCGCCCACATCGGCCATGTGCACCTGGGCGACACCCCTCAGCTTCTTGGCGATGGGGGTGTCCGGGTATTCGACGCTGGAAGAGTACTGCTGGGGGGCAGCCTTCAGGATGTCCGCCGCGGCCAGGGAGTCCAGCCCCGTCTGGCCCAGGTAGTCCATCACGAAGCCGTTGCCGATGGTGGGCGAGTAGAGACGGCTGAAGCGGTCCAGAATCTTGTTGCGCTGCTGTTGCTCGGAAATTCCCGGGAGCATCCCGAAGGAGTCCAGGTCGTCCACGCAGGCCACCGGAACGCCCGGCAGGGCCAGAGCCCGGGGCAGGCTGGGGCCAAAGCTGACGGCGGTGACCACGTTCTCCTTATTGGGGTCAATGTCTCGGGCGGCCCGGCCCAACCAACCCTCGGTGCCCAGCTTGTCCGGCTCGCAGGTGTGCCAGATGTCCATGGAGCGGAAGTGGGAGCGGGGCGAGTTGGCGTAGCCCACGCCGTGGATGATGGCGACGTTGCCCTGGTCGTAGAGGCCCTTGATGGGGGCCAGTTCCGGGTGCAGGCCAATCCTGTCGTTGAGCTTAATCACCCGTTCTTCGGGTACGCCTACCACCGGGCGGTTGTCCCGGTAACGGGGATCGGCGTAGGGGATTACCGTGTTCATGTAGTCATTGCCGCCGGTAAGCTGGAGGACTACCAGCACCGGGTCTTTCTTGGTTGTAGCCATTGACTTTTCTCCTTTGCATCGAAGTGGCTGGCGCCGCAATGGGACGCCCGGGGCTGGCTGCCGCCCAGCCCCTACAGTTCTAGGCGTACTGGTAGTCCCGCAGGGAGACGATGAGTTGGAGCATCTCCGACACTCGCTCTGCCGAGGTGGAGTCCAACCCGCCGCCCCAACTGAGGGCGCCGCCCGCGGCGGTATGGTCCACCAGCTCCTTGCGGGTGTCCTCGTCCACTTCCAAGGGGCCCATCAGGTCCAGGCAGATGTCCACGAACCCATCCGGGGAGAGGTCTCCCTGGGCCTTCAGCCGGTTGATAATGTTCTGGACGCCGGGCCGGCTGGTGTCGCCCACCAGGTCGGCGGTGAAGTTGATGCGGCGCATCAGGGAGCCGCTGTTAATCCATTCCACGCCGGTATGCCAACCCTCCACGCTGGGAGGATTCAGCAGGTCCTGGCCCATGTAGTTGGGCTGCCGGGACAGTTCGCCCAAGCCCGGGGCCGGGAAGTCGTAGCCGCCCACCAGCTTCAGGGTGCCGATGACCACTTCGGCGGGGTTCTTCAGCCGGGCGAAGCGGGCGTTCTTGAAGAAGTCGGAGTTGAACAGCACCCGCAGGGTGGCCTTGATGTTGTAACCCGAGTCAATGAAGGTGTTGGCCAGGGTGTCGATGGCGTCCTGGTCCCGGGGCGGAGTCACCGCCCAGGCGGGCACCTGGGCTTCGTCGGCCACGAAGTAGTTATACAGGTGGCGGGCGATGAAGCCGGCGGTGGCCGGATGCTCGCAGATGATGTTCAGGACGTCTTCGCCGTTGAGGTTGCCCGTCTTGCCGAGGAAGGTCTTTTCGCCATCGTCGTGGTCGTCTTGCAGGTAGGTAAAGTGCCAGTCATGGCGACCGATGGGGCCACGCGGCAACTTGGCCTCGATGGTCCAGCCGGTGAAGGCGCGGGACACTTCCCGGACGTCAACCTCGGTGTAGTTGCCCACGCCCATGCTGAACAGCTCCAGTAGCTCCCGACCCCAATTCTCGTTGACGGCCTCGGCGTGATTTTCGCAGTTGTCCAGCCAGTAAATCATGGCCGGGGACTTGGACAACTCCAGCAGCAGTTCCTTGTAGCTGCCCATGCCCTTTTCCCGGAACATGGCTACCATAGCGGTGATTTCGTCGTAGTGGTCCACCTTGGAGACGCCGGTGGCGAAGAGATGGTGCCAGAATAGGGCCATCTTTTCTTCCAGGGGACGCTTGGTGTTAATCATGAACCAGAGCCACTCGCTGGAACCCATGCCAGGCAGGGTGCCGGGCTTCCAGACCCAGGGGTGGTAGCGCACCAACTCAAAGCGGTCCAGGTCCGGTTGGTCCTGGGGATTGAGCAGATCTTCCACTACCGTCTCGTACCCCTTGGCGGCTAGGACTTCCAACTCCTCGCGGGCCGCTCCGAAGCCGGCCCGACGCATGAGGTGGGCCATCAGGGCAATATCTTGTTCAGCCATCCGTCTTGCTCCTCCCTAAATTGGATATGTGGGTACGGTGTTACTGCAAAGTTATCTTGGATTATCGGGCAGCGTCTCCATTGTTGTCAATATGGGTAGCGCCGGGCGCCAGGGCCTTTTCATTCTCGTCTCACCTGGTCATCCCGTACTTTTCTGTCATTCTGAGCAGAGCGAAGAATCTAAAGTTCTTGCCAAAATCGCTTTTCTTCGGTACTCGGACGAGGTCCCGGATGAAGGATTTCAGATTCTTCGCTTCGCTCAGAATGACATTTGCTGAAAATGAAAAGGCCCTGCGCCGGGCGCCGGGCTCAGGGTCTTTCGATTCTCGTAGTCAGGCCAATACAGCCGCAAGCTCCCGAGTTGGTGAAGGTGGAAAATCCCCCCAAACCCCCTTCAAAAAGGGGGGCCTTTCTCTCCCACTTTTGCAAAGGGGGATTTCCGAGGGCAGGCAATTGGCTCTTGGAGCGACGCAATTGCTGATAATCGAAAGACCCTGCTCTGGGTCAGGGCAGGGTTTGGTGAATAGGCCGACGGGCCCACTCGGAGCGGCCTTACGGGCCAGGCGAGAGGCCCCCCGCCAGGGGCGTCTTTCCTTGACACACATAGGGCGCAATGCTAAAATCGGCCCAATTTCCCGTTATCTGTTTGGCCGTTTTAGACCAGCCCCAAACTGCACTCTACCCAATAAATAATTGCGCTACGCGCGGGGCGTAGACCCAGGGCACACCTGGAAGGAGGACGAAGGGCATGGCTCCAGAAATCATGAAGGGACTTAAGGATGTTTACCTAGATACCACCGAGTCCAGCTTCATTGATGGAGAAGTGGGCAAGCTGCTGTATCGGGGCTACGACATCCACGACCTGGCCGAGAAGTCTACCTTTGAAGAAGTGATATACCTGCTCCTCAACGCCAAGCTGCCTAATAAGCAGGAGTTGGCCGAGTTCGACGCGCTGCTCCGGGCCAACCGGCGCATTCCCGACCAGGTGATCCAGGTGCTTGATCTGGTCAAGGACAGCCATCCCATGGACGCGCTGCGCACGGGCATTTCCGCCCTCTCCGCCTTCGATCCCGAGGTGACGGACAACTCCCCGGAAGCCACCCTGCGCAAGGGCATCCGGATGACGGCAATGGGGCCGACCATTGTGGCGGCCCACCATCGGCTGCGTCAGGGCCTGGAGCCGGTGGCGCCCAACCCGGACCTGAGCCACGCGGGAAACTTCCTGTATATGCTGTTCAACGCGGTGCCCGACGAGGAGACTACGAAGCTGTTGGACGTGGACTTCATCCTCCACGCCGAGCACGGGGCCAATGCTTCCTCCTTCGGCGCTCGGGTCACCGCCTCCACCATCTCCGACCTCCATTCGGCGGTGGTCACCGGCGTGGGCGTCCTGAAGGGTCCGGCCCACGGCGGCGCTGCTGAAGAAGTGATGAAGATGGCCCTGGACATCGGCCACCCGGAAAACGCCGAGGAATACTGCCGCAACATCCTGGACAACGGCGGTCGCATCATGGGGTTCGGGCACCGGGTCTACCGGGCGGAAGACCCCCGGGCCAGGCACCTGCGGGAACGCTCCCGCGACCTCAGCGAGAAGATGGGGCAGCCCCAGTGGTTCCAGATTTTGACCTACGTGGAAGAAGTGGCGATGGTGCCATACCGCTCGCGGGGCATCTTCGTCAATGTGGACTTCTTCGCCGGTTCCATCTACTACCTGCTGGGCATCCCCGACGACCTGTTCATCTCCATATTTGCCCTGGGCCGCATTCCTGGCTGGACGCTACAGTGCATGGAACAGTTTGGGGACAATATTCTGATTCGCCCGCTGTTGGAGTACACCGGCGAGATGGACTTGGAGTACGTCCCACTGGAACAGCGGGGATAGTTAGCGGCGGCCACCCCCTTGGCAATAGGCAGACCACCCAGTCGCAGAGGCTTGTTAAAAGCCTCTGTGATTTTTTTGCCAACAGTTTATGGCGGCCCATGAGCGCTGAGGCGGAAATACGCCGCCGCATACGGGAACAGGGGGCCATCACCTTCGCTGAATTCATGGCGGTGGCCCTCTTTTGGCCCCAGGGCGGCTACTACACCAGCCAAGACCCTATCGGCCCCGCCGGTGATTTCTACACCAGCCCGATGGTGCATCCAGCCTTCGGGGCGCTGCTGGCGGTGCAACTTTTCCAGATGTGGCAATTGCTGGGCTGTCCGCGCCCCTTTACCGTGGTGGAGCAGGGCGCGGGCAACGGCCAACTCTGCCGCGACGTAACCGATTACACTTCCCACCTGCCCGCCGAGTTTCGCGCGGCCCTCCGTTACCTCTGCTTGGACTTGCGCCCCGGCCCGCGTTCCGGGCCTGCTTTACCCGGAGGTGGGCAACCGCTGGAATCTGCGGTAGTGGCCTCGGGCGTCCCGTTGCGGGGCGTAACCGGCTGCTTCATCTCCAACGAGTTTCTGGACGCATTTCCGGTACACCAGGTGACCAGGCGCGACGGGAAATTGCGGGAGGTGTTCGTGACCCTGGCGGGCGGCGAGCTGGCCGAAGTCCTGGGCGAGCCCTCAACGCCGTCCCTGGCGGCCCGCCTGGAAGGTCTGCGGGTTGAGTTGGCCGAGGGTCAGACTGCGGAAATCAACCTGGGACTGGAGGGCTGGGCCGAGGAAGTGGCGAAAGCCTTGGACGCCGGGTTTGTCCTGACCATCGACTACGGCCATCCGGCGGAAGAACTCTATTCGGCGGAGCAGCGGCCCCGTGGCTCCCTGACCACCTTCTACCGGCACGTTCAGACTGATTCCCCGCTGACGCGCATCGGGGGCCAGGACATGACTGCCCAGGTCGACTTCACCTCGGTGGTGAACGCCGCACGGCGCGCGGGATTGCAGCCTGCCGGGTTTACGTCGCAGGGGCGGCTGCTGCATAACCTGGGGCTGGGGAATTTTCAGCAGCAATTGCCCGCGCTGGGTCTGCGGCCAACGGAGGTCCGGGCCAACCGGGCGGGGATGGTGGACCTGGCCCGGCCCGGGGGATTGGGCGACTTCCGGGCGTTGGCCCTGAGCAAAAATGTGGAATCGCCCCGCCTGTGGGGATTCGAGGCTGGGGATACGCCTGGGCCACGGCTGGAGGGACTGCCAACGCCCCTGCTGACGCCGCAGCACCTGTCATTACTGGAGGGACGGTATCCCCAGGCGGAATTGAGCTTCGAGCTACCAGAGTTGTGGCCCTTTGGGGAAGAAGAAAAGCCCCTGCCCCCGCAAGGATAGAGCCAGTCCTTTCCTCCTCAAGGAGGGAGGTCAGGATGGGGGTGAGCCGTCTACCCTTCCGCCGGTTGGGAGACCAAGTCTATCTGCGCCGCGATGGGTTTCATGCTCTCCACGATGAAGGTGATGTGCTCGTCCAGGTCCACCCCCAGTTCCTCGGCCCCCCGGTTGATGTCATCCCGGTTCACGTCCTTGGCGAAGTTCTTGTCCCGCATCTTGCGCTTTACCGAGCGGGGAGTAACGTCGTCCAGGTTTTTGTTGGGCCGCACCAGGGCCACCGCCCGGATGAAGCCGGACAGTTCGTCGACGGCGTACAGGGTGTGCTCCATCAGCGACTCCCGGGCCAGGCCGGTGTGGTCGCCGTGGGTCAGCACCGCCCGGATGATGTCCTCCGGGTAGCCGCGCTCCCGCAGTATCTCCGACCCGTAGGTCGGGTGCGACTCGGGAGTGGGGCAGATTTCCCAGTCGAAGTCATGCAGCAGCCCGGCGATGCCCCAGCGGTCCTCATCCTCGCCGTGCTTGCGGGCGTAACCCCGCATCGCCGCCTCGACGGTCAGTAGATGCTTCATCAGCATCTCCGTCTTGACGTGCTCCCGCAAGAACTGAATGGTGTATTCTCGGCCCATTACGTCCATGTGGTACCTCCCTGGGGAAAGTTTTGGCTACTGTAGCGCGGGACGTTCCGGTCTGTCCACATACCACTGGATACGGGCCGTGGGGGAAGTGAACTATAGGCACTGTTTACCTGGCATGGATGGTAGGCCAAGGCCCGAGAGCTACTCCTCGCTCCGGGGGATGATGGGGTTGGAGGGCGTGCCGATTACCCTAGGCTCGCACCGGACGGCAGTGGTCAGGAAGCCGCTGTGGGCCACCATCCGGTGGGACGGGCGCACACTGCGCTGGGTAACGTGCCAAGAACGCAGCAGGGTTTCCACCGTCTCGATTAGCTGGAAGCGCGAGTCCTGTTGCAACTCCTCCACCAGTTGGTGCACCTGTAGGATGGTGGGCAGGAAGCTGAGGAAAATTCCTCCCATAACCAGGGCGTCGCCCACTCCCGTCACCGCCTGCCACGGCTCGGGCACGTCCAGCACCACCCGGTCAACCTGCCTCTCGTTGATGCCCTCGTAGATGTCGCCGATGTTGACCACCAGGTTCGACGGCTCGGGAATTACGGCCCTGACGTTGCTCAGGGCTTTGGGAACCGTCGCCTCATTGACCTCGTAGGTGATGACCTGACCGTCGGTCCCCACCGCCCGCAGCAGGGCCGAAGTCAGCGCGCCGGAGCCGAGGCCCGCTTCCACCACGGTGGCCCCGGGGAAGATGTCAGCCAGAATGAGGATGTTGCCCAGGTCCTTGGGGTAGATAATCTGGGGGCCTCGGGGCATCTCCCGCACGTAGTCTCCCAGGGTGGGGCGCACCGCCAGGAAGGTGTGGCTGCGGTCGGTCCGGTACCAGTCGCCCACGGTGTGGTCGATGAGTTGCTGGTGGCCCAGCCGTCCCAGGTGGCTGTGGAAAACCTGGTCGGCGGCCAGGGTGAGCATATAGCGCCGGTTTTTCCGGTCCAACAGCAGGGCCAGGTCGCCCTCCTTGAAGCGGTCTTTGGCGGTGGTCACGGAGTCCATCCCGGGTTACCATGCATCATCTGAAGTCCTTTGCCTGGTATATTCTCGGCGTTCAACTCGACGCCCCGGCGGGTCGGCTGCCTTCCAGGTAGTGGGTATTTCCCTCGGCGTAGGGGTCCAGGGTGGGGAAGAAGACCAGCAGCCGGGCGGTGGCCTCTCCCACGACCCTGAAGCCGTGCTCGGCCCCTGGCGGCACCACTACCGTATGGTCTTTCTCAACCCGGTGAGTCTGCCCATCAATCTGCACCTCCAGGACGCCCTCCATTATAACGATAAGCTCGTCCATGGTGTGGGTGTGCAATGGGGCTCCGGCTCCCGGCTCCGCCGTGTTGATGCTAAAGGAGCTGGTAACTCCCTGCTCGGCCCCGGCCACGTCCCACTTTCGGTATCCAGGACGCCAGGGCACCTCCGGGGCCTGGTGGTGATCAACGATGGGCATAAGCGCCTCCCCAATCGACGCCCCGACATCCACAATGATGCCGGGGCCGGTGAATCAATGTCCCTATTGTACGCTATTTGGTACACTCTTGAAGTCATCCCATTGTCCCAGAAACTTTGCCCACGTCCGGCGACGGTACGCCGAAATGCGCCGAAATAGGATTGGATATGACCGGTGGACACTTCACCCTGGAAGAGGCCAACGCCCTGGTACCCTGGCTGGAAGAGACCTTCGCTCGGATGATGCCGTTGCGCCAGGATTTGGTGCAGGCCCAGGAGCAGTTGTTGGGGTTGCTCCGGCGGCGTCGGAGCAACGGCCACTCCAGCTCCGAAGAAGAGATAACCGCCGCCCAGCGCGAGGTGGGCCGGCTGACCCAGCAGTTGCAGGAGCAACTCAAAGAGATAACCGACCGGGGCATCCTGGTGCGGGACGTGGGCCGGGGGTTGGTGGACTTCCCCGCCTACCGGGAGGGCCGGGAGGTATACCTGTGCTGGCTGCATGGCGAGGCCCGGATAGACTACTGGCACGAGACCAACATCGGCTTCGCCGGGCGGCAGCCGTTGTAGGGGGTATGCTTGGGGGTGACACGAGCCCCTGAGCTAACCGCAACGGGCATAGTAGAATATGCCCAGACGCCGACATCCGGGAGACACTGGACTACATCCGGGACGCCGAGGCGTTGGCGGGGCGCTGAGCGGTTGTAACCCGCATGGTATCAGGTTACGGTTTATACCCATGATAATCGGGTTCCGGCACCGTGGTCTGCGACGACTACACCAAAGAAGAGACCGCAGATACATCCAGGCTGAGCACATTGACAAGGTGGAAGATATTCTGGCCCGGCTCGACGAAGCGACCTCTCCACAGGAGCTAGACCTGCCCGGCTACAGGTTGCACCAACTAAGCGGCGACATGGCAGGCTACTGGGCAATATCCGTATCGGGTAACTGGAGAATCACCTTCCGGTTTGAAGGTGGCGACGTTATCGCCGTAAATTTGGTCGATTACCATTGAGGAGTCCGCAGGATGCCTATGAAATATCCGCCCCATCCGGGGCGTTCGATCCTTCGCGATTGCATAAAACCTCTGGGGATGACCGTCGAAGATGCAGCGCCAAAGCTCGGCGTCACTCCCGAAGAGCTTGCCCGGGTCATCGACGGCGAATCCGGCGTCACTTCTGACCTGGCTGTTGGGTTGGGGAAGTTGTTCGGAGGCGGGGCCGACATCTGGCGCCGGCTACAGGCGGCTTACGACGAGGCGCAGGAACGCAACAAGTATGAGACCGAGGAACCGGAGCCGTTTACCCCCTTCCAGGAGCGGGCAATCGTCCCGCTGAAGGGGGGCCACGCTATCTATACCACCTATGACGATGCGGTTCTGCGGTTTCGCTACCTGCAATCCGGTAGGACCGTCTTTCCCTGGTACGGGAACGGGCGTTACGACCAGGTGCAAATCCGGTTTGGCGGCTCAGGGCCGGGAGCGCTTCAGGTACAGTTGGTGCACCAGGCCCAGCCCAGCGATGCCCCCCGCCTGGTTGCCGATGCTCTCTTCAAAGCTTACCTGGTGTGGACCGGCGACCCGGACGGACGGCCGCTGGCCCGGGTGGATTCCAGCGAATGGGAACGGGAGTGGTCAAAATTGCCAGCAGGCAAGAGGATGATGCGGGACCTTTACGCCGGCCTGGCCAAGCCCGCTGTGTTGCCGGTTTACATTGATGAGGAGTTCGTGGAAACGGATTCGGAAAGGCAGGTTATAGTCTTGAAGGAGGCTGAGGCTTTGGAGAAGAATTACTCGAAAGTGGTCAGTTATAGAGCCTTCGCCGGAGTTTAGCATCATGCCCAACACCCTCTACTATGGCGACAACCTTCAGGTGCTAAGGGAACACCTGCCCGATGAGTCGGTTGACCTGGTGTACTTGGACCCGCCCTTCAACTCCAACGCCTCCTACAACGTGCTGTTCCGGGAGAAGTCCGGCGAGGACTCCCCAGCCCAAATCAAGGCTTTCACCGACACCTGGGAGTGGACGCTGGAAACGGAGCGCACCTTCGAGCAGGACATCATCCTGCACCCGGGAACACCCTCGGCGGTGAAGGACATGATTACCGCCTTCCGCCAGTTCATCGGCAACAACGCCATGATGGCCTACCTGGTGATGATGACGCCCCGCCTGGTGGAGCTGCGCCGCGTCCTGAAACCTACCGGAAGTTTGTACCTGCACTGCGATCCCACCGCCAGCCACTACCTGAAGTTGCTTCTTGATGGGATATTTGGGTCTTCCAATTTCCGTAACGAAGCTATATGGAAACGTCAAAGTGCTCACAGCGATGCAAAAGGATATGGCTCTGTCCACGATATAGTCCTCTTTTACTCTAGCTCCGATGACTTTCTTTGGAATCCATCATTCCAACCCTACGATCCCGCTTACGTCCAACAGTATTACCGATACGAAGACGGCGACGGTCGTCGATTCATGTCAGGAGACTTGGGGGCTGCTGGGCTTCAAGGCGGTGGGTACGAATATGAATGGAAAGGTGTTACCAGAGTTTGGCGTGTTCCGATAGAGACTATGGAACGGCTTGATTCAGAAGGCCGCATCTTTTACACACGGAATGGTATTCCAAGGATAAAGCGCTATCTTGATGAAGCTAAAGGCATTCCAGTGCAAGATGTCTGGACGGATATTGAGTCCCTTCGGTCTTGGCACAAAGAACGCCTCGGCTACCCCACCCAGAAGCCCGAGGCCCTGCTGGAGCGCATCATCCAAGCCTCGTCCAACGAGGGCGACGTGGTTTTAGACCCTTTCTGCGGCTGCGGCACGGCGGTGGCGGCAGCCGAAAAGCTCAACCGGCGGTGGGTGGGCATCGACATTACCCATCTGGCCGTGGCCCTGATGAAGAGCCGCCTCAAGACGATGTTCAACTTGGAGCCGGGGCAGGACTACGCAGTGGTGGGGGAACCCCAGGACACCGGCAGCGCCCGGGCCCTGTGGGAGCAGGACCCCTATCAGTTCCAGTTCTGGGCCGTCTCCCTGCTGGAAGCCCAGCCCCAGTCGGAGCAGAAGCGTGGCGCAGACCGGGGCATCGACGGGATGCTCTATTTCGTGGACGGCCCCCGCCGCACCCCGCAAAAGGTGGTGCTACAGGTGAAGGGCGGCCGGGTGTCATCTCCCCAAATCCGGGACTTGAAAGGGGTGGTGGAGCGGGAGAAGGCGGCCCTGGGCCTGTTCATAACCCTGGAAGAACCAACCCGGGACATGCGCTCCGAGGAAGCCAGCGGCGGCTTTTACCACTCCGACCTGTGGCAGCAGGACTTTCCCAAGATACAGCTACGCACCATCGGGGAGCTGCTGTCGGGCCGGGGCTTCGAGTTGCCTCCCCGCCAGCCCAGCTACCAACCCGCCGAGCGGGTGCGTCGGCCCGAGGGGGAACAGGCCCGGCTGGGGGAGGGGTAGCGGCGCGATTGGAGCCTGATTCAGCGATTCGTTACTCAGCGCATTTTGTTCAGCAAAAGGAGGCCCGCTCATTTCCCGACGGCCTCGCTGAGATGGTATTGCAATGTGCTGACAGCTACTATTACGATACATTGAACGACAGACTGATAGCAGTCAAGAGAGTTCACTTTAGCGAAAGTGAGCGAGATATATCGCTTGCCTATGTGGAGCGGGACAACGGTTTCACATTTATTACCATCTATCCGCTCAAAGAAGGGCAGCAGCAGCGCAGGGTAGAATCCGGCAGATGGGTGAGCTATGAGCCCGATACTACACTATGACACAGAGTTTGACATTCTCTATCTGGCTGAGAAGGGTATTGAAGATGAAGTGGTCGAAATTTACCCCGGCGTAACCCTCGAGTTGGATCCTGCCGGAGTCCCCATCGGAGTTGAGGTAATTGGCGCCTTACGCATTCTTGGGAAGGCGATTGAGCCGCTGAAAAAGAGGGATAGCAATGACGGCATTCCCTTGCAATGCGATTTGGCAATGCTGAAGGGGCTTCTACAATCTGCCGATGGGGGCGGTTACAAGGAATATGTCCTACCACCACCCGGTGACGCCGGAGCCGAGGTTTTGACCAATATCCGGAGGGTCTTTGAACCAATCTGGAAACAGGTGGTCACCAGACCAGCCTGACGGACTTGACCCGCGCCCAACCCCCTACCGCGACACCCCCAGGTTCAGCATCCCCAGGGCCTCACGTATCTCCCCGGAGTGTACGGCGTAGAAGGTGCCCACCATGCGGCGCCCTTCGGTGGTGCGCTCCTGGATGGCCCGCACCATGCCCACCACCTCCCCATCGGTGTTCAGTACCGGCCCGCCGCTGTCGCCGGGGTCGATGGGCACGTCCATCACCAGGTTCAGCCCCAGGGAACCCGAGCCAAAATCGATAATCTGCGATAGTACCCCCACGTTGGTGGAGGCGGCGCCCACGGTCCCGTTGGGCCAGACTCCGATGCCCGAGTAGCCCAGCGCCATCAGGTTGTGGGCTATCGCCTCGGTGGTGATTTCCCCCAGGGGCAGCGGAACTGCCTCACTGTGCAGCAGCTTGCTGGTCTCCGCGTCAAACTGCAACAGGGCGATGTCCCGGGTCGAATCAAAAGCCCAAACCGAGGCGGTAAAAGCCGGGCCCATCGATTGCCGGACGGTTACGCTGGAGAGTCCGGCCACCACGTGTTGGCTGGTCATAATATGCCTCGGTCGCACCAGCCACCCGGAGCCGTTGCCCCGGGGCGTCTCGATGAGGAATACCGAGGGCCACACCTTCTGGTAGACTTCGCCGAAGTCCCGCATCGATTGCGGCGTCGGGCTGATGGGAAATGTCATGGGCGTCGGTGTGGGCGGGAAGGTTGCCGGAATTGGCGGCGTGGTGGTGGGCACTGCCGTCGGAGTGGGAACTGGCGTGGGGAAAACGATGGGCGTGGCGGTGGGAATCTGGGCCAAAACCTCCCGCACCACCCGCTCGATGCGCTGGTCCACTTCCTGCTGGGAGGGCCCGCAGGCCAGTCCGGCCAATATCAGCGCCAGCAGGACGGCGACGGCAGGCCGTAGAAGAACTCGGAACAATCTCTTGCTAAATGAACCGGGCTTGGGCACTGGGAGCGTCGGCGTAGTCGATGTAAACGGTTATTACCTCACTGAAAAAGTCCACCGCCCCAACCCTCTGCTCCCGCTGCCCCACCCCGGAGGGCTTGGAGGGAGCACGAGCCGGTTATTGGCCTAACCCATCGGCAGGGCCGGCAGCCGATTACAAGTCTCGAAGATGCGTGAAGTTTACCGCCGCATCTTCCCCTTTCGCCAGGGCTGCCAGGTACAGCGTAAAATCCACGGTGACCACCGGAGTTTCGGCGGTGGCAACCTCCAAGAGCGCCGCGTCGGTCAGTCCAAGCCTCTCGAAGGCGCTGTTGGATGACGCCACTGCGCTGGCGACGACGATTTCCTTGCTTTCCTGGATAATGGCTCGTAGCCTTTGGAATAAGCGGGACCGCTCGGGTTCTCCGTGCTGACCAAGTAGATTGGAAGTCTCGGTAAGCGTGTTTGGTGTCACGAGTATCTGGTCAGCTTGGTCGAGCAGGTCGATCAAAAGGTCGTAATCTCTCTCCGAGTATCTTTCCAGTCGGCGGTGTTTGGGAATCAAGTCTCTATCTTCACTGCCCACGACGAATAGAACGAAAAGGTTCGTATCTATGAAGTATCCGGTCGGAGGCATTGATTACTTGGCATCTACCAGAATGCGGTCTTTGACTGATTCAACGCGAGAAGTCTTGTCTTCGACGAGAATGACCTTGTAGGACCGTCTCAAATGTGTTTGCCCAAGGATAATGCTTGCGGCACCACTGCCGTCCCATGGCCGGGAGAATCCAACGGTTATTTTCCACATATCTGCCCTGCGGTCGAATTCAATCTCTTCAAGGCCGACATTCGTTATCTGCTCGGAGGCAAAGAGCTCAGAAATGTAGTCCTTTGCGAAACGTGCCGCTTCTTTCACGTCCATTGTGCCCTCTCTTCCTGTTATCCACTCAGGATTTACAGAGCCATGCCCTAAATGAATCTGGCTTGGGCACGGGCAGCGTCGGCGTAATCGATGTAGACCGTAATCACTTCGCTGAAAAAGTCCACCGCTTCCACCCCCTGCTCCCGCTGGCCCACGCCGGATGACTTCACTCCGCCGAAGGGCAGGTGGACTTCCCCGCCCAGGGTGGGGGCGTTGACGTGGACCATGCCGGCGTCCACGGTGTTGATGTACTGGAAGGCCCGGGGCAGGTCCCGGGTGTAAACCGACGACGACAGACCGAACTTGACGTTGTTGGAGATTTCTACCGCATCCTCCAGGTCCTTGGCCTTGAACACGGTGAGCACCGGCCCGAAAATCTCCTCCTGGGCAATCCGCATGTCCGGGTCAACGTCGGTGAAGATGGTCGGCTCGACGTAATAGCCCTGGTCGTAAATGCCGCCGGTCAGGTGGTGGCCGCCGTAGGCCAGGCTGGCCCCCTCCTCCGCGCCGATGCCGATGTACTCCATCACCGTTTCCAACTGGGACTGGCTGGACAGGGGGCTGATGTCCACCTCCGGGTCCAAGCCGTCGCCAATCCGCAGCTTGCTGGTGCGGTCCAGCAGTTGCTCCATGAAGGTGTCGTAGACCCCCTCCTCCACAATCACCCGGCTGGTGGCGGTGCAGCGCTGCCCGGTGGAGCCGAAGGCCCCCTGAACGATGCCCCCCAGGGCCTTGTCCAAGTCGGCGTCAGCGAGCAAGATCACGGCGTTCTTGCCCCCCATTTCGCACTGCACCTTCTTCAGCAGACCGGCCCCCCGGGCGTAGATGCCGGTGCCGATTTCCGTGGAGCCGGTGAAGGAGATGGCGTTCACGTCCGGGCTTTCCACCAGGGCGTTGCCCACCGAACCCCCAGGGCCGGTAATCAAGTTCAGCACCCCGGCGGGTATCCCCGCTTCCTCGAACACCTCCACCAGCTTCACCGCGGAAAGGGGCGTACCCGAGGCCGGCTTGAAGATGATGGTGTTGCCGCAGATTAGGGCCGGGGCCAGCTTCCAGGCGGGGATGGCGATGGGAAAGTTCCAAGGGGTGATGAGGGCGACCACTCCCATGGGGCGGCGCACGGTGTAGGCCACCGTGTTGGGCAGTTCCGAAGGGGTGGTGTAGCCGAACATCCGGCGTCCCTCTCCGGCGGCGTACTCGATGATGTTCATAGCCCGCCGGACCTCCCCTTGGGCGTCGGGCAGGGGTTTGCCCTCTTCGATGGTGATGGTGCGGGCGATTTCGTCGGCGCGACGGGATAGAATATCCAACGCCCGAAACAGCACCTGCGCCCGGGCCGGGGCGGGGGTGTTGGCCCAACCTGCCGAGGCTTCTTTGGCGGCAGCCACCGCGCGCAGAGCGTCATCGGGATTGGAGGTCTGAAATTCCCCCAACAGGGTGGTCTTGTTGGCGGGACTGTAGATGGGGTAGGTACGACCCGAGACCGAGTCGGACCACTGGCCCCCGATGTAGTTCTGGTAGGTGGTCGCTGGAGTGGCTGCCATAACCCTATCCTCCGGTCGGTAACGGATGCGCGGCTGGCCTATTCCTCGGCCTGCTCAGCTAAAGGTATCATTCTTGGGTATCAAGGGCAACTGGTATGACTAGCGTGGTTCGACGGACTCACCGCGAGGGGCCTTCGCCAACCCATCAATCCCGCCAGGCCGGAATTACCCCTGGCCGTGTGAAGGCCAGTCAAGAGGATGACTCCCCCTCCAAATCTTCCCTTCAAGTCCCCCAACGCTTACCCACCCGCGCCAGGGGGCAGCTAGCCCTCCGCCAACAGGGAGGCAATCAGGGCCACCCGGCGGGGCAGTTCGGACACGATGATGTACTCATGGTCGGCGTGGGGGCCTTCGCCGACTCCCCCCAAGCCATCCAGCACCGGCACGCCTACCGCCGAGGCGAACTGGGCGTCGGAGCCGCCGCCGACCTGGGCTTCGGTGAGGGTTATCCCCAGGGGTTCGGCGACCTGCTGGGCGGCGGCAAACAGCATGGCGGTGTTCTCCGTCCGTTCCATGGGAGGCCGGTTCAAGCCGCCGGTCACTTCCACCAGGGCCTCGGCCAGTACCGGGGTCAGGCCCAGAATCTCCCGCTCCACCCGCTGGGCCTCGCCCATGCTCTGCACCCGCAGGTCTACCAGGGCCTCGGCGGTGGCGGCAACCTGGTTGCGCACCGCGCCTCCGCTCACCACGCCAACGTTTACGGTAGTCCCCTTGGCAAAATCGGTGAGGCTGTGCAGCCGCAAAATCTGGTGGGCCAACTCCTCCACCGCGCTGATTCCCTTTTCCGGCTCGTTGCCGGCGTGGGCGGCGCGCCCGGTGACTCGTACCTGGAACATTCCCACGCCCTTGCGACCGGTCTTTAGCGCCCCTTCCACGCCCGCTCCGGGCTCCAGGCAAAACACGTGACTGCTCTTGCGGGCCTCCGCCTCAATAAGCTCCTTGGAGCTGGCGCTGCCCAACTCCTCGTCGGAGTTGAGCAGAATCCTAACCCGTCGCCCGGGCGGTATACCCAGGTCCCGCATGGCCTGAAGCGCGTGGAAGGTTACGGCGATGCCCGCCTTCATGTCCAGGATACCCGGCCCGAAGGCCCGGCCATCCTCCACCCGGAAGGGACGCTCCCCAAGGGTGCCCGTGGGCCAAACGGTGTCCATGTGGCACAGAATCAAGACCTGCTCCTCACCATCTCCCACGTCGGCAATCATGTGGTCGCCCACCTGGGCCTGGGGTATTACCTGCACCCTGGCGCCCAACTCCTCCAATCGGCCCCTGATGTGGACGCCCAACAGGTCGGTGGCAGCCTTGTCGGTGCTGAAGGACTCCATATCCACCATGCGGCGCAGGGAGTCCAGAATTTCTGTGCTGTGGCTATTGGCGTGTTCCAGGAATTCTCGCATTTGGGTCGTCTCCTTGGGCAATAGTCGGGTGGGTCAAATCATGCCCAGCTCTCGCAACTGCTGGTCGATGCTGCTGCCGGTCTGCAACAGGGCCAGTACCTGGCGTTGCTTGGCGTAGGCCGGGGCTTCCAGGGGGTGCCGGTCCGCCGGTCTTCCCAGGTAGAAGGGCAATAATACCAGGTAGGCGATGTACCAGGGAATGACACCCCACCGCCGGGCCTGCCGCCAGTGGTAATGCTCGTGGCAGCGCAGGGCAATGTTGTCCTCGTGTCCCCGGCGGTAGAAGATGAAGGGCCAGAGGGTAATGCCGTCAACGCCCCGCTGGTGCAGCCGGGGCAGGGTAATCTCGATGGGCCGCATTGCTTGCTCCGTCCTACGCCAGTGATTCTATAACACCGGACAGGTTGGAGGGTAGTTTATGCCGCCAAGGGGAAGGCGATTGACTCCTACCTAACTGGCGCCCCTTCCGTCTTTCCGGCGAAGGCTGGTATCCAAGGGGCAGGGAGGTTGTGACGCAGCAGGGGCACTCACGCTCTCTTACTCGGGGAGCCAAGCCCCAATCCCCCGATGCAAAAGATATGCCTAGCGCCATCGCCTACCAACCGAGACTCATCTTGTCTTACCCTATCCTATCCGCCATAATGGGCGGCAAATAGACTCCGACGGGCCAACAGGCTGGACTTTTTCAAGGAGCGAGCTATGAACGAAGAAGCCAAGAGGACCGCCCTTCGCATGATTCCCTACGGCATGTACATCCTGACCACCAAGAGCCAGGACGGGCAGGAAGTGGGGGCCGCCACCGTCAACTGGCTGACCCAAACATCCTTCGCGCCGCCCCTGGTTGCCGTGGGGGTCAAGGCCGATTCCAGCAGCCACCAGCACATCCGGGACACCGGCGTGTTCGCGGTGAACATCATCGGCAAGGAGCAGATTAACACCGCCTTCAACTTCTTCCGGTCCCACGAGCGGGAGGGCGATTCCATCGGCGGCGAGAGCTTCGAGTCCGGCGCTGAAACGGGCTGCCCCCTGTTCCTCAACTCACCGGCCTGGTGGGAGTGCAGGATTGTGGGCGAAGTGGCCCACGGCGACCACACCCTCTTCGTGGGCGAGGTGGTGGAGGCCGGCGTCCGCGAGGAGGACGAGACCATTCTGATGCGGGACCATAACCTGAACTACGGCGGCTAGCCCAGCATAGCGTTATGCCAAGCCAGAGCATACTTAACCTCAAGGAGAAGAGGTGAAGACCTACGTTTTTCGAGTAGTAGTTGAGCCGGATGAAGACCGATGGGTATCTTATTGCCCGGCGCTGGACAAGTACGCAGCGGATACTTGGGGATATACTCGTGAAGAAGCCCTCGGGAATATCAAGGAAGTCATCCAAATGGTCTTGGAAGAAATGGCAGAGGACAATGAGCCAATCCCCGAAGAATTCCAGGCAACGGTGGTTGACTCCCCCCAATACTTGGTAACTATATCTGTCTGAATTGGAGATTGACTGGGGTAGACTGCGTAGCCTGACCGTCCGTGAACTCGTCAATGCCTTGTTGCGCGACGGCTTCGAGTTGCGCCGGCAAAGAGGTAGCCATCAACACTTTCTGCATCCTGACGGCAGAAGAGTCACCGTTGCGTATCATAGTTCCGGGGAAACCTTTGGCATTGGTATCCTCCGTAGGATGGTTCAAGTCCGCGCCAAATGGACGGCGGAGGATTTAATCCGGTTGGGTTTGTTGCATTGAAATCAAGGGAGGAATACTGGCTCATGGTAGACCTCAGACACGGCGCCGCCATCGTCGGCATTCACGAGCACGTCACCCGGTTCGCTCCCGACAAGAGCGAGTTGCAGATTCAGGGGGAGAGCGTAATCAAGGCCCTGGCAGACGCCGGGCTTGCCAAGAACGACGTTGAGGGCCTGTTCACCGCCTCCAGCAGCATCCGCAACAGCGGCCTGAACCTGGCCGACTACCTCAATATGTACCCCAAGTACGTGGACAACACTACCGTGGGGGGCGGCTCCTTCGAGTTCCACCTCTCCCACGCCCTCACCGCCATCGCCGCCGGTCGCATCAACTGCGCCGTTATCACCTACAGCAGCCTGGCCCGTTCCGGGGGCGTCTCGGTGGGCACGGGCGGCGTGGCCCGTTTCGGCCATCCCCAACTGGACCCCTCGCCGGATAGCTTCGAGGAGTTGTACGGCCTGACGACCGTGGGCCTGTACGCCATGATTGCCCAGCGGCACATGCACCTGTATGGCACCATCTCCGAGCAACTGGCCGAGATCTCGGTGGCGGTGCGGAAGCACGCCTCCATGAACCCGGACGCCCTGTTCCGCAACCCCATCGGCGTGGAGGACGTGGTAACTTCCCGCATGATTTCCGCCCCGCTGCACATCCTGGACTGCTGCGTGATTAGCGACGGCGGCGGCGCGGTGGTGGTGGCCTCGCCCGAGGTAGCCCGCAACTGCCGCCAGATGCCGGTGTGGGTGCTGGGCGTGGGTGAGGCGCTGGCCCACCAGGGCGCGGGCAAGCGCGACCTGCAATACATCGCCGCCAAGCAGAGCCACGAACCCGCCTTCGCCATGGCCGGCGTGACCCATCAGGACATCGACATGGCGATGATTTACGATTCCTTCACCATCACCGTGTTGGAGACCCTGGAAGACCTGGGTTTCTGCGAGAAGGGGGAGGGCGGCGATTTCGTGTCCGGCGGTCGGCTGCAGATTGGCGGGGAGTTGCCCATCAACACCGACGGCGGGGGCCTGTCCTCCAACCATCCGGGGATGCGGGGAATCTTCCTGCTAATGGAAGCCACCCGTCAGCTTCGACACCAGTTTGAGGGTACTCCCCGGCAGGTGCCCAATTGCCAGGTGGCCCTTTGCCACGGCACCGGCGGGGCCCTGGGTTCCCGGCACAGCGGCGGCACCGCGATTCTAGGGAGGGACTAAGCCATGACTCAGCAATGGAATAAGCCGTTGCCCACGGTGGCCGGCGAGACCAAGCCCTTCTGGGACTCCTGCCGCCGGGGAACCTGATAATCCAGCAGTGCGGTCAGTGCAACGAGTACCAGTGGTACCCCCGGGGCATCTGCGCCAACTGCTGGTCCGAAGACATCCGATGGGTCCAGTCCAGCGGCAAGGGAACGGTCTGGACCTACACCGTGACCTACCAGAACCGCACCCCCGGTTTTGCCGAGGATGTACCCTACGTGCTGGCATTGGTGGAGCTGGAGGAAGGGGTGCGCATGTTCACCAACATCGTGGAGTGCAACCCCCGAGAGGTGAGCATCGGTATGCCCGTGGAAGTAACCTTCGTCCGGGCCACCGACCAGATAAGTATTCCCTACTTCAAGCCGGTATCCGGGTAACTCGGTAACACCCAGCGCCTCCCCCCGGCGCTTCCCGGCGGAGGGGGTTGCGTTGTGTGCCAGGCTTCACCGGCGATTGACTCAGTCTGCCGCGCCGGTGTGAAGGGGCCGTTCCGGGAGCGGGTTGACCCTATCAAACAGCGCCACCACCTCCCTGGAAGGCGGGGCAGTCAACAGGGTAACCGCCACGGCTACCGGGGTGGCAAACAGAAAGCCCGGGGCGGTGGCGAAGCCGATGTCCATTATTCCTCCCGGTCCCCCATCAACCACCTGCCAGATGGTGGCAACCACCGTGCCGGCGATTATTGCCGCCAGCGCTCCCCAGGTGTTAAACCGGCGCCAGTACAAGGCCAGAATCGTGACCGGCCCGAAGGCCGCCCCCATTCCGCCCCAGGCGTAGGCCACCAGGTTGAATATGGAATTGGGGAAGAAGATGGCCAGGGCAGCCGAGAAGACGCCGATAAGTACCAGCAACAGGCGGCCCAGCCAGACCCTGGCCTGCGTCCGTATCGTGTCCGAGAAGTTCTTGAAGAAGGGCAGGTCATCGGCGGCTATGGCAGAGCCCAACAACAGTTGGGAGTCCGCCGTACTCATCACTGCCGCAATTATCGCAGTCAGGAGAAGACCGGTGGCCAGGGGGAAGAAAAACGCCTCGGAGACCACGATATAAAGCCGCTCGGGGTCGGACACCGCCTCCATCAGTCCCGCTTCCAGCAGGGCCGGCCGGGCGACGATTCCCAGCAGGAACCCGAAGGAAACCAGGACACCGACCCATACCAGGGAGATATTGCGGCTCTCCCCTATCTTGTCCTCGCTTTCCAGGGCCATGAACCGCTGCAATATCCTTTGCGCGCCAAGGAACCCCAATGCCCATCCCAAGAGGCCAACAAAGTGAGCAACGGAGATGGGGCTGCCGTCGGCTTGGGTAAAGGGGTTCAGGAACCCTGGAATTGTCGCTTCCATTCCCTGGAAAGGTTGGTCGGTGACGAAAATTAAAGTAAGGGGCAATATGATAAAGCTGGCCAGCATCAGCAGGGCTTGAAACACGTCGGTCCTGGAGACCGCCAGAAAGCCGCCGATGAAGGTATAGGAGGCCACGGCGACCAGTGTTATCAGCACTCCCGCAGTGGGACCAAGTCCGAACACGGTCTCCAGCAGTTTGGAGCCGGCAATCAGGCCGGAGCTGACGTAGAAGATGATGAAGTAAAGGGTGATTAGGGCTGCTGTGGTCCTCAAAATTCCCGTCCCGTCGCCAAATCGCTTTTCAAAGAACTCCGGTAGGGTCAGGGAATCATCGGTAGCGATGGTGTAGCGGCGCAGTCGCTTGGCCAGCACATCCCACCCGAGCCAAACGCCTAGCAAAATGCACACCAGCGACCAGAGATGTACGCTCCCCTCGGCAAATACCAGGGCCGGGAACACCAGCATAGTCCAGCCGCTGGCCCCCGAGGAACCGGCGCTGAGCGCCGTGGTCAAGCTACTCAGCCTCCGGTCTCCCAGCACATAGTCCGACATGGCCCGCATCTGGCGAGAGCGGACTATCGCTATGCCAATCAACGTTGCGAAGTACCCAAAAAATACTAGGAGAATCCAGTAATCAAGCGAGACCATTGAACCTTACTTTTCCTGCCACACTGAGGGGGCCAAACCTCTTTAATCCCTTTGAAGAACGAAATCCATCCCTACGTCGGGTAGCGGGTTTGCTTTGGGCCAGTCCAAGGGGCCGAACCACCGCGCTGCGGGGTAAGGAGGACGCTCAGTCCTCTACTACCGGGTTACGCAACTCCTCACACTTGTCCTGGTCGGCCTGGGCCAGCTCCATCTGGTCGTTGAACAGGT
Source organism: Dehalococcoidia bacterium (assembly GCA_965220305.1). GTDB lineage: Bacteria > Chloroflexota > Dehalococcoidia > Lucifugimonadales > UBA3495. The sequence goes on along the minus strand of OZ244817.1, from coordinate 1,555,953 downwards.
AGGCCAGGGAGCGACGACTGTAGAAGTTGTCGTCCTGGGGGTCCAACTCTATGGCCCGGGTCAGGTCGGCGATGGCCAACTCGTACTCGCCTATCTCATAGTAGGAGACCCCCCGGTTGAAGAAGGCGTCGGCCAGGGAGTCATCGAGCGCTATGGCCTGGGTGTAATCGGCGATGGCCCGGTCGTAGACTCCGTTGCGGCTGTAGCGGTTGCCCCGTTGGTTGTACCCCTCGGCGTCCTGGGGTTCTTCCTGCTGGCGAAACCTGGAAGTCATGCCCCTACATGACCGAGCGGACCAGGCCGCCGTCCACCAGGATGGTGGTGCCGGTAACGTAGCTGGACTTGCTTGAAGCCAGGAAGGCGACCAGGTTGGCCAGTTCTACCGGCTCTCCGATGCGGCCCACGGCGGTCTCGGCGGCGCGCTGGGCCAGTCCCTCCTCCACCGTGATACCCAATTCCTGGGCCCGGGCGGTAACGTTGGAGAGCATCCGCTCGCTGAGGATGGAGCCGGGGCAAACGTTGTTCACCAGGATGCCGTCCCGACCCACCTCGTCGGCCAGGCTCTTGGCGAAGGCTACCACGCCCATGCGGGTGGCTCCTGACAGGGCCAGGTTGGGGATGGGCTGGTAAACGGTGCTGGCGAGGATGTTGATTATCCTACCGCCCCCCTGCTCCTTGAGGTGGGGAATCGCCTCCCGGGACATTCGGGCAAAGAAGAACAGCGAGCGCTGGACGGCGGTTTCCCACTGCTCCTCGGTGGCGTTGAAGGATCGGGCCAGGGGCGGCCCGCCCGAGTTGTTGACCATGATGTCCAGCCGACCGTACTCCGCTACCGTGGCGCTTATCAGGGCCTGGATGGACTCGTAACTCTCCAGGTCGGCGGGGAACACCAGCACGTCGGCCCCGGTGGTGTCCCGAATCTCCGCCGCCGCCTGCTCCAGGTCGGCCTCGGTGCGGCTGCAGATGGTAATTTTGGCCCCTTCCTGGGCCAACACGTCGGCGCAGGCCCGTCCCAGTCCCTTGCTGGCCCCGCCGATGATGGCTACTTTGTCTTTAAGCTCCAAGTCCATTAGCTGCTGATTGCCTCCTTACCTTCATAGGACGATGCCTGCGCCCGGCCCCGATTCAAGCCCCAAAAGGGGCTGCCCGTAATCGCTGGCCCGGGGCAGGACAATCTAGCCCTCGATTATAACAGACCCCGCTATAACAGACCCCGCGAAGGCGGCCATAGGGCGGGACGGGAGTAGCAGGACGATTGCAAAGTTGTTCGATTCGCGCCGTCCGCTCGGTTATGGCAGGACTCCAAGGTTGGAACTGTGGATTCCCGCTTTCGCGGGAAGGACGAGTTGGGGGCATATTCCACTGTATGGAAGGACTTTGCAATCGTCCTACGGGAGTAGCCAGGGCGATTGCATATTGGATAGCAAAGGACCCGTCATTCCCGCGAAAGCGGGAATCCAGCCCCCCGATTCAACAGTACCGTCGACTGTTGGGACGTTCGCCAGGTAGGGGTTACGCCCCGGTTCTGCAACAGCCCTGCCTTTTCGGCGGAGCGACGGTAAGCCCGTTGTTAGTATGCGATTGCCCTGCGGCAGTAGCGCCCTCATTCCTTCGGCTGCGCTCAGGAAAGGTTCCACCTTTCCAGTCGAGAGGGAAGGGACTCAGGGCAATCGTGTTTTCACCTCTGGACCCCCGTCATTCCCGCGAAAGCGGGAATGACGAGCTTGAAACCGGCAATCGCCTCACAAATCGGCCATCTTGCTAGAAACGGGACCTGACTCTCCTCGGCGTACTGTCCAGGACGCCTTATGTGCGTTTGCCCTGGAAGGGACTGCCGCCGGTGCGTGCTCCCGTAGCTGCCGTGCTATACTTGGCTAACTTTCGGAGGTGGACGATAATGGCCCTGTCTGCACAATCAGCGGTGGATGCAACCCAAGCCCGGGAGTTGGCGGCGGCCGCCGTGCAACTGGCCCTGGGAGCCGGGGAGATTCTGTCGGGCCATTTCGGGCGGCAACTGTCCGTCGAGTTCAAGGACAAGAACCAGCGCGACCCGGTCACCTCCGCCGACAAGGCGACCCAGGCTTTCTTGGAAAAGGAAATTAAACGGCTTTTCCCTGAGCACGGCGTCCTGGGGGAAGAGGGCGCGGAGGAAGCCGACGCCGATACCGTCGCCTCGGACTTTCTCTGGGTGCTGGACCCGCTGGACGGCACTACCAACTTTATGAACGGACTGCCGGTATACGCTTCGTCCATCGGGCTGCTTTACCGGGGTAAGCCCCTGGCGGGCGCCCTGTACATACCCTGGCCCTCGGCCAAAGGGGGATTTGTGCTGCACTGTAGCAGCGGCGGCGGGTGCTTCTGCGACGAAGAGCCGGTGTCGGTGTACCAGTCGGACGCGCCGGTGGGCAATCGACTCATCGGTCTGCCGGGCTTCTTCGCCTACAGCATGAAATTCAGCCGCAAACTGGGCAGTAACGTGGGCGAGACCCGCACCACCGGCAGTATCGCCTACGAGCTGGCGATGACCGCCTGCGGGGTGTTGCAGTACGCCATCATCGGCGCGCCTCGCATGTGGGACATGCTGGCCGGGGCCCAGGCGGTCCAGGAGGCCAGCGGCACGGTGATGGTGCGGTTGGCCCGGGCCAAGACCTGGCAGCCCATGGACTCCCTGGTGCCCACCTGGGAAGAGCGGGCCCCCACCATAAAGGAACTGCGCCGTTGGGTGGCCCCTCTGGTGGCGGGTAACCAGAAAGTTGCGCCCCTGATAGCCGACAACATGCGCCCCCGCTTCCGGCCCGTGGCCAAGCTGCGGCAACTGTCGCGACGGCTGCGTCGTATGGGAAATCCCGGCCGATAACTTGATGCTAGTACACTACTTCCGCAGGGCAATCACTGGCACCAGCTTTTCCCCGATGGGGTCGATGCCCAACCCCAGTATTTCCAGAGTAGTTGCGCCAACAAGCGGTTCCGTATCATTGGGAGCGAACACTAATAGAACTGTGTGTTCGCGGTCTTCTATTGCCAGGCGCGTCTCGCCTATTGAGTATTCGACGACCCGGTTGTCGCCTAGCTCAAACCTTCGGGTCCCCTCGCGTTCGATTCCCAAATCGTCCAACAGACTCTCCGGCAGGGAGGTGTAGGTAGACCCCGTATCCACCAAGGCATCCACATAGGCGTACCGCTCCCGTAGTCGGTTGGCAATTCGCAAAGTTACATGAAACGTTCCCATTGCAACCACCTCCTACCCTTGGTCCGGTTCCCAACCCCAGGGGCGCGGGCCCCAACCCGCCTCGAAGACTTCGCCCCGCTTTACCGTTAGCACCGGCACCACCGCCCGCTCTGCTTTGCGGGCAGCTCCCAGCACGTCGAAGACCACCCAATCGCCGTCCTTGACATCCAGGACCGAGATGTCGGCCTGGTGTCCCACCCGCAGGGTCCCCAGCCGGTTCTCCTCGCCCAGGGCCTTGGCCGGGTTGATGGTGCACATGGCAACCACCTGGTCCATATTGAACCCCAGGGCCAGGAATCGGGTCATCATCTCCGTCATGCTGTGCACCGTGCGCTGCCGTCCCGGAAGGGTCAGGTCGGTGCTGATGCAGTGGGGCAACACCCCCTGGTCGATAACCCGCTCCCCCACGTCGAAGCTGAAGTTGCCGCGACCGTGGGCGGTGTCCAACCAGACTCCCCGGTCGTGGGCTTCCTTGGCCTCGGGCACCAGCTTGCCGCCGGCGTCCAACACCCCGCCGGGGTTGGCGGTGAAGTAGTGGGTGACGATGTCGCCCTCTTCCATGATGGGAAGTAGCTGCCGAATGACGTTGGGGTCGTACCGCTTCTCGGTATCGCCGATGTGCACCATCAGCTTGACCCCGGCCTCCTTGGCGGCCCGCTTGGCCAGGCGGGGCATCTCCATTCCCATGATTTCCAGGGCCGGAGAGACCATGCGGGCCTTGATGCCCCGGATGATGTCACGGTTCTGCTCCACCACTTCAATAGTGCGGTCCAGGTCGATGCTGGAGGGGCTGAAGATGTCTGGCGTGGTGGCCAACCCGGTGCGGCAGATATGCAGGAAGGGAATAACCTCGGTGCTGTTGTTGGGGATGATGTGGCGGGGAAACCCGCCGAAGGTATCGCAGCCCGAGCTGCCGGCGTCCACCATCGTCGTGACTCCGGCCCGCACGCCGCCGATGTCGGCCTGCACCCCATTGCCGTTGACGCCGTCATAGACGTGGGTATGCAGGTCGATCAGCCCGGGGGTTACCAGCTTTCCGGTCACTTCCACCACCCGGCTGGCCTCGTCGATGGAAATGCTCTGGGCGATACGGGCAATCTTGCCGTCCTCCACCGCCACGTCGTTGACGCCGTGGATTCCCAGATCGGGGTCTATTACCGTGCCCCCTTTGATTAGTAGGTCGTACATTCTTGGACTGGACCTCCATCTTTTTTGGGAATTATACGCCTGATTCAGGGCATAGCGGCCCCGGACCGCCCGCAGTCCCGGCTACAGTAAAGGCTCCAACTTATCAATCAACAACTCTACGTCGCGAAGGCCGTCCTCCACTACCTCTGGGGCAAACCAATTCTCATAAAAGTTGCCGTGCAAGGAATTGGCGACGTGAAACAGGGTCGATATTTGACGGTCTCCCGTCTCGCGGGCCAATCTACCTGCCGCCTGGTGGAGCAGCGGGTGAGCATGGTGCGGCCAGCCCCGATCGGCGGCCAGCGCCTTTACCATCTGTGCCGCCGCTCCCCATCCCTTCTCCGAGGCTTGCCTGGCGTCGCCCGCCGCCAGTTCCTGCTTTGCCTGGGCCAATAACTCTTTACTCGCCGCCCGGTACTGCGGAACCTGCATGAAGTCACCTGTCTAATTCTTGACTGCTGGAACTCCGATCCGGCGCTCGGTGCCCTTGGCGATGCGGTCGATGTTGTCTCGGTGTTGCCAGATTATGATGGCGCCACCGATGAAGGCGTAGATGGTGTACAGAGTGGAGTACATGCCCCAAAAGGCCGCCAGGGCCAACAGGGACAGGCAGGCGATGACCACGCCGATGATGGACCCCAAGGAGACGTAGCGGCTGAGTAGCGTTACCGGAATGAAGGTCACGGCCCCGATGATCGCCGCATAGGGAGCCATTACCAGGAGCCCGCCCAGACCGGGCGCGATGCCCCGTCCCCCCTGGAACTGGAGAAAGATTGACCAGTTATGCCCCACCAGCACCAGCAGCCCGGCCGCCACTTCAGCGGTGTAGGTCCCGATTACCTCACGGGCCAGCGTGACGGCGAGGACTCCCTTCAGCAGGTCCAGCGCCAGCACCAGGGCCGCGGTCCTCCCCCCGGCGGTGCGCAGCACGTTGGTGGTGCCGATGCGACCGCTGCCGAACTCCCGAATGTCTACTCCCTTCCGCCACTGCAGGATGACGTATCCCCAGGGGAGGGAGCCCAACAGGTAGGCCAGGGGCAGGGTGGCCGCGTATTGCCAGGGCCACGGCTGGTCCCTGAGGGTCAGGAGCGCCAGGACCAGGCCAGCCGCCAACAGGGGCACCACCACCAGGCTGAATAGAATTGGGTTTTGGGACAGCTTCATTTTCTTCGGAAATGCAGCTTCAGATGGGTATGATCGAAGCCGAAGGTCTGCCTTATCCGGTTCTCCAGGTAACGCTGATAGGAAAAGTGTACCAGGTTCGGGTAGTTGACCGTGAAGACAAAGGTGGGCGGGTTAGACCCAACCTGGCGCAGCCGGTTTATCCGCAACCGCTCCCCCCGGCGCATCTTCACCGAGGGAGGGCTGTGCTCCATCAGCGCTTCGGCCAACATGTACTGCAACTGCCGGCTGGAGACCCACCGCTGCCGCTCTCGCCACAGTTTTAGGGCGACGTCTAGCAGTCCGTTAACACCCTCACCCCGCAGGGCCGAGGTGAAACATATGGGCACGTAGGACATGAAGTGCAGCCGTTCCTGCACCCGGGTCATCGCCTGTTCCACCGAGTTGCCCTCGGTGTTGGCGACCAGGTCCCACTTGTTGATCACCGCAATCAACCCTCGGCACATGTCCCAGGACAGCCCGGCAATATGGGCGTCCTGGGCCGTCGCCAATTCGCTGGCGTCGGTGACCAGCAGCGTAATGTCGCTGCGGTTGACGGCGTTCACCGCCCGCAGCACGCTGTACTTTTCGATGCCGCGCTGCACCTGCCCGGGGCGGCGGATGCCGGCGGTGTCGATTAACGTCATAGCCTGTCCCTGGTAGGTGAAGGGAGTGTCCAGGGCGTCTCGGGTCGTTCCGGCGACTTCGCTGACGATGGAGCGCTCCTCCCCCAGGATGGCGTTGACCAGCATCGACTTGCCCACGTTGGTGCGGCCCACGATGGACAACCGCAGTTCCTTGGGTGGGCTGGCCTTGGGCTCGCCGTCTGGTGGTTCTTCCTCGTCTTCCAGGGGCGGCTCGGGAAGGTAGGAAAGCACTCGTTCCATCAGGTCGTAGATACCATAATTGTGGTAGGCGCTAATCATCACCGTCTGGGGAATGCCCAACTGGTAGAACTCTGACGCCGAAAACTCTCGGTTATCGTTGTCCACCTTGTTTACGGCCAGAATGACCGGTTTCTCGGAACGCCTCAGCCGGTCGGCGATTAGCATGTCGTTGGGGGTCAGCCCCTCCTCGGCCTCGGCAACGAAGACGATGACGTCGGCCTGGGCCTGGGCCATATCCGACTGCTCCTGGACCCGCTGGCGGATGTGCCCTTCCGGGTTGGATTCCAGGCCCCCGGTGTCCACCAGGATAAACTGGTATTCGTCCCAGTCCCCCTCCGCCATCAGCCGGTCCCGGGTGGTACCGGCCACCTCGGAGACGATGGCGTGGCGGCGTGACAGGATGCGGTTGAACAGGGAGGACTTGCCGACGTTGGGACGCCCGATGATGGCGATGATGGGTAGGGGCGCGCGGGGTTCCGCAGTCATCAGACCTTCGACTGGCTCTTCTAGCTGATCTGGGTTAACTTGTTGTGTCATAAAAGTCCTGGACCGGCTCCGCTAATAGGGAAGGCCGCCCCTTCGCTCAAGATGGGTTGGTAACCGAATTCTTGCTGTCCTACCCGGTGCGCCTTATTCGCTCATCTTGGGCTTGCCGAAGGACGGGCCCACATTGGGACGCCGCACCCCGCTCATCCTGGGCTTGCCGAAGGACGGGCCCGCCATAACTTTCAGCTAATTGCTCCCCAGAAGGAATTCCAGCAGCGCCTTCTGGCCGTGCAGCCGGTTGTGGGCCTGCTGGTAGGCCACCGACTGGGGATGTTCCAACATACCGGAAGGCACCTCTTCGCCGTAGTGGGCGGGCATGTCGTGCATGAAGTTGGCGTCGGGCTTGGCCTGAGCCAGCAACTCCGGGTCCACCGTATAACCCTGGAAGGCCCGTTGCCTGACGTCGGCCTCGGCTTCGTCGCCCATGCTGGCCCAAACGTCGGTGTAAACCAGGTCAGCGTCGCGCACCGCTTCCAAGGGGTCGGTGAGGGACAGGACCTCGGCCTCTTCGTTGACGGCCCGGTCTCGACCGGCGTCCAGGGAGGCGTCATCCAGGGCATACCCCGGCGGCGAGGCGATGGCGAAGCTCATGCCGACGGCGGGCAGTCCCAGGCATAGGCTGCGGGCCACGTTGTTGCCATCGCCGATGAAGGCCAGTTTCCGGCCCGCCATTTCGCCTTTGGCCTCGGCGATGGTCAGCATGTCGGCGATGGTCTGGCAGGGGTGCTCCAGGTCCGACAGGGCGTTGATTACCGGAATAGTGGCGTAGAAGGCAATCTCCTCAAGTTGGGCGTGGGAGAAGACCCGGGCTATGACGCAGTCAACATAACCGGAAAGCACCCGGGCCACGTCGGACACCGGCTCCCGGGAACCCAACCCCACCTCCTGGGGACTGAGGTACAGGGAGTACCCGCCCAACTCGTGAATGCCCACTTCAAAGCTGACCCGAGTCCGCAGGGACGGCTTCTCGAACAGCAGGGCGCACTTCTTACCCCGGAGGGGCGCGCCCGACTCTTCCGCCTTCATCTGCAGGGCCCGCCGGATGATGTGGCTGGTCTCCCCGGGGGTAATGTCGGTAATGGAGAGCAGGTCTCGCTTGCTTGGCATTTTCTATCCTCTTCCGGCCCGTGCATGATATATCAGTTGGGGGGGCCTATACAAGACGGTAGGGGAGTACCCGTTTGCGGTCAAGCCCTCTACGCCGGGGCTTCTGGTATGATATTAAGTGCGCCTCGCCTGGGTAGCCAAGCGTCCATACGGTCGGCGCCGGCCAGTTTCCCTCCTATCCTCCAGCAAATCCACCCTTCGCGTCACTCAATCACGCTCTGGAGTCAACCCGGGAGCCGCAATAATTACCTTCCAGGGAGTAGCAATGACCACGTCAGAAGAACGTCTCAGTCGTCTTGAGGGAGTCTACGAACATCTGGCGACTAAGGCTGACATCGCCGACTTGAGAACCGAGTTCCAAACCGGCATGGAAAGACAACGGTCCGAGTTCCAAACCGGCATGGAAAGACAACGGTCCGAGTTCCAAACTGGCATGGAACAGCAGCGGTCCGAGTTTCTAACGGAGATGGAAAGACAAAAAGTAGACTTGATCAAGTGGATGATTAGCCTGATTGTCGGCGCTTCGGCTCTAGGTGTAGCCGCCGTAACCACCATAATAAAATTCCTGAGTTGAGGAATAGAAATAGTGCGGCAACGAGTCAACCCCAGCGATGGAGAAACTCCGGTTAACCAGTAACCTGCCAGGGTTCGGACCAAAGAGCGGAAGTAAAGGAACACTCGGCGAAAATAGGAGGTCAAATGGTAAGCCCAAAGATACAACCCGGACTGAAGGGCCAGCGGCAGACCCTGGTCTGCGAGCACAACGTGGCTGGGCACGTGGACAAGTTCAGCACTCCCTCCATGATTGGCCTGATGGAGCGGGCCGCCATCGAGGCCATTCACCAGTTCTTGGAAGAGGGCCAGACCTCGGTGGGGTTCGAGGTCAACATTCGCCACCTGGCCCCGGCGGACATCGGCGCAACCATAGTGGCCCACGCCGAGTTGCTGGAAATGGAGCGGAACCGGCTGAACTTCCGCGTGGAGGCCTACGACGGGGAACGGAAGATTGGCGAGGGTACCCACCGCCGGGCCATCATCGACACCAACCGCTAAGGGCCAGGTTCGCGGTCAGCGCCAACTGAAGCAAAAATTACCGGCGCCCAAACAATGGGCGCCGGTAAGCCTTGCGATAAATCGCGGGAACGACTAGGAGCGACTACAGGTTGAACTGCGGGTCGTCGTAGTTGTTGTCCTTCTCGTAAATCTGAAGACGGCCCCGCTGGGTGTCACAAACGATTAGCCGGTTGTTCTCCAGGTCGTAGGCGCATCCCGTGGGCAACCGGAACTTCCGCTGCTGCTCCACCAGGTCATAGACCTGGGCGCGGCGCCGCTTCTGGTCCGGGTTGGCCTCAATGGACAGCTCGCCCCACTTGGAGACCTCGACGGCGTCGCCGTGCAGGTAGGTGAGGGTGTTGCCTTCGTTGTTATAGATGACTATCCGCTCGTTCATCCAGTCCACCACGTACACATCGCCTTCGTTATCGACGGCGACGCCGGTGGGATGGTTGAGGGAGCCGGCCCCGGTGCCGCCATGCCCAAAGGTGAGCTGGTGGGAACCGTCTGGGCTGACCTGCTGAACCCGGTGGTTACCCCAGTCAACTACGTAGATATTCCCGTCGTTGTCGAGGGTGATGCCGTAGGGCATCTCGAACTGGCCGTCGCCCGCGCCCTTCTGGCCGAAGCCGTCCAGGTAGTTGCCGTCCTTGGAGAACTTCTGGATGCGGCTGTTGAGGCTGTTGACGACCCACAGGTTGTCATCGGCATCCATCGCGATGCCGGCGGGGCCGCTGAGCTGGCCTTCGCCATCGCCGCGCTCGCCCCATACCTTCAGCAGTTCTCCCTCTTTGTCGAAAACGCTAATCTGGCTCTTCCACTCATCGGAGCAGTAGACGTTCTCATCCTTGTCCAAGGTTACGCCGGTGAGCCAGGTGAAGTGGCTGGTGGCTCCTTCGGAATACAACGGCCCCTGTCGGCCAAACTCGGTGATAAACTCCTGGTCTACCGTGACTTTGCTGATTCGGGAACTGGGGTTCTGCTCGCCGGAGCGGTTGGCGACGTACAGGACGCCGTCAGGGGCGATGGCAACGCCTACCGGGTTGCTGAAACCCATGCCTACACCGGCGTTGCGACCGACGTGGTGGCTATATATCCAACCGCGACCGGCGGCTACAGTGTGCAGCGCCATATCTTAATCCTCCCGTGATATTTAATTGGGCCGGAGGAACCGCTGAGAGTCCACCCGGCCCGAAAGCTCAATCCTGGTCCTGGTTTCCCCGTGAAGCGTCGGGTCGGTCCCTTGTTTTACTTCAGGACCGAGAGCTTCTCGAAGTTACCGCCCACGATGGGGTTGGCGTCCAGGCCGAACCAGTCTTCCACTATGGTGCTGTAGCCTCCGCGGAAGTCGTAGTTGGGCACCAGGTCGCCCTGTTCCAGGTCCTCGTTCTTCCGCGACGGGTACTCTCCGTACAGGCCACCCTGCACCGGGTCCCCGATGTAGAAGGTCGCGCCCGCAGCGCCGTGATCCGTGCCCGACCCGTTGTCGTGCACCCGACGGCCAAACTCGGAGAACAGGTACATCACCACGTTCTCTCCCGTGCCGTGCTCCTTCAGGTCCTGGAAGAAGGCCGAGATGCTCTCGGAGACTTCCTTCCACAGTACCGGGTGACCCGCCATCTCCCCCGCGTGGGTGTCAAAGCTGGCGTGCTGGGTGTAGAAAATCCGCGTCCCCAGGTCTGCCAGGTACACCTGGGCAATGTCCCGAAGGTGCATCGCGATCGGCGAGTTCGGGTACTCCACGTTGGAACTGTACCGCTCCGGCGCTACCTTCACGATGTCCGCGCCCACCATGGCGTCGGTGCCCGTGGAGCGCAGGTAGTCGTTGACGAAGCTCCCGCCCACCGTGGGCGAGTACATCCGCGAGAACAGGTCTAACGCCTTGGCCCGCTGGTCCTGGTCGCTGATCCCCGTCAGCAGTCCGTAGGTGCCCAGGTCGGCTATCGCCGCTACCGGGACTCCCGGCACCGCCAACGCCCGCGGCAGCCCGTGTCCAAAGTTGATGGCCGTCAGTACGTTCTCTTTGTTCGGGTCCAGTTCCCGGGCCAACCGGCCCGCCCAGCCTTCCGTTCCCACCTTGTCCGGCTCGCAGGTGTGCCAGATGTCCATGCTGCGGAAGTGGCTCCGCGGCGAGTTGGCATAGCCAACCCCGGGAACGATGGCGACCTTGCCCTGGTCGTACAGTTCCTTGATGGGGCCCATGGTCGGCATCAACCCGATTTCGCCGTTGATCTTGATGATGTCTTCCTGTTCGTACTTCACCACCGGCCGGTTGTCCTGGTACAGCGGGTCGGTGTAGGGGATTACCGTATTGAAGAAGTCGTTGCCGCCGGTTAGCTGCAGCACGACTACGACCGGGTCTTTCTTGGTAGAAGTCATGTCTCTTCTCTCCTAAAAGCGTTGGGATTCTCGGGGCTGCCCTCTTAGCCGAATTGGTACTCGGTGGTGGCCCCGATCAAGGCCATGGTCTCGCCGATGCGCGTGGCGGCGTTCTCTTCGTTGTTCCAGTCCAGGTTGCCACCTGCCCGGATGTTCTCCAGCAGTTGCTCGCGAGTCTCTTCGCTGAGCTCAAGGAAGCCCATGTGCTCGGCGGCAGCTTCCACCAATTGCTCGGGGGTGGTGGCGCCGGAGGCCTTGATGTGCTGGATGATGCTCTGGACACCGGGCAAGTTGGTGTTGGCTACCCGGTCGGCGACGAAGTTGATGCGGGCCAGCAGCGAGCCGCTGTTAATCCACTCGTGGCCGGTATACCAGCCTTCCACGCTGGGGGGGTCCAGGATGGACTGGCCCATGTAGGTGGGCTCTTTGCCGATTTGCAGAACGCCGGGGTCTGGGCTCTGGAACTGCCCAACCATCTTCAGGGTGCCGGTAACTACTTCCGTGGGGCTCTTAATCTTGGCGAAGCGGGCGTTCTTGAAGAAGTCGGAGGTGAATATGGTGCGGAGCACTGCCTTCATCTCATAGCCGGAGTCGACGAAAGCGTCCACCATCATTTCCAGGGCTTCCTCGTCCCGGGAAGGCTCGATGGTCCAGGCCGGTACTTGCACGTCGTCGGCGACGAAGAAGTTGTACAGGTGGCGGCAGATGAAGCGGGCCGTGGCCGGCTGCTGCACCACGATGTCGATGATGTCCTCGCCGTTCAAGTTCCCGGTCTCGCCCAGGAAGGTCTTCTCGGTGTCGTCGTGGTCCTCTTCCTTGTAGTGGAACTTCCAGGGGAAGCGACCGTAGGGAAGCCTGGGAATCTTGGGGCTGATGGTCCAGCCGGTGAAGGCGCGGGAAGCTTCCCGTACGTCCACTTCGGTGTAGTTGCTGACGCCCATGGAGAAGAGCTCCAACAGCTCCCGTCCCCAGTTCTCGTTGACGGCGTCCCGGTGGTTCTCGTTGTTGTCCAGCCAGAATATCATGGCCGGGTTCTTGGACACTTCTACCAGCAGTTCCCGGTAGTTGCCCATGCCGTGCTCCCGGAACATCTGGATCTGCTCCAGCAACTGGTCACAGTTGTCCACCTTGGAGTTGCCGGTGGCGAAGACGTGGTGCCAGAATAGGGACATCTTCTCTTCCAGCGGCCGCTGGGTGCTGAGCATATTGTACATCCAGTTGGCCTGACCGGAGTAAGGGGTGCCTCCTGGCAGTAGGAAACTGGGGTGGTAACGCAGCAGCAAAGCCATGTTGCCGCCGGGCTGTTCTACCGGGGGATTGAGCAATGCTTCAACAGTTGCATCGTACCCCTGAGCAGCGCACTGCTCAAGCTCCTCCCGGGTCGCTCCGAACCCGGCGCGGCGCAACAGGTGGGCCATAAGTGCAAGGTCTTCCCTGCTCGACATAGGGTGCCTCCTTCCGCGAAAGTTGAGATATTCAGAAGGCGTAATTTGCCCCCAAACACCTGGGTTGATACAATGAATGATAAGTCAGGCAAACGGGTGTGTCAACCATTTTCGGGGGCTTTTCCCAATATGGATCGCTTTTGATATTCATTATAATATGGGAATAGATGCCCCTCCACCGGCGATTGGGCAGCCCATTTCCCCGGAAGTCTTCGGCCCGGCCCCGGCCCTTCCTCTCCGGTCCAGCGCCCCTATAGTTGTGGGTGGCAAACCGCTCTCCCGCTCCTGGCGGACCGGTCGGGCCAAGGCGCGCTTTCAGGCAGGCGCCCCTACCGTCATTCCCGCGAGGGCGGGAATCCAGGGGTGGATCAGGTGGGAGCGAACCAGGTTCTCCGGTCATTCCCGCAGAGGCGGGAATCCAGGGGCGGGGGCCTGTGCTGTCCGGGGACTTCAGACCATTCGCTCCGCTCACGGTGACAATCGAAATACCCTGGGGGTGCGACGCCAGCCTTGAGGCCCCGGCCCCCTTTGGGATATACTGGCGTCCAACTTGGTGGCACTGGAGGGCCGATGACCAACGCCGCGTCCAATAAAGAGGTAGACCTGGGGATGGTGGACTCCTTTGAACAGCTTCCCACCGTCCTGACCATCGACGGCGAGTCCTACTTTCTAGCCAAGGGCAAAGATGGGGTCTATCGCCTCCTCTCCGCCATCTGTCCCCACAGTTGGGGGACCATCATCAAGTGGGATACTTGCTTCATGTGCCCGGATCACGGCTGGCGCTTTGAAATGACCGAGGGTATCTGTATCAACGGCCCCCGGGCCCAGATGTCCGTCTTTCCGGTGACCATGCGGGAGGGGCATTTCTTCGCCGAGGTGCCCGAGCCCTAGCCCATCCCGGCAGAACCCTCTCGGCCCCAAGCGATGTGCTCACGAGCTCCCAACCAGCCACGAAAGGCATCACAATGTGGCGGGCCGCAGAAATGGCGTTGACTCCATCCGCCAGGAGTTCACACCCGCCGCGCGTTCCCGCAGCCGACTATCCCCGGCTGCGGGGAGGTTGACCCCTACCCGGCGGGCAGCCCCTCCACCGCCTCTTGCAGGGTGATGACCGGGTATATGGTGGCGCTGTTCCACACCGCCAACCCCAGGTCCACCATTGCGTCATCCACCGCGTGGGCGTTGGGCGCGTCGATGACCAGGACACTGAGGTGGGCCGACTTGCTGACCCAACCGCCCTGGTAGCTACAGCCCCGGCTCTGCAAAACCTGGTCCATCGAATCCCACATCCGCACCACCCGGTCACGGATGTCCAGGGCGACGCCCGGGCACTTTTCCGGCGAGTGGTCCAGAGACACGAAATACAGCATGAAAATCACCCCCCCATGATGTGGGAAATCCCTGGGATTCCTTGATTCCGGAATACGCTGGAATCAAGGCAACACTAAGTTGCTCTCAGAACCAGCGTTGTCAGAACGCCAAGCAACCCAAGCAGCCCGACGACAATTGCCCCTCCTATGCTTATCATCGTGTAAAGCAGCCGGCGATTATCGGCGCGTAGTTCTTGCTGGCCGGCGCGTAGCTCTTGCTGGCCGGCTTTCAGATTTTCCACATCGGCTTGCAAATGGCCTAGCAACCGCTCTGTGGTACGTTCTTCCGTCATAAGCTAACCCTAAGCGAGGTCTTATGTCCCACGAGTTGCCCCCGTCCTTGCTGTTCGACCTCGCCTGACGTCCCTTCCCAAGGGTAGAGGAAGCAACCCAATGAAAAACTTGTTTGAATCCGGCGTTGCGACCGGAACGCCGCCAACTGGTTTGCCGCTTGGACCTGTCGAAACAGCCCATCAGTCCCGGGCCAGCACCACCGTGCCGGTGGAGGACAGAGAGCCGCCGGTGCCGTTTACAATTGAGGTCTTGGGCGCTTGGCTGGCGTCGTTGCGGCCCTGCACCTGCCGGTCGCCAGCCTCACCTCGCAACTGCCGCACCGCCTCCACCAGCAGGAAGCTGCCGTACATTCCCGGGTGGGTGTAGGACAGGCCGCCGCCGTTGGTGTTCAGTGGGAAATCACCGCCGGGGGCGGTGCGCTGGTTGGCCACAAAGTCGGCGGCTTCGCCCGGGCCGCAGAAGCCCAGGCCCTCCAGGGTCAGCATTACCGTGTAGGTGAAGGAGTCGTAGATCATCGTCAGGTCGATGTCGTCGTGGGTCAGGCCGGCCCGGCCCAGGGCCTGGGGCCCCGTCTCCCGGGCGATGAGGGAGGTAAAGGAAGGCATGGTGCTGATGATGCCGTGGTCGTGGGACTCCGCCGCTCCCAGCAACCATACCGGCTGTTTGCGGCAACTGGCCGCTTTTTCGGCGGTGGTGACGACGATGGCCGCACCCGAGTCGGTGACCAGGCAGCAGTCCACCAGGTGGAAGGGCCAGGCGACCCAGCGGGAGTCGTGGTACTCGTCAAAGGTCATGGGCGTGTCGTGCATCACGGCCTTGGGGTTGAGGTTGGCCCATTTACGGGTGGAGACGGCAATCTCGGCCATGCCCTGGCGGGTCTTGTCTTCGCCGTACTCGTGCATGTAGCGGGTGCAGGCCAGGGAGTAGTTGATGGGCTGCCCAATCATGCCGTAGGGACTCTCGTACTGGGCCACAGGCAGGTTGTTGTCGCCGGGCACCCGGGCCCGGGTGGAGCGGCCCGCCTGGCCATGGGTGATGAGCACCGTATCGCAGTAACCGGCGCGAATCGCCGCCGCCGCGTGGGCCACGTGAATGACGAAGGAGGAGCCACCCACCGAGGTATTGTCGGTGAATCCCGGTCGAATGCCCATGTACTCGGCGGTAGCCAGCGTGGAAAAGCCGGCGGTAAGCAGGCCATTGACCTCGTTCTTGGCTATTCCCGCATCCTCCAGGGCATTGTACGCCGCCTCGGCGTGGTGCTGTAGGGATGACTTGTTGGGCACCGTTCCCATCTCGTCGGACTCGGCCACCCCCACGATGGCGATTTCCCGCTCTCTGGACCCACTTGTCGCCATTCCTCTATTGCCTCCTGATTTTTCTTCCCGGTGGTGTTTGGTGGCGCGGGCGAGGGGCTGTTTCCCCGGCGGCAGTCGTCGGGAGGCCAGGGCGCCCGGCCCAGATATGGCCTGCCAGATATAGCCTGAATGATGTTACAACAACTGGGTAGAAAAGGCCAATGGAGCCGTGGCGGCCCCAGGGTCTTTCGATCCTCGTTGTCAGGCCAATACAGCCGCAAGCTCCCGAGTTGGTGAAGGTGGGAAATCCCCCTTTGCAAAAGGGGGAGAGAAAGGCCCCCCTTTTTGAAGGGGGGTTGGCGGGATTTCCGAGTGCAGCCGATAGCCTCTTGGGCCAACACAGTTGGTGACAATTAGAAGGCCCTGGGCGGCCAGCGCCATACCCTGGTATAGCTGGGGGGGTTTCGTGCTAAAATAGTTTACTGAGGGGGGCTAATTGGCTCGCCAACCCCCGCCAACATCGTGGTTTTTCAAGAGGTTTCCTATGCCCCGGAATTTCTGGATGATTGTCTGTAACGAGGAGAATTTCCAGATTACCAAGGGACTGGATTTCTCCATTCAGGGTTTGAAATCCCAATACCGCCGCAAGGTGCAGCGGGTAGAGTCGGGCGACCGCCTCCTGTTCTACGTGTCCGGTATTCGGCGGTTCACCGCCACCGTCACCGTTACCTCTCCCTACAGCGAGGAGGATGTTACTCCCTGGAAGAGCGAGGGCAGCACCGGCTGGCCCTACCAGGTGGGCATCAGGCCGGAGATTATTCTGGACAGGGAGCAGTACATCGAGGCCGGGTTGCTGGCCCACCGGCTGGACTACATCCGCCGCTGGCCCCCGGAGAACTGGTACATGGCTTTTCAGGGCAACCTGCACCTGTTGCCCAAGAACGATTTCTTCCTGATTGAAGAGGAAATGAAGAAGCTGAAGCTGGGGCGAAGCTACCAACCGGCGGCCCCGGCCCAAACCGTGTTGGGTGAAGCGCCCCGCCGGGCAAGACGGGGCGGCTCCTACTCCGGGCGTCCTCGGAGGCCACGGGCTACCGAGGGAGGTAACCCATCCATGTCCACCACCTGAGCGATTGCCCGCCAAAACTGCTCGGCCCGCTCCGGCCCGCCAGGTTGGCCCGGGTCGATGACGCAGCGGCAGCTACGGGTGTAAGACCCGATAATCTGCAACTCCGACCGGTGGCTGTCCCAGCGCCAGGGTTCGTCGGCGGCGGTGCGGAAAACCCGGGATGCCAGGCTGCGGTCCACCGGCACCGCCAGGCGAAAGCGCTGGGAGTTGGCCGAGCCTTTGAATACCCAGAAGCCGTTCCACCAATCGGGGTTGGCGATGGCGCGGCGGATGTGGGCGTTGTCGCCCGCCCAGGCCAGGTCTCCCGCTGCGGGTAGGCCGGTAACGGATGTCAGCATCGACTCCACCTCCAGGTACCCCATGAGGTAGAAACCCGGCTGGTTGTTGTATTTGCCGTCCTCAAACCCCACCAGGCGCACGATGAAGAAGATGTAGTCTCCCGGCACGATGCCCTTGAGCGCGGCGGCCCGGGGCGCGGTGTCGCAGTTGTCCCCGTAGGTGAAGGTGTAAAACTCCGGGTCGAAGTGGCAGGGCCGGTCCCACCACTGCTCCGGTAGGTAGTCCCGCAGGCTGACCTCCGGGTTGTAGAAGGACTTCAGGTGTCGGAAACGTACCAGGCTATCGCCGGGCAGGTCCTGGTCTTCGGGAATGGGCAGCACTTCAAAAGTCCCATCGGCGAAAATGGGACTTTGAAAGCGGTGGGAGGCGTTGGCTCCCACGTTAGCCAGGAAAATGCGACCCGCCAAGGTCTCCTCCCGTGTCTTCCTGCGGCTTCAGAGTTGGGCCATCCGCTGCTGAACGCCCAACGGCCTAACTTGCTGACGTCCTTCCTCGCCAGGTGGTTCGATTATATCCGCGAGACCGCTCACCATGAGCGTACTATTGGGACGATTGGGACGATTGAAAGGCCCTTCCTTCCTCGGCTGAATCCATGTCGCCCAGGGCCAGGGCAATTTCCTCCAATACCGGCCCGTCGGTAATCTGTCCGGAACCCTGAGCTTGTTCCAGGGCGGCCCGGGCTTGGTTGCCCCCAATCCGTCCCAGGGCCCAGGCCGCATGTCCCTGCACCAAAGGTTCGGCGTTGCCCAGCGCCCTTGCCAACGCGGCTACTGCCCGGGAGTCGCCAAGGTTGCCCAGGGCGACACAGGCGTTACGTTGCAGGCCGACCCGCTTGGCCCGCATGATGGGTGTCCCCTGGAAACGTTGGAGGAACTCGGCGTCGGTCAGCTCCAGCAGTCCAATCAAGTCCAGGGAGGCCAGCTCTTCACGATGGAACGCCGGCTCGCTGGTGGGCCTGGCTTTGCGGTTGACCGGGCACACTTCCTGGCAAATGTCGCAGCCGAAGACCCAGTCCAGCATCAGGGGACGCAGTTCCCGGGGAATGCTCCCCCGGTTCTCGATGGTGAGGTGGGAAATGCACCGGCTGTTGTCGATGGTGTAAGGGGCGGTGATAGCCCCGGTGGGGCAGGCGTCGATGCAGCGGACGCAGTTGCCGCAGGTCTTGGCCAGGGGCGGGTCCGGCGTCATCTCCAAGTCGGTTATCACCTGGCCCAGGAACACCCAAGAGCCGAGCTGGGGGCTGAGGATGTTGGTATTCTTGCCGAACCAACCCAGCCCGGCCCGGTTGGCCGCCGCCCGGTCCAGCATGGGGCCGTCGTCCACGTACCAGCGGGCCGACACCGATTGGCCCAACCGCTGGGCCAGCCCCTCCACGTAGCGGCGCATCCGGCCCTTCATCAGCCGGTGATAGTCCCGACCCCGGGCGTAGCGCGCCACCTTTCCCGTCAGAGGGGGCCTTTCGGCGGCGGCGTCCTCCTGGTAGTAGTTAAGGCCCAGGCAAATCACCGATCGAGCGCCCGGTAGCAACTCCTGGGGCTGGCTACCCCGGTTGACCCGCTCCCTGGTGTACCAGGGCAGCCCGTCCATCAGCCCAGCCTCGATGCGTTCCAGGGCGATGGCCCGGTCCTCGGCGAACTGCTCCGCGGAGGTTATCCGTGCCAGATCGAAGCCCAACTCGGCGGCATACTCTTTTACGGTGGTCTCCACGTTTACCCTGGCGGCCGGGCTCATGGCGGCCCCGCCCTTAACCCCGAAGGGCGCCGGGAGACGCAACGCGCCACCGCCAGCCCGGGGCGCGCACGTTGCGCCGGG
This sequence comes from Dehalococcoidia bacterium, assembly GCA_965220305.1. Lineage (GTDB taxonomy): Bacteria > Chloroflexota > Dehalococcoidia > Lucifugimonadales > UBA3495. The sequence goes on along the minus strand of OZ244817.1, from coordinate 1,536,719 downwards.
CTGGGGCGGCATCCTCGACTAGACATTTTCCCCCATGAACTGGCCCTGGTAGCCCTCGGTCGCCGGCTGGTCCAACCGGAAAAACACCAATTGCAGCAAACGCGCCCCCCGTTGGAGCCGGTAACCCCAGGGGTTATGCACTGTTAGCAGCGACTGGGACCGGCCCCGGTACCCGGCGTCCCAGACCGCGGTGTGAATGCTAACGCCGCTTCGCAGCAGGCTGGAACGGGGCCGGCCCAAGGCCATCAGGTCCAGGGTAAGGTTCACCACTTCGTTGAAAGTAATCAGGTACGGCCCTGGCTCCAGCTCCAGCCAACCGTCCTGGTCGAAGTCCAGTGGGGCCACCTCGGCCAACTGCCGCTCCTCCGCCGACCTACCCATGCCGCCCGAGGAGGTGGGGCTTGCCACGTCCCGCAGGGTCAGGTCGAAGCCATTGGGCTGGAGTTGTTCCGACAGGCAAAGGTAGTCCTCCAGCAGCGGAGGCGTGGCCAGTACCAATTGGTTGATGGACTGTCTGCCCAGGGGCGCGCCAATCATGGTCTGCTCAAAACACCGGCCCGGCTGGTCATTCCTGGGGTCTGACCGTTCCGGGCCGGTTTTGCTCCTGTATTGGTGGTTGCGGAGTGGTTGGGAAACTAGTCGTGCATGAAGTCCTGGATGTCCGCGGGCAGCGGCTTGAACACCGGAATCTCGGTCACCACCGCCTGGGTGGTAATCATCATACCGGCGACGCTGGCGGCGTTCTGCAGTGCGGAGCGGGTCACCTTGGCGGGGTCGATGATGCCCCGCTGGATCAGGTGGTCGTACTCCCCCGCCTCGGCGTCAAAACCCCAGTCCCCTTCCCCGTTGCGCACGTGTTCCAGGACCACTTGTCCCGGATAGCCGGAGTTCTCGGAAATGAGGTTGATGGGGGCGCTCAGGGCCCGTCGCACCAACCGGGCTCCCAGCCGCTGGTCGCCGGACAGGGTGGCTTCCAGTTCTTCCACCACGTGCTCGGCCCGAACCAGGGCCACGCCGCCGCCGGCCACAATGCCCTCTTCCACCGCGGCGCGGGTTGCCGACAGGGCGTCCTCAGTCCGGGACTTGCGCTCGTTCAACTCCGGCTCGGTGGCTGCGCCGACCTTGATGACCCCGACGCCGCCGGAGAGGGCTGCCAACCGTTCCTGCAACTTTTCCCGGTCGTAGTCGGAGGTGGTGTCCTCAACCTGCACCCGGATTTGCTCGATGCGGCTCTCAATGTCTCCCTCGGAGCCGTGCCCTTCGATGATGGTGGACTCGTCCTTCAGGGCCAGCAGGCGGCGGGCCCGGCCCAGGTGGGCGATTTCCGCCGATTCCAGTTGCAGGCCGGTGTCGTTGCTGATGACCGTGCCTCCGGTCAGGATGGAGAGGTCTTCCAGCAGGGCCTTGCGGCGGTCCCCGAAACCGGGGGCCTTGATGGCGACACAACTGATGGTGCCGCGTATCTTATTCATCACCAGGGTGGCCAGGGCTTCCCCGTCCACGTCCTCGGCGATGATTACCAGGGGGCGGTTGCCGGCCTGGTTCAGCTTTTCCAACAGGGGAACGATGTCATTGGTGGTGCTGACCTTCTGGTCGGTAATCAGGAAGTAGGGTTCGTCCAGCGCCACTTCCATCCGCTGGGCGTCGGTGACGAAGTGGGGCGATAGATAGCCCCGGTCCAGCTTCATGCCTTCCACCACTTCCAACTCGTCGTTGAGGCTCTTGGACTCTTCGACGGTGATTACCCCTTCCCGTCCCACCTTGTCCATCGCTTCGGCTATCAGCGCGGCGATGGCCTCTTCGTGGGCGGAGAGGGCGGCCACCCGCTGAATCTGCTCCCGGTTCTCCACAGGCACCGCCACCTTGGCCAGCTCCTGCACCACCGCGTTCACCGCTCGGTCGATACCTTCTTTCAAGGAGGTGCCGCTGGCGCCGGCGGCCACGTTCATAAAGCCATCGTGCACCATGGCCTGGGCCAGCACCACCGATGTTGTGGTCCCGTCTCCCACCACGTCGTTGGTCTTGGAGGCGGCCTCCTTCACCAGTTGGGCCCCCATATTCTCGTAGGGGTTGGGTAGTTCCACCTCTTTAGCGATGGTTACGCCGTCGCTGCAAACCACCGGCATGGTCCACATACGGCTCAAAATCACGTTTCGACCGCTGGGCCCCAGGGTTAGCCCCACGACCCGGCTCAATTGCGCAACGCCGCGCATCAGACTCTCGCGGGCTTCATTGTCAAAGACTAGTTGCTTGTCCGGCACCGTTACCTCCTTAGTCTCATTCCCTGCTGGCGAACTGCATCGCCAGCAGGGGCCACGTATCTATTTTTGTATGGCGAGGACAGAATTTGTCCACCGTACAAATATGCGATAGGCCCGTCGGATTGTCAACCTTCCTGGCCCGGCTACATTGCCCCACCGTTCTTCAGGCGGGCCGCAGCCCAAGACCCTGCTGCTGCCCCACGTTGAGACAAGTAACCTTGCGTGGGGCGGCAGCAGATTTATATGGGAAGCGCCAACGGCGGCCCCCACCGTCGGACTCCCTCCTGCCCGGGCACTTTCAGGGACAGCTCGGCCATGTTGCGGCGCAAAACCGGGTGGACCAGTTCCCCCGCCAGTTCCGCCAGGGGGGTCAGCACGAAGGCCCGCTCCGCCAGACGGGGATGGGGTAACTGCAAGTCGGGCTGGTCCAGGCTCAGGGCCACGCCGCCGTATAAAAGAATGTCCACGTCAATCAGCCGTGGGCCGTAGCGGAAGCTGGGTTGCCTTCCAACTGCCTGTTCCACTCCCTGGGTGCGCCGCAGCAGGGCCACGGGCGATAGTCGAGTCGCTACCTCAAAAACGCAGTTGAGGAAGTCGGGCTGCTGGGTGTAGCCCCAGGGAGCCGTCTCGTAGACGGAGGACGACCTGGTTACCGTTATGCCTCCGGCCCACCCTACCATCAGGTCTGGGGCGTTCTGCAGCAGGACCAACGCTTGGGTTAGGCTGGCTTCCCGGTCCCCCAGGTTGGCCCCCAGGCCCAGGTAGGCCCTCACTGGTGCCTCCGGCCCACCCCACCATCCGGCCAATTCGGGGGCCGCCAACCGCGCAGGACGGCGTCGCTCATGCGGCACACCCGCACCATTTCCTTCACGTCATGGACCCGGACAATGTCGGCCCCGCCGGCGATGGAAAGGGCCACCGTGGCGGCGGTGCCTTCCACTAAGCCTCCGGCCCACCCCACCATCCGCTGGTCTGCCGGCAGGTCCAGCACCAGGCCGATGGTGGACTTGCGGGAAGCGCCCACCAGCAGGGGATAGCCCAGGGCCTTGAACTCGTCCAGCCGCCGCAGGACTTCCAGGTTGTGCTCCGGGGTCTTGCCAAAACCGATGCCCGGGTCAACGATTATCTGCTCTTCGGCGACTCCCGCCTCCCGGGCAATGCCGATGCTGCGGCTCAGGCTGGCGAGAATGTCCGGCAGCAGGTCCTGGTACCGGCGGTTCTCCTGCCATCCGGCCCGCCCCGCAGGGTTACTTGTCTCAACGGGGCGGCCCGGTGGCCGGGGTCTTCCGTTGTGCATGATTACCAGACCTGCGCCCGAGTCCGCAGCCACCCGGGCGATGCCGGGGTCGGCCTTCAGCCCCCAAACGTCGTTGATGATCCCGGCTCCGGCTTCCACGGCGCGAAGGGCTACCTCCGATTTGTAGGTGTCCACGCTGATGGGCAGGTCCACCCGGCTGCGGATGGCTTCCAGGGCGGGAATCAGGCGGACCAGTTCCTCGCTGACGCCAACGGGTGAGGAGCCGGGGCGGGTGGACTCAGCGCCCACGTCCAGGATGTCGGCCCCCTCCGCCTGGAAACGCCGGGCCTGCTCCACGATGGCGGGAATGTCCGACCCAAGACCGTCGCCGGAGAAGGAGTCCGGAGTCACGTTGATGATGCCCATGACGTAGGTGCGCCGTCCCCAGGCCAGGGGTTCGCCCTGGGAGACAGTCAACTGGGAGAAGGGGTACTTGTCTTGGAGCATGGACGCGGACTTCCTAAGAGAGGATGCCGAGAAGACGCCGTCAGTCGCCTATTGGCAACTGACGGATGCGGATACGTGATTCACCGAGTACAACTATCCAACCGTATTCCAAGGCGCTCAAATTTGTCGGATTGTCCAGCAAAAGATTCAGTGGCGATTCAGGATTATTTTGACGGGGAGGTAGCCGGAAGAGGATGACTGACGGCAAGGTTTCCTGTTGCAATGCCAACAATGTCCCGAAATCGGTATCATTTGAAATGAGTATCCGGTGTTCTCTGGCGGCCAAGTCTGATATTGCAGCGTCAGCGGCTGCGCGCATTCCGTATGCCCTGACATGAACGGCCTCGTGTCCGGCTTGCCGCAGACCCTCGGCAATCGCCGGCGATAACGAATTGTCCACCAAGAACCTCATCGGGTGATAAGCGGTATTTGGCGTTCTCGCACGGCCTCAGCCGCAAAGCACAGCGCTTCTTCGATGTCCTCCGGTTCCAGGTCGGGATAGGCGTCGAAAATCTCCTCTTCCGTCATTCGGCTGGCTAACATGCCCAAGACCGTGGCAACTGGGATTCGCAGACCCCGAATGCAGGGAACGCCCCCCATCTGAGCCGGGTCTACGGTGATGCGAGGGTATTTCATTCGCTCCATCTCCCTACATTACCTTCACTCGACGCGCATTGCACGTACACGCATTCTACACCGGACACCGTTGCCTTGCACCGCCTATACCCTTCTGCTAGCATGGGCCTGAATCTGGGAGCCTCAAGGACGGGTCGTGACTGTAGAAAAACGATTGATTGACCAGAACCTGGAAGCCTTGGAGGAGATGCGGCAGCAGTCCCATAAGGGCGGTGGGCAAAACCGCATCGACCAGCAGCACAGCCGGGGTAAGCTGACCGCCCGGGAGCGGCTGGCCAAGTTGATGGACGAGGGCACCTTCTGCGAGTTGGACCCCTTCGTCACCCACCGCACCACCGACTTCGGGCTGGCCGACCGGCGGTTTTTGGGCGACGCCGTAGTTACCGGCTACGGCAAGGTGGACGGCAGGCAGGTGTTTGCCTTCGCCCAGGACTTCACCGTGTTCGGTGGCTCCCTGTCCGAGGTGGTGGGCCAAAAAATCTGCAAGGTGATGGACCTGGCGGGCAAGAACGGCTGCCCACTGGTGGGCCTGAACGACTCCGGGGGCGCCCGTATCCAGGAGGGTGCCCTGAGCCTGGCGGCCTACGGCGATATTTTCCTGCGGAATACCCTCTATTCCGGGGTTATTCCCCAGATTTCCGTAATTATGGGGCCCTCCGCCGGGGGCGCGGTGTACTCGCCGGCCATCACCGACTTCACCTTCATGGTGCGGGGCACCGGGCAGATGTACATCACCGGCCCGGACGTGGTGCGGGCCGTCACCGGCGCAGAGGTAACCCACGAAGAGCTGGGCGGGGCCGATGCCCACGCTACCCGCAGCGGCGTGGCCCACTTCGTCTACGAGAGCGACGAGGAATGCTTGGAGGAAGTGCGGCGGTTGCTCAGTTTCCTGCCCTCCAACAACCTTGACGACTCTCCCGCCTTCCCGACGCAAGACCCGCCCGGGCGTGCCGACCAGGAGTTGCGCTACCTGGTGCCCGATGAACCCAACCGCCCTTACGACATTCGGGACATCATCTACCGCATCGTGGATGACGAGGAATTTATGGAGGTGCAGCCCAGCTACGCCGCCAACGTGGTGGTGGGGTTTGGCCGGTTCAATGGCCGCGCCGTGGGTCTGGTGGGCAACCAGCCCTCTTACCTGGCGGGGGTGTTGGACATCAACGCTTCCAGCAAGGCGGCCCGCTTCGTCCGCTTCTGCGACTGTTTCAACATTCCCCTGGTTACCCTGGTGGACGTTCCCGGGTTCATGCCCGGGGTGGACCAGGAATACGGCGGCATCATCCGCCACGGCGCCAAGCTAATCTACGCCTACGCCGAAGCCACCGTGCCCAAGGTGACGGTGATTACCCGCAAGGCCTACGGCGGGGCCTACATCGTTATGAGCAGCAAGCACCTGCGCTCGGACATCAACCTGTCCTGGCCTTCGGCGGAAATTGCCGTCATGGGACCGGACGGAGCGGTGAACATCATCTACCGGGAGGAAATTTCCAAGGCGGAGAACCCAGAGGCGCTGCGCCAGGAGATGATAGCCGATTACCAGGAAAAGTTCACCAACCCCTACGTGGCGGCCAGCCGGGGCTTCATCGACGACGTTATCGACCCGGCGGAGACCCGCGCCAAGATAGTCGGAGCCTTGGACATGCTGCAGAACAAGCGGGACACCCTGCCGGCCAAGAAGCACGGCAACATTCCCCTGTGAGCGACACCCCAGGGGAGGAAGGGACGGCCCTTCATTGGATTCGGGTAATCCCACCAATCTGTAGGAGCAACCATGACAACTGAGACCGAAGCTGGGCCGCCGTTGGATTCCGAGATATGGCGCGCCATTGGCCGACTGGAGGGCCAGTCTGCCGCACTCCTGGAAGGGCAGCGGGAATTGAGAGCTGCCTTGGACACCGGGTTGAGTGAAGTGAACGTCGGGTTGCGTGAAGCCAACCGGAGGATTGACCGGCTGTTCTATGCCATTCTTGCCGTCGGCGGGGCACTGCTGGTAGGCCTGTTCGTCAGCCGGTTCATTGGCTGACGGTGTCATCAGAGGTTCCCAAATGGGACGTTGCCCAACACCACCAAATGCTCTTAGTTGGTCTGTGATTCCGTCTCGCAACTCCCGGACGGTGGAGATTGTCCCAATGCTCCGGGGCATTTCGTACCCTGCCATACCACCACCGTTGCGCTCCACTGGCTCCTGGGGGCTCGGAATACTCGGCCCCTGATGGTCGGCGGTTCAGGGGGTGGGAACGCGGAAGTTACTCCCGATACGTCCTGGAAGGATGAGGTTATGGAATTTGGCGTTTTCTACCAATTGCCCTGTGCCCCAGACCAGGCCCCGGTGGACCGCTACGCCGACATGATAGCCCAGTGTCAATTGGCCGACGAATTGGGTTTCCACAACGCTTGGCTGGCGGAACTCCACTTCTTTTCCCGGTTTTCGGTGATGCCCGCGCCCCTGTTGGTGGCCTCGGCCATCGCCCAGAGCACCAACAGGATTATGCTGGGCACCGCCGTCAACCTCATGCCGCTGCACCACCCCATACGCTTGGCGGAGGAGGTGGCTACCCTGGACCTGCTTTCCCAGGGGCGGGCCATCTTCGGCATTGGCCGGGGCTCCATCGCCATGCACTACGATGGGTATGGAGTGGACATCGATGAGGGGCGGCAGCGGTTCCAGGAGGCCCTGGATCTTGTCTTGAAGTGCTGGACGGAAGATGAGGTCACTTACAAGGGGGAGTTTTACCAGGCCGACCACGTACAGGTTGTTCCCAAGCCCTACCAGCAACCCCATCCCCCCATTTATATCGCTGCCAACAGCCAGGACACCTTTCCCATCGTGGGCGCGGGCGGCCACAACGTGCTGGTTACTCCCATGATAATCAGCGCCGAGGGGGTGAAGTCGGGCCTGGCAAGCTACCGGCAAACCCTGGCGGAACACGGTTACGACCCGGCCCAGGTGAAAGTAACTGTCAACATGCCCGCCTACGTGGCCGAGGAAGCATCCCAGGCCAGGGCCGGTTTTGAGGCCACGGTCAACAACTACCTGGGCACCCTGCGGGACATGGGCGGGGCTTCCCGGGGTTCCCGGCGGGCCGACGAGCTGACCTACGACCTCATCTACAACGAGTTGGCGGTCATCGGCAGCCCGGACGAGTGCATAGCCAAGCTGCGGATGTTCCAAGAAGTTTTTGACAACCAGGAGTTCATGTTCTGGTTCAACATCGGCGGTATGCTGTCCCACCAGGAGGTGGAAAGGTCCATGCGCCTCTTCGCCCAGGAGGTAATGCCCCACTTTCAGTAGGGTATCAGGCATTTAAGAGGTGGCCGAATGGCAGCAGCAACCGACGATTCCCGCTTGGCGCGGCTGGAAGGGCAAATGGAGTTGGTGGTTCAGGGAATCCAGGACATGCGAGAGGAATTCCGGGACGTCCGCGCGGAGCTCCGCGCAGTCAACAACCGGATAGACCGGCTCACGCTGGCAGTCCTGGGAGTGGGCGGCGGGGTAATCGTGGCCCTCATCTCGCTGGCCGGAGTGCTGGCAATCCAGCTCATCCGGACCGGGTAATCCACCGTGGCGATAGATAGATAGTAGGAAAGTCTGGGACGAAGCGAGGCGTATGGCCGAGTTAGGTGAATATCGGTGACACTGTTTGAACACGCCCGGCAGGAGCAGGCCAAGGAGAATGCCCCGCTGGCCGAGCGGATGCGCCCTCAGAGTTTCGCGGATTTTGTGGGCCAGGAACATATCCTGGGCGAAGAGCGGGTGCTGCGCCGCTCCATCGCCGCCGACCGGGTGCCCTCCCTGGTGCTGTGGGGCCCGCCGGGCAGCGGCAAGACCACCCTGGCCCGCCTGATAGCCGGGGCCACCGAGGCCCACTTCGAGCCGATAAGCGCCGTTACCTCCGGCGTGGCCGACCTGCGGCGCATCGTGTCCGAGGCCAAGGAACGACGGGGCATGTACCAGCAGGCTACCATCCTCTTCGTGGACGAGATTCACCGTTTCAACAAGTCGCAGCAGGATGTCATCCTGCCCCACGTGGAGGACGGCACCGTCACCTTCATCGGCGCGACCACGGAAAACCCCTCCTTCGAGGTCAACGCTCCCCTGCTGTCCCGCTCCCGGGTGTTCACCCTGCAACCCCTGGCCCCGGAGCAGATGGGGGTCATCATCCGGCGCGCCCTGGCCGACGAGGAATGGGGACTGGGACGCTTCCAGGTTGCCATCGAAGACGGGGCGTTGGACCACCTGATAAACATCGCCAACGGGGACGCCCGGGTAGCCCTCAACGCGCTGGAGACCGCCGCCTTCGCCCTGTCGGGCAATTCTGAGGATGCCCGGACCATCGACCTGGAGACCATATCCGACGCCCTGCAACGCCGTTCCCCCCTCTATGACCGGGCCGGAGAAGGCCACTACGATACCATCTCCGCCTTCATCAAGTCGGTGCGGGGTTCCTCCCCCGATGGGGCCCTCTACTGGCTGGCCCGGATGATTGAGTCGGGAGAAGACCCTTTGTTCATCGCCCGGCGTCTGGTGGTGCTGGCGTCGGAAGACATCGGCCTGGCCGATCCCCAGGCGTTATCAGTGGTGGTGGCGGCCCAGCAGGCGGTCCACTTCCTGGGAATGCCCGAGGGCCGCATCCCCCTGGCGGAGGCCACCGTATACCTGGCGACGGCGCCCAAGAGCAACTCGGCCTACATGGCCTTGGAGCGCGCCCTGGACGATGTGCGTAAGGAGTCCAACGACCCGGTGCCCCTGCACCTGCGCAACGCCGTCACCGGGTTGATGAAGGATAGCGGCTACGGCAAGGGGTACCAGTATGCCCACGACCATCCCGGGCATTTCGTCCGCCAGGAATACCTGCCCCCAGCGCTGCGGGGCCGACGCTACTACCAGCCTTCCCAGGAAGGCCGGGAAAAGTCCATCGGCGAGCGGCTGCGGGACTGGTGGGGAGAAAATAACGCGGACGCCTAACCCGGCTCCCGCGCCTCATGGTCCGGTGTAGACCTGGATGGGCTGCCCCACGCTGAAGTCAGATTGCAACCTCCGGTCGAGAACGCCTCGGACGTGCCAACCGACGAAGGAGTTGCCCGTGGACAGACTGGGCATCAGGCGTTGCGGCACCTGAAGGTCGAAGGGCCACTCGGGAGTGGAGTTGGTCTCCAGCGGGCTGCCCACCGAAAGCACTACCCGGGCGTCGGTGGTCTCCTTTTGCTTGGTGCCGGACCGCTCCCAGCGCACCAGTTCGACCCGAACCTCCCGGGGGCGCAGGGGCTGCCGTATCTGGGCCCGGAGGCAGCCGCGCAGGGCCTCGCCGTTCTTGGCCTGAAGGTTGGGCAGAAACAGGGACAGGACACATTGGTTGAAGGTTACTTCAGCGGTGTTTAGCCGGGACCAGGGCGCTGGACTGACTGAAGACTGGTCGGGGGCCGGGGCGAAGACCACCACCTCCAGGGACTGGCTTTGCACCACCGGGTCCTTCAGCCCCAGCAGGGCGGTGGGGCCTACCTGGAATGCCGCCGGCCTTTCCACCGCAACGTTGGCCCGCAGTTGCCAGGTTATCTCGGTAATGTTGCCCTTGGCCGTGGGCGCGGCGTCATCGGGGATGGTGAGGGCCACCTCTTGCTGGTATAGAATGCCGCTGGACACTTCGGCATCGCTGAGGAAGGACTGTCGCTGCACCACCTGGGGCCCCATCCGTCGTATCGCTGGGCCTCTCTGGCGGCCCAGGACCGCAGCCGCCGGAGGGCCGGCCATCCGCAGTTCCTCGTAGGACAGAATCTCCCGCCGCACCAGTTCAACCTCTCCCTGGGAGACGTGGAAGTTGTCCTGGGGCAGCAGGGATACCTGGGCCTTCAGAACGCTGCCCGGGTAGGCTGGGCCTTCCAGTATGGCTATTTGCAGGTCTGCCCTGGGGAGGTGTTGGGGAATGAGCAATCGCGCCACCTCCGCGGCGGGATGGGGGCTCTGGCGGGGGTCAGGGCTTGGCCCACCGTCTTGTGTCTACCCCAGCGCCTGAATTATCTCCTCAGAGGTTACCACATCGGCCTGGCGGGGGAAGATGCGCTGGGTCAAGAAGTCGTGAACCTCCGGGTCTTGGTCGGAGCAGCAGTCCTCCACGATGAACAACCGGTAGTCCGCGTCGGCGGCGTACCGGGTGGTGGACAGCACCACCCCGCTGGTGGCGTAGCCCAGGATAATCAGGGTTTCGATGTTGTTGGCCCGCAGGCTCATGTCCAGGTCCGTACCGTAGAGGGCGTTGACCCGGTGCTTGCCCGCCACCACCTCACCTTCGATGGGGGCCACCGAGGCGTGGATAATCTGCATGGGGTCGGCCACCGCCGGCTGCCCCGAGGCCTTGCGCTGGCTGAAGGTCTTATTGCGGTCGCTGATTTCCGGATAGCCGGGCCGGAACACCGTGGCGGAGTAGCAGACCATGATCCCGGCGGCCCGGGCCGCTTGTTGCAGGGCTTGGGTCTTTTCCACCACGCTGCGCTCCACGGCATGGGGTATGGCGCTCATCATGTCGGCGTAGAAGTCGGCGATGAGCAGGGCGGTGGTGGATTTGTTCAGCGTGACATCGGCCATAACGGTCTCCTTGGCGTAGCTTTTGCGCTGCTTAGAATACCCGGGTCAGCACAATAGTCAAAATAGTGGCTAGAGTGGAGAGGATGATAGCCCCCAGCAGTCCCAGCATCAAATACATAAGCTGGTCTATTCGGACATTGAGTTGGTCCATTCGGATGTTCATGTCCGACCGCAAGGTGTTCATGTCCGACCGCAGACCTCTGACGTCCTGTTCCAATGCGCCAAGACGATGGTTTATCTGCTCGAAGGAACCTTCGATGCGGGCTATTCGTTCTTCTACAGGAGATGGAGTCGTCATTATAGTCCTCGCTTATATTGGGGCGAATGCCCCGCGGCAGTGACCAAGGCGTATATCGATTTTGGCAACCCAACTCATTCCAATCCCGGCTGCCCGCTGCTAAGTAAGATTGGGCGACCGTACCGAGTGCCTAATTTGCCGTCCGCAACCCCTGCACCGCCCCGGATACCCGGCTCAGGGCTTCCTCAACATCATCGCTGCTGATGTGACGGTGGGTGACCATGCGAATCGACTGGGGCCCCGGGGAAGAAACCTGCACTTCCTCCTGCTCCAGGGCGCTGATTAGCTGGTTGGCCGTCCCGATGGCGGGGTCCACGTCGAAAATGACGATGTTGCTCTGGATGCTGTCCGCTTTCAGGGACAGACCATCGATGTTGGCCAGGCCCTGGGCCAGACGGCTGGCGTTGGCGTGGTCGTCGGCCAGCCGTTCAATCATGCTGTCCAGGGCCACCAGTCCGGCGGCGGCCAGCACTCCGGCCTGGCGCATACCGCCGCCCACCATCTTGCGCCACTTCAGGGCCTGTTCGATGAACTCCTTGGAGCCACACAGCACTGAGCCGACGGGGCAACTGAGGGCTTTGGAGAGGCAGAAAGAAACGTCGTCTACGTCCTTGACCAGCTCGCTGGCGGGCACCTCCAGGGAAACGGCGGCGTTGAAGATGCGGGCGCCGTCCAGGTGGACCTTGGCCCCGGCGGCGTGGGCCACGTCGGCCACCCGCTTGGTGTCCTCGGGAGTTAGGACGCCGCCGCTGCAACGGTTGTGGGTGTTCTCCAGGCACACCAGGGTTGTGGGGGGCATGTGGATGTTGCCCCGGGGACGGATAACCGCGGCCAAGTCGTCCGGGCTAATGCGGCCCTGGTCATCGTTGGGCACCAACCGGATCTGCGCCCCGGCCAGGGCGGAAGCCCCGGCGGACTCGTTCCAAAACATGTGGGCCTGGTCCCCCATGACGATTTCGTCGCCCCGGTGGCAGTAGGTCAAGGCAGCCACCAGGTTGCTCATGGTGCCGCTGGCGGTCAACAGACCGGCCTCCTTGCCCAGCATGGCGGCGGCCCGTTCCTGCAGCAGGTTGATGGACGGGTCTTCCCCGTAAACATCGTCGCCGACCTCCGCCTCATACATGGCCCGGCGCATTTCGTCGGTGGGTTTGGTCACGGTATCGCTACGCAAGTCTATCAGGCTCATCGGGTCCTCCTTACCGGCTATCGGCGGTTGTTCTCTGAATGTTGACACTGTAGGTTTGAGAGAAGCCTTGGGCCTCGCCCTGGTCTACTTACAGTCAGGGGTTGGTTACCCCAACATTGGATTCTTGTGATGGATTATCGGCAGCCAACCTCTCCCCCATCCCTCTGCTGGCAGCGCCTGGCTGCTGACGGCTATTTTAACAGTAATGGCTGTGGTCGCAAGACTGGCGGCCTTCCCTGGTCCAGCGCCGGTTACACCAAGGGGGAGGCCCTTCGACAAGCTCAGGGTGAGCGGGGATGAACCCGAGCAAGGACTTGCAAACGCCCCGGTTTCCCGATCAGGGTCTTTCGATTCTCCGGCCAAAGGCCAAGGTGGGCTTTCAGGCAAGCGCCTCCACCGTCATTCCCGCGAAGGCGGGAATCCAGGGGTGGGGGCTTGCGCTGTCCGGGGACATTGGACCATTCGCTCCGCTCACAGTGACAAGCGAAAGCGCCTGGTTTCCCGATGTCCCTTCCTTGCCAAATACTATTGGGGTCTCCTATGATGGGGAAAGGTTACGAGGGAGGTCTAGCAGTGCGTCAAAGTGCGGTGATGTTTAAAGCCAAGGGCCTGAGTTTCGAGGGAGTGGTGGCTACCCCCGATGGCGTTGAGGGGCCCTTCCCCGGCGTGGTAATCTGCCATCCCCACCCTTTGTTCGGCGGAAACATGGACAACAACGTGGTGCTATCCGTCTCCTACGCCCTGGTGCAAGAGGGATTCGCCACTCTGCGGTTCAACTTCCGGGGTGTGGGCAACAGCGAGGGCGAGCACACCAAGGGCGAGCTGGAACACCAAGAAGTGCAAGGCGCGCTGGACTTCCTGAAGGCCTGGCGAGAGGTGGACGGGGGCACCATCGGCCTGGTTGGTTACTCCTTTGGGACTTCGGTGATACTGCGCAATGCCTCGGTACAGAAGCGGCCCAAGGTCTTCGCCTTCATCTCCCCGCCGCTTCATGCCCTGGAGAGTTCGACCCTGAAGAAGGACAAGCGCCCCAAGCTGATAATTTCCGGCGACCGGGACAAGCTCATCCAGTCCGAGGAACTGCCGCCGGTGCTGGAAACATTTTCCCACCAACCCGACCTGAAGATTGTGGAAGGGGCCGACCATTTCTGGATGGGGAAAGAGGAGCTGCTGGTACAACAGGTCTCCAAATTCTTCGTCGAGAACTTGAAATAGCCGCATGTCCCAGTTGCCAGTCCTCCGCCTGAAGCGCTACTCTACCCGGCTTCGGGTCCCAAGGTGAAAGTACCCATTTATCGGGACCTGGTGGTCCTCCAACTGGCGTTGCTGGTATTTCTGCTGGACCAGTTCACCAAGTTCCTGGTGCGGGAGCTCCTGCCCCTGCGGTTCTCTTTCCCTTATGACGGGTTCTTCCGCATCACCCATACCTACAACACCGGCAGCGCCTTTGGCATATTCCAGGGCCAGAACACGCCCCTAATCTTCGTGTCCTTCGTGGGCATCGTGATATTGGCCCTGATTTACCGCAGCCAGGCCCGCCCCAGTAATTTGCTTCGGTTCAGTCTGGCGTTGCAGTTGGGCGGCGCTTTCGGCAATCTGGTGGACCGGCTCTGGCTGGGTCACGTTACCGACTTCATCGACATTGGCCCCTGGCCGGTGTTCAACCTGGCCGACGCCTCCATTGTGTCGGGGTTGGTCATTCTGGCCTGGGTATTCCTGCGGCCCGGGCAGGCGGAAGCCCCCGGGACCGGGGCTGCGCCCGTTGCGATCGACGGTTATTCCTGGTGCCCGGTCTGCGAAGGGGAGATGGTCTCGCTGCCCAACGGTTGGAGGTGCGGCGTTTGCGGAGTGAAAGAGAAAATCGACCGGTCTCTTGCGCCAATATCCGAAGCAGCGGCCCCGGGATGGGGCGTGTCTACCGGGGACGGGGCGAAACAGCCGCCGGGGACGGGGCCGGCGTGGAGTGGCCCCCTGCCGACTTCCCCAGAAAGCGCCCCTGATGAAAGCTCGCCATCGGAAACGCGGTCTGACCCCGCCGAAGACGGTCCCGAAAGGGGGGTGGGCCCCGCCACCTCTCCGGGGCGTGAGGGGGAATTGACGTGACCCGTCAGTCGGGTAAGACCTGGGAGTTTAGCGTGGGCGTCGACGGGGGACGCTTGGACCAATTCCTGGCCGGTCAGGCGATGAAGCTGACCCGCAGTCGTTTGCGCAACCTGATTAATGACGGCATGGCCCGGCTGAACGGTCTGCCGGCCCGACCTGCCCAAAAAGTGCGTCGGGGAGACCTGGTATCCCTCACGGTGCCGCCGCCCCAGGAATTGGGCGTGGCGCCCCAGTCCCTGCCCCTGAACGTGGTCTACCAGGACGATCAAATTATAGTGGTGGACAAGCCCGCCGGCCTTTCCGTCCACCCCGGCCCGGGGCACCCCGACGGCACCCTGGTCAACGCCCTGCTGGCCCGGTGTCCCGACATTCAGGGAATTGGCGGGGTCATCCGTCCCGGCATCGTGCATCGCTTGGACAAGGACACCTCCGGCCTGATGATGGTCGCCAAGACCGAAGAGGCGCACCACCACCTTTCGGCCCAGATAAAAGACCGCCGGGTTACCAAGGGCTACCTGGCCCTGACCGTGGGAATTCCCCAGCCGTCCCAGGGCGCTGTCGACGCTCCCATCGCCCGCGACCCCAGGAACCGCAAGCGCATGGGAGTCGTCATCGGGGGTCGAGAGGCCCGCACCAGGTACCGAGTGGTGGAAGTCTTTGACGGCCATGCCCTGGTGGAGTTGTACCTGGAAACGGGCCGCACCCACCAGGCCCGGGTGCATCTGACCTATCTGGGACATCCCCTGCTGGGGGACGCGGTGTATGGCAAGCGCAGCCCCCTGCTGGACCGCCACTTCCTGCACGCCCACCACCTGGCCTTCCAACACCCCGCCAGCGGCGACCCGCTGGATTTCAGCGCCTCGCTGCCCCCCGAGCTTGCTTCAGTGGTGGAAGCCCTGCGCCGCGACGGGACTGCCTCTTAGCTCGACTTTGTACAAAGTCGGTCAGCAGCCATCAGATACGTATGCTTGTCTATATGATCCCGTTGCAATGCTTGTTGCATGTCGTCTGTTGGATCCGATGTTCAAGAAGTGCTCTAGCTATGTGCCATTGCCTATCGTGCCACACCCTGCTGAATGTACAAAGTCGAGCTTAGGGAGTGTGCGAAAAACAGGTGGGGTATAATAACCCTGGGGATATGATGGGAATACCGTATCCCACTGACCTGTTCACACACCCTCTAAGTGCCTATCCTAAAAACAAATTAACGGCCTGCACACAGCTAAGGAAAACCATATCTGTGGTGATATTAGGATAGGCTCTAATACTACAGTTGCAGATTGAAAACGGCTAGGATTGGGGCAATCAACGGGTGGTGAGGTGAGGCTGTGGCAGTGCATGGGGATGGGGTGGCAGAGGTCGCCCGGTGGGCTGAGGGTATCGACCGGGTACACGAGTGCATTGCGGGGCGGTTCCGGCGTCCCGAACCACGTCGACGATCGCTGGACTATCTGAAAGGGCTGCTCAGTCCGGTGGAGCGCAAGAACGGCTGGCAACTGGCGGAGCAGGCCGGGGACGCCACACCCTATGGGGTGCAGCATCTGCTGTCAACCTACATTTGGGACGCGGACCTGGTTCGCGATGATCTCAGGGACTACGTGGTGGAGCACCTGGGCGACGCCAACGGGGTGTTGGTGGTGGACGAGACTGGGTTTCTGAAGAAGGGCAACAAGTCTGTGGGGGTGCAGCGTCAGTACAGCGGCACGGCGGGACGGATCGAGAACTGCCAGATTGGGGTATTCTTGACCTACGCTACTGCCAAGGGGAGGACCCTGCTGGACCGGGAGCTTTACCTGCCTCAGGTGTGGGCCGATGACCAGGAACGCCGGGAGGAGGCTGGCGTGCCGGAGCAAGTGGCGTTTCGCACCAAGCCGCAACTGGCCCGGCGGATGCTGGAACGGGCGGTGGAGTCGGGAGTCCCCTTCGGCTGGGCCACCGGGGACGAGGTCTACGGCAATGACCGCAACCTGCGGCTGTGGCTGGAGCGGCGGGACGTTCCTCACGTGCTGGCCATCAAGAGCAATGAGAAGTTGTGGGCTGGGACGGACCAGGGTCCGCGCCAAGTGCGGGCTGACCGGCTGGCGTCTGGGGTTGAAGAGTCGGGCTGGGTCCGGCTGAGCGCCGGTGATGGGGCCAAGGGTCCTCGGGTCTACGACTGGGCCTTGGTGGATATTCGGCCCCTGAGAGAACCTGGCAAGGGGTACTGGCTGCTGGCCCGGCGCAGCGTGGCCAAGCCCGAGGAACTGGCCTACTACGTGTGCTACGGCCCGACGGGAACAGCCCTGGAGGAACTGGTGCGGGTGGCCGGAACCCGGTGGGCCATTGAGGAATGCTTTGAGGAGGCCAAGGGACAGGTGGGACTGGACCAATACGAGGTGCGCCGGTGGGACGGCTGGTACCGGCACATCACCCTGGCGATGCTGGCCCACGCCTACCTGGCGGTGGTACGGCGCCAGGCATCGTCGCCGGGACGTCTGGGAGAAAAGGGGGCTGCCCCAGTTTGGAGGAAAGGCTGATACCGCTGACGGTGCCCGAGGTTCGGCGGTTACTCTACCGGCTGATATGGAGACACCACCCTACGGACGAATCAGTGCTGCGGTGGTCTCAGTGGAGACGGCGGCACCAAGCAACGGCCCGGCGCTGTCATTACCGACGCCGCCTGAAACTCCTCACTACATATCTGCAACTGTAGTACTAAGGGAAACAGTTGAGACGGGAGGCGTCTAAGGTGAAGACGTACATTTTCGAGATTGAGATAGAACAGGAAGAAGACGGCAGGTGGAGCGCCGGAATTTCGTCGATACCGGTCTGCGCTGCCTGGGGATACACCAAAGAGGAAGCTACAGAGGCGCTGCGAGAGCTGACCCAGGCATATCTTGAAGTTCTCATAGAGGACAATGAACCCTTGCCGGAGGAATTCGAAACCAACACATTAGTTTCCACATCGGAAGTCGTCACCGTCAGGGTATGAGAAATTCGGGAAGGCTTATATTCTTTCTGCGGAACACTCCTGTCAGAGAAATAATCCAAGCCTTGGAGCGAGACGGGTTCATTCGCCGACGAAGCACCCGGACCGGTGGTTATATATACAAGCATCCTGACGGAAGAACCGTACCAATCCACTACCATTCCGGGGGTGCCACGCTTACCAGAAAAACTCTCGCCAGTGTCATTCTCGCAACGCAATGGACGGAAGACGACCTGCGGAGGCTGTGGCTTGTCTGAGGGGCGCATCGATTCTCAGATGCAATCAACCACCTTCCCTGCAAGTGCCAATATGCTAAAATATCTGCACATGAGCGTGAATATATTCACCCATCAGTATCCATAGCATCCATCACCAAATTGATAGCGGAGTCCGAAGCATGGCTTCTACCGAATCTCCCGCCCCCAGCGACTTTATCCGGGGCATCATCGACGAAGACCTGAAGAGCGATAAGTACGGCGGTCGGGTTGTCACCCGCTTTCCGCCCGAACCCAACGGCTACCTGCACATCGGCCACGCCAAGTCCATCTGCATCAACTTCGGCATCGCCGCCGAGCACGATGGCGGGGTGTGCCACATGCGTTTCGACGACACCAATCCCACCCGGGAAGAGGTGGAATACGTCGAGTCCATCCTGGCCGATGTTCGCTGGCTGGGTTTCGACTGGGGGCCGCACCTCTACTACGCCTCCGACTACTTCCAGCAGCTTTACGACTACGCGGTGCAGCTAATCAAGGACGGCAAGGCCTATGTCGACAGCCTCAACGCCGAGGAGATACGGCAGTACCGGGGCACCCTCACCGAGCCGGGTAAGGACAGCCCCTACCGCGACCGCTCGGTGGAAGAGAACCTGGTCCTGTTCCAGGGGATGCGCGACGGCGAGTTCGAGGACGGGTCTCACGTCCTGCGGGCCAAGATAGACATGGCCTCGCCCAACATCAACCTGCGGGACCCCACCCTGTTCCGAGTGCGCAAGGCCCACCACCACCGCACCGGCGAGCAGTGGTGCATCTACCCCATGTACGACTACGCCCACGCCCTTTCGGACTCCATCGAAAGGATTACCCACTCCATCTGCACCCTGGAGTTTGAGGACCACCGGCCCCTGTACGACTGGTGCCAGGAGCAGTTGGGCGTCTACCGCTGCCAGCAGATTGAGTTCGCCCGGTTGAACATTTCCCACACCATGATGAGCAAGCGTCGGCTGCGGCAGTTGGTGGAGGACGGCCACGTCAACGGGTGGGATGACCCGCGTATGCCCACCCTGTCCGCCTACCGCCGCCGAGGCTACACGCCGGGGGCTATCCGCGACTTCTGCGACCGGCTGGGAGTCGCCAAGCGGGATACCATGGTGGACGTGACCCTGTTGGAGCATTGCCTGCGAGAAGACCTGAACCGCAACTCCCCCCGGGTGATGGCTGTCCTCAATCCCCTCAAAGTGGTTATTGACAATTATCCCGAGGGCCAGGTGGAAGAGTTTGACGCCATCAACAACCCCGAAGACCCGGCAATGGGCGCCCGCAAAGTCCCCTTCTCCCGGGAGATTTACATCGAGCGGGACGACTTCCGGGAAGACCCTCCCCGCCGGTTCTTCCGCTTGTCCCCGGGCCGGGAGGTGCGCCTGCGCTACGCCTGCTACATCACCTGCGTTGACGTGGTGAAGGACGATGACGGCGAGGTGGTGGAGGTCCACTGCGCCTACGACCCGGAGAGCCGGGGCGGTTCATCCCCCGACGGTCGCCGGGTTCAGGGCACTCTCCACTGGGTATCGGCGGCCCACGCCGTGGACGCCGAGGTGCGCCTGTACGACCGGCTGTTCCTCTCCGCCAACCCCAACGACGTTCCCGAGGGCAGTAACTTCATCGACAACCTCAATCCGGACTCCCTGGAAGCCCTGGCTTCCTGCAAGTTGGAACCCAGCCTGGCCGGAGCAGCCCCTGGGAGCCGCTACCAATTTGAACGCTTGGGGTACTTCTGCGCCGACCCGGCGGACTCCAGCCAGGGCAACCTAGTTTTCAACCGCACCGTGCCGCTGCGCGACTCGTGGGCCAAAATAGAGGCCCAGCAACAGTAAAGGCGGATTCAACCGGTCCTGTACAGAAGCCCGCCGATTAGCCTGGAGAAAGGTGCCGTAAATGCTCACGGTTGCTCTGAAACCTAAAGCGCCACCCATTAAGACACAGGGCATAAAAACCAAGCTGGTGCCCTTTATAGCCAGCCACATTGAATGGGACTGGCAGGGGCGATGGCTTGAACCCTTTTTGGGTTCTGGAGCGGTCTTGCTGAATATCCGGCCACCCCGCGCTCTGGTTGCGGATTCCTGCATTCCCATCATCAGCTTTTACCGGGAACTGCAAGGGGGACGGATTACCGCCGCCGGAGTGGAGGCGTTCCTGTTACTTGAGGGGGAGCGGCTGCGGGCTGAAGGGGCTGAACGTTACTACCAGATCCGAGACCGATTCAACGACAAGGGCGACCCCTTGGACTTCCTGTTTCTGAGCCGGGCGTGTTTCAATGGGCTGATGCGCTTCAATCGTCAAGGTCACTTCAATACGCCCTTTTGTAAGAAACCGGAGCGGTTTAGCCGGGCCTACATTACGAAGATCTGCAATCAGGTACAATGGGCCATTGATGCAATGCGGGGTCGGGACTGGGAATTTGTCTGCGCCGACTGGCGAGACGCCCTTGCCGAGGTAAACGAGCGGGACTTCATATATGCGGACCCGCCGTATGCGGGAAGATACACGGACTACTACAATGCTTGGAACAATATTGACGCGTTCCACCTAGCACAAGTCCTCAAACAAGCCCCCTGCCGGTTTTTATACTCCATGTGGGTGGAAAATCGGTTTAGGCGCAATGAGAGCCTGTTCGATTGGTTCTCCGACTACAAAATCGCTACCTTTGAACATTTCTATCATCTTGGCGCCACCGAATCATTGCGCCACTCCATGCGGGAAGGTTTGGTTGTCGGATGAAAACCTATATCCTTGATTACCTCAGCAATATAGTGAATGGGTATAGCGTGTGCGGCATCGTAGACCGGCAGGGGAGAATTTACCCACTGGGGTCTGACTCCAAGGTAATCAGCACGATTTTTGAAATCATCGTCCGGCAAGCGGTAGCGTCTTATGCCAGCAGCCGAGGTCTGGCCCTTTACGATGCTGATAAACAGAATTACTATCCCGATTTCACCTTGGCCCGAGACCGGAATGACAATCACAAAATTGCCATTGACGTCAAAACAACCTATAGAACGTCGGAAGATGACAACTTCGCATTTACCCTGGGAAGTTATACCAGCTTCCTGCGGAATGACACCAAGAATATAATGTTCCCATATGGGCAATATGCTGGACACTGGATAATCGGCTTCGTATATCGCCGGGCTGAGGTAGACCCTGAGTACGCCAACCGGGTTTACTCTCCGCAGGAGGTCGCTGACATTCCCACGCCATTTACCGACGTTGAAGTGTTTATGCAGGAAAAATGGCGAATCGCCGGGGACAAAGCCGGCAGTGGCAACACCACCAACATAGGTAGTACCGTGGGAACTCTGTCTGATTTTCAGCAAGGAGCCGGTGTTTTTCACTCCGAGGACGAATTTCTGGAATACTGGCGTGGATACGGCCGCACCGCCGCACAGCGGGCGTCGTCGTACCGAAACGTTGGTGAATTCAGGGCCCGGCCTCAGCCGTAGTCAAGCGACAATTGGAGGCGATTACTGTGCCTGATAATATACGGGTGAGGTTCGCCCCCAGTCCCACCGGACTGCCCCACATCGGCAACGTCCGCACCGCCCTGTTCAACTGGCTATATGCCCGCCACACCGGGGGCAGGTTCATCGTCCGTGTGGAGGACACCGACCAGGAACGCCTGGTGCCCGGGGCGGTGGATGGCATCCTGGACGGGCTGGAATGGCTGGGCATCGACTGGGATGAAGGGCCCCGGGTGGGCGGCGACTACGCCCCCTACTTCCAGTCGGAGCGTCTGGACTCCTACAAAGACGCCGCCCAAAGGCTGCTCCGAAGCGGGTCGGCCTACCGTTGCTACTGCACCCGGGAGCGTCTGACCCAGGTGCGTGAGGAACAGCAGCGTCAGAAACAGTCCATTGGCTACGACGGCCATTGCCGCCACCTGACCACCCGGCAACGCCAGGGCCTGGAGGCCAAGGGCGCGACTTCGGTGGTCCGTTTCGCCATGCCCGCTTCCGGCGTCACCTCCGTCCACGACCTGATACGCGGCGAAGTGGAGTGGGACAACTCTTTGCTGGATGACTTCATCCTCATCAAGTCCGACGGTTTTCCCACCTACCACATGGCCAACGTGGTGGACGACCATTTGATGGAAATTAGCCACGTGATGCGGGCCGAGGAGTGGCTGCCCAGCACCCCCCGGCACCTGCAACTCTACCAGGCCCTGGGGCACACCCCGCCCCTCTTCGGCCACCTGCCCATGATATTGGGGCCGGATAAGGCCAAGCTGTCCAAGCGCCACGGCGCGACTTCGGTGCTGGAGTACCGGGACGAAGGGTACTTGTCCGAAGCCCTGCAGAACTTCATGGTCCTGTTGGGTTGGTCCCTGGACGACAAGACGGAGATAATGTCCACCGATTTCCTGGTGGAGAACTTCGACCTGGCCCGGGTCAGCAAGCCCGCGGCCATTTTCGACCGGGAGAAGTTGCTCTGGATGAACGGGACCTACATCCGGCAGCTTTCGACCGAGGACCTGGCCGGTCGGGTGCTCTACTTCCTGGAACGTGACCTGCCCTCCGACCTGCTGCCGGTGGACTGGGAATACCTGCTGCGCATCGTACCCCTGGTCCGGGAGCGGCTGAAGCTGCTGGCGGACGCGCCGGAAATGCTGGCCTACTTCTTCCAGGATGAGTTGGAGTACAGCCCGGACAGCCTGGTGCAGCGGGGGATGGACGTACCCGGCGCGCTGACGGCCCTGCGCCGGGCCCAAACGGAGTTGGAGCAACTGGACAGCCTGGAACCCGAGGCCCTGGAAGCGAGGTTCCGCGCCGTGGGAGAGGAGCTAGAGCTTTCTCCCCGCCAGTTCTTCGGCTCCCTGCGCGTAGCCAGCACGGGACGCACGGCGACGCCGCCCCTCTTCGAGACTATGGAGGTCTTGGGCCGGGAGCGGGTCTTGCGGCGGCTCCGGGCAGCCGTGGCCATGCTGGAGGACGAGGCTTTTATCTAACTCGCTGGCCCCCGCAAGGTAACTTGTCTCAACGGGGGCCAGTCTCGGGGGTCTTGGCCGGCGGGCCGCCCTTCGGGGTACTCCCGCCAGAGGGTGGGTGGGGCTGGCGCCGTTGGGTCAATGGCGTTCTCACCCCTGGACATCCGTCATTCCCGCGAAAGCCGGAATCCAGGGAGGCGGGGACCGGGCGGTGATTCCACAAGCTCACCATGAACCAGGAGAGGCGCCACCTTCCCTTTATGGGAAGGCTTCTTTGCTACCGGCGGGATGGGCTTCACCTGGCTCCCGCGTCCCCTGCCACGTTGAACCCGGCGCCCCGCGTTGCTAGAATGGGCCCATACCCGCTGGAGTTGCCATGACCGCACCAAGACGCGCCCCCGTCCACCAGGTGTCCGACCCCCTGGATGCCATCGAAGAGTGTTACCGCCGTGGCTGGACCGACGGACTGCCGGTGGTGCCGCCCACTCCCGACCGGGTGGCTGCCATGCTGGACTACGTGGGCCTGGCCCCTGACTTGGTTCTGGGGGAGGTCCCGGTGCGTCGCCGGGAGCTAACCGCCGAGCAGGCCGCAGCCAACACCGTCATGGCCGGTTGCCTGCCCCAATACTTTCCGGTGGTGCTGGCGACCATGGAGGCCCTCTTCGAGCACGACCCCAATTGCATCCATGAGCTTTCCGCCGTTACCAACTCCACCGGCGTCCTGATGCTGGTCAATGGCCCCATCCGCCAGCAGATTGGCCTCAACTGCACCGATAATCTTTTCAGTCCCGGCAACCGGGCCAACTCCACCATTGGCCGGGCCATTCGCCTCATCCTCATCAACGTGTTCGAGCAGCGCCCCGGCCTGTTGGACCGGGGCTGCATGGGCTCCCTGAGCAAGTACAGCGTCTGCATCGGCGAGGACGAGGAGAATACCCCCTGGGAACCCTTCCACGTGAGCCAGGGCTTCAGCCCCCAGGAGTCCACCGTCACCGTGGCGTCCATCCAGGACCCGGAGATGCTGGGCAACCGCTACGGGACCACCGGCGAGGGCCTGATGGACTCGATAGCCGATGCCATGACCTCCCACGGTCTGGCTGTATACTTCGGTCGGGGCATCAAGTGGTTCTGGATTGTGGGGCACTGGCATGCCGAAATGTTGGGCCGTCTGGGGTGGGACCGCCCCCGAATGCAGGAATACCTGCAACAGCACGCCCGCCGCAGCCGGGCCGACCTGAAACGGCTGGGCGCCCAGCGAGGCGAAATTGTCCCCGATGATGAGACCGACCTGGTAAACGCGGTAGACTCGCCCCAGGACGTGCTGATTGTCAAAGCCGGGGGCAACAGCGGCATTTACAGCGAACTTATAATGAATTACTACGGCGTCCCGGCCGTAACCGTCCCCATAAAATTACCCTCTGGCGGAGGCTAACATGAGCAGTAGGCAAAGTTCCGGGGTGCAGTTGGTGGACCCCACGGGAAACGACCCTGGGGTGACCGCATTCAACCTGTCCCCCCGTCCGGTTGACCTGCGGGGCGGTCGGTTGGGATTGTTGGACAACTCCAAGGCCAACTCCGACGTTATTCTGCGGGCCATCGCTCGGATTCTCAACGAAGAGTTCGAGTTTGCCGACATCTTCTGGATTCAGAAGCACTCGGCATCCTTGCCGCCCACGCCGGAGGTGATGGCCGAGTTGCACCGGCATTCCGACTTCGTTATCGCCGGCGTTGGCGATTGAGGGGGCTGCTCGTCGGGCAGTTTGCACGACGGAGTAACCCTGGAGCAGCAGGGGCTGCCCACCGCCACCATCATCACCGACGTTTTCGTGCCCACCGCCCGGGCCTACACTCGTCTGTTGGGTGTCCCGGAGTTCCCCTACCTGACCTGTCCCCACCCCATAACCAACGTGGGGCCGGAGGGGTTGGAGACTCGCGCTCGGGAACTGGCCCCCCAGGTCAGGCGAATTCTGCTGCAGGGGCAGGACTAAGGGTCTATCCGAAAATTGGGTTGGGAATTTCCCGTCATTCCCGCTTTCGCGGGAATCCACTACTCGGCAGACTGGACTCCCGCCCCCGCTTTCGCGAGGGTAGCCCCTGTTCAAGCTAGGGGCAGGCTGTTCTTTCGCGGGAGTGACGATGGGGAGTTGTAGGACAGGTGCTAATGGAGTAGAGAGTATGGCTAGTTCCAGTGAATCGGAAAGAGTGCCCGAGGAGATGCAAGCCAAATTCGACGCCATCGTGGCTCTTACCGATAAATTTTGCAGGGAATACTTGAACGACGAATACGGCCAACTGGCGCGGCAAGCCACCGCCGCTTTGTGCCGAAAGTTTTCCTCTCCCCTGGTTAGAGGCCGTGTCGATGTTTGGGCCTGTTGCATCATGTATGCCTTGGGGTCAACCAATTTCATATTTGACAAAAGTCAAGAACCGCACATGAGCGCTGCGGAGATTTGCAAAGGATTTGGTGTCGGCCAGAGCACGGCGTCGGCCAAGTCCAATGTGATTCGTGAGGCCCTTGACATGGGGCCATTGAATTTAGACTGGTGTTTGCCCAGCCGTCTGGAAACACACCCTTTGGCCTGGATAATTGAGGTGGATGGTCTACCCGTAGATGCCCGGTACGTGCCCCGGGAAATACAGGAAATCGCCTTTGAGAAGGGCTTCATTCCCTACATCCCCGGTGGCGAATAGAAGGGCGCCCCTTCCGCCTGAGCTTATCGAAGGGATGAACGTTCGTCCCATGACCTTTACCGGCTACTCGTGGATTTCCTCGCCGCAGTGGGGGCAAATCCTGAGTCCGGCATTCCGCCTTTGAATCTCCTCCAGAAATCCCGATCCCAGGATGCCCGCCGGCAGGGCGAACAGTCCAATCCCCATTATCGCAATCACTCCGGCCACTATCCGGCCTTCCACTGTTGTGGGGAACACGTCGCCGTACCCAACAGTGGTCAGGGTAATGATGCTCCACCACATGGCCTGGGGTATGTTGGCGAACTTATCGGGCTGGGCATCCTTTTCGGCAAAGTACATCATTGAGGACGCCATCACCAGCAGCACCGATAGGACCAGAATCACCGTGGCCAACTCGCTCTGCTTGTCCTGGATGACTCTCCCCAAGGTGCGTACTCCCGAGGAATAGCGGCCCAGACGGGCAATTCGGGCCAGCAGGCGAATGGCCCGGAGGAAGCGCAGGTCCAGCCCGTGCAGGTTGACCAGGGGCACGAAGTAGAAGGGCAGAAAGGCCAGCAGGTCGACGATGGCCAGGAAGGAAACCATGTACTTCAGGCGTCCCGTCACCGGGTGGGAGTAGCGGGGATCGGCGGTGCAGCACCAGACCCGCAGCAGGTACTCCACGGTGAAGATGCCCACCGAGACCCTCTCGATGCTGGTGAAGACCACGGAAGCCTGTTGGTGAATGTGCTCGACGGTGCCGACAATTAGGGCCACGGCGTTGACGAAAATCAATGTAATGAGGAAGATGTCGAAGGCGCGGCTGGCCCGGTCGTCGGGGCCCGCCACCTCCATAATCTCGTATACCCGCTTCTTCAACACATCCATTGCTGGCCCACCTCATTCCTTTAACGCGCTCCGGGCATCCCCAGCAGGCAAGCGAGCCGTCTTTCGCGCCTTGGGCCAGAATACCAGAATAAGGGTGTGGGCCGCCCGGCTAATTTAGCTCCCGCCCCGAGCAGGACGTTGGGTGAAGTTGCCTCGCCCGAATGACCAGTCCTGAGTGGGGGCCCTGTCAATGCGGTGCAGGCCGGAATCCACGGCTGTACCGCGCTAAAGGCCCTCTTGTGTTCCACCCTTGACCCCGAGGCTCCGGTCTACCGGGGCGCTGGAGTGTCCGATATTTTGAAAAATGTTCAAAAAATACATAGGATAATGCCTTGACAACTACCAACTCACCATCGGGTATCTTGTAGTAGCTGGGGAAGTCTGGAATTGGCCGATGGACCGGAAAGGCTGTGCCCAAGACCCCACGGGGTGTACCCCGGCGGGAGGCGTCCCGGCAATGGGACTTTACTCCGGCCCGTACTTTGACGTTGCAAGGGGGTGATGGCTTTTGAGAGAACCGGAGCGGACCGCAGGGCGGCGCAAGAAAGTAGCTTTATGCTCTCCGCATACTGGCAACACCCGGGTCAAGGTTGACAAATTTCGTAACCCTGAAACTCATTTTTCGGTATTTCCATTTTATTTAAAAGTTCTATCAAAGACAGCTAATGCGGAGACCGGATTTGAACGATTTTTGGAGGTGTCGGGTAGCTTCATGATGTCAACGACTGTCAAAATACTGAGTGATGGGGTGGTGAAGCTGGATGGGGGATCTGTATTTGGGCAGGTACCCAAGGTGGCTTGGGAAAATACCGTGGTGACAGATCGGAAGAACCGCATAACATTGGGTTTGAACTGCCTGCTGCTCCAGGTGGCGGGCAAGAACGTCCTGGTGGACACGGGAGTTGGTTCAATCGCCGACGAGAAGGACAAGGAGGCCATGGGACTGGTTCCCAGCCGATTGCCCAAGGGTCTCAAGGGCGCTGGGCTGACCCCCAAGGATATTCACGCAGTAATTTTATCTCATCTTCATTTTGACCACAGTGGCGGCTGCACCAGGCTGGACCGGTCCGGCAATGTGGTGCCCACCTTCCCCAAGGCCCACTACTACGTGCAGCGGACCTGCTGGGAGGATGCCTGCGCTCCCAACGAGCGGTGCTTCGGCCACCATCGCATGGAGACCTTTCTACCCGTTGCCGACCGGGGGCAATTGGAAATACTGGATGGGGACAGCGAGATTTTTCCCGGCCTGAATGTCATAGTGACGGACGGCCACGCGGAAGGGCACCAGATGGTGATGTTCAATCACGGCGGTGAGCGGGTTGTGTATTTGGGTGATCTGGTCCCCACTCCCCATCATCTGAACCTGGCGGTTATCTCGGCCTTTGACCATTCTCCCCAGGGCACCTTCGAGCAGAAGCGGGAGGTCCTGGCCGACGCCGAGCGCCAGGGTTGGCTGCTGGTTTTCTCCCACGGCCACGATACCAAAGCGGGTTACCTGGAACGCCGGGCCGATACCACCTATCTGCGCCCGGTGGATTTCTGAGTTCTGTTCACCATAAATCCCCTACCTGGGTACCAGGGAATAATCGACGGCCCCGGCATAGCGCCGAGGCCGTCATTTTTATTGGAAGCAACTGGCCGCCGAGGTTGTTGGGGGCCTGGCGGCGCTGGCGAGACCCGCCGCCTGTTGGGAAGGTGGACTAGCCGGCTATTGCCTCGGCGTACACGCCAGCGTCGTCCAGCCGGGCCAGCCGGGCCGGGGTAATGGTGTTGTGCAGGTCCTGGGGGGACCGGGTGTAAACGCGGACGTAGTTGTCGGTCAGGCCGCTCCAGACCCAGACGCCGCCGTCTTTCCGCTTCGACTCCCAGAGTACCGGGCGCTCCTGGCCCAGCAGGCGGCGGCGGAAGCCGCGGAATCCCCCTTCGGCCAGGGACATCATTTCGGCTACCCGCCGCTTCTTCTCGGCGGGCGGCACATCGTCGGGCAGGTGGGCGGCGCTGGTGCCGGGGCGGGCCGAGAAGGGGAAAACGTGCAGGTCGCTGAACTCCACCGACCGGACGAAGTCGTAGCTGTCCTGGAAGTCCCTCTCCGTCTCCCCGGGGAAGCCGACTATCACATCCGCCGTAATACCGGCGTCGGGATGGGCGCGTCGGATAGCCGCAACGGTCGCGGAAAAGCGGGCAATATCGTAACGACGCCGCATAGCCCGCAACGTCTGGTCGCTGCCGCTCTGCAGGGGAACATGGAAGTGGGGGCAAAGGCGATGGTCTTGCCACAGTTCCAGCAATTCCGGCCCTATTTCCTGGGGTTGCAGCGAGGAAACCCGCAGCCGGGGAACATCGGTGTCTTCCAGGATGGTCCGCAACAGACCGGTCAGCCCCGCGCCGGGAATGTCGAAGCCGTAGGAGCCCAGTTGGGTGCCGGTGAGGGTTACTTCCAGGTAGCCTTCGGACACCCGCTCACTGACCTGGCGGACCAGCACTTCCGGCGGAATGCTGCGCTCCCGCCCCCGCACTTTGGGCACGATGCAGTAGGCGCATACCTGGTTGCAGCCTTCCTGAATCTTCATCATGGCCCGGCTGCGGCCCCGGGGGACTGGCGCAACCCCCCCTAAAGTCTCCTGGCGCGGGGCCTGGCTGCCGTTGCCGGCGCCGTCAAGCCTCCCGGTAACCAGGGGCACCAACTGGGATTTTTCGGTATTGTCCACCACCAGGGAAACGGCCTCAACCCGGGACAATTCGTCCCGGCTGCGCTGGGGATAGCAGCCGGTAGCTACAATCAGGGCCTGGGGGTTGGCCCGGCGGGCCGCCCGCAGGGCCTGGCGGGCCTTGGCGTCGGCGTTGGCCGTCACGGTGCAGGTGTTGAGGACAAAGACATCGGCGTCCCGGGGAGAATCGACCACCGCGTAGCCGGCGGCGGCAAATTGGCGGGCCAGGGAAGCGCTGTCGGCCTGGTTCAGCTTGCACCCGTGGGTATGGATGGCCACGGTGCGCGGGCGGCTACTGGGCATCGTCGTCTTCCCAACTGGTCTCGCCCTCCCGGGGCACCATCTGCCACAGGTGTTCCACCGCTTCGCCCACGTCGTCCAGGGCGATGAAGAGGTAGTCGATGCGGGAGCGGGACTCCCGTACCCGGTCTATCAGGTCGGAGAAGGAGGACAGTTGCTTGAAAGCCTCGCGTATCCGGCGGTCCCGGCGCTCCTGGCCCAACTCGTGGGCGAAGTCCTGGACCTCCTGGGGCCCGTCCAGGGTGCGGCCCCGGCTCAGGGCCACGGCCTTCACCGCCAGGGTCAGACTACCCCAGACCAACTCCTCCGACTGGTTCCAACGGCCCTTGCGCATTTCGCTGAAGGCGCTATCCAGCAGGCGGACGCTCTGCTTGCGGTAACGGTCGATGGTCTGGGTTACCCCTTGTTGGGTCATGGGACGTGCCCTCCCGGAACCAAAACTGGCGCTATTCTAGCACAGGCCGGCGGCGTCTCGAATAGCGGGAACGGGTAAGCCCAGGGCCTTTTGATTATTGCTGTCGGGTCAAATGGAGACCCAAGCCGCCACATTGGTAGGGGTGGAAATCCCCCTTAATCTCCCTTTGTAAAGGGGGGCTGGGGGGATTTCCGAATGCGGACGATAGGGTCTTGGCGCAACCCGCCCATGACTTTTCCTCTTGACTTTCAAGCCAGTTGCTTTTGATGGTCCAGGTAGAGTCAATTGCATCCTAACGGGCAGGCGTCCTCCCCGTCATTCCGGCTAATTCTTCTCAGGAATGGCCGAGGCGTCGGACTGGACCGCCTCCTGGAAGCCCTGCCACTGCTCTTGCGGGGAACCGGTCTCCTCCCAGCCGTCAAAGTGCAGCAGTTGTTCCAAGGGCAAGCGGGGCCGCCAGCCGACCATCTCCAGCAGGGGCCGGTCCAGGTAGTGGGTCGGGTAGCCCAGGCACAGGTAGGCCACCGGAATTATGTGGTGGGGAATTCCCAGGATGCGCCGCAATTGGGGCAGCTTCAGGATACTGACCCAGCCGACGCCGATACCCTCGCTGCGGGCGGCCAGCCAAAGGTTCTGCACCGCGCAGCAGGTGGAGTAAACGTCGGTCTCCGGCATCGAGTTGCGGCCCAGGACCACCTCGCCCCGGGTGGGGTCGCAGGTGACGCAGAGGTTGATGGGGGCCTCCAAAATCCCCTCCAGCTTCAGGGAGAGGTAATGGGAACGCCGGGGCTCGTCGAAGAAGGAGGAAGCGGCCAGCCGCTCGCGCTCGAAAAGGTCCTTCACCTGTTCCCGCTTTTCCAAGTCGCCAATCAGGATGAAGTCCCACGGTTGCATGAAACCCACCGAAGGCCCATGATGCGCCGCGCGGATTACTCTGGCCAGGGCATCGTCGGGTATCGGGTCGCTGCGGAAATGGCGCACGTCGCGCCGGGTCTGGACGGCGCGGTAAACCCCTTGGCGCTCCTCCTGGGAGAAGGCGTCAATGGCTGGTGGCAGTTGGGGCTGGGCGGGCATGTAGGTCATATTGCTACGCTCCCGTGACAGTGTAGGGCGACCCGGCACCAGGTATAACAAAAGCCCCCGTCTCGCAGGACCGGGGGCCGAAGCCAAGCTCTTCTGGCCGCTTGATCCACGAAGCGGTCTAACCAGCGCGGCAGGTCTCCTGACTGGAGGGTCTCCACCTTCCGACGCCTTCCCGCCCGTCGAGGCAGTGGCTGCGCCGAGGCCTGTCGGAAGATTACCCTGTTACAGTGGCGGGCCCGTTCCGGAGTTGCACCGGATTCCCTATTCTCCCCAACATTGGGGCACCGCGCGCTATTCTGTTTCCAGCCTCAGGCTAACACCTGGCGCCCCATTGGTCAAGGCTACGTGCTGCCGGGCCAGGGTCTTTCGATTCTCCAGGTAGAGGCGATTTTTGTCCTGGCGGGCAGGCCGCCGCCGCCAACCCGTCTTTCCCGCGAAAGCGGGAATCCACAGTTTCAACCTTGGAGTCCTGCCATAACCGAGCGGACGGCGCGAATCGAACAACTTTGCAATCGTCCCGTTGCTCGCAGGGCTTGTGCAAAGTCTGATTAGATTGTTGTTATGAGTTTCAGGGCCTCGATCCATCGGGCAGCATACCGGCGGCGCTGCTGGGGGACGTTGCTGACTCCGCGCCGCAACAACAGCCCCAAGACCAGGTTGTTGATTGCCGCCATCATGCGTTGAGCGTGCCCCAGCCTCAAATGACACCAGTCCTCCCGCAGTGTCTCATCCCGGCGGTAGTGCAGTCCGTTTTCGATGTTCCAGTGGGTCCGCGCAATTTCCAGAAGACGCTGCGGCGTGGCCTGTTCCGGCCCCAGGCTGGTTATCCCGTAGCAGGTCTCCCAGGACACCCTGCCCGTTTTAACATATTCGAAGCGCCGCTCCAGCCGGAAGACCTGCCGTGCCCCGGGCCAGTCCAGATAGTGCTCCAAGCCGTCGCTGGCGGTCAGCACCCGCCGTTCGATGCGTCCATGCCCCTTGTCCAACATGGCGGCTGAGCCGGATTCTCCGGCCCCGGCCCCCACCGCCGGTCCGTCTTGGAAGAAGGCGGCGATGTCGTCGCGCAGTTGGGGCTGGTTCTGTTTGACGGTCCAGAGGTATTCTCCTCCGGACTCCACGATTTGCGCCGACAGTTGACGCTGGGCCAGCATGGCGTCGCCGCTGACCACCTTGCCCCGCAGGTCTATGGCCTCCAGCAGGCGCGGCGCCGCCTTGATTTCGTTTTCCTTGCCGTCCACTTCCACCTGGGCCAGCACCACTCCTTCACCAGGCAGATAGGCCGCCATCAGATGCACCCCCCGGCTATCTCCGGCAGGTATGCTGCCGCGAAGGGTCTTGCCGTCTATGACCACCTGAACCAGTTGTCCCTCTGTCAGGCTGGCGCTGAAGAACCGGCCCGCCGCCTCTTCCAACTCGGCAACATCCAGGGTTTCTCCCAATATCCGGCTGTAGGTGGTGCGGTGAGGAGCCTGGGGACGCTCCAAGCCCAATGCCCGGGCCAGTGCTTCCTTCCGGTGCCACACCCATTCCGCAATGCCGCTCAACCGGTCCTCGCCCGCCAGTTTGGCCAGCAGCACAAAGGTCAGGATGTGAACCAGTTTGTAGCGCAGGCCCCGGGCATTGCGGCGGTCTTCCAGACGGCTCAGAAAATCGAACACGCTGCCCATCTCAACCATGAACACCGAAGCGACGGACGGTTCCAGCGCTTCGGCAGCGTTGACATCCAACTCCGGGAACCTATACTCCGTCATGGCCTTCCTCCATCAGATAGGTGGTAGCTGTTCCTATCTGTGGGGAAGGCTTTGCTTATGTCAATCGACTTTGCACAAGCCCTGGCGCCGGGCTGCTTGACAGCCTTTCGTCTCTGCCCTTAAAATTTATAGGTTGAGGTCAAATATGGACTACGCAATTATCAAAACTGGCGGAAAACAGTACCGGGTTAAAGAGGGAGATGTTCTGGACGTGGAACTTCTTCCGGCGGCAGAGGGCTCGGTGACCGAGTTCGACGAGGTGTTGGCGGTGGCCGATGCGGGCAGCGTCACCTTTGGGGCTCCCTTCATCTCCGGCGCCAAGGTGGTTGCCGAGGTGCAGTCCCACTACAAGGACAAGAAGATTCTGGTCTTCAAGTACAAGCCCAAGACCCGTTACCGCCGCAAGAAGGGGCACCGGCAGAACTACACCCGGGTGCTGATTCAGGGCATCCAGGCAGGAGGATAATCCAATGGCCCACAAGAAAGCCGGGGGCAGCAGCTCCAACGGTAGAGACAGTAACTCCAAGCGTCTGGGCGTCAAGCGCTACGCCGGGCAGCGGGTGACCTGCGGCTCCATCCTGGTACGTCAGCGGGGTACCCGGATTCGCGCCGGCACCAATGTCGGCATGGGACGAGACCACACCCTGTTTGCCACCACCGACGGCGAGGTCAAGTACGAGTGGGCTTTCAAGGGCAAGCGGCGGGTCAGCGTATACCCTCTATAGTCTAACCACGCGATATAGGTAGGCCAGAGCATGAAATCAGATATTCATCCCGAGTTCTATAACGCCACGGTAACTTGTTCCTGCGGCAATGTCTTCCAGACCGGGGCCACTAGGCCCGCCCTGCGAATTGAGGTGTGCAGCAAGTGCCACCCCTTCTATACCGGCGAGCAACGCATCGTGGACACTGGCGGTCGCATCGAGCGGATGCGCCGCCGTTACAACTTACAGTAATCGGCCTGGGAATTGATTGAACAATCGAGGGTATATGCCCTCGATTGTCTTTTTGTGGGTGGCCTCCAACCCCGCGCGTCCCCAGCCTTTCTTGATGATTGATGCACCAGCCGCTCCCCCAGGCCAGCGGAGAAGGATGTAGACCTTGGCAGACCTGCCCCGATTCACCTACGGCGGCCAAGCAGTCATTGAAGGTGTGATGATTCGTGGCCGCAGCTACTTCAGCCTGGCCGTGCGCCGCCCCGATGGCGCAATCGTCAACCTGCAGGAACCCCTGAACAGCATCTTCACCGGCCCGGTGCGCCAATTCCCCCTGGTGCGCGGAATCCTGGTGCTGTTGGAGACCCTCATCCTGGGTATGCGGGCGCTGCATTACTCCAGCACCCTGGCCATGGAGCAAGACCAGGAAGGACCCAGGGAAGACCCGTCCAAGTGGGTCTTGGGCGTGACCCTGGTGGTGGCATTGTCCCTGGGCATCGGCATATTCTTCGTTTTGCCCCTGCTGCTGGTGCGGCTCCTTGACCCCCTGCTGGCCTCCGACATAGTTAGCAACGTCATCGAGGGTTTCATACGGCTGGCGATTCTTCTGGGCTATATCTGGGGAATCGGCTTTCTGGGGGACATCAGGCGGGTCTACGCCTATCATGGCGCCGAGCACATGGCGGTACACGCCTACGAGGCGGGGTTGCCCCTGACGGTGGAAAACGTGCGCCGGTTCGGTACGCCCCACCCCCGTTGCGGGACGGCTTTCTTGCTGACCGTGGTGTTGGTATCCATCGTGGTATTCGCCTTCCTGGGCCGCCACGACCTGGGGTGGATGATTTTGTCCCGCATCGCTTTGATTCCCGTGGTCGCCGGAATCAGCTACGAGATTATCCGGTTCAGTGGCCGGTACCAACACTGGTGGGTAAGCCGGCAGATAGCCAGGCCGGGGCTGTTGTTGCAACGGTTGACCACCCGCCAGCCCGACGATGACCAGATTGAGGTGGCTATCTCCGCCATGTCCGGGGCCATCGCCGCCGACAACGGCTTGGAATTGCCCCGGAGCCCGACCGTAGACGGGGAAGAAGAAAACGCTCCGGTGGGCCCTTCGACAGGCTCAGGATGAGCGGTAAGCGGTTCGGGTCGGGTAAGCACAGTCTTCCCGCTCAAGGTCAGCTTGTCGAAGCAAATGCCCCCTTGGCAGGGTACAGGCCCGTAGGGGCGCACAGCCGTGCGCCCAACCCCGCTCAGTGTAAGTCTGTCCCACTCCCGTATCCTTCGTCAGGCCCAGGATAAGCGGTGACCACGCCGGGCACGCCAGCCTAACCATTCCCGTAGTAGAATGGAATTGCCAGAGCAGCCCTGATTATCCGGCCCCCAACTTGGCTAGAGGTGATGGCTATGACCGGAGATAACCAGGAACGATGCGAGACCTGTGGTCATGCGCTGGGCGGCCCCTCCGAAGACCAGGGCATGGCTCCGCCTCCCAATCCCTACCGGGACGAGCCGCGTACCCGGCTGGAGTTGAACCTGCGCCAGCACGTGGAAGTTATGGACCGGATTGCCGGCCAGTTGGACGAGTTGCTATCCCTGGTCAGAGCGGGCGACGCCACCGGCCAGCAGGCGCTGGAGGGGTTGGAGGGCTTGCGCCAGGACTTAAAGCCCCGGCATGGCTTGTGCATCGACCCCCAGTGCGCCATGTGCCGGGTCCACGAAGAGGCCATCAAGGAGCACGTCCTGCTGTACGTGGACTGGAAGGTGCCCGGCACCATCACCGCCTTGGAGCAGACCCGCCACCGGAACTAAGGGGCCGGTACGCGGTCCGACAGGCTCACCATGAGCGAGTCACCCCCTCTCTAACTCTCCGCCTCAAGGGGCGAGGACTTGGCCCGTCACTGCGGACGGCTATCGCAACGTCCCAATACGGGCGGACCATTCCCCGCAGTGGTTCTACATCATCCCGTGCTGCGGTCCTTCCATGACCCCGCACACCGACGAATACGACGTGGGGTGATGCAGGGCAGCGTCACCTCAACACCAAAGAAAGTTGAGGTACAACAATGACTGTATTATCCACAAGGTGGAGGCTGGCCTTAATCGGCGTCTTGGTCGTCTCGATGATGGCTGCCACGGTGGGCTACATCGCCGTCCAGGGTGCCAACATCTACGAGGAACGGGAAGGTGACGACCGGATAGTTGCGATCGTGGATGGCATCGAGGTCCCGTACCGGGAACTGCGGAGAAGCCCGGAATACTGGCAGAGCGTCCAACCGGAACTCACCGAGGACGAGGCGTTCCTGTTCACCATCGTCGGAGACGTGGATCGCTTCATACTGCTCGCGGAAGTCGAAGAGCGCGGCCTCATGCCAACCGTCGCCGAAGGCGAAGCGCACATGGCACCCCACCGGGAAGCCTGCTCTCAGGTGGAGGAATGCGAGAACAACATCCGAGACATGGGCGAGGATGTTGATGAGCACTGGGTCCGGGTGGCCCCGTACTTTAGGGAAGACCTTGGCATCGCGCGGCTCCAAAAGGCCCTGATAACCGAAGCGGGCTTCCCTCCCGGTACGGGCGTTGGAGACGAGCGAGGCGTGGCGTTGGAGAAAGCCGTGAACGGGCTACGTGCCGACTCCGAGATCGAATGGAGAGACGAACGGCTGGCCGACTTGTACAGCCGGGCCATCGCAGCTAGGGACAACTAGGGCCGCAACGGTGCGTGGGGCCGTGGACCCACGCCACCGGGAACATCAGAGGTTGGGCCGTCGAGAAGACAGCCCAACTGTTGTTCTGCCCCGTGGTGGACAATTCGCCGCCGGCGGATAATCGAAAGACCCGGCGGCCCGGTTTGTCCCTTGACAAAGACCCTGGAACAAACAACAATCCTGGCAACTCATCCAGGAGGAGGATAAGGCCATGCAGAATCACGAGACTTACCTGTATGTGGGACTGGCCGGCGAGGGCGACAACATCGGCGAGGGCGGCCTGTACCGCAAGATAGACGGCGACGAGGAATGGCACAGCATCGCCAACGGCCTACCCGAGAACCCCCAGGTGCGCTCCTTGCTGGTACACCCGGACGACCCGTCGGTGGTCTACGCCGGCACCAACCTGGGTCCCTACCGCAGCGGCGATTACGGGCAGCACTGGGAGGCCCTGGAAGCGCCCCGGCCCGGCATGGACGTGTGGTCGCTGGCCTTCCATCCCCACGACAGCCGGATAATGTACGCCGGTTACGAACCCTGCCAGGTCTACCGCTCCGAGAACAGCGGCGAGAGTTGGCAGCGCATGAACACCGACGGCGTGGTCTTCCCCCACATCACCACCGTGATGCCACCCTTTGGCAAGCGGGTAATCGGGCTGGCCATTGACCCGTCCAATCCCCAGGACATGTACGGGGCCATCGAAGTGGGCGGGCTGCTGGCCAGCCGCGACGGCGGGGAAAGCTGGGAGTCGGTGATGGACGGGCCGCACACCCACATTCACACCCTGGACCTGCACGGCGTCCAGGTCAGCGCCGCCGCGCCGGGCACCGTCTACGCCATCAGTCGCGTAGCCATGTTCCGCAGCCGCGACCGGGGGATGCACTGGGAGCTGGTGAATATTGAAGAACAGTTCTCCGGCGGCTCCTACTGCCGGGGCATCCTGGTAGCTCCCGACGATCCCAGGACCATGTACCTGGCTACCGGCTCCGGCGGCGGCGGTTCCCCCGCCGGCACTCCCGATTCCGGAACACTGTTCCGCAGCCGGGACGTGGGCGAGACCTGGGAGCAGGTGGACCTGGGGGAGACTCCCCCCAACCGTATGTTTGAGATTGCCGTTGACCGGGCCGATCCCTCCCGGGTCTACTGCGTAAACTGGGGCGGTTGGGTCTACACCAGCCACGACGGGGGCAACTCCTGGAGCCGCAGCCAGGTGCCCTTCGAGGCCAACCGCAGCCGCCACGTCTACGCCATGGCCTGCGGCTAAGGCGCTTCCCTTTCCATTTGACCCGTGCCTGCTCATGCTGGGCTTGTCCAATCACGGGATGGCCCTTCGACAAGCTCAGGGTGAGCGGATGGCGAAGCGAGAGTCGGGGAGGCGCAGGTAATCAGCGAAGAGGCTGACCGTAGTCTTGTACGGCAATGCTGGTTTGGCCGGAGATACCGGCTAGTACGCCCTAGGGGGGAGCCATGAAGTACGATTTTATTGTTATTGGCGCCGGTTCCGCCGGGGGCATCCTGGCCTCCCGGCTATCGGAAGACCCGGGCATCTCGGTGCTGCTGCTGGAAGCCGGTCCCGATTACCCGGAATTCCAACACCTGCCCGACGAGATTAAGTTCGGTTACAACACCGGCGGGAACGCCCCTCCCCTGCGCACCGCCGGCGGGCACCCCATCTCCCTGCTGAGCAGCCAACACAACTGGCAGTACGTCGCCCGGGCCACCGAGGGCTACCCGGATATGCCAGTGCCCCGGGGCAGGATTACCGGCGGCTCCAGCGCAATCAACTCCTCGGCTTTCTACCGGGGCGTTCCCGAGGACTTCGACGATTGGGCGGCCCGGGGCAACGACCTCTGGAGCTATCAGGAAGTCCTGCCCTACTTCCGAAAAATTGAGACCGACGTGGACCACCAGGACGACTTTCACGGCTCCGATGGTCCCATCTTCGTACACCACTCCAAAAGGGAGGACTGGCACCCCACCCAGGCGGCCTTTTACAACGCCTGCCGGGCCGCGGGCTTTCCTGATTGCCCCGACCACAACAGTCCCGACGCCTCCGGAGTCGGCCCGGGCATAACCAACAACCATAGCCGGGTCCGCTTCAGCACCGCCCTGGGCTACCTGGGACCGGCCCGCCACCGGCTGAACCACACCATCCGGGCCAACTGCACCGTCCATCGCCTGACCTTCCAGGGGACGCGCGTCACCGGCGTGGTGGTGGAGAGCGGCGGCGAAAGGTTCACCGTAGAGGGCAGCCAGGTTATCCTCAGCGCCGGGGCCATCGGCTCCCCCCAAGTGCTGCTGCTGTCCGGAATCGGGCCGGCGCAACACCTGGAAAGCCTGGGTATTCCGGTGACGCTGGACCTGCCCGGCGTGGGCCAGAACCTGAAAGACCACCCCAAGCTGTACGTAACCTGGCAGGTCAAGGACGGGTATACCCGTGGTGACGCTCCCGCCCGGGGTGGGGCTACCCTGCGGTTTACCGCCAACGGCTCCGCCCACCGCAACGACCTGTCCATCGGCATGGCTGCCTTTGTCACGCCCCGGATCAAGACCCTGGACGCCGCAACCATCTCCGCCGAAACCTGGGAATCCGGGGCTAACCTGGTGGAGATGATGGTGGCATTGCTGCGCCCCGTCAGCAGCGGCGAGCTGAAACTTACCTCCACCGACCCCTACGTCCAACCAGGGTTGGACTACAACTACCTGAGCGAACCGGAGGACCGGCAGCGTCTGCGCCAAGGAGTCCGGCAGGCCCTTCAACTGGCCCAGCACAGCGAGATTAAGGAATTGCTGGGACCCCGCCTGGAGCCTGGGGAGGCCGACCTGGAATCCGACGCGGCCCTGGACGCCTGGATGCTGCGGGAGGCGGTGACTTTCTCCCATATCTCGGGCACCTGCAAGATGGGCTCGTCCTCCGACCCAATGGCGGTGGTTGACCAGCAGGGCCGGCTGCACGGCGGGGAGGGGCTGCGGGTTGTGGACGCTTCCATCATGCCGGACCTGGTGCGCGCGCCCATCAACCCGGCGGTGCTGATGGTTGGCGAACGGGTAGCCGATTTCATACGCCAGGGTTCATAGATAGGTCTGCCAAAGAAATAGTCCCCGGCGTCGGGCCAGGGACTATCGTGCAATGGTCGGTTACGGTTGGGGCTGCTTGGCGGACGCCCCTAGTGCATGGGAGAGAAGGCGGCGGGAACCAGTATCTTGTTTTCCTGCTTGACCAGGAACTCTCGGGTGGGAGGCGGCCAGTGGGGACTCTTCTGGGACTCGGCCCGAATCTGGTTGCGCTCCTCCAGGTCCTTGTAGGGCCAGATGTGGACCCACTTGTTCAGCCCGCCCAGCTCGGTGTACATGCCGGCGGCCAACGGCGACAACTCCTCCCGGTGGGGAATGGCCTCGCCCCAGCGCTTCAGCACCTCGCCCATCGCGCCGGGCTGGTAGGTGTAGGTGCGCATCTCGTAGATGTTGCCCAGGGCCTGGTCGCCGCCCATGGGCCGCATGAACTCGGCGGGAATGTAAATCTCCGACTGCATGTCCAGGATGGCTCCCTGGGTCTTGGGGGGCCAGTTGGGGTCCTGGGCGGCCTCGCCCCGCACCCGGGTGCGCTCGTCCAGGTCCTCGTAGGGCCAAACGTGGATAATCTGGTTCAGGGGCCCAATGTCGGTGTGCCAGAAAGCGCCCAGCTTGGAGTACTTTTCCCGGTGCGGCAGGGCCTCGGCGAAGGCCTCCTCCACCTGTGGGGTGGAGCCGGGCTTGAGGGTATAGGTCCGTACTTCGTAGATCATGTTTGCTCCTTCTTCCTTCCTGTAATGGCAACGCCCCGGAGGGCTAGGCGAAATACGAGGCTAGTGTAGCAAAACCCCCCCGAAGCGGCAAACGGGACGTGGCCCTGAGCCACTGTACCCAAGAAGTGGCTAGAGCATCAAGAGAGGCTTTGAATCAGCGAGGCAATGTCTCGCCCCGAGGTCTGAGCTGAGGCGGCAACTGTTTGCCGTCCTGTCGGTAGAGGTCAATTACCTCGTCGACGACCTGGCATAGCTCGGAGAACACTTCCTTCTCGTCATCACCGTGGCATCCGCCCGGGAGCGCTGCCCACGTAGCAGCCGTCTTCTTCTGACCATTCAATAATTTTAACGTACCTGGCGCTGTCCTTCACTCGATTGCCTCTGCTATAAATATCATTCCCAAGAAAGAATGTTAAGGGTTTCTGACCCTTTTGACACGGCTGCCGCCCGCCCTCTATCATGGTGGAATCATCCCTCGCGTCGGCCACCAGGAGGTAGTCACATGGCGACCATTCCCGAACTCAGGGAGCAGTACGAGAACCTGGACCAACAGCTTGTCATCAAGGGCGAGGAGGCCATCGACGCCCAGTGCCTCCTGGCTTTCCAGTACGAGTACCCGGAGCAGGAGTCGGAGGTGTCCATCGACACTGACGAGTTCACCGCCGTATGTCCCTGGACTGGCCTGCCCGACTACGGCGTCCTCTACATCAGCTATGTGCCTTCCCACAGTTGCATTGAGTTGAAGTCGTTGAAGTATTACCTCCTGTCCTACCGGGACGT
This sequence comes from Dehalococcoidia bacterium, assembly GCA_965220305.1. Taxonomy (GTDB): domain Bacteria; phylum Chloroflexota; class Dehalococcoidia; order Lucifugimonadales; family UBA3495. The sequence continues at coordinate 1,495,721 of OZ244817.1, read as the reverse complement.
GGGGATTGTCCAAGAACACGCCGCCAATCGCATCCTGCAAGACCTGGCGTCCCTGTGCCAGCCCAAACGCATGAAGGTGACCCTGGACTACAAGGTGCGGGGAGGCATTCACACGGCGGTGTCGGTGGAGCATATCGCCTGAGCGGGTAGACCTTGGCCTCCTCCCCCTACATGGGATAGGGCCAGGATGGAGGCGAGCCGGATGCTGGGAATTATGACCAAGGGGTTGTATGTACTCGGTCAGGATTGAACTAACCTTCGACAGCGGGCACCGCCTGTTGGACTACGTGGGCAAGTGCGCTTATCCCCACGGCCACACCTACCGCGCCGAGGTATTTCTAACCGGCCAAGACCTGGACGGCGTGGGCTTGGTCTATGACTTCACCGAGCTAAAGCGCCGCATCAAAGGCTGGGTGGACGACAACTGGGACCACGCTTTCTTGATCAACAGCAATGACCGCGAGTTGATTGACGGCCTATCGGGGCTGACCAAGAGCCGGGTCTACCTTTTCCCCCAGGAAAACCCCTCCTGCGAAGTTATATCCCGCACCCTGTTCCAAAAGGTGGGCGAACTGTGCGAGGTGGCTCCCGCCCGGGTACGGGTGTGGGAATCGTTGGACCAGTACGCCGAGTACCAGGAAGGGGAGTAGCCGGATGACCAGCTACGGGCTTACCCTCCTTTCCGGCGGGCTGGACTCCACGACGGTGACCGCCTACGCCCAGGCCAACACCGACCATCTTTCCGCCCTAACCTTCCACTACGGCCAGACCCACAGCAAGGAGGTGGACTGCGCCCGCCGGATTGCTCGGCTGGCCGGAATAGAGCACCAGCTTCTGGACATATCCTTTCTGGGCGAGGTGGCCTGGTACTCGGCCCTGACCAATCCGGAACGCTTCCCCGTTCCCCAGGACCGCAGCCAGCAGCAGATGGGGGCCAGCATCCCCATCACCTACGTCCCCCTGCGCAATACCATCTTCCTCTCCCTGGCGGCGGCCTTCCTGGAAAGCCAGGTGTTGTACCGCATCGAGGTGGAGGGTGTCGCCGCCGACACCGTGGAGGCGCGCCTGTACATGGCCCCCAACGCCATCGACTATAGCGGTTACCCCGACTGTCGCCCGGAATACTTCGAGAAGATGGCCCAGTCGCTCCAGTACGGCAGCAAACTGTGGGCCGAGCACGGGGTGCCCTTCCAGGTGGAGACTCCCATCATCAGCATGAGCAAGGCCGAGATTGTGAAACTGGCAGTGGAGTTGCAGGCTCCCCTGGAACATACCTGGAGCTGCTACCAGGGTGGTGACGCCCCCTGCGGGAGGTGCGATAGCTGCCTGCTGCGGGCCAAGGGCTTCGAGGAAGCGGGCATTCCCGACCCCCTGTTGGTGCGGTTGGGGCAGGTGTAAACGTTGCTGCGGGTGAGCCAGCAGGGCGGCGGCCAGCCGGAGATTTTCCACTCCCTGCAGGGGGAGGGAGCGAATATCGGCGCTCCCTCGGTGTTCCTGCGGCTGGCGCTGTGCAACCTGACCTGTACCTGGTGCGACACCAAGTATACCTGGGACTGGCAGAACTACGACTATCAACGCGAGGTCATATCCTTGGAAGTGGCCGACGTGGCGCGGCGTATCCAGGGTTTCGGCTGCCCCCGACTGGTAATAACCGGCGGTGAACCCCTTTTGCAGCAGGTTGACCTGGTCCCCCTGGTCGAAACCCTGAATGCCCAGGGGTTCTACTGCGAAGTGGAGACCAACGGGACCATCATCCCCAACGACGATTTGGCCCAACTAATCGACCAGTGGAACGTGTCTCCCAAGCTGGCGACCTCGGGAAACGCGGCGGCGCGGCGCGAAGTCTCCGACGTAATGGAGTTCTTCGCCGGACTTCCCAACGCCTATCTGAAGTTTGTAGTCGTTGAACCCCGAGACATCGACGAGGTATGCGCCTGGCGCGACCGGTACGGGCTGCGGGGGGAGCGAATCATCCTCATGCCCGAGGGTCGGGCCACGTCGGACCTGGCGCAGCGGAGTTCCTGGATTTCCGAGGCCTGTGTCCGGGAGGGGTTCCGGTTCTCCACCAGGCTGCACATCCTGTTATGGGCCGACCAGCGGGGCCGGTAGGAGACAAGGGGTAGGGACAGTACGTGGGTTCGCCTGGAGTCCTCAAGACGGTCGCGCTTCTCTGGGCTGAGTTACTGACGTTTTGACCTGGGAAAGGTCGGCAACCTTGCTGGCGTCGAAGATTTCAAAGGCAGTTACCCGGTCCTCCCAGTCAAAGTCCACCACCACTCCGGGCGTTACCTCTTTGGACTCCTTAACCTTCCTGGGAGCCAGGACGATGGATAGGATGTCCACGTTAGGATCGTAAGAAATTTCCATGACCAATGCCTCCTTTTAGCCCTGCCTCGCTTCTACCACATGTCAGTTGTACGCTCCTCAACATTGCTTCTCCCCTGCGCTAACTTCCCCCCAACATCCCGGTCAGCGCGCGGATACTGGGCAGCGTGTCCAGCCCGTCGGTCATGTCGATGACCTGTTGAGTCCCCGACTCGCCCAGGGATGGCCCGGCCAGGAGCCGGAACTTGGCCAATAGCTCGTCCGGCGACGCCGGATTGGCGCTGTCGCCGTGTTGGGCCGTCACGCTCTCCTGTAGCTTTCGCCCGTCCTGCAACGTGACCGTCACCGTGGCCGCCGGGTAGTCGTAGCGGCGCAGGCTCATCTCCGGGTCGCCCACCACCTCCACCCGGTGGGCCAACTGCCGTAGTTCCGGGTCGGACACCTGGTCCGGGTAGAAGGCGGTAACGTCGGTAGCGCCCCGGCTGACGGCGGCGGCGACGGCGTAGGGGATGGAGAATTTGGCCGCCAGCATGTTGGGCGGCTCAGGATTGTTCATGGTGGTGGCGATGGGCGGGGCTACTACCTGGATGTGGGAAACGTCGGACGCGGCGAATGCTCCCTGCCGTTGCAGCGCCTGGACCGCGTCCAACACCGGGTGGTTGTACAGGCAGCAGGCGTGCAGCTTGAAGTAGTTCTGTTGGATGCGGTACTTGCCCGGCTCTCCCAGCCCGTCCACCACCGCCTGGTAATCAAAGCCGTCCCCCAGGATGGTGGTGTACAGGTCGGTGGGGCCGTCCGCCACGGCGGTGAACCCGCAACGGGCCAGGTGGGCCGCCAGAATGCCCTGGAAGCCGGAGCGCCCGGGGTACAGATTGCGCACCGTGGCCCCCTCCAGGCAGGGAGTCCAGGTATTGGCCGGACTCATGGACATGGCCAGGTTCATGGCCTGGCGGGTCTCCTTGGCGTCGTACCCCAGCAGCCGGGCGGTGGCCGCCGCCGCCCCAATGGTGCCCCAGGTGCCGTGGGAGTGGACATCCTCCCGGGCCTGGGTGCCGGAGCCGACCCGGGAGGTCACTTCGTAGCCTAGAATAATACTTTCCAGCATTGCCTGGCCGCTGGAATCCAACTCCTCGGCCACGGCGATGGCGCCGGGAGTGATGTGAATGGAGGGGTGGCCCCCGCCCAGCCGGGTGCCCTCGTCCATCTCCAGAGCGACGCCGGCGGTGGCGTTGACCAGGGTGGCGAAGGTGGCCTTGGTCTTGAAGGAGTGCCCCAGCAGCGTGGCCTGGCCCTCGCCGCCAAGTTGCTGGGCCAGCCCGGCGAAGTTGTCGTTCTCCGGCCAGCGGCTGCCGGCCAGGATGGCGCCGATGGTATCCAGGACTACGCGCTTGGCGGCAAGTACGGTGGATGGCTCCAGGTCTTCCAGGGTTGTCTCGGCAACGAATTGGGCTAGCTGGTCCAGATAATCGGCGGCCATTAGGCTCCTCCCTTCCAGAAGTTCGCGGCTTTTTGGGCCATGTTACACTAATGGCCCAACCTCTGCCAAAACCGGAAAGCCATGTGCGAGCGCCAGGAACATCCTTACAGCTTGATGGCGAACCTGCGGCAGCCCATGCCGGCCTGGCGCAAACTGGGCCTGGTACTGTCCAACACCTGGCTCAAGGTGCGGAAGCGGCAGGGCTGCTGCGGCAACTACGGGCAGCCGGGCTGTTGAAGGAGCTAGTCCGCCGCCCGGTCCGGGTGGAGAATGGATGAACGTAATAAGCCCCCAACTCTCCCGTGAGGGAAGGTTGGGGGCCTCCCAATCTGAGTGGCGGCGCAGCCAGCTACTCGTTGATGTTCATCACCACCTTGATGACGTTGTCCTGGCGCTGCTCGTACATGTCGTAGGCCCTCTGCACGTCGGAGAAGCCCATGCGGTGGGTGATTAGCTGGGAGGGGTCGCACCAACCCCGCTGGCGCAGGGACACGATGTCCTGGATTTGGGAGATAGGGTCGCCGCTGCGGGCCCCGGTGGTGGGGATGATGGTGGGTTGCTTGTCCATCAGCAGGTTGTGTTCCAGGGGTACGAAGTCATCGCTCTGCACCCCGAAGATGATGACGGTGCCGAACTGGCGCACCTGCCGGAACACCTCGTTGAAGGTGTCCGGGTAACCGGCGGCTTCGACGGTAATGTCGGCGCCCTCGCCCCGGGTTATCTCCTGGACCACCTCGGTGACGCTCTGCTTGTCCGGGTTAACCGTGTGGGTCGCGCCCAACTGCCTGGACTTCTCCAGGCGGTATTCCAGGGGGTCCACGGCGATGACGTTGCGCGCTCCCATGCGGGAGGTGAGCATGGTGAAGCTGAGGCCGATGCTGCCCTGGCCGAAGATGACCACGTTCTTGCTCAACACGCTGCCCATCTGGCGGCATGAATAAAGCACGGTGCCCGAGGGCTGGCACATAACCCACTCGTCCAGGCCGCCCTCGTCGGGCAGCAGTATCATGCGCCCCGGGTCGGAGACGATGTACTCGCACAGCCCGCCCAGGCCCCGGGATGGGATGACGATTACCCGTTGGCCCTCGTGGTAGGCGTCGGTACGGCTCTCCACAATGACTCCCGCCAGCTCGTGACAGGGCCGGCCCACCTCCATGGGATAATGCTCTTCCGGCTCAATCGGACCGTAGCCGTGCCGGATGTCGCTGCCGCATACCGAGACCCGTTCCAGCTTGACCAGGCATTCACCGTCGGTCGCCACGGGTTGGTCCACGTCCAAGAACTCGAAATGCTTGGGGCCCGCCAGTCTCGCCGCTTTCATATTCTGTTACCACTCCCTCTTTAGGTTTGCGCTGTATCTTAATCTCTAGCCTGCCACGAGGCAACCTTGCCCGCGCTGGCCCAGGGTCTTTTGATTGTCACCACCCCGCCTTCGCGGAGTGCAGGCTCTGAACGCCCCTACGGGTCTGCCGGCAGCCAGAGTGGAGGTTAGCCGGTCCTTATGGGCTGGCCCCCGCCCCACCGTCATTCCGGCGGAGGCCAGAATCCAGGGGTGGGGGGCCGGCCCCTAGGCAACCTCGGGGTGGACGGTGGCTTGTCTTGGCGCCCGTTCATGGCCTGGCAGCCAAAGGTAGGGCAGTCACAAGGAATGGTGTGGGGAAAGGCCCGATAAGAAAACCGCGCGCCCAAGACAGGCGCGCGGCGGAACCTCAGAATAAGCTCAGGACTGGTTGGCCGGTTAGCGGCTGGGGGACGGGGCCACTCGTCCCAGCAGTTCCCGCACCGCCACCAGGAAGTCGGCGGGGTTGTCGCCAGCTACCAGGTGCCCGGCCCGGTCCACGGTCACCGTGGTGCAGTCGGGAATCACCTCTCCCATGCGCTGCATGGTGGACTCGGCGAAAATGTCGCTGCGGCTGCCCCGCACCACCAGGGTGGGGCAGGTAATCCGGGCGACGCACTCCCATAGCTGCTCGGAGGTGTAGGTGGGCGGCCGGTGGCCCGGCGTCCGCATCAGCCGGTCGTACTTCCAGGTCCACTTGCCGTCGGAACGTTGGCGGATGCTGTACTTCAGCGACCCCAGGGTCTGCTCCCGGTTGCGTCCGGTGTACTCCTGCACCCGGCTGGCAAATTCCTCAAAGCTGTCCAATTCGTCGGGAAGCTCCTTGAATCGTTGGATGCGGTCCCGGCCCCGGGCCTGTCCCTCCGGGCCGGTGTCGACGATGACCAGGGAGCGCAGTTTCTCCTGGTTCCGCGACGCCCAGACGTAGCTGTTGCGCCCGCCCATAGAGTGGCCGATGAGGTTGAAGTCGTTGAGCCCCAGGGCTTCGACAAAGCCGTCGATGTCCCGCTGCTGCGCTTCCAATGAATAATCGCCGTCAGAGGCCCAATCGCTGTCGCCGTGGCCCCGCTGGTCCAGGGCCAGGATGTGGTAATGCTCCGACAATGGCAGGCTGACGAAGTCCCAGCTATGGGCCTGTTGGGAATTGCCGTGCAGCATCAGTATGGTGGGGTTGCCGGCGTTACCCCATTCCAGATACTGGAAGTTCATTTCACCAATCTGGACGTTCCGGTCGACGGGTTCATTTTCCTGGGTGAAGGGCACGCCCATCTGGCGGGCCGCCTGGTGCAACGTCAACCCCAACGAGTGAGACGCCATCGCGGGACCTCCTAGACAATGTCGGGTGGGCTATCAAACCCCATGATAACCCGGCTGTCAAGAAAGGGGCGGCGCGAGGAAGAGCGACAGGTCCTTCTGTCGCTGAGTGTTAGGCCGGGATTTGTTCGTAGGAGAACGCGGGAATCACCATGCGGTCGCTAGCGTGCTCGATGGTTATAGCGCAGAGTTTTCCCTCCCGGTCCAGGTCCAGCAGCGTGTTCTCGTCCAAGTCCCGCGTCTCTCCCACTTCAATGGGGCAAAGTTCGATGTAAAGGGTGTCCGTGTCCTGAAAATACTTAATCTTCATGGCTTGAAAGAGCTGTCAAAGAAAGCGTTATGCACTGTCTCTCCGTCCGGCAGAAGGACAACCCTCAGATACCTTCCGTCCAGCTCCGGAATTGGCGCCCATCGCCGGATTCGGCCATCAGCCTGAGCATCTTCCTCTGCCGGATAGTCAATCACTCGCTGAATCCATTCCAATTCGATGAATGCCCGGTCAGGGCGGAGGCGCACATTATGGAAGTATTCTGTGAACTTCACCGGAGCAATTTTAATGGTGGGACGCGATTGTGGGTGGAGTACCAGACCCCATGATAACCCGGCTGTCAAGGAAGGGGCGGCGTGAGGAAGGGCCTTTTCATTGTCCATAAAACCACACATCGTAATTCCGGCGGAGGCCGGAATCCAAGTTGTGCATGGATTGCTCTTTTGCAGACCTGCCCCTTGCAGAACGGAGGTTTGAGCAACTTTGAAAAGGCCCTGGGGTTGAGAAGGACAAAATCCTTTAGGAGCCGGCAAAGTCGTTCGGCGCCGCCCCACGCCGGTAGTTCTTGGGCCGTGTGTCGCTCCCCTCAAGCCTTAGCTGGCGAATTTGACTCCTTTGGGCCGCGCCTTGCCCCCATGCACCGACGGCTCGGCGCACCACTTGGCAGACAGGCGGCGGACACCCTGATAGACGCTTTCGTCGAATCCGAGCAAGTCACAGACCACCCGCCGGTCCAGCAGCGCCCGATTGGGGTCGGCGTCGGCGAGGTAGGCGGGCTTCAGTTCCTTGTCGTGGAATTCTTCAAAAATCGTCTGGGCGATGTCCAGTTGTTCGTCACTGAGGGTGCGGAAGTCCAAGACGGGGAGGGATTCGGCGGAGCGGATGGTCATGGCGCCCCGTCCGGCATCTTGCCGACCTGAATGCCACCAGTGGCACAGTATACCCAATGTGCTATTTCCCCATATTGCGAAAACATAGTCGAACTGGTTGGTATCAAATCTTACGTTGGGCCAAGCCCGCCCGCCAATAGATACCTGGTCAGTTAGCGTTACTGCTATCGGTTGGGCATTGAACCGAAATTCGAGATTCAAATGTGCGCGACTGGCTGTATCCCAAACGACACTTGCTTTTGCTTCCATCCCTTGCCTGACCCGCAATGCTGAGTCTGGCACGCAGACCATTCGCGTTTCCTTTCCTGCGTCGTGGTTCCATAGAGCAGGATAGGTAGCCGTCGGACTCGGTACTACCTTGTCGAATGGGCCTCGTGGCGGCGGCCCGGTGATGTCACGATGAACCAAACCAAGATTGCCTATGGTATCTAACGGAGTTAATTTCAATTCAGTAGCCGTAGGGTTGCCGGGAAGCCACAACTCGGAGTGTGCCAAGGCATAGGCAGTTTGAGCCAAGGAGTAGTCGGACAGACGAACCGCGCCCCACAATTGACCATTCGCACTGTAGGGGGATGCCAGCATTTCGCCAGATATTTCGTTCCCAACCATCAGGGGTGTGCCACCGTATGGCCCGTCCTCAATACGTCTAACTGAACCAGCAATTATTGTGCTTTTCGCTATCTCGCTTGCGTGGGCAAAACCTTGCGGGCGATGGCTCAACGATGTGAAGCGTCCCCGAGTTGCTGCCGTCTCTCCGGCCTTGAGTTTTCGGGCGATAATCAAGCATTCGGCTAAACCAGTGTCTGCTGAAAATGAGAGATCATAATTATCACTGGCGGCTATGCTTAGGATGGCCAAGTCTGTGTAATCTTTCGACAACATCCGCCGAAATTCTCGCCAAGACAGACCGGTAGATGCGACTAACGGCAATACTAGAGCCAGCACACCGCCGGGCTTGAGCTTGCGATGAGCCAGTGCGGCAAAGCCCGAAGCGATACCCGCATTGCCGTGGTAGCAAGTTCCTTTCCCAAATTCGTTAATCCGGTCTCCCATCGCCGTCTGGTCGGCGTTACTGGCGTTGTATGCCGCGACTGCTGGATTGACTACATGGGCGTGCGTTCCACCATGATTGGTCGCCCGCGTAAACGGTGGGTTCATTATCACCAAGTCGAAGCCCTGGTCGGGGATGTCCGTGATTATTTGGGAAGCAGTTTCCTCTCCAACGCTGCCAGTGCGCTGGGCAGGATCGCTAGTGTTGAACAGGCTCATTACCGCGGACGTTTGCATCAACTCCAACGAACCGACCTTCACACTACCGTCTGTCTGACGCCCATAAGCGAATGTATAGAGGCGGGAGCGTCCAAAGCCGACCGACGGCTCCATTCCAGACAGTGTAGACCCCGTGATATGAATAGCAGACGGCATTACATCGCAGCCGTAGAGGACTTCTTCCATCATTACAGGATGCAGCGCGGAAGCATCGCCGCCGGTGCGCTCGTGGCGGGAAGCGATTTGCTCGTAGACCGCCGAGAGCAACGCGCCGGTGCCGCAGGCGAAATCGCCGATGCGGAGCTTGCCGATGGCCTCGGCGTCGGCCCAGTCCACCCCGTCCATCTTGGCTACCGCGATCCGGGCCAGCAATGCCGCTGACGCCGGCAGAGTATAGAAGGTTGCCAGGTACTTGCGGTCTGCAATGAGGCGCTGGAAGATGCGTCCGGTCAGGTCGTGGGCGTTGTCAACGCCGGTTGCGTCGATTCGTTGGGCGGTCTCTCGCAGTCCCCGCAAGAGTCCGGCGGCGGTGTCGCCGGGTATCTGCTCCAGGATGTCCTTGGCGATGGCGAAGATGGGCCAGTAGTTGATTTTCAGAATTTCGGCCCACGCCGCCAGTGTTTCATCCTGCGGGTTGGCTACGCCGGGGCCGCAGACCAGGAGCAGGGGTTTTACGCCATCGTGCATCCCCGCGATGCGCTGGTGAAAGACCATAGCGTTGGCGATGATGGCGCAGGCCATCCGGCGGGTCTGCGGAACGTCGCTCATCCCAAGCAACCGGGCGATGGCGGGGGTGATGTTGGGCCGGAGTTTCGCCATGTCGTCCAACTGGTTGGCCGCCTGCCCAATCCCCTGTTCCAGTGCGGCAGCCGCCTCGTTTACCGCCTTCTGCGGAACGGATACCAGGCGGATAAGGTCCGCCAAGTCGGTTACGGAGCCTTCCAGCCAGCCGGATTCGGGGAAGCGGTTGCCGTCCTCGTGCAGAACGCAGTAGGAAAGGCGGGCCTCGGTCACAGCCTGGCGCACGTCGTAGGCATCCTCTACGGCCTGGGGATAGCGCAGTGCAATGGCTGCCTCAATGGTCTGCGGTTCGCCGTGGACGGCGAGACCCAGCCGGTCGAAAGCATCCTTTTCCGCTTCGGGGGCAGGTTCATACTCGGCTTCGACGACCACGGGGGAACGGCCCGGCGCGGTAATGAGCACGTCGGCATGGCGGCCCGGGTGGTTGGAGAAGGTCTGGGTATTCTCGGAGCGAACCTGGCAACGGGGCATCATGCCGCGAAGCAGGTCTCCCAGGGCGCTATTGGCGTTTGGCTCGGTCTGTCGGGGCATGGCGTTTCCCCCTTTGGCGGGCCGATGGGGTTGGGGCCTATTATGCCGGAAATACTCCGGTATGGATATGGGGGACTGGCATTTAGAGAGGGTGGGGGCCAAGATGGGATGACAAGGCGGGGTGGCAATGAAAAGCCCGGTTGAGGATGGTCAACCGACGGCACAGCCGCTAAAATCATTAGGCAATTTCCCCATAAGGACGGTGACGCAATGTCCACCCAGAACGTAAGAGTTGAACGAGACTCCATGGGCGAGATGGAAGTACCCGCCGACGCCCTTTACGGCGCTTCCACCATGCGGGCGGTGCTCAACTTCCCCATCAGCAACCTGCGCTTCTCCCGCAGCTTCATTCGCGCCCTGGGACTGGTCAAGCTGGCTGCCGCCAGGACCAACATGGGGCTGGATGCCCTGGACGAGAACCTGGGCAACGCCGTAATCGAGGCTGCCCAGGAGGTGGCCGACGGCAAGTTGGACGAGCACTTCGTCCTCGATATTTTCCAGACCGGCTCCGGCACCTCCACCAACACCAACGCCAACGAGGTCATCGCCAACCGGGCCTCGCAAATTCTGGGCGGCGACCTGGGTTCCCGCATCGTTCACCCCAACGACCACGTCAACCTGGGCCAGTCCTCCAATGACGTTATTCCCACCTGCATCCACCTGGCGGCGCTGCTGGCCATCAAGGATGACCTGATTCCCGGACTGGAGAACCTGCGCGCCGAGTTGCAGAAGAAGTCCGACGAGTTTTGGCCCATCATCAAGACCGGTCGCACCCACCTGCAGGACGCCACCCCCGTCCGCCTGGGTCAAGAGTTCCTGGGCTTCGCCGGGCAGGCGGAAAACTCCATCCGGCGGCTGGGCCGGGTCCAGGAAGCCCTGGCCCAGGTGGCCCTGGGCGGCACCGCCGTGGGCACCGGGGTCAACACCCACATGGAATTTTCCGAGCGCACCTGCCGCACCCTCGCGGAGATGACCGGGGTGGATATTCGGGAGACCAGCAACCACTTTCAGGCTCAGGCCACCCTGGACGCCATCGTCGAAGCCAGCGGTGAGCTGCGCACCATCGCCATCAGCCTGCACAAGATTGCCAACGACATCCGGTTCCTGGGCAGCGGCCCCCGGGCGGGCCTGGGGGAGTTGGTGCTGCCGGAGGTGCAGCCCGGCAGCTCCATAATGCCCGGCAAGATAAACCCGGTCATCGCCGAGTCGGTGATTCAGGTGGCGGCCCAGGTGGTGGGCAACGACGCCACGGTGACCCTGGCGGGCCAGGGCAGCTACTTTCAATTGAACACCATGATGCCGGTGGCCGCCTACAACCTGCTCCAGTCCATTGCGCTGCTGGCGGCTTCGGCCAACAACTTCGCCGAGCAGTGCGTCAGGGGCATCGAGGCCACCAGCGTGGGGCCGGACATGGTGGAGAAGGGCCTGATGCTGGGCACCGCCCTGTCGCCGGCCATCGGGTACGACAAGGCCGCCTCCATTGCCAAGCAGGCCGCCGCCAGCGGTCAGACCATCCGCGAAGTCGCCAAGCTGGAAACCGACCTCACCGATGCCCAACTGGACGAAATGCTCAACCCGGAGGAAATGACCCACCCCGGACTGGAAGTCAAGGCCGGCGGCGGTTAGGGGCGCCGGAGGGCGCTTAGGCGCAGAGGACGCTGGGGGTTAGAGAGATGTTTTATCTATCTCAGCGTCTCTGTGGTGCAATTACCCTTGGTAAAGGAGCGGTTGATGGGCGTGACCATAGTGCCGGCGAGAATCATCGGCGAGGCCGAGACACGGGATTACAATTTCATGATAGATACCGGCTCCACCTACGTGGGCCTGCCATTGGAGGAAATCGAAGCCCTTGAACTGCGACCGAGCGGGGGTAGGGTGAGGCTGATGAGCGCTACCGGCATGGTGGAAGTGCCAACCTACTATGCCAGCGGCGAGTTGATGGGGCTAAGGTTTGGCGCCATTGCCGTACCGGCTTCCACACCACTTATCGGATATGAACTTCTGGAAAACTTGCGGTTTCGAGTGAACCCGGTGACCCAGGAAATTGAACCCGCGCCGGATGGGGAGTTTCACCCGCCGTTTCAGTTGTAGCCCGCCGCCCGTCCGGGTTCCACCAGCCCGCCAAATGCCCCAAAATTGTCGGCGAAAACGCTTGACATCTTCCAGCAAACCTTTACAATGGAAAGTTGCTGTTATATGCCACATACACTCACTTTGGCCATTTCCCTAGCTACCCCCAACACCCAGGCCTCTTTGTGCCCTTTTTCCCCGGTTTTTAGCTCCAATCCTTCGTAACTAAGGAGAAGGGAATTCTATGAGTATTGCTCATGCTCAAAACGGTAGTCCTGTGCATCTTTCCGAGGTAAAGTCCTACGCCAAAATCCCCCAGGTGCTGGAAGTTCCCAACCTGATTCTCAGCCAGCTTCAGTCCTACGAGTGGCTGAAGAACGATGGTCTAAGGGAGGTTTACCAGGAGATTTCCCCCATATCCGACTACACCGGAAAGAAGTACGAGCTGCACTTCCAGGAGCACTACTTCCGCACGCCCAAATACACCCCCCTGGAATGCAAGGAGCGAGAGATAACCTTCTCCCAGCCGCTGTACGTCAAGACCCGGCTGGTGATGAAGGAGACCGGCGAGATAAAGGAGCAGGAAATCTTCATGGGCGACATACCCATGATGACCGACAACGGCACCTTCACCATCAATGGCGCCGAGCGGGTGGTGGTTAGCCAGTTGGTACGCTCCCCCGGTGTCTACTTCGTCTACGAGAAGAACCTGGCCAGCGACCGAAACCTCTGTTTCGCCAAGCTAATCCCTTCCCGGGGGGCCTGGCTGGAGTTCGAGACCAGCAGCAAGGACCTCCTCTCGGTGAAGGTGGACCGGAAGCGTAAAGTATCGGCCACTTCCTTCCTGCGGGCCCTGGGCGTCGCTTCGGACGAGGAGATTCTGTCCCTCTTTACCGACGTGGACACCGACGACAACCATCGCTATATCCAGTCCACCCTGGACAAGGACCCGGTGCCCGAGGACAAGGACCTCAACTTCCGGCAGGACGACCTCCATGCCGTGTGGGAGTGGCTCCGGCCCGATCGGGAGTTCGATCTGGCCCAGGCCAAGCGCATCGCCAACTCCCAAATAGAGTTCTACCGCCGGCTGCGCCCCGGTGAACCTCCCAGCCTGGAGAACGCCCGGAACCTGCTCAAGAGCCTGTTCTTTGACGGTCGCCGTTACGATCTGGGCCGGGTGGGCCGCTACAAGCTGAACCGCCGGTTAAGTCAGACCGACAACGCCGACCTGAGGACCCTGACCCTGCAGGACGTGGTAGCGGTGATTCGTACCATGATCAAGGTCAACCAGGGCCAGGGAGCGCCCGACGACATTGACCACCTGGGCAACCGCCGGGTTCGCGCCGTGGGAGAACTGGTGCAGAACCAGGTGCGGGTTGGCCTGCTGCGCATGGAGCGCATGGTCAAGGAGAAGATGACCCTGGTGGACCCCGAGACCGCCGCCCCCCAGGGCTTGGTCAATATTCGTCCGGTGGTGGCCGCCGTGCGGGAGTTCTTCGGCGGGTCCCAGTTGTCCCAGTTCATGGACCAGACCAACCCCCTGGCGGAATTGACCCACAAGCGGCGGCTGTCGGCCCTGGGGCCGGGTGGCCTCTCCCGAGAGCGGGCCGGCTTCGACGTGCGGGACGTTCACTTCTCCCACTACGGTCGAATCTGTCCCATCGAGACTCCCGAAGGTCCCAACATTGGGTTGCTCAGTTCCCTGGCCTCCTACGCCAGGACCAACCCCTACGGGTTTATCGAGTCTCCTTACCGTCCTGTGCTCAAGGAGCTGCCCAGCACATCCCCGGACCTGGCGGGCCGCACCGTTACCGAGGCAATTGTCGATACCGAGGGCAAGACGATAGTCGCCCTGGGCAAGCCCATTCCCAAGTCCCGGGTTAGTACCATCAAGAAACTTCCCGAAGGCGCTGTCATCCAGGTAAAGCCCTTCGTCGCCGGTGGGGAAGAGAACGTCCTCTATCTATCGGCAGACCAGGAAGAAACCTACCGGGTGGCCCAGGCCAACTCGGTCCTGGACCACCTCAACCAATTCGTCGCCGATCGGGTCGAAGTGCGGGTGGGTGATGACTACCGGGAGGAATCACCGGATGTGGTGGAGTTGATGGACGTTTCGCCGATGCAGATTATGAGCATTTCGGCGGCCCTCATCCCCTTCCTGGAGCATGACGACGCCAACCGCGCGCTGATGGGTTCCAACATGCAGCGGCAGGCGGTGCCCCTGCTCCAGCCCCAGTCGCCGGTGGTGGGCACGGGCATCGAAAGCCGGGTGGCGCGGGACAGCGGCCAGGTGGTGCTGGCCCGGGTCGCGGGCGTGGTTACTTCGGTCAACGGGCGGGACATCGTGATAGTTGACTCGGAGGGCGACGAACACCATCACGAACTGGTCAAGTTCTCCCGGACCAACCAGGGTACCTGCTTCGACCAACGCCCGGTGGTGCAGAAGGGCGACGTGGTGGGAGTGGGGCATACCCTGGCGGACAGCTCTTCCACCGAGAAGGGTGAACTGGCCCTGGGCCAGAACGTGGTGGTGGCCTTCATGTCCTGGGAGGGCTACAACTACGAGGACGCTATAATCATCAGCGAGCGCCTGGTCAAAGACGATATGTTTACCTCCATCCACATTGAGAAACACGAGATGGAGGCCCGGGAGACCAAGCTGGGTCCCGAAGAGATTACCCGGGACATCCCCAACGTGGGCGAAGCCAGCCTGCGGGACCTGGACGAGCGGGGAATTATTCGCGTGGGCGCCGATGTGGGCCCCGGGGACATTCTGGTGGGCAAGGTGACGCCCAAGGGGGAAACCGAACTCACAGCGGAAGAGAAGCTGCTGCGGGCCATCTTCGGCGAGAAGTCCCGGGATGTGAAGGATACCTCCCTGCGGGTGCCCCACGGGGAGCGCGGCAAGATTATTGACGTCAAGGTGCTGAACCGTACCAACCGGGACGACCTGCCCCCCGGCGTCAACGAGGCGGTGCGGGTGTGGATAGCCCAGACCCGCAAGATTTCGGTGGGGGACAAAATGGCCGGACGCCACGGCAACAAGGGCGTGGTAGCCCGTATTCTTCCCGAGGAGGACATGCCCTTCCTGGAAGACGGCGCTCCCGTGGACATCATCCTCAATCCCATCGGCGTGCCCTCCCGCATGAACCTGGGTCAGGTGCTGGAGACCCATCTGGGCTGGGCTGCCCGGGGTTTGAACTTCCACGCCCGGACGCCGGTGTTTGATGGCGCCCGGGACGACTCCATCGAGGACTCGCTGGCGCGGCTGTGGTTCTCCGAGCAGGCCGGGGCGGTGGACGCTGCCCCCTCCGATTGGTCGCCCAGAATCGAGTACGACAAGGTGGAGCAGTGGTTGTCCGACCGGGGGTACGATGCCAAACGCCTCTTTGACGACAACGTGCGGGGAGAGGCCCGAGAATCCTGCCTGCGCCTGTGGTTCAAGGAGGTTGCCGGCGAGGATACCACCGGCCTGGATGTGGAGGGGATGCAACAGTTGGCCCTGAAGATTCACCGGGAGCGGAACATCGCCCCGCCCACCTTTGGCAAGTACCAATTGTACGACGGTCGAACCGGGGAACCCTTCGACCAGGTGGTGACGGTGGGCACCATCTATATGCTGAAGCTGATTCACCTGGTAGAGGACAAGATTCACGCCCGCTCCACCGGCCCCTACTCCATGATTACCCAGCAGCCCCTGGGCGGCAAGGCCCAGTTCGGCGGGCAGCGTTTCGGTGAAATGGAGGTGTGGGCCCTGGAGGCCTACAGCGCCGCCTACAACTTGCAGGAGGTGCTCACCGTCAAGTCCGACGACGTGGCCGGACGGGTGAAGACCTACGAGGCGATAGTCAAGGGAGAGCCCATAGGCCAGCCCGGCGTGCCCGAGTCCTTCAACGTGTTGTTGAAAGAGCTGCAAAGCTTGGGCCTTTCGGTGGAGTTGCTCAACGAAGAGGACCGCACCGCGTTGGCCCCGGGGATAGTCGATGATACCGAACTCTACGAGCCAATGGAGGCGATTTAATGGTTAGAATGGCAGAACGGGCCGAGACCCAGGCCACGAACTTTAACGCAATCCGAATATCCATCGCCTCTCCAGAGCAGATGCTGAACTGGTCCCACGGCGAGGTTACCAAGCCGGAGACCATCAACTACCGCACCCTGCGGCCAGAGAAGGACGGGCTCTTCTGCGAGCGCCTCTTTGGCCCCACCAAGGACTGGGAGTGCTTCTGCGGCAAGTATAAGCGGATCCGCTACCGGGGGGTCGTCTGCGACCGCTGCGGGGTGGAAGTTACCCGCTCCAAGGTGCGCCGGGAGCGCATGGGCCACATCGAATTGGCCGCTTCCGTAGCCCATATCTGGTTCAGCAAGACCACCCCCAGCCGGCTGGGACTGCTGTTGGACCTTTCTCCACGCAACCTGGAACGGGTGCTCTACTTCGCCCAGCACATCGTCATTTCGGTGGACGAAGAAGCCCGGGCGGAGCTGATTGAAGAGGAACAGGCCAAGCACGATTTCAACGTGCAGTTGCTCCAGCAGACCGCCGAAGAGCAACTCCTGGAGTTGCGGCAGAAGCTGGAGAACATGGCCGACCGGGAGGGCGACCCCGAGGCCGACGCCGAGAGCTTCGCCGTCCAGATGCAGATTGACGCCGTTCAGGACCAACTGAGCAAGGACGAGGGGGAGCTCGGCGAAAAACTCCACACCACCGTCGACGAGTTGAACGACCTGCGCGCCCATAAGCTCCTGGCCGAGTCCCGTTATCGGGAGCTAAAGGAACGCTACGGCGATGTATTCCAGGCGTCGATGGGCGCCGAAGCAGTATTGGCGATTCTCCGCACCATCGACCTGGAAGCCCTGCGGGAACAACTGGTCATGGAGATGCGCTCCACCTCCGGCCAGCGCCGGAAGAAGGCCATCAAGCGGCTGCGGGTGGTGGAGTCTTTCCGCAAGAGCGGCAACCGGGTCTCGGACATGATTCTCAGCGTCCTGCCGGTTTTGCCGCCGGAACTGCGCCCCATGGTCCAGTTGGACGGGGGCCGGTTCGCCACCAGCGACCTCAATGACCTGTACCGGCGGGTGATAAACCGGAACAACCGTTTGAAGCGTTTGATTCAACTGGGCGCGCCCGAAATTATCATCCGCAACGAAAAGCGGATGCTGCAAGAATCGGTGGACGCCCTCATCGACAACGGGCGGCGGGGCCGCCCCATCCAGGGCAGCCACAACCACAAGCTCAAGTCCCTGTCGGACCTGTTGCGGGGCAAGCAGGGACGGTTCCGCCAGAACCTGCTGGGGAAGCGGGTGGACTACAGCGGCCGCTCGGTCATCGTGGTGGGCCCCGAACTCAAGATGAACGAGTGCGGCCTGCCCAAGCGAATGGCCCTGGAACTCTTCAAGCCCTTCGTAATGCACCGCCTGGTGATGCTGGGCATTTCTCCCAATATCAAGAGCGCCAAGCGGATGGTGGAGCGGGCCCGGCCCGAGGTCTGGGACATTCTGGAGGATGTCATCAGCGACCGTCCGGTGTTGCTCAACCGGGCGCCCACCCTGCACCGGCTGGGCATCCAGGCCTTTATGCCGGTGCTGATTGAGGGCAACGCCATCCAAATTCACCCCCTGGTGTGCTCGGCTTTCAACGCCGACTTCGACGGCGACCAGATGGCAGTGCACGTGCCCCTGTCCCGGATGGCCGTCCAGGAAGCCAAGGTAGCCATGCTCAGCACCCACAACATGCTGTCGCCGGCCTCGGGAGACCCCCTGGTGGCCCCGACCCTGGACATGGTGATGGGTTGCTACTACCTGACCGAATTGCAGCCGGGAGCCCGGGGCGAGGGTATGCGGTTCTTCGACTTCGACGAGGCCCGCATAGCTCACGCCGCCGGTCTGATTGACCTGAGGGCGCCCATCCTGGTCCGCCAGGTGCCGGGCGCGGCAGAAGACGACGATTGGGTTGAGACCAGCCTGGGGCGGTTGATTTTCAACGAGATAGTGCCTGCTTCCCTCGGGTTTAAGAACACGGTTATGGACCGGGGCGGCATCAAGGACCTGACTGCCGAGCTTTATCGGGAACTCAGCAACGACGAGACTGCCGAAGTCCTGGACAAGATTAAGGAATTGGGGTTCCATTACGCCACCACCTCGGGAATTACCATCGCCATCAACGACATTCAGGTGTCGCCCAAGAAGGCGCAGATTCTCACCGATGCCGGCAAGCTGGTCACCGATTACGAGGACCAGTTCCTGTCGGGGTTGATGTCCGAGGAAGAGCGTTACAACCTCGCGGTGGACGCCTGGACCAAGGCGTCGGACCAGACCGAGGAGTTGGTGCGGCAGGAATTGCCCAACTACGGTGGTATTGCCGTCATGGCAATGTCCGGCACCAAGGGCAACATCTCCCAGATTAAACAGATGGCCGGTATGCGGGGGCTGATGAGCAACCCCAAGGGCCGCATCATTGACCTGCCCATCAAGTCCAGTTTCCGGGAAGGTCTCACCGCCCTGGAGTACTTCATCTCCACCCACGGCGCTCGCAAGGGCCTGGCCGACACCGCCCTGCGTACCGCCGACAGCGGATACCTGACCCGAAGGCTGATCGACGTCTCTCAAGAGGTCATCGCTCTGGAGGAAGACTGCGAGACCTTCGACGCTCACTGGGTGCGCCCCCGCCCCGACGTCGTCGGCAACGCCACCCTGGCGGAACGCATAGCTGGCAGGTTGGCCGCCACCGCCATCGGCCACCCGGAGACCGGGGAAATCCTGGTGGACCGCAACGAGCCCATAGACGATACCATCGCCACGCTAATTGTGGAGGCTGGGATTACTGAAATCCCCGTGCGGTCTCCCCTGACCTGCGAAGCCCGGCGCGGGGTCTGCCGCCTGTGCTACGGCAAGCTGCCGGCCACCGGCAAACTGATTGAAATGGGCCAGGCCGCCGGCATCATCGCCGCCCAAAGCATCGGCGAGCCGGGCACCCAGTTGACCATGCGCACTTTCCACACCGGAGGCATCGCTGGCATCGACATTACCAGCGGTCTGCCCCGGGTTGAGGAGCTGTTTGAGGCCCGGGTGCCCAAGGGCGCAGCGCTGCTGGCCGACATAGACGGCTTGGTGCAAATGGAGCGGGACGAAGACGGCCGCCGCCTGCGGGTGTTCAGCCGGGAAGAGTTCCGGGAAGATTACGCCATTCCCGAAGACGCCCAACTGCTGGTTGATGAAGGCGAATTTGTGGAGCCGGGCATGATTTTGGCCCAGAAGCTGCTCCCCGCCCCGGAAACGGACGGGGAGGCTCCGGAAGGGGAAGGCTCGGAAAGCGCCGTGGTGGACAACCTTCCGGTGGAGGAAGTCCTGGCCAATATCAGTGGTCGGGTGGAGTTCATACCCGGCGGCATCTCCATCCTCTGGGAGGACATCGAGGAGCGGGAGCACGTTATCCCCGCGGCTGCCCGGGTGTTGGTGGCAGACGGAAACCAGGTTAGGGCGGGCGACGCCCTGACCGCCGGGCCGCTGAACCCCCACGACATCCTGCACATTCGGGGTAAGGACGACCTGCAGGACTACCTGGTAAACGAGGTGCAGCAGGTATACCGCTCCCAGGGTGTGAGCATCCACGACAAGCACATCGAGATAATCCTGCGGCAGATGCTGCGCCGGGTCCAGGTGGAGTCCACCGGCGATTCCGACTTCATCCCCGGCCAGATGGTGGACAAGGTGGAATTCCAGGAGAAGAACGCCAGGGTGTTGGCCGAGGGTGGCGAGCCTGCCACCGCCAAGCCAATCTTGCTGGGTGTGACCCGCGCTTCCCTGCTGACCGATAGCTTCCTGGCCGCCGCCTCCTTCCAGGAGACCACCCGGGTGCTGACCCAGGCGTCGGTCAGCGGCTCCCGCGACTGGCTGTTGGGTCTCAAGGAGAACGTCATCATCGGCAGGCTCATACCCGCCCGCCTGGAACTGCCGGAAATCCCCGAGCCTCCCAGAAGGGAAATGCTGCCGCATATCGAGGAGATGATCCCGGCGGGATGGCTGGAGATGAGCGAGGCCGCCACGCCGCCGCCCACCGGATTCCCCTTCTCCGTCGAGGAGGAGGCGCCGACGCCCCTGTCGGGGCTATTCGGCCCCGAGCCGGAGGACCACCGGGAGGCCAGCCCCGCCAACGTGCTGCTGGACGAGCCCGCCGGTGAGACCAACGGCAGCAACGGCAACGGCTTGGGCAGCTAGCTGGCCGAGACTGACGATTCGGTGAACGACTAGTCCCTAGTCTATTCTGCCGGAAGCGATTGTCGTAGGGGCGCACGGCCGTGCGCCCCTACCCCTATTGTAGTTAGTACTACAGTTGCAGATTGAAAACGACTAGGATTGGGGCAATCAACGGGTGGTGAGGTGAGGCTGTGGCAGTGCATGGGGATGGGGTGGCAGAGGTCGCCCGGTGGGCTGAGGGTATCGACCGGGTACACGAGTGCATTGCGGGGCGGTTCCGGCGTCCCGAACCACGTCGACGATCGCTGGACTATCTGAAAGGGCTGCTCAGTCCGGTGGAGCGCAAGAACGGCTGGCAACTGGCGGAGCAGGCCGGGGACGCCACACCCTATGGGGTGCAGCATCTGCTGTCAACCTACATTTGGGACGCGGACCTGGTTCGCGATGATCTCAGGGACTACGTGGTGGAGCACCTGGGCGACGCCAACGGGGTGTTGGTGGTGGACGAGACTGGGTTTCTGAAGAAGGGCAACAAGTCTGTGGGGGTGCAGCGTCAGTACAGCGGCACGGCGGGACGGATCGAGAACTGCCAGATTGGGGTATTCTTGACCTACGCTACTGCCAAGGGGAGGACCCTGCTGGACCGGGAGCTTTACCTGCCTCAGGTGTGGGCCGATGACCAGGAACGCCGGGAGGAGGCTGGCGTGCCGGAGCAAGTGGCGTTTCGCACCAAGCCGCAACTGGCCCGGCGGATGCTGGAACGGGCGGTGGAGTCGGGAGTCCCCTTCGGCTGGGCCACCGGGGACGAGGTCTACGGCAATGACCGCAACCTGCGGCTGTGGCTGGAGCGGCGGGACGTTCCTCACGTGCTGGCCATCAAGAGCAATGAGAAGTTGTGGGCTGGGACGGACCAGGGTCCGCGCCAAGTGCGGGCTGACCGGCTGGCGTCTGGGGTTGAAGAGTCGGGCTGGGTCCGGCTGAGCGCCGGTGATGGGGCCAAGGGTCCTCGGGTCTACGACTGGGCCTTGGTGGATATTCGGCCCCTGAGAGAACCTGGCAAGGGGTACTGGCTGCTGGCCCGGCGCAGCGTGGCCAAGCCCGAGGAACTGGCCTACTACGTGTGCTACGGCCCGACGGGAACAGCCCTGGAGGAACTGGTGCGGGTGGCCGGAACCCGGTGGGCCATTGAGGAATGCTTTGAGGAGGCCAAGGGACAGGTGGGACTGGACCAATACGAGGTGCGCCGGTGGGACGGCTGGTACCGGCACATCACCCTGGCGATGCTGGCCCACGCCTACCTGGCGGTGGTACGGCGCCAGGCATCGTCGCCGGGACGTCTGGGAGAAAAGGGGGCTGCCCCAGTTTGGAGGAAAGGCTGATACCGCTGACGGTGCCCGAGGTTCGGCGGTTACTCTACCGGCTGATATGGAGACACCACCCTACGGACGAATCAGTGCTGCGGTGGTCTCAGTGGAGACGGCGGCACCAAGCAACGGCCCGGCGCTGTCATTACCGACGCCGCCTGAAACTCCTCACCACATATCTGCAACTGTAGTATTAGCCTGCCGGACCACGGTTTCGGGCATTGCCAAGGATGGAAAAACAGTGGCATCGGGAAAGATGGATTTAACCGTAGACCTGGCGCCCCGAAATAGCCACCATTTCAAACTGGCCAACCCGGTAATGATTGCCTCCGGCACCTTCGGGTACGACGGCTATGGACGGGGTATTTCCCCGGAAATGGACCTGGGCCGCCTGGGGGCGGTTATCCCCAAGACCGTCACCCGTCACGCCAGGGAAGGAAACCCGGAACCCCGCTGGTATCCCTCTTCCTTTCGGGAGGCGATGGAGGCCGGAGAGCCCATCTTCCTCAACTCCATCGGCCTGACCAACCCGGGTATCGAGGACGCCCTCAGCATTCTGGCTCCCCAGTGGTCCACCTGGAACGCCGCCGTGGTGCTCAGCCTCTCCGCCGACAGCGTGGAGCAGTTCGGCGAGATGGCCTCCCTGACCCAAGGAGTCGATGGCTTTCGGGCCATCGAGTTGAACCTCAGTTGCCCCAACGTGGAAAACGGGGCCCTCTTTGCCCACAGTTCCCAATCGACCGCCGCCGCCGTGGCTGCGGTGCGCGCCAATACCGACCTGCCCCTGCTGGTGAAGCTGGCCCCCAACGTGCCCGACATAACCGTAATCGCCCGGGCCGCCGTGGCTGCCGGCGCCGACGCCCTGACCATCTGCAACACCATACCGGCGATGACCATAGACATCGAGACCAGGAAGCCGGTGTTGGGGGCGGTCACCGGGGGCCTCTCCGGCCACGGTCTGCGCCCGGTGTCCCTGGCCCTGGTCTACCGCGCCGCCCAGGTGGTGGACGTACCCATCATTGGGGTTGGCGGCATATTCACCGCCGAGCACGTGGTGGAGTTCCTGCTGGCTGGGGCCACGGCGGTGCAGGTGGGCAGCGCCAACCTGGCCGACCTGTGGGCCCCCTTCCGCATCCTGGAGGGGCTCTACGCCTACCTGGGCGAGCGGGGCATCAGCAGCGTTGGGGAGATGACCGGGGCGGTGCAGGCCGGGGCATAGCGAGCCCGGTCAACCCTCGGTTAGTCTGCCAGGGACGCAATCCAGGCAATTCCCCAGGCGCAAGCGTAGGCAATGGCCAGGAACTTCACCAGTTTTCCCACCAGTACCACCGCCAGAAACCTCCATAGGGGATAGCGCAGCGCCCCCGCGGTTATACCCGCCAGGTCAAACAGAGGGTTGGGCAATACTGAGAGTACCAGGAGCACCAGCCATCCCCGCTGGCGCACCCAGATTTCCAGTCGCTGGTATATCCTCCTCTGGGTCACCAGGCCCCGCCCGGTATAGCCCAGTATGTAGCCCGTCAACTCCCCAATGGTCTCGGCGGTCCCGGCAATGAGTCCGATGAACAGGGGCTCCAGGTAGGCGCTGGCGGCGCATACTACTGCCAGGGCCGGCACGGGAATGATGAGGCCGCCGCTGGACAGAAGGGATGAGAGGGCTACGCCTCCGTAGCCCAGGGTGGAGGAGGAGATGTAGGACCGGCCCCAAAAGACGCCCCCGATGACGGCGACTACCAGGAGAAGCAGCCCCAATCGGAGCAGGTTTTGCGGGCTTCGCCACTTGGTCACGAAGATGGTCAGTACGGTCCGGCGCAGAACCCTCATCGGCAGGTTGCCGGTCCGCGGCGGCTGGTTGGACGGTCAAGAAACCGCAGCAGGTGGCTGTTGAACTCCTCCGATTTCTCCATGTGGGGCCAGTGTCCGCATTCCGAGAATATATGCACCACGCTCTGGGGCAATTCTTCCTGCACCGACGCCGCGTGGGACACTGGAATGATGGCGTCTTCCTGGCCCCAAACTATCATCAGAGGGGCCCGCAGGTCCTTCAGGTGTTCCAAGATGTGCCGTTGCTTGCGCAGCCCCAGCAGGTTGATGCTGGAGCGAATGGACCGCAGGGCGGCGTACCGGGAGCCGGGCAGGTTGCGGACCCGCTGCATCTCCGGCATCACCTCGTCCAGGAAGGGGGGCGGTTGGTGAAAGAGGTACTTGCTGATATTGCTGTTAAGGTGGAGCCGGGGTTGGTAGAGCAGTTCGCCCAGCCCGGGCACTGAAACTATACGCAGTAACCAGGAGACCTCGTGGCCCAGCCCGCCGGAAGCTACCAGCACCACCTTGTCCACCATCTCCGGGTGAGCCAGGGCGAACATGGCTACCAGCAGGCCACCGGCTGAACTGCCCACCACCGTGGCCCGTTCCACTCCCACCACCTCCAGGAATTGCTGTAGGAAGATTGGCGCGGCCTCGGGGTCGTAGCTCATGTCCCGGGGTTTGTCCGAGTCCCCATGCCCCGGCAGGTCCACGGCGATGACCCGGTACCCGGCATCCACCAGAGGGTCCACATTCCGGTACCAGGTAATCAGGGAGGTGCCCAGGCCGTGAACCAGCAGCACCGTTGGGCCGTCTCCGGCTTCGATGTAGTTGACCCTCAGCCCGTCGATGGTTATGGACTTGCGTTCCGCTTGCTGCATGTTTCCACTTGGATACCGGCTCCAGGGTAATTCCCGGGTCTCCCTCCCATTGGGCGGGACTCCAATGGGTCAAAGGGGCGCAGGGGCCTGCGCCCCTTGATGGCCTTCCCTCTTTAGCCCCGCCGGGACTAGGCGGACTGGGCAACCGGCGCCGACTTGGTCAGGACCAGCCCACCGTCGGCGGCTTCCACCACCATGTGGTCGCCGTTTTGGAATTCGCCGCTCAGGATGCCCCGGGACAGGGCGTTTTCCAGGTGACGCTGCACCGCCCGCCGCAGGGGGCGCGCGCCGTACACCGGGTCAAAGCCTTCATTGGCCAACCACCGGCTGGCCTCCGGGGTCAGCTCGAAGGTGATGTCCCGTTCTGCCAACCGCTCCCGCACGTCCTGGACCATCAACCCCACCACCTCGACAATCTGTTCCCTGGTCAGGGGATGGAAAATTATGGTGTCGTCGATGCGGTTCAGGAACTCGGGCCGAAAAGCCCGCTTCAGGGCCTCGTTGACCGAAGTCCGCAGACGCTCCTGGTCGCCGCGGTTGTCCCGGCCTTCGGAGCGAAAGCCAAAGGGCTGGCGGTCCAGGTCGCCGGTGCCCAGGTTGCTGGTCATAATGATTACGGTGTTGCGAAAGTCCACGGTGCGTCCGTGACCGTCGGTCAGGCGTCCGTCCTCAAGGATTTGGAGCAGGATGTTGAAAACGTCCGGGTGGGCCTTTTCAATCTCGTCGAAGAGGACCACGCGGTAGGGCCGCCGCCGCACCGCCTCGGTCAACTGGCCCCCTTCGTCGTAGCCGATGTAACCCGGGGGAGCGCCGATTAGGCGGGAGACAGTGTGCTTCTCCATGTACTCGGACATGTCGATACGCACCATGTTGCTCTCATCATCGAATAGGAAGTCGGCCAGCGCCTTGCTCAACTCGGTCTTGCCGACCCCGGTAGGCCCCAGGAAGATGAAGCTCCCGATGGGACGCCGGGGGTCGCTGAGGCCGGAGCGGGAGCGCCGGATGGCTTCGGACACGGCCACCACCGCCTCTTCCTGGCCGATTAACCGCTGGTGCAGGCTTTCTTCCATGTGAATGAGGCGTTCCGCCTCCCGTTCCAGCAGGCGTCCGGTGGGTATACCCGTCCACTGGGAGACCAGTTCGGCGATGTCCACCTCGTCCACCACCATGTCCATCTTGTGCCCGCCCAACAGGCGTTGACGTTCCACCTCCCGTTCCTCTTCATAGCGCAGCCGCTCGGTGCGGAGTTGGGCGGCGCGCTCGTAGTTGGAACGCTGGGCCTCGGCCTCTTCCTGGTCGGCCAACTGGCGAATGCGGCCATCCAGTTCCTGCAGGTTGCCCGGCAGGGTTTCGGCGTCGATGCGCAGCTTACTGCCGGCCTCGTCGATGAAGTCTATGGCCTTGTCGGGCAGTTGCCGGTCGGTAATGTAGCGGTCGCTCAGCCGGGCCGCGGCCACCAGCGCCGTGTCCTCGAAGGTTACCCGGTGGTGGGACTCATAACGGGCCTTCAGCGCCCGCAGGATCTCCACCGTTTCCTCCACCGAAGGCTCCTCCAGGTAGATGGGTTGGAAGCGGCGCTCCAGGGCGGAGTCCTTCTCGATATAGCGCCGGTACTCGTCGTTGGTGGTGGCCCCGATGCACTGGAGTTCGCCCCGGGCCAGGGCCGGCTTCAGCATGTTGCTGGCGTCGATTCCCCCCTCGGAGGCCCCGGCGCCCACCATGGTATGAATTTCGTCCAGGAAGAGGATGACTTCCCGCTGGGCCTGTTTCACCTCGTCCATCACCGACTTGAGACGCTCTTCAAACTCGCCGCGGAACTTGGAACCGGCGACCAGGGCCGCCATGTCCAGGGCCAACACCCGGCGGTCCTTCAGGGAGCCGGGTACGTCCCCGGCGGCAATGCGCAGGGCCAGGCCCTCGGCGATGGCGGTCTTGCCCACGCCGGCCTCGCCGATGATGACCGGGTTGTTCTTCTTGCGGCGGGTGAGGGTCTGCATCACCTGGCGAATTTCATCGTTTCGGCCAACCACCGGGTCCAGCTTGCCCTCCTGGGCCAACTTGGTCAGGTCGATGCTGTACTTTTCCAGGGAGCGGTAGTGGCTTTCGGCCCGGGGGGCGTCCACCCGGTGGCTGCCCCGAATCTTTTGCAGCGGCTGGTAGGCCCGTTCCTGGTCGATATTGAACTCTTTGAAAACCCGGGCCGAGTCCCCCTGGGGCTCCATAATGGCGGCGATGAACAGGTGGTCGACGCCGATGAAATCGTCCTTCAGCCGCGCCGACTCTTGACGGGCGTTTTCCAGCAGACGCTGCACCCGGGGAGTGGTGTATATCTGCTGCCCCCCCTGGAGCACCTTGGGTCCGGCGTCCAGGAACTGGCGCAACCTGGCCTTGAATGCGTCCGCGGAAATGCCCAACTCGACGATGATTTCCGTGGGAAGGCCGTTTCCCAAGTCCAGCAGGGCCAGGAGGATATGCTCCACGTCCCACTGGCTGTGTTGGTATTGCTGCACCAACTCCTGGGAGCGGCGTAGGGCTTCTTGGGCTTGTTCGGTGAACTGTTCAGGTTTCAAGACCATCTGATTTATCTCCTTGGCGAGCAGGGTTTGGGCCTGTCTTGTCACTTCACTTGGTGGAATTAGTCGCCGCAGGGCCGGCGCAGACATTCTAAAGCCGCACCTGGGTAGACGCTGTACTGGTAGGTGGGGGGGCGCGTCAGCGGCTGTGGTGGGTGTTGGGCTGGTCCTGGGGAGCGTTGGCGCTCCTCGGCTGGCTGCCCACACCCTGGGTCCGGCGCATTCGGTCGAGTTCGTCGGACAGGTCCTGTACCTGGGCTTCCAACTGCTCGATGCGGTCGGCCAGCTTCAGGGCCACCTCGGCGCCGGCCAGGTTCAGGCCCATGTCCTCGGTGAAGGTCTTGATGCGGTTCAACCGTTGGATGTCCGCCGGGGAATACAGCCGCTGTTTGCCCCGGGACCGGGAAGGCCAGATTAACCCGACGCGCTCGTAGTAGCGCAGGGTCTGGGCGTGCAGCCCCACAATGCGGGCGGCCACGCTGATAACAAAGCAAGGCTCATCTTGGAACTGTCCTTCATCCATCATATTATCTACTCCTGGCGGCCCGGGACTCCTTAATCTGGCGGAACAGCCCCCGCTCTTGTTCCGAGAGTCCCGTTGGCATGGACACCTTTACCGTGGCGAACAGGTCTCCCCGCTGCCCCGGCTGGTTCAGGGTAGGCATTCCCTGGCCCGCCAAACGGAACCGCTGGCCGTTCTGGGTCTCGGGGGGAATGGTCAGGGCCACCTTTCCGGTTAGGGTGGGGACGGTTATTTCTCCCCCCAGGACCACGTCCTCCAGGGGCACTTCCATTTCGCAATAGAGGTTCTTGCCTTCCCGCAGGAACCTTTCGTGTTCCTGTACCGACACTACCAGGTAAAAGTCCCCCTTCTCCTTGCCCCCGGCGGGGATGTGGATGCGGGAGCCGTTGTCCACTCCGGGGGGAATGCGCACCTCCAGCCGGCGACCCTCGGGCAGGTGGACCAGGCGGCTGGCCCCCTTTTGGGCTTCTTCCAACGTCACTTCAACCGCGTATTCCGGCGTTGGCGCGGGCCGCATTTTCTGGCCCAGGTCACGGAACAGTTGGTCGAAGATGCTGCCGCTGGGCTCCGAGGCGGCGGCTCTGTGGTCGAAGTCGCCAGAGGTGGAGCGGTGGAAGCCGCCCCGGGAGCGGGACTGGGCTTCCGCCTCTGCTATCTGGTCGCCGTACTTATCGTACTTCTGCCGTTTGTCCGGGTCGGAAAGTACGCTGTAGGCCTCGTTTATGTCTTTGAACTTTTCCTCAGACGCCGGGTCCCCTTGATTGACATCGGGGTGGTGCTGGCGGGCCAGTTTGCGGTAGGCCTGCCGGATGTCCCTCTCGGTGGCGGTCTTGGAGACGCCCAATATTTCGTAATATGTGCTCATAATAACGTGCCGCTTTTAGCTATCTCGTTCCATGAATAGTATAGCGTACTTGACTCTAAAAGTCAATGTAGTTTGATATTACTAATATGATGAGAGATGATATGTATAGAGTTCATATACTTGACATTCTACACTCAAGTTCTTACAATACTTCTTGCAAGGTTGGGAATAGCTGAAGGCCCTCCCAACCGGATTAGAAAAATAAGGAGGTATTGATCCATGGTACTACGACGTTGGGACCCATTCAGCGACATGCGGCGGATGCAGGAAGCCATAGACCGGATGTGGCGCGGCGCTTACCCCACGGCGGAGGAACCGGACATGGAGCGGTGGTCCATGCCCCTGGACGTTTGCGAGGAAGGAGACAATATCCTGGTGGAAGCGTCGTTGCCCGGGGTCAAACCGGAGGACATCGACATTACCATCAAGGGAGCCACCAAGACGGAATCGGAGCGTAACGGTGGCGAGTACCTGGTCCGGGAACGGCGGTTCGGCGCTTTTCACCGTTCCCTGCGGCTGCCCAATACAGTTGACACCGACCGGGCTGCCCCCAGCTACGAGCACGGCGTGTTGACCATCACGCTGCCCAAGGCGGATCCAAGAAGGCCAAGCAGTTCAAGCTCGCGCCTAACGGCGTCATCGAGAGCGAGACCAAGTAAACCTGGCCCAGGGTCGGACATATCGACGGGGAGAGCGAAAGCTCTCCCCGTCTTCTATGTGGGGACTCGATAACCCGGTTAGGCTTCGAGTCCCCTGGGGTGGCGCCTTGGGGGAAAGGCGCCACCGGAAGAGATGATGGACCATTCAATAGTGAACGGAGAGCCACACTTTCCGGGTTCCCGGTTTAAGATACGCTGGCCGGGTGGCTGACGGATTTCTGGAGCTGCTGAGTTGGCCGACTGTTGGGGATTGCGGGAGGGGCGGCCACTCGGCCAGCGAGGGACGTTTCCCTCAGAAACCGCATGGCGCAGTCTCCGTTGACGA
The DNA here is from genome assembly GCA_965220305.1 of Dehalococcoidia bacterium. Taxonomy (GTDB): domain Bacteria; phylum Chloroflexota; class Dehalococcoidia; order Lucifugimonadales; family UBA3495. The sequence goes on along the minus strand of OZ244817.1, from coordinate 1,466,248 downwards.
TGGGCCTGGCGTGCCGGCAGTTCCGATGGTTTGGCAAGCCCGGCGTGAAGGGTGGTACGGAAGGGCCTTATACCACGTCCGTCATTCCGGCGGAGGCCGGAAACCAGGGGTGGGGGGGTTGTGCCGGCTGGGGAGTCCTACGACAAGCCCAGAGCCTGCACTCCGCGAAGGCGGGGTGATGAGGGGTAAGAACGGAATGGTAACAATCGAAAGACCCTGTGGGGCGCGGCGGGCGTACTCTTGAGAGTTTAACTGGGAAATGCTACAATCCCCTACGCTGCATGGCAGCGTCCCCTCATCTTCGTTCCCCAGTAGCTCAGCGGTAGAGCGGGCGGCTGTTAACCGCTAGGTCGTAGGTTCGAATCCTACCTGGGGAGCCAACGCTCTCAATACTAAAACTTCTCTCCTATGAACTTGGCTCGCAGTGCTTTCTGCGGACTCCATGTTGTCTGCTTCTTCTATGCCTCCGTTACCCCGTGACCAGCAGGCAGCATATGGTCTTCACAATAAGCCCATGTCTCGATGACCAATTTGGCATAACTGGCGGGATTGCCGCATGATGGCTCGGTGCATTCCTCGAAGGACTCAGTTATAGCCAGATAGTCCACGCCTTTTTGAAACCCATGCTTGCTCAGGAAGTCCTCTACCTCCTCATCCGATTGGTCGGTTTCCTTGTCGGCGCAATCGACGCAGAGATGGTCTTCCACGTACCGCCCGGTTACCAGGGCTATGGCCCGTGCCGAGCAGCCATCGTGGTCTAAGTCCTCTACATATTCGCAGGGGAGAATATCATCCTCGGCTAGTTCCGTTCTCCATGACTTGCGGATTGGACAGTGTTCACACATTTTTGCTTCTTCACTGACTGCCGTCTAAAACGGCAAATAATTCAAGGTACCTCTGGTTTCACCCGGCAATGGCACGACGCTTACCGCCATACCCAGGGAATAGCGGCTCTCCCCCGCCTTGTCTTGGAGCTCCAGCGCTCTATCAAGCCAGACCCATCGAAGGATATTACCAGCAGTATGGGTGTCCTTCGTCTCAGATTATACAGGACGACTCCGACTTGCTAGCGCGGATTTGGAACTATGGGCCATTGGGAAGCTGGGGTTGCCTCAGTTGATGGGTGTCTGGACTCATAGGACGGGTTCCCATCTGTTCCACCACGCCGAAGCGCCCCAGGCTCTCGTGAGGTCGGGCGTAACTCGACCCTACGACAAGCCCGTACCTATTTACGACTATTTGCCTGGAGTCGCCATCGTACCGCTTCTGAACAGACCAAGCTTCTAATACAGCCGGGCTATCGGGGAGGCTTCCCTTGCATTCCAGCACACCCTTCCCTCCTCCGCCCATTCGCATTATCCTCTCTGATCGCGAACAGGCTGGCTGAAGGCCGAACATCTGCCGTCCGGCTCCCATCGTATTACAAGACGGGAGTGGATGGACTCAAAATGCGACCAAACCCACAGGTAATTTGCTGATGGCGGCCCGGACACTAACCGACCGCAGCCACTACGACGTTGCGTTCCCACGGGCGTAAGCACATCGAAGACGAGGGACCCTTGGGCTTTCGGCGACTACCGGAGTAGGCGCTGGCGGCGGCGGATAAGTCTAGGCTTGCGGGACGCTGGTTTGGGGAAGCACCATCCCCGTTCCCGGCGGCAAGTCCCAGGTCTGGTCCTGAAGGCCGCGAATGTAGTCTATCTGCCCGTGGTGGTTGTTCTTGTGGGTGATGGCGTGACGCAACAACCTGATAAGTGTGCGCTCGGGCCGCGACGGGTCTACCGCCCGGTCCAGGGTTGCCGGGTCGAGGTCCCTTAGCAACTCCTGGGTCCAGCGGTGGGCGGCCCGCGAATATCCGATTAACACTTCCAGGTCCGGAATCGGCAGTGCTTGCAGCCCCATCTTGTCGCCGGGGTCGGGCGAGTCTATGGGCTGGTCGAACTTTTCGTACCATTTCTCCGATTCCCAAAGTCCCGGGACGCCCCCGGCCAACTGCCGGGCCGTGTTGTCCTGGGCCCGGCTCATGTGCCAGAGAATGAAGCCAATGTTGTTGGTCCCTGGGACCGGACGCCATAGCACCTGTTCCTGAGTGAGTCCCTCGCAGGTCTCCATCAGCCTTAAGTGTACCTGGGCCAGACTTTCAGATATGAACTCCAATAATTCCAAGACTTCACCCCAGACTTAAACTTGCGAGGACAGTAGGACCAAGCAGCGTTCGCCCGCCATTATATCAGACGTCGCCTGGTAGTCCCGACAAGCCCCATCTCCGCGTCGGAGCCCCGACCTACCCGCAAAAAGTCCCGGATACTGCAAGTAGTCCTCTAAATGACCGCCGACACTTTCGTTCTGCCGAGACCCGCTGATGGTGAGCCTACCCTTCGACAAGCTCAGGATGAGCGGTTAGCGCATCCCGCTAATGGCGAGCCTACCCATCGACAAGTACGGGGTGAGCGACTATGACTTGGGGCAACCGCCTTCAAATAACCCCTTGCGGATGCCATAGTCGGTTGAATCTCGCCGGGGCCGACTATATACTCGCCCCCAGTCACTGAAATCTGAGAATTGGGCCAAAGCCCCGAAAAGGGTTGGAGGTAGGATGCGCTTCGGGCATTTTTTCTACCCGATGAAGTTCGACGACTCCCGCGACGAGCAGGCGATCCAGGAGTGCCTGGCCGAGGCCGAGTTGGTGGAAGAGCTGGGATTCGACGCCATCTGGATCGCCGAGCATTATTTCACCGGCGAGTGTGTATACGGAGACCCGTTAGTATTCGCCAGCGCCCTGGCGATGAAGACCAAGAGGATTGAACTTGGATTTGGCATCCTGGAACTGCCGCTGCACAATCCGGTGCGGGTAGCCATCCAGACCGCCCTGCTGGACAACCTATGCCAGGGACGCCTGATTGTGGGGACGGCGAAGGGCTCCAACTACAATGCCTACGAGTACATTGGGTTTGGCTCCAACCCGGGACTGGGCGTGGAGCAGATGGAAGAGGCCGAGGAGTTGCTGGTCAAGGCCTGGACCACCGACAACCTAGAGTTCAAGGGCAAGTATTACCAGGTCTCGTTTCCCTCGGTGCGGCCTCGACCCTTCCAGAAACCCCACCCCAGGCTGGCCCGGGCCTGCCTCAACGAGGAGTCGATCAAAGAGATGGGGCGCATCGGTCGTCCCATCCTCCTGCGGGGCCGTTCCACCAACTCCACAGCCGCCCACATCCGGTTGTACCGGGAGGCCATGCAGGAAGCTGGCTTCGACCCGGCGGCCATCGAGCGCAACCTGGACCAGATTTGGGTCTGGCGCGAGATGCACCTGGCCGCTACCGACGAGCAAGCCTTGGCAGAGTTCCTCCCCGCCCAATACGATGCTTTCACCAGGATGGAGGACTACCGCACCCGCTGGAACCCAGCCGAGTACCCGATGGAGCGTCAAGTCCCACCCATGGGCCCGGAGGGATACGCCGCGACGCCTGACCCCGATGCCTCGGAGAACATTATCGGCGGGCCCCAAAGAGTGGCGGAACAATTGTCCCAAATGCGCGACGCCGGCATTCGCAACCTGATGCTCACCAACCGGGGCCTCATGTCCCCGGAAAAGACCGTGGAATCCCTGAGGCTCTTCAGCGAACAGGTGATGCCCCACTTCCGAGACTAACCCGATGGAGCAAGGCCGGGGCACGCCGGAGTCTGTTGATTGCACAGTGAAATCCCCGCGAGGCGGGCCTGTCTTTTGACAAGCCCGGGTGAGCCATGGCATATGCCGGTCCTTTGACAAGCTCAGGGTGAGCCGGGAAGCACCTGACCAGGGACTTTCAAAAGACCCCGGCTACCCCGCGGACCCTACAAGAATCCCTGGCGGTAAGCCACCGCGAGGCTATCAGCAATTACACCGGCCCCGTGTGGTAGACTCCCGATACCAGGTGCGGTGTAGTCGGACTGTAAACTCACTTTTCAGTCAGCGGAGGTGCTTTAAGCAGCGAAACACGAAAGCCGCGACTCTTGGGTTGGCAATTGGGTAAAATAAAAGGGGGCAGTTGGGTGAGTTGCGGCCAGCCTTATTGAATGCAAATGGCGGAGGGAGGCAATCATATGGTCGACTGGGAGTCTTGTAGTGGAGTTGAACGCCATCCTAGCAAGGTCGGTGGAGCTTGGGTATTTCGTGGGACGCGGGTACCCGTAGCTGCTCTGTTCGAGAATCTCAAAGATGGCGCATCGGTAGGGGAGTTCCTCGACTGGTTCCCCGGAGTTGATAGGTGGAAGGTCGAGGCGGTCCTCGACCACGAAGTCAAGGCCCTGACGGGCCCAGCTTATTCGTGAAAGTCCTTTTTGACCAAGGCACTCCCGCCCCCCTTCGCAGGTATCTATCTGGGCACTCAGTCGATACCGCCTTTGAACGAGGATGGTCTAATCTGCAAAATGGTGTGTTGCTCGACAGGGCGGAGCAGGAAGGCTATCAGCTTCTGATTACCACGGACCAGAACCTAAGGCACCAGCAGAATATTGCTGACAGAAGTCTGGCAGTGCTGGTCCTGCTTTCAACTTCCTGGCCTCGTATTCAGTTGCGTGTCGAGCGAATCCTCGAGGCATTTAACACCTTGGAACCCGGGGAATGCAGGGAAGTCACAATCTAGTAGAGAGTTGTTGCCACTGCAAGAACTCTGGCACCGGGGCAGACTCCAGACAACGCGACATCCTCTCCGCCGGTAGGCGAGACCAGTTCCCGTATATCTGCGGCAGCCATGTTTGGGGTATGGAAACCCGGGCCACCGGCTTCGTCGGGCCGCCCCCTTGGGTTATACTTACCCGCAGCAAGGCGGGTCAGCCGGTGGTAACCCCAACCCCAAGGCGCCGGCAACAGCCACCCGCCGGTGACCGGGAGGAGTAATGGCTTCATCTTTGATACGCGGAAAATACGTCGTCTGCAAGGTTACGGGCGCAGCCTCCGCCGACGTGATTACCGATGGGGCAGTCCTGCAACAGGACGGCAGGATCGAGGAGGTGGGCGGATACCGGGAACTCCGGGACAGGCACCCCGACGCCGAGGTCATCGGCTCCGTCAATCACGTGGTAATGCCGGGCCTGGTGAACGACCATTTCCACGTGGGACTGACCCCCTTCCAGATGGGCGCCCCGGACCTGCCCCTGGAGATGTGGAGCCTGGCCCGAATTGGCACCAGGCTCATAGACCCCTACCTGGACCAACTGTATGGGGCGGTCCAGATGCTTGAAACGGGGACCACCACGGTCCAGGCGATACACTCGCCGGGTCGGGGCTATGGTCCGGTCAGCCTGGAGATTGCCGACAAGGTGGTTAGCGCCTACCAGACCTCGGGTATGCGCGTCTCCTACGCCCCGTCGGTGGTGGACCAGAACTCCATGGTGGCCGGGACCGGCGGCGGCGAGCAGGACTTCGCCTCTCAGATGCCCGGCGACCTGGCGGAACGCTACCGTTCATTTATGTCCCCCAGCTACTGGCCCGTGGCCGAGGTGATGCCCGTACTGGAGGAGATTTGCCAGAAGTACGGCAACAACCAGCACGAGCGGGTACAGGTGACCATGGCCCCTAGCAATGTCCATCGCTGCTCCGATGAGTTGCTGGTTGCCCTGAAGCAGTTGGCGACTCGCTACAGCACCGGAATTCACATCCACCTTCAGGAGACGGTCTATCAGAAGCTATACGGCTTCCAGGCTTACGGCAAGACCCCGTTGCATCACCTGTACGAGTTGGGATTCCTGGGCCCGGAGGTGACTTGCGGGCACAGCGTTTGGGCCACCGATGAAGACCTGCGGCTGATGGCCGCCACCGGGACCAACATCTGCCACAACGCCAGCTCCAACCTCCGGCTACAGAGCGGGATTGCCCCCATGGGGAAAATCCTGGCGGCGGGAATCAAGGTGGCAATTGGCAGCGATGAGGCCGGTTTGAACGACGATAAGGACCTGTTCCAGGAGATGCGGCTGGTGCTGAAAATCCACCGGGTGCCCGGCATCGACTTGGAGCCTCCCACGTCCTACCAGGTGCTCCAGATGGCGACGGTGAACGGGGCCTACGCCAGTTGGTTCGGCGACCGCATCGGCACCCTGGAACCCGGCAAGCGGGCCGACCTGGTGCTGCTGGACTTGCGCAATATAGAGGAACCCTTCCTGGACCCCTCGGTTTCAGTGGTGGACGCCCTGGTCCACCGGGGGCGGGGCATTGACGTGAACACGGTGATGGTGGACGGCGAGGTGGTGCTGCGCGACGGTCAACTGACCCGGGTGGACAAGGAGGCCCTTTTCAAGGAACTTAAAGAAGCCCTGGACCGGCCCTTATCTCCCCAAGAAGAGGAGCGCCGGGAACTGGCCCGTCTGGTGGAACCCCACCTGCGTCGCTTCTACCAGGGAACGTTGCCCCAGGACGCCTCGCCCCACACGGTCTACAACTCCAGGTCTTGAGGGCCGTTGGGGAGTCTTGGCCTGCCCGGATAGCTGGTGGCCTATGAAGCTACTGCGTTATACGGCCACAACATCCAGGGCAATCGCATATTGAATCGAGGGACCCGTCAACGGTTGGGACTGTTTGTCAGGTAATGGTGGGGGCGAGCAGTAGGCCCATTCCTGCCCCTCCCCCTGAACCTTAGGCCGCTAAGTCTGAATCCGGTAAACCCTGGTCGCGGTGTCGTGGAACATGTTGGCCCGCTCGGCGGGCGTGAAGTCCCTAGAGAGCCGTTTGAAGGCGTTGTACATGACGTTATAGGAGAAAGACACCTTGTCCGGCGGGAAGTTGCTCTCGAACATGCAGCGGTCCGGCCCAAACTGCTCGATGCAGTGGTTCATCCAGGGAGTCATAGCCTCGGCCAGTTCCTCAGAACCGATGGGGACTGTCCTGGCGTGCCAGCCGAATCCCCAGCGGGGCATTCCCATCCCGCCCACCTTGCAGGTCACGTTGGGGCAGGCGGCCACGGCGCTGATGCCCTCCCGCCACGCGGGAATAACTTCACCGTCCCGGTTGGCATAAATCCCAGATCGGCTAACGCCCCCCATGTGGTTGAGGATAATGGGCAAATCGGGCACCGCTTGGGCGAAGTCGGCCAATTCCTTCAGTTGGGGGAAGGATAGCATCATGTCCAGGGAAAGTCCCATCCGGGCCAGCACCCGGGCCCCGGCGCGGAAGGAGTCGTTGGACAATATTCCTTCAGTTTCCCGGTTGTCCAATTCCGGGTCCGGGCTCCAGGTAACGTTGTGACGGATGCCCTTGAACCGATTGGGGCTCGCCGCCTGCAACGCCTCCAATACCGGGGCGACGCCCTCTCCCAGCTTCAGGTCGGCATGGCCCACAATGGCCGACGCCGCCCGGCTTTCCCCGTAGACGCCGCTGGCGCTAGCCGCAGCCAACCCCTGGACAAATTCCACTTCGCCCACCGGCTGCAGTTCCACGGGCCCCGAGGCCCGGTACATGGAGCGGGCTTCCACGAATACCGTCGACCGCACATTGTGGCCGCTGCCCAGGTCGCCCATCAATTCGTCCAACAGGTATCTTTGGTAGGGGATGCTCCCCAGCCGCCGGTCCCAAAAGTGGTGGTGGGGATCGCACAGGGGAATCTCCGGCTCCAGGCTGGACTCCGCGGTCAAAGCTAACCAGTCATTATTACCAAACGGCACGTTGTGGCCTCCCAGGGTGGAATAATGGGCCTATCTCTGGGGATTTGGGGATTCCAGGAAAAACCGCTGTCAAGTCCAGTTTATTCCCCGCCAACCCCGGTGGTCTCGCTACCGTCCGGGCATCCATCGTCCGTCGTCGCCCTTTGGGTAGGCGCATTATATTCACTAACCGCTGCCGTGTCCATTGACTGCTTTGACACTGGAACGATTCCCGTTGTACTGTTGTGGGAGCTTTAAAACTGGTCTGGAATGTCCGGCCTTCCGGTAAAGGTAGCCGGTCAGACCCGATACAAATCAGACCCGGAGTGGGGACAAGGCCGCCAATGGTACAGCATGACGTCGCATACTACCTGAAAAGGGCGGGCCCTCTGGCCGAGAAGGTAGCCGCCAGCGCCGACCAAATCGACAGCGAGCGGCAAATGCCCCCGGACTTGGCCGCTGAGTTGGCCGACGACGGATTTTTCCGGCTGCTGCTGCCCCGGTCGTTGGGCGGGGCGGAACTGGCCCACCCTGATTTCCGGCGGATTCTGCGCGTCTTCGGCCAGGCCGATGCCAGCGTAGCCTGGTGCCTCAACCAGAATAACGTCTTTTCCACCAACTCCGTGCGTATGCCGGAGGAGACGGCCCGGGAGATTTGGGGCGAGCAGCGGGCGGTGGTAACCAATGGCCCTCCCACCTCGGCGGCCAAGGCTGTCCTCGTGGAAGGGGGTTACCGGCTCAGCGGGCAGTGGAATTTCAGCAGCGGAAACGACCACGCCACCTGGATCGCCGCCCTGGCCCCGGTGGGAGGTCCCGACCAGAAACAGGATGCCTCCGTCAACCGGGATGGGGCCCGCATCCTGTTAACGCCCAAGAAAGACGTACACATCCTGGACCTCTGGCAGGTGCAGGGGCTGCGGGGTACCGGCAGCTTTAGCTTCGAGGTGGAAGACCTGTTTGTGCCCGCCGCCAGGTCCTACGAACCGGGCAGCCCCCCGGCGGAAGAGGGGCCGCTGTACAAAATTCCCACCGGCCTCCTGTTCGGTTCCGGCTTCGCCACGGTGGCCCTGGAAGTTGCCCGCAAGAGCTTGGACATCGCCGTCGAGACCGCCGCCCGCCGGGTCCCCCGCCAGGCCAGCACTCTGCTGCGGAACATACCCACCACCCACCGGGACATCGGCCAGGCGGAGGCTACCTGGCGGTCGGCGGACGCCTTCCTGCGCCGCGCCGCCGATGCGGTGTGGGAGGATGCTGTCGGAAATCCCAAATTGGACATGGAGAAACGCATTGCATTGCGGCTGGCCAGCACCCACGCCATTCGCATGGCGGCCCAGGTGGTGGACACCGCCTACAGCCTGTGCGGGGCCGGGGCTATTTTTGCTTCCAACCCCATCCAGCGGCGATTCCAGGACATGCACGTAATCACCCAGCACACCCAGGGTAGCTACTCCCACTACGACACCGCCGGCCAGTTCCTGCTGGGCTTGGATCCGGAGGGCAGCTTCTAGGCGCTTTGGAACGGGAAGCGCCGCATTCCGGCCCTCTCCCATTTGCGGGAGAGGGTGAGGGGGCGTTCCCCTCGGCAAGGCCGTCACCCTCATCCTAACCTTCTCCCATCAAGAGAGAAGGGACTGCCCTCGCGAAAGCGGGGGCACTGCTGAAACCCTTCTTATGACCCGCCTGTGGCGGGTGCCGACTTTGGACAGACTATGTCCCGGTTCCCTGGATGCTTGCCGAATAGTGGGGAGTCGTGATACAAAGACCCTGCCTAAACTATTTTATTGTATTCATTGGCTAGGAGGATACTATGCGAGCTTGGCCCAAGATGTGGATAGCCTCGTTGGCGTTGCTGCCAATCCTGCTGCTGTCGGTCGTGGCTTGCGGTAGCCCAGCGCAGGAAGGCGCGATGGAGCCGACCAAGATGATGATGGCCGAGCCGACCAAGATGATGATGGAAACGGGGCCTTTTACGATAGGAGTGATGGAATCGCTCACCGGCCCCGGCGAGACCTACGGCACGGTGGCCCTTCAGTCCAAACAGATGGCGGTGGATGAGATTAACGCCGCCGGAGGCATCAATGGGCGTATGCTGGAGCTAATTGCCGAAGACTCAAAATGCAACGCCCAGGACTCGATTACGGCCTACAAAAAGCTGACTGATGTGGACGAGGTAAAGATAATCCTCGGGACCTCCTGTAGTGGCGCTATGCTGGGCGCTGCGCCGCTGGCCGAGAAGGATGGCGTGATCCTCTTTTCCGGCCTGGCAACCAACCCGGACATCGCCAACGCCGGGGACTACATTTTCCGGACCTCCATGAGCGACGCTCAACTGGGCATCGACACCGGCAACGTGCTCTGGGCCGACGGGGTCCGCAACCTGGCTACCATCACCGAGGCGACGGACTACGCTGAGGGTGTGCGTCGCACCACGGTTGCCCAGTTTGAGAAACTGGGTGGCAATGTGGTGGGCGAAGAGCGCTACGCTTCCGATGTTACCGACTTCAGGACCCAGTTGACCAAGTTGCTCAGCGGCGGCCCCGACGGCCTTCACATCGCCGCTCAGTCCGAGTTTGCCGGTGGCACTATTGTCAAGCAGGTCCGGGAGTTGGGATACGAAGGCTCCATTTACTCCGAGATAGTGCCCGTCGGCGCGACGGCCCTGCAGATTGCCGGCGACGCGGCCACCGGCCTGAAAGCCATCATTGGGGACCTGGACCCCGCCAATAAGAAAGCCCAGGAAGTTCTTGCCAACTTCAAGAGCCGCTACGATTACGTGACCCTGCCGTGGTACTTGGGCTCGGCCTACGACGACGTTTACATTGCCGCCGAGTGTCTCAAGATGACCAATGACGACCAGGATGCGGATGGGTTCAGAGACTGTATGTACCAGATTACCTGGAGCGGCGCCATCGGGGACGGTTACAGCTTCGACCAAAACGGCGAGGTTGTCGGTCTTTCCAACCTCGTCGTACAGGTCCTGCAAACCGAGGAGAGGACCGAGGGCAACAATGGTTACAAGGTCCTGGGCGGCGCTCCCACCCAGTAGTCGGGGGCTATCTTGGCGTCTTGTGATTGTGCCCAGACCCGGCGCTCAGGATAAGTGTGTCCGAGGGACGCTCGCATTCCAACTTTTGCCTATGAGGGGTAGTAGGGGCGCACGGACTGTGCGCCCCTACGTTGAGCGTTAAGGACTCGATGCCGCGCGGACCTGCGAGTCAAATTGTCACCTTGGTTGAGACCGTTATGAGGAGTCCATTTGCTCAGAATTTTTGAAGGTCGGAGCCGGCTCCTCGCCATCGCGCTTGCCGCCCTTGTGGCGGCATACATCGGGTGGAAAATCAGCCAGTCCCCAGAGCAGGCCCTGCAGTTCGCTTTCAACGGCCTGTCCGTGGGTGCGGTGTACGCCCTGCTGGCCGTGGGGTTTACCGTCGTCTACAGTACGGTGTGGTTCTTTGACCTCTACTACGGCGCTGCCGCCGCTCTGGGGGCCTACGGCGTCTTCTATCTCCGGTCTCAAGAGGCGCTGGGAGGCCAGTACGAAGTCAATACTCCCTACGTCAACATCGTATTCGCCGTGGTTGCTGCGGGGGTGGTTGGGTGGGTCTTTCACGTGACCCTCTACAGTCGGCTCCGGGGCCGTTTGAACCCTACGGCTTTGCGTATCATTGGCGGGGTGTTGTCCGCCGCTGCGGGAGTCTACACCGGGCTTGTCCTAACCTATCCGACCCAACTTCACCTCACCCTGAGTCCCGCCCTTGGCCTAGCCGTAGCCCTGGCAGCGGGTTGGGCGCTCCACCGGGGCTATCAGCGGGTTTTTCCCGAAGCGGGACGCCGACCCTACCTGGTCGTTGCCCTGGTCGCCTCGGCGGCCCTGGGGTCCTATTGCGGCCTGCTCGTGGCCGGCGCGCCTGGCGCCAAGCTCTACCTGAGTTGGGCGGTATCCTGCCTGCTGGCGGGCGTCGTTGGGCTGGCCCTATACCGGGGGCTGTACGTCTACATGCGGGAGCGGGCCAGGTCGCCCTTAATTATGTTGGTCGCCTCTCTGGGAATCCTGCTGGCCATCACCGCCTTCACCACCATCGTGTTTCAGAGCGCCCCCAGGCCCCTCCCCGAGACCTTTGGCAATGCCCCCTGGACCATCGGCGGGGCTAATATCAAGGGGTTCAACGTTTTCACCATCGGCGTGGCCATCGTCGGCTTCGTGGGCCTGCTGTTCCTCCTTAAGAATACCGCCTTTGGCCGGGCGGTGCGGGCCATTGGCGACGATGAAGAGGTATCGAAGGTGGTGGGGATAAACACCACCGTCATCATTGCCGCCGTGTTCTTCATTGGCGCGGTCTTTGCCGCCCTGGCCGGGGTGTTGAGCGGCCACGATACCGCCATCCAGCCCAGGATGGGGCTGCTGCTGCTGCTCAAAGGCTGGATAGCCTCGGTGGTTGGCGGCATCGGCAGCCTGTACGGGGCTATCGTTGGTGGATTTGTCCTGGGTATGCTGGAGCAGTTCGGCATCTGGGACTTGGCCGGTGAATGGAAGGACGTGATAGCCTTCATTGTGTTGATACTTTTCCTTTCCTTCTGGCCCCAGGGCCTCCTGCCGAGGAGGTAGGTCTATGCTGTTTCAGCCACACGCTTTGGGATACCTGTTGCAGTTGGCGCGCCACCCCGGGGAGCTCCTGCGGTTTACCCGGAGCAACATGGAGCTATGGGTGAACCTGTTCGTCATCTCCTGGGCGGTGGCCTTCACCCTGTGGCAGGGTCTGGGATTTGCCATTACCGTGGGCACCGTCTTCGCCATCTGGGCGATTCTGTCGGTTAGCCTGAACCTGGTGGTGGGTTTTACCGGGCTGCTTTCAATAGGACACATTGGATTCTTCGGCATCGGGGCCTACGCAATGGCCATTCTCACCTCCGACGCGGCCTACGAACAATTGAGAACGGAAGCCATCCCCACCCTGGGCTGGCCCTTCTTTGCCGCGCTGCCCGTTAGCGTAGTCCTGGCCGGGCTGGTGGCCGTGGTGGTGGGCGTGGTATTCAACCGCTTCAGGGACGACATTTACGTGTTGGTCTCCTTCGGGTTCGCCATCATATCCTTCAACGTATTTCTGAACTGGCGTGGCCTCACCAGGGGGGCTTTTGGAATCCACGAAATATCCAGGCCCGAGATTGGCGGGTGGACCTTCGACGGCGAGTTGGAGTTCCTGGCCCTGGTGTTGGTATTCCTGGCGGCGGTGATTCTGGTGTCCTGGTTTATTGTTACCTCCTCCTTCGGGCGGGTGCTCACCGCCATCCGGGAGGACGAGCAGGCCACCGAGGTCTTTGGCTACCAGGTCACCCGCTATAAACTGGCGATCTGGGTCATTTCGGCCATGATGGCGGGACTGGCGGGGGGCCTGTTCGGCAGTTGGACTACCTTTATCGACCCCAACTCGTTCATCCTGCTGGAGTCGATTCTTCTGGTGTCCATCGTTATCCTGGGGGGCCTGGCCACCATTTGGGGTTCCCTCCTGGGAGCGATGGCCTTTGTTCTGCTGGAAGAAGGGATGCGCTTCATACCCTTCCTGCCCACCGAGTTCATCGGCCAGGCCCGGCAGGTCGTCCTGGGCATCCTATTGGTGCTGCTAATGCTATTCAGGCCCCAGGGCCTGGTTGGGAGATATAGGCTGTGAGCGCGGACCAAGCCAACGCCCTGGAAACGGTGGACGTCACCAAGCTATTCGGCGCGGTCAGGGCGGTGGACCAACTCTCCATCTCCATTCCCCGAAAGGGGATGACCAGCATCGTCGGGCCCAACGGCTCGGGGAAATCAACCCTCATCAACCTGTTGAGCGGGACTCTGCCCCTGGACGGGGGGATGGTAATCATCGACGGCGTGGGCCTGAGGATTGTCAAGCCCCACGAGACCCCCCAGCATGGCCTCACCCGGACCTTCCAGGAAGTCAGACTCTTCGACCAGATTACCGTGTGGGACAACATAATGGTGGTGCTGACCAACCGAAGGCTCTTCCCCGCCATGATTGAACGGGCCAAGCCGGCCTACCGGGTGAAAACGCAACAAATCCTGGAAAACGTTGGGATGTGGGACAAGCGGACCTCCCTGGCCAGGGACCTCTCCTACGGCCAGCGAAAGCTGTTGGAGATTGGCCGGGCCCTGGCCCTGGACGTGAACACCTACCTGTTTGACGAGCCTTTCGCCGGTCTCTTTCCCCAGATGTTGGAGCGAGTCAAGGACATAATGAAGGGAATGCGGGACGAGGGGCATTCCATCGTCTTCGTTTCCCACAACATGGACATAGTGCGGGAGATGTCCGACCACATCATTGTGCTGGAAAGTGGCCGGCTGTTGACCAAGGGAGAGGCGGAGGATGTCCTCAACCAGGAAGAGGTGATAGAAGCCTACCTGGGCGCCTGAGCCCGACGCCGCATCGGATACCCTCAGCCATAGCAGCGGGGATACGCCAATGGATACGAAAGACCCCCAGACCCAGGGCGGCTATAACGCCGCCGACGGCATAGAAACTTCCGCCGATGAAGGGATGATTCTGGAGTTGGAGGATATATCCGTGCGCTACGGGGCAGTAGTAGCCCTGGAAGAGGTCTCCCTGGGCGTCCGACGGGGGGAGTTGGTAGCGGTGATGGGTCCCAACGGCGCTGGCAAGTCCACCGTTCTCAAAGCCATCATGGGCCTGGCCCCCGTGGTAGGGGGGACCGTCTACCTGCATCGGGAGTGCCTGGCTGCCGCCACCCACGAAATTGTGAAGGAGGGAATCTCCTTCGTTCCCCAGGGCCGCCGGGTGTTCACCCACCTCAGTATTGAAGAGAACCTGGAGATGGGCTGCTTGTACCTGGGCGATAGGGCGGAGCAGCGTCGCCGCATGGACGCGGTGATGGAGCTCTTCCCGGTGCTGCACCAGAAGCGCCGCGACCTGGCCAGCCAGATGTCGGGCGGGCAGCAGCAAATGTTGGCCCTGGGCCGGGGGCTCATGGCCGGCCCCGAGGTGCTCTTGCTGGATGAACCCACCCTGGGCCTGGCCCCCATTGTGGTGAAAGAGGTGTTCCAGAAGGTCTCGGAGATTAACGATAGGCTCAAGACCACCATCTTCGTCGTGGAGCACAACATCAAGGGAGTGCTGGACATCGCGGACCGGGCCTACGTGTTGGACAAGGGGCGGGTGGTACACGACGGCACTCCCCAATCGGTGCGGGAGACCGACATACTCACCGAGGTCTTCTTGGGCCGGGTTAACGCCGGCGAGCCGGAGGATGAGTAGGAGGGTATTTGCACAGTCCGTAAAGCTCCCCGCCATCATTGCCGCGAAGAAGGCCCACACGAAAGTAGGGAGCCGTAAGGACGTTTTTCGCAACCAGCGCCGGTAAAGAATACCCCTTCAATTCTATTCCAGCAGTTTTATCAGCGCGACGGTGGCGGTTACTGTACCGAGAGCCGTTCCTATCAGGAGTCCGGCAAACCACTTGACCATCCGTGCCTCCGACGCCGCGATCTCAGTCCTGACTCCGCCAATTTCAGTGGCAATCACTGTCCTAACGTCGGCAATTTCAGTGGCAATCACTGTCCTAACGTCGGCAATCTCTGTCTTGACATCGGCGATGTCAACCTTTGTGGCGACGTTTTCTCCAAGACTCGACCTTATGGCGGACACGATGGCTTGGGCTTGCGAGTCATCGAACCCGGCTTCCTTAAGCGCTTGGGCAATACGGAGGGTATCAAACGTAGGGGTAGTCATTGGCTCTCATCTCTTATCGCCTCAGCAAGCGCATCCGCGGCCTGACTTCTGCCAGCCCCCTAAGGGTTGGCCCCTTCCGGTGCGGTTGGCGGCGAACCACCTACCGTAGCGCAAACCCTTCGTAACCGTTGGCCGCCACCTCGGCGCGCTTGGCCCGCATTACCGGCGCGCTGTCCGGGCTGGTGAGCAGGGCCCGGGCCTTGCCGGGGATATTGGCTCCCACAAACCAGGAGTCGGCCTTGGTCCGGAGAATGTTAGCCCCGTCCTCGTTGACGTGGCGCACCCACTCTTCCTCCGCCTCTTCCGTGGCGCTGATGCTCATGTACTCATTGTCGCGGACGTAGCTCATGCACTCGCAGACCCAGTCCACCAGCGGCTCGGCGGCCCGGACGAAGTTGCCCACCGAGGCGGCGTTAACGGTGAACAGGTTGGGGAAGCCGGCGCTGGAGACGCCCATGAAGGTGCGCGGGCCTCCGGCGAACTTATCCTTCAGCAACTCCCCGCCTTCGCCCCGAATGTCAATCCGGTTCAGGGAGCCGGTCACGGCGTCGTAGCCCGTGGCGAAGATAATCACGTCCAGTTCGTACTCGGCGTCGGTGGTCTTCAGTCCCTTGGGGGTCAGGCGCTGGATGGGGGCTTCACGGACATCGACCAGCAGCACATTGTCCTGGTTGTAGACCTCGTAGTACCCGCTCTCGCAGGGGAGACGCTTGGAGCCGAACATGTGGTCCTTGGGCGCCAGCATTTCCGCTACCCCCGGATCATGTACCCGCTCGCGAATCTTGTTGCGGACGAATTCGGCGTAGTCCTCGTTGGCCTCCCCGGGAAGCATCACGTCGTAGAAATTGGAAAGCCACTTCTTGAATCCGGGCTCTTCCCACAGGCTTTCGTACTGCTGTCTTCGTTCTTCGTCGGAGACTTCCAGGGCCGACCGGGGGTCAAACTGGTGCATGAAGGAGCCGGGGGTTTCCATGCACCGGCGGAAAATCTCGGGATAATTGGCCTTAATCTCCTCCTGCGTTTCCGGGTCAATCTCCCGGTTCCGCAGGGGAGCGCAGTAATTGGCCGTCCGTTGGAAAACGGTCAGGTGGCCGACCTCCTTGGCAATCTCCGTGATTAGCTGGACGCCGGTGGCCCCGGTGCCGATGACTCCCACCCGCTTGCCCGCCAGGTCCATGCCTTCCTTGGGCCACCTGCCGGTGTGGCACCAATCGCCCTGGAAGCTGTCCAATCCTTCAAAGTCGGGCACATAGGCGGCGGATAGCAGGCCCACGGCGGTAATCAGGAATTGCCCCGACGCCCGACGCCCGTCGGCGATTTCCACCAGCCAGCGGTTGGCCGCCTCGTCGTAGGTCGCCGAGGAGACCCGGGCGTTGAACTGGATGTACTGCTTCAGGTCAAACTTGTCGGCCACATAATTGAGGTAGCGCTCGTTCTCCGGCTGGCCGGAATATAGCTCCTTCCAGTCCCATTCCTGGAGGAGCTCGTCCGAGAAGGAGTAACCGTAGGTGTAACTCTCCGAGTCGAAGCGGGCCCCGGGGTAGCGGTTCCAGTACCAGGTGCCGCCCACGCCGCTGCCGTCCTCGAAGGCCAGCACTGAGAACCCCAACTGGCGAAGACGGTACAACGCATAGAGCCCGGTAACTCCCGCGCCGATGACGATGGCGTCGAACTGACCCAAGTCTTGGGCCTCCGACGTTTGTTGTAGAGGACTTGTCATATTCCCCTCCTCGATTAGTTTTCTAAAGACGCCTGTAGCCTTCCGCATGGAGAAGGAGAAACAGGAACCCTTTCAGTGTGCCTATTTTACCTATATTTCCGAATCAAGTCACGCCCCGGCGTGGGCTGGCGGGGTCTTTCGATTATCCGGAGGCTCGCCACTCCCCGCCGTTATTCCCGCGGAGGCCGGAATCCAGGGGCGGTGGGCTTTTGCTGCCCGGGCACTTTGGACCCCTTCGCTCCGTTCAGAGCCTGGACTGCACGAAGGCGGAGTGGTGACAATTGAAATACCCCTATCAGCCCCCGGGCAGTTGCATACTAGTAGTAAGTCAATCTTGGATTCGAAATAACCTTAGAACAGCATCACCCCCGGGGTGGTTGTCCACCTGGCTCTGACTCGGCTGCTAAACTTTTCAATTCCAAAGATGACTGACTACTAGCTACGAGCTTACCGTCACTCCAGCGAAGAGCCGGTCCCGTTGCCGGACCGGGCCGGAACCCATACCTGGCGAACGGCCCTAACAGTTAACAGAACTGTTGAATCGGGGGACGGGATTCTCGCCTGCGCGGGAATGACGGGTCCCTCGCAATCCAATACGCGATTGCCTTGTATCAACCCCCAGGGCTTGTGCAAAGTCGGCACAAATGCCATGAGAGGGATTTCAGAAGTCCCTTCTCCGTTGACGGGAGAAGGTTAGGATGAGGGCGCTAGCTTTGTAAGAAGGAACGCCCCCTCACCCTAGCCCTCTCCCGCGAAGGGGCGAGGGGACTTTGCACAGGCCCTGTATCAACCCCCTGGAGGGCTTCCCGGCGCTGGTGACAAATGGGGTAAAATGGTTATGCCGAACTCGTCTCCTCCGCGAGGAAAGTGTCCTTGATTTTGCCTTTCGACTCCGAAATCCTGGACTGGCTCATCAGGTACGGTTACCTGTTGATGTTCCTGGTGATGCTGGTTGAAGGCCCCGCCATCACCGCCTCCGCAGCTTTGGGCGCGGCCCTGGGCCACTTCAACGTATTTATAGTCTTCATACTGTCCTTTTTCGCCAACTTCCTTCCCGATGTCCTGTACTACTCCCTGGGCCGTTGGAGCGGCCAATGGGTGCTGGACAAATTCGGCCCGCGTATCGGCCTGCCCGGGGGCCGTCGGGAGAGGGTCGCCCAATTGATTACCGACAACATGGGGAAGTGGTTGTGGTTCATCAAGACCATTCCCTTTATCAGCCCGCCGGGGTTGGCGGTGATGGGGGCCTTGGGAGTTCCCATCCGGCGTTTCATCTGGTGGGACATTGTAATCGTCGCCGTAACGTCGTTGATATTTACTGTCTTGGGATATTATTCTGGGCAGGGGTATGGGTTCCTCAACCGGGCGATTGGCTACGGCGCGGCATGGCTGGCCGGGATGTTCCTGGTGTTTATCATTGCCAGCTACATTTATAACCGGGTGGCCCAAAAAGTTACCCGTAAGATGCGGCAGGGTGCCAGTGACGAGTCGCCGTTGCAGCAGTAAAATTGGTGAAGTGGACTCCAACCGGCCTGGGGCGAGGCCCCTTTAGGCGGCCCGCAGGCCAAGACCCAGCCAAGGGCCACGGTGAGACAAGTAACCTTGCGTGGCCCGCAGGCTGTTGAGTGTAAGGGGGTAAGAACGTTGAAGATATTGATAGCCAACGAGACCTACCCACCGCAGTTGAACGGCGCCGCGGTGGCGACCCACCGCTTGGTACAGGGTCTGGCGCAACGCGGTCACAACGTAGAGGTGGTTGCTCCCAACACGGCCTTCCGGGATGAAGTGGAGGACGAACCCTCCAGCCCCGGCGTCACCGTTCACCGCATTAAGTCCATCCCCGCCAGGCCCCTCCATCCCGAATTCCGCATCACCTCGTGGGTCCGGATCGACAGCAAAGTGGAACGAATCTTCAGCCGTTTTCAGCCGGACATTGTGCACGTACAGAACCATTTTGTTGTCGGGCAAGCCTGTCTGAAGCAGGGCCGCAAGTTCGGCGTGCCCGTGGTGGGCACCAACCATTTCATGCCGGAAAATCTGTTGCACTACTTCCCCAAACCCCTGCGGCCTGCGGGCTCGGCGGTTATGTGGAAACACTGTCTGCGGGTCTACAACCGGCTGGACTGCGTGCTGGCCCCGTCCCACGCCTGCCTGAAGGTATTGCGAGAGGCGGGCTTGACCGCCCCGTCCCGGGTCATCTCCAATGGGATTGACCTGCAACGGTACTCCCCCGCGTCCCCTCGGGAGAATATTTACCAGAAGTACGGAATACGTCCGGATGTACCCACCTTCCTGGTTGTGGGGCGTCTGGATAAGGACAAGCAGGTGGACCTGGTCCTGCGCGCCACCGCTGCCGCTGCTGCCTTGGCCCAACTGCAAACCGTCGTGGTGGGCCGGGGCAAGGACGAAGCGGAGTTTCGACAACTGGCCAAGCGGCTGCTGCCGGAGGGCTCGGTGGTCTTTACCGGGTACGTCCCCGAGGATGACCTGGCCAGCCTTTACAACCTGGCCGACGTTTACATTGGTGCGGGCGCGGCGGAGCTGCAGGGCCTGGCCGTGATGGAGGCGATGGCCACCGGCCTGCCCATTCTGGCGGCCAACCTGGTGGCGCTGCCGGAACTGGTCCGAAATGGCGTCAACGGGTACCTGTTTGAGCCTACGGTGGAAGACCTGGCCGACAAGATGCTCCTGATGCTGGCCCTGCGGGACCGTTGGGAGGACATGGGCCAGAGCAGCCTGGACTTGGTCCGCGGCCACGACATGCCGGCGGTGCTGGCCCAGATTGAGGAGCTATACGGGGAATTGGCGTCGGCGCAGCGCCGCAGCCTTGCCGGGAACCGCTAGCGCCCGGGGCGTCCCCGGTTGGGGCAGCAGCGGGCCGGAGATGGCGCGGCCGTACTGGCATTGAGGGTATCCTGGGGGTTCCAGCGCCGGGCCGTGAGAGTTGCGGGAGTCGGGCCTGGAGGACTGGATGCCGGGGCCCCCGGCCCTGGTGTCTCAGGGTAAAGGCCAGGCTTGTGGGACGGGCTCAGTCCAAAGACGGGTCCACAGGATGCAACAGCATTCCCCGCGCCAAGCCCCGGCGCAGGCGTCCGTACTCCGAACTGAGTTCGGCCCCGAAGATGAGAATCAGGCCGCTGACGTAGGTCCATAAGGACAGAACAATTACGGGAGCCAGCCCGCCGTACACATCCTCAAAGCTGGCAAAGGTGCTCAGGTAGAGGACGAACAGGTTCTTCGACAACTCGAAGAGGACGGCGGCCACCATGGCCCCGGGCCAAATGTACCGCCAGTAGGTCTTGGTGTTGGGCATAAACTTGTACATCAGCAGGAACATTCCGGCGGTCATCAGAAAGGAACTCCCCTGCAGCAACACCGGCGTCAGCCAGTGCAGGGCAAAGCTCAACCCCTGGGCGTCGGCAGAGATGAACTGGTCAGTCGCCCGCACCACTGCAATGATGGTCATGGACAACAGGAACAGCAAGCCCACGCCGGCGGCCATACCCAACTGCCTGGGCTTGTTGATGAAGAAGGGGCGGTCGGCGTGAACGTCCCAGGCGCGGTTGACGGCCCGGCTTACTGCGCCGAAGATGGCGCTCCCCGACCAGAGCAGCCCCAGCACTCCGAAGGCTCCCAGGGCTCCCCGCACCCTCAGCACGGCTTCCAAGTTGCTATTGATGAACTGCTCTGACCCGGGGAAGTAGTCCGAGGAAAAGTCGATAAGCCTCGACCGGATTTCCTGGGGTTCCAGCACCAGGCTCAGGACGGCCAGCAGGAACAGCAGGATGGGGAAGAGGGAGAACAGGGCGTAGTAAGCAACTCCCGCCGCCATGTGGGTGGCGTCGTCCGCTGCCATCTCCTTCGCGGTGCGGACCAAGAGCTGTATCACAAAGTTGGCTGCCGCCCAGTCCCGTAGGGGCCGGGTGTAGTTGGTGACGTTCTCCCGGGCAGCCCGGAACAGGGCGTACTTTTGCAGGGTCTTTAGCATGAGAGGCCTGGCCATATGGAGAACAGGATGAAGGATGAATTGGCTGTTTGCGCCGCCAAGGCCGACATCTCGCCGGGCCCGCTGCCGGAGCTAGTCCGCTTGAAAATCTTCGCTTCTCCGTGGTGGCCGCTTTCTGTGACTCTATCGAGGATTATAGCAAATTCCAGCCGCGAAACCCGCTGGCCGTCCCTTGGTCTCCGGGCCTTTCGATTATCAGCAATTGTGTCGCTCCAAGAGCCAATTGCCGGCCCTCGGAAATCCCCCCAACCCCCTTTTGCAAAGGGGGATTAAGGCAGGGCAATCGCATTAGAGCCAACCCCACCGTCACTCCGGCGAAGGCCGGAGTCCAGGGGCTTGGGTGGCAGGTAGCGGTTCGCTGGTTCCACCAATGTTGAAAGGCCCTGTCCTTAGTGCCGGGTAATTTGATGTTGGCGACCGGCTACTGTTGGCGCGCCTCTCTCAACTCCACCAGCGACTCTAGCACCCTCTCTGACCAACGCCGTTGTTCCGAACCCGGCAGCCCGCCGCAGCGGTGGCAGCGGCTGTTGGGTTCCCTACGGTCTGGCTCCGCCAACTGACCTCATCTCCTGTAATGGCCTGCGAGTCGGGTCGGGTGCCCGCCTAGCGCACCAACGTTTCGGCCATTTGCTCCAACTGCTCGCCCATTTCCTCCTCGGTGTCGCAATGGTTGGCCCACACCGACACCCGCAACGCTCCGGCATTGAGGAAGGACTCCACCTGCTCCCGGGTAGTGTCCGGGGCCTGGCCGAACACCGAAATGGTGATTGAAGCCGGGTCCCGGCCCCGCTCGTCGGCCAGGGCGTCCAAAATCTTGCGGGCCTCGTCCACCCGTTCCGGGGTAACCCGGTTGGGCAGCCAACCGTCGGCCCATCGGGACACCCGTTGCAGCACGTTGGGGGCATTGCCTCCCAGCAGCACCGGCGGATGGGGTTGTTGCACCGGCTTGGGGTACATGTACACCGGCGGGAAGTCGTAATACTTGCCGTGGAACTCGGCCTCCTCCTTGGTCCACAGCTCCTTGAGGGCCAGCACCGCCTCCCGGGACTGGGTCCAACGGTGGTCGAAGTCGCCGCCCATCATGGTGGTCTCTTCCCGGTTCCAGCCCGCGCCGACGCCGAAGACGAACCGGCCGTTGCTGTGGTGGTCCAACACCGAAATTTGCTTGGCCAGAATCAGCGGGTTGCGCTCCGGCACCAGGGTGATGCCGGTGCAGAGCTTAATTTTGCTGGTGACGGCGGAAGCCATTGCCAGGGCGATGTAGGGCTCGGAAAAGTGCCGGTAGGTCCAGGGAATCTCTCCCCCGGTGGAGGGAAAGGGGCTGGCGCTACTCACCGGCAGGATGGGGTGCTCGTGGTACCAGATGGACTCGAAGCCCAGGTCCTCCGCCTTCTTGGCGATAAAGGCCGGGTCCAGGGTATAAGCGGGCAGCGGTACTACCAATCCAACTGACATATTATCCCTCTCTTTCTGTATCTTGGTATTCCCGGCTCTACTCAAGGATCGTTACTGCGACCGGGAGCAGTCCCCGCTAATCACGTATAGGAACGCGGCAGGGGGCGACTGGAATTGTAACACTTCCGTTGTTTGGGGCTACTATTGTCAACCCGTATTGGCCGGGGAGGGTTCCCTGGGGATATTCGGTCAGCCCCGTCCCAGGAATACCCGTTGGGCGTTCCCGCAGCAGATGAGGGAAACCTCATCGGGAGGCAACTGGGCCTGTTGCACGTTGCCCGCCAGGGGAAGGGATGGTCCGGCAAACACATAGTCGGACCCCAGCATCAGGTGGTCAGCGCCGGCGATGTCCCGCATCAGCCGCACCACCTCCGGGGATACGGCCACATTGTCGTAGTAAAGCAGAGGAAGATAGTCCGAAGGCTTGTCCCGTTGCAGGTCAACCGGGTGGCCCTGGCCGCTGCGGTAGCCGTTGTCGATGCGGGCCGCCTGGTAGGGCAGGTAGCCGCCGCCGTGGACCAGCGCCAATTTAAGCCTGGGGTGGCGGTCCAACAGCCCGGTCAGTATCAGCTTGGCCGTGGTGATGGTGGTATCCAGGGTGCGGCCCAGGGAGAAGGCCAGGTATCCCGGGCGGATGTTGGCGCCAAAGCCGTGGGTTGGGGGATGCAGCACCAGGGGAACGCCCAGCTCTTCCGCCGCCGACCACAGGGGGTCGAAGCTATCGCGGGACAGGTCCTGCTCCACCGGGTCCGTGGCCAGCATGGCACCCAGAAAGCCCAGTTGGTTCACCGCATATTCCAACTCCCGGGCCGCCATTTCTCCATCCTGGATGGGCACCGTCGCCAGCCCGCGAAACCTGTTGGGGTGGGACTCGATTACCTGGGACAGGTGCTGGTTGAACAGATGGGCCCAGGTGGCCGCACTTTCCGCGGTCAGGGTATACCCCTGAATATCCAGCCAAGAAGCCAGAATCTGCAAGCCCAGACCCTGCCCTTCCATCCATTCCAGGCGAGGCTCTAGCTGGGCCAATCCGCCCACGGGCCGCAGGTGGGTCAGGCCGTCGAACTGGAGCGCCGGTCCCCGGTCGGTATCCTCGACGCTAACCCCCAGGCTGGCCCCGCTTCTTCGGGCCTCCGCCACCAGGGATTCGGGAACGATGTGGGCGTGGGTGTCGATGAGGGTCTCATTCTGCTGGGTCATCACCTTCTCCGGGGGACTGGCCGCTGTTGTCCCCTGTTAGGGCTGTCCAAAATCGTGACTCAACGGGTCGTGGGCCCGGTGGCGGCATCGCCGATACCAGGACAGTATGGCACACTTGGGGGCTGATGTGTCTGGCCTTCGCCAGGCCACGGGTATTCCCGGCGGAGGCCGGAATCCAGGGGTGGGGAGGCTGTGCTAGCCGGAGACCTCAGACCCTTTGCGCCGCTCAAGCTGACCAGGGTGGCAATCCAAAGACCTTGGAACGCCCCTTCCATCTCTGTTGACGGCGGGGTAAGCGCCACGTAGACTCCATTCACCGAACATGGTTGCCTGGCACAGGTCCAGTGGCAGACTTGGAGCGGTCCCACCGACTCCATATCCTATTGAGAGGGGTTTCAGGAAAGTTCATGCCCAGGTTAGCCGCCGACAAATACGTTAGCAAGGTAAGGAAACCCGAGGACATTGACGAGTTCTGGGAAGAGGTGCTGGCCGAGACGGCCAAGATTCCCCTGGACCCGGAGGTGGCGCTCGACCCTCTGCGTTCCACGGAGGAAATTGACGTCTACGAGGTCTTCTACACCAGCCTGGACCGGGTACGCATCGCCGGGTGGTACGCCCTGCCCAAGCAGCGGGATGGGCGGTTGCCCGGACTGCTCCAGGTCCCGGGTTACAACATGGAGCCGCCGGTGCCCAAGGTGTGGGCGCGCCAGAACTACGCGGCCTTCAGCGTCGCGCCCCGGGGCAAACTGCGCAGCAACCGCCAGTTCAACCCCGGCTACCCCGGCCTGCTCACCTACGGCGTGGTGGACCGGAACACCTACTCCTACCGTGGTTTCTACATGGACGCCTGCCGGGGTGTGGAGTTCCTCCTGGGCCGGGAGGAAGTGGACAGTGATCGAATCGGCGTGACCGGACACAGCCAGGGCGGGGGTCTCACCATCTCCACCGCCGCGCTGCGACCGGAGATTAGGGCCGCCGCTGCGGGAGCCCCCTACCTGTGCGGGTTCATGGACGCCATTGAGCTGACCGACGCCTATCCCTACCAGGAGATAGCCGACTATCTGAGGATGAACCCGGACAGCCGCCAGCAGGTGGAAGAGACCCTGGCCTACTTTGATGGCATCAACCTGGCCCACCGGATTAGCTGCCCCATCATCATTAACGTGGGGTTGCAGGACAGCACCTGCCCACCGGAGACGGGTTACGCCACGTTCAACGCCATCGCCAGCGCCGACAAGCAGATTTACGGCTACGACGGTCACGGCCACGACGCCAACAACTACCAGCACCGAGCCATTATCGACGCCTTCCTGGCCCAACACCTTAAACCCTAGCGGACTTGACGATATGACGACACTGACCGGCGCGAAGCCGGGTGACTTCGATAGCTACTGGGAGACAACCCTGGGGGAGTTGGCAGACCTGCCCCCCGCCCCGGAGGTGGAGGAGATTCCGTTGCGGGCCACGGACTTTGCCACGGCCTACGGGGTGCGCCTCACTTCCATCGGGCCCTACCGAATTTTTGCCTACCTGAGCATTCCCAAGGGAAGCGGTCCATTTCCGGCCAAGTATTTCCTGCCCCGCTACGGCAGCGTGGTGGACCTGGTGCCCCAGGGCACGGCCAACGGGCAGCGTCGGGAGTACGTTACCTTCGCCCTTGCCGCTCGGGGACAGCGGCTGTCGGACCAGCCCTACTCTGCCAGCTTTCCCGGCCTGCTCACCGACGGCATCGACGACCCCACAAGCTACGTCTACCGGGGCATCGTCGCCGATTGCTGCCGGGGCTTGGAGTACCTGGCCGCTCGCCCCGAGGTGGATGGGACTCGGGTGGCGGCCATCGGCGCCGACCTGGCCCTGATAACGGCGGCCCTGTGCTCCCAGGTTACCCACGTCGTTTGCACCCCCGCCCTGTCCTACGGGGCCTCCGACCTGGCCCCGCGCACCACTGCCTACCCCCTGGAGGAGATTAACGATTACCTGCGCCTGCATCCCTCCCGCCGGGAGCAGGTCCGCCATACCCTTTCCTACTTTGATCTCAGGTGGTTCGCGCCGCAGGTTAACGCCGCGACGCTGCTGATGGCCGGTTCCGACGGCGCGGGCCTGGCCGCCGACACCCTGGAACCCCTGGTACGGGGTCTCAAGGGTGAAACCCTGGTGCATGAGTCGGAACATTCCGGCTTCAGAGACGGCGTGTACAGCGAGGAATGGTTGACCCAACAGTTTGGGCTGGCTGCGCCCAGTCTGCCTCCCCACTGGCAACCGTAAGAGCCCGGTAAACCGGCATCCTTCTGGTCCAAATCTGGTGAGATTGTGAAGTCTTCCCAACGTGGGACGGTGGCGCGGTTGCGGCTGCGGGGGCTTCAATCATCAACCCTAAATGGGAAACCCTACAGGAGATGTTGACGTCATGCCCTTTGTAACTCTGCCGGGTGTGGACCTGCGCTACGAGGACACCGGGGGTCCCGGAACGCCGGTAATTTTCCTGCACGCCGCCACCGGCGGCTGTGAAAGCTGGGTGTACCAGCTACCTGCCTTCACGGCAGCGGGCTACCGTTGCATCACCTACGACCGGCGCACCTGGGGCCGTTCCCGCCCCACCGACCCGGAGCATCAACCGGGGTTCGTGGGAGATGACCTCCACGGGCTGGTGGAGGACCTGGGACTGGAACGTTTCCACCTGGTGGCGACGGCAGCCGGTGGCATTGCCGCGCTGGACTACGCCCTGGGCCATCCCGAGCGAGTCCGCAGCTTGGTGGCGGCCAACACCATCGGGGGAGTCCAGGACGCCGAATACCTGGAGGTCCAGAATCGGCTGCGACCGGCGGAGATTCAGCAACTTCCGGCGGAACTGCGCGAGCTTGGCCCCTCCTACCGGGGCGCCGACCCGGAGGGCGCGGCCCGTTGGTTGGAAATTGAGCTGGCCAGCCGTCCCTACGGAATCTTGCCCGCCCAGCCCCCGCGCGAGCCCATCACCTACGCCGGGTTGCAGACCATGCGGGTCCCGGTGCTGGTGCTTTCGGGGGAAGCGGACCTGCTCTCGCCCCCGGTGCTGATGCGGATGCTGGCGGCCCACATTCCCGCCAGCCGCTTTGTCTCTCTGCCCGAGGCGGGACACGCCGGTTTTTGGGAGAGGCCCCAGGTCTGGAACGGCCTGGTCTTGGAGTTCATCGGCCAACACTAGATGGCCGCTTCACCTGGTCTCCGGCCTCCCTGACCTCCGAGGGGTCCGGTGGGCTGCGGAATGACCAAACCACCCTTGAAAGGAGAGTCCAGCAAGAACGATGGCTGATTTCAAAACGGGGACCGTGCTCGCCAATGGGATTAGTTTTTCCTACCTGGAAATGGGTGAAGGGCCCCTGGCCCTGTGCTTCCACGGGTTCCCCGACCATGCCTACTCCTTCCGCCACCTGCTGCCCGACCTGGCCGAAGCCGGGTTCCGTGCCGTCGCGCCCTTTATGCGCGGGTATGCACCTACCGAAGCGCCCAAGGATGGCCTGTACGGGGCCGTCCTCCTCTGCAAGGACGTGCTGGCCCTGATTGACGCTCTGGGTGCGGAACAGGCTTACCTGATAGGCAATGACTGGGGAGCCGGGGCCGTTACCGGCGCGACGGTCCTGGCCCCGGAAAAGGTGAACAAGCTGGTAATCATAGCCTCGGGTCGGGCCGACCGGGACTTGCAGATGAGCTATCAATACCTCAAGGGCACCTGGCACTCCTACTTCTTCCAGTTGCCCTTCGCCGAGCAGGCGGTGGCGTACAACGACTACGCCTTCGTCGAGGAATGGTGGCGCGACGCCTCCCCGGAGTGGGACATCCCAGCCTCTGCCCTGGAAAGCATTCGCGAGACCTTCCGCAAGCCGGGGGTGGTCGAAGCCGCCCTCAGTTACTATCGGGCCAGGTACGATCCGTCCCTGCAAGACCCTTCGACCCGGGAAGAACAGGAGCGGGTCAACGCAGGCCCGGTCACCGTATCCACCCTGGCGCTGCACGGCACCCGAGACCGCCCCAAAAGGCTGGACTCCTTCGAGAGCGAGAACATGGACCGCTTCTTCACCGGCCGACTGGAGAAGGTGATTATCCCCGGCGCCGGCCACTTCATGCACCAGGAAAGACCGGAAGAGGTCAACCTGAGGATAGTGGAGTTCCTAAGGCGGTGAGCAACCTTGCTCACTCCTCTACGGTAAGCCGGCCTAACCACACCCCCATTCCAACCTTCCCGTCAAGGGGGAGTGCTGGAGGAGCAGGATCTTTTGATTGTCATTCTGAGCGGAGCGAAGAATCTAAAGTGGTAGGTGTCCTAACCCCTTTTGCAACCGGAGCGCTTTAGATTCTTCGTCGCAAGTTCCTCAGAATGACAGGGATGTGGCCCCTCAGAATGACAGCCAAGGGAGTCCGACCCAAGAGCCCGCCTAGCTTCGCCGCGGAAAATCGAAAGATCCTGGTTGGAGGGGGTGATGGTTCGACAAGTTCACCGCCCCGCTTCCGCGGAGTGCAGGCTATGAGCGGCCTTCCTGGCACAATCGGAAGACCCTGGGCATCCAACCCGGCCCTGTAGAATCCTCAACCTGTCGTGATACACTGGGAAGACTACCTTTTTCCAAACATTACAAGGAGACCACCGTGCCACCACGTAATATTGGCCCCAACGTACTATCCTGGCTGCCCGAGGAGCAGATAGAGGAGTCGGCCCTGCAACAGGTCAAGAACCTGGCGCAGATGCCCTTCATATTCAAGCACGTCGCCGTCATGCCCGACTGTCACTTCGGTATGGGCGCCACCGTCGGCTCCTGCATTCCTACCCTGCGGGCCATCATCCCCGCCGCTGTCGGCGTGGACATCGGGTGCGGCATGATTGCCGCCAAGACGCCCCTAACCCGGGGCGACATGCCCGAAAACCTCTCCGACATCCGCAAAGCCATTGAGGGGCAGGTACCCCTGAGCGCCGGTCACTACAACCGGAGCCTCAAGAGGACGGCAAAGCCCCGAATCGAGCAACTGGAGTCCCAGGCCGCTGAGTTGGGACGGCTCGATTTCTACGACAAGGTTGACCGCAACTGGCGGAAGCAGCTAGGGTCGTTGGGCTCCGGCAACCACTTCATTGAAATTGTGGTGGACGAAGAGGACTCCATCTGGGCGTTCCTGCATTCCGGCTCGCGCGGCGTCGGAAACAAACTGGCCGTCCACCACATCAAGACCGCCAAGGCATTGATGGAAAAGTGGTACATCGACCTGCCTGACCCCGACCTGGCCTACCTGGTGGAGGACACGCCCGAATTCGATGACTACCTGACCGATCTGGCGTGGGCCCAGGACTTCGCCCGACTCAACCGGGAAGAGATGATCGAGCGCATCCTGAGAATCCTCCAGCACCGCTTTGGCGAGTTCGACGAGGTGGAGCGCATCCAGTGCCACCACAACTTCACCCAGCGGGAGGACCACTACGGCAAGAATATCCTGGTGTCGCGCAAGGGGGCCATCCAGGCCAGGGAGGGGCAATTGGGGCTGATACCGGGTTCTATGGGCACGGCCAGCTACGTGGTGCGGGGCAAGGGCAACGGGGCCTCCTTTGACACCGCCCCCCACGGGGCGGGACGGCGCATGAGCCGGGGCCAGGCGCGTAAGTCCTTTACTATGGAGGACTTTGACCAGCTCATGGCGGGGATTGAGGTACACCGTTCCGAGTCCTTCTTGGACGAGTTGCCCGGCGCCTACAAGGATGTTGACCTGGTCATGGAGCAGTCCCAGGACTTGGTCGAAGTCGTCCACACCTTCCGGCAAATAGTGAACGTCAAGGGGGCCTAGTCTGCAATACGCTCCTGCCCAAAAGTTGCGCCCGTTGGACAGGAAGGCCCCACAGGGTATAGTCCCCGCTCAGCCCGAGCTTGTCGAAGAGCAGGTTCACCATGAGCGGGGTCGTCATGGATGATTAAAGGATACTGGGAAGGGAAACGCCATGCCCGACAGCAACCTACTCTACGCGCCCGTATACCAGCTTCGGGAGCTTCTGGACACCCGGCAGGTCTCGTCCCGGGAGTTGACCGAGCTCTACCTGCGTCGGATTGACCGCCTCAATCCGACCCTCAATGCCTTTCTGACCGTCACTGGGGAAGAGGCTATGGCCGCCGCCCAAGCCGCCGACGAAAAGCTGGAGCGGGGAGTCCAGGGTATGCCGCTGCTGGGTATTCCCATCTCCATCAAGGACCTGGAAGCCACCAGGGGAATCCGCTCCACCATGGGCTCCCTGGCCTTTCGGGACACCGTGCCGGACATCGATTCGGTGGTAGCCGAGCGGGTGAAGACCTCGGGAGCGGTGTTGCTGGGGAAGACCAACACCCCGGAATTCGGCCTTCAGGGAACAACGGAGAACCGGCTGGGCGAACCCTGCCGCAATCCCTGGGACACCAGCCGCACCGCGGGGGGTTCCAGCGGCGGCGCGGGGGCGGCGGTGGCCGCCGGAATGTGCCCCATCGCCACCGGCACCGATGGCGGAGGCTCCATCCGCAACCCCAGCAGCTTTTGTGGCCTGTATGGAATCAAGCCCACCCTGGGTCGGGTGCCCCGGGCGGGCGGCCTGGGACGCCCCGCTCCCAACCTAACTTCCCAGTCCGGCCCCATGGCCCGCACGGTGCGGGACGCCGCCGCCCTGTTGCAGGTGTTGGCGGGCCGCGACCGCCGCGACCCCGCATCCATGCGGGAATCGCCTCCCGACTTCCAGGCGGGGTTGGGGGCCGCCATCTCCGGTCTTCGCATCGCCTGGAGTTCCAACATGGGTTACGCCGTCATCGATCCGGAGGTGGTCGGCATCACCTCCCAGGCGGCCCGGGTCTTCGAGGAATTGGGCTGCAACGTGGACGAGCCGGTGTTCGAGCTGGACGACCCGGTGCCCGCCTTCCTAAACATCTTCTACATCGGCAATTACCTCGGCTACGGCCACCTGCTGGACCAGTGCCCCGAACTGCTCACCGACAACGCCCGCTTCTGCTTCGAGCACGCCCAACAGGTGACCGGCGCGGACTACGCCGGTTCCATCCGGGCGGTGGATGAAATGCGCGCCCGGGTGGACGACCTGATGGAAGATTACGACCTGCTGCTCACCCCGACTCTGGCGGTGCCCGCTTTCCCCGTCGAGCAGCCCCCGACCCGCATCGGCGGCGTGGACGTTCCGGGCCGGGGAGCCTTCTCTCCCATGACCCGTCCCTTCAACCTCACGGGAAACCCCGCGGCCAGTATTCCCTGCGGCTTTTCGTCGGAGGGACTGCCCGTTGGCCTTCAGATTGTGGGGCGGTGTGGTGACGAAAGCACGGTCTTGAAGGCGTCGGCAGCCTTCGAGGGCGCCAGGCCGTGGGCCCAGCACCGTCCCAGCGGTATCTGAAAGGGCCTGGCCCGGGCATTTCCCGGGCCTCAGTTAGCCGCCTCCACCCCCGTCATTCCGGCGGAGGCCGGAATCCAGGGGTGGCGCGGCTGGCCCAAGGTCTAAGGACACGGCCCGTGCTCTCCGGCCCGGGATCGGGTCGGTGCTGCCGCTGACGGCGG
Source organism: Dehalococcoidia bacterium (assembly GCA_965220305.1). GTDB lineage: Bacteria > Chloroflexota > Dehalococcoidia > Lucifugimonadales > UBA3495. Next base: position 1,434,978 of record OZ244817.1, on the reverse strand, counting down.
GAAGGGCTATCCCACCAGTCCGGGCGTAACCGCTCGGTGTCAGGTTTCCAGGGCGTTGCCAATGGCGCTGGCCATTTCGTCCAACACCTCCCGTGGCGTCGTCCCTCCGTAGCCGGGCGGGAAGCGTAGACCGTAGCCGTCTCCCTGGTAACGGGGGATAAGGTGCAGGTGAAAGTGCAAGACTTCCTGGCCCGCCGCCTCGCCGTCGGCGACGAACCAGTTGACTCCTTCGCAGCCCGTGGCCCGGTAGAGCGCCCGGGTCACCGACGGGGCTGCCTCGAATAGGGCGGCGACTGTCGCTTGGTCCAACTCGGCAATGCCGGACCTGTGGCTTGTGGGCACCAACAGGGTGTATCCCGACGTAACTGGTCGGATGTCCATAAAGGCTGCCACGGCGTCATTTCGGTAGACCATGCTTGACGGGAGCCGCCCCGAGACAATCCTGCAAAAGATACAAAAGTCCAATGCTCTTTCTCACCTCAAAGGCGTATCACTAAGTCCGTGGGGGAAGTGTCGCCAATGGATTAGACGTATCCAGGGCGGCAAATGTGACGCTATACTCCCCGTTCCGTGAACACCGCATCGGCCTGTTCCAGGGCCTCTTCCACATAGGGCCAACCCCGGTACCAACCGGCCTGGGAGAAGACTTCGCATATCTCGCGGCGGCTCATGCCCAGGTTTAGGGCATACCCGATGTGCTCCTTTAGTTGCTTCATGTGCCCCGGCACATCAGCGCCGTCAGGATACACACCATGCGCTCTTTGGGAGTCAGGTCGCCCCGGGCCCACACTTCGCCAAAGTTGTAGGCGTCCACCAGTTCGGCGGTCTCCGAGACCAGTTCCTGGGACAGGGCGCTTCCCAGGTCGGCGCAGCCCGGTTGTCCCCAACTGTTGCTTCGGATTTGCCTCCCGCGTTCCAGCTTCTCCTCCACCGAGGCCATCCACTCCGCCTTCAGGGGTTCCTGGTCCTCGTTTTGCCAAATTTGCTGCTCGTTAATCACCCGTTGGGCCTGGGTCAGGGCGAAAACGGTGGCCGGTATTCCGGCGTAAAAAATCAGTTGCAGAAAAATCCCCTTTATCTTTTGCGGGGACATTCCCAGGGAAAGCCCGACCCTTATCTGGTGTTGCAGGCCAAAGCCCCAGCCGTTGCAGCACTGGGCCGAGATGGTCGCCAGGCTGCGTAGGGTAACGTCAAGCCCCGGCACCTGCCAGATACCGCCCCACATCACCTCTTCCTGCAGCTTGACGTAATCTTTGCTGATGTCCGGCAGGGCCCCGGTGAGCCGACCGGCGGGCACGTACTGGTCGATGAAGGCATGGAGATTGGCGGCCTTGCGGGCCAGGCTCTCGGCAGTTTCCATAGATCGTTCTCCTACCGCTTGTTTAGCTGTGCCAGACTGGTGACTCCGACTGCCGGGGTCTCAGAGGCCCCGGGCCTTGAAGACCTGGTTGGCCTGCTCCAGGGCGTCCTCCACGTAGGGCCAGCCACGGTACCAACCGGCCTGGGCGAACACCTCGCAAATCTGTTTCTGGTCCAGGCCAAGGTCCAGGGCGTACCCGACGTGGCGTTTTAGCTGCTTCAGGTGCCCCCGGCACATCAGCGCCGCCAGGACGCACACCATGCGCTCCTTGGGGCCAAGGTCGGCGCGGGCCCAAACTTCCCCGAAGTAATAGCCGTCCACCAACTCTGCGGCCTCCGGCGTCATCTGTTGGGCCAACGAGTTCTCGATTTCCTGGTTGCCTCGCTCCCCCCAGTTCTGGATACGCAGCGTCTGCCCCCGGTTCAGCATATCCTCCACGGAATCAAGCCACTCCACGTCCAAGGGCACGTCGGCCAATTTCCATTCTTCCCGCTCGTTGATTACATCTTGGGCGATGCGGAGGCCGAAGACGGTGGCGGGCACCCCGGCGTAAAACAGCAGTTGGATGAAGATCCCCTTAATCTGCTGGGGAGTAATGCCGACGGTCAGGCCGGTACGTACCTGGTGCTCCACCCCGAAATCGTAGCCGTTGATGCATTGGGCGGTGATGGTGGCGAAACTGCGGAGTTTCAGGTCCAGCCCATTGGCCAACCAAACGCCGCCCCACATCAGTTCGTGCTGCACCTTTACAAAGTCAGCCAGCACCGGAGTGGGCCGAGCGTAGGGTAGGTACTGGTCGAAGAACGCCCGCAGTTTTGCCGATTTTTCCTGCAATTCCTCCACGGTGGTCATGCAAAGAGCCTCCTAATTAGTCGGTCTACGAATCAGACACCCTCTTCGGTAAAAACGGCCTGGGCCTGTTCCAGGGCGTCTTCCACGTGGGGCCAGCCCCGGTACCACCCGGCTTGGGAAAAGACCTCGCAAATCTCCTTCTGGTTAAACCCCATTGACAAGGCGTACCGGATGTACTGCCTAAGCTGTTTCCAGTGACCCCGGGACATCAGCGCCGCCAGAACACATACCATGCGCTCCTTGGGAGCCAAATCATCCCGGGCCCAGACTTCGCCGTAGTTGTACCCGTCGACGATGTCCGAAGCCTCGGGCGTCATTCGCTGGGCCAACGACTCTTCCACCTCCTGGTTGGCCTGTTCCCCCCAGAGTTGCCGTCGAAGCTCGCTGGCTCGTTGCAGCTTTTCCTCGACCGTATCCAGCCAGTCTGCTTCCAGTGGGACATCCGAGTCCTTCCACTCGGCCCGCTCGTTGATAATCTCTTGGGCTTGAAGCAGCCCGTGGACCGTAGCCGGGATGCCGGCGTAGAACAGCAACTGGATGAAAATGCCCTTAACTTGTTGCGGGGTCATCCCCATGGTGAGGCCGACCCTAATCTGGTGCTGTAGGCCAAAGTCCCAACCGTTGACGCACTGGGCGGAGATGGTGGCGAAGCTGCGCAGCTTCAGGTCCAGCCCCGGCGCCTGCCAGATGCCGCCCCACATCAGGGGAGTTTGGATGCGGGAGTAGTCCGGGGATATGGCCGGAAGGTCGCTGTTGACCGGCAGGTACGGCCCCAAGTCCTGGGCCCGCTGGTATAGCTCATCGGGGGTGGTCATGGGCTGTAACTCCTACGAGGCACTGGGCTCAAGGCCCTCCGGTTGCCAGGGAATTATTTGCATACGTCTTGCTGGAGGCACGACCACGCGCTTTGATATTCGACGGTCGCGGTCATCCCACGCCAATTTTACCTTAACCTGGGGGGAATAGCAGGCCCTGGGCTGAACTCAGGGCCTTTTCATTCTCGTCTCACCTGGTCATCCCGTACTTTTCTGTCATTCTGAGCAGAGCGAAGAATCTAAAGTTCTTGCCCATATCGCTTTTCTTCGGTACTCGGACAAGGTCCCGGATGAAGGATTTCAGATTCTTCGCTTCGCTCAGAATGACATTTGCTGAAAATGAAAAGGCCCTGGGCTGAACTGGAGAAATTGGGCCGACCGAAACGGCGATGCCGGATCGGGCTATTGTTAGTAGAGCTGGACCCGGCTCCTCCGGCGGAAGGACTGTTTCTCTCTTGCGCCCACTGAATGTTGTAGAATTGGCGGGTATCCGGACTGTCCGGCCCCCCAACGGTAGTCCCGTTCCGCCGCTTTATTTTGCCTGGGCGGAGCAGGCGGGAATAGCGACAACGGCGGGACCCAGAGGCGGTCCCCAAAGGGAGGAGTCCATGTCCCAAATGATGACCGGCAAGCAGGCCCTGTTGGAGATGCTCAAAGCCGAAGGAGTCGAGTATATCTTCGGGAACCCGGGCACCAGCGAAGGTCCAATCATCGACCTGCTGGGAGACTACCCTGAGTTCCGCTACATCCTCACCCTCCAGGAAAGCGTCGCCGTGGGTATGGGAGAGTCCTACGCCCGCGCCACGGGCCGGGCCTCCTTGGTCAGCCTTCACGTTGACAGCGGCTTGGCCAACGGCATCGCGCTGATGCTCGACGCCCTCAATACCGGCACGCCCATGGTGGTGACTTCGGCCAATTACGATGCCCGCAAGGTCAACGAGACTATCACCGACTTGGCCCAACTGGTCCGACCGGTTACCAAGTGGGCGGTGGAGCTCTCCCACCCCGACCAGATACCCAGCGTCATTCGCCGCGCCTTCAACGAAGCCAACAGCCACCCCAAGGGCCCGGTCTACGTCGGCTTCACCTCCAACGCCCTGGAGGGCAGCGCGGAAATGAACATTGTGCCGTCGCGCCCGGTTTTCGACGCTCCCCGCCCCAGCCAGGCGGGTATCGACCAAGCCGCCTCGCTGCTGCTCTCCTCCAGCCGGCCCATAATGATGGTGGGCGACCGGGTGTCCGACGACGACGCTATCGACCAGGCGGTGGAGTTGGCCGAGTTGATGGGCCTGCCCGTGTACCAGGCCCGGGGCGCTGAGGTGGCCTTCCCCACCACCCACGGCCAGTTTCTCGGCGGCCTGTCGCTGCGGGTGGCGGACCAACGCGCCGTTCTCCAGGACGTGGATTTGGTCCTGGCCGTCGGCTCGGACCCCTTTGAGGAGCTTTTCTATTGGGGCGACGTCATCCTCCCTCCGGAAGCCAAGCTCATCCACATCGACCCCGACGCCGGACGCATCGGACGGTCTGAGCCCACCGACGTGGGAATAGTTGCCCATTGCGGCCTGGCCATGTCGGAGCTTACCGCAGCCCTCAGGGAAAGGTTGTCCCCCGCCGACTTGCAGGAGTTGGAGGAGCGCAAAAACGCGGCGGTGTCCGAGTCCCGGCGCAACCGGGAGTCCTTTGAAGCATCTGTGGCCGAGAAATGGGACCACCGGCCCATGACCCCGGCCCGGATGATGTCCGAGTTGGCCGCCGCGGTCCCGGAGAACGCCATTGTGGTGGACGATTCCATCAGCAACCGGGGCGCGCTGCGCCACTACTTCCAGGCTGCCCGCCGGGGCGACCTGCGGGGAGTGCGCGGCCAGTCCATCGGCGGGGGCATCGGCGCCACCATGGGTACGCAGGTTGCCAACCCTCATCGGCCCGTTTTTGGCATCATCGGCGACGGCAGCGCGATGATGACCGTCCAGGGGCTTTGGACCGCGGCCAACGACGATATACCCTGCATTTTCGTCATCTGCAACAACGGCATGTACCGGGTGCTGAAGGTGAACTTCAACACCTACCAGCAGGATGTCCTGAAGTTGCCCGAGACCTCCGGCGGGAGATTGATGTACTCCGATTTCGCCACCCCCTTTGACCTGGCATCCATCGCCAACAGCATGGGCGTCCACGGCGAGAGGATCACCGACCCCGCCGAGATAAAGCCGGCGGTGGACCGGGCCGTCGCCTCCGGCAAACCGGCCCTGCTGGACATCATTATCGATGGGTCCCTGTGAGGCCCCGGAATAGAAAGGCCCGTCGGGGAACCGGCAAGCGGGACTCTCACCCCGTCATTCCCGCGGAAGCGGGAATGACGGGGTTAATTGGCGGACTATCGCCGGGTGCCAGCCCATTAACCCCAAGATGACAGCCGCCACCCTTGATGTTAGAGTAACCTGGCATTTGCGCCGTAGGGACCAACCCTGCCGGCAGGAGGACTGATTTATGACCATCGACGCCGCAACCGGCATTGCCCGCATCTTGAAACAAGAAGGGGTGGAGTGGGTCTCCACCTTCCCGGTCTGCCGGGTGAACAACGCCCTCGGTCGGGAGGGCATACCCATGGTGATGATGCGCGACGACCGTTATGCCGTTGCGGTGGCCGACGCCTTCTCTCGCATCACGGCGGGCCGGCAAATCGGCGTTTGCACCTTCCAGGGAGGCGTCAACGCCGCCGGAATGCAGTACGCCTACGCCGGTATGGCCCAGGCCTTTGAGGACGGCTCCCCGGTGCTGTGCATCACCGATGGCGTCCCCATCGGCAGCTCCGGCAACAGCCAGTTTGATGTTTTCAACAGCATGACCACTGTCTCCAAGTGGTTCGGCTACATCGACAATCCGGAACGGGTTCCCGAGTTCATGCGCCGGGCCTTCACCCTGCTGCGCAGCGGACGACCGGGACCGGTCGTCCTGGCCGTCCCTGATCCCACCGGCACCTACGACGAGACCGCCGACCCTTACCACCCGGTCAAGGGGGCCAAGACCGCGCCGGTCCCCGAAGACGTGGCCCTGGCCGTTGACCTGCTCGCCAACGCCCAAAACCCCCTCATATACGCGGGCGAGGGGGTGGTCTACGCCGGCGCTTCCCAGGACCTGGTGGCCTTGGCCGAAATGGCCAACGCTCCGGTGGTAACAACTCTGAAGGCCAAGGGAGCCTTCCCGGAAAACCACCCCCTGTTCGTGGGAGTCCGGGGCGACCACGTCACCAACTACCTGAACAAGAGCGACCTGATATTGGCCGTCGGCTCCAGCCTCTCTCCGGGCCGGTTCAGCCACGGCATTCCCAACGCCGCCAGCAAGACCATCATCCACTGCAACGTGGACGAACTGCACGTCAACAAGGTCTACCCCACCGCTCAGGCCGTCATCGGCGACGCCGGTTATACGCTTCGGGCCCTGGCCGACGAGTTGGCGGGCCGCCCGTCTCAGTCGGCCCGGTCGCGGGAGGACGTGGCCCTGGAAGTCAGAACGGAACGTGACGCCGGCTTGGCCCAGTACCGGGAGGCGATGGCCTCCGACGACCAGCCCATCAACCCCTACCGGGTCTACGCCGGTCTGATGGAAGTGCTGGACCCCCACAACTCCTTTATTACCCACGAGTCGGGCAACACCCGGGACCAACTGAGCACCGTCTACGACACCCTGGAACCCCGGGGCTTCCTGGGTTGGGGCAACGTCTCCACCCTGGGCTTCGGCTGGGCCGCCTCGGTGGCCGCCAAGATGGCCGACCCGGCCCGTCCGGCGGTGACGGTGACCGGCGAGGCCGGGTTGGGCTACATGCTGGGCAACCTGGAAGTGGCCTTGCGGCAAAAGCTGGGTATCACCGTGGCCCACATCAGCAACGGCGGGTTCGCCGGTTACGGCCCCGGCTTCTGGGGGCCCGGCCATGACCCCTTCACCCACGCCGTGCTGGGCCCCGGCGAGGTGGATATGTCCAAGGTCATCGGAGAGTTGGGCTTCCACACCGAGCGGGTGGCCGAACCCTCGGAAGTCGTCCCGGCCCTGCGCCGCGCCCTGGCCGCCAACCAGAACAACCAACCGGCCTACATCGAGTTCCTGTGCAGCCAGTACCCCATCTACGGCGAGTGGGTGGCCGCTAGTCACTAACCCGCTCCACTGTCAAAATCCCAAAATAGAGGGCTAAAGCCATGACCACAGTTGGTTCCGGCAAGTACACTTACGACCTGATTCAAGACTGGCCCAAGTTGCCCCCCGGCGAGTCCCTGGGCACCGTCAGCACCGTGGCCACCGATTCCCAGGACCGGGTCTACGCCTTCCAACGCCAGGACCCTCCGGTGATGGTCTTCGACAGCGACGGCAACTACCTCAACCGCTGGGGAATCGGGGCCATCGCCGACCCCCACGGCATGACCATCGTAGACGACATCGTTTACGTAACCGACCGCTCCGACCAGGTGGCGGTCAAGTTCACCCTGGACGGCAGGCCCCTGCAGGTAATCGGCGACCGTGGCGTCCACTCCGACACTGGCTGCGAGAACCCGGGAGACCTGGTGCCCCGGGCCGCCGGGCCCTTCAACTACTGCACTGAAATGGCCCCCCATCCCTCGGGCGACATCTACGTGTCCGACGGCTACCGCAACGCCCGGGTACACCGCTTCAACAGCCAGGGCCAACTGCTCCAGTCCTGGGGGCAACCCGGCAAGGAGGACCCCGGCCAGTTCCACCTGCCCCACAGCCTGCTGATTGACCCGGAAGGCAAGGTGTACGTCTGCGACCGGGCCAACCGGCGCATCCAGGTGTTTTCCCCGGAAGGCGAGTTCATCACCATGTGGACCGGCATGGGCGGCCCCGATAACCTGGTCCGGGACAGCGAAGGCATCTTCTACCTGGCGGAGCAGGCCGACGAGTCGGGCCATTCCCATTGCAGCATTTGGGACGCCAACGGCAACGTGCTGGAACGCTGGCCCATCCGCCACTGCCACGGCATGGCGGTGGACTCCAAGGGGGACATCTACCTGGGGCTGACCATTGAGCAGAGCGTGGACAAGTACGTCCGCCGCCGCTAGCCCCTGGCGCAAAATCTCCCGGAGTCCTTCTGTTATACGTGGCAACCCGCTCATCCTGAGCTTGTCGAAACACGGGGCCGCCCTTCGACAAGCTCAGGATGAGCGGGGACTAACCTGAACAAGGGCTATCCAAAGGCCCCGGGCAAGCTCGGCAAAGCCAAAATTGGTGGCCCTTGGGGCCGCCGTTGACGAGGTCGTACACCCCATGACAACCAACGGCATCACCGGCGTACTGGCCCAGTATATGGCCGAGGCGCGTCAGCGCTCCCTGCCCGCCGACGTGATTCTGGCGGCCAAGCACCGCATCATCGACTCCCTGGGAGCCTGCGTTTCCGGGGGTCGCCTCAAAGCGGGGGAGATGGCGATTAAGTACGTCGAGTTGCAGGGGGGTGTGCCCGAGTCCTCGGTGTTGACCACCAACCTGAAGACCTCGGCGGTCAACGCCGCCCTGGTGAACGGTATGTTCGGCCACGCCGACGAGACTGACGACTTCGAGCCGGTCACCAAGTCCCACCCCGGCTGCTCGGTGCTGCCAGCGGCCCTGGGAATGGCCGAGCGGGAGGACAGCTCCGGCCAGGAGTTGCTGCGGGCCGTGGTGCTGGGTTACGACGTGTGTTGCCGTTTCCTGCTGGCCCTGGGCCCGGACCTGGTGCGGGGCAACCACCGCAGCGCCGAGGGCACCAGCTCTACAATGGGCAGCGCCGCCGCCGCCGCATCCATCGCCAGGCTGGACCAGACCGGGATGCGGTACGCCCTCTCCTACGCGGCCCAGCAGGTATCCGGCGTCTGGAGTTGGCCCAGGGACCTGGAGCACGTGGAAAAGGCCTTCGACTTCTCGGGGATGGGCGCCCGCAACGGAGTCACCGCCGCCATCATGGTGCAGACCGGCTTCTCCGGCGTCGCTGATGCCCTGGAAGGCCAGCACAACGTCCTGAACGCCCACTCACCGGCCCCGGAGCCCGGGCAGATGGTTGCCGACCTGGGCAGCCGGTTCTACGTGACCGAAACTGCCATCAAACCCTACCCGGTGGGCTACCCCATCCAGGCGGCCCTGGACGCCTTCTTCGCCCTGCACCAGCAACACGATTTGACCGTGGACAATGTGGCCCGAATCACCGTCCGGCTTCCCGAGGACGGCGCGGGCATCGTCAACGACCGGGCCATGCCCGACGTGAATTGCCAGCACATGATTGCCCTGGCCCTGGTGGACGGGGAAGTCACCTTCGAGTCCACCCATTCCTACGGGCGTATGTCCGACCCCCAGATATTGGCGGTGAAGGAGCGGGTGGAGCTAATCGCCGACCCAGCCCTGATGGACCCGGAAGCCCCCCGCAGCGGCAGGGTGGAGATAACCCTGACGGACGGCACCGCCCTGTCCCATTTCACGCCCCACGCCTACGGGACGAAACAGAACCCCATGGACACCGAGACGGTCAACGGCAAGGCCCGTTACCTGTTGGAGCCGGTGCTGGGCTCCCACCGCACCGAAGCGGTTATTCAGGCGGTCAACAGCCTGGAAGAGATAAGCGATGTCCGGGCGCTGATTCCCCACCTGACCCTGACCGCCGAGGAAATGTCCGGAATCTCCTTCACCCAGTAACCCGCTGGACGTTGGCCGGGCCGGGGGTTACGGCGGGCAAAGCCAGGGTGATTTCTGGTAGCTGCTGTTGGCATCGACGGCAAGGGTAAGCCGGCCACAGTGCGTTTGTCCAGGAAAGTCCCCCGTCCAAAGGAGTAGGGGCGTACAGCCGTGCGCCTGCCCCTGCCTCCTTCTCATCAAGTTGTTCAACTTCGACACCCTTCAACAAGCTCGGGGTGAGCGGGAGATACCTGGACAGGGACCTTCAACAGACCCTGGGCATAGCTCGACAATGCCTGGTGGGTGAACGCCCTGCCCGTTATAATGCCCACAATAGCTTTGCTGGCGTCATTCTTCGCGGGGGCGGGCTACGCGGCGCCCCGGCCCCTGGTCGGAAGGCCCGGGACTCCGTCATGGGACTGTTATCCAATCGCCGCCCGGCTCCGTTGAAGCCCATGACATTTCGAGGAGAGTATATTATGCCAATCGCAACGGGAATCATTCAGACAGTGGTTGGGAGCGGGGAAGAGGGCTTTCACGGTGATGGCGGTCCTGCTACTCGGGCGGCCTGCGAAATGCCCTACATGTGCGCCTTCGATGCCCAGGGCAATATGTTTGTTTGCATGGGACGTACCCATCTCGTCCGCCGGATTGATGCCGTAACCGGCATCATCACCCGGGTAGCGGGCAACGGCAACAGCGATTACGCTGGCGATGGTGGAACCGCCCTGGAAGCCAGCTTCAACATGCCCTACGCCATAACCGTGGATACCAACGGGGATATATATCTGGCCGAACGATTCAACTTCGTCGTCCGCAAGATAGACGGCGCAACGGGCATTGTGTCCACCGTCGCGGGCGATGGGCAGGAGGGTTACGGGGGCGATGGCGGCCCCGGCGACCAGGCCATGATGCGGGAACCCAACGACGTATTTCTTGATGGCAAAGGCGGGCTGCTGATTGCCGATATTCGGGACCAGCGCATCCGCCGGGTGGCCCTGGACACCGGCATCATTACCACCTTCGCGGGAACCGGCGATAAGTCCCGGGATGGGGATGGCAGTCGGGCCACCGAGGCCAGCCTCATGGGGCCCAGGGCGGTGTGCATGGATGGTCTGGGCAATACCTTCGTCTGCGAGCGGGAAGGCAATGGGGTGAGAAAGATTGACCCGGAGGGGATTCTGACCACTGTGGCCGGCGCCGAGGCGGTGCGAGGGTATTCGGGTGACGGAGGCCCCGCTATGGCCGCTGCCTGGGGCGCGCCCAAGGCCATCCGTTGCGACCTCCAGAACAACATAATCGTGGTAGACACCGAGAACAACGCGGTGCGCCGCATTGATGCCGATACCGGCATTGTGAATACCATCGCCGGCGGCCACTGGGGTGACGATGGTGACGGCGGCCCCGCTACCCGGGCCGGAGTAGCCCGGCCTCACGGCTGCGGCTTGGACGCTGCCGGGAACCTCTATATTGCCGACACCCACAACCATCGGGTGCGAGTGGTGGGGCTGTAGGGGACATCGTTGTTGTGCCAGGCCCGGGCGTCAGTGGAGACTGACGACGTTCCCCGTCCTTGGCAGCTTCCCGGTGGAAATGGGGAAGGTTGAAAAAATATTGCTCCCTTTGCTCCCTTTGCTCCCTTTGCTCCCTTTGCTCCCTTGGAAGGAATAACATGACGAACACCCAACTCGCCAGGCAACCCGTCGCCAAGCCGGGAATTGGGCTGGCCCACCATTCCCGGCGTTACCTATAACGGACTGATTAGCACCCGATACCTATTGGACTTTGGCCCGGACTTCGATAGCGGTGTTTTGTCCAACTACCCGCCTTCGTTCGCTGGAGGAGCGATACAAAGACCACGATGGGTACGTGCGGGCGGTCATCGAGGCAGCCCAGCAGCTCGAAAAGCAGCGGTTCCTTCTGCCTGCGGATGTCCAGAGCTATATCGAGGCGGCGCGGGCAAGCAACGTGTTGCTTCCCTGAGTGGCCCCGGAGTCCCAGCCCCTCGCCTACTCCCGCTTCCGCCAATCGAGAGGTATCGGTGTGCCGGCTGGACGGGCCGCAGGGGTTATGTTCCTCCAATGGCCGGTGCCCAAGGGTAACGGCCCAGCACCTTTGAGCGCTTACCTGCTCCTACCGAGTAGGCCCGCCTTGGAGCTACCCATTGCATCCGATTGGGAGTGATATATGCCACGAAAGTTTTCAGTTCAAGAGGCCCGAGAGTTCCTGGACAGCAGACCCGGCTGGATTACGTTGACCACCATCGGCCCGGACGGGTTTCCCCACAGTGTGCCCCTGGGTTACTTTCGCCTGGGCGACGAAATCCTGATGGGCGTTAGGGCCAACACCAGGAAGCTGAAGAATATAGAGGACAACCCAAAGGTGAGCCTGTTGCTGGAACCGGGAAAACCGTCCGGCAACATCAAGGGTCTTATGGTCCAGGGGGTTGCCACTATACACTCTGACCCGGAGGAAATACTGCACTACGCCCGAGAGGCGGCGAAACTGCGAGGCGTTCCAGACGGGGAGCTTCCAACAGAGCCGCGCGACGGGGCAGCCTATATCCGGGTCCCGCTCCAGCGGTTTATCTCCTGGGACTACTCCAGGTAATGCAGTTTACCTGGAGTAGAACAATCAAACTCGCACCGGGCGGTACGGGCGTCGCTACCGAAGTGACATTGCCTTGGTGGCCGCCCGCCAAGGCTTCCTGGTGAACCGACGTCCCAGGCCCCGCTCAATCTCACGCCATTTCCGCTCGTCGTCCTCGGTGATAAACGTTACCGCCTCCCCGGAGCGGCCCATACGGCCAGTACGTCCGACGCGGTGGGTGAACAACTGCTCGGAGTCCGGCAGGTCAAAGTTGATAACCTGGCCAATACCCTCGAAGTCCAGGCCCCGGGCGGCCACGTTGGTCGCCACCAAGATGGGCGATGCGCCGGAGCGGAAGTCCGTAATTACCCGTTCCCGGGCCCTTTGGCTCAGATTTCCTTGGAGCGCCCCTACCGGGTAGCCCAACGTATCCAGTTGCCTGGCGAGCTGTTTGACCCCGCGCTTGGTCCGGCCAAAGACGAGGATCGGTGCGCCGTCTCGCCGGTCCAGAAAGGTCCGGAGGGCTGCCATCTTGTCGCTTTTCTGGATGGTGTAGACCAGGTGCTCCACCGAGGGCGGCGCTTCCAGGCCCGGGTCCACTTCTACCCTCACCGGCTGACGGAGGTGCTTCGCGGCAGTCTGGGCCACCCAATCGGGCATCGTGGCGGACATGAGCGTCGTCTGCCGCTCCCTGGGCGTCCGGCCTATGATGGCTTCGACGTAGGGTGCAAACCCTCTATCCAGCATTTCGTCCGCCTCGTCCAGCACCAGAAATCGCACCGAACCCAGGTCCAGTGTCCCTTGCCGTAGGTGGTCCAAGGTCCGGCCCGGAGTGCCGATGATGACCTGGGCCCCGTTCTTCAGCGCTATGTACTCCGGCCTCAGAGGCCGCCCACCGTACAGCAGCGTCACGCGGAGCCGGTGGGAAGCGGCCAGGGCCCTGACGACTCCGGCCACCTGGATGGCCAGTTCCCGGGTTGGCACCAAGACCAACCCTTGGATTTGCCGAACGGACGGGTCGCACCGCTCCGTCATCGGCACCGCGAAGGCGAGCGTCTTTCCCGACCCCGTGCGCGCCTGGCCGATGAGGTCTCGTCCCGCCATGAGATGGGGGATAGCCTTCTCTTGAATGGGTGTGGGGGTTGATATGTTCATCCGGGAAATCGCCGTCTTGGTAGCGTCCTTTAGAGGCATCTCAGAAAACACGGGACCACCCGTCGGGGCGTTGTCAACGACTGGCTCAATTGTGGCGCACGACTTGTTCGCGGAGGTATTGACCGAGGTGTTGACCATCGAGGAAAGCCCGTGGCGGCGGGCATCGAAGCATGACTGGCAGTACACCGGCTTGCCCTTGACTGGCCGGAAGGGGAGGGTAGCCGGTGTGCCGCATTCATCGCAAACGGCTTGGTGCTGGGTACGGTTGGCTGGGCGCACGCGGGCGGTCGCAGATTGATAAGGCATGAGAGAACGGACTCCCTAATTTAGAGTGGCAACACAGGTGAATCAGCGGGGGGTGAACAAGAAGAGGGGTGAAGCGGGGGAGCGGTCCGTTCTTGTGTCAAACCTTGGTGCGCTAATCAAGCGTGTACCTGCATTATAGTCCAGTACGGCGGAAAGTGATACACCAGGGAGGTCAGGGCCCAGGGTCTTTCGATTGTCACTGTGAGCGTAGCGAATGGTCTAATGTCCCCGGATAGCGCAAGCCCCCACCCCTGGATTCCCGCCTTCGCGGGAATGACGGTGGGAGGGAGCGACCATGCCCCGGAACGCCCAACGCCGCTGGAAATTCCTGGTGCGGCTTCGGCATGGGTTTTGAAAATGAGTATAAACCCCAACAATAATCTTGCCCTCATGCTATCATGGTATATGGGGTGAATAGATTTGAATGACTACCAAAACATCGCGATTCGCAACCTGGCTATCATAGCCCACGTCGACCACGGCAAGACCACTCTGGTCGATGCTCTCTTGAAACAGGGCCAGGTCTTCAGGGCCCACCAACAGGTGGGCGCTTTGATCATGGACACCAACCCATTGGAGCGGGAGCGCGGCATTACAATTCTGGCCAAGAACGCCTCGGTCTCCTACGGCGGTGTCCGGATTAACATTATCGACACGCCGGGACACGCCGACTTCAGCGGCGAGGTGGAACGCGTCATGAATATGGCCGATGGCTGCCTGCTGCTGGTGGACGCCGTTGACGGTCCCATGCCCCAGACGACCTACGTGCTGCGCCAGGCCCTCAAGCAGAATGTGACGCCGATGGTCGTCATTAACAAAATCGACCGGCCCGAGGCCCGGGTGTCGGAGGTGGTCGAGTTGGTACAGGACCTGTTCTTGGAACTGGCTACCAGGGCGGAGCAACTGGACTTTCCGGTGCTGTACGCCTCGGCCCGCCAGGGCTACGCCACCAGGGACCCGGGCGCGCCCGGCGTGGACATGCAGCCCCTCTTTGAAGCGATTTTGGAGTCGGTGCCGCCGCCCACGGGCGTCCCCCACGCTCCGCTGCAAATGCTGGTGGCAGCCCTGGACTACGACAACTACCTGGGCCAAGTGTCGGTGGGCCGCATATCCAACGGCACGCTCCGGCTGCGGGATGACGTGGCCCTGCTGGGGCGGGGCGGCCAGACCAGCACCCACAACCTGGAGCGCATCTTCGTGTTCCACGGTATGGAGCGGGTCGAAGTACCCGAAGCCCGCGCCGGGGACATCGTGGCCGTCACCGGCCCCGAAGGTGTGTCCATTGGCGATACTATTGCCTCCCTAGACTCCCCGGAGGCCCTGCCGACCATCGACATCAACGAACCCACGGTACGCATGACCTTCGGCGTAAGCAATTCCCCCTTCATGGGCCGGGAGGGCGCCCATTGCACTTCCCGCAACCTGCACGAGCGGTTGATTAGAGAATTGCGGACCAACGTCAGTCTGCGGGTGGATACCACCCTCAGCCCGGATGTGTTCGTCGTCGCCGGGCGGGGCGAGTTGCACCTGTCCATTCTGGTGGAGACCATGCGCCGGGAACAGTTCGAGTTTCAGGTGTCCCGTCCCACCCCGGTCACCAGGGTGATCGACGGCAAAATATACGAGCCTTACGAGATTCTGAACATCAGCACTCAAGAAGAGTATGTGGGGGTACTGACCGAGTACCTCTCCGCCCACTTGGCCCAACTCCGGGATATGCGCTACGGTGAGAACGGTTACGTCCACATGGAGTACAAGATACCTACCCGGGGACTGATCGGATTCAACGCCTTCTTTCTCCGCATCGCCCGCGGCGACGGAGTGAAGAGCAGCATCTTCACCTCCTACGAGCCAATGGAAGGTGAGATAAAGTCCCAGCGCGGGGGCGTACTCGTGGCGTCCGAGGGAGGCGCGGCGGTGACTTACGGGCTGCTCAACGCCCAGGGGCGGGGGGACACGTTCATCGATCCTGGCACTATGGTATATGGAGGGATGATTGTGGGCTCCCACCGCCGCGAAGGCGACATCGAAATCAACGTCTGCAAGGAAAAGAAACTGACCAACATGCGGTCGTCGACCGCCGACGTAGCCAAGCGCCTGAACGCCACCGTGCGGATGAGCCTGGAGGAAGCCCTGGCGTTCATCACTGACGACGAGCTGTTGGAAGTCACGCCTCTGAACCTGCGTCTCCGCAAGGCGGAGCTCTCCGCCCTGGACCGCAAGCGTCACCGCCGCGACGGAGCCCGCGCCCGGGACTAGGAGCCCTGTTGGCGCGCCGACGGGGTTTGTCAGGTGTTTCTAGCCTGGATACTTGGTTCTTAGTTATAATGTCCCTCATGGCAATCAGTTAGGCCTGGAAATTGAAAGTTTAGGGAGGGTCCATGAAGTACGATGTTATTGTCGTCGGTGGAGGAGCGGCTGGTTCGGTATTGGCCAGCAGATTGGCGGAAGACGCCAATACCTCCGTCCTGTTGCTGGAAGCCGGGAATGATTACCCCGAGTTCGCCAGCCTGCCGGATGAGGTAAAGTTCGGCGGCACCAGATACGCGGAATCCCCAGACTCGGAACACAACTGGGCCCTCCGAGGAACAATCACCGAGGAGCAAGGCGAGATCCACGTGGCCCAGGGCAAGGTCATCGGGGGAGGCTCGTCCATCAACGGTCAGGCAATGCAAAGAGGATTTCCCGAGGACTTTGATTCCTGGGCAACTTTCGGCAACGATGAATGGTCTTATGACAAGGTGCTGCCCTTCTACCGGAAGATGGAGCGCGACCTGGACATTCAGGACGATTACCACGGGACCGACGGGCCAATGCCGGTGCGCCGCCGCCAGTCGGGGGAGATGCCCGACATCCAGAAAGCCTTCAATGCCGCCTGTCTGCGGTTGGGCTACGGCGTCACCGAGGATACCAACGGCCCCAACCCCGCGGGTCTGGGCATCTCGCCCACCAACAACCTGGATGGCGTGCGAATGAGCGCCGCCATAACCCACCTCAATCCCATGCGTCACCGTCTCAACCTCACGGTGCGGGGAGCGGTCTACGTCCGAAAGGTACTATTCGAGGGTTCAAAGGCCGTTGGAGTGGAAGCTGAAAGCGGCGGCGAGGTCTTCACCTTGGAAGCGGACCGGGTTGTGCTGTGCTCTGGGGCCCTCCGGTCTCCCCAGTTGCTCATGCTGTCGGGAATCGGCCCCAGGGACCAACTGGAGCAGTTCGGCATTCCCGTAATTCAGGAACTCCCCGGGGTGGGACAGAACCTGATGAACCACCTCAGCGCCCAGGTCACCTTCAAAGTCAAGGATGGGGTCAGCCTCACCACCGGCCTCGAGGCCCCCCACTACGGCCTGCACTACACCTCCCAGGGATGGAGCAAGACCAATGACATGGTGCTGCGGGTCAGCACCGTCATCGATGAACGGGAGGAGCGCGTCCGCGGCGTACGGACCAGATACCTCACCGGCGACGTTCCACCCGAGCGGGCGGCCCGCATATCGTGTACTCTCGGGTTGCCCGAGGGCTCGGGATACGTCAGGTTGGCGTCCGCCGACCCCGGGGTGCAGCCCAGCTTCAACTACCATTACCTGCAGCACCCCGACGACATCCGGCGGGTGCGCGAGGGCCTGCGCTTCGGGATAAGCATAATCGAGTCCGACGAGTTCAATGATATAGTGGGCTTCCGGATTCAGCCCACGGATGACATTCTGGCCGATGACGACGCTTTCAGCATCTGGATACGCCAGACGGTGGGAACGGCCCGGCATGTGTCCGGCACCTGTAAGATGGGCCCCGATTCCGACCCCATGGCGGTGGTTGACCAATATTGCCGAGTCAGGGGAGTACAAGGGTTGTGGGTTGCCGACGCCTCGGTGGCGCCCAAAATACCCCGGTCGGGCGGCATGCATCCTACGGCTCTCATGATTGGGGAACGGGTCGTAGACTGGGTTGCGGCGGGTTAAACCAGCCTTTACGCCGTCGGCAATTTGACCAGGCACAATCAAGTCCGCCTGTTGTTCTCAGGAGCAGCAGGCGGATAATGCTTTTAGCGCCACGTTCCCGCGGGTCTGCTCAGACGCGGTGCGCGGCCAGTCCATCAGGGCGGCAACCCCCGATTCTTCCAGCCTGCTGTACCGCCGGCAATGCAGTCCCATAGGGCCAACAGCGCTCAATAGCACGGCTAAGGCGCAACGTGTTCCCGATGGCGCCAACCTGGGCTATAGTGTTTACTGAATCAAAGACACCTAGCGCAACTATCAAAACATTATCATCAAACGTTACTATCGAAGGGAGGGAGACATCATGGCTGCCAAAAAGGGGACCGGAATGCTGATGGTCTGGTGCGACGTACCGGAAGACCGCGAGGACGAGTTCAACCGCTGGTACAACGAGGAGCACATCCAGGAGATTCTCAACGTCCCAGGGGTGCTGAACGCCGCCCGTTACGAAGCGGTGCGAGGCGGACCAAAGCATCTGGCCGCCTATGAGTTGGAAAGCCCTGCCGCAGTGTTGGGCGACGGTTTCACCAAGCGCGCCAAGTCCAAGTGGAGCGAGACTATGGGGCCGACTCTCATCGGACTAAATTTCTTCAACCCGCTCTACGAGATGATTTATCCCGACTCAGTCTCCAGTGAGATGGCGGAAAGCGGCATGGCCCCGGTGCTACAGGTGGGCCGAATGAACGTCCCGCCCGAACGCGATGCCGAGTGGAACCACTGGTATAATTCGATATTCGTGCCCAATTTCGAGAAAGTGCCCGGCGTGATCCGAGGACGCCGGTTCAAGACTGTGCGGGGCGAAGACCCCATATACTCGGTGGTCTACGAGTTTGAGAACGAAAATGTCTCCCAGACCCCGGAATGGGCAGCCCAAGTGGACGCCGATCCCAAGAACGCCGAGATGCGTGCCCTGATCACCCACGGACCTGGTTCCCCCAGCGTTTTCAAGAAGACCTTTGAACTTTAGCCCCAACTATTTGGAGTTTACAATGCCCAATCACATCGTAAAAGTAGGCGCCGTCGAACTGATTTCTCTCAACGACAATCTGCCCGTCAGGTCGCCCTTGGTCGCGTTCCCCCACACCACGATCGAGCAATGGCAGGAGTACCCGGAGTTGATGGCAGACCACGAAAACGCCAAGCACCGCTGGGGTTCGTTAGCCGTCCGTTCCTCCGGCAAACTGATAATCGTGGACACCGGAATGCAGGGCGAAGGCTGCTACCTGTTGGACGACATGAAGGAGAAAGGCATCGACCGGGAGGCGGTGGACCTGGTGGTCTTTACCCATGTTCATCCCGACCACGTCGGTTGGAATTACACCGACGGCAACCCCAACTTCCCCAACGCCCGTTTCCTGGTGCCTCAAAAGGACTGGGACTACTGGACCCAACCCGAAGTGATAAACACCGTCGAGTACGTGGTCCCGCAGGTGCTGCCGCTTCAGGAACACGGCGTAATGGACCTGATGGACGGCGAGTACCAGATAACCCCGGAACTGACCGCCTACCCCACGCCGGGCCACACCCCAGGACACAACTCCATCCGCGTCGCCTCCAACGGTGAACACGCATTTATCCTGGGCGACGTTGCCCACAGTCCTATCCAAGCCCATCATACCGATTGGTGCCCAGAGTTCGACATTGACCAAGACATGGCCCGGTCCACCAGACACGCGGTCATTGACATGCTGGAAGCCGAGGGAACGCTGGTGTCTGCCGGGCACTTTCCCGACCCCGGTTTTGGCCGCTTCGTCCGGGGAGAAGACCGGCGGTACTGGCAGGGCATCTAGATCCATGCCACCTGGCTCCTACCTGGAGAACCAAAAGACCCTGGCGATCTGTACGTTCAGGGCAATCGCGTTCTCACCCCTGGACCACCGTCATTCCCGCGAAGGCGGGAATGACGGTCCCTCCTAATCCAATATGCGATTGCCCCGGCTGTACGTTGGGTTGGGATTGACGTCGACACACCGCATCCTATAATGGGGGTGGGCGAGCGTCTTCGGCCCCGGCAAATTCCGCTCCGCCTCTCGCAAGCCCGTTGACCTTGCCAGGTAGGACGATTGCAAAGTCCTTCCATACAGTGGAATATGCCCCCAACTCGTCTTTCCCGCGAAAGCGGGAATCCACAGTTCCAACCTTGGAGTCCTGCCATAACCGAGCGGACGGCGCGAATCGAACAACTTTGCAATCGTCCTGTCCTGCTAGTGCATTACTTCAGACGTTGTCATGAAATTTGGGCTGTTTTGCCAGATTCAGGCCCCCAAGCCCTGGTCCAAAGAAACCGAGCCCGACGGTTTTGGGAGGCCCCGGAATAGATCGAGTATGCCGAGGAAGTGGGTTACGACAGCGGCTGGTTTTCCGAGCGCCATTTCCGTCCAGCGTTGTCCCAGAATAGCGCCCCCGGTTGGACATTGGCCGCCGTAAGCGGGCGTTTGCCCTGAGCGCCATCGGCCCCGTGGCGCATGAAGAGGTTATGAACAGCACCAGCCTCGTCGTCAAGTACGTAATCCCCCACTTTAGGGAGAAGGAAAGAGCCAAGGAGAAGAAGGAATGAGCACCGACTGGGACCACCGCACCGCTGTCGTCAACGGCATTAACATGCACTATGTAACCCAGGGTGAAGGCCCCCCGGTAGTCTTGCTGCACGGTTGGCCCGAGTTCTGGTATAGCTGGCGCCACCAGATTCCGGTACTGGCCCGTCAGTTTACCGTCATTGTTCCTGACATGCGCGGCTTCGGGTACTCGGACAAACCCCTCTCCGGGTACGACACCCGCACGGCGGCTTCGGATATATTCGAGCTGGCGAGTTCTCTGGGACACGGGCAGGTCTCGTTGGTGGCCCACGACATTGGCGCCCGTGTCGCGTTCCGGTTCGCCCTGGACCACGAGGACGCGGTCAGTCGCCTGGCGCTGCTCGACTCCACCCCTCCCATCGAGCAACTTGGTCCGCAGTCCCCCGCCGTCGTCCGCGAGCGATGGCATTCTTACTTCCATCAACAGTTCGACCTCCCGGAGAAACTCATCGAAGGCCGGGAAGAGATTTACCTGCGCCACATTTTCCGCGACTGGTGCATCAACAAGTACCCAATCAGTGACGCCGAAGTGGCCGAGTACGTCCGGGCCTATTCCCAACCCGGCGCGCTGCGAGGGGGATTCAGCTATTATCGCGCAGCCGCCTATGAGGACCCGCCCCACTGGCAGGCCGACGCCGAGCGGACGATGGCAACGCCGATGTTGTTCCTGTTTGGCGCCCGGCGCGCCCGGACGGCGGAGGTAATGGGAGCGGGGCCGCTGGAGGAAGCCTGGCGCCGGTTTTTCCCCAACGCCACGGCGAAGCACATGGGGAACTACGGCCACTTCCTGCAGTGGGAGACCCCGGAAGCGGTGAACCGGGAGTTGTTGGACTTCCTAACTAAATGACCGAGTAAATGGCGGGGTTGCCGGCCTTGGGAGCTATTCCCAGGCCGGCAACCCTGATTGGCTTTTCAGGACAGCCCTGTTGAATAGTTTTCCTGGCTAGGTGCGCCGGACGTATTTGTCGACGCTGGTCTGTGTACCCACGTAGATGTCCCCGTGGGAGTCGACCCAGCTACCGTGGCCGCCCCGGGCGGGAAAGCGGCTCAATACGTTGCCCTGCTTGTCCAGTACGCTGAACCGGGATTCAGAATCGTCCCGGCTGCCTTCGCTGACGTACAGATTGCCATCCGGCCCCTCGGAGATGTCCATAGGACGCTGGATGTCGGTCCACAAGGACTGGAACTCCCCGTCGGCGTCGAACACCTGAATACGGTGGTTCTCCCGGTCGCATACGAACACCGTGCTCGAATCGTCCACCAGCAAACTGTGCGGCAGGTGGAACTCGCCGGGCGCGGATTTGCCGGGCTGGCCCCAGGACTGCTTTAGCTGGCCGTCGGCGGTGAACCGATGGACGCGGGAGTTCCGGTATCCGTCGGAAACGTAGAGGTCGCCAGAAGGCGAAGGCACGAGCTCGCTGGGGTAGTTGAAGGGGCCCGCAGCCCTTGGCACCAAGTCGCCGGGGTTCTCGCATCCAGTGTCGGAGTGGACACCGTGCCGACCCAGCATCTGGATGGGTTTGCCATCCAGGGTGTACATGATGCACACGGAACTGTTCCGGTCGGTTACGTAGATGGTGTCGTTTGCTATGTGGATGCCGTGGGCGAACTCGAAAGCGCCGTTGCCCCACGAGTCCAGGTAATTCCCATCGCGGTCGAATATCACAACGGGAGGGTCTTTGCGTTGGAATGCGTACACGCGGTCCTGGGAATCGGTGGCCACCGCGCTGACCATCTCAAAGGTGTCGCCACCGGGTAGTTTGGCCCAGTCCAGGATAGCGTCGTAGGTGAATTGGCCCGATCCTAACGAGGTCATATGAAGGTTACCCCCTCTTATAGTCATTCGATTCACGGTGGCATGGTACGCCGGAAGGGAGGAGTTGTCTACCAAATTTCGGGCATCAAGTTGACCTGGCCCGCCATAGCGTGGAGCTTTCACGGCTGCGGACTGTAACCCCGTGCGCGGTGGAGGGAGAATGTGTAAAATCGAAGGCGACCGGGGAATGTGAATCCTGGGAGGAGATACTAATGGTTGATCAGCTAACCCGCCCGACGGATAGGGTGGAAGTCTATTGGTTCTCGGAGCAGCCCAACGGCTACGTCACCGACGAGGACCTGGAGCAGTACGAGGCAACCCGCTTCTTGTTTCCCAATATCTATTTCGATCCCGCAAAAGCCCATGTCCTCTACAACCAATACCATGAACAATACGCGCTGGTAGACGAGATTGGGTTCGACGGGATTATGACCAACGAGCATCACACGGCTTACTGGTGCATGAAGCCCGCGGCGAACCTGGACGCTGCGGTCCTGTCCAAGATTACCAAGCGGGTCAAGATTGCCATTCTGGGAAACGTCATCGCCATTGGCGACCCGGTTCGGCTGGCTGAAGAGATTGCCATGTTGGACTGCTACTCCGGGGGCAGGATCATATCTGGATTCGTCCGGGGCAGCTCAATCGAGACCTTGCAGGCAGGTGTAGACCCTACGGAGAACCGCAGCCGGTTTGAAGAGGCCCACGACCTGATACTAAAGTGCTGGACCACACCGGGCCCGTTCCGCTACGAGGGCCAACATTTCCATCACCGGGTGATTAATCCCTGGGTGCTGCCGATGCAAAAGCCCCACCCCGATATTTGGTTCCCGGGCACCGGGAGCCCGGAGAGCGTAATTTGGGCTGCGGAGCATGGCTACCCCTACTTGAACCTCCAGGTCATCAGAGGTCAGACCGAGTGGCTGAAGGACATCTATATCCAGACCGCCCGGGAAGCGGGCTACAAACCCGGCCCAGGGAACTTTGGCGGCAATGTTATGGTTTTCTGCGCCGACACCGACGAGAAAGCCCAGGAAATGGGCCGAACCTATATGTGGAACGGCAAGCACAGGTTCAAGGGGCCTTCGGAACACAATGACCCTCCCGGCTACCGGTCCCGCACCGCCGTCGAGGTCATCAGGCAGATTCCGGCGGGCGTCGGCTCTCGGCTGGGACAGCGGGTGCAGACCTATGAGGAGCTTCAGGAAGCCGGCAGTATCGTCGTCGGCAGCCCGGATACCGTAGTTAAGAAGCTAACTGAAATTCTGGACACCGTCGCCCCCGGATACCTCATCTGCTACGGCAATGAGGGCGATATGCCCCACGAAGATGTGATGCACTCCATCGACCTCATCGGGAGAGAAGTAATCCCCGCCCTGCACGAGGTGAAGCTCCAGCCATACGAGTAGATGGGGGAAGGGGGCCGGCGGGACATCCGGCCCTGCAAAGACCCGGCCCGACGGGCGTTGTTGCTGGGGGCAGGTACTGATTACCCGCCCCCGCGCATCTACCGCAGACCGGAAGCGGCTACAGGGCTGCCAGTCCAGCCCGCGCGCATTCCTCGTCCTGCTCGGCGGTTGCGCCGCTTCCGCCAATGGAGCCAACCAGCTCACCGTTCTTGACAACGGGGACAGCGCCCTGGGCGGGAAGCATACGCCCACCCATCGCGGCGATGACCGCTTGTATCACCGGGGAATCCGCCTGCAACGTGCCGCTGGGCCTACCGAACCCAGCCGAAGCCGCCGCCTTGCCCTGAGACACTATCGCACTCACGGGGCTGGCCCCGTCCATGCGGCCAAAGGCCATCAGGCTGCCGCCCGAATCGCACACCGCGATACTGACCTTGACATCGATTTCTGCCGCCTTGGCTAGGGCGGCCTCGATCATCCGATTAGCCTCGGCCAATGTAATAGACATACTGGATCACCTCCCCTGTAGTAAGTACGCCTAATATTACAATCTCGATTGTCGGTAGGCAATCCAGGCCAATGGAAGATCCGGGTCTTTCGATTCTCCAGGTAGAGACAAATTTGTCCTGGCGGACGGTCCGTCACCCCCACCGTCATTCCGTCGGAGGCCGGAATCCAGGGGAGGGGAGCGTGTGCTGGGGGGAGACTTAGACCCTTGTATGTTGATAGCTGAAGGTTGAGGATGGAGTAACGGTGGGTTCTTTAATTGCCCATGCCGGGATATAATCCTTATCCCGAGCCGGTGGAAGGGCTGGTTCGCGGTCTGGCAGGCTTACCACGAGCGGATTTCCATTGATACAAAAGGTAGAGGCAGTGACAAAAGGAGACACATCAATGAACTCTCAGTTGAAGGTGGCTATCGTAACGGGAGCAGGGACCGGAGTTGGAAAGAGCGTCGCCTTGGCATTGCTCCGAGCTGGGTACTCGGTGGCGCTGGCTGGCCGACGTGCGGGACCGCTGGAAAACACGGCGGCGGCGGGCGAGGACGCTTCTCGAACCCTGGTCGTCCCGACCGATGTTGGTAATCCCGACGCGGTCCGGGCGCTGTTCGACGCCACGCAAGAGAGGTTTGGCCGGCTGGACCTCCTGTTCAACAATGCCGGAATCAGCGCCCCGCCAGTACCGATGGAAGACTTAACTTACGAGCAGTGGCAAGCCGTTGTCGACGTCAACATAACCGGAGCTTTCCTCTGCACCCAGCAAGCCTTCCGAATGATGAAGGGCCAGGAACCCAGGGGTGGCCGGATTATCAACAACGGCTCCATCTCGGCCCATGTGCCCAGGCCGAACTCGGCCCCCTACACTGCCACCAAACACGCCATCACCGGGCTGACCAGATCGGCGTCTTTGGACGGGCGCCAGTACGACATCGCTTGCGGCCAGATCGACATCGGGAACGCCGAAACGGAGATGACCAGCGTTATCAAGTCGGGCATTATACAACCCACCGGAGAGATTGTCGGCGAAGCTACGATGGATGTGGATAACGTTGCTCGGGCAGTGGTTTACATGGCCAGCTTGCCCCTGGACGCCAACGTCCAGTTCATGACGGTCATGGCCACCAAGATGCCCTTCATCGGTAGAGGCTGAGGCCCACACCGGACGGGTCACAGAGCCGGCACACCGAAACCGCTCAGATGCGGAGCAAGATCGATCCCGGAAAGCAATGACAGAAGAGGTCAGGCTATGGCTCGGCTGCTCAAGGTTATATGGTATCCCTCAACGGTGGACGTTCTCCCACCACCCCCGGCCTTGACCCCCATCGGCGCCACCCTAAAGCAGATAGCAGGAACCAACGGATGTAGGAGGAGGCTGTCATGCCAATACAACAGGTCTCACCAGAGTTGGAACGCATAGTGTCCTTGGACCAGGAAGTGGAGGTGCTAGGCACCGGTTACGTTGGCGGGGAGGGGCCGTTGTGGTGGAAGGAATCGCAGAGCTTGTTGTTTAGCGAAGTTCGAGGCAACCGGAGGAGGGAATGGTCCGCCAGCGGAGGCGTTTCCCTGGTCGCCGAGGCCACCAACAACGCCAACGGCCTCACCCGAGACCCTCAGGGAAGATTGGTCATGTGCGAGGGCGGAGCGCGACGGGTGACCCGGATGGAACCCGATGGAAGTGTTACCGTAATAGCCAGCAGATACCACGGTATGCGATTGAACCGGCCCAACGACGTGGTGGTGAAGTCCGACGGCAGCATCTACTTCTCCGATCCCGGCGGCCCCGCCCCAGACGCCGACCTGGACTTCGCGGGAGTCTATCGGGTCTCTCCGGACCTTGGCGCGATCAATTTGTTAGTGCGTGACTATGTCCTGCCCAACGGGCTGACCTTCTCCCCGGACGAGAGCATTCTTTACATCAATGACTCCCAAGGGGTGCTCGTGCGCGATGACATATTCCGGAGCGTTGGGCGCATCGATGCCTTCGATGTGCGCGCCAACGGAATGCTGGCCAACCGGCGAGTCTTCTGCGAGCTCCAGGGAGAGGGGACTGGTATTCCCGACGGAATGAAGGTGGACGTAGAGGGAAACGTCTACTGCACCGGCCCCGGCGGAGTTTGGGTCTTGGACTCCATCGGCAAGCATCTGGGAACGATTTTGACCGAAGTGGAGCACACCACCAACATCGCGTGGGGCGGCGACGATTGGAAGACTCTGTTCATCACCACCCCGGACACCCTGGCCCGCATCCAACTGAAGATAGCCGGTATGCCGGTCCCGGTTTAGGGCAGGTACTTGTCCTCCATCTCCCGGATGCGCTCCGCCCCGAGGATGTTGCCGTTGCTGGCCACGCCCCACTTGCTTTGGGCGGCGCTCGCCAGGAAGTCGTCGATGGCGCTGGCGCCGCGCTCCCTGAACTCGTTCAAGAAGTCCCAGGACGCCTGAAGACCCGTCATGGTGGTGAGGGCCGGATACCAGGCCGCGGCAGCCCCGGCGGCCTGCAACTCCTCTAAGCTGGGATGAGTCTGGCTCCCGTGGGTAAACAAGGGGAGTACGGGACCGGGTATCCGCTGGATAATCTCCTTGTTCTCTTCCCAGGATTGTACGGCGGGGCAGACGACGTCTACGTTAGTCTGGCTCTTGTAGGCCAAGCAGCGTTCCATCACGTCTGCGAAGGTCGCCCCGGGAACTCCGGCGTAATCGCACCTGGCTACGATTACGAAGTCCGGGTCCAACTCCATCTTGGCGTCCATCGCGGACCTCAGTTTGCCGACCATCTCTTCGATGGAAACGCACCGGCGGCGGGAGCCCGATTTGGGCGGGTAGGTTTGGTCCTCCAGGTGGGTGCCGGCGATCCCAGCTCGGATATACTCCTTCACAGTTTCGTGGACGGTGATGGCGTCCCCGTAGCCCGTATCCATGTCAACAAACACTGGAATATCCACGGTGTTCACGATACGCCTGGCGTTGTCCACCATGTCCCGCATACTGGTCCCGCCTTCCGTCCAGCCCATAAGCTGGGCTGAAGTATTGCCTCCCGACATATAAAATGCCTCGAATCCCAACACCTCCGCCATCTTCGCGCCCATGGCGTTCATTCCGCCCGCCAGAACAAAAATCTCCGGACGCTCGAAAAGCTCCTTGAGTCTCGTGGTCATACGTTTCTTGTCTTGCATCATACTTTGCCCTTCTCAAGAATCCATTGAAATGATGGGTTTAGCGCCTGAAATCAAGTATACGCTCGAATAGTGGTTAACACACTCCTGCCGGAATGGGAAATATACGTCGAAAGGCAATGATTTTTGTGGGAAAGGACTGAGGTGGACCCGGTTCTCAGTCCGGTATGGAAAATAGGAGGTTCGAGTAGACAGTGTCCGTCGTTGCGGGTCTGGTGGTCAAGCTGGCCTTTGCCTTCCTGCTTTGGGACAAATGGCTCGGCCAGTAGAGGAAGAGCCGATGGTTGACAGGCCGGACCCCCACGGACGTCAGGGAAGTCCTGGAAGCGGCAATTCTTGCGGATATAGCCCCGGGTCCTTACCCCGTTGCCAGTGGAGGGCATGGGTTACATGCGGAAGGGTACACTGTTGAAAAATATCAAACTTGCCGCAAAGAACAAAACTATTAGAATCGCTGACAGCAATACCAGAAGGGGCGTCATCCCGACGTTGTCGTTTCTTGGGATTCCGAGAACTCGGACCCGAATAACGTTGTGGAACCGTAGGAACAAGAATATTCCTAGGGCTACGACGGGGGTGGCAATAATCAGTAGCACGGCAAAAATGACGAAGACAAATAACCAAGAAGTCCAATTCCATAAGTACTGGTCGTCTACTGTGTTTTCTAAATAGACAAAGAGAAACACCGCTACTAACAGGACGCACAACACGATCCAAGCGGTTAGAGTTCCTCTATTTATAGCTCGTGGCTCCTCGGGTAATTATCGAGCCGCCTAGACCACCGATCTCCAGTTGGATAGTCATGCTCTGCGTGGTTGGCCGCTCCAAGCAACAGCCACAGCAACTACCAGGACTTCAGGACCGGCAGCACCTCTTTGGCGAAGAGCTTCAGGCCCCGCTCCGCGACATGGAAAGGCGTGCCACCGAAGCGGAAGCCGACGTTCAACTCAAAATTGCCCAGCAGGGCCCGGCGTTCCTCAAGCCCCCGCAGAATCTTGTCCGGTGTGCCCCAACTGGCCGCCTTCATGAAGCCATCGACTGCCCCTTCGAGACCGGCGGAACGCGCAATCTCAGCCTTCTGTTGATAAGCGTCGTAACCCTTCACAGATCTAAAATGGTCGCCAAGAAATTCGTAGTGGTAAAAATTGCTTTCGACAAACTTACCCTGATATTGGCGGGCTTCTGCCTCGCACTGGGCCATATCGGCGCCACAGACGACGAATTCGGTGAGCATCAGGTCCGGTGGCTCCGTGCCGTGGAATTCACGGTGTAAGGCGCGGCCACGCTCGATACCCGGCATCCGCATTTCCCAGGGACGATCGGCGAACATAATGATATGGGCGCCAAGTTTGGCTGCCGAGAGAACGGACTCGTCGCTAGCCGCCACGGCGTAGATGCGGCCGTCGAAGGAATGCTGCGGTCGGGGCCGGATTTCCGTGCGGGGCTGCTGGTAGTAAGTCCCATTGCCCTCGATGAAGCCCGTCTTAAGGGCCTCGACAATCATTGGCGCCGCTTCGTCGAAGCGTTCCCGCGACTCGTCCATGCTGATACCGAAGGCTTCAAATTCGCGCCGCGCCAGACCCCTGCCGAACCCGAGCCGGAGTCGGCCATTGCTCAATAAGTCGAGGACCGCAGCGTTCTCCGCCACCCGTAGCGGCTCATGCCAGGGAAGGATGACGGCGGCTGTCCCCACGTCGATGTCAGGATGCTTCGCCGCAATATGGGTCATTAACTGGATATTGTCCGGCACGAAGGAATAATCGTTGAAATGATGCTCCGCGGACCAGAGGCTATCGAACCCGGCATCGGCGGCGATTTCAGCAAGGCGCAACTCCTCCTCCCACATCTGGCGGTCTGAGCCTTCTTCCCAGCCGTAACGCGAGAAGATCATCATCACTCCGACGTCCATCCGAATACTCCTTCCGTTTCATTCAGTCACCCACCCTCGCCGGCAATGGCCCCTCAAATACTCGGCTCGGTGGAAAAGACGGGGTCAATTGAAGTTCGTGTCCTGTCACGACGTTGGCGACGCGCACATCGAATTCGGAATATTCCTCCGTCACCGCCTGCGCCAGCGTGTCATTACGACCCCCGTATAGTATAGCGACTTTCCCGTGTACCGTGTTCCCCACCAGGACGCCGATAGACTGACCGGTCCTCCGACATGCGGTGAAGTGCAGCCAGTCCGTAGCCTCGTCATTCCCAGAAGAAGGGATGAAAGGCGCGCCGGGCCTTTGGACAAAGCCCTGTATCGGCCTCACAATCGGTAGAGCGGTCAATCAATCGGGTGAAGCAGTTGCGGCGCATCGCCACCGGGTAAGAGAATAGAGTTGACAACTATCTGGATATGCTGCACATCGGGTCCATTTTATTCCGGTTATAGTTGGCAAACACGCCCTAGTCCTTTGGATCAAGCGGTTTTGACGACACTGCCCAGCAAGGAGAGTGACGGTTATGGCCAACGCCTACGGCAAGATAATCGCCAATGTAGACCGGCTGCACCGGCTGATGGACGAAGAAGGGGTTTCGGCCATAGTCGCCCGCTCGGGCAAGAACTTCACCTACCTGGCCGGGTTCGCCTATCCCGGTACGCTGGCGCGACACCTGGAGTTCCCGGATTCGCCCCGGGAGGTGATGCTGGTGTGGCCGCGGACGGGCGAACCGGTGATGGTGCTGAACTCCTACGCCGCTCCGCTGGCCCGCCGCGACTCTTGGCTGGAACGCATCGAGGTCGTCGACGACTACGCGGAGTCGCCCTACGAGAGGGCCGCCGATGTGCTGCGGCAACTGGGGCTAGCCGAGGAGACCATCGGGTTCGAGAAGAGCTACGTCAGCGCGAACCGGTGGGAGGAAATTGGCGGGCTGCTGCCCAAGGCGCGTATCGTCGACAGCACTGAGTTGATGGACCGGGTGCGCTGGATCAAGACTCCTGAAGAGGTGGCGGCCCTCGAAGCCGGAGCCCGGCTGCTGGACGAAGCGTACCTGGAGGTGCTGCCCACGGTCCGGCCCGGCGACACCGAACGGCTGGTGCACAGCCGCATAATCGAGAGCTGTCTGCGCCGGGGCGCCAACTGGGCCCACGGCATCCTGAACTCCAGCCGCAACACCGTGGCCTACGGCGGCGAGAGCGACCTGGCCTTCGAGGCAGGCGACATCATCCGCAACGATTATGTCTCATACCTCAACGGCTATCCCGGCCACCAGTCGCGGAGCGTCTGCGTGGGTGCGCCCTCAGACGAACAGAAGCGGGTTTACCAAGTCACGAGAGACATCTACCGCGCCACTATCGAGCGTTGCCGCCCGGGGACGCGGACGGCGGACATCTACCACTTTGCCAACGACAGCTTCCACGAAGCCGGATTCCAGGGCAATGTGTCCCTGGCCGGGCATGGCGTCGGCGCCTGGTGGCACCAGCAGGAGCCGTACATGGTGCCCTCCAGCACGCGCGTCCTGGAGGAGGGCATGGTAGTGGCCCTCGAGCCGCACATCGGCTACTGGCACCTGCAGGACATGGTGCTGGTCACCCACGACTCCCCCAGGCTGCTGTCGCCTCTCTTCAGCACCGACGAGATGCTGGTAGCCGGGTAGAGTCGGGGTGCGCCCGGGCGACACCGCCGGATACGGTGGAGTTTTCAGCCGCTGCGACCCGCGAACTCGGACTGCGCGGCCTCCACTAGCGTGGTGTCGCGCAGCAGGTCGCTCGCCGTCAGGCTCAGGGTTTTGGCCACCAGCAAAGCGTTGCTGAGCGCAAAATCGGTCGCAGCCGTCTCACGCATATCCCTGGTGTGAGAGGCTACCGGTTCCTCGCTTACGGCATACCTCAGTTCAAATGCCGGCATGACCTGGCTGACGTTGCCGAAATCGGTTGAAGCTCCGCTGCCCGGGCGGCCTGGTCTGGCGGGAACGCACCGAGGCCATCTGGCCCCGGAACGTGCTGGCGCAGCTGGGGATATGAATGACACCGCTCGCATTTGCGAAAACATTGTGAAAATCACTCCACTTGAGTAGATTGCGTTTCACAGTCACGTTCACAGGATAGACGAGAGTCACACGTTCTCTTCGCAGCCATCAGGGCCAATATTCCATTCAATGCCGGCGGATTTACGAGCTCGTAAATCCGCCGGTCGCTCGTTGACAGGAAGAAACGCTGCGTGATACGTGAGGGGAATCCCGGCGTTATGAAGGAGGGAAGTGGTTACCCCTTGACGACCATAAAGCGACAACAGTTCAGGTCCGACGGACGGGGTGAGAAACACGGAATTTCAATCACGAGTGACGGAAAGGAAGTGCCGATAACAGGACTTATTCCCCAGTTTGCGAGCCTGCCGCCCTCCAAGAAGAAGGCCCAGCGACCGACGTAATGTTGGGGGTCGGGGTTGAGGAAGCAACCCCTGATGGGCCTAGAGATCGAGTCAAGGGACACCTGCTGCTCCAGAGGATCAACGCGGAAAAGCCGGTGAATCCCATGTAAGCCAATCCTTGGACCCAGGCGTAAAATACTCATGACAAAGGACAAAAGAATGAAACTCGCTAGAACCATCCAGATCGCGGTCCTTGCCCTGGTCATCGGCGGGCTCGGGGCTGTCGGAGCCCTAGTCTACCAAGACGTACGTGGCGCCCCCGAGTTCACCATCGAGGCCAGCCCCTCATGGACCAACTACCAGTACACCACCGACTTCTCAGACGGCCACGGCGCCACCCACGGCAGCTCAGTCAACTACTCCATCGAAGACAACCCTACCCGAGTCATCATCCACAAGTTCACTTACGGTGGAAGATACCCCGACTCGGGTTTCTGCTGGTACAAGGGAAAATGGAAGAAGGAGAGAATCGAATACTGGCAAGAAACCATCGGCGACCCCATTCTCAGGCACACCAACGGTCCCGGCGGATGGTACTCCACCCCGCATACCTACCTAGGATATTGGGTCTATGACAATCCCGACACTAATATCGGAGCCACAGGATTCACCAAGGACTGGCTCAGATACAAGCAACAGAACTGGTGCGGCGGCGGCATAACGCATGAATTCAACGGATTGCCCATCAGACACTACTTGAATCAGGACTAAATAACCCCAAGAACCTAGAAAGGAGAAGCTGACATGAAACATCTATCAAGAATCCCCCGTACCGTCCTGGGCACTTTCGTCGCACTTGGGGCCATCGCCATCGGCATAAGCGCCTTCATAATCACCACTAATATGGTCGGAGCGAAGGATCCAGATTGGCCCGCTCTCACCATGACCTACAAGAACGCGAGCACCAACCCTGATACCCGAGAAACGAAGGAGATTACCTTCCGGCTCACCTACACTTCCAGCACCGACTGGAAAGAGGAAATCATCGCCGCACCAGAGGTCCAAGCAGGCGACAAAACATACAGTGAGGTCGGCTACTACCAGCAACTCTCCGGCGACCAATATTCGATCTACGACCCTATTACAAGAACCACGGAGACCGAACAGATCCCGGAGAACGTGCGAAGAATACCCCGGTCCGTGTTCAACCCGCACCCCATCAACGCCATGGAAGAAGCGCTCGGAAAACAGGGAATCGCTGTCACCACAACGACCCGGGTCTGCTTCCAGGACGATTGCATCGATAACGCCCCCGGTTGGCAATACGAGGACGGCGGGCAAACCGTGGTCTTCGCCGACGACGGCCGCGGAATCCCCATCAAGAGCCACGAATTCACTGTCGATGAGCTCATCATCCACGATGCCAAGGAAACAATCGTCAGACCATCAGACGATTCCGGAGAAAATCCAAGCTAAGGTTTCACCAAGAGACTCAGCAATCCTCGGGCCGCTGTCCACCTGGTCAGAGGCCCCATCTCTTAAAAAAGAGACCCTGCTCAGGGAACAGTGACGCGGCAGAAATGCGGGTCCCAGCAGACACACGCCGAACACATCGGCTAGCTGGCAACCAGCACCAAGGGGACCGGACGAGTTGACCGTCCGGCCCCTGCTGCGTTCCCTGTTGTTGAAACAAAGTCCCCCGAGCTTAGATGGTGATTCCGACCCCAGACCGCTCCGGGAGCTCTGCGAAGAGAGCGGAGGGGCGGTTTGGCCCCTCCGCGATCCGTGAGATGCTAATCACCGACAGTGTACGGCGGCATCCCGACGGGCGCAACCGTTCCACCCGGACCGGCGGGGCAATCGCGTTCATGGCCGTGATTTCCCGTTGGGGGGTGGCGCGGCCTACGCTGCGCAACCTGGGGGTACAGCGCCCGGTCAGTCGAACACGCCGGCGATGGCGCAGTCGGCCAACTCGTCATCGGACATGCCCAGCACTTCCCGCAGCACGTAGGTCAGGTCTGCTCCGAAGGCGGGCCATTCTTCCTCGGAGGAGATGGGGATAGCCACCCATCGGTCCTCTCCCAAACAGCGGTACGCGCCGTGGGGAGCGCCGCCGTGGGGCAAGCGATTGCCGGCACGAGTCGAGGCCGTGGCGGGGCCGTTGGCGCTCATGTCCAACACCAGGGTTTCCAGAAGGGACGACAGGGACTCGAACTGGGAAACGTCGAGCCACTGCCCGCGCCCGGTCTTGGCCCGGTGAATCAGGGCTAGCAGCACCTTGCCCGAGAAGGGAAAGGCCCTCGAAAAGCCCTCGACCCATCTTTACGGATCGCAGTAGCGGCGCGGGTTTTGACTACCGCGCCGCCGGTAGCGCTCGGGCACTCTCTTCCTAACGTAGTAGTCCCAGACCTCGGGCTCGGCACGGTTCCCAACGAATCCCCAATAGCCATCTAGTAGTCGGTCAAGTCAGGAATTGAGGGGATAGAGGCGGTGGAGTTTGGTTCTGGCATCCTGGATGCTGAAGCGCCAGTTGATGCGGGCTTGAGCTTCGTTTCGCTCCAGTTCCAAGGCGTGGACCTCCCGGCAGAGGGATTCCTCGTCCGGGAGACGCTGCCTCAGGCAACTGCGGGAGAAGATGCTGAACTCGATCTCCGCCATATTCAGCCAACTGCCATGCTTGGGGGTGTAGTGAAACTCCAGTCTCCTGGCGATGCGCCGCGCCGCTCCCGCCGGAAAGGTCTGGTACAGCGACGCCTGGCGATGGGTGTTCAAATTGTCCAGAACCACCCGGATTACGGGTATCCGGGGGTACGCTTCATCCACCAGCCAGCGCATCTGATGGGCGAAGTCCTCGGTGGTGCGCCGCTGGGTAACCGCCACGTGCCGCCAGCCAGCCAGGGGCTCGCAGGCCAGGAACAGGTTGCGGGTGCCCTCCCGCCGGTACTCGTAATTCTCCCTCCTGGGTTGTCCCGGCTCCACCGGAAGGGGCGGCCGGGCGTCGGCCAGCAACTGGGTGGATGTCTCGTCGAAGCAGACCACCGGCCTTTGGGGGTCAAAGGGTTCGGCGTACAAATCCAGGACATCCTCCATGTTGGCCACGAAGTCGGCGCTCACCTTGGGAATGCACCACTGCTTCTTCTGCCACGGTTTGAGGGCGTTTTTTTCAGGTGCAGGCGCAGATTCCAGTGGTCGTGGCCCTCGGGGGCCGGGCTGCAGGCCAGGGCGATGAGATGGGCTTCGCCCCGGTCGTCCAGCTTGCGGTACCGGTGGGGCTGGGTCCGGTCCCTGAGCGCCCCGTCCAACCCGTCCTCGGCGAAGCGCCGCTTGATGCGGAACACCGTGCCCTCGGCCACATCCAGAGCTTGGGCCACCTTGGGCGCCGACCAGCCCTCGTCGGTCTTGAGCAGGATGCGGGCCCGGGTCGTAACCCTAGCTGAACTCTTCCCCGCCCGGACCATATGCTCCAGTTGGTTGCGCTCCTCCGGCGTCAGCCGGACCGCAAATTTCTCCCTGACCACACCACCACCTCACAGCAACACCAATTACCCAAAGATTAGCACTACCAGTCAATCACCGCTGCCACCCTCAAAACCAAGATTGACCGAGTACTAGTATTACAACGACGAGTTTAAGAAGGGACGCCTGATGCTTCCCGGCGACGGGCGGCGCGGCGTTTCTCGTGGGAGCGTTTCGCCCGCTCGTTGCGCTGTTGGACATCTTCCAGCCATTGCCGCAACTCATCCGGTCCGAACCGTTCCCGCGGCAGCATCTCCCGCACCACCCGGTACACCTGCGGGCGCGTGATCCGGGGCATCTTTTCCCCCCCAGTCCTGCGGCAGGCCCAACAGAAACGCCCCGCCCAGCAGGCACATGGCCACGTGGTGATGCCATCCGGCCCATGTCCGGGTCTCGTACTCGTCCAGCCCGATGTCGCTCTTTTCGGTCTCGAATTCGGTTTCAATACGCCACCTAGACCCCCCCACGTGGGCCAGGGTTTCCAGGGGAGTGTCCCCGGGCGCATTGGACAGGTAGTAGCGGGACTCGCTGCCGTCCAGGTTCTGGCGGTAGCTTGCCCAAACCACTCCACCAGGCTTCCGGTTCCGGGTTTCCCGGACCCTCTGGGCGCCGAACCGGTAGACCCGCGGCCCCTGGGACCCCTCCGCCACCGTAATCTCCCGCCACGACTCCTCCGGCAGCGCCAAGCTGCGCTCCGCCATGGTCAGGCGCTGTCCGCTGCGCAGTTTGGGCTGGCGGGGACGCCCGAATCCCTGATAGGCCGGCTCGCTCCAGTCAGGCTCCAGCGGCCAGACCGTCATGTCCGGCCGGACGTCCAGAACGTATAGCATTCCTGTTGCAGCCAAGCCGTCTCGGAACGCCGGGGACATCCCGAAGGCGGAATCCCCAGCGACCCACCCAGCGCTGCGGCAACCCCGAGCCCGGGCCTGCTCCAGCATATCTAATGCCAGGTCCGTCTTCGACCGGTACCGCCGCCGCTCCTCCGGCACGCCCGCCGCCGCACAGCGGCCCGCGTCCGAAGTCCATGCCTCGGGCAGATACCAGCGCTGGTCCGCCAGGGCCCGCCCCCGCGGCCCCACGTGGGCCAGGAATACTCCGGCCGGGCAATTGGCTATCTTGCCCAACGCCCCGCAGTATTGCCGGGCCACCCCTACCGATTTGACGCCCTGCTTGGGGAAGTCGCTGCCGTCGAACACCCACACCGCCAGCGGGTGTTCCAGCCTGGGACCCAAGTACTCCTGCAGGCGGGCGATGACCGCGGCATCGTCCCAGCAGGCCTCGGTGAGAAAGCGCTGCATCGCCCGGGCCGAGACCGGAACCATCTCGGACAGATTCTCGGCGTTGCGCCGCTCCTGGGCCTGGACCAGCAGGCCCGGCAGATAATGCCTGCTGTGTTCCCGCCACTGCTTGCGGCCAAAGGCACCAGCGAAGAAGGCATGGAACTCCAGAAAGGCCTCGTAAACCCGCTCGAAAGCTGCCCTCTCCATCGTCCCCACCTCCCCAAAGCCCCCGCCGTCTCCCGAATTATCCTACCAAAAACCCGTCGTTGTAATACTAAGCGAGGGTCCTGCTCCTAAACTGAGGGCAGCGGTTGCTGCCAAGAAAGAGGAGCGGGAAATGTCCAAAGGACGGGGGAAGCACAGCAGGGCTTTCAATGCCAAGGTGGCCCAACTGGCTGGCCGGTACCAGGTTCACCCCAGCCAGATTCAGGCTTGGAAGAAAGCCCTCACCGAGGGTGCGGCCGGCGTCTGCGGCAACGGTCAGGACCAGAAGGCCAGGAGCGATGCTGCGCTGGTCGCCCGCCTGTACCAGGAGATCGGCCAGCTCAAGATGGAGCGAGACTCTCGCTTAGTTCCACCTCGACCCTGTCCTAACAACAGGGTCCACCATAGTCAGCAACCCAGCCATCAGCCCGTCAACCTCGTCGCGGGTGAGCACCACGTCGCCGCCGGGGATGAAGTCACAGGCCAATGGGACGGTATCTCCCCGCTCAAGGCGTTGTTCTGGAGGTACAGCCCTCCAAGTTTGGAGAGGTTGCCCAGCTCCGCCGGTATCTCCCCGCTCAACTGGTTCTCGCCGAGGCTCAGCGATTCAACGCGACTGAAGCCGATTGTGGCGATGCCGCTCCATTCGCTTAGGCGAGCGTCGCTCAGCCAGTTGTAGCTGTACTTCCAGTTCTCACCGCCCGTTGCGTTGTAGAGAGCAGCCAGCGCCTCCCGGTCCGTTTTGGTGGAGCTGGAGGCCGCGGGCGGCGCTGTCGCAGCCGCAACGGTGGCCGTGGGCGCGTCCCCTGACACTGGCGTGGTAGGCGTCCGTACGGGGGAGGCTGGCGTCTCCGTTGGGGTAGACGCGGTCCGGTCGGGGCCTGTCACGCCAGACGGCTCATCAGAGCCGCAGGCCGCGAGCGCTGCCGTAAGGGCCAGCGCAAGGACAACGCTCAACAGGGTCACTTATCTTGTCGTGCGTGTACGGGTCGTTTTCTTTCCCTCCCGGTCTTGACCGGCACCATATATCCACAGATTCGTACAGACAATATAGCGGAGTTGCTATGGGTGTCAATGCTGAGACACCCGTTTCGCCACTCCCAAATGTGTGTTGGTATGTCGGCTTCCGCGGGGATGAGCGGGCGCCACCGACACTACCGCGTACTCTACCGAGTACCGCTACGCCGTTCAGTGGATCAAGAAAGGCGCGGTCGCCAGCGACGACGCCTACAGCGCCCTGTCCTTCGTCTACCCCGTGGAGAAGTAGCCGTGACCGTGACCGTCGCGGCTGCGCGTAATGGCAAGGTCCGGGACCTGCTGCGGGGCGGCTGCGCCCACCAGGGTCCGGGGCCGACAACCGCGCTGCGGCTTCTCTGTCCGCAGTAATTCCGGGCAACAAAAAAGCCCGCACACATGGCCGTGCAGGGGGAGGCCATCGCTGACGTAGCGACGACCTCCCCCTGTGTGTTGCGGCCTAGCGTCCCGCGCCGACCAACTCCTCCTCCCGCTCCTGTTCCACGGTCGGCGCCCACTCGAACATCGAGAGGGTGGCGGGCTGAGCCTTGCGCTTGCTGCCCTTCGGCTTCACCGGCTCCTCGGCCATGAACTCCGCCCAGGAGAACAGCGTCTGCTGCGGCTCCGGGGCTTCGTCGCTGTGGCCGTTCCCGTTGACCTCGACGGCTGCGTGTCCGTTGCCGTTGGCGTGGTGGCCGGTGTCCAGGACCAGCTCGACTGTCGGCCCGATGCCGTCTGCGTGGTGGCCGTTGCCGTTGACCGCGACGGCCACCGGCTCGATCTCCACCGCCTTCCAGCCGTCGTCCACGAGGAACTCCTCGGCGCTGGCCTCGGCGTCCCGCGCCTGGGCGAATACCGCCTCCACCGACTCGCCTTCAGCATCGGTCTCCTCCCCGCTGACGATCTGGCGGGCCAGGGCCAGCATCATGTCGTCGCCGTCGTCCCCGAAGGCGGCCATCCCGTCCTCGGGCAGCTCCCCCTCCACCGCCAGGGAGCTTTGCAGCTTCTTGGCCACCAGCTTGAGAGCGTCGGCCTGGAGGGTGTTCCGGTAGGCCATGAACACCACCTTCACCGGGCGCTTCTGCCCGATGCGCCAAGAGCGCCGGGAAGCCTGGCGGGATGTGTACACGCTGTAATCCGTCTCGAACCAACAGAGGGTTGGAAAGTCGATCAGGTCCAGCCCGGTCTGCACCAGGCGGGGGTGGCAGATGACCACGTCCACCCCCTGCTTGACCCGTTCCTCCACCCAGGACTCCCGCCGGTCCGGGGCCACCGTGCCCGCCTTGAGCACCGCCACCTTGAACCCGTGCCGCGTCAGGAACTGCTCCATACGCTCGGTGATGTCCCGCGTTCCGGTGTGGGTGGCGTAGACCAGCACCTTGCGGCCCGCCATCCGTTCCGCCGCCACCAGGTCAACCAGGGCCTGTTCCTTCGGGTAGAGCTTGTCCTCGGATAGGGGCGGCATCTGCACCAGGACGTTGCCGGTCTGGGGGGTGAAGACCGTCTCCCCACGGGTGCAGCCGTCGGGGTAGGCCAGCAGGGTCTGGAGATAGGTGGTCAGCAGCCGCTTGGAACCCTTGGCCAGGGCTTCGGCCAGGGCCTGCCGCAGGGTGTCGAACACCGTGTCGTAGGCCTTGCGCTGGGAGAAGCCGGTAAAGTCCGTCTCCCGGTCCATCCCCGACAGCAGCACCTGCTCCTCGTAGGTGGGCAGCCCCGAGGCAACATCGGAGAGGCGTAGGAACACCGAGTTGCCGATGAGGTGGAACAGGGCCGATGGAGCCAGGCCGGGCCTCTCCCGCACCGTCTTCCGGTACCCCTTGCGGCGGCTGACCCTGCCGTCCTCGAAGGAGTCGCCGTCGTCGGAGTGGCGCACCGTCTGCTCCAGGAA
Source organism: Dehalococcoidia bacterium (assembly GCA_965220305.1). Lineage (GTDB taxonomy): Bacteria > Chloroflexota > Dehalococcoidia > Lucifugimonadales > UBA3495. Next base: position 1,395,587 of record OZ244817.1, on the reverse strand, counting down.
CCCGTAGCGCTGTATCCACCGTCCCTCCTCGGACCTGCCGAACTCGGCCCGTATCTCCGGCGAGAAGCGGTAGAGCAGGTGGAAGAGGGTGCTCGAATATCCTCCAGTCAAAGTTCCTGTAAGCGTGAGAGACTTGCCACAGGAGTCGGCCAGCACCCCGGCGGCGATGCCCTGGGCCGAGCCGCGGCCTTTATACTCATGCACCTCGTCTCCGATAAGGAGGTCGAAGAAGCCCTTCATCCGGTGCTTCACATAGTCGGCCAATGGATACCTGCGGGGGCTGGAGCCGTCGGCCTGCCAGAGGGCGGAGCCGCACAGATCGCAGTCGCGACGCTTGCGGGAAAGCTCCTCGTTGGTCAGAGGCACCCCGTCCTTGTCCACCACCTGGGCGTGGCAGCGGGGACAGCAGGGCACCTGGAAGGGTTCCCCGGTCTGCTCGTCCCGCACCAGCCTGCCCCGGGCGGCGGCCCAGCGTTGAATCACGGCGGGAGACCAGCGGTAGGACAGCTTGGCCCTTTCCCGGGACATGACGGCGAAGAGGGGAGCGGGACCCACGGACAGCCGCAGCCTTTCCAGGTCGGTGATGGAGGTGACGATGGCGGCGCGAGCGCCAGGGACCGTGTCCTCCACCTCCCGCTTCCACTTTCGGGTCAAGTGAGGGGGACACAAGATCAAGACCCGCCGGAAACCGGCGGCGTGGGCAGCGGCGGCGCCGATGAAGGTCTTGCCGGTGCCCATCTCGCCGACGACGGTGGTGCCACGGTGGGCTTGGAGCGAGAGGGCCGCGCCCTTGATGGCGTCCTCCTGACCCCCCATCGGGGTGCGGAGCAGCCGGGGCAGCTTGAGGCCGTTTTCCGAGGGCCGGTAGAGGGGCGGGTAGGACTCCACCACCCGCTTGGCGATGGCTTCCTTGAACTGGTCAATGAATCCTGACAGGTTCATTGGTATTCTCCTTGCGTTCCGTGATGTATGTGAGACAAAGCGAGGCCCTGCCGGTAAGTGACACCGGCGGGGCCTCGTGTGCGGCTGATGTTGCAGCCGTCAGATTCGCAGTGCGCGGGCTAGGCGGCGATGTCGGTGATCTCCCCGTCGTCCAGGTCCAGGGCCACCACGGTGGTCCTGAGCCGTTCCCGGTAGACCTCGGTGTTCTCCGTCTCTTCGGCCAGCACCAGTTCCTTCGTTGTCCGGCCCTTGACCAGGATGCGCCGGCCCTCGGCCTCCAGCACCAGGTTGTCGAGAAAACCCGCCGCCACCAGCATGGCCATGTGACCCCGGCGCAGTGGCATCAGGGGCCGGGTGCGCTGGTCCTGGGCGGGCCAGAGGGAGTCCCTGACCTCCTGGCTGGCCCACAGGCCGGTCTTCCGGGCCTCGGCCACCGCCGCCAGCGGGTCCACGGTGCGGGTGGCGAAGAGGATGTCCCAGGCGTTGACCACCGGCGGGTCGTAGACCGGGTAGGGGCGGCCGTGCAATTCCTCCGGCTCCCCCTCGGCCCAGTCCCGCACCTGTTCCTCGGCGTAGGAGTCGGGGCTGGGTTCGGCCTTGCGCCGGCCCATCAACACGACCTGGTCGAAGACTTCCTTTTCAGGGTTGGGGAAGTACCAGCAGCGCAGGTCCCGGTAATGGGACGAAAGGTAGCGGGCGGAGACGGAGAGCCTTTGCTTGGGGACGATGAACAGCAGCAGCCCGCCATCGGTCAGGTAGCGGGTCGTGTGCGTCAGGAAGGCGTGTTCCACCCTTTTGTCTTCCTGGTCCCAATCATATGGAGGGTTCAAGAGAAGCACGCCGAAGGCGTTGTTGGCAATCGACGTGGCGAAGAGGTCGCAGGCCAGGGCGCGGTCCAGAACCTGTGCCGCCTGCTCCGCCCGGTCCCGATGCAGTTCCACCCCGCAGGTCTCCACGGGGACGGTGCCGCGGTCGCGGAGCAGGTCGGCGAACTGGTCCAGGGCGTCGCCGGCCCCGCAGCAGGGGTCCAGGATGCGCAAGGTGTCAACGCTGCGGGAGCGGCCCCTGGCCCCGTAGAGCAGCTTGGCAACCAGGTCAACCACCCGGGGCGGCGTGGGATAGAAGCCCCCTTTGGCTTGGGCAGCGAGTCTCATGTCAGTCCTCCTGTAGCTTGGAATGGGTTACTTGGAATCCGTGGGTTGCTCGGTGTCCATGTCAGGTGAGTCGCCGGAGGCGCCGCTGGACGGGGCCAACCGGCAGGGACCGGGCTTGCAGAAGTGGCAGTTCCACCGGATGACGGCGGGGTCGGCCAGCATCTCTATGCTCAGGGCGACGAAGACCACCGCCGCGCCGCACTCGGTGCAGTGGTAGGTCTCCCCGGCGTGGATGTCCTCGTCCGGCTCCTCCACCTGGGCAAACCGCGCCCCACAGCCGGGGCAGGGGAAGTACAGGGTCTGGTTGTCGGCCATTGTGCTACCTCCCGTTGGTGCCATTGTTGGCGTTGTGGTTCTTCAAACCCACCACCTCGCCCTTGGCCAGCGTCCGCTGGAAGCACAACACCTGAGCTGTGTCCTTTTCCTCCGCACAGGCCGTGCAGAAGGCCGTCAGCAGTTCGGCGCGGTTGGCGACGGTGATGCGCTTGACCAGCACCTCGGTGCCGTCGGTCAGTTCGTGGCGGTAGAGCTTCTCGTTGGAATTCCGCCAGTCCGCCTCGGCGGCGGGCCGGTAATAGTGGGGTTGCCCTGAGCTTGTCAGGTGGTCGGCGGCCCCGTGGGGGCAGAAGCGGCAGGTGTCCCCGTCCGGGGAGAAGAGTTGCCAGGCCTTCCAGTTTCGGGCGCGGCGGCGCTTGTTGCCCCGCTTCACCGGATTCAGCGTCCTATCCATTGCTGTTTTCCTCCTTGCTGGTGTCATCAGGATTCAGGGTCAACGTCCCCGCCGCCACCGCCGCCGACAGGTCGGCCTTCAGTTCTTCGCCCTTAGGCTGGCAGGTGTAGGCCAGCAGCCCGGCGGATTCCAGGGGCACGATCTCCCCGGTGTCCAATCCCCTCCGCCAGAGCCAGTCCCGCCAGAGCCAGTCCCGCCAGGAACGGTGCAGGGGCAGGGGGCTGCGCCGGTCCAGGAAGCGGTGGTGCAGACCAGGGGCGTCGGCCTGGTCCTGGGCCAGCAGCAGGAAGTCGTCCCGCTCGAAGCTGAACTCGGCCAGGCGCGTGTAAACCAATGCGTGCCAGCCCCGGCTGGCGGGCAGACGGGCGATGCGGGTGGTCCAGGTGCCCACCGTGTGATAGGGGACCTGGCACCGCTGATACCCTCCGCTCAAAGCCATCCCCTCCACGCCCTTGATCAGGTGGGCGGTGTCGGGGGGCTTGCTTGAGCAGGGAGGCCCAGATGGCCTTGAGGGTGGTCTGGGGTCCCACCATGGACAGGAACCAGAGGCCGCCGGTGTCCGGGTCGCGGGCGAAGGCGTCGGCGGTGGCGGAATAGCCTCCGGCTGAGATGGTGAAGAGGTCCGCGCCGTTGAGGATGGGTTCCGTGGGAATCATGGTTGCCTCCTATAGGTGTGAATGCGGTGGAGGGCGCGGGAGAGTGCTTCCCCCGCGTGAGGACCGGCGGGAGAGCCGGTCTCGGTGGCCCTGAGCTAGTTGTCCATCAGCTTCCGCTCTTTGAGGCTGACCCAGCGGTCGCCTCCGATGACCACGTGGTCCAGGAGGTCGATGCCCAGGAGCTTGCCCGCCTGGACCAGTTCGCGGGTGATGCTCACGTCCTCCGGGCTAGGCGTCGGGTCAGAGGAGGGGTGGTTGTGGCTGATGATGATGCTGGGGGCAGACTCGATCACGGCGGGGCGGAAGACCTCGGCGGGCCGTATCACCGAGCTATTCACATTCCCCTGGTAAATCACGCACTGGCCCAGCACGTGATTGCGGGTGTCCAGGAGCAGCACCCGTAGCTGCTCCTGGGCCAGGACGGACATCTCCGCTCCCAGCAGGTTGTGAACGTCCTGCGGGCAATTGATGGTCGGCATATCCGCCGGTCGCTCCGGTTGGAAGGCCACCTGGTAGCGGGCCGCCAGCTCACCCAGCAGGCTCAGGTTGTTGCGCAGGGCCTCCAGAACCGCCTGTCCTTCCAGGGTCGCCGGAACGGTCTGTTCAGGGATGAGCAGCGGGTTTTCCGCCTGCTTGGTCTGCTTCTTCCTGGGCATGGTTCACTCCTTTGTGATTAGTCTGGAAACGGAAGCGGGGCCGCCCCTGTTGTCAGGGAGCGGCCCCGTGTTGCGCCTTCGGAAAGGCGCCGATGGATGATTGACCGGCTAGAAGGGAGAGTCGTCCTGCAAGTCCTGGCCGGTGACGTTGGCCTGGTAGTTGGCGCCGAAGTTACCGCCGTTGCCGTTGCGGACGGAGTCCAGGAACACCACCTCCTGGGCGTGAATCTCGGTGCGGTAGCGCCGCTGCCCGTCGTCGCCGGTCCAGGAGTTCTGCGCCAGGCGGCCCGAGACGTAGATGCGCTGGCCCTTCTCCACGTAGTTGGCGCAGGCTTCGGCGAGCTTGTCCCAGGCCACGATGCTGTGCCAATCGGTCTCGGATTCGCCGCCCTTGCGCACCCGGTCAGTGGCCAGGCGGAGCTGGGTGACGGCGATGCCGGACGCCGTGTACTTCATTTCCGGGTCCGCGCCCACGCGCCCCAGCAGTTCCACCTTGTTGATGGTCTTCGCCATGATGCTTCCTCCCGTTAGGTTGTAAATTGAGGTTGCCGTTGGATTGCGGGACCGCCTTCCGGTAGAGGAAAGCGGCCCCGTGTCGCACTCCCGTGCGAGAGCGCCAGGGTTGCCCTAGAAGTCTGGCCGGAAAGCCATTGGCCGGGTTTCCCGATACGCCAATCAGACGTATTCTAGTCTTATACGGCATAATAGTGTATGTAATACGGTTTCAATAACTCACTGTTACATCGATAATCGACTCTGAGAAAACGACGGCTTGTGGAGAATCGGGGTTTCCGTCCGAGTTTCTAGCTGACCCGCAGGTACTCGGAGACGTTCTCGGTGACGATGCCCGCCCTGGTCTCCGGGTCCAGCATGGCGTTCAGCCGCTTGTGGTCAACCGAGTAGCGGGTGGACTTCACCATCCCCACGGTGCGGGTCTTCTCCCGGCCCTCCAGCTTGGCCTTGTCCTTGCCCCGCTGTTTGAGCCAGGCCCGCAGCATCCCCAGCGCCCACTGCTTGTCCTCTTCAATCGCCTTCAGCATTTCCTGGGCGTTTTCGCACTCTCGGAGCGCCGCCTGCGCCTCCTCGTGGCTAACCGGCTCGGCGTCCTCGGCGGGTTCCTCTTCGGGTTCCTCAGCCACCGCCGCCGAACCGGGCAGGCAGGTGTTGAGGAAGGGGCAGCGTTTGCACTGCCAGTCCCCGGCCTGGAAGTCCCGCTCCGGCAGGGCTTGCGAGTCCCGCCCGTGCAGCAGGTGGTGGGCGCCGATTGTCCCCAGCCGCTCACAGGCCCGGTGGAAGGCGGTGGCGACCCGCCCGGCGGGTATCACCTCGAAGTCCCACTGCCTGGAGCTGGTGTCCATGGTGGCGATCACCACGTCCCGCGCCTCCCCGAAGGTCCCGTAGGAGTAGAAGGCCGCCTGGGCCACCGACTCCGGGTGGCTGCGTTCCGCCCCCAGGGTCCGCCAACGCTTGTAGGCTTCCGGCCCCGGGTCTTGATTTCGATCACGCTGGGCTGGTCTCCGAAGATGGGGACGACGCCGGTGGCGTCCACGTGGCCGGTAACCACCAGCGTCGGGCCGAGGCGCAGGGAGACACTCTGGGGGTTGTCCCGGTCGGCGGGGGTGATGTCCCAGCCGGTCCGCCGCATGGCCCGGAGCACCACCGGCTCCAGGGCGTTGCCCGCCTCCAGCACCGTCAGGGACCCCTCGGTACGCGCGTTGGTGACCGGGTATTCGTTGGCCTCGTACCAGAGGGCGCGGCGGCAGTTCCCCACCGCCGATGCCCGGATTTCCAGCGTCCCGTCCGCATCGAAGCGGGCGTTGGGCCGCGAGTAGATGGCTTCCTTCGTGTCAATCGTCGTGGTCATTTCCTTTACTCCTGTTGATCTAAATGAGAGCGGGGCCGCTCCCCGTGGGAGACGGCCCCGTGTTTGCCTTATCCAGGTCCGTTGCTTTCTCTCAGTCGGCGGCCAGCTTGAGTTCTTCCGCTGCCACCTCCTCCCGGTCCCCCAGGTGGCCCCGCAGGATGAGGGCGATTCCATCTCCGAGGCCGCGCACGTACACCGTGCTCCCGTCCTCCATCACGTTGGGCCAGGGCTGCATTTCGCTTATGCCCTGGCACTGGTCCACGATCTCGTCCAGCGGCGTACCGCGCCGCAGGTGCAGGGACACCAGGCGGCAGGCCAACTCGGTGACCCCGTGCTGGAGGCTGCCGGCCTTGCCCAGAGAGCCGAAGACCTCGAAGGGCGCTCCGTCTTCGTCCAGACAGACGGTGACGTAGAGGTTGCCGTACTCGGTTTGGAGCTTGGTGGTGGCGCTGGGCAGGCTGCAGGGCCTGGGCCGGGTAGCGGTGCCGTCGCTCATACCTGTCCTCCCTTTTCTCGCAGGTAGGGCAGCGCCGGGGCGTAGCGGTCGAAACAGCCCGCCACCTTGAGGGCGAACTCCCTATCCCTTTCGTCGCCCAGGCCCAGCAGCGTCCTGACGATGGGTTCCTCGCAGTCCTCTTCCGCGTAGGTCGGCGTGAGGAAGGAGTCCCTGACCAGGTCGGGCAGCTCCTCCCACCGCTCCCGGCTCAGCTTTAGCCCGCCGTGGCTGGCGGTGGAGACCCGCCAGACCCCTCGGCCAGTTCCTCGATGTCCTGGGGGTAGCCCCAGGGCGTGTGCATCCTGGTTCCGGTCATTGCTTTGCCTCCTTGGTCCTGTAAATGAGAAGCGGGGCCGCCCCGCTGTGGAGACGGCCCCGTCGCCTGGTTAGTTGCCGGTGGGTCGGGGGTCCTACTGCTCGGCGCCGCTGTTTTGACCCGCCTCCGCATCCTGCCGTTGCTGCACCTTGCGGGCGGCCCGCTCCACCAGGGGCGTGAGCTCCGAGGCGGGCAGCTCGTCCAGGTCCCTGCCGGTCTGACCCCGCACCGCCTGCCGCACCCGCTCCTCGTCGAAGCCCTGGCTGACCCCCAGGTCCAGCAGGGTCTTGCGCAGGGCCGGGGCCAGGGTGTCTCCGCCGCCGCCGCCAGGCTGGCCCGCCACGTCGCCGTAGAGCGCGTTGCCGAACTGCGGCCCGAAGGTGCGCATCGCCCGCTTCAGCCCGTCCGTCACCGCTCCCTTGAACGCCGTTTCGTGCCCCTCGGCGGTCTCGTCGGAGACCGGCTGGAAGCCCACGTCGGTTCGGGAGGGCGCTCCCGGTACGGTGATCTTCACCGTGGCGGAGTAGGCCCGGATGCGCTTGACCTCGCCGGTCTGCGTGTTCACCTGGTCCAGCTCCCTGAGCAGCACGTCCCCCACCACCTCGTGGCCCCAGCCGCCGAATCCGAAGATGCGGTTGGCCTGGTCGATGACGGTGCGGCCCTCGACGTAGGAGAAGGAGCGGTTGCCCCGGCCCTTGCGCTGGGAGACCAGGCTGGCGTCGAGGGGTTGGGCCAGCTTCTCGGTGACCGAGGCGGGGAGGCTGTCCCAGAGGATGTCGAAACACCCCTTGGTGTCTCCCTCGACGAACCAGCGGACTCCCGTCCAGGTATGCGCCACTTCGCTCAATGCGGTGTGGCAACCCCGGCCGGGCCGAAAGCCATGGGAGCGGTCGGAAAACTGCGGCTCGTAGTAGGCTTCCAGAATCATCCGGATGACCTCTTGCAGCAGCTTGTCCGGCCCCGTCGGTATACCCAGGGCGCGGGTCTTGCCGTTAGGCTTGGGAATGTTGACCCGTCGCACCGGCGTCCACCGGAACCGCTCGTAGCGCAAGGCTTCGATGATGCGGTCGATTTTCGCCAGTGACATACCGTCCATGGTCTCTGCGGTTACTCCCTTGGTCGTGGCTCCCTGGTTTGAGTAGATACGACCGTAGGCCCGCAGGTAAAGGTTCCGGTTGTAAAGCAGCCGATAGGTGTTCTCCAGCGGCAATCCTCGTTCTCCGCGTTCGCGTAAGACGTTCAGTACAGTTTCGGCGTCTTGCATTCTGCATACCTCTCTGTCGTATTCCGTCAGAACCACCTGTCCTCCTTCGCCATGTGCCGGGCTTTCCCCGGCTCGGACTACTACGAGGACTCCGTGACCATAGGGGTCTCCCCCCGTAGGCCATCCCGCGTTCCGTTGACTTTGGGAATTGAGCGCGGTCATACTCCACAGCATGGAATTCACAACGAACCCAGCAATAGCTCTCCTGTTATATGATGTGGTCCTTAGCGTGGTGGTCGGCGGTGGTATTGGGCTAGGCCGATGGCTGTCCCGTCCGCAGGCCACACGAGGCCATCCTTTCGGATCGCTGCTGCGTTGGATTGGCTTCTTGATCGGCTTCAGCGTGCTGAGACTGATCTTTGTCACCGTGTTGTGGTTGGGCCTATGATGTGCTGCGCAAGCAACCGCATTCCTTGCCCGTAGGTCATCGGCATAGGACGTTCTAGCGCGACTTAGGTGCCCCGTTCGTCGCCTTGGATTGACCTCATTGGTCAACGCCCACTCATCGGAGGTGCGTCGGACGCAGCTTCAGTCCGATGCAATGAGTGGCGCCGGGTTACAAGCGTTCTACCGGCGGGTGCCGAGAGCACCATCTGGCAACTGGGGTTCAGGCAATCCAGCCTTCACCGTATCGCGCGGGCCTTGCGGAACCAGCCCTACAACGCTTTGGGGCTGTAGCCGCTTTACCGACATGCTGTTGTCCCCCTTGGCTTTCGCCTCAAGGTAGGTCGGTTGGCCCAGAGATTTCCTCCGAATCTCTCCCGACTGGGCCGGGTATCCTATGCCGCGTGACGCGGCGCACAGCTGCCCTCCGCTTCCCGGTGAAAGGGGCAGACGCCCTGGCGCACCCGGCCCTTGCCCCGGAGCGCGATACCGGCGGCCTCCACCGCGTCGCCCAGGGGATGGCAGGCCTTGAGTTCCCGCAAGTCCACTGTCCGGTTGGCTACGACCATGCCGCACCCCCTTTCGCCAAGGATTTCAGCCCCCGCAGGCTGCGCTTGGATACCAACTTGCCCACCGGCCAGCGCAATCCCAGAACCGCCACCGTTTCCAGGCTGCCTTCGCCCTTGGGAACCAGCGCCGCCGCCCTGCCGGTGGCGGGGCTGTAGAGCATGACCCCTCTGCCAGCGAACCGGCGCCGGGCGATGTCCAGCCACTCGGTGTAGAGCCACCGGAGTTGTGCGTCGGTGGCGTTGGCCGTGTCAACACCTGCCAGCGCCCCGTCCGGATCTCCGGTCTGCCGCAGCAGTCGCGCCTCGTGGACAGTCTTGGCGAGGCTGGGCGCAGGTTCCGGTGACGGTAGGAACAGGGCCGCCAGCAGCCGGTCCACCAGGTCTTCCAGCGTCCCTGTAGGTGTGGGGGTATCCAGGGTAATCGTCGTCATGGAGTGCCTCCGTGCTGTTGCTGTGTAGCCGTCTGTTGTTGCCGCCGTTGCTGCCGGTGGCAGTGGCACCGGCAATTGACCTGACGTGCCTGCTTCCGCTCGTTGGCCCGTACGATCCGCCGCACCACCAGGGCGACGATGCCCAGGCCCACCAGGTTGAAGAAGAAGGTCTCGCCGCCGGTCCCGGTCAGCAGCGGCCCGGCGATGAGCAGCACGACCGCTACCGTAATCGAAGCCCGCTTGTGCCGCTTGATGAAGCGGACGACGCTGACCGCCGCAGCCTTGAGTTGGACGAGTCTGTCCTTGATGCCCATACGCACCTCCTTGGTTTTGTGAATGACGTTGGGAAACGGGTCTACCGCCCGGCGCCGGACGCACTCCGCCCTGGGACTGACACCGCAACGGAGAACGCCGGGTTGGGGTTGGAGCAAGACGCAGCTCGGCCAGGGTGTTATTCCTGGGAAGCTGCTGAGAGAGGGGAAAGGAGAGGAACGCAGTCCGGGCAACGGAGTCTGCGTTGCAGTTGAAACGGTAAGCTTCCGGCCTGCTGTTGCAGTGCGACCGGAGCGTGTTGGAGCTGCGGACCGGCTACTGCTGTTGAGGAGCCATTCCGCAGGGCATTGCAAAGCGGCCGGAGGGCGAGAGCCGTTCCAACCGCAGTGGGAAGAATGCGAAGCGAGTTGGCCGCTCCGCTGTGGAAAGGGAATCCAGGGCTACCTTGCTGGGTCTAGCCGATACCTCCTTAATTATAGGTCTTCTGGAACTGGGTTGTGCTGTGGGATGGGTTCCGGGGGTACCGTCCTGGGTCTGGTTGCCACCTCCTCAACGATATGATGCGCCGCTGGTTTGAGATTCCGCCTTGGGTGGGGTTCCAGGTGAAGCGCACGGTGCGCTTCGATGGGTTGGGGCAACCGGCTGGTGCGAAGGAGCTAAACACTCCAATGCCTCAGCGATATCCCTTGCAGACGCCCATCGGGAGAGCAAGGCTCAATCCTTCAGGTCAATCCATCTTGGGCGGACGTTCGGAGAGCAGGGCTCGATCCTATGCGCCCGGTCCCGAGTCCAGGGACGGGACCCTCCAGGTTTCTAGGGCGGGAAACGCTGGAAAAAGCCTGACAACGCAATCAAGTATCCGGCCTGGCCTGAGGCGCTGGCAATACCTTCACAGCCCCGGCGCCCAAAGTGTTGCCTTTTTTTGACCTAAAATCTAAGTGCGGGCCTGCTGATGCTCTGCCTGGGGCTTGACTGGTGCTAGAATGCTGGCAGCGAACTGGCCGGGGGCAGTCCAACCAAGCATAGAACCAGCACGTCGCTTCCATCGACCAATGAGAGTACCGGGCCAAAAAGCACGACGACGCGAGCACAACCAAGAACAGAAAGCCGACGTATGCCGAAGCTGACACCGCATCAACAAGCAATTTCCATCATCGAGAGAATTGTCATTGCCAACATGGGTGGGGTTCTCGAAGCCAGGGCGGACTGCAACCAGTGCTCTGAGGGCCTGACGCTCAACCTGGTAGAGGGAATAGCCGGCGTTCAAAGAGAACAGCGGGTCGGGACAGTGTGGCCCGACCTGAGCCTGCTGGACCGGAATGGACACCCCAGGAGATTCATCGAAGTCGTGGACAGCCACGCACCCGAGAGCAACGTCCATGAGTACGCCCTGGCCAACGGCCTTGAGATAGTTGAAGTACATCTCAGGGCGGAAAGAGAATTCACCGGCAGGAGAAGGAACAAGGCCCTGGACGCATCCCTGACGATTAAGGCAAGACTGAGAGAGCTTGCGGAAGGGCGCATTCAGATCGACGCCCACAACCTGCTGTGCCGCAAGCCGCCGTGCAAAGAGTGCGGAGCCCCGTTGCCGCTAAGGACGGTCGCGATCAGAACCACGGACTGCTGGCATTGCGGGAAGAACGTCAACGTGGCCATAGGGTACAAAGACGGGGAAAGTCTGCGGCAGGACTACTTCACCACGGAGGAGATAGAGTTTGCCCAAGCGAACGGCGTCACGCTGGAAAGGAGGTTCAGCGCAACCGCTAGAGAAAAGCACCTGGCGAACATTTGCACCGGTTGCGACCAGATGCAGGGGAACTGGTACCTGTACATGGACCCCTTCCACGACAGGTTCAATCTCCTCAGAACCGAGAGGCAGAATTACGGCCCCTGCGATAAATGTGCCACATACTGCTGCCTGACCCACGGGGAATATCTCGACTACCGAAGGACCAACCAATGCCCCGCCTGCCTGGAGGAAGCCGAGAGGGTCATGTGCCCCAACAACCCCGACAGGGAATGCTATTACCCCGACCGGTGCCAGCAGACCGCGTGCTACTTCGTCAACCGGGAGCAGCAGCGGCAACTTGCACAACAGGAGTTGGAGCGCCAGCAGCAGGAGCTTCGGGAGCAACAGGAGCAAAAGCACCGGCAGGAACAGGACCAACGACAACAGGAGTGGGCAGAACTGAACGAGTGGTTCCGTAAACAGAGGAATCAGTAAGCCCCGCCAGCGCCAGCGCCGTTACCACCTACCTCCGCCACAGCCCCAGGGTCAGCACCCGCCGCGCCCAGCGCAGCAGCTCCAGCCTGGCCCTTTTACGCCGGACCCCCGCCATCTCCCGCACCCGCCAGTTCAATTGCTCGCCCCGGTCCAGGCCCCGCAGCGGCGTGGTCTCCTGGGGCAGGGTCAGCCCATGCTCCTCCAGCATCGCCACCTCCAGCTCCAGAATCCGCTCCCGCCTTGACACCCACGCCAGGCCCCGGCCCGTGGGCGAATGCCCGGCCCACAAGCTGCGCCATTCGTCCACCAGAGGCCAGGCTGCGCCATACACCTGTTCATCGTCATCGGCAGGCTCCCACGTAACCACGTCGGGGTAACGCCGCCGGGAACTGATGGCCCACACGGGACCCGCCGGACGCTGCTTCCGGCTCCGCGCCCCGCCGTTCCAGCCGCCGCTCCAACCGGCGCAGGCCCTCGGCAAACTCCTCCCGCAGGGCCGCGACCACCACGCCGTCCACGTCCCCGCCGTCGCTGCTGTTCACCGCCGCCAGCGCCGCCGCCAACTGCCGCTCCAACCCGGCAACCCGCTCCTCCAGCGCCCTGACCCGCTCGCAGTCCGCCGCCGCCCGCTCCAGCAGCAACCGCTCCAACGCTTCGATCAAGCGCGGCGACATCTCGCCCGCCCCCTCGCTGCGCCACAGGGTCTTGCGGTCGATGCCCAGCTGCTCCGCCGCCTTCACCGGCCCCAGGTCACGCACCAGGTCGTTCAGCAAAGCCCGCAGCCGCAGCTCCCGCAGGCTCTCCAGGCTGGGGGTGCCATCCCCCGGCCCACCACGTCGCATCATCCGTGCCACCTCCGTCCTGATGTTCCACAAGGAACATTTCCAATAGGGGCGTGGAACATCGCCTCCGAAATCGCCATGTTCCACGAGGAACATTTCGTAGCTGGCCCTACCCCAAGGCCCTGGAACCCGCCCTTCCCCAAAAGTGTTGCCTGACTCCGCCCCACAACCCCTGGATTTCCCCCATTTCAGCTACGAACACGACCGCCGGAGTCCCCTGCCCCCAAACTCAAATCCCTGTACACGTCTATGACATCACAGAGAGGCCGTGGCGCGTCAGGTCTTATAGGGTGGTTCACGTATGAACCACCCTATAGGGGGTTGGAAGAAGCAATGAGGATCTCCACACTGGTTTGGCGAACATCGGTTCGCATACCAAACGAGAGGAGGCCGCCATGTTCCGGCGTTTCGCACCCAGGTCCGGCAAGGCCCGCCGCCTGATTCTCCTGGCGGTGGCGCTGCTGCTGACGGCCCTGGCCGCCGTTCCCATGAGCGGCGTGGCCCTGGCCCAGTCCCCGGACACAGCCAACATCACCCCGGTCAACCGGGACCGGCGGATGGTGGAGCGGAAGAAGGAGGGCGACTTCGTGGCCCGCCCCATCCTCAGCCGCCAGACCGGCGTCCTCTACTACTCCATCCACCACCCGGACACCGGCGACTGGATCACCAACACCTAACCGTGTTAAGGGCGGCGAGAAACAGCTCTCCGAGGGCTGGGAGTACACCTTCGAGTACCCCGCCCTGGACGAGCAACCCGAACTTCACCCCGAGCAGGGCTACCTGCTGGTGCTGGTCGTACCCCGCACCGGCGGGGGCGACCACCACGTCTTCCACGCCCTGATTCCGGTCCACCAGCCCAAGGGATTGTGGGACCGGGTGCTGGGCGCCCTGGACCCCGACCGCTGGGCCAGGGCCGCCGCCAAATGGTTGATCCAGGGCGTTCACGGGACATTGTGCGGCGTGGTGGAAGAGATCGCGGCGACGGACGTTGCCGAGTGCGGGGAGGGGTAGCGGTATGGGCGACATCCTCACCGGCACTCCCCCCGGTCTCACCTACGACCACGAAATTGTCCGAGCCGCCTGGATGGTGGTGTGGGCCATCGCGTCGGGCGCATTGGTGGTGATCCTGGGCTGGATGGGCCTGAGCTTCATCGTCCAGGAGCACCTGGGCCGCCACCAGTCGGGCTGGCGGGAGATGGTGCCCCGGCTGGTCCTGGGCCTGACCGCCGCCGCCTCGTCTTTGTGGTGGTGCGCGCTGGTCATCGCCGTGGCCCACGCCGTGGCCTAGTTCATCGCCCGCGTCCCTGAACGTCACGCCGGGCGACCTGCTGCGCGCTCCCCTGTTCGCGCTGCTGGCGGCGGTGGAGACCGCCAACACCGGCCTGGCGGTGTTCATCGCCCTGCTCTACCTGGTCTTCGGCTTCTTCGTCCTCTACTTGCTGGTGCAGATGATCCTGCGCCTGGCCCTCATCGACATCCTGCTGGCCCTGGCGCCCATCGCCCTGGGGCTGTGGATTCTGCCCCACACGGCGAACTGGGGCCGGCACTGGCTCAGGTTCTTTATGACCACGGTGTTCCAGCAGGCGGTGCAGCTCATCGCCCTGGCGCTGGGGTTCGGGTTCCTGGGCGAGTTCGCCAGCATCGCCGAGGGCGAGCCGTCCCAGGACCTGGTTTGGAAGCTGTTGCTGGCCATCGCCTTCATGTACCTGGCGGGCCGGGTGCCGTCGATGCTGGGCAACCACGGGACCTTCGACGCCTGGCTGCATACCTAAAATAGCCTCTTCATCGCATCTGTTTGGAAAGGGTTGGAAATGACCTTTGTGGTATCCTAGCTGCTATGCCTGCGACTTCACAGCGAACCGTAATTTCACTGTTCCCCGGAGCGATGGGGCTGGATTTCGGGTTTGACAGTGAAGGGTTTGACGTTAGAGTCGCGGTCGAATATGACCATTGGGCGGTCGAGACGATAAGGGCAAACGAGAGCCGTCTCCGTAGACTTCCCGAAATAATTGAAGACGACATTCATATCGTCTCAAGCGCCAGAATCCTCGAAAAGGCCGGACTACATGAGGGTGAAGCGACTGTTCTAATTGGGGCTCCGCCTTGCGAACCACATTCTACCGCTGGCAGAAGGAATGGCGGGGCCGATAGCCGAGCGGATACAATTTTCGACTTTATTCGCGTCATCAATGAGACTAATACTACAGTTGCAGATTGAAAACGACTAGGATTGGGGCAATCAACGGGTGGTGAGGTGAGGCTGTGGCAGTGCATGGGGATGGGGTGGCAGAGGTCGCCCGGTGGGCTGAGGGTATCGACCGGGTACACGAGTGCATTGCGGGGCGGTTCCGGCGTCCCGAACCACGTCGACGATCGCTGGACTATCTGAAAGGGCTGCTCAGTCCGGTGGAGCGCAAGAACGGCTGGCAACTGGCGGAGCAGGCCGGGGACGCCACACCCTATGGGGTGCAGCATCTGCTGTCAACCTACATTTGGGACGCGGACCTGGTTCGCGATGATCTCAGGGACTACGTGGTGGAGCACCTGGGCGACGCCAACGGGGTGTTGGTGGTGGACGAGACTGGGTTTCTGAAGAAGGGCAACAAGTCTGTGGGGGTGCAGCGTCAGTACAGCGGCACGGCGGGACGGATCGAGAACTGCCAGATTGGGGTATTCTTGACCTACGCTACTGCCAAGGGGAGGACCCTGCTGGACCGGGAGCTTTACCTGCCTCAGGTGTGGGCCGATGACCAGGAACGCCGGGAGGAGGCTGGCGTGCCGGAGCAAGTGGCGTTTCGCACCAAGCCGCAACTGGCCCGGCGGATGCTGGAACGGGCGGTGGAGTCGGGAGTCCCCTTCGGCTGGGCCACCGGGGACGAGGTCTACGGCAATGACCGCAACCTGCGGCTGTGGCTGGAGCGGCGGGACGTTCCTCACGTGCTGGCCATCAAGAGCAATGAGAAGTTGTGGGCTGGGACGGACCAGGGTCCGCGCCAAGTGCGGGCTGACCGGCTGGCGTCTGGGGTTGAAGAGTCGGGCTGGGTCCGGCTGAGCGCCGGTGATGGGGCCAAGGGTCCTCGGGTCTACGACTGGGCCTTGGTGGATATTCGGCCCCTGAGAGAACCTGGCAAGGGGTACTGGCTGCTGGCCCGGCGCAGCGTGGCCAAGCCCGAGGAACTGGCCTACTACGTGTGCTACGGCCCGACGGGAACAGCCCTGGAGGAACTGGTGCGGGTGGCCGGAACCCGGTGGGCCATTGAGGAATGCTTTGAGGAGGCCAAGGGACAGGTGGGACTGGACCAATACGAGGTGCGCCGGTGGGACGGCTGGTACCGGCACATCACCCTGGCGATGCTGGCCCACGCCTACCTGGCGGTGGTACGGCGCCAGGCATCGTCGCCGGGACGTCTGGGAGAAAAGGGGGCTGCCCCAGTTTGGAGGAAAGGCTGATACCGCTGACGGTGCCCGAGGTTCGGCGGTTACTCTACCGGCTGATATGGAGACACCACCCTACGGACGAATCAGTGCTGCGGTGGTCTCAGTGGAGACGGCGGCACCAAGCAACGGCCCGGCGCTGTCATTACCGACGCCGCCTGAAACTCCTCACCACATATCTGCAACTGTAGTACTAAGCCTCTGGTCTTCTGTATGGAAGAAGTCAAAGGTTTTCTCAGTTCGTCCAAGAAGCACCTGGGATTCTATGACAGGATAGCGATGAACCCGAAAACGATGGACCCAGACGGGAGACCAGGATCGTTTTTCCGGGAAGTCATGGAAGAATTCAGAAAGACTGGCTACAACTTATCGTTCGATGAAAACCGTCCCAAGGAATGGGTCCTCAACTCCGCTGACTATGGGGTACCACAAAAACGGGAAAGATTTATCCTTATCGGAGTACGTGAGGGACCTCCGGTATCCTTACCCGTCCCCACGCATGGCCCTAATAGTTGCGGGACTCGGCCACGTCTAACTTTGGGAGACGCGCTGCCTGCCATTCAAGGCCAAGAACACCAATATCTGCCGTTCCCGACTGGCTGGAGCCGTTTCTTGGAAATGGTCCCGCAGGGTGGTTGCTGGAAAGACCTGCCAATTGATGTACAACGCGAGGCTATGGGCGGAGCATTTGACGACCCCGATAACCCCAAGACCAAGGGGAAAAAGGGCGGCAGGACAGGTTTCTTCCGTCGACTTTCTTGGAACGCGCCATCTCCCACGCTTGTGGACCGGCCTACGACTAAGGCATGTTGTCTCTGCCATCCTCAAGAATTGAGACCGTTGTCAATTCAGGAATATGCGTGTATACAAGGATTTCCACCTGACTGGGTTTTCAAGGGACCAGAAAAAATTACCGCACCTATTTGGGCAAGGTCTACGAACTCATAGGTCAGGCGACGCCAGTACCCTTTTCAAGAGCAATCGCCTCTACAATATCGGACTGGTTGGCGCAACATGCAGCCAACAATCCCCCCGACGTTAAGAGCTAGCAAAAGCTACCCGCTGCAGAGAGAAGTTAGACTGTCCATTTGGACAACCTTGCCGTAAATTGTCGGTAGTTGAATAACCGCTATTAGCAATCAGCCCCTTTCCCGTCGCATACCCTCCTACCCTCGCCACTTCGTGCTTCATATCCAGTGCCCTCGGTAGTGCAACCCCATTCAGTCTAATTGGCAGGAGGGTAGAAACGCCCTCACTTCAGGGGGCTGAATGGAATCCAATAAAGACGGGGATAGTGCCCCGGACGTGAAATTACGGCTTGCTGAATCATGGAAGGCCGGCAATGTAGCGGAGGCTTGCGGGATATTGGTTGACGAAGTAATGCCACGTTGTGTTAAGTGGTTGATCAACAACTTCAGCAACTTGTCTCAAGAGGACTGCTTTGACGACGGCGTTGAAGGATTGCTCAAACGGACTCCGAGCCGGGTGAATGACCCATACAATTATCTCTTTACGAGTGCGAAGAATTCTGCTTTGGATATACTCCGCGAGCGAAAGTCCATTGTACGGTACGATCCTGATTGGCAAGGGGATGACGATTGGTCAAACAACTGGAGTGAGATCACGCAATCAAGGGAGTCCACTTGGAGTTCCGAAGCGATACTGATCGTTGCCGAAGTAGCTTTAGACGCTGAGATAGTTGAGATCACCGAAAGAGACGAGCAGTTGCGAACTGTCTTCCAAGTTGCTTTACCCAAGCTCGCACCTAACCGCCGTCGCCTCGTTGAGGTCCTTCTGGAACATGGGGCAAACATCCCAAATGCGGTATTGGCGGACATCATGGACCGGTCAGAAACGGCGGTAAAGTCCCTCAAGAGCCGTACTTTCCGAGAACTTCGTTGTTTACTCCCGATCAGTGCCGACGAAGTAGGTATCAACTTCGGTCTGCTGCTGGCTCCCGAACCCGAAGCTTTGGTACGAAATCCGATTATCCCATCAGAAGGAGATGACGCTGATTTTATACCGTAGAAAACGAGTGGGCTAGTAGTCAGTCATCTTTGGAATTGAAAAGTTTAGCAGCCGAGTCAGAGCCAGGTGGACAACCACCCCGGGGGTGATGCTGTTCTAGGGTTATTTCGAATCCAAGATTGACTGACTACTAGTGCAACCCTTTCCAGTCTAATAATTAGAAAGGTAATTCTAAACCAAACAGGAGGGCTCTAACGATGACTACTACCAAAGAGGTGATGTCCGTGAGCGAATACCCGGACATCTTCCAACGGTACGTTGACGAGATGCACCCAAGGCCAATGGACTTGCCCCGCAGCACCACCAGGCGCTTTCACGGCCGGGACGTCCAATTGTGGCAGGGATATGTCCACGTAGACAGCGTGGAGGGTTACGTCGAGAACCTCAGGTTGAGGTTCTACCTGAACCAGTGGCAGTCCCAAAATAAAGACTCGGGGCGTGTTCCGTCCACCGATGAGGTATACCAGATTATGGTGGATGCTGATGCAGGGGAGCCTCGGGAGTCAACCAAACCGTTCCACATTAATCGGATGGCCAATAGCATCGTCCGCAACAATGTCCGGGAGCCTATTATTATCTGCTACCGAGGGAATGGCGATACGGAACTTTGGGACGGCAACCGTCGCTTCTTCGGCACCAAACACATAATGGCTGACGACGGTTATGCTGACGCGAGGCAAACAGCTCAATCGCTACCAGCCTATGTGTATTTGCCTTCCGGCAACACCCAGGAAGATGAGCAGGTCAAGCTCAATATTCTGGTCGAGTGCAATTTCGTCAACCCCGAGCAAATACCCTGGCCTAACTACGTGAAGGCCGAGCAAGTCTACAACGAATACAAGAAGCGGATGAAGGCGGACCCTGATGACTCCGTTCTATCACGGGAAGTGAAAGTTGAACTTGCTCAGGAGTTTGGCCTCAGGGGTTGGAGAACCGTAGACCGATGGATCAAAATGTACGACATGACCATCCAATTCAAAGAGTACCACGAGGAAGAGCAAGAACGGGACCCAACATCGGTGGACTTGCTGATACAAGAACGTTTCAAGTACTTCGATGAGATCAGTAAGCCAGGTGTCTT
Organism: Dehalococcoidia bacterium; assembly: GCA_965220305.1. GTDB lineage: Bacteria > Chloroflexota > Dehalococcoidia > Lucifugimonadales > UBA3495. The sequence goes on along the minus strand of OZ244817.1, from coordinate 1,376,242 downwards.
CGGGGCCATCAGAAACGACCCCGATGCTCGAGATGAGGTCTTCGATTGGATGTGGGATGGGAAGTTCAAGGCATGGGCAGATGTGCGGCAGATTCCCAAGATATTGATTGACCCTGAGGCACGAAAGCAGGCCAATAGCCCGGACGAAGACGGGGTGAAGTGTGCTATCGCCACGGTAATTGCAAACGATCCAATCAGGGTAAAGGACAAGACGGCGGCTAACGAAAGAATCAAACAGTTTGCCGCGTGGCTTGACTCCTTCAAGCGTGAGGAATACAAGACTATTGACACTGACGCCCTCGGAAGCCTCAAGGCTATCCTGAATGATGTGGTTAAGATAACCGATGCTTTGATTTCCGAGCAGTCGGAAGAGCTTGCTGATGTCGCTGGTGATTAGCGAGGTGATTACCGCGTCCTATCTCTAGCCGGGGCCAAAATCGTCAAAAAGTGGGACCAGCTCTCTTGCGAGACTGGCCCCACTTCCTTTAGAACAGGTCTTACACCGAGAAATAGGCGAATAACTTGTGGAGCAGCTTGCCCACAATGAAGTATTTAGAAACATCTATAGAGGTCAAAAGGTCTGAATTCCAGGCTGCTGTTCTAAGATGGGCTAAATCAAACATTAGGCGATACCCGTGGCGTAACAAATGCCGAAGCCCTTATGAGATTATGGTTGCTGAGTTATTGCTCAAACGGACCACGGCTGCGGCGGCAGCCCGAATATATGAGCCCTTTCTAAGGAAATACCCCGGCGTCTATGCTCTGGCACAAGCAACGGAAGAGGAACTGACCCAAGACTTCAAGAGTGTTGGACTGTATACCCAGCGAGCTAAGGCGGTCGCTAAACTTGCTCAGCACCTGATTGAGCAAGAAACCGGGTCTATACCGAATATATTGGACCGGCTCGTCAAGACTCCTGGGCTTGGTAATTACAGTGCGCGGGCTGTCCTCTCATTCGGATATGGAATGCCGGAGGCAGTAGTGGACGCCAATGTCGTCCGTGTGCTTACACGGGTCTTTCAGCAAGATATGCCTAAACGTCCCACAGCCAATCTGTTGCAAAAATTGGCTGATACCTTACTCCCGGAAAAGTCTCATAGAGAGTTTAACTTCACCTTGCTGGACTTGGGTGCTTTGGTCTGTCGCTACGTCAACCCGCAATGTAGTCTATGCCCGCTGTCTGACATATGCGATTATGCTGACGTGCAACATGGGCCGCCAAAGCCGACGGAAACAGTGTCTTCAAAAGTACGTCAGAAGCGAAGGGAAAAGGGTTTTTCCCTTGTAAAACTCGCCAGGAAGGCCAAGGTATCCAAGCTGACCATCATCAACATTGAGGGAGGAAGGACGAACCCGAGACCAGACACACTCAGAAAGTTGGCGAAGGCTTTAGATGTTCCGTTGGCTATCCTGAATGGCTAGGGAATTGAGTCTCCGTGAAGCGGCCCGAATACGAACACCGGGACCCCTCCTACGCCTACCAGACCAAGCCCCTCCAGGTGGACGGGGTGACCCTGGCCGTGCTGGGCGTGGCCGCCCGGGGGCCCTGCGGGGCTACCTGTGGGTGCAGGACGGCGAGGTCCTCAAGGCTTCGCCTGGGGTCTCGGCAGCGTCCTCGGCCTGGTGGTGACCGGCTGGGGGGTGGTGGCGCTGGAAGAAGTCCCGCAACCGGGTCTACGACCCGTTGCTGATCCGGGAGAAGGTCTCCCGCATCGCCTTCGACGCCGAGCTCCAGGTAATCGCCGTGCTGCCCGGCAGCGCCGGAGAGCAGCGGGCCGGGGAAATCCTGGAGCTGGTGGTGGCCGCCTACCGCCACTACGACCACCCCGCCGGGGCGGGGTTCAGGTCAGGCCGACCCAAACCCCGGTTTGTCACCGGCGGCCTGCACCCCGCCGGGCCGGGGCTGCTGGGCAAGCGCAGCGTCCTGGGAGTGCGCGAGGTCGCCGCCCTGTGGCACCCGCCGGGCGAGGGGGATGAGACGGCCCCAGGTGGAGCGTTCCGGCTCCAGGGCGCTGGCGCCCCAGGCCCGCAGCGTCCGCACCGGCGCGCCGGTGGGCGACGCCACCGGTGGCGTGCCCCGCGAGGTCAACTTCTCCGACGACCTGACCTGCTCAAGCGCCACCACCTCTATGTGGGCACCCGCATGGGCAAGTCCACCCTGATGCACCACGTGGTGGCCCACAAGCTCAGGGAGAAGGCGGCGGGACGGGACGGCGACGCCATCATCGTGGTGGACCCCCACGCCGACCTGGTGGCGGGGCTGCTGGAGCAGGCGCCCGAGTCCCTGGTGGACAAGGTGCGGCTCATCGACCTGGCCGACGACCAGGGCGCCCCCGGCGTCAACCTGCTGGACACCCGCATCTTCGCCGACCGCGACCGCACCGCCGACTCGGTGGTGCGGGTGGCGCGGGGGCTGTGGGACCAGTGGGGTCCCCGGATGCAGTCCATCCTGGAACACACCGTCAAGACCCTCCACGAGGCCAACGAGAGTCAGGACGCCGCCGAGCAGTACACCATCCTGGACGGGCTGAAGCTCCTCTCCGACGGCAAGTTCCGGGCCGAGGTATTGGGCAGGGTCTCCGACCCCTACCTCATGGACTGGTGGGTGCGGGACTTCGACGGCTGGCACCGCCAGTACCGCTCCGAGGCCATCGCCCCGGTGCAGACCCGCCTGGCCTACTACGCCTCCTCCAAGAAGGCGCGGGCCATCCTGGGCCAGTCCCGCTCCACCATCGACCTGCGGGAGACCATCCTGGAGGGCGGCGTTCTTTTCGTGTCCACCGCCCAGGGAACGGCGGGCCGGGACGTGGCCGCCCTGGTGGGGGCGTCGCTGCTCAACCTGGTGGACTCGGTGATTAGGGAGCAGGAGAGCCTGCCCCTGCACCGGCGTCGCGGGGCGCTGGTCGTCGTCGACGAGATGCAGTCCATGCCCGGCGTCGATTACGAGTCCATGCTCAGCGAGCTTGGGAAGTACGGCGCTTCCTTCATCCTGGCGACGCAGAGCCTGGCCAAGCTGGACGACCTCTCCCGCACCATGCAGGACACCATCCTGGCCAACGTGGGCTGCCTGGCGGTGTTCCAGGTGTCGGGCAGCGACGCCCGCCGCCTGGTGTGGGAGCTGGGCAAGGACCGCGTGTCCGAGGACGACATCACGTCCTTGCCCGTCCATCACTGCTACGTGCGGGCCACCGTGGGCGCCGACCGCCTGCCCGCCTACTCCATGATGGTGCGCAAACCGGAGCCGGGCGACGCCCACCTGGCCGCCCGCATCCGGGCGGAAGCACGGGACTACACCACCAGGGCCGGGGAGATCGCCGTGGGGAACGCCGATGGTGAGCGGAAGATCAGCGACTACCACCGGCTGCTGGCGGAAAGGCAGAACGGCGCCAATCCCGCGCCGCAACCGCCGGAGCCGGACCCCGGTCCGGGGCGCAACAGGCAGCGCAGCAGGCGCAACCCGGCGGGTGAAGACGGTGAAGGAGAGGGGGAGGAATGACGCTGACCGAATGCGAGACCGGCCTGCTGCGCCGGTTGGCGGAGACGCCCTTCGCCGACCGGCTGGACCTGGCCGGCCCTGGCCGGCTGGTCCCGGGGCGCGGTTTACGCCGCTATGGCGAAGCTCACGGAAGGGGGGATGGCCGGCGCCATCCCCCACGCTACGCCCCTCCTGCCGCCAACCCGCCGCTACTACCTCACCGCCCACGGGTTGCGTTGGCTGGCGGAGGACGAGGGAACCAGCTTGGACGACCTGCTGAACAGCCGCCCTGTTTGCTCCCGCTGGCGGCGGGTTCTTCTGGAGCGGCTGGATGCCCTGGGCGTCATCTACCGCCTGGCCGCCGCCGTCAGCAACGCGGTTTACCCCATCGGGTTTCGCTGGTTCCGGGCCGCGCCGGTGGACGCCGGAATCGCCCTGCCCGATGGAAGAACGGTGGGCGTCGTCCGGCAGGGCCTCACCGCCGACCGCACCGGCTTTGCCAAGCGGCTGTGGCGGCTCAGGGAGGGACCGCCGCCCGGCGGCGTCCTGGTGCTGGCCCCCGACGAGGTGCGGCTGCGCCAGGCCCGCCGGATGCTGGCCAGCGCGAGATTCCCCGTCTTCCTGGCCCTGGAAGGGGACGCCGCCCTGGCCGGCCTGGATTCCCCGGTGTGGCGTCCCCCTTCCGTCGCCGCCTCCCTGGACCTGCGCTACGTCCTGTCCCATCTGGACCAGAGCGGCGGGCTGCCGGTGGAGGCGAAGCCGTCGCGGGCAGCCCTGCCCGCCAACATCGACCTGGATGGCCCGGCGTCCGATCACCTGCTGGCCGCCCTGCTCGGTCCCGCCGATAAGCGCGCCCTGGACCTGCTCGCCGACTGGCCCTGGGCGTCCAGGCGGGACCTGGCGGGGCTGATGGCAGTGTCCACGCGGCGGGTGTCCCAGTTGGTGGTGAGGCTGGAGGAGTTCGACCTGGTGAGCCATTCCGATGGGCGGGGATCGTGGCGGCTGGCCCTCAGCGACCGGGGGCTGGGGCGGCTGGCCCGCCGGGACCGCACATCCGTTGGCACGGCGCGGCGGCGGTGGGGCGTTGCGCCCATCGACCCACTGGCGCCCTTGACCTGGCGCAACGTGTCCGGCTCCCGCAGCCGCCAGTTGCTGCGCAACGTCGAGCACACCGGCGCGGTGCACTGGTTCATGGCGGCTTTGGCGGCACAGGCCCGCGCCCGGGGCTGGCAGGCGGCGCAACTCGACCCGCCCCGGCGGGCCTCCCGCTACTTCCGCCACGACGGGCGGCTGCACTCGGCGCTGCCCGACGCCTTCGGCGTCCTGCGCCGGGGCCAGGACGCTTTTCCCTTCTTCCTGGAGTGGGAGCGCCGGGCGGTGCGCCCGGGCACCATGGCGGCGCGGCTGGCCCCCTACCTGCGTTACTACTCCTCCAACCGCCCCCTCGACCACGGGGCGATGCCCATAGTCCTGGTGGTCTTCGAGGACGACCTGGCCGCCACCCACTTCCTGCGGGTGGCGCGGGAGGAGATGGAGCGGACCGGAGTGGAGGTTCCCCTGTGGGTATCCCACAGGGCGGCATTGGAACGGCTGGGGCCGTTGGGACGGGCCTGGCAGATTCCCGAACGATGGGAGCCAGTCAGCGCGTTTTTCCTGTAGAAATCCCCCGAGAGGCGCGAATCTCACCGCGGAGACTTCCACGCGGCGTTTCCCTCAGCTTCTTGATGAAGTTCCTCTGGAGTATGTTTCTCCTTCTCGGCCCTTTACCCCCTCCTTGCCCAGGATACTAACATTGCATCGTATGCCAATTGGATTTTTCCGTCCGGCCAGGTCTGATGGTGCCGCTATGAGGCCTGCCGACGTCGGCTCCTGCCCCTTTGGTCCGCGCTTCTGGTTCTCCATGCAACGAAGACCGCCAATAGTCCTATGACTGCATTGATTGCTGCGATCGAGAAAGGGAACCAATTCTCTTTCATCCAGAATCGCCAAGGGTGTTTGTGCTTGTACAAGTATTCCATGCCCTCTGCTGTAGGGTAGTAACCCTGCATGGAGTGCTCTGCCGTTGGCAGTCCTTGTACCGGGTCCAACATTTCCACCTTCACCAGGTAGTCGGATGCCAACAAGCTGTTCATTGCTGCTGTATATGTTATTGATTTGCTCTTTAGTGAATCTGGTACCAACACGGTTCCTGGTTTGTTCACCAAGTCATATATGCACGCCAGTTGTTCCTTCACCGTTTTGTTTTCCAGGAGTTGTTGTTCAGTGCAGGCTCCTTGCGGTGAAGCGCATGATAATGCGGCAATGCAGACGGTCAGTATCGTGGCGGACATCTGGAATTTGGTGAGTTTCATGTCGCTCTCCTCATGTCCTTGCACAGCGGGGTTCTTGGGAAGGGTTTGGCGGAATCCCGCTGGACAGGGTCCGACGCACGCTTTTCGAGAGAGTTGAAACGGCACCTGCCTTGCCTATTTGGTTCGAGTCCGGTGTGTCAACTTATTCCCCAATAACGTTCTCCAAGGGTCTCCCACGGCTCCTCCAAGTAGAGACGGGACAGAAACCAAAGGGCTAGGGTGAAACAGTTGATTTGGCCAGAACGTTTTCCCTGTTCGTAGGTTCGATCTCACCTAACGTCTAAAGCGTTGGGACGTGTCGCTGGCCTGTTCGTATACTTCATCTGGAGGAAGATCGTTGCCCTGTGCTGCCTCGTTGGCAAGCCGGTCACATCTTTCGTTGTCAGGATGACCAGAGTGACCGCGCACCCACTCAAACGTAACTTCGTGAAGGGCAACCAAATCAAGGAGACGCGTCCAGAGGTCGGGATTCAATGTTTTCCCTCGTTTTCCACGCCTCCACCCATTGGCGCGCCATCTCTCCGCCCAACCCTCTGAGATCCCATCCACAACATACCTTGAATCAGTTGCCAGAATGACTGGGCAGGGCCGCTTCAGCGTCTCCAAGGCCACGATTGCCCCAAGTAGCTCCATCCTGTTGTTGGTGGTATAGCGGTATCCGGCAGATAACTCCCGAACAGCGCTCTTATACTTGAGGACAACCCCATAACCACCCGGGCCGGGGTTGCCCAGTGCTGATCCGTCAGAGAACGCGAAGACGATTGAGTCACTGCTCGACATCGCTTAAGAACCGAGTAGGTCGCGGATGTCTATGTTGAATCCAGCACTTGCAAGCGCGGCTCCAAGGGTGTTGGCTGCCTCCCCAACCTGTTCTTTGAAAGAAATGTAGATGAGTCCGTCAATGTCGGAAGGCTTCTCCAGTTCGTCTCCCTTTACAAGAATCGCCACTCTGCGACGTCCCAAACGGCTTAACACCATTCCCATTTCCAAAACTACGTTCTGTCTCGCTCTTTCCCGGAGGTTTTCCGGCGTGCTGGCAGACGCGCCGATGTCGTCCGGCGTAAGCAAAACACAAGCGAAGTCGGCGTCAGTAAGGGATTCGAGCTTCTCGATTAACGTCTCGCCTACGCCTGGTATATTCTGAAGAATGATTGGCGTGACCTGAACCCGTCGCAATATTAGTTCGAGATCATTGCGAGCGGCCGTATCATGTCCGTAAACCACGAAAACCCGGCGTTCACGAGTAGGTGGGGGAGTCCTCTGCTCGTCAACCCGAGTGGCTCCCCTGCTTGTCACCCCTTCCGGGTCCCCAGCCTTTACTAACTCCTCCACTTCGGACTTGAAGGAACCATTGGGTCCGCCAAATGAGAGCCTGCCAGTCTGATACAGGTTAACCTTGACTCCATTGCTCAGTTCGAACTGGACGCCGTATTCTATTGGTCGAGAACCGACCAGCCAGCCCTTATCCGTTAGAGCCGTCTCCAGTCCTTCACTACTCCACTGTGCCATCGTCTGTGCCATCGTCACTTCCCCTCCAGATGATGTCAGGTATCCTATGCAACCGTTAGCCCAAGTCGACATTAACGGAGTGAACCTATCAAGCCTTCGTCCTTGCCTCTATTCCTGTACATAGCCAAGTCAAGAATACGTCATTGGGCAAGCGAATTGCTTGAGTATTCGGCTTGGCCAGGGATCATCCACCCATCGCGGCGATTCGGCGGACTATCCACGTAATATACGTCTTGCGGGTCATACCTCGTCGGCGAGATTCGCTGTCAATGAACTCCGCGACTTCCTCGTCTAAGGTCAGACCAGCCCGGACGCTCTTGCCGGAGGGTCGGATCAAAGGTATGGAGACTAGCTGGTTGCCTGTAGGTGTTTGTATGGCCTGGAATGGGCTAGGGATCACCAGTTCTTCGCCGTCTCTTTCAGCCTCTATGGCATAGTCCCTAAGCGCGTCTTCGGCGTTCAGGAGAGCTTCGTCTATTGTGTCCCCCATCGCACCAACGCCTGGAATGTCTGGAAAGACTACGCCGTAAGCTCCCTCGTCACCGTCAATCAGTGCCGGATATCGAATCACAGTGCCCTCCTATTCGCTCCAGTCCGCCTTCTTGGCAATGGTATTTGCCATCCCGATGGACAGCACCCGGTGGCGCGGCAGAGTAATAATTCCTGCGATGCGTGGATGCCTATAAATGTCATGACTGGAGCCATGCCGTTCCAAGTACCATCCGTCCTGTTCTAGTCTCCGCCTTACCCGCCTCGTGTTCGTCTCCATTAAGGGTAAATATTAGCACGTCAAGCCCAGTTTTTCATCTCCTTTCCAGTTGGGACTTCAGGCCATCGTACCAAGGGCTAACCCGTGCTGCCGCGACCTTCAGGCAAACTTACTCGCCCGCCAACCCATGACCATGGGTGCTTGGAGCCGGACGATTTCGTCCGGGACCCCGAAATACTCCGCGACCTCCCAGGGGTAGGTCAGGCCCGCGGCCATTGCCCCCCGCTCGTCTATCAGCAGGGTGTGGGCGAAGTCGTTGGCCTCCCGCTCTAACTTGGAGCCCAGCATGGTCTTGCGGTATACCCACAACTGATTGCCCGGGTGCATCATCTTGTGCCCCAGGGCATGGGCGATGTACCAGCGGCTCTCCTCCGGCCCCAGCCGGTCGGCGATGCAGATGTACCCGGCCACCTCCAGCTCCTTCTGCTTCACCAGCGGCAACCGCTTCACCGGATACCCGTGCAGGTTGGCCAGGGCCTCCGCGTCCACCCGGCCGGTGAGGCCCAGCTTGCGCCGCAGGGCCGCGCCCTTCCGCTCGGCCCGGGTCATTCACCGGCCTCCGTGCGGCGCCGCCGTTCCTGGCGGACGAAGTTGATGAAATTCTGGATGGTCTCAATGTCCTCCAGGGGCAGTCCCTCGACGGCATCATGGAAGGACACGCTGGCCTCCTTGAGCAAGTCGGCTTCGATGACGTCCCGGCCCAGTATCCAGGCGGTGCTGACTTCCAACCCGAAGGCCAACTCCTCCAGGTGCTCGTGGGTTGGCTTCACCCGTCCTGCCTCCCAGGACCAGACGGTCTGGGAGCTGACCCCCACCTGCTTGGCAAGCTGGGCCTGGGTCAGCCCCAGTTTGTTGCGGGCTTCCTTGATCCGGTCCCCGATGTTCTTCCACTGGTGCTCCCTGGCTTCGGGCATGAGGGTCGTCCCTCCCGGCGGATAGTGATGCTATTCTCGCGACCAACATAGCACATCAGTTCGCTTTTGTCTTGACAGGCAGGATTGCCGCTGCCTACAATCATTCTAATCGTAACCTAATCGCGGTTAGACTACACCAGGGCCGGCAACCGCGCAATGACACGCCGACGACGCACCGTGGTAAGGCTCAAGCCCCAGGCTCTCTGGGACCGGCTGGCCCTGCTGCACCGCTCCCAGAACTGGCTGGCCGACGAGCTCGGCATCAGCCGCAGCCACCTGTCCAGGCTGGTCAACTGGGAACGCGCCACATCGGGCAGCCTCCGCCGCCGGATGCAGCGGTCCCGGGCGTGGAGGACTTCTATGAGTTGTTCGACTTCGAGCGCCCCGATAATTGGGAGTAGCCCATCTCCTCAACCTGGCCGGGGCGGCCCGCAACTGGTCATCGCGAACCTCCCCTTTCTCGACGGCTCCGGCGTGTTGCCCGACGACTTCCCCGAGTGCCTGGACCGCCTGAGACGGGCCACCGGCCTCACCCGGAACGGCTTTGCCGACGCTTTGGGCGCGGACCGCAAGCAGGCCCTCCGCTGGAACGACGGCACCGAACCCTGCGGCGGGGCCATGCTTTCCATTGTCCGCCTGGCCGGGGTGGTGCCCGGCGGCCTCCTGGACCTGATCATGGGCGACGGCTTCCTGGCGTCCCTGTGGAGGCCGGAGTCAATGCCCCGCCAGAAGACGCGCCACCGCGGGGACTCTACGAGTTCCCTGACGACTTCCCGGAGTTCCTGAGACGATTTAAGGAGGCCAGCGGGTTGTACTGGAGCGAGCTGGCCCGCCGCCTGGGGACCAGCCCGCTGACCATCCGGCGGTGGATGCAGGGCCTCCAACCCACCTCCCACTACCTGCTGGCCCTCCAGGACCTGGCCGAAGAGCTGGGGCTGTCCCACCTGCTCCCCAGGGCCAGGGCGCTGCACCGGGAGTAGGCGGGCCGGGCCCGGCCACGACCAGGCCCGGCCTGCTCAGTCTCCATCCTCTTCCTGCCGTCCCCACCGTTACCGTTGCCACCGCCGCTGCGGTACGGCTGACCCTCCGTGCCCGGCGAGTTTCCTTCTGGCCGGTCTTCCCTGGTTCACGGGTGAACCACCCTATAAGCGGTTCCAACCGACGCTCCGGCCGTTCACATTGTTTTGGAACGGACGTTCTATAACAAAGGACCCCACCAATACCTCTCGGAGCGGCGATTTGTCAGGAACCAGGAACCAGCGCCAACCAAAGAGTCCCAGGTACGCCGGGTCGGAGCCGAGATTGGGCAGGATTCTGTGCAACCCAGCCCCAGACGCCGAGGACCGGCTGCGCCGCCTCTTCACCCTGCTGGCAAAGCACATCGGTAGCGACAGCATGACCGGCCCGTAACAAGACACTGCCGCCCAGACTCCGCCTGCGAAGGACCATGCCGAGGCCCAATTCCCCGGGGAATTGGGCGGACCAGATTGCGGCGGGCTGGGTTAGAGTTCCCACCAAGTCACCCAACCTACCACGGAACGGTATGCTAATATCTGAGAAATCCGGCTGCCTGATGGCACGAAGGAGGGCGGATGCCTGATAAGTGGCGTGAACAAATAACGGACGCTTTATCCGACTTCCAGATTGTGTCTGAACTCGTTGGAAACCCCATGACGTTGAGTAGCGATAATATTGACCTGTGCCCCGCGCCCCACCGCCCCCCGTCACGCCTACCTGAGGGAATGATGGCAGTGTATGGGTTCTGGTGGAATGGCGAGTGGCTCAAAATCGGGAAGGCGGGGCCAAACTCGAACGCCCGCTATACGAGCCAACATTACAACCCGCGTAGTGCCAGAAGCACCCTGGCCGCTTCTCTGGCGGCGGATGAAAGAATGGTTGGGATTCCTGAATTTGATTCCTCTACTCCGGGGGATTGGATAAAGTCGGCGACCAGCCGCGTAAACATCTTGTTGCCCTCCAAGAGCGGAAACGGACTGCTTGCGTTGCTTGAAGCTTTTCTGCACGAACGTCTCAAGCCGCGATACGAAGGCTTCTAACTGATTGAACCGATTCATCCCAGTTGGGCAGCCACTTTTGACTACGCTCCATCCCAACGGGTATCATCACCGCAACAGGTTAGCCCGGCGGTGCTGACAACACCCCGGGCCATGGCGCCACCTGATTGAGCAGGTGATGCGGTGGTATTGTACTACTTGCAGACCCGCTCCCGGCAGGAGGCGGGTCTCTTTTATTTTCAGCCGGTGAAACCCATAGGAGGCGACCATGCCAGGAACGAAAGTGCAACGGCAGAAGACCACCGGAAACCGGGCGGCCATCTACGCCCGGGTCTCCGACAAGAGCCAGGACGCAGAAGACAAGACCTCCATCACCGAGCAGACCAGCGAGATGGAAGCCTACTGCGAACGCCGGGGCTGACTATCGCCGTCCGCTACCAGGAGGTGGGCCAGGGCTGGTCCAAGAAGCGCCCCGAGTTCCAGCGGATGCTGGCCGACGCCAGGCAGGGCCGCTTCGAGACCATCGTCTGCTGGAAGTCGGACCGGTTCAGCCGGGGCATGTACCCCGCCGCCGCCCTGATGGAGGTGGTGGAGGCGTACCACATCAACCTGGAAGCGGTCATGGACTCCATCGACATGAAGACCTTCGGCCTGATGGCCGCCATCGGCAAGATCGAGCTGGACAACTTCCGGGAGCGGGCCTCGATGGGCAAGCGCGGCGCCGCCAAGCAGGGACGCATCCCGGTCAGCAACGTACCCTACGGCTACCGGGTCGGGGAGAACGGCAGGCCGGAGATAGTGGAAGAGGAGGCCGAGGTGGTGCGCCGCATCTTCCGCTGGTGCGTCCACGAGGGCCTGGGGGCGCGGGTGATCGGTCAGCGGCTCATGGCCGAGGACGCTCCCCTGGGCAGGGAAGGCAAGCGGTGGTGGGACGGCCAGATTCACCGCATCCTCACCAACGAGACCTACAAGGGCACCTGGTGGGACGGCCGGCCCGCTACGTCTCCACCGAGGACGGCATCAGGGTCTACGACCAGGCCCCGGACACCTGGATCGGCGTCCCCTTCCCGGCCATAATCGACGAGGAGACCTGGGACCGGTGCCAGGCCATGAGGACCAAGCGCAAGACCCAATCGGGCCGCAACACCAAAATATTCTACCTGTTGCAGCACCTGGTCCGCTGCACCGAATGCGGGATGCTCATGGGCTGCATGGCCACTAGGAAGCGGACCGTCAAACACGGCGACAAGACCTACAAGTACGAGATGGAGGTCCCGCGCCGCTACTACAAGTGCTACGGCGTCCAGCACTTCCGCACCGCCTGCCGGGAGCACACGATGATCCGGGCGGAGCGGCTGGAGGGACTTGTCTGGGGAGAGGTCAAGAAGGTGCTGGAGGACCCCGCCGTCATCGTCGCCGGCATCGAATCCCTGGGGAAGAAGGAAGAGGGCGGGCTGAGCGATGAAACCGTCAGGGCAGAGCGGGAGCTGGAGAAGGTGCAGTTGGAGGAGGACCGGGCCATCCGGCTGTATGTGTCGGGGAAGATAACCGAGGCCCAACTGGACCACCAGCGCAAGTTCATCACCGAGCGGCTGGAGAGCCTGCGGGAGAGGCTCAACGACTACCGCGCCAGGGACGCGGCGCAGGCGGAGAGGCGGATGCTGGCGGAGCGAGTGGTGGAGTGGGCGGAGCGCATCGGCGACGGGCTGGACGACCTGCCCGATGATAAGCGGCGTGAGGTGCTGCGGCTGCTGGACGAAGTTACCATCGACGGGGAGAACAACGTCAACCTCACGCTGGCAATCCCAACGGAAGATTTGGTGCCGATTGAACCACCGGTATCAGGGCATGAGTCCGGTCATACCTCCGCGCTCCAACCGGAAGGAACCCCAAGCCTACGATGCTTATCTGTACCGGGAGCGTCACTTGGTGGAATGCTTCATCAACAAGATAAAGCACTATCGGCGGGTATTCTCCCGGTTTGAGAAGCTGGACACCAGATATCTGGGCTTCCTTCACTTCACCGCCGCTCTCATCTGGTTGCGGTGAAATGTCAACACAACCTAGTAGTTCAACACACTTGCATTGATGGGTAGAGGGACTTCAGTTTGACCCGGGCGTCTGCGGTGGTGAACCGCCAATCCACCCTTATTGCGTCCCGGTTTCGCCGTCTTTGCCAGGCTCCGGTCTCTGCCCTCAGGGTTTCCCGGTCGGGAATCCGCCGGTCCAGGCATTGGCGTCCCAGCACCCCCCAACTCTATCTCGGCCATGTTCAGCCAACTGCCGTCCACCCGGTCAAGCTGGGTGGCTAAAGGCTTGGGCGTGTGGTGGATCTCCAGCCGCTGGGCGATGCGCCGCGCCTCCGCCGGCTTGAATGCCTCGTAGAGCGATGCCGGGTGGTGGGTGTTCAGAGCCTGCCCCGTACTCGATACGGGGTTGTCCATCACCAGCACTATCCGGTCCTTGTCGGGATAGTCCTCGTCCACCAGTTGCTTGACTTGGTGCGCCCAATCGACTTTCGTCCGGCGGTCAGTCACTTCGACCCGCCGCCATCCCTCCAACGGCGCGAAAAGCATGAACAGGTTGCTCACCCCGTTTCGTTCGTATTCGTGGTCATAGGCCATGACCGCCCCAGGACCGGCGGCCGAGGCGGGCGGGTCTCCCGTACCAGTTGCTTGCTGGTCTCGTCCAGGCAGACCAGAACCTCGTTATCTTTATAAGGGCGATGATAGACCTCCAGCACGTCCTCCATGGCGCACACGAACTCGGCGTTCCCATTGGGCGGGATGCACCAGCAATCTTTCAGCCAGGGCTTCAGTTCGTTTTTTCAAGGTCCGGCGCACCGTCTCTGCACTGACGCTCTCCACTATCTCGCATTCCACCAACCGACCCGCCAAGAGCTTGAGGGTCCAACTGGCCCGGCCCTCCGGCGGTTCTGTGCAGGCCAGAGCCACTAGGTAGGCCTCTCCTTGACCGTCCCAGCCGCTTCTGCTGCCGGTTCAGTTGCTCCTTGCGCCCCAGGGCCCGCTCCAGACCCTCTTCCACGCAACGCCGGCGCACCCGCTCCACCGTGGCCGTCCCCACCTGCAGGGACGGGCTATCTCCTCGTCCTTCATCGGGCCTTCAGCCTGGTTCTCATCGCTTAACAGCAGAATGCGGGCATGGGTCTGCCGGTATGCTGCCGCCCGCCCCCGGGACACCAGGGCCTTCAGTTCCTGCCGCTCCTCCTCCCTCAGCACTACCCTGGTATTTCTTCACCATCACTCCCACCTCACTTCCCCAAGTTTACCCTCTACTGACCCATTGTACCCTACCGTCCATCAATGCAAGTGTGTTGATCTACTAGCATCTTACCAGGTCCATCCTTGTCAAGGTCGGCACGGGCCCATCAGCAATGGGCAGATTCGGTAATTGCGAGCTGTGGGCGACTGGGCATCTGTGAAATGATGTTGAACCTTCACAGATATAGCTTGGTGGAACTTTCTATGCCGTCTCCAAAAGCAATTCATGCTACGGTCAGTCTCCGCGAAGCAGGTATTGAGGCCGTTGAAGCCAACGAACTACGCATTTTTCGCGAAATCGCCGGAGAGATGGACCAGCAAATACGCGACCAGAATATGGCTATCCAACCGAGTATCAGGGCGATGATGTCACCTCTGGTATCACCTTGGGAAGAGCATTTTATCCAATTCGATTCGAACCCCGATATCGATAATTTTTTTCGAAGTCAAGGGCTCCTTTGGGCACGCGCGCATTATGAACCGGGGCAGGACGCTTTGCCGCCGCACGCGACTTTCGGAGATTTGCCATTCGAATTGTATAAGGCCGCTGTAGTCGAGGTGATCAGTTGGGCGCTTAAGCACATCGCCTTCAGCATGGTGCTCCTTTCAAAACAAAAACATTTCGATATACGTAACTTACTCACAGTAACAGCAGATGAGGCCCGACTTCAGGGTTATCTATCAGCCGCCCTGGAGATCACCGCAATTGAAGCTCGGCAGGTGCTGGATACACTGAAGTTGACGCCGAACAATCTACAAGCTCATACGTCCGAACCGGCCGTCAACATCGCTCCATTCTTGAATATCAATTCCAGTACTGTAGTGTTCTCAATTGCGGGAACGTTGAATAGTCCGTTTGACTTCATGCTTGCCGAACTTAACAGGCGATACCGCAAGGAATGGGATCACGCCGTCGACGGACGAGAAGAACACTTTCGGAAGGAGTTGTACGATCTATTCTCCACCCAGAGGTTTACCAGGATCGAGAAGCCGTTGAAACTGAAGAACGAAGGGAGAGTTGCAACGGATATAGATGCTGCCGTCTTTGACAAAACAACCGGAACTCTTGGCTTGTTCCAGTTGAAATGGCAGGATCCCTTTGGGACGTCTATGAGAATGCGAAACTCCAAGATGAAGAATTTCCTTGATGAATCGAACCGATGGGTCTCCATAGTTAGCTCGGTTCTGCTTCAGAACCCGAAAGTCCTTGATCATCTGCTTGGTGAGAGAAAAGTCGGCGTTCATGACACGAAAAGAATCCATTTGTTTGTAATAGGCCGGCACTTTTCCCACTTTTCCGGCGAAGCATCCCGAGATTCTAGGGCGGCTTGGGGGACGTGGCCGCAGGTGCCCCGTCTGTTTAAGGAGTCACACAAAGGCTCCTATCCGATCACGTGGCTACACAAGATGCTCCAAGAACATTCACCCTCACTGAGAACACCTGTAACCGTGGAGGGTTACGAGATGCAGATAGGCGAATACCGGATCAAATATGACCCGGTTTCAACGCAACGAGGTCCGTGACTGGATAGCTTCTATCCCTCCATCCTTGAGTAACCGACGGGCACCTTTCGCCTCCTGTAAGTCCGGATCGGTGCGCCATCGAGGCCGGGCCGAACGAAAACGGCCAGCACCGTCCATTGGGGGGCCGAAGGCATCTGGGTGGCTATGGCACGTTTGACGCTGGCTCGGTCCATTCTCCTGGTCTGTGAGACCGCTTGTGTTGGGGAAAGGCCTAAGAACAACGGCGATGTGTGGCCCATGCGGACCGTGGTAAACTCCTTCGGCGCAAGTTGGGCGACGACGCGGGCAACCCGACCTACATCTTCACCGATCCGAGGTGGAGTTTCGCATGGCGGAGGCAGGAAACGCGGGGCCGAAAACAGCGTGACCACCACGTACTGCACCGCCAACCTCGCAACCGTAAGGGTTCTCGTGTTAGGTCAAGCGTCGAGGAACCGCCGTGGGTGGCCTTGCCTTCGCAGAGGCCCGTCGGACATGCTGTAAACTAGACTTCTCTCACTTCCGCTGTCGGACGGCACGGCCGCCCTGACGGAATGGAGGAGCTTCCAACCCGTGGGCCGGTGGCTCTTGCGGGGCCCATGTGGAGTCGGAATGGCCACTGCTTATATCAGGAACTCCCAGCGAAAAGTTCGCAATTCGGTACGTGTAGGCCCACCACTCTTCCCCCCTATAGCTTTATAGCCTCCCCGTGCCCTACGCCTTGTGTACCAGCCAGACCGTAGGCCGGTGTCGGGGACCGTCGGACTGTCAGCATGAATCTCTCTCCCCGCCAGCTATGGAATAGTCCAGAGTAACCAGTTCGCCCCTTGGCCCTCCATAGTTAGGCTCCTTTCCTCTGTGTCTGGCAACCATATTCGGCATCCGCAGCCCCTTGGTTTTGCTGTGGGCAGTCCAAACACCCCGGAGGTTGTGCAGCCGCTGGCGCGAGGGCGGCAGGGAAGAAATTCCACCCTATGCCTGCCAGTTGGCGATACTCCCGTCCACCCCTGGCCGCCTTCCAGTACGGATGGATAGCAGAGCCTTTTAGAAACTATCTCAAAACTTGTCGAGCAGCCCAACCCTTCATTCCGGCGAAGGCCGGAATCCAGGACCTCGGTTGGCGATTGGTGGCATTTCAACAGACTTGGTGAGTCTTGAGATAATTACTTAATTGTCCTTAGAAAACCGCCCATCCTGACAGCCTGACTATTGAAAGACCCAGGGATGGAAACGGGGCTATGGCGCGATGGTCTAAAATCTTATATATTCGGGGAATCGACTGTTATAGCGGGGAGTAGACTCCATGTTGGAACTGAGGAACCTAACCCCTGACGAGTTCGTACACTGGCTGCGGGCCGAGTCCCGGGCCCACGGCAACCGGCTGGACCATGACCCGGAGGAGTTGCGACCGAATTTCGACCTGGATCGCACCATCGCCGTTTTCGAGGGAAACAACATCGTCGGGGGCGCTCACTCGCACCGGCTGGAGATGTCCATACCCGGCGCCACAGCCACCGTCGCCGGGGTGTCCAACGTTGCGGTACAGCCCACCCACCGCCGCCAAGGGGTGATGACCCGGATGATGGACCACCAGATTAAGGACGTCCACGAGCGGGGAGAACCTTTGGCGGCGTTGTTCGCCACCGAAAGTGTCATCTACGGCAGGTTCGGGTATGGCATCGGCTCCCTGTACGAGCGATGGACCATAGACCGCCAGCACAACGGGTTTGCTCGCCCCTACAACAGTCCGGGCCGAATCGCCTTTGTCGCTCCAGAGGACATTTCCACCGAGTTTCCCGAGATATTCCGCCGGGGTACCCTGGACCGCCCTGGCGTGTTCCAGCGAGCCGCCCACCGACAGTGGTACCGCGATTCCCGCTTGCCGGAGCACCGCCAGGGTGGGCGTGGAGGGCTGTTTTTCATCAAGTACGAGGATGAGGGCCGGGTTGATGGCTATGCGGCCTATCGCACCGGCGGCGGCACCCTCACCGTGAACGAGTTGGTGGCGGCGACCCGGGAAGCCAATTCCGCATTGTGGCGGTTCTGCTTCGATGTGGACCTCATCACCTCTACCGAGGCCCTCAAACGTCCCGTTGACGACCCCCTGCCGTGGATGTTGGCCGACCCGCGCCGGTTGCAAAGGTCGAGACGGGATGGGCTGTGGCTCCGTTTAATCGACGTGGGCGACTCCCTGGAACTCCGGCATTACGGGGCAAGCGACCGGTTGGTGTTGGAGGTGCGGGACAACCTTTGCCCCTGGAACGATGGACGGTTCGAGCTGGAAGGGTCTCCCGAGGGGGGTTCGTGCCGCACCACAACTGCCTCTCCAGACCTATCGCTCTCGGTTTCTGGCCTGGCCTCCACTTATTTGGGAGCCGTCGCTTTCACCACCCTTTCCCAAGCCGGTCTGGTGGAAGAGGGGACGCCCGGGGCCTTGCTGCGGGCTGACCGCATGTTCGCCGTCCAGCACCAGCCTTGGACTCCTCACAACTTTTAGCAGGTTGGTCCAGCGTCGTCTGGTGGGCATCGCTGGGGAAAGACCAATCAGCACCAACGGATTGGCCGCTCGGTAAATCGCCGTCCGGTTTCCCGGCAGAGCGCAGCTAGCTGAAAAATGGCAGCCAGGCTTCGAGGGGAGCGGTCCGGCCTAAGCGTGCCGGGGCCGACGAATCTTGGTGAAGCCCAGAGCTATCCAGGCCGGCAGCGACACGGCCACGGAGTAGACGGCAACTCCGGCGAGGCCCAGCAGGCCGCCCACAACCACGGCGATTACGGACAGCGGCCCCAACACGGCGGCGCATAGGTAGGCCATGGCGGGGCTGCGCCGGTGCAACAGGCGAGTCGCCACGGTTAGAGGGATGGCGCAGGGCCAGGCTATGGCGAACAGTGTCAGCATGGCCATCGGTCCGGCTACGAAGAATTCAAAGCTCCCGTTTCCCCCCGCTATGCCAAAACGCAGGTAGGAGACGAGCGCGACGGCGATGGGAAGCCAAAGCGAATAAACTACAGTCTTGACCATTCCCAAACCTCCCGGATGACGCTTCTCTGCCCCCGATACAACCAGGGCCGCGTCAAAGAACCGCGCCGCCACTGGCCCGGTAAGGGTAACGCATCACCGACCTGGATTGAACCTTTCCCGAGGTCATGATTTTGCCAGTTTTGTCCAGGTCCTTCCTGCTGCTGGCTTCGCCGCCGCCTCCAGGATTGGGTGGAGACAAAGAAGTCAATCGTTGGAACTTCGGCTGAAGCGTATGGAGGGTTGGTACCCTCCCGCTGGACTCGATACTGTCGGAAAAATCGAGTCCTCCGCCGGGTCAACGCCAGGAGCCACCGGCTCGGGCAATTCAGCAGACGTCGGGCCGATTTCTCCTACGGGGAGCGGGAAGTATATGGAGGAATGGTATTGTCCCCGGGTAAGCCGGTCCAAGCCGAACGCCCGGACCGGGGATTAACACGCCCGGCCCGATAATTGACGGCAAGTAGGTAAGCGTAAAGGTTCCGGGCTCAAGCGAACTTGGGCGACGTCACAACACCAAGGCCCTGTGGTCCCTCACTTGAACCAGCTTACGAACTGAGAGGCCGGGGTTCGGGCGACCTCCAGGGCTTCGTCGGGAAAACCTATGGACAGCATACCGGCCATTCCCCAATCTTCCTCAGCGCCCAGCAACCCTCTTAGCTCGGGAGGCCGGGTAACTCTGCCCGTCTCCCAGGTGACGGCCAGACCTTCCGCCACTCCGGCTAGGGCCATGTTTTGCACGGCGCAGCACACTGCGGCGTAGTTCTCCCGGGCAACATCCTCGTTGGGCCCCGGCACGTAGTATACGTAGACCACGAAGGGAGGGTCCAGCACCATTGCCCGGGCCGCCTCTGCTCGGGCGGTGTTCTCAGACCCCTGAACGGAGAACTCGTAGGCCAACCGGGCTGCCTCTTGACGCATCGAGCTGTCCTTACCCAGGACGAAGAAACGCCAGGGTTCGGTGAGCCGGTGATTGGGCGCCCAGACCGCCGTGTCCAGCAGGCGGCGCAAAGCCTCGTCGGGTACGGCCTGTTCCTTGAACCGCCAGGCCATCCGCCGTCGGTAGAGGGCTTCATACACCGTAACGTCGGTGGCCGGAATGAAAGTGGTGTCCGAGGTCTGCTTCTCCACCTGTCCGGGGTCGTTGGTCTTACTAGTCATGATCACATCCTTTGGGACTATCCTCGTCCCCGAGTTGCCGGACTGACTCTTGCCCATGCTGTAGGGGAATACAGGCGCCATATTCCCGCCGATCCTGGTCTGGGTGTAACCCTAGTCTAGTCCCCGCCGATGTTCTAGGGAAGTATCCCGGTCTCCCGCAACAACTTCTGGGTTCCTGCCAGGTCGGTCAAACTGGCCGCCGCGACTTGGGGGCTATTGATGTCGGCCAGAGCTGTCAACACCCTGGACGTCTTCACATCTTCTACCAGGGGGTACTCGAAGGTCTGGGAGGCGAAATACTGCTGGCCCACCTGGGAAAGCATGAAGCTCAGAAATTTCTCGGCGTTGGCCCGGTTCTCGGAGGTGTCCAGAATCCCCGCCCCAGCTACCATGATGATGGACCCGGGACCGCCGGCCCTGGGATGGTAGTTTCTGGCGGTGAAGTCCTCGCCTTCCTCGGCCAGGAACCGGAACAGATAGTAGTGGTTGACGAAGCCAACGTCAATCTCTCCCGCCGCCGCCGCTGCTACCTGGGGAGTGTTCTTGGGGTAGACCTTGGGATCGTTGGCTTGGATTCCCTCCAGCCAGGCCCGGGTCCGGTCCTCGCCCCAGATGGTCCGCATGGCCGTCACCATGGTCTGAAAGGAGGCGTTGGTAGGGGCCCAGCCAATGCGACCCTTCCACTTGGGATCGATGAAGCCGAACATGTTGTCGGGAAGCTGGGCCTCGGTCAGTGTCTCGGTGTTGTAGACCACGGTCCGCGCCCTTCCGGAAATTCCAACCCAGCGTCCCTGGGGAGAGCGGGCCCAGTCGGGGACCTGGCCCAGTATGGATTCGGGTAGGGAAGTCAGTATACCTTCGACAGCGCCCAGCCCGCCCGGGTCCTGGGCGAAAAACAGGTCCGCCGGGCTGTTTTGACCTTCTTCCAGCAGCGTGGCCGCCAACTGGGAGGTATTGGCGTACTTCACCTGTACGTCGATGCCCGTGGTTGCGGCAAACTGTTGGATGATGGGGTCCACCAGAGTCTCGCTACGCCCGGAGTAGACTACCAATTTCCCCGGGTCACGAGAATTCTCGACCGCCTCTTTTACCAGGGCTTCCACTTCGGCGGCGGTAATTCCCGGCGGTGTTGACTCGGACACCGTCTTTTCAATAATGGGAACAATTTGCTCGGCGGTCAGCCCAGTGGACTTGGCTTCAGCCATAGCCTGGGCTACCGCTTGTTCAACCGAGGCCTTTAGCTCTTCAGCCGTGTCCGCCGACTTGCTCGCTTCTTCAACGGCCTGGCGCACGGTTGCGCGGAGGCTCTCCATGTCGATGGGTGTGGGAGTAGGGGGAACTTGGGGGGCGGCGTTGGAGCCGCAGGCGACGAGGAACAAAATTGAGGCCGACAACACGAGAAGACCCCAGCCTCTCAGGCTCTTGAATAAACTTTTCAACAACATGACGCTCCTTGCTTGGGCTAATCCGTATGTTGGGCTGGAAAAGCTGAGTCCTGTAGCGGCCAGGCGGGGGACGTCCCCAGTGCAAGCGCGCTTCCGCAGCCTGGAGGAGGTCCGACGGGGAAGCGCGCTTGCCGAGGCGTCGCGTG
Source organism: Dehalococcoidia bacterium (assembly GCA_965220305.1). Taxonomy (GTDB): domain Bacteria; phylum Chloroflexota; class Dehalococcoidia; order Lucifugimonadales; family UBA3495. Next base: position 1,354,657 of record OZ244817.1, on the reverse strand, counting down.
GCCGACGCGCCCGGCCCAGGAGGAGGTAGGGCCGGACAGCAGACACGCCATGATGAAGGATAAGTATCGTGTATCATTACTAAATTTATAAGTGGATACTACTAACTATGGAAAGACTATAGCCTAACTAAATAAGTCTGTCAACACGTAATTAACTGCGCTATATAAATACTAATGAACCCTCTCTATACGCCTAATACATAAATGTAAATATATGTATTTGTGAAGTACCGGCTCGGTATCTGGTACGCAGAGGAGAAACGGACTCAGGGATCAACGACCTGTCGAAGAAAATCCCCGCCCGGGGAATTCCCTCAAATCGGTGACATTTGTCCGTTGTGGGTGATGCGTCATCCTTTTACACTGGTGTTGGTCCAGCGTCGGAGGGCGAAGCCGGTCACGCCGACGCTGCCCAACCAGATAGGCGCTTGCCAACCATAAAATACCACACTGATGACCGCCTTTATGGCGTGGAGGAGGACTCACACCGATATGCCGGAAATCACCACCTATTCCCCAGGTGCTCCCTCGTGGGCCGAGCTGTCCACCACCGACGAAGCTGGGGCGTTGGACTTCTATAGCGCCCTTTTTGGCTGGCTGGATGAACCAATACACATTGGCGAAGGCTGCTCCTACCACATGCAAAAGCTGAACGGCCTGGAAGCCGCCGCCATCTACCAACAAGGCGAAGAGGAAAGAACTGGCGGGGTGCCGCCCCACTGGAATACCTACTTCACCGCTGCCGACGTTGACGCCGTAGTCCAGAAGGCCGGACTGTCCGGCGGAACGGTACTGTTTGGGCCGATGGACGTGTTCGAGGCCGGTAGAATGGCGATGCTGCAAGACCCCCAGGGGGCAAACTTCGCGGTATGGCAGCCCAAGGAGCACATTGGCGCCCGGGTGAAGGAAGACCCGGGCGCGATGGTCTGGAACGAATTGATGACCACCGACTCCAAGGCCGCCGTCGAGTTCTACAAGGGACTGCTGGGCATGGAAGAGGGCGAAACCATGGGGCCGATGGACTATAAGCTCCTGCGGTCTCAGGGGATCGATATTGCCGGTGTCATGGAGATAACGCCGGACATGGGCCCGGTGCCTCCCAACTGGGTGGTCTACTTTGCCGTCTCCGACGTTGACGCCACCGTAGCCCAGGCCCAGTCTCTGGGCGGTGGCGTAGTGGTGCCACCCACGGACATCCCGGAAATCGGTCGCTTCGCCTGCCTGACCGACCCGCAGGGCGCGGTCTTTAGCATTTTCAAGGGGCTCTGACCGCTTTCCCCGGGGTGCGCCACCCCCGGCGCATCCGGGGGAGGCCGGAATCCAGGGGTGGGGACCAGCGGTGGTGGGGACCCAGGCCCTTCCTGATGCTCAGAAGCTGTCGCACCGGGCGGAGTGTCAGCTACCGAAAGACTCCCGGGTAGGGCGAGCGCCCGCAGACCGCTATTACAGCCGGTTAGCAGGGGCGGCTTACCAGGGCGGCCTCGGGCCAGCCCTAGGGGCCGCCTCTGGCGCTTACTCTGAAGCCGTCGCCAGCGGCCAGATTGAGCTGAAGGGGAGCCAAATATTCAAACACCACATCGCGGGAATCTTCCGAAGGTTCCTTGGGCCGCACGATGGTGGACCTCCATTCAGAGTCCCGGTCCGAAGAGCTTGGTTCCAAGATGGCCAGATTGCGGCGGGACCAAATCATCTGAAAGTTATCGCGGTCGCTGCAATTGGCGAGTAAGCACTTGGCCGCCATGCCGCGCCGTCGTCCCAATAACCGGCCCCGGTCAAGATTCCGACGACTGCCTCTCTTCGCTGTCGGCTTTAAGCAACTTGGTGCACAGTTCCTGGTGGTCTATTGACCGGCTCCGCCCCTATCGCTCTTTGCGGCGGCAAGCGCCCTTTCGTCCTTGCAGCATATATAACCCAGGGGACGAAGCAAGTAATATATTATCATGGTGAAACCTAGAGTTATGCTTGCTTTGGCGTGTCGATAAGGGTAGAAAATTGGGCGCAGTATCCCCAAGCCGCCCGGGGAAAATTAGCCGCGCCGAAAGAGCCTGAGAGTGATAATTCCTCCCTACGTAAGCGGGTATGAGGGGCCGCCTCCCATGAACAATCTTGACGGGTTCTTACGGCGGTAATGAACTTCAAACCAGGGCAAGTTGTAGGCGGGGTTGGTTCTTGCACTGCCCTAATGAAAGTTAATGATTGGTGGAAGCGACCCTTCGACTTGGCAGTCCTCACCCTGGCCCATCTGTTATTGTCCCCGCTCTGGCTGCTGCTGTGGACTGCTATTCCCCTGGCTACTTGGCTCTACGACCGGGGGCCGGTCTTCTACACCCAACGACGGCTGGGCAAAGACGGCAGGGTCTTCCGCGTCTACAAGTTTCGTTCGATGATTCCCAACGCCGAAGAGTATACGGGAGCGGTCTGGGCTGCCGACGCCGATCCCAGGATAACTCCCGTAGGACGGTTCCTCCGGGCCCGCGCCCTGGATGAGCTTCCCCAGGTTATCAACATGTGGAAAGGAGACTACAGCCTGGTGGGCCCCCGGGCGGAGCGACCGGAATTGGCGGAGCAGTTCTCCCTCCGGCTGCCCGATTTTCGGCGTCGCCTTCTGGTCCGGCCCGGAATGACGGGCCTCGCCCAGGTCTACGGGCGCTACTCCACCCGTCCCAGGGACAAACTTAGGTACGATACCCTTTACATAAGGCGAATGTCTCCCTGGTTGGATGTAAAGCTGATGGCCCTGTCCGTGGCGCTCACCCTGCTGGGCCGGTGGCAAGCGGTGAAGCGTTAACAACTCCCGCCACGGGGCTATCGCCGGCTTTGCTGCTCCAGTCGTTCCTGCTGCCTCTTCAGCGCAGCGGTAAAGTGGGTCTTTGGAGCCAGTTCAATGGCCGCGTCCAGGTGGTCCCTGGCCAGGTGCAGGGAATCCTGGTCCCAGGTGGAGACCACCTGGTAGAACTGGGACAGGCGCAGCTTCCAGTTGTCCGGCTCGGCTTCCAGCCCTCGCTCCCCTTCGGCGGCGACCAATTCCTTCGCCTGCGCTAGCTGGTCGTCAGTCAGGGACTTCAGGTCCTGGCTCAGCCCGGTTAGCAAGTAAATTCTGGAATAGTTGGCCAGGCCCGGAAATAGGTCGGCGGCTCGGCTGAATTGGGCTATACGTTCATCCCAGGAGAGGGACGTCTTGGTGCTGTTCAAGGTTGCCTCCGCCGCGGCATAGGGCCTGTAATTGAACCACTCCAGCGATACTACGGCCAAGGCGGCTGTGGCCGCGACGGCCAGCGCTCCACCGGGCAGGGTGCAGGTTAAGTTGAAGAATGTCGTTGGTGCCTGGCGTGGGTTCCACCTGGCCTTCCCCCCGACGGCTGTTGCCCCCGCCCCGGGTCTGCCGGCTGCTCCTGCTCCCGTACCCATCCTTCTTCCGATACCACGAAGGCCACCAGGATGGCGAAGTGCATCATGGTGGTCGTGGTGTCAAACAGGAGAGGTTCTGCACGAAGTAGGCCACCGGCGTTGCACCCATTAGCGAGATGAACAATTGGCTGTAAACTTGGCGGCGTCTGGCCGAGCGGAACAGCGCGCAGAACATGGCAACCCAGATGGCCATGTAGGATAGAAAACCCGCCGCGCCCGTTGTGGTCAGCGCCTCTACCACCTTGCTATGGGCCTGGTCGAACCGAGTTCGGACGTCGGCGTCGCCGTTGAAGTATTTGCCCCAGGCTATCAGATAGTTCTCCAGCCCCCACCCTAATAGCGGCCTGTCCAGGTAGGCCCTCAATCCCGCCTCCACCGAAACGATGCGCCCCTTGATGCTGCTGTCCCCAGCGCCAATGGTGGTGAGGCGGCCCAGCATGTTGCTGGACTGGACCACCGGGTCCAGGACTGTTGTGGGCCTGGCGGTGAAGAAGAGGACGATGGATAGAAACGCGGCCACCAAGACCCCCAAGGCGGCCCACCGCACGGTCCGCAATTGCCCCCAAAAGACGTACCCAAGGGAGAAAACCAGGGATCCGATGCCGATTACGGCTCCCCGGGTACCGCTCAACCACAGGTCCCACAGGTTAATCAGGACTGTCAGCAGCCAAACTTCCCGAAGCCACGGCAGGTAATTGAACTGGGAATCGCCTCTCCGGGCCCGGCGGCGGCGGCGGCGCTCGGACCGACGGTTGGCAGGTGGTGTTTGTTCCCGGGTCGGCTCCGGGCGGCCCCACGAGTGGGCGAGCAGGCTCAGCCCAATCATGGCGTTGACCATTGCGTAGGCTCCCATGTAGGTTGCGTTGCCCAGGCTGGAGGTTATCCGGTTGGCGCTTTCCAGGATTGCCGAGTCGAACAGGCCGTAATACTGGCCAATCCCCATCACGGAGACCCACCCGCCTACGCCCAGGTTTAGGGTGAACAACAGCCGCCAGTCCTGCGGAGTCCGAAAGACCGAACCCGCCATCATTACAAAAAGAAACCAGTGGCCCAGGTCCACTATCCCCTGCATTCTTTCGTAGGTAGACCACAGGCTGCGGACTGGGACCACTCCCAAGAGGCAGCGATTATCGAGACCAACAACCATACGCCGAGGGCTGCCAACACCCAGGACCGAGGAGGCCGATGTTGCTGGTAGTAGATTATCAGCACGACCCAAAAGGCAAACGTGACCTCGATCACCGAGCGGGCAAATATGGCCTTGCCTTCTACAAAGGGAAACAGCGTATCCTTGGTCACGATCAGGGATGTGAACAGCGCCAACAGGATTCCGGCCCTGACAGCCCATACCAGGAGCCTGTCGGTATCCATCCAGTTGGCCGTTTGTAGCGCCCGTTGGGTCATTGAGGAGGCACCAATGGCACAGCTTGCCACTCTACTTGTGAGTGGGCGGCAGCGTGAATTACAAGAACATCGTCAACTACAGGTCAGCGAAGCGGACAAGGCTCCAGGGTCTTTCGATTATCCGGGTAGAGAGCATCTCGGACTAACCGGCAGGCCACTACCCCCGCCGTCATTCCGGCGGGGGTCGGAATCCAGGGATGGGGGCTTGGGATGGTGAGAGACTCAGGCCCTTTGCCCCGCCCAGTGCCAGTCCTTCGACAGGCTCCGAGCTGGTCGAAGGAGCGGCTCACCATGAGCAGTTTTCCAAGGACAATCGCATGACCCCGCCCAACAGGCGGCCTACCGCGAAAATGGATGAATTTCTTCTAATTTTCTTCAAAGTCTTGCGCTAGAGTCATTACTGTAGGCAGTCGCACCGAGGGTTCTTACCAAGAGTAACCGGACTAGAAAGGAGGTAGCACCATGAGGAAACGATGGATTATCATCTCGGTAGCAGCCGGTCTATTGGCCCTGGCCATCACCGGCGGCGCCATTTTTGCCCAGGGCCCCGGCGGCAAATGGGGCCATTCCGACGAGGCCAACATTGGCCGAATGGCTGAGCTCCTCAACGTAGAAGAGTCCCAGGTGCAGGACGCTTTCCGGCAGGTTAGGCGGGAGAACCTGGACGAGTCCCTCCAGCTTACGTTGGACCGGTTGGTGGAGGGTGAAGCCATGGAACAGGACCAGGCCGACGCCATTATGGAGTGGTACCAGCAGCGTCCCGACGCCATTCCTCCCGGGTTGCTGGGCCGGGGATTCGAGGGTCGCGGCTTCCACGGGCGGAGCCACCGCGGCCAAATGAGGGCCCACGCTCTGCAGCCGGCCTACACCGCGCCCGCTAATTCCCAGTAAATTGGGACCGTCGGCGGCTCTTCCGGGCAACCAGGGTGCGGAGTGGGGAACTCTCCGCCCGCACCCCTGGCCCTTCGCCCCCAAGGGACGGCAAAGGAGGTCAACCTGGCTTCAAGACGAGACTGCCCCGGTGTCCCTTATGCTAAGATAACAGATATAATCCCGCCGATGCTGCATGGCATTGATTGCACTCCCGCCACCGCTGCGTCGGCGATTCGCGGCCCGGCGGAAACACCAAGTCTTATGGGGTAATGATGAATCGCCCACTAAGGGAAACCCTCAATAGCCCGGCCAACACCGGGTCTAATTTTATTCAGGGCCAATCGGTCCTCCTACGCTCCGCACTTATCATGGCCCTGGTGGCTGCCTCCGTAGCGCTCCTGCTGGCAGCCTGCGGGGGCGCGGCAGCACCGGCGGCCACGCCCAGTCCCGCCAGCGCCCCCGCGCCGGTTGCTGATAATCCGGCCACCAGCGTCCCTACGCCGGTCGCTGAGACCCCGGCCACCAGCGCCCCCGCGCCTACGTCCACCGCAGCCCCGACTAATACATCGGCTCCCACCGCCGCTCCGTCGGCTACCACAGTGCCTACTGCGGCGGCAATCGCCAGCCTTACCGAGCCAGCCCAGGCCTCCGGCGGGTCTATGGTTGCCATCGGTGACGGAACGTTGGCCCGCTACTTGGTGAGGGAGCAGTTGGCCCGCCTGGATTTCCCCAATGACGCCATCGGTGAGACCGCCGAAGTCAGCGGCGCCATCGCCTTCGCCGCTGATGGTGCGGTGCAAAGCGATGCCTCCAAGATTGTGGTGCAACTGGCCTCGCTGGAAAGCGATTCGGGACGGCGGGATGGCTACGTGCGTAGCCGTTCCCTGGAAACCGACACTTATCCCCTGGCCGAGTTCGTGGTTCGGCAGACTCCGGGTCTGCCCTGGCCCCTACCCACCAGCGGGGAAGCCGCCTTTCAGATGGTTGGCGACATGACCCTTCACGGCGTGACCCGGCCCCTAACCTGGGACGTGACCGCCCAATTCGGCGAAGGTACAGTGTCCGGCCTGGCCAAGACCAACTTCACCTTCGGCGAATTCGAGATGGATATTCCCAGCGTCCGGGTAGTCCTGAGCGTGGAAGACGACATTCGACTGGAACTGGACTTTCAAGCCTCGGTGACCCCGTAGAGGGCTTTTGAGAATCCAGAGCAATCCAGCGCAGTCCAGGGACTCGGGGCCGGCAACTGGAAACCAGAAGTTTTCCGGGAGCGGCGGGTATGGCCAGCACCGTATTAATTGTCGAAGACGACCCCCATGCCGTGGAGTTGGTCCGGCTGTACCTGGACCGGGACGGCCACCGGGTGCTGACCGCCGCCGATGGCATTGACGGGTTGCGTCAAGCGCGGGAGGCCAGTCCTGATCTGGTAGTCCTGGACGTCATGCTCCCCGGGCTGAACGGCCTGGAAGTGTGCCGCACCCTGCGCGCCGAGTCCCAGGTCCCGATAGTCATGCTCACCGCCCGGGTGGAGGAGGAAGACCGGCTCACTGGCCTGGACTTGGGGGCCGATGATTACGTCACCAAGCCCTTCAGCCCCCGGGAGTTGGCCGCCAGGGTACGCGCCGTCTTGCGTCGGAGCGCCCGGGACGAGTCGGACGCCGGGGCGGGCGAACTGACTTATCAGAAAGTCCGGTTGAAACTTCGGGAGCGTACAGTCAACGTCGGGGATACCCCGGTGCGCCTCACTCCCACCGAGTTTCGTCTGCTGGCGCTGATGATGCGAGAGCCGGGCCGGGTATTCACCCGGGACCTAATAATCGAGCGGGCCTTCGGCTACGATTTTGAGGGCTTCGACCGGACGGTGGATGCCCACGTGTCGAGCCTGCGGCGCAAGCTGGAAGCAGGCTCCGATAAGGTGCGTTACATTCATACTATTTATGGTGTGGGGTACAAGTTTGGCGATGCGTGAGTTGTTCTCCAGCCTGCAATTCCGCGCCGTGCTGGCTTTCGCCGTCGCTCTGGCCCTGGCCCTGGCCGGCGTCAGCCTCTACGTGGGACACGCGGCCCAACGGGAAGTTGACCGCTTTGAGGACCGCCGGCAGGAGGTCCGGGCCGCGCGGCTCCAGGGATTCCTGTCCAAGCATTATTCCTCTCGGGATGGCTGGGCCGAGTTGCAACCGGCCTTGGAGCAGTCGGTACCCCTTACCGACCGCAGAATCCTGGTTAACGACGCGGAAGGCAAACTGGTCGGTGACTCCCATAAAGAACAGGGCGGCCATTGGCATGGGCCGGGGAGGAAGGGCCACCGACTTCCCATCACCGTCGGGAGCGATGAAGTCGGGACCGTGACCATGGCCCCCGTTATCCTCACCGAGGCTTCCCGGTTCCCCCGGGAGCCCGCGGTTAGCCGGTTGGTCTCCGCCGTTGATCGATCCCTTCTTTGGACCGGCTTGGCGGCGGGTGCGGGTGGGATTCTGTTGGTATCCTTCACCTCCCGATGGCTGCTGTCGCCGATACGCACCCTGAGTTCGGCAGCCCGGGAGTTGGGACGGGGCAACCTATCCCAGCGGGTGTCCGTCTCCGGTCCCAGCGAGATGACCCAGTTGGCCCGCACCTTCAATGTCATGGCTGAGAACCTGGAGAGGCTGGAGGCCCAGCGCCGGAACCTGGTGGCCGACGTCGCCCACGAAATCAGGACTCCCCTTTCCAACATCCAGGGCTACCTGGAAGCCATCAAGGACGGGCTGCTCCAGCCCAACCAGGCTACAATCAACACCATTCACAACCAGGTACTGCATCTCGCCCTGCTGGTGGAAGACCTGAGGCTCTTGGCCCAGGCCGAGGCGGGCGTCCTGCATTTGGACTATCAGATGGAGTCGCTTTCCAGCCTCCTGGAAGATACGGTCTTGGCCTTTCGGCCTCGGGCCGACCTGAAGGGGGTGGAGCTGGCGTTGGAAGTCCCGCCCGACTTGCCGCAGGTACGGTTGGACCGCACCCGAATCGCCCAGGTGATGGCAAACCTCCTGGAAAACGGGGTGCGCCACGCTCCGCCAGGCACCACCGTCACGATTTCAGCGGCGGTGACCGGCGGCAATGCCCGGGTCACGGTGGCCGACTCCGGGCCCGGGATACCGGCGAATGACCTGCCCAACGTGTTCGAGCGATTCTACCGGGTGGACCCCTCCCGCGCCAGGTCCACCGGCGGTACCGGGCTGGGGCTTACTATCGCCAAACAACTGGTGGAGGCGCACCAGGGCCAAATCCGGGTCGAAAGCTCTCCCGGCAATGGCGCGCGGTTCTCTTTTGACCTGCCCCTGGACCCGATTCAACCGGCGTCTATCTGACCCGTAGGAGTAGGAGCAATGGAGAAGCTGGCTAACGGCTTAATCAACGCGGTCAAGGCCCTGAGACTGTGGCAGATTGCCGCCCTGGTGATTGTCTTCCTGGGTTCGGCTGGAGCCACCTACGGCGCTTATTACCAGGGCGCCAATGGCGTTCAGGCAGAGTTGACCGAGGGCCAGCAAGTCCTGCCGGTGCGGCTTGGCAACCTGGTCAACCAGGTGTCCACCAGCGGGACCTTCACCTTCCCCCAGCGGGAGCCGCTGACTTTTGAAACCGGGGGCACGGTGGTGGAGGTCTTGGCGGAACCCAACCAGACCGTCAGCCAGGGACAGGAGTTGGCCAAACTGGACGCGGTCACGGTGGCGGCCTTGCAACAAGGCGTCGCGCAGGCCCGGTTCGACCTGGAGGTCGTCCAAGAACTCCTTGAAGATGCCAGGGTTGGATTCACCGGCGTGGAGCTGGCCCAGGCTGCCGAGCAGGTGGCGGATGCCGAGTTCCAGTTGCAGCAGGCTAATAAGGCATTGGACGACGCCAGAGAGCCCTATACCGAAGAGACCGTCAAGTCGCAGCGGGAGATGGCCGCCGCAGCCAGGTCCAACCTGCAAGGGGCGGAGGAAGCGTTGACCAACCTGACTCCGGACTTCGACTTGGGCTTGGCCGAAGCGGTGCAGGCCAGGTACGAAGCCGAAGTCACGTTGCAGGACACCCGGCAGGCCCTGGCCAACCTTGAGCTTAACTATTCCCTGGAATCGGCCCAGGCGGTTAAGGACTTACACGATGTCGAGGCTGCCCTGGAGGACGCCCGGCTGGCCCTGACCGATTTTGAAGAGAGGGGCGGTGGTCGGCTGGTCCAGACCCGCGACGACAAGGCCGTGGCGGAAGCCGATCTGTCGGAGTCGCAGAACGCCCTGCAAGCCTACCTCCGCGCCAAGGATGAAGGAGCCTATGGGATGGACTTCCACATATCGCGAATGCAAGGAATTGTGGAAATCAAGCGAGACTTCTACGAGGCCCTGCGGACCGAGGTGATCGAGGTGGAACAACTGGAAGCCCAGGTCGAACTGGCCGAAGAGCAACTCGCAGAAGCCAGTGAACGGCTGTCTGAGCTGGGCGGGGGGCCGGACCCCCTGGAACGCCAGCGCTTGGAAGCAACGGTCCAGGTAACCCAGGCAGACCTGACCCTGGCCGACCAATCGCTGGCCGACCTGAAGTTGGGACTCGATCCCCTGGAAGTGGGTCTCAAGCAGGCCCAGCTTGAATTGGCCCGGGCCACCCTGGACCAGGCGGAGCAAGACCTGGTGGAGATGTTGGAAGGGGCCGACTCCCTGGAGGTCGCCTTGCGAGAGGCCCAGGTCGTCCTGGCCCAGGCCAGCCTGGAGGAAGCCCAAGAAGTGTTGGCAGACCTTTTGGCCGGGCCGGACCCCTTGGAGGTGGCCTTGAGAGAGGCCCAGGTTGTTTCCAGCCAGTTGGCCTTGGAAGAAGCCCTCCGGTTGTTGGACAAGTCCACCCTCAAGTCGCCCATAGACGGCTTGGTTACCCTGGTCAACGTTGAGGAAGGCGACGCGGTGGGGGCTGAAACCGTGATCGTTGAGGTGGTATCGCCCAACGTCATGGAAGTGGAGGGCATTGTTGACGAGATAGACGTTCTGTCGGTGCAGGTGGGCGTGCCGGCGCAGGTCACCCTGGATGCCCTTCCCGGGGAGACCTTTGAGGGAAGGGTGTCGGAGATTGCGGCGTCGGCGCAGAACCAGCAGGGGGTAGTTAGCTATCCCATTCGCATAGAAGTGGAAATGCCCGGGGGAGTCGAGCCCCGGGAGGGCCTGAGCGCCGTCGCCAATATCATCCTTCGGGAAGAACAGAATGTCCTGATGGTGCCTGAACAGGCCCTCTACGGCAGCTTTGACCAGCCCGTCGTGCGGGTAATGACCAGCTTGGGAGTAGAGGAGAAGCCGGTGACCCTGGGGTACAGCGATGGTTTCTGGGTATCGGTGAGCCAGGGGTTGTCCCAAGGGGATAAGGTCGTCATTGAAAGCGGCGAAATATCCACCAGTAGATTCAGCTTCCGCCAGTTCAGAAATACCACCGGCGGTGGATTCCGCAGCAGATCCAGCAGTGGCCGGAGATAGTCTTGTCACCGAATTTGGGAGGGGCAGCCCGTGATTAGCCTGGAAGATGTGACCAAGATTTACCAGATGGGCCGGGTAGAGGTTGCCGCCCTGGGAGGTGTTACTCTTTCCATCGAGGACGGAGAGATGGTGGCTATCATGGGGGCTTCAGGCTCGGGTAAATCCACCCTGATGAACATCCTGGGTTGCTTGGACGTCCCCAGCTCGGGAAGGTATCTCCTGGATGGTGAGGACGTCGGGGGTTTGAGCGACGACCGACTGGCGGAAATTCGCAACCGGAAAATCGGCTTCATTTTCCAGACTTACAATTTGCTGCCCCGCCTTACCGCCCAGGCCAACGTGGAGCTACCCTTGTTATACGGCTCCGGTGGCGACCGCCGCCGACGCTCGGTTGAGGCCCTGGAACGGGTCGGACTGGCCGACCGGGTCAAACATCGACCCACCGAGCTTTCCGGGGGGCAACAGCAGCGGGTGGGTATTGCCCGGGCGCTGGTGAAGAATCCGGCCATCCTGTTGGCCGACGAGCCTACCGGAAACCTGGATACCCAGTCCAGCCAGGAAATCGTAGATATTCTGCAACGCCTGAACCGGGAGGAGGGACTGACGGTGATAGTGGTCACCCACGAGGCCGACATTGCCGCTTCCACCCGACGTATCGTGTCCATGCGGGACGGAATGGTGGTTGGCGACCAGCCGGTGGCGGCACCTCATTCCACCTCCGTGGGCCTGCCCGGCGGTGAGGCGGTACGATGAGTCCCTTAACTACTTTCCGCATCGCCCTGGCATCCCTGGGCGCCAACAAGCTGCGGGCGGGCCTTACCCTCCTGGGAATTGTCATCGGAGTGGCTGCGGTCATCTCTCTGATGGCTATCGGTAGGGGCGTCCAGGAGACCATCACCAGCCGCATTCAGACACTGGGCACCAACCTGCTATTCGTCAGGCCCGGAGGTGTCAGCCAGGGAGGAGTATCCCAAGGCCAGGGCAGCGCCGCCACGTTGACGCTGGAGGATGCCTACGCGCTGGTCGACCCGGTATTCGCTCCTTCGGTATCCGCCGTCGCGCCGGAGCTACGCACCTCGGGCCAGGTGGTGGCCGGAAGAAACAACACGTCCACACGGGTGGTGGGGGTGACTCCCCAGTACGAACACGTCCGCAACTTTCCCGTAAGCTCCGGTGAATTCATTTCCGCCGGGCAGGTTGAATCCAATGCCCAGGTGGCTGTCTTGGGGGCTGGGGTATCGGAGGAACTGTTTGGGTTCCGCGACCCGGTGGGGCAGAAGGTCCGTATCAACGGGCGCCAGTTCCAGGTTATCGGGGTGTTGGAAAGCAAGGGTTCCGGCTTCCTGGGTAGCCTGGATGATCAGGTCCTGGTGCCCATCACCACCGCCTACTACCGGCTCAGTTCCCAGCGCACCGCTCAGGGCGGCATCAGCGTCGATTCCATCAACGTGCGAATGCCCGATGTGCTGGCGATGGACGCCGCCTTGCAGGAAGTTGTCACGGTGTTGCGGCTGCGTCACCGGATAACCGGCGATGACGACTTCACCGTGACCAGCCAGCAGGAGGCCATTGAAGCCCTGGAGGAGACTACCAACACTTTCGTCATATTCCTGGGGGCCATTGCCGGCATCTCCCTCCTGGTCGGGGGTATCGGCATCATGAACATCATGCTGGTTTCTGTTACGGAGCGTACCCGGGAGATTGGCATCAGAAAGGCTATGGGGGCCAAAAGGCGGGACATCCTGCTCCAGTTCGTATCCGAGGCCACCCTGTTGAGCCTGGGCGGCGGAGGTTTCGGTGTGCTTCTGGGGCTGTTCCTTACTTGGGCGCTCAATGGCCGGACCCTGCTGGGGAACCAACCCAGCCAGACTGCTTTCAGTGGAGATATAGCGGTGTTGGCCCTGGCCGTTTCGGCGGCCATTGGGCTCTTCTTCGGCATTTACCCGGCGGTGCGGGCGGCCCGGCTGCATCCCATTGACGCACTGCGCTACGAATAAGGAGGAGCCATCATGTCCAAGCCCTTCGTCATTCTTTTGTCCCTGGTGCTGGCCCTGGGGGTCAGCGTCGGCGGGGCATTCGCCGGCGGTGTTGCCCTGGGGAATGGGCAAGGGTCCAACAACCCGGTCGAGGCTTCCCAGGCCGGGTTTGGCCCTGGTAGTGGGCAGCGGGGCAACGGCGCACAGGCGACGGGACGGGCAGCCCGGGACGGGCAACAGTCGGCGGCAGGTGGCGGAGCTGGACCGGCGGGCTTTGGTGGCCGGGCCGGGGACCGGAGTATGACCGGACCCATTGCCAAGATAGAGGAAAATACCCTTACTATCGACACTTCCCGGGGCCCGCTGGTGGTTGAGGTAGGCGAGGAAACCGCCATCAGCAAGGTCACCGATGTTGGACGTGAGGGCCTCACCGAGGGAGCGCGAATTAGGGTCATGGGCCAACGCGGGCCCGACGGGGCGGTGGCTGCCCGGACCATTTTGATTGTTCCGGAAGGAAGCGAGGGTTTCTTTGGCAGCGGACCGGCCCGGGGTGGCGCGCCCCCGCGGGACCGGTCTGGACAGTAGCCGGCAGTTGGGCATCCGGAAATCTAAAGGCGGGAAGGGCATCGTAGAATATTGGTATGAGGTGTACCATATTCCTAGTCTAGGGTTACCGGGGGACTCTTGCGGTTCTTGATTGTCGCCGATGTTCACGGCAACTTAGAAGCATTCCGTAAGGTTGTTGCAGACGCCAACCATACCGGCGGGTTTCAACAGATTTGGCATCTGGGCGACATTGTTGGTTATGGACCGGACCCGGGGGCCTGCATAGACCTTCTCAGGGAGTACGACTACATTTCGGTTGCCGTCCTCTAACCGAGTTCAATCTCTATGCGGGGGCCGCTTTGCAGTGGACGATGGGCCAGTTGCCTGAGGAACATCTGGAGTTCTTGCGCTGGTTGCCCGGCCGCCTGGAGGCCCACGGCTTTACTATGGTGCACGGCAGCCCCAGGAACCCGGTATGGGAGTACCTGTCCACGGCAGAGAAAGCCCAGGCCAACTTTCAGGAGGAAAGCTTCGGTAGGTGCCTGGTGGGGCACACCCGTGGGACATGGGTGTGCCGTTACGAGGAAGGGCGTACCGTTACCGCGGAGCTTCCCCGGATGTCCCGCTGAGATTGGGGGATGAACGAATAATCATCAACCCCGGCAGCGTCGGCCAACCCCGTGACGGCACACCAGAGGCCAGCTACGCCGTATTCGATTCGGAGGAAAACTCCGTTACCCGCCACTTGGTGGAGTACGACATCCCCACCATCCAGGACCGGATGCGGTCACAGCGCCTCCCGCGCAGGCTGATTGACCGGCTGGCCCGGGGCCAGTAGTCAATACGAGGAACGCCGTCCCATGCGGGGATGGCGCTTTGTAGCTGGCCGGGGCGGTGCCGCTGGCGGCTGCGGCCACGCCTGGGGTTCGGGGGGCTGCCCCAGTTATGCGGGGTCGTTCCACCGCTGCAACTGCTCTGGATTCTGGCCGACCCCCTGTTGTAAAGTCGCCGAGGCCAACGGCGGACTGTAAGGCGGAGATGATTTCGGACGCCGACTGGAACCTGTCGTTGGGTTCCTTGGACAGGGCCTTGAGCAGCAGCAACTCCACGTTCCGGTTCAGGTTGGGGTCGATTGGACTGGGCAGTGGCAGGGGCTGATGCACATGGGCGATCAGGGTAGCCGCGGGAGTTTCCGCGTTGTAGGGGACCCGCCCCAATAGCATCTGGTATAGCAGAACGCCGAAGGAATACAGGTCGGAGCGGCGGTCGGCGTCCTTTCCCATCACCTGTTCCGGAGACATGTACTCGGGCGTGCCCAACACCTGGTTGGCCTGGGTGTGGCGCGTGGTCGATTGCATTCAGCAGCGCCAGCCCGAAGTCGGCCAGAATAGGTTGACCGTTCTCGGTGAGCAGAACGTTGGCCGGTTTCAGGTCCCGGTGCACCACGCCTGACCCGTGGGCGTAGTCCAGGGCTTCGGCCAACGGCTTGGTGTACCCCAGGATTTCCTCTATTGGCAGTGCGCCGGTCAGCCGGTCAGCCAGGTTGTCGCCGTAGATTAGCTCGGTGATGATATAACTGTAGCCTTTGTCTTCCCCGAAGTCGTGGACCCGCAGAATGTTGGGGTGGTTGAGGCGGGCGATGGTCTGGGTTTCTCGGGCGAACCGTTCGCTGAAGGAGCCGTCTTCCGAGAACAAGGAGGGCAGCACCTTAATGGCGACAAACCGGTCCAGGTTGGGGTCATGGCAACGGAACACCGTTGCCATACCGCCGCGCCCTAGCTGTTCGATTAGTCGGTAGCGACCGAGAATGGTTCCTGGAGGGATGTAGACCAATAGGCGGATGCTCCGAGATGATTGCCGACCTGGCGCAGTGGGGGCCGGCGCGGGGTAGGCCGGGCAGTTTGACAGTCCTGGCCCTCCTTGATGGGACTGACCGGAAGGCCAAGGCCCAATACAGGCGAGCCGACAATTCCACTCTACCACGTAATACCGGGAGGGTAAACGTGGGCGCGGGCGTTTTTTAGGGCCTTTAAATGGCCCCTGGAAAACCGCTCATGGGGGGCCTGCCCTTCGACAAGCTCAGGGTGAGCGGGCGTATGTACCGACCCATCGACAAACTCGGGGTGAGCGACTTAAGCCTGAACGCTTGGCTGAATGAAAGGCCCTGGGGGGAATGTTTCAGAAACCCGGCGGCAGCAGGAAATGAGTAATGGAATTGACCTCATACCAACCCGCGCCGAAGAGCAACCCGTCGTGCTTCACGACCCAGGAATGCTTGGTCTCCTGCTGATTATCGCGGGCCGGATTCAGGTAAACATAATCGACCCACTTGCCCTCCTCGGTGGCAGACAACATCTTGTCGCCGAAGACATACCCGTTGATGTCAGTGCCCAGGTCACCCTTCAGGTCCTGGCCAATATTCTCGGGAACGGTGGAGTGGGCGATTAGCCGGTCGTCCTCCCCGATGATGAACATGTACCATTCACCGTCAATGCTTTCTTTATTCTGGAGGACAACCTGCGCGTACCCTCGGGCATCGCCTACCAGGCCAAGGCGACGGAAATCGGTCTCCGGGTCATGCCCGAGTTGGCCCAGGGCTACGACATTATTCCGTACGACATCAAGTCAACCTACCAGGAAATGTTCCTCTCCCTGTGCGACACCGAGTCGCCCACCTGTGTGCTCCTGACCGACAGCAAGTACGGTTCGGCCTTCTTTGAACACCGTTACCTTTCCGAGTTGCTGGGCGTCCCCCTGGTCGAGGGCTCGGACTTGTACATCGGAGCAAATGGGCGCGTCTGGGCCAAAGCGATGGGGGGCGACTTTGAGGTAGACTTAATATACCGGCGCGTCGAAGACTTGGAGCTATTTGTCCCCGGCTTGACCGAAGCCTACCTTGACCATAAAGTAGTCTTGGTCAACGCTTTGGGCACCGGAGCCTGCGACGACAAGCTGGTTTTCCTCTGGGTGCCGGAAATGATAAAGTCCTACCTGGGTGAGGAGGCCATCCTGGAACAGGCCGTCCGCTATGATCTGCGGGAACCGGAAAATCGTCAGTACGTTTTGCAGAACCTGGAAAGCCTGGTGTTGAAGACGCGCCAGGGCTACGGCGGGCTGGGGGTGTTCATCATGCCCGACCTGGGGCCACGTACCGCGCCCGTTTGTCCCAGCAGTTGATTGAACAGCCCCAGGCGTTCATCGCCCAGGATACGCTGGACTTCTCCCAGCACCTGGTCTTCGACGAGTCTGTGGGCGAGTTGCAGGAGCGGTATGTGGACCTACGGGTATTTGCCCTGCAAAATGGCAACGGAGAAGTTACCGTGTTCCCGGGGGGCCTTACCCGGGTCTCCGAGCCTTCCAGTCGCATCACCAACAACTCATCGGGTGGTTCATGCAAGCCGAGCTGGGTAGTCGTAATCGGGGAGGCCGTCCCGGTCCATTACGCCTACGTTGCCAGGTACGAGTATGCCGACGTTGTAGTCCAGAACGATAATTTTCTGATGGTCTCGGCATGCACCGACCGGTATCAGACCGCCGGCCCCTGCGACGCGCAGACCACTCCCCCGGGCCGGAAGGTGAAGTTCACCGACCGGATGGGGAACCTGGTTCACCGGGTACGGGTGACAGTCCCGCACCAGGAGCTAATCATCGCTGCCGTCGGGCAGGCGTCGCTGGATCGTGCTGCCGTTTCGGTCCCCGACTCGCCCCTGACGCCGGGAGTGTTCAGCCCGCAATTGGAAGAGTTCTTGACCCCGTCTCCCCTGGTGGACCCGGCCGGCGTGGCCCACGCCGCCCAGGAAGTCTGCCGCGACGCCACAACCCTGCTGGAGTCCATCAACTCCGTGGTTCTCTGGGTCAAGGATGAAATCGAGTACCAGCGCGGCAACACCTCGGTCAGCACCGCCGCCGCCGACGTGCTGATTTCCCGCAGGGGAGTCTGCCAGGACAAGACCCACCTGGCCCTGGGGATGATAAGGTCCCTGGGTATTCCGTGCCGGTACGTCAGCGGGCTGTTAACGCGGCAGGCCGGCGAGACCCACGCCTGGTTGGAGTTCATGCACCCGGAAGTGGGTTGGTTGCTTGCCGACCCCACCCGGAGAATCGTTGCGGCAACGGACATCGATCATCTTAAATTTGGGGTGGGCCGAGACTATTCCGAAGTCCCCCCGGTTACCGGCTCCTTCGTGTCCACGGGGCCGGGGTACCTGGACATCGCCCGGGCGTACGTCTACTTCGACCGTAATGATGTTTCCTTCGACGACGCGCTGCTCCTGATTGAACCCTATCGCCGATGGATGAGGGCTGCGGACAGATGGTAGAACCAAGGTCTTTTTCCTTCAATGCCGACCGGTGGCTAACCGACTCCCGGGTTTACAACCTAATCTGGCTGGGTCGCTGGCTGGAACGAGCGGAAAATGTCGCCCGGGTTATTATTGCCGCTTCCCAGCAGGCCCTACGAGAGGGCAGCGACATCTATGCCTTTCAGCAGTCCCTGGGCAGCATGGCCGGCGCCTGGGGCATAGTTATCGATGATCCCCGAGAGTCCCTGAAGGTGCTGCTAAGGGACCATGAAACTTCCTCCATCCACCACAGCATGTTCACCGCCCGCAGCAACGCCACCCAGGTAGGCACAATTGAACTCATCCGGGCCATTTCCGATGTTATCCTCAAGCTGGAAGATGACACTGTGGTTTTGGATTCTCCAGCAGAGGCCCAGGTGTTTGCCAGCGAGGTAATGGCCGGGCTGGACCAGGTGTACAAGATAATCGACGATAGCTGGTTCCACCGGGAACCTCTGTCGGAAGAGGAAGTCTACCGGCGGTTCGTCCAGCAATGACCGGCGGGAGGGTTAGCCCTCTGCCGGTCGCTCCAGTCCCCTTCTGACGACTCGGATATTCCACCACACTATCAGGGGCGTTATCACCACGGTGGGCAGTATCCAGGCAAGCCATTCTGGGTTGGTGTCCACGTTCACCACCATCACCGCCGTTATCGTGGCGATGGTCGCGCCCAGCATGTTGGTGAGGTGCCGGGCAACGCGCCGTCCTCCCCTTACTGACGGACTCCGGTGAAACTGCACATCGGCCAGTCCAATAAACAGCCCAATAGCGCCATAGACCGCCATAGTCGTCCATTGGGAGTCTCCGCTCAGGCCCAGGGCCGCGCTATAACCCCACATCCCCAGCCCGGTCAGCGTCATAATCGCGGCGGCGGCCCAGTCCACCCATTGGGGTCGCCCCCGGTGGTTCCTGGCGAAGCGCCACCCGGCAAAGACCATGTAAAAGCTGAACACGGCTACTAACAGGAGGAATAGGTTGGCCGTAATCACCGCCAGAGGTAAGGCGGCGACGAACACTCCGGTCATTGCGACGGCATAAACCCTTCCCGCCCGTACATGGTTGGCGCGGCCCTTGGCCGTCAGAAGGGCAACCGGGACGGAGAACAAGGCGATTGAGCCACACGCAATGTGCAAAACCAGAAGTACAATGTAGACCATATACTAGCTCTACTCTGGGACTGCGGTTGCCGGCCCTGTCCGGCAACGAGACCGGTCACTTCGTTTGCCTGCCGGGTCTGGAAGTAGTATAAGTGAGGGAATCAATGGAGGAGGTAATTACCATGTCGGAACCCACCTTTGAGCAAGTCAAGGCCGCCATGGCCGCGATGATTCAGAAGGCCGAGGAAACCCCCAATGAGCCTGTCGCCATGGCAATCGTTGACTCAACCGGGAACCTGATGGCCTATGCCAAGATGGACAACCTGCGACTATTCAGCCGGCGCCACGCCCTGCGCAAAGCCTACACCGCCGCCATCGTGGGCCAGGACACCGGGGCCCACGGCCAGCGGTTGCACAGCCAGGGCCGCAGCATCAGCGAAATGGGAGACCCCCAACTGACCCACGGCCAAGGCGGTCTGGTAATAATGAAGGATGGCGTTATCCTGGGAGGTGTCGGCGTCGGCGGCTACCCCAGCGGTCAGGCCGACGAAGACCTGGCCCGGGTAGGCCTGGATGCCATGAAGGTGTAGAAAACCTTCCCCGGCCCCTACTAATGTCCTCGTCGTCCCGCGTTCAATGGGCCTGCCCGCCGCTCATGGTGAGCTTGTCGAACCACTCCCCCCAAGAGAAAATGCCACCTGTAGGGGCGCACCGCCGTTCGACTCTACCCCGTGTTGCAGGCCAATCTCGTTCCCCCTAGCCCGGACAGCTTGCTCCGAGAAGCAAAAAAAGCCCCCTTGGTAGGAATACCAAGGGGGACCGCTTTCCTGGCTGCTTGACCCGGTGGAGTAGTTTACTCTCCCCGCAGTTGGGGCGCTACTTCTCGGGCGTATAGCTCGATGGAGTGGAGCATTTTCTCGGGGGAGACGGCGTTGCCCACGTTGGGCTCCATGATTACTCCCGATAGCCCCAGGGTGTCGATGAGGTGCTGTAGCTTCTGGACCACCGTGTCCGGCCCGCCATAGGCCAAACGGTCGCGCAGCAGGTCATCGTAGCTCACGTTGCTCAGGCGCTCGGCGCGTTCCACCCGTTCCTCGGAGGCGTTGGTGCCCGACTCTCGGGCGGAGCTGGCAAAGGTCTCGGCCAGCCGCCGGTAGTTCCGCATCACCCCTTCTTCCGGGTCGTCCCGGCCCTCTTGGTCGGTGTCGGCCACATAGATGGGAATACGGAGATACACGTCGCCCTCTCCCTCGTGTCCATATTCATGGATGGCATCCCGGTACAGCCGCAGGTGTTCTTCAACCTCGGGCACGGAGAAGCCGCGCAGGCCGGTGACGACGGGGTGGCCCGCCCGGCCCACGATGGGGAAGGTATCTTTGGTGGTGGCTGCGACCCGGATGGGTGGATGGGGCTTCTGGTAGGGCTTGGGCAGCACGCAGACATTATCGAAGTTGTAATACTTGCCCTCGTGGGAGAACCGTTCGTTGTTCCACGCCTTCAGGATTACGTCCAAGGTTTCCTGGAAGCGCTCTCGGCTTTCTCCGTAGGGAATTCCGTATCCCTGGTAGGAGCGCGGGAAGCCGCTGCGGCCCACGCCGAAGTCCAGCCGTCCACGACTCACCTGGTCCACGGTGCCTGCCTCTTCGGCCAGGCGTATGGGATGGCACAACGGGAGCACGCTTACTCCGGTGCCGATGCGGACCCGCTCGGTCCGGGCGGCGATGGCGCTGGCCATCACCAGGGGCACGGACACCACTGAAGGTATGCCAGCCCCCATGGGGTCGCCGGGATTTCGGGGCGCGGCAAAGTGCCTCTCCGCCAGCCATACTCCATCCAGGCCATACTCGTCGGCCAAACCAGCGATGGCGAAGGCTTCCTGAAAGGCGTCCTCCTCGGTAGTTCCGCTTCTGTAGTCACACTCCATGACAAGTCCAACGTGCATAAGTCCTCCTGCTACCCTTCAAGCCGCAGCAACTGGGGTTAGATTTTCTACCCCACGTTTGATCTTCCCTTATTGGGCAAGACCCGCTGGGGCGACGGGTCCAGACGGCTAGGCCGGAGTGTCCTCCAGCTTCCTGGCGTACTCCCCGGCCCAGACACCCTTCCGGTACTCTTCCAAGTCTTCGTAGTATACTTCAATGCCGTTGCCGTCGGGGTCGTTGAAGTATATGCCCGTGGAAAAGGAGTTGGAGCGGGTCCGCAGGATGTTCACACCCTTGTCCTTGAGGTGCTGGTACATCTGCTGCAAGTCCTCGAAGGAACCCATTTCCCAGGCAAAGTGGTTGGTGCCAATGCGGGACTCATCCGGGTCCAAAACGTCGTCCCCCATGGCGCCGATGGCCAACTCGTGGGAGTGTTCCCGCGCGCTGAGAAACACCGTCTGCCCTCGGCGCTGGTTAACCTGCAGGCCCAAGACCTCGGTGTAGAACTTCTCCGACTTCTCCACGTCCCTTACGCGGATGTTGGCGTGGCCCAGTTGGGTTACTCTGACCATTTTCCGCCTCCTGGCGCTATTTGATTCTTTGCTGCCGGTGTGCCGTTTTCCTTGGTGCATACCCTAGAATGGCCTGGCCCGATGGACAACTGGAACCAATTGTTGACTCACGGGGTCGGCCATCAACTTGAAGGCTTCCAAGGTCGTAGCTCCCAGCAAATACTGGTCTTCCTCACCGAAGATAACGAGGCAAATCCACTCTTGACCTCCATACGCTATCCGGGCTTGCCCGGCGTCCCAAAGCCTTTGACTGCCATCGGCAAGATAAAACAGCCATTGGGTAATCGGTTCAATATGCAAAGATGCCAGTAAGGATGCGGCCACCACTGTATCTGTCGCTCCGGTGTCAACCATTGCCGATACCGTAGTCAAGTCACCCTCTCCGTTAGAATGTCCAACTCCGATGTTTACGGAGAATGTTCCCATGTCTTGAGTCCTTTCCTATACCATCTTGGCACTTGAACTTAGAACGGGGCAGCCGCAGAAATGTCAAGCGGCCCGTCTTTCCTACCCGTCGGGAAAGCGGCGAAACACTGCGGCCCCGTCGTTGCCGTGGGTATGGCCTTCCAGCAGGGCCAGGATTTCCCGATGATTGCGGCGCATTTCGCTGCGTATTTCCCCCATCTCGCGCCGAAGGTTACGGTCCAGGTCACGAACCAGCCACCAAGTCCAGCCACCGATTAGAGTTATCAGGGCCAACATCAGGGCGCCCACGGCGGCGATTGCTTGGACACTGGCAGCATCTATCATATCCTCGTTTAATCCGAACAAAGAACTACTGTGAGGCGAATGCCTAACCCAGAAAACGTACCCTTAAAGGCTTGCCGAATGCAGCACGATAGTACGCTTCTTCCTGCTAGGCACGTACTTGCCCGTTGCGGAACCATTGGCCTTTGCACAGCTCTTCTGATGGAATAGTTTTTGGCTGGTTGTGCTGACCAAGCAGGTTTTGGGGCCTACCCTGATGACTCTAGCAACGCAAATGTCCCGGCTTGTAACAAGATTACCCGACGTGATGACAATATCACCAGGTCTAACGTTGACACTCCCACGGATAAGTGCTCCCCAAGACCCATCACTCAACTGTAATCGACTCCCCCATACCTCGGCCATGACCGTCCTCCGCCTCACATCGGAAGCGCCGTCACCAGCCTATTCCCAGATGGCGGCTACCCGATAGGCCAACTGGGTCTGGGACTCGCGCACGTCGATAATGTCGGCGGGGCGGTCTCCCAGGATTCCCAGGGCAACTATCCAGTTCAGGATTTCGTGGTCTCCCGACTGCTGAATCTCTTCGGGGGTCAATTGGGCCAATTGGCTGCCCTGGCCGGCCTTCACCTTGGCCAGGTGCTGGCGGTCGAAGTCAATGTCAATTTCCCGGCACTGGAACTTGTGGGTCAGGAAACTGTGGGACCAACTGGAAGAGGCCACTACGGCCACCTTCTCCGTCCGCTGGTCCAGAAAGCTGCGGATTCCCTGTCCCAGTTCGTAGCAGCGCTTCGGCGTGGGCCGGGGCGGGTAGTCCGGCCCGGCCTCTTCACCGTAGCAGTTGACGAATATGGGCAGCAGGGGGAAACGCCCCTCCGGGTCCAGGAACACCAACGGGTTGATATGGGCGTGGGCCAAGCCCCATTCCCAGCCGTTGAGGGCGCTGGAGGAAGCGATGTCGAAGCCGCTGCGAATCAGGTGGTTGCGCATGTCCCGGGAGAATTCGTTGGGACAGTGGAAGGTGAACTTGGTTTCGGGAGGAGAGTTCCACAGGTTCACCCGGGCGGCGGGCCGCTGGAAGGGGTAGCCGTCAACCTCGGTGCCGGTATATAAGCAGAAGGGAGGGAGGTTGTCCTGCTTGAAGTTCTCGGCCTGGTCGTCGCCGATGATAATCAGAACGTCCGGCTCAAACTCGTGCAGCCGGTCGTGCATAATCTTAAAGGACTCCACCACCTTCTTCTGGTCCATAATATCTTGGGCCAAGCCGTTATCCTGCCCCAGCTCTTCCAACAGTTGCGCCGGAGCCTGGTAGTCCGGGATGCGGGCGTATATCCGCTCACGACCCTTGGACCAAACTTCCGGAGGGGTCAGGATGATGGGCCCGTGGGAGCAACCGAGTCCTAGAATCTCAGCCATGTCTGCCTCCTGCCTATCTGAATGTCCATTGCATAATCTGAAATGCTGCCGACCCAAACCCGAGGTTTCTTGAAGTTGCGTCCAGGGCCGGGAATAAGGAATGGACTTACGAGGCGTGACGCCGATGGTCCCGCCCCAGGAAAACCCGTGGACGAAAGGTTAGCCTCCGCCCTGCTCCAGGTAAGTGTTGGGGCTTCCCAGGAACTTGGTCCGGCACTCCAGGCTACAGAAATAGTACCACTGGCCGTTGTGGAAGCTGCGGGTGCCCATCTGGGGGTCCACCTCCGAAGCTCCGTGCATGGTCTGGCCGGTGGTTGCCCGGGCTTCACCCTCGTTTATTTCCTTCCCGCACACCGGATCTTGGGGCATAAAGTCACTCTCCTAGCTATTTCAAGTCTGCCGCCGGTGGTCCAATTTCCCGCAGCCCGTAATGCCGGCGGAAGCGTCTTGGTCGGCTTGCAGCCGCGCCTGCGTTGTACATCGAGGCGCACTGTGGCGCGGGTGGGTTAGCGTGGCGGGCCGGGCGATTGGACCCTACGAAGCCACCACAGGCTGTCCCAGTCGCACCCGTCCCGGGTGGTCCATCAACGCCTGGGCTATTCGGGCCCGGTGCTCGAAGCTGCTGCCCAACCGCATCGTCCAAGCGCAGACCCGGCGGTACCACAGGTGGAGGTCGAACTCCATCATAAAACCGATGCCACCGTGGATTATCTGGGAAGAGCGCACCGCCGCCTGGCACTTGTCGTTGCAGAAGGCCTTGGCCTGGGACACTTCAACGCTGGCGGGCATTCCCTGGTCCATCTTCCACAGGGCCTCGTAGGTCAGCAGTTGCCCCCCGTCCACCCACACGACCATATCGGCGCACAGGTGTTGAATGGACTGGAAAGCGCCGATGGGCCGGCCAAAGGCCACCCGATTCTTGGCGTATTCAATCGCCATCTCGGCGTCCTTGCGGGCGGCTCCCACCATCTGGGCGCACAACAGCACCGTAGCCTGGTCCAACATGCGCCGTACAATGGGCCAACCCTGGTGCAACTCGCCCACCAGGTTGGCTTGGGGCACCCGCACCTGGTTGAACTCCACCTTGTGCTGCTTGTCCTTGGCCAGGGTGGTCAAAAGGGTTGGCGAAACGCCCGGGCTGCGGGTGTCCACCAGCAAGAGGGAAATGCCCTCGTTTTCGTCGGAGGGCGGCGCAGTGCGGCAGGCCACCAGGCAGGACTCGGCCATGTTGAAGTTGTCCACGAACATCTTGGTGCCGTTGAGCAGGAAGCTGTCCCCGTCCTCGGTGGCCTGGGCGCGGATGGTCTCGGGCAGGTACCGGGGGTCTTGCTCCGTGACTGCCCAGGTCAATATCAGGTCTCCCCCGCTGACCCGGGGCAGGATACTGCTGCGCTGGTCCCCGGTCCCCTCCAGGGCGACGGTCAGCGATGCCACCGCCGTGCTGTGCAACGGCACCGGCGCGATGGCCCGGCCCACCTCTTCCAGGACGATGCCCAGGTAGGACAGGGGGAGCCCCTGCCCACCATATTCCTCGGGTAAGCACATGCCGAACCAACCCAGGTCGGCCATCTTCTGCCAAAGTTCCGGGGGGTAGCCCAGGTCGTCCTTCTCCATGTCCCGGACCATGGCGGTGGAGCACTCGGCTTCCAGGAATTCCCGGGCCAGGTTCTTCACCATCTGTTCTTCTTCGCTAGGTAGTACGTCCATTCTAGGTTTCCTATATGGTCAATTCTGGTACGGGCCTACACGGGGCTTGGTTATCCTCGGGGCATTCCCAGGCCCCGGCGGGCCACCTGGTCCCGCATGACCTGGACGCTGCCGTGGTTGATGCCCGACTGGAAGGCTCCCATGAGGTTGTGGGCGAAAAGGCCGCCTTCCACGGTATCCTCGGAGCTGCTGAGCAACTGCCCGTAGGGCCCCAGGATTTGGGCGATGGTCTCGGTGGTCCTGACGCCGTGCTCCGGCGCCCATACCTTCTCCGCCGAGCCCTCGTAGGTGAAGTTGCCGCCCTTCTCCACCAAGGACATGCTGCGCATGGTCATCAGGCGGCAGACCTGGGCCTCAATCCAAAGCTCGGCCACCCGGTCCTGGATGGCCGGGTCGTCGTGCATAGTGTAACCGTCGAACTGGTTATTCTTAATCCAGTTGACAATGTCCTCGTCCCGCTTCACCGAGATGAGGTACCGGCTGGCTCCAACCCGGTCCAGGTTCAGCCCCATGGCCCCGACGTACCATCCCGTGTTCTCCTCGCCCAACATGCACGAGGCCGGCACCCGCACATCTTCAAAGAAGGTCTCGTTGGTGCGGTTGTCGCCGTAGGTGGTGCCCAGGGGCGCTGGTGGGTCGTTCTGGATGGTCCACAGGGGACGCACGGTGATACCCGGGGTATCCATGGGAATCAGGAATATGGATATGCCCCGGTGACGGGGAGCATCCGGATCGGTCCGGGCCATCAGGTAAATGTGGGTGGCGTAATGGGCGGCGGTGGTGAACATCTTCTGGCCGTTGATGACGTACTCGTCGCCGTCCCGCACGGCACGGCATTGCAGCCCGGCCAGGTCTGCGCCCGCCTGGGGCTCGGTGAATCCCAGTGCGAAGGAGATTTCCCCGCGCATCAACCCGGGTAGGAAGTATTCCTTTTGCTCCTCGGTGCCCGCAGCCAGGATCGCCGGCGCTCCGCTGCCCGCGCCTCCCACGGTAATGCCGATGCGAGCGAATTCCTCTTCAACGATGTACTGGTCGATGCGGCTTCCGTCCTGGCCCCCGTACGCCTTGGGCCAGCTCATGCCGATCCATCCCTTTTCGGCAATTTTCTGGTATAAGTCCCGGGTCTTGGGCCCACGTCGGCGGACTCCGGTACTCTCTAACTCCATGGCAATTTCCGGAGTCACGTTTTCCTCGATGAACTGTCGCACCTCTTCTCGAAGCGCTTCCTGTTCTGGCGTGTAGGCAAAGTCCATCGATTTCCTCCTATTAGCAACCTAGCTGGAGTATGTGGGCATTATTATAGTACGGCTTGGTCTTGAAGTCACCCGGCTTGGCGGCGAGGTCAGGGCAATCACATATTAGCAAAGAGCCCCCCGTCATTCCGATGAAGAGCCTGCCCCGTCCTGCTACCGGGTGTAACCCATACCTGGCGAACGGTCCTAAGAGTTGACGGAACTGTTGCATCGAGGGGTGGTGGGCCTG
This sequence comes from Dehalococcoidia bacterium, assembly GCA_965220305.1. GTDB lineage: Bacteria > Chloroflexota > Dehalococcoidia > Lucifugimonadales > UBA3495. The sequence continues at coordinate 1,327,738 of OZ244817.1, read as the reverse complement.
CGTCGACGCGGGAAGGCCCGCTGCAAAGGGGGTGAACCAAGAGGGGGATGACTCGCTCTAAACCAGTACGGCCGCGCCGACCCTATCCGCCGGACTGCCAGTTAATTTCGCGGGTCACCGACCGGGTAGTGCCGCCAAAGGTGGGCACCCAGGAGGAATGCTTACCCGGGCCGCCCAGGACGATAATCATCAGGTCCTCGGAACTCCGCACCATGGGTACCGGGCCTTCGGGTATGGCGCCGAAACGCTCCAGCATGGTGTCTTCGGTGTAGCGTTCCAGGGGAACCAGGGCCCGGCGGGACAACCACTCCACAATATCGTCTTTGCTCAACCCGTCGCCGGCGATGGTGCCCGCGTGTTCCGGTCCCAGGGCCAGCAGGGTTTCCCCGCCGGTGTAGGCGTTGTTGGCCCCGGTCACGCCCATCGCCCCGGCTATAATAGTCAAAATGTCTTCGGCGGAGCGCCCGCTGTGGTCGTTGATGTTGTGGGGCGGTTCCCCGGCCAGCACGGTCACGGTGCTCTGGTCAGGGCGGAACCCGCGCTGCACGTGCAGCGGCTGCCAGGGGTTCTCCTCCTCGTTTTCGGCCACGCAGTAAGTGTACTTGGAGGGCGCGCCCTGGGTGGACATGTCGCCCACTCCAGGGTAGCCGCCCCCAATGTTCAGCATAACCAGGCGGAGCGCCCGCCCGATGGTTGCGTTGGGACGCCAACCGGGGCCGTAGGCCCCCGAGTAGCTGTGGAACCCCAGGGCGGCCCGGATTGGGCCGTTGATAATGAGCAGCGGAGCGCAGGGGTGAGTTGTGGCCTGGATGCCGTAGAAGTTGAAGGCCGGATCGTTCATGGCTTCCAGGGCGGCCACCAATATGGGAAGGTACTCGGGCAGACAGCCGGCCATTACCGCGTTGGTGGCTATTCGCTCCACCGTGGCTGCGCCGTACTGGGGGGGAATCTCCGCGACAACCTGTTGGGGGTCCAGGTTAACGGCCTCCACCATCGCGGCTACCCGCTCCGGTGTCGGCGGCACTATGGGCAAGCCGTCGCTCCAACCTCGTTCCAGGTACAGGCGTTGTATTGACTCTAGCTCGTCGGCAACTTCAATCTGTTCCGATAGTAACTGGACCAAGTGCTACTCCCGTAATGTTGGTCCCGTCAGCCAGCGGCCCGCCCCTCTGCGGCATTTCCGCTGGGGCGCTGACGGGTCCTGGAGTCATATAGGCCGGGTAAAGTGCGCCGATATGGAGTTAGGAGCGGGTCAGGCCGGATACCACCGAGTCCAATAGAGCCTCCGCCTTTTCCCGTACCGCCTCCGACTTCAGGCCGCCGATGGGGTGGGCGGTAATAGCCACGGGCAAGTCGGGCATACCCAGGGAACGACGCTCCACGTCTCCCAGGGCCTTGAACAGGTGACTGCCCACCACCACCGCCGGGACTCCCCGCTGCTCCATTTCCACCGCGTCGTGGATACTCCACGAAGTGCAGGAGCCTCAATCGGCCAGGCCCACCACGACCACGTCGGCAGTCTCAGCCAGTTGGTCCAGGACCTCCCTGGTAGCCGGCGCCGAGGATGTGGGCTTTCTGTGATAAGTAAACTCGGCTATTTCGTATTTTTCTCGCAACAGCTCTTCCAGGCGCCCAAAGAGGGCGTCGCCGTTGGGTTTGCTGTTCCAGAGGAAGCCCACCTTCCGGCCTCCCAGGTCCGGCAGCCGGAGGGCCATGTCCTGGCGCAAGTCCCGGGGAGGGGCCGTTGGGTCCAAAACGAAGATGGTGCGGTTCTCGATGGCGCTCATCTGTCTGCTCCTACACGCTCGCTGGGTAAGGGGTAGGGAATCGCTCCCTGTTGATAGGGGAAGGGAATCGCTCCCTGTTGATAGGGGAAGGTTATGGCTTCCGGCACCCAGTGTCAAGGTTGGGCCCTTACCCGTCGAAGGCGATTATCGAGGCGGGTTTCCTGGTCGGGATCAACTCTCCTGGAGGGCGGGTACGGGCTTCTTGGGGGGTGAGGCGGACAGGACCAGCAGCCCCGACAGGGACGCCACGGCGGTGAAAAACAGGAAGGGCCACTGGTAGCCGCCGGTCCAGTCGAAGGTGACCCCGGCTATTATCGGACCCAGGGCCTGCCCTCCCACCTGGGCGGAGAGGGTGATGCCGCGAATCGTGCCCAGGTGCTCCCGACCGTAGTAGTCAGCCCAGGCCAGCCGCAGTAGTAGGTGTAGGCCCCCCACTCCGAAACCGACCACGGTGGCCGCCAATAGCCCGGTCACCAGGGTGTCGCTGCCGGCGGTGCCTAGTGCGCCCGCCGCCACGATAAATCCGGCGGCGGCCAGCAATAGACGCACCTGGATCCGGCGTCCCACCGCCGACCAGACCGGGCCGGAGAGCATCTGGGCGAAGGCGAAGGCGCTTACCGTCAGCGCCGCCTGCGGTCCCGGCAGACCCTGGTTGATGTAGTGGGGCACCTGGTGCAAGCTGATGCCCGCCTGCACCATGAAGCCGCCAGCGGAGAAGAGGGTCAGAATCCAAAAGGCCCGGGTAGCCATCGCCTGGCGTACGGTGAAGTTGGTCTCTTCCGCCGGAACGGGTACTTCCGGGAATGCATCCTTTTCCACCCCCGCAGCGTTTGCCACTTGCCGAGGGCCCGGGTCCGGCTCCAGCCCCATGTCCTCCGGACGGCGCGCCATTACCAGGAAAGACGGCACGACCCCGACTATCAGGATGGCTACCCCCAGTACCAACCACGCGGTGCGCCAGTCCCATCCGGTGATGATGAACTGGGCCACCAGGGGCATGATGGCCAGGCCGGCGCCCTTGGCCACGCTGTCAATGGCCAGACCCAGGGGACGGCGACGGATGAACCAGTTGCTGATGGACGTGGGGAGTCCCAGTTCCAGGGGGCCGGCGAATATCATTCGGCCCGGCACGTAAAGGGCGTAGAAGGCCAGGGGGCCGGAGATGACCGACAGTCCGATGGCCAGCAAGCCGGTGATCGCCGAGGAACCCGCCAGCAATAGTCCAGCGCCAAAGCGGTCCAACCAGCGGCCAACGAAGGGGGAGGTTACCACCGCGCAGAGGCCGCCCAGGCTGACGGCCCCCGAGAAGAGGCCCCGCGACCAGTCCAACTCCTTGGTCATCGGCACCACGAACACCGACAACATGGCTACGGCCATGACGGTCCGGGTGGAGAGGCTCACGGATACGGTGTTGGCAACGATGACCCACCCGTAGTAGAAGGGCAGGGAACGGGCCATCTGGGTGCGCCAGGCCACTACCTTCAATGTCGCAACACCCCTCAGCCAGTCCTGTTGGAACGGTCCCATCAGGACTGAATCGGTGGGACTAGCTGCGGCGCGGGGACTCGCCATCGCTCTGCCCCGGGAAGCGGTGGTCTCCGGGCCTAGTTTGGCTCGGAGCCGCCGAGCCCATCATACCATCAACTTTGCCTGATGCGGCAAAGGGACGCTGGGCGGCTGACAACAGGCAGGTTCAGGCGGGGGAGAAATTAGGGGTTGGCGGCGGCAGTTCAGGCCACCCGCTGGGCGATCTCCCGACGCCTGGGCTTCATCGAGGGCGTCAGGGGAAAACTGGCGTCCGGCCATACCGTGTAGTGCTGGATTCTCTGGTGCGGGGCCAGGCGACTGTTGGCGTCCTTCACGATGTCGTCGGCCTGGTTTGACTCGCCGGTGAGCAGGACGGCGCGGACTTCCAACTCCCGGCGACGGGTTACGCCCAACACTACCGCGTCTTCCACCCGAGGATCGGTGGTTAGCACCTGTTCCACCTCTTCCGGGAAAACGTTGAGTCCGCTGGGTAGGACTATCATGTAGTCCCGCCGCCCGCGAATGTGCAGCCGGCCCTTGCGGTCCAGGAAGCCCAGGTCTCCGGTGCGGTACCAGCCGTCGGTGAATACCCGGTTGGTGGCTTCCTGGTTTTGCCAGTATCCGGGCGTCACGTTGGGCTCTTGCACCAGAATTTCCTCGTCATCGGCTATTCTTACCGACACCCTCTGAAGGGGGCGCCCCACCGACTCGGGGTCCCGGTCTTTCAGCGTTCCCGTGGCGACCACCGGCGGGGCCTCGGTAATGCCGTAACCCTGGATTACCTTGATGCCGATGGCTTCCCACCAGCGGGCCAGGTCGGGATTGAGGTGGGCTCCTCCCACCACGAAGAACTCGAAATGTCCGCCCAACCGCTGGTGCACCTGGCGAAACAGACGAGACCGGCAGGAGAAGGGCAAGCGGCGGGCCACGGCCTGGGCCCAACGGAACTGCTTGAGCTTGTTCTGTCGTCGGGCCTCCCGCTCGACGCCGTCCTTGAATAGCTCCAACACCGTGGGAACGCAGCCCATGTTGGTGACGCGGCAGTTGGACATGGCGGAGAAAATGGCGTCGGGTCGGAGGGTGCTTACATAATTGATGGAAGCTCCCCCCGTCATGGGGGTCAGGAGGCCGGTGGCTTGCTCGAACATGTGACTCAGATCGAGCTTCTATGCAGCATGTCCCGGCCAGCATGTCCCGGAACAGTCCGGTATGCTGTGCCGAAACCCGGCCCCATGTTCGGTGTGGGTCCAGTTACCGCTCCCGCCCACCGGCGGAGACTGGGTATGAAGGGTGGAAACGCCGGGGTTGAACGGGTGTCAACTCCGGTGTATGCTCCCTCCAACGCGCCCTTTGGCCCCGGGCCCTTCACTCTGCGGCAGGCGTTTATTGGTCTTGTGGAACACATTGAGCTTGCCGACCAACTCGCCCTTGGCGAGGTTGGTTTGGTGAGCGCCGTTTGAGTAGGCCCGGGCGGCTATCGGGAATACGGTCGTTTTCCGGATTGGCAACCGGGCACACCAAGAACAGCCGCACAGGGCACCATTCATGGCCCTGCCGCTATGCAACCCCATAAGGAGCATCTTATGAACTTCGGTATGTTCACCGACTTCCACGTCCGTGGAGACATGACCCAGGCGGAAGCCTTCGAGGAATCGTTCAACCAGATTGCCGAGGCGGAGCAGATGGGCATGGACTCGGTCTGGCTGGCCGAGCACCATTTTACCCCCGATAGGTCGGTACTGGCTTCGCCCCTAATCATAGCCAGCGCCATTGCCGCCCGAACTTCAAGGCTCCGCGTCGGGCTGGCGGTACAGGTGCTACCTTTGACCAATCCCCTCAGGGTGGCGGAGGAAGCGGCAACGGTGGACCACATCAGCCGGGGCCGCTTCGATTTCGGCATCGGTCGCAGCGGCCTGACCAAGTATTATCAGGGCTACAATATTCCCTACTCCGAAAGCCGGGGCAGGTTCTTCGAGGCCCTACAGGTAATCATGAGCGCTTGGAAGGGGGACAGCTTCTCCTACCAGGGAGACTTTTACTCGTACGAGGATGTGCAGGTCGTGCCCCAACCCCTCCAGCAGCCCTATCCCCCCACCCGCATCGCCGTAGCCTCGGAAGACACCTTCCCAATGGTGGGCAATTTGGGCCATTCCATCTTCATCAGCGCCGCCGCGGGCATTCCGGCGCTGAAGGAAAGGCTCCAGCTTTACCGGACGGCGCGGCATGAGGCGGGATTCGAGGGGCCGGGAGATGTGACCCTTCGCATCCCCGCATACGTGGCGGAGACCACCGCTAAGGCCCAGGAGGAGCCGAAAGAGAGCGCCATGCACGCCATCCAGTACGCGGCCACCGAGCTAATCAAGACGGCGGCCAGCGAGGAAGGGGTGGAACGTCTCCGGCGGACGGCCAACATCCCCTACGAAGAGATCCTCCAGCGGCGCGTAATGTTCGGGACGCCGGAGGAGGTCACCAAGCGGCTGGAGGAATACCGGGAGGAACTCGACATCTCCGGTGTGGTCCTAGAGATGAACTACGGAGGCCAGATACCCAACGACCGGGTGATGGCGTCGGTGCGGCTCCTGACCGAGAAGGTGCTGCCCAGCTTCAAGTAACGGCCAGCGTAACGGCTGACCCAGGGAAGAGTTGGCAGAACCCCACTCGGCTGGGAACGCCGGGCTACCTGGGCACCACCGGCAGGGTGATGTGGGACGGATGTTGGGCGTTGTGCAACACCGTCTGCAACGCTGGCTTGAACTCAGCGTCCCCGGAAATGACGTTTCCGGTGTTGGTGTTGCGGTCGAACCGGGGGAAGTTGCTGCTGGAAATCTCAACCCGGATTCGGTGGCCCCGCTGGAATACGTTGCTGGTAGCCCAGAGGTCGATGGTGTATTGGTAGGCCCGGCCCGGCTCCACCAGGCTAGCCTGGGAGCTTGACTCCCGGTACCGCGCCCGAATTATCCCGTCGGTCAGGTTGCGGGCGCAGCCGTCCTCGCAGACATCCACCAGCTTGGCCGTGAAGTCGGTATCGACCTCCGAAGTAGCCGCCCAGAGGGTGACGGTCACCGGGCCGGTCACCTCCAGGTCTTCTTCCAAGGGAGGCGTGGAGTAGACCAGCACGTCCGGGCGCGCTTCTATCTCCTGCTGGTCGAAGGCCCCGTTGGCCGCAAAGTAGGGATTGCAGCACAGAGGCCCGCCCCTGGTGGGCGCCGGATCAGCCGGATTGTAAAGGTAAACGTCCGGCGTTTCCGCGCCCGGCGGCTGGGTGCTCAGGGAGCCGTCGCCGTGCCGCGAGTTGGCCTTACCCTGGCTGTGCAGGTAATAGGCCGTATTCTGGGCCCTGGCCAGAGGCCACTCTTGCTCGTCTCGCCAAAGGTTGTCACCCATGACGAAGATTCGGACCGGCGGCTCGTCCAGAACGCCGGTGTCTATTCCCTTGAGCCAGTAGTCGAACCAACGGAAGTGGACGCCGTCGAGGTCGGCAGCCATAGCATCGGCGGAGAGGCCAAAGTAGTGGTTGCCAACTACGCTGCTGCCCCGGGAGCCGTGCTGCCACGGCCCAACGAGCAGCTTTTGGCCGCGCCGGGCGTCGTCGGTCCCGCCGTTCTGGTGCATTCCGAGGAAGTTGCGAATGGTCCCCCCGAGGAAGATGTCGTACCAGCCGCCGACGTTGTAGGCCGGGACATTGAGCCGAGAATGGTTGTCCTCGATGCAGAGCTCCTTCCAATATTCGTCAAACTCCGGGTGGGCCAACCAGTCGTAGTAGTAATCGGCGAGGCCGTCCTGCAAATGGGGAAGTCCCTCGGTGGGGAGGTGCCGGAAGGACGTCTCCATGTTGTTAACGGCTTCGATAAGTTCCCGCCGCTTCTCGCCGGGCACGTCCTTGGCCGAGGACAGGGCGCCGAAGTTGGCGAGGGTTAGCTGGAGCAGCGTCCAGGAGACATTGAACCCCAACTCAAACGCGCCGCCCTGATAAGTCCATCCCTCGTGGTAGTTGGAAGCAGTGACGTTGGGGAAAATGGCTGACAGGTGCGGAGGTTGGGATAACGCCGCCAGCCATTGAGTAGCGCCCACGTAGGAGGCCCCGTACATTCCCACCTTGCCCGAGGACCAGGGTTGGGCGGCGGCCCATTCCACCGTGTCGTAGCCGTCGTTGATTTCGTCGCGGAAAGCGTAAAACTCCCCCTGGGAAGTGTAGCGTCCCCGGGTATCCTGAATGACCACTGCGTAGCCGTTGCGAGCGGCTTTCAGCGGGTCCAGGTTGGTCATGGACCCTGGAGCGGACTTATCGTAAGGGGTCCGCTGCAGCAATACCGGGAACGGCCCTGGGCCATCGGGGCGGTAAACGTCAGCGTAGAGGACCACCCCGTCCCGCATCTCGGCGGGAAGATTAGTCTCAACTCTCAAAGAAACGCTGTCTGGCATTCCCATTCTCCCTTGCAGTCCACGGCGGTTTTTCCCCGGGACGATACCCTGGTAACTGGCAGGTTAGCGGTTAGGGGCTAGAGACCCAGTAGGGGTGTGTAGGGCTGGGCAACAGGATTGTACCACACAGTTCCGCGTTGAGAGAGGGCGGCCCAATCGGTTACAATGCCCCATCGGCCAAGGGGGGTGACGGATACTCCGGGTCAATCTTGGTCCGGCGGAATTAGCGGTGAGCGACCATAGGTTGCACTACGTATGGGTAATAGTGGGGGGGCCTGCATCATTTGGGTGGTCTCGTCATCAATCGGGAGGGTTGGGCCTGGTGGGTCTACTTTCCGTAATTGGCTTGCCGACCACCTGATACCCCACTGGGAAAACGGGCTGCTCGCTGAGGCCCGCTACTCCGCAACTAGCTGATGATACGCCTTCCGCACCTACCGGGGCGGAATGTGGTGGCTAGCCCCGGTTGGGGGAGCCGCGCCCGGGAAGGGTGTCAGGACGATTGCAAAGTTGTTCGATTCGCGCCGTCCGCTCGGTTATGGCAGGACTCCAAGGTTGGAACTGTGGATTCCCGCTTTCGCGGGAAAGACGGTTTGGGGGCATATTCCACTGTATGGAGGGACTTTGCAATCGTCCCGGGAAGGGCTTAGGCAGCCTTGCTACTGGGTGGAACACGGGCGTCCCTGGGCCATCTTATTTCAAGACCTGTAAGAAGTGCATTAAGTAATCGCTTGAATCTAACCGCTACATTACATCGGGCAACCTATCCCTTGTCGATTTTTCGGCAGCGGAATTTCAGTCTTCTCTGGTCTTCCATGACGCTGGTGGGTATGGGTACCCAGATGGAGAGTGTGGTGCTGGGGTGGTTCGTCCTGACCCTCACCGACTCCCCCTTCCTGGTGGGGCTAGTGGGTTCGGCCAGAATGGCCTTGAACTTCATGGCTCTTTTCGCCGGCGCCGTGGCCGACCGGGTGCCCCGGCAACGCTTGCTGGCAGGGGTGGAATTCACCATGGCCATGTTGGGCCTGGGAATGCTGGTCCTGATAGTCAGCGAGCGCTTGGAGGTCTGGCACATCTTCGCCATAACGTTGACCGGAGGAGTTATCCGGCTATTCCAGATGCCGGCGGCCCAATCTCTGGTCGCCGACACGTTGAGCGAAGACCGTATCTCCAACGGGGCCGCCCTGACCAACATGGGACGGAACCTGACGACAGTGGTTGGACCCATGATTGGGGGCATATTGTTTCAAACCTTCGGTCCCCAGGGGGCCTTCGCTGTCATCGCCTCGCTTTACTTCATGGGTGGCGGCTCCGCTCTAGCCATAGGGAACATCAGTAGTAACCAGATGCGAAAGAGGGAGTCCATCCTCCGGTCCGTACTTGATGGACTGAAGTACGCCAAGGGACAGCAGGTAATTTGGGCTGTGCTTGTCCTGGCGGTGATAATCAACTTCACCGGCTGGCCCTTGCACACCACCTTAATGCCCATTTTCGCCCGGGACGTGTTGGGAGTCGGAGCCACGGGCCTGGGAATGTTAATCTCCGCCTTTGGCATCGGCGCGCTGCTCGGTTCAATGGGCTGGGCGTCGGTCCCCAACCTGAGATCCACAGGTAAGCTGCTGGTTCTGGCAGTAGTCATGTGGCACCTCAGCATGGTGGCATTCTCCGCCTCAACCTCGCTGTACTTGTCCCTGGCCATCCTGCTGTTCACCGGGGCTTCCTTCTCTTCTACCCAGGTCTTGATGCTGACCATCCTGCTCAAGACTACCCTGCCCGAGTTCAGGGGTCGGGTCCTGGGACTGCGTTCTTTTGCCATTTACAGCTACACCTTTGGCAGTCTGAACTCCGGGGCAATGGCTGGAATTTGGGGGGCTCCCTGGGCTGCCAACATCAACGCCGCTATCGGACTGGCTCTGGTGGGCATTCTGGCCTTGCTGGCGCCCAAGTTCCGCCGGTCTTAGGCCCCTGGCGCGGCTACCGCCGTTTCCGGTGTCCTATAGCTCCGGCAGGAAATGGGTGGACCGGAGAAGGGAAGCCCCGTCAGGGTATAGGACCCTCTTTCCAGGCATTAGGCCCTTAACCGGGGTGGTTCAGGCTATAATAGCGGAGCGTGACTTCGGCGGAGCGCCCGACTCTGACCCAACCGACTATCCTAGCCAACGGGTATTAGACGGGCTTCCCAGCCCAGTGTAAGGAGTCTAGCCATGAAGATAGGCATGTCGCTGACCACCAGCTACTCCATCCAGCGGGACAGCGCGGAGTTGCTGGCAAGTTTGGTGGGCCAGGTGAAGCTGATGGCCGACCTGGGGTTCGACTCCCTATCCCTGGGCGACCATCACCTGACCCACGACCACTACATCCAGGTGCTGCCAACCATATCTCACGTGGCCGCCATAAGCGGCGAGATGCAGCTACTCCCCCTGTTCCTATTGCCCTTCTACAACCCCATTTTGCTGGCGGAGCAGGTGGCAACCCTGGATGTCATCTCCGGGGGCCGCACGGCCATCATCTGCGGCTTGGGTTACGACCCGGCGGCGTTTCGGGCCTTCCAGACCACCCAGCGGGTGCGGGCGCCCCGGTTTGAGGAGACCTTTGAAATTATGCGCTCCCTGATGTCGCAGGACGACGTTACCTACCGGGGACGCCATTACACCATCAACGAAGGAATTCGCATCAACCCCAAGCCCCGGCAACAGTCCTTGCCCATGTTAATCGCCGGAGGAGCCGACCCGGCAGTGCGCCGGGCGGCGCAAATTGCCGACGGCTGGGTAATCGCCCCAGGGTGGAGCCAACCGCAGATAGAACAGGGGGTCCAGTCTTACCAGAACGCCCTGGCCGAGTTTGGCCGTGACGGTGCAGCCAACGAAGTAGTGCTGCGGCGAGACGCTCACCTGGCTCGGACCGCCGAGGCCGCCCGTCAAGAGACCGGGCCGCTGTTTGAAAACGGCTACCGGGGCATGGCACCCCTGGAGTTGGAGGAGACGTTGGTTGTGGGAGGTCCTGGCGAGTGCGTCGAATACCTGGAAGCCTTGGAGAGAGTCGGCATAAACCGGGTCCTGTTCCGGTGCGCGCTGGACGAAGAGGAACAGGCGCTCCAGACCATTCAGGTGCTGGGGGAAGAGGTAATCCCCCACTTTAGCTAAACGCCGGTCTTTCGGCTGAGCCGGCGCAGAAGACCTATCTAATGGCGCTCTGCCCCGTGCCAGGGCCTTTGCTATTCGAAGCCCGGTCCAAGTGTAAACTGACGTGTCGCAGTCAAGAATCCAGGGGATCTGTGGCGCAGCACCTCACGCACCGCCCCGGCATATATGAAAAATAGGGAGAGAGACGATGGTGACTCGGACTCCGACGATTGATTCCCAAGTACATGCCTACGAGCGAAACCGTCCTGAACGTCCTTGGAGCGGAGTCTTGCAGGGCCCCGATGAGGTCACCGGCGACGATATGGTGGCAGCGATGGACGCAGTCGGTGTTGACGGGGCTTTGTTGGTTTCGCCATTCACCATGTATCGCTACGATGCCAGTTACGTACTGGAGGTATACGCGAAACACCCGGGCCGGTTCGGCCTGATCAAGCCATTTGATCCGCAGTCGGAGACGGTGGCTGACGAGATAGCCGAGTGGACGGGGAGGCCCGGCGTAGTCGGGGCGCGCGTCATGCTTAACTCCCAGCCATTTGAAGCGGACGACCCGGGTCTCAATCGCATCCTCGCTGCCGGCGCCCAGGCCAGCGTTCCGGTGAATGTTATGTGTTCGACCAAGCTGCCTCTCTTACGTGAACTGGCTCGCCGGCATCCAGATACCCGGATAGTGATTGACCATGTGGGCTTGGTCCAACCCTTCGAGCCCCCAGCCCCTCCCGAACCCTTTGCCGACTTGGCCAACGTGCTTTCGCTGGCAGAATACGACAACGTAGTCATCAAGATTTCCGGTGCCTGCACCCTTTCCCATGAGCCATTTCCCTACCCGGACATCTGGGAACCTCTTATCAGGGTATTCGACGCCTTCGGCTTTGATCGGTGCCTGTGGGGTACCGACTGGACCAGGGCGGTGAATCTGTTGACCTACGAGCAGGGAGTTGAGGCATTCCGGGTTACCGACCAGCTCGCAGGTTCAGAGCGTGTCGCACTGATGGGCGGAACACTGGCGAAGATTTACAATTGGTCGCCCGGCATGGGTGGGTAGACGGGCAACGGGGGCGGAGGCACCGAGGAGATGGGTCTCGGCGGGTCGGTCTTGCCTCGGATACATGTAGGCCAGAAAAAGTGGGCCTAAGCAGACCGAATTGCGAACTTTGTTTCAGAGTTCTTAGTTGACACGAGATCTTCCGTAGGGATGCCCAGGGTGAGACGGACGTTGTTGTCACGGTCGATGACCACCTGGTCGAGCAGCAGCTTCAGGATGTCCTGGCGCTTCTCGAAGGGCACGTCGTCCAGTCGGTCCCTAACCTTACCGGCCCAGGCCACGATGTTCTCCATGAGGATGCGCTTCTCGGCCAGCGCCCTCTGCTGCGCCTGGTAGTCACCCAGCTCGGCCCGGAGCGTCTCCAACCGCTCGGTGATGAACTTGCGCTGATGGTCGAGTTGGGCCTCGGTGATCTTGCCCGACACGTACAGCCTGATGGCCCTGTCCTCCTCTGACTGCACCCTGTTCAGCTCGCGCTCGGCCCTTTCGATCTCCTTATCCCAGCCGTCATCTTCCTGGGTGTTCAAAGACTCAATGCCCGCCACGATGAGGCCGGGGTGCTGGACCATCTTCTTGACCTCGTTCCAGACGAACTCCTCCAGATGTTCGGCCTTGATGAAACCCGGCCTGCGGCACTCCAACTTGTGGACGGACATCCCGAAGCAGCGGTAGTAGCGGCGGGGAGGATCGACCTTGTAGACGTACCGCTTCCCGTTCTGGGTCTGGTAATTGCTGGTGACGGCCCGTCCGCCGAGGTACAAGCCCGCACTCGGCGCATTTGACCATGTGCTGGAGGAGGTAGAAGGTCTTGGTGTTGCGCTTGGAATGGCTGAACCGCTTGAACTTGCGCGCCCGCACCCGCTCCCAGGTCTTCTCGTCCACCAGCGGCGGGAACGGCACCCCTATCCAGGTGTCCCTGGGGTTCCTGGTGCCCTGCGTTCCCTCCTCGGTGGTGACCCAACTGGTCTTGCCGTACCAATAGGTGCCCCTGTAGGTCTCGCTCATGATGGCGTGAACCCGCTCCTTCCGCCATTTCGAGACCTCGGCGGCAGGGGCGCGCTGTCCCGCTCCAACCCCAGGACAATGGCCGGTGCGGTCATGCTTTCGTCAGAGTACTGGCGGAAGATGCGGCGGACGAACTCGGCTTACGGCTCGTAGACGTGGAGGTTGCCTGCGTCGTTGACGCGGTATCCGTAGGGGGGCGACCCGGTGGGCAGCCGTCCCTGCTTGGCCTTGCCGCGCTTGCCCATTCCGGCCCGTTCGCGGAAGTTGTCCAGCTCTATTTTGCCGATGGCCGCCATGAGGCCGAAGGTCTTCATGTCGATGGCGTCCATGACGGCCCCGATGCCGATGCGGTACGCCTCGACGACCTCCATGAGAGCGGCGGCGGGGTACATCCCCCTGCTGAGCCGGTCGGACTTCCAGCAGACGATGGTGTCGAAGCGTCCCATCTTGGCGTCGGCCAGCATCCGCTGGAACTCTGGCCGCTTCTTGGACCAGCCCCGGCCGACCTCCTGGTAGCGTGCCGTGATGGTCATGCCCTTGTCCTCGCAGTAGGCTTCCATGTCGCTTATCTGCTCGGATAGGGAAGTCTTGTCCTCCTAGGCCTGGCTCTTGTCCGAGACGCGGGCGTAGATGGCCGCCCGTTTCGGTTCCGTGTTCCTATCGGTGGTTCTCCCCATGATTGCCTCCTTTGGCATACTCTGAAATCAGGAAAACCCGCCTCCTGTCGGGAGGGGGTCTGCGAGTAGTACAGTCTATTCGCCGCACTACCCAGACCGAGGCTTGGGCAGGAGTATGGAATGACGCTACACCCCGTCAGGGCGCAGCGGGTGCTGCCACCGAAGCCCTGGGAATCGGCTGAAGTCGGAGTCGGTCGACACCATGGTACAGCCATGCTCCATAGCGATTGCCGCGTGCTGGGCGTCAGCGACCAGTTTGCCGGTGGCTCCGGACTCACGGCACAATCTTTCGAATATGTCCAGGTGATCCGGGCCAGGACCCACAATGCGCGCTGTCGGGCGTTCTGCCAGCGAGGATACAAACGCGAACGACTGATCGAGAGTAGACGGCGGGTCGAAGACTCGGGGGTTGGTCACGACTCGGATGAAGCCGGACAGAACGAGGACGGAGAGAGCGAACGGTTCCGGCCCTGTCGCCAAACGGGTGATCCAACTCGCATACTCGGCATGATCGGGGGTCGAGTCCTCGACGTGCGCGTATATCAGGACATTTACGTCAGGAAGCAACATATCGAATCATCGACGTCCACGCTTGAACAGGGCCTCGTCATCCTCTGCGTCGAGCGCCCTCGGCTGGTCGAGATCGACTCCGGTGCGGAGGTGAACACCGCGCACGGTTACCAACCGGAATGGCGGAGACTCCGACATCTCGCGACGCTTCAGAGCGTCGTCCAACGTCCTGGCAATGAAGGCACTTACGCTGATGCCGCGGGCTTCGGCTGCGCGACGCACCTGCTTCGCAAGCTGGTCGTCAAGCGAGATCGTAGTTCTCATGATGCATAAGCATAACATATCTACATCGGTGCATCAACACTGGTCTAACACGCCGTTCAGACGCCGCAATGCCCCTCGCACTCGTTGCCGAAGCCGTCCGCCTGCCCGTTGTCTCCCCAGGCCGCCTCGTCCAGCGCGACCGCCTGGGCCAGGGGCATCCGCAGGGAGTGCAGTAGGGCGGTCTTGTCCAGGGCCAGCCCCTCCCGCAGGTTGGCGTCGATCTGCACCGCCTCGGCGAAGAGCTCGGGCCACCTGCGCTTCGTCTCCACCCACCGCTGGCGGGACTGGAAGGGGCAGGCGACGCAGGCCGAGCGTTCCAGGGGCCTGTCGTAGCGGGCGGCCCACCAGTCGGCGCAGTCGCTCCGGGACATGCCGGCCTCGATGAGCGGGTAGCGGTTCGTTATCCACCGGTCCCGGGAGTCCTTCATGCGGATGGCCTCGTCGGTGGAGATGCCGAGCCACAGCTCGACGCTGACGCCGGACGGGACCCGCTGTCCCCTGTTCAGTCCGAGCATCTCGCGTATCTTCTTGCGTATGGGCCTGATCTTGTAGTTGTCGGTGCACTGCCTCCGCCCGATGCCATCTCCCTCTCCCTCGCGTCCCTTGAGGTAGACGGGGATGTCAACATAGCGGGTGCTGCCTGAATGATTGGTGAGGGCCTTCACGTCCTCGCGGAGGCTGCGCCCGTTGTCCACGACGTACAGCGGGAACGTCAAATGACTGGCAAGCCATTCCAGATGTGCATAGATGCTGGGCAGCTCCCAACGGGTGTCGGCGAAGATGGCGCAGTCCGGCGCGGGGTCGAATGCCCCCTGGCTCGCCATGAGCGCCATGACCGAGGACTGCACGCCTCCGCCGAGGCTGATGACGGTGAGGGTCGGAGGGTAAGGCATCAGCGTTCCGCCTCGCTGCCGTCGTCCGGCGACGGGTCCGTCCCTGGGAGGGGCAGGTCGTCGTCGGCCAGCTTGACCAGGATGGTGAAGAGACGGCGCAGCCGCTCCTCGGCGTCGGGGCCGGGGTTGAAGTCGATCTCGACGACCTTCATTCCGGGGCGTCCTCGGCGGGCCTCCCCCGTCTTTTCTGTCTCTTCGCTTCTTTCATATCGCCACAGGTCTTGTCTGATGGGCCGCCGGCGCGGACGGACCGGGCGAATGCCGGCGGCGCCGTGGGCCGGGTCTAGCTCTCCTCTTCCTCCTGGTTCTCCTCGTCCTCCGTCTCCTCCTGGTCGTCCGTCTCCCAGAGGTTCATCTGGAAGCCGTCGCCCATGAGGATGTCCAGGCCGCCGGGAAACCGGCCCGCGAAGCGGTAGAGGGACTCCATGGCTCCCCCGGGGGGCTCGACGCCCTTCCTGCGCCAGCGGCGTACCTGCTTGCGGTCCACGCCGATGGTCTGGGAGAAGGCGCTCCAGGTGAGGCCGCTGGCCTCCTTGAGGCTCTCCAGGTGGTCCTTGAAGTCTTCGGACAGCACGCCGCTCTGGTAGGGCAGCACTCGTCCGTGTGCGGCGGTCCGGTCGGTCCCGTCGAAACGGGGTTCAGCGTTACGGTTCGTCATCTGTTACCTCCAATCTGAAAATCTGGTGAAAGTCGTTCACGCCGAGGGCCTTCTGCATCCGTTGGCGGATGCGTCCCGAGGGCGCTCGCCCTTCGTTGACCAGCTTGGAGACGTAACCGGGGCTGACCCCGATCTCCCTGGCGAGCCAGTTCTGGGAGCGGTTGAGCAGTGCCAGCCGCTCCCAGACGGCCGCCGTGTCAAGCCGGACGACGGTCCGTCCTCGACGCCTCCGGGGGCCGCTCGAATCGCCGGTGTGTGGACGCATGGCTCTTCGTTCTCCTATCGGGGCGGGAGCGGCGCAGAGGCTCACGCTCCCGCCCCTTGGTTGTCGTTCACTGAGGCGGGCAGGGCCTAGGGCGACTCCCAGTCGCCGGGGATGCGCCAGGCGCGTCCCAGCGGCCCCAGCTCGTCGATGGCCTCCCTGTGGGAGACCCACAGGGGGACCGTCCCCCCCTCGTCCCCATCTCCTCCCGCGCCACGCGCAGGAAGTGGGTGTGGGCGATGTCGCCGTCGAAGACTATCAGGACGTCGGGCCTTGTGCCATGGTCGTCGGTGGGCCTATGGGACGAGTAGTAGCGCAGGTAGGGGGCGAGCCGCTCCGACATGGTTGAGGGCCGCACGGCCCTTCGCTCCCACTCCAGGAAGAAGGGCCAGGCCGTCCCGCCCTTGCGCACGAGGCCGAAGGCGTCGGGGTGGATGGAGCGCATCCCGCCCTCGTGCCGGAAGTACCGGGAGGCTCTCCGGGGCGGGTCGAGCTGGGCTATCTCCCAGCCCAGGAAGCCTGCCTGCCTCGCCAGGGCCGCAACGAAGGCGTGGACGGCGGCGGTGTGCTCCACGTTCCTGAGTAGCTGTCGGCTTCTCCCGCCCGACACGTTGCGCCAGTCAAAGGGGTCCTTCGGGACCAGGGGCGCGACGCTCCACCGCTTCTTCGCCACGCCCACCGAGGTGCGGTCCCTGCGGGCCAGCACCGCCAGCCCCCGGTCGGTGAGGGTCAGGCGTCCGCCCGCGCCGGGAGCGCGGGTCGCCAGGCCGAAGCCCTCCAGGGGGTTGACCAGCTGGGACGCTCTCGGAGCCGACACGCCCAGCAGCCCGGCCAGGTCCTTGAGGACGATCCAGGGCCAGTCCGAGAGCAGGTCGAGAGCGCGCTTCTTAGCGGGCTTCAGAAAACAGGGCAGCATATGGTCGGGGACGTTCCAGCCCGGACCCTCGACGGCGAGGTCGGCGGGCGCCGATGCCTGGGACGGCTCGGGTTCTGCGGGAAGCGGGCTTCCCGGCTCCGCCCGGTCGAGGACCGAGCGCAGGTCGATGGCCGTGTGGACGGCCGGCGGGCTCCACGCCGGGTCGCCGGGACTTGCCGAGACCGCCTCCCGCTCCAGGGCCAGGAAGCAGGGAACGGGAGCGCCGGTGAGCATCCTGCGGGCGTGTCTCAGCCCCACCTCGTCGGGCATGAGCACGAGGACGGCTCCGGGGAGCGGGCCGTCCCGCAGCCGCCGCATCCGGTTGGAGAAGGCCGTGCGGTCGGAGGTGAGACCCCGGCGTACGATGCCGACGGTGCGCCCGTCGGGAAGGGCGAGGGCGGCGTCCAGAGGCTCAGCCCTGTACCACCGGAAGCGTATGGGGTAGGTGACGCCGGATACGGCGGCGGCCAGCCGGTATATGACGGCCAGGGCGTCGAGGCGCTCCATCAGGATGCGCCGCCACGCGGCGGAAACGGGATGGCTGAGGACAATCTCGTCCAGGTCAATGTCCTCCTCCCCGGCCAGCCGGCTCAGCCCGGCGGCGGTAAGGTGGAACCTCCGCGTCGGGGGAACGAGGTCGGTGGCGTGGGGGACCGAGGCGGCGAACCCACCGCTCTCCAGCCTCTCTACGGCCTCGTAGACCGCCCCCCTGGACCAGCCGGAGACGGCGACCATCTCCAGCCGGTCGAAGAAGGGCATCCGCGCCAGGGCGCGGAGCAGCTCGTCTTCACATCCGCCGGGCTTCATTCCTTCGCCTCCTCTTCCGCGTTATCCTCAGCGGCGTTTCGCGTCGTCTCCCCCTCGGCGTCTTCGGCAGCCCTCCCTGTTCCGCCTGCTGACCTGCTTCCTGCGCTCCGGGTCCTGCGGCGCGGCCTGCTCCTCCGTCCGCTCGCCGCCCTTCTCCAGGTCTTCGACGGCCTTGCGGTAGTCGCCCACCTTCTTCTGCGCGTCGGCGTCGCCGTCCGATATGTCGTGGGCCGTCAGGGTGTATCCGGAGGCCGCCGCGCGGATGCGGGCAGCGACGCCGGGGTCTCCCTCCTCCGGCTTGCGCACCATCATCGAGAAGGCGGGCATCCGCTCTTTGCCGACGGTGGCGCGAACGTAGCAGTGGTGCACGGGCAGCGACGTGATGTCGTCCTCGGTCACCCGGTCCTTGCCCAGCTCCCAGACCAGCGTCCTGGCGTCGGACCCGGCCACCTGGAAGACGGCGAGACATCCCACGTTGGCGAGCAGGGTGTCCCGCATGGTCCGGGAGAGGTCGTCCAGCTTGGCGAGGCTCTGGGTGGCCAGGATGAATGACGCGCCGAACTTGACGAGCTCGCTGAGCATCGACTCGTAGTCCACGCCGGGCATGGACTGCATCTCGTCCACCACCACCAGCGCGCCGCGCCGCTTCTCCAGGGGCAGGTCGCCCTGCTCCCGGATGACTGAATCGACCAGGTTGAGGAGGGACGCGCCCACCAGGGCGGCCACGTCCCTGCCGACGCTCCCCTGGGCGGTGGAGACCAGCAGGATGCCGCCGTCGAGGATGGTCTCCCGCAGGTCGATGGTGGAGCGGGACTGGCCCAGGATGGCGCGGGCGCGTTTGGAGGATGCGTAGTAGGAGAGGCGGGTCTGGACGGGGGCCAGGGCCTCGGCCTTGTACTGGGGGTGCCAACTCCCGAAGTCCCTGGCCCACCACTCAAGCAGATAGGGGTCGGAGACCCTCTTGAGCACGCCCTTGCGGAACGTCTCGTCGGAGAGGAGCTTCAGCCCGTGAAGGATGGTGTACTGGCTGCTCTCGTCGGTCTCCGGGTGCTCGTTGGCCTCGTGGAGGGTCTTGACGGTCTGTTCGAGGATGGACTGCATCCTCGGCCCCCACTGCTCCCACAACCCCTTCGCCACCCTGACCACCGAGTCGGCGGTGCGGTCGCGGTCGGAGAAGATGCGGGTGTCCAGCAGGTTGATGCCGGGAGCGCCCCGGCGGTCGGCCAGGTCGATGAGGCGCACGCGGTCTATGAGGGAGTCCGGCACCTGTTCCAGCAAGCCGCCCACCAGGTCGGCGTGGGGGTCTATGACGACGATGGCGTCGCCGTCCCTGCCCTCGGCCTTCTCCCGCATCTTGTGGGCGGCGACATGGTGCATGAGGGTGGACTTGCCCATGCGGGTACGGGCGACGTAGAGGTGGTGACGCGTCAGCAGGTCTTCGGGGAATTGGATGGGCTTGGGCTTGCCCGCCGTGGTGTCGCCCACCAGCGCCCCGCCCCGGACGCCTTTGGCCGAGGGCATCAGCGCCCTCGCCCCGGACCGCTCGACCAGGGGCGTCTCGTCCCCGGCTCCGGGCGGGTGCCACAGGCAGGCGGCTTCGCGGACTCCCAGGACGCTGCGCTTGCCGAAGAGACCGGAGCCTGACGGCTCTATCATCTCCGGGGCGGGCATGACGGGCCGCACCTTGCCGACCTTGAAGCGGGCGCCTGCGGGGGTGTCGAAGTGGCGGTAGGCGGCGGCCACCGGCCCGAGAAGCTCCGTGGCGCGTTGCGGCCCCGTGTCCGGGGGCAGGACGGCCGTGATCTGAAGCTCGGCGTCGAAGGCGATGCGGAAACCTTCTCCTTGATGAGGATCGGGTCCTCGACGCGGTTGCGGGCCCTCTTCCAGCGGTGCCAGGCCCAGCCGCCGACGGCCAGCCCCAGGGCCACGCCCGTTCCCAGGAGCGCCGCCTTCCATATCTCCCCGTCCTGCACCCACAGGTAGCCCTTGAGGGCGGCCAGCGCCCCCAGGCCGAGGACGGCCATCGTCACGCCGTCCATCTGGAGGGGCTTGGTCTGGAAGATGTAGGCGGGTTCCCTCGGCTCCATGCCCGGCCGCTTGTGGGCCTTCTCCATGTGGGCCTGCGACCAGTCGGGGCCGAGGGAGCGCAGCAGCCGCCGCGCCACCACGCGCTCCCCCTCGTGCAGCTCCGAGAGAGCGCCCATCAGTGCGATGAGGGGATCGGAGCCGGGGTCGAGCAGGTCGTCGTCCCGGAAGGTGCGCAGGGGGACGTACTCGGGACCGTCGGCCCGCAGACCACGCCTCCTCCCCCTCGTCGACGCGCAGCGGGTCGTCCTCCTCGTCCACCTTCCGTATGCGGGCCTGGGGGTAGTGGGCCGAGAGCTGGCTCCGCACCACCGCTCCGTCGAGGCAGCGGGCCATCAGGGTCACGCCGTCCACGTCCCCGGCCAGATCCAGGGAGAAGGGCTCGGGGACGGCGATGGACTGGAGCAGGTTCTCGACGCCCAGCAGGGTGCGCTCCCCGGTGCGCGGCGGCGTCACCGCCAGCAGCACGGGGTTTTTCTTTCCCTCGGCGTTTCCGAACAACAGGTTCTTCGGGTTCAGCTTCAATGCTCTACTCCTCTCTATTGGCGCTCTCTCTGCGTGTCCGTCGTTGCGTTCTCTACCTGTGGCTCCCCGGCCGCCACTCAATTACTGCCGTCTCCTCCGGCGTGGCCTCGATGCGGACCGGGAAGCGGTTGCCCTTTGCCAGCAGCAGCCCGTCTCCCCTGGGGCACGACAGCAGCCATCGCTGGAGGTCCTGGGGAAGGTCGAAGGCGTCGCCCACCGTGCTTATGGCCGCCGCGTCCTGCTGAAGCAGCAATTTGAAGGCGGCGTTCTGAAGCAGGGCGCGACCGGAGTGGCCGGTGATGGCGCGGGAGGTGTCCTCGCTCAGGAGGTCCTGGACGTCCTGGTGATGAACTGCAACCCCAGCCGGTGCTTCCTGGCCCGCTTCGCCATGCTCACCATGAAGGCCGCTCCCTCCGGGTGCTGCATGATGCTCCACACCTCGTCCACGACCAGCAGGCGGGGCTTGGGGTCCTGGGCCGCTGCCGCCCACACCGTCTCGGTGCAGACCATCGCGGCGGCGGGGCGAAGCTCCGGCTCCAAGAGCCGCAGGTCGAAGACGGTGATCAGGGCCTCGTTGGAGAGCAGGTTGCGCAGGCTGCCCGTTGCGAAGGGGCGCAGCAGCCTCGCCATGTCTTCCCCTCCCGCCTCATCTCCTTGCAGGTACTCGTAGAAGTCCCGGAAGCCGGTGCGCTCCCTGGGCTGGGTGTAGTAGCCCGCCAGGGCGTGGTCCAGGGAGGCCCTTCGCTCCGCGCCGAGACTCTCGCCGACCATGACCTCTATGAGCCGTCTCAGGCTGCCGATGCGCTGGAGAAGCTCCTCGGAGTCTCCCTTGTCGATGACGAAGGGGTTCATGCCCTGGCCCGGCACGCCGGGGGAGAGCACCCGCCCTCCTGCGGCGCGGGCCATGTCCGCGTACTCGCCTTCGGGGTCGATGACGTAGGCGGTGACGCCGCGGCACAGGCCCCGGAGCATCCCCAGCTTGGTGGCGAAACTCTTGCCGCTGCCCGACCTTGCGAGGACGGCGGTGTTGGCGTTCAGGTGCGTGCCGTCCCGGGGGTCGTAGGCTCGCATGTCGATGCCGTAGAGGGTGCCGCTGCGGGTGTCCAGGTCGGGGGGTGAGAAGGGGAAGAGACGGGCGATGCTGGAGGTGTCCAGGCTGCGCCACTCGGCGACGGCGTTCAGGCCCAGGGGCAGCGTCGAGAGCAGCCCCTCGCGCTGGCGGAAGGCCAGGTCGTCCAGCTTGCCCAGGGTGGCGGCGAAGTGCGCCTTGGCCCGCTGGGTCATCTCCTTCAGCGACGTTTCGTCCTTCGCGTGCAGGGTGACGGAGAGGGAGGCGTGAAACAGCCGCTCCCGCCCTCGCTGCACCTCGTCTCTGAGGCGGGTCACGTCCTCCAGGGCGCTCTCCGCCTCCGGGGACATGGTGCGTCCGCGCTTGAAGGAGAGGGACTGCGCCGACTCGAAGCGCACCTTCTGCCACTCCAACGTCCTTGCCGCCTGCTCGGTGGGTATCGGCCCCAGGTGGACGGACAGGTCCATCGGCACTCCCGCCGTCATGAGGCTCTGGAGGAAGCCGGGGGCCAGCGACCGGGGCCACTTGCCCAGGTGAAGGGAGCGAGTGAGGTGTCCGCCCGTCTGCTGCCCAGACAGGCCGATGCGCATGTCGCGGGGGCCTATCTCCACCTCGACCGGCGTCTCCTCGTCGGACTCTGCGGGGGAGCCGCCGAGGGCGGCTGCCACCAGGAACATGCGAAGCTGCCTACCCTTCAGTGGGTGGACGGACAGCCCGGCCCTCGACAGCAGGCCGCGCAGGTCGTCGGCCCGCTCGAACTCGCAGACGGCGTAGAAGCGCCGGTCGAGGATGCCGTCGCGGGACTCAAGCTCGGTGAGCAGGCGTTGGAGCGACTCCGAGGCCGCCCTCGTCTGCGGGGGCAGGTCGGCGGGCTGGGCCAATCGGTGGCGCGGCAACGGTTGGATGCGGAACAAGCGGTCAATCCCGACCTGTGGGGGAGGCTCCTCGACCTGTGCGACACTCACGAGGTAGAGTTTCGATGGGTGCGGGGACACGCGGGCGACGTTGAGAACGAACGCTGCGACAAACTGGCGGTGCAGGCGGCCCACGCCAAGGACCTTCCGGTAGATGATGGGTACGAATCGCCAACGGTAGTGCAGCGGAAGCTGTAGCAGGAGAGGGGTGCGGTGGATTCCAGGCAAACACAAGGGCAACAAAGCGATCAGGAGTGAGTGAAATGGCTGGAATGGAATCGGTGCTGAACCCGGACGGGGTTCGCTTTGTTGAAATCGTCGACGGCCTGGGCCTGGACCGATTGGAGACGCGGTACACGATCATGGACGACGAAGAGTACAAGGACTTATTGGAACGGGATGTGAGCGAAGCGATGCGGGTCTACTGGACCGAGACCCTCGGGAGGGCGCATCTCGCCTCCGCGACAGCTATTTTGAGAAGCCGACGTTGGCTTTCCGGAGTGGAGCAAGCCTCGGCCGAGAACAATCTTCTCCTTTTCGCCGCCGCCCTTCGGGGTCTCATGGAGTCGGCGGCCGATGCAGCTACCGCCCTCATCGGCACTCCGTTGACGCTGGCACATCTCCATTCTGCGATCACCGAGTCTCTGGAGGGTCGGGCAACCTCCATTCTTATTTCCACCGAGGTGGAAAACGAACTCATTCACTACTCCCACGCGCGGCGTCTGAAGCGACCGGAACGCGCCAACGCGCCACCGACCCACGAGGCGCGTCAAGTGCAGGAGTACCTGAACATCTTCGGGGACCTGAACGCCGAAAACGTCAGGAGATGCTACGGTGACCTGTGCGACCTGACCCATCCGGGCGCTTCTTCCGTGACTATGTGGCTCGACACCGACGACCCGACCGGTCGGAGTTCAGGCTATCAACGCGCCAGGACCAAGCGCTCATCGCCGATATCCTGCAACGGTACCCAACAATACCCCTGGAACTGCTGATGTTCGCATTCAACGGCCCCGTCATAACCCTGAATGTCCTCAACTATTTCCCCATCGAAGACCTGCACACCTCGAAGCTGTTGAATTGGCACCTGGACGGTATTCCGGCGTGGATAAAGTGTCGCAGTGAACTGGATCGTGAAGGAGCCCGGCCAAAGGCATCCGCTCCATAAACCAACGGCTGCGCCCCTATCGACGCTACCCGCTTGCAAGCATCCCGGTTCCCGGCTATTCGGCGTGCAGCAACGGAGGCCAGCGTGCGTATCCCGTTCCAGCGCTCCGCCCACCGCGGCCGCTTGACCCTCCGGCCACGGTAGCAATAACATTTGAGTACCAACCTGGCATGGAGGCTAACGCTATGACCGCCTCTCACGCAACCCTAGCCCACATTTCCGACCTCGTCCACACCGAGATCGCCGGATATCTGTCCCAGGCTTTCGTCATTGCCGAGGTAACCTCAGATTCCTGACAGGCCCCGACGGCGACGATTACATCAGAACCACCGTAATCCTCGAAGACGACCATCCCGAACTCGACGTACGCGCTCTCAACAAATTCTCTCTGCACATCGACCCGCTGTGCGCCGAACGAGGCTTTGACCGACCAACCATCGCCTACGCAAACAGAAGTGAAATCCCAGCATGACTATCGGTGCCAACCAACCGGCCTTTCAACCCCCGACGCCGATCAATTGGACGGACCTCATAGCCGCCGGACGGGCAACCCTCACCCCGCAGCCGCCAGTCACCCAACCTGCTCCGGCAGCTATACGACGGGCCATCAGCACTGCCTACTACGCAGCGTTCCACGCTCTCACCGCCAGCAACGCCGACGTGCTTGTCGGTCCCGCCCATGACCAACTGACAGCCGACGCATGGATGCGGATATACCGTGGCCTGAACCACAACCACACAAAAGCTCAACTTCAACAGAACCGTACCAGCCTCTCAACCGACGCGCAAATCTTCGCCGACCTGTTCCGAGACCTCCAAAACGAACGCCACAACGCGGACTACAATCCGCGAGCGATTTTCACCGCTCAGACTGCGACCACCTGGTTGAACAAAGCCGAAGCCGCCATCACCGATTTCCTTCGAACCAGCCAAAGCGAACGCACCGCAGTTGCCATACTCACCCTGACCAGAGGGCGGTAAACACCCGGAAGGCCCGGAGTTGCCAGCGCCACCGATCTGACAGGCTGATCCCCGTCTCCGGCTGGTGCCAATACCGGCGGGACCGCCAAAGGCGGAGGCATCATCTTCAGGACCGTTTTCAACAAAGTGTACGGGGCAGTCCGTCCCCGGACCACCGGCTTCCTAGTGAGCGTCTTGGTCTACTGCGCGCCGGTCTACCTGCTGACTTGGTACTTTGGGCTATTTGAGAGCCTGGTGGTGCGCGTTTTGGTGAGCCTGCTGGTCGTAATGGCGCCGGTCTCCGAACTGCTTTCTGAACCGAGGCCCCTCAAATCGAGGGGAGACGATTTGAGGTTCGCGCTGTTCATTGTGCCCGCGTCTCTACTGGTCACGGGGGAAAGGTTCAATGTGGGTGAGTTGGTGTCCAACTCGGCCGTGGGGGTTGGGGTCTTTCCGTGGGCGTGGTTGGTCTGGGAACTGCTGGGCCGCAACTGGTTCCTGTTGACCGGGTTGATGGTGGCGCTGGCTGTGATGATGATTTACTGGACGGCGACATTGGTGATGGCTGACGAGTCCTGGGGGTTTCTCCTGTTGCCGGTGCTGCTGGTCATGCTCGTCGGAGTCTTCTGGGCGCCTCTGGCACGGTGGGTCCTGGGTTACGCCCGATGCACCAAATACCGCAGAATGTGCGGCCCCGGGATGCAGGCATTGGCGATGACCACCCTGTTCCTTCCGGCAATGCTGGTTGCCATCTTCGTCCCTGGAATGCTGTAACTCAGCCCGATCTGGTCCGCCGTTTCTCTAACCATCGTCGGCGTTCTGTTGGGTGCGGTAATATCAGAGCCCTTGAGACGGTTCTTGCTGGAATGGGGCAACCTGTCATGGCCCCCATGAAAATCTGGAAACCGGCGAGGGGGAGCACTGCCCAGGACAAGCCAAAGGCCGGACGTATTGAAGCGTCCGGCCTTCTCAGTCTGGGTGGGAACCCTGCCGCGAGTTCTTACGGATTGCGTCCTTTCCCGGTCAACCCTAACCCATCAAGACTTCCGGCGTCCCCCGGCTCCCCCACTTCCGGCAGCAGCAGGTGCAGCAGTCCCATACCGGCGGCCAGACCGAACAGGGTGATAAGGTGGCCGGAGCCTGGGGCGGCTCCGGCCTTCCAGCGGCGCACCGTGCGGGAATTGACCCTGAGCCGGCGGGAGAGACCCCGCCAGCTCATCCCGGCGGCCTGCCGGAAGCGATCAAGCCGCTGTGGGAAATCCGGGGGGAACTCCTCCGGTTCTACGTGGTAGACCCATTGCTGGCGGCGGCCCACGGCCTACCCCCGGTAGGGCCAGGGTTCGGAGGAATCCCGCAGCATCACCGCCAGACCCCCCTCCACCGAGCAGGCCCAATCCATGATGGCCCGCATCTCCCGGGCGTTGGGGAGGACGCCGCAGCGCCACTCTCTGGCCCGCTCCACGTCCAGTTCGCAGCGACGGGCGAAGTCCTCCAGGGAGACCCCGGTGCGGTCCTCCAGCCGTCCCAGGCGCACCGAGAAGTCCTCGGGGAGAGGCGGCGGGGGGCAGCCCTTGCTCAGGCCGGGTTCGTAGAAGTCCGATTCCTTACTCATGGTTGATACCTCCTCCGTATCCGTATCTGTTCCGTTTATTCCCAGGCTCCGGCGTCGCCGCAGCCCATCGCCTCGACGCCGCCGGGGATGCTGCGGGCCAGCTCCATGATGGCCAGGAGGTTGGCCCCGGAGGGCCTCCGCTTGCCCCGCCGCCACAGCAGGATGGCCCGGTCGGTCACGCCCAGCTTTTTCGCCAGTTCCTGCCAGGTCAGTCCGGACAACACCTTGAGGCGCTCCAGACGCCGCCCGAAGTCCTGGGGCCAGGGCGGAGGGCGGAAGTCCTCCAGGGGTTTGGGTTGCGCCAATGTCATGTAGCTACCTCCTCGGTCTGTGGATTATCACCAGGTCCTCGTCCAGGAGCAGGGCCAGCCCGCCGGGCACCAGTATCGCCAGGCGCACCAGGGCCAGCATGCAGCCGCCGCTGGGCTCGCCGCCCTCCTTGCGCCAGCGCCAGAGCTGGCGGCTGTCCACCCCCAGGGCGTCGGCCATCCTCTCCCAGGAGAGGCCGGCCAGGTGCTTGAGCTTCTCCAGCTTCCGCACGAAACCCTCGGGCAGCAGGGCGACGCCCGGCGGGATGAACAGGGTGTCAACGGGCGCTTCGGTTCCTCTACTCATTAGTCTCCTCCAGGATGAACAGGTCCTCGAAGCGGGTGACCTGGAGACCTCCATCAGGCGGCGGCGGGTCTCGGGCGAGGCGTAGCGCCTGCCGTTGAACAGGTCGGAGACGAAGCTGGAGGACCTGCCGATGCGCCGGGCCAGCTCGTTCTGGCTCATGTTGAGTAGGTTGAGGCGCTCCCACGCCTTTTCCGGGTCCAGCCTGGCCCGGAAGGCGGGCTTCTTGCGTTTCACGCCGCATCCTCCTTGGGGGCCGCCTTCCCATCGCCGTCGGCGTGGCCGTGGACGGCAGGGGCCGCCCCGTCCGCGCCGGGGTCGGGATACAGCTCCGGGTGGGCCAGGTAGTGTCGGGCGATGAGGAGTTCGGCCCGCTGCTGCGCCGTTTGCGGGGTGGGGTGAGCCTGCGGGAGGTGACCCGGCGCACTGGCGTCTCCAGCTCCTATCTCTCCCAGATCGAGCGCGGGGAGCGCCGCCCCGGCGTCAACCTGATCCGCAAGCTGCCCGACCTGTACAACGTGGACCCCGGCGACCTCTTGAAGCGGGCCGGGCACGGGCCGCAGCGACCCCTACAGCGACGAGGCGATGGACGTGGAGCGGGCCTATCGCTTCGTGCTGGACGATCCCCAGTTCCGGGTGGGCACCCGGCCCGACGGCCCCCTGACCGTCAACGCCAAGCGGTTCATCGTGGAGATGTACGAAAAATTCACCGGCAAGAGGCTATTGGAATGACCGAGACCGTGGGCGGCTTCTGCCGCGACCTGCTGGATGAACACGAACAGGGCAAGCGCCTGGACCCGGAGATAATCGCCGCCCGCTTCGTGGAATACTTCAACGTTTCGACCCGGCCCACCCTGGACGAACTGACCGGACTGATGCGCCGGGCCGGGTTCGGGGAAGTGTCGGAGATGAGCCTGGACCAGGGGCCGAAGGGCCTCCACCTCGGCGCGCCCCGGCGCGAGTACCACATCTACTACCGGGTGACCTGTGGGACGGGGCCAGGGACCTCACCGTGCTCCACGAAGACTACGAGATCATCCACGAGACCCTGTGGGACATGCACTCCGCCTCCAAGCCGGTCTTGGACGTGTGCCAGCAGGCCAACCGCTTCGGGGCGGCGGTGCTGATGCAACCGGAGGAATTCTCCCTGCTGGCCGATGCGTCGGGCCTGGACCTGCCGGCCCTGCAACGGGAGTACCGCTGCGCCTACGCCGCGGTGGCGCTGCGCCTGGCCGAGGTGGTGCGCCGCCCGCCCCTGCTGGTGGTCCTGTACGAGCGGCCCGAGCAGGGCGACCCGGCGCAGTGGCCCGCCGGGGATGACGTGGCTCAACTGCGGACCACGGTGATAAAGCGTACGGCGGGCTTTGTGCCCGGCCGCTCCCGGCTCACCGGCGGCTGGAGAGGCGGGATTCCCTGGAAGGGCAAGTCCCTGCCCCCGGCTCCCTGGCGGAGCAGGCGGCCCGCAGCGGCAGACCCGAGTACGCCGAGGGAGACGGCTTCGCCGTTGTAGCCCAGCCCGTGATCTGGAAGGGGCGGCTGGCCAAGATGGTGGTGGTGGCCGTGCCCTGCGGGTACCGGGCGGCCCTGGCCCCGCAGGTCGGCAGAATAGATGGGCGGCCCTGAACAACCCAGACCCGTCCCAAGCTGGCGGCGTCTTCTTGACAGCGTGGGCCGGTTGCCCGATGATATATAGTAAGATAATCTATTATATCGACCGGCAAAAAGAGAGACCATGACCCCACCCAGGAAGTCAAAGACCATCACCTTCTCCCTGCCGCCCGAAATGGCCGAGCAGGTGCAGGCGGTGATGCGCGAGGAGGGCCGCAACATGAGCGAGTTGGTGCGGGAGGCCCTCCGCCTGTATATCGAGGAAAGGGAGCTTCGCCGCCAGGAACGCCTGGAACGGCTGCGCTCCCGCCGCACTGGACAACACTAGGATGAAGGAAGAGAGACCAATGAGTGAACGACGCGACTTGATACCGGCGGCCCTCTACGCCCGGGTCTCCAGCGAGCGCCAGGACGTGGACCTGTCCGTGGCCGCCCAGCTTCGGGCGCTGCGGGACTACGCCGAGAAGAACGGCTACCTGGTGGTCCGCGAGTACATCGACGAGGCCGAGAGCGGCCGCATCGCCGACCGGCCCCAGTTCCAGAAAATGCTGAACGAGGTCACCAAGAACGAGGCCCCTTTCCAGGAGATTCTCGTCTGGAAGTTCTCCCGCTTCACCCGTAAGCGCGAGCACGCCGTGGCCTTCAAGTCCATGCTCCGGCGGCGGGGCGTCCGCGTCGTCTCCATCACCGAGCACGCCGACGATTCCCCCACCGGCAAGCTGATGGAGGCCATCATCGAGAGCGTGGACGAATTTTATAGCGAGAATTTGGCCCAGGAGGTCATTAGGGGGATGCGCGAGGCGGCGTCGCGGGGCTTTTGGGTCACCACCTACGCCCCCTACGGCTACCGGAAGGTCTACGTCCAGGACGGGGCCAAGAAGCGCCCCAGGCTGGAGCTTAATCCCCCCGCCGACGCCGTGGCAGCGCATCTTCGACATGGCCCTAAAGGGCCAGAGCAACCTGGACATCGTGAAGACCCTCAACGCCGAGGGCATCCCCACCTCCACCGGCAAGCGGTGGCTCAAGACCACCATCCACGCTATGCTCACCAACGAGGCTTACACTGGCACCCTGGTCTGGGGGCAAAACGCCAAAGACAACGCCCCGCCGGTGCGGGTGGAGGACGCCTTCCCCGCCATCGTCACCAGGCAGGAGTTCCAGCGCATCGCCCGGATGATGCACTCCCGCGCCCCGAAGAAGGTGAACCCCCGCCGCGCCGCCAGCCCATACCTGCTCAGCGGCCTGGCCAATTGCGAGACCTGCGGCAAGGCGCTGACCGCCGCCGAGGCCAAGAGCGGCAAGTACACCTACTACATCTGCCACTCCCTGCTGAAGAAGGGCAAAGGGACCTGCGACACCCCCAGGCTCAACGCCAAGAGCTTCGAGGAGCTCATCATCGAGCAGATACGGGAGAACGTCCTCACCGAGTCCAACATCCGAGACCTGGTGAAGCTGCTGGACGAGGAGATGGACGGGACCGCGCGTGAGCAGCGCCAGCGGCTGGAGACCATTGAAGCGGAGCTGGATGAGGTCAAGCGGCGGCTGGGCCGCATCTGGCAATTCGTCGAGACCACCGACATCGAGATGGCCGCCGCCGCCGACCGCATCAAGGAGCACCGGGAGCGGCAGGAGCAGTTGGAGACCGCCGCTCAGGAAGCCCGGGCCATGCTGGCCGAGCGGCGGGTGGTGCTGGAGAGCGCCGACACCATCGCCGCCTTCGCCAGAGAGATGAGCGATTTCCTGAAGACCAGCGAGCTTACCGAGACCAAAGCCTTCGTCCGGTCATTCGTCAAGGAGGTGCAGGTCAGGCCCGGCAAGGCGACCATCCTCTACCACATACCGACGCCGGAGGACAGTCCCATAGGGGGAGCGGACGCTGCGGAGATCGCCCTGAACGGGGGAGTTATGAATACGGTACATTACTGGTGGGCCGTGTGGGGATCGAACCCACGACACCCGGATTAAAAGTCCGGTGCTCTACCTAGCTGAGCTAACGGCCCGTGGCGGTCGCTTGGGGGCTTGCTTGTTGGGAGCGACGCTACCCCTGCTTTAAGCGAAGGGTACGGCCCAATTTTATCATGCCGTGGCGACCTGGTTAATAGCTCCTGACGCCAAATGGGCAGTCCAATTACGCAAGAGGCATTGGCAAGTCAATCAACCGAGGGTGCCCCACGGCCTTTCCATTCTTCTGGCAGAGACCAATCTTCTGGCAGAGACCAACTCGCCTCAAAGGGCAGGCCACCAGCCCCCCACCGTCATTCCGGCGCAGAGCCTGCTCCGTTCTGCAACGAGGCAGGAATCCAGGGGAGGGCGCTGTGCTGGATCGGGACTTAGTCGCTCCGCTCGGAGCCTGCACCGCGCGAAGGCGTAGTGATGGCAATTGAATTACCCTGGGAGCACCCCTTCAATGACCCCTTTAGCCGGCATGTGCTTACCAAGGGGCCTACTGGGAAGTGGATAGCTCGGTAAAGACTCGGTGCCAAATTTCCGGGGAACCCTTACCCATGCCCGCTCGGTGGACTACGAGCCCCTCGGAATCGAAGGCTATTTTGGTGGACTGAATGGCCACGTTGAGGTCGGGCAGCAGGTCCCCCTGGGGCACGGCTACCGGCCAGGGGTACCCTCGCTTCACTCGAAACTCTTCAAAAACCTCTACGTCATGGGTGGGAAATACTCCCACCGCGTAAAAGTCCACCTTATCGGCATACTGAGGGTAAACTTCCTTCAGTCGCTGCAACTCAGCAACACAGACGCTTCAAGTGGTGGCCCAGAAGAAGAGGAAGGTGGGACGCCCTTGGTTCACCTGGCTGGTGGCGGTGATGGTCGAGCCGTCAAGAAGTCCCAGGGAGAATTCCGGAACGTACTTGCCGACCTGGGGGCCAACCTCAATCTCCTGTAAGGGTAGAGCGTGCAGGTACCCAGGGGGGTCCTGACCCTGGTACTGGGCGGCCAGGGTCGCAACCTCGGCGTCCGGGGTGGGCGACTCGGTGGCGGTATTGGCGTTCTGGGATGGGCTGGAAGGGGTGCAGCCTAGAGCCAGCAGCGACAAGGCAAGTAACAATGGGAAAGCCAGCAACAGTCTCAGTCGCCGGGTAGCGCCAGCGAATGCCATGCGTTTATCTCCTTGTTATATGAAAGGGGTTTTGGACGGGAGCCCCACGGGCACCGTAACATTATACTCTACAGGAGACTGCTTCGCCTTAGGCATCGAACGCGCTGGGTAGAATACTCAAGGCGTTCGACGCCATGCCCTTACGGGCAGTCTGCGGGCGAATCACGGTCTCTCGGGGTTGCCTCTACTCAATGCCCTACGTACAATTCCTGGTGTCTGGATTCCTGGCAACGCGGCCCTGTCCCGTATCTGGTCGGACTATTCGGTGGGATGCCGACCAATATAACAGTCCAAAAACCAAGCCGGTCCCTCAAGGAGCTTAGAATGAAGTACGACGTAATCATTATTGGCGCGGGCTCGGCGGGCTGCGTCCTGGCAGCCCGGCTGTCCGAAGACCCCGGCAGGTCGGTGCTGTTGCTGGAGGCCGGGCCCGACTACTCGGACTTCGAGCTTCTGCCCGACGAGCTCAAATACGACGCCCACCAGGCTGCTTCTGAAGCCGACGCCCCCCACAACTGGTCCTTCGTCGGCATGGCTAGTCCCAAACACTCCAGCCCCCGGGCAGTGGCCCGGGGCAGGGTGACGGGCGGGACCAGCGCCATCAACCACCAGATTTTCTTGCGGGGAGCTCCGGAGGACTACGACCGCTGGGCCAGCCTGGGCAACGACCAATGGAGCTACCTCAAGGTGTTGCCCTATTTCCGCAAGTTGGAATCCGACCTGGATATACGGGACGACTTTCACGGCAGCGACGGTCCGATTCCCGTCCGCCGCCACTCCCGGGAGACCTGGCTGCCCCTGCAGTCGGCCTTCTTCGAGGCCTGTATCGCCGCCGGTATGCCCGAAGACCAGGACATGAACCACCCGGAGGCCACGGGCGTCGGAGCCATGCCCCTGAACAACGCTGGCGACATTCGCCAGAGCACCGCCTTGGGCTACCTGAATTTCTGCCGACACCGGCTCAATCTCACCGTTAAGCCCAACGTGCTGGTCCGGCGGGTCCTGTTCCACGGAAAGCGAGCTATGGGGGTGGAGGTGGAGAGCGGCGGCGAAGTCTTCACCGTACCGGGGGAAGAGATAGTCTTGAGCGCCGGCGCCATTGCCTCACCCCAGTTGCTGATGCTCTCCGGGGTGGGGCCCGCCGACCACCTGCGAGACTTGGGTATTGAAATTGTCCAAGACCTTCCCGGAGTGGGGCAGAATATGAGGAACCACCCCTCCGTTTCCCTGAGGTTCCGACCCAAGGAAGGGTACTTCCTGGACTCCGATGCTCCCAGGAACCAGGTGGGCCTTCGCTTCGCCTCCCTGGAATCCAGTCCCCGCAACGATATTCAGGTGCAGCCCATTACCTCCGGGCCGCTGGGCCGGGAAGCGGAAGAGATCCGGGCAGGCTGCCGCTTGGAGTTGCCCTTGGGCGTGGGAGGACTGACCCTTACCAGCGCCGACCCCCAGCAGCAGCCCGCCCTGGATTACCAGTTCCTGGAGCACCCTTCCGACCGGGAGCGGCTGCGCGCCGGGGTGCGTCGGTGCGTGGAACTCTTCCAGCACCAGACTTTCAGTGGGGCCGTTGACGGGCGAATATCTCCGGACGGGGAAGACCTGGCCTCCGATGCCGCGCTGGACGCCTGGATGTTGAACAACGTCAGCATCGCCGGACATACCTGCGGCACCTGCAAAATGGGACCCGACACCGATGCAATGGCGGTGGTGGACCAATTCTGTCGAGTCCACGGTATGACGGGCATCCGGGTAATTGACGCTTCCATAACCCCCGACATTCCGCGGGCCAATACCAATGCCACCGCCATTATGATTGGTGAGCGGGCCGCCGACTTTATTCGTAACGGTTCCTAGCGACCGATGGCTCCCCCCGTCCCAGGTTGACCCGTGGGGCCCATCGGGAGATGGTCACCACCTTCTCCTGGGATTGGGGCTTGGCATTGAGTCCTATGTCCGTTGGCAGCGCCGCTGGTTATACCGGCAGCGCCTGCTCCGAGTGGTCGGCGGGCAGCCCCACTTCAAAAGCATTGATGTTGAAGGCCAGCAGAGCATAGTACCCCATCAGGTTGGTGAGCTCCGTAAGCCCCCTTACTCCAAATTGGGATAGGGCCGCGTCGAAAGTCCCCGGTACCACCCGGTGGGTGCGGAAGAACTCCCGTCCGTAGTTGATGACTGCGGCTTCCTCCGGCGCCAACTGGGGAAGCTCGGCCCGGTCCCGCAGGCTGTCCACCAGCGCATCGCTATTGCCAGCCTGGCGGGCCATGGCGGCGTGGGCATTCCAAATAAACTGGCAGTCCATTTCCCGGGCGGTGACTATCATGGCCAACTCCCTGACCTTCAAGGGCAGTGAGGACTCGTCACCTCGCAGGTACGCTCGCAGGTGTTCCCCCCTGCTGCTAATCTCTGGAACATTGGCCATAATCGAAATTGGGCCGGAGGTTGGAACGCCGCCCCGCTGTTGGACAAATTCGTCGAATGCGCCTAGCTGGTCCTGGGGTACGCTTTCTCTGGTTGCGGCAGGAACACGGGCCATTGCTATCTCCTCTACGTTGGATTGAAGGGGTGAAAATGAGTAGGAAAGTCGATGAAGAAACCGCTGGCAAGGCCGGTAGCACACTCCCGAGGGCGGCTCGCCCGCGATGGCAAAATTATAGTTAAGGGCGCTAACGGGGTCAATTCCAATTCCTGCGCGGGGCAGCCCCGGCAAGTGTCGTATCCAGGAAGAATGCCAACGCCACAATTCGACCTCGGCTGTCTCCTCTAATCACTATATTCAGCCCTCAGGGCCTTTTCATTCTCGTCTCACCTGGTCATCCCGTACTTTTCTGTCATTCTGAGCAGAGCGAAGAATCTAAAGTTCTTGCCCACATCGCTTTTCTTCGGTACTCGGACGAGGTCCCGGATGAGGGATTTCAGATTCTTCGCTTCGCTCAGAATGACATTTGCTGAAAATGAAAAGGCCCTGATTCAGCCCTATCAACCCCTTGTCAGATCGTGAAAAATAGTGCATACTGAGGCATCCTTTGGTGGTTCTAGCGGGGTGGACCCACCCGTTCCCATCTCGAACACGGTAGTGAAACGCCCCAGCGCCGACGATACTGCCCTGGCAACGGAGTGGGAAAATAGGTCACCGCCAGGGGGTTATATTTGGGTTTCGATTAGCGACAGTGCACTCGATTACACCCGGCCCTTTTCCTCAGCGAGCTTGGATTGGCCCTCCTTGGATAGTTCTTCTTAACCACTGGTGCGGGCCAAGTAGTTTAACAGGGCAAACTTACTCCTTTACACTGTCTGCGTCGTAACCTATAATCACGGGAAAGGGCAGACCATTCTCCGGCACAGGCAATTCCTCAAAGCGTCCTAAATAACTGAACACGGCCAAACCCCGGAAATTTCCTTCCAAGTAGCCCCAAGTACCCCGTTGGCAGACCTAACGGGGATGTCTCTAGACCAGAAAGGGCTCTCACCTTAGCCCCTTAGGAGCGGTGTTATGGGAAGCAGATTCGAGAAGTTTTCCGAGCGAGCGCGCAGGGTCTTATCGTTGGCGCAGGAAGAGGCGCAGCGATTTAACCACAACTATATCGGGACCGAGCACATTCTGCTGGGCCTAGTTCGAGAGACCGAGGGAGTGGCCGCTAGGGTTCTGTCTGGTCTTGGAGTTGAACTGACCAAGGTGAGGTCAGCAGTGGAGTTTATTATCGGGCGTGGCGAAAAGCCCACCCAGGGGGAGATTGGACTGACTCCCCGGGCCAAAAAGGTGGTTGAATTGGCGGTGGACGAAGCCCGCCGCATGAACCACACCTATATTGGAACCGAACACTTGCTAATTGGTTTGCTGCGCGAGGGCGAAGGCGTGGCCGCCGGTGTGCTGGAAAGCCTAGGCGTAACCCTGGACAAGGTCCGCGCCGAGACCCACCGGATCCTCAGCAACAGCGCCCCCAGCGGCTCCCAGGGCACCCGCACCGGTACCCGCACCCCCACCCTGGACCAGTTGGGCATCGACCTCACCGTGGCCGCCCGTTCCAGCAAGCTGGACCCGGTGATAGGCCGGGAGGACGAAATACAGCGGGTAACCCAGATACTCAGCCGCCGCACCAAGAACAATCCGGTGCTGGTGGGCGAACCCGGAGTGGGCAAGACTGCCATCGTTGAGGCTATGGCCCAACGCATCAGCACTGGCGAGGTGCCGGATACCCTGCAAGGTAAACGCCTGGTCACCCTGGACATGGGCGCTCTGGTGGCTGGCACCAAGTATCGCGGAGAGTTTGAAGAGCGACTCAAGAAGGTCATTGAGGAGATTAAGTCCTCGGGTAATTGTGTTCTCTTCATTGACGAGATTCATACAATAGTAGGCGCTGGCGCTGCCGAGGGCGCTGT
The DNA here is from genome assembly GCA_965220305.1 of Dehalococcoidia bacterium. Lineage (GTDB taxonomy): Bacteria > Chloroflexota > Dehalococcoidia > Lucifugimonadales > UBA3495. Next base: position 1,291,723 of record OZ244817.1, on the reverse strand, counting down.
GGACGCTTCCAACATCTTGAAGCCGTCTCTGGCCCGGGGTGAAATTCAGTGCATCGGGGCTACTACCCTGGACGACTACCGCAAGTACGTCGAGCGAGACCCGGCCTTGGAACGTCGGTTGCAGCCGGTTAAGGTTGAGGAGCCGAACCAGGACGAGACTATCGCAATCCTTCAGGGAGTGAAGGCCCGCTACGAAGACCATCACAACGTGGACATTACCGACGACGCGGTGAAAGCCGCCACTACCCTGGCCACTCGCTTCATCCCCGACCGTTTCCTGCCGGACAAGGCCATCGACCTTCTGGACGAGGCCGGGTCCCGGGTACGGCTGCGGGGGAGTGCTACCCCAGCATCGGTCAAAGACGCCATGCAGGTCCTGGACCGGGTTCGCAAGGAAAAGGACGATGCCATCGCTTCCCAGCAGTACGAAGTCGCCGCCGAATTGCGGGACCGGGAACTTCACCTCAACGACAACCTGGACAACCTGGAAAAGGAATGGCAGGAGGACAGGGGTAAGGAACGCTCCCAGGTCACCGAGGAAGACATCGCCGAAGTAGTCAGCATGTGGACCGGCATTCCCGTCACCCGGTTGGCCCAGGAAGAGACGGCCCGTCTGCTCCACATGGAAGAAGACCTGCACGGTCGCATCATCGGCCAGGACGAAGCCATCGTAAACATCTCCAAGGCGGTGCGCCGCGCCCGGGCCGGCCTGAAGGATCCCCGCCATCCCATCGGGGTGTTCATGTTCCTTGGGCCCACCGGCGTAGGCAAGACCGAGTTGGTGCGCGCATTGGCCGAGTTTATGTTCGGCCACGAGGACAACATGATCCGCCTGGATATGTCCGAGTTCCAAGAGCGGCACACCGTAGCCCGCCTCATCGGAGCCCCTCCGGGATATGTGGGTTATGACGAGGGCGGTCAGCTTACCGAGGGTGTGCGGCGGAAGAACTACTGCTGCATCCTCTTGGACGAAATTGAAAAGGCCCATCCCGAGGTGTACAACATCCTCCTGCAAATATTCGACGCCGGTCAATTGACCGACGCCCGGGGTCGCAGGGTGGACTTCCGCAACTCCATCATAGTGATGACCAGCAACCTGGGTTCCGACCTGATTAAGCGGGACACCACCATGGGCTTTGCAGTCAAGGCCGACGATGCCCAGACCCAGAACCAATCCTACGTGCGGATGAAGGACAAGGTCATGGAAGAGGTCAAACGCTTCTTCCGGCCCGAATTCCTGAATCGGCTGGATGCGACCATCGTCTTCCACCAGTTGGACCAGGACCAGATTCTCTCCATCGTCGACCTGATGATTGGCATGGTTCGCAAAGAATTGGAAGACAAGCAGATTGACCTGGAGATTACCCAGGCCGCTCGCGAGTACCTGGGCGCCCACGGATTCGACCCCGTGTTGGGGGCCAGGCCGCTGCGCCGCATAATCCAAAACGAAGTGGAAGACCGCCTCTCCGACGAGCTTCTTGGTGGCCGGGTCAAGGCTGGTGAGATTGCCGTAGTGGACGTGGAGGAAGATCAAATCGTCATCCGCGCCAAGAGTGGTGTCGAGGCTGTACCTTCCGCCTAGCTCGAAGCTCCACAATAGGTTTCGGTTACTGACAGGGAGACCCCACGAAAGTGGGGTCTCTTCTTGTATAATCGGGATGACGTACCCGGCAGAGCTTCCGCACCGTGCAGTTACCACGCCATGCCGAAGTTGGCTCAGGACGCCGGAAAAGGTTGCGCCGAGAATAGCTGGAATAGGGGTTGTATGACACGCCCAAAAGAGCCGCGCCAGGTCTTTGTTTGCCGCGAATGTGGCTACGAAAGCGCCAAGTGGTTGGGATTTTGCCCGGCTCCCGCCTGCGGCTCCAACTTGCCTTTGACCGAGACCAGGGCGGCCCCTGCCGGGAACACCCGGCGCGCCTGGCTGGCGTCTTCCCAGGAACCGTTGCAGGAACTGTCTCGCCTGGACCTGGAAGACCTGCATCGCCTTCGGCTGCCGTCCGAAGAGCTCAACCGGGTCTTGGGTGGGGGGATCGTCCCGGGCTCGGTATCGCTGCTGGCCGGGGAACCCGGAGTCGGCAAGTCCACCCTGCTATTGCAAGTTGCCCAATATTTCGCCGCTGCCGGGCAGAGGGTCCTCTACGTCAGCGGCGAAGAGTCGCCCCACCAGATAAAACTACGCGCCCAGCGGTTGGGCTTCGCGGGCCAAGGCGTCTTCATATTGTCGGAAACCGATGTAGACCAGATTACCGACCGTTTGGAGCAGGCTCCCCCGGCCCTGGCTATAGTCGATTCCATTCAGACCCTCTACCACCGGGATGCGCCTTCCGGGCCGGGCAGCGTCGTCCAGGTACGGGAGTGCGCCCTGCGGTTGATGCGGTGGGCCAAACTCCGCGACGTTCCCCTACTTATTGCCGGACACATGACCAAGGACGGCAGCCTGGCCGGGCCCCGGGTGCTGGAGCACATGGTAGATGTGGTAATGTACCTTGAGGGGCAGGACCTCAATACCTACCGGGTGCTGCGCAGCGGCAAGAACCGATTTGGCTCCACCACCGAAGTGGGTGTGTTTGAAATGACCGCCCAGGGGTTGGAAGAGGTGCCCGACCCATCCCGGGCGCTGCTGGCCCAACGCTACGAGCACGCTGTGGGAGCGGCCCTGGTGCCCATGATGGAAGGCACCCGTCCCATCCTCCTGGAAGTGCAGGCCCTCACATCCCCGGCCTATGGGCCTTCGCCCCGCCGGGTCGCCAACGGTGTGGACCACAATCGCCTGCTTATGCTAGCCGCGGTGTCCGGACGGCGGGCCGGGCTGGAGTTGGCCGGTCAGGACGTGATAGTAAGCGTGGCCGGCGGCTTCCGCATTGGCGAACCGGCGGCGGACCTGGGGATAGCGTTGGCCCTGGGGTCCAGCCTTTACAATCGGCCCTTGGAGCCCGGCACCATTGCCTTTGGTGAAGTGGGCCTTAGTGGTGAACTACGGGCCGTGCCCCAAACCGAGCGGCGCTTGATGGAAGCCTCCCGGCTGGGCCTCACCCGCTGCATCTTGCCCGAAGCCTGCCGGGCGGGCTTGAACCAGCCCGCCAACATTGAGCTGGTGTTTGCTCCCACCCTGAGACACGCCCTTGGCGCTGCCATCGGCAATATCCGGGGTCGCCCGGAACCGGATTCCGCCTTGGAATACGCCGATGCCGAGTAGGGGATGGCCTTCGATAATTCCCCCTCCCTCTGCTGCCAGCGGACCCCTCTGCCTGCGCCTGCCAACGTCTAGAAGCCCTGTTCTTTATCAGGTGGGAACAAAGTGCCCGGCCTTGTCGGCGTGAGGGCGATGGTCGTCTGACCCGGGTGGAACCCGGCGGGCCTAACCCCCCTTCTTGCCCCTCTCTCCCTGGGTCCTCCGACTGTCCTTGGAAAACCCCTCATGGTGAGCCTGTGAAGGAATATCGAGGTGAGATGGGTCGATGATCATAAGGCTAGGGGCGCACGGTCGTGCTCCCCTACAATTGGGGCGTTGCCACGCAAACCCTTACCAGCGGGTCTCTTTGGAAAATCGAAAGACCCTGGATTCTCTCTACGGTTGGTTGACATAGGCTGGTGACGCCAACTATGATGCTGGCTAGAGTCTGAGAAGTTGGAACTGGGAAAACTGGTTGGCCCGGACGGTGATCCGGCCCTTCCCTCCCGGTTCGGGTCTCACGGCAACAGTATTACGAATATGAACGGAGGGATACGGCTATGGTTACTGGGTCTGCCGCTCCAAACGTAGTGGTCCTGAACCCAACGGCAGCAGCCCTGCCCGCGGATGTCGAGTTGGCGCCCCGACCGGAAGACCTGAACGGCAAGGTTTTGGGCCTGTTGGACAACAGCAAGCTGAACGCCGCTGCCCTGCTGGAACTGGTCGCCGACTTGCTGGGCGAGCGCTACGAGTTTGCTACCATCATCCAGCGGTCCAAGCCCACGGCGTCCCGTCCCTGTCCCCAGGATGTAGTGCAGGAGTTGGCCTCCCTCTGCGACATAATCATCACCTCCAACGGTGATTGAGGCTCCTGCTCTTCGTGCAGTTTGCACGACGGCGTTACCTTCGAGGGTCTGGGCATTCCCACGGCGGTGGTATGCACTGAACCCTTCATCCCCACGGCTCAGAGCATGGCCCGTATTCTCGGGATGCCCAACTATCCCTTCGTGACTATTCCCCATCCCCTGGGTAGCCTGAAGCCTGAAGAACTGAAAGAACGGGCGCGGATGGCCCTGCCCCAGGTGATTGGGATTCTGTCCGAACAAAAGTAGTTCCAGACACGGGCGGGCGGGCCGACGTGGGCCGAAAAGTGGTCTACGGCTGATTGGACGGCCCGCCTGCATGTCCTATTTGGGCGGTAGCTAGCGACGGCGGCTTGGTTGGGACATGTCCGCCGGGGGGCATTGCCGCCAGATGCCGCAGCAGAGAGTCCCCTTGGCTGCGGGGCGGTTGCGTTTTTTGGGAATTGGGGAACAGTATGCCCAGGGTTAGCATGGCCTGGCAGCCCCGGTCCGCACGGATATAGCGTCTATTTTGTGATAACGGCGAATTGGCCCCGATGTTTATTCGGGGCCAACTAAGTGTTAATGGAGAGTCCCCTAATGCAACAGGAAAACCTTACCTCCGAGCGCGTTGAACTGGGTACTATGGTGGAAGCCATAGAATATTTTTTCGACCAGGGCTGGACCGATGGCCTGCCAATAATCCCCGCCACGGAAGAGCGGGTCCAGCAGTTCCTGGCCCAGGTGGGTAAGGCTCCCAGCGACGTGATTGGTGTCGTGCCCACGCGAGGTAGGGTAATCACCGCCGAGAAGATAGCCATCAACGCTATTATGGCGGGTTGCCGCCCCGAATATATGCCTGTCCTGGTGGCAATCGTCGAGGCTATGTGTGAGCCCGAGTTCAACTACCACGGTAGCCTGGCCAGCACGGGGAGTTCAGCCCAGCTTATCGTGGTCAACGGCCCCATCGCCAGCGAACTGGGGATTAACTCCAACGTGAACGTGTTCGGCCCCGGTTTTCGGCCCAACGCTACCATTGGCCGCGCGGTCCGGTTGATAATCATTAATGTGACCGGCGGTGTGCCGGGGGTGCTGGACAAGTCCACCCTGGGCCAGGGAGGCAAGTACAGCATGTGCATTGCCGAGAACGAGGAAATCAGCCCCTGGGAACCCCTGCACGTGCAGCGGGGATTTTCCCTGGAAGATAGTGCGGTCACGGTGTTCGCCGTGTTCTCTCCCATGCAGTTCTCCGACCATTTCAGCAACACGCCGGGGAGTTACCTGGACGACGTGGCCGACCGCATGACCGCCTTCGGCCACAACATGGATGAGTTTGTGATAGTTCTGTCCCAGGAACACGCCCGCATCTTCCGCAATGCCCGATGGAGCAAGCAGCAGGCTATGGATTACCTGCACCAGCACGCCGTGATTTCCACCGAGCGGTTGAAGCGTCAGGCCAGTATCAGGGGGCCGGCTGGCGACGGGGATGCGTCTGAGATGCACCCGATAGTTAAGACCCCCGATGGCATTGTGTTCCTGGTGGCGGGGGGTGAGGCTGGTGGATTTTCTTCCCTTATCTCCCGCTGGGGCAGCGGCGGGCCCAATAGCCGGTCCGTCACCAAGCTGATACAGACCTGAACCGCCGCCAGCTTAGGAGGGACCCGATGGCCTACCATAACCTGGTCTTGGAGCGTGACGAGCATATCGCGGTCGTCACCCTGGACCGGCCCGATAAGTTGAATGCCATAGACCAACAGCTTCACCGGGAGATGATGCAGGTATGCCAGGAGTTGAGCCAGGACGATGATGTCCGCGCCGTTATCTGGACGGGCGCCGGGCGGGGCTTCAGCTCCGGGGCGGACCTCACTTCTCCCGACCGGGATAACCAAAAGGGACCGGACCGGCAGGAACGGCTGGACGAATATGGTTGGGTGGGACGTCAGGCTATGGCTATTTCCCGTGGCTTGGGCAAGCCCACCGTTGCCGCGGTCAACGGCGTCGCCGTCGGGGCGGGTATGTCCCTGGCCCTGGCCTGCGACCTGCGGGTGGGCACCGTCAACAGCCGTTTCAAGACCGTATTCATCGAACGGAGCCTCAGTCCCGACTCGGGAATGTCCTACTTCCTGCCCCGCATAGTGGGTATGAGCCGGGCTTGCGACTTGCTCTACACCAGCCGTATGGTTGATGCTGCGGAGGCCTACCGCATTGGTCTGTTGGACCGTTTGAGCGAGCCGGAAAGCCTGCTGGGGGACGCTAAAGAGTTGGCTCGCCAGATAGCCTTCTGGCCCCCGGTAGCAATGGAGATGACCCGGAGAGTGTTGCAACACAGCCTGGAGAGTACGCTGGAAGAGCAGCTCAAGTACGAAAGGCACGGGCTAATTTTCGCCCAACTGGCCCCGCACGACGTGGCCGAGGCCCGCGACTCCTTCCGGGAAAAGCGGCAACCCAATTTCACCGGGCGGTAGCGCCCCCGCCGGGGCTGGCTGTACGGAGACCTCTTACCAAAAATCCCCCAGCATTTGGGGCAAAAGCCAAAGAGCATCGACGAATTTGACACAGAATTGGAGGATCGATGGCAGAGATGACGGGGGGGCAGGCCCTGATGCGCTCACTGTACCTGGAAGGAGTCCGAGTAATCTTCGGGCTGCCCGGTGTGCAGTTGTACCACGCCCTGGACGCCTTGGTGGACCAGCCGGAAATCCGGCTGATAACCACCCGCCACGAGCAGGCAACCACCTACATGGCCGATGGCTACTCCCGTGTTGGCGGCGGTATCGGCACGGCCCTGATGGTGCCGGGGCCGGGGCTATTGAATGCCGCATCGGGCATGTCCACCGCCTTCTCCGCTTCCTCGCCAATCCTGGTGGTCTCGGGTCAGGTGGAAAGAGACCTTATCGGCAGCGACCGGGGGGTCCTCCACGAGGTCAACGACCAGATTGACGCCATCCGGCCCGTTACCAAGTGGGCCCAGCGCATTCTGGACCCGGCTGATGTCCCCCAGGTGGTTCACGAGGCGTTCCGACAGTTGAAGACAGGCCGTCCCCGCCCGGTGGAAATTGAGATTCCGCCGGAAACCCTGGCCGATGTCGCGGACATCGACCTGATTGAGCCGGAGGACTACCCGGCGTCGGCGGCCAGCGAGGAAAGCATCCGCCGAGGCGCGCAAATCCTGGCTGAAGCCAAGAACCCCCTCATCTGGGCTGGCGGCGGCGTCATCCTGTCCGAGGCGTCGGAGGCGCTGGTGCAGGTGGCAGAGTACCTGCAAGCCCCGGTAATAACTACCCCCGAGGGCAAGGGGGCCATCTCCGACCACCACTATTTGGCGTTGGGGGCTCACCGGCTGCGTAATGACCCTATCGCCAAGGAGCCGCCCCACTTTGACGCCATTCTGGCCGTGGGCACCCGCATTCAGAATCCCCAATGGTTGGGTGGGCAGCAGGTGGTCCAGATTGACATTGACGAGGCGGAGTTAGGGCGCAACTATGACAACACCTTCGGGATTCTTGGCGATGCCCGGATGACCCTGGAGGGCTTGCGCCAGGCCCTGGGGGCCATCACCCCGGCCCGTCCCCAACGGGAAGCCGACGTGGCGGAACTGCGGGAGAGGAGGAGCCAAACCGCCCTGCGGGTGGAGCCCCAAGAATCGCTGCTGGCGGCGGTGCGGGCGGCCATGCCCGAGGACGGAATTCTGGTATCGGGCATGACCCAACTGGGTTACTACAGCCGCGCCTTCTACCCGGTTTATCACCCACGCACTTTCCTGACCTCGTCCTACTCCGGCAATTTGGGTTACGCTTTTCCCACGGCGTTGGGCGCCAAAGTCGCCCAGCCCGACAAAGCTGTAGTCTGCCTGTCCGGGGATGGTGGATTTCTGTTCAACTCCCAGGAAATGGCGACGGCGGTGCAGTATAACATCAACCTGGTGGCTGTGGTGTTTAACGACAACGCCTACGGCAACGTGCTGCGGGACCAGGTCAACCGCTTCGATGGCCGGACCATAGGGGCGGACCTGCATAATCCAGACTTCATCAAGCTGGCTGAAGCCTACGGCGTCCGGGGTGTGAGGGCCGAGGGGCCGGAACAACTGGAGGCATCACTAAGAGAGGCCCTGGCTATCGATGCGCCGACGCTCATCGAGGTCCCGGTGTCCATGATGCCCACTCCCTTCGAGTAAGCGGACCGCGCTATCCGGTCGAAGCGATGGGATGGACGATTGAGGGGGCAGGTGATAGACCTGCCCCCTTCGTGTTGCCAGCCTTTTAACCGGCCCGGAAGTCCGGCGGTATCATCAGACTTGTGGGTATAACTTACGCTGTCCCTCGCCTGACGCCGATGCCCGCTGCCGGGTTGATGCTGGAGGTATCAGGCCCCGGCGGGTACACGCACCCCGGGAATCTTCATTCGGACCCGTCCCAGGGTGTGCCGGGTGGTGAAGAACAGGGTCGTCCAGTCATCGCCGCCCCAGGCCATGTTGGTGGTGCCCGGCGCGCCGTGTAAGATGGTGCCGAGGTGCTTCCCTGACGGGTCCATCACCCAGATGCCCCCGGAGCCTCCGCAGTAGACGTTACCTTCCACGTCCACCTTCATGCCGTCCGGGTTGCCAGGCCGCTCTCCGCCCAGGTCGCAGAAAATCCGGTCGGAGGCCAGGGCGGGCATACCGTTGGGTTCCAGGTCAAACGCCCGGATGATGCGGCGGCGCGAGTCGTTGATGTAGAGGACGCTCTCGTCCGGCGACAGGGCCAGGCCGTTGGGTCGGCTGAAGTCCCAGGTTATCAGGGTTATGGTGCCCAGGTCCGGCGTGACCTGGAACACCCCGTTGAAGTCCAGGTCCAGTCCCGGGGTTGGAAATCCTGGGTCGGTGAAGTAGATGTTCCCGGTGGAGCTAGCTATCACGTCGTTGGGGCGGTTTAGCCGCCGGCCCCGGTAGGAGCTAGCCACCACGGTGATGCTGCCGTCCGGCTCCTGGCGGGTCACCCTGCGGGTCTCGTGCTCGCAGGCCAGCAGGCGGCCCTGGGGGTCGCGGGTCAGACCGTTGGCGTAATTGGTGGGCTCCTGGACCACGCTGATGTTGCCGGAGGGGCCCCACTTCATTCGCCGATTGTTGCCGATGTCGCTGAAAACCAGGTATTGGCCCTCGCGCCACCACACGGGACCCTCGGCAGGCCCGGCGTCGCCGCCGAAACCGTTGCCCAGTTCTTCTATGGTCTCGTCCACTGATACAATCCGCTCCAATTCGGGAGCCAGTTGCTCTATAGGCATGATATTCTCCTGGGGTCACTCCCATCAGGGTATCTCGATATATGCCGACGCTGGGTTACGGTGTCTGCCTGGTCGCGGAGTCATTGCCTCCCCAATACGCTGCTACGTAGTTACGGCAGCTCCCTTGACGTGGGTGGCGAAGAACTCCAGAGTCCTGGGCCAGGAGGTATCGGCGGCTTCCTGGTGGTAACGCTCTCCGGTAAAGTCCATGAAGGCGTGGCCCGCGCCGGGATAGGAGAAGAACTGGTGGGCCTTGCCCAGCCGATTCAGTTCGTCGTCCAGTTTCACCTGGTCTTCCGGTGAGGGGTTGGCGTCGGTCTGGCCGAAGTGGAACATCATGGGGCAGTTGATGCCGTTGGTCAACTCGAAGGGCGCCTGGGTAGCTGTGCCCCAGGGGGTCATGATGTTGCCGCCGTAGTAGGGCGCCGTGGCCTTGAAGGCGGGGTTGACAGCGGCCATCAGCCAGGCAATCCTGCCGCCCATGCAGAAGCCGGTGATGCCCAGCCTTTCGCCGTCAACGTGGGGGTTGCTTTGGAGGAAGTCCACCGTGGTGTTGATGTCGGCGATGATGTCCGGGTCGCTCAGGTGTCCCAGACGGTCTAGGCGGGGACCGGCCATCACCTCGGCGCTGAGGCGGTGGAACAGGTCTGGGACCACGGCCACGTAGCCTTCCTCGGCCAGCCGGTCGGCCATGGTCTTGTCGAACTCGTCCATTCCGCCCACGTGGAAGGCAATTACTATGGCAGGGAAGGGGCCGGAGCCGCTGGGAATGCTGGCGTAGACCTCCATTTCCTCGCCGTTTACTTGCAGCTTGTCGGTGAAGGATGGCATAGCTGTTTACCTCGCTTTGCAGGATGCGGGCAGTACCCGCCCGCTTGATGGGATTCTACCAGAAATTTCTCACCCAGGGGCATGGAGCTTATGCGGTCTGACGAGATGCCTAAATCCCTCCGGTCAGTTCCTTGAATCTGTCCTCCGACAACTTGTGAAGGGTAACCCTGTTAAAAACCATGTAAGGTAACTCCTTCTCCTCTACGTCATCCCATTGAACGGAGAGGAAATATTCATGGACTACTTCATAAGAGGCAAAAATTCGGGATCCTGGCCCTTTCTCGGCCTTTGGCCCGGTCGTAATATGCCTCCCTCGCAACCGTACCTACCCCTACAATCTTCCTTCGCCCACCCTTAGCGATAATCCGGTCGCCCGGCTGGATCTCGAGGAAATTCGTTAGTTGGCGCAATCCGCCCGTTTTGCCCGGGTAAACCTCCAAGTACCTGCCCTCCAGTTCCTCTCGGGACCAAGAACTGGGGTCTCCCAATCCACTACCCCATCCGATAGCTATGACATCGTGCTCACGGTCATATTCCCAGACTCGCTTGAACACTTCACGTTGCCTTTTGGTTCCGCTTCCGCCGAAGGGGTACGGTGACATAGCCCAGTATCTAACCATTCTGTGATCTCCCCAAAAATGATTGTCTTAAGCCGGGCTATTCTACCAGAAACCGGAATGCGGGGCATGACCGTGCCCAATCAAGGCGTGACTGGACCTGATAACCTGCTCCAATCTGTGTTAATCTTATCTCGTGGACGATCTCGACCTTGGGCGACACCATTATGATAGATGCAGCCAGCGTCCAGGCAATTGCCGCTGTGGGTGCGTTGATGCTGGCCTTGATAACCCTGATTGGCGGCTGGGTATTTTGGCTGGTTCGCGACCTCCGAAGTGAGATAGGCAACCTGCGAGAAGAAATGCGCCGTAATCACCGGGAAGTGCTGGCCTTGCTGGCAGGCCACACCCACGGCGATGGTACTCCCCCGGTGTTCCACTGGCTGCCCGGCGTAGGGGACTAACTTCTTGTTTCCCCTCCGGTGTCGCCCGCCTTTCAGTCCCTCCGGGGCGGGCTGGGGGTGGTGGCCGGGCCGGCCCCAGTTTTGATTCATCTCCCACGAATGGGAGAGGTGGATGGCGACGGTTGGCAGCCCGCTACCCCGTCGGCACTCGTTCCGCAGCCTCCGCCTTGGCGATGAACCCCAACAATTGCTCGACGTAGAAGGTCGCTTTCATGTGGTAGCGGTTGGTTGCGCCTATACCCGGGAAGGTGTCGTCGTGCTGACCGATGACCGCCCATTCCTCGTGGGTCCAGGCCGAGGGCCGCAGTTCCGAATGGGGCGCCAACCGATGCACGGCTTCCGCCGCCGACCTATGGTGCACGTCGTCCGGGGTGTTGCCCTCAAAGAGGACTATCGGGCATTGGATGGAGCGCAACTGCTCTTCGGTCAGGTCGCTGACCGGGTTGGGGGCGGCAAAGGCCGTGTGCCACCGCCGCATCACCGCGCAGAAGTCATCCACGTTCATGGATAGCAGCCGCTCCCGGTTGGAGGGGTTGTCGACGATACGCTGGGCGAAGAACTCGGTCTCCGCCACCGCAGCCATACCTCCCCGCTCCGCCGCCTCGATGAACTGGCCGTAGTAACCGGGACCCATCAATTCCGCGCTCCTGGGGCCGCCGCTGACTTCCCAAATGAACAGCCCCTTGACCAGTTCAGGGTGCCGCACCGCCAGGGTCAGGGATGTCCGCGAACCGGCGGAACCCCCGGCAACATAGGCGGGTGTGGCTCCCAGGTATTGCAGGAGTCCCGCCATTTCCTCGGCCCAGTGGTGCTGTTCCGATAACTCCCCGGCGATTACCACGTCGGAGCGTCCGCAGTTACGCCGGTCGTGGATAATTACCCGGCACTTGGGGGACAGCAGCGCCGCCAGGGGGCGCAAGCCCTCCCGGTCGACCCGACCGCCCGGGGTGAGGATGACCGGCGGCCCGGAGCCGTATTCTTCGTAGTAGATGTTGACGCCGTTGATGTTTGCGTAAGGCATGTGAATTCCTCCTGGACTTAAATGGACTGCAACTCCTGAATTTTCTGGCGCAGCCGGTCTTCGTCGCCGGATTTTGTTACCAGTAGGGTGAACCCAATCTGGGTAGCGAAGCCGCCATAGCGGGCCTTGCCCCGGTCGATTATCTGGTCGTAAGTCCCAATGGTGGCGAAGGTCTCCACCATCGCCCAGAAAACGGACCTGCCGGGACCGGGCCTATTCTTTGCTGCCGGATGAAGGGCCTATTCGGCCTTCCATATCCGCTGGTCCTGTTCGCCGTTCTGAATGATGATGAAGGCCGCGCTTTCTATATCTACGGAGAAGAGGTGGTACTCGGGCTCTTCGGGACTCCAGCCTATCTTGTCATACAGGGCGGCGCAATAACTCCGGCGCATCCCCGGGTCTTGTACGTCAATGGCGCGGCCAAAGGCTTTGAACTCGCCATCGGTGCCGTCCCGGTTGGAGACGGCGCTGTGGACGGTGCATCGGGGGTCCCGCAATAGGTCCAAGGCCTTGCGGGACTGCCACATCATTCCCAGGTACAGGTGACCGTCGGCGATTAACGGCTCCACCGGAGAGATACGGGGCCAGCCGTCCTTTCTCAGGGTAGCAATCAGCACCAGTCCGGTGCGTTGGAACCGCTCCTCTCCCAGGGCGGCCAGAATCGGCGCACTTTGCTTGAAGTCTTCCCAGATCAACTCTGTTCTCCGTGTCTATGAAGGCCGAGGAGCGCTCCAATAGAGCGCCGGACTCTTGCAACCCAATGTACCACACCTTTGCTAATTTCCCCAGTTGCCCCTTGCAGCCAGCCCCCTAACCTTCATTCCGGTGGAGGCCGAAATCCAGGGGTGGGGGGCCTCCATTCCGAGACTTAAAGCAGCGTCAACCTGGGCCGTCATCTTGGTAGTCCGCCCACATCACTTGGTAGTTGAGTCTTGCGTCAATACTATCAGGAAGGTAAAATTTGCTAGTCGAATATAATGCTTCCGTCACCTGTGAGCAACGACTAAGTCCTGCACAGCAGGCTTCCGGTGCAACGAATTGTTCCTTCAGCGTGCTGCCGTTGCTCCAGAATTCTTTCACCTGGGACCAACTTGGATGCGCCTCTCCCTAGAGGGATACCGCTGGATGTAGATGGGGGTCTGGAATGTCACTGCGGAGCGACGGCGAGCTTGCCTATGCCGCCGCGATAGAGCGGTTCAAACAGGGTAAGTGCCCGGGGTGCGGAAAAGGGTTTGGGCAGCGCCGGGGATTGGAGTACCGGAGAGGCCCCAACGACCTTTTCTGCCATACCTGTCGGGTCAGTTGGCCCTTGGAGTTGGACTCCGAAGTATTGCGCGCCAAACTCCCTATATCCGATTCGCCCGAGCACCAGACTTCCGACCTGCCGTCCGTCGAAGCGCCCCGCCAAGACGTGGGTGAAGAGGTGGGAGTGGCAACGAGGCTGGGCCGGCTCTTCCGACGAATGCTGATGCGTTAGACCGTTGGGACCGGTCCCAACTCGACATCGTCATTGGCTGGCCTCTACCCGACGGTAGCCATGCCTCGAACTTCTCGACTCCGGCTGACTTTACGTAGAAACCAACGCTCCTGTTTCTGTCGCCTCTCAACTGTCCCATCGGCATGAGGCCCAATAGCTAAGAAAGCGCTGTCGCAACGCGACCACGGGGGAAAATGTCCGACTATACGACCTGCCGGCAAGACCTGGTAATCGCCAACCGAATCCTGGCCCACGAAAACGTGGTGGACGCCTATGGGCACGTGAGTGTACGCCACCCGGACAATCCCCAGCGGTTTCTGCTGTCCCGCTCCCGGAGTCCGGAGTTGGTGACTCTGGATGACATAATGGAGTTCACCCTAGAGGGGGACGCCCTCGACCAGCAGGACCGGGCCATTTACTCCGAAAGGTTCATCCACGGCGCGGTCTATGAGTCGAGGGAGGATGTGCAGGCGGTGGTTCACAACCACTCCCTGGCGGTGATTCCCTTCAGCATTACCAACACTCCCATCAGGCCGGTGGTCCACGTGGCCGCCCTCATCGGCCAAGACGTGCCCATCTGGGATATACGGCACAAGTTTGGCGATACCAGTATGTTGGTTACCAACATAGAGCAGGGCCGGGACCTGGCCCAAGCCGTCGGTGGGGGTAGAGTCGCCCTGATGCGCGGCCACGGGAGCGTCGTGGCGGGCCAATCGGTCCGGGAGGCGGTGATGGCCTCGGTGTACCTCCAGGTGAACGCCCAACTGCTGATGGACGGGCTACGGCTGGGCGAAGTAACCTACCTTTCTCCGGGAGAGACGGAACTGATGGCCGAAGCGCAGATGCGTCCTACCAGCGCCGACCGGGTCTGGGAGTATTGGGTCAGGCGGGCCGGCGGCGAAGGGATTTAGTCCCTGGCTCGGTTTGGCCGATGCTCCAGAGCCCTCACCCGGCCCGGCTGGTCTCCGGGCTGGGCGCAATCTGCGTCTCTTGGATTGGGTTGAACCGGAACGCCGATACCAGCATAGCCACCAGCAGCAGTCCGGCCATTATCAGGTAGGCGTTCCGCAAACCGGCGACGAAGGCCTTGCCCACCCCGGCAGCTCCTCCGGCCTGGACCGCTTCAAGGTTTGGCTCGTACCCCAGAGACCCCATGGTCGCGGTGACTATGGCCGTGGCGAAGGCTACGCTGGTAACATTCCCGGCGTTGCGCACCAGGTTCAGGAAGCCGGAAACTACCCCGTACCTATCCCGCTCCACGGCGCTGAGGATTGAGCTGGAGTTGGGGGAATAGAACACTCCCATCCCGCTGCTCAACAGCATCAACGCCGGCAAAACCCGCAGCAGGGAGGACTGGTCGGTGGAACTGGCAAGGACCAACAGGCCCGTGGTGGACAGGGCCAACCCGCCGATGGTGAAGGTCCGCCAACCGTAACGGTCCGAAAGCCGACCGATAATCGGCCCCAATAGGGCCATACAAATGGCCCCCGGGATGACTATCAGCCCCGCCTCCCGGGGGCTGTATCCCAGAATCCGCTGCAGATAGAAAGGGGTCAGGAACAACACCGATGAGCTGCCCACAAAGATGAGAAAGCCGGCGCTTACGCCAAAGGAGAAGGTGGGACGCTTGAAAAGTCTCAGGTCAAACAGAGGACTGGGGCACCGCAGTTCCCACCAGATGAAGGCCGCCAACAGGACTGCGAAACCCGAAGTCCCTATAAGAATGGGTGCGGCGTACCACCCGAACCTGTGACCGTTGGTAATGACCAGCAGGAATAGGGATAGGGCTCCCGTGGAAAGCGCGGCTCCCGCCCAGTCAAAGGCCGACTGGCGGCGGTCCGCCGGTGGCTGCTGTTCCCGGTCTTGAAGGAGTATCGCCAGTCCGGTCACTATGCCCAGGGTGATCATGGGGATATTCACGAAAAACACGGAGCGCCAGCCCAGGGCATCTACCAGAACTCCGCCCACCGCCGGTCCCGCCACGGCCCCAATTCCTACAATCGTCATGATGGAGCCGATGGCCTTGCCTCGCTCGTTGCTGGGGAACGCCGCCACGGTGATTGCCATGCCGGTGCCCTGGGTCATGGCGGCCCCCGCCCCCTGGAGCAGCCGGGAGAGGATGAGGACCGGCAAATTGGGGGATGAGCCGGCTATGAGGGCGCCCAGGATGAACACCAGGGACCCGGCGATGTATACGTTCTTCCGGCCCACCAGGTCGGCCAGGCGTCCCATCGGCAGCAGTAGGGCGCTGATGGTCAGGGCGTAGCCGATTACCACCCACTGCACACTGGGGATGTCGGTGCCGAAGTCCCTGGCAATGGACGGCAGGGCGATGTTCACGCTGCCGTGGTCGGCAACCGAAGCAAAGGTGCCGACGGCAATGGCGCCGAAAGCCCACCACTTGTAATTGGGGCTCTGGGTTATGGCTGCAAGCATCGAGGCCCTCGGCGGCTAGGATGAGTCCGGGCCCCCATTATACGGCAATAGGCTGCGGCAAAGTTGGCGCTGCGCTGGAAGCTTCCCCGCCCTTGGGTACAACCTGCTGTGCTAAAATGGTTCGCGGTACCGTCCTTTCCCCCGTTTCTGATGGGCGGCTACAGTGAACAGGCAAAACAGGAAACATCGACGTCAGAGGTGTAAGATGTCCCCCAAGAAAATTCTGGAAGGTGTAAAAGCGCTTACCCTGGAGCAAGTCCACGCCCTGCCCTGGGGTACGTCGTTTCTGGCCGACTTGGGAGCGCAGGTCATTCGTGTGGAGAGTGTCGACCATTTGCAGGACCGCAAGAACGGCCCCTATCCCGATGGTCAGGCCGGAGAGGTGTGGTGGAACGAAGGCGGCAACCTGGCCTACTTCGGCACCCGAAACAAGCAGAGCCTTTGCCTGGAAGTTACCCATCCCCGGGGAAAAGAGGTCTTCCTGAAGCTGGCCGAAAGCTGCGACATTGTGACCGATAATTTCCGCCCCGGCACCATGCAACGCTTTGGCTTCGACCACGACAGCCTATCCGCCGTCAACCCCCAGATAATTACCCTGAGCAGCACCGCCTACGGATATACCGGACCCTGGCGTCGCGCGGGCTCCCGGGCGCGTACCGTGGATGCTGCCTGTGGCCTCTCTTTCCTGACCGGCTACGAGGGGGGACCCTCAATGCGGGCCAGCAACAATTACATGGACCATTCCGTGGGCAACAACGTGGCCTACGCTTTGCTATTGGCCCTGTACCAGCGGAAGAAGACGGGCAAGGGTATGCGAATTGACCTGACGATGCAGGAGACCGGCGTTTCCTCCGTAGGCCCGGCCATCCTGGAAGCCCAGAGAGACATAACCCGCAGCCGGCTGGGATGCGGGCATTTGTGGAAGTCTCCTCACAATGTTTATCCCTGTCGGGGAGACGACCGTTGGATTACCATCGTGGTTTCCAGCGATGTTGAATGGGAGCGGCTGAAGGAGGCCCTGGGGAACCCCTCATGGGTGTCGGACTGCCGTTTCGATAGCGTGGTGGGCCGTTGGGAGCACCGTCACGAGTTGGACCGCCTCCTGGGCGACTGGACTGCCACCCAGGACGACCAGGGGTTGATGAACCACCTGCAGAAGCATGGAGTCGCCGCCGGCGCGGTGTTGACGGCCCAGGACCTGGTTGCCAACCCCCAACTCCAGGAACGAGGGTATTTGCAGGAATTCGACAACCCCAGCGCTCCCGAAGTCGGCCCCCGGGTGTACGCCGGGAGGCCCTTCCGCATCTCCGATACTTCCCTGGACATCCGTCACGTCGCTACTCTAGGTGAACACAACGTCAGTGTACTTCGAGACATTGCGGGTATGTCCGACTCCGAAATCGAGGCTTTGATGGCCGAGGGAGTAATCTCCGACCGGCCCAAGCCCACCGAGTCCGCGCCCTGATTAGGCCGAAGTCCTCTTCGACCCGCGGAACGACTCCAGGAATGGGGATGACCGAATCACTGAAAGCCACGACCTGTTGAAGTAGGCAAGGGAGGCACCCAAGGTGGGAATACTAGATGATATAAAAGTGTTGGAATTGACCAACAATCGCTCGGGCGCATATTGCGCCAAGCTGGTGGCCGACCAGGGGGCTGATACCCTGAAGGTGGAGCCTCCCGGTTGGGGGGACCAGGCCCGGCATGAGCCGCCCTTCGTTGGTGGTGAGCCCCACCCGGACCGAGGTACTCTGTTTCTGGCCTTTAATACCAACAAGCGGAGTATAACCTTGGACCTGGAACAGCAGGCGGGCCGGGACCTGCTGCTTCGCCTAGCGGCCAACGTCGATGTGGTCATTGAGAGCTACCCGCCGGGCCATTTGGACCAACTCGGAGTTGGGTACTCCGCGCTCAAGGCGGCCAACCCCGGCCTGGTCCTGGTTTCCATCACCTACTTCGGGCAGGAAGGCCCCTACCGGGATTACCAGGGCAACGACCTGGTAGCCCAGGCCACCGGCGGCTATCTTTACGCCGTAACCGGCTCGGCCCATCTGCCCCCCATGGGCACGGCCCTGGAGCAGATGGAGATAACCGTGGCCCGCAACGGCGCCATCGCCATTATGATGGCCCTCTTCCAGCGTCAGGAAACTGAGGAAGGCCAGCACATCGACCTGTCCACCATGGAAGCCGCTGTCAGCACCCCCTCGGGCCTGCTGCATCCCTACAGCTTCACCGGGCGGTCTCCCAAACGGGGGGGCAGCGACGGGAACGTCATGGACGGTATGCACATCCCCACCAAGGACGGGGAAGTAACCCTTACCACGGCAGGCACCGGGGGCAGGCCCATGGAAGCCTGGGCGGAGTTCCTGGAAGAACCGGGGTTGCAGGACCCCAAGTTCGCCTCCCGCCGGGGCCGCATGGAGAATTGGGAGGAGCTTTACGAACTGGTGGCCCCCAAGTTGGCCCAGTGGAACAACCTGGACTTGATGCAGGAAACCATGGTGCGAGGACTGGTGGTAGGTCTGGTCCAAAGCCCACAGCAGGTGGTCGAATCGCCGCACTTGGAGGAACGGGGGTACTTTGTGGAGATGGACCATCCCGAGGTGGGAGAGTTGAAATACCCCGGGCCGGGTTTCCTCATCGACGGCGTCAATCCCATGGAAACCCGGTACCCGGCCCCCCGCCTGGGGGAGCATAACGTCGAGGTCTACAGCGGTCAGTTGGGCCTTTCCCTGGAGGAACTGGGCGTTCTGCGCGCCGCCAGGGTCATCTAGCGACCGGAGCTAGCTGCTAGCGCCCGCACCGCCGCTGGCTTCAACCTTGGGTGAGTATCTGCCCGTCAAACGCTGTTCCGGAGGCGGTCCGGCCCGGAGGCTGGCCCCCACCTGGTGCATGTAGCCCAGGATTTCCCGGTACGACCGCAGAGTGCCGGTCTCGTAGTAAGCGATGCCCCGCTGCCGGCAGTATTCTTTGATGATGGGCCTCGCCTTGCCCAGGCTCTTCCGGGGCATCATGGTGAACAGGTGGTGCTCTATCTGGTAGTTAAGCCCGCCGTACATCAGGTCCACCAGCATGTTGGGTTTAACATTGCGCGTGGTGAGCACTTGGGTGCGAACAAAGTCCAGGGGATTGTTCTTGTCCAGGAGCAGCATTCCCTTGTGGTTGGGGGCGAAAATCAACCCGTAGTACAGGCCAAAAAGTCCTTGGTGGATAACGGCGAAGGCCAGTACCTGCCAGGGGCTAAGCGCGTAGAAGAGCAGTCCAAAGTATACGACGAAGTGCAGGGCCATCAACCCTGCTTCCGGCACGATGTACTTGGTCTTCCGGGTGCCAATCAGGAACTGGATGCCGGCGACCCGGATGCCCAGGCCCTCAAGCAACAGCAGGGGTACGAAATAGAAGGCCTGGTACCCCACCAGCAGCCGGAGAATGCCCCGCTTGAGCTGGGCGCTCTCTTCCGAAAAGGCCAGCAGTGGTATCAGAGTGTGGGGGTCCTCCTCCAGGTCATTGGGTGTGCGGTGGTGCTGATTGTGCTGGGTAATCCACCAGAACTGGCTCAGGCTGATGAGAAAGTTGACGCAGTATCCGATTATTCGGTTCCCCCTCACCGAGCGGCATACCCCCAGGTGCCCGGCATCGTGGCCCACGTACCCTATCTGGCCGAACACGAAGGCCAGAAATGCGGCGTTCACCAACTGCAACCAGAAATTCTCCACGACCAGCAGAAAGGTAATGCTCAGGGCCAGCAGGGCCAGCGTGGAGAGGACTTTGAAGGTATAGTAACCTAGCCGCTTTTCCAGCAGGCCCTTTTCTTGGATAATCCGGGTCAGTTCGGCGAAGTCCCCCGCCGTACCCATCGATGGCAGTTGCTGATTACGGGGGCTGGAATCGTTGCTAGTAACAAGGTCAGGCATAAAAAGTCCTTATCTATGAGCGTTCTCGTCTATGGAATAAGTGCCGCCGGTTGCCTGGATAGTCCGACAGTCTTCAAGTCCGGCATCGCCCTGTACCGGCGTTGAAGCTGCGGGTTAAAGGGTTGACGGTCGTCACCAAGGAAAGTCCCTCCGGTCCCTCTAATACTTCCTAAGGGGAGGTACGTCCTTGCCCAGAATCCGCTTTCTGGCGATGGACCAACTGCTAATCAGGGCCGCTTGGACCGAAGGCGTTTCGTCCCCTATGACTCTGACCGCCAGCCCATCGCCGCCGGGTAACGTGGCGACTCCGCCCTTAACGTCATCCCAGCGCCTAATTTCCTCGCCCAGCCCGTTCAGAAGGGGGCCAATGTCCGGCGCGTCTGCCAATATTAGCATAGACCCAAAGGTCTTGGATGTGGGCAAAGGGGCTGGACCGGCGGACTCTAGGCCCAAAACTCCGAGGCCCAGCGGGTTTTGGTCTGCCGGAGCCAGGGAATAGGCTTCGTGATAGCTCGGGTATCCCTTTGGTCCCTGGACCGTTAGCCGGCTGGTCAAGCGGGTGTAATCGAAGGCTTCCCCCATGGCGAGCCGACCCGGGGTAATTATTTCCCAGTAGAACAACGTTCCGCCTGGTTCGACCACAATGGTGGTCTCTTGCTTCAGGCGGCCCCCTTTGAAGGGTATGACTGGATCGGGCATGTATTCCAGGCATCCCCCTGCGGCCACTGTGAGGGAGATATTCTGTTCGGCAAAGCCGTCGGGCATCGAGTAGACTTTGGTGGCGTTCTGCGTGGTTACGTGGGCTTTGGCACCCGAAGTAACGTGAACCGACACGTCGATTTGGTCGCCCTGGAACAGTCCGCCGCAGGGGTTGGCCAGGTACACGAAGGCCATATCGGGCAGGCCCTCGTCGGGGTATAGGGCGCGTTGCACCACCATCGGAGGTCTGGTTTGGCAGCGGGTCAGCCTGCTGCGGCCCTGGCGCACCGCCAGGGTCAGGTCCGCCCTGCCCTGGTGGGATACGGGGGCTGGCTCGACGCTATGCAGGGCTGGCACCCACGGCCTCAAGCAGGTGGTCCATCACTTGGTCCAGGCCCTCTCCGGTACGGCAATTGGTGAACAGGAAAGCCCGGTTTTCGCGGACCAGGCCGGCGTCCTGGCGCATAACTTCCAGGTCGGCGTTGACGTAGGGGGCCAGGTCAGTTTTGTTGATGACCAGAAGATTGCTCTGGGTAATGCCCTGGCCGCGCTTGCGGGGAATCTTGTCGCCGGCGGCTACGTCGATGACGTAAATCTGGTAATCGGCCAGGGCGGGGCTGAAAGTGAGGGTCAGGTTGTCCCCACCGCTCTCGATGAGGATGATGTCCGAGTCCGGGTAGGCCCGCGTTAGCTCTTCCACCGCCAGCAAGTTGAGGCTGGGGTCCTCGCGGACGGCGGTGTGGGGACAGGCCCCGGTGGCGACGCCCCGAATTCGCCCCGTATCCATCACGCCCTTCAGGGTCCTGGTGGCGTGTTCGGCGTCCTCCCTGGTGTAAATGTCGTTGGTGATTACCAGGGGCAGCAGCCCCCGGGCCAGCAGACGCGGCACCATCGCTTCAATCAGGGAAGTTTTGCCCGAACCAACCGGGCCGCCCACGCCTATCCTCGGTATTCTCGGTTCCAAAGTGCGTCTCCTTCTTTTTAGGCTAGCTGGCAAACAGGCGCAGATCGTCAGTCTCGTGCAGGATGGAGGCCAGATCCAGCGCCGGGGTGAAGGCAGCCATTTCCTGCCAGGGGCGTTGCATAGCTTCCTTCCCCAGGTCAATTATCGTTTCATGCAGGGAATGTAAGACCTGCTGCGCCTGGCTGTGGGTCATGGGCAACAGCCGCATGGCCGCGCCCAGCACGCTTACAGCGTGGCTATGGCAGAACATCAACAGGGCGGACTCTTTCGGGATGCCCAGGACACTTGCCGTTGCCCCCAGGGCTACGGCCCCGGTGCCGGGCGTCTCTCCGCCGTCCACTTGCTCCCAATAGCGGTCATAAAAGTCTGTCGAAGCGAGGCCCGGGCCTGAATGGGCCCGCTGGCTTTCGGATGTGTCTACTGTTGATTCAGACAGAATGGCCTGAGTCTCCTGCAAGATTCGGCGACCGGCCTGCCGAGAGGCTGCCCGCAACTCCGGCGCCAATTTGGTAGCATGGAGCATCCGGTCAATCTCCATCAGGGCGGCCAGATCGCCTTGGCTGGAGACGGAATGAGCGTTCACCAGGGCCACGCCGTCGGCGGGAATTAAGGCCCAGGCCAGTTGGTTTCTGAGAAGCTCCCGCACGTCCGAGGCTGTTTGAACCCACCGCCGGGACACCATGCCTTCCAGGCCGTGGGAGTGAGCGTACATCCCGGTGGGGAAGAAGGAGTCGGCCAACTGTAGGGCATACATAAATCCGCGAAGGCCAGCGCCCGATGTGGTCATTCGGCGCTCGGCTAGACCAGAAAGAACAGTTGGGCCAGGCTCAGACGTTCCGCCGGGGGCACCGTGGCCAGCTCCCCATCGACCCTCACCTGGTAGGTCTCTGGGTCTACCTCGATGTTGGGCATGGCGTCGTTCCGCACCATCTGACGCTTGGTGATGGCCCGGCAGCCGCTCACGGGCTCCACCCGGCGGGTTAACCCCAGCTTCTGGTGTACTCCCAGTTCGTAGGAACTGCGGGAGACGAAGGTCAAGCAGGTGCGGGCTATGGCCGGTCCCATGGCGGCAAACATGGGCCGGTAGAAGGAAGGCTCGGCAGTGGGAATGGAACCGTTGGGGTCTCCCATCAGAGCCCAGGAAACCATGCCCCCCTTGATTATCATCTTGGGCTTGGCCCCGAAGCTGCCGATGGGCCAGAGAACTATGTCCGCCAGCTTCCCCGGGGCCAGGGAGCCGACCAGGTGGGATATGCCGTGGGTGATGGCCGGATTGATGGTCAGCTTGGCCAGGTAACGTAGTACCCGGAAGTTGTCGTTGTTCGGCGAGTCTTCCGGCAGTTTGCCCTTCATCTGCCGCATCTTATCGGCGGTCTGAAAGAGCCGGGTGAAATTCTCGCCCACTCGCCCCATGGCCTGGGAGTCGGAGGCGTACATGCTCAGGACACCCTTGTCGTGGAGCACGTCTTCGGCGGCCATGGTCTCCGGACGGATGCGGCTCTCGGCAAAGGCCACGTCTTCCGGCACACCGGGATTCAGGTGGTGGCAGACCATCAGCATGTCCATGTGCTCGGCCAGGGTGTTGACGGTGTAGGGGCGGGTAGGATTGGTGGAAGAGGGCAGCACGTTCAACTCGGCGGCAATTCGGATGATGTCCGGGGCGTGGCCGCCGCCTGCTCCCTCGGTGTGGTAGGTGTGAATCGCCCGACCGTCGATGGCGGCGATGGTGTCTTCGACGAATCCAGCTTCGTTGAGGGTGTCGGTGTGAATTGCCACCGGCACGTCGTAGGCGTCGGCTACGCTCAGACAACAATCTATGGCTGCGGGGGTGGTGCCCCAGTCTTCGTGCAGTTTCAGCCCGCTGGCGCCGGCCTCAAGCTGCTCTACCAGGGGGGCCGGATCGCTGGCGTTGCCCTTGCCCAGCAGCCCCCAGTTGACGGGCAGCGCCTCGGCGGCTTCCAGCATTCGATGGATATTCCAGGGGCCGGGGGTGCAGGTGGTTGCCCGGGTGCCGTCCGCCGGGCCGGTCCCGCCGCCAATCATGGTGGTAATACCGTTGGAGAGGGCATGGTAGACCTGCTGGGGAGCAATCATGTGGATGTGAGCGTCGATGCCGCCCGGAGTGGCAACCAGGTGTTCCCCAGCGATGACCTCAGTGCCGGGACCAACAACCAGGGCCGGGTCCACGCCGTCCATCACGCCGGGGTTGCCCGACTTGCCGATGCCAACGATGTGGCCGTCCTTGACGCCGATGTCGGCTTTGACAATGCCCAGCAGCGGGTCCATGACGATGGCGTTGGTTATTACCAGGTCCAGCGCCCCGTTGCGGTTGGTTGCCGAAGGTGATTGCCCCATGCCGTCGCGGGCGGTCTTGCCTCCCCCGAAGACCAGTTCGTCGCCATAGGTGAGCAGGTCCCGTTCCACCTCGCAGACCAAGGCCGTGTCCGCCAGTCGGAAACGGTCTCCGGTGGTGGGGCCATACAGCTCCACGTACTGCTGGCGGCTGATTTCGGACATGCTATCCCTCCCCGGTTGACTGGCCGTCGGCCCGTAGCTGATCGGCAAAGTCCCGCTGGGCCAACTCCGCCAACGCTTTGGCCCGTACCACCGCGCTGTCCAGGCTGCCGCTGGTTAAACCGTTGAGACCGGAGACCCGGCGGGTGCCTCCAATAGCTACCAGGGTGACTTCCTTCCGGTCTCCGGGCTCGAAACGGACGGCGGCGCCGGCGGGAATGTTTAACCGCATCCCGAAGGACGCCTCACGGTCGAAGCGCAACGCCCGGTTTACTTCAAAGAAGTGAAAGTGAGAACCGACTTGAATTGCCCTATCCCCGGTGTTCCAAACGTCCAGGGTGAGGGTGGGGCGTCCAGGGTTAATCTCGATGGGCCCGTCGGCCAGCAGGTAGGGGCCGGTTTGTCCGCTCATGCTACGTACTCTCGGGTCAATGGCGCTACGCCGCTTGTCAAATACTAAACTAAAGCCAAGGTGGAATCTACATTTGTGGAATGGTGAAAATACGTGAGGGTGTCCCGGCGAAGCTCTTTCAACCGTATATCGAAGATGGTCCGTGATGTCCAGTCGGCGTCCGCCATCTGCGCATTTCACTTGGCTTTAGTTTAGGAACAGGGCCAGGAGGACATCCCAAGGGTCGATGCCGCCGTTCCACTGGTACATCAATCACCAGCCAACGGAGCGGTGAAGGCGTACACGCCACCCGAAGAACCGGATCCTCCCACAGAACCAACGTAAACCACACCATCGGCGACGGTGTACGAGCCGTCGACGAGGTAGCCCTCATTATGGACCTCCCAAAGGTCTTTCTCGCCCGACGACGCCTCAAGTGCCCGCAAGAGACCGTTCTGGCCCTCGGCATATAGGACACCATCAACCACCGCCAGCGACTGCAGGTAATCACTCAATGGACCCCGACTCCAAACGGTCTCGCCTGTAGCGGCATCGAGAGCGTGGAACTGCCCGGCCCGGGGGAGCGGGTAGGTGCCTACGTACACCAAGCCCTCCGCGACCGTCGGTGTCATGGGAATCAGGTAGTCGTCCGAGTAGGACCAAAGCACCTCCCCTGTCGTTGCGTCCAGAGCGTAGATGTATCCATCGGGCGCGAAGTAGCAAACGCCGTCTTCGACCACAACGGAAGAGTTCGTTGGTCCCCTCTTGGCGTCGTAGCTCCACAGAAGTTCCCCGGTCGCCTCCTCCACCGCGTAGGCCGTGTCCCAACCCGTGAAGTAAACAGTACCGCCGGTCACGACCGGTTGGTATTCCACACCCTCGATGTTCAAGACCCACAATTGTTCCCCGGACGAGGCATCGAGGGCTTGGAATTCGTCGGCCAACTTTCCGCTACTCAAGACGTAGACGCTGCCCCCGATAACCACCGGGGGCAGCTTGGCGTAAGGCATCTCCGCCGCCCACAACAAATCCCCGGTGGTCCCGTCGAGGGCCTGGAACTCCCGTTCCTCGTATGGCTCGGACAGTATGTAGACGATTCCGTTGCTGACGCGGGGAGAGTATTCGATCCAATCACCGGTGTCGTACTTCCACAAGGGTTCCCCCGTCTCCCGGTTGAGGGCGTACACGTAATCGTCATCTGACCCCACGTAGACGACGTCTCCCGCCACGGTTGGGGTTGGCCAGACGGCGTCGCCGGTCTCGAAGCTCCAAAGCAGGTCCCCCGCCGCCGCGTCCAAGGCATAGACGTGGTGGTCAACCGGTCCGAAGTAAACGACGCCGTCGACCACCGTAGGCGCGCTGACACTCCAGCCTTCCGTGGGGAAATGCCAGATCAGGGACTCGTTGGTATGGATCGGCGGAGGCTCCGGCGTCGGCAAGTCTACCAGGGGCACGCACAGGAACAGATTGTTGGCACTAGCGAGCGCGGCCATGCCTTCTTCGCCCCCTGCGGGGATGCTCGCCCAATCGAGCGTGGTCACCCACTCGCGCAGGCAGCCCAATTCCTCATCGCTCAGGTCACTTAACATGAACCCGGTCCCGCTTTCTTGCAAGACCAAATTGAGGACGAGGTCGGGCGAACAGTCCGCCAGTCCGGGCAGGATAGCCATAAACGCGGCCCCATCGTAGCCCTGAGACTCCCCCACGGCCTCCCAATCAACCCGTTCGCTCCATTCCTGGACACAGCCGCGTTCTTCCTCACTCAAATCCACTCCCATTTCCAAACTTTCCACAATGGATGCTGCTATAAACTCCGGGAAGCAGGTTATTATGCGGATGTGTACCTCCTGTTCCGCCTCGTCGTCCTTAGCGATCCATATCTTCCCAACATCCACATCCGACACCGCCTCTCGGAGACATGGTTCGTGGTCCTCGGTACGGGTGAACCCGCTCTCCGTGAGCACAGGCTCCAGGAATATGAGCATGGACGAAAGCAACAGGGCGCGGGCGGTGTCCGGGGCCAGGCAGTATATGAGAGAGGGCCTCCATTCCTCGACCAAGTGAGAGTCGGTCATCACCGTAAGGTACGACAACTCGACCAGCGTTACCCCGTTGGTATTGTCGTGGATGCAGTCCTGTTCCTGGGGGGCTAAGGCATCAATCACTTCCCCCCAAGTCGTTTCCGAGGTCACGTCAAGTGAGAATGCGGGGGGAGGGATTTGGGTGGGTTCTGGCGTGGCCGTCGCTGTTGGCGCGGGCGACGGCGTCGGTTCGGGGGCGCTGACGTCCGTCGCGAGCACCGGCGTTTCCGTCGGTGGCGTCGCCGTGGGTTCCGGCGTCGGTTCGTTGCTGCATGCCGACAACAGGGTGACGGTCAGCAAAAGCAAGAGCCCAATTACGGCCTTCATGAACAACTCCTTATCAACCCGTCCCGAAGGAACGCCCGGTCTGGCATTCTTCGTCTTGTAAGCCGTTGGCAAAAATAAAGGCGACGCCCACACAGGACGGGAGTCCCAAAGATGAGCCTCGTCGGCGAAGAAAATCCTGGCCCCGGACCGCCGCGCCTCCTCCGTCAGGGCGGCGTACTCCGCCACGAAGGACTCCCGCTTCCTCTTGTCGGCCTTGACCAATCGCTTCTTGGGACGCTTCAGGACGAACCCCAACCGATGCAGATAGTTCAGGCAACCGCTGCCTTCAACTCCGCCTGCTGCGCCTCGCCGAGGGCGGGGGGGAACCCCCAGACTGCTCGAAAATCAAGGCGTCAGACCCGCCCTCGCCAAAGGCGGCGGCCCATCGTCCGATGGTGTGCGGATCTCGTCCCAGGGCCTGCGCCGTACCCGAAGCGGTCCATCCTTGGGCCAGCAGCCAGATGGCGTGCCATCGTTCCCGCTCCCGGGGTGTCGGCGCTAGAATAAGCCGCCGGTGTACATCCCTAGCGTCCATCTGCCTCACACTCATCACCAGCCCCGCCCTGACCCCATAACGGGCTAACCCAATTCCTCCGCAAATTTACCGCATAACCCTGCGCATTTCACCTTGGCTTTGGTTTAGGTTATGGGGTCGTGGCAGGATACCAGCTTGGTGCCATCCGGGAAGGTGGCTTCCACCTGCACCAGTTCCACCAGCTCGGGCACACCTTCCATGACCTCTTCACGGGTCAGCACCTGGCGGCCCAGGTCCATTACCTCGGCGACGCGTTTGCCGTCCCGGGCTGCCTCCAGGATGGCCTCGGTAATCAGGGCTACCGATTCGGGAACGTTAAGCTTGAGGCCACGCCCCTGGCGTTTGCGGGCCAGGTCCGCGGCCACGTAGACCAGGAGTTTCTCGGTTTCCCGGGGAGTGAGCATCATAGGACTAACCCTCTGGGGCGGTTAATGGTAACTCGGCAATCGCGCCCATCCGGGCCGACGCCATTGGTTGTCCGGGCCCTTCCTACCGGCATGGAGCAGGGCTACAGCGCCGGCAGGTAGCGGGAGACTTCGTAGTCGGTCACCGTAGACCGGTACTCTTCCCATTCCATTTTCTTGTTTTGGATTAAGCTGGTAAACACATGGTCGCCCAGGGCCTCGTGCAACAACTCGCTGTTCTCGGCCAGGGTTATAGCTTCGCCCAGGCTGGCGGGCAGGGACCTGATTCCCAGGGACTGGCGTCGTTGGGGAGTCATTTCCAGAACGTTGCCCACCACCGGGGAGGGCACTTCGTACCCTTCCTGGATTCCCCTCAGACCCGCCGCCAGCATGGCGCTGAGGGCCAGGTAAGGGTTGCAGGCCGGGTCGGGCACCCGGTATTCCACCCTGATGGAGCTTTCAAAACCGGGTTTGTAGGAGGGGACCCGGATGAGGTCGGAGCGGTTCACCTGGGTCCAGGAAATGTACACCGGGGCTTCGTAGCCGGGTACCAGACGTTTGTAGGAGTTGACCCACTGGTTGGTCACCACGGTAATTTCCGGCGCGTGGGCGATGAGTCCGGCGATGAACTGCTTGCCAATCATGGAAAGGTAGTGTTCGTCGTCGTGGTCGTAGAAGGCGTTGCTGCCGTCGCGGAACAGGGACTGGTGCAGGTGCATTCCCGAGCCGTTGATGCCTGATATGGGCTTGGGCATGAAGGTGGCGTACACGTCCCGGAGTTGGGCCAACTCCTTGATAACCAGCTTGGCCGTCATCAGGTTGTCGGCCATGGTGAGGGCGTCGGTATATTCCAGGTCGATCTCGTGTTGGCTGGGCGCGCCCTCGTGGTGCGAGTACTTGACCGGAATGCCCATCTCCGCCAGATTCAGCACCGTGTCGCGCCGTAGGTCGCTGGCCGGGTAGCTGGACAACTGGTCAAAGTAGCCGTTGTGGTCCAATAGCTTGGGGCTCTGGGAGTCCTTCAGGTAGAAGAATTCCAACTCGGTGCCGACGTAATAGGTGTAGCCCAGTTCGGTCAGCCGCTCCAGGTTGCGCTTGAGCACATACCGGGGGTCGCCGACGAAGGGTTGGCCCCGGGGCCTGCGGACGTTGCAGAACATTCGGGCAACGGCATTTTGCCGGGGGCGCCAGGGCAGCAGGCTGAAAGTGCTGGGGTCGGGGAAAGCCCGCATGTCGCTCTCGTGGACCCGGGCGTAGCCGTCGATTGCAGCGCCGTCGAAGCCTACTCCCTGGTCAATGGCATCCTCCAAGTCGTCGACATTGATGGCGAAGCCCTTGAGGTTGCCCAGAATGTCGGTGAACCACAGTCGCACGAACTTGACGTCATTTTCCCGCGCGGTCTGTAGCACGTAGTTTCTTTCCGCCGTCCCTTCGCTAGCCATGATAACCCCCTAAATGTATCACGTTGGGCCGCAGTCTACACTGCGACGTATTCTCGTACCAGGTTATGGTCCAGGTCCCGGGCCGTTCCCTCCAATACTATGGCGCCCTTCTCCATAACGTAGCAGTAGTCGGCCACTCCCAGGGCGAAGTCCAAGAATTGCTCCACCAGCAGGATGGTCGTCTCCTGCTGGTCCCGTAGTCTCTGCAACAACTCCTCGATTTCCTGCACGATGGATGGTTGAATCCCCTCGGTGGGTTCATCCAGGAGCAGTAGCTTGGGCTCGCGGATGAGGGAACGGGCTAGGGCCAGTTGCTGCTGCTGGCCGCCGCTGAGGGTGCCCGCCGCCTTGTTCGGGTTAATCTTCAGGGCCGGAAACAGGGTATACATCCTCTCCGCCGCCTCGGGCTTGCGTTGCTTGGGAGGGAAGGCTTCCAATCCCATCAGCAGGTTTTCGTGGACGGACAGGTAAGGAAAGATTTCCCGGCCTTGGGGAACGTAGCCGATGCCCACCTTGGCCCGCCGGTGGGGGGGCCAACGGGTGACGTCATGTCCGGCGAATTGTACCCGGCCCGAGCGGGGGCGCAGCAATCCCATGATAGCCTTCAACAGGGTGGTCTTGCCCACTCCGTTGCGGCCCATCAGGCATACCACCTGGCCCTGGGCTACCTCCAGGCCCACTTGGGACAGCACCAAGCTCTGGCCGTAGCCGACGGACAGTTCATCAATATTCAGGACTAAATCATTCTGTAGCATAGAAGCTATAAGGATGGCCCGACCGGGGCCATCAACCCCTGGGAACTCTTGCTAGTTGGGTGTTCGGATGGCGGCCAAGCGACGCCCGCCCGAGGTGACGCCGCTGGTCGACGCTTCCCCCTCCGTTGCTCGGGGCTTGCCGTGCCCCAGGTAAGCCCGAATTACTTCCGGGTCTTGCTGCACTGTTTCCATATTGCCTTCGCTTAACACCTTGCCCAGGTGGAGCACCGTCACCTTGCGGGCAAACTGACGGACAAACTCCATGTCGTGTTCCACCACCAGCACCGAGCGGTCGCTGCCGATGTCCTGGAGCAATTCGCCGGTACGTTCCCGTTCCCGACGGGTCATTCCCGCCACCGGCTCGTCCAGCAGGAGCAACTTGGGTTCCTGGACCAGCAACATGCCGATTTCCAGCCACTGTTTTTCCCCGTGGGAAAGGGCTCCTGCCGTGTGATTGGCCCTACCGGCGAGGCCCACCTGTTCCAGGGTGGCGTTGATGCGCTCGCTGTCCGGGCGGGGCGCTCTACCGAACAGGCCGGCGATGCGGGAGCGGAATCCCAGGGTTACTTCCAGGTTCTCGAACACCGTCAGGCTCGAAAAGACTGCCGGCGTCTGAAACTTTCGTCCCACGCCCAGGCGGACAAGCTCGTGCTCCTGGCGTCGGGTTAAGTCTATATTACCATCGAAAGTAACTTTTCCCCGGTCTGGCTTGGACTTTCCGGTGATAACATCAATCAGGGTGGTCTTTCCCGCTCCGTTGGGGCCGATGAGGAACCGCATCTCCCCGTAGCCCATGCTGAAGTCAAGCTCGTTCAGCACGGTGAACCCGTCAAAGCTGACCGTCAACGCCTCTACGGAGAGGATGGATTCCTTTCCGCCAGCCGCCAAGTTCGACTCGCTGCCGCCGATCTGGTCGGCAGGGTTATTTCCGTTCATCGTTTGACTCCTGCAATGAGTTCCCGCAGCGCCCCCAGCGCCCGATTCGGCGGCCACCACCCGGGCCGTCGCCACGCTTCCCGCCGGAGTAGCCCCATTATTCCCGCCGGGAACACCAGCACCGCCCCGATGAACAGCGCCCCCAGGAAATACTGCCAGATGGCCGGGAAGGACTCGCTCAGGCCGCTCTTGGCCCCGTTGACCACTATGGCCCCTAGAACAGCTCCCATCAGGTCGCCCCGGCCTCCAACGGCCACCCAGATGGCGACTTCGATGGAGGGTACGATGCCCATCATGGAGGGGGAAATGATTCCCACCTGGGGGGCGAACAGTGCCCCCGCGACCCCAGCGATCCCCGCCGAAAGGCAGAAGGTCAACGTTTTCATAATGGCCGGGTCATAGCCGGAGAAGCGGACCCGGTTCTCATCGTCCCGCATAGCTATCAAAAGTCGTCCAAAACGGGAGGAGATTATCCAGTGGCACAGCAAGTATACGGCAACCAACACCGCCACGCTGGCGTAGTAGAGGGTCAACTGCACCGGGGGGCTGTTCAACGGGTATCCGAAGATGGTTGCGTAGTTGGTTATTCCGTTGGTGCCGCCGGTGTAGGGTTGCTGACCAATGAAGAGTATGCTGACAATCAGGGCCAGGGCCTGGGTTATCAGGGCGAAATAGACGCCGGTAATTCGGCTGCGGAACACCAGGTAGCCCAATGCGCCCGCCAGGGCTGCGGGAATTATGAAGGTCATGGGCAGGGCGAACCAGGCGTACTTGAAGGGGGCCCAAAAGAAGGGCAGTTCTTCAAGGCCGCTCCAAAACATGAAGTCGGGCAGCTTGCCCTTGGCCGATTCCAGCTTCAGGAACATCGCCATGGCATAGCCGCCCAGCCCGAAGAACACGCCGTGCCCCAGGCTGAGCATACCGCCGTAGCCCCAAACCAGGTTCAGGGCCAGGGCCAGGATGGCGAAGGTGAGGAACTTCCCCAGAAGGGCAATCCGAAAGTCGGACAGCAGCATCGGGGCCAGCAGCAACACCAACAGCATGATGAAGGGAGGGAGCCAGACGCCCAGCCGTCCGTTGAAGTAGGCCGGTAAGTCCGCAATCCGGGCGGCGCTGCTGATGTAGTTTTTAGCTGCCACGCCGATTGCCTACCTGCCCTTGACCCGCATGAGGCCGGCGGGTTTCCACTGTAGGAAAAGTATGACCATGGCAAAGACCAGTACCTTGCCCACCACCGCGGTGGTCCCGAATTCAAACACCGTGTTCAACATTCCGATAATAATTGCCGCCATGATGGTCCCAGGAATCTGTCCCAGCCCACCCAATATTACAACGATAAATGCGTCTACGATGTAAAAAGTGCCGAGGGACGGGCCGATGGGGCCGATTAGGGTGAGGGCGCAACCGGCTATCCCAGCTAGCCCCGAGCCAAGGGCGAAGGTGAAACTGTCCACCCGCCGCGTGGACACCCCCAGGCTGGCGGCCATGTCCCGGTTCTGCATTACCGCCCGCATCCTCCGGCCCTCGGTGGAACGGTACATATACCA
This sequence comes from Dehalococcoidia bacterium, assembly GCA_965220305.1. Taxonomy (GTDB): domain Bacteria; phylum Chloroflexota; class Dehalococcoidia; order Lucifugimonadales; family UBA3495. The sequence goes on along the minus strand of OZ244817.1, from coordinate 1,259,152 downwards.
GTAGATCCCAGCGATGCAGGCCAGCACCAGCCCGATGATGAAGATTCGCTTAATGGGCAACACCAGGTCCTCGGCAACGGTTATGGCCCCATTCATCCACGACGGGGCCACTACCTGCACGTTGGGAGCGCCAAATATGGACCTGGCTAGCTGTTGCAGGAATAGTCCCACGCCCCAGGTTGCCAGCAGGGTGTCCAGGGGTCGCCGGTAGAGGAAGCGGATTAGCGTATTTTCCACCAACAGTCCCACGCCGCCTGCAACCAAAAAAGACAGGGGAATAGCGATTAGAAAAGTTACCTCGGGGGAGGGGTCCCCGGTGAAATGCGCGGCGGCCCGCTGCAAGGCGAAGGTGGTGTAAGCCCCAATCATGATGAACTCACCGTGGGCGAGATTGATGACGTTCATCAGCCCGAAGGATAGGGCCAGCCCCAGCGCTATCAGGAGTAGGATGGAGCTGAGACTCAGCCCGTTGAATAGCTGGAGCGCCCAGACTTCCATCTGAAGACTAGGCCCCCGCCGCGCAGTCGCCCAGCAGCGATCCCCCGGCCTCTTCAGGCGGCCTCAGCCAAGACCCCTGCCCCGGCCTGCCCCGTTGAGACAAGTAACCTTGCGGAGCGGGCCGGATTGCATAAAGGCTGGAATCGGCCCTCAATCGGGACTTCAGGGGGCGGTGACCGAGGAACGCTACGCCCACCTTTTTCAAGGAAGAAAGCATAAGGACTCCATGCCAAGAATAGAGATGAAACCCGGTGAAGTGGCCGGGTTTCATCAAAAGGTCTGCTAGGACTCGTAGCCCTGGGGATAGAGTATAACCTATTTGGGCTCGATTTATTGGACCTGGTCGCGCAGGCCCGCCGCCCACTCGTAAGTGTCCAGGTAGGGGTCCGGCACCACCGGCGCGCCGGAGTTCCAAATCTCGGCAACCTGGCCGTCGTCGCGGACTCGGCCAATGCGTACCGTCTTGGCAACGTGCTGGTTATCGGAATGGATGGTGACCATTCCGCCGGGGGCGGCGAACTCGATTCCCTTGGCGGCCTCCTTAACAGCGGCCACGTCGGTTGATCCGGCCTTCTCCACTGCCTTCGACCACAGGTAGACGCCGAAGTAACCCGCCTCGATGGGGTCGTCGGTCACCCGGTTATCCCCGTACTTGGCCTTGAAGGCCGAGACGAACTTCTCGTTTTCGGGGGTTTCGGTGGTCTGGAAATAGTTCCAGGCGACCAAGTGCCCGGCGATGTTCTCCGGCCCGATGCCGGTAATCTCTTCTTCGGCCACGCTTACCGATACCGTGGGCAGGTCCTCGTAGGTTATCCCGGCATCCTTCAACTGCTTGAAGAAGGCCACGTTGGAGTCTCCGTTGAGAGTGTTGAAGACCACGTCCGGATCGGCGGACTTAATCTTGGCGATTACGGTGCTGTACTCGGTATGGCCCAGGGGAGTGTATTCCTCTCCCACGTTCTCAAGCCCCGCAGCAGCGAGCTGCTTGTTGATAATCAGGTTGGAGGTGCGGGGGAACACGTAATCAGAACCCAGCAGGTAGAACTTGGTCTTGCCCTCTGCCAACAGGTATTCCACGGCTGGGACTATCTGCTGGTTGGTGGTGGCCCCGGTGTAGAAGATATTGGGGGAGGTCTCCAACCCCTCGTACTGGACGGGATAGAAGAGCAACCCATTGTTGCCCTCAAACACCGGCAGCATTGCCTTTCGGCTGGCGCTGGTCCAGCCGCCGAAGACCACGGCTACTTCGTCATTTTGCAGGAGCTTTCGGGCCTTTTCCGCGAAGGTCGGCCAGTCCGACGCGCCGTCTTCAACGATGACCTCTATCTGCTTGCCCATCACGCCACCGGCGGCGTTAATCTCTTCAATAGCCAACAACTCGGCGTCCCTAACGGCGGTCTCGCTGATAGCCATAGTGCCGGAGAGGGAATGTAGAACACCCACTTTGATGGTGTCCGATTCCGAACTGGTATCCGCAGCCGGGGCCGCGGGTTGGGCCGCCGCCGCTGGCTGGCTGACAGGTTGCGCTGCCGGTTCGCTGCCGCAGGCGGCCAACAGAAACAGCGTCAGCCCGGCAACCAGGGCCAGGGTTAAGTACCGGGGTATCGCGCTGATATGGGTTAATTTGGTTCGGCTCATGCTTTTCTTCTCCTCCGTATGTTGAGTTCCCTTACTGGGATGGGCGGGCCCGGACCCCTAACTTGTGAAGTTGAACATTAAGAGTCCGTGGGCTCCGGGCCCGCTGGCCGATGTATATCAAGATAATGGGCCGGTGTTTCCAAAGAGTTACTGGGGTGTAAATTTGCTATTGCCAAGTTGTTACTGAAGTGTTTCGGTCTGATGCCCCGGTTTCTGGGGAAAGCCGCCGCCTCCAAGAGGGTTCGTGTCGGAGTTGCCTGGGCCCGCTCCGGGGGTGTCAAAGGGTTGTTGGTGGCTTTACCAACGTACCAAGCAGAGGCCCCTTTAGGCGGCCTCTGCCAAGACCCTGGCCGAGCCGCTGCCCGGTGAGACAAGTAACCTTGCGGGCGGCGGCGATGGCATAGAAGGAGAAGGGGCCTGTAGGGAGACGCTTGCCCAACTTGCGGATGTGTTACCAGGAAGGTGAGGAAGCCCCGTCTTGAGGCCCCGAATGCAGAGGTAGGTTGCGGATTGATGGTGGGCGGCTCAGCCTCGGGCCGGGGATGGCCGGGAAAGGCCCAGGCTCTCCCGCAGGGTGCCGCCACTGTATTCCTGGTGGAAGAGTCCCCGCCGTTGCAGTTCCGGGACCACCAAGCGGGCGAAGTCCTCATACGCGCCGGGCATGTGGGTGGCTGCCAGGACAAAGCCGTCGCAAGCGCCCTCGGTGAACCACTGTTCCATCTGGTCGGCAACCTGGGACGCGGTGCCCGAAAATACGGGCAACTCCTCCAGGGCTCCCCGCCCACTGTACCGTATGAAATCCTCCACCGTGGGGTTCTTTTTGCCGCTGAGGTCTATCACCCGGTCCAGGAAACCTCTCAGCCCGGTCATTGACTGCAAGTCCTCATCCGACAGGGGCTGGTCGACCGGGTGCCGGGAAAAGTCGTAATTGAACACTTCGGATAGCAGAGTCAGGGAGTCAACGGGATGCGCCAATTGCCGCACCAGGTCCAGTTTCTCCTGGGCCAGCCGCTCCGTTTCTCCCACCACCACGTAGATGGCCGGGGCAACCTTGAGTTGACCCGCGCTCCTTCCCACACTGGCGGCCAGCTCCTTAATTGCCCGGTTGAAGGCCCGGCAAGTCTCAAACGTGGGGAAAATGACGAAGATAAGCTCTCCCCATCGGGCCGCGAATTGCCTGCCGCGCCCGCTCTGCCCGGCCTGGATAATCACCGGCTCCCCCTGCGGACTGCGGGGCACAGTCAGGGGGCCGCGAGACCGGAACCATTGTCCCCGATGGTCCAGGCGATGGACTTTGGAACTGTCGGCGAACAGGTCCTGCCGGCGGTCCAGCAGCAGCGCGCCATCCTCCCAGGTGTTCCATAGCCCAAAGACCACCTCCATAAGCTCATCGGCCTGATCGTACCGAGCATCATGGTCCAGGTGTTGGGTCAGCCCAAAGTTCTGGGCCTCGGAGTCGTTCAGAGAGGTAACGACGTTCCAGGCAATTCGACCCCCGGTTATCCAGTCCAGGGTGGCGAAGAGCCGGGCAATGTGGTACGGCGGATAGTAGGTGGCGGAGTAGGTGGCTCCCAGGCCCAATTGGCGGGTCGCCAGGGCCATAGCCGTTACAATCGGGGCCAAGTCGAGCTTGACGGCCCGCACACCGTGGCGCACCGATTGTTCAAAGGAGTCTCCGTATTGGCTGGGCATGGCCAGCCGGTCATCGACGAAAGCCAAGTGGAATTTGCCCGCCTCCAGGGTGCGGGCAATGCCCTGATAGTAGTCCGCGGTGAGGAAATTGGGTTCCGTTGCCGGGTGCCGCCAAGACCCCGTGTAATTGGAACAGTTGGCAGCCTGAATGAAGGCTACCAGCATCATCTTGCCGTCTTCGTTGTGGGACAACTCTTCCCCTGCTGCCTCGACCGCGGCGCTTAACCGGACCGGCTGGCGCCGGTAATGCAAGTTTTGGAATAGGCCCCTAGATTGGAGGGCGTTGCCGGAACCAGCCGGCCTGCTGCTGGTAGGTGTAGGCGGCCCGCATAATCCCCGGCTCATCAAAGGGTTTGCCCGCGATTTGCATTCCCACCGGCAGGCCCGCCTCGGTGAAGCCGCAGGGAACGGATATTGCGGGCAGCCCGGTGAGGTTGAAGGGAGCGGTGAAGCTGGGGCCCCGTACCGTGCTGGTGCCGTCGAAGCCCTCAAAGGCCGCCGCCGGCTGGGTCATGGTGGGCGTGACCAGTACGTCCACACCCTGCAGCACCTGGGCGAACTCTCGTATCGCCACCTTTCGCACCCGCTGCGCCTGCACGTAGTCGCTGGCGCTGAGCAGACCACCGATGCGGAAGCGGGCCCGCACCATTTCCCCGTACTCTTCGGGACGGGACTTCAGGTTCTTTTCATGGAAGGCGTAGGCCTCGCTCAACATGATTACGGAATTGGCGGCGCGCACGTATTCCAGGCTGGGTATGGTCACCTCCTGGATATTGGCCCCCAACCCCTGAAGGGTTTGCAACGCCTGCTCCACGGTGGACACCACTTCAGGGTTAATATCTGGGGAAGTTGCAAAGAAGAAGTGGCGGGGCACCCCAATGGTGAGTCCGCGGATGTCCTCGCGCAGGGAGAGGGAATAATCGGGCACCGGCGCCCTGCTGGTGGTGGGGTCTTTGGGGTCGTAGCCGGCCAGGGCTTGCAGCATGTAGGCGGTATCTTCCACCGTCCAGGTCATGGGCCCGCAGTGGTCTTGCGACCAGCTAAGTGTAACCACACCAGCCCGGCTGACCCGCCCGTAGGTGGCTTTCAGTCCCACGATGCCGCACAACGAGGCGGGACCTCGGATGGAACCGCCGGTGCAGGAACCCAGCGCCGCCATGCATTGTCCCGAAGCCACCGCTGAACCGGAGCCGCTGCTGGAGCCGCCGGTAACGTGGTCCAGGTTCCAGGGGTTGCGGGCCGGCGGGAAGGGTGTGGTAAAGTCCGGGCCCCCCAGGGCGAACTCGTGCATCGCCAGCTTGCCCAGCAGAATAGCCCCGGCGCCCTTCAACCGGGCGGTGGTCGTGGCGTCCTCGGTGGGCACCCGCTCTATATCCACCCGGGAACCCGCCGTTGTCGGGACTCCCGCCGTATCGTAGAGGTCTTTCAGGGCGAAGGGGATGCCGTGCAAGGGCCCCTTGTATTCTCCCCGTTGGATTTCCGACTCGGCCTGCCGGGCGTCGGCCAGGGCTTGGTCGCGCAGCACGGTAATGTAGGAATGCAGTTGGTCGTCGGTAGCGCTTATGCGGTCGAGAAAGGCCTGGGTGAGCTCCACGGGAGACAACTGCTGGCTACGCAGGAGCTCGGAAGCCTCCCGAATGGTCAGATGATGCAGGTTGGTCTGAGCGCTTGTCATGGCTACCTCCACCCTCGAATTCTGGGACGTGGAACGTGGCATCCCTTACGGCGATATGCCGTGGGAAGTCAGGTAGGAGGCCAGTCCGGGTGGAAGGTAACGCCGATCTCCTCGGCTTGCAGGTCAATGGAGTGCAGGAGCTGTATGTACTGGGTGTACAGGTCGTACAGCGGCTTGAGGTCGTCCAATTCGGCTTGACTCATTCCCAACCCGGCCCGGTCTGCCATCAGCTTGAACTCCTGGGGGGTCACGGCGCCTTCGTTACTGGTAGACATAAACTCTGTCCTCCCGTCGCAGTGGTGAATCTAGTCTGGAAGCACGGCGATGGCTTCAATCTCGATTTTCAGGTTCGGGGTGCCCAGAGCGGCCACCTGCACCTGGGTGCTGGCCGGAAAGGCCCCCTCGAAGTACTTGCGCCGGACCTCGGCGCTGGCCGGGGCCTCTCGCAAATCGGTAACGAAGCTGGTTACCTTGACGATGTTGCCCAGGGTCGCACCGTTGGCCTCCAGGATATGCTGGAACTTCTGGATTATAACCTCAGTCTGCTGGGCAATGTCTCCCGTCTCCGCCGGAGTCCCCCGGGCCGTGCTGCCGGCGATGAACAGCAGGTTGCCCCAACGTACCGAGTGATGGAAAGCCCCGGTTGGCTGGGGCAAGTCGGGATAGTCCTGTCTGATAATCTCCATGTAACCTACCTCCCGGCTTTGGTTGCCTCCACAGGTGCAGCGGGGTTGCTGCCCTATGGCTGTTGGCTGGGAGTCTACTAGCATCGCCTAGCTGCGTCAATCGACATGGTGGGGCCAGGGAAATCGCGTACTAGCAGCGGCATTTCCGTCACTCCGGCGAAGAGCTGGCCCCGTTGCAGGACCGGGCCGGAACCCATGCCTGGCGATCGGTTCTAACAGTTGATGGAACTGTTGAATCGGGGAGTTCGATTCCAGCCTTCGCAGGAATGGCCGTGGCCTTGTGAAGCCCAGGTAAGGGGATGAGGATCCCCTATTTTAATGGGAATGACGGCTGGGGTAATGGCTTGCCCCATTGGGCAAATTTGCCCCTACCTGCATAGCGAAAAGACTCTTCACAAACTCCAGGGCTTTTCATTCTCGTCTCACCTGGTCATCCCCTACTTTTCTGTCATTCTGAGCAGAGCGAAGAATCTAAAGTTCTTGCCACATCGCTTTTCTTCGGTACTCGGACGAGGTCCCGGATGAGGGATTTCAGATTCTTCGCTTCGCTCAGAATGGCATTTGCTGAAAATGAAAAGGCCCTGTCACAAACTCCGCCGCCACTTTTCAGTCCGGGCAGTTTGCTGTAATCTGGCGACATTCTGTCAATCGAAAATTGACCCGGAGGAGGAGCGAGATGAAAGGGGTACGAGCCCACGAGGTCGGCGGGCCGGAGGTGCTGCGCTACGAAGAGGTACCAGACCTGGAGCCGGGGCCCGGGGAAGCCCTGGTAGACATAAGGGCCATCGGCGTCAACTATACCGACGTGTCCAGCCGGAGGGGGACCAACCCCCCCGACCGCCTGCCCTGGACCCCCGGGCGGGAGGCTGCCGGAGTGGTCAAGGCCGTCGGCAGCGGCGTGACCGAAGTGTCCGTGGGCGACCGGGTGGCCTACGCCATGTGTACCGGCTCCTACGCCGAAGAAGCGGTGGTACCCTCCTGGCTGTTGGTCCAGTTGCCCTCAGACGCCGATTTTTCCACCGGGGCGGCGACGATGCTGCAAGCCATGACCGCCCACTTTTTGACCTATGGCATTGCCCAGATTAGACCCGGCGACCGCACCCTGGTCCACGCCGGGGCCGGCGGCGTGGGCCTGCTCCTTATCCAGATGTTGAAACGGGAGGGGGCCTACGTTTTCACCACCGTTTCCACCGACGCCAAGGCCGAGCTTGCCAGGGACGCCGGGGCCGACGCCACTATCAACTACACTCACCAGGACTTTGAAGAGGAAATCAAGAAGGCCACCGGCGGCGGGGGTGTCAGGATAGTCTACGATGCCGTGGGTCGGACCACCTTCGATAAGAGTATCAAGTCCCTGGGACGGCGGGGTTACATGGTGTTGTACGGTCAGGCCAGCGGGGCGGTGCCTCCCACCGACTCGGGAGTGCTGCGCAACGGTTCCCTGTTCCTCACCCGACCGGGTCTGGGAGACTATACCGCCACCCGGGAGGAGCTATTGCAGCGGGCCGACGACGTGCTGGACTGGGTAAGCTCGGGAGAGTTGAAGTTGCATGTCGGTCTCACCCTGCCCCTCTCCGAGGCCTCCGAAGCCCATCGTCAGCTTGAAGGACGCGAGACCACCGGCAAGATTCTGCTGATGCCCTAGCCTCGGGTTGGGGCGGGCCATCGGTTCCATGTCGCGGGGACCGGAAATTAGGTCTTGAACATGGATGGCCCTTATAATAGGGCCATCCATTTGGGAGGAGAATGCAATATGTACCTTGTGCGAAGAATTGCCAGAACCCAACCTGGAAAAGCATGGGAAGTGGCCGGGTATCTGTCCAAGATATGCCAAGCCTACGAAGAGAACGGGCGTAATAAGGCCCAGGTGTACATCGGCGGCCAGGGTCTGCCCGGCGAGGCCAATACGGTCTATGCCGAATGGACCCAGGACGTCATCGCACCTAACTGGCCGTCCAATATACCGGCGTCGGTGCCGGTGGACAACGGAAAAATGCAGCAACTATTGACCGAGTATGTCCTGGAAATCTTCGAGTTGGTGACGCCGGAAAAACTGGTTGAAAGGGGAGTGAACGTTTAGGGGAGCCCTTCTTGACACTGTTGGGAATACGCACCTATACTCCAAGCGCACAATAGAATATGCAAAGGCTGTGAAGGGGAGTAGTAGGCTTCCAGCGAGGCCCAGAGAGCCGGCAGCACGCCCGAAGGAAAGCGGGCGTGAGGCGAATGCCAGGTGGTGAGAGCCGGCGCCGTACGAGGAAGTTCCAATGGACCCCGGAGCCGCAGGCCAAACAAGAGCGGGTAGGGATGAGGCCAAGTCCCCTTCTATCCTCTTGCTAGGTTGTGACGGTTGGGCGCCGTTAAAGGCCTTCGGCACGGGAGCTACTTTAGACCAATGGCTCCTCCCGCCGTCAGAGATGTCGATTCGCCCGGTCTACCTTTCGGGGGCACAGTCGATAATAAGGGTGGCAACACGGAAAGCCCCGTCCCTTTGGGATGGGGCTTATTTTATTGGAGCTAGCGATTCATGCCAAGAATGTCAACCCAGTACATCGTTGATAGCCGAGGAAGGAAAAGAGCGGTTGTTCTCCCCATCAAAGAATTCGACCGGCTCATGGAACGGCTGGAGGAACTAGAAGATGCTTTGGCCCTTGACGAAGCCATCAAGGGTGTCCCGGAGTTCATCGAATACCAGAAGGCAAGGGATGAGCTGAAAAATGAGGGGCGTATTTGACCTTTCAGATAGAGATGGAATCCAGGGCGAGGCGGGAGCTAAGGGCACTTCCCAATCAAATTATCAGAAGAGTCGACGCTGCCATCTTAACTTTATCAAGGAATCCTCGCCCACCGGGCTCGGCTAGGGTCGTAGGCAGGATAGATGTGGATGGCGCATAAGGGTGGGCGATTACAGGATTATATATACCGTCGATCAAGAGCGGAGGACGGTAAGAATCTACAGAATCAGGCACAGACGAGAAGCCTATCGGTAAACTGCGGGTTTCGAACACTAGCCGAAGATATTTTATAGGAGTCAACTAAGGGCAATGTATAACCCAACCTTGGAAGAGGTAAAGTCAATGGCCGGGAAGGGCAACCTGGTCCCGGTTTTCCGGTCCATCAACGCCGATTTGGAAACCCCGGTATCGGCCTACTTGAAGGTCGCTCGTCCCCCCTACTCCTTCCTGCTGGAGAGCGTGGCCGGTGGGGAACGCATCGGGCGGTACAGCTTCATTGGGACCGAGCCCTACCGGGTAATCAAGACGGGTCCCGACGAAGCAGGCGGCGAGGTTGACCCACTGACCCTGGTGCAAGCGGAAATGGACCAGTACAAGCTGGTGTCCGTGGCCGACCTGCCGCGCTTCCACGGCGGCGGCGTTGGCTACCTGGCCTACGATACTATCAGCTACTTTGAGCCCCGGGTGCCGCCGATGCCCGCTGACCCCCAAGGGCTGCCCCAATCGGTGTTCATGTTCGCCGATACTCTGCTGGTTTTTGACCACCTGCGGCACGACATCAAGGTGGTGAGCCACGTCCGAATGGACGGCGACATCGAGACCGCCTACCGGGAGGCCACGGCCAAAATTGATGAACTGGTGCAGCGGCTGTCCCAACCCCTGGAGATGCCGCCCTCTATGTTGGGTTCCCCCACCTTGGACGGCGCTGCCGAGGTGCATTCCAACTTCACCCAACCCGAATACGAAGAGGCGGTGGACAAGTGCGTCGAGTACATATACGCGGGAGACGTCATTCAGGTGGTGAACTCCCAGCGGTTCTCCCGCCATACCGACGCGCCGCCCTTCCAGATATACCGGGCGCTGCGTAGCGTCAATCCTTCCCCTTATATGTACTACCTGCACCTGGATGACTTCCACATTGTCGGCGCTGCTATCGAGACGGTGGCCCAGGTGCAGGACGGCATCGTCGCCACCCATCCCATCGCCGGGACACGCCCCCGGGGGAAGTCGTCGGAGGAAGACGCCGCCCTGGAGCAGGAGTTGAAGACCAGCGAAAAGCAGCGGGCCGAACATATCATGCTGGTGGACCTGGGTAGGAACGACATCGGGCGGGTGAGCGTTCCGGGCACGGTGGAAGTAACGGAACTCATGGAAGTGGAGCGATTCTCCCATGTGATGCACCTGGTCTCCCACGTGGAGGGCCGATTGAAGCCGGAACTCACCCCCTACGACGCCCTCCGCTCCTGCTTCCCGGCAGGCACCGTTTCCGGCGCGCCAAAAATCCGGGCAATGGAGATTATCGCCGAGATTGAAGGGGAGAAGCGGGGCCCCTACGGAGGAGCGGTGGGCTATTTCAGCTTCTCCGGCAATATGGACACGGCCCTGGTGTTGCGTACCGGAATCTACAAGGATGGCGTGATGTACATTCAGGCCGGCGGCGGCGTGGTGGCCGACAGTGTCGCCGAGGATGAATACATGGAGACTCGGCATAAATCCGGGGCTTTGCAACGGGCGATAGACCTGGCCGAGGGTCGGAACGAGGCAACGCCCGTTTAATTAAATTCGTAGGAGAAAGTGGCCCATGCTAAAGTCTTTCTTTCACACCGGGTTCATCGTCGACGACGTGGAGGAGGCGGTGGACTTCTACAGCAACGTGTTGGGGCTGAACGTGGTGATGCGGATGGAACGGGAAGGCCCCTTCATCGACCAGGTCTTGGGCTTTGAAGGCGCCCACATCAAGGGGGCGTTTGTTGACTTGGGAGAGGGGCACCAGTTGGAGCTAATCCAGTACATCAACCCTGCCAGCGGGCCGGGCGGCATCAGCCGCAACGACCTGGGAGCGGCCCACCTGGCCTTCTACGTCGAGGACCTGGACGAATTCTACGCCGACAAGTCCCAGCGGGGGCTGCGTCCCATCAATCCTCCCGCCGACAATTACGACGAGAACGGCAGGTTGTTCCGCAAGGTGATCTACGCCCAGGACCCGGACGGCAACTGGCTGGAATTTGTGGAGCTGCTCTGATGCTGCTACTTTTGGACAACTACGACAGCTTCACCTACAACCTGTACCAGTACCTATCAGAGTTGGGGGCCCAGGTGGAGACGGTGCGGAACGACAAGATTACCCTGGAAGACATCGAGGATATGGCTCCCGAGGGAATCATCATCTCGCCGGGCCCCTGCACTCCCCACGAGGCGGGCATATCCAACGATGTAATCCGCAGCTTTGGCCCCAGGCTGCCGGTGCTGGGCGTGTGCCTCGGCCACCAGTGCATCGGAGAGGTTTACGGCGGCACGGTGGACCGGGCCCCAGAAATCCGGCACGGCAAGACCTCCATGATTAACCACACCGGCCAGGGGGTCCTGAGCGGGCTGCCCAACCCCTTCGAGGCCATCCGGTACCATTCGCTAATCGTCTACCGGGAGGACCTGCCCGAGTCCTTGGAAGTGACCGCTTGGACGGATGACGGCCTGATCATGGGGCTGCGGCACCGGGAGCACCCAGTCGAGGGAGTGCAATTCCACCCGGAATCTATAATGACGCCGGTGGGGCATGACCTGTTGCAGAACTTTCTGGACCGGGTGGCGGCGGCCAATCCTTCTGCCTAGCTTTGGGGCCTTGGGGGTGGGCCATTGGTCACCCATTCCAGAACCTCTGCCACCCAGGGGCTGTTCGGGTCGCCGTGGTCTAGGCTAATCTCGAAGTGGTTGTGGCCCAATCGTTCCAGCTCGGCTACAGGCCCTCCGTGAGCCCGGAGGGCCGCCAGCATGGCTAGGTGATCGACCCGCAAGTTGGGGAAGTCATTTTCTCCAATCTCCAACAGGAAGGGCGTCGTATTGCCGGGAGTGTTGTGCAGCGGGCTGGCCTCTTCAACGTAGCGGGGGGACTCCAGAAATGCTTCGCGGCGGTCGGGTGGAACGTTAGCCAGGTCGAATACCCCGCTCACCGGAAAGCAGCCCTTTACCACATCCTGGGGAAGCTGGAAACTTTCCAGCCGGTCGGTCTGTAACGTGATAAGGGCCGCTAGGTGGCCTCCCGCCGAATGGCCCCCGACGAATATCCGGTCCGGGTCGCCGCCGTAGCCGCCGATATTCCGGTACACCCAAGCCAGGGCGCTGCGGCAATCGTCCACCTGGGCCGGGTACTTGGCTGCGGGAGCCATGCGGTATCCCGCCGCAACAAATATGGCTGGCGCGCCAATGATGGGCGGGGCCATAAAGCCCAGGATGTCCTTGTGTCCTACCACCCAGTAGCCACCGTGGAGAAACAGGAACACGGGGACCAACCCTGGTCCAATTTGGTCCGGTAGGTAGAGGTCCAGTTTCTGCCGGTCTGCCGGGCCGTAGGGAACGTCCAACTCGGTGCGAGTCCTCTGCCGGACCTGCTCCGACCAATCGAGGGTCTTCTCCAGGTACTCTGCCGCTCCCAGGGAAGGCTGAGGATGTTGCCCGGCAGCGTTGGTCATTGGACGCTCCCCCAATTGTTCCTCTTTGAGCGTGACCGTATGAGGGGTTGGACGCGACGCGGAGTCCCTGACCGGCCACCAATGGCAACAGGTTGCCCCAGGTTCACAGGGCCACGCTCCTGACGGTGCTGACAATGATGTCCGTGGCCGTGCTGGGCTGCATGTGGGCCATGTTTAGCATCATGTGGTACAGGTTCGGCTCGTTGGGATGGACCTGGAAATATTTCCGGAAGAAAGTTATTCGGGCCTGCTCCAACTCTTCCACGTAGGTTCGGGCATCCTCCGGCTCCAGGTGTTCCCGCTGGGCCAGGGTTTCCGCCCGCACTTCCAGCGGGGCCAGCAGCCCGATGTGGATGACATCAGGAGTGTCGGCCAGGATTATGTTTGCGCCGCGCCCTATGATTACCACGTCGCCCTTCTGGTACAGGTCCTTCACCACGGCGGTAGTAGCTTCGATGAATACTCGGTCATCGACGCCCTGGCTGGGTGAGGGGTCGCCAGCGCCCTGGGTGTAGAACTCCCGGGGCAGCGTCTCCACGCCGGGCCCAAAGTAGGGCTCGCCATCCACACCGGCGGATGCCGACCGCTCCAGCATTGACTGCACAAAGCGTCCCAGGCGTTCCCGGAAGCGCACCACCCGCTGCTCCTTGTCGATGAGGGTGCCCACCGGCGAACCGACCAGGCGCGCCGCTTGGGTGAACACCAGGCGGTCCACGAAGCTTATCTGCAACTCGTTGGCTACTGCCTGCCCTATGGTAACTGCGCCGCCACCGATGGGCCCATTTATGGTTATTACTGGCATGATGCCCTCCTTTCTCGGGGAATTTCCGAGTCCGCCGCTGAAAGCCGGAGACGCCCAGGAAAAACGGTGGCCCTTGGGTTCTCGCGGGGGTGGCGTCGGCGCTACAGCTTGGCCGCGCCTTCCCTGCCTTGCCGGGGTTAACTTTACTGGGGTTAATCGGTAGTCTAAAGAGCGGTGCTACACCCTGTCAATTGGCCTGGAATTTGTGCCAGGGCTATCGCATATTAGCAACGAGCTTTCCGTTGCTCTGACGAAGAGCCGGCCCGGTTCCAGGGCCTGACCGGGACCCATACCTGTCCGAAGGGTCATAAAAGTGGACAGAACCGTTGAATCGGGTAGCTGGTTTCCCGCTTTCGCGGGAATGACGGGCCCCTCGCAATCCATTATGCGATTGACGTGGAATCTGTGGTCCGATCTTTACGGGGACACCATTTAGATATATTCCCGCTGTGCGCCGGTGCGAGCCGGACCCGGCCTCGGAGGAGGTAGCTGCTCTCAATTGCGCCGATGCGCCGCCTCGCCCATTGTTCAATCACCTCCCCGGGTTCGAGTTCGGGTAGGCGTGGCGCCCAGCCGCTGCCACAACAGGGGTGTGAACATTACCACCGGCAGGAACATCAGCAGCCCCGCGCCGGCGTTGAGGCCAATGGCCAGGGATATGCCGAAAGCTCCGGCCACCGCCCCAATTTCGGTGCCTCCCAACAGGTGGCCCGCGCCGTTCACCAGCCCCTGGGAACCCATTACCCGTCCCCGAAGCTCCGGCTGGGAGGCCAGCAGCAAAATTGAACTCTGCATGGTGCTGAACCCGGCTTGCCCCACTCCTCCCAGGAGCAGCAGGGTAAAGGAGACGATGAACCAGGGCGACCAGGCTACCAGGGTCACCGCCATTGCCACGGCCAATGCGCCGGCGACGAACAAGCGCCCGTGGTGCCCGATGTTCCTCCGTGGAGCGATGATGGAGGCTCCAATCAACGTTCCGAAACCCTCGGCGGAACCCAGCAATCCGCCCAGAGTTGGCCCAACCTGTAACAGGTCGCTGGCGATTACCGGGATGAAATACTGGATGGGGAAAACCAGGGCATTCATAATCAATGACATCCACAGTACGCCCAGCACCATCCTATTGGATACGGAGTGCCGCACCCCCTCTACCAGACCGCGCCACACCGAGGCTTGTACTCCGAGGGTGGGCCCGCTATTCGGCAACCGGAGCAGGACAACCAGCAGCATGGAAACCAGGTCCAGGGCCACCAGAACGGCGAAGACGCCGGTGAACCCAACGCTGGCAATCAAGACGCCCCCCAACAGCGGCCCCAGTATCTTGCCGCAGTTGTTGGTGATGGTTTCCAGGGACATGGCGCTGGCTATGCGGTCCTGCCCGGCCAGGTCAAATATGACCGTGCGTCGGCACGGGTCATCCAGCACTTTCGCGGAGCCCTGGACCAGAATGGCGATGAAGACCTGCCAGGGCTGGATGTTGCCGGTAATCAAAAGGGAGAGGATGATTGTGGTTATGACGAAGTATACGATATGTACGCCCACCAGCATGTGACGGCGGTTGAGCCGGTCCGCCACCAGCCCGGCGAAGAGGGATAGGACGGGACGGGGCGCATTCAGGAAGACGGCTATCAGTCCCACCTGGAAGGCCGAATCGGTCAGTTGCAGGATGAGGTAGCCCAGTGCCAGAAGTTCCATCCGGCGGGAGACTTCATGGACCGTCCGGGCCGACCAGAGGACGCGGAAGTCACGGTTCTGCAGGACCGCCAAAACGGGAATGCCGGAAGTCGGACGGCGCAAGCGGACTTCCCTCCCTCAAGAGACGTACCCGGGTTGGGCCGGGTCGATGCCCCAACAATACCGGGACATCCGCCTAACCAATTGGGGCTATGGCTACCCCGGCAGAACGAATTGTAAAAACACGGGGGCGGCCAGCCTGGTCCTCGTAGGCTATCGAGTCCTTGGCCCTCGCCGAAGAGCCTCCAAGAGGCCCTTGACGCGTCAGCATTCGTCGACCTAAGACAGCCACCTTACCCTTTCCAGAAAGTGCGGTCAACCGTTGGGCCGGGCCTTTTCATTCTCGTCTCACCTGGTCATCCCGTACTTTTCTGTCATTCTGAGCAGAGCGAAGAATCTAAAGTTCTTGCCCACATCGCTTTTCTTCGGTACTCGGACGAGGTCCCGGATGAGGGATTTCAGATTCTTCGCTTCGCTCAGAATGACATTTGCTGAAAATGAAAAGGCCCTGAACCGTTAGGCCCGGGCTCGTTGACGGGGTTGGTCGCCCCTTGTACACTGCCAGCTACGGTCCCCATGACAGGTCACACAGGAGGGGTCATGTACGTCGTAGTTGCTCCTATCCAGATAAAGGAAGGATTCAAGGAACAGTTCATCCAAGAAATGATTGAGGACGCTCGCGGCTCGGTAAATAACGAACCGGGCTGCCTGAGGTTTGACGTAATCCAGGATGCCGAGGACCCCAACAGAGTTTGGCTCTACGAGGTCTACCGGGACGAGGCCGCCTTTCAGGCCCACACTCAAGCGCCCCACTTCACCAAGTGGAGGGACGCCACCGCCGATTGGCGAGAGCAGGGCGGGCTCCAAGGCGCAGGAAGGGGAGCTACCAACATCTGGCCTCCCGACGACCAGTGGAAATAGCGCGCCGGCAGTAGAAAAGGCCCGATTGGCGTGGCGACAATTCAGCCGCCACGTTACCCTAACTCGTAGAGAGAAAGACCCTTGGCTGCCGGTTGGTCGCCGCTATGCGTTGCGCTGGTTCAGCCGCACCTTCTCCGCCGTAAGGGGCAAGTCCTGGATGCGTACCCCGATGGCGTCGTACACGGCGTTGGCCACGGCGGGAGCTACCGGAGAGATGGGGTTCTCCCCGATGGCCTTGCCGTCAAACGGCCCGTTGCCCCCCTGGGATTCCACCAATACCGTCACCAGTTCGGGAATGTCCCATATGGATGGCAGCTTGACCTCTCCCAAGCTCAGCGTCGATATTCGCCCGTCTTCGGCTTCTAACCCCTCCATCAGGGCATAGCCCAGCCCCTGGATGACCGCTCCGTCAATCTGACCCTGGTGCCCCAGAGGGTTGATGACAGTGCCCACGTCATGGACCGTAACAATTTTGTGTACGGTTATTTGTCCGGTATCCGGGTCTACTTCAACCTCAGCCACCTGGGCGCAGAAGGAAGTCACGTCGGTTTCCTCGGCGGTGGTGGTGTTCTCACCCATTATGGGCTCTCCCATGGCGGCTACGCTCCTCCGGGCCAACTCCTGGATGGGGACTCCCCGCTCCGGGTCTCCTTCGACGAAGACGCGGCCTTCCCGGAAGGTTATCCTTTCCTCGGGCCAGCCGTAGAACTCAGCGGCCAGGCCGGTTAGCTGGCCCCGGACCTCCTGGGCCGCTCCCAGGGCCGCCGATGCAGCCCCGACGCTGGTACCGGCTCCCGCACCGGTCTCGAAGGGGACGCCGTCGGTGTCCAGGTGCACCACCGCCACATCTTCGGCGCTGATGCCCAGGTCTTCCGCTACCACCTGTCGTCCCACGGTATAAAAGCCCACCCCGGTGTCCGGTACCGAAGAATAGAGGATGGCCTTGCCGGTCTCGTCCATGCCCACCCGGGCAATTGATACCGCCCTCCCCTGGGGCCGCTGTCCGATGGCAATGCCCCGGCCAAAGTGCGGGCCTGGCTTGGCCTCGGCCCACTGCCCCTCATGGGCGGCGCGCCGCAGGGTTTCCTCCGCCTTCACCTGTCGGAAAGTCTGCCCGGTGCCCGACATCTCTCCGTCCCGCACCAGGTTGCGCAGGCGAAACTCGTAGGGGTCCAGGCCCATTTCCCGGGCTATCATGTCGGTGTGCGACTCCACCGCAAACACGGCCTGGGGTTCGCCGGGGGCCCGGTACGACCCACAGGGAAGGTTGTTAGTGTAGACCATGTAACTGTCAACCTGGAAGTGGGGAATGCGGTAGGGTCCGCCGCCAGCCTGCAATGCTCCCCGCAGGTTCAGGGAACCCCTGAACCCGCCGTAGGCCCCGCCGTTGTACACCACCTGGGCCTGGCGCGCCCAGAGTTGGCCGTTCCGCTTCACCCCGGTCTTTACCGTTACCATCGAGGGGTGCCTGGGGTTGCCCGCCATCAGTTCCTCGATGTAGGTCATTATCATCTTGACCGGTCGCCCGGAAGCGCGGGCCAGGGCATAGGCCAGGGGCACGTCCATTGCGCCGGCCTTGCCGCCAAAGTCGCCTCCGATACCGCAGGGGTTGACCTTAATCCGCTCTTCCGGAATCCCCAGACCGCCGGCCAACTGCCACCTCAAGCGGTGGGGTTGCTTGTTGTTGGCCCAAATCTGTATGCGGCCCGTGTCGTCTATGTCCACCAGGCAGGTGTAGGGCTCCATGTAACCCTGGTGTACCCAAGGCGTGGTGAAGGTGTGCTCGAAGACAAAATCCGATTCGGCGAAACCCTGTTCCAGGTTGCCGCCCGACCATGAATCGTGGTAAACGACGTTGCCCGTGGGTTCGACCGACCCCGAAGAGGTCTCGTAGCTGGGCGAGCCATCATGCACCAGGGGAGCGCCGGGCTCCATCGCCTCCAGCGGGTCAAAGACTGCGGGAAGCTCCTCGTATTCCACCTGAATGAGGTTCAGGGCCTCTTCGGCAATGTCCAGGTCATCGGCGGCCACCGCTGCGACTCGCTCGCCCACAAAGCGTACCTTGTCCTCAGCCAGAGGGGGTACGTCCCGCAGGTACCGGCCCACGCGCATTCCAGCCGTGTCCTTCCCGGTGATAACAGCGTGGACCCCGGGAAGTCGTTGAGCCTGGGACACGTCAATGCTAACGATCCTGGCGTGGGGGAAGGGGCAGCGCAGGGCCTTGCCCCAAATCATGCCCGGCAGAATAAAGTCTGCAGCGTAAAGATGATTACCCGATACTTTGTCCGGTCCGTCTTCCCGGGTTACGGGTTTGCCTACGACGGAGTATGTAGTCATGGAAAACTCCTCCCCGTTGCTAACTTTCTATTGAAGGATGTTGTCCGAAGGCCGTTGTTCTGCTGGAAGGACGCCTTCCCGCTGTGCCCGGGGTCTTCACGAATATGGGGCAGCCTTGCGGGAGGTCTGTTTGCGTTCCTGTAATGCTGGCATTGTAGTTGGCCCCGAAGTGCCGGTCAATCTGCCGGAACTGTTGCCGCTCCTCTTGAAAGCGCGGAGACTCCGTGGTGGGCGGTAGTTCCGTGGTAGTATGGCAAAATAATAACTGAGGTTGTGGAAATGCCCGACTACGAAACTTTTGAGCTTGGCGACGTCGTCCTCCAGTCCGGACTGACCCTTCGCAACGCTGCTCTGGCCTACAAGACTTACGGGGCCCTGAACGCGGAGAGAAACAACGCCATTGTCTTTCCCACCTTCTTCAGCTCCCAACATGCGGCCAACGAGCCGATGATTGGTCCCGGAATGGCCCTGGACCCGGGGAGGTACTTCATCATAGTCCCCAACCTCTTCGGCAACGGATTGTCGTCCTCCCCCAGCAACACGCCTCCGCCCTACGACCGGGCCAGGTTCCCCGGAATAACCTACTACGACAACATAATGTGTCAGCACCGGCTAGTCACGGAGAAGTACGACATCCAACGCCTAGCCCTGGTGTGCGGGTTCTCCATGGGGGCGCAGCAGTCCTTCCATTGGGGGGCCATGTTTCCCGACATGGTGGAGCGAATTGCTCCCTGGTGCGGTTCCGCCAGGACCTCGCCCCACAACTTCGTGTTCCTGGAAGGGGTGAAAGCGGCGCTGCAAGCCGACGAAGCCTGGCGCTCCGGCTGGTACGACCAACCACCTACCAAGGGCATTCGGGCTATGGCACGGGTGTACGCCGGGTGGGGCCCTTCTCCCGCCTTCTACCGGGAAAAGGTCTACCAGCAGATGGGGTTTTCTTCCTTGGAAGACTACCTGGTCATGGCCTGGGAGGGACGCTACCTGCAACTGGACGCCAACGATATTCTGGCAATGGTCTGGACTTGGCAACACGGCGACATCAGCGCCAATCCCCTGTATGGGGGCGATTTCGAGGCTGCCCTGGGCTCCATTAAAGCCAGGGCCCTGGTTATGCCCTCAGAGACCGACCAGTATTTCCCTCCCGAGGACAACGTCCGAGAAGTCTCCCGTATGCCCAATGCCCAACTACGGGTGATACCCTCGATTTGGGGCCACCAGGCGGGAGGCCCGGGGCGCAACCCCGAGGACACCCGCTTCATCGACGAGGGCTTGAAGGAGTTGTTGGCAAGCTGAAGCGTGGCGTCGGTGGGCTTCAGGCGTCGGCGTCTTCCCCGGTTCCGGGGGCGTAATGGTCGTACTTCAGCGCCGCCCGCTCCAGTACCGGGGCTATGTCCTCGGCCAGCATGTAGCCCTGGTCTACCAGGGTATCCGCCGCCTGGCGCACTTGGCCCAGGTAGTCCTCACGGTCAGCGTAGCGTTCCTGGATGGACCGGCGGGGGTCGTTGGAGGACTCCCGCTGTTCCGGCGTGGCGGGAAAGGGTAGGGTCCACCCGGCCAGGCCGCCAGAGATGCCGATGAAGAGTTCCGGATTGCCGATGTCCTCGTGGCGCAGATTCCAGCCAGTGTAGGTAGCCACCGGCACGGTCAGGTCCGGCAGGCTGATACCGCCAATCTCGTTGCTGTCCTCGTCCACCGCCGAGACCAGCGCCGGGAATTCTTCTCCTTCTATGGCTGGCAGCGTGGTGGCGCGGCCCAAGTGGGACTCGGAACCGTAGTCCAGACGCTTGGCCCGGGTTGTTTGGGGCGGTACGCGCACGCCGGGGAGCCGGGCGAATCCCTCCAGGAGGGTGTGGGACTCCACGGCAGTGCCTTCGTCCAGGCTTGGGTGCTTACTGGCTGGTGGAGCCTCGCCGGTGGTTACCCACCGGTCCAGGTTATCCAAGGCCGCCCGCAGCAGGGGCGCGTAGTCCACGCTATTGAACAGCAGTTGCCCCTTGGTGCCGTCGGCGGGGCGGACTTCCAGGGGTGGGAATTCCCCGGAACCATGCTGGCAACCGGCGAAGTGGTAGCGTCGCACCGAAGGCGATTCCGGGGCGTCGGTCATGGCCTCCAGGTTGGTGTGAATCAGGGCAGCGTCGCCGCGCCAGTACTCCGCCGAGGTGTTGATGAACATAATCTTGGGCGCCTTGCCCCGTTCTTCCAGCCGGGCCAGCAGCGAACCTTCCTGCCCCGTCACCGGGTCCACCTGCCTGGTGTCGGTAAAGGGGAACAGCTCCGGTATCGTATAACAGACATCCTTGGAAGGTTGGCCGAAGCGCAGGTTGAACTCGCCCCGCATACCTCCGCCGACCAGGGGAATGAAGCCGTCCAGGGCTATTCGCTCCTCTTCATCCTCGTTCAACCCCAGGTAAATCATCTCCCGCAGGAACCTGCCGCTCTGGGAACGGCCAAAACCGTAGGCGTACTCGATGTCCCCGGCGCAGGGATTCCCTGACTCGGCAGGAGCGTATTTCAGGAATGACACAGCATCCCTGACGGCAGCGAACCCCAGGCCGACGACCCTGCTGCCGACGGTTTCGTACACCAGGTGGTAAATTTTGCCTGGCTCGAACCCGGAGGGCAGGTAGACGTGGCTGGGCTCCGGCTCCTCCCCTTCGTCTTCAACTCGGACGAAGGACCAGCTATCTCTGCTGATGGCCGTCGCCGGGCCGTTGGGGTGGTCCCGCACCAGCAGCGTGGCCGAAGGGTCTTCCGGGTCCGCCGGTGGGTGGGGCAGGTGCTGGCGGTCGGCCAGCAGAAATACCTGGGTTGGGGCGTTGGCTTGGAACTGTCCTAGAATCCTGCCGGTCAGGGGGCCGTCCTGGCCCAGGGCCT
This sequence comes from Dehalococcoidia bacterium, assembly GCA_965220305.1. Lineage (GTDB taxonomy): Bacteria > Chloroflexota > Dehalococcoidia > Lucifugimonadales > UBA3495. Next base: position 1,237,874 of record OZ244817.1, on the reverse strand, counting down.
CCGGGGCCTGTAGCCCCACCAGCCCGGGAGTGGGCGGCACGTCGGCCTGCCAGCCGCCCCATACTACCGTGTAACCACGTCGCATCAGGAAACCGCTGCCGCCGGTCAGGGGAGCCAGAGGATCGTTGGCGGTGGGCACGTCGTTGAAGCCCAACGCCGTCTTCCTGCCCCGGTTCACCACGTCGAAGAGGATGCGGTGGTTGCCCCGCTGCTGCTGGACCGGCTGGAGCATGGTAAAGTCTGCCGAGAACCAGACCTTGCCGCTGGAATCGCGGGGCGCCAGGCCGATGTCGTTGATGGCCTGGTTCCGGGAGTTCTGCGGGTCCACCGCGAAGTGGGCCGTCCCCTCCAACAACTGGTACGGTCCCACCTCGCCGAAGGACTCGCCGCCCGCGAAGGGCGTAGTCCTGGTAATCTCTAGCTTCGCTACCGCCATCTGGTTCACCTCACCTGATTTGGGTGGATTCTATCACCAATACCCATTCCTGAATACAAAGCGTTGACTGTACCCGGGGCTCTCTCATGCCACCTGGCCCTGCCCGCAGGGGCACTTGTCTAAACGGGCAGGGCCAGGGGCCGGGGTCTTGGCTGAGGCCGCCTAAAGGGTACGGCGCCGGAGCCCGCCCCTGGATTCCGGCCCCGTTGCCGGACCGGGCCAGAACCCATACTTGGCGAACGGTCCTAACAGTTTACGGAACTGTTGAATCGGAGAGCTGGATTCCCGCCTTCGCGGGAATGACGGGTCCCTCGCAATCCAATATGGGATTGCCCTGGGCTTGCGAACCCATGACTGGTGAAGTACATTCACTGCAAACGATGGCTGAACAAGTCGGGCCCGCGGAATGCCCCCGGGACCGGCGGGAGAAGAGATAATGCCCAACGTAGCCGAGCAACTAGCCGATTATTCCGCCTCTTTGCACTACCGCCATTTGCCCGAAGATGTCGTCCACCTGGCGAAGCGGATGATAATAGATACCCTGGGTTGCGCCATCGGCGGTTATACCAGCGAGCCCAGCAAGATCGCCCGGGACCTGGCTTCCACCGTGACCAGCACAACACCCGCCACCATCATTGGCAGCGGCGGTCTTACCAGCCCCGACCTGGCTACCTTCGCCAATGGGGTGATGATTCGTTACCTGGACTACAACGACGGCTACACCAGTAAGGAATCGGGGCACCCCAGCGACAGCATCGCGGCGGTGCTGTCCGCCGCCGAGATTGGGGGTCAGGGTGGACGGCGGGCCATCACCGCCACCGTGGTGGCCTACGAAGCCTTCTGTCGCACCGGCGACGCGGCCACCCTAAAGTACCTGGGCTTTGACCACGTTACCAATGGCTGTATCGCCAGCATCCTGGGGGCGGCCCGCTCCCTGGGTTTGCCCCAGGAACAGACCCTGGAGGCGCTGAACCTTGGTATCGTTCCCAACATAGCTCTGGGTCAGACCCGGGTGGGGACCCTCTCCCACTGGAAGGGTTGCGCCTACGCCAACGCCAGCCGCAACGCCGTCTTCGCAACCTTGTTGGCCCAGCGGGGGCTTACCGGCCCGTCGCCCGTCTTTGAAGGTGAAAGCGGCTTCTTCAAGGCGGTAAGTCAGGAGCCCTACGAGCTGGAACCCTTTGGAGGGGAAGACCAGCCCTTCAAGATCGGGGAGTGCAGCATCAAGCGGTTCCCCCTGGGCCAGTATTCGCAAACGGTGGTGCAGGCCGCCCTGGAAGCGCGGGACCAGATGGGGCCGGGGGAAACCAACGACATCGCCGAGGTGAACATTCGGACCTTGCAGAAGGCCATCGACATCATGGCCGGCGACGACGAGAAGTGGCGGCCCCAGACCCGGGAGACCGCCGACCACAGTATGCCCTACACCACCGCCGTGGCCTTGACCTACGGGACGGTCCACCAGCGTCACTTTGACGACCAGTATATATTTGACCCCCAGCTATTGGACCTGACGGGACGGGTGAAGGTGGAAGCCTCGGCGGAGGCCGACCGGCGAGCGCCCGAAGCCATGCTCTGCAATTTGGAAGTGGTCACCAACGCCGGGCAGCGGTACTCCTCGGAAGTGCCCTACCACAAGGGCCACTACAAGAACCCCGTGACCGATGCCGAAGTAGAGGAGAAGTTCCGCTCCCTGGCCCAGGACCTACTATCCCCGGACCAGACGGACGCCCTGCTGGAACGCCTGTGGCGCTTGGAAGAGGTGGAGGACATTGGGGAGATAATCAGGCTGACGCGGATTTAAGCGCGGAATCACTGTAATGGGCAGAATGCTGCTTACCCTTTTTAGGCGTTGCCTAGAAAGGTAGATGGTCTATGCGTCCGTCGATCTCTACTAATAGCTCGTCTAGTTGGTCTTCGACTCGTAGGGCAACCCGTCTGGCCATTTGATGCAGTGATGCAAGCCTGGGTTCCCAATTCTTTCCTGCCGCCTCCTCTGTACTGTCTAGGCGTTCGATTTCATTTCCGGACTTGAGTATTTTGAGAACAATATCATCGTAGTCGTCAATCTGGATTAAGGCCGACAGCTTTCCGTAAACCGCGACGAAAGTCTGTTCATCGGTGGTGGTTTGCCAGGGGACTTTGCCTTCGCTAGTACGCTCTATCAGTCTGGTGAGGACATCCGTAATCTGAGCCATAGCTATCTGTCTACCTCGCTTCCTGGAAACTGTACGGACCCAGCTATCCTAGCTAAATCATCCTCGATGGCGGTCAGATCCCTGTTAAAGTTGTTCGCACCCCTTGGGGTGCTCCCACTCCGCAGCGCACGGTCTACGCTCTCTTCGATTATCCTGACTTTGACGATAGCAGCGTTTAACGTCGTCGATTGCTCGTCCGTTAGGCCAGGATGTCTCACGATGATGTTAGTAAGCTATACCGCAAGTCTGGGTAATGCCCTATTGCAGCACTCCATTGGCTCCCTCGATGGAAGGCCCTCAATCGCTCTATTAGTCCCATGGCCCTTTCCAGATCGACTATAGCCAGCACCTTGGTAATAGACTCGGCTGTGTTCTTGCTGGCCTCTTCTGCGGCGGCAGCGGCCTTCTGAGCTTGGCCGACCCGGTAAATGGCTAGAGCAAAACCAGCAACGGTAACGACGAGGCTTATGGCGCCGATGAAACTGCCCCAGTTGTCCAGGAAATAACCCATCAACTGGTACTATGATACACCGTCAAAGCCGCCCGCCGACTCCATACAAGCGCCTGTAATGGCTACCCCGTCACCCGCTCCGGGTGGAACCCGGAATGGTCTTCAAAGGAGCCTTCAAGAGGGTAAATTTGCTTGTACAGGCCCCGGGCCCGCTGCTTGATGTAGGTGTGCACCCGGTCCCTTAGCTCGCTGGGCCGCTGCTGTTGGGCCTTGTATTCCTCGCTCTGCAGGGGGTTGCCATCTTCCATTTCCCATATACAGAGGTATTTCAGCACTCCCTCGCCCTCTTCCAGCTTGAACCGGCGGGCGCTGACGTAGCCGGGAATCTCCAGGCGCTCGGTCAGGTGCTCCTCGTTGTACCAGCGGTTGAACTCCTCCTCGTGCTCCGGGTCTACGTCCATCATCACCACCAGTATGGTGCCGCCGATGTGCTGGGAGTGGTGCCCGTTGCTCTGGTTAGTCATCTTCCTGCTCCTACCGCCTTGCTGGCGTTCTGATTTCCCTGGGAATATCCCTTCGAGTTGTTGGCCCTCTGCTTTGGAGTTCGCCAAGAGCGACCGGTAGACAATGGCTTTTTACCCGGGCGTCGCGTACCGCTGCTGGCTCAGGGTGGTGTAGGTCGCCGGAGTCACGGCCACCAGCCCGGCGTCCACCGGGAGGGTCACGCCGTTCACCCAGCGGGCCTCGTCGCTGCACAGGTACAGGGCGGCGTGGGCGATGTCCCACGCGGTCCCTTCGGTGCGCAGGGGCGCGGCGCTCTGCCGATGCTCCCGCAACGCCTCATCCATCCGGGGGGCGACCATGGGGGTATACACCAGGCCCGGGGCAATACAGTTGACCCGGATATTGTCCGGCCCGTGGTCGGCGGCCATGGAAAAGGTGAGGCCGATAACCGCCGCCTTGGACGTGGTGTAGGGCGTGCTGCTATGGGCCCGCAGCCCGGCGATGGAGGATATATTGACGATTGCCCCGCCGCCACCTTCAATCATCCTGGGGATGGCGTATTTGCTGGCCAGCACAATGCTTTTGACGTTGACCGCCATGATGAGGTCCCAGTCCTCCTCGGTCACTTCCAGCACCGTGCCCCGGCGGGATATGCCAACGTTGTTGTCCAGGATGTCCAGGCGCCCGTACCGCTCCATAGCTGCTTCTACCATGCGCCGGCAATCGTCGGCGTTGGTCACGTCGGCCTGAAAGGTGGAAGCCTCCCCGCCCTCCTCTTTGATGGCGGCCAGGGTTTCGGCTGCCCGTTCCTCCATGAAGTCCACCAGCAGCACTTTAGCCCCTTCCCGGGCAAATACGATGGACGTGGCTTTTCCGTTGCCTACCCCGGGGCCGCTGGAGCCAGCCCCGGTGACGATTGCTACCTTGCCTTCCAACCTGGGCCTGCGTTCTGGCATCTGACCGCTCCTCCGTCCTGTTGCAGCTCCTTATATGGCCTGTACCATGCGAAAAAAGATGGCGATTGTCAAGGGGGACTTACTCGGTTATGGGTCGGGAGATTATCCACAGGCTGACCACGGTGTAGATGACCATCAGGCCCAGCATGGGTATCTGGCTCCGCAACGCCAGGGATTGGTCCGGGTAAAGCTCACGGGCGCGCAGGTGGGCCAGGTACACCCCAAAGATGTGCCCGAGGACAATTACCACTACGGAGAAGAACCAGACGAACCGGGCGCTGACGACCTGAATGTTGACCAGGTAGCTCCCAGTGCCAAACAGGTCCCAGTCCCAACCAAAGGGGTCCGAAGCCAGGGTTATGATTAGCTGCCCCTGTATGAGCAGGAAGCCCAGGAAATGGGCGTAATTGTAGGCCAGGGCTATGGGCAAGAGGGTGAAGACGAAGGATGCCATCAACGCGCCCACCCCCAACTTGTTCCCTCCGGTGTCCTCTCCCGTAGCCCAACCAGCCAGCCAGCTATAACCGCAATAAATCCCGGCGAAGGCCAACGGGAACCCGATGAGCCCCAGGGTATTGGCTATGGTAGCACCGTTGAGAACCGCCGAATTGAGTTGAGAGAACTGGGTTATAAAGAAACCCTGCACCGCCAGCCACTCCGGGGTGGCGCTGAACCCGTCAAAGGTGACCGACGCCAGAAGGAACATTACCATAACCACCACATCAGGACTCACCCGTCCCGCCCGATGCAGGCCCAACGCCGGGGGGCGCAGGTTGAACTCCCGTTGCTGGGCGAACTCGAAGCATTCATAGCAGTCAACACATTCCCCTGGCCGGATTCGGCACTCTTGATTGCTGCACTCGCGGCACGCCTGGGCCTCGGACACCCGTACTTCGGTTATGGAGAAGCGGGAGAAGAAGCCAAAGACCACGGAAAAGGGCTCTCCGTGCCGCAGCCACTGGCGTTTGCCAAAAATGAACATCCCCGTCAAGGTGATTATGCTGTAGACGACTACCAAGACGGCCAGGGAGGACGGGCTGGTCGCCCCCTCGCCGAAGGCGTTCTCAGTCCAGGAGAATATAAAGAAGAGCGCCACCGCCGGCCAGATGCCCCACTTTTGGGGGTACTCGTACCCCAAGGTGAGTTCCTGGTTGGGCCAGAAGCGATGATACAGGGACTCAATCCCGGTGTAGATTGCCTTCCAGGGGTTGACCACCTCCCACAGGTTACCCAACAGGGCGACGAAGAAGCCCATTCCCACCCACCAGATTACCCAGATAAAGGTCGGAGCTAAGTTCGCCACCGGGCGTTCACTGCCGAAGAGTCCCGTGGCGATAACCAACACCAGCAGCAGGACGGCGACTAGTCTCAGTGGGACCAGGAGCGGCCCGCCAAGGACCGCGCGAATTCCAGGGTACCGGAAGAGGTTCAGCCGAGGATAGTCGAACTGCCGGAACTCTCCCCGGAGCATGGTGGCAACTATGAGAAAGGACAGGGCTACCACCGCAGCGCCGCCAATTGCGAAGTAACCCAGCGGAAGGGGCAGGTCGTACCTCTCGCCAAATCCGTGGGCGTAGACAGTGTGAGCCGTCAGCCCAGCGCCCAGGGCGAGGAGAGGAAGGATTAGCTTCAAAGGAGTCATCGACCTCCGTGTCGTCAGGCCATCCGGCCCTGCCCGCAGGGTTACTTGTCTCAACGCGCAGGGCCGGGGCCGGGGCTTCCATACCACGGGGTTTCCGGCAAGTATAACGGCCCGCTCCCGTCGCGAGTTGCACCAACTTTTCGAGTCGAAACGCAATCCGTTGTGCGGGCGTGGGACCCATTACACGGGGTTTCATTGGCCCGGCCTCTAGCGGGCTGTGTTAGCTCGGCTTCTCCTTATCCGGTTGACGGTCCAAATGCTCAGGGTCACTACACCCAGGGCAACCGCGGTCACGAAGAACAGGTTGAACTGGCCTCCCCGCCGGACCAAGACCGGGACTACAATGCTTTCCCTAGACGGGGTTCCCCCGGGCGCGGCAACGACTTCTATCCTAACTTCCCATTCCCCTGCCACGCTGAAAGGCAGGTCAGTTTCAAAATACAGGGGGCTATTGTCGTTGCGGGCCTCCAGGGGCCCCAGGGCGGAAGACCCAGCCGGACCGGTGGCGGACACATTGACCTCACCTTCGGTTATGGGAGAGTTCCCTTTCAGCTCCCACAACCGAATACTCAGATGGGTATTGTTAACTACGGGTCTGCCGGGCCGGGCGCTGACATCTATCCGGTAGGGGCCGGTTTCCTGGGAGGCCAGCAGTTGCGCCCCCCCGTTGGCCCAGACGGGCCAGTAGCTCAGGTGGGCAGCAATTGCCAGGAACAAGAGGAATAAAATAGCTGGTCGTCGTAGGGCGTGGGACCCATACCACATGGTTTCATGCCACCCGGCCCTGCTCGCAGGGTTACTTGTCTCAACGCGCAGGGCCGGGGGCCGGGGCTCCACGAGGGAATTGTACCGGCCTGTTCGTCGTTATCTCCCTTTGATTCTATCACACGGGGTTTCCACGGCAGCGGCGAGGGCAGCCACCTTGTGCCATCCGGCCCTGCCCGCGCGGGCACTTGTCTAAACGGGCAGGGCCGGGGGCCGGGGTCTTGGCTGAGGCCGCCTGAAGGGGCCGCAACGGTGACGGCTCTGCGCCGGAGTGACAGTAAGCTCGTTGCTAATATGCGATTGTCCTGGCTAATCCCTGAGCCTCACACTTTTGCCCGTACCCAGGCTATCGTTTCACGACGGTTTGGCTGCAACCCGCGTGCGCCCCTTCCTTGACTCTGTTCTGGTAGAGGCTTACACTGGGGCACGTACCGTAAACGCGAATTCGGAAAAATTGACAATATGAACGGACCATCTCGCTACGCCAGTGACGTAGCCCTCTTTATCGACTGGGAGAATTTCAAGATTAGCCTAGCCGCCGGCAGCCGCGCTCCTAATGTCTCCGCACTCAAGGAAGAAGTCTCCAACCACGGTAGAGTAGTCGTTGCCAAGGCCTACGCCGACTGGGTGAGCAGGGCCCCGGAACTCAAGGGGGCTAGCCAGTTTATCAACGACCCTCCCGCCCTCTACGCCGCTGGCATTGAACCTGTATACGTCCCCACCAGGTTGCCCATAGCCAGCTCCACCGACTCTTTCCGCACCTTCCGCGTCAAGAACAGCGTCGATGTCAAGATGACTGCGGACTGCATCGAGTGCGCCCACTCCTACGAGAATATCAACACCTTTGTGCTGGTGTCCGGTGATTCAGACTTCATTCACGTCATTAACGCCCTGAGATCTATGGGCAAAAGGGTAATCGTTATTGGCGTGTCGTGGAGCACATCCCGCCGTTTGGCCGACCAGGTTGACGGTCTTATCCTGTACGACGCCGATGTTGACCCGGTCACCGCTCCTGAACCTGCCCCCGCCAGTAACGGTCAGGTTACGACCCGGCTGGCCAGCCCCACGCGGCGGCAGTTGCCTGACGTCATGCGGGTCATCGAGGACATTGTACGCACTGAGCGTCAGGCTGGCCGCACTCCCCTGCTCACATCCTTGAAGCAGCGGGTAATGCGCCGCGTTCCGGGCTTCGATGAGAAGAAGCTGGGATTCTCCGGGTTCAAAAAGCTGATGCAGCGAGTTTCCGAAGAAGGGAATATCAAGCTGGTCACCGTGGGCCTGGTGGACTGGACCCTGATGGCCGAAGAGCCTGAACCCGAACCGGAGGAAGTCCTGCCCGAAGCCAGCCTTGAGGAGACTTCCGAAGAAATCGGAGCCGAAACGGTCAGCGACCAACTGGACTCGGATGAAGCAACTCCGGAGGAAATGGAAGACTCACAGGAGGCCCTTTCTCCCGGCAACAACGGCTGGGCCATTGATGGAGAAACGGCGACTGAGGAATATTCTGCCGGAGCGGCCCGCGACCAACAGGTCGAAATCCTGGTGGCCCAGGTGGTGGAGGAAACCGCCGTTTCCGAACCTGTACCCTCTGAAGAGGTGATGGAGGAAATCGCCCGGTTGGACTTGCCCAAGGTTGCCGACGAGCAAGAGGACTGGGACCGGGTCTCCGACTTAATCGTAGCGGCTGATACCCTGGAAGGTCAGGAAGGCGCCACCAAGGTAGCTTTCAATTTCCTGGTCAGCCAGGTCTGTGATGCCTTGAGCCAGGGCTTGGAGGCGGAGAACGAGACCATCAGCCGGCATTGGGGACAGGTGTACTCCCGCAGCTACGTTACCAAGCTCGTCCGTAGCCTGGACAGTGGCGGAGTCTTCCAGCGCGGCTGGCACACCTTCAAGGATGAGGATACGGGACGCCGGAAGCGACAGCGGACCTTCAACCTGGACCGCAACCATCTCCTGGTGCGGCAGGCCCTGACGTCCTATTGGGGGATTGCCCCGCCCGCTGCGGAGGCTGATACCAGCAGCCAAGCCTACCGGCACTCGGAAGAGGTCTCCATAGCCGAGCCGAAGGAGATTTCGGCGCCTGCACCACAGGATGTTCTCCAGCCATCCGAGGTGGATGTAGTAACAGAAGAGACGCCGCCAGAAGACGTCGTTCAGCCAGCCGAGGCGGTCGTGGTATCGGAAGAGACGCCGTCAGAAGATGCTTTTCAGCCACCAGAGGCAGACGCAATAGAGAAAGAGACGCCGTCAGAAGATGCCGTTCAGCCGTCCGATGCGGATGTAGTAGAGGAAGAGACGCCGGACGAAACGCCAACGGACGCCGCTCCGGTCCTGGTAGACCAACCGGACAGCGGGGAAGCCTCGTTCAGTATTGACGGTGAGGCGGACTTCTCAACCTCGTCGTAAGCGTTCAGATAGTTGCCGGTGACCACCGGCGCCCCTCTGTCCCTGGCCGGCCAAGAACTTCCAGGCTGGTTGGGGACTTCCCACGTTCAGGGCTCCCCTCCGTTCCGACTGCTGCCCGGCCCTCTTGGCTCTATTCCCGCTTACTTTGCTTTACAGGTCCAACGCCAGGGTGGACCATCCAAAGTCCCGGGCCCCCAGACCTTCCGCCGTGTATGGGTGGTAATACTCCCGGTAACCGGACATCTCAATCGCTTCCAGGCTTTTGGCAACGATGGTATCGGCCAGTTCTGAGTAACCGTGCCGGCGCAGACCGTGGGAAAGGAACCAGTTGGTGTTAATCCAGGTGGGTCCCCGCCAGATGAACCCCCGGGGGTTCCCAGGCATGAACTTGGGGTCCGAGGCCGGTACCGAAGGCAGAGGGTAGGGCAACCAGAAGTCGTCGGTAGAGGTGACCCAGCGGTCCACCAGCCGCTCCACGACGGGCCGGGGCAGGTCGTCCAGAATTAGGGGCATCAGCGAGCTGATAGTGACCACCCGTACCGGACTTTCGGCCACACCGGACAGGTCGAAAAAGGCTCCCACCTCTTCGTCCCAGCACTTGGCTAGCAGCGCCTCCAGGGTCCGGTCGGCCTCTCTCTGGAACTCTGCTGCCTCCGGTGAGTCCCCCAGCAAGCGGGCCAGCGAGCGCATCCCGAAGGCGTAGATGGAGTTGACCAGGACGTCCTCGAAATGAAAGATGTCCGCCGCCAGGATTCTGCGGTCGTCGCCGCGCATGGGCTCGTAGGCGGCGTACACCTTTCTCAAAGCGGTAATGAAGCCCTGGTTGGTCAACTCTTCCAGGCCCAGGGCCTCGTCGTATTTGGGAGAGCAGTCGGTGCCGGCCTCCTCCGGTTGGATAACGGCGATCAGCCCGTCGTCGTCCGGGTCCCGGTTTGCCCGCAGCCAGCGGTAGAAGGCGGTCAGTATGGGTAGGGCCTCGTCCCGGAAGGCTTCATCCCCGGTGGCCTGGTACACTCGCTCCACGGCGTAGGCGATGATGGGCGGCTGCATGGTGGAGCTGTAGTTAGGCGAGGTCATCCCCACGATGTTGCGGCTGAGAAAGTCGGGTTGCTTGTCCATCTCCCAGAAAGTGATGTGAGGGATGAAGCCGTTGGGCAGGGCGCCGCTCATCAGGGTTCGCAACTCCGCCTTGGCCTGTTCCAGGTCCAGGTGAGTCAGGGCAATGGCGTGGAAGCAGGAGTCCCAGAACCATTGGAAGGGGTAGCCCCGAAGCGATGGCACCACAAAGCTGAATTCCTTACCGTTCCAGTCAGCCACGCCTCGGCGCAAGTTGGTCAGTAGAATATTGCGCGCCCCTTCTTCCAGTTCTTGGCGGTCCATCAGTCGCTACCTCCTGCGGGAGTACGATAAACATTCAGGTACTTGTCGGCTACTGCTGCCCAGGTAAATTCGGCCAGGGCGTATTCCTGGGCTTCTTCGCCCAACTGCTGCCGGTGCTCGTCATCGTTCACCATCCGCACCAGGGCTTCTATGGCGGGCTGTTGCGCATAGCGGGGCACCACCACCGCCCCCTTGGTGAGCAGCTCCAGGCTGGCGCCAACGTCGTGGGTCAGCACCGGCACCCCGCAGACCATCGCCTCGAAGAATACCAGCCCAAATGCCTCGTACTGGGAAAACAAGGTAAACACGTCGGCCCGAGCGTACCACGCTGCCAAATCTTCGTCGCTCAGTTCCCCGGTGAAGATAACCCGGTCGGCCAGGCCCGAGTCTGCAACTGTTGACCTCAAGGCGTCCTCTCCCCCCTCGTCTCGCCCCACCAACACCAGCCGCGTGTTTCGCTTCAACTGGGGCAGGGCCTCACGGTAGACGTTCAACAGCCACTCCTGCCCCTTGTGGTGGCCCAACCGGCCTACGCACAGAATATTCAGCGTGTCGGGACCTTCGCCGTTGTCGTCGCCCAACATCTGGTCCTGCAGGTCTGACGACATGGGCGACGCTCCCCAGCCGATAATCCCCTGCTTATCCCGGGGCGCCCAATAGTCTCGGCGGACCTGCTCGGCCTCCTGTCCCGTCAGCGCGATTACGTGGTCCATCACCTTGCAGATGAAGCCGTTGATGGGGCGAAGCCACCAGCGAATGATGGGCAGGGTGTGGTAGGAAGGGGTGAAAACAAACTGGGCCTTGTTGCGAAACCAGAACCAACTCCAGAAGTGTCCCCAGAACCAGCCATCGCCCACGAAGTGGACCACGTTGGGCTTGAACTCCTCCAGGTATTCCCGCACCTGTCGGGGAGAAAACCAGACCAGCGGGACCGAATACAGGGGTATGGACCGCTTGGGGAACCCCTTCAAACGGTAGATGCCTATACCTTCCGGCGTGGCGTCCCGGTCGGCCCAATCGGGGTGGGGGATTCGAGGAAAAGCGTACTTGGTGGTGAGGACGGCGACGGCTTCCACCTCCGCCGACTCCATCAGCTTGAACGAAAGCTGCTCGATGGCCCGCTCAATTCCGCCCAAATAGGGCCGGAAATAGGGAGTGAGAAATAGTACCCTTAAAGGAGGCTTTTTCAGAGGGTTGCTCCCGGTCTACAACTGCTAACTCTGGCACATGCTACCCCCGGCCTGCGGGGGTGTCAACGCCAGCGGCAGCATTGGCCGGCGCTTTAGGTGGTCCCGGCGGTGGCAATGGCGCACTCCAGGTCGGGCTGCCAACGTGGTAATCCCAAGGAACTGGCGACAAAGAGTCCGAAATCTCGCGGTGGCAACATTGTAGGACCGGCGTACCTGTTGCCCGTGTCCATCCCTGAGAAACACCTACCCGGTCATCGCCCGTTCCAGCCCGTTTTTCCAAGCGTCGGCCATATCGGACAATGGAGCGTCCAAGTGGCGGCCCAATTGGAACCGGAAGCCGCCGGTGACCCCAAGTTCCATCATCGGCACCCGCGACTCGGCGGCCATCCGTTGCAGGCGGCCCAACTTTTCGGCAGGAAGGGATACCAGTATTCTCGACTGCCGCTCTCCGAAGAAGGGCATTTCCCAACGCCCGGGCAAATTGCCGAATGCCTCGCACCCGTTAAACCCGACGCCCCCCAGGATGGAGCATTCGGCCAGGGCCACCGCCAGTCCTCCGTCGGAACAGTCGTGGGCCGAGGCCAGGACTCCCTCTCGAATGGCCCGTCGGCACAACTGTTGCACCCGGGCTTCCAACGCCAGGTTGATGATTGGGCGGCCTCGGACCAGGTTGTGGACGACCTGAAGGTACTCGCTTCCCGCCAGGTCCGCGGGACGGTACTTCCAGTCGTCGCTGCCCAGCAGCGCCACCCGCATCCCCTCCTGCGGGAAGGATGCCCTGGTGTGGGTGTTCACGTCTTCCAGCAGCCCCAAGCCGCCCACGATGGGAGTGGGATAGATGGGTTGTCCCTGGGACTCGTTGTACAGGCTGACGTTGCCGCTCACCACGGGCACGCCGAGAAGCCGGCAGGCGCGGGCCATGCCCCGAATGCACTGTTCGAGTTGGTGATAAATCTCGGGCCGCTCCGGGTTGCCAAAGTTCAGGCAATCGGTGATGCCCACGGGTTCCGCCCCAGCGCAGGACAAGTTACGGCAGGCTTCGGCCACCACTATCTGACCTCCCCGGTAGGGGTCCAGGTAGCAGTAGCGGCCGTTGCCGTCGATGGTCAACGCGATAGCCGTGCCGGTGCCCTTGATCCGCAAAACGGCGGCATCGCTGCCCGGGCCGACCACAGTGTTGGTCTGCACCTGGTGGTCGTACTGGCGATAAACAGCCTGCTTGCTGGCAATATTGGGGGCGGCCAGCAGCTTCAGCAGCGTATCGGCGGGGCCGGACTTCGTTCTGGGCGCTTCGCTTAGAGATAGCCGCTGCCGCTCCAGTTGCTCAGGGGAGGGAGTCCCCTGCAGCCGGTATCTAGGGGCCTGAGATAGAGGCGCGATGGGCAGTTGGGCGATGGGTAGGTTGTCGTCAAAGATGGAGGCGTCCGTCCGCCGGGTGACCTCGCCGATTTCGTGGCAGGGAATGTCCCACCTCTGGAAGATTTGGGCAATCTCGCCGACTCTACTTCGAGGAGTCACCAGCAGCATCCGCTCTTGCGACTCGGATAGCATTACTTCGTAGCCGGTCATGCCCCGCTCCCGCCGGTGTACCCGGGAAATGTCCAGCAAGACGCCCCGTCCGCCCCGGGACACCGACTCGATAGCTGCGCTGGTAAGACCGGCGGCCCCCAGGTCCTGGAGGGCGTTGACATGGCCGGTGGCCAGGGCTTCCAGGCAGGCCTCGATGAGGACTTTCTCCAGGAATGGGTTGCCCACCTGCACCGTGGGCCGTAGCTCCTGTTCCTCTTCAAAGGTCCGGGATGCCAGGCCGGAGGCGCCGTGGATGCCATCGCGCCCGGTGTCGGCGCCCACCAGCAGGAGCACGTCTCCCGCGGCTTCGGCGGCAGCCGTCGCCAGCTTGTCCGCTTCCACCAGGCCCACGCACATGGCGTTGACCAGGGGATTATGCGAGTAGGACGGGTCAAAGTAGATTTCCCCGGCAACGTCGGGGACGCCGATGCAGTTGCCGTACCAGGAAATGCCCTCCACCACTCCATTGAACAGGTGGCGGTTGTTGGGCTGGTCCAGGGTCCCGAACCGCAGGGAATTGAGCAGGGCGATGGGTCGGGCGCCCATAGCCAGGATGTCCCGGACTATACCACCGACCCCGGTGGCCGCTCCCTGCAGGGGTTCTACCGCCGATGGGTGGTTGTGGGACTCGACCTTAAAGACCACGGCCAACCCATTGCCGATGTCGATGGCCCCGGCATTCTCCGCGCCGGACTGGGAAAGGACTCGCGGCGAGCGGCTGGGGAACCGGCCCAGCAGCGGTCGCGAGTGCTTGTACCCGCAGTGTTCGCTCCAGAGGGCCCCGAACATGCCCAACTCCACCGGGTTGGGCTCCCGGTCCAGCCGGTCTACTATCAGGTCATACTCGGCCTGGCTGAGGGCGATTTCGTCCAGGACTTCTTGTGAAACGGGCATAGAATCAACCTGGCTAAAAAATAGTGGTACCCAGGGTGTGCCAGGCCAATTATAGCCGTGCCGACGCCCCTAGAATAGAGTCGGGTTGATCGGGCTTTCCCAAAGGGCCATCCTCCCTAATCGCAGGTCGGTGTGTAAAAGGCTCTCACACTGTGCTGCCGACAATTATGAGAATGACCCCAACGACTACGCAAACGGTCCCCAACAGGAGCCACCGGGTGACCCGCTCCAGGCGTTCCAGGAAGAAGTGGGCCAGGAAAAGAGTTACCAGGGGATTGACCGAGGCTATCGGAGAAACGATTACCAGGTCCGATATTTGGAAGCCGAAATACAGGGCAATCACCGCAGCGGCTGCGGCCAGACCGGATAGGGCGGTAAATCCAAAGCTGGAACCGGACCTACGGACGCCCTCCCAGGCGCCCCGGGCGGCCAGCGGCGAGAGGGCAACTATTCCGAACAGCAGGCTCATGGCGGCCACCATCAGGGGAGACCCGAACTGTTCGCTCAATTCCTTGGCCAGCAGGTTTGACCCCCCGTATGAGGCCGCCGCTCCCAGCGCCAGAGCATAACCCATCAACGACTTCCGGTCCCGCCGCCAGCTCTGGGACCAAATGTCGCCGCTGCTGACGACCAGCCCGGCGACTACCCCCGCCGTCCCCAGGGCCACCAGGGGATGTAACTTCTCGCCTCCCAGGGTAATGGCAAAAAGGGCGGTGAAGAGGGTGGAAGCACTGATGAAGGGCCCAGCCCGAGACGCGCCAATCAGGTTGATGGACAGGTGGGTATTGGCCCGGCCCCCCAGGAAAGTCAGCGCTCCATGACCGAAGAACCACAGGAGGGACAGCGGAGGTAGGGCCCGGACATCCGAGAAGGCGAAAATCAGCGCCAGCAGCAGGGAGGGGACGAAGCTGGCGATGGCCGAGATTAAGGTACTGGGTAGGGGCCGGATACCCTGCATACCCACCCGGGCGAATATGGCGGAACTGCCAAACCCAAGGGCGGATACCGTCGCCAGGAGGATGGCTAACACCCGATGGCTACCGTGAGCTGCAACTGTCGATGATTGCCTGGAAAATCAGGTTGCCGTCGCTGCTGCCCAGCAGGGGCTCGCAACTTCGCTCAGGGTGGGGCATCATCCCAAGCACATTGCCCGCCTCGCTGATAATCCCGGCAATGTTGTTGGCCGAACCGTTGGGGTTGGCCTCCTGGGTTGGCTCACCAGAGGCGTCGCAGTAGCGAAACAGCACCCGGCCTTCCTCTTCCAGTTGGGCCAGAGTATCCGGGTCGGCGAAGTAATTGCCCTCCCCGTGGGACACCGGCACTTGCAGCACCTGTCCTGCGCGGCAAAGATGCGAGAAGGGCGTATCCGTCCGCTCCGCCCGCAGGCTGGTCCACTGGCAACGGTACTGCAGGTGGTGGTTGCGCCGCAGCGCTCCGGGCAGAAGGCCGGCCTCGCACAATACCTGGAAGCCGTTGCAGATGCCGATGACCAGACCGCCGTCAGCGGCGAAACGTTGTACTGCGGACATAACCGGCGAGAACCGGGCTATGGCCCCGGCCCGCAGATAGTCGCCGTAGGAAAATCCCCCAGGCAGTATCATGCACTGGTATTGGCTGAGGTCTTCCTCTTGGTGCCAAACGTAGTCGGCCTCCTGACGGAGCAGGTCCCTGACCACGTAATGGCAGTCGGTATCGCTCCAAGTGCCGGGGAAAACAATTATACCGAAACGCATGGGACCTCATTCGACCTGAAGGGTGGTTTGTTGCCAGTCCATTCGATGCCGGAAGGGCTGCAAGATAGTGGATGGAGTGGGATTCGGCGAGCACGGAAAGCCCGCCGCCGGCACGGTGACAGCGAGTAGGAGCAGGCCCACTTGATAGTCCACCTGTGGAGCTAACTCTCTCCGGCGGATGCCAGCAGCTCGTCCACCAGGGCGTTGACCTGGGAACCGTCGGCCTTGCCCCGAATCTGGGGCATCACTTTGCCCATGACCCGTCCCTTGTCCCGCATGGAGGCGGCGCCAACCTCCGCTATCACCGCCTGGACGATTTGGACCAACTCCTCCTGGCCCAGTTGGGGCGGCAGGTACGCCTCCAGAATGGTTAGCTCGGCGGACTCTTTGGCCACCAGGTCGTCGCGGCCACCCTCCTGGAACATGCGGATGCTTTCCCGTCGGTCCTTGACTTGCTTGGCCACCACGTCCAAAACACCGGTCTCGTCCAGTTCCGTCATCTGGTCTTTTTCCGTCATCTGGATGGCATTCTTCAGGAACCGGAGGGCGTCCAGCCGACCCTGATTGCGGCTCCGCATGGCATCCCGAATGTCCGATTCCAGCCTGTCCCGTGTCGTCATAGCGCACCGTATTGTTGAGTTGAATGATGGATGGAAGGAAGTGGGCCCACGCAAAGTAAAGCCGGGCCGATACTTAGTATACCCTATCGGCCCAGGGTGCGGTCAGCGCCCCCTGGTCGCTCCGCAGGGTCTTTAGATTCTCGGGCCAAAGGCCAAGGTAGGCTTTCATTCAAGCGCTCCCACCGTCATTCCCGCGAAGGCGGGAATCCAGGGGTGGGGGCTTGCGCTGCCGGGGACCTTAGACCATTCGCTCCGCTCACAGTGACAATCGAAAGACCCTGGGCGCTCCGCAGGGCCTTTTCATTTTCAGCAAATGTCATTCTGAGCGAAGCGAAGAATCTGAAATCCTTCATCCGGGACCTCGTCCGAGTACCGAAGAAAAGCGATGTGGGCAAGAACTTTAGATTCTTCGCTCTGCTCAGAATGACAGAAAAGTATGGGATGACCAGGTGAGACGAGAATCAAAAGACCCTAGGCGCTCCGCAGGACGATTGCAAAGTTGTTCGATTCGCGCCGTCCGCTCGGTTATGGCAGGACTCCAAGGTTGGAACTGTGGATTCCCGCTTTCGCGGGAAAGACGGGTTGGGGGCATATTCCACTGTATGGAAGGACTTTGCAATCGTCCTGGGGCGCTCCGGGCCCTCTCTTCCCCTCAGTAACATTTCTCTTGTATAATTCTCGGTAGGATGGAGCTAGGCAGCCCTCCAACGGCTTTTAGACCTTTGGATGACCGGCGTGTCCATACCTCGCCTGCCCGAATTCTCCCTTCCAGGGTCAGGAGCGGGGCATTTTACCCAGCGGCCAATGTGTGAGTGGGCGGTAGTGAAGCCCATCAACCCTCGCCCGTAGGGCATGATGGTGCAGCGGGGTCCCAGCAATTATTGGTTGGGCAATTGCTAGTGAGCGGAGAGGGTTGCAATGCCGGAGCGCTATCAGGAAGAAATAGAAGAGATCCTCAAGGGGATCGAAGAAACGTCTCCGAATGATGCCCGATCGGGAGCAGCGGAGAGGACTCCCACGGAGACGTACCGGTCTTTAAGGTACCATGAGCCGACAGAGCCTCGTCCTGCCCCACCGAAACGCCGGTGGCGGCCCAGGCCCAACTTAACGTCGGGAAAGCTGGCATTGGCCGGGTTGGTCCTGATCGTTGCCTGGCTGTTCTTCCAAAAGTGGACGTTACTTATATGGATAGGACTGGCCCTGTTGGTGGGGGCCTATTTGCTGTTCTTCGTGAGACCCCGACGCCCCTACGGCGAAAAGATATGGCGGGGAAGATCTATGGAAGATAGATCTACTCCCTGGGACCGGTTCAAACGCTGGCTGGGGAGCTAATACAAACCAAAGGGACGGCATCGGCCGTCCCTTTTCTCTTGTGGACTATCGTTAGGCCCAAGCCGGGCGACTTGGCCCCTGTCAGCTTCCGGAAGGAGTCCGGGCTCCCTGAAAGTGCTCGGCTACGGCCATCACCAGGTTGCCCATGTGGGGATGGTCCGGCTCCACGTCCACGCTGAAGCCCGCCTCGGTCAACCGCCGGCTGCAAACCGGGCCCACCGAAGCCACTACAACGTTTCCGTCCAGGCTCCGTCGCAGGGACTCTTCCCGGCCCGACCCGTCGGCGATGGTCACCAGATTGCCGACCTGCGGCTGGCTGGTGAAGGCAATGGCGTCGATGCTGCCCTTGGCCATATCATCTATCAGCGCCAAGACCGGGGCCTCGTCCTCGGGCAAGCCCCAGGTGTACAGGGTAACTTCCCGCACACGGGCGTCCAACTCCGCGAGACTCCTGACCAGGAAGCTGTTGGGGCCGCCGTAGTGCTGCACCGCCACTTCCTTGCCACCTAGGTCCAACCCCTGGATGGCTTGCACCAAGTCCTGGGAGGTAAAGGGCTCCGGCGGCATAACGTCGATGTGTATCTTGTAACGGCGGAGCACTCGGGCAGGCTTGGGACTGCGGGCGATGACGGTGCGCTGGTCCAGGCAACGGAGGAACTCTTCTTCCAGACCCATACCGGCGGCGGTCTGAATTAGGGCCTGGGTACCCACGCCGGTGAGCAGTACCACCGCGTCCACCCGGTCGGCGCAGACGTCGGTGACGAGCTGCTGCACCTCCGGGCTGTCCTTCAGGTATATTTCCTGCATGACCGGAGCGGAATAGGGTACGCCCCCGTGCCGCTCCACCAAGGAGGACATCTCCTGGGGCATTCGGGCTTCCACAAAAGCGAGAACTCTACCGTCCAGCGATGCAGCCAACGTTTTTCCCTATACGGCGCATTCGCCCTCGCCCCGTTCCAGGACGTATTGGGCCGTCCGCTCCCAGTCGTAGTAGAATTCCGACCCCGCCTCAATGTTGTCGATGGACTGTTGGGCCTCGGCGGCCACCAGGGTCAACTCCTCTACCCCCACCCGGTCCAAGAACTTGTTGAAGCTCTCCTGGCCTCCCTGGCGGTTCTCCTTGTAGTAAGAGGTAATCTTGCGGACAATCTGGGGCACCATTTTGGCCGGTACCTTCACCCTGGGGATGCGGGTGCCGATGCGTGAGTCCTCTACCCGGTTGTCGCCGTAGTTGCCGCCCAGGAAAAGCTCGTAGGCGGGTATTTGCTGTCCTTCGGGGCCTTTGACCGCGGCCCCATGAAAACCGATGTTGGCGATGTGGTGCAGGCCGCAGCCGTTGGGGCAGCCGCTCATCTTGATGCGAATCTTCTGGACCTGTTCGTCCTGAATCAAGCCGTCCCAGGTACCCAACTCCTCACGGACGGCCTTGGCCAGCCCCATGGAGGAGGTAATTCCCAGCTTGCAGCTATCGGTGCCGGGGCAGGAGACCACGTTGGTAATGCCGTGGGCGCCGGGCTCGGCCAACTCAATCTTCTGCAGGGCTTCCCATACTTCGTGCAAGCTGGCTTCGGGCACCCAGCGTAGGGTTAGGTTCTGTTCCTGGGTGCTGCGGGCCCGTCCTCCGGTGAAGTTACGGACGATGTCGGCCAGCCCCCGGAACTGCTCCGGGCTGATGTCGCCCCGGACCGGCTTGACGTAGACTATGCAGTAACCTTCCTGTTTCTGGGCGACGACGTTGGTTTCGCGCCAGTAGTTGTACTCGCCGCTGCCGTTGTGCCCCTTGGAGGCTTGGGCCAGCAGGTCCGGGGGAGTTTCCCGCTGGACTTCTTCGGCGACCATCAGAGGCTTGGGATCGATGGGGCCAATCTGCTCCAACTCGGTTTCTACCAATTCGCGGAAGGCGTCCAGGCCAATCTTGTCGATAAGCACCTTGAGCCGGGCCATCATCCGGTTCTTGCGAAGAATGTCGGCGTTATTGAAGACGGTCCAAATCGCCAGGCTGAGTCGCAGGTAGTCCGCTTCGGGTAGGAACTCGTAGAGGGGCTTGGCCAGCTTGGGCATGATGGAGGTGCCGCCGCCGACGTATACCTTGAAGCCGCGCTGCTCCACTCCGTCCACTTCTTTAACTTGAGAGACGAAGGTCAGGTCCTGAATCGCGGCGGCCACGGCGTCGTGGCTGTCGCAGCCGGTGAAGGCCGTCTTGAACTTCCGTGGGAAGGTCTGGGTGATGGGGTGACGCACACCGAACCGGACATAAGCGGTGAGATAGGGAGTGGGGTCAAACACCTCATCGGCGCATACGCCGGCGGTGGGCGAACCAACAACGTTTCGTACAGTATTGCCGCAAGCCTCCCGGGACGTTAGCCCGACTTTGCCCAAGAGGCGCAGCACGTCCGGACACTGGGGCAGGGGTATGTGGTGGAACTGAATATTCTCCCTGGTCGTTATGTGGCCTTTGTTCAGGGGAGCGTGATGCTCCGCCACGTCTCCCAGGGCGTCTAGGGCAGCGGCAGTCAGGATGCCTCCGGGAATCTTTACCCGGATCATCTGCACATCGGCTTGGCGTTGGCCGTACACTCCATGCCGAAGACGGAAGGGCGTGAACTCGGCGCTGTCCTTTTCGCCGGACTGGAAGAGGGCGGACTCTCCCTCGAAGCGCACCACCTCATCTTCCATGAAGGGGATGATTCCCCGGGAGTCCTGGGTCAACTCGATGCTTCGCTGATGTATCTCCTCTAGGGTAGGCACCTGGACGTTGTCAGTTTGGCTACTCACCGCTGCCTCCTAAGGTTTTGGGCAAAATAAAACGCCCACCGCATTACGCAATTAGGGTGGGCGCTGGGCTCTCCGGAGGTAATGAGGTACCCGCCCCCTATGTAGGGGGACATGTACAAGAACAAAGATTGATAATGTTCGCCATCATTATTTTAGAAGTCTATCGTTTAAGTCGGGAATTGTCAACAAGTTGGTCCGCCGCCGCTGCTACCAGGACTAGCCCCCAGACCGCCGTTTGCGCGGGGCTCCCGAATGGCTTGGCCACCTTGCTTGGCCACCTTGGCCTCCGGGGGATACCCCCGTATTCTAGTACTTGGATACGTGAACATCCGGCCCCCTGCCCGTAACCAGGTATATGACCCGCTCGGCGATGTTGGTAGCCCGGTCAGCAATCCTTTCCAGGTCGTGGGCCACCCAGAGCAAGTAAGTTGCCCGTTGGATGGTGTGTGGGTCGTCGATCATGTAGTCCAACAGGTCGCGGTACACCCTGTCGTAAAGGTCGTCCACCTCGTCGTCGTCCTGGCACACCTGGACTGCGGCGTCGGTGTCGCGGCTGACCAGGGCGGCCAGGCTCCGGCGCAGCATGGCCTTGCCCTTCTCCGCCATCAGGGGCAGGTCAATCAGCGGCTTCAACGGAGCTTCTTCCCCCATCATCACGCTAATCTTGGCGATCCCTTCAGCGTAGTCACCCATGCGCTCCAGCTCCACCGCTATTTGCAACACTGTAACCAGCATTCTCAGGTCGGAGGCATTGGGCTGCTGGGTGGCAATCAGGTCGATGCACTGGTCCTCTAACTGGTAGCACTTCTGATCGATGACGTCATCCTCGTCGACCACTTGTTGAGAGGCGTCCAAGTCTCGGTCCTGCAGGGCCCGCATGGCGCGAGTGGTTGCCCGCTCAACCAGGGATCCCAGCGCGATCAGGTCTTCCTGTAGGGCATTGAGGTTTCGGTTGAAGTCGGCTCTTAGCATTCCCTACCTTTCTCTAGCCAAACCGCCCGGTAATGTAGGCTTCGGTGCGCTCGTCCGAGGGGTTGGTGAATATCCTGTTGGTCTCGTCGAACTCTATCAACTTGGCTATTCGGTTTTCGTCCCCCATGAGGAAGGCGGTATAGTTAGATACCCGGGCCGCTTGCTGCATGTTGTGGGTGACGATGATGATGGAATATTCCTCGGACAGCTCCCGCATCAGGTCCTCGATGGCCAGGGTGGCGATGGGGTCCAGGGAGGAACACGGCTCGTCCATCAGAATAACCCGGGGCTCCACCGCCAGGGCCCTGGCAATGCACAGCCGTTGCTGTTGGCCGCCGGACAGGGCCAGGGCGCTATCCTTGAGCCGGTCCTTCACCTCGTCCCACAGGGCCGCCCGGCGTAGGGAACTTTCCACCAGATCTGTCATGTTTCCCTTGAATCCATTGACCTTGGGCCCGAAGGCTACGTTGTCGTAGATGGACTTGGGGAAAGGATTGGGCCGCTGGAATACCATGCCGATCTGGTAGCGGATTTCCGTAGGGTCGATGGTAGGCGCGTACAGGTCCAGCCCTTCAAAAACGACCTGGCCCGTCATCCGGAAGCTGGGAATCAGGTCATTCATCCGGTTGAAGCAACGCAGCAGGGTGCTCTTTCCCGAACCCGACGGGCCGATGATGGCGGTAATCTTTTTGTGGTCTACGTCCATGTTGACATTGGAAATGACCTGAGTCATGCCGTAGTACACGCTCAATTGGTTCATCTGGATTATCGGTTGAATATCTGTCGTCAATGCTCTTACCCTTCAGACCTTCTCTGGAACCGATTGCGCAGTAAGACGGCCACGGCGTTCATGCTCAGCAGAATTATCAGCAGGACTATTATGCCCGCCGCTGCCGCTTCATGGAATGCAGCCTGGGGACGGGACACCCAGTTGAAAATCTGGATGGGCAATACCGTGAACCGGCTCAAAGGACTGTCCGGGGCGAAAGGCACGAAGGTCAACGCCCCCATCACAATTAGGGGGGCAGTCTCGCCCACGGCCCGGCTCACTGCCAGGATAACCCCGGTCAGAATCCCCGGGAAGGCCTGGGGCAGCACCAGGTGCCACACAACTTGCAAGCGGTTGGCACCCAGGGCAAAGCCCCCCTCACGGATTGACGGGGGGACTGCCCGAATTGCCTCCTGGGAGGCGATGATGATGATGGGCAATACCAGCAGCGCTAGGGTAAGTCCCCCGGCCAGAACGCTCTTACCCATACCGGCCAATCGCACGAAAATTTCCAGGCCCAAAATCCCGTAGACAATTGACGGGACTCCGGCCAGGTTGGCAATGTTTAGCTGAATGACCTTGGCCAGCCAGTTTCTGGCAGCGTACTCCTCCAGGTAGATTGCCGAGGCCACGCCCACGACGAATGATATTACCCCGGCAATGCCCACAGCATAAATTGTGCCCAACAAGGCGGCGCGAATCCCCGCCCGTTCCGGGTGACGGGAGGGGAAGCTGGTGATGAAACTCCAGTTTACCCGGTCCCAGCCATCGGATATTACGTCGTACAGCAGAGCGCCCAGCATACCCAGCCCAATTAGGATGGCGCAGAGACACATGGCATGGAAGACCCCGCCCCACCATCGGCGGCGGGACATGCGGCGCCGGAATTCAGACTGCTCGATAATTGCCATTACTCGTACACCTCCCGGAAACGACGCACAAAGAACTGGCTCAACAAGTTCATCCCCAGGGTCAGCGTAAATAGGCTCAAGCCCACGGCGAAGATGGTCTTGAACTCCAAAGTTCCCGTGGGGGTATCACCCAGGCTAACCTGCACTATGTAGGCGGTCATGGTCTCAATGGGTACAAATGGGTTGAGGGTGAAAGTCGGGTTTTGTCCCGCTGCCACGGTCACAATCATGGTTTCGCCGATGGCCCGGGACATGGCGAGAATGAAGGCCGCCACGATGCCGGACAGGGCCGCGGGGACGACCACCTGCAGAGCCACTTCCACCTTGGTGGCCCCCAGGGCGTATGCGCCCTCCCGTAGGGAACGGGGCACCGCGCGCATGGCATCTTCACTCAGGCTGGATACCATGGGCAAGATCATTATGCCCATGACGATGGAGGCGCTCAAGCCATTGAATACCGCGATGTCGTCGGAGATTCCTCGCAAAATAGGAGTGACAAAGAGCAGAGCGAAGAAACCGTAGACTACGGTGGGAATTCCCGCCAGAATCTCCAGGATGGGTTTGACCACCTGTCGGACCACATCCGGGGCGTATTCGCTCAGGTAGATGGCGCTGAGCAGCCCCAGGGGAAGCGCCACGGTAATGGCGCCGATGGAGGTGAGCATGGTGCCCGCCAACAGGGGCCAAATGCCGAAATGCTTGGATGCGAAGAGGGGCGTCCACTTGGTGCTGGAGATAAATTCAAAGAAAGAAACTTCCTGAAAGAACAGCGCCGCCTCAAATATCAGGACCGACACTATGCCTACGGTAGTGAAGATAGACACGATGCCACAGAGGAAGAGCAAGGACCGGACCACCGTCTCGGGCAGGTTCCTTTTCCAACGGTTGGGCATAGGTTGGACCATCCTCGTGGGGAGGGTGTCGCCTTGGCCAGTTACCAATGCACTTGCCAACTTCACTCCCCGGATAGGACTATTGGTACGAGGTCAGGAGGCTGGGTAGTCTCCCGTTCACTAGTTTGGCTGTTCCCGCCCTGGCAGCACAACTGGGCCGTTATTGGCCCAGCGGCGTCTCAGTTAACTTGCCAGGGTTGGAGGGCTCCAATTGTCGCCAGGCTCAGGTCTGGGTTGCCGGAAACACGGCAACCCAGGAGAATCAAGCCAAGGGTGGTTACTTGTTGGAGGCCAGAACGGCCTCCACGGGGCCCTTCTGCGGGTGCTCGCCACCGAATATAGAGCCGGTGATCCGCCGCTCAAAGCGGTCCTGGGCCAGGCTGTAGACCTGGTCCGGGTAGGGGATGTAGCCGACCTCGGCGACCAGTTGCCGTCCGGTGTCCCCCAGGTAGTAGCGTATGAACTCAGCCACGTGGGGACTGTCGGCGGCATCCTTGCGGAGATAGATAAACAGGGGGCGGGAGAGGGGGGCGTAGGTACCGTTGTTGATGGTCTCGTCGGTGGGAACGACGCAGCCGTTACCGCCGTCGATGGCCACTGGCTTGAGCTTGTCCTGGTTCTCCTCGAAGTAGGCGTAGCCGAAGTAGCCCAGGCTGTTCTTGTCGCCGGCGATACCCTGGACGAGAACGTTGTCGTCCTCGCTGGCGGTGAAGTCGGCGCGAGAGGCCTGGGACTCGCCGTTGACGGTCTCGGTGAAGTAGTCGAAGGTTCCAGAGTCCACGCCTGGGCCGTAGAGGCGGATGGGTTCGTCGGGCCAACCGGCGCGGACCTGGCTCCAGCGGGTGACCTGGTCCTCAGCCTCGGGACCCCAGAGGGTGTGAAGCTCGTCGATGGTCATACACTGGGCGAAGTCATTCTGCAGGTTGACCATGACGGTGATGCCGTCGATGGCAACAGGGAGTTCGATGTACCCGACGCCGGCGTCGCCGCAGAAGGTGACTTCCTTGACCTTGATGGGCCGGGAGGCGTCGGAGATGTGGGTCTCGTTGTTGCAGAACTTTTTGAAGCCGCCGCCGGTACCGGAGATACCGACAGTAACGCGGACGTCACCGTTGGTGGCGTTGCCGAACTCTTCGGCCACGGCCTCGGAGATGGGGAAGACGGTACTGGAACCGTCGATGTGGATGTCTCCCTTGAGGTCGGCCATTCCGTTGGTCTTGCTCGTCGAGGTGTCAGCGGGCTCGGAGGTTATGCTCGATGTTCCGGTTTCCTGGTTGGCGGTGCCGCAGGCTATTGCCGCCAACATGGTAATGCCCAATATCAAGCTAAGAAGTGGGGTAAGACGGGCTAACGAATAGAATCTGGGCCTAGAAACCATTTCCTCTACCTCATTGCGTTCCAATTAGTAGGCGTGATGACTCGGGTAGTGGCGCTGCGTTCTATTTTCCTCTACTCTGCCTCCTACATTAATTTTGGGACATCGCCAATGGGGGGGACGGCGGAGATCGCTGGGGTTCGCGCGAGGTTGGCCTGGGACATGCCGACGGCGCTGGCCGCGCAACTCCCGCCTGTGGGGCCAGGTTCGCCCCGGGGTGGCCCAAGGAACGTCTGGCGGCAAAAAGACTGGCTGGCTGTTTGGATTGAATGAAGCGGGGGTTGATTGCAATCCGGGAATCCACCGGGTAGGCTGCCCGGCATTAACGGAGGAGCGGAAGTGCTATACTCGGTCTGGATACTAGGGCCGGGTTGGTCAGGGGAAATTGGCAAAAAGAAAACCGCACCGCCTACAAGACGGTGCGGTTGAGAAGGGAAGCACGCCATTCCCCAGCAGGCTGGCATCAAAAGGGGGATAGGATAAGACTTATCTCCATGCAAAATGCTAATATATTACAGGCTATTTAGCACTAGTTTTTGTTTAATGAGTGACGAAAACTGCAACCAAAAGTTTAAGGGCTGAATCGGAGTTTGTCAATGGGCGGGGTCCTTTCTTCAGGGGATTTCCTTTGCCCAGGGTGAGCGGGGATACACCTGAACAGGGACTTTCAAAAGCCCCGGAGTTTCCCATAACCCAGCCACAAATTCGCACCTGTAGGGTAGACTTATCTCTGGAGATTTCGAGACCTTGGCCCCGGCGAAAAGTTGATTGGGGGATGATCTGTTGAGCCAAAAATTGATGCTTAGTGTAGTCGACCAGTCCCCGGTACGTGATGGGGGCACCGCTGGAGACGCGCTGTGGGAGACCGTAAACCTGGCCGTGGCGGTGGAGGGCTGGGGGTATCAGAGGTATTGGCTGGCCGAGCACCATAGCCTACCTAACTTCGCCGGGACCAGCCCGGAGATTCTCATCGGGCAGGTGGCGGCCCGCACCAAGACCATTCGGGTGGGCAGCGGGGGGGTAATGCTGTCCCACTACAGCGCTCTCAAGGTGGCGGAAAACTTCCGCATGTTGGACTCGCTGTACCCGGGTCGCATCGACCTGGGAGTTGGCCGAGCGCCGGGCAGCGACCAGTTAACTGCCGCCGCCCTTTCCTACCCCAGCCATCCCAAGGAAATCCACCACTATCCCCAGCAGGTGTTGGACGTGGTGGGGCACCTGTCCGGCGGTCTGGAAGAGGACCATCCCTTCTCCGACGTCAAGGCCGGGCCGGGTAGACCCAACACCGTGCCCGAAGTCTGGCTGCTGGGGTCGCGCTACGAGAGCGCCTACCTGGCGGCGCGGCTGGGGCTGCCCTTCGCCTATGCCCACTTCTTTGGTTCCGGCGCCCAGGAGGGCCCGTCCATCGTTGAGGGGTACCGCAAGAATTTCCAGCCCTCGGAGAGACTGACCGAGCCGAAGGTGAATGTGGGGGTGCAGGTGCTTTGCGCCGAAACTGAGGAGGAGGCCCTGCGGATAGCTTCCAGCCGCAACCTGGGCCGTCTAAAATCGGTCCTGGGACGTTCCAACGGAGTTCCTCCCATAGAAGAGGCAATGGCCTACCAGTACCGGGCCGACGAGTGGGCCTTTGTGCAGACCTATGCCCGGAACTGCGTTGACGGCGACCCGCAGCAGGCAAAGGAGCGGCTGGAATCCATTTCTGAAGCCTACCAGACTAACGACCTCAGCGTCGTGACCATTTGCTATAACTTCGAGGACCGGCTCCGTTCCTACGAGCTGGTGGCCGAAGCCTGCGGGGTCAAGCCTACCGAATCTACCCCTCAAACGCCGCAATAGCCCGCTGGTGGGACTGCTTGATGTCGCCCACGGCGAAGGGGGCTACCACGGGCTGCTGTAGTCCCAGGCCGCGCCGTTTTTCCAACTCAGCACGGCATTCTTCCGCCGTGCCTACGATGGCTACCTGGTCCAGCATCTCCTGGCTGATGGCCTGGGCGGCGGCGATATTGTCCCCCTCCCGGAGGGCCCGTTCCGCCTCCGCCATTTCTTCGCCGAAGCCGGTGAGCCGGAAGAAGTCGCGGTAGAAGGGCATGGAAGCGTAGCGGGCCACTTGGCCCTTCAAACTCGCCTTGGCCTCGGTATCGTCATCCACCACGGCTACCCGGACGTACCCGGCAATGTCTATCTCCGAGAGGTCGCGGCCCGCCCGGTCTGCTCCCTGTTGGATGTGCCCGATGGCCCGCTGGAGGAAGCCCGCCGCCGTCCAGTTTAGCAGCACGCCATCGGCCATTTCCCCGGCCAGTTCCAGCATTTGCGGCCCCAGGGCGGCGATGTAGATGGGCACTTTGGTTGCCGGGGTGGCGGCCCCCAGGCTGGCGCTCTCCACCTGGAACACCCGTCCCTGGTGGGACACCTGCTCCCCCTGAAGCAGGCGGCGCAGGATACTTATCATTTCCCGCATCCTGGTCAGGGGCCGCCCGAAGGCAACGCCATGCTCCCCTTCCACCGAGTGGCGGTGTCCAACCCCCAGTCCCAGCAGGAATCTCCCCTGGGAAACGGCCTCCAACCCGGAAGCTGACATGGCGGTCAACGTGGGAGTGCGGGAGAAGATGGCCAGGATGCCGGTGCCCAGCTTAATCCGTTGGGTCTTCATGGCAATGGAGGCCAGTTGGGTGAGAGAGTCTCGTCCCCCTCCCTCGGGCACCCATACCGTTTCGTAGCCCCGCCCCTCCGCCTGGACGGCCAACTCCTGGTAGTCTTGGGGCGTGAGCGCCGGATTGTTTTCCAGCCGCAGACCTATTCTGGCCATAACTTCTCCCTGGATGGATTATGCGGGCGCCGCTGAGTGCGCCCGCTACCTGATCGTCCTTTCTGGTCTGGAGTAACTGCCCGTCGCGGGTGGTGGACCAAGTTCGACCCATAGGGATGTAGACCGTGGGGAGGAGCGTTCTATTCCCCAGCGGGCTATAGCGTTTTGTTAGGCCCCCACCTTGGTTGCCAGGTCTATGAAGTCCGTGGCGACTACGTTAAAGGACGGGTCTGGGGTGGGGTCGGGCCGGTTGTTGGGGCCGCGCTCCAGGGGACGGGGCACGAAGGCGGTCTTCAAGCCCACCTTTGCCGAGGACAGCAGGTCTCCCTGGTGGGCCGCCACCATCATCACCTGGTCCGGGCGCAACCCCAGCAGTTCAACGGCAGTCAGGTAGCTCTCCGGGTCCGGCTTGTAGTGCTTGGCCACCTCGGCCCCCAGGATGCAGTCCCAGGGCAGCCCGGCGTACTTGCCCATGTTGGTCATCAGGGCGATGTTGCCGTTGGACATGGGGGCAATAATGAACTTGTGCTTCAAACGGAACAGGCCGGGAGGCGAGTCGGGCCAGCCCTTGAGCCGGTGCCAGAAATGGTTGACCTCGGTCTTCTCTTCGTCACTGAGGCCGCTTATCTCAAACTCGTCCAGCACGTCGTCCAAGGACATGCGGTGCAGGGCGTCCAGGTTGGTCCAGGGCAACTCCCCGGTACGCACCTTGTTCATATAGGGGCCATACTTGCCGCGCCAGGCGTCGGCGAAGGCTTCCCAATCGGCCTGAATACCCTTAATCCTGCCAAAATTCTCGCACTGCTCAATCATGCTGCCGCGCCAGTCTACGACTGTACCGAAGACATCGAAAATACACGCCTTTACTTGGCTTCCGTCCATATCTGCCGCTCCCTCTTGTGTTCAAAGTGCCCGGATGTCCAGGCTGTCGCGATGGTCTAAAGTGGTGATGGGCCGAGTAGTGGGAAGATAACCAGGAATGGGACGCTTGTCAAACCGCATCAGGTTGGTCCAGTAGTATCTGCCGGGCGGTCTTCCGGGTGGTCGGTAAACTCCGGTGCGAGGCTATGGGCGTGAAGGGCAGTGGATTCCGGGACGGCCCTGGGCCTTTGCCAAACGCCCGCCGCCGCAAGGGTGGGTGCTCTAAATTCGGCGGCGTGCTGGGCCGGTCGGCTGCTTTCCTTACGGGCCGCCGGGGCCCGCCAGCGCCTCGGCATCTCGGATATAGTCCAGCGTTTCCCGCACCAGTTCGGCCATCCGGTCCTCCGGTTCGCAGTCGCCGTTGTAGAAACAGCGTCCATGCAACTGTCGCTGTCGGCGGTCATATCGCTGACCCAGAGCGTCAACAGCCGGGTCGTGCCGACCCATTTCAAAGATTCGCCGGCTGGTTCTGCCGGAGGTTTGAGGCAATTCGCCGATGCGGGCCAAGATTAGAGCATCGGTCGCCCGTTTGGTGGCGCCCCACGCCTTTTCCGCGGCGTTGCGGAGCTTGTCGGACTCCAACTGCTCCAGGGCATCGGCATAGAGTACCCTGGCGTCGGCGAAAATAGCGTCCAATTGGTCGGCGGCTACCATGTCGTCTCTCCTGATTTGCCTTGCACTGGGCGAACCCGTACACTGCACACCATCATAGCATCTATCGGGAAAGCGTTGAAACGAGTCATCATTGACACCGACCCTGGCATCGACGACGCGGCGGCGATTTTTCTGGCCCTGGCAAGCCCAGAGTTGTCGGTAGAAGCCATCACCACGGTCTACGGCAACGGCCCGGTCCAGGTGTGCACCAACAACGCCCTTCGTATTTTGCACGCCGCTGGTCGGCTGGACCTGCCCGTGTTCCGGGGAGCGGGCAAGCCGTTGCTGCGGGAACCCACCGCCGGCTGGGCCTCCCAGGTGCACGGGGCCGACGGCTTGGGTAACATAGACTTTCCTCTCCCGCCAGAGATCCCGGAGATGTCCGAGCGCCCCCACGCCGCCCTGGAAATCATCCGCCGGGTAACGGAAGCGCCGGGGGAGATAACCCTGCTAGCCCTGGGGCGGTTGACCAATTTGGCGCTGGCTTTGAGCCTGGAACCCGCCCTGGCCCAGGGAGTGGAGCAGATCATCGTCATGGGCGGCGCGGTAACGGTGGGGGGCAATGTGTCGGCGGTGGCCTCGGCCAATCTGTATGAGGACCCGGCGGCGGCGGCAATTGTCTACAATTCGGGTGCATCGCTGGTGCAGGTGGGCTTGGATGTTTGCAACCTGGTGGAGTTCAACCGGGAGCAGCTACAGCGAATGCTGGGGTCAAACACGGCAGTAGCCAACCTGTTGGCCGGGGCGACGCCTTATATTCAGTCCTACTACCAACGGCAGGGGCTTCTGTCGCAGGAGGGTAATGTCCGCTATAACGACGTACCCGCCGTCGTCTACGCCATCGACCCCACTCTCTTCCAGGCCCAGGACTGCTTTGTGTCCATCGAGACCCATAGCGAGGTCTCCCGGGGCCAGACAGTGGCCGACCGCCGCAACTTTGGGGGACGGGTCCCCAATGCCCGGGTGTGCCTTGAGGTGGACGCCAACTCCGCAACCGAGTTGGTTACTAATCGGATAAGCGGCTACTCGCCCAGTTGAAAAGGGATGGCCGGCCACGGTGCACACCCAAACCAGCGGGTCTGCCTCTTGCGGCGGGACCATCCCTTCTTGACCATCGGCTACCCTGGGCCCTGGTGACCCCGCTGAGTAAGACCGCTTCCCGCCAACGCTGTAGGGGTGGCGCGGGAAAGCAGCCAGCGCTTCTGGACCCCTGAACGGGTTCGGAGACGGGTATCAGTCCAGCCGGTGCGCCTCTGACACCCTGTATCGGCCAGTTGCCGGGGTTTAACCGAGTTGGGCCACGGCCTGCTGTACCTCGGCGTAGTCCGGCTCTACTCCGGGATTGGGCCCCACCCACTTGTAGCGGATGACTCCATCCTTGTCCACCACGAAGACTGCCCGGCTGGCGGCTATGTAGCCTTCCATACCAGCCAGGTTAGCCAAGGCCACGCCATAATCGTTGACCGCCTGGCGATTGAAATCGCTGAGGAAAGGATAGTTGACGTTGTTCTGTTCGGCCCAGGCCTTTTGGGCGAAGGGAGGGTCTACCGTAATCCCGATAACCTGAGCGTTCATGGAATTATACTGGGAAATCTGGTCTCTTAGGGTACACATCTCGGTGGTGCACACCCCGGTAAAAGCGCCGGGAAAGAAGGCCAACACCACGTTTTTGCCCCGAAACTCGCTCAGGGTACGCTGTTGCCGGTCGGTATCGTAAAGGGAAAAATCCGGGGCGGCCTGCCCTACTTCCGCTGCCATGGGGAACCTCCTAAATGCAGTTGGCTCAAATGGGCCATCGGGACTTGCGGGGCCACTTCTTCCAAAGGGTGGTGAGCCTCCGCGGCCCGCATCCTCCGGCGCCTGCGTCATGTTACCACAGGTACGGAAGCGGGGGACACTGGGAGGCTGGCCTGCCGGCGATTCAACCTGCCACGTGAGCCGGGCGAGTTGCAAAAATCGGGCATTGGGGTAAAATTAGGGGCAACTAGTTCGGAACCGGCGCAATCATGGAGCGAAACGTGGCAGACAACTCTTCCCAGGTCAAGCCCGCTGGACAGACCCGTCGCAGCTTTCTGGCCAAGCTGGGTGTTGGGGTGGCGGTATTGACCGTCGTCTCTTCCGGGTTGGGCTGGTTTGGTCGAAAGCCGGCCGCCAGTCCGTCGAAAGAATTTCCGGGGCCGGACTCCATCTTCCACCCGGCACGGGACCCCCGCACGGACCCCCGTCGCAATTAGGTCCCAGATCGGCTGCCGCTTAGACTTGAACCTCTTCAGTCACCCGGGTTTTTTCAGTTTGGTTCTGGGCCGAGGGTCTGTTGACGTTCAGCCCCGTTAATGGGCAGCACGAATTCAAGGAGGTCGCTTATGCCTAGAAGGCGAGTACCCAACAACCGAGGGGACCGGGATGATAGGGACCAGCGTAGGAACACGGACGGTGAGAGCGAGTACTTTGCGGAATCGGCAGAGGACGTGAGGGATGCGCGGGAGGATAGAAAGGATGACCGGGAGGATAGAAGAGCTTCCCGGGATGCGTTTTATAGGGAAGAGGCAGCGGACAGGCGCCTGGGGCGGGACATAAAAGAGGACACGTATTATGAAATCAACAGGGAAGAACTCTTAGACCAGCGGGATGACAGGCGACTGGAAAGAGAATTCGGCAGAGAAGAACTATTAGAGGAACAGGAGGATAGACGACGGGCGAGAGAGGTACAGGACCGTGTCCTACTCCGGCGAGGTTCCAGTATCTTTGCTAGTGATGAGGAGGTAGAACTCCGAAGGATAGTAGAAAGGGACCTCAGACAGGAAAAGGTATCCCAGTATCAGCAACTCATCCAACAGTGCAAGGACCGCATCCGAGAGTTTCACACGATGGAGGACTGGTTGGATGAGATAAAGCAGTCCGGGTTTGAAGCGGACACCCGGGAAAAGGTGCGCGTGGAGGCCAGAGAACGCAGGCTTTCGTTCCTTACCGAGCAGTCCCAGGTCGGGTTGTTGAACGAGCACAACAATTGGAACGCAGAGGAGCGGAAGGTACTCAATGATCTGGCTTATGTGACAGAACAAGAAGACAGCGTTTACGACGACATTTTGCGTGCCTGCGATACCGCGGACCCGGACAAGCTGGAGTCTGCCCTGGCAAACCTGAGGGCCTGCGAGGCGGATGCTGGAGAGGTACTCAGGAGGATCCCCAGGTTGGTGACTGGGCAGCAACGTAGAGATGACAAGCTGGGTGGCATCCGTCCCATCCTGTCACGCGTAGTCCCCCGGAAGGCGGACCGGCAAGAACCCAGCTATGACGACTCGGATGCTATCCGGTCCGTCCTGAGAGGCTGCTTAGCTGGCGCCAAATGGGGAGCCATCGCATCGCCGATAGCGTTCCTTGGGGGGTGCGCAGTAGGCATCGCAACTGATGGATTCTTTGCGGGGTTTGGCCAGGGACTTACTTGGGCTATACTAACTCCGATAATAGGTGGCGCACTGGGGGGCGCTATCGGGTTCTTCAACTTCAAGGGGAGGGCATAAGGTAGGGAGCACTTTGACTTCCCCCCTGAACCTCTTCAAGCTCCGGCTGCCCGATTGGTCGCCCCAGCCCTAACTAGCGTCGCCCGAAGCCCCGCTCCATCTGGTACTCGCTGAAGTGCATCAGGGTGGGGCGACCGTGGGGACAGGTATGGGGGTTGTCGGTGGCTTCCAGTTGCTCCAGCAGGGCCTTCATCTCGGCGTCGGTCAGCGCCTTGCCCGCCCGAATGGCGCTGTGGCAGGCGATGGATGCGGCGAGCACTTCCTCATGCTGGCGAAGAAGGCCCTCAACGGACACCAAGTCCAGCACGTCCACCAATGACTGGCCCGGGTCCTGAGTTGTCATAATGGTGGGAACGGCGCGGAGCAAATAACTCCTCTCCCCGAAGTTCTCCACGTCGAAGCCGTAGGAAGCCAGCAGTCCAGCGTTATTCTCCAGTATTTCGGCCTGGCTGGGTGAGAGTTCCACCGGCGTGGGCGTCAGAAGCGGCTGGGACTGGGGCGACTGGTTGGCGACGCGACGGCGTATCTGGTCGAACAGCACTCGCTCGTGGGCGGCGTGCTGGTCGATTAGGTACATGCCGTCCGGGCCATCAGCCACGATGTAGGTCAGCCGTACCTGTCCCACCGCCCGCAGCGACGGCAACACCTGCTGGAAGGTGGTTGCGGCGTCGGGTGGCCCTCCCTGGCTGTCCCAGTTTGGCCTGTCCGGAGTTGCAGCGGATGGGCCAGCCCCTCGGAAGGCGCTGGGGAAAAACCCGGGGCCCGAGTTTCCTGCCGGTGGGTTCCATCGAGTTGTCGAGGGTTGGAGGTTGGGCACCGGAGACTCGGCCACCAGGGTGGCGCGCACGGCCCGCTGCACCTCAGCGTAGACCTTGCGCTCGAAGTGGAAGCGCACCTCTCGCTTGGCCGGGTGGGAGTTAACGTCTACTTCGCTATAGGGAAGTTCCAGGTTAAGGATGGCCAGGGGGTACCGTTTTTCGGGAAGCAGGCCGTGGTAGGCTTCTTCAACGGCGAAGGAAAGCATCCGGTTTTGAATCCAACGGCGGTTGACGAAGAAGGTCATGTAGGTGCGGTTGGCCCGGGTCAGGCCCGGGGCGCTGATAAACCCGGAAACCCGGTAGCCCTCCCCGTCGTCATCCCCCGGCGCCTCCAGCATTCCCGAGGCCACTTCCCGACCATACACTGCCAGCAGCGCCTCGGCGGGCCGGTTGCTCCCCGGCGTGTTCAGTGCGGTCCGACCTTCGCTGATTAGCTGAAAACGAATGTTGGGGTGGGCCAGGGCGTAGCGGGATACGAGGTCGTGAATCCTGGCGGACTCCGCCGAGTTGGACCGGAGGAACTTGCGGCGGGCGGGCACGTTGCCGAAGAGGTCGGACACTACTACCGAAGTCCCCGGGGCGGCCCCCTGGGAGCCTTCGGAGACTTTTTCTCCCCAGCGGAATTGGATGCGATGCCCGACGGCGGACCCTTGGGGGCGACTGGTCAGGGTCGTATGAGATACGGAGGCGATGCTGGGTAGGGCCTCACCCCGAAAGCCCAGGGTGCTGATGGCATCGAGTTGCTCCGGAGATTCCAGTTTGCTGGTGGCGTGATGCTGGAAGGCCAAGGCCAGTTCTTGGGGCGGGATGCCGCTCCCGTCGTCAATCACCCTGATCTGTTCCACGCCCCCGCCGGCGATTTCTACGGTTATCTGGGTCGCGCCGGAGTCGATGGAGTTCTCCACCAGTTCTTTGACCACCGACGCCGGGCGTTCCACCACTTCCCCCGCCGCTATTTGGGCTGCCAGTTCCGGGTTCAGGACTTTGATGGTCATATCAGGTCCGTCAACTCAGGACGGCATGCCCCTAGAAGAGGGGCAGCTTGGTGCCCTTGGCCCGGTATTGGCGGTCCTCGGAGGTACCATCCTGGATGAACTCGCAGACAATGCGGTAAATCCGTTCCATCTCTTGATCGACGCTGCGGGCGAAGAAGTAGGGGGGCACCCAGACTCCGCCGAAGGCCGCCACCACCTCGGGGTAATCGTCAATGACAAATTCCGGCTCAAAGGGAATCTTCAGCTCTTCCAGCCTCTCGTGGAAGTGATGGGTGGGCTTCTCATAGACTCCGCTGATGTAGGAACCCAATTCGTGCTTTTCTATCACTTCCCATCGTTCCCCCATCCCGGACCAGATGTAGATGTCGTGGTTGTCGTCCTTCAGCTTTTGGAATGTTTCGATAGTCCCTGGACGCAGGGTGTCATCCAGTCCCAGGATGGTGTAGTCCACGTCGAAAAAAATCTTCATTGCCGGCTGTCATTCCTTATCCCACGATTGGAGGTGGATATTATTATGTAGGGCAATATATTAGCACGATTACCATCAATGTCCAACCGTACCCCCAGGCCGAAGCGGCGGGCGTATTCGGCTTGGCTGGGTCTGTTTTGGGTGCTGGCGGGCCCGCGCGGGGTTAGGCCCCAGCTTCCAGGGCGGCCTCCAAGGTCTTCAAGTTGGCCCCTACCAACAGGCGCTCCCCTATTTTGACCAGAGGACGCCGAATGAGGCGGGGTTCTTCCAGCATCAACCGTAGCATTTCCTCTTCGGAAAGCTCCGAGCCCGCCAGTCCCAGCTTCTTCAGGCTGGGGCTGCGGCGAGCAAATATCTCAGAAAGCCCCACGGGGGCGGCCAGTTCCTTGACCTCGTCCTCGCTGAAGGACTCCTTGAAGAAGTCCCGCTCTTCCACGTCCATACCTTTCTGTAAGAGCAACTCCCTTACTTTGCGGCAGGAGGATCAACGGGGCCACCAGTACAACAGGGCTTTTTCGCTCATGTTTTGCCTCCTCTGAAAGTGTAACCCGGGCCGATTCCTCTTCATGGTAACGGAACCGGCGGTGTTGGAAACAGGCGTTTGAGCAGCGCGATTTCACGGGAAGTTAATCGTTGCCCCGCAGGTTACGGGCGCGCTCCTGCAGTTCGTATAGCTTGTTGATGGCTTCCAGGGGAGTCAGGTTGGGAATGTCCACCGACAGCACCTCGTCCAGCAGGGGCTGTTCCTGGGCGAAAAGGGACATCTGCATGGACGGTTCGCTGGCCGTGGTGAGCCCCTTTCTGCGGCCCTTCCGGTCGTTGGCCGGGTTCTCCAGTTCTTCCAACACCTCCCAGGCCCGGTTGATAACGGCCCGGGGCAGCCCGGCCAACTGGGCCACGTGTACTCCGTAACTCTGGTCCACCCCACCGGGGACTATGCTGTGCAGAAAGATCACCTGTCCCTCTTCTTCGGCAACGGCCACGCTGAAATTGCGGATTCCCGGCAGCATGTGGGCCAGCTCGGTCAATTCGTGGTAGTGGGTGGCGAATAGGGTCTTGCATCCCAGCCGAGGATCGTTGTGCAGGTGTTCGATGATGGACCTGGCTATGGATAGGCCGTCGTA
Source organism: Dehalococcoidia bacterium (assembly GCA_965220305.1). GTDB lineage: Bacteria > Chloroflexota > Dehalococcoidia > Lucifugimonadales > UBA3495. The sequence goes on along the minus strand of OZ244817.1, from coordinate 1,200,792 downwards.
GGTACTGGTCCCCCGGCCAATTTCGTCCAGAATTACCAGGGACCGAGGCGTCGCCTGGTTTAGAATGGCGGCGGTTTCCACCATCTCCACCATGAAGGTTGAGTGGCCCGTCGTCAGGTCGTCCTGCAGCCCGACCCGGGTGAATATCCGGTCCACCAGCCCAATGACGGCGTCTCGGGCGGGGACGAAACTCCCCACCTGGGCCATGAGGGTGATGATGGCTACCTGGCGTATGTAAGTGGACTTTCCGGCCATGTTGGGGCCAGTCAGTACCACGATGCGGGTCTCGCTGTTGGAAAGCTGAACGTCGTTGGGAACGAATGAACCGGCGGCCAGGACCCGCTCCACCACCGGGTGCCGCCCGTCTTTGACCACTATGGCATCGCCCCGGTTTAGGGAGGGTCTGACGTAGCCGAAGCGTACCGCCGCTTCCGCCAGGGCGGCAAAAACGTCAAGCCGGGCAATGGCGGCAGCCAGCTTTCCGATGGCGTTGGCCGACTCCCCGACCTGGGCGCAGACCCGCCGGTACAGGTCCCGTTCCAACTCTTCGGTACGCTCCCTGGCGTTCAGCACCAGGGCTTCGTACTCCTTGAGTTCCGGAACAATGTATCGCTCACCGTTGGTCAGGGTTTGGCGGCGGATGTAGTCCTCCGGGACCTGGGAGGTGTAGGACTTGCTCACCTCGATGTAGTACCCGAAAACCTGGTTGTAGCCCACCCGCAGGTTTCTTATCCCCGTCCGTTCCCGTTCCTTGCTTTCCAGGCTGGCGATGTAGCCCCGGGCGTCGCTGGAAGCCCGCTTCAACTCGTCCAGTTCGGGAGAAAACCCCGGGCGGATGACGCTACCGTCACCAACGCTGCCGCCCGGTTCTTCGGCGATGGCTTCCTGGATGAGATCGACCACCTGGGGTAGGGGGGCAAGTTGCCGGAGTACCCAGTCCAAGGCGTCCGACTGTGTCGGCGCACCCTCGTCAGAGGTAGACTCAGGTTGCCCGCCCAGTTGCTCTCTGAGGGCGGCGGCGGCGGCGATGCTGTCCTTCAGCGATAGCAACTCACGGGGTTGGACCGTGCCCGCCAAGACCCGACTGGAAATCCGCTCCAGGTCGGCTATTCGGGAAAGGGTCTGCAGGGCGTTGCTGCGGCGGAAGGCGTCGCCGTGGAAGGCCGCCACCGCGTCCAACCTTCGCTCCAACTCCTCCAGGTCCAGCAGAGGTTGTCCCAACCACCGCCGAATGAGTCTCGCGCCCAATGGAGTGCGGGTCAAGTCCAGAGTGGTGAGCAGGGAGAGTCGCTGGTTATCCCACCTTCCCGACTGGAACAACTCCAGGTTGCGACGGGTCTGGGGGTCCAGGTTCATGTAGCTGCCGATGGAATAGGAGTTGAGGGGAGCCAACTGAAGGGCCCTTTGCTTTTGGGTCTCCCCCAGGTAATGAATAATAGCTCCCGCGGCCCGTACCGCCAGGGGTAGGTGGGTGCAGCCGAAGGACTCCAGGGACAGGATGCGGTAGTGGGTCAGTAGCGCCTCGCTGCAAAGTTCAAGCTCAAAGTCGTCCCAGGCCAAGGTGGTGGTGTGATACAGCTCCCCGCCGCTGCCCCGGGACGCCCACCAGGGAGCATCGTCGGTTGGCGGCGTCAGCACCTCGGACGGGGTTATACGTTCCAGCTCCGCCGGAAGCTGCTCCGCCAATAGCTGGGTGGCGGCGAATTCGCCGGTGGTAATGTCGACGTAGGCCAGGCCCACCAGGGGCCCTTCTTCCACCACCGCCGCCAGGTAGTTATTGGTCTTCAGTTCCAGCAGGGTGGACTCCAGGACGGTACCGGGCGTGACCACCCTCACCACGTCCCGCTCCACCAGGCCCCTGGTCTTCGACGGGTCGCTGAGCTGCTCGCAGATGGCAACCTTGTGGCCCTTCTTGATTAGGCGGGCCAGGTAGGACTCCAGGGAATGGGCCGGGACTCCCGCCATGGGCACCTTCAAGTCCTTCCCCATGCTGCGGGAGGTGAGCACTATTTCCAGCTCACGGGATACCAACTCGGCGTCCTGGTCGAAGGCCTCGTAGAAGTCTCCCAGGCGAAACAGGAGTATGGCGTCCTGGTAGGAATGCTTGATGGTAAGGTACTGCCGGCGTACTGGTGTCAAAATGGCCCCGCCCACTGGTTGCTGGACTTATTCTAGCGCAACGGAGTCGCGACAGGAATCGGCTTTTGACGCGGGAGTAGCCGTCTTGGAGATTCGGGAGAGGCTATCCGGTCGGATTGGGCTGGTCAAGGTGGAGTACCCCGGCCTGGTATCGGCGGCTCGATGTACTTCCCAGAAGAGGGGTTTTAGCCAGCGAAGGCGTTGGCGGGGATGCCATTTTTAACGGGTAGGCGGCAATAAAAAGGCGGGCAGGCCACATGGCCGCCCGCCCGGACTTTTGGGAGTGGGTAGAGGTGGTGCTCCCACCTGGGGCTACTCCTTCCAGAACCGTTCTTCGATGAAGTTCCAGCCCTGGGGGACAATCTCTTCCCTGACCGCGGCAATCATGCCCGGGTGCCCGCAGGCGTACACCTTGGCGTCATCTTTGGGAAGGGCAAAGAACTCCAGGTACTTTTCCACCAAGTTGTTGACCCGACCCGATTCTCCTTGCCAACCATAGTTTCGGTCTTCGCCGGGCCGGCTGACTGTCGGGACGAATTTAATGGAGTCTGGGTACTTTGACGCCAACCTGGCCAGTTCATGGTCGTAAGTCAACTCGTCCTGATAGCTGGCGCCCAACAACACGTAGAAGGTATGCCCTTGCTCGCCCTGGTGCAGGTATTCTCGGATGATGCTGATATAGGGGGCCACTCCGGTAACGGTGGATACCATGAAGTGGTGATGGACCCTGGCGTCTCGGACGAATAGGCCCTTAGCCCTGGGCCGTATGGACATGGTATCCCCCAATTGCAGCCGCCACATCCGGGGAGTCAACTCTCCCTCGGGTACCAACTCCACGAAGATTTCCAGGGTCGGCTCGTAGGGCGCGGAAACGATGGAGTAGGCGCGCTCAACGCCGTCACGTCCCAGAGTGCAAAATTGGCCGGGCTTGAAATTGAAATGCCCTTGCTCCGGTTCCAGCCGAATTACCATCAGGTCGTCGGTAACGTCCCGGCGGTCCACCAGCTTGGCTATCGGCAAAGCCCGGGGATTGGCCCTTGCAGCGCCCGAGGGCGCATTTCTTACCATTAATTTGTCAGCCTCCCTATGGCTTGGGTTTCCATTCAACTCAGCCCGGCGTAGCCGAAAAATATAAATACATGCGCCAGGCCCATTGATCCCTGGATAGCCGAGGGTTGCCCATACCGTTGGCGGGGAGTCCCATGCGCCTCGGGATTGCTCCCTCTATCTGGAATGATTCTACGGTTTCCCTCACTGGGGGGCAACTGCCGATGTCTTGCTTACCGTCGCCGGAGCTATGTCCAGGGTGGGAGTCCTGGACATGGGGTCCGCGGCTTCGCTGGCCTGCAAGTCTACGGCCATCTGTCCGAATAACGCGGTGACTGCCACCATACCCGGGGGGACCGAAGGGTCCAGCTTGGCGAGCCCCGCCAGTTGATGCCGTGGCGTCCGTACCTCCACGAAGTCTCCCTCGGCGAGGGACCAGCGGGCGGCGTCCGCCGGATTCATCTGGACCCACTCGTCGCGGGCAATCCGGTTCATCGTCTCGCAGGTTACTTCCATATCCCGTTCCGCTTGCAGCAGTACCCGCCCGGGCACGAACCAGACCGGGTAGCCTGGAGTGGCCGGGGTTTCCGCTTGGCCGAACTCCGGCGTTACCGGGTCGGCCTTTCCCTTGGGAAACCCGTCGGCATAGAGGATTGGAGTGCTGGCCCCGTCGGTGGCGGCGCAGGGCCATTGGACACCCCGCTGCTCTTTGCTGGCGTAAAGCAACTGGGTGGGCTTGGGGCTGTCCAATCCCGAACTGAATATGGTCACCGCCTCACGGTCCAGCCGCTGGTAGGTTATCCCCGCGTAAATGGGAGCTATCTCCGCTATTTCCTCGGCAATCTGGGACGAATCTTGGTAGTCGAACCCGTCGGCGTTCATGCGGAGGGCCAGTTGGCACAGCACTTGCCCCTCGGACCGGGCATCGCCCCTCCCTAGTTGGGCCGCGGGCCTGACCCTTTGCACCCGACGTTCCAGATTGGTGTGGGTGCCGTCCTTCTCGGCAAAAGTAATCCGCGGAAAGACCACGTCGGCCTTTTGGGCTGCCTCGCCGAGGAAGGTATCGATAGCCACCAGGAAGTCCAGGTTTTCCAGGGCGGCCGCCGCGTCCCCCAATTTCCCGTTGCTCAAGTTGGGGCTGTCCCCCACTATGAGCATACATTCCACCCGGCCCTCTATCGCCGCATCGAAAATGCTGGTTACGCCCAGCCCACGGGTGTCGGGTAGGGTGCAACCCCACTGTTCTTCTACGCGGCGGCGGGCCGCATCGTCGCCCCGGGGAAGTCCTCCGGGCAACCTATTGGGTATGCAACCCACGTCGTAGGCCCCCTGCTCGTTGGCTCCCTGCCGCATCGGATATATGCCCGCGCCCGGCTTGCCCAAGTTGCCGGTAAGCAGGGCCAAGTCCACCAGGGCATGTACACAGCCGCGTTGGGAGGCAGCGGGAACGTTGTCCAAGCCGTATACCACGGCGGCGCTATCGGCGCTGCCGAATAGGCGGGCGGCCTCTGCGATAGCCCCTCGGGACACATGGGTCGCCCCGGCTATTTCTCCGAGGTCCAGGGAATGCAGGGCATAATGCAGCGTTGCCGGGTCCTCGCACCACTCATCGATCCAGTCCTGGCGTTCCAACCCCTGGTCCAGCAGGGACTTCAGAATACCGCCCAGCAGCAGCAACTCGGTGCCGGGAGCCGGGCGCAGCCAGGAGTCGGCATAGCGGGTCAGCTCAACCTCCCGAGGGTCGATGACGATCAACGTGGCGTTATTCTTCGCTGCCCGTTTGATGGGGACGCCGACCACGTTCTGTTCTTCAGTTAGGTTGGAGTTGAATACCAGGATGCAGTTGGCCTGTTCCAGTTGCCAGATGGGGTTGGTGGCCGCCCCGTACCCTAGAGACCTCTCCAAGCCCACGGTCAATTCCGGTTGAAGGTTGGAAGTCTGGTCCACGTTGTTGGTATTCATCACGGCACGGGCGAATTTCTGGGCCAGGTAAAGCTCCTCGTTGGTGCTATCCGGGGAGGCCAGCAGGGCAAAGGAGTCACCCTTGTATTGGGTCAGGCGGTTGGCAACCAGATCCAAGGCCTCTTCCCAAGTGGCCTCTTCCAGGACTCCGTCGCGGCGTACCAGGGGGTGTTGTAGGCGGGACGGGTTGTTGAGAAATTCCAGGCCGAACTTTCCCTTGAAACAGGCCTGGCCCCGATTGGCCGGCGAATGCAGCTCGGGCACGGCGCGGACCATCTCCCCGCTGCCGCTAATTTCGAGGTTGAGCTGACAACCCACCGGGCAATGGGGACAGATGGCGCGCTCCACCTGCCGGGCCTTTTCCCACTTGTGGTCTCGCTCCACCAGGGCGCCCACGGGACAAACGTCAATGCAGGCCCCACAAAATTCGCACCCCGATTCCAGCAGCGAGGTCCCGAAGGATGTTCCCACCAGGGCCTTGCCGGACCGCTCCACGAAGCATATAGCATCGTCGCCCCGGACCTCTTCGCAGACCCGCACACAGCGACCACAGGTGATGCACAGGTTGTAGTCCCGGTCGTAGAAGGGGTCTTTGACCTCCAGGGGTATCTGCTTGTACTGATAGTTCAGGGGAGACTCCAGGTCCATGCCCAGAAACCGCACGGTGTCCTTGAACTCGCAGCGCTCGTTCTTGGGACAGGTGACGCAACGGTCGTTGACGGAAACGTGGCGCAGGCATATATCGGAGGGCCCGCAAATGTCGACGCGATGGCAGGTGAGGCAGCCGTTGGGATGCTCGGCAATCAACATCTGCATCACCTGGCGGCGTAGCTCGTTGACGTCCGGAGCCTCGCTACGAATATTCATCCCTTCTTGCACCGGCAGAGTGCAGGCAGCGGGAAAGCCCCGGCCTCCCTCCACGGATACGACGCACATGCGGCAGGCCGCAAAGGGTTTCATGCCCGAGTGATAGCACAAGTAGGGGATATAGACCCCCGCGTCGATGGCGGCTTCTAGGACCATCTTGCCCGGTTGGGTCTGTACCTCGATTCCGTCAATGGTGATGGTGATGTCGTCGGCCATTAATTCTCCCCAAGGGTGGAGATGACACCGGGATGGGCTGGCTTGCCGAGCGTAAGGATTATCGCCGGGTCAATGCTGGCGAAAAGTATACCGAGGGGCACCGGCCCGAGGGACAACGCCGCTCCAGGATGTGGGCGTCGAACTCAGACTGGAAAAAGCGCAGCGCGGACGATACCGGATTGAACCCCAACTGACCGTGGCCGCACAGGGAACCGGCCTGCATATTCTCCCCGATGTTGCGCATCAGCGACAGGTCCTCGGTCGTCCCTTCCAGGCGGCAGATACGCTCCAAAACTTCCAGCAAGTGGCTCATCCCCATGCGGCAGGGAAAGCACTTGCCGCAGGACTCGTACTGGCAGAAGGCAATGAGCACCCGCGTCAGGTCCACCACGCAGGTGTCTTCGTCGGCGGCTATCAGTCCGCCCGACCCCAGAATTGCGCCAGCGCCACGGAATATGTCGAAGTCCAACACCAGGTCGGCGGCCTCGGCGGATAGCACTCCCCCCAGGGGGCCGCCGGTCTGGAGCAGTTTCAGGCTCTTGCCTCCGGGGACGCCCCCAGCCACGTCGTAAAGCACCTCGTTCATGTTGAGGCCCATGGGCACTTCCACCATGCCGGTGTACTTCAAGGACCCGGACAGGCACAGGATGGCGGTGCCGGTGCTACTGTCGTGACCAATGCCGGAGAACCACTCGCCTCCCTGGGAAATAATCTCCGGCACGTAGGCCATAGTCTTAACGTTGTTGATGTTGGTCGGCTTGCTGAACACGCCCACCTGCGCTGGAAAGGGAGGACGGTAGCGGGGCATGGCCCGCTTGCCTTCTATGGCCTCCATCAACGCCGTTTCCTCGCCGGACACATAGGAATCTCCGGTAAGGGCTACTTCCATGTCAAAGCTGAAATCCGTGCCCAGGATGCCCTTCCCCATCAACCCCAGGTCGTAGGCTTGAGCTATGGCATCAGTGGCCCGGCGGATGGGACCGTCATGGCCGTGGCGCACGAAAATGTAACCGTGGTTGGCCCCGGTTGCGTAGCCCGCCAGAGCAATCCCTTCCACCACCGTATGGGGGTCGCTCTCCAGTATTCCTTTGTCGTTGAAAGCGCCGGGGTCGCCCTCCTCGCAGTTGCAGAGAATGTACTTGTCCGGCGCGTTGGAACCGGCCAGGAATCGCCACTTGGTGCCCGCGGGAAAAGCAGCCCCTCCCCGGCCTCGCAGGCCCGAAGCGTTCACCTGCTCCAGGGTTTCGGCGGGAGTCATTTCCGTTAGGGCCTTGGATAGGGCTTGATAACCACCCTGGGCGACATACTGGTAGATGTCCCCGGGGTCTATATTGCCGGCATTGCGGAGGGCAATCCGACGCTCCTTGGCCTTCATGGGGTGCTGGCCCAAATCGGGGATAGCGCCGACTCCGCTCTCCCCCAGGTAACCCAGGGCCAAGCCTGGGTCGGGAGCGCCCTGCTGTAGGTGAGAAGGGATGATTTTCGCCACCGAATCGGGAGTCACATTACCGTAGAATATCCGGGGGCCACCCGGCATCTGAATGTCCAGCAGGGGTTCGGCGAAACACAGGCCGAGGCATCCCACCTCGCTGACTTGGGCGTTCAGCCCCAGCCGCTCCAAGGTGACGCCGATGGCTTCCAGCACGGCGTCACAGCCGGCGGCCTTGCCGCACAGCGCCGACCCAACCCGGACCCACGGTTGGTCGCCGGCCGTCAATGACTGCCAGCGCCTCTGGGCCTCAGCATGAATTTCAGAGAAAGTATCGACCATAACCGAGTTCACTGCCTAGAAGGGTGTTGGCCCGCCGCAACCCCGGCCCGCAGGTCTTGCATCCGGGCATGAGCCTCGTCCGGAGTGATGCGTCCCATTAGCTGGTGATCAACGGACATCACGGGCGCTTGAGCGCAGGCCCCCAGGCAGGTGTTGTACCGAATAGAGAGTAATCCGTCGCTGGAGTCACCCTCGCCGGGCAGACCCGAACCCTCCAGCACGGCGGCGATTAGGGGCATAGCCCCCATGAGGTGACAGGAAGGGCCCCAGCATACTTCTACCTGGTGTTGGCAGGGCGGCAGGGTACGAAAGTTTGGGTAGAAGGAGACCACTGCCCAGACATCGTTGATGGTGGAGCGGGTCAAAGATGCCACGGCCTCCACAGCTTCCTTGGGAATGTAGCCCAATGCGTCTTCAACGGCTAGTAGAGAGGAAAGTACCGTAACCGTAGGCTGGGGTTGATGGTGGATGGCCTGGTCAATCCTCTCTTGTATCCCGGCCATTTAACAGGCTCCTTGGCAAAGCGTGGCGAGAGACGGCATTCGTGAATTTCGTAACAATTTAGTATGGGTAGATGTTAGCACAGGCGGGTCAGAGGTTCAACTGACCCATGTGCCCCCTTCTGCGGTTCCTGATGGGTTCTCAAAGGGCTTACTCCGCCAGGCCCCTTCGTCGCTGTCCTCAATTCCGCGTTACTAGCCGTGGGCCAGGGGCTTTCGATCATTGGCTGGACTCCGTTCAAGGTGGACTTGTCTGGTAAAATCCCTACCCTTCGCATCGTCAATTTGTCCGACCTCGCCATCCTTCGATGTTCTCAGTACGAGTGGGGCCGTACAAATACCAGAAAAGCCCTCCGCGCCGGAGGGCCGTAGTTGGCATAAAATAGAGCGGGCGACGGGCTGGCGACAGCCAAAAAAGGCTACCCACTGGGGGATAGTTTCCAAGGTCTGCCCATAAGCCAGCTATGAAGGGACGAAAGATCCACTATGGTGAGGGGAAAGGGTACCTCGAGTGAATGGACGATACTCGGCAAGGTCGGGGCCGTCAGCCAAAAATTGCCGGCGCTCTCGATGGACTCCAATTAAATGAGGCTTGGGCGGCAGAGCTCCCCGAAGAGGAGTAAAGATTAGAAACGGGGCCCAGCAACCGGCACAGCGGATTCTGCGCCGGTTGCTGGGCTTATTGGACCGCTGTTAACTCAACCTTGAGGGGAAGTCTGGCGATGCTGTAAACCGCCCTCTTGTTAGCCGCCCAACACCTTGCTCATGGCAGACTTGAAGATGTCGTAGGGGTGGGCCCCGGTAAAGAGCAGGTTGCCCACTACGAAGGTGGGAATGCCCTGTATGCCGTATTGGAGGGCCTGCTGGTATTGCTCCATAACCTTATCGGTGTAGAACCCGTTCTCCAACCTCTCCACCATTTCGGCGGCGTCCAAGTCGGTGGCCTTGGCCAGACCTTCAAGCACTCCCAGGTCTCCCAGGTCCAGCCCATCCTCCCAGTATGCCTTGTAGGCCGCGTGGTGGAACTCGAGGAACTTTCCGTGCTGTTGGGCGTACTCCGTGGCTTCCAGGGAGTACATGGTGTTGGGGGTCACTTTGGGCGGGCGCATAATCAGGTTGGCTTCCCGGGCGTAGCCCCGCAGGGGGTCGCCCAACTCGTCGGCACTCTCGTTGGGTCGAGGCTGCCGCACTATACCCTCCTTGGGAGTGTCGGGGCGCAGCAGGTAGGCCCTTCCTTCAACGGTAATCTCATAGTCCTGCTGCAACTTGTCGACCCGCTCCAGGCCGACATAGCACCAGGGTCAAATGTAGTCGTACCAGACAATTACCTTGACGGGACCGGCGCCGGGGGACACTATGTTCAGCGGATCGCTCATGTTCCAACTCCTGCGACCAAGTTGGCCCGGGTAACCCCGGGAGGTTGCGATGCAGTCTACCTTTGCCAGGGACGCTAGTCAACCGAAGTCCGCTCCGGTCAGGCTCTCCTTACTGTTGCTACCCTGCTCTCCCCGCTCATCACCCCGCCTTCGCGGAGTGAAGGCTCTGAGCTTGTCGAAGGGCTGCCTGTGAGGTCGAGCCCGACTCCACCCGAAGCATGGAACGGCCATAGCTTGCTGTAGCCCGGCGGACGAGGCGGGACACGAAGGGAGTCCGAGGCATGAGCGCCGACGGATAGAGAAGTGAAATAAGGTGGGGGAATGGACCAACACCAACACGGTAGGCCACTGGCTGAGAACGCGTAAGTGGCCCCGAGATGCTCCCCTCCGAGAACAGTTAGCTACTCGGCGGCTTCCCCTTCAGCGTATTGCGGGGGTTGACTGCCGTTGGCGGTGAGGGAATGCGGGGCATCGATCAACAGGGGCGGTAACTCGGTCAGGGAAGTAATCTGGGCGCAATCGTTGATGTCCGGGTGGTAGCCGCCACGGTCAATCAGGACGGGATAAATTCCCACAGCCCGCGCACCCATAACGTCGGAGCGATGTTGGTCGCCCACATGGACGGCCTCTGACGCCTCAACGGATGACCGGGACAGGGCGGCTTGGAAAATAGCCGCGTGGGGTTTTTCAGCGCCCACCTCGGCGGAACTGATGCAGAAGTCCAGGTAAGGGGCCAAGCCCAATCTCTGGCAAAGAGCTTCCATATCCCGCCGCAGGTTGGACAGGATTCCCAACTGGTAGCCCTGCTCCCGCAACTGGGCCAAGACGGGCAGAGTGTCCTCAAAGGGGATGAAGTCCTTGGGAACCGACATAGCCATGCCCCAGATTTGGCGTGCCAGGTCCAGGGATACCGATAGGCCGGCGTTCTCCAGGATCATTTGCTCGTACCTGGCGAAAAAAGCCAGCCGGTCGTCCTCGCTGCGGGTGCCCAAGGGGTTCAGCTCGTTCTCCCGGTTGAAGTAAACGTCGGCGATGGCGTAACCCCGGTTGATGCCTTCCTCCGAGACGTTCAGCCCAAACTCGTAGCAAGAGGCCTGCTGAATTTGGTCCAATGGAGGCCAAAACTTGACCAAAGTATTGTAGAAGTCAAAAAATACCGCTTTGATCATCTACGTATAACTCTCCGTCTCGGTGCTACCAGGGTCTAAAATGGGCAAGGACTATCTGTGACCCGCCGAGGGGATAATTCTCCGTTAGTAGGGGAAGTTGAGGCATTCTAGCATACTTGCCAATGAATGTGAATTCCATAGCCCGCTTTCCCCAGGGTCTTTCGATTGTCACTGTGAGCGGAGCGAATGGTCTAGAGTCTCTTTCCAGCGCACGCTCCCCACCCCTGGATTCCCGCCTTCGCGGGAATGACGGGTCCCTCGCAATCCAATATGCGATTGCCCTACCCTGGTGTTCCACCCGCTTGCTTCCATCCCATGATGCCAGTATGCTGGGCGGTGGTGGACCGGGGCCAGCCCTGGGGTCCTACTTACGGGAAAGGACTTGCCTTGGGCCTGGGAGATGCAGGTCAGGAGTCGTTCCAAGCCCCTACCGGGAGACCTGCCAGACGGCGCTGTTAGCTTTATTGTATTTGCTAGCTGGGCCGCTGCCGCAGGGGAGTTGCTCCAATACCTTAAAGGGGCAGATACTCTTGGAAAGAGTTGTGGGCTTCTTGAGTGACTGCCTCCATCTTTACCGACTGGGAGTCGAAAGAAATGCGAATTGCCTTGGGCTGCGACCACGCCGGATACCCTTTGAAGGTGCAGCTAGCGCCTTGGCTGGAGTCGATTGGACACCAAATCGTCGACTTTGGCGCCCACGAGTTGGACCCGGACGACGATTACCCCGATTTTGCGGCGGCGGTGGCCCGGGCAGTGAGTTCTCGCGAGGCGGAGCGCGGCGTTGTAATCTGTGGCAGCGGGGTCGGCGCTTGCGTTACGGCGAACAAGGTTCCCGGAGTACGGGCCTGCCTCTGTCACGACACCTACTCGAGCCGGCAGGGGGTGGAGCACGACGACATGAACGTCATCTGCCTCGGCGCACGGATAATCGGCCCGGACCTTTCCAAAGACGTTCTAACGGCGTTTCTGTCAGCCAGCATGTTGCCTGAGCCCAGGTTCCAACGCCGGCTGGACAAGCTGAACCAGGTGGAGCGAGAAGGAAGAGCGGCGCTACAGTAGCTTCCCTGGCTGGGCCCCACTCCCCGCTACCTGATGGTGAGGGAGCTCCTCCCCCCCGGGATAACTCACCGGCCCAGGACTAGAGGAGGGTCAGCAGATGTAAGGTCTGCTCCACTTCGGCGGGAGAGTCCACCCGGTACAGGGCCTTGGTCGGCTGCCGCGCGGGGCCAACGAACACTGCCAGGCCTCCCACCTCCTGCACAGCCTCGAACCCATCTTCGTCGGTAAGGTCGTCGCCAAAGAACACCGGCGGAAACGCCCGGGGAAAGGCGTCCATCAGGTAGCGGATGGCTTTTCCCTTGTCCCAGTCCACATTTGGCCTCACCTCCAGGACCCGTTTGCCCAGGGTGATTCTCACCTGGCCCGAGTCCACCCAGGGGCCCACGGTGTCGCGGAAGGCTTTCTCAACGGCGGAAACGGCTTCGTCGGGGGTGGCCCGGGTGTGAACGCTGAGGGTCAGTCCTTTGTGTTCGGTCATTGCCCCGGGCATGTCAGCCAAGTTCTCTCTCATCAGATCATATATCCGTCCCATCAGTTGGGTCTGGTCGGCCCCTTCAGGGGGGGTGAAACTTATGCCCGGCCCGTTGATTTCCAGCCCGTGGTTGCCGGCGTAGATGATGTCTGGACTGGAGATTTTGTCCTGCAGGTCGGCCAGGCTACGCCCACTGACCAGGCCGACCAGATAGTTGGGCCGGCTACTCAGGGACAGCAGCAGATCCCGGGTAGATGGGGACAGCACTGCCAGGTCTGGGTGGGAGACAATCGGCGTCAGAGTGCCGTCGTAGTCAAACAGCAGCAGAGACCCGGCGGCCCGGGAAAGTTTTTCACTGACACTGGGCCAGACGTTTAGCAGGTGAGGCATTAGCTTTGGCGACGCAACAATCGATTGAGGTTTTCACCGGGAGGGAGAAGTCATTTACCGACCGGGAACCATAGCGTTGCGCTGCACTTGCATCATCTCTATCAGGAACCTGGCGGCCCACTTGTAGATGTTGTTCTCTTGGACGATGTCGCGCATGTGGCGCATACGGGCGGCCCGTTCCTCCAACGGCATGGTCACCGCGTTTTGGATGGCGTCGGCGAAGTCCTCGGTGGCGTAGGGATTCACTATCAGGGCCTGGGTCAACTCCTGAGCGGCCCCGGTAAAGGGGCTAAGGATGAGGACGCCGTCCTCGTCGCACCGGCTGGCTACGAACTCCTTGGCGACCAGGTTCATGCCGTCGTGCAGGGAGCTGACCACGCAGAAGCGGGCCAGACGGCGTAATGCCATGAAGGTAACGGAAGGCAGGGAAACGGGCATGTATATTATGGGCTTCCAGGAACCCTGACCAAACCGGCTGTTGATGCGTTGGATTAGCTGTTCCAACTGCTCCGACAGTTGCTGGTAGGCATCGATGGTGGTCCGGCTGGCGGCCCCAGCCTGGACAAAGACCACCTTCCCCACGTATTCCGGGTACTTCTCCAAGAAACGCTCCACCGCCCGTAGCCGGTGGGGTATCCCCTTGGTGTAGTCAATCCGGTCGATACCCAGCCCCACGATGTGGCCCCCCAGTCCCCACTCATCGTTGAGCCGCTGCATCTCTTGGGCAACGTCTTCTCCCTGGGCCTCGTCATTGATCTGCTCAAAGTCCACGCTGATGGGGAAGGGCCGCACCAGGGTGGTGCCTCCCCGGTAGCCCACCAGGTTGTACTCGTTGTCCACCCGGGCGTTGAGTGTCCTGGCGACAGATTCCACGAAATTGCTGCAATCGTTACTCAGGTGGAAACCCAGCAGACCGTTGCCCAACAGCCCGTCCAGCAGCTCCTCCTGCCAGGGGCAGATGCGGAACACATCGGGATTGGGCCAGGGAATATGCCAGAATTGGCCGGTGATTGTATTGGAATCGGCTTCCAGGATGAGGCGCGGCAACAGGGCCAGATGATAGTCCTGGATTAGTACCACCGACGGCCTTCCGTTAATCTCATCCAGCACTTTATCGGCGAACTTCTGGTTTACCGCTTTGTAAGTGTTCCAGTCCCGGCTGTCGAAGACCGGCTCGGTATAGGCGTTATGGCACAGCGGCCACAGCCCTTCGTTGGACATTCCGAAGTAGTATCCCTGTTCTTCCCGGTCGGTCAGCCAGACCAACCGCATACTGTAGGACGGGTCCTCCGGTGGCACCGCAACTGCTCCGCTGCTGTCTACGGCGTAGCGGTCGCCCCGCCCGCTGCCTTCGGCAATCCAAGTCCCCCCGCAGGCCTGCATCAAAGGGTCGATGGCGCTGGTCAGCCCCCCGGGGGGTAGGATGTACTCCAACTCCCCATCCACCATGTCGAAGATGTAGGGCTGGCGGTTGGAAACGACGACCAAGCCGTAATCTCCCACTTCACGCCGCACCAAGCCTTGCAGGTCTCTCTTGGTCCACATAGCCAAATTCCTTAGCTTCAAGCCGGGTTAACGAGGCCCCGTTTCAACATGACCGCAAGCCCCGTCTTCACTTTCTGGTCTGGATCCCAACGCCTCCTACAGTTCGCGCCATAGGGCAGGTAGCGTCGGCTCACAACAAATGCTCGGAGATGGGCGCCATTGGGCGGGTATGGAGGTGAAGGCCGCCGCTGTACGTCCTGTATCTCCAACTGTGCGGCCAGGATAGCAAAGAGATGCAGTCTACAGGTGCGCGGCCCGAATGATGTTGGCCTCGACCCATGAGTGGCTGGAAATTTAATCCTATTTTCCCATAAGCCGGGTAAGGGGTCAATTGGGCGCCGCCACCAGGGTCTTTCGATTCTCCGGACAAAGGCCGAGGTGCGCTTTCAGGCAGGCTCCCCTACCGTCATTCCCGCGGAGGCGGGAATCTAGGGGTGGGGGCTGGTGCTGTCCAGGGACTCTAGGCCATTCGCTCCGGTCACAGGGGCAATCCAAAGACCCTGCCGCCACGCGATAGCCCTGCCGGCTGCGGGGGCCCAAAAAGCTAATGCTGGGGGAGCGACAACCCGCCACGGGTCTTGCTTGGATGGGGCGTTGCCGAGACGCATTTTCGGCCTAGCTAACTGGCTTCGGGCAAATTGACAGATAGACGGCCAGTGAGTACGATAGCGATGTATACGAATGGCTATTATTACCGCTCCCAAATCATGCTAGAAGCGCAAGCTGTGGAGGAGGGCTTATGTTTGTCCGACGCGACCTCACCGACAAGGTTCCCACACGGGAAGGCAACATGCACTTCGTGAAACAAGGCAGCGGCTTTCCTCTGGTTATGCTGCACCCGCTGGGCACATCAACCTGGGCTTGGCATACGGTAATTGACTCGCTGAGCCAGCATTACACCTGTTACGCCTTCGACATGCTGGGTCACGGCGAGTCCGATAAACCCACCCGGCACTTCAACATTCCCGATTACGCTATGGCCTTGGACGACGCCTGCCAATTGCTGAACATTCACCGGGGCCACTACGTTGGCAACTCGGTGGGCGCCTGCTTGGCGACTGAAATGGCCGCCAGCTTCCCGGAGCGCCTGGATAAGCTGGTGTTGGTCGGCTGCCCGGTCTGGGACCCGAGGGACGCGGCCCAGCGAATTAAGGACGCCGCCGGCGACTACGACGAGAATGACATGCCCGCCCCGCGCACCCTGGAACAACTCAAGGAGCGGGCCACCTTCGCCGACCCGAGACCCGAATGGGTGGAGGCTACCAACCAGACTCGGCAACAGGCCGGGCCCTGGGTGCGGAAGCTCAGTGAATCATTGGCCCATTACGACATCATGGCCCGCCTGCCCTTCATTCGGACCAGAGAGACCCTGGTATTGTACGGCGAGCATGACCGACTGCGGGACGGCGAGGAACTGCTCCACAACAACATCGCGGGCGCCAGCAAGGTGGTACTCCCCGGGCTGGGCCACATACCGCAAATCGAGGACCCGGAAGCCTTCGTTGACGCGGTGCTCACCTTCCTGCAGCCCCAGGCTGGCGGCTGACCCCTTTCCTTAGCCGGTGGAATTATGTGCCCTGCCCCGTATCGCCGGGGCAGGGCCTTTTTCGTGGGCTCTTCGGCTATTGCCCAACCGGAGGGTGTGGGATTACCCGTTAGGTGAGGGACCCCGATTTGACCGGTAGCCCCTTGCTATGTTTTACATAAGCTGCGGACGATTGCCGGAGGCATTTCTGTTCAACTTCGACTTGGTGGGGAGGTTGCATAATGACAAGTAACAGGTATTCCCTGCGTTTGATGGAAACATTCCGGTCGGTCTTCTACACGCCCATCTATGTGTCCCTGATCGGGGGGTTCCTGGAAAGCGAGGGACTGGACGTGACTTTTGATACCTGTCCCTCTCAGTTCGCTCATCCCCTGAGCGCCCTCATCCACGGGGCAGCCGACATAACCCAAAGCGGCATTATGCGCAGCATTATCGCCTCCGACTGGGGAGCCGAAACCGTGCCCAGGCATGTCGCCAAAATCAACTCCCGGGACGGGTTTTTCGTCTTGGGCCGCGCTGGACAGGAGGACTTTGAATGGGAGGCATTGCGGGGCGCTCGGGTGATTCCCGTGGGGTTCTCTCCCATGCCCTGGGCTTCCTTCCAGTTCGCCCTGCGGGGCCACGGCATCGCTCCTGAGGAACTCCAATTGCTGATGGGTCTCTCCCTGGACGACTCGGTGGCCGCCTTCCGGGCCGGCGAGGCCGACTTCATTCATGTCCCGGAGCCGGCGGCGGAGCAGTTAATCGCCGACGGAGTGGCCCAGCTTGCTGTGGCCCTGGGCCCGGTGAACGGGCACATCGCCTATAGCTCCTTCGCAGCCACCAACCGTTATCTCGCCGAGAGTTCCGAAGTTGTACACCGCTTCGTCCAGGGGTTTGCCCGGGCCCTGCAGAGTTTGGGCTCCAGCGACCCATCCCAGGTCGGCCAAGCCATTGCATCCTTCTTCCCCGAAGTTTCTCCCGAGCTGTTGGCCCAGGCGGTGGCCCGTTACCAGGCCCAGGAGACCTGGCCCTCCCATCCGGCGCTGGGAGAACCCGAGTATGAGGGTCTGCAAGAGATATTGATGGCGGCGGGGCTGGTGAAGGAACGTCAACCCTACGCCAAGGTGGTCAGCCCGGAGTTCGCCCTGGCGGTGGCTGATCCTGAACCCCATTCCCCGTAACCCCACGCGACGGCGGGGGGATGCTACGGGTGTTTTGAGGAACAAGCCCGGCGCGCGTCGGAGTCAACCAGATTGGCGACCAGACCGGGGTCCAGAAGGGGCACGTTGTGGGCCAGATCGGGGGCTTCCACCAGCTCCCACCGGGGCAGCCCCTGTACCAACTGGCGTACATTGCTGATGGGTGCGGCCCGGTCTTTACTTCCGTGAATTAGCAGTACCCGTCGCTGGGACAGGCGGTCGACGGCCATGTCGAGACGGTGGGAGACCACAATGTTCTGTAGGCTCCGGGAAAAGGCGGCAAAGTCCTGCCGAAGGGCCTCCCGCACCACTGCGGTGGGCAGTCTGCCGGGCAGGTAGGGAAGAGTACGCAGCAGCATTGGCCGTAGCCATCCCATGGCCACGCAAAGGGCGTTGGCCCCCCAGTATTGTCCCAGGGTCAACCGGCCCAACAGCCCAAACTGGGCTACATGGGCCCGGGCCTGCTGGGCGCTGGGGAAGTAGGGAAGTCCCACCAGAGTCACCCTTGGGAAAGCCCCGGGATGCCGGGCGGCCAACTCGACGGCCAGAATCGCCCCCATGGAATGCCCCACCAGGTGCGCTGGAGTCCCGCCAAGACCGGCGCTTTCCAGCAGGGCGTCCAATGACTGTAGGTGGTCCTCCAGAGTGTATTGCACCCTGGGACGTGGAGAACGTCCAAAGCCCAGCAGATCCGGCGCCAAAACTCGCCGATGGGAGGCCAGGGTCTCGGCCACTTTTGTCCAAGTGGCGAGGCCCCCGCCCAGGCCGTGCAGCAGGAGGAGCGGGGGCCCGTCAACCGGGCCAAACCGATGACAATGAAGGGGATAACGGCTGCCCTGGGTCAATTGTCCGCGCTGGCCGCCGCTGCCTGGGCCTTCTTGGCCTTTTCCTGGAAGTGGGGAATGATGTACTTGCCGAAGAGGCGGAGGGACTCCATCACTTCATGGTGGGATACGGGGCCTACCTGGAACAGGGGCATCATCTCATCCACGCCCATGGCTTCGTACTGCTCAATGTACTCGATGCAGTCGTCGGGGTTGCCGATGCAGAACCGTCCGCCCCGCTGGACCAGCTCCAGTGAGGAGGTCTCGTCCCGCCGCACCGGGTCGCCTTGGGAACGCTCGTAGTGCCACCTGAAGTCCTCGGGAACCTTGGCCGGGTCGTAGCCCTGCCAGACCATGGAGTCACGGATACGCTGCTGCTCCCGGTACCAGTCAATTAGCTCGGCGCCCCGGCTATGGGCCTTTTCCCGGCTCTCGGCGCACAGGGCCACCGTATTGCCGGCCACCCTTTCGTGGACCATTTTGGTCACGGGCTTGGGGGTCTTGATAGCCTCTTTGTACAGCCGAATTATGTGTTCGGCCCGCTCCGGTCCCACGCTGGTCTGGGCCAGGCAGCCCAACCCCTGCTCGCCCACCTTGGTTGCCGTGTCATCCTGGCTACAGGCCTGCCAGATGGGAGGATGGGGCTTCTGCACCGGCTTGGGGACCACCTCTCGGGGCGGAATCTGGTAGTACTGGCCGTCGTAGGAGAACTCCTCTTCCGTCCAGGCCCCGGGGATTACTTCCAGGTACTCCTCCAACATGCCGGAGACGTCCTTCAGGTCCGAGCCGTAGGGGAGCATCTGGTAGGGGTAGCCCGACCGTCCGACTCCCAGGTCCACCCGGCCTTTGCTCAGGATATCCAGGGTTGCCAGGCGGGAGGCTACGTTCAGGGGGTGATGCAGCGGGACCAGCACCACCGCGATGCCCAGGCGAATCTTCGAGGTTCGCTGGCTCAGGGCGGCGAGGGTGATGTCCGGCGCGCTGGAGTGGGACCACTCGGAGCGGAAATGGTGTTCCACGAACCATACGCTTTCCATGCCGATTTCCTCGGCGTAAGTGACCTGCTCCATCATTTCAAAGAAGCGTTGCGATTCGCTATCGGCATTCCAGGGTTTGGGGACCTGTATCTGGTAAAAGAGACCTAGTTGCATGATGTGTTCCTTTCCTAAAGATTCTCAATTCAACTTGAACGGTGGCTACGACTTGGAATTGACAGGTCGGTAAACACTCAAGAATTCATTTGCACTGGCTTTGTCATTGAATTTGCCGGTGATCTCGTTCCCGTTAGTAAACGTAATCTGAATCTCGTACCTCTCAAAACCAGTAATGGCTTGGGTTTCTTGGTACTTATCGATGAGTGCTATTGCCTCGCTGGCCGTTGACACTTCGAAAGCGTTACCGTGTAAAGGAAGGATTACTATCTTTTTTATCTTGCGGGCTACTGAGGATGTCAGAGATGACGTGAAGTGTTCCACTTCGGCTGAGCCGATTTCCAGTAAGGCCTTGTGTACTATCACTTTGCCCGAATCCGAAAGTCTATTCCATTGGTCTACCTTTCCCTGAGATGTTGCATCGGGTGTATTTTCGTCGAAAGAAGCATCTAAACTAACTCGCTGAAATGCTGTTATAACTGTTTGGTAAGGGAAGAACAGGACTGCAAAGCCCAAGGACTTCAGTTGTTCGATTGCAGCTTCAGTGAAAGTGCCAGCCAAAATTGCTCCCTTGAATGGCCCGGCGTTGCTGAAAGTTTCAGCCAGCGGTTCTATAGCCCCTTGTATTTCTTGTGCTTTGTTTCGAGAGTGCTTCGTGTAACGGCGCCAAGCTGTTTCAATGAACGCAACGGGGGTGCCCCTCTGGTAGTCCGTTCCTCCTCGTTCCAGAACGAAGTCCAGGTCATGAGTGTTACCATTCAAGTCAGTCCAAGAACATTTGACTCCTTTTCGGCATGACCTATGCCCTTTCTTGTCCAAGTATAGTCCGTGCTCACTTGCGAAAGCCGTCAATAATGGAAGCACTGATGCTTCCAACACATCACCGATAATTTGTCCAAACTTATGTGAGGGAGATATTGCCATTTCCTATCCCTTCACCCACAGAAGCCCTTCCTGCAACGGTACTCTGTGCTTGCGGTTCTTCCACTTTACGTTGCGGTCACGGATTTTCTCGAATTCGTAGGACTCGAATCCTGCCAGAAGTGCGAGTTCACCTAACCACTTTTCTACCGGGACATGGACACCGTAGGGAGCTGAATCTCCAATCACAAAGCAAACTTCAGAACTGCTGGCGCACACCCGACGCAAAGCAGACCATACGTCCTTCATGTCGGAGAAATAGGCCGCGACCATCAAGTGATAATCTTTCTTCCCTCCATGATTAGCGCGTTCTCGAAGGAGATTGTCGCAAACGTCGGATATGTCCTTCGAAAAAGAGGTATCCGATAATTTCTTCAACAGCGGAGCGATAGAGACCTTTTCTAGCGAAACATGTTGAGAGCAGGATCTTATGAGGTGTTTCCTAGCTTTTTCATGTAAGTCGCCCCAACCACGGACTTCTCCCCAAAAAGTCATCTCCAATCTGGTCGCGTCAGCGTAATCATAGTTGTTCGCGTAGGGTGGGGATGTTACTACCAAACCTACGGAGTCATCTCTAATCGGGGTGCATGCCCTGGCGTCCCGTTGAAGAATCTCAGCCTGGTGATGGATACCGAGGCTCTGCAAAAACATCATATCAGCCAGCATTCGTTGCGTTTGCAGGCCAAATGCTTCGTAGGGGGGAAGAGTTTTAGACTTGGACTTGCGTGGCAGAACATATTGCCAAGGAGCCGTTCCAGCCGATGAGCAGGCGCGCAATATGCTCGTAATAGCGAGCCAAGTTAGTTGCGAGGCCGGGCTAGTATCATCAAGGTCATCCCACGCTTGCCGGAGGTGATTCAAATCACAGATGGCTTCCTTCGTGTAACACTTATGAATCAGGGGAGGGTAAGTTGTAACTGTGCTTTCGATCGACTGAGCAGCATTCAGCACAGCCTGAGCCATGTTGAAGAAATCTTTTGTGCTTGTATGCCAAAGTAACTTGGTTTGGGAAACTCGTGCTATGAAGGGCTGAGCTTCAATTCCGTATGCAGTGATTCCAGCTTTTTCTGCGCTCAGAACCGCAGTACCTACGCCTGCAAATGGATCCAATAGGGCCAAGTTGCCAATTCTGTCCTTGCGGTTCTCAATAATGCTCTCCACCCACTTGGCCGAAAAGCCTGCTGGGAACCGGAACCATCCATGCACCGGAAGGGACATATTATTGACAAATGTTGACTTGGAACTTTCCCACTTTGGAGTCAACGTATCAGGAGATGGCTTGAGCATTGCCCTCCCTAATGAAGCAAAGGCCAACCTTCCGCAGTCCTTGGGAGGGAGTGTAAAGCCCACCCCCTCCTACTTCAAGCATCAGTGGTCAGTGCAAAGGAACTACTTTTCACTGGCGCACCCACTTGTCCACGCTCTTATCTCCGGTGAGGGCCAGGTAAACGTCGCCCCGAGAGTCAACCCAGCAGCCGTGGGCCGACCGGCTCTCCCACCGGGAAAGCACGTTGCCGTGTTTGTCCACCACGCTGCAACGGGACGGGTTCCCGTTGGCGGTGCCCTCGCTGATGAGGAAGTCCCCCTCTCGGTACTCGGCGATGTCCATGGGACGCTGGATGTCGGTCCACATTTCCAGGAACTCACCGTTGGGCGTGAACACCTGTACACGGTGGTTCTCCCGGTCGCACACGTAGACGGTGTGGGTCTCGTCCACCAGGATGCTGTGGGGCAGGTGGAACTGGCCGGGGTCGGTCTTGCCCCAGGTTCCCCAAGATTGGAGCAGGTGGCCTCCGTTGTCGAAGCGGTGGACCCGGGCATTGCGATAGCCGTCGGATACGTACAGGTCGCCCCAGGGGCTGGGCACCATTTCGCTGGGGTAGTTGAAAGGACCGGCGGGGCGCAGCACCGGGTCCATCGGTTTCATGGCTCCAGTGTCCGAGTGCACCCCGTGCTGCCCCAACATCTTGATGGGCTTGCCGTCCAGGGTGTACACGATGCAGACCGAACTATCCCGGTCGGTTAGGTACACGACGTCGTTGGCAATGTAGAAGCCGTGGGCGTAGACAAATGCCCCGTTCCCCCAGCCGTTCAGGTAGTTGCCGTCCCGATCGCAGACCACCACGGGAGGGTCTTCCCGGTGGAAGATGTACACCCGGTCCTGGGAGTCGGTGGCGATGGCGCTGACGGCTCCCAAGGTCATACCGTCGGGCAGCTTGGGCCAGTCCTGGACTAGTTGGTACGTGTACTTACCTGAGCCTACGGTAGTCATCTCTGGGCTATTCCTCCTCATTTGTCGTTATCCCAGGAATTTTATGATGGCGGCCAGCGCGGCAATAGTTCCCAAAGATGAGCCGATTACCAGGGGCACCATCCATTTAATCAGGTCTGTTTTCTGCTTTTCGATGCTGGCCTGGAACTCGCCCCGCAGACCGGCAATGCTGGCTTGTAACTCACCCCGCAGACCGGCAATGCTGGCCTGGAACTCGCCCCGCAGGTTGGCGATGTCTTCCTTAGTCGCCAAATGTTGGTACATTCCTTCCAAGCGACTTAGACGGTCTTCATAGCTTGTCATAGATTGCCGTCCTAGAGGGTGTCGTTACTGGCTTGCCCCATCAATTGGTGATGGTTTGAATGGAAGGGCTGTTAGATTCGATTCATCAAAGTTTGAACGGTGTTGACGACCCGGCCCGCGTTGGGCACATAGTTGTCTTCCAGGGCACGGCTGTAGGGTACCGGGGTGTGGGGCGCCGTGACCCGGGAGGGCGGCGCGTCCAGGTAATCGAAAGCCTCTTCGGCCACCCGGGCGCAGATGTCCCCGGCCAGGCTGCATACCGGGGTATCTTCGTCCACGACGACCACCCGGTGGGTGCGCCGGACCGAGTCGATGATGTGGTCGTAATCTATGGGCGATATGCTGAGCAGGTCCACCACTTCGGCGTTGACGCCGTTCTTCGCCAGTTCCTCCGCCGCCTCGGTGCATACCCAGGTCATGCGGGAAATGCCCACCAGGGTGATGTCTGCTCCCGCCCGCACGGTGCGCGCCTTGCCCAGGGGCAGAGCGTAGGGCTCTTCCGGCACCGGGCCGGTTTCACCGTAGAGCCCTTTGTGCTCGAAGTAGACCACCGGGTCATCGTCCCTAATTGCGGCGGTCAGCAGCCCCTTGGCGGTGTAGGGGTCCGAGGGGACGACGCCCTTCAGTCCGGGGATGTGGCTGAAAATGGAGTAGAAGGACTCGGAGTGCTGCGCGGCGCTGCCGAAACCGGCCCCGATGCGGGTCAACATCACGAAGGGGACGCGGACCTGGCCGCCAAACATGTAGCGCATCTTGGCGGCGTTGTTCAGCAATTGGTCCATGCAGACGCCCACGAAGTCGACGAACATCAACTCGGCGACAGCCCGCATCCCGGTAGAGGCCGCTCCGATGGCGGTGCCAATGAAAGCTGCCTCGGACAGGGGCGTATCCAGCACCCGCTGGTTGCCGAACTGCTGGATTAGGCCCACAGTAGTGCGGAAGGGGCCGCCCCAAGCGTCAACGATGCCCAGGTGTTCCCGCCCCGCTCCGCCGGCAATCTCTTCGCCCATGATTATTACGTTCTCGTCCCGCTCCATCTCCTGGCGCAGGGCCTCGTTGATGGCCTCGCGGTAGCGGATTTCCCGGGATACGTTGCTTGGTACCATTTGGGTGGTGGTGGCGGTGGTCATGGTGGACTCCTTTCGGGTGGCCCCCGATTTCATTTGTGAGTCTGGAAAAGTTGACTAGGGCCAAGCCCCTGGGGCGACCAGGGAATCGACCTCAGACCTCCATGTTGGCGCCACGCTTCATCATGTCTACGGGATAATCCACGTAAACGTCGTCGTACAGTTCCTCCGGGTTGGGCATTGGACTGCTATCGGCGAAACGGATGGCCTCTTCCATTAGCTCTTCCGCTTCCTGGTCCATCTGGTCCAACTCTTCGGCGGTGATTTCCCCTTCCGGCAGCACCCTTTCCCGGAACTGCTTCAGCGGGTCCCGAGCGTGCCAGTAGTCCTCTTCTTCCTTGGTGCGGTAGGTCAGAGGATTGTCGAATACGGTGTGGCCGTAGTAACGGTAGGTGCGGCATTCCAGCAGGGAGGGCCCCTGACCGGCCCGGGCTCGGGCTACCGCCTGCCCCGCCGCTTCATAGACTGCGAACACATCCATGCCGTCCACGTGTATCCCAGGCATGTCGTAACCCGGCGCCCGATCGGCCACATGGGCGGTAGACAGGGCGTATTCCACCGGCGTCGACTCGGCGTAGCCGTTGTTTTCGCAACAGAAGATGACCGGAAGTTTCCACACCGAGGCCAGGTTCATGCACTCGTGGAGCACTCCCTGGTTGGCCCCGCCGTCGCCAAAGAAGGCAACGGCCACCCGTCCCAGGTTCTTGAGTTTGGAGGTGAGGGCTGCCCCCACGGCCAAGGGCACGCTGGCGGCCACCACTCCGTTGGTGCCCAGCATTCCCCGGCTCATGTCGGCAATGTGCATTGAGCCGCCCTTGCCCTTGTTGGCCCCGGTGGCCCGACCGAATAGCTCGGCCATCATTACCTTGGGGTCCACACCCTTGGCAATGCAGTGGCCGTGGCCCCGGTGGGTGCTGCCGATGTAGTCGTTGTCGTCCAAATGGGCGCATATACCCGTGGGCACAGCCTCCTGCCCGGCGGAGGAGTGGACTGAGGCGGACATTCTTCGCTGCCCGGTTTCGGGTATGCCGCGCTCCTCAAAGTGGCGGATAGTGGTCATCGTCTTGTACATTTTCAGTAGAGTTTCCCGGTCCAGTTCCATAGCGACCTCCTGTCGGCCAATTTGCGGTCCAGGGGGCGAGATTTTCCTCATGGTAGCATGAGGCCGGTCGATGTCAATAGTAGGTGAGCGCCCAGGGAGGGCGTCGAAAAGTAGCCGTCAGGTCCATGCCCGCTGGCGGTCAACTTGTCGGACCGCAGCATTCTTGTACAATCTGAAGTTGAAAGGAGGCGCTGGTCGTGGCGGCACGGACTTGCCGAGCTACAGGAAAGGAAACCTTGGAATGGAGTTGGCAGTCGAAGGAATAGGTGGCAACCAGCAGGGGCCGGTGCCTGATTAGTTGGAAAGGGTGACGGACACTTCCTCGCCTGCGGCTGCGCCCAGGGTGATGGCGGCGTTGCCGTCGCGGACTGCTATTTCCAGAAAGCCGTGACTGCCGACCAAGGCCAGAACGCCGTCGTCCAGGCCATCGCTGCCGTCGTGGAAGGTGCGGCTGAGGCCGGGGATACGGCGTCCCTTGATTTCAATCAGGGTGGCTTTCCCTGGAGCAAGGGCCGAGGCGGTTATGTTGGTCACCAGGTTGCCGAAATGGTCTACGTAGATGACCTCGCCCCGGAGGGTAGCGCCTTCCCCCTTTGGCTGGGGCGCGGGCAAATATAGCAAGTTTTCCATCGGCTCGCCCACCGACGGGCTGGGCACGCCAAGGGACAAATGGGCCGCCACCGGGGCGAAGACATCCCTGCCGTGGAAGGTGCTGCTGACCGGCTGAAGCCAGTATTGGGGGTTGGCCAGACGAAAGGCGGCGCAGGAGGCAGGAATAGTCACCCGCCGGGGTTCACCCGGCGCTTGGGCCAAGTGGTCCCGCAGGACGTGGCTGAGGACGCCGTTGTCGGGGCCCAGGAAACGGGCCTGGGGGGTTTCCAGCAACACCGCCGCCCGCTCTGTCCCCACGCCGGGGTCAACCACGACAACATGGATGGCTCCCCGGGGGAAGAAGTCGTGGCTACAACCCAAGATAAAGGACGCCTGCCGAATATTCTGGGGTTGGACCTGGTGGGTCAGGTCTACCACGGTCGCCCTGGGGTTGATGCGGAGAATCACTCCCTTCATCATGCCCACATAAGGGTCGGACAGCCCGAAGTCCGTGGTGAGCACTATTGGGGGCGGGATGTCCAACTAACCACGGGTCGTGTTCTAGGTGAACTGGACACTGAGTATTGAAATGGCAATAAAGACTACGGACAGTACGATAGTGAACTGAAACAGGGTCTTTTCCAGCCCCCGCCTGGTGCGGACAGTGTTCTGGGCGCTGCCGAAGAGGCCGCTGCCTGCCTCTCGCACTTGGGCCAGTATTACCAGCACCAGCACTACGGATACCACGATTTGAGCAACATTGACAAATGGCATGAAATACCTCGTTGACCGCCGGTCCGCTTCAGGGGGTGGCGCGGTCGCTTTTGGCCTCTTCCAGGCCCGAGAGTACCAGTTGCTGCACCAGGTCCGGCTTGGCCTGACCCCGGGTAATCTTCATCACCTGGCCCACCAGAAACCGGGCGGCGGTTTCCTTACCGTCCAGATAGTCGGATACCGCCTTGGGGTTGGCTTCTATGGCCTGGGCCACCGCGCCCCGCACCGCCGCCGCATCGTCTATCTGGGTGTAACCCTTTTCTTCGACTATCTTACTCGGAAGTTGGCCGGTAGCGAAAGACTCTTCCAGCACCGTTTTTGCCATTGTCACGCTGACGGTTCCCGAGTCCACCAGGTCTATGAGCTTCACCAGCATCGCCGGCGTTACCCTGGTCTCGTTGATTTCCTGGCCTTCCAGGTTCAAGAGCCGGCTCAAGTCGCCCAACATCCAATTGCTGATATTCTTGGCGAAGGCGGCTTGGGGCTCTCCCTCCAGGGGCTTCGTTGTGACGGCGCCCTCAAAATAATCGGCCATCGCACGAGTCCCGGTAAGCAGGTCCGCGTCATACTCGGGCAGCGCGTACTGCGCCGTGAAGCGGGTCTTTCGCTGTTGGGCCAACTCCGGCAAGCGGCGGCGTATCTCCTCCACCCAGGCCGGCCCGACGATTAGGGGCGGCAGGTCCGGCTCGGGGAAGTATCGGTAGTCGTGGGCGTACTCCTTGCTGCGCTGGGATACGGTCACGTTGCGGTCGTCTACCCACCCCCGGGTCTCCTGGGTCACCCGTCCCCCTTCATCCAGGACACGACGCTGGCGTTCCACTTCGTATTGGAGGGCCAGGTACACCGAGCGAAAGCTGTTCATGTTTTTGACTTCGGTGCGTGTGCCGTGCTCGGTGCTGCCCCGAGGACGGATGCTGACGTTGGCGTCGCAGCGGAAGTTGCCGTCCTGCATGTTGCCGGTGGAGACCCCCAGGTATTGGACGATGGAGTGGAGGGTAGTCAAGTAGCTGCGGGCCTCCTCGGGAGACCGCATGTCGGGAGCGGTGACCACCTCCATGAGAGGCACGCCGGAGCGATTCACGTCCACCAGGCTGTAGGACTCTCCGGCGGGGGAAGAGACGTGTTGGAGCTTGGCTACGTCCTCTTCCAGGTGTACCCGGTCGATGCCGACGGACTTGGACTGGCCGTCCACCTGGATTTCCAGGCAGCCGTTGACCGCCAGGGGCAGGTCATACTGGGAGATTTGATAGCCCTTCATCAGGTCCGGGTAGGGGTAATTCTTGCGGTCGAACTTGGAGTATTCAGGTATGTTGCAGCCCAACGCCAACCCGGTGGCGATGGTGTGTTCCACCGCCTGGCGGTTGATTACCGGAAGAGTTCCGGGAAGTCCCAGGCAAACCGGGCAGACCCGGGTGTTGGGCGGGGCGGACTGGTAGTCGGCGGCGCAGGAGCAGAACATTTTGCTCTGCGTCTGCAGTTGGACGTGGACTTCCAGTCCGATGACTGTTTCGTATTCCATTTCCATAGCGTTAGCTGGTTAAAAGGGCTAGTTCTCCGGGGATCGAGTATAACAGGCCAGGGGGACAGTAACAACGAAACTTCGCTGGCCAACTGACCTCTGCTCATTGACCGAACCACGTTGACCATGTTTGAATTTGCACAGCGTCATCTCCAAACGCGGCACTGAGGTCCTCATGGGAAGGGCAGGGAAGCTTCAATGATTGAAATGACCAATGCGTCAGGAAAACCAGGGAAACAATTGCAGTTGTTTTGGGATGGAGGGCAGACCCTTTCACCGAGATATAATAGCAACAGTTCCTTTAATGATACTGCTTTTGCTACGAATAAGACTGTCCCTGTCCACCGATGGGTACCATGGATAGCTGGATTCTCTAGCGAATTCGTTAGACAGGCTCTGGACAGGTACTTGGATGAAAGGGGTACTGTTTTGGACCCCTTCTGTGGAGTGGGTACTACTCTGCTAGAGGCACTCTTGCATGGCCATGATTCCATTGGGTTTGAAATCAACCCGTATGCTGCTCTAGTCTGTAGAACGAAGTTAAACTCTTATCGCATTGCTGCTGAAAAAGTATACCGCCAGATTGAGAGGTTTCAGGTATTCTACAACGAACAAATTGAAACTGATTATGAGCCTGTCACCGCACCACCCAAAGGTTTCAAAACTCGAACCCAGTTTTATAGCCCGCAGGTTCTGCATGATGTCTTGGTATTTCAGGACTTTATTGGAACAATTGAAGACTCCGAGCTAGGAGAGCTGTTCAGGGTAGCCTTCGCATCGACGATGGTGAGATATTCGAACTATTCTTATGAGCCGAGTCTTAGCACTAGGGCGAGTGTAGGGAAGGAAGATATCAAAGATTTCCCAGTTGCCCAAACAATAGTTGGCAAGTTGAAAGAAATGGCGGAAGACATAAACTGGGTTCAGCACCAAATACTAGATTCTGATAGGAATACGAGAGTAATAAACGGTTCTTTTTTCGAATATCATACTGTTTTAGCTCCTAATTCAATAGATTTAATAATTACATCACCACCTTATCTGAACAACTACCACTATAACCGGAATACTAGGCCGCAACTTTACTGGTTAGGGTACGCAGAAACTCCTGCCGACCTGAAACCCCTTGAAGAGTCTAACTTCGGCAAGTACTGGCAGACAGTCCGCGAAAAGGAACGTATAGATTTGAATTTCCAATTGCCCGGGACAGACATATCAGATCGTCTACAAACCCTCAGAGAGTTGAACCCTCAGAAGGGCAACTACGGGGGGAAGGGGTGGGCTAATTATGCTGCGTCATACTTCAACGATTGCAAGAGATTCGTAACGGGCATAAATTATGTTCTCAAACCGGGGGGAACAGCATTGGTCGTCATCGGAAATAGCATATTGCAAGGTGTTCCCATACCGACTGACCACTACTTGGGTAAAATCTCCGAACATGTCGGCCTAGAACTGGTTGAGATTGACATAGCAAGACCAGCCAGAGTTGGGAATAGCATTATCCAGTCTGACGTTCGTGTTGCTAAGGCTCAAGCCTCGCAGCGACTTTACGAAGCGATAGTTGTGCTGAGGAAGAAACGATCATTCTAGGAAGGTTCGGATCTTCTCTATTACGCTCTCCAATGTTGGTGAATCGCCAGCCAACCGGTCAGCCCATGTTCTCCCAGGATGCAACGTATCCCATTCTGAGCGGGCCTGATTATACCGACCTGCTCCAGGATCATGATTGCCAAAGCCATCGACAATTGTGTTCCAAAGCGGTTCTTGCCTCCTGATTAGTTCCGCCTCCACTGATGTTACTAAATCACTTTTAATGCCGCCCAAGATCATGAACCTGCAACGAAAATCTTCAATATGTAGATTAGCTCCCCTTTGTATACTCGTTGCATGCTCGCGCAACCTTCCATATAACTCAGTGGTTGCTGAGTCTGCTACTCGCCCCGTCCTCCATCCGGGTGGTACAGCTTTACCTACATAGATTGCTTGAGTGTAGGTATCCTGATTCAATTCGGAGATCTTTGCGTATAGTTCGTTGCTGCCGACGTAGTACAACGCATAGACACCAGGGCCAACAAATCTGCTAGGAGGCGGCAGGGAATGAACCGGTGTTTCCGAGAAAAACTTTATGGCGGTATCTACCACCCCTCGAAACTCGGGTGAATGAAAGACATGTAGATTATAATTGAAGGCCTCCGTCATAAGTCTATTATCCTTTTCTTAACCAGGAAGGGGAGTCCTCCGGGTCCACTAAAAAAATGAGACCGCCAAAACATTTTACTTGCTCTGCATTGGCGACTCACCGCCTGGCTTTGGTACACTAACGCCCTGACCTTACTCCTCGTCGCCGTATTGCTCCTTGAGGGCCTCCACCACCGCGGGGTCGGCCAGGGTGGTGGTGTCGCCCAAGGCGCGGCCCTCGGCCACGTCGCGCAGGAGCCGGCGCATAATCTTGCCGCTGCGGGTCTTGGGCAGTTCGGCGGCAAAGTAGATGTCGTCCGGGCGCGCCATGGGACCAATCTTGGTGGCCACGTGCTGCTTCAGCTCGGCAACCAGGCTGTCGGAAGTAGCCACCTGGTCTTTGATGGTGACGAAGGCCACGATGGCTTGTCCCTTGATGTCGTGGGTGCGGCCGATGCAGGCGGCTTCGGCCACGTTGGAGTTGTCCACCAGGGCGCTTTCCACTTCCATAGTGCTGATGCGGTGGGCGGAGACATTGATCACGTCGTCTACCCGGCCCAGCAGCCAGTAGTATCCTTCCTCGTCAATCTTGGCCCCGTCGCCGGTGAAGTAGATGTCCGGGTAGCGGGACCAATACTGCTCCTTGAACCGTTCCGGGTCTCCATAGATGGTCCGCAACATGGACGGCCAGGGACGCTTCAACACCAGGTATCCGCCGCCGCCTGGGCCCACCGAGTTACCGGCCTCGTCCAGCACGTCGACCTCTATACCCGGGAAGGGCTGGGTGGCCGAGCCGGGCTTGAGGGTGGTAATGCCGGGCAGAGGAGTAATCAGCATACTGCCCGTCTCGGTCTGCCACCAGGTATCTACCACGGGGCAGCGGCCTCCGCCGATGTGCTGCCAGTACCAGACCCAGGCCTCCGGGTTGATGGGCTCGCCGACGGTGCCCAGCAGTCGTAGGGTGGACATATCGTGGCGCTGGGGGTACTGCTCGCCCCAGCGCATGAAGGTGCGGATGGCCGTGGGCGCGGTGTAGAGGATGTTGACACCGTACTTTTCCACGATGGCCCAGAAGCGGTCCAGGTCTGGGTAGTCCGGCGAGCCTTCGTACATCACCGAAGTGGCCCCGTTGGCCAGTGGGCCGTAAACGATGTAGCTGTGGCCGGTCACCCAGCCGATGTCGGCAGTACACCAGTAGACATCCTCTTCCTTGAGGTCGAAGACCCACTTGGTGGTTGCATAAGTGCCCACCAGGTAGCCGCCGGTGGTGTGGACGATTCCCTTGGGCTTGCCGGTGGTGCCGCTGGTGTAGAGCATGTACAGCATGTCCTCGCTGTCCATCGGCTCCGGCTCGCAGGTCATGGGCTGCCCTTCCATCAGGTCGTGCCACCAGATGTCCCGGCCATCCACCATCTTGTCGTCGGCGTGGGCGGTGCGGCGAACCACCACCACCTTCTCTACCGGAGTATCCCCCTGGATGGAGTCGTCGGCGTTCTGCTTGAGTTGGATGATGTTACCCCGCCGGTACCCACCGTCGGCGGTAATCATCACCTTGGACTGGGAGTCTTCGATCCGGTCCCGCAGCGACTCGGCGCTGAATCCGCCGAAGACCACGCTGTGGGGCGCGCCGATGCGGGCGCAGGCCAGCATGGCTATGGGAAGCTCCGGCACCATGGGCAGGTAGATGGTCACCCGGTCGCCCTTCTGCACTCCCAGGCTCTTCAGACCGTTGGCGAACTGGCAGACCTCTCGATGCAGGTCGCGGTAGGTGTAAACCTTCCAGTCCCCCGGCTCTCCCTCCCAGATGATGGCCGCCTTGTTGCGGCGGGCCGAGTTGAGGTGACGGTCGATGCAGTTGTAGGAGACGTTGAGCTTCCCGCCCAGGAACCACTTGGCGAAGGGAGGCGACCAGTCCAACACCTGGTCCCACTTCTGGAACCAGTCCAACTCCTCGGCGAACCCGGCCCAGAACCCCTCCGGGTCCTTCGCGGCTTCCTCGTACACTCCGGGGTCGCTGACATTGGCCTGCTGCCTGAATCCCTCGGGGGGAGGAAAGGTGCGGTCTTCCTGGAGTAGGGCCTCGATGTTCCCCGTGTTTTCTACCATGTCGATACCTCCAACCCGCTGTCCGTCGAAATCGTTGGAAAACCCGGGTTGCGGCGCTTGACCATATCTGGCAGCGCCCGCCCCGGCAACTGCAACACTGGCCGAGATGGGGCGTTAAAGGGCGGCCCGGCAATGCAGTGATTTTCCTTAGTTATTGCCGCTTATTTACCACAGTGGCCCGCCCTTTGTAAATGTGTCCCAACGAAGGCCGCCCAGTCTCGCTCTCAACCCTGGACCCCGTCATTCCCGCGAATGCGGGAATCCAGGTCCCCAATTCAAGGAGCCCATCAACTGATAGGCCAGTTCGCCAGGTATGGACTCCGGCCACGTTGCAGAACCGGGCTAGCTCTTCGCCGGAATGACGGTAAGCTCGGACCAAATGCGATTGCCCTGCGGCCAATGCCTTTTGACGCCCCCAGGGTTTACAATCGGTAACTGTGAAGGCGCAGAGTGGACTGGAAGGGATGCTGGGCGGCGACCTGATGGGCAGTTGGCGGGCTGCCCTCACCGCCCTTTTGGCCGGGCTGGGCATGTTCCTAGCGGCCCTGGACATTTCCGTAAATGTGGCCCTGCCTTCCATGCGGACCGCCTTCTCCACCGACCTGCAGACGGTACAGTGGGTGATTGTGGTCTTCATCGCCACCCGCGCCGGACTGGTCCTGGGGGCCGGTAGCTTCGGCGACCGGTTCGGGCTGCGGGTGGTGTACATCTTCGGTGTAGCATCCTACCTGGCGGCCATGTTCGCCATCGCCATGTCCCCCAACTTGGCCTCGGCGGTGGGGTTCCGGGTATTGCAGGCCCTGGGGACCGGCTGCCTTTACGCGGTTTCCCCGGCCATGGCGGCCCAGGTGTTTCCGGCCCACCGCCGGGGACTGGGCATGGGTTTCACCGCGGCCTGCCAGGCCCTGGGAATGCTGGCGGGCACCCTGGGGGCGGGGCTCCTGGTGCAGTGGTTCGGTTGGCAGTCGGTTTTTCTTGGCCGGGCTCCCTTCACGGTGCTGGCCCTGCTTCTAGCCCTGGGCATTCTTCGCGGTTCGACCCCTGCCCGGTCGAGCAGTCCCTTTGACTTGGCCGGCGCGTTAACCCTGCTGACGACCCTCCTCTGCCTGGTTATTGGGCTGCGGCTGGGCCGGTCCGTGGGGTGGGAGACTCCGGTGGTGGTTGGGCTACTGGCGTTGTCTCCGTTGTTCCTGCTGGCATTCTGGCGTATCCAAGGTCGAGCGGCGTGGCCGGTGCTGCCAAGGCAACTGTGGCGGGTACCCGGCTTCCGGGCGGCTAGCGTCAGCATGTTCATGGCTTACCTGGCGGTCTTCGTCATGTGGTTCATTTTCCCTTTTTACGTAAGCGATGGGCTTGGTCAGGGGCCGTTGACCCTGGGGGTGATGTTGGCCTTGATGGCCGGCACGAACATTGGCCTATCCAGCCTGGGCGGCTGGCTCTGTGACCGGACTGGCGCGCCCATTGTGGGCGTTGCGGGCCTGCTGGCGCTTTCGGCGGGCCTTCTCTGGGTGGGATTTCTGCAACTGGACACTTCCTACCTTCGGGTGGGCGTCGGTGCGGGGGTGGTGGGAGCCGGCTTGGGGTTGTTCCAGGCGGCCAGCTACACGTTGATGATGAACAGCGTACCCCCGGAGCGCTTCGGGACGGCCTCGGGGGCGCTTTCTTTGGCTCAGGCTGCCGGAATGGTGCTGTCCGTTGCCATCATTGGCGGGATTTTCGGGTGGAGCAGCGACCACCACACGGCGGGGCTTACTTCCCAAGGCCTCACGATGATTGAGGCGGAAGGGCGGGCCTTCATGCTGGCCTTCCGGGATGTATTCTGGTTGAGCGCGGGGCTGGCAGGTCTGGGCTTGGTTGCCCTGGTATCCCTGTCGGCGGGGCTGCCCCGGCTGGACAACAGTTAGCGTCGCCGTATGCCTTCCAAAGTTTGCCCCTGCCGTGAACGAAAACAGCCGCTTTGAAATAGCGAATGCTCCTCCGGCGCGAGGTTGCTGGAAGGTTGGTTCTGGGAATCTCCTGGACAAATGGGCCGGTCCATATCCAAGAAGGCTGTGGCCGGTAGCCGGTAAACTCCTGAAATAGAGTCGGCCTCCCCGTGCGACGGCCCTGCGCTACGGCCTCGGAAGCTCCTTGACCGTTCCCAGAAGGCCCCTTATAGTCCCTGTGGTTGTCACCCCTGATGCCAGAATTAGGAGGAATGCGTGACCCGGTTCATGGTCGGGATGCTACGGCGCACCTTTGACGCGGTGCGGGACCTGGCGCCCATCATCGCCGTCATCGCGTTCTTCCAGATAGTGGTGTTGCAACAACCTTTTCCAAATCTCGGTAACGTCGTCGTCGGCCTGGTGTGCGTGGTCGTGGGGCTTACTCTGTTCATTCAAGGTCTGGAAAGCGGCCTCTTTCCCCTGGGCGAGGCCTTGGCTCAGGGGTTCGCGCGCAAGGGAAGCCTCACCGCGCTGCTGGCTTTCTCCTTTTGCCTGGGCTTCGGGACTACCGTGGCCGAGCCGGCCCTGATTGCCATCGCTGACGAAGCCGCCGAGGTTGCGGCGGAAGCCGGGGCCATCGTCGACGATGATGCCTCACGCGCGTCCTACGCCTTTGAGTTGCGCATGGTGGTGGCGGTGTCGGTGGGGGCGGCCATCGTTCTGGGAGTTTTGCGCATCCTGAAGGGTTGGCCCATTCATCGCCTGATAATTGGAGGATATGTTCTGGTGACCGCCCTGACCGTCTTCGCTCCCGACGAGATTATCGGTGTCGCCTACGACTCCGGGGGCGTTACCACCAGCACCATTACGGTGCCCTTGGTCACCGCCCTGGGCGTCGGGTTGGCCACGTCTATCCGAGGTCGCAACCCGATGGTTGACGGTTTCGGGTTGATTGCCTTTGCCAGTCTGAGCCCCATGATCTGCGTCATGGCCTACGGTATGTTGCCCTAATGTTTGAATTCCTCTACGTTTTCATTGCCACGGCGCTTTCGACCGCCCTCGATGTGGCGCCCATAGTCGCCATCCTGGTATTGTTCCAGGTTGCCGTGCTCCGGCGCAGGCCGCCCCACCTAGGCCGAATCGTCATCGGGGCCGTCTTCGTGCTGTTGGGCCTAACCCTATTCCTGATTGGTCTGGAGGAGGCCCTTTTCCCCATTGGCGAGACCATGGCCCGCCAGCTCACTGCTGCCGGAACGGTTGGAACAGGGAGCCTGGCCGACGGAGTTGACTGGACCGACTACATGATGGTGTACGCCTTTGCCGCAGCCATCGGCTTTGCCACTACGGTGGCCGAACCTTCCCTAATCGCCGTGGCCCTCAAGGCCGAGGAAGTCTCGGGAGGCGCAGTCCGGGCCTGGGGGTTGAGGATCGCTGTGGCGGTGGGCGTCTCCGTCGGGGTGTCCCTGGGGTGTGTCCGCATCGTCACCGGCACGCCTCTGCCCTGGTACATTATCGCCGCATATATTATCGTGATAGTGCAGACTTTTCGGGCCAACCGGAGCATCATCCCGTTGGCCTACGACAGCGGAGGCGTCACTACGTCGACGGTCACCGTGCCCGTGGTTGCGGCGCTGGGCCTGGGCCTGGCCGCCAGCGTTCCTGGACGAAGCCCGTTGATTGACGGATTTGGGCTGATTGCTTTTGCCAGCGTATTTCCGATAATGTCGGTGTTGGGCTACGCTATAGCTGCGTCATGGCTGAATCGGCGGAGGAACGCCGATCATCATCCCGAGGAGGCCTGAACCATGAGACTGAAGCTGATTGCCGCCCTGGTCAGCGACGAAAAGACGAACATCGTGATTGACGCCGCACGGGCTGGCGGCGCCACCGGCGCTACCACCATCACCAGTGTGCGCGGCGAGGGCTTGAGGCCGGAAAAGACCTTCCTGGGCCTCGACCTAGCGGCCAAACGGGACCTGGTGCTTTTCCTGGTGGTGGAGACCCGGGCCCGGGACATCCTGGAACGCATCCGGGACGCCGGACGCCTGGACGAGGAACACGGTGCGGGCATTGCCTTTCAGCTAGACATTGAGGACGCCGTCGGTCTCACCACCCAGCTACCCACAATCCTGGAAGAATTGGAATACGAGATATGACCCAGAGGGGCCCTTTGCGGGTGGGCGACGTGATGGTTTCGGAACTTCACAGCATTGAGGGTCTGGCGACGGTGGCCGATGCCATGGCGCTGATGAAGCGGCACCAGGTAAGCTCGTTGGTCGTGAACCGGCGCGACGAAAGCGACGAGTTGGGGCTGGTGGTGGTCTCCGATATTGCCAGGGAAGTAATTGCCAGAAACCGGGCGCCGGAGCGGGTCAACGTCTACGAGATAATGTCCAAGCCGGTGTTGACGCTGCCGTCGGATATGCAGGCCCGGTATGGGGTGCGCTTGCTGGTGCGTTTTGGAGTCTCGCGGGCCGTGGTTGTGGACGACCAGCGCAATCCTCTGGGCATGGTAACCTTGCGGGACCTGGTCTTGGGTAACGTGGGGGGGTGATGCTCTGGGGGCTGAGACGGTCCTTAAGCCCCTTGACCTTACAGGTTGAGTCTCCGGTGGGGCGTGGTTTTGGAAGCCCCGCCTTCGCCGATGGTGAGCTAGTTGCGGTGTGCCAGAGTCATGGCGGCTATTCCCAGCTAACACTTTGACTCAAAGGGTTCGAGGAGGCCGTCCGGTATGAATGAGGTTGACGCGCATCTTTAGTAGGCTGCATACTCATTCTCGCCAGCTAGCATGGGCTGCGAACTGGGTAATCCCGAGCCAAGTATGTCCGGCAAACTTGCTGGAAAAACAGTTGTGTGCCGAAGGGATATGCCAGATGCTCGGCCAAACGGGAGCCCATACAACTGAAGGGGGAGGTGAACCGTGGCAGGACCATGTACAGGCCTAACCGTCCTGGATTTCTCATTGGGGATGCCAGGGGCCATCTGCACCTTGGTAATGGCCGACTACGGGGCCGAGGTGATCAAGGTTGAACCTTCCGGCGGAGATCCTTTCCGCTTTCAGCCCGCCTGGATTTCATGGAACCGCGGAAAGAAAGGCATTGTGCTGGATCTCAGCACTACAGAAGGCCGCCAGCAAGCCCTCCAGCTAGCCGGCGAGGCTGATGTTCTGGTAGAGTCCTTCCGTCCCGGAGACATGGCCGACTGGGGGTTGGCGTATGACACCCTGTTGCAACTTTACCCACGGCTAGTCTACTGCTCCATCACGGGCTTTGGGCAAAAGGGCCCGCTGCGACGGGTAAAAGGGTACGAGGGTGTCGTTGCGGCCAAAGCAGGCCGGATGCTCAACTTGCAGGGACAGCCTAATCGGGAAGGCCCAGTGTATTCGGCGGTGAACACCGGTAGCTGGCACGCCAGCCAGGCTGCGGTGCGCGGAATCATTGGCGCCCTCCGCGTCCGGGACCAATGCGGACGTGGGCAATGGGTCCAGACCAGCATCGTCCAGGCCCTGGCTTCTCCCCACGACAACAATGTCGGTGATGGTGGACTGGTGAATATGCAGCTCCGGCGCAGGGACCCGGAGCGGTTTCCCGGGAGACCCGGCGGCGCCCGAGGCCTCTCCTCCGTGGGATACGTTCCCGTGCGGACCAAGGACGGCACATGGCTCCAACACGCCAATCAGAGGGTCCCGCACATCCAGGGGCATCTCAAGGCCATTGGCCTGGGGCGCTTGCTCGAAGATGAGCGGTTCGAGAAAGTTCCCGCCATTGACTTGGAGAGCCGCGAGCTCCTGCGCCGGGAGATACTGAACAAGCAGTTGGAGAAGACCGCCGACGAATGGATGGAGATTTATCTCCAGGACGGCAACATTGCCGCTGAGCCCTATCGTAACAGCGTCCAGGCCATGGACCATCCTGCGGTGGTCTCCAACGGTACAGTGGTAACGATCAATGATCCTCGCGTGGGCCCTATGCGCACCCTGGCCCCCCTGGTGGATTTCAAGGACACCCCGGGAGCGCCAAGCGGACCAGCCCCCGATGTGGGACAGCACAACGCCGAAGTGCTGGGACGCCTGCAGCAGCAATCCGTGGCCGTAAGCGGTGGCTTGCCTGAGGCGAATGGCGCCGATGTGGCGGCCCACCCCCTGTCAGGGGTCACCATCCTGGACCTGGCGACAATTCAGGCCGGGCCCTACGGCGCCTCCCTTTTGGCCGACCTTGGGGCGCGGGTGATTAAGGTCGACGCCACCGATAGACGATTGGATGAGGGGCGGCGTTCCACCGCACAGGCAATGGCCGATGCACGGACCTACGCTGGCAAGGAAGGCATTCAGATTGACCTTCAGACCCCTGCGGGCAAGGAGATCATTCATAAGCTCATCGCCAAGGCCGATGTTCTCGCGCACAACTTTCGCCTGGGCGTTCCGGAGCGTCTCCAGGTCGATTGGGAGACCTGCCGGAAGATCAATCCTCGCATGGTCCATGTCTGGATGGGGACCTACGGCGAAAACGGGGAACATGCGCGTAGGCCGGGCGCCCATCCCATTCCCGGCGCTATCATGGGCGGCGCCATGCGGCAGATGGGCCGGGGTATGCCCCCGCCTTCGGAACAGGTCATGGATATTGAGGCGACCGTTGAGGCGACCCGCTGGCTCATGAAATCCAACTGGGGACCGGACCAAAACACCTCTCCGGCGGTGGCCACTGCCATCATCCTGGGCCTTCGGGCGCGGGACCTCACCGGTAAAGGCCAGCCCGTCCACGTCACCATGCTCAACGCCAATGCCTGGACTAATGCCGATGAGTATTTCGAC
Organism: Dehalococcoidia bacterium; assembly: GCA_965220305.1. Taxonomy (GTDB): domain Bacteria; phylum Chloroflexota; class Dehalococcoidia; order Lucifugimonadales; family UBA3495. The sequence goes on along the minus strand of OZ244817.1, from coordinate 1,161,946 downwards.
CACACAAACCGCCCTCCCATTGCCATGCCCGACGAAGAGGTTCATGGCCTTCATGCCCTGTACCGTCTCTACCGCGCCGCCCAGGGTTGGGTGTTCCTGGGTTGTCTGTTCCAGGACGAGTGGGAAACATTCTGCCGCACGGTGCAACGGGAAGAGCTCCTGGCCGATCCTCGCTTCTATAATCCAGAGGCGCGACAGGCCAACGACGAAGCCTTGATTGCCGAGATCTCGGCAATCTTCGCCGGGCGTACCGCTGCCGAATGGGAAGAGTTGCTAACCAAGGCGGACATCGGCTGTGTCCGGGCCGACGAAGCTCTGGAAGGAGATTTTTATGCGGACCATCCCCACGCCAAGGCGAATGCCCTGAGCGTTGAGGTGGAGCACCCATATGTCGGAAAGTACCTCCGTTACGGCGGGTTGGTCGAATTGTCCCTGACTCCGGGACTCTACCGGACCTCCATCCAAATCGGCCAGCACACCAAGCCCCTTCTTCGGGAAATCGGGTACGACGACCAGGAGATCGAGGACTTGGGAACGCGGGGAATCGTCCAGTGGGCGGACCCCTCGGTGGGTGGGGAGCCGTAGGCGAGTACGCCCAACATGGGTCAAGCCGCTCTTATGCCATCTCCGCCGCCCGCAAGGTTACTTGTCTCAATGGGCGGCGGCTCGGCGGGGTCTTGGCCTGCGGGCCGCCTAAAGAGGCCGCCTATCCTGGGCAATCTCATCTGAATCCGATTTGCGAAGGGAGGTCATACTTGGCAGTACTGGTCAGTTTCGATATAGATGGAACGCTAGAAGCAGGAGACCCACCTGGGCCTATTACGATGAGCATGGTCAGGAAGGCCCAGGCTCATGGGTGCATTATCGGTAGCTCTTCCGACCGTCCGCTTCCGGTACAGCAGGCCATTTGGGACAGATACAGCATCGAGGTGAGTTTTGTCTCAACGAAGCAGGGTCTCTTGGACGTGAAGTCTCGCTTTTCGGCTGAGGAGTACTACCATATTGGCGATACGGAGTTGGATCGCCAATTTGCCCTGACAGCGGGGTTCCATTTTGTCTCGATGGATGCCGGAAATACCGAGCCGTGGATTAACGGGAGGACGGACCAGGATTAGACGCGCTTTCTTGCCATTGCTCACGGGGCCGCAAGGAAACTTGCGGAAGCGGCCCCTTCCCGCTCGGCGGGGTCTTGGCCTGCGGGCCGCCTAAAGAGGCCGCCGGACACAGGGGAACTTAACTACGGGCGACAAACATCTTTGACCAGCGAAAGTGCTCAACATATAATCCGTGCTAGATTGTGTCGGTAACGGCAACGCGCGGTGGGCAAGATGCCACAGGAGGGGAGAACCATGTCAACGATTCCAGGCCTAGAGAGACCTGCCCCGGTTCCCAATGATCTGACCAAGCCCTTCTGGGACGCCTGTAACGAGCGGCGGTTGGTCTTGCAGAACTGCACCGCCTGCGAGAGGCTGCATTATCCGCCCACCCAGCGGTGCAACAAATGTGGCTCTGCCGACAATCTGGAGTGGAAAGAGGTGGAAGGCAAGGGACACATTGACGTGTACATGGTGATACGCGACTCCCGCATCAGGGGGTTTCGGTCGGCGCAGCCCATCAACTTTGCGGTGATAACCCTGGACGAGGACCCGGGCATCAACTTCTTGTCCAACCTTCCGGGTACCCCGCCGGGCGAGGTCCCCGTTGGAGCCCCGGTGGAACTGATATTTGAACAAACGAGTACCGGCCAGTTGGTCCACGAGTGGCGGGTGCTCACCTAAGCCCACTTGGGTCCTACGGACACGGTCAATAGCGCAGAGAGCATAAGGGAGCTGAGATGGTTAGTGACACGAGTTGGATGAGAAATCGGGAAGGTATGGGAATCTGGGAGCACCGAGGCAAGGTCGCCGTTGTAGGTTGGGGTCAGTCCCATATGGACCGGCGCTGGGACGGTGTGGCCCTGGACAGGAGCTGCGGCGGCTTGAGCAAGGAGGCCTGCCTGAAGGCAATTGCCGACGCAGGCCTGTCGCTGGACGACATTGATGGGCTTATCACCAGCCCGGAGACCCGTGCGGAGCAGACCTGGGCGCCTCGCCCTTATTTTGACCCGCCCTACGACACCGAAGACGGCCTGACCTATGCTTCAGCGGAGTGGATGCAGAGGGAGTTGGGGCTGAAGAACGTAAAGTATCTCAAATCCGATGCACCCTACATCGGCCCGATGATGGGCCTGGCCGCTCAGGCGGTCGGTGACGGTTTATGCGAGACCGTCCTGGTATGGTACCCGATGGTTAACCTCGAAGGCCGGTACGGGCACAACAATCCGCAGAATATCAATCAGGAGGCCCCCGGGAACAGCGCCTTTTCTCTTCCGTGGGGTTATCAGAGCGGCGCCATGTTCAACAATCTGGTGATCTTCCTGCAGTACTGCAAGAAATACGGCAAGTCCCACGACGGGCTGGCCCCTCTCTGTTTGAACTTGCGCAGAAACGGCCTGATGACTCCCTGGGGGTACTACGCTTTGCACGAGCCCTATCAGCTCACCCTTGAGGACTATTTGACCGGGCGCGTGATCGAGGAACCGCTGGTGATATACGATTGTGACCGGCCAGTCAATACCTGCGCGGCCTTCATCTTCACCACCGCTGAGCGTGCCAAGGACCTGAGGCAAAAGCCGGTCTACGTCCTTAACCATGCCCAGAACAATGGCCGGGGTAGGAGCACCATGGCAACTCTGGAGGAGCATCAGGAGGCGGTCGCCAGCCTGGCGCGGAAGATGTGGGAGGGTTCCGGGCTGGGTCCTGAGGATGTTGATATATTCAACCCGTACGACGGCTACCTCACGTTCACGCAGCAATTCCTGGAAGGCTTCCAGTGGCACGGTGTCAAGCTGGGAGAGGCCCACGACTTTTATGCCGACGACATCAGGGTCGAAGGTCCGCATCCCTTCCTTTCAAGTGGCGGAAATAACGGAACGGGGCGCAACCGCGCCGTCCTCTACGCCGATAGCATTCAGCAGCTTCGGGGGACAGCGGGCGCGCGGCAGGTGACGGTGCGGGCCGAAACTGCCCTTGCGGGCTGCAATACACCCGACAGTAGCGGCTTCATGATGTTCAGCAAGTTTCCGAGCTAGAATTCAGCCTAGCGGACAGGGCAATCGCATTTGAACGCTTTACGCAATATCATCGTTCCTGCGAATGCAGGAACCTCTGGCCTGAACGACTTAAGATTCCTGCCCGCGGAGGAACGACGGGTACGTCACATTTCAAGTGCAATTGGCTTAGCCTAGCGGAGCAGATTCATTGCCCTCGGCTCTATGGCGTAGCGGATCGATGGTAGGATTAGGCAATCATCGGTAGGGGGTTCCCCATACGAGGCCAGGTAGCGCGACAGGCCACCATGCTGACGGCAGTTACGCGCCGGACGCCTTGGTGCTCCAGTGCCGTCCCATCCGGCGCATCAAGTCTATGGTGGATAAGGCCCGCCGAACTTGCTCCCACCTGGATGATTCCCAAGCTGAGTTGTGTCATAGTGCCCCAGCCCAAGAGTTAGCCGCCGTCGCAACTGCGGGGGTTGGGCTGATCAAATGTGACGGCAGCGAACCTACTCGTTCGCTACGCTATCGAAGCCTAGCGATGGCAGTGTTGGCAAGGCTTCATCTGATGAATATCCGGCGGCTAAGGCGTGCACGTGCCACCTTGACGCTGCTGGCCCTGTGCATCGCCTTGGGAGGCACTGGTTTGGCCTGCGACGGTGGCAACTACGGAGTAACTTTCGTGGGGACGGACGCCGAAGGAACACTGGTCGCCGAAGGACTGCGGGCACAGTTCGGAGGAACCGACCTGCACCAGAGCGATGACGGTGGGTTTTCTTGGCAATTTGCTGGCGAAACTGATCTCGTGCCTACTGTCGGAACGTTGCAAGCAACTACGCCGGGCGGGACCTACCAGATCATACCGTCTGAAATCGTTGGCGATGAACTGGAGCATCCTTTGGAGGCGCGGATCGTCCGTACTTTGCAAGGTCGGAATGAAACGATTTTTTCAATGGCGCAATTGCTGGACAACGCCAACATAACGTTGCAGCAACGAACCCGGTGGGGAGCGGAGGCTGAGTTGTACAGCATCCATTACGACGCGGACAGCGGGAACGTTATTGCGGCCATGGGTACGCAGGGGGTGTTGGTGGGTACGCCGGAAGGACGTTGGATAAGGGTCGGAGTGGGGCGATTCGTCCCGACGGATTTCTCGGCGGGTGCGCGGACCCGGTTGTTGGCGACTACGCCCTCTTTCTGGTTGTCGACATTGGCGGTGAGCGTTCTTTTCACTGCAACTGCATTTGTGCTCGCCGTTGCTCGAAGATGGGAATTCGCCAGCGCGATCACCATTGCCGCAGGCATCGTCGCGGCGGCATACGCATTCTACCTGGTTAGTGGCTTGGAGCCACTTTCGGCGGTAGTGCTGCTAACGCTGCTGGTGCTGGTATTGGGGATAATCGCACTATCCCTGCTGTTGATTTGGGACGGCGAAAGCCGCAAACGCAAAAGCCTGGCATTGGCCGTCGTGGGGCTGGTGCTGGCAAGTGCCATATTCGTATTTCCAGGGTTCGCAGGATTGTCTCTCTTGGCATTGTTATTGTGGCCCCCAATATTCGTGATAGTGGGATTGTCGACGTTGTCGCTGGCAGCGGTGGCTATCTGGCCCTACCGTCCAGATGGCAGGGAATGGTGCGCCATCGGCGTGTTGGTAAGTTCAATGATTTTAGTATCGGCGGTGCCGGTAGTGTTGTGGATGCAATACATCATCAGCTATGAAACTGCCAAATCCATTTCAATCGGCTTGGCTGCCGTTATCGCCATCGGCTTGTTCGTCTGGTTAAAGAACCAGCGACGAAGTGACGAGGCCGCCATCGCTCGGAACTGAACGGCTGCTCTTGGAACCGCGAGGAGTATCGATTGAGCCAGCGGGCCAGGAAGCGAATTGAAGAGGTCTTCGGTTGGGTGAAGACGGTGGGCGGCGGCCGGAAGCTGCGCTACTGCGGGGTGGCCCGCAACCGGTTCTGGATGGAAATGACTATCGCTGGCTACAACTTGGTGCGGCTGGCCAAACTGACGGCGGTGGCCGCGTAAGTCAGAGGGTCAGTCTGCCCTGTGTGCCGCCGAAAACAATAAACCAGCCTCCTTCCAGCGTCAGCCCCGCACTCAGACCCGAAAATTGCATTCCGGTGAGGGGAACTACGACCTACACAACGCTCGCACCGTCCTAAAACCGCCCCATTTCAACATCCTGCTAAGAGCCTATCCTAAAATCAAGTTATGCCCCCTGTCGCAGCTATGAAATGCCATAACCCAAAGGGTTATTAGGATAGGCTCTAATACTACAGTTGCAGATTGAAAACGACTAGGATTGGGGCAATCAACGGGTGGTGAGGTGAGGCTGTGGCAGTGCATGGGGATGGGGTGGCAGAGGTCGCCCGGTGGGCTGAGGGTATCGACCGGGTACACGAGTGCATTGCGGGGCGGTTCCGGCGTCCCGAACCACGTCGACGATCGCTGGACTATCTGAAAGGGCTGCTCAGTCCGGTGGAGCGCAAGAACGGCTGGCAACTGGCGGAGCAGGCCGGGGACGCCACACCCTATGGGGTGCAGCATCTGCTGTCAACCTACATTTGGGACGCGGACCTGGTTCGCGATGATCTCAGGGACTACGTGGTGGAGCACCTGGGCGACGCCAACGGGGTGTTGGTGGTGGACGAGACTGGGTTTCTGAAGAAGGGCAACAAGTCTGTGGGGGTGCAGCGTCAGTACAGCGGCACGGCGGGACGGATCGAGAACTGCCAGATTGGGGTATTCTTGACCTACGCTACTGCCAAGGGGAGGACCCTGCTGGACCGGGAGCTTTACCTGCCTCAGGTGTGGGCCGATGACCAGGAACGCCGGGAGGAGGCTGGCGTGCCGGAGCAAGTGGCGTTTCGCACCAAGCCGCAACTGGCCCGGCGGATGCTGGAACGGGCGGTGGAGTCGGGAGTCCCCTTCGGCTGGGCCACCGGGGACGAGGTCTACGGCAATGACCGCAACCTGCGGCTGTGGCTGGAGCGGCGGGACGTTCCTCACGTGCTGGCCATCAAGAGCAATGAGAAGTTGTGGGCTGGGACGGACCAGGGTCCGCGCCAAGTGCGGGCTGACCGGCTGGCGTCTGGGGTTGAAGAGTCGGGCTGGGTCCGGCTGAGCGCCGGTGATGGGGCCAAGGGTCCTCGGGTCTACGACTGGGCCTTGGTGGATATTCGGCCCCTGAGAGAACCTGGCAAGGGGTACTGGCTGCTGGCCCGGCGCAGCGTGGCCAAGCCCGAGGAACTGGCCTACTACGTGTGCTACGGCCCGACGGGAACAGCCCTGGAGGAACTGGTGCGGGTGGCCGGAACCCGGTGGGCCATTGAGGAATGCTTTGAGGAGGCCAAGGGACAGGTGGGACTGGACCAATACGAGGTGCGCCGGTGGGACGGCTGGTACCGGCACATCACCCTGGCGATGCTGGCCCACGCCTACCTGGCGGTGGTACGGCGCCAGGCATCGTCGCCGGGACGTCTGGGAGAAAAGGGGGCTGCCCCAGTTTGGAGGAAAGGCTGATACCGCTGACGGTGCCCGAGGTTCGGCGGTTACTCTACCGGCTGATATGGAGACACCACCCTACGGACGAATCAGTGCTGCGGTGGTCTCAGTGGAGACGGCGGCACCAAGCAACGGCCCGGCGCTGTCATTACCGACGCCGCCTGAAACTCCTCACCACATATCTGCAACTGTAGTACTAAGGGGCAAATGACGCCGTAGTTGTAGGTAGGCTGAATGATATGCCTGTTACCTTTCCTGGCCCTCAAACCCCAGGAGCTCAATGCCCAACCCATCCCCCTTAGCTTGGGCCAGCACTTTGAAGTCGCCATACTCGTTGGGGTCCACCAGGGTCATCATGGCCATACGGCTCAGTTCCGTTCGGGCGGCGGATAGGCCCTGCGTCTGGAGGGCATTGAGGAACGCGGAGAAGCCGAGGTTCGTCAGGAACTGGCTCTGTAGGGCGTAGCCCACGGTGGCTAGACCGTGTAGATCACCCATCCGCATGAGGGACGTGAAGTCCACCTGGCAGGTAATGTCCTGTTGCCCGATGTGCTGGTACGGGTCGCTGCTGACGACGTGTCGATTGAAACAGACCAGCGTTCCCTGGGCATTCTGGGGCGAGTAGAGGTCAGTGGCCAGTTGACCGTAGTCGATAGTGAGAATAAACCCCCGGTCTAGGGCTCCGGAAAGCTGGGCAGTCCAGTCCTCCATGGCCAAGTTCACCTCACCTCGATACCCTTCAGTCAAGGATAAGCCCAAGCTGGTCAGCCTCTTTTCGATGCGAGGAGAGGATGGCTCGTCCAAGACTTCGGTGAGATTCCCCCCCGCCGATGTGACGAAGACTTCCTTGACTCTTCCACCTTGGATGGCGAACCGGTGGACCGGGAAGTTGTCGATCAACTCGTTGCACAGGATACAACCAACAACATTTCGGAACGCCCGAAGTCCTTCGGTTTTAACTCGTTGGATTCCCAAGATCGCGTCTTGCCCGCTTGAGGATCTCTCATCTCCAGTCCCGTTGGCCCAGTCAAAGGTGTGGTCAGGTGATTGGAGCCATCCAGGCTCGTAGTCTGCGGCGACATAGCAAAGTGCCTGAGCGAACCGGGGGGCCATCCGCCAGCAGGCATCCACGATGGATTGAGCCAAGACGCCGTCGCCGGAACCCACCTCGATCACATGGAAAACGGGAGGGTCTCCGAGGAGGTGCCACATCTGCTCCAGTTGCCGCGCGATCAGGGCACCGAAAACCGGGTGACTCGTGGAAGAGGTCCCGAAGTGGGTGCTGATCCTGTTGCCCCGGGCAGAATAAAAGCCTCCACTGGACGAGTACAGGCAGGCCCGCATGAACCGAGCGAAAGTAATTCGCCCATTCTTTTTAATTAGTTCTTTGATCTCCTGGTCAACCGCTGAGCGCAACGTCATCCCCCAGCATGGCTAAGATTCCCTGGCCCATTAAGCAAGCGTATCAATGACAACTGCGTGTGGGCAGTCCATCCGATATGACATCCTTAGTATCTCTGGAATAGGACCAGGCCACAACTGGAGTTGAGAGGTGGAAGCAGAAACTGGATAGGCAGGCTAATGGGAGTTTACAACTTGGACATTGTAGCCTTGGCCTGCTCCCAGCCGCCGGAGGGCCGTAGCAGTTGGACCCTGCACCTGCTGGCGGACCAGTTGGTGGAACGGGAGATATTGGATGACATCGGCACCGAGACGGTGCGCAAGACTCTGAAAAACCCAACTCAAGCCTTGGCTGAAACAGTGCTGGTGCATCCCGCCCCAAGGGAGTTCCGATTTCGTGTACGTCATGGAGGACGTGCTGGAGGTCTACCATCGACAGTACGCGGACAACGAGGTCCTGGTGTGTTTGGACGAGACCAGCAAGCAACTGGTGGAAGAGACCCGAAAGCCCCGGCCATCGCGGCCCGGGGCTGCCATGGCCTACGATTACGAATACCGGCGCAGGGGAGTGAGCAGCATGATCATGCTGTTTGCGCCCTTGGAGGGATGGCAGCGAGTTGAGGTAACAGAGCGGCGCGCCAGGGCCGATTGGGTCGGCGTGGTGCGGAAACTGGTGGATGAGGACTATGCCGACCGGGAACGGATAGCACTGGTAGTGGACAACTGGAACACCCATCACCCAGCTTCGCTGTACGAGGCTTTTGAGCCAGACGAGGCGCGGCGCATAGCCCAGCGGCTGGAGATTCACTACACGCCGAAACACGGAAGCTGGCTCAACATGGCCGAGATAGAGCTAGGGGTGCTGCGCGGCAGTGCCTGGACCGACGGATTCCCAGTCAGGACATCCTGGAAGGAGAGACAAAGGGATGGCAGGACCAACGGAACCGCGACGCAATCCGGGTGGACTGACGCTTCACCACCGCGGACGCCCGCATCAAACTGAAGTCCCTTTACCCATCAATACGAAGGTGAAAGACTACTAGTGCTGGACGGCATACTCCTCAAAACCCCTTTATAGCGAGGCCGGAATGTGGGCCCGACTGACGTCAGGGCGATTGACTCCCCGGCCTTGCTGCCAGTAGACTGTCTTTACCAAAATATTGTTACCTAATTGACCCACGGGCGGTTAGCTCAGTTGGTTAGAGTACTTGCTCGACACGCAAGAGGTCAGTGGTTCGAGTCCACTACCGCCCACCAACGCCCACCAACGCCCTCTGCCTCGCCTATTGTTTCCCGCCTTACCGGCGTAACGGGAACGCAACGATAGACAACGGCGTGAACGTAAGCCTCCGAAACCGCGCGGCAGCCTCCCTCACCCATCCGCTTATCCTTGTTGCCCTGGTCGTTTTGGTGATTAACGACCTGGCGTTCAAGGCGTTTTGCCCAATTCCCGGGTTACGGGCAAACTTAGTACTACAGTTGCAGATATGTGGTGAGGAGTTTCAGGCGGCGTCGGTAATGACAGCGCCGGGCCGTTGCTTGGTGCCGCCGTCTCCACTGAGACCACCGCAGCACTGATTCGTCCGTAGGGTGGTGTCTCCATATCAGCCGGTAGAGTAACCGCCGAACCTCGGGCACCGTCAGCGGTATCAGCCTTTCCTCCAAACTGGGGCAGCCCCCTTTTCTCCCAGACGTCCCGGCGACGATGCCTGGCGCCGTACCACCGCCAGGTAGGCGTGGGCCAGCATCGCCAGGGTGATGTGCCGGTACCAGCCGTCCCACCGGCGCACCTCGTATTGGTCCAGTCCCACCTGTCCCTTGGCCTCCTCAAAGCATTCCTCAATGGCCCACCGGGTTCCGGCCACCCGCACCAGTTCCTCCAGGGCTGTTCCCGTCGGGCCGTAGCACACGTAGTAGGCCAGTTCCTCGGGCTTGGCCACGCTGCGCCGGGCCAGCAGCCAGTACCCCTTGCCAGGTTCTCTCAGGGGCCGAATATCCACCAAGGCCCAGTCGTAGACCCGAGGACCCTTGGCCCCATCACCGGCGCTCAGCCGGACCCAGCCCGACTCTTCAACCCCAGACGCCAGCCGGTCAGCCCGCACTTGGCGCGGACCCTGGTCCGTCCCAGCCCACAACTTCTCATTGCTCTTGATGGCCAGCACGTGAGGAACGTCCCGCCGCTCCAGCCACAGCCGCAGGTTGCGGTCATTGCCGTAGACCTCGTCCCCGGTGGCCCAGCCGAAGGGGACTCCCGACTCCACCGCCCGTTCCAGCATCCGCCGGGCCAGTTGCGGCTTGGTGCGAAACGCCACTTGCTCCGGCACGCCAGCCTCCTCCCGGCGTTCCTGGTCATCGGCCCACACCTGAGGCAGGTAAAGCTCCCGGTCCAGCAGGGTCCTCCCCTTGGCAGTAGCGTAGGTCAAGAATACCCCAATCTGGCAGTTCTCGATCCGTCCCGCCGTGCCGCTGTACTGACGCTGCACCCCCACAGACTTGTTGCCCTTCTTCAGAAACCCAGTCTCGTCCACCACCAACACCCCGTTGGCGTCGCCCAGGTGCTCCACCACGTAGTCCCTGAGATCATCGCGAACCAGGTCCGCGTCCCAAATGTAGGTTGACAGCAGATGCTGCACCCCATAGGGTGTGGCGTCCCCGGCCTGCTCCGCCAGTTGCCAGCCGTTCTTGCGCTCCACCGGACTGAGCAGCCCTTTCAGATAGTCCAGCGATCGTCGACGTGGTTCGGGACGCCGGAACCGCCCCGCAATGCACTCGTGTACCCGGTCGATACCCTCAGCCCACCGGGCGACCTCTGCCACCCCATCCCCATGCACTGCCACAGCCTCACCTCACCACCCGTTGATTGCCCCAATCCTAGTCGTTTTCAATCTGCAACTGTAGTATTAGAGGGTGTGTGAAAAGCAGGTTGGAGTTATGGTAATCTACGGGGATGACAAGAAAACCGTATCCCACCGACCTGACCGATGCCCAATGGGAAGAGTTGGCCCCGTTGCTCCCGCCGGCCAAGCCTGGGGGACATCCGCGCACCCTAGACTTGCGGGAAGTGATAAACGCCATCCTCTACGTCCTGCGAAGCGGCTGCTCTTGGCGTATGTTGCCCCATGACTTCCCGCCCTGGGGCAGCGTATGGTGGTACTTCCGCCGCTGGCGGAAAGCTGGCGTATGGGAACAAGTCCACGAGGCCCTGCGCCCTAAGGTCCGGGAGTCAGAGGGACGGGAACCCGGTCCTTCCGCCGCCGTCATTGACAGCCAATCGGTGAAGACTACGGAAAAAGGGGGCCTCGCGGCTACGATGCCGGGAAGAAAGTGTGGGGACGAAAGCGGCATATCGTAGTAGACACTATGGGTTTGCTGCTGGACGTAGTGGTGCATCCAGCGAATATCCAGGACCGGGACGGGGCCAAGCTGGTCATCAGCAAGCTGACCGGCCGGTTTCCCCGGCTGGAACTGGTCTGGGCCGACGGCGGTTATGCCGGAAAGCTGGTTGAGTGGGTCCGCGACTTTGCGGGCTGGACGCTGGAGATTGTCAAGCGGCCCCGGGAGAGCCCTGGTTTCGAGGTCCTGCCTCGAAGATGGGTGGTTGAACGCACACTGGCCTGGCTGGGCCGGTCCCGGAGGCTGAGCAAGGACTACGAAACTCTGACGGAAACCAGTGAAGCTTGGATACACATTGCGATGATTCATCTGATGCTCCGGCGGCTCAAACCAGCTTGATTGCTTTTCACACACCCTCTTAGAGATTTAGCCTGGGTTATATTCGCTTCCCCGCTGTTGGCGTTCATGCTTTCGCTGGTTGTAGGGGGGTGGAGCAGGGGTTCGAGTGCCGCTTTCCTCACCACTTACGCAGTATTGCCGGCTGTTTATACGGCGTTCAACACCTTCGCGCCGCTGCATGACCTTATCATCGGCAAATTCTTGCTGGTGATAGACAGGTCAGCGGGATCGCCGTTGGACCCGACGGACTCGTTGGTTGTTCCCCCCTGGGGTGAGGTCTTGCGGTCTAGGTGTGGCGACGCGGCAGGGTTGCTCCGGGGGCCTTGCAGCAACGTTCCAGCGTGTTGGTTGCAGGGCTGGCAGTGTTTGCCACCATCGCGACCAGCCCTCCCGCTTCCGTGTTCGGAGTTACTGAGGTGGGATACTCGACGGGCGGCATAATAACCGCTTCGGATAACATCGAACGATGGTCGTCTTACGCCAGTTACGACGGGAGATTTACCTGGGTCATGCCCGAGAGGCCCTTGGAAACGCCGCTAATGTTGGGAGAGAAAACGGCGGAAACTCCCCGGGGCACCTATTCCATAAAGCGGACTGACATCGTCTTGGTTGAAGGCGCGAGCGGCCCGGGAGATGCCGTGGCTGTTCGAGGACATGACCGGCCAGGGACATACCAGCCGGACGGTGGGGCGTGACCGTCTGTCGGCAACCGTACCATTAGCTGGCTAAGCGGTGGAATGAGGGTCGGACGCTCCTACGCCTGCGGGAGGTCCTGAACAATGCTGAAGGCCGCGCCCTGCGGGTCGGCCAGGGAGGCGAAGCGGCCGGTGGGCGGCTGGCCTTCGTATGGGATGATGTCGGTGGGCGGGACGTATACCGACGCGCCCAGCGATTGGGCCTGCTCCAACGTGGCGTTCAAGTCGGCCACCCCGAAGTATACGCCCCAGAAGGGCGGGAACTCCCCCATTTCCGGGGCAATCTGCATCACGCCGCAGACTTCGGTGCCGCCAGCCCGGAGCATGGCGTACTCCGTCGCCTGCACCGCCAAGCCCCGCTCCAACCCCAGGACGTTGATGTAGAAGTCGATTCCGGCGTCTCGATCGGTGGTCTTCAGTTCGTTCCAGCACATGGCCCCAGTCTCGCCTTTGACACGGCAGCCGATATGCTCGTTGGCCTGCCAGAGGGCGAAGTAGGCCCCCTGCGGGTCCTGGCACGTGGCCATGCGACCTGCCTCGAAAACGTCCATGGGGCCGAAAACCACCGAGCCGCCGTTCTGGGGGACGGCGGTGGCTACGACATCCACGTTCTCCACAGTGAAGTAGATGTTCCAGTGGGGCGGAACGCTCTGTTCCAGCTCCTCGTCGCTCTGCCGGTAGATAGAGGCGGCCTCCAGCCCGTTGAGTTTCTGCATGTGGTAGTACCAGCCGGGGGTGATTTCCCGCGGATCGTCTTCCCAGCCGAACAGGGCGCTGTAGAAGGAAAGCGCGCCGATCTCGTCGGTGGTGTCAAGCTCGGCCCAAGAGGGTGCGCCGGGCGCGTGTGAAGTGACTTCCGGCATATCTGTGTTTGCTCCTGTTGATTCAGATTAGTGTCCGACGCTGCGTTCCGAGGGTGGCACGGTTATCAGTGTAAATCGCCAAGCCTCTCTTATACAATGACCAAGACCAAGTGGCTCTAAAATGTCCGAGGTAACATCCGGGAGCGCGGCGAAAGCTCCCCAACCAGGCGCCCCGGCAGAGCGGAGGTCACGCAATATTCTTACGCCACGGGGCTTCCCTGTACTCCAGGGTCTTTTGATTGTCCCGAGAGACCCTTGGTTTCACCCGTCATTCTCGGCCCTTCCCTGGTCATTCCCGCAAAAGCGGGAATGACCAGGGAAGGGGTGGCGGATAGCCCCCCTTTCGCGAAAGGGGAGGCAACAGGGTAGCCCAATAATCGAAAGGCCCTGTTCCCTGTACTCCCCTTCATTTGCTTCCAGTGGATATAATGGTCTCTGGGGCGGAATAAAATGTTATTGGCAACCAACATCAGCAAAGCCTACGCGACCAGGACACTGTTCAGCGGTCTTACCTTTAACCTGGCCGCGGGGGACCGTATTGCGCTGATAGGCGCAAACGGCTCCGGTAAGACCACCCTTATGGATATTCTGTCCGGCGACGCTGCTCCGGATACGGGCAGCATGACCAGCCAGCGCAACGTCGCAATAGGCTATCTCAAGCAGGATCCCGGAACGTTTTTCGGCAAGTCTCTGTTGCAAGAAATCTTGGACGCCAGCTCGGAGGTGGTGGCGCTCACCGGCCGGATTACCGCCACTAGGGAGGCCTTGGCATCGGAAACTGATCCCGGTAAACAGGGTGACCTGCTGCAACGCCTGGGCCGGCTTGACCTGGAGTTGGAGGCCGCTGGCGGGGACGACCGGGAGCACGAGGCCAAGGCGATTCTCTCGGGGCTGGGCTTTAAGCAGAGCGACTTTCTGCGGCCAATGGGTGAGTTCAGCGGCGGTTGGGTCATGCGGGCAGGTCTGGCCAGGATCCTGTTCAGGAAGCCCCATCTACTGCTCTTGGACGAGCCCACCAACCACCTCGACCTCGATGCAAACCTTTGGTTTGAAAAGTACCTGGCTTCTTTTCCGGGCGGCGTGATCGTCACCTCTCACGACCGCGCTTTTCTGAACCAGGTGGCAACCAAGGTCCTTGCCATTGAAGCGGGCGAGGTGGTGCTTCATCGGGGTAACTATGACGATTACCTGGTGGCCCGGGAACGGCACCTCCAGGTCAGGCAGGCGGCCGCGGCCCGGCAGGAGCGCGAAATGCAGCGGCAGATGCGCTTTGTGGAGCGTTTTCGCTCCAAGGCCAGGAAGGCCAGCCAGGTGCAGAGCCGCTTGAAGCAGCTTGAGAAGGTTCAGACCATCGAGTTGCCGAGGGCCACGAAGAAAGTCCGGTACTCGTTTCCAGAGCCGCCGCGCAGCGGTTCCAAGGTAATATGGCTGACCAACGTTAGCAAGTCCTACGGCGATAACCCCGTCTACCGCGGCATGGACTTGGAGCTTTCGCGGGGCGACCGGGTTGCCCTGGTTGGACCCAACGGCGCTGGCAAGACCACCATGTTGAAGATACTGGCAGGTGTGCTCCCCATTGACGCTGGGGAGAGGAAGACCGGCCACAACGTGGAGACGGCCTACTACGCCCAGCACGTGCTTGAACTCCTCAACCTCAACAACACGGTCATCGAGGAACTGCAACAGGCCGCGCCAACGGAGTCGGAGCGGAACCTGCGTAACACCCTCGGCGGCTTCCTGTTCAGCGGAGACGACGTCGGCAAGCCAATTTCCGTGCTGTCCGGCGGGGAAAAGGCCCGGGTGGCGCTGGCCAAGCTGCTGCTCCAGCCAAGCAACTTGCTCCTCATGGATGAGCCAACCAACCACCTCGACATCGCCTCCAGGGAGATACTCGCCGACGCCCTTGAGGACTATCATGGCACGCTATGTCTCATCACCCACGACCGGACTCTCATCCGGCAGGTCGCCAACAAGATTATCGAGATCGACGGCGGCAGGCCCACGGTCTACCCCGGTGACTACGACAGCTATCTGTACCGGAAGCAGACTGAGACGGTTAAGATAAGCGCAGGTCCAACTGCCAACGGAACGTCGTCCACCGCCTCGGGTCAGGTGCCCATCAGGAGACGGTCCGGTCGGCCACCGCTGAGCGCCGAAGAGGAGCAGCGCCGGTCCCTTAGCAACGAGGCCCGCAGGCTTTCGGTGCTGATAGATGAGATAAGCCTTTCACTGGCCGACCACGAGGCCCGCATGACGGAGTTGGAGGCCATGTTCGCCAGGCCCGACCAGTTTGACGACCCGACCCAGCTCGCGGTCACAGGAGAGCAGTACAATTTGCTCAAAGAGGACGCGGCATCCCTCTGGGAGGAGTGGGAGAGGTTGTCGTTGCAGGCGGAAGACATCGACAGCCAGTTGGAGGCGCTAAAGGGCAGTTAGGCTGGGATACCCCGTTGGCGGGAGCTACCAAAGCTCTTGGGACGCCAGCCGCGCCCCTTCCACCATGGACGCTAGTTTGCCCCACACGATGTTGGTCTCCACCTTCCGGCCCCAGGCTGAGGTGCCGAAACCGCAGTCGCTGCCGGCCATCACGTTTTCCCTACCCACGGCGTTGGCGTAATTGAGGATGCGCTGGGCGATTAGCTCCGGGTGCTCGATGAAGTTGGTGGTGGTGTCCAGCACCCCGGGAATCAGCAGCTTGCCGTCGGGCAGGTCTATGTCCTCCCACACCTTCCATTCGTGGGCGTGCCTGGGGTTGGCCCCTTCAAAGGACAACCCCAGGGGCCGGGCCTGCAACACCAGCTCCACAATTTCCTTGAGCGGAATG
Organism: Dehalococcoidia bacterium; assembly: GCA_965220305.1. Taxonomy (GTDB): domain Bacteria; phylum Chloroflexota; class Dehalococcoidia; order Lucifugimonadales; family UBA3495. Next base: position 1,145,827 of record OZ244817.1, on the reverse strand, counting down.
TCGTGGTGGTGGGGGCCTTCGGTATTCCCCCAACATAGGTGCAACCGCATCCGCTCCGGGTCAATGTCCTGCAGGGCGTAGTTGATTACTTCCACGTGCAGTTCCACAACCTTTTTGAACTCCTCCACCGTAAGGTGGGAGAACTGGGAGACTCGCGTCATGGCCAGGTCGGGGCAATCGATTTGCAGAAGAAGCCCCGAGGCGGCGATGGCGTTGTATTCGTCCTTCATCACCTCGGCCAGGCCGTAGAGATAGGCCTCCTCCGTGGGGTAATACTCGTTGGGCAGAAAGTTGGCGATTACTCCCGGCGAGGCCGCCGTCATAAACACCTCTTCGACGGGCGCATCTGCGGCAACCCTTTGCAAAGTTTGGATATCCCGCTCCACCGCCGGCCAGTCCTTCCAGGAGATGGGCCCAGTGCAGGCTGGTTGGGGCATGTTGTGGGAAGAATGGTGGGTCTGAGTGGCGGCGAACTCGGGGAAATCGGCGTCGTCCAAGCGCGGGCGTGACCGGACGAGGCGCTCGCCCTCAAAGCCGGTGAGACGCTCTTTTACGTAGGTGGCGTACTGGGCCCGTCCCTGCTCGCCATCGTTGACCACGTCTATGCCGATGGTCTGCTGTTTGGTTACCACATCAGCGACGGCGTCGCGCACCCCGGCGGCAAACAGTTCTTGGTCGATATTGCCCTGCTCTTCCCGCTCCCGCAATAGCTCCTGGAGCCCTGGCGACCGGGGCAGGCTGCCGGTATGGGTGGTGAGAATCCTGGTGGCGCTTCTTTTCATGGGTCCTCCTGTGATTAGGAATGAGGCTGGCGCTGTAAATGTTATCTTACTCCATGAAGGCCGACTCGGGGGCTCTTGCCGCCGAGGGCGGGATCTTTCGATGGTCATCTCGCCGCCCGCACCGCCCACCCTGAACTTGTCGAAGGACCGGCTATAATATGTAACTCTAGGTTGGGTAATAACCTCATAGTGGGTTGCGGCCCGGTAATTCTAAGCAATGGGGAATCCCCCGATGCTCCATTGGCATCAGGGATTCACTAGGAGAGGCCATGACAGAACGCCACCAAGTGATTATCGTGGGTGGAGGGCCTGTGGGAGTCGGCATGGCCGTGGACCTGGGACTGCGCGGCATCGACTGCGTTTTAGTCGGTCGTCATCTGGAGCCGCAACAAATCCCCAAAGGGCAGAACCTCACCCAACGGACGCTGGAGCACTTCTACTTTTGGGGTGTCGTGGACGAGTTGCGGAAGGCCCGCGTCATGCCGAAAGACTATCCCATCGGCGGAGTGACCGCCTACGGGGACCTGATGAGCGAATATTGGTACGCTCCCAGTGGCCGAGAGGTTGTCCGCCAATACTATTACGAGGACAACGAACGGCTTCCCCAGTACCTCACCGAAGCGGTCCTACGAAGGCGGGCGGGTGAGTTGCCCAGCGTGACTGTCCTCTATGGATGGACCGCGGAAAAGATAGAGCAGTATGGGGAGGGGGTGAGGGTCACTATCGGCGAAACTGAGGGGGCCGCGCAACAGGATGGCCGGTACGAGTGGGGAGGCTTCAGCGACGCCGGCGCTTCCTCTCCAGGAACGGCGGCGGGAGCCAAACGGGTGTTGGAGGCCGACTACGTCGTCGGTTGCGACGGGGCCCGCTCGACCATCCGTGAGCAGGTAGGCATCGCGCAGGGAGGCTCGGACTTCGACCAGAAGATGATGCTGGCTGTGTTCCGGTCTGAAGAGTTGCACGAGGCCTTCAAGCGGTTCCCGGAAAGCACCACCTACCGCGCGCTTCACCCGGACCTGAAGGGGTACTGGATGTTCTTTGGGCGCGTCGTTGTGGGTGAGACCTGGTTCTTCCATGCTCCGGTGCCAGTGGACGCGACGCCGGAGAATTACGACTTTCAGGCCCTCCTCAACCGGGCCGCCGGGCTTGAGTTCGAGGCTGAATTCCAGCACGTGGACTTCTGGGACCTGCGGGTCTCGGTAGCCGATAAATACCGGGTCGGGCGGGTATTCATAGCGGGAGACGCCGCGCACAGCCACCCGCCATACGGCGGCTTCGGGTTGAACAACGGCCTGGAGGACGTGACCAATCTGGGATGGAAGCTGGCCTCCAGGCTCCAGGGCTGGGGAGGCGATTCTCTCCTTGATTCTTACAGCGAGGAACGACGCCCCGTTTTCTGGGAGACGGGCGAGGACTTCATAGCCCGAGGCATTGAACGAGACGGCGCGTTTCTGGAGCGCTTCAGCCCGGACAAGGACCTGGAGGAGTTCACGTCCGCCTGGAAGGAGTTGGAGCAGGTAGCCAGCAGGCGGACCTCGGTCTATGAGCCCAACTACCCCGGCTCATCCGTGGTCATGGGCCCGCCGGGGGCCGTATGCAGCGCCCACGGGTCGCATTCCTTTGCCGCGCGGGCGGGCCACCACCTTCCTCCGCAGCCGCTGTCGGGGGCGCGCTATCTCCCGGCGGAGTTGGGCCTGGGTTTCACGCTGCTGGCGTTTGGGGTTGACGACGGCCCAGTCCAGTCCATCGAGGGCGCGGCAACATCCCTGCGGATACCTTTAAAAGTGGTACGGGACACTTACGAGGGAGGGCGCGAGCAGTACGAGGCCCGGCTGGTCCTGGTACGCCTTGACCAGTATGTGGCCTGGTGCGGGGACGCCTCCCCCGATGCCCCTACGGCCCTAATGAAGAAAGTCACGGGATTGCCGTGACCGGAGGAAGCGATGAAGAACAGTTCTTCCCGGATTCTAACAACCCACATAGGCAGTCTGGCCCGCCCACCGGAAATCCTGGAAATACTGCGGGCAAAGGAGGACGGGCGGGCCTACGATGTAGAGGCCCTGGCCGGCCTGGTCCGCCAGTCGGTGCAGGAGGTGGTGCGGCGGCAAGTCCAAACAGGCATCGACGTTCCCAGTGACGGGGAATACGGCAAGCCCAGTTTTTCTACCTATGTCCACGACCGGCTTACCGGATTTGAGGCCAGGCCCCTGGATCCAGGGGAGAGCCCGTTATTGAACTGGGGCAGGGACCGGAGATCTTCCGGGACTTTTACCTGGAATACGACGGCAGAGTTGACGGCGGCGCCGGACGGGGGATGGTCTGTACCTCTCCCATCACCTACCGGGGCCAGGACGCCGTGCAAAGCGACATCGACAACTTTAAGTCAGCCCTGGAATCGGTCGAACCGGAAGAGGCATTCATCCCGGCGGTGGCTCCCGGCACCATCGAGTTGCAGCGAAAGAACGAGCATTACGCCACCGAAGAGGAGTTTCTGACAGCCATAGCCGACGCGATGAAGGAGGAATACCGGGCCATCGTGGAAGCCGGGTTCATTCTGCAAATCGACGACCCCAGGGTGGTAACCCAGTACGGAATGCCCGACCCCGCTCCTTCCATCGAGGAGTACCGCCGGTTCGCCTCGTTGCGGGTGGAGGCGATTAACCACGCGCTACAGGGGCTGCCGGAAGACCGGGTGCGTTATCACCTCTGTTGGGGTAGCTGGCACGGTCCCCACGTGACCGACGTTCCCATGCGGGACATCGTGGACATCGTTCTGCAGGTCAATGCCGGAGCCTACTGTGTGGAAGCTGCCAACCCCCGGCACGCCCATGAATGGGAGGTCTGGGAGAAGGTCAAGCTGCCAGATGGCAAGATCCTGGTCCCCGGCGTGGTGGCCCATACCACCAACATTGTCGAGCATCCCGAGTTGGTGGCCCAGCGGATCGTAAATTACGCCAGGATGCTGGGCCGGGAGAACGTCATAGCCGGGACCGACTGCGGTTTCTCCCAGGGCGCTTTTAATCCCCGAGTGCATCCGTCCATCATGTGGGCCAAGCTGGAGGCGTTGTCCCAAGGGGCTGCGTTGGCCTCTCAACAGCTATGGAGTTGACCCAGCGAGGCTATTGAATCGTGCCGGCCCCCGGATCCCGGTCCAGCACGGGGGCATGAATCGGTCGTTCGCGCCCGCTTCTTCAATGAATCGTGGGTGCGACTCCCAGCGGCGCGTCGCCAGAGGTGAACGTTTGAGGCTGTCAATCAGGCCCAACGAGTTGTCGGGCAGATTGTGACGGGACGAGTGTTGGTTTTTCCGGCGGCATCGTTTTCAACCCGGATTTGACTGAAACCGCCCGCAGTTCCGGAGTCTTGGTCCAAGAGCCCAGGCCAAAGAGAAAGGCCGCACCACTCATGGTAAATCCCCGGATGCGGCCTCTCTTCACGCCAGCCATTTCGGCAGTATGCTCACAGCTCGACGGCCTTAGAGGGGCAGGTTAACCGCCTGTCCCGTCGTGGCGCTGCGGTGCACCGCCTCGGTCCATTCCATGTAGTGGACTCCCGTCTCGAAGGCCACCATGTCAACTTTTTCCTTGCCGCGTATGGCGTTGGTGAACTGTTCCTCCACCCGGTACCTGGCCTGGGTTTCCGGGGGATTGGGGACTTCGGTCAGTTCCAGGTCGCCGCGCTTCCCGGCCCAGACCTTGCGCTGGGAATCGACGTGGATGGTGCCTTCGGTGCCGAACATCCAAATGTGGTTGCCCCCATTTAGTCCCGAAGTGGCGCTCATCTGCATGTGGACCTGGGCCCCGTTGGCCAACTCATACAGAATATCGACGTGGTCGGGAATGGCGATTGAAGTTGGGTACCCATTCTCGTCCTTCCGGTAGGGCACGTGCAGCTTGGACATCGCCATGACCCGGTTACCCCGGCCCAACCATCGCATCATCGACTCGTAGGATGCGCCGATGTTCAGGGTGTTGTAACCGCTGAGCGACCGGTCGTGGCGCCAGTGCACTGGGCCGTCAAAATCGGCGAAGTTGTTTTGCAGGGAGGTGAAGTCCACCGACAACAGTTCACCCAGGTGGCCCTCGTCGATCAAACGCTTCAGCAGGTTGTCGATGGTGTAGCTGGTGGACGTAGGCGTTAGCTGACAAACTAACTCTGGATGAGCCTTTGAAGCGGTGAGCATGTCGCGGGCTTCCGCCGCGTCGGAGGCCATGCGGGCCTCGGTGAGCACATGCTTGCCGGCGTCCAAGGCGGCCAGGGTCATGGTGCGGTGCATGTAGGGCCAAGTACCGATGCATACGGCGCTGATACTGTCGTCGTCCAGCAACTCTCGCCAGTTACCATAAACCGTGGGGATGTTGAACTGATCGGCGATAGCCCTGCCCGACTCAATGGACCGGTTGGCCACCGCCACAATCTCGCAGTCTTCGGCACCCTGAAACCCAGGAATGTGACGCGCCCGAACGTTGCCCCCCGCTCCAATAAGTCCCACGCGGATTTGTTGGTCAGTCATCAATTACCTCCTCAGCAAATACGATGAAGTCTCAAGGTCAGAATGGTGTGCGGTCATGCTTTGCCTCGCTGTTAGGAACACTTCCAACGCCGGATGGCAATCATCGTATCATCCAGGCTTTGCCGGCTTCTCCGCAAGTTAGGCGAGTGTAGTGTCCGGCTAGTGGGCTGTCAACAAGCAGCCCTCCAAGGCCCACGAATACTCCGTGATAATCGCATCCATCCTCTCGGTTCTCACCCCCCAAGTCATCTGACTGAAGACCGGAACATTGCGCACATTGGGTTAAACCTTAGGAAGTAACGGGCTGGACCGGCCAGCATCCCCTGCCGACTGAGCATAGGCTATGCCGATGGGATATACTACCGCACAGAGACACCGGGCCGGGGGCGACCTTGAAGGCCAATGGCCTTGGGTTGTGGTGGAATGGACCTATAATTCCCGGCTGGAAATTCTGAAATGGGAGCCCTTACGATGGAAAGAGTATCGATTCGCGAAGCCTCGATTCGCCTGCGGTTGTCCCAGGCCAATATCCGGGAGTGTATCAGCCAAGGGGAACTTAGAGCCTTCCGTGAACCGGGCCTCAACGGGCGCCTCACCTGGGTGGTGGAGCTTCCCGAGGAGGGTTGGACCAGCGCTGCCATGGCCGTGGAAGAGGAACGGGAAGTCTTTCCCTGGTGGTGGTCCAACGTGGAAAGGACCGGGGAAATCCATTACGTGGAGGAAATTAACGTTTCGGTGTATGAAGAAATCGTGCCGAAGTTCCTCTGCGGCATAACCGGCGACAATATGTGGGTCGTGCAGGAGCTATTGTTGGACTCCCTCTGCCCGGACTGCTTGGCTACAGCCAAAGACCGGAATCTTCCCCTGTCCCTGGAAGACTAATCGCACTTTTGGCGAGCGCTCCTACCCGGAGGCTGTAATCGCCTGGTGGCATCAGAGAGGCTGGGTACTACCGGCGTCCTTGGGACCCGGCAGAGTAGACTATTTGGAATGAAGGTGGAGTAATCATGCCCATTGAGCAAATTTCCCCTCAACTTGCCCATATCGTTGACCGGGACCAGGATTTGGAGGAATTGGGCCGGGGGTACCAGGTGGCCGAGGGTCCGTTGTGGTGGCAGGAGGAGGGCTACTTGCTCTTCAGCGAAGTGCGCGGCAACCGCCGGAGCAAGTGGTCTCCCGGCGAAGGAGTTACCCTGCTTCAGGAGTCCACCAACAACGCCAATGGCCTGACCCGCGACCTCCAGGGGAGGCTCATTCTGTGTGAGGGCGGCGCCGGTCGCGTCACCCGCATGGAAGCGGATGGTAGCCTCAACATCCTTGCCAACAGCTACCGGGGCCACCGGCTCAACCGCCCCAACGATGTGGTGGTGAAGTCCGACGGCAGCATTTACTTCACCGACCCGGGCGCTCCCGACCCGGACTTGGAGCTGGACTACTCGGGAGTGTACCGCATCTCTCCCGATTTGAGCTCCATCACCCTGCTGGTGCGGGACCTGGTATTTCCCAACGGGCTGGCCTTCTCCCCGGATGAGAGTATTCTCTATGTCACCGATTACCGGGCCGGGAGCATCCGGGCTTTCGACATGCAACCTAACGGGACGTTGTTCCTGGCTACCGACCGGGTTTTTTGCCAACTGCGCGAAGCCAGGCCCATTGGCCCGGACGGCCCGGACGGTATGAAGGTCGATGTTGAGGGTAACGTGTACTGCACCGGCCCCGGCGGGGTATGGGTAATTGATGCCTCGGGCAACCACCTGGGCACCATCGTCACCGGAGAGCAGACCACCAACGTAGGCTGGGGAGGCGACGACTGGAAGACCCTGTTCATTACGACCTTCGCCGCAGTTTATCGTATCCCGATGAAGGTGGCTGGGATACCCGTCCCCCAAGCCTAGTAGCCCGAGGGCCGTATTCTGCTTAGTGAGTTATTGAAGGGTGAGTTCCCGCGAGGTTGGCCCTGACTGTCTTGCCGGCATCACCCGGATGCTCGTGAGTCAGGACGTCGGTGAGGGTCCTATCCGCTGAACTGTTTACGTTGCTAAGCGGCAACTTTCAAGAATCGCCAGTGGGATGTATGCCTGCTCAGCCTGAGCCTGACCAAGGGCCGGTACATGATTCGACAGGCTCACCATGAACGGGCGACAGGCCCACCATGAGCGGTTTCTTGTGCACAATTAAGGAACCCTGCCGACCCAGCTCTTTCGATTGACGCTGGAGAGGCCCTCCGCATACACTTGCCAGCGAATATGCTTCTAAAAGAGGACTGATGCTATGGGGTTCAAGCTCTTGATTCTCAACCCGTCAGAACAGGAAAGCACCGAGTACGTGGATGACTGGCCGCAAAGGTTGAAGGGCGCCATTCCCGATATTGAAGTAACCCTCTCCCATTCGGTGGGCGAGGCGATGGAAGTAATCGGCGAGGTGGACGCGGCCTTCGGCAATATAGTACCCGAGCTTTTTGCCCGGGCCGGCAACCTGAAGTGGATTGCCTGTCCCCAGGCCGGTCCCAGGGCCGGCTATTATCATCAAGCCCTGATTGACAGTGACGTGGTGGTCACCAATACCCGGGAGATATATAACGACCATATCAGCGCGCACATCATGTCCTACGTGCTGGCCTTCGCTCGGGGGTTGCACGTTTACATTCCGCGCCAATTGCGGCGTGAGTGGGCGCCGGGGTATAACGTTATCCATCTTCCCGATGCGACAGCGGCGGTGGTGGGAATCGGCGGTATCGGCGGCGAGGCGGCCCGCCTGTGCGCCGAATTCGGCATGACTGTTATCGGCGTGGACCCCAGGGCGTCCGAGCCAACTGCCGGGGTCAGCGAGCTATGCCGTCCCGAAGGGCTCAACGAAGTATTGCCCCGGGCCGACTTCGTAATCGTCACCGTGCCCGAGACTCCCGAGACCCGGGGCATGTTCGCCCGCGAACAGTTTCAGAGAATGAAGCCAGGCTCGTTTTTGATTAATATCGGACGGGGCGCAACTGTCATTCTGGACGATCTGGCCGAGGCCCTGCAGCAGGGTCGGCTGGCTGGCGCGGGCCTGGACGTGTTCCAGACTGAGCCCCTGCCCAGCGACCATCCCCTGTGGAGTATGCCCGGGGTCATCATTACTCCCCACGTGGCTGGGCAAGGGCCCTACCTTGAAGACCGGCGCACCGAATTATTTGTGGAAAATTGCCGGCGCTTCAACAATGGGGAGCCTCTGAGGAACGTGGTGGACAAGGCCCACTGGTTCTAAGCTCCCATATCTCGTTTCGGCCCGGCCTCGGGCTTATCCGGCATCGCGGCCCGTACCGATTTACTTCGCGGAACTGCCCAGGGCTCCGTCCTACCGGGCGGGTCACCGCCCCACATCCGTCGTTGCGGCGCAGGCCGGATTCCGGGGGTGGTGGGCTCGTGCTGGGAGGGGACTTAATACTACAGTTGCAGATTGAAAACGACTAGGATTGGGGCAATCAACGGGTGGTGAGGTGAGGCTGTGGCAGTGCATGGGGATGGGGTGGCAGAGGTCGCCCGGTGGGCTGAGGGTATCGACCGGGTACACGAGTGCATTGCGGGGCGGTTCCGGCGTCCCGAACCACGTCGACGATCGCTGGACTATCTGAAAGGGCTGCTCAGTCCGGTGGAGCGCAAGAACGGCTGGCAACTGGCGGAGCAGGCCGGGGACGCCACACCCTATGGGGTGCAGCATCTGCTGTCAACCTACATTTGGGACGCGGACCTGGTTCGCGATGATCTCAGGGACTACGTGGTGGAGCACCTGGGCGACGCCAACGGGGTGTTGGTGGTGGACGAGACTGGGTTTCTGAAGAAGGGCAACAAGTCTGTGGGGGTGCAGCGTCAGTACAGCGGCACGGCGGGACGGATCGAGAACTGCCAGATTGGGGTATTCTTGACCTACGCTACTGCCAAGGGGAGGACCCTGCTGGACCGGGAGCTTTACCTGCCTCAGGTGTGGGCCGATGACCAGGAACGCCGGGAGGAGGCTGGCGTGCCGGAGCAAGTGGCGTTTCGCACCAAGCCGCAACTGGCCCGGCGGATGCTGGAACGGGCGGTGGAGTCGGGAGTCCCCTTCGGCTGGGCCACCGGGGACGAGGTCTACGGCAATGACCGCAACCTGCGGCTGTGGCTGGAGCGGCGGGACGTTCCTCACGTGCTGGCCATCAAGAGCAATGAGAAGTTGTGGGCTGGGACGGACCAGGGTCCGCGCCAAGTGCGGGCTGACCGGCTGGCGTCTGGGGTTGAAGAGTCGGGCTGGGTCCGGCTGAGCGCCGGTGATGGGGCCAAGGGTCCTCGGGTCTACGACTGGGCCTTGGTGGATATTCGGCCCCTGAGAGAACCTGGCAAGGGGTACTGGCTGCTGGCCCGGCGCAGCGTGGCCAAGCCCGAGGAACTGGCCTACTACGTGTGCTACGGCCCGACGGGAACAGCCCTGGAGGAACTGGTGCGGGTGGCCGGAACCCGGTGGGCCATTGAGGAATGCTTTGAGGAGGCCAAGGGACAGGTGGGACTGGACCAATACGAGGTGCGCCGGTGGGACGGCTGGTACCGGCACATCACCCTGGCGATGCTGGCCCACGCCTACCTGGCGGTGGTACGGCGCCAGGCATCGTCGCCGGGACGTCTGGGAGAAAAGGGGGCTGCCCCAGTTTGGAGGAAAGGCTGATACCGCTGACGGTGCCCGAGGTTCGGCGGTTACTCTACCGGCTGATATGGAGACACCACCCTACGGACGAATCAGTGCTGCGGTGGTCTCAGTGGAGACGGCGGCACCAAGCAACGGCCCGGCGCTGTCATTACCGACGCCGCCTGAAACTCCTCACCACATATCTGCAACTGTAGTACTAAGAAGCGGGTCGCGGGTTCGAATACTGCCAGAGGCGCTACTTCCCTCTCAAGACAGCCACTGTCCAGCAATGAAATACCGCCCCAACGGGGCGGTTCGTTCTTGCCAGGAACCCTAGTGTAGTCGGTCAAGTCAGGAATTGAGGGGATAGAGGCGGTGGAGTTTGGTTCTGGCATCCTGGATGCTGAAGTGCCAGTTGATGCGGGCTTGAGCTTCGTTTCGCTCCAGTTCCAAGGCGTGGACCTCCCGGCAGAGGGATTCCTCGTCCGGGAGACGCTGCCTCAGGCAACTGCGGGAGAAGATGCTGAACTCGATCTCCGCCATATTCAGCCAACTGCCATGCTTGGGGGTGTAGTGAAACTCCAGTCTCCTGGCGATGCGCCGCGCCGCTCCCGCCGGAAAGGTCTGGTACAGCGACGCCTGGCGATGGGTGTTCAAATTGTCCAGAACCACCCGGATTACGGGTATCCGGGGGTACGCTTCATCCACCAGCCAGCGCATCTGATGGGCGAAGTCCTCGGTGGTGCGCCGCTGGGTAACCGCCACGTGCCGCCAGCCTGCCAGGGGCTCGCAGGCCAGGAACAGGTTGCGGGTGCCCTCCCGCCGGTACTCGTAATTCTCCCTCCTGGGTTGTCCCGGCTCCACCGGAAGGGGCGGCCGGGCGTCGGCCAGCAACTGGGTGGATGTCTCGTCGAAGCAGACCACCGGCCTTTGGGGGTCAAAGGGTTCGGCGTACAAATCCAGGACATCCTCCATGTTGGCCACGAAGTCGGCGCTCACCTTGGGAATGCACCACTGCTTCTTCTGCCACGGTTTGAGGGCGTTTTTTTCAGGTGCAGGCGCACCGTCTCGTGGGACAGGGACTCGACCACTCCCAACTCCACCATCCGGTCCGCCAGCAGGGGCAGATTCCAGTGGTCGTGGCCCTCGGGGGCCGGGCTGCAGGCCAGGGCGATGAGATGGGCTTCGCCCCGGTCGTCCAGCTTGCGGTACCGGTGGGGCTGGGTCCGGTCCCTGAGCGCCCCGTCCAACCCGTCCTCGGCGAAGCGCCGCTTGATGCGGAACACCGTGCCCTCGGCCACATCCAGAGCTTGGGCCACCTTGGGCGCTGGCCAGCCCTCGTCGGTCTTGAGCAGGATGCGGGCCCGGGTCGTAACCCTAGCTGAACTCTTCCCCGCCCGGACCATATGCTCCAGTTGGTTGCGCTCCTCCGGCGTCAGCCGGACCGCAAATTTCTCCCTGACCACACCACCACCTCACAGCAACACCAATTACCCAAAGATTAGCACTACCAGTCAATCACCGCTGCCACCCTCAAAACCAAGATTGACCGAGTACTAGTAGTCGATCAGTGTTGGATTGATGGGTAAAGGGACTTCAACTTGATGCGGGCGTCCTCAGTTGAAAAGCGCCAGCCCACCCGAATCCGCTGCCGATTCCGTCGGTTCCCCCATGCCCTTGTTTCCTGTTCCAGGATTTCCCGGCTGGGTATCCGGCGGTCCAGGCACTGCTGCGCCAGCACCCCCAGTTCTATCTCCGCCATATTGAGCCAACTCCCGTGCTTCGGCGTGTAGTGAATCTACAGCCGCTGTGCAATGCGCCGGGCCTCCGCTGGCTCGAAGGCCTCGTACAGGGATGCCGGATGATGGGAGTTCAGGTTGTCCATCACCAGCACTATCCGCTCCTTTTCGGGGTAGTCCTCGTCCACCAGTTTCCGTATCACCCGCGCCCAGTCCCTCCGGGTGCGCCGGTCCGTGACCTCTACCTGCTTTCAACCCTCTAGTATTACAACGACGAGTTTAAGGAGGGACGCCTGATGCTTCCCGGCGACGGGCGGCGCGGCGTTTCTCGTGGGAGCGTTTCGCCCGCTCGTTGCGCTGTTGGACATCTTCCAGCCATTGCCGCAACTCATCCGGTCCGAACCGTTCCCGCGGCAGCATCTCCCGCACCACCCGGTACACCTGCGGGCGCGTGATCCGGGGCATCTTTTCCCCCCCCCAGTCCTGCGGCAGGCCCAACAGAAACGCCCCGCCCAGCAGGCACATGGCCACGTGGTGATGCCATCCGGCCCATGTCCGGGTCTCGTACTCGTCCAGCCCGATGTCGCTCTTTTCGGTCTCGAATTCGGTTTCAATACGCCACCTAGACCCCCCCACGTGGGCCAGGGTTTCCAGGGGAGTGTCCCCGGGCGCATTGGACAGGTAGTAGCGGGACTCGCTGCCGTCCAGGTTCTGGCGGTAGCTTGCCCAAACCACTCCACCAGGCTTCCGGTTCCGGGTTTCCCGGACCCTCTGGGCGCCGAACCGGTAGACCCGCGGCCCCTGGGACCCCTCCGCCACCGTAATCTCCCGCCACGACTCCTCCGGCAGCGCCAAGCTGCGCTCCGCCATGGTCAGGCGCTGTCCGCTGCGCAGTTTGGGCTGGCGGGGACGCCCGAATCCCTGATAGGCCGGCTCGCTCCAGTCAGGCTCCAGCGGCCAGACCGTCATGTCCGGCCGGACGTCCAGAACGTATAGCATTCCTGTTGCAGCCAAGCCGTCTCGGAACGCCGGGGACATCCCGAAGGCGGAATCCCCAGCGACCCACCCAGCGCTGCGGCAACCCCGAGCCCGGGCCTGCTCCAGCATATCTAATGCCAGGTCCGTCTTCGACCGGTACCGCCGCCGCTCCTCCGGCACGCCCGCCGCCGCACAGCGGCCCGCGTCCGAAGTCCATGCCTCGGGCAGATACCAGCGCTGGTCCGCCAGGGCCCGCCCCCGCGGCCCCACGTGGGCCAGGAATACTCCGGCCGGGCAATTGGCTATCTTGCCCAACGCCCCGCAGTATTGCCGGGCCACCCCTACCGATTTGACGCCCTGCTTGGGGAAGTCGCTGCCGTCGAACACCCACACCGCCAGCGGGTGTTCCAGCCTGGGACCCAAGTACTCCTGCAGGCGGGCGATGACCGCGGCATCGTCCCAGCGAGCCTCGGTGAGAAAGCGCTGCATCGCCCGGGCCGAGACCGGAACCATCTCGGACAGATTCTCGGCGTTGCGCCGCTCCTGGGCCTGGACCAGCAGGCCCGGCAGATAATGCCTGCTGTGTTCCCGCCACTGCTTGCGGCCAAAGGCCCCAGCGAAGAAGGCATGGAACTCCAGAAAGGCCTCGTAAACCCGCTCGAAAGCTGCCCTCTCCATCGTCCCCACCTCCCCAAAGCCCCCGCCGTCTCCCGAATTATCCTACCAAAAACCCGTCGTTGTAATACTGGGGTTGCTTCCAGTATGTGCACGGCCTGTTGCCAAGGGATCTGCAGGGGAGTGATGCCGAGGTCTTGGGGTTGGTAGCCCATGGCGGTGCAGATCTGCCTGGTGACGGGGGGTGGGGACGCCGGACTGTTGGGCCTTTTCCACTATCTCCCTGGCCTGTGGCAGGGTGACGGGATTCTTTTTCTCCAGGGCGGGTCGGGCGAGTTCGCCGGCGAGTTCGGGGTATCCGTCGGCGACCGCGTCGGCAGCGTCGATGGCCAGGTTGCGCTGTCTTCTCCCCCACTTTGCGGGGGCCTCGCTCCCAATTTTCTGATTACATTGGGTAAATTTACCAATTGTGATGAGCAATTTGTCGCCTGGCGGCCCTGTGGGCTTCAGACGTCCAGGTTCCTTACGTTCCTGGCGTGGGACTGGATGAACTCCCGTCGGGGGGCCACGGCCTCTCCCATGAGGGTGGTGAAAGCGTTCTCGGCGTCGATCACGTCCTGGATGTCCACCTGCAGCATCTGTCGGGCGTCGGGGTCCATGGTGGTCTCCCAGAGTTGCTCCGGGTTCATTTCCCCCAGCCCCTTGTAGCGCTGCGTCAGGAGGTTGCGGCGTCCGGCGAACTGCCGGCTCTTCTCGTCCTTCTCCTCCTCGGTGTAGGCGTAGAGGGTGGTGCGGCCCGACTGGATGCGGTAGAGGGGCGGCTGGGCGATGTAGAGCAGCCCTTCCTCAATGAGGGACCGCATCCGGCGGTAGAAGAAGGTCAGCATCAGGGTGCGGATGTGGGAGCCGTCCACGTCGGCGTCGGTCATGATGATGACCTTCCGGTAGCGTACCTTGTCGGGGTTGAAGTCCTCGCCCTCGCCAGCCCCCAGGGCGGAGATGATGGCCCGGATCTCCTCGTGGCCCAGGATCTTGTCCGGCTGCTGGAGCACCCGTTCCACGTTGAGGATCTTGCCCTTGAGGGGCAGGATGGCTTGGAATTTGGGGTCCCGCCCCATCTTGGCCGATCCGCCGGCCGATTCTCCCTCGACGATGTAGATCTCGGCGCGGGAGGGGTCGCGTTCGCTGCAGTCGGACAGCTTGCCCGGCAGGGAGGAGCCGTCCAGGGCGTTCTTGCGCTGCACCATCTCCTTGGCCCGGCGGGCGGCGGCCCGGGCTTTCTGGGAGACGAGGCACTTGTCGATGATCTGCTTGGCGTCGGGCTGGTTGTCCTCCAGGAACCGTGCCAGTCCTTCTCCCGTCACCTGCTGGACGATGGAGGCGACCTCGGCATTGCCCAGCTTGGTCTTGGTCTGCCCCTCGAACTGGGGGTTGGCCAGCTTGACGCTGATGACGGCGGCCAGCCCTTCCCGGGTATCCTCGCCGGCGAGGTTGGGCTGGTCTTCCTTGACGAGTCCCAGCTTGCGGGCATGGTCGTTGATCACCCGGGTGAGGGCGGTGCGAAAGCCGGTGAGGTGGGAACCGCCCTCCTGGGTGTTGATGCAGTTGGCGAAGGAGAAGACCTGCTCGTTGTAGCCGTCGTTGTACTGCAGGGCCACCTCCACGGTGGTCTCCTCCAGGGTTCCGGTGTGGCGGAAGGGGTTGCGATGGACGGGTTTCCGCCCTCGGTTGATGTCCCGCACCATGCTGGCGATGCCGGAGTCGAAGAAGTAGGAGCGTTCGATGTCGCCCTCTCGGGCTTTCTCATGCCACCGGCTGATGAAGTTGATCTCCAGTCCCTGGTTGAGGTAGGCGATTTGCTTGAAGTGTCCCACCAGGGTGTCGAAGTCGTATTCCACCCTGGGGAAGATCTCCGGGTCCGGTAGGAAGGATACGGTGGTGCCGTGCTGGCGGGTGCGCCGGCCCTGCTGCAGGTCCCCGTCGGGTAGGCCTTGCCGGTATTCCTGGGTCCAGGTGTGGCCGTCCCTCTGCACTTGGGCCTTCATCTTGATGGAGAGGGCGTTGACGACTGAGGCGCCGACTCCGTGGAGGCCGCCGGAGACCTTGTAGGCGCCGCCGCCGAACTTGCCGCCGGCGTGGAGGGTGGTCATGACGGTTTCCAGGGCGGACCTGCCGGTGGTGGGGTGGGTGTCCACCGGGATGCCCCGGCCGTTGTCGGCGATGGTGACCTGGCCCCGCCGGTCGATGGAGATGTCTACCTTGTTGCAGAACCCGGCCATGGACTCGTCGACGGAGTTGTCGAGGACCTCGTAGACCAGGTGGTGCAGGCCGCGCTGGTCAGTGGAGCCGATGTACATGCCGGGTCTGACCCGGACGGCCTCCAGCCCCTCCAGCACCTGGATGTCGGCGGAGGTGTAGTCGCTGCTGGCCGTGGTGTCCGGTTGGAGTTCCGGTCTGCGGGCGGGTTTGGCCTCCTCGGGGATGGTCTCTGTGGCCTCCCGTGGTTCGGGATCTTCAGGATGCTCCGGGGGTGCGGCGCTGGCCTCCGGGGGTGACTGTTGGGGTTCCTGGACATCGGGTTCTGGTTCTTGCTCGGGGGCTGGTTGCGTCATCTGGTCTTCCTGCTTGGTTTCGTCGGTCAGGTCGAATAGTGACCTCTGCATGGCATTCTACCTTCTCTTTCCGGTCTCGCTCTTTGGCTTCTTCTGAGGAGATGTGGGGGGGCGTGATTTGGGTTTCAAAGTTCAGTCGTCTTTGTGGCTTGGCTGAGGCGTCCTTTCCTGACCCGGGCGGATGCGCTCCGATAGGTAACTTTCAGTGTCGGCGGGGATCTGGCTTTTACCTGCTTGTTATGCACTATGAGGGCTGGGGGCTGGCCTCGCGGCTGCGGGCTTGGTGGACTCATCCCAGGGATGGTGTTCGTGGCTGGGATTCAGATGATGAGTTGCCGGTATATCTTTATTCCCTTGCGTTTTGGCGATGGGAGCAGTTCTCCTAGCCTCGTGGGGCGTATCGGGAGCAATCAGGGTGCCTGCTGCCCTGAGGACTGCGGCCCCGTAGACCGCGCTGACCATTCACTTTCCCAGTACCCGTTCCGGGAATCAAAAAGGCCGCAGCCAGCGCCGCGGTCTCTATCGTGAGGATGGTCAGGCAGGTGTAGTCCCAGTGCCGTTCATCTTGGGTCATTCCGTCCCTCTTCCCGTTGTTTCGGCCTGACCTCGTAGATGCCTCTGGTTTGGTCTCGGTCCATCCACCAGTTGGCCCCAGTGATCGCTGCGAAGAGGGTGAAGCCCGAGGCGAAGAAGAATATTGCGATGTCCACCGCTCCCGCCTTCAGGTTGAAGAATCCGTAGGTGCCCAGTGCCCCTCCGGGTACCGCTCCCGTCACCGCCCCGGCGATGATCCAGAGCCTTCTCCTCCCGTTCCATGCCCAGTCTAGTTCCCCCTTGACCCAGTTCCAGTCTCGCTTCCTCTTTCTCTTCATTGCCGTTGCGCCTCTGCATGGCATCTTACCTTCTTTCTCCGATCTCGCTCTTTGGCTTTTTCTGAGGTGATGTTGGACGGGTCGTGATTTGGGTTTCAAGGTTCAGTTGACTCCTCCAGGGGAGGGTTTTCGCGGCTGGGCTTCAGATGATGAGTTGCCGGTATATCTTGATTCCCTTGCGCCTTGCTTTTTGGCAATGGGAGCAGCTCTTCACCATCTGGTCGTTATTGGGATGATGTTTGGTCCTGCGCAGGGGCCGCTGGTGGCATACGAGGGTGGAGGTCATGGTGGTCTCCAGGAGGTTGAACGACCCGTGCAGGATGATGATGTCGGCCATAGCTCGGTTGAGTTCTCTGTCCTGGTATGGGCATTCCTCCATTTTGGTCATATTGTTCTGTTCTGCCATCGGAATCTCCATCAGGTTGTCTGGGACGCGAGGGAGTTGTGGATGCGTTCTGCCTGGGCTGTTACTCCCAGACCGCCGGCGTGGCCCCGATGATGTGCAGCCTGAGGAGCTTGACGGCCAGTCTCTGTCGAGCATGCCTTACGGCTTGGGTGTTATCCTGCTCCTTCGTGATGGCAGCATATCCTGAGTCGAGCCACCGACTTAGGTACACTTGCTGCTGGTAGCTCCGGCGTTTCGTCCCCGGCCCTGATGCCTGCCGTGCGGCCAACGTCGCCCGGACGAGTCGGTCTGCTTTCCTTTCCAGTTCCTGCTTCTCCGCGTCGAGGATTTTCCTCATATCCTCGGTCTGTTCGTCGTAGCTGCCGTAGCTGAAGATGTCATCATCCCGGATGCCAGTGGTCTGCTGGGTAAGTCCTTGGGCATGGATTCTCCAGAGGGCGTGTAGCCCATCGGTCATTCCGCACCACCGGTAGGAGCATTTTTCTTGCCCGCACTCGCACATGGCGATTCTGGTTGGATTCAGTTCTACCAAGTCGATGAAGCAGGCGCCGCAGATACCGACCTCTTCCTCGGAGTCACTCCACTCGTCTCCATTGCCGTCCAGCAAGGACGTGCGGGTATGCAGGGAGTTGTAGGTGGTGTTCATCATTGTTTTGGGGAGTCCTTTTGCATAGGGGTTCATGACCATTCCCAGTATTTGGGGCACTTCTCGCCCTGGGATCTGGATTGTTTCCTGCCCGGTGATGAATCCGACCGTCGAGCTGTGGCGGTGCTCTGGGCAAAACACTGCATCGTCACTCATCGTCCGGTAGACGCAGCCGCAGTAGAAGCGGGTGATCCTGAAGATGTATTGCATTCCGGTCATTGCTCTCTCCCTTCTTCGTGCTCCGGTTGCTCCGATTCCTCCGGTTCTTTCTCCCATGAGGGTGGTAGGCTGACCGGGGACTCCAGTATCTCGTTCTTCTCGCAGATAGCGTCCAAGTCTTCCTCCCGGGCGATGATCCGGAAGCGTTCGTCCTGCTGTGTGGGAGCGAAGTCCAGGACCATCAGCCCGTGATTCTCGCCGCCGAGGATCTCGCCCACGACGACGGACTGTACTATGTCCTCATCGGGGTGCAGGCTGCGGAACGGAACTCGTCCGGTGCATTCCTCATCCCCGCGCTTGAGTCGTATGACAGCCTCCCGGAAGGATCGGCTCCTCAAGGCCTCCTCGCACCGGATCCACGCGATGATCTTCTCCTGGTAGTAGAGTATTGTTGAGGTACTTCTCGGAGTTCCCCGGATCATCTCTTCTCCCTCCTGGTTCTGGGTGCTTTTTCCCGCCCGTGCGGGGCCACCGATGGGATCATTTGTGTAGGTATCGTCACATGGGGTTCCATCCCCACGCCCTCGGGAATCCAGATCCCTCGGGTAAAAGCAGCGTCCAACTCGGCGGCTCCTGGATTCCGGCCTGCTCCGGAATGACGGGGCTGCACTGTCTGACTTTGCGACCGTCTCAGGACCGGCGGGGAGTGGTCTGGGCCTGCTGCCGTCGATTCTGGTATCGTTTCAGTGGACCTGGGGCTGTGCTTCTCCCCCAGTTCACCCGGTGGTGCAGCGCAGCCGGCCACGGCCGGCGGTGGTGAACGTGAGTCCCTCCACCTCCTGGATGGTGACGTTGGAGGTCGAGCCGTCCTTCCGGTAGACGGTGACCTGTTCTCCAGGCTCCGGGAAGGGATGGTCATCGGGCCAGAAGGCCACGATGTCCCACCGGCCGGAGGCGCCCCGGCGCCAGGTCCAGTACATGTCCCTGGCCTCTGGGTGGTCTTTCTTGTACTCGCACTCCTGGCAGATGTCGGTTCCGGGCAGTCCCCTGAATTGCTGACCGCACTCGGCGCAGTCCTTCCGGATATTCCCCGGGATGGGGAACCTGTAGGGCTCCTGTTGCTGTTCGGTCATCTCTTTCCTCCTCCAGCCGAGAGTTCAGCCTCTTGGTCCAACGGGGCGGCCCGGCCAACCTACAGCAGGGGAGCCGCCCCGGGTTGATTTCCTGTCTTGGGGGCTGCGCCTCGCCTCCGGGTCAGCCCTCTGGGATGACCCACCTGCCGACGAGCCTGTCCTCGACCTCGTCGGCCTCGACGCGGAGCATCTGGAACACGCCCAGTCCGTGGATGGTGCTGGGGTCGGCGAAGTGTATCTAGTACTACAGCCGCACAATAACGAGGTAAAATAAGCCATTGTCGGGTGAGGAGGTGCGGTGGTGGCAGTGCGTGAGGAGGAATGGGCCGAAGTAGCCCGGTGGGCCCAAGGAATTGAGCGGGGGCTTGTCCTGAGCTGTCTCTCGACCTTGGGAATGGTCGTGACCTGCAGAAAGGGCGGCTCCTTCTGATGAGGCAGAAAGGGCCGCCGTTAACACTGGTAGGCTAAGAAACTATCTCAAAAGGAAAGCGCCCCAAGAGGACTGCTCAGGGCGCTTTGACCTCAAACCGCGAGGAGAGAAAGGGCTTACTGAGTGAACTTCATAGTATTGGCCCTCACTCTGGGTGCATACAGGGGTTCCCAGTCGAGGTCCTCGGACAGACCGTAAACCACCTGCACCTCGATGAAGGGTATGAATATGTACTCGTCGTAGGCGAAATCGAAGATTTCAACCATGCGCTGGGTACGCAGGTCTCCCACGGGGGTCGCCACTGCCACCATGACTTTCTCCCAAACGTCCGGGAAACAGGCACGAGTGCTGGTGCTTAGGCAACCGACCCGGCGATTGGCCTGCACCTGGCCGTCCAGCATTTCGTTGGAGGTGGCCGTAACCAGGACGTGAGACGAAGCGAAAGAGGGGCCGGGAGGGTCACGCTGGGCGCAGTCCCAGACGCCAATATAGTTCGGCTCTTTGGCGAATTGGCCGCAACCGGCGCGTTGGATTATCCTGGACTGATTGTATTCCAAGAGCCGAAACTCGGCGTTGACGCCCACTTCCGCCCAGTACTGGATGACCGCCTCCTGAAACTCCTCATTCCGGCAGCAATTGCCGGTGCGACTGTAGATGATTACATTGTTCTCCGGATCGTAGTTGGCCTCCTCAAGGAGCTCCCTAGCCCGGGCCGGGTCGTAGGGGTAGGGCGCTGAGTTCCTTTCGGTCACTCCGACCGTCCCGGGGGGATTTATGTTTCCCCAGCAGGGCAGCCCCTCCAACAGGGCGTCGGTGATGGCCTGGCAGTCGATGGCCAGGTTGAGGGCTTGGCGGACCTTCTTCTTTTTCAGCTCCGGGTGCCACATGGCATCCGGAATCAGCGCGAAAACCTCGCTGGTGCTGGACTGCTTCGATTTCGGTACATTATTTTTGTTAGCGAACCCGATGTCCGCGGCCCAGTCGGCCTCGCCGGTGCTGACCATGGCAGCCCGGACCAGTTCCTCACCCCGCCATACGTTGGTCACGTTCTTGATGTGGGGGGCCTGGCCGTCCACGACAGAGCTGTCGGGATTGGGAACGTAGTCGTCATAGATCTCCATCTGGATGTCGATGTCGGGCCGCCATTTGACCAGCTTGTAGGGGCCGATGCCGTAGAGCTGTTGATTCCGTTCTTCCTCGGGCGCGGAAGCGTACCATCCGGGGGCCTGGAAGCGGCCAAAAACCATGCCACGGGCCAGGACGGGACACTCGTCCTCGCACACCACCCGGACGGTATATTCGTCCACAACCTCGCCATGGATGGAGCCGTGGTAGCTGTAGCTTACCGAGCCGTTGTCTACGTTGCCGTTCTGGTCGATGCCGGCCTTGGCGGTCTCGGCGTTCCACGGCTCACCGTTGTGGAACTTGACGCCCTGGCGCAGTTTGAAGTCCCAGTTTGAGGCGTCGACCTGCTCCCAGCTTTCCACTCCGGAAAGGGTTACTACCTCGTAGGTGTCGCTGGTGATCCAGGTCAGAGGCTCATTGACGATGGTGTCACACACGGCGGTATAGATTACGGCGGTACAACTGATGCCCCATGGATCCATGCTGCCCGGCTGCGACGGCATGACAAAGGTCAGGCTGTCTTTGGCGCTCATAGCCTGATCTGGTGGGGGAGTTTCCTGGGGCTGGGGCACCGGCGTCGACCCGGTGGTCTGCCCCTGGGCTGGCGCTTGCTGCTGAACTGGGGCTTGCTCCTGATTGCCCGGCTGGTCGGCTGACCCGCAGGCGAACAGGAAAATAGTTAATAGCACTGCTAGAGTTAGGATACAACTAGGCTTATTGACATACCTATGCCATGCATCTCGCATCGATCACCTCCTAGTGAATATATTACGAACCACCCACATAAACTACCTTCATCGTTAGCAAATAATCTTCACAAGACTTGCTCCCATGGATGTTCCCCTACCTTATAATTGATGGGACGACGCTTGTCAATTAAACTGGAATTCCAGGCAGGGCAATCGCGTTTTAACCAAGGAGGACCTTGAGCAGGTAGTCCTCGCTCCAGCCGGCGTTGAGGCGTTTGCCTTGGATGGCGGACTTAAGGCTGGCCTCATTCTTTAGCAGCTTGTGGGAGATCTGGCGAAGGGTAGCCAGATTTTAGGGAGCGTGGTCCTTTCGGACCCGCCACTGGTCCTCCCGGTAGGTCACCTCCAAGGTCCGGTGCAGCGGATTACCGATGCTTCAGTGGGCCTAATACTACAGGCGCATATCTATAGCCAGAAGGTTTACCCTCCCTTTGTTTTGTAATGAGAATGCCGTGCTTTGGCCTGATGCCGCCGTCTCCACCGGGACCAGGCCAGCACGAAGTTCGGTGGGTGGCAGGGCATCCATATCAAGCGGCAGAGCAACCGGCGCACCTCGGGCACTGTCATGAGTATCAGCCCTTCCTCCCATTCCAGGCAGCCCCCTTTTCACCTATACCCCCATCAGCGACCACCTGATGCCTGGTCACCGCCAGATAGGCGTGGGCCAGCATCGCCAGGGTAATGTGTCGGTACCAGCCCTCCCACTTGCGCACTTCATACTGGTCCAGTCCCACCTGACCCTTGGCTTCTTCAAAGCATTCCTCGATGGCCCACCGGACTCCGGCAACCCTCACCAGTTCCTCCAATGCAATCCCGGCCGGGCCGAAGCACACGTAGGAAGCCAATTCCTCAGACTTGGCAATGCTGCGCCGGGCCAGCAGCCACTGCCCGGCTCCCGGAAAGGCCGTATATTCACTGGGGTCCACCTCATAGACCCCGGGGCCCTTAGCCCCATCGCCCGCGCTTAGCCGTTGCCAACCGGACTCTTCAACCTGAGCCGCCAGCCACTCCGCCCTCACCTGGCGGGATCCCTTTTCCCGCCAAGCCCACAGCTTCTCGTTGCTCTTGATGGCCAGCACGTGGGGAATACCTTCCTGCTCCAGCCACAGCCGCAAGTTGCGGTCGCTCCCGTAGACCTCATCTCCAGTAACCCAACCAAAGGGAACCCCCGATTCCAGCGCCCGCTCCAGCATCCTCTGGGCCAACTGGCGCTTGGTCCAGAAGGACACCTCCTCCGACACACCAGCCTCCTCCCTCCGCTCCCGGTCTTCGGCCCATACCTGGGGCAAGTACAGTTCCCGGTCCAGCAGCGTCCTTCCCTTGGCGCAGGCGGAGGCCAGGAACACCCCAATCTGACGGTTCTCGATCCGCCCCGCAGTGGATTCGTGTACCCGTCCAATCCCCCCGGCCCACCGGGCTACTTCCGCCAGTTCATCCTTCTGCGCTGCCACTACCATACCTCATCCTCTTCCTGAAGTAGCTCCATTCTACCAAGAACTATCTGCGACTGTAGTACTAGAACCGCTGGGGTGGCCACTCCGGGCAGGTCACGATGTCGATGCGTCCCCGTTCCAGGTCGAATCCCTCCAAGTGCCCCCTGATCTCCATTGTGGTTTTTCCTCCTGGCGTTCTGTTGGGTGAAATGGGATATGCCACCTGATATCCGGACAGCTTCGGGCCTGCCCCTTCTCCCTGTCAACGGTGGGTTGTCAGTGGTTTATACGCAGAGGTCGGAGCGTGGCTTATTTGTCGCCCGTCCGGGGACCTCTGTCCCACGGCTTCGCCTGTCTGGATTTGTCCTGGGCTACCTTCCCCGCGTTCGTATCCGGTGTCGGCGGGCAGGGCCCTCTCTCCGCAGGCCACGCCGGCCTGCTGCTGCAGTTCCACCAGTTCCTGGGCGCTGCCGGTCTTGACCCACTTCGCCTCTATCCGGTGGTCGTCCATCGCATCGTCAAGCAGTTCCGAGAGGTCGGCGTTGGTTTCTCCTTCCTGGGACTTGTGCCATGTCTTGTGGAGGTTGTCGGTGACATAGCGGCTGGAGGACCGGAGAGTTATGTCCAGGTTTTCCCCGGGATGAAGCCGTCTGATGTGGGTCAGCGCCGCTATGACGGCGAAGAGCTGCATCCGGTTGGTGGTGGTGTGGCGTCGACCGAAGGCGGCCTGGAGTGGGGCTTTTCCCTCTTGGTCGATGCGGATGGCATAGGCCCCTGGCCCGGGGTTCTGCAGGCATGAGATGGTGGTCCAAACCAGGCAGTCCGGCATGAGCCCAAGGTTCCTCCTGGGAGTTGGATGGAGGTCAGCCGCCCCTGGCTGGGGGCGGCTGGTGTTTCCCGAAGACCATGACGGTCCCTATGGTCAGCGCCGCTATGATGAACATGATGCTGGCCGTCGCCGGCAGGTCCCATCCGGTGAAGGTGGCTATGCCAGTCACCAGGATGATTGCGATGAGCGTCAGGATCATGGCCTTTCGGCTGGTGTGGCTGATCTTCATGTCCTGATGTAACAGAAATCGTGGGGCCTTTTTGGGCGTTTCGGCATTGGTTGGGGGTGGCTGTTCTTTCTGTCCCGGTGTCCCCGGTGGGTATTTCTTCTGACTGAGGGGACCGAATGTCTGAAGGTCGAAAGTGGGGGGTGGCGACCTGAGGGCGGGGTTCGGGAGGAGGGATATCAGGTGTTTGTGTGAGTCCGCACGCGGGCTTGGATCCGGTACATGGTCTGGGGGGTGACGCCGAACCGGTCCGCGGCCTGTTCAATCGACAGCCCTTCCTCATTTATGATTTTGCACCGTTCCTGGTCTTTCTGCTTTTGCTTGATGGCCCGGTATCCGGCGGGATCGTCGAACTTGCACTGGGGTAGTGGACACTCCAGGCATGACTCGGTCACCTCGCAGCCGTCCTCTATCAGTTGGGGCATGAGCGGGTCCGGTTCCGTCCCGGGAGACGGCTCCGGCGTTTCCGGTGGATTTCCTGGTGCGGAGACCTTGAGCTCGAATATCTTGCCGCAGGGCCCGCACTCCAGGTAGGGGCCGAGGTGGTCCTGGCTGAAGGCCAGGGTTCCTCCGCACTCGGAACATGGTTCCGTATTGAGCAGTGGCTGGTCTTTCTGCATCTTTACCTCCGGTGATTGTCCGGCTGTACCGGGGGGCTGTGTCGAAACGATGGTCAGGTTCCCGGTCGGGGATGTCAGTATTGCTGGGGCGATGCCCTGGATGGACCATGGCAAGTTGGGGTATCGCCCTTTGGCATTTTCCGTTCTTCTCCAAGCAGTCCTGCCTACGGCCCTCCAGGTTGTTCCGGCTCTCAGGGTTCCACCTCTACTTCTTTCCCCGCTGTCCCAGAAGGGGTTTTCCTCTGCCGGTGGAAGCTGATGGCCTGGTTGTCCCAGCTCCCATCTCCCGGGTCTCTGGCTCCGGTGTCGATCTCTCGGAGGGTTCCGCAGTTGCCACAGCGCTCGGTGATGATCACCCCGTGGCGCTGGCTCGTTATTGTAGTTCGTCGGGATTCCTCTCTCTCCAGGTCGTGGGGTGAGCGCCATGAGTGGTCCTGGCCGTCCTCGCATTCGGGAAGGGGAGGGTCCACCTGTATCTTGCCGTAGTAGCAGGTGGGGGCCCGGTTCTCGTCCCTTGCGTTGCAGTAATGGGCGTGGGGGTCATCACCGTCCCGGCAGTGGTCGGAGCGCTCGATTCCGCAGTGCAACCAGGTGGTGGCGTCGCCGGGGTTCATGCTCTTCTGGACTTGGTGTCTGATGTCGGCCACCACCTTGTTGAGTGTGTCCCTCAGGGACTTCGCGGCATGCTCCCTGCCTCTGTGCTGGCGTATCAAGTCCGGCCTCAGCTATCTCCCTGCCCTGATCGTGTCGTTTCGTCCTTCTCCTGGGGGAAGAGGTCGAAGTCGTCCACTGGGGTAAACCGTGCTTCGTGTTCCATTTGGGACCGTTTCCGCTCTGTTTCCTTCCTCTCCGTGGCGATGGTCTGGGCTCTCTCGCTGAGTTTCTCCAGGTGGTCGATCCATCTCCCAGGGTGGAACACCCCGGGCCGGTCCCAGCTCCGGTGTCCCGCGCTGAATACGCTGATGGGTTGCTCCTCCCGGATGATGCTGATGTTGATGTTCGGTGTGAAGGTGTCCAGGGAGATCACCATCTTTCCATCGTCATAAATCAGGTAGCTTCCGTGCTTCTTCCCAATGGTCTGAGTATGCATCTCTCGGGCCACTATGTCGGCCATTGTTGCGACTCTTCCTGCGGAGGGGGTTCCCCGCCGGTCTTGTCGGTCATGGTTTTCTCCTTTCCAGTTCAGATGTGTTCCCGGTATTCCAGGTATTCTTCCAATCTCTTCACGCAGACTTCGGTGAGCTTCCGGATGTATTTATCCGTCCCGGGGGGCAGTGCGATGGATGTGAGTTTCAATTCGGCGCCGGGCAGTTGGTACCCCAGGGCTTGCTGCCTCATTCCCAGATGTCTGGCGTTGCCCGACTCCGGCTCCGACTCGTCCTCCGGCGGTATCCGGTGGAGGGCGAACCGCGCAATCTCCTTCCCGTTGGCCAGGTCTTGGACGGCTAGATGCGGCGCCCTTTTGTCTGGGCCGTACTCGTTGGCGTCTCCCAGGAACCCTCCGGGGTTCACGCTGCAGGCGACGGTCGACTGTATTGACGATGACCGGGCATTGGTGTTGTAGCCGTCAATCACGGGTTGCCATTCCTGCTGCATCCGGCGGAGGAATTCCATCCCGCTGGCGTGGGCGTTGGCCATCAGTTCGTAGTATTTGTCCCTCTGCCGGTGGCCTCCCTGTGCCTGGGTTGCCCTCAGAGCGGCGTCGTTGAAGCGGCCAAAGAGGTCGTGTCGTTCCGTCATCTTTCTCCCTTTCTCATCCCGGTCTGCTGTGCTACGGGTAAAAGGGTAGCCGAGATGCTGGGTCTTGGAGTTTGTCGATGCGGCTCATGCGGGTTTCCGACCCACCGCGTGGCCGAAGTGGAAGCAGCCCACCGCGCCGGGATGCCGGCTCCATCGTTCCACCTGCTCCCGCCACTGGTCAAAGTCCCTTTGGCAACTTCCTGTCCTTTCCATAAATGTCTGGGAGAGTCCCCATTTTAGGAGGAACTCCGCCAGAAACTTCACCTCCTCCGGCTGGGTGAAGCAGTCAGCGTTGAAGCCCGTCTCCACCTCCTCCAGCCCGGCGTTCAGGAAGAAGGCCTTGAGGCGCCGGCCCATCCAGGGGTTGCCGCCCTCCCGACGTATCACCTCGGTCAGCATTCCGAAGATCTTATGGCTGAGTGCGGCGGGAGTGATGAAGCTGGTGGGCACGTCCATGTCCCGGCTGGCCAGGATGCCGCCGGGCTTCAGGACCCGCAGGATCTCCGCCATCTGCTCCTTGATACAGGGTGAGTGCATCAGGAACCCGTGGCAGTGGACGGCGTCGAAGCGCCCGTTGGGGAAGGGCAGGCGCAGCGCGTCGCTCTGGTGGAACTCCAGGTTCACCAGCCCCAGTTCCAGGGCTTGCCGGCGGGCCAACTCCAACTGCTCTTCGTTCAGGTCAACGCCGTGGGTTCTCCCCGGGTGGACTGCCTGGGCCAGCCCGGAGGTGATGCTGCCGGGGCCGCAGCCCAGGTCGAGGAGGGTCATCCCCCCTTGGAGGTGGGGGAGCAGGTGCTGGGCGTTGCTGCCGGCGCTGCGCCGGGTCAGCATTTCCGTGAAAGTCTCGCTGTCCCCCATGGCGTATTCCCTCCCGGCGACGTCCGCCCCGGGGTTTCCCATGATCTTCTCAATCGGTCTGCTGAAGAATTTCTCCATCAGTTCCACCGGCGCGTTCATTCCGTATTCTGCTTGGGTCATCTTCTCCCTCCTGGTTTGGTGGTGGTTGGTGAGTCCTTGGGTTTGTTGTCGGCTGCTGGCGTGGCGGCCAGCCGTGGCTGTCTGCCAACGGGAGTTGGTCGCCGGGATGGTTGTTATTCCATGTCGCCGGGGGTGTGGAGGACCTCCACAAGCTGCTGCAGGACCAGCCCGCGCAGCATCTCGTCCTTCCGGACCCTGAAGGTCATCTGCCGGGCGGGCCACTTGGGGCAGGTGGATATGCTCAGGCTGGGGGCTTCGGCGCCCAGCGCGGTGATGTGCCCGGCAGCGCTGGGGTATCCCATCGCTTCCACCAACTCCGGGAGGTCATTGTTGCCAACTTCCCAGAGTCCCGAGGGCATCCGTCCCGGAGGTTGTTCTGGGCGAGGTCGATGGCCCGTACCCGGCCGTTCTCGTCGGTGCGTATGCCGTACCACTTGCCCAGGGGCTGGTCGGTCTTCCACCCCCTTCTGGTTGCGCCACCTGCTGCCGGGTGTGCTGTTGTAGAGGACCTTGAGGACTTCCCTTTCTTCCATTTCCGCTCACCATTCCTCGATGGCCCTGAGGAGCCATTCGAGGTCCTCGGCGTCCTGCGGGTCCATCGGGTCGGAGCTCCAGCCTTATGCGGATGTCGGGCAGGTCCCGGAAGGTGATCTGCCGGAACGTGGTGGTCCCCTCCACCACTTCCCGGGCGGCCTGGAGTACGTTTTCCCTGGATTCCAGCTGACCTCCGGGCTCCGGGCTGCAGCCGGCGTCGGGGTCCTGCTTCGCGCTGCCCTCCGTGAGTGCGGCGAGTTCGTCCATTTGTCTCCGGAAGGTCCTTATTTCCGCCATTATGTGGGCGGCGTCTGTGTCGACGTCGGCGTTCATGGTTGTGTTTTTCCTCCTGTCTTTCCTGGTTGCCCCCCGGTCCTCTGGTGTTCCGGGGGGCGGGTACGGGGGATGGCTCCTCCGGGGTCCCTCTCTACTCCCGTCCCTCTGCCATCCGGGCCTGCTGCATCTCCTCCAACTCCCGGCCGGTCACCTGCCGGCGGTTGCCGTTCCTCTCCACGATGATGAAGCTGTGGTCCATCTGGCTGGGCTCGGGCCGGAACTGCAGCAGCGTCTTCTCGAAGGTGGTCTCCTGGTCCCACAGTTTTCTGAGGGCGTTCAGCATGGCCCGCTCGGCCTCCCGGGGGTGCAGTTCAGGTGACGGCATTCAGGGTTGTAGGGCTGGGTGGGGCAGGGGCCGCAGGAGCGCCAGTGCCTTTGGTGGCTGCACTAGGGAGGGGCATGCTGGGTCGCACTGGCCGGCGCAGCAGCAGACGCAGTAGCGCCGTTGCAGTTAGCTGTGGGGGTTGGCGGCTTCCTGGGCCGGCTGTTGAGCCCTGACGGTGAAGTTGATGACCGTCCCGCCGTCTTGGACGCTGATGCTGAACTCCTGGTCGGGCCACCTCAGGGGCCCGGGGTCGAAGAGCGTCAGGTAGCTGCTAAGGCGGTCCCGGAAGGCCTCGTGTGGGTCCTCCAGGATGGCGGCAGCGACGTCCTCCATGCGCTCCCTGAAGGCGCGGAGCTCGTACTTCAGGTCGTCCCACTCGCTGTAGTCGTCGTCTTGGACGCTGTTCCGGTAGGCGTCAAAGAGCAGGTCTGAGAGCTCCTCCTGTTCCAGGTTGATGCCGGCTGTGTGCAGCGCCAGCATTTCCCATTCGTCGCCGCCCTCCAGGTAGAGGGTGGGGCTGAGGAAAACCGGCTCCCTGCCGGGGTCGGGTTCCCCGTCCTCGTCCAGCCAGGTGAGGGTGGCGGTGAGCGAGTCCACGCGCTGCAGCCAGGGGGGAGTAGGACGGTCGTCCTGGGGAAGGTCGAAGGCCACCCGCACGTTGGGGACCTCATCCTCCTGGGTTCCCGGGCTCCTGTAGGGGTGTGTGGGACGGAGGTTGGGGGTCAGTTGCCTGATGACCATTGCGATGCAGAGGTCGGTGGCCTCGTCGTCGGTGGTCTCCGGGGCGACGGGTTGCCGTGGGTCTCCGGGGTTTTGGGAATATATCTCCAGGGTGGTGTCTCCGAGCATTTTCTCTCTCCTGTTGGCCTGCAATCTTTTCTTCCGTTGGTCCGGGGGCGCGCGCTGGTCTCATCAGAGCGCCCCCGGGTCATATTCCCTGCCTGGCTGGGGCTTGGCCGGACCCAGCTGGCTCCTTCGTCTGGTCTGGGGCTGTGCAGTGCGCAGGGGGTCAGGGGTTTGTGGGGAGTTTCGGGCCCCTCTTCTATAACTCCTCGGGGCTGGTTGGTGGGATGCCTGGTTTCCCGCCGGGGATGTTCCGGTCCATCCCGGCGGCGCTGGTGGGCCTGGTGTAGGGCGGGTTCATTATCACCAGGTCCTGGCTCTTGACGGCGAGTTCCATCGGCTTCGGATTCTTCTGTGGGAGTTTCCTCCCCAGGGGCCGCCGTTCCTGGTATCGGAGGCTGCTGGGGTCCAGCAGGTCGAGGCTGCCCAATCCCACTTGCCGCTGTTTCGGTTTGCTCCCAGCCTCTGCGGGTGTTTCCTTCTCCTTCCGGCGGTTGGTTATCGGGCCCTGCTGGAGGGTGATGGCGCGGGTCTGGCCGCTGGGTGTCCCCTTGGGTTCGGCTTCCAGGAGATCCAGCTCGGTGGCGGCGATGGCCACGCTGGCGGGCAGCACGTCCACCGCGGTGATGCGGTTGGTCATCATTTGATGGTGGATGCCTGAGGGGTCTTGCCCCTGGGCTTGGTGCAATTCCCGCAGCCTACGGTAGGCAGCGGTGAGAAGCTCTCCGCAGCCGCAGGCGTAGTCGGCCATCCGGAAATTCGCCGTCTTCAGAGGGTTGGACCAGCGTTGGTGGTCCTCCGGCAACGCCAGGTGGGCCATGAGCGCCGCGGAGGCCGGCAGGGTGTGGTAGACGCCCAACTGCTTCCGGTCCTCCACCAGTCCCTGGATGATGTCGGCGATGCGGCCGGGGGCCTTCGTCCGCCGGGCGGCGTTGATCAGGATGCGGACCACCCGGGCGGCCGCCTTTTGGGGGACTGCCCGCAGCAACCGCAGGGCCAGGGGCACGGGAACAAACCGGAACTGGCTCTGTGGCATGACGATGTGTTCCCAGTGCCGCAGGATGGCGGCGCGGTGGTCGGGATGTTCCCGGTGGGTCCGGGACAGGGCGTAGATCAGCGTCAGCGCGGCGATGCTGGCGCTCTCGGGGCGGAGGGTCATCTTCAGGGCATCCTCCAACTCCCACGAGAGTTCTGGATTCCCGGCCAGGCTGTCGTGGATCAGAATTCCGGCAGTCTCGGCGGCTTTTTTCAGCATCTGGCTCTCTTTATTCATGTTGGCTCCTCCTCTTGGACATGAAAATGCCCCGGCGTTTAATTCGCCGGGGCTCTCTGGGTTTCTGGTCGTTTCCCGCTCATCTGGGGTGGGAGTCAACACTTGGGAATCTTCCGAGTGCGTCTTCACCGGGTACGATGTTGCTTGTCGGGTTCCTTATTTTCAGGTCCGATTTGCCGGAGTAAATCCTGGTAGTCCGACTGCTTTGAAATGATGACACGAAAAGTATGCGCCTTGGTGGAGATCACCATTGACCAAGTTTCGCCGGTGTTCACACCAATATCGGCTGATTCTCATTTCAAAGATTTCGTACTATTAGTTGACATTGTTGAGAGTTTCCCTAAAGCTGTATGGCGGCAAGGGATCATACCAACTCATTACTGTCTTGGAGGTCCACGCTGTCTGCAAAACTAGGTGAATGATGATTGGGGAATCGAAGCGCGGGACTTGGGCGGCGGTGTTCGGCGGCGCTGCGGGCCTCATTCCCGCTATTTCGCTGGCTTTCTATTGGTCCTTGTCACAGAAACCCGATGTCGCCGAACAGCGTGCGGGCTATGTAGCCTTGGCCCTACTCTTCCTCTCGCCGTACGTGCTCGCGCTTATTGCCTCTAGGGTGCGAGACCCTGGTGTACGCGGTGGACTGCTTTTGGGGGTGGGTCTGCTGTCGTTGGTCGCAAGTTTCTCAACCCTCTCGTCGCTCCTTTTCGTTTTTCTGCCCGCGACGTTCGGTATTTGGTTCGCCGCGGTCAGAAGTCTCACCGCGGCGGGGCGCCTGCTGGTGACTGTGGCGCCGGCCACTGTCGCAGGGCTGTTGATCGCTGCGATTGTAGGCTTCGGCTTCTTTGCCCTGTTGTGGATGCAGGACGAGGATCCGGAGGTTCGTTGTTGGGTGCTGACTCGAGGCGATGATGGACACTCCAGGTGGGAGTCTAGACCCAACGTCGGAGGCCAAGGGAGTATTAGTGTCGGACGATTAAGCGGTGGCGAGCGGTCAATATGCACCAGCAGTACAATTACTAAATCCGGAGCCGGGGTAAGTATAGGTGCGGTCGCAATAGCCCTCCTGGGCATGACGATAGTGTCGAGGTGGTCAGGACATCCAGGACAGCCTGGTGGTCCGAAATCATTGAAATGACGAGTAGTCGAGATCAGCATGATTCCTTGCCTATGCTTGGGTAATGTTGCTCGTCATCAAGATGTGCATCCTTCTTGCCTTCAATTCAAATATGTTGGCCTACTAGTAGTCAGTCATCTTTGGAATTGAAAAGTTTAGCAGCCGAGTCAGAGCCAGGTGGACAACCACCCCGGGGGTGATGCTGTTCTAGGGTTATTTCGAATCCAAGATTGACTGACTACTAGCGCTGGCACTCCAGCTTATCCCATCGCTCGGAAGCCATGCCTGTCCGCACAAACATCCTTATAGTGGACTGAGCCTCGCTCATCCTCAGTTTATGCCCTCCCTGCCTGGTGGCGCGGTCGCTCCAATCGGGCGGTGCGATGTAGGCGGCGTAATCCTCGACGACTCCCTGGACGAGGCAGACCTTGGCACAGATTGTCTCGACCACCGGGGCAGGCGCTTCGGTCGCTCCTTGGGGCAGGTAACCGTGGTTCTTGGAGTAGTTCTTGAGACTCATGCTGACTTGAAAAAGGAGACTGTACAGTTCTGATCCCTCAGAGCTGGTCAGTCTTACCCCTTGTTCTTGAACTTCTTCGTCGGGGCAGTTGGAAGGGGCGGCGTGGGCAACGTAGGTCCAGTTGTCGTACCTGATGATGCCCACCTTGGCATGAACGTTGCGGGGGTCCTGTTCCTGTGTCTCAGTCATGGTTCGACCTCAAAGATCTGGGATTTTACGGCTGCGCCCTTGCGGTTGGCAGTCTGTCCGATTGCTGGCCAACAGAGAGCCGCGCTGGAGTGGTTGGCAGGGTGACTGAATAGGCGGATCGGAGGTCAAAGGCCTGTTCCTGAAGAGCCTGGAAGAATTCCCTCGTTTCGGTCTCGTCCATTGCGGGCAGGGTGTTGCTTCTCCCTATTGAATTGTTGCCGGGAGGGCCTGCCGCCGCTGGATCAGCGGCAGCGGCCCCTCCCGGCAACAACCCGGGGCCGCTGCTTTTCAGGAAGCCTCTCCGCAGTTTTCATCTCCCCATAGGGTTTTGGTCCAGCTCTTCCAGGAGCCGCCGGTATTCCACCGGGAGGCCGCGGCTCCCTTCCCTGTTCTCCCAGTCGGCCTCGACTAGAGCGCACCCCAGCATGGCGATGTCGGCTGCCAGCAGTTCCCGGTTGGTGGCTCGCCTCAGGTGGTCCGGTGTTTCCTCCAGCGACTCGGCCCTGCGGGTGACGTCCATCGCCTTCTCGATGCTCCGGGCGGCTTTGAGGTGCAGGGGGGATTCCCTCAGGAACACCATGAAGGTGTCCCTGAGGGTGTTCTGCATTTCATCCCAGTTCGTTGCTTCCCGTACCGCTTTGGCTTTTCCCGCCATCCCATCGAGCTCGAGGGCTGCGGGCAGCCATTCCAGGATGGCGTGCCACGCGGTCCCGCGGGCCTTCCGGTCCTCCAGGGCCTCTTCGTGGGTCTTGGATGTTTCCCCCAACTGCATGGGCATTGGCCCTGACGGGTCCCGCTGCAGTCCTTCGTTCATCCCCCGGAGCAATGCCTGCCGGAACGGGGTGGTCGTTTCTCTTCGTGTCATCTCTTCGGGTTTTCCTCCTTCGTTGGCGGGCCTTCGGACAGCTTCACGGATGCCTGTTCCCACAGTGGGGTAGGGGCAACAGCCGGCGTGAATAGGGAGATGTTGTATTTTTTCCGCAGGTTGTTGGCCGTGCTTCCCTGGTTGTCCGGGTAGATCCTGAGGTTCCAGGGAAGTTCCGCCTCCGCGGTCACGCCGCGACTGTGGGGCGGCGGACTCGTTGAGGTTTTGAGTATATCTCCCAGGCGGGGGGAGTTGGGGGCGGCGAGTGCCCCCTGCACCTGTTCCTCCATGACCTGCGCCATATCCTGGATGCTCCAGCGGAATATGGAGCTTCGGTCATATCGATCATGGATGTAGTCGGGTGTATTCAATCGGTTCTTCTCCTTGCTGGTGCGGTGGTGTGCTGGTGAGTGAGCGTCGTCGCGGGGTCTTTCCGCCCGGTCTATTGCTGCTCGATTATTCCTGCTGCCAGCCTTTTCAGGAAGGGCCTGTTCTCTTCGTACCTGGACAGCAGGGCGGCATCGATGGAGATGTCCAGCAGTTCCTGCAGTACCTTGATCTGGACCTCGGGGGGTATTTCCTCCCGGGCCTCGTTGACAGCGTATGCCAGGTCCCGGATGAGGTGCATGGCGTGGTCGAGCTCCCAGCCCTGGGCATGGGGGATGCTGTGCCGATTGGTCTCCGGGGGCACGCGGCTGCCGTCCAGGTAGTCGGCCAGGTCCCGGGCTGCTCCCAGCACCTCCTGGGGGATGTTGTCCGGGGTCTTCCCCTGGCTGACGTTGTTGGGGTCCAGGCTGGGGTCAATGATGGCCGCGGTTCTGGCTGCATGTTTCCCGATGGCGATGACCCAGGCACGTTGCGTTACCTGCAGCGCCACCCGGATGTCCTCTGGGATATGCTGGTCTCCTCTCTCCGGCTTCATGCTCCTCTCCTTCTGTGCGCATGGGCGCCCGGTGTTACTCCGGCTCCGTTTCCCCGTACCCCTCCGATTCCGGGGTGGGCACTGGGGTCTGGGCCTGGGCTTGGATATCGCACTCTCCGCAGACCTCATGCTGAGCGTCGTCTTCGTTCCGGATCTCCCAGGTGTTGGTGCAGTCGGAGTTGGCGCATTCCCTGATTTCCGGTTGGGCCATTCTTCACCTCTCTGATATGGGCAATCTGTTTTTGTGTGCCTTCAGTCGATCATGCAGCGCAGCTGCGCCCTGCCGTTGGGCAGGTAGCGTAGTCCCTCCACCTCGAGGATCTTCACGACGGAGGTGGAGCCGTCCTTCCGGTGCACCGTCACCCGGTCCCCGGCGTCGGGCAGGGGTTGTCCATCGGGCCAGTAGGCCACGATCCCCCAGGTGGGGCGTCCTCCCTTGCTCCACGTCCAGTACATGTCGCTTTCCTCGGGGTGTTCCTGCTTGTACCGGCACTCCAGGCAGAGGTCGGCTTCCGGCAGGCCATGGAACTCCTGTCCGCACTCACCGCAGGGTTTCTTGATCATGCTCTCCAGCCGGTCGAACATGCTGTCGAAGTCGAAGGGTTCCTGCTCATCCTGTGTCATTGCGGCACCTCCTGGTGGGCTTTTTCCGGCAGGGGCGGCCGGCACGCCGACAGCAGGGGGCCGACCCTGCTCCCTCTCGATTCGTTGGCTCCCGTCTACTCATGCCGGGTGGTTTGGGTCGGGCTTGGACTCTGGGCCTGATTATACCGGTGGCTCTTGCTGTCTTACATTGGCTCCCCGCCCGCGTCCCGGGGGAGCCGGCGGGGATTCCGCTTGCGGCAAAGAGTGCGGTTCTCCTGCCGGGATACAATTTTCCCCAGCTGGCGGTGGCCCTTCAAGGCTGCCCTGATCGGCGTCCTAAGTCTCATGTGTTTCTGCCTGTACATGGGGTTGGGCTATCCCTTTCATTTCTCCTTTTCCATGGCGTTGGTGGGTTCGTTGGCTTGCTTCATCATCTTCCATTCCTTGGGAGAGATTTCTCTTGAGAGGGAGAAGAGGGGTGGTACGGACCGGCCTCGTGGCTCTTGGATGCCCCGCCTGCTGGTTGCTTTTCTCTATTTCATACTTCTGTCGGGAGCGGTGGCTGGCCTCTTTAACCCGAATCCTGATCTCCATCCCGTATTCCTGGTCCTGATTATTGCTGTTTCGGCCTTCGTCATCTGGCTGATGCTGGTGCGGTTTCGCCCGGGGAGGGGATGATGAGGACTCTTCTCTTGTTGACTCTGCTCTGCCTGGTTTTGGCAGCGTGCGCCGGTCCGTCGTTCCCCGCTGTGCCGCCGTCGCGCACTCCTGCGGGGATAGCCCTTCCCGACCTTGGCCCGCAGCCTGGAATCTGCGGCCGCACCCCGGAGGTCCAGGTCTCCATCATCCGGGAGATAGCCGTCGAGGGTCCTCGGATGTCCTGCGGGTCCATCGATCCCCCGGAGCTCTACCGGCTGCGCCGGCTGCCGGTTCAGTCGGATTACCTCCGCCGGGGTGATTTCCTCTACCTGGGTGAACCTCCGGGAGATGGAGGTGACGGTGGGGCGTTCCACCCTGCTGCTGGCGTCTTCGCCCGGGATGCCCGGGCTGCGGGAGCTGACCCTGACGGTGGTCCGGCTTGAGGGGGATGATGCGGGAGGCCGTCCAGATGTGTTGACACCGGGGGTCTTCGACGGCCTGGAGCGGCTGGAGCTTAACAGCCGCCGCAGCAACACTGGTTTCCGGCTGGATTCCCGGAACCTGAGGGGGCTGGAGGGCCTGCGGGATCTCGATGTGGACTCGGTGGCCCACGTTACCCCCGGGGCGCTGATGGGGATGCGGGATCTCCGACGGGTCCGGCTGACTGGAATCTATCTCCCTCCGGCGCAGCGCGACGAGGCCCCGCCGCTGCCCCCGGAGTTGTTCGACTCGCTACTGTCGTTGGAGGACGTACGGGTCAGGCACTTCCGATAGCAGCGGGGACTGTTTCCTTATGACGGATGGCCGATTTACTATGGGCCTGCGGATATCTTGGTGTGAAGCACTTCCAGCGGGAGCGGTAGCCTGCTGAATCGGGCTGCCCGGTTCCTTCCTGCATCCGGCTGGGGCGGTGGCGCCCCGGGGTTCATGCTGTTCTCTGCTACTCCTTCGTCTATCTGGGTCCTCCGCTGGGTCTGCTTTGGCTGGCGCTGTCGGTGGGGACGGGGGTGGGTCGGTGGGATCTCTTCCTCCTGGGGATGACGTCGGTGGTGGTGGTCAACCTGCTGCTCCAGTTGGGCCCGGAACTCAGGCGGCGGCTTGGCTGAGGGAAGTTTCCCCCGCATCCGGGCGTGTAGTTTGAAAGTGTACCGTGGGTTCTGCCTGCGGTTACCCCCGGAACTCTTCCCAGGGGATGAACTCGCTGTAGCGCCGTATCACCCACCTCTGGAACCGCTTCAATTCCGGCGTTCCCTCCCCGTAGACCATCGGGAATGCCTGGCACCCTCGTTCGGTCAGCATCCGGTGCCGGTGGAGAATTTGTTCCATCGTCTCCCCCGGGGCGTAGCCGACCAACATGTAGACCATCAGATGCCGGGGGGGTACCCTGACAAGGGTATGTAAAAACGAGATTATAGCTACGAACCTGCCCGTCACCTCTGGATTCCGGCCTACTCCGGAATGATGGAATGGACCTGATAGTGGGTATTTGGGGGCGATTTTGTATCTGAGCAAGTCTGCCCTCTTATATGATCTCACGTTTAACTCCGGAGTTCCCAAATGAAATACATACCCTTGTCAGGGGGGGGTACCCCTGCCTCCTCCAGCCGCTCGACGCCCCGGAAGAAGACCTGCTCCTGCCCCAGGTTGTCCCAGGCGGTGTGGAGCCGGCGACGCCGGAACCGGTGGTCGTAGTAGCGTACCGACGCTATGGCGGTGTCCGTGATGGTGCGGATGTTGATCCCCTGGTTGAAGTTGACCTTGAAGTCTCCCTCCCGGAGTTCGGATATCCTTGCCCGCCACTGCTCTTCATCCTGCCCGAAGAAATCGTTGTCCAGCAGTACGATGTTCCGCTGGGTTTCCGGTCTCCAGATGTCCTGAATGGTGTTGACCGACCTCGGTTTCCCCTCCTTCGCTGGAACTACGCAGAACCCGCAGTTGAGCCGGCATCCCCGCTGTGTGAAACCCAGGCCAGGGGTACTCGGGATAGATGGAGTAGTCGTGGCGCTCGTATTCCTCCACTCCCAGGACCTGTTCAACCGTCAGGGCAAGGTCCTCTCCGCTGCCGGTTCCTCCCACGATGGCTTGAGGGTGCACGGCCTGGAGTTCCCTGACCTGGGGGAGGGAGCGGGTGAAGATGGCCGAGCCGTAGACGACGTCAGTCCACTCCTGGTCAAACAGGGTCGGCTGGACTGATCTGGTGAGCCTGACCCAATTCCCCTGACTGCGGTGCCAGTGGGCGAGCCGCATCAGGGCGAGGTTGGGGAGCTTGCCGTCCAGTTGGACCAGTTTGATGTGTTTCATGCTGCTCTACTCCGCTTTTCTCATACTCTGAGAAGGCCTGTTTCATCATCCCGGATCACATTCTAGGCCAACTCCCCCACTCCACTCTCTTCAACGATTGGAAAACCCCAGGAAGAAATCGGGCCAGGCGCATGGCGCAGCACTGGCACTCTGTGGCAATCGCCGTGGCCCTGTTGGGAGCAGGGGAAGGCGTGTTTCTGGTGACGGCGAACAGGGCGACTGCCGAGTTGCAGGACTGGCCACCGTTGACCATGACCTACTCCGTGGGCTTCCGGTCAGTTGTAATGCCTGCAACGATTCGATGACCCAGGTAATGGAGCTGTCCTACAGGTCCCGGCACTCATGGACTGAGACAGTGATAGAGGCCGACCCGGTTGTGACAAGATGGGGGACCTTCAGCTCTGTTGGGAGCTACCGTAAGGTTGAAGGTGGCCAGTAACTGACTATGACTCCACAGGTGCTGAACCTCAGACGGAAACCCTTGAGGAAGGCATAGTTATGCAGGCTCAATGGGGTCTGTACTCAATCCCAATCAAGTCGATGGAGGAACACTTCGGAACCAGCGCCACTGAGGTAACGACCGCCAGCAAGGTCTTTTTCGACGACGTATGTACGGAGAACGCCCCTGGTGGCAGTTGGTGTTGGAGGGCTGGACAGTGGTGATGGCCGATGACGCTCGGGGAATTCCGGTGCAAGTCGGGGATCTGGTAATCACCGAGGTCCGTGTTCAGGGAGCACAGGAACCCCTGGTCCGGCCTACGGAGTAATCCAGGCACTTTGGACCAGTGGCGCCTTTTGGGGGGTGTCGGGTCTGATAGGGGTATGTATTTTATTTTGGGAATTATATATTTGATTACCCAAAGTCCCGCCCAGTAATTTTCACGACTTCATTTCTCCTGGAACCCTTCTGACATGACCCAATAAGCTATGATTCCTACAATCAGGCAATAATCTAAGAAATCAAGAGAGTTGACTTCAATCCACAACATTGAGAGAGACCGAATCGCCAGAGAATGGTCAACGCTGGCTTTTACCTGCGATGCTTGCCAAGAACTACGACAGATGCCAGACGCGGCGCGAGTTGCTACGGAGGTATGCTACAAAGGACGACTACGGGCGGACATATGCGCTTTCAATCGCAATGGAAGCGTACTGGGAGTCGTTGAAGTAATCCGAACACATCCACCCTCGCCGGAAGCCTTAGCCGCGCAATTACAGTTGGACTCCCGACTAACTAAGGTCGTCGCGCGGCAATTGGCACGCCGGGAGGTGCGTGCGTGGTGTGTTCCTCCTGCGCCTCGGACATAGGCACCAACTGGTAGCCGAGTTGGGCCGCTCGGCGTTTGGCCGCATGCAACGCCCGCTGCTGATGTTCTCTCTCGTAGTATTCAGCGCCGGCATCCACGTACTCCTGGCCGTAACGCAGCATGGAATAGATGAGTCTAGCCAGCTTGTGCGCCGTGGCGGTGATGGCCTTGGGCGCACCCATCTGCGCTTTCTTCCGGCGCAGGAAGGCGCCCAGGGCGCTGTCGGAGCGGTGCAGCCCGTGGGCGGCCAGACGCAACGCCGCCGCCGCTCGGCTGGCGCTGGGCTTGGTCTTTGAACTCATGACCCGGCCGCCGGTGACGCGGTTGGCGGGGCTCAGTCCCAACTAGGACGCGAAGTGCTTGGCGCTGGGCCACTTCGTCATGTCCGTGCCAATCTCGCTGATCACCTTCAGGGCCGTGAAGCCGTCCACGCCGTCAATCCTGGTCAGGTCCACCCCGGTCATCCGGTACAGGTGGGTCCTGATGTCAAAGCGGGGTGCGTTGCCCTGACTGCGCCGCCGACCGTTGGAGGCCGGAGGCCCGCCGTCGCTTTGGTCCTCGAACCGCTCCAAGTGGGCTTTAATCTCCCGGTCGCACTCGGCAATCTTATCTTGATAGAACCGGTACAACTCCAGGGCCTGGGTCAGCTCGAAGATGTGCTCTCCTCCCGCCAGTGCCCCTGCAACGACCTGGCGATGGTGTCGTGGTCCGCTTTCATGCCAGGGCGACGAAACTGCGCCAGCTTGCGGGGGTCCCGTTCGCCGCTCACAATGGCCACGATGATGTCCATCCCGGTCTTGCCGGTGATGTTGCTGATGACGTGCTGGAGCTTGACGTTCATCTGGGTCAGCGCCTTCTGCATGTGCTGGATATGGTGGGAGGCGTACTCCACCAGCATGGCCCGTTGCCGCAGGTAGCTGCGCAGGCGTCGGATGTCCGCGTCTGGTCGGAAGGCTCCCGACAGCAGGCCGTAGGTGTGCAGCTGCTGGAGCCACTGGCAGTCCAGGACGTCGGTCTTGCGACCGGACACGTTCTTGATGCGCCTGGGGTCCACCAGCATCACCTGGAACCCACGCTCTTCCAGCACTCCGAACAGGGGTATCCAGTACACGCCGGTCGACTCCATGACCACGGTCTTCACCCCGCACTCGGCCAGCCAGTCCGCCAAACGATACAGGTCCGCCGTGAAGGCGGCGAACTCTCGTACCGGCGGCTCCGCCCGGTCGGCGGACACCGCCACGAAATGGCTGCTGGCGCCCACGTCGATGCCCGCCGCGTTCAGGTTTACCTGGGACAACTCCGCGGGCAGACGCTCCCGCTCCACTGCGGTTTGGCTCGCCGGTGTCGCACTCCTCTGGCGTGTCGTCATCATCTTTCCCCTCCAGCATCGCAGCGTAAGCGCATCGCCGGAGGGAGTCACGGACCATAGCCACTCTCCCGAACGGGATCACCCTGATTGGGGCGTCACCAATGATGCCGCCGTAAGACTCCCGGACCATGCTTTGCGCCGGGCAACAAACACCAATGTCCTCTCGGTCTTGGTCCGGACGACACGCCTCGTCTAGAGCTTACACGTAGATCCCCGCCTCGTCAGTTAGTCTCCCTTGCACGGCCCGAAACCCGGGCGTATTGATGCTTTGCGTTTTACCGTGAACTGAGCGCCCATGATACGAGCCATTGGTTTTGCTCCCAAGATTGCCGACAGTTCTACATGACTTCTGGGGGAAGAGAATTGTCAGAGGAACCCAGAAAATGCGATTGGTGCGACATGTACTTGTACCAGAATCCACTCAGCCGATTGGAATTTTTCGACTGGCGGGAGCCGGGTGATTATACGCGGCTTTGCATCCATTGTGCCGTACTATTCTCGCCAGATGGAGGTGCACAATGGAGGGCACCAGGCGAGTTGGCCGGGGGAGCCCCGCGAGAGTGGGCACCATTCGACGACGACGATGACCCAGCGGCCCTGTATTTGGCTTTTTGTGAAGCTGCTTTCTGGAATATGGTCTGGACACAGCGTGTGGCGAAACTCGCATGGAATAAATGCGGGCAATGCCAAGTCAAGAATGAAACCCCTCTCGCTTCAGAATATGGCCGCTCCTGGTGGTGCCGCAGTTGCGACGCAGAGAACGAATGGACGCCGGAGCCGCCTTATGACGGTAGTAAAACCCCCGAAGCGGAGGATGCCACAGCACATCGTCTACCGTTAGTGAATAGTGCATTCGACGCTGGTGACTGGCACCAAGGAAGCATGTTGCTGTTGCCGGTGGCAGCACCACGTTGGGCCAGGTACGAGGATGAACCGGAGCGGATGCTGGCTTTCCGTCCGGAACTGTAAAGGCGTGGCTGAGGCTTGGGGCAGGTTGCTTGAATACCGGCGGGATGCTCTACCCACAGCATTGAAGAGTATCATAGATTCCCCGGGCCCATACGTCGATTCACTGCCTCCTGATTCTATGGGACGTTATGTTCCATCGGAGGCCGCCTTGCAAGAATATGAGCGCGCCCAATTAGAGCGAGCAGAGACCTCGCGGATGCGGCGAGAGACGGCGCTTAAGAGAGAGCAAGACCGAGCGCGGTTTATTCAAACTGCAGCCGTGAGGCGTGAGGAGGAGGTCCGTAAGCAGAAGGAAGAGCAGGGGCTGTGGGCATCGTTCACCGAGTGGTTCAATGAGCGTCGTATTAGATAAAACCCATAGGAAGCCTCGCATGTAAGGCACCCCACCGGCAGGCCACTGGCCAAGCAGCCGACGTGGGCTTTGGGTAATCAAGTATATAATTCCCTTTTATTGGCCTTCAGTCCGCTTGAGATAGGGCTTCCAGAATCTCTTCCCACTCCCTCTGGGACATTTCCACCGTGGGCCGTAGTTCCTCCAACTCCGTCTGGTGCTTCCCGATGAGGGTTCTCAGCAGCGACATCTCCTGGGAAGAGAAGGTTCTGGCGTGAAGCTGGTAGTCTAGGAAGGCCTCGTGGGCCAGTGGCGCCCAGGGCCGCACCAGCCGGTGGAGGATGGCGTCGGCGTAGACCCGGATCTCGTGCTGCGCGTGGGGGTCGGCCCGCAGCCGCAGGAAGTTCAGCAGGTTGTGCAGGTCGATCTTCCAGTACCACTGGGTATAGTAGTTGAGGCTGAGGTTCATTCGGGCCAACTCCCGGGCCAGTCCCATCCGCGAGGGGTCCCGTGGCCGTCCCTCCCGGTCCTCATTGAGCATCTCCTCGTAGTGGTCGTAGGCCCTCATGGCATCCTGGATCAGGAGTTCCTGTACCCATCGGGCCTCTTCCTCCGAGAGTTGCCGGTCCCTTCCCTGCCGGTTGGTCTGGGACTGGGCGGCCATCACCTCCTGGCTGGGGATGTAGAACTCCCGGTCGAGGATGGAGTACCTGGCCGAGTATTCGTTCAGGTTGGCGGTGCGGTGCCGCACCCATTGCCGGGCCACGAAGATGGGCAGCTTGACGTGGAGCTTGATCTCGCACATCTCGAAGGGGGTGGTGTGCTGGTGCCGCATGAGGTAGCGGATCAGCCCCCGGTCGTCGGATACCCTGCGGGTGCCCCTTCCGTAGGATACCCGGGCGGACTGCACGATGGCCGCGTCGTCCCCCATGTAGTCGATGGGGCGGATGAAGCCGTGGTCCAGCAGGGGGATGGGTAGGTAGAGCAGGTCCTCCAGCGCCGGCACGGTGGCGCGCCGGGTCTGGTGCAGCAGAGATCGCTGGTCATCGATCTCGGACTGTTGTTCTGGCGTCAGCAGCGTATCTTTCGTGGCGCGGCCTCCTTGGTTGTTCG
Source organism: Dehalococcoidia bacterium (assembly GCA_965220305.1). Classification (GTDB taxonomy): domain Bacteria; phylum Chloroflexota; class Dehalococcoidia; order Lucifugimonadales; family UBA3495. The sequence continues at coordinate 1,103,075 of OZ244817.1, read as the reverse complement.
AGAATGAGGGTATGCCGTCCGGGGCTCTGGTCTTCCGTCTGTCCGTGCCCGTTTGGGGAGTTCCCCTCCGTAGGGGCTGTCACAGCGTTGATATCGCCGTAGTGGAGCTGAGCCCAACCACCTCTCCTTTTGCCAGGGTTCTTTGAAAACAGAGGACTTGGCCGGTGTTCATTTCCTTGGCGCAGGCCTGGCAGAAGGCCGTGATCAGCTCGGGTTTCTGGGAGACCATCACCCGCTTCACCAGCACTGAGTCACCCTCCGGCAGGTCGTGGCAGTACAGCTTCTCGTAGGGGTTTTGCAGTTCCTCCTCCGTCGCGGGCCGGTAAAAATGGGGTTGCGCTGAGGATGTCAGGTGGACTGTATGGTCGTGTGGGCAGAATCGGCATTGGGCGCCGTTGGGGGAGAAGAGCTGCCAGGCCTTCCAGTTGCGGGCCATCCGGCGCTTGTTGCCCCTCTTGACCGGGTTCAGTGTTCGGTCCATCCTTGTCTTCCTCCGTTCAGGGTTTTGGGGTTATGGGTCCTTCTGGGCTGGATGCCGGTCGGGATTTTTCCCGTTTGCCGCGGCGCCGGTGGTTGTGGGCCTGCTGCTCTATAGAAATTGGGCGGGTTCGGGTTCCCCACCTGCGTGTATCCGTGTTCCTCCAGACACTCCGGCAGCCACCCGTTGATCACATTCTCGACGTACACGTCCATCCCGAACCGAGTCGCCTGGTCCTCCAGGTCCGCCATGAAACGGGCCATGAAGCCGGTCGAGGTCGCGTTGGGGTCGTAATGAATGTTGTCGCTCCGGCTCTTCCGGCTGATGGATGACAGGTCCAGGCAGCGTCTGACGCCCGGTTGGTCGTCCATCCGGCGGACCGACTTTCTCAGGTAGACCTGGGCGTCCTCGTATCTGATGTATCCCACTTTCCTCTGTGACTCCAGGAACCTCTCTATCGGGTTGGAATTGCCATTCTGCCTTTGGGGTTTCATATCCACCTCGGCTAGGGCTTCGGGAGTTCCGTTTGCTTGTAGGTGTAGGTTATACAGGATAATCCCCAACTTGTTTGTCGCAGGTCTGCGTTGATCCCTGTACCGGTATCGGTTAATCGGTTGTTGCGGAGAGCGTGGGTTGTTGCGGAGAGCGTGGGTGGTTCCGGATGCTGCCGGTCGAATTCCCTGCTGAGGTCGCAGTGCATGTTGGGATTCTCACCCTGTTGGATACGTTCGGCGTTGGCTTCCCTGATGAAGTCCTGCTGGACTTCAAGCCTGTCCCTTCTCTGTTGGAGGGGAAGGTGGTTGAATTCCGGGGCCTTGTTGCCGAGTCCGTGTCTTCTTCCCAGTTCCATAGAGGTGGTGGTCAGGTCGGATACTTGGAGTTGCAGGTCGAATTCCTCTTGGGTCTGCTGTTGAGTCACTTGGCGCTGAGCGCTCATGTGTTCTCCTCCTTCGCGTTCGCCTACCCCGGGCGCTGGCGGAGGTCCATCGTCCTGTGGGTACGTCGCTGCCTTGGCGGGGCCGGGGGCGCGAACTACTCTTACACCCGCGCCCCCGGCTGCGTTTCCTTTAGTCCCGCGCCCAGGAATATCGCTTCGCCTTTGGGGTGAGTTGGTGGATTGCGGGTATGAACCGTGCTTGGCTCATCTCAGCCGGCAGCTTGGCTTCTGGTCGAAGGCCCTGACCAATGGACTCCTCTGTTTCAGCCCGTAGGGCAGATGTTCTTCTCCCAGTGGTTTCGGGGCTTTCTCTTCCTTGTGGAGGTGTTGAGGTCGTCCGCAGCCGTCGTCTACTCCCGGAAGTGCTTGCTCAGCTGTAGCCCCTGCCCCTGGTAGCTGGATCCCGCGTCCCTGCCGTAGAGGATGTCGGGAGTCCGCAGCAGGCGCTCGAACTCCAGCCGGCATACCCGCTGCCCGTGCTCCAGCATGAAGGGCACGTCGTGGGCCCTGACCTCCATCACCGCCCGGGTCCCGTCGTTGTCGTGGCCGAAGCCGGGGTCGAAGAAGCCGGCGTAATGGGTGCGGAATTCCCCGTTCTCCGGGTCCAGCGCCACCATCTCCGCCGCCAGGTCCGGGGGTATCCGCACCGTCTCCAGGGATGCGAGGAGGTAGAACTCCTCGGGTTCCAGGATCAGCTTCAGCCCGTCCTCGGCGCGAACTGGTTCCCAGAACTCTTCGGTGCGGTGTCCGCCGATCAGGGAGAGGTCCAGCAGCCGGCTGTTCCGCCGCACCCGGTATCCGGCGATTCCGTCCCCTTTGCCCACCAGGTCCACGCTGAGGGGAAGGCCTTGGTCCAGGTCTTCGGGCTGGAACCGGCATGGTTGTCCTTCCAAGAGGGCCAGGGGGTCGCTCTGGTGGGAGTCCAGGATTTCGGCGCCGGACAGGCGGGGATTGCCTTGGATGAGACGCACCTGGTTGAGGGACTGGCCCCGGTGTACCCTGACGGTGTAGGATCGGGAGACTATCTCCAAGTACATGGGTCCCTGGTATCCGGCGGCGATGTCGTCAAAGCGGTTGCAGTTATCGGTGATGACCCGGGTGAAGATATCCAGCCGGCCGGTGGAACTGCGGGGGTTGGCCCGGGCCCGGATATCAGGGGGGAGGTTCAGGGTTTCGGTGAGGGGGATGAGGTAGGGGCGGTTGATCTCCAGGACTATCCCTCCTTGGTCCAGGTACATCGAGTCCATGGCTATTTCCTCCAGCCGGTCGCTGACGCTGCGCCCCTGGGGGAGAAAGCTGCACCTCAGCCGGTGGGCGATGCCGCCCAGCCGGAGGTCCAGGCTGGCTGGCTGGAGGTTTGCCCGGGGTATGGGGTTCCCGGGGCTGGCGATGACCCCCTTGGTGATGGCATTCCTGAGGTCCTGGATGGGCAGTATGCCTTGTTTTCCGCTGAGCATCTACTCTCTCTTTGCTCGATTGGTTGGGGGGGGGGGCGACGGCGCCATTAGGCATCAGGCCTGGTCCAGCCAATCTGCAAGCTCAGAGGCTGCACTGCGCCTTCCCGCGGTGGTGAGCCGAGTGTCGCTTCGAGCAGGCTTGTGGTGAGCTTGCCAAATTATATTTTGAGACACTTTCTTAGTGGTGGTGATCTACGGTGGAAGATATGTTCACCGGAATCTGCGTCTGTGGGTGAACCATCAACTTGTTCATGGGGCTGAAGTTCATTCGCTCCAGCGAGATTGTGGTGTCCTCGGCGTATCGCTGCGTCTTGTCTCTTCTCTGATCGGTGTTGGCCTATTAATGCAGCCAACTGAGTCGTTTCCCCAGGAGGGGGAGCACGTCCTCAATGGCATCAAGCGGACAGGCTCTTCGACCCAGGGGAAGGTCAACTCCCTTATGGGGAACGGGGCCGGAGAGACCAATGTTGGGACAGAGGTGCGGAGGGATTTCCTGGTGTCCTGGCTTTTGGTTATCCTGTCTCCTTGAATCTGATACCATCCAGGTCTATCGCAGTTCCGTGCCTCCCCTGCGGAGCAGGTAGCTTTCACTGATGGACTTTGCTATTTTCCTTGTCCCAGTCAGCTCGCTGACGGCCTCGATCATGGGACGAATGACGATGCCCTCCCGAATGTGGTCGGCTCCCGGCAGGGTGGATGGCCCGTCCGTGAGGCTGACGACGGTCTCCTTGGAGTAGGGACCTTCGTACAGCGCGGGTGCGGTTTCCCAACCGTGGGAATTGACGTACTCCCATGACTGGTATTTTCCGTCGATGGCAATGTCGAAGACCCTGAACCCCTGCGTGTTGAGCCCGTACTTTAGGTCCTGGACCCTGGCGCCGTAGATCTCGCCCAGGACGTGGAAATCGGCATCTCCTAGTTCGTTCCCCATCCGCTCCAGGATGCTTCGGTAGAGTTTCCACTGCCTGACGTAGAGGTTGTTCCGGTTTTCCTCGTTCAGCTTGAGCCCCAGTCCCTGTTCCGACATTCCAAGGCTGCTTACCAGGGGTTCGCCGCCGGCGCGGCCCATGCAGCACCAGGTCCCGTGAATCTTCTCTGTGATTATTACGGCCTCGCCTTCCTGGAACATCTCGGGGTACTTCTTGATGTTTTCCACCGGGAATTTGACGGTGTGTCCGAACCTGCGTTCCACTTGGCCGCTCATGTTTGCCGGTATCGGTGGTTCCCACTTGGTGATGCCTAGAATTTCCGCCACGTCCATTCCCTGCGGATGGTTTGGCATAGGGTATACCAGGCCTTGGGATAGGACGCCCCGGAGCTTGATGGCCTTTACTCGGTTGTGTGCCGAGCCGGCCAACTTTCCCTCCAGGCCCATCTCGGCTATCAGGTTGTCGGGAACGATGGAAGCTTCTGGGATGTAGGCGCAGATATCCCCGGTCTGGAACTGACCTTTGAGGACTATGCTGTAGTAATCCCCGACACGGGCCAGTTCGAGAAGGTCCGCGTCTGGGTGCCTTTCTATGATGACTGGGTAGGTCTTGACCTCGAATTCTGACATGAAAATCTGCTCCTTTCGGGTTTAGCGGCACTCGCTTTCCGTATGACCTCTACCGGCATGGTCATGACCACGCTGGCGGCTTGGATCACTATCATAATCCGCCTGCTGCGCTGGGTGGTTCTCCTTTAGGACTGGGCGCTTCTCCTTCGTGAGTCGGTACATCCGATCCCCGAACTCCTCGGGGGCACCACGTTGGCTTCCAGCTTCCTCCGGATGAACCCGTTGATGGTGGCCTCCGGGTCGAGCCCGTGCGCCACTGCGTGAACTGCCCCGGCGGCGGCGTAGTCCCCGCAGCCGATGAAGTCGGTGTGCTCCGGCGCCGGTGCGGCGGGAGACTCCACCATGTCGCCGTTCTGGTCGTAGAATCTCCATCCGCTTCGGTCCCTGGTCAACAGCATGCTTCCAGCCCTGAGCCGGCGCATCAGCTCTCTCCCCGGAGCAGTCCAGCCGCTGCATCAGCGTCCGGGCCTCGGCCCGGTTGACGGTGAGCATTCCCAGCCGGTTGTTCCATCGCGTCGGGATGCGGGCGGCGCCCAGGGTGGTGGTCCCGTTGACCATCGTAAGTTTCCCAGGATGGTCCAGCATCTGGAGTAAGTCCCCCGGGGACATGTTGGTGTCGGCAATGATGACTTCGTGCCGGTGTATCTCCCGCTCTGCCAGGCGGCCCAGTCCCGTTGCCCTGGGCCATCGTCCATTGGCCCGCTGCTGCTCGCCCTGCCGGGTGTTGATGGTGGCGAAGCCGGCGGCTCCGGCGCTGTCCCGGATGATGGTGCGCAGCGGGGTGTCGGTCAGCAGATTCTTGGCTCTTGTTCCCTCCGGTCCCTGCCCGATGCTGGTGACCAGGGTGACCTCATTCCCCGCCTCCGCCAGGGCGATGGTGGCCGCTACTCCCTCGAGGCCCCGGCGCTCCCCGCCGCCGGGCTGGTGCAGGATGGTCTCCGCGATGGCCGTTCCCACCACGAGAAACCTGGCGGTCTGCCCTGTGGCTGCGGCCGCCTTGGGGCGGTTTCTCTTCCCTTGAGTCTTGGTCTGCGTCATTACATCCACTCCACGTCCTTTCACCTCGAATGCGCGGCCCCCGGGGAGCAACAGGCGCGCCGCCGCCCGGGTTTCCCCGGTTGGGCACGTGCTGGAGAGGCGTGGAGCGCCTTGGCGTTCTCGTCGTTGCCCTTCGGTTCCACCCTTTTCCCCTGGGGCCGCTCTTTCTCATCTCCGGCGGTACGCCACCTCTGCCGCTTGGTTTCTCACCGCTTTCTTGATGAGTTGTCGATGGGTCATTCCTGCGTCCCCGTCATGGAGGAGTTTCCACACCGCCAGCAGCTTTTCCATGGCTTCTTCGTGGCTCTCCTGCTGGCCGTCCCGCATCAGGTGGATGATGTCCGCTCCTCTGCTGGCCAGTTCCTGGGACACCAGCAGGGTCCGGTGGCAGCGTAGCGGGTCGGCCTCGGTGTACATCAGCGCGATGTGGCCGTCTTCCGCCATCTGTTCCACCTGCCGTATCGCGTCCTGGAACGTTTTTTCCTGGGCCATCAGCCCGTAGTTGGCCCGGCCGTCTCTGTCGTATAGCCGGTCATCCTGAGGCCGTCCCCCCAGGGCGTCTCCCATGTGGGTGTAGCCAGTGTCGTTTCTCTCCAGTGTTGCCCTGATGTTCTCCCGGTTGAACTGGAGGACGTGTCGGCTGTAGGGCGTGCTGCGCACGTCGATTACTTGGATAATTCCCCGCCTCTTCAGCATCCCCACCAGGCTCTCCGTACTCAGGTTCGAGTGCCCAACGGTGTGGATGGAGTTGGTCCTGGGCGCTTCCATTTTCATCTCCTTTCTCCGACCCGGCTGCGAAAGGCCGTGCGCCGTTCTTTTCCTATGATGATTTTATCTCATGCTTTGGAGGTGGCCCTGTGAATACCGAGATCGAGTTCAGTCCCAGCTATTCGCTCCTCACCGTCAACCTGGAGCCGGGCGAGGGCATCACCGCCGAGCCCGGGGCGATGGTGGCCCAGCAGGGGGTGGAGTTGCAGACCGGGGGTTCCGGCGCCGGCCTCGGCGGCGGCGAGTCCTTCCTGGTCAACCGCTTCACCGGGGGGCCAGAGGGGGGCTGGGTCATGCTGGCGCCGCCGGCCCCGGGGGATATTCAGGAGCGCGAGCTGTCCCCCGGCGTTGATCTGTTCATCCAGAGGGGGGCATTCCTCGCGGGCTGGGGTCCCGTCAAACTGAGTTCCAAGTTTCAGGGGTTCCGGGGCATCCTTAGCGGGGAGGGCCTCTTTTTCCTGCGGGCCTATGTGGAGAGGTCCCCGGGGACGGTGTTCTTCCATTCCTACGGAGCGCTGCGGGAGATTGTCTTGGAGCCGGGCCGGGAACTGGTGGTGGACACTGGGCACCTGGTGGCCTTCACCGGAGGGGTGGACTACTCCGTTGGCAAGGTGGGGGGCATCCGTTCCATGATCGGCGGCGGCGAAGGTCTGGTGATGCATCTGCGGGGCAGCGGCTTGGTTTGGGTGCAGACCCGGAACCTGTCTTTCTTGACCGCTTGGGTGTCAGATCTTCTCAAGGATTCGGAGAGTCTCTAGTTCCTCGGAAGGTCATGGGGGTGTGCGCGGGCCGGCGCTCTCGCCGTGCCGGGTGTCTTCCTGGTCCCGGTGTGCCTGGATGTTCAGCGGTTGCATCATGCCCAGGCCTTCAATCAGGGACTTGTCTTCGGACCTGATGGTCGGGCGACTGGGGTTGCTACGAGGCATTCGGCTCTGGCTCGGTTGTCTGGGGTTCATCCCCGCGCCGGCCGGGGTCTGCTTCCTGATCTCCTCGATGAACGGGGATAGGGCGGGTCCATCCCATTGCGTGCTGGGTCTACTCTTGGGGTATGTTCCATGTCTCGGTGTACCACCTGGCGGTGTCCAGGTTGTCTGGGCTGGGGTCTTTCAGCAGGGCTCTCAGCGCCTGCAGGGGTGTCACTTCCGGTACTGGGTACCAGTCCTCGCCATCCCAGAAGGAGTGTCCTGGCGGCGCGTCCCTGTTCCACCCGGGTACTCCGGAGGTGTTCTGGCCTTGGTTCTCCTGGGCCATCCTCAGGTGTTCTCTCGCGCCTCTCATCGCGTCCATTATCCAATCGTTGCTGGGGGGGGGGTCATTTTCCTTCTTCCTTGTTTCGCGGTTCCTGATTCTCAATTCTGAGAGTGGGGATTGCAGCGGTGATTTCCAGGACCTGAATCAGCAATCGCAGATGGTTGAGGGTGACGTCCGTCGTACTGCGGAGCAGTGGATTTCCTTGGGTGTCGGGGGTGGTCCTCATTGTTGACTATGCTGGACTTTTCTGAACAAGTCAGGACGATTGCAAAGTTGTTCGATTCGCGCCGTCCGCTCGGTTATGGCAGGACTCCAAAGTTGGAACTGTGGATTCCCGCTTTCGCGGGAAAGACGGGTTGGGGGCATATTCCACTGTATGGAAGGACTTTGCAATCGTCCTACTGAACAAGTGGGTTTTATGGCCGTGGGTGGGGGTAGCGGCAACCGGTTCGGTGGGCTAGCGCTCAGCCAGGGCTGGAGGCTTCATGGCCCGGTTCTGGTGTCATTGAGTATCCTGCGGAGTGGGCTGATGCGCTGGGACCATCGTCGGTCCTATCTTGGTTCCCTGAGATGTTTGGGTCGGAATGGTGGGAAGATGATCTCTCCCGGCACTGTCTGGACCATACCGTTCAGGTAGTAGTCCTGATGGCTCTCACCCTGCTCTCCTCGCATGGACAGCATGAAGATGGTTCCAGGCCACATCCTGGAGATCTTCGCCATGTCTTTCTCGTGGCTGTGCCAGTGGGTTTCTGTTCTATCTCCCTCCAGCATCTCCCTCCAGTCTGAGGTGACATTCTCGTAGTCCTGCTGGCCGGGGGTTGAACCGTCCACGTTCTCTGCCAGTGCTTGGGTGAGTTCCTCTTTCGTTGGGGAGGTTCCATCCCAGGACAGGCTGTAGGTGGTTTCGTAGGACATTTCTTGGTCCTCCTATGGTGGCCACTGTAACGTTTAGTTCAGGGCAGCTTCTGGAGCTCGTGGAGCCCGCGAGGCGTGACCCGGTACAATCGCCACCCGGCGACTTTGAAGCAGTAGCCAGGGTTCGGGCTGGCCACCATCCAGGGCGCGACATAGGTGTACAGGCGTTCACCTGGCCACTTGGCCCACGCGAACTGCTCTGCGTTGAGAATCATGTCGGAGGCCGCTGCCGTGCCGCGCTCTCGGCGGAAGATCGAGCAGTTGATGCCTCGCGGTTCGCGTTGCCCATGTTCTCTGAACTTCCGCCAGATAAATAGAGCGCCGGCATCCGGGGTGATCAGCACGATGCGCTGCCCTGGCCCTACAAAGCGACGGCCTGCAGGCCGTGTGCGTCCGTACAGGCGATTGGAGTCCTGCGGCCCTGGGGTCTCCGTCGGAGATTTCGATCCAGGCCTCGTCATCCAGAGCGTAGAGCGCTTTTGCTCTCAGGTCTGCTCCGTCGCTCCATGGCGGCTCTGCTTTCACGAGCGTTCACCCTTTGTGTCCTGGTTTTTCCGGCTCTCCAGCGCCGGGGTCCAGCGCCGCCTTCACCAGCGCCGCGGCCAGGTGCACCGGCACGGCATTCCCAATTTGCTTCGTGATTTCGCTGACGTTCCCGACGAACTCGTAGGATGTTTCCTCGTCCTCAAATCCCATGGCTCGGGCCAGCTCGGAGTTCTGCAGCATCCGGAAGCGGATGTCGAGCAGATATGCCTGCCCATCGACGAACACCAGCCTTCGGAGGTCCAGGTTCGCCTTCTCCATCTGCCTCAGGATGGGCTCGACCAGCGTGGGCGATACGAGAGATCCCGCGCCCCGGCTCGTGACGGTTGGCAGGGGGGCATCCACATCATGGGTGCGCGGTTCCGGCCTGTCGTGTTCTCCGAAATTGGGCACTAGGTACGGCTTGACGGTGGGCGTTGCAACGCCCACGTCTTTGCGGGTCGTGAGCGTCGGGACCGGTTGCTCCGTGGGCCGGGCGTAGCTGCCGTTCCCCCCGGTCTGGCTTGTCTGGATGAGGATCGGTTGGGCCAGTCCGATGCCGCGCGAGGTGGTCAGCGAGCCCAGGGGCTGGTCCACCGAGTGGGAGCGGTGGTCGTTTCCCTTGGGTCCCTCGTCGCTGTTCCCGTGGTTGAGTTCGACCAGCACCGGATCGGCCAGGCCGTACCTAGCCTTTGTGGTGAGTGCCGGGAGGGGCGCGTCCATGTCGGCGCTGTGGCTCTGGCCGTAGTACTTCACCAGCGTCGGTTTCACGAAGCCGTGCTTCCGGATCGACAGTATGGTCGATAGTGGTTCCGCCACCTCTCGGGCGTTGCTCTGGCCGTAATACTCGATGATGGATGACTGGACCAGGGAGATGGCCCCGTCTGTTGTCACGGTGGGCGCCGACCTGGGCGCTCCGCCGCTCTGTTGGCCCAGCACGAATGCTTTCATGTCCGGCTCGACCAGGAAGCTTCCCCCGCCGTGCGCGGTGGTGGCGGTCGGAATGGGCTCGCCGATACCCTTCGGGACGTTTTGGTTGCGGTTGGCGCCGACAAGCGGTTGCGCCCTGGCTTCCGCGAGGTATAGGCCGCCGCCGGGCAGCGTGGTGATGGTGTGGAAGGGCTGGGCTTCCGGTTCCACCAGGTAGCCGGCCCCCCGGGTGGTCGCCGTGGGCACTGGGTTATCGATGGAGTGGACCCTGGTTGAGCCGTTCTCGCCGTTGCGGTTCAGGATGAAGGACTCCTGGGCCCGGGTTGCGGTGTCGTGGGTCGCCGCGGAGTTGTCTCGGGTTGCCGCGGAGCTGTCCTGGGGAAGGTCCAGCAGGCGTATGTAGAGGTGCGCCAAGGGGCCGCCGAAGCGCTCCAGGCCCTTGGCGATGCGGCGCCGGGTCTTCTCGCTGAGCGGCTTCTTGCGGTACTTCGGGTCGTCCAGCAGGGAGCGGCCAGGGTTGGACCAGTCGATGATGTCCCGCGCCGCGCGCCACTTGGGAAGGTCGTGGAGTAGGCTCGGGCCGCCCGTTTTTGAGTGAGTAGCCTCCGGCCACCGGATGGGTTTTCCATCGTTGCGCGCTTGCAGGAAGAAGCGGACCCGCGTGGTCGCGTCGCCGTAATTGGCCGCGTTGAGCATACGCCACTCCGCCTCGTATCCCAGTCCCCACAGGGATTTCACCCACTCCTCGAAGTACATGCCCTTCCTGGTCTTGTCGGGACGGCCGTCGTCGTGGAGCGGGCCCCATTCCGTGAATTCCGGGACATTCTCGACGAGCAAACATTTTACGTTCAGGGAGGTCAGCCAGCGGTGCACCACCCAGGGATTCATGCGGCCTTGGTCGTGGACCGGCTTGCCCCCGCGGGCCCGGGAGTAGTAGCGACACTCCGGGCTGGCCATCAGGAGGTCCAGGTACCGGTTGGGGACGATTTCCTCCGGGTCGGCTTTGTCGAGGTCCTGCAGGTAGTGTTGCGCCGTCGGGTGGTTCAACTGGTGGGTTTGGACTGCAATCGGCCAGTGGTTCACCGCAACCAGTTCCATCCTGCCGCCGATTTCCTCAATGGCTTTCTCGGCGCCGGTTGACGAGCCGCCGGCGCCGCAAAATAGGTCGGCGACGTATGTCGGGGGAATCATTCTGTGCATCTCCCTATGTGTGCGCCCAGCTTGGAGCGCCTCAATCATTTTGGTCCAGCATTGTGGAGGGGGGCATCATCCTTGATGCGTGTTCTCCCTCAACCCTTCGGGGAGATGGTTCACCACATCTCTTTCTGATTTCTGCGGGATGGCTTCACCGTTTCTCGCCCGCTCCAGCAGTTCTACTGTCTCGCGGTCCAGGCAACTGCGGACCTCTTCCCACTTCACTTTCTCGATGGGCATCCCTCGCCCTTGGGCGTAGGCTGTTTCGATCAACACTCCCCGGCTTTCTTTCCACCCGGGTATCTCCAGGAGGATCATGCCGCTGGCCTGGGCGAGGAAGTTCAGGTCGAAGGCGTACCACCCCTCTGGCGGCCGGAAGCCGCTCCCTTCCTGGATGACCGCGCTGTAGACCACTGGGGAGAAGGCGCTGATGTGCTGTTCTATCAGCTTCATCACGGCGGCCATAGCCGCCCGTGCCCGTGCCCTACGCACCTGCTCCTCCCGGTGCCAGTAGGGTGAGGCGACGTACTTGAATCCCTTTTCGCTCTGCTCCCCGGCATCCTCCAGGAAGGTCTCCAGGTCGGGCGCCGTTTCTCCGTGGTTCATATTTTCCCTTCTCCCTGACGTTTTTCCAGCGCTGCGGCTATCCGCTCCAAGGCGTTCAGGGACTCTGTCCTTTCCTGTTGGTCCTCTTTCCGATATTTTTCCAGGAGCCTGGCGGAGTCGTCGGAATGAGAGCCGTGCTGGAGGAATGCTTTTCCGGTCAGTAGGTCCCGGGTGCGGGTGTTGATCTCTCTTCCCGACTGGACCGTCTGAGATATTATCTGCCATGCTGATGTTCTCATCATTCTTCCTTGGTTTCTCCTCTCATCCTTGTCTCGGTGGCCTGCCGGAGGGCCGTGAGGGTTTCTTCCGGCATGTCATACCTCTCCCGCATGAATTCCAGGATGGCGTCGTTCAGCCCGGGGGCTGCCGTGAGGATGTCGTATTCTTCCAGGACCGGTTCGTTCCCGGGGTCCCAGTTGACGTTGGGTATGATTTGCTCCCATGCGTCCTGTTCCAGCTTTTTCAGGATGGCGTGGAGCAGGGTCTTACTGCTGGGCCAGTCCAGGAGGGGCCTCACGGCCCGGGGGTAGGTGGGCAGACTTCCGGATTCTATCCTGGCGGGTCTGCTCTTGATTCCGTTGCGCCATCGGAAGCTGGTCTCTCCCTGCCGGTCGTTCAGTTCCACGACGCTGTCGTCCTGCAAGAGGCAGATTCCTCTTTCCCATTCGTCTCGCAGCATGGGTTCCAGTTGTTGGTCCTGCCTTCGTTGGGATACCAGGAATCTCAGGAACTCCCGGTCCTGCTGCTCGTCATATATCCGCAGCGCGCTCTCCGCGAGGGATATGTTCGGGTTCTCTTCCATTTCTGCAGTCTCCTTTTTGATTTTGCTGGTGGTCCCTCACTGGCACAAGGCCAGGTTCGCGGCACGGAGGAAGGAATCAGCTAGCCGGTTGATGATCCCGGGCTCGCGTTCCGGCTCTCCCTCTCGGGCTTCGGTGATCCCGTGGATACAGGTCACCCACAGGATTTCCTGCATGGTGGGGAATTGTTCCAAGACGGTCTGGTGTTCCGCTTCCCACTGTTCTTCTCCGCTCTGCATTTCTCTACTCCGTCCCGGCCTCCGGCCCCAGTCCTACCATTATGGTCTGTAGCTCCCGGCCCTCGCTTGGACTTCTGAGTCCCACACTGCCGGGCCGCATCGCGGAGTGGTTCTCGCCCTGGCAGGAGCAGCGGCAGACGTTGCCGTGGGCGAGCCAGCGCCTTCGGTTGCAATTTCCCTCCATCACGATGCCCCGGATCCCCTCCTCTTTCATCCTCCCGGCGGCGCTGGCCGCAGTCATCTCTGCCATTCCCCGGGATTGGTCCATCGTTTTCGTTCCTCGCTCCCACGTCCACAGCTGGCGGGCTGCCGCCGAGCCAGGGCCTGATTTTCCCCGGTGTTCCGCATGTTGGGCCTCTCCATGAGGGTTGTTCCAGCCTGCTTCTTGGGTGGGTATTTTGCCGAAAGTTATTGCTCACCCATTACTTTTGGCCCAAGTTGTTACTCACTTTTGCCCTTTTGGGGGTCACCATCGCCTTCTTTTTCGCCCTGGTGACGTTTTTCGTCATATACGTCATTCCGGATTCGTGCGTCGTTCTCGGTGTATATATATTATCTACAAAGTGGATGGCCTTGAGTTTTTACGCTTTACGCGCGCAGACGCACCTTCTTACTATGAGTAATGATGAGTAATAGGTTGGAGGAAAGCGTTACTCAGGTTTTGTTCTAAAAACAGACGTTCTCACATGGAGAATAGTAAGAGAAAAATAGAACAGAGGGGGTGAAAAGGGGGGTTGAGTAACCGAGTAACCGAAGTAACGAGGTTTTTTTTATTTTTTTGAAAAATAAAAATTTTATCGGTTACTTCGGTTACTCTATTACTCAGGGGGCTTTTTCCGGCCTTCGGCCCGGGGGCCGTGTGGGGATGTGTCTCCCGGTGAGGGCAGGCTGTGGCGAGAGAGTTTTTCACTCCTCCACCTGCGCTTCGGGGTCCACTTCCTGCTGGGCGGTTCTCCGCCCGAGGGGTGGCAGTTTTGCCGTTGTCGGTCTGGGAGTTGGTCATTTCCTTTTCCAGGGGTGTTTCTTGTCCCGTGCTGCCCCCCTAGTACCACAGAGGGGCCGAAGGTGCTTTCTCGCTCATTCTGTGGCTTCTGGGGCGTTGTTTTCGCCTTGGTCTCCGGCCTCCCGCTCCTGGGTCGGCGCTCTCGGTACGGTCACTGGTTGGTTCCCGCGCCGGCGCTGATGTGGTTTTCAAAGAGGATTGCCGACCAGGGATCCAACTCCTGTCGGAATTGTTCAAGTTCTGGTCGTGTGTACAATTTCCCGACGACCCTGGATTGGGTTGAGAACTCCTTGGTCCTCGGCCTTATCCTCTGGGTTATAACTGCTTCATGCACCAGCGCGATGTGCTTGGAGTTCTCCGCCGAGGTCAGGTCGATGACCATGCCGATGGTCTCTGGTTCCTCGGTGAGATCGACTCCCAGTTCCTCGGTGATTTCCCTTCGGAGGGTCATCCTGACCAACAGTGAGAGAGTTGCTTCCCCGTCGTTCCCATCTTCACGGTCTATGTGGCCGCCGACCACCAGGCTTATGCGCGAACTCAGTTCCGCCCGGGCTCTCCTGGTCCGCCGGAAGATGTTGTAGGTGTGGTCTTTTCCCCGGATCATGGCGCATGGTATCGGCTGCACCCAGTCTGTTGATCCCTCGGCCTGCTCCCGAGGCATCCAGGCTATTTCCTTCTCCGCTGATTGCAGCACCCCGCCCATGTCGCCCCAGGGGGTGAAACGCCGGCATTCCGCGACGCATTCCCTGGGAATGACCAGGACCTCTTCTTTCCAGTTGGCGTTCATGGCTTTTCCTCGGGCGCTGGATATCTCGATGATGGCGCTTTTATCCGTGAAACGGTTCTGCCCGTATTCCTTCGGTGAATGCCCGTGTGCGGCGATTGGCAGATGGCCTTGGGGGTTCAGATGCTGGATGTGTACGACTTGGTGACGATGCCGTCGCAGTGGGGGCATTTCTTCCCGGTGGGACACCGGGCGGGCAGTTTCCGCGGGACCTCCTTGCCCCGGGGTGTTTTCGTCCTTCCCGTCTTGGTCTTCGGCTTTCCCGGTTGGGTGTTCGACTTTCTCGGCATGGGCTTCGATTTCCTCCCGGCATCTGGCTCGGTGGGACCTCTGCCTGTTCCTGCCCGTTGATTGCTTTTTGTGCTTCCCTTCCCTCAGGTTGCTCCGGACTCCGGGGGGTGTTGCCCCGGGCGCCCGCCGGATTGGTTGCCGGCAACCAATCCGGCGGGCGATTGGCTGCTGGCTGCCGGTTTTTGCCCGGGTGGGCCACCCCGCTGAGCGAGGTCGATTGGCCTCGAGAGGGCTGCGGGTTGTTGGTTCGTTCGTCCGGTGGGGGAAATCTTCGCCAGCCTGCTGATTGATTTCCTCAGAACCCGGGGAGCTCCGGGTGGTTCAGGCGCCGCATCATCATGTCCTGGGGCATCGGCTCGGTGTACTCGCAGTCGGGCCAATTGCTGCAGCCCAGAAACTCCGTTTTGGTGGTATGGTTTGTCCTGGGGGTCATGGGCTGTCCGCACTCCGGGCAGTTCTTCGCTGAAGCTCGTTGCTGGGTCATCTTTACTCCTTCGGTTGTTGGCGCTTTGCCGCTTCTGGTTATAATTCCAGGTCGAATCTCTGCTCGATGAGGTTCGCGCACCGGTTGCAGTAGGCGTGTTCCGGCAGGATGCTGACCTTCCTCCCGCATCCCTCGCATTTCTTCTCCACGGACTGGGCCTGCACCTCCCGGAAGAATTCCAGGTCCTCCGGGTCCCTTATTTCGTACGCCCCGAAGTTGTAGTCGTAGACCATCTCTCACCCATCCTGGATCTCGGATGCCTGAGGGTTCCTCTTTTCCTTTGCCCGTCGTTGCGGGCCATGGCTATGCCTGCTGTTCCCCGAACACCAGGGGATAACGCGTTGTGACCTCTTCCCAGCTTATTCCCTCATCCACCCACCATTCTTGGTTGATCTTGTCGTCGTCCCAGTTGAAGTTCTCGATGGCGAACTGCAGGAATGCCTGGCGCCGCTCGATGCTCCACCCCTCGTGGTCCTCGGATATCCTGGGGGTCAGTCCCGCCTCGTCCAGGCTCCGGTTCATTCCCGCCACCATCCCCGGCAGGTGGTGGCCGATGGCCACGGACTGGGACATCATGGCGTCGTTGAAGGCAATGATCTGGCTCTGGGGGTCGAATCTCACCTCCAGCCCTTCCAGCAGTTGCTTCAGCTCTACTATCCTGCCGCTTGGGATGTCTATGGTGAAGGTGATGGTCTTTTTCCTGTTGTCTTCAGACATTATCGTTTCTCCTTCTGACCCTGCGGGGTCAGGTGGACTGTGGGTCTCGTCGGCCAGGCGAATTTCTCCCTCGACGGTGTCCAGCGCCAGGTCGATGGGGTTGGCCTGGTTGGTTGTCTCGTAGGTCTCAACCCACTGGGCCAGCTGGGGGGTGTGCCGGAGTTCGGCCCGTGGGGTGGACATGGTGTGGTGGCCAGGGGCGGTCCGGACTTGGGTTCGGGGGTGTGTCCTGAGATGAGGCTATACTTCCCACTGGGGTGGGCTTTCCGCGGAG
Organism: Dehalococcoidia bacterium; assembly: GCA_965220305.1. GTDB lineage: Bacteria > Chloroflexota > Dehalococcoidia > Lucifugimonadales > UBA3495. The sequence continues at coordinate 1,086,829 of OZ244817.1, read as the reverse complement.
GTGGAACATCACGAGGAGGTCGAGGGGGTGGCGGTGGAAGAGGCACGCCGGGCCATCCGCCGAATACAGGGGACTACGACCCATACCTCGCGGATACGACCTCGGCTGCCTCGATGGCAGCCTGCACGTTGTCGTGGTTGTGAACCTCCACAGTGACCCTTTGGGTCACAAAAGTCCACCGGTCCACTATCCTGGTCAAGCGCTCCTTGGCGTCGTGCTCGGAGACAGAGTAGGACTCAACATCGAGCCAGAGCCTCGATGCGAGCGTCCCCAGTTCATCGCATGACATGGCCGCCAGCCTCAATTCCGCAGAGGCCTCGGCGTAGTTTGTAACCGAATCGAACACGGTCAAAAGGGCCAGCATGAAAGCCAGCGTACCGCCTGTAACCCAGTCTGCCACAGGCTGCCACATGAACAGGTAAACAACTAAGCCCTGTAGCACCACTCTAATGAGCAGAAAGTAACGTATGAATCTGTACCAGATCCGGTATCGGTCCGAAAGACTCCGGTAGTAGCGGACATTCCTCTCCAGGTCGCAGAGTAATCCCCATGCCTCCCTGCGGGTCGTATCAGAAACATCGCTCATCGTCACAATACAGTCCGTCCCTCCCAGGGAAATTATATCCCGAAGGCACGATGGGAAATTTGGCCCGGAGGATTGAAATATAAAGACTCCATGCCCTGGAGGAACCCGCCTATGAGAAAAGGGACCCACTGCCCATTAGTAGGCCAGCCAGCCGATTTCACGGGGGCAGGCTCTGCTGTTGAGCGATGAGAACTAGGCTGAAGGCGCCATGAAGGACGATGATGTAGCCCGGTCCCTGAAGGTGGGCGCTGCCACTGTGGAACGGGTGCGCCGCCGCTGCGTGGAAGAGGGTTTGGAGCGGGCCGTGGGCGTAGCGCCTGTGCCAAGGGGTTCGTTGAGGCGCGGTGCAGTCCCTGGTCTATCTGTTCCTGGGTGATTCTGAGGTCGGCATGGAGCATCGTGATTCGTTTCCTCTCTGCTTGGTTGCTGCTGGGGGGTTGGGCTTCGCTCCCGATGCTTCCCGTGGGATCTTCAGCCCTTCCCCTTGGCTGCTCAGCGCCTCTTCGGTGAGCGATTCTTCTCCCTCATTCCGGTTTCCCCGAATGGTTCATTGTGTTTCTATCCCTCCACCACGGGGGCGTTGCCGCCGTGCTGGGGATCTCCCCGGTGGTCGATGATGTTGACTTGGAAGCCCTGCTCCCGGGCGATTTGCACCATGTTGCGGGTTCCGGTACCTCCGGGGAATGCCACCACCAGGTCGGGTTTTCCTTCATCCAGCAGATGCTGGTTGCGCCGGTATCCTGCCGACCTGCCGTACCTTCGCCACTCCGCTGGAAATTCTCGACATGGGATGTCATTCTCCCGGGCGTATCTACCGGCCATTGAGTCGGCTCCCGATGCGGCGCCGTGGATGATGGTGTCGGGGCTGATCCGGTCTAGGACCCGCTGCACCGCGGTCCATCCGCCGAACTTCCGGCCTCCGCATGCCAGCACGCTCACTTCGCGGCCTTCGGCGTTCTCCCACCACTCCATCTCCATCCCGCTCCCGTCGTCGTCCAGCCAGCCCCCTATCCTGACCACCGTGCCGGTCTTTATCTCCGGAGTCTCCGTCTGCTCCGGGTACCAGGTGTATTCCACGTTTATATCCAGGGGGTTCCCGAAGGTGGTTATCCGGAAGTTCATGATGGCGAACTGTTCTCCTTCCCGCTCAATGTTCAAGTAGTCTCCCACCGTCCCCACCACGATGTCCCTGGGGTTTTTCTGCAGTGTCATCTCCTGATGTCCTCCTTCCTATTCTCGGGGGCGCGCCGTCCCCTACACCCGAAACCGCGCCCCCTTTCTGTACTGATGGAGGGTCTGTAGACATTCGGGACCCCTTTCACCGTCCACCGCCCCTGTGGGACTTGCGGTTTCCCGGCTCAGGCGGCTGTGGCGATGGCTTCTTGGGGGTGAACCGGCTGCGTCCGCAGGGCGTTGGTGGCTTCGGCGTCTATCATCTCCGCCCGCAGGATCCTGAGTGTCCCACCGTCCGGGTCGTAGTAGGCGGAGGTCTGTTTCCTACGGTATCTTCCCTGTCCATACCGGACTTCCCTGCCGTTGGTGAGGACCAGTTTGCGGTCCCCGTTGGGATACTCTTTCTGGAGCTTTCTGAGGATGGCTTCCCTGGGTTTCATCTCCCGGTGGCGAGGAACCTTTCCCGCCACCTGGCGGAGAACTCCCCCAGGGGAGGATGCCCCTCCAGTTGCTTCATTATCCGCATAGGGCAGTCCAGTTCGTTTGGCCCCATGCTCTCCTCCACCTCCTTGTAGAGGAGCTCATGCCGGCGGTATTCGACCAGGATGACTACGACGAACCTGATCGTTTTGTCCGCCTCCATGAGTAGGAACTGGTGTTGGCCGTGGGCCTGCCACCCTGACCGGTCGATGATGCGGCAGGTGGGTGTTTCCATCCCCTGCTGAACCATTCGGTTGATCTCCTTGTTGCTGGGCCTGCTATCGCAGGGTATTCCAGTCCATCCCATTTGGTTCTGCTCCTGTTGTTGCCGTATTCTGAAATACTGTCGTTGCCGTATGCTGCGATATTCGTGATGCCTTCCTGTTTGACCTTGGATGGCTTCTATCTCTCCGATTCCTCGTTGGTTTGACCTATGATGGTGGCCGTCAGGGGGATATGCCTGGGATTTCTTCGCTTTCTTCCCGTTCCCGTTGGCAGCAGCTTGTGGATTTTCTTTCTCACTACCTCCGGTGGCAGTCCATGCTGCCCATGGGCTCTCTGGACCCGTCGTTTTTCACCGCCGCCCTCACCAGGTTGGTTTCGCGGAGCGACTGCCGGCATACCGGGCAGGCGAGGTGCGGTTCCCCTTTTTCAACGAAGTCCTGGTGGAAGAGGTTGTGGCACTGGCCGCAGGCGTAGATCTGGATGACGGTGACGCTTGGTGCTGGCGCCCTGCCGGGACAGCAGTTCCCGGAGTTCTTGGAGTTCATCCAGTACGGCCCTGATCTTCGGGGGAAAGCACTGCTCCCTGGTGGGAGTTGATTCGTCCGACAGGTGGCTCCGGCCGGACTGGACCATTCGATGCCGCAGGTTCCAGCTCAGCGTGTGCCCATCGCCGGGGGAGAGCCGGTGACGGCCCTGTATCATCCGGGCCAGCCGTTTCATGGAGTCTTGCCCCTCGGGGGTGTCCATCCCGCCCCGGCTTCCCTGCCGAGGGTCCTTCAGGTTGATCTTGGCTTGGAGGTGCCGGGTGATGTGTCGGCGGGACTCCTCTCGGCTGATGGTGGTGGCCCAGTCGATTCTGACCTTTCCATGCTTGTCTTGGCGCTGGAACGCTCGGTGTGCCCTGAGGCGCCGGAGTTGCCTGCCGGCATCTCCCCCAGCGGCGGCGGGGAATCTCTTCTCCTCGGTTATTCCGGTGGTGGTGGTTGTCACTCTCCTCCTCCGTTTCCCCGGAAAACCGGAGGCCCCGGGTTTATTCCCCGGGGCCAGGCGTTTCTGGGGGTTATGTACTTTGTCAACCGGAGGGTCCCTCGGCTCTTTTCCGGTCGGCGGCGATGCCAGCCAGGCCTCCGGCACAGTCCCTTGGGCATGTTGTTCCGTACCCTGGGCGATGTCCCTCTGCAAGTTCAGTCCCGGTACTCCTCCAGAAGGTATATTGTGGCGAACTCCGTGAGGGGGTTGTCGGACCAGGTGATGGCGGCGCCGAACCCGTGGGGGTCCTGGGGCTCGATCCGCCGGAGGTCGCCGGGGTCGGGGATGAATGCCGGAATTCCCCCGGGCTGCCCGCCTTGGTGTTCCTCACCTACGATGTTGGCCAACTCGCACCAGTGTTTCAGTCCCTCCAGGGCTGCCTCGCGGCTGCTGGCCTCGATCCCGAGGCCGGCGGTCAGACCGCTCCCGTCGGCCAGTGTCCGGTGGATTTCGATGCAGTAACTTTGGGTTGGAGTTCTTTCCATCAGCGTTCTCCCGGGTGGTGATGTTGGAGCCTGCCCGGTCCGCGGTGTCTGGATGTCGTCCGCATGTTGTCCTGAAGGGGCTCGGTTTCCGACCTTGTTGGCATCGCCATTCCCTTCTTGTCCTCCGGTGAGTCGGGGTGGGGGAGGAATCCCCCACCTTGTTCTACCATTCTATCCCAGAGACTCTCCGGCCTTGACCTCGCCGATGCGGAATACCTTGGTGTTGCACTCCGGGCACTTGCCTTGGATGCCGGGCCTTCCGTTCTTCATGGTGACGGCCACAGCGCCATCAACTTCCCTCTTGCCCTTGCACTTGAAACAGTATATGTTGACCATTCCGGTCCTCCTCCGGTGTTGATTTTCGGGTCTCTGCCCGCGCCTGTTGGGTTGTGGATTCGCCTGGTTTGCTCCGGCGGCGGTCGCCGGTCTGTGGCCTCGGGATTCGTCACCATGGGGTGGTCCTTGCGCCTGCTGCCGTTCCATCCGCGCCTGAAGCAAAGCCAAGGTGGAATCTACATTGACCCACATACGGGCCCCTGCGGGTTTCACTTTGGCTTTGCTTCAGGAGTCGCTGGGCCTTTGGGAATGACTGGGCTCTCCGGTTTGCCTAATTCCGTTCCCTCCGCACCCAGAAGGCTGGGGGCTTCTCCCGCAGGTTGGTCCGGCACCTCTCCAGGACGTCGGCCGGCACCGCCCTCTCCAGCGCTTCGGGGTCGTAGACTCGTTCGCTCCTGGGCTGGAAGTAACCGCCGATGATGCCCTCCACCAGTACGTCGGCCTGGCCGTGGGAGTTGGAGACGGCCTGGAGCATGTCCCGGGCCTTGTCCACCTGGGGTTTCAGATCCCGCCAGGTTCGGGCAGCCTCGACTACCTCTTCCCGCTCGCTGGTTACGGTCCTCTTCCGGGCCAGGTCCTCCTGGTCTGGGTCGGTTCCCCAGCATTCGGTGTGGTAGTTGCAATACCGGCACTCGGTGGAGCTCTGAGGGTAGGGCCGGTCCATCACCTCGCCCCTCTGGGCTGTGTTCACCACGTCAGCCAGCTTGCGGAGGGTTTGTTCCGTTTCCTGCGGTTCCCAGGCGGCTCTCTCCTGGGGAAGGATGTATCCCTCCCGGTCCATCATGGCGAAGATGCCCCGTTCGCCGTGGGAGACCTCTTCCAGTTCCTTCAGCCGGCGGCTGTAGAGGCCGATCTGGGTGAGGTAACCGGGGTAGACCTTTACTATGCGGTCCTTCTGCACCTCCGCCGCCTTCTCGACGCTCATGGATTTGCACTCCAGGGTGACCTAATAGTTGTTGGTGAACCCCTGGTGCCGGCAGATGCCGTCGGGATGTCCCTTGATGGTCGCATTGGTGCCGGGGATCCCCAGCTCCAGTTCCATCTGGCCCTCCTCCGACAGGACGGTGTGCTTGGTTTCCCAGCCGTTCCGTTCCATGTCCTTGAGGATCAGTACCTCGGCCATGTGGCCCATGGTCATCCGTTCAGGGCCTGCTGACCTGGGGGGTTGGACTCCGGGGTGTGGAGGGCCGCGTAGCCCAGCGCCCGGGGGCATTTCCCCGCGGAGGATATTCGTAGATGGGGTTGCTGCTCCCGGTCCAGGTTCTTGGATGCGATTGGCTGCCAGTTCAGTTCTTCCGCCATGCTGCTTCCTCCCTGCGGTCTTTTTCTCATGCTATCACAGGAGGGGTGGCGCTTGGTGTTTCGTGTACGGCGCTGCCGGATGTCCGAGGGTCTATCCTCCTGCGCTGGGGGCTTCTTGGCTCTAACGAAAGTCCAGGAGGGTGGCGTCTGGTTGATCCCCCTGCGTGGGGGTGTCCACTTGGGACTCATCAGAGCCTCCGAACCTGAGCCACTAGGTTGGTCCCCCTTCGCCGGAAGGTCTGCGGTTTCGCGCTCTGCATGATCCCCAGCCCGTCCTCGTCGGGCTTGAAGGACATGATCCGGTCGTACCGCACCCGGAACTTCTTCTCGATGGGGCGGCTAGCGCGTTCCCCATCACTGTGGTCTCCGGCTCAGTGTATTCCACAATTACCCTGAACTTGTTGGTGCTTATCCCTCAACGGAAGCTATGACTGCTACAATTCCGGCAGCGATGATGGTCATGTTGACGGCTTATTCAGAGGCTCCCTAAACTAATACCAAGGTGAAATATGCATACGGAGGAAGTCAATCGGCACCTAAGAGCCTGTTTACAATCTTCTCAGGATTAACGCCGTGAAGGCGAGTACCACCATTTGGAGGCTGGTATTGAGTTTTCTTTCGCAGTTCTTCCAGAGTCGGCGGCATTTGTCCAGCCAGGCGAAGGACCGCTCCACCACCCATCTTTTCGGAAGCACCACGAAAGTGTGCAGTTCATGGCGTTGCACCACTTCGACGGTGGCTCCCAACAATTGCTCCACCGCCAAAGCAAAGGGTTTCCCAGTGTAACCCCCATCAACCAGCACCTTTTGCACCTGGCTGAGATCGGCTCGGCAGTGGCCAAACATGGTCAAAGCCCCAGCCCGGTCGCCAACGTTGGCGGTGGTCACGTGAATTGCATGGGGCAACCCCTGCGTGTCCACCGCGATATGACGCTTGATCCCCGACACCTTCTTGCCAGCGTCATAACCCTTGTTCTCGGCGCTATCGGCATTCTTCACGCTCTGGGAGTCCACGATGCAGAAGCTGGTTTGCTCTTTCCGACCACTGCTCTCTCGGGCCGCGCCAACCAACTTTTTTTAAGACCTGCTCCAGAATGGATTCTTCCTCTGGGTCGGGCAGATCACTCCATTGGCGGAAATACTTGTAGCAAGTGCGCCAATCGGGGAAGTCCGTGGGCAGCATTCGCCACTGGCAGCCGCTTTTCAGGACGTACAGAACCCCGCAGAATACATCATACAATTCCACGGTGCGGGGCTTGGTCCGGCGGCGCACCGACTCCAAAGCAGGCAGAATCAGGGCAAATTGCTCACGACTAACGTCACTGGGATATGAATGGGACATGATTATCTCCCCCTTGGCAATAGTCTCAACTTAACATATTCCAGAGATCGTAAACAGGCTCTTAGGACTTTCCTCCAGGTACAGGTGGAGGAGCTTCACTCTGGCACCTACGCTGGTCTTCATCGCCCGACAATGTAGATTCCACCTTGGCTTTAGTCTAGGAGATTGGACGACCGAGGAGCTGAACCATGGCTATCACAGAATATCCGGAGATACCCGGTTGCCACCGCTATAGCCTGCAGGTTGAAGGGTTGGATCTGTGCGGGAATCCTGACCGCGGTGAGGTGGTGTTCCTCATGCGCAATCCGGCAACTGCTGTAGGGGACGAAGGAAGGTATCACTATACCCGGAACTTATGCTGCCTTCGTGCCCGAATCTGGGGCTACGGGACTTTCACTGAGGTTAACCTGTTCGCACTCCGGGCTAGCAATAAGTCCCAACTGTTCCAAGCTTGCCGCAAAGGCTGTGACCTTGTGGGACCGGAGAATGACCGGGTGATTTACGAAGCCTTTTCCAGGGCCGACCTGGTTGTGGTTGCCTGGGGCGTGACCGGCGGCAACACGACATTTAAACGCCGGGTTGATGATGTGCGCGCACTTATTCAACCCTTGGGCAGGCAGCTCAAATGCCTTGGGAAGAATGGTGAAGGCTCGCCTAAACAGCCCCAGGGGGCCAGGGCAATCGCGTTTTAACTGCGTAGGACTTTTAGCAGGTAGTCCTGGCTCCAGCCCGCTTGGAGGCGGTTCCCCTGGATGCCCACCTTCAGGCTGGTTTCGTTCTTGAGCAGATTGTGCGAAACCTGCCTTAGCGTGGCTATGTTCTGCGGTGCGTGGTCTTTGCGCACCCGGCATTGGTCTTCCCCGAAGGTCACGTCCAGGCTCCAGTGCAAGGAGTTCTCGATGCTCCAGTGAGTGCGCACCACCTCCAGCAGCCGCTCCGCCGGGACATCCAGGCTGCTGATGTAGTACCTGGGCTGTACCGTAGCCCCTTCCGGCGTCTCCCGGCGGCCCACCACCTTGACCACCGAGCGCAGGCCGGGCCAGTCCTGCCCGGTGCTCAGGTATTCCAGGCAATCTGAGTCATTGATCCCCCAGCACTCGCGGCGTTCGATCCGTCCGTGGTTCTTGTTCAGGGTGGTGGCGTAGTCGTGGGGCACTCCCTCGAAGCCGAACTCCTCCGCTCCCTCGAACAGGTCCCGCACGTCTTCGTACAGTTGACCCTGGTTCTCCTTCAACGCCAGCACGTAGCCGGCGCCCCGGTCCAGAATCCCCTGGGCGATGTCCTTCTGGCAGCCCATGGCGTCGATGGTGACGATGCACCCTTTCAGTTCCAGCATTTGCAGCAACTGGGGAATGGCGGTGATTTCGTTGGACTTTTCCTCGGTCTTCACTTGGCCCAGCGTCAGCGTATTGGCCGATGCCCAGGCGCTGACCAGATGGATGGCCCGCTTGCCCGAATTGCGGTCGTGGGAACGCCGCACCGTCTTGCCGTCGATGGCCACCACTTCCCCGGGGACCAGGCCGGCTACCGCCTGGGTCCAGCCGGGAGAAGACGCCGCCGAAGGTGTCGTGGGAGGGGATGCCGTGGGGCAGTTCCAGGAAAGTGCGGAACCACTCCTCTTTGCTCTTTCCGAACAGTTCGATGTGGACCCAGGAGTTGGCCCCGCAGATGATGGCGCAGATGGCAATGGCAATGATGTCCAGCAGCTTGTGCCGCTTGCAGCGGTCGATCCTGGGGTCCTCCAACGTCTCGAAATAATCCATAATGGATGCGCTCTGCGAATTCTGCATCCCTCCCCCTCATCTTCCCATTATTTCCCCAGCTTGGATGCCTCGCCAAGTCTACCATTTATAACGCGATTGCCCTGCCCAGGGGGCCAACTGAGTAGACAGTGTCCAAAGCCTGACCCCTTGGCGGTGAAGGAGAAAGATGGGGGTCACGGTTTACCATCATCCAGGAACCTGAACTAAAGCCAAGGTGAGATGTACACTGCAAGAGCGAGGTTCTGGGACGTCCCTGGGACGTCCTTTAATCAGAGGAAGTATTCCTTCGGTATACCAAGCCTATTCTGAATGCTCCATAGATGTAGGTTTCACCTTGGCATAAGTTTAGGTCTGGTCTATCTTGATGGTTCCGCCCATTGCCGACTCAGGAGTTCCTACTGCAGTCTCCTTGGCTCACCCGCCCCTCGATTCGGCGGTTTCCTGTTCTGCAGCCCACTGGAAGAGGGACGGCGCTTCGGTCCCTTTCTTTCGCCGTCGCCTGTTGTTCTCCACTGGCTTGGCCATGAACTCCGCCCAGGAGAAGATGCTTGGCTGTGCGGGTTCCGGTTCAGGCTCCAGTTTCACCTGCTCCGGTTCGGGGGCCGGCGCCGGGATGTCCCAGGAATCGTCCACCAGATACCGTTCTGATTCCTGTTCCGCTTCCCTGGCCCTGGTAAATATGTTCTCCAGCGACCCTCCGGCCTGGAAGCCGTCCTCGTTGACTATCTGCTTCGCCAGCGTCATTATGAGGTCCTGTCCATCGTCTCCGAAGGTGGTCAGTCCTTCCTCCGGCAGTTCCCCCTCCACCGCCAGGGAGCTCTGCATTTTCTTCGCCACCAGCTTCAGCGCCTCGGTCTGGATGGTCCCGTCGTAGACCATGAACACCACTTTCACCGGTTGGTTCTGACCGATGCGCCAGGAGCGCCGCGACGCCTGCCGCATGGTGTACACCGAGTAGTCGGCTCCGGTCCTGCAATCGATAGAAAATCCTCAGTCGGGATGGACAGGGTCAGGTTGACCTGGTTGTTTTTGTCGATGGTCGCGCCGTCCAGAAGAAGCCGCAGAACCTCCCGCCGCTCTTCCTGGGGTAACTCGTCCAATCCGTCGCCGATCCACTCGTCCCACTCCACCACCCGTTCCGCCAGTTCCCGCTGCTCTGATTGCGCCGATTCTCTGGCCCGGTACTCGTTGAGTTTCTCCCGCAGCGTCTCCAGCCGCTCGGTGATGAACTTGCGCTGGTGGTCCAGTTGTTTCTCAGTTATCTTCCCCGACACGTAGAGCCGGATGGCCCGGTCCTCCTCCACCTGGACCTTTTGCAGATCCCGTTCCGCCCTGGCGATCTCCTCGGCCAGCCCGCCGCCGTCCGCCTGGGTGTTGAGGGATTCGATGCCGGCGACGATCAGGCCCGGGTTCTCCAGCATCTTCTTTACCTGGCCCCAGACCAGTTCTTCGAGCCGTTCCGCCCGGATATAGCCGTGCTCCCGGCACCTCATGCCGATGTTGAGTTTCCCGTAGCAACGGTAGTAGCGGTGGGGCGGGTCCAGCTCGTACTTGTAGGACTTGCCGTCCCGCTTGACGGTCTGGCGTCTATTCGCCTGGCAGCCCATGACGTACCCGCACTTGGCGCACCGGATCAGGTGCTGCAAGAGGTAGAAAATCTTGGTGTTGCGTCCCGACCGGGTGAGCCGTTGCTTCTTGGCCTCTTGGGTCTGCTGCCAGGTCTCCTCGTCAATCACGGGTGGGAAGGGAACCCCGACCCACTCGTCCTCGGGCCGTCCGTACCTCCTTGTTCCGTGCTCGGTGGCGACGTGGCGGACCTTGCCGAACCACCAGTTGCCCCGGTAGGCCTCTGTGCCGAGGATGCGTGTGACGGTGCGGTCGTACCACCGCCCGACGTTGTGGGGCGTGGGGACGCCCTCGGCGGTGAGTTGCCTGGCGATGGCGGGAGCGCCCATTCCTTCGCGGACGTACATGTGGAACACTCGGCGGATGATCTCAACCTCCTCCTCCACAACCAACGGCCTGCGGTCCTCTCCCAGGGTGTAGCCGAATGGAACGTTGTTGACTGGAATGCGGCCCTGCTTGGCCGAGCCGCGCTTGCCCATGGAGGCCCGCTCCCGGAAGTTGTCCAGCTCGATCTTGCCGATGGCCGCCATCAGGCCGAAGGTCTTCATGTCGATGGCGTCCATGACCGCCTCGAGTTCTATCTGGTACGCCTCGATTACCTCCATAAGGGCGGCGGCGGGGTACATGCCCCGGCTGAGCCGGTCCGACTTCCAGCAGACGATGGTGTCGAACCGTCCCTGCTTGGCGTCGGCCAGCATCCGCTGGAATTCGGGGCGGTTCTTGGACCAGCCCCGGCCCACCTCCTGGTAACGGGCGGCGATGGTCAGCCCCCGGCGTTCGCAGTGGGCCTCCATGTCGCTGATTTGCTCGGAGATGGAAGTCTTGTCCTCCGTGTCCTGGCTCTTGTCGGAGACGCGGGCGTAGATGGCCGCTCTCTGGCCGTTGGCCTGCTGTTGGCGCTTCGGTGTGTTTTTCGCCATGATTTCCTCCCTTCGCTCATGCAGTTGAAACAAAAAAAGACCCGCCCCCTGCCGGGGACGGGTCTGCAAGTAGTGCAATACCACTGCATCACCTGTGCTAGCAGGTGGCGCCACGGCCCGGGATGTTATCAGCATCGCCGGGCCAACTTCTGCGGCTGATGATACCCCTGCGGCGGGCCGGCGTCAAAGGGCAAACGACGGTCGGCAGACCGCCGCCGTATGCCTTGCGTGCCCCGGTAGGGCCAGGCCGAATCACTCTTCCTCCGCTCCACCGTTCTCCAGGGAGGATTCCTGCTTGGGCGGGGCCGCCCCATCCCTGGTGACGTGCTTGACCAAGATGGTGAACAGGCGGCGCAGCCGGTCCTCGGCGTCGGGAGCGGGGTTGAGGTCGATGCCCACGACCCTCAATTCCGGGGTGTCTCCGCCGGGATTCTTGCGTCTGTTTTGTGCCTCTTTGTCTCTCATATCTCGCGGGAGAGCTATCTTCCCGGGTCTCTGGCCTCAGTTGCGGGCCCGGTGAGTGGGCTGCCGGCGCGGTCGGTGGGGACGGGCGCCGGTGGAGTATTGGTTGGGGTCTAGTCCTCCTGCTCCTCCTCCTGTTCCTCGTCCTCGTCCTCCTCATCCTCATCGTCGGGGAGTTCCGGCTCGGTGTCCCGGCCCAGGAGGATGTCCAGGCCGCCGGGGATCCGGCTGCCGAAGTGGAAGAGGGAGAGTATGGAACCGCCGCGGGGTTCGGCGTACCGGCCCCAGCGGCGGGTCTGCTTGCGGTCCACGCCGATGGCGCGGGCCAGGCCGCTCCAGCTGAGGCCGCTGGCCTCCTTGAGGAGGTTCAGCCGCCGCGGGAAGTCCCGCAGCAGCGCCTCTATGTCCAGGGGCAGGCCGTCGCCGTCGAAGAGGGGTCCGTTCTCACGGTTGGTCATTGGTCACCTCCAATCTGAAAAGCTGGTTAAATTGGCTCAGGCCGAGGGCCTTCAGCATCCGTCTCTGGATGCGTCCCGAGGGCGCCCGACCTCCGTTGACCAGCAGGGAGACGTAGGCGTGACTGACCCCGATCTCCCGGGCCAGCCAGTTCTGGGAACGGCCCAGCAGGGCCAGACGTTCCCAGAGGGCCGCCGCGTCCAGCCGGACCACAGCCCGTCCCCCGCGCCCCCGGGGGCCTCCCGGCCGGTTGATATGTTGCGAGGGCATGGCCCCGGCGCGTCTATCGGGAAGGGAACGGGGTCCCGCCAATTTCTCCCCTGCCCGGTTCCCGTGGACCGGAAATTGCGTTTCTCCCGGGGCGGGCAGCAATGGGGCCGGTTCCTCGATGCCTGGGGCGTGCCAGGCCCGTCCCAGCGGACCCAGGGATTGGACGGCGGCCCGGTGGGAGACCCACAGGGGGACCTGCACCCCTGCGCGTTTCATCTCCCTCTCCGCCAGCCGCAGGAAATGGCCGGCGGCGAGGTCGTCGTCGAAGACCACCAGGACGGCGGGGCGGACTCCATGGTCGTCGGTGGGCCTGGGGGTGGCGTAGTAGCGCAGGTAGGGGGCCAGGCGCTGGGACATGGTGGCGGGCCGGACGGCGCGGCGCTCCCACTCCAGGAGGAAGGCCCAGGCTTGGCGGCCCCGGCGCAGCAGGCCGGAGGCGTCGGGGTGGACGACACGGAGCCGGTCGCCGTACCGGAAGTGCCGGGACGCCCGGTGGGGAGGGTCCAGCTGCGCCACGTCCCAGCCCAGGTCGCGGGCCTGACCGGCCAGGTTGGCGATGAAGCCGTGGACGGCGGCGGTGTGGTCCAGGTTGCGGAGCAATTGCCGGCTCCTGCCGCCGGAGACGTTGCGCCAGTCCATCGGCTTGGCAGCGTCAATGGGGTTGACGCTCCAACGCTTCCTGGCGGCGCTCACCGAGGCCCGGTCGCGGCGGACCAGAGTTGCCAACCCCGTATCGGAAAGGGCCATCCTGCCTCCCGCGCGCTTTGGCCTGACTGCCAACCCGTGTCCTTCCAGGGATACGGCCAGTTGGGAAACGCGGGGTTTGGACACCTCCAGCAGGGCGGCCAGCTCCTCCCGGGACAGCCAGGGCCAGTCGGCCAGCAGGTCCAGGGCGCGCTTCTCGGCGGCCTGGAGCAGGACCGGCAGGGCGCGTTCCGCCTCCGGGTCCTCCCCGGGCGGGGAGGGGTTGGGAAGCGGCTCCTCCTGGGGAAGCTCGCCGCCGGGCCGCAGCCGTTCCAGCGCGTAGCGCAGGTCCAGGGCCGCGTTGCCGGAAGGCGGCCGCCAGATGCGGTCGCCGGGACCCGCCAGCGCGGCGTCCGCTTCCGGGGCCAACAGGGCGTTGACCGGAATGCGGGCCAGCAGCCGGCGGGCGTGCCTGAGGCGCACCTCGTCGGGAACCAGCAGCAGGACCAAGCCTGGCAACGGCCCCTGGCCCAGGCGCCAGACCCGCTTGGCGAAGCCGGTGCGGTCGGCGGTGTGTCCCTGGCGCAGGATGCCCAGGGTGCGCCCGGCGGACAGGGTCAGGGCGGCGTCCAGGGGCGCGGCCCGGTACCAGCGGAAGTGCATAGGATGGGCCAGGTTTGCTGCGGTGGCCGCCAGCCGGTAGACGGCGGCCGCTCCGTCCAGCCGTTCCAGCAGGATGCGCCGCCAGCAGTCGGAGACCGGATGTTGCCGGAGGATGTCCTCCACCGTTGCGGTGCGGTGCCCGGCCAGCCTGCGCAGCCCGCCGGCGGTGAGATGGTAGCGGCGGGTCAGGGCGATGACGCCGGTGGCGTGGGGCACCGAGGCGGCGCAGCCCTCCCGCTCCAGCTTGCCGACGCCCCGGTAGACGGCGCCCCGGGACCATCCGGTGACGGCGGCCAGTTCCAGCCGGTCCAGGAAGGGCATATCCGCCAGGGCGGCCAGCAGTTCCCTTTCCAAGGGTGCGGGTCTCATTCGCCGCCCTCCTGGTTGGCGCCGTTGCGGCGGCTGGTGTGCCGGCGGCGCTCCGATTCCTCCGGTGCGGGACTCCCGCCGTTCTGCGCGTTTCCGGCATCGCCGTCGCCGTTGGCCTGCTGCATTTCCGCCAGCATCCGCCGGTACTCGCTCACCTTCTCGTTGCCGTTGGCGTCCCCCTCCATCAGGCCGGACACGCCGGTCGTGGCAAGGGTGTAGGCGGCAGCGGCGGCGCGGATTCGGTCGGCCACGGCGGGGTCGCCGTCCTCGGGCCGGCGCACCATCATGGAGAAGGCGGGCATCCGCTCCTTCCCCACGGTGGCCCGCACGTAGCAGTGGTGCACGTCCAGGGACACGATGTCATCCTCGGACACCCGGTCCTTGCCCAGCTCCCACACCAGGTGCCGGGCGTCGCTGCCCGCCACCTGGAAGACGGCCAGGCAGCCCACGTTGGCCAGCAGGGTGTCCCGCATGGTGCGGGACAGGTCCTCCAGCTTGGCCAGGCTCTGGGTGGCCAGGATGAATGACGCGCCGAACTTGCCCAGCTCGCTGAGCATGGACTCGTAATCGACGCCGGGCATGGACTGCATCTCGTCCACCACCACCAGCGCCCCCCGCCTTTTCGAGAAGGCGACGCCGCCCTGCTCCCGGATCACCGAGTCCACCAGGTTGAGCAGGGACGCGCCCACCAATGCGGCCACGTCCCGGCCCACCACCCCCTGGGCGGTGGAAACCAGCAGGATGCCGCCCTCAAGGATGGTCTCCCGCAGGTCGATGGTGGAGCGGGGCTGGCCCAGGATGGCCCGCGCCCTTTTGGACGATGCGTAGTAGGAGAGGCGGGTCTGCACCGGGGCTAGGGCCTCGGCCCGGTACTGGCGGTGCCAGCCGCCGAAGTCCCTCGCCCACCACTCCAGCAGGTAGGGATCGCTTACCTTTGCCAGCACCGAGGCGCGGAAGGCTTCGTTGGACAAAAGGCGCAACCCGTCCAGGATGGTGTGCTGTTGGTCGGCCTCGACCTGTTCGTTGGCCTCGTGCAGCGTCTTGACGGTCTGCTCCAGGATGGACTGCATCCGGGGACCCCACTGCTCCCACAACCCTTTCGCCACCCGCACCACCGAGTCGGCGGTGCGGTCCCGGTCGGCGAATACGCGGGTGTCCAGAAGGTTGACGCCGGGGGCGCGGCTCTCGTCGGCCAGGTCTATCAGCCGCACCTTGTCCACCAAACTTTCGGGCACCTGCTCCAGGATTCCGGCCACCAGGTCGGCGTGGGGGTCCACGACCACGATGGCGTCGCCGTCGCGCCCCGCCGCCTTCTCTCTGAGCTTGTGGGTGACGACGTGGTGCATCAGGGTGGACTTGCCCATGCGGGTGCGGGCCACGTAGAGGTGGTGGCGGCGCAGCAGGTCCTCGGGGAAGCGGATGGGCTGGCCGGTCCCCGCCGTGGTGTCGCCCACCAGCGCCCCGCCGCTGACGCTCCTGGCCGGGGGCAAGAGCGCCCGGGAGCCGGAGCGTTCCACCAACGGCGTTTCATCCCGCTCGCCGGGTGGATGCCACAGGGCGGCCACCTCGCGGACACCCAGGACGCTGCGCTTGCCGAACAGCCCCGGCCCGGCGGGGTGCAGGCTGACGGCGGGCGGCGGGTCCTGGATGTCCCCCACGCTGAACCCCGCCCCGGCGGGGTGATCGTAGTGGCGGTAGGCGGCCACCAGCGGGGTCAGCAACTCGCCGATCCTGGGCAGCCGCTCCGTGCCGGGGATGACGGCGGTGAGCTGCAACTCCGCCTCGAAGGCGATGCGGGAGACCTTCTCCCGGATCAGCAGCGGGTCGTAGACCCGGCTGCCGCTTTGCTTCCAGCGCCACCAGCCCCAGCCGGCCACGGTCAGGCCGAGCGCGGAACCCAGGCCCAGCAGGGCGGCCTTCCAGATCTCGCCGTCCTGCACCCACAGGTAGCCCCGCACGGCGGCCAGGGCGCCCACGCCCAGCACGGCCATGGTCACCCCGTCCAGTTGCAGAGGTTTGGTTTGGTAGGTGTAGGAGGGTTCTCGGTTCTCCGGCACCGCCCGCTGGTGGGCCCGGGCCTGGTGGGCCTGGGACCAGTCGGGACCCAGGGAGCGCAGCAGCAGGCGGGCCACGATGCGTTCCCCGTCCCGCAGGCTGGACAGGGAACCGATGACTGCCAGCAGGGGGTCGGAGCCCGGGTCCAGCAGGTCGTCGTCCCGGAAGGTGCGCAGCGGCACGTACTCCGGTCCGTCCACCCGCAGGGCGATGGTTCCGGCCTGCTCGTCCTCGCCCAGCACCAGGGGATCGTCTTCGGGCGGCACCTGCCGGATGCGGGCCTGGGGGTAGTGGGCGGAGACCTGGCTGCGCACCACCCGGTCGTCCTGGCAGCGGACCATCAGGGTGACTCCGCCTGAGTCTCCGGCCAGTTCCAGGGAGAAGGGTTCGGGGACGGCGACGGACTGGAGCAGGTTCTCCACGCCCAGCAGGGTGCGCTCCCCGGCGCGGGGCGGCGTCACCGCCAGCAGCGCCGGGGGGTTCTTGCTCTGTTTCTCGCCGAAAAGCAGTTTCTTGACCTTCGTATTCATATCGGTTGCCTCTCTTTATGGGATGCGGTGATTCGGGCTAATGCCTGGGGCCGGGCCGCCACTCGATGACCTCGGTTTCTTCCGGCGTGGCCTCGATGCGCACGGGAAAGCGGTTGCCCCGGGCCAGCAGCAGCCCGTCGCCCCTGGGACAGGACAGGAGCCAGCGTTGCAGGTCCTGGGGCAAATCGAAGGCTTCGCCCACGGTGGCGACGGCGGCGGCATCCTGCTGGAGCAGCAGCTTGAAGGCGGCGTTCTGCAAGAGGGCACGACCGGAGTGGCCGGTGATGGTTCTTGAAGAATCCTCGGAGAGGAGGTCCTGCACGTCCTGGGTGATGAACTGCAACCCCAGCCGGTGCTTGCGGGCGCGCTTGGCCATGCTGACCATGAAGGCCGCGCCCTCCGGGTGCTGCATGATGCTCCACACCTCGTCCACCACCAGCAGGCGGGGCCGGGGGTCCTGGGCGGCTGCGGCCCACACCGTTTCGGTGCAGACCATCGCCGCCGCCGGTCTCAACTCCGGCTCCAGCAGGTGGAGGTCGAAGACCGTCACCAGGGCCTCGTGGGTCAGCAGGTCGTCGCCCTCGTCGGAAAGTAGATGGCGCAGGCTGCCGGTGGCGAAGGGCCGCAGCAGGTGGGCGATGTCGCCGCCGCCCTCGGCTTCCAGGTAGGCGTAGAAATCGCGGAAGCCGGTGCGTTCCCTATGCTCGGCGTAGTAGCCCGCCAGGGCGTGGTCCAGGGACGACCGCCGCTCGGCGCTGAGCCGCTCCCCCACCATCACCTCGATCAGGCGGCGCAGGCTGCCGATGCGCTGCAACAGCTCCTCACTGTCGCCCTGGTCGATGACGAAGGGGTTCATGCCCTGGCCGGAGACGCCGGGGATCAGCACCCGCCCACCGGCGGCGCGGGCCATGTCGGCGTACTCGCCCTCCGGGTCGATGACGTAGGCCCGCACGCCCCGGCAGACGCCCCGCAGCACCCCCAACTTGGTGGCGAAGGATTTGCCTGAGCCGGAGCGGGCCAATACCGCCGTGTTCGCGTTCAGGTGGGTGCCGTCGAAGGGGTCGTAGACGATGGGGGCGCAGGCCCTCAGGTCGATGCCGTAGAGGGTGCCGGAACGGGTGTCCAGGTCCGGCGGAGAAAAGGGGAACAACCGGGCCAGCGATGATGTATCGAGGGTGCGCCACACGGCCACGGCGTTCAGGGCCAGGGGCAGGGTGGACAGCAATCCCTCTCGTTGCCGGAAGGCCAGGTTGTCCAGCTTGCCCAGGGTGGCGGCGAAGTGGGCGCGGGCCTTCTGGGTCAGTTCCTTCAGTGTGTCCTGGTCCTTGGCGTGGAGGGTGACGGACAGGGAGGCGTGGAACAACCGCTCCCTTCCCCGCTGCACCTCGTCCCTGAGCCTGGAAACGTCCTCCAGGGCGATCTCCGCCTCGGGGGACAGGCTGCGGCCCCGGTTCAGGGACAGGCTTTGCGCTGACTCGAAGCGGACCTTCTGCCATTCCAGGGTGCGGGCCGCCTGCTCCGCCGGTATCGCTCCCAGGTGGACCGACAGGTCCATGGGCGCTCCGGCGGCCATCAGCCCTTGCAGGAAGCCGGGGGCCAGCGAACGGGGCCACTTGCCCAGGTGCAGGGAGCGGACCAGGCGGTTGCCGATGCGAATTTCCCGGCGGTTCACCTCCACTTCCATTTCGGCGTCCTCGTCTCTTTCGTTGGGCGAGCCGCCCAGGGCGCAGGCCAAAAGCAGCAGCTTGAGCGGCTCCCCGTTCAGGGGAAAGACACCGAGACCGGCCCGCACCAGCAGCGCCCGCAGCTCGTCGGCCCTTGCGTGCTCGCACACGGCGTAGAAGCGCCGGTCCAGGATGCCTTCCCGGTTTTCCAGGGTGGTCAACAGCCGCCCCAGGCTGTCGGCGGCGTCCTTCGTTTGCTGGGGCAGGTCCTCGGGCTGGGCCGCCATCAGGTTGTCCCTCAACGCTTGCAGCACCGGCGGGTGCTGGCGGACCAGCAGCTGCACCGGGAAGTCCAGGGCGTTCAGGAAACCGGCGAAGGCCCCCAGCTTGGGTTCGTCCAGCTCCAGCCCCATCACCTCCAGCACCGCCAGCTTTACCCTGTCCAGCCGCACCGGTCCGTCCTCTTCAAGGTGGGACAGCCTGAAGAACAGGGACAGGGGCGGCGGCGGCTTGGGTTCCGCCGCTGCCTCGTTGTTTCCGATGTGTTCTTGTTGGATGTCGCCGGAGTCGGCAGCCTGTCCCTTTCTGCCGCGTCCCGCCAGTTTCCTGATGTTCGGCAATGTCGCTTTCATTTCCGTCCTCTCCTTTCTCGTTCTATGGGATGGGCAGGATGGGGCCGAGCCTGCTGTTGATTAACAGCGAGATGGCCTTGGCCAGCAGCACCACCACCAGGCCGACGACGGCCATGATCACGGCGTTCCTGGCCCGGCCCCGGCCCTCGCCCTCGGCGCCCTCGGCCATCAGCACAAACCCCGCCCAGACGATGGCGAAGAAGCATAGGCCAACCCCGGCGTAGGCCATCCCTTCCAGCACCCGGTCGAAGGCGGCCAGCATCTCGGCCCGCTTGTCCTCCGGCGTGCCGGCGGCGATGGACATCAGAGCCTGCCCCGTACTGGATACGGGGCCGCAACCGAGGACAGCAGGATGGTCGCCAGTCGCCCTACCACGGCCACCAACTCCACCAGTTGGAATCGCCCGCCGTCGTCTGCTCCGCCCGGGGCGGCGGGGGTGTGGGCGGGGGAACGTGCAACGGCGTGTAGGGGGCGTCGGCACCGACGTTGGTTGTCGCGGTTATGGCTTCCGTCCTGGTGCGGGTGATGGGAGCGCGCTGATTTTCGACGGCCCGCACGTGCTCCGGGTGGTGGACGTAGATCCGCACCGTCTGGGTGGTCGAGCTTTCGCCGCAACTGCACCGCACCCGGCGGGTGTACACGTCGGTGCGGGCCGGGTGGTGGGTGGTCTGCAACATGGGCGGCAGCGGCACGTCCAGCGTGGCGGTTAGATCCGCCGTGATTTCCAGATCGTGGGTCGCCTGCCGGTTGGCGACGGGCAGCCGGAAACGGGTCTCACCACCAGCGACAAAGGACGCCGCAGTGCGGTGGCTTCCGGCGGCGACATTCACCGTTCCCGCGATGCCGGTGACGCTGGCGTCCAGCAGGGCGGGCGCCGTCTGGCTGAAGTGGCCGCCGTACACCGGCAGGTCCACCTCCTGGCGGGTCTCCGTGATGCACTCGGAGGCGATGACGCCTGTGATCTGCCCCGGCGTCCACTCCAGAGAGGTCACTTCCAGGTCGCACAGCCCGCCGTCGGCCTGGGGCAGCGGGTAGGGAGTCTGGCCGCTCTTCAGGGACACCGCTCCAGACTGGCCTAGGCTGTCTCTCCACGAAAAGGTGAAGGACGGGTACGAGCCGTCCAGGGACAGGTTGTAGCTCCTGGTCTGGCCGGCGGTCAGGCTGGCGTTGGCCCCCATCTTCAGGGTCCGGCCCGTCCTGCCGCCGTAGACCCGCACCTTCAGGTCCAGGTCGTGGGAGGCCCGCAGGGTGACGGCGGCGGTGTCGCCGGTTACGGCGAGCCGCTCGATGAAGATGCGGCGTCCCGGCACCGGGTCCGGCGGCTCGAAGTAGATTTCGTCCAGCCGCCAGCCGGGGTCCTCGCCGTCGGGGTCGTCGGCCAGGACGGAGTCGGGCAGCAGGACCACGACCAGCAATCCCAACGCGGCCACCACCAGGAAGGGACGCCAAGGTTTCCTGTGCTTCGTTTCCTGGGCCTTGGAACTGTCGGGGCTGACATTCCGGTTGCGGCGCTTGCCGAACCAGCCGTGGGGCCGGAAGGGACGCCGCCCCTTGCGCCGCGCCGCCTTCACCGCCCTCCCCACGCCGGACGCCGCCTTCTTGGCCAGCAGCCGCAGCGGGTCGGGCTTGGCTTCGGTTTGCGGCGGAGGCTCGTTGACGGTCAGCTGGGCCGGGGAACCGGCGTAGCGCCTGGCCCCCAGGTTGAACTTCAAAAGGTCGGCGGCCACCAGGGGCAGCCCCCGGCCTCCCACCTTGCCCACGGTCATGGCGACGCCCAGCACGCCCAGCAGGATGGCGATGCCCAGCCGGAACTCCGAGGGTCCGAGGGGGAAGTAGCGGTAGACGCCGTAGGCCAGGGCGCACACCGCCACCACCGCCACGATCTGGGGGAAGGTGAACCCCAGCAGCACCTTGTCCTCGGCCTGCACGTGGGTCGGTACTTCATGCTCTCTCATTCCATCCCTCCTAGCCGCTATCGTCGGTTGTTTCCGGAGCTTCGATTTCCGTGGGATTGGGCACGCTGGGGTCCACCGGGTTGCCGACGACGGCGTTCATCACCAGTTCCACCACGCCGTAGGCCACCAGGGCCAGCACGATTCCCGCCAGGGCGGTCATCATGGCCGCCTTGCCCCGCTCCATCTGGTTGGGCGCGCCCGAGGCGGTCAGGTACATGTAGGCGCCGTAGATGAAGTAGCCCACGCCGACCACGCCCACCAGTCCCAGCAGTATCCCCACCAGGTTCGATATGGTCTGTGTCAGGTCTCCCATAGAGTCTTTCTCCCTTTCGCTATCTCGGTCTGTTGGTCTGCTGTCGGTCGAATTGGTTCCTCGCTCCTACTGGCACATGGCTCACCTCCGGTGGGGTTGACCGGCACGGACTGGACCGCGCCGGCGGTTGTCGTCGTTGGCAGTCGCTACGGCCCCTGGCTGCGGGGGGTGGGGCCGCCCTGGGCCGGGGCGGTGGCGTTCTGGGCCGCCGAGTTCACCGCGCCCCCGGCAGCGCTGGCCGCTCCTGCCCCGGCTGCCGCTCCCGCGCCCACGGGACCTCCGGCGGCGCCCCCGGCGATCAGCCCGATGGAACGGGCGGAGCGCATCATGGAGCCGAGCAGGGACATGCCGAAGTAGAGGGTGTAGAGCCAGGCGTCGAAGGTGCCGTGATTGCCCAGCATCGACGGGATGCGCCCGGCCAGGTACATGAAGGCGATGGCCATCAGTAGCATCCACACCAGGTCCTGGGCCGCCTCGCCCCCGGTGATGTCGGCGAACTCGTCGAGAAAACCGAAGGCCAGGGCCACGGCGATGAGCTGCACCGCCTGCTGGAACACCGTGGTCATAAAGAGCCGCAGCCAGTGCTTTCCCCAGCCGGCGGTGTGGGGCAGAATCCACAGCCCCAGGGCGATGGGGGCCAGGGCCAGCAGGATGTCGATCAGGGCCAGGCGCAGGATCATCTGCACCAGCAGGTAGAGGACGAAGAATCCGAAGACCAGGTAGAGCAGGGCGATGAACACCGCCAGCCCGGTGTTGGCGGCCATTACAGCGTTCAGCAGCGGGTCCAACGGGGCGCGCAGCGGGTCGCCGGGGGAGACCTCCAGGGATGCGGCGATGAAGCTGGAGACGGCGTGGGCCACGTCGATGACCAGGGCGCACCACCACAGCGAGGACGCGGCGGCGGTGAGGCCCAGCACCAGGCGGGGGACCATCTCCCGCCAGCCCGACTGGTGGCGGCCCAAATGCTCCTGGACGATGAAGCTCAGCCCCATCCAGCCCAGGATCACCACCAGCGCCCCGGAGGTGACGGCCCATACCGCTCCCCACGCCTTTCGCACGAACTCGTTTTCGTAGGTCAGGTTGGGAGGGGTTCCGGTGAGGATGTCGCCCATCAGTCCCCGGGCCTTGCCGCCGCACTCGTTGACTTCCGCCCCGGCAATCCCCTCCACCACGCCGCACAGGGTCCCGTGGGCGCCCTGGATCAGCCACCGGGCGGCGGCCCGGGCCCAGCGATCGGGGTCCAGGGCGCCCAGCACCTTGTCCCACAGGCCCTTGGGCTGGTGGACGGGAATCAGGGCGTGGAAGACGTGGCGCTCGCCGCCGCCGGTGCGGGGCACGGCCAGAGCCAGGAGATACCCCTGTTCCGGGTCCAGGTCGGGCTGCTCGTCCAGGGCGGGGTACTCGAAGGTGTACTCCCAGCCCTCGGAGAGCTTCTTCTCCCCGCCCTGGACCCGGTAGGTGTTGGTAATCCACTCGCCGGTGTCCGGGTGGCGGATGGAGTAGTGGAGGACTTCAACCTGGCGGCTGAAGACCGGGCGGGCGATGAACTCGCCCTCCTTCTTCCGCTCCACCATCTGCCGGTCCTGGTTGACCAGTTCAATGTCGTCGGTGTCCGGGGACTGGGCCAGGGCGGCGCCGCTCAATGAGGCGGCGATTAAGGCTGCCGCCAGCAGCGCCGCCGCCAGGAGAATCACCCTGCGGGCGGGCCGGAATTTGGGTACATGCGCCAAGTCGTTCACCTCTCCGGTGGTCTCGGTGGTTGGCCTGTTCGCCAACGCCGCCAGAGAGTGTGAACAATCCGGACCCTCCGCATAACCTCCCGGACGCCCCCGCACGAATGCGGGGGCGCGCAGGGCCTTACGCCGGCGGCCCCTCCTGTGATGTCATTGGGGTGTACAGGGAAATGACGCCGGTTGCAGAAATGCGAGTAGGGTCGTTTTGAACCTGAAATCGGGGGAAATCGACCCCCTACCGGGGTTTTCCGGTTAACACTTTTCGTAAGGCCCCGTTCCAACGTCCCAATGCAAGAGCCCTACCTGAAACGTGCATTTTGCAACGTGGGCCAGCGGGCCAATCGTGCAAAGGCCCTATCTGAAACGAACATTTTGTGCGAGGAGGCGAAATCATGACCCAGCAGCAGCCGGGCATCAACCGGAGCGAGAGCATCGAGGACCTGCACCATTTGAGACTTATGGCCCTGCTGGACGAGCAGGTTCGGGACAAGGGGCCGCGCCGGGCGGCGGCGGACCTGGGCGTGGACCACCGCACGCTGACGGGTAGCCTGAAGAGCGGCAAGCTGTCCCGGCGGATGTGGGTGGTCCTCAACCAGGCCCTGCTGGACGGCGCCGGGTCGCCGGCCCGGGAACAGCGGCAGCGCAACGACGAACTGGCCGGGCGGCTGGAGAAAGTGGAGGGGCAGGTGGATGAAGTGGGCCAGGGCCTGTCCGCCGTCCAGGGGGAGGTGAATGCCCTCGGGAACGATTACGCCGGCGATTTGCACCGCGTTGAATCCCGGCTGGACAGGATCGCGGGAAGCGGCGGGGGCGCTGGCGAGGGAGAGGGGGAGTCCGGTTCGGTCAGGGCGTCTCCGCAGCGGAATACCCGGCTGCGCCGGGACTTCCCCGACCTGGCCACCCTGGAACGGGCGGAAGACGACGAATCGGTCTTCGGCGACGCCTGGCCCTTGATCCGGGAGTGGCGGGAACTTAGAGACACCCACCCCAACAAAGGCAAGGGGCTGGAGTGGCTGCGCGACGAGGAGCGGCTCATGTCCGTCGAGCTGGCGTTGCTGGAAGACCACGGCCTGACCCTACCCCCCCAGACCTATCCCCTCCGGGGCCTGGACCGGGGCGCCCAGACCAACTGGCGCCGGAAGGCCCTGGAGGACGCCCGCCGCGCCCGGAGGCAGCAGGAACGGTTGCGGTGGCTGCTGTGGGCGCTGACCCTGGGGCGCTGGCGCAGGTAGGCTCTGCGAAAGGGCCGGTTCCATGTTGTTAACAATCTGCCGGTGGGGCGCGCAGGACCTACCCAGGGCCGCCGGGACGGGCGACAATATCTCCGTGTTCAGGCTTTTCCAGGTTTCCTGCCCTAGAAATCTGGGGGCGTTTCCCTCAGCCCGGGTCCTCACCGAAAGGTGGCGGCTCACGAGGGAATGCTGCCGGCGCGGGGTGTTCAAGTCCCTCGCAGGCAGCGCGGGCCGGTGAACGGGGTGTTTAAGTCCCTCGTTCCCGGCCAGTCCGGCGGCTGGAGTGTTTAAGTCCTTCTTCCGCCGGACACCGTCCAGCGGCCCGGAGTTGATCCCTCCGGCTGCTGGGCACCCGTCCGGTGCCGGGAGTTGATCGCTCCTTCACCGGACGGCGGGGACGGAGCGTTTAGCGGCGCTTCGTTCTCACCCAGGCTGAGGCGTTCGCGGGTTCTGCTCGCGGCGCCCCAGCCGGAACCACAACCCAACCGGAGCGCACGGTGCGTTCCACCAGGCATCCCTGTCCCAGGCGCGGAATGCCAACCCAACGGCGCATCATAATTTCAACGGAGGTGGCAGACAGAAACAGGACGGCATCCCGGATTCCCTCACTCATCGGGTCCACCTGGCGGAGCGGTTGAAACTGCTTCGCAAGCTTCACCATGCGGCTGGAGACGACGACAAGCTCCGGTCGCTTCCCCACGAGTGCGGCATGGCTGCCCGACAAGGGCAGCGGCGCCGTGGCTTCAACACGCTCCGGCCATACGTCGCAAACGACGGCAGGCCGGACGCTTGACGTTGCAACGCGGTTTCCGTCCGGCTGGTCAGTGACCACGTAGCCGGTTGCCGGACCGCGTCCCACTTCCAACTTTCCTCACGGCAGTTCCCTGGGTTCGCCCTGCGGCTGAACGACACCCTGGCCGAACTGCGTCTTTCGCCAACCCCATCCTGCGTTTCCCGTGGCTCAACCCGGCCCTGGGCGAATTGCGTCTCGCGCCGGAACGCCGAATTGCGCCGCTCAACCTGGCCCTGCGTTGCGACATGGGCGGCGTGGGCGACGGGCTCACCGAACCAGAGGCCGCCACCGGCAGCAACCACGGCCACGGCAGCAACGGGCAGGAAATCAACGACCATCACAACCAGGAGGTGAACATCACGAACATTGATCCGGGCTCTCCCTCCGCCACCGGAATCTTGGTGGAAGGGGTGAACCAGCGGCAACCCCAGGCACGTCTCTTTCTTGAGCGAGGCGGCAGGAACCAAGAGGCGGCCGGTTGAGCCGCAACTGACTAACTGAAATACACAGCTCACAGCAAAGCGGGGGCCGGTCTCGAAAGGGACCGGCCCCCGCTTTCTGCGTTTCGGAGGAAAACGACATGAAGGCGATCACCACCATCGACACCACGGCAACGGTCAACGGCAAGGACAACCCCGTCATTGATGCGCAGCAGGTCCGGCAGATGCAGGACGGCGCGGCGGACAACGGACAGCCCAAGGGCAAGCCCGAGAGCGAACTGCGGGCCGCCGCCCGGCGCAAGGGCCTCACCCTGAAGCAACTGGCGGAGAAGATGGGCGTCAGCTACGGCTACGTGTCCCAGGTCAGTAGCGGCAGCAGGCCCTGGTCTCCCATGCTGCGGGAGAGGGTCATGGCGGTCCTGGGCGAGGTGCCGGGCCAGGGCGTGGTCTACCGCCAGGGTGGCCTGGTGAGAGGGAAGGGGCAGAGCAGCTACATCCGGGAGCGGGCCCGGGAGAAGGGCCTGAGCATGGGGGAACTGGCGGAACAGGTGGGGGTGAGTGTCGGCTACATGAGCCAGGCGTCCCGGGGCCAGCGAAACTTGAGCCCGGGGATCCAGGCGAAGGTGGATGCTCCCGTGAAGGTCGAGGCCGCCCAGCACCGGAACGTTGACCCGCGCGCCCTCTGGGACCGGATGGATGCCCACGGGTATTCGCAGAACCGGGTGGCCCGGCTGGCGGGCATCAGCAACGGCCATCTCTCCCAGATCATGAACGGCCAGCGCAGTCCGTCGGGGAGTGTTCTGAAGCGGCTGCACGACGTGCTGTTCGCTCCCACGGCGGCGGAGCTGGTGGCTCCGGTGGAACTGAAGGTGATGGCCTGGAAGAAGGGTTCCCGCAACGGCGTGGTGGTCCAGGGCGCCGGCGGGCCGCACAGCGGCAGCACGCCCGGGGGCGGCACCGTCCGCACCGGCGGCCGCGTTCCTTGGGGCGCCGAGGTCGAGTACGCCTACACCACCGGCTACGACAGCCGGGGCCGGCTCTCGGTAAATCACATCGTGGACGAGCGGGGCTGTTCCGCACTGCTGAAGCAGCCGGAGCCGGGTGACGTTTAGCCTGGTAAGCTGAATGTCAGACAAATGGGGAGGCCGTGGCTGCAACGGCCACGGCCTCCCCTGGCTTCCGGTTCCTGCCGGTTCAGCTTCTTGCCTGCTCCGCCTCCTCGACGGCGAGCCGCCTCTCCTCCCTGGCGGACGGGTCGCCCGATTCCAGTCGGAGAACCTCGTCATAGTCCTTCACCGCCTTCTCCGGCTGGCCCAACTCGCGGTACAAGGCCGCGCGGTGGCGCAGCGACTCCACGTCACCCGGGTCCAAGTATATGGCCCGCCCGAAGTCCTCCAGCGCCCCGTCCAGTTGGTCAAGCTCGAAACGGGCGCAACCCCGGGCGTGGTAGGCAAACCCGTCGCCGGGGGTCAGCTCCACCAGCCGGTCGTAGTCATCAACCGCCTTTTCGTGCTGCCCCAGCAGCGTGTGGGCGTAGCCCCGGCCCGTGTGCGCCCCCACATCGTCCGGTTTCATCTCGATGATGGCGTCGAAGTCCTCAACGGCCTCCCCGTGCCGGCCCAGGCGCATCCGGGCGGTACCTCGGCTGTAGCGGACGCGGGTATCGGCGGGGTCGAGGTCGAGGACCCGGGTGTAGTCCGCTATCGCCTGCTCGTATTGCTCCAGGTCAGCGTGAGCCAGCCCCCGGGCGCCCAGGGTCTCAGCGTTGTGCGGGTCCAGGGACAGGGACCGGTCCAGGTCCGCCAGCGCCTCCTCGTAGCGACCCAGGCTGCCCAGGGCTACGCCCCGGCCCCGCAGGGCGGCGGCGTTGTCCGGGTCCAGCCCGACCACGGCGTCAAAGTCCCCCAACGCGTCATGGAACCGCCCCAGGTTGAGCCTGGTGATGCCCCGGGCGTACCGGGCCAGGCCGTAGTTCTCCTCCAACTCCAGGGCGGCGTCGAAATCCCGGATGGCCTGCTCCGGCTCCCCCAGGTCGCGGTGGGCCATCCCCATGAAGTAATACGCCTCGGGCAACTCCGGCTCCAGCTCGATGGCACGGCTCATGTCCTCCACCGCCTCGCCATGTTCTCCCATCTCGCCGTGGGTCAGCCCCCGGTTGTAGTGGGCCTCGGCGTCGTCCGGGTCCAGCAGGACGGCCAGGTCGAAGTCGCCCATCGCCCCGGCCAGGTCGCCCAGGTGAGCCTTGCACGACCCCCGGCTGCAATGCGCCGCCGCGTCACCGGGCGCCAGACGGACGGCATCGTCGTAGTCCGCCAGCGCCCGGCGGTAGTCCTTAAGCTCGAAGTAGGCGTGGGCCCGGCCCAGGCGGGGCTCCACGTCCTCCGGGTCCAGGGCGATGACCCGGCCGTAGTCCTCCGCCGAACGGCGGTGCTCCCCAAGTTGCCCGTTCAGCAGCCCCCGCAGGGACAGGGATTCGGCGTCGGCGGGGTCCGCCTCGATCTTCTCCGTCAGGGCCTCGACCATCCGCAGCAGTCCGTCGCGGCCCAAAGCGTCCAGCATCCGGCGAAACTCGCCCGGTTCCTCCGGCGGGTTTCCCTGTTCCATGCCCTCATCGTCACCGGCCATTTCCTTCCTCCCGTTTGTCCTGGTTCACGCCTCCGGGCAGGTTACCCGGCGGGCGCAGAGTCTGTTTCTACACCTTTATGATGGTGCAGTCCCGGTCATTGCGCAATGCCCGCCTGTCAAGCCAATGCCGTGGGGCCGTGGGGCTGCTTCGATGGGAACCGGGTCCGGTCGGGGAAGGTACAGGTTCGTTGGCGGGCGGGATGTCCCACCAACGTTGTGGGGTGGGAGTGGCAAGAAAAGAGGTCCCCCTCGCATTGCGAAGGGGACCTCCTTCACGCTGAACCCCTATGTGTGCCGCCTTTTTTCGTTCAGCCCCGCGCCCTCAGTCTCGGAGCAGGCGGCCCAGGCCCAGGGCTTCGGCCAGGCCGTCCAGCGCCGCCAGGTGCTCCGCGTTGGGGCGGACCCATCCCTCCTTCCACCGCCTCACGCTCTCGCCGTCGGCGCCCACCCGCCGGGCGATCTCCGCCCAGGGCAGGCCCGACTCCTCCTTGAACCGCTTCAGCCGCTGCGGGAAGTCGGCGGGGAAGCCATGGGTTATTCTGCTGTAACGTATGCGCTGTCTAGGCATCTGGCCGGTCCTGCCCCAGGAGGCGTCTCACCTGGCGACTGGGCTGGGATGTGAACCACAATCTCTCGCCGGGAGACTACCCTCAAATGGAGCGGGGCAGTCTCCCGATGCCTGCTGACGCTACTGCGACCCTATGGCAAGGGTGAAGGTCCCGCCGGAGCCTGCCGCTTCCGCCGTGTAGTCGCCGGCGGCCAGGGTCAGGGTGACGCGGTTACTCCCGGTGTGTTCGCCGTCGTGCGCCAGCTTGCCGTTCCCCCGCCGGACCATCCGGCGGGTTTCATAGTCGCTGTTGGGCGGCGTCCCCCAGCCGTTCTTGGGAGTATCTTTGGACACGAACAGCGCCCCGCCCGACTCCAGGCTGATTTCCACCGTGGTCTCCTCCGATAGGGTGAAGTGAACATAGCGAGCCAGGCTGTCCTGGTGGTGGGCCCGGCAGTCCGCGTCGTCCCACGCTCCGCTGAATTCCGACCCGCCGCTCAGGCTTCCCAGGTTGGTGAAGCAGGACGTGAGCGGCGTGGGCTCCGGTTCCGGCGGCGTCTCGTCCACGTCGGTCAGGCTGACGGTCACGGCGATGGAGGCGCTGGCTCCCTCCGGGTCCTCCGCCGTTACCGTCACCGCGTAGGTTGACTTGGCCTCGTAGTCGTAGGCTGCTCCCTCCCTGGTGGTCAGTTGCCCGGTGGCGGCGTTCAGGTCGAAAGAGTCCGCGTCCTCTCCGGTCAGGGAGTAGGCCAGCGTGTCCTCGTCAGGGTCGGTGGCCGTCAACGGCAGACCTACGTTCTCGCCGCCTGCCGTGTTCTCGGCCAGGGTGCGCGTTGCGCTGTCCCCTTCGTCAAAGACCGGGGCGTTGTTGGGCGGCACTTCCTCGACGTCGGTCAGGTTGACGGTTACGGCGATGGTGGCAACGGCGTGGCCGCCGTCCTCCGCCGCCACCGTCACCGCATAGGTTGACTTGTTCTCGTAGTCGTAGCTCACGCCCTCTTTGGTGAGCAACTGCCCGGTGGCGGCGTTCAGGTCGAAGGAGTCCGCGTCCTCTCCGCTCAGGGAGTAGGTCAGGGTGTCCTCGTCCGGGTCGGTGGCGGTCAACGGCAGACCTACGTTCTCGCCGCCTGCCGTGTTCTCGGCCAGGGTGCGTTCCGCGCTGTCCCCTTCGTCGGAGACCGGCACCCGGTTGGGTAACGCTTCCTCCACGTCCGTCAGGTTGACGGTTACGGCGATGCTTGCGGTTCCGCCGTTGCCGTCGGACGCTTTCACCGTTACCGCGTAGGACGCCTTGCTCTCGTAGTCGTAGCTCACACCGGCTACAGTGGTCAACTGGCCGGTGGCGGCGTTCAGTTCGAAAGAGTCCGCGTCCTCTCCGGTCAGGGTGTAGGTCAGGGTGTCGCTGTCCTGGTCCGTTGCCGTGACCGGTGCGCCCACATTCTCCCCCGCTGCGCTGTTCTCCGGCAGGTTCCGTTCCGCGCTGGCCCCTCGTCAAAGGTGGGTGGCGTGTTCTCCGGTTCGGGCGGCAGGCTGACGGTGACGGTCGTCTCGGCGGTGGCCGACAGGCCGTCCGCGTCGGTTACCGTCAGGCGGAAGGTCAGCGCCGTCTCCTCCGTCACATCCGGGGCGGTGAAGCTGGCCGTGGCCGTGTCTGCGTTGGCGATGGACACCGTGGGCGTTCCTGCCGCCTGGCTCCAGGCGAAGGTGAGCGACTCCGCCGCCGTCTCAGCGTCATTGCCGACGCCCTGCAGGTGCACCGTTTCCCCGGTCACTGCCGTATTGACCTGGGCCGCGTCTATCGCAGCCGTGGGCGCCGAGTTCTCCGGTTCCGGCTCCGGGCTTATAGCAATGGTTGTCTCGGCGCTGGCCGACAGGCCGCCCTCGTCGGTTACCGTCAGGCGGAAGGTCAGCGGCATCTCCTCCGTCACGTCCGGGGCGGTGAAGCTGGCCGCAGCCGCACCTGCGTTGGCGATGGACACCGACGGCGTTCCTCCGACCTGGCTCCAGGCGCAGGTCAGGGACTCCGCCGCCGTCTCTGCGTCGTTGCCGGCGCCTTGCAATGCCACTATCTCACCGGCTGTTGCCGTAGCGACCTGGGCCGCGTTTATCGCAGCCGTGGGCGGCGTGTTCTCCGGCCCCGGCGGTGGTTCCGGCTCAGTGCCGGACACCGTGACGGTCATGGTGTCCGAATCGGACTCGCCCTCCTTATCGGTGACGGTCAGCTCGAACTCCAGCGTCGTCCCGCCCGCCGCGTCGGCGGGGATGGTGAACGTCGGGTCGCCGTGGGTGGGTTCGTCCAGCGTCACGGACGGGCCGGAGAGTTGCGTCCACTGGTGGGCCATGCGCCACCACTTGCCGTAGGGGTTCGCGCTGCCCTTGCCTTGCAGGGTCACGCTCCCGCCCGGCGCGCCCGTCAGGTCCGGGCCGGCGTTGGCCGTTGGCCGGACGGCTTCCGGCGCGCCCACCGTGACGATCATGGTATCGGAGTCGGACTGGCCCTCCTTATCGGTGACGGTCAGTTGGAACTCCAGCGTCGTGCCATTCGTTGCGTCGGCCGGCACGGTGAACGTCGGGTCGGCCACGGTGGCGTCGCTGAGGGTGACGGTCGGCCCGGACAACTGCGTCCACCGGTGTTCCATGAGCCACCACTTGCCGTAGGGGTTCGTGCTGCCCCTGCCTTGTAGAGTAACGCTTTCGCCCGGCGCCCCGGTCAGGTCCGGGCCCGCCGTGGCCGTGGGGGCCACTACCGACCGCGTTTGTCCGGAGAACTCCTCCCAGCTGGCAGCGCCGTCGCCGTCGCTATCCGCCTTCAGCAGTGGATAGTGTCCGCCGTTTCCGAAGTCCCAGGGGTCGTCGGCGCCGGTGTCGCGGTTCAAGTCCACGTTCCAGTTGGCGTAGATGCCGGCGTAGTCCACAGGCGCCCGCAACTGGGCGGCAGACCTGCCGCCGGCGCTGGCCGACGCGTAGGCGCCGGTGTTGAAGTAGCTGTCCCGGACGCTGCCGCCGTCGTGGCTGTACCCGGCGACGCCATCCACGTATTGGGTGGAATCGCTATGGACCGACCCGATGGCGTAGCTGGCGATGACCGTGCCGGTGTTGTCGCCGGCGATGCCGCCCACCTTGTTGCCGCCGGAGACGGCGACGTTGGTCCAGGACGCGACAATCCGGCCTTCGTTGTCGCCCACAAGTCCCCCGGTTTGCCAGCCGCCGGACACTGATCCGGTGGCGAAGCTGGCTGCCACCAGCGCGTCGCCGGACATGACCTCCCCGACCAGGGCGCCGGTATCCCCGCCACCCGCAACCGCCGCGCGCTGCGTGTTGGTCACGCTGACGTTGAGCAGCCCCACGTGGTGGATGTAGCCCCGGCCGCCGAGACGGCCGAACAGACCGTAGTCGGCTCCGCTGCGGTTCAGGTACAGGTTGGAGATGGTATGGCCGTTGCCGTTGAATTCGCCGGAGTATCCCACACCGCCGCCGCCGATGGGCAGCCAACCGCTGCCGTTATTCCAGTAGGCATCCCCGGCATCGGCGCGGCCATTGCCGTTGGTGTCGAAGTCCAGATTGTCGACCATCTCGTAGCCGGCGCAGGTCGCCTCGCAGCCCAGGCCGGGCAGCGGGTTGGCGTAGGCGGTATGGAACTCGCCGGCATCGGTTGGATCGGGCTGACCGTCGCCGTTCAAGTCATGGAATATGGCGTGGAGCTGGGCCAGGTTCGCCACCTCAATCAGGTTGTCGCCGTCAACGTCGTAATCCACCCGGGTATCCGGCAGCGACGCGTCAACCGTCACCGTCATCGTGTCGGAATCCGACTCCCCTTCCCGGTCGGTCACGGTCAGCCGGAACTCCAGCGTCGTCCCGTCCGCCGCATCAGCGGGGACGGTGAAGCTGGGGTTGCCCACGGTGGCGTCGGACACGGTTACGGCTGGCCCGGACAGTTGCGCCCAGGCGTGGGTCATCTGGTACCACGCGCCGTAGGGATTCGTGCTGCACCGGCCCTCCAGGATTACCTGGCCCCCCGGCGTTCCCGCCAGGTCCGGCCCGGCGCAGGCCGTGGGCCGGATAACCGGCGCGGCGACGGTCACAGTCACCGTGTCGGAGTCGCTCTCGCCCTCCCGTCCGGTGACGGTCAGCAGGAACTCCAGCGCCGCTCCCTCGGCGGCGGACGGCATGGTGAAGGACGGCTCGGCCAGCGTGTCGCCGCTCAGTGTCACCGAGAAGCCGGAGATTTGGGTCCAGAGGTAGTTCAGGTCCGCCGGCTCGCCGTAGGGGTTGACGCTGCCCGCGCCCCGGAGAGTGACGGTTGCCCCGGAGGGCGCTTCCTGGTCCGGCCCGGCGTTGGCCGTGGGCGGGATGGGTTCCACCACGGTTACGGTCACCGTGGTGGAAGCCGTCTGGCCCTCGAGGTCAGTTACGGTCATCTCGAATCGCAGGGCGCGGCCCACCGGCGCGTTCTCCGGCAGGACGAACCAAGGGTTGACCGTCCTCTCGCCGCTCAGAGCCACCGCCGGATCGGACAACTGCGCCCAGCCGTATTCCATCCGCGCCCCTTCGCCGTAGAAGTTGCCGCCGTTGCCGCCCTGCAGGACGACTCTGCGGCCGGGCGCCTGCTCCTGGTCGGGGCCGGCCTCGGCGACGGGAACCTCTGGCGCCGCAGGTTTGACCAGCACCGTGTCCGTGTGGGTCCGCCCCCAGATGGAGACGGTCAGCTTGAACCGGAGGGCTTCGCCCGCGTACAGTTCGGGCATAACAAGGGTGGGCCGGTGGGTGTCGGCAAATTCCAGCATGTCCAGGGCCGCGGTCCAGGGGGTGTAGCTATTCAGCACATTCCCCGGCGCAGACGTGAGCTGCCAGCTGTAGTCCAGGTCATGCCAGCTTTCGGTGGGGCTGCTGCTATTCACGCCGTCCAGGGTAATGGACTGGCCGGTCGCCGCAGTCCGGTCGGGACCCGCATCGGCCACGGGATGGGCGGGCGGCCGGCCGTTGCCGGGGTTGTCCACCCGCAGCAGCAGGTCGTGGCTCTTGGTTGCCGGCGAGGATGTGTCTTGCCCGGCGCGGGCCAGCCCTTCGGGGTTCTGGGTCGCCGTTACCCGGAACTTCAGCAGCGTTCCATAGGGCAGGTCCGGCAGTCTGAAGTACGCCGTGTAGCTATCCTGGCTCAGGTCCACGGCGGGGCCGGAGAGCTGAGCCCAACGCCACTGGTACGGACGATAGTACGATCCGCCAAGCGGCCCGGGTGTCGACACTTTGTAGGTGTCGTCGAAGACGTCGCCGGGGACGTAGCCGTTCAGGCCCACGAACGCGGGGTAGGTCACCCACTCCCCCGGGGCCACGGGCGGCGCCGGCAGAGCATCGTCGTCCCGGATGATGACCGTTGCCCGGTTGTCCGGCGAGGGGGCGGTCCTATAGGAGGCGTGAAGGGGCGTCACCGACACGGTGATGGAGCCGTCCGGCTCCGCGACAGCATCGCCGTGGGTTGCGAACCGCAGGCGGGTCTGCGTCCGGCCGGCGGGGAGGCGGAACGTATGATAGCCGGAGGTGGCGGGCGCCCACCCGAAGTCACCGCCGGTGAAGACCCGCACCAGGACGTAGAGGTCGTAGTCCACCGCGCGGGAAGCGGTCAGCCGGAAGTCCGCCGACGTTCCCTCCCGGACCGCCTTGCCGCTGATGCTGACCACAGGCAGGGTATAGTCTATCCCTGCCTCCCTCAGCTCGAGCTTGGGGTATTCGGTTTCCGTGCCGAAGTCCCAGGGGTCGTCCGGCTTGCCCTCGCCATCCAGGTCCACGTTCCAGTCCGCGTAGATGCCGGTGTACGAGAGTGTGCCTTGCAAAGTGGAGCGGGTTTTGCCCTGGGCGGTCTCGGAAGTGCCGGGGATGAGATAGTAGCTGTCGTTGACGACGCCATTCTGGTGCTGGCGGCCCACCAGCCCGTTGCTGCCGCCCTGAACGCCGAAGGCCGTGCCCAGGGCGTAGGAAGCGGTTATCGAGCCGGTAGATCCGTTGTAACCGACCAGGCCGCCGCTGCTGCCGGCGCTGTTGCCCATTACCGCGACGTCAGCCCAGGCAGCGATGATCAATCCCAAGTTCCTGCCGACCAGCCCGCCGGTACTTGAGGCGCCATTGACCTTGCCGGTGGCGTAGCTGGAGCTGACCTTGGTCGTATCGCCGCTCGCACTACCCACCAGGGCGCCGGTCTGTTGCCCCAGGGTTGCATCCCCGGTTACATCAACGTGAACCAGCCCGACGTTCCTAATGTCTGCGAAGGCAGCAATCTCCCCGAACAGCCCGTTCATGCTGGTCGTCCGGTTGATGAACAGGTTGGAGATGACGTGGCCGTTGCCGTTGAATTTGGCGATGTACGCAGTAGTGCTGTCGCCGAGGGGCTCCCAGCCGGCGCCGCCGTTCCAGTAGGTATCGCCGTTGTTGGCCGTGCCGCTGCCGTCGGTGTCGAAGTCCAGGTCGGCGGTGAGCTCGTAGCCGGCGCAGGTGCCGGCGCAGCCCATGCCGGTTGGCGCATCGGGGAAGGCGGCAGCGTAGGCGGCTTCGTTGCCGGTCGAGGCCGCGCCGTTCCCGTCCAGGTCCCAGCGCATGGCGTGGATCTGCGGTAGGTTTCCTACTTCAATCAGGTTGTCGTCATCAAGGTCGTAGTCAACCGCGTCGTTGTCGGTCACGGTGACCGTGACGGACTCGGTCATTGTTGCGGGGGTGTAGCCGCCGCCCGTGGCGGTGTGGGTGATGGTGGCCGTGCGCTGCCCGTCGGGGTTGTTGGCGATGCTGTCCTCTACGCCGGTGACGGTGACCGTCTGCTGCACTCTCCAGTTGTCCGGCGTGATGATAAGCGGGCCCGAGACCGTGGCGACGGCGGTGTTGTCGCTGGACGGCCTAACCGTCACGTTGCCCGTGGGCTGGCTGGACAGGTAGACGGTGTAGGTTCCACTGCCGCCCTCAGCCACCGTAAGGCCCGTTTGGGACGCCGAGGCGCCGACCGCCGGGGGGGTCTGGGCCAGGGCCGCCGGAACGCCGGAGAACAGCGTCCCCAAGGCAACGTCCGTCAGGCTGACGGTGACGGCGACGGTGGCGCTGGCGCCCTCCGGGTCTTCCGCAGTTACCACCACCGCGTAGGTTGACTTGACCTCGTAGTCGTAGGTTGCTCCCTCCCTGGTGGTCAGTTGCCCGGTGGCGTCGTTAAGGTCGAAGGAGCCGGCGTCGGCGCCGGACAGGGAGTAGGTCAGCGTGTCACTGTCAGGGTCGGTAGCGGTGATGGGCGAGCCTATGTCCGTCCCCGCCGCCGTGTTCTCGGCTAGGGTGCGTTCCGTGCTGTCCCCTTCGTCGAAGACCGGAGCGTTGTTGGGCGCCGCTTCCTCCACGTCGGTCAGGCTGACTGTCACGGCGATGGAGGCGCTGCTGCCCTCCGGGTCCTCCGCTGTTACCGCTAGGGAATAGGTCTGCTTGGCCTCGTAGTCGTAGCTCACGCCCTTCCCTGGTCAGCAACTGGCCCGAGGCGGCGTCTATCTCAAAGGAACCCGCGTCAGTACCCGACAGGGAATAGGTCAGGGTGTCGCCGTCTTGGTCAGTGGCGGTCAGGGGCAGGCCCACGCTGGTTCCCGCCGCGCTGTTCTCGGCCAGGCTGAAGGCCGCGCTCGGCCCGGCGTCAAAGAACGGGGCATTGTTGACCGCCGCTTCCTGACTCTCCACGAGGTTGACGGTCACGTCGATGAAGGCCCTGGCGCCCTCCGGGTCCTCCGACGTTACTGATAGGGAGTAGGTCTGCTTGGCTTCGTAATCATAGGTCACGCTCTCCCTAATGGTCAGTTGCCCGGTGGCGGCGTTCAGGTCGAAGGAGCCAGCGTCGGCTCCCGAAAGCGTGTAGGTCAGGGTGTCCCCGTCCTGGTCCCTGGCGGTCAGGGGCGCGCCGATGTTCTCTCCCGCCGCCGTGTTCTCCGCCAGGCTGCGGGTGGCGCCCGTTCCTTCATCAAAGACCGGCGGGTCGTTGGCGTCCGTCAGATTGACGGTCACGCTGATGGAGGCGCTGGCGCCCTCCGGGTCGGATGCTTCCACCGTCAGGGAGTAGGTCTGCTTGGCTTCGTAGTCATAGGTTACGCCAGCTACGGTGGTCAGCTGCCCCGTTCCCCCGTCGATCTCGAAGGACCCGGCGTCGGTGCCCGACAGGGTGTAGGCCAGGGTGTCCCCGTCCTGGTCCGTGGCTGACACCGCCGCGCCCACGTTGACGTTGGCCCCGCTGTTCTCCGGGACGCTGCGGGTGGCGCTCTCCCCCTCCGTGAACACCGGCGCGTCGTTCACGTCGGTCAGGTTGACCGTCACCGCTATTGAGTCGGCGGCGTTGTCCGGGTCGGTGGCCGTCACCGTCACCGAGTAGGACGCCTTGGCCTCCAGGTCGTAGCTGACCCCGGACTTGGTGGTCAACTGGCCGCTGCTCTCCACTATCTCGAAGGAGTCCGCGTCCGTGCCCGACAGCGTGTAGGCCAGGGTGTCGTTGTCCTGGTCCGTGGCTGATATGGGCAGGCCCACGTTCTCTCCCGCCGCCGTGTTCTCCGCCAGGCTGCGGGTTGTGGAGTCCCCCTCCGTGAACACCGGCGCGTCGTTGGCGTCCGTCAGGTTGACCGTCACCGCGATGGAGTCGGCGGCGTTGTCCGGGTCGGTGGCCGTCACCGTCACCGAGTAGGACGCCTTGGCCTCCAGGTCGTAGCTCACCCCCTCTTTCGTTTGCAGTTGGCCGGTGGCGCCGTCGATCTCGAAGGAGGCGGCGTCGGTGCCGGAGAGCGTGTAGGTCAGGGCGTCGTTGTCCTGGTCCGTGGCCGATAGGGGGTTGCCCACGTCGACGTTGGCCCCGCTGTTCTCCGCCAAGCTGCGGGTGGCGCTCTCGCCCTCCGCGAACACCGGCGCGTCGTTTACGTCGGTCAGGTTGACCGTCACCGCGATGGCGTCGGCGGCGCTGTCCGGGTCGGTGACCGTTACTGTGACCGAGTAGCTGGCCTTGGTCTCCAGGTCGTAGGCCACGCCCTCTTTCGTTTGCAGTTGGCCGGTGGCGCCGTCAATCTCGAAGGAGGCGGCGTCCGTGCCGGAGAGCGTGTAGGTCAGGGCGTCGTTGTCCTGGTCCGTGGCCGCTACGGGGTTGCCCACGTTGACGCTGGCCCCGCTGTTCTCCGGGACGCTGCGGGTGGCGCTCTCCCCCTCCGTGAACACCGGCGCGTCGTTTACGTCGGTCAGGTTGACCGTCACCGCGATGGCGTCGGCGGCGCTGTCCGGGTCCGTGGCCGTCACCGTCACCGAGTAGGACGCCTTGGCCTCCAGGTCGTAGCTCACCCCCTGTTTGGTGGTCAACTGGCCCGTCCCCCCGTCGATCTCGAAGGAGTCCGCGTCCGTGCCCGACAGCGTGTAGGTCAGGGTGTCTTGGTTCCCGTCTGCGTCCCGGTCCTGGTCCGTGGCCGCTACGGGCAGGCCCACGTTCTCTCCCGCCGCCGTGTTCTCCGCCAGGCTGCGGACGGCGCTCTCCCCCTCGGTGAACACCGGCGCGTCGTTTACGTCGGTCAGGTTGACCGTCACCGCGATGGAGTCGGCGGCCCTGTCCGGGTCGGTGGCCGTTACGGTCACCGAGTAGGACGCCTTGGTCTCCAGGTCGTAGCTCACCCCCTGCTTGGTGGTCAGCTGTCCCGTCCCCCCGTCGATCTCGAAGGAGTCCGCGTCCGTGCCCGACAGCGTGTAGGCCAGGGTGTCGTTGTCCTGGTCCGTGGCGGTCAGGGGCAGACCCACGTTCTCTCCCGCCGCCGTGTTCTCCGCCAGGCTGCGGGTCGTGGAGTCCCCCTCGGTGAACACCGGCGCGTCGTTTACGTCGGTCAGGTTGATGGTGACGGCGATGGAGTCGGCGGCGCTGTCGGGGTCGGTGGCCGTCACCGTCACCGAGTAGCTGGCCTTGGTCTCCAGGTCGTAGCTCACGCCCTGCTTGGTGGTCAGCTGGCCGCTGCTCTCCACTATCTCGAAGGAGCCGGCGTCCGTGCCGCCCAGCGTGTAGGCCAGCGTGTCTGCCGGATTCCTGTCCTGGTCCGTGGCCGACACCGCCGCGCCCACGTTGACGCTTGCCCCGCTGTTCTCCGGGACGCTGCGGACGGCGCTCTCCCCCTCCGTGAACACCGGCGCGTCGTTGGCGTCGGTCAGGTTCACCGTCACCGCGATGGATTCGTTATCCGTTCCGTCACCCACTCCCACGGTGACCGAGTAGGAAGGATTGTTCTCGTAATCGTAGTTCACGCCGGACTTCGTGGTCAGCTGTCCGGTTCCCTCGTCAATCTCGAAGGAGGAGGCGTCCGTGCCGCCCAGCGTGTAGGTCAGCGTGTCTTGGTTCCCGTCTGCGTCCCGGTCCTGGTCCGTCGCCGACACCGGGTTGCCCACGTTCACGCTTGCCCCGCTGTTCTCCGGGACGCTGCGCATTGTGGAGTCCCCATCCGTGAACACCGGCGCGTCGTTTACGTCGGTCAGGTTGACGGTCACCGTTTGCTCCGTCGTAGTGGTCCCATCGCCGGCTGTGACGGTCAGTTCGTAGGACGCCTTGGCCTCGTAGTCGTAGCTCGTGCCGATCTTGGTGGTCAACTGGCCGCTGCTCTCCACTATCTCGAAGGAGGCGGCGTCATCCCCGCCCAGCGTGTAGGTCAGTGTGTCGTTGTCGCTGGCGTCTACCGGGTCTCCTACGTTCCTGGCGGTGTTTTCCACCGTGCCGGCGCCGGGGATTTCGCTGATTTCCCGCATCCCGGTTTCTTCACTAGGGAAGGTTGGCGCCGAGTTTACCATGGCTATTGTTTGCCTCACCGGATCCGCTCCGGACCCGGCTATTGCCGCCTGGATCTCCAGCTCGTGGCTTGGCCCTTGCCCAGTGATGCCCAGGGCGGTCAGGTCAAACTTGCCGCTGAATGACAGGCCCTCATCGACCTGGCCGTTCCAGTTGGCGTCGGACAGCACGGTCCAAGAGATTGTTTCTTCTCCGGCTACGTGCTCGCCGCCGTAGTGTGTTCCCAGTACGGCCGTTCCGTCGAGAACGGACATGGTGAATATCACCGGGTATTCGGGTACGGTGCTGGAGTCATCATCCCATCTCAGAGCCGCCCGGTAACGTATTTGGTGATCCGTGTCTGCCTGCGACCTGGCTTCGACGGTATATTTCCCCTCCGCCAATTCATCCAGATCAGGGCCCAGTTCCAAGGTCAGCGATGGGTCCGGCTCGTTATCTTCCAGGGTCAGGGGGTTGGTGGTCATCGTGGAGTATTGGATGTCAATGTCCTCGCCCTTCACCGCCTTTATCCCGCCGTGCAGACAGAGCTCCTCCGTTCTTTCCCATAATGAGTCGTCAAATGCGGTTAGTCGGGACAGTGTTCCCCCGAAGCTGGCTTGGGTGGCGACTTGGTCGAGTTTCCATATCACGTCGCCTTCCGTTGGCAGTTCGACGCGCCCTATTTCGCTGGTTCCCGTGCAGGAGGACTCCAGCCAGAAGGTGTGGGATAGGGTGGTATCCTTACCGCTTGCGCCCGGGTCGCCGAATATCGGATTGACGCCTGTGGTGAGGAGGTCAATGGTAAAACCTTCAACGCTGCCCTGGTCATTGGTAATTCCGCCTCCCTCCGTCAGCGTCAGGGGAGTCTTATCTCCGGTCGCCGGGACCGGCGTGTATGTGATAACGGTATCCGGGAAGCCTTCCAACTTTATGTAGGTTGTTGCCAGGACCTTCTTTACTTTATTGTCAGTGTTGTAACTCGCCGTGGTGTAGGTTACCAGGTTGGCAACCAGGTACTTCATATCGTTGTTGCCGGGCCTGACATTCATGCCCACCGGTTGTCTTAGCGGTATTCCGCCTGCGTTGTCCTCGGGATCTTCTGTTTCGCCTATGTTATGTGGCTGTCCCCTGAGGTCTCTGCCTCCCCAGTCTGCTTCTTGGCCCTTTACAGCTATCCTTTCTGGCATTATCGCTGGCGGCAGAGTGGCGGTAGTGTCCCGGCCGTCGCCGTCATTGAATATGAGTTCGACCCAGGCTTCCGGGATGGGGCTTGCCCCTTCTCCACCAACTCGTTCGTTTTCATACGGCGTTTCTGGCTGGAAACCAGCGCGTTTGGTTGGCGCAGCCTGGTCCTTGCATGGGCCATCTTCCGTACTGGTGATATACTCCCCTGAGAATACGAGCGTGTAGTTTATGGATATGCCTTCGGGCCCTCTTTGCAGCGCCAGTGCGTTTGCCGAAACATTAGCCAAGTCGTCAGTCGTGTCATATTGCTGCTCGTTGCCGTCTGGGCCTTCGATATAGACCTTCGCCTTCATATCGTCGGCGTAGCATACGGGTGGCTCCTGCGCCTGCGCGGTTTCCGGGCTTTTCAGCTGGGCAAACAGCAGCGCTGCTGCGATGGTCAGCAGTATGGCGGCCCATGTCGTTGTGGTGCGTACTGGCAGTCTGGTTGAATTGATCATGGTCCTTGTACTTTAGGGCGCGCTTGAACCTCTTGATTTTGCGGAATTTCTTCCGCTCTTTTCGCCAACGGTTGCTGATGCGTCCAGGGGGCTGACAACGGTATGTTATGGGGTTTTCAATCAATCAGAGCCTATTTGAAAATTAGCTACCGGGAGCCAGCCGGTTGAGCATGGTCTGAATGGAAGAGATGTAAACCATGCTTTCACTGCTTTCAACCAGACGCTCATAGTCCTCGCTCAGCCGGCGGTAGCGGTTTAGCCACCCCGGGGTGCGCTCCACCCCCACTGCCGGGGCAACACCTGAAAGCCCTGCTGCTGGGAAGGCCGGGGCACCACCTCCAGCAGGGCGTCCAGCTTTTCCCGAACCCAATCCACCAACCTGCCCTTGTAGCCTCCATCCGCCCAGATTAGCTTCATGCTTGACTTGGCTTCCGCCCTCAGCCGTTCCAGCAACAACCGGGCCCCGTCCCGGTCCTGAATGTTAGCGGCGTGGACCACTACTTCCAGGAGGTTGCCCAAGGTGTCCACGACACGGAGGCAAGGGGCCAATGGCCCTAGTGGGGAGGAGATTGAGCAGGGACGTGCAGTGTGGCAGCCCGGATTTGGCCTTGGGTGGTCCTGAAGATGCGTCGAGGGCTTATTAGAATATATGTTCGTGGGGGGGGGGGAGCTGAAAGGGGTAGGTATAGGGTGAAACTGGCCTGAGAACTTGGAAAGCGCACGGGATTCTGGCATCTTGGTGACAGTGAAGAAACCAGATGCCGGAGGTCTCCCATGCGCCTTCCAAGGGAATGCTATCAGATGCAGCAGATTATTGAAACGCATCTACCTAACCTCACTCAGGCTCAATTGGCAGGGCTGGTTCTGTGGGTGTGCGGCGCCATTCTCGCTGGCAGCGCCTGCCAGAACGCCGTGGCCTCCGCCCTCTCGCCCTGGCGCAGGTTGTTCCACTTGCGCCAGTATCTCCGGGAGTGGCTCTACGACGGCAGCGACCGGGCCCGTCCCTGCCAGACCCAACTGGACGTGAGTCTCTGCTTCGCGCCCCTGCTTCGGTGGGTCCTGGCCTGGTGGCATTCCGAACGACTGGCCCTGGCCATAACCCCACGCTGAAAGGCGACCAGACCACCGCCATCGTAATCAGCGTGGTCTACCGTAGTTGCGCTATTCCCGTGGCCTGGCGCATCCACCGGGCCACCCAGCGCGGGTTCTGGATGGATCCCACGGTGAAGCTGCTTAGGGAACTGGCCCCAGCGGTTCCCAGTGACATGACCGTCATCGTGCTCTGCGACCGGGGCATATCCAGCCCCAAGCTGTGGCGGCAGATACGCGCTCAGGGCTGGCATCCCTACATGCGCTACCGGAAGAACATCACTTTCTGTGTCGATGGTGGACGCCGGTTGCCTGCCCAGCGCTTCGTTTCCCGTCCCGATACCGCCTGGATCGGGCGCGGCACCGCCTTCGGCCCACCTACCGCCCAGCGCCGTTGCACCCTGCTGGTGGTCTGGTACGCCGAGCAGGAAGAACCCTGGACCATCCTCACCGACTTTGAACCCGCTAAGGTGGGACCCAGCTGGTACGCCCTGCGCTTCTGGATCGAACTGTGGTTCAAGGCCATCAAGAGCCTGGGCTGGAAGTGGGACAAGACCCAGCGCACCAACCCAACCCGAGTCTCCCGCCA
The DNA here is from genome assembly GCA_965220305.1 of Dehalococcoidia bacterium. Classification (GTDB taxonomy): domain Bacteria; phylum Chloroflexota; class Dehalococcoidia; order Lucifugimonadales; family UBA3495. The sequence continues at coordinate 1,044,000 of OZ244817.1, read as the reverse complement.
CTGGCTGGTGCTGTCGGTGGCAACCCTGCTGGCCCTGGCCTACGGCACCAGGGTGGAGGACGCCAATGACCTCAGAATTGCCCCGGGCAACCTGAGAACGCCGCCCAAGGCGCTGGCTTCCGAACACCGCCACCCCGGACACAAGCGGGGCCGCACCGTCAGCGTATTTCGCCATGGCGTCAACTGGCTGAGACGGCTGGTGCTCAAGGGAAGGCTCTTGACCCGGGTCTGGCTGTTGCCCGGACCTTGGCCCAAACACAAGCCCAACCTGGAAATTACCTGCCATTCGCCCCCTGAAAACCCTTTACATACCCCTTTCAGGGGTGGGTAAGCAGGGCAAGGAGGCCCGCAACGGAGCGGGAAGCACTAGCGGTATCGGCGATCTGCGGATCGAGCATGACGCTGCTGTTACCCCCTTCCTTCTATGATGACGCGCCCGCGGTCCTCGGCCTCCACGCACAGGCTGCATTATACACCATCTCTATCAGATGGCTGTTAGATGAACCTTGATTTATCATCAGGTCTTGTAAGTGTTTGTGTAAGCGTCCGTAAATGCACCGGTTGCCCCGGTTCAAGACCCGGCCTCCGGGATGGTCGTGAGGAGGACTTGGGCCTGGACTACGCCCGGCGGCGGGTGACGCTATCCGTCGGTCCGGTCCCGCTGACCGCCGTCGAGCGCCGGATGCTGGCCGAGCTTGCGGCCAACGCCGGGCGGGCGCTCACCTACGAGCACCTGTTGCAGAGGGTCTGGGGACCGGTGAACAACGGTGACGTGCGTCCAATGCGCACCGTGGTCAACACCCTGCGGCGGAAGCTGGGGGATAACGCGGACCTCCCCACCTACATCTTCACCGAGCCCAGGGTGGGCTACCGGATGGCGGAGGGGGAGACGATGGAGCAGCCAGCAAATGCCCGGGATAGCGAGAGAGCGAGGTGAAGCCGTATACGTCGATTCACTGCGGCTGGCACCGAGATCCGCAGCCGGGTTCAAGAGCATTGACGCACCAACTGGAGTTTCCGAAGGGGAGAACTTGAGGTTGCTCACAGCACCAGGGAAATACGGCAGAGTGATCATATACGGCATCCTGGGCGCTGCTTGCATCGTGTCCCTCATCGCAGCATTGGCAGTTCCGGACCAGCTGGACGCCTTCGAAGCCCAGATCGCTGCTGTTTACCTTACGCTCCTCATTGGAAGCAACAAGGCGTTCAACGCCAAACCCGTTTTTGGTAGCCGAATCCTGGGTGCCGCCGCAACCTTCACGGGCGCGGGGTTATTGCCAGCGACGATTATCCACGTCGCCATTGAATAGATCGAATCGGGCCAGAACGCCCACGCCGGAACCCTAGCGGGCTACGGCATAGTAGCGGGGTTGACAGCTCTTCTGGCTGCCCCGTTCTTTTTCGTCGCAGTCAGGATATGGCAAGCCCGGGAGGAAAAGCAGAGCCGTCCCAAGGCCGGGACCGCCAACCAGGAGCCACAGGACTTTGCCGAGGGTCTCGACCACCCCAGGAGCAACACTCCACCAGCCGAGGATACTTCGCGGCGACCCGGTTCGCTCCAATTCCCATGGGGTATGTACAATGGTGTTGCAAGCGCCCCGGTGGATCCGTTGCCGCTCTTCATCACTCCCTGCGGATTGGGATGTGAACCCGGCGGACTTCTCCGGCAACGAAGAGCGGGCCGCGTTCGCCGTCACCGCTCACAAGATACTGACGAACCTGGAGGGTATGAGCAAACGCCCGTCAATCTGGCCGGAACAGGAATGGCTCCCTTTCCCCGGCTGCGGTTACGGGGCTTTTCACTGAGAGCGACGCTCAGGGATTCCGGCGGCTGTCCTGGCCACTTACGGACCCTCGCCCCTGGAGTTCAACTTCCTCGAAAGGAAAGACTAAGGTAAGCCAGGCATCGATCCATACGTGGAGCAACACTCATGGAATCCACTCGCTCAGAATTACATCGACTAATCAGCCGGGCAGTCAGCAGCGCTCTTGTTGATGTGGAGTTACGTACTGCTACCCAAGATAAAGTGCTTTTAACTCCACTTCAATACAGAGCTCATTTTCCAGATACCGCGAGCGGCTATGACCGTGTGATTCGCCGGGCTGAACCTCTAGTGGAGCAACACCACAACCAAGCACTCGCAGAATACCTGATGTCGTTGTCGGCGCTGGATAAGTACTTTGATTCGACCAGACAGTTTCTCACCTGTGACTATTCGGTGGGTTTTTCGATCAGCGTCGGCATGCCGATTGAAAAGTTTGTGGATAAAGTCGTCATGAGTGCGATTGTGCACACTGAGGCTAAGGTGGTCGAAGTCTTGCAGACCTTCTTCGAGAGCGATGCTGTCCCGATGCAGTTGATCTTCTTTCTCGCCGGCACCAGGATCGCAGAAAGTGTTTCTCTTGATGAAAGCAGTAGGCTGGTCACGTGGGAGGAGTTAAAGTCATTGACCGCGCCGCTCGAAGATTTTGTGGCCGGCCCGGACCTGAACAGAATTAACGGGGCGGGTTGCGGATTGATTGTTGAAGCCAGCGTCACGCCTGGAACCTGGGATGCTGCGCACAGCACGAGAGCCATTCCCAAACTGGCGGGATTGGCGCGGGACGATATTGGCGTACTGTGCTACCTGCTTTCTCTGATTACACAAAGGGAATTCTATCCCTTCGCTCAAACCAGTGTCGTTGCCCCGGTCATATTCGATACTCTGCCATCCATTAACCACCTTCCCATCTCGGGATGGTCCATTCATAATTTCTTGACCCCCATTTTCTCTTCAGATTTTATCCTGCCTTACCTGGACACATCTGAATTGCGCTCTCTTGCTGAAAACTTTGGCGACTGTTCCCTGGACGTGAAGCGGCACCTGTGGGTCCCCCTTTCGCGTTTTCAGTCCGCAACGTCACGCCTGAAACTGGAGGATAGATTTATTGACCTCGCCACAGCATTTGAGTCATTGCTCGATGTAGGGAACTCTTCTCAAGTCACAAGGACTCTTGCCAAAAGAGCGTCATGGCTTTACGCCGAGACCGTGGAGGAAAAGGACCAATCTTACGAACGGATGACGTCGTTCTACACCCTGCGGTCCGAAATCGTTCATAACGGATTACAGGTGAATGAGAAGGATTATGAAATTTATTCGCAGGCACAATCCATATTCATTATATGCCTGAAGAATATCATCAGAAAACAATCGCTTGTGGATTGGAGTAGCCGAGATTACGTTGTAAAGCCCTTCTACTCCCCTGGGAAAGATCCCTCTGAAGTATTGTCGGATAAGCACATTTCTACAAGCTGGAGTATCGGAGAGTTACCCCTGATAGACGAATCGTTGTCGAAGTGCTGGCTGTCCACGCTGCAAGGAAAAGCTCCCAACGCCAATCCGACTGGAGTGCATCAAACGGAGGATTTAGCGACTGCCATCGCTGACCTAGAAGCGAGAAATGAGTCATTCGTCCTAATAGACCCGACGAAGTTGAGAGACGCACATCCCAATTGGCCGATGTCCTTCGGAGAGGGAGATAAAGCTCACCAATGGCAATGTGGCGAGGATATTAGACGGCATGTCAAGTTGTGGATCGAGGAAGCCATAGAGCGTCGATTGACCGCTGTCTATAACCCTACGGACGAATTCCTCAAGAACCACAGGATATAATGTCGGCATTGGCGAAATTGGCCGACCTTCATGTCAAGCAACTATGTCCCAGTAATTCTGTTTTTCCACTCTCCATCACCTTGGTAGGGGCATGAACTATGGCCTCCAGCACAACTCGCACCTCTTCTTTCTCGTTGCTTGATTATTATTGCAGGTCTCGTAGTCCGGATGGGTGCGCGGCCATGCGTGCACGCCCCGATACGCAAAAAAGCGCCCCATTCATGGATGCGGATGGGGCGAGGATGAACGGCTACTCCCTGGATTGGATGACGACGGGGCCACCGCGCTCTACTTCGATTTTCAGGACGTGCCGGTCCAGCAGCCGCATACCCACGAGAGGCGTGGCGGCGGTGGTGCTGGCCCTGGTATCCCGCAGGTGGCTGCCCCACAGTAACGGGACTGACACCTCGGGAACGGAGGGGCTAACGCGGGCTGCTGCATGAGGAGCCGGAAGGGGGCCGGTAAGGAGGGCGGCAGTCCCTGCTGTCAACCTCGTCGTAGGGGCAACGGGCGAACGAGTCGTGGACAGGGCCACACAGATACCGAGAGAAGTGGCTCTACCGCCAGTCCACTGATAGCCAACCGTAAGGACGGCGATTTCCTCCAGGGTGGTAGAACAGCAGCGTGTCAGTCACGGAATCCTTGGCTGAGCCCTCGACTTGGCGAAAGGTGAGTCCGAACATAATGCCACCCGACGGGCTTGCCGGGAGTACGTTCCGCGGCCTACCGATGGCGGCGGAGCTGCCACCCTCAGACAGGTGGCAGTACAGCATTCGATCCTTATCCGGATCATCTTCAGATGCGGGAACGGTTTGTAAGTCGTCAACTCGGCTGAATACAGCGCTAGGCGGATGTCGGACACTACCTAATCCGGTATCCGTAAGCGTAATCGTAAAAAGGAGCTCGCTTACAGCAGCCAGGTCTATCATTTCCAGCGGAATGGCACGGCAGTCTTCGTTGTGTGGGGACACATTGAAATGGCATAGTTCCTTCCACTCCTGAGCGGGTGCTCGTCCCAAGTGTATTAGCGGCGAGTAGCGGCCATCTGGCGGCAGGCGGTAACGCATATATCTGTCGGTTGACCGCCGATCAGTGTGTAAGTCGTTCCTGGCGCCATAGACGAGTCCCCATACCTTCATCTTGGACGGGGGCAGGACGCTGAACACGCCGTCGACGCCGGACGCTATGAAAGTAGTGGCTACCCAAAACTCGTCATCAGCAGCAACATCAGAAGGAAGGATGGGTCGCCATGGCCTCTTGAGTCTGACTCCTGCACGGCTAGTGATGCAGATGGGATCGGGCGGTTCCTCCCCGTCCGATATTGGAAGATAGTAGGCGCGAACGTGTCCAGACTGCAAGTTCCCCAAGAAAAACTGTCGGACGGCCCAGGCGCAACCAGCTAACCGGTCAAGGGTACGGTGGGGCAGGCGGGACCGCCAGATATCCTGCAGTGCCAAGGTGACTCCCACGCCCCCACTGAACGTCAAGACAACGGCTATCCACGGATACTCTGCAAGGACGTACAACCACGCCCCTGGTGCGGCAGCAATGTCATGCGCCCCGAGGACGCCAACAACGGCGAGTGCGGCTTGGACGGTCCATTTGAACAGTCTCTTGGTCATTGGATTGAGCGTGAGTGTAGGGAGGCCACTTGGTAGCCCACGCCCCTCGACAGGATTTCCTTGTCAGACAACGATGTGTCTGTCGACCGTGACTTCTCATTCATCGCAGAGCCTCCCGCAATAACGTGCGATGCCAAGGGCCGGGCTACGTCGATGCCTGTTCCTGATGGGAGATTCCGACGGCCCGTTCTGCGCCCCGTGCCTGTTCCTCCACGGACTCAAGGCGCAGCCTCAGCCCCAACGCGTTGGCGATCTTCAGCAGCGTTGCCAGGGTGGGGTTGCCATCTTCAGACAACGCTTCGTACAGGTTGCCCCGGTTTAGTCCGGTGTCGCGGGCGAGGGCGCTTATATTCTGCGTCCGGGCGACGTGCTTCAATACAGCTCGAATCACAGTCCCGTCCCCATGATCCTCATCCGCGGCCGCCCTGAGAAGTCCTCGGACATCCTCTTCGCTCTTTACGTAGTCCGCCGGGTCAAACCTTCGATATTCCTCAGACATTAGCTCCTCCATTCCGTCGCCATTCTCTTGGCCCGCTCGATGTCTCGACGTTGGCTGTCCTTGTCGCCGCCGCATAGCAGGACGATCAGCTCAGCGCCTCGCGTGATGAAGTAGACTCGGTATCCAGGCCCATGCTGAATCCTCATCTCGGACACGCCTTCGCCAACAGGTCTCACGTCTCCGAGATATCCATCCTCGGCTGCCAGTAGCCGGGCGACGATGCGGTTCACCGCCTGGCGGTCCCGCAGCCTGCCCAGCCACCGGTCGAACGTCGCGCTGCGCAGGATCGTGTACATGATCCCATTGTACGATATACCGTACAGAATGTGAAGAGGATGGGATGTGAGGCACGACGACCAGGCTGGGAGAGATGAGCGCCGGTTGCCGCCGCCTTAGCCGCCCGGTCATGATGGGGGACGGCAGACCTGCATATTGGACAGCCAGACTCGGCAGACTCACAGTACCCCCAACTACGTCTTGGAGATGGCGATGCTTACCGTCAGATGAGGTCAAGCGTGACGCTCCTGCCGTCCCTCTGTCCCGATGCGTCACACTACAGGAATGGCGAGTCCTTGGTGCATCTACAGCCTGCCGAGCCACATCTAGAAGATGGTAGTATATTCCGTGTGCGTTGGCGGGTCGGCGCGTACCGCACTACGAGTATTGGCTAACAGTCCACCGAGCCAGATCTCGAGGACGGTTCGGCCTACCGCTCAAATAGGCCCACCGACCGTGCATGAGGGGCAGTTGCCGTGGAGCGGGCCGGCCCTGGCACGCTGATTGCGTTCTTGCCTGGTCCTGGTCTCGGCTCCCACCATGCTAACTCCCTCAACTCCGTGTCTCTCCCTCTTCCACCCTCAGGTCGGGAAGCCAACCCAGCCAGGAGGGCAGGTACCAGTTGGCCCTGCCCAGCAGAGCCATTGTGGCCGGGACCAGCACCGACCGCACCAGGGTGGCGTCCAGGGTTATAGCAAAGGCGAGTCCGAACCCCAGCTGCTGGTTGATGACGGTATTGCCCGAGGCGAAGGCGCCGAACACCGCCACCATTATCAGGGCGGCGCCGGTGATCATCCCTCCCGTGGACTGCAGGCCGTGGGACACCGCCTCGGCGTTGTCGCCGGTCTCATCATAGCGTTCCCGGATGCGGCTCAGCAGGAACACGTGATAATCCATCGACAGGCCGAAGAGGACGGAGAACATGAACAGCGGTATCCACACGTCGATGACTTCGCTGTGCTGGAACCCCAGCAGGCCCGTGGCCACTCCCTTCTGGAACACCAGGACCATCATCCCGAGGGCGGCCCCCACGGAGAGCAGGTTCATGATAACCGCCTTGACCGGGACGATCACCGACCGGAACACCAGCATCAGTATCAGGAAACTCAGACCCAGCACGAAGGCGAACACCGCCGGTGTGTAGGAGCGGATCAACGAGTAGAAGTCGGCAGCTTCCGCGGCCACCCCTCCGACCATGACCTCAGCGTCAACTCCGTCGAATGCGGCAGGGACGTATTGATCGCGAACGGTGGACACCACGTCGATAGCTTCCCGGCTGCGGGGTTCCCCCGGGATGATTATTGTCAACAGGGTCAGGTCTCCCAAGGGAGTTACCTCCGGAGGCGCGTCCGGGACCAGGATACGGCTATCTCCCCTGAGGAGGGCTTGCAGCCTGGCTATCGCTTCCTGCACCGGAGGGCTGTCGCTGGCGCCGTCAATGACAATCTCTGTGGGGTTGACCACCCCGAAGGAGAAATGCTCCTCCATGACGAAGAAGGCTTCCCTGGTCTGGGTGCCTTTCGGGAAGACGTCCACGCCATTTATACCGGTGTGGATCTGGAAGTAGAAGACGGTGGCCGCGACCATCGGCGCGGCCACGGCGGCTATGCTGATGACCGGGGCCCTGGTGACGCCGTAGGTCACCAGGTTCCAGAGGCGCCGCCCCGATGACTTGGATGGTCTGGCCCCCCCCACCCTGCCGAAGAATGGGAGCGGCAGACGGTTGATCCTCGGACCGAGCAGGGCAAGGACTGCCGGCAACAGGGTGAGGGTGGCAGCCAGCGAGACCAGCACGACGAGGATCGCTCCAAGGCCCATGGACTGGAAGAACGGGAATGGGACGATCAGTAGGCCGCTGAGAGCGACGACCACGGTGATGCCGCTGAACAGGATCGTGCGACCCGCCCTGGCGCAGGCCCGCTCAATGGCGGTGTTCTTCTCCAGTCCACGGGCCAGCTCGTCCCGGAACCGGGACACGATGAGCAGCGAATAGTCTATCCCCACGGCCAGGCCGATCATGACGACCATCAGGGTGACGAGGAAGATCAGGTCGAAGGCCTGGCCTATGAGTGCCGTCAGGCCCAGGGCGACTATGATGCACACCACTGACAGCCCTACCGGCACGAGGGCGGCAACCACGGTGCCGAACAGTCCCAGAAGGATGACCAGGGCCACCGGGACGCCGATGCGCTCCCCCCACCTAAGGTCGCTCTCGGCCAGCTCGTTGTATTCGTGGGCGGTGCTGGCCTCCCCTACCATCAGCACCCGGAAGCCGTCTCTTCCGTTCGCGCCTGCCACGACCCGTAGAAGGGCCGGAAGGCTTTCCACGGCCTCATCAAGGCTGCCGGAAAGAACCAGGGGCATCATCGTGGTCCTGCGGTCGGCGGAGACCAGGGACGGGTCGCTGGTCTGATAGTAGTGAAAGGTCTCAGTCCCCAAGGAGAGGAACTCGCCGTGTATGGCCTCGACCCTGGCCCGGAACTCCGGCGAGTCCACGGTCGCGGTCTCCGATTGGACGATGACCACCTCGTTGATCTGCCCGGCTCCGCGTAGCCTGTCCGCCAGCAGAGCATCGGCGCGGACCGATTCGGCGCTGCCGCTCAGCCGGAACTCCGCGGTCGTGGCGGCGTTGAGCATGTCCGTGAGGAGCGCCGGACCGGGCGCCACCTCACCGTCTATGGCAAGGACGCCCGCAACCACGACGGCCACAACCCAGATGGCGATGACGGCGAACGGTCTCCGCACACTAATGCGGGCAAGAAACCCGGTCAAGGAATAAGCCTCTTCATAGAAACGTCTACGTGAATGACAACGGTTCCCATTTCAGGGTAGTTGGATTGGCGATTTGATATGTACCGCAGAGAAATAGTTCCACCGCAGATTGGTGGAAGGAGACGCAAGCGCAAGCCTCAGTCCGCCGCCGCGTCCCTGTTCCCTTGGGTACTCTGCCTGGGGCGGGTATAGGAGGTGGCATTGGTCGGCAAAGGACGCCCAAGACTTCACGCAACCAGAGCTATGGTATCGCTTCGGCGGCGCCCCTTGGCTCAAAGACAGTATCCGGAAGACCTAATAGGGCTCGGCGCCCCCGGATGCGTGCCACCTTCCGTTCCCTACGACCTCTATACCTCCGGCGGGGATCATGGCCGGTGAACCGGTGGCCCAGGTTGGAATAGGAGGTCGTTGCATTTGCGAAGAGACTGGATTCATTCATCCCTTCGCCGTCGGGCACGGAACTTCCAGCCGCCTATAAAAGCCAGCGGAGCCGCCAACAGCAACATGCTAACCGCCGCCGCGCCTGTCGGCATAGCCCCGTCCGGGTAACTGCAAGCTCCCCCTGGATCCGCGGCAGGGGTGGGGTCCACTGCCGCAATTGGGGTTGCGGTCGGCACGGGGGTGTTGGTGGGTCCCGGCAAGGCGGGCGTTGAAGGCGGAACGAGGATGGGCGTTGGTGCTGGTGGCAGTGTCGCCGTGGGAATGGGCGCGGGCATAGGTACAGGCGCGTGCGTTGGCGGTGTCGGTTGCGGCGGTGGCGGAGTCGCCAGCCCGTTGACGGTTAGCGTGAAATCACCGGTCTGTGCGTCGCCGTAGGTGGTAACCTCGACGGTGTAGGTCCCGGCGCCCAACGTATGTCCTAGCTCGGCGCTTCCTCTGTCGGAGCCGTAGTTTTCAAGGACCTCTCCTGCCCTTCCGGCGCCTTGCAGCAGGTAAAGGTAGGTACCGGTGTCCTCGGATTCCAGGTTGATTATCACTTCCGAGGCCTCGGTAAGGGTGAAGGCATAGTAACGGGCGTAGCTGCCGGGCCGCCTGCCCGAGGCGCAGTTGCTGCTCCAGGCGCCCCTGATAACGGCGGTGGTCATGATTTCCACGCATTCGTCCTCTTCTCCCGGCCTGTAGACGCTCAGCGTGAAGCTGCCGGACTGACCGGCCTCGTAGGTGGCGGCCTCTATGGTGTAGGTCCCGGCGGCGAACCAGTCCTCTATTCTGGAGTACCGGTCCGGGGATCCCTGGCTCCTGAAGGACTCGCCCGTTGTTCCTGCGCCCTTCTGCACGTAGAGATAGGCATTGGTATCCTCGGATTCCAGGGTGATGAACACCTCTGAGTCCGTATCCAGAGTGAAAAGGTAGTAGCGGGCATGGCTGCCGGTGCGGTTGAAAGAGAGGCAGTCGCTGTTCCACGCCCCGGTGACAATGCCCTTGGCGGACACCGTTTCCAGGCAGTTGTCCTCAACGGGCGCCGTGGTATGGAGCGCCGTCCGGACCTGGACGCCGAACTCCTGCCAAGTTGCCGTCCCGTCGCCATCGAAGTCAAACTTCAGGGCCGGATACTCGCCCACCGTGCCGAAGTCCCAGAAATCGTCCGCTCCGGTCGCCGGGTCGTTATCGCCGTCGGCGTCATCCAGATCCTTGTTCCAACCAGCATATATGCCGGTGTAGCCGGTGGGCCCCTGCATCTCGGCGGTGGTGTGGCCCTCCCCGCTGGCCGAGGTTTCCTGGCCGGTGGTCTGTGTATCCCAGAAGCTGGCCGATTCCCCGATGGTCTGGCTTCCGGCCCCTAGCAGACCCCCGGTCTCGGCACCACCGGACACGGCGCCGACGGCGTAGCTGGCGACGACTCCGCTGGGGCCGGAAGCCCCAACCAGGCCCCCTATGCTGCTTTCGCCCGACACTGGGCCGGTGGCGTAGCTTGCACTGATTCTGCCGTAGCTATTCGATCCGACCAGCCCGCCAACCTCTTCGCCGCCGGACACTCGCCCGCTGTAGCCGGATTCAAATCCGACACCGGTCACCTCGCCGGTGGCGTAGCTGGCGATGATTCTGCCTCCATTATTTCCGACGAGCCCACCGACCTCACTATCGCCTGTGACGCCGCCGGTGGCGAAACTGCCTCTTATGACGCCGCTGCTCCCTCCGGCCAGTCCGCCGACGCTGCGACCGCCCGTAACTTCGCCGACAGCGTAACTGGCGATGACCATGCCCCCAAGCCCGATGGCCCCGGTAAGACCGCCCACCGTGCCATCTCCCGCGACGTCGCCGGTGGCGTAGCTGTTGCTGATGATTCCCCAATTACTCCCGGTGAGCCCGCCGAGCCAGTCGCTGCTTTCTGCGCACGATACACTGCCGCTGGCATGGCTGTCCCTGATTTCGCCCTCATTCATCCCCGCTAGTCCGCCGATGAAGCCGCTGGCATCTGCGCACGAAATACTGACGTCGGCCCGGCTGCTGCTGATGGACCCCTTATTCACCCCCACAATTCCTCCGAAGTGTGCCCCGACGAAGCGATGGCCTTCGCCTGGGCTGTAGACCACCACTCTGCCGGAGACCTCCACGCTGCCAGTAACGTAGATGTCGTTGATTTCGCCAAGATTCCACCCGACCAGCCCACCAACATTTTCCAGACCGGCCACGCTGGCGTTGTCAATGCTGGTATTGCGAATGATGGCAGAATAGCCGGTATAGCCGAAGAGGCCGACGGCGGGCGGTTCCTCCGGGGGGCCGGTGCGATTGATGTGAAGGTTGGCAATGGCGTGTCCGTTGCCATCGAAAAGGGCGTTGAACCTGCCGCCGTAGTCGTCTTTGCCACCGATGGGACTCCATCCCTCGCCGGTCGTCCACGCGGCGTTGACCGCGCCGGCGGCGGCGAAGTCCAGAGGGCGAGCCAGTTCGTAGCCGGTGCAGTTGGCGTTGCAGACCACCTCCTCAGCCGCCAGGGGAAAGGCGGCGGCGTATTCGTCTTGGGCCGCTTCTTCCGGTTTGCCGTTGCCGTCCAGGTCGTGGCGGATGGCGTCCAGTTGCTCCAGATTGGATACTTCAATCAGCCCGTCGCCGTCGCTGTCATACCTGACCCGGACCGGGGGCACACCAATTACCGGCGCGGGCGTTGGGGCCGGCGGCCGCGCCGCCTTGGGTTGCCTGCCGGACTCCCACCAGTCAGTAACGCCCCGGAGACCCAGGTACGCTTTCAGCGCCGGGTACTGGCCGGAGGTCCCGAAGTCCCAAAAGTCGTGAGGACCTGGGCCCTCCTCCACCCAGCCGTATTTCCTTTCTTCCAGGTAAATCTCCCAATCAGCAAATGCCCCGGCGTAACCCGCAGCCCCCTGCAACTCGGCGGTGGTCTGTCCCGTTACTCCACCAGTGTCCCCCCGGCCGATCCCTTTGGCGATCCCGGAAGTTTCAGTGTCCCAGACGGAGCCCGTTACACTTGCGGCGTTGAAGCCGATCAGCCCGCCCACGTTGTCGCCGCCGGAAACCCGGCCGGTGGCGTAGCTGGCCGTAATGACGGCTTCATCCGTATTTCGCCCGGCCAAGCCGCCAACGTTCTCATTGCCCGATACCTGGCCGGTGGCGTAGCTGGCCGCGATGGCGGCTTCAGCCGTATTCCACCCGGCCAGGCCGCCAACGTTCTCATTGCCCGATACCTGGCCGGTGGCATAGCTGCCGCTGATGCGAACGCGATTAACCCCGGCCACTCCGCCGACGCCTACATTGCCGGTCACGTCGGCGGAAGAATGGCTGGCAATGATGTATTTCCTGTTCTCCCCGGCCAGTCCACCGACGTACTCATGGCCGGACACGCTGCCGGTGACGTGGCTGTCAACGATGACACCGTCTTGGTACCCGACCAGCCCTCCTACGGTCGTCCCATCAGTTTCCCGGCAGACCACGGCGCCGGAGAAATGGCTGCCGCTGATTTTCGAGGTGTAGTCGGTAAAACCGGCCAGCCCGCCGACGTAGACGACCCCCGACACTCTGCCGGTAACGTAACTGTCCCTGATCTCACCGAGATTGGCTCCCACCAGCCCGCCGACCGTGGCCAACCCGTCCACGTGGACATCAACCAGACCCACGTTGCGGATGATGGAACCTGCGGCAGAACCGAAAAGGCCGGCCGGGGCAGAGTCCTCGGGGTTGTCTGGGTGCCGGTTGACGTACAGGTTGCTGATGGTGTGTCCGTTGCCGTCGAAGGTAGCGGAAAACGGGGGTTCTCCGCAAGAAGCGCCCACGCTTCACCGGATTGAATGGGCCGCCACCCTTCGCCGGTCGTCCATTCAGAATTTACTTCGCCGGAGGCGTAGCTGCCGTGAGCGGCAAAATCGAGCGAGCGTGCCAGTTCGTAGCCGTTGCAATTGTTGTCGCAGACCGCTTCTGTCGCACTGGTGGGAAAGGCGGCGGCGTAGGCGTTGGTGCCAGAATCGTGGTCCGCATTGCCGTCGCCGTCCAGGTCGAAGCGGATGGCGTCCAGCTGCTCAAGGAACTCGATTTCAATCAGCCCGTCCCCGTCTCCGTCGTATTTGCCGTTGCCCGGCTGGGAGCGGACGGTTGAGAATGAGGCCGTCGCTGCGGAGACCAGACCGACGACTAGAAATATGAGAAGATACGCCCGGAGTCTCGTCACAGGTCCCCCTGATTACGGTTTGGAGAGTTTCAAGGACTTTGCCATGAGGGACTCCCGGGTGAATCCCAATGCCTGTTGTGATCCAAACCTTGCTCCCGGATCCATCTACAGAGAGTGTAGGACTCTGGGCCTTACAGAACGGCTCATTCCGCATGAAGTCCACACCTACTCCGTCCTCGATACCGGAGATTGATGAGGTAGGTGGCGAGACCGCCAACGGTGACTGAAATCGGGCCGTTGACAGCGTACCCTGGCGCTGCTAACTCTAGCAGGTTTCGGCAGTCTGAGCCGAGCACCTTGCGTCGCGAATGAAAAACCCCGCCGGCATGACAGGGCTTAGAAGATACAACTTTGGCCCAGGAGGTGCGTCCAACTGACTACAACGCTATTTTGAACCTGAAGGTGAAGATTCTTGAATTTGTCAATTATACTGGGTCGGAGCGTACTGAAGCGAACTTTTCGGTGGGATGTTCTAATCTAAGGAGGGAGAAAGTTGCCTCCATATGCCGTAAGAAGCCTCCAACTCAGCAGACTGGAGGTTGCTTGCATTGAGGGGAGGTCAGTTTATCCCACCATTCTACGGTCCCCTGCTCCTTCCCATCTTCTGACAACCATGCCTTCATGATCGCGTAGCCGATGCGTTTGTCCTGTTGGAATGCTTCCGTCTCCAGCACCGGCCCCTTTGTTGGGTGATGGATTTCATTCCGCACATACATGGGCAGCGGCTCTTCCTTTCCACGTCGCTCCCTACGAAAGTCGTCCCCAATCTTGCCCGTAGGGAGGAGGTCGTAAATCGACTCCAAGAGGCACCACATCTTCTCCGACGCTTTCCCCTGCTTGAGTCCTCCCCACGATCTGATTAGTCCCTCATACAGCTCCGAGTATTCGGTATCACTGGGTAACTTTAACGGCGTCGCCTCTACCAACTCCGCGTAGCTGGACACCGTGGCAAGCCTGAAAGGGAATCCGTCCAGGATGATCGATCGCTTCACCTCTTCCGTCGAAACACGGTAGTTGCCTGCAAATACCTTAACCAAAGTACCGAGCCCGCAATACCCACTCCGATAGAGGCGAGCTTCAAGTTCCGCGAGATGCACCTGGATAAGATGGTCTCGCCTGTATCCCGCATTGAACTCCAAATCCAAGCGGGTAACTTGGTCGATCCCTAATCTGACCGGCTCTCCTGACGCCGCGATAAGAAGGAGGACGCCGATGTCTTTGGACGCCAACTCGTCGAAGGTCCTATTCGTTATCGCGTGAAGCTGCTTGTAGAGTTCAACAATCTTTGCGTCTAGTTCCGACACGAACTGCTTCTCCCCGCTTGCGGAACCGGTGTCATGGCAGTCGTTGTTTTCAACGTTCCTTGGCCATGATGAGGTTATCCGGGCTGTCTCCATCCAGACCCTGCACATGGTCAACCATTGTGCAAAATCTCTGACATTTTATTCAGGAGATATCTCAGTGCCAAGCCTTCCACCCCAGATGATGTTTGCTTCCCTTCAATACTGAACTTCGTGCCTTGGCTAGCGTGGTATGGCAGCAGTCCCTCTTCTCCCTGGCCGGATTCCTGGCCGAGAAACCGGCCCAGCCCCAGGGCCGCAACTGCAAGCCCAAGCCCGCTCGATTGGGAGCTGGGCAACGAGCAGAAACGGGAGAGAGCTGGTCGGCGCGGGACGGTAGTACGTCACCGAAAAGAGAGTCGGCCGCGCTTGCGGCTGCCTCTCTTACATTTTCGGGTGTATTCATGTGTTCGGGATTGTCCTAGTGCCTGCGGTCTGTCCTCATTCAGGTGGATCTATCGACGCCAAGGTGTCTCTCCCCTCAATGGAGACTTTATGCCCAGCGACTTCTACGACTCTTCCCTCAAGCACAGACGCGAATCTGGGGTCATCGTCTGAAGGAAGTTCTAATGACATGTCTTCTCCAGTGACAAAGCTGTGATCGGCGTCCCAGAACTCTAGTTCGTACGTTGTTGGTCCGGTTCCTAGGTCTTCCGACATCTCTGTTTCTGATATCCATAGTGGCGCTGGAAATATGTCCTTATCGGTGACGAGGCGCAGCCGCCGTAACTCCCCATTGATTGCGGCGGTCACTTGCCTTGTGAGACGATTGACCAAGTAGTCCTTGGCATCTGCCAAAGCCTTGGCAATCTCTGTCGCCTGTACCAAGCCATCTTCCTCGGGTGTAATTTCCCATCCACCATCTGGGCGCTTTTCAACAAAGCCCAAGTAGGTGCCACCAGGTGTCACTACCATACCTCTGGTCTGGTCCTTGCCAAACCACTCGACTCCAGGAACAGCGTCAGGGTGTCGTAGCTGAGACCCCTTCGGCAAATACGCAAGCGTGCCAATGTAATACCGGACCGAGGGGTCCTTGGATTTCTTGAGGTCTGCGTAGGCGTCACTCAAGGTCTGACTGAAGAATTCGTCGCCCTTGATGGAGAAATTTTGCCGGACTGCCTCCTCAAGGGCACTGCAGCGAGTCTGGTGTTCCACACATGACCATTTCATGTAGCCTTGCACAGATTCCATCTTAAGTGTGTCGTTAGTGTTGTAGAAAATATGCCTCCCGTCGAACATCGCATAAGCGACTTCGCGCTCAATGCGGGCTGATACGGTTTCACGGCGCTGGGGCAAGAAGAGGCACCATAAGGCACAAAGGAGTTCTCTGTGGATAGAGGGGGAAATATAAGGGATCGGGCTTTCTCCCTTGCCTGCCTCTCCTATCGCCCAATACCTCAGTTCCTCAAAGGCTTTTTCGGTACCCACCTTGGACAAATAATCGTCAAGGGAGCGAAACTGCGTAAACCCCTTGGCGTTGACGTTGTACCCGAAGAAACTGACGGCATCCCCAAAGGCCAAGTTGAGGAAGGTTGTCGATTCTTCATCGCAATCCTGCAAAGCTCGGTAGAGCTTATGCAGACCATGAGTAGGTTCAGCGGAGCCGCCGACGTTTGCTATGAGTGCCTTTAGTCCTCGCTCTATGCCGAGATGGGCTATGGGCATCCGGTTAGTTATCTGCACCAAGTTAGTTTCGGGTATCAAGTCTCTGTGGATTGGCGAAGAGTCAAGGATGGCAATCACGTCCTTTATTGACGCCCGAATTTTGTACCTTTCCATCGTGTCCATGTTATTCACTTCCCACACCATCCTGGTTGACTCACAGACAATGCAACCATGTGGCCGACAGGATGCCTTGGATTTGGTTTTGCCCGCCGTCCGGCTTGATTCGTACCTCATTTGGGAACGTGCCGCCATTTTACCTATTAAGGGAATAGTTTGGTCGTAATACTTGGACTCCACGACGCCAACTGCCTCAATCTGAATCGCCGAACCGTGTTGCCGCGCTCGGAGCACACGGACGGGTTCAGGCCAAAATGGTCCCTCGATGATAGTATCGGGTTGCAGTTGCGTGGTTATCATTAGCGGCCATTGGCCCTCTTTTGAATGTCTGCGCATCTTTCCGTCAGCTGATCGAACTTCTCTGCATCGTCCAACTTGACCACATTATTGTACCAATGCCGGAAACGACCTTTTCCTCTGCTCACTTGCTACCGACAAAAGGCATGAATGGCAATTACTTTTACTCAGGGCGTCCGCTTGCCCAACATGGAAAATAGTCGAGCGGGAGGAAACGCGACTTTTCCAGCAAACGCGCCTACCCCCGCTGCTTCCGGCGACCGCTTCTAAGGCTCCCGCCCTTATCCGGGACATTAGCCACTAGCTACCATTGCGCTCACGGGTTCGGCAATCCAAGCAGGCATGATGGCCCGTGATTCCGCCAACTCTTCGAGGTCTTTCGCGGAGAGCTTAGGTTCGATTGTCCTGAGGGCCTTATCGATCTCTTGGGGCCCCAGCCAAGCTATGGCGCGAATAACTTCACCAGCCATACGGTAGGGCGCTACCAGTTGCCATCTCGGCGCATGGCGCAATTCCACCACCAATTCGCCCAACTTCAGCCTGCGGTTGGGACCGGAGGTTAGATAGACCGTTTTCACGGGTGCCTGGGTGGTGAGTCCTAAGGCGTTTGCCGCCGCGCCACCACTAGGAACTATGGTTTCTCGTAACAACGACGACAGCGACGCAATGACCCTTTCGACCGCTGGTGGGCGAGTACCGAAGCGGGTATCTACGGGCATCACGTACATACCCTGACACACTCGCAATAATCGTCCGCGTCGAGCCAAGCGAGACAGCGCCTGGTCTACCGCCGCCCTCGTACCAAGGTGGAGGAGGGCGTTGGGGCACAACAGCGCCCCTTCGGGCGACTCAGAAGCGTGATTTAAGATGCGGTTTGGAAGGCTCGACATTCAATCTTCCAAAGGTAAACTGTCAGAAATATAACACCGCTGCTGACTATCGGCAAGCCGATTGGTGTTTCCTTGTTCATGTCAACCGGCTATATTTGGTGCATCCTGATTGCTGCGCTCAGGACTCACAGTACCACCACATAAGGGAGGTCTGGCCTCGACAACCTGTTGCCACCTAGTGAACCCTAGTAGTCCATCAGTGTTGTATTGATGGGTAAAGGGATTTTAGTTTGATGCGCGCATCCGCGGTGGTGAAGCGCCAGTCCACTCGTATGCCGTCCCGGTTGCGCTGTTGCTGCCACGCTCCCACCTCCCGCCGCAGAGCCCTTTGATCGGGAATACGGCGGTCCAGGCATTGCCGGGCCATCACCCCGATTTCAATCTCGGCCATATCCAGCCAACTGCCATGCTTGGGAGTGTAGTGGACCTCCAACCGTTCGGCGATGCGCCGTGCTTCGGCAGGTTCAAATTCCTCGTACAGCGAGGACGGGTGGTGGGTGTTCAAGTTGTCCATCACCAGCACAATACGGTCCTTGTGCGGGTAGTCCTCGTCCACCAGTTGCTTGACCACCCGGGCCCAATCGGCTTTGGTGCGCCGGTCCGTCACTTCCACCCGGCGCCACCCTTCCAGCGGAGCGAACAACATGAACAGGTTGCTCACCCCGTTGCGCTCGTATTCGTAATCGTAGGAGCCCGCCGCCCCAGGCCGGGCCGGACGCGGCCGGCGCGTCTCTTTCACCTGTTGCTTGCTGGTCTCGTCTAGGCAGACCAGAACTTCGTTGTCCGCATACTGGCGCTGATAGACTTCCAGCACGTCTTCCATCGCGCAGACGAACTCGGCGCTGCCTTGCGGCGGGATGCACCAGCATTCCTTCAGCCAAGGCTTGAGTTCGTTTTTTCAGCGTCTGGCGCACTGTTTCAGGGCTGATGCTCTCCACTATCTCGCATTCGACCAGCCGGTCGGCCAACAGTTTCAGCGTCCAACTGGCCCGGCCCTCCGGCGGCTCAGCGCAGGCCAAGGCAATCAGGTGGGCTTCTCCTTGACCGTCCAACCGCTTCTGCCTCCGGTTCAGTTGCTCCTTGCGCCCCAAGGCCCGCTCCAGACCCTCTTCCACGCAGCGCCGGCGCACCCGTTCCACCGTCGCACGGCCAATCTGGAGAACCCGGGCAATGTCTTCATCCTTCATGCCCCCGTCCGCATGGGACTCATCACTCAGTAGCAGGATACGCCCGTGGGTCTGCTGGTAAGCCGCCACCCGGCCACGGGACACCAATGCCTTCAGTTCCTGCCGCTCCTCCGCGCTCAGCTTGACCCGGTATCTCTTCATCGCCATCCCCTCCTCCCACGCCCCAATCCTCTTCGCCCTATGCTTGGTAGCATACACTTGGTCAGTACTCAATTCAAAAATGTTGGACTACTAGTTGCATCCAAATCGACCGCCCATGAGAACCGTACTTTTTTGTGTTGATTGACAGACAGAGAACTCGGTCTCATACCACACCAGGGTTGGAAATTCCACCAGGTCCAGTCCGGTCTGCACCAGCCGGGGGTTGCAGATCAGCACGTCGATGTTCTCCTGCACCCTCTGGTTTACCCATTCCTCCCTTTTCTCCGACTTCGCCGAGTTGGACTTCAGGACGGCGGTCTTCACTCCCTCCTGGTTGAGAAACTCCTCGATCCGCGGGGTGATGTCCCGGGTGTCGGTGTGGGTGGCGTAGATCAGCACCCGCCGTCCCGCAGCTTTCTCCTCCTTCACCAGGTCGATGAGGGTCTTCTCCTTGGGGTAGGTCTCCTCGTCGGGCAGCGGCGGAATGCTGACAATGGGGATGTCCGTGTCCGGGTCGATCACCTCCTCGCCCCGGGTGCAGCCGTCGGGGAAGGCCAGCAGTGATTGCAGGTAGGCCGCCATCAGCCGGGTGGACCCCTGCTTGAGGGCTTCCTGCAGGGCCTTCCTCAGTTTCCGGTAGAGTTTCTCGTAGGCGGTCTTCTGGGAGTACCCGGTCCCTTCGTCGATATTCCGGCTGAGGTCCTGCACCAGGATGAGTTCGTCGTAGGGCGGAAGCTGGTCGGTGACGTCGTTCAGCCGTAGGAACACGGTGTTCCCGATGATGTGGAACAGAGCGGCGGGCGCCAGCCCCGGGGTTTCCTTCTCGCTGGTGAGATAGCCGCGGCGTCCGCTGCCCCGGCCGTGTTCATACGGGTCGTCGTTCCCTGCCTTGCTGCGGTATTTCCGCTGCCGGAAGCCGTACCGGTCGATCCAGCGGCTCTGCTGGTTGTGTTTGAATTCGTTCCGGATCTCCGGCGTGAACCGGTAGAGGAGGTGGAACAATGTTGAGCTGTAGCCACCCGTGAGGGTACCGGTCAGGGTCAGCGATTTTCCGCAGGTCTGGGCCAGGTTGCCGGCGGCGATTCCCTGGGCGGTGCCGCGTCCTTTATACTCGTGCACCTCGTCTGCAATAAGCAGGTCGAAGAATCCCTTCATCCGCTTTTTCACGTAGTCCGCCAGGGCATACCGCCGGTTCCGGTACCTGGGCGGCTTGCCGGGGATTCCGGTGCATTTCGGGCAGGGGCATTTGACCTGGTGTTCTTGCAACATGGGCTGCCAGAGGGCCCCGCCGCACGTGGGGCATTTCATCCGTTTCTTTTCCAGTTCCCGGAGCAGCACCGGTATGCCTTCCTTGTCGCGGACCTGCTGGAAGCACCCGGGGCAGCAGATGGCATCCCTTCTGCTGTTGAGGGTGATCAGCCGTTGCTGGGGATTCTGCACTTCAATGCCGCACTGGGGGCACTGAGGTTGCGACTGCTGGACCTCCTTCAGTTTGGGGTTCGCGCCATCCTCCCGTAGGATCCGGTGGAAACATTCAGGGCAGTGGATTGCAATTTCGGCGTTCCTGCGGACGGTCTGCCTGGTGACGTGGGCCGGTTCCCACCAGTAGGAGAGTTTCGCGGCCTCCCGGGACATGATGGTGAACCTGGTTCCCGTGATGAGACTTGGTTCCTTCAGCCGTTTCAGGTCGGTTATGTTGCGGACAATGGCCGCCATGGCTCCGGGGACGGTCATCTCGATCTCCCGCTTCCACTTGCGTACCAGGTGGGGTGGGGCCAGCACCAGGATGTTCCGGAAGCCCGCCATGTGGGCGGCGGCCGCGCCGATGTAGGTTTTGCCGGTGCCCATCTCGCCCACTATCACTGTTCCCCGGTTGACCTGCAGGCTCAGCACGGCTCCCCGGAGCGCGTGCTCCTGGGCTCCTATGGGGGGTCGGATCAGCTGGGGCAGGGGCTGGTGTCCGGGCTGGCTGGGTTGGTAGATGGGCGCGTAGGACTCGGTGACGGTCCTGGCGATAGCCTCCTTGTAGGTTTCTATGAATTCCCCCAAGTCCATGCTTTGGAGTTTCTCGCGTTCCTCCATCTCATCTGTTTCCTCTTCCTGGAGGGGGTCCGACTCCTGGTTTCCTGGGTTGTCCCGGTTCCTGTGATCTCCCCCACGGATTGGGAAGGGGATGCCGGTGGGAGAATATACCGGGTTGGTGTCGTTGGCTCTGACTTCCGCTTGGACTGGGACCATTCTCACTCCTTGCCGGTTCTTTGTTGCACCGGGCTTCTTCCTGCCCTGAAGAGGGCGAAGACGGTGATGAGCAGGACTCGCAGCGCTCTGTTCCTGGGGGCTATTGCTTTGGCCAGGAATTTTTCCTTTTCCCGGGGTCCCTCGTTGGGATATGTTCTCAGGTCGATGATGCCCAGTCTTATCTCGTCCTGCACCTTCAGGTAGGCATGCTCAACGGAGGCGTCCCCGGGGTCCGGGCCGTACAGGGGGTCGGGGGTGGGTTCCGGCTTCTTCCGGGGGTTGACCCGGCGTAGTCTATTCATCTTCTCCTTCCCTCCTGGGATCCCGGTCGTTGTCCGGGCGGTTCGCCGTGCTTCCTTTGGCCCATTCCCTGGGCGGGTTGGACCTTTCCGCGCCACCCTACAGGTGGAACACGTCCCAGAGGAATTCCCCGCAGGGGCAGTCGTAGGTCGACCCGTAGCGCAGTCCGAATCTTCAGATTTTCCCCTCTACCCGGCGCTACAGCGCCAGGCTGACCGGAAGTCGAGGGTTCCTGGGAGGCATTGGCCAGTGCAGGTTCATCCCGGTCTTTTCCGGTGGGAACTCGACCAGGACCTGCTGGCCGGCTTTGGGTAGTCCGACAACCGGCTCCAGTTCCACGCTGTAGTTGGTTCCGCCTTCCTGCCTGATGAAGTCTGGGGCTTGGATTGTAATCCGGTCCTTCGGCAGGTCCGCCTGGAAGCTTCGTTCGTCCACGGTCATGGTGACCTTGTACCCTTTCTCGGACAGGCGCTGCACCCTGGCGATGGTTGCGGGGTGAATCCTTACGGTTTCTCGTTGGGTCATTTTTCTTCCTCTTGGCTTTCCTCCGGGTTTTCGTCTTCTGCGCCCCGCTTGGGTTTGACCCTGGTTTCCACGTCCTGTATCTCGCCGGTGTCCAGGTCCAGCATTCTGATGGTGGTGTACATCCGGTCCCTCCAGGTTTCCTCCTCCAGGGTGGCTTCCACCAGTTCCATCTTCTTGGTGGTCCTTCCCTTGACCAGGACCCGTGTCCCATTGGACTCCAGGGTGAGGTTGTCCAGGAATCCGGCGACTACCAGCATCGTCATGTGTCCTTGCCGCAGCGGCATCAGGGGTTGGGTCTTCCGGTTCTCGGTGGGCCAGAGGCTTTCCCGGATGGCCTGGTTGGTCCAGAGACCTGACCGCTGGGCTTCTTCTGCGGCCCGTGCCGGGTCAACGCTGCGGATGGTGAAGAGCAGCTCCGTTCTTTCCCCGGTGGGCACGTATATCGGTGCGCGCTCCTCGGGCGGTATGTCTCTCGGCGGGTCCTCCAGGGTGTTGATGGTCTCGAGTGGGCCTTCCGACCAACGCCGTATTTTCTCCTCGTACTCGGGGAGGTGTTCCGGTTTGGCCCGTCGTGTTCCCAGCAGCATCACCTGGTCGAAGTCGTCGTACTCCGGGTCGGGGAACCTGCGGCATACCAGCCGGTTGTAGTTGGCCGCCAGGTATCTGGCGGATACCGCCAGCCGGTGCCTGGGCACTACGAACACCAGTATTCCCCCATCCACCAGGTACCTGGTGCAGTGGAGGAGGAAGGCGTGTTCCACCCGCTTGCTTTCCTGGTCGAAATCATAGGGGGCGTTCAGATACAGCAGGTGGAAGGCGTTGTTGGCAATGGCGGTCTGGAAGATGTCCGAGGACAGGGCGAAGTCCATCTGTTCCCGGGCTGCCCTGCTTCTCTCTTCCTCCAGTTCCACGCCGTAGGTGCGGATCAACGCTTTTGTCTTTGTGCTGAGTTTGCTTGCCAGCGTCTCGCAGGCGTCTCCCGGCCCGCAGCAGGGGTCGATTATCCGGGGACTATTAATACGTCTAGCCTCCCACCTCCCGCGCTACGGTGTCGTCCTAATATTAGCGGTCCCTCCTGTTTTGCCTAAACCGTTGAAGTCGTTCTTCATTCCTTGCGGGTGCGACAAAGTAATGTTCATATAATGCCTCAATAACCTCCAAGCACCACTCCGCTTCCCACGGTTCCACGTCCACGACTACTCCAGTTTCGTGGCTCTTCATGGGGTGAGTCCCGACGTTGCCTATCTCGCGCGGTACGTCCAGAATTTCGACAAGTTCCGAAGGAAGACCAGTATTTTCGATAACCCACCGAATCTCACCGTATAGATCCTTGTGGGGGACTTCGGTCTTCTCGCGTAGGATTATCTGTAAGCATCGCCGACTCAACGCCGCACTTGCTTTGGGGCTATCTACCAAGATAAGACAAGCTTCGCGATAGTCCTCTGAGAATTCTCGGGGCACTTCAGGAGGCACTGGGCGACCAGCAACGGTCTTCGGGAAAACAATTCTGGTCTCAAGGTCGGTCGGCGGTTGCTCGAATGACTCCATAGTGATGTTTCGGGGTACTGACACCACCCACACGGCGATTCCTCCACAACCCGGACAGAAGTCCCACAGAACCGCCCACCACGTGCCGGAGGTATCTTCATCCATATATGAATCCTTTTCTTGGTCTGTAATGAAATCCAAGCCACATTGTGGACATGACCTACGATTCCAGTGTTTAATCATTCCTCTCTCCCCCGCCGGATTTCGGCACACAGCCTAACTAGCCGTTCAATCAAGGACTCTCGCAACGGGTCGCCGGAAGGTGTTGGCAAGTCCTGTCCCAGCATGCCTATCACCAGAGAAAGCCCGTTGCCGGTGTTCGTGCGGTTAATCTCGTAGCCTAACCGCCACGTCTTGTCCTGGACATGCCAAAGGAACTCACTATCGCCATCCCTCTCTTCTCCCGCGAATACAAAAGCCCACGGTCGCCGTACCCGCAGGAAGCGGAGCGCAAGCGCAAGCGCGTCTTTCCGTCGCTCATCAGTGTCTGGCATATTAGCGGTCAGGAAGTCAAAGTCGGGAATGTTGTCGAAATTGAGCTTCCCGTTATCGTCCGGGTCGTGTTGGTACACCACGTCCAATCCAGCATCCCGAACCGCCGTACTAAGTTCGCCGGTGCCGGAATACAAATCGGCCACCCGGTAGCGGGTGGCCGAAGGTGGTGATTTTGGTTCTGGCTTTAGGAGGAAGCTGCGAAGTACGTTGTCGAATCCGCCGGACGATGGGTTCTCTTGCATGTTATGCCACCCCCACTTAACTGGAATCTGCCATGTGTTGGCGGGCGTAATGCCTACCAACACAATTACACCATAACTGGTTCCAGTGGTGCAAATGGGGGTCGCGGCGGGGGTTAGGCCGGTGGCCCGGATGTTAACTCCCTCCACTTGAGGCGATTCCCAGGCATCCGGCGCAAGGTGGTTCCAAGGGTCTCGAAGCCATTGCCTGTGCCCGAGTTATAGCGGAAGGCAAATTCGTTGCAGTACCTATGGAGGTGCTTGGGACTCATGTAATGGAAAGTTCCGATATAGCCACGCTTCAACAATGCCCAGAAACTTTCGATTCCGTTGGTAGTGACCATGTCCCTTACGAACTCTCCGACCGAGTGGTTGACCCAATGGTGGTCGTAACCGAAGTCGCTAAGGTGAGCGTACCCGGCGTAGCTGTCGGAGTAGATGGTTGAGTCGGGCTCCACATTCTTCAATACGGAGAGTTCCAACGTCTTGGTGTCCACGTGAGAGACCGGGAAGATAATGACCTTGTTGCTGCTGTCTTTGAATCCCATAACGGGAACCTTGTTGTCGAATGGTCCTTTCGGCTTCTTGTTCTTGTGCATATTCTTGAGTTTCCCGCCGATGTAGGTCTCGTCCACCTGGACAATACCAGCCATCATAATTTCCCCGGCCTTCATGCCCTCCCGGATGCGATGGAAGAGGAACCACGCGGTAGGGTAGGAGACGCCTAACATCTTGTGCATCTGGAGCGCACTCACGCCCTTGCGGGCGGTGTGCATGAAGTGCATGGCAAGAACCCACGTCCGCACCGGGAGTAAAGATTTCTCCATAGGAGTCCCGACCTTGACGCTGAAGTATTTCTTGCAAGCCCGACAACGATGGGGCATGGGTTTCCCGCTCTTCGGACGGTAGCAATTCTCTGAACCGCACTTTGGGCAGAAAGGCGTGTCGCCCCAAATCATCTCCTCCATGAAGGCAATAGCTGCTTGCTCGTCCGGGATCGCCCGCTCGAATTGCCTAAGTGAGATGATGTCTAACTTTTCCTTCTTGGTCGGCCTAACCCTCTCTGCAACCTTCTTGGCTATAGCTTCGGCGGCTGCGGTGCCGATATTGCCGGATACTTCTTCGATTATGGTTTCTCCTTCGGGGGTGACGGTGAACTTCACCCTCGCCGTTATTCTGGCTTCGTCGTCAACAAAATTAAACCATACGTACTGGTATTCATGGAAGTATTTTCTAGGCTCTCCGTCTACTTGATGGTCGGCAAGCCTCGTACTTGACGCGATGCCAAGCTGTGTGGTTTTATTGTTAGTGTAGGCCCTTGCGATATTAGGCATAATGACCTCTCAAAGTTGTTAGATTTCGGAAGGGTCTGCATCGAGGCCGGGGGGCCATCCCCGGCCTCAACCTTTATCTCCCGATACTGCTTACCAACGAAAAAAGGGCACACCCCTTCCTCAGGGGTGTGCCCTTCGCTATCCGTGTCAACCGACGACCAAGAAACACCGAAATCGCCGGTAAGCTAGAATCAGGATAACACATGAGGACGGGAACATCAACTCTCGCCCAGGTTGGCCCGGCATTTTCGATATTTGACGTCCCCGGCGTGTGATACTACAATCTTCGTGTCACAGTCTCACGATCTCTAACGGTATTCCCTATGTGCCAATCGAAGTGGGTCATTCGTGCCCCCTTGTTTGGCACATGAAGAGGATCGGGAGACTGTGACAAGTAGCCCACCTCAGCCGCAAGGGGGTTCCCATGTCTTGGTTCTTGCTAATTTCTGTTAGTCTCGTCGTGTTTGCCCTGGCCTGTTCGTCCACTCCGGCAACAACCCCCGATATTGGAGCTACAGTTTCCGCCGAAGTTGAAGCGCGGTTGGTGGCGGTTCCGACACCTACGCCCCTCCCAACACACACTCCTGCACCAACATATACACCATATCCAACGGCAACACCACGACCCACTTACACACCTCCCCCAACCAAGTTCGTTGTAGTAACAGCGACGCCCGCGCCTGCTCCACCAACGTTACGTCCATTGCCTACGTTGCCACTCCCAATCCCCACCATAGCCTTACCGTCGCCAGTTATTGTTCCAACCATTCGTATTCCGCTTCCGGCAACGATCGAATGGGAGGCGACCGGGAGTTGGTATCGGGATCGAGCTACTGAAGCGGTATTGATAGAGGTCGCAAAATCTTTGCTTCCTTCAGCAGAAAATGTCGCCAGTCAAACAGCAGTCGCTACTTTAGATCCATTGGCGACGGGTTGGACGAATGAAGTGGGTCTGTCTCTTATTTGCTCGCACGGTTACAAGTCGGCATACCTGACTCCCTATCCGTATTCAGTACCTTCTTCGGTAGATACTTATGACTTTGGGGTATGGAATAATAAGGCAGAGGAGTGGACAGAAGGCCAACATCAACGCTACCGAAGTCCTGTTCTCACCGACGATGGTAGTAGCATTTTCATTTCCAACAATACGCAGTTGGGCGAAATTTTAGATGTATTACGAGCAGCGGAGGCCAGCCAGAACCCGGACTTAATATTCAATGCCGGAATGTTCGACTCAACAAAGGATGATGGAGAGAGTTTGTGGGGAGAATTCGACGTTACAGGACTTGAGGATGCCCTAGAATATCTACCGTGCTTCTAGGACGTGCGGCGTCCTGCGAGCCGTATCGTAGCGGATGGCGGGGTCTATGTTAACAATAGTAAACAGAATCCGGCGTTCACCCGGGGTACTAAGAACCCTCCACCTAATTATCATCGGTCGGGTTGGGGACAGGAGGCGGTATTCGGAAGATGTCTTTGCTGTCTTTGTCGTGTTCATGGTGGGTCATAGCATTGATCATGCGGTCAAAGCCATCTCGCATTTCTTGTCGTAACTCCTGTCGTAGCTCTTGCCGCATCTCGTCCATTTTGTTTTCTAGCCCATCCAGTTTGCCCAGCCGGTAATGAATCGAAATAAGAAAACCAAACACAACCAGCAAAATGGCTACGGCGATTCCAAGCATAGCGGAGTCTGCCTCTACCATGTTGCCCCCCCGAAGTTTGGACACCAAATTCGCGTGCGTGAGCGTGAAATTAGCTACGGCGACGGCACCCTACTACACTATAGTACACCTGTGTGTGGGGCAACAGCCAGTGTATTGACGACCAGTCATTAGGGGGTGTCAAGGATTCCAGACCGCCTGCGGCTCCGTTCCACCTTGGAGCCCGAACTTTTGCTTTCAGAGGCTTGGCTGTCTAACAATTTGAACTAAAAGGGGTTTGTATAGGTATGGCTATATTTGTCGGACTTGTTTTCCTTACCATAGGCGCAATGGCTCTCGCAATGGGAGAATACCGCATAGGTGGGGGGATGATGTTTGTAGCAACAGTTAATTTCGGTATTGCTGGCTACAATTACTTGTTGAGCAAGCAACGGGAAGCAGCACAACGCGTGGAACAGCAGAGGCAACGGGAATTGCGAAGGCTTGAGAGGGAACAGGGGGGCCGTGGGACGGAATAAAGTAATAGGACGTGTGGCGTCCCACATGGTACTTGCGCCTACCCGAACATCTGGTCTAAATTGGTACGGACGGGGAGAATCCGAGAGTGGGGCGGGTGGTTGTGCCACCCGCTCCGTGTGTCGCCCTAGCCTCGGATGGCGCCTATAGCAGCGCCACCCAAAAGGCAAGCGACAAGGAATACGCCAAGAAGGAATCCCTCCATAGCGTCCTCCTCCCCGTCAGATTTCCCAAGAGAACTTGAGATGACGGGACTCCCCCATTATAAACAACCGCAAAAGCAATCCACAAACAACGGCAACCGCAACCAATGCCAATGCGTGGTTGCGGTTGCCTGGTGCTGTTCTATTGGGGCGGATTCGGTGTGAGGCAGGGAATGGGCTACGGTTCCGGCGGCCTCAGTGGGAGGCCCGGTCTGAGAACCCGATATCGAAAATCATCAATAATCCCCGCATAAAGCAATGGTACAATCCTGCGTCCAACAGGACAAAGCGGTAGAGAGAAGGGCGCAGGGCTTCCGTAAGCCAGTCAGGGGCAGGGAACCGGGAATTGAGCGGACTGGATAGTTCCCCGGTGACGGCGCTCCTTTTAGCGGGGCCAGTCACTATCGCTGACCCTGTCCTCCATATAACGTGCAGATATTCGCCCCATAAGGATTTCGTTCTGGATTAGGGTCGCCATAGCAAGAGTCACGGAAAACCCCAACGATACCAGCCACACCATCTGGACTGTCTTATAATCTGTAGCAATAAAGCCCAACAATGAGACCACCGACACGAACAGACCCGCCCATATGCAGCGAGCGAGATACTTCAGTACATCTTTGTAGTAACCAGTTCTGACCGCAAACCGGAGGACTGTTGAGTCCTGCATGTTGATGAACATATTGCGTTGCGTACCCGCGAACCCGGCTATAACGACACCAAATGTCAGGGTCGCCGATGGTGTTACCTGAAACAGTCCACCGTTGCCAGAAACGAACAGTATTACGACGATGATCGCAGACGCCAAAGTAGCTACTAGGAAGGGTAATATCAACTGGATTCTGGCGGGTGTCATGGGTAGACTTCCCTAACGTGATCTCTCCAAAACAAGAGCAATTGTTCTTGCTTAGCTTCGTACAGTACCTTTCTTTGCTCATCGTCTACTTGTAGTCTGGTTGTTCTGTTCTTGCGGTTTTGCAATAAGTCAATCAGCTCCAGCTTGGTGTCGTCGTCGTCCATAGCGTCGATTTTAAGGACTTTGACTTCGTCCTCGCCACGTCCTATCAGTCTATTAAGCGTCTGCCATACGGAACCGTGATTCATCGAATTACCGCCTCTAACCCAGAGGCGGACTTCCATAAATTGGGCACCGTAATCGTTGGCAAGAGCTTCCATAACGTCAATACTACCAGTACGATGGTCGTCCGCGGTAGCAGGAGGGACAGCAATTCTCATAGTAACCTTGCCGATAATGCCCTTTTGCCGGGCACGTGTCGCCACCTCCTTCTCCACAGCCGGAACCATGTCGAAGCGGTTCCTGTGACCCAGTAGGCCCCCCACATATTTAGCGACAGTTTTCCCCTTTATGCTATTTCCCGTTGCTTCGAGCAGGAATATTTCGTTGCGCGGATCGTATAGAGCGGCAGTTTCGTGCACGAACTCCTCCGGTCCATCTGGCCCCTCCATATCAAACGGTTTGACGGGCGTCCTCAGTGATCCTTTGCTTGGGCCTGTATAGCTGAAACTTAGAAAATCAAGAAGATAACACCCACTCTCTGTGTCCACATGACCGGACTCCAGCCGACGCCATCTTCTGTATAGGTTTTGATGCCTAGCGTCCAGACGCATGCCCAGAATCTTATCGATCGCCGACTTGAATGTTAGTGACACTCTGTCGTCTGGGTCGACTACGTCTACCTTGTATATATTTACATTGAACGGTTTATCAACCACGGAAACCTCTCATGACGCCGAAGGTTATTGGGTGCTATGGGAATTTTATTAAGCCGTCTAGACCCCTTTATGCTGCTGGCAATAGTCACCACATTACTCAATTGTAGACCATACCAGGGACTTGTGAGTAGATGACAAGGGGACATTTGTGCGACCCGGGGATTCAATACCAGCCACTGTCGAGGACAGCGCGGGTGCGGGGGCCAAGTTCTCCCGGGGCCGGGGTCTAGACAGCCTAATAGTCCCCGATTATCCGCAGGGTCTCCTGCTTCACGTCGCGTTCCGGCGTCTGGACGGAAATCAGTTCCGACAGCAGTTCAACGCATCTCTTGGGGGTGGGGTAGTAACCTCCCTTGGCTATTCCGGCGAGTCGCATCGGGTTGTCGCGCCTCCTTCTCGGTTTTGGTCTTCTTTCATCCGGCCCTTCAGTTCCGCAGCCGGCGGGCCCGGTCCATGGCCTCGGTGAACAACAGGGGGTCGGGGGTGGGCCAGCCTTGCCATCCGTCGTCTCCCATGGAGGGGCGGTCTTCGCCTGGACCGGTCAGTGCTGTGCAGGTCTGCTCCAGTGAATTTTCATGTCGTCGCCCATTTTTCCTCCCTGATGGAGTTGGCGCCGGGCTGTCCGGGGTTGGGTGTTTGGGGCTACAGCTCGATTTGCCCGTACCTGATGGCTTCGCTCAGGTCCTTCCCCAGTTGGGCCTCGTTGGGTATGCACCTCCAGGCGTGGATGCCGTTGCATTCCAGGGGGGTGGTCTCCCCTTTTGCGATTCCCCGTTCCCAGAGCCATCCGGCCCATGAGTAATGCAGGGGGAGGGATATACGTCGGTCCAGGAACCGGTGGTGCAGGCTGGGGGCATCGGCCTCTTCCTGGGCCACCAGCAGGAAGTCCACCTGCTCGAAGCTGTGCTCCGCCATGCGGGTGTAGACCATCGCGTGGTAACCCATGCCCTGGGCCATCCTGGTTATCCGGGTGGTCCAGGTTCCCACGCTGATCTCCGGGATCCAACAGCGGCGGTATCCCTCCTCCAGCGCCAGTCCCTCGGCTCCCGGCGTCAGGTAAGCGGCTGCTGGAGGCGAGTTCAGGAGGGCGGCCCAGACCGCTTTGACCGCGGTCTGGGGTCCCACCATGGAGAGGAACCAGATGTCGTGGTCCAGGATGTCGCTGTTCCCCCGGGGTATGGTGGCGAAGGCGTCCGCGGTGGCGCTGAATCCGCCGGCGCTGACTGTCCACAGTCTGGGTGACTTCGTTTCTTCCTCGGGGTTCACGGGTTCCTCGGGGTTCTCTATTTCCGGCATTGGCGTTTCTTGGTCCTCTTGGCTCTGGTTCTTCATTGAATATGTGGGCATAGGGGGTTCCGGGGAAGTGGCTCCATTCTTCTGAAATGGGGATTCGAGACTGTTTGGCCCTCTTTTCAGAGTCATATTCAGTCTCGTGCCCTACCCGGTTGGGGGGTGCGCGGAGTTGAAGGCTGCTATCTTTTCCTGGAACCACGATAGGGGTCGGCCCGGGCCGACCCCATCGGCCCAGTCCTCGAATCCCTGGTGGACTTCCTGTTCGGTGAACTCTGGGGTGACGATGCCCAGCAGCGCCACCCTCCCGGTGTACGGGTTCTCGGCGTAGAAGTCGCCGGTGCGGTCCACGTGGGTCACCAGGATGTGTTTGGCGCTATGCCCGGATTGGAAGATGCCCAGGTTGTCATGGTTTTCTCCGCCGTAGTCGGACTCCAGTGAGTTCTTGCTCCCCCGCGCCAGGTGGAATTCCTCCAGCAAGACTGCCGTCCATCCCGGGCTGCCCGGCTCCATGATGCTGCGGGGTACCGGCAGGGGCGGTGGCGCCGTTGGGTCGGTCATGAAGCTCCAGTATCTCGCGAGGTCGGACTGGTGGATGATCTCCACCCGGGGACTCGTGATGTGTTCCAGGTCCCAGGGAAGGTCTGTCTCCAACGTCATCTGGGACAGTCGGTGGACCAACCTCCGGTCCCTGGGGGCCGCCTGGTCACTGGTTCTCACCGGGGTCTTACTCTGCTGGCTGGGGGGCCTGCTTCCCTCATGGTTCATCTCTCTTCCCCGGTGGCCTCCGCCCTGATCATCTCCCATGCAGCCCGCAGCTTGGGGAGTTCCTGGGCGAATATGCTCTCCACCTTCATCGTCGCGATTTCCTCGTTGTTCTTCAGGTTGACGGCATGAAGCCAGCGTTCGAATCTCTCCATCCGCACTGTCTTATCCCTGGGGAGGATGGGTTGGTGAATCTCCTGGTAGGACTGGTAGAGGCTGACCAGGAGTTGGTCCAGCTCCGGTCCCTCCAGTTCCGCCATGTGTTTCTTGATCATCCGAGTGGGTATCATCCTTCGCTTACCTCCTACGCCAGATTTCCAGTTCGTCGTGCATTCGCTGGAACCGGGGAATCTCCAGCCGTGCTTCCAGATCGTACCTCTCTTCCAGCAGGTCGAACATCCGGCCGTTGCCGGTGCAGCCGTTGCGCGGTTCACCCACGTAGATGACGTGCTTGCCGCTGAAGTCCGCCACCACCTCGGCGGGCCATGCTTCCATTTCCGGCCAGCATAGCAGAAGGTTGCGGCCGGGATGTTTTTCCATCGCTTCCAGCCCGTCCACCAGGTCTATCCTGGACCACCTGGGGCTGCCCTCGAAGTACATTCCCGGCGTGGGGTCGGTGGCGACTGTGTTGACTCCCGCCTTGGAGAGTTCCATTGCCCAGTAGCCCGTCCCCGCGCCAACTTCCAGGATGGGGCTGTACTGCCTTATCAGTTGAATCGCGGCTCCGGTGATGACGGCGAAGCTGAAGGTGCGGATGAACTTCATCCGGGGGGCGTCGTCCTGGTGGTCCTCCGGCCACCCCCGCTGGATCAGCCAGGACTCGGCCATCGGCAGTTGAGGTTGCCGGAGTCCCAGGCAGGAGCATCGCCCGCACTGACATCCAGCCCTGATTCCTTCCTCCGGTTTGATCACCAGTACCTCTCGGTCCAGCATTTCGCCACCCCCGTTGAAGAGTTGTGCCCTGCCGGTTCCTGGGGGTCTTCTACCCCGGGCCGGGCCTGGACACCAACACCGAGAGACTGGCCCGGGGACGTACTTGGGGCTTCGCTGGTCAGATTTGCTGTGCTTCCCTTCTTCCTACTCGGTTTTTCCTACAGGCGCATGTTGGACTCCATTAGGATTCCCCCTGCCATCCATTCCAGCCAACTGGGCCAGTCGGCTTTCCGGAAGAGGTGGTAGTAGGTTGACCTGGTTGAGCAGATGAACCTGCTTATGGGTATGGGTACCCCCAGGACATGCAGCAGCATTGCCCGGCCGGCCCGTCCGTTGCCGTCGGCAAATGGGTGTATGCTTTCAAATTCCACGTGGGCCCAGGTGGCCTGTGCCACCTGGTTGTTTCCGTTTTCCCCCAGGAAGGTGAAGAGTTCATCCATCAGGGAGGGAACCAGCGCTGGCCTCGGGGGGCGGTATTCGCCGATGATCACCTGGATGCTCCGGTATCGGCCGGGGTCCGCGTGACTCTGCCCGGCCATCATGCTGCGGTGTAGTTCCAGGAGGGAGTTGGGGGTGAGTGGTGTGGCGAGGAATTCTGCCAGCGCCCGTTGGTGCTGCGCGATTCTCTCGGGGTTGTTCTCGTTCTCGATAGCAGCGGAGTGGATGGCTTCTGTCCTGAGGATCTGGTCTCTCTCCTCCCGCCTGAGGTTGGTTCCAAATGCCTGCTCCATTGCCTTGACGGCAGACTCTGCCAGGTGCTGGAGGTCATCCGGGACTAGTTTCCCCTCCGGGGGATGCAGGAATTGTGCTCTGGCGTTCATGCTGGCCTCATCGCCTCTGGGTGCTGCTCCCTGAAGGTCTCCCAGGCCTGGAGGTCGATGTCGTTTATGAATTTCCCATCGTGCCAGTCTGTGCTGAGGGTCAGTAGTTCCATCGCGTCCCGGCGGATTGCCGGGGGTAACCGCCAGAATTCCTCCAGGAGCCTGTGGGAGTCACCGTTCTCGCTCAGGTATTCATTGGCTGCCGTCAGGATCTCCTCCATGTCGGCTCCGGTGAATATGGCCTCTCTTACCAGGTCCTGTGGTAGACGGATCATGTTGTCCACGGTGTCAAACTCAATATCCAGCCGCTTGAATATGCCGGCTATTTCCTCCAGGTTGTCCAGGTCCAGTTCGATCACGAATTTCGCCTTTTCCGGCATTCTTCTTTCCTGCTAGACGAAGCAGGCACCCCCGTCACAGGGGATGTCCAGCTCCAATTGTTGGGCTCCCACGTCCTCGGGTATCCGTACCGCCTCTTCCAGGCGGATGCGTGATGGGTGGATGAACACGTCCATGGTGTCCCGCTTTTCCCGGATTGCTTTGTCCACATTCACGGCGCGGTCCCAGTCACTGCCGCCCTGCTGCTTGAGCTGGCGCCATTCTGCCTTATTGTGATATCGGCAGAAGACGCAGGCGGATTTAGGCGGCACGTCGAGGTCGTGTTCCTGCAGCCATGCGACGCAGTCCATCCAGGCTGATACCCTGCCAGCACTCCACGGATCCAGGCTTGAGCCTCCCCGGGCCGAGGATGGTTCGCAGATGCCGCCGGATGGGCGTCACCTTCCATTGTTGGGTGCACTGCCGGCCAATCTGCCCAGCGGCCCCGTTGGAGTGGGTTAGTGTGAAGGCTGGAATCTGGATTGACGGAGATCCGCTTTTCTTCCCCCAGTCCTCGCGGATGACATTATTGTTCTCCGGTGTCACTGTCACCACCCGGATGCCGTGCTCTGCCAGCCAGAGTGTCCGTTTCTCGGCATGGGCGTAGGTGCCGGCTGCCTCATGGCCGGTGTCGGAGTGGATGGCGAGGTCTATCGGCGGGAGGTCCCCCAGCGCCACCATTGCCGCTATGGCCCAGGATTGCACTCCTCACCCCAGGCTGAGGTAGGTCAATTCAGGCATTCCAACCTCCTTCTTCCCGTGGTCCGGTGTTTCATTCCCCGCCCTGAAGGGCTCCGGCGTCTGCCCGCTCCAGTTCGTCGTTGATGTCCTCGTCAATGTTGCAGAGGCGCTTGTCGATGTAGCGTTCGACTGCTTTCAGGAGTTTCCCCCTCCGCTCATCCGAGAACAGTCCCCACCGGTCCTGGAAACCCAACTCGTTCTCGTCTACCTCGTTGCGATAGCGGTTGTAGACCTCCGCGACGCTGTTCGGGGTGATGTCGAACATCACTATGTCTCCTTCTGGGTCGGCTCCGGCGGCTTCCGCCGCTTCCCTGCTGTGCACTATCCAGCCCATGCTGTTTTTCCTCCAGTTCTCCTGCGTTCAGTTGTTATCGTACTCGTCGTTGTACTCGTCGTCGTCGTACTCGTCGTTTTCGTTGTTCCCGTTTTCCCTGAGCAGTTCCTCCGGCGATGTCCTGGTTACCTGGGCGACGTTCTCCGGCGTGGCATACCTCGGCGTCATCGTGCCCTGCTCTAGGTCCAGGTAGAGGGACATCCAGGGGCAGTCGTTGGCCGCCATCCGGCGCACCAGCATTGCCATCATCTGGTTGATGGTCGGGTCCTGGTCCACCAGGTCCAACGCCGCGGCGCAGTCTATGTCCGGCGGCGTGTCGGGCGTTGCTGTCAGTATGTCGGGCCGCTGCATCGCCGGGCTGGGGAGCTTGTAGCACACATCGCCTTCGAAGCACCTTTGGGGTTGGTACTGTTCCTTTGTCCGGCTTCCAATGAGCACCTGGCCCCAGTTTCTCCCGTTGCCGGCGTCAATCAGCCAGGTGTTGCCCCCGCGTGTGCCCAGGTGCTGGGGTCGCGGGCAAGCCCGGCAGCTCGGCTTAGACGTTGCCCCCGCGTGTGCCCAGGTGCTGGTCCATCTCCATCCTGGCTTCGGCGTTGTCCACGCATCCGATCATCAGATTGGTACGGACGTAGTCCCATGATGGACGCTCCCATCTGCTCCCGGCACGGAACTTTTCTGTTGAGTACCCAATGGTCCGGTTGTAGGTCAGGGACAGCCGCTCCGCCAGCACGGCGCTCTTGAGCTTTCCCACGTCCTGGCGGTGGAAGTTCTGCCGCAGCAGGTTGTGGGGTTCCACCCGGTCGTGGTCCATCAAAACGATGGTGGCCTGCCGGCCGGTGAACAACCGGCAGATGGCCTCGGCGACGAAGCCGCCGGTGCCGCCGCAGCCAATGATGGTTATGCTTGGGTTGTTGCCTATGTGTTCGGTGTGGAGGTGATATGGCATGACGGTCATCCCCTTTTTGGTAGGTTGTTGGTGCCTCGGGGTCGTTGGTCCGCAGCCGTATGATTCCGTCTTCCAGTTGGAGGTATAGGGTGCGGGGGTGCGCTGGGCTGCTGGATCAGGGAGAGTCGAATCTTCCAACCCATTGGTGGAAGAAGCCGACGGCTTCCAGTACCCGGAGTCTGCCGTCCGGCTCTCGGTAACTGACGTCACCGGCTTGGACTTGGGTGAAGCCGACCTCGGCCAGCGTCAGGTCGATGGCGCATTTGTTTGGGATCCGGGCGCTCCCTGGCGGATGTGTTCCTGGGTGACCGGTAGGGTCAGGTCGGAGTGGGTGTTTTCTTCCCACCTCTTCCTGACGTTCCTGGCGCCCTCCTCCGGTTAGGCGTGACGCCGGGCTGCGTGTCCGTTGCCCTCCGGCCGTGCCGGCGGCCTTTGTTCCCGGCTGCTGGGCAATGAGGGATGCTTCAGGGGGATGGGGCATCTCTATTCCTCTTCTCAGAACAGGCTTCCCTGTACGTTTGACGGTGCCGGCGGCCTTTCCTCCTCGGGCGGGTCTTCCAGGATCCGGCGCAGCGCTTCGGGTATTTCCAGGAAGTCATCCACCACCCGGTCCCGGAAGTCGTTCCGGCGCAGCCCCGCTGCTGGGTGCATCACCGGGAAGATGTAGTAGCCGTTCTTCCGCCGGAGTTGGCCCCGTACCTTCCCGATGCTGTCTCCGGGGAGGAACCTGGCCAGGGAGAACCGCCCCAGCGTCACGATGAGCTGGGGGTTGATTATCTCCAACTGTCTTTCCAGGTGCTTGTTGCAGGCTTCGATTTCCCCCGGTTCCGGGTCCCGGTTGCCCGGGGCCTGGCATTTCAGCATGTTGGTGATGAACACCTCGTCCCGGCTCAGGTCCGCCAGCGGGAGCAGGTCGTTCAGGAATTCCCCGGCGCGTCCCACGAAGGGGCGTCCCTGCCGGTCCTCGTTCTGCCCCGGTCCCTCGGCGATGAACATCACCTTGGCGTTGGCTGGTCCCTCCCCGGGGACCGCGTTGGTGCGGCTGTGCCCCAGGGGGCAGTCCCGGCACTCTCGGATGCCGGCTGCGGCTTGCTCCAGCCTCTCGGCTGCTTTTTCCGTTGTCATGGCCTTCCTATCAGCTCCTCTCGCTTCCCGCCCCGTTGTGGGGCCTTTTGTTTCTCCACGCTACCTCTAGGGATGTTCCTCGGGGGTCTGCTTCCTTTCCCACCAGGGTTTGTCGGTGGGTTTTCCTCCCTCCCACTCGGTGCGTCCTCGCTCGTTCTGCCGGGGCTCCGCGCCACACCAGCAGGTGGCGGGTTCTTCCTGTTTCGATCCCTGCAGCATTTCGATGTGGACGGGGCGCTCGACGGATCCGCTGCTCCCGGTACCCACCGGTAGTTCGGGGCATCCAGGAGGACTGGTTTCAGCACCGCGGCTCCCCGGCTTCCCATCGCCACGACGGGCTTGGCTAAGTCCTCCATCCTGTTCAGGTGTCCTCCGCAACTGAAGACCGTTCCGTCGTTCCAGAGGGTGCGGACGTACCTTGGTTTCTTCCCGCAGGCGATGGGTTCTCCATCCTCGTTCACCCGCATTGTTTCCTGGCAGAATGGATGGAAGGTTTCCCCATCCAGGTGTATGACAAATCCCTTGGGATTGTGGGCCCATTCGGGCCGTAGTTTACTTCCCCGAGGTTCGCCCAGGATTTCTGCGGGGGCGTCAGCCCCGTGTGCGGTTTCCGGTTCTGCCATCCTTGTGTCCTCCGTTGTGGTCTGCGTCCTTCATCCTTGGATCCGCGGTTTCAAGGTTGTTCTGTCGTCCCATTGGAACACTTCCGACGGCGGGATTTCCTGGAAGTGTCCGTAGACCCCGACTCTCAGGCGTAGCTCCGGCTCCATCTGATCCAGCTTTCCAGCTACTCCGTAGAGCCGGAATCCCTGCTCGTCCCGGTCGTCGGTTCCGGAGAAGAACGCAGCCATCCGGCCGTGGGAGTGGAACTCCAGCACTGCGGATTCCGGGCTGTGGTAGCTGAGGCTGGCGGCCCGTCCCTGCTGCTCCGGGATTACCGGGAGGTATTGGGACCCATCCCATTGGATGGCGAAATACCGTTCCACTCCGGGAGTCTGCCGGAACCAGTGGATTCCCATCTCCAGCAGTCCCCGGGGAATCTTCCCCTGGGGCAGGTGTATCTTCGCGGTTGTCGGCTTCAGGCCCCTTATGTTGCACTTCGCCAGTTGCACCCGAGCCGTCAGGTTGGCGTTCTCCGCTTGGGCGAAGACCCCGTTCCCGGCGATGACGTAGTCGTAGCCCACTCCCTGGGCGCCTCTGACGCCCTTGGGGTGGTTGACCAGGTATCCCGCCGGCTCCCGGGGTTGCCGGGGTCCAGCGGCGCTCTCAGCCGTGGGGTCAGTAACGTCTTGTCTGCAGGTCTGGGATTTCCATGATCCCGGCAACATCGCCGATTTCAACCAGGTCGTCCAGGGGGTATTCATCTCGCCCATTGATCTCCTTCCAGAGGTCGTAGAGTTGGTCCCGGTGTTTCTTCGACCTGCCTTGGGTGTCTCCCGTCGTCGAGAAGTGGGACTGGAAGAAGGACTCCGGGATCTCCTCCGGTCTCTCCGGGAAGGTGTGGTTGCCCGGGCATACCCGTCCGTTCCGGAACACGTTGAAGGTGGGGGCGTGGTACAGCCTGGCCCCCGGGTCCTCGGGCCGCTCCCGGGCGGCGAACACCCACGGCGCCTGCCCCGGGGGGCAGATGAAGACCAGTCCCGGCATGGGTAGCCGGAATCTCTCCAGCGCCTCGAAGGCCTTCGCCTGGAGGGATGCCGCCCATACTTGGGGTTCCCGCCAGAGGGCGGTGATGGTTCCCTCCCTGGACTGTCTCCACCACAGCGTGTCCCGGGGCAGCAGCCCAGTTCTCGCTCCCATGTGGTGCGTGAGGGTGGCGGCGATCTCGTCGGCGCTCACCCGCCGGATCCAGGATACTTCATCATCGAACCCTTTCAGGACCAGGCTCTCCTGGTAGAATTCCAACTGCATCCTGAGTTTGTCCCGGGGTACGTCCGATATGCTGGCGTTGGCCCATTGCACGCTGGGTGCGCCATTGTAGGATTCATTCTCGTTGGTCATCTTCCTTCCTCTTGAAGTTCTCCGGGATTGATGCAAGTCTTTCGAGGATGAAGTCGAGCATTTCCTCAAACCGTTTGTCGATGTCCTTCTCCAGCCAATCTTCCAGCCGATCTATTTTATCTCTGATGGGTTTGGCCTCTGCCCATTCCTCGATTCCTGTCCCGATGATCTCGTCGTCCCACGGGTCGCTGAATCCCTCGAATCCATCCTCTCCGGTTGGGTTATAGTCGAGGAAGAAGTTCCCGGTTTCGTTGTATATCCACTGGGCGTCCAGGAACGCCGCTTCCAGGGGAGTTTCCCGGACTGTCTCTTCCAGCAGTTCCATCGGGATGCCATTCTCGGGGATCCGTTTCAGGGTTTCCTCTCGGAGGTGGCTCGCGGCGGATTCCAGCCAGGATGTCCGCATTCCCAGGTATTCTTTCAGGAGTATCTGGTGGGGGTTCTCCATTCCCGGCATCCGGGCCAGGAGCGCAATCGCTGCGGTTCCCATACCTGCACTGTTCCACAGTTCGTGCCTCGCCTCCCAGGAGCAGCCCATCAGGTCGAAGGGGATTCCCCTCCGGAGAATGGCGTATGGGCCGTATTCCCCGGGCTCGAATTCTTCGGGGTCATCATCCATCTGCCATTCGATCAGCATTTCCAGGTGGTTCTCATCTAGGGGGAAGTGGGTGTCGCTGAATACAGCGGCGAATCTCATCACCTGGCCCGATTCGTTTCTTATCCCCAGTATCTCCCATGCCCGTTCGGGTAGCGTCTGTTGGACCAATTTCTCGAACCACTCCTGGTTCGATACAGCGTTGTGGCCGTGCAGGAATCCAACCAGGTCCAGGAGCTTTACCGGGTTGTCCCAGCTCAGTTTCTCCAGAAGGGCCGTTATCGATGGGGGTGGACCAGCTTCTGGCAATCCGAGATCAGACGCTGGACTCCCTGGACATAGTTCTTGGCTTCCACCGAGGCCTCCCTCATTTCCTGCAGTTGCTCCGGAGGCAGTTCCTTCGGGAGTCTTCCATCTTTGTCCACCAGCCTCTCCGCCAGTTCCAGCGCCCTCAATCTGGCCGCCGGGACCTGTCTTAGCATTTCCTCCAAATCCCGGTGGTTCATTCCGCATCGCTCCGGGCTCCCTTGGTCCCGACCCGCTTGTTGAAGGTGTGGACGGTGTCCTCCCCGCGCTCGGTCTCCGAGACCGTGGCGTTGCTCAGTTCCCCGTAGAAGTCGGCCAGGCTGGCCTTGACCTGTTCCACGGTCATCTCTGGGTCCGGGTCCTCGAACTCACGGTTGTCATAGACGAATATTCGCGCCATTTTTCTTCCTCCTGTCTGTCTTGCTATGCCTGGGGGTTTATGGGTGGTCCTTCACCCATCCCTCGACATCCTCTCCCAGGATGGTCCATCGGTTGTTCCGTATGCCGGCGATGACTTCCCGCTTGAATTCCTGGCGCCGCCTCGTCGCATAGTCATCGCCCCCGGTCGCGTCGGCGAGGATGGCCAGCGCCAGTTGGGCTGGTTCTGAGCCGTGATACCCCTAACCGAATCCGTTGGATGAGTGGTTGGAGAGGTCCTTTCGCTCCGGTAGCGCTTCCTTTGGAAGGTTTCCATCCTCCGCCTTTCTGGTGACTCGGGATTCCCTGGAGTCCCTTGCCCCGTGGTAGTTGTTTCGTACCCCTGGGTGAGTCTCCGTGGCTGG
This sequence comes from Dehalococcoidia bacterium, assembly GCA_965220305.1. Classification (GTDB taxonomy): domain Bacteria; phylum Chloroflexota; class Dehalococcoidia; order Lucifugimonadales; family UBA3495. The sequence continues at coordinate 1,003,110 of OZ244817.1, read as the reverse complement.
AATGAGTTTCTCCAGTTCCCGGGCCATCCGTTGCAAATGGTCTTGCTTGTCATAGAGGGTTTCATCATCTGGGCTTGCCTCCAGCAACCGCTGGTTATTGCGCATTGCCATGAGGGCTGTTTGGTGGGCGTCGGTCATCATTCCCTGCAGTCGTTGGGCGCTGTCTATGGCGATTTCACTTGGCAATTTCCTCTCCTCCATTGGTTGGTCAATTCCAATCTACCTCCAGCGAGTCTTGGTTATCCTTCTGGCAAACTCCAACTGCTCTTGGTTGACTTTTCTCCATCTCTGGAGATTGGTTGTTGTCCCTCGCTCTCTGTACTTCCAGGCTCAACAGGAGCTCTCCGCTGGGTAGTAGTTGGCAGGAGTGACACTTCTGGCAGTCGTACCAGACGCCGCACCATTTTTGCTCCCTGGTCTGCTGTTCGGCGGGTCTGACACCATTTGTCCGTGCTCCGGCTCGGAAACGCAGTCTGGCATTCTTACAGGGGAGTTGCCGAGATTCTGGACGGTGTCGTTTTGGGGGTGAGGTTGGATGGTCCCTGGGTATTCTCCTTGCTGGCTTGTTGCTGCTTCTGTTTCTCCTTGGCTCTAGGCCTTTTTCGTTTAAGCCTTGCGGCTTGTTCTCGGGATGGAGGCTCAGCCGGTCAGCATTTGCTCGAATTGCTGTTGGTTTAGCACTGCGACCCCCAGCTGTTGGGCCTTGGAGAGCTTCGATCCGGGTTTCTCCCCCACCACGAGGTAGTTGGTCTGCCTGGTCACGCTGGAGCTAGCGTTCCCGCCCTGCTGCCGTATCATCGACTCCGCATCATGGCGAGTCATGCCCTCCAGCTTGCCGGTGACCACCAGGTTCAGTCCTTCCAGTTTTCCCCTTCCTTCCGTGGTTGTCATTGTCTCCTTCTCCTCCTCCTCCTGGTTTTTTCGCATGTTTACTCCGGCTTCCTTAAGCCTCTCCAGCGTCGTTATCACGCGCTCCGAGTGGAATCCCCGGACCACGCTGCCCGCAATCTCCGGGCCGATTCCCTCGATGGACTCCAGTTGTTCCCGGTCCAGCCGGCTGATCTCTTCCATTTCCCCGTAACGGGTTGCCAGCTTTCCGGAGACTCCGGCCCAACCGGAAGATGCCGAGGCTGTAGAGGACCCGTTCCAGTGGCTTGCTGCGGCTGTCCTCAATGTTCCGCAGTACTCGGTCCGCCAACCTCTCGCCCATCCGGTCGAGTTTGAGCAGTTGTTCCCGGGTGAGGAAATAGAGGTCCCCTACGTTCTCGACCAATCCCCGGTCCACCAACTCCTGGCACCAGTGTTCTCCCAGCCCGTCGATCTCCATTGCCCGTTTGCCGACGAAGCTCTTGAGCTGCTCCGGCAGCAGCGCCGGGCAGTCCAGGTTGGGGCACCAGTGGCCGACCTCGTTCTTCCGGGTCTCCACCCGGTTGCCGCAGGAGGGGCAGCGTTCAGGCATCCGGAAGGGCGGCTGCTCCCGGTTGGCCCGGAGGTCCGCTGGCCCCGTTACCTGGGGGATCACGTCCCCGGCCCGCTCGACGGTCACCATCGTCCCCGGCCGGATGTCCTTCCGGTGAATGTCCTCCTCGTTGTGCAGGCTCGCGCTCTGCACCGTCACCCCGCTGAGTTCCACCGGGTTGAGGACCGCCACCGGCGTCAGCCGCCCGAATCGCCCGTGGCTGATGCGGATCTCCCGCAGCGTTGTTACCGACTGCCCCGAGGGGAATTTCCATGCCATGGCCCACCGGGGTTCGTGGTGGGTGGCTCCCAGTTGTTCCCGTAGACTGATGCGGTCGAGCTTCGCGACTATCCCGTCGATCTCGTATCCCAGTTGGGGCCGTAGTTCCGCCATCTCCTGGTGATACTCCGCCACCTCCTGGATCGACCCGCAGAGCCGGTTCAGCGGGTTCACCGGCAGTCCCATGTCCCTCAGATCGCGGAGCGCTGTCTCATGGCTGTTGCCGGGTGGGTTGTGGTGGTGGTAGACCCAGGCGCGGAGTCCTCTCCGGGCCGCCAGCGCGGGGTCCAACTGTCGCACGGCTCCCGCCGCGGCGTTCCGGGGATTGGAGTAGCGGGGTTCTCCCTCCTCCTCCCGCTCCCGGTTGGCGTCCTCGAAGGTTTCCCTGGGCATGTAGATCTCGCCCCGCACCTCCAGGACCTCCGGGATGGCCTCTCCAGGCGGCGTCCTCAGCGTCAGCGGGATGTTCCGTACCGTTCTGACGTTGTGGGTAACATCCTCTCCGGCCTCTCCGTTTCCCCGGGTGATCGCCTGTACGAGGTGGCCGTTCCGGTAGACCAGCCGGATGGCCAGCCCGTCGATCTTCGGCTCAACGTTCAGCGGGAACTCCTCCAGCAGCAGCCGCTTGGCGGTCCGGGTGCGCCACTCGGTGAATTCCCCCAGGGTCGTGGCGTTGGCCAGACTGAGCATCGGCTCGGGGTGCTCCACCTCGCTGAATCCCGCGCTCACCGTTCCTCCCACCCGCTGGGTGGGCGAGTTGCCGTCCCGTATCTCCGGGTGTTCCTGCTCCAACTTACGGAGGCTTTGCATCATGCCGTCGTACTCGCCGTCGGTCACCTGGGGGGCGTCCATCACGTAGTAGCGATGGTCGTGGTACTGGATTTTCTGGCGGAGTTCCTCCGCTCTTTCCCTGATGGTGGTCATTCTTGACTCTTTCCTCCCTGCGGGCGCTGCTTCATCCGCAGCGCCTTGGTGAATTTGTCGTTGGCTTCCCTCTGGTGTTGTTCAATCCGTTCCCCAATCACCTTGAGGAGGGTCGGGCGCTTGCCCGGCTTCTTCCCGAAGGCCTCCAGGCATTCCTGGCAGAAGGACCCGTTTCACTGGGTTCCTACTCCACCGGTTCGGCGTGGTAGAGTTCCGACGGCGGCCGGTATCCGCCGGTGTCGTCCCGGAAGTGGATGGCGTCCATCCGGTCCGCTGTGAGTCCGCCCGCGGCTCCCTCGCACTGGAACCGGGCCTCGGGTATCCCGGCGTTGATTGCCTTGGTGGTGGTGGTCCCGGGCATCTCTCACCCCTTCTGGAGGATTTGGGTTGGCGTTGACGGAGTTGTTTCCCTTTCCTCTTCTACCCGCAGTGCATCAGCCGGGCCGTCTCCACGGCTGCCTTCCGCAACTGTTCCTCCATCTGCTCCCTGATGGCCTGCTTCAGCGTCGTCTTGTTGGCGGTCTTCCGACCGAAGGCCTCGATGCAGTCCCGGCAGAAGAAACCGCGCCACTCCGTCTCGGTCTCCTTTTCCACCAGTTCGTCGTAGTAGAGGTCCGCCGGGGACCGGTAGCCCTCGTCGTGGAGCCGGAAGTGGATTTCTGCAGTTGCCGCGGCTCCGAACTCCACGCCCTCGCAGAGGAATCGCGGCTCCGGTATGCGCATTGCCAGCACGTTCGTTTTCCTGGTCATCTCTATCTCCGGTGTTGGTTTTTCCCTGCCTGGGGCGCAAAATGTCGGGCCGCCCCTCCAACTTCGGGATGGAGGAAGCGGCCCGCTTGGGGATCCCTTCTTCGGTTGACGGCGACGGCGCTCGGTCAGTCCGCCGGTCTGGGGAGTGTTGCCACCCTCTGGGCGGCGGCTTCCAGGTGTTCCTGCTCTTCGGTGATTCTTCCATTCCATCGAGCCGCTTCGGTGTATACTGCCATGGTGTTCTGCGGCTCGAAGTACAGGTCCCGTTCCAACCCCAGGTCTCCCAGGGTCACGCCGGGCATTGCCTGCAGCGGGATACGGATTTTCTGGAGTTCCGACAGGCTGACCTGCCCCAACTCCGGGCTGTCGTACCCCAGGTCGCACAGGCCGTAGAGCCGGTCGTTGTCCCTGGGGTCCATCGAGTGGATCAGCCAGGTGGCTGCCCCGATGGGGGAGAAGATCTTCAGCGCCGGCTTGGTCTCGCTGTCGGGTTGGCCCCAGTTCCCGAGAAGCTCCTCCCGCAGTTCTTCCGTCATGAGTTCCATGTCTTTCATCCTCCGGAGGGCTGATTCCAGCCCCCTTCTCCGGCCCTGATGTACGCCGCCGGACTCTCCACCGACGGCGGCGGGTGTGCCCCAACTTCCGGTGGGCCCGGGTGTTGGAGACTGCGGGATTGGAGGGGGCGCTGGGGGTCCTGCCGCCGGCTCAGAGAAGTCCGGCTTCTCTCAGTGCGTCACCCAACTTCAGGCGCTGTTTCACCTCCCGTCCCAGTTCCTCGCTCAGGCTGGGCCTGTTGTCGGGGTCCACCCTCAGCTTGTCCCGCAGACAGGCGCGGCAGTAGTAGTCTGCCGGCCAGTCGGCGCCGCCTCCCGCGGGAATCCGCTCGTTGAACCTGAAGAGGTGCACCGCCGGTTGGAAGGTCTATTCCCGGCGTCCTGGGTTGGCGCACCGGAAGTGCGCTCTTGGGATCCTGCCCTCTTCATCTCCGTTCATTCCATCTGGTCCTCCTTTTGCTTCAGCCGCAGGTTGCCTCCTGCGCCGTTGGCCTTCACCGATCCCGCTTTCAGGTAGGCGTCGGCTATCGGGAAGTTCTCCAGGCTGGTCAACGCCCCCCAATTGATGTCCTTGTATCTGTCTTCCATCACGATCACATAGTCGGCTTGGGTCCGGGCCTGGTTTCTCTCGAAGCTGAGCCGGCAGACCTGCACGATGTACCTCTCTAAGGGCTTTCCCGACGGGTCGTTCTCTTCCCAGCAGGTTATCCTGGGGGCTTCCTTCCCTATGGGTTTATCCTGGTTTCCCGGCTGTTGGGACAGGGCTTGGTCCACCAGTTCTGTGATCTCCTGAAGGTTCTCCTCGACGTGCGACCGGGCTGTGTTTCGGGGGTTGTCCATTGCGATGTCCACCTTAGCGATGACGGTCATTGCCACTGCCACTGTCGCTGCGAAACCGGTTAAGGCGGCCATCAGGGCTGGTGCCACTGCTGTTCCGTTCCAGGTGTTGTGGAGTTCTATCCGGATTTTCCTGCGGATTTTGTTCATTCCTTCTTCATACCCCATGATGTGGGCGGCTGGGTCCTCCACCAGCGGCGGCGCCACCGAGTTGCCTGATTGCCGGCAGCCCCGGGTGTCGCTGACCGGTATCTGGAGATCTGGCATGCCAATGAGGGGGTTGCGCTCCCTGGGGGGAGGGGTCAGGGGTTTCTTCCCTCAGGTCACCGGTGCATGATGCGCTGGAAGCCGTCTCCTCGGCGCCGACATATCCTTGGTTCCAGCCGTCGCTGATTCCCAGGTGGGGGAAGGCTGACCCCCGTGGCCGAAGTGGGCTCTCCATCTCCTGGGTTCTCCGTTTTTCATCAACCTCCGCTCTCCGGGGGGATGGTGACCCCGCACTTCCGGGCTATGATCCGCACCATCTCCCTCGCCTCATCGCCTTGTTCCCCCACCAGGCAGGAGATGGCGGCGGCAGTCCACTGCTCTCGGTTGAATTCCTTCGCGTGGGTAACCACGTAGACCGCCCCCTGGGTGTTTTGCATGTTGTCGGGGAGCTGGCTCATCTCCCTACTTCTCCGCTCTGGGGTTCAGCGTGACGGTGATGCGGCCGTCCCGGCTGGTGGCCGACATCGCCTCGTTGGGCAGGGGCGTCCAGGAGTCGAACCGGTCCGCGGCCCACTGGAGTTCCTGCAGCACCGCGGCGCGGGAGCTTCCCAGGTGGTGGCCCGCCAGGTTGTGGAGTTTCTCCTCCATCTGTTCCCTTTCGTACTCCTTCTGCTCCGACGAACTGTACTCGGACTCGCTCCAGGAGACCCGCATCAGGATGTCCCCGAGTTCCTCCTGGGTGATGCTTCCCGGCGCCACCTTCACCTCCAGGTCGTCCCCCGGGCTGCCGGTAATCCAGAACCTCGCGGGGACCTGCAGCTCCAGTCCCTCGTCTTCCAGCTTCATCGCCACGGTGATGCCGGTGGGTTGCTCTGCTCCCTCGGGTTTGTACACCGGCGCGGCGGCCGTTATCACAGCCACGTCTTCCGCTGCGCCGGGTATCAGGGTGGAGTGGACCCACCTCTTCATTTCGTTCACCGGGACCATCTTGGAGTCGCTCTCGTACAGCGCCTCCACGATGGAGATGAACTCCCCGTTGGTCATCTCCCGGTTGTACTGTTCGATTACTACCGGGGTCCCCAGTACCGCCACCGGCGCCTCCACGGTGTACTGCTCCGACCCGTATTGGCCGACCAGCGGGCAGGCGTAGGCCCTGCCCTCGTAGGGCTTCGGCATTGCCGGGTGACACATTGTGCGGTGCAGCATTGCCTCCAGGCGTTCCTCAATCCTCCGCTCCAGCTCCGGGTCGGGCTCAATCTCCATCCCCATCCCGTTCCCGGTGTCTTTCAGCATCCCGATCTCGTCGGACTCTATCTCCATGTGGGTGACCATTGTCACCATCGCGAGCAGCCGGTGGTGCTGGGCCTCCCCCGGAATTGGGGAGAAGTAGGTCCGAGCGGCCTTGTTTCTCGCCTGGGGCTTCTGGTTCACCGTGGTCCAGACTCCCCCGATGTTGGCGTTGAAGGCCCTGCTCTTTTCGGGCTCTCCCAAGTCGATTTTGTGGTCCATGTCGCTGGACATGTTCCTCCCGGTGGGTTCCAGGATACTGACCTCCGCCAGGGTGGGTCTCGGCGCTGTCTCCAGCTTCTCGCCGTTGATCCACACCTCCCGGGGGTAGTTGGCCAGCTGGCGTTGCAGTGTTTCCAGGGGTGACCAGCGTTCGTAGGCGGCCTCCGGGCCGCCGTCCCGGCTTATGAAGGACTGGCCGTCCCTGATTTCCAGCCTCAGGTCCATTGGCCTGCCGTTGTCGGCCATAATCTTTAGCGCTTCCAGCTTCAATTCTCCGCTCCTTCTCTTGGGTCTATTGGCTCCGGGGGTCCGTCACCCTGATGACCCGTTTCACCCGGTATTCGGACCGGACTCCCTCCGGGGTCAGCCATTGGCTGACTTCAAGCTCAGCCAGGATGCTGCTCCCGGCGACGAATGTGACACCCCCGTTCTGCACCGCGTCCAGAAATTCCTGGTCCTTGATAACCACGGGGAAGACTTTCTGTCCATCGGAGAGGAGCCACTCGGATTCCTCCCTGGGGTCCACCAGCACCGGTGAGACGATGGCGAAGGTCTCCTCCGATACCGTTCGGTCCAGCAGGGATTCCCCGTTCTGTTGCGTCATTAGCTTTTCTCCTGTGTCTTTCCGGTTGTTTCTCTATCTCCTGCGGCGGGGGGTTTCCCCTTTGGGGCGGCGCTTTCTCATCCCCACCCGCCGCAGTATCTCCTCCCGGCTGCAGGTCCAGCAGGTCCGGCAGCGGGTTTCCCCGCCGGGATGCCCCGAGGCGATGATCCTCATGGCTTCCTCCAGGTCGCTTGGCTGCCAGACGTGGGACTGGTGGGCTGGGAGATTGTCCAGCCACTCCACCTGTTCCTGGTCCAGCCGGCCCGTCGCGCTCTTCAGCTCGGCCCAGATGGCGTCCTCGCGTCCCCCGATGGTCAGGTCCGGGTATCCCCGGGTCAGGGTGTCCCCCACCATTTCATACCCGTCCGGTCCCCGTACCTGCTTCCGGGAATCCCTGGTGTGGAAGACCTTTCGCCGGTTGGCCCGGCAGGTTTCCACCAGCGTGTTCTGGAGTTGGTCTTCCGTTATGAGGTTCACTGGAGCCCCAGGGTCAGTATCGGCATCATCACGTGAACGTAGTCGTCCTCCTCCGGCACCATCATCTTCACCGGCGTTGTCCGGTTGTTGGTTTCCAGCCTGACCTTCTTGGAGTTCAGGTTGCTCAGCGCCTCTTGGATGAACTTGTTGTTGAAGGCGATGACGATGCTGCTTCCCAGCATGTCGTTGATCGGCAGCTCCGCCCGGTTGTTGCCCAGTTCCTTGGACTCGCTGGATATAACTGCCCGGTCCTTGCCGTTTTCCCGGCCCATGTCGAACCTCACCGTGTGCTGGTCATCCCGGGCGAACAGCGCCGCCTGCCGGACGGCTCCCTGCAGATCGTGCAGGATGAATACTGCCTGGTTCGGCATATTCTCCGGTATCAGGGCCTGGTAGTCGGGGTAGGAATCAACCAGCAGTTGGGAGATCACCTCGATGTCCGTGCTCTGCGGTTCCTCGGACCCGATCCGGAAACGAATGTGCTTCCTGTCCGCCGGTATGACGATCTCCACCTGTTCCCCGTTGTTGCTGACGATCCGCTGCACCTCGTTCAGGATCCGGGCTGGCACCACCACCCTGGCGCTGTCCTCCGAGGGCGTCTCCAGGGTCGTCTGCTGGATTGCTATCCGGAATCCGTCGGCCCCCACGGTGGTCAACTGCGCATCCTCCAGATGCATCAGTATCCCGGTCAGCACCGGCCGGCCGTTGTCCGACGCCGCGCAGAATGCCACTCGTCCCACCGCTTTTTTGAATTCCTCGGCGGTCAGGGTGGCGCTGGCGCTGTTGCCTACCTCCGGGGAGGGTGGGAAGAGGCTGGCGTTGGCGCTGTTGATATTCGCCTTGGCCAGGCCGCACGTCAGCTGCATCAGGGTGGTGTTCTCCGGCTGTTCCAGCTCCATCACCTCCCGGGGCAGCGCGCTGATGAAGTCGCCCAGCAGCTGGTTGGGCACGGCCAGGGATCCCTCCCGTTCAATGGTTGCCGGTAGGGACATCCGCACCGTCATCTCCAGGTTGGTCGCCACCAGGTGGAGCATCTCTCCCTCGGCTTGGATCAGCGTGTTCTGGATGATGGGCAGCGATGTCCTCCCCGGCGTGACCCGGCTGGTTATCTGCAACGCCCGGTGGATGGTCCCTTGCAGGCATTTTGCCTTCATTCTCAACCCCTCCGTTTGTTCCGCCTTACGTCAGGCTGGGTTTTTCCGCCCAGCTGGGTCTGTTTCAGCTTCGCCATCGCCAGGCTGGCCCGGTCCAGCCGGGTTCCCCGCAGGTTGGACTTCGTCAGGTCGGCCCCGGCCAGGTTGACGCACCGGATGCTGGCGTTTCTCAGGTTTGCCTCCCGCATCCGGCTGAAGCTCAGGTCTGCGTTGTCCAGCCGAGCATCCCGCAGGTTGCACCTATCCAGCCGGATTTGCTGGAGGTCCATGCCGGCCAGGTCCGCCCCGGCCAGGTTCAGCCGGCTCAGGTCCCTCCCGGAGAGGATGGGCGGCGACTGGATTTCCGCCAGTTTTCTCCATACCGCTTCAGGGCATTCCGGCCACCTATCGGGCCCCAGGGGGTCGTGTCCCGCCCCGGCGTCCTGCAGCATCGCGATCACCTGCGCCCGGTTCAGCCCCATCCGCCGGGCCCATTCGTCGACGCCCTCCATGTAGAAGAACCCGGGCTTCAGCCCCAGTGCGTGGCCGATCCTCGACCCCATGCAGCAGTCCCCCTGCTCGTTCCAGTTGCCTCTTCGCTGGTTGATGCCGGGAGCCGTCACTTCCTCCCGTACCATTTCGATCATTTCTCTTATCTGGTTCATCTCTGTTCCTCCCGCGCCGGGGCCGCTCTTTCGCCTCCCGGGCCCCGGCGCGCCGAGGCGGCCTACGGGTTCAGCGTGAACTGCAGTCGTCCGTCCTGGCTGGTCACGCTGATCTTCTCCTCTGAGGGTAGGGGTACAATGGTGTGGAACCGTTCCAGCATCCTCTGGAATTCCCGGGTCACCGCTTCCCTGGTTTCTCCCATGGTGTGCATTGCCAGGGAGCGCATTCGTTCGTTGAGTTCGTCCCGTTGGTATTTCACGTCGTCCCAGGAGCTCCATTCCGTCTGCAGCCAAAAGGCCTGGAAGAGCATGTCAGTGAGCCGGTCCTTGTCGATCTCTCCGGGGATGATCTTCACCTCCGCTTCGCTCTCGCAGCTTCCCAGGATGTGGAAGTTGCAGGAGTGTCGGAATATCCGGCCTTTCTCCAGTTCCATCATCATGCTGATGCTCTTGGCCTGCGCCCCGCAGCCGGGGTGGTTCTCAATCTCGAAGGTCACGTGCTCTACCTTGACGGTTTCGTCTCCTACCTCCGGTATGGTCATGCCTCCCATCAGGCTTGTGGGTCCCTCCATCACCGGCACGAGCTTCGCATCGCTGCCGTAGAGGTTCTCCACGATGCTGGTGAACTCGGCGTTGTCGATGGCATCCCAGTCGTCATCCAGGAGGAGATGGGAGTTCCCATCACCCCTATGGGGTAGGGCGCGGCGAAATGCTCGGCTCCCCGGGGTCCCGTCATCGGCCTGGCGTAGGCCTTGCCCCCGTAGGGTTTGGGTAGTTCCTCGCGGGCTCCCGTCCTCTCGATCATCTCCTGGGCCCGGGCCATGACGGCTGCCTCTAGGTCAGATCCCTTTGGAATGGTCAGGTGGGATTTTCCGTCTGGGTTTTCAATCTCATCGATCTCCCAGGCTTTGATCTCGATGAAGGCGGTCAGGGTAACAATCTGCAGGGGAACGTGGTGCTTCAGAGCGCTGTCCTCTTGGGGGGTGAAGTATTGGGTTCTCGTCTCTTCCCTCTGCCAGTCCGTAAGGTTCACCCAGGTCATCACGCCTCCGATGATGGCGTTGAATCCTGTGGCGGGGACTGGGGCTCCTAGGGTGACTCCCCTGTTGTTGTTCCTCTCCCAGCCGTCTTCGTCCTGCTCCATAATCTTCACTTGGGCTAGACCGGGCCACTGGGTGGTTTCCATCTTCTCCCCGTTGATCCACACTTCCTCCGGGTAGAAGGCCAGGGCGTCCTTGAGGTGTTTGAAGATGCCCCGGTTTTCCTCCTCAACGGTGACTCCGTCCCTGGAGATCATTGCTTGCTTCCCCTTTTCCGCCACGGTGATGATCAGCGGGGCGTTGTTGTGCTGCAGCAGCCTGAGGGTCTTGAGGTTCATGGGTCTCTCCTTTTTCTCATTCGTTGTGTTCCGGTGAGTCTCCCTTGTGTTCGTCAGGTCCGATCTTCCGGCGTGTGCGCGTCCTCGAGCGGGATCCCGTGTTCCATGGCAAACCTGCGTAGCATCTGTCCCTTGGTGACCAGGATGCCCAGGGCTTCGCAGACTTCCCTGGGGGTCTCCTGTACCTGTGCGGTTGCCTGGTCGGTCCCGGCGTACGCCGCGCAGGCGCACTCGTCCCCTTGGCCCTGGGTGCGGCCGGGTGGTGTGGCGCTCCCTTCGTGGCAAGCCCGTATGCTTGTCTCATCCAGCCGGTAGGAGAAGTTCCTCATCCTCCCGATGCTCGGGGGTGACTGTGCTTCAAGGTACCTTCTGAAGCGTTCCCTTGCTTCATCCCAGTTGCCTGCGGGGACCTGTATGACGGTGGCATTGAGGTCATTGGACGCCTTGGCGTAGTAGAATCTTGGACTGTTCCGGGATGGTGTGTCTTTGCTGATCGGCATTGCGGGTCTCCTCCTTCCTGTCAGTTTCGTTCACTGTCTTGCGGTTGCTTCTCTGGGCTTGGTCACGGGGAACTCCCGCCACAGATGGCCGTCTAGCATGGCCCCTCCCTTGCCGTTTTCCTCTGTGTCTATCTTTTTGACCTCGGCGATGGGAATTCCTGCCTCGGTGACCAGGGGATTGTCCTCGTATGCGCCCCACTGTTTTCCGAACACGGCCACCCCCTGCTGGCAGCATTCCTGGGTGATCCTGCGTATCCATTCCGGGTTGAGGCGTCTCCGGGGGGTTCCGGATTCCCCACCCCAGATCAGCCAGTCGGGCGTGCTGTCGTGTCCGGCCAGGGAGATTTCCCCCAGCGCGGGTTCGTAGGAGATGAACCGGATTCCCGCTGGGGTTCGGGCTAGGATGGGCCAGCGTCGGTCGTACTCGTTCTGGTCCTCCGCGCTCACCCCCAGCCAGACGTTGGGGTATCCCTCCCCCCAGTCGGGGGGCATCATTTCCTCCAGGTTCTGCGGTCGCTTGGTGAGGAGCTGCCAGTCCAGGTTGGGAGTGCTGCGGATGAGTTGCCACAGGTCTTCCCTCGCCCCTGGGGGCGCCTGGTTGTCGAGGACGTCGGCCAGGCTGGCGCAGAACACCCGCTCTTGGGTTCCCCCCGCCTCGGCCCGGCGGTCCCACCGGATGGGTTGCCGCCAGTAGTTCTCCGAGGTGCGTTTTCGCTCTCCCTCCGGTCCCCATTGGGTCCACCCGTGCCACAGGGTCAGCTTCTCGGCATAGCAGTTGTCGCAACCGGGGCTGACCTTTTGGCACCCGATCCAGGGGTTGAAGGTGTGGTCGGTCCAACTGATCTTCGTCTGGTCGGCCATCCGGTTATTCTTCTCCTCTTCTTTGGTGGGGTCCTGCTACCGGTCCATGCCCTGCCTCGTGTATGCTCCGGTTTCCGGGATCGCTCCCGATTCACTTGCGGTGTCGCTTCCGGTACAGCGCCACTGGCTCCCGGTCGCTGAAGTCTCTCCTGATGTCCGGCTTGCTTCCGGCCGGCCTCACGTCGTCGGTGCATCTACCCGCGCTGTTCAGCGAGATGTGCAGGGTCCGGCAACTGCCGGACTCCGGCCCCCATCAGGTGTAGCCGCTGGACTTCTCCACCCCCGGGTTTGGCCGGCAGTTGAACTCGGTGTTGTTGCTCTGGACTATCCTCGTCTCCAGGAATTTCCGGGACTCCCGGTTCCGAGGGTTCTTGGGGGCCCTCCGGCTCGCGGCCTCTGCCATCCTCAGCGTTTCGACGGGACCGAAGGTCTGGACCATCTGGTCCAGCGCGTCCCGGGCCTCGGTCTCCGGGAAGATCCCCGGCTCCGGCCCGTATTCCAGGCGCTGCGCGTCTTCCTGCATTCGCTTCCTCCTCACGGGTGTGGCGGGGTCGTTGGGAACCTTCTCCTGGTTCGTTCCACTGGCAGGAGCGCTGCCCCGTTGCATATCGGGCGTCGGCCCGATTCCGGCATTTCGTCCAGTTCAGTCAGGTGACTGGTGCCGTCGTTGCACCGCCATGCCTGCCGGAGCTCAAATTTTTCCTCCAGGTCTTTGTCCTCGATGTCCTTGGTGTCGCATCCCTGCTGTTCCAGTTGCCTCTGCAGGGCTTGGCGGTAACTCGTGGGTTGCACCCCTCCCGGTCTGGCCTGCACGATCTCGTACACCGGGTTGATATCCAGGAACTTGTCCAACTGGGGGTTGAGGGTTCTGGTGACCTGTTCCCGGTTCTCGTCTTTCAGGCTGTGGACCGACTTGGTCTGAAAGTGGAAGCCGTGGCCGGTCCGCTCGACGCGCTCCAGCGTTTCTCTCAGGCTCAGCGTTCCGGGTTCGCAGCGCCCCAGGTCGCAATCCCTTGCACTCTGTCTCGCTCAGCACGTTGGCGTAGAACCGGTGGGACCGGATGTCCTTTCCATGCTGTTCCACCTCTTTTCCTACCCGACCATCGTGAAGTGCCGGCCCCAGGCCCCGGTGAGCATCCGGCGGGTACTCTCCGTTATCTCTCCCCGGCTCCGGCTCTGGGGTATCAGAATGAAGGCCCGGGGGCTGCCCCGGTGATAACGCATGGCGAAGGCTCTCCGCCCCAGCCGCTCGTATATCTCCCGCTGTTTCCGGAAGATTTGGTTCTGGCTCCGGCTTCCCCGGTTGAGGTGGTGGTACACCACCACGCTCTGTTCCCGGTCCAGGTAGGACTTCAGCTCGTCGTAGTAGGCGTACTTCACTCCCCGTAGAGCGGCGGCGTCCACGCTGCCCGTCTCCAGCCCGTTGTCGGGGTCCAGAAATACAATCCCGCAGTCTTTTGTCTTCTCCAGGGCCTTGGCGTTCCACTTCGCCCTGGCCTGTTCCCGTGCCTGCTGCAGGGTCTCGCCTGGCCCTTTCTTCACCCCTCTCAGGTCCAGCGGCTTGTTGTAGTAGACGGTTCCCTCAGGAAGGATCGCCGATTGCTGCACCGCCTCCACGCTCCGGGCGCCCGCTCCGACGATGCCGCCCAGGGCTAGGTACAACTCCTCGTCGCATTGGGTGAACTGCCGTCGCTTCTTTTCGTCCAGTCCCAGGTATCCGGTCTGGCGTCCATCCCGGCTCTTGCTCTCATCGGGCGTCAGGTACCACACCACCCCCAGCTGGGGAGGCTCCCTACCTTCCCCGGAGATTAGCGCCCGGAGCAGTCCGTATTTTCCGAAGTCCCCCACATCACCCGTGTACCGGTTCTGCATCTCTTCTTCTCCTCATTCCCTCTGGGACTGGTGGAGCGCCGCGGTCCCGGCGAGTTTCTTCTCCCGGTGTTTCTTGAGCTTCCGGTAGATGTTGGAGGTGTGCTTAACCCCCAGCAGTCCGGCCATCCGGGTCACCGCCTGCCTCCGGGTCAAGCCCTGCACCATCATCACTTTCACCTGCCGTTCCATCAGGTCCGTTTTGTGTTCGTACACGGCTCGCCGGGCCTCCGGCGGAGTCAACTCCATGATGCAGACGGGCAATGGACACTCCAGGCAGTCTTGGTGGACCCGGCACCCGTTTAGGGCGTGTTCCGCGGCATTCTTCTCGCTTGTCCTGTCAGTCCTTGTCTCCATTGTTTTGGGCCTCCCTGACTTTCTCTAGTAGCACCGGCTCCAGCCGCATCCGGGCGCCGGGCAGGTCTCGCATCCCTCGCGGAATTCCACCAGGGTGTTGCAGTCGGGGCACTTGAGCCGGCTGGCCTCTATGATTGATCTCTGGGGCGAGTTCTCCGGCTGGCTTTCCATGGCGCTGCGGTCGATGTTCCCGTGCCGCCGCAGCATGAGTGCCACGGCGTCTGGAGTTGAGCGGATCAGCACTCCGTTGTCCCATGCGGGACAGCAGGTGATGCCCTGCAGGTTCCGCATGAGTTCCGAGGGGTTCACCCCGGACCGTAGGCAGAGGGAGGCCAGCCGGCTCACTGCCTCCAGTTGGGCTGAGTCGCAGCCTCCCGCCTTCCCCAGGTTGGTGAAGATCTCGAAGGGATGGTTGGGCTGGTCGTAGTTCAGCGTCACGTACATGTTGCCGTGCGCGGTGCGGAATCGCTCTGTCACCCCGGTCATCAGCCGGGGCCGTTCCAGGGGGCCTCTGACCTTGGTATCCGCTGTCGTCGCTGCGCCGGCGCTCAGTACCTGTTCGGCCTTGCTCCCGTCCCGGTAGACGGTGATGCCTTTGCAGTTGGTCATGTAGGCCAGGAGGTAGGCGTTCTTCACGTCCTCCCGGGTCGCGTCGGCGGGTAGGTTGATGGTCTTGGACACCGAGTTATCGGTGTGGGCCTGGAAGGCCGACTGCATCAGCACATGCCAGTCCGGGCTGATGTCGTGGGAGGTGCGGAAGATCTCTCTGACCCACTCGGGTACGGCCTGTCCCGTACTTGATACGGGGTCCAGGTCCTTCAGGCTGCCGGTCTCCGCCAGCCGTTCCATCAGCTCCGGCGTGTGGAATCCCTCCCCAATTGCCACTGCCTCGAAGTTGGGGTTGACCTCCACCAGCCGGGTTCCGTCCATGACGTTGCGCACGTAGGAGAGGGCGAAGAGGGGCTCGATGCCGCTGCTGGCCCCGGCGATGATGCTGATGGTTCCCGTGGGGGCGATGGTCACCGGGGCCGAGTTCCGCATGGGATCCTCGTAGATGCTGCCCTCCCAGGCGGGGAAGTTTCCCCGCTCCTCCGCCAGGTCCCCCGATGCACGGTGGGTCTCTTCCTGGATGAACCCCATCACCAGGTGGGCCAGTTCCAAGGCTTCCTCCGAGTCGTACTTGATCCCCAGCATCACCAGCGTGTCGGCCCATCCCATGACCCCCAGCCCGATGCGCCGGGTCTTCCGGCTCATCTCCTCGATTTCCAGGATGGGGAATTCGTTCATGTCGATGACGTTGTCCAGCATCCGGACCCCGGTGCGGATCACCCGCCTCAGCCGCTCCCAGTCGATCTCCAGCGTCTCCTCGTCGGTAACCCGGAGCATCCGGGCCAGGTTCACCGAGCCCAGGTTGCAGGACTCGTATGGCAACAAGACTTGTTCGCCACAGTTTGATACCACTATGCCGTTGGCTATGAACGAATGAGTAACGGGTTCCGTCAGGTCAAACACTTCCTCGATGCCGTCGGGCACCAGTTCCTTGAACCTGGCGGTGAAGTGTTCGGGCTGGGGTTCCCGCTTGTAGGACCCCATGGTGGTGTCGAGCAGTCCTTGTTTGAACCCGTCCAGGAAGCCTATCCGGTCCCGGAACCGGGGCAGGTTGTCCTTGGATATCAGCAGTTCGTGGTAAGCCTTGGTCTGGTGGGTCTGGGAGCCCCCTTGGCCGTCGGGCAGTTCTTTGGTTCCGGCGGCCCGGCGGTCGAAGTAGATGCGGCTGGCGATACCGTGGTTGAGCAGCAGGCGCTGCACGTCCAGCAGCATCTGGCGGCTGATGGAGGTCAGGTGTATCCCGGCCCCCCTGCCGGTGGGCTGGTTCACGTGACCGTCGGCGGAGAACAGGCTGCGGAGGAATCCCGCCTGCATCTCCCTGGTGCCCGTCAGGACCCTCTCGGGGACGATATGCTTGTTGCTGGGCGTGATTCCGTATTCCTCGGCGACCTTCAGGAACCTGGTGGATTGGACCCTGGCCTCGTTCCGCTCCGGCAACTCCGCAACGCTGATGCTGTAGTTTCTCCGTGGTCCCACGGGTTCCGGCACGTTCTGTTCCATCATGGTGTCAAAGTCTGGGGCCAGTTCCTTCTTCCGGTCGAAGAAGGAGAGTACCGCCATCCGCCTGTTTAGTGTCCCGTCCCCGACGAGCCATCCCAGGAGTTCTCCCATCTCCCTGGACCCGTGGGGGCCGAATCCCCCTTCCCGGTTCAGTATGTGGATGGCCTGGTCGGGTTGTAGGTCCTCAGCGTGAACCCACCCAGATTCTGTCATGATCCGGTGGTCTCCGGTGACCCGGACCTCGTATCCCTCGTGGGTCGTCAGGCGGTATACCGGTTTCACCCCGGAGAAGAACACCGGGCTGGCCTGCTGGAAGGTCTTGTTGACGAACCTGCCGTCGGTTGCCACTGCGGGGGGCGCCTGTGCACGGTAGAGATCCCCGGCCCTCTGCATTCCCGTGCTGGTGTATATCAGGGTGTCCCCGGTGACGCAGGGATTGGTGCTCTCAATCTGCCCCAGTTGGGGGTTGGGGTTCCCTTGGTTCATCCGGTCCAGAAACACCAGCCCCGGGTCCCCGGTGGCCCAGGCCGATTCCACGATCTCGTCGAACACCTCCTTGGAGTTGAGTTGCCCCGTGACTTCCCCGCTGCGGGGGTTGATCAGGTCGTAGTCCTCGCCCTGCTTCACCTTCTCCATGAACTCCCCGGTGATCGCCACCGAGATGTTGAAGTTGACGAGTTTTCCCGGGTCCCGCTTGACCCGGATGAATTCCAGGATGTCGGGGTGGTCCACGTTGAGTATCGCCATGTTGGCCCCTCGGCGGGCGCTGCCCTGCTTCACCACGTCGGTAGCGGCGTCGAAGGCCCCGATGAAGCTCACCGGGCCGGAGGCCACCCCTCCGGTGGAGCCCACCAGGTCTCCCGCGGGGCGTAGCCGGGAAAAGGAGAATCCCGTCCCTCCGCCGCTCTTGTGGATCAGCGCTGTCTGCTTCACCGCGCCGAAGATGCTGTCCAGCGAGTCCTCGATGGGCAGTACGAAACATGCTGAAAGCTGCTGCAGTTCCCGCCCCGCGTTCATCAACGTGGGTGAGTTGGGGAGAAATTCCAGTTGGCTCATCACCTGGTGGAACTCCTCCTCCACCTGGCTGCGAAGCTCCTCGCTCGCTCCATATCCCAGTTCGGCCTGCGACAGGTTCCCGGCTACCCGCCGGAACATCCCCGCGGGGTTTTCCGTCACCCGGCCCTTCTGGTCCTTGGCTAGGTAGCGGCGCTCCAGCACTCTCACCGAGTTCTCGCTCAGCCCGTTGTCGGCCATCCCCGCCTCCCGCGCCGCCACGGCTAGCTTTCTCTGTTTTTCCCCGGTTGCAGGGTCCATCGGCTTTCCTCCTTCCTTTTCTTTGTATCCTTGCGGTTCAGAAGTCCGGCCCGAACAGGGACGGCTGCGGCACGATGCAAGCTGGGGAGAAGAGGACCATATCCCGGTCTTCCCGGTGGTGCGGTCGGCTGACGCCTCTGAATTCCATCGTTATCGCCTCCCAGCCCCTGGGAGGTTCCATTTCTCCTTCCCGGCAGGCGTAGGCGATGCGGTACCGCTCTCCCATCCACCTCGCCCATTCCCAGGTCTCCTCTGCCGTCTGGCCTGACGCGCCGTCCAGGAAGATTCCCACCAGGCGGTCTTTTCTCCGGCTCTCCTGGAACATCGCCGGGGTGAGGGCGGCCTTCCAGTCCCGGTTCAGCACCGCGACCCGGGACAGCCTACTGGCTAGGGCTTTGAACCATGGCATGAGCCTTTCCCCGGTTCCTATTTCTCCTTCCAGTTCAGTTCGTTGGGCCTGGATTCCCTGGCTGTCGCCGTCAGGCGCCCTGGGCGGTTTCTCGTTCCCGGTCAGGCACCATCCCGACCCGAGCCAACTGGAGGCTCCCCAGCCCCACCATCCGGCAGCCTTGGTGTCGAAGTATTCGGGGTCTTGGGAAAGCCTCTCGGCGTTCTTCACGACCCATTCCATGAGCCACCTTTGTCGCGCCGTCAGGTCCTGGTGGATGGTCGGGTAGTCGGCCTCCAGGGCCACTCCCTCTGGGTCGTGCCGTATGGCCCGCCAGAAGTTGCTGACCAGCCCGTTGGTGTCGCAGACCACCTCCAGCTTGGGTTTGTGGGGACGTCCCAGCAGCACCGCCAGGTCTCCCCCGCAGGGCTCCAGGTAGACGTCGGGGTTTCCCAACCGGTCCCATACCGGCTTCACCCAGCGTCGCTTTCCGCCGTAGTAGGGGATGGGCGGGGTCAGGCTGTCCATCGGCTTCCCGTCTCCTGCGGTTTCTTCCCGTTCCTCGCGCTTTCCTCTTTCCTGCCGGGGTAGTAGGTCTGACCGCAGACCAGGCAGGTCCACTCCGAGAACTTTCGCCTCGGCCCATCGTCGGGCAGTTTCTCAACGTACAGCATTCCGCCGCACCGGGGACATCTTGCCTTGTCCCTGCCCCTTTCCGGCTGGTTCCGGCCCAGAACGCTGCGCTGTTGACCCTGGTTGGCCATCGGTCTCCTATGCCGTTATCTCCCTTGGTTGGGGGCGTTCCTGGTCGAATGCCTGCATCGCTTCTTTGAGGGTCGCCGATGGACGGAGCCTCCGGTACTCCTTCACCCACTCCAGCCGTTCCATCCGGCCTGCAGGCTCCATTTTTTCTAGGATCAGGTGGGCGAGCTTTATCATCTCCACGGTGCTTCCGGTGGCTTCCCGTTCCTCCCCCAAGCCGTGGATGCGCCAGGTCTGTTCTTGGTGCCTGCTGGGTTTGATGTTGAGTTGGTCGCTCAGGCTGGCGCC
The DNA here is from genome assembly GCA_965220305.1 of Dehalococcoidia bacterium. Classification (GTDB taxonomy): domain Bacteria; phylum Chloroflexota; class Dehalococcoidia; order Lucifugimonadales; family UBA3495. The sequence continues at coordinate 983,886 of OZ244817.1, read as the reverse complement.
GTTCCAGGAGGCACGAACGGTTCTCATCCTCGGTGTCAGGTTTCCCCGTCCCTGGCAGGTCTTACATTGGTAGATCTGCGCCATCGGGTTGTTCCCTGGCTGGTCGGCGTGTTTCCCCGAACCTTCACAGCAGGGGCAGATGAGGGTCGCATCGCCCTCTTGGTTGATCTCCTCCACCTTGTGGGTGTTGTTCCTGCCGATGTCCCGGCAGTCCTCCGGCCTGAATATGGTCATCTCTCGGTTCCTTCCTCCTGTGTTTTTCCTACCCGATGCTCCGGGGTATGGGGGTCTGCGCTGCGGGTCAGGGTGAGTTCCTCTCCAAGCTTGAAGCCCGAGCTGGCATTAGATGTCCTCACATACATGTGGGGATGATGGTTCCAGCATTCAATCTCCGCCTAGGTTATGAATCTCAGGCGCTTTGATTCCGGGTGGTTATTCGGGTCCATCATCTTTTCCTCCCGGCTCGCTTCCGTCTTTCGTCTGCTCCCAGTCCCACAGCATCCGGTTTCCTCTGGCGGGTATGGCTGGATCCAGCCTTTCGATCTCCTCCAGGACCCATAGCCATCTCCCCGGGAGGAAGTCCCCGAAGGGGTCGGGAACAATGTTCTCCTCGCCGGCGCTGGATCCCTCCAGCTTCAACTGCTGGTCTCCGTTCCAACCGACTACCCTGAAACATCCGGCCAGCTTCGCCGTGGCTACCACCGCTCCCAGGGGCAGGTGGTTCTGCCAGTCCGAGCCATGGGTCTGGACCATCGCGTGGTACATCGCCGGGTCGTATCCATTGCTGATCCTGACCCTCCGCTTCCCAGCGTGGATGGCTATGCGTTGACCGATGACCCATGCCGGGGCGGCCCATGACCGGGTTTCCACCATCTTGGGGCCCTCGGCGATGAGGGATGCCCAGGGCTGGTAGAGTGTGAGGGCTTTCATCTTTTTCTCCCTATTGGGTCTGGCTTTCCAAGTTTTGCCCTCCTGGGCAATCTGTTGCCGTGGGGTCCTTCACTTCCGCTCTTCCAGCCCCAGCCACTCGGTGAATCTCTCCCTGGGTATGGGCTCTCCCATCCAGCCGGTGTCGGGCTGGGGCAGCTTCATCGCCTGCCGGACGTTGAGCCAGCCAGCCCGCAGGGACATCGACTGCTGGCGCCCCGCGCGGCTGGTCCACTTGAGGCTTCGCGCCACCTCGCAGGCCTGCGCCACCTCCAGGGTGCAGCGGGTGTCCTGGGCGCAGTAATCGATCACGCTCTCCCGTTCCCCTTCCCGCCACATCCGCACCGCCAGTTTGCCGTCCATGCCCTCGGTCTTCCCCTCCACTCCCATGCCCGCCGCGGCTGCCGCCAGTCCCAGGGGGTAGCCCTGCTTGCAGAAGAAGTGGAACATCAGGTCCAGGTGTCCCAGGGCCAGTTGGCGGCATTCCTGCGCCAGCCCCGATTCCTCGGCCAGCACGTCGAAGTCGAAGCCCAGGCCGTTCCAGGTCACGATGGTGAAACCCCGTTGCTGCTGCAGGTGCTCCAACTGACGTACCATGAGGGTCAGTTCCTTGCTGTTCATCCGGTCGGCTATCTCTCCCGTCTCTTCCGTGCCGTGCCAGGTGATGGGCTCGCCCAACTCCGGCGCGTAGAGCGCCGCGCAGGTGATTCCCAGGGGCCGGTGGTCCCGCCAGTCGTCGTCCTCCGGGATGTCCGCCCCGGTTTCCAGGTCGAAGGCCGCGTATTTCCGGTTGTTGCTTGTCATCTTCCTTTTCCCTCCGTCCGTTTTTCATCCTTCCCTGGCTTCAGAGCAGTCCTTTGTGTCTCAGGGCCATCTCCGCGTTCTTGTGTCTGGTCCGTCGCTTCCTGCTGGTCCTGGATGCGAGCTTTCTTCCAGTCCATCTCGACTTCGGCCGCTCCGAGGTCCTTCTGGCTCTCCATCCTCTGGCGTTGCCCGTCTCCAACTTGGCCATGTCCATCCCCCCTGGTCCCTTTTTGCTTGGATTGCTTTTTCCAGCTCTCAGGGATCCCTGGGGTACTTTGTGGTTCCCACACCTGAGTCGCCCTCCTGGGCTTCCTGGAGGCCCCTGGGGGCATTTCCGCAGGCGTTCTCAGATGCCCAGGTCGACGGCGTATTGGCTTGAGGGTTCCGTCAGCACCAGGGTGTCCTTGGCCCGGGTCATGGCGACGTAGAAGAGCCGGTAAACCGAGGCTTTTTGTTCCGCGTTGCCCTTCCATTCCCGCATCCCGGCCCTGCTGATGTCGGAGAACAGGTAGACCACATCCGCCTCGGCGCCCTTGACGGAGTTGTGCACCACTGTTCCGCCTGAGATGTAGTGGTGGTACGGCGGCACGTCCAGCCCGTAGACGGTTCCGTCGAAATCTTCCAAGGACACCGTCGCGGTCATCAGTGCCGGGTTTCCGTTTTTCTTCTTCTCCCTTCGCTCCAGGAACTCGGTCTTGGGGATCAACGCTTTGATGCGCCCCGATAGGGGCGTCAGGTTGCCGGCTGCCGTGGTGAATATGTGTCCTACCGTCTTCTTCTTGTCCTCGTCTCCGTCCAGGGCTGCCCTGGTGTAGAGGGGTTGGTTTTCCTGCAGGTTGGTTTCCCTGAAGAGCTTTTCGACCCTCCGTCCCACGATGTCTTTGGTGGACTCGTGGATCTCCTCAAGTTGCTGGTTGCTGAGCTTGCGGTTTTTGGCTGCCCTGAAGGTTATTCCCGGGATGCCGTAGCTTGCCTGCCAGACGGCCTCCGCCATGCTGGCTGCTTCCCTGGTCTCGTGGATGCTCAGAATCCACCCGTCATCGGCCTGTTCCGTGGCGAGTCTTCCCGAAACTCCTTCTGACCTGTAGGGTTTGTGCGCAGTGGTGCACATTCCTATCCGCCACCAGTTTCCCTTCCGCATGAGGTAGCAGCACCACTTCTCGTAGAACTCGTCGCCCAGGCAGACGGGGAGTCTGTGGTTCGGTGTTACCCGGGTTCTGCTCCTTTCGGTTTCGATGACCGTGAGCTTGCCCTGGTAGGTTCTGTCGGACTTCTTGAAGTCGAAACCCTCGCTGCTGATGGTTTTGGTTCCTCCCCAGGTCATCTCGTTCTTGCTCCGCCGGTGGCTGGGCAACCGGTGCCATGCCGGGTCCAGGTCTTCCATCCTGACCCACCCGTTGGTGGTGAATATTAGTTCGTCTCCCGGAGAACAGTGCACTGTTCCGACAAATGTTCTGGGCGTCTCGTTGAGGCGCTCCGGTCCCCGGTTTTTGATGATGGCCAGGGGGAATTTCGCCGCTGTCTTCTTGGCCGAGGTCAGGTGTTGTTCGAACCACTCCAGGTCTCCCGTCAGTCCGGCCTCCACCGCTTCCTCGGTGAACGCGGCGTGGATGTCGTCCCAGTCGGCGCTTCCGTATTCCCCGTCCACCATTTGCTTGATCACCTTCCTCCCGTTGGCGTTCAACACCCCTTTTACCTTCACCAGGTCCGTCCAGCGGTTCACCTCCTCGGCGGTCCACATCCCTCCCCGGCTCATCTGCAGGAATGCCAGCATCCGGTCGGCGGTGGTGGTCTGCCCCCAGCGGCGCTGCAGCGGGTTCCACGCGCCGTTGCGCCTTCGATAGGGGTTGTGGAAGGGGGTTCCCGTCTCCCGCAGGGTACGTATCAGTGGTTGGAGCATGTAGGAGCAGGACGCGAGGAACATCACGCTCAGGCCCCGTTCCAGGTATTGCTCGGCGTCGGCCACTGCTGCCTCTGGCTTTGTCCAATTGGCCCGTATCTGTCGTACTTCTCCCTCGTGGTCCCGGGGTAGATAGTCCACCTTCTCCCGGCCTGCCATTTGGCTGATCCACCGGATGGCCTGGGCGTGAACGGCGATGGGAACCCGGTAGGACTGGGATAGCACCCATCGGCGCTCCTCCGGGATCTGTGATGCAGTGAAGGCGCTGGGGTCGGCTCCCCTCCAGGTGAAGATAGCCTGGTCTGGGTCACCTACGATGTAGAGGCTCTTGGACTGGGAACCCCACTTCCGAATGAGGGACATCTCCAGCAGGTCGAGGTCTTGGGCTTCGTCCACGAACATCACGTCCGGGCTGTTGGGCGCTGTTGGGATTTCCTGCAGGCAGGTCTCGATGAGGCCGGTGAAGTCCGTCAGCCCGTTGGCTTCCTTCCAGTCGTTCCAGCGCTGGGCGAAGGCCTGTACTTGGGCGGGCATCCGCTCGGTTTCCATCATCCGGGCCCGGCATATCTGGTACATCTCCATCAGTCGGTCTCCGATGGTCTCCCGCGAGGGCTCCAGGTTGTCGCCGTCAATCTTCTCTCCCAGGTCGTTGGAACCCAGGCTCAGCCGGTATTCTCGCTCGTCCTCGTTCCACTGCTGGAGGTGTTCCCGTCCCTCCGCGATCTCCGGCCTTCCCAGGGCGTGGTAGCAGTGGGAGTGGAGGGTTCCCAGGGAGTCGAAGCTGACGGGCAGGTCTCTCCCGCCGATCTCCGTGGCTGCTGCCTTGGTCAGCGAGGATATGAGCACGCTCATCCCCGATTCCACAGCCTGTTCCACCTCGGCTCCCAACCAGGTGGTCTTGCCGCATCCCGGCGGTCCGACCACCCGGTACTCGGTGGCCTCCGGCTGGGTGTTTCCTGCTTCTTGCATCGTTTTCTCAACTCGCTCCAGGACCTTGCTTGCGCTCCCTAAGTGATTACTCATTGGTTACTCATTGGCCCAATTGGCTACTCGCAGGCTCGGCTTCTTCGGCTCCATCGCCTGTCTTTTCGCGCCGGCGACGGTTTCAGTCATATACGGCGTTTCTGTTTATTGCGTTGTTCTCTGTGTATACGTTTTTTCTGCTTAGTGGTTGGTAAAGAGGTAAAACAGTGGGTATGAGTAGTCGAGTAACCGAAGTAACGGGTCTCAATTTTGTATTTCTGCAAAATAAAAGTTTAATTCGTTGCTTCGGTTACTCGACTACTCAGGGGTTGTCCAACCCCTCGGGATCGGGGGTCTGTTCGTTGCGGGTTTGAAATCCCCGCGGCAGTTCCCAGCAGCTCCGCGAGGTTCTGCCATTTCCGATTGTGAGATTGACCTTATCCAGTGCCACATTGCACTGCTGAAGCCGCAGGCTCAGGAAGTAGGCTGTTATCTGGTGTCCCATCGTCAGGTCCAGCCATCGACGGAAGTCGTCCAGGAAGATGTGGACCTTCTCATCATGGATGAAGGGCAGTTTGACCTCTGCGGCTTTCTTCCATTCGTTCTCCTCCCGGGGCGGTTTCTCCAGCAGGTACTCGTCCAGCCAGGCGGCGGTCTCTTGGGTTGGGTGGCTGGCGTCTCCGACATCGATGTCCTCGCAGACCAGCAATATCGCTTGGACCCGTTGGTCCCATGCCTTTCGGGACACGGCGGGTATCCACACGCCGGTGGCGGCGGCTACCCGGTCCCGGAACTTTTTCTGCGAGGTGATGCTGTCGATCTCTCCCAGGGTGATGTCTCCCTGTTGGGTGTACATGTAGTAGACGGGTGGGTCCCCCAGATACTTGACGATGCGGATGATGTTCACCGTTAAGAGGGTGTCCAGGTTGTCCTTCAGGACCTCGGGTTGGTCCTCCGGGGGCTGGCGGAGCGCATCGTCCAACTGCTCTTCCGCCTCGGCTGTCGCGAAGGGTTCCTTCGCCTTGTCTATGGTGATTACGTAGTATCCCTCCCGGAGCTTCAGGTTGTGGTTGTGCTGGCGGCGCCAGCAGATCAGCAGGTTCACCACCTCCTGGTCCGGCCATCCGGCCCGTATGGCCATGGTGGCCAGCGACAGGTTGTAGGCCGATGCTGACTGGTCGCTCATGTCGGTGCGGTCCTGTTCCCAACTCTTGCGGAACTTGGGGTTGGCCTTCAGGAGGGCCTCCAGCCGGACTGCGGAGGGCTCTGCGTCGGGGTTCAGCTCCAGCCCTCCATTTCCGCTGTTTTCCCCGGTCACCCGGTGGTTCTGCCCTCGCCCCCGGGTTCCGGTCCTGCCCGGTGGCGGGGTCGAGGTCTGGAAGTCATCCGGGATCAGGTCCAGGAAGTCGTAGGGCGTGTAGCGCCGGTCTGTCTCGCGGATGACCTCGACGGCTTTGCGCTCTCCGGGGATTCGGTTATTCCAGGTTCCGGGCAGCCGCATGATCCGGTCCAGGTTGAACACCGAGTCGGTGGTCCACCCCCGGGCGGTGTAGAGGCCCTTGACGTGCTGGTGCCACCACTGGGCGGCGCGCCGTCCCAGTTCGTGGTCCTCGGGGCTGTGGAACATCCAGGGACTCTCGAAGAGCCACCAGGCCTGGAGGCCGTGGCCGCTGTTTACCAACAGGGTCGGTTCGAACTGGGCCTCCTCCAGTGTCTCCATCGCGTTCTCCAGTGTTGGGGGGAGGTTCGGCTTCCGGTGCACCGGGTGAGCCCAGTCGATGTCGGCCCACATCCCCGCCAGCCCTCCCACCTCTTCCTCGGTCAGTTTGTTCTGGCTGGTGAACCGGGCCCGGTTCCGGTTGGCGATGCCCACGCCGGTGTAGACGTCCTCATGGGCGTGACGCTCCATGTCCTGGTTGACCGGATTCAACTTGGTGGACCAGTGGGATTCCTTCTTGGGCAGGGTCCAGATTAGGATTACTCCCGGCGGTGGGTCGCCCCACAGCGCCGTCAGAAATTCTCTGGGAGTTCTCATCTCCCGCTCCTATGCGTCAGTCTTTTCCCACCTCCCGGACCGGGGACTGTCCCCCGTCCGGGAGGTGGTGTGGAGTGGAAGCTGGCCTTTGGCTTGGTCTAGGCTACGGCTTCTTCCCTGCCGGCTTCGGGTTCCTTCTCCGCTCCCGCCGGGGGCTCTTCCCCGGTGGGTTCGGGTCCATCCTCCGGCGGAGGAGCGGCCTCGTCACCCTGGCTCTCCGCCGTTTCGTTCTCGTCGTCGGGGAGTACCTCCATTTCCTGGGCGCCGATGATGTTGGACAGTTTGTTCCGGTAGATTTCCAGCGCGGAGTGGTATTCCTCCGGCACCCTTCCCACGTTCTTCAGGACGACCTTGCCGAAGTCGATCCCTCCTCCGGCGTTGACCTTCTCCAGCGTCAGCATGGTGTAGACGTTGTGGAAGAGGACCTCCTCCTCGTTGGCCAGCCCCATGGTGTAGTCGAAGACGTTCCGGATGCTGGTGCTGGGGGCCTGCACCACCAGGGGCAGCAGACTGTCGGGGCGCAGCAGGAAGAGCATCCGCTTTTCCTTGCAGGCTTGTCCGTTGCTGTCCTCCCTGGGGTCGGAGCCGTACTTGCTGAAGGGGCAGAGGTAGCAGGCTCCGCCGGGGTCGCCGATGCCCTTCACCCCGTCGGGGCTGCTGCAATTGGGGGGCGTCAAGGTGTTGGGGTCCATCGGCTTGTCCCAGTAGGCCCGGGGGGTGGTGTACTCGACCAGGATGCCGGTGATCTCCTCGGTGTGGATGTCGCCCTCGGTGGTGGGTATGCTCCAGATGGTGATCCCCTGGGGGGGCACCTTGACCCGGCGCAAGTCCCGCTCGGTGATCTTCTGGCCCCGGAGGTTGTGCTGGAATATGTCCATCGCCTTGGCGATTTCTTCCTCGCTCCGGTTCAGGATCCGGTAGGTGGAGACGTCCGAGGGGTCCCGCTCGACGATAGCCGCCTGGGCGGCCTTCTCGATGGCTCCTTCCTGGTTCTGGTCGTTTTCCTGGTTCTTGGGCATATTTCTTCTCCCGTTTTTTCTTGGATTTCCTGGTTCCGGTCACGGTCCGCGTTGCAGGCGGGCTTCTTCCCCGGGTCCGCCGGGTTTCCCGGCCCATGGGCTCTCCTCCTTAGAGCCGTACCTTAGAGCCGGACCTTCACCCGGTAGGGTTTGGATATCTTCAGGTAGGGCAGCAGGTCCTCGGGTATCTCCGTCTCCTGCCTCTCCTGCTCCCGCACCCAGGAGCTGAGCTTCTGGCCGTTCACGTTGTCCTGCACCAGCCAGGCCAGACCGTGTTCACGGAGGGCCTGGTGGGCGGCCTCCAGGTCGCCGTTTTCGTCCCGCACCAGGCTGGCCCAGAGCTCCCGCTGCAGGTAGACCGTCTCGCCGTTCATGGTCTTCTGCTGCTGGATCTGCTGGGCGGCATACCGCTGGGCGATGACGGGTTCCAGCAGTTTGATCTCGGCGTTGTTGTTGTCCGTCCGGGTCTTCAGGTCGCGCTTCTCCCGGTGCAGCTCGATCATCCGGTTGGTCATGTCCTGCAGGGTGATGGGTTTGTCAAAGGGTTCCCCGGGTTCAGCCCCAGTGAAGGGTTCCCCGGGGTTGACCCCGCCGATGATGTCCTCGGGGTTGGCCACAAGGGCGTCTTCGAACCTCTGTTGAGTCATGCCTCTCTCCTGTTTTTCAAGTTCTGGTTTATTGCCTTGCTGCTGTTGCTCTTTTGGTAGAGGCGTCAATCCGCAGTAGCAGAATTCCGCTTCGCTGTAATTGACCGGAGGCTGGCAGCGTGGCTCGTCGTCCAACGGCATGCTGTGGTTTCCTCACCGTTCACCGGCTGCGATGGAGACTTCCGTTGGTGAGGTCCTTGGTCTCCAGGATCCGGTTGACCACGTCCTCCTTGTTGGCCAGGGCGCCCACGATGATCTCGTCGATGGATGCGGCGGCCACCAGGTGGATGTAGTCCACCATGCTGGTCTGCCCGGGCCGGTGCAGCCGGGCAATGCTCTGCAGGTAGTCCCCCAGGCTGAACCCCAGGCTGTAGTAGACGCAGTAGCGGGATGCCGTCAGGTCCAGTCCCAGGCCCCCGGCCTGAATCTGCACTGCCAGGACCCCTCCGTGGTCGTTCCACTCTTCCAGGTTCTTCACCCTGCCGGATATCTCGTAATGGGGACGCTTCATCTTCCCGGCAATCCTGGCGATGGCGTCCAGGTCGTTCTGGAACCTGACGAATATCACCACCGGCTCGCGCCGGGGCAGGTCCTCCAGGATGTCGGCCAGCGCCTTGGCCTTGGCTTCGTCCACCTCTATGATCTTGCCCTCAGGGGTTGCGGCGAAGCCCGAGGTGAGCTGCTGGAACCGGACCAGCCGGGCCAGGGCGTTGGCCGCGGTGATTTTCTCCCCGGTCTCCAGCTCCGCGATGAAGCTGGCAGCCATCTGGTCGTAGAGCCGGCGGGCTTTCTTGCCCAGTTCCACGTGGGTGTAGGTCTCGATGGCGCCGGGCAGGTCCAGCGTCTCCGCGGCGGTGACCCGGAAGGCCAGGCTGTAGAACTTCCGGTTCAGTTCGTCCAGGTTCTGGTAGCCGGAGACCGCTTGGGGCAGCCGGGTCTCCTCGTTGCCGTGCTCGTCCACCGTGGTGATGGGTTTCCCCACCGTCTCGAACTCGGCGTAGCGGGTCTTGAAGGCCCCGTAGTTGACTCCGTACACCCGCTTGTCGATGGCCCGGTACTGGGCGTAGATGTCCAGCGGGCTGTGGGGCATGGGGGTGCCGGTGAGGGCGAGCCGGCGGGCGGAGCGGTCGGCCACCTGGGAGGCGAACCGGCTTATCTGGCCCGATGGGCTCTTCAGGCGATGCGCCTCGTCCATGACGAATAGGTCCCAGTGGATGCTCTTCAGCCACTCGGCCAGGGGTTCCCGGCAGGCTGACTCGTAGTTGACTATGACCACGGCGGGTCCCTTCCGGGCGGTGGCCAGGGCCAGGCCCTCCGCGGCCTGCTTCAGCTTTGCCCGGACGTTGGGGAATTTGTCTCCCAGGGATATGATGGTGGTGAGTCGTCGCCCGTGGGTCCGTATCTCCCTGGGCCATACGTGGTCCACCACCGACAGGGGCGCTAGCACCAGGGTGCGTCGGGCTTCCAGCTCCTCCATGTGGTCTATGGCGACTCTGGTGTTGTGGGTCGGCACCATCTGGCACCCCGCCAGGAAGAGTCCTGAGGGGGAGTCCACGGTGATGCAGGTGGTGGTGACGGTTCCCGATGGGGTGACGTCCCTGATGTACCTCTGGTCCGTCCGGCTCAGGTCCCTTTCGTGCGGGTTCTGCAGGAAGGGTTCCGGCGCTTCCGTGACCTGCTGGGTGGGTGAGAACTGCACGCTCCACTTGGGGGATGTGACTCTGCCGTTAAGCTTGGCTTCCCCCTGCGTCATGGTGGCCTTCTGTCCCAGGGACAGGGCGAGTTCCAGGAAGTCCTGCGCCAGCCTCTCCCCTGTGGAGACAAACTGCGCGGTTCCCGCTTCCGGGCTTATGTAGCCGTCGGTGTCCATCAGCCCCAGCATGAGCTTCGTGCGCTGCTTGACGCTGGCCCGCAGGTACATGTGGGGAATGTGCTTGTTCTCGAGGACTCCGATGGACTTCAACCTGGTGGACATCGGGGGCTTGGGCTCTCCCGCCATCGTGCAGGTCAGGGTGTTCCCCGTGCGGTTCCTGGGTCTCCAGTTCTCGCCGGCGGCGCTGACCGCCTCCCGGTGGTGGGGCTCGTCATCGACATGGCAGGTGATTTCGGGGGCCCTGGATGGCCCGTCCCCCAACCAGAGGCCAAGGATGTAGGGGTCCAGGGGCAGGTCCGCCTCCGGCATTTCCAGCGGCATGGCGGTCGGTATGGAGTGCATCGACTCCTCGAGGTTCCCTCTCTGGTGGACCAGAGACTCCCGGATCTCCTGTGTGGTTATCGGCATCAGCTGTGATGCCCAGTTCTCCCGGGCCGCCCGGCCCTTGTGGGTCCTGGCCCTCCGGCTGTGGGTGACCCAGAGGTGCTCGTGTCCTGCGGTGATGACCGTCCCATCGTCGAAGGCGACGTCGTACACCGGGCGTTCTCCCTGCGGGAACACCCTGGTGACGTTGCAGACCTGCCCGCGCTCGTCGAAGACTTGCTGTCCGACCTGCAGTTCTCCCATGCGAGTCCATCCCTCCGTGGTTGCGATGGGGGTGTTGTCGTCGAGGTCCTTCCCGGTCCCCATCTCCATGGCCAGCATGGCCCCGGGCTTGTCCCGGATGAACTCCAGGGCCCTGCTCTGGTGGGCCCAGGGTTGGGGCGGCGGTTGCGCGGCGGTGATGGTGGTCATCGGCTTTTCTGCTCCCTGGCGCGTTGTGTCTCCCCGGAAAGTCGTGCTACAATAAAAATCGGGATCTTTGAGAAGGGGTCTCGTGATTTGCGCCCGTTTCGTCGTTGCTTCCGGCGGGGCGGGTTTTTCTTTTGCCTCATCCTGTTCCTGGGCCGCCGCCGTTCCTGCCCCCGGCGGGGGCGGCGGACCCTCGGGTTTCCCGCTACTTCTCCCTGATCGCCGCGGTCCGCTCCATGTGTTGTGGCATACCCGTGTGGGTTCCCAGTTGGTGCCGTTCACTGGGGTGGACCCTATTTGACTCTCCCGGTCCTTTCCTTTTTGGCTCCAGGGCCGGTCCACGGGGGGGTGTGGGGTCGGGACTCCAGCCAGGCGTTGACCTCTTCAGGCAACCATCCGACGGATCGCTGCCCGATTTGGACGGGCCGGGGAAATTCACCGCGCCCGATCATTTTGTAGATGGTTGCGCGGGACAGGCTTACCTGTTCCAGTACCTGGGGCAAGCGCAGGATGCATTTCTGGTTATCCTGGGTCATTACTTTGCTTCCTCCTCTGGTGGGTGTCCCTCGCGGGTTGTTCCGTCCGTCGACCCGCCGGCTTGGGGTGGCGGTGTCCGCGTCAGACCATTCTCCAAGCCCGGCGTTTGACGCTGAATTGTCCGTGGAGGCGCCGCTTCAGTTCCTCTGGGTTTGGTATCAGGAGGAGTTTTCCCCCTCGGTCTGTTCCTGCATCACTTTGTCCCTGGCTTTCTCGGCTGCATGCTCTGCTCGCTCGAACCGGTCCAGGGTCTTGGAGATGTGGGCCTCGAAGTTTTCCGGGGTAGGACGGCGGCCGCGTAGGATGGCGTTCAGTGTCGTCGGGTTCATTTCTATGTAGGCGGCCAGGTCGGCTTGGCGCAGGCCCAGTTCCGATATGCGTCCCAACAACTTCGTGTGTTTTTTGATGGGTAGGCCCATTGGGACCTCCTGGTTTGTTTCATTACCATCCGTGGGTGGGGGGTCAACCAGCCACCCTAGGGGTACTCCTATCTCATCCGCCACCTCTCTGAGCGCGGCAATGGATATGCCGTACTTGCCGTTGGTGATCTGGTACAGCCAATTTGGGGGGCGACGCAGGGCGACGGCGACGGAGTAGGCAGTGCGTCCAGTCCTTCTAAGTGCCTCCTTCAGGTTTTTTGCTACCACCATGTCTATGGATGTAATCGGCATGTTGTACCTCTTGGTGTGCTGCCGGGATTATTTACCGCACTCGCTGGACATTTCTATAAATGGTTACTAGAATGTCATTTGTACTTATATGTAATGCATTCGTACATACAGCGACGCGGTGTCCGTTCTCGTGTGAGGCTTCCAGGGGGCTGGGGCAGGAAGGGTTTCTGGACGGTTCGGGGAGGTCGGGGGTGTGGGACCGGGAGACTGGGAAGAATCCACGCTGCCCCGGGGCGTTCGCTCTCAGACGCAGCGTCGTTTGATTGATAGTGGTGAGTTAGCTCTAAGGCTATATGGGGGGGTATCTGCAGATGTGGTTCCGGGGCTTGGGTGGCCGTTTTGGCGGATGGGATTTACGCTTTGATTGGTTCTTCTGATCCAATGCTGGGTATGAATCTTGGTATGCCAACAGCCCTTGGTTGCTGATTTAGCTACAAAACCGGCTATATTGCGAATCCCGCTCCCTCCGCCACCTTTCTTTGTTCCTCTCCTACTGAACGTATGGACAGTTTTTATATTTGGACTATCGGATGCCAGATGAACCAGGCCGACTCGGATCGGTTGGCCTCGGCCTTGGAGCAACTTGGCTTGCGTTCGGTAGCCCAGGCGAAAGAAGCCGACGTCGTGGTGTTGAACTCCTGCGTAGTTCGCCAGCAGGCTGAGGACAAAGTTACCGGCACTCTGGGGATAGTACAACCACTGCGCAAGGACCGCCCCGACACGGTCTTGGCGCTCATGGGTTGCATGGTCGGCTCCAAGACGGACGAGTTGCAACGCCGCTTTCCCAACGTTGACCTGTTCCTCAAACCCCAGGAGTACGAGCCCCTGTTGGACCTGGTGGGGCAGCGCCAAGGGGTTGACTGGGAGGGCTGCGTTGGCTCCTTGGCGCCGGCCCATCCCAACGTTACCTGCCATGTGCCCATCATCCACGGCTGCGACCTGATGTGTACCTTCTGCATAATTCCCTATCGCCGGGGCAGGCAGGTAAGCCGCCCGGTGGACGAGGTGGTCCGAGAAGTTGAGTTGCTGGTCCATCGGGGCGTCAAAGAGGTAACGGTGCTGGGCCAGACCGTGGACGCCTACGGACACGACCTGGCCGGGCAGCCGGACCTGGCCGACCTTCTCACGCGGCTCAACGACATTCCCGGCTTGCTGCGGGTGCGTTTCCTGACTTCCCATCCCTCCTACATGAGCCGTCGCATTATTCAAGCCGTGGCGGAACTGCCCAAGGTCTGTGAACACATCAACTTGCCGGTGCAGGCCGGTGACGACCAAGTCTTGAGCAATATGCGGCGACGCTACACCCAAGGCGAATACCGGAGCCTGGTGAAGAGCATTCGAGAAACGATTCCAGGAGTTTCCCTGAGCACCGACATAATAGTTGGGTTTCCCGGGGAAACGGAGCAACAGTACCAGAAGTCGCTGGACCTGGTTGCCGACCTGCAATTTGATAAGGTGCACGGGGCCGCCTACTCGCCCCGCCCGGGCACCATTGCCTACCGCACCGCCGAGGACGATGTGCCCCGGGAAGAGAAGACGCGCCGGTTGAAGCAAATGGACGATCTTCAGGCCGAACTGCTGAGCAAGGTCAATGCGGGGCTGCTGGGACAGGAAGTTGAAGTCCTGGTGGAAGGCATGAAGAAGGGCAAGTGGCAGGGCAGGACCAGGAGCAACAAACTGGTTTTTTTCGAGGATGCGGGGGACCATCTGGGCGAGTTGGTTAACGTGGAAATTCAGCGGACGAGTCCCTGGTCGCTCCAGGGAACTGTGGTATCATGATTAAGGAAGCAGATATCCACTCGGGCTTCAATGCTGAGGGGGTTCAAGAGTATCAATCATGACTACTAGAACGCGACGACCCGTGGTGCCCATCACCGAGATTGAGCACGCGGCCTTCTGTAAGCCAGAGGATGAACTACCCTCCAAGTCCCTGGCCGAAGAGATGGCGGTTAATATTCGCTGGCAGAAAATCCCCAGCGAGTACCTTCACTTCAGCGCTGAAGAGTTGGACCAGCGCATTCACTCCGCTCGGCAGGAGTTGGGGACTTCGGTGACCGTCTTGGGCCACCACTACCAGCGGGAAGAAGTCATCAAGTATGCCGATTTCCAGGGCGACTCCTTCTTGCTATCCCAGGAGGCGGCGTCGCTTCCCGATGCCGAGTACATCGTCTTTTGCGGCGTACACTTCATGGCCGAGACCGCATGTATCCTTTGTGCGCCCAACCAGAAGGTGATTCTACCCAACATCACCGCCGGGTGCTCCATGGCCGATATGGCCCCGATGGAGGATGTGGAGGACGGATGGGACGACCTGCAAGAGGTGTTGGGAGACCACGGTGGGATAGTACCGATAACGTACATGAACTCCATCGCGGGGATTAAGGCCCTGTGCGGGCGTAACGGCGGGGCCGTTTGTACCTCCTCCAACGCCAAAGCGGTGCTGGAGTGGGCCTTCCAGCAAGGGGAGCGGGTGCTATTCTTGCCGGACCAGCACCTGGGCCGTAACAGCGGGCTCACCCTCGGGGTAGGCTTGGATGAAATGGTGGTGTGGAACCCCTTCAAGCCCCTGGGCGGGAACACACCGGAGCAATTGCGGAAGTCCAAGATGGTGCTGTGGCAGGGGCATTGCTCCGTGCATACCCGGTTCACCGTCAAGCAAATTCAATCGGCCCGGGAGCGGTACCCGGACATCACAGTCTTGGTTCACCCGGAATGCACCATGGAGACGGTGCAGGCCGCCGACCTGAATGGCTCCACCGAGTTCATTCGTAAGACTATCAATGAGGCCCCCGCCGGCAGCAAGTGGGCCGTGGGCACGGAAATCAGTCTGGTCAATCGCCTGGCTATCAACAACCCGGACAAGACGGTGTTCTGCCTTGACCCGGTAACCTGCCCCTGCTCCACGATGTACCGGATTCACCCCGCCTATGTGCTGTGGGTGTTGGAAGGACTGATTGCTGGGCAAACGGTGAACCAGATTACGGTCTCGGAAGAGGTGCGGAGGGAATCATTTATCGCCTTGGAGCGAATGCTCGCCCTGCGGTAAGCAACCTAAGCCAACCCGTAACCCCGTCACGGTGTAAAGACGTCCACCCGAGGAAACTTGGGTGGACGATTTGTTTATCGGCCCCTATGGACGTCGGAGTGGTGGGAAGGCGCAAAAATTTGGAGTACAATAAGGCCCATTAAATCGTCAGCGCCCAGGTTTGCAATAGCAGTACTAACTGGCCGGCGACGTGAAGGAGGGAGGAACAGGTATGGGTTTCACACCGAAGCAGTTGGGGCATCTGGTAATCAAGGTCAGGGACCTGGAACGGGCCAAGGACTTCTATACCCGGGTGATGGGGTTGACCGTGACGGAAGAGCGGCCCGGAAGAATGATATTCATGTCCGCCAATACCGACATGTCCCACGAGTTGGCCATCGTCTCGGTGGGCGACGAAGCCCCCGGTCCCGAGGACGGGCGGGTAGGACTGGCGCATATGGCCTGGCAGATGGAGTCTTTTGAAGACCTCAAGGAGATATACCAGCGCCTCAAGGATAACCACATCCGCATCAAGCGGGTCAGCGACCACGGCGTATCCCTGGGCGTCTATCTGCTGGACCACGACGACAATGAGTTAGAGGTCTACTACGAGTTGCCCAAGTCCCAGTGGGTCAAGGAGAATGACAACCTCTTTGGTGCGACCTTCCCCTGGAAGTTGGAGGAAGAGCCCGCCGGGGTGGCGGACAACTAGGGCCCCTGGGAACCCCCTTTAGGGCCCCGGCGCTAGAATGGCCGGGGCCCTAGGTTATTCCCTACACCGTCAAGGCCATACCACATGGCAATGAATGCGTCCTTCAAATACATAATCATTGGCAGCGGCATCGCCGGGCTGAATACTGCGCTGCTGGCCCGGGAACACGGCCCCGTATTGATTATCACCAAGGGCAGGATTGACGACTGCAATACCCTCTATGCCCAGGGAGGCATCGCCGCCGCTATCGGGCAGGGGGACTCCCCGGTGTTGCACATGCGGGATACCCTGGCTGCCGGGGCCGGTCTGTGCGATCCCGAGGCGGTGCGGGTGCTTACCCAGGAAGGCCCCCAGCGAGTCGCCAACCTTATTCGTTGGGGTGTGCCCTTTGACACCAGCGAGGGCCAGATTTCCCTGGGGCGCGAGGGCGCCCATAGTATGCCCCGCATCCTTCACGCCGGAGGGGACGCTACCGGTCAACACATCGAGCTGACCCTGGCCAAACAGGTGAGCGATTCAGACATAACTGTCCTGGAATATACCCTGGCAACCAGTTTGGTGGTCGAAGACGGCAGGGCCCGGGGAGTGGAGACCATCAATACCAGCACCGGGCAACGCCAGTCCTTCATGGGCGAGTTTGTAGTAATTGGCACTGGTGGGTCAGGACAGATGTTCCGGTACACCACCAACCCGGGGGTGGCCACCGGCGATGGCGTTGCCTTGGGCTTTCTGGCGGGCGCCCAGGTAATGGACTTGGAATTCTATCAGTTCCACCCCACCGCGCTGGACCTGGAAGGTGCGCCAACCTTCCTGCTGTCCGAGGCTATGCGCGGCGAGGGCGCCATTCTGCAAGACGAGCAAGGACGGGCGTTCATGCCCGATTATCACCCTCTGGCGGACCTGGCTCCCCGGGACGTGGTAACCCGGGCGATGGCCTCAGAGATGGAGAAGGCCGGGGGCGGCAAAGTATTTTTGAACATCTCTCACCTGGCCGAAGAGCGGGTGACCAGCCGTTTTCCCACCATTTACAACTTCTGCTTGGGTTATGGCCTGGACATTACCAAAGAGCCGGTCCCGGTAGCCCCGGCGGCCCACTACATGATGGGGGGAGTGCGCATCGACACCTGGGGCCGGACCAACGTGCCCGGACTCTACGCCTGCGGCGAGGCCGCCTGCTCCGCCGTCCACGGGGCCAACCGGCTTGCCAGCAATTCCCTGTTGGATACCCTGGTCTTTGCCCAGCGCCTGGTGGCAAGCACCCTGGGCCAAGCTCCACCGGCAGGGCCGGATATTGGGGAAGACGTCCTGGCAACGCTGCGGGACCGCCCGCCTGTCTGCGCCAATACGCCCGTCTTGAGCTTGGATGCGCTACGTGATTTAATGTGGCGTAACGTCGGGATAAACCGGCTGGGCTCACGGCTTGTCCTGTCGGCCCGTATCCTCAACCTCTGGCAGCGCACCATGCCTGAACCAACTGATCGGGCCGCCTATGAATTACGCAACATGGCGCTTCTGGGCCGCTTGATGGTTGAAGCGGCCCTGCTGCGGCAGGAAAGCCGCGGCTCCCATTTTCGCCAGGACTTTCCGGAAACCTCAGAGAAATGGGAGAAACACGTGGTCCTGGCAAACAAGGAGACAAAACCATGAGTCAGCTACCCCCCGAAGTGTTCCAGTTAATTGATGTAGCCCTGACCGAAGACCAGACCTTCAACGACCCCACCACCGGACAGTTAATCCCCAACGAGGTCCGGGGCGTGGGCATGATTCGCGCCAAGTCTCCGGGAGTGCTGGCCGGGGTGGACGTGGCCCTGGCAGTGTTCAACCGGGTCGACCCGGAGTTGACGGGTCGGGTCTTCAAGGCCGATGGGGAGGCAGTGGCGGATGGTGACGACATTGCCGTTGTTGAGGGTTCGGCGGGCAGCATCCTGCGGGCGGAGCGGATAGCGTTGAACTTCCTGCAGCGCATGAGCGGCATCGCCAGCGATACCAACCGTTATGTCCAGGCCATTGCCGGCTGCCGGTCCCGCATCGTAGATACCAGAAAGACGGTGCCGGGGCACCGTTTCCTGGACAAATACTCGGTGAGAATGGGTGGTGGACATAACCACCGGATGAATCTTGCCGACGGTATTCTCATCAAGGATAACCATATCGAGGCCCTTCGCTCCAAGGAGATGGGACTGAAGGACGTCATCCAACTGGCCCTATCCAGGGCCTCCCACACCATCAAGGTGGAAGTGGAGGTGGAGAGCCTGGAGTCGGTGCGGGAAGCGGTGGAAGCAGGCGCGCACATTATCATGTTGGACAACATGACGGTGGAGTTGATGCAGCAAGCTATGGACTTGATTGGCGACCGCGCCGTGGTGGAAGCCTCGGGAGGAATCACCTTGGAGACGGTGCGCCAAGTGGCCGAAACGGGTGTGCATCTCATATCCATTGGAGGACTGACCCACTCGGTAAAGGCCATGGACATCAGCCTGGACATGGAGTTTGCCTAGTCCGCCAAGTCGCTCGTTCCCCGGGCGTTGCCAATAGTATCAGCACACTACCGGCCTTAGACGGCCGATAGTTTTCCATCCGAATCCACAGTTTAGGAGGCCCAGTAATGGCACGACTTCCCAATATCGAACGGGACCAGCTCAAACCCGAGGACCAGAAGTATTTCGACGAAATTACCGGCAGCCGGGGTAGTGTCCGGGGGCCATACGGCGTGTTGTTGCACAGCCCCAACCTGGCCGCTCGGGTAGCCCACACCGGCGCCTACGTGCGGTTTGACTTTGACATGCCCGAGTCCTTGAAGGAGACCATTATCATCACCACCGCCCGAGAAATTCGGAGCCAGTACGAGTTCTACGCCCACGCCAGGCTGGCCAGGCAGCATGGCGTCTCCGAGGAGACCATTCGGGCCATCGCCACCGGCGCAGCCCCCGATGGACTGTCCGGTGACGAGGAATTGTTGGTCCGGTACGTCAAGGAGCTGCTGCAAAACCACAAGATTACCGATGCCACCTTCAACGCGGTGCAGAGTCGCTGGGGCGACCAGCGCACCCTGGAAGTAACGGCCCTGGTGGGCCACTACCTGTTGGTTGGGCAGATACTGGCCGCCTTTGAGGTTGACCTGCCCGAGGGCGCGGAGCCCGAGATTCCTGATTAGCCGCCCACCGTCAGGCATCAGGCGCGGCTCTGGACTTGGCGCTGGGGCCTTCGGGACAACGCACCGACTTATTTCACCGTATGCGGGGGGAGAGCATGAGTGCAGCCGATGGGCTGATTTCGGCATTGGAACGCAATTGGGCAATGGTGGATATGACCCTGGAAGGGCTGGACGAGGCGGCTTTGGCCCGCCGCCCCAACGACCAGTGCAACTCCATCGCCTGGACCCTCTGGCACATGAACCGGGTGGTGGACACCTTCATCAATACCAGACTCTCCGAGTCGCCCCAGCTATGGATTCAAGGGGGGTGGCACCAACGGTTCGGCATGGAAGCCGACGCCGATAATCGGGGTGTGGGGTGGACCGCAGAACAAGTGGGAGCGTGGCAGCCTCCGTCAAAGGAGGCCCAGTTGGGTTACTTCGAGGCTGCCAAGTCCGCCGCCCGTCAATACCTGGAAGGCCTGAGCTATGCGGACTTGGAAGTAAGCCGGGTCATACCACCCGCGCCGGAGCCACGCACCGTGGCCAGCGCTTTGGGGCAGATGGTTTGGGACAACGTGGCCCACGGCGGCCAAATAGCTTATCTGCGGGGCCTCTTCGAGGGTATGGGCTGGTACAATATCTAACCGCGCCGGGAGCGGTTGCGGTCAGCGCTGTCCAGCATTAGGGTCACCGGCCCGTCGTTCTGCAGGCTTACCTGCATGTAGGCTTGGAACTGGCCGGTGGCTGCATTTATGCCCTTGCTCCGCAGCAGGCTGACGGTGTAATCGTAGAGCCGCTCCGCCTTCTCCGGAGGGGCTGCGGCGGTGAAGTCTGGTCGGCGGCCTTTGCGGGTGTCACCGTACAGGGTGAACTGGCTCACAATAAGAAACTCCGCCCCAGTATCCAGGGCGGAGCGATTGAATCGTCCACTGTCGTCAGCGAAAATTCTTAGATTTACTAACTTATCGGTCAGGTATTGGGCGTCGCCTTCGCCATCCTCGTTGGATATTCCCAACAGCACCAGCAAGCCTGGCCCGATGGTCCCCACCTCTTGGCCTTCCACCGTCACCCTCGCCTGGGTTACCCGCTGGATTAGGGCCCTCACCCGGCTACTCCATTGAGGGTAGTCATACCGGTCAGTGTGCTGAGCTCTTCTCCCTGGCTAGGTGCTGGAGTCGCTGGTAGCCTTGGTAGTGGACTCGCTGCTCGACTCGGAAGTGGTGGAGGATGACTTCTCCGTCGTAGAACTCTTAGTCTCTGACGTTGACTTGCTCTCTTGTGCCTCCTTCTCCACCGGGGCCTTGGGGCGGCCGTAGTCTGTCGTGTAGAAACCCGAACCCTTATAGATTACGGGTACGGCATGGTATACCCGTTGACCATGCCCCGCGCAAACTGGACAGGTCCCGGTCCCCGCCTCTTTGAAGGATTGGCGCAGTTCAAAGTCGTGCCCACAACTGACGCATCGGTAATCGTAGCGTGGCACCGCATCCCTCCTGGGTCAAATGTACGTGCAGCGCCTGCCCTGGCGAAGCACTGGATTCTGTTGATAAATTTATCATCGTCCAACGCAACTGTCAATGTGAAATGAGTCACGAAGCCTTGCCGTCCAGCCAATGAGGGGGCTACCGGAGGGGGTGCATTTGATGGGCGCAGAAGGTTTTTCGATGGTTAGCCCTGGGCTATCGCTGCTCATCCCGAGCTTGTGGAAGGACAGGCGTTCAGCGCGGCGAAGGGTCAATCTACCCCGCCAGCATAGGCCCCACTTCTGGTTTTTGACCTCCGCCGGGATGGCGGGAGCGGGTGTTGGCCTTCCTGTGAGGACGAATGCGCCGCTAACTGGATGCTTCAGAGACCCGGTGATGGGTGAGTCCGTCACTGACAAAGCAGAGCGGAGGATGTTATCCTGCGACAATCAATGATGGTCAAGAATGCCAGTCCCCCAGGAGAAGCAATGGCGGAAGTTTATACCCTGGGTGCGGGAACTCCAACACCCACCCCTACCCGGTTCGGCAGTTCCCACGTACTGCGTGTGGGCGACGAGTTGCTGATGTTTGACTGCGGCCCGGCGGCCACGCACAAGTTGGTTAAGGCGGGGTTGTTTCCCACCCAGGTCGATTATCTGTTCTTCACCCATCACCATTTCGACCATGACATCGACTATCCCTGCTTCCTGCTGTGCCGATGGGACCAGAGTATCGGCAAGGAGAACCAGCTCCAGGTATTTGGCCCGACCCTCACCGAACAAATTACCGAGGGAATCATCGGAGAACGTGGCGTCTTCTCCCACGATTGGCGGGCCCGGGTAAACCATCCGTTGAGCCAGCAGGTCTACGTGAATCGTGGAGGCGCTCTGCCCCGCCCGGCGCCCTCGGTTTCGGCCAGAGACGTGGCCCCAGGACACGTACACAGCGGCAAAGATTGGCAGGTCAGCGCGGCCCCGGCGGAACACGTGCAGCCCTGGCTGGACTCCCTGGCCTACCGGGTGGACAGCGCCGAAGGAAGTGTGGTGTTCACCGGAGATACCAGCCCTTGTCAGAGCGTGGTGGACCTGGCCAAGGGCGCCGACCTCATGCTTTGCATGTGCTGGGACGACCAGGAAATTATGGAGCAGAACGGCGAGTTCAACGGGCAGTGCGGCACCATCGGGGCTGCCCAAATGGCCCAAGAAGCGGGCGTAAAGAAACTGGCCCTGGTACATGTTGGGCCCCATCTGTCCAGCCACGGGCCTATGGAGAAGGGTATCGGCGATGTCCGCCGGATTTACGAGGGGGAAATAGTCTTCTCGGAAGAGTTGATGCGAATCCCGCTCTAGTCCAGCGGGCCTTGAATGCCCGTGACGCCCCGGTCTCTGGACTTGGTCGTAACCTGCCTGGCTGGGCCAAAGAAGGGAACCCTGGGAAACCAGTTTCGGGTCCTTGGTAGGAGCGATGAAAACGGCCCACCGCGTTGGTGGGCCGTTCCATGATTCGCACTAACCGGGGTTAGCGGCGCTGCCGGCGTCGGCGACGCGCGGCCCGCTGGGCGGCCAGGCGCTCTTTCTGGGCCTTGGAGCGGAAAAATCGCCGGTCTTTCAGTTCCCGCAGAATTCCGGCGTGCTGCACCGAGGCCCGGAAACGGTTTACCAGGCTCTCGGGACTTTCGCCCTCACGGGGCGTAACATATGCCATCCAATCCCCCTCGAAGTCAACTTTGGACAGTGCAGGGTAAGAGCATGGCAGCCCTTACCAATACTTGGGCCTAATTTATCATAAGCCAACCGGCCAAGCAATATATGGCGCGGAGACCCCGCCGGGTCAATTGACCTGAACCGTACCATTGGGCCTGGCGAAATCGGGTATAATCTCAAGCAACCACTGTAAGTTGCCAGCCGCCCAGCTATTTTCAGACCTCGTTAATAGGTTTTCCGGGCGGGATGGCGCGGCCTGTCGCTCACCCCAGGGAAGGAGGATCGTAATGCCAGGCCCTCTTGAAGGAATAAGGGTGCTTGATTTTACGCAGATCATAGCCGGCCCCCTGGCGGGCAGATTGCTGGCGGACTTGGGCGCCGACGTTATAAAAATCGAACCCCCTGGGGGGGAACCCTGGCGCTTCAATCTGTCCTTTGCACCTACTGAGAGCCGTGGGTTCATCGAGTACAACCGGGGCAAGCGCAGCCTGCCGCTGGACCTGACCGAAGACGGGGCCCAACGCATTCTGCGTCGGCTGGTGCCGGAGAGCGATGTGGCGTTGCTTAACTTCCGCCCCGATGTGGCCGCCAAGCTGGGTGTGGACTATGAAACCCTGGCGGGCCTGAACCCCGGCCTGGTCTACTGCGAACTGACCGGGTACGGGCGGCAGGGGCCCGAAGCCCACCTGCCGGGATACGACATGATTCTCCAGGCCATGACTGGATTGATGGCCTCGGAAGGCAAGGCGGTTGACGGTGTTCCCCAACAAATCACCTCCACCCCGCTCATAGATACTACCGCTGGATTTTGCTTAGCCTGGAGTGTATGCGCCGCCCTCTATTCCCGGGAGCGGACGGGCCAGGGACAGAAGATAGAGACCAGTCTGCTGGCCTCGGGCTTGGCTTTGATGGGGCCAAGGTTCCTTCAGGTGGAGCCTCTGGACGGAGAAAGTCGGCAGCAAATGCTTGACCAGATGGCCGAGAAGCGGGCGGAGTCGGCTCCCTACCCGGAGCTCCTGGCCCTATCCCAGGGTAGTCAGCGAATGGCCCATCATGGAAACATTTACTACCGGGTTTACCAGGCCAAGGACGGGCCCCTCGGGGTCGGATGCCTCAACGACCGCCAACGCCTACGTCTGTTGGACATCCTGGACTTGACCGATGTTCGCCTGGAACCGGGTCACGACCGCTACAGTCCCGAATCCCTGGCTTACGGAAGGGTCCTTGAAGAAAAGGCCGTCAAGAAGTTTCGGGACAGAACCATCCAGGAGTGGCTGGTCATCTTGGAAGAGCGGGAGATTCCAGCCGGCCCCGTCCGCTTTGCCGAGCAGCTATTCGATGACCCTCAAATCGCGGCCAACGGCCTAATGGTGGAAGTGGAGCATCGGGACGCCGGAAAGGTGAAGATGATTGGGCCCATCGCTCAGTTCAGCGGCACTCCGGTAGAAGCAATTACGCCCTCCCCCGCCTTGGGAGAGCACAGCGCCGAGATCCTGCAAGACCTGGGATTCTCGGAGGAAGAGATACGGGGTTGGAGGAACGACGGAGTAGTGGGTTAGGCTTCGTTGGACCGACATGGCCCGGAAGGGCTGGGTTTTTGTCGGCTTGGCCGTCATTCACCTGGGCGTCTGGCGCCTGGGCGTCTGGAGGATGGCTGGATTGTTGACGCTTTTTCTCACCAAGATGCCTAATCAGGTCCGCCTAAGGCTAGCCTCAAGAGGGCTGAAGGCTTGACCCACACTTGCCACCGTATATCCCCGCGAATATAATTCTGTTCGCTGGCCCAAGGGGCCACCGCCAAAAGCGGTAACTAAGCAATAGTTGAGAGGTGAATCACATGGCTTTACCTCTACCTTTGGAAGGTATACGGGTGGTGGACTTCACTTGGGTCCGGGCTGGTCCCTGGGCCGCCCGTTGGCTGGGGACCCTGGGCGCAGAGGTCATCAAGGTGGAATGGCCGGAGAACCTGGACATACTGCGCCAAAACCGCTTTACCATCCCCCCGGGGGTGGAACCTGGGCCCAATTCCACGGGCCAGTTCGCCGATACCAACGCCAACAAGCGGGGTATTAGTATCAATGTCCGGACTCCCCGGGGCTTGGAGCTAATCAAGCAGCTCATTGGTGTGTCTGATGTAGTCATCGAGAACTTTAGCTCTCGCATCATGCAGCGCTGGGGTCTCGGCTACGAGGAGATGCGGAAAATCCGGCCCGATTTAGTCTATGTGTCCATGGCCGGCTTCGGCCATACCGGGCGGCACCATTGGTACGGCACCATGGGGCCGGCAGCCCAAGCCCTTTCCGGCCTGACCTTTCTCTCCGGGTTGCCTGACGCTCCTCCGGCGGGGTGGGGGTGGTCTTACCTGGACGATACGGGCGGCATGTACGGGGCCATGTGCGCCCTGACCGCCCTGCATCACCGCAACGCCACCGGGCGGGGCCAACACGTGGACCTGTCCCAGATGATTACCGGCATTACCTTGACCGGACCCGCCTTCTTGGACCGCACCATAAACGGGCGCGAGTCCAGGCGGGAAGGTTATCCACCCGGCAACCGCACGGTGTGGCCGGGAGCGCCCCTGGTCAACAACTACCGGGGGCCCATCGCCGCTCCCCATAACGCCTACCGGACCAAGGGCGGCGGCTACAACGACTGGTGCGTCATTGCCTGCCTCTCCGACGAAGAGTGGCGGAACTTGGTGCAATTGATGGGTAGCCCTGACTGGGCTACCGACGGTCGCTTGGATACCCTGCAAGGCCGTCTTGACCACCAGGAAGAGATGGACCAGCACATTGAAGAGTGGACATTGAACCTGGAGAAGTACGAGTTGACCGAAGTCTGCCAGAAGGTGGGGGTCAAGGGCATGGCGGTCCAGAGCTCCGAAGACCGCGTGGAGAACGACCCCCAACTCCGGGAGCGGGGCATGTACGTCCCGGGCGAGCACCCCATGTTGGGATCGTGGAAGTTCCAGAATGCGCCCTTCAAGTTGTCCGCTTCCCCGGCGGCCATTCGCCGCCCGCCTCCCATGATTGGTGAACATAATAGGGAGATAATGGAGGACTTGCTGGGGTTGGCCCACGAAGACCTCCAGAACGGCTATCAGGACGGGACCTTCTGGCCTGAAGAGATGCCCCAGTACGCGTACATTCAGGAGGAAATACGATGACCACCGACGGCCATGTCTCCGGCGATTCCCAGCCCAGTGGCCCTCTTTCCGGGCTGCGGGTGCTGGAACTGACGGATGAAAAGGGACAGTTCTGCGGCAAGTTGATGGCTGACCTGGGCGCGGATGTGGTCAAGATAGAGCCGCCGGGCGGCGAGCGCTGCCGCAGCTTCGGACCGTTCCTCGACG
The DNA here is from genome assembly GCA_965220305.1 of Dehalococcoidia bacterium. Classification (GTDB taxonomy): domain Bacteria; phylum Chloroflexota; class Dehalococcoidia; order Lucifugimonadales; family UBA3495. Next base: position 958,327 of record OZ244817.1, on the reverse strand, counting down.
ACACTCCCCATCGGGAACGCAGCCTGTCGTTCTGGCACTACAATACCTCCAAGCGGGGAATTACGCTGGACCTGGACTCGACTGAAGGTCGGGACATCTTCCGGCGGCTGGCTACCAAGGCAGACATCATCCTGGAAAGTCGCCAACCCGGGTACCTGCCCTCCCTTGGCCTGGGATACGAAGACCTCGCGGCAGACAATCCCCGGCTAATCATGTGTTCCCTGACTCCCTTCGGGCAGACCGGGCCCTGGCGTGACTTCAATGTATCAGACATCATCCACATGGCCGCCGGGGGCCAAATGGCTTCCTCCGGCTACGATTCTCAGGACATCACAGACCCGCCGCCCATCGCGCCGGGGGGTGGCAACGCCTGGCACATTGGCGCCCATTACGCGTATATCGGACTGATGGCCGCCCTGTGCTACCGGGACATCAGCGGCCAAGGCCAGCACATTGATTCCTCGATACACGAGGCGTGCGCCCTGACCACCGAAGGCGCCATCGCAATTTACCTGTCCACCGGCGACGTGGTCCAAAGGCACACGGGGCGCCACGCCTCGCCGGATATGTCGCCTCCCATTCAATTCCCCACCGGCGACGGCGGCTGGATAAACACCACCCGCTCCGGTTCCAACCTGACGGTCCCACGGCTGCGGCGGCTGGCGGAGTGGATGGACGGCTACAACATGGCCGAGGACCTGCTGGAAGAGAAATACCAAAGCGTTGAGGTGCTCCAGGAGAACAACGCTCACATAGTCGAGGTCCTCTACAATTTCCTGGGCTCCATTTCCCTGGAGGACGCCTGGCACGGAGGCCAGGAAAGGGACTTTCCGTGGGGCGCCATTCGCACCATGGACGACCTTATGGGAGACCTGCACCTGGAAGACCGGGGTTTCTTCGTGGACGTGCCCCATCCGGAACTGGGCCGAAGCTTCACCTATCCGGGTCCGGCGGCCATCTACAACGATTCCCCTTGGGGGATTTCCCGCCGAGCCCCGCTTATTGGCGAACACAACGACGAGATTCTGTGCGGCGAACTCGGCCTTGCTCGCGCCCAACTAATGCTTTTGGCTGAATCCGGCATTATCTAGTCATCGCCATAAGACCCCGTTAATTTAGCCGCCGACCCGGTTGGGTCGGCGGCTAATGTTTGGCGGCGCCAGCATGGAGTTGCGGCGAAGGCCGGTGTCTTTCTTACCGAGAGTGGCGGGTAGTCAGGGCCTCGTCACTGCTCAGGGCGGGGTTTCTAGTCTGCTGCCCAATTGGAGGGTGCGACCTTCCTTTTGGCCTGGGCTAGAAGCCAGGGTTAAACCGGATAGGGATGCCCATTTCTTCGCCCGACGCGGGCTTTGCCCCTTCCTTTTACCAGCTCGCTCCATTCAGATATGGCTGGCAGTAGTGGCGTTTTAGCTGTTTAGATAGTACATTGGTAGAGTGTAAAGTTGGGATGGCGCTGTACTTTAGACGGCGCTGTCCGAGAACAATAGGGGGTAATGATGGCCGAGACTATTCGAGAAGCCTACATCAGGAATAATCCCAGGTCCGCAGAGCTGTACCCCAGGTTTAGGGAGTTCTTCCCCTCGGGCAGCGCCGGCCACGACGGGTATACTGCCGACCCCTTCCCCATTTGCATCGCCCGGGGCCAGGGCCCGCGCAAGTGGGACGTTGACGGCAACGAGTACATCGACTACGGTATGGGGTCGGCCTCCTTGCTTTTGGGACACGCCCATCCCGATGTGGTAGCCGCCCTGGGCCAAGCCCTTCCCTACGGCTCCCACTACGGGGCCCCGGTGGAGGCCGTGTTGGAATGGGGCGAGCGGGTCCATAACCTGGTGCCCTGCGCCGACAAGATTCGGTTCGTGGGTTCGGGGGCCGAGGCAACCATGCTGGCGATGCGGGTGGCCCGGGGTTATGCTGGCAAGGACAAGATAATTCGCTGGGAATCCCACTACCACGGCTGGCATGACTACGTGATGCCGGGCAACCTGCCTCCCTTTGACTTGCCCGCTTCAATAGGCATACCCAAGGGAGCCCTGGAATCGGTGGTAGTGCTGCCACCAGACCTGGAAACGCTGGAACGCACCCTAGCCAATGATAACGATATTGCCGGGGTGATTACCGAAGCCTCGGGAGCCTCATACGGCACCGTTCCGCTGCAACCTGGTTTCCTGGAAGGGGTGCGAAACCTGACCCGGCAGTACGGCGTGGTGATGATACTGGACGAGGTCATTACGGGCTTCCGTTGGAGTCCGGGGGGCGCTCAACAGAAGCTGGGCATCGACCCCGATCTTTGCACCATGGCTAAGATTTTGACCGGCGGTATGCCCGGAGGCGCAGTTGCGGGCCGGGACCAGTTCATGCAGGTAATGTCCCATACCGGGGATGCCTACCGGGACCGGCACGAGCGGGTGTTGCACGGAGGCACCTTCAACGCCAATCCCTACGCCGCCGCCACTGGCAACGCCGCTATGAGAATAGTTGCCACCGGCGAGATGCAGGATACCGCCGACCGGATGGCCGAGCGCCTGCGGGTCGGACTGCGGGAAATCGTGGACCGCTACGAGGTTGCCGCCTGCGTTTACGGGGAGTCGTCAACTTTCCACTTGTACTTCGGGGCCAGGTCCATAGAGGGGATGGATGCAAACGGCCTGAAGAACCAGCCCGCCGCAACCCAGGCCGCCTTCCGGCAGGCGTTGCAGGTGCGCGGTGTTGACCTGATGTCCCGCACCAGCGGCGTCCTATCCGGGACCCATACCGCGGCGGACATCGACCTGAGCTTGGAGGCTTTTGACGGCGCCCTTCAGGCCATGATGGAAGAAGGACTGGTCAGCTACGAATAAGTATTAGACTCTTTCTAAAGGACGAGACGTTGCCGGCCTCATCTTTCAGCCTTCTTGGACCGTGTTGGTCGCTGGAGAAATGGGGCCGGTCGTACCATCACGAGTGTTGATAGCACGGCAAATAGTTGAGGCCCCACCATTATGACTGAGCAAAAAGTGTCCCAGGACAAACAGGACTCGACGCCAGGAAGGGAGACGCCAAAGTACCTCTGGCGCTCGGGGGAACTGGTGGAGTGGGACAAGGCGCAAGTCCACATTTCCATGCTGGGCTGGACCGCCATTTCTTCCGTTTTCGAGGGTATACGGGCCTACTGGAATGAGGACCAGCAGGAGTTGTACATCTTCCACCTGGATGCCCACCTACGCCGGCTATTCCAATCGATGAAGATTATGCGAATGTCCTCCCCCTACACCATTGGCGAGCTGGGGGAGGCCATCTCCGGGCTGCTCCGCGCCTGCGACTATCGTTGCGACACTTACATACAGCCGCTGGCCTACTTCGGCGGCGGCATCCCTGGCTATCTGGCGGTGCTGGAACGGCCCGGTGAAATAGTCATCACTGCGCGGCCCTCACCTTCCAACCTGGAAAAGGGGGAGGGAGCCCATTGCAACATCAGCAGTTGGCGGCGCATCTCCGATAACGTCATGCCTCCCCGGGCCAAGGCCATCACCAACTACCAAAACAGCCGCTACGTTTCCACCGAGTCCCGGATTAACGGCTACGACTTTGGCATCATTCTAAACGAGGAAGGAAAAGTTACCGAGGCCAGCTACGCCTGCGTCTTCATCGTCCGCGACAATGTCGCCATAACCCCACCCACCAGCGCGGGTATTCTGGAGAGCATCACCCGAGAGGTGGTCAAAGAGTTGCTGGAGCCGGAGCTCCAGGTGCCCGTGGTGGAAAGGGACGTGGACCGTACCGAGCTATACGTGGCCGACGAGGCATTCATCTGCGGGACGGCGGTGGAGCTTCAACCAATCCTGAGCGTTGACCGCTACAGCGTCGGAGACGGCGCTCAGGGTCCGGTGGTGTCCCGGCTCAAGAAGCTGTTCCGGGGCGTAGTCCGCGGCGAAGATGACCGCTACTCCCGGTGGCGCACTTCCGTTTACTCCCCCTGAGCCGGTAATGGCCGGGTCTGGCTTTCTACGGCTTTCCGCCCCCTATTGGCACTCCGACCATTTTCCTTTACATCGGCTGGGCATAGTCGCCCCTAAGTCCAGCTTCAGGCAAAAAAGCCCCCGCCTTCCCCGGCAATTAGCCTGGAAGGCGGGGGCGTAACCTTGGCTGGTAGTTGCCTGGTCTAGTTGGGAGTTAAGGCAATCGTCCGAATCTCACCAAACTCCTTATTGAGCTTGGTCCAGGACTCTCCGCCGTCCTCACTCACATACACGTAGCCGTAGAGGCTGGCGGCAGCGATAACGTTGGGCCGCTCGCTGTGGGTGCCGAACCAGTACACCACGGAGTTGGGCTCCACCGGCAGGGTGGCTGTGTCCCAGGTCAGCCCGGCATCCTTGGTGCGCCGGATAGCCCCGGTCACGCCGGGTATGAAGTCTCCGTTACCGACAAACATGGTGTTGGGGTCGTCGGTCTTGATGACCATCCCCCGGCAATAGGACCTGGCGTCGCCGTCGTGGAACTTGGGGAACTCGTGGAGTTCCCAGCTCTCACCCTCGTCAAGGCTGGTGGAGATGCCGAAAGGAGTGGTCACGTGGACCGCGGAGCGCTGTCCCAGGTTGAGGGCCATTCCGTGGATGTCGCCGTGGAAGGGGTCCGGCCCGACGTCGGGCAGGTGGACCCAGGAGTCGCCGCCGTCCAGGCTCTTGTAGACGCCGTCAACTTCAATGCCGGCCCAGACCGTGCGGCGGTCCCTGGGGTCGACAATCACATTGGTGGTGCGGGGGATACCCACGGGGCAGGGAATGGTCACGCCGAGGGATAGCTCTTCCCAGGTCTTGCCGCCGTCCTTGGAGCGGAAAGCATCGGGACGGGTCCCCACGAAGATGGTATCCGAATCCTGCGGGTCGACAGTTACCGACCAAATCTGGATGCCGTCTATGGGCGACTCGACGTGCTCCCAAGTGCCGCCGTTGTCGTTGCTGCGGAATAGGCCCACGTCGGTCCCCGCCAGCAGCCGATGGGCGTCATCGGGGTAGACCGCGGTGGCTCGGACGTTGCACTCCGAGGGCAGCGGGTCGCGGATGCGGTTCCAGGTCTCGCCGCCGTCTGGACTGCAGGACAGCCCGCCGCCGACGCTCCCTACCGTAATTCTGTAGTCTTTTCCCATTTTGCCTCCTTACTTTTGGACTCGAATTTAGCTCTGGGTCAATACCTACCTATAATATCGCCGCCAACGGCAAAAAGCTACACGTCATGCTGCTGCGGGGGGTGGCAGGGTCTTTTAATTGTTGCTACTCCGCTCGCCCCGCTCATCACCCCGCCTTCGCGGAGTGCGGGCTCTGAGCTTGTCGAAGGGCTGGCGGATACGCTCTCGGCCTAACAGGCAGCCCGCCATACCCCACTGTCATTCCGGCGAAGGCCGGAATCCAGGGGTGGGGAGCCTGTGCTGACCGGAGAATTTGGACCCTTCGCTCCGCTCAGGGCGACAGTTGAAAGGCCCCGGCTGCGTCGGGAGGGCTTCTTCCACGAGGACGCCCCCTCGCTTGTTGTAAACGAGGGGGCGCTGCTCAGCAGGAATGACTTGGCAAGCTGCCGCGCTGCCGACGAAAAACTCTAGGCTATGTCGTAGGGCTTAAGCTGAATCTCGTGTAGGGCGGGAATTACTTCCTTGCCCATTAGCTCGATAGACCGCATGACATCTGGATGAGCCATACCCCCTTCGTTGCCGTAGATGTGCAGGTAGCCGGGGCTGAGCCGGTCAATTACCTGGGTTAGCTTTTCGATGACGGTATCGGGGCTGCCCACAATGATGTTGTTGACATCCCTCAACTGGTCGTAGGAGAAGCCCACGCCCAGGCCGCCGCCGCCGGCAACGTTTCCGGTGGGGCGCTGGGCCTTGACGCGCACGGCCTCGCGGGACTGGTAGCCCGGCGGGTCGTTGTGCTCCATCGGCCCGCGTTGGCGGTGCTCGATGGTCCACATGAACTCGCGGCCAATTTCAATCGCCTTTTCGTCGGTGTCGGCGACCAGGCACCGGAGCAGATAACCGAAGTGCTCGGGACCGGGCTTGAACCCCACTTCCAAGGCGGTGTCGATGTAGACTTGTTTTAGCCACTCGGTGGTGTCCACCAGCGCGCCCAAGTTCATGTAGGGGTGCTGGTGCCTTGCCGCCCAGACCACACTTTCCGGGCTGCCGGTTCCGGGGAACCAGATGTCCGGGTGGGGCTGCTGCATGGGTCTGACCCAGGGGTTGACCACCCGGTACTGATAGTGCTGGCCCTCGTAGCGGAAGGGGCCGGGTTCGGTCCAGCACTTGATGATGAGGTCGTGGGCCTCTTCAAAACGGCTGCGGTTTTCCGGCGGCGCGATGCCGCCCTGCAAGGTCTCCACGGCGGTGCCCCGCACAAAGCCGGAAATAATCCTGCCGCCGGAGTAGCAGTCCAGCATGGCAATTTCTTCGGCCATGCGTATGGGGTCGTTGACCGCGATAACATTGCCCAGAATGGCAATCTTGACGTTCTTGGTAACCTTGCTGATTACCGCAGCGTCCAGGTTTACGGCGGGCTTCATGCACCAGTAGGAGGCGTGGTGCTCGTTGCTCATGATACCGTCGAAGCCCACCTCGTCGGCCAGAGCGTACTGTTCGTGGTACTGGTTGTAGAGTACGCTGGCCCTTTCCGGGTCGAAGTAGGTGTTGGGGAAACCCAGTCGTCCCGACTCGTACTGTTCCAGGTCCTGGTTGGTTATGTGCCCGTAAGGCTGCTCGGTGAAGTAGTATACATCGACCTTGTCCTTGGGGCGCGCTAGCTGTTGGACCATTTCCGACTCCTTCTATCCAACTATAGTGGAATGGCATTCCCTAATTCGTGCCCCCCCGGGGCAACACGGTGCGCTGAAGCCGATTATAGAGACTGGCAATTGTGAAATCAAGGTTGTCTCCGCCCGTAGTTGGTAAGCGAAATTCGTTATCATAGCCCTTTGGATGGGTCGCCATTGGCCGATTACTCCTTGGCTCCCCTTCAACGCCGGAGCCAGCCCGGTTCATCGTTGGGCCGATAGGCTAGACGCCTACCTACGTGGCCGTGGTGCCGCCGTCGATTACCAACTCCGAGCCGGTGACGAAGGAGGACTCGTCCGACGCCAGGTAGAGAATCCCGTAGGCGATGTCGGTAGCCGTGCCCATCCTACCCAGGGGGATTCTCTCCAAGACCCAGTCATTTTGGGCCGCCCGCTGAAAACTGTCGGCGGTCAGCGGGGTGAGGGCGTACCCGGGGTGGACCGAGTTCACCCGGATATTCTCCCTGGCGTATTGAATGGCTGCCGATTTGGTGAATAGACGAATGGCCCCCTTGGCGGCGTGGTAAGCGGTGGAGGTGGGACTGCCAACGATCCCGTATATCGAGGAAATATTGATGATGGAGCCGCCCCCAGCGTTACGCATCTCCGGTATTGCGTGCTTGGTGCCCAGGAAGACCCCCTTGGCGTGAACGTCCATCTGGGCGTCCCAAACGGCTTCGGTAGTGTCTTCCACCGTGTAACGCGCTCCGGTGCCCGCGTTGTTAACCAGAATGTCCAGTTTGCCGAAGGTGGACACCGTCGTCTGGATGGCGCTGACCCAGTCCTGTTCGCGCGTCACGTCCAAGCGCACGAACAGCGCCTCGCCTCCGTCTTCCAGAATCTGGGCCGCCGTCCGCTGCCCCGACTCCTCATTGATGTCTCCCAGCACCACCTTGGCCCCTTCCTGGGCGAAAAGGCGGGCCGAAGCTCCGCCGAACCCCATTAACTCTCCGGCTACTCCCGTGGCCGCACCGGAGATTAACGCCACCTTACCTTGCAACCGCATGGCACTACCCTCCAAATTTTCATTGCCTTTTGCCGATTTACCGCCATGATTATAACAGTAGGCCACGGTTCGGGAAGAAAACTAGCGTTCGGGTGAAACTCTGCCAACTCACCGCCGGCAATCGGAAAGGAAACGTGGAAGAATACTCACCAACGCCGACGGAGTTCCACCAACTCCGTTGCCCTACGGCATCCCGCCCCATACTGAGGGGCCCTACGGCCACTGCCAACTACCCGCGCCATCGCGACAAATACGGAACATAATTGCCCGAATGGGCCGGTTGTACCAGAAGGTGCTATAGTATTCCAAACTAACGCTGCCCCTATCCCGCATGGAAAGGCCATCGGGCGCGCGGCGGTAGCAAATACCGCCGCGCCATAATGGGCATGGGAGAATTGCATATGGCCGATGAACTGTTAATTCTCAACGAGAAGCCGACCGCAAGGTGCTTAATTGCTGGTTGGAGACGCCAATGGTCCGACGGGGGCGATATTTCCAGCGGTCTGTCCCGGTATCTCATCAACAAGTTGGACGCCAAGAAAATTGGCGAAATGGGCCCGGAAGTTTCCAAGCTGTGTTTTCCCTTCCAGGTGGCGGGGAGCCACGACGCCTTTAGACCCCGGGCCGCCTTCCAAGATGGGCTGCCCAGCAGCCCCATGAGGTGGGAAAACAGCTTCTACGACGCCGGCAACGGTCTGATATTGTTCCGGGGCGAGGAACCCTGGTTCCGCATGGACCTGTACGGCGAAGCCTTTTTCCAAGCCGTCCGCGAGCTGGGAATACAGCAGACGGTGGCAGTGGAAGGGTACAACGGACCCTGCCCCCCAGAAATGGAGCGGCGGGTTGGCTGCACCTACAGCAAGGCGGAGATGAAGGAGACCCTGGAGAAGTACGGGGTCCAGTTCTCCAGCTACGGGAGCCGGGGCCGGCAGGGACCCACCATTGGTATGGCGCTGGTAACCATCGCCCACTTCCAGCACCCGGACCTGGAGGTGTTCCGCCTGGGGGCCATGGCGCCCATGTACCCCTTCAGCACCTCCAATAGCCAGCAGGTGGGCATCAATACCGATCACCGGGCTTTCTACGATATAATGCGGCGCCTGAAAGCCATGTTCCAGTTGGACCTGGACCTCTCGGAATTGCAGTCCCTTGGGGAAACCGAGTCAAACCGACTGCAACGGACCCTGGAGAGAATCAGCAGCACCAACTCCGAGGCCAAACAAATCATCGACCGGGTCCGCGCCGACTACAACTTCACTCCCTTCGACGAGCCGGTGGACCTGGCCCCCGGGTTGGACCAAGCGTTACAGGACATTTTGCAGAACATGCCGGATTCCCCTCCCGGAACGTAGAAGGGCAGCCCGGTCCGGGCCCACCCAAGCTATCCTTCCCGGAGTACGGCAAGACCGGCGCTGTTGGCGCATCGGCTTGTTTGGCTGTAAGACGGTGCTATCGGCAAGCCCATAATCGCTCTGAGGAGATCCTGAAATGAAGTACGATGTCATCATCATTGGGGCTGGGTCCGCCGGTTGCGTGTTGGCGACACGCTTGTCCGAAGACCCCAACCGCTCGGTGCTCCTGTTGGAGGCCGGGCCCGACTATCCCGATTTCGAGCACTACCCCGACGACCTGAAGTACGGTTACGACCAGACGGCGTCAGCCGTCGATGCCCCCCACAACTGGTCCTTCCAGGGAACTGCCACTCCCCAACAGTCCCAGCCCATGCCGGTGCCCCGGGGGCGCGTGGTCGGCGGTTCCAGCGCCATCAACGGCCAGGTGTTGCTGCGGGGCGTTCCCGAGGACTACGACGCCTGGGCCGCCCTGGGCAACGACGAGTGGTCCTTTGTCGATGTGTTGCCCCACTTCCGCCAACTCGAAACGGATACCGACATCAGGGACGACTTTCATGGGTTTGACGGCCCCATTCCAGTGCGTCGCCACAAGCGGGAGACCTGGCTGCCCGCCCAGAATGCTTTCTACCAGGCTTGCCGGGCCGCTGGGTTCCCCGACGACCCGGATATGAACCACCCGGAATCGGGTGGGGTTGGGCCGATACCCATGAACAACCCGGATGGCATCCGTATGAGCACCTCCCTGACCTACCTGAACCCCACACGGCACCGTCTCAACTTGACGGTTAAGCCTAATGTAACGGTGCGTAGGGTGCTATTTGAGGGAAAGAAGGCGGTGGGGGTTGAAGTCGATAGCGGGGGCGAGACCTTCACGGTGGAAGCCGACAACGTAATCTTGAGCGCCGGAGCCATCGCCTCTCCCCAACTGCTGATGCTGTCGGGCGTGGGCCCGGCGGACCATCTGAAGGAATTGGGCATTTCGGTAGTGCATGACGCTCCCGGCGTGGGTCAGAACCTGCGGGATCACCCGAATATTCGGGTGCCCCTGAAGGTGAAGGAAGATTTCCCGCTGGACCCGGCGGCGCCCCGGACCCAGGTGGCCTTGAGGTATACGGCCAGCGGTTCCGACCTGCGTAACGACATTCAAATTATGCAGTCTTCCTTCTCCTCTCCCATTTCTGGCGACCCCCTGGAAGCGGAGGGTATTCGCTTTACCGTCATTCTGGAATTGGCCAAGGGTTCGGGGGAACTCAGGTTGGCGGCCAATGACCCCAACGTTCAGCCCAACCTTAACTACCGCTACCTGGAGGACCCGGTGGACCGGCAACGCCTGCGGGAAGCGGTGCGTTTATGCGTCCGCCTGGCAGAGCGCCAGGAATATCAGGGGATTATCGAAGAGCGCCTCGACTTGACCGACGAAGACCTGGCCAGTGACGAGGCGCTGGACCAGTGGTTGCTGCGGACGGTCAGCACCTCCCAGCATATCTCCGGCACCTGCAAGATGGGCCGGGCCTCGGACCCTATGGCGGTGGTGGACCAGCATGGCCGGGTGCATGACATGGAGGGCCTCAGAGTGACCGACGCTTCCATCATGCCCGACTGCATTCGGGCCAACACCAACTGCACCACCATTATGATTGCCGAGCGAGTTGCCCAGTGGATTAAGGAGGGCGAATAGCAGTAGGAGGTCCCGGACTGAACTCCCCGTTTGGGCATATTCCCGTTCACCATGAGCGGGGTTTCCACGGACGATTAAAAGACCCTGGCGTCCATACCGGGGTCTACCAAGTGTCCCGCTAGAAGCCAGTTCGACATAACGAGCAATTTACCACATCTCACGTTCATTCCCATGAATATAGGGGATTTTCATCCTCTTACCGGGCCTTCACAGGGCCACCGTCATTCCGGCGTAAGCCGGATTCCAGAGCTTTAATCCAGCAATCGTTTCACCGTAATTGGGCAGCCAGCTAGAATCGGGACCTGATTCTCTTCGGCGTACCGTCCAGGCCGCCCTATATGCGATTGCCCTGGCTTCCATACTGTCTGGGTTGACACGCCTCCGATGCAGCCGTTAACCTGAAAAAACCACATCGCAAGCGAGGAAAGTATGAACGTACAAGTTTTCACCAACCCTGGTTGATTCAGTTGCCGGACTCTGGAAGAGTTCCTGACTTCCAACGGTGTTGAGTATGAACACCACAATCTGCAAGACGACCTGCCTGCCCAGGAGTACCTGAAGAGTCGGGGAATAAAGGCCGTTCCCGTGACCATTATCGACGAGGAAGAGGTCATAATCGGCTACTACCCGAAAAAGCTGATACCGGCCCTGAACCTGGATATTCAGCTAGACCTGTCGGGCAAGACCAATTGGCTGGCGGATAAGTACCAGAGGATCCTCGGGGCCACCATGCGGGCCACCCAACAGTTGTCCGGGGACGATTTGCGCCGTGAAGTATCCTGGCGCCCCGAAAGGCTGCGGGACACCATTGTCCACATCCTGTCCTTCCCCGAGTTGGCCTATCTTAGCCACGAGCACGGCAGCATGAGCACCGACGATATGCAGGCGTGCAAGGCCCGGCTGCAGGACGTTATGACCCAGCAACAGATTACCGAGTACGGTGAAGGAGTTGTGCGGGACATAGCGGAGTTCCTGAACAGCGGCAACGATGAAGCCTTCGACCGGGTGGTGCCGGCCCACTACGGTGGCGAGGTCACCGTCTTGGAGCTGCTGAACATAATCCTGAGCCACAGCGCCCACCACCTCAAACAGGTGTACTGGTTTGGGGAGAACGAGCTTGGCCTCACCTTTGAAGGGAAGGCCAGCGACGACGACATGGCAGGGATTGTGACTCCGGAGGCGCTAATCTAGGGAATGCCGAAGGCGTTGTCGTAGAGCGGATAATCAAACCGATTGGATACCAGGCCCGTCGTCTGATAAGTGCGGCGGGCCTGATTTTTGCCTATTGCAGGAGGTATAGTCATGGTGAGCTTGGACAGGAAGGTGGTGAATACCGCGGACGCTCCCCAGCCCCTGGGAGCATATTCCCAGGCAATCAAGGTCAGAGCGACGGAGCTGGTCTACGTTGCGGGCCAGGTGGCCGTGGACACGACGGGTGAGATCGTGGGCCCGGGAGACGTGGCTGCTCAGACTCGCCAGGTGTTCCAGAACCTTGGACAAGTCCTGAATGCCGCCGGGGCGACTTTCAGCAACGTGGTGGAGTTCACCACCTACCTGGTGGGAAGGGACTCCATCCAGCCCTTCATCGCCGCCCGGGCGGAACTGTTTCCCGGCATCTTCCCAGACAACGACTACCCGCCCAATACCCTGCTGGTAATCGACAGCCTGGTACGGGAGGATTTTCTGGTAGAGATTAAGGCTGTGGCTGCCCTGCCCTGAAGGTTCTAAACCAACGGTTGGCAGGTCCCGGTGAGCGACGGCTACTGGGGAACCGGTGCGAAGTCGGGGGACTTCATCAAATAGGTTTTTTGGCTTTCGATGAGGGGGCGCACCCGGGGCATATACTTCCCCGCCCAGTCCGGGTCCTGGGCGACCTTGGCCTTCGCCTCGGCCATGTGGGCCTCGTCGTTAAAGGCCCAGATGTGAACCACCTGGTTCAGCTCGCCAATCTCGCTGTAGTACCAGCCTGCCAGCTTCACGCCGTGTTTCTTGCGGATGGGTAGGGCCACTTCCTCCACAGCCGCCATGTATTCCGGGGTTGCGCCAGGCTTCAAAGTGTACATGCGAAAGTCGTAAATCATCGGGGACCTCCTGTTTGCGGTTGGGAAAGCTGCCCTTGGCTTTTGGGCTGGGTTGTCCCAGTGGCCCGTTTACGACGGGCCGATTCTGCGGGGCATTGCAATCGGAGCGTGGGTAAAGGCCGCCAGTCAAATGTGTTGGGCCAACGGCTGGGCAGCCGAACAATTGAAACCCATCCGCCGAGAGGCTCGGTCGGTGGACTACTTGCCCAGGTCCCGCACTAGCTGGCGGTAGTTGTCGGTGCCCTTGGCTTCGACCCGGGCGTCGTCGGTCACAATTAGGTCTTCGGCATCTTCCAGCAACTCGACGTGGGCCACCATTTCGGCCAATGCTGCGTAAAGGTTCCCACCTTCCAGCTTGCGGTACTCGAAAACCTGGCGCGTCAGATGTTCCAGCGAGACCGTGTTATTTGCCAGGCACTGTAGGATGTGTCCCAGGCGCTCTCCGTGGTGGTCGATGGTCACCTGGGCGCGCTCCGCTGTTTCAAAGTTGAACTTGTCCCGGTTGTACAGCCGGTGGGCCGGCAGCACAGCCACGCTGGGCCCCATTTCGGCAATCATCTTCAGCGACCTCAGGTAAGTCTCCAGACCGTAGAAGCTGTCTTCCTCGTGGTACTCGGCGGGCAGGCCCTGCTTAACTTCGGGCGTGTAACGGGTCTTGCTGGTGGGGTGGGGAGTAATTTCAGGGAGAACGTGGTCGCCGGTGAATACCGCCCCGTTCAGGGTTATGCACAGCTCGTCGGGAGAATGCCCGGGCGCATGCAGGAAGGTGAGTTTGCCCGACTCTTCCCCAGCCCGAATCCGGTGGTGGACCTCCAGCTCCTTGCGCCGCTCCAAGTACCGCTCACGGGAGGCGTTGGGGCCCATCCTGGCCTGGTTGGCGTCAACCACCCGTTCCATCTCCCGCTGCATGGGAGTCACGGCGCGTCCCTGAATCTCCCGTGGCGCGTACTGGATGAGGTGGTGGTAAATGTCGTGGGCCCAAAGCTCCGCGCCGGCCTCATCGACCAATTGGCCCACCGCCCCGTCGTGGTCCTCGTGCCCGTGGGTGATTATGACCCTCTCCACGTCCCGGGTCTGGAATCCCAGAAATTGAATGCCCTCCGCCAGATGCTGGTAGGAGTCCATCACGCCGGAGTCGATCAGAGTCAACCCCTCGTTCTCCACCAGGTAAGCCCAGGTAGGCCCGGTGTAGGAGTATCCTTCTCGGGGGACCGCAACGGCCTGAATAACCTCTCCGTCAGGCTGGACAATCCTTATAATCATGCCGTTGCCCTGGGAATCACCCTGCCGAAGTACCGATAGGTCTTTGAAGTAAGTCGTCATCCAATTCCTTCCATTGTTGGTGGCGCTACCAGGCTGCCTTGGTTAGTCCTTGGCTAAGGCCGTGCCCTGACCGAAGTGAGGGCCTTGCTGGGCATTCCGGCCATTGGCGCAAGTCCTGTCTGTCTTCCGTAAACTACCCGGGGGTGCCCCGGCATTCGTTGGTTGAGGCTGCCGCCGAGCACAAGATTACCACATAAGGGGGCCGATGGGTACTGGGATGCCAGATGAGCGGGCAGCCATTGGGCGTTGGGACTACCCGATGACGGGCCAGCGTCCCAGAGAGAGCTGGTTGAGTGGCCTGCGAGTTGGTTAGCCTACTATGGTCTAGTAAAAGGTGCCCTCTGCCTCTGGAGTCTCGCCCTGAAAGTGCTGCAGCACGGGGAGGACGATTTGGTTACGCACCTGTCGTTGGTGGCGGAGTTTGAAGGCCAACCATTGGGTGACGCCAGACCAGGCCCTCCCCTTCGGCTCCCAAACGATGGTCCACAGGGTTCCGCCCGGGGCTTCCTGGAAGTAGTCGGCGCGGTTGGCCCAGGTGGAATCATAGGTTTGCATCAGCCGCTGGTGCGGGGGACGAAAAGTACATTCCCAGGTGACCCCGCCGCCTTCCTCTTCGTAAAAGGTGTACCCTTCGCCCTTTCTTCCCTGGAACTTTCCGTATTTTCGCTCCAGGGAGCGCATGTGTGGCGAGCCGCCCGTTGGGAATGCGGTGACGTGCTCGTACAGGGCTTCCGGAGAACCGGGCACCAGAGTAGCTATTGAGATGTTAGGCATACGATTCGCTGCTGCTGATCTTCGGAGTTAGCAAATCAGGTTGTATTCTCCATGCCAGTTGGTGGCCCCGGGCTTTGTTTGCCGATTGCGGCCTAGCAGTCGGTCCCTTATGACCGAAAGTAGGGCATCACCTCTTTCGAGAACATTTCCATCTGCTGGAAGAGGCCGTCGGCGTCGGCGCACAAAAAGCCAAAATTGAAGTCCCTAACACCGGCGTCGATTCGCTCTTCGATGCCTTTTATGCAGTCCTGTGGGGTGCCCGTGAGGCACAGGGCTTGGGCAATGTCTTCGGCGCTTCGCTCGGGAGTAACATAGCGTTGCCCCACATGGGCGACGGCGGTTGCCAGGGCCTCGGCCCCGTCGTGGGAAATGGCGGTGGGTTGGTTCAGACCCCAGTGGAACCCGGTCAAATCCCGGCCACCCTCGGCGGCTATTTCCCTTATCGCCTGGTTGGTGCTCCTCAGGCGGCGCACGGTAAACAGGTAGGGGTACCACCCATCGGCGTGCAGCGCTGCCCGGCGCATGGCGGCGTCACTCCTTCCGGCCACCCATATGGGAGGATAGGGCTGCTGGGCCGGTTTCGGCAAAAGGGTTACGTCCTCGAAGTCGAAGAACCGCCCGTGGTGGGTTACGTTCTCCTCGGTCCAGAGACGTTTCATTACGTCCAACATCTCGTCGGTGCGGCGACCTCGGGTACGCACCGGCACGTCAACCGCGTCGAATTCTACCTGGGTGCCGCGTTGTCCGCTGATCCCTATGCCGAAGTCCAGCCGCCCGTTGGAGATTACGTCGAGGGTGGCGACCAGCTTGGCCAGCATTACCGGGTTGTAGAGGGGAATTATCACGATGCCGGTCATTACCTGTAGTCGTTGGGTAGCTCCGGCGGCGGCGGCCATTGCTGGGATGGAAAGCACGGTGGGCCTCGGCGGATTGCCATCCATCAGATGTTCCCCGGTAGTAACCCGGTCGAACCCCAGGGCTTCGGCCCGGCGGGCAAATTCGGCCACGTCCCAGTACTCTTCCACACTAAAATTGCAACCAAAAGTCACCTGGGGAGTCGTCATAGTTCTCCTATTTGTGGAACCAGTTCAAGTTCGCATTTTAGGGACTGCTGGGGTGTTAAAGCAACCGAACCGCCGGCGGTCCATGACGGCGACCAGCATGAAGTGATTTAGCGAGAGCAAATTTCTGGGACCGTCAGGATATTCTCCGCAAATCGGCAGTACAGGTGTCGCCTTGCCTCCGGCTTCCCATACCCCAACCAAGCGCCAGCACGACTACTGGGCCAACATTTCTTCGGTTATTTTGGTCAGGGTTGCCTGGTCCAAGACGCCGCTCCACTTGCGGAAAATCTTACCGTCGGCGTCGACAAATACCGTTGTGGGCATGGTGAGTACCTGGTAGTCCTTCATTACGGACTCGTCCAAGGTGAACCCAGCGGGGTAGGTGACGGCCAGATCCCGCAACAGGGCTTGGGCGTCGTCCCGGTTTCCCAGGCCGGTAAACTGGCCCACGTCCAGACCCACCAGCAGCGCCCGGCCCTCGAACTCGCGGTAGAACTCCTCGAAGTGGGGTATCTCGGCCCGGCAGGGCGGGCATAGTCCGGCCCAGAAATTTAGCACCACGGGTTGCCCCCGCAGGTCGGCGAAGTTAAGGGACTCGGAGCCCAGCTTCTGTTCACCCTGGTACAGTTCCATGGAAAAATCGGAGGCCCGGCCCTCGGCGCCGCAGGCCAGCCCGCCTACTGTCACCGCAACCACAATCGCAAACAGGGTGGCCCTGGCTCTGGCAAAAAACCCGAGTTGAGCCGAAGTAGGGGCGCAAGCTAGGGCGCGCCATCTCCCGACTCGTCTCCCCTGAAAAGTTGGCTTTGTCACTAGCTGTCCCTTCTCCTCCAGTGTTCGTTTCATTGTAACCCGTGGAGTTGGCGTAAGGAACACTGGGCCATATTTGGACCCAGGGTCTTTCGACTCTCCAGGTAGAAGCACTTTTTGTCCTCGCGTGCTGGCCGCCACCCCCCACCGTCATTCTGGCGAAGGCCGGAATCCAGGTCTGGGGGGACTGTGCCGACCGGGGACGTTGGGCCCTTCGCTCCGCTCAGGGTGACAATCAAAAGACCCTGATGGTTTAGGTCCCTGAAGATGCCCGGAATTGTAGATGCTCTTCAACAGCCCCGGGTATCGTCGAGGCGGGAAAGAGTGTAAAATCCAAGCCAGATGATTCGGTTAGCAAGGAGTCGACATGCGCATTCTCCTGATTGCCACCAACCGACACCACTGGCTGATGAGCCGCTTGGAGGCCCGGCCAATGCCCATCGGCCTGGCCTACATCGCCGGGCACTTGGACCAGGACCGGCACTCCGTAAAAGTCCTTGACCTGATGTTTTCCAGCGAAGACTATCTGCAGGAGGTGGAGGACATCGTCCGGGAGTTCCAGCCGGAGCTTGTGGGCATTTCCATCCGCAACCTCAGCAACCACAGCTACCTGGACCCCCAGTGGGCGCTGCCAATTACCAAGGAAGTTATTCGGAGGGTTAGGGAGACCACCAGCGCCCCGGTGGTCTGCGGTGGCCCGGCCTTTAGCATATTACCCGAGCAATGTTTTGCCTACGTTGAACCGGACCTGGGCCTAGCCGGGGATGCTGGCGAGACCTTTGCCGAGTTGGCTAACCGTATCGAGATTGGCGAGCCGTCGTACTACGACCTGCCTGGCTTGGTTTACCGGGAGGATGAACAGGTCGTCTACAATGGTATGCGCTGCTTCTCCGAGTTCAGTCAAGCTCCCAGGCTGGAAGACCTGGACATGAGGAAGTACCGCCAGGCGGGATTTGGTATCGGCGTGTTAACCAAGCTGGGGGGCTACTATTACCCGACCGCCGGCGCCGGTCCCCAGACCGAGGACGGAGCCTGGCGCGTGATCCGCCCCATCGACGAGGTGGTACGCCAGGTCAAGGAATATGAGGAGCAATACGGTCTGCGCAAGGTGTTCTTCGTCGATAACTGTTTCAACGTGCCTCTGGACCACGCCAAGTCGCTGTGCCATGCCCTGATGGAGGCAGACCTGAAGCTGCACTGGAACACCTGCCTGGCCCCTTACAATTGCGACGCCGAATTGGTGGGGCTGATGAAACAGGCCGGATGCGCCCTGGTGTTGATGGGTGGAATGCGGGGCGATAGCCACGACGGCCCGGTGCTGGGCGAGCGGCTGGAGCCGCTGTTGGAGACGACCCGGCTCTGCGATGAGGGCGGCCTGCGCTACACTGTATCCCAGATTTTCGGCGAGCCGGGCGAGACCCGGGAGACGGTGGAACAGAAACTGGAGCTATTGCGGAGCTTGAATCCGGCGCTGGCCAACCTGCGGGTGGGGGTCAGTGTGTTGCCCGGCACCGATGTGGCGGCCCAGGCCATCGCCGAAGGGCTGATCAGCGATGAGTCGGAGCTTATACAGCCAACGTTCTACATCGCTGAAGAAGTACGGGACTGGATAGTGGACTACCTGAAAGAGGAGGCGGCCCCGCGGCCCCGCTGGAACTTGCTGTAACCGAAGGGTAAACAAAGCAAGAAGTTCCCGCCAGAACAAGTATGCAGGACTCCTTCCCCGCCAAGGTCGGGCGCAGTTAATGGCTCCGATAGTGGCGGGGCCGGGAGTTTCCGGGAGGACCAGAATGATAGATATTGGTATATCACAATACGGACAGCAGCAAATGGCGGTGATGGCCCACCTGCTGCGCCGGGCCGGGTTCGGGGCCACGGTTGAGGAACTGGAGCGGTACGCTTCCCAAGGTTACGAGGCAACCGTGGAGGAGCTGTTGCACCCCCAGTTGGCTCCCGCCTTGGATGAGGACGTGCTGCGCCGCTACCACTTGGACCAGAACAGCTTGATGCTCATCGAGAGTTCGCAAGCCTACTGGCTCTACCGGATAATCAACACGCAACGCCCGCTGGAAGAGAAGATAGCCCTTTTCTGGCACGGTTTGTTCGCCACGGCCTACGGCAAGCTCAACCACGCCAAGGCGGTGGTCAACCAGACCAACCTCTTCCGGTCTCATGGGCTGGGTAGCTTCCGCACGTTGCTATTGGAGTTGTCGCGGGATCCGGCCATGATTTTCTGGCTGGACAACAAGGACAACCATCGGGACGCCCCCAACGAGAACTACGGGAGAGAGTTGCTGGAACTTTTCTCGATGGGCATCGGCAGCTACACCGAAGAAGATGTTAAATCCTGCGCCCGCGCGTTCACCGGCTGGACCATCGCCAATGCGGATTACATGAGCGTCCGCGCCTCCCGGGACTCCATCTGGCCCCACGGCAGGTTGGACTGGCAGTTTATCTACCTCCCCGACGACCACGACGACAGCCCCAAGACCTTCTTGGGCCGGACCGGTCGTTTTAACGGCGAGGATGTTATTGACATAATAAGCCAGCAGCCGGCTACCGCCCGGTTCCTGGCTCGGCACCTGTACAACTTCTTCGTGGCCGACGAACCTCCCGTGCCCAACTGGCCCCATACGCCTCCCCAGGACCCGGAAGCCATCAGTAGCTTGGAGGAAGAATATTTCCGTAGTGACGGCAATGTAGGCTCCATGCTGCGTGTCCTGTTCAATTCATCTTTCTTCAAGGAATCTCGGCAGACCCGGGTGAAGAGCCCCACGGAATTGGTGGCTGGGACGGCCCGGTTGGCCGGCGCCCACCGATTTCCCGATTGGAGCATCATCAACCTGGCGATGGACGTTAATTTCATGGGCCAGGAAATCCTCAACCCACCTACCGTCGAGGGCTGGCATACCGGCTCGGAATGGATTGACACCGGCAATTTGGTGGAGCGAATCAACGCTGCGGCATTGGAAATGGGGGACACCAGGCAACCGGGAGTCCGGGCCATCATTGACCGGCTCCAAAACGAGGGCGAGTCTCTTTCGCCGGAAGGCTTCGTCGACGGCTGCCTCACGGCGATGGGACTGTTTGAAGTCTCCGATGGCGCCCGTGCCAACCTGACTGGCTTTGCCCGGCGCATGGGCGACCTTCGCTTTGACCGACCGGACCAACTCGCCTGCTCGGAACAGCGGGTGGGGGAAATGCTGCAACTCATCGTTTCTACCAGGGAATACCAGTTAGCGTAATCAGCAATGACGTCCTGGCGCAACACGGCTCCAGCAGGTTGCCGGGACTACTAGACGGGTGGCAATACGTAACCGGGCCCAGTACCCCGTATGGGCCCGGTCATCTAGTATTCAACCTTCGGCCTATATAGCGGCGGTCCTTGCTTTAGCCCGAGTTTTCTTCAAGGGGCCCTGCTGACTGCGGCGCCAGCTTGGTGGATGGATATGGCAACGAAAACATCTTTTGGCTACAGTCATACGATAGGGTTCCTGGCCAACCAGGGACGGGGCTTCAACAACCCGGTGGACGTGGCCCTGGACTCGGACGGGCTGTTGTACGTGCTCAACCGGGCGGGCCCGGAGGTCGGCATCAGGCTGCCCTACAAACGGGTAACCATCTGCTCCCTGGACCAGGACTACTTGGGGGAATTCGGCGCCGGCGGCACCGGCGACGGTGAGTTCTGGTGGCCCAGTTCCCTGGCTTTCGATAGCCAAGACCGGCTGTACGTGGCCGACGAGGCCCTGAATTGCGTGTCCATTTTCACCAAGCAGGGGACCTTCCAGGGCAGATGGGGCCAGGCTGGAGCGGGAGCCGGACAGTTGAACCGACCGTCTGCCGTAGCCTTTGACCAGCAGGACAATCTCTACGTTACCGACAGCCTGAACCACAGGGTGCAGGTCTTCCGCCAGGATGGACGGCCTCTGACCATTTGGGGTGGGTTCGGCCAGGCGCCTGGGAAGTTCAATATGCCCTGGGGCGTGACTGTAGACCAGGCGGGCAAGGTGCACGTGGCCGATTGGCGTAATGACCGAATCCAGACCTTCGATTCAGAGGGTAATTTCCTGTCCCAGTGGCCGCAGCCGGACTCGGGAACTGGGGGCGCTGCCCCGGAGTTGTACCGGCCCGCCAGTGTGGCCGTGGATGAGCAGGGAATTGGCTATATCGCTGATTGGGGCAACGAGCGGGTCCAGGTGGTCAGCCCCGAGGGCGAGCTATTGGCTTCGCTCCGTGGGGACTCGGTGGACTCGATATGGGCAGCCGACTATTTTAACGCCAATCCGGACGAAGCCTCGGCCCGCCGCGCCGCCGACCTGGAGCCGATCATACCAGCCCGGCCAGAGCGCCAGCGCGAAGAATCGGCCAACGTGGAAAAGCTCCTGTGGGGGCCGACTTCCATCAAGTTGGACAACCAGGGGCGCATCTACATTGTGGACAGTTGCCGGCACCGATTGCAGATTTACCGAAAAGGGATATAACCGGACAAGGTGACCCGCTACGGGAGGCCCAGCCAGCGGTCCCTTCCTCGGGCGCGGGGGCATATCTCCGGCATCGCCCTCAATCAAGGTACAAGAAAAGACCCTCCGTGGTTGCCTAAAACCTGGAGGGCCTTTTGGTGAATAACTTTCGGCCTACCATTCCAACGGAAGGCCGGGCGGCTGTTTTAGACCGGCAGCAGAGGCTCCGTCCGGTGGGGCGGCAGGTCCGAGTCGAAGGCGTTTATGGCCAGGGCCAGAAGGGCGTAGTTGCCCAGAAGTACGGTCAACTCAATCAGCGTCTGGCGGCCAAACTGTTCCAGGGCGGCCTGGTAGGCTCCCCGGCTGGCGTGGTGGGTACGAAAGATGGCCCGGGCGTAGTTGACCAGGGCTACTTCATCCGGCGCCAGGTTGGTAAGCTCTTTATTCTCACGCAGGTTGTCCACTATGTCGTCGCGCACACCCGCCTGTCGGGCCGAAAAGGCGTGGGCGTTCCAGATGTGTTGGCAGTCCTTCTCCCTGGCGGTTATCAACATCGCCAACTCTTGAATCTTCACGGGGATGCTGGAATCGTTGCGGAGGTACTGGTTCAGGGCCGTTGCCAGTTTGTGGGCCGCTGGGGCATGAATCATCACGGATCCCGGCCCGTACTGGGGCACCGAGCCCAAGCTCTGAATCATCTCGTCAAAGGCGGCCTGCTGGTTCTCCGAGATGCTTTCCCTGGTGGCGATAGGTAATCGTGCCATTTCCTTCCTCCTGTAGCTTCTAGTACTACAGTTGCAGATATGTGGTGAGGAGTTTCAGGCGGCGTCGGTAATGACAGCGCCGGGCCGTTGCTTGGTGCCGCCGTCTCCACTGAGACCACCGCAGCACTGATTCGTCCGTAGGGTGGTGTCTCCATATCAGCCGGTAGAGTAACCGCCGAACCTCGGGCACCGTCAGCGGTATCAGCCTTTCCTCCAAACTGGGGCAGCCCCCTTTTCTCCCAGACGTCCCGGCGACGATGCCTGGCGCCGTACCACCGCCAGGTAGGCGTGGGCCAGCATCGCCAGGGTGATGTGCCGGTACCAGCCGTCCCACCGGCGCACCTCGTATTGGTCCAGTCCCACCTGTCCCTTGGCCTCCTCAAAGCATTCCTCAATGGCCCACCGGGTTCCGGCCACCCGCACCAGTTCCTCCAGGGCTGTTCCCGTCGGGCCGTAGCACACGTAGTAGGCCAGTTCCTCGGGCTTGGCCACGCTGCGCCGGGCCAGCAGCCAGTACCCCTTGCCAGGTTCTCT
Source organism: Dehalococcoidia bacterium (assembly GCA_965220305.1). Lineage (GTDB taxonomy): Bacteria > Chloroflexota > Dehalococcoidia > Lucifugimonadales > UBA3495. Next base: position 935,686 of record OZ244817.1, on the reverse strand, counting down.
CAGGGGCCGAATATCCACCAAGGCCCAGTCGTAGACCCGAGGACCCTTGGCCCCATCACCGGCGCTCAGCCGGACCCAGCCCGACTCTTCAACCCCAGACGCCAGCCGGTCAGCCCGCACTTGGCGCGGACCCTGGTCCGTCCCAGCCCACAACTTCTCATTGCTCTTGATGGCCAGCACGTGAGGAACGTCCCGCCGCTCCAGCCACAGCCGCAGGTTGCGGTCATTGCCGTAGACCTCGTCCCCGGTGGCCCAGCCGAAGGGGACTCCCGACTCCACCGCCCGTTCCAGCATCCGCCGGGCCAGTTGCGGCTTGGTGCGAAACGCCACTTGCTCCGGCACGCCAGCCTCCTCCCGGCGTTCCTGGTCATCGGCCCACACCTGAGGCAGGTAAAGCTCCCGGTCCAGCAGGGTCCTCCCCTTGGCAGTAGCGTAGGTCAAGAATACCCCAATCTGGCAGTTCTCGATCCGTCCCGCCGTGCCGCTGTACTGACGCTGCACCCCCACAGACTTGTTGCCCTTCTTCAGAAACCCAGTCTCGTCCACCACCAACACCCCGTTGGCGTCGCCCAGGTGCTCCACCACGTAGTCCCTGAGATCATCGCGAACCAGGTCCGCGTCCCAAATGTAGGTTGACAGCAGATGCTGCACCCCATAGGGTGTGGCGTCCCCGGCCTGCTCCGCCAGTTGCCAGCCGTTCTTGCGCTCCACCGGACTGAGCAGCCCTTTCAGATAGTCCAGCGATCGTCGACGTGGTTCGGGACGCCGGAACCGCCCCGCAATGCACTCGTGTACCCGGTCGATACCCTCAGCCCACCGGGCGACCTCTGCCACCCCATCCCCATGCACTGCCACAGCCTCACCTCACCACCCGTTGATTGCCCCAATCCTAGTCGTTTTCAATCTGCAACTGTAGTACTAGTCCGTGTCTTCCGTAGTAGGGGCCCGCAGATGTTGGGGGTTGAGCCAACGGGCAATATCGAGTGTAGGCATAGCAGGCATCGCCGTCAAATGGCTTGCTTCCTACCTACGAGTCCATCCGGCGTTTTTGGTGAGGGGCAGTTGGGCGGACTCACCCTCAGCCCGGGCACCAGTCTCGGTTGCTTTTGGGCGCCGGACCAGGGCCGCCAGGTTCAGGTTGGCCGTAAACTGCCCCAGTCTGGGCCCGTCACCATCTATTGGCCACGCTTCTTTCCGGTCTTTTCCTCGAACAGCTTCCAGGTGAGGTCGTTGAAAGGGTAATACTTACCGGGCGAGCACTGCTCAATCTCCAGTTGGGCCTTTATGACTTCTTCCACCTCTTCCCGCTCCCGGGCAATGGCGATTACCTCGTCAACCACCGCTCGCGGCACGACCACGGCCCCGTCGTCGTCGCCGACGATGGCGTCGCCGGGGCGCACCAATACCCCGCCGCATTGGATGGCGTCGTTCACCTGCCAGGGCCAGAATTCTGCGGGGCCCTGTTTGGCGGTGGAACTGGCGGAATAAACGGGAAAGCCGTACTCCTTCAGGGTCACGGTGTCCCTTACCGCACCGTCGGTGACCAGCCCGCCCACTTGCCGCTGCATCAGGCGCATGAACTTGATGTCTCCGCCAATGGAGCTGTATTGCCACCCCAGGGCGTCAATTGCCAACACCTCGCTGGGCCCGCACAGCTCTATGGCTACGTACTCGGCGGACTGGTCGCCCTTGGGCTTATCCTGGGCCAGGTCGGGCCGGTGGGGGACGAAGCGCAGGGTCACGGCGCGCCCGGCCATTTTCTGCCCCAGTTGGAGGGGTCGAGCGCCCTCTATCATGCTCATGGGCCAGCCTTTGACCCACAGGGCGTCGATGAGGGTCTGGGTTGGAATTCCGCGCAGGGCTTCCAGGGTCTCGTTGCTGAGGGCGGGAAGGACGGTCATGGCATACCTCGGCTGTACAAGCTGTTGGGGCACTATTATATGGCACGGTCGGGTGCAAATGAAGAAGGGCCGCCCATCGAGGCCGCCCTTCTTCGCTTTTAGTTACTGGGGCCGGTTAGTTAATTGGTGGGCCAGCCTTCCGGAATTTCACCGGCGGCCAGCGCCGCCTTGATTGCCTGGGCGGCCTCTTCGGTTACCCAGCCGCCCCAGATGTCCTCGTTCTCTTTCAGCCAAAACACGGCGGCTTCTTCGTTGCTGCCCTCGTTGGCGTCCTGCCACTGGAATATGCCCTTGTAGATGTCGATAGTAAATTCCCAATTTTGCAGGAACGCGATAACCTCCGGGGCCCGGGGCAACAAGCTCTTGTGTACTGCAACCAACACCAGCGAATCGTCGAATGCGCAAGCCTTGTCGGCGTCCCAGCACTCCTGGGAATAGGCAGGCTCCTCCAAACGGACGAGGTCCAACTTAAGGGCCGGGTCTCCGGTCCCCCACATGTATCCCAGCCAAGGTTCTTGCTTCTCATAGGCCCCGAAGATTTCGGCAAACATGGCGTCCTGAGACCCTGGTTTGATGACGTGTAGATGGTCCACTAGGCCATAAGCTTCAATCTGCGCTTCGTTGACCAACTCGCAAGACCATCCTGGGACACAGCCGACCAGCCGGGCATTCCCTCGGCTGTCTGTTGTGGCGAACAGTTCCTTATACTCGTCCTTCATCAGGTCTTGGGGCGTCATTAAGTCCGGGTGTTGCTCGGCAACGTAGGCAGGTATTACAAAGGTGCTCTGCCAGTCCCCCACCAAGCTCTTGCCCACCGACACAACCTCGCCAAGCTCTACCGCCTTCTCCCAGCCGATAGACTGGTTGGGCAGCCAAATTTCCATAGTAACGTGGGTGTCGCCCTTTTGAAGTCCGGCGAAAAGGGGTAGGGTCCCTCCGGAGATGATGTCGGTTGGGAAGCCATAGCCCTTTTCAACAACATACTGGGCAATGCGGTTCTGTACTTGGGCGCTGGTCCAGTTCAGGTCCGAAAAGACAATGGTATCCCTTGGACCGGGATCTGGGGCTACTTCTACAACCTTGGTAACTTCCACCTGTTCGGTTACGACTTTAGTTACTTCTACTTCGACCTGTTCGGTAACAATCTTGGTGACTTCGACCGGCTTCTCTACAATTTTGGTTACTTCTATTGTCTGCGGCTCAGCGGCAGTGGCGCAGGCGATGGCTCCGATAGAAAAGACCATTACCAAAGCCATAACAAGGGCCCAGGATGTGAACCTGCCGGAGAAAATATGCGCCATCGGGGTCCTCCTTCCAAATAGTATGATTGCGTTCGTGTCCCGTTGGGTTAGCCCTGACGGGCCAGTGAATGTGTCGGGTAATATGACAGAAATAGTGGGGGCCGTCAAATAATTGGGGTCCAAAGACCGGGTTTCGCCAGTCACCCGGATCTGGTGCAGGTAAACTTACAATCAGTCCCTGGCAGCCGCGTCCTGGCGATCGCGGGCAGCCGACTGGGTGATTCGGTCTATAACTATGGCGATGAGAACTATGCTGGTGCCCGCGATTGCGCTATTGCCCGGGTCCTGCCTTTGCAGGGCCCGAAATACGTCCTCTCCAAGGCCGCTGGCGCCTACCAGGGAAGCAATTACCACCATGGATAGAGCGAGCATGGTCGTTTGGTTGATGCCGGCCATTATGGTTGGCAAGGCCAGCGGCACCTGAACTTTCAGGAGGAGCTGTGCGGGCGTAGCTCCAAAAGAGCGGGCCGCCTCTACCAGTTCGGGGGACACTTGGCGAATTCCCAAATTGGTCAAGCGTATGGCCGGCGGCACAGCATAAATCACCGTAGCAATGACCGCTGGAGTGTGCCCCAAACCAAAGAATAGTATGCCGGGCACTAGGTACACATAGCTGGGCATTGTCTGCATACCGTCCAAAATGGGCCGCATAACGGAATTGACGTGGTTGCTGCGGGCTCCCAGCACCCCGACAGGCATGGCGACAATGATCGATAGCACTACTGAGAAGATAATGAGGGCAAGAGTTTCAACCGAGCTCTCCCACCTACCCAAAAAACCAATAAGCAAGAGTGATAGAATCGAGAACACCCCAATACGCCAGCCCGCAAGCAGCCAACCAACCAGCCCGACCACCAGGACAATGCACGGCCAAGGGATCCAAAGCAGTATGTCCTCCAGCCATACCATTACGATCGTGATGCCGTAGTCTATGCCATCAAACATTCCTCCCCATTCGCGGATTAGCCACTCTGTACCGTCTTGAATACTGTTGGCGATGGGCTTGCCGAACTTGACCGGGAAATCCATGCCCTTTCTGCCGAAGCCGTCCGGGTCCCACACCGTTAAGCACAGGATACCTACCAATACCACCGCGAGCAGACCGAGCGAGACCCAGATTGACTTTCCCAGCCCATCCCGCATCGAACCGAAGCGGGAAAGTGGTCCCGCAGGCTCTTGATGGTCGGTCAATGCTTCTCCGGGCCCACTGTCGCTGGCTGCTCCCATCTAATTCTCCAGGATGCCGCTGCTCGGCAAACCTTCCGGCACAATCCTACCAAGTGACCCAAAACACGTCCAGACAACAGCGGCATTCAATGACACTAATTCGTTCCGCCGGAGATGGCCTCCGCCAAGGCGCTGCGATGCACTTCGCCTACCAGAGTATTGTCGCTATCGACAATGGGAATGGGGAAATCCCTGGCCATTGCCAAGGGTATAAGTTGGTCGCAGGTGGTGTTGGGCCCAACGGCTGAGTAATCGCGGTCAACGTACTGCCATCCCTGGGCGAGGCTTGCCACGCCGTCCCGAAGCGCCTGCTCCGCACGGTCCATGGAGAGTAGTCCAATGTAATGCTCATCATCGTCGACGACCCAGGCGCTGACGCCTTCGCTTCCATTCATGGTGTGCAAAGCGGCTTGCGGGGCTTCGTCCGCCGACAAAGTCACCTGGGGGGACACCATGATTTGACTGGCCGTTAGGATGCTTTCCAGCCGCACGTCCTGGGTGAATTCCCCGACGTAGGCGTCCTCCGGGCGCAGCACGATGTCCTCGGGGGAGCCGATTTGGACCACCTGTCCGTCGTGCATGATGGCGATGCGGTCCCCCAGCTTCAGGGCTTCATTGAGGTCATGGGTGATGAAGACGATGGTTTTCTTTAACTCGGTCTGCAGACGTAGTAGTTCGTCCTGCATCTGTCGGCGAATCAGGGGGTCCAGACCGCTGAAGGGCTCATCCATCAACAGAATATCCGGGTCTACGGCCAGTGCCCGGGCCAGGCCAACCCTTTGCTGCATTCCCCCGGAAAGTTGGCGGGGGTAGGCCCCTTCCCAACCGCGCAGACCCACCACCTCCAGCACCTCGCGGGTGCGGTTGGTACGTTCTTCCTTGCTGATGCCCCGCACTTCCAGTCCCCAGGCCGCGTTGTCCAAGACGTTGCGGTGGGGCATCAGGCCGTAGTGCTGGAACACCATGGCTACGCTCTTCCGTCGGAACTCAATCAAGTCGGTGTCGGACATGCCCGTGATGTTCTCAGCGTCCATGGAAATAGACCCAGCGGTGGGATCAATCAGACGAATCAAGCAGCGGACCAGGGTAGACTTGCCACTCCCGGAGAGGCCCATGACTACGAAGGTCTGACCCCTCCGCACTTCAAAGCTGACGTCCCGCAAGGCCACCAAGCATCCCAGTTCTTCCTGAATGGCAGCCCGGTCGTGCTGGTCATACTCAGGGGCCAAGGCCCGTTCCGGGTTTTTACCGAAGACCTTCCACAGAGAACGGACCGAGATATAAGGGTTGTCGTCGTCTAAGTCAGGTTCAATAGTTGCGCTGTCGGTGAGGGAGAAATTATTCAAGGTGTCTCATCTCCTGTCGTTTATCGGCTATACCACACTAACAGTGAGTGAGCGGCGGAAGCTTCTGTGGTACAAATGAGCCAAGGAACTAGCCTTGCGGCTTTACCCTACTTTGCCGTTAGTTGTTTGTCAAATCCTGTCATTGGACAGAGGGGGACATCGAAGGTAGGTCGGTGGCGACTTCGGCGCTGTCCCAATATTTGGAGCGCTTACTTTTGCTTGAGCCCGCCCTTACTTCAGGGCTGCCGTGCCTTTTGGCCCAGGCATTTACGTTTGCCGGGAGCGTCGGGGCCAGTGATGATTCATTGCGGGAAGCGCCCCGGGTGGGGCCTTCCGGAAGTCCCGGGCGGAGGTTCCCGTCGGTGTGGGTATGGTGTAAGATAAAAGCCACAATTGCATGAGGGGCCAGACTGAGACGGGCAATGGTTTCCTAACCTGGCGGACCAGGCACGGGAGAGGAGTAACTTCATGGCAAAGCTGACCATAATCGGTACCGGACTTATTGGGACTTCCCTGGGTTTGGCTCTCCAAAAGTCCCAGGTTAAAGACCTGACAATTGTCGGCACCGACGAGTCCACTGCTGCCCGCAGCGGGGCGCAGAAGCGCAAGGCGTTTCACAGGGTAGAAAGCCGTCTTATGAACGCCGTCGAAGATGCCGACATTATTGTTCTGGCAACGCCGGTGATGGCGATGCAGGGGCTGATGGAAGCCCTGGGTCCGGGATTGCCCGAAGGCTGTGTGGTAACCGACGTGGGCAGTTCCAAAGGGGTGGTGCTGGAATGGGCCGATAAATACCTGCCCGATAAGGTGGACTTTGTGGGCGGCCACCCCATGGCTGGTCGAGAGACCGCCGGGCCCGAGGCCGCCGATGCCGATTTGTTTAACGGTAAGACCTACTGTGTCGTGCCCAGCCCCAAGGCCAGCCAAAGGGCAGTAAGGGAAATGACCACCCTGATTGAGGTGATTGGGGCCAAGCCCTACTTCATCAGCGTTGGGGAGCACGATAGCTTTGTCGCCGCCGCCAGTCACCTTCCTTTCCTCCTCTCCACCGCCCTGGTGGGTTGCACTTCCAAGAGCGCCAACTGGGATGACATCTCCCAACTCGCCTCCAGCGGTTACCACGATATTTCCCGGCTGGCTTCGGGAGACTCCATAATGCATCGCGACATCTGTGTCAGCAACCGACAGCCCATCGTCGCCTGGATAGACTCATTTATTCGCGAACTGTACGAGTACCGCAAAATTCTGGACACCGAGGACGAGGTGGACCCGGAAGCGGTCAAGAAGGTATTTGATGATGCCTACGTCGCGCGGGCCCAGTGGTTGGCCGGCGACGTACAGCGGGGCCGCGACTTCAACCCAAACCGGGAGTTGCCCACCTTTGCCGAAAGCATGGGGGAAATCTTCGTGGGCCGCAAGGCTATGGAAGCCCGGCGGGTGGTCCAACGCATGTGGGGCGGGAATGACAAGCAGCAGCAGGACCGGTAGCGGGGAGGTTTCAACGTGGAACAAACTGTAATCAGCCCCCAGTATCTCGGCGGGTCTTTGTCCGTTCCCGGCGATAAATCGGTTTCGCACCGTTCCCTTATCCTCAACGCCATCGCCCGGGGCACGGCTGCGGTTAGCGGTCTCTCAGATGGGGCCGATGTACGGTCGACGATGGCCTGCCTACAAGCTATGGGCGTGGAGATTGAGGCGGGCCCCGCTCCTGGAAGTTTTACCATCCATGGGACCGATCATGGGCTGCGGGAACCCGAGGGCTTCCTGGACGCCGGAAACAGCGGTACGTCGATGCGGTTGCTCTCCGGCCTGATAGCTCCCCAGCCCTTCATGTCGGTCCTGACCGGCGATAGCTCCCTGCGCTCCAGGCCCATGGGGCGGGTGGTGCAACCTTTGAAGGAAATGGGGACCCAGATTATGGGTCGGGGCGACGATACCCTGGCTCCCCTCGCCATTCGGGGCGGCTCTCTGCATGGCATCGAGTACAACATGCCCGTGGCCAGCGCCCAGGTCAAGTCCTGTATCATGCTGGCCGGGGTGGCCGCCTCGGGGGATACCATCCTGCACCAACCGGCCTTGTCCCGGGACCATACCGAGCGGATGCTCACGGCTATGGGCGCTTCAATAGAAACGGATGGACTGGCCTTGGCGCTGCATCCCGCCAATCTCGACGCCGTCGATGTGGTCGTGCCGGGAGATGTTAGCTCAGCCGCCTTTTGGCTGGTGGCCGGGCTTTGCCATCCCAATGCCCGGGTAATGATTGAGGGTGTCGGACTCAACCCGACCCGCGCCGGAATAATCGATGCGTTGCAGCAGATGGGCGCGGGAGAGGGCATTACCCTGGTCAACGAGCGGACCGAGGGAGGCGAGCCGGTGGCGGACTTGCTGGTGACTTCCACCGAGCTTTCCGGCATCGACCTGGGTGGCGCAATTATTCCCATTATGATGGACGAACTTCCCGTCCTGGCCGTAGCCGCTTGTTTCGCCAACGGGACCACCACCATTCGGGACGCCCAGGAATTGAAGGTAAAGGAGTCCGACCGTATCTACACTACGGTGACGGAACTGTCCAAGCTGGGAGCCAACATCGAGGCCCGGGATGATGGCATGGTGATTCACGGCACTGGAAGGTTAAACGGCGCTTCCTGCCAGAGTCACGGCGACCATCGCTTGGCGATGTCCCTGGGCATCGCGGCTCTACTGGCCCAGGGCGAGACGGTGATAAGCGGCGCAGAAGATGTGGGCGTTTCCTATCCCGAATTTTGGCAGCATCTTGACCATCTCTGCGGCAACTAGGATGGTCTGCTGAAGGCATGAGTCAGGGGAGAGGCGCCCAATCAACGGAAATTCCCCAGGCCAGCCCGGCCCCACCCCTGTTGGTGGTCTTGAGCGGGCCGTCCGGGGCTGGAAAGGACGCTGCCCTGGCCGAGCTGAAGAAGTTGGACCGCCCCTGGCATTTTGCCCTGACCGCCACCACCAGACCGCCGCGCCAGGGGGAAGAGGCCGGCGTTGATTACATCTTCCTGGATGACGATGCCTTCCATCGCATGAGGGAACGGGACGAGTTACTGGAATGCGCCCAAGTCTACGACCGTTGGTATGGGGTGCCCCGCAGCCAGGTGCGTGACGCCCTGAAGATGGGGAAGGACGTAATTCTGAAGGTGGACGTCCAGGGAGCGGCCACGGTGCGCAGTTTAGCCCCAGAGGCGGTGACCATCTTTATAATGCCAAGATCATTGGACGAGTTGCGCCAGCGGCTGGCCGGGCGAATGACCGAAACCTCCCCAGAGATGGAATTGCGCCTGAATGCCGCACGGGATGAACTGGCCCAGATGAACAGTTTTGACTATCGGGTGGTCAATCCCCAGGGGAGCCTGCTCCAAGCCGTGGCCGACATCGACGCCATAATTGCGGCAGAGAAGTGCCGGGTCTCTCCCCGGGTGGTGCAACTGCTCTGAATTTCCAGGGACAGGGTTCGCCAACTAAGTAGAGGCCAGAGGGCCTACAATCCAAGATGGTCGGACCAAGGAGAACACATGGCGGAAACTGAGCGCACGGCTACCCTACGCCCCCGGCTTCCCGAATGGCTCAAGGTGAAAATGCCCGGCGGGCCCCGCTACATGGAGTTGAAGCAACTGATGCGGGGCCAGTCCCTGCATACCGTTTGCGAAGAAGCCCACTGCCCCAACATCGGCGAGTGTTGGGAGCGCAGCGCGGCCACTTTTATGATTCTCGGCGACGTCTGCACCCGACGTTGCCATTACTGCGCCGTCACCACCGGACGACCTTCCGGCGTTGATCTCATGGAACCGGGCCGGTTGGCCGAAACCGTCAAGAACCTGGCCCTCCAGTATTGTGTCATCACTTCGGTAAACCGGGATGACTTGCCCGACGGCGGGGCGTTCATTTTCGCCGCCTGCATCAACCGGGTTCATGCCGAAGTGCCCGGGTGCAAGGTTGAGGTGCTGATTCCCGACTTCGCCGGCTCCTGGCCCGCCCTGCAAAAAGTGATTGAGGCCCGGCCCGAAGTGTTGAACCACAATATCGAGTCCAGCCGGCGGGTGTTTCCCCGGGTCCGCCCCAAGGGGGACTATCAACTCTCCCTGAAATTGCTCTCCAAGGCCAAGGACATCGACCCTCAAACAGTTACCAAGTCAGGCATCATTGTGGGTATGGGAGAAACCAAGGAAGAGTTGGTAGAGACTATGCAGGACCTTCGGTCGGTGGACTGCGACCTGCTTACCATCGGCCAATACCTCCGCCCGTCGGCGAAACACATCCCCATTGACCGTTTTTACACTCCCCCGGAGTTCGAGGAGTTGGCCCGCATTGGTGAGGGAATGGGGTTCAAACACGTGGCTGCCGGGCCGCTGGTGCGGAGCTCCTATCATGCCGACCAGCAACACGCCGCCGCCAACCCCCCGTTTAACCTGGCCTAAGGCTCCAGGGCTTCCAGGATTTGCTCCACCCGTTCAAACCGAAAGTGGGGCTGCTGGGCCAAGACTTGGTCTTCGTTGGTTGATGCCCACAGCGCTGCCGCGCTCTTGGCCCCGGCCCGGTGGGCGCACTCAACATCCTGGTGACTGTCGCCGACGTACAGGGTTTCGCTGGGGGCAACGTCCAGCATTTCCAACACGTGCAGCAGCCCCTGGGGGTCAGGTTTGTAGGGCCGATCGTCAAAGAGGAACAGGTTGTAGTCAATCAGGTGGTTGATGCCCGTCAGTTCCAGTTCGGAGATGCCAAAGACGTGGCGCTTGTCGGAAAATACTCCGATGCGATAGCCCCGGTCCTTGATACCCTGTAACACTTCCGGGATTCCTCGAAAAAGGTGCCCCTTCTCCGCCACGACCTCCTGGTATAGCTGGTAATAGATCTCCACCGTCCGGTCGAAGTCCTGCCCAAAGAACAGAATGAGGTGGTCATAGAAAGGGCGGTGAAACTCTCGGGCCACATCGGTCGCTGATGGTATGGGCGAACCCAGGGCGGCTGCTGTGCGCCGCATCAACCACAGGTGGATGTCCCAGCTATTCCACAGGGTCAAGTCCCAGTCAAAGACGACTGCTTTCACGTCCATTCCAGTGGTGCCCAAATTGACTACTTGGGTAATGCTAACAGCGGCTGCATTTCAAATGCCTGTAGTTGGACCATGTAGGCCGAGTTCGTCGCATCTCAAGCTACGAAAGGCTTTCGCTGCTGGGAATTCCCCTTCGGAAGTCCTCGCGCCTGGAAAAGATGCTACCAGGTCCCGAGTGGCGTTGTCCGAACTACAGTATATGCCCGAACCGACTATGGTAAGATTATAGCATCCGACCTCGCCCCACCGACGCTACTACTTGTCACTTCACCGCTTTTCCAGCGACACCACCATGAAGGGAACCGTCCAACTACTACTAACCAACGCCCGGGTGATAACCCTGGTTCCCGCCCAGCCCTTTGCCGAATCCGTAGCCATCAGTGGCGGGACCATCGCGGCGGTGGGAAGCAACGCAGAATTGTCCTCCCTGGTCGGCAGTTGTCCGCAGGTCATCGACTGCCGGGGAATGACGCTGCTTCCGGGCTTTGTGGACAGCCATTGTCACCTGATGGCCTTGGCTTCGTCCCTGACGTCGTTGGACTGTGGCCCCGGCGCAGTGTGGTCGTTGGGAGACCTGCAGAGACTGGTCAGGCTGGAGTCCGAATCCATACCTTCAGGCGAGTGGATCAGAGGCTACGGGTACGATGACCTGGCCCTGAACGAAGGCCGTCACCCAAGCCGGCACGATTTGGATGCCGCTTCACCCCGCCATCCGGTCCGCCTGGACCACCGCAGCGGACACGCTGCCGTACTTAACAGCCTGGGGCTGCAACTAGCCGGGATAGACCGGGAAACCCCAGACCCGCCCGAAGGTGTAATCGAGCGAGACCTGATGACTGGAGAGCCCACTGGACTGCTCTTGGAGATGGCCGGGTTCTTGCGCCGGCGGCTGGGCCCCTCCCGCAGCAAGGCCCAATGGTCTAGGGGGGTAGACCGGCTCAACCTTTTGCTCCTGCGCTGCGGTATTACTTCGGCCCAGGATGCGGGGCCGGAGAACGATTCTGAGCGTTGGCAGACCTTCCACCATCTGAAGGCCTCAGGGAAGTTGGCGTCCCGGATTACCATGATGGCGGGGGCGTCGCACCTGGACGAATTCAAAGAATTGGGTATGGGTTTCGCCAGCGGTAACGGCCAACTGCGGTTGGGGCACGCCAAGCTGATGTTGACCCTGACCACCGGGTCGTTGCAGCCGGGAACTGTCGAGTTGGAAGAATTGGTGGGCCAATGCCACCGCCGGGGATTTCCGGTAGCCATTCACGCCGTAGAGGAGGAAGCGGTTGGGGCGGCGGCCCAGGCATTGACCAACACTCCCCGGCTATCTATTCCAGGGTTGGAATTGGGCGCGGCAGGCGACCGCATCGAGCATTGCTCCGAGTGCCCGCCGCACCTGGTACAGCGCGTGAAGCGCTCCGGGGCTACGGTGGTGACCCAACCAGGGTTCATCTACTGGAACGGTGACCGCTACTTGGAGCAGGTAGCGAAAAGGCTATTGCCCGGCTTATACCCCATTGAATCCTGGGACCGGGCCGGGGTGCCGGTGGCCTTCGGGTCCGATTCGCCCGTCATTGGACCCAATCCGTGGCCCGCAATTTACGCGGCGCTGACCAGGACTACCAAGCAAGGGGACCGACTCCCCGGGGGTAAAGCCGCCCCCAACCTCTCGGCGCTGACCTCGCTGGGAATGTATACCCTGGCCGGGGCCCGGGCCGAGGGAACTGGGTCATGCAAGGGTGTCATAGCTCCGGGGTACTTGGCGGACTTGACGCTGGTTGATGGGGACCCGTTCCAAGACGATTTGTCCCGTATTGAGCATATCAAGTCGGCTATGACAATAATCGACGGCAAGATTGCCTGGGACGCCGGAGTGGGAGGCCGAGGCGGCTAGTTGCTGCGCTCCCAGATGTAATCGGCCATGACCGACAGGGAGTGGCGGGCCGGGCATTGGGGAAGGGACTCCAATGACTTGGTTGCCCGTTGGCAGTATTCCCGGATCACCCCGTAGCAATCGGCCACTATGGTTGAATTGCTAATCATTTCCAGCGCCCGCTGCAACATCCCGTTCTCTTGGCCCGCCTGCCCCTCCGGCTCCCTTTGTTCCAGAAACAGGACTTCAATGGGGTTGTCCTGGGGGTATCGCTCCAGCAGCATGATGGTGGGCAAAGTTAGAATGCCCTGGGCCAGGTCGCTGCCCACCGGCTTGCCCAATTCCTCCGCGTCGCCCTGGATGTCCAGCAGGTCGTCCACCATCTGGAAGGCCATGCCTATATTGTAAGCGTAGGCCCGCAACGCCTGGACCTGAGGTTCCGGGGCGCCTCCCAGAACGGCACCGGTCTCGGCGGCAGTGCAGAACAGGGAGGCCGTCTTGCGGTAGATGCGGTCGTTATAGAAGTCACGCACTTGCCTGGGATTGAAGCAGTTGAAGTACTCAACAATCTCTCCGCTGGCAAGCTCCATGATGGTTTCGGAGAACCTTCGGATTACCCGGACGTTGTTGGTGTCGCAGACAAAAGTGGCCGAGGCGGCAAAAACGTAGTCGCCGAAGAGGACGGCAACGTGTTTTCCCCAGATATTACTAACGGTAGCTATACCACGGCGCAGATCCGAATTATCCACCGTGTCGTCGTGAATGAGGGTGGCGAGGTGCAGTAGCTCCACTGCCGTCGCCATGATGATGGGATTGGTAGAATCGTGGGGATAAAACTCGGAGGCCAGCAGGGTAAGGGCCGGTCGGACCCGCTTACCGCCGCTGTTCAACACATGGTCCAAGAGTTGGTCCATGTGGGGAATGTCGGGACTGGTTAGGCTGCGCAGGCGCCCTTCTACTTGCAGAAGCTGGGCTTGTACCGGGGCATAAATGTAGCCGGCCGTTTCATCTAGCCCGCTGAGCAACCCGCCCCCTACGCGACCTGGCCGCCCAGTCGTTGGGTTTCTTCTTCTACCACCGCCGCGTCCAACTTGGTGTAAAGGGGAGAAGGCCTGTTCAGAGGGTTGCCTGCCTTTACCGCCGACACAATGGGTCCAAAGTCCCAGCTTTCATCAGAGACGGGGCCCTTGAACCCCAGGAACTCATGCACACTTTGAGAGCTAAAGGGCAGGAAGGGGTAGAGTATGGTCTTCAGGCAGTTGATTACTTGAATGGCGACGAAGAGGGTGGTTGCCGCGTCCTGACGGTCATTCTTTATAGCCAGCCAGGGAGCCTTGGAGTCCAGGTAGCGGTTGGCTTCCTGGGCCAGAGAGAAGGCCTGGGTGATGGCGGCCCGGAAGTGGCAGAGGGCCAGGCTTTCCCCGACCCCTTGGATAATCCTTTGGGCCGTTTGCAGGATAGCTTCATCGGCCTCGTTTAGCTCCCCGGGAGTGGGGATTACGCCTTCAAAGTTCCGGTAGGTGAAGGACAGGACCCGATTAACCAGGTTGCCGTAGGTTGCTACCAACTCGTCATTGTTGCGGCGCACGAACTCGGCCCAGGAAAAGTCGCTATCGCTGCTTTCCGGCATATTGATTGATAGGACGTATCGGAGGGGGTCGGGATCGTATTTTTCCAGGTAGTCGGGCACCCAGGCAGCCCAGTTCTGACTGGTGGAAAACTTTCGGCTTTCCAGGTTGAGGAACTCGTTGGCGGGAACGTCATAGGGCAGGTTCAGGCCCTGTCCATATCCCATCAGCATCGCCGGCCAGATGATGCTGTGGAAGGGGATATTATCTTTCCCGATGAAGTAATAGGACCGGGTTTCGGGATCCTTCCAGAATTCCTGCCACTTATCCGGTGAACCAGCCGAGTTGGCCCACTCGATGGCAGCGGACAGGTAGCCTATGACCGCCTCAAACCAGACGTATATGCGTTTATCCTCGTACCCTGCCACGGGAATGGGCACTCCCCATACCAGGTCGCGGGTAATAGCCCGGTCCTTCAGTCCCCCTTCTAAGAAACTGGTGGTGGAGTTCAGAACGTTGGGGCGCCAGTGGGTCTGCTGTCTGACCCAATTTAACAGGGGCTCTTGGAAAGCGGACAGCTTGAGGAAGAAGTGCTCGGATTCCCGAAAATCCGGCGCGGCGCCGCAAATCTGGCACCTTGGCCCCACCAAGTCCTGGGGGTCCAGGGTGTGTCCGCAATTGTCGCACTGGTCGCCGCGAGCCCGGCTGTTGTCGCAGTGGGGGCAAGCCCCTTCAACATAGCGGTCAGGCAGGAACCGCTGGCAACTGGAACAGTGGGCCAACAGCATGAACTCGGTATAGATGTAGCCCTGGTCCCGCAGTCGCTGGAAGATGTCGTGCACTACCCGCTGGTGGTTCTCGGTGTGGGTGTTGGTGAAGAGGTCGAAGGAGATGCCCAACTTCTTCCAGGTGTCCAGAAACTGGGAGTGGTATTGGTCCAACACCTGCTGCGGGGTGGTGCCTTCCTGTTCCGCCCGGACCGTGATGGGAGTGCCGTGGGCGTCGCTTCCCGACACCATCAGCACTTCGTTCCCAATCATCCGGTTGTACCTGGCAAATATGTCTGCCGCCAGGTAGCATCCGGCTACGTGGCCCATGTGGAGGGGCCCATTGGCGTAGGGCCAAGCGACACCGATGAAAATACGTTCTGACACAGGGAGCTTTCCTATGCGTTACTTCAGGGCTCTAGCCGTTCCGAAGACCTGGGCCTTCTCGACACTTCATGGCTTTTATTCTAACACAATCCCCTGAGTGCCACACCGCGTCAACAGTGAGGAACGGGCCGACTTAATCACGGCCAACTAGTATTACAACGACGGGTTTTTGGTAGGATAATTCGGGAGACGGCGGGGGCTTTGGGGAGGTGGGGACGATGGAGAGGGCAGCTTTCGAGCGGGTTTACGAGGCCTTTCTGGAGTTCCGTGCCTTCTTCGCTGGTGCCTTTGGCCGCAAGCAGTGGCGGGAACACAGCAGGCATTATCTGCTGGGCCTGCTGGTCCAGGCCCAGGAGCGGCGCAACGCCGAGAATCTGTCCGAGATGGTTCCGGTCTCGGCCCGGGCGATGCAGCGCTTTCTCACCGAGGCTCGCTGGGACGATGCCGCGGTCATCGCCCGCCTGCAGGAGTACTTGGGTCCCAGGCTGGAACACCCGCTGGCGGTGTGGGTGTTCGACGGCAGCGACTTCCCCAAGCAGGGCGTCAAATCGGTAGGGGTGGCCCGGCAATACTGCGGGGCGTTGGGCAAGATAGCCAATTGCCCGGCCGGAGTATTCCTGGCCCACGTGGGGCCGCGGGGGCGGGCCCTGGCGGACCAGCGCTGGTATCTGCCCGAGGCATGGACTTCGGACGCGGGCCGCTGTGCGGCGGCGGGCGTGCCGGAGGAGCGGCGGCGGTACCGGTCGAAGACGGACCTGGCATTAGATATGCTGGAGCAGGCCCGGGCTCGGGGTTGCCGCAGCGCTGGGTGGGTCGCTGGGGATTCCGCCTTCGGGATGTCCCCGGCGTTCCGAGACGGCTTGGCTGTAACAGGAATGCTATACGTTCTGGACGTCCGGCCGGACATGACGGTCTGGCCGCTGGAGCGAGCCGGCCTATCAGGGATTCGGGCGTCCCCGCCAGCCCAAACTGCGCAGCGGACAGCGCCTGACCATGGCGGAGCGCAGCTTGGCGCTGCCGGAGGAGTCGTGGCGGGAGATTACGGTGGCGGAGGGGTCCCAGGGGCCGCGGGTCTACCGGTTCGGCGCCCAGAGGGTCCGGGAAACCCGGAACCGGAAGCCTGGTGGAGTGGTTTGGGCAAGCTACCGCCAGAACCTGGACGGCAGCGAGCCCCGCTACTACCTGTCCAATGCGCCCGGGGACACTCCCCTGGAAACCCTGGCCCACGTGGGGGGGTCTAGGTGGCGTATTGAAACCGAATTCGAGACCGAAAAGAGCGACATCGGGCTGGACGAGTACGAGACCCGGACATGGGCCGGATGGCATCACCACGTGGCCATGTGCCTGCTGGGCGGGGCGTTTCTGTTGGGCCTGCCGCAGGACTGGGGGGGAAAAGATGCCCCGGATCACGCGCCCGCAGGTGTACCGGGTGGTGCGGGAGATGCTGCCGCGGGAACGGTTCGGACCGGATGAGTTGCGGCAATGGCTGGAAGATGTCCAACAGCGCAACGAGCGGGCGAAACGCTCCCACGAGAAACGCCGCGCCGCCCGTCGCCGGGAAGCATCAGGCGTCCCTCCTTAAACCCGTCGTTGTAATACTAGGAATTCCGCTCGGATCGGTTTTCCATCGCGGTGCTCGACGACGGCACGCACCGCGATCCCGCGTGGAATGTTCCTGCCGAGTACGTGGTGTTTGTTGAACCCGTCGTACACCCAGTAGTACTTGTCATCCTCGAACAGAAAGGCTTCACTTAGGTCTGTGCTGATCTGTTCGAGGAACTCTTCCCGGCTCATGAAGGGCACCCCGGTGTTGTCGTTCCGGCGACTGATGGTTCTCTTCCTGCATTGCCCGGTTTTTGCGTCCCGCCTCATCTGGGTCGTCTCCACGATCTTGCCGGGTGTGATGTTGTCGCTCCGGCGGTAAATGGCCCGCTCGACCAGTTGGTGGATCTCCGCGCTGTCCTCATCCGGGTTCACGTGCCGGATCATCCCGCAAGTGAGTAACCCGAAGGCTTTGGCCTAAACCTCGGCGGCGTTTTCCCACCGACAGTCGCTGTTAGAAAAATGAAAATCGCGTCAGTAGGAGGATGTGTTCGTATGTTTCTTGCTTACTCATTGCTAGTTGTGGCGCTGGTGGCGCAGGTAGTGACTTTTGAAGCGTTGCTGGACGACGCGACCATAAGTATTGGCGTGGTTAGCATTTGGTATGTGGCTTCTATTCTGACTACGCTGTTCTTGAGTGCGAGTCTGTTCCAAGCATCAATGTGGCTGTTCATGAAAAGGCTTCGCCCGGCATTGCTTGCCCGATATCGGCATTGGGGAATGGAAGAGGAAGTTCTAGGCCATGGTCATATTCTTTACTTGATCGTCTCGCTGGCTTGGTGTCTTGGGACCCTGTCCCTTACTTTCGTGAAAGCCGCATCCGTTGTTGAACAACTCATACCGGGGTCGGGCGACCCAATGACTCTAATCCTGACTTGGGTTATGGTGTTTTTCATAACAATCTATTGGCGCTCTTTGGACTATGGTTCCCTTAGTATGAAAAGAAAGAAACTTGATGATTTACATCCATTCTTCCATAAGCGTTTCCAGGTATCTGAAATTCTATCAATGTACGAGTGCCTGAGAGGAGCGCCAGCTATTTTCTGGGAGGAATACACCAAACTTGGAAGGAAGCAGATCAACGAAGCCTCGAATCGGAAGTTTAGGGAGAGGGTTGCTCCCTATAGCGTTCATCGAACTGAGGTTACTCAACGCACAATCTTGTTGATTACCGTCGTTGCGGTCTTCATCGCGGTGCCAACCCTTCTTAATATATTAGTTGAAGGGGAATTCTTGTGGTGGTTGCAACAGGAGATTTTCAACTGATTTATCGCTTCGACTTGGGGTACAAATCATCAATCACTCTGAAGATTCCTCGGACGAAGGACTTCACACAGAATGCGATTATGCCCAACAGCAACGCCAATGCTAGTAATTCAGTTGCAATTTGATGGTATTCCATATCCTCCCACTAACTCGGGTCTGCTTGTATCTCGGCTGTTCTAAAAGTGGCTGTCACATATCCTACAGCGGTTATGCCTCCGTACGCTTTGGCGATTGCGCCCCGCCCCTGGCTGTAGCACCAGAGGGTGACTGGTGTTCCTCGCTCGAGGCTCCGGGATTCCTCGGGGTTGGTGAGTATGATGGTTGCGCCGTCTTCAGTCCTGCGATGGACGAATCCCAGGGGCATGATGTAGGGAGTGGCCATCATTTCTCCTTGATCCTGAAATGGAAGAAGGGACAGGAGGTTGCCTGTCCCTGGGTGGCGGGTGGCTTTGCACGAAAAATGTTTTTATTCCGATTTTTCGTGCAAGTTTGTTCAACATTTTCGTTTGAGAGGGCTCATCGGAAACCGCTTGACGATCCTTCTGCTGGTTGGACTCAGGTCGGCTCGTTCCCCTCTTTGTCCCGTGCGTCTGGTATCTCTACCGTCGGTAGCTCCCACCATGCTCGGTATTGTATGTGGACGGGCCCGACTTCTTTCTTGGTGTCTGCGGATCCGCAAGAGGGTGGCTGGGGATCGACAAGACGACCCCCAGCTCAGATGAGTGCGGGTTCTTTGACATGTCCTCTTTGGACTGCCCGGAGGCGGATACGGTGGTCGATCGGAGGAATTGACCGGAATTCGTGGGTTGAAGGCGTAGTCATCGTATCGCTGGGTCAGGGTTCGGCTGCCTTACCCATACCTGGGTTGCCTGAGGTGGAAGGGGGGATGACAGGAGTCCATCTGGCAGGAGGGACGTAGGCGTTCCGACGACTCTGTCCTGTCTCGGTTCCCTCAAACGCTTGGTGTGAATTGTGGGCTGAAATTTGATAAGGAAGGTGTCCATAGCCGATAGTTGGCTTCCAACCCAGCAAGAAAGAGGCCAAGCTATGACCGATACGGACCCCTTCCTCACGATACTCTATGTCATGGTGGATGATTTCTGCAAATGCCAATCCCCTCCCCAGCCTACCCCAGGCCCCCGGGCTTCGTTGACTGGCAGCGCGGTGATTACCCTGATTATCTTCAGCCAGTGGGCACGCTTCCGTAGTGAACGGGACTTCTACCGTTATGCCACCAGCCGCCGGCGTCCAGCTTTTCCCACCCGGCCCCGCCGGAGCCAGTTCAACCGGCTGGCGCGCCGTCACTACGGGACCCTGGCAGCCTACTTCCGCCACTTGGTGAACCTGCTGCCAGGGCAACACTGCGCCTACGAAGCTCGGGACAGTTCCGGTGTCCCCACCAGGTCCGCCAAACGCCGGGGCGCCGGTTGGCTGGCCGGGCCGGCTGACATTGGCTGGAGCAACCGCTGGGGCTGGTATGCAGGCTTCCACTTGCTGCTTTCGGTCAATCCCGAGGGCGTCATCACCGGCTTCAGCTTGGCCCCAGCCAGCGTCAAAGACCAGACTCTGGCCCAGGACTTCTTCGCCTTCCGGCATACTCCCCATCCCAGACTGCCCACTTTGGGGGAGCCAGCCCAGGGCTGGTATGTAGTGGACAAAGGCTTTGAGGGCCAGGCGGCGGCACCGCGGTGGCGAGACGACTATGGAGCCTGGGTAATCTGTCCGCCCAAACGCAACAGCAGGAATCCCTGGCCCAAAGAATTGCGCCGATGGCTGGCTGGAATACGCCAGGTAGTGGAGACTGTCTTCGACAAGCTCCACCATGCCTTCGGGCTGGACCGGGAGCGCCCGCACCAACTGGAGGGCTTTCAAACCAGGGTGGCAGCCAAGGCCGCCTTGCACAACTTCTGTATCTGGTTGAACCGACAACTGGGCCGCCCCTCGCTGGCTTTTGCCGCCTTGCTTGCTTGGTAACATCACCTATTTCACACCAAGCGTTTAATTGAGTGGGGCTAAATCCAGTGATGGATCGAGGCCAAAAGTAGCGAGTTAGTGTTTGTGCGGCTGTAGTACTAGGCAGAAGGCGGCCGGTCGCCACCATGCTGGCTGAGCGAGGTCTCCTCCTCCGCGCAGCCAAGACACCCCGGTCAGGTGTAAACCAATTGGTGAGGTCGGCCAGCCGCCTTCTACCTTGGAACTGGAGCCCAGTCTGCACCGCTCCTAATGACCAAAATAGGCTTCACACCCGGGCTCTAGTCCTTGACTACTTCAGCCTTCGACATCCCTTCAATTCCCCAATAGGAACCCAGGCAGGCGCATCGTTGTAATAAGGCCGAAGCCAGATCACCAGCGAGGAACTGGGCGAAGTTTATATTCCGCAAAGACATATTCAGTTCTCCTTGGCACGGTCTGGATTCAGCGGCAAAAAAGGCCAAGCTGCGAAGCATGGCTTATCCTGTTGCAGCTGTGGCCAGCGGGATTCCATGCGAGACCTGCCACCGGGCCCACTCGTTAGCCTAACCCCGGGCAAATCAATTTGCCTGGGGCTCTTTTCAGAAAGTTCCGGTAATTAGCCTTCCTGGTTTTTCGGGAATCTCCATCGACCACATTGGGTTAATCGACCACATTGGGTTAGAATAAGGTGAGTTAACCTAAAGACAGCCATAGCCGGGAGGTGATTCAATGGTGCAGGCCGGAGCAGAAGCGCCAACTACACCGGGAGCTTTGTCAGGAATCCGAGTGTTGGACTTCACCTGGGTCCGGGCGGGTCCCTGGTGCACCCGATGGCTGGGGGCGCTGGGAGCCGAGGTTATCAAGGTTGAATGGCCCCAGAGCCCCAATACTCGGGGCAACAACATTGCGACGGGAGCGGGTACCCCCGAGGGCCTGCCCGCCAATCTCAACACCAACGGCCATTTCAGCGACACCAATTCCAACAAGCTGAGCGTCACCCTGAACACTCGTACAGCCCGAGGCATTGACCTTACCCGGCGCTTGGTGGCCATGTCCGACATCGTCATCGAGAACTTCGCCTACGGTGTATTGGAGCGGTGGGGTCTGGGCTACGAGGATATGAAGAAGCTCCGGCCTGACATCATTTACCTCTCCATGTCCGGCTTCGGCCACACGGGTCGGGACAGAGACTATCAAACCATGGGAGCCATTGCGCAAGCCCTGTCCGGTTTGACCTACACGTCGGGCCTGCCGGACAAGCCACCCGCTGGTTGGGGCTGGTCCTACCTGGACGACACCGGTGGCTTATACGGGGCCATGTATGCTCTGAGTGCGATTTACCATCGCAACATGACCGGTCAGGGACAGCATGTCGACAGTTCCCAGTGGATCATCGGCGTCCCCCTTAATGGTCCCGCTTTTCTGGACATCCAGGCCAACGGTCGTTCCACCATGCGAAAGGGTTACCCGCCGGGCAACCGCGCTCACTGGCCTGGCACGCCCCTGGTGAACAACTACCGGGAGCGGACCGGGGCGCCGCACAACGCTTACAAGACCAGTCCGGCGGAGTACAACGACTGGTGTGCCCTAGCCTGCTTCTCCGACTATGAGTGGCGGAAGTTAGTGGAGGTAATGGGCTCTCCCAGTTGGGCCACCGGCGAGAAGTTTGCCACCCTTGAGGGTCGCCTGGAGCACCAGGAAGAGATGGACCAGGGGATAGAGGCGTGGACCAAGACTCTGGGCAAGTACGAGATCATGGAGCGGTGCCAGGCGGCGGGAGTACCCGCCATGCCCGTTCAAAGCAGCCAGGACCGGGTGGACAACGATCCCCAGCTCAGGCATCGAGAGATGTACCGGGACGTGAAGCATCCCGCGCTGGGGACCTGGCCCCTGCAGAACGCTCCCTTCAAGATGTCGGAGACGCCTGCAATCAACAGCCGGTCAGGTCCCCTGATCGGCGGGCACAACAAAGAGGTGTTTCAGGGGTTGTTGGGCATCAGTCACGAGATGCTGGTGCGCGGCTTCGCCGACGGCACCTTCTGGCCAAAGGACCTCAGTATGGAAGATTATCCCTACTTCAAGGAGATGATGGAGGATGCCTCGCCCGTACAGTGGAGTGGGAATGAGCCGATAGCGAATCCCGCGCCGGCGCCGGCGCGGACGCCGGACCGGAACTCTGCGGGGGCCTTTGGGGGGCTGCGGGTGCTGGAGCTCGCCGATGAGAAGGGGCAGTGGTGTGGCAAGCAGATGGCTGACATGGGAGCAGACGTCATCAAGATAGAGCCGCCCGGTGGCGAGGCAGCCCGGACCGTGGGGCCCTTCTACCAGGACATACCGAATCGGGAGAAGAGCCTTTACTTCTGGCATTACAACACCTCCAAGCGGGGGGTTACCTTGAATCTGGAGATGGAGGACGGGCGCCGGCTGTTCCGGCAAATGGCGGAGAAGGCGGATGTGATACTAGAGACCTTCAGGCCCGGTTATCTGGCCTCCCTGGGGCTGGGGTACGAAGATCTGGCAGAGAGTAACCCTGGGCTGATTATGTGCTCACTGACCCCCTTTGGGCAGACCGGGCCGTGGCAGGACTTCCAGACCAGCGACCTGCTGCATCTGGCGGCGGGCGGACAGATGGCCAGGTGTGGCTATGACGACGACGTGGCGCCAGATGCACCGCCCATCGCTCCCGGCGGAGGGCAGGCTTGGCACATCGGAAGTCACTACGCCTACATCGCCATTACCGCGGCGCTGGTTAACCGGTCGGTGACGGCCTGGGGGCAGTACATAGATGCCTCGGTGCATGATGCCTGCGCGCTCACGACCGAGGGCCATGTGAACCAGTATATTTACAATAGAAATGTGATTCCTCGTAGAACAGGAGGTGGCAACACCGCCACTGGGCCCAACGCCCAGGTCCTCTGTAAGGATGGAAAATACGTGAATGTCGGTCAGGTTACCCCGGAGCGGGTGCTGATGCTTGCGCCGTGGATGGATGAGCACGGCTTGGCGGGCGACCTACTGGATGAAAAGTACCGGGATCCAACGGTCATTGCCGAGAGCCAGTCACATATTCGCGGAATTTTCGTAAACTTCCTCGCCAACATCCCTCGGGACGAAGCCTACCACGGCTTGCAGAAGCGTGGCTCCAACACGGGGGCGATCCGTTCCCCGGACGAGGTCATGCAGGACCCTCACCTGGAGGACCGGAGGTTCTGGACAGATGTAGAATACCTGGAACTTGGCAAGACATTTCGACACCCAGGCCCAGGGGCCATCTTCAACGGCTCACCCTGGAGGATATCCCGGCGTGCGCCTCTCATCGGGGAGCACAACGAAGAGGTCCTGTGCGGGGAGTTGGGACTATCTAAGGCGGAGCTGGCCGTCCTGGCTGAGGTAGGTTCGGTGTAACCCTGGTTTTCCCGCCGCAGCCAGTATTACAACGACGGTTCGCAATAGCAAACGGAACCGGGAATTCGTGGCCGCCATGGAGGACGTGCTGGACCTCTACGCCGAACCCTATGGCCCGGAAAGGCCGGTGACCTGCTTCGACGAGACATCCACGCAGTTACTGGCGGACATCAGGGAACCGCAGCCGGCAAAACCTGGACTCCCAGACGTGAGGACCGTGAGTACCTGCTGGCGGGAACACGCAACCTGTTTCTCACCTGCGAACCCTGCTGGCACTGGCGCCATGTATCGATAACCCAGCAGCGTACCATGCGGGACTTCGCTTTTCAGATGCGCTGGCTGGTGGGCGAAGCCAATCCCAACGTCCTCGTGGTCCGGGTGGTGCTCGACAACCCCGTATCGAGTACGGGGCAGGCTCTACTCATCGGGTGGCGTCCCTGTACGGGACCTTCTCGCCAGTGGAGGCCCGACGCACAGCCAAGCGGCTGGGGTTCACCGTGATCCGGAGCCTGATTGGCGATGCCTGAGAAGGCATTCTGTGAGAGCGCCGGCGGAAGGCGGTCGGTCACTTGATCAGCTCTGTGCCGCGAGCTGGAGGCAACCTATCGGCTCGGTGGCGTTCATTGATGCTGTCAACGCCGACGAACCCTAGCCGCCATCTGCAGTGCTAGGCCAATCGGAAGACCGAGGAGGAAGAACTTTGGAACTGGCCATCGCCCGGCCGTTCCGGCTGGCGGACACTCTGGCCTGCGGGCAGGGACACCGCTGGCTGTCCCGCGACGACGGCTGGCATGAGGGTGTGGTAGGTACCGAACTCGTCAGGGTCCGGCAGACCGAGGTCGGTGTCGAGTTCACCGGCGCGTCTGACGAGGCGGCAATGAGGGCGTGGTTTCACCGCCACTTCCGGCTGGACGACGACGTGAAGGCCATCCACCAAGATTTGGCCCAGCGAGACTACGTGCTGGGCGGCCTGTTGGCGAGGCACGCCGGAATCCGCGTGATGCGGGTTGACTCGTGGGAATGCCTCGTCTTCTTCATCCTCTCCGCCAACAACAACATCCCTCGAATACAGAGGGACCTGGAACGCGTTGCCAGCGCCTTCGGGAACCCGATCAGCAAGTCGCGCTCAACCTTCCCCGGTCCCGGGGTTCTAGGCCAGGAATCCGCCCTGGCCGGGCTGGAAGGGCTGGGGTTGGGACTGGACAAGGGTTCGAAGATCCATTGGGCGGCACGGGCGCTCGTGTCGGGGAGATTCGACCTGGAGGCGCTGGCGCAGGAGCCATCTCACCGGTTGGTCACCGACAGGCTGAGGGCCTTGCACGGCGTGGGGAACAAAGTGGCCAACTGCATCGCCCTGTTCTCCCTGGAACAGCTGGACGCATTCCCCGTGGACATCCATATCTCTCGTTCCCTGGGTCGCCATTACCGCGACATCCCCAGATCCACCGAGGCACTTCGCAGATGGGGGCAGCAACGATTCGGAAAGTACGCCGGTTACGCCGAGGCCGTCCTGTTCTTCGACGATTTCACCCGCGCCAAGGGGTAGGGTGGTGTGGCCGAGCTAGCCCCGCCTCCTCCGGTTAGAGGGTTGCTTTCGTCCGAGGTCGTCATGGGCCAAATATACCACTGCCTGTTGCCCAAACGGGTTGTTGCGCGACAGGGTGGCGGCAGCCGGCAACATAAACGGCCTTGTGCGAGCCACTGAGGCCTAGGGACGGATTACGAAATGCTGCAAAGATCGGTTGTAATGGAAGATAACCGTCTGACTGAGCAAGTCGACATACAAAGTCTTGAGGGGACCATGGTCGGCGAGGCCGAGGGCTGGCTCATCACCGGGGTCAACGGCGAGCAATGTCCGGCTTGCAGGACATTTTCGAGGAGACTTGTGATCCAATGTCGGTTTCACTCTTCCGTCAAATCCGTTGCGAGCAGCTCTAGGCGGTGGACTGAATCTAGAAAGCCGATGGCCCTCTGTCCATGTCCTTGAACAAAACTGACTACATATTGGTAAACGTCAGTAGCGAATTGCACATCTGAACTAAGTTCGCGAACTTGTGAATTTGCATCGTCAATTAATTTTTCACACTGGTTTAGGAGAGGAGAGAGCTTCGGGTGCCATCCCCTAGCCGTCCCCGACCCCTTGTAAGTTATCTCGCGGGCGGCCAACACGATGGTTCCTTCAAGAAGCACCGCAGCCCGGTCCCCCTGCGGATCGGCTCCGAGGACAAAGTTGCCAAGCATATGTTCCGCGACTTCAAGGTCTGAAACTTCCCCGAGAATAAACTGGTTATAGAGTTCCTCACCGAAAGTGCGAAGAATCACAGCAACGACAGCAGCGGGCCCGAAGACCTGCCTGCTATCAGGTGACGAGGCAAACACGAGGCCGAGTCGGTGGATTGCCTGCGCAATTCTCCGAAGGCTGAGATCTGGGGAGGCGAAGAAATGCAGCAGGAGGGTTTGAACTTTCCCCCACTCGTCCCTGTTTGTGACTCCTTGGCCACTAGCATGCTGGAAGTAGCTCGTCAACTCGGTCGCATCGAGCGTTGCCTTGATGAATGTGTCCCGATTTGGTTCGGGCAGTTTGAAATCGACATCGAAGAATCGGCGCAGATAGCCTTCGGAGTCAAAGTCTCTCCCATAGATTGCTTTGATCGAATGCGCCAGTTCCGAGCGATTGATAGCCAGCACAAACACTATGCGGTCAACGGAAAACAGATGCTTAGCCACTTCTAGCAATTCGACGGCATAAGAGGGGCGGCACCGATCGAGTTCGTCAATGATCACGACCAACGGGCGTCCCCCGCTAGAACCGGCCGCGGTCACCGCCAAATCATAGAGGGAGGTCTTGAACTCTTCGACGGACTGCTTCATCTCCTGATATCGGGACAGCCGGCCCTTGGCGGCTGACGCCAGGAACTCTCCAACCTCCTTTTCCACCAGAGGTGAGACATCCAGTACGCCCGCTGTCGCGACTCGGATTAATCCTGGAACAGCCCGCAGCGCCATCTTAGTTGCTACTTTCTTCGTTGCCCTGATCTTTTGGCTGAGCGATGTGTCCGTCTCGTCGTGGAGTTGGTTGGTGATTTCAGCAGAAACAGCGACGAACGGGTCCTCTGAAAAGTCGGTCTCCCATGCGTTAAACTCAACTACAGGAAAACCTCGGTTGCGCAAGTGCTGTGACCACATTCTCAGGAACGTACTCTTGCCGGTGCCCCACGGGGCATCAATCGCCAGGACACAGGGTCCAACTACATTGCCCAAGAGAGGTGTAAGCACCTCCACAACTTCTCTACGTCCCAGCAGGTCGTTCTTGAACGGTTCATCTTCGGGAATGTCAATTTCCCGTGGCTGGATGCGTATTCCCATGGTTGTCCTCTTCCAGCGAAGTTCTGTTCGCAATTTCGCAATAATGTGGTAGGATGTTCCCCTCCGACACTGGCTCCGACGGCAACGTGTTTTACTGTGCAGTGAGACCTGGACGGCCTTATCGGCTGACCACATTTTAGAGAGCCGTCCGTCGCCTATCAAGGCGAAAGCGGCCTTAATGTTCCCCGGCAGGCAAGGAACCGGCGCTTGGCTAGTTGACCTGTTGGAGCACTCACTGGCTAGGGCCAACGTCCCCGAACGGCGTGTTCCACGAACCCTCATCCGCAGCGTGCCCATTGAGGCACCGCCGCCATTATCCTACCAACCGAATAGGACTCATCCCAAGCCACCTGAATTCTCCAAGAGAGTCCAAGACAACCCGCTTATACTTTGGACACAAATTTGAACTGAAGACCATCTGACGGATATGCGCAGGGGTCGATTCTATCAGACCATGGGCTTCACCCAGGTCAGCTAGGCCACTGAGGCAGGGCAATCGCGCTTTAACGTATGGGGCATAAAGAGCATCAAATAATCTGATAATAACGGCCAACGGTGGTGCGTTTTGCCCCAAATGGTGCTTTTCTCATCCTTCGCTTTAGCATCTATCGAGGCGAGTAGTGCACACTCGATGGTGATTCGAGGGTTTTCGGACAACCGAAATGGCCCAACCGTGAGGCATTGTATCGTCACGAATTAAAATGCGATTGCCCTGGCCACTGAGGAGCAGGGCAACCTGGAGACGCAGCGTCGTGAAATCCTGAGCTCCGGCGTTAATGAGGTTGTCACTGAGGACGGATCAGGTGCCGGGAGCGACCGACAGGCCTAAGTCAGAGGTTGGGGCCCCACACAGGCAATTGGCGGTCCGGTCCGTTGCGCAAACGGGGAGTATGGAGCACCCCTATTTGCGGAACACTTTCCCGTTGCGGGAGCTGTTCCATAAACGCATACTCCCGGCATGGCCTCCATTTTTGGTTGCATCCGCACCAGCCCCCGGCTCCAGGAGGAGGTCCCGTGGATGGGGACCCCGCCTGCCAGGTACTGTAGCTCCGGCGTGCCGGCGTTCCCCTAAACAACATTCACTTCGACGTCGGCGTTTCCGGCAACACCGGGACCCAAGAGCGCCTGGGCTGGCACCGGTTTAATGGTCGGCCGAGCGCCAGTGACACCCCGGTTGTGGGGGCCATCGAGCGCGTCGGACATCGCTGCCCCTGCACCATCCTGGGCGCTTCCGACAATCACAGGCCAGCCGAAGGAAGCGGATTTGCCCAACAGACCCAAGGGATGGAAAATGGTTGCCATGAATCCGTCCAACCCGAGGACGAGACCCGCCGCGATGCTTGTCCTGACATGGCTGGCGGGCATCGTTGTGTTTGTAGCCTGCGGGGGCGAGCAGGCCGGTCCGCCTATGGCAACCCATGTCCCGGATCAGCCCGGGATATCGGCGGCACCGTCTCCCAGCCCAGTGCCTCCCACCAGCCCAACACCGACGCCGGTGCAGCCAGATACCTTGGACCCGGAGCCGTCGTCGCCGCCCGAGCCCACCGTGCGCCCCTCACCTGTTGCTACGCAGGTGCCGGCGGGAACACCAACTCCTATCCCGACATCTAACCCAACGCCGCTTCCCACTGCGACCCCGCGGCCAAGTGCGACGCCAGCGGCGAAACCGACAACACCCGCACCAACTCCTGAACCGACCGCCACGCTCGCCCCGACTCCGGTGCCGACCCCGCCAATCGGCGCCCTCGACAAGACCGTTACCAGGCGGGATATGGAGTACGGCTACGCCGTGGAATTGCCGGACCCGTGGCGGCAAGAGTGGACGGGAAGATACGCCAGCGCCTCACCATGGGGCAGACTCGAAATTTCTTCCCAGTACCTCCCTCGGGAATATACCCTGGACCAGTTCGCCCAGTTGGTGCTGTACGACCTCCGGCAGGACTGGTGGCCCAACGCCTCGCTGTTCGAGATCACTTCGGTTGAGGAGGCCCTGACGGGCGACCAACCGGCTAGGCGCATCCGGTACCGGGTGCAGGAAGCCCCCCAGTACTGCGTCGTCGACGTGGATGAGTTGGTCACGGTATCCCGGGCCCTTCCTGAGAACCCCCAGGGATTCCGGGCGAGGGCGTCGATCTGCGAGCACGACGTTGCCGCCCATGGGCCGGCCAGGGAAGGCATTCTTGACAGTTTCCGGATCACCACCGGGCCGGCGGCGTACTACCAGCAGTTCATGTCGGCGCACGGGGTGACGGTTAAGGCCGACGCCACGGTGGACCCCGCCGCGGTGGAGGCGGGGGCGGAGATTGTGGCCGCCATGCTGTCTGGGAGGGAAGCCATCGTGCGGTGCATGGCCCGGGGGAGGGTGGAGTTGGCCATCATCCCCAGGGATCGGACCCTGACCTCGCTGCCGGATTACGCATTCCTCAAGGGGACGAAGATTTCACGGGCCGGAGCCGGGACACCTTCGAGCTACGGGGCGTGGGCGCAGTCCCAGGGCTGCGCGTCTCTTCGGCAGGCGAGGAGCAGGTGCTGGGCAGCCTTGGGCCGGAGCACCCCTACCACCCATACCGGGGCGGGGTGGCGGTGCACGAGTTCGCCCACGGTATCCAGAACCTGTGCTTCACGCCCGAAAACCATGAGGAGTGGGACGGGTTCTACGCGGAGGTGGTCCGGGCGGATGTGTATCAGGGCACCTACATGATGACCAACGTCATGGAGTTCTTCGCGGTGTTCACGGCGGGATATTTAGAGGTGACCGACGAGCTGCGCCCGGTCAGCGACCGCGAGGCCCTCAAGAGCCGGTTCCCCGAGATATTCCGGGACCTGGACCAAATCTATGGAGGAGCCACTCTGTCGGAGGAATACCGAACCAGGCTGGAGCGACGACGGTGCCGGCACGTCCCGCCTCCCTAATCGTTGGGACGTGCCGGGAAGTTACCGCAAGGATTACATGGAATCTGACAGTTCACGGGCAGGGTTGGCCGCTGTACCGCCACCAAGAACATAGTCCGATACCATCAAGGAACCGGTCCGTTTCTGCCCACACTATCCCCAGTTGCGGAAATCCCCGTTTGTGGCACAATGTTAGGGCCATGTATCCAACAGACGGTCAACTAAGGTGTTGACAGTCTGTTGGCACCTTGGTAACATGGTTACATCTACCCCCCGTCCGCTCGACTTAGGCTTCGGCCTCGTCACCGGGCGGGTGTTTTTTTGCCATGCGCACCATCGTCCTGATTGACGGGCAAAATCTCTTCCACCTGGCCAAGGAAGCTTGGGGCCACGGCTGGCCAAACTACGACGTGCAGAAGCTGGCGCAGGCCCTGACTGCTCTGAAACACGGGCGGGTTCTGGAAGAGGTCCGCTTCTATACGGGAATGCATACCGAGCAGTCAAACCCAAGGTGGTACGGCTTCTGGAACAACAAACTCCGGCGTTTGGAGCGCCAAGGGATCCGTGTTTACCGGGGTCGGATAAGCTATGGTCAAGAGAAAGGGGTGGACGTCAGCCTAGCCCTTGACCTGGTCAGTGCCACCTACGAGCAACGGTATGATGCTTCCATCATCGTGAGCCAGGACTCGGACTTCGGGCCTGCAGTGCGCATAGCCAAGGGTATTGCGAGGTCCCAAGGGAGGAACCTCGTCTTTGAGTCAGCCTTCCCGTTCAATCCTGTAATGGGCAAAAAGAGGAGAGGGGTGCCAGGTACTGATTGGATCCCCATAGACCAAGCCCTGTACGACAGCTGCCTAGACCCGACCAATTACTTCCCGCAACGCCAATGACGTGCTGCCTCAGCCTCAGCCCACTCCTCGCCCTCCCCATGGCAATACGATATTCTTCGTGGATGCACCCATAAACTGACAAACATTGCCGGCGCAAAGGTGAGGTGGACCCAGGAAACTGGACAGGTAGCTAAGCGAGAGTCCTGCTCCTAAACTGAGGTCAGTGGTTGCTGCCAAGGAGGAGTGGGAAATGTCCCAAGGACGGAGAAAGCACAGTCCGGCTTTCAAGGCCAAGGTGGCTCTGGAGGCGGTGAAGGGCGAGGAAACGGTGGCCCAACTGGCGGCCAGGTACCAGGTCCATCCCAGCCAGATTCAGCCCTGGAAGAAAGCCCTGACCTCGGGAGCCGCCGGCGTGTTCAGCAACAAGCAAGAGCAGAAGGCCAGGAGCGACGCCGCGCTGATCGCCCGCCTGTACCAGGAGATCGGCCAGATGAAAGTGGAGCGGGATTTCTTGGCCGAGAGGTCCGGCCCATGAGCCTGGCGCAGCGGCGGAAGATAGTGGACCGGGAGCACCCATCATTGTCCATGGCGCGTCAATGCGCCTTGCTGAGAGTGAGCCGGTTCGGCCTGTACTACCGGTCCCGGGGAACTTCGGAAGAGGACTTGGCCCTGATGCAGGCCATGGACCGGCAGTACCTGGAAACCCCTTTCTACGGGCCTCGGCGTATGAGGGCCTGGGCTGGAGCGGCAGGGGATGGGGGTGGGCCGGAAACGGGTGCAGCGGCCTGATAGCAGGACATGTGCATTAGCTCAACTTGGGCATCAACCGCGTGGTCATTCGCAGGGCCCCTGGTCCACTCCGCGACTGCGCCGGCTTCCCCAATCTTGTCCGAGAGCTCTTGGTCGGCCCGTTCTTGGCGATAAAGCAAACCGCGAATGGCGGAAAGCTGGGCGTCGTAATCGAATTCTTCGAGCGGAAAATGGATGTGCTGGGATTCCCGGTCCACGAAATTCCCTCCTACAACTCAACCCTTGGTCGCTGCGTCGGCGCCTTTGGCTTTGTGCTAGCCTCTCGGCTTTTCGACGTAGCCGGGGATGCTACTTCCTGGAGGGATTGTTTCCCCGTCCACCGCCGGACGGGTTCCCCGTCGTGCTCGGCCCATTAGGCGGCCTTCCTCCACCGCTCTTTCCGCCGTTCCCCTTGCCGCCCCTCATTTCGGGTCTCTTGTTCATCTTGTTCTCTCTCCCTGCATTTTGTTTTCCCAAGGTAAGCGCACCCCAATGCCGGGGGGGAATCCTATCGTAGGTCCTGACCGAATGCAAGGAGGAAACGGGGTCAGGGCCTGTGAGCCGGGAAGCCCGGGCTGGTTATAATGCTTCTAAGGGATTTCCCTAGTCGATTCCACGGCGGTACCAATCGGCCTCCGGAGATTATATGTCGGCAGAGGACGAGCAAACAGCGACCGGATGCGCCGGTCTCTATGTGGACGTGGAGAACCTGCACGCCGACGGTCAGGTGTTGGTTCAGCAGCTGATCAAGAATTGGCCGGACAATGCCCCACCGCTGTCGCGCCTGACGCTGTACGTACGGGCGGACCAGGTGGAGTTATGGAGACTATGGGCGTCCAGCCGTTTCACCGACCTAGAGGTCGTGGTCAACGGCACCCAGCACTTCAGCATGTCGGCCACCAAGAACTCGGCGGATATTGCCATCGCCACCAACGCCATGGCCGACCTTGTTTTCCAAAGGGTCACCCACGTCGTCGTTTTCAGCGACGACAGCGATTTCATTTCCCTCTACGTCGCAATCCGCGACGATCCGAGTATTCCCCTACCGGACGGAAAGGTCCCGTTTCTTTGGGTCATTACAGACCGGGAAGGCTCTGTTTCGAACACGGTCAAGCAGTTCTTCCTGCCGGAGCAACTGCATCTGGTCAAAACCAACAGCGAGGAACGTGCCGGGACTGCCCCAGATACTGCACTGGCTGCTGCCGGTGGACCATTGCCCTCGACGCCGCTGACCTCCGGGATATATGTTGAAATGGCCCGGGCGGTGGTGGCGGAAATTGCCGTGGGCCAGTTCAAGAGCACCGATTGCCAGAAGATTATCTCGGCGCGGTGGCCCGACCATCCCCTGGCGTCGGCGGGCGGGGCGGTCTTTGGCGTAGAGTTCAGGAACAATATATGGCCGGTGCTCGAAGGTTGGGGATTGAGGATTAGCAACCCGGGAAAGAAACCCATTCGTTACGAGATGACGGAAGAGGCGAGAGCAAGCCTGGCCTTCGGTCCTGGCTGCGCTTAGCAGGGACTCGGATGCGTGGGGTTCCTCATTTAACTAATTTAACTACCCGGCGCGGCCCGGTACGCCTACCCCGGAAATCAGGGCCCCTCGCCAGGTCTGCGAGAGCCTCCGACCAGATGTCCCTGTGTGCGGGACTTTTTTTGTTGCTCAGCATTATCCATTGACCTGCCTCCGGTTTGGAATTGACCCACCCGGTTACTGCTCGGGGTGTCAAGGGCGGCGGCAAAGGGATAGGGATGGCGACGGACGGCAGCTGGTCTCCGCTGTTGTTCAACAAAGGCTTGACGCACTTGTTGAGCGCAAACTATTATTGCACGAGGTTGTTGCACACCCTCTGCAATGTGGCTGAGAGGTGGGTCGGCAACCCGTTCAAAAACGCCCGTTTTTCGCGGGACGTTACTGGCTCGCCCGCGTTGGCGCTTGGGACAGGATGTTTCCCAAGGGACTCTTTTTGCGCCGGCACAGAATCGCCAAAATCGCCCCCCAACGGGCTTCAGTGCCAAACCAAAGCCTGGAAAGGGCTGGAAGCCCTGTTTTTCAAGCTCAGGGGCTGCCAGCGTGGCCGCTATTGCACGACGCGAACCGCGATTGGGGGCGCGAAGCCCCTGGGAGCGCCGTCGGCCGCCTGCAGACCCCTGGCACTGACCTTACCCCCTAAAACTGAACCAGTAGGAATGAGAGTTCTCCGGTAGAATGAAGAGGACGGAGGACTGGAAATGAAAGGCAAGAGATTCATCGAGGAACAGATCATCCGGGTACTCAAGGAAGCCGAGAGCGGGCTGAAGGTCGGCGACCTGTGCCGCCAGCATGGCATCTCCGAGGCCACCTACTACCGGTGGAAGTCCAAGTACGGCGGGATGGAGGTCTCAGAGGCCAAGCGGCTAAGGGCCCTGGAGGAAGAGAACCGGCGGCTGAAGCAACTGGTGGCCGATAAAGAGTTGGACATTTTGGGACTGCGGGCGGCCCTGTCAAAAAAGTACTGACGCGTCCACAAAGGAAGGAAGCGGTGGACGCGATGAGAAGGGTGGGAGTCAGCGAACGGAGGGCCTGTGCCCAGGCGGGCATGGGACGGGGGACGTACCGGTACCAGGGTAAGGGCGCTGGCGATGAACCGGTGGTGCGGGGTCTGATCAGAGAGTTGGCCCGGCTCCGGCCCCGGTTCGGGAGTCCTCGGCTGAGTGCGCTGGTGCGGCGGGAATTGAGACCAGTCAATCACAAGCGGGTGGAGCGGATCTACGCCCGGGAAAGGCTCCAACTGCCGCGGCGGCGCCAGGGGAGACGCCGAGGCGTCGGCCGGGCGGTCCCTTTGGCAGCTTTGACTGGACCGAACCAGCGTTGGTCGCTGGACTTTGTCCAGGACAGCACGGTGGGTGGAAGGAGAATCAGGGCCTTGACCATCGTGGACCAGTTCACCCGGGAGTGTCCGGCCATTGAGGTGGATACATCGGTCACTGGACAGCGGGTGGTCCGGGTGCTGGACCGGCTCAGGGAGACCCACGGACTGCCCCAAGCGCTGGTGGTGGACAACGGCCCCGAGTTCACCAGCAAAGTCCTGGCCGCCTGGGCCGAGCGCAGCGGGGTAAGGCTGCACTTTATTACACCGGGCAAACCGACGGAGAACGGGTACATCGAGAGTTTCAATGGCAAGTTCCGGGATGAGTGCCTGAACCTGAACTGGTTCCTGGATCTGGCTGACTCCCGGGTGATGATTGAAGACTGGTGGAACGACTACAATCAGGCCCGGCCCCATAGTTCACTGGGATACCTGACCCCGCTGGAGTTCAAGCGGGATCTGCACCGGAACCTCGACGGTGGTATAACTCTTGGGGGAAGGTCAGCACCCCTCGGGAATCGTCAGTATAAACATCAACGCAGGTTCGCTGTCGGCCGATCACGACGCACAACGCCTGTTATGTGGCCCCACTGACCCCCTTCCTCTTTATGTGGTATGTTCCCCCTAGCCTAATGTGGGGGGTTGCTATGCCAAGAGACTGGAAACCCAAGGTCCACCTTTACCACACCGACCGCGGCAGGGCCCTGTGCGGCCGCGTGGTGGACGGCATCGGGCCCAATGGTGGCGGAGAACGTCCTGGACGTTACCTGCGAAGCCTGCGCGACGGAGTTGCGCTGCATTATCGGCCAGTCGAACGTGCTTCGGGAGGCCCTGCACCCGCAGACCTTGGCCTAGGTTCTCGGTGACGCTGGCCTGACCATAGCCGACTAACAACACAATACAGCCTCTCCACCCAGGAGTGGCGGCCCCGGGCCCAGCTCCACCGACGACGCCTGCAGGGACTGGGCGTCCCGGAAGATGTTCATCATGTCCTGGGCCATCACCATGGCCTCTCCTGCCATAACGGGCCGTTTTGGCCTATTCCCAAAACCGCAGGACAGGTTGTAGGGGTATGTCCAGCAAGGTCACGGCTCATTTGCGTTCGATCCCTCCATCATGTCACTCCACCAGGCGTACAGAGGGTCCCGTTGCCCCGGGACGTAACGGGCTCTGTGCTGCATGGCCCGCAACGCGTGGCTCACTTCCTGGGTCGGGACTGCCGTACCCCACTGCCGCATCAACTCCAGGGTAGAGACCAGCTTCACCCCAGGCCCCCTCTCACCGAGGACCCGTCTCGCCTTGCGGTCGTCTATGGCAACTGAGTACCCGCGGTTGATGGCTATGGCCCCGGTCACCGCCTCGCCATCGTCCAGGACGGCCGCCAGCTCCACGAAGGCAGCTTCTTCGATGGGGGGCTCCCACCGCACGACCAGGAGCAGTCCGGCGTCGATGAGCGGTGAAAGGTCCACCGGGACGGTTCCCCCCTGGCCCTCGTATGCACCGATGGTCCTGACGTACAGTGCTTCCTGCTCCAGCACATAGTCAACGACGGCCAGTTGCCAGGGAAGAGTTGCAGCGATCTCGAGCAGTCGGCCGGTGGCGTACAGGTTGAGAATGCAGCTGGCGTCCAGGAGCAGGACGCCGGTGTCCGCTGCCCCTGCCGTCAAGTTCCCGTCACCCGGCTGCTCGGGTCGATGGGAATGGCCATCAGGTCCCCTTCGTGCAAAAGATGCAATGAGTGGGTCAGGTTCTGCACGGTCTCCCTGGTCGAGAGCCGGTCCCGACGGAGAACCCGGCACAGTTCCCCCTCGGTGAGCTCCCCCTCCACGTGGGCCTGAACCGCCAGGAACTGGTAGCGCAGCGGCAGAGGGGCATCATCATGCGGGTGAGGAGACAACTGGGTGGTGCGCCGGTGGGCTTCGGCAATGCTGGCATCATCATGCGGGTGAGGAGACAACCCCAGCTGCTGCTGCGCTACCCGGACCCTGAAACCACGGTCGCGCAGCCTCTCCCAGGCCCCCCCGGGCACCAGGCGGAGTTCCTCCAAGCGCAGCAGCATCGCCTCAACGGAGACGAAGTAGTAGTGGGCGAGTCGGCAGACCTCGGCGGCGGTCACCGCACCGTCAGCGGCGCGGGAAATCTGGTAGAACCTCCGTCTCAGCCCGGCGGTCGGCATGAGCAGGGCTCCGGCAAAGGAGTCGGCGAACCTCTCAGAGGCCGGCGCTCGCCCCCCTCGCCCCAGGGCGGTCAGTTCGGGCCGGAACCGGCTGGTCAGGAAGTGGCCGTACTCGTGGGCCATCGACCACCGCCTTCTCTCCTCGGGATGACGGGAGTTGACCGCGATGCAGCCGCCAAGGTCCTCCGTGTAGGCGAAGATGCCGGCGAGGTTGGACGGCAACTGCGTGTAGAAGATCCGAAGGCCCACATCGTTCTCAAGGATCTCCCTCAGGTTCAGGCCCGGCCCGTCCCCCAGGCCCAGGCGGTTTCGCTCCGAGGTAGCCACGTCTTCGGCTGCATCCTCCGGGGGGAAGCCGGCCATCTCGTACTGAGGCGGGTAGGACTGCCGGGAGCGAGCCCCGGCGATGGTCTCCAGCCACAGGTAGTCTTCACACAGGTCCTGGAACTCCTGGACCCCGCGCCTCAACTCCTGCTGGGCCTGGGGCGAGCTTGCCCTGTTGACGGATGTGCGAAATTGCACCGAGAACTCCGCCGAGGGCGCCCTGGATCCGACGAAACTGCTGACCGGACGACCGTACAACTCCGCCAAGCTGATCAGCTCGTCAGGGCGGATGCGGCGCTCCCCTTTCTCCAAGGCCGTCACCGTGGTGCGCGCCAACTCCAGAGAGTCGGCGACCTCCTGCTGGGTTAGGCCCCGGGCTCTCCTGGATTCCTGGAGACGCCGGCCCAACACCCTCGGGTCGACGTCGCCGACAACATTCTCTTGCATGGGACCTCCTATCCTGCGGCCGCGACTTCGGAGGCGAATTCCTTCCACTCCTGCGCATAGGTGCGGAATAGTCCAACGAAGCCGGCTGCGAGGTCCTCTTTGGCTGCCGCACCCGGACGGGCAGTGAGTGCGGCCAAGGTCCTGGCCAGCTCTGGGTAGGCGGCGGTGAGCTCTTGCCACGGCCGATCCGAAGCCAGGCATCCGGCTATCCGGTTGACCTGTTCGCTCATGACTCCAAAACCGTGGGCCTCCTCTGGGCTCAGGTCGCTCAACCCCTTGAAGATATCGTGCCGATAAGCACCGCCCGGGTCACACTCCATCAGACCGGCGCAGAAGAGAGACTGACGTCTGAGGAGGCAGGACGTGCAGCTGCCGCACTGGGCTTGGTTCGGCACCCGTTGGGGATATCCGTCGCAGGAAACGGTCTCGCTCGCCACGCCGGCGAGGCCAGATCCAGGCAGGGCCCGGCACATTTCGGCTTTCGTGACGAACATGTAGGGGTTCTCGATATGGATGCTTTCTCCGAGAACGGACGCAAAGAGCGCCTCAGCCATGCCCAGTGTACGGGGATGAACGCCTCGATAGTTGTCGGTCCCGAGCTGC
This sequence comes from Dehalococcoidia bacterium, assembly GCA_965220305.1. Taxonomy (GTDB): domain Bacteria; phylum Chloroflexota; class Dehalococcoidia; order Lucifugimonadales; family UBA3495. The sequence continues at coordinate 897,752 of OZ244817.1, read as the reverse complement.
GTACCGTTCAGAGGCAGGTTCAATGCCCCGACACCATTCTCGAACACGTAGAGGGTGTCCGCCTGTGCCTGCAGCGCCGTGACTGCGCCAAAGGCCAGGAACAACAGAGCCCTTGTGCGCTGGCTCTTTTCCTCATGCACATTCTCATCGGAATTGATGCCGAAGGGAACGGCTACATGGCTCACATCTCCGCTGGCCACGGGTGAACCCCGTCTCCATGCGGACCTGATCAGCTTCACCTGGGCGACCTGTTGGCATGCCAGCCGGCCGTGGGTGCAGCCAGACACCAGGATGCAGGACCCACCAGGCGAGTTCAGGGCATGGTGCGCCAGGCCGGCCAGGGAGTCCAGCCCTCCGCTGAACAGCGAGACCCGTACCGGGGATTTGACCGGGATTTCCATCAGAAACCCTTGCCTGGAATCCGGTTCCCAGACGGAGTTCTGGCGGACGAATTCAAAACTCCAAATGTCTTCGCTGACCCAGGGCAGCAGCTCCCGGAGGCGGGTCGCCAATTCCGGCGAAGTCCAGAGATCAGGCTCCCGCACCGGCATGTGGATGCAGAACCTGCGCTGTCCCGTGGCGACCCCCTGGAAGCAGCGTTTCGACCTGCGGTCTGCAGCATAGACAGCGCCGAACACGTCCAGCAAGTCGGCGGCACGGCGTGGAAACGCCCGAGAAAATGGGCTCGCCAGGTTTTCCTGGCACATCCAGAAAGAACAGCCGGCCTCCGGGCCGTTTTCAAACTCCGTGAAATCGTAGCTGAAGGTGGTTGCACTCATCTGGACCTGCTCACGGTTGAGCGGTTCGAAGGTTCCATTTTGACAAGGTTCTCCGCCAGCAGGTTTCCTGTGCTTTCCTTCTTGGTCAGCCAGTTGGGGGCCCGTAACCCATTGCCGTCAGGCTTCTTCCCAAGCTCGACGGCTATCTCGGACAGTTGGGGATGGAGTATCTCCTCAACCCGGCTCTGCCAACCTGCCATTTGCTCGTAACTGTCAAAACTCCCCTCAGCCAGGAGCGGTTGGCGTGCTTTCGCGAAGTAGTTGCGCTCGACCAGCGCGGAGCACGATGCTTCGGCAAATCGGCCGGGGATCTCTGACGCTTCCACGTTCCAACCAGTGGCCTCCCACTGAACTATCAGGGACTTCGCCACCTCGGCTGCGATCTTGGTGTGGCGGTGTCCGTTCTCCCGCTCTGCGAGATCATCCAGCGCACCGAACGCAGCCATCAAGTCAAGGCCTCTCCCCTCGGTCAAGATGCTAACCATCTCGTCAAAAGCTGGAATACCGCCATTCTCCCGGAGGGTCTTGGATAGAGTAGAGGTAAGTTTGTCGCAGATGCCTTCCAAGGGCACGTTGCCCTCCCTGGCATACCGATATGCGCTGCGCCATCCTGCTCCAAACTGCTTTTCGAAACGGTCCCGCTCAACCACGCTGCCGCGACCTCCCTATACTTGTCGAAGTGTGCTGACATTGTCAGGCATTATATCACAAAATATAAGTATGTTGTCAGCCATTTCAAGTATGTCGGCGAAGTGCGGTGTACCTCCACCGACTCGAAGGCCTCGTACAGGAATGCCGGGTGATGGGTGGTCAAAAGGTCAGGAGTAAAGCCATCCTTTTCTCGCCTAGGTTCCATGACTCAAGGCCTTAAAGAAGCCACTTGACGTGTTTAGGATTCGCCATAAGCCGTTTGTTCAGCTCCTACCGATAATGTGTAGCACCCCCCGGCTCATTACTTGATGGGAACCTCTGAACAACCCAGCAAGAGCCGGCTCGGATTCACGATGTCAGTTTTGTGGAAATGTTCAGCCCTTGTTGGGGAGCCATGAGGATTGTTGTGGTCTTGAAAACCGCCGGCAGTCTCCTCCTCACCTCCTAGCCATCCACATCTCGCGTACGAATTTACGGGCACTCTCAAGCTCTGGGTCATCCTCAAGTTTCCGGTGTTCTACTACTTGCTGTACCCAGGCCGGCCCTTTACCACTGACAGATTTACAGAAACCCTCCAACTCACCAACGGGTACTATCCATAGACCAATTTCTTTGCAAAGAGTTTGCAAGTCCTGGAATTGCTGTGTCGGTTGGCCTCTTGGTATGGCAGCATCACCAGCCCGCTTCACGGCGTCCCACTGGGATACTTCTCGGAAAATGGCTTCAATCTCGGAACGCTTCGCCCTTGGCAACTCTTCAGTCCGGGGCACCGATTCAAGTATGGTGTCAACTTTATCCTTGATGTCCCCGGCGGTTAGGCGTGGCCTATGCTGTTCAATGGCGTTTCTAACTGAATGCGCCAGAGGTTGGATTCTGGCCCAATCACCACCTAGCGCATGAACGAGACGTTCTAATACAACATCCTCACGCAATACGTCGATATCGGCGACGACATCAACTGGGACGTCCAGGGCAACCAATGTCTTAGCCAGTGCGTCCATGCGGTGTTTACCATTGCCATGGACGAATAGAACATCCGGAGTCCGGCTCCCATGAACTTCCGGACCATCAAGAATGGACGAATAGAACATACAGTCAGCATCCGCCTCGCAAATGACTACCCTCTGATGGAAAACGCCGGACATAACCCCGGAGTATTTCATCAACGGCTCAGTGCTAATTTTCCTAACCAAGTCCTTGTCCAGTTCCTTCACACGGTTCACCGTGCCGTCGCGCTGTATCCTGAGGACCCGAAGATTTTCGGGAGCCACATCGATTAACCCGTGAAGCACGTCGGGGCTATGGGTAGCCACGAAGAGTTGGGCGCGATTTGATTTTTCAGTGGCAATGATTTCTCCGAGCACCCGGGCCTGCGGGGGATGTAGAAACGCCTCCGGCTCATCAAGGAGTAGGATGGACGGAGTAAGCGGAGCAAGCAAATGCAAGATAACGCTCGCGAAGCTACGCATCCCGTCGCCCTGGTCTTCCAGCTGAGCAGTTGAAGCCAGCAAGCGCTCACAGTAGGACGCTGAGATACGGTCCTCTCCTTCATCAGGGCTTAGTCGCTTACCGACCAACAGATGACATTTGCTCCCTCCAGCGCGGTATAGGATAAGGTCATCACCAAAAGCCTGCCGGAAATGTTCACTCATCCTGAGCTCGACCCGGTCATCATAGAGCAGGTGGAGTGGATGCGAAGCCGTTTCGGATAGAGTATCGATCGCGTTCGCGGAATTGCTGTCGGTTATGCGGCTCTCCGTAGGGATCCGCCGGCAGAACAGGGATCTGAACACCTCAATTTGACGCGGCCACATCTGTTGTACGTCCCAGCCACCCATACTAAAGTGGATTCCATAGCCTCTTATATCCAAACCATTCCCTAGGGCATTCGTTGTAACCTGCGCGTTCGCACGCACTAACTCTTCGAAAGACTCTCCTGTACCGACTTGGCGTGGTTTAACTGACGAGACGACCATGGTCGTCTCCAACTCGCCCCCGACTTGCGCCTCCAGTTCACGGAGTGCCAGGCTTTTGCCCGCGTTGTTTGGACCGACTAAGACAACCACATCAGTGGGGGCAATCTCGATTGTGGTCCCGTCGGAGAAGGTGATGCTCTCGAAAGTTACCGAAGGCTGGGCAATGTCCTTATATGACGCTAGATTCGGCAGGGCAGCACACTCTGCATCCGTGACTGAAAATTCTGACCTGTTCATTTCTCACTCCAATTCAATTGAGTGGAAGCGCTTTCTACCACCTTAACCCGCTATAGTCCCACCGACTACCTCTCTCATGGAATTGGTTCATTGAACCAACGCGGTTTGCTTCCGGTTCATACCCTCTGTTTGTAATTGCATGACCCTCACCAGGGAAGATACAGATGCTGAGTAAGCCACCGATTCGTAGTCTTTTGCCGACAGTTTACCGAAGGGTAGCGGAACCCGCACCAGAGGAGGGTAGGGCTTGGTGCAGTCGAAGACCAGTGCAGATGTAAAAGGCGGAGTTAAAGTGGACCACGTAGGCGGATAGATCGCTGACATTTATGCTGACCAGTTAGCGAGGACCTTTTCGCTGAACAGCGACAATTTGACGGTTGAATACCGTACCGCCTTCCGGCATCCATAGGTTGGAAGTTGAGCCTATGGATGGTGGGATGGATGTTCCAGGTGGGAGTTACCTGCGGGTCCGCAAGGCAGTCATGGTCGATGGGATGAGCATCCGGGAGGCCTCCTGGGTGTCGATCTGCTCCTGGATGGCGACGATGCCGATGTCCCGCCTGGTGAGGTCGGCCTGGATGGCCACCCCCTCCTCGAAGTTGCGGCTGAACCGGTCCAGGAAGGCGACGACGACGGTATCGCCTGGCTGGACCCGGGACATCAGGTCCTGCCAGCCCGGGCGGTCCATGGTGCGGCCGCTGGCCACGTCGGTGAAGACTAGATCCCGCCGGATGCCGTGGGCGTCCAGCTCCCTCAGCTGGGTCTCCAGGTTCTTGGAGTCGTCGTCAGCCTTGCTGGCCCGGGCGTAGCCGTAGGTTATTGGAATCATGGTCATCGTGTCCAGAAAACGGGCACTTACCGCAACCCTCTCCATCCCCATGAAACACTCCCCCTCCAGATACACCAACAGTTCTCGGAAACCCTTGACGAAAGTATTCCAGGGGCCTACCATTTCCGCATACACTAAGCGCGAGGAGCATGGACCGGCGATGATCAACCGCCTTCCCCTGACTGTCGGCCTCGCCCGGGTCAGCCAGGCCACCGAGGACCGGGGCAACCTGGAGACGCAGACCTAGCAGCTCCAGGACTACGGCGTGCACCAGCTGGTGACGGAGATTGGCTCGGGCGCCAGGAGCGACCGCCGGGCCCTGCGGGACCTGCAGGCTGGGGATACCCTGGTGGTCACTGCCATCGACCGCATCAGCCGGCGAGCCGTTGACGGCCTGCGCTTTATCAAGGACATCACTGACGCCGGCATCCACCTCGTGGTCCTCTCGCAGCGGGAGTTCGATACGACCACCCCCACCGGCCAGCTCCTCCTGGCCATCGCCGGGTGGGAGTGGAGCAACATCCGGGAGCGCAGCATCCATGGTCAGGAACGGGCCCGGGCTGAGGGGAAGCGGATCGGGCGCCCTCCAGTGCTCACTCCCGCGGCCAGGCAGGAAGTGGAGCATAAGCTCCGCGAGGGGCAGTCGGTCAACCGGATCGCCCAGGTTCACCGCGTTCACCACAGCGTGGTCCGGCGGGTGGCCAGGGAGTTGGATGATGTTGGTACCTGAGCCCCAACGTACGTCCGCCGCCTACCGGCGGGATCTGTGACTGGCCCGCCCAGGTGGTCGGCCAACTGCGGGGCCAGGCCCTGGAGAGCGGGGATACCTTCCACGTCGGGGATCGCGCCCTCGATGCTGCCGCCCTCGATACCCTGTGGGACGGCCTGGGCCGGGTGGATTCCCATTTCTGGCAGTAGGAGGAACTCGACCGTATCCGCGGTGTCAAGGGCGGCGGGAAGTTGGGCCACCGTCTCCTGGCCCTTCACCGCTTCCAGCGCCACCTTGGCCTTGAAAGCTGGGCTGTGTTTCCTTCGTTCTTTCGACATTTCCCACTCCTTCCCGACAGCAACCGCTGCCCTCAGTTTAGGAGCGAGACTCTCACTTAGCTACCTGTCCGATTTCCCGGGTGAGGTGGACCCCATTATTAGGACAGGATCGAGGTGGAATTAAGCGAGAGTCCCGCTGCTCCTGCTTATATCGGGACCTCCCAGCGAAAAGTTCACAATACGGTATGTGCAGCCCACTGGAGACAGACTTCGCCCCTGTGGTACAGCTTGCTGCAACCCTAGACATTTCTACGGCACTCAAAGGGGCAAAGCGCACAGGAATCTTGTTTCCGAAACTGTCCCAGGGCCGCAATTCCCCTACCTTCTAGATACTCCCCCAAACCAACAAGATCACCCACAACACCACTGACGGACCACCAGCCCAGTAGGACCAACGCACCAAGCGCATCTTTGTGCTCGCTATCCCCGACACAACGTGGACCTGGTCAATTAACTGACGCTCTATTTCCTGCGCGTCCATCCGCACGACCCGCTCCTCAAAATCCTCGAACGGCATGGCCGCTATGTCCTCGAAATATATCAGCGACCTGCCGGTTTTAGGGTTCCTGGGAATATACACCCACGCCGCAAATGCCATCGAGACAATGAGCAGAGCGGCGTATACGAACAGCAGGGTCGCCAAGACAATGGGCACGGCACCGAAAGGTGGCCCCGTCAGGATGAGCCATATTCCATCCATCCGAGCGGCAAGAGTCCCCGCCAGCGCGACCTGGAAGGCCAAGACCGGCGCAGCCTTGGCGTCCGCCGCCCTGGTGAACCCGATCGCTCGGGTCAAAGACTCATAATGCGACTTGAGGCGTTCTTCCAAATCTCAGCCCGTGGGAATCTTCCCGGTGATCAACGCCTCGCAGAACTCCGAACCATGGTTCACACACCACTGAGATTTCAGCCGGTAAGCGGTGTTGAAATCCAGCCCAAGTCCCCCAGGCACCGTCACGTCATCCCAAAGAGGATTAGTCGCCCCCGCCGGAAGAGCTAAGCCGCCGCCTCCAAGTATCCCCCCGTCGCAGCCGCACGACCATAGGAGAGCCCTCTGCCGGACTTTCGAGGCCTTGGAGTAATCCGCGAAGACCCGGTCAGAGGCCACCACCTGGTTGTCTCCCGCTAGTGAGCTGAGCTTCGCCGCCACATTCACGGCCCTTCCCGCCCACACCTCGTTCCGCCCGGTGCTCCTGAGTCCCAGACGCTGGACCAGTAGGGTGCCCTGGTCAACCCCGATTCCCACTTTCAGACTTTGTTTGGAGGACGCGTCTGCCCAGAACCTGGGTTCTACCACCCGCTCCATCTGCGTCTTCATCGTGACAGCGCAGGCCGCCGCCGAAAACATCGACCCCTTCCCGCTGAATAGCCCGAACACTGCATCTCCCTGGGTATCAACATATCTGGCAGAGAACCTGTCGAAAATCACGGTCATCGCCCTGATGAAGTAGGTGTAGGCATAGGCAGCGTCCGTCCTGGAACCGGCCACGCTGAGCAACGTGGAACGCTTGAGATCGGCAAACACCGCGGTGGCCTTTGGAATTCTGCCCCATATGCCCCCGTTCGTCGGCCCAACCTCAGGAATCTCCTTTTCGTCAACTATGCCCACGCCGAGCTCGGCTTGGTCATCCAGCTGTGCGGCAATGTCCGCTACCAACTCCTCCAGTTTCAATAGTTCACCTCTTTTGCGGGCAGACGAAACACGGCCACTCAGGATCTCACAGCGCTGTCTGGCCACCAGATGGGACGGACTCAGGAACGTCTGGGGAGAACCCAGTGACAGGAAACCGCTTGCATGCAGGACATCCTGGTGAGGTGGTGATCGACGTTTTTCTCAGACGGACCAAGACCAGGTTGATGTGTATATTCTACCGTCGCCGATTTCTCTGGCCCGTCCCTCAATCCACATATTTTCGCCGTTCGGACCGAATTTTGAGTCCTTGTTGAGCCGGTCGTACACGGCAGCCGTAATCTGAGTGGCCGGCCCCGTTCTCGCAGAAAGCTTGGCCGCATAATTTGCGGCCCTGCCCACCCACACAAGGTCGTTTGCACCGCGAATGCCCGTCCGGGCCGCAAACAGTTCGCTGCTGTCGATGCCAACCTGGTGCTTTACGGAGTATGTTGAGTTGCGATAAACACTCCTTATCGCTGGGTTGATGATTTTCAGTACGGCGTGATTGATCTTTAGCCCTGTCTGGGCAGCAGTGCTGTTCCTGCTCCTCCCGATGAAGACCGCCATTATCCGGTCACCGTCGTACCCGGTGATGACCCCACCCTCATTCCGGATTATTCTGGCTGCGCACGCCAAGTATATCTTGTAAATTTCGGCGGCAAACTCTGCGGTGTTGCTGTTGACAAGATTTGTGGACTCGTCCAGGTCCGCATAGAGGACCGTAGCGTCTATCTTCACGGCGTCATTTCTAAGGGCCAGATCCTCCGGTTCCGGCACGGTCCGCCCTAACCGAGTGGTCCACGCCTCCCGGAGTATTTTGAACACTTCCGAATTGAGGTTGTCTCCCAATGGCATAAAAGGCTTCTCCCAAAAGTTTTTCTTCCTGTTTGGGCCTCTCTGGCCAAACAGCCCGAGGCTCGATGCTGCACGACCCCTGAAAAGAGATTCAAAATCAATGGTAGGACTCTGCGCGGTTGGTCTTGTCCAATTTTCTGTACGAAGCTCAGTGCGAGTTTTGCGGGTGTCAATGGCGCCGAGATATTGGGCCACTGGGGCGGCGTGATCGTGTACCACCGACGTGATGACTGACGGCAGTAAATTGGTCGGAGTTGGGACGTTAAAGGAGCAGGTAGAGACAGCGTTGGCGTGCGCCCTATTCTTCCTCGCGATCGTCTGGAGCTTGGGACGCGGCGGTTTTCCTGCGGCGTTTGTGGCGGTAGCTGTCGCCGTTCATCGCCAGGATGTGGACGTGGTGGGTGAGGCGTTCCGAGCCAAATACTTCGGTCCAGTCAGCGAAGGGCAGGTTGGTGGTGACCAGGATGGAGCGCCTCTACCGAACGCAGCTTCGTATTCTTGGGCGGTTCGCAACTGGTCGGGGTAGCTGGCAGTGTCTTCCTGTGGGTACAACTCGGCGTGGAGTCGGCGGGTAACCTCTTCCCAGGTCGGGAGGGTGACCACTTGCGGTCCGCTAGGCACAGAGTTCCGACTGAAACCGCTGCCTACCATCACAGAGGCGCCATTGCCGGAGCGCTGCCACAGGGCATCCCTGACTCGGTTAATGTGGCTCTGGTCTGGGAAAGTCATTCGCTTCCTTGGGCCGGAGAAGTAGCCGTGTTCGGTGGGCAGCCCCAGCAGACCGGTGTCGGCGTGGACCGTTTCCTCCCACTCCACGGGCCGGCTGCGATAGAGGTTGGGCCCGTGGTAGAGGCCCCCCGGGCCACTTGGATGCTGACCCCTGGGAGGTGCCGCAGTGCTGCAGGAGGCATGAGGTTGAACTGCTGCATGTCTGGTCCGCGTGTGCCTTCTCTCTCAGGACAGTGGCTAAGGCCTGCGGTGCCAGCCCACGACTCTCGGCGACCCCGCTCGTCATCTAAGCTGCGAGGTGTGAGTACGTTGCGTTGAAGATAATGTCATTAAGCCATTTCTGGAAGTCCGGGTCCTCGTTGTACTTCTTGTAAAACTCGGTATTGGTCCTGAGGGCGCTCGTTACCTGCTTATTCACAGCGTTGTTGTGCTGGATCTGGGCGTTCTGCTTGTCCGAATACATCACGGCGTTCTGGTAGGCGGTGTCGGCTTCCACCCAGTCGGGCAGGTTCTTGATCAGCTCTGCAACCTGTTCAGGATTGGTGAAGGAGTTCCCCCAAGTCCTGTTGAAGTCGTCGACGATGATGGACAGGAACTCCATAAGGGGTTCCTGAATCCCGCCGCCGCGTCCTCCCTGAACCGGGTCTATCTCCGAATCCGTGTCCTCCAGCTTTATGCTGATGGTGGCCTGTTTTTCCGCCCTGTAGGTGTCCATGTCCACGGCTTCCAGTATCCCCAACGAGAGATCCTGTTCCTCCGGAGCCGGCAGCTTGGGAATCAGCAGGTTCAGGAAGATGGACAGCTTTTCCCAACTAACGTTGGAGTAGGGAAGTATCTGCGACAGGAAGGCGTAGAGTCTGGTGAAGCCCTTGGCTGATCCCTTGAACCTTACCTGTTCATCTTCGCCCAGCTTGGCGTAGCGTTCGACGCATTCTTCGAGCACCGGCTCGAAGGTGGTCCTGTCCTCTCCCTTCAGCCACTTCTCCACCAGGCCCTCGATGTCGTCCTGGCTGTACACCTGGGGCTGGTCCAGGCCGGCCTTCAGGTCGTGCAGCTTGTTGGCATCGGTCTCGTCCGACAGGATGGTGGTCTTGTAGTAGTCCGCGAAGGACTCCTGGATAACCTCGGTGGTATTCAGGAAGTCGAGGACAAAGGTATCGTGCTTCTTGGGGTGGGCACGGTTGAGCCTGGAGAGGGTCTGGACCGCCTTGATTCCCGCCAGGGTCTTGTCCACGTACATGGTATGCAGCAGCGGCTCGTCGTAGCCGGTCTGGAACTTGTCGGCGCAGATGAGGATCCTGTAGGGGTCCTTCTGGAAATACTCGGCCGTCCGGCTCTCGGGAAAGCCGTTGAGCATGGCCTCGCTGACGTTCTCGCCGTATAACTCCCTGCTGCCAGAGAAGGCCACCAGCGCCTTGTAGGTGGCCCCTCGCTGGCTCAGCAGGTCCCTGATGGCGTTGTAGTACCTGATGGCCCGGTCCACACCGTCGGTGACCACCATGGCCCTCGCCTGGCCGTCCATCTTCCTCGGTAGGAAGACAGAGTCGTGGAAGTGGTCCACTATGATCTCGGCCTTCTCGTTCACCGCGTACTGGTGGGTTCCCACATACTTTCGCAGCTTCCGCTGGGCCCGGCTGGAGTCGAACTGGGGGGCGTCCTCGATGTTCTTGACCAGGCTGAAGTACCTGTTGACCGGGGTGTAGTTGCTGAGTACGTCCATGATGAAGCCTTCCTCGATGGCCTGCTTCATGGAGTAGTTGTGAAATGGCAGGTGCCTGGTCGTGCCGTCGGTCTGTGGGTCCGGGTGCCCGAACATCTCCAGGGTTTTGTTCTTGGGTGTGGCCGTGAAAGCGAAGTAGCTGGCGTTGGTCAGCATCCTCCGGCTCTCGATTATCCGGTTAATCTGGTCTTCGGCCGTCTCCACGTCATCGTCTGACGTTTCTCCCAGGGCCGCGGACATGGCGCCGCTGGTCCTGCCTCCCTGGCTGGAGTGGGCCTCGTCGATGATGATGGCAAAATTGCCATCCCGGTGGTCCTTGCCTATATCGTCCAGGATGAAGGGGAATTTCTGGACCGTGGTGATGATGATCTTCTTGCCCTCGGTTATGAACCGGCGCAGGTCTCCCGAGTTGTCGGCATGTCCAACAGTGGAGTTGACCTGGGTGAATTGCCTGATGGTCCCCCCTGCTTAAAGTAGCAAAAGTAAGCCGCCCGGTGAGCCAACACTGGGCGGCTGAAAAGGGGGCTGACTCGCCCCATCCTCACAAAACACGAGGATGATAAAGGGAGAAGTCCCGGCGAGTCAACCCCCGCCAATATTGAATTGGGCGGGGGATTTATGCGCCCTCCGCCGCATGGAGACAGGGATGACTCTCGAACAAATACTGGTCACAGGTCTCAACTGGCTGATGCAATTGTCAAACGCAGAATTTCCCGGCTTCTCAGTCGCACTGAACTTCACCGCTCTGATCTCCGGGCTCGGCATCGGGAAAATGACCAACCTCCTCAGGGGACTGTGAACAGGACCAACCGGCTATCCCCAACGCCCCCGGAGACGACCCGATCGACATTATCGCCCCCTGGTGATGGTACCCCGAGACTGCCGCCGCATTGCGGGTAACGACCGAGCTGTGCGATGACCTCAAGGCCGATGGGGAACAGCTTTGGCGCGATATTGAGTCATACCGCGTCCTCGATGATGAAGCTGAGGAGCGCTACCGCAGGATAGTAGATGGTTGGTCTCTGGCAACTCGGATGATAACGCTGGAGGTGCATGACCGTGACAATGTGAGGGCTGCGAAGGAAGCGTACGAGACGGTGGTTAATCGTTATGCACAGTAGAGTATTGTCATCTCCTCAGGGTCCAAGGGGTCCGCGCCCAACCGATGTGCCGGTTTCCCTGCCGCCTCCAAGACCCGAGCCTGACGTGCCGCGGAAGGGTTCTAATGGAGGGTGTTTGCGAGGCCAAGTGGCATGCTACGTCAAGGCGACGCTGGAGCGGGACGTCTTCTACAACCTGCGGTGATTTTTCACTCTCGCTGATTCCAAGTGGAAGTTGGTAGTCATGTTCATGTCGGTGGCGCAGGCATATTCCCTGGTCATGTTCCTGGCCTTGATTCTCGCTGTGGTCTTGGGGTTTGACCTGCGGACCTCCCGGCCTTGGCAACTTGCTCTCTATCACCTGATGTTGGTCCTGTTCGCCTTGGGTTCCTTCTTGCTCTCCGTCAGATCGGGTTCCATGTTGATGGGGCGGAAGCTCCGGTGGGGACTGGTTGTCGTGGCGTTGCTCGCAGTTGCCGCGGTGGCGTGGTCAAATGGCTGGACCGGTCTCCGGGGCGAGGGTCTGATCGGGTTGGTGGTCGTGTTCATCGGCTTCTGGGCCATTCCGGTGGTCTTTGCCTGTGGTCTCTGCGGGATGCTGTTGCTGTGGGCGCCGTTGGCTCGGCGCTGTCTGGCTCGGGAGCATCCGGAGTCTGTGTAAGTACGGTTGCCTGGTTCCGGTCAGGCGGCTCTCATCCCCTTGACCAGTGCGGGTGTTGATACTCCGAAGGTTGCTGTCGGCAGCCTGGTGGGATCCTTTCCCACAGACCACTCTTCCGGTGCGTTGTGGTACTGCAAATGCCCATGTGGTGGTTGCGGCTTCATCAAGTCCCGGCGGGTGGCGCTGGCCTTCCTCCCTGAATCTCCATTCACTATGATGGATCCGCCGGGACTCCGTTCTTGCCTATAGCATGGAGGGTCAATGCCCCTACTGCTTGGTCATCCGGTGATGCGAATATCGGATGGTCTTTCGTTTGACTTCTTCGTTGCCTGGGCTCTGCCGCTGTTGACAAATTGGGTTTGTTTCTGCGTTACCGTATAATTCTCTGGCGCCTCTCTGTTGACAAATCTGCGGGATCTTGCCGTGGCGCTGTCTGAACTGCTGCCAAATTCTGCCGGACTGACTTCGTTATATCGTGGTTGATGAGTCTCATTCTCGACCGAGGTGACTGGTCATGGAGATGATGAAATTGTGGGCTCCTGATGGCCTGTGGTCTGCTCCTGTTTCTCAATTGGGTTGGAGCCTGGAGTGATGGGGAAATGCCGTCTCGTGCTGAGTGGAGGATAACAAGTTGGATCCGCTTTCGTTGTTCACAGTGCAGCGTGGGAGTTGCTCCGCTGGCGATTCTTTCCGATTCTTTCTATGAGTGAATGTATAAGCACGGCTATGTCCGGCGTCCATCCCTTGAGCAGGACAACGTGCTCCAGCCACTCCGTGCCTGTCAAGTATACTGCCCGCTGACATCTTGGGGCAGTATCTTCAGGGGTGAGTCGAACCGCTGGGTGGCCCTGATTTTGGTTCCGAGCTGCAGAATTCCATCTTCCTCCTACTGCTGTAGCCTTGAGTTCAGGGATTCTGCGCGTTGAGGTGATTTTCGTGCGTGACCTGGTCGGTTGGCAGTCGGGGTGGTCTGCCTTCGGTTTGGCTGTCCTCATTGGAGCCCTGGTGATGTCCTTGGTTGCTTTTCTGGCGGTCTTGGAGTTCGACCTGGAGACCTCACCGGCTTGGCAGGTGGGTGTCTATCACCTGGTGCTGTTTCTTCTTCTTTCCATCATCTTCGTTGTGGCGTTTCAACGACCTTTGGGCTTTGGTGAGAGATGCCGGAGTGTCATGCTGGCTATGGCGGTCCTGACGCCCGCAGCGGTATTCGCTGGGGGCTGGGTGCTTGGCGGGGCCTACTCGGGGTTCCGGGACCCGCGGCTCTTTCAGTTGACGGTGGTGTCCGTCTCCTCCTTTGTACTGCCCTGGATGGCGGTTTTCCTGCCCTGTTCCTGGTTCCTGTTGGGCAGAGCTTTCTTCAGGCAATTTCGCCGTCCCGGTGACGCTGAGCCCTGGTAGGTACCTCTGTTTGAGCATCGGGCCAACCTAATTTCCTTTGCCCAGAAGCTGACCAAGTCGTTCTGGTTGCGAATTCTCCGCACTTTCTCCCCTTTCGCAAAGGCGGATTTTCCCTTCCCTAAGACTTTTATATTCAGCGATTCGAGGATTGTTGGGTTCCCAGGTTATCTCTCCGTTCACCCGGTTGAGGATCAGGCTCGATAGTCTGTCTTCATGTCCCAACTGCTAAAGATTGACTGCCCCCGTTTCCCGTACCCTTGATCCGTGTCCGCAATTTTTCTGATGCAGTCCGGGGAGGCAGCTGCCTATGACGACGCTGCTGTTCGTGGTTTCTGTGGTCCTGATTCTAGCGGTTGTCTTATTCTTGTTCCGCCGGGCCAGTTCTCTCATTTACTGGTTCGTCGGGCTGTTTGTCTTCGTCGGCATCCTCCTGGGCATCGGCTGGCTGGCTTCCCACCGGGACCGGCTACCCTTCGACCTGCCGGTCTCGGTGGACAGTTTTCTCTCCTTCGTGCCCGATCCCGTCTTCTTCACCATTGACCTGGTGGAGGGTTTCTTCCAAATCTTCTGAGAGGTGCGCTCATGGCTATATCGATACCCTTTCTCGGAAACCGCAACAAGGATGCCTCGTCGCCTCGGGCGGAGCCCAAGCCCAAGGTCATCCCGTCGATCAGTGTGTTGGCCCAGGTCCGCCGGGTCAATGACCAGACCCTGGAGGACTATTCGGGGAGCCGCTACGCGGTGTGGAGCGTAGGGGGGTGTGATTCCACCAATCCCGCGGTGATCAATGGTTGGACCCTCCTGCTCAACAGCATTGAGTATCCCCTCCAGGTGCTCATCCGCCAGCACGCCCCGGACCTTTCCGGCGTGCGCCGGAAGCTCATCGACCTCCGGCCGGAGCACATGCGCTCCGGGCGCATCAACGATGTCGGCAACTCCCTGCTGGAGTATCTCGCTTCCATGGAAAACAATGGCGGCATCGTTGGCCGGGCCTGGTACGTGGTCTCCAAGGAGGAAAAGGCGATGGAGGTGGCGTCGCTGCTGGCCCAGTCTGGGTTCAACGCCAAGCGCCTGGAGGACGCGGAGTTGGGGCTGCTGCTCCAGGCCTGCGTGAGCGGGATGGGCTACGGCTATTCCCAGGACTTCTATCAGGTGCAGGAGAACAATAACTTCCTGGAACTCAACCATCGCTACATGTCGGTCTACGAGGTGGCGAAGTGGCCCCGGCGCATATCCCTGCTCTTCCTGGAGCAACTGCTCCGCAGCGGGGACGAGATGGACATCTCGATGTGGCTGTGGCCAGCCAGCCAGCGGGAGTCCCACAGCCGGCTGCAGATGCAGCGTTCCCGCTTCGAGGGTTCCAGGATTGTCTCGATGCAGAAGGGAAAGCTGGTGCCCCAGGAGGTGGAGATCGCCATTGCCGACGTGACCCGGATCTCCGAATCTGTGGAGCGGGGCACCAGCAAGCTCTTCCGCCGCAGCATGACCGTCGCGGTCTACGGGCGGACTCAGGATGACCTGAAGGAGGCTGGGGAGAGGCTTTCCAGCCACTTCAGGGCCTCGCTGGCCAAGATCAACCCGCTCAAGTTCCGGCAGGGTCGTGGCTTCACTGCCCTGATGCCCCTGCTCCGCGGCGGCGTGGGGGAGGTGGACCTGACGGACACCGACACGCTGCGCCGGATGTTCCCCTTCGGCCCCCAGGACATGAACGAGCATGACGGCACCCTGCTGGGGATGGACCTCCGTAGCCGGACTCCCATTATCCACAACCCCTTCAACCCCCGGGCCATGAACGGCCACATGGTCGTCATGGCGCGGTCCGGCGCGGGCAAGTCCTTCTTCACCAAGCTGCGGGTGGTTCGGGAGTCCCAGATGGGCATTCCCACCTACCTCATCGATCCGGAGGGCGAGTACGGCGTCATCACCCGGGCCCTGGGTGGGGTGGTCTTCGTTCCCGGCTCCCCGGGGCATGGTCTCAATCCCTTCATCATCGGCTACACCGGAGATGAGGCCGACCTGACCAATCGAATTTCCAGCCTCTGTTCCCTGGTGGGGGTCATGTTGGAGGGCGAGGTGGATACCCGCCGGAAGGCCATCATCGACCGGTGCCTCACCGGCTTCTACGCTTCGGAACTGCGGGATGTGGAGGGCAACGGCGGGGTGCTGGCCCGGGGCGGCATCCGGGACTTCTACCGCTACATGGAGTCCAAGGAGGCCGAACCCTTCGGCGGTCTGGAGCTGGCCCACCTGCTTTCTCCCTTCGCCACCGGCACCGCCCGCTTTCTGATGGAGGACAGTCCTCACAACCTGCTGGAAAATGAAGCGCCGGTGACCAGCTTCAACCTGAAGAATCTCTCGAGTTCTCTCAAGCCGGTGGCTACCTCAATCTGCTCCGAGGTGGTCTGGAGCCTGGCGGTCAGCTCTCCCCGTCCCCGCCGCCTGGTGGTGGACGAGTGCTGGACGGTGCTGGCCACTCCCTCCGGCGCCGATGCCCTGATCAACATCGTCAAGCGGGCCCGGAAGTACCAACTGGGGCTTCTCACCATCACCCAGGACGTGCAGGATTTCCTGGCGGAGCATTCCGGCGTGGGCGCCATCACTGCCCATGCCGGCCGTTCCCTGCTCCAGAACTCGGCGATGAAGCTGGCCCTCTCCCAGGACCCGGCGGCGTTGCCCCAGGTGGTCAATGCGCTGGGCCTCAGCCAGGATGAGGGGGACTTCCTCGCCGGTTCCCTGCGGGGACAGGGATTGTTGATCAGTGAGTCCGGCACCAGTTTCCCCATGGATATTGTTTCTACCGCGTTGGAGCGGGACCTGGTGGAGGACCAGTCCTGGCGGCAGGACGGTCTCCTTCTTCCCACCCCGGAGGTTGAATTGGCGCAGGATGCCCGCCATCTCGGTGACGCCGGTTTGCTCCTGGAACGTCTGCAACGGGAGCGTGAGTCCGATGAAGTCCAGGTTTCCTGAGTTTCTGGTTATTCTGCTTCTCCCGGCGCTCCTGGCCGGTTGCGCTGGGTTTCTCCCGGGTTCTCCGGCGCAACCCACGCCGGTCTTCCTGCAGCCGACGCCGGCTCCGGTCCATCCCTTCGTGCCCGGAGTCCATCGTTACGTTGAGGCTGGGGACCGTTTGACCATCCCTACTCCCACTCCTCGACCGACTCCCACCCCTCGGCCGTCTCCTACGCCTGGTCTTTCTTGGGAGGTCTCCCAGTCGGGTGATGGGGGTGGCGTGGTTGAGGTTGCCGGACCGGGAGGTGGGATTCAGTCCTGCACCGGCCATTACCGGCAGATGCTCATCGACTACCGGGGCCGGGTCCTCTTCGGTTCCCAGGTCGCGCTGCTGCTCTCCCGCGAACTGAGGGAACTCCGGCCCGACTGCGTGGAGCAGGGGTGGGAACCCCGCTTTGAAGCGGACGTGGTCTGCGTGTCCGGCTCGGTGGCGGGGCTGCGTATCAGCAATGACCTCACCCAGCGGCCCCATTCCCTGGCTTCCCCAAGCGCTCTTCCCACCGCCCGGGATAACGGTGGGAACATACTGGTCCACTTTGCCCGGCTGCCCCTCGTCGATGGGCGCGGTTGCTGGTACTACAGCGCCTCCTGGGATTCCTGGGCCTGGTTGGTCTCCGGCGCTGGCTCTGGGATTGACCGTCCGGAATTCCCGGCCTGCGACCGCCGGCTGCGGGAGTTGCTTTCCGCCTCTGCCGGGGAGGACTTCGGTCCGCTTCACGTTGCCCGGGCCCTGGATGAGGTCAGGTTGCAACTGCCGGCCCAGTGCGGCTCTCCCCTCTGGGATATATTTCCCGCCTCGGGTGCCCACGAGGACTGCGGGGTGTTGGGAGACACGGGATTGAACCCCGGGGGGTTCCTGGTGATCACCTGGCATGAGAATCATATTCCGGCCGACGGCGCGGTTTGCTGGGCGCTTCCGCCGGGTTCCGCCGGCTGGGAATTCTTCCATCCCGAGGAGGGTGAATGACCTTCCGTTGGATTCATGTTCTGGCTGTCGATGCTGTTTTCCTGCTCCCTCTCTTGGGTTGTGGTCTCCTGGGAGCGGGGGATTCCGTTGGTCCCGGCCCTGGCCCCTCTCCTCCCTCCCTTTCCCAGGCGGGGGTGGAGCCGGGGCCGGTCCATGTTTCTCCGCCGACGGCCACTCCCTGGCCTACATTCACCCCGGCGCCGACACCGACTCCCAGACTCACCCCTACGCCGACGCCGCGGCCCGCTCCCACCGCAACTCCCTGGCCCAGGTATTCCCCGGGGCGCGTTGATCTGGTTCCCTCGGCCAGTGGAACGCCCATTCCTCCGACTCCCTACGGTAAACTGCATGGTGGCCAGGTCTTCCTGGAGAAGGAGGTCCTGGTCGTCTTCTGGGGCGGCGATCTGCCGGACTACCTGCAGGGTCGGGATTGGAGCCGGATGCCCGAGTCGATGGAGGTGGTCCCTTCCGATATTCCCTATATGCTCTGGGTGGTGGCGTTTGATTTCACCCAGGCGGAGCCGGACTACGAGATGGAGGGGTTCATCCGGTGGCGCAGCGTTCCCCCCGGAGTTGAGCCGGTCATCATGTTTGAGGACCGGGTGACGGTCTCGGCCCGCAGCCCCTTTTTCTATCGCGGACTGGGCCGGGATGGTCCCGGCATCTGGAATCCAGGCTTCTACCGAGTCGAGTTTCTTGATGACCGCTACCAGGTCGTTGTTCATGCTGATTTCGAGGTAAGGTAATGAATTTCGTGAAGGCGGCCGCGCTGTTCGCCCTTCTGCTCGTGGCGCTTCTGGTCCCGGTGTCCACCCCCTCCGTATCGGCCCACCTGGAGCGGTGCCCGGAGCATCACACTGACTATTCCCAATTCTGTGACAGTAGGAGCACTCGGTGTGGTTCCTTCTGCTTCTACGCTGTGTGCCACGAATGCACGCCTTGGCGTCACCGGCACAGCTGCGGGGAGGGCTGTTCTTATTATCACACCGGTCATAGATCTCCCTGCACCCTGTGGCACTGGAATATCTACGGCGGCCTCCCGGACCCGGGCCCGGGGAATCACCGGACTGATGAACGTGAGGACGAGTACGACGCTCCCCATCTGAACCAGTCCCTGGAGTTCGGTATGCTTCGGGATGATTATGTTCCTCCTACCTCTCCCTGCGTCGTCGAGAAGGGCAATACTAGTAGGGGTGTTACTCAACTCCTGCCCGGTGAGGGCCTGAGACCTGGGACGCCTTTGTCCACCCCCGGGGTTCTGGCTAGTACTCCTCCTCCTGGGAGAGAGAGAAGCTGGAAGAGTGGCAATAAGAACTATCACATTATGAGTCTGGTGGATAGTCACTCTTCGGAGATCTCCGTCGGGGACCTCTCCCATCTTCCCAGGACTCCGGGGGAGCCGGACCCGGTGACTTTGGATTCGGTGACGAAGGTTACGGATAACTCGGTGACGCTTCAGGTCAGCGGGGAGAATGGGGGTGTTGTCCAGTACCGTTACTGGAGCTACTACGGCCTTCAGGAACCTTCGGATGACGGCCTGGAACTGCTGGAGGTGGCTCCCTCCGAGTTCCGGGTCCCCTTCCAGGACCTGGGTGGGGAGACCATCATTGATATTGATGAGGAGCTACAGGGTATCTTCTCCTTCCAGGTCCGCAGCCTGGACGCGGAGGGGGGTTCCTTGGGCAACTCCAACATCCTCCACGAGATGATCGGCATGGCGGATTTCCAGGCCATCAGGTCTCCCCTGCGGGGGACGTTGGTGTTCAGCCCGCCCCTTCCTACCCCCCCGGTTTGGGGGACGCCCATGCCGCCTCTGGATGATGGGGGAACTTCGCGGCCCGTCAGGCCGTCCATTGCGGAGGTGCGGCAGGTCCGGGGTGTGGTGCGGACCGTTGAGGTGGTGTTGGCGGAGGATTATTCCGATGTGGTCGAGTACCGCTGGTGGCCCCACAGCGGGTTGCTGCCCACCCCTGCCTTCGACGAGTGGCTTCCTGCCTCGGTCTCCGGTCGCAAGTTTGTCATACCCGGGGTTGAGCCGAAGATTCCCGGCGATGCGCCCTATACCCCGGTGTTCGGGGATATTCCCGATGTTTCTGCGTTCGACTTCCAGGTCCGGCTGGTCCATGCCGATGGCGTTCCGGGGGATCCCTCCGACGTGAAGGCGCTCTTGGTCTGGGGCGGCGATTACATCGGCTGGACCACGTCCCAGCCGATGATCCCGCTTCAGCTGTCCCAGCCCCCGGTCCCGCCGCCGGCGGGATTCTTCTGCAACGTGCCGGAGGGGACAGTGCCGTCGGGTCAGGGGCTGTTGAGCGACTGCCAGATTCTGCTTGAGCTTGCGGACCAGGCCTTCGGGACCCCGCGCTTGAATTGGACTGAGGATATTCGCGTTGAGGATTGGACTGGTGTTCAGATCGTCGGCTCGCCTGGGAGGGTTTACGGCGTGGTCCTGAACGGTGCGGGGTTGACGGGCAGCATTCCTTGGTCTTTCGGCAAACTCTCGAGTCTGCGTACCCTGGACCTCCGGGGCAACGAACTCCTGGGGAATATTCCGTTGTCCCTGACTTCGCTGCATGAGCTTCGGAAGTTGGATCTCCGGGATAACCAGCTGGTTGGTTCCCTTCCTGACCTGACTACCCTGAGTCGCTTGCAGCATCTCCGGTTGGACCGGAATGACCTGACCGGCGTTCTGACCGACAGGCTGGACGGTTTGAATATGCTGACTTCCGTGGGGCTTTCGGATAACTCTTTCTACGGTGTGATACCGCCGGAGCTGGCCGGATACGGTCTGAATTTCATCCGGCTGGGGGGTAACCGCTTCAGCGGCTGCATCCCACCGGGCCTGCGGGATGTGCCGGATAATGACGTTAATTCCCTGGTGGGACCGGTGGATTGCTGATGTGGGCGGCGGGTTTCCCGGGGGTGGGGTGTTCCGTTCTGACAAATTCCGGCCCCCCTCCGGGGTGTTATGTTAAAACCCGCCCCCGCTGCGAGGGCGAAAATCTATCCTACGGGAGGAAGCCCTATGTCCGATGTGACCGTTTTGGAAAAGCCCGGGCCCGATGATGCCGAGGAGGTACATGAGCCTGCCGGAGAGCAGGACCCGGAAGCCGGGGAGGAGGCTGGCGGCCGCGATGCCGGGGAGGCCGGCGGCGGCGATGCCGGGGAGGAGGCGTCTGCGGAATAGCTTTTCATCGGGCTGCTGAGGCCGCAGCCGAATGGCTGCGGGTGGGTGCTCGGGGGGCGGGTCCTTTGGGACTCGCCCTTACTTTTTATGGGATTTGCCGGTCTATCGCTGCTGTTTCCGTCGGCGTTTTCTCCTGGCCCTCCATTCTACCGGCAGCCACAGACATTCCTTGGCGCCATGCCAGGTGAGGATGTCCCTGAGAGTGGTGGCTTCCTTCCCCGTGGGGAACCTGTTGGTGGCCTTCTCAAACCTGGGACTGTCGGGGTGTCCGGTGATGCTGGCCATGACGATGCCGGGTTTCCCCCGGTGTATGGGTGATTCCATCACCAGGGCCTGCGCCCCTCGCAGTTCCTTGAGGTTGACGCAGAATCCCATCCAGTCGGGATGGCGCTGCATCCAGGTTAAACTGAATGCCTCCCTGCTGCCGTCCATACTGGTATTTATTGCTGTCCCAATGGTGCGGCTGCTGCTGCCTTCCCACGTGAGTAGTTCTATCAGTTCGTGACTGTCGTGCCATGATTTGGCTCCTTGTTTCACCAGCTCGGTGATGGCCCAGCGGCCGAACTCGCTGGACATTTCGACCCCGATGAGGTTGAGGACGTCCCTACCTGCTTGGCCGTTGCGGCTCAGGGTCTCCTCGATGATTTCTTCTTCTGTTTCATCCAGCAGAGAGGGGTTGCGTTCCAGGAATTCCATCGCCGTCAGGTATCGCTGGTAGGTCGGGGTGCCTGGCCACTCCAGGATCTCTGCCGCGGCGTAGGTTTTCTCGATGGCGCGCTTTATCTTCATGCTGGTGACTGAGGCGTCGCCGCCGTCCGGCTCCCTGCAGACCTGCAGCAGGCTTTCCAGGATGTCCTCGGCCCGGTTCATCGTGGCGAAGGCCTCCAGGCTTTGGTCTCCTCCCTGAACTGCGTTCGTGGCGACCACCGCCATCGGTTCTCCGTTGATCATCATTCTGATCGTCAGTCCGGGTTTGAATCCACATCCGATGGGGGGCCTGTCAGTGGTGGCTTCGTTTTCCTCCAGGGCTTGGAGGAGGGTTTCCAGGCTCTCCTCCCGGCCAACGGCCACCATGATGATTGTTGTCTCTCCTTCCGGTGTGGTTAAGTCCACGCGGTGAACGGCGTTGTCATCGTTTATGGTCCAACCATTCAGTTCTATCTTCTGCTCCGGCGCCCGAGTTCAGGGGTGTGGGGTTGCTTTCCATTTTGCCTTCTTGCCCCTCAGTCGTTGATGCTGTCCCGGTTCAGGATTGTACGGAAGGTGAGGGATAGGCGTCTTCCCCGGCGCTGCCCGCCGGGCTCTTCCCGTCGGGCCTGGATGCCATGGTACCATCGGCTTCGGGATTCTCCCGTCATGGTGAGGCAGGAGCCGGTTTCCAGGAGGGCGGACTGGTTCTGGTTGCGCCGTATGCTGAGGTCCATCTCCCAGTCCTCCAGGAGGGAGATGGTGCAGATCACCGGTCCGAACCCCGGGTGGTCGATGTGGGGACGGATGCCCTGGGCTCCCACGTACTCATTCACTATCACCTGTTCGGGGACGTGGGCCCACATCGGGGCGCCATCGGCGCGGACCAGTTCTCGGTGGAGTTTCTGCGCCAGTTCTTCCAGCCAGCCGGGGAGTTGGCCCAGGTACATGTCGGGAGTAATTGCCCGGGCGCGGTAGTCGTAGCGCCAGCCGTAGTGCTGGGTTCGACGGGAGATGTCGTTACGCCACTCGTTCACCGCGGCATCCACCCTCTGAACGCACTCGGTTTGTTCCTCTGTGGTCAGGAAGACCGGGGCGTAGTAGAGTCCGCTGATGGCGGTGACGAGGTTGTTGCCCTCCCCGCTGGCCGGGGCGTTGACGTGTCGATTGGGATTCATGGATTGACCTCCTGTGGAAGGTGTGGGTTGTCGGTTCCGAACCCTGGGATTCCTGTCCCGCCCTCGCGTTGGGCGATTGCGGGGTGCCGGGACTTCCCTTTCAGCAGTCTATCGCTTGTCCCCGGGGTGTTCGTGTCGCCAAGTCGCTGTGTGGTGGGGGAATCGACCTCTCGCAAGTACGGAGGGAGTAGGAGGTGGCCCGATGGGCGGCTGTCCCTCCGGTCTGCCTCCTGCGGTAACGTGGTCGGGGTCTGTAGCTGTTCTGGCGGCGCCCTGTGGGAAGGGGTGGTTCGGGGGGGGGGGCAGTCTACCGGAGGTCCGATGCGTCGGTCCTGGTGAGTTCTTGGGCCCGGTTGATGAAGGTGTGGACGGCGAGGGTTATCTCTCGGTGAAACCTTGCTCTGTCCAGGTCGTCCATGCGGAACCCGGTCCCGCTGTACCGGTAGTCCACCGCGTATCGGGTGAGCCAGTTTTCGTATTCGCCGGGGCGGTCCGGGCGCTCGAAGGAAGTGTATTCAATTAACATTCGGAGTTGCTGCGCCGCCAGGGTGTTGGCCTCCCTCTGGTCGTCGAAGATTATGTCGGAGATTTCCTCCAGGTCGTGCACCCTGCGGTATTCAAGGTCGGCGGCGGACATCCAGGCCTTGATGGAGTTCTCCACGGCCTGCTGGGCGTGGAACCCGTAGGTTTCCTGGTCGTCGGGTAGGCCGTCCAGGTTGAACTCGAAGGCCCGCATGTTCCTGTGAGCTGCGATCAGCCGTTCCTTCACGTCAGGCCAACTCTCCGGGTATTCGTCGTCATAGTTGTGGGTGTAGTCCAGTCTCTCGCCGCTCATTACGATCCCGTCCCGCATCGCCTGTCCGGCCAGGTGGTTCTTCGCGCGCCGGCAGTAGTCGAACCTCTGGCGTTCCATGGTGATGATGTCCACGTTCAGCCTGGGTGGGGTGTTGTCAAAATGCTTCCTGATGGCTCTTCTCATCCGCGATCCCGGGCTGGTGGTTCCCTGGCTACAGATGACCAGCAGGTCTACGTCGGAGTTTTGCCGGTGGTCTCCCCGAGCGCGAGAGCCGAAGAGTATGACGGTATCGGGCAGGGCTGCGTCCTGTGCCACGCGGGCCACGGCGAGGCCGGTGGGGTCCGGCTTGTGGGGTTCCGTTGTTCTGTCTTCCATTGCTCGTCATTTCCTTGGGTTTTGACTCAGTGTAGGGGTGTGATGCTTCGCCTGCAACCGCTTTCTGAAATTCCCAAGGTTGTGCTCAGCCGACCAGTTCCAAGACGCCTTCTTCCAGGTCCTGCCACCCTGAACCCCCGGCGGGCCGCAGTGTCGAAGGGGATCAGCAGATTGGAAATGATTATCGTGGGGATGGCGATGTAGTCAAGCCGGGCCACGGCAGCGCCGGCAATCCGGAAGAGCCATAGGAGGCTCAGAACAGGTATGAAATAGACCATCGCGTTGACCCCAAGATTGCCGGTGACCAAATGCGCCTTCCTCAAGGCGATGGCGCCAACCGCGGCAACCCTGGAGGCAGGGGCCGTTATGCCTTCATCTACAACCAGCCCAATTCCAGTCGTTTACCACGGTCCAATCAGGGAATCCGAAGGGACCGGACGGACGGGGTTATCTGGACCGCCTCAGTATGTCAGGGGGTGCAGGCTTCCTGCTTTCAAGCCCGTCCACGATGTATCCCATCCCGGCCTCTCTTATCTGGTGTGCGACTTGTTGCTCCCGCTCGGTCGCCTGTTTGAGATCCTCTACTATGTGGAAAATGTCAGCGATGTCCAACGTCGGCCAAAGGACGGTCCTGTCTTCATTCCGGTCGCCCTTCAGCGTGATCTTGGCTTCCCCGATGCGGATATTCTGAGGGTGTTTCCTCAGATTCTCACCCAGCAGGACCAGGTCCTCGCCGATCTGCTCCAGTTCGGCTTTCTGCCTGGCGACCTGGTCGTGGGCGTATAGGTGATCCCTGGTTAACTTGCCCAATTCAGCGTCTTCTATGCTCATTTCAGTCGCCTCCTGAGGGTGTCTACATTCACGCGGTGGCCCCTGTTGCAGTCTTATTGTAGTGAGGGCGACGGTGTTTGGGTTATTCCACCTGCTCTGACCCGGCGCCATATTCGGAATCCGGTCTCAATCGTCCTTTCCCATTCCCCGGTGGTGCGGCTGCTGATTTCCAGGTGGGACGTCATATCGCTGATGGTTCGGTTGGTCTCGAAGGTCCCCTTTCCTGGTTGTTGGTCAGTCCTGTCGACCAGAAGTTGGTACTCATTGAGTTCCACAACCTGCCGCTGTCGAGTTCCCTGCTTCCGTTATTGGTTTCTCTGCCGGGAATCTTCCTTTTCAATCCACTCGGCAACGGCGTAACCGGATAGGATTTCTTCGGGGCCTATCACCAAGTTGGGTATGTCGCCCTGACGTATGAAGGCGCTGGCCTGGGCTGGGGTGGCCATGCCTTCTTCGACGAGGTATTCCTCCAACTCTTCGGTGGTGGCGAAGGGTGGGGTCTGGGGAGTTCCCTCGGTGATGTTTTCGTAGACTTGGTACCAGGTGGGTTCCTCCTGGAACTCCGGCCTATGGTATTCCCGGTTGGGGGCTGGCCCGGCCCATTCCTCGTAGGTGTGTTGCGCTGTCTCTTCCTTGAATTCCTCCTGGTTGGGGTGCTTTCCCTGGTCCCAGAGTTTCTTGTTGGCAGTCCATTCCGCCAGTGCGGCCTCGTATGTCTCGTCGAACATGGGGATGAAGTGTCCCAGTTTGTTGGTTGGGTGCTCCCAGTTCGGGGGTACTCGGCGTATCTCCTTGCCCAATTTATTCTCCTCTTTCCTGTTTGGGTTTTCTGAATTTGCGCTCGCTTTCAGGACCATCGCCCTGCCCGCCTACCTGAGTCGTCGGGGCAGCATCAGGTAGACGTCCAGGGTCTCCGCAATGTCCAGGTCCTTCCTCAGCTCCCCGAATATTTCTTCATCAATGCGGGCCGAGTCGGGGTACCTGGCGATGGTTTCCTCCAGCCCCGGGTAGTAGCCGGGGTGTTCCAGAGTGATGGCCTGCGCTTCCAGCCGTCTCCAGTACACCCGGACGGACCGCCTCCACAGCCCCAGGTTCCGTCTCCTGGCCTTGCGTCGCGAGCGGTTGATGGACTTTCTCACCGGGCAGACGCCAAAAGCTCCCAGCCCGCATTCGAACTGCATCTGAGCTTGGGGGAGCCTTGCGGGCGGGTCCGGCAGTCGGCCGCCGCAGTCCTGGGTGCAGGCCAGGGGCTTCTCGCTCAGTCTTTCTTCTCTCCCTAGCTGTTGGAACCGTACCTGGTATTGCTGTATCAGGGCTTCCCGTGGCGTCATTTCATTATCTCCAGGACCTTCTCCCAGATTGCTTCGTGTACGTGGTCCAGCGACATCGTCCCGTCGATCATTGTCCAGCGCTCTGGGTCTTCGGCAGCCTGGGCCAGGTAGCCCTCTCTGACTCTCCGGTGGAAGCCCTCCGGCAGGTCCTCGAACCTCCGGGTTCCCTCGGTGTCCTGCCGGAGGTCCTCCTGCTGTTCGTATCCCAGCGCGAGTTGGGGTCCGCTGGTTCTTCCCAGGCTGGCGCTGGGCGGCAGGTCCAGGAGGATGTTCAGGTCGGGATAGAGTCCGCCGGTGGCGAAGTCGTTGAGCTGCTTCACCTTCCTCCCTCCTATCCGGCGTCCGTAGCCCTGGTAGGCGATGGATGATGCGGCGAACCGGTCGGCGATTACGGATATGCCGTGGTCCAGGCTGGGCCGGATGACCTCGGCCATCAACTGGGACCGGGAGGCCTCGAAGAGGAGGAGTTCCGACTCCGGGGCGATTTTCTGCTTGCTCTTGAGGTATTCCCGCAGGTGTTGGCCCAATAGGGTGGTCCCGGGTTCGTGGACCAGGGTGGTGTGCCGGCCCTCCCGTTGGAGGCGGGTCACCAGCAGCTGCGCCTGGGTGGACTTGCCGGCGCCCTCGCCGCCCTCCAGGGCCACGAATACCGTTTTGTTCTTTCTACTCGTCAATCCTGTTCTTCCAGCATTCCGTCTATGAAGAGCGCCCCCTGCGCCAATATCGTAACGAAGATTCCCGCCCCGGGGATTGGTAATCCGGCGATGGCTGGTCCGTCGCTGCTGATGAGGGGATTGGACAAAAGTACCATGCCCAGGGGCAGCAGGGAGCCAGCCAGGTGGGACCACAGCGAGTGCCCCCCCTGGGCCAGCCTGAAGAAACCGTAGGTGTTGGCGGTGAGGGCGAGGATAGGAACAAGCAGGATGGCCAAGGCGCCGAGCTTCGAGACTCCGAATATGGATGCCCGCCCAGGGTCGGTGAATGCGTAGGCGATCATCTGCGCCCCGTTCATCGTCTCGCTGTACCCGTCGAGCCTGATCCAGGGCAGCAGCATGCCGGCCAGGGCCATCAGCCCGACCAGCGTTCTCACCTGGGTGGCTCGGTCGAAGTTGGGGTCATCCAGGGACTTGATAAGTTTTTCCTTCACCTGTTCCATCTTTTCTCTCATTTCTCTCTCCTGGTTCTGTCCCTGTTGAGCTTGGGTCTGTGCTGCCACAGTTTCGGTCGGGGCGGAGTGGCCTATCCCTGTCTGGCTCGGCCTCTGGGCCGCTAGGGGGATGGGTCCAGCGGGATTGCCCGCCAGCCGGGTTCTACCGGGCCGCCCTCAATGGGCTCCATATCGTAACGCTCATAAGTTGGGGTTTGCCCGTCTCAGGTCAACGGTTCGGCCTCGCTGCAAGCTCCTTTCTGGGAGGGCCTGTCATGTTTTCATTGGGGAAATTTTGGCCCTCTTGCTCTGTGTTATAAGTTTGTCTGCCCTGGCCTTACTTCCATTGAATATCCATGCCAACCTGTTTATTCCTTATGGGGGTTCTATGTCAGTTCTAGGTGCGGCAGGCTACATGCTGGTCGCAGTTCTGGCATGGTCCCTTTTACCACTTGCGGTCAGTCTTTCCGGTGGGTCCTTGGCTCCTTTTCTCTACGGTGCTTGGTTTTGTGCTGGCGCTTCCTCGGCGTCCTTGGCGTTTCTGCTGATTTTCCACCGCCTCTTTTTCCTTGACCACAATGCCCTGTGCTTGATTGCCAGAAGAATTTTCCTCTGGCCGGACAGCAGGTTTCTTGCAGTGGGGGTTATGGGCGCCTTTGGCGTTGCCTTCTTTCCTTTGTCCGTCCGTTTTGTGAACGTGATGGTCTCCGCGGTTCTCCACGAGGTCTACCCTATTTTCTTGGTCCTGTTTCTGGGGTGGTTGTTCCGGGATGATGGGCGGTACCGGAGGTTCACTCCTGGGGCTTTCTTGCCGTTTCTTCTGAGCCTGGCGGGTGGTGTTGTCCTTGCCGTTGCCAGTCAGACTGGGGATTTCATGGCTATCTTCCTCGGCTGGAAGTCCGCCGTGGGGGTTGCTCTCGTGCTGGCGGGAGCCTTGGGGTCCAATCTCTGCGTCTTCGGTTTGAGGTGGGGAGTGAGCTTGGCTGATGAGCTGTCCTGTCGACGGGAGGACATCCGTTCCCTTGAGTTGGGCTGCGCTGTGTTGGCTCTTTTCATAACCAACCTGGTGTCGGTTGCCTTCAACTCCGTGGTTGGGATGTCTTCCGGTGAGAGGATCGAGTTTCCAACCTGGGGAGTAGCTGCGTTCAATGGGGCGTTTGCGGCCGTCGGTGCTTTTGCTATGCGGAAGGCTAATCTGGTCACTGACAACCTTGGGATCAACGCGATGGTCTACTTCATACCGGTTCTCAGTCTTCTCCTGCTTCTCTGGATCGCCGGCGCCGAGGTGGTCCGTCTTGATTATCTTGCCATCGGGGCCACGGCTATCATCTTGTCCAACCTGCTGGTGGTTTTCTCCCCTGCCATCCGGGGTTTTTTGAGGATGTTCCGGCGCAGGTCTTTATGATTTGCCCCGGACTGGCTACTTGACTGGCGCTGCTCCGAAGGTCTGCTGGATTTTCTCTCTGTCCCGCGGTGATGGTCAGGTCGCAGCCCTGGGCCTCGGCCTGGTTCAGGAGTTTGCTGTGGTCCTACATTTGGCTCAGGTTCACGGCCAACAGTAAGGGAACCAGCGGTCGCCGGCCCGGAAGGGCTTGGGGCTTCGCCGCCTGGGCGTCGCGCATGATGCCGAAGCCATCATCGAAGGGGTTGTGGCATACCCGGAATTTCTTCCTGCTGCCGGCGTAGTATCGGTGCTTGGTGGGGAGGTCCAGGAGTCTGGTATCGGCGTGGACGGTCTCATCCCACTCGATGGGCTGGCTGCGGAAAGTGCTGGGCCGGTAGTAGGACCAGCAGGTAACGTGGATACCTCCGCCGTTGACACTTTGCTCTGGAATGCAAAAGGGAAAGGCGCAGATGCCTTTCCCTGGGTTGGTGCTGTTGGGTTTTTGGGTCTGTCCGGTGTCGAGGAAATGTCCCTGCCGGGGCCGTAGGCCGGGCTTCTCCCGCGTGGCCCTGTCCTATCTGCGGGTTTCGGTTACGGGGAAGGCGTCCCGCCCAGCCCTTCCTCGTCTCCACCCGGGGCGGGGCGCCGCGGGCCAGATTTCCGGAGGAGGGGCTTTTCAGTGCTTCCGGGTACCTTGGTGCCTGGGCTGGGTTTGGGGCAGTATTGCCCATGCCTGGGACGGAGAGGCTTCAGTGGAGATTTGGGGTTGTGCCTTGGTGGCCCGGTGTTCGTGGTTCCTGTTGGGCTCGTGCATCCCGAGTTGACGCTTGCCGATGCCGAGATATTCGACTTTAGTCATTCGTTTAGGCACTTCCGGGGGCAAAATGCCGGCTTCGGCGTTGACCTGTCAGCTACCGGGGCGGTAACCTGAGTTGAATTCCCGTATCTTGGCGCGGCTCGGTCGCCCGGTTCGCCACTCGTCAAAGCTCGATGCGGGTAGTGGATTCGCTCTTCTTCCTCACGTTTGCTTCTTGGACAAGATCTTGCTAACAAACCTAAGGATGGTTAACGTCAAGCCGACGCTGATTGCGATGGCTGAACCAGCGGCAGCTATAGCTAGGCGAGCGGTCCCGAAAATCTCACCTGCGTCCATGAGTTGGGTTCCTTTCTGCGATGTGGCAAGCTAGGTTAAAGCGGTTGGGAACATGGTTGACGATTGTTGCTACTCTCATTATAACTATTTTCTCCTCGCCAGTTTGCAGTCGCCCGGCGAATCCTTCCCCTTTCAGGGTGCTGAACTGACATACAAGCCCGGGGTGAAGGCAGCTTTGTTTGCCTTGGCATCTGGGGTATTGTTCGTTGTCTCGTGGTTGCCAGAGAAACGGGGTTTCAGCGGGGTCTTCGCCCCTTGGCTAAACCGGATAGCCCTTGCAGGGACGTTTTTCCTCACTGGATGGTATTGGCTCCGTAGTGCTGTGGAGGTTGAGAAAGATGCTTGGGTGCACCTTTCGTTCCCACTGTTCGGGACTCTATTGTTTTGTGGTCTCATCATCTTTGGTTTAGTCGCGTTGTTTCTCATCAGCTTTCCCGTGCTGGTTTTCGCAGTTGATGTAATTCGGCGGTTCCGCAACTGAATAAATTAGCCACCTTCTTCTCATAACGATGGTCTTGCAAAACTGCGAGTTTGGCAAACGCTAACAGAAGACCATCGTTGTAAAAGTCCCGTCTCCATACCCTTGCAAGTGATCCTCTTGGATACCCGCTCCGAATCTCCGGTAGTTGCGGTTCACCATGTTGCCCCTGTGGCCGGGGCTGTTCATCCAACTGGTCACGGGGGTTTTCTCTCTCCCCGGCGTGGAGGCATAGCTGTGGAGATGGGCTGATTGCACTGTCTCCTTGGTGGGGTGCGTGTCACTGTTCACCGCCGGACTGGGGTGACCCCGGTCAGTTGACCGGCGCCATCCCGAAGGTCTGCTGGATCTTCTCCGACTCCTCCCGGAACCGGGCCAGTTCCTCGTGCAGCATCGTGATCTCCGGCGGTATCGTCTGGAACTCCTCATAGAGCGCCGCGAAGTGGGCGCTGAGGCTCTGCTTGGTGATGATGATGTTCATGTCGTGCAGGTCCAGCATGATCAGCTTCGCCTGCCCCAGCGTTTTGAAGGCCTGGTCCCGCCAGTCCAGGTAGACCTCTCGCTCCGCCGCGTCGATGGCCTCCGCCCGCCGCCGGTCCTTCGGGCTGGCGATCTGGGCCGTCAGGTCCTGCTGGACCTGGAAATACTCCTGGGCCATCGCGTCGGCGTGGTCGATTCTCCGGGCGAAGCGTTTGAACTCATCGTTGGCCCGCTCGTAGCGTGGCGTCCAGGCTCGCTGCAGCTGCTCCACAGCTTGGATGTATTCGGTCTGCGTGGGTTCCATCTCGGTCTGGAGCCGGTTGAGGAACTCCATCGCGTCCCGCACCGCGTGCTCGCTGGGATGGGCGTAGGGGTCCGGCGTGGGTGTTGGTACGGGGCCGTCCTGCTGGTTTGGGTCCTGGGATGATGAAGCGCCGGATGACTCCGTTGCCTGGGAGTTCTGCGCCGGTGATGGTGCACTGTAGGTCTTCCTCACCGGAGCCGGCGGTATCACGTCGGTGAAGGAATGGTTCAGACTCTCCGCCTTGTTGTTGGTGCGCTCGGTGGCTTCCACCAGCCGGGTCGCCTCGTTGGGCTTCTTGCCCAGAAGTCCTGAGGCGACCGGCCAGAGGATGCCCATCACCAGGAACACTCCGACGATGGCCAGTCCGTATTTGATCATGGTTTCTTCTCCTCGTTTGCGCGCTGTGGCTGTATTTGTTCCGCATCTCCGTGGTGGGACCGGTTCAGGACATCAGTCCCTGTCCCTTGAGGCTGATGAACCGGTCCCCGCCGATGACGACGTGGTCCAGCAGGTTGATGCCCAGCAACTTTCCGGCTTCCGCCAGTTCTTTGGTAACCGCCACGTCCTCCGGGCTGGGGGTGGGGTCTTTCGATGGGTGGTTATGGCTTACGATGATGCTGGGTGCGGACTCGATTACCGCCGGACGAAACACCTCCGCGGGGCGCACCATCGAGGAATTCGCGTTCCCCTGGTAGATCACCCGTTGGCCGAGCACCTGGTTCCTGGTATTGATCAGCAGTACCCGGAGTTGCTCCTGGGCCAGCGCCGACATCTCCGGCCCCAGCAGGTCGTGAACATCCTGGGGACTGTTGATGCAAGGTGGGTTCTCCGGGCCCTCCGGTTTGGTCGCCACCTCGTAGCGCGCTGCCAGTTCTCCCAGCAGCCTCAGGTTGCTTCGCAGGGCTTCCAGCACTGTCTGTCTCTCCTCTTCCACGACATCAGGGGCTTCGTTCTTTCTGTTCGTTTCCTTGCGAGTCATGGTTGGCCTCCGGGTGATTGTTCCTAAAAAGAAAACGGGCCCGCTCCCGTCTTCGGGAGTCGGCCCCGTCGGGGGGTCGGGTCTTTCTTCACCCTATGCGACGGGGATTGTTTCTGGGGATGCGCCGTTCACTGCCGGTTGTTCTCTGTTGAGTATCTCCATCGTCCGTTTCACGGCCCCCCGGTCTCTCACCACCTGTTGGTGCTCTCTGACGAGTGATTCATGGCGCCGGTCCAGCTCTTTCAGAATTTTCTCCAGTTCTTGCATGATTGTTTTACTCTCCTCTTCGGGCATTGTCTCAACCGGTTCCGTTGCATCCAGGCCTTCGAGCATTGTCTCGCTGCCACTGTCCCCGGACGCGGCAGGGTTGTCGGTGGCCTCTTCCTTCTTCACCATATCTTCCCAGTTCTGGTAGGGAGTCTCAACTCCCGCGGCCTCGGCGGGTGTCTGATCGCCCAACTGTTCGGATTGCTCAAACAGGTTGATGCTCATGGCCAATGCACCCAGGATGTATTCCATTGTTCCTTGGTTGAACCCTCCCCGGGCTGATTCCATCCGCTTCGTGACTGCGTTTCTAAGTCTTGCCATTGAGCCGTTGGAGTTCTCTTCCGACGGGCTCCGCTGGATGAGTGTGGCTGTCCTCGCTTGTTCTGCCAGTCCTTGGGTGTATTTCTTCATGTCGGCGCTGAAAAGGATTGTGTGCGGCTCCTCTCCGGCGGCATGCATTGCCATCTTGAACAGTTCTTCACCAATTCTCGACTGGCTGGTTCTTTCCGTTGCCAGTATGTACTGCGTCCTGGAATCGGTGATGCTCCAGCAGTGGTGCTGTTGCGTTCGGTACTTCAGGCTTACGATGTCCAGCTCCCATTCTCCGCTGCTGTTGACAACCTGGAGTTTCCTGGCCCTTTCGATGGCGGGTTTTGCGTACCGTCGGGCCCAGTAATGCAGGCTGTTTCTGCCCATCCTCACGTTTTCGGTGAGCAGGTCTATCTTCTCCTGTATCTCCCTGCTCCCCGCGCCTTGGAAGTTCATCTGCAGGGCTATGCTGATGGCGAGCGTCTGGCTCCCTGGCTTTCTCTCCTGCCCGGGGTTGATCTCCCACATCAGGCATGTTGTGCATTGCCTGAGCGCCGTCCGTTGGTATCGTCGGATGTCCTTGGGGTCCTTGGGTTTGCCGCAGTTAGGGCATCCATCATTTTGCATTTCCGACTTTCCTGCCATGCTTATTGCAAGCTGTTCCGGCTCTTCGGCCTCGCTGGTCGCAGCCTCCGGCGTGGATTCTTCGGCCTCGCTGGTCGCAGCCTCCGGCGTGGATTCTTCGGCTTCGTTGGTCGCAGCCTCCGGCGCGGATTCTTCGGCCTCGTTGGTCACAGCCTCCGGCGTGGGTTCTCCAACCTCGTTGGTCACAGCCTCCGGCTCGGACTCTTCGGCCTCGTTGGTCACAGCCTCCGGCTCGGATTCTTCGGCCTCGTTGGTCACAGCCTCCGGCGCGGATTCCTCCACTTCGTTGGTCACAGCCTCCGGCGCGGATTCTTTGGCCTCGCTGGTTCTAGCCTCCGACTCGGGTTCTCCAACCTCGTTGGTGGCAGCCTCCGGCGTGGGTTCTCCAACTTCGTTGGCGGCAGCCTCCGGCGCGGATTCCTCAGCATCGTTGGTCATAGCCTCCGGCTCGGATTCTTCGGCCTCGTTGTTGGTGGCAGGCTCCGGCGCTGATTCCTCAGCCTCGTTGGTCATGGTCTCTGGCCTGGATTCCTCCACTTCGTTGGTCACAGCTTCCCGCTTGGAATCTTCGGCCTCGTTGGTCAGAGCCTCCGGCGCGGATTCCTCAGCCTCGCTGATTGCGGGTTCCCAATCACGCTCTGGCGGTTGTCGTTCTTGATATTCCAAGTTGTCCCCTCGCCTGATTTCTGCCGCGTCTGGGGCAACCTCCACCGGACCGTTGGATTCCTGGATGCCGGTTTTTGTCTCTTCCAATTCCTGCCGCTCCTCTATCGGTTGGTTGTTCCGGTCCAGGTAGGCGCATTTCCCGCAGATGGCGCAGGTTATGACCATCCCGATGCGGTCATACTCGACGCTCTTTGCCCGGCTGCCGCATTTTTGGCATGCCGCCTCGATTGCAGCCGCGACTACCGGTTCCTGCGGCGGCGTTTTTGTCGTCATTTCTCTTCCTTTTCCCAGTTGATGAGCACTGAGGGAATTCTCTCCCAGGGATACCGCATTATCTTCAGGTTTACGTTCCTCACGGTGTATATCTTCTGGATCGTCCTGCAGGTTTTGGTCTGCCTCTGACGTTCCATCTCCTGTCTGGAGTCCCGCTCGAACTTCTTCACCGCCCAGGCTACGGCCCGCTCGCGCAGCGCCTCCCTGACCGGTCTCTCCGATTTCCAGCTCATCCCGCCCAGTTCGTGGGTCTCGAAATACCCCGGAGGCAGGTGCGGGTTGAAGTTGATTTGCATCTCAGGGTTCTCTCCTGTCGAATATGGTGGCAGTCACCGCGTTGGAGCAAGTCCTCAGGCCTCCCTCCGCTCTCAGCCATATCTCTGCCATCCGTTCGGGCGTCTTTGCCTGGGCCAGTTCCGTGCTGAACCTGCTGGATTCCTCCTCGCAGACGTCGTACTTGGCCGCGAACCTGGCAAAGGCCGGATTCGTTCGCACGCTCACGTCCAACCCCTTCCGTTGCGCGATCATGACCGACATCAGGGTCGGTGGGTCCAGGCTCCAAAACAGGAGACCCACCGACCGCCTGGCCCTGGCCTCCCTCTCATCGGGTTCAATCCGGCTCCAGTCGTGGGTCATCCCTCCGGCGGCGCTGGCTTCGCTGCAGGCAATCAGTCTCTCCACCGGTGGGTCCGGCATGACCTTCAAAAGGTCCCGGTGTTCCTCGACGCAGCTCCGGGCGGTTTCGGAGAAAAGCATCCGGTGAAAGCTCTCCGGGTGTTCCTCCGCTGTCGTGTGGGCGGCCTGGGCCCACAGGTTCACCGCCATGTATTCTCCGGTTATCTCCCGGACCTGTTCCGTCGTCATGGTCACGCCGCTGCTGGAGGCGATGGGTTCGGGCCCGTCTAGGTCCCACTCCGTCGGGGTCGCTGTTGGGGGTTTTCCCTGCTGTTCTCCCTGGCCCGATTGCCCGCATCCCACCAGGGCGACGGCCAGCAGCGCTGCCAGCAGCATGATTGCGTGGTTCAACCTTGGATTCATATTCCTCTCCATGCTGCTCCTTGGATTCCTTTCTACAGGGCTGCTGGTTTGACCCTGCGCCGGAACCTTTCCCTGGATATGCTGTCCCATACCTCCCCGGCTGTCATCTCACCGGGTTCCTGGGTTTCCCCAGGGTGCAGTTGCCGCCAGGTTCTCAACTGCGAGAGGGACGCTGGCTTCTGCCGCCAGGGCGCTTCCCGCCGCAGCAACGGCGCCATCCGTCCCAGCGCCATCCTCACCCTGGTGGCGGCATCGTCGGGCTTGTCCAGCGTGGATTGCTCCCTCCTTATGGGTGCGGGACCCCGGTTGAGCAGGATGATGGTGGATACTCTCCACCCTCCCCGGCGGAGAGGTTCCACCGTGACGTAGCGGCCTGCTTCCCCCTCCTGGCTCCACAGCGGGAGGGCCATGAGGGGCCGGTCCCCGAAGGGACGGAACCAGGGGTACTGCACCCGGGCCTGGTCCATCTGGGAGATCTGCCGGGGGAACTGGGTGGCCATCCTCTCCAGCTCCGCGGCGGTGTTGCTCTTCCCTCTTTCCCGCTTGGTCTTCTCCTGTTCCGGCTCCGGGGAGTCGAGCCGCCAGTAGTGGATGATTTCGTTCATGTCGGGCCGCCCGGTGTAGTCCAGCACCAGGCAGTCCTCCTTCTCCTCGTGGGTGCGGAGTCCCCGGCCGATCATCTGGATGATGGTGCTCTCCGAGGCCGTGTGGCGGCCGATGACGACGCAGTCCACGTGGGGCAGGTCGGTCCCCTCGGTCAGCGCCATGTAGTTGACCAGCACCGATGCGCTGGCGGAGTCCTGGAAGCGAGCCAGCGTTGCCCTTCTCCGCTTGGTGGAGAGGTTCTGGTAGATTCCCCCGGCGCTGATGCCGGCGGCTTGGAGCAGTCCAACGGTCTTCCTGATGACCTGAACCGGCGAGTTGGTTCTGGTCTGGGAGGCGTAGAGCAGGATCCTCGTCCTCCCCTGGGCCAGGGCGTACTTCACCGCTTGGAGGTAGATCTCCTCCGGGTTGTACGCTTGGTTGATGGGCTGGGGCTCGCCGTTGCGGTCATGTATGACCGGGGACTCGATCACCGCGGGGCAGAGGAGTTTGCGTTCTATCAGCTCCATCGGGGTCACCGGTCTTATCACCATCCCAAAGGGCTGGGGACTGAGCGGCTCCCGGTCCTGCCGGAATGGGGTGGCGGTGAAGCCCAGCAGTCTCTGGGGTCTCAACCGCTCCACCGTCCTGAGCCATCCCGGGGCGACGGCGTGGTGGGCCTCGTCGATGATCAGCAGGTCCAGCTCCAGCCACGGGGGTATCTCCAGCCCGGAAACGGTGTCCTGGGCCATGATGGTGATGGGCTGTTCCCACTCTCGCCGGCCCCGCCAGACCACCCCCGGCTCTATGCCTGTCTGGCGGATTATCTTCTCCTCCGACTGGCTGACCAACTCCTGCCGGTGCACCAGGAGCCCGGTCCTTCGGTCTCTTCTCAGTTCCATCGCGGAGATCTCAGATAGGCAGATCGTTTTTCCCGACCCGGTTGGCGATGCCACCAGCAGGGAGAGCTGTTCCCTCAGAATCTCCTCCGTCTGGCTGACGATCCTGGTCTGGTGCTCCCACAGTTTCAGGGGTGGTTTCATCATGGAAGTTGGGGTAGGGCATGCCCGAGTCGGATGTACGCGGCAACTGCCGCAACGATGGCGGCCAGGATTATGACCAGAATGAGTTTCATCCGGCTCCGGCTTCGGTCCCGTTGCCTCTCGCCCCGCCGGTAGTCCCACGGCGCGATGGCGTTTTTCTTCTTCCAGATGCCCCATCCCCGCCGGGCTGCCTCTTCCTCGGCCCTCTGGAATCTCTCCCGGTCGCCGGCGTTGACCATGTAGGCCCGCGCTTGGCCGTCCTGGACCATCATGTAATTGCAGGATTCCTCCAGCCGGTTTTTCTTCCGGTAGATCAACCCCACGGTGCGGCCATACTGGTCCAGGCCCGTTGCGTTCATCCACATCTTCCGGTGGGATCCGATGAGCCGCTTCAGGTGGTCGGTCGCCTCTTTCCCTCCGGCTTGGGATGTCTCCGGGGCGTCGATCCCGTACAGCCGGACCCGGTCCTTCCGGGCCTGTCGGAACGGCCCTCCTCCCACCAGGACTTCGATGGTGTCGCCGTCTATGACTCTCAGCATTCGGACCTGCTTCCGGTTCATCCCTTCAACTCTCCGTCCCTGGTTTATTCTTCCTCCGGCTCGTATTTCGGTTCCTCCTCCGGTTCACCTTCCGGTTCGAGTTGGGATGTTCCCTGCCAGGCGGAACCTGGTGGAATGGGGTTGGTTTGCAACTCAACGGTCCTGGATTCCAGCAGGTCCCCGAAAACTTCCAGGAAACGGGAGGGGTTCACCTCGGTCCCCTTTTCCTCGAGGTCCGCGTAGCAGAAGTGGAGCTGGTCCGTTGCCCGGGTCGCCGCCACGTAGAAGACTCGTTCCTCCTCCATCAGCTCTTCGTCGCCGCTGTCCCATCTCATGTTGGGCAGGTCGCTGTCGGTGGCGTCCGCCACCCAGACGATCTTCCACTGCATCCCCTTGGCGGAGTGGATCGTGCCGAAGGTTATCCCCTGGTTGTGGGCGAAGGGGTCGCCGTTCTCCATCGCTTGGTGGTCTGGCTGCATCGCGGAGGCCATGAGCTCCAGGAACCGGGCGGTGAGTTGCCGCAGGTCCTCCCGTCCCATCCGGGGCGTGGTCTGGCTCAGGCTCATCAGCCGGAAGGTCTGGGGTTCCTCGGTTGCCGCGCTTCCCGGCCGGCGGGCGTCCAGCAGGAGGGTGTTGGCCCGCCGGCAGACGTCGTAGAGTTCAATGCCGGGGGTGTCCATCATCCGGTCCAGTTCCCGCCACGCGTTGACGACGTAATGCAGGTTCCGGTGGTTTGAGGACCCCAGGCTCAGCCGGTCCATGCGCTTTTCCGCAGCTTCCACCAGGTTGGTCCGGTCGGCCCTGGCTTCCCGCCGGACCTGGTCGGCGATTGACTGGTTCAACCGCCGGGGCCGGCTGGCGCTGTCCGCCGCGGCCGCGATGGAGAAGGCGTTGGCGTCGGAGGGGTTTAGGATCAGGGCCAGGAGCGCCGTGATGCACCGGGCGTTGCTGTTCCGGTCCCTCTGGGTATTCCCCAGTATGTTGTGGGGGACGCTCTTCCCGGAAAATTGCGTTATCATCCGGTTCATGGTCCGGTGGCTGCGGTAGATGCAGGCCATGTCCTCCCATTGGTATCCCTGCTTCACCAGTTGCTCCGCCGAGTTCAGGATGTACCGGTCCATCTCGTGGACCGTTCCCCTGAACCTGGTCAGCGTCGGCCTTGGTCCCTCCACTCGGATGGCTGACTGGTGATCGTAGACCAGCCCGCGCATCTTTTCCGACCTGGTCAGCATGGAACTGGCCTCGGATAGGGTGCTGGTTCCCCGGTGATTGACCTTGAGCATCCGGGTGTTCAGTTTGACGCCGTGGTCCAGTTGGAACAGCTCCAGCAGCCGGGGGTCCGCTCCCTTCCAGCGGTTGATGCTCTGGTTGGGGTCCGCCGTCGCGATGATCGATTTGGTGGGCCCGGTCATCAGGTTCATTAGGTGGTATTGCCTGGGGGTCATGTCCTGGAATTCGTCCACCAGCAGGTGCCGGCTCCGGGTGCGGTTCCAGATTGCCCGGGTCTCCGGGTTCGCCTCCATCGCCCTGACGGCCAGGGGGATCAGGTCCTCCAGTCCCAGAGTGTTGTTCTCCCGTTTCTGCCGGTTGTATTCCCCGATCACCTCGACCCACTCCGCTTTCTCCGGCGCCTCCGCTTCATCGATGCCCCTGGTCTGGTTCTTCCCGTACCATTCCAGGATCGTGCGGATCTCCTGGCTGGATGCCTTATCTTTCGGGTCCCGTTTCCGGTCCAGGATTTCCGTCATGATTTCCTCGGCCTGTTCCTGGTCCCAGATGGTGAAGTGGGGCGATATGCCCAGTTCGGCGTACCCGGCCCGGCGGAGGTAGAAGCTGGCGTAGTGGTGGATGGTTCCAATGAACATGTGGGGGGCCTCGGCGGCGGTCAGCGGCTGGTTTTCCAGCAGCCGGCGCAGGTCCTCCGCTCCCCGGCTGCTGAAGGTCAGGCAGGTTATGGTATGGGGTGAGACCCCCGACTTCAGAAGCATGGCCGCCCGGGCCATGATGGTGTGAGTTTTCCCCGTGCCGGGTCCGCCCAGGGCCAGAATCGGCCCCTCCGGCGCTTCGGCCGCAGCTCGCTGCAGCGGGTCTATCGTTAGGGACGGCGCGCGCAGGGTTGTCATGGCGTTCTTCTCTCCTCAGAAGGTCTGGGTTTTCCGACGTTTGGGCCGCGCCCGGTTCACCGTGGCGCATCTCAGGCAAATGTAGACGGCGTTGTTCCACCGGTCGGTCCTTTCCAGTTTCATGTGGCTCCAGTAGGCCTGGCAGCGCCGGCAGGGAGCGTACCGCTCGATGAACTCTTCTTCCTCCGGCGCCTCCAGGTCCACGTTGTCCGGGTCCTCCGACTCCAGGGATATGATGTTTTCCGAACCGCAGATCATGCAGACCATCACGGGTCGGTTCCAGCCGTCGGTCCCGTCTTCCCGCAGGCTCTGCCATCCGGCGTTGCATTTCCGGCATCGGCCCCTCACCTCGATGACGTTCCGGGTGGTCGGGGGGTCGGGTTCGATCTCCGTTTCCCGGTGGTTGCTCTCCGGGTGAAGTACCCGCAGGTCCTGGAACTCGGCCTGCCGCTCCTTCTGCCTGGTTATCTCGTTCTCCGCGTCACCCAGCCGCTCCAGCAGTTTCCAGGGACAGTGGCTGCTTCGTCCGCCGGTCTCCCCCCTCTCCGCCTGGTCGCACAGGTCCTTCAGCGTCCGGAAGGACATCCGCATCTGCTGGGCTATCTGGTTGCGGGAGAAGTTTCCCTCCTCCAGTTCCGCTATCCGCCGGTGCAGCCGGATGGTCGCTTGGGCGTAGGTCTCGTTCTCCGGGTAGGCGCTCAGCCTCAGGTACACCCGGAGGTATATCGCCGTCTTGTACATCAACTTGTCGTCGCTGGGCCGGTTGGCCGCCGGCCAGGTGTTCATCTTCCAAGCCCGGCAGGTCTTCGCCGTTATTCCCAGTTCCTCGCCGGCCTCGGCGAAGTAGAACATCGGCAGTTCTCTTCGGGCCAGCATCCGGGCCAGTGTGTTGGCTTGTTCCACCATCGTGTACTGGATATACTGGTCCACCTGGCTCTCCACCTGGAAGAGCGTCAGTTGTTGGGATGACTGTGGCTGCGGCTGCATCATCGGTTCTGCACCCTCCGCTGCTGTGATGTTTTTTAATCTTTACCACACAGGAAGGCTTTTTGCTGGCTCAGGTGACACCAAATCCGGTTTTCCCCGGAAATTCGTTTCCTTTCCCTCTATTCCTCCCGGGATTCCCCGGCCAATCCCAGCGCGATCATCGCGCCCACCCGGCAGCAGGCCTCCCCCCACCGGGGGCCGTGGGACATCTTTCCGTCCATCTCCGCGTGTCCCAGCTCGTGGATCACCAGTTCCAATTGCTCTTCTCCCCTTCCGGCAAAGAACTCCTGGCTGAGATGGTGGGTGTTGAACCGCATTTCCGGGTTCTGGGTGTTCATGGTGCAGCTGGCAACCTGCTTGCTGGACGCGTTGCGGGTGAACACCGGGGTGACTTCCTTTCCCGCCATCCGGCCGAGCGTTGCTACCCACTCGGCGAACTCGTCCCTCACCGGGTCCCCGGGTTCAATGGTCGTGTTTGCTTCCTCGTCGTCTCTCCCGAAGATTTCGTTGGCGCTCTTCAACTCGCCCAGCTTTCTCATGTTCTCCAGTTCGGCTTTTCCCAGGCTGCGAGGATGCAGAACCTGGTAGCCCGCGTCCGTCGCCTTCATGTTGGCGTCCAGGTTCGACGACCAGGTCACCACCTGGTCGCCGTAGCGCTTCTGGATCACCGTCTTCACCGGGGCGGCCTCGACGGCCTGGTTTTCCACTCCTGTCCTTACCCAGTTCTCCGAGAAGTACTCCGGGGGCATCTCGTCGTGCATGACGTTCAGGACCTCGGTGTATATCTTCTTCAGATAGGCTTCGGATACCGTGTCCCGGTTCGGCGGCATCGGTACCTTCTGCATCACGTCCACGCTGTAGCTGGACTCGATCTCCTGGATGGGAATTCCCATCTCGTAGATCCACCCGCCGTCTTCGCTCTTCGGCAGGATGTGAATGTCGGTGCGGCGGCGGGTTGCCCGCATCGGGCTGCCGGGGGCATCCTGCACCACCGTATCCAGTTCCATCCGGCCTATCTTCAGTTCCGTCGTTCTGAAGACCTTTTTGCCGTTCACGGAGTAGTTGATTTCCTCCGGGGGTCGGATCATCCTCATGCGCCGGATGAGCCGTTCTGTTTCCTCGTCCCCCCAGGGCATCATCGCGGTGATTCTCGTCCCCCTCCGGCCCGGTTCGGCCTGACCAGCCGGCCCCCGTCCTCGGGGAACTCCACCGTGGAACCCACCGTTGCCACGGTGGCCCAGGCGGCGACGCAGATGACTTCCTTCTCTCCCAGGTTGAACCGGCCCCGGCGCTCCGGGTCCATTCGCTTGGCGGTGTCTCCCATCAGCGTGTAGGCGTCGCTGACGTTCCTGAACCCCGGCCCATCGTCCTCGACGATGACCCGCACTCCTGCCTCGTTCCTCTGGATGGTCACCTCGCAGCTCCCGGCCTCCTCGTCAAAGACGTTCTGTACCAGTTCCTTCACCAACTGCTCCGGATGTCGCTGCTGGTGGAGTTGCCGCATGCCCAGCGTGTCCACGGTGAACCGTTCGGGGTAAAATCTCTCTGTCGTCGTCATTCCCTCTCTCGCGACTCTTCCCTGCGGGGTGTCGGGAAACACCTCTCACCGGGGAGCCGCACAGTTTTCAGGGAGGCGGCTCCCCGGTTTTTGCCGGAGGGGACTTCCGCCCGGCCTCAGTTCCCCGGGGCGAAGGGGTCTGCCGTTTCCGGCATTTCTTCTGCCGGCGTTCCCTCTCCGGATGTTTCATCTGCCAGCGATTCCTCCCAGGGCGGGTCGGAATCCTGGGCAGCTTCACCGGAGGCCCGGCTGGGCCCGGGTTCGGTGAAGTAGTGGACCTCCCGGGCGTTCACGTCGTGGCTGTAGCCGCGGCCTCCTTCCGCGCGGGTGTATTCCCGGAAGGAGTAGCCTCCCTGGATGTAGACCTGGTCTCCCTTCCGGCACCGGTTCATCAGGTTCTCGGCGTGGTTTCCCCACACCGTTACGTTGAAGAAGGTGGTCTCCTGCTCTGTTCCCCGGTTCCGGTAGGTGTTCCGCCACTCCGGCCCTGGTGTAGGCAACGCCGTCGTTCGCGGTGTAGCGGAGTTCTCCCGGGTCCCGGGTGAGTCTTCCGATGAGGGTGATCTGCGGTCCGTTCATCTCAAATCCGCTCCTTGTTATTCTTGTGAGTCCGGGTTTTGTCATGCTACGTTTCTTGAAATCACAGAATCATGGAATGCTCAGCATTGTTGTTTCCCGGCGCTGTTATATTGTTGAATAATCTTGGGAAGAGTCGTGGAGGTTTCGATGCCTGCAGTTGCAATGTGTTCCATGAAGGGCGGCACCGGCAAGACCACCATTGCCTTCAACCTGGCGGAGCGGGCCTTCGCCGGCGGTTTACGGGTGTTGCACCTTGACTTCGACCCCCAGGAGGGTTCCATCGGCATTGCCGACCTCCGGGAGAAGAGCGGCCGGGTCTGCTGGCCCACGCCGACCGGCTGGCATCCTTGAAGGAGGAGGACCCGGAGCGTCTCCTGGTCTGCGACCTGCCGGGCGCTGACAGTATGGCCCTGGTCAGGCTCCTCTCCGAGATGGACCTCATCCTCTCTCCGGTGGGCAGCGGCCTGCCGGACCTCATCGCCGCGGCCAACTTCTCCTCTTCCGTACGGGGGATGAATCTCAATTTGTCCTTGGTATTCCTGCCCAACAATGTGACCCATCTCCGCCGGCGGCAGGAGGACCTGCTGGATGAACTCCATCTCCTTGAGGTCGATGTCTGTCCCGTGTTGGTCCAACACCGGGTGGCTCATCTGGATTGCCTCCGCTCCGGCCTCGGCGTCTGCGAGGCCTTTCCCCGTTCCCCCGCGGCGGGAGAGATCGGCGCCCTTTGGGACTGGGTCTGCTGTCGCCTCGGCCTCCGTCCTGAAAGTATTTCGCATGGGAGTTTTCCTGATGACTCAACAGAATCAGAAGTTGCCTATTCGTTCCAGGGATGATCGTGCCAGGGATCTGGCCGCCAGGGAGCAGGTTTCCCCGGAATCCTCGGATGAGCCTGGTCCCTCTTCCAACGGTTCCTCCAACGGCGCTGGCGATGCCGGTTCGGATTCCCTGGCCGAGGTCCGGGAACAGGCCCGTTCCCTGGGGTATTCCATCCGGCGGGAACCTCGTCCCCGGCGTCCCAGCCCGGAGCCCAGGGATGGTCGGGTTTCCACCACCTGCCGGTTGTATCCGGAGGTGCGGGCCGCGATGGACCAAGCTCGGCTGGAGCTGAATCTCAACTACTCCGACATGATCAATGCCGGCATCATCATGTTCCTTGAATCCCGTAATCTCCGGGGCGACGTGGACCTCCGGCAGTTTCTGCCTCCGGGAGGATGAGCCGGTTCTCTTCCTCTCTTCCCATTGGTCCCTTTTCCCCATTGGGGGCTGATTGGTGGATCTTCCGTTGACTTTCCTCTGGTTCCGCCTCGCCATTGGGGGCCGATTGGTGGGCCTCCTCCGGGAGGCCTCTGTTGTTTGTACTGCTGTTTCCCCCGGTGAATGCCCCTAGGTCGCGTTCCCGGAGGTCTATCTGCCGCATCATTTCCTCTATTCCCCGTTGCAGTGCGACCGTTCCTGGTTTCCCCCTGGCGATGGTCTGGCCTATCCGCTCTCCCAATTCCCGGTCGTGCATCGCAATGATGATCCTGCCCGGGCTTCGCCCGGCCAGCGTCGAGGTTATCCTTTCCGTCATGGTGTCGGCGTTGCCCGGCCTCCTGGCTTGGGTGACCAGGGCGGAGGCGAAGTTGTTGGCCTCCAGCGCCAGGTGCAGCCTGGGGTCGTCGGTCACCGTCACCGAGGCGCTCCGGGCGCTCACGTTCCTCAGGTTGAACAGCCGGTTCCGCCTCCCAGGCAGGCCCCTGATTCTCGGCCGATGGACCGGCCAATCGTTCTCGTTGTCCGTCTCTTCAGGGATTATTGCCAGCATCCAGATGGTTGCGCCGGTCCAGTCCAGGTCGGACAGCACCGGGCAACCGCTGAGGTATTCCATCCCGGTTACATCCTGGAATAGGGATGACGCCTCCATCTCCTCCGG
This sequence comes from Dehalococcoidia bacterium, assembly GCA_965220305.1. GTDB lineage: Bacteria > Chloroflexota > Dehalococcoidia > Lucifugimonadales > UBA3495. Next base: position 853,288 of record OZ244817.1, on the reverse strand, counting down.
AGTTGCCCCGTTCTTCTCCAGATATTCCTGGAGTCCATCCCCGGAACAGTACCCGAAGCCTTTCTCCGCCGCCTGTTGGGGCGTGACGCCCAGCCGCGCCAGGTAGTTCAGCGCGGGGAAGCTCTGTTCCATCTGCCGCCGGTAGTAGCGGGTCGCCATCGTGAGGATGGCTGTGTTCTGCGCCTGCGGCGGTCCGTTCCGGTCCTTGGGCTGCGGTTGGGATTCCCACCTCGGGCGCTCCGCGCTGATGGCGTACCCCGATTGGATGAATGCGTAGGCCTCCTGCGAGGATACTCCCCAGACCTTGGCCAGAAAGGCCATCGGGTTGCCGGCGGCGTGACAGGTGATGCACCAGAAGCGGGCGTTCTCCAGGCTGATGTTCAGGGTCTTGGCCTCGTGCAGGGTCCTGGACTCGTGGAAGGGGCATAGCCCCGCCAGGATGCTGGGGTTGGCGGCGCTGGGCTGGATCTGGCAGCCCAGTTCCCGGCCCACCTTCAGCATATTGGAGAATTGGGCGTTTCCCGCGTTCGTCTGCCTGGGTCTCATGGGGGTCCTCCTTGTCTCTTCTTGCCAAAGTCTGTTTTCCCGGCTTTCCCTTAATATCAGTCTATACCGGTGTTTCCCGGCATTCTTTTGCATTGTTGGAGGGTGTATGAGTTCTCAGGCGGCTCCCCAAGACCATCCCCTGGATCCCCAAGAACATCCGGTGGACCCTCATGACCATCCTGGGGGGGTTTCAGTTTTCAGGATCGTTCCGCCTCAGGATGGCGGTTGGTCCCTCATGCCAATGGAGAATCTGCTGCGCGGCCTGCGGGACACTGGCGATATGGTTTCCCTGGAACTCTTCGGCCAGGATGGGGTCATCAGCTATGGTGTCCGCACCACTCGCGCGGAAAGCATGAGTGGGACGTTCAGCGCCCATTTTCCCCAGGCTGACGTTTCTTCCCACAAGATGGGATTGTACCCTGGAGAGGTTGGCGAGTCGGATCTCGATGATTGGATGGTCCTGCATGATGAGGAATGTGCAATGGTCCGGACCCTGGGGCTGGAGCGGGAGAGCTATCTCCCCCTGCGCGTCTTCGACGATCAGGTGATCCAGCAGGCCAAGGTGGACCCGTTGGCCGGTCTGATCGGTGTGCTTGCCAGCAATACCGCCGAGGCTCCGGCTGGAGGAGGTACCAACCGTATGGGTATCCGGCTGCTGATCCGGCCGGCTCCCGAGAACTGGAGCGCTCCCTGGCAGAACCTGATGCAGGCCCGGCGCGACGGTGATGACCGGGCTCCCCGGCCCGTTTCAAGCAAGGTTGAGGGCGGCGAGATGGCATCTCCTTTGATTCTCCTCCTGGCCGGCCTGGCCGGGTTCGCCGGGATGAACTGGTTCTTCTACCACAATGGGAATATTCCCGGGATGGTCCTGTTCAACGGCGGGGCTCTCTCCATGGGAGCGTTGGGATTCTTCCTGTGGCGGAAGTTCTTTTCCGGCCGTCGCCGGCCCTACCTGGATGAGGCCCTGGTGGAGGAGAAGCTGAAATCCCTGGGTTTCTGGACCGAGCTTCAGATCGTGCGCATCTACCGGGCTCAGGAAAAGGAGGCGCTCCCTCTCGACGACATTGAACAGGTCATCAACCGCATTCGTTCCTTCGATGACCCGGCGGGCAATTCCTGGCAGTCTGGGCGGCTTTTCCGCTACTCCGGCAACTCCGTCGTCAACCGGCAGTACCGGCGCAGCCGGCTGGCGGGACAGAACCGGCTTCTCGGTTGGCTGATGCAGCAGGACTATGACCTTCATCCCTTTGTGGGCGGTAGCCAGGTGCTCGGCTGGCTTGATCCGAAGCGCGCGCGGCGTACCGTCCTGTCAGCCCGGGAGGCTGCGTCCGTCTGGCACCCGCCCCTGGGCATGGATGAGATGGCTTCCATGGAGAGAATTGCCTCCGGCTCCCTGATTCCCTACCTGGGGGACCTCAGCTCGAGTGGTGAGGACTCCGGCCCCCTGGTGGGAAAGTCTGGGGAGCGGGAGATACGTTTGCCCGAGTCTTCCATCCGGAAGCATGCCGTCATTCTGGGCCGTTCCGGCGTCGGCAAGTCCACTCTCATCAAGCACATCGTCGATTACAAGCTGCGCCGCAAGGCGGCGGGCAAGGACGACGGCGCTATTGTGGTGATCGATCCCCACGCCGACTTGGTGCGGGAGATTCTCACTCTGGTTCCCCCAGAAATTGCCCACAAGGTCAGGCTCTTGGACTTCGGACGGACGGACCGCGTGCCGGGGATCAATCTGGTTGATCCCAATCTCTCCCCCGACCGGGACCGGTGCGTAGATACCATCATCAACACCGTCAAGCATCTCTGGGAACACTGGGGGGGTCGCCTGGAGGACATATTGAAAAACAGCTTACTCATCGTTTATGAATGGAATTCCCACCCCGATACTCAGCCGGACGAGATGTTGACCATGCTGGATATCCTCTCCCTCCTGGAGGATGGCGTTGCCTCCGGCAAGGGGAAGGATGCCACCGTTGAGATGAGCGCCTTCCAGCGCCGGGCCCTTCAGAGGGTACGGGACCCTCGCCTCAAGCAGTGGTTCCACGCCTATATGGCTTGGCCTCGGGACACTCGGGCTGAAGCCGTCGGGCCGGTCCACAGCCGCATCGGGGCCTATGCTGCCAACAAGCGGGCCGCGGTGATCATGGGGCAGCGTAAGTCCACCATCGTTCTTTCGGACGTCCTCTCGGAGGGACTCGTCCTGCTGGTCTCCACCGCCCAGGGCGCCGTCGGCAAGGGACCGGCCGCACTGATGGGCGGCACCATCGTGAGCCTGGTGGAGTCGGCCCTCCGGGACCAGGAGAGTTTGGCTCCCTCGGAGCGGGCCCGGTGCCTCCTGGTGTGCGACGAGTTCCAGACGGTCACCGGCGCGGACTGGGAGGGCATGTTCGCCGAGATCCGGAAGTACGGTTGCAGCATGATGCTGGCTACCCAGTCCCTGGCCCGGCTGGATACCCCGGACCGTCGCCTCAAGGCCGGGGTGTTGGGCAACGTGGGGGTCATCATCGGCTATCAGATGGCCGCGGAGGATGCCCACATTATCTCCGCTGAGATGGACGCGGAGCGGGTGCCGGAGCGGTTCCTGATCAACCTGAACCCCCACCATTGCTGTGTCCGCATCAACTCGGACACCACCTGCTACCCCGCTTTCTCCATGAAGACCCTGCCGCCCCCGGATTTGACCCGGGGATCCCCGGAAGCGGTGGAAGCGGTGTTGCGGGGGTCCGTCGACTATACCGTCGATTTCGCTGAGTCCCTGCAACGCATGGATTTGGAGTTGCAGAAACGGTTGGACGGCGGCGACAAGTTGGGCATTGTGCCGGGTCCCGATGGCGAGGGGAATGCCGGTTCCGGCGTCAGTGATTTCGACAAGGCCGATTCCAGCCGTCCCGTGAAGCGGGGCAGGTCTTCGAAAAAGCGGGACGGTGGTCCGGTAAAACCGGATGGCGATTCCGGTAGGTCGATGAAATCGGATGGTGATTCCAGTGGTCTGGAAAAACCGGATGGTGATGCCGCTGTTTCAGTGAAGCCGAATGGGAGTTCTCCGGTATCCGGTTCCGGTTTCGACCTTTCTGATTTCGATGTTTCCGCCGATGCTTATGAACCTGAGCATGAGCCTGAACCTGAACTTGAACCTGCCATCGCACAGGCTCCGGCGGTGTCCTTCTTGGAGTCTGAACTCGCCGGGACTGAGGAGGCGGCCCTCAAAAACCTGATTTCCAGGGGGTTGACGCCGGCTGACATCAAGGGTAGCCAGTTTACTCCCGAGGCTCTGTCCTATATGGCGGATGTCGGCGATGAGGACCCGGCTGTACGAATTCTGTTGGAGCAGAATCAGGGTCGTCATCTCGGTCAAGCCTACAAGAAGGCGAATAAGCAGGCTGAAGTCAGGATTAGAGAGGCTGAAGCTAAGATGAAGATCGAGATTCGGGAACAGGTTGAGCAGCAGAAGGAACAGATTCACCAGCAGGCCTTCGCCGAGGCCCTTCTGACTGCCCGGGCCGAGGTGGCTTTCGTACATTCTGGACCGCAGGATGGCGCCCCCCGGGAATTTGCTCAGCTGCGCCGGGTCTCTGCTGAGGATTAGACGATGAATGCTGATTTCGAGGTTCCAGCAGAGGTTCCCGTAGAGGTTCCTGCAGAGATTTCCAGCGGAGGCCGCAGGCTTCTTGATCTCCTGGCGGAGTTGCCCCTGGCCACCACCCGGGACCTCACCGCTCTGGCCGGCGTCGGTTCCAGCGTGATCTACAAGCGTCTCGGTGAACTGCGTGACCTTGGCCTGTTGGGTTCCGCTTCCCTGGGTTGGTACGGTTCCCTCTCCATGCGGTGGTTCCTGACTGATATGGCGCTCTCTGTCCTGAGCCGTTTGGGCGTCACCTGGCACCAGGAATTCTCCCGGTGCCGTCTCCTGGAACGTCTGCCTTCCATCGAGTGGTTCTACCAGGTGGTCTCGCAGATCGAAGACCTCGGTCCCTTCGAGACCTTTCACTGGATGAACGGGGTGAGTCTTGACGCGGTGGCCCGCTACCGGCATGGTTGGGTCGCCCTCTTCTGGAGTGGTTTCTTCCAGTCCGAGGACTGGATTGCCTCCCGGTTGGGCCGTTTGGCCCAGGACCTCCGGGACCTGTCCATCTCCCTGGAAGCTCCCTGGCCCAGTTTGCTGGCCTTTGTCGTGAATGACGAGTGGCAGCGGGAGCTGGTCTACCGGGCGGCCCGCCGCTACTACCTTGAGGACCAGGTCGCGGTGTGGTGCGCCCGGGATGGCAGCAGGTCCGGCGCCGGGAACTGCCGGGCCAGCCGGGGCTGGGTCTACCAGCCGGTCCACTTCGGAGACACTGGGGGATGGGGCTGGGATCGCCGGTTGGCGGTTTCCCCCTGGGTGGAGAAGCGGGGCCAGGCGCTGGGCCGGGTTCTGGACATCGTTTCCCAGTGGCCTGGCGCCACTCTGGATATGGCCCGCCAGGCCCTTGAGGAGGGTTCCAAGGGCAAGTCAGCGCAGAATTCCTGCAAGGCGCTCTATGATCTCGGCTTTGTGGACCGCCTCTGGCATGGCGGGAAGTACCGCTACATGGCGGTCCCGAAGGGCATTGACTGCATCTCCCGCCGGGACCGGGTCCACTACTCCCAATGCACCGACCGGGTTGATTCTCTCTCCTGGGTCAACAAGCCCCACCTCCGGGCCCACGAGGACGGCGTCATGTCCTGCATCGGCCACTTCCTGGCGGGGGGTCTTCCCGTGGCTGCCGGCTGGCGTTCCTGGGAGCATCTGAAGGCCAGCGGCATCTCTCCCGATGGGATGGTCTTCCTGGAGCGCAGCCCCTACGGGCCGACGTGGGCCTATTTCGAGTACGAGCGGACGGCCCGGGGTGAGGCTCGGGTGGGGCGAAAACTCAACGGCTACGGCTCAGCCGACCGGGGGGACGGCTGGCCAGCGCTGTTCGTCTGCTGGAACGATGATGCCGAGTCCGTCTTCCAGGACCTGGGGAGCAGGATGGGAATCCCCATGCTGACCACCACCATCAAACGGTTGGAGGAGTATGGCCCGTTGGACAACTTCGGCTGCTGGTCGATGTACGGCCAGCCGGCTCTCATCGGCTGATCAGTCGGCATGTGTTTTCCGGAGTAAACGGGCCATGAGGAATGTCTCAGGCCAGTGGGGCATCCTGCTCCTCTTCCCTTTGTGCGATTGATACGGTCTCCGGGTGCTTCTGCCGGAACCTCTCCCATTCCCGGAGGGTTGATCTCCCGGAGGCCGGAATTCAGAACGTTCTACAAATGCGCCAATTCTTCAACAGCAAGACTTCCTGGATTCCGGCCTCCGCCGGAATGACGGGGGCGTGCTGACTTAACAGAGGCGTTCCAATCCTCATGCGATAGCCCTGGCTCCGGGAGGGTGCCCTCTTGCAGGAACTCACGGGGGCCACCGCCTTTCGGCGATGGAAATCAGTTTCATCCCGTAGGCTTCCGCCAGGTCCACGTCTAGGCTTCAATGGGGCCACCGCCTTTCGGAGATGGAAATTCCGCAATCGCCGCTAAAATCTGCTGGAAGTGGTCCAGCTTCAATGGGGCCACCGCCTTTCGGAGATGGAAATCGGCCAGTTCTCCCGCACCCAGTCCAGGGCGGTGTGGCTTCAATGGGGCCACCGCCTTTCGGAGATGGAAATGGCTATCTGCTCCTAAATTCGGTTGACATTGAGCGTAACGGTGTGATTTTCGCTGCATTTGGTAACACAAATCGCCACCGCTCCGACTCGATCCAGCGTAAAAGGCCCGGTTCATAACAGACGGTTTGCGAGAGGTGCAAGGTGAGGACTTCACTACCGGACCTCTCGCGGGGCGATTTCAGACCGGGCATCACACCACTACCACTGCCCGCCGGGGCATCTCGCGGGCGTTCCCCAAGATTGTAACACTCTCGCGGCCCCGTCCTTCCGAAGGTCCCATGTCCACAATCAGCGCCCGGTCCTCTTTGAGATTCAGGGTCTCCGTTAGGGCGGTCTCAAGCAGAACCCTCTCCTTGGGCGACAGGTCGCATATGAACACCGAGTATTGGGCCGGTTCGCCAAACCCGTTCATCTTCTTGTAGGTACGGGCCAATCGTTTGGGGTCGGACAGATCGTAGCACACTAGGAATCGATTGCGCATGGCTACCTCGTTCTGAATACCGGATAGGTTGGCAATTCGCCCAGAAGATGCCGGGACAGCAGCCGTGCCTGGATTTCCAGGATGCGGCGGTAGCTGGCGGCATAGCCGAAAAGGGGGTGTGTGACCAGAGTGTCCATCCGGCGTTCCCAGGCTTCTATGACCTTGCGGCGGCCGTTCTGGGTCAACGCCGCCGCGTTTCCCCGGACAGTGAAGTGTTCTGGCCCCAGTTCTCCGTTGTTGATGAGGGTCAGACACACCGAGTCGGCAACCAGGGGACGGAATTCCTCCACCAAGTCCAGGGCGAGGGCAGGCTTGCCGTACTTGGGCTGGTGGTAGAACCCCAGGTAAGGATCAAAGCCTACGGTCAACGCCGTAACCGTCGCCTGCTTGATCAGCATAGCGTAGAGAAAGGATAGGATCGCGTTCACCGGGTCCCGGGGAGGGCGCCGGTTCCGCCCGTGGAAGTCGAAGTCCAGGGATTCGGTCTTGATCATGCCTTGGAATTCCGAGAAGTATGTACGGGCCGCAGCCCCCTCGATGCCCAGCAGGGTGTCCAGGGAAGGGGCCGCCTGGGCCCGGTCGGCCAGCCGGTCCAACTCCGCCAGAACGGCGGCGGGCGGCTCCCGGTGGTTCCGGCGCATCAGGGTACGGCAGTTCTTTATCTTCCCGAAGACCATCCGGCGGGCGATGGGCAGGGCAGCTTCGGGCGTCATAGCTGCAACGTATTGGCGGCAGCGCAGTTCCACGTTCTTGTGGCTCATTCCGTTGGTAATGCCGCTGAACCATCCCCCGTATGTGAAGTGGCAGACGGGGATGTTCCGGGCGCACAGTTCCCGGAGCGCCTGGGCGGTGACCTGGACGTTGCCGAAAATGGACAGGTGAGAGACTTCCATAAGGCGAACTTTTTGCAGCGTCTGCCCCTTCTGTTTCACTTGCAACTGGTCGCCGGACTTGCCGACAACGGCTCCCTGGGCTTGGACGTAGACGGGTACGGAGTCGTCCCGGGCGGGCGCCAGCCGGCGGACATCCGCCGGCTTGACGGTCTGTGCTTTAGCCGCGATGAAGTTCACTTCGTCGGGGAGACAAATACCCACCAAGGAGCATCCGGGGCATTTCGGACTGTCAACCAAGGGTTCGGGAATTTGCCCCGATGCGGCCATGTTTCTGATTCCCGACAGCAGTTCCATCGTCCGTAGGATGAGGGCATCGTCCAGCGGGACTTTCACCCGCTGGCGGGACTCAACGAAGTAGAGCATTCCCTCGTCGCAGGTGTAGCCGTTGGCGCGGAGCAGCAGGCCCTGGAGGCAGACCTGGACTCGTTCCGGCTCCCACGCCCCCTCGGGGACATCAGGGGCCTTACCATGCTTGTAGTCCACAGGGGTGACCACGTTGCCCTGGCCTTCAATCAAGTCGATTCGCGCGATTGCGCCCACGGCGCTGTCGGAAAGCATCACGGAACGGGCATGGATGGTCTCGCAGGCAGTGTCGTCTTCGTCCGGCAGGTCGGCAGAATCTCCGGTAGAACGGACGGGCAGTTCTCCCGCCGGGCGGTCCACCCGACGGTGCTGGAACCGGCCCTCGACGGTATCCACGCTGTCCTCGAATTCTCCCTGCACCCATTCCAGGTAGGCCAGGCGAGGGCAATAGGCGTACTCGTTGAGCATCCGGGCGGGTACCAGTTCCGGAAGGGCAATGGTGGACATTCCGGATTCCGTGGTGGGGGTAATTGACGTGGTTTTCTGGCTGCCATTCGTCATCATTCGCCTCACTCTCCCTGATAATTGGCGCAGGTCACGCTGGGGTGGATGGGGTAAAGTTGCGATATTGGCCGATGGTGACCCGCCGGGATCTGAACACTTGCCGGATACCCATAGCGGCCATTCTTTCATGGTTTTCCGGGCTAATGTCGCGGCCTTGGAGTTCGGGTAAAGCCAGCAAGGAGCGAACCGTATCCAGACCTACAGGAACATCCCAGATAGGCCATGTCCAAAACGTGTCGCGGCTCCGGGTTCCCGAGAATCCGGTGGTCTGCACTCCACGGGGTATCGGCATTACCGGGAAGAGCGGCAAGGCTTCAAAGGCCAGGCGGTTGGCGCCCCATTCGGTCGGCGCGCCGCTCTTTTGGCCTTTGACGGATACCTTGTCGTCGCTGGGATTCTTCCACCTGTGAGCGTACCGGCGGTCGTCTTCCGGGTCCCAACGCAGAGACAGTTGAGGGTCTTTCCGCTCCCAACTACCAAACAAACACTGCTGCAACTTGTCCCGGCCGACTTTCTCCGTGAGGTCGCGCATGGTCTTGAGGAAGTGTTGATGACCAGTCCCGCTCATAGTGCGCAATGCCGTATCCTGAATCTGTCCCTTCCGGTCGGCAGACTCAACCAAGTCGCAGCCGAAAGCGGCCATGAAGTCCGCCGTAGACCGTCCTTTGGGTGAGGGAGATGCTGCTAAGGCTGCATTTTGCGCGTGGGTGCGGAAATCGCCGGTTGGAACTGTAAGATTATCCCCAATTTCCAAAGCCTCATGCCCCGGACACATTTCCAAAAATGCTCCAGCCCGTCCAGTGCCTCATCTTCGGTCGGCGCGTCTCCATCAACTTGCAGGCTGGGCCGCCAAGTGTCCCGCAGCGTCCAGGAGAGGCATACCCGGCGCTTCGGCCAAGCGATGGTGAGGCCCCGCAGCGTCCCCAGGGCCGCCAGGAATGCCGGGGGGTTGGCGCCGTCCAGCCCAGATAGCAGCAACCCGCCGTTTTTCTGTTCGGTCATTTCGCTGTCTCCTTCGCCTGACTATCAGCGTCGTCGTGCTTTTTCTGCTCTTCCGCGCTGCAACGGTGGTCGGCCAGGCGCATCAGGGCTTCCAGCCAGGCCAGGCCCCACCAGCCGTAGCGGCGTACCAGTCGCCAGAATCGCTCCGTTACCCCGCTGTCCAGCCGCTCCAGTCCGGTATCGCTTCTTGCCGACATTTGGCATCCGAGAATCGTCTCCTCCACCTCGACCGGATTGCTGTCGCCTACCACCGGGGCAAAGGGGCGGCAACGCCCGTGGTGGCTGGCGACAAGATGCAATACCAGGTCTTCGTCGTTTGCCGCTTTCGAGAGGCCGGAGTTCTCAAGCATACGCACCGAGAGCATCTCATGTCGTCCGCCTTTGGGGTAGCCGCTTTGCTGGCGGGCGCGTTCATATTCCCGCCGGCCGGTGGGCAGCCTGCCCGACTTGGCGAGAAGCGGCGGTTCTGCGGCCCAGGGGTTGCCGCCGTGCAGCAACGCTTGAAACCGTGGGTCGGCTTTGCCCGCGTCGTGCCAACGGGCCGCCAACGCCAAGTCTGCCGCCAGCGAGTCAGGCAGTCCGGCGCCTTCTCCGATACCCTTGGCCCACCGCTCCACGCCTTCCAGGTGGTCGTCCAGTGGTACCCGCACCGTTGCCGAATAAGAATCGTCCTCGCTGGTGAGGGTTGAGGCCGTATACTGGTACAGACGCCGGGAACCTTGCAGGACGAATCCATAGACCTCGTCGTCATCCTCCCGGGTTTCGGGTTCGGGGTAGGGCGTCATCTTGGGGCGTCGTCCCCTCTTGTATTCCTTGGCCAGGGCCTCGGCTGATTTTTCCAGCCATCGCCATTGTTCCCGTTAGCGAGTATCTTCAATCTCCGTGATTTCCACTGCCAATTTGTCGAGGCTCTCCGGGATTTGAGCTTCTAAGTCATCCCAATCCTCGGCGGATTGGGTCTTCCGAGCGATTATTTGGAAAAAGGCTTTCGCTGGGACTTCAGGCCACCACTCCACTACTTTGGGATGGATACGCAGCAGGGGTTTGTCCCTGGACTGGAGATGCGCCCGGTCTCCCAGGTCTTTGATGTGATTAGGGGGTATGTGCCCGAAAACATCCCATCCGCCCGTCTCAGCCGGGATGACCACGGTATCGCCGGGGCGCAGGTCTGCACGGCTGACAATCAGGCGGCTTTCCGTCGGCCCGCTCCAGCGCAAGGCCCCGTGCTGGCTTCCGCCACGCTCTCTTGACGAGTCCTCATCAGGGAGAAAGGCCCCTTCCAGGTCACTGTCTTCAGTATCGGGGCCGCTGTACGTTCCTCCAAGCCAGCGGCAGAGGACGTGAATCGGGACTGAGATACATTCCGACGATACAGGGGGGCAAAGGCTCACGATGCCAACGGCGCGCTCTGCGTCCAGCATATCTTCCCGGGCCAGGTCGGCGCGCCAGCAGACTTGCACCTCCGGTGCGCCGAGGGCGCGGCCGTGCAGGAAAATGGCTGGGTCGGGGTCCGGCGTAGAGACCGGCGAGGTCTGCACCCAAGCGTCCAAGTGAGCGGGCAGCATTACCGGGGCGTCCGCTGCCTGCTAAGTCAGCTTGTTAAGCTCCTCTTCGCCGGTGGGGACGATGCCATCCATGTCCGCGTAGCCGAAATCGATGACGTCCTTTCCGGCTTTGTGATTGAGCCATTGCCAAGTCTCGGCCAAAGCTGTGCCGTAAACCGGGTCGTCCGCCGTTTTGTTGTTGGGGTTGGTCTGGTCGGCCCGTATGACGATGACGGCTTGGGCTTCGATGTCGCGTCCGTCCCGGTTCAGGCGTCCGAAGCGCTGCCGCAGGGCGTCGAGACTGGCGCACTCGGTGACCAGCCCGTCGAAGTCCAGGTCAGCGCCCACTTCCAGGGTTTGAGTGGCGACAATGAAGCGCGTCCGTTCCTCGCGTTCCTCGCCGGTCTTCAGAGGATACAAGTCGCGGACAACATCGTCCCGGTCAATGGCCCGCATCCGTCCAGTAAGCAGGGTGGCGTCCTTGTCGGCCTTGCGCAAGTTTTCGTATACCAGCTTCGCCGTGGCGACCCGGTTGACCATAACCCCGATGGCCTTGCGCTGGGGGCCGGCCAGATTTACGGCTTCGCTGGCGATGGTCTCTGCCAGGCATTCCAGTTCCTGCCGCTCACGAGCTCTACGTCGTCTCTCGGATTCTGCTTGGCGCCCATCGGCAGCATTTTCCTCCGGCAGACCCCGGGCGTCGTCCCCCACCGAGGTTGAACCCCGACGGTTTCTCACCGGCACCAGCCTGGTGGGTTTGGATGCGTTGATGCGCCTGCCCAGCACCGGGTGGTTCCGGTCCTCATCTCCGGCGGTGAAGCGTTCTTCGTCCCTAATGTCCTGGGGAGGGGTGGCCGAAATCAGGGTTAAGTGGAAGGGGATAGACCCGATGTTGCAGAGTTGGGAAGCCCACTCGCGGTAGCGCTGCACCGAAGAAACCGTCTGGCGGAAGGGGTTGGCGCAGTGGGCCTCGTCCAGCAGTACCAGGCAGTCGTTGGCGGCAAGCCCGGCGTGGACGGGGCGCATACCGGGACTTGACCCGTATCCCCGGAACAGGAGGCGGGAACCGAACTGGTCAACGGTGGTGACCACCACGGTGGGCTGGAGCGGCGACCGGGCCCAAGCGTCATCCCGGTACATCCCGCCCCGGAGTTGAAAACAGGCCAACGGGTCATCCTCATCGCCGCTCTGCGTGAGGGAACATAAACTGTCCGCCACCTTTTTGAGTATGCCTCCAGTATCTTTACGTGCATCGCGCAACTTTTCCGCCAAGTTGCGCGCCCTCTCGAAGGTCTCGTCCACGATTACCCGCCGGTCCACCACGAAGAATAGGCGGCGGGGAGCAGTGCGTTCCCCGGGGGCGCGGTCTGCTTGGCAAGCGAGGGCGAAGATTGCCATATCGACACAGGCGGTCTTGCCGGCCGCGGTCGGCAGGGCCAAGGCTTGCGGCCAGCAGGAATAGGAATCGCCTGGTTGAGCCTCCGCCACCCGGCGGGCCAGTTCGGACTGCCACGGAAAAGGCGTAAAACACTGAGGGATCCGGTGGGTTGTCTCCTTGCACCAAAGGTCGTGGAAGAAATCATCGAACTGCTCTGCGGTCAACTCTCTCATTCCGAGTCACCTCCATCCCACTGGATCGGCCGGCACAGGCCATAGCCCCGGTAGCGGCCTGCGCCGAGAATTACCGGGCCAGCGACGGGTTCGGCAAAGGTCAACACTGCATGAAGATGCTGCAACCGCCCGTTACCGGACTTGCGGCGTATGGCAGGAAATGACCGGCTGTGAGGAACGCCGAGGTGCAGGCTAACCTGACTGAGGACTACATCCACGGGACGGGGCAGCCCGATTCTTTCGCAGGCTTCCTCCACCATTCGCTCTGCCTGACTTTCCTTATCCTGCCCTTTAGGGTGGCGGTCGAATACGATGGGAGTCACCGTTGCCCAGCGCCGGGCCGGGCGGGTCCATACTTCAGACCGCAGTGAGGTGGGGGGCGATTCCCGGTCTTCCATTTTCAGCAGCCATTCAAAGTTGGCCCCGTCATAGAGGCGCACCCGGCGCGGGGAGCCGTCCTCGTCGAAACCCAGGACCGGGCTGAGACAGCGGCTCTGTTCGGCTGGGTCAACGCGCTTTGGTATGGCCAGGGCAAAGCCGAGCAGGTGTCCGTCGGCGTGCTTGCGGCCCACGAAGGTGAGGGGCAGAAAGGCGAGGTGCGGTTCCTGGGATGGCCGTCCGTCAGCGGTGTGTCCGCTAACCCATTCCGGCACCGGCTCAGGACAGTGCTTGACCACTGCATTGCGAAGTTTATTGGATAGTATGAGCGTGCTCTCCAATCCCATCCTTCTGCCGTCCTCCCGGCGCAGCACCAGCAGCCGGTCATGGAAGACGCCGCCGGGGGCTGCCGGTTCGGGATCCGGTTGCGCCCGGGTGTAGGCAACCCATCGTGAACGTTCAGGTCTGCGGTCGTTCTCGTACTGGGCCGTCAGGTGATTCATGCGGCCCGGCCCGGATACCCGCAGCTGATGTTGGGCCACGCCTGCCGTCGTAACCAGTTTGGGTTCGGGAGGGTTATCCTCGACCCAAGCCTGGACCAGCGATGCCGAATGTCCGACCCGTACCACCTTGCTGCACAGAGATTCCAGCCCTGCCCGCACTTCCGGCGAGGGGTCATCCGGCCAGACCAGGTACACCCTAGGGTCGCGGGGGATGGCTACCGGAAACTGGCGTGGTTGGCGAGAGCGGTTTTCCGGGAGAAGTTGCAACCCGGCGTTGACTTGCTGTGCTGAAGGTCGCCTGCCCGGTCTACGACCGAGGGCGGAGGTATCATTTACTGGAACGTAGGTGGTCATGGTCTCCCGGTGGGCGGCGTCGCTGGCCCACATATTCGGGGCTCCCTGACTCTCCAGCCAGAGCAATGCCTCCCGCTCGCTGTCGGCGCCGTCCGTCTCATAGTGAGCGGCGGCCAGGGCCATGAATACCCGGTCGGGGTGGGGCGGCCACTCGGGGCGCTCCCGGTCGGCGGAGTGGGTGGACATCGACCAGCCCATGAGAAAGCGTATGCCGATGGCGGCCATAATTACTCCTCCCCGCCATTCGCCGTTACCTCGGCGGCCAGCACTTGGCTTTGGCGGACAAGGGCCAAGAGTTGACTCGATGGTTTCAGGACCAACTCCTGTTCCAGCCAGGGAAGCCCGGCGCCTCTGGCCTCATCCACCGCCTGTTGATATACCGTCAGGGCTTGTTCTCCGGGGAAATCGAACTTCCGGGGTTCCTCGCCAGGGCGGGCGAGCAACTCCCATACTGCCGGGGCAGTGGGATACAGCAAGCAGCGGGAGCGCAGGTCAGCCCCCTGCTCGCGGACTAGCGCGGCGGCGAAGAGGGCAAGGGACGCCAGAACGGTACGAGCCGCCAAGTCCGCTTGTGAGTCGGGGTTAGCTCCGTTTATGGGGAAACGCAGACGGCGCAACGCGGGCAGGGAAAGCACGGTTGTCTGCACGGCCTTGCTGATGGTGAAACCGCCGTCGGTAATTGTTGGAGGGATGTTGCCATGATTAACTTCGGAGGGCCGAACCCCTCGGCTGTTCCGTTCTCCAGCTTCGGCTTGCTCCAGGGTCCAATCGCCATCTTTGGTACGGTACACCGGTCCGGCATCCCTCAATATCTGCGCCGGGTCGAGGCGGCTGCTGGTCTTCTTGCCTTGCTGGGCGTGAAAACCCACGATTTCCGATACCAGCGCGCGTTGGAACTTGACGCCGAGGCCGCCCCGGGGCCCGGTAGAGTCCCACATCCCGAAAACCAGGGCGGTAGGGCATAGCTCGAACAATGCCGTTCCGTTTCGGGGGTCGAGAGTATCCAGCCGCTTGCCGGTTACGGACTGGCGAAACATAACGCCGTCCAGTTCGCTGTCGCGCAGGAGGGCGTCGGCGATGCGGTGGGGCGCGTCCAGGCTGGTAACTCGAAAAGGTTTGGGCAGATCTGCGCCGGTAAAATCCACGGTGATGACCGGCAACGGCGCCTTCCCGGACTCCCACTCCTCCAGCAAGGCCAACTCCATGCGGTTAGCTTGGGACTGCACCGAGTCCAGCAGGACGCAGTTGACTTCTTCGCCGTCGATGTATCGCAGTTCCGTGGCGTAACTGCCTCTTTCGTAGGTGGGCGGGAAAATCTTGTCCCCGGGGCCGCCGGCCGGCTGGTACTCCGTAACTGAGCGAAAAGCTGCGGCGTTGCCGGACAGAGCTTCTTTGATGTGATCCAAATTAAGAATGTCCATCGTCTTTTCTCCATCGAAGTTTGGCTGGCAGTTCTGGGGTGTCAGGAAAATTTGATGGATTTGCCCTTCGGGATGATATACTCCTCGCAATGGCAGATTTCCCCCCTCATTGCGCGGACGTAGTTAATCAGCATATCCACGCCATTAAGGGCGAGTCGCCCCGAAACAGCACAATCCAATATCAATTGGTCAATTTGGTCATCGGTTGGGAGAGGTCGAGAATTATCATCCATCACTTACCTCCTGGAGCAATTTATTTGCTAGGCAGTTCTTATAAAGGAGAATGGCCTGCCTCTTGACCTGTCAACTACCCTGCGGGCAGAGTCTTCCCATAGTTTTGCTATGGCTTCATTGAAGCATTAGCACTGCCTAGCACCCGCAGCGTCCTCTGGACTTTTCCATCGCCGAAAGGCGGTGGCCCCATTGCAACCAACTAAGCAGGTCAATCCGCCAAATTGAAACCCCTTCTCCAAATCGCAAGAGAAGGGGGCTCTTGGGGTTCATTATGTGTCCGGGTCGCCTATGACTACACGGCCATCCTGAACCTGATCTCAAAGGTTCTTGATTTTGTCCAGCTTGGTGGGCCTAAGTGTACCGTATTGCGAACTTTTCGGTGGGAAGTCCGGATTTGAGGAATCCAGGTTGGTGGACCACATTGGTCGGTTCCAGTCCAGTCAGACCGGCGGATTTCGGCGCCGACCACTCGGACTGTTGTGAACCCACTTTGATTTTCCGACTGGATTTCCGTCCCGTAAAACGTACGCTCCTTGGAATTGAAGCCAACCGTATGGCTGCCCATGCGTCCCCATAGACTGCTTTTCTCCGTTGATGGCCCAGAACATTTCCAAGTCGTGCTCAGCAAGATACCTCTCGAGTAAATCCAAACGCAATAAGAGTGCGTTGGGACCCGGCTCATGGGCGGATGGGTCATATGCTGCCACTTTTGAACTGGAGTCGACATAGTCGGCGCCAACTCCGGTCCAAGTTAATCGGTAGCCCTGGACTACCAAATGGCTCGGCAAGTACAACGTAGAGATCGCATCTTCATCAGCCGAACAATCGTACTCGCTCCCTGCGGTCGAACAATGCGCGGCAAGGCCGTAAGCCATAGTCGATTCCGACCCCGGCGGATGACACCATTGATGCTCATTTAACCTTACTGAATTTGTCAATTGATCAAAAACAGGGATCCAAGCGTATTCGCCCAAGAACGCACTATAGCTACCAGCGAAATCTGGAATTGATAAAGGCCAGTTTTCCTTCGAATATTCCCCGGAAAGTACCCACTCTAGGAAATCATCCGCTTTC
This sequence comes from Dehalococcoidia bacterium, assembly GCA_965220305.1. Lineage (GTDB taxonomy): Bacteria > Chloroflexota > Dehalococcoidia > Lucifugimonadales > UBA3495. The sequence continues at coordinate 836,720 of OZ244817.1, read as the reverse complement.
CCTTGGGGTACCAAGAAGCCGATGGACCGGGTCCAAATCTCTTTGCGCTCGACATCGTACTCTCGAATATCGGGCGGAGTAGGCTCACTACGCACCTGAAAACAGTACGCATTTACCCATAGGGTGTCGGGGTCGTTTGGATCAGTAATCAATAACCCCTGATCCAATGAAGGCACGTCTGAGGCGTCGGCCGTCCAACTTGATATGGGCAAGTCTACTCGCCAATTGTCGTACTCTAATGGCGCCCACCAAGTAAGTCGGCGCGTATTTGAGGTCTCACCTTCGCCGGCCCAGGAATCCATGATGCTGGACGGATCTATATCCCGACGGCCCGCCTGCCAGGGCCCCTGATAGTCGTGTACCGTTTCCCATTGTTCATGGTATTGGTAGTTATCGGCCATGAACGCCAGTATTTCATGGTATGCAATCCACTGGTATTTCTTACCCATCCTCTCTGGTTTGCGGGTGCCGCGAGGGTGGCTTCCAGCAAAGTGTAGGGAGCTATCGAAAATCCCAAAGCGTCGCGCGGTCCATCCCAACGAAACTACTCTCTGGAGGATATATCGCTGTATAACTTGTATATCAAAACCTGGCCGGGTTTTGTGCCGTGAAGCCCATTCATCCCAGTGCTCCTCGGACAAGGCTGCCACAAACCGGCAGTACGCATCATCAACTTCGGTGGAATCCGCGCGATATATCGATATATGCTTGAAGAGTTGAGAGTAAGAATCTGGAGGCGGCTCCGATTGTCACCGTCTTGCTGAACCGGGTCTTCATGGTCATCTTCGGCCTGGAGGAACTCGAACTGCGGGGGCGGGACTGATTGGCAGGCGTCGAGGTACTCTTTCCATGCAATTCGTTCAATACCGTTGAATAGCGGGATGAGTTGTTGCTCTCGCTCCTCGGCAGATTTCCATTGTTCCTGCTCGGTCCCAATGGACAACCAATGTCGAGATGTGTCTGTGGAATTGGTGCCCAAGATGTACCTTGCGAAGTCCCAGTGCTGGACGGAGAATCTTATTGCCTGCCAAGCGGACCGGCCGTCGTCGTCACCAGCCGACTGCTCCATCTCGAGTATCAAATCTTGGGTTAATTGCTCATCTGGGATCTCCGGGAATGTGCTTCGGTAAGGAGGGCGAACCAGAGCCAGGTCTAGGTCTCCTGCGGCACCAAGATAGGCTGCACGTTCTATCACGCCCCGAGCAAAGTCTCTCAGCAGCAAATGTGCCGGCGGAGTTCCATCAGCAAACACATGCCTGAAAACCGATTGGGCTACGCGGCCCACTTCAGTAGCGTCGTTGCTACGCATAGCGATCCCATAGGCGACAGCATAAATGCGTTCGACGACATATGGGTCGTCCACGTCCGCAAATCGGTTTACGAGTCGGTCTAACGATGCCAGTCGGCCGGTCAAAAGTGCGACCAACCCTTTGGTTGCCCGGTCTCGCAAAAAACGGTTAGGAGTGGATAGCATCCAACCCAAGGTTGTCGCGGCTAGGTCAACCACCACCTCATCCACTTTCTCGCTAGGAGAAATATTGGACGCCCATTCGACCAGCCGGTCAACTGGCCCTTCGTCACCCCAGGTACGGTGGAGATACGTACTCCACCAAGTGTCCCTGTCAGGCATGCAGTCTTGGCGCAGTCTGCGGTCCAGAAAGTCCGCATTGAACGGGTGTTCCGGGATTGCCGAGACCGTTATGAGGGTGTCTTTGGGTTCAGGATACATGCTCCTGTTGGCGATCAACTCCTTTAGCACGACGTGGGTTTCTTCCGAAAAGGAGGATAAATCGCGCCACACCAAACTTTCCAAAAATGCTTCCCCGATCCCCCATAGACCTTGGAATCGTGGTGTTATGCGGACCAACTCACGACCGGTACGCTCAGGCATTTGGATACACAGTGCCTCGATCACGCTTTGGGAAGCGAAACGATAGCTCTCAGCGAAGTTGACCAGAGCATCGCTCCTGTCGATAAATCCTGCAACTCCGTTCCCGCAGAGATGCAGGAACCGCCTGCCAAAACGCCTCCATCGTGTGGGTAGGCTTTCGAACATCTTAGACAGACTATTCCTGTCCAGGTGATTTTGGATGACCATGTCGGCAACGACATGATCGGCGAAGCGTTCAAACGCAATGGATACGATTTCGAGTACGCTGCTGCCGCGTGACCCGCGCAAATCTTCCAACAGGACTCCTTCGTCCACCATTCCACGATAGAGCGAACGGCTGAATTCTCTGCCTGGAAGGACACCGTTAGCTATTTGGACCGCGTCTTCCCTGATTAGCCAATTGTTGCCGGTTTCGAGGAACCTCACGGCCAGCCTTTGCAGCACAAGGCTAACCAGGTTCTCTTTCGGATCGTAGTCGAGCCGACCAGCCAGTTGCTCATTTGTGACGTCAATGAATGAATGCAGTACCGCGGTTATGCCCTGACGCCCTCTCGGCAGGCGGGTTTGTCCGGTCGACTGCAGTACATGGCATATCGTCTTCAGATACAAGGGATTCGCAAATTCTGGGTACAAAATCGGGGTTGAATGGAATTCGATCCCGTGATGTTCGAAAAATATGCGAGTAGCTTCGTACTCGCGCCTCCTGAAACCAAAATGAGTGACAGACGCGGCGCGCATCCCCAGGTGCTCGGGTATTATCGCCCGTTCGTAAATGCTCCGGACGGACAAAATGGTGGCAATCCACTGGGATTGCTGGATTCGGGAAAGGAATGCGGCGAGATGGTTTAGCCAAATGTCGCGACCCCAACCCTCATTCACCGCGTCGATCATCAACAGCGTGCGGGAATTGGCCGATTGAGCGGCCGCCTCCAGCGCCCCGACAAACGTGTCGGGGGTTTCTCCGTGCATCCCAACTTGTTCAAGCAATTGACGCCAAGGGTCTCCTGGGTCGGTGAACCGCTGACCCATTAACAGTACGACTGGTGCACCCGCGTCGACCCGCCGTCTGGCAAAATCGCACATCAAGTGGGTTTTGCCAGTACCAGCACTGCCCTTGAGAACCATGAGGTCGTTGTTCGTCACGCCTGCAGCTTGGCCCAGGCTGTACTTTACGCTATCGAGTTCTCTTTCCAGGCCACTGAGGTCTTGGGTGACGCGGGAGTAAGGATTTCTTTGTTGTTGGGTGCGTTCCTCGCTATTGTCTGGTTGGCTAGCGTATTCGCGCCGAAGCTCGGCGACAATGGTTCTGGCTTCGTTCGCGATGCCGGTTGCTCGAGCGAGAACCTGCTGAATGGGTTGGATCTGCAGTTCACCATCGGGATTGAATTCCAACGCCCTGAATTCATCCAATACCGAATCTACCTCGCTCAACAGGGGTTGAAGCGCCGGTATGTCCAATGGCTGATGGTCATGCGACCTTGGATGCCTCAGATATAGGGCCCGCTGGCGCACTTCAATCGCGAGTGATTTGATGCGGTTGAATGAGTCAACTGTACGTGCGAAGTCTTCGAAAGACTCGGCGATATCCAGCTCGACGTGATGCTGAGGGTTATATCGCGGACCAGCAGCGCAGATGGCTTCATCTAGACGTTTGAGAAACCAGCCTTGATCGAAACCGTGATTGCCAAACCAGTAATACAATCGTCCGATCTGCTGGGGCTGAGAAAGTTTTGCCACCAGTTCTGATGCACCCCACCACTCGAACTCAACCTGCATATTGCGTTGTCGAGCCCAACCCACCCACTTCTGAACACGTTGGTTCCACCTATCCATTGCATAGGTACGTTCTGGAGCACGAGGATTGGCTCGGTCAATGGGAGCGCAAACGTAGTATCGCTTGAGATTGGGATATTTATCGAGAGCAGTTTTGACGGAGTCGTCGATTTGCTCCAATTGGGAATCGCCGAGGGAAAAGAAATATTTAGCTTGCCAACCCCATTCGTCTCCACTTGGCAAGACGCAATAGCCCTCGACGCCCGCGTCAGGATTCCCGGTGCGGGTGAACTTGGCGTTATCCGGTGTTTCAAGTCGCGCCAGTTGGGTACATAGCTCCTCGAACCCTGCGTACTGCGACCCGTTCAACGGGCGAGTGTTATTCCAATTGACAGATACCATAATTTCGAACTCGACGGTGGGTGAGGTGGAACCCATTACTTGGACAGGACAGAGCGGAGCTAAGTGAGAATCCCGGCTCTCTTGCCAGTTGTTCGGTTCCCTCTCCCAGCGAACACCTCCCGTTAGACCTCCCTAAACACTCGCATTCCGGCTGGACCAGTTGTCAGGGAGCAGGTCACACTCACAGCCAGTGGAGTTGGTACGCTCAGATTGAGAATAGTCCCATACTCACGGCAAAGAACCCTTCCTCACGGCAAAGAACCCTTCGCTTCCGCAGTCATTTCATAGCGAATTGGGGCCTTGCCCGGTTCGCTTATCTTCACTCCGTGCGTTTGGAGGACCGGCCAGATGTTATTCTTGAAATCGCTGCCAAAGGAAGCTCCAACAGCCTTGGCCAGGGGGTGTTGGGGCCAATGTTTCTTGATTACAGCCTGACAATCCGTGCTTTTGAACCCCCCTACCGGTATCTCTTGCAGGATTCGCTCCGCCATTTCAGACCAGGTAATCTCAGCAGGGTTTGACGACTTACCCGACTTGCCGGACCGAGTTGACTTTGCTTCCGCAACCACTTTGGTAGAACTGGAGCCTGCGGAGACTACATGCAGTTGGTCCAGGGGGAAGAACTGCCTGATGGTGGTTGATAACGACCCTTCTCGGTCAGTCACGACCCACAGGAACGGCACCTCGTCATGGTCCACAAGGACATCCGGTTCGTCACGAATCGCAACGTACAAGGAAATGAAATCACTGTCGTCGCTGAACACCACGACGTGGGTGATCTCTTGAGAATCAAATCAGCCATTGCATTGGTTGCGATGGCGATGTCTGCTGAATTTTTGGATGAAGACAGGCTGAAGTGCTGGGTTCCCTTGACTGAGACCGCCAGGTCCTTGAAGCGGTTGGCGGCCCACAACCTCCACAACTCGACCTGATCGGCCCGCACGTACAGAGTTAGCCGCGAGAGTACAGGAACACCAGGTGGCCAGTCTTCAACCAGCTTTTCGACCATGAGTTGGCCGTCGGAGTTCAGGTTCTCTACGTCCACGTAGAGACCGGAACTCTGACAAGTACCCTCTTGACAATGGTTCAAGCTGTCATCTCTCTGGTCCATGAAACCTTCTCTTGTTCGATGCTTGGATACGTGGTAACCCACGCCGCAACCCGGTCATGTCGCAAGTTTGACGCAAGTTGTGTCGCAAGCTTGGCGCGAGCTCAGGCAATCCCTTGCACTGGAAAGTATTCCACCTGATTGGTGCTGCCGCGCCGGAAAAGCAAACCCTCGCCAACCAGAATCTTGAGGTCACGTTGAAGTGTCCGCCGATGCGTATCGGGGCAAAGTTCCTGAAAGTCTCCGATACTGAGCTTCCCGTGCCCCAGCACATGGCCGAGGGCCAGCGCCTGCCGCTCGGAAAGCTGGTGACGCCTTACCAGAACATCTTGCCGAATCGCCAGATCCCCACGCTCCTTTACTTCTACGAGCTGAGTAGCCAGTCCTCTGGTGAAGAACTCAATCCATCCGGTCATGTCCATATTGGACCGTCTGACCTCTTGCAGGGCTTGGTAGAAGGCTATGCGGTCCCGGTCGTAATACTCGCTGATGGAGAAAAGGCGTTTGAAGTCGTAACCGGCCCTGTAAAGGCAGAGAGTTGACAACAGCCGGGACGCTCGACCATTGCCGTCCAGAAAGGGGTGAATATGGACCAACTGGAACTGGGCAATCCCGCTGATGATTACGGGATGTATGTCGCTGGGGCGGTTCAACCAGGCGACGAGTTCCCGCATGAGGGAAGGCACTTCGTCGGGAGGGTCTCCGCTGACAGGGGTATGTAACGGCTGAAAATGGCTCGGAATGAACCTTGGGAAGGCACCGGGCCATCCGGCATTCTGGTGTTCGTTACGCAACCGGACACCGGAGGTTCCCCATGCGCCTTCCCAGCGAAACCTATCAGATTCGGCAAACTATTGAAACGCATTTACCTCACCTCTCCCAGCCACAATTGGCCGGACTGGCGCTCTGGGTCTGCGGGGCTATTCTCGCCGGCAGCGCCTGCCAGAACGCCGTGGCCTCCGCCCTCTCGCCCTGGCGCAAGTGGAACAACCTCCGCCAGTACCTCCGGGAGTGGCTCTACGACGGCAGCGACCGCGCCCGCCCCTGCAAAACCCAGCTGGACGTAACCCTCTGCTCCGCTGGGTGCTTACCTGGTGGCGTTCCGGCCGGCTGGCCCTGGCCATCGACCCCACCCTCAAGGGCGATCAGACCACCGCCATCGTCATCAGCGTCCTCTACCGGGGCTGCGCCATTCCCGTGGCCTGGAGCATCCACCGCGCCACCCAGCGCGGCTCCTGGATGGACCCCACCGTGGAACTGCTCAAGGAACTGGCCCCAGCCGTTCCCCAGGAAATGACCGTGATTGTCCTCTGCGACCGGGGCATATCCAGTCCCAAGCTGTGGAAGCAGATATGCGCCCAGGGCTGGCACCCCTGTATGCGCTATCGGAAGAACATCACTTTCTGCGCCGATGGTGGGCGCCGGTTGCCCGCTCTGCGCTTCGTTTCCTGTCCTGATACAGCCTGGATTGGCCGCGGAACCGCCTTCGGTCCCCCAACCGCCCAGCGCCGTTGCACCCTGCTCGTGGTTTGGTACGCCGAGCAGGAGGAACCCTGGGTCATCCTCACCGACCTGCCTCCCCAGGAAGTGGGGCCCAGTTGGTACGCCCTGCGGTTCTGGATCGAACTGGGCTTCAAGGCCCTCAAAAGTATAGGCTGGAAGTGGGACAAGACCAGGCGAACCGACCCAGCCCGCGTATCCCGCCACTGGCTGGTGCTGTCGGTGGCCACGCTGCTGGCCCTGGCCTACGGCACCAGGGTGGAAGACGCCCATGACCGCAGGATCGCCCCAGGCAACCTGAGAACTCCGCCCAAGGCGCTGTCGTCCCGGCATCGCAACAGTTGGCAGAAGCCGAAACGGAAGGTCAGCGTAATCCGCCACGGCATCGACTGGCTGCGGCGATTGCTGCTCAAGGGCCGCCTCTGGAACCGGGTCTGGCTGCTGCCCGAACCCTGGCCCAAACCCAAGCCCAACCTGGAAATCACCTACCACGCCCCCTCCTGAAATCACCTTACATACCCCTGTCAGGGGCGGGACCTGGACGATGAGCTTGCCGCTGGCCGGGTCGAAGACCGTCTCCCCGTGGGTGCAGCCGTCGGGGTAGGCCAGCAGGGTTTGCAGGTAGGTGGCGAGCAATCGCTTGGAACCCTTCTTCAGCGCCTTGACCAGGGCCTCGTGCAGCTCGTCGAAGACGTGGCCGTAGGCGCTGCGCTGAGAGAAGCCGGTGGCGTCCGGCTCCGAGTCCATCCCCGACAGGAGCACCTGCTCCTCGTAGGGCGGCAGGGCGGAGGCCACGTCCGCCAGCTTGAGGAAGACCGAGTTGCCGATGATGTGGAAGAGGGCCGACGGCACCAGGCCGGGCTTTTCCCGCACCGTCTTGCGGAACCCCTTGCGGCGGCTGGTGCGCCCGTCCTCGTAGGCGTCGTCCTCCGGGTAGCTGCGGGTCTCTTCCAGGAAGCCGTAGCGCTCGATCCAGCGGCCCTCCTCGGAGTGGGCGAAGTCGGCCCGCAGTTCCGGGCTGAACCGGTAGAGCAGGTGGAACAGGGTGGAAGAGTAGCCGCCCATCAGGGTCCCGGACAGGCTGAGGGACTTGCCGATCACGTCGGCCAGCACCCCGGCGGCGATGCCCTGGGCGGAGCCGCGCCCTTTATACTCGTGGACCTCATCACCGACCAGCAGGTCGAAGAATCCCCGCATCCTGTTCTTCACGTAGTCGGCCAACGGGTAGCGCCGGGGGCCGGAGCCGTCGGCCTGCCACAGGGGGCTGCCGTAGCGGGCGCAGTTGCGCTTGCGGCGGCGCAGCTCGGCGTCGGTCAGAGGTACGCCGTCCTTGTCGGTCACCTGGGCGTAGCAGGTGGCGCAGCAGGGCACCCGGAAGGGTTCGCCGGTCTCGTCGTCCCGCACCAGGCGGGCGCCTTCCGTGGCCCACCGTTGGATGACGGCGGGCTGCCAGCGGTAGGACAGCTTGGCCCGCTCCCGGCTCATCACCGCGAACAGGGGGCTGGACCCGGCGGAGAGGCGCAGCCGCTCCAGGTCGGTGATGGAGGCGACGATGGCGGTGCGGGCCAGGGGGACGGTCTGCTCCACCTCCCGCTTCCACTTCCTGGTCAGGTGGGGCGGGCAGAGGATCAAGACCCGCCGGAATCCGGCAGCGTGGGCGGCGGCGGCGCCGATGAAGGACTTGCCGGTGCCCATCTCGCCCACCACCGTGGTGCCCCGGTGGGCTTGCAGGGAGAGGGCCGCGCCCCGGATGGCGTCGGCCTGCGCCCCCAGGGGAGTGCGGAGCAGGTGGGGCAGCCGCTCGCCGTTTTCCGAGGGCCGGTACAGGGGCGGGTAGGACTCCACCACCCTGCGGGAGATGGCGTCCTTGAAGGTGTCGATGAACTCTCCGAGGTTCATGGGAATTCTCCTTGTGTTGGGGATGCGCTTTTGACGAAGCGAGGCCCCGCCGGTTCCCGGTAGGGAAGGGCGGGGCCTCGTGGTTACGGCTGTTGGGCAGCCGTCTATGAGGTGGGTAGGACGGACCTCTCGCCGGCGTCGGCAGGGCAGCCGTCCTTGAGGTGGTAGGAGCGGACCGGCGAAGCCACCACCCGGCCGCCAATGATGTCCACCGAGGCGGTCTGCATGGCGGCTTCGCCGGGCAGGATGGTCTGCCCGCACCGGGCGCAGGCGTCCAGGGTCAGGGTCATCTGCATGGCAACCTTCCTTTATAAGTGGGGTTGTGTGTGTTTTTCCAAAAGGCCAGGCCCCACCGGGAAGAAATCGTCAGGGCCTGGTGGCGCGGTTGTCGCGGGAATGTCGCCGGGTCAGGCGGAGATGTCGGTGATGTCGCCGCTGTCCAGGTCGAGGGCCACCACGGTGGTCTTGAGCTTTTCCCGGTACACCTCGGTGTGCTCGGTCTCCTCAACCAGCGCCTTCTCCTTGCCGGTGCGCCCCTTGACCAGGACCCGCCGCCCGTCGGCCTCCAGCGCCAGGTTGTCCAGGAAGCCCGCCGCCACCAGCATCGCCAGGTGGCCCCGGCGCAGCGGCATCAGGGGCCGGGCGCGGTTGTCCTTGACCGGCCACAGGGTGTCGGTTACGTCGGCGCTGGCCCACAGGCCCGACTTCCGGGCCTCGGCCACCGCCGCCAGCGGGTCCACGGTGCGGGTGGCGAAGAGGATGTCTCCGGCGGCGGCGCCCGGCGGGTCATAGACCCGGTAGCCCCCGTCGTACAGCTCCTCCGGTTCCCCCTCGGCCCAGGCCCGCACCTGCCCTTCGGCCCGGGAGTCCGGGCTGGGTTCGGCCTTGCGGCAGCCCGCCAGGACCACCTGGTCGAAGGCTTCCCGTTCCGGCTGGGGGAAGTACCAGCAGCGCAGGTCCCGGTAGTGGGAGGACAGGTAGCGGGCCGAGAGGGAGAGCCGCTGCTTGGGCACGATGAAGGCCAGCAGGCCGCCCTCGGCCAGGTAGCGGGTCGTGTGGGTGAGGAAGGCGTGTTCCGTCCGCTTGTCCTCGGAGTCGTAGTCGTAGGGAGGATTGAGCAGCAGCACGCCGAAGACGCCGTTGGCGATGGAGGTGGCGAACAGGTCGCAGGCCAGGGCGCGGTCCAGCAGGTCCCGGGCCGCCTCGGCCCGGTCCCGGTGCAGTTCCACCCCGTAGGTCTCGACGGGCAGGCTGTTGGCGCGGCGCAGGCCGTCGGCCAGCCGCGCCAGGGCGTCGCCGCCCCCGCAGCAGGGGTCCAGGACGCGCAGGGTCTGCCCCGGCCGGCCGTAGGCCGCGGGGCTGTCAATCAGTTGGGCGAGCAGGTCCACCACCCGCAGGGGCGTGGGATAGTATTGAGTAGGGACAGCGCCGCCAATGGCCGGATTGCTCCGACTGGTTTGCTCCATCCCTCTCACCAAACCGGGCGTGCCACTTTCACGGCACCCGGCTCTCCATTAGACGGTTGGTATTTGGCTAGAACGGTGTGTGGACTGATGGCACGTCCGGCAGAGCGTGACCAGGTTACTGAGCGCATGAGACTTCATGCCGTTGGCGTGGTGGACTTGGAGGGTGCTCCGAGCGCCACACTTCTGGCATTTCATCCCGTCGCGCACCTTGGCCTGTAATTTCCTTTCGGAGAGTTCGAGAGGCTCGCCGCGATTGCCGCTGCTGGCCCCAATGGTCGCCGTGTAGATACGCTCGTCTGGGCCGGTTGCTCCCTGTGGATGTTCGCCTGTTGCCGTTGCGTGGCCGGACAGTAGGGGTGCGGGAAGCCCGCCTTGCCCTTCTGCCGGTAGCGTTGGCGGTCAAGCTCTTTTGAGGTGGGGAGCCATTGGTACGCTTCCAGCTTGTTATCGCCTTCGCGCACCTCAGAGTGCCAGCGAGTTCTGCCGTGGAGCCTTCTGGTCTTGTCCCGAATGAGCTGTCCCTTATGACTGCCCTTATGCTTCTTCCGCAACCAGTAGAGGTAGCGGAACCACGTGAACCGCGTGAGTTCCTCGATGTCTTGCACAAGGCTGGTGTACCGGTAGTATTCGGCCCAACCCCGCACAATAGCGTTCAGGGTCGTCAGCCGGGTATGCTCGTCCATCCAAGTCCAGTTCCTGGAAGTCAGGCTTTTGAGCTTCCGTTTCACTCGCTCCTTGGCCTTGGCTGCCGGTCGGAGATGTACCGCCCACTTGCCTTCGGTCTGCTTGCGCTGGATGTGGAAACCCAGGAAGTCGAATCCGTCGTTGACGTGGGTGATGACCGTCTTTTCTTCCGAGAGCGTCAGGTGGAGTTCGTTCTCCAGAAACTGCTGTATGGCCTGCTTGGTGGCTTTGACCTCGGCTATGGGGCCGTTGCTGACGACCACGAAGTCGTCCGCGTAGCGCACCATCTGGTAGTTGCCGAGACCCGCGTACCTTTTCCGGCGTCGAGCGTTAGGATCGAGATCCCACTGTGCCGCCGCCCACTGGTCAAACTCGTTGAGGTAGACGTTGGCGAGCAGCGGGGAGATTACCCCTCCCTGTGGCACACCGGAGTCGGTGTGCGCGAAGAGGCCCCCTTCCATCAGCCCGATTTCAGGAACTTCCAGAGCAAGTCCAGTAACGCCCTGTCCTTCAGCCGTCTCCGCAACAGCTTCATCAGCGTCCGATGGTGGACGGTGTCGAAGTAGCTTTGGAGGTCGCCTTCGATGACGTAGTAGTGTTTGATGCTGCTGTTGAACAGGGGCATGAGGACTGCGATTGCATCCATCGTGCAACGACCTTTTCGGAAGCCGTAGGAGTGCGGGTGGAAATCCGACTCGTAAATCGGGTCGAGGATGGCCCGAAGTGCTTCCTGCACGATGCGGTCCCGCAGGGCGGGGATGCCCAGCGGGCGCTTCTTGCCGTCGTGCTTGGGTATGTAGACTCGCCGGACTGGTTGCGGCTCGTACGTTTTGCGCTTCAGTTGGTCGATGAGCGTCGTCATCTGGCGCTCGTAGTCCTTCTTGAACGCATCCCGCGTCTTACCGTCCACGCCGTCGGTCTGGCTACCCGGTCGCGCCAGTACCTTTTCAGCCGCCGTGTGCATCCAGCAGTCCCAATGCAACAGGTCGTACAGGTTGGTGAACCTGTGGTCTGGATGCTCACTGGCCGTCTTTGCCAAGAATCTTTGCTTTTCTGCCATCTTCGTCGGGTTCATACATCCCTTCTCCGGCGTAGTTTGCTTGTGTTCTGCATTCGTCTAACTGCCTTCCTTCGCCGTGTGGCCGGCTTTCCCGGCCTCGGACTACTACGAAGGCTCTGTCCCACGTTCGGCATTGGCCGCAGGCTGGCCTACTCCGTTGCCGGAGAGCCGGACGTGGTTCCCAAGTTCACGTAGGTTGCGTCTGCATTCCGCCTTAGGTTCTGCCTTTACGCCTGGCACGGCTCCCTGCCGCGCTCGTCATCGGGAGACGGCCGGTTTACGGAGTGCGGCGTCCCTGTTCCTAATGGACTTTCCCCGCAGTGGTTAGTACTACAGTTGCAGATTGAAAACGACTAGGATTGGGGCAATCAACGGGTGGTGAGGTGAGGCTGTGGCAGTGCATGGGGATGGGGTGGCAGAGGTCGCCCGGTGGGCTGAGGGTATCGACCGGGTACACGAGTGCATTGCGGGGCGGTTCCGGCGTCCCGAACCACGTCGACGATCGCTGGACTATCTGAAAGGGCTGCTCAGTCCGGTGGAGCGCAAGAACGGCTGGCAACTGGCGGAGCAGGCCGGGGACGCCACACCCTATGGGGTGCAGCATCTGCTGTCAACCTACATTTGGGACGCGGACCTGGTTCGCGATGATCTCAGGGACTACGTGGTGGAGCACCTGGGCGACGCCAACGGGGTGTTGGTGGTGGACGAGACTGGGTTTCTGAAGAAGGGCAACAAGTCTGTGGGGGTGCAGCGTCAGTACAGCGGCACGGCGGGACGGATCGAGAACTGCCAGATTGGGGTATTCTTGACCTACGCTACTGCCAAGGGGAGGACCCTGCTGGACCGGGAGCTTTACCTGCCTCAGGTGTGGGCCGATGACCAGGAACGCCGGGAGGAGGCTGGCGTGCCGGAGCAAGTGGCGTTTCGCACCAAGCCGCAACTGGCCCGGCGGATGCTGGAACGGGCGGTGGAGTCGGGAGTCCCCTTCGGCTGGGCCACCGGGGACGAGGTCTACGGCAATGACCGCAACCTGCGGCTGTGGCTGGAGCGGCGGGACGTTCCTCACGTGCTGGCCATCAAGAGCAATGAGAAGTTGTGGGCTGGGACGGACCAGGGTCCGCGCCAAGTGCGGGCTGACCGGCTGGCGTCTGGGGTTGAAGAGTCGGGCTGGGTCCGGCTGAGCGCCGGTGATGGGGTCAAGGGTCCTCGGGTCTACGACTGGGCCTTGGTGGATATTCGGCCCCTGAGAGAACCTGGCAAGGGGTACTGGCTGCTGGCCCGGCGCAGCGTGGCCAAGCCCGAGGAACTGGCCTACTACGTGTGCTACGGCCCGACGGGAACAGCCCTGGAGGAACTGGTGCGGGTGGCCGGAACCCGGTGGGCCATTGAGGAATGCTTTGAGGAGGCCAAGGGACAGGTGGGACTGGACCAATACGAGGTGCGCCGGTGGGACGGCTGGTACCGGCACATCACCCTGGCGATGCTGGCCCACGCCTACCTGGCGGTGGTACGGCGCCAGGCATCGTCGCCGGGACGTCTGGGAGAAAAGGGGGCTGCCCCAGTTTGGAGGAAAGGCTGATACCGCTGACGGTGCCCGAGGTCCGGCGGTTACTCTACCGGCTGATATGGAGACACCACCCTACGGACGAATCAGTGCTGCGGTGGTCTCAGTGGAGACGGCGGCACCAAGCAACGGCCCGGCGCTGTCATTACCGACGCCGCCTGAAACTCCTCACCACATATCTGCAACTGTAGTATTAGACGGGTATCCGATGACTCTGCCCTCGCCCTACCGTGGACGGGCAGTCAGCGATTCGACGCTTCAAACAGCAGTTTCTTTCGTAACCGTAGCGGAACTCTGGCTAGGGGCGCACAGCTTGGTAGAGTTGCTGCCGCCCCGTTGTCAGGAAGGCTTCAAACACGGTTCCGCCTCTGGTCCCCGTGCCTGCTTCCGTAGCCACCGGCCCACTCCTGGCCGGATTCCAAGTCTGGAACTCTCAACCTATGCGCTTCTTGGCGCACAGCCGCCTTTGGCTTGGGCAGCGAGTCTCATGGTTCTTCTCCTTTCGGTTGTCGTTGCGGCTGTGGTCTATTGGCCGCAGGTCTTCAGGCCCACCACCTCGCCCTTGGCCAGCGTCCGCTGGTAGCACAGGACCTGGCTGGTGTCCTTTTCGGCGGCGCAGGTCTGGCAGAAGGCGGTGAGCAGCTCGGCGCGGTTGGCGACGGTGACGCGCTTGACCAGCACCGAGTCGCCGTCGGGCAGAGCCTGCCCCGTACTGGATACGGCGTCGTGGCGGTAGAGCTTCTCAAAGGCGTCCCGCCGCTCGGCTTCCGTGGCGGGCCGGTAGTAATGGGGCTGGGCAGAGGAGGTCAGGTGGTCGGCGGCGGGGTGAGGGCAGAAGCGGCAGGTGTCGCCGTCCGGGGAGTAGAGCTGCCAGGCTTTCGAGTTGCGGGCCTGGCGGCGCTTGCTGCCCCGCTTCACCGGGTTCAGCGTCCTATCCATTGCTCGCCACCACCTTGTCGCCGACGCTGAGTTCCGCCAGGGGCAGGGTTCCCAGGGCTACCGCGTCGGACAGGTCGTCCCGCAGCTGTTCGGCGTCGGGGGCGCACCAATAGGCGGTTACGCCCACCGATTGCAGGGGGGTGATGGTCCCGTCCCGCAGGCCCCGCCGCCAGAGCCACCTGGCCCAGGAGTGGTGCAGGGGCAGGGGGCTGCGCTTGTCCAGGAAGCGGTGATAGAGCGCCGGGGCCTCTTCCTCGCTGGGCGCCAGCAGCAGGAAGGAGTCCCGCTCGAAGGCGAACTCGGCCATCCTGGTGTAGACCAGGGCGTGCCAGCCGCCGGAGACCGGCAGGCGGGCGATCTTCGTGGTCCAGGTGCCGACGGTCTGGGGCGGGACCACGAAGCGGCGGTGTAAGGTAGGCCGCCGGCGAGTTACCCCGCGTTAGCGGAGCACTTTTCCGTCGGCCCCCTTCCGAACCGGACGTGCGACTTTCACCGCATCCGGCTCTCCAGTGTCTTTATGGTTCGCAGTCGGGTACGTGTGTGGGGGTTGCGCTTTGCTTCAGTGGGCGTCCGGCGTGGATGTCCACGTGGCAGGGGGCGCAGACGACCAGGGTCTTACGACGCCGAGCCGCCATGACCTCCATCCAGGCAGGCCGTTCAGCCCTGCCCTTCTTCCGTAGGTCTTTCAGTGCTCGAATGTGGTGCACCTGCACCTTGACCGTTGAGCCGCACAGCTCGCAGGTGTCGGCCAGCAGGCGCTGGATGAGTTCCGTCCGACCGTTGAGTATCGGAGGTTGTTTATCAATCAGGGAAGCCGTGGTGTCGCGCGCTAGAGAGATGCCTCCCCAATACGCCACCAGCGGGTCTTGACCTGGACGAGCTTCCGTTACCTTCAGGACCTTACGAGGACCCTTTTCCGTCCGAATCGTGGTCTTGTACCTCTTGAATACCTGGGGGACGCTGATTTTCAGCTTGTTCGCCAGGGTTTTGGCAAGGGACATTTCCATGACCCAGTGGAGGCGGTGGAGGGCGCCCAAGTTGAGGGCACGCCGGTAGTAGTTGGCGACGCCCCGGAACTCCAACTGGTATTGACTCACGATGCTGTAGGGCGAGTCGTGAAGCCGCTCCGCGCGGTGAATTGGTTTGCCACCGCGCATATAGGCGGCGCATTTAGCGCGAACAACGTCCTGCGGAACGCGCAGCCCGATGACGCCGTTGACCGAACGAAGGCCCTGGGCGTCGAGCTTGGTGTCGCTCTGCTGAACGGTGACCTCGTAGCCGAGGAACCGTGCTGCCTCGGTGCGGCCGTGGGTGATTAGGGTCTTGGACTCGGAAAGCTCCAGCTTGAGACTATCGCGCAGGAACTCCCCTATCCGGTTCTTGATTGCTTCGGCCTCGTTCCTTGGCCCCGCGAATCCGAGCAGGAAGTCGTCGGCATACCGTATGTACCGCAGTCGCCGGTATTCCGGGTCGTGGGTGTCGCCGTAGGGCAACGACCGCAGGAGAGGGCGCAATGACGCCGCCTCCTTCTCCCGTCCGGTTTTCCGCAGACGTTCCATCTGGCGGAAGGTCCTACGATATTCCGGGTTCTGCCGTCGCTTCTCGCCCCGATTGTGTGCGGGCAAGAGCACTCCCTCCACGAACCTGTCCAACCGGTCCATGTAGATGTTGGCGAGTATGGGACTCACCACGCTACCCTGCGGGGTGCCGCTGTTGGTGGCGTGGCGCTTCCAGTCCTCCAGGTAGCCAGCCCGAAGAAGCTGGGAGACCAGCCGCAGGAAGCGGTTGTCGTGGATTT
Organism: Dehalococcoidia bacterium; assembly: GCA_965220305.1. Lineage (GTDB taxonomy): Bacteria > Chloroflexota > Dehalococcoidia > Lucifugimonadales > UBA3495. The sequence goes on along the minus strand of OZ244817.1, from coordinate 820,636 downwards.
TCTCGCGCATTATCTCCAGCAGCACCGAATGGTCGATGTTGTCGAAGCAACCCGAGATGTCCCCTTCGATGAACCAGGTGGTGCCTGTCCAGGTGCGGGTGATTTCCGTGAATGCTGTGTGGCAGCCACGGCGGGGCCGGAAGCCGTGCGACCGGTCGCTGAACTGCGGTTCGTAGTACGCTTCCAATAGGAGACGCATCACTTCTTGCAGCACCTTGTCCGACCACGTGGGCAGGCCCAGGGGCCGCCGCTTCCCGTTGGCTTTCGGGATGTACACGCGGCGGGCCGGAGTCCATCGGTAACGCTCGAAGCGGAGGGCCTCGATGATGGCGTGGATGTCCTCCATTTTGGTCCCGTCGGCGGTTTGCCGCGTTGCACCTGGGGTGAGCGCGCCGTCGTTTTTGGCGATGCGCCCGTAGGCCATGAGAAACAGGTCCGGGTTCCAGAGTTGGCGGTAGAGGTCGTTCACGGGCAGGCCCCGTGTACCTCGGTCGCGAATGATTCCCAGTACGGTTGTGGCGTTGCGCATCTCGCGCACCTTCCTTTCTGAGTTTCTAGACACCTACCCCCTTCGCCATGTGGACGGCTTTCCCGTCCTCGGACTACTACGGGGGCTCCGTCGCCATAGGGCTCGCGCCCCGTAGGCGATCCGATGTTCCTTGATAGCTGACGTGATAGCACGATTTAGGCGCCTCGTTTGTTTCCTTGAGTGGGATCATTCCCCACTGCCCACCAGTCGAGAATTCCCGGTTGCGGCTACAGAGGCCGGTTACCTGGTGGCCCCGCGGTATAGGCGTTGTAAGCGGGGGATGTCTCGCTTTGCATCGCAGGAAACTGAGGTTCAGGCAGTCTAGCTTTCGCCATATCGCGCGGGTCTTGCGGAGCACCGACGTAAACGCCTTCGGTCTAGCCTCCGCTTTTCCCACATGCTATTGTCCCCATTGGCTTTCGCCGCCAGGTAAGTGGGATGACCCAGGGGTGTCATCTCGAACCCCTCCCGTCTAAGACGGGGATCAAACTACCAAGTACCACCGCGCACAGCCGCCGGAGAGGGCCATCCCCTCGGCGCCCTGGATGAGGTAGGCCGGGTCCGGGGGCTGCTTGAGCAGGGAGGCCCAGATCGCCTTCAGCGCCGTCTGGGGTCCCACCATGGAGAGGAACCAGAGGCCGTCGGTGTCCGGGTCCCGCGCGAAGGCGTCGGCGGTGGCCGAGTAGCCGCCCGCCGAGACGGTGTAGAGGTCGTCGGGGTTGATGGTGGCTTGGGTTGCCAGCATGGGTAGTCTCCTTTCGTCGTGAGTTGAGGGCGCGGCGCGGGGACGCGCTCCCCGCGTGAGGGCCGAAGGGTTTGGGTTCTCCGGTCGTGGGAGCGGGCTATCTGTCCATCAGCCCCTTTTCCTTGAGGCTGACGTACTTGCTGCCGGCGATGACGATGTGGTCCAGCACCTCGATGCCCAGCAGCTTGCCCCCTGCCACCAGGTCGCGGGTGATGCTCACGTCCTCCGGGCTGGGCGTCGGGTCGCCGGAGGGGTGGTTGTGGCTGACGATGATGCTGGGGGCCGAGTCGATGATGGCCGCCCGGAAGACCTCGGCGGGACGGACTATCGAGCTGTTCACTTTCCCTGGTAGACGATGCGCTGGCCCATCACCTGGTTGCGGGTGTTTAAGAGCAATACCCGCAGCTGCTCTTGGGCCAGGCCCTGCATCTCCGGCCCCAACAGGTTGTAAACGTCCTGGGGGCAGTTGATGGTGGGCATCTCGGCGGGGCGCTCCGGCTGGTAGGCCACTTCGTAGCGGGCCGCCAGTTCCCCCAGCAGGTCCAGGTTGCAGCGCAGGGCCTCCAGCACGGCGTGGCCTTCCAGGGTGACGGCGGGGGTGTCGGTAGCAGTGGTCTGCTTCTTGCGGGGCATACTTGGCCTCCTTGTTAAATGGAAGGGTTGGAAACGGAAGCGGGGCCGCCCCCGTCTGAAAGGGGCAGCCCCGTGGTTGCGCCTGCGTTGAGGCGTCTGCGGAAGGTTGAGGCTAGAAGGGCAGATCGTCGCCGCCTGTGGCCGGGGCGTCGCCATTGCCGTTGCGGGCGGAGTCCAGGAACACCACGTCCTGGGCGTGAATCTCGGTGCGGTAGCGGCGCTGTCCGTCGTCCGCCTCCCAGGTGTTCTGCGCCAGGCGGCCCGCGATGTAGATGCGCTGCCCCTTCTCCACGTACTGCGCCACCGCCTCGGCGAGCTTGTCCCAGCAGACTACCGAGTGCCAGTCGGTCTCGGACTCGCCGCCCCGGCGCGCCCGGTCGGTGGCCAGGCGGAGCTGGGTGACGGCGATGCCGGACGCCGTGTACTTCATTTCCGGGTCCGTTCCCACGCGGCCCAGGAGTTCCACCTTGTTGATGCTCTTCGCCATGTTGGTTCCTCCGTTAGGTTGTAGTGTTGGGTTGCCGAAGGCGGGGCCGCTTCCTCTTACCTGAAACGGTCCCGTCCGCGCTCCGCTGGGGAGCGTCAGGGCTTGCCTAGTTGACCCGCAGGTACTCGGAGACCTTCTCGGTGACGATGCCCGCCCGGGTCTCCGGGTCCAGCAGGGCATTCAGCTTCTTGTGGTTGACGTTGTACCGGGTGGACTTGACCATCCCCACGGTGCGGGTCTTCTCCCGTCCTTCCAGCTTGGCCTTCTTCTCACCCCGTTGGTCCAGCCAGGCGCGCAGCCTGTCCACCACCCACTGCTTCTCGTCCTCGAACTCACGGATGGTGTCCTGAATCTCCTCGTACTCACGGAGGGCGGCCTGCGCCTCTTCGTCGCTCACCAGCTCGGCGTCTTCGGGTTCGTCCTCGGGTTCCGGCTGCACCACCGCCATGCCCGGCAGGCAGGTGTTGAGGAAGGGGCAGCGTTTGCACTGCCAGTCGCCGGCGGTGAAGTCCCGCTCCGGCAGAACCTGCGAGTCCCGCCCGTGCAGCAGGTGGTGGGCGCCTAATTTCCCCAGCCGCTCGCCAGCCCGGTGGAAGGCTTGCGCTACCCGCTCCGCCGGAATCACCTCGTAGTCCCACTGCCTTGAGCCGGTGTCCATGGTGGCGATCACCACGTCCCGCGCCTCCTCGAAGGCGCCGTAGGAGTAGAAGGCGGCCTGGGCCACCGACTCCGGGTGGCTGCGCTCCGCCCCCAAAGTCCGCCACCGCTTGAACGCCTCCGGCCCCCGGGTCTTGACCTCGATGACGCTGGGCCGCTCGCCGAAGATGGGAACGACGCCGGTGGCGTCCACGTGGCCGGTCACCACCAGCGTGGGGCCGAGGCGCAGGGACATCATTTCAGGGTTGTCCCGGTCGGCGGGAGTGATGTCCCAACCGGCGCGGCGCATGGCCCGCAGCACCACCGGCTCCAGGGCGTTGCCCGCCTCCAGGACGGTGAAGGACTCCTCAGCGGGCGCGTTGGTGACCGGGTACTCGTTGGCCGTGTACCAGAGGGCGCGGCGGCAGTGGCCCACCGCCGAGGCCCGGACCTCCAGCGTCCCGTCATCGCCGAAGCGGGCGTTGGGCCGTGAGTAGATGGATTCCATAGTGTCAATCGTGGTGGTCATGGTTGTCCTTCCTCCGTCATGTGTGTGTCCGGTAAATGAGAGCGGGGCCGCCCTTGTCGTCAGGGGCGGCCCCGTGTGTCCGGTTCAGAGCCTGCCCCGTACTTGATACGGGGTCAGTGATTCCGCTCAGTCGGCGGCTATGGGTATTGCCGGCCTTTCCACCTCCTTATCGCGCGCCTCCCTTTTCTTGCAGGTAGGGCAGCGTGGGAGCGTACCGTTGGAAGCAGGCCGCCACCTTCAGGGCAAAATCCCGCTCCCTGGCGTCGCCCAAGCCCAGCAGCGTCCTGGCGATGGGTTCCTCGCAGTCTTCTTCCGCAAACGTCGGAGTGAGGAACGAGTCCCTTACCAGGTCGGGAAGTTCCTCCCACCGCTCCCGGCTCAGCTTCAGGCCGCCGTGTCCGGCGGTGGATACCCGCCAGACCCCTTCGGCCAGTTCCTCCATGTCCTGGGACCAGCCCCAGGGGGTGTGCATGATAGTTGCCTTCATGTCCCTGTCCTCCTTATTGGATCGGCGTCGTGTCCGGTAGAGGGAAGCCCGTCCTGTGCCGGATACGGGAGCGGGGACAGCCCCGAAGGACCGGCCCCGCCGCTGTTGGATGCCCGCAGCCCGTTAGCTAGGCGGCGTCGCCGTTGCCTGCGTCCCTGGCCTCGTTGACCTTGCGGGCCGCCCCTTCGACCAGGGGCTTGAGTTCCCTGGCGGGCAGGTCGTCCAACTCCTTGCCCGTCTGCTTTTGCACCGCCATCCGAACCTGGGCCTGGTCGAAGCCCTGTTCCGCGCCCAAGGCGATGAGCCGCTCCCGCAGTTGCCGCGGGTGGTCGCCGTCCTGTCGGTTGCTGGCGTTGCCGCCGGAGTTGCTGTTGCCGTTGTTCCGGGCCGGAGCCTCGGCCCGCTGCGCCCTGGGCCTGCTGTTGGCCGGGGGCTGGTCTCCGTACAGCCCGTTGCCGAAGCGGTCTCCGAAGCTGCGCAGCGCCCGCTTGAGGCCGTCGGTGACCGCGCCCTTGGCGGCGGTCTTGTGGCCCTCGGCGTTGTCGTCGGTAACCACGTGGAAGCCCAGGTCGGTGCGGGGCGGCGCGCCGGCGACGGTCACCCGCACCGGCGCGCTGTAGGCGTAGGAGACCTTGACCTCCCCGGTCCTGACATCGACCTTCTCGATGCGGCGCAGGCTCACGTCGCCGGCCAGTTCGTAGCCCCAGCCGCCGTAGCCGAAAATCCGGTTGGCCTGGTCGATGACGGTGTGGCCCTCGATGTAGTCGTACTGGCGGTTTCCCCGGCCCTCGCGCCGGGAGACCAGGGCCGGGTCCAGGGGCTGCTCCAGGGCGTTGACCACGGCGGGGGGCAGCCCGTCCCACAGGAGGTCGTGGCCGGCGATGTCGGAGACGCCGTTGCCGTTGAGGTTGACGGTCCCGTCGGGGTGGTGGCCGTTGCTGTTGGCGCTGTGGTTGCCGTTCTGGTTGTTGCCGTTACCCATTTCGTTGCTCCTTTGCGATGTGATGCTGGGTGTGCCGTTGGTTGAAGCGGCTTCCCCGGTGGGAAGCCGTAAGCAGGGCCGGAGGCCCCGTCCTGCGGTTGGTTGGTGGGGAAAAGGAAAGGCCCGCCGGTGAGGGCGGGCCGGTAGAGGGGAAGTTGAGGAAGGCGGCGGACTAGCGAAGGTCGTGGGCCGCCCTGGCCAGCAGGCGGGGGAAGCGAAGTCTGCCGTTGGGCAGCGTTGCCAGCTCGCCCACGTCGCCGACGCCCTGGGGCAGGTTGACCACGGCGGCGCGGTGGCCCAGTAGTTGCTTGAGTTGCTGGGCCGCCGTCTTGCCCGCGTCGTCGTTGTCGAAGGCCAGGAAGATGCGGGGGCAGCCCCTGAGCGCCGCCACCACCCGGTCCATTCCCTGGGTGCCCAGGGCGGCCACGGCGGGATGGCCCCAGAGGGTGAGCGTCAGCCAGTCGAAGACCCCTTCGGTCAGCACCGCCCACGAGGGCCCCGGGCCGAGGCGGGCCAGGCCCAGCAGCGGCTTGGGTCCGGGCAACGCCTGGAAGCGGGGTTTGGCGTTGCTTTCAATAACCCGTCCCACCAGCCAGGGGACCAGCCCGCCGGAGAGTTCGGGAACCACCACCATTCCGGCGAACCGTTCCGCGCCCCGTTCCAGGAACAGGCCGCTGCCCCGCAGCCGTTGAGTTGTGAAACCGGCCGCTTGCAGGTGCTCCCGCAGTCCGTTGCCCCGGGCGTAGCCCAGGTCCAGCCGCCGCGCCGGGTCCAGGCCGATGCCCCGGGAGGCCAGGTATTGCAGGGCGACCCGGCTGCGCCGCAGTTGCCCGCCGTAGTACCGCGCCGCCGCCGTCAGCAGCGCCGGGTCCCGGGGTGGAACCGCCGCCGCCGAGGGTCGTTGGGTTGGAACTGGGCGATGGGAAGGCGCCGCCACCGCCAGCGTCGAGCCGTCATCCAGCCTCCGGATGGCTTCGGGCAGGGTGAGGCCCTCCATCCGCCGCACGAAGTCCAGCACGTCGCCGCCGGAACCGCAGCCGAAACAGTAGAAGCGTTGCGAGTCCGAGTACACAGTGAAGCTTCCTTCGGCTTCGTCGTGAAAAGGGCATACACCCTGGCGCACCCGGCCTTTGCCCCACAGCGCGACCCCGGCGGCCTCCACCGCGTCGCCCAGGGGATGCCGCGCCTTGAGTTCGAGAATATCCACCTTGTCCAATGTCGCTACGACCATGACTCACCTCCAATCCTTTTATGCAGGGACTTCAACCCCCGCAGACTGCGCTTCGAGACAACCTTGCCCACCGGCCAGCGCATCCCCAGCGCCGCCGCCGTTTCAAGAGTGCCGTCGTCCCCTTCCATCATCACTGCCGCCTTTCCCGTGGCCGGGCTGTAGAGCATGGCGTCGCTGCCAGCGAACCGGCGCCGGGCGATGTCCAGCCACTCGGCGTAGAGCCAACGCAGTTGAGCGTCGGTAGCCTGCCGAGGGTCAACGTCCGCCAGTGCCGCCAGCGCCCCGCCCAGGTCGCCCGACTGCCTGAGCCGCCGGGCTTCGTGGACCGTCTTCGTCAAACTGGCAGCCGCCGCATCCGCCAGGGCGTCATCGCCCAGCAGAGCCGCCAGCAGCCGGTCCACCAGTTCCTCCAACCGGCGAACCGATGCTGTGGTTTCCAGTGTCATCGTGGTCATGGCGTACCTCTCTGTTGTTGAGTGTTTCGCCGGCGGCAGTTGCACTGGCAATTGGACTGCTTCCGGTTCCCGGCCTGCATGATCCGCCGCACCACCAGGGCGGCGATACCCAAGCCCACCAGGTTGAGGAAGAAGGACCCGCTGCCGCTTCCCGTGAGCAGTGGCGACGATGAGCAGGGCCACCGCCAGCGCCAGGGTCAGCCGCTTGCGCCGCCAGAGGAACCGGCCCACCCGGGCCATGAGCCTTGCCAGCCGGACTATGTTTTCCACGCGTTTCATTGACGCCTCCTTTCATGTGCGCTTTGCATCTGTGCGTGTCGTGATTGCCGACCCGCGCGGCATCCGGGAAGCGCAGGCCGTGAACTTTGAATCGGTGAACCAGGAGAAACGAAGGGCGCCCCGCCCCCGGGCCGGATGCCTGGCGCGGGAAACGGAGCGATGCAGGGGGAGAGAAAGCGCGCCGCCGTCGAAGCAAACGCCGGGGGGCGTTCACCGGACGGCGGGCGGAAAAGCAGACGCAGCCCGGCCCAGGAGATGGTCAACGACCTGGGGAGCTGCGCAGGAGAAGGGGCGCGGCCAGCCGACGAATGTCTCGCCGACCGTCGCGCCAATGGTGATGCCGCGAACCAGGGTTATCCGACTGGCCGCAGGCGTGAGGAAGCGGCGGGGCGCCGTGGGCGCTCCAACCGCAGGGTGAAAGAGTGGGTGAAGCGGGTCAGCCGCTCCGCGAGTGAGACCGAAGGGGTAAGGGTTCCTGTTTCGGTTCGCCACCTCCTGGACGATGGTGAAAATGGTGCTGCACCGCATCGAGACGGACGCCGGAGGAGCAGAGCTCGACCCCGTTTCCGCATCACGCAGCGGGCGGGCGCTTATCCCTGGTGGTACGCCGCCGGGAGAGCAGGGCTCGATCCCAGGCGAACGGTCCGGGTCGGGGATGGACCCTCCAGTTTTCTGGGCTGGAAACACTGGAAAAAGCCAGACAACGCATTCAATTATTCACCCCCGTCCCCGTCCTGGGAACCCCGAAACACAGCTTTCCGAGCTTTCCCGCGCCAATTGTTCGCTGCCGCCCGCCAGCATCGGAATGGCCGTTCCACCGGGAACACGGCGTCCTACTTCCGCCACAGGCCGAAGGTCAGGAAGCGGCGCAGCCTGAGCATCTTGCGGTCCACGATCACCTCCGCCAGGGCCTCGTTACGCCGCCGCACCTCCTGCCGCCGGTCGCCCCAGTCCCAGGACTGCCTCGCCGGGGGCAGGGTGAGCTTGTGCTCCTCGATCAACTCGATCTCCAGCTCCATGCGCCGCTGCCGGGCATTCAGCCGGTCCAAGCCTTCCCTGGTCCGAGGCACCGCGTCCCTGGCTTCCCGCCATTGAACAATCACCGCCGTGGCTGCGTCGCCGTACACCAGCTCCTCGCCGGGTTCCGCCTCCGCCGTCACCAGGTCGTAGTAGGTCCGCCGGGGCCGCTCCACCACCGGCTTTGCCGCCGGCGCCGGATTGCCGGGCTGCGCCTTTGCCGCGACGCTAACTGGGGCCGACGGCGACACACTCCCGGCCGCCTCCAGCGCCGCCACCCGCTGCCCCAGTTCCGCCAGCGCCCTGGCCTGCTCCTCCCGCGCCCGCTCACCTTCCCGGCGCACCGCCCCCAGCCCCTCCGATAGGGCCTTTTCCAACTCGGCCACCCGTTCCGCCGCGTCCACCGCCTGCCGCCGCTGCCGGTCCGCCGCCGCCCCGCCCCCCTTGAGCAGGTGGGTCTCCAGGGCCGCCGCCAGGACCCGCGTCAGCCGCCGGGACTCCTCGAACCGGGTCAGGGTGCGGGCGCTCAACCCCAGGGTCTCCGCCGCCTGGGTCTTGCCTTGCTCGCCGATCAGGTCCCCCAGGAGCGCCGTGAGGCGCAGCTCCCGCAGGCTGTCCACGCTCCGGGTGGCCTCCGGGTACTGCTCGCTCTCTGCCATCGCATCGCCCTCCTCGCTGGACAACTGTCCGATTTCCTGCCTGCCACTGTCCACAATCTCCCTCCCTTGCCGGTGGCGCACTGTCCGATTTCCAACGTGGCGCTGTCCCACGGGGCTGGAAGCTGCCCTGGAACCCAGGTGTTCACTAGAACCGTCCTGTAGGGGGTGATTTCCCCCGATTTCAGGTTCAACCGGACAGGATTGGACAACTGTCCACCAACCGCCAATCCCTGTACACGGGTATGACACCACACCGGCCCCCGCAAATCCCATGCCCTATAAGGGGTGATGCGCGCGTCACCCCTTATAGGGCATTCCGCCCGGCCCGCCCCGTCGCCAGACTTGGTTGTCGAACATCCGGTCTCGAACCGGACGACAGGAGGCAACCATGTTCCGGAGATTCATTCCAACATCGGGCCGGGCCAGGCGGCTGACGCTGCTGGCGGCGGCCCTGCTGCTTTCGGCAATCGCCGCCATACCCGCCAGCGGCCTGGCCCTGGCTCAATCCCCTCCCCCCTCCGACGACGTCACCCTGGTCAACCGGGACCGGCAGCTGGTGGAGCGCAAGAAGGAGGGGGACTTCGTAGCCCGCCCCGTCTTCAGCCGCCAGGTCAGCGGCCTCTACTACGCCATCCGCCACCCGGACACCGGCGACTGGCTGACCAACACCTACCAGGTCCGCGGCGGCGAGAAGCGGCTCGCCGAGGGCTGGGAGTACACCTTCGAGTACCCGGCCCTGGGCGAACAGCCCGAACTCCACCCCGAACAACCCTTCCTGCTGATGCTGGCCGTGCCCCGCCAGGGCGGCGGCGAGCGCCACGTCTTCTACGCCCTGATTCCCGTCCACCAGCCCAAGGGGTTGTGGGACCGGGTGCTGGGCGCGCTCGACCCGGACCGCTGGGCGCGGGCCGCCGCCAAATGGGTGATCCAGGGGGTCCACGGGACCCTGTGCGGCGTGGTGCAGGGCGTGTTCCAGACGGACATCGACGACTGCGGGGGAGGTTAGGCGCTATGGGAGACATCCTCACCGGAACCCCGCCGGACCTGACCTACGGCCACGAGTTCGTGCAGCAGGCGTGGTGGGCGGTGTGGGCGGTCACCACCGCCGCCCTGACGGTGATCCTGGGCTGGATGGGCCTCAGCTTCATCGTCCAGGAACACCTGGGCCGCCACCAGTCGGGGTGGCGGGAGATGGTGCCCCGCCTGGTGCTGGGCCTGGTGGCCGCCGCGTCGTCTTTGTGGTGGTGCGCCCTGGTCATCGACGTGGCCCACGCCGTTTCCCAGTTCATCGCCGCCACCCTGGACGTCACCCCCGCTGACCTGCTGCGGGCGCCGTTGTTCGCGCTGCTGGCCGCCGTGGAGACCGGCGAGGTCGGGGTGGCCCTGTTCATCGCCCTGCTCTACCTGGTCTTCGGCTGCATCCTCCTCTACCTGCTGGTGCAGATGGTCCTGCGCCTGGCCCTCATCGACATCCTGCTGGTGCTGGCCCCCATCGCCCTGGGGCTGTGGATTCTGCCCCACACCGCCAATTGGGGCCGCCACTGGCTGCGGATGTTCATGACCACGGTGTTCCAGCAGGCGGTGCAACTCGTCGCCGTGGCCCTGGGCTTCGCCTTCCTGGGCCAGTTCGCAACCATCGCCGAGTTCGAGCCGGCGCAGGACCTGGTGTGGAAGCTGCTGCTGGCGGTGGCCTTCATGTACCTGGCGACCCGGGTCCCCTCGATGCTGGGCCAGCACGGGACCTTCGACGCCTGGCTCTACACCCTCTACTTCGGCATGTCCCTGCCCGGCTCCATGATGCGCTCCGCCCGTTCCATCGGGCTGATCGCCGGGGGAGCCGCCGGAGGACCGGCGGGCGCGGCGGTAGCGGCCGGGGCGGTCACCGGAGCGGCCAGCACCGCCGCCAACACGGTGAACTCGGCGGCCCAGAACTCAACCCCAACGGGTCAGGGCGGCCCCACGCCCCGGAGCCAGGGGCCGTAGCCGGAATCACAACAACCAAGACAACCGCCCGGCGCGGTATCGCGCTGCGCCGGTTAACCCCATCGGAACGGAGGTGAGCCATGTGCCAGTAAACGGAGGGGGGCGACCAACGGAAAACCGGCAATAAGGCAAATCGAGCAATCAACACGCAAGGAGAGAAATCTATGGGAGACCTGACACAGACCATATCGAACCTGGTGGGCATTCTGCTGGGTCTCGTCGGGGTCGTGGGCGTGGGCTACTTCATCTACGGCGCCTACATGTACCTCACCGCCTCCGGCGCGCCCAACCAGATGGAACGAGGGAAGAGCGCCATGATGACCGCCCTGGCCGGCATCGTGCTGGCATTGGTGGCCTACGGCGTGGTGGAGCTGGTGATCAACGCCGTGGTGGGCAGCCCGGTGGACCTGGACGTGCCCGACCCCAGCGGCGGCGGCGGAACCCCCTCGGGCACGCCGGAACCCGGCGACGGCGGATAGGAGGGAAGGCATGAGAGAGCACGAAGTACCCACCCACGTGCAGGCCGAGGACAAGGCCCTGCTGTGGTTCACCTTCCCCCAGATCGTGGCGGTGGTGGCGACCTGCGCCGTGGCCTACGGCGTCTACCGCTACTTCCCCTTCGGCCCCTCGGGGCTGAAGCTGGGCCTGGCGATACTGCTGGGCGTCCTGGGCATCGCCATGACCGTGGGCAAGGTGGGCGGCCGGGGGCTGCCCCTGGTGGCCGCCGACCTCCTCAAGTTCAACCTGGGCGCCCGGCGCTACGCCGGGTCCCCGGCGGAGCTGGCAATCAGCGAGCCGCCGCCCCAGCCCGAGGCCAAGCCCGACCCCCTGCGGCTGCTGGCGAAGAAGGCGGCGGGCAGCGTGGGCCGGGCGGTGAAGGCGGCGAAGCGCCAGGGACGCCGCCCCTTCCGGCCCCACAGCTGGTTCGGCCGGGGCCGCCGCCGCAAGGACGCCGGCAACCAGCAGTTCCGGCCCCAGGAGAGCCAGCAGGAGAAGCCCCCGCGTCAGGGCCGGGGCCGGCCCTGGAGCCGCTTCCTGGCGGTGGCCGCCCTGGTACTGCTGGCGGTGGTCCTGCTGCCCAGCAGCGCCCTGGCCGACGACCCGGAGGACAATCCCTACGGCGACGCCTGGCGGCTGGGCGAAATCTACTTTGAGCCCCCGGACCCGGTGCCGGGCCGCCGCGTCTTCGTCGAGAGGCTCAGCGTCTCCGGCGACACCGCCGCCGTCACCCTGCGGGCGGCCCACGACCTGGACCTGAAGGGGCGGGTCTTCGGCGGCAGGTCCGGCAGGACCCTGAGGATGGGATTCAACACCGGCCTCGCGGCGGGGGAGAGCCGGAGCTACAACCTGACCCTGGACGGCCCGGCGCCCTCCTTCACCTTCTCGTGGCAGGACGCCTTGGGCCGCTCCGGGGCGGCGTCGGTGAAGAGCCACCAGATTCCCTACCCCCTGCCGTCCATTGACGGGGAGCTGTGCGACCTGGAGGTGACCTCCCTGGAGTGGACGCCGGGGCGCATCAAGGGCGTCATCGCCTCGGAGTGCATCGCCGAGACCCGCCACGAGGAGGACCTCCCGGTGTACGGCGGCCACTTCAGCCAGTCGGTCCCGGCGATGCTGGACGCCACGGTGACCGGCATAACGGGAACCGTCAACGTCGTGTGGGGCGGCCACCGCGCCAGCGCCGCTTTCGTAGCCGACGGCGAGACCGGTTTCACCCTGCCCGTCGCCAACGGGAGGGCGGCCCACGAGCTGGAGATCACGGCGGACCTGACGGCGACGCTGAACGTCCCCCGGCCGCCCATGTTGCAGACCGTCCACCACCCGGCCCGCACCGACGTGTACACCCGGCGGGTGACCTGCCGCTGCGGGGAGAGCAGCACCGTCAAGACGGTGCGCATCTACGTCCGCCACCCGGAGCACGTGCGGGCCGTGGAGAACCGGCGCGCCGACGTAACCCGCACCCGGACGGAGAGCATTCCCCTGCCGCCGGGCCTGGGCCTGGGCGCCGACGCCCCCTACCAGGCCCTCCACGTGCCCCCGCCCCCACCCCCGCCGCCCCGGGCGGAGCAGACGCCGGTGGGCGGTTCCAACTGGTGGAGCTGGCTATGGCCGGGCGACTGACCGCCGTCCTGCTGTCCTCGGTTGCGGCGGTGGCGACCGTCGCCGCCGCGCCGAGGCAGGACGAGATGGACAACCTGACCGCCGCCTTCGACGCGGTGCTCACCGGCATGGCCTACCTGGGGGCGGGCCTGTGCTTCTTCGCCATCGTTTGGGCCGGGTTCCTGCTGATGGCCGAGGGAGCCGAGGGAGAAAACCGGGGTAAGGCCCGCAACGCCGTGCTCATGGCGGTGGTCGGCCTGGTGGTGGTGCTGCTGGCCAAGGGCATCGCCGCCGGCATCATCGGCAGGATCATCGAGGTCCTGCCCGAAATCTAGCAACGCAAAGGAGTCGTGAATGGTGAAACTGACGTTACCCAACCCGAAGAAGCTGGCGGCCCGCGTCAGAAATGGCGAAGCGGCCGGCCAACCGGAGAACGCCGAGGGGGTGGAGGTCAAGCCGCCGCCCCCGCTGCCCCGGTTCTTCATGCTGTCCCACCTGGAGGACGACGGCCCGGTGCGCCTGGACGGGGTGAAGCTGGCCGTGATGGAGGCGATGGGGCTGGAGCTGGACGAACCCAAGCTGGGGGCCTTCGCCGGTTCCCTCAACGCGGTGGACTTCCCGGTACAACTGCTGGTGCGCCAGCACCCGCCGGTGCTCTCAACTCTCCGCAACAACCTGATGGCGGCCCAGCCGGAAGACCTGCCCCAGCAGACGAAGGACGCCGCCGACAGCCTGGGCCGGCTGCTGACCACCCTGGAAAACCGGGAGGGCATCCTGGACCGTCGCTTCTACGCCGTGTGCGAGCACGACCGCGCCGACGAGCTGCGGGCGCTGCTGGTGCGGGCCGGTCTCAGCGTGTTCCCCCTCTCCGGCAACTCGCTCAAGCTGCTGCTCCTGGCCTGCGCCCTGGGCGGCTCGCCCAACGAGCGCGACGAGGACGAAGAGCTTGAAGTCGAGGTCAACCGCCGGGACATCCGCGTCGGAAGCCGCCTGGTGCGCTCATTGCACCTGGGCAAGTGGCCCCGTTCCCTGGCGCCGGGCTTCCTCCAGGGGCTGATGGCCGCCGGCGCCCCCATGGACCTGTCGATACACCTGGGCGCCATCCCCACGGAGCAGGCCGCCCGCACCCTGGAGTGGCAGAAGGTCCGATTCGAGTCGGCGCAGAGCCTTTCCTTCAAGCGGGGCCGCTCCATGTCGCCCGAGGCGGAGATCGCCCTGGAGGACGTGTCGCGGCTCAGGGACGAGGTGCAGCGGGGCAGGGAGAGGCTGTTCCACGCCTCCCTGTCGGTGACGCTCCACGCCGACGACCAGGACACCCTGAAGGGCCTGACCCAGAAGGCCCGGGCCCACTTCGCCGCCACGTTGGGCAAGCTGGACCACCTGCCCTTCCGCCAACGGGAGGGGCTGCTTTCTACCCTGCCCCTGGGCCTGAACGCCGTGGCCGTGTGGCGAACTCTCGACACCTCGTCACTGGCGAGATTGTTCCCCTTTTCCCCGCCGGACCTGGACACTCGCAGCGGCACCCTCTACGGCATTGATCTCAGGGCCTGCGCCCCCATCGTCTACGACCCCTTCGACGGCACCCACCTGAACGCGAACACCGCCGTCCTGGCAAGGTCGGGCAGCGGCAAGAGTTTCGCCACCAAGCTGGGCGTGCTGCGGGGGCTGTGCCGGGGCGTGCGGGCCTACATCATCGACCCGGAGGGCGAGTACACCGACATGGCCCGTGCCGCCGGCGGACGGGTGCTTTCGCCGGGCGTGCCCGGCCAGGGCATGAACCCCTTTGTCATTGACCGGGGCGACTCGGAAGAGCTGCTCCAGCGCATCGGCAGCCTGCGGCGGCTGATCGAGGTGATGGTGGGAGAAAGGTTGTCCGCCGAGCGGCGGTCCTCCCTGGACCACGCCCTGGCCGGCTACTACTCCGAAAGACGGGAGCGCACCGGATTCCGCGACTTCTACGCCTACCTGCAACAGGAGTCCCCGGAGATCGCCCACCTGCTGCGCCCCTTCGCCACCGGCAGCCTGCGGGACCTGCTCTCCGATGAGGGCGACGACCTGCTGGCCCACGAAGCCCTGGTCACGGTGTTCGACCTGCATCTCTTGGAACCTGAACTGAGACCGGCGGCGGCGATGGTCTGCACCGAGACGGTGTGGGCCGCCGCTGCCCAGGACCCCCGGCCTCGGCTGCTGGTGGTGGACGAGGTGTGGAGCATCATGCAGCACCCGGAGGGAGCGGCCTTCATGGTCAGCGTGGCGAAACGGGCCCGCAAGCACCGGCTGGGGTTGCAGTTCATCACCCAGGACGTGCAGGACCTGCTCTCCGAGGACTCGTCGCGGGCCATCACCGGACACAGCGGCCGGGCGCTCTTGCAGAACGCCGCCTTCAAGCTGCTGCTCCAGCAGGACGCGGCGGCGATAAGCACCGTGGGCGAAGCCTTCGACCTGCCGGTGGAACTGCAACGCTGGCTTTTGTCCTGCCCGCGCGGAGATGGCCTATTGCTGGCGAGGGGCAACCGCTTTCCCGTCCGCATCGAGGCCACCCCCGAGGAGACCGAGGTCATCGAGTGGCGGCCCGGCCCGCGCCATTAGGGGCGGGCAAAACCGATACCAACAGCCAATCTCATAAGCAACGAAAGGAAGGAAGATATGAATTTGCAACTGAACCCCAGGAAAATCCTCCTGGGCAACCGCCAGCCCAGCGCCCCGGTGCTGCTGGCGGTGACGCCGCCCCGCACCGGCGAGCGCACCATGCTGGGCGTCGAAAACCTGCTCCAGTCCGTCGCCGTCCCCGAACCCTTCTCCCTGGAACTGGCCGGCGCCGCCGACGGCGTGACCCTGCTGGCCCGCTGCCTGGACCGGGAGGTGGTCCGGGGCCAGCTGGCCGCCCACTACCCCCAGGCCCGCATCCAGGAGGTGCCGGTGGACGAGGACCCCATCTTCGTCCACCGGGGCGAACAGGCGTGGGGCATGACATTGCGCGCCTCCGGCCCGGAGTACGTGCCGCTGCGCACCTTCCGGGACGACGACCTGCTGGACCCCGGTTCCGACCCCCTCATCGCCATCATCGGCGCCCTGTCCAACCTGAAGGACGGCGAGCGGGTGCTGGCCCGGCTGCTGCTGCGCTCTCTCGGCCCCGACTGGTCCCAGGCCCACCAGCAGAGGGCCTTCAAAAACCCCGGCTACCAGCGCCCCGACCCCTCCTACACCTACCAGACCCGGCCCCTCCAGGTGGACGGCGTGACCATGGCCGTCCTGGGCGTGGCGGCGCTGGTCGCGCTGCGGGGCTACCTGTGGGTGCAGCAGGGGGAAATCCTCAAGGCGGCGCTCCTGGGCATCGGCACCGCCCTGGGCCTGGCGATGGCCGGCTGGGGCTGGTGGCGCTGGAAGCAGGGCCGCAACCGGGTCTACGACCCCCTGATCATCAAGGAGAAGGTGGGCCGCATCGCCTTCGACGGCGAGCTTGAAATCATCGCCGTGCTGCCCGAGGCCAGCGACCCGAAGGACGGGCTCCGGCGGGCGAAGGAGGTGCTGGAGCCGGTGGCTGCCGCCTACCGCCACTACGACCATCCCGCCGGGGCCAGGTTCAGGGCGAGCAAAGTGCGTCCCATCGTTCCCGTGATGAACCTCCACCCCGCCGGGCCAGGGATGTTCGGCAAGCGCAGCGTCCTGGGCGTGCGCGAGGCGGCGGCCCTGTGGCACCCGCCCGGCGCCCGGGACGAGACGCCCCTGCTGGAACGCTCCGGTTCAAGGGCGCTGCTGCCCTCGGCCAAGGGAGTGAAGGGCGGCGCCCTGGTGGGCGACACCACGGCGGGCCGGTCCCGGGAGATACGATTTCCCGAAGACCTGCTGCACCGCCACCACCTCTACGTGGCCCGCACCCGCATGGGCAAGTCCACCCTGATGCACCACGTCGTCAGCCACAAGCTGAAGGAGAAGGCGGCGGGTCGTGACGGTGACGCCATCGTGGTCATCGACCCCCACGCCGACCTGGTGGCCGGACTCTTGGAGCAGGTGCCGGAGTCCATCGCCGACCAGGTGAAGCTCATCGACCTGGCCGACCCCCGGGGGGCGCCGGGCATCAACCTGCTGGACGCCCGCGTCTTCGCCGATAGGGACCGCACCGCCGACTCGGTGGTGCGGGTGGCCCACGGCCTGTGGGAGCAGTGGGGTTCCCGGATGCAGTCCATCCTGGAACACACCGTCAAGAGCCTCCACGAGGCCAACCGCCATCCGGCCACTGCCGACGACGAGCAGTTCACCCTCCTGGACGGCCTGTCCCTGCTGGGCGACGACAACTACCGCACCGGCGTCCTGACCCGGGTCTCCGACCACTACATCCTGGACTGGTGGGGCCGGGACTTTGCCCGCTGGAGCCGGGACTACCAGGGCGACGCCCTGGCCCCGGTGCAGACCCGCCTCTCCTACTACGCCTCCTCGGAGACGGCCCGGGCCATCATCGGCCAGCCCCGCTCCACCATCGACCTGCGGGAGACGATAAGGGAGGGCGGCGTGCTGCTGGTGTCCACCGCTCAGGGCGTGGTCGGAAGGGACGTGGCCGCCCTGGTGGGGGCATCGCTCCTCAACCTGGTGGACGCGGTGATCCGGGAGCAGGGCGCCCTGCCGCCCGAGGAACGGCGCGGCGCCCTGGTCGTCGTGGACGAGATGCAGTCCATGCCCGGCGTGGACTATGAGTCCATGCTGTCGGAGCTGGGCAAGTTCGGCGCAAGTTTCATCCTGGCCACCCAGAGCCTGGCCAAGCTGGATGACCTGTCCCGCACCATGCGGGACACGATCCTGGCCAACGTGGGCTGCCTGGCCGTGTTCCAGGTGGCGGGCAGCGACGCCCGGCAGCTGGTGTGGGAGCTGGGCAAGGACCAGGTGTCCGAGGACGACATCGTATCCCTGGACGTTCACCACTGCTACGTGCGGGCCACCGTGGGGACGGAGCGGATGCCCCCCTTCTCCATGATGGTCAGGAAGCCCGAGCCGGGCAGCCTGGCCGTGGCCCACCGCATCCGGGCCGACGCCTCGGCCTACATCACCCCGGCGACCGAGATCGCCGCCCAGCAGGAGCGGGGCCGCCAGCGGGTCCACGAGTTCCGCCGGGAGGTGGAGCGCATCCGCCAGAGCCAGACCCCGCCGGACCAGGGCAAGGGCGAAGCCGGCCAGAACCTGGGCCGGGACGGGCAGCGCAGCAAGCACTTCCAGCCGCCCACCGGAGGGCCGCAGCCGGAGCAGGCGGAGGAATCGGAGTCCGATCCTGACGACGAGGCCGAAAGCGGCAACATCAGCCCCTACCGCCGGTTGCTGCTTGAGCGCCAGCAGGCCGCCGAAGGGGAGGACGGACCGTGAGATTCAACCGTTGCGAAGCCGATGCCGTGCGGTGCCTGGCCGATATGCCCTTCCTGGACCGGCTGGAGCTGGCCGCCCTCACCGGCTGGTCCCGGGGGGCGGTGTACCAGGCCGTCGGTAAACTGGAGCGTGAGGGGATGGTGAAAGCCGTCCCTCACTCCTCACCCCTGGTTCCCCCAACCCGCCGCCACGCCCTCACCGCCGCCGGGGTGGAACGACTGGCGGGGCTGGACGCCG
The DNA here is from genome assembly GCA_965220305.1 of Dehalococcoidia bacterium. Lineage (GTDB taxonomy): Bacteria > Chloroflexota > Dehalococcoidia > Lucifugimonadales > UBA3495. The sequence continues at coordinate 802,295 of OZ244817.1, read as the reverse complement.
TGCCCCTGGAGGAAACACTTTACCTGCTGCCCGTGTCCCGCCAATGGCGGCGGGGGTTGCTGGAGCGGCTGGACGCGGTGGCCGTCATCTACCGCCTGGCATCGGCCATAAATCAGGTATTTGACCCCCTGGTCTTTCGCTGGTATCGGGCCATGCCCCTGGACGCGGCGATGGTCCTGCCCGACGGCAAGACATTGGCCGTGGTGCGCCAGGGCAGTACCGCCGACCGCACCGCCTTCGCCAAGCGCCTGTGGCGGCTGGGGCAGTTGCCGCCCACCAGCGCCGTCCTGATGCTGCTGCCCGACGAGGTGCGGCTGCGGCAGGCCCGGCGGCTGGCAACGGCCCTGCACTTGCCGGTGTTCCTGGCCCTGGAGAGCGACGCCGCTTCCGCCAGCGCCGGGGCCGCCGTGTGGCGCACTCCCTCCGGTCCCGCGCCCCTGGACCTGCAAACCGCGTTGGCCCACACCGGGCCGCCCCGGTCCTGGCCCCTGCGGAGGCCGCCCCAGCGTGCCGCGCTGCCCGATACTCTTGACCAGGACGCCGACTGCCTGTTGCCGTCCCGGCTCAAGCCGGTGGAGAAGCGGGCCGTGGACCTGCTGGCCGACTGGCCCTGGCTGTCGCCCCAGCACCTTGGCGCGTTGCTGGGAGTGAAGCGGACCCGCCTGTCCCAGGTGACGCGGCGGTTGGCAGAGTTGGACCTGCTGGTTGACGTTGACGTTGACGTGCAGCGCCGCCTGGCCCTGTCCGATAGGGGGCTGGTCATGCTGGCCCGCCGGGACCGGACCTCGGTGGGCGACGCCCGCAAGCGGTGGAGCGCCGCCCTTCTCGACCCCGGCGTTCCCCTGGACTGGCGCAACGTCGCCGGAACCAGGACCCGCCAGTTGCTCCGCAACGCCGAGCACACCGCCGCCGTCCACGCCTTCGTCGCCGCCCTGGCCAGGCAGGCCCGTTCCCGCTCCCGGGAGATCGTGCAACTGGACCCGCCCCGCCGGGCGTCGCGCTACTTCCGGCACCAGGGCGGGTTGCGCTCGGTCCACCCCGACGCCTTCGGCATCGTCCGTAGAGGCGGCGACACCTGGCCCTTCTTCCTGGAGTGGGAGCGCCGCGCCGTGAGGCCGGCCACCATGGCCGCCCGCGTCGCCCCCTACCTGCGCTACTACGCCACCCCCAGGCCCACCGACGACCACGGCAATCAACCCCTGGTCCTGGTGGTCTTCGACGACGACATCGCCCTGACCCACTTCCTTTCGGTGGCGGCCCGCGAGATGGAACGCGCCCGCGTCCGAGTTCCCCTCCTGGCCTCCCACCGGGAGCTGGTGAGGCAGGCGGGGCCGTTGGGACCGGCCTGGATTGCCCGCAGCGGCGATGAGTCGGACTACGCCTTTCAGCCCCGCTGAACGCTGAAACCCCGGTTGACGGCAGTTGCGGGTAAAGGTAGGCTTTGACTACCGCCCCTGTCGCTTCGCCGGCAGGGTGAGACCGCCCTTCAGGGCGGTCTCTGTCTTCGTCCGGGAGAGGGCGCTGGCCCGCCAAGCACCCGGTGTATAATGGTTGTGCGCCTGGGAAGAGTCGCTGAGCGTCTCGGATGGGGGCAGACATCCCTAACCTAGTCGCCCTTTTGGTCGGCGGTTTTCGCGCCCCCCACCGCCGAGGACCGAAGAAGGATGCGAAACTGATACGCTGGCGGGTGACGGTGGCGCCCGGAGCTTTGACAATCGCCCAACCTGCCGAAATCAGCGAATGGAGGTCAACGCCATGACCGTCGATCATGCAGCCCTGGCCCACATTTCCGACCTGGTCCACATGGAGCTCGCCGGATACCTGTCCGACGCTTTCGTCATCGCAGAGGTAACCTCGGAATCCCTGCCCGGTCCCGACGGCGACGGCTACATCCGAACTACGGTAATCTTCGAGGACGGCCATCCCGAACTCGACGCGCGCACGCTCAATAAATTCTCTCTGCACATCGACCCGCTGTGCGCGGAACGAGGCTTCGACCGACCGACCATCGCCTACGCGGACCGAAGCGAGATCCCGGCATGACCACCGGGGCTGCCCAGCCACCCCTTTCAACCCCCGGCGCCGATCAGTTGGGCCGAACTCATCGTCGCCGGACGGGCCAACCTTCTTCCCCAGCCGCCAGCCACCCAACCCGCTCCGGCGGCGATACGACGAGCCATCAGCGCCGCCTACTACGCGGCCTTCCATGCCCTCACCGCCAGCAACGCCGACGCGCTGATCGGTCCCGCCCAGGACCAACTGACCGCCGACGCCTGGGTTCGGATCTACCGGGGGCTGAACCACGGCCAGGCCCGGTCTCAACTGCAACAGAACCGCGCCAGCCTCTCAACCGACGTGCAAATCTTCGCCGACCTCTTCCGCGACCTCCAGAACGAACGCCACAACGCGGACTACAATCCCCGGGCGATTTTCACCGCTCAGACGGCGGCCACCTGGTTGAACAAGGCCGAATCCGCCATCACCGATTTTCTTCAAGCCAGCCGGAGCGAACGAGCCGCAGTCGCCATACTCACCCTGGTCAGGACGAGGTGAGCGCACGGAGCCCCCGGAGTCACCGGGACCGCCGATTTTAGCAGGGCGACAAAGAAAGGCCGGACGGTTCATTCCGTCCGGCCCAATGATGCCTTGGTCAACGAGAATTGGCGTCAATTACTCCAACGAGTCACCGCGCCCTCTGGCTCCCCCGCCTCCGGCAGCAGCAGGTGGAGCAGCCCCATTCCGGCGGCCAGGCTGAACAGGGACACCAGATGGCCGGAACCCGGGACGGCTCCGGCCTTCCAGCGGAACACCAGGCGGGCGTTGACCTTCAGTTGCCGGGCCAGGCCCCGCCAGGTCAGCCCGGCGGCCTGCCGGAAGGCGTCCAGCCGCTCCGGGAAGTCCGGCGGGAACTGCTCCGGCTGAATGTGATAGACCCACCGCTGGCGGCCCATGTGACTACTCCCGAACCGGCCAGGGCTGGGATGCGTCCAGCAGCAATACCGCCACGCCGCCGGGCACGGCGCAGGCGAAGTGGACGATGACCCGCAGCTCGTCATCGCTGGGGGGCCGCCCGATGCGCCACAGCCGGGCCCGGCGGGCGGGCAGGCCGGCGGCCAGGGCCACCTCTTCCAGGGAAATCCCCGACCGGTCTTCCAGCCGAGCCAGCCGCACGGGAAAGTCCTGGGGCAGGGACGGAGCGGGGAATTTCCTGTAACGGTCCCGCTCCCCTCCGGCCATGTCCTTACTCATGGCTGCCACCGCCACTTTCTCCGCCCCTGACCCACAGGGTCAAAGCCCCGGCGTCGCCCTGGCACAGCAGGTCGACGCCGCCGGGGATGCTGCGGGCCAGCTCCATGATGGCCAGGATGTTGGCCCCGGAGGGCCGGCGCTCCCCCCGCCGCCACAGCAGGATGGCCCGGTCGGTCACCCCCAGCAGCCCGGCCATCTCCTGCCAGTTCACTCCGGCCAGCATCTTCAGGCCCTCCAGCCGCCGCCCGAAGTCCTCGGGCCAGGGCGTCGGACGGAAATCTTCCAACAGGTTGCGCTCTGCCAATGTCATGCAGTTACCTCCTCGGTCTTTGGATTACCACCAGGTCTTCGTCCAATAGCAGGGCGAGGCCGCCCGGCACCCGGACCGCCAGCCGCGCCAGGGACAGCATGGCGCCGCCGTTGGGTTCGCCGTCCTGCTTGCGCCAGCGCAACAGCTGGCGGGGGTCCACCCCCAGGGCGTCGGCCATCCCCTCCCAGGTGAGGCCGGTCAGCTCCTTGAGCGCCGCCAGCCGCCGGGGGAAGTCCTCGGGCATCAGGGCGACGCCCGGCGGAACCAGCCGGTAGCCGGAGGGATCGCGGTCCCTATTCACCCGTTTCCTCCAGGACGAACAGGTCCTCGAAGCGGGTGACGCCCAGGGCATCCATCAGACGGCGGCGGGTCTCGCCGGAAGCGTAGCACCGGCCGTTGAACAGTTCGGAGACGAAGCCTTGGGATCGCCCGATGCGCCGGGCCAGCTCGTTCTGGCTTATGTTGAGCACATTCAGCCGTTCCCACGCCTTGTCCTGGTCCAGCCGGGCCCGGAAGGCGGGTTTTCTGCGCTTCATTCCGTCCCCTCCTGCCGCGTCGCCTTTCCGCCCCCTTCGGCGCGGCCCTCCGCGGCGTCAACCGGCTGGGGGTATAGTTCGGGGTGTTCCAAGTAGTGGCGGGCGATGATGCGGGCCAGGATGCGCAGCCCCTCGATGCGCTGGCGCTCCTGGTCCCTGGTGAGTTTTCGCTTTTTACTCAAGGGGTTCTTCTCTCTTTGGGAACCGGCCTGACTTCCGATGGTAGCCTGGAGGGGGCCGGTGGGTTATACTCTGCCTGGGTATTAGAAATTACGTTCTGTATGTCTGAGTGTATCAACTGCATATCGGCAGTGGCAACGATTGAACGATACTCACGCCTCTGTTTTGACAAAGTGTTCACTCTGATGTAACAATTAACCCGCAGAAAGACAACTGCTGTTCGGGCCGCGACACCGACCAACGGGGTGGCAAGCATGGACGATTACGACGACAGCCTGGAACCGGAGGACCTGCGGGCAGACGCCGAGGGCTACGAGGACATCGGCGCCCTGCTCAAGCGTCTGCGGGGCCGGGTGAGCCTGCGGGAGGTGACCCGGCGCACCGGGGTATCCAGCTCCTACCTGTCCCAGATCGAAAGGGGAGTGAGCCGCCCCGGCGCCCACGTGGTCCGCAAGCTGGCCGAGCTTTACAACGTGGACGCCCGGGAGTTGCTTAAGAGAGCCGGCCACGGGCCGCAGCCCGACCCTTACGGCGACGAGGCGATGGACGTGGAGCGGGCCTACCGCTTCGTATTGTCCGACCCGGCCTTCCGGGTGGGCACCCGGCCCGACGGCCCCCTGACCGTCAACGCCAAGCGGTTCATCGTGGAGATGTACGAGAAGTTCACCGGCAAGAGGCTGCTGGAATGATGATGAAGACCCTGGGCCGCTTCTGCCGCGCCCTGCTGGACGACGACCCGCACCGGCAGTCCTTGGACCCGGAAGCGCTGGCCGCCGCCTTCGTGGGCTACTTCGGGCTGTCGGCCCGCCCCACCCTGGAGGAGCTGACCGACCTGGCGCGCCGGGCCGGGTTCGGCACCGTGCGGGAGGGAAAGATGGAGGGGCTGAAGGGCGCCCACGTCGGCCAGCCCGGAGGCGAGTACCACATCTACCACCGGGACGACCTGTGGGAGGGTTCCAAGGCCCAGACCATACTCCACGAGTTGTACGAGATCACCCTGGAGCGCATGGCCGAAATCCACTCGCCCGGAATGTTCGGCCCGTCCGGGCCGGACCCCAGGATTTGCCAGCAGGCGGAACGCTTCGCGGCGGCGGCGCTGATTCAGCCGGACATCTTCCTTCCCTACGCCCGGGCCAGCGGGCTGGACGTGGTGGCCCTCCACGATGTATTCGGCTGCGCCTATTCCTCGGTGTGTCTGCGGCTGGCCGAGGTGGTGCGGAACCCGCCCTTGCTGGTAGTCCTGTACGAGCGGGAGGAGCGGGGCGACCCGGAGGGCTGGACGGAGCCGGCGGCGCTGACGGCGAAGGTGGTGAAGCGGACGGCTGGCTTCGGGGCGCGGCGTTCCCGGCTGCTGAACGGACGGCGGGGAGGGATGCCCCATAAGGGCAAGGCCCTGCCCTCCGGTTCCCTGGCGGAGCGGGCTGCCCATAGCGGCCGGTCCGAATACGCCGAGGGGGATAGCCTGGCAGTGGCAGCCAAGCCCGTCCTGTGGCGGGGGCGGCTCGCAAAGGTGATAGTCGTCGCCGTGCCCTGGGAGCGCCGCAGCGTCCTGGAACCGCAGTTGGGCCGCCAGAGGCAGCCTTATCCCAGGAACAATTTTGGGGCGGTGACCGCCGCGCCTTGACGGGCCGGGCCGGATGTCCGATAATCAATGGTAAGACAACCTATTACACTGGATGGCAAAAAAGAGAGACCATGCCCCCACGCCGCATTCCCAGGACCATCACCTTCTCCCTGCCCCCGGAGATGTTCGACCAGGTGCAACGGGTGAAGGAAGAAGAGGGCCGCGACATGAGCGAACTGGTGCGCGAAGCCCTCCGCCTGTACCTGGAAGAGAGGGAGCTGCGCCGGCAGCAACGCCTGGAACGGCTGCGCTCCCGCCAGGCTGATCAATCAGAGGAAGATGGAGGAGAGGGTGATGAGTAAGAATGATAACGACCTGACCCCGGCGGCGCTGTACGCCCGGGTTTCCAGCGACCGCCAGGACGTGGACCTGTCGGTAGCCGCCCAACTCCGGGCGCTACGAGACTACGCCGACAAGAACGGCTACCTGGTGGTCCGCGAGTACATCGACGAGGCCGAGAGCGGCCGCATCGCCGACCGGCCCCAGTTCACTAAGATGCTGGGCGAAGCCAGCAAACCGGAAGCGCCCTTCCGCGAGATATTGGTCTGGAAGTTCAGCCGCTTCACCCGCAAGCGGGAACACGCCGTAGCCTTCAAGTCCATGCTCCGCAAGAAGGGCATCCGCGTCGTCTCCATCACCGAGCACGCCGACGACTCACCCACCGGCAAGCTCATGGAGGCCATCATTGAGTCCGTGGACGAGTTCTACTCGGAGAATTTGGCCCAGGAGGTCGTCAGGGGTATGCGGGAGGCCGCCTCCAGAGGCTTCTGGATGACCACCAACGCCCCCTATGGCTATCAGCGGGTCTACGTCCAGGACGGGGCCAAGAAGCGCCCCCGGCTGGAACTCAACCCGCCCCACGACGCCGTGGTCCGCCGCATCTTCGACCTCACCCTCCAGGGCAAGACCTCCCTGGACCTCCTCAAGACCCTCAACGCCGAGGGCATCCCCTCCCCCAGGGGCAAGCAGTGGCGCAAGACCACCGTCCACAAGCTACTCACCAACGAAGCCTACACCGGAGCCCTGGTCTGGGGACAGAAGGCCCGGGACGGCCAGGAGCCGGTGCGCGTGGAAAACGCCTTCCCCGCCATCGTCTCCCCGGATGAGTTCAACCGGGTCAGAAGGCTGCTGGAGGCGCGGGCGCCAAAAGTAACCCATCCGCGCCGCGCCGCCAGTCCCTATCTGCTGAGCAGCATCGCCAGGTGCGAGACCTGCGGCAAGGCTCTCACCGCTGCCGAAGCCAAGAGCGGCAAGTACACCTACTACGTCTGCCAGTCTCTGCTCAAGCAGGGCAGCGGAACCTGCGACACCCCCAGGCTCAACGCCAGGAGTTTCGAGGGCCTGATTATCGAGCAACTACGGGAGAACATCCTCACCGAGTCCAATATCCGCGACCTGGTGCGCCTATTGGACGAGGAGATGGATGGCGTAGCCCGGGAACAGCGGCAGAACCTGGAAACCATCGAGGCCGAGCTTGAAGAGGTGAAGCGGAAGCTGGATCGCATCTGGCATTTCGTGGAAAGCACCGACCTGGATATGGCCGACGCCTCGGAACGTATCCTGGAACACCGCCACCGCCGGGAGCAACTGGAAGCCGCCGCCGAGGAAGCCCGGGCCGTCTTGTCCCAGAGGCGTGAGCTGCTGGACAGCGCCGACACCATCGCCGCCTTCGCCCAGGACATGAGCGAGTTCCTCAAGAACAGCGAACTCACCGAGACCAAAGCCTTCGTCCGGTCCTTCGTGAAAGAGGTGCAGGTGAAGCCCGGCAAAGCCACCATCATCTACACCATACCCACGCCGGAAGACAGTCCCATAGCGGGAGCGGATACCGCTGAAATCGCCCTGAACGGCGGAGTTCGCAGTACAGGACACAGTGGTGGGCCGGACTGGACGAAATCAAGAACCGAGGCCGATTCCGACGTCACCCCGTCCGACGGCATGGGGATAGTGTACGTCAGAACCCCCTCGTCCTCCACGATCTCGATGCCCTGCACGAAGTTTCGGATGAGCGCCTTCCGCTCGGGGAAGGTGCCTTCACGGAACAACTCCCGGAAGTCCGCCACGTACCCCTTGATCTCCCTGCTGGTGGGCAACTCCGCCCGCCGCTGTTCCAACTGGGCCTCGGCCTCCTCCCGCGCCGCCGTAAGCTGGTCCTGGCGGCTCTTCAGGGACAGGATGCGGGGCGACAGCGCCTCCATGGGCAACTGTTTGGTCTCCAAAGCCTGATAGAGGTTCTCCAACCGGGTCTCCACGTCGGAAAGCTCGCTGTAGATGGCCGTCAGCCTGCCGTTGACCTCACCGGCGATGTTGTCAATCTCCTCGGCCACCAGAGTCACCAGCTCGGTGATGGTCTCCTCGGTGAGAATCCGCTCCCTGACCTTCTGGATTACCAGGTCCTCCACCTTGGTGGCGTTCAGGTAGCGGGCGGTGCAGGCCCCGGCTCCTTCGCGGAACAGGCTGGCGCAGACGTAGTAGGCGAACTGGCCGCTCTTGGCTCCCTGGGCCGAGTAGGGCTTGCCGCACACCCCGCAGCGCAAGAGACCGCTCAGGAGGTACTGGCTGCCCACCCGCGCGGGCCGCTGCACCGTGGGCGCCCGCTCGTGGAGTCCCTGCTGCACCAGGTCGAAGGTCTCCCTTGACACCAGCGCGGGCCAGGCGTTCTCCACCCTTACCGGCTCCTGTGCCTTCTCGTCCTTGCTCTTCACGCCCCAGACGGCGGTGCCGGTGTAGGCCTCGTTGGTCAGCAGGTAGTGGACGATGTTCTTCTGCCAGCGCCGTCCCCGGTTGGTGATGCCCCTGCCGTTCAGCTCCTTGCAGATTTCCTTCAGCCCGTTGCCCCGGCGGGAACTCTCGAATATCTCCCTGACGATGGGCGCGGCCACCGGGTCAACCTCCAGGGTGGGCCGGTCCTTCACGCCGTCGCTGACCTTGATGCGGTTGTAGCCGAAGGGGGGCCCTGGAGGCCAGGAAGTAGCCACGGGACGCCGCTTCCCGCATGCCCCGCACGACCTCCTGAGCAAGATTTTCGCTGTAGAACTCGTCCACGGACTCGATGATGGCCTCCATCAGCTTGCCGGTGGGGGAGTCGTCGGCGTGCTCGGTGATGGAGACGACGCGAATGCCCTTGCGCCGGAGCATGGACTTGAAGGCGACGGCGTGCTCCCGCTTGCGGGTGAACCGACTGAATTTCCAGACCAATATCACCTGGAAAGGGGCCGTTGCCTTGCCGCCCTCGTCGATCATGTTGCGGAACTGGGGCCGGTCGGCGATTCTGCCGCTCTCGGCCTCGTCCACGTACTCGCGGGCGATGGAGTAGCCGTTGTTCTTGGCGTAGTCCCGCAGCGCCCTTAGCTGGGCGGCGACGGACAGGTCCACGTCCTGGCGGTCGCTGGATACCCGGGCGTACAGGGCCGCCGGGGTCAGGGGTTGTAGTTGCTCCTTCTTCATACTGTCCTCCTTCAATTTCCCTGTGCATCTTCCTGTTCGGCATGGCGAGCGCGGAGCCTCTCGTACCGGATGGTCCGGAGCCACTCACGCTCTTCCATGTAGTTGCGGAGGGCCTCTCGGATGAGCTCACTCATGGTGCGGCCCTCCTCACGCATCACGTCCTGCACCTGCTCCGCCATCTCAGGGGGCAGGGAGAAAGTGATCGTCTTGGTGTTCCTGTTGATGAGTTTGTCGGTCATAACCTGTCTTACTAAATGTGATCCAGCATCTAATAGCCGGTTGTCAACGGCGCGTCCCAAACTCACTCACTCCTACTGAACCCGGGGTTCAGCCGAGCCCGTCAGCTATCGGAAGGGGAGGTATGCCAAGGTCCCTTGTTGCTTCTCAGGAGGTTCAGCGAATGTCTGGCGGAAAGGACCGTAACATCAATGGCAAGAGGTCAAATCGCAGGCGAGATGGCGCCACCACGATGTGATGCCTGTTGCCCCTTTCGGTGTCTACGTGCTTCTCAAATGCGAATGTCGCTAGCTAATCCACTGCCAGGATGGAGTCAATTGCTTGAGGTTACTTGTTCGTTGCTAAGAAGAGCGTAGACCCGCTTCAACAACATCAACAGCGTCAGCAGAAACAAGGCCAAGGTAGTAGATCAGTGCGCTGAGTAAATGCGTAGCTACCAGCGAAGCACAGGCGCTCACGACGCCAAAGATCAATACGACGCCAACCGTCACTAGCGCCACGAGCACCGCAAAAGCGATGTTGCTGAATATCTCATGAAACAGGTTCTCTCTCATCTCCTTGATGCCCTCATCGGAAGGGGCTGCGGAACTCCGTGTTATGTTGTAAGCCAATAGAAGCAGATTGAGGAGGAGGGCAGTAAATATAGAGAGAGAAGTAGCCATTACGCCGACCAGATTCGTTGGAAGGGCCCCCCAGGATCCCTACGAACCCGGCAGCGACGAAAAGCGGCACGAGAAAAAAGAGCAGGAAATCAAGCGGACGGTACTTTCTCGTGGAGTTGTCCCTGAACGTCTTAAGGTGATCGCGTACGATCTTGGTAATGTTAACCTTATCCAGCATCCCGTCTGCCAGTTCCAAGTTCAGCAAGCAAACTACCCATCAAATCTCGAGCGACGGCGTCAATGCTGTCGAACTCAGGATGACCGTTGTTGTCAATGCGGATATCTGAGGTAATATCCACATAAGCCCTTATTTTCAGGAGATCCGATAAGGTCGAGTGTTTTCTTACTGCCCCTTACATCTAGCTCGACCTTTACGGTGTCATATTCATGGCCACGCAGTTCGACCATCTCATTAATCTCTCTCCTGCCATTGAGTACCTCTCGTAGCCTATCCAGAAGTGGAATACTTTGTCCCCTTCTCGGTGAGAACACGAGCTCGGCCACTCCTTCTGTTTCTACGTGTCCTCCAGCGTCATAAGCGTCAGACAAGTCCGACGGTAGACCGAACCGGATGAACCTGATTTTGGTGAGTCGTCCATTCTGCATATATTCATCAAGCAATTGCTTGGGCACCAGAGGGTTGAATTCCACCTTGAATCCTTGGTAAGAGCTCGCAAAATATTCCGCGAAGTCCTTCAGAAATATTGTGCGAATCCCGAGATTGGATCTTCTTTGGAGGAGAATAACACCCTCGTCACGATGAGCGGGTAAGTGAGTCAAGAAATAAAACGGCATCATCTCCGCGTCGGTCCCGACCCGTTGATAGGAAACGGTCTCCGTATCTACATTGAATAAGTCGGCGGTGTATCCGTATTCGCCAGTCTCCACGATTCCATTAACTGTCGAGTTTGTGGCATAAGGGCGAAGAACACGCCACAACTTCTGACGCTCATGGTCAATGGAGTAATCTGCCTCGCGATCTTGGAGATATTGATGAAAGATAGTCATTAGGTCACTGCCGCGCACAAAACCACCTAAGAACACATTCTCTCCTGTGCTCTTGTCAGTCACTCTTACCGTGTAGCAACCAAGTGAAAAACTGGCCACCGTGTAAACTCCTTGGTATATGGGCCTTGAGGCTCTCACCTGAGAAACTCAAGCCCTGTATTTGTTTGTCAGATTTCCCCCGACGTTACTGTGTGAGCTTGGACCTGATGCCTTCCTCGAATTCGGTAAGAGTAACGGGAGAGCCACCGGTCAGTCCCTCGGTAGCCCTCTCAAGTGTGGTGACATGGACACTATCTCTCACGAGCTTGAAACGCCCCCTGGCGTGGTCTTCTTCAAAGTCTACTGTGAACCACGCTATGTCGCCGCTGGATAGGTCTCCGACCTCCTCCATGCGCCCCAGAGATTCGTAGAAGTTCTTGTCGACCACAACTACCATCTTCTTGCCCCATCGACGAAGCGTAGGCACTTTGATCTGCAACTGGGGCATTAGGCGCTTCGGCCCACTGCTCCGGTAGTCGGGCCGGCGTATATGTCCCGGGAAAGGCGGATCGTCGCCCTCGTGGTTCCTGATATTCCTGAACTCTTCACCCATACTCCTACCGGAGAAGTAGACTGCTTGAATCTCCAAGGCGCACCAATTGAGTGCTGTTGTGCCCTCTTCCTTATTCGCCAGAACCATGTCTATTCGGCCTACGTGCGTGTTTCCATCCTCAGCCTTCAGAAAGCCAATCTCGGTGGCTATTGCGGGTTTAGAAGTACCTAAAACGACCTCGCCCACCCATTGAAAGATGGTCATGTCCTCTTCAAATCGCCGGGGACATAGAACCCGCAGTCCGGCCCCCGCGCCCGATACTGGAGTGGCCGCACCATCATCATCTTCATATAGCCTGAACGAACAGACTCCGCCTGTCTTCGTGCAGGGTCCCCCGACCATCCGAAAAGGACATGGTTGGGAACCGGTTCCGCTGGCGTATGCCCGGCGCTGGCCCTGCGTAAGACCGACAAACGAATGCCCGTACCATTCCCCTATACCGAAGCGTCGAGGAAGAGTCATGATGTTAGCTCGTGCGACGTGATGAGCAACTCGTACATCACCGCATGGTGCGTGTTCTTCATTGGAACCTTGGCCAGATGGAATCCCCGCCTTCGCGCCATCTCGATGACGTCAGGACTCTCGTCGTAGGTCATCATGAAAACCCCTCGTACCTTTGACATCCGCTCGAATAGGTCCTCGTGGTCAATTTCGTTGTAAGTATAAAGGCGTCGCCCAGCCTGCTTGCCAGCGGCGGTGTAGGGAGGGTCGATGAAAAAGGCGGCTTGCTCGTTGCCCTTGCACAATTCCACGAGGCTCACGCCATCTCCTTGGAAGAAATCAAGCCGATTGGCATAGGCTCCTATTCTCCGGATGCGCTTGGCGAGAGTGTCAGGGTACCATCGAGAAGAGATTCCATGACCATTCTCTCCCTGTTTCATCACCGAAGCGCCCTTGGCCATGATTCCCCCCCGACTGACCCTGTTCCGCAGAAGGGTGAGAAAGGCGGCGTCCATGCCGGTCACACCACTATTGGAGAATACCGCGCTCACGTTCTCAGGAGTTGCCTCGAAGCTCTCTACTCGCCGAGCCAATTCTTCGGCGTCCTCCAGCATACTCAGCCATAGATTGGAAATGTCTGGGTCTCTGTCACACAGCACAGCCCGACCCGCATAGCAGTCCATTACTGCCGTCAGTGATGCGACTCCGCCACCAGCGAATGGCTCGATGAAGACCTCAGGTCGGAAGTCGAGTCCGTCCAGGAACTTTCGTATCTCTGGAACGAGCCAGGTCTTGCCTCCAGGGTAACGCAGGGGACTACGCTGCGGCACCGAGGCAACATTAACTGCCCTTTCGCACAGCACTCTAACCGGCTCTGCGGAGTCCGAGACAGAGCTGCATCCAATGCCTTCATCTTTCAAAGCGCCCCCGCTGTTGGGAGACGACATTTTCCTTCTTGGACTAACCAAGGATACTTCCGGTCGGGTTACTGTCATTGGTCTTATACGCCCCTGCCAGAATCGCCGAGATTCGTGCTCCTCAGCTCGTTGTTGAATATGATGTCGAAATTACTGACGGCACCTTGTAACGACCCCGGATGAACCGCCGTGCTGACCTGTAACTGCCGTCCTATGGCTTTCAAAGCCGAGTCCATTTGGTCAAGCCGTGAACGGTGGCGAATATCCAGCACCCGGTCCACCTGAGGCATGTGCCAGCCTAAGCGCCGGGCTAACTCGGCCTTGCTAATGCCCTGTTCTCTCATCCCTCGGTACAGCATGATCTTCACCGAAGTTAGCGTCGGCAAAACAGCGTATGTTTCCCCCTTGGAAGGCTGGGGGATTTCCTTGCGGTTATAGATGCGGGCGGCAATAGCCTCTTGTAATGCTTGCACGGTGCGGGCGATGGTTTCCTCTGGGTCGCAGCCAAAGCTGGTCAACTCCGGGAAGTCTGGAGATGTTACCAGCACGGTACCATCATGGTCTTTCAGAGTTATCGGATAGGCAAGCATAAGTTCCACTGAACCTCTTCTCGGTCCTTGCATTGAGCTCTTTGCCCAATGCCTGTGGTCGCAGTGGTCCCCCCAAATCCTCGAATCGATCCCCTAGTCGCAAGGTGGTGTATCTGTTGTAACGCCTGTAGGTATGATGGGCGCAGCTCTCTCCTCTCAAAGACCGGAGTGGGCGCGCCAATTATGTTCGCATAATGCACAACACAAGTGTTGCTGTCAACGTCGTTGTGTCACTGGGGATGACCGTTCAGTCGACGACAACGGCACCGTACCGCTCCGCCTTATGCCGCAGGTGGGCGCTGGCGATGAACCTAGCCAGGATGAGCAGCCCGAGCCGTAGCGTCTCCCGCTGTTCCGCAGTGTAGCCCTGCACAGTGGCCGCCGGGTGCCCCACCGGCCGGCCGGTTACCGTCCTTCGGCCTTGTGGCTGTTTTCTTGCATCATATGCCTCCCTTTATTTCCCGGGGCAATTGTCCGCCGGAATCGGCTTACTCCCTTCAGTCCGACCGGTGGCTTTTCTCATCCTCGGTTTCGTTCCCAGACCCGCCACCAGGGACGGGTCCGCTCTCTTGCGTTCAGCCCGTTCTGCAACTCCGCGTTTCGTTGTTGCTCCTGCTCAAGCTGATCTTGCAGCAGTTCCACCTGCGCCTCCAACCCACGTATCCGCTCCCGGGCCACCGCCAGCGCCGGGTCAGCGGCCTTGGCGTCACCCGGCAGGTCGTCGTCCAACATCACGTACACCCGGTGCCGTCGGCCGCGCGGCTCCCGTCTTACCGGCACTTCCCCTGCGGCGATGCGCCGGTTCAGCGTGGACAGGGACAACCTCAACTCCCGGCAGGCCTCCGCTTTGGTTAACATTCTCATGGTCGTCCTCCCGTTGTGTCATTACGTGTCATTTCTGATGCGTCATACGCGTCAAGCACCCGACGTCGCCGGCCCTGCGGTTGGATGTTCCGGGGTTGGCCGGTGATGCCGGGGCTCTGGTTCTGCAACAAAATGTCCCCGCTCCGGGCCTTGGGGGGCTGACAGGGTTGGTACCCTGAAAATCACCTTTGGCCATAGCTCCCCTACAGGAAATGCCTGGAACGGGAAGGTACATTTTTGTATCCCTCTCCCAGCCGGTGCAGCGGCAGCCGGTCCGGGGCGTTCGGCGGCGGCCAGCGCCACACCTCGCGCAACACGCCAAGGTCGTTGATCAGCTCCAGGTTGGAGGTGCAGATGGGCAGCCGGTGCGCTCCGGCGGCCCGCAGGAAGGCGTCCTCGGCGTCGTGGGTCTCGAACACGAACAGCACCAGAGGCAGCTGCCCGGCGTGGTCCAGGTCGGCCCAGCCGCTGGCGAAGTAGCGGGGGTAGTTTTTCAGCCGGGCGCGGACCCGCCTGGGGGTGACGGCGCGGCGCTCGAACTCCAGGAAGTAGGGGCGCCAGTCGCCCCGGTGGGACAGCCAGAAGGCGGCGTCGGGGTGGATCACGTAGTCGTCTCCCTGGTAGCGGTAGCCGATGCTGGCCCGGGAGGTGGGCAGCAGCTCCAGCAGGAAGTGGTCATCGGACCGGGCTACCTCGGCGCTCAGGGCGGCGGCGACGGTGTTGATGGCGTCCTGGTGATGCAGTTGGGAGTCCAGGCTGCGCAGGGAAGTGCCGGCGTAGACCGGGGCCTTTCCCCTGCGGCGCCGTCGCCAGCGGGCGCTCCAGCGGCCCAGGGCGATTCTCACGGCGGACCGGTCCCGGCGGGCCAGGCAGCGCAGACCCTCGTCCCTGAGGACGTGGCGCTGGTTCTCCGAGTGGACCAGGGAGCGGCCCGCCAGGGACCGGAGCACCTGGTTAGCCCGTCTGCGGGTGACGCCGCCCATCAGCCCGGCCAGCTGGCCGGTGGTGCACAGGGGCCAGGCGGCCAGCAGGTCCAGGGTGTCCTTCTCGGCGCGGGTGAGCTGGACGGCCAGGGAGCCTTTGACCTGCTCCGACGGGTCGGGCCAGGCGGTCCGCAGGTGGGTGGGGTAGAGGGAGTCCGGGTCCGGCTCGGGCTGGCGCCTGGCCGGAGGGGTCTTGTCGCGTCGGTCCCTGGCGTGTTTGTCCACCAGCCAGCCGATGGAGGCGACGATGTTGTCCAGGGAGAGATGGGGGCGATCTTCACCTGCGCCCCCATCCCGTGGCCGCACTGCTGCCAGGACACGGCCCGGTGGTCCCCGGCCAGTGCTCCCCCTCGGTGGCCACGAAGAAGGTCTGGTGCTCCACCGTGTGGCCCAGGGTGCGCCCGGCCCGGCGGGTGGCCTGGTCGGAGCCGGTGATCACCAGGGTCACGGTGGGGCGCTGGCTCACGGGCAGATTCTCCGCGGTTCTCAGGCGGTAGCGCAGGTTGGGGGAGGGCAGGGTCGGTCCCTGGCGCAGGATGCCCACGGAGCGGCCTCCGGAGAGCGTAACCAGCAGGTCGTAGGGCCCCCTGGCGGTAGTGGTCCACCCGGACGGGTTCTCCCTCCGGGTCGGCGTCGGCGATGAGGGCGGCGACGTGATACAGCACGGCCACGGCGTCGAGACGCTCGGTGAGGATTCGGAACCACTGGCGGGACACCGGGTGGTCTTCCAAGAAGCTTTTGGTCCCCCACTCCAACGCTGCGGTGGTGTGGATGTCCTTCTTCGTGGGGAAGTAGCGGCGCCGGGGCTTTGGACCGAGGGCGCCCAGGCGGTGGGACACGGAATCCGCCAGCCCCAGTTCCGCCATCCTTTCCAGCCTGCCGCGCAGGGTGGTGGCGGGCGTCCGGTTGCAGCGGGCCAGCTCGCTCACCGTGGTCAGCGGGGCGGCGCACAGTTGCAGCAGCGCGTCCTCCTGCTCCCGACGCAGGGCGGGAACTGCCGGGCCTCTGTTCCTTGCGGAACGGTTGAAGTTGGCGGTTATGCGCTCCGAGGCTCCGATGGCCCAGGTTGCCGCGTCGATAGCCTCTATGCTGTCGCCCACGCTGCCCAGGACGGCCCTGGGCAGGGCGCGGCCCATCCGGCCCCGGTCCAGGAAGCGCCAGAGGGTGTGGCGCGAGACGCCGAAGGTTTCCATCACCTTTTGACGGCCACGCCACCGGACGTAGGTGTGCACGTAGTCGTGGATGGCGGAGTTCAGGTCGTCCTCGGACAACTCATCATCGACCGGGGTCGGCGTCCCGGCGTCGGTTGTTGTCATTACTCTTCCTCCCGTGGCATTGTCCCAACACTCCATTGTCCAGGAGAAATTGCTTGCCCGTAATGCCTCGCAAGGCATTACGTTGGAGGCAGTTTTGTGGTATGGGGCCGGGGGGTGGCCTCTTCTGGAACGGTCGTTCCAGGGGACTGCGCTGCAAATGGGGGAGGGCGAAGGTAATTCCGGCGCTCCGCTGATGCGTCAGGAGGGGCACCGGTTGCAGAGATGGCTCAATCCTGGGATTCACCTGCTGGCGGCGGGCCAGGCGCGGCTGCGCTGCTCCGTTCCGCCTGCCGCCGCAGGTGGGCGCGGGCGATGATTCTGGCAAGGATGCGCAGCCCCTGCCGCACCGTCTGTCGCTCCTCCAGGGTGTAAACCGGCGAATCAGCAACGGCGTTGGCGACTCCCCTGCCGGTCCGGTTCATGTGGAGCTTCTCTTTGTTGTCTCGCATCTTTTCCCTCCCCCGGTCCCTTATAGGGGTATGTAAAGGGTTTTCAGGGGGGCGCGTGGCAGGTGATTTCCAGGTTGGGCCTGTGTTTGGGCCAGGGTTCGGGCAGCAGCCAGACCCGGTTCCAGAGCCTGCCCTTGTGCATCAAACGGCGCAGCCAATCGATGCCGCGCCGGAATACGCTGACCTTCCGTTTCGGCTTCTGCCAACTGTTGCGATGCTGGGGAGCAAGCGACTTGGGCGGCGCCCGCAGGTTGCCTGGGGCGATCCTGCGGTCATGGGCGTCTTCCGCCCTGGTGCCGTAGGCCAAGGCCAGGAGCGTCGCCACCGAAAGCACCAGCCAGTGGCGGGAGACGCGGGTGGGGTCGGTCCTTCTGGTCTTGTCCCACTTCCAGCCCATGCTCTTGATGGCCTTGAAGCCCAGTTCGATCCAGAAGCGGAGAGCGTACCAACTCACTCCCACTGCTTCCGGCGGCAGGTCGGTGAGGATGATCCAGGGTTCCTCCTGCTGGGCGTACCAGACCACCAGCAGGGTGCAGCGGCGTTGGGCCTTGGGGGTGCCGAAGGCGGTGCCCCGTCCGATCCAGGCCGTGTCGGGAACGGAAACGAAGCGTCGCGCGGGCAATCGTTTGCCGCCGTCGGCGCAGAAGGTGATGTTATTCCGGTAGCGCATACAGGGGTGCCAGCCCTGGGCGCGTATCTGCTTCCACAGCTTGGGGCTGGATATACCCCGGTCGCAGAGCACGATGACGGTCATTTCCCTGGGAACGGCTGGGGCCAGTTCCCTGAGCAGTTCCACGGTGGGGTCCATCCAGGAGCCTTTCTGGGTGGCGCGGTGGATGCTCCAGGCCACGGGAATGGCGCAGCCCGGTAGAGGACGCTGATGACGATGGCGGTGGTCTGGTCGCCCTTGAGAGTCGGATCGATGGCCACTGCCAGCCTGCCGGACACCCACCAGGTGAGCACCCACCGGAGCAGCGGTGCGAAGCAGAGGGTTACGTCCAGTTGGGTCTTGCAGGGGCGTGCCCGGTCGCTGCCGTCGTAGAGCCACTCGCGGAGATACTGGCGGAGGTTGTTCCAGCTGCGCCATGGGGAGAGGGCGGAGGCCACGGCGTTCTGGCAGGCGCTGCCGGCGAGAATGGCCCCGCAGACCCACAGGACCAAACCGGCCAATTGTGGCTGGGAGAGGTGAGGTAAATGCGTTTCAATAGTTTGCTGAACCTGATAGGTTTCTCTGGGAAGGCGCATGGGGGACCTCCGGTGTCCGGTTGCGTAACGAACACCAGAATGCCGGATTCCCCGGCGCCTTCCCAAGCTTCATTCAGAGCCGATTTCCGGCGTTACATACCCCTATCAGCCCCCCCTGATAGGGGTATGTATTTTCGCGTCACGTTGATGACCCTCATGCCATATGGTGGTTCGGTTTATGGTTCACAAATCTAAAGACTCGGATTTGGTGCGATCTCAGCGCTGCGAGGAGTCGGCGGCTGAGTCTTGTGCTTTCCAAGGTTTTATAGCTAATTTCACCTTTTACATACCCCTATCAGGGGGGGCTAGAGCCTTCGGAGAAGACAGAGAGGACGTCGTTGCGGGAGAGGTCTTTGCCGCCTGCATCTCCGTTAGTCGTCGGCGCCCTTTCCAGAGAACAGGCCCCCGAGGCCCGCCGCCGCGATGGACGGCGACCTCCAGCATCACTGGAACGGACGCGGCGTCTCTTCCCTGTTTGCCCTGCATCTTCCTCTGTGGCTGACCAGATGTTCCGGCCGCAACGCAGGGCGGCCTCGTGCCCGGTGGGCGCACGGGCGACGGGACAGGGCCGCTGCGACCGCTGTCCCCGCTCCTCCGTCTATCGGCCTGCTCGAATCCCAAGTGAATACCTCCCGCCTTTGGCCAGCTTAATCTTCCTCATTCCCTCTGCCGCTGACAATTGGCAAATGCCACTTCTTACAGGGGGCATTTGCCCTGCCAGACACCGGCCAAATGCGCGGACGAAAGGGTGCGAAATGCTTCTCCAACACGCACTCCGCAACCGTTGATTCCCCCTGGTCCAAGACCTGGACGTTCAGGGCCGCCGAAGCTCGGCGATATGACGGCGAACCTGCGGAGCTACACGCCTCGACAAGGTACATTTGCTATGCCGGCAGGGGGCGTTTGCCACTTGCGGACATAGCTCCGGCTGATTAGATTGGTTGAAGATGCGCCTGGGAACGCCCGGCTGCGTCCCAAAGAGCGCCTCTGAATCCCCCGTGAAACTCACGGGCCTTCGGGAGACGGAATGGCTCACGGGTCCCGCTACAGGCGAGTGATGCGACTGGCCGCGAAGGCGGCCGGCGTCTTCCGCGTCAACGACCTGGCGCTGGACCAGATCGACCCGGACGGCCTCAAGTACGTGGCGACGGTTTCGGTGAGAGCGCACTGGTTCATCGTCGCCGTGCTGCTGTTCGAGCTGGTGTACCGCCCCTATTACGGGGTCGCCAAGTACGCCGCCTACGGGCTGCTGCTGGGGATGTTGGTCGGGCTCAACGGGTACGTTCACTACCGTCTCCATGCGAACAGTCCGGTTACGTGGCGCTGGGTTTCGGCTCTCTTCGCGCTGGACGTGTTCCTGCTGTCGGCGGTGTTGACCATAAGCAACGGCTTCAGCCACTACTTCTTTCACCTGTTCTACTACGGCGCGCTGGCCGGGTCGGCGGTGATATTCACCTCCTTCAGGCTCAACATGGCCTGGGTGACGGTGGTGTCGGTGGTCTATGCGGCGATAAGCCTGACGGTGGGGGACGGCATCGACCTGGAGGCGAGGGAGGAGAAGGTGTTGCTGGCCAGGATCGCGGTCATGTACGTGGTCGTGGTGGCGGTCAACCTGGCCACCCGGTTCGAGAGGATCAGGTGGAGGCAGGCGGCGGAGCGGCAGCGCGCCCTGCAGCGGGAGCGGGTCGAGTTCTCCCAGACCGTTCACGACACCGCCGCGCAGTCGGCGTACATGATCGGGCTGGGCATCGACACGGCGAAGGCGCAGGCCGGGAACGCCAACCCGGAGCTCACCGCCACCCTGGAGGCCACCTCCCGGCTGTCCCGCTCCACGATATGGGAGCTGCGCCATCCCATAAACATGGGCGGCATCTACGAGGGCCGGGACCTGGGCTGGGCGCTCAGGTCCCACGCCGCCAGCTTTACCAACGTCACCTCCGTGCCCGCCGAAATGACGCAGACCGGAGTGGAGCCGCCCCTTTCGATAGAGGCCAGGGGCCTGCTCTTCTCGATAGCGCACAACGCGCTGACCAACGCCTACCGCCACGCGGAGGCGGGCCGGGTGTCGGTCCACCTTGAGTTCGGGGAGGAAGGCATCCGCCTGTCGGTGGCGGACGACGGGAATGGGCTTCCCGGCGACTACGCGGAGCGCGGGCGCGGCTTTGCGAACATGAGCCGGGACGCCCAGCGTCTGGGCGGGCGTCTCGTCGTGGAAGAGAGGGGGGTCATGGGCGGGGCGACGGTGACCTGCGTGATGGCGCCGGAGTCCGGCTGAGAGGAGAAGCGGCATGTCGTCGAGGGAGCGCATAAGGGTGATGGTGGTTGACGACCACTCGATCATGAGGGTCGGGCTGAAGCAGGTGCTGGAGCATTCGGGCGAGTTCGAGGTGGTGGGGGATGCGGCGGACGGTGTGGAGGCGGTCAGGGCCGCCTCAGAGTTGTCCCCGGACGTGGTGGTGATGGACGTGATGATGCCGAACAAGGACGTGGTGGAGGCGTGCCGGGAGATCATGGAGTTCGCGCCGGACACAAGGGTGGTGATGCTGACGGCCTCCACCGAGGAGGACGCGGTGCTCGAGGCGGTGGCCGCCGGGGCGACGGGCTACCTGCAGAAGGTGTCGGGCATGGACCGCTTGTTGGACACCGTCCGGGAGGTTGCCGCCGGAGAGTTGCGGGTGCCCGCCCAGGTGGTGACGCGGGTTTTCGCCGGGATCCGGAGGGGTGCGCAGCAGGAGGAGCTGGGCCCGGGCGGACTGACCCAGCGGGAGCGGGAGATACTGGCGCTGTTTTGCCGGGGCATGTCCTACGCCCGGATCGCCGAGGCAAGGGAGGTGAAGCCGGTGACCATAAGGAACGCCATCTACGCCATCCAGGGCAAGCTGGGCTTCCGCTCCAAGCCGGAGATGGTGGTCTGGGCGGTGCGCAACGGACTGCTGGATGATTAACGCCCCCTTCGGTCTCCCGAGCCGGGGAGGAGGCCCGTGCCCGGCAAACCGGTGGAGTCAAGGAGTCCGGCGTCCTGCTCGTGCCACAGGTTCCCGCCACTCAGTCCAAGTGAACAGCGGACTCGCTGCAAATGTAATGCCCCTGCCTTATCAGACAGGGGCTTGCCGATTCCATACTCCACCGGAGCGCGGGTCGCTCTTGTTACGGCGGGTTCGCCTCCCGACAGGCGCGGTGAGGGGTAGACTACACCGTTACTTTGAACCTGACCTGGAAAGTTCTTGATTTTATCCACTGACCTTACGCACAGGCTGAAGAAACTGCTATCTTTGAGCCATGAACAAAGAACTGACCGAAGTCTACAGCGATTACCTGCTGAGTTCCCCGGATCAAGTCCGGGGCAGGCTCTCTGGCGCGGCGACAGCCACCGGCCTGTCCGACATGCTGGAAGGGGAAGTCAGCCATGACCGGATAACCCGCTTCCTGTCCGGGGAAGTCTACGACTCCAGGACCCTCTGGCAGCAGGTCAAGCCCATGGTGAGAAAGATAGAACAACCCGATGGCGCACTCATATTCGACGACACCATAGAGGAAAAGCCACATACGGACGAGAACGGGATAGTCAGTTGGCACTTCGATCACAGCAGGAACCGGACGGTCAAGGGTATTAACATCCTCAACTGCGTTTACCGCGCTCAGGGTATGACGCTGCCGGCGGCATACGAAATCATCCGCAAGCCCATTGTATTCGAGGATGAGAACACCGGCCGGCTCAAGCGCCGGAGCGAAGTCTCCAAGAACGAACTGATGCGCCGGATGCTGAAGGTCTGTCAGCAGAACCGGCTGGAGTTTCGCTATGTTCTGGCAGACAGTTGGTTTTCGTCCAAAGAGAATCTGAGTTTCATACACAAAGGCCTGGGCAAGGAGTTCATCATCGCGCTCAAATCCAACAGGACGGCAGCCTTGAGCTATGAAGCGAAACTTCAGGGCGGCTTTCACCGGATAGACACGCTGGACCTGCCGGAAGGTCAACCGGTGCGCGGCTGGCTGCGGGGACTGGACTTTCCTGTCCTGCTGCTTCGCCAGGTCTTTAAGAACAGAGACGGCAGTGCCGGTACGCTGTATCTGGCTGGCAGCGGCTTGGCCGGTGAAGGCGAGACCATCAAAGCAATCTACCGGAAAAGGTGGAAAGTGGAGACGTATCACAAGACGCTCAAGGGCAACGCCGCGCTGGCTAAGCCGCCGGGGAAGACGGTCCGAACTCAAAGCAACCACTGTTTCATGGCTATCTGCTCAGCCTGCCGCCTGGAATGGACCAGCGTGACCCACCGGATGAATCATTTTGCCTTGAGAACCCGGATGTATCTCAAGGCTATCCGCCATGCTTTTGACGAACTCCAACTCCTCAAGGCTGCGTAACATCAGTTATCCAGTTTGGTGGCCCTGGTTCAAGAAGTAACGAGAGGACACATGAAGAAATCTAACGTGCTCGGGGCGGTCATCTTCGGCGTGCTGGTACTGGCCTGCCAACCCGAAGCCGAGCCTACTCCACTCCCCACGGCCACTGCACCAAAAGTTACCGTAGAAGCGAAGGCACCGGCGACGCCAACCTCCGTGCCTGAACCGACGCCAGCGCGGAAGTCCCCGCCAACGCCAACACCGGAACCCGTTATTCTCCTTGAAACAACTCCAACGCCTCCTGTACCGCCCACAGAGGACCGGCCCCGGCACACGGACGATGACGCCTCGCCGTCCACGGGCTCGGAAGTGGAGGCCGCCCCGTACCGGGACCACTTCTGGGCCAAGGTGGACGTTGCGCGAGCCCGTGCCGCCTTGGAAGAGGAGACAGACATCTGGACCCCGGAAATGCCTGGCGCGCTGGCTCCAGCGTTCGTCGTCGCGGTCGCCAACCCGGACCCGGCGGTCATGGCGCTGCTTTTGGAGCACGGCGCGGAGCCGCATGTTACGGACCAGTTAGGTCGGACCTTCCTCCATTGGGCCGCGTCCAACAACACGCAAGCGATGGTGGAACTGCTGCTGGACCGTGGGGCCGACATTGGTGCCAGGGACATCAACGATGAGACGCCGTTGCATCTGGCGGCGGAATCCAACGCCGACCCCGGTGTGCTGGCCCTGCTGCTCGACCGGGGAGCGGACCTCCAGGACAGGAGCGAGCACGGCTTCACGCCGGTACTGCGAGCGGCCCTCAACACGGAGCCATCCGTCATGCGGTTCTTGCTTGACCTGGGAGCGGACCCGTGGGACGTGGACGGCAAGGGGATTGGACTGCTGTACTACGCGGCCATCGCTGGTTCGTCGGAAGTTATCGACCTGCTACTGGACGTGGGGCTTGACCCCAACCACAAGGGCGGTGGGGCGATGCCTCTGCTCGGGGCCGTGGCGACCGGGGCACCCGGGGCTGTAGAGATGCTTCTGAGGGGGGGGTGCGGACCCAAATGCAAGGGACCCGGACACAAGGCAGATGCCGCTACACATCGTTGGGACGTATGACTCCTTCGCCTACATCAAGGGCACCGCGACGGCCATCGCCGACCTGCTCCTGAGCTTCGGCGCGGACATAGAGGCAAGGGACGCGGAAGGCAACACGCCCTTGCACGTAGCGACGCGCACCAGCTTGGATTGGGAGCGTAACCTTGAAATACTGGACATCAGGTCTCGGTGGTACGGCACTCCCGAGCGGCCGGTGCATTTGGCCGAGTTCCTGATCGACCAGGGCGCGAACCTGGAGGCCCGCGATCCCGAGGGTCGGACATCCCTTCACTTGGCGGCGAGGCAGAGCAAATCGGGAATGTCAACCTTGCTGCTCAGCGTGGGCGCGGACCTGGAGGCGATGGACAAGCACGGTGAGACCCCATGTCAGACGGCAGTGCGGTTGGGCCGGATGACCGACCCCGACGTTCTGGATTGGATGTGCGGCCAATCCGAGTATTGGCTCTCCAAGGACTACTGGTACACCATGACCACCGACGAGCTTCAGGAGTTGCTGGAGTCGGGGATAGATGTCAACGCGCATCAAGACCAGCGCAACGAGACCATGCTCCACAAGGCCGCTATGTGGAGCGACGCGGTCGCGGTTGGGTTCTTGCTACGGGCGGGAGCCGACACGGAAGCCCGGACCATAGAGGGGCACACCCCTCTCCACATGGCGGCTCGATTCGGGCGAGCGGCCAACGCCGAAGCATTGCTGTCCGGTGGTGCCGACGAAGATGCGCTAGACAACTCGGGAGGGACGCCACTCCACATGGCGGCGGCGTCCCTTGACCAAGGAGCGGTTCTCGAGGTTGTGCGGGTGTTGCTGGACCACGGGGCCGACGCAAACGCCTTGGACAGCACCGGCAGGACGCCCCTGTTCACGTCCGTACCCAACCACGGCTACTCTGAAGGTCCGACCGTGGCAAGTCTGCTGTTGGAGCGAGGGGCCGATCCCAATGTCCGCGATGCCGAAGGCACGACTCCGTTGCATGAAGCCGTCTCGTCCCGCGATGCCAAGCGACCGATCGTCGAGTTGCTACTGCAACGGAGTGCCGATGCCAGGGCCAAGGACGCTGCGGGACGGACGCCCCTAGAGGTAGCGCACGAGAACGAAGTGTACACGGAAATTCTGCAACTGCTGGTGAAGGCCACCTATGGTGCCCCGCCAGCAACGCGCTCTGGCATAGCCTTTGTGCAGGTCTCCGCCGGTATGAGCCACACCTGTGGCCTCCGGGTGGACCGGACCATTGTCTGCTGGGGACCAAGGGGAGCGGACGAACGCCTCGCGGAGACCGTTGGACTTATCGACGCGCCGACCGGCAGGTTCTCCCAGGTCAGCGCCGGGGCCTCCAGTTCCTGTGCCGTGCGGCTGGACGGAAGGCTGGAGTGTTGGGGGCGGGCAAATATTAGACTCAATGACGACATCAAGGATATACCGCCGGACGCAGAAGCCCAGTCAGAGTTGAGGGCCTTCGAGAAGGCCGTGTACGGACCGCCCGATGGACGGTTCCGGCAGGTGAGCGTGGGGGGGTTCCAGTCCTCCTGTGGGGTGCGGACCGATGGCCGTCTGAAGTGCTGGGGGATTTGGTCTCACATCTCACCGGGGGAGTTCGGCCCACCGGACGGCGAGTTCACGTCCGTTAGCGTGGGCGGCTTCCATGCTTGCGCCATTCGCACCGACCAGACCGTCGCTTGCTGGGGTGCCAACGAGGGATGGGATACCGGCCACATAGGTCAGGCGATACCACCGGACGGACCGTTCGAAGTCATAAGTGCCGGGGAACTCCACACATGCGGGTTCAGGCCTGACGGGGAAATCCGGTGCTGGGGGGACATCGTAACAAAGTCGGATGATGCGATTACGACCTGTGAAGAAGCCCAACCCGGAAAAGGGACGCCCCGATGTTGGGTGGACGAGGAGACAAATAAGGCTGCGATGCTGTGGGGCGGCTCCCCAAGGTGGGAGCCGGATGGCGACCTCAAGGTCTTGAGTAGCGGCGGAGGCCACACCTGTGCGCTGTGGGACGGCGGTCACGTGGGTTGCTGGGGACGCGGGTACTCCAACGCGGAAATCCCGGAGGGCATCTTCACGGCGATCTCCTCTGGCAGCGACCACGCCTGCGGATTGCGCCCAGACGGCAGCGTAGAGTGCTGGGGCGATAACTCTTTCGGCCAAGCCAGCCCGCCGCAAGAGTAACCCGCCGTGACCTTCGGAGAAGTCCTAGCCATGACCGTGGTCTGGTCCGCCCCGGGGGCCAAGGGGCAGAGCCCCTCCCCTGCGAAGGCGGGGGTGGGGCTGGACCAACATGACGTGCGGCGGTTGGACGGCTGGCACCGGCACACTACCTTGGCAATGATGGCACGGGCGTACCTGCCCTTGATCGAGTATCAGGCAATGGAACCGGGAGAAAAGGGTGTCGTCGCGGCCCGGATAAAGAGTTGATTCCCATGACGGCCCCCGACGTTCGCCAGCCGCTCACCCGTCTCGTATGGACGAAGAACCAACCCTCTGATTTCCTGTTGTAGCGGTCGCGGTGGAGACGGCGGCACGCAGCAAGGGCCCAGCGGGGCCACTATAAACGCCGCCTGCTGCATCTGCGATGCAGTATTGGGCTTGAGTTCAAAGCCTTTGGACAAAGGAGTATGACAACCTTGAGACTGATGACAAAGGCGGCGACCCTAGCTTTTATTTTGCCTGCGCTGATGGCAACCCTTCTGGCAGCATGTTCGATGACTGAGCAGGACTCACCGATAGAGGGGGCCATATCGACACCGGCGGCAAACCCGCCTTCAAGGTCAGCTGTGCCCAACCCCGATCTGTCCGCCCCGGCCGTACCTGGGACGATTACGTCTCCCGCTCCGGTACCTACCGAATCACCCATGGCGTTACCTATCCAACCGTCCAGCCAGTACGCGTCAGCAGGGTCGGCAGGGGACTTCTACACGGCGGCGGACCTAGCGGGTATCAGTTCGGGTTCCGCACACACCTGCGGACTGCGAAGCGACGGTACTGCGGTCTGCTGGGGCCGGGACTGGGAGGGACAGTCCTCCGAGCCCGGCGGCACGTTTGCGGCAATCAGCGCCTTCAGACACTACTCGTGCGGAGCTCGGACCCAGGGTGGAGTGGAATGCTGGGGCCAGCCACCAAGCCCGGTTCCCGACCGTTTCACGAAAACCGATGAAACTTACACGTCTCTCAGCTCGGGCGCCGACCACGTGTGCGTCCTCCTCAGCGACGGCAGGGCAGACTGTTGGGCTAACAGTTATGGCGCCCAGCATGGGTTGGACCGGGCTCCAGTCGGAACATTCCTGTCCGTAGAGGCCGGGTACAACCACATGTGTGGCATACGCCCGAATGGGAGCGTGATTTGTTGGGGTGGTGAGTACGGTGAGGGGGTATCGGTTCTGCCCAACGAAACCTTCGTTTCCATAAGCGCCGCAAGAGAGGGATATTCCTGCGGCATAAGGGCTGATGGAACGGTGGCGTGCTGGAGCTACAGGGACCAAGAATTCAACGACGAAACTGCCCCCGCCGGGACATTCAGTTCCATCGATGCGGCAATGAGGGACGCCTGCGGCATTAGAACGGACGGTACGGTCCGGTGCTGGGGCGAACAACTTGCCCCGGAAGGTATCCAGAGCTTCGGCATGCCCCCTGATGGCTCCTATTCGGCCATCGCTGTTGGGGACGAGCAGGCGTGCGCCTCTCGGACCGACGGAACGACCGTCTGCTGGGGTAAGACCCCTGGCGCCATGCCACCTGGCGGGTACGGCATCGACGAACTGGGGGAGGTCTACGCCGTCTCCGCCGTACGGGATGCTGGTATCGTTACCTACATTGCCGTAGGAGAGAGCAACTCCTGCCAATGGCAGATGGCGCCGCAGGAGGCTGAGTACGAATTCTGCTGGGGCAATCCTGATGTGGAGGTCTTGGAGTCCGGCGGGCCAACCTACAGGTCCGTCAGCGCTGCTGATCTTTACACCTGCGCCGTCTCGACGGACGGAGAGGCCGTCTGCTGGGGCAGTTCGCAGAGCCCTGGGGGCAGCCTGTGGGGCGGTTCCCCGTCCGGCAGACGGAAGCCGCCCGACCTGCGCAGGAGGGCAGGTAATCCTCCCGAGGGAGAATTCCTGGATATCGCCGCTGGCCGCTTTCACGCCTGTGGGCTGAGGGCCGACAGGTCCGTGGTCTGCTGGGGGTCCAGCAATGAGGGCCAAGCAACCTCGCCGGGAGGGGAATTTACCGCCATCAGCGCTGGCGGATATCACACCTGCGGGCTGCGTCCCGGCGGGGCCGCCGTCTGCTGGGGGGAAATATACTATCGCGGGGTGCGTTCCGGAGCGCCGGAAGGTACGTTTGCGTCTATCGCGTCTGGCCACAACTCGTCGTGTGGCATACGCGCCGACGGCAGCGTGGAATGCTGGGGCGACGGCAGACCCTCGCCACCCGGCGAGTTCATCTCCTACGAAATCGGGGCTCACGACGCCTGCGGGGTCACCGTCAACCTCGAGGTCGTGTGCCAGAACAGTCTGTTTGCCAGCGTGAGCACTCTCAGCTGGCTTGGGCCAATGACGGCGCTCAGCATGGGCGCAACTCACCGGTGCGGAATACGTCAGGACGGCTCCCTGTCGTGCTGGAACGGCAACCGTGACGTAATGGTGCCGCCAGGAGGCACATTCGACGCGGTCAGCGCCGGCCGGGACTTCACCTGCGCCCTGCGGAGCGACGGGACCGCCGTCTGCTGGGGAATGAGGGAGGAATACGGGCAGACCACTCCCCCGGGGACGCCCGACAGGAGATCTTCGGACTACTACAGGGAAACAGGGGGCCGAAGGGCGCCCATTCCCACAGGCAAACCCGAGCCGGCGATGCCGCTCCTCTTTCTCCCAGCCGGTTCGGCGGAAACGAAGGACCCGGCAGCCAGGACGTGCGGTGAACTGTGCTCCGAGGAATTCTGGCGGGGGGACGTCAGCCTCGCATCGGTACGGAAGCAGCTGGAAAGCGGTGCGGACGCAAACGCACGGGACAGCTCGGGGGCTACGCCTTTGCCTCTGGCAATTAACAACGGAGCCGACGCCGAAATAATCAGATTGCTGCTGGAGCATGGCGCGAACCCCAACGCCTATAGCTACGGCAGACCCCTCCTGCATGAAGTTGTAACCCACGCCGCCTACGCTTCTGACCCGGAAGCTGCAAATTCGTTTGTTGAAGACGGCGCCGATTTCGCTGCATATGCCCTCGAAATTGTCGGGTTGTTGTTAGATCACGGCGCGGACGCGGGAGTGGGAGACGATCACGGGCAATCCGTGTTGTTCATTTACTTTGGAACCCTGATCGAGTTGGAGTCCAACAATGTCGACCCGGAGCTCGTCAAATTGCTGCTGGAACACGGCGCCGCCCTGACGATGGAGGGCGATTCTGGCTTGTTGGGGATACTCCATATTGCGATGTGGGCCGGGGCCGACTCCGAGGTCATCAGCCTCCTGCTGGAACATGGCGCCGATGCTACGCTGCGAGAAGACGAGGGCTATACGCTGTTGCACATGGCCGCAGCCATTAGCGCAGGCCCCGAGGTATTCAAACTGTTGCTAGAGAACGGGGCGCAGGTGACGGCCAGGGGCGATTTCGGTTTGACTGCTCTACACATTTCGACCCGCACCGGGGAAATTGACCCGCAGGTCATCAGAGTGCTGCTGGATAGCGGCGCGGAGGTGGCTGCCCGGGATGAAAAGGGAGCCACCCCTTTGCATCACGCCGCCAGGCATTCCGGCCCGGAGGTGGTCCGGATAATGTTGGAAAGGGGAGCGGATGCGACCGCCCGCGACGACAACCTCAAAACTCCGTTGCACTTCGCAATGACCGATGGCTACTCAGCGCCCACCGACTACAGCGCCGACCCTGAGGTAGTCAGACTGTTGCTGGAAAACGGAGCCGAGGTGAACGCCGCAGATGAGCACGGTAACACGCCGTTGATTTCTGTTTCGAGTGACCCACGTCCTGAAGTCACCGAACTGTTGCTGGCGGAAGGTGCGGACGCCACGGCACGGAACGATTTCGGAACAACTCCCCTGCACGGGGCGGCGGGGGCTGGGGTCACCGCAACCGTAGCCCTGCTGCTGGAACATGGCACTGATGTCAACGCCCCCAACGATACGCTGCAAACACCCCTGCACCGGGCGGTGGCCCCGCTATTTGTATCACCCTCCCCCGACACCGTCGCCCTGTTGCTGGACGGCGGAGCGGGCATCAACGCAGCGGACCAGGCGGGAGATACCCCGCTGCACCTGGCGGCAAAGGGAAGTGAACCCTGGCATGAACCTCCGACCGTTGACACCGTCAGATTGCTGTTGGACCGTGGCGCGGATGTGACGGCAACCAACGATGAAGGCAACACCGCCTGCGATGTAACCGACGCGGATGATGAAGACTTGCGGGCGTTGCTTTGCCCGTACTCGGAGCCCGCAACTGGTCCAACGCCCACGCCTCAGGTGGGGGTGGAGGGGAGCACACCTCCAAGCCAGCCTTCAGATCGAGAGGCCCTTCTCAGGGCGCGGGATGCCCTGGCAGGAAGCACCACGCTCAATTGGTCGGAGGAAACGCCAATCGGCCAATGGGATGGTGTCACGATTACGGGGTCGGAGGGCCGAGTTTCCCATATCGACCTTTCTCGAAGGGCACTGACCGGGCAAATACCGCCGGACCTGGGAGAACTCACCGACCTGGTACTCCTGAATTTGTCCGGCAACCAACTGACGGGCGAGATACCGTCGTCACTGGGCAATCTTTCCAACCTGAGAGAGCTGAATCTCTCGGAAAACCACCTGGTTGGCGGGATACCGGAGGAACTGGGCAACTTGGCCAACCTGGAAATACTGTATCTCCATTACAGCCAACTGTCTGGTGAACTGCCGGTCTGAAGGAGGTGCTCTACGTTGACCTGTCAGAAAACCGGCTCAGTGGAGAGGTCCCATCCGAGCTGGGTGAAATGACCAAGCTCAACCGCCTTAACTTGCAACGAAACGGTTTGAGCGGTCAGATCCCGCCGGAACTCGGACACCCGGAGTTTATCGATCACCTTTTTCTGGCAGGCAACCAGTTTTCTGGATGCCTTCCTGCCGACCTGGTAGAGATACAACAGAACGACTTCCAGAGATTGGGGCTGCCCAGGTGTGCCCCTTAAGGGTGGGTGAAAAATCCGATCGTTCATGGTTCGTCCCGCTCACTACTTCTTCCCAAGCCTGCCGAAGGACAGACGACTGGACGATTGACAGCCTGAGCGAAAACCCCTTCATCCTTCGACAGGCTCAGAGGGGGTGTTACAAACTCCTTCTCCCCGCTGACAGCGACAGAGCCAGCGCCAATGTAACCGTCAACTTCACCGACGTAGAGGACACGTTGCCGGTGACGGACTGCTTCGCCGACCTGGACACGCTCACGGCAGCTGTGGAGTACAGCGGCGCGTGGGACGATCCGGACTGCGATGCCCACCATCCGGATGGCCCGAACCGATACTTCCAATTCTCCCCCTCCAGGGAGACCAGGGTGGAAATCAGCCTGGAGTCGGGGGTGGACGCCAGTTGTTCGTGTCCAAAGGCAAGCCTGGGAACGGCAGGGGAGCGCTGCTCAACGGCGCCTACGAAAACCGGTTGCGGATCTGGTGGGAC
The DNA here is from genome assembly GCA_965220305.1 of Dehalococcoidia bacterium. GTDB lineage: Bacteria > Chloroflexota > Dehalococcoidia > Lucifugimonadales > UBA3495. The sequence continues at coordinate 770,547 of OZ244817.1, read as the reverse complement.
AACCGCAAGCTAAAGCGCGACGGCGCCCACACCGGGCCCAACAGCGTCGGGCTGACGCTGGCCACCGGTGGCTACACGGCGGAAGCTTCACCCGGAGCATCGCGCTGCGATGGACGCGCTGGGAAGAGGGTCACAGGGCGGGGATGGAGACCCAGGGCGAAGGAGGAAGTCCAACGAAGGACTTCCTCCCTACACCGCCACAGGGAACCTGATGTGAAAGGTTCTTGATTTTATCCAGCTTGGTGGGCCTAAGAGCCTATCCTAAAATCAAGTTATGCCCCCTGTCGCAGCTATGAAATGCCATAACCCAAAGGGTTATTAGGATAGGCTCTAATACTACAGTTGCAGATTGAAAACGACTAGGATTGGGGCAATCAACGGGTGGTGAGGTGAGGCTGTGGCAGTGCATGGGGATGGGGTGGCAGAGGTCGCCCGGTGGGCTGAGGGTATCGACCGGGTACACGAGTGCATTGCGGGGCGGTTCCGGCGTCCCGAACCACGTCGACGATCGCTGGACTATCTGAAAGGGCTGCTCAGTCCGGTGGAGCGCAAGAACGGCTGGCAACTGGCGGAGCAGGCCGGGGACGCCACACCCTATGGGGTGCAGCATCTGCTGTCAACCTACATTTGGGACGCGGACCTGGTTCGCGATGATCTCAGGGACTACGTGGTGGAGCACCTGGGCGACGCCAACGGGGTGTTGGTGGTGGACGAGACTGGGTTTCTGAAGAAGGGCAACAAGTCTGTGGGGGTGCAGCGTCAGTACAGCGGCACGGCGGGACGGATCGAGAACTGCCAGATTGGGGTATTCTTGACCTACGCTACTGCCAAGGGGAGGACCCTGCTGGACCGGGAGCTTTACCTGCCTCAGGTGTGGGCCGATGACCAGGAACGCCGGGAGGAGGCTGGCGTGCCGGAGCAAGTGGCGTTTCGCACCAAGCCGCAACTGGCCCGGCGGATGCTGGAACGGGCGGTGGAGTCGGGAGTCCCCTTCGGCTGGGCCACCGGGGACGAGGTCTACGGCAATGACCGCAACCTGCGGCTGTGGCTGGAGCGGCGGGACGTTCCTCACGTGCTGGCCATCAAGAGCAATGAGAAGTTGTGGGCTGGGACGGACCAGGGTCCGCGCCAAGTGCGGGCTGACCGGCTGGCGTCTGGGGTTGAAGAGTCGGGCTGGGTCCGGCTGAGCGCCGGTGATGGGGCCAAGGGTCCTCGGGTCTACGACTGGGCCTTGGTGGATATTCGGCCCCTGAGAGAACCTGGCAAGGGGTACTGGCTGCTGGCCCGGCGCAGCGTGGCCAAGCCCGAGGAACTGGCCTACTACGTGTGCTACGGCCCGACGGGAACAGCCCTGGAGGAACTGGTGCGGGTGGCCGGAACCCGGTGGGCCATTGAGGAATGCTTTGAGGAGGCCAAGGGACAGGTGGGACTGGACCAATACGAGGTGCGCCGGTGGGACGGCTGGTACCGGCACATCACCCTGGCGATGCTGGCCCACGCCTACCTGGCGGTGGTACGGCGCCAGGCATCGTCGCCGGGACGTCTGGGAGAAAAGGGGGCTGCCCCAGTTTGGAGGAAAGGCTGATACCGCTGACGGTGCCCGAGGTTCGGCGGTTACTCTACCGGCTGATATGGAGACACCACCCTACGGACGAATCAGTGCTGCGGTGGTCTCAGTGGAGACGGCGGCACCAAGCAACGGCCCGGCGCTGTCATTACCGACGCCGCCTGAAACTCCTCACCACATATCTGCAACTGTAGTACTAAGTGTTCCGTATTGCGAACTTTTCGGTGGGAGGTGGGGCTGTGAACGGTAGGCGCAAGCGTTGTGCGATTTCTCGATGCTCCACTGCTCGTGCACGGCGCCGATGCTGTAGCCAGAACCCCCATAGATACGGCCCTCGGTGGCGAACAGGGCGGCCATGGGCTCCCCTGTACGTGGATGCCGGCGATCCGGTGGCGCATCATCTGGGTCATAATGCCCCGCCGGGTGTGGGTGGGCTGCACCTCAACGTTGGACGCGTCGGCCACGACTGACGCACCCCCTTCGGTATTGACATCTTCAGCAGGCGAGAGTGGCATCCACCGACGATCTGCCCATCCTCAAATACGGCGAGGAGCTCCCCGGGCCGAAACGAGGGCGCAGCCGCACGGTCCGTTAAACCGCTACCAGCGTGATGATACGCCGCCGCAAATGTCGGCTGGAGGATGCTCACGGATGTGTCACGAGAATCTGGGCCGCGCCGAACTCAGTTCTTGGAGAGGCCACGTTGGTGAGCTTGCATGCGACTAGAGACCGAAAAATATCGCGAGCCGCACGACGCATTGCTATAAATACCCCGAATGCGCACACCACTGTGACCTCTGCCTGGATGACTCTTACCCAAAAGTGGAAAATGCGCTGCGGCCTAGCCAGAGGCTTCCGCGGGCTGTTCGACTGCCGATTGCTGATCTCCAGTTCCCCCCTCAGAGACGGCTATACCAGAAGGCTGATAATTCAGCGCCAAACTTTCATCGTAAAAACTGACGCTATTCTGTTTCAGGAAAGAGAATCTTGGGTCAAGAGCTACATGATCAGAAATACCAAGTGACGGTAGCCAACCTTTGACGTTAGCTTCATAAGAAAGCAGCCAATTTTCGTCATACAGAGATTGCGTGTCCATCATAGATTCCCACAACGTCGGGGTAAAATTGTTTCCCATTAGCCCTTTTGCATTTGCGTCCAGAGCCAAGATTGCAACGACCGAGTCTTCCATTTGGACCAATTCATTGGCTACGTAATCGTCGATTTTTAGAGCAAACAGAAGGCAACCCCAAATCGTCCAAGCTACCTCGCTGCCGTGATTCACCCTCGCGTGCTGACTTAGCAATTGGTGGAAAGCGGCTGCCACTTTGGAAAGATCAACGTCGTACCCGGCCTTATGGTACCGATACAATTCATCAACCACAAAATTCAAAGCCCCAGGCTCTACCGACGCTATTTGCAGAAGGGTAGACTCGTACAACGACCAATTGGTACGGTCAACTATGTTCCTCCGCATACGGCCCAGAGCGAAGCGTAATACCGACTCGTCCACGTATTGGTGCGCCAACTCATAGGCCCGCGAGAAATATCCGATGAGATCAATCTCCTGACTGCGACCCGCGTCACGGAGACGAAATCTCCGTAGCTCAGTCGCCCAAGGGCGTTCGATAGTTGCTGGGAGCTCGAATACATGGGTTTTGCTCGGATTTAGATCAAGTTCGTATTCGCCCAGTTTCCCTTGAAGATCGGCCAGCCCTTGTTCGGCTTGCGCGTAAGTGGCAAACCCGAATTCGTAATCATCTAGATACCTAAAACCGTTCCGCAAGCCAGCGTGCGACAAGGCCGCATCCACAGTCGATAAAATAATCTCAGCAATGACCAGCGAGCAATCGGGCCCAATATCTATCCCTAGCGTTTGCTGATCTTGACTGTTCCTTATGACCAAGTCAAGAATATTTCCAATCAGGGTATAGTCAAACCGGTGTTGCTTAGCGAACAGTTTGCCGTGCAAGGACCAAGGAATTACATGGGTATAGATCGACGGGTAAAAATTGTTGATGTCCGTTTGTAATATGTACCGAGCCGACGCCCGGCACCGGGATCTGGCAATCGGTAGGTAACTCCACTCTTTGATAGGGTTTATCGCCCTTGACCCTCCACCGGTGGTCTGCGGGGTAGTCAGCGAAAACTGAGACGCCGCGACGTGAGCAAGTAAACCTTGCTGATTGGCGTCAATCGCCTGTGCCAACTGGAAATAGTTTATCGGGTTGGGTATGGATAGCTTTCGCCGCAGCGCTCCAGCGCGGGCAAGGTTGTGGACCGTCGGGCGACTGAGAGCATTCCCTTGTTTTCCGGGATTGCACGGGAAATTGGCAGGCAAATTGAGATAATTCGCCTGTATTGCAGTTGACAAGGATTTACTTGCAAAGGAGGGAGGGAGCTCTTTAGGGAGATACCCACGCGCCAAAATTTCGTACGTATCCATTTTATAGGCTCGATCGTTCTTGGATGGTTGATCCACCGCACGACGTCTAGGCGTTTGTTCAGTAAGTCTAAGTATACCGTATTGCGAGCTTTCCGGTGGGAGATCCTGCTATAGGGAGTCCAATTGGGTGGGCTATAGAGGTGTTCACGAACGAGTGTCCCTATGGGATCCTACTCGGTCTGGTGGACGAAACATTCCGCTTTCGGTTCCTCACTTTTCTCCAATTTGCCAACATATTTGTTGTCAACCATTTTGTTGGTATGTTATGCTACGGTCAACATCGGGAGCCATTGGAACAGGAAGAGATATGACAACACTGCGGATGAGCAGCAACTGGGTCGATGGAGACCGATTCTTCGACCGCGAGGTGGAACTGCGGTTGCTGCGGGAGCGAGTGGAGAACGGTACGCATACGCTGCTGACCGCACAGCGCCGGATGGGTAAGACGAGCCTGGTGCGGGAGCTGCTCCGCCGCTTGGATGAAGATGGGAAGTTCGCCACGGTATTCGTGGACTGGGAGGGGGCTATGGAACCAGCGGACGCGGTCGCCGAATTGGCTACCCAGGCGCGGCCGCTTCAGGGCTTCCGCAGTCGCATGGCTTCGTGGTTGAGAAACAGTGTTCGAGACGTCCGTGACAATGTTGAGGAACTGGGCGTCTCTGAGCTTCGTGTGAGGTTGCGAGCGGGTTTGGACGCCGGCAGCTGGCAACGGATCGGCGACCAGGTGTTCGAGGCCCTGGCAGCCAACGACCGGCCTGTTGTGCTTGCCATCGACGAGTTGCCCATACTGGTCAATCGCCTACTGAAGGGACACGAGTACCTAATCACCTCTGAACGCCTAGCGGCGACGGACGGTTTCATGGGCTGGTTAAGGAAGTGCTCCCAGACCCACCAGGGCAGGATCTGCCTGATCATATCGGGCAGCGTTGGGCTGGAACCGGTCCTCAGTCAAGCCAGACTCAGCGCCCATGCAAATGTCTATACAACCCTTGACCTGAGGCCCTGGTCCCACGATGTTGCAAATGAATGCCTGGCAGCGTTAGCCCGGGGATACGAGACAAGCCTTCCCGACGAGGTGCGGCGGGAAATGTGCCGCCGGCTGCGCTGCTGCGTGCCACATCATGTGCAGCTGTTTTTCTACCTCCTCTACGAGCACCTCATCAGAGACCAACGGAACGAGGCCACGTTAGACGACGTGGAGCTTGTATACCGACGGGATCTTCTCAGCGTGAGGGGTCAGGCCGGCTTAGTCCACTACGAGGAGCGGCTGCGCATGGTCCTTGGAGACGAAGGGTATACCGAGGCCTTGAGCCTTCTGTCCGAGACCGTGGTGAACGGTGGGCTGCTGACCCACCGGGTGATCGATCGCTATCGTGGCGAGGTAGTCGAGACGGGTGACGAGGATGGTGTGGCTACCGTGTTGTACGTCCTACAGCACGACGGGTATCTCGAAGAGAGCGAGGGTGGATACGTTTTCGTGTCCGGTCTGCTTGAGGACTGGTGGCGCGCTAGGCATGGCCACAGTTTCACCTCAATAACCAATCGGTAGGTCGGAGTGAGGGGCTCGGCATGGTCGTCAGCATAAAGAAGTACAATCCCGGTTTCCTCAGCGACGATGAGATCGTTGCGTCGTTCTGCGTCAGGAACGCCGAGTTCGCGTCTCTCCTGGAATCCCTGCACGCCAGCGATGGCAATGCCAATGCGCACTCCATCGTAATCGGCCCTCGCGGCAGTGGGAAGACCTACCTGCTGTTGCGGGTGGTCGCAGAGGTGCGCCGCGATGACCAACTGTCGGGGTTCTACCCTATCATATTTGCTGAGGAGAGCTACGAGGTCGCAACAGTAGGGGAGTTCTGGCTCGAGTGCCTGAATCATCTGGCCGAGCAGGCCTCGGAAGATGAGCGTGCCGGTCTACGACTGTCCTACAACGACCTGAGAACCATAGCCGATGACCGCGATCTGGCAGGGCGTTGCTTAGGGACCATTCTGGACTTTGCAGATCGACATGCGAAGCGGCTGCTGTTGATGGTGGAGAACCTGAACATGCTCTTCGCCGACATTGCGGATCCCGACGCCGGATGGCGCTTGCGCCACACGCTCCAGACTGAGCCTCGGATATTCCTGCTTGGGAGCGCCACCACCCGGTTTGACGAGATTGACCATCCTGATCACGCGCTCTATGACCTCTTCAGGGTGGTGACGCTGCAGGAATTGGTCATAGAGGAATGCGACACGCTCTGGTCGGCGCTGTCAGGACAACCCAGAGGAAGCCAACCGATAAGGCCGCTCCAAATCCTTACCGGAGGGAATCCGCGCCTCATCGCAGTGTTGGCCGGATTCGACAAGACATACTCTTTCAAGGGTCTAATGTCCAATCTCTTTGATCTGGTTGATGAACATACCGAATATTTTCGAAGCCATATCGAAGCTCTCCCACCGCAAGAGCGACGCGTATACCTGGCCCTGGCTAGATTGTGGAAGCCAGCAACGGCCAAAGAAGTGGCCTCCCAAGCTCGCGTGAACGTAAATAAGTGCAGCGCCCAGCTTGGACGGTTGGTGGACCGCGGCGCGGTGTTGCTTGAGGACGGAGCAAGACGGCGACGAAAGTACTACGTCGCTGAGAGGATGTACAACATCTACTACTTGCTACGGCGTCCCGGGGCTGAAAGCCACGTGGTGGACGCCCTCGTGCGCTTTATGGCGCTCTATTATTCCCCCGACGAACTGGCGCATATCAGCATTGGAATGGCCGAGGACCTTGACCGGGATGATCCGAGGCAGTTACACATTCAATCCACGGCGTTCCTATACCTGCTCGCGCTACCGGAGTTGGGCGATCTATTCGTCGATGTGTTGACGCAGGATGCGGTTATAGGGGCATTTGGTTCTGTACAGACGCCCCGCCTTGCTGAACCCATGGTATACGCACTGCTGGCGAAAGCGAAAGCCTTGGAATCCGAGCAGCGCTTGGAGGAGGCGCTCGGCTGCTTCGAAGAAGCTATCCGTATGGCGGACGAAGTCGGAGGCAATGACTTGACCGTCGCCAAGGGCGCAGCGGTGTTGAGCAAGATCAGCCTGCTGAGGAGGCTGGGCCGTAATGAAGAAGCCATCGGAACAGTTGCTGTCAACTATTTCGCAGGCGACCAACGCGTAGACGTTGACATGGCGGATGCGATAGTCAAGATGCACCTAGGTGTTGACCACGCCTCGGCGCATCCCATCGCCACGGTCTTTCGAGCCTTCACATTACTCACGTTTGGAAAGGTCGAGGCTGCTATTTGTGAGGCCGAGTCCGCTCTGAAGCTTCTTCAAAACGCTACTGACGATAATGACCGCAAATTGCGGGGAATTGCAATCGTCATGAAGGGACTACTGGCGGTGACCGCGGGCCGTACTATTGGGAGAGCTGATGCCGAGAACTTGCTCTTCGATATGGCAGAGGAAGGCCTTACCATGCTCCCCACCTGGAGCATACATGTCCTGCTCCAGTACGTTGCAACGATTGAACCGACGGAGGCATTGGCCCTGATTGAACGCGCCGGCGCGATTGATCCTCTGCAACCGGTCGTGGTGGCCTTGCGAAGAGAGCTTGGCGAAAGCCCATCGGTGTCTCGGGAACTTGATGAAGTATCGAAAGACGTGCAGGAGTCCATCATGCATATGAGAAGAGGCCTCCATAATGAGTCCGACTAAGTCTGCTCAACGTGCCGCACCGTACGGTTCGGCGCGCGACCTGCCGTCTTACCAAGAGCTTGCCCGTCAGATTCAGGGCGGCAAACTACTGACTCGATTCATTGCGCGGAATCAGAGGTCTGGCATCCTCGAAATTGAACGGCAATTGGATCACCTCGTGGATGTTGTCGACCGCTTCTACGACCGGCTCGGTTCCCGGAACTGGATATTCCACGAACTGCTCCCCATCTCGAACGTTGAAGCGATCCTGGACCAGGCGGCCACTCCCGAAGAGGCTGAAGAGGGACTTATTGGCATTTATCGGGAGGCAGACAAATTAGCCTTCTGGACTCGCTGGCTCTACGGTGTCGAGGGGCTCCGAGAGCGCTCCCACCAGATCGAGCGAGCTCGCGAGCACTACTTCGCAGACCAGTTCGACAGCGCAGCACTCCACCTCATTGCAGTGATGGACGGATTCGTCAACGACTTCGAACCGGATAGAAGGCGCGGCCTTGCCTCTCGGGACCCCGACGACATGACAGCCTGGGACAGTGTGGTTGGTCACCATTTGGGGCTTACGAATGCGCTAAAGGCATATAAGAAGACTGTCAAGAAGCGAGTCGACGAGGAGGTCTACGAGTTGCACCGCCATGGGATAGTCCACGGTGCCATCACGCGATTCGACAATGTGGTCGTTGCCACCAAAGCCTGGAACATGCTATTCGCAGTTGTGGACTGGGCGACGGCTACCAAGAAGGTTCGCCAGCCGGAGCCTGCCAACACCTCGTTCCAGGAGGTACTTCGGCAGATGGCCTCAAACCGGAAAATCAAGAAGGAGTTAGAGACCTGGAAGCCGAGTCGTCTGTCAGTTTCTGATGTCAACTTCAAAGACCACGAGATATACACACTAACCGTTCAGTTCCTGACCGGCTGGCGTGAGTGCAACTTCGGTGCTCTTGCGCTCCTACCGAGTAATCGGCTCGACAAACGGGATACAACGACCGGACAGATGGCTGGGCGACTTCGCGACGTCTTCGAGGGCTTTACCTTATCGGAGTTTCGAGTGACCGAGCTGGAGAACGCCGCACCGGCTATCTGGTTGTCTAGGGGTGAGGCGATCGTGAATGAGTCACCGGGAACCTTCGAGTGCCGCTGGACTTTGGAGGAGGCTGATGGACGCTTAGGGTACGGCTCCGACTCTGCACTCTGGCGCCTCGTATTCTGCGACCCAACCGTATGGCGGCGAGCAAATAACTAAAAGACTCGGACTCCAAGGTGGGCCATGATAGCCAATCAGCACTTCTCGCTCACGCTGCTTCGGAAACCTTTTCTCCAATTCCTTACATTGCGTCGTTGCAATGAGCCGGCAGGACAATTTCGACTGTCCGAGTTTCCTGGAGAGTGCGGCGGGCACTGGCGCTGATGATCACTGCTTCGGCGTTCTGCCGACGGGCTAACCCTAGACGGAAGACTCTATAAGCTCAATATGCCAGTGCGGCCCAGGCTGCGCAGTGAAATCGGAATAGGTATCACCAGAGCGGGAATGTTGGACGTGCCACAGAAGCGCATCGGAGCAGTCCTTGGCACGAACAGTTGTTCCGGTGGGCCTACACGTACCGAATTGCGAACTTTTCGGTGGGAGATTTCAATTTAGAAAAGTAGGTGTCGCCCCATACGACTTGAGCCCCTCCCATTTGTAACCTTGCTGACAAGAATTGGTCCCGTTCACGGTGATCCAGACAATGAATGTACCCAATCAGCGATGGAGACTCCCCGGCTCCACAAGTCCACGGAAACTCCATAACGGAGCATTTCCTCATTGCGCAGATGAACGGGCTTGGCAGTGTCGGAGAAGCTGGTTACACCTTTGTGAATTTCCTCGAATTGCCCTCCGATCTTGGTGACGATCTTGGCCCAAGGCACTATGTCCGCAGGTTCCCAGGTCTCCTTGATTCGCTGGCCGTAAAGGTCGACGACGCACAGAACGAATCGTTCCGGCTCGTGCCAGGCCTTGTTGGCCTGTGTAGGAGTCAAACGGACATCCCGGGTTGTCGTGGCCTTTACTTCCAGAAAATAGCTCCCGACCTCAAAGGTGAACGACGCCCCGTCCGGAAAAACCTCGTAGTCGTATCCCCAGTCCACAAGCTCCAGCCTCAGGCCCAGGGCTTCCACCGCTTTCTTGACCGCTTCTTGGACCGCGTGTCCAAAGTTGTTGTTCCGGTTCCGTATCTCAACCTGGTGCTTCTTCTTGTCAAGCTCCTCCTGGATTTCCTGGATTTCCTCGGCTTTCGCTTCGCAAAGTATTCTGGCGACCTCCGGGTTTGAAACCGTTGCTTTGACAAGGCCCAGGTTTGCTGCTGCGGACTTCACCAAGTCAGGGTCCTGAAGCAATTGAACCAAATCGGTCTCAACATCCGGCGCCATGTTTTCCAGCATTAGCGTAAGCTGACGAAATCCGAACGCCCGGTGCAACAGATCAATGCCTGCCGGGTTGTCCTTCAACCACTCATCGCCGAGGAGGGGCTTCAGGTTAGCTTCGTTGGCTGAGGCCTGGCCAACTATCTTCTCTTCCTCCCCTTCTTTGTCGACAACCGGAACCCAGGACCGGACCTTTAACTCAAAGGGCCATGTCGAATTGTACGTCTGAAATTTCACTTCCTCCCCATCGCGTGGCCTGAACGTGGTACGCCAGGTATTGTGCCAATCCGGGTCTTCCCTGGCGGCCACATTGACCACGAAATCCAACAGCAGTTCCGCAAGCTCCTGGTCGTTGCCGCAGCGGGGGACCAGCTCGTTGGACAGGAACGCGATCTGCCCGAACTCGTGCGATCTGTAGTTGACCCTTTCTACCGGACAGTCAGGGGCGATCTCTTTAAGCAGTGGGCCTTCCACCGACCGTCGGCCCTTGAAGAATGGCCCGGGAAGCGCCAGTGTCCTCTCTATCAGGGGTGTCAAAGCCGCGTTCAATTCCGCATCGTCCGTGTATCTGTCGGACAACACGCGGTTTTGGGTGTAGAGGTCCTTGTATGGTTTGGCTGAGTCGCGCCAGTGTGATACCGGAGCGAGAATTTGCAGGTTGTTTGCCAAGCGGACGATTTTGTCCTCGGCCGTCAAGAGGGGACACCTTCGAAGGAGACCGCTGTTTTCCTCCTCCGGCGCCAAAAACACAACCAGCCGGGCCGATGTTTGAAGATAAGACGGCCCATCGAGTGACGACGCTGAGCTGTCATCCGGCAGCCGTTCATTCAATCTGTCGAGCACGGCTTCCACGGCCTCGGATTCTGGGAACGGCTGTTCAAGGGTTTCTTCAGCAAGGGTTTTCGCGGGTTCGTAGCCGGGCGAATTCAGCACCTCGACAAGACGTTCGTGCAGCAGTTTGGCCCGAAGGTCAATACCCACCGTATTGGCGATGTCCTTCATTTCATCCGAGATACCGCCATCGAAACGAAGGTCGCTCGCGCTGCGCAATTGTGAATGCTGGTCCGGTACCATCCCGTTAAGAAATGGCCTCTTGTTTATTTCTTCAGGAAGGTCGGAGATAAGCAGAAGCAGGTCAGCAAGCCACTCGAAGGGGTCTCCGGTAATCGGGAGAGCTGACATTTTTTCACAGCCTCTTCTGACCCATTCTACGAGTTCTCTCAGCCCCATCCGATTGATGGGTAATCCGATGCCGGACCATCCACTTGCTATTTCCTCCCACTCTCGGGCTACTGCCTTGTCGGGCAGGTGAATGTTAGTGACCCGTTCAGCCAAGTCGTACAAGCTATCGTAGTCGAGTGGGTATTGTTCAGTTTCATTGGCGGCGGGAACCAGAAAAGAGACGAACTCCCCATCATCGGAAATTGCCGGAAGATTCTCTGTGCCAGTGGATATGATTGGTTTCGAGGCCGTGGCACCGGCAACCTCCTCTACGACCTCTTTCCACCACACAAGTTCTTCCGATGCGGTCGCTTCCCCACCGAGGGCCTGACTCGGTACGGCTATGTGTGCGAGCCTATGAGCATTCCCCCAACCGGAACTCACGGCATACTCCACCATGGGCGGAAACGCCGACAACGCCGCTGTTAGGAGTCCCCGGTCATGCGGGTTCATGGTAATCCCGTCTCGCTCTTGTTTGGGGTTGAACTTACTTTCAAATACAACGTTGAAAGGCAAAGCCCCCGTTTCATTGATTGGGAATTGGACGAAGATCCTTGGGAAACCCGGTTCAGGGAATATGATGCTGCTCTCTTCTCCGTCATCTTGTTCCAGGACCAACAGCAATCCAGCGGAGGTATCCTTGCCGTCCATGTCTGTTTCCGCCTTGGCAAGGATGCTGACGGCCGCGAATTGTCTGGTAGCAGTGCCCTCGGAAGCGATAACGATGGCCTCTTTAAGCAAAAACCCGTCAATCTCCTTGAATTTGGTGTCGGGAGGCGACTTTCGCCTGAAAACAACTGTCTTTTCCGGACGCCGGATTCGAACCTCTCCCAGGTTGTCGCAGGTCCCGTAGAGGTAGGAAATGACCTGTTCTAGGTGGTCCAGGCCCGCCCGGACCACCTCGGGGTCGGCGTTGTGATAGGTGAAAGATGCGGTGGGAATGGTCAGTGGCCCAGGGGCGGGCTGGGCGGCTCCGAAGGCCTCATCCGTTAGTTCAATGTTCTTCAGGATTCGAGCTTCATCCGGTGGCCGGTTCAGCTCTACCTGGAAGGTCTCGAGCTGTCCATCCTCTGTCTGTAGAATCCCTTCCACGTCAACCCGCGACGATATGGCATGTGTCACCAGAAACCCAGTGCCGAACCGGCCGGTCGTGTCGATCCCATCGAACTCCTTGCTCGAACCGCCTGACAGCAGCGCCTTAAGTTCCGGGATGCTGAATATCCTTCCATTGTGGGAAACAACCAGATTATCGCCGTGCTGGCAAAACTCGACCTCGACGAGGTCCTCTCCCTCCCGCGCACCAAAATCATGAGCGTTCTGGAGGAGTTCAAAGGGCCAGCGAACCCCGGACGACAGCGGTCTGTTCAAAGCAGAATTAACTCCCTTGAGAATGTCTCGCGCATCTTTTCGATGCGCCTGGTCTCTATCGACTGCTTGGGCTTCCCTTAGTGCGTTGTCACTCATCGTACGTTCCTTGAAAGAGATACTCTTTACCCGCTTCTGTGGTTCGACATTGAAGTGGACCCCATCGGTAGGGCAGCACCGGGGTGGAAAGAACCGAGAGTCCTGCCCCTAGCGCAAGTGATATCAACAACTGTTCTGGTGGGGGACTCCCCGATCAACCCAAGATTGCCCGTTGAGTTGAATTCGGGGAGTTGTTCTATGCGGTGCCTCACTCTTCCTGCGTCACTACTACCAAAACGGCAGCAAACCCCTCATCCATTCTACGATCCTGATTGCGGACGCGAGAATGGGGAGCGCCTTCGCGACCTGCCAGGCAGTCGCCACCCTACTCCTGATGCTCCTTGACTGGCCCGATAGCGGAATGGCGTCAAGCTCTTTGGCAAGCATCTCGGCTGACACCCGCGCCACGATCCCTGCGTCGTTGATGCCCCGGTCCAGGGAAAGCAGTCCAACTCTGTTTCTCATGTCCTGGTACGTGCTGGAGAAGAAACGGTCGGGGGCAGACACCATTTCCCTGTGCAGGGCAACACCGCCTTTACCGTCGTCGGCTGTGGAACCAAGTTGCAGGTCGAGCGCGAGGACGGGCTTACCCAAGGTAGTCATCTCTCTCCCGGCAGAATAGGTGCCCTTGCCCCCCCTATGGCGAGCATGGCATCAGCATTTTCGTCCATCACTTTTCGGTACTCGCCGCCTGTGAACACCTCTCGCCGTATAGGACAAAGTTCTATGACGTTTCGCTGCTCCAGGTTCTTCAGCAGACGCAAATTGTCGGCATCTATCTTAGACTCCGGCGCTTCGTCAGACATGACGACTCTGGCGCATGGCCGGGGGACTTCGGTTGTGCTCTCAGCATAGTTCTCGACCTCGCGTAGGACCAGCCAGTCGAAAACATGGGGTGCCCCATGTTCGTCCTTGGTGGACTCTTCATCTCCCGCAAGCACCACGAGGCCGCCGCCTTGTCTCAGTACCTCTCCGGTGAAGCTCCTGACAAACTGGAAAGCGATTTCCAACTTGTCAGCGGGACACGAGAGGCCGGCGCTGCCGGATAGCATTATGAATTTGCCGTCCATAAGTGATTGCTGGCCTCAGTTCCCTTCGCAGAACAGGGAGTTGAACTTTGCCCTGCTCGTACAGGAGTTGACGTTGGCGCGCATCTGTGAAAAGTAGGTTGATGCTCGGTTACGAAGTCTGGAGTTCGCCGGACCAAGATATTCGTCCACGTATTCGGATTGCCCCGTGGTATCGGCGATTGGGTTCCTCACCGCTGTAATTGAGTGGCTGAGGAAGTGATTGAGCATGGCCTTGGGGTCTTGGGGCCCTGGATAGTTCCCGAATGCGCGTATTGCCAGAGACTCCAGGTGATACCCGCTAAACTTTCTGCTTTGACGGCTAATGTGGCAGTTTGCTATAGCCTTCGCGAGCTTGATTACCTGTACTACTCTGCCGTTATTGGCGTTGTTGACCTTGGAAAGACTGCGGGCAAAGTTCTCGGGGTGCACCACGTTGCTCCAACTGGTAATTCCTGGCTCGGCGATTCGTACACCGCCGCTGTTGGTCCGAATGGCAGGCAGTACCTGGATTTCGATCCCGCTAGCATAACTGACTGTCACTGCTAGATTGCCCGCCCTCACGGAATTGTTTGGCAGTCGTCCTTTAATGGATTCTCCTATCTGCTGTATCACCGTTGCAGGGGAGCGATTCAAAAGTGAAGACTGGTTCACAATCAGAAGGACATCGACGTCGCTATGGCCGGTCACATAGGTGCCTCGCTGAACAGAACCGCCGTACATGGTCTGTACCACGTGCCCTTCATCTCGGATTATGTTGCACAGGCTTTCGAGATGTCTCGTCACTGCCTGCTGATTCCTTCGGGTGTACCTAGCGAGTAATTCCTCGCAGTACTGGTTAAATCTGTCGTTTTGCAATGGTGATGCTCTAGCTATGGTTAACGAAATTCTGACAATGCTGCGAGAGTGAGGAACGCCCTTCAGAATCCTTGGAAAAGGAAGTCAACATATAACCGTCATCGTAGCACCTCTTGAGCAACACGATGGTTTTCTTGGCTTGAGCAGCTAAGGTATTAATGTGTTTGATCACTCCGAGTTCTTGTGTGTAGTGCCTAGTTCCCATGCTTCGCCATTTCCCAATGCGCTTGGCGGCATCATCTAGTACTACAGTTGCAGATATGTGGTGAGGAGTTTCAGGCGGCGTCGGTAATGACAGCGCCGGGCCGTTGCTTGGTGCCGCCGTCTCCACTGAGACCACCGCAGCACTGATTCGTCCGTAGGGTGGTGTCTCCATATCAGCCGGTAGAGTAACCGCCGAACCTCGGGCACCGTCAGCGGTATCAGCCTTTCCTCCAAACTGGGGCAGCCCCCTTTTCTCCCAGACGTCCCGGCGACGATGCCTGGCGCCGTACCACCGCCAGGTAGGCGTGGGCCAGCATCGCCAGGGTGATGTGCCGGTACCAGCCGTCCCACCGGCGCACCTCGTATTGGTCCAGTCCCACCTGTCCCTTGGCCTCCTCAAAGCATTCCTCAATGGCCCACCGGGTTCCGGCCACCCGCACCAGTTCCTCCAGGGCTGTTCCCGTCGGGCCGTAGCACACGTAGTAGGCCAGTTCCTCGGGCTTGGCCACGCTGCGCCGGGCCAGCAGCCAGTACCCCTTGCCAGGTTCTCTCAGGGGCCGAATATCCACCAAGGCCCAGTCGTAGACCCGAGGACCCTTGGCCCCATCACCGGCGCTCAGCCGGACCCAGCCCGACTCTTCAACCCCAGACGCCAGCCGGTCAGCCCGCACTTGGCGCGGACCCTGGTCCGTCCCAGCCCACAACTTCTCATTGCTCTTGATGGCCAGCACGTGAGGAACGTCCCGCCGCTCCAGCCACAGCCGCAGGTTGCGGTCATTGCCGTAGACCTCGTCCCCGGTGGCCCAGCCGAAGGGGACTCCCGACTCCACCGCCCGTTCCAGCATCCGCCGGGCCAGTTGCGGCTTGGTGCGAAACGCCACTTGCTCCGGCACGCCAGCCTCCTCCCGGCGTTCCTGGTCATCGGCCCACACCTGAGGCAGGTAAAGCTCCCGGTCCAGCAGGGTCCTCCCCTTGGCAGTAGCGTAGGTCAAGAATACCCCAATCTGGCAGTTCTCGATCCGTCCCGCCGTGCCGCTGTACTGACGCTGCACCCCCACAGACTTGTTGCCCTTCTTCAGAAACCCAGTCTCGTCCACCACCAACACCCCGTTGGCGTCGCCCAGGTGCTCCACCACGTAGTCCCTGAGATCATCGCGAACCAGGTCCGCGTCCCAAATGTAGGTTGACAGCAGATGCTGCACCCCATAGGGTGTGGCGTCCCCGGCCTGCTCCGCCAGTTGCCAGCCGTTCTTGCGCTCCACCGGACTGAGCAGCCCTTTCAGATAGTCCAGCGATCGTCGACGTGGTTCGGGACGCCGGAACCGCCCCGCAATGCACTCGTGTACCCGGTCGATACCCTCAGCCCACCGGGCGACCTCTGCCACCCCATCCCCATGCACTGCCACAGCCTCACCTCACCACCCGTTGATTGCCCCAATCCTAGTCGTTTTCAATCTGCAACTGTAGTACTAATACTACAGTCGCAGATGGTCCTTGGGGCTATCGAACGGTCTCAATAATTGCATTGCCTAGCTACGGCCAAGGTCTGTGATCTTGGCAAGACTACGCTGAATTTAAGGCCAAGATTGACGATTCAGCATTAGTGCGGCGTCCCTGTTCCTAATGGACTTTCCCCGCAGTGGTTAGTACTACAGTTGCAGATTGAAAACGACTAGGATTGGGGCAATCAACGGGTGGTGAGGTGAGGCTGTGGCAGTGCATGGGGATGGGGTGGCAGAGGTCGCCCGGTGGGCTGAGGGTATCGACCGGGTACACGAGTGCATTGCGGGGCGGTTCCGGCGTCCCGAACCACGTCGACGATCGCTGGACTATCTGAAAGGGCTGCTCAGTCCGGTGGAGCGCAAGAACGGCTGGCAACTGGCGGAGCAGGCCGGGGACGCCACACCCTATGGGGTGCAGCATCTGCTGTCAACCTACATTTGGGACGCGGACCTGGTTCGCGATGATCTCAGGGACTACGTGGTGGAGCACCTGGGCGACGCCAACGGGGTGTTGGTGGTGGACGAGACTGGGTTTCTGAAGAAGGGCAACAAGTCTGTGGGGGTGCAGCGTCAGTACAGCGGCACGGCGGGACGGATCGAGAACTGCCAGATTGGGGTATTCTTGACCTACGCTACTGCCAAGGGGAGGACCCTGCTGGACCGGGAGCTTTACCTGCCTCAGGTGTGGGCCGATGACCAGGAACGCCGGGAGGAGGCTGGCGTGCCGGAGCAAGTGGCGTTTCGCACCAAGCCGCAACTGGCCCGGCGGATGCTGGAACGGGCGGTGGAGTCGGGAGTCCCCTTCGGCTGGGCCACCGGGGACGAGGTCTACGGCAATGACCGCAACCTGCGGCTGTGGCTGGAGCGGCGGGACGTTCCTCACGTGCTGGCCATCAAGAGCAATGAGAAGTTGTGGGCTGGGACGGACCAGGGTCCGCGCCAAGTGCGGGCTGACCGGCTGGCGTCTGGGGTTGAAGAGTCGGGCTGGGTCCGGCTGAGCGCCGGTGATGGGGCCAAGGGTCCTCGGGTCTACGACTGGGCCTTGGTGGATATTCGGCCCCTGAGAGAACCTGGCAAGGGGTACTGGCTGCTGGCCCGGCGCAGCGTGGCCAAGCCCGAGGAACTGGCCTACTACGTGTGCTACGGCCCGACGGGAACAGCCCTGGAGGAACTGGTGCGGGTGGCCGGAACCCGGTGGGCCATTGAGGAATGCTTTGAGGAGGCCAAGGGACAGGTGGGACTGGACCAATACGAGGTGCGCCGGTGGGACGGCTGGTACCGGCACATCACCCTGGCGATGCTGGCCCACGCCTACCTGGCGGTGGTACGGCGCCAGGCATCGTCGCCGGGACGTCTGGGAGAAAAGGGGGCTGCCCCAGTTTGGAGGAAAGGCTGATACCGCTGACGGTGCCCGAGGTTCGGCGGTTACTCTACCGGCTGATATGGAGACACCACCCTACGGACGAATCAGTGCTGCGGTGGTCTCAGTGGAGACGGCGGCACCAAGCAACGGCCCGGCGCTGTCATTACCGACGCCGCCTGAAACTCCTCACCACATATCTGCAACTGTAGTACTAGAGGGTATGTTCCAGATCATCCACCGACAGCCGGTAGGACCGCTGGGCGGTCTCGGCGTTCTCCCCGAGGGCGTTGTCGAGGAGTTGGGTGAACATGGACAGCACGGGATTGGGTTTGCTGAGCGGGGTTTCCATCTCCCGATGCTCCTTGCCGGAGTTATTGGGGATGACCCGGCGGCTTCCCAACAGCCGCCGGGTTGAGTGAGGAGGCTGTGCCCCCATGGAATGGGACACATCTGCATTATGGACTTCTGGCTGTGGGCTGGACTTTTTCATGTCCGTCCGGGGGGTGTCAGCCTCCGGCGAGTTCCCGGTTCATCACGTCTGGGTGCTGTTTTTCCAGGTAACGCAGGTCCTCCTGGGCCAGCGCCCGGTCTTTAGGGTTGTTATCCGGGTCTTCAATCCTTTGCCGGAGCCTGTGGGCGTAGGCCAGCCGGGACTGGAGGGGAGTCTGGTGCTGGACGCTGGCGTTGAAGATGTGGGGTGTGACGTCCGGGTATCTGGGGTCGGGACCGAAGGTTTCCCACGAAGGACGGATCAGGTCGATGGCGTCCACGTACGGGTCGAAGTTGGTGTCTTCCAGGTCCTCTGGGTCTTCTTCAGACCAGTCGAAGGCGAATTCGGCCTCGTCGAAGTCCTCGTCGCTGTTCATCAGGTAGCTCACCAGGTCCACGATGTTGGGGAACCTCATGCGCGCGTTGGTCAAACCGATGATCATTTTTCCTCTCTCCAGGTTTGGGGGTTGCCTGCGACGTCGTCAGGCCGTTCGGCTGCATTGGGCTTTCTCCCAGGCATCGCGGCTTTCCCACCGGGCCATGTGGCGGCTGCGTACACTGAGGCAACCTGGGTGGCTGAAGATGTCCGAGGGTTGGTATTCGGTGCAGGGTCCATCATCATCCCGGTTCTCGTGGCTGCCGTGGCCGCGGACGCCGTTCATGCAATCGGTGGGCACGACGCCGAGGCAGCAGAGCGTTCGGGATTCCAGTCCCAGTTACAGCTTCTCCCGGTCATCGGGGTTGGCGTCCACCAGTTCCCGTGGGGTGGTGAAGTCCGACATGGGATGATGTTTCATGATGTTCATGGCTTTTCTCCGGGGGGATTCGTGGTCCCGTTGAGCATTTCCCGGCGGCTTCCCCATCTCAATCAGGATTGGCCGGTCTTGACGCGGGACCTTCCGGCGCTGGGGGCCTGGCTGACGCGCAGGGGTTCGGCGCCGTAGAATTCCGTGTCGGATACCGGCCTGATGGTGTTTTCGTTCCGCAGGTAGTGGCACTCCCGCATGCCGGGCAGCCGTACCTTGGCGCGGGTGATGGAGCCGTTCTGGCTGGAGATGGTATTCATCCGGGCCAGGCATATCCCACAGATATACCGGGACTGGACATGCTCTTTGAACTTCCGGTGGGACTGGGGTTTCCACTCGTGGGCGTCGAGCATATCGGCAAAGGTGGGGGTGAGGTCGGGCCCCATGGGCC
Organism: Dehalococcoidia bacterium; assembly: GCA_965220305.1. Lineage (GTDB taxonomy): Bacteria > Chloroflexota > Dehalococcoidia > Lucifugimonadales > UBA3495. The sequence continues at coordinate 751,082 of OZ244817.1, read as the reverse complement.
GGTATCGTTCCGGCCGGGGCTGGCCCTTGGTGTTTGGGGGGTAGGACCATTCGATGTTGGCCTTGGCGTTGAGTTTGTCCAGGGCTTTCCGGGACTCGGCTTTGGTCACTGGGGCCATCAGCCCGTTTTCCTGCTTCAGGAAATAGCGAGGGACCTTCCCGGGTTGCATGATGCAGGCAGCGATTATTTCTCTGCTCTTGGGGTCGAGGATGAAGTGGGCGATGTCGCCGGAATCCGTACAGTAGTCGGCGGAGGCCAGCAATCGTCCTTCGGGGGATGGAGGCAGGTGGGTCTGCCAGGGGTGGTCCTCGATGAGGTCCAGGTAGGATTCTGGATCTTCGGCGGTTACCGCGGCTGGGGCTGTCCTGGTGATGGTTGCGGTGTTCATTTCCGGTTCACACTCCTTTCTTGTCTCCCTGGGGCCGGCGCTCCCCGTGGGGCCGCCGGGCGCCGGCGCCAGGGCCCGGCTGGGTCAGGCCTCCTGGCCGGCTTCGGGATTCTCCGGGTTCGTCACGGGTTGCTTTGGGTCAGCTTCGGGTTGCGCCTCCGGCTTCTCTGGGGTGAATTCCGGGGGGTTCTCTCCCAGGATGAGGTCCGCGGCCCTCTGGGCCAGGGTGGCGGCGCGGATTACCATGGGCTTGTCGGCTTGGATGGCGTCCCGCCAGCTCCGGATGTAGGCCGCGTCCTTCTCTAGGACGGCGGCGCCGGTCCCGGCGTGGGCTGAGAGCATGGCCGATCCCATCCCGGCGATCAGTTCCTCCCGTCCGTAGGCGTGGAGGTCTCGGGCGTTGGCGTCCAGCTCGAACCGGTGCAGCCGACTGGGATGGCCGGTGGCGTGGACCAGCTCGTGGAAGACGGTGTTGTAGTAGCCCTCCACGCTGCGGTATCGGCCCATCTCCGGAACCCGGACCAGGTCCTTGCGGGGTGTGTAGTGGGGGGCCTGGTTGGATGCCGGGTAGGTCTCGAACCCCGGCGGGTCGGGCATTCCGGCGATGATGGCCTCGGCCAGCTCCACTGGGTCATGGTCCGAGAGGTCCTGCTCCGGCAGGGGCTTCAGCCGGCATTCCTCGGTCTGCTCGACGTTGAAGACGTGGTAGGCCCGGAGCATGGGGTAGGTTGCCGGGGCCTTCTCCCCGTCGGGCCCGGCGTCGGCGTTGGGGCGGTTTCCCTGGTCCGGCTCCTGGCCCTCTTCGTGGTTGCGGCGGCTGGTCACCCGTTTCCAGAAGACGACGGTGGTGGAGTTCTCGCCCCTGCGGACGTGGCCTCCCAGGGCCTCGGCCTGCCGGTAGGTGAGCCAGCGGGGGTCGGCGTAGCCCATGATCTGCTGGGTCATCAGGGTCATCCAGCGGTTGATGCCCCGGTAGGGTTTCATGCTGATGGCGTTGACTGGGAAGCCGTGGGGCGAATCCTGCCAGTCCTTCTCCCAGGGGGGCAGTTTGCCCTGGTCGAGGAGTTCGATGATCCGGTCGGCCACGGCCTCCTCGATTTGTTGCCGGGAATTCTTCCCGTCCCGGGGCTTCCGGCTCCGGCTGGAACGTTGACTCTTCGGGTTGTTCCTGGTGGCGGTTGTGGTGGACATGGGTGTTTCAAGCTCCTCGTTGGGGGGATTGGTTCGGTGGGAAGGCGCTCCACGGTGGATGCGGGGGTGGGCGTCGGGCGCCCTGATGGCCCTGGGTGGTCCTGGTTTTAGCCGGGCGTGCCTGGAGACGGCGATTCCGGGGTGGTGGACGCCCCGGGCGATGGCCCGTGGAGGCTCTCATTGGCGCGTCACGGGCCTTTTCGCCCCTTTGGGGTGTAATACCCGGAGGGGCAGTAAAACCCGCAGAATTGCAATTCTGGTGCTTTTGAGCGATTCCTGGACTGTTCCCGCTCTAGAACATCCCGTTGGTCAGTTGCAGGTGGTGGAGGGAATCGGAGCTGCGGGGGTCGATGAGCGGTCTGCCCTGGCGCCGCATGACGGCGTTCCGCACGTGCCGGGGGCAATCGTCGGGGTTATTCCAGATGAAGTCCTGGGTGGCGTTGGTTCCGGATTTGAATACGCGGCTGAATAATTTCCCGATGTTCATGTCGTTTTCTCCTGTCGTTTTTGGAAGTCTGGGGGCCTGGGTCCCGGTGGCCGTTCCTCTTCGTTCTTCCGGCGGGTCCAGCATGGCGATGAGGTCCAGGGCGGCGTGGCCTCTCTCCTGGTGGATTGGATTGTCCCGCTGGGCGGGGGGCGTTTGGTGTGGAGGGTCAGGACATCAGGTCCTGGTCGGGGTGGTTTTCCACATATCCCTGGAGGCGTTGCCAGAAGGCATCCTCGTCATCCAGAGCCTGCCCCGTACTGGATACGGGGTCCAGCTCGTCGATGCTGAACCAGTTGTTGCCCTGGTCCCACGCCTTCAGGACTCCGTGGGTGGAGACCAGGTGGGCGTACCGGTAGTTGACTCTGTCCCCCGTCCGCAAGTAGGCGGCGGTTTCCAGGGCTGCCCGGATGGCCTCCAACTGGAAGCAGGTGTCCCTGCGGAACGGCCTTGTTGCCGGCTCCCGGCGCGGGGCGAGGAAGGCGGTGCATTCCATCTCCAGGGGCATGTCCTGCCGGTACTGCCGGTCCGCGGTGACTGGCTTGCCCTGGACCAGGGCGGCCTGGATGAAGCGCATGAAATTCTCCTGGGGGATGGGCCCGTCGACTCCCGCCTCTTCCTGGTTGCCGGTGGCGATGCCGGCGGCCTGGAGGATTTTCCGGGTCTCCGGCTCCTGTCCCACCGCGTAGGTCTGGTGGAAGGACTGCCGGTGGATTTCCTCCACCGCCTGGGTGAACTCCTTGAGGTCCTGGGGGCTGGTTATCCGGAATTCCCTGAGTGTGTCGTACATTGCTGCTCACCTCGTGCTGTTTGGGGAAGGGCGGCGCGCCACCCTCGCAGCAGGGGCGGCACCCGGAGGGAGTTTCTGGCGCTGGGCGTCCATCGCCCGGTGGGGACCGCTGGCTGGGAAATCCGTCCCTGGGCGGCTGGTCAGCATCAGGTGGTTGAAGGGGTCGGGGTTGTGATGGTCGAAGGGCAGTCTGCCCGAGGCGATGCGGATGGCCGTCGCCTGGATCCGCCTGGGGCGGTCGGGTTTTCTCTGGACGAAGTGGCGGGTGAGCCGTCGTCGCTGCGCACGATGGTTCCCACCAGTTTCTTCAGCGATTTTTGCGGTTGTGGGGCTGTTCCCTTGGGGCCCGGGCACACTGCCGTTTGGTTGTGGCGCCAGGTCCGCCGGCGCGGGGTTGGGCTGAAATGAAAAGCCCCCGCGTTCTGCGGGGGCTTCAGTTTATTCGTCGATTTGTGAACGGATATAATCCGGCGCGGGGCCGGCGGCGATGGTCGTCACCTGCCGGGCCGCGCATCTGCCTACATGGGCGCCCGTATCACGGCCACGCCCCGCTCCCGGGCCATTTGGGCCCGTTGGTCGTCGATGTTGGCGCAGATGACCAGTGGGATTGCCTCCCGTCCGATGACCTGTCTCAGGATTCGCGCCCGTTCCTGGGCTCGTTCCACGTCGTGGTCTCCAGCGGTGATGCTGGCCTCCGCGGCGACGTGGACCTCTTCTCCGCCGCCCCTGGCGCGGCCGGTGAAGATCAGGTCGCAGAGCATGAGTTCGTCGTGGTCCTTCCAGGAGATCCTGCCGTCGTCGACCGCGCCCTCGATGGCCTGGTTGAATCCGGCATCCTGACCAGTCATGGTCCCGCGCAGGACCCTGACGGCACGGAGGTTCAGGTGCTGGCCGGCGTGGCTCATCAGGTTCCGCTCGACCTTGATCTCGTAGTTGGTCCCGAACCCATTGTCCATTCGTCCGTCCATACCGTCCATCCGGGTTTCCAGCTTGGTTTCCAACCTGGCTTGGCCTTCTTCCAAACCGTCCATCCGGGTTTCCAGCCTGGCTTGGCCTTCTTCCAAACCGTCCATCCGGGTTTCCAGCCTGGCTTGGCCCTCTTCCAGCCGCTCCAGCCGGGTGTTGACCAGCTCGAAGTTGGAGTTGGTCAACTGGACGAACTTGGCGAACTCCTCCGGCAGTTCCAGCAGTTCCCGGCTGAGCAGCACCCCACGGAGGGCCTCGGCCCATTGGGGTTGGTCCTGCAGGATGCGGATCAGGTCTCCGATGTCGTTGATGGTGGTCATGGCGCTTTTCCTCTGCCGGTGATTATACTCCGCTTCCCGCGCTGCGGGAACGGGACTCCCATGGTTTGTTCGGGTCTTCAGTGGCGCTTTCCCGCATGGCTTGGGTGATCCGCTCTCGCTGCTCCCGGGGCAGGGAGTGGAGCACGTCCGTGGCCATGCTGGAGAGGTGATGCTCCATGTGGGGGTGGATGTGAGGGTCGGGGCGCTCGTCCATCCGCTCGGCGATCAGCGCCTTCAGGTCGGGCGCCAGCCGGTCCGTCTCGGCGTCGTTGGGGTGGTTGGGGTCGGCGGCCTTCGGGCGCCAGGTCCCATAGGACCGGGTCGATGAGCTTCTGGGCGTTCATGCCGGAGTGGAGGGGGCGCTGGGAGTCATATCCCTGGCTGTTCATGGCTCTTCGTCCTCTGGACTCTCCGGTGGGGTCCATTTCCCTGGCCGGGGATTCCAGCAGGTGCGGCAGCGGAAAGGGGGAGAGCTTACCGTTGCTGTCCCGGGGCGACGTGGTTTCCCGCCGGACCTGTATCCTGCGGCCGAGCGCTGCTTCCTCCGGGGGTATCGTCTTCCCCTCGTTTCGAGTTCCCTCCGGCTCCCGCCGGTTGGGTCCAGCGGAGCGGGGATGGGGCTGACTGCCCGGTGATTTCCACTCTGCCGTCGGGCTCTGGGTTCCGGCGGTCTGGACTGATGAGCACGCTCTTCCCGGATTCCAGGGCCTGCTCCACCTGGTTTCCCAGCCAGGTGGTCTTGCCGCATCCCGGGGGGCCCACCACCCGGTACTCAATACTGGGCATTTGGCCCTCAGTGGCCTCCGGCTGGGTGTTTTCTGCTGATGGCATCGTCTTTTCTCTGCTCCGCGCCGGTTTTCCACACCGGCGCTCTGTCGAAAATCGTTTTCGTCTCTTATATATATGGAGACGGATTACCTATATATAACTCCATTTCTTGGTCCAGATACGCGCGGTTCTTCGTCATGAGTAGCCTGAATAGCCCAGAGTAGTCATTTTGGGGGTAATGACTACTCCGGTTTTTGTTCTGAAACAGGGGATTTCAGATACGAAAAAATCAGAATAAAATTAAAAAACAGGGCAGTTGAGTAGCCGAGTAGCCTCAATTTGAAACTTCAAGTTCGGTTTTCCTGAAACGGTCCCTATATATAGAGAGAAAAAATGCTCTGGCCCCGGTCCCTCAGGGCTCCAGCCGTTGCGGGACCGGTTTGGGAGTGTCGGCGACGAGGTGGGGCATCAGCATTCGGCCGAAGGGGATGAGGAGGTGGTCGACGTAGAGCATCGCGGCCTCATTCTTCCTGCAGGATGGAGCGGTCGATCCCAGCATACCTGATGTCTCGGCCCGCCCGGTGCGGCATTTCGCGCCCGTGTCAAGGGCGGCGAGAAGGTGCAGCCCTGGTTGTATAAACCTCATTCCCGTTTCTCCTCTCGCCCTTGGTTTTCTCCGGGCGGCGGCCAATCAGCAACCGGGCAGCCGCCGCCCGCGCCGGTGCGTTTCGCCTTCCCGTCCTGACTGTTGTGGGGAGTAATCCCGCGGGCCGCGGGTTTCCCTGCCGGGTGTTTGGCGAATTCCGGGGGTCTGGAAGCCTGCTGGAATGCTCCCAGAGGCCTCTGGTTCGCCTGTGGCGGGCCTTTCAGGGCCTTTGGGGTTGGTATAACCCTTGGGGGGCGGAAAACCCCGGAAAATCGACGTTTGGGTAGATTTTGGCGGCTCAGCCCCCGTGGTTCCGGTCCTCCAGCGCTATCCCGGAGATCTCCCCGGGCCGGAAGCAGCAGGGGTGGGCGCCCAGCTCGTGGGGCGGGCCCTGACAGGGGTAGGTATTTTTTCGTCATGTTGATCACCCTCATTTCAGATGGTGGCTCAGTCTATGATTTTCAAACCTGAAAACTCGGCTTTGGCGCGCTCTCAAGGACCGGGGGAGCCTGTGCTCGACTCCTGCAAATTCCAAGGTTTTATACCTAAATTCAGCCGTTACCTACCCCTGTCAGTGGGGCGGGCCTCCCTCCAGGAAGAGGACTCGCCATGAGGTGTCCACCAGGAAGTCGGCGGTGAAGTGGATGCCCTGCCGGTCCAGCGGGTTGTCCAAGAACAGGAACGTCTCGTGCCAGAGGAAGGGCGTCTGGGCGTGCTGTATCAGCCGCTCGGTGTGGCTCCGCACCGCCTCCAGGTGTTCCGGGAACCGGGGCAACGGCCGCTGGGGGTAGTAGCTGCTGATGCCCTGGAGCTTGCCGTCCCGGACGAAGGCCCGGTACTCCACGGGGTAGCCGTCGATCACCTGGGTTTCCGCCCAGGGGCGCTGCCAGATAGGGATGTTATCCCGGGGATACTCGTCGACCAGGTCGAAGCTCCGCACGTCACCGAACATGATGGCCCCGAACTCCGGCTGGAATCCGCCGCCGTCTCCCAGGGACATCCGGTACTTCACCTCCGCGTCGGTGCAGCAGTCCAGCCGCATCATCTGGTTGTCCTTCCGGGCGGTCTGGATCTCCTTCCAGACCTGCTGCAGCCGGGCGCGGTGATCGCCTTCAGTGTCGAAGGCTAGGTAGTCATCCCGCAGCGCCTCGGTGACCTGGGTAGCGGGTACGTGGGGTACCTCCGCCCTCTGGCAGAGGTCCAACCAGTCTCCCAGGGAGACGGGGCAGAAGCTCTCTTGAAGTTCCCGGTTGGCCTCCCGTGCTTGGTCGTGTTCAGCCTGCGCTGCCTGCAGTTGCTGCTCCAGTTCTTCCGGGGTGGGTAGTTTCATGCTCATGTTTCTTCTCCTGGATTGCGAATCTCTGTTGCCGTGGGGCCCACACCTACGGCCCGGGGCTTCGAGGGGTGTGGTTGCCCTCTCCCGGCAGAGCGCCCCTTGCCTGGCACTCTCCGCAGACCAACTCCATCAGCCGTTTCGTGCAAGCTTCTTCCTGGCTGTCGGTTTGGGTGGAGGTCCCGCCCCGAGGTTCGTGGACCAGGATGCACCGGGCTCCAATGGTGGCGGTGACGAAGGCGATGAGCATGCCGGTGATGGCCAGGACGTCCTGAGCGACGCCCTCAAGGGTGGAACTGGCAATGCCGGTGAGGGAAGCCCCTCCGGCGATGATGCTGGCGCAGAGGGCGAAGGTCGTGGCGTCCTCGGGTTCGAGGGTCTTCCAGCGCATTATCAACAACCCTGCCAGGGCGCCGATGAAAGCCAGGGCGCCCCCCGCCGCCACTATGATGCCCGGCAATGCGGTGGTGTTGAGGGTTTCTGTTGGTCCCATGCCGTGTCCCATAAGGGTTATTCCAGTCACCATGCTGGTGATGACGATGGCGAGTCCTGCAATTGTCATCCGGGTCTCCTCCTCTGCTCTGCTACGCGCTGGAACTGCGGATGGGCGCCCCCTCCATCCAACCGGCGCTGTGGTGATCGTCCAGGACCAGGACGAAGGGCTGGGCCTGGGCCGGGGTTCCTCATCCGCTCCAACTGCCACCCGTCCAGCCGGGTGGACCGGGAGTAGTATCTCCGGGTCCAGCCGGGGTGGGTCATGGCGCACCTGTTGCCCTTGATCCAGGTCTCGGTCATCCCGGCATCCCTGAGGGCGTCGATGATGGCCTGCTGTCCCATCGGGACCGGGACGGCGTTGTCCAGGTGGCGTTGGGTGATTTCAATCCTGTGGGTGGTCACTTCGTCCTCCCTTCTCGGTGTTCCTGTGGGCCGGTCATTCCAGCGGCGTCAGCCGGTTCGGGTCCGGGTATTCGGCAAAACTCCGTCATGTCCTTCCCCGTCCTGAGCATCCACGCTTTGTATGCTCTGTGGATGTTCACGGTCCTGCCGGCGGTGTTTACCACCAGGGCAACTGGACGCGGGTCGCGGAACCAGTCCTGCGTCGTCGCGGAATCTCGGCTCCCGGTTGTTTTCTCATGGCTTTGGTCATGCTCCCTCCCCGGTTGCGCTGGGCGCCTCCCGCCCGCGCCGCCTCAGTGCATGCTGCCCTTGTCGTTCTCCCGCTCCGCCCGGAGGAATTGCTCGACCTCCAGGGCCATCTCCTCCGGCTTGATGTTTTCCAACCCGGTCTCACCCCGGTTTTTGCGCTGGTCCTCCGCATGCTCCGATGCCTCGACGATGCTTGCCAGCAGGGGGTTGCGGGCCACTTTCTCCTCGATGGTCTTCCGGAACTCCGACTCCTGTTGTGCCAGATTCTCCAGCGGTTTCCCGGCGCTGCGGGTGAACTTCTGCACGCTCCAGGCCAGGTCGGCGGCCACCCGGTAGTCGGGGTTCATGCCCAGGTAGCGGGGCACGTGGCCGCATACCGAGAGGTAGCCCATGGCTTTGGTCAGGCAGGCCTGCGCCAGGGCGGCGTCCTCCAGGGGTAGGGCGTTGGGTTCCGCTCCCAGCTTCATCATGATTTCGTTCAACTCCGGGTTGTCGTGGGGGGTGGTGGCCATGGCGGAGATGATCGTCGGCCTGGTGTGGGCCCGGTCCCCGTATCCCGAGGTGAGGTGGATGATGTTCCTAACGCCGCACATCTGGGCGATCTCGCCCAGGTCCCGGATTAGTCCCTGCATTCCGATGTGGGGTCGCCACCCGGTGAGGAACACCGGTCCCGGTTCATCTCCGGGCCCGGTGTGGTGTAGTTCCAGCATGGGCCACTTGATGCTGACCAGTCCGCTTTTCTCGTTTCGTTCCAGATGGGGGGTGAAGTTGTTGTAGATGAACAGCCCGTCTGGGTCGGCCTGGGCGAAGGTGACGATCTCATCCTGCTGCATCAGGTGCTCCAGGGCGGTGGTCGCCGACTGGGCCACGTCGTGGGGGCCGGATAGGGCCGCCAGCATCAGCCCGTTGCTTATGGGCGGGGTTGTTTCGATGGTGAAGTGTTTCACGTCTCTCTCCTCCTGGAGCGTTCTATTTCTCCCGCCGGTGTCCCATCGCCGGCAGGCTGTAGTGGATGTGTCCCTTTCACACCGAGCAGTCGCTGGCGTCGTGGCGCCGGATGGCGTGGAAGTCGTTGGTGAGGAAGTGGAAGGATGCGCCTGCCGCCGCGTCCACCAGGGACATGGAGATGGCCCGGAACGCCTGCGGGTCGCGGGCGAAGGCTACACCGTTGGGCCGGTTGGGCCGGTTGGGCCGGTTGGGCCGGTTGGGCCGGTTGGGCCGGTTGGGCCGGTTGGGCCGGAGTTTCTCCGAGTGGTGTTTCCACTCTCGGGATCCCCCGCCCTGTGGGGAAGGGCAAGTCCACTTGATCGTGTCATTCCTCCCTTTCGCCCGGGGCCGGCGGCGGCAGTCCCCACGGGACCGGCCCCGGGCGGCGGTTGCGCCGCCGCTACTCCTTCGGGGAAACCTTCACCTCTCCCGATGGGGGCGCGACGCCGGATGACAGCAGGCAGCAGGCCTCCATCAGCAGGACGGCGCTGGACAGGGCATAGACGTAGAGCGAAGCGGTGGGTGCAATCCGGCTGGAGGAGCTGATGGCCTCGAACAGGTAGGTGAAGAGGAGCAACATTCCCACAGCGCCGGTCAGCAGGGTGGCGGCGTTCCTGGGCAGTTGCTCCAGGCTGGTCCTTCCCCTGCCGTGGGCTTGGGCTGACTCCAGGACATTTACCAGCACGGTGACGGCCATGACCGTCAGCAGCATCAGGTTGGTGAAGTGGATGAACTTGGCTGCATCCAGGAGATCGAACCCGGGGGCAGCAGGGTTAGCGTGCCCAGGATGAGCGGCATGAAGGCTCCGGCGAAGATGCAGGCTATGCCGAGCAGGTACTTGCTGGTTTTGTCGGTCATCTGATTGCCTCCGGGGCTGCGTTTGAGACAATTCTGCCCCAGGCGGTCCCGGCCAGGCTTTGGCGCCGGGGGATGGGACTGGAGGGACACTGCGGAGGGATACTGGGGGGGGGTTCCCTCCGGGCCAACGGGGCTTCTGCACTTCCAGTCGTCGACCGGCGGATTCCGCTGCGCCGTGCCCCAGGGGGTGGAGGCGCTCCCCGGGGTTTAACTCCACCCGGTTGATGGACTCCGCGATGCCGTTGGCCGCAGCCTGGAAAATGCTCTGAGAGCCGATTTCAGGCCATTTGCGCCGCTGGGTCGCAAAAAAGGTGTGACCTATGCCCCAGGGGGGCCTCTATGAGCGATTCTGACGCTTCCTGAGGCATATTCCCGTGGGGTCGGCGTGGGTGGTTTTCCAGCCCTGCGGTGATTGGGTGTTGCGGGAACTCTCTTCCTGCTGCTGGGGGGAAGGTTGTTGATGGTGCGACTACTCCTCAGCGGGGTGGAGGAAGTCCTCCAGGGTGAAGCCTTGGCCGAGGGCGTTGTTCAGAATCTCGTCGGAGTCGAGTTCATCGGGTTTCATTCCGCCTTCGGCGCAACTCAGCAGGAAGGCAGCGGCTTGGGGGGAGAGTTCCTCGTAGTCCTTGGCCCTCCGGGCTATCTCCTGGTGGTCCAGTTCATCCATGCCCTGGCATTTCAGCATTGCGTTCACCAGCACATCCTGGTGAGAGTGCTGGCTCTCGCAGGCCAGCACGTCGGCCAGGAGAACGTGGATGGTGTAGCCGTCGATGTCGCTGGTCTCGTTGCACATCATGTGGTTGATGTTCTGTTCCGGCCCGAAGACTCGGTGGAACTCCTCCAGGGTGACGTCTCCCTCCAGGGTGGCGCGGAGGTTGGGCTGGGGTTCCTCCCCGGTCCCGATGCCCACTGCCTTGGGGGATAAGAGGTCGGTCGAGGTCACCATGATGTGATAGCGGTTCTCTGTGGTCATGTTGCTCTCCTCCTGGTGATTGGGGTTTGGTTCTGGGTTGCGGGCTGGTCCCGGTGTGCCGGTGGATGGGATGGTTCCTGCACTGCTTTGAGACAATTCTGCCTCAGGCGGAAGGAGCTGAGCTTTGGGGCCGGGGGATGAACCGGAGGGATACCGCGGTTGTTGGCCTCCGGGCTAACGGGGCTTCTTCTGCCGGTTTTCCCGGGCTAGCAGCGGCCAGCCGCACTTCCAGTAGTCGATCAGCGGCTCGGCGGCTCGGTGCTTTATGGAATGGAGGCACTCACTGGGATTGAGTTCCACCCCGTAGTACTCCAGGTCTTGGGGTATGACGCCCATCGGCCTCCGGTGGTCCTCCCCGGGTTCCCGGCTGATTCTCAGGGTGATGTCCACGACCTTGCCGTTGAGGCTGAGCCATGCGTGGTTTATGCCGTACCGGCCTCTCATGCCCAGGAAGCCCTCGGCATACAGGAGGGTCATGCCCTCCTGCTCCGGCATCGTGAGGGCGGTCAGCTGCGCGTTGTAGTAGCATTGCTTGGCCTTGTGGCTCCGCCAGCCGCACCGGTCGATGTATTCCTGCTCCTCTGGCGTGAGGGTTTGGCTGGTGAAGAGTCTGCCCCTGCGGAGGATGTAGCCGTGAACGCTTCTGTCCTCCATGTTCAGGTCCTTCTGGGCGCTCAGCACATCCTTGATGTACCGCGTGAGTGGACTTTCCGCTTCGCCCATGGTTCATTGCCTCCTTGCTGTCGGGTTGCGGCTGGCGGGGGGCTGTCGGGTTCCTCTTGCCTGTGCCTTGGGGAAAGAGGCTCCAAGCGCTGACCGCGATCCGGTTGCCGATGCGGCGTACCCCCCCGCTGGGTGTTGTGACTGCGGCGTCGAGCAAGTTCCCGTTTGAAGGGCATATCCCCACGCTTCAGGGCGTCTTTATGGCTCTGCGAGTGGGAAAAGAGGTTGGGAATTGGTGGCTGGAATGAGAGGACGGCTGTGTTGGCTTTGGTCGGGGTGTCCGGGGTGTCCGGTCGCCCGTGAGGTCTCGGTCCGCCGGGATTCTCGCCTCGGTCATTTCCCGTGGCGTTCCTTCTTTCGCGTCCTACCGGGACGCCGTGGTTCATTTGGGTGGCGTGGCGCCGGTTCAGCCCTGGGGCCCATCCTCCACCAGGTCGGAGATGTCGTCGTCGTGCCGGCCCCGGAGGACGCAGTGGCCGCAGGTCTTGCAGACGGGGTGCAGGTTCCCGTGCCTGGGGTGGTTCTGCTTGCAGAAGCCGGCGTTGGCGTCCTGGCACCGGGGGCATCCCTTGCATCTACCCCCTCCGGCCATCTGGGAGCGTGCGGTCTCGGGTCGCGTGAGGGTGGTGGTCATGGCGCGTTCTCCTGTCGTTTCTCCTCTGGGGTTTGGGTGTACGGTGGTTTGGTCCGCTTTCAGCGGCCGGGGTCAGAAAAAACCGCAGCTGGCGCCGCGGTGATGGTGGTCAGGCAGATGTAGTCCCAGTGACTTTCCGTTTCGACCATCCGTTTCCACCAGTTGAGGGCGGCGCCTGCAGATGTCAGTGGGGTCCCTTCTCCATGAGGAGGATTGTGCCTGGGGTTCCCAGGAATATGACCAATGCGGTGACCGCGTAGGCGACGCAGGGGCCCCTGGGTCCTGCATTGTGCTTGCCCTACTGTGGCCAGGGCGGTGGCAGGGCATGAGATGCGTCATGACCCCCCGGGGCTGCCCCGGCGTGTGGGACTGGATGCCCGGGTGTTGCTCTCCATGAAACCACAGGAGGGGAGAGAACCGTCCCAGTTGACGGGACAAATCCACCCAGGAGCCACGCGGGGGATCTCCCCGGCGGCATTGTTCATCATTCCCTGTTCCTTCAACAGAGGGCCTGTGGTGGCGCTTTCGTATTTCTTTCTCACGGGTCAGTCTCTGCCCATCCACCATCCCGCGATGGTGAATGGGAATACGGCCGTCAGCACCATGTAGCCTATGCCCACATCCGTATTCCCGGTCTTGAATTCCGCCAGTCCCCTCACGAGGAAGACTGCGCCGGCCATCATCCCTATGGTTGCTCCGATGGCGGTCCACGACCCCGGTCGGGAGAGCCAGCGCTTTTTCCTGGGGCCCCTGGTCCTTAACCTGTTCCTAGCCCTGGCCCCGTTTCTGTTCCGTCCGGCTGCCATCGTTCTTTCTCACGGCTCCTGTTTTTCGTTCCTGCCCTCTGATTCTACCAGCGCATGACTCAGGGGAGCTGCGGCGCTCGCAGTGCCAGGGCGCTCAGCACTCAGAATGGGGGCGCGAATCCCGCCCGGCCCTCCCCCAGCTGGGGCAGTCTCGCCTTCAGCGTCTGGAATACCTCCCGGTAGTGTTTCACGTACCGGGCTTGGAATTGGCTCACCGGGCAGCCCAGCTTATCCGCCATGATGGCGAAGGCCTGCTCCCTGGTCTGGGCGACGAACTCGCCCTTCTGGAAGTGGAAGGTCTGGGCGATGAAGCGCTGCACCCCGGTTGCCAGGAGGCTGTCGCAGAAGGCATCCACATCCCGGACCAGCAGCAGGGGCGTCATGGTGATGCAGGACTGGATGCCGGCCTTCTGGACCTGCTGGATGGCTTTCAGCCGGGCCGGATTGGAGGGGCAGCCGGGCTCGAAGGTCTTCCGCACGTCCTCGTCGTCGGTGGTGACGGTCATGTTGACCTGGACTCGGCCTCCCCTCTGCTCAATCTCCTGGAAGAGCCGGATGTCCCGGGTGACCAGCGGGCTGCGGGTTTGCACCACCAGCTTGGGCCGGTGGCGGTCGGCCAGCGCCTCCAGTATCTCCTGGGTCAGCTCAATCTTCTGCTCCAGGGGTTGGTAGGGGTCGGTGACGCTGCTCATGTAGATTCGCTTGCCGTCCAGTTCCCCCGGCTCGAGATTGTCCAGCAGCCGGGCGGCGTTCTGCTTGGCGTTAACCCACAGTCCCCAGTTGTCCTGCTGCGCCTGGTCCCGGCTGAAGAAGGCGGCGTAGCAATACGTGCAGCCAAAACTGCAACCCGAGTAGGGGTTGAGGGTGAAGTCGTAGGTCTTGATGAACCCGCTGGTCCTGGTGAGGATATCCCGGGCTGGCCGGTAGGTCACCTGGGTGCGTCCGATCCGGTTGGGCATCAGTATCTCGGTCATTTCTTTCGCTCTCCAGCCCCGGGGTTGATTCACCCCGGGGAGATTTCCGCCCTGTGTTTTCTGGGATTCCGTCGTGCCGGGGTCGATCCTACCCGGCCTGTTCTGCGAGCCGAATGCATTCCTGGCAGGATACCAACCTTCCCATCGTGCCGTTCAACTGGTAGGGGAACAGGCCGGGTTCGTCCCGCGTCTCGCAGAGGGCGATCTCAGACCCCGTGGCGTCCCTGGCCCCGAAGAGGTGAGTAACTCATGTTACGCACAGGATGAGGATAATGGTAGATTAGAGCTATGGATAAAGAGATGTTGGAACTGTACAGCGATTACCTGTTGAGTTCCTTTGGCGCCGCCACAGCGACGGGCTTGTCATCCACGGTGGAAGGCGCGGTCAGCCATGACCAAGTAACGCGCTTTCTGTCGAGGGAAGACTATGACTCCAAAACCCTATGGGAACAGGTCAAGCCGATGGTGCGCGCCATGGAACAGCCGGATGGGGTACTGATCTTTGATGACACCATCCAGGAAAAGCCCTATACGGACGAGAACGAACTGATTAGCTGGCATTTCGACCATAGCAAGAACCGTTCAGTCAAGGGAATTAACCTGCTCAACTGCATGTATTACGCTGGGGGCGCAGCGGTTCCCGTGGCCTACGAACTCATCCGAAAACCGCTGGTGTACCGCGATGAGAAGACCGGCAGGCACAAGCGTAAGAGCGAAGTCACCAAGAATGAACTGATGCGCCGGATGTTGAGAGTCTGTCAGCGCAATCAGTTGCAATATCGCTACGTGCTGGCTGACAGTTGGTTTTCCGCCAAGGAGAACCTGGACTTCATACGCTGGGAACTGGACCGGCATTTCATTGTTGCGCTCAAGTCGAATCGGACGGCTGCATTGAGCTATGAAGGGAAGCTGCAGGGCAACTTCTCCCGCATAGACTCGCTGGACTTGCCAGAACATCAAGCGGTGCAGTGCTGGCTGAGGGGGTTGGAGTTCCCGGTCCGGCTCGTTCGCCAAGTCTTTACAAACAAGGATGGCAGCACCGGGACATTGTATCTGGCCTCAAGCGATCTGGACTGCGATGGACCAACCATCTGCGCGATCTACCAGAAACGGTGGAAAGTGGAGACCTTTCATAAGACGCTCAAGTCCAATGCCGCCCTTGCCAAGTCGCCTACCAGGACGGAGCGCACCCAAAGCAACCACTGTTTCATGTCCATCTATGCGGCCTTCCGGTTGGAAGGACTCCGGTTGAAGCATGGAATGAACCACTTTGCCTTGAGAGCCAGGCTCTATCTCAAGGCCATCCGCCATGCTTTCGATGAACTCCAACTCCTTAAGGCTGCGTAACATCAGTGAGTAACACGGGGGGTGGGTCCGGCCAGTTTCTCCATCACCCAGGCCAGTCCGTTGGGCCGGCCGCATCGCTCCGGCCAGCTCTCCAGGCACTGGTCCAGTCCGTGGTAGTAGACTAGACATCGTGGGGCCCGGCGTCCTCGTCGATGGGGAAGTGGCCCAGGAGTAGGACGGGTCCCTCCTCCGGGCTGGTGGTGATGACGATTTCTCTGGTGGGAAGAATGCCGCTGCGTCTTGGTCCCTGTTGCACCGCGTAGATCTCGCCGGTGTCGCGGACGTAGGAGACCCGCCAGGAGTTGGGCCATCCCTCCAGTCTCCAGTGTACGCCGTAGTCGGCCGCCGGGCTGCGCCGCCGGGCCGAGTTGTCGGAGTAGAAGGCCTCTATGTTCTCGAAGCCCTGCATCAGTCCGCTCCTGCGATTCCGGTTTCGGGGAACTGGAAGGTGGGGTTGGGCGTGCCGGACGGCATGGTTGCCCGGAGCCTGATGTCCATGGCCCTAGCGCACATGGTGCACTTCAGATGCAGGCCGTCCTCGTCCTCGTCGATGCTCATGCTGCCGTTGCAGGTCTGGCATACCGTAGTCTTCCGGCTGATGGTTCTGATTATCATGCTCTTCCTCCCTCCGTGTTTTTGTCCGGCGGAGCGCGCCGCCGGAAACGGCAGCCACAGGAGGCGGCGCCAGAACCCAGACCCCCTGTGGGGTCTTCTGTGTTTATGGGTGGTTTTTGCTGGTCATGGCCTTCCTCCGGTGGGTATTCTTTGCCCGGAGTTGTTACTCAATGGACTCGCAGCCCCCGGGCTCCAGCGTGGGGGTTTCGCTCTCCGGCGAGGGATTTCCCATCGTACTCCAGGGTCTTGGGCCGGCTCGGGTTCCGGGCGAAGGATTCTCCGTCGCGCCCCTCGGTCTCCAGGGATGGGTGTAGGGGGGCCGGAAGGTCCCGATTGACGTTGGCGTCGGTTTCCCTGGCTTGGATGGCGGTGTCCCGTGCGGGTAGTTCCAGGTCGGCCTGTGACGTCTTCTCCATGGCGGCGCTGTGCCGGAGGCCTCGGGGTCGATGAGGGGGTGGGCGACCATGATGTTTTCCCAGTTTACTCCCGTCTTTTCTTCCCGACCGGGAGCTGGACTCCCCGGTGTCCGTATTTCCGTATTTTGCAGCGCCGTTATTGCTGGATATTGAGATGTCTGTATTCTGTGATTGTTGAGAATACAAATGTTGAGAGCCTGCTATTCTGCGATGTCTGAATGTTGAAGATGTGCAGCATTTGGAAGTTGCACTTTTCGAGTTCTGTTATTGACATAAATATAAATGTTGCAACATTCATATTCTGTGATTCCCGAATGTTCATGCTCTGCAATTGTTGTCCACTGTGGTTGTGCGAAATCCAGATGTTGAAGCATTCATGCTCTGCAATTGTTCCATGCTCATGCTCTACGATTCCTGGACGTCCACGTTTTGTTATTGTGGAATGTCTGAAGATTGCAATGTATGTCTTTCGCCATTGTGCAGAATCCGGATGTTGAGACACTCGTATTCTGCGATTTCTGAACATTGAGATTCTTGCGTATCTGTATGTTGGGATGTTCATGCTCTGCAATTGCCGAGCATCCGAGTATCGCAGGTTTGAGGAATACGGATCCGGTGATAGTGCGCTTCTTCAGTTTCTGGGAATACGGGTTCTCTGCTTTGGGGCTGCGGGATTCCATCGACCCGGGGAGCCCTCCAGGCTCCCCGGGTACGGGCGGGCGTCAGTCGTCCCACTGGACGAACATTGGCATCAGGACCATCACGTATTCCTCTGACTCCGTGAATTTGAACACCCCCGGGCTGGTGGAGGTCGTGATCTCCAGCGCCACCTTGCCCGGGTCCAGCGCGGTTAGCGCGTCCTGCAGATAGTTGCTGTTGAAGGCGATCTTGGCCCGCTCCCCTTCAACGGATTCCGGGGTCATCTCGTCCCGGTTGTCCCCTTGCTCTTCGGACTTGGCGGAGATGATGGCCCTGGCGGCTATCTCGTCCTTTCCTCTGGGTTCCATCTCCAGCCGGATGATGTCGCTGCCTCCCTTGGCGAATATGGCCGCCGTCCTGGTGGCTCGGAGCAGCTCCCTGGAGTCGAATATCGTTCTGGTCTGGTGTTTCTGCGGAATCAGTTGGTCGTAGTCGGGGAAGGCGCCCTGCATGAGTTGCGAGACCACCTGGGTGTTCTGCATTCGGAACATCGCGTGCCGCTTGGCGGTGGTAATGGCGATCTCCACCGGCTCCTCCTGGTTTCCCAGCAGGCGGTGCAGGTGGGTCAGGGTGCGGGCCGGAATGATGGCGGTGGCCTCCGACTCCACCTCGGCGGCCAGCTCGCCCCGGTGCACCGCCAGCCGGAAGCCGTCCGCCGCCGCCATGGTGAATTTGCTGCCCGACAGTTTCATCTCAACGCCAGTTAACACGGGGCGGGAATCCTCGGTAGCGGCGGCGAAGGCGGTCCGGGAGATGGCGGTGCGGAGCGCCTGGGGGTCCATCAGGACGGTGATGCCCTCGTTGACGTCGGGGATCGGCGGGAACTCCTTGGCGTCGGCGCCGTTGATGTGGGCTTTGGCCCGGGCGCAGGTGAGCTGCAGCAACCCCGACCTCTCCGGCAGGTCCAGGTCTATCCGTTCGTTGGGCAGGGAGTTCACCAGCTCGGTCAGCAGCCGGGCGGGTACGGTTATTTCTCCCTCCTCCTGGATGACCGCGCCCGCCCAGGTGGTTATGAATATCTCCAGGTTGGTGGCGGAGAGCTTGAGCCTGGAGTCCTTCGCGCTCAGCAGCACGTTCCGGGTGATAGGCAGGGTGGCCCGGGTGGCGACGGCGTGGTTCACCACGGAGAGGCCGTGGTTCAGGTCTTCCTTCAGGCAGGATATCTTCATGTTGGTCATCTCTCCTTCGATTTCGGTTGCGTGGTTTCCGCGGAAACTCGGCAGGCGCCGGTTTTCCTCAACACAACCGGCGCCCCGGGGGTATGAGAAGCAAAAAGGGCATGACCTAGTCGGGTCATGCCCCCATTGTAGGGTGGTACTGACTTGCCGGATTCGTCAACAGTTGCAGCCGGGAAGTCCGATGGGCCTGATGGACCATCGGCATTGACGAATTGTGCTGAAGGGTGGGTGTCAGGCCCTATTTGGGAACGTTGGCGACCCTCGCGCAGGCGCACGGTCGTCAGGTAGGGGGTTGGAGGACGTGAGGGCCTCGCTGGCGATGATGATGCGGCAGTTCGGGGGGTGTGTGGGCGAGACTTGCCCGGTTGGTGGTAAACAGACTTGTGCCATATCTTCGGCGTTGCAGCTGTTTTGGCCTTCCCGGGTCCGGCGGTTGGTCAGCGCCGGGGGAATTCCATTTTGTCGCCGGGCTCACGGCGTGGGGGTTGCCGGTGGATCCGGACAGGGTCGCTCGCTAGGGTAATAGCATCCGGGAGAGTCCTTCTCCGCTGGGCATGGACCTTTGGGGCTTCCAACAGGCGTGAGGTCTCAGACACGCGGGGGGTGACGTGGATGAAATGGTCGGCTTGTCTGTAGATTGTGTGGGGCCTTCGCCTTTTTCCTTGGCCTCAACTTGCGCTTTCTTCTGCTTGTCGTCGACCTCGTCAAGGTTCAGGAGCGCGGGTACGACTATCTCTATGGCGACTATAGTGGCAACCATCACCGGCATACTGCCGAGGAGTGGGGAATGAACAGAGTCTTGGTTACCCGGACTGCCATGATGAAGTACATCCCGGTCGCCAAGCCCGCTGCCAGTCTGCTGCTTCTTCCCCACCAGTCGTCTGGCCCCTTGGATGCTGGAAGTTCCACCACATCTGTCCTATCGGGTTGAACCTGTAGTGTCAGCCGTTTTTCTGAGCTGTCTAGGCCAAGTAACAAAAACACCGCGGCTGGTGCCGCGGTGCTATGGTCGGGATGGTCAGGCAGATGTGGTCCCAGTGACTTTCTGATTCCACTGTTTCTCCAGTTTTGGCGGGGTTCTTGTGGATGTCAGCGGGATTTCTTCTCCATGAGGAGGGTTGCACCTGGGGTTCCCAGGAAGATGACCGCCGCGGTGACCGCGTAGGCGAAGGCAGGGCCCTTGGCCCCCGCATTGCAGGCGAGGTAGGCTGCGATCGCGTACACGCTGGATATCGCCGTTCCTGGAATGGCCGCCAAGAGGGTCCACCTCCACGGTTCGTTCACCCGGCCCCAGATCCGGGAGAGCCGTCCGGCCTTCCTGTTGTGCTTGGTCACCATGCCTCCTCCATTCCGCTCTTTCTTGTTTCCCTGACCCAATTCTACCGGGTCGGTGCCCTAGAGGACTGCTCAGCCTTGTTCTGCCGCCCCTGGAAGGGCTGCTTGGGCATGGCTGTTGCGCCGGCTCATGGAGTCGTCCCGTTTCATCTCATCTTCTAGCGCCTGCTTGCCGACAGCGTTGAACGCCAGGGCCGTGAGCAGACCGATGAGCATCATGATGTCCAGCGCTGCCCAGACCTTCGTGGGGTCCAGCAGGCTAGCGGGTAACGGGTCTGTGATGAAGAAGGCCGCGACTATGACGGCGACCCCGGTGAGGTATGCCCCTGCGGGTTTCTTCAGTTTGGTCGTGAATTGTTCTCCTTCAGGATTCATCGTCCAGCGTGAATTTCGGTTGCATGGTTTCCAGGGTAGGGGTGGATGGCGTGAGGGCCTCGCTGGCGATGATGATGCGGCAGTTCGGGGGGGTGTGGGCGAGACTTACCCGGTTGGTGGTAAACAGACTTGTGCCATATCTTCGGCGTTGAAGCTGTTTTGGCCTTCCTGCGTCCAGTGGTTGGTCAGCGCCGCCAGAATTCCATCTCGATGTGGCTGTTTCTCAACTGCAATGACGTGGGGCGGCCATGGGGGCAGGTGTGGGGGTCATGGGTGCCGGCCAGTTGCTGGATGATGGACTCCATCTCCTCCACCGTGAGGCGGTCGCCGGCGCGGACTGCGCTGTGGCAGGCCATCGTGGCCGCCAGGGCCGTCTCAAACTCGGTGGTCACCGTCTCGAATGCCAGTTCGTCCAGCAGGTTGGTCAGCATCTCCTCCGGGCTGCCCGCCCGGTTGATCATCACTGCCGGCACCGTCAATATCGTCCACTGGCCGTTTTCCCCTGGGGTGATGGTGAATCCGTACCGTTCCAGCAGTTTGCCGTATTCCCGCGCCATGTCGGACTGCTGGGTGCTGAGGGTCGTGGTTATGGGGACCAGCATCCTCTGCGTCTTGGCGGGGCCCTTCCCGGCGTCGGCCTGGAGCTTGTCGTAAATCACCCGCTCGTGGGCGGCGTGTTGGTCCAGCAGGCACAGCCCGTGGGGGTGGTCGGCGACGATATACGTGCCGGCGCTCTGTCCCAGGACCCTGAGTTGCAGCAGGGTGACGCTGAGGGTCTGGTCGGGCGCGAGTCTTTCCTGCAACTGGTCTGACGCGATGCCGTGCCAGGTGGGCCGAGTCTCGGGTTCCGCACCCGGCAGGCGTCCCCGGGATTCGGATGCCGTAATCTCCCCGCTTTGACGCTGTTCCTTCCTGGTGGGGGCTTCCGCTTGCAGCCAGCCAACGGCGCAACGCTTTGGGCCAGGGATTCCTGCTGTTGCGCTGGGGCGGACAGATTACCCAGGCTCCGAGCGGTCTCGCCACCGTTGGCCCGCCGCCTGGCCGGCAAAGCCTTTGTCCGCTACATGCTAGCCCCGGGCCGGCTCCCCCAAAGTGGGCAGTCTGGGATGGGGAGTATGTCGGAAGGCGAAGAAATCTTCGGCCAAGGTCTGGTCTTTGACGCTGGCTGGGGCAAAGCTGAAGCCGGTGATGACGCCGTCGGGATTGACCGAAAGCAGCAGGTGGAAGCCTTCATACCAGCCCAGGCGGTTGCTCCAGCCAATGTCAGCCTGGCCAGCTAGCCACCCAGCGCCGCGGCGTTTGGCCGACCTGGTGGGAACACCGGAACTGTCCAGAGCCTGCCCCGTACCTGATACGGGGGCTTCGTAGCTGCAGCGCTGCCCGCGCAACAACTCCATCAAATGGCGGGAACAAGCCACCAGGGTCGCGTAGTGACGCCGCGCCAGCCGGTTGAACTGACTTCGGCGGGGCAGGGTGGGGAAAGCCGGGCCTAGTATTCAGCCAATCTGGCATTGTCAGTTAGTACATGAGCCCAGAGAGGATGCTACCTTGGGGATAGACGAAGGGTTGTGGGATGTGAGGTGGTCATGGTGCAGGAGAAGTACGGAGTCCAGCTGGCAACACAGGAAAAGGGACGGCTCAGGAAGATGATCAGGGCTGGGAGGAGTTCCGCACAGGCGATTACCCGGGCCCGCATCCTGATCAAGATAGATGAGGGCTGGACCGCCCCCCAGGTGGCCACCGCACTGGACGTGTCGGAGCGGACCGTGTTCCGCACCAAGCGGCGGTATGCCGAGGAAGGACTGGATGAGGTGCTGAGGCACCATAACCAGGTCAACCGGCCCAGAAAGGTGGACGAAAGGGTGGAGGCCCACCTGATAGCCTTGGCCTGCAGCCCGGTGCCCGACGGTCATGACCACTGGACCATGCGGGCCCTGGCGGGCAAGGTGGTGGAGTTGGGATTGGTGGAGTCTTTGTCTCCCGAGACGGTGCGCCTGCGGCTGAAAAAAACACGCTCAAGCCGTGGCTCAAGAAACAATGGTGCATCCCCAAGGTAGGTGGAGAGTTCGTGGCGGCCATGGAGGACGTGCTGGATCTCTACGCCGAGCCCTACGGTCCCCAGAGGCCGGTGGTCTGCTTTGACGAGACCTCAACCCAGTTGCTGTCCGACATCAGGGAACCGCTGCCGGCAAAGCCTGGGAGGCCGAGGCGTGAGGACTACGAATACGAGCGGGCAGGGCGCGCAACCTGTTCCTCACCTGTGAGCCTCGCCGGGGCTGGCGCCACGTGGCGATAACCCGGCAGCGCACCATGCAGGACTTCGCTCACCAGATGCGGTGGCTGGTGGATGAGGCCTACCCCGATGTCCCGGTGATTCGGATGGTTCTCGACAATCTGAACACGCATCGGATGGCCTCGCTTTACGAGACCTTCCCGGCGGCCGAGGCCCGGCGCATTGCCAAGCACGGAAGCTGGCTGAATCCTGTCCTGAGCTTGCCGAAGGGATGGCGGAGATCGAGTTCAGCGTGCTGGCCCGGGCCTGCCTGCGCGGACGCAACGGAGATGAAGACAGCCTGGAAAGAGCCGTCAGCGCCTGCGTGTCGGAGCGGAACGCGATAGGAGCTACCATTAACTGGCGGTTCACTGCCCAAGACGCCAGACGCAAACTCCATCGCCTTTATCCCTGCCAATCCTGATTTGGTTCAGTACTAGTCGTTTGGCGGCATAGCGGTAGAAGTCCCCTTCACTCCGGAAGCGCCCCCACTGGCTGAAGATGACCAGGGTAATCACTTCGCTTACGCTGAGCGAAGCCTTGGGGCCGGGGGTAGGCTCGGGAAGGGATTGATACTTGCAGAAATCATCTACGGTGACATAGAGTATCGTCAGGAAGGTGTCCACATCTCCCATAGCTTAGCCTCTTTCTTGATAGGTTAGAAGCTAACTATCGGCTATGGCCACCTTCCTTATCAATTGTTAGTTTACAATTCACACCAAGCGTTTAAGTGACCAGCATATGGGAGTAGGGGTGACCGTGACGCTTTTTACGCTGGCACTGCTCGGCAGTCCCGCCACCGCCTCGCTCGATGGGTCGGCGGTTACAATCGCTGGGTAGTGAACTGCCTCGGCTTCTTCCAGCGTGGGCGTGTCCTGGCCCGCGGCCCGCGGAATAGCAGCCTGTGCCGCGCCGCCGACCCCAGGGTGGCCGACATCAGCAGGGCATACCCGCCGGCGCCGGCGTGGGCATCCAGCAGCTCTTCGATGATGGCCCGCATGTAGGTGTCTGACGCGTGGACCTCGTCCACCACCAGCAGGTTGCGGGCCAGGCAGGCTGCCCTCATGTGGCCGTGCCGGACTTTCAGCGCGCCCATCATCGCCTGGTCCACGGTTCCGACGGCGATTTGGGCTGCCAGGAACCGCTTGGCCGACTCGGCCGCCCAGAGTTTCCTCCGGGCGTCGTGGCCGGATTGGTCTTCCCACCAAACTTCGTAACGGCGCAGATGGCTGCCGGTGAAGTCGCCGGCTCGCAGGTAACCCGGAACGGTCAGGACCGGCTCGGGCTTGTGGCCAGCCGGGAACAGGTTGGATACGAACCTGTTGACCCGTTGGTGCAGTTGGGTGGCGGCGGAGCGGGTGGGCAGCGCAAAGTAAAGTCCGTCCACCAGCCCCGCTTCGTACATCTTGGCGAACCGCCACAGGGCGGCCGCGGTCTTGCCGGAACCCGTTTCGGACTCGATGATTGCCACGGGTTCATCCAGTGGTGTCTTCAGGGCAGCTTGATTCTGGATGGCGTTGGGCGGCGGGTTGCCGGGGATGTCGAACAGGCCCCCGAAGCTGGGAATGGCGCCAAAAGCGGACCGTTGTTCGGTCAAGTCCAGCCCGACTTTCTGGATTGCTCGGGCCGTCTTGACCCGAGCTGACGCCATGTAATTGTCGTCGGGAGCATCCACGAACTTGAACCAGCCCTCGTCGGAGCCAATCCAGTCAGCCAGGGTGCAGAGGCCCAGGAACATGTGCTGGAAGGCGGGTGCGGCAGGCAGCGGCGGCGCGCCGTCAGCGAAGGCTTGGGGGAACCACCTGCGGACCAGATGTCCGATATTCCTTACGCTCTGCTCAGGGTTCAGGCTGGCGAAGGGGCGCCAGATGGACGGGTTGGCCGCTTTTGGCTCGTAGAGATTCAGAGGTTCGCCGTGGTGGGCACCTGCGACGGCGAACAGGGCGGACACGGTCATCCCGTCATCCGAGTCCCACGCGCAGATTTCATCCCATCCCAGTGCGTCCAGGAACCATTCGTTGGTAATCGTATCTTCTCCGAGTAAGACCGGGACCAGACCCGACGAGTGGCTGGCCCATTGCGGCTTGCGCCGTCCTTGCAAGTCTGCGTCGGTCCAGATTTGGGTCTGGAAGCCGGTGTTGACCTTGCCGATGTCGTGGAGGGCGGCGAAAACGCACAGCCGCGCCGCGGTTGCCGCGTCCAGGGTGTTGCGGCCGGCGGTGCGGGCCAGTCGTTGCCGGATGGTGGGCTGGGCCAGCAGGGCCTCGAAGCAGGCCCCAACGTCGGCCAGGTGATGCTCCAGCAGGTGGATGCGTTCCGGCCCCTTTTGCCGGTAGGGTTGCGCCTTTGCCCAGAACTTCCTGGTGTATTCCGGAGCGTACTCGGTGATGGTCATGTCAGCTCCCTCCTCGCTCTTGAGGTTTTCCCGGAGCAGCTTCTCGGCTAGGGCAATGCGCTCCGCGGGCCGGGGGGCCTCAGCCAATGGTCCAGGTCGGTAACTCTCATGTCTCTTCCACCTATGGGCCGTTCTGGCAGTCTGCATGGCCAGCGGTCATCCCGATGGGGGTGATCTCGAACACTCCGGTCATCCAACTGCTTTCCTGGACTATCCCTGGGCTGATCGAGACGTCGCTGCTGTAGGAGTCCCGCATGCTCTCCGTGCCGCTTGAGGCGGCCTTGATGGTGGGCGGCTCTGCCCGTGGTACTGCCCAGCGCCCCCCGCTTGGGTTTCCAGCAGTCGGCAGATCCCGCGGTCCGAGGTGCGGGCCACCGTGCGGGCCTGGTTCCACAGGTTCCGGGTCGCCTTTTCGAGGGCCACCAGGCGCAGTCCCTCCGGGTCGTCCAGCCCGCTGTTCACTCCCTGCAGGGTCAACTCGGCGGCGCCCGCCGATCCCACAGCCTCAATGAGCCGGCCCACGATCATATCCGCCTGTCCAGGTCGCGGATCGTCACGCTGGTGTTCTGCGTGGCTGTGAAGCCCTTCTGCTGGTACTCACGGGTTTCGCGGTCGTATACCCGGCGCCCGTACACTTGGAAGGCGCCGGTCTGGATGTCCTCCGACTTAATTCCTTGATGGTTGGCCTCGTCCTTCATGGCGCGGGTCGCCTGGGTGACGTTTCCCAATATCTCCAGCGGGTCTTTTCCGTGCTTGATCGCTCCCAGGTGGAGCTGGATGAAGTCCGGCGGGGCATCCGACGTTTCCGTGCCGGGGACTGTGATTGTCTCGGGCATAGGTCTCCTTGGCTGTCGATCATGTTCTGCTGCGGGAGTGTCCCGCGGGGGCTCCGGTGGTCTGGTTTCGTTCTCCGTCATGTTTTCCGCCCTGCCGGGGTTTTCTGGAACGATCTCTGCCGCTTCCGCCCTGCCGGGGTTTTCTGGAACGATCCCTGCCGCTTCGGTTCCGGCCGTGAGGGCAACGGCGGTCGGCGATTGCGGTGTGCCGGTGCAGGCCGCCAGGACCGCCACGAGGGTGATTATCGTGAGCCATAGGACTCTGGTGGTGCTGCGCATAGGTCTTCCTCCTGTGGGCCGTTTCGGTAGAGAATGCCTCCTGCGGGTTTGTTCTGATTTTGGCAGGCTTCCCTCCTTTCAGACGGCTGCGGTTTCCGCCTCCCTGGTCTCTCCGCCTTCCAGGGATACGGCGTCCGGCCCCAAGGTCTGCTGCAGTTCTCCGGTCAACTCCGGGGAGTATTGGATGCTGATCACCGGCATCTCCATCAGCACCGGGCCGTCCGGGGTCTGGATTTCCAGGTACACGGGTTCCATGCCGGGATGCTTGAGCAATACCAGGATGGCGTCCCTGAGGGAACCGGCGTCCCGGGGGTGGTCTCCGGACTCCGTTATCCTCAGCACCACGCCTGCCAGGGATGATGCTGGGGTTCTGATGCTTTCCCGTGTTGGTTCCTCGGCATCCTCTGATGTTTTCTCAGTCCTACCAGGGGGCTTGGCGCTGGCGGTTTTCCCAGTTGACTTGGTCTTTCTTCCCCTTGGGGACCTCCGGGTATTCTTGACTGCTGTTTTCTGTGTCCCTGATGTGGAGTACTCCGCTATTTCCTCGCAGTGCAGGGAGTACTGGCCGCTCCGGTCCCTGAGCCGGCCTGATGCCATCACTATCGCGCCGTCATCCCAGTCGTTCGGGTTTTCCGTCATTCTCTCCAGGGCATCGGGCCAGACGAGTGCTTCGATGGCGCCTCCCAGCAACCCCAGCGTTACCGTGATGAATTTCTTCTGGTCCTTGGTGTACCGCTCCCGAACGCCGGATATCTGCCCGAGCAGCGTCACGGGATCACCGTCCAGGTCCTCTCCGATCTGGTCCAGCGAGATGACTGCGTCTCCCACGTACAACTGGGCAAGCTCCAGCAGTGGGTTGTGAGACAGGGATACGCCGATCAGTTCCCTCTCCCACTTGGCCTTTTCCTTCGGGTCTGCGTCCTCCCCGGTCATGTCGATGGTCCTCATTGTCTCCTGGTTGCCGCTGCCCATCGCGTCGAACAGGCTGGTCTGGCCGGAGTTCCTCATCCTGGATTCCGCCTGCGCGTTGCTCATTATCTGGTCCATCACGCTGAGCATGCTGCCCCTTGGTCCCAGGGTCTCCAGGGCCCCTGCCTTGATCAGGTTCTCCAGCGAGCGGCGGTTCAGTGCGCTCACGTCGGCCCGCCGGCAGAAGTCCTCGATGGACTCGTAGGGGCCGTTGGCCTGGCGTTCCTCAACGATGGGTTTCACGGCGGTCTCGCTCACGTTCTTGACTGCCGACAGTCCCACCCGCAGGGATGTTTCTTCTCCGGGGTCCTGGTCGATGGTGAAGAGGGCGCCGGAGCGGTTGATGTCCGGCGGCAGCACCGGTATCTTCAGCTTGAAGCATTCGTTGATGGCCGTGACGACCCTCTCGGGATGTTCCAGCCGGGAGTTCAGCGCCGCCGCCATGTACTCATGGCGGTGGTGAGTCTTGAAGTAGGCGGTCCAGTAGGATATCAGCGCGTAGCTTACGCTGTGGGCCTTGTTGAAGGCATACCCGGCGAAGGGCTCGATCAGGTCGAATATCTGGGTGGCGATCTCCTCGCCGAATCCCTGGCTCTTGGCTCCCTGGATGAATTTCTCCCGCTCCTGGGTCATCAGGGAGGCGATCTTCTTGCCCATCGCTTTGCGCACCGTGTCGGCCTCGCCCAGGGAGTAGCCGGCGAAGCTCTGCAGGATCAGCAGGACCTGGTCCTGGTAGACGATTACCCCGTAGGTCTCATCGAGCAGCTCCTTCAGGCTGTCGTGGGGGTAGGTGATTGGGTTTTTCCCGTGCTTGGCCCCGATGAATTTGTCGACCTGCTCCATTGGCCCGGGCCGATATAGGGCGATCATCGCCGCTATGTCTCCCAGGGTGGACGGCTGCAGTTCCCTGATGTACCGCTGCATCCCGGCGCTCTCCATCTGGAACACCTCCGTCGTTTTTCCCGAGGACAGCAGTTCGAAGGTTTTCTCGTCGTCCAGGGGCAGTTGGGAGATGTCGATCCTGATGCCTTGGGTCTCGTCCAGCAGTTTGACGGTGTGGTCCAAGATGGTCAGGGCGGTCAGCCCCAGGAAGTCCATCTTGAGCAGGCCCAGCTTGGCCACCGGGTCCATCGAGTACTGGGTCATCATGACGGGGCTGTTCTCGTCGCCCTTGGGCGGCCGCTGCAGGGGCACGGTATCCGCCAGGGGTTCGTCGGCGATGAGCACCCCGGCCGGGTGGGTGCTGACGTGGTGAACGATGCCCTCCAGTCCCATTGCGCCGTCCACCAGGGTCTTGACCTGCTCCTCTTTCTGGTAGGCGTGGCTGAGGTCCTGGTTGGCCTTCATGGCGGCGTCCAGGGTGCGGGACTTGAGCGGCACCATCCGGGCGATTCGGTCCACGTCCCGGTAGCTCATGCCCATGCCTCGGCCGACGTCCCGGAGGGCGGCCTTGGCGCCCATGGTCCCGAAGGTGATGATCTGGGCGACGTTGTCGCTGCCGTACCGGTCGATCACGTAGTGCAGCACCTCGTCCCGCCGGTCGTCCTGGAAGTCCATGTCGATGTCCGGCATCTCCTTCCGCTCCAGGTGCAGGAATCGCTCGAAGACGAGGCGGTACTCCAGCGGGTCGATGTCGGTGATGCCCAGGCAGTAGAGAGCTACGCTGGCTGAGGCGCTGCCCCGGACTCCGTAGAGGATTTGGCTCCGGCGGGTGAAGTCGATGATGTCCCACACGACCAGGAAGTAGTTGGCGAACCGGGTGTGGCGGATGACCTCCAGCTCGTACTTCATCCTCTGCTCGGCCTCCGGAGAGGATGTGCCGTAGCGCGTTCTGAATCCATCCCAACAGAGCTGCGCGAGGTACTCGTCGGCGTCGATGCCGCCGGGGGTTTGGTACCGGGGCAGGTGGGTCTGCCCGAACCCCAGCTCCACGCTGCACATGTCGGCTATCCGCTGGGTGTTCTCCAGGGCCTCCGGGGAGTTTGGGAAGAGCGCGGCCATCTCGTCGGGGCTCTTGATGTAGTACGAGTTGTCCTTCATCCGGAGCCGCTTCTCGTCCTGTTGGTTGGTGTTGGTCTGGATGCAGATGTAGAGGTCCTGGAACTCCGCGTCCTTCTGCCGGACGTAGTGGGCGTCGTTCGTGACCACCAGGGGGATGTCCAGGTCGCTGCTGAGGGTGATCAGCCCGTTGTTGATGACGTCCAGCGCGGCCACGTCCTCGTGCTGCTGGAGTTCCAGGAAGTAGCCGTCGCCGAAGATTTCCCGGTGCCAGCCGGCGGCCCCTCTGGCCTCATCCATGTTTCCCTCGGCCAGCAGCCGGGGCACCTCCGCTGAGGCGCATCCCGATAGGCAGACCAGTCCCTCCCGGTGGTGTTCCAGGATCTCGCGGTCGACTCGGGGGCGGTGGTGGAAGCCTTCCAGGTGGGCCAGCGTGACGAGCTGCATGAGGTTTCGGTAACCCTGGTTGTCGCGGGCCAGCAGTACCAGGTGGTGTGGACTGCGTTCCGCGGCGCCCCGGTCGAAGCGGCTCTCGTGGGCCAGGTAGGTCTCGCAGCCGATGATGGGCTTGATGCCCCGGTCCTGGCACTCGGAGTAGAAATCGACGGCGCCGTAGAGGGAGCCGTGGTCGGTGATCGCCAGGGCGCTCATGCCCAGCTCGACGGTCCGGTCGACCAGGTCCGGGATTCGGCTGATCCCGTCCAGCATGCTGTACTCGGTGTGGTTGTGCAGGTGGGTGAACATGGGGGTTGCTCTCCTGTCTTGCTGAGTTGCGGTGGGTGTTCCAGGATGTGCCGAAGTGGCTGTGCTCCATTGGGAGTTCGGGATTAGCTTTGCTCTCTTTGTGCTTTCTGATTGGCTGGAACCCAGCATGGGTGATGAGGATGGCGGTTCCCATGAGCGCCCAGGGCCAGGTACGCCGCACTGGTGCGGACCACTCCCCCCGTCCGGCTGGATTGTCTTCCTCATGGTTCTGGGACTCCCTAGCCGTTTCCTCTGGGATGTTCATGCAGGATGGCTATGGTCTCTCCCTGTTCCGCGAGCTTCTCCAGGACCGCAGGGCCTCCGCCAGCTTCTCTCTGGCCTCGATGTCCAGAGCGGTCACCCGGCTTCCCGTCAGGGCCAGCTTCTCACTGAGTTCGATCCTCCGGAGCCTTTTCTCTGCCTGTGGGAATGCCTCCGCCTGTCCGGCCTCCAGCCGTGCTATCTCGGATATGCTGGGTTCCGGCTCATGGTTTCCCCCTATTGGTAATGTCGCTTCACCTCGTTGGCGTAGCTCCGGCCCAGTTCGTCCCAGTGCCGGTCCAGCCATTCCGACAGCTTGGTGGGGCAGGGGGCCGGCTCGCCGGACCTCGATACCAGGAGTCCCCGGGAGAGTCCCTTGATCTCGTCCCGGGTCAGCACGATGTCGTCCAGCATCAGGCCCAGGGCCTTTCCCGCCAGGTAGGTGATGCTGTCCAGCATTGGCAGTACGGCGCACCTGGCGCGGATCTTGCTCCTGATGGTCTTGACGAGCATCGCGTAGGAGTAGACCTCGGGGCCTACGGCGTCGATCTCCACGTTCTCCCATCTGGACGGCGAGTTCCGCCAGGTCTTGTACGAAGACCGGCTGTATCCCATACTCGCCCCGACCGGGCAGGAAGATTGCGGGAAACTTCCGCAGCGTCCAGGCGATGTTGTTCAGAAGGATGTCCTCGGCGCTGTAGAGGACGGTGGGCCTCAGGATGGCGTGGGAGACACCCTCGAGGTCCCGCAGGGCATCTTCCAGTTGGCCCTTCCCCTGGAAGTAGGGCAGGTCGCTCCCGGGGTCGGCGTTGGTGATGCTGACGTGGACGATGCGGCGGACTCCCGACTCCCTGGCGGCTTGGAACATCACCCGGGTCTGCTCAACGCACTGCTGGTGGGTGCGGCCGCCGTGGTCCACCCGGATCCAGTAGGTGTTGAAGAGGGTGTCGGTGCCCCGGAGGGTCTCGGTGAGCTTATCGGGCTGGTCGAAGTCGAAGGGGTGGAGGGGCACCTGGTCCCCGAAGGGGTTTTCCCGCTGGGGGTGGCCGGTGATGGACTGAACCCGGTGTCCCTGATGGAGGAGCAGTTGGGTGATGTACCTGCCGGTGTAGCCGGCGGCTCCGGTGACGGTGTGGAGGCGTTGCGCGGTCATGTCGGTCCTCCCGTTGTTGGTCCTTCCCAACAGATTATAGGAAGGCGGGCCGGGCTGGACTTTGGCGCAATCGACCTGGGGGGTGAGCGACGGTGGCTGGTGGGTTTTCATCCCCTATGTGGGGTGAGAAGGGTTTCAGGGTAACTGCATTCTGATTTGAGGCACGTGGCTGGCGGTGAAATTTTGGGCCAATCGGCTTTGGCCTGACCGGTTCGGGCACGGTTCATCCGAATATCAATCACGTCAAGCCGAGAGAAGGAGTCAGTACCGCCACTCCCGGCAATTGGTTGCGCGTAAAGTTACCAGCAGCCTCGCTTGGACGCACCCGGCGGCGATGCCGTCACCCCGCCGTCGGCAGGCTAGGCCAGGTCTGCGGGCAGGTAGCGGCAGTCCAAGGAAAATTGGCCCTCTACGCCGCCCATGTTGGTCAGCCGGCTGCGGTAGGTCGCTGCAGCCGTTACGTCCCAGCGCACTTCTTCCGTTGCCTCCGGGCTGGGGGTGACGGATTCCGAAAGAAGTTCCCAACCATCCCCCTGCTGGCGGAAAAGCTCCAGCTTTTTTCGGGCGAACTGGCTTGGGGAGGGCGCACCGCCCCCGGTGGACCTGACGATTACCCGGGGCATGGACAACCGGGCCACAATCACCCCTGGGCCGGTGGCCTCCACCGCCTGCTCCAGCCACCGGCTCATCAGGTCGAAGGCTCCGGGGTCCGGGAAGGGCACCAGGTATCCGGTAACGGCCAAGGGATGCTACCGGGCCCGGGCCGAGCGGCCAGCGGCGGGCATCACCGCTCCTTCAAGGCGGCGAGGATGTCCTCTGGGGTTATGGGCAACTGCTGGATTCGGACGCCGACCGCATCGTAGACCGCGTTGGCAATGGCTGGCGCCACCGGCGGCAACGGCTGTTCGCCGATGGTCTTGGCTCCGAAGGGGCCGTTGCCGCCCGGCGATTCCACGTGGACCGTCACCAACTCCGGTATGTCCCGGATGGTCGGAGTCTTCACGTCTCCCATGCTCAGGGTGGAAATCTGCCCTTCCTCCGCCAGCAGCTCCTCCATCAGTGCGTAACCGACTCCCTGAATGACCGCTCCGTCAATCTGGCCCTGGTGAGTAATCGGGTTGTGGATAGTGCCGACGTCGTGGGCGGTGACAAACTTGTTCAGTTTGACCTCGCCAGTCTCCGGGTCAACTTCCACCTCGGCAACCTGGGCACAGAAGCAGGTTATGCCCGGTTCCTCCGCCGGTGTGGTTACCGAAAATGTGACGGGCCCGCCAGTGGCGGAAACCACCCGTCCGGACAGTTCTCCGATGGTCACGCCGCCCTCGCTGTCGTCGCCGACGAACACCCGACCATGACGGAAAACGATACGCTCCTCGGGCCACCCGTAGAACTCGGCGGCCATCAGGGTAAGCTCCCGCCGGACACCCTGGGCGGCGGCCAGGGCGGCGTTGGTCCCCCCGACGCTGCTGCCGCTGCCCGCGCCGCTGTCGGTGGGTCCAGCGTCGGTGTCCATTTGAACGGCGGTCACGTCGCTGACCGGGACGCCCAAGTCCTCGGCGATCACCTGCCGGCCTACGGTGTGGGACCCGGTGCCCGTCTCGGGCACCAGGGTCTGGAATGTTACCTTGGCCTCCCGGTCCATGGTGACGGTCACCGAATAAACGCTCTGCCCCTGGGGGCGCTGTCCCAGCGACATGCCCCGGCCCATGTAGGGACCGGCCTTGGGGGTCCCCCAACCGGCGGCCTCGGCGGCGGCCCGCAGGGTCTCCTCGCCCCGGATGTGGTTGTAAAACGCGCCGGTGGCGCACATCTGGCCGTCCCGCACCACGTTGAGCAGCCGCAACTCGTAGGGGTCCATGCCCAGTTCCTGGGCAATCATGTCGGTATGGGACTCCACCGCGAAGGCTACTTGGGGCTGTCCCGGCGCCCGGTAGGAGCCGCAGGGAACGTTGTTGGTGTAGACCATGTAGCTGTCGATGCGGAAGTTGGGAATGTGATACTGGCCCCCGGCGCCGTCTCGGCTGCCGGCCAGCCCGGGGCGGCCCCGGAACCCGCTGTATGCCCCGCCGTTGTAGACCACCTTGCTTTCCCGGGCCAGGAACCGGCCCTCGGAGTCGACACCGGTCTTGATGGTTATCACCGAGGGGTGGCGGGGATTGCCGGCCATCAGCTCCTCGATGTAGTTCATAATCATCTTGACCGGGCGCCCGGCTTTCTGCGCCAGCAGGTAGGCCAGGGGCACGTTCATGGCCGGGGACTTGCCGCCGAAGTCGCCGCCAATGCCGCAGGGGTTGACCCGGATGCGCTCCTCGGGCATCCCTAGGGAGTCGGACAGCTGGGCGCGCAGGGTATATGGGACCTTGTTGTTGGCCCATACCTGCATCCGCCCGGAGTCGTCAATGTCCACCACGCAGGCGTAGGGCTCCATGTACCCCTGGTGGACCCAGGTGGTGGTGAAGGTATGCTCGAAGATACGTACCGAGTCCTTGAACCCTTGCTCGGTGTCGCCGCTGGACCAAACGGAGTGGTTCCCGATGTTGCCGTCGAGTTGTACGGGACCGGATGAGGTCTCGAAGACAGGGTTGCCTTCGTGAACCAGCCGAGATGACGGGTCCATAGCTTCCACAGGGTCGAAGACGGCGGGCAACGGTTCGTATTCAACGTCGATAAGAAGCAGGGCTTCCTCTGCGGTATCCGGGTCGTCGGCGGCTACCGCAGCCACCTTCTCACCGACGAAGCGTACTATGTCTTCGGCCAGCAACGGCACGTCCCGGACCATGCGGCCCACCCGCATTCCGGCGGTGTCCTTGCCGGTGATGATGGCGCGAACCCCTGGCATGGCCTCGGCCTCGGAAACGTCGACAGATACGATTCTGGCGTGGGGGTAGGGGCTGCGCAGAACCTTGCCCCAAAGCATCCCGGGGAGGTTCACGTCGGCGGAGTAAAGAAACGTGCCGGAAACCTTGTCCGGGCCTTCCTGACGGGTAACGGGTCGTCCGATGGTGGCAAACGTAGTCATTGCGCCAACTCCTCTCCCCTTATTTGGGCCGTTACGCCGGCCCATGCGCTGGGCAGCCAAGGGTCTGACGGGGGAATCGCACTAGCCCAAGTATAGCAAATTCGTGCGGACAGCGGGGGGGGGTGACGCCGGGACCAGGCACGACGATGGCAAAGTCCCTTGGCACGGTCTGGGGTTTCTTGTTCTGGATTGTTCTCAAATGGAGTCAATTTGCCTCATTTTGGGTCATTTCGCCGGGACGAAGGAATTCAGGCGCCTTGCAATCGTCCTGCCGGGCCGGAGGGTTCAGCGGCGCAGCTTGAGGCGGCCTTCCTGGGTCAGCTCCCGCTTCCGCATCCGGTAGGACTGGGGCGTCACTTCAAGCAGCTCGTCGGCGGAAATGAAGTCCAGGGCTTCCTCCAGGCTCAGGCGCACCGGGGGCTGAGACGCTTGGCGATGTCGGTGGTGGTGGAGCGCATATTGGTGAGCTTCTTTTCCCGGCAGACATTGATGGGCATCACCGTCAAATTGGCGTTACACCCTGGTGCTGAAGCCGGGTGAGTGGCCGCCCTCCATCGGTACTCTGGCGGTCTCCGGAAGCGGCCCCGTGGCTAAGTGCCTGGGTGCTCGGGTGTCGGTCCGTGTGGTCGAGCGGGTGGCAATTGCTCTGCCTATACATAGAGTGATAGAGTGGTGGACGGTCATTCTCCTCTCCCCCGTTGTCGAGATGGATCTGTTGACTGCGTTGCATCTATGCACAGGACTCTGCCGTTTTGGCAGAGTCCTTCTCGGTTGCCTGTCTGACCGGAAGTTTCTCCCTGCATGGGTGTAGCTGTAAGGGATTGCGGCGTCCGAACTTCATCCTTCCTTGTCCCTACGGGCCAGTTCCTCCTCCAGTTCCCGGACTCTGGCCTCGGTCGCGTCGGCTCGGGTCTGTTCTGCGTCGGCCCTGGCCCGTTCGTGCTCGAAGGTGGCTATGTGCTGTCCAGTGGTCGGGGCGTGCCAGCCCAGTTCCCCGTGGTCCCACGGGATGAGGAGGTCCAGCACGGTGCTGTAGCCTTGGAGGACTCCCTCCTTGACGGTCTCGATGGGGATGGGTTCATACCGGCCTTCTGCCAGCCTGTCTCCGGCCAGGTACGTCCCGTGGAACTCCCCGGTCTGGTCGAACCGCCAGTATTCGGGGATGGTCAGGGCGGCGTAAGCTGGCCTTTTCTCCTCCACGTCCTGCTTGCCGGTGCTGCGGGAGGCTATCTCCAGACGAACTCGGGCGGCTTGCCCTGCTCCGAGATGACGTAGCCGTTGCTGTCCCGGTAGGCCTCCAGGTCGGCGTTGAAGGCGATGAGCAGGTCCGGGGCCATCCGGTCCGCCGGCGGGGCGCCCGGCTCCCGGGTGATGTACCTTTCGCCGGCCACCAGGATGGTCTCGGGGTTGCCAAGGTGCTGCACCAGGTGGTGAGCGCCGCCGTTTAGGGTCAGGTGGTCAAAGGTGGTCATGTCGGGCCTCTTCGATCAGGCTGCTCTGGATCAGGTTTGTTTGCTGCGGGTATTTGGCTTTCCGGCCTGGTTGTGGACACCCAGTGCCGGCTTGCTCTCGGGTCCCGGTGTGGGGCCCCCGGCCCTTGAAGGCCGTACTCGGTATTCTAGCCTACCGTACCCCGCTGGGGAAGGGAGGTCCCGAGGGTCCTGAAGGTAATGGAGCCGGTGCCGTTTCGCGTCCCGACCTGGGCAGTCACTCGGGAAGCTCCCTGTCCTGGGACCGTTGTTTCAACAGCCGACGCTGCCCGTGGCAGGAGCTCCGAGTGGTGCTGGGGTTCCCCGTCTCACCCTTGGAGCTGGGCTAGGTTGGCGACCAGGTTGTAGGCGAACCAGCCGTCGCCGGTCCGGAAGGCCTGGGGCCGGGCTGTCTGGGCGTCGCGCATGATGCCGAACCCATCGTCGTAGGGGTCGAAGGAGACAATGCGGTCATAGCGCACTCGGAACTTCTTCCGGCTTCCGGCGAAGTGGATGTGCTTGGTGGTGAGGTCCAGGAGGCCGGTGTCGGCCAGGATGGTCTCCTCCCACTCTATGGGGCGGCTGCGTGCTGGTGGTTCTAACCTCGGTACATGAGCCTATTGATCTTCTGCCATATCCTGGAGGCCCGTGATCCCAGTAGGCGGAATAGGACAGGGACGTATTTGAAGGAGAGCTTGAGCACAACCCAGCAGACTTGTACTGCGATGAAACCCCCGAGGAAAATCCCTGTCGGGATGATTAACCAGTTTCTGATGTAGTTCTCGTCGCGTGCTTGGTTGAGGGCCACCAAAATCACAAACGTTGTGGCTCCGATGATGGTAAGCCCTTTTTTCGACCACAGAAAGTTCCACGTTCGTCTCGTTAAAAAGCTGAGTCGTTCGGCCCAAACCGCAGGGATGGTAGTTAGAAACAGAGTCACAGTTACGGTGTGGCCAATTGTGCTCTCCCCGATACTCCTGTGGCCCGCCGTTGCAGTCGCAACAGAGGCTATCAACATGGCGTAGGTGCTCCAGTTGAACCGGCCTCTGTTATTGAGTAACTGATGTTACGCAGCCTTAAGGAGTTGGAGTTCATCGAAAGCATGGCGGATGGCCTTGAGATAGAGCCTGGCTCTCAAGGCAAAGTGGTTCATTCCATGCTTCAACCGGAGTCCTTCCAACCGGAAGGCCGCATAGATGGACATGAAACAGTGGTTGCTTTGGGTGCGCTCCGTCCTGGTAGGCGACTTGGCAAGGGCGGCATTGGACTTGAGCGTCTTATGAAAGGTCTCCACTTTCCACCGTTTCTGGTAGATCGCGCAGATGGTTGGTCCATCGCAGTCCAGATCGCTTGAGGCCAGATACAATGTCCCGGTGCTGCCATCCTTGTTTGTAAAGACTTGGCGAACGAGCCGGACCGGGAACTCCAACCCCCTCAGCCAGCACTGCACCGCTTGATGTTCTGGCAAGTCCAGCGAGTCTATGCGGGAGAAGTTGCCCTGCAGCTTCCCTTCATAGCTCAATGCAGCCGTCCGATTCGACTTGAGCGCAACAATGAAATGCCGGTCCAGTTCCCAGCGTATGAAGTCCAGGTTCTCCTTGGCGGAAAACCAACTGTCAGCCAGCACGTAGCGATATTGCAACTGATTGCGCTGACAGACTCTCAACATCCGGCGCATCAGTTCATTCTTGGTGACTTCGCTCTTACGCTTGTGCCTGCCGGTCTTCTCATCGCGGTACACCAGCGGTTTTCGGATGAGTTCGTAGGCCACGGGAACCGCTGCGCCCCCAGCGTAATACATGCAGTTGAGCAGGTTAATTCCCTTGACTGAACGGTTCTTGCTATGGTCGAAATGCCAGCTAATCAGTTCGTTCTCGTCCGTATAGGGCTTTTCCTGGATGGTGTCATCAAAGATCAGTACCCCATCCGGCTGTTCCATGGCGCGCACCATCGGCTTGACCTGTTCCCATAGGGTTTTGGAGTCATAGTCTTCCCTCGACAGAAAGCGCGTTACTTGGTCATGGCTGACCGCGCCTTCCACCGTGGATGACAAGCCCGTCGCTGTGGCGGCGCCAAAGGAACTCAACAGGTAATCGCTGTACAGTTCCAACATCTCTTTATCCATAGCTCTAATCTACCATTTCCCTCATCCTGTGCGTAACATGAGTTAATAACAAAAGGATTGGGAGGATAACCAATGGGTGTGCTGAACCGACAGGAAATTGAGAGACGCCTGCATGATGGCGAACTGCTTCACCATCCTCGCCGTAGGGAGAATGGGCAGTTCGACATTGAGAGCGATGGCTACGATCTGTCTGCGGGAACTGCTATATGGAAACAACCTACCGACAACGGCAGGAAGGGAACCGTTGAGACTCTGAGGTACTTTCTAGAACCATCGGGAGTCGGACAGCCTACGGTAACCGTCCAGCCTGGACAAATGATTTTTGTAGTGACCCATGAGGACGTCGTAATGCCGCCAGGTCTTTGCGGCACCGTGTACTCCAGGAACAGTTTGGCGCTGACAGGAATTCTTGCACTGAATGCGGGCCACGTCGATTCTGGATACGAAGGGCCTATTGTCATAAGGCTTATAAATCTGCGGGCGATACCGTGGACTTTGACTCTCGGCGATCCGATTTTCACCATAATTTTTCAAACTGTAGATGCCAATGCGGATGACCCACCTAGCGATAACCGTTCTGTCTCACAAGAAGACATGATCTTGCGAGTACGCGAAACTGCTAACGCGGCATTGAGTAACGCTTTGTATGACCTTTATGCGGTTGACGTGGAACAGCGGTTGAATCAATACAGGATCGACGCGTTGGACGGAGTTAGGAAAGAAATGGACGACAGATGGGTAAAAAGAGAAACAATATGGTCGGTTTTGCTTAGTTCTTGGTGGCAAAAAGTCTTGGCGGCAATAATATTTCTTTCAACAGTAGCTGCGGGAGTTGGCGCGATCGTTTATGTCATCCAATTCTTGGGCAATAAGCTCTCAGGGTAATCTGAGTAAGACTGGCTGGATGTGGCTTCACATGGCTGGAAAACCCGATGCCGGTGGAGAAATGAGACTCGATGGACCAACCAACGTTTGCGAACCTGGAATACCGGGGCAAGAATTGGAAGATCTTTCGTGAGATATTTCAGCAATGGATGGGCTGATTCTGTGGGAGCACCTGGAGGAGCGCATTGGATGGGTCTTATCCCCAAGTGGGGGGAGGACAGTGGGCGTCCGATCCGTTTCCCACTGATCCGCCGGCCATACCAGCCTTGCTGACCCGGGTGTAGCCGTAGGTTATTGGAATCACAGTCATCGTGTCCAGAAAACGGGCGTTTTTGAACGAGTCGCCAACCCACCCCTCGGCCCCATTGCAAAGGGTGTGCAACAACTACGTGCAATAATAGGTTGCGCTCAACAACTGCGTCAAGGGTTTGTTGTACAGCAGCCCAGAATGTCATAATTGTCGGAAGGACCCTGAGGGAATTGGGCCCCGGGCTGCTCATGGAGTGGTCAGCTCAGGGTAGCTCTGGCGGTCTGCTCGCCACTGTTTGGCTAAGGTACGTGGCAACAAAAAGGGTGGCTTGATCGATCCGCCCGTTGGGTTCCTGTCTGTGTTCGTTACGTTCAGCGTGGCCTGATCAGCGTGACAACGGCGATGTAAGCCCGCTCGCTGCGGTCGGCCCGCATGTAGTCGTTGATCGCCGCTTCGGATTCTGCCAGCGAGACTGAGCCTTCCTGCGCGGTGAAGACGGCGTTGTGGTCGTAGTCGGCCGAGTGCCGTCGGTTCTGTAGGTCCTAGAAGGTGTCCGCGAATATCTGGGATCCCGTGGAGAACTCTTGGCGGTACCGCTGGAGTTCTCGCCTCGCCGTCCCGTGGTCGAGACCGCGGTATACGCGAGACCAGGCTGCTGCGGTTATCCGGTCCTGGGGCGCGCCGATCAGGGCGTCGGCGTTGCTGGCAGCCAGTGCGTGGAACAGCGCATAGTAAGCGCTGCTGATCGCGCGTCTGATGTGTTCGTCCGTGGGTGGTTGTCCGGTTCTCTGGGGGTTGAGCAAATCCCTGCCCGCGTTGATGAGGTTCTGCCAGCTGATGGCGGGCGGTGGCAGGTTTGCCGGCGCGGTCATCTGGCCAGTTCACCCCGGTTGGAATAGGAGATCGTTGGGCTCGGCACGATCCCTGCGCGCTCGAACATCGGGTGCAGCGTTTGCTTGAATCTCAGCAGCAGGCTGGCGTCGAGTTCGGGATGGTTGTCTTCGAGGATGACCATGACGTGAATGTAATCCTCGCAGTTCGGCCCGGGCAGGCTTTCCGCCTCGACGTTGTTGATGACGAAGTCGTCGGACAGGTGCTTGGGCAGTTCCTTCCGCACGATGCGTGCGGCTTCTTTGAGAATGTCCGCAGACGTGGTCATGGCGTGAACCTCTTGGTGGATGTCGTTGGATTGATGCTATCTGTCCGGTGGCCTGCGGTCAAATGGTAGCGCCGGTCAGTACGGCCTGTGCACTTCACCGTGGCTTTAGTTTAGTTCTATCTCAGCTATATTCAGCCAACTCCCGTGCTTCGGCGTGTAGTGTATCTCCAGCCGCTCAGCAATGTGCCGCGCCTCCGCAGGCTCGAAGGCTTCGTACAATGATTTCCCATCCCCTGTGTTTCTACTTGACCGTGTTTTATCCTCGGTTTTTCGGGATTCCTCATATTGGTTCTGGATCGGATTTCGAGGGTGGGGTCGGGACTGCCAATAGGCTAACTACACTCCCGAGTCTGGAAGACTTCCCTCCAATATAATCTGTCAGACAATAGTCACGATTTCTCTCCTATCTGACATAGTTCTGTCACATGGAGGCCACTAGAATTGGCAGTGGTGTGAAGCTTCCGAGCATTTGCAGCGCCAGCCGATAAGTAAGGCAGCCGGGATTGGTAGAAAGCGCTTGTGTCACGTAGGAAAGTTGGTGCTCCTCGTCGTTTTCGATCAACGTTCCTGAATTCAGCGCAAGCACACTGAACCACCGCTACCGTTCATCGAGCTAGGCGTCTAAGGTGTGGAGGTGGCAGGCATCGTCGGCGCGTATGCCGCAGTGACTGACACGGTGGACGCCAGTGGGCTGAAGTCACCGGGTTCCGAGGTAGCTAACTTG
Source organism: Dehalococcoidia bacterium (assembly GCA_965220305.1). Classification (GTDB taxonomy): domain Bacteria; phylum Chloroflexota; class Dehalococcoidia; order Lucifugimonadales; family UBA3495. The sequence continues at coordinate 710,592 of OZ244817.1, read as the reverse complement.
CCAGTCGGCCCGCGAAGCTCGGCAGGGTGAAAGAGGCGAACGTGCCAATAAAATCAGCACAGGAGGAAAGTGATATGACAGCGGGAAACAGTCCCGGTACGGAATGCGGCCCCCAAGTGCCTCGCCCGGAGCAGCCGGAGGCCAATCTGCACTCATTCCCTGACCTATCAGCCTTGGGGAGGTATCAACATTTTCTGTTTCCGAATATTTCTGGTGGATTCCTGGGAGTGACGGCTCCGACAGTGCTTTGGTCCCTGTTCGCTAGCGGCCTGATTTGGATCGTCATCGGACTCTTGGCCCTCCGCTTCGATGTGTCCGAAACCTTAAACCCAGTGGACATGCTGATCAGCCAGCTAATCGTTTTCGCCATGTCGGTGAGCGTCGCCGTAAACGGTGCCATCATGCACTACATGGGTGAAAAGGACGGGCGCATTTGGAAGATCATGCCCTTCATACCGGTGGCGTCCGCCCTCTTGCTGTGTGCGGGGTTGCTCATTCTCATTTGGCAAATGTGGAGTGACGGCCCAGGTGGCTTGGAAGAGAAAGTATTGTTCATGCTAATCGGACTGGGGTTGTGCCTCACTCATATTGGTCTGCTTTCGCTGGCGGACATTGGCCCGACCGTAATTTACCGGATCGCGCGCTGGGTGGCGATTGCCCTGACGGCCATCATAGCCTTCGAGATTTTGGACGCGCTATGGATTACGACCAGCGGGATAACCGGCGAAGGCTTTAGCCGCGCGTTCTGGCAGGCTCTAATCGTCTGCGCTTCTTACCTCGTCATAATCGCCTTCATGTCCTAGGCAAAGAGCAAAGGGGCCCGCAACGGCGTTCTTATCGCTTATTTCTGCCTGGGCGTGGTAGGCTTTCTCACGGCCGCATCAATCTTGTGGGGAGCTTTTGATGCCGGTATTGCCCGATTCACTTACGGCGCGGTGATAGTGGTAGCCATTACCAGCATCGGACTGCTGCTGATCCACTATTTCCACGCGAATCCTCCAACTGCCCCCCCCCTGACAGGGGTAGGTATGGGGTTTTCAGGCGTGGGCATGGCGGGTGACCTCCAGGTTGGGCTTGGGTTCCGGCCAGGGTTCGGGCAGCAGCCAGACCCGGCTCCAGAGGCGGCCCCGGAGCAGCAACCGCCGCAGCCAGTCGATGCCGTGGCGGATGACGCTGACGGTCCGTCTTGGCCTGTGCCACGGGCAGCGGTGCTGGGATGGCAGCGCCCCCGTATCCAGTACGGGACAGGCTTTGGGGGGCGCCCGCAGGCTGCCCGGCGCAATCCTTCGCTCGTTGGCGTCTTCCACTCTGGTGCCATAGGCCAGGGCCAGCAGCGTCGCCACCGACAGCACCAGCCAGTGCCGGGAGATGCGCGCCGGGTCGGTTCTCCTGGTCTTGTCCCACTTCCATCCCAGGCTCTTGACCGCCTTGAAGCCCAACTCGATCCAGAAGCGCAGCGCGTACCAACTCACTCCAACTTGGTCCGGCGGCAGGTCGGTCAGGATGATCCAAGGCTCCTCCTGCTCAACGTACCAGACCGCCAGCAGGGTGCAGCGGCGTTTTGCGGCGGGGGTGCTGAAGGCGGTGCCGCTGCCGATCCAAGCGGTATCGGGACGGGGAACGAAGGCGCGGGCGGGAAGCCTGCGGCCGCCGTCGGCGCAGAAGGTGACGTTTTTCGCATACCTCATGTAGGGATGCCAGCCCTGAACGCGTATCTGTTGCCACAATTTCGGACTGGCCAGGCCCCGGTCGCACAGCACGATCACGGTCATTTCCTCAGGGACCGCCGGAGCCAGTTCCCGCAGCAGTTCCACTATCGGGTCCATCCAGGACCCGCGCTGGGTGGCGTGGTGGATGCGCCAAGCCACGGGAATGGCGCAGCCCCGGTAGACCACGCTGATGACGATGGCGGTGGTGTCGTCCCCCTTCAACGTGGGGTCCACCGCCAGGGCCAGCCGGTCGGAATGCCACCAGGAAAGGACCCAGCGAAGCAGGGGCGCAAAACAGAGACTCACGTCCAGTTCGGTCTGGCAGGGGCTCGCCCGGTCGCCACCGTCGTAGAGCCATTCCCGCAGGCGCTGGCGCAGGTTGTACCAGTTTCCCTTGGTGGAGAGGGCGGCGGCCACGGCGTTCTGGCAGGCGCTGCCCGCCAGGATAGCCCCGCAGACCCACAGGACCAGCCCGGCCAATTGAGCCTGAGAGAGGTTAGGTAGATGCGTTTCAATCGTCTGTTGCATCTGGTAGCATTCCCGTGGAAGGCGCATGGGAGACCTCCGGCATCCGGTTTCTTCACTGTCACCAAGATGCCAGAATCCCGTGCGCTTTCCAAGTTCTCAGGCCAGTTTCACCCTATACCTACCCCTGTCAGCCCCCCCCCCCCCGGCCTTCAGCGGCCTCAATCACGGGGAGGAGAATACGAGGACTGATCAGGGACAGCAGACGGAGGACAGATTGGGAGGAGAATAGCGCAGCCGCCAGGCACGTACTGGCAAATGGAATGTTTCGCCATCGCTCGAACTGGCCCTTCAACGCCAATCTTGGGGCTGCCATCCGTCTGACACCATTCGTGCCGAGAAGGCGATCCAGTTGTCGATCTCGTTGAAATCGAAGCCCCTGAACGCTATTGGAGAATGAGAAAAGGTTGGCATTAAACGCAGAAACGAGGGCACTCTTCCCTGAGGACGCGACCCTCGCCGTGCCGCCACCTCAACAATTTAAGGCAGCTGCGCCCGGGCCTGCCACCTGGCAACACCAAACTTGCCCCCGTGGAACATCCTCGGGGGCTTGTTGCTCCCATGTCAACTTAAGCCAGATTAGAGCCGTGTTTCGGACTTCCCAGCCGACGTGGCGCTGCAAGCACGAGTCCTCGCTCACTTCGGCGATGCAGCCAGAACGTCAATTCGTCCCTTAGGGTAGGTCTGCTCGCTCATGCTCATCTTTTTGCAGACTTCTGACGGTGGCGTTCCCTCCTCCGACTGGCGCAGTTCGAAGGCGAACTGCCGGGACTGCACCGGGACTTCTTCATGGGACGATCCTCCTTCTCCGTCTGTTTGGATCATCCTGCAAACCTCGCATTTCGATCGGTCCAGGTTTTCCGAGGGCAGATCACCATCTTTCTCCAATGCCATTTCGGCTACCTATCGTTAAGCTGAAAGAAGAGGCCACATAAAACGGCCCTCTCCATTGCTTCAGCAGCCAATTGCTATTGGACAAAGCGGAACAACATCAGTCTTCGCCACTCTCCGTTCCGGGCCATCGCGGAGATATCCCTGCGAAATCCAAAGAGGTACGCGACTCCAGCCAGGACGGCCAGCAAGATGCTCAACGCGACCATGGACCATTCAGTCCCGACAACAATCAAAGTGAGGCACACCAGCACGTATCCCGTTGCGGCGCCCAGGACCACGTTGCGAAAGAGCACCATAACCAGCGCGATGGGGATAAGGCAGAAAGCGGTAAAAAGTGGGAACAGCCCCAGCGACACTCCCAGTAGCACCGCAGCGCCCTTGCCGCCGCGGAATCGCAGGAATACCGGCCAGTTGTGCCCTATCAACACCAGGGGAGCGCTGGCAAATACGGTCCATTCTGGAGCGTTGACCAAGGCGGGAGCCAGGACGGACAACGCCCCTTTGCCGGCGTCCAAGGTCAAGACTGTCAGTCCGCCAATCAAGCCCAAGCGGTGGTAGGTGTTGAGCGTTCCGGCGTTGCGGCTTCGCGATTGGCGCACATCCTCGCCCGTCCTGAACCGCACCAGCAGATACGACGGCGACACTGACCCCAGCAGATAGGCTCCCACGGCCAGCAAGACTCCGATTACTGTTTCCAATTTCTCTCCGGTTGAATTGGCACGACTTTTCGATCGTCTCACCCCCGGGCTTTGGGGGACGAGTGACCCGTTCCTCAGTTAGCGCCTTAGCTCCGGCGCTCTAATCAACCATCCTGCACATACAGATCCACTGCGAAACTGGGGGCAAGGCGTCCCTGCAGACCACGGAGTCCACGAGCCCCGCCCTTTCACGTTGGATCTTTAGCCTGTTCGCGAACGGAGCGGCGGTGGTCCGCCTGAGCGCTGCATAGCACGTCACCAGAATGTCATCTCTCACATTCATGCCGGATCCCCTTCCGGCATTCTGTAGCCGACGCCGGGCTCGGTGAAGATGTATAAGGAGTTGTCGGCGTCGTCTCCCAGCTTGCGCCTTAGCCTGCGCAGGTGTGTGCGGACCACCTGCGGGTCGCCGGCGGTAGTTATGTGCCAGACTCTTCGCAGCAACTGGTCGTGGCTAAGCGCCCTTCCCGAATTGAGGGAGAGGACTCGAAGCAGGTTGTACTCGATGGGCGTGAGATGGACCTGTCGGCCAGCCAGGTTAACCTGCCGGTGGAAATAGTTGATGGTCAAATCTCCCAGGGTGAAGGGTTCCGGAGGCTCGTCGTAATCCAACCCGGCGTGCTTGCGCAGCGCCGCCTTGATTCTTGCGGTCAGCTCTGTGGGCGAGAAGGGCTTTACCATGTAATCGGCGGCTCCCATGTCAAAGGCCCGCTCTATATTCTGGTCCCTGCCATAAGCCGTAAGAAAGATTACCGGCACTTCCGCAATGTCGAGGATGTCCTGCATGAGTGCGATGCCGTCGGTATCGGGAAACACGAGGTCCAGCAGCACAAGTTGCGGTCTGTCCGATTCCACAAGCCGGACCGCCTCGTTCGGGTCCGCGGTAACTATGGGTGCGTAGCCGCCCCGGGAGAGAACGTCCCGAACGCGCCTCAGGGTCTGGGGGTCGTCATCAACCACCAGGACTCGGGCATGCCCATCCACCTCTTGGCCCCGGCGGCCCGACAGCCTCTGCGGGCTGACATCCTGTTCGGATTCGGTCTGTTCGGCCACCGGCAGGGTGAAAGCGAATCTCGCCCCAAGGCCCTGGCCTTCGCTCTCCGCCCATATGTGCCCCCCGTGGGCTTCGACGATGCCCTTGCAGATGGCCAGACCCAGGCCCGACGCCTCTATCTGCCGTCCGAGGCTGTCTCCTTCGATTCTGACGTACTTGCGGAAGAGGTAAGGCAGTCGCTTGGCGGCAACTCCCCTTCCCTCGTCCGAGACCGAGAATCGGACGTACAGGTCCTCCCGCTCGGCCCTCAGTTGGATTGTAGAGAACTCCCTTGAGTACTTGGCCGCATTGGACAGCAAGTTGCTGAGAACCTGTGCGATTCGCTGCCTGTCGGCCATGACGGTGGGAAGGTCCGGCGGCAGGTCTATTTGCAACTCGTTCCCGCCGCCCCCGCTGACAAAAGAGGTCTTGGCCTGGTCCATTAGAACCGCCGCGCTGCATGGTTCTGGATCGACGGAGAGCAGACCCGTCTCGATGTGGGTCACGTCCAGCAAGTCGGAGATCATCCGGCGCATCCGGTCGGCCTGGTCGTCGATTATGCGGTGAAACTGGCGCATTTCAGATGCGTTCAGGTTCGCTGAATCGTCGAGGAGGGTGGCAGCCGACCCCTTTATCGATGTTAGGGGAGCGCGAAGTTCGTGGCTCACCAACCCCAGGAACTCCGCTCGCAGTCTTTCCAGTTCCTCAAGGGGCGTCATGTCCTGAAGGGTAACGACCACGGATTCCATTTCGGTGCCGTCCTCGGAGTAGATGGCCGTGGCGTTTACCAAGGTGGTTACTGACCTTCCGTCGGGCGCCTGGATGACGATCTCCTCTGCCCGGATCGTCCGACCGGCGCTGAGCCGTTCCGCCAAGGAAGACTCTTCCAGGGAAACCTCCCGACCGTCCATCCGCCGCAGGCTGAGGATTTCCATGATTTGCTCAGGAGGGCGGTTGGGGTCGAGAAGGCCCTCGACTATTCGCAGCATCTCGCGATTGTGAGACATGGGGATTCCCGTCTTGGCGTCGAAGACCACGACGCCCACCGGGGAGGTGTTAACCAGGGCCTCCAGATCGGCCCTGGCTCGCTGCTCGTCGCGGTACCTGTGCGCATTGGCGATGACCAACGCCGCTTGGGAGGCGAACATCACCAGCGTCTCTTCATCTTCCCGGGTGAACTCCCAGCCTTCCTGTCCCTTGGTCAGGTATAGGGAACCCATCCGCACGCCTGCGTTGCGGACCGGCGCCACCAGGAAGGAGGTGACCGCGACCGGCGGGCGCCACTCGGCGATGTCAAGAGCCCTCAAGTACGCGGAGAGGTCGTCAATTCGGAGGGGGGCATCCACTCCGTTGAGGTGCCAGAAAAGGGGGGCGCGCTCGGGCATCTCCGCCAGGATCCGGCGCTCCTCGTCCGTCAAGCCGGAGGTCACAAACTGTTCAAACCTCCCATCGTCGTCGAGGACGGTCATGCCGCCATACCGTGCGTCCGTAAGGTTGCGGGCTGTCCACGACATCCTGCAGGACGCTGTTGAAATCCAGATTCTCGTTGATGCGCAGGCTGGCCTCACTCAACTTGGTCAGACGCTCCTGCATTGCCTGCATCTCAAGGCTAGGCCGACCCCCTGTCTTCAAGTTCTAACCTCCTGTTCCGCTGTCACGCAAGCGAGATTTTGACCCAACGCAGTCCAGCCGGATGCTCCGGTCTGCTGAGGCGTCTCCTCAGTTCCACCGGGGCCATTATATCCATGTGCGCTGACTCTGTCACAGCATTGTTATACGAGTTGTCTCAAACGTGATTCCTCTGTCAGACACCTAAGCTGGACTCCCGACTAACTAAGGTCGTCGCGCGGCAATTGGCACGCCGGGAGGTGCGTGCGTGGTGTGTTCCTCCTGCGCCTCGGACATAGGCACCAACTGGTAGCCGAGTTGGGCCGCTCGGCGTTTGGCCGCATGCAACGCCCGCTGCTGATGTTCTCTCTCGTAGTATTCAGCGCCGGCATCCACGTACTCCTGGCCGTAACGCAGCATGGAATAGATGAGTCTAGCCAGCTTGTGCGCCGTGGCGGTGATGGCCTTGGGCGCACCCATCTGCGCTTTCTTCCGGCGCAGGAAGGCGCCCAGGGCGCTGTCGGAGCGGTGCAGCCCGTGGGCGGCCAGACGCAACGCCGCCGCCGCTCGGCTGGCGCTGGGCTTGGTCTTTGAACTCATGACCCGGCCGCCGGTGACGCGGTTGGCGGGGCTCAGTCCCAACCAGGACGCGAAGTGCTTGGCGCTGGGCCACTTCGTCATGTCCGTGCCAATCTCGCTGATCACCTTCAGGGCCGTGAAGCCGTCCACGCCGTCAATCCTGGTCAGGTCCACCCCGGTCATCCGGTACAGGTGGGTCCTGATGTCAAAGCGGGGTGCGTTGCCCTGACTGCGCCGCCGACCGTTGGAGGCCGGAGGCCCGCCGTCGCTTTGGTCCTCGAACCGCTCCAAGTGGGCTTTAATCTCCCGGTCGCACTCGGCAATCTTATCTTGATAGAACCGGTACAACTCCAGGGCCTGGGTCAGCTCGAAGATGTGCTCCTCCCGCCAGTGCCCCTGCAACGACCTGGCGATGGTGTCGTGGTCCGCTTTCATGCCAGGGCGACGAAACTGCGCCAGCTTGCGGGGGTCCCGTTCGCCGCTCACAATGGCCACGATGATGTCCATCCCGGTCTTGCCGGTGATGTTGCTGATGACGTGCTGGAGCTTGACGTTCATCTGGGTCAGCGCCTTCTGCATGTGCTGGATATGGTGGGAGGCGTACTCCACCAGCATGGCCCGTTGCCGCAGGTAGCTGCGCAGGCGTCGGATGTCCGCGTCTGGTCGGAAGGCTCCCGACAGCAGGCCGTAGGTGTGCAGCTGCTGGAGCCACTGGCAGTCCAGGACGTCGGTCTTGCGACCGGACACGTTCTTGATGCGCCTGGGGTCCACCAGCATCACCTGGAACCCACGCTCTTCCAGCACTCCGAACAGGGGGTATCCAGTACACGCCGGTCGACTCCATGACCACGGTCTTCACCCCGCACTCGGCCAGCCAGTCCGCCAAACGATACAGGTCCGCCGTGAAGGCGGCGAACTCTCGTACCGGCGGCTCCGCCCGGTCGGCGGACACCGCCACGAAATGGCTGCTGGCGCCCACGTCGATGCCCGCCGCGTTCAGGTTTACCTGGGACAACTCCGCGGGCAGACGCTCCCGCTCCACTGCGGTTTGGCTCGCCGGTGTCGCACTCCTCAGGCGTGTCGTCATCATCTTTCCCCTCCAGCATCGCAGTGTAAGCGCATCGCCGGAGGGAGTCACGGACCATAGCCACTCTCCCGAACGGGATCACCCTGATTGGGGCGTCACCAATGATGCCGCCGTAAGACTCCCGGACCATGCTTTGCGCCGGGCAACAAACACCAATGTCCTCTCGGTCTTGGTCCGGACGACACGCCTCGTCTAGAGCTTACACGTAGATCCCCGCCTCGTCAGTTAGTCTCCCTTGCACGGCCCGAAACCCGGGCGTATTGATGCTTTGCGCAAACCACCAGGCTTACGTAGTGGGCTTGGCCTTGTGAAATCAAGTCCCGAAGCCACTGGCTGGTCAGGTGATACTTGATGGTCAAGTTGATTTGCTTGCCATTGTTAATCACGGCGTGAGGAACTTGTGCTGTAAAGGTCGCCTCTGGGTAGTCATCCGTCCACGGCGCCAGCAAAGGGTGGGGAAGTAATCTGTCGTTCCAAGTGGTCATTGCGGTTACTCTATCCTGAATGCAAAGTCGTCAAGAGCATCGCTGGTCTCTATTTCGATTACTACTCGCTCGTTGGGTTGTGGAGTCAAGCGAACCAATCCGTCTTGAATTTGGGCTTCTTGGCCCGTCGGGCTAACGACTTTTGCGCTTATGACCTCGATTGGGTTTTCCTGGCCCCACTCGCCACCCGCTGGCCTCAATCGGATGGCTATTTCCTGCGGCGTATCACTGGTTGGGGTGAACGCCACCGTGGCCGAAGTCCGCTCGGTGGGAATTAAACGCGGACGTTCGATCCTTGGCCGCCGGCCTCTTCTTTGGCCTGGCCCAGGACCTGGCCCAGGTCTCGGATTTGGCCCCGGGTCTGGCCTCGGCCCCAGGCCAGGCTCGGGACGAGGATCAGGCTCTGGCCCCGGTCCCGGCCCCGGTTCAGGGTCTGGACCAGGCTCCGGTTCCGGCGTAATGGACTGGGGTATTACGAGTCGGGTATTGGTGGTCTTCGTTTTCAGCAGCTTGTTCCCGGGAGTCTCAGGATCAAACTCGTCCGGGAACATAGACGCCAACTCGCTCAGGTTGGTGGTATCGCCGTACTTCTGCACCTGGGCTGCATCGTCAATGATCCTGCTTATCGTGTTCCTGGCTTGCCTAAACCAGCGCTCCGCCTCGGTCAGCTCTCTGCCCTCGAAACATTGCCGGGGGGACATGGAGTCATGGCTTGTATTCTCCGTTTGCCTTATCCATTCATCTCCCCTGTCGGATTCTGGCGTTACCACGACACAGTAGTCCGGCCACAGGCTTTTGCCGCGTGGGGCAATGGGATTGATTTTCTGCTCACGGCTGTCGGTGATTAGCATCCCATTGCGGTTGATATATGCGGTCCTCCGAGGACCTGAGCCGATGAAGACGTATGCGTTGAGCGGCCCAATTTTTCCGATAGGGTCTGTCTCTCTTGGTTCTTCGTCTCTGATGGCTTTGTAGTAATGAAATGCAGGTTTATTGTTGCTTTCACGCTCGAAGAGCCAGTCAAGGGTTTCGTGGTTAATCAAAATGGTGTCGTTAGTACGGTCCTTTACTTTAACGACGAGCTTCTTGTGATGTATGGCGTGAAAGAAATTCTCGATGACCGCAGCGGTTACTTCCCTAGTCCATTCATTAGACCTGGGGTTAAACCCCATGATGAATACGCCGGTCCCCACATCTTCGAGCCGGAAAAAGTCGGGAATCTGTGTGGTCAAGACCGGCTCCCCGTGAGGCATCGAATAGAATCCTACGTGCTGAAGGCTTTCGCTTTGTCATCGGGATTTGGGTGGTCCATCAAGGTAGCCTTGCCCTGGAGCTTTTCCACCCTGCCTTCGCGACGTTGAATGTATCTGGTGCTGTAAAACACGGTGCGAAGGTCGCTTACGTTGAGCACCGCGTTCTTCCCTACACCATTCGATCCACCAGGAGCGGCCCCCGATTTTTGGACCGACCCTTCTTGAAACACAAGAGCGTCCCAACTGCGACCTATGAGTCCCAGGGTGCCAGCGTCCACGATCTGAAGGCACCGGATTTCTTCGGATTGGAGCGCTTGCAGAGCCCTGACGTAAAAGGCTTGGACGTTTTTCCTGTCTTCCTCCTTCGTCCTCTCCAAGCACGAATCCAGGTGATTCTTCAGCCCTTCGGCGCCGATTGTTCGGCCATCAACGTAGCTTTCCGCGATCTCCACTCTACCGGACCTACTAGGTCCCTGTCATTGGCGTCTAAGGAGTTTTGCAAAACCTCCCTGACGAGTTTCGGGATGGGATCGTCTCTAAAACGCTTGGTGTGAAATAGGCAATGTTACCAGCCAAGCAAGTCAACGAAAGCCAGCGCGGGGCGGCCCACTTGCCGATTCAACCAGATACAGAAATTATGCAAGGCGACCTTAGCCGCCAATCTGGTTTGAAAGCCGTCCAGTTGGTGCGGGCGCTCCCGGTCCAGCGCGAAGGTATGGTGGAGTTTGTCGAAGACGGTCTCCACGATCTGGCGTATTGCAGCCAGCCAACGGCGCAACGCTTTGGGCCAGGGATTCCTGCTGTTGCGCTGGGGCGGACAGATTACCCAGGCTCCGTAGCGGTCTCGCCACCGTTGGCCCGCCGCCTGGCCGGCAAAGCCTTTGTCCGCTACATACCAGCCCCGGGCCGGCTCCCCCAAAGTGGGCAGTCTGGGATGGGGAGTATGTCGGAAGGCGAAGGAATCTTCGGCTAAGGTCTGGTCTTTGACGCTGGCTGGGGCAAAGCTGAAGCCGGTGATGACGCCATCGGGATTGACCGAAAGCAGCAGGTGGAAGCCTTCATACCAGCCCAGGCGGTTGCTCCAGCCAATGTCAGCCTGGCCAGCCAGCCACCCAGCGCCGCGGCGTTTGGCCGACCTGGTGGGAACACCGGAACTGTCCAGAGCCTGCCCCGTACCTGATACGGGGGCTTCGTAGCTGCAGCGCTGCCCGCGCAACAACTCCACCAAATGGCGGGAACAAGCCACCAGGGTCGCGTAGTGACGCCGCGCCAGCCGGTTGAACTGACTTCGGCGGGGCAGGGTGGGGAAAGCCGGGCCTAGTCGTTTGGCGGCATAGCGGTAGAAGTCCCCTTCACTCCGGAAGCGCCCCCACTGGCTGAAGATGACCAGGGTAATCACTTCGCTTACGCTGAGCGAAGCCTTGGGGCCGGGGGTAGGCTCGGGAAGGGATTGATACTTGCAGAAATCATCTACGGTGACATAGAGTATCGTCAGGAAGGTGTCCACATCTCCCATAGCTTAGCCTCTTTCTTGATAGGTTAGAAGCTAACTATCGGCTATGGCCACCTTCCTTATCAATTGTTAGTTTACAATTCACACCAAGCGTTTAAATAGTTGGTGTTGGTATGTTTATACTTGACGTAAACGGAGACCGCTTCCACTACCACGTTGATGACTTTTCCGACCCCTGGCGTACATCGGAGGCGGTGTTGCTCCACCACGCCGCTGCCGGCAACCTCAACCGTTGGCGCGGCTCGGTGCCGACCCTGGCCCGCCAGCATCCGGTGGTGCGCTTTGACATGCAGGGGCACGCCGCTACCCCGGCTCCGGCGGACTTGCAGTTTTCCCTGCCAGCGCTGGCGGCAGACATTGCCCTGGTGATGGATGGGTTGGGCATCGAAAAGGTGCATTTGGTAGGGGCCTCCGCCGGGGGCATCGTGAGCCTGCGCTTCGCCCACGACTTTCCGGACCGGCTGCATAGCCTGACCCTGGTTGCTTCCACGCCGAGGCTGGCCCAGATGGGAGTTGGCGTGGATGCGAGTGTCTGGCGGCGTACCTTGGAGCAAGAGGGCACCAGGGCCTGGTTACTATCGGACGCCCACAGGCGTTTCGGGACCGGAGCAGCGCCCGAACTGGTGGATTGGTACGCCGAGGAAGGAGCCAGGACCCCCGCGGCTGTGGTCCTCGCCCTGCAGGAGTGCCTCCTGGCCGAGGACTTGACGCCGCTGCTGCCCCGGATAACGGCCCCCACCCTCCTGCTGGCCGCCAACCAGGATGACATAACCCCCTTGGAAGTACAACAGTTAATGGCGCAGCGGATACCCCGGGCGAGCCTCGAACTCTTCGACGGAGTGGGGCACAACATGAAGGTTGAGATACCCGAAGTCCTGGCGGCGCGCACCCTCGACTTTATCCGACGGGTTAGGCCGCCGCCTGTAAGCGGGTAATTCCCGCCCCGCGTCGGCCAAGTTTCAGCCTACTCCGGTAGCTGGGTCAGGTGAATTTGAGTCCCGCAGGTGCAGGCGGTGTCGAAGTAGCACAATTGTTGGCCGATTGTGTTCGTGCGCGGGGCGGCTTCACCCAGGGTCAGGCCCCGGACCTGGCATTCCTCGATTCCAGTGACGATGTCCGGTACCACGTAACCGACGTGGTCCATGGCATGCCGCTTCCCGTCGAGTTGCTCCGGGCGGTTGGGCTCCAGAAGTTCCACCTGCACCTGTCCGAAGTTGACGAAAGCGTTGTTCACGCCCCGCCGCGACATCCCTCCTCCGATGTACTCTCCCCCGAACTTCTCCACGTACCAGGCCACGGCTTGGTCCAAGTCTTCTACCACGTAGCCCGCGTGAATAATCCGTTGGATGTTCACGCCTTCGCCGTAGCCCGAATCGTCCGCTGGTTCCGGCAGTTGGGTCAGATGGATGAGGATGTCGTTGGTGGTGGAGGGGTCCAGGTAATGCACCCACTGGGAAAGTACATTGACAAAGGGTTCCTCACTGGCGAATTTCAGGCCCCGGTCCCGCAGAAGGCCGGCAGCCTGGACGATGTCGTCGACCACATAACCAACGTGGTGCATTTCCAACCTAGCCTCGGACAAGCTGCTGGAGTCGGGGGGTTGCAAGAGTTCCACTTCGATTTGGCCGAAGCGAAGGAAGGCGTTGGCGCCCCCGGAGGCGGTGGGGCCGCCGCCAGTCCTCTGGGCCCCGAAGCTCCCGGCGAACCAGGAGACGGCGGCATCCAGGTCCCTAACTTGATAGCCCACGTGTTGGATTTTGCTGAACATTTCCCCCTAAACCTTTTGCAGTTGTCGAATAGGGTATGGGGGCGCTGCCCTCTCGTCAACTGCGCCGGTGGGTTGCCCTTGGGCCCGTGCCGACGGAGCCATGCCTGTCTTCCCCGCCTACCGGACTGGCCCGGCGCTCCCGCACGCCTTCAAGCACGGGAAGGGTTCTATGGTCTGGCGGGCTCAACATGCCCGGGTGGGGTTAGTTGGGGGCACGGGAGTTTCCTGGAGAAGCATCAGGAAGCTGACGGGCCACCGTGGTCTTTCGATTCCCCGGACAAGGGCCAAGGTGCGCTTTCAGGCGCGCCCCCACCGTCATTCCCGCGAAGGCGGGAATCCAGGGGTGTGGGCTTGCTCTGTCCGGGGACATTGGACCATTCGCTCCCTTCATGCTGACAATCGAAAGACCCTGGTTGGGCCACCGGCTTTCTTGACGGCAAAGGGGGGCGCAACTACACTACCGCTACGTTCAAAAGCTGACCGTATCCCAAACGTAACTGGACCAAGGGAACGATGTCCGTCGTACCAATCGTGGTACACAACTGGAAAGTTCCGTAATAGTTGTAGAGGTGAAATATGGCAGTAACCAAGCTAGAGATTGAGTCGCGACAGCCCTTCGGCCAGGGTGAGTCCTTCGGTCAGGTGGGTCACTACGAACAGCTTGACGGCACTGTCCACTTCGCCGTCGACCCCAATCATCCCGCCAATGGCCCCATTACCGACATCAAGTTGGCGCCCCGGGACGCCGATGGCCTGGTCAATTTCTCCTCGGATTTCCGCCTTCTGGCGCCTGCCGAAGCCGGCAAGGGAATCCGGCGGCTACTCTTCGACATCCTGAACCGGGGTCGAGGCCCGGTGCTGAGGAACATCAACAATGCGCCGGACCTATTGGCCAGCCAGCCTCTGGAGGCGGGCAACGGCTTCTTGATGCGCCAGGGTTACACCGTAGCCTGGTGCGGGTGGCAGCACGATGCTCCCGACGTGCCCGGCGCGATGCGGCTCCACGGGCCCGACGCCGTGACCGCCGAGGGGCCGGTGACCGGCAGGATAGTGATTACCTTGCAATTGAACTCCCCCAGCCAGGTCGAGTATCTGTCCAATAGGATGCACCGCCCCTATCCCACCAATAACATCGAAGACCCCGATGCGGCGCTCACCGTCCAGGAGCACGAGGACGCGCCGGAGCAGGTTATTCCTCGTGACCAGTGGTCTTTCGCCAAGGTGGAAGAAGGACAGGTGGTCCCCGACGCTTCTCACGTCTACTATCCCGCCGGATTCACCCCTGGTAAGGTCTACCAGGTGATTTACACTACCAGCACGGCGCCCGTGGTGGGACTGGGTCTGGTAGCTACCCGGGACTTCGGTTCCTTCCTGCGTTACGCCAGCGCCGACCAGGGTAATCCCTGCGCCAGCGGCCTGGACCATTCCTACAGCTTCGGCGTGTCCCAGAGCGGGCGATTCCTGCGCAGCTTTCTCTACTACGCCCAGAACCAGGACGAGGAAGACCGCACCGTCTTTGATGGCATTATTCCCCACGTGGCGGGCGGGAAGCAGGGCGAGTTCAACCATCGGTTTGCCCAACCCTCCAGCCAGGCCAGCCGCAGCCCCAACAGTCTCTTCCCCTTCAGCGATGTTGAACAGACCGACCCGGTGACGGAGCAGACCGATGGCCTCCTGTCCCGCCTGTCGGCCCAGGGCAAGGTTCCCAAGGTAATGTATACCTACACTTCCTCGGAATACTGGGGCGGGCACGGCGCATTGGTCCACGTGGATCTGACCGGCAGCCGGGACTTGGACATACCCAAGGAGGTGCGCATCTACCAGTTCGCCGGCAGCCAGCACCCCCTGGGCACCTTCCCCCTCTCCAACGAGGACGCCAACAGCGGCAGCCGGGCGCAACAGTCCTTCAACTGCACCGATTACCGTTCCCTGCTGCGGGCGGCTATCGTCAATATGGACCAGTGGGTCACGTCGGGCGACGAGCCGCCGCCCAGCCTTTACCCCCGGCTGGACGATGGGACGGCCGTTACTCCGGAAAGCCTGGCGGGTACCATTCGCGCCATTCCCGGGTGGAACTTCCCGGAGCCGCTGCGTTGCTTCACCCGCCTGGACTTCGGCCCCGTGCCCGGGATTGCCAGCAACGTCCCGCCGCTGGTGGGCGAACCCTACCCCCTGCTGGTTCCGGCTCTGGACCCGGACGGTAACGAGGTCTCCGGCATTCGGTTACCCTTCCATAGTGTTCCCCTGGCAACCCATACCGGCTGGAACCTGCGACACTCCGACATCGGCGGGGAGGGTCAAATACTATCTTCCGGCGGGGCCTCGGGCGGCACCCTGGCCGGTTCCACGATTCCCTTCCCGGCCACCAGAGAGGACCGGGAGGCTTCCGGCGACCCGAGATTGTCTGTCCAGGAGAGGTACGCCTCCCGGGGAGAATACTTGGACCGGGTGCGCGGGGCCGCCAACTCCCTGATCGACCAGGGTTATATCCTAAGCGAGGACTTGGAACTCATCGTAGACCAGGCCGGACAGCATTACGACCTGATGCGGGGCCGGGTCAAGGAACCCCAGGCCGCTGACGATTAGCCGTATCGGCGAGTTGTCGCTGTAGGGCTGCTTTAAGAGATGAGGGCGCTCGGTCAACCGGGCGCCCTCATTCGTCAGAGGGAGGGAATGCAGGCCGGGCTGGTTGGAGACTTTGGCACTCCCAGTTCAGGATATTGGCAGGACTGGGTGTTGTCACGCCCTATCCTTCGCCGTATTTGCTCTCGAAGTAAGGTAGGACTTGCTCGCCCATCAGGTCGATAACCCGGAAAGTATCACGGGCATCCATACCGGGCCACCAGGTGCGGAACATGAAGTGGTTCGCTCCCAGCCGTTGATGGTGGTCCTCAATCTGTTGGATAACCTCTTCCGAGCTTCCCAGGATGAAACGGTCCCGGGCCAGTTCCTCAAAGGGCGCCCGAAAGTCCTCGTCGCCGGGCAGGGCCTTGTCCTGACCCCACTCGGCGTAGGCCCGGTATTTTCCTTCCAAATGAGGTTGGGCCGTCCGAATCGCCTCTTCGTGGGTTGGGGCCAGGTGCATCTCTTTGATGATGGGCATATCCTCGGGCATCGGATGACCGCCCTCGGCCAGTCCCTGGCGGTACAGGCCCATCTGCCGGTCCAATGTATCCAGGGTGGCGTGGGGATTGACGAACCAGGGGTAGCCCAACTGGCCGGCCCGCTGTACTACCCGGTCGTGGTTGCCGGCAATCCAAATGGGCGGATGGGGTTGCTGCACCGGACGAATGGTGCAAGTGGCCTCCTGCAACCGAAAGTGCTCGCCCTCGAAAGTTACCTCTTCTTCCGTCCACAGCCGCCGTATCAGGTCCAGGGACTCCAAAAATCGGGGCACCCGGTGTCGGCGCTGGACGTTGAAGGCTGCATATTCAATGTCTCGGTAGCCCAGACCCACCCCAAAGACCACCCTGCCGCCGCTGATGACATCGAGGGTAGCCACGTTCTCGGCCACTTCCACCGGACTGTACAGGGGGAGCAGTAGGATGGACAGGATGAGTTGCATATCGCCGGAATCAGCGGCCAGGCGGGCCAACAGGGGGATACTCTGCAAGTTCTGGTAAGGCGGGGACAGGAAATGCTGTCCGCAGGCAACGGAGTGAAAACCAGCGTCCCGGGCCAGGCGGGTGAGTTCCACTGTCTCCTGGAACCTCTGAGTCGGTGAGTCGCTCATGGGGTGCTGGGGCATCGCCATAATTCCGAACTTCATTCTACCGTCTGCCCTCCGAAACTAGACTGTATCCTCGCGGCCAACTATAACTGCTGGAAGCCAGCCCGTCATCCCAGCCGGAATTGCCCGCAGACCGGTTCTGGCCGTGCGTGCAGCGGAGCCATGAGCCCAGGTCCTCCGCTAGGCTTTCTGAGCAGCCCGGGTCCCCTCGGTTTCCTCCTGCCGGGGTCCGAAGGGCAGCAGCATCCCCGCCACGGTCAGCGATAGGCCGAAGAAGCTGGTTATGAGCAGTGAAAGTCGAATGTCGGAAAGAAGCTCCTGGATAAAACCGGCTACCAGCGGCCCCAGGGCGGTGCCGCTGGCCGACATCATCATGGTGAAGGAAACCGCGACGGCCACCTCCCGAGGTCGTATCCCCCGCAGGTGGAATGGCACGGTGAACAGAATGGGCCAGAAACCCCAGGCGACGCCATTGACGAAAGACAGCGCGAACAGCCAGGGCAGAGAGTGGGTTAGGGTCATGCCAACGTAGCTGCCCACGATCACCAGTCCCAAGACCTGAAGGATGGGCCTCTCCTGTCCCCGGTTCATGGTAATGTACCCGAACAGCAGGCCCGTGAACCCCCCTACGATGATCCCGATGGCTAGGATGCTTCCCGACCATTGCAGGGATATTCCGTGGGTTTCCAGCATGAGGGTCGGGAAGAAACTCAGGAAGGCCGACCAGGTGGTGGTAACGCCCAAGAAGCCGAAGCCGCAAATCCAGAGGTCGCGGTAGCCCAGGGCTCCCTTGAGCACGTTGGTGTCTTGGGCCGCCTGACTTCGCCGGTAGCTGTCCGTGTTGCGCTCCCTGCCGAAAATCGCCCAGAGCACCGTCAGGGCCAGAAACAGGCTGGCGAAGCAATAAAGCGTCCCCCGCCAGTCGTTGCCCAGTCCGGCCAGGATGAAAGGGGTAGCCATCTGCCCCCCGCCGACCATGATGCCAAAAAACACGTTGGAAATGCTGTTGAGCAGGATAATCTGCCGTGGCGGGAACCACTGCTGGGTCAGCAGGGCGCGGGCCGGTTGGCGGGCGCTTACGGTGATGCCGAAGGCCAATCGGCCAATCAGGAGGACGATGAAAACGGAGGCCCAGCCTTGCAGAAACAGGAACAGAGTGCCCAGCACCAGGGTTAGCGTGGTCAGCAGCTTGGGACTGTACCGGGAAGCTATCCAACTCAAGGGGATGGCTAAAGTAACGCTGCCCCACATGGATGCGGAACCAATCATGCCCTGTTGGCCCGGGGAGAGGAGAAGTTCGGCGCTAATTGCCGGGAGAAGTATGCCGATGACGGACATCACCATAAACCCGGTGACGCTGGCCGCTAGCCAGATGCTCATTACTACCCAACGGTATCCGGGCCATTCCCCGGCCTGCGGTGTGTTTTCCGCCATCTAGCTCCTGACGCGCCATACTTTGCCGGGGCGAAGGTCTGGGCAGAAGTATAGCGGCTGGTCCCGGGGTTCGTAAGTAGCAGCCTGCGGGCGCGGCTTTGGATGGGCTTGCGCGGGATGGTTGGGCCGCAATACCGTCGGTTCCCGCCGAGACGGCGACCACGCGGCCCGGCGCTTTCACCGTGGCTACGGTTTTAGTGGTCAATTCCCACTCCCAGACCCTATGTTACAATTTCTCCGACATTGGTCCGGACAGCCTACGGGCGGGCCCGTGGCCTCTAGCTAGTTCACAAGGATTCCTTCAGTCAATTCGGCCAATTTGGAGGGCTTGACATGGTCAGTAGAGCCTCTTTCGAGAACCTCAGTCCCCTGTCATTCCTGGAGCGAAGCGCCTTCGTCTACGCCGATAAACCGGCGGTGGTTTACAACGACCGCACTTACAGTTATGCCGAGTTCCATCGGCGGGTCAAGCAATTGGCCGGCGCGTTGAAGAGTGTGGGAGTGGGCAAGGGCGACCGGGTAGCTTTCCTAATCCCCAATCTGCCGTCAATGCTGGAGTCCAATTTCGGTCCTCTGGGAATTGGAGCCATTCTTGTCGCCCTGAATATCCGCCTGTCGTCCCGGGAGATAGCCTATATCCTGGACCATTCCGGGTCTAAAGTCCTGGTCTTCGACTCCGAGTTCGCCCCCACTGTGCGGGAGCTGATGCCCGATGTCCCCGGCATTGAGACCTATGTGCAGGTGGTGGACACCCACCCCAGGGCCGAGGACATACCCGGCCCGGAGTACGAGTCCTTCCTGGCGGCAGCCACTCCGGTGGAGAAGCTGGAAGGCCCGCCGTCGGAGTTGGACACCATCACCATCAACTACACTTCCGGCACCACCGGGTTGCCCAAGGGAGTGGAGTACAGCTCCCGGGGGGTTTACCTCAACGCCCTGGGAGAAGCCATTGAAATTGGCCTGGACTGGCGCAGCATTTATCTCTGGACTCTGCCCATGTTTCACGCCAACGGCTGGTGCTTTCCCTGGGCGGTCACCGCTTTCGGCGGCACCCACCTCTGCCTGCGTCGGGTCGACCCGGCGGAGGTATACCGGCTGATCCGGGAGAAGGGCGTTACCCACATGTGCTGCGCCCCCACGGTGCTCACGGGCCTCTACTCTGCCCCCGAGGCCGAGGAGCAGGACCTGACGGGAGTTAACATTATGACCGCGGGTGCGCCGCCCGCCCCCCAGGTAATTCGAGTGATTGAGGGAATGGGGGCGTCCATTCGGCACGTTTACGGCTTGACCGAGACCTATGGTCCCTTCACCGTCGCCGCGCCCCAGGAGAGTTGGGACGCTCTATCTCTCGACGAACAGGCCCGGGTAAAGGCCCGTCAGGGCGTCCCCTACATCGTCTACGGCACCGGGGTCCGGGTGGTGGATGAGCAGATGAACGATGTCCCGATGGACGGCGAGACCATGGGTGAGGTGGTAATGCAGGGCGGCCACGTGATGAACGGCTACTACAAGGATGTAGAAGCAACCGAAGTCGCCTTCGCCGGGGGCTGGTTCCATTCGGGAGACCTGGCGGTGTGGCACCCCGATGGGTACATAGAGCTGCAGGACCGGGCCAAGGACATCATCATCTCCGGCGGGGAGAACATCTCCAGCCAGGAGGTGGAAAAGGTAATCATGGAACACCCGGGAGTCCTGGAAGTTTGCGTGGTGGGAGTCCCTGACGAACATTGGGGCGAGGTGCCCAAGGCCTTCGTAATCAAGCGGGCCAACGCCGAGGTGGACGGGGATGCCATAATTCAGTTCACCCGCGACCGCATTGCCCATTTCAAGTGCCCCAAGTACGTGGAGTTCGGAGACTTGCCTAAGACGGCCACCGGCAAGATTCAGAAGTACATTTTGCGGGAAAAAGAGTGGGCTGGACACGAGAGGCGTATCCAAGGTTCCCAGGCTTAGAGATGTCAGCGACAATCGCGCCTCCAATGCAGCGCAATCGCGCAAATTGCCCCACCCATTTTCCGATAGGTTGGCGGTCGAGACTCTCCGCGACACAGGGCGGAAGCAGGGACCAAGGGGCAAAGAAAGCAATTCTCCGGGAGTACTTCGACAGGCTTAGACCGGGAGCGTGACAGCAGTGCCCAACGGGACTCTGAAGATTCACAATGCCAAGTACCTGGTTTCCCTGGACCCGCAGCGCCGGATTATTCGGGACGGCAGTGTCCTGGTGGAGGGCCAGCGGATTACCCGGGTAGGCAAGGCGGTGGAGTTGGACGACGTGGCCGCCGACCGGGTGATTGACGCCAGCGAGATGGTGGTTACACCCGGCTTCATCAACGGCCACATGCACGTCAGCTACGCCCACGCCACCCGGGGTATCTTCCCCGACGACCTGGGGCCGGAGTATCTGCCCAACGTTTTCCGACTTCAAGGGGCGATGAACGAGGAGGAGGAATACTATACTTCCCTGCTGGCCATCACCGAGCTGCTGAAGTACGGGACGACCTGCTTCCTCGATCCGGGTAGCACCAAGTTTCTCGATGCCTGTATGCAAGCCTACTCCGAGTCCGGTTGCCGCATTATCGTGGGGAAGCACGTGGCCGACCTTCCCAACACCATCAATGTCCCCTTGTCCAGCACCGATGACGCCGTGGCCGAGATGGAACGGGTTATTCAGACCTATGACCACCAATTGGATGATCGAGTCCGCGCCTGGGCCATGCCCTTCTCTCCCGCCTTTTCCAGCCCCGAACTGCTCCTGGCCGCCAAGCGGTTGGCCGATGCATACCGTACTGGCCTGACCCTGCACTACACCAACAGCGCCCAGTTTGTTGAAGCCTGCGTAAGTCAATACGGCCAGAGGCCCACCCAATACCTGGAGGAACTGGGCGTCCTGGGCCCCAATCTCCTGTTGGCTCACTGCCTGGGCATTGACGATACTGAAGTGCCGGTCCTGGCGCGCACCCAGACCAGGGCGGTGATGTGTCCTACCGCCGCCGTCAAGGGCGGCGCAGGAATGACCCATACCGGGTTGCTGCCCGAGATGCTGGCCCAGGGAGTTACTGTCGGGTTGGGCACCGACGCGGGGAACAACTCCAACCTGCTGGAAACCATGCGCTCAATGTATTTGGCGGCGGTGCTGTACAAGGATGCGCGCCGCGATGTCAAAGCTATCCCCTCGGAGACAGCCTTGGAGATGGCGACTATACATAATGCCAGGGCGCTGGGGTTGGGAGAGGATATAGGCTCCATCGAAGTTGGCAAAAAGGCTGACCTGGTGTTGTTCGATACGAAACGGCCCGAATGGAGGACCATCTTCAACCCGGTTAACAACCTGGTCTACAACGCCGACGGCAGAAGCGTCCACACTGTGATAGTTGACGGACGGGTGGTGGTAGAGGCGCACCAACCGCTATTCGTTGACGAGTGGCAGCTTATCCAGAAAGTCCAGGGACTGGGAGAAGGCCTGTTGGAGCGGACCGGAATTTCCTACCCCAGCCGCTGGCCGATTGTCTGAAGAGTTCTTGTCGCCGGTAGGCCCATCCTTCACTTGGCCCGGCTTCTTCTGGACGTTGGAATCATCCTCCGCCGGGCGCTCTCCGACGAGCTAAATCGCATCCAGAAACGGTTACCCGAAGGCGCGGTCTCCATCCCCAAGTCGCGAGGAATGCAGTATGGCAGATGCAACGAATAACTTTGGCGTCCTCCTGCCTACCCGGGGCGTGCTGGTCTACACCCACGGCGGCCCTCCCCGGGTAGAGCAGAATTGGCAAATCGCGGAGAGCGCCGAGCGCATGGGGTACGACTCGGTTTGGGTGGGGGACAGTATTACGTCCAAACCCCGTTTGGAGCCGCTGACGACTATGGCGGCCCTGGCGGCGCGCACCAGCCGGGTCAAGATTGGCACGGCGGTGATGCTGACCGCCCTGCGACACCCGGTACACCTGGCCCACTCCATCGCGACCATCGACAACATCTCCAATGGGCGGACGGTGTTGGGGGTCGGCGTGGGGCGGGGGGACCATCCCATGTTTGTCCACGAATTCAACGCGGTGGGAGTACCCATCAGGGAGCGGGCGCCGCGGCTGGAGGAAGGGCTGGGGTTGCTCCGGGCCCTGTGGTCCCAGGAAGAAGTCACCAGCGAGGGCGGGTTCTACCCCCTGGACGGAGTGGCCCTGGAGCCCAAGCCAATACAACCCACGGTCCCCATTTGGGTGTCCAGCAACCTGGTGCAGCGGGGGCTTCGGAGGGTGGCGGAGCTGGGGGATGCCTGGATTACCAACGTGCCCAGTCCCGATACCTTCCGAGAATGTTGGGCCCAGGTGGAGGAGCACTCCCAGCGGATTGGCCGCGACTCCGCTGCCATGACCCGGTGCCTTTACATATCAGTCAACTTGAACCGGCATGAAGAGGCCGTCCGAGAGGGCGACCAGTTCATGCAGAGCTATTACGACCGCCCCTACGATGTAATGAACAAGCTACTGCTGTGCCAGTTCGGGCCCGCGGAACAGTGCGTAGAGACTATCCTGAAATACAAAGAGGCGGGCGCAAACTACTTCATCGTGCGCTTCGCTTCACCGGACCAGATGGCCCAATTGCACCAGTTCACCCAGCAGGTTGTCCCCCACTTGGGTTGACGCTTGCCGAATTGGTCCCCTTCGTCGCCTGTTCAGCGCCGGGGTAGTGCTAGCTGGCCTCCCTAACGCACTGCTCCAGCAGGTCCAAGGCGTGCCGGGCGAACACCCACATATTGGCTTCCCGGTCGGCGTCGCCGGTTTCCACCGTTATGGCGCGCTCCACCGGGCCGCTTACCGCGATGCAGGCGTGGCCCGCCGAGTCGCCGTAGCGGTTGCCCGTGGGTCCACTGGCCCCGGTCTCGCTCAAGGCCCAGGTCGTCCCCAGAACTTCCCGCACGTAGCGGGCGTTCAACATCGCATACCATTCGGTGCTGGCCCGCATGTCAACCATAGCGTGGTCGGGCACCCGCAATAGGCCCCGCTGGGCAATGCGGGTGTAGGAGACTATGCCGCCCACGTAGTAGGCCGACGCCCCGGGCACCGCCACCAGCGTCGCTGAAATCAGGCCCCCGCCCGAAGATTCAGACACTCCCAAGGTCTGCTGCCGCTGCTTTAAAAGTTCACCCACCGACGCCGCCATAGGGGTCAAGTCCGGCATCTTGTCCTCCTGGAAAAATGATAGGCTAGGGGTTGCCAGGCGCTATTGTAACACCCATCGCTGTGTCGTCGAACTGCGGTGTGCTGGGGGCATCGCGTCCGCCGCCAACCAAATGCCACGGCCAGGGTAGGGCTTCATTTCGGCGGGGCGCGCCCCGGCTACCACATACCGGCCCTTTTCAGGCATAATGGGATGGTCAAACCCGAGCCAGACCGGGTTCAACTGCGTACCCTTGGAGCCAGCCAACTCATTGGAGGAACAACTGAATGCCGGACAGCCTGATAACTGACGAAGTGAGGCGGTTGATCGGACAGGAAACGCCCCCGGAGCGCAACCGTTTTCCCATCAGCGCCGAGATGGCCAGCGACGTGGCCGACGCCATCGAAGACCCCAATCTCCTCTTCGTTGACCCGGAATACGCCAGGAAGAGCCGCTTCGCCGGACTGCTGTGTCCGCCCTTGGCAACCTGGAAGGACATCACACCCCCCATAGGTTACTTCGGCGCAGGCCAGGAGTCCCACTTCCAGGTGCCCCTGCCCTTCAACAGCTACGGCCTCAATGGGGGCAGCGACTGGCAATTCCTTCGACCGGCGTACGTGGACACCTGGGTCACCCGCCAGTTCCGCATTCTGGATATTTTCGAGAAACAGGGCCGCTCCGGGCCCCTGGTATTCATCGTCCGACAGGAGACCCAGACCAACCAGCACGGTCAGGCCATCAGCGTCGCCAAGCGAGTTAGCATCCACCGCGCGCTGTCCTCGGGCCAGCAGGAAGGCCGGTCGGTCCAGGTGGCCGACCAACTTCAGACAGTGCCGGTAGCTCCCCCGGAGCCGGAAATGATCGTCCCCAAACCCGAAGCCACGGCGCAGGGACAGCGCTACTTCGAGGACATTGTCGAGGGGCAGGATCTTCCGGCGGTGATCAAGGGCCCCATCACCACCACCCATTTGGTGCGCTGGGCCGCCGCCAACGGCAATTATGCCCGCATCCACTGGGACCTGCCTTTCGCCCAGTTGCACCAGGGATTGCCCAACGTGGTGGTCAACGGCTCACTGAAGAACCAATATCTGGGCCAGTTGGCTATTGACTTTGCCGGAGAGGAAGGCTGGTTTAAACGCTTCTA
Organism: Dehalococcoidia bacterium; assembly: GCA_965220305.1. Classification (GTDB taxonomy): domain Bacteria; phylum Chloroflexota; class Dehalococcoidia; order Lucifugimonadales; family UBA3495. The sequence goes on along the minus strand of OZ244817.1, from coordinate 685,984 downwards.
TGTCCAGCATCGCGGCATGGACTTCCCCGGCGACGTGTTGACAGCCTTCGGTACGGTTACGGGCAAAAGAGAACAGGACGGCTTCGGCATGGTGGACTGCGTCGTCGGGCTGCGGAACAGCCGTGGGGAACAGACCGCTTCCGGCAATGCCACGGTGTTGTTGCCCAAGCGGGGCCAGTCTCTGCCCTTGATCTGGGAGGAGGAGACCTGGTAATGCCCGGACTTCTGGAGGGAATTCGGGTGTTGGAGTTGGGTGGGCACGTATCGGGCCCATTTTGTGCCAAGTTGCTGGCCGATTACGGCGCCGATGTAGTGAAGGTTGAGCCACCCCAAGGCGACGAGCAGCGCCGCTTCGGCCCCTTCATCGACGACATTCCCCATCTGGAGAAATGCGTTTCCTTTCTGTACCTGAACACCAATAAGCGGTCCATTACCCTGGACATCGAAGGCAAGATGGGCACGGGGATTCTGGCGAAGCTGATTGGTCAAGCCGATGTGGTGGTGGAAAACTTTCCGCCGGACAAGTCCGTCGCCCTTGGGCTGGATTACCCGTCGTTAAAAGAGTCCAACGCCGGCCTGGTTGCCACGTCCATCACCTCCTTCGGGCGGTCGGGACACTACCGGGACTTTGAGGCCACTGACATTGTCGCTTTCGCCATGAGCGGGTTGATGTACCACTCCGGGGACTCGGACCGGGAGCCGTTACGCAACGCTTTGGAGCAGTCCCATTACGTGGGCGGAGCCAACGCGGCAACGGCCACCCTGGTCGCCCTGTTCCAACGTTTGACCACCGGAGTGGGCCAGCAGGTCGAGGTATCCTTGATGGAATGCCTGGCGACCCACCTGGTACAGGCGGTACCCTACTACAACTTTTCCGGGGCAATCAAAGGCCGCCGGCCGGTCAGGGGTTCCGGTTTTGAGGAACTTATGCCCGCCCGCGACGGCTACGTTATTCCCTCGGTGCAGGGTTCCCAACCCTGGTCGGTGGTGGCCGACCTGATAGGCACGCCCGGGTTGAGCGACTCTCGATTTGCCACCGGGTCCGGTCGCATTGAACATGGCGAGGAACTGAAGGCCCTCCTGGAAGAGGGGTTGTCCGAATGGGACCGCAAGCCCCTGTTTCAGGCGTCTGGAGAACGCCGCCTGGTGTTCGGCATGGCCCAGGACGCCGGAGACCTTTTCGACTGCCCTCACCTTCGGGCCAGAGAATTCTTCGTCGAGGTCGAGCATCCCGTGGCGGGGAAGGCCGAATACCCCGGCATGGGGCCGAACCTCAGTAACATGCCCTTCGAGATACGCCGTCCGGCCCCGACGTTGGGCCAGCACAACGGCGAGATTTTGGGTGGGGAATTGGGTTTCAGCGACCAAGAACTGGTCCAACTGCGCGCGTCAGGAGTGATTTAGAGGTGTCTCAACCGATGCCGTTGGAACGCCGCGAAGGAACTCAGCGATGACCAGCTTGCCATTATCGGGAATCCGAGTGGTGGACCTGAGCCGGGTCTTCGCCATGCCCTACTGCGGGGCCTACCTGGCGGACCTGGGCGCCGAGGTTATCAAGATAGACACCCATTACTCCCAGTTCGTCGACACCACCCGCACCCTCAACGGGCCCTATCCGAATAACGAACCTCGCGAGAACTACTGGGAACAAGGCGGCACCTTCCAAACGCTGAATCGGGGCAAACGCAGCCTCACCCTGGACCTGCGGTCCGAAGCGGCCCTGGACATCCTCAAAGACTTGGTGCGGGTGAGCGATATTGTCCTGGAAAACTTCACGCCCCGGGTAATGCGGCGCTTTGGCCTGGACTACCCCAACCTGCAAGCCATCAAGCCAGACCTGATCATGGTCTCCAACACGGGTTACGGCCACAGCGGGCCCTGGTCCGACTTTGGGGCAATGGCTACGGCCCTGGAACCGACCCACGGCACCGCTGCCTTCATGGGATACTTGGACACCGACGAACAGGGCCGTTCCCAGGCGGGCACAGTCCCCAACAAGATTGCCAACTCCTATACCGACTTCTTGGCCAGTTGGACCGCCCAGGCCGCCGTAATGGCTTCCCTATTCCACCGGGCTCGGACCGGGCAAGGAATGTGGGTTGACCTGGCAATGTACCAGGTGGGAGTTACGTTTGTTGGCGCGGGGTTGCTGGATTTTGCTTTCAACGGGCGGCGCACACAACGCTGGGGTAACCGCCACTCGTTCATGGCCCCCCACGGCTGCTACCCCTGCGCCGGGGATGACCAGTGGGTAACGCTGGCAGTACGAGACGATACCGAGTGGCAGCGCTTTTGCCGGGTTATCGGTCAACCCGAGTTGGCCGGCGATGCGCGCTTCGCCGATTCCCTGGCCCGCCACCAGCGCCAGGATGAGTTGGACACCATCGTCGCCCGGTGGACCTCCAGCCGCGCCCATTACGAAGCGATGCGGGAGCTTCAGGCCCAGGGTATTCCCGCCGGGCCGGTGCTGAACGGCAAACAACTTCTGGCCGATCCTCACCTGCGGTCTCGGGGCTTTTTCGAGAAGGCGGAGCACCCGCCGGAGACCGGCCTGGGTCGCCGGGAGTACGTCAGCCGCGGCTGGAGGCTCTCGGGAAACTCGGTGCAAATAAGGTCAGGGGCCCCCATGCTGGGAGAGGCCAACGAGTTCGTGCTGGGCCAAGTGCTGGGCCTGGACTTGGCGGAGGTCCAACGGCTACGCGACGACGGGGTCATCGGGGAGAAGCTGGAGGGAGCCGGCACACCGGCGGTTGTTCCCTTGGACCAACAGGTGGAACTGGGCTGGCTTGCAGGTTACGACCCTGAATTTGAGCAGTTTTTGACCGACGCGATTGATGGCGACCAAGCCGGCTCCGATTAAACAGGCGCCGGTATCCACTGCCCGCGAGACGGCGCGACGCCCCGCCCTTAGAACCGGTGTCCCGTCAGCGCCTAACCTTGACACCGGGTTTAGCCGGGTTAAAATCCATTCACGGAGAAATCGTCCCCATTTGCGGGTTAAGCGCCAAGCAGCCAATTCGATAGTCAGTCTGCGCGCTGACCCTCAAGTGCCCTTCCTCCCAGTCTGGATTGCCCTGAAGAGAAGATAACTGGAATGTTTGGAATAGCAATTTTGACGTCACTTTGGGGCAAGCTGTTCAAGTTGGGAGAGGACTCCGATGAGGATGTACTCCTTTGCCGCAGTTGCGGTCACATCAATCCCATCGAAGGCACCATAAGGTGCCAGGTCTGTGCCTCCTTTTCGGCCCTGGCCACGGTTACTCGGGGCGACGCCGAGCGCATCCGCCTCCTGAGCAAGATAAGGTTCCTCCGCAGCCGGTCCGTACGCATTGGCGTTCCCCTGGTCCTGGTGCTGGCGCTGCTATTCTGGTGGCTGGTGGAATTCTTCAACCTGGGCATCGACCCACCAAAGCCTTCCACCGATATTAGCGCCGTTTCCCATTCCCAAGCCTGGGCCCAGGGTGGGCGGACTTCCGGGAATACCGGGTTCTCCCCGGAGCAATCTCCCATTCCCGGCAGTTTACGCTGGACCTTCTCCGGGCCCAGTGATCCTCTCAATCCGCCTGCGGTGGTAGGCAATCTTGTTTACATCGGCACTGAAGATGGACGAGCCCTGGCGTTGGACCGGGAGACTGGAAGCGTCGCCTGGGAGCACCGGGAAGGAGTGCCCGCCGCGTCAAGTCCTGCCGTTGCCGGCGGACTGGCGATTTTTTGTTTCCGCACTGGTGTCTTGGCGGCCCTGAATAAGGACACGGGAAACCTGGCCTGGCGCATCGACTTGAAGGACCCCATTTATGCGTCTCCGCTGGTGGCCGAGGGTGTGCTGTTTGTTGGGGCCGGTGATAGCAAACTACATGCCTTCGACGTGGTGGACGGCTCGGAACTATGGACTTTTTCCACCGATGACTGGGTCGTTTCCGCCGCCGCCTATTGGGAGAATACGGTGGTGTTGGTGTCGCAGAGCAGCCGCATAGATGTGATTGACGCCACCACCGGCAGGGGACGCCTCTATTACGACACCGGCGCCAATCGCTTTGGCACCGGGCCGGTAATCAGCGGAGACCGGGTATTTTTGACCTCCGACGGTGGACGCCTGTGGGCCATAGACCGCCTGGCCCAGTCATACCCCTTGGAACGCCCTCTCTGGAAGGTCAAGATAAATCTGTACGTTTGGCAGGTTATCACGCAGAGGCCCCTGCAGAAGGGCAGTATCTGGTCCAGGGCGCTTGGGGGCAGCATCACCAACACGCCCGCGGTGGCCCATGACAATGTCTACGCGACCAACAACCAGGGCAAAGTATTTGCCCGATTTGCCGAATCCGGGGACCCCCGGTGGAGCGCGGAGTTGGACGCCGAAATCAGCACCGGCCCAACCGTCGCGGGAGATACCGTCCTGGTGGGGACCGCCGAGGGCGTCGTGGCGGGGCTGGATGCCCACAACGGCGAAGTGGAGTGGGAGTACGAAGTTGGGGGTGCGGTATCCGGCAACCCGGTCGTGTCGGGGAACACTATCTACGTGGCCACTGCCGACGGTCGCCTCCTGGCTATTGGGGGAAAACAATAGCGCGGGCCCAACGCGTTCCGACCACGGAGGGCCCCGGTAGCCGGGTGAATGCCCGTAGTCTGATTGCAACGAACTTTTGTCCGAATTGGCCTGGCGCGCGCCAACCAGAGCTAGGGCCGCGCTCTGGAATCGGTAACCCTCCCGACCTGTTTTGGACACATTTCCGCCCGTGCCGCTGTGGTGATAGAGTATGTTGTCGGGTAGTGTTATACTGTCCAGGGAAAACCTTACTCCCTAGCGGAATAAGGGTTATAATTTGGGTCACTTTCGCATATAAGTTAGACACAAAAGAAGGAGGTGTTTGGATGTCCAAGAAGGAAGACCTCGCGCTAATGGCGCACCTGATGCGCCGTACCGGATTCGGGGCAAGCCGAGCCGAATTGGAAGAGTACGTGGCCAAGGGCTACGATGCTACCGTGGAAGAACTCATCGACCCCCCGGTTGAACACTCGGCGGGTAAGACTGCCATGCTGCTCCGTTACCAGCCTGCTTGTTTGCTGCCTGGCGGCGGCGCTATCCCCGGCCAGTTCAACTGGATGTTCCACATGATCACCACCCAGCGGCCGCTGGAAGAGAAGATGGCGCTGTTCTGGCACCATGTCTTCGCCACCGGCAACAACAAAGTTGACAACTGTGACCAGATGCTGGAGCAGTTGGTTATGCTGCGAAAGTACGGCATGGGCAACTACCGGGAACTGCTGGTAGAAGTGTCCAAGAACCCGGCCATGATATTCTGGCTGGACAACAACGAGAACCACCGGGACGCCGTCAACGAGAACTGGGGACGGGAGCTGTTGGAGCTCTTCTCCATGGGCGTCAGCAACTACACCGAAGTGGACGTACGGGAAGCTTCCCGCGCCTTCACCGGCTGGACCATCCAGGCCAAGCATCCGCGTCAGCCGTTCGGTCGCTTCCCCTGGCGGTTTGAGTACCTGGCCGAGGACCATGACGACGGAGAGAAGACCTTCCTGGGCGAGACCGGGAACTTGAACGGCGAGGACATCATCGACATCGTGGTGCAGCAGCCGGCCACGGCCCGCTTCATCTGCCGCCACCTGTACAACTTCTTCGTCGCCGACGACGTGCAAGTACCGGCCTGGACCATCGAGCCTTCCCCGGACGAGGAAGCCCTGGAAATGATGGTGGACGCTTTCATCGACTCCGGCTATGAGATGAAGGCCGTGCTGCGGGTAATGTTGCACTCCGATTTCTTCAAGAACGCCCGCTTCGCCAAGATCAAGAGCCCTGCTGAAGTAGTAGCGGGAACCTTGAAGATGGTTGGCACCAATCAATTCCCGGACCCGAAGATTAGCGAAATCGGTCCTGAGCCCACCTATATGGGCCAGGCCCTGCTGAATCCCCCCAGCGTGGAAGGCTGGCAGACGGGTCACGAGTGGATCAACAGCGGCTCGCTGCTGGCCCGCATCAACTTCGTCGCCGACCGGGTGGCCAACATGAGCCTGCCGGGCATGCAGAATATCGTTCAGTACATCAAGGCTGAGGGCGCTTCCACTCCGGACCAGCTCCTGGGAGCCTGCCTGGACCACCTGGGATTTGTCGAACTGAGCGACGATACCCGGGAGCAACTGCTGGAGAACATCCGGGCAGGTGGCAACCTGGACTGGAACAACGAAGAGAACGCCGCCACGCGCATCGGCGAGACCATGGCCTTGATCGGGGCCACCACCGAGTACCAATTCGGCTAAGCGGGCAGCCCCGAGAATCCCAACGCTTTTAGGAGAGAAGAGACATGACTTCTACCAAGAAAGACCCGGTCGTAGTCGTGCTGCAGCTAACCGGCGGCAACGACTTCTTCAATACGGTAATCCCCTACACCGACCCGCTGTACCAGGACAACCGGCCGGTGGTGAAGTACGAACAGGAAGACATCATCAAGATCAACGGCGAAATCGGGTTGATGCCGACCATGGGCCCCATTAAGGAACTGTACGACCAGGGCAAGGTCGCCATCGTACCCGGGGTTGGCTACGCCAACTCGCCGCGGAGCCACTTCCGCAGCATGGACATCTGGCACACCTGCGAGCCGGACAAGGTAGGAACGGAAGGCTGGGCGGGGCGGCTGGCCCGGGAACTGGACCCGAACAAAGAGAACGTACTGACGGCCATCAACTTTGGACACGGGCTGCCGCGGGCGCTGGCGGTGCCGGGAGTTCCGGTAGCGGCGATAGCCGACCTGGGCACCTACGGACTGCTGACGGGGATCAGCGACCAGGACCAGCGGGCCAAGGCGTTGGACCTGTTCTCGCGGATGTACTCGCCCACGGTGGGCGGGAGCTTCGTCAACGACTACCTGCGCTCCACGGGCACCGACGCCATGGTGGGCGCGGACATCGTGAAGGTAGCGCCGGAGCGGTACAGTTCCAACGTGGAGTACCCGAACTCGCCGATCGCGATGCACCTTCGGGACATTGCCCAGGTGTACCTGGCGGACCTGGGGACGCGGGTGTTCTACACCCAGCACGCCAGCTTTGACACCCATGCGGGGGAGATGGCGGGTCACCCGGTACTGTGGAAGGAAGTCTCCGAGAGCATCTCGGCCTTCTTCCAGGACCTGAAGGAGCACGGCACGGGAGAGAACGTGGTGATGTACCTGTTCTCCGAGTTTGGCCGTCGGGTGCACGACAACGGGTCGGGCACGGATCACGGCGCTGCGGGCGCGACCTTCTACATCGGGGACCCGGTGCAGGGTGGCCTGTACGGAGAGTACCCGTCGCGGAAGAACGAGGACCTGGAACAGGGCGACCTGGTGCCCAACTACGACTTCCGCGGAGGCTACAGCACCATAGTGGAAGACTGGTTCGGCCTGGACGCCAACCCCATCGTGGGCGGCAACTTCGAGAAGCTCTCGGTCCTGAAGTAAACCAGCTTGCATCTATAGGAAAAAGCCGAAGGGACCGACAGGCCCCTTCGGCTACCGGTCAAGAAATGGGCGCTTGTCATGCCCAATATGACATCGAAGCACGAGGAGGACTAAACAGATGGCTGAAATTACAGTAGCTCCTGGACGTTGTTGGCAGTACAGCCACTACGTAGGTCGGAGAGGTGGGGCTGGCATGGGCTTCACCCAGCCCGTTGGCGTGGCCCTGGGCAAGGATGGCGTATTGTTCGTCGCCAACCGCTCCAGCACGCGCATCACCAAGGCAACCGTTAATGAGGATTTCATCACCGAGTTCGGGCGCGGCGGTGAGGAAGAGGGACAGTTCACCTATCTCACCTCGGTGGCCCTGGACCAAGAAGGAAATGTCTATACCGCCGACGAGTGGCTGAACCGCATCACGGTCTTCGACAACGACGGCAACCTCATCAAGACCTGGGGCGAGGCCGGCGAGGGCGAGGGCCAGTTGAATGGCCCGTCCGGTATGGTCTTCGACGCCGACAATAATCTTTGGATTGTCAACAGCTTCAACAGCCGCATCCAGAAGTTCACCAAGGACGGCCAGTACCTGGGCGGCTTTGGCCAGAAGGGTTCGGCTACCGGCGAACTGGATATGCCCTGGGGAATCACCATAGACAACGATGGGTACATCTACATTGCCGACTGGAATAACCACCGGATTCAGAAGTTCAACACCAACGGCGAGCATATCTTGACCTTCGGCTCGGGCAAGAATACCGGCGTCTCCAACGACGGCGGGACTCCCTACTCCCATACCTTCGACTCCCACGTTGCCGTCAACCCCAACGACCTCAACCACCCCACCGGCGTGGCCGTGGACCGGGATGGCGATGTGTACGTGGTTGACTGGATGAACGAGCGGGTAGTCATATTCGACGCGGATGCCAAGACTATGGCCGTCCTCCGAGGGGACGCTTCGGGCCTGTCCAAGTGGGCCCAGCTATCCATCAACGCCAACCCGGACATGGGTTTCGCCCGCCGTCGTCTCAAGATGCCGGAAGTCCAGAACTACCTCCGGATGCCTGTGGCCTGCGCTTTCGACCAGGACAACAATCGGCTGGTCATCTGCGACACCATGCGCGGTCGGCTCCAGGTTTACGAGAAGGACGATAAGTACATGGACCCCCAGTTCAACCTGTAAACCTGTTTCGACAAGGTTAGACTTGATACTACCGGCCCAGCTAAGGGCCGGTAGTTTTTATTTGGAGGGGGAATCCGGGAGCGTGGCGGGGGGATAAGGGTGGGACAGCCCGGGGTGTCCCGAGGATGTGTCTGCGACCCAGTTGGGGTCTGCCGAACCCTGGCAGGGGAGCCGGGTATTCAAGCCGGTAGTCGTTCTGCGAGCCTGTATGGCGGGTGGAAATTCTGAGCAGAGTGAGCCGCAGCTAGGGGGCCAGGTCCTCCACGGCCCTCCAGTTCCTCCACGTAGGACTTTGCCTCTTCCCGGGTGAAGTGTTCCCGGCGCATCATGGTTTCAATTCGCACTTCCAGCGGGGCTTGGATGCCGATGTGAACGACGCCTGGCGAACCGGAGAGGATCATGTTGGCTCCCCTACCGATGATTACAACGTCGCCGGACCGGTACAGGTCTTTAATCACCGTGGTAGTCGCCTCGATGAAGGCCTTGTAGTTCACAACTCGGGCCTGGGGCGCCAACTCCCGCGTTAGCTCGGTATACGTTTCCGGGAGAGCGTCAGCCCAAAAGCCGTAGCCCTGGTCGGTAGTTCCCATGGCCTGCAGCAGTCTCGCCAGGCGGTCGCCAAAGGTATTTGGGCGCTGCTCTTTCTCCATCAAAGCCTGTACCGGCGACCCAACAAGTTTCGCCGCCTCAGCCAACGCCAATCGGTCTACGAAGCTGATCCCCAACTGCTGGCTAACGCGCTGCCCAATTTCCACGGGGCCGCTGCCGATGGGCCCGTTGATCGTAATTACTGGCATAACAGCTACCCCCCAGCTAGAATGGCTTCCCGAACTCGCCGAATGACAATCTCCAACTCATCATCGTCCAGATTAATGGGGTCAACCGCCAGGTCGTCGGGGTTTCCCAAATTGTGCAAGTATATTGAGGGGTCACCCCCGATGAGGTCGTTGTAGACCTGGTCGTGGCGCGCTGCGGCCTCCTCCCCCGTAAAGTGAATGAGGGCGTGGGGAATCAGAAAGTCGTAGGAGTCCTGTACCACGCTTACCTCAATACCCGGCACTTCCGCCAAAGCGTCCGCGGCACGACGGCACATCTGGCGGTACCGGCGGTTCTCCGCTTCCTCGTCTTCTTCTACGAACATTTGCAGCGCGTGGATTAGGCCGACAATCTCTTCCTTAGCCACCTTCATCCCCCTTCCGATGAACTGGTTGGGGCTGGCGTTGGCCGAAGCGGCGGCAATTAGATCAGCCCTGCCGCAGAGGACTCCCGTACCCTGGGGGCCGCGAATCGCCTTGCCGCCGCTGTAGACCACCATGTCAGCGCCCTCGGCGGTGAACCGACGCAGATTGGCCCGGGGCGGGATGAAAGAAGCGGCGTCCACAATCACCGGGACTCCCCTGGCGTGGGCGATTTCGCATACCTGGGGAAAGGGCAGGGCCCGCCGGGATACGAAGGGAGAGAATAGATAGGCCACGGCGGCGGTGCGCTCGGTGAAAGCCGCCTCCAACTGCCAGGGGTAACACCGGCGTCCGTCGCCGATTTCTACGAAACGGGCGCCCATGGCCCGGTAGCACTGGTCGTAGGGGAAGCGGTGACTTCTGTGGATGATGATTTCGTTCTGCATCCCCCTGGTGTTGGGAAGCTGGTTCATCTTCTTGGGATCGTTGCCGGCTATCACTGCGGCAGCTTGCAGCACCAGTCCCCCAGCAGCGCCGCTGGAAACAAAACCGGCCTCGGCTCCCGTCGCGTCGGCAATAATCCGACCGGCGGCCCGGTTCAGCGCATCCATGTTGACCATGATACGGGAGGCCTGGTTCATAACCTCCGTAACTTCAGGACGTAGTTTGGTGCCGCCGTAGGCCGTAACTGTTCCGGCGGCTGAAATAACCGGGCTAACTCCAATGGTCCGGTAAATCTCTCCCCAGTCGTTGGGTGTTGTCATCGTTTCTTCCCCACCCTGCAAAGCTCTTTGGACAATGGTTGGCCCTTAGCCTCTGCTGCCAGTATGGGACCATTAACCTAAAACCACAGGCGTTTTGACCATCCATCGCGTTGTTTGCCTGTATTCCAATGGGCTGACCGGCCCCGCAATGCCGGGCGCCGGACGCGATGGCGACAGTCTAGGAGCATATACTGGGGCTGTCAAATGGCCGGACTGACCCCACGGCGACGGCGGAGGCCACAGGTCGCGGGTCTCGGGGGGGTGCCTGCTGCGGGCAACAAGAACGTGCCTAGCGGTCGGTGGTTGCTGATCTAACCGAGATCGAGGGTTTTGACCCAGGGCAATCGCACATTGAAACGGGAAGCTGGATTCCCGCTTTCGCGGGAATGATGGGTCCCTCCCAATCCAATATGCGATTGCCCTAACCCCCGTGACCTTCCACTTGCGCGGTTGAACGGGTTATTCCTATAATCACACCGTTACCGGGAATAAACTGCTAAGCTATACCTATATGAGAGTATGGGGCAAATTGGCCGAGCCGGTCCTGGGATTCCGTCGCACTGAACGTCAATAACGCCGAGCCGCCGGCCAAGGAGGGAGAACATGGCCTCTAATGGACTCAAAGAGCGGGACATCGCCATTGTGGGAGTGGCCGAGTCCGACGAGATGGGCACCGTGCCCCACAAGTCTTCCCTGCAACACCACGCCGAGGCGGCGCACAACGCCCTGGAAGATGCCGGGCTCTCCAAGAGCGACGTCAACGGAGTCCTGACTGCCGGTTTTTCCACCTTGGTTACCGCGGAGTACCTGGGCATCAACCCCGAATACACCGATAGCACTTACGTCGGCGGTTCCTCCTTCGTCATTCACGTGGCCCACGCGGCGGCGGCCATCCGGGCGGGTTACTGCGATGTAGCCTTGATAACCCACGGCCAGGCGGGCCGCTCCACCCGGGCCAGGGTGCCCGGCGACGCCAACCTACCGACGGCCCAATACGAGTCGCCCTACGGCATCATCGGCGCTCCTATCAACTATTCGCTGGCCTGCTCCCGCTACATGCACCTGTACGGCGAAGAGCGGACCCGGCAGGGGATGGCCGAAATAGCTGTAGCCACTCGCAAATGGGCCAACCTCAACCCCAAGGCAGTAATGCACGAATCCCCTATGTCCTTCGACGACTACCACAATTCCCGCTGGGTCTCTTGGCCCTTCCATCTTCTGGACTGCTGCTTGGTAACCGACTCCGGTGCGGCCATCATCGTGACCACTGCCGAGATAGCGGCCAATTGCCGCAAGCAGCCCGTTTGGGTATTGGGCGCAGCCGAAGGTCACGACCATAACGGTATCAGCATGATGCCTTCTTTCACTTCCATGATCGCCCGGGAGACCGGCCCCCGGGCGCTTTCCCGGGCCGGAGTAACCCATGACGACATCGAACTGGCCCTCATCTACGATTCTTTTACCTACACGGTTATGCTCACGCTGGAGGGCCTAGGATTCTGCAAGCCTGGAGAGGCGGCGGATTTTGTGGCTGGCCAGCGCACCGCGCCCGGCGGAGACTTTCCCCTGAACACCGCCGGCGGGGGCCTCTCCTACACCCACCCGGGGATGTACGGCAGTTTCCTCATCGTGGAAGCGGTACGGCAGATGCGGGGCGAGGGGGGCGCCCGGCAGGTGAAGGTTAAGGGCGGCCCCAATCAGGACCCCAGGATAGCGATAGTAAACGGCACCGGGGGCTCCCTGTCCTCGACGGGCACCGTGGTCCTGGCGATGGACTAGGGAAGCCGCCGGGCAGTTCGTTAACAGCAGCGAATCGGGTAAACATCAGCCCTTGGCAAGTTCCCAGCCAGGCGGAAACTAATCTGACGACCAACGAAGAAGGAGAGATAGCACTGTGGGAGATATTAGGTTTTACGAAGGCCCGGAGTGCACCCAGCACTACATCGGAAAGATAGTCAGCCACGTCGACTCGGACTGGAACCTCACCCTCATCAGCACCCCCATCGCTGATGGAGCGGCTCTATCCTGCGCCTTGATTAATGTCCAGCGGGGGGTCAGGATAAGGCTCTACAACTCGCCGGTTCTCAGCGACGATGTTGGTTGCACCGAGATTCTGGTGAAAGCGGACGTGGACAACAAGGAAATTCATTACTTCACCGAAAGTCATACCGACGAGGAAGTGGAAGTAAAGGTGCATTCGGGCAGCGGCGATAGGGGAAGGGTGTCTCGCATCCAGGTAACCAGCGCCTAGTGATTGGGAGGGCTGGATATAAGCCCTCCCAATCGTGTCCTCGCCGCCCAAGCATCCAGACAACGTGCTGCTGTGCCGTGAGCGTCGTTTTACCGTGGCCGGGCCAGTTTTGGGTCACCGCCCTTAGCCGGTCCGGTACGGCTGCCCGAATTTCTCGCCGTGCACCATGTCCCGCAGAGCCCGGCGAGGCCGGCTTTCCCGGGTTACCGTCTCGTCCCGGTATCCGAAGGGCAGGATGGTTATCAGCTCCATTTCCGCCGGTATGCCCAACAGTTCCTTTATTTCCCGCTGCTGCTCCTCTTGCCGCACTCCGACGAAGCAGGTGCCGACTCCTTCGGCCCAGGCGGTCAGTTCCATCTGTTGTATCGCCCGACCGGCGTCAAGTTGGGGCCGAGGGGCATTGTCCATCAGGAACACTATCGCCATAGGGGCCTGGGCTATGAAAGCGCCCTGGGTGGCGATTCGCCCCAGCTCTACCAGGGTGTCCCGGTCCCTGACGACGACGAGTTGCCACGGTTGGGAGTGGCTGGAACTGGGCGACCGCCGGGCCCCCTGGAGAATGCGGCGCACCAGCGGCTCCGGTATCGGGTCGGGCTTGAAATTGCGCACCGTGCGGCGGCTTCTGATACATTCGTAAACTTCCATTCTATTTCCTCTCCATTCCCTCCGGGTCAATCTGGTATGGGCTCCTTCAGCCTCTGCTGATTGGAGGATGGCGCGGCTGGAATCCGCAGCCGGCGAATCTGCCAGCATTATAGCCGGTGTCGAATCCCCTTGAACACCTTCGGCAGCCCCCTTGCCTCTTTACGATAATGCCCCGCATCCGACAGGCCCGCTAACTTTCGGGCTGGCCTTGCTACAACCAGGACTAGAAGGCCCGTGCCAAGCGCCGTTCAAGGCGCTGCCGGCCCTCGATGGGTACAGCCCGTCGGCTGGCCCCGCAAATTGACAAGTGCGGATAGCCCTCCTAGACTACCAATACGAACAATAGTCGGGCTCTCTGGGTTCTTCCCGATTCGTTGGGCCTGTTGGAAGTTCGGCACACTATATTTGGAGAAGCAGTATGGCCCTCGAATTCGGGGTTTTCGACCACATTGAACCCGTTGCCGACCTGTCGCTGGAGCAGATTTATCGGGAGCGTCTGGAGCAAGTCGAGCGACTGGACGCCACCGGGTTCTACGCTTATCACTTGGCCGAACACCACACCCCCGCAGTCCATAGTTTGGCCCCTTCGCAGAACGTCTTCCTGGCGTCAGTGGCCCAACGCACCAAGCAGATGAAGCTGGTGCCCTGCATCTACGTCCTGCCCTTGCATCACCCCATCCGGCTTATTGAAGAGATAAGTATGCTGGACAACCTCAGCGGGGGACGGATGGAAATCGGCGTGGGTCGCGGCGGGGTCCTGGAAGCCTACTTCTGGGGCCAGGAATCAGACGTAGAGACCAATTACGCCAGGTACCTGGAAACGCTGGACATTATCCGCGAGGGTCTTAGCCACGACGAATTGAGTTACGAGGGCGAGTTCTACAACTTCGACTCGCTGCCCATGCGCCTGCGTCCCAAACAGCAGCCCTATCCCCCCTTCTGGTACATGCGGAACGTGGCGACGGCGGCGATGGAGGGGATGAATACGGTAATCGTCGGCTCTTTGGACTCCTTCGAGGCCAACGTCAAACGCTATCGGGACCTGTGGGACCAGTACCAGGGGCCCGGCGCGCTGACCTTGCAGGGCACCGAGCCAAAGATTGGCATGGTCAACCACATGTACCTGGCGGAAACCGAGAAAGAGGCCCTGGAAATTGCCACCCCGGCCTGGGACGAATACAAGTGGAACCTGGGAGCGCCCCGACGCATTGAGGCGGAGAAGCGGGGCCTGACCCAGTTCCTGGTCCCCAACGAGCGCATGAGACCGCAAGCGGCCCCCGAGCGGGAGGCCCGCCGCGACCTGTACTGGGCCCTGGAAGAAAGGCTGGATGAGCAACAGCAGCGGCGAGAATCCCCGGGGGGCCTGGCATCCACCGGCGGTCAGGGCGCGGGATTCGGGGTCATGGCGGGAACGCCAGCCGCGGTCCGAGATTACATCGACGAGTACATCACCACCGGGGCCAACTATTTCGTCTGTTCCTTCCAATGGGGCAGCCTGACCCACGAGCAGGCAATGCGGTCCCTGGAACTCTTCGTAGATGAAGTGATGCCCCACTATGTGGACATGCCGGGTAAGGTGGGGTCTAAGTAAACGACGCCCAGCAGCCATTGAACATGAGCTGGAGCTGCTCGCCCCGGTTGTTAAACCAGGGCGGAGACGGTTAGAAATAGGGGAGGCGAAGAATGGCAGGATTCACCACTCGACCAGTAATCATGGGCACCCGTGGGGTGGTCACTTCGGGTCACTACCTGGCCACCACAGCAGGGTTCCGCATCATGGAACAGGGTGGCAACGCCATCGACGCCGCAGCCGCCATGTGCTTCTGCCTGAACCTGCTGGAACCCACCAGTAACGGCATCGGAGGAGAGGTCCCCGTCCTGGTCTACTCGGCCAAGGAGAAGAAGACCTACTGCATCAGCGGCATGGGTTGGTCCCCCGGAGCCTTCAGCATCGACTGGTGCCGGGAGCACGGAATCGACCTCATCCCCGGCGACGGCTACCTCCCTGCCTGCGTCCCCGCGGTGGTTGACACCTGGGCCACGGCCATCGCCCGCTTCGGCACCATGAGCTTTTCCCAGGTGCTCCAGCCGGCCATCGAGTTGGCGGAAAACGGGTTCCCAATGTACCAGCGACTGCACAACAGCCTGACGGCCAGCTACCAGAAATTCACCCAGCTTTATCCCACCACCGGGGAGGTCTACTACCCCCAGGGTCACGTCCCCGAGGTGGGAGAGGTTTTCCGCAACCCCGGCTTCGCCGAGGTCCTTAAAGACCTGTGCCGTGGTGAGGAGGAGGCGAAACATGGCGGCAGAATAGCGGGCATTCAGGGTGCCCGGGATGCCTTCTACAAGGGTAGAGTAGCCGAGACCATCGTTGAATTTATCACCAACAATCCGGTGGAAGACGCCAGCGGAATGGCCCACACTGGGCTGCTCTCCTACGAGGATATGGCCGAATGGAACGCCTCGGTGGAAGAGCCGATTTTCTCCAACTACGGAGACCTGACGGTCCACAAGTGTCCTCCCTGGACCCAGGGGCCGGTGTTCCTCCAGCATCTGAACATAATGGCCGGTTTTGACGTGGGTGGCCTGAATCACAACACCCCGGAATACCTCCATACCTGGATTGAGGCGGGGAAGTTGGCCTTCGCCGACCGCGAAGCCTACTACGGTGACCCCAACTTCGACAAGGTGCCCCTGGATGTGCTGTTGTCCCCCAGGTACGCCGCCGGCAGGCAGGAGTTGATTGGGTCTGCTGCCTCCACGGAAATGCGTCCCGGAGACGTGGGCCAGGGGGTGCCCGCCTACGCCACGGTGGACGTGGTCGAGGACAATCGCCAAGCCCTGGGTGTAGACGCCCGGGCCATCCGGGACCTGGGTTTGGGCCACGCCCACGTAGGAGACACGACCCACCTGGACGCTGTGGACCGGGAGGGGAATATGGTGGCCGCCACCCCCAGCGGTGGCTGGCTGGGCACGTCGCCGGTGGTCCGGGGATTGGGGTTCCCCCTGGGCACCCGGGGCCAGATGTTCTACCTCAATCCAGAACGGCCCAATGCCCTAGCCCCCCACAAGCGTCCACGGGCCACCCTGACTCCCACGTTGGTCACCAAGGGTGACGACCCCTTCATGGTCTTCGGTACGCCGGGCGGGGATGCCCAAGAGCAGTGGACATTGCAGTTCTTCCTCAATTATGTGGAGTTCGGCATGGACATTCAGGAGGCCCTGGACGCGCCTACAGTCCACTCGGTACATTTCCCCTCTTCCTTCTACCCCCGGGCTGCCTATCCGGCTACGGTGGTTGCCGAGCCGGGCATTTCCCGGGACGTGGTCAACAAGCTGCGTGACCTGGGGCACCAGGTGGTTCTCACCGAGCCTTGGAGCAACGGCAAGGTGATGGGTATCCGTTACGACAAGGAAAGGGGCGTTATCATGGGCGGCTCGTCCCCCAAGGGAAACATCGGGTACGCCATGGGCTGGTAGGCTTTTTCTGGCGCCGGCCATCGGCCTTGATGCAACCTGGGTTATCCGGCCCGTGGTGTGTGGGTCGTAAATAGTAGTGTGGGGGCCCTCCAATAGAGGCCCCCATTGTCCAGAAGGGACGATAGCCTGGGGTTTTGCCGGTCTCCTTTCCTTTTCGGACATCCCCGGGCGGTCCCTGGAGGCGCTGATAGTCAAAAGAGGCGCAGTTGGAAGGCCTGGGCCGCCAACTCGATAGTCCGGGGCCTTGACTTTGCATAGTGGATGGCGCCGTCGAGTGCTTTAGGCAGCAGCTAAATGTGGCGTTGGCCCAACCCCTTGAAGCTATAGCCAGCTATTGAGGTCGCCGTGGAGGCGCCTAACCACCACTTCACCGCGTCATCTTGGGTAGATGCTTTGAGTTCTTCTCTTCCTGCATGGCAACGAAAGCTGTGGCCGTTCTTCCTGTCCATCATGGCCGCCGCCCTGTCGGCCTGTGGCCAAACAGCCCCCGAAGCTCCCCTGCCGGAGGCCGCAGCCGCGGCGACTCCTGTTCCCGCTGCGCCCTCTCCTGCTCCTGCCCAATACGAGGTAGAAAGGGTTGATGTCCAGGTAATTGGGGCAGAGGACGGCCTGGTCAAAACCGGGTTTTCGGTAGCAGTGCGCAACCTTGGGGAGTTGGCCGGTGACGTTTCCCTGCCGGTGGAAGTTGCCTTGGATGGCGGAGTCTCGGAAGCGGTCGAGGTCATCGACGCCTTACCCGGCGGCCAGGCGGTCTCCATAAATTTCGACCATGAACTCCCTCCAGGCAGTCACCAGGTATCCGTGCGAGTTGCCGGTTCAGAAACTCAGGTCCAGGTCGACGCCAGGGTGGCTGACATTACCCTGAAGACGCTGGGCCACCAGATAGTGGGCGCTCGTTCCACCTCGTTGGAAGTGGAAGTCGGCAATCAGGGCGACCGGCTGGCTGAAACAGTAGTGCTTTCGTCAGAGTGGACCCCAGATCCTAGCGCCGGGGACCCGGGAGGCTCTCCCGGCAGCCTGGCCCGTGCCGCCGTCATCACCCAGTTGGCCCCTGACGAGACCCGGATCGTGGCGGTGCCGGTTTACCCGGAGACCGGCGCCTACATGATGGCGGTCCAAGCCGAGACTGGCACACTAGAGGCTGTTACCAACAACAACACCGCCGTTGCCGCCGTTGCAGTTGAATACGTGCAGCTCTCTTTAGACCTGGATTTTGTACGCCAGAAGGGCTACCGGCAGGATGGTAAGGGAATCGTTGAGATAGGGTTCGTCGTGAGGAACGAAGGCGTAACTCCCAGCGGGGAGGTGCAGGTGGGCGTAGTCTGCGACGTCGACGTTGGCGCGACTTGCTCCGACGGTCAAGTCATCGGGTCAGTTGGTCCCGGTTCAAGTGGTGACGCGGTTGCCACGGCAGTCGTGGAGCAGGGCGAAAGCAGCGTGCGGGTCTTTGCCGGGGGACTGGAGGATGGCTACCGTTGGGGAGATGGCAATGTGATGGATGTTGGGGTGGATGTGCCCGAGCGGCTTCCCACCCACCTGGCGCTGGATGCCGAGGCCAGCGTCGCCGGATATTGGTCTGACGAGACCGTCAACGTCGAGGTCACGCTGTTCCTGCACAATGAGGGCTATTGGCCGCTGGAAGATGCCCAGCCTATTGCCCTTTCCTGCCTGCTGGATGAGGTTAGCGAAAAAGGCTGCCAGGACCGACTTCTGATGCAATTAACCGACGGATTTAGCCCGACCTCCGAGTCGCTGACTTTGCGCCTTCCGATAGGCCCCCAGGAAATAGTCTTCGATTACGGTGGGGAAGTTCCCCTGTCTCTGCCCCTGGAAGTGCCTTCCCGTATTCTGGGCGTTACCCGGGAAGTGTGGGAGTGCTTTAGCGACCGACCGGGCTTGCTGGTCCGCCGAGAAGCTGGCGACTTTCACGGAGGCTGCGCTGGTTGGGGGGCTGAGACCATCGAAAAATGGCCCCAGGCCACGCCGGTCAGCGTTTGGGCCACCGGGCAAGAGGACTACTTGGTCGTGCTGGAAGAGGTCCTAGAGGAACTCGCTCCTTTGCTGGACCTCGAATTTCGCTGGGTCGAATCCAGGGACGAAGCCAACTTTCAAGCCTACGTGGGCGTGGCGGCTTCAACCGCCTCGGCAGTTGGTTTCGGGCGTCACTGCGCCAAGGCCCGGGGGTGCGCCAAGTCCAAGTCAAACTCCAGCGGCGAGGTTACCAGCGCCTCCATTGCCGTATGGCTGGACGAGCGTGCAGTCCTGAAGGAGATCGGAGTTGCCGCCGAGTCCATCAGGCGCACCACTATTCACGAGGCGTTACACGCCCTCTTGCCGATTCATCACCGAAATCATCCAGCCAGCATTATGAATGTACACAACGCCTTGCGTATGCCGTATCTCAGCCCCATCGATGAAGCCCTTTTTCGGCTGCATTCCCATCCCCTGGTCAGGCCCGGGATGAACATGGCCCAAGTTGAAGAGCTGATAGTGTTTGACGACGCGCTGCTGGACCCGTCCACAGCCGTCGGCGAGCCCAGCGCGTATGAAGTTGTACGAAGCGCCTTCGTGGCCCTGCAACAAGCCGGGTCGGCCAGCTACAAGATTAGAGGGAACTGGACGGGACGCCGCTGTGGGTCTCATAACTTCGGCAGCATCGATTGGGCGGACTACCGGATTTTCGATTTCAGTCCGACCGAGGCAAACCTGGTGTATTTGTACGACGGCGGCCCCCGCCTCTTCATAATCGATTCAATGGAAAGAGGTGGTGCTACGGAATTCTGGACGGAGTTCAGCGGCGGGTGGAGACAAGTAGACTTTGCCGATTTCTTCAGTGAAACGGCTTGGGCCCGCGGGTTCTCTAGTCCCCACCGAATGCTGGCTAGCATTCTCTTCTTCGCCGAAGCCGAGGCTCTAAAATTCTCCCCAAGCCAGGATGGGACCCTTTCGTTGGCGGTAGACCTGAAGGATGCCTATACGTCGTTGGAGTGGTCCAGGGATGAAACGCTCAAAATAAACCTGGTGCTGGATGAGCAGAGCCATCATATCCGAGAATACCGTATGGAGTGGCAGTTTACTCCATTCCAACAACAGGCCTGCGGCGGATACAGAATTGAGGCGAAAGAAGGGGAGTACGGCGTGGAAATTCCGATTCCCGAAGCCGTCTTGGAAGGTTCAGCCAACTTGTCTACGGCGCGTCTGCCCTAGTGGTGCGACTTTTGAAATGAGGGTTAGCTGATAGGGTGGTGAAAACCACCTATGGTCACTCCCGCTTACGCGGGAGTCCAGTGTAGCGGGTAGTGGATTCCCGCTTTCGCGGGAATGACGGGATGAAGTATTTTATCCCTCAATTCAAAGATGTTCGGCTACTAGTACTACAGTTGCAGATTGAAAACGACTAGGATTGGGGCAATCAACGGGTGGTGAGGTGAGGCTGTGGCAGTGCATGGGGATGGGGTGGCAGAGGTCGCCCGGTGGGCTGAGGGTATCGACCGGGTACACGAGTGCATTGCGGGGCGGTTCCGGCGTCCCGAACCACGTCGACGATCGCTGGACTATCTGAAAGGGCTGCTCAGTCCGGTGGAGCGCAAGAACGGCTGGCAACTGGCGGAGCAGGCCGGGGACGCCACACCCTATGGGGTGCAGCATCTGCTGTCAACCTACATTTGGGACGCGGACCTGGTTCGCGATGATCTCAGGGACTACGTGGTGGAGCACCTGGGCGACGCCAACGGGGTGTTGGTGGTGGACGAGACTGGGTTTCTGAAGAAGGGCAACAAGTCTGTGGGGGTGCAGCGTCAGTACAGCGGCACGGCGGGACGGATCGAGAACTGCCAGATTGGGGTATTCTTGACCTACGCTACTGCCAAGGGGAGGACCCTGCTGGACCGGGAGCTTTACCTGCCTCAGGTGTGGGCCGATGACCAGGAACGCCGGGAGGAGGCTGGCGTGCCGGAGCAAGTGGCGTTTCGCACCAAGCCGCAACTGGCCCGGCGGATGCTGGAACGGGCGGTGGAGTCGGGAGTCCCCTTCGGCTGGGCCACCGGGGACGAGGTCTACGGCAATGACCGCAACCTGCGGCTGTGGCTGGAGCGGCGGGACGTTCCTCACGTGCTGGCCATCAAGAGCAATGAGAAGTTGTGGGCTGGGACGGACCAGGGTCCGCGCCAAGTGCGGGCTGACCGGCTGGCGTCTGGGGTTGAAGAGTCGGGCTGGGTCCGGCTGAGCGCCGGTGATGGGGCCAAGGGTCCTCGGGTCTACGACTGGGCCTTGGTGGATATTCGGCCCCTGAGAGAACCTGGCAAGGGGTACTGGCTGCTGGCCCGGCGCAGCGTGGCCAAGCCCGAGGAACTGGCCTACTACGTGTGCTACGGCCCGACGGGAACAGCCCTGGAGGAACTGGTGCGGGTGGCCGGAACCCGGTGGGCCATTGAGGAATGCTTTGAGGAGGCCAAGGGACAGGTGGGACTGGACCAATACGAGGTGCGCCGGTGGGACGGCTGGTACCGGCACATCACCCTGGCGATGCTGGCCCACGCCTACCTGGCGGTGGTACGGCGCCAGGCATCGTCGCCGGGACGTCTGGGAGAAAAGGGGGCTGCCCCAGTTTGGAGGAAAGGCTGATACCGCTGACGGTGCCCGAGGTTCGGCGGTTACTCTACCGGCTGATATGGAGACACCACCCTACGGACGAATCAGTGCTGCGGTGGTCTCAGTGGAGACGGCGGCACCAAGCAACGGCCCGGCGCTGTCATTACCGACGCCGCCTGAAACTCCTCACCACATATCTGCAACTGTAGTACTAAGTTTGCCCGTAACCCGGGAATTGGGCAAAACGCCTTGAACGCCAGGTCGTTAATCACCAAAACGACCAGGGCAACAAGGATAAGCGGATGGGTGAGGGAGGCTGCCGCGCGGTTTCGGAGGCTTACGTTCACGCCGTTGTCTATCGTTGCGTTCCCGTTACGCCGGTAAGGCGGGAAACAATAGGCGAGGCAGAGGGCGTTGGTGGGCGTTGGTGGGCGGTAGTGGACTCGAACCACTGACCTCTTGCGTGTCGAGCAAGTACTCTAACCAACTGAGCTAACCGCCCGTGGGTCAATTAGGTAACAATATTTTGGTAAAGACAGTCTACTGGCAGCAAGGCCGGGGAGTCAATCGCCCTGACGTCAGTCGGGCCCACATTCCGGCCTCGCTATAAAGGGGTTTTGAGGAGTATGCCGTCCAGCACTAGTAGTCTTTCACCTTCGTATTGATGGGTAAAGGGACTTCAGTTTGATGCGGGCGTCCGCGGTGGTGAAGCGTCAGTCCACCCGGATTGCGTCGCGGTTCCGTTGGTCCTGCCATCCCTTTGTCTCTCCTTCCAGGATGTCCTGACTGGGAATCCGTCGGTCCAGGCACTGCCGCGCAGCACCCCTAGCTCTATCTCGGCCATGTTGAGCCAGCTTCCGTGTTTCGGCGTGTAGTGAATCTCCAGCCGCTGGGCTATGCGCCGCGCCTCGTCTGGCTCAAAAGCCTCGTACAGCGAAGCTGGGTGATGGGTGTTCCAGTTGTCCACTACCAGTGCTATCCGTTCCCGGTCGGCATAGTCCTCATCCACCAGTTTCCGCACCACGCCGACCCAATCGGCCCTGGCGCGCCGCTCTGTTACCTCAACTCGCTGCCATCCCTCCAAGGGCGCAAACAGCATGATCATGCTGCTCACTCCCCTGCGCCGGTATTCGTAATCGTAGGCCATGGCAGCCCCGGGCCGCGATGGCCGGGGCTTTCGGGTCTCTTCCACCAGTTGCTTGCTGGTCTCGTCCAAACACACCAGGACCTCGTTGTCCGCGTACTGTCGATGGTAGACCTCCAGCACGTCCTCCATGACGTACACGAAATCGGAACTCCCTTGGGGCGGGATGCACCAGCACTGTTTCAGCCAAGGCTTGAGTTGGGTTTTTCAGAGTCTTGCGCACCGTCTCGGTGCCGATGTCATCCAATATCTCCCGTTCCACCAACTGGTCCGCCAGCAGGTGCAGGGTCCAACTGCTACGGCCCTCCGGCGGCTGGGAGCAGGCCAAGGCTACAATGTCCAAGTTGTAAACTCCCATTAGCCTGCCTATCCAGTTTCTGCTTCCACCTCTCAACTCCAGTTGTGGCCTGGTCCTATTCCAGAGATACTAAGGATGTCATATCGGATGGACTGCCCACACGCAGTTGTCATTGATACGCTTGCTTAATGGGCCAGGGAATCTTAGCCATGCTGGGGGATGACGTTGCGCTCAGCGGTTGACCAGGAGATCAAAGAACTAATTAAAAAGAATGGGCGAATTACTTTCGCTCGGTTCATGCGGGCCTGCCTGTACTCGTCCAGTGGAGGCTTTTATTCTGCCCGGGGCAACAGGATCAGCACCCACTTCGGGACCTCTTCCACGAGTCACCCGGTTTTCGGTGCCCTGATCGCGCGGCAACTGGAGCAGATGTGGCACCTCCTCGGAGACCCTCCCGTTTTCCATGTGATCGAGGTGGGTTCCGGCGACGGCGTCTTGGCTCAATCCATCGTGGATGCCTGCTGGCGGATGGCCCCCCGGTTCGCTCAGGCACTTTGCTATGTCGCCGCAGACTACGAGCCTGGATGGCTCCAATCACCTGACCACACCTTTGACTGGGCCAACGGGACTGGAGATGAGAGATCCTCAAGCGGGCAAGACGCGATCTTGGGAATCCAACGAGTTAAAACCGAAGGACTTCGGGCGTTCCGAAATGTTGTTGGTTGTATCCTGTGCAACGAGTTGATCGACAACTTCCCGGTCCACCGGTTCGCCATCCAAGGTGGAAGAGTCAAGGAAGTCTTCGTCACATCGGCGGGGGGGAATCTCACCGAAGTCTTGGACGAGCCATCCTCTCCTCGCATCGAAAAGAGGCTGACCAGCTTGGGCTTATCCTTGACTGAAGGGTATCGAGGTGAGGTGAACTTGGCCATGGAGGACTGGACTGCCCAGCTTTCCGGAGCCCTAGACCGGGGGTTTATTCTCACTATCGACTACGGTCAACTGGCCACTGACCTCTACTCGCCCCAGAATGCCCAGGGAACGCTGGTCTGTTTCAATCGACACGTCGTCAGCAGCGACCCGTACCAGCACATCGGGCAACAGGACATTACCTGCCAGGTGGACTTCACGTCCCTCATGCGGATGGGTGATCTACACGGTCTAGCCACCGTGGGCTACGCCCTACAGAGCCAGTTCCTGACGAACCTCGGCTTCTCCGCGTTCCTCAATGCCCTCCAGACGCAGGGCCTATCCGCCGCCCGAACGGAACTGAGCCGTATGGCCATGATGACCCTGGTGGACCCCAACGAGTATGGCGACTTCAAAGTGCTGGCCCAAGCTAAGGGGGATGGGTTGGGCATTGAGCTCCTGGGGTTTGAGGGCCAGGAAAGGTAACAGGCATATCATTCAGCCTACCTACAACTACGGCGTCATTTGCCCCTTAGTACTACAGTTGCAGATATGTGGTGAGGAGTTTCAGGCGGCGTCGGTAATGACAGCGCCGGGCCGTTGCTTGGTGCCGCCGTCTCCACTGAGACCACCGCAGCACTGATTCGTCCGTAGGGTGGTGTCTCCATATCAGCCGGTAGAGTAACCGCCGAACCTCGGGCACCGTCAGCGGTATCAGCCTTTCCTCCAAACTGGGGCAGCCCCCTTTTCTCCCAGACGTCCCGGCGACGATGCCTGGCGCCGTACCACCGCCAGGTAGGCGTGGGCCAGCATCGCCAGGGTGATGTGCCGGTACCAGCCGTCCCACCGGCGCACCTCGTATTGGTCCAGTCCCACCTGTCCCTTGGCCTCCTCAAAGCATTCCTCAATGGCCCACCGGGTTCCGGCCACCCGCACCAGTTCCTCCAGGGCTGTTCCCGTCGGGCCGTAGCACACGTAGTAGGCCAGTTCCTCGGGCTTGGCCACGCTGCGCCGGGCCAGCAGCCAGTACCCCTTGCCAGGTTCTCTCAGGGGCCGAATATCCACCAAGGCCCAGTCGTAGACCCGAGGACCCTTGGCCCCATCACCGGCGCTCAGCCGGACCCAGCCCGACTCTTCAACCCCAGACGCCAGCCGGTCAGCCCGCACTTGGCGCGGACCCTGGTCCGTCCCAGCCCACAACTTCTCATTGCTCTTGATGGCCAGCACGTGAGGAACGTCCCGCCGCTCCAGCCACAGCCGCAGGTTGCGGTCATTGCCGTAGACCTCGTCCCCGGTGGCCCAGCCGAAGGGGACTCCCGACTCCACCGCCCGTTCCAGCATCCGCCGGGCCAGTTGCGGCTTGGTGCGAAACGCCACTTGCTCCGGCACGCCAGCCTCCTCCCGGCGTTCCTGGTCATCGGCCCACACCTGAGGCAGGTAAAGCTCCCGGTCCAGCAGGGTCCTCCCCTTGGCAGTAGCGTAGGTCAAGAATACCCCAATCTGGCAGTTCTCGATCCGTCCCGCCGTGCCGCTGTACTGACGCTGCACCCCCACAGACTTGTTGCCCTTCTTCAGAAACCCAGTCTCGTCCACCACCAACACCCCGTTGGCGTCGCCCAGGTGCTCCACCACGTAGTCCCTGAGATCATCGCGAACCAGGTCCGCGTCCCAAATGTAGGTTGACAGCAGATGCTGCACCCCATAGGGTGTGGCGTCCCCGGCCTGCTCCGCCAGTTGCCAGCCGTTCTTGCGCTCCACCGGACTGAGCAGCCCTTTCAGATAGTCCAGCGATCGTCGACGTGGTTCGGGACGCCGGAACCGCCCCGCAATGCACTCGTGTACCCGGTCGATACCCTCAGCCCACCGGGCGACCTCTGCCACCCCATCCCCATGCACTGCCACAGCCTCACCTCACCACCCGTTGATTGCCCCAATCCTAGTCGTTTTCAATCTGCAACTGTAGTACTAGAGTCTGTTTACATTCATTCAAGCACGCGGGGTCTTTAGGCCCCGTTTCTGATTTTGGTGCCAGCACGCCGTAGCACACTGGCCCCTTGTGTGTTGTACTCGACTCGCTACAGTCCTAAAGACTCTGCTCTTGGCGTAGGTCCCTACATCAGTCTTTGCACTGGGTTCGGTTTTTCATGTCCCCTTGCGAGGCTGATGTATAGGGCCTCGGGGCTGTAGCGAGTACCGAACCTACTCGCAAGGGGGCACCCTTATGTCCTCACCTTCCAAGCCTCATTCTCCCACCCCGGCCCAGGTCCATGCTATCAACTCCGCAATGGCCGAACTGAACGGCGTCTTTCGTGTCACCAACAGCGATTGGCTCAAGCAGCTTCCAAGTCTGCTCCGACCAGATGAGTTGCCAGAGAAGATGTTGTGCGTAGATTACAAGGGCAACCCTGAGTGCCTGATGGTCGTCACCAATCACCGCGTGATGTTCATAACTCAGCGGGCATTCTCCTTCAGCAAGCTCAAGGTCCGAGACTTCCCTTGCTACGAGATAACCGGCGCGGAGTTCTCCCCAGGGATAGCCAAGCACCGGATCACCATTCATAGGGGCAAGAAGAAAGAGGAGTGCCACGGTCAACTGCTGGAGGGCAAGTTCAGAGCACGTAAGATGGCCGAGCATCTAGCATCGAAAGCCCCTGGAGGCACTGACTCAGTAGCCAAGACGCGAAGACTGTCAAGGCCCATGCTTTGGATGATCTCGCACGATCCAGCGCGCTCAGTACGGGTGTCGGCGGCGTTTCCGGTGCATTGAATCACCTGGCGGGAATACTCGCAGAGGATGAGATGGCCGAAACCCTCTTTATGGCGGTGTATGACGACAGAAAGGGGCTGAAGGTCAGCAGCGCCACCCTGGAATATGGAGTGCTGGCAGCCACGCAGGGCCGGCTGATATTCGTCCAGAAGCCACCCATAGGTAAGGCAAAGGCAATTGCGTTCCCCCACGAAGACATCGAAAGGGTAACGTTCACCAAGGGGATGATGTTCGGGAGTGTGTCCGTCTGGGTGGATGGGGCTGAGGAGAAATTCGACAAGCTACACAAATCAGACGCGGAGAACCTGGCTCGCTACGTGGAGGACAAGATTGGCTGACCGCCGACGCGTGGGGGCCGCGCTGCAACTTGGGGCCAGGGCTCGGGTCCGCCTCCGCCGGGCTCACAAGTGGGCTAGCCATGCTGACCAGACCGCCGATGCTGCCGTGGGGAAGTTCCTCCGGGGTGCCGGACGCATCGTAGCTCGGCGGGATGCCCCCTTCGGGGTATCCGGGGCGACCATTACGGCCGATGCTCCGCCCTATGCTATACGTCATCGTGTCTAACACTGCCACCGAGGGCATCTGCCAGCGGGACGCTGCCCTCGTTACCATGCCTACACCACAGCAGGCCAGCGGGACGAGCTCGCCGTTCTGACCATCGGCGACGTGGAGTCCGGCGGCAGCGAGTACTGTTTCCATATCCGCCTCGTCAAGGGGGACCAACTTGGCGCGGGTCTGACTGCGGGGGTGGTGGACTCCCGGACCATCGCAGTGGGGAGTCACCTACGGGACTGGCTGGCCAACTACCCTGCAGCAGGGACTGGCAGTGCCCCGCTGTTCTTCCAAATGTACCGGAGCAGACGAGCTCGTTGTTCGGGTCGGCTAGCACTGTCAGCCCGGAATATTGCCCTACGCATCGCGCATTGAGGTCAAGCCCTTAGGCCAACCCGGGCTGTCCAGGCACAGCACACGCCGCGGAGCGGTTACTGACGCCGCCAGGGTCGGGGCCAGGGACGTGGACCTGATGCTTTTAGGTGGCTGGCCGAGTCCAGCCATGCCTGCCCGTTACGTCGGTGACGCCGACGCCCTTCTGCGCCACCCCTTGAGGACCGTATGATGCACGCGTCTACGTCTGGGATGGTAATGAGGCAATAAAGTTTGACGTCGGTTGGTGCTCCCGGCCAATAAGAATCACTTTTCGTGCTCCGATGTCAGTTTTCCATCTTCCGTTCTCACCAAAACCCTGAAGCTCGACCCGTCTGTAGCCATGGTGTCGAGACTGAATTCCGAGTCCTGACTAGCCCGGATAAGTCTGGCAATGCGAGAGTTGTCTGGAGACCCTGAGAAATAGACCCCGTCCCCCACCCGTCGAAGGCTGGTTCCGTCCTGGTTGACGATGTATATGGACCCGCGTGATCCATCTTCGTATGTTCCAAATGAGAACAGAATCTGGGTTCCGTCGGCGGACCACTCAATGTTGGAAAGGCCTCCCGCATGGAGATCATCGTTTATCACCGCAACCTCGCGTAAGTCGGAGCCGGACGGCTTGATGATGTATACAGTCCCAGTTCTACTCTCCCTCTGGAAATACGTGAAGGCCAAGTGTCCACCGTCCGGAGACCACTTTCGTGATTCGCCAATCTTGTCTTTGAGGGAACCTTTGGCAACGAATAGCCTGGTTAATTCAGTGGTGCCGATCTTGACCGCAAGGACTATATCCCATAATCTGCGGTTCCCAACTGTTGGAGCCTGGGACATCGTTTCTCTACCTAAGTAAGCCAACCTTTTCCATCTGGGGACCATGTTGGGGCATCTTCAATACCCGAAGGGCGCGTATTCATGCCACTGGCCCAGTCCATTAACTTTCCAGCAGGAAAAACAGGTTGCTGCTCCGAACCATCGGCAACCATAGTGAAGATCCCATCCCCAATGAATGCGATACGCGAACCATCAGGCGACCATGCAGGATGTATATCCGAATGTGGGTTCTCCATGAGGCGGCGCTGGTCAAATTGATGCTGGCCACCTGGTCGGGAGTTGAGGGATGAGCGCATGCAGAGTCCTGAACTCGGAGAACTGGCGCTCCTGATGCCCTCAGCAGAATTGCAGATATACGCTTGTGGAAGGTGTTACGAAAACGGAGGTAATGTTGCAGTAATTACGATCACAAGACTTTTGTCCCTTACTACCTCCGCCCGAGGAGTACCCTCTGAGAACCTGTTTACGGCCTTCTCAGGATTAGGGCTGCGAAGGCAATCACCACCATTTGGAGACTGGCATTGAGCTTTCTTGCGCAGTTCTTCCAGAGCCTCCGGCAATTCTCCAGCCAGGCGAATGACCGCTCCACCCCCCATCTTTTCGGAAGCGCCAGGACTGAGACCCGCTTTTCAAGACATACAGCACCCCGCAGAAAACATCGTACAAATCCACGGTGCGTGGCTTGGTCCGGCGGCGCGCCGACGCCAAAGTCGGCAGAATCAGGGCAAATTGCTCCCGATGTGTCAAATGGTCTATCCGACGTTCCATCCCCGGCGGCCCAGCTTGCCGACGCCTTTGAGCGGGTGGAGTCGCTGGGGGAGTTGAGGGACCTGTAACGGACCCGACCTGGACGTGCCAGAGAGGCGAATTCAGCAATTGTGGCAAACACAGAGGCGTTGAGTCATGCCCTCGCTGTCTCCGCCAATTAAAATATTGCCTCTTTCGTGGTGACCCTGATTGGAAACGGTTCCCCGTACAGTTTCAACCGCCGACTTCTCCCTTGACAACCCGGTCTCCCAAGCTACAATTGGCTGGGAATTCTCGTACTGTAGTCAAAGAGGAGAAACTGCAATGCCGTTTTATACCAAAGGCGATGTCCGCATCCGATATGAAGAGGCCGGGTCCGGTTTCCCGCTTCTTGTCACCCCCGGCGGAGGCTTGAACTCCCTGGTCAGCAATTGGCCTACACAGGTGTTCAACGCGATGGAGGAGTTCAAGAACGACTTCCGTTGCATTACCATGGACCAGCGCAACGCCATTGGCGGAGAGTCCACCGGGCCGGTCCAGGTTTACGACCCCTGGGGAGCCTTCGCAGACGACCAACTAGGGTTGATGGACCACCTTGACATAAGGGAGTTCTTCTTCATGGGCTACTGCATCGGTGGCCCTTTTGCACTCAAGCTAATGGAACGGGCCCCCGAGCGCGTCCTGGCCGGTGTGCTCTGCCAGCCGGTTGGGCACGCAAGCAAAACCCCAGACTCCATGTATAACTCCGGCCGCGATAGTTGGGGCCCCGAGCTATGCTCACGCCGGACTGACGTAACAATGGAGACCGTCGAAAAGTACCTGCACAACCTTTACCGTGTCCAGCCGGACTTCGTGTACTGCGTGACGCGGGACTTCGCTCGCTCGTGCCAGACGCCGATGCTGGTCATGCCTGACGATACGCCATCGCACTCTTACGAGGCCGCCATGGAGTTGGTGGAGTTGGCGCCTAAAGCCGAGGTGACGGTGTATCCCTGGAAGGAATCAGAAGACGTGAAGGCCAAGACGATAAACCAGGTGCGCGACTTCCTTCGGGCGCATCAACCCGCGACAACCACCCACTGAAACGGACAGGTGACCTTTCCACGTAACAGGGCGGCAGGGACAATCTCTGGGAATCTCCGTCTTCTTACTCTGAGAAGATCTGATTTGGGTCCTAGAGTGTGGGCTCCAGGCCGCCCTGGCTGCTTTGGCACATCCAAGGAAAATCGGTTAATGACTGGGGTAAGGGGTCCAGATTTCGGCTTAAGCTGGGCCTTAATGCCCCATGGACTCACTGTGTGGTAAGGAATCAGCCATACCTGAATCGGGGTACCCCAATCCATGAATAGTGCTGCGCCCCCAGGCCGCGTTCCGCAGAAGCGTTGAGGGGTGCCCTCGGCACGGGCCAGAGACGTTTCGGTGATGGCGCGGTAGATCCGGGAGTTGCCGTCGCCGAAGGGGATGGACGGTGACGAACCAACGGTGGCCCAGCCTGTAGGACCTTATTGATCCCCGACGGCGTGCCGGGCTAGCAGAAGAACACCTGAACCTCACCCTTTGACTTTGGCCGCCGGCGGGGCCTCGAACTGGCCCCGCTCTCTTCCTATAAAAACAGATACCACCTGCTTCGGGCCGGTGAAGTCGCCGCGCCAGGCTCCGGTGTTGTTCTGCCGGAGTCAATTGGGTCTGGTGGGGAACAAGGCGGCCTGACATCCGAAATGCCTCTCGCCGGCGTGCGGCTCGGCCTCGTTGGTCGTTGCGTCTAGTACCAGCTCAACAGCCCCTTCAACGTTCCGGTCCAGGTTCGGTAGACCGGCCACGCCCATCCCAGGTTTCCGGGCTACTGAGGACCGGGCCTATTCCGCACCCTGCATCTCACCCTCGAGTTCGTTGGGCTTGACCGCCTTATTGGTAGACCGCCTCATTGGTAAAGGTAAGCGAGTCGAGAGGCACACCCCGGCGAAGCTGGGAGCAAAGCAACATCATGTGGCCAAGTGGACATCCATTTGGGGGTGGCGTCTAGAAGCGGAAAGGGTCAAAGGCGTTGGTATAACACCTTGAGCCAATGGTAGCCTGGGAACGGTTGCTAATGTCCAGGCTCAAGAGTAGGTTTTCGATGGCGTCGGGGAGTGATAAGTAGAGATCAGAAAGCTGCTTGACGGTCACCTCTTGTCGCGCCCTGGAGGTAAAATGCCGTCATTCAATATCTGAGGGGGGGAGGATACACTATGCTGTATGTGGCGACCCGGACGGGATTTGAACCCGTGATCTCTGCCTTGACAGGGCAGTATGTTAAACCGCTACACCACCGGGCCGTGCTTGCTGTATCCCACCAATTACTGACACGCTGCCACTAATAGGTGGTTCTACACATAGAAAGTTTAGGCGGTAACAGCCGGGTGTGTCAAGAAGGCGCGCCTGGGAAAGAATGCCTTTCAGTAGTCCTTGAAAAACCGCTCATGGTAAGCCCGTCGACCCGCGGACCGGCCCTTCGACAAGCTCAGGGTTAGCGGAAGTAAACGTGAACGGTGACTTTTGTAAGACTCTGGCCCTGCCGACGGCGCCTTTCGATTGTCTTGGCAGAGGCAACTCGGCCCTGGCGGGGGCTGGCCGTACCTACCGTACCCGCATTCCGGCGTAGGCCGGAATCCACGGGTGGGGGCCTGGGCCCGCCAGGGGCTTTAGACCCGCTGCTCCTCTCAAGGCAACAATAAGGAAGTCTTGGTCTGTTAGATGGGGTCTCTCGATTACCTATGGGAAACGGCGCTTGGTAATTTTGTAGGGCATGGAGCCGATTCGGACGATGAGGAAGACCGGGTCGTGGAGAGGGAGATGGGCCTGGTAGCCAACCGCGTGGGGAATTGGAGCAGAATGCCCAAGAATGGGCCTTGACAGGCTATAACCTCGCAAGTATACTAACGAAGCTGTTCCCCTGAACAAGAGAACGGCAGGCACTTTAACAGTTGAATAGTGGAAGAAAGTAAGGTTAATCGTACAGAGAGTTTGATCCTGGCTCAGGGTGAACGCTGGCGGCGCGCCTAATGCATGCAAGTCGAGCGAGCCTTAGGCTTCGGCCAAAAGGAAAGCGGCAGACGGCTGAGTAACGCGTGAGTAACCTACCCTTTGGTGGGGTACAACCTGGAGAAATCGAGGATGATCCCGCATAAGATCCTCAAGCCTTGGTTTGAGGATGAAAGCCTTCGGGCGCCAGAGGAGGGGCTCGCGTCCTATCAGGTAGTTGGTGAGGTAATGGCTCACCAAGCCTATGACGGGTAGCTGGTCTGAGAGGATGATCAGCCAGAGGGGGACTGAGACACGGCCCCCACTCCTACGGGAGGCAGCAGCAGGGAATTTTGGGCAATGGGCGAAAGCCTGACCCAGCGACGTCGCGTGGGGGACGAAGGCCTTCGGGTTGTAAACCCCTTTTCCAAGGGAAGAGAGAGGACGGTACCTTGGGAATAAGCCCCGGCTAACTACGTGCCAGCAGCCGCGGTAATACGTAGGGGGCAAGCGTTACCCGGAATCACTGGGCGTAAAGAGCGCGTAGGCGGCTAGGTAAGTCTTTTGTGAAAGCTCCCGGCTTAACTGGGAGAGGTCAAGGGATACTACTTAGCTAGAGGGCAGCAGAGGAAGGCGGAATTCCCGGTGTAGCGGTGAAATGCGTAGATATCGGGAGGAACACCAGTGGCGAAGGCGGCCTTCTGGGCTGTGCCTGACGCTGAGGCGCGAGAGCGTGGGGAGCAAACTGGATTAGATACCCAGGTAGTCCACGCCCTAAACGATGGATGCTAGGTATGGGGGGTATCGACCCCTCCCGTGCCGCAGCTAACGCGATAAGCATCCCGCCTGGGGACTACGGCCGCAAGGCTAAAACTCAAAGGAATTGACGGGGGCCCGCACAAGCGGTGGAGCGTGTGGTTTAATTCGATGCTAAGCGAAGAACCTTACCAGGGCTTGACATGCTGGTAGTAGGAACCCGAAAGGGTGACGATCTCGGGGTAACTCGGGAAGCCTTCACAGGTGCTGCATGGCTGTCGTCAGCTCGTGCCGTGAGGTGTTGGGTTAAGTCCCGCAACGAGCGCAACCCTCGTCGCTAGTTACACTCTCTAGCGAGACAGCCTCCCACAAGGAGGAGGAAGGTGGGGACGACGTCAAGTCATCATGGCCCTTATGCCCTGGGCTACACACACGCTACAATGGCCGGTACAATGGGTCGCAAAAGCGCGAGCTGGAGCCAATCCCACCAAAGCCGGCCCCAGTTGGGATTGCAGGCTGCAACCCGCCTGCATGAACGCGGAATCGCTAGTAACCGCAAGTCAGCATATTGCGGTGAATACGTTCCCGGGCCTTGTACACACCGCCCGTCACGTCATGGAAGCCGAGAACGGTTGAAGTCGCTGAGCTAACCCGCAAGGGAGGCAGGCGCCGAGGTCGGGTTCGGTAACTGGGACGAAGTCGTAACAAGGTAGCTGTACCGGAAGGTGCGGCTGGATCACCTCCTTTCAACGGAGTTCCGGCCAGGCTCGTTTTCCCGGTTTTACCGGGATGGGGGCTAGGTCCATCTCCCAGGTCGTTCGGTGGGCGTCCTGAATCCAAAGCCAGTTGGTTGAGCTCTGCTCCCCGGCTGAGGAATAGGGGCCCTAAGAAAACCCATCGACCCGCTCACTTCGGTGAGCAACAAATTCTCATTGACACTAATCTTTCTTCCACTACTCAGCCGTTAAGGCGCCAATGTAGGAGCCGGACTTATTCTAAGTCCGGCTCTTTTGGTTGCTTGGATGACGTAGAGTTTACGTTAGGCACCTTTGTAGCTTAAGATGGTTCGGGCAGGGATACGAGCAGTAGGGGATGGTCCTCTGATGGGTGATTGTAAACACTGTGGGGAAACGCCGGTTTCTTGAGGGATGTCCACAACGATTGTGCGAATAGGTATGCTGCGGGCAGGCTCGCTATGGTAGGACGAGCAACTGAAGCAGCGATGGGAAGAGTAGAACTCAGTACATTGTCTCAAGAGTTGATGCTGATTGCCGACTCCAATTTTGTACCGCGAGACCAGGTAAAAGCAACTCTGTTGGATGGATGGAATGCGGCTGTAGACATTTTGTTTGAAGATGAGGTGCTTACCAGGGAAGAGGAAAAGCGTTTACGGGATTATATGCGCTATTTCTCTTTAGACCGGGGTGGCAGGTCTGCTGCTCTTTCCCGGTTGACCCAAGGCGCGGCGATCAGGGATGTGTGCGAAGGTAGGCTTCCCGATGCTTCCTACTTTAATACTTTGTCCTTGCCATTTAATTTACAAAAATCCGAATCTCTGGTTTGGGTGTTCTCAGAAGTTGACTACTACGAACGACGAACCAGACGGACGAGGCAAGGCGTATCCCAAGGCGTCAGTGTCCGAGTGATGCCAGGGCTTTACTACCAGCCCAGAGTCTTTAAGAGCGAAAGCGTTGAAAGGAATGTAACGGAACTCGTCGATATTGGTACGGTAGGCGTTACGGACAAGCATGTATATTTCAGTGGACTGGAAAAGAGCTTCCGAGTCCCGTACACGAAGATTGTCTCTTTCGATGGGTATTCCGATGGGTTCAGCATTGTAAGAGATGCGGCGTCTGCCCGGCCCCAAATATTCCTCACAGGTGACGGTTGATTTTCTTATAATCTGGTCGCGAATTTGGCTAAGCGCCGGTCGTGAGACTCTGCTGAGGCCGATTCACAAGGTAACTGATGCAAGATTCCAGCATAGACTATTACGAAGTTCTCCATCTGCATCCGTCGGCCCACCCGGATGTTGTTCAGGCGGCGTACCGGCGTCTGGCGCTGCTGTATCACCCGGATAAGAACCCTTCTTCCGAAACCACTAACCTTATGGCCCAGGTGAACCAGGCCTATGAGGTATTGAGCGATCCGGGAAAACGGGCCGCCTACGACCGCAGCCGGGAAGCTAAGGCAAGCAGGCCGACACCGCCGCCAAGCTCCGGCACCAGTACCGGCGGCCATAGCCGGCCATCACCTGGGAGTTCTTCAGAAACGCAATCTAGCTCAGGTAGTCATCTCGATATCATTACTCTTGGTTCCCCCAAGGGTCGCGTGGTTCGGGTTCAGGGCCGGCCAACTAATACCAGACTCTCTACGGACCCGGACCGTCATGAAGAAACGTGGTATTACGATTCTGGTGATTACATCAACTTCGACTTGGACACTGACCGAGTTCGAGGGTGGAGTAATCATTCAGGTAGTCTGAAGGTCTGGTTACGTGGATATGGTGGACTCAGCAGCTACTTCCGAGGCTTTTTTGGGTAGGCGACGAGAGAGTTCTAGTAGTTTACTTTCAAGGTATACCTGTACAGATTACAGTCGTTGAACCTTTTGACAGCGAAGTATGGATGCTCCCCGGTGGTAGCTCCGTCACGTTCTCCTTGTCTACTGGCCTCGTGACAGGTTGGGAAGACTCGGGTGGCACTCTCAAAGTTAGTTCCCATGACGATGTCGGGAATTGGGAAACGATCACCGATGAATTCAACCCAGAAACTCGTACCCGTCATTTTGCGATTATTACAAGAGATGCGATTGATTCTGGACGCGCTTTAATGGTGCGGTTTCGAAGTGGCAAACTCGATATCTTCATCAATTGGGACTCCAAAGTATCCTACACCGATAATGCTTTAGTGAGCTGGCGTCCCGACAACGGACAATTGCTACAATGTCTTTGGCCCGTTTCTGAAAGTGGAACTGCAACGTTTGTGCCCGAAGCCGAAATAGAGGATATGCTAGTTGCTCTTACGGGCGCCGAAGCGCTTTTAGTAGGGGCTAATACTGCCGATGGGGATGCCCTGTACGCTTTCTTCCACATTGGCGGATTTAGTCATGCAATGGGACCGGTGTTGGAGGCTTGGAGCCAGTCGAACAATTGGAGTACGATCCACGATGAGTTCAATCCACGAACTCGTACCCACGATGTTACGATTGTTACAAGAGACCCGACTGATTCCGATTACTCTTTAGTGGTGCGCTTCCGAAACGGCGAACTCGATATTTTCGTCAACTGGCGTACCGAGATAACATATTCTGACCGCACCCAAGTTCGTTGGAAAATCGATAATGGGCCGTGGAGGCGGCGTTCTTGCGGAGTATCGACCGATCACGAAGCAACGTTCATGCCCGACAAAGAAATAAAGGATTTAATTCGTGGCCTTTCCGACGCAGAGGTATTTTCCGTCCGAGTGAACCCCTTCGGCGGAAATCCCATTACTGCTACGTTTCAAGTTGGTGGGTTTGCATCTGCGGTCGAACCAGTCCTTGAGGCATGGCGTCATGCGGGCAGCCCATGACCCGGGCGCAGTGCTGGGGGTGGGGGTGCTTCCTTCCTGTTGCCGGTTCTGGGGTTGGCAGCGGTTGCTGTAGCCGTTCCTGCCGTCACGTTCTTGCTATAGGTTGGCACCGATAGACTTGG
This sequence comes from Dehalococcoidia bacterium, assembly GCA_965220305.1. Classification (GTDB taxonomy): domain Bacteria; phylum Chloroflexota; class Dehalococcoidia; order Lucifugimonadales; family UBA3495. The sequence continues at coordinate 649,378 of OZ244817.1, read as the reverse complement.
GAAAGCAGATGCTATTATGAACGAAAGCCAATTGCTGGAGAGAATCACGGTGAACCCGGATATCTTCGGGGGCAATCCGAACATTGGAGATAACAATGTCCTTAGATTTAAGCGACATAGCCAAGGAGTTCGCCCTCTCCGAGGAAGTTCTCATTACCGAAAGCGTCCGGCTGTTCCTGACCGAGCAGTTGAGTCTGTTGGAAGCTGACCGTCAAGCCCGCTGCGCCAAGTTCGGCGTCCAAACCCTGGAAGAGATGGACGGGCTGCTCCGGCGGGGAGAGGTTGAGAAAGATGATATTCGGGATGACCTTCAGGAAGTTGATTATCTGACCAACCGCATCCAGCGCATAAAAGCGTTGCTGGATGACCTGCCAATGGCGCCCAAGACCCCACAACCAACCCTGGACCAAATCCGGCAAACCCTGAAATCCCAAATGCCCAAGCTAGCCGAGACTTACGACGTCAAAAGCCTGGGCATCTTCGGCCCCTACGCTACCGGACAGGCCCGGCCTTACGACTGCGTGGGGGTGCTGGTGGAGTTTCATAAACCCCCCGGCTTGGCCTTCTTCGGGCTTGAGCGAGAATTGGGTGAGACTCTGGGAGTTCCGGTCCACTTGTCTACTAAAGACGGGTTATGGCCGCAGCGGGCCGAGCGCATAATGAGCGAGTTGGTGGAGGTTTGACCGTCCCTCGCTCTTACCCCGATTACCTTGGCGATGTTGTCTATGCGGCTGAGAAGGCTCAGGAGTTCACGGCGGGTATGGGCTTCCCGGATTTCACCGCCGACGATAAGACGGTATTCGCAGTCATCAGGACGGTGGAAATCATGGGTGAAGCCACCGGCCGAACCCAGGCTGAAGTTTTGAGCCGTTACCCACAGATTCCCTGGCGTCGCATCGTGGATATGCGTAATCGAGTAATCCACAACTATGACGATGTTGACCTGTACATCGTCTGGGAAGTTGTTGTTCGCCACGTTCCTCAGTTGCTTGCCACCCTTGGAACAGACCGGGCACAATGAAAGCCGATTGCCAACCCCTCCCCCCATCTTGTCCCTCTCCCGGCCCCAAGCTATAATCTCCTTGCCATGCAGATAAAAGACTTGGGCGAGTTCGGTCTCATTGACCTGCTCAACGAAATGGTGGTTAAAGAGCGGGGCGGACTGGACAATGGGGCCGCCTTCGGCTTCGGCCTGATGGTGGATACCGGGGACGACACCGCCGCTTGGCGGTCGGGGCCGGCTACCGAGCTATTCACCACTGACACGGTGGTGGAAGGCATCCACTTCACCCGCCAGACCACGCCTTGGCGCGACCTGGGCTGGAAGTCCCTGGCCGCCAATATCAGTGACATCGCGGCGATGGGCGGACTTCCCCTGTATGCGCTGATAACTCTGGGACTGCCTCCCGAAACCGAGGTCGCCGACATTCAAGAGATGTACCAGGGAATGCTGGAAATTGGCAACGAGTTCGGCGTCGGAATCATCGGTGGGGACATGGTGCGCTCACCCGTCGCCTTTGTTACTGTCGCCCTTACCGGCGTCCATTCTGGAAAGCCCATGCTGCGCTCGACGGCCAAACCTGGCGATCAGGTGGCGGTCACCGGCTACCTTGGGACCTCCGCCGGTGGTTTGAAACTGATGCTGGAGGCCCTTTCGGCTCCCCAGGAAGCTGGCGATTTTCTCCGGCGGGGGCACCGGAGGCCCCTTCCAGCGGTAGCTGAAGGACGGTCGCTGGCCCAAGCCGGAGTAAAGACGGCGATGGACGTCAGTGATGGCCTGGTCGATGATTTGTCCAAGCTCTGCCGGGCCAGCGGCGTCTCGGCCAGGTTGTTTACTGCCCAGGTGCCAGTCCATCGGCTGCTGCGGTTGGCCTTCCCCGAAGACTGCTTGGCATTGGCCCTCGGCGGCGGGGAAGACTACCTGCTGCTATTTGCCGCCGATAGCTCGCTGATGCCCCGGGCAATTGCCGGTCTCCCCGAGGGAGCAGCGGTAATTGGGGAGATAATGGCGGGAACGCCAGGCCAGGTGTTGCTGGTGGATGACCAGGGCGACGAGACGGTCGCCGGGTCCGCGGGCTGGGACCACTTTGGGTAAGATGGAGGCGTCAACGCTGCGGATTATTTCCCACAGTCCCGAGGATACCCAGGAGTTGGGTCGGGCCATAGGCCGACGCGCCGGTCCGGGAGACATCTACCTGCTGGAAGGCCCTATGGGCGCCGGAAAGACCTGCTTGACCCAGGGAATCGCCTGGGGACTGGATGTCCCGGGACACGCGCGCAGCCCCACCTTTGTTCTGATGAACCAGTATCGGGGTAGGATGGAACTGTACCACCTGGACTTATACCGGGTGTCGAGCGCCCTGGAAGCCTGGGACTTGGGCTTGGAGGAGCAACTGTTCGGCGACGGCATCTGCGTTGTAGAGTGGGCGGACCGGGCGGAGGAACTGTTCCCCAATGGTGGTTAAAGAGCGGGGCGGACTGGACAATGGGGCCGCCTTCGGCTTCGGCCTGATGGTGGATACCGGGGACGACACCGCCGCTTGGCGGTCGGGGCCGGCTACCGAGCTATTCACCACTGACACGGTGGTGGAAGGCATCCACTTCACCCGCCAGACCACGCCTTGGCGCGACCTGGGCTGGAAGTCCCTGGCCGCCAATATCAGTGACATCGCGGCGATGGGCGGACTTCCCCTGTATGCTCTGATAACTCTGGGACTGCCTCCCGAAACCGAGGTCGCCGACATTCAAGAGATGTACCAGGGAATGCTGGAAATTGGCAACGAGTTCGGCGTCGGAATCATCGGTGGGGACATGGTGCGCTCACCCGTCGCCTTTGTCACTGTCGCCCTTACCGGCGTCCATTCTGGAAAGCCCATGCTGCGCTCGACGGCCAAACCTGGCGATCAGGTGGCGGTCACCGGCTACCTTGGGACCTCCGCCGGTGGTTTGAAACTGATGCTGGAGGCCCTTTCGGCTCCCCAGGAAGCTGGCGATTTTCTCCGGCGGGGGCACCGGAGGCCCCTTCCAGCGGTAGCTGAAGGACGGTCGCTGGCCCAAGCCGGAGTAAAGACGGCGATGGACGTCAGTGATGGCCTGGTCGATGATTTGTCCAAACTCTGCCGGGCCAGCGGCGTCTCGGCCAGGTTGTTTACCGCCCAGGTGCCAGTCCATCGGCTGCTACGGTTGGCCTTCCCCGAAGATTGTCTGGCGTTGGCCCTCGGCGGCGGGGAAGACTACCTGCTGCTATTTGCCGCTGATAGCTCGCTGATGTCCCGGGCAATTGCCGATCTCCCGGAGGGAGCAGCGGTAATTGGGGAGATAACGGCGGGAACGCCAGGCCAGGTGTTGCTGGTGGATGACCAGGGCAACGAGACGGTCGCCGGGTCCGCGGGCTGGGACCACTTTGGGTAAGGCGGAGGGGGCAACGCTGCGGATTGTTTCCCGCAGTCCCGAGGATACCCAGGAACTGGGTCGGGCCATAGGCCGGCGCGCCGGTCCGGGAGACATCTACCTGCTGGAAGGCCCTATGGGCGCCGGAAAGACCTGCTTGACCCAGGGAATCGCCTGGGGACTGGATGTCCCAGGACACGCGCGCAGCCCCACCTTTGTTCTGATGAACCAGTATCGGGGTAGGATGGAACTGTACCACCTGGACTTATACCGGGTGTCCAGCGCCCTGGAAGCCTGGGACTTGGGCTTGGAGGAGCAACTGTTCGGCGACGGCATCTGCGTTGTGGAGTGGGCGGACCGGGCGGAGGAACTGTTCCCCGAAGACTCCCTGCGCATCTCCTTGGAGTACGGGAAAAGCGACTCCGATAGGGTTATAGTCTTGGCTGGCAGCGGATGCCGGTTCCGGCCCCTGTTGAAAGACTTGGAACTACTTTTCCCGACTACCGAGGAGGTCTGCCCCTAGAATGCTGCTGGCTATTGATACTTCCACCAGGTACGCCGGAGTTGCCCTGTCCAGCGAAGGAAGGGTGCAGACCTGTCGAAGCTGGTTCTCTACCCGCAACCACACCGCCGAGTTGATGCCCACGGTGGCTTCCCTGCTCCGGGAACAGGGAATTGCTCTCCGTGACCTCACGGGAATCAGCATTGCCCTGGGGCCGGGTGGGTTCAGCGCCCTGCGAGTAGGTATGAGCGCGGCCAAGGGGTTGGCCCTGGCGTTGGACCTGCCCTTGGTTGGGGTTGGCACCCTGGACCTGGAAGCTCATCCCCTGCTTGAGTCCGGTCTGCCGGTCTGCGCCTGGCTTGACGCCGGGAGGAAAGAGGTAGCCACCGCCCTTTTCGGCGTCGATGGCGTCCGTACCCGAGATGACATTATCGGCGAGCCCCAAGAACTGCTGGAGGGCATCGAAGAACAGACCATTATATGCGGCGAAGGGGCCGCAACTTGGACGGAGCTAATCCGGCAGAGGCTGGGGTCCCGGGCGGTGGTTGCCAAGCCGAATCCCATGGCAAGGACCTGCTCCCTGGCGGAGTTGGGAGGCCGGGAGTTGGCGCGTGGGAGGGTCGACGACCTGGCCGCTCTGCAACCCTACTATCTACGAATGCCCAGTATCGGCGGCCCCAAGCGCCGCGACCAAACCCGCCAACAGCCCTAATCCCGGGGAGAGCTTGGATCGCCACGGCGAGAAACCTCGGGCCCCGGACGATGGTCTACGCCTCGGCGCCTCCGGTTGACTAGTTCCGAGGCTTGGGTCCCGACGCACCATGCGGCAATGATATTTGGATAGTAGGAGAAACTATGGAACAGACTCTGGTGCTGGTGAAGCCCGACGGAGTCCAACGCTCGCTGGTGGGAGAGGTCATATCCCGGCTGGAGCGGCGGGGCCTAAAGCTGGTGGCGATGAAGCTGATGCAGGTAGGCGAAGAATTGGCCCACGAGCACTACGGCGAGCATGTGGAACGGCCCTTCTTCCGGGGGCTGGTGGACTTTATCACCTCGTCGCCCATCGTAGCGATGGTCTGGGAGGCCGAGGATGTGGTGCAGGTTGTCCGCGAGACTATGGGCAGCACCAACCCGGTTAGCGCGCCCATGGGGACCATCCGGGGCGACCTGGGGCTGAACATTGGTCGGAACTTGGTGCATGGGTCGGACGGACCAGAATCGGCGGTGCGGGAGATTGGTCTGTTCTTCCAGCCCCTGGAGATTCTGAATTACGCCAAGAGCACCGACTCCTGGGTTACAGAATCCTGACTACCGGCGGGGCGCTGGACCAAAGCCGCTCCAACCCGTAATACTCGCGCTCTTCTTCGCCGAAGATGTGCACGATAACGTCGCTCAGGTCTAAGAGCACCCATCCCGACGCCGGGCGACCTTCCCGGTGAAACAGATTAACCCCGGCGGACTTGAGGGCCTGGCGCAGGTCTTCTTCGAGGGCTTCGATTTGACGGGTTGATGTGGCCGACATGATAACAAAATAGTCGGCGAAGGGCGCAACCCGGCGCAGGTCCAGCATCACAATATCCTCGGCTAATTTCTCCGAGGCTACCTCCACCACAAGTTGGGCTACTTCCGTCGATTGCAGGGCTCTCCCTCCGTCAAATCAAGAAAGTTACTAGCTTTGAGTATACGTCCGTGGGCTGGGGCGGTCAACGCAACCATTGGAGTTACCCGGGCAATCGCATATTGGATTGCAAAGGACCCATCATTCCCACGAAGGCGGGAATCCGGCTCCTCAATTCAACAGTTCCGCTAACTGTTAGGACCGTTGGCCAGGTATGGGTTTCGTCACGGTCTTGCAACGGGGCCGGCCTTGGCCGCGATGACGGTGGGGGTGTTGGCCTGCCCGTTAGGACGAAATTGCCTTTACCTGCAAACCGAAAGACCCGGTAAAGTTGCTCCTGATTTTTAGGTTCTGTACAGGGCGATAGCGCCTTGGTTGGCTACCGCCGCCGCCAAAAGTTTCGGGTTTGTTACAAAATTCGTCGGGCCTTCCGGGGACTACTCAACTGCCGTCTTCCAGTGTATAATGCTGTCCATCCCCCCACTATTGTGATACATTTAACAAACCTGTACCCTATCCCCATACAGGGCACCGTAAGAGTTACGCAGAGAATCGATCAATCCGACGATTCATCGCAGACGCTGGTACATATTGGAGTCACGCTAATAAAAGCGTCCAGCCGCGATTCCGTTTCCCTTTCCGTTCAACCGAAGATTGGGAATCCAATTTTAGAGATTGAACGGAGTTAATTCCAGGCCATTGATTTTAAAGGCGCCAATATTGACCTTATCTAGTCTTTGTTGGCGAAAGCAAGCCCGGGGAGCGCGCCCATGAATCCATTGAAAGAATTAGCCCAGCGCGGCTTATATTCTCCCCACCATGAGCATGACAGTTGTGGTGTGGGAATGGTCGCCAACATCAAAGGCGGCAAGTCTCACCAGATTATCGCCGAGTCTTTACAGGTCTTGGTCAACCTGGGCCACCGGGGTGCGTGCGGTTGTGATCCCGAGACCGGGGACGGGGCGGGTATTCTGGTCCAAATGCCCCACCAGTTCTTCAAGGAAGTGTGCCCCGCCGAAGGGGTAGACCTTCCAGGGTTTGGTCAGTATGGTGCGGGCAACGTGTTTCTGCCGCCGGCCCCGGAGGCCCGCGCCCACTGCGAAGAGCTAATCGAAGAGACTATACGTCAGGAAGGACTGCAGCTCCTGGGATGGCGGGACGTGCCGGTGAGCGGGGACCGGCTTGGTCGAGACTCCCGGTCGGTATGCCCGGAAATTCGCCAAGTCTTCGTGGGAAGAGGCTCCCCAACCCAGACCCCCGATGAATTGGAGCGCAGGCTATACGTCGTGCGCAAGGCCATCGAGCATTCGGTGAACGGTTGCGGCCTCAGCGAAGACGACACCGACTATTTTTATATTTGCAGCCTGTCCTGTAATACCATAGTCTACAAGGGCTTGTTGATGGCCCACCAAATTTCCGGGTTCTACCGGGACCTGGATGACCAAAGGGTTGTCAGCGCCTTCGCCCTGGTTCACTCCCGCTTCAGCACCAACACCCTCGGTCACTGGAAACTGGCCCATCCCTATCGGTACCTGGCCCACAACGGGGAAATCAATACCCTCCGGGGCAACCTGAATTGGATGCACGCCCGGGAGGCCCAGTTCGAGTCTCCGCTGTTTGGGGAGGACATGGGCAAGATACCGCCCATTACAACTCCCGGCGCCAGCGACACCGCCAGCTTCGACAATGCGTTGGAGTTGCTGTTGATGACCGGGCGTGACCTGGGCCATTCAATGCTCATGATGATCCCCGAGGCTTGGGACCAGCACGAGACCATGTCCCAGGAAAAGAAGGACTTCTACGAGTACCATTCCTGCTTAATGGAGCCCTGGGACGGGCCGGCGATGATGCTGGCTACCAACGGGCGCGACATCTGCGCCGTGCTGGACCGCAATGGTCTCCGTCCCTTCCGCTACACCGTCACCAAGGACGACAAGCTAATCATGGCCTCGGAGACGGGAGTGCTGGAAGTAGCTCCGGAAAACATCAAAGAAAGGGGCAGGCTTCAGCCGGGCCGCATGTTCTTGGTGCGTCCCGATGAGGGCCGTATCATCGGCGACGAGGAACTCAAGCGCGATTTGGCCAACCGGCGACCCTACGGGCAGTGGCTGAAAGAAAACAAAGTCTCCCTGGAAGACCTGCCAGCGCCAGAGACGCTTCCTCAACCTCCCTTCTTCAAGAGTGACAGGGATACCCCGTCGGACCGCTCCGTCCTGCGGCAACAGCAGCAGGTCTTTGGCTATACCGTGGAGGAGTTGCGCATACTGACTACGCCGATGGCCGCCGCTGGGGCCGAGGCGGTGGGTTCAATGGGCAACGACGCCGCCCTGGCGGTGCTGTCCGACGAAAATCAACTGTTATTCAATTACTTCAAGCAGTTGTTCGCCCAGGTCACCAACCCGCCTTTGGACGCGATACGCGAAGAATTGGTAACTTCTACCGGGGGTTTCATCGGCTGTGAGCAGAACTTGTTCGCCGAGACGCCCCTGCACTGCCGCCAGCTAAGGCTTCGGTCGCCGATCATCACCGAAGAAGAGTTGGAGAAAATCCGCCAACTGAGCCATGAAGGACTGCGCAGCACCACGCTTTCCACTTTGTTCGATGCCGAGGCGGGCCCTGGCTCGATGAAGCAGGCAATGGACGCCCTCTGCGCCCAGGCATCTCAGGCGGTGGCGGAGGGGTACAGCATCCTCATCCTATCCGACCTGGGGGTGGACTCCCGGTGGGCAGCCATTCCCAGCCTGCTGGCGACCGCCGGTGTGCATCACCACCTGATTCGAGAGGGCACCCGCACCAAGGTGGGTCTGGTGGTGGAGTCCGGCGAACCCAGGGAAGTGCAACACTTCTCCCTGCTGGTAGGGTACGGGGCCGGGGCCATAAACCCCTACCTCGCCTTGGAAACTGTACGGGACATGGCCCGGTCTGGCGAGCTTAATGGCACCAAGCCGGACTACGCGGTGCAAAACTTCATCAAGGCCAACGAGAAGGGCCTGGTGAAGGTCATGTCCAAGATGGGCATTTCCACAGTGCAGAGCTACCGGGGGGCCCAGATATTTGAGGCCATCGGGCTGAACCAAGAGCTAGTCGACCAGTACTTTACCTGGACTCCCTCCCGCATCGAAGGCATCGGGCTGGATGTGGTCGAAGAAGAGACCCTGTTCCGGCACCGGGCCGCCTATGCCGAAGAACGCATCGCCGGTGATCAGGAGCTGGAGATGGGCAGCTTCTATCAATGGCGCCGCCACGGCGAGGTCCACCAGTGGAACCCCGATACCATCGCCAAGCTCCAGGACTCGGCGCGCTCCAATGACTGGCAGACCTACCAGGAGTTCGCCCAACTGGTCAACGACCAGAGCCGAAATATGGCAACTCTACGCGGACTGTTGGACTTCAAGAGTTCTCGACCTTCCGTGCCCATCGAAGAGGTTGAACCCGCCTCGGAGATTATCAAACGGTTCGCCACCGGGGCCATTTCCCTCGGCTCCATCAGCCGCGAGGCCCACGAAACGGTGGCCATCGCCATGAACCGCATGGGGGCCCGTAGCAACACCGGCGAGGGTGGAGAGGACTTCCACCGCTACAACCTCGATGAAAACGGTGATTCCCGGAGCAGTGCAATCAAACAGGTCGCGTCGGGACGCTTTGGGGTAACGCCCAACTATCTGGTCAACGCCACCGACCTGCAAATCAAGATGGCCCAGGGGTCCAAGCCCGGCGAGGGCGGGCAGTTGCCTGGTCATAAGGTGGATGAGTACATCGGGTGGGTACGCAGTACCACGCCGGGGGTGGAGCTAATTTCCCCGCCACCGCATCACGATATTTACTCCATCGAGGACCTGGCCCAGCTTATTCACGACCTGAAAAACATCAACCCGGATGCCCGGATTCACGTCAAGCTGGTATCCGAGGTGGGTGTGGGCACCATTGCCGCCGGTGTTTCCAAGGGACACGGCGACGTGGTGCTAATCAGCAGCCACGACGGCGGAACCGGCGCTTCGCCCGAGTCGTCCATCAAACACGCCGGTTTGCCCTGGGAATTGGGTGTGGCTGAGACTCACCAGGTACTGGTAGCCAACGACCTGCGGGGCCGCATCGTGGTCCAGACCGACGGGCAGCTCAAGACTGGCCGAGACGTAGCCATAGCCGCCATGTTGGGGGCCGAAGAATTCGGAATGGCCACTGCGGCGCTGATCGTCAACGGCTGCATCATGCTGCGAAAGTGCCACTTAAACACCTGCTCGGTGGGAATTGCCACCCAGGACCCGGAGTTGAGGAAGCGTTTCGCCGGAAAGCCCGAATACCTGGTCAATTACTTGACCTTCGTGGCTGAAGACCTGCGGCAGATTATGGCTGACCTGGGATTTCGGAAGGTCAGCGAAATGGTGGGCCGGGTTGACGTGCTGGAGGCGCGCCAGGCCGTCGACCATTGGAAAGCCAAGGGCCTTGACCTCTCCAAGTTGCTGGCCATGCCCCCCCGGGCCAATGAGGTTGCCGTCTATTGCCGCGAAGAGCAGGACCACGGATTGCACCTTGCCTTGGACCACCAGCTAATCGCCTTGGCGCAGCCGGCCATTGAGCATAAGCAGCCGGTGGAAATCGACCTGCCCATTAGCAACTCCAACCGCACTGTAGGGGCCATGCTGAGTGGCAAGGTCGCCAAGAAGCACGGGGAAGAGGGGCTCCCGCCGGAGACCATCAACGTCCACTTCACCGGGTCCGCCGGGCAAAGCTTCGGCGCGTTCTTGTCCAAGGGCATCAGTATCCGCTTGGACGGCGACACCAATGACTACATGGGCAAGGGAATGGCCGGGGGCAGCATCGTCGTCTGCCCGCCGCCAGGAGCGGATTTCGTTCCTGAAGATAACATAATCATTGGCAACGTTGCCCTGTACGGGGCTACCGGAGGCGACGTGTTTATCCTGGGCCGCGCCGGAGAACGGTTTTGTGTGCGGAACAGCGGGGTCCGCGCGGTGGTGGAGGGTGTTGGTGACCACGGATGTGAGTACATGACCGGAGGCGTGGTGGTGGTGCTGGGTTCCACCGGCAGAAACTTCGCTGCGGGTATGAGCGGCGGCATCGCCTTCGTTAATGATCCCCATGACGACTTTCGGATTCGGTTCAACTCGGGCATGGCTGACTTGGAACTGGTTACCGACCCCGAGGACATTGCCACCCTGCGTCAAATGATTCAAGAGCACCACAAGACAACTGGCAGCCGGCCGGCCAAGGCAATCCTGGACGATTGGGACCAGGCCTTGCCCCGGTTCAAGAAGATTATGCCCCGGGACTACCGCCGGGTGCTAGAAGAGCGCAAGATGAGGGACGCGGAACTGGCTCCCGTGGGGGACTGCTAACACTTTGACTCAGTTTTCGTTATCGTAATGGAAGTAGCATTTGATGGGTAAACCCTCTGGATTTATGGAGTTCGGACGGATGCCGTTGGAACGCCGTCCGACCTCGGAGCGAGTAAAGGACTACCGGGAATACCATCTTCGTTGGTCCGAGAACCAGGCCAAGGAACAGGGGGCCAGGTGCATGGACTGCGCCGTGCCCTTCTGCCACATGGGTTGTCCCCTGGGTAACGTAATCCCGGAGTTCAATCACCAGGTCTACCTGGGCAACTGGCAGAGTGCCCTGCAAATCCTCCTGGGGACCAACAACTTTCCCGAGTTCACAGGTCGTATTTGCCCTGCGCCCTGCGAGGGTTCCTGCGTCCTGGGAATAAACGCTGATCCGGTTACCATTGAGTACATCGAAGAAGAGATAGCCGAGCGGGGATTTGAAAACGGCTGGATTAAGCCGGAGCCACCCCCGGTGCGTACCGGCAAAAAGGCTGCGGTTGTGGGCTCGGGCCCCTCCGGGCTGGCGGCAGCCCAACAATTGAACCGGGCCGGCCACTGGGTGACGGTATTCGAGCGCGCCGGCTACGTCGGCGGTCTGCTAATGCTGGGCATCCCCAATTTCAAGCTGGATAAAGAGGTGGTTAGTCGCCGCGTCAACATGATGGCCGACGAGGGAATAACCTTCCGCACCGGTGTCAACGTCGGGATTGATTACTCGGTGGAGGACTTGCGGGCCGAGTTCGATGTGGTATGCCTCACCGGCGGGTCCACCCAGGCCCGTGACCTGCCCATTCCCGGTAGGGAATTGGATGGAGTACACCTGGCGATGGATTACCTGCCCCAACAGAACCGCCTGCTGGCCGGGGAGCACATTGACCCGGCGGAGCGCATCACCGCTGAGGGTAAGCGGGTAGTTATCCTGGGTGGGGGAGATACCGGCGCCGACTGTTTGGGCACGGCCCACCGGCAGGGGGCGGAAATAGTCTACCAGTACGAGCTTCTGCCGGAGCCTCCGGCGGAACGGGCCACTAACAATCCTTGGCCCCAGTGGCCCCTCATATTGCGTACTTCCGGGGCCCACGAGGAAGGCGGACTTCGGGACTACAATATTCTGACCAGGTCCTTCTCCGGGGTGGACGGACAGGTGAAGCATTTGCACGCGGTGCAGGTGGACTGGAAGCCGGGCGAAAACGGACGCCCCCAGATGGAGGAAATTCCCGGCAGCGAGTTCACCATCGAAACCGAGTTGGTCTTGCTGGCCCTGGGATTCTTGCATCCGGAGCACGGGGGGATGTTGGACCAGTTGGGCGTGGAGTTGGACGACCGGGGCAACGTGAAAGTCGATGCCAACAAGATGACCAGCGTTCCCGGGGTGTTCGCTGGAGGGGACATGGTCAGGGGCCAGTCTCTGGTGGTCTGGGCCATAGCCGAGGGCAGGGAAGTTGCTCGGGGCGTGGATCAATACCTCATGGGAGCCACTCGGCTGCCGCCTTCGACAGCCCGCCGCTAGGGCCCGCTCGGATAGATGTGCAGTTGAGTTGGGGTCCCCGCTGTTCACTAGGGTACCTCTCCCAATCGCATTATCCCAGACATCAACCTGCTCAGCATTTCCTGAGCGCCTCCACTCGCTCGAACTCTGATGAGTTGACCTTCCTGACGCAGGTTCACCTCGTCTATGGGCGACTCAGTGCCGCCCAGTATCATCATCAATCGTTCCGCATTGGCCAGAGCCTCGCCGGCCTGCTCCGCCCTGTCAAAATGCAGCAGAACATGTACCTCAAGCATGTCGTCTTCCGACACCGTGGCCGTGAGGCCAACGCCCCGGCAATTGGGCAGGCTTTGCTGTCCCAACGGGAGGTCTGTCTTCAGCGACGGGCAGTCCTTGGACAATGCGGTAATTAGCCCGGTCGGCAGGCCCCTCATCAGGGTCAAGGTTTCTGCATCCGCCGCCGCGTGGGTTTTCAACTCATCTGCGCTGTCCAGCGCCTCTCTGAGTCTTTCCGAAGAATATTCGGCGGAAAAGTTGCTCTCCGAGGATAGCAGCACGGTTGACTGGTCCAGTTCGGCCAGATAGAGGGACGCCAGACCGAACAGGTCGCCCTTCCAAATTTCGTAGCTCCGGTGCTTTTCCGGTTGAGGTTCAACGACAGCCCCTCGGCTGGTGGCAAGCTGTAGGAAGGCTTCCAAGCCTAAAGTTCCTTCAAGGGCCGCCAATGTGCCCTCGTCTTCGTTTCGCATCGCCAGCATCAGCCAGTCCACCTGGCCGGAGGCCGCCTGGGGGACAGCCGGAGCGAAAAGGGGATTCTCTAGTTGCAAGAGCTGGGCGATTTCCGGGTTCTCCTGTATCTCCCGCAAGTCCGCGAAGTAGAAATTATCGTGGTCTGCCGGCGCCAGGGACAGCAGCCGCAAAATTTGGGCCAACTTTTCCGCCTCAGGAGCCGGATCGAAATCGGGTTCAAAGCTCCGAAGCCGTAGTTCGGGAGAAGGGGCCAAGGTGGGCGCGGAAGTTGGTACAGGTGTTGGTGTAGGCGCCGGCGCCGCAGTAGGGGTGGGTGTAGTTGCAGGCGCAACCTGGGTGCAGCCGCCAATCAGTAGGGCGGAAGCCAACACCACCACCCAGCCCGGCAGTGCCAGGGCTGGGTGGAATAAGCGCCTGGGGCTGTCCGTCGTCATCGCTGCGCCGGTTCAGTTTGGAGGGCTTCCGGCCGGGCCAGATATTCCTGAAGGTCCAGCACCTGGAGGGTATTGGTCGTCCCAGAAACGCCCGTCAGAAAACCGTGGATTATGGTTACGATATCGCTGTCGGCCACCAGGCCGGTGGACAGGGACTTGTTAACCAACATTGAAACCATCTTGGCTATATCCCGCTCCGGGGGCAACACCCCCACCGGGTGCAGGCCCCAGCCCAGGCAAAGCCGGCGCAATACCGACTCTTCGTGGGCGAAAACGAGAATGTCGTTTTCCGGTCGGAACCGGGAGACCTCAAAGGCGGCCCGTCCGGTGCTGGTAATCACAATGGGCTTGGAGTCCAGGTCCTTGGTCAACCTGCTGGCGCTGGCCGCTATAGCTTGGGTACGGTCGCCGGTGCTGAAGTCTTTGTAGTAAGGGTAGATTTTCTCCCCTTCCCGGAGGCTGACATCGGCCATCCTGACGGCCTCCACCGGGTATTGTCCCACCGCTATCTCGTCGGACAGCAGGATGGAATCGCAGCCGTCCAAGACAGCGTTGGCAAGGTCTGAAATTTCGGCTCGGGTGGGGGTTGGGGAAACGACCATCGAGCGGAGCATTTGGGTGGCGATGCAGGAAAGCTTGGCGGCATGGTTGGCCTTCCGTACCAACTCCTTCTGTACCACGGGCACCCGCTCCATGGGGATTTCCACTCCCAGGTCGCCCCGGGCCACCATTATGCCTTCGACCTCTTCCAGAATGGAGTCAATGTTGTCTATTCCTTCGCCCCTTTCCAGTTTCGCCATGATGGGCGCCTTGCTGCCGATGCTGTTCAAGAAGGCCTTGGCGTATCTCACGTCCTCTACGGTCCGGACGAAGGACAGGGCGACCCAGTCTACCTCCTCGTCTACCCCGAACCGAAGGGCTATCTTGTCGTCTTCCGTCAGCACCGGCAGGTCAATGGGTATTCCGGGAAGGTTGACCCCCTTGTATGAGGAAAGGATACCCCCGTTGCGGACCCTGGTCCTTATTTCCAGGTCCTTGGTGGTCTCATGGACCTCAAGGCAAACCGTGCCGTCGGAAACAAACACCAGGTCGCCCGGCCCCAGGTTCTTGAGGGCATTGGGTTGCGGGAAGGGCAGCACGTAGGGCTGGGTGGACCTTTCCTCGGGCACAATGAGGACCGAATCTCCGTGGTTGAGTTGCACTGGTTCGTTCATGTGCCCCAGGCGGAGCTTGATGCCCCCCAGGTCTTGTAGGATGGATATGGGCCTTCCCTGCCTGGCCGACAGGTGCCGGATGTTGTGAATAACCTCCCGGTGTTCTTCCAGGGTTCCGTGGGAGAAGTTCAGTCGAGCGCAATCCATTCCGGCGGCAATCAGTCGCTCCAGGGTATCCGGGTCCCGGGAGGATGGACCAATAGTGGCGATGATCTTGGTCTTTCTCATAGCTAAACCTCGCTGGAATAGATGAATGGGTCTGCTGCCGGTTTACGTGGGCATCGCCGTTGTAGCATGTGGGCCACCGGCCGCCGGCCCGGAGAATAACGGGGCGGCCAATGCTTTATCTGGACCCTAGCTTGTGCGGCGCGGCGCCCAGTCAGGGCAATTGCTCCAAAAACAAAACAGATACAGCGCCCAGTGGTCTGCGCTGTATCTGCTACAGTGACGGGATGTACTCTATGAATAGCGGGCCAGTACGCCCTACACGGCTATTTGCGGGGGCCGTAGTAAGCCTGGTCCGCAGCTCGCAGACCGGCTACCCGGTTGGTCTGCAAGGCCTCTCGCTTCTCACTGGCCCACTGATTGGAAGTCTGGATTCCCACCAGGCTGCCCTGGAACTGGGGCATGACATACCGGGCCAGTAGCTCGTAGCTGCGGAAAATCTTGTCCCGAGGAGCCCAATCTTCCACTCGAATCATCAGGGTTCCGAAGCCACCGCTGAGTTCCTGCAATCGGTTGATTCCCTCGATGCAGTCGTCGGGAGTCCCGACTATCCATTGGTTGTTGTCAACCATGAAATCAACTATCTGATCGGAGGGCACGTCGGGGACCGGGTTGCCCAGGGTCTCCCCGAAGTATTCGGTAACTACACGGCTCGAACCCAGCCGAATGTCATCCATAGCTTCCTTGCGGCTCTCGGCCAGATGCAAGCCCACTGACAACCCCCAGTTCTCACGCTTCATGGTCTTGCCGTGCTCGGCGGCAGTCTCTTCGGCGATGCTCCAAAGCTGCTTCAAGCTGGTGGACCGGATGGTGTCCCGGGGTATGCTGAGGGATATTACCGAGGCCCCATGCTTGCCCGCCAGGGTCACACCCGCCGGAGACTGCACCGAGGCCACTGCCACCGGCACGTAGGGGTCCTGGTAGGGACGCAGTTGCAGCGTAGCTTCGTTGAGCTGGAACCAATCGCTATGGTGGGTGTAGGGTTCCGGGTCCTCCATCAATCGAACGATTACCCCCAGGGACTCGTCCATCATTTCCCGCTGACGGGAGGCGTCGATACCCAGCATCAGCGCGTCGGAGGCCAGCGCGCCTGGGCCCACCCCCAGGATTACCCGGCCCCGGGTGAGGTGGTCCAGCAGGACCATCCGGTTGGCGACCATGTAGGGGTGGTGGTACGGCAGGCTGATTACGCCGGTGCCCAGACGGATATGGCGGGTGCGCTCGGCGGCGGTGGCGATGAACACTTCCGGGGATGCTATGGTTTCCCACCCGGCGCTGTGGTGCTCGCCGACGTAGGCTTCGTCGAAACCCAAGGTATCCAGCCATTGAAGCAATTCCAGGTCTCGCTCCAGCGCCAATGTCGGATTTTCTCCCACCCGGTGGAAGGGGGCCATGAAAACTCCGAACTTCATCTTGGCGGGTACCGTCATCGTCTAGTCCTCCGGTCGTTTCTCAGGTCTCAATAAGTTTAACACGGCCAGGGAGTTTCATCCAATTGGGCCGATGTGGCAGGGCAATCGCGTTATCACCCCGGGACCCCCGTCATTCCCGAGTAAGCGGGAGTCCAGAGCTTGGGTCCGTCAATCGCCCCACCGCATTTGGCCATCATGCTAGGTACGGAACCTAACTCTCGTCGGCGTACCTTCCAGGCCGCCTTATATGCGATTGCCCTGCCCAACACGGCAGGGCCCGTGCAAAGTTGTTCGATTCGCGCCGTCCGCTCGGTTATGGCAGGACTCCAAGGTTGGAACTGTGGATTCCCGCTTTCGCGGGAAAGACGGGTTGGGGGCATAGTCCGCTGTATGGAGGGACTTTGCAATCGTCCTGCCCAACACGGCAGGGCAAACGCATTCTAAAATCGGAGGTTGCGGTTGAACCTTTGTCATTGGGCAACCGACGCAACTCTTGCTTGGAATTTTTCCGAATCTCTCAAGCCGGAGCCGATTCTCGCAAAATATTTCTGCCAATTTGTGGCTTCAAATTAGAATGCGTTTGCCCTGCCCAACACGGCAAGTGGGTAGCGAACTCCCACCAAACGTGATATGGTTGGGTCACTAAACGGTTCGCCCCTGTGCCAATGGTTCAAACTTAATTAGAGCCGAGGGAGGAATAAAGATGCCCCAGATTAAGCACATAGCCATCGCCACCAACGATGCCGAGAAGACCGCTAAATTCTATTCCGAGGTTTTCGGACTCCGCGAAGTCGCCAAACTGGAAAGCGCCAACGCCAGGGGTTACATGCTCAGTGACGGCAACGTGAACATGGCCATACTGGACTTCCAGAGCGACGCCGTAGCCGGGGAGCGGGGTAAGGACTGGGAAGGCATCCACCACATCGGGTTCGAGGTCGAGAGTCTGGAGGAGATTGAGGCGAGGCTGGCTGCCGCCAACTCCATGCCCATGGAAGAGGTCAACCACGCCCTGCACGCCGGCATGGGCGGCCCCCGCACCCAGAACGTGGAGACCAAGTACGAAGGTCCAAACGGCGAGATGATTGACGTTTCCCAGACCGGATGGATCGGTACTCGCGGATTTGATTAGCCCTCGTCGCAACAGGTAAACCGACTGGGGGATGCCCCTTCTACGGCACGGGACCCGCCGTTGAAGCTGATGGCAATAGGCTGTCAGGAGTCGCCCGAAAACGTAAGCGACGCCCGGGGAAGGGATTCCTCGGGCGTCGCTTTTTGCATCACCGCAAGTAAGAGTCGTCAGGCAGGGCTAAAAGCCAAGGCGGGCCTTTCCTCGTCCAAGTCATCCAGGCTAAGCACCAGCTCGATCCCGGACTGGATGTTCTGAGGGTTGGCCGCGTCGACGCCGACGATACGCGCGCTAATCCTGGGGCCCTCCTCCAGGGTAACGACGCCGGAACAGTAGGGGTTGTTGCGCCCGAATCCCTGCTCGCCCATGGCTACCGGCACTACGGAAATGCAGGTGAAGGTGGTCAGTTGGCCCTTGCCGCTGAACTGGTGCCATTCCACGTCACCACCGTGGCAGGAAGGACACATGGGCCGTGGCTCCGCCGCCAGCGTGCCGCAAGCACGACAACGCACCCCCATTAATTTGCCTTCTTTCAGATAGGCGTTGAAGGATGCCGCTGTGAATTCCCGGGCCTCTGCGCTAGTCATGATCCCTCCTAGCCCCTCCGAAGGATGTTTACCACGCAAGTGCCGCCGGTACCTCCGACGTTGTGGGTCAGGCCCACTTCCAGGTTGGAGTTGGGGACCTGCCGTGGGCCGGCTTCGCCCCGCAGTTGGTGGAACATCTCAATAACCTGGCCCACGCCGGAGGCCCCCACCGGATGTCCCTTGGATTTCAGCCCGCCGGAAGTGTTGATAGGCTTGTCTCCGTTCAAGGCCGTGCGGCCTTCGTCAACGGCCCGGGGGCCCTCGCCGGGGCCGAAGAAGCCCAGGTCCTCGGTGGCAATAATCTCGGCGATGGTGAAACAGTCGTGGACCTCCGCCACCTGGATGTCCTCGGGGGTCACCTCGGCCATGGCGTAGGCCTGGGCGGCGGCGGCTTTGGCGGCGGCCAAAGAGGTCAACTCGTCGGCGTCATGCAGCGCCCTGCCGGTGGCCTGTCCCGTGCCCACGATATGCACCGGCTTGTCGGTGAAGCTGGTGGCTATGTCCGACGCAACCAACAGGGCGCAGGTGGCCCCGTCGGTAATGGGCGCGCAGTCGTACAGCCGTAGGGGCCAGGCAATCCAGGGGTTGGCCCGGGCGTCGTTCAAGAAGTCCATTTCGTCCTGCCAGTCGGGTACCGGCTGACCCTGCTGCTCGGCCCGGGCCTTGCGCCGCTCCATCAGGTCCCGAATGGTGACGTTGAACTGGGCCTTGGGATTCAGGGCCCCGTTGTTGTGGTTCTTGATGCCCACCTTGAGCAGGTGGCTGAGATTGGTTTCGTAGCGGTCCATGTGCGCCTTGGCCAATGCCCCGTATATGCCCGGGAAGGTGAGCCCGACAGGCACCTCGTAGAACCCGTCGGCGGCGGCGGCCAGTACGTCGGTGACCCCTTCGGTGGGGAGGTCGGTCATCTTCTCGACCCCACCTACCAGCACGACGTCATACATACCGGAGGCGATGGCCATCACCCCCTCGCGGAGGGCGCTGCCGCTGCTGGCGCAGGCGTTCTCTATCCGGGTCAGGGGGGCCGGGGTCATTCCCAGCCAGTCGGCGATGATGGGGGCAGTGTGCATCTGCCCCTCGAACAGGTCCGACGAGGCGTTGCCGATGTACCCGCACTCGATGTCTTCGACTTCAATGCCCTGGTCTAGGTTGGCCCGCATGTCCTGGAAGGCCTCGACAAACAGGTCTCGACTGGCGTGGCCTGGGAAGGCTCCGAACTGGGACATACCCACCCCGACGATTGACACTGGGCGTCCCAGTTGCCGCCTCTTGACTGTTGCTGCCATGTATTCACTCCTGCCGTATGGTTCGCTGTTGTGAAGGGTTGAGTTTCCGTTGCCGCCATTATGCCGGCCTTGGGTTTGACCCGTCAATCCGACCGTCTCCATTCCTCTGTCTTTGTAGAGGCCCAAGGTATGTCTTAAAGCCTTGTCAACCCCGGTCATGGAGATACTGCCGATTACACGGTAAATCTGGCGGACATCGACAGTAGCTAAATTATGGGAATTATATACTTGATTACCCAAACCTCTTGACTGCTACTCGGCAAAGGGCCTACTGGTGTGGTTCGCACACCGCCCGTCGCTGTACAGACTTGCAGGGTACTGGACTTCCCTCCCGCACTCCTCGCAACAATAAATGCGGTCCTCGTCAATCACCCGGCCGGGCGGTGGGATCCTCCACATCATGCGAGCCTGTGCGCTCTGTTCCTCTGTCAGCCTGGCGTCAAAAGCAGCCGGAAGTTGGACCCCATCCTGGTAGGGCCGTTCCGGACCACCTCTAGGTATCCCCGCTTCTGGAAGCTGCGGATGGCGGCGTCCACAAAACCCCGGCTGCTGCGGCACATGTCCGCCAGGGTCTAGCAGCCGGAAGTTGGACCCCATCCTGGTAGGGCCGTTCCGGACCACCTCCAGGTATCCCCGCTTCCGGAGGCTGCGGATGGCGGCGTCCACAAAACCCCGGCTGCTGCGGCACATGTCCGCCAGGGTCTTTCGGGTGATATTCCAACCCCTCGGACCCGTGACCCATCCGGACTTGATGTTGGCTCCCTGCTCCAGCACCAGCAGCACGAAAAGTTCATCACGGCCCAGATCCTTGCATACATCAATCAGGAACCGGCGGCGTCCTCCGGAGTCGGGGAAGCCGCCCAGACCCTGGGCCGCCGGGTTCGCCCGCCGGTCTATCCCCGGCGGGCAGTCATTTGGACGCTCGTACCACGCCCGCTTAGTTTTCACAGAGGCTTTAACATCAAGGGGGCTTGGACCTATCCCATCCTTCTTATTTTGTTCGCGCAGCCCTGTGATGGTGAATCTAGCGCCTTTCCGGCTGTTGCACCGGCGGCACAGCAGGATGCGATTGTGCAATGCGTTACTCCCACCATCTGCCTTTGGCGTTTGATGGTCTAATACAAGTTGGTCGGGATGTGCTATTGGAACATCGCACCCACCACACTGAAGGCCGTCGTGGTCAATCAGAAAAGCTTTTATGGTCTTTTCCTGGTCGTTCACTGGGCACCCACCTCCTCATTGTGTTTTGGTTGGTTACCATCAATATCCTCCAAGTAACCGGAGCTATGGGTAATCAAGTATATAATTCCCTAAATTATCGGTCATAACTACGGAGTCGGTTACTAAACCGGACTGCTGACCTTCCAGTGTATGACGAAGAATAACAACACGGCTGAGGTGATTGGCGCGAAAAAGTCTGCTGGTAATCATTGAGACAATGACTTGGTTTAACCCGGCATCCAGGTTATCCTCTTGGACTACCAATGCCGGCCGGGGTTTCGCTCTACGGGAGCTTGAATGGGGAAAGAGCGCCAAAACTACATCGCCACGCTTATAAGCGGGACTTGGCGTCGTCATAGTCGTCGTAAATGTCCATCTCGGGACTCTCCCACTCTTCGGCAAAGGAACCCAAGCGAGCGCGCCACTCCGCTGCCTGTGCCTCGTCAATGCCGAGTTCCCGCAAGTCAATCCCCCCGGAATCAAGGAACGTTACAACGACCGGTGTTTCCTCGGCTACATCGTCCGGTACTTCTGCCAATTCAATCTTTCCCTTGCGGAATACGCCGTCAACTCTTCTTGGCATACGAAACTCCAGAGGGCACTTTACTGCCTCGTTTGCTTTCGCTGTGTTTTGCGTGTGGCGTCAATCAGGTCGTCTATGTATGAATGTGGCATAGGCTTTAAAATGAATGCACCGCGATATATTTGGCAGTCTCTCCCTCCACCCTGTATTTTGCTGGGTTGGCTGATGAGCCAGGGCGATTTTTGGCTAATCAAGGGAGCACTGGCTACACCGGGGGTGACAGCTTAATATCAAGGACCTTTTCGCACCAGCGGGCGGCGGCTAGCAGCCGGGCCTCGGCATTGGGACTGGCTGCCAACTGTATCCCCAGGGGCAGCCCCGACTGGGCCAGGCCGGAAGGTACGGTTATGGCGGGCAGCCCACAGGAAGTCCAGGGCCCCTGGAACATGGGGTTGCCCGTGTTGGTAATGTCGGGAAGGGCCGGACTTGGTGTGGAGGGGGTTAGCAGCACGTCGGCCTGCTCTGCCAGCAGTCCCATGTCGGTGACAAATTTGCGGCGCCCTTCCATGGCCCGGGAGTAGGTCACCGCGTCGGTGTCCAGCCCCCGCTGTATCATCGCCCGCAGGTTTGGCTGGTAGTCCTGGGCCTGGTTTTGGTACATCGGCTGGTGGAAGCTGGCCCCCTCCACCGCCATGATTAGCTGTTGGTCCGTGACGGCGGAGTCGATGCTGTCGGGCAGGTCCAGCTCGACAACCTGGGCTCCGGCGTCGGCCAATCGTCCAAGCACTTCGTCCGTATGCTGCCGAGTTTCGGCGTCGGCGTGCTCGTAAAAAAACCGGCGCAGCACCCCGATGCGGGGTGGTGATGGGTCGGCAAGCGCCGCCAGGTAGTCGGGGACCGGCTCCCGCAGGCTCACCGGATCATTGTCGTCGGGACCGGCCATCACCTGAAGCAATAGAGCGGCGTCCCGCACGTTGCGGGTCATCCAGCCCACCGTGTCCAGGGTCCAGCTAACCGGAATCACACCGTAGCGGCTGACCAGGCCAAAGGTTGGCTTGAGTCCCACCACCCCGTTGTAGGAAGCGGGACGCAGCACCGACCCTACGGTCTGCGAACCCAGGGCGGCGGCGCACATGCCGGAGGCCACCGCCACCGCCGAGCCGCTGCTGGAACCGCCAGGCGTGTGGGCCGGGTTCCAAGGGTTCACCGTGGGCGACGGGTCCATGCAGGCGAACTCGGTGGTCACCGCCTTGCCCAGTATGATGGCCCCGGCCTGCTTCAACAGGGCGGTGGTCGTGGCGTCGTAATCGGGGACGAAGTCGGCGTAAACCTTGGAGCAGGCGGTGGTGGGGATTCCCACCGTGTAATAGATGTCCTTCAGGCCGATAGGTACACCGTGCAGCGGCCCCAGCGTTGCCCCTGCGGCCACATCGGCTTCCCTGGCCTTGGCTTCGGCAAGGACCGCTTCCCGGTCCAAATATACCCAAGCCTTGAGTTGCGGCTCCAACCTATTGATGCGTTCCAGCAACGATTCCGTCAGGTCAACTGGAGACAATTGGCTTCTGGCTATCTGTTGCGCCGATTCTGCCACGGACAACTGGTAGGGATCAGGCATTTGGTTTCCTCCGATTCCGATACTTGGGCGCTGCCCTGGACTGCCCAGGGCGATGTAGAATGGGCGGGCTAGATTGTTGGCCTGCGGGCGTGCCAGTCGGTCGCCTGCTCATAGGCGTGAGCAACCCGGAAGCAGGTGGTCTCGTCGAAGGGCTTCGCCGCAATCTGTAGGCCGATGGGCAGGTTATCCGAAGTGAACCCACAGCCGATGGACAGGGCCGGGCAGTTGGCCAGGTTGTAGGGGGCGGTGAAACTGCGGCGACCGGCGTAACCGTCCAGAACCTCCTGTTTACTGCCAATTCCCGCCGCATCGGGGATCAACGGCGCGGGAATGGAGGATGTGGGCATGACCAGAACATCAACCTTATCCAGGGCGTCCATAATCTGTTGCCGCAGCAGGTGGCGCAGCTTGGTGGCCCTTTGGTAAGCCCCGGCAGGCAGGATGCTTCCCATGAGGAGGCGGACCTGGTTATTATGGTCGAACTCCTCCAGGTTCTCGCTGATGTCCCGACGGTTGAGTGCGGCGGCGTCGGAGCTAATAATCGCCGAAGACATGGCCGCCGAATGCACGATTAAGGGAATGGATACCTCTTGGATCACCGCTCCCAACTCGCCCAGAACGGCGACCCCTCGCATAACGGCGTCGTTAATTTCCGGCTCTACGGCGTCGTTATTAACCCTCTCTTGCACCACCCCTACCTTCAAACCCCGGATGTCCCCGGTAAGGGCTGCCGCGTAGTCCGGCACCGGCACGTCCCAAGTGTACGGGTCCTTCGGGTCATGCCCGGCGATGGCGCCCAGGGTCACGGCGCAGTCCACGGTAGTCCTGGAAATGGGGCCCACCGTGTCCATGGACCAGGATGCCCCGAAAACTCCGTAGCGGCTCACCCGGCCCCAACTGGGCCGAATACCCACCAGCCCGCAGAATGACGCAGGCCCGCGGATGGAACCCCCGGTATCCTCGCCCAAGGATGTGGAGCAGAGAAAAGCGGCGGTGGCCGCGCCGGAGCCGCTGCTGGAAGTGCCCGGGTTCCGGGACAAGTCCCAGGGATTGCGAGGGCGTCCGTAGGGATGGCGGAAGGCGTCGCCGCTGGCGTACTCGCTCATGTTCAGCTTGCCCAAAAGTACCGCCCCGGCGCTCCGCAAGTTGGCAATTACGGTGGCATCCTCGTCGGGGAAAAAGTCCCGATGGATGGTTGAACCGTTGGTGGTACGGACTCCCTTGGTCCAAAACTGGTCCTTCACGGCCACGGGTATTCCGTGCAGCAGGCCCAGGTACCGGCCGGCGGCTATGTCCTGTTGGGCCTGCCGGGCTTCGGCCATTGCCTCATCGCGGCAGATGGTGATGTAGGAGTTGAGCTTATCGTCCACCTGGTCGATGCGCTCCAGGTAGGCCTCGGCTGCCTCTACCGGAGAGACCTCGCGGGACCGGAGCAGCTCGGCCAGTTGCAAAGTGGAAAGGAAAGGAATCTCCGTCTTGTTCATAGCCCTTACCTCTCGGTGGCGTTTGAAGGTGGAATGACAATGGGCAGAGGCTCCACCGCATCTACCCCCGGAGCCTCGATGTTTTCCAGCGCTTCCAGTAGACCGTTGAGGCTGTAACCGACTTCGGCTATCAAGTGCGCTGGAATGGTTATTCCGGCGGCCCTCGCCAGGGCCATAAGGTCTGCTTCGCTCAGGTCGGGCATAAGTTTCACCTCTTGCGTGGTTAGGTCCGCTAACGATTGACCCGCGCTTTCCCGGGGCCCGGCCTACCTCCCAGCTTGGTTCTGGCTGCCTGCGGTTACAGAGAGCCGTCGATGCTGACGTCGACCAGGGAGGGCTTTCCGTTGGCAATGGCCCGCTCAATTGCCGGTCCCAGGTTAGCGGGGTCCTCAATCTTTTCCGACGTCACGCCCATGGCCTGAGCTATCTCCGCCAGAGGAAGGGGCGTGGCGAAGTCCATTCCCACGTATTCGCTGCTGCGCTCCCGGTCCTCCAGCATCCGTCTCAGGTAGATTTCCATGTTGACTTTGAGGATGCGGTAAGAGCGGTTGTTGCAAATGGCGTAAGTCACCGGAATGTTGTAGCGGGCAGCGGTCCACAGGGCCTGCACCGTGTACATGGAAGCCCCGTCCCCCACCACGGCAACAACCGGACGGTCCGGGTTGGCTAGCTTTACTCCCAGGGCGCCGGGCATGGCCCACCCCAGGGCTCCCCCACGAATGCTGTAGAAACTGCCCGGTTGGTCGAAGTCCATCGCCCGCATCAGCGCCGAGCGGGAAGTAACGGCCTCGTCGGCAATAATCGCGTTCTCCGGCAGGGCCTGGGCAATCTCGTGCATCATGCGGTCCACCGCCATGGGTCGATGGTCCCAATTGGCCTGGAGGCTCTGCCGGTAGGCTTCGTCGGCGCGGCGGCGTCCCTCGGTCAACGTTGCCATTCTGGTGGCGGCGGCTTCCCGACCGGAGGCAGTGAGGTCCTGGTCCAGGGCTTCGGCCAACTCTTCCAGCCCGGCCTTGGGGTCGGCGAACAGCCCAACCTCCGTGGGGTATATCTTCTCCACTTCCCAGGAGGCATTGTCCAGGTGTAGCAGCTTGGTCTGAGGCCCCAAGAAAGGTTCGGATACGTAAAGGAAGGAGGAAAATACGTCGGTGCCCACCGCCAGCACCACGTCTGCACCGGCCAGCAGCCTGGCGGCGGAGGGGCTGCTGAGGTTCAACATTCCGCTATAAAGAGGGTGACTGGTGGGGAAATTGACCTCGGAAAACGAGGTGGCGTACACCCGGCTACCCAACTGCTCGGCCACCCGCACCAGTTCGTTTACGGCTCCCGACTGGGCTACCCGGTCGCCCAGCACAATCATGGGGTTCTCGGCCTGGCTGAGCAACTCCGAGGCGCGGGCCACCGCCGCGGTATCCGGTCGGGTCCGGTAGTAGCCCTGGGACGAGCCGATTATCTCGGCGTCCAACTCATCGTCCATGGTGTCCCAGGGGAATGAGAGAAATACCGGGCCGGTGGGCGGCGTCTTGGCCTCTTTGAAGGCGCGGCGCACCGCCATGGGGATGTCCGAGGCGTGGCGGATTTCGGCGCTCCACTTGGTGTACTGGGCGGTCATTTCCACCAAGTCGCCGGACAACGTCGGCTCGGTCAGGAGCATTCGGGTGTCCGAATTGCCCGCCGTCAGCACCAGGGGAGTCCCGCCTCTGTAGGCGTTATACAGGGCGCTGATGCCGTTGGCCAAGCCGCCCGCGATGTGGATGTTGGCGAAGGCCGGACGTCCCGTGGCCCGGGCGTAGCCGTCGGCCATGCCCACGGCGGTGCCCTCCTGCAGGGCTTGAATGTACTTGAGTTGGGGAAAGTCCTGCAGCCCGTCAAGAAATGGAGTCTCGCTGGTCCCGGGGTTGCCGAACAGGTACTCGCAACCCTCGGCAAGGAGCATCTGGGCCAGGGCGTGTTTGCCGGTCATTCTGGGCATGACGCATCCGTCCTTTTTCGCTAGTCAGGAGCGGGCGGGCCGTGGTCCCCGTCTGTCTCTGGCCGCCTGCCCGATACTGCTTAGGCGTAAATCATCCACTCCAATAGATTATCGTCCGGGTCTCGGGCGTAGAGGCTTACTGCGGGGAACCTGCCCCCACCTCGCGCGCCCTTGCGGGGCCCTGGGCCTCGGATGACTTCCACCCCGGCATCAGCCAACATCTGTTGGCAGTCTTCGGCGCTGCCCTGCCAGACGAAGCAGATGTCGGTGCAGCCCGGCACCGCGGTGGGGCCGCGCAGGGTTGCCGTGTGCCCTTCAGGGTGGACGTTAATCTTGGAATCGCCTATCTGAATGGAGAAGATATTGGCGGTGCCAGCCCGCCATTCTTCCTCGTCGTTGATGGTGAATCCCAGCCGCTTGTAAAACTCCATGAGCCTTTCCGCGTTGGCGGTGGGCATTGCTATGTGGTCGATACCGACTGTGGACATACCAGACCTCCCGTGTCAGAAATCAATCGCTGAATGGCTGTCCGCATTAGCGCGGCACGGGCTTGTTATCCCCTTCTGATTGAGGCCCTGGGCCAGATTCCCCAGCCCCCAACTAGACCTTGGCCGACTTTCGGCCCTTCTCAGCCGCCTGTTCCATGAAATTAACGATAAAGTCTCTCACGCGCTCCGCCGAGTTGGTCATCAGGCCGTGTTCCGCTCCGGGAATGATGTGGAATTCGGAGCCGGCTATGCTATGGTGCAACTGGCGTCCGCAGCCCACGGGAATGCGGGAGTCAGCGTCGCCGTGGACGATGAGGGTGGGTAGGGCCAAGTCGGCCAGCCGCGATTCAATAGAGTCGCCAATGTCCAGGTAGCTTTGAATTGTCTTGGCCAGACCGTCGAACTGCTGAAGGTTGATTTCCCGCAGCCTGCGGAATTGCTCCGGATTGTCTTGGCGCAGGCCAGGGCTCCGATTTTCCAGGGCTCGCTCTACCGCTGCTTCCTTACCCAGGGAAGCCTCGCTGGCCTTCAACTGGTCCAGTTCGCGCTGTCGCACCGCCTGCTGTTCCCGCTGAACATAAGACATGGTATTGATGAGAATGAGGTTCTCAATCATGTCGGGGTAGTCCAGGGCAAAGCGCAAGGCGATGGGCCCACCCGCCGAGGTTCCCAGGACCGATGCCTTGGAAACGCCCAGGTGGGCCAGCAACGCCCGCAAGTCTTCCGTCTGGTTCTCCATGGAGTATCCATCGAGAGGGGTTTCCGAGCGGCCCGCTGCCCGGCGGTCGAAGAAAATAAGCCGGTAGCGCTGCCCCAGGATGGCTGCGTGGTGTTGTACCATCTGAGCGCATCCCTCTCCGCCGCCCAGGCCGCCGTGAACTAGGGCCAGCGCCGGTCCCTGTCCGTGTACCTCGTAATGCATTCGATAGCCGTTGATAACTTCCTGGGGCATGGGCAACCTCCTAGTTCCGGTCCTGAAGTGGGTCGCCGTGGCGGGGGTCTCCGGATTCTTCGCTCCAACCCTATTATAAAGGGACTGGGTTGGCCGCAGCCGGGGTGATCGGATGCAGCTATTCTGCCGCTAGGTTCCGGCTGTATTCCTGGCAGCCTCCACCGCAGAGCGTATGTTGCTCCCATAGCCAGCCTCCCCATATTAGACCTAACCCGGGTGGCTGGCAACCCGGAGTGTAGCTGGCGCAGGTCCGCTGCACAGGGCCGCCGTGGGTGGGGCTTATCCGCCCCAGGCTTATGCAGGAGTGGGCCGGTGGGGAGTGGGCGATTGGTTGGGAAGGGCTGATTTTCCTCCATTTGTATGCTTCTGCTTAACTGCTTCCAACTGCTCCGATTTGGGCCGCTTGACCTGCCGCAAATTGGGCTCTTAATGGGATAACCCAGGGCGGGGCCTGAAACGTTAGCGCAAGGTCAAGGGACGTGGGATTTCTTGACAAACGCTTTGCGGGAACCCTACAATCGGCGCAAGACATTGCCCATCGGCGAGCGGAAACTGACTGTAGTTTCGACGTTTAAAATGGCCGGCTTTCGACGCTCCGATACTTCTCGAGGAGGGACTTATGTACCGGTGGCCCACAGTCCATTACAAAGAAGAAGGCATGCGGGAAGGCATGCAAATTGAGGACGCCAATATTTCTGTCGATAACAAGATTGAACTTCTGGACGCCTTGTCGGAGACGGGCTTGAGCCAGATAGTTGTCGGCTCTTTCGTCAGCCCCAAGTGGACTCCCCAGATGGAGCGCATCGACGAAATAGTGACCAGGTTCAACCCCAAGCCCGGCGTAACCTACACCGCGCTGGCCCTGAACGCTCGGGGTGTGGAGCGGGCCCGCGCCTATTCGCCCCCGCTTACCATCGAGCGAGACCAGTACCCCCGACTGTCCTGCCACATGTGCGACGTGTTCGCCCGGCGCAACACCAACCGTTCCCAGATGCAGGAAATGGAGCGGTGGCCCCAGATTGTCGCCCAGGCCCAGGAGCTTAATATTACCGAGGCCGGCATTGGCTGCAACGCCAGTTGGGGTTCCAACTTCCTGGGTGAGTTCCCGGTGGACAACCTGATGACCCTGCTGGAAAAACAGCACGGCATGTGGGACGAAGTGGGAATCAAAGTTTTGAGTTGCTCCATGGGCGACCCCATGAGCCACTGCACACCGGCCAAGGTTGAAGAGAGCGTCTACCGGGTCAAGGAAAGATGGCCGGAAATCAACCACATCCGCCTGCACCTGCACAATGGCCGAAACATGGCTATAGCGTCGGCCTACGCCGCCATGCGGACCCTGGGTCCAGAGGATACCCTCGACATCGACGGGACCATCGGCGGGTATGGCGGGTGCCCCTACTGCGGTAATGGCCGCGCCACCGGCATGGCCCCCAGCGAGGACATTCTTCACATGATGGAAGACATGGGCATCGAGACCGGTGTAGACATCGACAAGCTGATTGACTGTGTCTGGATGGCCGAGAGCATCCTGGGACGCGAGCTTTACGGTCACGTATCCAAGGCCGGCCCTCGACCCAAGCGGGTGGAGCAGCTTTACGATATCAACATGCCCTTCGTGGAGACACTGGAGCAGGCCACCCATTTCAAGAAGGGGCCGGATATGTACGAGGGAGGAATCTACCCGTACCGCGAGCCCATTACCAGCCCCTACCGGGACCGGGTGGAGCAGGGCCTGCCGGCCTACGACCCTGGCACCGGCGATTTCCCCTGGAACCAGGACTGGTTCCCGGCGAAGAGCTAGGCTCACCGGGCGACCTGAAAAGGTCTCGACTGACCAATACCAGGGCTACCCATTTGCTGGGTAGCCCTTTTTCTGGGCAATCCCCTTGGCGGGCGGTATGATCCGGCCCTCGGTAAGACCGTGGCGGAACCCTGCTGATAACCCGCCCCAATACTGTACGGAGGAAGACCATCCATGACGACTTCCAATCCAACCGACCCCAACCAGGTCCTTTTGACCGGCGAGAACTCCTTTATCCGGCTGTCCCAGGAACAGGGAGGCCCGCAGGACACCCGTATCAGCCATTGGCGTATCCTTCATTCCCCGGCTGGGTCGGGCCATGTGTTGTTCCTGAAGAGCGATGTGGCGGGCGATGACGTGTTGGTCTATGCCGACAACATAGCCCTGGCCCGGTGGCTGCAAGGGGAGATAGAGAGTGTGCTCTTTCCCGAGTTCGCCGACCAGTCCCTGCCGGTGATTGACGCTGAGTTCTCCAAGAGCGGCGATGGCCGGTCCTTCTGGAAGGAGACCGTTGAGAACGACGACGATGCTATTCAGATGACTTGGTTCGATTTTCTGGACCCTTTCATGCTGCGGGTGGAGGCCGGCAGCGTCCCGGGCCGCCCTCACGGCGTGTACAGTTGCTTTATACCGGCCCGCCAGGCCCAGGTCACCTTTAACGGGCAGGTGGCTGCGGGGACTCCCTCCCTGGAGACACGCGGCGACAAACAGAGCAGCACCGCCTGTCTGGCCTGGTCGGAAACCTGGGTCAAGCCCTAACAATACCGCCTACCTACGAATAGAAAGCAACAGGGGTGGCTTGAAGCCACCCCTGCAAAGCATTCCTCATTTGAGCATGTTCCCCGCTCACCCGGAGCGTGACCGTCACCCGCTGATCCTGAGCTTGTCGAAGGACAGGCTCACCCTGAGCGGGCCTCCACGGACAATCAAAAGGCCCCGGGTATGCGCCGCCGTCGAGGGACGGCGGCGGGCGTAAAGAGCGGCCTAGCTGGAAGCGCAGGCCACGCTAATCACGTTGGCTGCGCTGTCGGGCAGTACATGCTCCTGCCAGGTGTCGCCCCCGTCGTGAGTGCCGAAGACCTGCCCCTTGCGGGTGCAGAAGTATACCTGCTCCGGCTGTTGCACGTTGACGGCCACGCCAAAAGTTGTGCTGGTGGGACTGATGCCCTTGTCGAACCGCTCCCAGGTCTGCCCCAGGTCCGTGGTGCGCATCACCCCGCCTTCTTCGCTGCCGAAATTGAGGCCAACACAGGCGTAAAGGGTATTGGGGTCGTTGGGAGCAGCCTGTACTCCCCGGGAGTATTTAATGTTGGAGAACCGCTCGAAATGGGTATTCTCCCAGTTCTCTCCCTTGTCGTTGGTGCGCCAGACTCCGGTGCGGTTGGAAATGAACACTGTCCCTGAGTCGGCGGCCCCGACAGCCACTCCATGCAGGTCCAGCAGGTCCACATCCCCCTCGAAGTTGCCGTTCATGACGGCCCACGACCCGCCGCCGTTGGTGCTGCGGGCGGCGCCTCCAACTTCCAAGGCGGCGAACATGTTGTCCGGATTGCTCGCTTCGATGGCTATCCCCAAGATGCGCATGGCGAAAGCCATCTGGACCTGGCTCGGGTTGGAGATGGTGGACAGGTATTCCCAGTTCTCGCCCCCGTCCCCGCTCTTGAAGACTTCCGCTCCCTCGGTGCCCAGGAACATAACCTGGGGGTCCCCAGGGTGGAACCTGAGGGACCAGACTACCCGCCCCTCGGTCATATTCATTCTTTGCCAATGGTCGCCCCGGTCCTGGCTGCGGTAAACTCCCCGCTGGGTACCCACGAAAACCACGTCCGGGTTCTGGGGATGGATTGCTATGGCCCGCGCTTGGGGCGCGGGCGGCAGCCCATTGGTCAGTAGCTCCCAGTGGGCATCCCCGGCCTCTTTACGGTAGAGGCCGCTGGCCTCAGCGCCGACATATATAAACGTCTGACCTGCCATCTCTCCTCCTTGTATAACGGTGAAAATTGGTTGTAGAAGGTAGGGTTCCGTATCCAATCGCCGGAATTCCTCCCTTTCTACAAGGCCATTGGAACAGAGTATGCACACTTTGTCAATTCGGAAGTGGGCATCCCTGGCGTGACAGAAACCCTCTGTGTAAATTAGGCCAACACCTGGCGAAAACCAGACTGGGGTGGTCAACACTTCAAGCAATCCGAGGCAGCCGAGTCCAGAGTGGAAAGGATGCTACTCTCTGTGGAGGCGGTCGCGCGGGTCAGGCTTCCCTGGCCAGAGCCAGGCCGAACACAGCTTCGGCTCCACCCGCCTTCAGGGCCGCGGCGCAGGCCGACATGGTGGCTCCGGTGGTGACCACATCATCCACCAATATTGCGGACAGCCCCCGGGCATCTCCGATGCTGACGAAGCTGTCGGCCACGTTCTCCTGGCGCTCCTGGCGGTTGGCGGACCGCGCCTGGGAATGAGCGTCCTGGACCCGGGCGATTAAGGACTCGTTCACCGGCAACCCAATCAGCTTGCCCAGTTCCCTGGATAACAGGCTTGCCTGGTTGTAGCCCCGGCTGCGAAGTCGGCGGGGGTGCAGGGGTACGGGCACGATGACGTCTCCCGGAAGCGGACGGTAATCCAAGTATCCCGCCAGCAGCGTCGCCAACTCGCCCTTGGCGGCGAACACGTTTCGGTACTTGAAGCTGTGGATAGCCTCCCTGACCACGCCTTCCATGAGGTAGGGCGCGCGTATGCCGTCAAATGAGGGAGTTTTCGAGGTGCACCACTGGCACAATTGGCTCAGACCCGGTTGAGCGCAAATGGTACAGTAGGGCTCGGTCAGACGGGGCAAGGCGTTGACGCACGATTCGCATATTAGCTTGCCGGACTTTCCGCAACCCCCACAGGTCATGGGGAAAAGCAGGTCCAAGACCGGTCTGGCTAGTTTGTCCACCAGGTCGTGCAGTTGGGCCAATGTTTAACCTTTGGGGGCCGGAATGCCTGAATGATTGTGGGGTTGGCTGTGACTTTCCGGGGGGGGGGGCGAGACCATCGGGACAATGAGGTCTCTGCCTCACCCGGGCGGAGACTGGTGGCCGCCCTTCAGGGCCAGCCACTGGTCCAGAATTATCCGGTCCCGGGGAAAGGCCATGCTGGGCAATTCATCCAAGGAGAAAAACTCCACCTCCAGGGCCTCGGTGCCGGCGTTCAAC
This sequence comes from Dehalococcoidia bacterium, assembly GCA_965220305.1. GTDB lineage: Bacteria > Chloroflexota > Dehalococcoidia > Lucifugimonadales > UBA3495. Next base: position 616,753 of record OZ244817.1, on the reverse strand, counting down.
TCCCCGCCCACTTCCTGGGCCATGAAAGCTGCTACTACCACCGGGTGGTCCTGCTCAGAAAACAGGCCGATGAGCGGCCCTACCTGCACCACCAAGCCGGCTTCCTCAAAGACTTCACGGGCCGCCGCGTCCTCTACCACCTCGCCCCTATCGACGTAGCCGCCGGGCATACTCCACAGGCCGTAGCCGGGCTGGTTTCCCCGCCGTACCAGCAGCACCCCTTCCCCTCGTTCTATAACGCAGGTGGCCGCTATTTTGGGGTCGTAATAGACCACTCGCCCGCACTTGGGGCACACCGGGCGTTCCCGGTCGGCCTCGAAGCGCAATTCCAAGGGTGTGGCGCAAGTGGAACAGAACTTATCACCCTGTAACATGACCTTCCTAGCATACCACCTGGGGTAGCCAAAAGGCTCACGGTGTTGCCGTTCGCCCAGGGTATCCAATTGGGCAAAGTGGAGGCAAATTTCGCCGTGACGGTCAGGCCGCCACCCGGGCAGGTCTGGCCCGCACCGGCTAAGAGGGCCGGGTATTGCGGAGTTGCTCCACTTCCTCCCTGGTGGGCATGGAGTCCTGGGCTCCAACCTTGGTAACGGCCAACGCCCCCGCCGCCGAGGCCACCCGCACGGCTTCCGGCAGGGGTTTGCCCTTTGCCAAGGAGACGGTGAGGGCCCCGTTAAATGCGTCTCCTGCGGCCACCGAGTCCACCGCTTCAACCCTGAAAGGCTCAACGTACTCCCCACCCTCGGGCACGGCGTAGTAGGCGCCCATGCTGCCCAGCTTAATCACCGCGGCCTGGGCTCCCCGGTCCAACAACACGCCCGCCGCTTGGACCGCCGATGCCCGGTCAACTACTGGGAAGCCTACCAACGCCTGTGCTTCCGTCTCGTTGGGCGTTATGACGCTACAGTAAGGGTAAAACTCCGGGGGGAGGGGCCGGATGGGGCCCGGGTCCAGAATGACGATTCTCCCCAGGGAGGATGCCTCTCGGGCTACGCTGAGGGATAATTCCAGGGATACCTCCAGTTGGAGCATCAGCGCCTCAGCCTGGGGAAGTAGCTCAATAACCCGAGCGGCCTCGGCTTCGCCGCATTCTGCATTGGCCCCCAGGACTTGAATTATTCGGTTTTGGGCCGTCTGGTCTACGTTTATAACCGCTATGCCGGAACTTACCTCTGCAGCATAGCCCACCCCGTGGGCGTCTACGCCGCTGTCCCGCAGCAAGGCCACCAATTGCGGCCCGAAAATATCGGTGCCCACTCTCCCCACCATCGCCGCCCTGGCCTCCATCCTGGCCACGGCCACCGCCTGGTTGGCCCCTTTGCCTCCAGGGTAGGTCAGGAATGACGACCCAACCACCGTCTCTCCGGCCTGGGGGAAATTGGGAGCATAGGTCACCAGGTCCATGTTGATTCCGCCCAACACCACGACCAAAGGACTGCTCTGTCTTTCCATACCCCCTCCTGCCCCGTGTTGCCCAACCTCGCTGTCCGTGAGTAACAAGCTAGTAATCAGTCAACCTTGATGTTGAAAATTCTTCAGGAATCTGGCCGATAGTCGTATACTGCTGGGGATGAAGTGCTGATGTCGGGGGTGGCGGTGATGGTCCGGGATAAGTATGAGGTGCGGCTGGCGACGGAACAACGGGAAGAACTCCAGAACCTGATTCGGGTTGGGAAAAGCTCGGCCCGAGTGACCGCCAGGGCGCGGATTCTCCTCAAGAGCGGCGATGGTTGGGTGGCTCCCCAGGTGGCGGAAGCCCTGGACGTGGCGCTGGGCACCGTATACCGGATCAAGCAGCGTTTTACCGAGGAGGGGTTGGCTGGGGCCCTGTGGGACCGGCGCCAGGCCAACCGGCATCGGAAGTTGGACGACCGGGGTGAGGCTCACCTCGTCGCCTTGGCCTGCAGCCCAGCGCCGGAGGGCCATGACCACTGGACCCTGCGCCTTTTGGCCGGAAAGGTGGTGGAGTTGGGGTTGGCGTCCTCCATGTCCCACGAAGGAGTGAGGAAGCGGCTCAAAAAAACGCTCTCAAGCCGTGGCAGAAGAAGGAGTGGTGCATCCCCAAGGTGAGCGCCGAGTTCGTGGCCCACATGGAGGACGTGCTGGATTTGTACGCCGAACCGTATGACCCCCAAAGGCCGGTGGTCTGCTTTGACGAGACCTCGACCCAATTGTTGGCCGACACGCGTCCGCCGATGCCACCCCGGCCGGGACGCCCGATGCGGCAGGACTATGAGTACCGGCGGGAGGGTACGCGCAATCTGTTCCTGGCCTGTGAGCCGTTGGCGGGTTGGCGGCAGGTGGCGGTGACCCAGCGGCGCGCCATGCAGGACTTCGCCCATCAGATGCGCTGGCTGGTGGATGAAGCCTACCCAGAGGTTCCGGTGGTGCGGGTGGTCCTCGACAACCTGAACACCCACCGCACGGCATCTTTGTACGAGACGTTCCCAGCGGCGGAGGCTCGGCGGATTGCGAAACGGCTGGAGTTCCACTACACGCCCAAGCACGGCAGTTGGTTGAACATGGCGGAGATCGAGTTCAGCGTGCTGTCCCGCTGCTGCCTGAGGCAGCGGCTCCCCGACGAAGCGGCATTGCAGCGGGAAGTCCGGGCCTTGGTGCGGGAGCGCAACGCCGCCAAAGCTACCATCAACTGGCGGTTCAACACCCAGGATGCCCGAACCAAACTTCACCGCCTTTATCCTTCCGATTTCACGGTTGACTGACTACTAGCAGCAGCCCACTCAACGGTCAACCGGCTCCACCAGGGTCGTGATTGTCCGTGGAAACCCGCACATGGTGGGCCTGTCTATCAACAAGCCCGGAGCGGAGCTAAGGGCCAGAGTCCGCCGACAGCTTCGGTCCCACACTCCTGGATTTAAGGTTGCGCCGGAGTGGAAGTTGGGGAGGGTTAGCTGCCCGTGGGGACGCGACGGTCTCTACTTGGAGAAGCGCCAGACCGGGGGCTCCACGGACCGTTTTAGTCAGTGCATAGACACCGTGCTATAATGCCGAAAACAACCTGATAAGCTACGGTGTTCACCAAATATTCTGCCGGATAAGAGGAAAAGAAGAATATGACGGCTGCGTTGGAAAATATCAAAGTGGTTGACCTTACCCGCACCCTGGCTGGACCCTTCTGCACCATGATGTTGGGCGACATGGGCGCCGATGTTATCAAGATAGAGGAACCGGAACGAGGCGACGAAACACGCTCCTGGACCCCCTTCTGGAACGGCGAGAGCACCCAATTTCTCTCCTTCAATCGCAACAAGCGCAGCCTCAGCGTCAACCTTAAAGAGAAGGAAGGGCTCGACGTGGTGCTCTCCCTAGCCGCCGAAGCCGACGTGATGATTGAGAGTTTCCGGGCCGGCGCCCTGGAACGGATGGGTCTCGGTTACGAGGCGGTGAAGGCGGTCAATCCCGATATAATCTACTGCTCCATCTCCGGCTACGGGCGCAGCGGCCCCCTGGCGGAAAAGCCAGGATACGACCTGATAATCCAGGCCTACAGCGGCCTGATGCACCTTACCGGCGAGCCCGACGGGTCGCCCCTTCGCGTGGGTTTCTCCCTGGTGGACCTTTTCACCGGCATGATGGCCTACGGTTCGATAATGACCGCCCTGTACAACCGGGACAAGACCGGAAAGGGGCAATGGATTGAAGCCGCCCTGCTGGACGGCCAGGTGGCGACCATGAGTTACCATGCCACCGGCTACATGGGTACAGGTGTGGAGCCGCACCGACTGGGCTCCGGCCATCCCAGCCTGGTCCCTTACCAGAGTTTCCCGGCCTCCGACGGGTTCTTCATCCTGGGTTGCGCCAACGATGGTCTCTGGGACCGGCTGTGCCGCGCCATGGAGAGGCCGGACCTGCTGGAGGACCCTAGGTTCAAGACCAACACCGACCGGGTGGCCCATCGTCCCGAATGTATTGACACCCTCAGCGAGACCTTTGCCGCCAAGACAGTATCGGAATGGGTGGGCGTCATCTCCGATGCCGGAGTGCCCTGCGGTCCCATCAACCGGGTATCCGACGTGGTTAATGACCCCCAGGTCCTGGCTCGAAACATGATTGCCGACTTACCCCATCCCAACGTTCCAGACCTGAAGGTGCCCAGCTCTCCCCTGAAGCTGATGGAGACCCCGGCCAGCCTGCGGATGCCGCCTCCCTTGCTGGGTCAACATAATGGGGACATCTTGCGGGAGCTTGGTTACCAACCGGAGCAGGTGGAAAAGCTGCGGGAGAAGGGCGTGATAGGGAGCAACGGCGCCGGTCCATCGTAAGGTAGATAACCCGTTTCACGGGTGGACTTTTACTCACTCAGCAAATGACGCGAGGCGGGACCGACTCCGCCCCGCTGGAGCATATTTTTGGCGAGAAAGAAAGTTAGGCTGGTCCACACCTCGGATACCCACCTGGGCATCGACTGGCACCCGGAAATGGCCGCGGACGCCTTCCGGACCGTAACCTGTAGCGTAGGACGGCTCGGAGGAGATGCCCTGCTCATCGTCGGGGATGTATTCGATAACGCGCGCATCTCCGACCAGGTGCTACATTTTTTCCTGGAACAGGTTGGCGATGTGCCTGTCCCGGTTATTGTGTTGCCGGGCAACCACGATCTGTACGACGACAACTCCCTTTACCACCGGGAACCCTTCCGGGATGCTCCTCCCAACCTACACATTCTAACCGACGTTGAAGGGGAACTTCTGTCGTTGCCCGGGCTATCCCTGGACTTCTGGGGACGGGCGATGCCTTCCCACACGCCCGAATTTCGACCCCTGGCGGAAATGCCCGAAAACAACAATGGGCACTGGCTGGTAGCCCTGGCCCACGCCCATTTTCATTTCGATTACGATACCGACTTGCGCTCATCCCCCATTTTCCCCGACGAGGTGGCCCAAGCGCCCTGCGACTACCTGGCTCTGGGACACTGGGACCGGCATGTGGACGTTTCCCAGGGGGGCGTAAAAGCGGTCTATTCCGGTTCGCCCTTGGGCGCGACCCATAGTTACGACACCGTGACCGTCACCGTCGTTGACCTGGACCCGGACCTGGGAGTCCAGACACGGCAGGTGACTCTCAACCGCCTGGTATAGCCCGCAGGAACGCAGGAGAGCCCGAGGACAGACATGAAACGATTGAGCCGTGACCACATTCTTTACTACTTGGACCCGGCTACGCCGCCGGCCATAACCGTAGAGTCTGGTGAAGAACTGGTTGTTGAGACCTGGGACGCCTTTGAGGGGATTCGGGATCCGGAGGTGTTGGAAGCCAAGTCCCTGAAGGGTCCGGCAATCGGTCCTATATACGTAAACGGGGCTACGCCCGGGGACGCCCTGCGCGTGGACTTCATATCCGTTACCCCCAAGGAAGGGCCCGCCCACATGGTTATGCCGGGTCGGGGCTTTCTGGAAGAGGACTTCACCGAGGCCTATCCTACGGTAATGGAAATACAGGGCGGCGACCTGGTCCTGCCCAACGGAATACGGCTGCCCATGATGCCCTCTATGGGCCTGGTAGCCACCACTCCCACCTACGTTCAGTCCACCGCCAGCGACAGCGGCCCCTACGGCGGCGATATAGACATGAAGGAGTTGGTGGAGGGTAGCTCGTTGTTCCTGCCGGTATTCGTCGAGGGCGGTCTACTGGCTTTGGGTGACTGCCACGCCGTGGTTGGAGATGGGGCCGTCGCCGGCACCGGCGCGGAGTGTTCCTCCGATACCCACATACGGGTATCGGTAGAAAAGGGGATGGGAATTGCTTTTCCCAGGGCCATCACGCCGGACTACTTTGTGGTTCTGTCCCACAGTGATGACCTGGGGACAGCCATGAAACAGGCGGTGCGCTACATGGTGGACTTCCTGGTGGACGAAAAGGGCATGACCCCCTACGATGCCTACACTCTATGCAGCCTGGCGGGGGATGTTCGGGTTTCCCGAACCTTCCGGCCCATCAGCCCGGTGAAGATGATGCTCTCCCGCCAGGCGTTGGACCAGCTTTAACGTTGCCGGAAAGCCCGACGGCCAAGGTTTGGGGGTAGGGGCGAGGGTGTAGCTCTTGCCGGCCCACTACATCACCGAGTAGCCCCCATCTACCGTAATTACCGCGCCGGTGACGTAGTCCGAGGCGGCGCTGGCCAGGAAGACGGCAGTCCCCTGCAACTCCTCGGCTTCACCCCAACGCCCGGTGGGAATGCGTCGGCAAATAAGGTCGTAACGCTCCGGTTGAGTTTCCGGGACGGCCTGGGTAAGTTCCGTCATGAACCACCCCGGCAGGATAGCGTTGGACTGAATGTTGTCGGCAGCCCAGGCCATGGCCAGGCTCTTGGAAAGCTGGACCACGCCGCCCTTGCTGGACGAGTAGGGAGCCCCGCTCCCGCCGCCGCCGAAGATGGAGAACATGGAGCCGATGCAGATTATCTTGCCTCCGCCCTGAACTTTCATGTGGGGGTAAACTTCCTTCGAGGCGAGGAATGCCGCCCGCAGGTTAACGTCCAGCACGCCGTCCCACTCATCTGCGCTAAGGTCCTGGGGTTGCTTGCGTACCGTCACTCCGGCGTTGTTCACCAGGATGTCCACCCGCCCAAATCCATCTACTGTATCTTGGACCATCCGGTTTATTTCCGACTCCCGGGTGACGTCTACTTGGACTCCCTTGGCCCGAGCTCCCTGGGCCTCAATCTGCGCCACCGCCTGGGCTGTCTTTTTCTCGTTCCTGGCAGCTACTACGACGCTGGCCCCGGCTCCGGCCAGTCCCAGGGCCATGCCCAGCCCCAGCCCGCCGTTGCCTCCAGTGACTAGGGCCACCTTACCCGTTAAGTCGAAAAGCTGGCTCACCTGCATATTCAGTTCATCCTCCCAAGGGTTTCGCCTAATGTACCATATCCGACGTATTGTCGTTCCAAGATGGGCGGTGATTTGTAGGCACGGGATGCCTTCCCATGAAAATGGTGGTTTTCATCTTGCTGGCCTTCACAAGTCCACTGTCATGCCTACGGAGGCCGGAACCCAAGGGCGGGGGTCAGGGGTGGAGGAGACTCAGTTCCTGCACTCCGCTCCAAGCCTGTCCTTGGACAAACGCAGGACAAGCGGCGAGAGTGGGGTGGCACCTATCGCAATACCCTAGGGACGTTGGCAGGGTATCCCGATTCTCCGGCCAAAGGCCAAGGTGGGCTTTCAGGCAAGCGCCCTACCGTCATTCCCGCCTACGCGGGAATCCAGGGGTGGGGGCTTGCGCTGTCCGGGGACATTAGACCATTCGCTCCGCTCATAGTGACAATCGAAAGACCCTGGGGCGTTGGCGTTAAACTTGACACCCCATAGTCTTTGTGATAAGTTTCGCACGCCCAAAATCCGGCCCTTCTTACTTGGTTAAGGGGAAAAAATGCTGTCGATTATTATTGCAATCATAGCGGGTGGTGTTGCATTGCTGTTCGCCGTGGGGGCCACGGTACGAGTGATTTCGGCGGACCAAGGCAACGAGCGAATGCAGGCCATCGGTGATGCTATCCGCACCGGAGCGTCGGCATTCTTGCAAAGGGAGTATCTGACATTACTGCCCTTTGTGGTCGTAGTTACGGTGGTGCTCGCCGTGCTGGACTACACCATCTTCACCCACGGGCTGAACGTGCCGGCCACGGCAATCTCGTACCTTGTGGGGACGCTCTGCTCGGGTCTGGCGGGATTCGTTGGCATGAGCGTGGCGGTCCGAGCCAATATTAGGACCGCGGCGGCGGCCATGCTCGGGCTGAATCCGGCCCTTCGCATCGCCTTCTCCAGCGGCTCGGTAATGGGTATCACCGTGGTGGGCATCGGGCTGTTGGGCGTCACCATCCTATACCTGATTTTCCAGAACATCAGCGCCGTGGCTGGTTTCGGCTTCGGGGCCAGTTCTATTGCCCTGTTCGCCCGTGTCGGCGGAGGCATCTTCACCAAGGCTGCTGATGTCGGGTCCGACTTGGTGGGCAAGGTGGAGGCGGGAATTCCCGAGGACGATCCCCGCAATCCTGGCGTGATAGCCGATAATGTTGGCGATAACGTCGGCGACGTGGCAGGAATGGGCGCAGACTTGTTTGAGTCCTATGTGGGCAGCATCATCTCGGCGGTGGCGTTGTCGGCCAGCGCGGTTGCCCTGGCGGCGGGCACTGGCGCATTCGATTTCACAGACACCCAGGCGGTGTTCCCGATGCTGCTGGCCGGGGCCGGGATTGTGGCGGCCATCCTGGGCACCTTCGTTGTGCGCAGCGGCGAGCAGGCCGACTTCGAGAAGTTGCTCTGGGCTTTGCGGTACGGCATCTTCGCGGCGGGCGGGTTGTTGATAGTCTTTGCCGCCGTGCTGACCATCACCCTCACTGGCAACTGGAATTGGTTCGGCTGTGTGGTGGCCGGGCTCGTGGCCGGCACGATTATCGGCCTGGCCACCGAATACTACACGTCCTACAGTTACTCACCTACCAAGAAGGTTTCCGAGTCGTCACAGACCGGGGCAGCGACGGTCATCATCAGCGGCATTGCCACCGGGATGTTGAGTACGGTGATTCCGGTAATCTGCGTATCCATAGCTATTTTGCTGTCTTACGGGTTCGCTGGGTTCTACGGTGTGGCCTTGGCGGGTGTGGGGCTGTTGTCCACCCTGGGCATCACGCTGGCTACCGACGCTTACGGGCCGGTGGCCGACAATGCTGGTGGAATCGCCGAGCAGGCCCAATTGGACCCGGAGGTGCGGGAGCGCACCGACGCTCTGGACGCCCTGGGCAACACCACCGCCGCTACCGGCAAAGGTTTTGCCATAGGCTCCGCTGCCCTTACTGCGTTGGCCCTGTTGGCTGCCTACTCGGTGAACGCTGGACTGATTACTCTTGGAGCTGACGGACGGTTGGTCTCGGACAGCGGCGGAATCAATTTGCTGCAACCCGAAATCCTGGTTGGCTTGATTATCGGAGCGATGCTGCCCTTTGTCTTTTCCGCGCTGACGATGCAGGCTGTCGGTCGCGCCGCCCAGGGAATTGTTGACGAAGTGCGCCGGCAGTTCCGCGAAATTCCCGGGCTGATGGAAGGCACGGCCATGCCGGATTCCGCCCGTTGTGTGGCGATCAGCACCCAGGGGGCCTTGCGGGAAATGATAGTACCGGGTCTGATAGCCGTGGCGGCCCCCATAGCCACCGGCTTCATCCTGGGCACCGCGGCCCTGGGTGGCCTGCTCATCGGCTCGGTGGGAGCTGGCTTCATGCTGGCGATTATGATGGCCAGCGCCGGTGGAAGTTGGGACAACGCCAAGAAGTATGTGGAACTGGGGAACTTTGGTGGAAAGGGATCGGATGCCCACAAGGCGGCGGTGGAAGGAGACGTGGTCGGAGACCCCTTCAAGGATACATCCGGCCCTTCCCTGAACATACTACTGAAGCTGATGGCCATCGTGTCCCTGGTATTCGCGCCGGTGTTCGTCAAGGTAACCCCGGTCATCGAGCTTTTCTAGTCATAAAACAGGGCAATCCACCCCGGATTGCCCTTAGCAGAGAATTATAGGCCGTAGCCGCCCGTCAGGCCGCTGCGGCCTTCCGGCTTTCTAGGTCGACAAGCTCGACGTTGACTACTCCCGCATCAATGTCCAAAATTCCCACGGTCCCCAGGGAGCCCGGGCGGTGCTTCCGACCCGGATAGGTTGGGCTTCCAGGATTGATCCACATCACCCCCTGGTAGTGACAGACCAGTTCCTCGTGGGTATCGCCAAACAGCACTATGTTCACCGGGCGGCCAAATCTCTTAACCAGGTGCTCCTCCACCGACCCCGGAGGGAAACGTAGAGTCGCCCCGTCGGGGCTGGTAGTAACCCAGGGAGTGGGCCACTGGATGTCGTGCACCATGCCGATGCTCACCCCTTCCAGTTCCACCACCCGGGTGGAGTAGGCCAACCGGTCTTCGTCCTCCACCGGGTCCTCGTAGCCCCGCACCGACAGTACCGGGGCGACGGTTTCCAGGTAATCCAACACCCCAATGCATTCCAGGTCTCCGCAGTGCAGGATTAGGTCCACCCCATTCAGCGCGTCCATAACCGCTTGGGGAAGCTGCCGACCGCTCCCGGCCATGTGGGTGTCGGATATGAGCCCTATTTTCATAATCCTTATACCAGGCGGAGTCTACTAATTTATCCTGATCCGCCTTCCGTGGTCTCGGGCGCCAGCGCTTTCAGCGTACGAAGAATGGCGGCGTCGGTTGCCCCGTGGGGAAAGGCGATCACGGGCATGTTCACTCCGTTCCGTCTAAACTGCTCCAGCTTGGCGCGGCAGGTGGAGGCGTCTCCGAACACCGTAATATTCTCCAGCATTCGGTCAGAGATGCCGGAGGAAGCGCCATCCCGGTCCCGCTGCCGCCAGGCTTCCCGTACCCGGTCGGCCTCGCTCTGATACCCGCAGCGGCAGAACAGGTTGTAGTAATATTCTCCCATGCCGGCAATGTAGTAGACCATGTGGGAGCGCATCAGCCGCTCCGCTTCGGCCATCTCCTCCTGGGATTCCACGGCGTAACATAGCATCTGCGGCGCAACGGTAATCTGGCTGATGTCCCTTCCGGCGGCGGAGGCGGCCCCAGCTACCGTCTCGATCAGGTTGGGCAGTTGCTGGAGGTCCACCCAGATGGGTAGCCAGCCATCCGCCAGCTCCCCGGTCAATTCCAGGTTGCGGGGGCCGATGCTCGCCAGGTAGATGGGCACTTGCTGCTGAATTGGGGTAATTCCCATGGCGAACCGCTGCAAGTGGAAAAAGCGCCCGTCGTAGTTGACCCGTCCCCCGGACAGGGCCTGCCGAATTATCTCGATGTACTCCCGGGTCTGGCGCAGGGGCTGGCGGTAGGGAACCCCGTGCCAGTCCTCAATCACTACGCGGCCGCTGGTCCCCAATCCGAGTATCGCCCGACCCTGGGATATGATGTCCAGGGACGCAATGCTTTGGGCGATGAGGCCGGGGGTCCGGCTGAATACCGGAACGATGCCGGTGCCCAACCGGATATTCTTGGTGTGGCAGCCAATCATGGTCAGGACTGTGAAGGCGTCCCGACCCCAGGACTCGCCGGTCCAAAAGCTGTGGTACCCCAGGTTGTCGGCGTGTTGGGCCACCGCCAGCAGGGTGTCGTTGGAAGTCTCCTGCCGGCTGCTGAATGTTACTGCTATCGGGTCCATTATCCTTCCAGTTGGCCTGGAGATGGTCTCTGCGTTTGACAGGGTGAGAGGCCTAATTGCGGCTTTCCCACAGGCTGAAATAGTCCGGTGAGTCTCCACTTATGGCTTCCGCCAAGCCCTGCAGGTTGAGGCGCTCCACCGCGGTCTTCTCCTCGGACACCAGCCTGGTAAATTCTCTAGTCCAGCCATCCCCAGCCGGGTCGGAAGACGACTCCCCAATCAGGCCCCGGAAATTCTGCACCAGCTCTGCAGAGTGCATGGAAATGACTGCTCCGGTGACGATGAACACCGCCACTACGGGCAGGTTATCTTCATCTTCGGGGTCCAGGCCCAGGTACTCCAGGATCGACACCATTGCCTCGGCCCGGATAATCTCCTCCAATTGCAGGGGCAGGTTAATCAGGTGTTCAAAGGGGAAGGGAGACCCCTCCCGCAGGGTGTGGGAAAACTCCACTTCGACGCGGTGGTAAAAGGCCCGTCCCAACGCTTGGTCAACGTTCAGCAGACTGACTAGGGGCTGCCCCGAACGCAAGTCAACAGACAGGAATTCCCTGAGGTGAGGAAATAGGAAGAAGTGCATGGCCGGGGTTTCGCCATTGGGCATCTGTCCCCGGAACAGGTCATCCATCAATGGGCGAGTCTCCTCGAGGGTATCGCTCTTTTTCGGGGCCAGCAGGTCCGGTGCAGGCTGGGCTTGAAGCGCCCCTCATAATCTTGGAGTCGGCGGGAAAACGATTGTTGGGACCTGGTAAGGGATATATTTGGACAATCCGTGCTGTGGCAAAATTCAGGCTGGGTGTTCTTGGAGTCTGCCCGGAGTCACCGAAACAACCCACGGCTGGCGATGGCTCGCCACGCTCCCAGCGTCTTACCGGAAACGAAGGACGTTTATAATAGCCCCAGAGCCGGGATGGCTAGAGCAATTGCCCAATGTCCTCCAATTGGGTGCATATCCAGTGGGTGATGTCCTGCTCGATCACCGCTTCACACAGGCCGGTGGCCCGCCGCTGGCGCTCTTCAGCAGACATAATTATTGCCTGGTGCAGGGTCGTCATCGTGCCCTCGATGTCGGTGGGCGATACAAAGAGGGCGTGTTCCTTGAGCTGATTATACGCGCCGCTGGTCTGGGACAGGACCAGCACCCCATCGGCGGTGTTGACCACCGGCCCCTCTTTGGCCACCAGGTTCATACCTTCGATGATGGAGTTGACCAGCAGCACGTCGTAGAGCTTCATTCCGGCAATTGCTTGGGTGTAATTGTTTTCCATGAAGGATACGATGGGCTGCCATTGGTCGTTGCCGAAGGCTCGGTTAATCTGCCCGATTAGCTGTTGGACCTCGTCCATGTACCGCTGATACTGGCGAATGTGGGTCCGGGAGGGCACCAGGAAAGCCAAAAATGTGACCTTGCCGTGCAGTTCCGGGTAGCGGGTCAGCAACAGTTCGTAGGCTCGAAATCCCCGAATTACGTTCTTGTTGGGTTCGGCCCGGTCTATACGTACTATGGTTGTTTCTTCCTGCAGGGGGCGCAGCCGCGATTCATAGTCCAATGCCCGAGGGGAGTTGGCTATGCGCTGCACTTCCTCTACGTTGATGGAAATGGGGTAGACCTTGACCTGGGTGCGGCGGTCTCCTTGCTGGACTATGTTGGCCTTCCGGTCAACTTCGGCTTCGGGCAGTAGCTCTTCCACCGTGTCCAGGAAACTCTGCCGGTCCTGGGTAGACTGGAACCCAATCAGGTCGGCGTGGCACAGCGACCCGGTAATGTGTTGGGAAATGTACCTGGGAATCATCTGCCAGTATCGGGGAGTGGGCCAGGGAATATGCACGAAGTGCTGGATGATGGCGTCGGGAATCTCCTGACGGATGTACTCGGGCAAAAGGTAGAGATGGTAATCGTGGCCCATGATTACCGGGGGCTTGTTCTTGCTTTGGGCCTCCTCAACTATTGCCCGGGCAAAGGCCTGGTTAACCTGAACGTAACCTGTCTGCCAGGCGTCGTGAACGTTGGCGTCCACGCTGGGGTTGTAGGGAGGGTTCCACATGTAATGCTGCAAGAACCAGAGCAGCGGATTACACACTACGTTGTAATACTTGTGGTAGACCCGCCGAGGGGTGACGACGTAGCGTAGGTCAATCTTGTGGGGCGGCAGCGGAGACTTGAGGCTGGGGGCCCGCCCATTGTTGGAGACCTGCCGGTCCCCTTCTCCCATAGCGCTAGCCACCCAGGTAAACTCGGTGGTTTGGGCCAGGGAGTTGAGGGCGGTAACCACGCTACCGCTGCCCCGCCGGGCTTCCGGGCGGCCTTGGGAGTTCATCTGGTGTTCCACCGGGCCCCGGTTGCTGGCCAGGATGAGGCTCCGCTGGGACGTCAGCGCCTCGCAAAGCTGGCTTAGATCAGCCATACGCTTCTCTTTGAAGGACGCCGTCGCTGCCATTTCTTTTGGAGGAATCGTCAATTCTGCTGGTAAGCCCAACCTGGCCTGTTGGCGCGGTTACGCGCTTGGTAGGCCAGCCAGATTGGTGAGTCAATTAGGTTCAGGGTATCGGCAAGTCCCCGGCATTGTCAAGCTAGCTCTGTGGGCCGGGAACCCGTCAGTGCGTTTAATGGTGTCCACCCATAGTCTCGGCGGGCGGGTCATTCGGCAATGGTCCGAATGGCCGCAACCACTTCTTCCAGGCCGCCGACCGATACGTCGGGCTCGCTGCTGGGGTCTGTAGGGTCCTCTCGTTGGTAGAACCCTTCTATCCACACCGTCCTTAGCCCACACCGCTTGGCCCCCCTTACATCGTTGTCCACGTGGTCCCCCACGTGAATAGTCTGGGCGGGAGTGGCGTTCAGGGGCTGGAGAGTCATGGCAAAAATTTCGCACGCCGGTTTGGTCAGCTTCACCTCGTCGGAAAAGGTCAACACGTCGAAATATTCCAGGACTCCCTGTTGCTCCAGCAACTGTCGAAAGGTGAAACCGGGGGTCATGCCGGTGTTGGAAATTAGACCCAAGAGTAGGCCCATTTCGCGCACTCCCTGAAGCGTCGAATGGGCCGCTGGGTGCAGCACCGGCGGATAATCAAATATGGAATCGGCGTAGACCCGCTCGATTTCCAGGACCGTCTCCTCAGCCAGCCGGTCCAACAATTGGGGGCTGATGTAGTTTATGAATGTTTCCACTTGCTCCCTAAAACTGAGGTCAAGCCCGTCTTCCCGCACCCGGCGACAGTGGCGAAAACAGGCACGGTACGCCTCCCTAATCTGCTCAATGTCGTAGTGCTCTCCCTGGCTGGACAGGGCCGCCTCGGCGCCATCGAGCCTAACCTGGGTGCGGGCGCGTCCCAACTCCCGGTTGTCCACCAGGAGGGTCTGCCAAAGATCGAAGGTTACTGCAGTTATTTCGCTCAATAGGTGGTTCTCCCGTTTAGCAATGCCGACCTCTGTAGCACTCAATCGGCCAGGTTGAAGGCCCCTTGGTTGTTCACAACCCGGAGGCCCCATCAAGGAAAGGGTCTGGGTCAGTTTTGGTGGCTAGATAGGCGGCCTGCGGTTGCGCCACTGGGTAGCCTGCTCGTAGGCATGGGCCGCGCGCAGGACCGTCGCCTCGTCGAATGCCCGGCCCGCAAGTTGCAACCCGATGGGCAGTCCGGACGCGGAAAAGCCGCAGGGTACGGAAATGGCGGGTGAGCCGGTGATGTTGTAGGGCCGGGTGTACTGGGTCAAAGCCGCCGTGGTACCTACGATAATCTCCCCGGCCTGCACCTCGGGCGCCAGAAGGGTTGGCGCGGTGACCGGCTCGGTGGGCCCGGCCAGCAGGTCCACCTGTTCCAGGAGGTTCCGGACTTCGCGGTCGAAGATGGCCCGGCCCTGCTGGGCCTTCAGGTAGTCGGCGGCGGAAACGAACAGGCCGCCTTCCAGCCGCAAACGCACCGGAGGATAGAGATTGTGCCCCTCCTTGGCCAACAAGTCGCGGTGGTAGGCGGCGGCTTCGGACATCAATATCGCGCCTGAAATGGCCTGGGAGAGCTCAAACATGGGAAAGGACACGGGCGTGACGGAGGCCCCCAGGCCCTCCAGCACTTCCAGGGCGTCGCGGACTACCTTAGCCACCTCCGGGTCCAGGGGGGCCTCAAAGTATTCGGTGGGCACGCCGATGCGCAGTCCCCGCACATCTCCGGTCAGCGATTCGGTGTAGTCGGGCACGTCCTCCCTGGCGGATGCTACATCGCCCGGGTCGTAGCCGGCGATGGCATTCATGGTCAGGGCGGCGTCTTCCACCGTGCGCACCATTGGACCCGGATGGTCCAGGCTCCAGGACAGGGGAGTGAGCCCGTGGCGGCTCACCCGCCCGTAGGTGGGTTTGAGGCCCACTATGCCGCAGAGGGCTGCCGGAATACGCACCGACCCCCCGGTGTCGCTGCCCATGGTTATGGTGCATTGGCCGGCAGCGGCGGCGGACCCGGAGCCACCGCTTGATCCCCCGCTGACCAACTCCGGGTCCCAGGGGTTGTGCATGTGGCCGTAGTCGGGATTTTCGCCCGTGGGTCCGTAGGCGAATTGGTGCATATTCAGCTTGCCCAGAAGAATTGCCCCGGCCTGCTGGAAACGCGCAGCTACGGTGCAGTCTTGTTCCGGCACAAAGGTGTCGAAAATGCGGGAGCCCGAGGTTGTGCGGACGCCGGCGGTGTTGAATAGGTCCTTGAGACCCACGGGAATCCCATGCAGCGGGCCCAAATAGTTGCCCCGCTGGACCTGGGCCTCAGCGCGGCGGGCCGCTTCCCGGGCCTGCTCCGGCAACAAGGTGATGAAAGAGTTCAGGACGCCCTCCGTGGCCTCGATGCGTTCCAGGTGGGCGTCGATTATCTCTACCGGCGAAACTTCTTTGCTGGCGACCAGCCTGGAGAGTTCTCCGGCGCTCTTGAAGCACAACTCCAAAGAGTCCATGGTCGTTCCTCCGGGTCTAGGGGCGGTTATTCGGGTGGCACCGGCTAAATAGGGTATGGCACGTGCCGGTTTTCCTTGTCAGAGAATCGGAAGCCGGTTGGCGGGATGGTTTCCGCCCCAGCAACTCATGTCGGAAAGCGATTATTCCGGGTTGGGCACGAAGGCCATGTCCGGCTCGGCCCCAGACACATCCAGGTCGTGGAGGGGTCCCATCCCCAGCAAGACGCTCTGCACGTAGGGGAATAGCTCTTCCATGTGGGGGCTGTCCGCGTCCAATCCAGCCTCTCGCGCCAGGTACAGGAACGCTTCCCAGGTCAATTGACCGTCTGTTGACACTGTCGACGCCTCCTTGGCATTAGATTGAACGATTGGGCGCAATGTACAGCCGTTGGTTGGGGACCAGCTAACTAGCGTTGGCCCATTATGTACCACCGAGTCGCCGCCTGGCAATTGCGGCCAGGACTGCACCGCAATTCACTGGAATGCGGGGCGCTTCCCTTGAGCCACTGGGCAATACTGCTATACTGCCCAGGTGCCCCTTTTTTGGACCGCCGCAAGACCTAGAGGGGTCAGTAGGGCGGCGAGGCTGACCCTTCGACGAGGCTAGCACCAGGTTGTACTGCGTCAATTGCGGTCACAGATATACGCTATATGGAGGATTCTGTCCCCAGTGCGGGGCCCTTCTCGCCGACTCCCTTACCGGGTTGGATTCTACTGAGAGTCGCCGCCCAGCGTATGGGGTCCCGTGGGTACCCTGGGGTTGGATCCAGGTCAGTTTGGGCATCCTCCTGGTAATCGCCCTTGGCCTGGCTGTGGTTTCGTCATTGGTCTCAATCTTTGAAGTCAGCCCGCCCCAGGCGGCGGTGCTCACCAGCGCCACCTTGGGCCTGATAGTCCTGGCCGTGGTCTGGGTTCTTGGTCTGCGGGGGCAACCGGATAAACTGCGGCTGCTGGGCCTGACGCGTGTCGGGTGGCCGGGCCGCTGGTCGGTGGGCTGGACGCTGCTGGTTATAGTGGGCAGCCTGGCCTTTTCATCCATTTACGTGCTGACTGTTCGCTGGCTGGGGCTGGACGTGCTGTTGCCGCCGGCACACGAAGATCTGGTCTTTAGCGGACCGGCAGTGGGGCTTAGCTTCGTCGCCCTGGCCATGTGGACGCCTTTAACCGAGGAGATTTTTTTCCGGGCCTTCGTTTTCGGCGGGTTGGTCCAGCGATGGGGGGTCCTGGGAGCCACGGTAATAAGCGCCCTGGTATTCGCCTTCTTTCACGACTTGGCCATCGTAATACTTCCCTTCAACCCCGCACTGTATTCCTCCAACGGCGCGCCAGGCGTGCTTATCCCCATATTCGTTACCGCGTTACTGTTTGCCTGGCTGTACCGCAAGACGGGCTCCCTGTGGGGGCCAGTGGCGGCCCACGGGGTGCAGAACGCCCTGGTAGTGGCCGGAGTTGCCGCCGGTGTATAGATGGGGTATGGACAAGGGGACTACAGTAGTCTAAAGTGTCGAATTAGCGGCCATGAGCCTTTCTCGATAAGGCCCTTTCGTCGTAATTATAGCCGCTTTCCTGGAGTATGGGATGTCCAGAGACCGCCTCGGGGAAATGTTTGCCAGCCTCAAGGAAAGAGGCGAAACCGGGCTCATAGTCTTCGTGACTGTTGGATTCCCAGACCTGGCTACCACCCTGGAGCTCGTACCAGCCCTGGTTGCCGCCGGGGCCGACGCCGTGGAACTAGGCGTTCCCTTCAGCGACCCCTTGGCGGAAGGCCCGGTCATCCAGGAGTCCAGCTTCCGTTCCCTGCAGCAGGGTACAACGTTGACTGACTGTCTGAGCGTTGCCGAGCAGCTACGCACCCAATTGCCCGATACGCCGCTGGTATTCATGGGCTATTACAATCCCATTTTCCGTTATGGGATAAGGGCCTTCAGTGAGGAGACGGAACGAGTGGGAGTGGATGGACTGATAGTGCCCGACCTTCCCCACCAGGAGGTCGGACCCCTGGCCGAACACTGCCGCCCCCGGGGTATTTCCCTCATTCCCATGCTGGCCCCGACCAGCACCGATAACAGCATTCGTGAGGCCGTCGCCGCCGCTTCCGGGTTTATTTACTGCGTGAGTATTACCGGCGTGACCGGGGCGCGGCAAGAAGTTTCGCAGCGAGGGTTTGAGTTGCTGGACCGGGTGAGGGCCCACACGACATTGCCCTTGGCAGTGGGCTTCGGCATCTCCAACCGAGGCCACGTTGAGGAGGTGGGTCGCTCCGCTGAAGCGGCCGCCGTGGGTAGCGCGCTAGTACGAGTAATGCTAGAATCCCCCAAGGAAGAAGTCATTGCCCGGGCCAGTCAATGTGTGGCTGAACTGGCCGGCAAGGCTCATGTTTAGCGAAAGGAACTATTTGATGCCGGCTTGCCGAGGAATTCGAGGGGCAACTACTGCCGACGGGAATACGGACACCGGAATATACGACGCGACGCGGGAGATGCTGTCGGCCCTGATTGAGGCCAATGAAATAGTTGAAAAGGACGTGGCGGCGGTTTACTTCACCATGACTCCGGACCTGAATGCTGCCTTCCCCGCGGCGGCGGCCCGCCAGCTTGGGTGGACCAACACGGCCCTCATGGGGGCCACCGAGGTGGAGGTACCCGGCAGCTTGCCCAGATGCATTAGAGTCCTTATACTATTGAATACGGAAAAAGAACAAGAAGAAATGGTGAACGTCTATCTTAAGGGGACTGAAGTCTTGCGGCTTCAGGGAGTGGAATCTTCCTGATGGCAGTTTTCTGCCCTCCTCCTTTCGGTTTCTATTACGGCCACCAGGCCGGTAGTAGCATTGACATTCAATCTATTCCCTTGAACATTCAGCCTGGTTAGTTGGTCTGCGCCTTGGTCCAAGCCCCTATATTAGAAGAAGATGAAGAAAGGGTGAAAAGAAATGATCGTCGTGATGGAAACCGAAAGCACCGAGTCCCAGTTGGAAGAGGTTAAGCGAAGAATTGAAAATCACGAGGGCCTCAAGCCCCAGGTGTTCAGCGGGGTAGAGCGCACCGTCGTGGGCGTGCTGGGGTCCATACCGGAAGAACTGAAAGAAGAGATGGAGGTCCTCCCCGGAGTGTCCGACGTCGTCCGCATCTCCAAGCCCTACAAGATGGCCAGCCGGGAGTTCCACCCGGACAACTCGGTGGTCCAGGTGGGGAACGTAACCGTTGGCGGTCCAGACCCGGTTATAATGGCCGGCCCCTGCTCGGTGGAGGATGAGGAACAGGTGGTTTCCACCGCCATTGCGGTAAAGGCCGCTGGGGCCACGATCCTGCGCGGCGGCGCTTTCAAACCCCGGACCTCTCCCTACAGCTTCCGAGGCATGGGGCTGGAGGGCCTGAAGCTGCTGGACCTGGCTAAGCGGGAGACCGGACTCCCCATCATCACCGAGGTTATGAGTCCGGTGGACGTGGATACCGTAGCCCAATACTCGGACATCCTGCAAATTGGCGCGCGCAACATGCAGAACTACAACCTGCTGGACGCCGTCGGCGAGATCGACAAGCCGGTCATGGTGAAACGCGGCTTGGCGGCCTCCTATGAGGAGTGGTTGCTGGCGGCGGAATACGTGATGGCCGGCGGCAACACGAAAGTCATGCTCTGCGAGCGGGGAATCCGGGGATTCGAGCAGTTCACCCGCTTCACCCTGGATGTGGCGGCCATTCCCGTCATTCAGAGGCTCAGTCACCTGCCCATTCTGGCCGACCCCAGTCACAGCACCGGTAAATGGTACCTGGTAACTCCGGTAGCCTTGGCCGCGGTTGCCGCCGGCGCCCACGGACTGCTGGTGGAGGTGCATCCCAATCCCGACATTGCCAAGTGCGACGGACCCCAGTCGCTGACCTTCCAGAACTTCAACCTGATGATGGACCAGGTCAAGGCAGTGGCTTCCGTGCGGCGGGAAGCAGTGGGCACCGCCTAGCCGGACGCAAGCGAGCCTGGTAGTCAAGGCGTTAGAGGTGAGGGCAACCCTCACCTCTAATTTTGTCTGGCGGTTTCGTGGGCGAGCGGGAGCAACTGATTGGTTGAATTCCGCCCGCCCCGTTGATATAATCCGGGAACTCACTATTGACAATTCCCAGCAGCGAGTCCGGCTCTTGTTTATTCCTCCCTTTTGATGGAGGTGCCATGTTTCCAGACGTTGGATTGACCGAGGTCAGCAGAGACGACGTTGGTCGTTTGGGCGAATGGCTCAACGACCCAGAAGTTAGTGCGTCTTGGTACGGGCTTGGCGAAGATGGGTTGCCGCTCCATATTGGGTATTCGCCCCATGCCATGCTTCACGCGCCCGAAGAAGAATGGCAGCAGGTTTTCCAGGACGAGGACCGCAAGATATTCTCCGTTTATACGAGTGAGGGCGACCACATTGGGGAAGGCCAATTGGTGATCGAATGGCCGTTGCTGGAAGCCCAACTGTTCCTTCTGATTGGTCGCAAAGACCTGTGGCACCACCACTACGGCACTTCCGCCCTGATTGAACTTCTGGACCAGGCCTACCAGGCCTATGACTTGCACCGGGTATGGGTTGACGTTCCTGAGTACAGCGAGCACGCCCTCCAACTATTCCGACATCTGGGGTTTGTCCTGGAAGGGCATTTGCGCAAGACCCACCGGAAAGAGGATGTTTGGTACGACTCCTTCGCCATGGGGCTGCTTACTGACGAGTATTCTCGCCGAAGGGCCAGGCTCGTCGGCACTGGACTGTAACCCGAGGGCCTGAACTTTTCTCCGGACCATCTCCTCCGTCATGCAAACTACGCCCAAGTGGACATGCGTAGTTGCGCCAGCCTTTTCCAGCTTCCGGGCCGGGGAGGGTTGCGCCCTCAAACTATTCAGCGCTTGATGCTCCACTTCTGTCCCGCACTTTATCGCCGCTGAAGGGCGATTGGCGCCCGAGGCGCTGCCTGATAGTCCAAGAATACAGTGGTTTGAGTACAACGGGTTGCCCCGCTTTCAGGTCGCCTTGGGGCTGCCTGCTTGGTATGGTTGAAGAAGAACCGGGAGGAACGAATTAACCTTTGTTTCCCTTCTCCGACGCCGACACCCGCCATAGTTCCTTCCCAGTAGTAAACGTGGCGTTAATCTCTCTGAACCTTCTGGTGTTGTTTTGGGAGATAGCGGTGGGGGGCCTGGGATTTATGCTGGGCCGCGATAGCATCGGGGTCGCCGTGTTCTTTCACAAATGGGGGTTCATTCCGGCGGAACTCACCCGGAGCGACCCCTTCACCTTCGTGAGAACGGGGCTGGGGGCGGTGGATATAGCCTCGCCCATTCCCACTTGGGCTACCATCTTCTCCTCTCTGTTCATTCATGGCGGCCTGCTCCATTTCTTTGGCAACATGGCCTTCCTGTGGGTCTTCGGGGACAACGTGGAGGACCACCTGGGCCACCTGAAATACCTGGCCTTTTACCTACTGGCAGGAGTGGTCGCCACCCTGAGTCATTGGGTGGTGGACCCGGGGTCTACGGTCCCCTTGGTGGGAGCCAGCGGCGCGGTTTCAGGGGTGCTGGGAGGATACCTGCTGCTCCATCCCTACAACCGAATTAAAGTGCTGCTGTTCTTTTTCATCATCATGGTGGTCCAACTGCCCGCCGTGGTGATGTTGGGCATCTGGTTTGGGTTGCAGGTGGTAAACGCCCTGGGCACCCTGGGTATGTCCACCCAGGTCAACGTGGCCTTCTTCGCCCACGTCGGCGGCTTTATTGCCGGGGTGGCGCTGATGGCCGTGTACAAAAGCGTCACCGGGCAGCGCATCTGGCCTTCCCGCTTCAGCTACGGCTCCGGCGTGAAGTATTGGCGGGGTCGGCCCCTGGACTGAAGCCCAGGCACGTTGGGCGCGGCCAGCCCCAGCGATCGGAGACAGCCGGCTATTCCATCCCGGAAAAGTCTCCACTTCCCGGAGCAATCGGCAGATTCAACCGGAACCGCGCCCCGGTAACGGGCCGGAAGCCCGACTGGTACAGGCGGGGCCTTCGACGTGGCGTTCTACTGCACCGGCGGCAACAACGACAATATCTCCCGCGCCTGGGCGGGCGTTGCCGGTTCCCTACCCTGCATTCGGGCCATCTTCACAGCCCACTCGATGTACTTGGCATTGGAGGAGGGCGCCGGGTCGTCGGGCAGGAAGGGGCTGTCCTCAAAGCCCACCCTGATATGGGCCCCGGTAGCTATGGCGATACCGGCAAGAATGAAGGTCTGGCTGCCGCTGCTGTGGGTCAGCCAGGTGGCCTCCGGGTAGAACTCCCTAATGTTGTCGGTCAACATAAAGTAGTTGCGGGGAGACCCCACCATCGACTGGCGGCCATCCCCCCAGTGGGCCGAGGGCTCCACTAGGAAGTAACGCGAACTCTTGATGTACCCCTCGCGCATCAGGGTGATAGCGTTGTTCAGGTGCCCGGTGTCGTGGACCGCGGGCTCCGGGAATATACCTCGGCTGTAACAGGCTTCCAGGGTGGCTACTATATCCTCGAAGCTGTTGGGAGAGATGGTTGTACGGCGGGTCTCCCGGTCCTGGTCCATAGCCCAGCGTACGCCTTGTCCCAGGTTCAACGAGACCATTTCCACCGGGTTGGGCGTCTCCAGCAAATACTTGGTTACGGCCTCCACCGGAACGTCGGAACGCCGCGCCGTAGTGTGGTTTAACACCAGGTCGCAACGCTCTCGAATCAGGCCATCCGCCCGGGCGTACCATTCCGTGTCGTAACTCGTGCTGCCGTCGGGATTTCGAGCGTGAAAGTGGACGATGGACGCCCCCGCTTCATAGCATCGCAACGCTTCGTCGGCGACCTCTTCAGGAGTCCAGGGCACGTTGGGGTTGTCCTCCCGGCCCCTACCGCCGTTCAGGCACCCTTTGATGATGATCGTATCCATATTGCTCCTCTAGCCGGATAGATTACCGGGCGCAGGCATTATCTCTGGCCCTTTGGGATATGATATTATAACGCTGTTAACGTGGACTAAATTCCCACATTCACAGGTGGAGGCAAACATGCTCGATTATAAACCCAATTTGGTGCTGTCCAATCAGGAATTTAAGGTGGTAGGCACCAGGCCCGTGCGTCACGACGGAGCCGACAAAGTAACTGGCAAGGCGCGGTATGGCGCTGACATCAGCCTACCAGGAATGCTCTATGGAAAGGTGCTGCGGAGCCCCCACGCCCACGCTCGCATCAAGTCCATCGATACCAGCAAGGCTGAGGCGCTGCCGGGTGTGATGGCAGTTATTACCGGCGAGGACATGATTCAGCCCGCCGGTCGGGCCTCGGAATTGGGCGAAGGGGCGATGGTCAACTACCGCTTCCTCAGTAATAACGTCATGGCCCGGGACAAGGCCCTGTACAAGGGTCACGCCATCGCTGCGGTGGCTGCTAGCAGCGCCCACCTGGCCGAGGAGGCGCTGGCCCTCATCGACGTGGACTATGAGGTTTTGACGCCGGTGATGAATGCCAAGGATGCCATGAAAGAGGACGCTCCCCTGGTCCACGAGCGGTTGGCCGGCATGGAGACCTTCGCCATTCGGGCGGGCGGCGTCCTTGACGACGGTGACTCCAACCGGGGCACCAACGTCGCCAACCACTTTGAGTTTCACCTGGGAGACGTGGAACAGGGCTTCAAGGATGCGGACATTACCGTCGAAAAAGAGACCTCCACCGTGGCAGTGCACCAGGGTTACATCGAGCCCCACAGCGGCGCGGCCATGTGGCACGAAGATGGAGACCTGACCATCTGGTCCAGCAGTCAGGGTCATTTCATGGTGCGGGACTACACCGCCCGGTTGGTGGGCGTTCCCGTTTCCAAGGTAAAGGCCATCCCCATGGAGATTGGCGGTGGGTTCGGCGCAAAGCTCTCCATTTACATGGAACCGCTGGCCGCGCTGCTGGCCCGCAAGGCGGGCGCGCCGGTGAAGGTAACCATGAACCGCACCGAAGTCTTTGAGGCCACCGGCCCCACTTCGGGCACCAACGTCCGGGTAAGACTGGGAGCCACCAAGGAGGGCCGCATTACCGCAGCCGACGCCACATTGATCTTCGAGGCGGGAGCCTTCCCCGGTTCTCCGGTGGCGGGCGGCGTCCAGTGCATGACCTCGGCCTACGACATTCCCAACGCCCACATCGAGGGCTACGACGTGGTGGTGAACCGTCCCAAGACTTCCGCCTACCGGGCCCCGGGGTCGCCGGCGGCGGCATTCGCCATTGAGACGGCCATCGACGAGCTATGCGAGAAGCTGGGCATGGATCCTGTAGAATTCCGGTTGCTCAACAGCGCCAAGGAAGGCACCCGGCGGGCCACCGGGCCCCTGCTGCCCAAAGTCGGCTTCATCGAAGTGTTGGAAGCAGCCAAGAACCACCCCCATTACACCGCTCCTTTGGACGGCCCCAACCGGGGACGGGGCATTGCCAGCGGTTTTTGGGGTAACAACAGCGGTCCGTCAGCGGCGGTGGCCACCGTTAACCCCGATGGCACGGTCAACCTGGCTGAGGGTTCGCCGGACATCGGCGGTACCCGGGCCTCAGTAGCCCAGCAGTTGGCCGAAGTGCTGGGCATTCCGGCGGAAAACGTGCGGCCTCAAATCATGGATACCGATTCCATCGGGTTTACCTCCAACACCGGCGGCAGCGGAGTAACTTTCAAGACCGGCTGGGCCGCTTACACTGCCGGGTTGGACGTTAGGCAGCAGATGGTGGAACGCGCCGCCAAGCTCTGGGAAGTTGAAGCTGCCGACGTTGAATACGTGGACGGCGTCTTACAGCACAAGTCGGACCCCGAGTTGAAGCTGACCTTCCAGCAGCTTGCGGCCCGGCAGATACCCACCGGCGGCCCCATAGTTGGACGGGCCGGTGTCAACCCCGGCGGGGCCGGCCCCGCCCTGGCGACCCATATAGTCGACGTGGAAGTTGACCCGGACACCGGCAAGGTGACCATACTGCGTTACACCGCTTTGCAGGACGCCGGTAAGGCCATTCACCCCAGCTATGTTGAGAACCAGATGCAGGGCGCGGTGGCCCAGGGCATCGGCTGGGCGTTGAACGAGGAGTACTTCATCAACGACGCCGGTCACATGGTCAACAGCAGCTTCCTGGACTATCGAATGCCCACCAGCCTGGACCTGCCCATGATTGATACAGTAATCGTCGAGGTCGCCAACCCAGGCCATCCCTACGGGGTACGGGGCGTGGGAGAGGTGCCCATAGTACCGCCCATGGCGGCCATATCCAACGCTATCTACAGCGCCATTGGGACCAGGATAAACAGCCTGCCCATGAACCCCGGGGCGGTCTTGGAAGCCCTGTGGGAAAAGAACGGCGAAAGCAAGTAACGGGGGCGCTCATGGCCGATGTTTGGATTCCCCAGAGGATGCAAGACATAACCCAGGGTGTGGAAAGGGTGATGATTGCCGGCGCTACCGTGCGCCAGATAGTCAACAACCTTGAGAAGGAATTTCCGGGCACCAAGGAGCAACTGTACGACCCGGAGATAGACGATCTCATCCCCGGCTTGGCGGTCATCGTCGATGGCGAGGCCAGCCAGTTGGGGCTGTTGGAGCGAGTCAACGAGGACAGCGAGGTCCACTTCCTGCCGGCCATCGGCGGGGGGTGAACCGAAACCCTGCTACGTCAAAGTTGGGGCCACCCGATATTAACGGGTGGCCCTTTTTCTGGCGCCAAATCGGTAGCTTGGTGGGGGTAATAACCGTTGAGACCTCGCAAGTTAGTTTTGGTTTGGCCCGTCCTGGCCCACGCCGTGGCCTGGGCAGCCTTCCTGTGGCTGGCGCTTTGGCCCTTCGCCTATCGGGGGACCAGCGTTCAGGCCGTCCCAGCGGGCAGCGATGAAGTACCAATAGTGACCGAGTTGTCGGCCTCCTTCGTCGAGGCCAACGGTCTGTGGGTGCTGCTCCTTATGCTGGTCCCCGTGGTCTTGACCGGCTTGGCGTTGCTGGCAGTTTGGTATTGGAGTCCCGGAGGATGGGCCAGGGGTGCGTTGCTGTGGTTCCTGGCCGTCCTGTCCATCGGGTTTTGCGTGTTGGGGATGTTATCCTTCGGATTGCTCTTCGTGCCCGTCGCATTAGCGTTGGTAATCACGGCCATTGTTGGAATGTTTCAGGCCCCACAGCGTAGCGGAACTGACGACCAGCCCCCAGCCCCTCCTCCTGGGTTCCGGCCTGCGCCGGAATGACGGTGGGCGTTGCCTCTGCCCGAGACCACGACTCAACCTCTGCTTGGAGAATAGAAAGCCGCTGGCTTATTGGTCTCTTTACCACCGACTGCCGCCCTAGACCGACGTGGCAGCGACTTTGACGGTGCGCCCCGTTTTGGCAGCCTGAATCATCGCCAGGGTGACTTCGACCATCCTCAAGCCGTCAACACCGCTGGCGGCGGGCTCCCGGTCCTCTTCTACAGCCTGCCGGAAGTCCTGAAGCTCGCTGATGAAATTGCCCAGGTATTCGTCCGGGCAGACCTCGGTCTGATTCAGGGTCTCGCTGACCACCTCCACCCGGCCCTGCCGCGCCTCCCACAGTGTGGCTTGCCCGCTAACCCGACCGTCGCTGCCGTAGATATTGAAGTCGTTGCGGGAATCGGGCAGCACCCTGCCGCAGCAGACGGTTCCGATTGCGCCGCCGGCAAAGCGAAGACACAGGGTAGCCAATTGCTCCAGCGGTTTCTCCCCCGTCTGGCCGTCGGTAATCGCCGCTACCTCCACGACCTCCTGGCCCAGCAGGAAGCGAAGCAGGTCGGCGGCGTGGACGCCCGTGCCCATCATGGTGGAAGCGCCGCCGATTAGCTCCGGCTGGTCCCACCACTGGCGTAGCCCGGTGCGCGGCGGGGGCGGCCCCTGGCCTCTTACGCCGAAACCCCACTGGCTTTGGGCCAGGGTGACGTTGCCCAGGCTTCCCCCGGCAATGGCCCGCCGGGCTAGGATGTGCCCCGGGTGGGTGCGAAGGTGGAAGCCAACTCCCAGCTTTACCCCGTGGTCACGGCATCCCCGCACCAGGGCCAGGGCATCGTCCAACGTGGTGGTCATGGGCTTTTCGCATAGAACGTGCTTGCCATAGGCGGCTGCGGCCAACCCCTGCTTCGCGTGGAGTGCGTTGGGGGAACAGATGAACACGGCGTCAACCCGGGAGTCCTGCAACAGCGAGTCCAGCGAGTCGTAGGCGGTTTTGGCGCCGTGTTTTTCCGCGAAGGCGTCCGCCCGGCCCCTTTCTCGACTGTATACCGCCACCAACTCCGTGTCTTCGGTCGCGTTCATCGCCGGAGCGACTTTTAGGTCTGGATGATTGCCAGTGCTTACAATAGCCCAGCCTAGAGCCAAGGCACACCTCCCGCGCTGTCCAGGTTTCACTAAACATACGGAACCGCCATTGCCCTGTCA
Organism: Dehalococcoidia bacterium; assembly: GCA_965220305.1. Taxonomy (GTDB): domain Bacteria; phylum Chloroflexota; class Dehalococcoidia; order Lucifugimonadales; family UBA3495. Next base: position 589,238 of record OZ244817.1, on the reverse strand, counting down.
ATTGGCCGCTTTCCCTTGCTTGACAGCTACCAACTATGGGGATAGAGTAACTGACAGTCACGGTCAATTAACAATTGCATAGATACAGCACACCCGAGGCACCGCGGCGGTTTAATAGGGAAAGGGGTGAAATGCCCCTGCGGTTGCGCCACTGTGAGCGGGGAGCCGGTCGGCAAGGACGTCACTGTCCACCAATTCAGGATGGGAAGGCGTCGGCCAAGCGGAGATCCGCGAGCCAGGAAACCTGCCCGGGTTGTGGAGCTCTACTCTGCGCCAAACAGATGAGGTTCCTCGTGGGACCCCGCATCCTGGGACTGCCCTAACGGGCGTCGCAACTACAGGACTGGGGCTGACGAAGCACTCACGGTTAGTAGCATACCCCTGGCAGAGATGAGCCAGGGGTTTTTGTTTAATGGCGCCCCTTCGCCGTGCCAAGGGACGGCGCTTGCGGTTGAATTTTAGGCGTAAACTAGTGGGAATGAGCAGCGATAATAGCGGAATATCCATGACAGTGGTTGCGGTGGGCCCCGGGGACCCTCGGATGCTTACCTTGCGGGGTCAGCAGACCCTCCGGGAAGCCGACTTGGTGGTCGGCTTCAAGACGGTGTTGGACGTGGTGGACCAGTGGGTCGGCGATGCGGAAACGCGCCCCATGAGCTACCGAGACCAGGAAGACGTGTTGGAATACGCCCAGGGAGAGGCCCGCAAGGGAAAACGCTGCGTGGTCTGTTGTTGGGGCGACTTGAACGTGTCGGCCAAGGAATTGCTGGCCCGGGTTCGCCGTCGGGCCGAACACGTGGAATTAATTCCCGGGGTCAGCTCGATTCAGATGGCCTGCGCGCGCACCGGAATATACCTGGAAGAGTCCCTCTTCATCACTTTGCACCAGCGCATGGATTCCACGTCCGATCTGGCTGAGTTGGAGCATCACCTCAAGGAAGGGTTGAGGCACATCATATTGTTGCCCCGGCCCTTTGACTTGATGCCTCCGGCCATCGCCAGCAACCTTCTGAGTGCGGGAATAGCTCCCCAGCGCCGGGTTACTGTATACCAACGCCTCACCCTGGAAGGGGAGCAGGCTTGGAGCGGCAGCCTGGAAGAATGTTCCCGTTTGCCCGACGAGTTCAGTGACCTCTCCATCATGGTGTTTCTCCGACCGGAAGAATAGGACGGGTGGTCCAGGAGGCAAACTTTAGTTTGGTGGAAGCGGCCCGAAAGCCGATAGTCTTCGTAACAACGGCGGATACGGACATTCTGACGGCAGACCGAGCCTTGGCCGGCTTGGATGTTCCCGACTTCCCCCTTGTGCATGCCTACAACCCGATAGCCCTGGAAACCGATGCGGCCCAGGACCAGTTTCTGGCCCAGGTCGGCAACGCCGGAGTGGTAGTCCTCCGGCTGTTGGGCGGCAAGCGGGCCATGCCGGAGACCTTCGACTCCCTGGTAAATACCTGTCACACCCAGGGCATCCCCCTGATTGCCTGCCCCGGTCACCAGGAATGGGACGAGGACCTGGTAACGGCCTGTTCGGTGGCGGTCGCCGAGTTGGAGACAGTCTTTTCCTACCTGATGCGAGGCGGCATCCAGAATTTCCGCAACCTCTTCTTGTTCCTGAGTGACACCTACCTGGGAGGCGACGACGGCCACGAAGCGCCCGAGCCAGTCCCCTGGGAAGGGATTTACCATCCCGATGTCCCGGCAGCCCAGGACATCGACGAGTTCATTGAGCAACGCTTCCAACCCGGCTGGCCCAACGTGGGGGTGCTCTTCTACCGGGCCCACTGGATGAGCGGCAATCTCCAGTTTATCGACGACCTGATTCGCCGGTTAGAGAGTCACCAGGTCAATGTGTTGCCGGTCTTTTCCTTCAGCTTGAAGCACAACCCGGAGGAGGACGGGGAACGCAGCCGGACTTTGACCGAGTTCATGGTCGGACCGGATGGCGCTTCCCGGGTGGACTGCATCGTAAATACTATGGGCCTGGCCATGAGCGATTTGAGCCAGGAGGGGCCTACCATCGCCTCCGGTTGGTCAGTGGACTTTCTGGACCGGCTCAATGTTCCCATAATTCAAGGGATTGTCAGCACCGGCACCTACCAGGAGTGGCACGAAAGCTCCCTGGGCTTGGGCCCCATCGACACTGCCATGAATGTGGCCCTGCCAGAGTTCGACGGTCGGATTATTTCCGTTCCCGTATCTTTCAAAGAAGAGACTTCTGCTGGACATAATGGTGTCGGCGGGCTCGCCGCCTCCCGGTTGCAGCGGTACGTTGCTCACCCGGACCGCACGGACTTCGTGGCCCGGCTGGCGACCAAGTGGGCCAGGTTGGGCAGCAAGCCCAATGCGGAGAAGCGCGTCGCCATAATCCTGAGCAATTACCCCACCAAGGACGCCCGCATCGGCAATGCGGTGGGACTGGACACCCCGGCTTCCGCCATCAACATCCTCAATGCCCTCAAGGCCGCCGGGTACGAGGTAGAGGACATCCCCGAAGATGGCGACGAATTGGTACACCGAATTATCGAGCGTTGCAGCAACGACCGCGACTCCCTTACCGAGGAGCAGTTAAGGCTGGCTGTGGGGCACGTTGGTCGGCGGGAATACGGGCAGTGGTTCCAAAACTTCCCGGCTAAGGTGCGGGAAGAGTTGTTGGAGTCCTGGGGAGAGCCGCCGGGCCAGGTGTACCGTACGGGAGACGAATTGGCGATAGCCGGACTTCAGCTTGGCAACGTTTTCGTGGGGCTGCAACCGCCCCGTGGCTTTGGCGAGCATCCCATATCTATTTACCACAGCCCAGACCTCACACCCACCCACCACTACATTGCTTACTATCGGTGGATTCGGGATGTTTTCCAGGCCGACGCCATGGTCCACATTGGCAAGCACGGCACCCTGGAATGGCTCCCGGGTAAGGGAATAGGGTTGTCCGACTCCTGTTACCCCGAGGTGGCCCTGGACGACGTGCCCCTCTTCTACCCCTTCATCATCAATAACCCTGGGGAGGGCACCCAGGCTAAGCGCCGCACCCACGCCACCATCATCGACCATTTGATTCCTCCCATGACCACCGCCGACAGCTACGGAGACATTGCCCGGTTGGAACAACTGATGGATGAGCACTACCAGTGCCAGACCCTCGACCCGGGCAAGTTGCCACTGCTGGAGGGCCAGATATGGGAAATGGTCCAGAAGGCGGAGTTGAATCGGGACCTCGGTGTTGAGGCCCAGCCCGAAGACTTCGGCGGGTTCATGCTGGAGATTGACGGATACCTATGCGAAATCAAGGACGCCCAGATCAAGGACGGCCTGCACACTCTGGGTCAGCCCCCCAACGACGACCAGTTGGTGGGGTTGCTGTCCGCCCTCACCCGCTTGGACATAGGCGGGATACCCAGCTTGCGCCGGTCCATCGCCGAGGCGCTGGGGCTGGACTATGCCGGCCTCTTGGATGACCCGGGCCGGGCAATCGACGGCGAGGCGCCATCCGCATTAACTGAGGTGGGCCCGGACACGCCGGTGCGGAGTGTCGGGGATGTGCTGGAACGGCTGGAGTCCCTCTGTAGGTCTGCGTACGAGCAACTCATGGTGGGCGGGTTCGATTCTGCCCAGGTAGACGCCGTGGTGGAAGGAATATTGGGAAAGCCGGACCGCCAGACTGAGATGGTCTTGCGCTACGTTTCAGAGAGTCTCTATCCGGCGCTGATGCAGACTACTGACGAGATAGACAATTTGCTGCGGGGCCTGGACGGCAAGTTCGTTCCCCCCGGTCCCAGCGGCGCACCTACCCGGGGCATGGCCAACGTACTGCCCACCGGACGAAACTTCTACTCGGTGGACCCAAAGACCCTGCCATCACCCGCGGCCTGGGAAGTTGGTCAAGGGTTGGGGGACGCCCTCCTTGAGAAGTACCTGGTGGAAGAAGGGGACTACCCGGAGATGGTGGGCATCGTGGTCTGGGGCACTTCGGCCATGCGCACCCACGGCGATGACATCGCCCAGATTCTCTACCTCCTGGGCGTACGGCCCACCTGGCAGGCGGAGAGCCGCCGGGTTACCGGCGTGGAAGTCATTCCCCTGGAGGAATTGGGCCGCCCCCGCATCGACGTCACCATCAGGATTAGCGGCTTTTTCCGCGATGCCTTCCCCAATCTCATTTACCTGCTGGACCAGGCGGTGGAGTTGGTGGCCTCTCTGGACGAACCACCCAGCCGGAACTATGTGGTCAAACACCTGCAGGAGGACCTCAGCCAGGAGTCGCCCAGTCCCGAAGCAGATTCAGGGGAAGGACGTTCAACGCAAACTTCGGCGTTGTACCGTATATTTGGCAGCAAGCCCGGCACCTACGGGGCGGGTATCTTGCCGGTGCTGGACGAGCGAAACTGGGAATCGGTGCAGGACCTGGCCGAGGTCTATACCGCTTGGGGCGGGTACGCCTATACCCAGCAGGACTTTGGCGTCAATGCCAGGCAGGAGTTTCGGCAGCGGTTCAGCCAAATCGTAATCGCCGCCAAGAACCAGGACAACCGGGAGCATGATGTCTTTGACAGCGATGACTACATGCAGTACCACGGGGGCATGATCGCCACAGTCCGGGCCTTGACCGGGCGGAATCCCCGCCAGTTCTTCGGCGACAGCTCCGACCCAACCCGGGCCCGGGTCAGAGACCTGCAGGACGAGGCCCGCCGGGTCTTTCGCAGCCGGGTGGTCAATCCCAAGTGGATCGAATCCATGAAGCGCCACGGCTACAAGGGAGCCTTCGAGCTTTCGGCCACGGTGGACTACATGTTTGGCTACGACGCCACCGCCCAGGTCATCGAAGACTGGATGTACGAAGACGTGACCGAAGAATACGTCCTCAACCCGGACATGCAGGAGTTCTTCCGGGAGAGCAACCCTTGGGCCTTGCGGAGTATCGTTGAACGGCTGCTTGAGGCAGTGGAACGCGGGTTGTGGGAAAACCCCCCACCGGAAATGCTGGAGAAGCTGAAAGAGCTTTACTTGGACCTGGAGGCGGACTTGGAAGCTAGACAAGAAGGTCGGGAAGGGCAATAATAGCCTCGGCCCAATTAGTGGAAAAGGCTTTCCGTGGGACGCTCGCAGCGACGTGGAAGCCGGCACCAGAAGAGGAGGGCGCTGAGTGGAAGTTACGTTAGATTTAATTAAGGAATTGTCCCAGAACGAAGACATGATGTGGGTTGTTGGCGGTGGCGAGGTTGTCAGCGAGAACAACGCCAAGGGCATTAAGGAGCCGGAAGTTGGCAACGGTTGGGTTACCATTGAGGCTGATAATTGGCATTTCCACCTTAAGTTGGAGTCCATCAACGGGATTCAATTCGTGGAAGCCAATAGTCACGGCGACTTGAAGTCCTACTACGTCCGGTTTTCCAAGGACTGGGAAGAGACTCTGGCCCGTTGCTACTTTCCCAACCCCTATTTGGATGGCGACCACAACCGGGTGGAGTTGCAGACGGACAAGTATCAGATTTTTGAGGAAACCCGGGACAGGTATGTGGGTCGAGAGGAAGGCGTAGTCTTCGTGCAGCGTTAACTCGGAGCCGATGCGCTCGGGGGTAGCGAGGCCCGGAAGGCGGCCCTTGCTTAGTTGGCAATGCAGCAGTACCTTCGCGCACTGTTGCCAGGATCGAGTAGGACCAGACTAAAACAAAAGGGAGGGAAATCATGCTCACTGCGCTAAGAAGCGTTTTTGGAGATAACGCAACTCCGGTTTGGGCACCGTGGCTTCTGCTGGGCGCGGTAGTGCTCTACTTCGCTGGGTATGTAGATTCCAGCGTTCATGGCGCGGCCATCGGTTCTCCGGCAGTTCTGGGTACGGTGCACGAGTTCTTCCACCACGCCCGCCACGTTGCCTTCATGTGCCACTAGGCCATAACGGGCCTACGTTGTAATGGTACATGCTTAGGTATTGGCCGGCACGTGCCGGCCAATACCTAAGCCGGCGGAAGTATGCCCGAGATTCTGGGGCGGCAGGCGGGTGACCGTGGCGCATCCCGCTTTTTCCTTCGTCCAAAGAGAGTCGCAGGGCCCGGGTTGTGTTTCTTCGATCCGCAATGGGGGCCTCGTAAGGTTAGCATTTGGCTTAGGAGCTGTAGTCATGTCCGCCGTTGAGGTTAGTTATGAGAAATGTACTGCCTGTCGCCTTGATAATGGGAGTCATAGCCGGGTTGGTGGTTGCCGGTTACTTCAATGTATTCAACGTTCCCGTGATGGAGTGGGCGATTTCATTGGAGGAAGCGGCGGCAGAAGCCGAGGCGGCCGCTACTGGTGGCGCAACGGAAGATGAGGAGGGAATTGCCGTCTCCCTGGGAATGCAGCGGATTGGCATGAGCGCCGGCTTGGTGGTGGTGGGGGTGCTGTTCGGGGCCATTTTTACCGGACTGTACCACCTAGTACGTAGGGCAGCGCCGGGCTGGAACATGTGGGCTTGGGCCAGTATTGCCGGGCTCCTGGGGTTTTGGGCAGTGTCGCTATTTTCTCAGATACGGTACCCGTTGAACCCCCCCGGCATCGGGGACGAAGGGTCTCTGCTAGCGAGGCAGGGGTTCCAATTCCTATTCATCCTTATTTCTCTGGCTGCCGCTGTTGGGCTTTGCCTGGCGGCCAAGGTTATCAACGAGTCCGGGACCTCCGGGGTGCAGCGGTTCATTCGCTATGCCGGCGCAGCCGTAGTCTATGCGGTAGTGGCCCTTATAATCTCCTACGCCATTCCCGGAAACCCTGATTCCATACCCGAGTGGGTGCCTGATGCGCTGATTATCATGTTCCGCAGCTTCACCATCATTGGGCACTTCTTGCTGTGGATGGGAATATCCCTGGGCGTGGTTGGCTACATGCGGTACAAGGAGCGAGCCATAGAAGCCCACCCCAATTCTTCCGAGGGGGTTGCCGAGCCGGCCAATCGCGGCACTTCTGTCGGCTGACCGGAGGCCACCCGTTGACTCAACCACGCCAGGAACCGACCTTCCCCTTCACCGCCATCGTAGGGCAGACCGCCATGAAGCGCGCCCTTCTGCTGAACACAGTCAATCCCAAGATTGGCGGAGTTCTCATCAGAGGCAAAAAAGGCACGGCCAAGTCCACCGCCGTGCGCTCCCTGGCTGCGCTCCTCCCCGAGGTGCCGGTGTTGCAGGGTTGCCCCTATAGTTGCCCGCCGGAGGTCCGCCAAGGGCTGTGCCAGTGGTGTGAATCCGAGAGCTACGACAACCCGCCGGTGGACCGGCAGGTCCGTATCGTAGACCTCCCGGTGGGCGCAACCGAGGACCGACTGGTTGGGTCGCTGGACATTGAGACAGCCATCAAGACCGGAAGCAAGAGCTTTGAGCCTGGCCTTATCGCCGCCGCCCACCGGGGCATCCTTTACATCGACGAGGTAAACCTGCTGAACGACCATCTCGTCGACGTTCTGCTGGATGCCGCCGCAATGGGCCGCAACTACGTTGAGCGGGAAGGCGTGTCGGTAAGCCACGCCGCCGAGTTTATCCTGGTGGGCACCATGAACCCGGAGGAAGGAGACCTTCGACCCCAGTTGTTGGACCGGTTCGGCCTGGCTGTGGAGGTGGACGGTATCCTGCCCCCGCTGGAACGACGGGACGTAGTACGTCGGCGCATCCACTACGAGAATGACCCCTTCGGTTTCATGGCAAGCTGGCAAGAGGCCGAGTGGGAAGAGCGGCAACGAGTGGTACGCAGCCAGGAGTTGTTGCCCCAAGTCCAATTGGATGACGATATTCTGGAGTTGATTACCGACATCTGCGCCGAATATCAGGTCGACGGGCTTCGCGGCGACATAGTCATGTACAAAACGGCCATGACCATCGCCGCCTACGAGGGTCGGACCAACGTCTTGGTCGAAGATGTCCGGGAGGCAGCGGAGTTGGCCCTACTCCACCGGCAGCGGCGTCAGCCCTTCCAGCAGCCCCACTTGGTGACCGAGCAACTTGATGCCATGATCGAGGAGTACCAGAACCGTCCTCGGGACCGGGAGCCGGAAGACCGGGACTCTTCACCCTCGGAGGACCAGCGCGAAGACGACCCTGACCCATCGGACATTGACGAACCCGAATCCGACCCGGCTCCGCCGTCGGAATCCCCTGAGGCCGGTCCGCAGGACCAGTGGTTTGAGACCGGCGACCCTTACGAGGTACAATCGCTGCCGATGCAACCGCCGGATCGCCGCGCCCGTCGGTCCACTGGCCGAAGAGCTACGACCATCAGCGACTCCTCCGCCGGACGCTACGTGGGCGCTAGAATTCCCCAGGTCAATGTAACCGACCTGGCCCTGGATGCTACTCTGCGGGCCGCGGCCCCCCATCAGCTAGGGCGGCGCGAGGCCCTGGCCGATGGTCCCGACCCCCAGGTAGCTTCGCCGGCTCTTCTGCTGGAGCCCTGGGATATACGGGAAAAAGTGCGGGAGGCCCAGACCAGCAGCCTGGTGCTGTTCGTGGTCGACGCCAGCGGGTCTATGGGCGCCCAGCGGCGCATGGTTGCGGTCAAGGGCGCAGTGCTATCTCTGCTGCTGGACGCTTATCAACGCCGCGATAGGGTCGGGCTAATCAGCTTTCGCGGCACCCGGGCCGATTTGCTCCTGCCGCCCACCAATAGCGTAGACTTGGCCCAGCTTTATCTACAAGACATGCCCACGGGGGGACGCACCCCCTTGTCTCGCGGACTATACCTGTCCCTGGAAGTCCTGGAGACCGAACGACTTAAGGACCGGGACGTCCTGCCCCTCTTGGTATTGCTCTCCGATGGGAGGGCCAACGTGTCGATGAGTGTTGGTGAAACCGTCGAAAGGGACCGGAACCGAGGGGCCGGGGCTTACGACGAGGCCAAGGGCATCGCCTCCTTAATCAAGGAATTGAAGATTCCCGCGGTGGTAATTGACACCGAGTTGGACTTCATCAAGCTGGGACTGGCCCAGAATATCGCCGAGGCCATGGGCGCCAAGTACATCAAGCTGGATGAACTGGCCCCGGAATCCGTGGCCGCTGCTGTGCGTCGCCAGCTACCGAATGCTGATGAGCCGGAATTGGGCCAGAAGGAATTGCTGGGGTTGGCGCAACGGCTGGACCTGACCTGATAAAGCGGTCTTCGTGAAACCGCTTCTCCCCTCCTCAGCCACTTCTCGTAAGCCGCGCGGGCGCAAGGTCAAGGTCTTTCGATTCTCCCTACAAGGACCAAGGTACGCTTTCAGGCGCGCCCCCACCCGTGGATTCCCGCCTTCACGGGAATGACGGTGGGGCTTGTGCTGTACGGGGACTTTAGACCATTCGCTCCGCTCACAGTGACAATCGAAAGAGCTTGGGCGCAAGGTGGACCCGGTTTACATCTTGGGGCGGAATTGATAACCTGCACGTGAGCCAATTCATAAATGTTCCCCACATGTTTCCCATTCAGGAGGATCGCACGTGGCCCGAGTTCTTCCCTTTGCCGAGATGGAAAAGATTCTTTCGCTGTCCAAGCGACGCGGCTTCGTATTCCAGAGCAGCGAAATCTACGGCGGACTGGGTTCTACCTGGGACTACGGCCCCCTGGGGGTGGAGCTAAAAAGGAACGTCAAAGACGCCTGGTGGCGGTCGGTGGTGTCGGAGCGGGACGATGTCGTGGGCCTGGATGCGGCTATCCTGATGCACCCACGGGTGTGGGAGGCCAGCGGGCACGTGGAGAATTTTACCGACCCGCTGGTGGAGTGCCGCAGTTGTCATCTTCGCTTTCGCGCCGACCAACTGGAGACCGATAATTGTCCTGCCTGTCAGGGCGAGTTCACTGAGCCCCGCCGGTTCAACCTGATGTTCCATACTTTCATGGGGCCGGTGGAGGACTCGGCCAGCGAGGTGTTCCTGCGTCCCGAGACCGCCCAGGGAATCTTCGTCAATTTTGCCAACGTGGTCAACTCGACCAGAAAGAAGCTGCCTTTCGGCATCGCCCAGATTGGCAAGGCCTTCCGCAACGAGATTACCCCCGGCAACTTCACCTTTCGCACCCGGGAATTCGAGCAGATGGAGGTGGAGTTCTTCGTCAAGCCTGGTTCCGATGAAGAATGGTTGCAGAGTTGGGTGCAGGCCCGGTTCAATTGGTACGTGACCTATGGCATCCGACCGGAGAACCTGCGGTTGCGCCGCCACGACTCCGATGAGTTGGCCCACTACGCCAAGGATACTTACGACATCGAGTACCGCTTTCCCTGGGGTTGGGGCGAGCTTGAGGGAATAGCCGACCGCACCGACTTCGACCTGCAGCGTCACGCCGATTTTAGCGGGCAGGACCTGACCTACTTCGACGACGAAGATAAGGCCCGCTATACACCATACGTTATCGAGCCCTCCGGGGGCGTAGACCGGGCGACTCTGGCCTTTTGGCTTGATGCCTACGACGAGGAGCCGGATGGCAACGCCACCCGAGTGGTGCTGCACCTGCACCGGCAGCTCGCCCCGGTTACGGTTGCGGTGCTTCCCCTCAGCCGCAACGCCAGGCTGTTGCCCACCGCCCGGGGGGTGTACGACCTGCTGCGGAAGCACTTCCGGGCCCAATTCGACGACTCCCAAAGCATTGGCCGCCGCTACCGCCGCCAGGACGAAATTGGCACTACCTACTGCCTAACGGTGGACTTCGACTCCCTGGACGACCGGCAGGTGACCCTGCGTGACCGGGACACCATGCACCAGATTCGCATCCCCATCGCCGGGCTGGTGGACGTGCTCAACGACAAACTGGAACATGGTTGGTAGGTGGGCCTGATGGGAGAGACTATCGTTACGCTAACTGTGCATGGCAGCCAAAGTTCGGCAGAACTGGAGGCCCTGGTGGATACCGGGGCGACCTTTTCAAAAATTCCTAGCGCGGCGGCGGAAGGACTGGGGCTTGTAGCTACCCACGAAGTCGAAATAGAACTGGGGGATGGAACCATGATCACTCGTCCCCTGGTTCTGGCCGATATGGAAGTGCAGGGGGTCAGAAGGCCCATGCTCGTGGCAACTTCTGAAGGCAACGAAACTCCTCTATTGGGATATACCACGCTGGAGATTCTGGGCTTCAAGGTTAACCCGGTGACCCGCAGCTTGGAGAAGACTCACGCAATAGAGGTCTAGCATCTTCCTTTGTCTATTAGCCTATGACCAACGCACAAAGCGGCCAAATTCACCGTTACATTAGAAGCCTACAGCGGACCCTGCGCCAGTTGGAAGACTTGCTCCGGGAAATGGAGTCCCAGGTCCCGGAGATGCGTCCCCACGATCCCCGCAGCGAGCTTCTGGAGCAGATTCACGTGTCCGGCGCAATGGAGCAGCGGCAGATTTTTGAAGCCCTGGACCAGAGGGGCATTTCCCACACCTGGATCGGCGCTCAGGTTGGCTCGGAGTACCTGGACCTGTGGCACGCCGCCGACGGCAGGACTTTCTACCGGGTCACCGAGCGGGCTATCCGCGACTTGCAGTTGGGGCAACTGGCCTCTGCGGCCACCTATGTAGACCTGTCAATTTCCAGCTTTGGGGACGACTGGCAGAGCGAAGAGGACTCGATCTATGACCGATTATAGCCAGGGGGATGTGGTCTTGGTGCCCTACCCCTTTGGCGAACGGGCCGGTGGCCGGAAGCGCCCGGCCCTTGTGGTGAGTTCCGAAGCCTATTTCCAGGACACTAGCCAGCTAATTATCGCCCAGGTAACCAGTCGGGTGACCGGCCCGTCTCGTCCAGGGGACTACCATATTCAAGACTGGCGGGCGGCCAACCTGCCTCGACCGGCCTTGGTGCGGACCCGGCTGGCCACGATTGACGCTTCGATGGTCCTGCGGCGGCTGGGCAACCTGGGAACGGAAGAGTTGGGGGCCGCGCTGGCCGCGTTGAAGCCGGTCCTGTTTGTGGAGTCGTAGGAGGGCTGGTTGCAGGTGGGTAATGCCAGCTAACCTGGTATCTAAGATGCTGCGTGGGGGCCTCTACACCAGACTGGTGGGACAGCGGGTCCTCTTTTTTCAGGAATTGTCCTCCACCATGGACGAAGCCGCCCAGCAGGCAAAGAAGGGCGCCCTGGAGGGGACCACCATCGTGGCCGAGTCTCAAACGGCCAGCCGGGGGAGAATGGGCCGTCGATGGGTGTCCCAACCGGGCAACCTCTATCTGACCATCCTTTTCTACCCCAAGCTGGAGCATCTGGGAAACATCAGCATCATTGGCGGTGTAGCCACCGTCCGGGCCATACGGAAGACTACCGGGTTGAATCCCCGGATTAAATGGCCCAACGACGTGCTTCTGAACGGCAACAAGGTGGCTGGGATATTGGTGGAAAGCTCCGTGGTGGGAAATGCTGTGGGATACGCGGCCCTGGGAATCGGGATAAACGTAGCCTTGGATACCCGGTCCGTCGATGAGATTTCCAGTTTCGCCATCAGCTTGGCCGAGGTAGGCGGGGAAGCCGTCCCACGGGAGGACCTGTTGCGCCGCCTCTTGCAGGAATTGGACTCTTTATATACTCAGGTGCAACAGGGCAATTCCCCCTTGGAGGAATGGAGAGAAATGCTGGATACTTTGGGCCAGCGGGTCCGGGTAACCTGGCAAAACGAGACCTTTCAGGGGCTGGCCGAAGGCGTGGACGAACTGGGCAATTTGCAGCTTCGACGGGATGACGGTGGGCTGTTGACCCTGTCGGCGGGCGACGTGACCATGCAATCTCCGGTGACGGCTTGAACCATTGCCGTTAATCAGTTCCGCAGCCACCGGCATTCCCGGTTAGAGCCCCCGGTGGAGGCTGGGAGCTTCCAACCGTTGCAGCAGGAGTTTGGGTAGGATGCTGGAATCTCTGAGTCTGGATGGCAAAGTAGTGGTCATAACCGGCGGCGGCACTGGACTGGGCCTGGCCATGGTGCGGGCGTTGGCCCGGGCGGGCGCCAACCTCTGCATCGCCGGTCGCCGGCCCGGCCCCATCGAGGACGCCGCCAACCAGGTCAGAGCCCTGGGCGGCGACGCCCTGGCTATCTCCACCGACATCAGCGATTCGGGCCAGGTTGACCGCCTGATTGCCTCCACCCTGGACCACTTTGGCCGCATCGACGTGCTGGTTAACAATGCTGCGCTGGTGTCGGATAACGTTCGCAAGCCCATCTGGGATATTACCGACGAAGAGTGGCAGGGGGCTATGGACGTTAACCTGAACGGGGCCTTCTACTGCTCCCGGGCCGTGGCCAAGCCGATGTCGGACCAGGGCTGGGGAAAGATTATTAACGTTGCCTCCGGCTTCGGGATGCGGGCCGGGCGCGACATCTACATGTACTGTTGCAGCAAAGGGGCAATAATCCAGCTAACCCGGGTCCTGTCCTTCAGCCTGGCCCGGCATGGCATCACCGCCAACAGCATTGTCCCCGGCTTTATTCCCACCGAGAGCACCGACTCCGACATTCGCAATACCTTGCCCCCCTCTGGTGATTTCCTGCCCATCGGCAAGTTGGGCGTCCCCGAAGACCTGGGCCCGGTGGCGGTGTTCCTGGCTTCGGATGCGTCAAACTACATGAGTGGGGAGATGATAATTGTCGACGGTGGCGGTCTCGCCGCGGGTCTCGCTCCCACTGGCCACGCCCCGGTGATCGAATTGGAACCCTAGAGCCGGTGGCGGAGCACCGGTTACTATTCCCTGAACGCGGGGTCGCTGGCCCCTTTTTCCAGCTCGATTGATTGAGGACCCATTATGCCGATAATGCCCGAATACAACCTATCCGGCCAGGTGGCCGTCCTGGCAACCTCCGGCGGGGAAGAAGCTGTTTTCCTGGCCCAGGGCCTGGCGGAAGCCGGGGCAATCACATTCACCATTGCCCGCCGCCGGGAGACCCTGGACGCCGTACTGTCGGCCCTGGGGCCGGGGGAACATACTGGAGTCGCGGCGCAGTCCAGCACTGGCGATGGACTGGCCGAGGTGATGCGGGCTTTTGACCGGGCCCACAGTCGGGCGGACGTACTGGTGAACGACGCCCGCTCCATGTTTGCCAAACCCTTCAACGAAATCACTGTGGAGGAATGGGACGAAGTTTACGGGCGCAACGTCAGGGCAACTTTCCTGCTCTGCCAGCAGTTCGGCCAGCGCATGATAGCCCGCCAGTACGGACGCATTGTCAATGTTGTGTCCGAGCTGGCGGAAAGAGGGATGATAAACGGCTCCGCCTTCAGCGCCAGCCAGGCCGCGCTCTTGTCCCTGACACGTTCCCTGGGGGTGGAGTGGGGGCGTCACAACATCAGGGTTAATGCGCTGGGTACCGGTTGGTTTACGCCCGAGGACGTCCCGTTGGAGCATCAGCAGGAAGAGTTGCTGGTCCGATACACGCCGCTGCGTCGCAAGGGGCATCCCCGGGACATCGTTCCCCTTCTGGTCTACCTCTGCTCACAGGCTTGCGACTACACTACGGGACAGCCCGTGTACGTAGATGGCGGCCTGAATGCCCATCCATAGAGTTTCATTTCGGTCCAGAGCGCCACGAATTGTCTGGGGAGGTAGAAATCACTCCTACCCTGCGAAACCAGCGCATCATGTTGATGGCAACCGGCGCGGTGGTAGTTGGTACGCTGGTTATACTGTCCCTGTTGGGGAAACTTCTCCTGACGTTGGGTCTCAGCGCCGTGATTGCCTACATGCTCTTGCCGGTGGCTCGGCTGATGGAGCGGGCCATGCCCTGGCGCGGGCGCCATCCCGGGCTGAGTCGTACTATCTCCATCTTGATTATATTCATTGTGGGATTAGGCGTGGGGGCCGGGGTATTAATCTCAATCATTCCGCCAACCGTCCGGGAGGCCGGTTTATTCATCGAGGAGTTCCCATCCTTCTTCAATGACGCTCGAATCGCCATAGAAGGCTGGATAGCGGTCTATTCCGATCGGATTCCCGAGGAAATGAGAGAGGGCCTGGAGGAGCGACTAGCCAATATTGGCAGTGTCCTGCTTGAGGCGGGTTGGAATGGGGTCAGGAAGACGATTGGCGTTGTTTTCGGCGCTTTCAGTCTCATTGTCGGCTTGGCGACAGCGCCCATATTGATTTATTACCTGATGAAAGACTCCGGGTCGATTAACTCGGCGCTGTGTTCCCCCTTTCCTTCGGCAATGCGCCCCTACCTACTCGGTATGCTGGATATTGCGAACCAAACTGTAGGGGCGTACATCCGGGGCCAGCTTACCTTGGGGCTGGTGGTCGGGAGTGTCGTGGGGGTGGCGCTTTTTCTGCTGGGTGTGCCTTTCTCGTTTTTCCTGGGCATCGTTGCGGCTATAACCGAACTGATACCCATCATTGGCCCCTGGATTGGTGGAGCTGTAGGAGTCCTGGTGACTCTGGCGACAGCGCCGGATAAGGTCCTGTGGGTGATTTTGCTCTATTTGATAGTCCAGCTTTTGGAGAACGCCGTTCTGGTGCCGCGCATCCAGGGCAATGCCCTTAAACTGCATCCCATCGCGGTAATCTTGGTCGTTATTGTCTCCAGCCAATACTTTGGAATATTCGGAATTATCTTGGGCCCGCCGCTGGTGGCTATGGCAAAGGGTATGCTGGTCTACTTCTTCCAGGAGTGGAATCGGCAGGAAGAAGAGGTATTGGAAGCCTTGGATGAGGAGGGTTCCGGGGAGGCGTAACCGCCATTGGAGCCAGGGCCAATGATCGAGCGCGGCATCGGGCATATGCGGGTGAAAGTCGGCACCCGCCGCAGGGGCGGGTCACAAGAGGGGACTTTGGACAGGCCCGTTATTTATTTGCCACCAAGGTTGAACCCGCCCAACATGCTGGGGTACAATACGCCCCAGTGTAGATGAAAGCAGTAAATCGCCTACGGGGAATGCGGGACCTCACTCAAGAGTCCTGGCTCCAAAAGAGGGGCCTGGAAGACGGACTTATTAACCTCCTGGGTAGCTGCGGATACCGCTACCTCCAGGTCCCTATCCTCGAAGCCACCGAGCTTTTCCTCCGCAAGTCGGGAGGCGAATTGGCCTCCCAGTTGTACGGTTTCACCGATGCGGGCAGCAACTCGGTGAGCTTGCGCCCCGAGTTCACCTCGTCGGTGATGCGTCACTACTTGGAACATGCCCGGGACATCCCGCTGCCCGCCCGCTGGCAATACTCCGGCCCCGTATTCCGTTACGGAGCCGCCGAGAGACAGCCCGGAGAAAGCGGGCAGTTTACCCAGGTGGGGGCAGAGTTGATTGGCTCTGACAACGTGGTCGCCGACGCCGAACTGCTCAGCATGGCGGCCCAGGTCCCGGCCCGCCTGGGGTTAAACGATTGCCGGCTCGAACTCGCCGACATGGACGTTTTGAATGAACTGCTGGACTTGGCCCAGCTATCCGACCGGGCCAGGTCATTCGTTATCGCCAGTGTGCCCCAGCTTCGCGAAGGTCCATCGGCACTATCGGCGGTGCTGGAGCGGTCACACCAGCTTCACCTCGCCGGGCACAGTTCCCGGGAAGAAAACCTTGGGGTGGCCATCGCCGGTCTGGACGAGGGTCAGGCCCGCAAGGTGCTGCACGGCTTTCTTGAGTGGAGCGCCGGGGACGCCCAGAGACTGGGCCAACGAAGCCCAGAACAAGTGGTAGACCGGCTGTTCCGGCGTCTGCGGGGCAGCGATGAAGTGGCAAGGCTGGAGCAGGGCTTGGAGTTGGTTACTGAATTGGTAGGCATCCGGGGCGAACCAGGGAAAGCCCTGGACCGGGCCTCGGCCATGATGCAGAGGGCCGGAGTTAGTTCCACCGCTCTGTCGCGCCTGTCACGCTTGGTTGACATTGTCTTGGGCGTTGAACCCGCCTTGCAAGGACGCCTGGTGTTGGACTTCGGACTGGTACGGGGACTGGCCTACTACAACGGTATCATTTTTGAAGCCAAGCACCCCTCCAGCGTGGCCTCCCTGGGCGGCGGCGGGAGGTACGACGGGCTCTCCCGCGCGCTGGGCAGCGATGAAACCGTGCCAGCCTTGGGGTTCGCCTATAACCTGGACGCCCTAATGGCCTTGATAGATACCGAGGATGGGCGGGAGAAGGCACCCAACGGAGGGGTAGGCCCCGAAGGGTTGATGGCTTGGCAGTCCAAGTCCCTGGTAGTATCGGAATCGCCGGGCGGCTGCGAAAATGCCCTGAAGATAGCCAACCAGATACGAGGTGAAGGTCACTTCGCCCAGTTGGAAGTCAATGGCCGGTCCACCGCCGAGAGCGTAAGCTACGCCGGGAATCAGGGATTTGACCGGGTTGTTATAGTTGGAGATGATGGACAAGCTACAATCCAAGACATCGAGTAGCAGCAATGCCGGGGTGAGGTCCAATCGCGCCGAGGATAGCCTGCGTCTGGTATTGCCCAGCGACGGCGACCTCTACGACGGCACCCTTGATTTCCTGCGGGCCTGTGGCCTCAATGTCCGCCGTCCCAGCGCGCGACGCTACACGGCGCGGATTCCGGCCCTGCCCGGGGTTGAAGTCCTGTTCCAGAGGACTGCGGACATCGCGCAGAAGGTGGAGGAAGGAAGCGCCGATCTGGGCGTAACCGGCTTGGACCGTTACCTGGAGTACCGCAGCGAGGAGCCGTACTTGATGACCCTGATTGAAGACCTGGGTTATGGGCGGTGCGACCTGGTGCTGGCCGTCCCCAACTCCTGGCTGGACGTAACTTCGGTGGACGACCTGGCGGACCTGGCTTTGGAGTTCCATCAGGAGGGAAAACAACTCCGAATTGCCACCAAGTACCCCCGGTTGATGCGCCGTTACCTGTTTGACCGGGGCATCAACTACTTCTCGCTGGTGCCCGCCAGCGGCACCTTGGAGGCCGCCCCGGCAGCCGGCTATGCCGACCTGATAGCCGATTTGACCGCCACCGGCACCACCTTTCGGGAGAATAGCCTGAACACCCTGGAAGGCGGCACCATCCTCAGTTCTCAGGCCTGTCTGATTGGCAACTCTCAGTCTCTGTCCCAGTCCGGAGGAGGGTTGTCCCTGGCCCGGGAAATGATGGAGATGATGGAGGCCCATCTACAAGCAGGCCCCTTTTATCGTCTGACCGCCAACGTACGGGGCGATTCAGCCCAATCGGTCAGCGCCACGGTGCTGGCGCGGCCCCAGGTGTCCGGGCTGCGGGGTCCCACCATCGCCCGGGTCTACAACGTTGAAGAGGAAGATTGGTATAGCGTTAGCCTTCTGGTTCGCAAGGAGCAGTTGATGGAGGCGGTGGACCACCTGCGGGACTGCGGCGGGGTGGATATAGCCGCTACCCAGGTCAATTACCTGTTCAAAGGCCAGTCGGCGGCATACCGTCAGCTCTTCGACCACTGGGCGTTAGCCGGAGATGGACAGGAACATGCCTAACCTGCCGATGCACATACACCTGGCCCACCGGGTGGCTGAAGAGTTGGACTGGGGATTCCTTCACGACCACCTGGGCAGCTATTTCCTGGGCTCCACCACTCCCGATATTCGGGCCATGGCCAAGTGGGACCGGGAACGCACTCACTTTGCCCCGCTCTCGGTGGACACCGTGGGAAGCGGCGCAAAGCGCATGTTCGAGTTGAACCCCGACCTCTCCGACCATCGCCGGCAGTCTCCGGCGACTCTGGCATTCCTCCTGGGGTATCTCAGTCATCTGACTGCCGACGAACTGTGGATTACCACCATGTACCGTCCTCATTTTGGGACCGACAACCAGGTTACGGATACTGAGGTCGAGGCCCACATCTGGGACCGGGCCCTACAGTTGGACATGGACCGTCAGGTATTGGAGGAAAGTCGTTCCCTGGATGGGGTCAGCGACGCCATTGCCCTGTGCGACCAGAAGTTGCAGGTGGGTTTCCTGGACGAAGAGCTAATCCAGGAGTGGCAACAGTGGGTCGCCCGGTTCCTGGGTTGGGACTTTAGCTGGCAGCGGCTGAAGCGGGCCCTGAACCGCATGTTCCGGGACAACGATGAAGTGCAGCAGGTGGTCGACCAGTTCCTCCTGCAGATGCCGAATAGTCTGGAAGAGGTCTACGCCAAGATTCCCCGAGACAAGCTGGTGGCGTACCAGCGTCGGGTGCAGAACGAAACTCTGGCGCAGGTGCGGGAGTATTTAGGTGAAGCTTAACGTCTTGCGTGGTCTATCGGAAGCCCAGGGGATACTGACCCGCGTGGACCCCCTGGACATCGGTTCCCTGCCTGCGGAGGTGGTGGAGCGGACCCACCGCGCCTTTGGGGAGGGTGTCACTCCCGAGCAGTCCGTGTTACAGATGCTGCAAGATGTTCGCGCCGAGGGAGACCCGGCGGTTAGCAGGTATGCCAAACTGCTGGATGGCGTGGAATTGGAAGACTTCCGGGTCAGCGATTCCGAGATGGCCTCGGCGCGGGCCCAGGTTTCTGTGGAACTCTACCAGGCCCTGGAATTGGCGGCCCAACGGGTCGCCAAGTACCACGAGGCGACTTTGCCCCGGGATTGGGTGGACCTGGAGCAGGGACTTGGCGAGGTTACGCGCCCGTTACAGCGAGTCGGCTTATATGCGCCGGGAGGCACTGCGGCCTACCCTTCCACGGTGCTGATGACCGCCATACCCGCCCGGGTGGCTGGCGTTAAAGAAATTATGCTCACCACTCCCCGGCGGGGTCGGGAGCCGCTCAACCCGGCGGTGCTGGTGGCGGCAGAGATTGCTGGAGTGGACGAGTTGTACCAGGTGGGGGGAGTGCCCGCCATCGCTGCCATGGCCTACGGAACCCAGTCCATCCCTAAGGTCGACAAGATATGCGGTCCGGGCAACACTTTCGTAGCCTACGCCAAGAAGCTGGTCCAGGGGCAGGTGGACATCGACGGCATCTACGGGCCCACCGAGACCATTGTAGTCGCCGACGGGACCGCCCGCGCCAACTTCTGCGCCGCTGACCTGATAGCCCAGGCGGAGCATGACCCGTTGGCGACCGCCATATTGGTTACCAACTCGGAGGAGTTGGTTGCCCAGATTGAGGCTGAGTTGGACCGGCAATTGGCGCTTGCTTCCCGGGGTGATTTGGCCCGGGAGGCGCTGCAACGCCAGGGAAGGGTCGTTTTGGTAGACACCTTGGACGAAGCCTTAGAGCTGTCCAATGCCATCGCCCCAGAGCACCTGTGTCTAATGGTGGCGGACCCCTGGGCTTGGGCCGGAAAGGTCAGGAATGCTGGCGGCCTGTTCCTGGGAGAATACTCGCCGGAAGTTATGGGCGATTATATCGCCGGCCCCAGTCACGTCATGCCCACCGGGGGCACCGCGCGTTTTAGCTCGGCGCTGAGTGTGCATCAGTTCTTGCGTACCATGCCGGTGGTGGGACTGAGCCCTCAGAGTTTCAGTAGTTTGGGCCCGGCGGCGGTGGAAATAGCCCATGCCGAGGGGCTGACCGGCCACTCCAGCGCCGTCCAGGTTAGGTTGGATACCCTGGCCTAAATCCAAGGTATAGCGCCTTCTTGGAGATGGGGAAATCACTACTCCCTTGGTATCCGCCAAGTAGTTGTAGCCTGGCCGTTGAAAAGTAGCCCCATCCTATTGTGGTGAGCGGCCTCAGGGCCGATGCCGCGCCAGCGCCAGCAAATAGAAGATACCGCTGGGCTAATGCCGGTAATGGACTGTAATAGCGTAATTCCCCGTACAACCAGGCCGCAGGTTAGCCCCTGGACAAACCCTTTTCTCCTACAGGACGGAAAGCATGAAAGACGTTAACGACCTAATGGTCCCGCACATCCGCCGTCTCAAGACCTACCAGGGTGTGGACCCTATGGAGGTGATGGCGGAGCAGGCGGGGATTCCGCCGGACAAAGTTATCCGTCTCAACGGCAATGAGAATCCCTACGGGCCTTCCCCGACGGTCGCCACGGCGCTGGGGAGCTTCCAGAACTACAATCACTACCCAGACCCCGGACAGCGTCGCCTGCGGGAGGCTTTATCCGATTACCTGGACGCCCCCGCCGAGCAAATTGTAGCCGGAAACGGCAGCGATGAGCTAATTGACCTGCTGCTGCGGATGTTCCTGGGGCCCGGCGAGAACATCATCATTCCCACCCCTACCTTCGGAATGTACGCCTTCTCCGCCGAGGTCTGCGGAGGGGAAGCCATATCCGTACCTCGGGACGAGAATTTTGAAATCGACGTAGAGGCCACCAGGCTGGCGATAACGCCCAAGACCAAGGCCCTATTCTTCCCTTCCCCCAACAATCCCACGGGCAACATAGCCACAGAGGCACAGATTCTCGCCCTGCTGGACACCGGCCTCCTGGTGGTGGTCGACGAGGCATACTACGAGTTTTGCGGGCGCACGGTGTTGCCCTTGGTGCAGGAATACTCCAACCTGGTAGTCCTGCGCACCTTCAGCAAGTGGGCCGGGCTGGCCGGGCTTCGCATCGGCCTGGGGGTAATGCACTCCGATGTTGCCCTCACCATGATGGGGATGAAACCGCCCTACAACGTCAACCTGCCGGCAGAAATCGCTCTGATGGCTTCCCTGGAAAACCGTCCCGCCCTGTTGGAACGGGTCCACTGCATTGTCGCCGAGCGGGACCGCATGATGGGACTGCTTCAGCAGATACCAGGGGTTACTCCCTGGCCTTCCCAGGCCAACTTCATTCTCTGCCGGTTGCCCGAAGGCCGGGGCCGGGAGATATTTGAGGGCCTGTGCCGACGGGGAATTTTCCTGCGGTACTTTGGCTCGCCCCCTCTCACCGATTACGTCCGGGCCAGTGTGGGGCTGCCCCACGAGACCGACGCGGTTATCGAAGCCCTCACCGACCTGGTTGGAGGAGAATAGTGTTGGAGTCCCAGAAGGTCACTCCCCAGGAGCTGGCAACCCCGGCTCTGCGGGCTGCGTCCCTACAGCGAACAACCGGGGAGACCGACATCAGCCTTTCGGTTAACCTGGACGGGCAGGGCCAATACGAAGTCGATACCGGCAACGGTTTTCTGGACCACATGGTAAGTCAACTGGCCCGCCACGGCCTGTTCGATATTACCCTCAATGCCAGGGGAGACGTTCATGTAGGCTGGCACCACTTGGTGGAGGACGTGGCGATTCTCTTGGGGCGGGCCTTCAACCAGGCCCTTGGAGAACCCCGGGGCATCCGCCGCATGGGCCATGCCATCGTTCCCTTGGATGAGGCCCTGGTGATGGTGGCGGTTGACTGGAGTGGCCGGGGATACGCGGTGGTGGAGACTACCCTGGACGAAGTGATGGTCGAGACCTTGTCCGGTGACTTGATTCGGCATTTCCTGGAATCATTTGCCATTGAGGGCAAAATCAACCTGCACGCCAAGGTTATTTCCGGCGTCAGTCCCCACCACAAGGCTGAGGCCCTCTGTAAAGCCTTGGCCCGTGCCCTGCGGGACGCTGTGGAGCCCGACCCCCGTGCAGCGGGCCATGTGCCGAGCACCAAGGGTACGCTGGACGCCTGAAGTCGCCCGATACCGGCAAACAAGGGAGCGGTCTGGGCCGATTCAGCCAGACCGCTCCCTTGTTTCCTGGCCCCTATTTCCACCATAGCGGTTGGGGAGCTGGTTGCCGGGTAACCGGAATTGAGGCCGATTTAGAGGGGTCGGCCCCTCCGGGCTATAAACTCTGGGAAAGCCTGCTCTGCCCGGTAACCTATTACCTTGTTGGTGGTGAAGTCCTTCTCAATAGCCCACATTTCTTCCAGGCTCTTCCCCTTCTGTTCCAGGAGAAGTTCCTTCACTCCCATAACCGACTCCCGCCGGTTCTTGGCGATGGGGATGCAGACCTCCATTGTCTTGGCCCGGAGCTGGTCCGAGGGCACCAGGTGGTTGATTAAGCCGATGCGGTGGGCTTCCTCAGCCTCTACCACTCGTCCACTGAACAACAGCTCCTTGGCGATGGGCCAGCCCACCTGGTTGGGCAGCGTCCAGGTGGAGTTTATTCTGCCGTAGGCGGCGGCCAGGAAGCGGAAGCTGGTATTCTCACAGCCAATGCGGAAGTCCAGGGAGGATGATAAGACCGCTCCCCCTCCGTAGGCCAGACCATTCATCATGCCGACGATGGGTTTGGCAGAGGCGCTTATCTCATAGCTCCCGCGGGCGCGGTTGGCGGTACGGGTCTCTAGCTCTTCGGGAGTAAAGTTGGCGTCATTCTCCCGCTGCTCGTGGATGTCACCGCCGGCAGAGAAGGCCCGCTGCCCCGATCCGGTGATGACGATGCAACCCACTTCATCGTCGGCGTTCATGGCCTTGACGGCGTCCTGAAGTTCGTTGGTAAGCTGCCGGTTCATGGCGTTGAGGACCTCGGGGCGGTTCATGGTTAGGATGGCCACGCCTTCCTCTTTTTCCACCAGGATAAAATCGTATGCCATATTTCCTCCCTCGCATGTTTTAGGGAAATTGCCAAAGGGGACCGGGTATTTCCCATATCGGTTAGCCCGTATTGTATGGGGTTGAAAAATGGCCGTCAAATGACGGACCCAAGCGTGGATAGCCGACCAGGTACAAATAGCGACCCTGCCCAATTCGCCAGGTATAGACAGGGTCGCCCCAACGGTAAAGGCGCCACCTCCATCGTCATTATGGCGCAGGCTGGAATCCGGCAGTGGGGTGGGGGTTGTGCTGTCCGGGGGCTTTATACTATTCGCTACGCTCACAGTAACAATCGAAAGACCCTGGGCCGCTATTGACTAGGGTTTCCCCGTACCCATATAATCGCTGCACTGGAGATTGAATCGTTATGCCCAAACGTACCTATCAGCCAAAGAAACGCCGCCGAGCCCGAGTCCATGGATTTCGGGCGCGCTCTCGGACCTCCGACGGTAGAGCCGTATTGCAGCGCCGAAGGTTCAAAGGACGGCATCGACTTACTGTTTAGACTCGCTATCGCCGATAATGCAGCGTAGGCTACGGCTGACCAGCAGCCAGCAATTTTCCCGGTTGCATCACGAGGGCCGTAGTTTAGCCAATAATTTATTAGTCATTCGTGTTCTTTCCAACGGATTGAGCGAGACCCGTTTCGGATTCGTCGTTAGTAAGCGAATCGGTAACAGCGTAACTAGGAACAAAGTTAAGCGCAGACTGCGGGAGGCTGCCCGGCTTAGCAGCGTACAGCCCGGCTGGGACGTAGTATTCATAGCCCGCAGGGGATGCGAAAAAGCCAAGTACCAGCAATTGAAACGTGCAACCGAGAACCTATTGAGGCGTTCCCAATTGCTTGCGTCGTCTCTGGCTGGTGAACTGGTCCAATGACTCGTCTAGCTCTCGCAGCTATCTGGGTCTACCAGCGAGCCATTTCTTCCTACCTGCCCTCATCCTGCCGCTATACGCCCACCTGTTCCCATTACGCTCAACAGGCCATTCAACGCCACGGACTGGTAAAAGGAATCTGGATGGGGTTGAAGCGCCTGGCCCGCTGTCATCCTTGGGGAGGCCAAGGTTTTGACCCGGTGCCATAAATTTATGACGTTAATGCTCCCATTCGACTTGCGCTTAAGACGCACCCCCAGCGCTACCTCGTCCGGCTCTGTCGCGATGGCTTCCCCGACCCCGAATTATGGCCGCAAAGGCCACTGGTGGAGACTGTGCCTCTGCCTATTGGCCCTAACGCTCCTGCTGGGTTGCACCCGCAACCTGGGGGCTTCCACCAGGGGCTGGTCTCCCGTGGTAGCTGATGAGGGTTCGGTATACGTCGCCACCAGGGAGGGCCACGTCAAGGCACTCATCGACGACGGCCCCGAGGGCGTCCGCCTGATGTGGACTTTTGAGGGCATCGATGCAGGCTCCGAGGAAAAAACTGGCATCGGTGGCGCTTACAATCCCCCGGTGGTGGGGCCTGAATTGGTCTACGTCAGCGCCGTAGACGGGTTCCTGTATGCCTTGGATAGGAGCACCGGCCAACTGGGGGGCAAGGGTTGGCGGCAGCCCGAGGGTATCGGGAATGAATTGCTCCCCCTGGTGGGAAGCCCCGCCCTTGACCTGGCACGAAATGTGGTGGTTGTTGGGTCCGAGAACGGGAACTTGTACGCCTACAACGCCAGGACGGGTAGGCCCCTTTCCGGGTTTCCCTTTACTGGAGCTTCCGACAAGATTTGGACCACGCCGGTGATTCGAGGAAACCTGGTCTACTTCGGCTCCCATGACGGCAACGTCTACGCCGTTTCCCTGGAGGATGGGGCGGAAAAGTGGAGATTTGCCACGGGCGGCGCGGTAGTCGCGCAACCGTTGGTCTATCGCGACACCATAATCGTGGGGTCTTTCGACAAAACCCTCTATGCCATTCAGGCCGATTCGGGCCTGGAGCGCTGGCGGGTCGAGGGCCAGAACTGGTTCTGGGCCGGAGCGGTGGCCAAGAGTACAACCATCTTCGCGCCCTCCATGGACGGGCACGTATACGCCGTGGGCCGCTCGGGCAACCTGCTGTGGAAGAACCATCTGGACGGCGGCCCAATAGTCTCGACACCGGCCTTGGTGGAGCGCGGCCTGGTGGTAGCGACCAGGGACAAGGGTATGCAATTGCTCCGGGCGGTGCCCGACGACATGGGGGACGACCAGGTAATAACCAGTCTGTTGGACCCGGACGCCGACATTAAGGCCCCCCTATTCGCTCTACCCATTTCCGAGGCAGCCGCCCTTGGAACCCGCCCGCCGTCTTTGGCCAAGAGCCAGGAGGACTCGGTGTTCGTGGGGGCCGAGGACGGCACGGTGCGCCGGATTCGCGTTACCGACACCAGAGTTCTGTGGTGTTTCGATACTGAGGAGGATGCCGAGTGCAAGTAGCTAGGGCCCGCAGCGGTGAGAGGATGAGTCTCCCTTGGAAGTAATTTCGCTACTTTGGAATGAGATCATCATCCGCCCCATGCTCAACACCTTGATGGTGTTGTATGTAGTGTTCTTCAACAACATGGGGATAGCCATAATCATGTTTACCGTTCTGGTACGGCTGGTAACCCTGCCCTTCACCCTGAAGCAGCTCAACCAGATGCGGGCCATGTCCCATTTACAACCCCGTATGCGGGAGATCCAGGAGCGCTACCGGGGGGATCGAGCGCGGGTGTCCCAGGAGACTATGCGCTTGTACCGGGAGGCGGGAGTGAGCCCCGTGGGGTGCCTGGGCCCCATGGTTATCCAAATGCCCATTCTCTTCGGCCTCTTCCGGGTCCTCATCCAGACCCTCTTCACCAGCCCGGACGACCTGGTCGGCCTATCGGACAAACTTTACCCGTGGATTGGTTTTGTCCCGGTGCATTCCGCGGCCCCCCTGAACAACAGCTTCCTGGGTATGGACCTGGGGGGCAACCCAGGCACCATGTTGTTCATCATTCCCTTACTGGTTGCCGCCTCCACCTGGGTCCAGCAGAAGATGACCACCACCCCTTCGCCGGACCCCCGGCAGCAGGCCAACCAGAACATGATGCTCTATATGATCCCAATAATGTTGGGGTTCTTTTCCTTCAGCTTCCCCATTGGACTGTCCCTGTACTGGACAGTATCGAACGTCATTGGTGTGGCCATTCAGTATTTCATAACCGGATGGGGTCCCCTATTCCCCCTATTCCCCCGGGCCACGCCAAGCGCAGATCCAACACCCTCCCAGTCCGCCCAAACTACCGAAGACTCGTCATCCGAGGAGATGAGAGAAGATGGAAGCAGTCGTACGAACCGCCCGAACCGTCGAAGAAGCAGAAGAACTGGCACTGAAAGAGCTAGGCGTAGACCGCAGCGAGGTCGAGGTAGAAATACTAAGTAAAGGCAAAGCTGGATTCCTGGGAATTGGGGCTGAATTGGCCCAAGTCCGGGTTAGTAAAATCTCCAGCGCAGGAAGCGATAATAACGTCAGCAGCGTTGCTGATGTGCCCGCCGGCGACACTGCTGAACTGCCCGCCGGCGACGCCAGCCCGCCGGCTGCCGCCCCGTCCGCTGGGGGCGCTGCCGACCTGGCTGTCCAGGTGGTAAACAATCTCCTGGGCCCGGCCAAGGTCAACGTTGTCAGCACCCTTCGTTCCGCCCATGACCCAGATGTGGGCGGCCCCATAATCGACCTTACCGGTGAAGACTCCGGGCTGCTCATTGGCCGCCGCGGCCAGACTCTCACAGCCTTGCAGTTCTTGGCTAACCTGATTGTCCGCCAGGAACTGGGCGAGGATGTTCGAGTCGTCTTGGATGTGGAGCATTACCGCCAGCGCCGCGAGGAGTCCCTGAAAGACATGGCTGGCAAGGTCGCCTCCCGAGTAGACCAGACCGGGCGCAGCATCACCCTGGAACCGATGACCGCCGCCGACCGCCGAATCATCCACATCTCCCTGGCCGACCACCCGGGGGTCAGCACTGAAAGCGTCGGATTTGGGGACGACCGCAAGGTAACGGTCAGTCCCAAGCGGGACTAACAAGATAACAACCGATTTGGCGCCCTTCCATCCGAGGAACGAAGGGCCCACTTTCCAGGCCCGATCTGGGCCGGGGTCTCAAGCGACGCGTCAGAAATCGACGGAATTTGGGCCCGCACCGGTAGGCTCAGGGTGGAGACCCGGTTGAATCCTGGGCCCTCACGTCCTACTTATGGCCCAAATCCGAGAGATGGTTGGGGCCCAGCATGATGTTTGGGGACGACCAAGATGGTCCAACCCAGATGGCATTGCCCATTGACCGCCCACCCCGTCCCCCTTAGAATATGGGTCTATGAACGAGCTTGATGCCCCCAAGCTCCCAGGCCCATTCGACCATCCCAAAGAAGAGTGTGGCGTAGTCGGCGTTTACGCTCCAGGTGGCGACGCCAGCCGCCTAACGTTCTTGTCGCTTCTCGCTCTGCAACATCGGGGGCAGGAAAGCGCCGGAATTGCCGCCACCGACGGTATTGACATAAACTCTCGCGTGCAGATGGGTCTGGTCACCCAGATCTTCCAAGAGCAGGACTTCTACAGTCTGGCCGGGGACTACGCCATTGGCCACACCCGCTATTCAACCACCGGCAGCAGCAACTCCAGCAACGCCCAACCCCTGGTGGTCCAGGGAGAAAATGGCAAGCTGGCCCTAGCCCACAACGGCAATATCATCAACGCCCCGCAGATGAAGCGCCAGTTGGAAGACCAGTGGAACTGCGTCTTCTCCACCACCACCGATTCCGAGGTGATTGCCTATTTGTTGGCAGGCGCTGCCGAGCCCACCTGGGAGGAGCGCCTTTTCCAGTGCATGAGGGCTCTGGACGGCGCGTTTTCCCTGGTAGCTCTGACCTCCGACACTCTCATGGGGGCCCGGGACGCCCTGGGAATTCGCCCCCTCTGTCTGGGCCAACTCGATGGCGGATGGGTGATTGCCTCGGAGAGTTGCGCCTTGGACCGCCTGGGGGCCACCTTCTTGCGGGAGATTGAGCCGGGCGAGGCAGTGGTAATCGACCGGAACGGCTTGCACAGCGCGGTCTGGAGTGGCCGTCGAGATAAACGGGCCATGTGCGTCTTCGAGCTCATCTACTTCGCTCGCCCCGATAGTTGCCTGGATGGGGAATTGGTCTATTCGATGCGCCAGAGCATGGGAGGCCAATTGGCCCGGGAACATCCGGTGGATGCAGACCTGGTCATTGGAGTACCCGACTCCGCCACGGCGGCAGCAGTCGGGTATGCCCAGGAGTCGGGTATCCCCTACAGCGACGGCCTGGTCAAGAACGCCTTCGTGGGCCGTACCTTCATCGAGCCGGAACAGAGGCTTCGGGACCTGGGAGTGCGCCGGAAATTCAGCCCCCTCCCGCAGGTTGTAAAGGGGAAGAGGTTGGTCGTCGTGGACGACAGCATTGTGCGCGGCACCACCACCCCCCATGTGGTCAGCCTGTTGCGCCAGGCGGGAGCGGCGGAGGTCCACCTGAGGGTATGCGCGCCGCCCATAAAACACCCCTGCTACATGGGAGTAGACATGGCCTCCCGGCAGGAATTGATTGCCGCCAACCGCACCGTCGAGGAAATCCGGGAACTTACCCGGGCCGACTCCCTGGGTTATCTGAGCATTGAGGGCCTGCTCCGGGTGGTGGGCGGCAGCCAGGGGGGATTCTGCGACGCCTGTTTCTCCGGGAATTATCCGGTCCCGGTGCAACTCGAACTGAGCAAGCTGGAATTGGAGAGCCCTGGGGAAGGGGACCGCTGACCTGCCGGAACAAGTTTCCCTGTCTCAGCCCTGCCGGACGCCACGGTTATTTCCTTGCCATCTGCGCCCTTATGCCTTAACCTTTTACTGCCCTGAGTAGCGTTT
The DNA here is from genome assembly GCA_965220305.1 of Dehalococcoidia bacterium. Classification (GTDB taxonomy): domain Bacteria; phylum Chloroflexota; class Dehalococcoidia; order Lucifugimonadales; family UBA3495. Next base: position 560,082 of record OZ244817.1, on the reverse strand, counting down.
TTCTGGCTATTTGGGAATTGTTCCATCGGAGAGTTGCCCAGTGCCCGATAGCGCCTACAGAGCCGCCGGGGTTGACCTTGATGCCATGGAGGGCCTGAAAGAGCGGTTCAAGGCCTTTGCCGCCATTACCCACGGGGCCGAGGTGCTCGACGCCGGGGGCAGCTTTGCCGGGGTCTTCCAACTCAACGGCTTCCAACAGCCGGTCCTGGTAGCCAGCACTGACGGTGTGGGCACCAAGGCGAAGATAGCCCTACAAATGGGGCATTTCGAGTCCATCGGCCAGGACCTGGTCACCTTAAATGTCAACGACATCCTGACCCGTGGCGCCAAGCCCCTGTTTTTCCTGGACTACTTGTCCTTCAGCAACCTGGACTCGCAGCTCATGGAGAACCTCATGCGGGGGATTATTTGGGGCTGCCGTGAAGTTGGCTGCGCCCTTATCGGGGGAGAAACGGCCCAGATGCCGGGGCTCTACGCCGGGGAGGAGTTTGACCTGGCCGGGTTCGTTGTTGGCGCGGTTGAGCGGGAGAATTTGCTGACCGGCAACGACATAGCGGTCGGCGATTATCTGCTGGGGATTCCATCCAGCGGGGTGCACACCAACGGTTTTTCCCTGGTCAGAAAGGTCTTTAACCTTGATGATAACCCGCTGGCCCTGTTCCAGCAGGTGCCGGAATTGCGGCATCAACTGGGCGAGGAACTGTTAATCAGGCACCGAAGCTATTACCCGCTTTTGGAGCCCATCCTGGGGTTGGTCAAAGGCTTGGCCCACATCACCGGCGGGGGCCTGCCGGGTAAGGTGTCCGCCATCTTGCCCCGGGAGGTGGCAGCCTCATTCCAGCCGGGGTCCTGGCCGCTCCCGCCCATATTCCAGCTAATCCAACGCCAAGGTCATATTTCAGAATCAGAGATGTTTCGGGTGTTTAATATGGGGTTAGGCATGGTGGCCGTCTGCGAGGAGCAGGCGATCGCCACGGTACAGGATGCCGTGCCCGACGTCCAGGTGGTGGGAAAGATTGTACCGCGCCAGGGGGAAGTCCAGGTGTTGATTTCCGGTTGACCGCACCCGGCAAGCCTTTTACATAAGGTTTTGGAGCTGCCGCGTTTGGAAGGGATTACTCAGGGCTAAGAAGGGTCTCAGGGAGACGACCTACCTGCTGAAGTAATCCGAACAGGAATAGCGGCAGGACAGATACTGGCGTAGGCATCATCCACGACAACAGATAACATAGCACGAGGCATTGGGAAAATTGAAGGCATTAGTAAGCGTGTACGATAAGTCCGGGGTAGTTGACCTGGGGCGCCGGCTGGTGGAGGCCGGGGTGGAGCTAATCAGCACTGGGGGCACCCACAGCACCCTTTCCCAGGAAGGAGGGTTGCCGGTCAGACAGGTATCCGATGTTACCGGCTCACCGGAAATTCTGGATGGGCGGGTCAAAACCCTTCATCCCGTAATCCATGCCGGCTTGCTGGCCCGTCGTGACTCGGCGGACCATTTGGCAGAGCTGGAGAGGCAGGGGATCTCGCCCATCGATCTGGTGGTGGTTAACCTGTACCCCTTTGCCGCCACAATCAACAAGCCTGGCGTCTCTCTTGACGAAGCCTTGGAGAACATCGATATTGGCGGCCCCACGATGTTGCGGGCCGCTGCCAAGAACTTCCCCTCCGTCGCCGTGGTGGTGGACCCGGACGATTACGATTGGGTGGCCGAGAAGCTGTCCGCGGAGGGCCTGAGCCAAGAGGATCGGCGGGGCCTGGCTGCCAAAGCCTTCCACCACGTGGCCGCCTACGACGCTCTGGTAGCCAGCTACCTGAGCGGAGGCGCCGACGTAGAAGAGACCCCCGCCGAAAGCATCGTGCTGCCCTTGGACCGGGTGGCTACGCTGCGTTACGGCGAGAACCCCCACCAACCGGGCGCCCTGTACGTCATCTCAGGCGGGGCCACGGGCGGGATAGCCCAGGCGGATCAGTTGCACGGTCGGGAGCTTTCCTTCAACAACCTCATGGATGCCGATGCGGCATGGCGGGTCGTTTCCGACTTTGGCGACCCCACCGTCGCCGTCATCAAACATGCCAACCCCTGCGGGCTGGCCAGCCGCCAAGACCTGCGAGATGCCTACACCCAGGCTTATGAGGGCGATTCGGTCTCCGCCTTTGGCGGTATCGTAGGCTTCAATCGCAGGGTAACGGCAGAGGCCGCCGAGGCAATGGGCCCGGTGTTCTACGAAGTGGTCGTGGCCCCGGGTTATGACGGAGACGCCCTGGAGATACTGCGCCGAAAGCGCAACCTTCGTATCCTTTCCGTGGGGCTGGTGGAACCCGGACAAGGCTCTCCCATCTATGATGTCCGGCCCATCACCGGGGGGATGCTGGTGCAGTGCCCGGACGCGATCGAGGAAGCCCCGGCATCCTGGCAAGTCGTCACCCAGCGGGCCCCGTCGGAGGAGGAACTGCAGGACTTGGCTTTTTCCTGGAAGGCCGCCAAGCACATCAAGTCCAATGCGATTGTCTTTGCCAAGGACCGCACCCTGGTAGGCATGGGGGCAGGACAACCCAACCGGGTGGTCAGCGTGCACCTATCCCAGCGAATTGCCGGCGAGAAGGCCAAGGGCAGCGTTTTGGCCTCCGACGCCTTCTTCCCCTTCCCGGACAATATTGAGCTGGCGGCAGAGGCTGGCGTCACCGCGATTGTCCAACCTGGGGGCTCCATTCGAGACGATGAGGTCATCGCTGCGGCGGACCAACACGGGTTGGCGATGGTGTTCACCGGAGTTCGCCACTTCCGCCACTAAGAAGGCCGCGGGCTCGATCCGGTAATATTGATGGACGCTTATCTGGACATTGAGACTACGGGACTTTCGCCGGACTACAGTTCCCTGACGGTGGTGGGGATATTCGTTGACGACGGACTTGGCGGCCAGGTCATACAACCCATCGGCAGCGAAATCTCGGTCCGGTACATCCTGGACACTCTGCATGGGGTGGACACCCTCTACACCTATAATGGTCGCCGCTTTGACTTGCCTTTCATCAACCGCGCCTTGGGAGTCAATCTGGAAGAGATGTTCGACCACCGGGACCTGATGTTCGACTGCTGGAAGAATAAGCTCTACGGCGGCCTGAAGGCGGTGGAGCGACGCCTCGGCATACCCAGGAAGCTGCCGGAGGTCAACGGGTTGGAGGCGGTGAGACTTTGGCGACGTTACCAGGCGGAGCAGGATGTCGATGCTCTCTTCACGCTGCTGGAGTACAATAAAGAGGATGTCGTCAATCTGAAGACTCTGAAGCGGAAGTTGGGCGTGTAAAATGCGGCCAACCCCATTGAGTCGCTGGGGAACGGCTTCTGAAGGTAGCAAAAATGTCTGCCACCGTAGACCTGGTAGTCCCAGTTTACAACGAAGAAGTGGCCCTGCCGTCCAGTATTCGGTCCCTTACCCGTTTCTTGGACGCATCTTTGAGCAACCCCTGGCGGGTAGTAATCGCCGACAACGCTTCCGTAGATGGCACGGGGGAGGTCGCCCGCCTGTTGTGCGAGGAAGACTCCAGGGTGGATTACCTCTACCTGCCCCAGAAGGGCCGGGGCCGCGCCTTGCGCGCCGCCTGGCTCGCCAGCTCCGCCGACATCGTGGCCTACATGGACGTGGACCTTTCGACCGACCTGACCCATTTCCCCCAGCTTGTTGACGCCTTGGAGTTGGGATACGATGTCGCTATAGGCAGCAGGTTGAGCCGGGAATCGCAGGTGACCCGGTCCTTTAAGCGCGAGTTCATCTCTCGTACTTATAATCTTCTGATTAAGTCGATGTTTTTTACCCCCTTTCCCGACGCCCAGTGCGGATTCAAGGCCCTGACTAAACAGGCTGCCCGGTCCATTCTGCCCCAGGTGCAGAATAACAACTGGTTCTTCGATACAGAGTTGCTGATAATCGCCGCCAAGAGGGGCTACCGCATCAAGTCCATTCCGGTCAAATGGGACGACGACCCGACCAGCACCGTGAATATAGTAGGCACCGCCACGGAAGATATAAAGGGCCTGCTGCGGCTGCGGTTCGTCGGCATCCCCAGGGTTGCCCCGGCAGAGGCCGTCGCCCAAGACGCCGAAACCGTGGGAGACTAGGCAAAGGGACAGCCCTAGCCGCCTTGATTAACGCCCCACCAACCGGGCGGGCCCTAGTTCTCCTTAGCGTCAGTGCCCTTGGAAAGTCCTTGTTTGGAAATATCCCCGCTTTCCCTGAATGGGTTTCTACGGGCAATAGGCAGCCCTTGACCTTAGTGGCTTTGCAGTTCCTCCGTCGCCACAGAACGCTCCCCTCGCAGGGCAATCACATATTGGTTTGCGAGGGACCCGTCATGCCCGTGAAGGCGGGAATGCAGCTCCCCGATTCAGCAGTTCCTTCAACTGTTAGGACCGTTCGCCGGGTGTGGGTTCCAGCCGGTCCTGCAACGGGGCCAGCCTCCATGTCCCTTATTCGACAGGCATCCCCAGTGAGAACATTGACCGCGGGAAGGGCCGGAAGACTTCGCTACAGACAAGCAGCGACTGCCGTAATAAAATCGCCAGAGTGTTTTCCCGAATCAACTAGGAGGAGACCACGGTATGGAGTTGGGGCTAAGAGGTAAGAACGTAATTGTAACCGGCGGAGGCTCGAACATTGGGCGGGCCATCGTTCACGGCTTCGCGGCGGAAGGGTCGAATATTGTTATTGCTGAGCTGGCGCCCAGCCAGGGTGAGCAGGTTGCCGCCGAAGTGGCGGCGCTGAATACCGGCAGTCAAGTTAAGGTTATTGAGGTAGACGTTACCGATAATCAGCAGGTCGAGTCACTAATTTCCCAGTCCGTGGCGGAATTCGGGACTATAGACGTGCTGGTGAACAACGTGGGCTGGACGATTGACCGTCTGTTTCTGGACAAGCCCCGGGAGGAGCACGAAAAGGAAGTGCAGGTAAACCTGTGGGGGGCCATAAATTGCATCCATGCCGTGCTGCCGCCGATGATTGAACAGCAATCCGGGGCGATTGTCAGCATTAGCTCGGACGCCGGGCGAATGGGCGAATATCGGGAGGCGGTATATTCGGCCTGCAAAGCCGGAATCATCGCCCTTTCCAAGGCGGTAGCCCGGGAAATGGGCCGCAACGGGCTGCGTCTCAACGTGGTATGTCCGGGGCTGATTGTCCCTCCCGAAACCGAGTCCATCAGCTCCGAAAGTATGTGGAACCAGATGAGGGACATTTTTACCGACGATGTTCTGGAGCGTGTGCGCCGTAACTACATCCTGAGACGCATGGGTACGGCCCAGGAGATAGCCAATGCGGTGGTCTTTCTGGCCTCCGATGCCGCCAGTTTCATCACCGGGCAGACCCTGAGTGTCAGCGGCGGGTACACCATGATGTGATTGCTTCTTCCCAGAGATTTCACCAGGTTGGAACGCTTCTCCCCAGGCCGCTCGCATATTGGAATGCGAGGTACCCGTCATTCCCGCATTCGCGGGAATCCAGCCCCCGATTCAACAATTGCGTCAACTGTTGGGACCATTCGACCAGGACGATTGCAAAGTCTTCTCCTAGAGCTAAATCGTCGTGTCGTCGCGGCCCATCTCGTCATTCCCGCTTGCGCGGGAATCTAGCGAGCTTTGGCAAATACCAGCGCGCCCCTGGACGGCCTCTGGATTCCGGCCTCCGCCGGAATGACGGGGGTTGCGCTGCCTCACTTTGCAATCGTCCTGACCGTTCGACAGGTATGGGTTACGCCCAGTTGCAGGATGGGGCAGGCTCTTCGTCGGAATGACGGGAGGCTCTTTGCTAATATGCGATTGCCCTGTGCTTTGCCCAGCCCGGCTTGGACCTTCTTGTTATCCGGGGAGCCAAGAACGCTGTTTCGGTAGCCCGAGATGCCCTTTTTGCGGCGTCGAATATTGCCCGGCTTATGCTGGCCAGTATTCATAACCAGCCGGGCATAGCAAATGGCCCCGGTACTGCTACCGGGGCCATTTCCGTTGGCTGAGCTTTGCCCCAGTCCCATCTTTGGGGCGTGAGGCTTGGTCGTGACTCGGTTTACTTCTTGTTGGTAGCTACCAACTCCAAGGACCGCGCCTCTATCTTGGGCATGGTCTCCTGGAGCAGTTGATCGTCCACCGCGTTGGCGATGGTCGGGTAACCGGCCCGGGCGATCATGTGGCGGAGGTTGCCGGACTTGAACTGGTCCAGGGTCCAGCGCAGGGTGTCGCCGGAGGTGGTCACGTCCCAATAAATCCGGACGTCCTGGTTGCGCGGCCCGTAGTGGTAGTGGGGGCCGTTCTCGAAGCAGTCAAAGGCCAACAGCTCTACTTCCTGGCCGGCTACGTCGGAAAGGACGTGGATGGCCATGCCTCGGTCGTTGGCCAGTTCGCGGTACTCCAGGCCGAATCGGATGTTGCCTACCTCGATCTTGTCGCCTTCTTGCAGCCGTTCCATCATGTGGTGGACGGTACGGCGCTGAGAACTAGCCAAGTCCCGGGCGGCGGACTCTATTTTCTCCATGGTGGCTGGCTGAATGGGGTTGCCTTCAACCTTGTCCGCCAAAGCGTCGTACCCGGCCCGGCGCACCATCCCCGGCAGGTTGTCGCGAATCTGGCCCAGTGTCCACCCTACCGGGTTGCCCGCAGTGGTCTTGTCCATGTGCAGGCGGACGTTGTGGTTCTCGGGGCCATAGTGGTAATGGGGGTCCTGGTCAAAACAGTCGAAACGCAGAATCTCGGTGTCCTTGCCCTCGATGTCCCCGTAGACCTGGATCATCAAACCCTGGTCGGGCATGAGTTCCTTCCGATAGTTCATGCAAATTTCGACTGCGCCAGCCTGGATGACAGTTTCTGCCTTTTCCACGGAATGCCTCCTGTTATTTTAGTTTAGGTCTAGCACTCCAGCGCTGCTGGCCCAAAAGTCAGCCACGCACCAGAGTGAAGTTGGAGCCCTCAATTTCCATCGAGCGGCTTGGTAGCCCAATTATAGCACGACTGGGAGTCATAGCAAATCAATGTGTGGAGAACGTTGTACTATCGTGCTATCGCGTTGACTAACAGCAAATATCTTGCCCGCACGACTGGACTGCGCTATATTCCACCGAACTGCCTCGTTGGAGCGATGGGCGCCCCGACTGGGTAATTAGAGTTGTGGGACATTCTTGTTGCGGTACTTCTGTATGGTACTTCTGCTGGTAGTATTCAATCTCGCTTGCACAACCCAAGACGATTCAAGGGAGGTCCCGGCTACACGGCTGCCAACTCCATCGGATACGCCGGATGTCATGGAAGGATTGGGCGTAACCCCCACTCGGGGCCCCACGGCTGCCGACCTTCCCACCCCGGATACTGCGCCCGGCCATCCTCCAAATCAAAACTCTAAACCGGAGGCGGTTGCCACGTTCGCCCTTTCGCCCACACCCCCGGCCTGGCCGACCCTACCGCCAGTCCATTACCCTACGGTTAAAACTGGACCGACCACCCTGGCAACTCCCACCTCTGCTCCAACTGCCCCACCGCCGCCCGTAGCAACGTCCACACCCGCACCCACTCCTACGACGGTCCCTACGGCTACACCCAACCCTGCTCCTACGCCGGTACCGCCGACTCCTACCCCGCCGCCTACTCCTGTTCCCCCAACCGCCTCGGGCCTGGCCATCGAGTGCATATTCTTTGACGGTAAGGTCACAAGGACCGAAGCCGATGAATACGTTCAAATAGTTAATTCAGGCAGGAATGCCGCAGACCTAGATGGATGGCGGTTGGTAGACATTGCCGACGAAAGCCCAACCTTCACCTTTTCTCCATATATAGTGGAACCTGGTGGTAGGGTCAGGGTCTACACCAACGAGATTCACCCGGAATGGGGCGGCTTTTCTTTTGGCCGAGGATCATCCATCTGGAACAATGGCAAGCCGGACACGGCGGGCCTATTTGACCCCGCAGGCCTTCTGAAGTCTACCAAGACCTACCCGCCGGGATGCTGAATGTCCTCTGTCCCTAGAACGCTGTCCGCCAATATGTACTACTGGGCGGTCGGTACCCTTGAGACTACAGCCCTTCGCTCCCAGTCCCTGTGGGAGGGTCTTGGGATTGCAATCGCTCCGCCTTGGTCCGACAGATTCTACGCGTAGCCAAGGGCCTGAGTCCCCGGGCAACCCAAGTCCCCACGCCCTGGATTCCAGCGAAGGCCGGAATTACCTGTGGGGAGAGGTGGTCTGCTGGTCAGGCCGAGCTGATTCTACCTGCTGGAGAATTGAAAGTCCCTGGCGTCCCCAGCGGCTGTTTTGACGGCCCAAGGGGGCGGGGATATACTTCCTTGCATGTCCGGCAGGGGCGCTGCCAGTTTCTTAGTTTGCCCTAATTTCGCCAACAGGGACCGGAAATGAACATAGGAATCAGCATACCCCGCCTTCCCGACGCCGAGGGAATCCGCCGGTTTGTCCAGCGGGCTGAGGAACTGGGTTTCGAGTCGGTAATGGCCGGCGACCACATCGTCCTCCCCACCAGCGGGACCAACCAATACCCGTACACCGCCGACGGTTCGTTTTCCCGCCCCCCCGATGAGCCGTTCCTGGAAACCATGACCATGTTGGGTTACATGACGGCCTGCACCAGCAGAATCAAATTGGGCAGTACCGTCATCATCCTTCCCTACCGTAACCCCGTAGTACAGGCCAAGATGTTCGCCTCTCTGGACGTGCTGAGTGGAGGCAGAATCATCTGCGGCGTTGGCGTGGGCTGGCTGGAAAAGGAGTTCGAGACCCTGGGCGTTCCCTACGATCAGCGGGGTCCCATGAGCGACGAATTCCTGGAAATATTCCGGTTGCTATGGACGGCCAAAGACCCGGAATATCACGGCAAGTTTTACGAAATAGAGGGCATTCAGTTTGAACCAAAGCCGGTGCAAGTGCCCCATATACCCATCTGGGTTGGTGGGCATACCCGCCGGGCCCTGCGGCGCACTGCCAAGTACGGGGACTGCTGGCACACCACCCGCCAAACCCCCGACTTTGTAGCGAGGAATCTGCCTTATTTACGGGAACAGACGGAAAGGGCGGGTCGCGACCCGGCCAGCGTTTCCATATCGCTCAAGAGGAGTCTCCACTTCACCGACGTGGGGGCCGCCGAAGGCGTTGGCGTCAGGACGGGCGGCGCGGTAATCGGCAGCACCCAGGAAATCATCGACGACGTCTACTACTGCCGCGAGTTGGGCATTGACCAATTGACCTACGACTTCCGGGTGGATGGAATCGCGCCGTGCATCGAAGTTATGGAGCGGCTGGCCGACCAGGTGTTGCCCGTCGCCAGCCGATTGGGGTGAGCCCCTAGCTACAGTCCACTCTCCTTGAACCATTTGGCGTGTTCCACCAGGTTGTCGGCGGTGCGCCGCATATTGGCCACCTGCTGGTCGGTCACCTCGCGCTTGACGCTGCCGGGGACTCCGGTGACAAAGGAACGGTCGGGGATGTTGGTGTCCGAAAGGACCACCGAATTGGCGGCGATTAGGCATTGACGCCCAATGGTCGAGTTGTGGAGGAAGGTACAGTTGTTGCCCAGCAGGGAACCTTCTCCGATATAGTCGCCGTGGACCACCACGCTATGACCCACCGTAACGTAGTCATTGATAACCATGCCACTGCCGTGGATGACCGAGCCTTCCTGGACGTTAACATAATTGCCGATGACTATCTTTTCTTCGCCGTCGCCCCTGATGGTCACGCCCGGCCAAATGCTACAGTGTTCCCCAATTTCCACGTCGCCCACCACGTAGGCGAACTCGCTGACCCAGGCGCTTTCAGCGATTTTGGGGTTCCTGTCCCCGAGACTACGTATCAAGGCACTCCTCCTTGGATTGTAAGTTATTGGATTGTAGGTTAGTAGTTGGACCGACGAAAAATCTCCCGCCATCGCGGGCCGACTTGTGTTGCCGCCCCGGTCTGGCCGGAAGAATTCGCCGGAAGAAATTATAACCCAAACCAGGAAGGTTATTGCCATCCCGTCTCCTGATTCAGGGTCTTTCGATTGTTGCTACTGCGCTCTCCCCGGTCATCCCGAGCTTGTCGAAGGGCTGGAGAATACGCCCTCGGCCCAACAGGCAGCTTGCCACGCCCCGACCGTCATTCCCGCCTTCGCGGGAATCCAGGGGTGGGGGGCCTGTGCTGACCGGAGAATTTAGACCCTTGGCTACGCTCAGAGCCTGCACTTCGCTAAGGTGGGGTGGTGACAATTGCATGACCCTGTCTCGATGGGGGAATTCCCCGGTGGAATGAGGGTACACCTACGGTAGAGGGCGAGCGCGTAGCAGATGTAGTGGTCATCTTCGGCTTCCGGTGGTCTTGGGCGGTTGGGCCCTGACCTGGCGATGGCCGGTGAACGGGTCCCTTACCTGCAAACCCTGGAGGGCACTGGTAGTTAGTCCAGTAAGTTAGGGCCGCTATCGGCAGACGCCCTTACCGGGCCGCGCGCATGGCGCGGCGTGCCGCCATGTCCAACTCCCGGTCGATCATGGCCCGCCGCTTATCGTACTGCCGCTTGCCCCGGGCCAAGCCCAACTCAACCTTGGCGACGTGCTTCTTGATGTAGACCCGCAGAGCTACCAGGGTCAGCCCCTTCTGGGCGACCGTGCCGATCAACTCTTCTATCTCATCCCGGTGCATGAGCAGCTTGCGCGGCCTGCGGGGATCGTGGTTATAGATGCTGGCGGCATCGTAGGCGGCTATGTGGGCGTTGACCAGCCATAGCTCCCCATTGTCGGGACGGGCATAGGCGTCCCGCAGGTCAACCCGGCCGGCCCTTACCGATTTAATCTCGGTGCCGGTCAACACCAGCCCGGCTTCGTGGCGTTCCACTATTTCGTAGTCATGGAACGCTTTCCGGTTAACGGCAATTACCCGGTTGTCCTTCTTGGTATCGGTCTTACTCTTGGTCTTAGTTTTAGTCTTTGCCACTGCTATTATTCGCCTTTACTTATTTCTAACTTGAGAATTTCCAGGGCCCGTTCCAACTGCACATCTTCGGGGTCCTCCGGGTCAGCTTCCACCAACACGCTGGGAGTAATTCCCACGCCCTCGATTAGCGAGCCGTTGGGCGTGTACCAGCGGGCGATGCTGAAGTAGAGGCCGGAGCCGTCCTTCAAGGGACGCAGGGTGTTGACGCTGCCCTTGCCGAAGGAAGTGGCGCCCACCACCTGGGCCCGCTCGTGGTCCAACAGGGCCCCGGACAATACCTCGCTGGCGCTGGCGCTGAAGGCGTTTATAATTACCACCATTGGCACTTCTTGGGCCCGCCCGCCCGCCTTAACCTTCCAGTCCGTTCGGTCTCCGTGGGAATTAATCTCGTAGAGCACAAGTCCGAAACTCAGGAACTCACTGGCCACATCCACGACCGACGAAAGCAGACCGCCCGGGTTGTTCCGCAGGTCCAGCACCAGCCCAACTCCGCCGGATACACGAAATCGGTCCAGTGCTTCCTGCACTTCCTCTTTGGTAGTGTCACTGAAGTTGGAAATCTGCAAGTGGCCGATATTCTCCGGCAACATCTCGAATCGGACACTCTCCAGGGGGATAACCCCCCGGCGTATGTCCAGGGTTACCGGCTGGTTCTCGTTGAGGTGCAGTACCAGGAGCACCACAGTAGTGTCTTTTTCGCCGCGTATCTTGGAGACCGCTTCCAGCAGGGTAATCCCGTCGGTGCTATCGCCGTCTATCTCCAGGATGACGTCGCCGGGTCTTATCCCTGCCCGCTCCGCCGGGGTGTTGGGCAGGGGCGCTATGATGGTGAGCCGCCCATCATCCATGCTCACCTGGGCCCCGATACCCTCGAAGAAGCCCCTGAAGTCCTGGGATTCCAACTGGAACTGTTCGCGGCTGAGGAAAGAGGCGTAGGGGTCGTCCAGGGCGAGCAACATCCCGCGTATCGCGCCTTCGCTAAGGGCCTCCGGGTCCAGGTTCTCCCGGTCGAAATGGTCTTTTTTCAACACCTGCCAGACTTCGGAGAGACGCTCGAACTCCGGCGGTAAGTCATCGGAAGACTGGCCGGCCCGGCTGCCCACCTGTCCCGGTACCTCTACGTTGCACCCCGTGGCAACGACGAAGGTTGCCAGGGCCAAGGCCAGGATAGAGACGGCTAATAGCAGGCGAAACTTGGTCACGGCTGGAAGGCACCCCTGGGGCCATATTCTTCGTAGGGATAGGCTATTGTATCACATGATAAGTAGTATATTAGCCGAGAGCCGACCTTTTAAACAGTTCCCGGACCTCGTCCCCTTACCCGGCCCTGCTTCGCCTGCCATTCGCTCTTGGCGGGTCCGAGAGCCAGGGGCATATCTGCTTAGGGCCCGTGGGTTTGCCGGGGCGCGGGGAGGGAAAACAGGCAACTGGGGGAGGATACGGCCATCGCTGCCAGCCCGTCGCGAAAATCAATGCTCGCGCATATCCCCGCTCACCCGGAGCTTGTCAGGGGGCCGGTTGGCGGTTCGACGAGCTCCGGGTGAGCGGTTTTCCCGGGAAATTCGGTAGGGCCTACTTCGCCGTGTCTGGCCTTGACACTTGCTCTTCAGGAGTGTACTACTACCTCAAGGTGCTGTTCCGGGTGGAAAGCCCCGTTCCTAAAGTTTTAGGGCAGAGCCCGGAACGCTCAAGTATCATTTAACATTGGCAATTAGTCGTAGGAGGCAGAAAATGGCAGAGTTGGTACTGGGTTTGGCCTCTTCCCATAGCCCGCAGCTAAGCACCCCCGCCGAGGCCTGGCACCTGCGGGGGGACCGGGATAAGTCCAATCCAGAGCTCATCGGCAACGACGGCATCGTATCCAATTATGAGGACTTGCTGGGCAGGACCGAGGTGGCCCGGATAGCCACAGAAATAACCCCCGAGAAGTTCGAGGCGCGACACCAGCGCAACCAGAAGGGTATAGCCAAACTGGTTGAATCGCTCTACGGGGCGAAACTGGACGTCTTGGTAATGGTGGGGGACGACCAGCAGGAGTACCTACAGGACGACAACATGCCCGGGTTCTGCGTGTACTGGGGGAATGAAGTAACCGTCTCCGGGCGCGAGGGGGACGCCAGCACCGGCAACCAGCCCCTGATTGGGTACGCCAGCGAGAACAAGACTGTCCCCACCAACTCAACCCTGGGGCGGCACTTCATAGAATACCTGGTGGAGTCTGAGTTCGACGTTGGACGTTCCAGCTTTTTGGACCCCAATCGGGGAGGCCGGTCCCGGGGCGGCATCGGCCACGCCTTCGGGTACGTTTACCACCGTCTTATGATCGAGGGCATAATTCCCACCGTTCCCATCATGCTGAACACCTACTACCCGCCCAACCAACCGACACCCAAGCGGTGCTACGACTTGGGACGCACCCTGAGGAGCGCTATCGAGGCCTGGCCGGAGAAGGCACGGGTGGGAATTCTCGCGTCGGGCGGCCTCAGTCACTTCGTCGTTGACGAGGAGCTGGACCAGATGGCACTGGAGGGAATGCAACAGAAGAGCGTGGTCAAACTGAGCCAACTCCCCCGGGAGAAGATTAACTCGGGAAGCTCCGAGATTAGGAACTGGATCGTGGTCGCCGGGGCTACCGAGAATTTGGACATGGAGTTGATTGACTACGTGCCCTGCTACCGCTCTCCGGCAGGCACCGGATGCGCTATGGGCTTCGCCCGCTGGGACTAGGACGGCTGACCGGCGCGCTCCAAGGTCAGACCCCCGGCCCTTCCGGGCCCCGGGAAAGGCTGACTTCCATCGATCCTGGTATTCCGCTAGCATGAGGTGGCCCTGATAACCTGTAGTGGGGGCCACTCTATCTTGGGGCGACTTCAACCTGGCTGCATTCGGAGGTGGGACAATGGCGGCGGTCAACACGGTACTGGGCCCGGTGGACTCCGGCGATTTGGGTTTTACCCTGAGTCACGAGCATATAATTCTCAGCGCCGCCGGGGTGCGCCACACCTACCCCGACCTGGTGGACCGGGAGGGGATTATCCAGGACGGCATCGTGGCCCTCAAGGAAGCCTATGACGAGGGAGTCCGCACCATAATCGATGTTACCACCTTCGACTTGGGCAGAGACGTGGAGGTGATGCAGCGGGTCTCCGAGGGGTCGGGCGTCAACGTCGTCCCCTGTACTGGCAACCATCTGGCAGTGCCTCGGGCCTTCTGGTTTGCCCCTCCCGATATGGTGGCAGACCTGTTCATCCGCGAAATTGAAGAAGGCATCGAGGATACGGGCGTCCGGGCCGGTATCATTAAGGTCGCCAGCGACGCCGGCGGGGTGACGGAGCGGGAGGACATCGTCCTGCGCGCTGCCGCTCGGGCCCAGATTCGGACCGGAGTGCGCATCTCCACCCATACCTGGTCGCCGGACCGGGTGGGGGAACAGCAGGTGCGTATCCTGCGGGAGGAAGGGGTGGACCTGAACCGGGTGTACATCGGTCACAGCAACGACGATACCAACCTGGAGTACCTGTTGGGACTGCTGGAACAGGGAGTATGGTTGGGGCTGGACCGCTACCCGGGGGGACGAACTCCCGGCACACCCGACTGGGAGGGGCGGACGGAGGTGGCGAAGCAGCTCATCGATGCGGGTTACGCCCACCGGATAATGCTGTCCCACGATTCTTCGGTGCCCCGGACCATGCCCACTCCGGAGCTGCAGGAGGACCGGCGCCAATTTAACCCGGATGGGTACCTGTTCATAACTCGCCGGGTGCTGCCCCGTCTGCGGGAACTGGGGGCGTCGGAAGCCGACATCCAGCAGATAATGGTGGAGAACCCCCGTCAGTTCTTTGGGGACGACTAGCGGTCCAGTGGAGAAGGGTATATGAACGTTCAGCCGCCTTCGGCGCCCCAAAGGCCCCAGGAGTTTACCGTCAACGGAGATACCCGGGCCGATCCCTGGTTCTGGCTCCGAGAACCTGACGACCCGGCTACCCAGAAGTACCTGGAGGAGGAGAACGCTTACACCGAAGCGGTGATGGGGCCTACCCAGGAACTGCAAGACCTCCTTTATGCCGAGATGCGGGACCGCATCAAGGAGGATGATGCCACGGTACCGGAGAAAGAGGGCGACTACTTCTATTACGTGCGCTTCGCCGAGGGACAACAGTACCCCATATACTGCCGCAAGCGCCAGAGTTTGGATGCCCCGGAAGAAGTAATCCTTGACGTCAATGAGCTGGCCGAGGGAGCCGATTACATGAGAGTCGGTTCGCTGGAAAACAGCCCCGACCACCAATGGCTGGCTTATTCGGTGGATACCGACGGCTCTGAGACCTTCACCATCCAAGTAAAGAACCTGGCGACTGGTGAGGTCCTGCCCGATACCATCCCCAACTCCTATTACTCCCTGGACTGGGGCAATGATAACCAGACCCTATACTACGATGTCCTGGACGAGAACCATCGGCCCGTAAAAATAATGAGACATCGCCTGGGAGAGGACCCCTCCGGCGATGAGTTGGTCTATCAGGAGGAGGACGAGCGCTTCTTCGTAGGGGTCGGCAGGTCGGTCAGCGGGCGGTTCATCTTCGTCGTTGCCGGCGGCAATAACATGTCCGAGTGGCGTTTCCTGGACGCCAACCAACCCGACGGTCAACTCACCCTAATCGAGCCTCGCCGTCCTGATTTTGAATACGACGTGGTGGACCACGGCGATAAGTTCCTCATCCGGAATAACGGCGGCGAAGCCAAGGACTTCAAGGTTTCGGAAACTCCGGTGTCAGCCCCCGGGGAGGCCAATTGGCGGGACTTCATTCCCCATGAGGCCGGTCGTCCCATTCTCAACGTGCTCTCGTTCAAAGACCACTTGGCAATCTCTTTGCGGCGCCAGGGACTGGTCCAATTGCGGGTCATGGAACTTCCCGGCGGGGAAGTCCACACGGTGAGCTTTGACGAAGAAGACTATGCATTACGGGCTAGCCAGGGAAGGGAATGGGATACTACGACCCTGCGGTTCTCCTACGCCTCCCTGACCTCCCCCTCCACGGTATACGACTACGACATGCGGACGCGGCAGCGGGAGTTCAGGAAGCAGACCGAGGTCCTGGGAGGGTTTGATTCCGAGAAGTATCGGACCCGTCGGCTGTGGGCCACGGCCCGGGATGGCGTGCCTGTGCCCATTTCCGTGCTTTACGGCAAGGACACTCCGCTGGACGGGTCGGCCCCCCTGTACCTTTACGGGTATGGTTCCTACGGCCTGGTGATGGAGTCGGAATTCGGGTCGGCCAGGCTCAGCCTGGTAGACCGGGGCTTTATTTTCGCCGTGGCCCACATCCGAGGCGGTATGGAGATGGGCTGGGACTGGTACGAGAAGGGCAAACTCCTGAACAAGACCAACACCTTCAACGACTTCATCGACTGCGCCGAGTTCCTGGTGAACGAAGGCTACACTTCTCCGGGCAAAGTGGTGGCAGTCGGGGGAAGCGCCGGGGGGATGCTCATGGGGGCCGTGGCCAATATGCGGCCCGACTTGTTCCAGGCTATTGTGGCCCACGTGCCCTTTGTCGACGTGCTGAATACCATGCTGGACGATGCTCTGCCGCTGACCACGATGGAGTACAACGAGTGGGGCAACCCCCAGGTGGCCGAGTATTACGACTACATCAAGTCCTACTCTCCCTACGACAACGTCACCGCCCAGGACTACCCTCACATGCTGATTACCGGCGGCATCAGCGACCCGCGCGTTACCTATTGGGAACCTGCCAAATGGACTGCCCGCCTGCGTTACCTGAAGACCGACCAAAACCTGCTGTTGATGAAGATTCACATGGACTCGGGACATGCCGGGGCGTCGGGCCGGTTTGAACGCCTGAAGGAAGTGGCCTTGGAATACGCCTTCATCCTGAAGGCGCTGAATATGGAAGGGGCCGGAGAGGGTTTCTAGCCTAATGCCTGAGTGGGGTTCAGTTTACTTATGGCTTACGGGCACGATACTATGCCGACGCCATAGAGGTCAAGGCGGCTAGCAATAGTGGGAGGTCTGAGTTGGCGGAATATTCGGAGAGGTTCTTACGCTCACCGGAATTGTGGGCGACTCTATACTACTCAGCCGACGGCAAATGTCAAATTTGCGGTGAGGCTCTGGGCGACGGGTGGCACGCTGACCACATCATACCCTGGTCTATCCCTATCCACTGGCGGTTGAGGTTCTGGGCGGCGTGGATGGTGGTCCCGCAGCCGCAGAAGGGGTCAAGGACTACATCGCCTTCGTTGGAGCTTGACCGGATGACGCGTTCCAGCAAGGCCACAGGCTTTTGGGTAGGGTAGCCGAGGCGTTCTTTGGCGTTGGGGTTAATTATCGATATAGGCCACCAATCAGGGCATGGGCTTTTTGCCTCGTCATTCGTGGAGTCCGCATATCTGATACCGTCGGCAAAAACCGCTTGTTGCTTGCGCCCACGCCAGCGTTTCATCGTCCCGTCTGACACCGGAATGTATTGGACGTTGAACGTCGGCGTACTTCCACTTGAGTAAAGCAGTAGAACATCGTGGTTTCTTACAAACTGGCCCGCTCGGACAGCCCACTTCCGATAGCACCACACGACCTCATTCCTGAAATTCCCCCACCCGAACACCTCGTCCATAACCGCCTTGAGGTAATGGCTCATGGTGGGGTCGCAGTGGAGATAGATTGAGCCGGTGGGCTTGAGCACCCGCCGACACTCCACCAGCCGGTTAACCGTGTTTTCGTACCGCTTCAGGGCTTGAGGGCTGATTTCAGGCATGGTCACTCCTTGCGTGGACGGTCTTGTCGGCGAAGTTGGGGGTGGGGCAACTATAGGTTCGGGGGCTGGCCTTTGCATAGGAACCTCCGGGGGCTTACCCTTGAAAAGCTGACTGATTCTGTTCAGCATAGCATCTACTTTTCCCCCTAAGACGACTCCTTATGATAAAGTTGGCTGCGGTCATGGTGAACTATCAGGGGCGGGTATCGTACTGGTTCGGGCCATCGCTGGGTGCCCGCAACCACCAGGCCACCCACGCAACCACGGCGATTGTGACCGTCACGGCGAATCCCAAGGCCATATAAGAACGGACCTGGGAAGGGTTGTCGCCGCCCCACGTGCTACTTTCCGTGACCAGCACAACCGTGATGTAGAATATCATTGCCAAAATGGGCAGTGCTGACCAGGGCAGCACGTACCAGCCGGTGCGGCCGACGTCGTGGAGGCGCCGTGCTGTGACCGACATCATTGGAAGGCACAGAGACAGTCCAACGAAGAAGGGGAGGAGGGGGGCCGGGCCAAACAGATCAAGGCGATGCAGATGAAAAGGAGGGTTGCCTGGGCGGTGGCGAATACCAGCACCCACCACCAGTACTCCGGGCGAGTGGCTCGCCCGGAGTAGACGAATATCTGGCTAAAGACAAGGGTTACCGCGCGTTGGGGAGTCATTGCTAGTGGCCGCTGACCTCCAGGGTGTAACTTCCCGTGGCGTACTTGTGGTAAGTCGTTGCTGCTAGGGTGTACCTCCCCGGGCTGAGGGTTCTGCTCAGCATTAAATCCCCTTCGTCTGAGAATCTACCTTACAGCATCCGCGCGGTCCACTTGACCTCGCCTCGAATGTAAGTCTGATTCCTCTTGCGTATTGGCGGGTAAGAGTTTCGCTCGCTTATAAAATACCAGCCCTCGTTAAACTCCTTGGCCCGCCTCAGCAGTAACCGGTCGTGGTCTTCAAGCACGAAAATGTGGTCGTTGATAAGGGTATTCAGAAGGTGGCAGGCCCCGCTGCTCAAATTCAGAAGGACGATGTCGGTGAAGGTTCCACCGACATCTATTGCTACTGCGTAATCGTCCATGCTAGGACACCGGAGGATGGGTCCGGTACCATTCCACTACCTCCGCCCCCGAAGCGGCCCAGACGCCCTGACGCTGCATCATGTGGGTCAAGGCTTCGTCCAGGCTGCCGATACGGAAGGGCTGGCCGATGAGCCAGGGGTGCAGGCTCAACACCAAAGCCCGACCATTCTGCGCCCCACCAACGTACATTTCGTCGAAGCTCTCCCGCAGCATGGTGGAGTAGCGGTCAACCGTGACCTTGCGGTGGGCCATGGCTACCACGTCGTCCAACTCCACCATCACCGGCAGGGCGAACAGTTCTCCGGCGGGGACTTTCAGTGGGTAGGGCTGCTCGTCGTTGGCCCAGTCGCACAGGTAGCGGATGCCAGCTTCGCCCAGCAGTTGGGGAGTCCGTTCCGACTCTCCATATTCCGGCCCCATCCAGCCTACGGGGGGTGAGCCGGTGGCTTGAGACAGCGCGTCCAAGGATTCCCGGATGTAGTCCCGCTCCTCTTGCTCCGTCATGTTGCTGGTTATCGTCCGGCTAACGGAAATACCGTGGCCGATGATTTCGCATCCCCGGTCCAGACAGTGCCGCACCAGGAAAGGATAGTTGCTGGCCGTAAGGGCGTCCATCGCCACGGTGGGGCGGATGCCGTGTTTTTCCAGCACATCCAGCACCCGGAATATGCCGACCCGGTGGCCGTACTCCCGGTGGGAGATGCGGGCGTAATCGGGGAAGGGCCTGGCCGCAGAGCCCCCCGCGAGGTTGGGCACCTGGAAACTGCTCTCCGTGGGCATCCACTCCATGTGCTCCAGGGTCACGATCACGGACAGGGACAGGCGCGCATCCTGGGGCCAACGGAGAATACCTCGGGAACTCAAGGGAGACCAATCATAATGCTCGTGGTCCATCCCGAATCGGCGTTGTGCGGGCATCGTGGAGGCCTCCTGTTGTTGATCCCCTGAATGGACTGGATACCGGCGCTCCCGGCTGGAACGCGGGGGTAAGGGCCGGGCGCTACGAGTTCAGTTTTTGGGCGTGGGCCACAGCTTGGTCGTAGTAATTGGCGATGTAATATTCGGCAATTTCGTCGGCGGTGGTCTGCCAAACCCCGTCGTGGGACATGATGTAGCCCAGGATGTCGTCCAGGTACTTTATGCGGTGGGGCTGGCCTATCAGGAAGGGATGCAGGGCGATGCACATTACCCGCCCGCTCTCAGCCCCTTCCCGGTAGAGTTGGTCAAATTGGGCCTTGCAGATGCGGGCGAAATAGTCGCCTTCGTAGTGCTGGTCCCGCATCAGGGATGAGTCGTTCAGTTCGATGGAATAGGGCACCGAGACCAGCTTGCCGCTGTTCACCTTGATGGGTACCGGCTGGTCGTCGTGCATCCAATCGGTGTGGTAGATGAGGCCCGCCTCGGCCATCAGGTCCGGCGTGTTGACGCTGCCAGAGATGGCCGGGCCCAGCATTCCCTTCAACTGCTTGCCGGTGTGCAGCTTCAGCGTTTCGATGGTGTCCCGGTAAAACTCCCGCTCCTGCTCCTCGTCGTGGGTGTAGAGGTAGCGGGTGTTGTAAATTCCGTGGCTCATGTAGTCCCAGTCCCGTTGGACCATAGCTTGGCCAATTTCCGGGAAGTGCTCCAACACCGCCATGTTGAGGGAAACGCAACACTTGATGTTGTGCTTGTCCAGGGGCTCCAACATGCGCCAAAAGCCCACCCGGTTGCCGTAATCCCGGTAGGAATACTGCTGCACGTCGGGATAGGGTGTGCGCGGCCAGGGATTGCGGACTCCCTCAAACTCGGGTGTGTACTCGTAGTGCTCCACGTTGGGAGAAATCCACAGGGCCACCCGGGCATCGTTGGGCCACTTGATGATAGGCCGGTCTATTATGGGCAGGTAGTCCACCCGGTCTGGTGGCAGCGGCATCCTAATAACCTCCTGCATGACTGACTGTCGGTCCTCCGGGCTGAGGGCGGTGGCAACCCTTCTAGTCCCCGGCGGCCACCGCCGGGCGGCGTCCCAAAGCCGGGGAAACCTGCTCGTACCCCTGGGCGACCCGGAACAGCGATTCCTCTTCAAAGGGCCGGCCAATAAATTGGACTCCGATGGGAAGACCGTCTTGGGTGAACCCGCAGGGCGCCGTAATGGCTGGCAGCCCGGTGGAGTTGCTGGGGCTGGTGTTGCGGGAAATCATCCCCGACCCGGGCCCGCGCACCGGATGTTGTTCGCCTCCCAGGGAGATGGCATCGGCGTCAATGCGTGGAGCCGCCACCGGAGCGGTCGGGGTGACTATAAAGTCCACTTCTCGGAGGACCCTAGCGTGTTCTTCCTTGATTATCCGCTGCACCTTCATGGACTTGGAATAGTCCCGCCCCAGCACGAACTGACCGGCCAGAGTCCGGTAGAGAACGTGGGGCCCGTAGTCGTCCCTGTTGGACTCCAGGTACGGCTCGTGGGTGACAATCGAATCGGCCATGCTGGCTATCCGTAGAGCAGCCGCGTATTTCATGCTGGGCAGGCTTATCTCCACCGTCTCTGCGCCAAGCTCTTCCAGTGCGGCAATTGCCTGCCGGACCGCGGCCTCAACTTCCGGGTCCACCAGGTCGAAATAGTAGTTGCTGGGGATGCCGATGCGCAGCCCTTGGAGCCCCCGGTCCAGCGATTCGGTGTAGTCGGGCACTGGAACCGGGACGGTGCTGGGGTCCAGGGGGTCGTACCCGGCGATGGCCTGGAGCACTAGGGCGCTGTCGCGCACCGAGCGGGTCATCGGCCCGATATGGTCGCCGTTAAAGCTGGTTACCATCAGCCCCCGCTGGCTCACGCGGCCAAAGGTCTGTTTCAGCCCCACCACGCCGCAGAAGGTGCCGGGCAGCCGCACCGAGCCGCCCAGGTCCGTTCCCAGCGACGCGAAGGTTACTCCCGCGGCCACGTTGGCGCCGCCCCCGCCGCTGGACCCGCCGGGTACATGGTCGAGACCCCAGGGGTTATGCACGGCCCCGTAGTGGAGATTGTTGGAGGTAACACCGGCGGCGAACTCCTCCAGGTTCTCCTTGCCTAGAATGACGGCCCCCGCGTTTTTGCAGCGAGTGACCACCTCGGCGTCTTCTTCGGGGATGTGACTGGACAGCACCTTGGAGCCCACGGTGGTGCGGATGCCGCCGGTGGCGATGTTGTCTTTGATTCCGATGGGGATGCCCTGGAGAGGCCCCAGGTACTGGCCCCGGCTGATGGCTTCCTCCTGCTCCCTGGCCTGGGCCAGGGCTTGGTCGTGGAGGATGGTTATGAAGGAATTGAGCACTGGCTGCAATCGGTCCGCTTCCGCCAGCGCCGCCTCGGTCAACTCTACCGGAGAAACCTCACCGGCCCGAATCCTGGGAGCCAGTTCTGATATGGACAGCCGGAGCAGTTCGGTATTAGGCATTTTCTTCACCCCCTTCTTTCACCTTCAGCAGCCTGCTGGACATAACGTCCGATAAGTCCAGGTCCCGCAGTTCTTGGACGGCGGCGATGTAGTTGACGATTTCCGGCAGCACCTGGTCAAGTTCCTCGTCGGAGAGCTCCATGCCCTGGTACTCCCGAACAATTGCTTGGAGAGTCTCTTTGGATATTGCCATTTTCTAGCCTCCAAAGTGGGAAATTGCTCCGCGGAATCTATGCAGGCGGGCGCGGTAGTCGTAACTGGTCACTCTACATTACGCCACCTCCCGTGGTTCAACCGGGGCGGCGGATGAAGGCGCTCGGATGGTTGCCTAGCCCAGCCCCTGAGGTAGTTGCTTACTTGACCGCCAAGAGGTCCACCGCAACGGCTAACATAATCTTGGCGCCGCTAATCAGACTCTTGATGCCCACCGACTCATCGGTGCCGTGGACGTGGTTCAACAGGGGGTTGTCCTCCGGGTGGGAGCCGCTGAAACCGTAGGTGGTGACCCCCAGGGGTCGGGTGAAGCGAG
Organism: Dehalococcoidia bacterium; assembly: GCA_965220305.1. Taxonomy (GTDB): domain Bacteria; phylum Chloroflexota; class Dehalococcoidia; order Lucifugimonadales; family UBA3495. The sequence goes on along the minus strand of OZ244817.1, from coordinate 537,349 downwards.
AGTCGGTGAAGCCGTTGCTGATGGCCGGCACCCACTGGATTTCCTCTCGTCCCAGGGCCAACGAGGTGGCGTCCCGAATGCTGCGGGCCAAATCGGTGTCGAAGGGCGAAGAGTTGGGCACCGCCATGTAGTCTATTTCAAACTCAACCCCGGGTATTCCTTCCAGCGTCTGCCTCAATTCCTGCTCCACGTAGGTGTCGTCCTGGTGGGGCAGGGTACGCACGTCGCAGGTCAGGCGAATAGACTCCGGGACGCTGTTGGACTTGATGCCGCCGTTAATCATGGTGGGGGTCAGGGTCATCCGGGATAGGGCCCGCAGCATTGAAGCGAACCGGGGGTTGGTGTCCTCCACCTCGGAGATTATCTCTTCGATATTCTCCGGCGAGGGCTTATGCTCGATGGCGAAGGTGGACAGGTGGTCAAACAGGCTGGTGGACGTGTCCAGTTGTGCCTCATAACCTTCGATGCGGCCCAACACCTGGCTGAGCCGGTACAGGGCGTTGGTGCCCAGCCAGGGGGTGGAGGCGTGAGCGCTGGACCCCTTGACGTCGATTTCGATCTGCAGGCGTCCCTTTTCCCCCACGCCCAGAACGTAGGTCAGTCCGCTGGGCGAGTCGATAGGAGTCCCGCCGCCCTCGTTAACCGCAAAGGGAGAGCTGATCTTGTCGGGATGGTGTTGGGCCAGCCAGCCGAAGCCGTACCGCCCTCCGTGTTCCTCATCGGCCCCGGCGGCGAGTACCAGGCTGTTCTGCAACTCTATGCCGTTTCGCTTCAGAATTCGGAGCGCCATCAACTGGGCGGTCAGCAGTCCCTTGCAGTCGGAAGAGCCGCGACCAAAGACGCGGTCCTCGGCGATGGTGGCGCTGAAGGGCGGAAACCGCCATTTGCTCTCGTCTTCCACCGGCACCACGTCGGTATGAGACATGAACATCAGCCCATTTTCGGGGGAGCGGCCCTCCAACCGGGCAATCAGGTTGCCCCGGCGAGGCGCCGACTCGATTATCTCCGAATCGATTCCCTCTGCGCCCAGCCAGTCCCGCACGTATTCGCATACATCAGTCTCGTTGCCGGTGGGCATAAACCCGGTATTGACCGTTGGGATGCGGACCAGGGCCTGTTCCAGGGTAATAATATCTTCTCGGGCAGCGTCTACTTGCGCGAACAATTGGTTGAGGTCCACCATGCCTCTACCTCTCTATTCTCCGGCAGGTCCTGGGGCCAAGCATTGGGGTTGTGATAAGGGAGCACCGAACCCTATGGGCCTTCTGGCTCCCTCCTGTATGGTGCGGGCCAAGACGGAACTGGCGACCGCTAAATCGGTTTGGTCCCGGCGGCCAAAGTTGAAGCTAGTGTAAAGTCGATGGGTACTTGAGTCAATGCGGGAGGTTGGCGCTTGACTAGGCCCGGGCCAGCTTTCCGGCCACTTTGACCCGAAGAAGGGTGGCGTTGCTGGGTATGTAGGTCAAAGGTACTTCATCAACTTCCAACAACTCCACGGTGGCCGGGTCTGCGCCGGCGGCCACCGCCCTGGCGACAGCTTCATTGCGGGCCTCGGCCAAGGCGTCTTGCCTCGTTATCCGCTCGGGTGAGTATACCCGCTCCACCTGACCGCCCACCTGGGCTATGGCGGCCCCGATGGCGTTGGCTACGTCGGCGTGTTCGGGCCGTATAACCTGGGACGCCCCTTCCAGCGAATCTTCAACCAGCACGTTGCCGCCTCCCACCAGCACCACCGGCGCGGCAGCGGCGCTTATCTTCACCCGATCAACCGCCGTCTCCACCTGTTCCCTCACGTGACAGAGAGCTGCTTCCACCAGCGTTGGGTCCAGGTGGCGGACCAGGCCGGGGTCGCCCAGTTGGGCCAGTCCACCAGCGACCGCCACGTCGGTGGCCGTAAGGGTGGCGCCCCCGAATACCAGCGCTTCCTCGGTGAGCCGATACCCCACACTGGAGCCCGCGACCCGTGGCGGTTGCCCCACCAGTTCGCTGCCGCCGCCCAGGGCAATGGAGAGTACCTCGGGCATACGAAAGTTGGTGCGGACTCCGGCTATGCTGACTGCCACCGACGCCTCCCGGGGAAACCCTTTGACCAGGACTCCTACGTCGGTGGAACTGCCTCCAATGTCCACGACAACTGCGTCCTCCACGCCCGACAGAAAGGCCGCGCCCCTCATACTGTTGGTGGGGCCGGAGGCAATGGCCAGCACCGGGTACCGGGAGGCGAAATCGGTGTTCATCAGGGTGCCGTCGTTTTGGCTGAGGTAGAGGGGCGCGGAAATGCCCATCGCGTTAAGGGCGTCTCGCATCCCTCCAATGGTTCGCTCTGCGACCTTCAACAGTGACCCATTCAAAACGGCGGCGTTCTCCCTCTCCAGCAGGCCAATACGGGCGTTGTGGTGCGACAGGGTTATCCGCAGGGAGGGAGCTTGCTCGGCGATGATGCTGGCGGCCTCAAGCTCGTGCTCCGGGTTTACGGGCGAGAATACTCCACAGACCGCCACCGACTCCACACCCTTGGCGAGCATGTCCCGGGCAGCTTCCCGTATCTGTCTGGGGTCCAGAGGAGAAATTTCTCTCCCGTCAAACTCGTGGCCTCCGGGAACCATGTAGGTCAGGCCCCCGACGGCTTCCCGCAAGGCGCCAGGCCAGTCCACCAAGGGCGGAAGAATTTGAGTGGCGGGTAGGCAGAGACGCAGCGCCGCCGTGGGGCAAAGCTCGCGACGCTCCAGGAGGGCGTTGATGAAGTGGGTAGTCCCCAACATCACTCCGCTCAGGTGGTCGACCGGGCTTTCTTGGCGCAGCACCTCCTCCAGCGCCGACAGAATGCCGGAGGTAACGTCGGGAGTTGTGGGCCGCTTGCCCTGGGCAACCAGGTTGGAGCCGTCCATCAAAACGGCGTCGGTATTGGTGCCGCCAACGTCGATGCCAATCAGCAAGAAGGGGGCCTCTTCAGTCTAAAGTTAGCGCCAAGTAGTCCATGGGGTAGCCAAAGGCGCGCGGGCCGGCGGCGGCCAGGCCCTGGGGGGTGGTCCACAATGGGGGAGCGGGGAAGCCCAGCACCGTTACCTGGAACCCATACCGCAATAGCTCCGTGGTTATGGGTTCCCCCGTGTCGCTGTCAACGATACAAATCAGGTCGGGAACGATGCAGACTACCTCTCCTTCCTGCCGGGCAATCAGGTTCTCGTTCTGGAACTCTATTTCCAGCCGGTCGCCACGGTAGTTGTTGAGACCGTCAATGGTCACGGACCCCCGGGCGAATCCCGCCGTCGTCTGTCGCTCCAGGTCAACAATCTTCCCCGAAAACAGCACCCTTCCCGGGCAGGTATCCAAAATGGCCCCCACCGGGTCCTCGGAGCGCCGGCGGGCCAGCTTGACCGCGTCCCCCAGGTCTCGGGCCAGGGATAGAGTATTGAGGACCGCCGTGGTGCGCACCTGGTCAGCCGTCATGGGGGAGACGGCGTAGCAGGCCACGCAACCCATCTGGATAGTCACGGCCCGCGCCAGGCGCTCGGCCCAAAGGGGCGAAATGGTCTCCGGGATAATGACCGTGTTTCCCTTCTCGTCGCAAATGGACATGGGACAGCAGGGCACCCCGTAGACAAAGAAGGTCTTCATTTGGAACTGAGGGAAGGCCCGGCCCATGCCGTCGGCGTCCACCACCGGCAGCCCGGCGCGAGCGGCGGGAATCAGCGGCTCCACCGAGTTGCTGCCGCCAATTTCGTTGGATATTAGCGCAGTCGCTGCCGTGCCCGTGTGTTTTTCGATGGCGCGGAGAGCATAGTAGGACTGGAAGTCCCGTACTTTCTCTATTCCCACTGTGGGAGCCCCGATGCCGCCGACGCACGCGACCCGGGAATCTTCGGGAAGCTCGTCGGGTTCCAGCACCGCAACCGGCCCCCACCTCCGCAACGCCTGCCGCGCCCGCAGTTGCCCGATGTAGGGGTTGCCGCCCCCTCCGGTACCCAGGATGCCGGCCCCGATGGCGATGGACTCCACATTATCTTCTGTGACCTGCCACATACTCCCACTTTAGCTGCTGTCGGTCTCCCAGGCACTCAACCGGCGCTCAGGACGCTGTCCTTACCCCGCCGGGTAGATGCCAGGGAATCCCCGAGGCCCATCCCGACAGCCGCCAACGTCCCTATCGCGTGTTTGGCGTCACTTGTCATATGTTCCAGGAAACCGACTGTCCGATGGTCCAGCGATGGGTCAATAATGGGCAGCGGCGCGCTTCATGTCAATGCGGGGGTGGGCTACGTGGGACACTCACGTCAGCTATCGGAGACCCTCCGAGTTCCCCTTGCATAGCAATAATGGGTATGGTACTTTGACGCCATTAAGCTGCGGCATGGGAGGGAACTGAATGGCCTATAAACCGAAGTACCTGGGTCACGTGAACATTTATGTGCGGAACGCGGAACGCTCCCAGCAGTGGTATGAGGACGTGCTGGGCTTGCATACCTACGATTTCCGTCCTGGAAGGGCGGCCTTCATGTCGGCTGACATTGAGCAGTCCCACGAGATTGCCCTGGTGGAGGTGGGCGAAGAAGCAGCCGCCCCCCAGCAGCGCCAGGTGGGTCTGAACCACATGGCCTGGATGATGGAGAGCCTGGAAGACCTGAAGGAGCTCTACCAGCGCCTTCAGAGCAAGAACATCCCCATCGAGCGGGTGTCCGACCACGGCATATCCATAGGGATCTACCTGCACGACCCGGACGGCAATGGCATCGAGGTCTCCTACGAGATTCCCCGCAGTCAATGGCCCGTACAGGATGAGCTGTTCCTGGGCGGAAAGGTGGACAAGGGGCGCTTCCCGGGCCCGTGGGACGAACACCTGGCCCCCCAGGGGGTAGCTTCCAGCTAAACCCTAGAGGTCTCTGTGTTCCCGCCCGCCGGGGCCGAAGGACTGGCGGAGGACTTTCCCTGGGGACTTTCCCAATGGAAGTCCCGCCACCTTTATTGGCGTAGCCAATGGTTCCACCAGGCATCTACATCCATTAACTATTCCGGCCCCGGGCCGGTTGGAGGAAATAAGCAAGCATGAAACTGGTATTCTTCGACGATTTCAAACTGGGCGTCCTGAAAAACGGCTCCGTGGTAAATGTGGCCGAAGTGGTCAAAGACATCGTCCACACATCTCCCCAGAACCTGGTGAACCAGGTCATAGGGGATTTCGACAAGTACCGACAACCCCTGGAGGACCTGGCAAATCAATCTCAAGGCACTCCTCTGGACCAGGTACGGCTGCGGGCCCCTTTGCCGGAGCCAACCCGGATAGTGGCGATGGCGGTCAACTACATGGAGCACGGCACCCGCGAAAGGGCCGCCGAAATTGACGCCTTCCACAAGTCCCCCAGTTGCGTCATCGGGACCGGGGATACGGTGATGCTTCCAGACTGCAACCCCAGTATCTTTGAGCAGGAAGCCGAGTTGGGGCTGATCATTGGCAAAACGGCCAGTAAGGTTAAGCCCGAGGACGCCTACGAGTACATCTTCGGGTACACCAACTTCATTGATGTTTCCGCCCGGGGCATCCGCCCGGAGGGCCGGGGCAGCTTCTTCTGGGGCAAGACCTGGGACACCTTCGGGCCGATGGGCCCGGCTATTACCACCGCCGACGAGGTGGGGGCCCCCATGAACCTCCAGGTGCGCTGCTGGATTAACGGGCAGCTCTACCAGGACTATCCCACCAGCGACATGGCCAATGCCATACCCCGCGTCATGGAATGGGTTACCTGGATAACCACCCTTCAGCCCGGCGACATCGTGGCCTGCGGCACCAACCACCAGGGTCTGTGCGCCATCCAGAACGGCGACTTGGTCGAGGTGGAGACCGAGGGCTTGGGCCGCCTGTCCGTCAACGTCCGCGACGACCTGGGCCGGGAGTGGGACCGCACTCCCCGGGGCCGGAAAACCCCCGACCAAATATCCTACATCAATACTGGCGGGTCCATTGAGAGGGCCAGCTCCGGCTAACCGTCGATTAACCCGTCAAGCATCTGCAAGGAAGTAATCCGGGATGGAGCGACTTGGCGTAGCTTTCACCGGCGGACTGAATCCGCCGGAGGTGGTGGAGTGCGTTAAACTTGCCGAAGAGTTGGGCTACGAGTCCGCTTGGATGGCCGAGGGGCACGGAGGCGATCAGTTTTCGGTGCTGACGGCCTGTGCCCTGGCCACCACCAGGATTGGGCTTGGCACCAGCATCAGCAGTGTGTTCGTGCGCAGCGCCCCTACCATAGCGATGGCGGCGGCCTGCGTGGACTACTTTTCCGGTGGTCGCTTCATCCTGGGTCTGGGTTCCAGCCACCGGGTCCAGGTGGGACCGGAACACGGGCTTCCCTTCGGCCAGCCAATTCCCCGGCTGCGGGAGTGCGTGGACATCGTCCGCCGGCTATTGCGGGACGGGGACGTCTCCTACCAGGGGGAAGTCTTCGATATTCGGGGATTTGACCTCCAGTTTGAGCCCCTGCGCCGGGAGATACCCATATACGTGGCGGCAGTTTTCCCACGAATGTTGGGCATCTGCGGGGAAATCGCCCAGGGGACTCTGCTGACCTGGTGTACCCTGGACCATGCCCGCGCCGCGGCTGAACAGGTGGCTGCCGGAGCCAGGCGGCAGGGTAGAGACCCTTCAGAGGTGGAAGTAGCCACGCTGATTTCCTGCGCCGTGGGCGAGGAAGCAGCAGCGGCCACCCACCAGATGCGAGCGGTCATTGCCAACTACGCCGCCCGATTTCCTCGGTATCGCCGTCTTATGGTGGAAGCGGGGTTTGCCGACGAAATCGAGGCAGTGCGGAGGGCCTGGCAGGAAGGCAATCAGCAGGAAGCCCTGAGACTGGTGCCTTCGGGCTTGGTCCAGGAGATGGCTCTGGTGGGGGAAGTGGAGGAGTGCCGGAGCAGGCTCCAAGAGTACCGGAACGCGGGAATTACCCTACCCATCATCTCTCCCCGTATTGCTGGCCCTGGAGCCAAGCAGCAGGCGATGTCGATTATCCGGGCTTGCGCTCCCAAATGAGAATTTGGGGTGATATAGATCGGGGAGACCTGGAAGGGGGCGGAAGGATAGAAAATGAAGCGTCCTGTCGAATTTTACAGCGAGGGGATCAAGCTCCAAGGTGACGTATACGCCCCCGACGACTTGAGGCCGGGGGAGCAAAGGGCGACGGTGCTACTCTGTCACGGTTATACCGGCGTCAAGGACCTCTACCTGCCGGACAACGCCCGGTCGTTCAACCAGGCTGGCTACGTGGCTATGACCTTCGACTACAAGGGTTGGGGCGACAGCGAAGGTTCGCGCAGCCGTTTGGCTCCCTATAGCCGGGTTGCCGATGTTCAGGCGGCCATGACCTTCCTGGGCTTGCAACCGGAAGTGGACGCTGACCGGATTGGCATCTACGGCACCAGCTACGGCGGAGCCACCGTATCCTGGGTTGGCGCGGTGGACCCCCGGGCCAAGTGCATCGTCAGCGTGGTAGGCATCGGCAACGGGCAGCGTTGGATGAGCCGGGTCCGCCGCACCGATGAATGGTTTGACCTGCTGGAACGCTCCCAGGCTGACCGGGAGCGGCGCGCCACCGCTGGTACGTCGGAGTTCGTGGAACGGAGCGAGATTCTATTGCCCGACCGCCAGTCAGCCGAGTTGGCCGCCGCGGCCCGGCGTCTCAATCCGGCAGCCATCAACACCATCCCCCTGGAATACGTGGACGATACCCTGGGCTTCAATCCCGAGTGGATCGTAGACCGGATTTCGCCCCGGCCTATCCTCTTCATCACCAGCGACAACGACCGTCTGGTGCCTCCGGAGGAGTCGGAGCAGCTTTACGCCCACGCCAAGGAGCCGAAGAAGTTGGTGGTGCTGAAGGGCTACGGTCACTATGAAGTGTACCAAGAGCCGGCGTTCAGCGAGGTTATGGCGGCCACCCTGGACTGGTACGCCCAATACCTACCGGCGCGGTTGGAAGTATCAGCCAGGAAGCCTTTTGAGGTTGCCTCAGCATAGCTAAATCATTAACTTTTGGAGGAAGAGACCATGGCAAAGATACGCCACATTGCATTGACTACCGGAGACCCTTCGGGAGTGGCTGCGTTCTACAAGGAGGCATTCGGGCTGGAGGAAATTCGCCGCAGCGATAACGGGGCAGTATTCCTCAGCGACGGCTATATCAACCTGGCCATCTTGAACTGGAAAACCGACAATGACGCCGACGTTGGGGTCAACGGGCCCAACTTCAGCGGCATCCACCACATCGGCTTCATGGTTGACGATCTGGATGACGCCTGCGAAAAGTTGGAAGGCGTAAAGGGCCAGGCCCTGAATTCCCGGGACGGCCTTGATACTATGTCCCCGACCGGGCCCCGCAACTTCGAGATGAAATGGGCCGGACCCGATGGGGTGGTAATTGACATTTCCCATACTGGCTGGGCAATATCCAAGTAATTTCACGTTAAACCTTGCCCTGCCTGCCGATTGGGCCTTCCCGAACAGCCACAATCTATGGGGAAGGCCCTCGCCTTATAGGGAAAGCCCTCGTCGGAATCTGGAAGAGCTCGGCGGACCTGCCAGATGGCGGCGGCTGGCACTGGACGTTGCCATTCCTGCTAAGTCTTGGATAAGGCCCCCTGTACTGGGCGCAGACCCCCACAATATCGGCCTTAACCAGTGACAAGGGTTCCTTGACGCTATTTTTTAGCGCGTTTAGAATTTGCATCTGCCCGAAGCGTCAAGTGTTGGTTATCACCTCACCCCGGTACTGGGTTGGCCTTCGGCAAATGTTAGCAGAAGTCGCTCCGGCATCTTCATCGGGAGGGCCGAAGCATACGGGCTTGGCGGCCCTATCTGGCATAAATTCTGCAGCCAAGGGTAGTTCTGTCAGCGTGACCAGTTACAAAAAATCCCCTGGAGAGCCGCAACGCCTGGTTTCCGGAGGTTCCCAGGCCGACGACGAGACTCTCGACCTGTCCCTCCGTCCCAGGAGGCTATCCGACTTTGTGGGGCAGGCGTCGGTTAAGGACAACCTGATCATTTCCATCCAGGCGGCCAAAATGCGGGGCGAACCCCTGGACCACATCATCATTTACGGGCCGCCGGGCCTGGGGAAGACTACCCTGGCCCACATCATCGCCCAGGAGATGGGGGTTAGCATCAAGGTTACCTCGGGTCCCGCCATCGAGCGCCCGGGGGACATGGCGGCCATCCTCACCGGGCTCCAGGACAATGATATCCTGTTCATTGACGAAATCCACCGGCTCAACCGGACGGTGGAGGAGGTCCTGTACTCGGCCATGGAGGACTTCTTCCTCTCTTGGATGGTCGGTAAGGGGCTGGCGGCGCGGAACATCAACCTACGGATAAACCCCTTCACCCTGGTGGGGGCCACCACCCGTTACTCCCTCATCAGCGCGCCCCTGCGGGACCGCTTTGGCTCGGTGTTCCGGCTGGACTACTACGACCGGGATGACATGGAAGTGGTAATCAGACGCTCGGCGGACATTCTGCAAATCGCGACTACCTCCGAGGGAACCGCCGAGATTGCCAACCGCAGCCGGGGTACTCCTCGCATCGGCAATCGCCTCCTCAAACGGGCCCGGGACTATGCCATGGTGGTGGCGGATAATGAGATTACCGGCCCGGTGGCCCGGGAAGCCTTGGAGATGCTTCGAGTTGACGAAATGGGTCTGGACGAGTCGGACCATCGGCTGTTGACCAGCATCATTGAGAAGTTTGGCGGCGGTCCGGTGGGCCTGGAAACGCTGGCGGCCTCGTTGAGCGAAGACTCGGATACGGTGATGGATGTCTGGGAGCCGTATTTGTTGCAGTTGGGATTCCTGGAACGCACCAGCCGGGGCCGGGTAGCTACCCGACGGGCCCACGAGTACCTGGGCCGCCCCTGGGTGGACAAGGCTGAAGCCACCGATCAGGGGCGGCTGTCCGGCTTTTGATGCCAGTCGTCAGCTTCCAGGCCGTGGGACGATGGCCCAATCCGGGCTAACTGTACAGTCTCTTTTAGGATGGGGTCGCGGTAACCCCCAGGCTCCTTGGCAGGCCCATCCCCCGTCGTCCCCATAAAATAGGGGCTATTCATCCTCTTACCTGGCCTGCACAGCGCCACCGTCATTCCGGCGAATCCTGGATCCAGGGGTGGCGGGCTTGGCCTGGGACTTAGATCTTTCGCTTCGTTCACAGCCTGTCCTTCGACGAGCTCAGGGTGAAGGATGAACGCCGAGTGGCAACAACCGAGAGACCCTGCCTTAGTCACGGGTGACTTGTGTGGTATGCCCCGTGAGGCTACAATAGGGCGGTGGCTGCGTGAGCCCCCTAGGAAGGCCAACCTGCTGCGTTTTCCCCAAGCCGTAGTAGTTCGGGGTCAAGGTTTACCGTTAGCCAGGCCAAACTCAGCTTTGGCGCTGCCCTTTGACTTGATAAGAGCATAAGGTTAGGCCCGAGACCAAGGCCGTGTCTCTCTTGACTTACCCGGCGTATGAAGGTACAAGGACTAGCCCCAGAAAAACGCATGGTCTTGGAGAATGGACAAGGACTAGTTTGAACGCCCTAGCCGCAAAAACGGGAGACCTTGCCGGCCACGGTACCCTGACGAACATCATCGACCGGGCCGCTGCGGGAGTCTTCATTGCCGCCGAAGAGGCGGACCAGCTACAGGATGTCAGGGATGATGGCCTGGCCCACCTTTGCGCGGCGGCGGCGGGCCTGCGGGACCGGGGTAAGGGAAAGACGGTTACCTTCTCGCCCAAGGTTTTCATTCCCCTCACTCGCCTTTGTCGGGACTATTGCGGCTACTGCACCTTTAGGCAGGAACCCGGTGCCGCGGCAAGGCTTTACATGACGCCGGAAGAGGTGTTAGAGGTAGCCAGTCGTGGGCAGGAAATGGGTTGCACCGAGGCGCTGTTCACCCTGGGGGAGCGACCGGAGCAGCGGTACCCCGAAGCCCGGGAGTGGCTGAAGCATCGGGGCTATCGCACAACCTTGGAATATCTGGCGGACGTGTGCCGCGTGGTTCTGGAAGAGACGTCTTTATTGCCCCACGCCAACCCCGGCACCATGAGCCGACGGGAGATGGCCGCGCTGCAACCGTACAATCCATCCATGGGGCTAATGTTGGAAAGTACCAGCCCCAGGCTATACGCCGCCGGAGGTCCCCACGAGTTCGCGCCCAGCAAGCGTCCTCGGGTCCGGCTGCGCACCGTTGAGTTGGCCGGTGAGCTGGGCGTGCCCTTCACCACGGGGATTCTCATCGGAATCGGTGAGAGCCGTCAAGAACGCATCGATGCCCTCCTGGCAATCCGGCGGCTTCACCGGGAACATGGGCAGGTGCAAGAGGTGATAGTCCAAAACTTCCGGGCCAAGCCCCGCACTCCAATGGCGGAATCGCCGGACGCCACCACCCGGGAACTGTTATGGACGGTGGCGGTGGCCCGTCTCCTCCAGGGGCCGGAAGTTAACCTGCAAGTGCCTCCGAACTTGAGCGCCCATGATTATCAGATTTATCTGGATGCTGGAATCAACGATTGGGGCGGCGTGTCCCCGCTGACCATAGACTACGTTAATCCAGAGGCTCCGTGGCCGGTATTGGCCGATTTGCGAGACCGCACCGAAGCCAAGGGGTTTGAGTTGCGCCCCAGGCTTCCGGTTTATCCGGAGTATTTTCTGACCACCGATCAATTCTTGGCGGCGCCGCTCAAGGCTAAGGTTGCCGCCTTGGCCGACACCGAGGGGTACGTAAAAGGGGGTATTCAAAGATATGTCGGGACAGCCTGAAGAGGAAACTACGGTAAGCGACATCGAAACCCTGGTAGACCGCTTGCAGACCCCCGTGGCCCGGGTGCTGAACAGCGCCCTCGAGGGGAAGGACATCACCATAGAAGATGCGGTCCTGCTCTTCGATACCAGCGGCATGGAATTCAGCGCGGTGGGCCTGGTTGCCGACCACCTTCGTGAGCGTACCGTGGGTGACGTGGTCACCTACGTGGTCAACCGGAATATCAACTTCACCAATGTGTGCATCAAGCGTTGCGGCTTCTGCGCTTTCAGCCGCGACTTCCGGGAGGAGGAGGGTTACTTCCTGCCGGTCAATGAGATTATTCGACGGGCCCGGGAGGCCTGGGACTACGGCGCTACCGAAGTCTGCGTCCAAGCCGGCCTGCCTCCGCAGATGGAGGGCGACCTTTACATAAAACTGTGCGAGGCCATCAAGGAGGAACTCCCGGACATTCATGTTCACGGCTTCTCTCCCGAGGAGGTGCTGTACGGGTCGATCCGTTCCAAGTGTACGATTCGAGAATATCTTCAGGGATTGAAATCGGCAGGGGTGGGCAGTCTGCCGGGCACTTCCGCCGAGGTCCTGGACCAGGAGTTGCGCGATCTTATCTCCCCGGGACGGATACGGGTGGACCAGTGGGTGGAAGTGATTACCAATGCCCACGAGTTGGGAATTCCCACCACTTCCACCGTGATGTTTGGGCATGTGGAGACCAACGAGCAGATAGCCAGGCACATGGCCCTGCTGCGGGATATTCAGCAGCAGACCGGAGGGTTCACCGAGTTTGTTCCTCTGAGCTTCGTCAACTCCGAGGCTCCCATGTTTCTCAAGGGCCTGGTGGACAATGTCCGGTCCGGCCCCACGGGGATGGACGTTGTGAAGGTCCACGCTATCGCGCGGATAATGCTGAACAACTGGATACCGAATATCCAGGCATCCTGGGTCAAGGAGGGCAGCCGAATGTCCCAGTTGTTGCTCACCGCTGGTGTAAACGACCTGGGCGGCACCCTGATTAACGAGAGTATCTCCACTTCCGCCGGGGCCCAGCACGGTCAGTTGATGCGGCCCTCCGAGTTCCGGCAGATGATTCGCCAGGCGGGGCGGGTCCCCGCCGAGCGGTACACCACCTACGGCATTAAGCGGGTCTTCAGTGACAACGATGAGGAACATGACCCGCTGGACCTGGTTGGGGACAACGTGGAGGAAATCTTCGGTTCCTACCATCGCCTGGTGCAACTGGACACCTTCCGCTTCTCCCATCCGCGCCACTCGGCTAAAGAAGGCGTGGAGTCCAGCGCCTAAGGGAGTTACAGACCGTTAATGGACGGAAAAGTCCTGGCCCTAGCCGGCGGAGTGGGCGGCGCCAAGCTGGCCTTGGGGCTAGCCCGGGTCTTGCCTTCCGACCAGTTGGTCATCGTGGGTAATACCGGGGACGACGAACTGTTTCACGGACTGCACGTCTCCCCTGACCTGGACACCCTGATGTACTCCCTGGCCGGCCTTTCCAACACCGAGACGGGTTGGGGCCTAGCCGGCGAGACCTTCCAGTCTCTGGGGATGCTGAACAAGTACGGCGTTGATACCTGGTTCAAACTGGGGGATAGGGACCTGGCTACCCACATCCGGCGTACCCAGTTGTTGAATCAGGGTTTCACCCTTTCCCAGGTTACGGCGGAGTTGTGCCGCTGCTTGGGCGTCGCTCATTCTATAGTGCCGATGAGCGACAACCCTGTTCCCACCTTTCTGGATACCGATGCGGGGAACTTGTCCATGCAGCAGTATTTTGTGCAACACCAATGCGCACCTGTAGTAGCCGGGATCGAGTACCGTGGAGCCGATTCAGCATCTCCGGCCCCCTTGGTGGCGGAGGCCCTGGAACAGGCGCGGATGGTAGTGTTCTGCCCCTCCAACCCGTTTTTGAGCGTGGCCCCCATCCTGTCCGTACCGGCGATTCAGCAACGAATTCTTGATCTAAAGAGCCGGGCGTCACGGGTGGTAATTAGCCCAATTATCGGCGGCGCTGCCGTGAGGGGTCCTGCGGCAAAGATCATGGCCGAGCTGGGGCACGAGGCTTCCAGCCTGGGAGTAGCCCGCTGGTACCAGGGCCTCTGTGATATATTTGTGATTGACGACCAGGATGCTCCGTTAGCCGCTGAAATCGCCAACTTGGGGATGACTCCGGTGGTTGCCCCCACCATAATGAATAGCGAGGCCGACAAGGTGGAACTGGCGGAAATGGTACTGAGTCTAGGAGAGAGCCGATGATGGAGGAACAACCGCTAGTCGTTCCCATCATTCCCATGAAACCTCTGACCGAAGGCAAGAGCCGCTTGTCCAAGTTCCTAACCCCCAACCAGCGAGCTGACCTGTCCCTGGGGATGTTGCGGCGGGTAATCTCCGCCATCAAGGGCGCTTCCTTGGAGGTGTTCTGGGTGGTGGGAGGCGACTCCAGGGTGAGAAACTTGACCCGCAACAGCAACGGTCTTTGGATAGAGGACCTGGCCCGCAACCTGAACGATACGGTAACTAAGGCTTTCGAGAGGGCCCTGTCCCAGCAGTGCTCGGTCATGTATCTGCCGGGAGACCTGCCTTTTATCAAAGCCGGCGACATCCACAGCCTGCTCCGGTCGTCGGCCCGGCAAGGCAATATAACGCTGGCTCCCGCCAGAAGGGACGGGGGCACCAATGGGATCGTGGTGCCGCATGGACTGCCCTTCCGTCCGGAGTTGGGTCGCCGTAGTTTCTCCAAACACCTCTCCCAGGCGGCGTCAATGGGCGTGTCGGTGGCTATCTGCTACAGCCCGGGCCTGGGATTTGACCTCGATACCATCGATGACCTGGAGTCCTACGAGCACATGGAGCCGGGGCTGCTCCAACGTCTGGCGCCCAACATGGACTTCAGCGGTTTGAGTTTCCCTTCCAGCTCTGGGGGGCCCAGTGACTCCTTCTAAGACCAAAATCGGTTTTCTGCTCCCCACCAGGGGTCTGCTGCTGGGGGAGTCTCCTCCCAAGGACGCCGACCTGGTGCTTCGCCTAGCCTGTAAAGCCGAGGAGGCGGGTCTGGACTCTGTCTGGGTGGGGGATAGTCTCACGGCCAAACCCCGGTTGGAACCCCTGACCACCCTGGCGGCAGTGGCCGCCCAGACCGACCGGGTACGGCTGGGCACCTCGGTGCTGCTAATGGCCCTGCGCCATCCGGTGCTGTTGGCCCAGACATTGGCCACCGTGGACCTAATCTCCAAGGGTCGGCTTTTGATTGCGGCGGGCGTGGGAGGCGCATTCAACGACGAACAGCAGCAGGAATGGCGCAACGCCGGGGTTACTGCCTCTCGCCGTACCAGCCGGATGGAAGAGATGGTGCGGGTTATCAAGGGCCTGGGTTCAGGTTCGTCGATGGACCACGAGGGACGGCATTTTCAGTTCCAGGCTTTGCAGATGCGGCCCAGTCCGATACAACCGGGAGGCGTGCCGGTCCTGTTGGCCTGCCACTGGCGTTTCCACCGACCCGGTGAGAAATCGGTGGGAGAGGCCCAGGTGCAGCGGGCCGCTGCGCTGGGTGATGGTCTAATCTCGATTTCCGACACTCCCCAGGAGTACGCCGAATTGGCGGAGCGGTTCGACAGCGTCGCCGCCGACCTTGGCCGGGACCTTCAGTCCTTAGAGAAGGTCATGTACCTGACGGTCAACTTAGACCCGGACCCAGCCCGGGCCCAGGAAGACGCTGAAAGCTATCTGACCGGCTATTACGGCGCAAACATTTGGGGCAGCCGATGGGGGCCCTTCGGCGACTCGGAAAGGGTAAAGGAGCGGCTCCTGGAGTATGCCGAAGCGGGAGCGCAAACGCTGGTGGTGCGATTGGCATCCCATCAGCCCGATCGTCAGCTTGACCTGTTTCTGGACCGGGTAGCTCCGGCTTTTCTGTAACCCTGGCCCTTTGGTAGGGCACTATTTTCGTCGTCGGAAGACCTGCGCCGGTATAACCGCCGGACAATAAACTGCCTGGGAGGAGCACCCTTGTATCCAATTGACCTGTCCGGCAAGAAGGGCGTTGTTTTCGGGGTAGCCAACGACCGCAGCATCGCATGGTCCATTGCCAGCACCCTGGCACAGGCTGGCGCCAGGCTGGCCCTGACCTACCAGAACGACCGGCTAAAGGACCGAGTGGTCCGTTTGACGGACACCCTGGACGGCGGCCTGGCCCTTCCCTGCGACGCCACCGACGACGACCAGATAACGGCGGTGTTTGAACAGGTGGCCGAGTCCTTTGGAGATATTTCCTTTCTGGTACATAGCATCGCCTTCGCCAACCGCGAAGACTTGACCGGGGCCTTTTCTGCAACTGGACGGGAGGGGTTCCGCTTAGCCCTGGAAATCAGCGCCTATTCCCTGCTCCCCCTGGTAAGACACGCTGCCCCGCTGATGACGGATGGGGGCAGTGTGCTGACCATGACCTTTCAGGCCTCCCAGCGGGTCTACCCCGGCTATAACGTCATGGGCACGGCCAAAGCTGCCCTGGAACATGAGGTACGGCAACTAGCCGCCGAGTACGGAGAGCAGAAGGTGCGGGTGAACGCCATCTCCGCCGGGCCCTTGGATACTTTGGCCGCCCGGGGCATTCATGGGTTTGTGGATATGAAGCGGGTCCACGCGGAAAAAGCGCCGTTGCAGCGAAATATAACGGTGGACGAGGTGGCGACGACCGCCCTGTTTCTGTGCAGCGACCTGTCCAGCGGGATTACCGGCTCCATAATTCCGGTGGACGCCGGTTACCACATTATGGCCGTCTAGGAGAGGTTCCCGCAGACCTTCAGATGGCTTCCAATCGACGCAGGTCTTCAGCCGCTTCCTGGTTCCGCCCAATCTTGTCGTAGGCTTCGGCGCGCCTGGACCATGCGGGGCGGTACCCGGCGTTCAGGGCGATGGCCTTGGTGAATTGGTCGATGGCTTCCTGGATTCTCCCCTGGTCCAGGAGAGATACGCCCCGCTCGGTGAGACTTTCCGCGCTCAACGGCCTAAAAACCGCTGGCCGCTGGGGTGGTAGCTCTGGTTCCGGCGGTGCCTCGTTTTCCATCGAAGCAGCGGCGGTCACCGCTGCTTCCTCCCGCCCGGGCTGAGGCTCGTCAGATGCGGCAATCGGTTCGGCAGCCCCGGCCATTGTTTCCGTGGGGTTGGGAGCCGACGCAGTGGGTTGGGTCACCTCTGGCGCGGGCGACCGAGGCTCGACGGACGCGGCATCTTCGGCGTAGCGGTCCTCCAGGGTTTCCAGCTTCCAGCCGCATTCGACGCAAAAATTGTGGCCGAGGGAGTGTCGGGCGTGGCACCTGGGGCATTCAACGTATTCTTGCTCCGCGACCTCGGCCCGCACACGCCGGTTCTTGAGGAATAGCAGCACGCCCAACGGAGCCATGCCCAGCAACTGGGCGTTGGGCAAACCAACTAGCCCTAAGGACATAAGCGCCAGGGAAGCGCCGGCCCAAAGCCAGGGTTTGTACCCCTTGGAACGGGCCAACCGCGCCGTCCAGAGGAGCACCAGAGCCAGCGACAGGTACATAAGATATGGACCCATTCCCGTTTCCTCTCTGACCCGCTGCGGTCCACAGGGCCTAACCAATCCCACAAGACCGTTTACTCGCTTTCTATTATACCGGATATACCCAGGCACGGCACCCTGGCAGATGATAGCTGCCATTGGTCGATGGGGCTACCCGCTCAACCAGGCATCTTACCGCCCTCCGAATCCGAAGGGTGATTTAATAGGAGTCGGAAGGACGGCAGTTGGTCAACATAAAACGTAACAATATCGGATTTGATAGTATAAAACAGTTATTGTTTAGGCAATCTGTTGAGTTTATATACATTGACACCGCAAGGCGGCGCTGATAGAATCTGAAACATTACAGCCGGTACGCAGTAGCGGCAGAAAATCAGTTGGCCTGTTGGCCGGTTTCCGTGGCGACAATTATACCTGGCATATCCCATGAGGAGAACGACTTATGCAATTGACGCTATCTGTCCTTAAAGCCGACGTGGGTTCCATTGGCGGTCATACAATGCCGTCCCGGCACATGATGGACGCTACGAGACAGGCCGTTGACGAAGCTATTAAAAGCGGACTGCTTATCGACGGGTACGTGGGCCACACCGGGGATGACATCTGTATAACCACATCCCATACCCACGGCCCCAACAATACCGATGTTCACCAGTTCGCCTGGAGCACTTTTCTCAAGGCTACCGACATCGCTCGTGAGTACGGGCTCTATGGAGCCGGTCAGGACTTGTTGGTAGATGCTCCCTCGGGTAACATTCGGGGCGCAGGTCCGGCGGTGGCCGAGATCGAGTTCGACCACGACCCGATTAAGACCAACCCAGTCCGCCCGGCGGAGAGTTTCATGGTGTTGGCTGCGGACAAGTGCGGTCCCGGGGCTTACAATCTGCCCATGTTCCTGGGATTTGCCGACCCAATGTATTGCGCCGGGCTCATGCTCCCCCGCATCGGAGACGGCTTCACCTTCAACGTAATCGACATGAATAACACCCAAGGGGACAGCATCATCTCGCTGAATGCCCCCGAGGACTACTACAAGATTACGGTGCTGCTGCGGGACAACGAACGGTTTGGGATAGACTCGATTGTTTCACGGTATACCGGCCAAACCGCCGCTGCCATATCGGCTACCCGCTTGCACAACATCGCGGGTTCCTATACTGGAAAGGACGATCCGGTAGCTCTGGTGCGAAATCAAGGGATATTCCCGGCTCCGGAGGAGTTGATTTCACCCTACGCCAAGGCCCACTACATCGGCGGCGACGCCCGAGGCTCCCACGTGATGCCGCTGATGCCGGTACCCATAAACACCCCCGTTACCGGAATGTACTGCTTGCCCCTGGTGTCCTGCATCGGATTCTCCCTCAGCGCCCAGGGGAAGTTCTCCGACTCCGTGGCCGACTTCTTCGACAACCCGGCCTGGGACCATGTGCGAATTCTGGCCCAGAAGAAGGGCATTGAAATGCGCTCCCAGGGTTGGTCCGGGGCTGCCATGCTCCCCTACGGTGAGTTGGAATACTCCGGCTTCCGGCAGAGCATTGGAGACCTGGTTGACCGTTTCGCCTTCCGAAACGGCCACGAAGCCGGCGTTCCCGAGAAGACCGCCAGCGCCGACGATTAGGTCTCAAGGGGACGGAGCGTCCTCTAGTCTTAGCCAAAAATCAAGGCCCGGGTTTTATACCCGGGCCTTGATTTTTGCCTGCATTACCGCCTTAGTGTTCGTCTACTTAGGGCAAGCCGATTTCTGGTCTTGGCTACCCTCCCAATACGCCGTGGCGCTCCAGAATGCGGGCCAACTCGGCCACACCGTCGTAGACGGTTTGGGCCGACGGATGGCCGAAGCATAGGCGGGCGCAGTTGGCTCCCCTGCCTTCCGGCGAGAACATGGTGCCGCTGTAGTACCCGACTCCTTCGTTGAAGGACTGCTCCTGTATGGCGGCTAGGTCCGTACCCTCGGGGAGTTCCAACCAAACGTACAGCCCGCCTTCGGGTTTGCTCCACCTGGCGGCGTCGCCAAAATTCTCTCCCAGGGAAGCCAGCATGGCATCTCTCTTGACCTTGAGGGACTGGTTCTGCTCGTCAATATGGTCGTACATTTTGTTCTTCAGGTACTCTTCCACGGCCAGAGCAGCAAACTGGTTCACCCCGCCGCCTTTATAGCTCATGGCGCGGCTGCGTACCTCTTCAGGGGCCACCAGGTAGCCCATCCGCATTCCCGGAGCAATAATCTTGGAGAAGGAACCCACGTACAACACATGGCCCGTATCGTCAAGGGAATGAATCGAGGTTACATCTTCGCCTTCGAACCGGAGGTCTACATAACAGTCGTCTTCCAGGATGGGCACGCCGTATTCGCGGGCGATGTCCAGGACGCGCTGTTTTCGGTCCAGCGACATGCTCCAGCCCAGGGGGTTCTGAAAGCAGGGAATGGTGTACAGGTACTTGACCCGCTTGCCCGCAGCGGCGAATTCCTTGAGCATGGTTTCCAGGGCGTCGGGAATGATTCCCTGGTCGTCGCAGGCGACTCCCCTGACGTCGGCCCCCCAAAGGCGCATCTGCCGCATGGTGCCGAGATAAACGTACTCTTCGGTCAGGGCAATGTCTCCGGGCTCGGTCAGGGCCTGGATAAGCATTCCGATGCCCTCCCCAGAACCCGAAGTTAGCACCACATCATCGGTGGTGACCTGCATATTGCGGTCGCGGACCAGCTTCTCGGCCACCAGTTGCCGCAATGAAGGCAGCCCCACCGCCTGGGGGTAGTACGCCAAGTCCCGGCCTTCCCGGTCCAACGCCACTTTGAGGGACTCGACCAACTCGTCCAGAGGCAGGTTGTCCGGGTCGGGATAAGCTACGGCGAAGTCATACCGGGCGTTCCGGTTCACCGCCCGGTTGGTGACAGGCGCGTTCCGGTTGAAAAGGGACTCGTAGCTGAACTGCGGTGCGTCGGCCATGGTGGGACCCTCCTGAAGGCTGGGAAATAGAACACCCCGTAAGTGTAGCCGGGGCTTGGGACATTTACAACCCGAGCAGGCCAGAGGCTGTTACGATGCCGCCACCCTCGGTGGCGATGGGCTGAGTTGTTGGCGCACCGTCCTCTGGAAACTCTCCGTGGCGGCTTCAGCCTGCCGGTTGGGGGTCCGGAGGTACGGCCACTCCCTCATCCAGGAGCAAGGCCAGGTCTCTCAGTTGTCTCTGGTCCACCGGGGCCGGAGCCCCGAACAGCAGGTCCGAACCGCTCTGAGTCTTGGGGAAGGCAATAACATCTCTAAGGGAGGTGGCCCCGGTCAAGATGGCTACCAGCCGGTCGATGCCGGGGGCAATACCTCCGTGGGGCGGAGCGCCGTACTCGAAGGCTTCCAGGATGTGTCCGAACCGGTCCAGCATTTCGTCCCGGCTGTAGCCCAGAATGCTGAAGATGCGCTCCTGGATCTCCCGGCGGTGTATCCGTATGCTGCCGCTGGCCAACTCCGCTCCGTTGCAAACCAGGTCGTAGGCCTTGGAGTCGATGTTGCCCAGGTCATCACCCGACAGCAACTCCTCCGACCCATCGGCGGGAGAGGTAAATGGGTGGTGCGCCGAGTCCCAGCGCTTTTCATCATCCAGCCACTCAAACAGGGGGAACTGAGTGACAAAGCAGAAGGCCAATTGGTCGGGGTGGGCCAGGCCCAATGCCTCTCCCATGTGGTTACGCATTGCGCTGAGCCAGACGTTAACCTGTTGCGGCGCCCCTGCCATCAGCAGCACCAAGTCGCCGTTCTGAGCGCCCATCCGCTCCGCCAGTCGGGTGACCCACTCCAGGGGCATCCGCAGACCCGGAGAAAGGAGCGCCTGTTCCTCAGTCAAACTCTGGAGAGTCCCATCGCCTTGCAGCCTGATATGGCTCATCCCACCAGCGCCGAATCCTCGCGCCGTCTCTTCCAAACGGCGCATATCCACGCCGCTCCGGTGGCCCTCGCCCGCCGTCACGAAGCCCTTGATGATCCCACCCTGTTCGATTGTTGATAGAAATACGCGGAACTCGGTCTCTCTGGCCAGGTCGGTAACGTCGGTCATTTCCATGCCGAAGCGCAGGTCCGGCTTGTCGTTGCCGTACCGTTCCATAGAATCCCGGTACTTAATGCGGGGGAAGGGTTTAACCACCTTCTTGTCCGGGGCCAGGGATTCGATCATGCCACTAAAGAGTTCCTCGGTGAGCTGGAGAATGTCTTCCTCTTCGACGAAACTCATCTCCAGGTCCAACTGGGTGAACTCCGGTTGCCGGTCGGCGCGTAGGTCCTCATCCCTAAAGCAGCGGGCAATCTGGAAGTATTTTTCCACGCCGGACACCATCAATAGCTGCTTCAGTTGTTGCGGCGATTGGGGCAGGGCGTAGAAGTTGCCCTTCTGCAACCGGCTGGGCACCAGGAAATCCCTGGCCCCTTCCGGGGTGCTCTTGATGAGTGTGGGGGTTTCGATTTCCAGGAAGTCTCGGGCGTCCAGGAAGTCCCTGATGTACTTCACCACCTGATGCCGCAATCGCAAGTTACGCTGCATCTGGGGCCGGCGCAGGTCCAGGTATCGGTAACGCAGCCGTAGACTCTCGTCGGCCTCTACGTCGTCGGTGATGTAGAAGGGCGGTGTCAACGAGGAGTTGAGCACCTGAATATCGTCGGCCACCACCTCGATAGCGCCGGTGTTCATGTTGGGGTTTTCCGAACCGGCTGGCCGCATTTCGACGGTGCCGCTGACCTGGATTACCCATTCGGAGCGCAGTTGTTCGGCGACTCTGTAGGCCTGGTTAGAATGCTCTGGATTGAATACAAGCTGCACCACCCCGGACCGGTCCCTGAGATCAAGGAAAATGACTCCCCCGTGGTCGCGGCGGCGCGCCACCCAGCCGGCCAAACTTTGCTGGCTCCCAATGTGCTGTTCCCCGAGTTCGCCGCAGTTAATGCTTTTCAGTTTATCCTCCCCTGGTTAATCGCAAGCCGGGCAGCACTTGGCGCATCGCCCGGATGTCAAAATCTGTCTGGTCGAAAGGCTAAGACCCTGGAAAAATCTGGAATATGCTGGGGAACGGGTCAGCTTCCCCCGAGGTAGCCCCGGCCACCGTCGCCAGCAGGGCTTCCGGCGTTTCCACCGGAGGCAGACACACGGTGTTGAGGCAGACGTGGGCCTGGGCCATTGACCCGGCTTCCTCCAGGGGCACTGCCTTAATCACCAGGTGCGGACAAGATACTTGCGCCGCGGCCCCCAGCAGTTCCTGGGCGCCGGCTTCGCCGAAATTTCCTTCAACGGTAATTTCCACCGGCTCGTGCAGGTACTGGTCCAAGAGCATACCGTATGAGGCGGCAAACTCTCCGTACACCCGGTTGGCATCTACAAATGCGCTCAGGGCTGCTCTGACCACCTCACGGTATTCCTCTTGGAAGGTGGCTTGGTCCAGTTTCATCAGCCCGGTCACCGCCGCTATGTTCTCCGGAAGGGGCTTCTCCCGCACTCGGAGGTAGCCCACCGCTTCTGGAGATTCCTCCACGTCGAAGAAGCCCCCGTTTCTGGCATCGGCGAAGGAACCTAGCAGCTTCTGGGCTACTTCTTCGGCGCGCTTTCGGAACCCTTCGCCTCCGATTGTTTGGTTGTAGGCGTCGACCAAGGCGTTTAGCAGATGGGCCCAGTCGACCAAGAGGTCTCCCCCCGAGTGACGCCTTGGACCCTCGCCGTCGAAGACATGGCACAACTGGCCGGACAGGGCCAAGGAGTCAAGTCGTTCCAGGACCCGTAGACCCTTTCCCAATAGCTCGGGCCGCGGCAATTTCCAGGAAGCCTCCAACAGCAGGGAAACTGCCTGGGCGCTGCTGCTGACGTAGCAGAAGGGGTCCGCCTGGGGGGGAGTAAGACCCTCTCTCGCTTGGGGAGGCATGGCGAAGTAGTCGGAATGGGCCCCCTGGCTGCCGCGGAAGCCGCCCGCTTCTTCGTCGTAGAGATGGTCCAGCAGGTAATCAATGCAACTGGAGGCTACGTCGAGATAGTCCGCACGGTCGAGAAGGAGGGCGGCGTCTAGGAACACTCTGGTCAAGCTGAGATTATCTTCCAACAGCTTCTCGTGCTGGGCCTGGGACCAATCCGCGTTGGTGCAGTAGCGGAAGAATCCCCCTTCAACCCGGTCCAGCAACTCCCCTTGGACCATGCTGTCCAGCGTCCTCTCCAACATCACCCGATAAAACTGCTCGCCGGTGGTCCGGTAGAGGTGCAGGAGGAACTGGAGGATGGGGGCCCCGGGAAACTTCAGGTCTTCGCCGAAACCTCCGTTTCGGGCATCGTAGGTGCCCGTGACCCGCCGGGCGATGCGGTCTACCAAGACCTCCTCGATGTCGGCCCCAGCGCTGGCCTTGGCTACCTGCTCGCGACGTTGTTGCAGCAGTCCGTTTCCCTGGTCGTAGAGTTGGACCTTCTCGTCTCGGTAGGCCCGATAGACTTCGGTCAACATTGCCAATAGTTGGTCCGGCGGCAGATAGGTGGCCCCGCCGATGATGCCTCCGTGGGGCGTCAGAAAGCACGTCGTGGGCCAGCCTCCCACGTTGTAACGGCTGTTAACGTCGGGACGATGATCGTTGTCCACCCGGACGGGAACGAAGTTCTGCTGGATATAGGCCCCAACTTCCGGATCGGCGTAGGTGGTCTGGTCCATCACCTGACACCAGTAACACCAAACCGCGCCGATGGAAAGCAGCAGGGGCTTATCCGCCTCCTGCGCTTTGGCGAAGGCGTCCGGCCCCCAGGGCAGCCAGTCGATCTGGCCGGCTGTGGACATTCTTAGTGGGTCTTCTTCCATAGGTACGCTGCTCAATGAAATCCCCTGGCCCGACCACATCTTTGGCGAAGAATTCTCTCGGCCCTGGTGAGACCGAGGCGTTCCTTATCGAATATGATTCACGGGACTGGATTAAGGTAGCATAGCGCCAACCCATTTTCAATAAACTTGGCTCTGGTGGTGCGCGTCCCCGCTATCGAAAGGGAAAATCCAACCCTTGCTGGCTATCGTAGGTATATTTAGCCAGCCGCAAGAGGTCATCCCTTGAATCGGAGGGGAAAGGTGAGCGTAGACATTGGAAAGCCCATAGCCCAGAATACTGATGGACCATAATAGGCATAGCTCCCCAGAAGAATGAGGGTGCGCCTGTTAACAGTTAAGTAAGACCTGTTTTTATCCATATCCGGCCCGCCAGCTTGGGACCGGTAGAGGAGCTCAAAGCCATGAAGAAATTGACCCATAGAATGCGGAGCGTGTTATCTCGGGGACCATTGGGACTTGTAGGGGCCTTGGCCTTTGGGTTGGTCCTGGTCTCCTGCTCCGGCAGCGACGCCACCGGCCAGGTTGAGCCAGCAGGAGCCCTCGGCGAGGAGAGTGCGCCTGTGGCCATCAACGTCGCCGAGACCTTTGTTTCCGACGCTCCACCCCAAATTGTGAGCCAGGCCCAACTGCAACCCCTGGACGCCGATGCCATCGTCGCGGCGCAGGAGGAGGTGTTGACCGGCATCTACGACCGTCTGGTTCCTTCAGTGGTGGAGGTACGCACGGTGCGAAAGATTGGCGAAGTTCTCGAAATGCCCAACCCTCCCGATATTCCGGGCTCCCCCTTCGACAGGTTCCCCGATTCCCCCGAAGACCGTTTCCGCAGGGGAGGGGGTTCCGGGTTCATCTGGGACCAGCAAGGGCGGATAGTTACCAATCACCATGTGGTGGACGGTGCGGACAGGATTATAGTAACCCTCTTTGACAAATCGGAGGTGGAGGCCGAGGTCCTGGGTACTGACCCCGACTCCGATTTGGCCGTGCTTCAGATTGAAGTCCCGGAGGGTTTCTCGCTTAGACCCGTGCAATTGGGTGACAGCGACTCGGTGCGGGTGGGCCAGATAGCCGCGGCCATCGGCAATCCCTTCGGCCAGGAATTCACCATTACCAGCGGCATCATCAGCGCCGTCGGGCGCACTATTCGCAGCGGCAACAGCCAGTTCTCCATACCGGAAGTGGTCCAGACGGATGCTCCCATAAACCCGGGCAACTCCGGCGGCCCCTTGCTGGACCGGCGGGGCCACGTCATTGGCGTCACCACCCAGATAATCAGCCAGAGCGGTGCCAACTCCGGCATCGGTTTCGCCGTACCCGTCGATATTGCCAAGCGGGTTGTGCCCGTCTTAATCGAGGAGGGCAGCTACGACTACGCCTGGCTGGGAATCAGCGGCACCACCTTGCGGCCTGACATCGCCGAGCGCATGGGCCTGCCCCGGGATACCCGGGGCACACTGGTTATCGAAGTCACCCATGAAGGGCCGGCGGACGCGGCGGGCCTTCGCGGCAGCGGCGAGACTGCCAGCGTTGACGGGGTGGACTTCCCTATGGGCGGAGACATCATCGTCGGGATAGACGGCACGCCCATCGACGAGATGGACGACTTGATAGCCCACCTGGTGTCGGAAAACCAGCCGGGGGATGAGGTTGTCATGGAGATTATTCGGGAAGGCGCTCGGGAGGAAATTACCGTAACTCTGGGCGCGCGGCCCAACTAGCGCTTTAGCTCCGCGACAGTACATTACCGGGGGAAAAGCGGCTCCCATATGTTGAGGCCTCTTTTCCCAATTGGACCTTAGTTAGCCACGGTGAATCTGGGGAATGGGCCGGCAGGGATTACAGAACGTTCTTCGGAAGCTCGGATGAACCTAACCATAAGAGGGAACGCCGGGCTGTGAAAATGAGGCGGCCATTGGTGCGGCGAAGGTGAGAAGTTGGCGCGCCTGGCAGGACTCGAACCCGCAACCCCTGGGTCCGAAGCCCAGTGCTCTATCCATTGAGCTACAGGCGCATGGCGACAAATGATGCGAAGGAGACTGGGGCGAGCGACGGGATTCGAACCCGTGATCTCCTGTGCCACAGACAGGCGCCTTAGACCACTTGGCTACGCTCGCCACGAAGATGCCAGGCCAGAAGGGCCTAAGCTCAGCTATAGTAGCAAAAAGTCTGCGGACTTACAAGAACACCCCTGGGCTCGCCGGGGATTTCGTTGAAATTGGTTCAGCGGATTGACTACAATATGCGCACCGCCTCGTACCTAATATTCTAGTCAATAAGGGGACGTCCGTCCCGTTTTATAAGAGGAAGGCCCAAATGTGTTGGAAGACGATACTGGTTGCCATATTCGCTGCGGTTTTCCTGGTTGCCTGCTCGGGACCGGCGGCGGCCCCCACCGGGTCCCAGGAACCCGCGCCCGAGACCGCCCGAGAGCCAACCCAAGTAGCTGCCCCAGTGGATGCCCCAGTGGATCGAATGATGTCGGGCAAGCGGGGAGGGACCCTGGTCCTACTGTTCAGCGACCCTCCAACGCTGGACCCCCACCTGACTACCGATAACGTTTCCGGCGTCATAGTCAACGAGGTCTACGGAGGGCTGGTTACTCTCACGCCAGACCTGGAGCCGGTCCCGGACCTGGCAGAGAGGTGGGACATCAGCAGTGACGGCACGGTTTATACCTTCTACCTGCGCACGGGGGCCAAATTCCATAGCGGAAAATCGGTAACCGCCGAAGACGTGCGTTGGTCGCTGGAAAGGGTCACCGACCCGGCCATCGGTTCCCCCGTCGCCGAACAATACCTCACCGATATAGTGGGCGTGAAGGAAAAGATAAATGGGGAGGCGGAAACCGTTAGCGGCGTCCGTGTAATTGACGAACGCACGGTGGAACTCACCATCGACGCTCCCAAGGCCTACTTCTTGGCTAAGCTCACCTATCCCACGGGATTCGTTCTAGACCGGGCAAATGTTGAGGCCGACCCGGATAACTGGACCCGAAAACCCAACGGTACGGGCCCCTTTACCCTGGCACAGTACACCGTCGGCGAAAGACTGGTGCTGGCGCGCTTCGATGAATACCATTCGGGGCCGGCCTTCGTAGATGAGGTTGACTTCATTCTTAGCGGCGGCAACGCCATGATAATGTACGAGAATGACGAAATACACGTGACGGGCGTGGGTCTGGCCGACCTGGAAAGGGTGAAGGACCCCACCGAGCCCTTGAATGCCGATTTATACCAGGCTCCTCCGTCGTTTTCTACCGGCTATATTGGCATGAACGTAGAAGTTTCCCCCTTGGACGACCCCAAAATCCGGCAGGCTCTCAACTACACCGTCAACAAAGAGGCCATCAATACCGCCGTTTACGAGGGCCTGTTGGTCCCGGCCAAGGGAGTTATTCCCCCGGGTTTCCCGTCATATACCTCCACCTTGCGGGGATACGAGTACGACCTGGAGAAGGCCAAACAGCTTTTGTTGGAATCCAAGTACGGGGAGGACCTGGACGAGATTCCCCTGATTACCCTGAGCATTTCCGGCAGCTTTGGCGCGGACCTTCCCCTGGACATGGAGGTCATGCTGAGGGAGTGGGAACAGCTTGGTTTGCGGGTGGAGATTCAACAAACGGAATGGGCCACTTTCCTCCGGGACCTGCACGACCGGCGTTACCAGATGTTCAGGATAGGCTGGGGAGCTGACTATCCGGACCCGGAGAATTTCCTGGACATTCTGTTCCACAGCGAAAGCGACAACAACCATAGCGGCTACAATAACCCGGAGGTGGACTCCCTGTTGGAACGCGCCCGGGTGGAACGCAACCGAGAAGCGCGTTTCGCCATGTACAACCAGGCGGAGCAAATGATTCTGGATGACGCTCCCTGGATTCCCCTGTGGCATTCCGGCGAGCGAAACGTGCTTATCAAGTCCAATGTGAAGGACTTTCTACTGACCCCCATGACCCTGCCGAAGTACCGCTACGTCTATTTTGACAACTAGCGCCAGGGGGTAAACGACCAGTTTGCGGACCTATATTGCCCGACGCCTTTTGTGGACACCGGTGCTGCTGCTCATGGTGTCCTTCATCACGTTCACCCTGGGCCGCTTCGGCCCCGGGGACCCGGTTCAGACCATGCTGGGGCCCCGCGCCAGCCCGGAGGCGGTCGCCAGGATTCGCGAGCAGCTAGGACTGGACGATAATATTGCTGTCCAATACACGCGCTACATTGGAGGGGTCTTTCAGGGCGACTTCGGCGAGAGTTTCAAGTATCGGGGCCGAAGTGTTAGCGAGCTTCTTTTCAAGCGCATCCCGGTTTCCGCCCAGTTGGGGTTGGCGGCGCTGATAATCTCCGTGGGGTTGGGGATTCCCCTGGGCCTGCTGGCGGCGCTCAAACAGGGCACCGGCTGGGATACCATCCTGGTCGCCGGTACCTTGCTGGGGCAATCCCTTCCGGTGTTCCTCACCGCTCCGGTCCTGCTGCTGGTTTTCGCTTTACGACTGGACGTGCTGCCAACTCACGGGTGGAACGGCTTCTTCAGCACCAACATTATCCTGCCCGCCCTGGTTTTGGGTATCCCGGGAGTAGCCATTCTGACACGTCTTACCCGCGCCAGCACCCTGGACGTGGTGGGACAGGACTACATTCGTACGGCCCGGGCCAAGGGGCTGCCCGAGGGAGCGGTACGGAGCCGCCATGTCCTGCGCAATGCCCTGATACCCATCGCCACGACCTTGGGTTTCTCCTTGGCGGGCCTCGCCAGCGGTTCCTTCATCGTCGAGGGCTTCTTCGGCATTCCCGGAATAGGAATGCTGGCCATAGAGTCCCTGTTCGCCCGGGACTATCCCATAATTATGGCCTTGACGTTAATCGGCACCACCCTCTTCGTGCTGGCCAACCTGGTGGTTGACTTGATTTATCCCTTCCTGGACCCGCGCATTCGGCTGACGGGTAGCTATGATGCGGGATGACCTGCCGACGGCATCGCCCGGCGGACCTGCTCCCCTGGCCGGGCGGGAACCGGCAGGCGCACCGGTCCAGCGCAGCCGCAGCTATTGGGCCTTGTCCGTGCGGCGGCTGTTTCGGAAGAGGCTGGCGGTGGCCTGCCTCTTCGTCATCGTGGTGATGTATGGGTCGGGGATTCTGGCCGCCGCAGTCACTCCTTACAACTATAACGACCAGGACTTGAGCGCTGCCAAACAAGGACCCAGCCTTGGCCACCCCTTTGGCACCGACCGCCTGGGCAGGGACATGCTGACCCGGGTTATTTACGGTCTGCGGACTACGGTGATCATCACCCTGGCTTCCCTGATAGGGGGCAGCCTGCTTCTGGGGATTACCCTGGGTCTGGTGGGCGGCTATTTTGGCCGGGCTATAGACGCGCTCATTATGCGGGTGGGGGAGGTGACATCCTCCTTCCCGGATATTTTCTTGGTCTTGATAATCGTGGCCACGGTGAAACCCCGGGTAATTGGCTGGGTGAGGGGTTTCGAGGAGGCCAGCGGAATAGACTGGATTGTCCGGCTTGGCGTGGTGGACTACATGGTAATATCCTTTGCCCTGGCGATATTCTCCTGGTTTGGCATGGCCCGGCTGGTCCGGGGGCAGGTGCTGCAAGTGCGGGAGAACCAGTACACCGAGGCGGCTAGGGCCATTGGGGCATCCACTCCGAGGATTCTAAGAATTCACGTGTTGCCCAACGTTATCAGCCCGGTCATAGTTTCCGTTTCTGCCGGATTGGCCGGTTTTGCCGGGGCGGAGATAGTCCTGAGTTGGTTGGGCATTGGCATCCAGCCCCCTACTCCCAGCCTGGGAGTAATGATTTTCGTGAACGGCAATATTTCGGTGCTCCGCAGCGATCCGCACCTGTTGCTGTTCCCAGTGGGAACGCTGGCAGTCCTACTATTTGCCTTTAACCTGTTGGGCGATGCCATGAACGACGCCTTCAATCCCAGGGCCCGTTGAGGTAAGGACGTGGGAGGTTGGCCACGGGCTGGACTAGGGCCAATATACGGTGCCCGGCATGGGCCGGAAATCCGGTAGCCTTGGCCTATTCCTTGCTACGGCGGGATGATGGACTTGGGACTAGCGGTTATTACCTCACCAGCCCCCACGCCGCCGCCAGGCCGAGGTGGAGACCAAGGCCAGGACGCTGCCCAAGAGGAGAATCAGGGTGAGGTCGGCGGGCGCATTGCCAGGATAAGCTCCGACGCTGCAACTCGATCCTGTCCCTGTTGGTACACTGTCGGCTAAACCTTCGGACGGTCCTGTAGAGGGCGCAACTGGACTGGCTGTTGTGCTGGGCGACTCCGCAGAGGGGGCCCGGGAGTCTGGTGAGCTGGTTGGCAACTCCAGTCCGGCTATGGCCTGGGGGCGTTGCTGGAGTCTGGGACTGGCCTTCTGTGGCGGAGGGATAGCCTCTAGACCCCTGGAGGCGCGCCATTGCGTATCCAGGCCATGTTGGTCGAACCCGTACACTTGCTGCAACGCTTTATCGATATCCAGGGTACTTCTCAGCGCCCGCAGCGTCTCGGCGACTTTCTCCTCCCCGTGGGCTGAAATGAGATAGGCCACAACTGACAGGCTCTGTTGGTAGGCATCGATTATCTCTCCCGGTTTGCCGCTGAAGCTCTGTAGGTGCCACAGGGGGCGTATCTGGTCTTCAAGCAGGGGGTAGGCCAATATCTCTTTTATCTCTTTCGTGTCGGCCCTGGCAGCCGCCGAGCTATACTCGGCCAGACCTTCATTCAGCCACAGCGGCACCGTAGAGAGCAGGCCACCCACCGCGTCGTCCACCAGAAGATGGGCGAATTCATGCCTGGTGGTGCCCTCAACGTTGGCGTCGCCTCCGTACACCAGCAACACCCGTTCATTCCCAAAAGCCATTCCCTGGGTGATGAGATGCCGCTCCACGGCGGCGGACCGGAAGGGAAGGGCCTCGTTCATGTAGCGGTAGTCGCTGTAGGCGACGATGTGCAGGGGGTAGGTGGGCTCAACTCCCAGAATGGGTCCCATCAAGGCCTTGGACTCGATAGCGGCATCCAGGACCAACTGGGCCACCGCCTCCTCCCGAGGGTCGTCGTAAAAGACGGTAACAAGCTCCCTGGCCTTGGTCTGCCAGGGGAACCTGTTGTCCAGGTAGACCAGTACTTCTTCTTCGGTGCGCAGGGTTCTTCCCCCTGTATCTCGAATCTCAAAGGAGTACCCGATTCTGGTTCCCGGGGGTATGTATTCGCCGCCGCCCCCGCTGCGAATAAGCGACTCTCCTTGAATCGATTTCCCCGGAGGAAATTCCACCGCCCGATAGGAACTCCGGCTGGTCTGTCCAATCTTCTTGAAGAATACCCTGATGTCATCAATCTCGTCGGGGCTCTGGGCTTCGATGTAGAACCGGACGCCATTGGGGAAATCGCTCACAGCGCTTTGGGACAGCACCTGTATTTGGTGACTATCGGCGTACAGAGACGACGGCGACCAAGCCGCCAATCCGACAGCCACCGCCGTTACTATCAACAACATAGCTCGATGCACTATAACGCTCCCCAACAACCTTTCTTCAATTGCGCACTCACCTCAACGGATGGATTCCCCACTGGCTTGACATCATCGTCCGACGATGGAACACCGCAACCTGAATCGCTCTAAGGATATACTGGATCGTCCGATGGTTCCAGGATGATGGGTTACGTGGTTCTCGGAAGCAGCTTTTGCCAGTGGTACTTTGCTCGCTATACTGAATTCCATCACCTCGGGCATTCGCCCCCACAAGTGCGCCGCGCATTCCATGATCTTTCAATTCTCCGGACAAAAGACAAGGTACGCTTTCAGGCAGGCGCCCCCACCGTCATTCCCGCGAAGGCGGGAATCCAGGGGTGAGGGCTTGTGCTGACCGGGGACTTTAGACCATTCGCTACGCTCACAATGACAATCGAAAGACCCTGGTATGCAACGTCGTTCCCTTGACTCCCCCCTATGGCTGCACCTACAATCGAGGCGCCATTGACCGATTCTGAGGTTTTCTCGCACCAGGACTGAGTGTGGTAATTGCCCATGGCTATTAGAGTTGGACGTATACCCCATCTGGACGCCGAACCATTTTACTTTGATATGGCCCGTCGCGGCATCGAGTTGTATGACATGGCTCCCCACCAGTTGGTGGCCGCCATCGAAGAAGGAGAAATTGATGCCGGACCAGTTCCCCTGGCCGAAAGCTTTCGGCTGGAAGACACGGTTGAACCCATCGCCGGCTTTTGTCTGGCCAGCACCGGGCTGGCCAGAAACCTGTCCCTGTATTCCAAGGTCCGAATAGAGGAGCTGGCCGGCGCTGCCTTGGGCGCGCCCGATGAATCCACCGCCTACCTGCGCCTGCTGGAGGTGTTGCTGGGCTTGAGGTACGGTGTCACACTGGGTCCGACCGTCTCGCTGCAGGAGGAGCACCAGGCTATCCTGCTCACTGGGAACCAGGCCCTGCGCCTGCGCCGGGGCGCGCGGGGCTACCCGCACCGTTACGACCTGGGGCAGGAATGGAAGCAGTGGACGGACCTGCCCCTGGTTTACGCTCGATGGGTGGTCCGCCGGGACCTGGACCCCAAGGACGCCGCCCTGCTGGAAGACACCCTGTACGTTGGCCTGGAGGACGGGGTTGACTCCCTGTACCATCTGGCCGACCCCAGGGAGGATCTGCTGATGCTCCCCCGGGACATTGTGGAATACGTGCAGGGGTTGAAATACTACGTCGGCATGACGGAGCAGCGGTCGATTGACCGGTACCGGCAGCTATTGGACCAAATGGGTGCGTGATCTCGGGACCGTAGCATTGGGTACCCTAGCGGCCGCCCAACTGCGATAACGTCCCATAAATACGTTATCTACCAGCGCCAGGGCAAACCCCATTCGACCAGCCTAAGCTCGCTTTAGCCGGGCCGGTGCCTTCGGAAAGGCTGGTTGGCAACGATCTTGCCCGGTAATGGGGCCTCGTCGCCACCCTTCCAATTCTCCGGGGGACGCCGCCGTGACTAAGATTACTGACGTGTGCTTTGAAGCCACGGGCCGCACCTGCTTTGTGTGTGACTTCTCTCCTCCCCGTGCCGGTGATTCCGGCCTGCTGGCCCGTGCCAGGGTGGGCGCGGACTTTGTATCGGTGGCCCACAACCCCGGCCAGTCCGTCCGGGTTGACTCGGCTATGTTCGCCTCGGCAATTAAGGCCCAGTTGCGCCAGGATGTGGTCTTTACCGTGGCGACCCGGGACATGAACAAGCTGGCTCTTCAGTCCCACTTATTGGGCGCGCAATTGCTGGGACTGGAGAATGTGATAGTGCTCCGAGGCGATCCCTTTGGTCTCCGTGACCTGGAGGGCGTGGCGGATGTGGGCGACTTTACCCCTTCGGCGCTCATCGGAGCTATTGCGGCCATGAACCAGGGAGTAGACTTCCGGAGAACGGAGTTGGATTCGCCTACCGATTTCTGCGTTGGCGCTGCCGTGGACCTGGGGCGCGACCTGGTACGAGAGGTCATCCTGACCCAGAGAAAAGTGCAGGCAGGCGCGCAGTTCCTCATCACCCAGCCAATCTTTGACCCGGAGCGGGCTTCTCAGTTTCGACATGCCTACGGTAAAGTTGCCGGTGGGCCGCTGGGAATCCCGGTATTCTTTGGGTTGCAGCTAATGGAGCCGGACGGAATCTCGTTCAGCGCCGTACCCCAGCAGGTCCGGGAGGAGTTGGCCGACGGCAGGTGCGGGGTTAGCTTGGCCCTTGAGCTGTGCCAGAGTTTCCATCAAGCTGGCTTACGGAACGTGTACCTGGTGCCCTCCATTGCGAAGGGCGGGGCCCGAAACTACGAAGCGGCCAGGGAGTTCCTGGCCGCTGCCGTACGGGATTGACCATTGGCTCTCAGCTAGGCTGGTCCCCAGGGGGCCGGCGCTATGCCGTCCATGTCCGTCTTCACATCGACCACTGCGGGCCGGCCTGAGGCCACCGCCTGTTCGATGGCGCTTTGAATTTGGTTGGGGTCGTCAACCCTGATCCCAAGGCAACCCGTAGCTTCGGCCAGGCGGGCCAGGTCGATGTCCTGGAACTGCCAAATCTCGTCGGAGTTTCCCGTGCGTCCCTCGTAGGCCCGCTCGTCTCCCCGCCGGTCTTGGTTCAGGGAGTGGTTGTCGTTGACCACAATTACGGCGTTGATGCCGTAGCGGGATGCGGTCTCCAATTCGGCCAGGTGGTACCAGAACCCGCCATCGCCGGTGAAGCAGATTACCGGGCGGTCGGGTAGCGCGCACTTCGCTCCAAGAGCCGCCGGGAATCCCCATCCCAGGGACCCCGCCGCCCTAATGTACGACTGTCCGGGGTGCTTCAGGTCCACCATAGAGCCGGTCCAGATGCCGGCGTGTCCCGTGTCGGCCACCAGCATCGCGTCCGAAGGCAAATACTCGGTTAGCTCTTTACATAACCGTTCCGGCAAGATGGGTACGGCGTCGGAGTTCTCCAGGGGGGCCACCTCTTCCCGCCACTCGCGTACTATATCCTGGACCCGGCTGGTCCACTCGCTGCGAGGGCCCATTGGTTCCAAGACCTCGGTCAAACGGCGGAGCGTAGCCTTGGCGTCGCCCTGCAGGGCTACCTGGGTGGGATAGCTCCGGCCCAACTCCGAAGGGTCTATGTCAATCTGGATGACCGGTGTTCCGATCGCGGGAATCCGCCAATCCAGGGTAACCTGGCTGCCGGTCTGGCTGCCGATGAACAGCACCAGGTCTGCCTCAGATACCGCCCGGTTGGCGCACCAGCGGGAGTAGGCACCGCAAACTCCCACCGATAGGGGATGGTCCTCGGGAATGGCGCCCTTGGCGTTGAGGGAGGTGGCGACCGGAATTGATAGCATTTCGGCCAGTTGGACTACCTCAGCCTCGGCGCCGGAGGCGGTTACGCCCCCACCAGCCACGATAATTGGCCGCCGCGCTTGGGACAGGACCTGCGCCGCCTCCCGTACCCGTTCCGTCTCCGGCTCGGGCCGAAAGGCGGGACGCTGGGTGAAGGTCTCTTCTATTACCACGGACAGATCGCTCTCGGCGTCGACAATTTCGTCGCCCTGAATCCCCTGGAAGTCCAGGTGGACCGGGGCGGTAGCGCCGGAGGTGGCTTCACGAAAGGCCTGTCTTAGCAGGTGGGGCAGTTGGTCCACGCTGTCCACCACCACGCTGTACTTGGTGACCGAAGCGAAGGGTCGGGAGTGTTCAATTTCTTGATAAGAGTTGCGGTACTGGTGCGACAGGGGGCGATGCCCGGTAATGGCAATTACCGGGGATAGTCCCAGGAAGGCGTCCTGTAGACCCGCTGCCAGGTTCGCCGCTCCGACGGATTGGGCCATGCAAATCCCCGGACGGTTGGAGGCCCTAGCGTAACCGTCGGCCATGTAGGCGGCGGCCTTCTCCCCGTGGGAGATTATCCTGCGGATGCCTACATCCTCCATCTCCACCAGCGCCGAGCGTACAATCGCGGGCACGAAGAAAGCGTGGGTAACCCCGTATCCCCTCATGGTTTCGGCCAAAAATCGCCCGCCGGTCATCCGTGGCATAACTGGACCTCCGTTGTTTAGGTTTGGGTAAGTTCTCGCCCAGCCGCATGTCTCCGTTTTGGTAGGAGCCCCCGCCGGTAGCAGAGATCTGGGGCCTTAGCTGACATAAACGTCTGCTAAGATAGCAATTAGTCGGGCCAGGCGGGGACGCGGCTCCGCCGTCTCTGGGAACTCCGTCCCAGGGCTGGGAATAGGCCGGTAGCTCTTGGGCCCCGGGCGAAAGGTCCTTCCCCCGCCCGAGGCTAGATGCCCTTGGGAAACCGTTATCCGGTGGCTGTCCTGGCTATCGGGGCGCATACCAGGATTACTTGTCGGTCCGGTTACCGGGAATCAAAGACTTCCTTGGCAATCTGCACGGCGTTGGCGGCGGTGGGCCAACCGGCGTAGAAGGCCACGTGGGTGATAGCCTCACCGATTTCCTCTTTGGTCAGACCGTTGTCCAAGGCGCGGTTCAGGTGTCCGGGCAATTGTCCGGTGCGGTACAGGGCGGTAAGGACGGAAACGGTGATGAGGCTCCGGTCCCGCTTGGACAACTCCGGGCGCTCCCAGACGTCGCCAAACAGTACATTGGCGCTGAGCTCTGCCATCTTGGGGGCTACTTCTTGGGCTGCAGTTCGACCTGTAGTCATTGCTGGTCCTCCTGTCAAAGTCGTTAGGTTGGGCTTTCCACCGGAAGTATATTACGGGCGGGGGAATAAGGGTAGTGCCAAGGAAGCTGCGAGGGGGCGCCTCGGTAGTAGCTGGAAATCCCCATAGCGTTAGGGCACTCTTCCAGGAGGCAAAACCCTGCTCCGTGGTGAGGGGAATGGTGAGCGGTTGGCGCTTTGGCCTGGGGCTAGCTGGTAGGGTCTGGGGTCGGCGTTTGGCTTTTACTACGGGGTGAGGGGAACAACCTTCTGGGAGACTTTCCCGAGTCTCCTAGCTATTGTAGGGGAAGGCGCTTGGCAGGGACAGCGGGTTAACTGCTACTTGAGTCCCGCCTAGAAGCCAACTAGGCGGGGTTGCCCGAACCCGGGCCCCAGGCAACCCCGAACTCGGCGCGCTCAACCACCTGGCCGGTGAAGGTAGCGGCGGTCTGTTGGGCCAGCCAGGTGGCGGCGGGGGCGACCACGTCTGGTTGCACCATTGGTATGTGGGCGGTGCCGGGCCAGTCGCCGTTGCGGTTCATCCAGGTGTCCACCCTGCCGGGGCTGAAGACATTGACGGCGATGTTGTGGGGCCGGACTTCTTCCGCCAGGTTGACCAACATCCGCTCCAGGGCTGCCTTGCTCATGGAGTAGCCAACTCTACCGGGCCGGTAGCCCCGCGCCGCCCCCGAGGTTACGCCGAAAATAGACCCACCCGAGGCTTGGTCAATCATCGCGGGCAAGGCGAACTTGCAGAGCAACATGGGGGCGCGCACGTTCACCGCCAGGCAGCGGTCCAACAGGTCGATATCCAGGTCGGGGACCGGCGATTCACAGTCGATGCCGGCGTTGGACACAAGAACATCAATGCGGCCAAAACGTTCCAGGGTGCGCTCCACCAGGCGTTGCACATCCGCCGACTGTGAAACGTCGCATTTTACGCCCAAGGCCTCCCCGCCGGCTTCGCCGATGGACTCGGCTGTCTCGTGAATGGTGCCCGACCCGTATCGCTCGAAAGCGGTGCCGGCGGACGTATCCACTTCGGTGCGGGCAGTCACCACTATCCGGGCGCCTGCTTGGGCCAGCCCCTGGCAGATCGCCCGCCCTATACCCCGGCTACCCCCGGTAACAATCGCTACTTTTCCCTCAAGTTCCATTTGGCAGGCAACTTTAGGAAGCAGGACGGAACATGGGCAGGCTGATTTTCTCGTCTAGGTCCTCGAACACCACCTCTACGGCCATACCGATTTTGACGTGTTCCGGGTCGGCTTCCACCTGCACCAGGTTGGTGGGCATCCGGGCCCCGCTCTCAAGCTCGACGATGGCGACGACGTAGGGGACTTTGTCCCGGAATGGGGGCGTGGGCCCCCGATGGACGATGCAAAAAGTATGCAGGATGCCCCTGCCGCTGCTCTGTATCCAGTCGGTATCCCGGGAGAAGCATTCAGGGCAGATGTCCCGGGGATAGAAGTAGGCCTTGTCGCAGGCCCGGCAATGGCGTAACCAAAGCTCGTGGGCCTTGCATTTCTCCCAGTAGAAGTCCGACTCAGGCTGGGGGACCGGAGGGGGAATGGGAGGCGACTGCTGAGTCATACAACACTCCTTAAATCGAAGGCCGGCGCCTGGTCAAGCTGGGGGCGCGGTCCAAAAAAGAGCATACGAACAAATCAGTCCAGCGTCAAGCCGGGACCGAGTGGACCCCCAGGTCTTTCAAAAAGTCCTTGCCCGGATATAGCTCCGCTCACCCTGAGCTTGTCGAAGGGCCGGTCCGTGGTCCGACAGGTTCGCCATGAGTGGGTCCGTCCGGTCAATCGAAAGACCCTGGGAATGGGCCAACAGCCAATCCGAATGGGGCCGAGTGGTCAAGAGCAGGTATGCGTCCCAAGGATACTCCCGCTACTTGAATGATTAGACAGGTCCCGTGTTGCGCTGCCAACTCCGATGGGTTATTTTGTTGCGGTAAGCCTACTTCCGGCGGTTCCTGGAGGGACGGTCAACAATGCGAATAGCGGTTATGGGCGCGGGCAGCATCGGCGGTTACTTTGGTGGGATGCTGGCGCGGGGGGACAACCAAGTTTCCCTGATAGCTCGAGGGTCGCACCTTCGGGCCATCCAAGAGCGGGGGCTGCGCCTGATAACCGACGACGAAGAATTTACCGTGGACTGCCATTCTACCGACGCCCCCTCCGGCTTGGGGCCAATGGACCTGGTATTACTGACTGTTAAGACCTACCACAACCGGGAAGCCGCTCCGGCAATGATGCCTCTCCTGGACCAAAATACGACCGTGCTCTGCCTGCAGAACGGGATAGATAGTTACCAGATGGCCGCCAACGTGGTAGGAACGGGCCGGGTGCTTCCCGGCGCAGCTTACATCGAGGCCAGCCTGCCCCAGCCGGGAGTCGTGAAGCAGACCGGCAGCGTGGTCCGAATAGCTTTCGGAGAGGCGGATGGCTCCGACTCCCAACGGGGGCGGTTGATTCAGCAGACTCTGGAGCAATCGGGGATCCCGGCCCAATTTACCCAGGACATCCAGCAGACTTTATGGAGCAAGTTCCTGTTCATAGCTACTATGGCGGGAGTTACAGCCATGTCCAGGGAAACTATGGCGGAGCTGATGCCTCGCCCGGAGTGGCGACAGGTCATAGTCGGTTGCATGGAGGAAATAGAATCAGTGGGCCGAGCTTCCCGAGTAGACTTGCCCGCCGACATAGTAGCCGGCACCCTGAGCTACATCGAAGGCTCCTTGGAGCAAATGCACGCCTCGATGCACGCTGACATCATGGCTGGCCGCCCACTGGAGTTGGACGCCCTGAATGGCGCGGTGGTGCGCGCGGGCCGGGCCGCGGGCGTTCCTACCCCAGTAAATGACGTGTTATACGCGATGCTGAAGCCCTACGCCGATGGCAAGCCGGCTTAGCTTCGAGCATCCGCCAATTTCCATCAAGTCAATGAACTGGAAGCTACGTTGAGAGTGAACAGCCGACACCTACTTCCGCTGCTGGCCGCCTTGGTCTGCGTCGTTGCCCTGGCAGCGGCCTGTACTGGCAACCAGGAGCGGGCCACTCCCGTTCCCACGGTCACGGCACAGACGCTCACAGCGGAGGATGCGAGTATGGAGGCGACCCAAGAACCCCAGGAACCTCGCTCCCTCAACTACCCTGTGCGTCCCCATTTCTATGCCCAGGACTCCAACGGGCAACTTCTACGCGCCCAGGGCGAGCCCGACCGCATCGTAGTTTGGCAGGGCAAAGCTAAAGTCCGGCTGAATAATGGCGGTCAATTTCAGTACCTGGACCCTTTGGCCCTGAATTCAGCCTTAATCGGTGAGCATCCGGCCCAACGCCTGCTGCGGCTGGGCGATGCCGGTGTTGCCATCGACGCCGAGGTGGAGGAGATGTTGCGGTCTGCCGAACCGCCGGGCAACCTGTTCCACAGCGTATCTTTTCAGTACCTGCCAGGCGTGGAGACCAGCGGCATCGTTTCCGACGTTTTTCCGGATGGTACTTTCCTGGCCATAGTTGACGAGTTGCCGGAAGAGTGGCAGAGCGAGCAGCCCGACATCGCCAGCCCAACCCACCTGCACCTTAATCCCCGCGCCCTGAGCGTCGCTCAGTCACAGCTTGCCCGAGAATTTGAACAAGAGATTCTATCCCTGTCCTTCGACGACCAGAGGTATCCGCCTCCGGGACTTGCCCGGAAGCAATGCGGCGTTTATCACGAAAGTCTGGCGGCTGCTGAATACGGCGGCCTGCTCGAAGCCGTCGGCTACAACTTCACCCCGGAAGACGTGAACGTGGAGAGCGCCGATGGAAGCCCCGCCTTTGGCGAAAGGTTGCTGGCAATCTTGCGCCAGGGGGCTGGCGAGGATACCAGCTACTTCGGCCACGACCGCTTTTGGTTGGCCGACCGGCTGGCCGAGATGGAAGTTTCCTGGATGACCGAGTGCGATACGGCGGGGGCAGTCCGCAGCTACCAAAAAGGGGACGCCGGTGAAGACACTTACTACCTGATTGTCCGCCGTTCCTTGGAGCCCGAGAAGACCCAGAGGTATCGGGTGCTGTCCTTGGACCATGACGGGTCCGCCCAGGAACTGTACGTCGCCCCAGGCATTGTCCTAATGGCTATGCCCCTGCCCTACGACGACAGCCGCTGGCTGATGAGCGCCGAAGGCTGGAAGTCGCCGGACGACGAAGGGCCGGTGGACCCTCGCTGGCAAACGGTCTACCTGGTAAATCTGGCCGACCCCGAGGACTATGACAAAGTGCAGTACCCCATATCCCAATTCCCCGAGGCCCCCGAGGCTGGCCTCTACGGGGTTTCCCCCCGGTTGAGTTCGGATGGGAGGTATCTGCTCAACACTCTATACGGATTCAAGGACGAGGGAGGCGGAATCTGGGTGTCGGACCTATCGATGGAAGACTACTACAACAGGCCCGACCAGTTCGCTCGCATCGTTGCCTGGGACCATACCCTGAGTTGGATGAAGCTGGAACGGGAGGAGGATGGCCCTTCCTCCAACTTTCACCTGTTTATGACCGGGAAAGAGGTGGCCGACGACTTTGCCATGACCGCCAACATTCTGCGGGTCCGGGACGCGGGACTGGAAACTTCCATCCTCCACTCAGAACGGCTCCTGCAAATGGTGGGCTGGAACCCCGTCCCCTTCGCGGTGCAGCGCTTGTCCGATACCAGGTTTCGGGTCGCCGTGGAGACCCACTTCAACTATGAAAGTTCCCTGCTGCCCCGGGCCAAAGGCGTCTACATAGTTCCGGTGGACCTGGAAGCCCTTGAGTCCAAGGCCCAGCCATAGTCAATACTAGCCCGGCTGGTCGCAATAGCATGTAGGAAGGTGAGGAATGTCAACGTTGGTAACCGGCGGCACGGGCTTCGTAGGGGTGAACATAGTGAAGGAGTTGGCCCGGGCCCAGCACCAAGTGGTAAGCCTGGACCTCAACGGGCCAGACCAGTTGACCCAGGACTTCCTGGCGGCGGAGGCATCCCAAATTAGCTTCGTCACCGGAGACATACTGGACCATGCGGTCCTGGAACAGGCGGCCCGGGAATACAATATTGACAAGATAGTCCATGCGGCGGTCTATACCGTCAACCGCACCGAGTTGGAGACCCGCCGCAGTCGTGACATTATCGACATTAACATAACCGGCACCGCCAACTTGCTGGAGATGGCGCGGCAGCATCGCGTTGGGCGTTTCCTGTACATCAGCTCCGGCGCTGCTTACGGCTCGGCCCGGCCTCCTGACCAGACATTCAGCGAAGATGATCCGCCGCTGCCTCAGAACCTATACGGGATAACCAAATTCGCCAGCGAGATGCTTACCCATCGTTACGGGCAGTTGCATCAGCTCTCCACCGCCAGCGCCCGTCTGAGCACCCCCTACGGGCCAATGGAGCGGGTTACCGGCCACCGAGCTGTCATGTCGGTCTTCTACCACCTGACCGGCCAGGTGGTGCGAGAGGAGCCAGTCAAGGCTGATGCTGAGGCCGAGGCCCGGGACTACACCTATGTTGCCGACATTGCCGACGGCGTGCGGGCCATCCTGGACGCGCCAAGTCTGCCCCATGACCTGTACAACATCACCGCAGGCCGGTGGATTACGCCCACCGATATTTTGGAGGAGCTGAAGGGTGTGGCTCCGGAAGCTACGGTGGACTCGGCATCAACCACCGGCGGCGGTCAGCAGCAGGGCCGGGGCCCGCTATCGGCGCAACGACTGGCCCAGGACCTCGGTTGGCGCGCCAAGTTCGACCTGGCGACCGGGTTGGCCGAGTATCTGCAATGGCGCCGGGACGCCCCCTTTCTTGATTGATGAACGGCCCAACTATTCGCCGGGCAACTGACAAAGAGGCTCTGGGCTCCCCGGGTCCTGGCCCCGGGGAGGGACCAGCAGTTAGCTACCTTTACAGCGGGGATGTGTACTCACCCTTTGGAGGGAGATTCACGCCTCCAATCATGGCCCCAGCTACGGAAAGTGGGAGATAGAGATGAAGAGCATTGAGTTGGACTATTCCAAGCGGTGTGCCGACGAGCCGACCAAGGGGCACAACCGATGGCATCCGGATATTGCCCCCGCAGTTGAAGCTGAGCCGGGCGAAGAGGTGGTCATGCAGACTAGGAATGCCTTTGATGGGGGAGTGACGCCCAATTCCGGGGCCGCAGACCTGGCCAATGTGGACCTGAACTTGGTCCACCCGCTGACCGGGCCGGTCTACGTCCAGGGAGCTGAGCCTGGCGACCTGCTGGAAGTGAATATCCTGGAAATTGAGTCCCCCAGTTGGGGGTTTACCACCATTATTCCCGGGTTCGGGTTCCTGCGCGACCTTTACCTGGAACCCTACATAGTGCACTGGAATATCCAGGACAACTACGCCGAGTCCAGCCAATTGCCGGGCGTTAGAATTCCCGGTGCGCCCTTCATGGGTACCATAGGTGTCGCCCCATCGCGGCGGCTGCGCCAGGAAATACTGCTCCGCGAGGAAGAATTGCGCCTGCGGGGTGGCGCGGTGCTGGGGCCGGAACCCGCTGGCGCGGTGCCCGCCGCTGAACCCATAGCTTCCGAGGGCTTGCGAACGGTCCCCCCCAGGGAGCATGGCGGAAACCTGGACATCAAACAGCTTACGGCAGGAACCAGGCTGCTATTGCCGGTGTTCGCTGAGGGGGCCCTCTTCTCCGCCGGCGATGCCCATTTCGCCCAGGGGGACTCCGAGTGCTGCGGGACCGCCGTGGAGATGGACTGCACTCTCCATGTTAGCTTCCGGGTGCTCAAAGGCGAGTCGGAGCGGCGGAATATCGGGTTCCCCTACTTCGAGCGGGACGAGTACTTCACCACCCCGGAAATGGCTGCCCCCCGGCGGTTCCTGGCCGCTACCGGCATGTGCATCGCCGACGGTGTGAACGAGTCGGAGAACGCAACGCTGGCCGCGCGGAACGCTCTGCTGAACATTATCCAGTTGTTGATGGAGAGGGGTTGGTCCCGAGAGCAGGCCTACTGCATCGCCAGCGTCGCCGTTGACTTGAAAGTTAGTGAAGTCGTGGACGTGCCCAATTTCGTGGTCTCCGCCTTCTTGCCGCTGGACATATTCAGCTAAAGCGCACCATCTTGGCCTTATGGAAAACGGTTCCGGTACGACTCCGGGACCGTTCTGGGGTTGATGGGCTGGAAGCGGAGTCCAGGTTGGGGAAACTATGCCTGGCCCGCTTACCCGGCCTTGCTGTGCGCCGTGTCTACGGCGTAAGGAATAGCGGCTTCAGCTTTTGAAAGCCCTTGCCCGAATATATCTCCGCTCATCCCCCCGCCTTCGCGGAGTGCAGGCTCTGAGCTTGTCGAAGGGCCGGCTCACCATGTGCGGGTTCCCGGGACAATCAAAAGGCTCTGCGAGGGAATAACCAACCTTCCCAGGTCATTCCGCAACTAACTAATCGCTTCGGGTAGGGGCTCGGTCAGGGCCGAAGGAATCCATTGTTCCAGTAACGTTTCCAACTCGTCGCGGCACTCGTCCAGCCGATGCTCTGCTCCCTCGTAAAGGACCAGTTCCTTTGGGTCCCTGGCCCATTCGTGAATCTGCACCCCGCAAGAGTAGGGAAGACGAGTGTCGGCTTTTCCGTGGACTACCAGGAGCCGACGGGGGGCGAGGAATCGGGCCATGTTTGCCCCATAGGTTTGAGGTGATAGCGACACCACGCCACAGACGTGTTGGCTGGAGGCCCCGGCGGCGATTACGGTCGCTCCGCCGAAGGAGTGACCTACCAACACCACCGGACCATGCCCAATGTTTTGGAAATAGCCGATACCCACCATCAGGTCCAGGACACAATCGACGAACTCGTTAGGAAAGCGGTAATCAAGGCGAAGGGAGGTAATGCCTCGGCTCCTCAGTGTCTCGGCCAGCCGGCTATACATCCCGCTGCCGGGACCGCCAAACCCGCCCCGAGCGCCGCAAACGAAGACGACACCCTGGTGCGCGCCGGGCGCTTCGTGCAGGATACCCCGCAGATTACCCTGGTCGGTGCTGAACATCAGGCCTTCGCCCAACTCGCCCTCGTGAGGCGGCCCTTTAACCAGGTCTTGGATGTTGATTCGGTACTTTTCGTCCACGTTTCTTCTCGCCTCTTGGTCCCTCGGCTCGGTCATTACACGGCCTCTCGTCAGAAGAATGGGGCAGCCCGAAATGTTAGCCAGGTGTCCTGCCCAGGATACCCTCAAGTGGGCTACCAAGCAAGGCGGCCCGGTGTGACGCCAGGCAGGGCTATTGCATTTGAACATTGGAGAATTGAGCGAGCATGGTGGAGAGGAATTGGTTG
The DNA here is from genome assembly GCA_965220305.1 of Dehalococcoidia bacterium. Taxonomy (GTDB): domain Bacteria; phylum Chloroflexota; class Dehalococcoidia; order Lucifugimonadales; family UBA3495. Next base: position 492,691 of record OZ244817.1, on the reverse strand, counting down.
TCCCAACCGGCCCTTTTCAGTTTGCCGCGCATTGACCCCTTGGAGGGCTCTAACCGGGCCAGGTTAAGGGCCAGTTTACGCAGCAAGGCTAGATTCTGGGCGCAGTGACCCTTGCGGTTTCGGGCTTGGTCCTCGTTGAACACTACGTCCAGGCTCCAGTGCAGCCGGTTTTCGATGCCCCAGTGTCCCCGTACGATGTCGTTAAGACGCTCTGGAGGAAAGGCCTGGCTGCAGAGATAGTAGCGGGTCTCGCTACTGCTTCGGCCATCCTGTTGGCGGCTGGCAGTGACCTTAGCCACGGCTTGCAGACCCGGCCAGTAGTGGCGTTCCTGCAGCCAGGTTACGTCGTCGCTGAGGCTGGCGGTGCGCCGCTCCAGACGCCCATGACCTTGGTTCACCTGGCTAGCCTGGCGCAGCTCGGTGGCTGGGTCCTCCAAGAACCAACGGACGTCTTGCTGCAGGGTGGCCTGGTTGCCCTTGAGGGCCAGAACGTAGTCCGCCGACTGCTCCACCACCTGCTCCGCGACCTGGCGTTGGCAGTGCAAGGCATCGGCGGTGACAATGGACCCTCGCAGCGTCAGCAGGTCCAGCAGCTTGGGCAGGGCCGTCATCTCGTTGGATTTGTCCGCCACGGCTACTTGGCCCAGAACCAGCCGTTGCTCGCAGGCCCAGGCGTTGACCAAGTGGAGCGGCGACCGGCCCTGGGCCCGGTCGTAGGAACGACGTAGCGTCTTCCCGTCCAGGGCCACCACTCCCTGACAAGCCTGGGCGAACCGCTGCATGAAGTCCAGGAACCAACGGTGGAACGCCTCGGGGTCCAGCAGCCGAAACACCCGAGAAAAGGTGTCGTGGCTGGGGATTCCGCTCTCCAGCCCCAAAAAGGACTCCAGATATTCTCGTTTAGCTCGGCCAAACAACTCCATGTCGGTGCAGGTCTCGCCGCCACTAAGCACCGTGCACAAAGCGATGATCAGAATGTCATGCAGGGAGTGCTGCCCCGCATTCCCGGTCCGCGGGTCTTCCAACGAGGCAAATACCTCCGATACCTCACCCATCTCCCCTTCCTCCACACTACCCTTTGGTTCCCAATTGTCCCCTTCTACCCCCTATCCATCTACCCCCTCTTCTCTAATGCAATTGTCCTGGGTATGAAAGATGAATACCAGGGTCGTGCTTCCGCCCGGGTCCGGGACTTCTGCCTCTACGGGGAGACCACGGGGGAAACGGACGAGTGGGGTCTCCCGGTGCGTTCCAACTGGGCCGCCAGCTATCGAGGGCGGGCCATGGTGGTCTATGGCCACACCCCGGTGGTGGAGCCCGTCTGGCTCAACCGTACCATCAACGTCGATACCGGCTGTGCCTTTGGGGGCAAGCTGACCGCCCTCAGGTACCCGGAGAATGAGCTGGTGTCGGTCCCAGCGGCCCGAGTCTACTACGAGCCGGCGAAACCGCTCGCCGAGTCTGCCCAGCGGGAAGAGTCCTCCTTGCCGGCCCAAGCCCGTGATGGGAATTTCCTTGACATTGACGACGTGCTGGGGAAGCGAATCGTGGCGACGCGGCTGCGAGGCAATATTACGGTGCGGGAGGAGAACGCGGCGGCGGCCCTGGAGGTGATGAGCCGTTCGCCCTGGACCCCCGCTGGCTGGTGTACCTTCCGCCAACGATTTCTCCGTGTGACACGTCCAAACGTCCCGACGTGCTGGAACATCCGTCAGAGGTGTTCAGCTACTTCCGCAACAGCGGCGTGTCCGGGGTAATCTGCGAAGAGAAACACATGGGGTCGCGGGCCATCGTGGTGGTGGGACGGGATGCCTCAGCCATCGAGCGTAGGTTCGGCATCGCCGGGGAAGATGTAGGCGCCTGCTACACCCGGACGGGACGAAGGTTCTTTGAAGACGGCCCCTTGGAAGCCCAGTTTCTGGAGCGTGTCCGTGGGGCGATTACCGACGCCGGACTTTGGGAGGAGTTGGCGACCGACTGGGTAGTGTTGGACTGTGAGCTGATGCCGTGGTCCGTCAAGGCGCAGGAGCTGCTCCGGGAGCAGTACGCGGCGGTTGGTATGGCGGCGCGGGCCACCCTAACAGCCCAGAAAGAGCTTCTTCAGCAGACCACGGCGCGGGGCATCGATGCTGGTGAGACCCTGCTGAGGGTCGAAGAGCGGCTACGCTTGGCGCAACTCTACAGCGACTCCTACGCCCGGTACTGCTGGCCGGTGCAGTCCCTCGCCGACATCCGACTTGCCCCATTCCACCTGCTGGCGAGCGAGGGCCGGGTGCACACCGACGAGGACCACCTGTGGCACATGAAAGTAGCCTCACGCCTGAGTCTAGCCGACCCCGCGCTCCTTCAGCTTACCAAGCATATCGTGGTGGACCTGAACGCCTCAGATGCCTCGGATGAAATGGAGGCTGCCCAATGGTGGGACGAGCTCACCAGCCAGGGTGGAGAGGGCATGGTGGTGAAGCCGATGGCCTTTGTCGCCAATGGCAAACGAGGCCTCGTGCAACCCGCTATGAAGTGCCGCGGTCCCGAGTACCTTCGCATCATCTACGGACCGGAATACACCCTGCCGGAAAACATCGAGCGTCTGAGGAACCGGGGGCTGTCTGCCAAGAGGTCGCTGGCGCTACGGGAGTTCGCCCTGGGAGTAGAGGGGCTGCAACGTTTTGTCGAGCGGGAGCCCCTCTACCGAGTGCATCAGTGCGCCTTTGCAGTGCTGGCTCTGGAAAGCGAGCCGGTTGACCCGAGGCTATGAGGCGCAATATGGAGAGGGGGCTGGCGGAAGGTAGCGGTGACCCAGCGGCGCACGATGCAGGACTTCGCCCATCAGATGCGTTGGCTGGTGGATGAAGCCTACCCAGAGGTTCCGGTGGTGCGGGTGGTCCTCGACAACCCCGTATCGAGTACGGGGCAGGCTCTGAACACCCATCGTCCGGCGTCCCGGTACGAGACGTTCCCAGCGGCGGAGGCCCGGCGGATTGCCAAGCGGCTGGAGTTTCACTACACGCCCAAGCACGGCAGTTGGTTGAACCCCGTATCAAGTACCGGGCAGGCTATGGCCGAGATCGAGTTCAGCGTGCTGTCCCGCTGCTGCCTGAGGCAGCGGCTCCCCGACGAGGCGGCGCTTGGGCGGGAAGTCCAGGCCCTGGTGCGGGAGCGCAACGCGGCTCAAGCCGTCATCAAATGGCGGTTCAACACCCAGGCTGCCCGATCCAAACTTCACCGCCTTTATACTTTCGATTCCACAGTTGACTGACTATTAGTAGTCAGTCATCTTTGGAATTGAAAAGTTTAGCAGCCGAGTCAGAGCCAGGTGGACAACCACCCCGGCGGTGATGCTGTTCTAGGGTTATTTCGAATCCAAGATTGACTGACTACTAGTAGTCAGTCAACCGTGAAATCGGAAGGATAAAGGCGGTGAAGTTTGGTTCGGGCATCCTGGGTGTTGAACCGCCAGTTGATGGTAGCTTTGGCGGCGTTGCGCTCCCGCACCAAGGCCCGGACTTCCCGCTGCAATGCCGCTTCGTCGGGGAGCCGCTGCCTCAGGCAGCAGCGGGACAGCACGCTGAACTCGATCTCCGCCATGTTCAACCAACTGCCGTGCTTGGGCGTGTAGTGGAACTCCAGCCGTTTCGCAATCCGCCGAGCCTCCGCCGCTGGGAACGTCTCGTACAAAGATGCCGTGCGGTGGGTGTTCAGAGCCTGCCCCGTACTCGATACGGGGTTGTCGAGGACCACCCGCACCACCGGAACCTCTGGGTAGGCTTCATCCACCAGCCAGCGCATCTGATGGGCGAAGTCCTGCATGGCGCGCCGCTGGGTCACCGCCACCTGCCGCCAACCCGCCAACGGCTCACAGGCCAGGAACAGATTGCGCGTACCCTCCCGCCGGTACTCATAGTCCTGCCGCATCGGGCGTCCCGGCCGGGGTGGCATCGGCGGACGCGTGTCGGCCAACAATTGGGTGGAGGTCTCGTCAAAGCAGACCACCGGCCTTTGGGGGTCATACGGTTCGGCGTACAAATCCAGCACGTCCTCCATGTGGGCCACGAACTCGGCGCTCACCTTGGGGATGCACCACTCCTTCTTCTGCCACGGCTTGAGAGCGTTTTTTTGAGCCGCTTCCTCACTCCTTCGTGGGACATGGAGGACGCCAACCCCAACTCCACCACCTTCCCAGCCAAAAGGCGCAGGGTCCAGTGGTCATGGCCCTCCGGCGCTGGGCTGCAGGCCAAGGCGACGAGGTGAGCCTCACCCCGGTCGTCCAACTTCCGATGCCGGTTGGCCTGGCGCCGGTCCCACAGGGCCCCAGCCAACCCCTCCTCGGTAAAACGCTGCTTGATCCGGTATACGGTGCCCAGCGCCACGTCCAGGGCTTCCGCCACCTGGGGAGCCACCCAACCATCGCCGCTCTTGAGGAGAATCCGCGCCCTGGCGGTCACTCGGGCCGAGCTTTTCCCAACCCGAATCAGGTTCTGGAGTTCTTCCCGTTGTTCCGTCGCCAGCCGCACCTCATACTTATCCCGGACCATCACCGCCACCCCCGACATCAGCACTTCATCCCCAGCAGTATACGACTATCGGCCAGATTCCTGAAGAATTTTCAACATCAAGGTTGACTGATTACTAGTTCAATGGGCTTGGATATTGCAAAGTCAATAGGGCAGGAGGGATACGATGATTAGAAAATCCCTCACGAAGTTCCTGGGTACCAAGCCCCTTTTTGTGTTGATAGTAACTGCAGTGGTGCTTGGTGGGAGTACCGGAGCAGCTTTTGTCTTAGTACTACAGTTGCAGATTGAAAACGACTAGGATTGGGGCAATCAACGGGTGGTGAGGTGAGGCTGTGGCAGTGCATGGGGATGGGGTGGCAGAGGTCGCCCGGTGGGCTGAGGGTATCGACCGGGTACACGAGTGCATTGCGGGGCGGTTCCGGCGTCCCGAACCACGTCGACGATCGCTGGACTATCTGAAAGGGCTGCTCAGTCCGGTGGAGCGCAAGAACGGCTGGCAACTGGCGGAGCAGGCCGGGGACGCCACACCCTATGGGGTGCAGCATCTGCTGTCAACCTACATTTGGGACGCGGACCTGGTTCGCGATGATCTCAGGGACTACGTGGTGGAGCACCTGGGCGACGCCAACGGGGTGTTGGTGGTGGACGAGACTGGGTTTCTGAAGAAGGGCAACAAGTCTGTGGGGGTGCAGCGTCAGTACAGCGGCACGGCGGGACGGATCGAGAACTGCCAGATTGGGGTATTCTTGACCTACGCTACTGCCAAGGGGAGGACCCTGCTGGACCGGGAGCTTTACCTGCCTCAGGTGTGGGCCGATGACCAGGAACGCCGGGAGGAGGCTGGCGTGCCGGAGCAAGTGGCGTTTCGCACCAAGCCGCAACTGGCCCGGCGGATGCTGGAACGGGCGGTGGAGTCGGGAGTCCCCTTCGGCTGGGCCACCGGGGACGAGGTCTACGGCAATGACCGCAACCTGCGGCTGTGGCTGGAGCGGCGGGACGTTCCTCACGTGCTGGCCATCAAGAGCAATGAGAAGTTGTGGGCTGGGACGGACCAGGGTCCGCGCCAAGTGCGGGCTGACCGGCTGGCGTCTGGGGTTGAAGAGTCGGGCTGGGTCCGGCTGAGCGCCGGTGATGGGGCCAAGGGTCCTCGGGTCTACGACTGGGCCTTGGTGGATATTCGGCCCCTGAGAGAACCTGGCAAGGGGTACTGGCTGCTGGCCCGGCGCAGCGTGGCCAAGCCCGAGGAACTGGCCTACTACGTGTGCTACGGCCCGACGGGAACAGCCCTGGAGGAACTGGTGCGGGTGGCCGGAACCCGGTGGGCCATTGAGGAATGCTTTGAGGAGGCCAAGGGACAGGTGGGACTGGACCAATACGAGGTGCGCCGGTGGGACGGCTGGTACCGGCACATCACCCTGGCGATGCTGGCCCACGCCTACCTGGCGGTGGTACGGCGCCAGGCATCGTCGCCGGGACGTCTGGGAGAAAAGGGGGCTGCCCCAGTTTGGAGGAAAGGCTGATACCGCTGACGGTGCCCGAGGTTCGGCGGTTACTCTACCGGCTGATATGGAGACACCACCCTACGGACGAATCAGTGCTGCGGTGGTCTCAGTGGAGACGGCGGCACCAAGCAACGGCCCGGCGCTGTCATTACCGACGCCGCCTGAAACTCCTCACCACATATCTGCAACTGTAGTATTAGAGGGTGTGTGACAATGTCAATCAGCGCTCAGCGCGTCATTCCCGCGAAAGCGGGAATCCACCGCCTTAGCTTTGGTGCGTCGTCGGATTCAAAGAAACCTCGGCAACTTTAGAGAGAATTGGACACTGGCCGGGGATTCTCACACACCCTCTTAGAAATCAACCCTAGCAACAGCCAAGGAGGTGCACAGTCCATGAGCGAGGAAGATATTGCTGAGCTAAAAGGCAATTTACCGAGCAAGCGGATTGGGGCTTCGTTAGTCGGTACGGCCGCACTGGTAGAATCGAATCAGTGGGAGCTACGGAGAGATCCGTTCAGGTAGAGACTCCAAAGGGTCATTTGCGCGTCAGAGTGGAGCGAGGTACTGTAATTCGAAAGACTACGAATGACGAGGAGCGCGTCCTGACCCTTGAAGATCTTACCCCTGGAATGCTGGTCACCGTGGATGGCCCGACAGAGACAGATGGGGAAATTAATGCCAGTGAGACCCAGGTAGTACCGGAAGGAGAAGGTGGCTTTCAGATTAAACCAGCTACTGGGCCTGGCCCTCATTCGGTCCCAGTATTTCCCTAATTCCTCCCCACTGGGAATAGCCACTATGTTTCCTTAATTAAACGCTTGGTGTGAAATAGGCAATGTTACCAGCCAAGCAAGTCAACGAAAGCCAGCGCGGGGCGGCCCACTTGCCGATTCAACCAGATACAGAAATTATGCAAGGCGACCTTAGCCGCCAACCTGGTTTGAAAGCCGTCCAGTTGGTGCGGGCGCTCCCGGTCCAGCGCGAAGGTATGGTGGAGTTTGTCGAAGACGGTCTCCACGATCTGGCGTATTGCAGCCAGCCAACGGCGCAACGCTTTGGGCCAGGGATTCCTGCTGTTGCGCTGGGGCGGACAGATTACCCAGGCTCCGTAGCGGTCTCGCCACCGTTGGCCCGCCGCCTGGCCGGCAAAGCCTTTGTCCGCTACATGCCAGCCCCGGGCCGGCTCCCCCAAAGTGGGCAGTCTGGGATGGGGAGTATGTCGGAAGGCGAAGGAATCTTCGGCCAAGGTCTGGTCTTTGACGCTGGCTGGGGCAAAGCTGAAGCCGGTGATGACGCCATCGGGATTGACCGAAAGCAGCAGGTGGAAGCCTTCATACCAGCCCAGGCGGTTGCTCCAGCCAATGTCAGCCTGGCCAGCCAGCCACCCAGCGCCGCGGCGTTTGGCCGACCTGGTGGGAACACCGGAACTGTCCAGAGCCTGCCCCGTACCTGATACGGGGGCTTCGTAGCTGCAGCGCTGCCCGCGCAACAACTCCACCAAATGGGGAAAGCCGGGCCTAGTACTCGGTCAATCTTGGTTTTGAGGGTGGCAGCGGTGATTGACTGGTAGTGCTAATCTTTGGGTAATTGGTGTTGCTGTGAGGTGGTGGTGTGGTCAGGGAGAAATTTGCGGTCCGGCTGACGCCGGAGGAGCGCAACCAACTGGAGCATATGGTCCGGGCGGGGAAGAGTTCAGCTAGGGTTACGACCCGGGCCCGCATCCTGCTCAAGACCGACGAGGGCTGGCCAGCGCCCAAGGTGGCCCAAGCTCTGGATGTGGCCGAGGGCACGGTGTTCCGCATCAAGCGGCGCTTCGCCGAGGACGGGTTGGACGGGGCGCTCAGGGACCGGACCCAGCCCCACCGGTACCGCAAGCTGGACGACCGGGGCGAAGCCCATCTCATCGCCCTGGCCTGCAGCCCGGCCCCCGAGGGCCACGACCACTGGAATCTGCCCCTGCTGGCGGACCGGATGGTGGAGTTGGGAGTGGTCGAGTCCCTGTCCCACGAGACGGTGCGCCTGCACCTGAAAAAAACGCCCTCAAACCGTGGCAGAAGAAGCAGTGGTGCATTCCCAAGGTGAGCGCCGACTTCGTGGCCAACATGGAGGATGTCCTGGATTTGTACGCCGAACCCTTTGACCCCCAAAGGCCGGTGGTCTGCTTCGACGAGACATCCACCCAGTTGCTGGCCGACGCCCGGCCGCCCCTTCCGGTGGAGCCGGGACAACCCAGGAGGGAGAATTACGAGTACCGGCGGGAGGGCACCCGCAACCTGTTCCTGGCCTGCGAGCCCCTGGCAGGCTGGCGGCACGTGGCGGTTACCCAGCGGCGCACCACCGAGGACTTCGCCCATCAGATGCGCTGGCTGGTGGATGAAGCGTACCCCCGGATACCCGTAATCCGGGTGGTTCTGGACAATTTGAACACCCATCGCCAGGCGTCGCTGTACCAGACCTTTCCGGCGGGAGCGGCGCGGCGCATCGCCAGGAGACTGGAGTTTCACTACACCCCCAAGCATGGCAGTTGGCTGAATATGGCGGAGATCGAGTTCAGCATCTTCTCCCGCAGTTGCCTGAGGCAGCGTCTCCCGGACGAGGAATCCCTCTGCCGGGAGGTCCACGCCTTGGAACTGGAGCGAAACGAAGCTCAAGCCCGCATCAACTGGCGCTTCAGCATCCAGGATGCCAGAACCAAACTCCACCGCCTCTATCCCCTCAATTCCTGACTTGACCGACTACTAGTCGTCCATCAGTGTTGTATTGATGGGTAAAGGGACTTCAGTTTGACCCGGGCGTCTGCGGTGGTGAACCGCCAATCCACCCTTATTGCGTCCCGGTTTCGCCATCTTTGCCAGGCTCCGGTCTCTGCCCTCAGGGTTTCCCGGTCGGGAATCCGCCGGTCCAGGCATTGGCGTCCCAGCACCCCCAACTCTATCTCGGCCATGTTCAGCCAACTGCCGTCCACCCGGTCAAGCTGGGTGGCTAAAGGCTTGGGCGTGTGGTGGATCTCCAGCCGCTGGGCGATGCGCCGCGCCTCCGCCGGCTTGAATGCCTCGTAGAGCGATGCCGGGTGGTGGGTGTTCAGAGCCTGCCCCGTACTCGATACGGGGTTGTCCATCACCAGCACTATCCGGTCCTTGTCGGGATAGTCCTCGTCCACCAGTTGCTTGACTTGGTGCGCCCAATCGACTTTCGTCCGGCGGTCAGTCACTTCGACCCGCCGCCATCCCTCCAACGGCGCGAAAAGCATGAACAGGTTGCTCACCCCGTTTCGTTCGTATTCGTGGTCATAGGCCATGACCGCCCCAGGACGCGGCGGTCGAGGCGGGCGGGTCTCCCGTACCAGTTGCTTGCTGGTCTCGTCCAGGCAGACCAGAACCTCGTTATCTTTATAAGGGCGATGATAGACCTCCAGCACGTCCTCCATGGCGCACACGAACTCGGCGTTCCCATTGGGCGGGATGCACCAGCAATCTTTCAGCCAGGGCTTCAGTTCGTTTTTTTCAAGGTCCGGCGCACCGTCTCTGCACTGACGCTCTCCACTATCTCGCATTCCACCAACCGACCCGCCAAGAGCTTGAGGGTCCAACTGGCCCGGCCCTCCGGCGGTTCTGTGCAGGCCAGAGCCACTAGGTAGGCCTCTCCTTGACCGTCCCAGCCGCTTCTGCTGCCGGTTCAGTTGCTCCTTGCGCCCCAGGGCCCGCTCCAGACCCTCTTCCACGCAACGCCGGCGCACCCGCTTCACCGTGGCCGTCCCCACCTTCAGGGACGGGCTATCTCCTCGTCCTTCATCGGGCCTTCAGCCTGGTTCTCATCGCTTAACAGCAGAATGCGGGCATGGGTCTGCCGGTATGCTGCCGCCCGCCCCCGGGACACCAGGGCCTTCAGTTCCTGCCGCTCCTCCTCCCTCAGCACTACCTGGTATTTCTTCACCATCACTCCCACCTCACTTCCCCAAGTTTACCCTCTACTGACCCATTGTACCCTACCGCCCATCAATGCAAGTGTGTTGATCTACTAGCCATTGTAATTGAGCACTCCATTTCTGTGGACTTGCGGCAGCGCTTTTTCAACAAGCCGTTAACTCCGCCTTTTACACATGGCTACACCCCTTCGGTGGATCCGGGCTAACCGGAAAGCGATACCAAACCCTTCTCCGCGATGCCCTCGTAATGGAGAGGATCCGATTGATCTATCCAATCTAGCCATTGCCTAGACCCGATGTCGTGCAAATATTCCAAGTCATCCAAGTCTCGTTCAACCCACAAATTCAAGGGATGCTCGTAAACGAGGTAATAGTCGACCTTCTTAGCGCTCAAGGGACGGCACGCACGCTCTCCGAGCAAGACCAGCTCACCCAGATATTGGTCGTTAAGCCACTCTGTGGCGCTCCACGAATCCGCAGCTGCCAGCAACACTGGAATGGGAACCCTCCCGCATCTACCAGCATAATGCCTAGCCGAGCAGCGTATCTCCGGAGCCGGTGGTCTATTGTTTTGGCACTCCACATCATTCAATAGAAGTCCCAAGCGAACCCCTGTTGCACGGCTCCTTCAAAATAATCCAGCGTTCGACCGTGAAAGCTATCGATGTGTTCCTTAGATATACCGTACTGGTGATCTTTGGCCTCTATTACTAGCGCCACATCACCCATGCCTGCGGCATCGATTTCGTGTTTAACTCCTGACGCAGATGGGAACCCAAAAAGGTGCAAAGCGCCGGGTCCCTGTGTTGCCCGGGCTCCCAAGGACACCAGTGTCTGGTATGCCCAGTTTTGCCACACATGACCTCCCGGAGCTGGCGTCCCGAATCTGGAAAGGGCAAAGCCTGACTCCGCTACGTGATGGATGATGGAATCATTCCATTGGAACGGTTGGCTCTTGAGTGCTGTGTTGCTCATACTCCTCAGCCACGACCGGGGATCTAGGGAACAGCGCGAGAACCCTGCCACGAAGGCTAATCCGGTTGATTCCACAGCGCTGCTAGCGTGTCTTCGTCAGATGCTGGTTCTGTGTAACTCGGCGAATCCTGAGGCCCGGGGAGGCTGTCAAGGATAAAACTGCCCGCAATGGAAGGAAGTGATTCGTCGGCTGCTTGGTCGAGGATCACATAAGCCTCTGACAGAATCTGTCCTATCCGCCCGTCACACCGTTCCAATAGTACCTGGTGGGTGGAAGGCTCGAACGGGTCTGTTGTTCCAGTAGGCTTCTCCCGCACCGAATCCAGATATGTTGCCAACAGGGCTTCGACCTGACCTGCACTGGTAAGTCCCTTCAGGACTGTAGTCGCGCTACGGCCCATCGGATCCTGGGGGGAAAACGGGGGGGTTAGGCGCTCCAATTGCCAAAAGTCGATCAGAGCATTGGCCGCGCGATTATGCAATGTGAATACCGCGTGGCAGCGTCCCCTTAATCCTGCAGTTTCAGCAAATATGTCCCTGAAACGACCGACTTCCCGCTGTCGTGTCGCTCGCGGTATGTTTCTCGCCGTTGCCAAATCTTCTAGTTGGTCCACGAAAACGAACAGATGCCCGACTCCAGCCGCACGGACCAAGCAGTATAGGGCTTCGAAATAGGCAAGGCCATTGCGGGTCCTACTCGGACGAGTGACTTGGGAAAGCCGCGACAACACTACGTTGGTATCACACGATACCAAAGCTTCCACAATGTCGTTCCGCAGCGCCGGATATCCTGGGAACAGTGTTCGTTGGGTCTGATGTATTTCTTCCCTAATCGTGAGAACAAGGGCAGCTCTATCCTCGGGGTCTACCCCGGCATTTTCGGCTATAGCGTTCCAGCATTTCTCAAGTAGGCAAGGCTCATCTGGACTCGGCCGCTGAGCAGCAAACGCAATCGTCTCGAACAACAATGCGTAGATGCCGGTCACCCCGGTAAGCTTCATTGACGCCCATACTCCCGCCATTAGCATATCGTATGGAAGATCATACTCTTTGATCATGGCCTGACCAAAGTCGGAGTTCAACTCTCTCGCTGTATGCAGCATTAGTGTGGTTTTACCGTAGCCGGTATCATCCCGACGTCCTTGGCTCCACAGGTAGCCGAACTCGCGGCCTGGCGGCAGAACCGCCTTGATTATCAGCTTTTCTATAAACTGCTCGCGGTCCTCAGTCAAAATAGCACCGCTGTATGGAGCATTCATCGAATCTTCGCCACCTATAGCAGCTGGCGGGAAAGGATTCTGACTCAATCCCCAAGCCTCTCTCATGTGCTTCAAACTCATTGTGTAGTCTTCCTCAGTCAATGATCAAGATGTCAAAAAAACGACGACCTTCGTGAGTGAAAACTCGTTCAGATCTAGGGGGCGGTGTTCCGCGCCCCAACGCGACCTTTACTTCATACGAAGCCTTTATCCGACCTGAGAGAATGCGCTCCAATATCATGTCCACCAAACGCAGATTGGCCTTGGCAACGAACGCGGCTTGGGCCCTTACTCGATATATTGGGAGATAACCGGATGCGCGACCTTCGACGGTGGATTCCAAGAGGTCTCTGAATCCGTTCCTGATTTCGGCCACCACTTGTTCTTCAGCATCGGCAAATCCCCTCCGGCTGATGCCATGTTCGCCGATATGCGCTGTAGCCCACACCGTACGCCCCGGCCAGCCTTGTACATATCTGGATTGTTCTAGAACGGCTAGTTGGCTAGCCCATGCCATACATACGTTGAAGCTAATCGGGTCAAGGCGAATGCCCCGTGCTTTGGCCACGAACCCTAGGACAGCATCGTCAACAGTATCTAGAACGTCTTTCTGAGAAGGTTGGCGAACTCTGTTTTTGGGGAATCTGCGAATGAGGGCCGCGTCAAGCCACTTAGCCAAGTCTCCTTCTATCGGCTCTGCCAAATCGGGTGGCCAGTGCTCAACCATTTTTGAAATGACATCCCGAGCGAGACTAACCGTCAGAGCACCTGACCCGTTAAGAGCAGAAATCCTCTCCTGGGTGTATTCCGGTATCAGGAGTGGCTGTTCGTTGGCAACCGCAATCAATTGGGCAAATCCGGGATGGGTCTCTGCAAGTGATACCGTAAGAGCGTCCAAATACTGGGCCTTAGCTACGCCGTTGTTCGTGGATACGACTTGGACAACTTCCTCACCTTCAGCAGTCAATTTGTAGGTGCTGGCGCGGTAGGCGTCCACGTATTGGCGACTTGAAGGCACAGGTGCTTGAACCATCCAACCAAGACGCATGAGCTCGGAGAGGGCCTCTTGTGTGGGAGACCAGTACGTGTATTCATCGTGCAGCCCAGAGACCACCCCGGTTCCCGACAGGCCTTCTGACGTATTCCGCGTGGCCGCCAGCAACGCCTCACGCATGCGTTCAAACGATGCACCTCGTTGGGCCTCAAGGAGAACCACTTCAAGATGCGAGAGTCTGTACAGTCGGGGTACGGCGGACGTACCTTCTTGTAAGTTCGTCATGCCCTGCGTGTTACGCGTTAATTTGCAGCATGTCAAGAGGTCTCTTGCCGAAAGACCGTGCTGACTATAAAAAATAACGGTAAGGTGGGCCTCGTAGGTGGCTCGAACTGTCAATCAGTTGCTGGTCTACTATTGCTGGATCAAACTTGTATCGTCAGAAGTGTTATTGCTCTATGATTATGTCCGCGTAAATTGCTCAGGGAAAATGTCCGTCTATGAAGGACGTGACATTGAATCGAAGAGAGCAAGCCAGACTCCAGGTACTCAACACCGTGTTGGAATATCAACTGCCCACAGCCCGGGCCAGAGGTTCTGGGGATCAGTGAACGCCAGGTCCGGCGAGTCCTGGCGGCCTACCGGAGGGAAGGGGCCGCCGCACTGGTTCACGGCAACCGGGGTCGCAAGCCCCGCAACTCAGTTCCCGAGACCACCGCCGCGGCGGTGGTGATTCTGGCCGGTGAACGATACGCCGGCTTCAACCACAGCCACTTGGCCGAGGTGCTGGCGGAGCGGGAGGGCATTCACCTTAGTCGCCAGACGGTAAGTCGTCTGCTCAACCGCTATGGCCTGGTCAGCGCCAGGCGGCACCGTCCCCCCAAGCACCGGGTGCGGCGGGAGCGGATGCCCCAGGAGGGCATGCTGCTGCAGGTCGACGGCAGTCACCACCCCTGGCTGGAGGAGAGAGGGCCCCGGTTCGTCCTGCTGCTGGCGGTGGACGATGTCACCGGTACGGTGGCGGGCGCCGTCTTCCGACCCGAGGAGGACACCCGGGGCTACTTCCTGCTAATGGACGGAGTCATCCGCCGCCATGGCATTCCCCTGGCCCTCTACGGCGACCGCCACGGAGTGTTCAAGTTCAGCGGCAAGCCCCGGCATATCCCCAGCCCGTGGGACCCACCCAGTTCGCCCGAGCCATGCAGGAATTGGGCATCCAACAGGTCTTTGCCCGTTCTCCCCAGGCCAAGGGAAGGGTGGAACGGATGGCTGGCACCTTCCAGGACCGGCTGGTCAGCGAACTCAGGCTGGCGGGAGCCAGGACCATCGACCAGGCCAACGCAGTGCTGCGGGACTTCCTGGTCCGCTTCAATGCCCAGTTCTGTGTGCCTGCTCAGCTGTCCCAGGTGGCCTACCGCCATCTGGACTCTTCTATCTGCCTGAAGCGGATCCTGTGCTTCAAGCATTCACGTCAGGTGGCCAGGGACAACACCGTCAAGTATCAGTGGCGCACCCTGCAATTGCTCCCTGGCGAGGAACGGCCAAGCTTTGCAGGCGTCAAGTGGAGGTCCTGGAACAGAGCGATGGCCAGCTCATGGTCCAGTATGGCGGGGAGGTGATCCCTCACCAGGAGGCGCCGCCCAGACCTGGGGCCATGAGAGCTACCAACGGAGCACTGGCTCCTACTCCCGAACTGGCCCAGGTGGTCAGGAACCTCAGCCAGCACGGCATCGGCAGATTGCAGTTGCAACGACTAGTAGTCCAACATTCTTGGTTTGAGGGGTAATCGAGTTTGCCCTTCAGTCGTCATTCCGGCCTTCGCCGGAAAGACGGCTTGTGGCGGGTCCACTTATCATTGCAAAGCTGTTCCACTACTAGAGCCGCTGATGATCGCCTGGAGTGTCGGACGGTCTTGAAAATCGCAACGTCTAGCTACGACCAACGTCTCTGCTCTTAACGAAACTAGGCTGAATTTAAGGCCGAAAGCACCGAGTCAGTGTTAGTACGACTGTAGTACTAAGGATTGTTAGTGAGATTCACACAGAGGTCTGCCAGTTCAGAGAACCAGCGACTACGCGATCTCAAATGGTTAAACCGGAACTATAATGCGAGCTGGGTTAGTTGGTCGTCCCCTATTGCCGCAAAGGAGTTCGTCATGACGATGGAGCAGGGTCTCGGTAGGTTGAAGGAAATCGCTGAAAAAATGCAAGAGGACCGAGGCAAGGGATTGGCGCCGAGTTCTCCTACTCCAACGGTCCGTGAATTCATGTCCTGGTTTGGGTACGCTCGCAGGGGCCTCTGGTTTGTTGAGAAAATACGTGAGGAATTGGAGACCAACGGTCTTCATACTGAGCCTGATTTTCAACACGCCTATGTGGACGGCCCGATTTCCTTCCGAGACTCTTCCGTAGCCGCCCCGCCTCCCGACAGCACACTGCGCGTGGATATCCTTGAAGCTGCCCACAACCACCCCACCAGTGTGACACCCAACGATGAATTGAAAACCGCCATCACCCACATGATGAGCAATGACTTCTCCCAGATTCCCGTTATGGAGGGCCAGCGGCAAGTCAAAGGAATGTTAACCTGGGAATCCATAGGTTCCAGAACTGCATTGGGACAAACGGGCGAAGACGTTAAGCATTACATGGATACAGCCGAAATAATTGAAGGCCAAAGACCTCTATTTGAGGCGGTAAGCGTCATTGCTAGGACTGGGTACGTCCTCGTAAGGGGACAAGACAATGTTATAACTGGAATCGTTACCGCGAGCGACCTGAACGACCAATTCCTCCAGTTGGTCGAACCATTCCTTCTCGTTGGTGAAATTGAGAGTCACATACGGAGGGTCATTCATGGCAAGTTCACACGTGATGAACTCGTCAGCATATCCCAGGTCCCTGACAGTCAGACTATCGACCACATCGCCGGCATGACGTTTGGGGACTACTGCCGTCTGCTAGAGGACCCGGGTAGATGGGAAAAACTGAACCTGCAGTTTGACAAGACGGTGTTAGTTAAGCAACTGCACGAAATCAGGGACATACGGAATAACGTAATGCACTTCAACCCTGACGGATCGGACCCGGAGGATGTCCGGAGGCTGCGTAACGCATCACGCTTTTTTAAAAGATTGGCCCACTAAGAAAATATCTCAAAACAACCCTTTCCCAAAGCCCCCTTCCCGAAGGGGGATTGAGGGAAACTCACCTATACTCAAGGGTGTTCATCCAGCTTTGACATAGTTTCTAAACGCTCGGTCCCGCCTCGCCGATCTATTTGTGCTCCGCCGTTTACAGGTTGGAGCGTTACCGATCATTGGGACGCGTCACCGGACTCTTCACTTTTCCGTCGTTGGGGTAGAGATGGTCCAGACTCGCCTCTACGGTTGCCTTGGAAATGGCGGCGGGGGAGAGTTTTCCCAGTCATGGCAATCTACGGCTTTTCTAGCCGCGGCCACATCCGGAAACAATTTTTTGAAACCATCACCAATTTTCCCATCTTTCCGCCCGACGAGGACGGTAACAGGCGGCACTCCCACACCGATGCAGTAGCCTGTCAAAAGGTCAAGGTGGGGATGTAGGTATTGACCGGGAAACTGATTGGTCTTGACACCCAACTGCTGCAGAAGTTCACCGTAGGTAATAGTTTCGCCGCGCTTGGCCAGTCCTATGAGAAGGTCTAAGGCATTGGCGGCAATCTCTCGAATATCGTGACTCATGGCGTCCTCCCGTCTTTGTAGGAAAAGAGTCAAGGTTGTAATGAACACCAACATCGAAATCATACAGGAGATAAAAGTGACGGCGCCACCACCCCGTTCCAATGCCCACTCTAGAGATTCCGGGGAGGCGTTAACAGCCGTGCCAGCCAACCCCAACATAATTGGGACCAGCACTGTTGCCAATCCACGCAGCAACTTGCTATCGACAGGTGGCATTAGCTCACCTGATATGAGCCATCCGGTGTATGAAAGCACAAGGAAGGCCGCAAATTTATTCAGGTCGATGGTCAAGGCAAATATGAGTGCCAAAATTGCTATGCAAGCAATACAAGTTACAAGGATTCCGGCAAGAATTAGGCCCACATTGGGGTGGAACAATGTATCCAGCGACCTTCTGAGCATCTTACTCCTCCTCAGACCACGGCCCCGGCCAGAATCAACCGGGGCCTTATGCCTTCTCTAGGACATGCGGCGCATCACCCCTTGAGGAACAGGAGGGCCACCAATGCGAATGGCCCAAGTAGCTGAGTGTGTATTGAGGTGGACCCAGGAAACTGGACGGTATCCGTGTTAGTTTTCAAGCCTTTCGCGGAGTAATGGGGCGGATTGTACTAAGAAACTATCTCAAAACCGATTTGGCCTCATTCCGTCGTCCCTGCGAAAGAACGTGACCCTCGCGAAGGCGAGCGTAGGAATCCAGAAATTCCCAACAAGCAAAGGGCGTTCCCCTTTAGGTTATGTCCCAAGTCTTCGCTCGGGAGACCATATAAGACCCTTTTGAGATAGTTTCTAAATGGCTAAAATTTGTCCACTAATAAGGTCACAACAATCCCAGCTGCCCCCAACACAATAGTTAGGACGATCCCGGCGATGGTGAGCTTACTGCCCATGGGCCGCTTCTTGGCTTCGTTGTCCTTAACCTCAAATTGCTTGCAAAGCAAGAGCATCTTATCCCAAGGCCAAGGCAACGGAGCCGTGATCGGCTTTCGTGAATACCATTGGTCTCGTAATTCACTATAGTCCGGGAAGCCATGGTATCGCCCAGTTTCGTCCTTTTCCTCCTGCACAATATTGAAGTGTTCTGTACGAATTCTAAAGTACTCGTGGCCTGCAAAGCCTAGTTGCAACGCTTCTTCTTCCGCCTTTTGCATTTGCCTTTCCGCGGAATGCCACTTGGTCCACAAGTGCTCGACTGCATCCAGACCCTTTTTCTCCTCTTCCCAACGAATGCCCTGCTGTATCAACGCGTCCTGTTGCCAAAGAGCGACCAAGTTTCTAGCACGTTCTTGTTCATCCTCTGCCAGATTAGACAAGAAATACTGGGCCTTCTCATCTGTCTGCTCTAGGCGCAACTTTCGAAGGGAAGCCGGGGCATTCAGGATGGTCAAGCCAAGATCATACAGACCAGCTACCGCCTTCCGCGCCTTGAGGTCTTTCGGCCAATCAGTCCACTCTTTAGGCCAGTAATCCCTGTTTCCGGCTCTATTCATTTAGCACAACCTCGAATCGATTTTTAAACCCAATATCACTCTGGTTAGAGGTAGTAGCCGGATTCCAAGCCCAAAGGCCCTTCATCCCGCCGAAGCAGGCATTTCATTTCAAGTTAACCTGAAAAGTAGGGCCAAATCAGTATCTGCTGAATAGTATTTGCAATGACGGCAATAATAATGGCACCGATCAGCAACTTCGTTTGGCGTCTTAGGTCGATTAACCTTCTCATCAGTGCCCACTCCTTTATGCAAGCGTTGTGGACACGGGTGGTCGCTGCCACAAACCAGCTAACAACCCAAGCGAAAAACATGGTACGCGATACTATCAATGGAGCGGTTTCTTTGAAGGAAATCCAGGCGTAACTTACTCCGGTGGCGGCGGCTGCCGTAAGAACTCCGAAACCGATCCCCCGAACATGAATGGGCTGTATACTTCGTACAGCAAATCACGATCCAATCCAGCTATTGAAGTTGATCATTGTCGGGTGCTCCACCACCAGGGTCGGAGACAACCGGCTTATCCTACTATCGGTGTCGACATTGCCCCGTTGACCACTTTCAGAATCGCCGCGATGCGCCGCGCCGTGTCAGTGAAGTGCTGTACCTCCTCCGGAAGTAGGCGGCGGCCCAGCACCTTGCTTTCCCGGTAGGACAGCCACTTCTTCAGCACCTGGTAGCCACCTAGCTTGTAGTTCCAGACGGCGGCGGGGACGTTGCTCCACCGGGCGTTGTCGTTCAGGTAAACGTCGACGGCACTGTCGCCTAGTAGGTCGACGGCATCGCCCAGCGCCTCCCGCTCGGCGGCAGTGTAGGGGCGCTCCACGGCGCGGCCCTGCCCCGGCATCACCGCGTCTCCGGTGCCAAAATGGCCCCACCCGGCGGTCAGCGCGAAGTCGTCGTCGTCCATGTTACGCCCGTCGGCGGTGGACGGGACGGCGATGGCCGCCAGCTCCGGGCGCAGCGTTCCGGCGGTCACGCCCGGCACAGGCGTTTCCGGGTCCAGCAGGGCGGCCAGCTCGCGGCCCCGGGCGGCGGAGACGCGCAGCTCGTCGGCAGCGCCGGGAGCGTCGCCTTCGGGCCAGCCGTGCAGCGGGATGCGCGGCCACTCCATCCTCAGCGCCCCTGCGTTGGCTTCCCGGTAGGCTGGGTCCTGCAGCATCGCAAGGACGTGGTGGGAAAGGTCCTCGACACCCAGGCCCAGTCGGTCCAGGTAGCGTTGGGCGACGGGCGACAGGTTGGGGCGGCGTTGGAGTCCCTCTCCGCCCAGCCCCAGCTCCATGCCCTCGTCCCGGAGCCACGCGGGGAACATATTGGCGCCCCACTCAATTAAACGCTTGGTGTGAAATAGGTGATGTTACCAAGCAAGCAAGGCGGCAAAAGCCAGCGAGGGGCGGCCCAGTTGCCGGTTCAACCAGATACAGAAGTTGTGCAAGGCGGCCTTGGCTGCCACCCTGGTTTGAAAGCCCTCCAGTTGGTGCGGGCGCTCCCGGTCCAGCCCGAAGGCATGGTGGAGCTTGTCGAAGACAGTCTCCACCACCTGGCGTATTCCAGCCAGCCATCGGCGCAATTCTTTGGGCCAGGGATTCCTGCTGTTGCGTTTGGGCGGACAGATTACCCAGGCTCTATAGTCGTCTCGCCACCGCGGTGCCGCCGCCTGGCCCGCAAAGCCTTTGTCCACTACATACCAGCCCTGGGCTGGCTCCCCCAAAGTGGGCAGTCTGGGATGGGGAGTATGCCGGAAGGCGAAGAAGTCCTGGGCCAGAGTCTGGTCTTTGACGCTGGCTGGGGCCAAGCTGAAGCCGGTGATGACGCCCTCGGGATTGACCGAAAGCAGCAGGTGGAAGCCTGCATACCAGCCCCAGCGGTTGCTCCAGCCAATGTCAGCCGGCCCGGCCAGCCAACCGGCGCCCCGGCGTTTGGCGGACCTGGTGGGGACACCGGAACTGTCCCGAGCTTCGTAGGCGCAGTGTTGCCCTGGCAGCAGGTTCACCAAGTGGCGGAAGTAGGCTGCCAGGGTCCCGTAGTGACGGCGCGCCAGCCGGTTGAACTGGCTCCGGCGGGGCCGGGTGGGAAAAGCTGGACGCCGGCGGCTGGTGGCATAACGGTAGAAGTCCCGTTCACTACGGAAGCGTGCCCACTGGCTGAAGATAATCAGGGTAATCACCGCGCTGCCAGTCAACGAAGCCCGGGGGCCTGGGGTAGGCTGGGGAGGGGATTGGCATTTGCAGAAATCATCCACCATGACATAGAGTATCGTGAGGAAGGGGTCCGTATCGGTCATAGCTTGGCCTCTTTCTTGATGGGTTGGAAGCCAACTATCGGCTATGGACACCTTCCTTATCAAATTTCAGCCCTACAATTCACACCAAGCATTTAAATGAAGAGAGGCCATGTGCGATGTGACGGCGGCTTGGGGCTCGTCAGCGTCCCTTCTCACACGGGGTACGGCGGAAAGCCACATATTCCCAGTGACACGTGCGGCCTGTAGTCGGCTCGCTTTTCATTAAGAAGCTTCGTATCCGCCTCCCAGTAAAGCCAGCGCGTATCGAATGGCCGGTGGGCATACTGAATAAACCCGGTCTCTGTGGGACCACCGCGCCTAAGCAGTTCGGCGCGTGCTGCACGGGCATCGAATCGCGCTGTGGCATTCATCACAGTCGGATGACGCTGTGCAATCTCTTCGTCGCTTAGGACTGAGTTAAAATAGTCGGCTATGCGGCCCTTGAGACGGTCGAGATCAATATCGACAAGAAACGTGTCGCGGTTGGTGTTAACACCACAGAAGTAAGCCGGGAATAGCTCCAGCAGTGTGGGCCAACCGAACCATTCATCGCTGACTGCGATTTGTTTGAACGGCAGGCCGAGCCTAATATTGGGCTCCATCAGTGAATAACCCGAATCGATTTGAGGAGCATCGAGACTTTCCAATAACGCCAGCCGCCTCTCCGAGGCCTTTGCTTGGTTGAAGTCGCGATACCAGATACCCTTATGGTCGGTGAGGTTGGAAGCACTGCCTGATTTGGAGAGTAGGGCGATTGCCGTACCCACTCTTATGCCTGGCGACTGTCCTTGAAGTGCAAAGACGGTCTCGCTGGTACCTCCATCCGGGGTGTACTCTGAGATGATACGGTCACCATGCAGGTTATCTATGCGAATCGCGTCGAACGCTTCTAGGTAGCGCTCCCGCATTCCAGCGAACGATAGCCCGTCTAGCCATGAGTAGTTGGATATAAAACAAACGACACCCCGGCCCGTTTTGTCCGCTATACGCCGTTCCGCCATGCGGAAAAATCTGACGTAAAGGTCGTGTAACGCTCTAGTATCCGGTAACGTTACCCGCTTTGCCGTGCGGTAAGCAGCCAATAGCTCTTGCTCCTCGTCAACTGCTACACCTGCGAAGCCGTTGTAGGGCGGGTTGCCCAGTATCACCAGCACAGGCGTGTCCTGCTTTACCCGCTCGGCTCGATCCCGCTCTTCCTCCAACTCCGGGAAGGGCAGCGGTTTCTGCGTCTTTGGCTCCCATCCGGTCAGCGCGTTGGTCAGAAACACCCCGGCCCGCTCGTTGCCGTCCTCGGACAGGGGCGCGTCCAGGGCCTGCATGGTCAGGCCGACCTGCAGGTGGGCCACCACGAAGGGCGCGGGCATTATCTCGAAGCCGAACACCCGCTGCGTCGCCGCCTGCTTCACGCGGGCTCCGGTGAGAGCGCCCACGCCCTTGCCCCGCAGGTTGGCGGCGATGCGCTTCAGCGTCTCGGCCAAGTAGGCCCCGGTACCGCAGCAGGAATCGAGGACGTAGACGTTCTCGGCGGCCAGCCCATCCTCGATGCCCAAATCGTCCTTCAGGGCGCGGTCAACGCGGGCGACCATGTAGCGCACCACCTCGGGCGGCGTGTACCAGACGCCCAGCTGCTTGCGCAGGGCCGGGTCAAAGGCCTCCAGGAACGGCTCGTAGAAGTAGGGCACCGCCTCGCCCTCGTTGAACCTGGCGAAGAAGGCCTCCCGGTCCACCCTGTCCAGGGCCGCCGCCGTCCAGTCCAGCACCTCCACCAAGTCCAGCGACTGCAACTGTCCGGGGCTGGTCACCTGCTGAAACAGGGCCTGCATGATGGGGGCGCACAGGTGCCAGACGGAGGTGCGCCAGTCGAAGGGGCCCGCCGGAGCCGGAGTCTGCCGCGCCCACAGTACCCAGGCGGAGAAGACGCCGTAGAAGAGGGTCTGCACCAGCGTCGAGCGGAAGAAGGCCGCGCCGCGCTCGCCCTCGAAGTGGACGCCCAAGCCCTCCTCCAACGCCGACCGCACGGCGCTCAGCGATGATGCGTCGCCCGATGCTTCCACGCGGGCCAGGCCGTCGCGGGCGTAGGAGGCCAGAAGCCGTGCCAAGTCGCGTGGTTCGGCCAACGTGGCCCGGTGGGACAGGGCACGGCCCAGGTACTCAGCCAGTGCCGGGCTGGTGGCGTTGGCGAAGGCGCGGGGGTGTTGCAGCTTAGCCTCGAAGTCGGCTGCAGAGGCGGCCAGCCGGAAGGTCTCCAACCTGGCGGGCTGGCCGTGGGCGTCCTCGCCTAGCAGAACGAAGTCGCGGGTGTTGGTCACCAGCACTAGCCGGTACAGCCCCCAGTACCTGCTGACCTGGGCGCTGTCGGCGGTGATCCAGGCATCGTCGCCGACAGGCTTGACCTCCACCACGCCGCCCTCTGGCGTCTGGCCCTGCTTGGGTTTCCCGCTCTGCACCTGCCTGGCGGCGTAGAGGCCGAAGTCGGGATGTCCCGCGCCCTGCTGCGCCAACTGGCTGACGCAATACACCTTGGGCCGCAGCGAGCCGCCCACGGCGTTCAGCAGGTTGCCCAGCGGGAGGTAATAGGATAGCTCGGAGGTGCCGCCGCCCGTAGCCCGGATGCGGCGCAACTTGGCGAAGTACTCCTCAACCGCCGTCGTCAGCTTTCTTTCGGTTACTGCCATTGTTTCGGGTTGCTCTCCCTCGTCTACGACCTCCGCCGGGTTACCGGGGCAAGAACTCCGGCTCGACCAGCAAATCCGGGGCGTCCATCCCCAAGGCATCGGCAACTGCTTTCAGGGTCTTGAACCTGGGGGACTGTTCTCCATTCTCCAATCTCACCAGCGTAACCCTCCCGATCTCCGCAGCCCGGGCCAGCGCCTCCTGGGTCAACCCGGCCGACTCCCGGTACCGGCGGACCCTTTGGCCGATGGTTTGCCTCCCCAGTGCCGCTACGGCTTCGATGGTTGGCCGGTAAGTTGCGTCGCAGTAGTGCCGGGCGAAGTCCCAGGGAATCTCGACGCTCTCACCCCCGGCCGTTTGCAGCACCATCTCGTAAGGGTTGGGCAACTCCAGGCCGGAGATTCCCTCCCGGGCCTTGACTTCGGGAACTTCGCCGTAAGGTATGAGACCCTTGAGCCCGTCGGCGAAGCTCAACTCAATCCCATCATCCAATAGGCTGGCAGCGGTCATCATCCGGTTGGCATTTTTCACCAGCACAACGTCCATTGGCTACCTCCTGTGGATAGCATCCCAAGTCGCCCTGATCTCCGCCGCGTGTCTCGCGTACGCCTGCATGATGTCCCGGAAGTTGCCAGGGGGAGGTTGGTCCATGTAGGTTCCCCCGTTCAACTCAATGCGGCAAACGTCTTCATTGCCGACCCAGACATGGACGTGTGGAGGTTCGAAGGCGTTTTCCCTGGTGTTCACCACGAAGCGAAACTGCCCCTCTACCACCACCGTCGGCATACCACATCCCCCGGAGAGGCGACCTTCGCCGTGCCGCCACAGTGCATAGAGTGTATCATTACACGACACACGCGAAAAGTCTTGCGAGGCTCCGGCACCAGGATGTAGGCGGGACCGGCATTGACAGCCTGTTCGTTCTGGTGCGGGCCAATGGATCCCTCATAGATGGGCTGGTAGGGAAGAGGCCAGCACCGTCCTGCTCCGGTCAGCTCCCTGTTCGGTTCCCATCCTTGCTCTCCGCTCGCTTGAAGTCCTCCAGTTGACCATCCCCACGCTTTTCTTATTCCTGACCGGATCCCCTGCTATGTATCCCCACCACAACCTGGCGGAAGGCGCAATGGCCGACCCTCGGTGGCCGGTTCCGTCCATTGCCAGACGGAATCAGCAATCCAACCGCCATCCACTAATCGTATATTAAGTATTGGATCACCCAATACCATAAGCCCTGATCCAGACACATAGAGAGGTGCATCCCCAGGAGCGCAGCCGGACTGCTACAGAGCGGTCCGGTGGGCCTCGCCCCTGATCCGGGCTCCGGTTTGCCGGCGGAGGGAACCGCCAACGGCTCTTGTCCAGGGCAAACCGGAGGTGCGGCGATGGCGCGGCGGCAGCCGTTGAACGACGATGAAAGACGCCTGTTGAGGATAACTGCCAGGATGCCCCTGGCCAGCGTAGCCAACCTAGCGCCCATCTTGGGCATGGTTGAAGACCGGGTGAGAAGGATGCTGGGAATCCTGCGCGGCGGCGGTTGGGTGGAGTCGGTGGTGCGGGGCATGACCGAGCGGCGCCAGCACCGCTGGTTCCCGACCCGCAAGGCCGTGGATGCGCTCTACGTCACCGACCACCAGCACCCCAGCCCCAGGAACTCGGCCCGCGCCGCAGGGCTGGCCGAGTTCCTCCCGGAGGGCGAGCTGCCACCGGATTTCAGGGAACGCTTTGCCCTGGACCATGACCACCCGGCGCATCTAGAGAACCAGGCCGACTCTCCCTTCGCGGTCCCTGAGCCGGTGGGAGAACCCGGAGAGGATGACAGCCCCGACCACGAGCACCCGCCGTGGACTGCCACGTCGCGGGGCATCGAGACGTCCCTGCGCCGCCTGGCCATGCTGGAACCTGTCTACCGCCTGGCCCCCGACCTGCTGCGCAGCGGGCGGGTGCGCCCGCCGGCGGATGTGGCGGCCACCCGTGAACTCAGGATGACCGACTTCCGGCTGCTGCGCCACAGCGGTTTCTACCACGCCGTGGCCCGCTACGGCCCGGACGTCTGGACCCCCTTCACCTACGCCGGGTTACACGCCACCGAGCGGGTGCTGCGGCGCAAGGAGCAGCACCGCTTCTGGGGGGTGGACTGCTCTCCCACGAGGAGGACCGCTACCTCCGCATCGGCAACCGGGTGTTCTACGAGGACCCGGACCAGGCGGTGGAGCCCTCGGCCCAGATCGTGGTGGCTCACGACGCCTGGGCTAGGGAGCTGGCCCGAACCACCCTGAGCGATTCCACGCCCACTCTCTTCTGCACCCCGGACGGGGTGTGCAGCGAGGCGGTGGAACTCCGTCCCTCCCGGGACCTGGTGTCAGACCCCTCCGGCCACTCCACCGTGGGGAGGCCGGAGAGTGTGGGACTGTGGCTGAGAGAGAACCCCGACATGGAGGCCATCGACGGCAGAACCGCCCACCGGCTCTTTATGACCATTGCCCAGTTCCCGGCCATGCGGGTCTCCTGGCTGCGAGAGATCGTGGGCGGCTCCGCCGGCGAGGTCAGCCGCCACCTGGGGCGGTTCGTCCAGACCGGCCTGGTGGCGGTATTCGAAGGGCGGGACTACCTGTCGGAGCTGGGCATGAAGCGGGCGGCCAACATGAGCCGGGTGCTGCCGTCGGTGATCAGGAGCCGCCACGGGGCCTACCTGGACCGCTGGTACCGGGAGCACGAGCAGCACCACAACGATGGGGTGAACCACCTGGTGGTGCGGTTCGCCAGGGAAGGCGCGGAAGTTGTCGCCGGTTGGCGGGGCGAGATCAACGTTCCCAACCTGACCCAAGTTCGGCCCGACCTTCTGGTGCAGGTCAGCGAGGGTACCCTGGGTACTGGGACTCACTACATCGAGTTCGAGCGCACCGCCGTCCGTCCTGATAGGGTGGCTGAGAAGCTGGGGCCTTACCGCCGGATGGCGGCGGCGGGCCGCGCCCTGCCCTTGCTGATGGTCTGCGAGACGGCGCGGGGTCGGCGGAACTTCCGGGACGCCGCCGAGACGCTGCCGATGCTGACAGCCACGCTGGAGCAGGCGCTGTCTGGGCCGGTGACCGGAGCAATCATGGTGTGGAGCAGGAACGGTGTTCCGGCAGCGCTGCACTGCCGATGATGATTGTCAACATGCCATAGGGCCGTATGGGGACGATTTTGGGCAACAAAAAAAGTCCGCACACGTGGGCGAGCCGGGGCAGCCAGCGTATTCAAGCGATGGCTGCCCCTGTGTCTTTGCGGTCTAACGGCCCGCGCCGACCAGTTCCTTCTGCCGTTCCTGCTCGGCGCTTAGCGCCCACTCGAAGAGGGACGTGGGAGCGGCTTCCGGCTGCGGCCTTCCGGCTGCACCGTCTCCCCGGCCAGGAACTCGGGCATGGACGATGCCGACAGGCGACTCGACGGGCCCGTCGCCCTGGTTCCCGTTGGTATGGACTTCCGCCGCCACGGGCTCGGCTTTCACCGTCTTCCAGCCGTCGTCCACCAGGAACTCCTCCGAGACGCCCAGCCCGTTCTCGGGCAACTCGCCCTCCACGGCCAGCAGGTTTTGCAGCCTCTTGGACACCAGCCTCAGCGCGCCGGCCCGGAGCGTGTTCCGGCAGGCCGAAAGCCTTCAGTGCCCTCTTGCACCCTCCTGCCTCCTCCGGTATCCCAAGCACGACATCCCAAGCGGAACGGCCCCGCTGCTTCCTGGCGGCGGCTGACCCCTTTGCCGGCAGGTACGGCAACCGCAGCGGTTTCTGTGAACTGTGCAAGACCCCTTCTTCCGCGCCTTCGCGCACCGGCGGGACTCAGGAACGGATTCGAGACGCGCCGGCCCCGGCTGGCCCTCATCATGCCGTCCGGGAAATACCGTCCAGTAACAAACTGACTCAATACTGGTACATGAAAAGGCTTGAATAACACACCTATGATATAGAAACCGTGTATAATCAGGCGGGTCTTCAGCCAATGAATTTTGGAGTCAGTCGCTTGGCTTTCGTCAGGACCATTAATGCGCCAGGTACATAGGGCGAAGCGGTTCCTGCCATTCTCTCGCTTTGTGAGCGTGATGCCGCGTTTACGAAGCGGCGGTGCAGGGCTTGGCGTAGCGGACCCGGCACTCAATCCTCCCTTCACGGGAAAAGCAGGGGTACCTTGCATTGGATAACGACAGGTCGCAATTCACCGGGTTGTTCAGGGGCATTCCGGCGCTGTCCGCTGCCGGGAAAGCCGCGTCTCGGGCCGTTTTCGGCCTGAGTAATTTCACCCCCCCTCCCCCCCCTGACAGGGGTAGGTATGGGGTTTTCAGGCGTGGGCATGGCGGGTGACCTCCAGGTTGGGCTTGGGTTCCGGCCAGGGTTCGGGCAGCAGCCAGACCCGGCTCCAGAGGCGGCCCCGGAGCAGCAACCGCCGCAGCCAGTCGATGCCGTGGCGGATGACGCTGACGGTCCGTCTTGGCCTGTGCCACGGGCAGCGGTGCTGGGATGGCAGCGCCCCCGTATCCAGTACGGGACAGGCTTTGGGGGGCGCCCGCAGGCTGCCCGGCGCAATCCTTCGCTCGTTGGCGTCTTCCACTCTGGTGCCATAGGCCAGGGCCAGCAGCGTCGCCACCGACAGCACCAGCCAGTGCCGGGAGATGCGCGCCGGGTCGGTTCTCCTGGTCTTGTCCCACTTCCATCCCAGGCTCTTGACCGCCTTGAAGCCCAACTCGATCCAGAAGCGCAGCGCGTACCAACTCACTCCAACTTGGTCCGGCGGCAGGTCGGTCAGGATGATCCAAGGCTCCTCCTGCTCAACGTACCAGACCGCCAGCAGGGTGCAGCGGCGTTTTGCGGCGGGGGTGCTGAAGGCGGTGCCGCTGCCGATCCAAGCGGTATCGGGACGGGGAACGAAGGCGCGGGCGGGAAGCCTGCGGCCGCCGTCGGCGCAGAAGGTGACGTTTTTCGCATACCTCATGTAGGGATACCAGCCCTGAACGCGTATCTGTTGCCACAATTTCGGACTGGCCAGGCCCCGGTCGCACAGCACGATCACGGTCATTTCCTCAGGGACCGCCGGAGCCAGTTCCCGCAGCAGTTCCACTATCGGGTCCATCCAGGACCCGCGCTGGGTGGCGTGGTGGATGCGCCAAGCCACGGGAATGGCGCAGCCCCGGTAGACCACGCTGATGACGATGGCGGTGGTGTCGTCCCCCTTCAACGTGGGGTCCACCGCCAGGGCCAGCCGGTCGGAATGCCACCAGGAAAGGACCCAGCGAAGCAGGGGCGCAAAACAGAGACTCACGTCCAGTTCGGTCTGGCAGGGGCTCGCCCGGTCGCCACCGTCGTAGAGCCATTCCCGCAGGCGCTGGCGCAGGTTGTACCAGTTTCCCTTGGTGAAGAGGGCGGCGGCCACGGCGTTCTGGCAGGCGCTGCCCGCCAGGATAGCCCCGCAGACCCACAGGACCAGCCCGGCCAATTGAGCCTGAGTGAGGTTAGGTAGATGCGTTTCAATAATCTGCTGCATCTGATAGCATTCCCGTGGAAGGCGCATGGGAGACCTCCGGCATCCGGTTTCTTCACTGTCACCAAGATGCCAGAATCCCGTGCGCTTTCCAAGTTCTCAGGCCAGTTTCACCCTATACCTACCCCTGTCAGCCCCCCCCCCCCGACTTTCCTGGCCAAAGGAAGCCGTCTCAACGGGGTAACCTCCCTCTAACCGCACTGGCGGCGGTAGGCACAGCCGCCTTCCTCTTAACCACCTCCGGATCCCCCAACCCAGCCCACGCTCAGTCATGGCCATCCATAGCGGTCGGCCTCTCCGACACCTCCGTGGCGCAGGGCACGGCCATCACCGCCACCATGTCCTTCGGCAACCTGACGTCCGACTCCGACGCGAGCACTACCGACTACATCTTCCGGGCCGACGTGCTGGACTCGGCTGAGCAGGACGCCGACGGGTGCGAGGGCGCCGGCCTGGGCGTTGACCAGAACATCAACCTGGTGGACGAGGCCCCGGAGACTCGCGCGGCTACCGTCTCCGCAGACTGTCCGGTAGGGGAGTACACCGTCCGAGCCAGCATCTCCTCTTCCGACAACACCGAACTGGCCTCGGCCAGCGTGGCCTTCCGTCGATGAAGATCCGTGTCCAGGATGCCCCAGTCCGGTAGAGGTGGAGGTGAGGGCTGTCCCCATAGTGGTCGAGTCCACCGCCGAGGAATACTTCGTGCTCTATGTGCGACACGAGCCGGAGGCCGACACCACGCTGTGGATACCAGCCTCGGTGACTCCGGGTGAAGCCGGCACCACAACGCTCGCCGAGAACGTGGAGGCACTGCCCAAAGAGCGCTACCGGGTGGAGAAGTACCTCATTGCCGACCCGGCCGATGACTGCATCGACGACATCACCGAGCTCGCGGACCTGGGGCGCATGAACCCGGTGAACCCCGCCGCCGCCATCGACATCAGCGACGGCGCCGTAGCCGTTCCCGACCGGGAGACCTTCGAGACGCTCTCCCGCGCATTTTCCTACCGTGGCAGATTGCAGGTCAAGTTCGTTGTGCTCGGCGAGAAAATTGCGAAACTCCCCGGCTGAGCTTGCTACCGCCTCCGGGGGACGAATACCACCAAAGTATCAGACGAATTCCACTCACTCTCATTGGCCGATCAATCCTATCCACGCCATCTTTATCTCACCTCTTCGTTGACTAAAGAGTTTCGCAATTTTCTCTGCTCGGCGTGGGCAGCGACCACCCTAGTGTCTACTTCCAGAACACCAAGACGCACGGGTCACATGCTGACTTCCTGGATGCCGTAGGCCTCGAGTTGGGCCAGGACGGGCTGCCCGGGGGTGAGATCGTCTATGACCCGGAACTCGTTGCACCCGATGGCAGCCGGGGAGTCTACTATTACTGGCCAGGCGGATATTCCGGACGTCACTTCAACCTTGTGGCGCGCCTCTATACTCTGCTCGCCGCCAGCATGCCGGTGCTTGAGGACAACCTGGCCTATTACATATCAAACCGGGCGCTTCCGCATTTCCAGTCCGTCCTGCCGTTGTACCGGGCATCCCGCATCGACCTCGTATTCAACGAAGACATCTTCGGCGAAACCAACTTCCTTGCGTTAAACCCGGAGGAAGGGTACGGCCTGCTGCGGGTCATGGAACCGGACGAGCGTCCCAACCCCCGCGACGTGGTGATCTACGAGGCGCTGCCCAACGAGCTTCCCCGCGTGGCAGGCATCGTCTCCACCGTGCCCCAAACGCCGCTGTCCCACGTCAACCTGCGGGCCGTGCAGGACGGCGTGCCCAACGCCTTCATCCGCGACGCCCTCGACGAACCCGCCATCGAGGCGCTCCTCGGCGGCTACGTCCATTACACGGTGACCGAGGGCGGATACACAATCCGCGCGGCCACCCGCGCGGAAGTCGATGCCCACTACGCCGCTGCCCGGCCCGCCGCGGAACAGACGCCGCAAGGGACCTCACGGTCACAGTAATCACCCCCTTGGGTGAGGTGGGCTTCGAGGACTGGACCTCGTTCGGCGTCAAGGCGGCTAACGTGGCCGTGCTGGGGACTTTTGAGTTTCCGGAGGGGACGGTCCCCGACGGGTTCTCGGTGCCGTTCTATTTCTACGACGAGTTCATGAAGCACAACGGGTTCTACGACGACATCGAAACCATGCTGGCCGACCCTGATTTCCAGACGGACTTCGCCACCCAGGAGTCCGAGCTCAAGAAGCTGCGCAAGGCCATCAAGAAGGCCGACGTGCCCGAGTGGATGACCACAGCGCTGACCACGATGCATGCCACGTTTCCCGAGGCAACGTCCCTGCGCTACCGGTCCAGCACCAACAACGAGGACCTGCCCGGTTTCAACGGCGCGGGGCTGTACGACTCCAAGACCCAGCATCCCGACGAGACCGAGGAGGACGGCATCGCCAAGTCCCTCAAACAGGTGTACGCCAGCCTGTGGAACTTCCGCGCCTTCATCGAACGGGACTTCCATCGCATCGACCACCTGAAGGCGGCCATGGGGGTGCTGGTGCATCCCAACTACTCCGACGAACTGAGGAACGGTGTCGCCGTTAGCTTCGACCCCATCTCCGGCCGAGACGGGAGCTATTACGTCACACGCAGATCGGCGAGGACGTGGTCACCAACCCCGAGGCGCACTCGGTGCCGGAGGAAATGCTGATCAAGGATCCGCAGAACCCGGGCTGGTATTACCGTGTTCTTGGCACCTCCAACCAGGTGCCGCCGGGCCAACTCCTCATGACCAAAGCTCAAATAGATCAGTTGCGCCGGCACCTCACCACGATCCATGAGCAGTTCGAGAGGCTGTACGACCCCGCATCCGGTGACCCGTTCGCCATGGAAATCGAGTTCAAGATCACCAGCGGTAACATCCTGGCGATCAATCAGGCTCGCCCCTGGGTCTTCGAGACTGCCTCAGCCGCTCCGCTTCCCACTCCCTCCACCGACGCCACTCTGAGCGGCCTGACCCTGAGCGATGCGCCCTTTAGCTTCGCCTCGGACACCACGAGCTACGATGTTAATGTTGACAACGGGGTGGACCGGACCACGGTTACGCCTACGGTGAACGACGGCGGGGCAACCTACGAAATCAAGCTCGACGGCGTGACCGACTCGGACGGGGTGTGATACCCCTCACCGTGGGCACCAACGTCATCACCGTCGAGGTGACCGCCGAGGATGGGAACACCGCCCAGACCTACACCGTTACCGTGACACGCGCCGAACTGGCCTCGGGTCCTGCCGTGGCGATTGCCCTCTCTCCGTCCGGGCCGATGGAGGAAGGCATGGAAATCACGGTCACCATGTCCTTCGGCGGCCTGGACTTTGACTCGGACACCTCCGACGTCGACTACATCTTCCGGGCCGACGTGAGGAATGCCGATGCCTGCGAGGGCGGCAGCATGGGCAACGACCGCTACATGTACCAGGTGGACGATAACCCGGAGATTCGCGGAGGGAGCATCTCCACGTCCTGCGCGCCCGGGAACTACACCGTCGAGGTCAGCATCTCGTCCCCCTTCAACGTCGAGCTGGCGTCGGCCACCGCCGACTTCATGGTCAACGCCCCAGGCCAACAACAGCCGGAACCGCTTTCCACGGACGCCACGCTGAGCGGCCTGACCCTGAGTGGCGTCTCCTTCGGCTCCTTCGACTCGGCCACCACTGCGTACACCGGCACCGTCCCTTACGACATGCACGAAACGACGGTTACGCCTACGGTGAACGACGGCGGGGCGACCTACGAAATCAAGCTCGACGGCGTGACCGACGCGGACGGGGTGCTCCCGCTGGTCGTCGGCGGCAACGTCATCACCGTGGAGGTCTCCGCCGAGGACGGCAACACGGTCAAGACCTATAAGGTGACTGTAACCCGCGCCGCGCCGCCCTCCACCGACGCCACGCTGAGCGGTCTGACCCTGAGCGGAGTAAACTACGGCCCTTCTACCCGGCCACCACCGCGTACAACGCCAGCGTTGCCCACGACGTAACACAGACCACAGTTACGCCTACGGTGAACGACGGCGGGGCGACCTACGAAATCAAGCTCGACGGCGTGACCGACGCGGACGGGGTGCTCCCGCTGGTCCTCGGCGGCAACGCCATCGCCATAGAGGTCACCGCCGAGGACGGGAACACCACCAGGACCTACACCGTCACCGTCATCCGCGCCGCGCTGCCAGGCTCAGGTCCTGCCGTGGCGATTGCCCTCTCTCCGTCCGGGCCAGTGGAGGAAGGCACGGAAATCACCGTCACCATGTCTTTCGGCGGCCTGGAGCGGGATTCCGACGGGAACGACGTGGACTATACCTTCCGGGCCGACGTGAAGAACTCGGCAAACGGGGACGCCGACGGCTGCGAAGACCAGCGGGGTGGCTATGGCCTCGGCGTGGACCAGTATATGAAGCAGGTGGACGAGGACCCGGAGGTGCGCGAGGGGAGAATCTCCACGTCCTGCGCGCCCGGGGACTACACCGTCGGGTCAGCATCTCTTCCCCGGCGGCGTTGAGCTGGCGTAGGCCACCGCCTACTTCACGGTCAACGCCCCAGGCCAACAACAGCCAGAACCGCCCTCCACCGACGCCGCGTTGAGCGGCCTTACGCTGAGCGATGTCACCCTGGCGTTTGCATCAGCCACGACCGAGTACACCGCCAGCGTCGCCAGCGATGTGACGCAGACCACCGTTACTCCGACGACTAACGATGACGGGGCGACCTACGAAATCAAGCTCGACGGCGCGACCAACGCTGACGGGGTGATACCCCTCGCCGTGGGCAGCAACTTCATCACTGTCGATGTGACCGCCGAGGACGGGAACACGACTAAGACCTACACCGTAACCGTCACGCGGGCTGAACCGCCTGTCTCCACTGACGCGACGCTAGGCAATCTGACGTTGAGCGATGCGCCCTTCACCTTCGCCTCGGACACCACGAGCTACGACGTGAACGTCGCCCACGACGTGGACCAGACCACGGTGACCCCAACGACTAACTACGATGGGGCCAGCTACGTGGTCAAGCTGGACGATGCGGTCGATGAGGACGGAGCCGTCGAGTTGTCCATTGGCGCCAACGGCGTTAGCGTCGTGGTCACCGCCGAAGACGGGGAGACCACCAAGACCTATACGGTGACCGTCACGCGGGCCGAACCACTTTCCACTGACGCCACGCTGAGCGGCCTGACCCTGAGCGGCGTAGACTTCGGCGCGTTCGACCCGGCCACCACCGATTACGCCGCCGATGTAGCCAACGGCGTAACGGAAACTACGGTGACACCAACGGTGAACGACAGCGGGGCCAGCTACGTGGTCAAGTTGGACGATGCGGTCGATGAGGACAGGGTAATCCCGCTGACTGTAGGCCAAAACGTCATCACGGTAGAGGTGACTGCAGAGGACGGGGATACGACGAAGACCTATACGGTAACGGTAACCCGCGCCGGGGCCCCGGCCCCGGAACCTGCGGTGGCGATTGAACTGTCCTCCAATTCAGTGGAGGAGGGGACGGAGATCAGCGTCACCATGTCCTTCGCCAACCTGACGCCGGACAACGACGCCAACCTGGTCTTCCGGGCCGACGTGGTGGGCGCCGACGCCTGCGAGGGCCAGGGCATCGGCGCTGACCGGAGCATCAGCCGGGTGGACGAAGACCCGGAGATTCGCACCGGGACCATCTCCGCCGACTGCAAGGCCGGCGATTACACCCTGGAGGTCAGCCTGACCGGTGACGGCGTGGAACTGGCGTCGGCCAGCGCAAACTTCACGGTCGTCGAACCGGAGTCGGATCCAAAGCCAACCGACCCGCCCGATACGCCGGACGAACCGTCCGGCGAGGTGACCGTTAAGGGACAGGTGCGACTGGACTGGAACGACGTAGAGGGCGCGGCGTATTACCAGGTGCGATTTTATGGTGATACGGACTGGGTGGAGCTGCCCACCGGTGAGATTGAACTGGACCTTGACGGGTCGGGGGCGACGGCAAGCAATCTGCCGGACTATGGCTTTTACTACTTTGCGGTGCGGGCCGGCAACGGTGCGGGTGTATCGGAGTGGTCGGATTTCCTGACCCTGCCCAACCCCGAACGGTAACCCCAAGGCCGGGCCGAGGCAGCGCGAGGACGGGTAAATTATTGATGCGGGCTACGGCTTGGCTGTCGGCGGCAGCCGGTCAAGAAGGCAGCAGCAGGGGCCAGTGGTCAAGCCCAATTTAAAATAGTCGAGACGGCTGCCCGCAGTAATTCCGGGCAACAAAAAAGGCCCGCATAGATGCATGTCCTGGTGAGGCCACTGGCCTCGCCAGGAGCGGGATTAGCCCAAGACCCCAGGGGGAGGGTAGAGAGCGAGTGCACAGCGCGGCCAGATATTCCCGTTGGAGAAAGGGGCTTTGCAATCGTCCTCCGGGAGGGCTGGCGCCTCATGCCGAGACAGCACACACACCACAGCAGAATCACCTACGACTTCCCCGACGACTTTCCGCAGTGCCTGGTGCGCTTCAAGCAGGAGTCGGGCCTGTCGTGGGTCGAGTTGGCCCGCCGTCTCGACGCCGATCCCGAAACCGTGAGGCGCTGGAGGGACAAGGGGGTGCGGCCCAGCACGCAGCACTTTGCGGCGCTCCTGAAAGTGGCGGACTCGCTGGGCCTGGGCCACCTGTTCACCGATTAGGGGAGGGCGGCGCGACCGCAAGTGGGTTGAAACGCAAAATTGCCCCCATACATGGACGTAGGAGGGAGGACACCGCGATTCGGTGTCCTCCTCCGAGTCTCTAAGAGCCTGTTTACAATCTTCTCAGGATTAACGCCGTGAAGGCGAGTACCACCATTTGGAGGCTGGTATTGAGTTTTCTTTCGCAGTTCTTCCAGAGTCGGCGGCATTTGTCCAGCCAGGCGAAGGACCGCTCCACCACCCATCTTTTCGGAAGCACCACGAAAGTGTGCAGTTCATGGCGTTGCACCACTTCGACGGTGGCTCCCAACAATTGCTCCACCGCCAAAGCAAAGGGTTTCCCAGTGTAACCCCCATCAACCAGCACCTTTTGCACCTGGCTGAGATCGGCTCGGCAGTGGCCAAACATGGTCAAAGCCCCAGCCCGGTCGCCAACGTTGGCGGTGGTCACGTGAATTGCATGGGGCAACCCCTGCGTGTCCACCGCGATATGACGCTTGATCCCCGACACCTTCTTGCCAGCGTCATAACCCTTGTTCTCGGCGCTATCGGCATTCTTCACGCTCTGGGAGTCCACGATGCAGAAGCTGGTTTGCTCTTTCCGACCACTGCTCTCTCGGGCCGCGCCAACCAACTTTTTTTAAGACCTGCTCCAGAATGGATTCTTCCTCTGGGTCGGGCAGATCACTCCATTGGCGGAAATACTTGTAGCAAGTGCGCCAATCGGGGAAGTCCGTGGGCAGCATTCGCCACTGGCAGCCGCTTTTCAGGACGTACAGAACCCCGCAGAATACATCATACAATTCCACGGTGCGGGGCTTGGTCCGGCGGCGCACCGACTCCAAAGCAGGCAGAATCAGGGCAAATTGCTCACGACTAACGTCACTGGGATATGAATGGGACATGATTATCTCCCCCTTGGCAATAGTCTCAACTTAACATATTCCAGAGATCGTAAACAGGCTCTAATACTACAGTTGCAGATTGAAAACGACTAGGATTGGGGCAATCAACGGGTGGTGAGGTGAGGCTGTGGCAGTGCATGGGGATGGGGTGGCAGAGGTCGCCCGGTGGGCTGAGGGTATCGACCGGGTACACGAGTGCATTGCGGGGCGGTTCCGGCGTCCCGAACCACGTCGACGATCGCTGGACTATCTGAAAGGGCTGCTCAGTCCGGTGGAGCGCAAGAACGGCTGGCAACTGGCGGAGCAGGCCGGGGACGCCACACCCTATGGGGTGCAGCATCTGCTGTCAACCTACATTTGGGACGCGGACCTGGTTCGCGATGATCTCAGGGACTACGTGGTGGAGCACCTGGGCGACGCCAACGGGGTGTTGGTGGTGGACGAGACTGGGTTTCTGAAGAAGGGCAACAAGTCTGTGGGGGTGCAGCGTCAGTACAGCGGCACGGCGGGACGGATCGAGAACTGCCAGATTGGGGTATTCTTGACCTACGCTACTGCCAAGGGGAGGACCCTGCTGGACCGGGAGCTTTACCTGCCTCAGGTGTGGGCCGATGACCAGGAACGCCGGGAGGAGGCTGGCGTGCCGGAGCAAGTGGCGTTTCGCACCAAGCCGCAACTGGCCCGGCGGATGCTGGAACGGGCGGTGGAGTCGGGAGTCCCCTTCGGCTGGGCCACCGGGGACGAGGTCTACGGCAATGACCGCAACCTGCGGCTGTGGCTGGAGCGGCGGGACGTTCCTCACGTGCTGGCCATCAAGAGCAATGAGAAGTTGTGGGCTGGGACGGACCAGGGTCCGCGCCAAGTGCGGGCTGACCGGCTGGCGTCTGGGGTTGAAGAGTCGGGCTGGGTCCGGCTGAGCGCCGGTGATGGGGCCAAGGGTCCTCGGGTCTACGACTGGGCCTTGGTGGATATTCGGCCCCTGAGAGAACCTGGCAAGGGGTACTGGCTGCTGGCCCGGCGCAGCGTGGCCAAGCCCGAGGAACTGGCCTACTACGTGTGCTACGGCCCGACGGGAACAGCCCTGGAGGAACTGGTGCGGGTGGCCGGAACCCGGTGGGCCATTGAGGAATGCTTTGAGGAGGCCAAGGGACAGGTGGGACTGGACCAATACGAGGTGCGCCGGTGGGACGGCTGGTACCGGCACATCACCCTGGCGATGCTGGCCCACGCCTACCTGGCGGTGGTACGGCGCCAGGCATCGTCGCCGGGACGTCTGGGAGAAAAGGGGGCTGCCCCAGTTTGGAGGAAAGGCTGATACCGCTGACGGTGCCCGAGGTTCGGCGGTTACTCTACCGGCTGATATGGAGACACCACCCTACGGACGAATCAGTGCTGCGGTGGTCTCAGTGGAGACGGCGGCACCAAGCAACGGCCCGGCGCTGTCATTACCGACGCCGCCTGAAACTCCTCACCACATATCTGCAACTGTAGTACTAAGCAGCGCCCGGCTCCCGTTGCGTGAACATCACGGAGTAGCCCCGCTCGTCCACAACGTGGGTCACCGACACCCGGCCCCGGCTGTCGTACCCGGCGCGGTAAGCGTATTCCACCTCGGCGCCCCAGGGCACCCGACCGCCGATGCGGACGGTGCCGCCGCCAACGTTACTTCCACCCCCAGGCCCGCCGGCGCCCCGCACCACCACGCCGCGCCGCGCATCCTTCTTCCAGGCCATCACCTTCACCTCGGCAGGCACTACCAATTCCGCCGCCGTGGGCCGGAACAGGACCTCGTGCAGCCGCCTGAGAACGTCCCCTGACGGGGTTCGCTGGCCGTTCATGATCTGGGAGAGATGGGCCGAGCTGATGCCCGCCCGGCGGGCCGTCTCGTTCTGGCTTATGCCTATTATTTCCATCCGGTCCCAGAGGGCTCGCGGGTCCACGGCGGCGGGTTGGGCGGCCTCTACCTTGACCGGGGCATCCAGGGCCGCCTCGACGCGGGCCTGCACCCCGGGGCTCATGTGCTTGCGGCCCCGGGACACGTCGGACATGTAGCTGCTGCTCACCCCCACGCGGTCCGCCAGTTGCATCAGGCTCATGCCCCGCTCCCGGGCCAGCTCCCGGACGTGTAGGATAGGCCGCCGGCGAGTTACGACGCGTTAGCGGAGAACTTTTCCGTCGGCCCTCCTCCGAACCGGACGTGCGGCTTTCACCGCATCCGGCTCTCCAGTGGTTTATATGACGTTCAATACAGTTTCGGCGTCTTGCATTCTGCATATCTCCCTGTTGTATTCCGTCTGAACCACCTGTCCTCCTTCGCCATGTGGACGGCTTTCCCGTCCTCGGACTACTACGAGGACTCCGTGACCCTAGGGGTCTCCCCCCGTAGGCCATCCCGCGTTCCGTTGACATAGGACGTATCTAGCGCGACTGTAGGTGCCCCGTTCGTCCCCTTGAATGACCACATCGGCCATCGTCCGCTCATCGGAGTTGCATCGGTCGCAGCTACCGACCGATGTAATGAGTGGCGCCGGGTTACAAGCGTTCTACCGGCGGGTGGAGAGAACACCATCTGGGAACTGGGGTTCAGGCAGTCTAGCTTTTACCGTATCGCGCGGGCCTTGCGGAACCGGTCTTACAACGCTTTCAGACCGTAGCCGCTTTACCGACATGCTACTTTCCCCCTGGGCTTTCGCTTCGAGGTGGGTCGGTTGGCCCAAGAACCTTCTCCGAGTTCTTCCCGGCTGAGCCGGGTATCCTATGCCGCGTCACGCGGCGCACAGCTGCTCTCTCCCTTCTCTTGCACCAGGCCGCCCTGGCGGTAGACAACGCCCGGCCCCGGCACCTCGCCCAGCACTGCCGCAACCCTTTCCCGCAGCATGGGAGACCAGGGCCTGCGCCCGGCGGAGACGGAGGACAGGTAGCCGTAGCTCACGCCCATCTTCGCCGCCAGTTGCTTGAGGGTGAGACCGTGGCGCCTGGCCGCAGCGCGGAGTTCGCTCTCCGGCTTGCCGTTGTTCTTTTCCTGACCCGCCGCGCTGTCAGATACCTCTGGGGACTGTTCCGTATCCGGTACGGGGTTGCCGTTGCCGTTGGTGCTTGCCGTGATGTCAATGTTGGTGATCGCCTTCATGTCGCTTCCTCCGAAACGCAGAAAGCGGGGGGCCGGTCCCTTTCGAGACCAGCCCCCCGCTTTGCTGTAAGCTGTGTATTTTCAGTTGTCTGTGGCGGCTCGCCTGGCCGCCTCCTGGTTTTTGCCGCTTCCCTCACCGTGAGGGAGACAGGCCTTGGGTTCCCGCTATTCCATAAATTGCTCCAACCGTCCAGTAGGAGCCGGGGATTCCAGATTCATCGCTACCTCCTTTTGATTACGGGTTACCCATCGGTTGATGATTCTGTCGTCGTTGGTGGCGGTGCCACCGGCCATTAGTCTGGCCGTCTGCCGCTGGCGACGCTTGATGACGCGGCCCACACTGACCGAAGCGTCTTGCATCGGGCGAACCGTTCCCTGGCGCCCTTGAATGCCGCCCTGTGAATACGGCGGTGGTATTCCGCCGCCGGACGCAATGCCCCCTGGGCTTGGCGGCACAACGGAGAACGCCAGCTTGAGGGCTGGCGGAAGGCGCAGTTCGCCCAGGGTGGGGTTGAGCCGCTCAATCCGGCGCTCCGGCGCAGGACGCACTGCGCCCAAGGCTGGGTTGAGCATCGGGGAAAGCCGGTTGGGGAGTTATTGAAAGACGCAGTGCGGCCAGGGTGTCGTTCAGCAGGAACGCGAATCCTGGTGGCTGCTACGCGGGAGAAATGAGGGAATGGGAGAGGAACGCAGTCCGGCCAGTGGCTATTCTGTCAGCCACCGGCGCGAGGGGCACTGCGTTGCAACGTCAAGCGTCCGGCCCGCCGTCTTTGCTGGGCTGCCGGAGCGTGTTGAACCTGCGGCGGCGCTGACCCTGTTCAGCAGCTGCGTCGCAGGCGTGGGGAAGCGGAGGAGCCTGTTGTCCGCTCCAGCCGCAGGGTGAAGCTTGCGAAGCAGGTTGGGCCGCTCCGCACAAGTGAGACCCGATGGGTAAGGGAAACCTGGATGCCGTCCTGTTTCTGTACGTCACCTCCCTGACAATGATGATGCGCCGTTGGATAGGGATTCCGAGCCGTGTGGTGGATACCAGGTTGAGCGCACCCTTGCGCTCCGCTTGGGTGAGGTTCCGGCTGGGGCGCCGCGAGAGGAACCCGCAACGCCTCAACCTGGGTGAGGAGGAAGCGCGGCCAAACGCTCCGTCCCCGTCGCCCGATGACCGGAGGGGTCAACTCCAAGCATCGGACGGGTGCCCAGCAGCCGGAGGGATCAGCTCCGAACCGCTGAACGGCGCCCGGCGGAAGAAGGGCTTAACACTCCAACCGCCGGACTGCCCAACGAGCCAAGGACTTAAACACTCCAACTCGTTGGACTGGGCCGGGAACGAAGGGCTACATCACACCGGCCCGCGCTGCTTGCAGAGAGCTACGTCAAATCCGCAGCGGCAGCATTCCCTCGTGGGCCGACCTTTCGGCAAAGACCCGGGCTGAGGGACCGACCCCCAGGTTTCTATGGCGGGAAACCTGGAAAAGCCTGACAACGGTTTAATTGTCGCTGCTCTCGCGGGCTTTGGATAGCCTCTGTGCGCCCCAGACGCCGAAGTATTCAGTTTATTTCACTGAAGTTCACAACCAGCGCCGAGCGCTACCGGCACCGGACGCCCAGAGCCAGCCTGCAATCCTCCGATAGCGCCAGCCCCATGATGGGGAACCGCTTCCCCGTTTCAACGCCGGGTCAACACCCTACCCAAGCCATCAGTGCCCCGCCCAGGGCCAGCCGCAGGTGGTGCGAGTGCTCCACGTTCTTGTTCCTGTCGATGCCCGGCTGCCTGGCATTCATCCCCAGCGCCTCGTTCGTGTCCAGTTGCAGAAATGCAACTTTTCAACGGGGCCGATGCAACTGGTGGGCTATTCCGGCCACTTGCAAAACTGCAACTATCAGCTACGGCTCCTGCAATCGGAAGTTGGAACGGGGACTTACGGAAAGTGTTAACCGGTTTTCTCCGATAAGGGGCCGGTTTTCTCCGATTTCAGCTACGAAATGGCCCGGCTTGCATTTCTGCAACCGGCGTCAATTCCCTGTACGCCCCGATGACATCCCGGAGGGGGTCTCCGGCGTGGAGCCCTGTAGGACCCCGCACGAATGCGGCCCCCTATGGGAGGTTATGCGGAGGGATTGGTTGGTTCACACTATCCGGTGGGGTTGGCGAAGCAGCCGACGAAACAGACCGCAGGGAGGTGAACGACTTGACCCGGAAACCCAAACCCCGGCCCGACCCGAAGGCCCTGGGGCAGTCCCTTCCGCCGCCATCATCCCGCCCCGCGTACAAAAATGTCCGTTTCACGTTGGTCCTTTGCACGTCAGCCCCGATTCCCCGCTGAGCAAAAATGCACGTTTCAGCTACGGCGGATGCCACTGACCACCGGAACGCACCCGCAAGTCAAAGTGTTCACTGCCTATCTCCTGTAGAGGGGGATTTCGCGCCATTTCAGCTACGAAATAACCCGTCTGGCATTCTTGCAACCGGATTCAATTCCCTGTACACCCCGATGCCATCAAGAAAGGGGTCGCCAACATAAGGGCCTATAGGCCCCCTCATATGATCGCCCCCACAGGCGGTTATGCCGGGGGCTTGAGTTGTTCACACTCTCCGGTGGAAAGGTCGGTCCGCCGATTGCCAAACCAATTCGAAGAGGTACGAGATGATGAACCGCAACACTGAAACCCGCATCAACGGGTGCCGGAACCTGGTCAACGTTAACGGCCGCCTACTGCCCTACGAGACCGGCGCGCTGCCCGGAGACTTCCCCCAGCGACAGACCGGCCAACGGCGGAAATCTCCAGTCCCACAGACTTCGCCAATTGCTCACGGCTGCGCACCGGGTTCGGATCGGCTCCATGCAGCGCGTCACGCACCGGCACATCCCCGGCGTTTTCGGGGGGGTCCCGCCGGGGGGCCGGTTGACCCCGCTGCACGCACCCCCACATCCATCGGGTTTGCGGCTTCCGGACCGGAACCCGCCCTTAACTTCAGGTGTTCACTGTTCACATCCTGTAGGGGTGTGATTTCCCCCCGTTTCAGCTTTGACACGACCCACCCGAGACCTTCGCCACCAAACTCAATCTCCTGTACACCCCCACTACAGCAGGGGAGGGGACGAATGCCAAGAGACCCGTAGTGGTTATCAAGGCTGGTAACCCCCACAGGTAGTTTTCCACCGCCATTCCGTTGGCCACACTTTCTGGCGGCGCTGGCGAAGGCGCCGGTGCCCCAAATCTTTGAAAGGTGAACGACATGATCCTGAAACTGGAACCCCGGCTAGACACACTGGCCCAATCACACGCCCCTAACAAGAGGGTATGCGAAACAAGACGAGAAGAAACAGAACGGAGCGTCCCTCCGGGAGCAACCGGAAATCAGGGACCGCCGGCAGAAAGACCCCAAAGGGAACATCCCCGCAGCACACCGACGCGCAGGGGGAGAGGATGCAGATGGGGCTGCGCATGCTGGCCCGCATGATCGCCCGCGCCCACCTGCGGCGGCAGGCCGAGCGTGCCGCACCGGAGCCGCCACTGGACCCGAGGGCTGGCGGCTGAGCAACTGGCGGAACCGGCGGCGCGTCCGCAGGCTGCGGTTCGCCCTCCGCGTTGGCCCAGGACAATCGCATTCGCGACCCACCCCATACCACA
Source organism: Dehalococcoidia bacterium (assembly GCA_965220305.1). GTDB lineage: Bacteria > Chloroflexota > Dehalococcoidia > Lucifugimonadales > UBA3495. The sequence goes on along the minus strand of OZ244817.1, from coordinate 449,510 downwards.
AAACTGTCTCCAACGTAATGCCTCGCAAGGCATTACGGGCAAGCGATTTCCCCTGGACAATGAAGTGTTGGGCTACTGCCCCGGGAGGAATCATATTGACGACAACTAACACCAGCACGCCAATTCCGGCAGACGAAGAACCAACCGACAACGACCTCGACTACGCCATCGGCGACTACGTGCGCACCTACGTGCTGTGGCACGGTAGGGCCAAGGCCGCCGAGACTTTCGGCGTATCCCGCCACACCCTGTAGCGGTTCCTGGAGCGGGGGCGTCTGGGCCGTTCCCTGCCCAGGGTGGTGATCAGGACCGTCGGCGACGCCCCCGAGGTTATCGAAGCGGCGGCCTCGGCCATGACCGCCAGCCGCCAGATTCAGCGACGCGCCGCCGCCAATCCGAAACCCCTGGCCGAGCCCCTGGAGGACGCGCTGCGGCTGTTGTGCGCCGCGCCCTTGTCCACCGCCGAGGAACTGTCCGGCTTCGGCAGGGTTCCCGAAACCACCCTGCGCCGCAGGCTGGCGAAGCTCCCCGAGCGCGGGTTGGCGGACTCGGTGGTCCATCACCTGGGAGCCCTGGGGCCAAACTCCCGGCGCCGCCACTTCCCCACGGAACAGGGCATCGAGGCCGCCGCCCGGGTGGAACACGGTACGGAACGCTTCCTCAGCGAGTACCCGGTGTCCCGGGAGTGGTTCCGGCTGCTCACCGAACGCCTGGACGTCGTGGCGGTGCTCTGCCACGTGGCCGCCGTCATCGCCCGCGCCGACCCGGACGCAAAGCCCGTCCGTGTTGACCACCACCGCCAGGGACCCTACGACCTGCTGATCACCCCCGTATCAAGTACGGGGCAGGCTCTGTCCGGCGGCCGCTCCCTGGGCATCGTGCGCCAGGGGCCGATGCTGTCCTCGGCCAACCTGCGCTACCGCCTGCGAACCCTGGAGCAACTGCGCACCCGCCAGCGGCCCACGGCAACGCTGGTGCTGACCCATTCCGACCAAGCCACCCGCCGGGCCTTCCGCACCCTGGGTGACCCCACAGAGCACCGCAGCACCTTTGTCGCCACCGAGGTGGAATTGCTGGCGGGAGACGTCCAGGCCCCGGTCTGGCAGCAGTGCGGCGGGGGCAGCCGCTCCTTCCTGCCCGAGACGGTCAACCCCGACGTGTCCCTGGACGACATCATGGGCTGGCTGGGACGCCGGGCGAAGCACGACGCCGACCACCCGACGCCCGACCCGGAGGAACTGTATCCCAGCCGCCTGCGGGCGATGATGCCGCAGCCATCGGAGCAGGTCGGGAACTCCCTGGCTGTCAAACTCACGCGCACGGAAAAGCAGGCCCTGGACCTGCTGGCCGCCTGGGCCCTGTGCGACACCGGCCAACTGGCCGGGCTGATGGGCGGCGTCACCTGCCGACGGACCAACCAGATGCTGCGGGCGCTGACCGACCTGGCATTGATTCGCGCCGACGGACCGCTGCACGTGCTCACCGACGAGGGGTTGACGTGCCTGCCCGCCGGGACCGGGCCGCCGTGGGGCAAATCCTGGACCGCTGGACCGCCGAGCCCAGCCTCAACAACCCCCGCGTCTACGCCGGCACCGCCCTGCGCGCGTTGGCCTCCCAGCCCGAACACCACGACGCCCTGACCACCCTGGCCGCCAATCTCACCGCCGAATGCGCCCGCAGCCGGGACTACGGCCTCCTGGACCTGCTGCCCACCGCCCGCTCCGCCGTGGGGTACTGGTACAACGACAAGAACTACGTGGTCCATCCCGACCTGTCCTTCACCCTGGACCTGCCCGAGGGATACCGCCACTGCTTCCTGGAGTTCGAGCGCCGGGCCACCACGCCCAGGCGGGTGCGCGCCCGCTTGGAGAACTACCGCCGCTACTTCCAGAGCGGCTACGCCCGGCAGGACCACGGTGGGGAGCTGCCCCTGGTCCTGTTCGTCTTCGAGACCCCCGACGACGAGGACGCCTTCATGGACGCCGCCAGCTACGTGGATCACGCCCTCTTCGCCAGCTCCAACCTGGAGACCATCGCCCGGCGGGGCATCCTGGCTGACACGTGGCTGCTGCCCGCCCCGGAACCCTGGGAAAGGCTGGAACTGCGGCGACTGGTCAAAGTGCAACTTTTCCGGTGAAGCGGCTCCCGGCATTTCCTGTAGGGGAGGGCCGATCCAATAGGGATGACAGGGGTTTTCCCCGGTCTCAACCCTGTCTGACCCCAAAAGCCCTCCGGGCTGCATTTTGTTGCAAAAGTCGGGGCTTTCCGGGGAGGCGGACCGGCCCCGTCCCTGTGGGTGGAAAAGCCGCTGACACGTATGACACATCAGGAATGACACGAAAATGAGACATGATGACACAATGAGAGATGAGGACATGAGACTGCTGACCAAGGCGGAAGCCTGCCGGGAGCTGAGGTTGTCCCTGTCCACGCTGAACCGGCGCATCGCCGCTGGGGAGGTGCCGGTAAGACGGGAGCCGCGCGGACGGCGGCACCGGGTCTACGTGATGCTGGACGACGACCTGCCGAGCGCCATCGACACCCCGCAATCGGAGCTGGCCGTAGCTCGGGAGCGGATACGCGACTTGGAGGCGGAGGTGACCATTCTGCAAGGGCAGCTTGACCAAGAACGGCAGCGCAATGCCGAGCTGGTCGACGAGTTGAGGGCGGCACAGACATCAACGACGCAGGAGAGGCGAGGCCCCTGGTGGCGGTTCTGGCAATCGTGAAGATGAAGACCGGTGTGCTTACGGCCCCGGCTGCCCCCATTCATCTCATTCATCCTGGATTGTAGAAGCGCAATTTCCGAATACAGCGGCTCAGAATGACAGTTAGCCCTTGCGTAGAAGGTATCCGATGGGATAACATAGTGGGGTATGGGCAAAAATCATAACGACGGGGCAGCGGCGATGGGCAGCAACGAAACGCGGGCGGAATATCCGGCCACATCCGAGGAGATGACGGCTGCCCTGAACGCCGCCCTGGAAGCGGGCGACCGGGAGCTGATCATGGGCATTATGGGAGAGATGGCCCGCGCCCACCGGATGCGGCGGGTGGCCCGGGAGACCGGCCTGGGCGAGAAGAGCCTCTACAAGTCCATGCGGGCCGGGGCCAGCCCCGAGTTCAACACCGTGCTTCGGGTGCTGCGGTCCCTGGGCTTCCGCCTCCAAGTCCACCCCGTAGCCGGTTCAACTGACCAGTAAGAGACAGCCCAATCCGAGCACAAACCAACCAAGGGAGATGAACATGAAGAAACAGCAGTTCCAACCCCCGACCCCGGCGGCACTCTACGCCCGGTTCTCCAGCGACCGCCAGGACGTGGACCTGTTCGTGGCCGCCCAATTGCGGGCACTGCGGGACTACGCCAAAAACAACGGCTACTCCGTGGCCCGCGAGTACGTGGACGAGGCCGAGAGCGGCCGCATCGCCGACCGGCCCCAGTTCCGCAACATGATCGACGAGGGCGGTAAGACCACCGCGCCCTTCCAGGTGATATTGGTCTGGAAGTTCTCCCGGTTCGCCCGCAAGCGGGAACACGCCGTGGCCTTCAAGTCCATGCTGCGGCGCAAGGGCATCCGCGTGGTCTCCATCACCGAGCACGCCGACGACTCCCCCACCGGCAAGCTGATGGAGGCCATCATTGAGTCCGTGGACGAATTTTACTCAGAAAATCTTGCCCAAGAGGTTGTCCGGGGAATGCGGGAGGCGGCGTCAAGGGGCTATTTCCTGGCCTCCAAAGCGCCTTTCGGGTACAACCGCATCAAGGTCAGCGACGGGGTGAAGGACCGCCCCACCCTTGAAGTTGACCGGGTGGCCGCGCCGATAGTCAAGGAGATATTCGAGAGTTCCCGCCGGGGCAACGGGCTGATGGAAATCTGCAAAGAGCTGAACGGGCGGGGCATCACCAACCGGGGAAGGCGCTGGCAGAAGAACGTGCTCCACTACCTCTTGACCAACGAAGCCTATACGGGAACCGCCGTATGGGGTGTCAAGAGCAAGGACGAGAAAGCGCAAGAGCCGGTAAGGGTGGAAAACGCCTGGCCCGCGCTGGTGTCCCGGGAGCTTTTCGAGGCGGTGCAGCAGGGACTCCACGAGCGTGCGCCAGCCAGCCAGCGGCCCGCGCGGGTGGGCAGCCAGTACCTGCTGAGCGGTCTCTTGCGCTGCGGGGTGTGCGGCAAGCCCTACTCGGCACAGGGGGCCAAGAGCGGCCAGTTCGCCTACTATGTCTGCGCCAGCCTGTTCCGCGAGGGCGCCGGGGCCTGCACCGCCCGCTACCTGAACGCCGCCAAGGTGGAGGACCTGGTAATCGAGAAGGTGCGGGAGCGGATTCTCACCGAGGAGACCATCACCGAACTGGTGACCCTGGTGGCCGAGGAGATCGACAACCTGGCCGGAGAGGTCAACGGCAGGCTGACCGCCATCAACAGCGAGCTTTCCGACGTGGACACCCGATTGGAGAACCTCTACCAGGCCCTGGAGACCAAGCAGTTGCCCATCGAGGCGCTGTCGCCCCGCATCCTGTCCCTGAAGAGCCGCCAGGACCAACTCACGGCGGCGCGGGAGGGGGCCGAGGCCCAGTTGGAGCAGCGGCGGGCGGAGTTGCCGACCAGCAAGGAGATCAAGGGGTACGTGGTGGACTTCCGCGAGTTATTCCGGGAAGGGATGTTCCCGGAGCGGAAGGCCCTTATCCGCAACTTCGTGCAGGGCATTGAAATCGTGGAGGACGAGGCGGTTCTGACGTACACTATCCCCATGCCGCAGGACGGGGTGACGTCGGAATCGGCCTCGGTTCTTGATTTCGTCCAGTCCGGCCCACCTAACTTGACGGTAGACAGTACCGGGTCATCCAGACCTACAATTTCAGAGTCCTTTCCCTCTATCGGACTATCCTCAGGCATGGGGATGGTGTAGCGCACCACGGCGTTGCCGGGTTGTACGACGATCTCCTTGACGAAGGACTCGATGAAGGCCCGGCGCTCGGTCAACTCACTCTCCTTCAGATACTCGCTCATGTCCTCGGCATAGGCCGCGATGGTCTTTACGTCGTCCAGCACCACCCGGCGTTGGGACAGCATCGCCCTGGCTTCCGCCGCCGTAGCCTCCAGCCGCTGCTGACGCTCCCGGTGGTCCCGGATGCGGGGCTTGAAGTCCTCGATGTCCAGGTCGGTGGTTTCCGCCAGATTTTAGAGCCGTTCCAGACGCCGCCGCACCTCGGCAAGCTCCGACTCGGCGGTCTCCAGCCGCTGGCGCTGCTCCCGGGCCACGCCGTCCATCTCCTCGTCCACCAGCTTGACCAACTCCAGGATGTTGCTCTCAGTGAGAATGTTGGAGCGAATCTTGCCGACCACCAGTTCCTCGAAGCGGCGGGCGTTGAGCCTGGGAGCGTCGCAGGCGCCGCTGCCCCGCTTCATCAGGGACTGGCAGACGTAGTAGGCGAACTTGCCGCCCTTGGAGTCCTGGCCGGAGAGGGCGCGGTTGCACCTGCGGCACTTGACCAGTCCGCTGAGCAGGTAGGAGCTTCCCACCCGGCGGGGGTGGCTGAACCTGGGCGCCCGGGAGCGCATGAGCTGGTTGACACGGCCGAACTGGGCCTTGGAGACGATGGCGGGAAATGCCTTCTCCACCCGCACCGGTTCGGCCTCGTCCTTGGCCTTCGTGCCCCAGAGCAATGTCCCCGTGTACGCCTCGTTGGTGAGGATGCCGTGGACTCTGGTCTTGCCCCAGAGCTTCCCCCTGGGGCTGGCGATGCCCTCGTTGTTGAGGATGCGGGTGATTTCGAGGGTCCCCTTGGCGGCCTCCGCCATGTCAAAGATGCGCTTTACGATGCGGGACGTATCGGGGTTGGTTTCCAGGGTGGGACGCTTCTTGGGTCCGTCCTGTACCATGACCCGGTTGTAGCCGAAGGGGGCGTGGCTGGAAACCCAGAAGCCCCTGGACACGGCCTCCCGCATCCCTCTCAAAACTTCCTGGGTTAAATTCTCGCTATAGAACTCGTCCACGCTCTCGATGATGGCCTCCATCAGCTTGTCGGTGGGGGTGTCGTCGGCGTGCTCGGTGATGGACGTGACCCGGATGCCCCGCTTGCGGAGCATGGACTTGAAGGCCACGGCGTGCTCCCTTTTGCGGGTGAAGCGCGAGAACTTCCAGACCAGGATTTCCCGGAAGGGGGCTTCGGTCTTGCTGGCCTCGTCCAGCATCTTCCTGAACTGGGGTCTATCGGCGATGCGGCCGCCCTCGGCCTCGTCGATGTACTCGCGGGCGATGACGTAGCCGTTCTTCTCGGCGTAGTCCCGGAGCGCCCGTAGCTGGGCGGCCACGGAGAGGTCCACGTCCTGGCGGTCGCTGGAGACCCGGGCGTAGAGGGCCGCCGGGGTCGGGGTTCCTTGCTGATTCATACTGGTGTCCTCCTTTTTCCTGTACCGTGTTGAATGAGAATGCTGCCGGGTGTGTTCCAAGCCCGGCGGCGCTACTGGCTATCCTCTTCGGCGATGGGGGTTACGTGGAGCCGGAACCCCAGAGAGCGCAGCACCTTGAAGACGGTGTTGAAGTCGGGGCTGGCCCCGGCCCGCATGGACTTGTAGAGGCTCTCCCGTCCCAGGCCGGTTTCCTGGGCGACCCTTCGCATCCGGTGGGCGCGGGCCATTTCCCCCAGGGTGCCCATTATCTGGTTCAGGTCACCCGCTTCCAAGGCGGCGTTCAGGACAATCGCCTTCTCTTCCGATGTTGCCGGGTACTGCGCATTTCTCTCGGAGCTGTCCATCGCCGCTTCCTGGTCGTCGTGAGTTTGATCCCTACCGCACTAGAGTATCTCTAAGGATACCCGCAATGCAAGCGGCAACTGTCAGTTAGCTGGCCGGTTCCGAGAACCGCTTTCTCTCCGTCCTCTTATGCCGCGCTCCTACAGGGTAGGCAGGCGTTCACCTGAAGGCATGGCTCGGTTCCAGCACATCCGGGTTGCGCCACGCCAATCCCAACGGCCCGACCTTCTCCAACATTTCTCTATAGGACACCCACAACGGCACGTCCACCCCAATGCGCTCCATCTCCCGGCGGGCCAAGCCGAGGAAGTTCCCCTCGGCAAGGAAGTTATCGAAGACCATCAACACCAGGGGCCGGTGGCCGTGGTCGTCCAAGGGCCGGTTGTATGAATAGTAGCGCAGGTAGGGCGCCAGCCGGGCGGCCATAGTGGATGGATTCAGGGCCCGCCGCTCCCACTCCAGGAAGAAGGGATAGGTCTTGCCACTGGCTCGCACCACGTCAAATCCGTCGGGGTGGATGGAACGCAGCCTGCCCCGGTGCGGGAAGTAACGGGTTGAATGGTGGGGAGGGCTGGTTTGGAGGACCAGGTAGCCGGGGTTCCCCTTCGCCTGCCGCACGAGGGCCGCCATAAACCGGTGCACCGCCTCAGTATGCTCGATGGTGCGGGCCAGGGGCCTGCTCCTTGCGCCCGGCACGCTCCGCCAGCACGAGAGAGGCTTTCCATCAACGGGCTCAACGCTCCATCGTTGGGCCGCGCTGGACAACGAGGCCCGGTCCCGGCGGGCTAGGAGCGCCAGCCGACGGCGGCCGCCCAGGTGGACATTTAAGACCAGGCCGAGCCGGCCCAGGCGGGAGGTCAGCTTGGAGACTCCCGAAGGTGAGAGGCCCATCAGTCCACCCAGGTCGCCCGCCGTGATCCAGGGCCACTCGGCGAGTCGGTCCAATACCCGCTTGTCCGCCGGCTTGCGCACGGCGGGAAGCAGGTGGTCCGGATTCTTTTCCGGTTCTTCGGGGATGGAGAGGTCTCAGGGCGGCGACAGCCGGGTCAGGGGCGGCTCCACGGGCAGCCGCCCGCCCGGTTTCAGGCAGGAAAGGGCTTCCTCCAGCGATAGCACCGCGGGCGTGGCGGTCAGACGCCATACTTGGTCGTCAGGGCTGGCGCTGGCCACGTGATGCTCCAGGGCCAGGAAGACCGGACCGGGGTAGCGGGCCAGCAACTGGCGGGCCTAGAGCAACCGCCCCTCGTCGGGCATCACCGCCAGGAGAGCGCGGGGCAGGGGTTGCGGGTGGACACCAACCAGCCGACCCGGTCGGAAAAGGCGGTCCGGTCGGTGGTCGCTCCCTAGCGGACTACTCCCAGGGACCTTTCGCCCGGCAGCATCATGGCCGCGTCCAGGGCTACGCCCCGGTACCAGCGGAACTGGAACCCGCCTTCACCTCCCGCCACCGCCGAGGCCAGCCGGTAGATTACGGCCACGGCGTCCAGCCGCGCCAGCGGGACGCGCTGCCAGCCCGGAGACCGGGTGAGTGCGGAGCAGGCGCTCGACGCCCATGCCGTCCTCCAGGGCCAAGCGGCGCAGGCCATCGCCGGTAAGGCGCCAACGGCGGGTGGTGGCGGTGAGGGGAGCGGCATGGCTGATGAAGTCCGCCAGTCCCTCCCTTCGCAACCGGTCCAAGGCGTTGTGGGACGCTTCCTCGTACATTCCCGCAACGGCGGCCAGTTCCAGCCGGTCTAGGAAGGGTATGGCCGCCAGGACCCGCAGCGCCTGCCGTTCCCTTTCCCCGGCCCTCATTCACTCCCACCCACCGGCGCGCCGGATTGGTCGAGGTCTCCACTCCGCCGCCGGTTACGCTGCTTTTTTCCCTTGGCGGCCCCGCCGCCGGTTCCGTTGCCCGGAGGCCCGGAGGCAGCGTCCTCGTCCTCCTGGTCCAGCTTGTCCCGGAAGTCCTGCACCCGCCGGTGGGCCTCGGCGTCCTGGGAGGCCAGGGTCTCCGCCGGCGTGGTGTAGTCCGCCACCTGGGCCGGGATTCGCTCCGCCACCGCCGGGTCTCCCGGCTCGGGCTTCAGCAACTCCATGTAGTAGGTGGGTTCCCGCTGCCCGTCCACCGTGGCCCGCACGTAGCAGTGGTGCGCCGGCAGGGACACCAGGTCCTCCTCGCCCAACCGCTCCCGGTCCAGTTCTCCGATGAGCTCCCTGGCGGCGGCGGCCGACACCTGGAAAACCGCCAAGCACCCCACGTTGGACAGCAGGGTGTCCTGCATGGTGGGGGACAGGTCCGCCAGCTTGGCCAGGCTCTGGGTAGCCAGGATGAAGCTGGCCCCGAACTTGCCAAGCTCAGACAGCATGGACTCGTAATCGGCGCCGGGCAGGGACTGCATCTCGTCCACCACCACTTGGACACCCCGCCGCTGGCCGGGGGGCAGATTGCCCTGCTCCCGAATCACCGAGTCCACCAGGTTGAGCAACGACGCCCCCACCAGGGCCGACACCTCCCGCCCCGCCTTGGCCTGGGAGGTGGAACCAGCAGCACGCCGCCCTCGGCGATGATCTTCCCCAGGTCCAGGGTGGAGCGGCGCTGCCCCAGGATGGCCCTCGCCTTCTTGGACGAGGCGTAGTAGGCCAGGCGGGTCTGCACCGGGGCGACGGCTTCGGCCTCCAGGTTGCGGGTCCAGTCGGCGAAGATCCGGGCCCACCAGTTGATCACGTAGGGGTCGTCCACCCGCCGGAGCACATGGTTGCGGAACCGCTTGTCCGACAGCAGCCGGGACCCGGCCAGGATGGTGAGCTGCTGGTCGTCCTTGGTGTCGGGGTGGCCGTTGTACTCGTGAAGGGCCTTGACTACGTGCTCCAGGATGGACTGCATCCGGGAACCCCAGTGCTCCCACATTCCCTTCGCCACCCGCACCACCGGGTCGGCGGTGCGGTCCCTGTCGGGGAACACTTTCACGTCCAGCAGGTTGATGCCCGGGGCCTGGGTGTCGTCGGCCAAGTCGATGAGGTAGACCCGGTCGATGATCTCCTCGGGGACCTGCTCCAGGAGGGAGTTGACCAGGTCGGCGTGGGGGTCGATGACTATGATGGCGTCGTGGTTCCTCCCCGCAGCTTTCTCCCGCATCTTGTGCAGTACGACGTGCAGCATTAGTGTGGATTTGCCCATGCGGGTGCGGGCCATGTAGAGGTGGTGGCGGCCCGTGGCGTCATCGGTGAAGTGGACCAGGCGGGTCCGGGCGCCCACCGTGTTCCCCACGTGGGCGCCGCCGGAGATGGTCTTGACCGACGGGTACAGGACCCTAGCGCTGGAGCGCGACACCATGGGCAGCTGGTCCCCGGCCCCCAGAGGGTGCCACAGGGCTGCCAGCTCTCGCACCCCCAGGACGTTGCGGCCCTGGAACAGCCGCGTCACCGGCGGCGCCGTCTCGGTGACCGGGGTCCGGCCTTACCTTCCCCCTTGAGGCCCACGGGCGGCTCCCGGTCCTGCGGCCCGGGTCCGGGCGGGCGGGTGATGCTCTCGCAGATTTGTGGGCCGGTGGGTTTATCGAACATCCGTTTCATTGTAGTAATTGTACGGTGCGGCGAAGGAGGCAGTGGACATGACCGCCAGCAAGCAGCCCGTGGATGGAGCAGGTCGCCCTGGTGGCGGGCTGACTCACCCCTATCGGACCAACCCCTATTGGACCTGCTGGACGCCTTGGTCGATGACCGGGGCCGGGTCGTCGTCGCCGAGGCCCTGGGGGTGAATTACCGCACCATGATGAACTGCTACGATTCCCGGCGCGTGTCCCGGCGGATGCGGCAGGCGTTGGCTGAGTTCCAGAACGCGGGCGGTGTCGGTGACGAGTCGGACCCTGTTGTCGGCGATGGTGAGACCGAGCAGCAGGACGATGCGCTGGAGCAGCGGGTGGCGGCATTGGAGGAGGATAATCGCGGGTTGCGCGAACTGGTGGAGAGCCAGGCGGGCAGACTGGAAGAGTTGGGGAGCCGGGTTGCCGCGCTGGAAGAAACCAATCAACAGGTCGACGATACCGAAGCAGTTGACGCCGGCGACGACCAGGGTAATGACCTGGGTCAGGATTGGCGGCCACCCCGGCGGAGGCCCGGAATGCCCAACGCGGGGGTAGTGACCCTGGAGGAGCAGCCCGACGAGCAACACGCCTTCGGCCCGGCGGCGCCCTTGGTTGCCGAGTGGCGCGAGATCACGGTCAGGGTGCGAGATGGGTCGGCGGGCAGCCGTGTTGACCGGGCCGTGGCAGCGGTGCGCCGATGGGAACTGGAAACTGAGATGCTCAGGGACTTCCACCTGACCCTGCCGCCGGAGAAAGAACCGTTGTATGAATCGAGAAGGAAAGATCACGTGCGGTGGAGGGAGGAATCCTTCTCGAATGCAAGGCGGGAGTTGAGCCGGGCAAAGCGGGTGCGGTTGCTGAGGCGGTTGCTCACCTTGGGCCTGTGGTGGAAGTAGCACCGGCTACCCGCCGAGCGTATCAACACCGGCAATTGGGGCTGCCAAGCCCCGGCGTGGGGATGAAAAAAGGGAATTATTGATACGTGTCCAAACCAGCCGCCCGATTTGCCTTTGTCCCGAGTTGGCGCCGTGCATTGACGGCGTTCCGCAAGTAACTTACTCTTTCCCCAACAGCGTCCTTCTGGCAAGCGTGGGAATCTTTCCCTGCGCCACAAGATGCACTTCGGCCCTTGGCTTTGCTCGGCTGAGATCCCTCGTTTGTCGGCTAGTACCAGTGGGCCGAGTGTAAAGCGCTGGCCTGACTTAACCTAAACGGGTCTTAGCTAATGGCTGATTCCGCAGACGAACCAGTTACCCTATCGCTTGAAGTATCGCCGTCCACGGGATGAGAAGAAGATGAACCATAGCGAGATTGTCAACTTCATATGGGGAGTCGCGAACCTGATTCGGGACACCTTCAAGAGAGGCAAGTACCAGGACGTAATCCTGCCGCTCACCGTATTGCGGCGCCTCGATTGCGTGCTCGGACCCACCAAAGAGAATGTGCTTCAACGTCAAGCTGAGCTCCGGGGCAGGGGGCTGGAAGACTTGCATAGCCAGCTCTGCCGATCTTCCGGGTTCGCCTTCTACAATACATCCCGATACGACTTCGCGCTGCTGTTGGCGGACGCACCCAACGTAGCCGCCAACTTGAGGAACTACATCGCGGGTTTCAGCCAGAATATGCGCGAGGTCCTGGAGAGGTTCGACTTCGACAACACCATCAGCAAGCTCGACGAGGCGGGCCTACTCTTCCAAGTGCTGGAGCGATTCGGGAGGGTGGAACTTCACCCCGACCAAATCGATAATGCCACGATGGGCACGATTTTCGAGGAACTTATCCGAAAGTTCAACGAAGCGCTGAACGAGAACCCGGGCGAGCACTTTACACCGCGCGACGTCGTACACCTGATGGTTGGCCTGATGCTCGCCGGGGATGAAGAGAGAATTGGTGGTAGCGGCGTCGTGCGCACGGTCTATGACCCCTGTTGCGGTTCAGGTGGAATGCTGACCATAGCCAAGGAGCACATCAATGTCGGACACCTGGATAACGGCAATCTCTTGACCGGTCCGGTGAATCCCGATGCTGAGATTCACCTATTCGGGCAGGAAGTTAACCCGGAGACCTGGGCGGTTTCCAAGTCGGACCTGTACATGAAAGACCCCACAGGTCGGGACGCCGATAGCATCGTCTTCGGGACAACCCTTTCCAACGACCGGCACGCGGCTAGGTCTTTTGACTATCTGATTGCGAATCCGCCCTACGGGAAGGATTGGAAACGGGATGAAAGCGCGGTTCGCGCAGAGCACGCGAGGGGAGTCGCCGGCAGGTTTGGCCCGGGTCTTCCCCGCATCAGCGATGGTCAACTCCTGTTTTTGTTGCATATGCTCGCCCGCACCAAGAATCCGGGGGAAGGCGGTTCGCGCATAGCCATCATTATGAACGGTTCGCCCCTTTTTACCGGAGACGCGGCCAGCGGCGAGAGCGAGATACGGCGTTACGTCTTCGAGAACGACCTGCTGGAGGCTCTGATCGCTCTGCCGGAACAGCTCTTCTACAACACCGGCATCGCCACCTACGTTTGGCTTCTCACCAATCGGAAGTTCCAGGAATGCCGGGGCAAGGTACAGCTCATTGACGCTTCTACGTTCTGGACTCCGATGCCACGAAGTCTGGGCGACAAGCGCCGGCAGATTCCCCCGGAGAAAGCCCGGGACATCCTCAAAATCCTTGAAGAATACCAGGATGGGGACACCCGCCTGGTCACTAGGGACGGCAGGCAGGAAGAAGCCGTAGTGAGTCGTATATTCCCCACGGCCCACTTTGGTTTCCGAAAGATCACAGTGGAGCGCCCGCTCCGGCTCAACTTCCAGGCCGCCCCTGAACGTATCAATCGGCTGGAAGACGAAAGGGGATTCCAAGCCCTAGCCAAGTCGAGGAAGCGAGGCTACGCAGCGACTCAGGAGGAAGCCCAGGGACGCAAGCTTCAAGAGTCGCTCCTGAAGATGCTGAATGGCTTGCCTGAGACGGTGGTAAAGGACCGGAAAGCCTTTGAAGACGTTCTTGACGACGCGGCAAAGCAGGCTGGGATCAAGTTGTCTGCTCCCGTCCGCAAGGCGATCCTCAACTCCCTTTCGGAGCGCGACGAAACCGCAGCCATTTGCGTTGACAAGGACGGCAAACCGGAGGCGGACCCAGAACTGCGGGATACCGAACGTGTGCCACTGGCAGAAGATGTGAACGCCTTCTTCGAACGTGAAGTCAAGCCCAACGTACCCGACGCCTGGATTGACGAGTCCAAGAGGGACGCCAAGGACAAAGGAGTTGGGATAGTCGGCTACGAAATCAATTTCAACCGCTACTTCTATCGGTATTCCCCACCGCGTCCCTTGGAGGACATAGAGGCAGACATTCAAGGCATTGAAGAGGACATCGTTCGGATGTTGCGAGAGGTTACAGCGTCAGCGTCTGCTTAACGGCTTGACACTTGAAAAGGTCGGCAAACTTATAATACTTGCCGACTAAATTTACAAACTCATTGCGTTCTTGTAGAATGTTGGTAGCGCAATCGCAAACGCCGACAGGATTGACACGCAATGACCGTCGAACTCAATCAAGACATCCTTCATGAGGCCGGCATTGGCAACTTCTTTCGTCCCAGCCAACTGGAGTCGCTGGGAATACCCTACCACAGGCTCCGACAACTTGAGGCGGATGAAGCCGTCGAGCGGGTAGGCTGGGGTCTTTACCGGCTGGCTGAATCTGAAATCACAGAACGCTACTCGATAGCTTCTGTCTGCGCACGAGTTCCCATTGCGATTGTCTGCCTCCTCTCAGCACTCCAGGTGCATGAGATTGGCACCCAGCTTCCGCGCCAAGTCTGGATCGGCATTCCGCACAAGGCGAAGGCGCCTACGCTGAAGGGAATTGGGGTTCGTCTGGTCCGTTTCAGCGCTGCCGCCTTGACCTATGGAGTCCAGGAAACCAGCTTTGAGGAGGTGCCGACTCGGATTACCTCCCCGGCCCGCACGATAGTTGACTGTTTTCGCTTCCAACGCCTTATCGGACGGGAGGCCGCGCTGGAAGCCCTGCGGGAGGCTCTCCAAGACAGAAAGGTCACGACCGCTGAACTTATGCGCACTCTTGAGGTCCTGCCCTCACGCCGCCTCAGCGCCATCATGGAAACCGGCGTACTATGACAAATACTGAGGAAGCAGGCCAACATGGTCAAGAACCATCCCTCAATGAAGAATCCTCCGCCGTTCAGACGCACCTGACCATGATGCAGGGCGTGATAAATCGCATGGCCGAGAACAGCCGTTCCTGCAAGGTTTGGTGCGTCACTCTCGTCGCCGCCACCCTGGTACTGGTGGCCCGGACGGGAGAGCCACAGCACGCTCTGATCGCTCTGGTTCCAACCCTGCTGTTCCTGTTCCTGGACTCCTACTATCTGGCACTGGAGCGGCGGTTCCGTAAGTCGTACTGCGCCTTTGTCGGAAAAGTCCACGATGGGAAGATAGCTACATCCGACCTCTATACCGTGGCCCCGATCGGATCGGAAATAGGGCAGTTCTGTTGGGCGTTGTTCAAGTCTTTCTCGATATTGCCGTTCTATGTCTTGGTCACCGTGACGGTACTCCTCACCTGGCTGCTGATAATCCCCTCTGATACCCCCTTAACAGAAGGATGGAAGTGACGATGAGCCAAATTCCCCGGCACAAAGTGTTCATCAGCTTTCACGAACAGGACATCAAAAGGAAGGGAGCGTTCGTCCGCATGATGGGAAAGCGAATCGTGGACCGGTCGGTTGACACCGGAAACATTGACGACACCGACCTAAAAACAGCCACAGTGCGCCAAAAGATACGCGACGATTACATCCGCGACGCGACTGTGACAATTGTGCTGATTGGCCCCTGCACCTGGCAGCGCAAGCACGTGGATTGGGAGATCGGCTCCAGCATCCGAAAGACCAAAAGGAACTCCCGATGCGGATTATTGGGTATCCTGTTGCCCAATCACCCAGACTATGGGAAGCGAACGCTAAATCCCCATCTGATTCCGCCAAGGCTCGCGGACAACTGGCAGGGTGATGACACCTATGCGCTGATTTACAATTGGCCGAACCCTTGGACGCCTGCGCAAATCAGCGAATGGATTGAACGGGCTTTCAACCGTCGGAAAGGAACTCCGCCCAATAATGGCCGAAGGCCATTTGGACGAAATTGGACACGTCGAAAGTGTTCGGATGGATGGCAATAGTAACGACGCATACAGGGCAGCAACATTGACTAACAAATACAAGCCCTACCCCGCCTACAAGCCCTCCGGCGTCGAGTGGCTGGGGGAGATTCCGGCGCATTGGAAGGTGCGTCGGCTCAAGTACGTGGCTGCCCTGAACCCCAGAGCTTCGGAAGTGCGTAAGTTGGCCCCTGAAACAGATGTTTCTTTTGTGCCAATGGAGTCCGTTGGCGAATACGGTGGCTTGGACTTATCGCTGACAAAGGAACTCTCCGACGTGGCAGACGGCTATACCTATTTCAGTAATGGGGATGTCGTGGTCGCTAAGATTACCCCGTGCTTCGAGAATGGTAAGGGGTCGCTGGCCAGTGAACTTGCCAACGGAATCGCCTTTGGCACAACCGAGCTCCACGTAATGAGATGCAGCCCGGAACTCGATAAGCGGTTCGCCTTCTATTTGACCCTGACCGATGCTTTCCGCAAGCTCGGTGAAGCCGAAATGTATGGCGCTGGCGGCCAGAAACGGGTCCCTGAGTCGTTCATTAAGAACCTAAAACACCCAATCCCGCCCCTCCCCGAACAGCAGGCCATCGCCGCCTTCCTGGACCGGGAAACGGCCAGGATTGACGCGCTGGTCTCCAAGAAGGAGCGGCTCATAGAGTTGCTCCAGGAAAAGCGCACAGCCCTCATCACTAGGGCCGTTACCAGGGGCCTAGACCCCGACGCGCTGATGAAGGACTCCGGCGTCGAGTGGCTGGGGGAGATTCCGGCCCATTGGGAGGTGAAGAGACTCGCTTGGCTTACCGAGTGTCTGGATAGCCAGCGCGTCCCTCTAAATGGGCAAGAACGAAGTGAAATGACCGGGGACTATCCTTACTGGGGGGCGAATTCTATCGTCGACTACATTGACGGTTGGATATTTGATGAAGAACTCGTGCTAGTTGGGGAAGATGGTGCGCCCTTCTTAGACCGCGACCGGGAAGTTGCATTCACGGTCAGCGGGAAAATATGGGTCAACAATCATGCCCATGTGCTGCGTCCAGGTCCGCAGATTTTTTCTAAGTTCTTATCCAGTGTCCTGAACTGTGTCGATTACCGCGCGTTTATTGACGGCACTACGAGGGACAAACTCACGCAGAGCGACATGAACACTATCTCAATCCAGTTGCCAAGCATTTCCGAGCAACAAACTATAATCTCTTTTCTGGATCGGGAGACAGCGAAACTCGACGGCCTCATAGTGAAGGTACAAGAAGCGATCCTACGCCTGCGAGAGCTTCGCACGGCCCTCATCTCCGCCGCCGTCACCGGGCGGATTGATGTTAGGGGGGAGGCCGCGTGAACCGGGGTTGGGGTTGAGCCGGAACTGCTGCGCTGGGCGCGGGAACGGTCCGGACGAAGCGCCGAGTACCTCCAGAAGCGGTTCCCCAAACTCGATTCATGGGAGAAGGAAGGGACGTTACCGACCTTCAAGCAGTTGGAGGACTTCGCCAAGGCCACGCGCACGCCTATAGGCTATTTGTTTCTCAAGAATCCCCCGGTTGAGGAGCTTCCGGTGACGGATTTCCGCACCATCGGGGATGTGGCTGTCAGCCGTCCATCCCCGGACTTGTTGGACACCCTTTACTTCTGTCAGCAACGTCAGGACTGGTACAGGGAAGAGGCGCGCACTGCCGGTGAGCCGCCGCTGGAGTTCGTCGGCAGCCTCGACACCGCTATCTCTCCGGTTATTGCCGGAACGCGCCTGAGTGACGCTCTCGGTTTCGATGTTGAACAGCGGCGGCAAGCTCCAACTTGGACCGATGCGTTGCGGCAGTTCATTGAGCAGGCGGACTCGCTGGGTATTCTCGTGATGGTAAGCGGCGTGGTGAGCGGCAATACCCAACGGCGGCTCAACCCCGACGAGTTCCGCGGTTTTGTGCTGTCGGATTCCTTGGCGCCCCTGGTATTCATCAACGGGGCCGATACCAAGGCGGCGCAAATGTTCACTCTTGCCCATGAGATTGCCCATCTCTGGCTCGGCGAATCCGGCGTCTCGAACTCCCAGGCGGTTGCCGCCCCGGACCACGCCGTCGAACGTTGGTGTAACCGTGTTGCGGCGGAGTTGCTGGTTCCGGCCGAGTTGGTCCGGGACGAGTTCGATTCCACAGCCGAGTTGAACATGGAGACAAACCGTCTCGCCCGCCGGTTTAAGGTCAGCACGTTGGTCGTCCTCCGGCGCATCCATGATACCGGAGGGCTGGGCGCCGACGAGTTCCGAGTTGCCTACCAAGAGGAAGTTGACCGTCTGAGGGGACTGCGAAACGGCGGCGGCAATGCAATCAGCAACGTGGGAGCGCGGGCCAGCAAACGTTTTGCGCGTGCGCTTGTCGTCAGTGCCCTGGAAGGCCGAACATCCTACACCGAAGCCTTCCGGTTGCTCGGTGTCAAGACGCTTTCAACATTCGACAAGGTCGCCTTGAGCTTGGGAGTAAGCGCTTAGATGGCATACTTCCTGGACGCCAACGTATTCATCAGCGCCAAGAATCTGCATTATGGGTTCGACTTCTGCCCGGCCTTCTGGGAATGGCTCGTGGCTCGGAACCAAGAGGCTAAGGTGTACAGCATCGAGCGAGTCGGCGATGAAATCTTGGCGGGAGATGACGAGTTGGCGGGCTGGGCCCGGGCTAGAGGCGGAGATTTCTTCTTGCCGCCGGATGCAACCCTGTTTCCCGCGTTGGCGGAGGTCAGTGATTGGGCTACCGGGCAAGGTTATGACCAAGCAGCAGTAAACACATTCTTCCAAGTAGCAGACTATTACCTGGTGGCGCAGGCGTATGCCGGGCAGCATACGGTAGTCACCCATGAGGTAGCGTCGGGGTCAATGCGCAGGATTAAAATTCCCGACTCCTGCTTACGGCTTGGCGTCAAATGCGTAACACCTTACGAGATGCTGAGGAACGAGCGAGCACGGTTCGTGTTAGGTTCGTGAAGCCATTCGCCGGAGGGTAATATGAACGTTGACATTTCGGAACGTGCCTTTGAAGAGGCCATTGAAGCCTGCCTAATCCAGAACGGCAAGGGCTTGATTGGGGAGGAGCGGGGTTCCTATCTGGACCTGACGCCGGGCGGCTACCGGAAGCGTACCTCCCAGGATTATGACCGCTCCCTGTGCCTCATCCCGGAGGATGTGCTGGACTTTGTGCTGGTGACGCAACCCCGGGAGTGGCAGAAACTTTCCCAGCATCACGGCAAGTTGGTGGAGGAACAATTCCTCAAGCGTCTCGCGTCCGAGATTGCCCGCCGGGGCACCCTGGACGTGCTGCGCCACGGCATCCGGGATATGGGCTGCCGGTTCCAACTGGCCTACTTCCGCCCGTCCAGCGGGCTGAACGAAGAGACCCGCCAGCTTTACCGGGGCAACATATTCTCGGTGGCGCGGCAATTGCACTACAGCGAGAAGGACAACAAGAGCCTGGACTTGGCGCTCTTCCTCAACGGCATCCCCATTTTCACAGCGGAACTCAAGAACCCGCTCACGGGCCAAACAGTCCAGGAGGCCATCCGCCAGTACCGGACGGACCGGGGACCCTCGCGAGCCGCTGTTCGCCTACGGGCGTTGCCTGGCCCACTTCGCCGTTGACCCCGATCTGGTCTATGTGACTACCCACCTGGCCGGACCTCAAACGCGGTTCCTGCCCTTCAACCGGGGCAAGTTCGGCGGCGCCGGCAACCCGCCGGTTCCACCGACCCAAAGCGGCTATTCCACATCCTACCTTTGGGAAGAAACCTGGGCGCGGGACAGTGTACTGGACCTGGTGCGCCAATTCATCCATGAGGTAGAGGAGGAGGACGACCGGGGCAGGAAGACGGGCAAGCGCTTCCTGATTTTCCCCCGCTACCAGCAACTGTACTGCGTGCGGCAGCTAGTGACCAACGCCCGGCAGCGGGGGACGGGGCAACGCTACCTGGTCCAACACTCGGCGGGCAGCGGCAAGACCTTCACCATCGCCTGGCTGGCCCATCAACTGTCCACCCTCCACGACGCGGAAGACCGCCGCGTCTTCGACTCCATCGTGGTGATTTCCGACCGACGGGTCCTTGACCGCCAACTCCAGACAGCCATGCGTCAGTTCGAGCAGACGCTTGGCGTCGTGGAAAACATCGAAACCACCTCCCGGCAGTTAAAAGAGGCGTTGGAATCCGGCAAGACCATCATCGTCACCACACTCCAGAAGTTCCCGGTGATAGCCCAGGAAATAGGCGAGTTGCCGGGCCAGCGATTCGCTCTTATCGTGGACGAGGCTCATTCCTCTCAGTCCGGCGAGGGCACACAAGGCCCGAAGGACGTGCTGGCTTCTTCTTCCCTGGAAGATGCTGAAGCGGAGGATGCCGACACCCCAACGCCGGAGGACGAAAACCTGGACAATCCGGCGCTGGCGCAGATGGCGCGACGGAGACAGCCGGACAACGTTTCGACCTTTGCCTTTACCGCTACCCCGAAACCCAAGACGCTGGAACTCTTCGGTACCCGGCGGCCCGATGGGACTTTTGCCCCTTTCCACCTCTACAGTATGCGCCAGGCCATCGAAGAGGGGTTCATTCTGGACGTTCTGGAGAGCTATACCACCTACCAGTCGTATTGGCGGCTGCTAAAGAAAATTGAGGATGACCCACATTACGACAAGTCCAAAGCGTACTACCTGCTCCGGTCATTCGTAGATTTGCATCCGTACGCCATAGAAGAGAAGGTGGGGATTATGGTTGAACACTTCACCGGAAAATCCCAGAGCGAAATCGGCGGCCGGGCCAAGGCGATGATTGTAACCCGTTCCCGGCTCCACGCCGTCCGGTACAAGCTGGCCGTGGACCGGCATCTGGCAGAACTGGGCAACCCGTTCAAAACCCTTGTAGCCTTCTCCGGGACGGTACAGGACGGCGGTCAGTCCTACACCGAGTCCAGTATGAATAGCATCCCGGAAGCCCAGACCGCCAGGGCCTTTGAGTCCCCCGAATACCGGATGTTGATTGTCGCCAACAAGTTCCAAACCGGATTCGACCAGCCGCTGCTGCAAACCATGTACGTGGACAAGAAGCTAGGTGGTGTTAACGCGGTGCAGACCCTCTCCCGCCTGAATCGGATTCACCCGGACAAGCCCGGCACGATGGTCCTGGACTTCGCCAACGAGGCCGATGCCATCCAGACTGCCTTCCAGCCTTATTATCAAACGACAATCCTTTCGGAAGCGACTGACCCCAACCTGCTGTATGAAATTCAAACCCGGCTTAAGACCTTCCCGGTCTTCACTGATGAGGATGTGGAGGCTTTTGCCGGCGTTTACTTCCAGTCCGATTCGACCCAAGCCCAGCTTTACGCCGCGCTCGCTCCGTGCATCCAACGCTTCTCCGACCTTCAAGAGGATGAGCAGCAGGACTTCCGAGGCCAGGTAACGGACTATGTACGCCTCTACTCGTTCCTGGCTCAGGTAATTACCTTCCTTGATGCCGACCTTGAGAAACTCTACGTTTTCGCTCGGCATCTCCGCCGCTTGCTCAAGGTTGACCGGGAAGAACTGCCGGTTGAGATTCAGCAGAACATAGATATGGAGTCCTATCGCATTCAGCAGACCGGCAGCGGGAAGGTCGCGCTGGAACGGAATGGAGATAAGCTCGACCCGGTACGGACCAAGGAACCGGGACAAAGCACACCGGAAGAATTGGAAGCCCTTTCACGCATCATTGCCGACCTCAATGAGCGTTTCGGTATCGATTTGGGTCCCGAGCACCGCATTACCCTGGGCAGGATGATGGAACGTCTGGAGGAGGATGCGGCTCTGGAGGTCGCGACCAAGGTCAACACGCTGGAGAACGTGCGGATTACCTTTGACCACAAGGTCGAGCAGGTCATCCAGGAAATCGTTGACCTGAACTTCGACCTATACAAGCGGATAACCGATGACCCCGTGTTCGGGGAGGTTATCAAGAACCACCTCTTTGACCAGTACCTTCGCACGCATCGTGGAAAAGATGATATGGAACCTTAAGGTGCCCGCCATCAGGCGCGTCCCAAAGTAACTCGAGCAACGCCGACTTCTAAGTCGCCGCGCCGTACCTAGAACGCTTGAGTTGGACACGGCAAATTCCAGTTCTCTAATTTCGCTGTTTCTCCCATTCCGTCAGAGACACGGGGATTGGCCTGGACAGGCAACATTGAGGGTAGGTCTACTCCGACAATTTGAAGAACCTTGCTAGTACTACAGTCGCACATATAGGCTGAGGTGGATCAGGCGACGTTGGTAGTGGCAGTGGCGGGCCCTGGCCTGGTGGCGCCGTCTCCAGTGGGACCAGGCCAGCACTGATTTGGCCGATGGCCTGGGCTGCCAGATCAACCGGTACAGCAGTCGGCGTACCTCGGGAACCGTCAACGGTATCAGGGATTCAGCCCAGGCTGGATCTCCCCTTTTTTGCCCTCCGTGCAGGCGTTGGCCTGATGCCGGACTACCGCCAGATAGGCGTGGGCCAGCATGGCCAGGGTGATATGCCGGTACCAGCCCTCCCATTTCCGCACTTCATACTGGTCCAGCCCCACCTGCCCCTTGGCCTCCTCAAAACACTCTTCAATGGTCCACCGAATACCTGCTACCCTCACCAGTTCTTCCAGGCTTGTTTCCCCAGGGCCGAAGCAGACGTACCAGGCCAACTCTTCAGGCTGGGCTATGCTGCGGCGAACCAAAAGCCAGTACCCCTTGCCAGGCTCCTTTAGGGGCCGGATCTCCACCAGGGTCCAGTCGTAGACCCGCGGACCCTTGGCGCCATCTCCCGCGCTGAGCCGGACCCAGCCCGATTCATCCACCTGGGACGCCAACCGGTCCGCCCGCACCTGTCTCGGTCCTTCCTCCGTCCAGGTCCACAGCTTCTCGTTGCTCTTGACCGCCAGCACATGGGGTATTTCCTGCTGCTCCAGCCACCGCCGCAACTGCCGGTCACTGCCGTAGACCACGTCTCCAGCGACCCAACCGAAGGGGACTCCAGACTCCACCGCCCGTTCCAGCATCCTCTGGGACAGTTGTGGCTTGGTTTGGAAGGCTACTTCCTCCGGCACCCCAGCCTCCTGACGGCGTTCTTCGTCTTCGGCCCACACCTGGGGCAGGTACAACTCCCGGTCCAGCAGGACTCTGCCATCCCTGGTGGCGTAGGTCAGGAATACTCCTATCTGGCAAGTCTCTATCCGACCCGCCGTCCCACTGTACTGCCGCTGCACTCCCACCGACTTGCTACCCTTCTTCAGAAACCCCGTCTCGTCCACCACCAGCACCCCGTCAGCGTCGCCCAGATGCTCCACTACGTAGTCCCGGAGATCATCCCGAACCAGGTCCGCGTCCCAAACGTAGTTGTACAACAGGCGCTGCACCCCGTCGGGCGTGTCATCCCCCGCCTGCTCCGCCAACTGCCACCCGTTCTTGCGCTCCACTGGACTGAGCAGTCCCTTCAGATAGGACAGCGCCCGCTGGCGGGGCTCCGACCGGTAGAACCGTGCCCCAATGCGCCCGTGAACTTCCTCGATACCCTTGGCCCACCGGGCCGCTTCCAACACATCAACCCTCTCCCCAACCAACACCTCACCTCACCCGCTGGCTACAGTAGCTTCATTCTACCCGAAATTATCTGCGACTGTAGTACTAGGGGGTGTCGTCAAAAGAGTTTGCTCCAGACCATCACTGCCCGGAGTTGGCAGATGGCCAAATACGACGCCGTTCTCTTGGCATAACGGGTCGCCACCCCGCGCCACTGCTTGAATTCCAGGAATCCGTTCTCCACCAGGTGCCGCAGCTTGTACAGCGCCCGGTCATAGTCCCGCTTTTCTCTCCGGTTGCTTTTGGGTGGTATCACCGGGTCCATTCCCAATTCCCGGACGGTGGCTATGATTTCATTGGTGTCATAGGCTTTGTCCGCCAGCAGGCACTCCGCTTCTATGCCCTCAATCAGAGGCAAAGCCTGGGAGCAGGCGGCAACCGTACCCTCGGTCACCGCCAGCCTTACCGGCATTCCGTGAGAGTCCACCGCCAGGTGCAGCTTGCTGTTCAGCCCCCTTTAGTGCGGGCAATGGACTGATTTCCGCCCTGGGCGTCGGCGCTGTGGGGATGGGCCTTGATATAGCTGGCGTCTATCATCAGCCACTCGAAATCAGGGTCATCTATCACCGCCTCCAACAGCCCAGCCCACACCCCCCGGTCCCGCCAGCGGCAGAAGCCTTTAGCCCCCCGGCTTGACCGGGGGGGCCGGTGGGTGTTCTTCCAGTCTCCCTAGTCTGGGGGCAAATCGCGCCAAGGAGCGCCGGTGCGCAGTATCCAGCACACGGAGTCGATAAACCGCCGGTTGTCATGGGCCGGTCGGCCTCTCTTGCCTTCTCCTCCGGGCAAATGCGGCCTCAACCGCTCCCAAACGTCATCGGTCATATCGTGGCGCCGGTGCGCTGCCGTCATACCCCCACCTTCCACACTCTCCCCATTTCCAGTAATTTACCACCCTATCACCATTTTGACGACACCCCCTAGCAAACGGCTTCTGAAGGATGGCTTCCCAGTTTTGGGGATACTTGTCTCGCAAGGTAGTCCTGAAATGTTTGACCACAGAATTCCTATAGATTATCTGGATTCCTTTGGGAATGTACCAGGGCCGGGTTGTCTTGGTGGCATTGGCGGCGGAACTGGCCCTTAAATGGCTTTGGGAGCAGGAAAATAAGGTCCCGGCAAAGAATGTCCATGCCCTGTTTGACTGGTTCAACTGGCTGTCCCCTCAGCTAAAGCAGGCAGTCAGGGACGAATACCGGAACCAGGTGGGGGCACCCAAAGAGGGGTGGGAGACCGTTGACAAAGTATTCGAGACCTGCGATATGGCTATTGAACAATGGCGGTACATATTTGAGAAAAATAGTTTTCCAAATTACGTTATACAGGCGACATACTTGAAACACGCGACTTTGAGCGTCCTTAAGGTAGGTGAGGCGTTCGCCGAAAAGGAGTGAGGAGCCATGAAGCCCAAGGTCACCCGTGAACTTGAGCCGCCAAATGGCCGCCGGTTGTTACGGGGCTTGATGGAAGACTTGCCACCCTTCCATCAAAGAGTCTTCGGACGAATGCCGAGGAGAAGGTAGGACCTTGGCGGAAACACTACAATGGGTGGATGCCCCACAGTGCATCGGGAAGCCTGTGCCCCAGGGAGTTTGGTGCATTTGCACCCACGGCGCATTGACCTGTAAAATTCGGAGTATCGCGGGCACGGAAAATGGGGCAAGACCACCTGGGCCTTGCGGCCAATTTAGCTGATGTCTACCAATTCCATGCCTTCCCCGGAAGCTTCATAGACCAAACGGCCGGAGAAGTCTGGTCCGGACCTGTGCCAGACCAAAGATGCAAATATCCTTCATTCGGAGGCCTAAAAATGCCTGTCAAAGGGACCACGCTAACCAGTCTTCGTCCATTGATGCAGGGCGTCAACGGAATGGTTGTAGCCAGCCATCCCAGTGCCGCCATGGCCGGTTTGGAAGTCCTGAAAAACGGTGGCAACGCGATTGACGCTGGAGTGGCCGTTGGCCTGGCGTTGAACGTGGTGCATGTCGATGATTGCAGCTTCTTGGGCGTGGCGCCCACGGTGATATACCTGTCAGACCGGAAAGAGGTTACCACTATTGACGGGCTCGGGGTCTGGCCCAAGGCCGCATCGGTCGAGTACTTCCAAAAAAGCCACGGCGGAAAGATTCCGACCGGGGTTCTCTCGTCCTTAACGCCGGCCGCCGCCGATTCGTGGCTAACGTCTCTGTCCAAGTTTGGCACGATGACCTTCGGACAGGTGGCGGCCGCGGCCATCGACCTGGCTGGAAACGGTTTCCCCATGTTCCGTTACCTGGCCGGCCGGTTCAAGACCGCCTTCGACCAGTACAACGCCCACCCGTCAACCGCCGAAATTTACCTGCCTGGCGGCCGCGCCCCCAAGCAGGGGGAGATGTTCTATCAAAAGGACTTGGCTGCCACCTTGTCCAAAATCGCGGATGTGGAGGCTTCCAACGCCGGGAAAGGGCGGGAGGCCGCGCTCAAGGCGGCCAGAGACTACATCTACACCGGTGAACTTGGCCGCAAGATTGCTGCATACAACCGGGAGATGGGGGGTCTCCTCACCGAGGAAGACCTGGCCCGGTATCATGTCCAAGTGGCTCCGCCCGTGACGGTAAATTACAAAGGCTACGACGTCTACAGCACCGGGCCGTGGGGCCAGGGACCGACGTTCCCCCAAGCCCTCAAGGTTCTTGAAGGGTACAACCTGGCATCCATGGGCCACAATTCCGCCGAGTACATCCATACGGTGAATCAGGCCTTGAATTTGGCCTTTGCCGACCGGGAGCAGTACGTGGGAGACCCGGACTTCGTGGACGTGCCAATCAATGAAATGCTGGCGGAAGAATACCTGGCTAAGCGTCGGTCTCTAATAGACCCGGACCTGGCTTGGCCGGGCACGCCCCCCGCGGGAGACCCGCGAAACGGAAAGGCGACTATCGACGGCGCCCCGCAGTCCCCCAGAGAGGCGGCGGTCCCGGTTGGCACGGCCGGAGTCAGCGGCGGCGGGACTTCTTATTTCGCCGTAATCGACCGGGATGGAAACATCTTCTCCAGCACCCCCAGCGAGGGCACCAAGAACGGCGGGCCAATAATTCCGGGCACCGGCCTGGCGTTCTCATTGCGAGGCTCCCAGTCCAAGCTGACGGAAGGCCATCCGGCATCGGTCGCCGGGGGCAAGCGGCCCAGGCTCACTCCCGCGCCTGCTCTCGTGTTGCGCGACGGCGAGCCCGTGATGGCCCTTGGCGCTCACGGCGGCGACCATATCCCGCAAGGCACCCTGCAACTGTTGCTGAACGTCTTGGAATTTGGCCGCGACCCTCAAGAGGCCGTGGAGGAACCCCGCTTCTACAGCTATAACTTCCCCAGTTCCAACTGGGCCTCAAAATATGAGCCCGGAATGCTGCGGTTGGAAGGCCGTATTTCCGATGAAGTGGCCGAAGAATTACGACGGAAGGGCCACACAATAGAGAAGTATCCAGATTGGTGGGAGGGTTCAGCCTTATACTGTGTCATCACTCGCAACCCGGAGACCAAGGTGCTGCAGGGCGGTGCGGACCCGCGGTGCGAGGCGTACGCCGTCGGTTTCTAGCCCCGGAGAAAACACTGACAATCTTCCGGAGGACAACAGATGGCTGACTTGGACGACCTGTTGGGCCTAATCAGACAGCCCAACGAACTTTTCGGTGGGAGGTTGTGATGCAGGGGATAGGTTGGGCAACCCCGGGTAAGCCTTCACGAGTCTCTGGCCTAACCAAAGCGCCAACGGCCCGCCGGTGAAGTTATAGCATCGGCTTACGTCAGGGGAAAGGGCGGTTGCCACCATTTCCCAGTGTCGTTTACGTAAATGGAGTCCACCCACTTTACCCACTCGAACCCGCGTTTGCCGGGGGCCGCCAACCGCGCCGGGAAGCCGTGTCCATGAGAGATTGGCTCACCGCTGACGTGGGTGGCCAATATATATTCATCGGTTTCCTTTAGTGAGAACCTTCGCTGGTAACCCGTCACGGAGCGCACGGTGACACTGCCGGCTCCGGACTCCACTCCCGCAGATTGCAAGACGTCCTTCAAGGGCATTCCCTCCCATTCCTGGGTGGAATGCCAACCGCCGGTGCAGTCCAGAAGGGCGGTGACCTTTTCACGGCTCCGGGTCAGGTCTGCCAACTTAAGGACCAAGTCACGCCGGACCAGTCCCGAAACATTCAAACGCCAGACATCCTCGTTGACCGGGTCCGGGTCGTCGTTCAACCAGGACGTGGTTGGAAAGGCGTTGCCGGCGAAGCTCCCCCGCTCGTATGACCCGGTAAATCGCCTGTTCTCCCCGGGAAGTTCTAAGACATCGGCTGCAACCTCCCCCGCGCGCCACAGAGCGATGCCGGCAATGGTGAGTCCGGCGAGTCTTATAAAGGACCGCCGTTCGACCCAGAAACGGGGGTGCAGGGTCCAGGAGTGGGTGAAGGTATGCCACGCCACGAAGGGGGCAAGCAAAAGGGACAAGTATATGTGCCAGCTTACCCCGCTGATTCCCAGGTATGCGAAGTAGCCGCCGTAGCTCCAACCTATCCCCAGGGTAAGAGCGGTAAGCAGCAACAGAAATATGGCTATGGAACCAAGAAGCAGAGCAGGTTTTCGTTTCCACAGGCCCCTGTTGGTCAGCGGTATTAGGACATTGCGGACCTTCCAGAGGAGCAGCGCCGCGAGGGCAAACCCGGAAATGCGGTGTACATGGAGGGCAATAGTCCAGTCGGGAGAGCCTCCAATGAGCCCCAAGAAGCCGGTCAACAGGGAAAGGCCGCCCACGATCAGGATGAAAACGTTGGCCCAAGGATGCGCCATCTCGTCGTCCTAGGGGAAGTTACAAACTACTTTACGTCCGCCAAGCCCGTGCGGTTTTAAAGCGGAGACCACGTGAAGGAGTCGCAAGCCTCGTAGCTACAAGACCAGCCTTAACTGCAAAAGAAAGGCCCTCAATTTTGTCCAGTTTGGTCGGCCATTCAGTACTGAGGTGGACCCCCCTGTTAGGACAGGATCGAGTGATCGACTTGTTCAATGTTTCATCGACCAGCCGCTCTATCGGCTTCTCTCCCACTTCGGCAGGCGGTCAAGATTTCAACGTATCCGCTGTTCTTAAGGTCTCATGCGGCATCTCCGCCTTTGCCAAAAATGTGCTTCATCAAGCGATTGCGCCCACCACCACCTCTTCCAACAGGAGGTGGTGGCCCGTTTTGGGCACTACCGAGGTGGTCATGGCTAGCTGACGCCTAAGGCATCATCCGCTGGGACAGGGCCCGGTGGAGCCATCTGGCGACGGGATAGTCCCTTTCTTGACCGTCTTGAGGTTGAGGCGGTCCCGGCGCCGGTGTCCCAGCATATAAAAGCTGATGACCAGCAGCATTATGGCTGCCCCTCTGGAATAGTGGAAACCCACGAGGAACTCACGATGTCGGCGCGGCCCGACGCTAGCATTGACCCCAAGGAAGGCGTTGGAGGAGGCACTCCGAAACCGAGGAAGCTCAAAATGGACTCCGCAATGACCAGAAATCCCAATTGTAACGGGACTAGAGTCGCCAGCGGTGTAACTCTATTGGTCGAGGCGTCGGCTGCTGATTCGGCAGTCGAGTGCTCGGTTTCATTGCCCGGGCAACGAAGTGTTAAGGTTGGGAGGCACTTCACCTTGGCGTAAGCGGACTTGACGTACCTGGGCCAGGTGGCCAGCCCCAGGGCTATAATCAGGTTGATAAAGCTCGTCCCGATTACAGTTATTATCAATACAACCACACATATCGCTACAATGTTCAAAATTATCGTAGCGTACCAGGGGAAGGTGATTCTCAAAAGGCTACCCCAGGGGCCGCGACAGTGCGCTAAGACGAAGCCGAGGGTAGCCCCCAACACCCCACCGACGGACAGGGCGCCCAGGGCAACAGCGAGAGACATCCGGGTGCCGTAACCCAGTCTGCTCCAGACGTCCCGCCCCATGCGGTCCGTCCCCAGGGGATGGGAGAAACTCCCGTAATCCTGCCAAAATGGTGGAGTGTTCCTTTGGAGTAAGCTGCCTTCGTAGGGCAAAGAGGGAGTCGTCTGTGGCGATGTCATACACCTGCCGAACCGATGCGATACGCCGATAGGCGGACATGGGCAGGTAACCCCCCCACACTTGGGACGCTGGCCGCGGTCTCTAGTTCCCCAGGTTAAAGGAGCTGCCGGCTGGACCTATTCCGTCTGCGTCCTAAAACTCGCTGGACTCTTCTGCGTATACGTGATCAGGCCATCTGTAGCTGATTCCTGATTCGTCAAACGTCGCGTTCTGAAGCAGGAGCGAGAAAGCTGTGAACGCGTGTACTTTGCTGAAATTCGGCAGACATTTGTTTCTGATACGGTAAAAACGCTCTCGCATCCTGAACAACGCTATCACTCCAAAGGTCGAACTCGGAGGAAATCTCATTCCATCGGCAACTTCGTCTCCTAGGAATGCCCGCGAAACCTTGTACATGTACTTTGCCAGTTCTCTCCGTTGGTGGGTATTGGTGATCCCTGCAACTACTGGAGCAGAATTTATGGCGCCATTGGTCATGATGATGGAATCGTCACTACCGAAGGGTTCACAAAGCATGGCTATGTCAAATAGCTGCTTGGCTTCCACTTCGTCCCGAAACAAAATCTTTTCAGGAATGCCCATCAGGTGGCCGGCGTAGCGCCAGACCGCAACGAAACTCTTGCGCTCTTCTGCATTGTACACTGCGCCCAGTCCTTTCATGTACTCCAGCATTCGGACAGAAAAAGTGGTTAACGCATAGCCCATGTGCGCCTGGTTCAGCGGGATGCCCCATGCCTCGGTATCCCACTCATCAGATTCCGACAGCAGGCCACGGATTTGCGCGTGCATGAGCCGGAGCCAGACCGACATCTTCCATCCATCGCCGTGTCTTTCTAAGCCGCCGGGCCAGAATATCTCGGTGATGAAGCGATTGTTCTGGCCCAAGCGTCTGACACCCTTGTCCCTAACACGTCCCGTGAGGTTGAAGGACCGGCTGATATTCGTGGTGAACCCTTCTATTGATGCTAGTACGAACGCCGCCAAAACCAGCCTGGTGTTCCTGTGGAAAGCGCGGACACCCGGCATAAATTCAGTTCAGTCAACCCAGTCCGGCGGAGGGTGCATGCCTTGAATGAACTTGACCAGCGAGGAGGGCGCGTCCCGCAGCTCCGGGCCGTCGATGTTTTCCATAGCCATGCTGATGAACCGAGACGATCCATGCTGGCCCATATCCTTGAGCTCTTCCATAAGCGCATCGCCCTCGGGGTCTCCAATGAGGGTGTGGGCGATGTAGTTGTCGGCCATTTCTGGCGCAACCGCGCGGGCTTTCTCGTAGCCCGCCTTGTAGTCAGATGGTATCTTCATTGCCTTGCACCTTAACAACACTATCGGCGAGAGCAGATTCCTTTCGGCTCCACTGGCAGATCAAAAAGCCAATCTAACCGAGGCGGCAGGTACCGGTTGCCCCTTCATCTGTGCAACTGCACACGAATATTTGCACTAATACAAAAGCCGCTTTGAAAGCGAGGCCTCCCGCCAAGGATTGGGGAATTTTGACGGAGCGTATGAGCATTGCCTAGACCGGCGCAATTAGACGATGGAATGTTGCTTGAAGCACTGGCCCAGCAGGCGCGCAACCGTGTAGGCAGGAGCTTCTACTCTTGGCGGGCGGCAACAGGCAAGCTGGTCTGTTTGGGTAAGCCACACATGGCTAATATTGTAACGACGGTTCAAGGAGAAAGGCCAGGGGAGTGCGGCATCCTTTTCAGCCAATACTGCGACTGACCCTGTTGGGCTTGGTCTGCGGTCAGACCACCGATAACGTGCTGGCCGGCTATATCCGGGATGAACTGGGATTTCCCGGGGCAAGGGGCAATGGTGGAGAAGGTGAGAGTGGCGACAGCCACCGGCGAAGCGTCCAAAGAACGCTGGTATCTGCTGACCAGCCTGCCTCCTGGTCAGGGCAGCCCCGAAGAACTGCTCCGGCTGTTCCGCAGTCACTGGAGCATTGAGAACAGCCACCATCACGTGAAGGACCGCAGTTGGGATGAGGACGTCCACACCTTGCGCCGTCCGGGGCTGGGCGAGGTATTCGCTACCTTGGTGAACACCGGGCTGAACGCCCTGCGGCTGGAAGGATGGTTCCCTTCCCAGATGTCCATGCCCCTGCGGGCCAAAGGCTACGCATTCCGCCCGACACAGACCATCGCCCGCCTATACGGTCGACCTTCCTGACTTTGCAATCCTCCTGAAGGTGTGGGCGTTCGTTGCAACTACCTCATGCCGGTGATAGACTAGCCACTGTCCACGAACCTCTCCCAATTTAATGAAACGTTGTACCCTTACGGACTCATTGGTGACATGTCCTCAGCGGCGCTTGTCGGGACCGACGGCTCCATCGACTGGTGCTGCCTCCCGCGTTTCGACTCTCCCAGCGTCTTTGCCGCGATCCTCGACCCGGAAGTTGGGGGGCGGTTCCGCATCAATCCCACGAGCCTCAGTTTTGAGACACGGCAGGAATACCTTGCCGACACCAACATTCTTGAAACTACCTTCAGGACCGGCTCCGGCACAGTATCCATCACTGATTTCATGCCTATTCCCGACGATGATGGCGATGGCAGACCGGATATCCAGCCGAACAACCCCTCAGAAATCCACCGAATAGTTACCTGCCACAACGGGGAGGTTGAACTGCGCTGCGACTTCCAACCCCGGCACGACTACGCCCGCACTCTTCCCAGCTTTCGTACGCTGCGCAGCCACTCCGCCCCTGGGGCGGTCGAAGCCCGGGGCGGCCTCCAGACCCTGTCACTCTTAGCCAGCATCCCACTCCCCTTCGACGACCGCGGCGTCACTTGCGATTTCACTCTTGCCGAAGGGCAGACCGCAACCTTTGTCCTGGCCTTTGGCCTTACTACCAGCCTCGAACGACTCCGCACCACAGAGAAACTGGACCTGACCCGGCACTACTGGCAGGAGTTGGTGGCTGGGATGGGTTACGAAGGACTTTGGCGCGACGCCGTTGTCCGCTCTTTCCTGGTGCTTCACCTTATGATCTACCGGCGCACGGGGGCTATCGTCGCCGCGCCGACGACCAGCCTGCCGGAAACCATCGGCGGTTCGCGCAACTGGGATTACCGCTTCTCCTGGCTGCGAGACGCCAGCTTCACGGTGGATGTTCTATATCGCCTGGGAGACACTTACGGGGCCGACCGCTACATCCACTGGCTGTTGGAACAATGCCAGTTGCACCGTCGCCGGACTCGCATCGTTTATGGTATCAGCCCCGATTCATCGCTCCGGGAGTACACCCTCGACCACCTGAAGGGGTATGAGGGTTCCCGCCCCGTCCGCATCGGCAACGCCGCGGCGGAGCACATTCAGATGGACGTCTTTGGAGAAGTCATTCTCTCCATACATTCCTTGCTCGTGCTTGACGGAACGATACCGGCAGAAACCTGGGAATTGGTCCATTCCCTTGCTGAAACCGTTTTGGGCAATTGGCGGCGAAAGGACCGAGGCGTCTGGGAGGTGCGGGGCGAACAGCAACACTTCGTTTATTCCAAGGTGATGTGCTGGGCCGCTCTCGACTATGCGGCATACATAGCCGCCGCTATGGGGCGCCGGCAATTGTACCGCCGCTGGTCTCTAGCCGCCGACGGTATCAAGTACGAAATCCTGGATTCTGGATGGAGTCCCGCCAAGCAGGCGTTCCGGCAGCGGTACGGCAGCGATGCCCTGGACGCTTCCAACCTGGCAATACCTTTTGTGGGCCTGGTCACCCGCGACGACCCCCGTGTCCGGCAAAATTTGGACGCTATCGAGCGGGAACTCACCGACGGCCCACTGGTCTGGCGCTATCTCCCGGAAGAAACGGACGACGGACTGGAAGGCCAGCCGGAAGGCGCTTTCACCCTGCTCAGTTTCTGGCTGATTGGGAACCTCATCTACACTGGGCAGACTGACCGGGGTTTGGATTACTTTCACGAAATGATTACACGGCACGCCAACCATCTTGGCCTCTTCGCCGAAATGATTGACAAGGACTCGAACCGGCAACTGGGCAACTTTCCCCAGGCGTATTCGCACACCGGCCTGATTCACACTGCCCTCAACCTCTCCGGCTACATCGCAGACACCCCTACCAGACGCGCGAACCGCCTATACGGTCGACCTTCCTGACTTTGCAATCGTCCTGCCTTTTACAACTACTACAAGTTGCGTGTTCGATTCAAAACCGTAAAGTTGATGGACGTTTCTAGCCGTCTTTTCCTCCGGCAACCAAGCGAACAGTCTGGATTCATTGTCCTCGCCCCTACTCCCGGGGTGCGCTAAACTCCCCCCACAGTCAAACCATCTAAAAATTAGCCGACCGTCACCTGTATCCTTAGGGAATCGTGAGGACGATATGGGAATGGTCAGACCCGATTTAGAAATGCTGAGTGTTGCCCTGATGAAGAGTTTGCACATGTTCACGCGCAGTAATTGGATACGGATACTGTTGGCGGCGTCTCTGCTATTGACGGCAGTGGTGGCAGGGCTATTGGTAGCCGTGCCGCAGGTGAGTCAGGCCCAAGGCGCGCCGCCGGCCAAGCCAACCGGGGTTACGGCGAGCGCCGGGAGCGCTCAGGCAACGTTGACCTTGGGCGACCCGTCCGACAGCACCATTGCCGGGTACGAGTATCTGAAGGCGCAGGTCGCCAATCTGACCGCCTCCGACGGGGCTGCTTACGACAACTTTGGGTTCTCGGTAGCGGTGGACGGAGACACGGTGGTGGCAGGGGCCACCGGGGATGATGACAATGGCGCGAATTCCGGCTCGGCCTACCTGTTCACCAAGCCGAACGGTGGCTGGCCCGACAGCTGCGGACGATGGATTTCGACAACCGTGCGGAGTTTGCGCAACACTACCGGTTGCATGACCTGGGAATAGGCACTTTTCCCCGCCATATGCACTCGCCGTGGCAGAAGGGAGGGTGCAGAACGGCACTGGGCGGCTACGCCGGTTCCTGCCCCGGAAGACCAGGTTAGAGGCATTGCCCCGGCGCACCATATTCCAAGTGCCCCAGACCTACAACAACACCCCCGCGACGGTTACGAGCAACGCACACGGGCAGAGGTATATTCAACCAGGCGTTGCACTTTCAAATGTGAACCCGTTTACCGGCTGGCGAAGGAATGATGGTTGGGGCCAAGAATGGATGCCTGAATTGCAACGCCGGCCCATTAACCACCTAAGTCGGCCACCGAATGGAACTGCGGTATTGTCAGGGGTCCGATTTCAGGAGGGCGGGACGGATCCTTGTATTCCAGTAGTCGTTGCTCCCTACCCGACGCAGTTCCTCCACTAATTGCGCTGTCTCCGCCCCCACGGCCTCACTCAGCTCCGAGGCGGCGCGGTCTCCGGCCAACTCGGTCACCGCTGTCCGCAATTTCATTACGTATTCTGCGACTTCATAGGCGGCCCGATCCGACGCAGAGCGAGCCTGCAAGGCCTCAAGCTTCTCCAGCCATTCCAGACCCCTTTCGGCGTCGTCGAACCTGTCATCCAGCGCGTTGGTCGTACTCATCTGGCATCCTCCACTCTCATCACCGGCTGCGCCACGTTTGAGGGGTAAAGAGTCCGGGTCTCACGATGGATATCCCACGAGACTTCCCGGAGAAAACTTTCGCTAAGCCCCGTGTTGCGGACCTTATTCGGCTCGTGACTTATATTTTACCCCCCGGTACAAGGGTTGAAGAACGCAACGGCGGTCTTCTCTTTTGGAACCTCTGGTTGACGAGCCCCGAGCCTGGGCGCAGCGCTAGCAGATCGTGAGCCGGCCATAGCGCGCCCATCTTTTCGCGCCGCCAAAATCCGCTAACCCAGAGAGCACCACCATTTAACGTCATCCGGAAGCCGGCCCATGACCTTGGCCGTTTACACTGCTGCTGCATCGGCAGCAATTTCCAGTTTCTCCTGACCCTCTTCCTACTACTGGTCGACCGCGCCAACGTCGTCATCGACTGGCAGTCGAACCTTGAAGCCTACCGCGAGATGTGCCGCGGTATGAATCGAGAGTCCAGGATAGTGGGCTATCACAACGAAGGTCGTTAAACCGTTGGCCTTGATTGTCCGACCGAGTCGGTTATGCCTTCTCAAAGTGAGACAACCAATTCAAAGGTCTGTAGTACAGTAGTACAGTACCGCACTGCCCACCAAACTGGACAAAATCAAGAACTTTTACCATCAGGTTCAGGCTCGTACTGTCAGGAAGTGGCGACAGTCTGGGATGTCCCTAAGGCGTCAACAAGCGTCCATAGGGGAACAGATCCGCGTCTCCGAACGTCTTAGAGATATAGGATGAGAGCAGTTTGAACCCGGGAGAGGCTAAAGTCACATGAAGACGCTAATTGCCACCATCACCACAGTGGCCATGATCGGGTTGATAGCCACAGCCTGCGAGCCCTCGTCAGCTACACGACCGGCTCCAGGCAGGTCGCCGCAGGTGCAGCCAACGCCGGCCGGTCACCGCGTCGAGATTGGGCTTGGCGGATCCGTCGAACTACCCGACCAGGATATTGGATTCTCCTTTGACCGGGGAATCATCGAGGGAGTAAGTGATGGAAAAGCTGTACATGGCGAGGGTTAACCATCTAGTGCTCCCTGTCTCCGCGGTCTTGGTTGTGCTGGCTGATGGGGAGTCGGTGGCGTTGGAGGTAATCCGGGGATCTCTGGCGGAAGGTGTTGAGCTAGACAGCACCCCTTTGGTGTCCTTGCCCCCCAGGTTTACCCCAGTAGGGTTGCCGCCGGGGGAGGTCGAAGTAGTGTGCTCAGGGGACTCGTCCTGGGAGGCGGTGCAGGACGAAGGGCCCCTTGTCTGAGTCTTCTGATGTGCCGCTGCACCTATACAAAATAGACGCTTTTGTATAGGTTTCTGCCCGGGCCGGCCACCCATATCCCTACAGCTTGGGCCTCTCCCAGTGGCGGAAGCCCCAGGAAAGCTATACAATTTTGCCAACTGGTTAGCCAATGGGAGTGACCCATGAGCCTTGCCCACCGCAACCTGCCCGCGGTCCGCGAAATGGAAACAGGCACCGCAACCTTCATCCCCCACTTGGACCTGGACGCCGTCCAACGATTGATTTCCGCGGCGACCGTGGCCACTCCCAAGTGGGGCGAGTGTAACGGCCTGCTGATTGCCACCATGTTCGACGGCTGTCTGCGGGTCTCAGAGGTGCAGCAGCTCCGGCCCATTGACTTGAGCCGGAGTGCCAACGGCTGGTTGGTCAGGGTGGTGGGCAAGGGAGGTAAGGCGGCGCAGGTGGCCCTCAGCGCCTCCTTGGTGGCCAGGTTGCAAGCCTTCGGCTACGAGACCAACCTGCCCAAGGACTCGGTCTTCTTCCCGGTGACCCGAGGCCGAGTCCACCAGATAGTGCGGCAGGCTTTAGATGTGGCGGGGATTGGAAAGCCGGACCACGTGGGAGCGGTCCACGTGCTCCGACACAGCGGGGCCATTGCGCGCATGGAAGAGACCGGCAACCCCAAGGCGGTGCAGGACCAGCTTCGCCACCAGGACGCCCGGATGACCCTGCGTTACCTGAAGACGGTGTCGGCCAAGAGGAGCCTGGAGATTCAGCAGGGCGTCGATTTCAGGTGGTGACGCCCCTGCCAATCTGCTGCCCCACTGGTCGAACATTCGGTACACTAAGCCGGCGGCCCCACCACCCCATCGCATGGCTGCATTGGGGACGGCAGTAATTAGCAATCTAAACTTGGAGGCCAACCGTGAGCATCGTATATAACCATCTTCATCTCCGGAGCGAAGACCCCGACGACGCCGCAAAGTGGTACTGCGACAATATCGGCGCTAGCATCACCTCGGAGCGTCCGCTCTCCACTACCAAGTCCATTCAGCTAGAACTGAACGGCCACCACTTGATGACCATTTCCGGGCGCGCTGAGGGTGAGGACCCGGTACCAGGTTCTACGGAACCGCGCTACGGGTTGGACCATTTTGGGTTTGAGACCGACGACCTCCTGGGTCTGGCGGACCATCTCAAGGGCAACGGTGTGAAATTCAACTGTGAGCCTTGGACGATGCCATCAGGCTCGATGGTAGCTTTCGTGGTGGCCCCAGACGAAGTGAGTGTGGAGCTAATCCAGCGTCCCAGCTAAGTAACGCTGGGACTAACCCCCTCACCATGTACCAGGGCTATTTGTTGCAACTCAGACCGTCGAGGATGCAAGCTCTGGGCGCAGTGTGAAGGTGTGGGGAGTGCTTGTTGCCCATGTCCAGTCCACGACCCTAGCCACCCAACCACCATTGCCCGTCCTGGCCAGGCACACCGGGCGAAGGCCCAGGGCCTCGGAGGCCCGCAGGCAGCCGTCGAACATTGCGGCGACCAACAGGCCCTTGCGCTCCCCCGCCCTGGAGCTGCTCTCCCATGCTGCGGTAATCAGGCGATGCACGACGTCCAGGTCCAGGTGGGGGACGAATGTGGCGAACCCCATCTCCCCGTCCCTGATAGCGGGTAGATGGCTTGGAGCAGAGTCAAGGAAGGTATAGGATATGCGGAATAACGCTGCCGAATTTGTAGTTAACGTCCAGTGCGCCGTGATTCGAAATGGCAGATACCTTATGATCGTGCGTGGAGATGGAGTTGGACATGCACCTGGGGTGTTGGCGTTTCCTGGTGGCAAAGTGGAACTCGAAGACGGACCGGCAAACGTCTTGGAGAGGACGGCTCTTCGTGAGGTTCTAGAGGAGACCGGTGTGTGGGTCTCCAGCAACCTTCAGTACATAAGTAGCAAGACATTCGTAATTACTGGTGGCCAACCTGCGGTGGATGTCTTGTTTCTGGGAGCCTACGAATCAGGCGAGCCAACGATTGCTGATGCTGATGAAGTTGCGGAGATTCGATGGATGACAGGGGAAGAGATACTCCTACACCCCAAAACTCCGCCGTGGCTGAAGGAGAGTGTCGAGCTGGTCCAGGCAGCAGGGTAGATCAGTGAACCTTCCCCTTCAAGGTCGTCCACCCGTTCGCGAAAATCGCGCATGTAGTCGAAACGCTCCCAGATATCCAACATTTGTCTGCCTTGTCCCATAGATGGGTTCAAAGTGAACCAGGTGTAAGCCACGATGTTGTCGGGGTAGTATCGGGCCGAATGTTCCGGTGGCGCCTAACCCCAGGGGATAGATACAGTGCCGAAGCACACTGCTGTCAGCTAATTCCCCCATCTCAGATTTGGTCTTAACTTCTACAGATAAGCCTTATGAGCATTTTCCTTCATGTGACCTGATCAATCTTTCAAATGTACTTTGGCATATTCTGAGCTGGATCCCGGTATTGCTACGCTCGCTGGGCCCCTGCATCTAGTTCGACGGGGACTCGCCCCGCGCGGCTTCGCCTTGGAGCCTAGACTGGATCGCCTGTAAGTCCACTCCGAAGTATGTCAGGACCTTACCGCCGACGCCCTCGGCCTCGCTGACGAGCGCAAGGAAGATATCCTCTGGCTCGACCTTCTCGTGCCCGAGCCGTCTCACCTCCTCACTCGCCTGCCTCAGCACGCGCTGGGCTCGTTCGGAGAACAGAACACCCATCTGGACGATCGAGACCGTCGGCCACTGTGGGTTTGCTGATGTCGGTTCGCCCGTCTCGGGGTTGAAGTCGATCCCGGCTTGGTCAAGCACGTCCTCTTCCGCGTATACGGGAGCCCCACTGCGCACAGCCAGTGCGATGGCATCGCTTGGCCTAGAGTCGCTCTCGACGGTCGTCCCATTTTTCTGCAACACGATCTTGGCCAGGAACATCTCTCCCTTCATCTCACTCACCACTACGTGGGTAATTTCCGCGCCCAAGTCGCGTATCATTGAATCCATCAAGTCGTGCGTCATGGGACGGGGTAGTTCCTGCCCCTGGAGCTTCAGAGCGATCGAGTTGGCCTCGTTTGGACCGATCAAAATTGGTAGGTACCTGCTCACGTTTTTGGCCTTCAACACCACTACCCGCTCGAAGTTGGACCTATTTACTCTTACGTGGTCGACGGTCATTTCAACAAGCAAGTGGTCTCCCCTCCTTGCATATGGGATTGATTTACCAACTAAATCAGGCAACAATTCGCGGTGGCGTACCCGGGACTTAAACGCTTGGTGTGAATTGTAAACTAACAATTGATAAGGAAGGTGGCCATAGCCGATAGTTAGCTTCTAACCTATCAAGAAAGAGGCTAAGCTATGGGAGATGTGGACACCTTCCTGACGATACTCTATGTCACCGTAGATGATTTCTGCAAGTATCAATCCCTTCCCGAGCCTACCCCCGGCCCCAAGGCTTCGCTCAGCGTAAGCGAAGTGATTACCCTGGTCATCTTCAGCCAGTGGGGGCGCTTCCGGAGTGAAGGGGACTTCTACCGCTATGCCGCCAAACGACTAGTAGTCGGTCAAGTCAGGAATTGAGGGGATAGAGGCGGTGGAGTTTGGTTCTGGCATCCTGGATGCTGAAGCGCCAGTTGATGCGGGCTTGAGCTTCGTTTCGCTCCAGTTCCAAGGCGTGGACCTCCCGGCAGAGGGATTCCTCGTCCGGGAGACGCTGCCTCAGGCAACTGCGGGAGAAGATGCTGAACTCGATCTCCGCCATATTCAGCCAACTGCCATGCTTGGGGGTGTAGTGAAACTCCAGTCTCCTGGCGATGCGCCGCGCCGCTCCCGCCGGAAAGGTCTGGTACAGCGACGCCTGGCGATGGGTGTTCAAATTGTCCAGAACCACCCGGATTACGGGTATCCGGGGGTACGCTTCATCCACCAGCCAGCGCATCTGATGGGCGAAGTCCTCGGTGGTGCGCCGCTGGGTAACCGCCACGTGCCGCCAGCCTGCCAGGGGCTCGCAGGCCAGGAACAGGTTGCGGGTGCCCTCCCGCCGGTACTCGTAATTCTCCCTCCTGGGTTGTCCCGGCTCCACCGGAAGGGGCGGCCGGGCGTCGGCCAGCAACTGGGTGGATGTCTCGTCGAAGCAGACCACCGGCCTTTGGGGGTCAAAGGGTTCGGCGTACAAATCCAGGACATCCTCCATGTTGGCCACGAAGTCGGCGCTCACCTTGGGAATGCACCACTGCTTCTTCTGCCACGGTTTGAGGGCGTTTTTTTCAGGTGCAGGCGCACCGTCTCGTGGGACAGGGACTCGACCACTCCCAACTCCACCATCCGGTCCGCCAGCAGGGGCAGATTCCAGTGGTCGTGGCCCTCGGGGGCCGGGCTGCAGGCCAGGGCGATGAGATGGGCTTCGCCCCGGTCGTCCAGCTTGCGGTACCGGTGGGGTTGGGTCCGGTCCCTGAGCGCCCCGTCCAACCCGTCCTCGGCGAAGCGCCGCTTGATGCGGAACACCGTGCCCTCGGCCACATCCAGAGCTTGGGCCACCTTGGGCGCTGGCCAGCCCTCGTCGGTCTTGAGC
The DNA here is from genome assembly GCA_965220305.1 of Dehalococcoidia bacterium. GTDB lineage: Bacteria > Chloroflexota > Dehalococcoidia > Lucifugimonadales > UBA3495. The sequence continues at coordinate 408,943 of OZ244817.1, read as the reverse complement.
AGGATGCGGGCCCGGGTCGTAACCCTAGCTGAACTCTTCCCCGCCCGGACCATATGCTCCAGTTGGTTGCGCTCCTCCGGCGTCAGCCGGACCGCAAATTTCTCCCTGACCACACCACCACCTCACAGCAACACCAATTACCCAAAGATTAGCACTACCAGTCAATCACCGCTGCCACCCTCAAAACCAAGATTGACCGAGTACTAGGCCGACCGCCCACGAGTATCTGAGTTTTCCGTTGCTATTGCGTCTGACGTATAAAGGTTCTTGATTTTGTCCAGTTTGGTGGGCCTGAGCGTACCGAATTGCGAACTTTTCGGTGGGAAGTTCGGATATAAGAAGTCCAGCTTGGTGGACTGCACCCTATTTTAACCCGGGATTAGCCCGAGCCTGCTCTTGTGTCAACTCTTCAACGGGCCCTTACGGCCAACGCTAACAGGTGGTCGACTCCAATGACCGGACCGGTTCAGCGACAGGGTGTTGCCTGCGCCGCCGCCCGGAATCCCTCCGGATCTTGCATCCCCAAGATCAGTCCCTCTTCATTGATAACGCAAGCAGGCATCTCGCTCGGTGCACGGAGGTGCTGCTCCAATTCTCCCGAGTTGTCGAGCTCCTGAAGTGCCTCCGCCACTGCTTTGACCTGGCGCGCGTCCAGCACATCATCCCCAGGGCAAGGTTCGATCAGCGACGGATAGATCTCCGCCAGTACGTGGCAACATCCCTCTCCGAGCGTCTCGAACGGCCAGACTTGCGCGCCACTACAACGGCGCAACTCTTGCAGCGCGGCGATCCCGGTCAGCGCCTGCCCGCCGACCGACCCCGCACCAGAGAGTTTCCAAACCTCCTGTGCCCTCGGAACCACGAACTCGGCGTATCGAAGTCTGCGCGGCAGATTCTCTCCCCAGCCGAACCGCGGTCTTCGTCTCGGAAGGCCCAGGATATCACGCCTCAGTCCGTTGCCCCAGAACGGTCCATCGCCGTGGAAGCGCGCGTTCAGATCTGCCGCCGCATCAAAGCGGTTATTCCTGTTATTGGGACAATCCTTGATGACCTGGGCAATCCGCTTCCAGACGGCCTCCCAGCTTTCACGGCCGGTCAGCATCCGTGCTGTGCCCTCGGGATATCCGAACGGAAAGTCAAACCCGCATAGTAGCCGGCGGTTCTCCTTTGTCGCATTACTCAGCAGCGTCTGGATACGAGTCATCGCCTCCTGACGAGTGGCGGGGTTCTCAAGTTCCGGAGGTCCACAATCATTGCAGACGGCGATCCAAACGCTATCTTTGCCACGCGCGCGTCTAGCTTTGGATGACCAATCGACCGCCACGTATCCCTTGAATAACGGCATGCTTCCTCCAATGAGGTTTCTTGTTGAGCGGTCACATCCGCAAATCGCCAACCATAAGGAGTCCGATGCTACCAGCGATGCCCAGAATTGGCGCAGGGTGTTGGCACACATCGGGTCAGTATTGGGGCGACCGGTTTCACTCAGTAAAGAGCGCTCCCCGAGACGGGGCCACTGCCTGGCCGGGTCCAGGTTTGACCTCGGCAATGCCCCCAGCGGCCACCGCGGCCCTGATGATGTGGTGTCGGCGGTAGTTCTGGACCCAGATGCGATGGATGGTCTAGATCTAGATGGTGTGGAGAGTATGGACAGGCGGATCCAAGTCGGTGCCGCACAGGCAACTCAATCGGCAATGGTCTCGCCTCCAGTGGCCAAGACTGTCGCTGGCGCCGGTGTCGGTATCATCGGCACGACCAGCGGGACTCTCACTCAACTCGGCCCTGATTCTGGCCAAATAATCGGGTCCACCTCAGTTAGCGAGGAGATTGAGCGGGGCATGGCTGCTCACAACCCTAAGCTTGAGGGCCCATACCGTTCATATCAAAAAAGAGATGGGTAAGACGAATTGTTTGATGCGGGGGAAGTCTTGAGTGATTCGATTCAAACACGGTGTTAATCCAACCTATAGCATTCGACTGCATCAAGGCGTGTGTTGCACCCATCGCAGGAGCCCTACGGACGTGATAATTGACGCGCTCAAGCACTGGCCCAGGAGTGCCGCGAATAAGATAACCTACCATGGCCCCTGTTTGTGCTTTCGCACCATAGTACCCCCGCACGAACCTGTCGATGCCAAACACGACGTAAAGGCGCGCCAAATCATCCGACGCAAGTCGCTTGCACTCAATGCTGAGATACGCATCCTCGGCGAACAAATCCCATGAAATAGTTATGTCGATGCGCGGCGCACGGGCTGGGTCTGCCTGACCCTCTAACATTTCGTCTGAAGGTACCACATGCTGATAATGCGGGACTAGGGCCATGTTTCGCTCACGCCGTATGTCCTTCATGCACGCGAACACGCGAACGGTAAAGTCGTCCTCGTGATCTCCGGCGCGCTTGAACCCTCCGGCCCGCCACCGCTCGAAGCCATCCACAACAAGCCGGAGGATTGCCCTCTCAATTTCGACGGATACCTGGCGAGCTAGAGGAGCGGGCGAGCCTAACGCGGGATCTCGAAATTCCGGAGTCATATGGAATGAGCCGCTCCTCCGTTGCTGCCGGGAGAGAGCGAACGGAGTAGCTCGACGATCGTCTCGTCGGCATCGTTGTATGCCGCTGATCTTGTCCAGAACCGGCGTTCCGCAGGTTTCACAATATGAAACACATCAGCTTCATAAACCTTTATGTTCCTTCGGAAATACAAACTCTGGGCGTGTTGTTCGGTCACGATTCGCTCCATGTTCACCAAGAGACTATCAAGCTCTGGCTCAGACGCTGTGTTTTGGTGTCGTCTAGGCGCATCCCCTGGGGCAAGACGAAACGAAATTGCTCGGTATGGGGGAGTTCCTTCGTACACGGTCGGCACCAGCGCTCTGTTCCCTCCGGTGGTCGCCTCGAATACATCTGCAAAGGCTTGCGCATATGAAGTCAACTCGACTGTAGTTGGTGCCTCGAATGCATTCGACCCTGAACCATTGTAGTGGCGCTCCATGTCCATTCTCAGAAAGTCCTCTATTGTTTGCTGCTCATGCGAGGTCACGCCATAGGCCTCGTATACGAATTCATCAAGTTCTGACTGCCAATGCCATCCGCCGCTGGATTCTTGTATTCGGTCAACGAGGTCCACTATTCTGCGTGAGAGTCCCGTGTCTGCCACAGGGATCGCACATGGGAGACTCTTGTGCTCCGTCAACAAGATTTCATCACGCTCAACCCCCCATTGGCTGGCCGTCAAAAACTGGTAATAACGAGCTAATGAAGAGTTGATGTAAGCACACATGATCTTCAGATTTTCCGTGTCCTCGGGAGGCCCTGCTATGCTGAATATTCCATTGGTAAATACCGCATCATCTCGCATAAAAACCGAAGCCAGAACACCACCTGTCATCACACCCCGACGGATCAAAACATGCGGCCCCCGGTAAGTTTCTATGTTACGCGGCCGATGAAAATCTTCGCTGTCTATTCGCTCCTCTGGGCTAGAGGTAACATGAAATGGTCGAACTGAATCTACCGGCACATAGCGCATTGCCCCAAGTTCGGGAACGTGTCTGACACCACGACCCTTTACTATTAGGCCTGCACGGATCTGCCAACGACGACTTTGAGCTACCCTTTCGAGCGATGGGAAACGCTCGCATAGATCATCAATCAAGGTCAGATCACGTGGGGTCCCCCATAAGGCCACCTTCCATATGTACGGATGGCTAGCAGCCTGGTTAGCTGAAAACCGCCTCACTTCGTCCCCGAACACTACCACGCCGGCCAATGCTTCAGACATCGGAGAGGGGTGTGGGTTAAGGTACATGAAACTGTTACGCTCGCTATCGTCGCCCGACGGCGTTCTATAAGAGACGGCAACCATCGGGCCAACAGCCTGGCGGAAGAGCGAGTGTCGCAAAGCCGAAAAATCGACAACCTGGGTCACTTGATTGGTCATGAAGAATTGTTGCCGGAATTTCAGGTTTGGTCCATTATTATTGAACAGCACTCCTTTGCTGGGAGCCAGCAAGCTCACGCGACCTTGTTCAGCAAGCAGTGTCGGAGCACGCCATAGAAAAGCTTGTGCGATCTGCTTATCACCGATCGGGTGATTATTCTTCCTGACATAGTCGGTCGCCTTGGCAGTCAGCCTGCTCTGCCAAGGTGGATTCCCTACTATGATGTCATACAGCCTCTCGTTGAACGGAGCATCCAAATCGAAAAAGTCATTGACGAACAAATTGATGCCCTTCAGCGTCGGAAACCGTACTTCTTCCCAGATGCTCTTGGGTTCTAGGAATTCCAAGAGTGCCAAGTAACAACTGAACGCTGCGACTTGGATCGCCTCCTCGTTTAGGTCTATGCCATGGATACACCCCGTTAACAGGTCGCGAAGCTCGTCAAAACTAAGATTTTGATCCCCACGGGCATGGCGGTGGAGCATGACCAACCGGCGATACGCTTCCACAAGGAATATTCCCGAGCCACATGCCGGGTCTAGAATTTTGATGGTCTGCGCTCCCGCCTCGAAAGGAAGTACCTCATTAAGAACGTAATCAACGATTTCCGGGGGTGTATAGTAGGCACTGGCCTGATTCCTCTCCTCGTCAAGAAACGTTTCATAGATGGCGCTGATCAATTCAATTGGAATGTATTTGAAGTCATAAGCCCAGAAATACATCTGGCCAGAAGTTACCTCTTCACCACCTAGAAAACGTCCTAAGAGGTGAAGATGTTTCAACTTGACCTGGTCTCGTTCCGGGCGATTGATGGGAAACAGATCGCCGTTGAAACGGTCGGCTAATTCTTCGAATAGTCGGTAGGTTTCGGCAAGTGACCCGTTCAATAAGGCATGGAATGAAGACCCACTGGAGAACCCACGAAAATAGTCTGCGTTTATAACTTCTCGGTCTTCAAGATAACGAACGAATATTGACCTTCCCAAGAGACTATTAGCTACCGACTCGGATAATCCATCCTTGATCAGACGCCGCCGCACCTGCCTGAGATTTTCTAGCAAACGTTTGTCTACTCGGTGCTCTCGGTTGAACCCGCCTTGCTCGGCTCGCACAAATCGACCCGCCACTATCTCCCGTCGTCCATACTCGGACAACTCCTGCCTTAGTGAAAGGACATCAGAAACTTGCCGAATCGCCTGCTTGAGCGGGGTAGCATTTCCGAGCATCAATTGGTCTGCGCTACGCTGGGGTGGGGCAAAGCAATTGTAAACCCGGACCTCTTGCGGCAGGACGGCGATCAGCAACGGAGCCCGATTGTGGTTCCAAAGCGAGCGATGCAGACGTCGCAAGTATTCGTCATCAACGGATTGGAGTTCCTTGAAGTAAACTACTGGCACATTGCCATGGAAATAGGCAGCGTCCATCGCGAATTTTTCACGGATTTCCTGCCAAATGTAGGCGCGTCCATCCCCTATATATGGCGTATCGACCGTTACCAGCCCTTGATCGCCCTGGTACTCAAGGGCATCGAACACCATTGCCAATGTGGTACCTATCACAGGGGCACCCCCGCTAGGCTGATCCCTTCAACCCCATGGCTGATTCCGTCCTGCGGGGATGCTGCCACTTGTCTCTCGATTTCGGACATCAGGTCGGCCAAGAGAAGTCGCAAAACGTACTGCCGAGCAAGAGGGTCCAGGAACTGGTCATTCGACCTCCTGATCAGGATTCGGCGCCCGTCAGTGACAACGTCAAGTTCGGTGAGTGGTGCAGGTTCATCCGCCAAGTCATATAGGTTCAATAGCGCTTGACGTATTTTCTGAAGGGATAAACCAGCTTGACGTAGGCGAAGGATAAGCTTGAGCTGCATTACGTCTAACAAGGTGTATAGCCGCCGGCTACCACTGCCATGCGCGGGACGCCCATGAGGGCGCGCCAATGCGGTATCATCCCAATATCCCAACTGTCGCTGGGTCAACCCAACAATCCTCTGCACCTCCCCCGAGGTGAACAGACCGGGGACTTGCGTCGACGATTTAGCATTCAATGGCAACATCTTGTCATTCAAAGTACAAAAACCATACCTAATGTCAACGTCTCATGGCATTAAGGGCACTGTGACCTGAACCTCCGAAATTCGCCAGACCACTAGTAGCCAGTCAACCGTGAAATCGGAAGGATAAAGGCGGTGAAGTTTGGTTCGGGCATCCTGGGTGTTGAACCGCCAGTTGATGGTAGCTTTGGCGGCGTTGCGCTCCCGCACCAAGGCCCGGACTTCCCGCTGCAATGCCGCTTCGTCGGGGAGCCGCTGCCTCAGGCAGCAGCGGGACAGCACGCTGAACTCGATCTCCGCCATGTTCAACCAACTGCCGTGCTTGGGCGTGTAGTGGAACTCCAGCCGTTTCGCAATCCGCCGAGCCTCCGCCGCTGGGAACGTCTCGTACAAAGATGCCGTGCGGTGGGTGTTCAGGTTGTCGAGGACCACCCGCACCACCGGAACCTCTGGGTAGGCTTCATCCACCAGCCAGCGCATCTGATGGGCGAAGTCCTGCATGGCGCGCCGCTGGGTCACCGCCACCTGCCGCCAACCCGCCAACGGCTCACAGGCCAGGAACAGATTACGCGTACCCTCCCGCCGGTACTCATAGTCCTGCCGCATCGGGCGTCCCGGCCGGGGTGGCATCGGCGGACGCGTGTCGGCCAACAATTGGGTGGAGGTCTCGTCAAAGCAGACCACCGGCCTTTGGGGGTCATACGGTTCGGCGTACAAATCCAGCACGTCCTCCATGTGGGCCACGAACTCGGCGCTCACCTTGGGGATGCACCACTCTTTCTTCTGCCACGGCTTGAGAGCGTTTTTTTGAGCCGCTTCCTCACTCCTTCGTGGGACATGGAGGACGCCAACCTCAACTCCACCACCTTTCCAGCCAAAAGGCGCAGGGTCCAGTGGTCATGGCCCTCCGGCGCTGGGCTGCAGGCCAAGGCGACGAGGTGAGCCTCACCCCGGTCGTCCAACTTCCGATGCCGGTTGGCCTGGCGCCGGTCCCACAGGGCCCCAGCCAACCCCTCCTCGGTAAAACGCTGCTTGATCCGGTATACGGTGCCCAGCGCCACGTCCAGGGCTTCCGCCACCTGGGGAGCCGCCCAACCATCGCCGCTCTTGAGGAGAATCCGCGCCCTGGCGGTCACTCGGGCCGAGCTTTTCCCAACCCGAATCAGGTTCTGGAGTTCTTCCCGTTGTTCCGTCGCCAGCCGCACCTCATACTTATCCCGGACCATCACCGCCACCCCCGACATCAGCACTTCATCCCCAGCAGTATACGACTATCGGCCAGATTCTCGCAGAACTTTCAACATCAAGGTTGACTGATTACTAGTACTACAACGACGGTTTGCCGGAAATGGACCTTGAGCGCTATTTCAGGACGCCCCGCAAGGAGGTCAACAGCCTTGCTGCCTTACTCTCCGACAAGTGATCTCCCACCAAATTGATTAACCGTCGTTGTAGTATTAGGGAAGGATCCGGGCACATCATCCCACTCGATTTCCCGCAACCGAAGAGTGCGAGTTCTGCAGGTGAATTCTTCAACGCAGCACGTTCTCCATGCTCCATAGAAGAGCTGACATTGATTGACTGAGTGCGTTTTCCACTTCGAAAGGTATCTAGCGAAGCCCTAATCCCACCCGAGAAACCTCTCCCACGGCACTCGCCCGACGGAGAATAGTCGAAATTTCCTACCCCAAGTCGTGTAAAATTCTTGATCGGCGGTCTTGGTAGGAGTTCGGACTCAGTTCGGACACATGCACTCCCCCAAACCATAAGTCGAGAACCCCGCCATCAGGCCCCGGCCACCTCATCATGGGTGAGCGCAACGTCGTGCAGTAACCTCCCGGCCAGCCGGGGTAAGTTGGGACCCACCGATGAGGCGTTAGCCGCCGAGAAGTGGACGATCCTCCTGACTCCCCCTTGGGAAGGAGCTACGAAAAGCAGATTGGCTTCTCCACTGCCTACTCGAACGTCTTAGTCGGTGACCAAACCATATCCAGTAGGTGTTGTAGAGAACGCCCTCCCCCTGCATAGACCGCCGCAACCCCTGCGGGTCGGAAAAGTCCCGGGTTGCCACCATTACCCGCCCTCCGATAGGGTCCTCCTGCACAGGGTTTCGCGTAAGAGTCTTCACCCCGACACCCTGATCCAACCGATGGGGTCCACCTCAAACAGACGCCGAGCCATGTATTTGCCGGTGTAGCTGAAGGTTTTGACGACCATGGCCTGACCAGGGTGGGGCATCAGATTCTACAACTTGCTTGGCATTAAATCGAACGTATATGGAATAGCCGTCCAGCTAGCCCAGTCGCTCCGTGAATCCGTAGGTAGGTGGGCGACTGTACTCTAGTGGTCCAACAGCGTTGAAATGATGGTATGAAGAGCAGGCGTTTTGGTGGAGAGCAACATTTTCCCAAGTATCGTGGGGTGCTCGCGCCAATCTCGGTTACTCTTCATTTCAAAGATTTCGGACTACTAGCGCTGCGCACACAGGAATCCTTGGACTAGATCCCTAAATCATTTGGCCTGATAGTCCCTTAGGGCGAGGAACGGTTCGACCAACGGGTGAGGGCTTGAGGGCAGGATGATAACAACCTGCTGCTTACCGCGCGAAATGGCTACATTGAGCAGCCGCGACGTTTCTTCATAAGGTTCCTTTTCCTTACCGAAATAGTCATCCGGCCGGAAAAGGTGAACCACAGTGTCGGCCTCACGCCCCTTGGTCTGGTGATAGTTCATCAGCTTAATGCGGCCTTGCTCCGAGTAATCCCGGTCGATTAGAGCTTCTACTTGGCTATGCTCAACCACTTCAAGCAGCTGCCCCAAGGATTCAACCGAGGCCGACATATGCTGAATAGGCCTAATCAAACGGTTGAAGTGGGTTGAGGCATTGCGCCAAGGGCGATAGCTGGACTGAATTCCGATGCCCTCCCAAGATTTGACGGCGATCTCGGCTAGGTCCCCAACTGTGCCTTGGCTTGCCTCCATCAGCGAGTCCTCGAGTCTTTGCACCGCTTGGTCAACCAGTTCAGGTAATGGCGCCTTCCCGACCAGTGCCCGCGCTATCAAGGGAGCCCTGGCCCTTCTCATGCTAGCGGTTAAGAACAAACCTAGCGACCTGCGCACGTCCTCGTCGGAGGCCAGGCCCAGGGCGAAGGCGCATTGAGCAGCCATGGACCCGAGCGCCTCAGAGTACGCCTCCGGTATCCCAATCAACACGTAATTGATCCCGGCTTCTTCGAGCTGCTCCGCAAGTTCGGCGACTGCGGTGTTGGAGTGTACGAAGATGACGACATCTCGGGAGCCCCGCAGCCTTACGGTTTTTATGATGTCAGAGATCAGATCGGGGACGTCCTCCTCGTCTGTATCGAAGTGTATGGCCAGACGTTCATCTCTCAAGGCGTTCAAAACGGCATCGTCTTGGAACTGCCGCTGGCGTACGGCCTCAGCCAGCGCCGGGATCGCCCCTGACGGGTCTCTGTGGGACCTGGGGTTAAGTTCAATTTTCCGGTCCGCCCACTCCCGCATCTTACGAAATCTCTCTGGCGAGACTCCAGGAATAAACGTATAGATCATCTGATTTGGGTCGCCCAGCAGGAGTAGCTTTCTCGAAGCAAGGCGCAGGAGAAAGTCCCACTGTATTTCGTTGGTGTTGGGCCTCGTCGCATATGACCAGACCCCACCTATTGCCAAGAATCTGCCTGACGTGGGGACTGCGCTCAAGGATTGCCAAGGCCCCTGGAATAAGGTCGTTGTACCGGAGCTTGCTATTATCGTACCCCAACAGCTTCCCGCGCGCCTCCGTTTGAACAGAAGGGAGAGTAGTGCCGTACCCCGCGTAACGGCCAAATGAACCGATCAGACGATAAGCCAAGGCGTGAAACGTGGTAACTTCGACTCTGTCTTCGTACCCTGACATCACACCCGGAGAACGGGCCATGATCTGGCCGACCGCAGAACGAGAGAAGGTCAAAAAGAGCGCGCGCGGCGACGGGCTCTCCTCCGAGTTCTCTAGGTAGGCTCTCGCCGACCACAGAGCCGTCGTCGTCTTTCCGGTCCCTGGTCCGCCCAACACAAGCATACTGTCATCAGAGTGGACGACAGCATCAACGACTTGGCGTTGTCGGCAATCAAGGTCCTCGAAGTTCATAGCTGCACCAGCCCAGTGTCGGTCCCAGTCGCCGCTTGAATGAGTTTCTTCAGGTAACAGCATCCCAAAATTGGGAGACTTCCCGACGGGAGGGTGTCGACAAACTGGCCATGTAAGGAGTTGCCCTTAATGAACTGAATGGCCTCTTTACCAAGCGGGGTGCCCGAAAGGCTTGCGAGATTATGAGAACCGGGCAAGCCAGCCGCAGTCGCGATGTCACTGATTGTTCCCCGGAGAACGTCATCCGGAATGCCGTCGATTATGGCTGCCTAAATGGCGTGCCCGTCCGGGAGCCGCACCACAATGTTTGCCATCCCTTGGTTAGCCTGCACGAACTGTTGGGCTTCGCTGCGCGTGTCTCCATCAACTGCTCCCACGGCCCGAAGTCCAATCTCTTTCGCCTCCCTAGCCAGCTTCAGTACGTTGGAGTAGCCGCCACCGCCGCCCGCCCCGGCGTTGACAATCGCCACCCTGCGCGTTGCCGGCAGGGTGAATCCCTCCTCATCGAACATTCGCAAGGCCAAAGAATGAAGCGCAGCAAAGTCGTAGGGCCCCTCCACCACTATCACAGAGCGGTAACTCAGCGCCGGCAGCAGGTTTCTATGCCAGTGCTTGAAAACCACGGATTCGGCCTTGGTTACCGGCTGCTTGCCGCCGATGGCAATCCGCGTGCCGTTAGCGTCCTTGCCCATTCGTAAGACTTCCTGGGGTTCGAAAACCTCTGCGACCGCAGGAAGTCGGGTCGTAACCCAAAGCTGTCCGGCTGAATCACGTATAGAGACAGCCAGGTGGGCCGCTGCGGCTGAGTCAATACAGTCGCCAAGATCGTCGACCGCCAAGACCGCTCCGGTTCCTGCCACAGAGGCGAGGGCTTCCGCTACCCGGAAAAGGGAAGCGGTGGTCGAACCCTGGCGCCATGCGGGGAGGCTACCAGCGCCATCACCGAGATCAATTGAAGGACCCAGAGACCGCAAGAGGCCGCTAGACGAACCTCCTTCCGGGGTGAACTGGAACAGGTTGGAAACATCGGCCGTAGGTATGTCCAGCAGGTCGCGCAACGGAGCGATGACTTCTTCAAGTGCCGATTTGACTTGGGTTGACCCAACGAACCGGGACGCGGCTTGGCCCACTCCATCCACGTATTGGGTAACCGCTGCCGCAAAGTCGCCCCCGTTAGCATTATTGAGCACTCTGCGAAAGCTGCTCCTGGGACCCAGTTCCAGTATTCTCGCGCCGCTCCAATGGAGCAATCCGAACCCCAAGGTCTCGATGTCGCGGCGCCTGGCATGGACGAATGAATCGGCAGCAGGATCGGATTCCTTTGGATAAAACACCCACTCGTCGGAACGTTCCTCCGCAGTTAACCACTTGGCCCTGTATCCCAATCGCAAGACCCACTCATAGCAGACGCCATCGGATTCCTCAGTGGCCTCAGTCTCCTCAACGAGTTGGTCCTCTGCCGTGTCCCACAACTCCAGATGGTCAAAGAAGTCCTGAGTCACACTATCTCCCAGGGCCCCAAGAGTGAGCGTGATCTCAATGGGCTGGTTCGTGTCCCCCAAGTGAAAGTCCAATTCCGTGGTTATGCGGGTACGGCTCGAGTTGGCGTCGAGCACTCGTCCTAACGCTTCGATCAAGTCAGAGCGCCCTGCGCTTGGCTCGCCCATGATTACCACATGACCCCTTGGCTTAACCGTTAGGTCGGAAAATCCGCGAAAATTACGTATGTGCAACTTTTTTACGTGCATATGAGCGAACCCTTTAGCTCTGCCAGATAAAGCTCGCGGGCAGATATGGCATCATTTGGCGGAACATGAATCAACGAAAAACCCGCCCTGCACATGGATCGACACCATAATCAGGCGGACGGGCTTTACTTATGACAATGCTATCGCTGGGTACGCTTTCAGTCAAGCGCAAAGAGCAACACGGGTCGGGCTCCATCCTGAGTTGGGAGCAATGAGAAAGACCTGACTCGCCTTCAAAATAATGAGGACCGGGAGTACGGGATGGCCATGGGTGATCCGCTCCCAAATCCTGAGCCGCCCTTGACACGGGAGTTTTGTGGGATGATTGGACTCGCTGAAGGGAGCATCCCGTGAATGCAAATGGCCTTGCGCATCTTTTCGTGTGTTTCGGAATAGAGGGAGGCTCGAACGGAGTATGGTTGGGTGTCCCAGTTCGCCACTTCAGCGTTCAAGATAGGGTCAGAGGGCTACGACAACGATGGGGAGTTCGATACTCCTCAGGTCTTAGCTATAAACTGGTGGGCAGTGCAGGACTCGAACCTGCGGCCTCCTGCGTGTAAAGCAGGCGCTCTAACCATCTGAGCTAACCGCCCATAGCCTTGGACTATCCGCTGAGCACCCTTCAATGCCCGGATAGGGGACCCGCTGACAGCTTGGCCCCTCCGAGCAATGCCAAATAGCTTGGAGATTGGGCATATTTGGCAGGGATGATCACCCCGACCTAGCGGTTATTACATCAGCCGGTGCGTTGGATGTCAACCCGGCTGACCAACGGGATTTGTTCCAGTCCTTTCTTTGCTTCTACCTCATTTGACACTCCTATAGCCTACTGCTAGCATGTCGGCAACCCGGTTCGGGTCCCCATTTAATGGGAGGTTGCCAACTCTTGGTCGGAATCGCTTCCTACGGTGTGTATGTTCCCAAGTTCCGCCTGGGCCCAGAGACCGACGGGTGGAACTCCCCTATCGAACGCTCGGTAGCCAATTTTGACGAAGACAGTGTAACCATGGCTGTGGCCGCGGGAAGCGAGTGCCTTTCTGGCCACGACCGTCGGGCGGTGGACGGTCTGCTATTCGCCAGTACCACTCCCCCTTACGCCGAGAAGCAATGCGCCGCCATTGTCGCTGCCGCCTTGGACCTGCGCGAGGAGATTTTCGCCGCCGATGTCACCGATGTTCTACGGGCTGGCACCTCCGCCGTGAGAATGGCCCTGGATTCAGTCGCCGCCGGGTCGTCCCGTCAGGTGCTGGTGGTGGTTAGCGACAGCAGGCAGGGAGCGCCTCGCAGCGACACCGAGCGGAATTCCGGCGACGGCGCCGTTGCCCTGCTGGTGGCCGCCGAGGAGTTGATCGCCGATTTCGTGGGCTTCCACTCCATTACCCAGAATATGTTGGACAACTGGCGCTCCCCGGGCGACCCCTTTGTGCGGTCCTGGGAAGACCGTTTCGTCACCGAGGAAGGCTTGGAGCGAATCATTGGGGAGACTGCCGGAGGGTTCTTGGACAAGTACGGCATGTCCATAGCTGACATAAGTAAGGTCGCTTTGTACGCCCCGGACGCCCGCCGTCACGCATCCCTGTCCCGGCACCTGGGTTTGGCCGCAGAGCAGGTCCAAGACCCATTATTCGGCAAAATGGGCAATACCGGCGCGGCTTTTCCCCTGATGTTGTTGGTAAACGCTCTGGAAGATTCTGCGCCGGGGCAACTGTTGCTGGCCCTCTCCTACGGGGACGGAAGCGACGCCCTGGCCTTTCGCGCCGCCGATATTCCCAGTGGCAAAATTCCCAGGGCAAACCGGCTGGCCGACTACCTGGGAGCCAAGCGGACGCTGGGCGACTACGAGACCTATGCCCGCTGGCGGCACGTTTGGGCCACCGAGGATGCGACGAGGCGTCCTACCCCCAATCCACCGTCGGTGGCGGCCCTCTGGAGGGAGGCCGATAAGAACCTGCGCTTCTACGGGGGCAGGTGCAATAGCTGTGATTACGTTCAATACCCACCTCAACAGGTCTGCGTGAACTGCCGGGTGCGCGGCGATTCGTCCCCAATCCGGCTGAGTGACCAGCCGGGCACGGTGTTCACCTATTCCTTGGACTACATCGCCGGCACCACGGATACTCCCTTGGTGGTTGCCGTGGTGGACTTTCAGTGTGGGGGCCGCCTGCTGTGCATGATGACCGACCGGGAATTGGACGATGTTAAGGTCGGCATGCCGGTAATGATGAGTTTCCGGAAGCTACGAGTGGTGGGGGGAATACATAACTACTACTGGAAAGCCATACCCCAACGAATGGCCGCTCAGTGATGCTTGTCTGGGGAAGTGGGTTCTACAGAATAGGCACAGGTGGTCAGGAGACGATAGATGAACGGTATCAAAGACCGGGTAGCGATAATAGGTATGGGTTGCACCAAGTTCGGGGAGCGTTGGGACTCTAGTGCCGCCGACCTGATGGTCGAAGCGGCCTACGAAGCCTACGCCGACGCCGGAATTGAGGCCAAGGACATCCAGGCAGCTTGGTTGGGTACCGTGAGTTCATTCCGCACCGGGCAACCCCTGGCAGAGGCTTTGAAGCTGGACTACATTCCCATAACCCGGGTGGAGAATGCCTGCGCCACAGCCACCGATGCCTTCCGCAATGCCTGCTATGCGGTCGCCGCCGGTATATATGACATAGTGCTGGCCCTGGGAGTGGAGAAGCTCAAGGACTCCGGTTTCTCCGGCCTGGCCATACCCGAAGCTCCCGGCTCCGACGTGACCCCTCCGACACCGCCCCCCTCCCAGTTCGCCATGGCCGCAACCCGCTACTTTCACCAATATGACATCCCCTATGAAGAGGGCAAACGTACGTTGGCCCGCATTGCCGCCAAGAATCACCACAACGGCACCCTCAACCCCAAGGCGCACTTTCAGCGGGAGTTGAGCTTGGAGCAGGCGATGAATGCACCCATGATTGCCTGGCCTCTGGGGTTGTTCGACTGCTGCGGGGTAAGCGATGGGGCCGCCGCCGCCATCATAACCACTCCCGAGATTGCCAGCAGCCTTCGGAAAGACTACGTTTTGGTCAAGGGTCTGGGCCTCGCCGTGGGAGCCTTCGGAGTGCTGCGAAGCGACTGGGACTTCACCCATTTCCCCGAGACGGTGCGCGCCAGCCAGGCAGCCTATCAGGAAGCCGGGGTAACCAGTCCCCGGGAAGAGGTAGACCTGGCGATGGTGCATGATTGTTTCACCATAACCGAGTTGATTATCTACGAGGACCTGGGTTTCAGTCCCCGGGGCCGCGCCAGCGAGGATGTGGAGGCTGGGACGTTTAGCCTGGAAGGCGACTTGCCGGTCAATACCGACGGGGGCCTGAAATGCTTCGGCCACCCCATCGGCGCCAGTGGCATACGCATGATTTACGAAGTCTACAAGCAGTTGCAAGGCAAGGCTGGACCCCGCCAGTTGGGAAAGGCCGACTTGGGACTGACGCACAACCTGGGTGGCCGGCCCGGTTCCTTCACCTGCTCCTTGGCGATATTTGGACGCCCCGGCTAACGCCGGGGCGCAGGTCCAATCATCTACCCGCTTTGGCCCCTTACCTACAAACACACTTTTCCACAAATTGGCCTCTTCATTACCTTGACTTAAGGAAATTCATCCTGTTATAAACGCCTTGGACCATTGGGAGGAGAGTGGTAGTGCGGTGGTAACCCCTCTTTGACCCTCCATGTGTGGGCATTCCTGTTAGCTTATCTATATGGAGATGACTTTGCCTCATGGAATTTCAACCCTTCTGTTCGCACGTCCGCGTGGCTAGAGGACTTGGCCGTCCCACCCCGGCGCCGGGAGCGCCCTGATGCTGGAAAACGACGTAATCCAGGTGGTGGGACGGGGCAGCAATGTTGATTTCACCATCGACGACTCCGTTCCCTTTGCCAAGGTGATTGAGTCCCTGCAGGCGTACCTGAAGGAGAACCGGACCCTGTACTCCAGAGGAAGCGTCTCAGTTAACGTGGGACGCCGGCTGGCCAGCGCGGACGAAATGGCCCAAATCAAACAGACCCTGGAGCAGGGATGGGGCTTCAACGTAACCCGCTATTGGTGCGCCCCGGATGTCTTGGATGCCGTGGCTTCGGGAGGGGAGGGCAGCAGCGGCCAGTTGGAACAGTTGGCTAGAGCTACCGCTTCTCCCTCTCGACCCGATCAGAGGAGAGGTATTACCGACGGCTGGGAGGGCCCAGAGTCGGCGAAGTTTATTGAAGCCGCTTACTTGGCGCAGCTAAAAGCGGAGGAGGAGTCCGGAAAGGAAGTCCAACCAAAGGGACCGGCCCCCAAGCGTTCCCGGTCCAGCGCCGTCGCAACGCCGGCCAAGACCTCTGCTACGCCAAGGAGGGAACTTCGCCGAAGCCCATCGGAGAGTCGGTCCACCGACGCCCTCCTGGTCAAGGTCACCTGCCGCTCCGGAGAGGAAATCAGGCACCACGGAGACATAATCATCCTGGGCGATGTCAATCCCGGCGCAGAGATAATCGCCGGTGGAGACATCGTCGTCATGGGCAGCCTGAGGGGTCTGGCCCACGCCGGATGCGAGGGCAACCACGACGCGGCCATCATAGCCATGAACCTGGACGCGCCCCGGCTGCAGATAGGTCTTTGCAGCGGAGCAGCGACACATTCGACCCGGGAATCCAAATCAACTGGGACTGTTCCCAAGATAGCTTACGTGCGGGAGCGGTCCATCTATGTTGACCGCTATGTCGGAAGGTTTGCGGGATACAGCGGAGGAACATTGTATGGCGGGTAAGACCATAGTTATCACCTCGGGGAAAGGGGGTGTGGGCAAGACTACCACCACTGCCAACATCGGCGCGGGGCTGGCCCTGCGGGGACACCGGGTGGTGGTAATAGATACCGACATCGGCCTGCGAAATCTGGATGTAGTCATGGGCCTGGAAAACCGGATCGTTTACGACTTGGTGGACATCATCGAAGGAAACTGCCGGTTGAACCAGGGCATGATTAGGGACAAGCACAACTACGACCTGTACCTGATTCCCGCCGCCCAGACCAGGGACAAGAACTGCATCGAACCGGACCAGTTGCGCGAACTGTGCCAAAAGCTGGAGCAGGAGTTCAACTACGTGCTGGTGGACTGTCCCGCCGGTATCGAACAGGGCTTCCGCAACGCCATCGGGGGAGCCCAAGAGGCTATCATCGTCACCACCCCGGAAGTCTCGGCGATACGGGATGCCGACCGGGTGATCGGACTGCTGGAGGCCGCGGGATTACATAATCCGCGCCTCATCATCAACCGGGTACGTCCCGGTTTGGTGAAGCGGGGTGACATGATGGATAAAGACGACATCATTGACCTGCTGTCGGTGGAAATTTTGGGGTTGGTGCCAGCCGACGACCACCTGATTGCGGCCACCAACCAGGGGATACCCGTCATCAACGATAAACGGGCCCCCTCCGGCGCGGCCTTCACCCGAATCGCCGCCAGGGTGGACGGGGAGAAAATACCTCTAGTTGATTTGGATGCCAAGTCGAGCTTGATGGACAAAGTCAAGGAGATAATGGGCATCAACCGGAGCGCCTATACTCATGCTTGATTTCGTGCGTTGGGTCATTCGTCGACGGGAACAGACCAAGGACGTAGCCAGAGAGCGCCTTCACCTGGCGCTGATGCGGGACCGGTTTGACCTGGCTCCGGATGTTATGGCGGCCCTCAGACGGGATGTCATCGACGCCGTCTCCCGCTATATGGTGGTGGTGGAGGACGATGTCCGAGAGTTCGAGATACGCCGCGAAGAGGAGTCCGCTTTCCTGGTATCCAATATTCGTATAAAAGACATGCGCCGCTGGGCTTCCGCCCAATGACCAGAATTCATCTTGGGGCAAGGGGCCAGTTTATTCGGGCTGGCCCCGCGCCTCGCAGGCGGATTCGGCGTCAATTGACGCCCATCCGGCTGAACAGGCTGCCCGCCAACAGGAAGACCCTGACGGGCCGGACCACGCCCGTAACATCGCCCAGGGCAAACGGCTCCAATTCCACCAAGAACCTACCCAGCGCCCCCGCCTTCAATCCTTCCTTGCTCCCGGCTCCCTCAGCCTTTGCCCCAGTGCCATCCGGTGGTACAATCCGCTCGTCTACTGCCAATGCTTCCCAAAGAACGGGGGTATTGCTCGGCGGAGATCCGGTGTTGTCTACTTGGCGTGGGGCCACATGCACCTGTTAATCGACGCTCCAGAGGCCCACGGCCCGCGACTCCCCAACTGGTCTCTGGTCGTAGAATCCCGGTCTGGATTGTGGAGAGGGTCCCTGCCCGCGTTCATGGGTAACACCTGGGTATGCGACTGACTGAAGGTAGCCCATATCCGTCGAACCTCAGCCACATTTGGGGAGTACGCCAGCTAACTTTTTCTCCGGAGCGTATTGATGGACCAACAGACGACTGAACTGGAACGATATTTGGAATTGACGCCCAAGTCTCGCGCCATCTGGGAGGAAGCCAAGAACTATTTGCCCGGCGGCGACAGCCGTAACTCCATCTTCTGGAACCCTTACCCGATTTTCGTCGAGTCGGCGTCGGGCTGCCACGTGGTTGACGCCGACGGAACGGACCGGCTCGACTTCATCAATACCATGACCACAATGGTCCTGGGGCATGGACCGGCTCCGGTACTCGACGCCGTCCGAGAACAGCTCGATAGGGGTCTGGCCTACAATGCCCCCAACGAACACCAGGTGCGGTTGGCGAAGCTCCTGTGCCAGCGGGTCCCCAGCTTTGACCTGGTGCGGTTCACCAACTCGGGGACGGAGGCGACCCTGAATACCATAAGGGCCGCCCGCGCCTTTACCGGCAGAAGCCGTTTTGCCAAGGTGGAAGGTGGCTATCACGGCACCCACGACGCTGTTGCCGTTAGTGTGCGTGTTGACCCGTCGCAGGCCGGGGAGGCCGACCGGCCCCGCGCAGTGCCCAGCAGCGAGGGCTTGGCCGATGGCGTGTTGGACCAAGTGGTGGTCTTGCCCTTCAACGAGACCGAGGTTGCCCAAGCGATTCTGGAAGAGCACAAGAATGAACTGGCGGCGGTAATAGTAGAGCCGGTCATGGGTTCGGTGGGAATGCTGCCAGCCTCTCCCGAATTCTTGACCATGCTGCGGGACTTTACCGAGGCCAACGGCATCGTGCTAATTTTTGACGAGGTAATTAGCTTCCGGGCGGCAGAGGGTGGCTCCCAGCAGTATTACGGGATTACCCCAGACCTAACGTCGCTGGGAAAGATTATCGGCGGGGGATTCGCGGTGGGCGCCTTCGGGGGCCGCAAGGACATCATGGACCTGTATGACCCCACTCTCGGCCCAAAGGTTTCCCACGCCGGAACTTTCAACGCCAACCCGGTCACCATGCTGGCCGGTTCAGTAACCCTGGAACAGCTTACCCCCGAGGTCTTCCGTAACCTGGCCGAATCGACGGAATCGCTGCGGCAGGGTATTCGCGACTGTTGTTCCCAACTAGAAATCCCGGTGCAGGTCACCGGGGTCGGCTCCCTCTTCGGCATCCATTTCAGCGAGCGCCCGTTGCGGAACTACCGCGATATTGCTGCCGAAGACGCCAAGTTCCGGGAGCAAGTATTCCTGGGGATGATGAACGAGGGAATACTCATGGCGTCCAACCTGGTCGGCGCGCTGTCAACTGTAATCACGGGGGCCGAAGTGGAAACTTTCCTGGGAGCCCTGGGAAGGGTCCTGGAAAGGCGCAGTTAAACAGGTTAGTCCACCGGCGGGCGCTTGTTCCACTTGTCCGCGGGCGGGTACACCGGAGAGGCCATCTTCCTGACGTTTTCCGTGGCGAACCAGTCCTGTACTTCCTCGCGCCACTTGATGAAGTGGGGCGCATTGCGGTGGGCCTCCAGGGCGGCCTCGTCGCGGTACACCTCGTATAGGTGAATCCGGTTGGGGTCCTCAGCGTCCTGCAGCACGTCGAACCGCAGGCAACCCGGTTCGTCGTTGTTGGAGCCCCGAGCATCTCCCATCATGGAAGCCATGAAGGCCTCCTTGTGCTCCGGCTTGATGTTGATGGTTACGATTAAAGCTATCATATCTTCTCCGAAGGTTAGCCCCCTGGTTGGCTTGGCGGGCACTCTCGATGGTACGCACCGCAAGGGGGTCAGGAGCATTATAGTTAGGCACCGAGCCAACCCACAAGTCACCGAAGCGGACGTACCCCGCCCTCCAGTTGCCGGGATTCAACGAATAGGCGTAGGGGGCCGCAAGGCGGGTGACAGCCAGCCCCCCGCGTTGTAGAATGGCTTAACCATCCCTACGGAGGTAGCCTATGGCAGATATACCAGTGGTCTATACTCTGACTGTCTGCCCAGCATGCGACAAATTGCGCGCGGCATGGGGTCGGCAGGGCATCAAATATGACGAGCGACGGGTTGACCAAAGCCAGGACACCTTGGATGAGGCTCTCCTTTATGGAGATTCAGTCCCCATAATTGTTTTCCCCGATGGACGGGTGGAGATAGGCTTTGAAGGCTCGGTAGGTTGAGAAATCGGCTAATGGACGGTCAGTCCATTTGGTAATCCCGAAAAGGGTCTACCTGACCCGGAAGCCTCCCACCGTAAGGCAACGGAACAAAATGAGGTGGCAGGCATTGGGCGGTTGACCATCGTATGTGGAGGTAGAGCATGGCGAGAGAGACCAGCGTGGTAACCCCCCAACGTTTTGGAGAGGGGATTAGCTACGAAGACTACATGGAACAAATAAAGGTAAATAAAGCCCGGTTCCAGGGCTTCTACGACAACTTTCAGGTAAAGCCCGAGAGCGCCACCGCCCTCAGCGACTTGGTCAAACAGCCCAACGGTCCGGCCAAGATGCTGGTGCTGGGAGAAGATTGGTGCGGCGACGTTGTCCGGGGTCTTCCGGTGCTGGCCCGGGTGGCCGAAGTCGCGGGCTTGGAGATGAAGGTGTTTCCCCGGGACGAGAACCATGACATTATGAACGAGTTTTTGAAGAATGGGCAGTGGATGTCAATCCCCACGGCGGTGTTTTACACTAAGGACCACCAGTACATCTGCCATTGGATTGAACGCCCCGAGGTAGCGGAAAGGGAGATGGAGGAGATTGAGGCGGCGATCCGGTCAGAAAACCCAGAAATAAATGACCAGGATTTTGGCCGGGAGCGGCGCTCCCGCACCGCCGCGCGAGCCGTCGACTGGCAACACGCCAGCGTGGACGAATTGGTAGACCTGCTGAGCAGGAGCTTGGACTAGGCCCCCTGCCTTATTCGGACCTGGTGGCGGGAAGGAAGCAAAAATCCCTCTCGCACAGGCGAAGCAAAGAGGAGCGAGGACTACCTCGCTCCTCTGTTTTTGCGCGTATTCCGGCGCGGCATCCGCTTATTTGTGCAGCGGATTGATGTTAGCTCCACCGGACTAACCGGCGGCCAACCCCCTCACTTCCTTGGCCTCGTCAGGCAGTTGGTAGGTGGTCCAGGTGGCCCCGTCGTCCAGGGTGCCAAAGACCTGGCCGTCCCGGGCCGCGCAGAAGATGTGGCTGGGGGCCCGTGGGTCTACGGATACGGACATCATGGTGCTCTGGCAGGTGATGTTCCGGTCCACCCGCTCGAAGGTCTTGAAAAGGTCCCGGCTGCGGTACAGGGCGCCCTGCTCGCTACGGGCGGCGGCCCCTATGGAAACGTAGAGGGTGGTGGGATCGTGGGGGGCTACCCGCAAGTCCCTGGTGTAGGTAATCTCGGAAAACTGGCCGAACTCCACCGGAATCCACTCGCTGCCTCGGTCGGGTCCGATGAAGGGCCCCTGCCGGGTCGTAATGAACACGGTATGCGGCGATGCTGCGGTGCATTGCACACCGTGCAGGTCCAGAGTGTCCTCGCTGGGGGCCAGGTCGTGGGTAATCTCGTCCCAGGTGTCACCTCCGTCGGCGCTGCGAATGACCCCGGCCACTTCAATTGCGGCGTACATCTCATCGGGATGGCTGGGATCAGCTGTCAAGGCTATGACTCGGGTGGGGAAGGCCATGGTAACTTCGTTGGAGCCCATGGAAGCGTTTAGCTTTTGCCAGGAGTCCCCGCTGTTGACGCTACGGTAGATTTCGCCCGGGGCGGTGCCCAGGTACATCACGCTGGGGTCGCCGGGCCGGAACAGGAAAGACCACACCCCCGGCGAATACCTGGGGTAGTCCAGACGCTCCCAGCTATGGCCCCGGTCGGCGCTGCGGTAGGGACCTTCGCCGGTGCCGGCAAAGACTACCTGGGGGTCGTCGGGGTGCAAGGCCACTGTCTGCACCTGCACCCGGTCAGGTAGGCCGTTGGTCAAGCTTTCCCACTGGGTGGCGCCGGGAGAGAGCCGGTATAGACCATGCGTTTCGGCGCCGGCATATACGTAGGTACTGCTATTGGCGGTAGTCAAGGGTTCACCTCCTGCGAGCCTTTGGGCGAGGGTTGAAGATGTGGTTATTGCAGCAGAAGCGCCGGGACTTGTCAACCGGAGTGAACTTGGGCCAGCGTCTATCGGTTATCCGTAATGCCCCACTCCTCTTGAACCTATCGAAGGATGTCGAAATAGGACCAATTAATCGTGGCAAGGGTAGGGGCGCGCGGCAGTGGGAGCGTTCGAGCGACGCCGGGACTACTGTGATGGGAGTTCCGCTTCCTGAAGGTCAAAGCGGAACTCTTCAATGACCGGGTTGGCCAACAGCTTTTGGCAAATGTCGTTTACGACGGCCTCGGCGCGAGACCGCTGCGTTTCGTTCACCTGGATTTCCAGGTATTTGCCCGCCCGCACTTCCTCGACAGTGTTGTAACCCAGGTTGCGCAGGGCTCCCAATACAGTGAGACCCTGAGGGTCGTTAACGGTGGGCTTTAGGGTCACGTAGACTTTCGCCAGGTACAATCTTATCTTCCTATTTCGGAGCTGTCGCCCCGTGGCGCGCTGAGGATTTAACCATCCTATCCCACGAATTGCCGTTCACCAGCTTCTCTCCGGGGTAAGGCGGGAAGGTTAGTTGCTGGAGCCCTCGGGTGGACGGTCCATTATGCCGGTCTGGGTGCAGGGCAGGCCGCCGGGAAATTCGGGACTGAGGTTGCCCGAATAGGTCTCAAAGAAAGTCCTAATCCGGTCTTCGTCGATGCCGTTGGCGGTATCGAAAGTGTCCGACACTCCCCATGTTGCCAGCGCTACGGTACCTTCCGGTATCTCGTCGTAGGGTCGGATAACTCCCCAGGCCGAAGACAGGCCAATGTTGTCCAGCGCCTCCTGGAGCTCTTCCACCCGGGTGGTGTCCGGCAGATTGAAGCTAACTACTATATTTCCGTGTTCCAGGTTGTGGGTGATGCGCTCGTCGGGCACAATGTGCTCGTAGAAGCCGCAGCGGGCCCATTGGTCCCAGTGGTCTCCCGAGGTCGGTGGGAAGGTGGAATAGGCCACGGTCTGGGGCTCCGGTACGTGGCGAGTGGGCATGATGTCGTGCTTTACGCCCACGCCTTCCACATAGTCATCGCTGCTGCCGCCCCGGGCAGCGTTGGCGCCGGAGCCGGAGCCGAAGCCAATGTCCCCCACGACAAATCCGCCGATTACTAGAACAGCGATTACCAAGGAAACTCCTACGTACCAGTAGTTGGTCTTTCTGCGGGGTCTATTGATAGTGAGGGCCGAGGAGCCGGACCGGCTGCTCCCGGGGGCAGGCCTGCTCCGGCGTCGGCGGCGTCTGGATATGGGCACAGTTGACTACCTCCAGCAAAGGGGCTTCAAAGCTACAGCTTCTCCCCGGTCAGCTTTTCGTAGGCTTCCAGGTAACGCTCTGTAGTCCTGGCAACGATGTCGTCCGGCAACTCGGGGGCAGGGGGCTCCTGGTTCCAGGCTTGGTCGGTGAGCCAGTCCCGGACAAACTGCTTGTCGTAATTGGGCTGGGAACGGCCCGGCTCGTAGCCGTTCATATCCCAGAACCGGCTGGAGTCTGGAGTTAGCAGCTCATCAATGAGAATCAGTTGGTCGTCCAGCAGCCCAAATTCCATCTTGGTGTCGGCGAGGATGATTCCCCGTTCCTTGGCGTAGTCGTGGGCAAACTGGTAGACGGTCTTGCTGACGTCTTCCAACTGCTGGGCCAGTTCTGGGCCCACCATGTCCATCACCTCTTGGTGGGACATGTTCTCGTCGTGCCCTTCCTCGGCCTTGGTGGTGGGAGTAAACAGGGGCTCGGGGAAGGGCACGCCTTCCACCATGCCCTCGGGCATTGCCTGGCCGGACACCGTGCCCTGTCGGCGGTACTCGCCCCAAGCCGAGCCCGTAATGTAACCCCGCACAATGCACTCGATGTCGATGCGCTGCGCCCGCTGCACGACCATGGCCTGGCGGGCAATCTCCTGGTTCAAGCTGGTCAGCAGAGGGCTGTCGCCGAACCGGGAGGCGACGTCGGGTGCATCGGCCAGGGACAGCAGATGGTTGGGCGCCAGGTGCTTGGTCTTGTCGAACCAAAAGGCGGAAATGCGGTTCAACACCAGACCCTTGGAAGGAATGCCCGTGGGCAACACCACGTCAAAGGCCGAAATGCGGTCGGTGGCTACCATTAGGAGAACGTCATCGTTGACGCCGTAAGTGTCCCGGACTTTGCCTCGATGGAGCAGGTTGGGAAGTTCTGTTTGTACAATCATATCGTTACCTTTCTTGCGGCAGATTACGCCGGCTAAGTTGTTTTTGTCCGTCGTACTGGTTCACGGGGATACAGTCGCCTGAAGCAGACCTATCCGTTGGAAGGTGTCATCCACATAGCGGGTATAATAGCCGTAGTCGAAGATCTCTTCCATCTCCTCCTTGGACAGGTGTTTCAGGGCCTCCTGGTCAGACTTCAGCAGTGCCCTAAAGTCTTCGCTCTGGTCCCAACTATTCATGGCGTTTCGCTGCACGACCTTGTAGGCGTCCTCCCGAGTCATGCCCTTGTCCACCAGGGCCAACAACACCTGCTGGCTGAAGATAAGACCCCGGCTGCTCTCCACGTTGGCCCACATCCGGTCGGGGAAGACCCGCAGGTCGCGAATGATGCGGGTAAAGATACTCAGGATGTAGTCCAGCGCCAGGCAGGAGTCTGGTAGGATGATGCGCTCCGCCGAGGAGTGGCTGATGTCTCGCTCCCCCCAGAGGGCCACGTTCTCCAAGGCCGTGACGCTATGGCCCCGAATCAGGCGGGCAAGGCCGCATATCCGCTCGGCGAGTTCCGGATTGCGCTTGTGGGGCATGGAAGAGGAGCCGGTCTGCCCCTGTCCGAAGGGCTCCTCCAGCTCGTGGATTTCCGTGCGCTGCAAGGCGCGAATCTCGGTGGCGAATTTCTCCAGCGACGCGGCAATCAAGGCCAGGGTCGAAATGAAGTGGGCGTAGCGGTCCCGTTGTATGACCTGGTTGGACACCGGAGCCGTGTTTAACCCCAAGCGGCGGCATACCTCGTCCTCCACCGAGGGGGGTATGGTGGCGTGGGTGCCCACCGCGCCGGAAATCTTGCCAACACGCAAACCCTCAATGGCGTCGGCCAGCCGGTGGCGTTGGCGCCGCATTTCGTCCCACCACAGGGCCAGGCGTATGCCGAAGGTCATGGGTTCGGCATGGATGCCGTGGGTGCGCCCCATGCAGACCGTGTCCTTGTGCTCCAGGGCTTGGGACTCCAGGGCTTGGATGACCTCGTCGATGTCCTGGAGCAGGAGCTCGCCAGCCTCCACCAACTGTAGGGCCTGGGCGGTGTCCAACATGTCCGACGAAGTCATGCCCAGGTGCAGCCACCGGCCTTCCAAACCCATATTTTCGGTAATCGAGGTCAGGAAGGCCGTCACGTCGTGGCGGGTTGTCTCGAAGATGGCCATCATTCTTTGATGGTCGTACTTGGCGTTGCGCAGCAGGGCCATGTCTTCCTGGGGTATGGCTCCCTGCCCAGTCCACGCCTCAGCGACGGCCAACTCCACGTCCAGCCACTTTTGGTATTTATTCTCATCGGACCAGACCCGCTTCATGGCGGGCCTGGAGTATCGGTCAATCACGCCTGCGCCTCCTGGGGAATTGGGTTTTCCTTGACTATCGGTGCTACGGTCCTCTCCCGTTTCCAGTTAGTGACCACACTATCGCGACAACCCACCCTAAGAACGTCCACCCCAGCAGCAAATTAAGCGCGAATATGGCGAGCCGGTTATTCCTGCCGCGGGCAAAAGCAATGATGGTCGGCAGAAAGTAAATCGTCGTACCAACCAATATTGATAGGACATATATGGGCAGCCCTAGGAAATCCATGTTTATTGAAGCCCCAGCGACTCCCCGTGGGGGCTGTTAGCCGAATTTTCCCGGAGCGCGCGCAACACGTCTCCGAAATCGGTGAAAGGCCGGTAAGGTATCTGTTGGCGCTCACACTCCTGGGCCAGGACACTGTGGGCAAACACTATGTCGGCCCGGGCGGCTGCGCCAAAGTCAGATCGGCCATCCCCGATGAAAATCACGTGGTGCCCCTTCTCCCTATAGCTGTCGACGACCATCGCCTTAGAGATGCCCAGATGGACCTCCTCGGGGCGGGTATAGCGGTACTGGTAGTCGATGCCCGAAGAAGTAAACTTGGTGTCCACCGAGTAAACCGGAATGTCGGATAGACCTTCCTGGTCTAGCAACGCCTGGATATAAAAGTCCAACCCCACACTAACTATGGCCATTGGAATCCCATGTTCCTGGCAGTGCCGCCATAACGCTCCGAAGTAAGGGCGAAGGCGGGCGTTTTCTTTCACGTATGACTGCATTGTTGTCCGGCCCACTTGGACGGTGCGGAAGGTCATCTCCTGGTAGTCCTTGAAGGTCAACTCCCCGTCCCGAAACCGTTGGCGGATGTCGTGCCAGCCGGGTGCGCCGAACCGGTCCAAGAGCAACTCCGCCACATTTTGGTAGGCGGCGGTGTCGTCAAAGTCGCAGAGTACCGCCGGAGTCAACCTATCGCTCCCGGAGTTGCTGGCGGTAGTCCTCATAGGCCTGTCTGACCTTAGCGTCCTGGAGGCCCAGGATTTCGGCGGCAAAAAAGGCGGCGTTGCGCGCTCCCCACCCGCCGACGGCCATGCTGGCTACGGGGATGCCGGGAGGCATCTGGGCCGTGGCCAGCAGTGCGTCCAATCCTTTCAATTCGCTGGATGCCAGGGGAATGCCTATGACGGGCAGGGTGCACCAGGCTGCCAGTGTTCCCCCCAGGGCCGCTGAACCCCCGGCGGCGGCGATTAACACTTGCAAGCCCCGGTCGCGGGCCTCAAGAGCGTACTCCCGCACCCGTTCTGGGGTGCGGTGAGCTGACATAACCCGTACCTCGTAGTCGATGCCCATCTGTTCCAGCGTGTCCACTGCTTCTTGCACCACCCCTTCGTCGGAGGCGCTGCCCATGATAACACCTACTTGCGGCAAAGCACATCACCTTTCGTTAGTAGAATTATAGCTGTAGCTCGTCCCTGAAAGCCTGGAGGAGCGCTTGCTCCAACGCCGGGCGCTCGGCCCGTACGTCCGCTTCATTGACTTGGAGGTAAATGCCATCCTCGGAGAAACCCAAGTCTACGGCGATTTCCCGCTCCCCATCCTCGTCCCAGGTCAAGAAGCTGGTAATGTACCCAAGTTCGTCCTCGTCATCGTCAAGGAGCAGCAAGTCCTCTCCCGGTTCGCCTTCGCCGGGAGCTTCCCAGGACCTCTCCACTTCCACCCGACCCTGGCCCCCCACCAGGACAGCGTTCATCTCGTCCAAGAGGCGGGTAATTTCCAGGGAGGTTGACAACTCGGACAGTTGGTCCTGCTGGGACTTTCGTTGAGCCTCCATCGCTTCCAGGTAACGCTGGCGTTCCAGCCGGGCCTGCGCCAGCTCTTCCCGCAGGTTGGATAGGGTTTCCCGCCAGGTCATGTGTCATTCCCCCTTAGCATTTTATAGACGGACATCCCCTTGAGGACTGGGCACATTTCTACCTGCTCCCGGAGCCGGCCAAGCGGGCAACAAAGTAGGCGAATTCGTCCACCTGCCTGTGGTCGGCCAGTCTCAGCCGGCTGCGGACTTCCTGAAGGGCATCCAACAAGTCCATGTAGCGGTTGCCCAACCGACCCTTCCTCAACGCTGGTGGATACCGCCCCAAAACTCTCAACATCCTCTCGGAGTGGGAATTCCAGGGCCCAAACAAGGTGGGGTCTCGCAGGCAAAGTAGAAAAGACACGAACTCTTTGCCCGCCCCAGCCAGTCTGTACCCCCCCTCGTCGTCGGCGCATTCATCAAAACGGGCTTCCAGTCTGATGGTATCATATAGCAAAAAGTCCAGCGAGTCCCGCAACTCGGCAATGGGATTGGAGCGAAATTGGGTTATCCTGGTCCCGCCGGAAGCCCGGTAGAGGGCGATTCCTTGTTCGGTAGACATGGTGGTCAGGGACTCTTGGGCCAGCCACTGGGCCATCGTCTCCGATTTTCCCCAACGGCGTTCTCGGTAGCGGTCCAACTCTCCCTGCCGGACTGCCGTGTTGAAGTCTTCAAGCAGGTGGAGCCACTTTTCTGCATTGGCAACCATTGCCATCAGCGTCCCCCAGCGGGTCCAACTCCTTTACCAATATCGGTCCGGTAGTAGGCTCCCTGGAAATCGATGGCGCCAACCCTGGCGTAAGCCCGTTCCCGCGCCTGCCCCAGGGAATCTCCCCGACCGACTACGGCCAGCACCCGGCCTCCGCTGGTCACCACGCTGGACACCTCACCTTCTATTATATGGCGGGTGCCGGCATGGAAAACCAATGAGGAGGTGTCCAGGATTTCCAGCCCGGATATGGGAAACCCGGTCTGGTAGGCTTCGGGATAGCCGGCGGAAGCCAGGACAACGCCCACATGAGGCTGGGTTGTCCACCGGACCATGCCCCCGGAAAGTCGGCCTTCGACGCAGGCTAACATCGCTTCAATCGGGTCTGTTTCCAGAAGGGGCAGAATAACCTGGGTCTCCGGGTCCCCGAAGCGGCAGTTGAACTCCAGTACCCTCGGCCCCTCGTCGGTTAACATAAGCCCAGCGTACAACACCCCGCGGAAGGGAGTATTCCGGTTGGACATAGCTCGAATCGTCGGGGCCATTACAGTGTCGGCGATCTGCTGGGCCAGCTCGTCGGTCCAGAAGTCCGGGGGCGTGAAGCTACCCATGCCCCCGGTATTGGGGCCCTCATCGCCGTCGCCAATGCGTTTGTAATCGCAGGCGGCGACGAGGGGTGAAATATTCTCTCCGTCGGTAAAGGCGAATACGCTCACCTCCCGACCCTGAAGCATCTCCTCAATGACCACCGCATCGCCGGCGTCCCCGAAGTCCCGGGCCTGCATACAGCGGTGAACTGCCGCCGCCGCTTCTTCCGAAGTGTGGCAGAGGGATACAGCCTTGCCGGCGGCTAGCCCATCGGCCTTCACCACCACCGGGCTGCGGTTGTTCCCGACGAAGTTTAGCGCCTCCTGGTAGTCGTGGAAGGTGTGGTAAGCGGGGGCTGGGACCGAGGCTCCCTCCATGATTTCCCGGGCGAAAGCCTTGCTGGACTCCAACTGCGCCGCCGCCTGGCTGGGCCCGAAAGCCGGGATGCCTCGCTTGACAAGCTGGTCCACGACGCCGCCGGCCAGGGGAACCTCGGGACCAACGACGACCAGCTCAATATCCAAAGTTTCGGCTGCCTCCACTACAGCCAGGACGTTCTCCGGGTTAACGTCCAGGTTGGTTGCCATCTCCGCCGTGCCAGCGTTGCCTCCGGCGACCCACAGACCGGTAACGTTAGGACTCTGTCGTAACCGCCAAGTTAGGGCGTGCTCGCGGCCCCCCGAGCCTACTACTAGGACGCGCAAGATTCACCTCCCCAGCAGAAGGGCCTGCTGTTGGTCAATTGAATAGACGCTGTACCAATGAAAACGACCTTGGGAAGGTACAAGGAAAGACAACCTGAACCGGAGCATCTTGGACTCCCTTACTCCCACTCAATGGTGCCCGGCGGCTTGCTGGTAATGTCGTAGACCACCCGGTTGACCCCCTCCGCCTCGTTCACGATGCGGTTGGATATGGTAGCCAGGACCTCGTAGGGCAGTCGGGACCAGTCGGCGGTCATTGCGTCTTCGCTGGACACGGACCGGATGGCGCAGACGTAACCGTAGGTGCGGTAGTCGCCCATGACTCCCACGGTGCGGTTGTCGGTGAGCACGGCAAAACTCTGCCAAATATCATCGTACAGTCCTGCCTTGCGAATCTCTTCGTCCACCACCCGGTCGCAGGCGCGGAGGATGTCCAGGCGGTCGCTGGTCACTTCGCCGATGATGCGAATCGCCAAGCCCGGCCCGGGGAAGGGCTGGCGGTACAGGACCTCATGGGGAAGCCCCAACTCCTTGCCGACCTCGCGAACTTCGTCCTTAAAGAGGTAACGCAGCGGCTCCACCAGTTCCAGGTCCATGTCTTCCGGCAGACCGCCCACATTGTGGTGCGTCTTGATGCGGGCCGATGCCCGGTTCTCCGGAGTCTCGCTCTCTATCACGTCGGGATAAAGCGTGCCCTGGGCCAGGTATTGGGTATCGCTGAGCTCGGACGCGACTTCCTCAAAGACGCGGATGAACTCCTCGCCAATGGTCTTTCGCTTGACTTCCGGGTCGATCACGCCCCGAAGCCTGGATACGAAGCGTTCCGAGGCGTCAATGTAGGTCAGGTTAAGACCCAGATTGCGCTTGAAGGTCTCCTGAACCTCCTGAGCTTCCCGGTGCCGCAGCAGGCCGTTGTTAACGAAAATGCAGGTCAAGTGGTCGCCGATGGCTTGGTGCAACAGCATCGACGTGACTGCCGAGTCGACGCCCCCCGAGAGGGCGCAGATAACCCGGCCCTCTCCCACCTGGGCCCGGATTCTGGCGGTAGCCTCGGAGACGAAATTCCCCGGTGTCCAGGTGCCTTGGAAGCCGCACACCTTATAGAGGAAGTTCTCTAAAATGGACATGCCCAGGTGTGTGTGGGATACCTCGGGGTGGAACTGGAGGCCAAACATGTTGTCTCCGTTGGCAATTGCCGCCAACGGCGAACTGCCGGTGTTGGCGAGGGTTGAGAATCCCGGAGGTAGGGATTCCACGCGGTCCCCGTGGCTCATCCATACTTGAAGTGATTCCGGCAGACCGTTGAAGAGGGGCCCACCTTGACCTGCGTGAAACAGGGTTGCGTTACCGTACTCGCGCTGCCTGCCGGGAGTAACAGTCCCGCCCAACTGGTGTACCATCGCCTGCATACCGTAGCAGATACCCAGGACGGGGAACCGCTGTTCCAATACCCAAGAGGGTATGGATGGGGCGCCCGGGTCGTAAACGCTGGCTGGCCCTCCGGAAAGTATTATACCCTTGGCGTTGATGCGTTTGACGGCATCTTCAGATACGCTGGGCGGAAAAATCTCCGAGAAAACCTTCAACTCTCGGGCCCGCCTGGCGATGAGGTGGGTATATTGGGAGCCGAAGTCAATTACCGCAACGCTTTCTTGAGACCTACTGGATCCGGACCCGAAACTGGCTCCCGACATTTGCGGGTTGGTCATATTACCCCCCTGGACTGTTGGAAGAGGCGGGACGGATAGATAGAATTCAGTGACTACGCCCTAGAACACTGTATAGGTTTAGTATTATATACCACAGCCGCTTTTTGTGGACCTGATTCTCGGTCTCCCGGTCTGGACGATTTGGAGCCTCGACCGCGGGCTTAGGTTCATGCTAAACTCATGCGCGAGGTGGGGCAGCGGATAGCAATGCCGGTTCCGGTACAGCAGGGCTAGCAGTTGGACGAGATAGAAGAAGCGGCTCGAATAATCCGGAGCGGCGGCGTGGTAATCACACCTACGGACACCCTCTTCGGGTTGGCGGCGGATGTCTTTCAGGAGGCCGCTATCCAGCGGGTGTTCGCCATAAAGGGACGTCCCCAACGCATGGCGGTGCCGGTGTTGGTTGCCAGTTGGGAACAGGCCATGGAGGTCACCGAATCGGTTTCCGAGGTGGGCTACAGGCTGGCCCAACGGTTTTGGCCCGGCGCGCTGACCTTGGTTTTTCCCCGTGCCCCAAAGTTGCCAGAGTCTCTAACCGGCGGCGAAAGCACGGTGGCGGTGAGAATGCCGGACCACTGGGCACCCTTGGAGTTGTGCAAGGCAATTGGGCCAATAACCGGGACTAGCGCCAATATCAGCGGGGGGCCTGACCTCCTCACGTTGGACCATCTGGACGGCTCTTTAAGCCAGGGAATAGATTACATAATACGGGCCGGGCCCCCGCCCCAGGGGACTTCCTCCACCGTGGTGGACATAAGTTCGGGAGCTCCCGTACTTCTGCGCCAGGGAGCGCTACCCTTCCAGGATGTGCTGGCGGCCTGCCGTTAGCGCAGCTCAAATTCCTGCCCTATCTGGGTATCAAGTTGGCAGACCCTCGGGGCAACCGCCAAGTCGGAGGTTAAAGCATAATATCTTTGGCTTCATACGAAGCTTACGGACAAGCCATCCAGCGAGAGTTGAAGGAATTGTTCGCCTCCCGTACTGGGTTCCTATACGACCTGTTGCGCTACCACCTGGGATGGACCAATCAGTTAGGGCAGCCCGTGGATAATGCTGCGCCACCCCATTTCCACTCGATGTTGGCGTTGGGGACCTGCCGGGTGCTGGCGG
Organism: Dehalococcoidia bacterium; assembly: GCA_965220305.1. Classification (GTDB taxonomy): domain Bacteria; phylum Chloroflexota; class Dehalococcoidia; order Lucifugimonadales; family UBA3495. The sequence continues at coordinate 376,393 of OZ244817.1, read as the reverse complement.
GCGATTTTTCCCCGGCGTTGCCGGTGGCGGCGGCTGTGGAGTTGGTCCACAATTTTACCCTGGTTCATGGAGATGTTCAGGCCGGCAGGGTAGATGCCCAGGAAAGGCCAAGCATTTGGTGGGTGTGGGGACCGGCCCAGGCTATCAACGCCGGAGACGGGCTGCACGCGCTGAGCCGGTCTGCCATGATGCGTCTGGCCAACCTTGGCGTTGCTCCCCAAGAGGTGCTGGAGGCTGTGGGGACCCTCGACCGGGCTTGCCTCTCCCTCTGTGAAGGCCAGTACATGGACCTTAGCTTCCAGGACCAGTTGATGGTCACCAGCAACGATTACTACGACATGATAGGGCGGAAGTCCGGCGCGGTGAGCGCCTGCTCCACCAGTTTGGGAGCCCTGACCGCGGGAGCGGACGCCGATGCCCGCGCTGGCTTCCAACAGTTGGGCGCCAAGCTGGGGATGGCTTGGCAAATCTCGCAGGACGTTGCCGACTTTTGGGGCCAAGGGCGTGACGGAATGACCGCCGGGAACTTGCTCAATAAGAAGAAGAGCCTGCCCCTGATTCACGCTCTGGAGAACTCCACCTCGGCCACCAAGCGTCAGCTAGGCGGTATTTACGCCAAACGCGTACTGGAACCGGACGATATTTCGCAGGTTATCTCCCTCCTGGAGAAAGTTGGCTCCCGCCGATTCGCCGAAGGAAGGGCCGAAGAGCTCGTGTCGGAAGGCTACAGGGCGGTGGCCGAAGTCGATATGTCCCCTGAGCAACGGCAGGAATTGGAAGAGTTGGGGCAGTTGGCGTTGGGACATTCGCGCTGAACGAAAGTCGAACACTGAACCTAAGATATGAGAGGAGTCTTGCAGTCAAATGGCCAAGCGTAGCCTCACTGACCTGGATGTCAACGGCAAGCGGGTCCTGGTACGGGTGGATTTCAACGTGCCCATAGAACAGGGGATTGATGCCATTGCATCCTACGATCATCGTCTCCGGGCCACCCTTCCGACCATTGAATACTTGCTGCAACGAGAATGTCGGGTAATCTTGTGCTCCCACTTGGGCCGGCCCGCTGGCAAGATTGACGAGTCGGTGCGGCTGGGGCCGGTAGGGGGTCGCCTGGCAACATTGCTGGGTCGCCCGGTGGCAAATTTGAGCGACTGCATCGGGCCAGAAGTGACTTCGGCCATTAATGCAATGAAAGCCGGGGAAGTGGCCCTCTTGGAGAACCTCCGTTTCCACGAAGGCGAGGAGAAGGCGGATCCCGAATTTGCTGGGGCCTTGGCTTCCTTGGCCGATTGCTTTGTCATGGACGCCTTTGCCGTCGCCCACCGGGCGCATGCTTCCACGGTGGGCCTGCCGAAACTCCTGCCCTCGGCTATGGGGTTGTTGGTGCAACGGGAAGTAGAATCCATGGGCCAGGCCCTGGAATCGCCGCAGCGCCCCTTGGCCGCTCTGATGGGAGGCGCCAAGGTGAGCGATAAGATTCTGGTCTTGGAAAACCTGTTGGATAAGTTAGACCACCTGCTCATCGGCGGGGGCATGGCTGTCACCTTCCTCAACGCTATGGGCTACGGAACCGGGGCGTCGTCGGTGGAAGAGGACCGGTTGCAGTTCGCCCGGGAAGTGCTCAATAGGGCCAACGCCAGCAGTGTTGCGGTGCATCTGCCCAAGGACGTTGTAATCGCCAGCGAGTTCAGCGCCGAGCCGTCGGAAAGCCGGACCGTCCCGGCAGACCAAGTCCCGAGTGGTTCCTATGTAATGGACATCGGAGAGGGAAGCGCCGCCGATTTCTCGGCGGCCCTGGGCGGCTGTAGCACCATCATTTGGAACGGCCCTATGGGGGTCTTCGAGATGCCCCGTTTCAGCCACGGCACCCGCGCCGTTGCCCAGGCTATTGCCGGACTTTCCGGGACTACCACGGTGGTCGGTGGCGGGTCCACCGCCGAAGTCGTGGAGGAGTTGGGGTTGATGGGACGGATGACCCACGTTTCCACCGGGGGCGGCGCGTCCCTGGAGTTCCTGGAAGGGAAGGAGCTGCCGGGTATCGCCGCGCTGCCCGACGTTTAACCACTTCCAAAGGGGCCTAGTTGGGGGAGTTAGAGTCAAAGATGATAGATTTAGAACAATTGCACGACTGCTACATTAGCACTTCTTCCAAAATAGTGATGCTGGTGGTTGACGGTCTGGGCGGCTTGGCCCATCCGGACACCGGGCTTTCCGAGTTGGAGACCGCCCACCTTCCCAATCTGGACGCCATGGCCCAGCAGAGCGCCTGCGGGTTGACCACGCCGGTGTTGCCGGGAATAGCCCCGGGCAGCGGGCCGGGCCACCTTTCTCTTTTTGGGTACAACCCGCTCAAGTACCTCATTGGCAGAGGCGCTCTTGAAGCATTAGGCATCGACATTGAGCTGCGGCCCGGAGACGTGGCCGCCCGGGGCAACTTCTGTGCCGTGGATGGGAATGGCTTGCTGGTGGACCGTCGCGCGGGGAGGATAGCCACCGAGTTGAGCGCCCCCCTCTGTGAACGGTTGGACCAGATAGAGGTGCCCGGCGTTCAGGTGGACGTGTTTCCGGTGCAGGACTACCGTTTCGTGCTACGGCTCCGTGGCGAGGGACTCTCCGAGATGCTCTCCGAGACCGACCCGCAACAGACCGGCGTAGCGGCGTTGCCGGCCCGGGGCCTAACCCCAGAAGCCGAAAAGACGGCCTCCGCGGTTAACCAGTTCGTGGCCGAGGCCGGGCGTCTCCTATCCGAAGAGGAACCGGCCAACATGGTGCTGCTCCGAGGATGGGCCCAACTCCCCCACCTGCCGCCTATGGGCGATGTTTATCGGTTGAACCCGGCAGGCATTGCAGCGTATCCCATGTACCGGGGACTGGCGACGGTGGCCGGGATGGAAATCATTCCCACCGGACACACCTTCGCCGATGAAGTCGAGACTATGCACCAGCACTACAAGGACCACGACTTCTTCTTCATTCACTACAAACCCGCCGACGCCGCCGGCGAAGACGGAGATTTCGACGCCAAGGTCAAGCGCCTGGAGGAGTTGGACCCCCTCATTCCCTTGATTCGGGAGTTGGAGCCGGACGTATTCATGGTTGCCGGAGACCACGCCACGCCAGCCATTATGGCGGCCCACAGTTGGCACCCGGTGCCTTTTATGATTAACTCGCAGTTGACCAGGGGTGAAGGAGTAAAGTCCTTTGATGAGCGGGCCTGCGGGCTGGGGTCCATCGGCAGCATACCGGCCACCAACGTGATGTTGTTGGCCCTATCCCACGCTGGCAAACTCACTAAATTCGGTCCATAGGATAACGGAGTTCTAATGCCGCCGACCGTCCTTGCTGGCAACTGGAAAATGAACACCAATCTGGCCGCCGCTGTGGAATTGGCAACCAGCGTGCGGAATGGGCTGGGTCAGGACTCATCCGCCCAGGTTATCCTATGCCCTCCCTTTGTATCCCTCGCCGCCGTCGCTGACGTGGTGCGGGGTTCGCCCATTTTCGTGGGCGCGCAGAATATGCATTCTCAAGAATCGGGCGCTTTCACCGGCGAGATAGCCCCCACCATGCTGCAAGGACTCTGCGATTACGTGATACTCGGTCATTCGGAAAGGCGGCAACTCTTTGGCGAAACCGACCAGCAGATAAGCCTCAAAGTCCAGGCGGCGTTTCAGCACGGGCTAAACCCCATAGTTTGCATCGGCGAGACTCTGGAACAACGGGAGGCCGGGCAGGCTGAAGCCGTGGTCGAAGCCCAACTACGGGGTTCCTTGAGTGGCCTGGTTGACATAAGTGGGCTAATCGTCGCCTACGAACCCGTTTGGGCCATCGGGACGGGTCAAGCAGCCACGCCGGAGATTGCCTCCGAAATTATGGGCGGTCCCATCCTGGAGACGTTGAAGTCCCTATTTGGCGGGGCTGGGGAAGAAGTAGCCCTCCTGTACGGGGGCAGCGTAAACCCCGCAAATGTGGCCGACTACGCGGCGCAAGACTGTATTCACGGGGCCCTGGTCGGTGGCGCCAGCCTGCAGGCGGAGCAGTTTGTGGAGGTAGTGCAGCAGGCGGCAGCGGTAAAGGCTTCCAACTGAGGGTAGGGCTATTGCCTCCGGTGGTAGCAATTGTGGGCCCGACTGCGGTAGGCAAGACCGGGCTATCGGTCAAATTAGCCCAGATGCTCAAGGGCGAAATCATCAATTCCGATAGCCGGCAGGTCTACCGGGGAATGGATATAGGCACCGCCAAACCCAGCCCTACAGAAAGGTGTCAAGCTCCCCACCACCTCCTGGACATCCGGGAACCCCGTCAGCCTCTCGACTTGGGCGCCTTCCTGCCCCTCGCGCGAAGCTGCATCCAAGATATTCATGGCCGAAAGAGGCTGCCTTTGGTCGTTGGCGGCTCCGGCCAGTACGTTTGGGCACTGTTGGAGGGTTGGGAAGTACCCGCCGTGCCGCCGGATCCCGCGTTCCGCCGCGCCAAGTATCTTCAAGCCGAACAACTGGGCCCCGACGCCCTATATCAAGAGCTGCAAGGGGTTGACCCACACCGGGCAACCCAGGTGGACTCCCGCAATGTCCGGCGGGTAATCCGCGCCCTGGAAGTCTTCCGCGCCACCGGCCAGACGGCCTCCAGCCGGTCGGCCAAGGCCGCCAACACCTTCAGGTCCCTGGTACTGGGCCTAACCATGCCCCGGGAAAGCCTGTACCGTCGCATCGACCAGCGAGTAGACCGTATGGTCGCGGACGGCCTGCTGGAAGAGGTCATTCGCCTTTCGGACATGGGTTACCAGGCGGGCGAGGGCCCCCTGAACGGGCCAGGCTACCGCGAGCTGGGACTCTACCTGTCGGGGGCCATTTCGTGGGAAGAGGCGGTGCAGCGCACCAAGTTTCAGACTCACCGTTTGGCGCGCAGCCAGTACAGTTGGTTCAAGCTAAAGGACCCGAGGATTCACTGGCTCGACGCCGCCGAATCAGATACGGATGAGCGGGCGGCGGCGTTGATCGAGGACTTCCGAAGGGGCGCGCCGCCTGTGGTACAATAGGCCGCAATGAGCCAGGAGGGTCACAGATGAAATTCACTAAAATGCATGGCGCTGGCAACGATTACATCTATATCGATGCCCGGGACATGGATGAAGACTGGCCCGTCCTATGCCGGGAAATGAGCGATCGTCATTTTGGGATCGGCAGCGATGGGCTTATTCTCATCCAGAACTCCGATGTTGCTGACCTCAAGATGCAGATGTTCAACGCCGATGGTTCAGAAGGAGAGATGTGTGGAAACGGTATCCGCTGTTTTGCCAAGTATGCTATTGAGCGTGGCATCGTGGACCGGCCCGAAGCGGGGATGACGGTGGATACCCTGGCGGGAATTCGCACAGTGATTCCCAAATACAGTGGGGACTCGGTCTCTGGCGCTCGGGTTGCTATGGGCGTTCCCCGATTTGCTGCCGCCGACATTCCAGTTCTCTTGGATCCGGCTATGGTTAAGTCCAGGGGGCCGATCATCAAGTACGCTATCCAACCCGGAGATTTCCGGCTCTACCTGACAATGGTATCGATGGGCAACCCTCACGCTGTCACCGTTTTGGACCAGCCGGTTGGGGAGTTCCCTCTTCGCAACATCGGGCCGCTGGTGGAGCGCCATCCCATGTTTCCCCGAAAGACTAACTTCGAGATTGTGAACGTTGTCGATGAAGGCCACCTGACCGCCCGCGTCTGGGAGCGGGGTTCGGGGGAGACCATGGCCTGCGGTACCGGGGCTTGCGGCATCGCGGTAGCCTGCCGTCTGCTGGGGCACACCGGGGACAAGGTTGACATAACACTGCCTGGCGGTACTCTGACGGTCGAGTGGGACGGGGAGGGCGAGGTGTTCATGGAAGGCCCGGCGGCAGAGGTATTTACCGGCGAGTGGTAGACGGTGTGACTACAGGCCCCAAAACGCCGTCTTTTTCCTGGCCCCTTGGGGCTCCCCGAAACCAAGCAGCGACGCGATTAGTGGGCTGTCGAGCGGGTTTCCAGACCTAGATGCCAGGGGGCACTGCCCTTGCCGCAATCGGCTCCAGTGACTACTCAATACAAATATCCCCGGGAGGGAAAGAGTGCAATTATCAGCAAGACTGGGCAAGCTGGCCCCTTACCCATTCGTGGAAATCTCCAGGATTATTTCCGAGAAGCGGGCCGCCGGGGCCGATGTGGTGACCTTCGGCATTGGGGACCCGGACATACCTACCCCCCAACCAATAATCGACCGGCTCCTGGAGGCTTCCCAGGACCCGCCCAACCACCGCTATCCGGAGACCGACGGTTTGCCCGAGTTGCGCCGCGCCATCGCCCAGTGGTACGAGGGCCGCTTCGGTGTGGTCCTGGACCCGGATACCGAGGTGTTGCCCCTGATTGGAGCCAAGGAGGGCATCGGCCATGCCGCCTTCTGCTTCCTGGATCCCGGCGACGTCGCTCTGGTGCCAGACCCCGCTTATCCCGTCTACGGCGTGGGCACCATGTTCGCCGGCGCTGAAAGCCATGTCATGCCCCTACGGGAAGAGAATGGTTGGCTGCCCGAGCTAGATGGCATACCTACCGAAGTGGCCCGCGCCGCCAAGGTGCTGTGGCTCAACTACCCAAACAATCCTACCAGCGCCGTGGCCAACGCCGAGGACTTTGCCTCGGCCATCGCATTTTGCCGCGAGCACGACATTGCGTTGCTGCATGATGCCGCCTACAGCGAAGTGGGTTACGATGGCTACCGCGCGTCCAGTTTTCTGGAGGTGGATGGGGCCAGAGAGGTGGGCCTGGAGTTTCACTCCTTGTCCAAGAGCTATAACATGACCGGGTGGCGCATCGGTATGGCCGTGGGCAACGCGGATATGATCAAGGCCCTTTTCCAGATTAAGGCCAATCTCGACTCGGGCATACCCCAGGCCATCCAGCAAATGGCGATTGAAGCCCTTACCGGCACTCAGTCTTACATCGACGACAATAACGCCATTTACCAGTGGCGGCGCGACCGCGTAATCCAAGCCGTGACCAAGATGGGACTCCAGGTTGAAGTGCCCCGGGCCAGCCTCTACGTCTGGGCGGGTATCCCCCAGGGGTTCACCTCAGCAGAATTCGCCGCCAGGTTGTTGGAAGAGACCGACATCGTAGTTACTCCGGGCTCCAGCTACGGCCAGTACGGCGAGGGGTACATCCGGCTCTCGCTGACCACGCCGGACAGCCAGGTCGAAAAGGGTTGCCAGCGGTTGGAGAACTGGACCATACCCACCCCCTAGACTTCTCGAAAGGAGGACCGAACCATACCAAAGAAAGCTGTTTCCACTGGTCTCGAACCCGAAAAGGCCCTGTTGGTTGGCGTGGAGGTAAAGAGGCGCTCCCGTTTGTGGGAGTTGGATGATTCTATGGCCGAGTTGGCCTACCTGGCCGACACCGCCGGCGCAGAGGTGGTGGGAGAGGTCACCCAGCGGGCGGACCGGCTGACCACCACCTACGTGGGTAAGGGAAAGCTGGAGGAAGTCCAGGGGATGATCACCGACCGTGACGCGGAAGTGGTTATCTTCGACGACGAGTTGACCCCGACGCAGCAGCGTAACCTGGAAGGGGCGTTGCAGGTCAAAGTAATCGACCGCACCGCACTCATATTGGACGTTTTCGGTCGCCACGCCCGGACTCACGAGGGTAAGCTACAGGTCGAATTGGCCCAACACCAATACCTGCTTCCCCGTTTGGTCGGACAGTGGTCCCACTTGGAGCGCCTGGGGGGCGGTATCGGCACCCGCGGCCCAGGGGAGACTCAGTTGGAGACAGACCGCCGGCTGATTAGGCGGCGCATCCAGAAAATCCAGGACGAGCTTGAGGCTGTCCGCCAACGCCGCACCCTTTACATGGACCGTCGCCGTAAGGCCAGTGTCCCCATGGCCACCCTGGTTGGTTACACCAACGCCGGAAAAAGCACCCTATTCAACGCCCTGAGCGACGCCCGGGTTGATGCCCAGGACCAGCTATTCTCAACTTTGGACCCGGTCACTCGGCGGATTCACCTGCCGTCGGGCGGGGAACTCCTTCTGACCGATACGGTGGGATTCATCCAAAAATTGTCTCCCATGGTGGTCGCCGCCTTTAGGGCCACTCTGGAAGAGTTGTCGGAATCTGACCTGCTGCTCCACGTAGTAGACATCACCCACTCCAAAGCTCCAGAACAGGCTGAGGTGGTGGAAGACACCCTCAAAGACCTGGGGCTGGATAAGAAACCTCGCTTGCTGGTTATCAACAAGATGGACCTACTTACGGAAGATACCGTGGACCGCACTGCTTCCGCCCCGGGCATCGACACCTATCCCAGCGTTTACGTCTCGGCGGCCAAGAAGTGGAACCTGGAAACCCTGTTGGAAGAAGTGGAGGAGCGATTGGTGGAGATTGAGGGGCCGATGATGGTCTCCCGCACCAACGCCGCCGCTGGTTAGCCTGCCCCAAAATGCTTTATACGGTGGTTCGCACAAGGTACGTTATGTTAGACCACCAGGGAAAAACGTGTTTACATAACGGATTTGGGGCCTTTTCGCCCCCCATAGGAGTGGGCCAAGGCCAGCGCCAGTTCGTCCAGCCAGCGCAGCAGCGTAGTTACCTCGGTTACTCGGTCTGGGAGCGGACTGCCAGCCACAGGTAATGGGCCCAGTAGCCCTTCCACGCTCCGTAGGCATCGGCAAGTCGGCCAACTTCCAATGGCGTCAGACTTCGCCCCTCTCCGTAGACCAAAGAGGCAGCATCTATCACGAACCGATCGTCCTCTGGATGTACGTAGCTGCGGCCCAAGGCGCGAAGAAGGATGAAGCGCGCCGACCAAGGGCCAATGCCCCTTATCCCTCGGAGCCAGTCTTCCACAGCGTTGACCGGCCCGGAACGCAAAAATGCGGGGTTAGCAGTGGCAAAAGCCCGGGCGGCATCCAGTATGTACTCCCCACGTCGCATGGTACGTAGGCTGGTGGGCAAGTCGGATGCTTCCAGCGGGGCCACTTCCTGGGCTTCCGGAAAGGCCCAGTAATCCAAGCCATTCCGCGAGATTCGGTGGCCCAAACTCTTTAACAGGGCCTGGTACATTCCTCTGGCTACGGTTGCCTGGTTACGCTGGCTGACGATGGCCCAGACCGCCGCCTCAAAGGGGCTGGGAAACTTCACGTGGTGGTACCCATAGAGCGCACGGGCAATGGGTGCAAAGTAGGTGTCGTGCTGGGCCAATTCATAGAACTCGTGCAGGTCGTCGTCCCAGCCGAGGAAGAAGCGGAGCCACTCTATAGCCTCCTTCTCAGCTTCAGCTAGGTCTTGGGCCTTATGTAAATCTACGGTGTAGTGCAGAAAAGGTTGTTGGACCGTGCCCCTCGCAGAAATGCGGATAAGCACTGTCCGTCCGTTTATCCGTTGGGCCTTGTGGACGCAATTGCCGACAACCATATTCAGCCCGAAGGTCGGCGGGAACCGGCGCAGAAAGTCCAGCGTCTTGGCAAAGTCAAAGGGAGCCGCAGGGCTGGCCGTGCCGTCAATCCGGTGCAAATGGGACATACTTCCTCCACTCCCGCTTCCTCGGTCGTTTCATTATAGGCCCGGCTCTACGAGGTAGATTAGGCCCATAGCAGCATTTCGGCGCTCCTGCTGCCGGCCGGTGAGGGCCTTCGACCTTCCAGGTCGAGGCAAGTTAGCCCAGATGGGTTGGCGACCATCCCAACTGTCGTCCCCATGAAAATAGGGTATTTTCATCCTCTTACCTGGTCTTCGCAATGCCGGGGAAATTCTGGCGTGGGCCGGAATGACGGTGGGGATAGCGGGCTTGCCAGCTAGACCGAGGCGGTATGCGCCAGCCCTTCGACAAGCTCAGAATGAGCGGGGAGAGCACACTAGCAACAATCGGAAGGCCCTGGAGGCTGCCACGGCAGGGTTGCTTTGCCGGGGCCGCCTCCCTATAATTGTTCTTGGCCCAGATGGGGCGGTTAGCTCAGCGGTTAGAGCGCCTCGTTCACACCGAGGAGGTCGGAGGTTCAAATCCTCCATCGCCCACCATACGGTCCCCCGGTAGATGTGGGTCGTGGCTTCCAGTTAGCCGAGGTGGCGAAACGGCAGACGCGCTGCGTTCAGGGCGCAGTGTCCATTAGGACGTGTGGGTTCAAATCCCTCCCTCGGCACCAGACCAGGTTTCCCAGAAGTTCGAGGCCGATTAGGGGCATCCATACTGGGAACCACATCGGGTAAAAGGTCAACCGGCGCTTGTAGCTCAGCGGAGAGAGCGCTGCCCTGCGGAGGCAGAGGTCGTGGGTTCGAATCCCGCCAAGCGCGCCACTTTCTTCACAAGACACCGACTGCGGACTAGGGACTGGTAGTTGACGGTGGGCTTGCCCTCTATGTACGCTTTCCCCAGTACATTGGGGTCACAGCGAGGCCCAGAGGGGGCGTCTTGGGATCAGAGAACTCTCGCGACGCTACACTACGCCCGGTTTGGCTGTTGTCTGGGCTTAGCTCATTACTTGGGAGGAAGAGGACATGCCTGAATCCCACGGGGACGGGAATGGACCGGATAAGGTCTTCAAGACACTCTCAGGCCAGAGTGTGCACCGGCTTTATACTCCCGAGCACATCGCCGACCTGGACTACCAAAGAGACCTGGGCGAACCCGGGAAATTTCCCTTTACTCGGGGCGCTTACCCCACCATGTACCGCGAGCGTCTCTGGACCCGCAGGCAGATAGCCGGGTTTGGCACGGCGCAGTCTACCAACCAGCGTTACCGGTTTCTCTTGGAGCACGGCCAGTCGGGTCTCAGCACCGATTTCGACCACCCAACTTTGACCGGCTACGACTCTGACCACGACTTGGCCGAGGGTGAGGTAGGCCGTTTAGGGGTAGCCATCGACTCAGTTGAAGATATGGATGACCTATTCCGGGGAATTCCTCTCGACAGGGTCAGCGTATCCCTCACCATCAACCACCCTGCCATTGTGCTCTTGGGCATGTTCCTATCAGTGGCGCGGCGTCGCGGCATCCCCTGGGATAAGCTGCGGGGCACCGTCCAGAACGATTCGCTGAAGGAATTTCACGGCCAGAAGACTTTTGCCCTCCCCCCAGAGCCTGCCCTGCGGCTCACCACCGACGTGGTGGAGTTCTGCACCAAACACGCGCCCAACTGGTACACCATCTCCATTTCCGGCTACCACACCAGGGAGGCAGGCTCCGACGCAACCCAGGAGTTGGCCTTCACCATAGCCCAGGGAATGGCCTACGTGGAGTCGGCGATGGAAAGGGGGATGCCGGTGGACAGCTTTGCCCCCCGTTTGTCCTTCTTTTTTGGTTGCCACAATGACTTCTTTGAGGAGATTGCCAAGTTCCGGGCCGCCAGGAGGATGTGGGCCCGTTTGATGAAGGACCGTTACGGGGCGCAGAAGCCGGAGTCGATGCGCCTCCGGTTCCACACCCAAACCCTGGGCTCCACCCTGGTCCGGCAGGACCCTCTCAACAACATCGTGCGGGGCGGCCTGCAGGCCCTTGCCGCTGTGCTGGGCGGGACCCAATCACTCCACGTCAGCGGTTACGACGAGGCCTACGACATTCCCTCGGAAGAGGCCATGCGAATGTCCCTGGCTACCCAGCTTATCCTGGCCCACGAAAGCGGCGTAACCAACACCGTGGACCCTCTGGGAGGCTCCATGTTCCTGGAATCGTTGACTTGCCGCATCGAAGAGGGCGCCGGGGAATACATTGAGAAAATTGAAGCCCTGGGCAACGGGTCGGCCCTCCGGGGCGTCCTCGAAGCTATCCACAGCGGGTACATTGAGCGGGAAATATCCGCGACTGCCTACGAGCACCAGAGGCGAATCGAAAACAAAGATTATGTAATTGTGGGGGTGAACGATTACCTGTCTGAGGTGACGCAGCCCCTGGAAGTGTTCCAGTTTGATCCAGAGGAAGAGGACAAGCAGCTAAGCCGCTTGTCCCAAATTAGGGCAAGCCGCAGTAACAGCCAAGTTTCCAAGGCGTTGAAGGGGCTTCGAGAGACGGCCCAACGGGGTAGCAACCTGATGCCGGAGGTCCTGGAAGCCGTGGAAGCCGGCGTTACCGAAGGCGAAATCATCAGCTCCTTCAGGGACCTCTACGGTGAGTATATTGACCCAGGGGTATTCTAAGTTGGTCGGCGCGCAACCTTCAACTCCACCCAAAGTTGTACTCGCCAAAATCGGGCTGGACGGCCACGACCGGGGTGTCAAGGTCATCGCCCGCGCCCTAAGAGACGCTGGAATGGAGGTAGTCTACCTGGGTATGCGGCTCACTCCCAACCAGGTGGCCCTGGCGGCCAACCAGGAGGATGCCGACGTGATTGGGGTGAGCATCCTGTCCGGCGCCCATCTGCGCCTGGTGCCCCGGCTAACGGAGGCCCTGGATGCGCAGGGCCTTCTGGGAAAGTCCCTGTTGCTGGTGGGCGGCACAATTCCCGATCAGGATATAGCGGCCCTCAAGGAGCTGGGGGTGGACCAGGTGTTTCCTGTGGGCGCCTTTTCCGAGACGATGATTGAATTTATACGAGCCAACATCAGGTGGGAAGGGAGGTAGCGAGGGGTGATACAGTGGCCCCCCCAATACGACCAGGCCTACAGCCCGCCACCGGATAGCGAGTACTGGGACCCTCGAATGGAGACCATGCCCGCAGCCGAAAGAGACCAGTTGATTCTGCGGAAATTGCAGCAGCAGGTCCGGTACGCCCACACCCATTCCGGTTTCTACCAGGAGTTCTACCGGGACGCGCCGGTTGACCCTTCCAACATTCGGAGCCTGGAAGAGTTTGCCCAGCTACCCATTCTCACCAAGGAAGAAATTCGGGAGGAGCAGGAGGCATACCCGCCCTATGGCCGCTTCCTCTGCATCCCCGAGTCGCAGGTCTTTCGCCTGCACGGGACTTCCGGCACCACGGGCAGACCCACCGTGTTCGGGATCGGTCGCCAAGACTGGGAGCGCATCGCCGAGGCCCACGCCCGCGTACTTTGGGGCGCGGGGTTAAGGCCTGACGACCGGGTGATGGTGGCCGCCGTTTTCAGCCTCTACATCGGCAGTTGGGGGGCATTGGTTGGGGCGGAACGGCTGGGAGCTGCCTGCTTTCCCTTCGGGGCCGGGGCCCCGGGACAGACGGAACGAGCGGTGGAGTGGATAGCTATGGTGAAGCCCACGGCCCTATACGCCACTCCGTCTTACGCCCTCTACCTGGCGGAAACGGCGCGAAGCCTGGGGTACGAGCCCCTGGATGACTTCGGGTTCCGGTTCATGTTCTTCTCTGGAGAACCCGGCGCCAGCGTGCCCGCTACCCGGTCTGCCATAGAGGAATCCTTCGGCTGTTACGTCGTAGACCAGGGTTCGATGGCCGAGATGACTCCGTGGATGAGCAATTCCGGCTGCCGGCACTTGGCGGGGGGGATGCATCTATGGCAGGACATTGTATATACCGAGCTCGTTGACCCCCATTCCCGACAGGCCCTCTCCCTGGGCGCTGAGGGTGTGCCGGTGTACACCCACTTGGAGCGTACTTCCCAGCCAATGATACGGTATTGGTCTGGGGATATAACCAGGTGGGAGATGCTGGACTGCCCCTGCGGACGCACCTATCCTACCCTGCCCAGGGGAATCTACGGACGCGCCGATGACATGATCATCGTGCGGGGCCAGAACGTCTTTCCCTCCCACATCGAGGATATTCTGCGGGGAACGCCCGAGTTCGGGGGCGAGTTCCGGCTGGTCTTGGAGCGGGAACGGGGGCAATTGGACCGGTTAACGGTCCAAACGGAAGTGAAGCCGGAAATTTATGCCGCAGCGGAACAGGGCCCGGGCTACCTGCAACGGTTGGAAGAGGAGTTTGCGGGTCGGTTGAGGCGGGCCTTAGGGGTGAGCTTGTCGGTAGAGTTAAAGCCCTTCGGCGAGTTCGAGCGGACGCAGTTCAAGGCCCGCCGTGTGATAGACCGCCGGGTACATTAGCGCCGGGGTCTCCGGGTCTGTACCCGGGGGGATTTATCCCGGCCCTCCCTTTTTCGGGACTACTGAAAAGGCAAAACTCCTGCTTATTCGGGTAGAACAGGGATGTGAGAAAATTGCGAAACTCATTAGCTACCAAAAGGCCAGAAGAATAATAACGCGAATATGCTTCGGTGACCGATAAGCGTGGGTGGAATTGGTCTCGACGTCTGACGGTATTCGTCACACATCGGCGATAGCAAGGCCAGCCGGGGAGTTTCGCAATTTTCTCGATGTCTAGCGTGTTGACGTTATAACATGGTAACTGCTAGACTCGGCAGTTAAACGAAGGCCTTTAAGGCGAGGTGGCATAGATGCGCAGGCGCCTTTTTAAAGAGTTGGTACGGTCCTATGGATTCGACGAAGTGGCAATCATGCCCGGCGAAGTAACCATCAACCCGGACATGACGTCCACGACCATGACCCTGGGCGGACAGGTTTTTGACGCGCCGGTGTTGGCCTCGGCCATGGATGGCGCTGTTTCCCCCAAGTTTGCCGTTGCCATGCATGAGATGGGTGGCTTGGGCGTTCTGAACGCTGAGGGGCTCTACAGCCGGTACGAAGACCCCTACTCGGTCCTGGAAGAGATTATTTCCATGTCCCAGGAAGAGGTCACTCAGTACCTGCAACAGGTATATTCCGAGCCCATTAAAGAGCACCTGATTGGCGAACGGGTACAGGAAATAAAACGCTCCGGGGCTACCTGCGCCGTTTCCTTTACCCCGCAGCACACCAAACGCATGAGCCCTCTGGCGGTGGAGGCTGGCGCTGACATCATATTCGTCCAGTCGACGGTCACCACCGCGCGGCACATGTCGCGCAGCTATCGCGGCCTCGTCTTCTCCGAACTTGTCAAGGCCTTGAAGGTCCCGGTGGTGGTGGGTAACTGCGTCAGCTACAACGTCTCAATAGAACTTATGGAGACTGGCATTGACGGTATCCTGGTGGGAGTGGGACCGGGCGCCGCCTGCACCACTCGCGAGGTCACCGGCGTTGGTGTTCCCCAGGTAACCGCCACTCTGGAGTGCGCTGCGGCCCGCGAGGACTACTTCCAGCGTACCGGGCGTTATGTAAACGTCATTACCGATGGCGGCATACGCACCGGCGGCGACATTTGCAAGTCCATCGCCAGCGGAGCCGATGGTGTGATGCTGGGCACGCCCTTCGCTCAAGCCGAGGAAGCCCCCGGACGAGGGTACAACTGGGGTATGGCCAACTCCAACCCCGAACTGCCTCGGGGCACTCGCATTAAAGTCGGGACCAAGGGCCCCCTGCAACAGATAATGTACGGCCCAACCTCGGTGACCAACGGCACCCAGAACTTCATGGGCGCGCTTAAAGTATCCATGGGCATGTGCGGGGCCTACACCATCCGCGATTTCCACAAGGCAGAGATGATAGTAGCCCCCTCCATCAAGACCGAGGGCAAGTTCTTCCAGATGATGGAATAACCTTTCCCGCTAATTCTTCCCGCTCCTCTATCTATGACCTTCAGGGCCCCTCTCTAATGGAGGGGCCCCAGCTTTTGGGAGACCACCGGGCTGGTCTCGCCGACCCAGGGCGCTGGACTTTTGCCCTTCCTTCCATTAAGTTATGGGATGTCAAACCCGTCGTCTCAAGGAGGCCAACGAATAGTGTCGACCCAACTGCGGACCATTCAAATTCTCGATCCCTGCCCCGAGGACGTTCCGGAAGAGATCGGTATCAGTGGCGCCGTCGGCTCCCTGGAAGGCAAGGTGGTAGGGCTGCTGGAAAACCGTAAACACCATGCCGACTCATTCATGCAGGAGTTGCAGCGGGTGCTGGAAACCGACTACCAGGCCAAGAAGGTCATCTACGCCAACAAGTTCACCTTCAGCGCCCCATGCTCGGAGGAAACTCTGGACATGCTGGTCCAGGAATGCGACGTAGTCATTCACGGAATTGCTGATTGAGGCTCCTGCACGGCGTGGGGTCTCCACGACACAGTAATCACCGAAACCAAGGGCGCACCTTCAGTTAGCGTAATTACCAGCTCCTTCACCAGGGCCGCTCATGCCAGGGCCGCATCCCTGGGAATGCCCGGAGTGCGCATTGTAGTCCTGCCCAGCCCCTTGACGCCCCGAAGCGTCGCTGAGGTCCAGCAAATGGCCCATGATTACGCCCCGGAGATCGTGGGACTCCTGACCAACGGGTAAGCAGGGAAGGCATCGACCCGGCGCCCCCAGAAATTAGGCCCGTCTTCCCATACCGCGCAGAGGAAAGTAATGGTGAACCCATTGACGTTGCAGTCTCGCCGCATCGACGTGGCTGATTCATACCAGGCCATCCAGAATTACTATGAAGAACAGGGCTGGACCGACGGGCTCCCAGTGGTGCCAGCCACCGAGTCGTTGGTCCGGGATATGCTGGGAGCCTACGGCGAGGACCCGGTCCAGTCCCTGGGCGTCATTCAGCCCCGCAATGCCCAGGTCACGCTGGAAAAAGTGGCGGTGAACGCCGTAATGGCCGGGTGCCGACCGGAGTATTTCCCAGTGGTGGTGGCGGCGGTCAAAGCCATTCTGCGGCCCGAGTTCAACGTGGCCGGTTGCCAGGCAACGACCGGCGGGGCGGCCCCGGCGGTCATCGTTAACGGCCCCATTGCCAGGGAGTTGGGCATCAATGGAGATTCTGGTTGCTTCGGTCCGGGGTATCGGGCCAATGCCACCATCGGGCGCGCGCTGCGGCTGGTCATCCGCAACCTGGCGGGGCTCATCCCCGGAGACATGGATAAGGCGACTCTGGCCCTTCCCAGCAGATACACGTTCTGCTTCGCGGAAAACGAAGAGCGCAGTCCCTGGGAACCGCGCCACGTGGAGTTGGGTCTTGATCCCAACGCCAGCATGGTGACCATCTCGGCCATCCGCGGTATGTACGTAATCATGGAAAGTACCGTTCCCACCGGCACCCAGGTGCTGCAGACCTTGGTGGAGTCGGTCAAGACAGTGGGTTTCGCCAACTACTATCAGTTGGGCACCGGCGTGCAGATGACCCTGGTGCTCTGTCCCGAGCACGCCGCCGAAATAGCCGAGGCTGGCTACACCAAGGCTGATGTAAGGGAGTATGTCTTCCAAAACGCCAGAATGCCGATGCACCGGCTAAAGGGTATTGCCCACTACGGCAATCGCAACTGGCCTCGTTGGGTGGACGAGACCAACCCGGATACGTTGGTGCCAATCGCGGCGGCTGCCAGCGACATTGTAGTGGTGGTAGCTGGAGGTGATGGTCGTCACTCCGCCTGGCTGGCGGGCTGGAGCGTCACTCGGGTGGTCAGCGAGGAAATTCAAGCGCCCAACTAGGCAAATTGCCCCGGCGGATCGACTGCATTAACTCAGCTATCGACGTTAGACCCGTCGGTCTGGAACCGCCGGGTCTTTCTTTTTGTCTTCAAGCGTCGCAGTTTGGCCGTAAACGGGACGCCGCCAGCGTTGCAATATGTAGGCTGTCAGTTGTAGCCTTTTTCCCCCAACGGCAAGGGCTCTCGCCCTGGCCGGCCCAAGCGGGCGGGTTCATTTCCCCGGGGGTCGCGGCTCCAGAACACCGCACCACGATTATCCATTGAGAATCTGGTAAAAAGGTCTTTACAAGACAGACATCTATCTTGATATAATATTCTTGCCTTACCTTTAGTAATATTCTTTATTATGGAGGTGTATACAATGATCCAACAGTTTTCCCCAATAACACCCACTGAAGGGCAGCCGCTGTCGGCTTGCTGCCACCACTGGGTTATCCAACCAGCGACGGGTCCGGCGAGCCTGGGCGAATGCCGCAACTGCGGGGAGGTCCGGGAGTTCAAGAACTACGTCGAGGCCTCCAGTTGGGGGGATGAGAAGTCGGCGGACCAGGTCCTATCTCCCGCCTCCGTCGGGGCATCAACTTCCCAGCTTGATGATGAGCCCTACGAGGAATAGCTTTGTATTCTGCCGGGCCGGCTACCTTGGCCAACTGTAGCTTTTGTTTGTTTAATTCTACCCCGGTGCTGGCCCGGCGGGGTGTAGCGTAGTGCTTTCTTTGTCGCCAACGGCTCTGCCGGGCTCCCAGTCTGGCTAACTCGCTGGTCCCCGGCCAATTGGTCCTGTACGAATTGCTGGTTCCCCGTCATTTTCTTCCCAGACCCCGGCCTCCTTACCTTGCTGTTAGATAGGCAACTGCCGGGACACCCACCGCTTTGCACCTACTTCTTCCCGGCAACGCGGCCACATTAAAGGTTTCAAATTTCCTCTCGCTGCTCCCTTCATCGCCCCCTGGGTTACCGTCCTCATCCTGTTTTCCAGATACGAATTGCCCGGTGTCTAACCTATGCATCCCTCATGGCCGGAAGAACCCGGCGATGCTCTTTGGGCTAATTTAGTTGGCTGCGCCAATGCCCATTGTCCCTACCGGGAAGGTATAATATCTTTTACGTTCACGTCAGGGCCCTTGGGTGCCGGGAGGCCGAGTAAGTAGTGTTCACCCACCTCCATGTCCACACTGAATACAGCATGTTGGACGGTATTAGCCGTATTCCCGACCTGGTAGACCAGACCAAGAGACTGGGAATGAAGGAATTGGCTATTACCGACCACGGCTCCTTGTACGGGGCGGTGGACTTCTACTCGGAATGCAAGGAAGCGGGAATCAAGCCCATCATCGGCTGCGAAGTCTACGTAGCCCACAACAGCCGCTTGGAAAAGAGCGGCAACGAGCGCAGCCCGCACCACTTGGTCCTGTTGGCCCGGGACAACCAGGGCTACCGCAACTTGATGCAGTTGGTGACCCTGGCCCACGTGGAGGGGTTCCACTACCGTCCCCGCATCGATAAGGAACTCTTGGAACAGTACCACCAGGGCTTGGTCTGCCTTTCCGGGTGCGCCTCCGCGGAGGTGCCCCGGCTGATTACCGATGGCAACTTGGCCCAGGCCGAGAAGAGCGCCCGATGGTACCGGGAGTTGTTCGGCGACGGCTACTTCCTGGAGTTGCAGCGGCACGAGCACCTGGCCCAAATTTCCGAAATCAACCAGGGATTGACCAGCATTAGTGAAAACCTGGACATTCCCCTGGTGGTCACCAACGATGCCCACTACGTCCGGCAGGCCGACGCTCCCTGGCAGGATGTGTACATCTGCATCCAGACCAACACCACGGTCCAAGACGCCAACCGCCTCCGCATGGAGGACAATTCCTACTACATCAAGACGCCGGAGGAGATGTATAGCCTCTTCCCCGACTATCCCCAGGCGCTAAAGAATACCCAACTCATCGCGGAGATGTGCGACGTGGAGTTGGGCTTCGGCCAGACCCACCTGCCCAAGTTCCCAACCCCTGGCGGCATGGATGCCGACGAGTATTTGACCCAACTGTGTTGGGAGGGTTTCCAGGCGCGTTACCCCAGACCTACCCCAGAGCAGACCCAGCGCCTTCGGTACGAGTTGGAAGTCATCAAGGCCACCCAGTTTGCCAACTATTTCCTCGTCGTCTGGGATATAGTGGACTTCACCCGGCGCAACCACATTATGTTCGGTGTACGGGGCAGCGCCGCCGCCAGCGTGGCCCTCTACTGCTTGGGCATTACCGATGTTGACCCCTTGGAGTACCGCCTCGTTTTCGAGCGTTTCCTGAACCTTGAGCGCAAGGAAATGCCCGACATTGACATGGACTTCCAGGATGACCGCCGGGATGAGGTCCTGCACTATGTAGTAGACCGCTACGGCAGCGACCGCGTGGCCCAGATTATCACCTTCGGCACCATGGGAGCCAAGGCTGCCCTACGGGACGTGGGCCGTGGCATGGGCATGAGCTACGGCGACGTGGACCGAATTGCCCGAATGGTGCCCTTCAAGTCCCGTACCTTGGACGACGCGCTAAAGGCCAATCCCGAGCTTCAGCAGGCCTACGAGGGCGAACCGGCCATCCGTAACCTGGTGGACCACGCCCAGGGATTGGAGGGTATAGTCCACCACGTGAGCACCCATGCCGCCGGAGTGCTGATAGCCGACGAACCCTTGACCGAAACGGTGCCCCTGCAGCGTCCCGCCCGGGGCGACGTCAACAGTCCTGTTCTGATGACCCAATACTCAATGGACCCGGTAGCCAAGCTCGGCCTGCTGAAAATGGACTTCCTGGGGTTGACGAACCTGACAATTCTGGACCGGGCAGTCAAGCTTTTGGATGAGACAAGGGGCATCAACATCGACGTTGGCCGGCTGCCTCTGGATGATCTGGAGACCTTCGAGTTGCTCTCCTCAGGCAAGACCACCGACCTGTTCCAGCTAGAGAGCGCTGGGATGCAGCGTTACATCAAGGAGTTGAAGCCCTCCACGCTGGGGGACATCGCGGCCATGATTGCCCTGTACCGCCCGGGGCCGATGGAGCATATCGACGCCTTCATCGACGCCAAGCACGGCAGGGCCCCCATATCCTATCCCCATCCCAGCCTTAAGGAACTCTTGGACGAGACCTACGGCGTTATCGTCTACCAGGACCAAGTGTTGCTTATTCTGCAGAACTTTGCCGGATACACCCTGGGTGAGGCCGATACGGTGCGAAAGGCTATGGGCAAGAAGATAGCCTCGTTGATGGCCGAGGAGCGGGACCGGTTTATTGATGGCGCCCAGTCCAAGGGCTTCGATAGGAGCCTTGCTATTCTGGTCTTCGACCTGATTGAGCCCTTCGCCGGGTACGCTTTCAATAAGGCCCATAGTGTAAGCTACGCCCTGATTTCTTACTGGACGGCCTTTTTCAAGGCCCACTATCCGTTGGAGTACATGGCGTCGGTGCTGAACTCTCGGCTGGACCACCCCGACAAAGTGATAAGCTCTATCAATGAATGCTCCAAGATGGGCATTCCAGTGCTTCTGCCCGATGTTAACCGCTCCGGCGAGTACTTCACCATCGACAAGGACAGTGGTCCGACCACCGGCCTCCGGTTTGGCCTGGCCGCCGTCAAGACGGTAGGTGAGGGGGCTGTGAGACCCATAGTCCAAGAGCGTAAGGAGGGCGGGCCCTACGAGTCCATCGACGACTTCTGCCACCGCGCCGACGTCAGCAGCCTTAACCGGCGTACCATGGAGAGCCTGGTAAAAGCTGGCGCTTTTGATTGCCTGGGAGATAGAGGAGCAATTTACGCCGCGCTTGACCGCATTCTCGCCACCGCCCAGTTGGAGACCCGTACCCGCAGTTCCGGGCAGACCAGCATGTTCGATGCCTTTGCCACAGCGCCTGAGGGCGCGCAGATGGTGGGCATCGACCTTTCCGCCGCCGATGTTTCTTTGGCGGAAAAGGCGGTGTGGGAACGGGAATTGTTGGGGGTGCCCTTGTCCCACAACCCCCTGTTCGACCTGGCCTTTCTGGACGTGGGCGACGCCGTCAATTCGTTGGACCAGTTGGACGACGACATGCAGGGGCTCAACCTCTCCCTAGTCGGCCACGTCTCTTCGCTGACCGAGCGCTACACTCGGGAACAGAAAAAGTTCCTTATCGTAAATTTGGACCTGCTGGGTGGCCCGGTAGAAGTCGTGGTCTGGCCTGATGTCTTGGAGCGGACCCAGCATCTCTGGCAAGAGGGCGAGCTGGTCAAGACCGGCGGGAAGCTGCGAATACGCGGCGACAGGTACTCCCTCTCCTGCGAGCAGGTTGAAGTGTTCGAGAGCCAAGTCGTCCCCACTCCAATTGAGAAGGAGAGTCCCCCCATATCTATGCAGCCAACTTCGGAAATTCCACCGCCCAAGAAGATGAAACAGGCCGTCGTGCCTCCGTCTGCGCCGGTGAACGGGAGCAACGGGAAGAACCGCACCGTTTCCCTGGGAATCCACGAGTCCACCGACCCGGTGGAAGACGCCCATCTGCTTCGGGAAGTGGTCCGGCTGCTGCTGGAATACCCGGGTGATGACCGGGTCAACTTGGAGATTCACATGGAAGACCGGAGAGTCCTGATGGACTTGCCGGTGGTAAGCATCAGTTTTTGCGAACCGCTACAGGGCCGATTGGAGCAGTTGTTGGGGCCGAATGCGGTGCATATAGGCGGCAACGGCGGTGTGGAGAATGGGGAGGCGGTCCACTAGCTTAGGGGGAGAAATGGCAAAGATTCGTAGCAACCACCCTGACATCGCCCCTTCTGGACCCACCTACAGCAGGACGGTCCGAAGCGGGAACCAACTGTATATCGCCGGCTGCACTGCCCGGGGCACCGAGGCCCAGGGCAAGCCCCTGATGGACCAGTTGCGGGTTACCCTGGACCGGATTACCCGTATCGTGGCTGCCGAAGGGGGAACGCCCGGCGACATCGTTAAGATTACTACCTTCGTCACCAGCATACCCCAATGGCGGGACAATGCGGCGGAACAGCAGGAAATCTTCGAGAGCTACTTCCAGGGGGAATACCCAGCCAATTCCCTAATCGAGATAACCGGTCTGGCCGAACCGGGACTCGACGTTGAAATCGAAGCCATCGCTATCTTGGACTAGCTGCCGGGTATTTGCTGGCCCAGCCCGGCGTTGATAAAACGCTTGGCGTTGCGGACGTAGTTGGCTGTTGGATCCTTCAACCGCTCCCGGTGCTCCGGGGTCAACTCCCTCACCCTACCCGGCACCCCCACCACCAGGGAATGGTCTGGAATGTGGGTTCCGCCGACCACCAGGGCGGCGGCCCCAATGAGGCAGTAGCTACCTACGTGAGAGTCTTCCAGCAAGGTGGCGTTAACGCCGATAAGCACGTTGTTGCCCACCGTTCCCCCGTGAATTACAGCGCCGTGGGTCATCAGGACGTTGTCACCCAATTCCAGATAATCGTCGGTATGGAGTACGCAATTGTCCTGGATTGAGCAATTCTTGCCAATGATGATTTGGCCGTAGTCCCCCCTAATCACTGCCCCGGGCCAGATGCTGCTATTCTCGCCAATGGTGACGTCACCCACGATGTAGGCGGTCTCGCTGACGAACACGGAAGGATGAATTTTGGGCGTCTTGCCGTCGATGCTGCGAATCACTGGAGCCCTCCTGCTTCAGTCCCACGGGAGTGGGCCACCGCAAGAGCATACACGGTGGGGGCTTTGTTGGCTATAGCCTGTACAGGGGGTGGTGGGGTGCTGGCGCTGGACTTGCTTATGTAAATGGGCCGGGGTTGGGGCCGCAAAGTTATGGCCGGACCGGACCTATCCCGGGTAGTTGAAATTTCTGGTCAAGCGCAGGATAGCCCGATGTCCCTGGGGATGATCCGGAAGACTACCTTCCCCCGACCTGGGCTGAACCCCCGCAGCACCTTCCAGATGACTACCTGAAGTCGGCCCCGTGCCTGCCCTGGGAACCCCCTGACCAGTAAGCGCCACCCTTCTCCGAAGGCGGTGCTGCTATTCCGCCTGTTCCGCCAGGGCAATTATCTCGTCCCACTCTTCCTTGGTTACCGGCTGTATGGAGAGGCGCATTCCCCGGCGAACCAGCAGCATGTCTTCCAGCTTGGCGTCCTGCTTAATTTCCTGCAGGGTTACGGCGCGGGGCAATTCCCTTTCCGCCCGTATGTCCACCATCAACCACCTTGGGTTGTCGGGAGAGCTTTTGGGATCGTAGTAACGGGAGTTGGGGTCCCAAGATGTGTGGTCGGGGTAGGCCTCGCTGGCTATTCGCGCAATTCCCACGACCGCCGTTGGTTTGGCGTTGCTGTGGTAGAAGAGGACGCCATCGCCGACCTTCATCTCGTCCCGCATGAAGTTGCGGGCCTGGTAGTTGCGTACTCCGTCCCACTCGGCGACTTGGTCGTCCTCGTTCACCAGATCGCTGAAGGAGTAGTTGGAGGGCTCTGACTTGAACAGCCAATACTTTTGCTCGCTCATACATCTCTCGAGGCAGATATTTTTGGCGGGGCGATTTCCAAGATGACATGGACGGCTCTAACTGTCCAGCGGGGACGGAAGCGAGATCATGGTCCATACCGGGCAAGTCCAGCCCCTACTTGTGGAAAATCAAGGAGCGCCCAACATGTTGGCTCTAAAGGGCTTGGTCGCCCTCTTCCCGAGTGCGGATGCGGATGGCGTTGCTTACCGGGGAAACAAATATTTTGCCGTCCCCGATAGTCCCCGTCTGGGAGTGGTCGATGATTATGTCGATTGCCTGCTGGGTGTCGTCGTCGGTGACTACCAGCTCCAGCTTCACTTTGGGCAGCATATCGACCACGTAGGTGCCGACTCCCCGGAGCCCTCCGACTTCTATACCGCGCTGTGTGTCCCTCTACCCGTAACCTGGGCGATATTGAGACCCACCATACCGGCGTCGGCCAGGGCGTCCTTGACGATGTTCAGTCTCTCCGGTCGGAAATAGCTTCTATCTTGTTCATAATGCCTCCCCTCGCGCTACCCGTCCTGGGTCCATGCACCGGCGTACCTCTACGCTTGGCCCCCGCTATTGCGAGTACAGGTATTATTGTAGCTGGTAGACGCGCTTTCTTCCAAGTAGGCGCGTGAACCGGCAGGGTCTTTCGACTGTTACCACTCCGCCTTCGCGGAGTGCAGGCTCTGAGCGGGCCGAAGGGTCTAAAGTCTACGTCCAGCGCACACTCCCCACCCCTGGATTCCGTCCACCGCCGGAAGGGCCGGTTGGGCTACTCGCCAAGTTTTGAAATAGGTTCTTGGTATGAAAACCGCCTTCTAGCGAATGCGGATGCCAGCCGCCTCCCGGTCAAAGCAGCCCTCAATCAGGTCTTCGCGCTCCTGGCGCAGCATATCCTTCCTGACTCGCAGGCTGGGCGTTCTGGGGAGTTCGTCCCGGATTTCGATGTAGCGGGGGACTTTGAAGTAGGCCAGATTGTCGGCGCACCAGTGGACCACCTCGGCGGGCTCCACCTGGGAGCCATCGCGAGGCACCACATAGGCCTTCACCTCATCTTCTCCCAGTTCTGAGGGCACGGCGATTACGGCGCAGTCCAGGACGCTTTCGTGCCGCTTGATGACGTCCTCCACCTCCTGGGACGAGATGTTCTCTCCTCGACGCCGAATCACATCCTTCTTGCGGTCCACGAAGTAGAGGAACCCCTGGTCGTCCATCCAGCCCAGGTCGCCGGTGAACAGCCAGCCGTCGCGCAGCGCCAGTTCGGTCTGTTCCTCGTTGCGCCAATAGCCGGGCATTGTCGCCGGATTCTTTATGGTAATCTCGCCCACCTTTCCCAGAGGCTGGGGTATGCCTTCATCATCGGCAATCCGTATTTCGTTGACAAAATCAGGGTCGGGGTGCTGCCTGGCCTGTCCGGAAGAGTTGGCCCGGCGTGGCTCTCGTATCCGTTCAATGGTGCCGTAGCAGGTCTCGGTCATTCCGAAGCCAACGATGATGTCGGTGCCAAAGCGCTCTTGGAAGGCTTCCAGGAACTCGGGAGAGAAGGCTGGCGAGCCGTAGAACAGCCGCACGGTGTTGTCCCGGTCCGTGGGCGACTCGTCTTGCTTCGACAGCACGGGCATCATCATTCCGATGAAATTGACCACCGTGGCTCGGGCCTCTTTGACCTGGCCCCAGAACCTGGATGCGCTGAAACGGTCCACCACTACCAGGGTAGCCCCAGCGGCCAAGGCCCCCATGGTGGAATAGTATTGGACGTTAGCGTGAAAATAGGGCAGGCAGGTGAAGAAGCGGTCTTCCTCGGTCGCCTGCGTCCAGTGGGCGAATCCCTGACCCGCCGAAACGTACATCTGGTGGGTCACCTGGACACCCTTGGGGTTCCCAGTGGTGCCCGAGGTGTAGACCAGCATGGATATATCCTGGGAAGATACAACAGTGTCGGCGGCATCTGCGCTGGCGCCAGCCAAACAGGAGGCAAACTCTAGCCAACCTACGCTGGGGGAGCCTTGGATGCCCACTGCCAGACGGTGCTCGACGCTGGGAGCCAATTCGGCGGCTTCCTGGGCCACCGGCAGCAGGGACTCATGGGCAACCAGGGCCCTGGCTTCGGCGTTGTTCAGGATATAGGCCGTTTCATCCCGCTTGTAGGCTGTATTGACGGGGACGCTGATGGCCCCAAGCAGCGAAAGCCCAAACCAACTGTACAAGAATTCGGCGCAGTTGGGCAGGAACAGGCAAACCCGGTCCCCGTGGCCAATGCCCAGCGACCGGAACATTCCGGCAGACTGAAGGGCGCGTTGGTACATTTGGGCATAGGTAATCTGCTGCCCCGTTATCTCCACGAATACTTTGTTCGGGCTGCGGTCCGCCGCCTCGCGGAGAAACTCGCCCAGGGACTGCTCCCAGGCATACCTCCCGTGGCTTTGGCCGGTCTGCGCCTCAATGTTTTGCGGCATTACGTTCCCCATTCTATCTCGGTTGAATTGGACCGGAACGGACCCTATGGCGTTCTCAACCTACCACTAGGTTTGGCCCAGGTCAATGGGCCTTCTGCTTTGCCTTGGGGCCATACCCCTGGTAACCTGGCCTGGACTGGAGGAGCGACTTCCCTTCTCGGGGGCTATCGGTGGCGCCTCTGCGCCCGTCGTTGACACGGAATGGAGTCGCATTTACACTCCCATGAGTCTGGAAGAGTTGGCGACGTGGCCGCATGGGCTTTTCTTTATTGGCCTGGCGGCGCCCACTTATCCGACCTGCCCGTGGGCCCGCCCATCTGAGATTCTCTACCTGAATAAGCAGGACAAGACGGTGGCTGAATCCATCGACCCCAATCGTCTCAAACTGACCGGCGATACTGGTGAGGAGGGTGTCCTGGTTGGCTTTCGCTGCCTGGACTGTGGAGTGACCGTTTTCGGTCCCGCTACCTTCTGCCAGGCCTGCACTTCCGTCAACCTGGAAGCGACGGAAATGGCCCAGAGGGGAACTCTGTACAGTTTTACGATTGTTCGAGTCCCCCCCGCCGGGTGGCCGGGGCCGGTGCCCTACATCCTGGGCCAGGTGGAGCTTCCCGAAGGCCCCCACGTACTGGCGGAAGTAATCGATTGCCAACAGGACCAACTTGAGATAGACATGCCCGTGGAGTTGGTCCTTCAATCCGTGTCAATGGGGGAGCCGGATGTCGAGAAGGTGGTTTACAAGTGGCGTCCCACCGGCGGGGGAAGCTAACCCCGTGAACGGAGCCAAGGGCCATGCCTGGTGCTGGTCGTCCCAATTCCGACCCCCGGTTGCACCACCCGCCGCCAGACTAATAAGGCCCAAGTAATCGGAACGTCAGTTCGCTATCGGAGAAGTAGTATGACTCAGTTCCGGCCCGGTAGAGAGGTCGCAGTGGTGGGCGTGGGCCTGCATCCCTTTGGCAGATTTCCCGACCAGGACCTGGCTTCCCTGGCGAGACACGCCGTAAAGGAAGCCTTGGCCGATTCCGGGATCCGCTGGAAAGACATACCCGTCGCCTACTTCGGCCACGTCTACTACCACGGCATGTCGGTGGGGGAGACGGCCCTGTCGGAGTTGGGGCTAACGGGAATCCCCATCATCAACGTGGAGAACGCCTGTTCCAGCGGCTCAACAGCCCTGTGGCAGGCTTATTGGGGAATCACCACCGGAATGTATGACCTGGCCCTGGCCTTCGGCGCGGAGAAGGTGCCCCGTGGCCCGGTAACGGTCACCGTTGAGGATAGCCCGGAGCGTTACATCGGCGGAGACCACATGATGGCGGGGTATGCCCTCCGAATGCGGCGTTACATGGCGGAAACTGGCGCGCCCCCCGCCGCCTTTGCCCAGGTGTCCGTCAAGGCCAGGCAGAATGCCTCGCTGAACCCCTATGCCCACCGGACTTCAACCTACTCGGTGGCAGAGGTCTTGGAGTCTCGCCCCATAGCCGATCCCCTGACCCTGTACCAATGCTGCCCCACCAGCGAGGGTGGAGCCGCGGCGGTGCTCTGCGCCGAGGAGAGCCTGGATAGGTACGGGCTGGACCGGCGGCGGGCCATCCGCATGGCGGCGGCGGCCCTTACCTCTGGAGATTACAACGGGCGGGGCAGCGATCACTCGGCTTTCAGCCCCTATCGCACCGAACCGGCAGCGCTGGCGGCCTACGAGATGAGCGGGCTTGGTCCAGAGGATGTTGACCTAGTGCAGGTGCACGACGCCGCCACCATCGGCGAGTTGCAGCAATTGGAGGCCCTGCGCCTCTTCCCTCGGGGAGAAGCCTGGCAGGCCACCCTTGAAGGCCAGACCGCCCTGACCGGGGATATGCCTACCAACACCGATGGGGGCCTGCTGGCCATGGGGCACCCCTTCGGAGCCACCGGCATCCGCATGGTTCACGAGACCGCCTTGCAACTGCGGGGCGAGGCTGGCCCTCGACAGGTGGAGAATCCCCGGGTGGGCTTGGCCCAGTGCTCCGGGGCCGGCGATGTCACCACCGTGCAGATATTCACCAGGTGATGGGCTACTACTGAGATAGGGGCCTGGAAGCTAACGGAGCGACCGGCGCTATGCCAAACTTTCTTATTCTCTCTGCCATGAAGGGCCGCTTCATTTCGGACCAGGGGAACACGTACGACAACTTCCAAATGATGGGGTATGTGCAGGCGCGCGACGCCACCGGCGCGGTTACCAGCTTCTTCGACCAGTCACCCTATCCGATAAACTGGAGTGACGTGGAGTACCTTTGGGCCGAAGAACTTGTCGATAGCTTTGGCGGCGGACACCACGGCGACTACGACCGGGTCTACGTGGAATCCCTGCGCCGCCGATGGGAGGGGCCCGAACTTTCCCAGTAACTGAGGCGTAGTCCAGTTGGGCGGGTAGTGGGGGTGCTCGCTCGCGTGGGGAGCCGGGGGATTAGCTGCTCGATTATGATAAGCGGGGAGGCCGTACAGTCGCGGCGGCCTCCCCGCTTGCCATTAACTCTCCTGGGCCACCTGGCGCAGCTTGGCAAACTCGCTGCGGAAGCCTTCCGCCAGGGCCCTGCGATCGGTCCCGTGAAGCACGAACCGAGCGCCTTGGTTAATCCAGTAGGTGGACAGGTCCGGGGTCTGCTGGTGGACCAACACCGGAATGCCGTGGGCCTCGCAGGTGTCTATAACTCCCTTGACCGTGTTCTGGTACTCCGGACGGTCGTACTGGTCGGGCACTCCTAGCGAGATGCTCATGTCGTTGGGGCCGACGAAAATCCCGTCGATGTCCGGCACCTTCAGGATGTCTTCCAGGTTTTTCACCGCCGCCACGCTTTCGATGCCGATTATCGCCACGTTATTGCGGTTCCGCTCCTCCAGGTAGGCCCGGGTAGCGTCGCTGACGTGCTCTCCCGTGTCAACCACGCGGCGGACCGCCTCCCCTTTCAGCGGGCGCCATTTGGCGGCGGCAATTACTTCCTTCACCTGGTCCACGGTTTCGCAGTAGGGCGCCAGTATCCCCTGGGCTCCGGCGTCGATGGCCATGGTTACGTAGTGAGAGTCCGGTATGGGAATTCGCACTATGGGCACCACGCCGATGGTGTTGAACATGACCAGGAAGTCGCCCAACTCTCCTCGACTGCGAGGGTTATGTTCGGTGTCAATAATTACGTAGTCGAGGCCCACGCCGTCCAGGACAGGTATCCAGCGGGGGTTTCGGCTGACGCTGATCATGGTGCCGAAGACTCGGCCTCCAGACTTGAGAGTTGCCTTGAGTTCTGCACCGTCCATTATTCCTTCCTCTATTCTCTTGCGTGTTAGCCCGGCTGGGCGCCTGTGGGGGAACTTCGCCCCCAACAGAACGCGCCCCCAAGCCCGCACAAGTATAGCACCCCCTCGAAAGGCCCGGAAGCCGATGGCTTCCGTCTCCAATAGGGACCACACAGTAGAGATCTGCGTTCTGCTCCTACGGTGGCCGCTACCCCCGCTCTGCTATACTACCGGGGAATTCCCCGAGGAAACCGGCCTTGGCTGCTAGGCTGACGAGGCCCAAGGCACGAATATGATTGTTGACCAGGAAACCTGGAATACGGCTGCCATAAGACTCTCTGGTGAGCGAGAGCTGGCCCTGGACACCGAGTCCAACAGCTTTTATACCTACCGGGAGTCAATCTGCCTAATCCAAATTGGCTCTTCAGAAGAGAATTTGCTATTGGACCCGTTGGAGGTGAAGGACCTGTCCTCGCTGGGCGAAATGATGGCAGACCCGGCGGTTGCCAAGGTACTGCACGGTTCCGATTATGATCTGCGTTCCTTTGACCGGGACTATGGTTTTCGAGTCCGGGGCCTCTTTGACACCGAGATAGCGGCGGTCTTTCTAGGGGAGAGTAGACCAAACCTGGGTACTGTGTTGGAGAACTTCCTGGAAGTGTCGATCCCCAAGAGCGCCAAGCTGCAACGGTCAAACTGGGGGCTGCGACCCTTGTCCAGCGAGGCTCGGGAATATGCTCTCCACGACGTGGCGCACCTATCGAGGTTGGCCCAGGAATTGCGCCGCCGTCTGCAAGACGCCAGACGCCTGGAATGGGTGCGGGAAGAATGCCAACGGCTGGAGAACGTGCGTTATTCCCCCCCAGACCCACCGGAGGTTGCCTTTCGTCGTATTAAAGGAAGCAACAAACTCGACCCCAGGCAATTGGCTGTCCTCAAGGAGCTCCACCTATTCCGTGACGAAGAGGCCCAGAGCCAAAACAGCCCGCCTTTTCGGGTCATTCGGAACGAAACCCTGTTGACCCTGGCCCAGAGTCCCTCGATGCCCTTGGAAAGGGTGCCCGGCCTTTCTCCCCAGTTGGTGCAACGCCGAGGGGCCTCAATACTGTCGGCGATTGAGCGGGGCCGGGAAGGCCCGGAAATTCCGCCCCCGGCCAGGCCGGACCGGGCCAATTCCTGGACCCCGGAGGCCCGACGGCGGTCGCAATTGCTGAAACAATGGCGGGGAGAACTGGGTGAAGACCTGGGCCTGGACCCGCCGTTGCTATGGCCTACCGCCAGCCTGGAACGGTTGGCCGTGGAGCCGCGAGACTGGCAGTCCGAGCTTATGGGCGAAGGCCCGCCGGAGGTCCGCCACTGGCAGCGCCAAGAGTTCGCCGCCGGATTGGAAGAATTCCTCGCGTCTTCAATCCTTGCCTAGAACTCTGCTGAATTAGCCGGAGTGTTCTCCGGGTCTTGTACCCCCAGGGCGCGGTTACAGTTCCCTGGCAGCCGCCCGGGAGGGTCTCGGGGCTGCTGAACGCACATTCGAGAGAATATAGAAAACCCCCGAATTCCCTGTCCTAATTGGGGAATTCGGGGGTTTGCGTGTTTGCCTTTGGCCGGCTTATGTATACCAACCTGGATTTGAGTGCGATCTGACCTGGCCCGTCTACCGACCTTGAGTCATAACCCTCTGGCAGAACCTGGCAGTATCGACCAAATCGGGGATAACAACGTACTCGTCCACTGTGTGCATAGCATTGGTGGACATTCCCACCACCACGTTTTGAATGCCATTCAACCTGAAGACATTGCCGTCGGTGCCGCCGCCCGAAGGCTGGATATTGGGCTCCATTCCCATGTCACCCATGATCCTGGTTGTGAGCTTCACAATTTCCTCGTCCGGGTCGAGGTTGTACATTTGGAACATTATTTCCAGGTCCTCTTGGATACTGGCGTCCTGGTAACGTTGCCGGGCCTGGTCCAATGCTGCCAGGAGCTGCATCTTCACCAGGTCGAAAGTCTCGGTGTTCCGGCTGCGGAACTCGCCGCCAAAGGTGGCGTCGGCGGGAACAGCGTTTCGCACTGATCCACCGGATATGAGACCCACGTTGAAGGTGGTCTCGTCGTCTAGCCGCCCCTGGGGAAGCTCATTTATAATCTCCGACACTATGCGGATGGCGGAAAGGCCCTTCTCCGGCTCAACGCCGGCGTGGGCCGCGCGCCCTTTTACGCTTATGTCAAACCGCATGTAGGTGGGGCTCGCCCCCGTTATGGTGTTCACCGGGCCATTCCCATCGAATACCACGGCTTCAGCGGCCTTAATTAAGGAGTAGTCCAGGTTGGAGGCCCCGACCAATCCAATCTCCTCGCCTCTGGTGAAGACTATCTGAACGGGCCGGTGGTCGATACCTTCCTCCAGCACCGACTCCACTCCCTCCATGATGGCGGCAACACCGGCCTTGCAGTCGCCTCCGAGGATGGTAGTCCCGTCGGATACGATTCGGTCTCCCTTGAGGGCGGGCTTGATTCCCCGACCCGGCTCGACAGTGTCCATGTGGGCTGACAGCAATAGGGGATTTTGCCCATCTTCGGAAGCGATGACGTTGCCGTGGTCGTCCCGCTGTACGTGGAAGCCCAACCGGGACAGGTGCTGCGAAAGATGTTGGGCCATCGCCTCCTCTTCACCCGAAGGACTGTCTATTCGGACCAAATCGCAAAAGGCGTTAACCAACCTCTCCTGACTAATCATCATTACCTTCCTTTGGCGCTGGCCGGAACCGCCCTTTGCGCTAACCGGGGTCAGAGGATGGGGAATGTTGGCAGTCCGCGTCAGCCTTTTCTTGTTCGGGCTATTATACCCCAGAAGTCCCCCGCTACCCACCACGGCAGTCAATGGTTCTGCCTGGGGTAGCCTTGAGGTCCCGTTCCAGAAAGGCGTGGGTCAATTAGGGGGAAAGGGAAATCATTACTACCCCCAGAACTACGAAGATTGAGCCGAGCAGCCGCCCGGCGCCAAAGGGTTCCTTCAAGATGAGTGCTCCAAGAAGCACACCGATCACGATGCCAACTTCTCGGGCTGGCGCCACATAGCTAACCCGGGAAAGGGAGAAGGCGGTCAATACCAGCCCGTAGGCGACAAAAGTAAGGAGCCCGGATACCCAGATAGCAAGGGCTCGGGTACGTAACTCCGCTCTTAAGACGGCCAAGTTGCGGCGAGCAAAGACATAGGGAGAAAGCGCCAAGGCCGCGCCCGAAACGGTGAGATACATATACAGGAAGGGCTGTACGTGGGCCACTCCTCTCTTGTCAACCAAGGTGTATGCGGAAATTATCAGGCCGGTTAATAGGGCATAGCTCACTCCGGTATGGCCCAGCGCCTTCATGGGCGTTCTAAATATACTGCCGAAACTACCCCACCAAGACACGACGTATATCCCCAATATCACCGTCACTATGCCAGCTATCGCCAAAAGGCCGATAGACTCTCCCAGCAGAATGACGGCCAGAATGGGCACCAGCATCGGACCGGTGCCTCTCGCGATGGGGTAGACCAAGGAGAGTTCCCCTTGTACGTACCCTTTACTGAGAAGGATGAAATAGAGGGTTTGCAGCCCGATGCTAGCCGCTACCATAGGCCAACCTGGTTGCGGCACGGGGTAGGCCCAGTACAGCCAGACTCCCAGGGGCAGGAACGTCACGCTGGCGGATACCAGGAGCCACCAGGCGAATACTTCCTTATCACCAGAGCGCTTTAACAAAAGGTTCCAGCTAGCATGGGCGAAGGCCGACAGGAGAATTAGTCCCAAGGATAGGCTGGTCATGATGGCCTATTATATCGCAGGCCCAGTGGACATATTGGCAGGGCCCACCAATTTATTCACCTTCGCTTTGGGTTGGCGGTACCAAGAGAAGGGAAAGGGCAACGGCAAAGGAGTTCCCCAAATATTCCCGCTGGAGCGCATGAGGGCAAGAAGGAAATGGCATGCCGGAACGTCTGGCCGGGATGGAAATAGGCACAGAACAAAGGGGAAAGAAAAGACGCTTGAGGTGGTGTTTGCTTGGAAAAGGAGAGGGACAAGGCTGGTAGCGCATAGGGGATTCGAACCCCTGATCTCCGCCTTGAGAGGGCGGTGTCCTGGGCCGCTAGACGAATGCGCCACACAAGCAACAAAAGCTTGACCCATTAATGCTTTTGTGCACCAAGTGTACCACATATATCGACGGCTGTGAATAG
Source organism: Dehalococcoidia bacterium (assembly GCA_965220305.1). GTDB lineage: Bacteria > Chloroflexota > Dehalococcoidia > Lucifugimonadales > UBA3495. The sequence continues at coordinate 342,601 of OZ244817.1, read as the reverse complement.
CGCAGGTCAAGTTCGTCAGAGCCTTTCAGTGGTGAAACTAAACAACGCTGGGGCTGAAACAAATTCGGTTCAAACTGATTACCATACGGTTTGCCAGCAGCTTGGAGCCACCATTCGCTATTGTGGCACCGGCCCCCTTTGGACTTTCCTGTAACCCCTGTCCTCTCGCCTGGGACCGCCTTCCTTGTCCGCACTTGTGGAGACTAATCAGGTTGGGCCGACAACCAACTCTCCGGTGCCCCGATGCCGTGGGTAGATTTCCGATAGCGGGTGGTGGACATGATAGACTGGGTTGGCCTAAATAGATGGCGCGGGCCCCGCCGCAGCTTGAATCGCCGCTAACTGCCGGTAAATACAGGGCGGTATCGAGCGTAGTCAAGTTAGTCGGGGCCAAGGTCAGGGCAATCGCATATTGGAATGCGCGGGACCCGTCATTCTCGCGAAGGCGGGAATCCAGCCCCCTGATTCAACAATTCGGTCAACTGTTGGGCCAATTCGCCAGGTATGGGTTACGCTCGGTTGCAGGCCGGGGCAGGCTCTTTGCTTATATGCGATTGCCCTAGGGCCAAGGTCTAAGGAGGTGATGGTTGCAAATCGGTAAGTTTCCCACCGCGTTGATGCAGCGATTGCTGGCCAAGCGCCCAGCGACAGACCCCAGGCTGGTATTGGGGCCTAGCATAGGTGAAGACGCCGCCGCTATTGATTTTGACGGGCGCCTCCTGATTGCCAAGAGCGATCCCATAACTTTCGCCACTGACCAGATTGGCTGGTATTCGGTACAGGTCAACGCCAACGACATTGCCTGCGCCGGAGGCACCCCCCGATGGTTCTTGGCGACCCTGTTAGTGCCCGAGCATTTCCCGGAAACCCAGGCTGAGGATATATTCGACCAGATTATCACCGCCTGCGAATCCCTACAGGTAACCCTGGTTGGAGGTCATAGCGAGGTTACTTACGGTATTGACCGCCCCCTGGTCGCTGGGACCATGCTGGGCGAGGCAACCCCCGGTAGCCTGGTACGTACCGGCGGGGCGCAGGAGGGGGACAGCATTGTTGTTACCAAGGGCATCGCCATCGAGGGAACGGCCCTGCTGGCGAGGGAGCGTAGGGATAGCTTGCTGCAACTTGGCGTACCCAAGGAGACCGTCGATCAAGCTAGTACACTTTTAACTACCCCGGGAATAAGTGTAGTACACGAAGCCGGAATTGCTTGCGCGGCGGTGCAGGTCCATTCCCTGCATGATCCCACGGAAGGAGGGCTGGTTACCGGGCTGCGGGAAGTGGGGCTAGCCTCGGGCCTTGGAGTGGGAATAGAGGAGGGGAGCATTCCGATCCTCCCGGAATGCCAGTACATTTGTGAGGCCCTGCGCTTGGACCCGCTGGGGCTGCTGGCGTCGGGCTCGCTACTGATTACCCTAGCTGCCGGAGAGGTGCCGGCATTGCTGTCGGCCCTGGCGAGAGAAGGAATAGTGGGATGGGAGATTGGTCAGATGCTGGCAACAGAGGAGGGTTTCCAGATGATTGGGTATCAGGGCGAAACCCCCCTCCCTGAATTCTCTCGGGACGAACTGGCCCGTTACTTTAGTGAGTCTAGGTAGCTTCCCGAGTGGGGTAGTACCCTCTCTCGCTACTACATTACCTGGTCAACACCTGTTCCAACGACTTGGTTTGGTACACGCTTATTGCGCTCACCAATTGCTCAAGGGTAGTGTTCGCGCCACTAACAGTAATCGATACCTTTTTACCTGACAGTCTCTCCTTTAGCTTTACCGCTCCCGCTGTGGCCGCAGCTCCGGCGCCCTCTGCCAGGGTGTGAGCCTTCTCAATCAACAGTCCAATGGCCCAACGTATCTCGTCGTCGCTGACCAGGACGAAGTCGTCTAGGCGGTGTCGAATGATGGACTGGGGCAATTCGTAGCCGGTGACGGTGGCCAGTCCCTCGGCAAAGGTGTTCATGGGCGCCTCCACCAACTGGCCTTGCTGCCAGGAGAGAAAGCCCCCCGGGGCCGCTGCCGCCTGCACCGCGAATACCTGGATCGCGGGGTCCACCGTCTTGGCAACAATGCAAGCTCCGGCTACTCCGCTGCCTCCGCCCAGGGGCATGACGATAGCCTCAACGTCGGGCAGGTCCTCGATGACCTCCAATGCCTGGGTGGCTACACCGGCTATGAGCAGGGGCTCGTTGGCGGCGTGAACGTAACGATAGCCCTCTTCGACCGCCAGCCCTTCGCAATGCGCCCTGGCCTCGTCGAAGTTCTCCCCGTAAGCGATTACCTCAGCGCCCAGGGCCTGGATGGCGGCCACTTTGAGGGGGTTGGCCCCCTGGGGCACGCCGATGAAGGCCCGGGTGCCAAAGAGCCCGCAAGCATAGGCGACCGACTGGCCGTGGTTGCCGGTGGAGGCGGTAATCACCCCCCGTTGCCGTTCCTCGGGGCTCAGGTGAGCCAACAAGTTGATGCCTCCCCGGGCCTTGAATGCGCCCAGGGGTAGGTAGTCATCGTGCTTCAGATACACTTCGGCTTCCAAAACCTCGCTGAGTCCAGCCGAATAGTGTAAAGGAGTAGGGGAGATATACGGGGCAATGGTCTTTTTGGCTTCGTACACGTCCCGCAGGGTGGGCTGCTCATTCGCCTGTCTTCTCATAATTGTTTGGTCTCCTACAGGTTTGGGAGTTACGGCGTCGGGGGAAATTGGAGCTTAGCTCCGAGGCCAGATGTCGCGCTTTCATTGGAATTTCCGGCTAATCTCTTTCGCTGCCACTGCCGGAGGGTCCGCCGGATGCCCGGCTACGGTCCCTCAGGGTCCGCAACCGCCGGAATATTACCCAGGCGGCCAGGATTACCAGTAGGACTAGAATCGGTATGTCGAATGGCCGAGTGTACTCCCGCAGTTGCTCCCAATTTTCCCCCAACAGGAACCCGGCGTAGGCCAGGAAGCCATTCCACAAAAAGGAACCGGCGAAAGTGTACACAGAGAACCGCCAGAAGTTCATCCTAGCTACGCCTGCCGGAACACTCACCAGGGTACGAACCAGGGGTAGCAGCCGGCCTAGAAACACGGCCCAACCGCCATATTTCTGAAACCAGGCTTCGGCCTGCACTACATCTTCGTTGTACACTAGTACATATTTACCGTAGCGCAGCAGGAGGGGACGGCCACCCTTTCGGCCTATCCCATAGAGGAACCACGCTCCCAGGAGGCTGCCCACCGCGCCAAAAACCCCCGCCGGCAGCACCCACCAGGCCGACAGGCCCTTGGACTGGACCAAGAGCCATCCCGCGAACATCATGATGGGTTCGCTGGGAAGGGGAACGCCGGTGTTCTCCACCGCCATCAAAAGGACTACGCCAGGCCAGCCCATGCCTTCGTAGACCCTGGCAATGAACTGGAGGAGCGCGGTTTCAAGGGCTTCCATACCGTCAGGTTAGCAGAGGGTCTTGAATACGGTCAAACGGCGATTCGTAGCTAATTTTAGTGTTCTATTTATTTCTTAAAATAGTATAAAAATAAAAATAGCTAATTATTGACAAAAGACATAAAGGCTGATATTCTGGTACGCATCATCCTAACAGGTAAGTACTTCAAGTAGGAGGAGTACATTTTGGCCAGAAAGACGAAACTGATGCAGCGGGTAGAGAACGATTACCAGCGGACGCTGGAGCGGCTCCTCCCGGAGATGGTCAACGAGAAGGGTCTGTCGGCCACCGCCGACGAGCTGGGTGTCAGTAAGGCCACCCTGGGTTACTGGCTGCTGAAACTGGGCATTAGCGTGCGGCGGGTTGCCCTTGCCCCGGGTGAAACCCTGGAGGTCAAGCGCGCAAGCTAGTCTTCCTGGGTTAGCACCCGCTTCAGTTGAGTTAGTATCTTTTTGCGACCAGCAGCCCCGGGCTTATGTTAACCTTCCCCGGGGCTTCCTCTTTTTTGGCTGCGACCCATGATGAAAGGCCCCCCAATGGCCTTTGGGCGTGTTTGGCGTTTCAACCCCAGTCCCTCGCTCTCCCTCTCCCCATTTAGCTGTTCCTTCGGTTACGCCCGGGCGGGCCCCGTCTGGAATGGTTGCCCTTGACAGCAGTACCCGCGCCGCTACAATCAATCCATAGCCAAAATGGCCTTCCCCATTTTGTAGCCAACCCGCCTTCCCGACAGTGAAGAAGAGTCACGGAGTTCGCCAGTGACTGCTGCCCAGTCCTCCCCATTCGGTTCGTGGAAGTCCCCCATCACCTCCGACCTAATAATTTCCGAGTCAATCGGGCTGGGGCAGATTGCCCTAGACCGAGGGGATACTTATTGGGTGGAGATGCGCCCGTCGGAAGGGGGGCGACACGTCATTTGCCAGCGAAGTCCCAGCGGCGAAGTTGGGGATGTTATCCCCCCGCCCTTCAATGCTCGCTCCCGGGTGCACGAGTACGGCGGCGGAGCGTTCACCGTGTCCAACGGGGTGGTGTTTTTCACCAACTTCGACGACCAACGGTTGTATCGGAAGGACCCCGGGGATGACCCCTTTGCCATCACCCCGGATCGGGAGCACCGCCACGCTGACTGCATCGTCGACGATTCCAGGGCCCGGCTCGTCTGTGTGCGGGAAGACCACTCCAGCGGGAACGATGAACCGATAAATTCCCTGGTTGCCATCGATGCCAGCGGACGGGGAGAATCCCAGGTCCTGGTTTCCGGCAACGACTTCTACTCCTTTCCCCGCCTCAGCCCCGATGGCTCGACGCTGGCCTGGCTTACCTGGAACCACCCCAACATGCCCTGGGACGGCACCGAACTCTGGGTTGCCGAGGTCAGCGCCGAAGGTTCGTTGACCTCGGCTAGCAAGGTATGCGGCGGCCTGGAAGAGTCCATCGCCCAACCGGAGTGGTCCCCCGAGGGGGTGTTGCACTTCGTTTCTGACCGTAGCGGCTGGTGGAACCTCTACCGATGGCAACATGGACAGGTGGAGCCGCTGTTTCCGGCGGAGGCGGAATTCAGCCGCCCCCAATGGGTTTTCGGGGCTGCTACCTACGGTTTCCAATCGGAGAACCAGATAGTTTGCTCCTACAATGAGCGGGGAGAGTGGGGATTGGGCCTGTTGGACTCGTTGACCGGGGAACGCACCCCCCTGGAAACTCCCTACACCGAGATGGGGCGGGGAGACCTGAAAGTCGCGCCAGGAAGGGTTCTGTTCGTTGCGGCGTCATCCACCCAACCCATGTCCCTCATCAGCCTGGACCTAGAGAGCCGGGAAGCCCAGGTATTGCGCCGGTCGGTGGCCGTCGAGGTAGAGCCGGGGTACATCTCCGCGCCCCAGGCCATCGAGTTCCCCACTGAAGAGGGAAAGACCGCCCATGCCTTTTACTATCCTCCCCGCAATCGAGATTATGTCCTGTCCTCGGAAGAAAGACCTCCCCTGCTGGTTAAGAGTCACGGAGGACCCACCGGGGCCGCTTCGGCTGGTCTGGACTTGCTGATTCAATACTGGACCAGCCGAGGGTTTGCCTTGGTAGACGTGAATTACGGGGGCAGCGTCGGTTTCGGAAGGGAGTACCGGAAACGTTTGGAGGGGCGGTGGGGCGTTGTTGACGTGGACGACTGCGTGAACGCGGCCCGATACCTGGTGTCCCAGGGCTGGGTTGACGAAAACCGCCTGGCCATCGATGGGGGCAGCGCCGGCGGCTACACTACCCTGGCGGCGCTGGCCTTTCGGGATGTCTTTGCCGCTGGGGCCAGCTATTACGGTGTCAGCGACCTGGAAGCCCTGGCTAGAGATACCCACAAGTTCGAGTCTCGTTATCTGGACCGGTTGATCGGCAGATACCCGGAACGGCGTGACCTGTATCTGGCCCGGTCCCCCATAAACTTTACTGAGCAACTGGACTGCCCGCTGATACTATTCCAAGGCATGGAGGACCGGATCGTGCCGCCGGACCAATCGGAGAGAATGTACCAGGCGGTGCGAGAAAAAGGCCTGCCCACGGCCTACCTGTCCTTTGAGGGAGAACAGCACGGCTTCCGAAGGGCGGAAAACATCAAGCGGGCGCTGGACGCCGAGCTGTACTTCTACTCCCGGGTGTTTGGCTTTGAGCTAGCGGACCCGGTGGAGCAAATCCAGATTGAGAATCTTTGAACGGTGGAACCATCGGTCTTGCTCCCTTTCAATAGGTAACTAGGGCTTAATATATTGGTAGTGGGGACTATCCCGGGAAGCACGGTATAAGCCGTTGGCCCAAAGGGACTGACCGCTTATCGGTAAGGCCGCGCGGGCTTTGGCTGGGCAATGGAAACTTTTAAAAGGCTTCAAATCCAGGTGCGGGCAAAATCAACTTTGGTAGACGGAGGCAGCGATGACGGCACCGCGTATTCCATCGGAAGAGGAAGTTCTGGGGTACATGAGTTCACTGAGTAACTGGGGCCGGTGGGGGCCCGACGACGAGTTGGGCACCCTGAACCTGATTACTCCCGCCAAGCGCGCCCAGGCCGCGGCGCTGGTGAAAGAGGGTACCAGCGTCACCTGCTCCCGGCTCATCATTCCCGAGATTGCTCCCGACGTTACGTCAATCCCGCCGCTTCACTACATGATTAATACGGGAGAGTCGGCGCCCAGCGAAGGACCGGGCGGTTCCTCCGATTTTATTGGCCTGTCTTTTCATGGTCTGACCGTAACCCACCTGGACAGCCTGTGTCATCAGTTCTGGAACGGTAAGATGTACAACGGCAAGGCCGCCTCGCTGGTCAACGCCCAACAGAAGGCTACCGCCGGGGACATCGACAAGGCCCAAAATGGCGTGGTCACTCGTGGGGTGCTGCTGGACATCGCCAAAGTCAAGGGTAAGGACTGGTTGGACGCCGGGGAACCTGTGTATACCGCAGACTTGGAGGCGGCGGAAGCGGCCCACGGCGTCAAGGTCGAGGAGGGCGACGCCCTATGTGTCCGCTTGGGCTGGTACAAGCGGAGGCTGGAAGTTGGCCCTCCCACCGCCGCCGAGGGTCGCCCCGGGCTCCATGCCGAAACCCTGCCCTGGCTGCACGAAAGGGGAGTGTCCATCATCACCGCCGACGCCTCCTGGGATGTGGCCCCCAGCGATTATCCGCAGGTAGGTCTGCCCATCCACCGCGTGGGAATCGTGGGCATGGGTCTGTGGCTCATTGACGCCGCCAACTTCGAGGAACTGGCCCAGACTTGCGAAAGACTAGGCCGCTGGGACTTTATGTTCATGGTGGCGCCCTTGCGTTTCCAAAATGCCACCGGCTCTCCGGTCAACCCTCTGGCGGTATTCTAGCAACTGACTCTTACGGAATCAAAGGGGAGTGGGTTGGCCGAGTTTGGGACCACGTTAAGTGGGGTCCCACTACAGCCCACCGTTATGGAATTCAAGTCAGCGGAAGCTGTGCAAATAGTTGGCTCAATCCAACCCGAGAAGGAAACCATAATTGCTACCAACGAGTGACCTGGAAGACGCCATCGAGTTGGCTTATGAGGCTGGATGGACCGACGGCTTGCCGGTGGTCCCGCCGACGGAAGGTAGGGTGCGCCGGTTCTTGGACGCCATAGACCGCCCACCCGACGAACTCATAGGGGAGGTCCCGCCCAAGGGTGGACGGGCTACTGTCGAAAAGATTGCCATCAACGCCGTTATGTCCGGTTGCCTGCCGGAGTACCTGCCAGTGGTAATTGCGGCGGTGGAAGCCCTGTTGCGACCTCGTTTCAACCTGGCTTCGGTGCAGTGCTCCACCCACATCGCCACGCCGCTGGTGGTGGTCAACGGGCCGGTGGCAGCCCACCTGGGCATGAACTGGGGCGCAAACTGTCTGGGTCAGGGCAACCGGGCCAACGCTACCATAGGCCGGGCGGTCAAGCTGGTGTTGACCAACCTGGGTGGGGCCATTCCCGGTGACGAAGACCAGGCTACCTTCGGGCACCCGGGGAAATTCTCTTACTGCCTGGCGGAGAACGAAGAGGAGAACCCGTGGGAGCCCTACCACGTGGAAGAAGGCTACTACCCCGAAGAGTCAGTGGTGTCGGTCCATCCGGCAGAGGCTCCCCACAACTTGAACAACCACGGCGCCGATAACCCACGGGACTTGCTGCTGACCTTCGCACTATCAATGGCCATCCCCGGCTGCAACAACATCCACGTAATGGGGGATGTGCTGCTGGCTCTCGGGCCGGAACATGCCAGGATTATTCACGACGCCGGGTGGAGCAAGAACGATGTGCGGGCCTTCCTGTTCGAGCACGCCCGGCAACCCATAAGCGTGTTGGCCCTCGGCGGCATACACGGAAAGCAGGTCCACCGCAACAGCCTTTGGCCCCGCTGGATCGACCGGGACGACCCTGACGCCCTGGTACCTGTGGTACGCCGTGCCGAGGACATACATATCATCGTAGCTGGCGGGCCGGGTCGCCACTCCCTGTTTATTCCCGGCTGGGGGTCGCGCATTACCTCAGCGCGGGTTTTATAGCAGGGACAGAGATTTCCCCAATTTAATGGTCGCCTTCCCCGGTCTATTTCAGGACAACTCAGTCCCCCGCAGGAGCGAACTATGACAATCGGCGTATTGCCGGACATCCAAGAGAGAATCAGGACATTGGGCCTGTTGGACCCCACCGACCGGCGGAAAATGGAACCCCGTCGTGCTGCCCTCGGCCTGGACACCCTATTAGGCATGAAGGCAGGGTTTCTCGACAATCGCAAGGGCAATGCCGACGCTATCTTGGAGTGGGTGCGAGAGGTACTGGAAAGGGAGTACCAAGTTGTTACGGCCGTATCGCAGGCCAAGTGGGTCTTCTCGGCCCCCGCTGCACCGGAAATCGTGGATGAACTGGCCCGCTGCGATTTTGTGGTAACCGCCATCGGTGATTGAGGCTCCTGCGTAGCGCGCAGTTTGCGCGATGCGGTGGAACTGGAAGACCGGGGCGTGCCCACCGTAGTTATACATACGGAAGCCTTCCGGTCAGCCGCCCAGGCCCACGTCCATTCCCTGGGTCGTCCCGACTTCGCGCGGTCGGTTTTCGTCCGCCATCCCATAGCCGCCTTGAACCGCGCCTCCGTGCGGGAGCGGGTTGACGAAGTAATGCCGCAGGTCCTGGCCGCCCTGACCGCCCCCAATACTCCTCAATAGAAACGGGGGCGCGATAATCTGCGCCCCCGTTGATTTGTCCTCGCCACCGGCATCCCTTTATATCCCCAACCTGCTGGCTACAGCCAGTGGGTAATGCCTTCCTGGGTGGGGGGGGGGGCCGGAAATGCCTGGTCCCTACTGTTCCAGGGTCTCCAGGATTGCCGTTGGGGTGATGGGCAACTTGGTTACCCGCTTGCCGATAGCATGGGAAACAGCGTTGCCCAGCGCCGGCAGTGGGGGAATAATTGGGACCTCGCCAACTCCACGCAGACCGTAGGGATGCCTGGGATTGGGCACCTCCACGATGACGGTGTCAATCATGGGTAGGTCCAGGCTGGTGGGCATCCGATAATCCAGGAAGCTGGAGTTAGCCATCGCCCCATCCTGGGTGTAGAAATACTCTTCGTTGAGCGCCCAGCCGATGCCCTGTACCGTGCCGCCCTGCAATTGTCCTTCAACAAAGCTGGGATGCACCGACCGCCCGGAGTCCATGAAGGCAGTGAACCGTAGGATGTCCACCTTGCCGGTTTCCGGGTCAACTTCCACGTCAACGATATTCCCGGCGAAGATGGGCCCCACTCCAGTCGAGGGAGCCGAGGCGGAGCAGGTCACCGGCCCGCCGGTCCGCATCAGGCGTCCGGCAAGCTCCTTGAAGGTGAACCTGTCCTCCGGGTTCCTGGTGCAGAAGAACACGCCATCCTTGAAGTCCACGTCCTCGTCCTGGACCTCCCAGATGCGGGCCGCCCGGGCCGCCATTTGCTTCTTCACCTCTTCCGCCGCGGCGATGGCCGCCAACCCCGTATCAAAGGCCGTGCGGCTGCCGCCGGTGTTGGCGGTGTAACCCACGCTATCGGTGTCTCCTACCGAGGGGTTGATGTCCTCCGATTGGAGTCCCAGCACTTCGGCCACCTGCATGGCGGTGGCGGTGCGGGTGCCCCCAATGTCCACCGAGCCGGTGATTACGTTGAGTGTACCGTTGCTGTTCACATTGATGGTCGCTGACGACATCTGCCCGCCCTGCCAGCGGAACCCCACGGCGACGCCCCGTCCCCGGTTCGGCCCGCCCAGAGGCGCGTTGTAATGGGGGTGGTCCTTCATGGCCTCTTCGACTTCCACGCAGCCGAACCGGGAGTGGGGAACCCCGTTGGGCATCCGGTCGCCCTCCTTGACGGCGTTCTTCAGCCGTAGTTCCATAGGGTCCATCCCCAGCTTCTCCGCCAGCTCGTCGATGGCGCACTCCACGCCAAAGGCAGCCTGGGGTTGCCCGGGAGCCCGGTAGGCCTGGGCCTTCTGCTTGTTGCAGACTACGTCTAAGCCGTCAACCAGCATGTTCTCGATGTTATAGGGACCGAAGGTGCTCAGCGCGCCGCCGCCTACGGGGGAACCGGGGAAAGCCCCCGCTTCGTAGGCCATCCAAATCTGACCGGCGGTAATCTTTCCATCCTTGGTCGCGCCCAATTTGGTCCGCATGTAGGCCGCCGAGGCGGGGCCGCTGCCCTCGAATACTTCTTTGCGGGTCATGGTTATCTTAACGGCGCGACCGCTTTTCTTGGCCAATACCGCGGTCACCGGAGCCAGGTAAGTGACGCCCTTGGCGCCGAACCCGCCGCCGATTTCGGTGGGCACAACCTTCACTGCTGACTCGGGCAGCTCCAGAATCCCGCAGGTGGTGGCGCGGACGCCGAAAGCGCCCTGGGTCGCAGTCCAGATTGTCAGACGGCCATCGGTGGACCACTGGGCCGTTGCTACGTGGGGTTCGATGTAGCCCTGGTGCACCGTCTGGGTCTCGTACTCGCTCTCGACGATTACGTCTGCCTCTTGGAAACCCTTCTCTACATCGCCAACCTTGTGCTGGATATGCCCGGCGATGTTGCTCTTTTGGCCCGTGTCCTCACCGGCCCCAAACCGCTCTACCCGGAACCGGGTGGTCATCTCCTCGTGCAGCAGGGGGGCGTCGGGTTTCAGTGCGTCGTGGACGGTAAGCACCGTGGGTAGGACTTCATAGTCCACTTCAATCAAGTCCAGGGCGGCCTCGGCTGTGTGGGCGTCGGTGGCCGCCACCGCCGCCACCGCGTGGCCGATGTACAACACCTTCTCGTGGGCCAGGATGTTCTCGGCGATCATCCGGGGGTTACCCTGGAAATTCTCGTAGTCCATGCTGCGGCTCTGGATGACGGGAAAGTCCTTGGAAGTCGCTACCGCCACTACACCCGGAAGGGCCTCCGCCTTGCTGGTGTCGATGGAACGGATGCGAGCGTGGGCGTGGGGGCTCCGCAGGATTTTGCCCGTAAGCATTCCCGCTATGTTGATGTCGGCGCCGAACTTTGCCGCCCCGGTTACCTTGTCATAGGCGTCATGGCGCATGGGGCGGGTGCCTACAACGTTAAACTGTTCGGAACCGCTGGTCTCTCTTTCGGTAGTGGTCATACTATCTCACTCCTTAAAGCCTCACCGAAGCCGTCCGTGGGCCCATGCCTGATTCGGCCAAGGTTAGCTTAGTCCTATGCGTAATCTATGTGCCTAGGGGTCGGCTGTCAAGTTCGGGGGAGGCGGGTTGGCGACAATGGGCTGGGAAGACCCAGCTTAACTGGGGGCTGGGTTGTCAGCTAGTCCCACATGGAGTAACGTTATCAACCACAGACCACTGGCAGCTACCAGCCTTGCACCAACATGCGGAGGAGCTATGAAGTACGGGTTGTTTATGATGCCATCCCATCCACCGGAGCGGAACATCTACGATGCCCACCAGTGGGACCTGGACTACCTGGAGCTGGTGGACCAATTGGGCTACGAAGAGGCCTGGATTGGCGAGCATTTTACTTCGCCCTGGGAGCCGATACCCGCGCCGGACATTATGATTGCCCAGGCCCTGCAACGCACCAAGAGGATAAAGCTGGCTACCGGGGCCCATCTGCTGCCCTTCCACCACCCGGCAGAGTTGGCCCACCGGGTGGCTTACCTGGACCACCTGGCCCAAGGACGGTTCATGTTCGGAGTAGGGGCCAGTGGGTTGCCCAGCGACTGGGCGTTGTTCGACGTGGACGGGAACGCCGGTGAACACCGGGATATGACCCGGGAGGCCCTGGACATCATCCTCAAGATTTGGGAGGACAAGGGACCCTTTGAATATAAAGGTAAGTACTGGAACATCAACGTCGCCGACACCATGTACAACACCCTGCACTTTTTTCTGACTCCCTACCAAAAACCCCACCCTCCCATCGGGGTGGCCTCGGTCAGCTACAAGTCTCCCACCCTGATGATTGCGGGAGAGCGTGGCTTCATTCCCATGAGCCTGGCGTTGAATATTGATTACTGCCGCAGCCACTGGGAAGCCATATCCGAGGGCGCGCAGAAGTCCGGGCTGACGCCTTCCCGTAAAGACTGGCGGTTGGTGCGGGACGTATACGTGGCGGATACCGACGAGGCGGCTAAAGAGGCGGCCATTAACGGAATGCTGGGCCGGGTCTGGAAGGACTACCTGTTGACCCTGTTCCGGGAGTTCGACCTACTATCGGTGTTCAAGCATGACCCGGACGTGCCCGACGAGGCGGTTACCCTGGAGTACCTGGCCGACCACATGTGGCTGGTGGGGTCGGTGGATACCGTGGCCAATAAGCTGCGGGACCTTTACGAGGGAGTGGGCGGTTTCGGGGCCCTATTGGTCCTAGTCTACGACCACTGGCAGGACCAGGAAGGTTGGGAGAAGTCCACTCGGCTACTGGCCGAGGAGGTAATGCCCCAGTTGGCCGACCTCACCGGGGAATAGGCCATCGCAGCACATCAGCCAGGCAACAAAGACCGCTGTTGTTCGCCCTTGGGCCGGGCGCCAACATGCGGTCTTCTTCGTTGGGGCTATGCGGAAGGCCCTATCTCTGGCCGGTTAGTCCTCCAGAGGTATGGTCACCGAGGTCCGTGGTCCGCCGCCCGTCACCCGGGTAGTATGGCCCTGCCCGGTAAGGTCTTCGGCCAATACACCTTCACCAGGTCCGAACTTGCGGATGGTGCCATCGCCCAGGCCAATCTCCATCTCGCCAGACAGCGTTATTACGTACTGCCTTCTGGGGGCATTATGCCAGTCGGAGAATCTGCCCGCTTCGGCTTCGCGGAAGATGATACTCTTGGCGCCCTGCCCCGCAGCCATAACCTCGTGGGTGGAGAGATTCATGTCCTCCAGGTGGGCCTGGCCATCGTCGCCGGTGTAAAGCCTGCAGATATTCATTCGATTACCTCTAACGATTAATTATTCGCCGGTGCAATTTGTGGGTATCAGCGTGCCCTACCTACCTGGTCTCCGCCGGTCCCCACCTACCGGGGAGTACGCCATTGCCCTCTGGGCGTGGCGTGATTATGAGTATAGCAATACTGCACCAGTCGCGCTATCGTGGGTGCGGCGGAACGGGCGCCATCTTGAATCCGACCACTGTGCTTCCGGCCCACCCCACCATCGCCGGCGTGGTTGCGCGTCCTGTACTCTCCCTTGGCTGGTCCGGCATCCGGCGTTGCAAGATTTGACTTTCGGCTGCTGGCGTGTTAAATAACTTTGGCCCAATTTGGTTCTAGGGAACCTCGATTATTAGGGAGGCTTTGATGCACTATCGGATAATAACCCTCGTGATAGCTCTGACAGTTGGACTTCTGGGCCTAGCGGCGTGCAACGGGGAGCCAACGGCACAGACGCAACCGCAGGCAACCGTAGCTCCACAGGCCCCAGCACAGACGCAACCGCAGGCAACCGTAGCTCCACAGGCCCCGGCACAGACGCAACCGCAGGCAACCGCAGCTCCACAGGCCCCAGCACGGGTGCAACCGCAGGCAACCGCAGCTCCACAGGCCCCAGCGCAGACGACGAGGAGAAGTCGCTTGGAGTCGGTTAAGGAGCGGGGCACCCTCATCTGCGCCAGTAACAACAGCCTGGCCGGCTTCGGTTCCATTGATTCCGCCGGCAACACCGTCGGCTTTGACATCGACCTTTGCCGCGCCGTCGCCGCCGCCGTCTTCGGCGACCCGAACGCGGTGGAGTTCCGCCCCACCACCGCCGCCGAGCGGGGGCCTCAGATGCAGTCCGGCGAAGTGGACATTATGTCCCGCAACACCACCTGGACCAGCTCCAGGGACGCTACGTGGGGCAACTTTGCGCCGACGATGTTCTACGACGGGCAGGGGTTCATGGTGCCCAAAAGCCTGGGGGTCTCCGGGCCTCTGGAACTCCAGGCCGCCGCGGTATGCGTGCAGCAGGGCACGACCACCGAGTTGAACCTGCAAGACTTCAGCAACCAGAACCAACTGAACTTTGACGTGGTGACTTTCCCAGACAATGTTGCTGCCAATGAAGCCTATCAGAGCGGACAGTGCGATGTTCTCACCACCGACCGCTCCGGGCTGGTGAGCACCCGGGTCGGGTTTGATAACCCGGATGACCACGTTATCCTGCCCGGCACCATCTCGGAGGAGCCGCTGGGCCCGGTGGTGCCGCACGGTGACGAGCAGTGGTACGACATCGTGACGACGGTGATGGCCATCCTAATTTACGCCGAGGCTTTCGGGATAACTTCCGACAACATTCCCACTGCGGTTACGGGGAATACTTCGGTTGACCGGATGTTGGGACTGGAAGGCGGTTACGGTCAGGATAGTCTGGGCCTGAGCGAGACGGTGGCCCAGGACGTAATCCGCGGGGTCGGTAACTACGGCGAGATTTACGCCCGCCACCTGACCCCGCTGGGACTGACGCGGGAAGGCAGCCGTAATGCCCTGTGGTCTGCCGCCCCCTGTACCGACTGCCCCAAGGGAGGCCAGGTTTACGCCGCGCCGCTGCGGTAAGGGACTACCGGCTCGCCTCGGGCGGAGTTCGCCGGGGCGAAACAAGGCGCAATCCACCCGAGGCGGACAGAGCGCCAACGGGGACTGACGGCACAACGCTGTCCGTCCCCATTTTTTCGCCACGGCGAACTCCGCCCTTGGCGAGTATGTAAACAGTGCCGGCAGGACGATTGCAAAGTCCTTCCATACAGCGGACTATGCCCCCAACCCGTCTTTCCCGCGAAAGCGGGAATCCACAGTTCCAACCTTGGAGTCCTGCCATAACCGAGCGGACGGCGCGAATCGAACAACTTTGCAATCGTCCTGACAGTGCCGGGCCGGGTGTAGGGAAGCTGTCCGGTGATGTGCTAAAATCACCGACAAGCGGCAGGGGGCAGCAAACCTTATGGCAGGAATACCCCGAGTCCTCACCTATCAGGACATACCAATCTGGAGGCACGCCCGGATTATCGAGTGGGCGGTGCAGATTGTGTCCGCCTTCCTGGTGGTGTTTCTAGTCGCCTGGTTCTTCACCAACATCGGCAACGCCATCCAGGACCGGGACATTCCCTACGGCTTCAGCTTCCTGTCCCGGGAATACCAGACCCCTATCGGGGAGCATTTCATCCCCTACCAGTCATCGGACACCTTCCTTTACGCCCTGGGCGTCGCCGCCACCAACACTCTGCTGGTTTCTGTCGCTGGCGTCATCTTGGCTACGGTGCTGGGCATCGTTATCGGCGTCGCCCGGCTGTCCGGCAACTGGATTGTCTCCAAGATTGCGCAGGTTTACGTCGAGTTCTTCCGCAATGTACCCTTGCTGGTGCAGTTGTATTTCTGGTTCTACATCGTGCTGGCGCTGCCGCCGGTGCGGGAAGGCTACGTCATTGCCGGCAGGCTCTACGTCAACAACAGTGGCATATCCCTGCCCTGGCCGACGGGAACCGTCTTGTGGGCAGGAATAATATGGCTGGCCCTGGCCGTCGCCGCCGTCATCATCGGCATGACAGTCCACCGGATTCTAACCCGCCGGGAGATACAGACGGGCCGGGAATCGTATCCCCTGCTGGCCGGCTGCGTCGTCACGGTCCTAATTGGGGCCGTGGCCTGGCTGGTGGTGGGCGCTGTCGGGGGGGATTCCCCTTTCATCATCTCGTCCCCGGAACCCCAGGGAAGGTTCGGACGCATCGCCGGGGGCTTCACCATTCGGGCCGGTCTGCTGGTGCTGTTGGTTGGACTGGTAATATACACCGCGTCCTTCATAGCCGAAATTGTGCGGTCCGGCATCCAGTCGGTGGGGCGCGGCCAGATCGAGGCGGCCCGCGCCCTGGGCCTCTCGCCCCTGAACACCCTGCACCACGTAACCTTTCCCCAATCCCTGCGGGTCATCATCCCACCGCTGATTAGCCAATTCCTGAACCTGACCAAAAACAGCAGCCTGGGCGGAGCCATCGGCTACACCGAGCTGACCAACGTGGCTATAACCATGACCCAGACCGCTCCGGCGGTGTCCATATTCCTCCTGATTATGCTGACCTACCTGGCAATGAGCCTGACTTGGTCGGTAATCGGCAACTTGTACAACCGACATATCCGGTTCGGAGGATAAGAGCTATGGCCGCCCCCACTGCCTCCACCCCGGTTCCTCTTCCGCCGCCCCGCTCCGAGGTGGGCGCGGTAGGCTGGGCGCACGCCAACCTGTTCAGTACCTGGTACAACAGCGCGCTTACGGTCATCTCAGCCGTTGCGCTGGTCCTGGCCTTGTGGTTCGGGCTGAAGTGGGTATTTCTGTATGCCGACTGGACCGTTGTGGCCGAACTGGGCGGGCGCTTCATCATTGGGCAATATAACATTGAAGCTGCTTGCGCCGGGCAGAACTGCTTTTGGCGGCCCCAGGTGTCGTTGCTGCTGGTGACGGCGCTCCTGGGGATGGCTTGGGGAATTTCCGGCGGCGGAGTCGCCAAACGCATTGCCATCCTGGCATCGGTGGTAATCGCCCTGCTCGCCTTCCTGCCCTACAGCCTGGAGCGGATGGGGCTGGACGTGCGCCTGCTGCTGCTGGCGAACCTGCCGGCGTTGTTGGCGGGGTGGGCGCTGGCCCGTTACACCCCACTGGGCCAGGCAAAGTGGATTACCATATTGGGAGTGGGCGCATTTCTGGTGACGTTGGTGTTGCTGCGTGGACTGCCGGGAGTGCCCGGCTTGCAGCCGGTTTCGGTGGTCTACTGGGGCGGGCTGATGCTGAATCTAATCCTGGCGGTGGGGGGCATTGCCCTCAGCCTGCCCCTCGGCATTGCTCTGGCCTTGGGCCGCCGCAGCCATCTTCCGGTGGTAAAGCTGCTTTGCGTAGTGTTCATTGAGGTGTTCCGGGGGGTGCCCCTGATAACGCTGCTGTTCATGTCCCAGACGTTGGTGCCCCTGGCCTTCCCGGAAGACTTGCCCCAAAACTCCCTGTTTCGCGCTGCCGTGGTGATTACCCTGTTCAGCACGGCATATATGGCGGAAAACATACGCGGCGGCCTCCAATCGTTGCACCCCGGCCAGGTGGAGGCGGCGCGGGCGCTGGGGTTGCCCGGCTGGCAGACCACGCTGTTCATCTCCCTACCCCAGGCCATCCGCAACGTTATACCGGCGATTGTGGGGCAGTTTATTGGCCTGTTCAAAGACACCAGCCTGGTGTATATCATCGGAATGCTGGACATTTTGGAAATCGGCAAGGCGTTCATCCAGGGCAATACGGAATACCTGGCGAGCGCGCAGGAAGTGTTCGTCTTTGTGGCAGTGGTTTTCTGGATTTTCACCTACGGCATGTCCTACGTCAGTGGCCGGGTTGAGGAAAGCCTTGGCGTAGGCCAGCGCTAATTATAATGGGAAGTTATTATGGAAAGTGAACAACAGCAACCATCCGACGACATCATCATCTGCCAGGACGTTCACAAGTGGTTCGGCAGCTTTCACGTGCTCAAGGGCGTCACAACATCGGTGAGGCGCGGCGAAAAAGTCGTAATCCTGGGGCCTTCCGGCTCCGGCAAATCCACCTTCATTCGCGCGATTAACCGCCTGGAGGAGCATCAAAGGGGGGACATAACCATTGACGGGATAAGGATGACCAACGACGTCCGGAATATCGACGCCATTCGTCAAGAAGTCGGCATGGTATTTCAGTCCTTCAATCTCTTTCCCCACCTCACCGTACTGCAGAACATCACCCTGGCCCCCATGCGGGTAAGGAAGCGGCCCAGGGCCGAGGCTGAAGAAATGGCTATGGCGCTGTTGCAGCGGGTGGGCATACCCCAACAGGCGGCCAAGTATCCCAACGAGCTTTCCGGCGGACAGCAGCAGCGGGTTGCCATCGCCAGGGCCTTGGCGATGCAGCCCAAGATTATGCTGTTCGACGAACCAACGTCGGCGCTGGACCCGGAGATGATTCAAGAAGTATTGGATGTCATGCGAGAGTTGGCCCGTTCCGGCATGACAATGCTAATCGTAACCCACGAGATAGGATTTGCCCGGGAAGTTGCCGACCGCATGATAATGTTCAACGACGGCATAATCATCGAGGAAGCGGCCCCCGAGCAGTTCTTTGGGAACCCACAGCAGGAGCGCACCAAGACTTTTCTTTCCCAGATACTTGACTAGGGGGGCAGATCTGAGGTGGTGGTAGCTGTCCGAACCCAGCAGTTTTCCCCCACCTGATGGGAGAACCCTTGGTTTGGGCCACCACCAGAACAGTGCGGCAGAGTACCCTCACTTCCCTCTAACTAATGCTTCTTCTTAATTGCCCAAAAGCCCGCCGACGGCCCCGGGCCCAGGGAGGGCTCTTCATTCCAGGGTAGTTGCCCGGCGTAGTTGAAGGGATGTGCCAGTAATTGAGCCAGCGGAGTCTCGTGAACAAACGCTCCACCGTCGTCCAGGACCCGGGCAATCTCCGTCAGAGCTAGGCGCGGGTGAGCTATGTGATAGCAGGTGCCGAAGTCTACAACTACGTCGAAGGAACGGTCACGGAATGGCATGGCCCGTACATCGGCGTGCACCAATACGCCGCTGACCGCGTTATCCCGCATCCATTTCGCGGCCTCGTACAACAGCCTTCGGTCTACGTCTACTCCGGTAATGGTTCGGGGAGCCAGCAGCTTGGCCAAGGGCGGCAGAGCAACGCCGCTGCCACATCCCACCAACAGTAATTTCTGTTTTGAAGGAATCCGGAGAAGGCGGGCCATTACCGGCACTTCCATAGCGGAATGAAGGATGTTACGCATCGAATGAGGGACGGGCTCCTTGGCGCAATACTGAGGAGACGCCTTTTGGGGTCTCGACGCTCTCAAGTGCAGAGGAAAGTGGAGGTGAGGGGATTCGAACCCCTGACCCCCTGCTTGCAAAGCAGGTGCTCTCCCGACTGAGCTACACCCCCCGGGAAATTCAGTATAGGTTTGGGCCCTCTGGGCTGTCAATTCGCTCATCGAATACCACGAAAGCCTGGGGCACGCCACCAGTCTGACGAAACTTCCCCCCGGGGAGCCCCACCCTGGCCCATTCCCAGTTAGTTAGTCCATTAAAATAGTGTAGACAGGCCCCGACTCCCCGCAGGGATGGGTCTCCTGCTCACTGGGTTGGCCGAGGAAGGCGGACGGTTCGACATAGCAAGCCCGAGAAGGTATTATGTATGCCAATCCATCCCATCCCTTAGAACTCACCTCATTCTGCACAATTTACGCCGAACTAAGGAGTTACTCATGCGAGGAGTTGCGATAGTTTCACCAGTTCGTACCGCCGTAGGCAACTTCGGAGGCGGCCTACGCGGCATCTCCGCCGCCGAACTGGGCTCGACGGTAGTCAAGGAGCTTCTGGAACGCACCGGTCTGGACCCGGCCAATGTCGATGATGTCATTTTGGGCCACGGCTATCCCAGTGGGGAGAATCCGGCCATCGGGCGCTTGGTATCTCTCAAGGCAGACTTGCCCATCGAAGTGCCAGGCTACCAGCTAGACCGCCGTTGCTCTTCGGGCCTTCAGGCAATCCTCAACGCGGCAATGCTGGTTCAGACAGAGAACGCCGATGTGGTTATCGCCGGCGGCGTGGAAAGCATGAGCAACGCCGAATTCTATTCCAATGAGTCTCGTTGGGGCGCTCGGTTTGGCTCGGTAACGTTCCACGACCGGCTGGCCCGCGCCAGAGAGACTATTTCTCCCGAAGAACGGTTTGGTTACATTTCCGGCATGGTGGAGACCGCCGAAAACCTGGCCAAGCAGTACGAGATTTCTCGCCAGGAACAGGACGAGTATGCCCTGCGTAGCCACCAGCGAGCGGTGGCGGCCAACGAGTCGGGTAAGTTCTCCCAGGAGATTGTCCCGATTCCCATACCCCAACGCCGGGGAGACCCGGTTATGTTCGACAAGGATGAAGGGCCCCGGGCCGACACTTCCCTGGACGTTTTGGGGCGTTTGCGTCCGGTAATGCCCGACGGCACGGTAACCGCCGGAAATGCCAGCAGCCAAAATGACGCCGCATCGGTGTGCATGGTGGTAGCCAAGGACAAGCTGGAAGAACTGGGCTTGACCGCTATGGGCTATCTGAGGGGGTGGGCCGTTACCGGCTGCCACCCGGCCTATATGGGCATCGGCCCAGTGCCGTCGGTTTCCAAGCTGATGAATAAGTTGGACCTTTCCCTGAGCGATATGGACCTCATTGAGTTGAACGAGGCCTTCGCCGCCCAGGTGCTGGCGGTACTCCGCGAGTGGAAGCTGCCCAACGACGACACCCTCAACGTCAACGGATCGGGGATCTCCCTGGGGCACCCCATCGCCGCCACCGGGGCCCGCATTCTGACCACGCTGCTCCACGAGATGGAGCGGAGAGACGCCCACCTGGCTTTGGAGACCATGTGCGTGGGCGGCGGCCAGGGAGTCGCGGCTGTATTTGAGCGTCGGTAGTTTTCGACTTTTTCGCAACGTGGCTGTACTTAGGATGGGCTACAAGGCCGGTCAAGAACTTACGGGAGGAAATCAATGGCTAACAGGGACGACATTGCCGATGTTCTGGTAATCGGCGCTGGCGCATCCGGTGGAGCCTTTACCTGGAGCTTAACCCAGGCGGGTATCAAAGTGGTGTGCCTGGAGCAGGGGGGATGGGTCCCGCTGGACCATTTCCCCACCAGGGAGGCCGACTCCCAGTTGCACTGGCAGTCCGACTTCCACCCCGACCCCAACGTCAGGGGACTACCCGAGGACTACCCGGTAAACGATACCGAGACCCCCATTGCACCTTTGATGTATAACGCCGTGGGCGGGAGCACCATCCACTGGGGTTCCCACTTCCCCCGATTCCACCCGTCGGACTTCCGCGTCAAGACTTTGGATGGAGTGGCCGACGACTGGCCGATGACCTACGAGGAACTCGAACCCTATTACGACCTGAACGACCGTATGCACGGCGTTTCCGGGTTGCGAGGCGACCCGGCCTATCCCCCCAAACTGGAACGGCCCTCTCCTCCCTTCTCCATCGGCATCGGGGGCGAAGTTCTGGCCCGAGGCTTCAATAAGCTGGGCTGGCACTGGTGGAGCGCCGACAACGCCGTGGCTTCCGCCAGGCATGACGGCAGGGAGCCAGACCGGGGCGGCTTTCTTCGTTCTTTTTCCAGCTCCGACATCATTTACTGGCCCAAAGCCCTGCAGCAGGGGGCAGTCCTCAAGACCCATGCCCGGGTCCGCGAAATCCTGGTGGATAAACAGGGTCGGGCCACCGGCGCCCTCTACTATGACGCCAATGGGAACCTGTTAGTGCAACGGGCCAAGGTGGTGGTGGTGGCCTGCAATGGTATCGGCACGCCTCGCCTGTTGCTTAACTCCAAGTCGGCCCAATTCCCCAACGGCCTGGCCAACAGCAGCGGGCTGGTGGGCAAGAACCTGATGCACCACCCGGCAGGTGTCATCGTGGGTGTCTTCGACGAGTGGATGGGCACCGACGAGGGCCCGAGGGGCAGCACCATGTTGAGCCAGGAGTTCTACGAGACCAACCCGGAGAACGACTTCCTTCGGGGTTACGACCTGCAGGTTATCGGCGCAACCACCGCTCCGTTGGGAGCGGCCCTGGGTGGACTTCAGGGCAGTATGGTCTCCTGGGGCAGCCGCCATCACCAGGAGTTCCGGGAGCGCTTCGGCCACACCATCGGCATGACCATCATGACTGAAGACTTGCCGGAGGAACACAACGAGGTAACGCTGGACCCCAATCTCACCGATGCCCACGGAATACCTGCCGCCAAGATTCATTACGAGGTGAGCGAAAACACCAGCCGCATGTTGGACCACGGCCTGGCCCGAGGTCGGGAAGTGCTGGAAGCGGCGGGTGCGAAGGGAGTGCTCGGCTCCAAGTTGCGTCGCAACGCTGGTTGGCACCTTCTGGGCACGGCGCGCATGGGCGACGACCCCAAGAACTCGGTGGTCGACCGATGGGGCCGCTCCCATGATGTTCCCAACCTGCTAATCATCGACGGCAGCATCTTCACAACCAGCGCCTGTATCAACCCAACGTGCACCATCGAGTCGCTGGCTCTCCGCACTGCGGACTGGGTCAAGGGGGAAGGGAATTCCATCATAACCTAGCTTTCCCGAGGGTCGGGGTTACCAAGGGGATAATCTTCCGGGGGTGGAGTAGTGTCCATCCCCGGTTGTTTTGTTTGTTGGAGCGCCGGCTATCCAATGTCAGTAACCAAGACGCTGGCAGGGTCTTTTTGAAAATCCCAGTTCACGTATATCCCCGCCCACCCTGAGCTTGTCGAAGGGCCTGAACGTCGTTCGACAGGCTCACCACGTACGGAATTCACTGGAAAATCGATAGACCCCGTCGCCACTGGCCGCGCTCTTGACACCTTACCTACCAGACTTTAGGATAACTCCACCGTCCACAGGTACGGAGTGGTGTCCCCCGCCAAGGCGGGGATAGGCCCACGCCCGAGATTTATAGCGAGGGCGACTTTGAGGTTCCCCCGCAGACGCGGGGAAAGGGAGGGTTGATGACCCAGATTTATGGTGAGGGAGACTTTCAATACACTTTTGTGGAAGATTGGGCCAAGCTGCCCGAAGGCGTCAGATTATTGGAGTGCCCTGGTGTGGTGGTAGACTCCGAGGACCGGGTGTTCGTCCTTACTCGTGGAGAACACCCCATCATGGTCTTCGACCAAGACGGCAATTTCCTCCGTTCCTTCGGACAGGGACACTTTAGTGAGAGCCGCACCCACGGACTCTACTACAGCCTTGCCGACGACTCGATTTTGGCCGCCGACGACGGTATTCATACCATCCAGAAGTTCAGCCCCACCGGCGAAAAGTTGATGGAGATTGGGGAAAAGAACCATCCAGCCCCGGCTTGGAGCGGTCAACCCTTCAACCGCCCGACATCGGCGGCTATCCGCCCGGCCAACGGGGATATCTACGTCTCCGATGGGTACGGCAACTCCCGAATCCATGTGTACTCCGGCAGCGGCGAGTATAAGTTCTCTTGGGGCGAACCGGGTATAGACGCCGGCCAATTCATTCGACCCCACAACATCGCCATCGACTCCAACGAGCGAGTTTACGTGGTAGACCGGGAAGCCCACCGCGTGCAGCTATTCGATGTCGATGGAAACTTCATTACCATGTGGAACAACATCCACCGCCCGGACGCCATGGTGCTGTGGGATGACCACATCTACATCGGCGAGCTCAATGGCATGGGCGGCGTGGACGAGGCCCCGGGCCTGGGGCACCGGGTTACCATCTATGACCTGGACGGCAACCGGGTCAGTTTGTTCGGGGCCAAGGAAGAAGGTGAAGGCGGGGGACAGTTCATCGCTCCCCACGGTATCGCCGTAGACTCCAAGGGGGACATTTACGTGTCCGAGGTATCCTACACCATCAGGGGTTCCAAGATGGACCCCCCTCGGGAGTTGCGGAGCCTTTCCAAGTACGCCCGGGTCAGGTAGAAGGGCAGCCCCTTGCTTACCAACCAACAGGGAAACATGGCAATAGACTAACAGGTACAGCGGCATCCCCCTCACCCTCCTCTCTGGGGGTCTGAGGGGGTTTCCCTTTGGGGATGCAATGCCCAAGCAGAATCAGAATTTAGCCCGGTTATCTGGAGGGTTAGACATTGGCCGACCTTGGAGATACAACCGTAGGCCGCTGGGATGACGTGTTCGGCGCGGTGGAGCAGTGCTACGAACTGGGATGGACCGATGGCCTGCCGACCCTGCCGCCCATACAGGGACGCGTCTCCCAGTTCATTGAATACGTGGGCCGGGACCCATCGGAAGTGGTGGGGGAAATATCGGAGCGGCGACGGGAAATTACCGTGGGCAAGGTGGCGGCCAACGCTGTGATGGCCGGTTGCCTACCCGAGTACATGCCGGTGCTCCTGGCCGCGACTGAGGCTATGCTGGCCCCCGAGTTCAACCTGGTTGGGCCTTCTTCCAGTATGGGAGGCTCGGCCGTTTTGTCCATCGTCAATGGCCCCGTAGTCCAGGAATTGGGGATCAACGCCCGGAATAACCTGTTCGGGCCCGGCAATCGGGCCAACGCCACCATCGGCAGGGCCGTCCGGCTAATCCTGATGAACGCCTGCGCCGCCATTCCGGGCCTGTTCGACCGCAGCGTCATTGGGCACCCCGGCAAGTATACTTATTGCATAGCGGAGGCGGAGACCGAGACTCATTGGCTCCCCCTGCACGTGGAGCGTGGCTTCTCTCCCGAACAGAGCACCGTAACGACCTTCGCCTGCGAGTCTCCCCGGCAAGTGCGGGCTACCGGAGAACCGGAGGCAATCCTATTTGCCCTGGCTGACGCGGCCTCGTCCCTAGGTACTTCCCTCTCCACATCCGGCTCGGTGGGCAACGCCGTCCAGGGGGTGCGGCAAGGCCAGATTGCCGTAACCGTCGCGGGAAACAGCAACCTTTGGCGGGACTGGACCAAAGAGCAAGTGCGTCGGCAATTGCAGTCTACCATTCGGCGCTCGGTGGCGGACTTGAAACGGGCCAAGGTGTTCACCGGCGACCTTGGAGCGGGCGACGAGGAAGAGTTCATTCCCCTGGTGCCCGAGCCGGAGGACATTTTACTGCTATTCGCCGGGGGCGAGGAGTCCAACAATTCCTCGGTAATTCCGAGTTGGGGCCCCAAAGTGGCTTCCACTGCGGTGACCAAAGAGGTTAAACTACCTGGCAAGTAGGTCCCTTTCAGCCCCAAGGGGTACTCACAGTTCCCGGAGGTGAAAATCCAATGACTCAAACAAGACAGGACGAATACACCCTGGTGAATCCCACCACCGAACCCATCGTTTTGCCCTTTGACGGCGCGCCGCGTCTGCCCACGCTGGCGGGGACCCGATTGGGCATCATCGACGACAGTAAGCGCAACGCCGACGTGCTGTTGGAAGAGTTGTCCGAGATTCTGCGGACCCGCTACGAAATTTCCGAGGTGCGTTGGCACCGGAAGCCCAGCGCATCCCGTCCCGCGGACCCGGCCGCCCTGCGCGAGCTGGCGGAAAACTGCGACTCGGTGATCATCGCCATCGGCGATTGAGGTTCCTGTAGTGCGTGCAGTGTGCACGACGGGATTCACGTGGAGAAGGCTGGCCTGCCTTCCGCCACTATTTGCACCGACCGATTCATTCACACCGCGACGGCCATGGCGACCATGTGGGGAGCGGCAGAATATCCCACCATCTTCACTCAACACCCCATCGAAAACCTGAATCGGAACCAATTGCGCCAGCGCGCCCAGGAGTTGGCAGCCCAGGTGGTGGCGACACTTACCGGAGGAGCGTAAAGCTCGTCTTAGCGAGTCACCCCTGCCGATAATAAGCCACTGACTTCCAGCCCCGGCTCGCCCCGAGCCGGGGCTGGCCCATTTCTGGGTCGGGCCTTGGCGAATCCCCCGGAGGCTGGTGGCCGGGTACGACCATTGCATCCCACGCTACTTGCTTCGCATAGCGGGAGGCAACAGGTTTGGTATCGAGTCCTCTATGGGGTAAGTCTCGTTGCAGGCATGGCAGAGCAGCTTTCCGGTGACGACCTCGTCTCCCTCGGCGGTCTCTACTCTTAATTCCAACTCTCCCTTGCACACCGGGCAGGCGAGTATGTCCATAATATCCCGATTCACTTCCTGTCCTCCTGGTGTGAATCACCATTGACAGCCCCGATTTCACTACAGCATATCGCACCCATTTATTCCCGGGCTGCCAGCGAGTCCTCAAATAGGGCATTCAACACGTCGGCCAGGCCGAAGACAATTACTCCGGCAATCACCACCGCCGTGGCGCTGGTAACGGCGTTTTTGATTTTCCCCCAACGGCTCCCGTTGTGCGTTCCGTCTTCTGGGTAGGCCCGCCCTCGCAGCAGCCGGACCACGTAGAACATATACGCTGCCAGGACAATCTTCAGCACCAGCACCGCCACGTAGGGGGAGGTAACGTTGTCGGCGGTCAGGCGGCTGGCCGAGAGGATAATTCCAGTAACCAGCAGCACGCCCATCGCCGTGTTCACCACGCCCCGGAACTCGGAGCCCACCGCAGCGCTGGACTCCCCGGATACGGCGAAGCGCTTCCAGGCGGGGCGTAACACCAAGATATAAAATAGACCCCCGCCGACCCAGGCCACCGCGCTGATAGCGTGACACCACCGAATGGCTACCAGGATCCAGTCAAGAACTCCCATCGAACAACCAGACCTGACCGGCACCAGCGCCCCGGCCTAGTTCTTCACCAACGCTTCGATTATTTTCGTCAGCCGGGCCTCGTCCAGAGAGCCCGCCGCTTTGCCGAATACCCGGCCCGACTTGTCGATGAAATAGGTTGTGGGGAAGACTTCCACGTCGTAGCTGACAGCTATCTCGGCCCGCCGGTCGGTGCCGAAGTCGTAGGTAAGTCCCAACTCTTCGACAAAATACTTGGCATCCCCTTCCGTGTCGAACCCGCGCGGCACGAAGAGCCCCAGGAACTGAACACCCTGGTCTTGGTACTCCTCCCAGGCTGCCTCAAAGTGGGGCAGCTCCGCCCGGCAGGGGGGGCAAGAAGGGTACCAGAAATTGACCACCACCGAGGCCCTTTCGGTCTGGTGGGACAGCCGAAACTCCTTGCCGCTGTAGAGTTCTACGGTAAAGTCGGCCGCCGCCCCAGCGGGGCGGCAGCCGACCAGCAGGGCGACCGATAGCAGGGCGAGCAGGACCATGATTGAAGGTCTAACTGACACGGATAGTCACTTTATGTAATTTGCTGGGAGTTAGCCTGCCAACACGGGCGAAGCCTTCCTTCATTCTATAGATAGCCCGGATACGGGTCAACGCCGACCGACCCACTGAGTTCCAGGGTCTTTTGATTCTCCGGGTAGAACGGAGTCCGCCCGAGCAGGCAGGTCTCCCTCCATACCGTCATTCCGGCGAAGGCCGGAATCCAAGGATGGGGAGCGTGCGCTGGACGGCGACTTTAGACCCGTCCCTCCGCTCAGGATGACAATCGAAAAACCATGCCTGAGCAGCTCCCCGCTTGACTCTCACTGGGCCAGGGTTACAATCGTCATAAGTTTGACCGGGGAGCTTGACGATGCGACTGGAGAACAAAGTGGCGCTGATTAGTGGCGGGGCCCGGGGACAGGGGGCTGCCGAAGCACGGCTCTTCGCTAAAGAAGGGGCCAAGGTGGTCATTGGCGACATCCTGGAAGAGGAAGGTCGGCAGGTGGAAGCGGAGATAAACGAGCTTGGCGGGGAGTGTCTCTTCGTCCGCCTGGATGTTACCAGTGAAAGCGATTGGCAACAGGCCGCTGCCGCAGCGACTGCCCGCTTTGGCAAGCTGGATATTCTGGTAAACAACGCCGGGATCTTCAAACTGGGCTCGGTGGAAGACACCAGCGAAGAGTTGTGGGACGAGATTATGGACATCAACTCCAAGGGGGTCTTCCTCGGCACCAAAGCGGCCATCCCTGAGATGCGGAAGGTTGGGGGCGGCTCCATCATCAACATATCCTCGGTAGCTGGACTCATCGGCACCGCATACTCGGCAGCCTATGGCGCGTCCAAGGGAGCGGTCCGCCTCCTCACCAAGTCCACTGCTATCCAGTACGCTGGCGAGGGCATCCGGGCCAACTCCATCCATCCCGGGGTTATCGACACGCCGATGACCGCGCCGAACCTGTTGGCCGACGATAGCAGCCGGAGCCGTTCCGTGGCTCGCCATCCCCTGGGGAGGGTGGGAAAAGCCGAAGATGTGGCCTACGGGGCCCTGTTCCTGGCCTCCGAAGAGTCCTCATTTATGACCGGCAGCGAATTGGTAATCGACGGCGGCCTCACGGCACAGTAGGCAGAGGGCACGGCGCTGCCCAGGCATATTTGATGAACGCGGGAGGTCCGGCTATGAGAATGGAGAACAAGGTTGCCCTGATTAGCGGTGGCGCCAGGGGAATGGGCGCTGCCGAAGCCCGGCTCTTCGCCCGGGAGGGAGCCAAGGTGGTCATCGGCGACATCCGGGAGGAACTGGGCCGCCAGGTCGAGGCCGAGATTAACGAAACAGGGGGCGAATGCCTCTTTGTCACCTTGGACGTAACCGACGAGCAGAGTTGGCAGGCGGCGGTGGCGGCCACGGTAGCCAGGTTCGGCAAGTTGGATGTCCTGGTGAACAACGCTGGCATTTACCGCACCGAGAGAGTGGAGGACACTACCGTCGAGCTTTGGGACCAGGTTATGGAAATCAACGCCAAGGGAGTGTTCTTGGGGGCCAAGTCGGTTATCCCCGAGATGCGCCGCGCCGGCGGCGGCTCCATAATCAACATCTCTTCCGTGGCCGGCCTGGTGGGCAATACCATGTCAGCCGCCTACACGGCCTCCAAGGGGGCTGTGCGGTTGTTCACCAAGTCCACCGCCATTCAATACGCCAGGGATGGCATCCGGAGCAACTCCATTCACCCTGGCACCATTGAAACAGACATGACGGCGCACCTGCTGGCCGACCCCACCTACCGGGAAGACCGGATGGAGAGGACGCCCCTGGGCCGACTGGGAAAGCCGGAAGACGTAGCCTATGGCGCGCTGTTCCTGGCCTCGGAGGAGTCATCCTTCATGACGGGCAGCGAGTTGGTTATCGACGGCGGGAGAACGGCGCAGTAGGCTTTCCCGGGAGAAGGGATGACAGTCCAATAACGAGGGGCAGACACAAATGTCTGCCCCTATTTTTGCCTATGGCTCGCCGCCCCATCGGCGGTTGGAGGTCTTTCCAACTTACCGGCTGGCTAACTCCCCACGGCGTAGCTATCCCGCCGGAGGTCAGCCCCGGCAAAGAGGGCCCCACGCTTCCGATCAATCTCAATGGCGCTCATCGAGCCCATGCGCGGCGTCCAATCGTTCCAGACCTCCACCTGATGTCCCCGGCGCTCCAGTTCGGCTATCGTCTGCTGGTCGAAGCGGCCTTCAACCCCTACCAGGCCCGGGTGATAGGCGTGAGGCCAGAAGGAGTTGGGGAAGCTCCAAGTCGATACCCGGGGGGCTTCGATGGCCTCCTGCACGTTCATCCCAAACTCGACCACGTTCAGGAAAAGCTGAGTCATGGACTGGCATTGCACGTCGCCCGCCGGGGTCCCAAAGGGCATCCACACCTTGCCGTCGCGCAAAGCCAGGGCCGGATTGGGGGTTAACCTGGGCCTTTTGCCCGGGGCCAGCGCGCAGGGATGGTCCGGGTCCAGCCAGGTCTGAGAACCCCGGGCGGACATCATGAACCCCAGACCGGCCACAACGGGAGCGCCTCCAATACCATCGCTGGGAGTAGCGGAGAAGGCGTTGCCCCAACGGTCTACGGTACAGATATAGCTGGTGTCAGATTCCAACGGGCCCGCCACCGGCTCGGGTTCGGCCATTCGCTCTCGGAGGGGGACACCCCCCTGGTGGGGCCACGGGTCTCCAGCCAATGGCATTCCCGGGCTGGCCTGTCCGGCGTCGATCTGAGCGGCCCGCAGCTTGGCGTAGGACCGGTCCAACAGCCCTTCCAGGGGAACATCAACGAAATCGGGGTCGCCATAGTAGGCGTGACGGTCGGCGTAAGCTAGCTTCAGGGCCTCGATGACGGTGTGCAGGTAATCCGGGCTGTTGTGGCCCATGCCAACCAGGTGGAAGTCCTCCAAGATACGCAGGGTCTGGAGGGTGACTGGTCCCTGGCACCAGGGGCCGCAGGTATATACATCAATTCCCTTGTAGTCAATGGACGGTGGCAGGTCCACGCCCACCTGGAAGTCGGCCAGGTCTTCCAGGGTTAGCAGTCCTCCCTGCTCCTGGCTGAAACGGGCCATCTCCTCGGCAATCTCGCCCCGGTAGAAGAAGTCTCGGGCTGCCTGAATAGCCTCCTCGCGGCTTCGAGAAGAGTTGGACCGTTCCACTTCAATCAGCCGTCGGAAAGTGCGGGCCAGGTCCTGCTGCACCAGCACATCTCCCGCGGCTAGGGCCTTTCCGTTGGGAAAGAAAATATCTCGGGTGCTGGCCCAGCGTTGGCTGGTCTCTTCATCATGGACCAGCCGATCCGCCTCCTGGGTCAAGGCGCGGTGCAGGGTTTCGGGAATGGGAAACCCCCTTTCCGCTAGCTCCAGGGCGGGCGTCACCACCTGCTCGAAAGTCATGGTGCCGTAGAGCTTCAGGGTAGTCAGCCAGCCGTCGGCAGCCGCCGGAGTTACTGTCCGAAGGATCCCCGAAGGGAGCTGGCCGTTGGCGTGTTGGTTGAAATATTCGATGCTAGCGGCCTTGGGCCACCGGCCCAGTCCGCTGATGCTTCGGGTCTCACCTCGGCTGGCGTCGTGGATGATTATTGGCGCTACGCCGCCGAAGCTGGTGTACTGGGGAAGGGTCACGTTCAGCGCCAAGCCGGCAGCAACGCCCGCGTCGGTGGCGTTTCCCCCTTGCTCCAGGATGCGATAGCCCGCCGAAGTAGCCAAGTAGTGTCCGGTAGATACCATGTGGGTAGTTCCGGTTATCAATGGGCGATAAGTCCTGATACCCAGTGCCATGGTTCGCCTCCTCCGATGCCTACTGCTGCTGGACGGCGGCGTCGGTCTTTGCCGTTCAGTCTACTTCATTTCCCAATGGCTTACAAACCTGAAAGAGAAGATGCAAGGTCTCCCGATGGTTGCTACTGCGCTCTCCCCGCTCATCACCCCGCCTGCACTCCGCGTAGGCTCTGAGTTTGTGGGAGGGCTGGCGAATACGTCCTCGGCCTAACAGGCAGCCTGCTACCCCCACCGTCATTCCGGCGGAGGCCGGAATCCAGGGGTGAGGCCTGACCGTTAGGGCCAGAAGGGGTAACCAGTGCGGTCGTTTCCAAACGTGGTTCTTGCTGACGCTGGACACCTTGCCTACAATGGGGATAGATTGCGGAGTTGACCTGCCTGGCCCCGACGGTGCGGGCTGGGTGGGAACAAGGCTTAGACGCGGGGAAGAGATGCTCTACGAAGTTGAGGTTGTGTCCCAGGGCAACAGCCCCATGGACCTTAACCGGGTCTTCGATTTACTGACGGAACCCAAGCCCATAACCAGGGTGTTTACCGCTGATCCCCTGAACCAAGACGTTTGGTGCCAGGTGACCGGGTGGGGCGTTGCGGGGCCCAGCACGGCCTATTCGGCGCTGGCCGAGGATTCAGGGGAAGGGGTGATCCTCTTAATCTATGGCGGCGACGACGGCATTCGGCTAAAGCGGGAGGAAGACCCGGCGGAGTGGGCCCTGGAAAACGGGGGGCAGTGGGGCGAACCCTGCCTGATGCTGGGAAAGGATACTCCTGTGTCATAGCGGCCAAGGCGTGTCTCGGCGGAGGCTGTTCCCTCTGCCTCGGCTTAGGGTAGGCTGGCCTTGTCCTCTTGCAGAGGCAGCGAAGAGATCAGGGCTTCCTTGGACGCCGCCAGGCCTGACCGATAGGCGCCGTCGTTCTGCCATCCCCGGAAGTCCACCACCAGTTGGCTGCGAAGATCGTCGCACAGGGGGTCTTGCTTGTTGTAAAGCTCGTCATCCAGCGCCAGGGGGATGATGGTCCTGATGTCGGTGCTGGCGGCCACGGGCTTTTGAATGACTCTTTCAAAGAAACGCCAACCGAAGGGGCTATCCAGGGAGTATTCCGAACACACCAGCATCATCTGGTCGAAGTAACTGAACCGCTGTAGCGTCGGGAAGACTCCGTTGGAACGGACAGGGGCTTCGTCGTCTACCAGCAGCCGCCAGCAAGAGAAACCCGCCAGCCGCAGGTCGTCTTCCAGGCGTTCCACGAATTCCTCGTCCTGGTAGGAGCTTACCAAGAGCACCCGTGAATAGTTGTTCTTGGACTGCCGCAGCCCCGCCTGCATATTGATAACCGGCTCGGCGACTCCCGCCTGTCGAAGGAAAGTCTCGGGGATGAGGCCCTGGGAGCGGGCCAGCGAGTCCAGCCCAATTATGCTGGGCCCCAGGTGGACCACCGATTCCAGTTGCAGGGCCTGGCCCAAGTCGCAGTCGCCAAAAAGGGTCAGTTCCAGCACAGCCCGGTTCATCAAAGTCCGGTGCAGTATCGTCCGTACCAGGAATGCGCCGCGCAGGTCCACGCTGGTGAGATTGGCTACCTCCAAGTTGGTGCCCGTCAACCGGGCCCTGGCCAGGTTGCAGCCGGAAAGGTCGGCCCAGGACAGGTTGGCCTCGGTCAAATTGGCCCCCGTCAGGTTGGCGTCCCGCAGGTCGGCCCAGGAGAGATCAGCGTGGGAAAGGTCAGCCCCCTGAAGGTCAGTAGCCACGAGGCAGGAGCCGCTCAGGTTGGTCCGAATAAGGGCAGCACCCGATAGCCTGGCCCGATGCAGGTCGCTCCAAATGAGACTGGCCCGGGACAAGTGGGCAGACCTCAGATTACTTCCGTACATTATGGACCGGCTGATGTCGGCATCGGTCAGGTCCACACCGCTCAGTTCGTCAAGGGACAGGTCCACGCCCGGCAGTTTGGCCCGGCTCAAGTGGGCGCCGGACAAGTCCAACTGCACCCGGCGTCGCCAGTT
This sequence comes from Dehalococcoidia bacterium, assembly GCA_965220305.1. GTDB lineage: Bacteria > Chloroflexota > Dehalococcoidia > Lucifugimonadales > UBA3495. Next base: position 309,689 of record OZ244817.1, on the reverse strand, counting down.
GCTCTCTCTCCAACGAGCGATAGCGTAGGGGCCCCGTTTAGCCATAGCTGCGTGTTGCGGGTTTGCCAATAAAAAGCTCCTTAAGCGGAAATCCCTTTAAGGTTTCACCAGACTTGTCGCCAGTCCTTCCTTCCAGGGGAAACGATGTGTATGCAAAGAGTACGATAAAAGCCGACCAATAGCGCGCCAAGGTCCTTCCCTTTGGTGCTGCGGGTTAGGCGCCGCTATCCACTGTGGATGCCGGAGCCTGCTGGCCGGTGAAGACTGGCATGACCTCTTTGGCAAACACCGACAACTGGTCCCGGAATTCCAACCAGGGCATTCCCTCGGGCCATTGCAGGACTATGTCCTCCAGGCCCGGATACTTCTGCTCGAAGTTTCTCAGGTAGTCGATAAACTCTCCGGGCGAGCCGCAGAACCAGGCCTTCTGCTCCACCCCGTCCTCAATGCGGGGCACTCGGACCGGCGCGCCGGGGGTGCCCCAGGGCCTTCCTTCGGCGTCGGTATAGCGGACGAAGCCGAAAGGGGCGAACCATTTGTAGCGTTCATCGTGGTAGGGACGAACCCGGTTGATGGCTTCTTCCTGAGTATCGGCAATGTAGAAGCCGATACCCAGGGCCATGTCCTGGCCCAGCCCAATCTGTCGGCCCGCCTTGTTCGCTTCATCGTGGTAGGTTTGAATCAACTGGTCTGCCAGGCGCTCCCCAGTAAGGGCAACCATGCCCTTGATTCCCCGATGGGCGATGTAGGGCAAAGTCCTGCCGCTGGCGATGGGTTGCCAGATTTCCACCGGGAGGTTGAGCGGGCGGGGCACCATCGTTATATCCTGGAGTTGGTAGCCCCGATAGGGTATGTCCGGCGGGAGGGTGTAATACTTTCCCTTGTGGGTGAAGGACTCCTCGTTGAAGGCCTTGAAAATTACTTCCATCTGCTCTTCAAAGAGTTCGCGGTTAGCGTCGTTGTCAATGACCGGCGCGCCGAAAGTCTCCACCTCCCGGGAGTGGTAACCCCGCCCGACACCGAAAATCAAGCGCCCTCCGGTAAGAATGTCGGCCATGGCGAAGTCCTCCGCCAGCCGCAACGGGTGCCACATCGGCACTATGTTGAATGCCTGGCCGAATTTCAACTGCTTGGTTTGACCGGCCAGGTGGACGCCCAGCAGGACCAGGTTGGGAAAGACTTCGTAGCCCTCCCGTTGGAAATGATGCTCGGCGGTCCACATGCAATAGAAACCCAGCTCGTCCATGTGTTTCGCCAGGTCCACCGAGTAGCCGTAGGCTTCGACCAGCTTCTCATTGGGATACCTTCGCTCGTCTGCCGGGGTGCCGTCAGCGCCTACGTTCTCCAGCCCAATCTGGCCGACGTAGAGCACGGAAAATCGCTTGATCATTCGGTTAGTCTCCCTAGGGTAGTATGTCTCATGGAGCTTGGCGGCGCGTTGGGCCGTCCCCCTTTATCGCGCACCATTATAACACGGCGAGGTTGTTATCCCATACGGGCTCCTCCGTGCCGGACCAAACTGCTGTGGCTTCCGGTTATTCCCCGGGTCCGCCAGCAAACTGGTCAACTTTCAGGTGCGAGGGGGGCTCCCTTTGGGTCCACCCGGTCGGCCTGTTTGGCGCGTCACCAACGACAGCATCAGGAGCGACGGCAGCACCAACAGAGAGGCAGCAGCCGCCAGCGCGATCATAGTCGCCGTTAGAATTCCGTAGGCAGCGACTATGGGCATAGAGGCAAAGCCCAGCACCCCGAAACCCACGATGCTGGACGCCGCCGACCCCACCAGCGCCGCGCCGGTGCCCGAGGCTGCCGCCCTTAGGCAGTCCTCCTTGGCGCGACGCGGGCGGCGCGCCAACTCCTGTCTAAAGCGTTCCGTCATGTGGATGGAGAAGTCGATGCCCACGCCGATGGAAACCGCGGCAATGGTGGCAGTGACAAAATTGAGATGGAAACCTGCCAGGTACATGAAAGCGTAAAGCCAGGACACCACCAACACGATGGGGAGGATGGTCACGAGCCCTAGTCTCGGCGAGCGGGTCCACAGCAGCAGCAGGACAAAGCAGGCGACGACTGCGACGGGGAGCGAGACATTCAATGCCCTGGTGGTGGCATCCAGGGTAGCCTGCCGGGTAAATGGTGTGCCGGTGAGGCCGACAAAGGAGATACCTGGCGCTCCCTCCAGCGGTTCCAAGTCCCGCAACAACATTGCTCTGGCTTTAACTACATTGGACTGTTCCCGGGTCTCCAATACGCCGAAGACGAGGACAGTGGCCTGGTGTTCGCTCCCGGAGGGGTCGTGAAAGAGGATACTTTGCACCTGCTCGGGGTCGTAGGCCAGGGCACGCGCGTTCAGGGGGACACCGTTTTCGACGATGTAGTCGTAGACAGCCCTAACCTGATTCGCCGTATCGGGCACCCCGTCGCCATTATCGTCGGCAATATTTACGCCGGTGGCAGCTTCCACCTGGGCACGGGCGAATTCGTTGCCAGTGGTGCGACCCAGCAGGTCGAACACGGTCCGCGAATATTGGGTGACCCGGCCTTCCCCGGTGCGGGCCAGGGCGGTGTTGTCGGACAGGCGATCCAGGAGCCGGTTGACGGCCCCCAAAACTTGGGGGTCGGTGAGGTCGCCTTCGATGTATATCACGGCGGGTTCACCGGAGTAGGTGGGCAGGGTATGTTGGTCCAATTTGTCCAGCCCAACCACCAGGTCGGAATCCGAAATAAAGAAGTCTTTGACGTCCAGTTTGGCCTCCAATTGGACGGCCAGGTAGGTGCTAACAATGGTCAATACGGCAACCGCAGGCAGCACCAAAACCCGGCGCCTGGCCAGAAGGACGACCGCCGCCGCCAGGCCGCCCTGGGCTATTGAAATAGCGGGCCGGGGCTGCGAATCGCCTCTGTTTTCAAGACGCCCACCTGCGGATGGACCCTTCCTCTTGGGTTCGGACAAAATGTGAAGGCGCATAACTACCAGGGGCAGAAATATCCCCATGATCAAATAGCCGCTGGCCACGGCGATGCCTGCGCCCAAACCGAATCCGATAATTGCTTCGATGCCCGAGGCCATGTTGGCGAGGAAGGCGATGCCGTCGGAGAGCATGGCCAGGGTCAGGGCTCCGACCACACCGGCAAAACTGGCGCTGAGGGCTGGGCCCGGCGTGGGGAGGGCTTGAGTCTCCTCCCGGTAGCGGGACAGGGCATGGACCAGAAAGTCCACCCCCAGGGAGATCATGGCTATGGGAACGATTAGGTCCAGGGTCAAGGAGGACTTGAGGCCCACCAGGTTGGACCAGCCCTTGAGCCAGACCAACATCATCAACAGCCCCAAGGGAGTCAAGGCTAACAGGAGCCAGGAACGGACCGCCGCTGCCACCACGATGGATACTAGTACGATGGCCACGGCGACAAAGGGAAAGGCGGTTCGTCCCTGCGCCATCGCCTCCAGGGTTGGGTCTAGGGCTATGCCCCACATACGGAACGAAGACTGTCGCCCTCGCAGAACCTGTTGCACTTGCCGGTTTACAGCTTCCTTCTTCAGGGTCGCTTCGTCTCCGGCCATCCCGTATATTGGAGGACCCCCGCCCAACAGTTGATTGTCCAAGGCTACGAACACCAACATCGCCTCGGACTGCCAGTAGTCGATGGTCTGGCCGTTGACCAACGCGGGGACCGCCCCAGCGTCGCGGGAAAGGGCCGGGCGCAGCGACTCCGCCGCCGGGCTCTGCAAGAGGCGATGCAGGGCCTCCTTCACCTGATCGTCGGTGGCGGTTTCCAAGGTGGCGTCGCTGCGTGAGTCCAGCAACAGAACGTTCTGCACAGCGTCGGCGAGGGTGAAGATACCGTCAATCTGCCGATTGGTCTCGGCGTCGTAAGCGTGGAAGAGAAGGTCGCCCAGTGCGGACTCTCTAAGGCGCTGTTCGTTTTGGTAAAGCTCCCACAGGGGTTCCTGCCGGAGGATGTCCCCCTGGCGGTCTTCTACGATGAAGCTGGCAATGTGCATGCGGGCCGGGAACCGTAGGTTAACCTTGTCCTGTAGGTCGAATACCGGGCCGGAGGGGTTCTGGGATGCCCGCTCTGTGGGAGGCAGGTAAACCCACGGGACCAATAGGAGGCCGGTCAAAACCAGGGTGCCGAGAATCAGCCAGGCTGAGTGCCGGACCAACGATTCGCCTATCCTATCGGCCAGGGAGTTGTGTTGGACCAAATCAGATCACACTTAGAGCAGCGGGGCCGAGACGGGACATGGAAGTTCCTTTTGGTGTTCCTTGTAAATCGAGGGCGTCCAGACCACCTCAAACCCGGGATGCACTACTTCACGCTACCCACTATAATCCCATGCAAGTCTTAGGCCGGCCTGGAAGGTGGACGGTAGCGCGGAGGTAACATGGAACTATCCTTAGAAGGTAAAGTAGCGATGATAACCGGCGGAAGCCGAGGATTGGGAAGACAAATAGCGGGAACTCTGGCCCGAGAGGGCTGCAAAATAGCCATTTGCGCCAGGGACGAGGAACAACTCAATACGACCGTTGCCGAATTCAAAGCCGAGGGTTTTCAGGCCCACGGCACCCAGGCGGACGTGATTCAAGAAGAGGACGCGTCCCGTTTCCACCAGGAGACTATTAGCGCCCTGGGAAATCCCGACATCCTAGTTAACAACGTGGGAGGCCGCCGTGGCTCGGCCATCTTTGAAGAAACCAGCATGGAGCAATTCATTGAAGGGTTGCATGTGAACCTCATCAGCGCCGTGCGTCTGTCGGCCTTGGTATTGCCCCACATGAAAAGCCAGGGCTGGGGCCGGATAATCAATATCTCATCGATCTACGGTCGGGAACACGGTGGGTCTATTGATTACATGACGGGGAAGGCGGGGCTGATTGCATTCTCCAAGCACCTGGCCCTACAGTTGGCCCCCAGCGGGGTTCTGGTCAACTGCGTCGCCCCAGGCTCCATCGACTTTCCCGGAAGCACCTGGGACCGCTTCCAGCGCACCCAGACTCCGGAAGTCGTCGCCGAGTTTATCGACCGCAATCTGCCCATGGGGCGTTTCGGTTGGCCCGAACCCATAGGGGAGATGGTGGCGTTCCTGGCTTCCGACCGGGCCAACCTGATAACCGGCGCTTGCGTGAACGTGGACGGAGGCCAGTCCAAGTCCCTGTTCTAACTGACCTTGTGGCTCAGGAGGCCGATAAACTCCTGCCACGCTGCAACACAACTGGCCGGGTCCGAGTGCTGGATGTAACCCGTGCCCCCCTTGATCTCGGCCAACCGCCCGTTGGGCAGCAGATCCACCATGCTCCGGGCCCGGTCGGGCGTGTTCATCGAGCTGTCCTTGCCCACCACGACCAGGGTTGGCGTCTTTATCTGGGGCAATATGGGTGTCAAGTCCTGGGTAGCCAGGTATGCCAGGGTTTCCAAGACCACCTGCTGGGAAGTCTGCATCATCTGTTGGGCGTACCATTGGTGGTGGGCCGGGTTCCCGCGTCCGGGTTCAATGCGGCGGTCGGCGGTCCGACGTACCCAACCGTCAACGCCTTCGTCCAGCACCAATTGGTAATATTCGCGGTAGGTGCTGACCCCGGCGAAGTTGTAGGGAGAGGTGCAGGCGGTCAAGGTGTGCAGCCGGTCCGGGTGTTCATGGGCGAATTGGAGCCCGATGGTGCCGCCGATGGTTTCTCCAACCAGGTGTACCTTATCCAGCTTCAGCAGGTCCAACAAGTCCAGCAAGTCCGAGGCAAAGCCGCTGAGAGACCAGTCGTATCCGGCGGGGGGCACGTTGGACCTGCCGAACCCCCGGGCATCTACCCGTACAACCCGGTATTGCCGAGACAGCAACGGCACCCAGGCGTACCATAGGCGGGAGCTCTTGGCATTTCCGTGGTGTAGCACCACCGTCTCCGGCTGCCGCCAGGGATCGGTGTAATCGTCGTCCTCGTAGTACATTCTCAGGTCGTCGCGCAATTCGGCTACTGGCATTTATTACCTCCCACCTAATTCTCTTGGATCGAGCAAGATCGAGATAGGCAATTTAGCAACGTTCCTTCTTCCTTCGGGTCTTCAGTCCACCAGCGGCACGGCAATGGACACCCTGGGGATGTCTCCCACCACCCTGGTGGTATGGCCGTGGCCGGTAAGGTCATCGGCAAGCTCGATGTCACCAGGGCCGCATATATGCTTGGAGCCGTCACCAAGACCAATTTCCACCTGGCCCTCCAATGTAATTACGTACTGGCGGCGGGGAGCTAGGTGGAAGTCGTGGAAAGTCCCCGGGCCCGAGCGGCGGAACTGGATGCCGGTAGCTGACTGCATGGAGGTACGCTCGGCGTCGGCAATAGTTTCGTAAGGCAGTTCTAGCTCTTCAATATGGGACTCGCCATCATTGCCGGAGTAGATTCTTATCACCTGCATAACTTCTCCCGTAATAAGCATGGCCTTGCTTATGTAAATAAGGTAGCCCCAGTTTGGCCGGAATTACGGCCAGCAGCATCATAGCAACGGCAGCCCCAGGGGTCAAACGGACTTCCTGCCCTGTCTCTATCCGTCGGTCTGGCTATTACCCGTGGCGCAGAGGTCGCGGAGACAGCAACCACCGCATTGGGGCACCTTGGCGCAGGCAATCTTGGCGTGCCGGTCCAACAGGGCGTGGTACTCGTTGTAGAGGGTTGCATCGGCGGGTAACGCGGCGTGGAACAGGGCCTGGTAGCTATGATAGGCGTCCCCTTTCGCCGGAGGAGGAATTCCCATCCGGGAGAGGATACGCCGGGTATACGCGTCGATGACAAAGGAAGGGCGTCCTGCGGCGTAAACCAGAATATCGTCGGCGGTCTCGGGACCAATACCGTAGAGGGCGAGCAATTCCTCCCTAAGTTGGTCGGTCCCGCCCGACAGCGCCGCCGCCAGGTCTCCCCCGTACCGGCAGCAGACATGGGCGGCGAAGGTCTTTAGTTTACGGGCCTTGGCGTTGAAGTAGCCGGACGGACGAATAATCTCCGCCAACTCCGACTCCGGCAAGGTGTGTATCGCTTCCAGAGACCAGCTATCGTGCTCCTTCAACCGGCGGATGGCTAACTCTACGTTAGTCCAGGACGCGGCCTGGGTGAGAATCGCCCCAATTACCACGTCCAAGGGGCCGTCGCCCGGCCACCACCCCTGCGGACCGTAGACGGCGTAGAGGCGTTGGTATATCTCCATAAGGAGGTTATCCGCAGTAGGCGGAATGTTGTTCATGGATTTTCATCGGGTACAGGTGTGGTCCAGCCTCGCGCAGTCTCCAGGACAAGGCCAAACCAGCTTACATTCAGGCTATTTGCCTACCGTAGTTCCAGGGGCAGCGTGTCGGATAAGGTTATGGATTGTTCGGTTACCCGGCAGCGGTAAGCGTAGGCTTCCACTCCGCTCGCCATGACCTCCCGGAGGCTCCGGCTGAACAGGGGATCAGCCTCGTCGTTGGTGGAGAATGCCCGGGCGTCGTCACGCTGCACCACGAAAATGACCGCCGCTCGACCACCCTCAAACTTAGCCTTTTCCAGGCTGCGCAGGTGCTTTACGCCCCGGCTGGTGGGGGCGTCGGGGAAGAGCCCAACGCCATCCACTACCAGCGTGACCGATTTGGTTTCGATGTAGCATTGCTCCGACGGGCTCTCCAAGAGCAAATCCAGCCGGCTCTCGCCGAAGGTGGCCTCCCGCCGGACTTTGGGGTAGCCACGGAAGGGCGCCAACGCCTCCCGCTCCAGTGCCTCTACCACCAGGGTATTGGGGAGCCGGGCGTCCGCCGAGGCCAGGGTGCATCCCAGGTCAACCAAGGCGAGGTCGTACTGGGTCTTTCGGTGGTCGCCGGGCGCAGGCCTGACCAGCACCCGCCGGCCCAGGTACAGCAACTCCCGCATCCTGCCCGAGTTGGCGACGTGCACCATTTCCGGACGCCCCCCAATCTCTATCAGGGCTGCGAAACGATTGAGGCGTTCCAAGAAACGGCCCTCGACCAAATTTGCGCCTATGTCCAATTCTCCCCCAACGGTTCTTGCAGTGGAATAGTAGCAACCGCGGCGCGGCCTGGCAATCGGCGCAGGAAACCCCCGGGGCACTCTGGTAGTTGCCGCTCCCGCCTGCCCCGAAATTACCATTGGCCTTATGAGGGCCTGTAAGAGGATGAAACTCCTCTATTTTCGTGGGAATGACGGTGTCCTGCGGGGCCGCTAGCCTGAGATAGCTGCCGCTTTTGCCTTCTATTCCTTCTCCTGGCCGGTGCGGTGGCTGGACCGAGTCCCCGGCGTGGGTCTTCGCTGGAAGGTGAACTTATATGGTGTATACTCTTTTGAATTACCACGGAACCGGGGGCGAATGGTCAATGACTCGATTTCTTGCCCGCCTAGACGACGCCTGCGCCGCTAACGAGAGCCTGTTGTGCGTTGGACTGGACGTTGATCCCAACCAAATGCCGGCGGCTATAAGTGTCGCCGATTTCAACAAAGCCATTGTGGAGGCTACTGCCGACCTGGTATGTGCCTACAAGCCCAATTTGTCCTTCTACGAGGCCCTGGGAATTCCCGGCCTGGAGGCGCTGCAACACACCCTTAAATTCATCCGGCAGGCGTCGCCCCGCGCACTAATTATCGGGGACGCCAAGAGGGGCGACATCGGCCCTTCCGGCGAAGCATACGCCCGGGCCATGTTCCAGGTGTGGGACTTCGATGCGGTGACCGTCAATCCCTGGGGAGGCGGCGACACCATAGCCCCCTTTCTGTCCGATGAAGGCCGGGGGGCGTTCATCTGGTGCCGGGGGTCCAATCCGGGCTCGACAGACTTGCAAGACTTGATGGTAGACGGCGGACCCAACTCCGTGCCCCTGTACCAGCATCTGGCCGCGTCCGCCGAGGGTTGGAACCAGCATGGGAACCTGGGGTTGGTGGTGGGGGCCACCTTCCCAAAACAACTGGGAGAGGTGCGTCGAACCTGCCCGGAGATGCCCCTGCTGGTACCCGGAGTGGGCGCGCAGGGCGGGGAACTGGCGGCGGCGGTGCGTCACAGCGTTGACACCGAAGGAAGGCGGGCCATTATCAACTCCTCCAGGGGGATTATCTACGCCTCCACGGGCAGCGACTTTGCCGGGGCGGCCCGCCGGGCGGCGATACGGTTAAGGCTGGATATAAACGAGATACTTGAGGCCGAAGGTAAGGCGTGGCGCTGAAATTAGACCTTGGCGACGTGGTACGGATGAAGAAGGCCCATCCTTGCGGCGGCTACCGCTGGCAGGTAACCCGCTTGGGCGCCGACATCGGTATAGTTTGCCTGGAATGCCAGCACTACTTACTGATGTCCCGGACCCATCTGGAGCGACGCGCCCGAGACGTAACTCCGGCAACGGTGGAGGCTGAAACTCCGCCGTCTCCCTGAATGCAGGGGACTTGAATTCGCCTGTGACTTAGCGTCCTCGTTGGAAGTGGGCTCATCCCCGGCTCCCTTTATGGCCCGGGCCGGGGTCTCTCTCCCTTTGGAAGATTGCCCCCCACGACATGTACCTCAATTTGCACAACTGCCAGCCCAAGGACTTGCATACCAAGTAGCGCCTGTTGAACATAGCTGAACTAAAAGAGACCCTTAGCCACCACCGAGGGGTGGTCTTTCTCTGCGCCGCCATCTTCATCAACAGCGTTGGCATGGGGGTTATCGCCCCGGTGCTGCCACTGTTTGCCAACCAAGAGTTTCAGATTAACCACACCCAGGTGGGATTGGTGGTCGGGCTTCATGGTATGGGGCGCATCTTCGTCAGCCTTCCGGCGGGCTACTTCACGCAGCGATACGGGCGGCGGTCCATGCTTCTCTGGGGCACCACCGTCAATTTGGCGGGCGCAGCCATGGTCTCAATCTCCTTCAACTACACCTGGCTGGTCCTGTGGCGGATGGTGTCGGGGATGGGCTCCAGCATGTACACCACGGTTGTATCGGTTTACCTCCAGGACGTTGCCACTCCGGAGAACCGGGCACGCTTTCTGAGCCTCCACGAAATCAGTATCTTGGCCGGGCAGATAATCGGCCCAGCGGCTGGGGGAGTTATCGGCCAGCAAATGGGCTTGCGGGTCCCCCTGTATCTCCAGGCGATTCTGATCTTCGCTTCGTTAGTGCTGGCGGCGCTCTTCATTCCCGAGACCAGACCGCGTTCTGGCCAGAGCCCTGCCGGGAGACCGCCGCGCCCGAGCCGCAGCCGGTCCGGGAGTTCCCCGTCGGGTGGTTGGCGCAGCCTGCTGCTCAATCCCGGTTTTACTTTCGTCGGCCTATTTGCCCTGATGATTGTGGCCAATCGGCAAGGGGGAAGGTTCAGCATTATGCCCCTGTTCGGAGAGGCAAAGGGCTTTGGCGCAAACCAACTGGGGGCCTTCATCAGCGTTACCCACTTTCCTCAATTCTTCACCACCATCGCCGCCGGGTTCCTGTCGGATAGGTTTGGCCGAAAATTCACCATTTTGCCCGCAACCATCCTGATAGTTCTGGGCATCGTCGTATTCGTGCTAGGGAATACCTTCTTGCTGCTACTGGTTTCTGGCGTCCTGTTGGGACTGGGGGAAGGGCTGGCGGGGCCGCCCAGCGTGGCGTTCTTTGCCGACATAGCCCCACCGGGAATGGAGGGGGTCACAATGGGCCTGTTCCGGACCTTCGGTGGGTTGGGATCCCTGGTGGGGGCCTTGCTGATGGGAGGGATCGCCGACCTTTGGGGATTCTCCTGGTCTCTATGGGTCGATGCGGCCCTTCTGTCTATAGCTGCCCTGGGAATGGTGTTGCTGGTGCGCGAGACTGCGGTCAGAAGAAATAGAAACGCCACCTCCCCCTGAACGTCGCCAGGGGAAGGTGGCGGCAGCTCCGTGTCTGACTGGTTGTGCTCTAGTCGGTGGGCATCGGGGCTGCCAAACGGCGGGACCGCTCCCCCGTATTCTCCCAATCCCACAGTTCAGCGTGGAAACCCGATAGGTCCTCTTGCAGGGTACTTATGAAATTACGCACCGACCGGCCAAGGAATTTGCCCTTCAGGGTGCAGACGCCGATGGTGGAGCTGGTGAACAGGTGGTCCAGTCTCACCACCCCCAGCTTGTCGTGGTCTTCCGGGTGCAAGGCGAAGTCGCTGCACATTGCCACGCCCATCCCGATTTCCACGTAACGCTTGATTAACTCGGTGTTGTCCATCTCCAAGGCGAAGTCGTAGGTGATATTCTGTTCTTTCAGGGCCTGTTCTACTTTTCGGCGGGTACTGCTTTCCGGCCCCAGGGCTATCAGGGGCCACTGGGCAATACCTTGCAGCGTCACCGGCTGGTCCATCAATAAGGAGTGATCCGGCGGAGTCACCAAGACGATGTTGTATTCAAAAAGTTCCTGAAATTCGAGGGAAGGGTCGTCCCCCGGGGGTCGGGTGCACAGGGCCAAGTCAACATCACCCGACTTGACCAACTGCACCAGGGTCGAATAGGGCCTGGCTCGCAACCTGATGTGGACGTCCGGGAATTGCTGCCGGAACGAGCGGATGCCCCGGGGAAGGTGATACATGACCAAGTCTGGATAGGCCCCAACTACGAAGGACCCCAAACGCTCGGAGTAATCCATTTGGTTCTTCAAGTTGTCCAAGGACTGGACTACCGGGGTAATCAAGTCGAGAAAGACCGCCCCCTCCGAGGTTAGTTGTATCGGGCGTTTAATTCGGTCGAACAAGGTGACGGCGAATTCGTCCTCCAACTTCCTCAAATGAGTGGTGACCGTTGGTTGGCCCAACCCCAGCCTCCTGGCCGCCCGGGAGACGCTGCGGAGTCGTGCCACATGGTAAAAGCTGACTATTTCTCGGAGTTCCATGAAACTGGCTTCCCTCGCTGGGCAGGATGGAATTACTAATATAATACAATATATCACATATTATTGCTTGACAAAATATATAACCATCCTGAGAATAGACTAATGATAAGCTTCCTTTGCCCGCTGGACTCGGAAGACCCTTGCGGAAGCAGCAGTCCTACTACCTAGAAGGTTTGAGAGGGAGCAAACGTCATGGCCTTCGTCATTACCGAACCTTGTATAGATGTCAAAGATGCGGCATGCGTCGATGTGTGCCCAGTAGACTGCATCCACACCACTGATGAAGACAATATGTACTACATCAACCCGGACGACTGCATTGATTGCGCGTATTGCGAGACAGTCTGTCCGGTGACGGCGATTTTTGACGAGTTTGCCGTGCCTCCCCAATGGAGGGAGTACGTGCAAAAGAATCGAGCTTTCTTCAGAAGATAGCCTACACCGGCCCGGTTGCCTCTGCGCAACAGAGTATGGCTTTCCAACCGTCGGATAGATTCCTAGAATACGCCCAGGGCACTATAGGGTGCTCTGGGTTTTCTTACTGACGTTCCGGGGGAGGGCCGCAGCAGGCTATGTTGGGCTGCGCCCATCGCAGACCAACTTTTGCTGTGAGAAATGGGCTGGCGGAGTTTTCGTCTCCACAAATGGAGTTCGGAGCGGTGGGACTGCCACCCATCACAGGCTACCGGCTGCATCAAATTACTCCCAATTCCGTTTTCGCCGGGAAGGGGACTCCACTGACCCGGTAGAAGAACGTCCTGTGAGCTTGTGCGGCTCAACCTCGCCGCGATATGGCTGGGCATTTTACCACCCTGAAAGGAAGGAAATTATGGCGCTGTTCTTGCGGGACGAAGACGTGAATCAGACCGTTTCCATGGACGACATGCTGGTCGCCATCGAATCGATGCAGGGGCACTTTGGCCGAGGTCAAGTCTACAACCTGCCCCGGCGGAAGGTCATCGGCGACAGCGGCCAACTGGCCGTCATGGGGGGCGGGCTCTTTTACGGTGGCGTGATGGGGGTCAAGACGTATACCGTGGTGCGGGGGCAATACTCTTTCCAGGTCAGCCTGTACGACGCCGATAATGGGAAACTGCTCTGCTATACCCAGGCAAATCGCCTGGGGCAGCTTCGCACCGGGGCCACCACGGCGGTGGCGGTCAAACTTCTTTCCAACCCCGGCGCCAGCACCGTGGGCATCATAGGGACCGGGTACCAGGCTCCTACCCAATTGGAAGCGGTCTGCAAGGTGCGAGAGATACGGAAAATCAAGGCCTACAGCCGTACCCAGGAACGCCGGGAGTCGTTTGCCAGGACTATGGGCGACTCGCTGGGTGTAGAAGTTGTGGCAACTGAATCAAATAAAGAGGCCGTCCAAGACAGCGACATAGTAATTGCCATCGCCGCGACGATGGAGCCGGTGGTCAACGGGGAGTGGGTCTCCCCCGGCGCTACGGTCATCGGGGCCGGACCTACCACCTGGCGGGCGCGGGAAGTTGACGATGCCACCATCAGCCGGGCCGACAAGATCTTTGTGGACTCCTTGGAGCAGGCCCTCTACGAGGCGGGAGACTTAGCCAGCATGGTGGACCGGGGCTTGCTGCGCTGGAGTCAGCCCTGGGAATTACGCCACGCCGTGGCCGGGTTGGTACCCGGGCGGGACAGCGCCGAACAGATTGTGTACGCCAAGCTCATGGGCACGGGAGTCGCCGACGTGGCCGCCGCCAAATTGGCTTATGACCGGGCCAAGGTAGAGGGCGTGGGCACCGAGGTGGACTGGTAACTGAAAGGCGCGTCCAGATGTTAGCCCGTGCCCAGGTACTCCTCGGTCCGCTGCACCCGGTAGTTGCCCTGTTCCATCAACAGGCTCTCCACCGCCGCCCGGGCGGTGTCCAGAGAGGTAAAACAGGGAATTCGCTGCTCAACCGCTGCCCGCCGGATGTAGAAGCCGTCCTGCAGAACGGAAGTATCCCCCGACAGGGTGTTGACGACCGCCCCCACGGTGCCGTCGTTGATTACGTCCACCACGTTGGGGGAGCCTTCGCTCAGCCGCTTGGTTATCATTGTCACCGGCATACCCATGGCCTCAATCATGGCCGCTGTGCCCTCGGTGGCGTATAGGTGGCAACCGGCCCTGAGCAACTGCCTAATCAACGTTACCGACTCGGCCTTGTTCTGGTCGGCTATGCTGAGCAGAACGCCCATGCCCTGCTCCAACTTCAACGCCGCCGCCATCAGCGCCTTGGACAGTGCGTTGGTAAAGTCGTTGTCGATGCCCATAACTTCGCCGGTGGACTTCATCTCGGGCCCCAGGTACCAGTCCACCCCTACCAACTTGGCCATTGAGAATACGGGGGCCTTTATTCCCACCAGTTTTTGCCGGGGCCACAGACCTCCCGGATAGCCCAACTCCGCCAGGGTTTGTCCCAGCATCACCCTAGTGGCCAGGTTGGCGACGGGGACTCCCGTAACCTTGGAGATAAACGGAATGGTGCGGCTGCCCCTGGGGTTGACTTCCAGCACGTATACAGTGGTCAAATTAGCATCGTCGAAGGGGGACTGGGGACTCCGGTAGGCGCTCCCTCCCTGGATGACGAACTGTATGTTCATCAACCCCCGCACCCCCATAGCCAAGCCGATGCGCGTGGCATAGTCCACGATGGTGTCCACCTCGCCCTCGGATAGATTGAGGCCGGGGTAAATCGCCATGGAGTCGCCGCTGTGGACTCCGGCACGCTCGATGTGCTCCATGATTCCCGGAATCAGGACCTGCTCCCCGTCACAGATGGCGTCTACCTCGCACTCCTTGCCTTCCATGTAATGGTCTACCAGCACCCGGTTATCGGGAGAGACCTGGGTTGCCAGGGTAAGGTAGCGGATTAACTCCGAAGCATTCTGGACGATTTCCATGGCCCGCCCGCCCAGGACGTAGCTGGGCCGCACCACAACGGGGTACCCGATGTTTTGCGCCACTTGCAGGGCATCGGCCACCGATGCGACCGAGGCTCCCGGCGGCTGGGGAATCCCCAGACGAGCCAGGAATTCCTCGCACTTCTGGCGATCTGAAGCGATGTCAATTACCGCCGCGCTGGAGCCCAGAATGGGCAAGCCTGCTTGGTCCAACAGTTGGGATAGGTTGATGGCAGTCTGCCCGCCGAACTGCACCACCGACGGCGGCGGATCATCACCCGCCGTCTCGTTCTCGATTACGTCCCGCACCGCTTCTTCGTCCAAGGGCTCGAAGTAAAGGCGGTCGCTGGTATCGAAGTCGGTGGACACCGTTTCCGGGTTGGAGTTAATCATCACGCTTCTCACGCCGGCTTGCGAGAGGGCCCAGGCAGCATGGACGCTGCAATAGTCGAACTCGATGCCCTGGCCGATGCGGATTGGGCCGCTGCCTATTACCACTGCCTTTTGCCCCGCCAGCGGCGGGGCTTCGTTTTCCAGGTCATAGGTGCTGTAGTAATAGGGGGTAACGGCTTCAAACTCGGCGGCGCAGGTATCTACCATCTTGTAGACGGGCAGCAGGTCCCAGCTCTTGCGAAGGTTCCGCACCTGCTCGGGAAGCATGTCCGAGAGGGTGCCGACCTGCTCGTCGGAGAATCCCAGCCGTTTAGCCCGCAGTAGTAGACTGGGGGTTAAAGACTCGGAAAGAAGCCGTAACTCCATGCCTCTAATGCGTTCCAGGGCACTGATAAACCAGGGGTCAACCAGGGTGCGCTGCACCAGGGTGGCAGCGTCTACATTGCGTCGCAACGCGGCCATAATTGCCCAAAGCCGCAGGTCGTTGGGGCCCAGGGGCAACTTATCCAGAAAGCTGTCGCCCTCAACCCAGGCCCGCCATTCCCGGTCTTCCCACAGCAGGGTACGGTTGCCTATCTCCAGGGAACGGGTCGCCTTCTGCAACGCCGCTTCAAAAGACCGGTCGATGGCCATTACTTCGCCGGTGGCCTTCATCTGGGTAGTTATCTGCCTGTCTCCGTTGGGGAATTTGTCGAAGGGCCAGCGAGGAATCTTGACCACGCAGTAGTCCAGGGCGGGCTCGAAGGCGGCCCCGGTCTTGCCGGTGACCGCGTTTTGAATCTCATCGAGGCGTTTTCCCACGGCAATCTTGGCCGAGACCCGCGCAATGGGGTACCCTGTCGCCTTGCTGGCCAAGGCGGAACTGCGGCTGACCCGGGGGTTCACCTCAATAACGTAGTAGGGGTGCTCCGGTCGCCAGGAGTCGGGAAGCGCCTCGCTTACCTGCGGATGAGGTCGGAGGGCGAACTGTACGTTGCAACCACCTTCGATGCCCAGGCCCCGAATTATCCGCAAGCTGGCGGAGCGCAGCATCTGGTACTCTTTGTCGG
Source organism: Dehalococcoidia bacterium (assembly GCA_965220305.1). Lineage (GTDB taxonomy): Bacteria > Chloroflexota > Dehalococcoidia > Lucifugimonadales > UBA3495. The sequence goes on along the minus strand of OZ244817.1, from coordinate 293,505 downwards.
TCAGGGTCTGACTGGGCGCTACCACAATGCTGTCGCCGGTATGGGCCCCCATTGGGTCCAGGTTCTCCATGTTGCAAACCGTGATACAGTTGTCGGCCCCGTCGCGTATTACCTCGTACTCGATTTCCTTCCAGCCTACCAGGGAACGCTCCAAGAGCACCTGGGAAATAGGGCTGTTGGCCAGTCCGCTGCGGACTATGGACTCAAATTCCTCCCAGGTGTTGGCGATGCCTCCGCCGGTGCCGCCCAGGGTATAAGCGGGCCGCACCACCAGGGGTAGGCCCAATTCCAAGCCATAGGTTCGGGCTTCTTCCAGGGAAGAGACCGACACGTTGGGAGGTTCCGGTTCCCCGATGTCGTGAAGAAAATTGCGGAAGAAGTCCCGGTCTTCGGACTTTCTGATGGTTTCCAGGGGCGTGCCCAACAGACGCAGGTTGTATTTGTCCAGGATTCCGGCGTCTGCCAGGGAGACGGCCAAGTTTAACCCCGTCTGGCCGCCCAGGGTGGGTAAAATGCCATCGGGCCGCTCTCGTTGAATGATGCGTTCCAGCACTTCAACGGTGAGCGGCTCGATGTAGACCTGGTCGGCAATATCCCGGTCCGTCATGATGGTGGCCGGGTTTGAGTTGACCAGAACAGTAGTTATGCCCTCCTCCCGAAGGGCCTTGCAAGCCTGGGTGCCGGCGTAGTCGAACTCCGCCGCCTGGCCGATGACGATGGGACCGGAGCCGATGATGAGAACCTTCTCCGGAGCCTTAGTTGAGCTGTTCACCTTATTAAGTAGTACCTCCCGGTGTTACGGCCTGCACCCAAATGGGCGGCGGCCAACGCTAAATGGTCGGCAGCGCCCCGGGCAATCGGATTAGCTCACGATCGTGGAGGGTATTCAGCATGTTGAAAATGAACGAGCCGAAGTATTTCCCATCCCAGTCGTATTTGCTCATTCCGGGGAAGTCCAGTTCCGACCGGGGCGGCACCTTGAAATTGACACTGCCCCGGCCCCTGGCCGCCAGTTCGACACAGCCTACGGGTTCCTCGAAGACCTGGCTGGTCGTCAGGTTAACCAGTTTTACCGATAGGTCCCAACGCACCCCGAGCTGTGCCCGGCTGATGGTGCCAAAAACGTAACCGTGATTTTCGCAACTGAACTCTGGGACCACGTCGTTCAGCAGCGATACAGCTTCCGACAATCCTATCGGAAGTTCCACTTCCACCCCCTCCTCCAGTAAGACCATTGAAAAGGCAGACATTAATACCTCCGAATACTGCAGGAGAAACCAAAGATAACGAGAATAAGACTTTGTATTCCTACCAGCTTCATTGATTCAGACAATCTGTCCCTGCTTTCGCTTCACCTCCCCTGGCCCTGCGCCTCGGATAACATTTGAACAAAACGATCAAACAGATACTCGTTATCCCGAGGACCTGGTGAGGCCTCTGAATGGTATTGGATGCTGAAAAGGGGCAACTCTCGATGGCGCAGCCCCTCGACGGTGTTGTCGTTGAGATTGATGTGGCTGATTTCCAGGCTCGAAGGCAGGGAGTCGGCATCCACGGCGTAACCGTGGTTTTGAGCAGTTATGTATACCCGGCCCGTGTCCAGGTCCTGCACCGGATGGTTGGCCCCTCGGTGCCCGAACTTTAGCTTGAAAGTCCTCGCGCCAAGGGCCCGGGCAATCAATTGGTGGCCCAGGCAGATGCCCATAATCGGGATCCGCCCCACCAACTTGGCGATGTTGTCGACCACGTAGTCCAGCAACTGAGGGTCTCCAGGACCTGGCGAGAGCAGGACCCCCGAAGGCCCGAGAGCCAGTATATCCTCGGCAGTGGTGGCTGCCGGTACAGCGATAACTTCGCAATCGCGCTGCCGCAATAGACGGAGGATGTTGTACTTCAGTCCGCAGTCGGTCACGACTACTCGATACCTGGATGCAGGTCCATTATCTTTTTCGGCGTTGTCCCAGCGGTACGCTTTCTCGGCGGTTACGGTGCGCACCAAGTTCAGATCGTCGTAACGGGGCATTTCGCTGAGCCGGGCCTGCGCCGATTCTGGAGTCCCGGTAGTGACGATGCCCATCATAACTCCCCGCTCCCGGAGGCGCCGGGTGATGGCTCTTGTATCTACTCCGCAGATTCCCGGTATACCTTGGGAGAAAAGGTATTCGTGGAGGGTGATTTCGCTATCGCCGTGACTGGGGCGGTCGCAGTGTTCCCGCACCACCAGACCAGCTACTTGGATGCGCTTTGATTCGTAATCGACCCGGTTAATGCCGTAATTTCCTACCAGGGGATAGGTCAGAGTGACCAGTTGCCCGGCATACGAAGGGTCGGTCAATACTTCCTGGTAACCCGTCATGCTGGTGTTGAAAACAACTTCGCCGGTACCCGGAACGTCAGCGCCAAAAGTCTCGCCGGCATGCACCGAGCCGTCTTCCAACACCAAATAGGCTTCTTTGGCCAACTAGTCCACCTGCCTTAGAATGGAAGAGTCTGTAAAGACCAGCTCTCCCTCGACCATAGTAAAAACTACCTTCCCCCGCAGAGTGGCCCCTTCCAGGGGCGTGTTCTTACCCTTGGACGCGAACTCTCCTGGGTCTACTACCCACTCCCGGTCAGGGTCGAAGAGCACCAGGTCTGCGGGGGTACCCACCCGCAGTGTGGCCAAGTCCGAAAAGGCGTGGCCCAAAACCCGCGCCGGACCGGCGGTGAGGCGCTCCACCATGTTAGGTAAAGAAATCCACCCCTGATGCACCAGGGACAACAGTGAACCCAGGGCGGTCTCCAAAACGCTGATGCCAAAGGCGGCCTCATCGTAGGTGACTACCTTGCTGGGACGGTCATGGGGGGCGTGGTCCGTTGCCACGCAGTCAATGACAGAATCCGCCAGGCCCTGCACCAGGGCTGCCACGTCCCCTGGGCTCCGCAGGGGAGGGTACACCTTGGTGGAAGTGTCGTAACTGGCGGGACCCACAGCCCCATCATCCATTCCCCTACCGCCCAGGGCCCACTCATCGGTAACCGTCAGATGGTGAGGGCAAACCTCGGCGGTCACTGCCAGGCCCATTTCCTTGGCCTGCCGCACCAACTGGACCGAACCGGCGGTGCTGAGATGGGCCAGGTGCAAACGCCCTCCGGTAAGCTGGGCCAGGGAGATGTCGCGGGCAATCATCGCTTCTTCAGCGGCGGCGGGAATCCCGGCGAGGCCCAGGCGAGTGGCGGTCCAGCCCTCGGCCATTACTCCGTGGCGGGAGAGGGCGAAGTCTTCGCAGTGATTGGTGATGGGAACACCCAGGTCCAGGCTGTAGGATAGGGCCAACCGCATCAGGTTGGGGTCATATACCGGGTCTCCGTCGTCGCTGAAGGCCACCGCGCCGGCGGAGGCAAGCTCCTGCATCTCGGCAAGTTCCTTGCCGGCGCGCCCCTTGGTTACGCAACCGACGGGAAAGACTCGGACCACCCCTTCGGTTTGGGAACGCCGCTGGATAAAATCTATGACGGCGGCGTTATCGATGGGCGGCTCGGTATTGGGCATGCAACACACGGTGGTGAACCCGCCCCGGGCGGCAGCTTTCGTTCCGGTGGCGATGGTCTCCTTGTATTCAAAGCCGGGTTCTCTCAGGTGACAGTGCAGGTCGATAAAGCCCGGACAAACTACCAAGCCGGAGGCCGGAACTATCGTACTGCCTTGGGATAGGCTGTCAACGGGAATATTCTCGCCGATGGCAGCAATCTTCCCATCCCGCACCAAAATGTCGCCGACAGCGTCCCTTCCCAGGGATGGGTCAACGATGCGGGCCTCTTGTACCAGTGTGGTTGCCATTAACGGTCGAGCCTCGTCCTCATGTTGGGTTCCCTCATGCCGGGTTCAATGAAGGTCTGTTCCCAGGGAAAGTTGATATAGAAGGGCCATACGCACTGCGACGCCGTTGGTTACCTGCTCTTCGATCACCGAGCTATCCCCGTGGGCGATGCCGGAACTTAGCTCGATTCCTTCGTTCATGGGGCCGGGGTGCATCACCACGGCCTGGTCGTTGGCCCTAGCCAGCCGCTCCTCGGTTACCTGCCAGCGTCGCACATACTCCCGGAGGGTGGGGAAGAAACCGCCGTCCTGCCGCTCGGCCTGCAAGCGCAGGGCCATTACCACATCCGCCCCTTCAATGGCCCGGTCCAGGTCAGTGTCCACTGCCACCGATGCCAGGGGATGGGACTTAGGCCGAGGGACGCCGCCGGGCGAAAAGTCCGGAGGAAGCAGCGTGCTTGGGCCGCAAATCGTGACCTTGGAGCCCATTTTTGTGAAGGCCCACAGGTTGGAACGGGCTACCCGGCTGTGGAGAACGTCTCCAACTAGCAGCACCTTCAAGCCTTCCAGTCTACCCAGTTTCTGCTGCACGGTATAAAGGTCCAGGAGGGCCTGGGTGGGATGGGCGTGGATACCGTCGCCGGCGTTGACCACGCTGACCTTGTTCAGGTGCCGGGCCAAGAGGTGGGGGGCTCCCGAGTGGGGATGCCGGATGACTACTACGTCCACCCCCATCGCCTGAAGCGTAAGCCCGGTGTTCAGTAGGGACTCGCCCTTCTCCACGCTGCTGCCCGAGGTGCTCACATTGATGACATCGGCGCTCAGTATCTTCCCGGCCTCTTCAAAGGACACCCGGGTCCGGGTGCTCGCTTCGTAGAAGAGGGTGACAACTACCCGACCCCGCAAGGTGGGGACCTTCTTGATGTCCCGTTGCAGCACCTCATTCATCGCCCTGGTGTTTTCCAGCACCGCCGATATTTCGGCGGGGGTAAAGTCGTCCAAGTCGAGGACGTGTCGGCGACGGTCCTTACCCGTGGGAGGGGGCACCAGTTGGGGCTCGTCGCTGGTCATGGAGGGGTTCTGTAGAGTCAAATCCGCTAGTCTCCCGGCCTGACGATTGTGACTTCATCCACTCCGTCTACTTCCACCAGACGCACTTTAACCTGTTCATCTCGACTGGTGGGGATATTCTTTCCCACGAAGTCGGGCCGAATGGGAAGTTCCCGGTGTCCCCGGTCCAGCAAAGTCGCCAACTGCACCCGACGAGGGCGACCGAAGTCGTTGAGGGCTTCCAGCGCCGCCCGGACGGTCCTTCCCGTATATAGCACGTCGTCCACCAAGACCACTCTCTTACCGCCAATGTCCACGGGCACCGTGGTAGGCTTAACCACCGGGCTCACCCGATATTGCAGGTCGTCCCGGTACAGATTTATGTCCAGTTCAGCCACCGGCACATCTACGCCCTCAAATTGAAGGACGTTCCCGGCCAGACGCCGCGCCAGCATCACGCCGCGAGTGTATATCCCTACTATCACCAAGCCCTTGGCGCCACGATTTCGCTCTAAAATCTCGTGGGATACCCGGGCCAGCGCCCGGCGAATATCCTGCCGGTTCATTATCCGATGCTCGGTCATGCGGTCCCTATCTAGTGGTTTGCCAGGATTTCGCCAAAAGCTGGGTGTAATCGCCTGCTGACACTTGCCGTCCTTGGAAATCTCCCAACAACAAAAAGTCCTTGCCAGAAGCTGGCAAGGACTCGCTAGGGAAAGTAGCCTTCTGCACAGAGATATACTACTTGCCCGCCTTGACTCTGCCTTTGCCAGCCTCACTGGACTGCCTTAAAAGGGCGCCTTTGCGGTTGGGGCAACGGACTAGACACCCGTTCCCAGTTCGTGATGCCTATAATAGCAGATTGACCGCTGAATAAGAAGACAGTCCGAGTCCAGGAGCGGTCAGCAAGCAGGCCCCGGACCGGTCTGGAACTGGTGGGCTCAGGCTAGCCCGAGACCCGCTTGCGCCTGTTGTTGATGTAGTCCACCAGAACGTACTCGCCCAGGTTTTCCGAGCTGCTGTAAAAGGCCCGACCCCGATTGATACGGGTCATGCGGTCCACGAAGTTGACCAACTGGTAGTTGTTCTCCAACATGAAGGTGTTGATTACGATGCCTTCCTGTGTGCACCGCTTGACTTCCTTCAGGGTCTCCAACTCGGTGCGGTAGCTGGGAGGGTAGCTGAAGTAAGCCCGGTCGCCCTCCAGGTGGGCAGTGGGCTCGCCGTCGGTAATTACGAGGATCTGGCGCGACCCGCCCTTTTCGTTGGCCAGCAGCTTACGCGACAGCATTAGGGCGTGCTGTAGGTTGGTGCCCGAAACCCACGAGTTCCAGTTGACCTTCGCCAAGTCCTCTTCCTTGATTTCTCGGGCATAGTCGGAGAAGCCCACCACGTGGAGGGCATCCCTGGGGTACTGGCCCCGGATGAGGGCAAACAGGGCCAGGGTAACCTTCTTGGCCGCCTGGAAATTGTTGAACAGCCCCATGGAGCGGCTCTGGTCCAGCAATACTGCGGTAGCAGCCTTGGTCAAGCTCTCGTTGCGGAATATCTCGAAGTCCTCGGGGCTTATCTTGACCGGCACCTGGGGGCCGCCTCGGACTATAGCATTCTTTACCGTGGCTTGCAGGTCCAATTGGAAGGGGTCGCCAAATTCGTAGGGCTTGGTCTCGCCCAGCAGGTCGCCGCCCGCGCCGCGCTTGTCCAGGTCGTGGTTGCCCAGGCGGTCCTTCTTCAGGTGGATGAAGACCTCTCGCAGGGCCTTCTGGCCGATGCGACGGATGCCCCGGGCGGTGAGTTCCAGGTTATCATCCCCGGTGACGTAACCCGCTTCCTTCAGCAACTGGCGCAGGCGGTCCATTTCCTCCCAAGCCCGCCGGGCTTCCTCACCCAGCAACTCAGCCAGCTTGTCCGGGTCAATTTCATCCAGGTTGCCGGTACGCATGGCCTGTTGCAGCGCCTGCTCCAGTTGGTCCAAGTCTTGCATTTGGAGCATCATTTCCATGGCCTGTTCCATGGTTAGGCTGTCGTCGCCCAGGAAGGGGTACTGGCGGCGCAGGTCGTCCATGGGCATGAGTTGTTCCATCAAGGAAGCGAACTCGGACATTTGCCGCTGCATTCCCGGGTCCAAGGCCGACGACATGGCTTCTTCCAATTCTCGCCGCATCTCCGGAGACATGCTTTCCATCATGGACTGCATCTGGGCCAACTGCTCCTGCATCCGCTCCATCAGTTCGTCGAAGCTCTGCGGCGGATTGTCCCCGAACATGGGACCAAACTGCTGCATGAAACCGTCAAAGTCTGGTTCCCTGCCCTGAAGCTTGTCCCGCATCATCTGGTTGAGTTGGCGCATCATTTCCTGCATGGCGGCCATCTCTTCCGGGGACATACCCTGTATCTGTTCCTTCATCTGTTGAGAGATGTTCTGGGCCATCTGGCTCTTCAGCATGTCCAACAATTCCTGGAACATCTGCTGGGCCTCCGGGTCCATGAAGTCGTACTCCATCAACTCCTGAATCTGACCCCCGAGGCTGTCGGGCAAGTCGTCCAGTTTGTCCCGGTTTCGCTGGGCGCGCTGCTCCAGCAGGTTGTAAAGGCTTTCCTGTTGTTCTTGCTCTTCCTGCGGCGCCTGGGATACCTGCTCCCTGGCTTCGTCCAAGCGGCGGTCAATGCCCCCGCGCTCGGTGCGCAGGATCTCTTCCAACCGTTCCTTCAGGTCTTCCACCACCGAGTCCATGTTGTGCTGCTGCAGTTGCTGGCGGCGTTGGTTTTTCAGACGCTCCATCAGGTCGCGGAGGCCGGTCAACTGCATCCCTTCTCGGTTCTCTACCCCGTTGCGGAGCAAATCTCTCAGGGCTTTCATCAGATCGCCCTCGCGAAGCAGGTGTTCGGAAAGCTGGTCCATCAGCGTGTTGGCGTCAATATCAAATATTTCCTGGGTGCCGTCCCACTGGGAATAACGATAGCTGCGATAGAGCATAATAGCCTCTGCCAGCATCCTGCCGAGCGCCGCTGGTACAGTAGATTTCGCTTCATCATACTCCCTGCCTTCCTGAGACCGCAAGGCGTTGGCTTTCCTCCCGGATATGGGGTAACATGCGGCATCGATGCCAGGGTGGCGAACTGAACCCGAATATAAAGGAGCAGATTATGGCGGATGAAATTATCAAGATTGGCAACGTGGAAATAATAGCCCTGTCCGACGCTGACCTGAGTTTTCCACCTTCAGACTTCTTCCCTTCGATCCCCGCTGAGGCTTGGGAAGCCCACCGCCAATACCTGGGCGAGAACGGGAACTTGAACCCCAACGCCGGTTGCTTCGTCCTACGTTCTTCGGGGCAGACGATAATGGTCGACACCGGTTATGGGCCAACCCTTACCGGGCGGCTGTTTGACGAAATGCAGGCCAAGGGAGTGCCCGTTGAGGAAGTCAACTCGGTCACTTTTACCCACCTTCATCCCGACCACGTGGGTTGGAATATGACCAGCAACAATGGTAGCTCCCGCCCCAGCTTTCCCAGTGCCAGGTACCTGATGCCAAGGACCGACTTTGACTTCTTCACCACCGCGGAAAACCAGGAGAACTTCCCCTATATTAAGGACCAGGTGCTGCCCCTGGCCGAACTGGGGCTAATCGACTTCGTGGAACCCGATACAAACCTCACCCCGGAGATTCAGGTGTGGGGCACCCCGGGACACGTCAGTTTCCTGATTAGCTCAGGAGGAGAGAGGGCGGTTATTCTGGGGGACGTGGCCCACAGTCCAGTGCAGGCCCACGAAACCGACTGGAACCCCGGCTTCGACATCGACCATCAGCAATCGCGGTTAACGCGTCATTCGGTCTTCGACCGGCTGGAGCAAGAGGGACTAACCGTGGCGGCGGGCCACTTTCCCCGCCCGGGTTTCGGCAAGCTGGTACGGGTGGAGGGGAGGCGGGTCTGGCAGGCCCTCTAGGGTATTGGCTGATGCCCTAACCTGGGAGTCAGACCCTGGGAATTAGACGAGCTTGGCTCCCAGGATTTTCCCCAGGTGGGTCAGCGCCCACTGGTGGGCGTCGGGGTCGAAGCTGGCGACGCAGTCAACTGGGACTTCTACCGGGTAATCTCGGTTGCGGGCATCGGACGTGGTATGCAACACACAGATGTCGGTGCAGACCCCGCATAAAATCAGCTTGTCGGCCCCTTTTTCCGCCAGGCGCCTTTCCAGGTCGGTGTTGAAGAAGCCGCTGTACCTGTTCTTGGGCACCACGTTGGTTCCGGTCACGTATTGGGCCAACTCGGGAATAATCTCGGGTTCTTCCGTTCCGATGACACAGTGGACCGGGAACATCTGGAACTCCAAATCGTCGGGAAGGTGATGGTCGGAGATGAAGATAATCTCCGAACCGGCAGCCGTCTCCCGCTCCAACAACTGTTGTACGTTGGGAATAATCTCCCGGGACTTGTCTCCGCAATAGAGATTGTGCCCCGGTTCCAGAAAACCGCGAACCATGTCGATGACCAGGACTATCAAACTCATGCCCCTGCCTCCTTGTGGTCTGCCTTGTATCGGCGGATGCGCCGTTCATTGGCGTAAGGCTCCTATCCATGTCCGCGAAGTCCCGGGTGCGGGGGGCGTCTTGCCAGCCTGCCCAACTATGCCGCGCTTAACGTTGCTGGCTGTCGGTCCCCTCACGGACCGGCTGGAAAAGCTCTCCGTCAACCAAGACCTCTTTGATCACGGCCTTTCCATCCTGGCCCACCACCACCTTGACCTTAACGTCCTCTGCTCTCTCGATGCCCCGCCCCGTGCCTTCTGGAACGAAGTAGGTCCCAATGCCAAAGTCCAGAATTCCCCCCTCATCAATCTCCCCACGGATTGCCACCAGACCGGCTTCGTCCCGGTTGAAATCATAAGAGGCCGCCCTCCAAACGTCCCCGGACTGCCGCAGGGTAACGAAAACTACCGTCCCCTGTTCGGGTCGGCCCTCGTTTCCCCGGTCCCAAGGCAAGCTGCCGTTCCGTCCCGGCACTCCGATGGCGTAGCGGAGGATAACATAGTCCCCTTGAAAAATGGACCGCGGGTCCACCGGAACCGTTTGCAGCACCACCTCTGTGCCGGTACGCAAGGCGGTCTCTTTGAACCCAATCATCGCCAGGAGCACCACTATCTGGACGCCGACGATGCACCAGAATCCTACGTTGAACTTGAGGCTCATCCGCCACCTTCCTGGGTCCGCAGTTGCCGAACCATCATTCGCCTCCCTCGCTCCAGCAGGAATCCGCCGGCCAGCAAGATTACTCCGGCAACTATGAAGATAATCGATCGGTCCAACAGGTCAAAACCATACTCAAAATACCTGGTGAACACGTCGATGCTGAAGAAGAGCAACCCCAGGTTGATATAGAATTCTTGCCCGTTGGCATACCCAAAGAACAGCAGTCCAACTATCCCACCCAGCAGCACCAGGTTGAATAGCAACGGGTAAACCCAAACACCGGCCCCCGGCAGAAACACCACCAAGGCCGCGCAGCCCAGGAACACCGCCGCCGCTAGAAGCTCAGCATATAGCGTCCCGCCGCTCAATCCCCGCCGCTGTTGCACTAGCCAACTCACCGCGAACCCAAAAATCGTGACGGCGACTGCGCCTCCGGCCAGCAACCAATATTCCACCACTACATCGGGAATTAGCGGAGTGTCCTTTGCCCAACGCCTAAACACCTCCTCCCACCAGAACCTGAAACTCAGCAAATAGAGCGTTCCAAAAGTCAACACCACCCCCACCAACTCATAAGGCCTGGCGTAGACCATCGTCAATCTGATTCCTTGCTGCGCTCGTCCCAAGCTAAAAAGCGCCAACCCCAGTACCATATAAAGCGGGAAGCCGTGGAATGGGACCCAGTCCCAGTCTGATAGCCACTCCTGCCCTCTAAACCCAATTCCAGCCAGAAACAGCACAATCCCCAGCGTCAATACGGACTGCGACCGGGTAACGTAGGCCAACGGAAGCACACCTACAAACCACAACAGCACCAGGTTGGGGCTATTTACCGGGATGTGGTAGGCCTGGGCCACCAGGTGAATGGCCGCTCCGTACATCACCGCCGCCAGCAAGATGACGGCCGTCCCGGCCCTCACATACTGCCGCCGGTAACGTGCCCAATAACCCGCCCCGTAGGCCGCCGGGACCGCGATCAACATCAAGGCCAGCTTCACCTCTTTGCTAATCTCCTGCCAATTAGCGGCGAAAAAGAGGATGACTCCCAGACCAATCAGCACTGCGCCCAGGGTCACCAGAATGCTGATTAGGCGTCCTCGTGACGCAGGTCCGGCGTCGCTCGTTTCGTAGTTCTGGAGAATGGCCGCGGCCTGTTCTTCCGTTATGATTCCGACCCTCTGCCACCCGGCCACTGCCGCCGGCAGCCTGGAGGCGAACCGCTCATCTGTGCTGCCGTTGGCGCCCATTTCCTCACTCATACCAAATCCTCGGCCACGCCATTCTCCGGGAACCGCTCATCATCCCCCATTGCTCAAGGCGAGTCGGCATATTGGGCGTCGCGGGAGAGCATCTCCGTCAGGCCCATCATGTCGAAGCAGTCCACCAGGCCCTTCATATTGCCCATCAGTCCCTCGGTGGTGCCGCGTTCCCGCAGCTCTCGCATCAACTCGGTCACGACTTTTGCCACTGTCAGGAAGGCGCTGGCGGGGAATATCACAATCTTGAAGCCCATCCTTTCCAATTCCGGGGCGGGAATCAACGGAGACTTGCCCGTCTCTACAAAATTGTAGAGCAATGGGACGTCCAGGCTCTGGTTGAGGGACTCGGCCTCTTCCACGGACCGAATGCCTTCAACGAACAGTACGTCCGCTCCGGCGGCAATGTATTTCTCGCAGCGCCGCAGAGTATCGTCCCAGCCGGTCACAGCCAGGGCGTCGGTGCGGACGATGAGCACGAAGTCTTCGTCGGTCCGGGCGTCCACTGCCGCCCGAATCTTGGGGGTCATCTCCTCGGCGGGAATAACCCGTTTGTTGTCCAGGTGGCCGCACCGCTTGGGAAACTCCTGGTCTTCGATATGAACGCCGGCCACACCGCATTGCTGGTATTGGCGGATGGTCCTTTGGATGTTGAGAATTCCCCCGTAGCCGGTATCGGCGTCGGCGATGACCGGCAGGTCCACCGTGGCAACGATGTCGGCGGCGTTGGCCACCATCTCGCTCATCGTAGCCAATGCCAGGTCGGGGTAGCCCAGCCGGGCTACCGACGTTCCAGCGCCGGTCATGTATACTGCCGGGAAACCCGCCTGCTGAATAATCTTGGCAGTCAGGCAGTCGTATGCTCCGGGGGCAACTATGATGCCGGTCTCGGCCAACAATTGCCGTAGTCTGGTGCTGGGCAACATGCTCAATACCTCCCTATTCTTCCGGCGGAGCGGTCTACTTGATCATTGGGGCAGGGTCAGGAACGGTGCGCGGGGAAACTGCCTGGTGGAATGAAAACGGAGCGCTGGCTACTTATCGGTGACGTGTAGCGCTTGGCGGCTGGAGAGAATAGGGGTCAAGCAGGGCCCTTGGAGCACCACACTGGAGAGCGCCGCCTAACGGAGTACGATGAACCAGATCAGCGCCAAGACTACTATAACCAGTACGGCCACACCGAAGCAGGAGGCCCAGGATAGGAGCGAGCCGAGTATCTTAAAAGGGAGCAATAGAAGCGAGAACAGAAGCCTAATCACGAGGAAGCCCGCCCGTCACTATCCCCTGATTAAGCAATCAGACCGCCGTCTATTGTCAGCACTTGTCCTGTAATGTAACCAGCAGCTTCTCCACACAGGAAGACCACCGCTCCCGCCACATCCTCGGCGCTGCCGAACCGGCCCATGGGGATACGCTGCATTATCTCCCGTTGCGCCTCTTCGGATAGCTGGTCCACCATGCCGCCGCCCAGGATGAAACCGGGGGCCAGGGCATTGACTGTTACGTTGCGGGACGCCACTTCCCGGGCCACTGCCTTGGTGAAGCCAATCAGCCCAGCTTTCGAGGAGGAGTAATTAGCCTGGCCCGGATTTCCGCTGATACCAACTACCGAGGAAATATTGACCACCCGACCCCGTCTCTGGCGTATGAGATGGGGCATCACGAACTTGGTGCAGAGGAAAGCGCCCTTCAGGTTAACATCCAGCACCTGCTCCCAGTCGGCCAGCGACATTCTAAGCAACAGCCGGTCTCTGGTGACGCCCGCATTGTTAACCAGGATGTCGATCCGTCCCCAGTGTTCAACGACCCTAGCTACCAATGCCTGGGCCGCCGCCTCCTGGGAGATGTCGCCCCCTACTACCAGGGCTTCTCCCCCTGCTTTACTGATACCTGCGGCAATCTCGTGGGCGGCGTCCTCGCTGGTGTTGTAGTTCACGCCCACCTTGGCGCCATTTTCGGCCAGCCGACGCGCCACCGCGGCCCCGATGCCACGGGACGCCCCGGTGACCAGGGCTACTTGGCCCTCCAGCGGGGAGCTTACCACCGTCTAGACCGTCAGCTTTCCGGGCTGGTGGATGCCCGAAAGCTCTTCCCGCATACTTTCAACCATGCCCAGACGGACAAACTGAACGGCGGTGTTGATGGCTCCGGCGATGCCGTCTGCCCTGGAAGACCCGTGTCCCAAGACGACTGCTCCGTTGACTCCGAAGAGGGGGCCGCCCATCTTGCGGGGCAGGTTGGTGGTCCGCCACAGGTCGGCTGTGACCTGGGCCAAGTCCTCCGGCGATAACACCTGGGATAATTGCTTCTGCAGGAATGGGCCCAGGGCGCCGCCCAACCCTTCGGTGAACTTCATCAGAATGTTGCCCACAAAGCCGTCGCAAATGATAACGTCGGCCCGGTCGGTGAAGAAGTCCATACCCTCCACGTTGCCCACGAAGTTGAGATGGCTATCGCGGAATAGTTGGTAGCTCTCCTGGACCTGACGGTTGCCCTTGGCCTCTTCCGCGCCCACGCTCAGCAGACCAACCCTGGGATTCTCGATGTCCAGGAAACGGCGGGCAAAGACCACGCCCATAGCGGCAAAACTCAGCAGCAAGGAGGGGCGGCAGTCCACATTGCTGCCCATATCCACCAACACCGTGCGGGGGGCCAGTCCCAAGAAGGGGCCGCCAATACAGGGGCGCTCCAGGCCGTCCATCAACCCCAATATCATCACCGCGCTGGCCATGGACGCTCCCGTTGAGCCCATCGAGACTACGGCGTCGGCCTCTCCTGCCTTCAGCAACTTGGTGGCAACGACTATGGAAGCGTCGGGCTTCCTCCGCAATCCCTGGATGGGGTGTTCTTCGTCCCCGATTTTCCCCTTTGAAGGTATCACGGTAATGGGCTGGCCGACTGCATGATGCCGCTCCAGAACTTGGCCCAGCTCTTCTTGGTCGCCCACCAGGACTATTTCCAGTCCGTCGATGGCTTCCAGGGCTTCCAGGCCCCCTTTCACTGTTTCCTGGGGGCCGTGGTCGCCGCCCATGGCGTCGACCACTACTCGCACGGTAGACCGGTCCCTTCCTTTATCCATAGCTCCTGTTCCTTGGCCTGCGGGAAACCGCCGAGGGTTACTGGGATGCCCTTACCGTAGCGGTGCCGCTGATTAGTTCGCCGCCATCGCTGCGTCTTCGCAGGCCGACCGCGCAAGTTATCAAAGTTTGGGAGGGCAAGGCATCCCTCTTGGTTACCTCTCCCCACGTTTCCAATTCATCGCCCACATAAGCCGCGCCCTTGAACCTAACCTTGAGACCGCCAGTCTCCAACCAGTCCTTGCCGAATGCGGTCAACATCATCTGAGAAACAAAGGCGAGGGTCAACATACCGTGAGCAATTATCCCGCCAAACTGGGTTGACGAGGCGAATTCCGAATCCAGGTGGAGGGGATTCCGGTCACCGGAAACGACAGCATATTCATTGAGTTGGGCCTGGATTACCTTCTTAACGATGGTCGGGAGCGCAGTTTCCATATTCCCCTTGGGCTAGCCGTGGCCCCGCCGGAACAACTTAGGGCTCATGCCCAGTTACCAGAACGGTGGTCTTACCCGCTACCACCTCCTCGCCAGCCCCGTCGGTAAGCGTGAAACCCACCGTGATGAACTGCAACTGGCCCCGGCGTCGGGGAGGTTCCACAGTTGCTGAGCAAACCACCTGGGTACCGTAGGGTACGGGTTTCAGCGTCTCCACTTCCTGCAGGCTGTGAATCGCCCCAAGCGGCAGGGCCAGCTTATCCACCATCACTGCCAGGGCTTGCGCCGCTAGGGCCAGAGACGGGGCCAACCCGAACCTATCGTAGGCAGTGTTGTCGTCGCCAACAGCACTCAGGTAGTCCCGAACTGATTCTTCAGTTACCTGCCAAACACCCAGTTCTATATGATTCTTTGTTGAAGCCAACGCCCACCGCTGCCGCTATTGCTGGGCCCGGAGAGATGCTACTTATGGTAACTCCGGGTTCATGGTGAGGATTATACTTAGCTAGGCGAAGGGCAGCAATATGTTTGGCGACTAAGTATTATGTCTTAGATACGGGCTTACCCTTTAGGGAGGCTGCGCAACCGCAGGTCCAAGCGGAAAGGCCCACAGCAAATAGCTTTTCCAGGGGCCCTGGCAGCGTAGCCGAGAGTGAACGGTCCCTGCGGTCTTGACTCAACACCCACCAGGGCCTTTCATTTCCCAAGGACGCTGGGTCGCCATCAAAGGGCTAGGTGAAAGCCTCTATGGCCAAGTCCGCAACGTGTTCCCCGATAGCCAGGGAAGACGTGGCCCCCGGGGACGGGGCGTTAAGCACGTGGACGGCGCTCCTTCCCCGCAGGATGTGGAAATCGTCGAGGATGGCGCCTGTTTTGGATACTGCCTGGGCCCGCACGCCGGAGCCGCCGGAGGCCAGGTCCTGGGCCTGTATTTCTGGTATCAGCCGTTGCAGATCGTGAACGAATACGCCCTTGCTGTAGGAACGGTGCAGCTCACCAATCCCGGTCTTCCAGTGGCGCATGGCCATCTTCCAGAACCCCGGGAAGGTGACGGTCGCCAGGGACTCGCCCAGGTCCATGTTTTTCTTCTGGTAGCCCTCGCGGGCCAGGGCCAACACCGCGTTGGGGCCGGCTTCCACCTGGCCGTGGATATTCCGGGTGTAATGAACGCCCAGGAATGGGAACCTGGGGTCGGGTACCGGGTAGATGAGGCCATTAACCAGGTGTTGGCTTTCGCGCCGCAGGGTGTAATACTCGCCCCGGAAGGGAATAATACGGACGTCGATCTCCTCTCCCATCATCTCGGCCACCCGGTCGGCATAAAGCCCGGCGCAGTTGATGATGTGCTTGGCCTTCAATTCGCCCCTGCCGGTACGCACAGTGTAAGAGCCGACGGACCCGGAAATAGCCTGCACCGCAGCTCCGGTGAAAATGTCGCCGCCGTCTTCCTGGAAGTGAATGGCGTAGGCCGAAGCGACCCTAGTGTAGTCGACGATGCCTGTATGAGGGGCCCATAAGGCTTTGACCCCCCTGACGTGCGGCTCGATTTCTTCCAGCCTGGCGCTGTCAATAATCTCCAGGTCGGCAACGCCGTTGGCCGTGCCCCTCTCGTACAGGTCCTGCAACCGTCCCAACTCCGATTCATCGGTGGCTATGATTACTTTGCCGCACCGCTCATATTCAATCTCGTTGTCGTCGCAAAACTGCACCAGTTTTTGGACCCCAGCCACGCAGAACTGGGACTTCCGGGAACCTGGTCGATAGTAAATGCCGGAGTGAATTACGCCGCTGTTGTGGCCGGTCTGATGGACCGCTAGCTCGTTCTCCTTTTCCACCACGGCGATCCTGGCTCCAGAGGGGTATTGGCGCACCAACTGCATGGCGGTAGACAATCCGATGATGCCTCCACCGATAATAGCCACCTCGTATTCGTGGGCGTCCATAGTTCACCTCCGGCTGCTGTGGGAAACCGTCCGCAGTTGCGTTTCTCGGTGGGATAATGGGGATTAGCCCCCTGGTCAGGTCCTGTCCTGGGTATCTTTCCGGCGGAGACTGTCGCCTATCGTATCACCAAGAAATGGGAGTGTAAAACGTTGGGGGCTGCCCCCCAGGGCAAACGCATTCTAAAATCGGAGGTTGCGGTTGAACCTTTATCATTGGGCAACCGACGCAACTCTTGCTTGGAATTTTTCCGAATCGCTCAAGCCGGAGCCGATTCTCGCAAAATATTTCTGCCAGTTTGTGGCTTCAAATTAGAATGCGTTTGCCCTGGGCTGCCCCCGGCCACTGGCTCGCCATCCTTGACCCGGTACGCACCGTGTAGTTAACTGTAGCCCAGTAAAAGCCCAGCTTCAGAAGTCGGGAAGTCTTTGGGCCTATGAGGAGGTCAGTTCTTTGAAAGTTGCGATTCTGGATGATTATCAGGGCGTAGCCCATGAGTTTGCCGATTGGTCCCGGCTCCCTGGCGATACGGAAGTGGAGTTCTTCCGGGACCACGTGGCCGATGAGGACAGCCTGGCGCAACGCCTGCAAGACTTCCAAGTGGTGATGGGGATGCGGGAGCGCACCCCATTCCCCCGTTCCCTCCTCTCCCGCTTGCCGGAGTTGCAACTACTCATTACCACCGGCGGGGGCAACGCCTCTTTTGACCTTCCCGCGGCATCTGAGTTGGGAATTGTGGCCTGCGGCACCGGGGGAACGGGTGAGGGCCCCACCGAACTCACCTGGGGGTTGATAATTTCCCTGATGCGGCAAATACCCCTGGAAGACCGAGAGGCCCGGGAAGGCAAGTGGGGCTCGGTAGTAGGTATGGGACTGAAGGGCAAGACCCTGGGCCTGTTGGGGCTGGGACATATCGGCTCCCTGGTGGCCCGGGTGGGCAACGCCTTCGATATGAACGTGATTGCCTGGAGCCAAAACCTCACTGCGGAGCGCGCCGCCGAGTGCCGGGCCACTCTGGTGGATAAAGACACGCTCTTCCGGGATTCGGACGTCGTGTCCGTCCACCTGCGCCTGAGCGACCGCACCCGGGGCCTAGTGGGGGCCCACGAGTTGGGGCTGATGAAACCCACGGCTTACTTAATCAACATTTCCCGGGGTCCCATAGTAGATGAGGGGGCCTTGATCCAGTCGTTGCAAGGTGGAGCCATCGCTGGGGCCGGCCTGGATACCTTCGACGTTGAGCCGCTCCCCTCAGACCATCCCTTCTTGCGGCTGTCCAACACCGTGATAACCCCCCACGTTGGCTATGTTACCCAGGAGTCCTACCGGGCCTTTTATAGCGGCGTAATTGAAAACATCCTGGCTTTCAATGCGGGAGAACCCATACTGGTGCTCAATCCCGACGTGTTGGATTCACCCCAGAGACGCGGCGGGGGTTAACCAGCGGCAGGCGCCGGCCTGGCAATCAGGTCCCAACTAAATGAGATACCATCACGACAATTCCTAGTCGGGCGATGATTCCTCGGAGCAGGTCGGCAATAAGGAAGGCGTAAATGAAGGCAGTACGAATTCAAGAGTACGGCGGTCCCGAGGTGCTACAGTGGGCCGATGTCGATATACCCAAGGCTAGGGCAACACAGGTGGTCATCAAGGTGGACTCTGCTGGTGTCAATTACGCGGACATTATGCGGCGGGGCGGCAATTACCCCGGGCCAGACCTGCCGTCAACCCTGGGTATCGAGTCGGCGGGCACCATCACCGAGTTGGGAGAGGCGGTTGCCGGCCTCACGGTGGGCCAACGGGTGATGGCGATGGGGCCCCAGGGAAACGCCGAGTACGTGGCTGTCAACGCCAATTTCGTCTTCCCCTACCCAGAGACCATTGACCCGGTGAAGGCCGGGGGGATGCCGGTAGTGTTCTTAACTTCGTACCATCTTCTGAAGTCTAGGGGACAGATGAAGAGGGGAGACACGGTGCTAATTCAAGCCGGGGCGTCGGGAGTGGGAACTGTAGTAACCCAGTTGGCCAAGGCTTGGGGGGCCCGGGTTATCACCACCGCCTCCACCGAGGACAAGCTGGAGTTGAGCCGCTCCCTGGGCGCCGACGAAACCATCAACTACACCACCGAAGACTTTGAGACCCGAGTCAACGAGCTCACCGACGGCAATGGCGTGGAGTTGGTGTTGGAGTGCGTGGGGGGACCTGTTCTGGAGAAGAGTGTCCGCTGCGTGGCTTCTTACGGCAAGCTGATTAGCTACGGAAACGCTTCCGGCGCGCCGGCCAACCTGGTTTCGACGGATATTACTACCCTCAACCGTACCATCATTGGTTTCAGCATGGGCCGTTCTCCCGCTGGCGCCCTGGACCACCAAGCGGCGATGACAGAGTTGTTCCCCCTGATTGCCAACGAGCAGGTAAACCTGGTGGTGGACCGGGTCTTGCCCATGTCCGAAGTTGCTCAGGCCCACGAGCACCTGGCCAACCGGGGCACCAGAGGTAAGGTAATCCTTACTCCCTGAGCCCCAAGGTTAGGCTCAGGCGAGGGTTTAAGGGTGGCCTTGAGCCAAAGGCTAGCGCCGAGTCCAGTTATGGGCGACTTCCGGTCTTTTCAGAGGCTAGAAGTTTCCAGTGGCGCAAAGGCAATGGGACACGTCACCGAAGCAGATAATACGACCATTACAACGGGGGTCGTGCGGAAGAGGCGAGGCATTGCACGGAAGGAGATTTACCAATAGCGGGTAAGATGGCCTGCCAAGGCCAGCTAGTTGTCTAGCACGTCCTTTTTGATGGTTTCCAGCAACCACCACAAGCGGTCCCAGACCAGCCGTCGCTCCATTTCCTCCAGGCCCCTGCCCAGGTCTCGACGGCACCCGGCTACCGCCTGTCCCGCCAGAAATCCCCAGCAGCCAGGCTCATCGCGCATCCAACCAACAACCCGGTCATTGTGCTCCCTTATGAGGCTGGTAAGAATTGGGTCCAGAGTCTTAAGAGTGAGGGACGGGGAGTCATTCAACTGACTTAGCCTCCGCCCACGGGCCGCACTATTTCCAGGACATCCCCGTTATGCAGTTGGATTTGAGTGTACTGTTCCTTCTTGATGACATCACCGTTGTACCCTACAGCCACGAACTTGAGGTTGACGTCGAACCCCATTAGGTACGTCTCCAGGTTGATGTCATCGTCCGTCTCCCTGGGTTTGCCGTTCACCATCAAATTAATCATTATGGATTGGCGCCTCCTGTCACTGGACCGGTAGTCCGATAAGCAGCCAGCATGATTTCCTTGAGCGCGCTGGCGGCCTTTCTGGGGTCATCCGAGGCAAGAATGCTGGAGATTACCGCCACTCCCCTAGCGCCCGCTTGCAGCACCTGGGCCACGTTATTCGCGTCGATGCCCCCAATGCCGATAAGGGGGGCTGAGCACTCCTGGGCCAGACGACGGAGCAACCCCGGTCCGGCGGGAGACTCCCCTGGATGGGAGCGGCTGGCGAATATGGTGCCAACTACCAAGAAGTCGGCCCCGCTGGCAGCGGCCTGAATACCGCCATCCACCGAGTGTACCGACCGCCCTATGAGCTTGTGCGGCCCCAGGATACTCCTGGCGGCAGCTACCGGAATGGCCTCTTCGCCCAACTGGACTCCATCGGCTTCTGCAGCCGCCGCAACGTCGGCGCGCTCGTTGACCACCAACAGCGCAGAATCGCCAATGGCGGCCCGCAAAGCCAGAGTCAAATCGGTCAGCGCCCCGCCCGGAAGGTCTTTCTCCCGCACCTGAACCAGGTCGACACCTCCGGCGACCGCCTCGGCTACCCGGTCAATTAGAGATGTTCCGTCGCAGATTTGGCGGTCGGTCACCAGGCAAAGACAGGGGTCTGGCAGTTGGAGCGGCATGGGCTTAGGTGTTGGCCGCCGCCGGCTGGGGCACGTCAGAGGTGGGGCTGCTGGCCGCCGCGCTCACCCGGACCGGTATCCTTCCGGCCAGGTAGGCCTTCCGACCGCCCTCAACGCCATGCTTGAATGCCTCGGCCATCATTGCCGGGTCGGTGGCCTGGGCAATGGCCGTATTGACCAACACCGCATCGGCTCCGATTTCCAACGCCTGGGACGCGTCCGAAGGAACGGCCAACCCAGCATCTACCACCACGGGCACGTTGGCCTGTTCGATGATAATTTTCACTTCTTCGACAGTGTGGATTCCCTGGCCGGAGCCGATGGCGGAACCCAAGGGCATCACGGTGGCGCATCCGGCCTCTTCCAGGTTCTTGGCCAGCACTGGGTCCGCATGGATGTAGGGCATTACTATGAAGCCCTCTTTGACCAACTGCCGGGCGGCCTCCAACGTCGCTGAAGGGTCGGGGAACAGGTACTTGGCGTCGGGGATGACTTCCAACTTCACGAAGTCGGTCTTGGTTACTTCCCGACCCAACCGGGCTACGAACAGGGCTTCTTCCACGGTGCCGCAGCCAGCGGTATTGGGCAGGATGTTGTACTTGTCCCAATCGATGTAGTCTAAGATGGTCTTCTCGTTGGGATTGTCCAGGTCCAATCTACGGATAGCCACCGTAACCATTTCGGTGCCGGAGGCCTCCAGGGCCTCGACCATGTCCTCCATCGTCCTGTATCTTCCCGTTCCAACGATGAGGCGGGACTTGAAACTCTTGCCGCCGATAATCAAATCATCTGCCATCTTAGCCTCTCCTTTTGCACCCAGGTAAAACAAAACCGCCAAGTGCTGGCACTGGCGGTATCAATTGGCTTCTAGTGTCTTATCCCTGCGCCAGCATTACCCGGATCAGGTACAGACGGTCGGCGGCGATATTGGCCGCCCTCTCAGCCTGGCTAACCCAAGCTCCCGCCAGAACGTTTTGTTCTGTTGCTTCTGTTAGCTTAGCACTGCACCGGCGGGAAGTCAACGCAGAATCCGGTTGGGCCAGGGTCTTTCGATTCTCAAGGATTCTCTCCGTACTAAGGTGGAAAGGCCCTTTCTCCCGCCGGGGGAGAAGGTTGGGATGAGGGGGTAAAACGACTGTCGGCAACGTTATCACCCTCACCCTAACCCTCTCCCGTCAAGGGCGAGGGGACTATGGGGCAGAACCGCAAGACCCTACCGGTTGGGCTATCGCGCCTGAGTTCCGCTTAAAGGTTAGACTAATCGGCCTCGTACCTCACTCTAGTGAAATTAGCGGTGGCTACCTACCGCGCCGGCCACCTACAGACTGCTTTATCTTGCCTATCGCGCCTCTAACCATGTTCTGCATGTCTTCTCGTTGGAATTGCCCTTTAGCCTGGTCAATCAATTCCTGTACCTGCTCATGTTTAAGCAATCCCTGTATCCCGGCTCTAGCAATGCTGGCATAATTCGCCACAGTCCCCGCCGGGCCTAATAGGGACGCAGCCCCCGCGACGTTACGGGCTGCTTCAGCGCTGCTCGCCGCTGCTTCCCGGGCACTCCGGGTAGTCGCAGCGATGTTCTCAGCTATCTCGTCAGAACGGTCCGCAAAGCTCTTGGATATTACGGCCGTGTTCTCGGCAGACACCGCCGTCGACTCGGTGGTCTTTTCGAGGTTGGAAACAGTGCGGCGCAGGGATGGGTAGAGTTTGAACAGCCCCACCGTCACGGACACGCAGAGGACGGTCCCCGCTACTGCCAAAACCAAAACAACTATGTCACTCGCAAGGCTTAGCACCACTGAACCCATAGATACCCCCTACTGAGATTGACTTCTACCTAAGTATCCGAGAACCCTGTGGTCGGAATCAATTCATGGGACGGCCAATGAGGGCTTGCTCAAGTTGGGATACGGCTACAGCTCGTACTCCTTCAGGTCGGGCGCCAACTCCAGTTGGGCATCCGTTAGCTCCTGCACTTCTTCCGCCGTCCAGCCGGGGGCCACCTCCTTGAGCAGCAGGCCCTCTTCGGTAGGTTGCATGACGGCGATGTCGGTGACGATTAACGAAACGCATTCCTTGCCGGTGATGGGGTAGGTGCACTCCTGTACGATTTTGGGTTGGTTGTCCCGGTCGGTGTGTTCCATGGCCACGATTACCTGCCGGGCCCCAGCAGCCAGGTCCATCGCTCCGCCGATGTTGCCGACGCCCCGCTCCGGCAGCATCCAATTGGAAAGGTCTCCCTTGGCCGAGACTTGATGCGCCCCCAGGACCGTTACGTCCACGTGCCCGCCACGAATCATGGCGAAGGCGTCCACCGAGCTAAAGTACGCCATCCCAGGTACTGGCTCCAAGAACTGGCCCCCGGCGTTAATCAGGTCAATGTCATCCGCCCCCTCTTCCGCCAGAGGGCCGCAGTTCAGCACTCCGCTTTCACTGTGGTAGAAGACGACGTTTCCCTCGGTGACAAAGTCTGAGACCAGGGTGGGGATGCCAATTCCCAGGTTGACGTAGCCTCCGTCGGGCAGTTCCTTGGCCACCCGCATGGCTATTACTTCGCGACCAAGCCGTTCTTTGTCCAAGGTCATATTTCCCTGCCTAAAGTTGGACAGCGCCCGGCACTACTCGTAGGGGGAGAAACCGGGAGGACGCTGCACTATGCGGTTTATGTAAATCCCTGGGGTGACAATTTCCTCCGGGTCGAGGTCGCCAGGCTGCACAATCTCATCCACCTCCACCACCGTGGTGGTCGCCGCCGGCGCCATCACCGGGTTGAAATTGCGCGATGTACCCCGATAGACCACGTTGCCCAGGGTATCGGCTTTATGCGCCCGGATCAGGCAGAAGTCGGCCCTTAGCCCTTGCTCCAGCACGTACTCCTTGCCGTCAATGGTGCGGGTCTCCTTGCCCTCGGCGATGAGCGTGCCCACCCCGGTGGGGGTGTAAAATGCCGCCACGCCAGCCCCCCCGGCCCGCAACCGCTCCGCCAGCGTTCCCTGGGGCACCAACTCCAACTCCACCTCGCCGCGACGGTAGGCCAACTCGAAGGAGCTGGGCCGGGAAGCCGAAGGAGATACGGGGTAGGAAGCCACGGCCTTTCTTACCTGGTTGTTGTCGATGAGGATACTATGGTCGATGGCCCGCTGCCCCGGCGGAGTCCCGAAGTTGATAATCCGGGCGATGCCGGCGGTGTTGCTGATAATGGTCAACTCTCTGGCGCCGTGTTCCCGCAGGGAGACCAGCAGGTGGTGGGCCATCCCGCCAGGGCCGCCAAAGCCGTCAATCATCACCGTGGCCCCGTCGGGTATGTCGGCGACCGCGCTACGCCCATCGGGATAGACCTTGGTCGGGACCGGCAAATGGGTGCGGTCGATCGCTCCTACCGAAATTTCCTTCACGTTGTTGGCGGGAGTCAGGGGGGCTCCCGTCAAACGGGCAACATCCTCGACGGTCCAACCCGGCGCCACTTCCTCCAGCACCAGGCCGGAAGCCTGCACTCGGATAACGGCCAGGTCGGTGATAATCAGGCTGACGCACGCCGCCCCATCGGGCGGCAACGACAATTCAGAAACGATACAGGGTTTGCCGTCCGGGGTGGTGTGGGAAACTATTGCAATGACGCCAGTAGCGCCCGCAGCCAAATCAACCGCCGAACCCGGACCCAAAATCCCCGGGACCGCGCTGCTAGTCCAGTGGACAAAGTCCCCGGAGGCGCTCACCTGGGCCGCCTGAAGCACCGCCCAATTGACGTGGCCGCCCCGCAGCATAGCCCCGTGGTCAGCCAGGCTTATGATGGAGCCCCCCGGCGTGGGCTCGACTGCGGTACCGCTGGAATCCGCCAGGGGCGATTCGGAAACGGGGCCATCACCCGAATAGAGGTACCCGAGGGCGCCGCTGTCTGCGAGGAACTGGACTCCCGCTTCCCGGGGCACTTCCTTGGCCACCAAGGTGGGCATCCCGGGCCCCAGGGCCACTACCTGCCCGGGGTTGAACTCCTGGGCCACCCGCCGCGCCAGAGTGTCGAAGTAAATTCTGTCCCCACTGGGCATAGTCCTCCGATGTGGACGCCCCGCACCAGGTGGGGGCGAACCTCGCCTAGGTTGGCGTCAGGGATGCAATCAGTCTCCCGCACGAACAACCCGATTGACAAAGATACCGGGGGTAATTATCAACTCAGGGTCGATTTCACCGGCTTGGCAAACCTGGTCAACTTCGACCACGGTCACGCTGGCCGACATTGCCATGACCGGTCCCCAGTTACGTCCAACACCCCGATACGTGGTGTTGCCCAGGTTGTCGGCTGTGTCGGCGCGTATCAAGGCGAAGTCGGCGGTTATGGGCATTTCCAGGACGCAGTCGCGTCCTTCCAGGGTCTGGACCTCTTTGCCATCTGCAAAGCGGGTGCCTGTACCGGTAGGCAGGAACACACCGCCGAGGCCCGCTCCGCCGGCCCGCAACCGTTCCGCCAGCACACCCTGGGGGACCACCTCGATTTCCAACAAACCGGCTTTCCATTGTTCCTCCACGACACTACCGCTGCCAGGATAGAAGGGAAGCGGCGAGACCAATTTTCGCACCTGCCCGGCGGCCACCAGACCGGGAACACCGGACAAGGGCTGGTCTGGGGAACTGGGAACATCGCCAGGCGAATAAACGCAGACCAAGTCTTTAACTCCGGTCTGGCTCAATTCCTGGATGAGGGAATGGGGTACCCCCCGACCGGCGAAGCCTCCCACCAGAACAGTGGCGCCATCAAATACATCGGCCACAGCGGCGGCGGAAGGGTATACCTTGTTGGCAGGCAAGTCTCACCGTCCATTTTTCGGGCATTTTAACAGGAACCATTGGCCCGGTGAAGAGGCGGTTAAGCGCGACGAGCCCCGATTAGTCTGAGAACTTGTCTGGCTCAACCTGGGAAATCGGACTGCCCCGGCGATTGCCGGGGCAGTCTGCTGGGTTGCCGTTGCGCTTCCTGGGCTGGGCCCGGGATTAGTAGTCCATGGGAGGCATGGCCGGAGCAGCCTGGGTAGGCTCCGGGATGTCGGTAATCATGGACTCGGTGGTCAGCACCATAGCGGCGACGCTGGCCGCGTTTTGCAGGGCGAACCGGGTAACCTTGGTCGGGTCGACGATTCCCCGCTCCAGCATGGGGCCAAACTCGCCGACTTCCGCGTCATAACCGTAGTCATCAGCCTGTTGCTTGACTTCGTTCAGCACCACAGCCCCTTCGGAGCCGGCGTTCTCGACGATAAGCTTCAAAGGCTGTTCCAAGGCGCGGCGGATGATGTTGACACCCACTTCCTCGTCCTGGCTCAGACCGGAGACGCTGTCCAGGGCGCGCTGGGCGCGTACCAAGGCGACCCCGCCACCGGGGACGATCCCTTCTTCCACTGCGGAACGGGTGGCGGACAGGGCGTCCTCCACCCGGGCCTTGCGCTCCTTGAGCTCGATCTCGGTGGCGGCTCCAACCTTGATAACGGCCACGCCGCCGGACAGCTTCGCCATCCGTTCCTGGAGCTTCTCCCGGTCGAACTCGGAGGTGGTCTCCTCAATCTGGGTCTTAATCTGGTTGATCCGGGCCTGAATGCCATCTTCCGAGCCCCGGCCCTCGACAATGGTGGTCTCGTCCTTGGTGGAGCTGACCCGCCGGGCCTGACCAAAGTCCTCCAAGTCGGCGGAGTCCAGTTTCCGACCAGTTTCCTCGCTGATGACGGTGCCGCCGGTCAGGATGGCGATGTCTTCCAGCATGGCCTTGCGACGGTCGCCGAAACCGGGGGCCTTCACGGCCAGGATGTTGAGGGTGCCGCGGAGCTTGTTGACTACCAGGGTAGCCAGGGCCTCGCCGTCTACGTCCTCACCCAGGATTACCACGTTCTTCCTACCGGTCTGAAGCATCTTCTCCAGGGCCGGCAACAACTCGGCAACGGCGGAGACCTTCTTGTCGGTGATGATGATGGTGGCGTCCTCAATTGCCGCTTCCATGCGCTCGGAGTTGGTGATGAAGTAGGGGGAGATGTAGCCGCGGTCAATCTGCATACCTTCGACGTATTCGGTCTCGTCGGTCATGCTCTTGGATTCCTCGACGGTTATCACGCCGTCTTTGCCGACCTTCTCCATGGCATCGGCGATGGTGGTGCCGATGGCGTCTTCGTGGGCGGAAAGGCTGGCCACCTGACCAATCCTCTCGCGGGTCTCCACCGGCTGGGACATGCCTTGCAGTTCGCTGACGATGGCGTCCACCGCAGCCTCAATGCCCCGTTTGATGGCCATGGGGTTGCCACCGGCGGTTACGTTCTTGAAACCTTCGTTGATGATGGCCTGGGCCAACACGATGGAGGTAGTGGTGCCGTCGCCGGCAGCGTCGTTGGTCTTGGTGGCGGCTTCCTTAATCAACTGCGCGCCCATATTCTCGAAGGCGTCGGGCAACTCAATTTCCTTGGCGATAGTAACGCCGTCGCTGCACACCAGAGGGGGGCCGAACTTCTTGTCCAAGACTACGTTGCGGCCCTTGGGACCCAGGGTTACCTTGACGGAATCGGCCAGCACGTCAATGCCGGTGCGTAGGGTCTTGCGGGCCTCTTCCGAGTAAGCTAGCTTCTTCGCGGGCATCCGGTCTCTCCTTCTAAATCTGCTATGAAATCTTGGCTAGGACGTCGCTCTCACGCATGATCAGGTAGTCTTCGTCGCCTTCCTTGTACTCAGTGCCGGCGAACTTGGAGTAGATTACGCGGTCCCCTACGCCCAATTCCATGGGAAGCCTGGAACCGTCATCGGTGACTCGGCCTGGCCCTACCGCGACCACTTCCCCTTCCTGGGGCTTCTCCTTGGCCGTGTCCGGCAGGAATATTCCACCCTTAGTTGTCTGTTCCTGCTCTATGGGCTTAACTACTACCCGCTCGCCCAAGGGCACAAACTTAACGCTCGTTACCAACGCATCCTCCTTTCTATATAACTATCGGTTTGTTATGTGACCTTTAACAGGCTTACACACCATTTTAGCACTCTCGCTCGTAGAGTGCTAAATCATCGTAATCAAGGCACTGGCTCTTGTCAAGATACTAGCTGGGCCGTACTATTTAGCCACAGGGGTGCGGTAGCCTGCGCTGATGGTCCCGTCACCCCTAGCCCCATCCGGTAGGCAATTTGACATCCCTTACAAATTCCTAAAATACGAACGTCATCTTCCTTCGGCCACCATCACTCTCGATGGTCCTGGGCAGGACAACCGAATAACTCAAGAACTGGCCGAGGAACTGGCTCTGGCTTGCCGTCAGGTGGCCGAAGAGCCCGATGTACATCTCCTGGTGGTCACCGGCAGCAAGGGGGTATTTTCCTCGGGGCGGACTGCTGTTCCCGACGAGTTGAGCCGGGCCTCCATCGAAGACCGGGCGGCGTGGCTGAAAACAATGAGGGTTGCCGGGCTGCTGGCCGACCTATCCATACCCACCCTAGTTGTTATAAACGGCGATGCCCTGGACCACGGACTGGAATTGGCCCTGGCGGCAGATTTACGAATTGCGGTCAGCCACGCCAGGCTGGGTATTACCGACCTGGCCCGAGGCTCCTTCCCCTGGGACGGAAGCACCCAGCGTTTGGCCCGGCTGGTGGGACCCGCTTGGGCCAGGGACTTGTTGCTCACCTCTCGCGTAATCGACGCGGGCGAAGGGCTGGCAATAGGGCTGGTCAACCGGGTGGTGGAACCCGGTCAACTTGCCCAAGCGGTAAAGCAGGTGAGCGATGAAATTACCGCCGGTGCGCCCATAGCCGCCCGTTACGCCAAGGAAGCCGTCAACAGCGGGATGGATGTTTCCCTGGACCAGGGCCTGCGGCTGGAAGCTGACCTGAACGTAATCCTACAAAGCACGGCAGACCGGGCCGAGGGACTCCGCTCCTTCACCGAGCGCCGGAACCCCCATTACTCAGGGACCTGAAGGGTGTTATCCCAGATGGGCCTGAAGTCGGGCCCCTACACTACGGGAGGTGTGGACCCCCTTGAAGGTTAAACTAGACCTGCACACCCACATCTGGGAGGCCTTTAATTTCCAGCCCCCGTCCTTGGACATAGCCGAAAAGGTGCTGGCCCAGATAAAGTCCCAGGGTATTGACGGCATCGCCATTACCGACCACCACAACCGGGACTGGGCCTTCGAGTTCCGTGACTTGGTGGAGGCCAACTTTCCCGGCCAGACGATTATCATTCCCGGTTGGGAAATTGAAATACGTCCTCCCCAAAATCCCTTCGACGAGTACCAGGTGTCAGAGCTATTCCTGGACAATGGCGGCGTGTTCCGTATCTATTGCCACCCGGGGTACTACTCGCCCAACATAATTATTGAAGAGAACGTCCACGCGATAGAAATTGATAATTATATCCACAACTGGCACATCCGCAAGGAACAGGTCCGGGAGGTGGCCCAAGTCCACTCCCTGATGCTGGTTGAGGTAAGCGACGCTCACAATGTGGAGAACGTCGGCCTTCGCTATACCGAGCTGGAACTTGCTGAGTTGTACATGAAGGCAGCTCCGCCGCTGGCTAGTGTTTAGAGCGGGTCGCCGTCGGCAGGTGAAACGGGCGGGAACGCACGCCTCGGACTTTTGATTTCGCACCAAATGCCGGGCGCCTAATGTCCAGGTAGAGAAACTCGACGGCTGCGCCGGTTGCAGACGGACTTTTTGGGGGTCGATGTCCACTTTCCAAACGTTACAATTCAGCAAGCGCAACGGGATGGCCCACATATCCCTGGACCGACCGGAAGTGCTGAACGCCTATAATATCCAGATGCGGGATGACTTTTCCGAGGCGTTGGCGGCGGTGCGGGATGATCCAGACATCCGGACCGTCCTCATTTCCGGCAATGGGCGCGCCTTTTGCGCCGGCGCTGATTTGACCGAATTCGGGACGGCCCCCTCCCAGGCGGTGGCCCGCCAGGTGCGTTGGGAACGGGACGTTTGGGGCCAACTTATCGACTTGGAACAGCCGGTGGTTGCGGCTCTTCACGGTTACTGCATTGGCTCCGGGGTTGAGATAGCCTTGTTGAGCGACCTCCGTATCGCCGCTCGGGACACGATTTTTGCCCTTCCGGAAGTCCGGTTGGGTATGATACCGGCGGCGGGAGGGACTCAAACCCTGCCCCGTAACGTCGGCTCCTCAACCGCCACGGACTTGCTCCTTACCGGGCGCAGGTTCGACGCCGAGGAGGCCCTGCGGTTGGGCCTAATTACTCGACTGGTGGAGCTGGATGCCCTGCTGGATACGGCGGAGGCAGTGGCCGAACAACTGGCTGCCGTGGGTAAAAACTTGCTGGGCGCGGTGCAGAGGTCCCTACGAGAAGGGGCGGACCTGAGGCTGAAGGACGCCCTGGAACTGGAAACCAGGCTGGCGGCCCAGTGTTGGGGACGCTAGACTACCTGTGAATCAATCAGTTCAAGTCAAGGTGAGCGCCGGATGAACACGACCGAGTTCCTGATTATCGCCAGCGCCATAGTGCCCGACCGCAATGCGGTCGTGTTCGACGGGCAGGACATTACCTTCGGCCAATTGCAGGAGCGGGTGAACCGCCTGGCCAATGCGCTGGCCGACCAGGGTATAGGGCCAGGCGAACGGGTTGCCATTATGCAAGTCAATTGCAGCCAGAGCATCGAAATTTACTTTGCGGCGGCCCAATTGGACGCCGTTTACGTGCCGATTAACTTCCGGGCTAAGACCGAGGAATTGGCCCAAATGTTGGCAATCGCCCAGCCCAGCTTTCTTTTCATCGGTGAACGATATTTGGCCCTGCTGTCCGAAGGCGCTGCTCCGGAAGCCCTGCCCGAGGAACGCATCGTCGTCCTGGATGGCGAGGCTGCCGGGAAAATGTTGAGCTACGAGGCCCTACTGGCAGCCGGAGACGAGGAGCAACTGCACTTTCCTGAAGGTGACGACGAGGACACCACGGTGATTATGTTCACCTCGGGCACTACCGGCGTTCCCAAGGGGGTCATGCTCACCCACGAGAGTTTCTCTTCCTACCTGCTGGCTACGGTTTCGCCGGCAGACCCGGAAATCGAGGAGACGAACCTACTTACTGTCCCCCTCTACCACATTGCCGGGTTGCAGGCTTCTCTGGCCGCCGTCTATGGCGGCAGGACCCTGGTGGTGATGCGGCAGTTCGATGCCCAGGAGTGGTTGGCCCTGGCGGAACAGCACCGGGTGAACCGGGCCATGTTGGTGCCCACCATGCTAAAGCGGATAATGGACTCCCCCGGTTTCCACGATTTCGACCTTTCCTCGCTGGATGTCATTACCTACGGTGCCGCCCCCATGCCTTTGCCAGTTATTCAAGAGGCGATTGTCCAATTCCCAGGGGCCCGGTTCATCAACGCCTTTGGCCAGACCGAGACTGCTTCAACCATAACCATGCTGCCGCCCGAGGACCATGTCCTGGAAGGGCCGCCGGAGGAAGTAGAGCGTAAGCTCCGTAGGTTGACGTCCATTGGTAAGCCCTTGGATGACGTGGAAGTGATGATTGTGGGCGAAGAGGGGCATCCTCTACCCGTTGGCGAAATTGGGGAGATTGTGGCCCAGGGTTCGCGTATGATGAAGGGGTATTGGCGGCAGGACGCGGCCACCGGGGAAACTATACGTTCCGGTTGGGTGTATACCGGGGACCTGGCTTACCAGGACGAGGACGGCTATATCTTCCTGGCGGGTAGGGCCAGGGACTTTATCAAACGGGGCGGGGAGATGATTTCCCCGGAGGAAGTGGAGCAGACTCTGTTGTCCCATCCGGAAGTGGAGGAGGCCGCAGTAATCGGCGTGCCCGACCTGGAATGGGGCGAGGAAGTACGGGCCGTGGTGGTGCGCCGCTCCGACGGAGTGAGCGAAGAAGACCTTATCCAACTCTGCGGCCAACACTTGGCGGGCTACAAGCGTCCCAGCTCGGTGGTGTTCATCGACGAGTTGCCCCGAAACGTCATGGGCAAGGTACTCAAGCGAGACCTGCGGGAACAACACGGTTATCCCATCAGCTAGCGAAGCAGGCAAAACCGCTCCAGGGCGGGGCGGCAACTGCGTTGGAAAGGGGGGCGGCCAGAATGAAAGTCGGAGTCATGGGCGCTGGAGGCGTGGGCGGCTATTTCGGTGGGTTGCTGGCCAGGGCCGGGCATGAGGTAACCTACGTCGCCCGCGGGGCCCACCTGGAGGCAATAAATAAGAATGGCCTTCGGGTGGAAAGCGCCAACGACGGAGAGTTCACGGCCCCGGGTCCCGCGATAGAGGATACCAGCGGGGCTGAACACCAGGACTTGGTACTGTTTACCGTGAAGATGTACCACAACCCACCGGCGATCCAGGCCATCGGACCGCTGATGGGCCCGGACTCGATAGTCCTGACGCTGCAGAACGGCATTGACAACGGGGACCAACTGGTCGAGGCCCTGGGAGAATCGCGGGTGATGATTGGCTCGGCCTATCTGGAAGGCCGAATCAAGGAGCCCGGTGTGGTCACCCAGGGAGGTCCGGGGACGGCCACCTTCGGAGAGCTGACGCCCGGAATAACGGAACGGGGCCGGCGGCTCTTGGCGCTATTCCAGGAGGCCGGATGGCGGGTTGAACTCCAGGAGAACATGGCCGGAATGCTGTGGCAGAAGTTCTCCTACCTGGCTGGCTCCGCCGCGGTCTGCGCCGCCAGCCGCTCGGCTTACGGCCAAATGCGCTCCATTCCCGAAACCAGGGAACTGATTCGCCGGACCATAGACGAGGTGCTGACTGTGGGTCGTGCCCGGGGCGCGCCGATCATGGAGGACTCCCTGGAGTGGGCCATGGACTCGCTAGACCGTTTCCCGGCGCTAGGTCTGGCCTCGCTGGCCAAAGACTTCCTGGAGAGCAAGCCGGTTGAACTGGAAGGCCTGACCGGCGCAGTTGTCCGCATGGGCCGGAAAGTGGGCGTCCCCACTCCGATGAACGATGCCTTGTACGCTATCCTGAAACCGTGGGAGCAGCGGATCCTGGAAGGCGTGGAGTAAGGTACCCGCAGCCAGACCCTTGGCGCCCTGCTGCCCCGGTTTTGCCCGCCCTATCCAATGGCTGGGCTCGGTCTGCGACCCTTGGTCAAACAGACTATCTCAGGTATGATTGGACTCCCTCAACTGGGACGTGGTTACGACCCGATATTCCAGCCAGACACAATCCGTTCAAAAGAGGAGATACAAATGGGAACTTATAGGCTTTACTCCGGCGATGATGGTCAGTCCCATATCGAAACTATAGACTTGGCGCAAACCCCGTCCTGGACTGAAGGACAAGACGCGACCACCATCACCTTCCGGGCTGCTGCCGTCGGGAATTTCCAGGACTGGCATCCGGCCCCGCGACGCCAATACATAGTCATTCTGTCCGGCCAATTGGAAATAGGCCTGGGCGATGGGTCAAAGCAAGTTTTCGGCCCGGGCGACGCCCGCTTGGTGGAGGACATCAGCGGCCAGGGCCACACAACTGCCACCCACGGCAACGAACCGTGCGTGACGGTAACGGTCCCTCTCGCCAACCAGTAAAACCCACGAGTATTCTAGCCGGGGACCGGTAGGCCCGGCATGGTCCCCGGCCAGGCCAATCGACTTCCGTCGCTGCGACGGCGCGTCTCTAGTCGCGGCGGGCAGTTTCCTACGCCTGGGGGTAGGTAAGTTTCAGCAGGGTGTGGCGTCGGTTGCTGGTGTGGGGGCGCACCTGGTCCGGCCACCGCCCTTGGTCCACCGCCTCGGCCCAGGCCGGGCTGAGCAACACATCCGGGGATTCAAGCTCGTAGAGGGCGTGGTGCTTGGGCTCGTTCTCGAACACGATGGTGTGGGCCTCACCGGCCATTATCATCCTCAAGGTCTGCTTCTCGAACCTGGCTACCGAAACAACCCCCGGCACGTGGGACAGTAGGGGGCAGTGTTCGTTGTTGTAGACATCGTTGAAAAGCTCCTCTCGGTCTGCGGTGATGTCCATGCTGGCAATAAACAGGTACTTGGATTGCTGGGCCATCTCATATACTCCTCGTATTTCGCCCCTGGCCGGGGCTGTATGGTGGGATTATATGGAGGGGGCCGCAGAAAGACAAAACTAACCGGCGTTCTGGCCAGCGTCGGGATCGGGGCGAAGCCTTCTTAAAAATTGATGGGCGGGTATCATACCCGCCCATCAGATTTCGCAATGTCTTCGGCCCCAGGGTCTAGTTGGAGGAGCCGGCAGTCCAAAGGCTAGCTGCCTAGAATGCCCGGCGGTGCGAGGTCTGGGTCTCGGCGCTGGTGATGAACTCCAGCAGCACGGCCCGGCCCTCTTCGGTCATCCGGCGCGCCCTTTGGAACGCCGGAATGATTTCTTCCGGGTCCTCGATGCGCTCGGCGTAGCCACCCATTGCCGTGCCCATGTCGGCGTAGTTGCCTCCCAGGTCCCTGGTCTGGTAAAGCCCGTGGGAGGTGGCCATAGCGTCGGTTTCCACCGCCATGGTGGAATTATTCAGCACCACCGTGATGATGGGAATTCCCGACCGGACGGCTGTTTCAAAGTCCAGCCCCACCATGCCGAAGGCGGCGTCCCCCATGAAGTTCACGCACACCTTTTCGGGGGCGGCCAGCTTGGCGCCGATGATTAGGCCCAGGCCGGTGCCCAGCCCGTGGGACTTGCCCCATCCCAGGTAGCTTCTGGGGCCTTGGGAGCGGTAGAAAGGCATGATTTGGTCCCGGGGGCTGCCGGAGTCGTGAGTAACGATTGCCTCTTGGGGTGGAACTGTCTGCATGAAGTCCCAGATGACCCGGTACGGGTTGATGGGACGGGAGTCGCTGGTCAATTTCTCCCGCCACTGGGACAGCCAGGCGTCGCGCTCCGACGTAATTTCTCGGGTAACGTTCTGGTCGTCCTTGCGGCTGTCGCCAACGATCTCCCGGCAGGCGTCAATCATCTGGCGCAATACCAGCTTGGCATCGCCGATTATCGGGTATTGAACATCGTAGTCCTTGTTGATGTCCCTGGGGTCGTTGGTCGCCTGGATTAAGGTCTTACCATCGGGGATGTTCATGGACATGCCGTGCTTGGTGAAGCTACATCCGATGCCAAATACCAGGTCGGACCGCCGCATAAAGTGGAACAGGGGCCCGGACATGACGCCGGTGCCGCTGCCCAGGGACAGGGAATGGGTCTCAGGGAAGCCGCTCTTACCCAGCAATGTTGTCATCACCGGCGCTGAAAGCAACTCGGCAAGTTCGACCAACTCGTCGTAAGCCTGGGCGTATAAGACGCCCTGACCGGCATGTATTACCGGATACTTGGCATCGCACAATGCCCGGGCGGCGGCTTGTACATCGCCGGGGTCTCCCTGGAAGGCTACTCGCTTAAGGTTGCCAGACCAGTAAAAAGCCTCTTCAGCGACATCGTCCAAGGCCACGTCGGCGGGTACCTCAACCATGACTGGGCCGGGCCGGCCCTGGTAAAGCCCGGCGAAGGCCCGGCGGAATATCTGGCTGGTACGGTCGGCGATATTGACCTGCTCGATGTACTTGGTCACGCCGGCGTAGTTGGCTACTGAATCGAAGTGGGGAAGGATGCCCTGGCGTTCTCGGGGGTGGCCCAGGGGCACCAGAAGCATGGGAGTGGAGTCGGAATAGGCTGTTGCCACGCCGGAGTAGGCGTTTTCCGCGCCCGGTCCGTATTGCATCGCAAAAACACCGACCTTGTCCCCGTTGGTAACCCGGCTGTAGCCGTCAGCGATGCCCACGCCAACCCTTTCCTGACGGCAAATTATGGGACGGATTCCCGCCGCGGCTGCCGCCTCGATGACGGGAGTAGTTGGGAAGCAACTGAGGTATTCAACCCCTTGCCGTTTCAGAATTTCCGCTATTGCGTCTATAGTTCTCAACGTTGCACTCCATATCGATTTGATTCCTGATGCCGCAACACCTTGGCACCCCCAATTCCCCCCAGCCGATTGGGTCGGCAAGGTGGGGCGCAGCTTACTATGTCCGGCTTGCCTGCTGTTTTCGTCAGTATACCATTCATGGCAGTACCCCAGCGAAAACGGGAGCTGGGCTGCACCCCGGGCCGCTGTTGGCCCAGGCCGTGTTTTCGGATTCTAAATAGCTTATCTCGGGGCATGGGCTGGCCGCAAAAATGGTCCCGCCCCCAGGCTGTTGCATTTGGATTGCAAGAGGCCCGTCATTCCCTCGAAAGCGGGAATCCAGCTCTCCAATTCACCATGTTCATCAACTGGCAACTGGTGGGCTAGTTCGCCAGGAATGGACTGCACCCACGTTGCAGAACTAGGGCGGCTGTTCACCTGAATGACGGTAGGCACTGACCAAATGCAATTACCCTGGATCCTGCCCATCGTCCGCTTCTCCCTCGGCTGCAAGTGGGCTATAATTCCCCACCAGTACGCACCTACATTTCAGCACTGGATTGACCGGGAGGAACGGAAAGTTGGCGGAAGGGGCGCTCGAAGGGGTGAAGGTCTTGGATCTAACCCACCATGTAGCTGGGCCATACTGCACAAAATTGCTGGCCGACTTCGGCGCGGATGTGACCAAGGTGGAACATCCCGAGGGAGACCCGGCTAGACGGATGCCGCCCTTCTACCATGACCAACCGGAGCGAGAAAAGGGCCTCCTTTTCCTGTATCTGAACACCAGCAAGCGCAGTATCACCCTCAATCTCAAGTCCAAGCGAGGTCAGGCGATAGTAAAAGACTTGGCGCGGGACTCGGACGTGGTGGTGGAGAATTTCTCTCCCCGGGTGCTGCCGTCTCTGGGACTGGACTACAAGACGCTGCGGGAGATTAATCCGGCCCTGGTCATGGCTTCAATATCCAACTTTGGGCAGACCGGCCCCTACCGGGACTACAAGGCCACGGAGCTTGTCGAGTATGCCCTGGGCGGCCTGATGTACATCTTCGGGGCCTACGACCGGGAACCCCTCAAACACGCTTTCAACCAGGCCCAGTTCAAGGCGGGCACCAATACCGCCTCCGCTATCCTCATGGCCCTGTACCACCAGCGGCTTACCGGCCAGGGCCAGCACGTCGACGTATCCATTCAGGAATCCATTGCCTCGGGCCTGCGGGACGTGACCAACAACTACACCTACTTCGGCGGCGTCCGCCGAAGGCAGCCCAACCACAGCGGGGACCTGACCCGGCTACGCGCCACCTCCGATGGGCACATCCTCCCCAACCCGGGAGTGTCCGCTAGGGTCAACTGGGGGGCCGTGGTTGAGCTGTTGGATGCCCCCGAACTGGACGACGATAAATTCAGCAACGCCTCGGAACGCCTGGCCAATGCGGAAGAGTTGGGGGATATACTTGACCGGGTGTTCGAGACCAAGAAAAAGCAGGAAATGTTCTACTCGGCTCACCAACAGAGGTTCATCTTCGGAGTAATCGACTCTCCCGAGGAAGTGTTGGTGAACCCCCAGTTTGAGGCCAGAGAGTATTTCGTTGACGTGGAGCACCCGGTGATAGGCTCTGCCAAGTACCCGGGCGCTCCTTTCCTGATGAGCGGCTCTCCCTGGGAGGCCCGCCAGCCCGCGCCCACCTTGGGACAGCACAATCGGGAAGTCCTGGGCGAGCGACTGGGCTACTCGGACGCGGACATCGCTCAGCTACGCGCCACGGAGGTAATATAGCCATGACCAGCCCCCTTGCCGGTGTCCGCATCATCGAGATGGGCCAGCTAATCGCCATTCCCTATGCCATGAAACTGCTGGCCGACATGGGGGCCCAGGTCATTCGGCTGGAGTCCTGCGAGCGGTTGGAGAGTTACCGCACCGACTCCCTATACCGGAACGACGTAGACGGCGAGTTCTGGAACCGGGGGGCCAACTTCTACGAGCATAACCGCAACAAGCTGGGGATAACCCTGGACCTCAGCCAACCCCAGGGGCTGCAAGTCCTCCGGCAGTTGGTGTCCGTCAGCGATGTTTTTGCCGAGAACTTCACGCCCCGGGTCATCAAGAACTTCAAACTGGAATACGAGGACCTGCGTCAGATTAAGCCGGACATCATCATGGTCTCCTCCACCGGGTACGGCTACGACGGCCCCTGGGCCAACTTTGGGGCTACCGGCCCGGCTACCGAGGGGGCGTCGGGGCTGGCCTACATGACCGGCTACAAGGGGGGTGGGCCGGTGATGTCGGAGATTCCATACACGGACTACACCGGCGGCGAGCATACCGTGTTTGCCGTAATGACCGCACTGATGCACCGTTTGCGTACCGGGGAGGGCCAGTTTATCGACGTCTCACAGACCCAGACTGCCAGCGCCACCGTTCCCGAGGCCCTGATGGACTACACCATCAACGGTAGAGTCCAACCCCGAATGGGGAACGAAGACCCGATTATGTCGCCCCACGGCTGCTACCCCTGCCGGGGCAACGATCGCTGGTGCGCCAT
This sequence comes from Dehalococcoidia bacterium, assembly GCA_965220305.1. Taxonomy (GTDB): domain Bacteria; phylum Chloroflexota; class Dehalococcoidia; order Lucifugimonadales; family UBA3495. The sequence continues at coordinate 255,464 of OZ244817.1, read as the reverse complement.
TGCGGTATCCACCGACGAGGAATGGAAAGCCCTCTGTAGGGTTGTAGGCAAGGTTGAGTGGTTGGAGGACACCCGTTTCACCGACCCCCTGAGCCGCTGGCAGCACCGGGAAACGCTGGACAATTACATGGCCGAAATCACTCGGGAGTGGGACGCCCATCAATTGATGGATGCCCTTCAGGGTGAGGGAGTCCCGGCGGGGGCCCTATTCGACAGTAAGGACTTGTTGGTCAACCCCCACCTCAAGGAGCGGAAGTTCTACGAGGTGGCGCCCCATCACCCCAGCACCGGAATGCCTCCCCTTCCCTACGCGGGCCGGCCCTGGAAACTCTCGGAGACTCCGGCTGTCCCGGGAAAGGCGGCCCCCATCATGGGGGAACACAATCAATTGGTGCTGACCGAATTGCTGGGGTACTCTGGCGAGGAACTGGCGAAGCTGGAGGCCGATGGGGTCATTGGTTATGCTCCCACCAGCGCCAGGGGGGTGCAACGCCCTTCCCTTGACGAGCAGGTACGCCAGGGACGGCTACAGCGATACGAGACCGATTACGCGGAAGTTGTGGAGCGGGAGTACGGGCGCGGGACGGGCTGAATCGGCCTCAGTCTTCAGGCGCCCCAGTCCAGCCCGACTTACCTGGAGAGAAGAATCTTTCCCACGCCTTCGGTAAGCAGGGAGTTCAAAGCCCCAACCCAGGTCATAACGGGACCTGGGTTGGGGCTTCGTTAAAGGTCCTACGGGCGGATGGTGGTGTTTACAGGCCCCGGTCCGCCTCGTAAGCGGTTATCTTATCTTCCTGCTGTAGGGACAGGCCGATGTCATCCAGGCCGTTGAGCAGGCAATGACGGCGGAAGGGGTCCAGGTCGAAGGTCAGCGAAATCTCTTCGTCGTCATCCCAAATGCGTCGAGCTTCCAGGTCAACGTTCAGTCGCATTCCCGGGTTGTCCTTGGTCCGGTCCAGAATCTGCCTGACCTGTTCTTCGGGCAACCGGACTGGCAAAAGGCCGTTCTGGAAGCAATTGTTGTAGAAGATGTCGGCGAAGCTGGGGGCGATGACGCAGCGGATGCCGTAGTCGTTGAGCGCCCAAGGGGCGTGCTCCCGGGAGGAGCCGCAACCAAAGTTGGGACCGGCTACCAGAATTCCCGCACTCCGGAAATTGGGGTCATTCAGGACGAAATCCTGGTTGGGGGAGCCGTCTTCGTTGTAACGCCAGGAAGAAAAAAGGGCGTCCTGGAATCCGGTCCGCTCGATGCTCTTCAGAAACACGGCGGGAATTATCTGGTCGGTATCCACGTTGGCCCGGTCCAGCGGGGCAACAACGGCGTTCAGCTTGACAAAGGGTTCCATAATGTTCCTCTCTCCTTGATTTGCGGAATCCTGCCAGCCATCTGGCGCTGGCCCGGCTACCAAATCTCTCGAAGGTCCAACCTGAATCCGTGCAAGACCGGATCGCCGGAGATTACTCCCGGTTCATCCAAGCTGGACACGGGCTGATCGGGGGTGTAGACGTACACACGCCGTTGCTGTGGGTCAACGAGCCACCCTAGGCGAGCGCCATTTTCGATGTACTCTGCCATCTTGGCCTGGACTTGGGACAGGGTATCCGATGGGGAACGAAGCTCGATCACGAAGTCAGGACAAATATGGGCGAATTTCTCCCTTTCGTCCTCCGACAGGGCATCCCAACGTAGCCGAAGGAGCCATGAGGCATCGGGGGCGCGCACCGCTCCGTTGGGCAGCCTAAAGCCCGCGGATGAATTGAAGACCATTCCCGTCCCCTCCTGCTCCGCCCAATTAGCCAGCCTCTGTAGTAGCCTGGCTCCTTGCCATCCGGTCAGAGAAGCCGCTGGCGGCATAATAACCAACTCCCCCTTCGCCGTAAGCTCAAATCGCTGGGCATCGTTGTCGGCGCTAAGCCTGAGGAGTTGCTCATCCGTCATTTCAAAGGCCCGAAAATCCAACACCAAGGGGTGCGGCAAATAGGCGCTCCCTTGCAGAGGGGTCAGGGCATCGTCTGTTGGCGCCACTTCCCGCGACCAGAATTGGTAGAACGCCTTGAGCCGCCGGGATACGTATTCCTTTTTCAATTTCAGGACTTCGCTCGCGCTCTGGTCCGGCGAGAACGTCATGAGGCTGGTCGACGAATTGCAAAAGTGGCAGGTAGTGACCAGATTGTCCTCGGAGTCCGTTCCCCCGATGCTCCGGGGCCGCAGATGATCGACGCTCAATTGACGCCAGTTATTAAAACCGTTGCCGTCGAACCCACAATAGACACAAACAAAACCGTCACGTTTGAAGACTGGGTGGCCGTAGTCTCCTAGGGAGGTCCCGGCAAGCATATTCATTCACGACCTCCTCTCGTTCGCCCGCCCCGCACAAGACCCCTGCCCCTGGCGCCGTTGAGACAAGTAACCTTGCGGTGGTAGGGGCAGATGGATGGCAGGATTGATAACGGGGCGGGCAGCGAGCTTTCAGTAAGGCAACTCCCTTGGGTGTGCATCCCAAGACCCTGCCCCTGTCACCATTGAGACAAGTAACCTTGCGGTGGTAGGGGCAGATGGATGGCAGGATTGATAACGGGGCGGGGCAGCGAGCTTTCAGTAAGGCAACTCCCTTGAGTGTGCATCCCAAGACCCTGCCCCTGTCACCGTTGAGACAAGTAACCTTGCGGTGGCAGGGGCAAATGGATGGAATCTTTATAGGTCTCTAATATCCACGAAGTGCCCCGCGATGGCGGCGGCGGCGGCCATGGCCGGGCTGACCAAGTGGGTGCGCCCTCCCTTGCCCTGGCGACCCTCAAAATTGCGGTTTGAAGTGGAGGCGCAGCGCTGCCCGGGGTCCAGGATGTCCGGGTTCATGCCCAGGCACATGGAGCATCCTGCTACCCTCCAGTCAAACCCGGCGTCCTTGAAGATGCGGTCCAAACCTTCTTGTTCCGCCTCCAGCTTCACTCGGGCCGAACCGGGCACCACCATGGCGTATACGTCAGGATGCACCTGCTTTCCCTGGATTACCTCCGCGGCGGCCCGCAGGTCTTCGATCCTGCCGTTGGTGCAGGCGCCCAGGAAAATCCGGTCGATCTTTATGTCCTCAATGGGGGTGTCCGGTTCCAGCCCCATATAGGTCAACGCCCGCTCGGCAGACTCGCGCTGTAGCGGGTCGCTGAAAGAAGCGGGGTCGGGCACCCGATCGGTTATCTTGGCGACCATTCCGGGATTGGTGCCCCAGGTGACAAAGGGCTCAAGGTCGGCGGCCTCTATCTCCACCAGCTTATCGTAGGTTGCGCCACGGTCGGTGGGCAGTTGTTTCCACTGCTCCACGGCAGACTCGAAGGCGTTCCCTTGGGGCGCAAAGGGACGGCCCTTGACGTACTCGAAGGTGGTCTCGTCCGGGGCAATCATTCCAGCCCGGGCCCCCCCCTCGATGCTCATGTTGCAAACGGTCATCCTACCGTCCATGGACAAGGAACGAATCGCCTCGCCGGTGTACTCGATAACGTGTCCAATACCGCCGTTGATGCCGATGCGGCCAATGATCCCCAGAATCACGTCCTTGGCGCTTACGCCGAAGGGCAGGGGTCCGTTAACCCTAATTTCCATGGTGTTGGGCTTGAATTGCCGGAGGGTCTGGGTAGCCAGCACATGCTCAACTTCCGAGGTGCCAATGCCCACGGCGAAACAGCCCAGCGCGCCGTGGGTGGAAGTGTGGCTGTCGCCGCAGACCACGGTTTTACCCGGAAGGGTATAGCCCAAGTCTGGACCGATGACATGGACAATGCCCTGGTTCTGGCTGAACCTGTCGTAGAAGGTGACGCCGAACTCCTCCACATTGCGGGCCAGGGCGTCCAGTTGGGCCTTGGACACCTGGTCGGTCACCGGCAGTGACAAGTCCCAGGTAGGGGTGTTGTGGTCCACCGTGGCTATGGTGAGATCGGTCCGCCGCACTCCCCGACCGGCTAGGCGGAGACCGTCGAACGCCTGGGGCGAAGTAACCTCGTGGACCAGGTGGAGGTCAATGTAAATTAACGCCGGCTGGTCTGCCTCTTGGTGCACCAAATGGGCATCCCAAATTTTCTCAAACATGGTCTTAAGGGCCATATCTTACCTCTTACCTATCCCTAATCCTGGTGGGGCGGGGCGCTGAGCCTAGGCTCCCCTTTGGGGTCCCCAAGCGGCCCACATTATAACATTGCTTCGGCAACGTATGAAGCCGGGGAACCTCTCAGCCAGGGCAAGCGCCTATAGGGCGACTTAGAAGTTACTTTGATGAGAATCAGGTGCCTTTTCTGGCGGGATGACCAATATTGGTGAGAAGATTGCTGGATTCAACCTCTGGATTCCCGCTTTCGCGGGAATAACGGGGGTCCTGGGGTGAGAACGCGATTGCTCTGGCCTGCCAGCAGCATCTTTGCATTGTCACTCAGTTTCCCCCCAAGCGGTGGAAAGGGTCTAAAATCCCCGGACAGCACAAGCCTCCAATCCTGAATTCCCGCGAAGGCGGGAATTACGGTGGGGGTGACGGCCTGCCCGTCAGGGTAAGTTGGTCTCTACCAGCAGAATTGAACGACCCTGCCCATTTAGAGAATGCGCAAGACCCTATTTGTGATTAGTGGTAAACTGACAGGGCAATAGCCAGACCTCATAAGCAGTTTTGATAGCATCTGTTACTCAGCATTTGCCAACCAGTAGTTGATAGGAGCATAGTCATGCCAACCGCCGACGCAGTCGTCCTGCCGGACAATGTTTTGCCCCGCCGCTACGACCTCACCCTCCAGCCGGACCTGGGGCAGTTCACCTTTCGGGGAGAGGAGACCATCGAGGTAGAGGTGGTGTCGGCCACGTCCGAAATCAGCCTCAACTGCGATGAAATCGAGATTCAGGAAGCCAGCGTTACCCACGGCGGCGTAACCACGACAGCCAGCCGCATTGGGTACGACAAGGCCCGCGAGATCGTTACCCTGGAATTTACCGAGCCAGTCCCGGCAGGCAGCGCTTCCCTGAGAATCAAATTCACCGGCGAGCTTAACGATAAGCTGAGGGGGTTTTACCGAAGTCAGTACACCAGCGTTGAAGGGGAAACCACCTACCTGGCGACCACTCAGTTCGAGGCCACCGACGCCCGTCGAGCCTTTCCCTGTTGGGATGAACCAGCCCGCAAGGCGATCTTTCGCGTAACCTTGATCATTCCGGAAGAAATGGTGGCGGTGTCCAATACGCCGGTGGTGGAAGAGAACTCCCCGGCCCCAGGGTTGAGGGCAGTCAGGTTTGCCGAGACCCCAATTATGTCCACCTACCTGCTGGCCTTCATCGTAGGCGACCTGGTCGCTATTGAAAAGGAGGCAGCCAATAACACCCGCGTCGCTGTATGGACCACCCGGGGCAAGGAAGAACACGGTCGGTTCGCTCTGGACACCTCGGTAAAGCTCCTGTCCTTCTTCAACGATTACTTCGGAATTCCCTACCCGCTGGAGAAGTTGGACCACATCGCTATTCCCGACTTCGCCGCCGGAGCCATGGAAAACTGGGGCGCTGTCACCTACCGGGAAACGGCCCTCCTGGTGGACCCCCAGAACTCATCCGCCGGCACCAGGCAGAGGGTGGCCGAAGTGGTGGCCCACGAGATGGCCCACATGTGGTTCGGCGACCTGGTCACCATGGAATGGTGGGACGACCTGTGGCTCAACGAAAGCTTCGCTTCCTGGATGGGCACCAAGGCGGTGGACTGGCTCTTCCCCGAATGGGAGATGTGGACTCAGTTCGTCAACATGGACACCAACCGGGCCCTTAGCCTGGATGGGCTGAAAAACTCCCACCCCATCGAGCAGGAAGTTAAAGACCCGGCTGAGGTCAGCCAGCTTTTTGACGCTATCAGCTACAGCAAAGGAGCATCAGTAATCAGAATGCTGGAACAGTTCCTGACGCCGGCGACCTTCCGGCAAGGACTGTATCAATACCTGTCCTCCCACGAATACCAGAATGCCCGCACCATCGACCTGTGGAATGCCCTGGAGGACGCTTCTGGTCATCCGGTTACTTCCATAATGGGTACCTGGACCAACCAGATGGGCTACCCGGTGCTGCAGGTGGACGCCCACCGGCGCACTGACCACCTGGACCTGACCCTCACCCAGCAACGCTTCGTGTACGACAGCATTTTGGGCGAGGAGGAACCGGAACCCATGCAGTGGCAGGTCCCGGTGCGGGTCACTCACCAGGACGCCAGCCAGCCCCTGGCAACTGTGATGAACGAGAGCCAGACCCGCCTTCAGATAGCGGGCGAGGGCACGGCCCAGCAATGGTTCAAGGTAAACCCGCTACAGACCGGATTTTACCGGGTGAATTATAGCTCCGAAGACTGGCAGCAGTTGGTATCGCCCATCAACTCCTTGGCGCTTCACGCTACCGACCGCCTGGGCGTGCAGAACGACGCCTACGCGCTGTCCCGGGCCGGACTGCTCCCAATCACCCAGTTCCTGTCCCTGGCCCAAGCCTATGGAAACGAGAGGGACGCCTCGGTGTGGAGCGACCTGGCCAGTAACCTGCGGGACATTGACCAACTCTTGAGAGACGAATCCTGCATTTCGGCTTTCCGCGATTTCGCCCGAGACCTATTCCAGCCAGTAGCCCGGGAAATTGGCTGGGACGCCCGTCCCGGCGAAGGGCACCTGGACTCTCTGCTGCGCAGCACGGTATTGAGCCAGGCCGGCAGCTACAACGACCCCGGCGTGCTGGCTGAAGCCAAGAGCCGGTTCGCCAGGTACCTGCAAGACCCGTCGTCATTGGCGCCCGACCTGCGGGGGCTGGTCTACAGCATGGTGGGACATGGAGGAAACCGGGACGAGTTTGACCAGCTCTGGCAGCTAGCCCGGCAGACCGAACTCCAGGAAGAGAAGATGCGCTTGTTCCTGGGCTTGGCCCGGTTCCGGCAGGAGGACCTACTGCGAAATACGCTGGAGCGCACTTTAACCGACGATGTTCGCTCCCAGGACACCATTTCGGTGATTACAGCGGTGGCCGCCAACGGCCAAGGCCGAGAGCTTACCTGGCAATTCGTCAAGGACAACTGGCCGGAATTCGACCGCCGCTACGGTGGGGGCGGATTCGGCCTGATGCGGCTGGTGGGGGTAACCGGCCATTTCACCTCCGAGGCCCAGCGGGACGACGTAGAGACCTTCTTCCAAGAGCACCAAGCGCCGGCGGCGGAGCGCACCATTCGCCAGTCCCTGGAACGTATCCGACTCAACGCTCGCTGGCTGGACCGGAACCGCGCTGAATTGGCCCAGTGGTTTGGCGGATAATTGCCTACGGCGCCGTAGGTAATGACTTCCTCATTCGACTGTCGGGTTGGCTCCGGGACAGTTCGGAGCCCCGGGGCATCTGGCTGAAGCAGGGGTGGTATAATACCTGTACGTTATCCACTGATAAGGCCCGTTGTATATGATTGTAAATGAAACAACTCATGCGCTGAAAGCGTCAATGAAGGAGCGTATTCTGGTCCTCGACGGGGCCATGGGCACAGCTATCCAGGCCCGCCAACTGGGCCCGGAGGACTTCGGCGAACCCCTGTACGAAGGGTGCAACGAATACCTCGTCATAACTCGACCGGATGTCATCGGCAGTATCCACCAGGCTTACCTCGAAGCCGGGGCGGACATTCTGGAAACCAATACCTTTGGCGCTACGTCGGTGGTCCTGGCGGAGTACGAATTGGAACACGAGGCCCGCCGTATCAACCGAGAGGCAGCCCAACTGGCCCGTAGTCTGGCCGACGCCGCCAGCACCCCGGGAAAACCCCGCTTTGTCGCTGGTTCCATGGGGCCCACCACCAAGACCATCTCGGTCACCGGAGGAATCACCTTCGATGAATTGGCCGTGGCGTACCATGAACAGGCCAGCGGCCTGATGGAGGGCGGCGTTGATCTGCTGCTGCTGGAAACCACCCAGGACACGCTGAACGTGAAGGCCGGCCTGGAAGGAATCGACCGAGCGTACCAGGAACTGGGCAGGCAAGTCCCCATCGCCGTTCAGGGCACCATCGAACCCATGGGTACTCTCCTGGCCGGACAGGACGCCGAAGCTTTCTATACCTCTCTGGCCCACCGGGACCTGCTGTGGATTGGTTTCAACTGCGCCACCGGGCCCGAATTTATGACCGACCACGTGCGTACCCTGGCTGCATTGTCCAGGGTCCCCATCGCCTGCGTCCCCAATGCCGGTCTACCCGACGAAAACGGCAACTACAACGAGACCCCAGAAATGTTGGCAGGGACCATCAGTCGGTTTATCGATTCAGGCTGGGTGAACCTGGTGGGCGGTTGCTGCGGCACTGGACCGGAGCATATCCGGTTGCTCTGCGAAACAGCCCAGGGCAAGTCCGGCAGGTCGCCGTCATCGTCCCAGGAGACGCGAGTATCGGGAATTGAAGCCCTGGTGGTGGACGAAGACACCCGCCCGGTAATCGTGGGAGAACGGACCAATGTGCTGGGAAGCCGCCGCTTCCGGCGTCTAATCAGTAGGGACGCGTTTGAGGAAGCCTCTGAGGTTGGCCGACGACAGGTACGCAACGGGGCCCACATCTTGGACGTTTGCCTGCAGGACCCGGACCGGGACGAGGTGTCCGACGTAAACCAGTTCTTGGACCATCTCACCCGCAAGGTAAAGACCCCAATCATGGTTGACTCCACCGACTCCTACGTCATTGAGGAGGCCCTGAAACAGCTCCAGGGGAAATCAATCATCAACTCCATCAACCTGGAGGACGGCGAGGCCCGTTTCCAGGCGGTGGTGCCCCTGGCCCAGCGCTACGGGGCCGCCCTGGTGGTGGGCTGCATTGACGATGACAAACAACAGGCCCAGGCCATCACCCGGGAACGCAAGTTGGAGATCGCCCAACGTTCCCACAAGTTGCTCACGGAGAAGTACAACGTCCGCGAAGAGGATATCATCTTCGACCCCCTGGTATTCCCCGCTGGCACCGGCGACCAGAACTACGTCGGCTCTGCCGCGGAGACTATCGAAGGGGTCCGAATCATCAAGGAGGCCCTGCCCAACACCAAGACCATTCTGGGCATTTCCAACGTCTCCTTCGGGCTTCCTCCGGCGGGACGCGAAGTGTTCAACTCGGTTTTCCTCTACCACTGCGTTCAGGCGGGCCTGGACATGGCGATCGTCAACTCGGAGTTGATGCAGCGGTACACCCAAATTCCCGAGGAAGAACGCCGTCTCACCGAGGACTTGATCTGGAACCGGGGTGACGACCCGGTTGCCGCTTTCGCCGCCCACTTCCGGGACAAGGCCCCCAAGTCCACCATCGAGGACCGGCGCAGCCTGCCCCTGGACGAGAGGCTGGGGTTGGCTATCATCGAGGGCAGCAAGGAGGGCCTTTCCCAAGACTTGGATGAGGCCCTGCAGGGAAGGGAACCCCTGGAAATCATCAATGGCCCCCTGATGGCCGGGATGGACGAGGTCGGGCGTCAGTTCAACGCCAACCAGCTCATCGTGGCCGAGGTGCTCCAGTCTGCCGAGGCCATGAAGTTTGCCGTGGCTCACCTGGAACCTCACATGGAGCAAGTAGAATCGGCGGTTAAGGGAAAAGTGATTCTGGCTACGGTTAAAGGGGATGTCCATGACATCGGCAAGAACCTGGTGGACATCATCCTGTCCAACAACGGCTACCGGGTAATCAACCTCGGCATAAAGGTACAGCCCCAGGAACTCATCGAGGCTTACCGCCAACACCAGCCGGACATCATTGGGCTGTCGGGGCTGCTGGTTAAGTCGGCCCAGATGATGGTGGAAACCGTGGGCGACTTCCGGCAAGCGGGAGTCAACTCGCCGATTATGGTGGGGGGCGCGGCCCTGTCCAACCGTTTCACTAGAATGCGTATCGCACCGGCCTACGACAGTATGGTGGTCTATGCCCCGGACGCTATGACCGGACTGGCCTTGGCCAACACTATTCAGGACGCCGACGAGCGGCAGAAGTTGGCTTCCGCGCTGGAAGAGGAAACCGAGGAACTCCTGGCCTCTAACGGTAACCGCCCGGCTGCGGGGGGTGACAGGCCCGCGCCGCCGGTGCAGCCAGCCCGAGTCCGCCATGATTTTGCCGTACCCAACCCGCCGGACCTGTTGCCCCACGTGCTGCTGGACTACGATCTTGAGCGTATTTTCTCCTACATCAACCCTCAGATGCTCTACGTGCGCCACCTGGGCTTCAACGGGAGGTTCAACGATGCGTTGGAAGCCGAGGACCCGGGCGCGATGCAGCTTAGAGAGTCGGTCCGGCGGGTAGAAGACGCCATGTTGGCCCACCCGGAGATACAGGCCAAAGCCGTATTCCGGTTCTTCCCCTGCCAATCGGATGGACAGACCCTGTTGGTTTACGGCGCCGACGGCCAGACAGTCCAGCAAAAGTTTTACTTTGGCCGGCAGTCCCAAAGGGACGGACTCTGTTTGTCCGACTACGTACGACCTCGGGAATCCGGCGAGTTGGACTACGTCTCCATGTTTACGACCACCATTGGTCCGGGCGTCAGGGAGTTGGCGGACAGGTGGCGGGAAGAAGGCCAGTTCCTCAACTCCCACGCCCTGCAAGCCCTGGCCCTGGAGGGAGCCGAAGCCTTCGCCGAGTTGCTGCACCAACAGCTACGGCAGATGTGGGGGTTCGGAGATTCCCCGGACACCACCTACCAGGACCTGTTCCGGGCCCAATACCGGGGTCGCCGTTACTCCTTCGGGTATCCTGCTTGTCCCCGGCTCGAAGACCAGGAGCAACTCTTCCGGCTATTAGAAGTTACCAAAACCATCGATGTGGAACTGACTGAGGGGTACATGATGGACCCGGAAGGCTCGGTGTCGGCCCTGGTAGTTCACCACCCGGACGCCAAGTACTTCAACCTGGACGCGCCGGACATCGAGCAATTGGACCGAGATATAGCAACCTTGAACGGGTAGACGACGGCCGGCTACCCGGGTGACAGACCTTGGGTTTGTCTGGAAGTTGGGCGAAATTACGGGTTGCCGTCAAGGGTGGAAGCATCGTCCCGACCCTCCAAGCCGGGACGGGAAAGTCCGGCTTGGCAGGTGAACGGGGCCCCAGAGAGTAAGAAGGGCCGACGAGAAGACCCAGGATACTTCCCAGCGGTGAACACACTGGGCCAGCCACTACTAGATTGGTGCAGTCCAACCACACCGGAGGCAATATGGAACCCATCAGCCAGATAGCGCAACGCCTGGGAGTCGACGACGAGCATCTGATACCCTACGGGCGCTACAAGGCCAAAATCGCCCTGGCTGCCATGAAGCCGCCCGAAGAGCGGGCGGGCAGGTTGGTTGTGGTAACGGGAATTACGCCAACCCCGGCGGGCGAGGGTAAGACGACTACCGCCGTGGGGTTGACCCAGGGGTTGGGCAAACTGGGCCAGAACGCCGTGGCCACCCTGCGAGAGCCTTCCCTGGGGCCCATATTCGGTATCAAGGGCGGCGGCACGGGTGGCGGCAAGGCCACGGTGGTGCCCGACGACGAGATTAACATACATTTTACCGGAGACGCCCACGCCGTGGGTTCGGCCCACAATCTGTTGGCTGCCCTGGTGGACAATGCCGTTTACCGGGGGACCGCCGGTGACATGGACGCTACCGGCATCCGCTGGTCCAGGGTAACCGACGCCTCGGACCGGGCCCTGAGAAACATCGTGACCGGAATCGGCGGCAGCAACAATAGCCCGCTGCGCGAGACCCGGTTCGACTTCATCGCGGCCTCGGAAATAATGGCGATATTGGCCCTGACTTCAGACCTGGAGGACTTGAGGGAGCGGCTATCCCGGCTGGTCGTGGGTTACACGCGGCAGGGCCAGCCCGTAACGGTGGAGTCCCTCGGTGTGGTCGGGTCGCTGCTCAGCCTGCTCCGCCACGCCATCATGCCCAACCTGGTGCAGACCCAGGAGGGTCAGCCAACCCTGATACACGCCGGCCCCTTCGGCAACATCGCCCACGGTTGCAACTCCATCATCGCCGACCGGATGGCCCTGGGATATGCCGACTACGTGATCACCGAAGCCGGTTTTGGCTCGGACCTGGGATTCGAGAAGTTCATGCACATTAAGGCGCGGCAGAGTGGACTGATTCCCAATGCCGTGGTCCTGGTGGCGTCGGCCCGGGCCTTGAAGTGGCACGGCGGCGCCAGGCGGCAGGACTTGGAGCAACCCAACGTGGAGGCGGTGGTAGCCGGGGGACCCAACTTGGCCCACCATGTAGGCATAGTCAAGGGCTTCAATCTTCCGGTGGTCGTGGCGATTAACCGTTTCTACAGCGATACCCCGGAGGAGTTGGAGGCGGTCAAGGAAATCGCCCTTGCGGCGGGGGCCACCGCCGCCGCCGAATGCGACGGGTTTGCCCAAGGGGGAGCCGGGGCTACCGAGCTTGCAGAGCAGGTTATGGCTGCCGCCCGGGGGTCCGCCGACGTGACTTACGCCTATCCCCTGGAGGCATCGGCGCAGGAGAAGGCGCTGGCGCTGGCCCAGAAGATATACAACGCTGACTCGGTTAGTTGGAGCGCGGCGGCGCGCCGGCAGCTACGCTCCTTCGAGGCCCAAGGCTGGGGCAAACTGCCTATCTGTATGGCCAAAACCCACCTATCCATCTCCCACAACCAAACTCTGCGAGGTAGGCCTTCCGGCTACAGCTTCCCCATCGTGGACATTCGAGCTTCGGTAGGCGCCGGGTTCCTTTATGCCCTGGCCGGTCCCATCGAGACCCTTCCGGGCCTGCCGTCCCGGCCCCGGGCGTTGGACATGGACATTACCCAGGACGGCGAAATTATTGGGTTGAGCTAGAAAGTCAGGCGGGATTTTCGGTGACCCGGGGTATCGTATCGCTAACTGTGGCAGCCCCGGGCTTCAATGTCCCAAACCGCTTCGACTTTACCGTCGCGCACTCCAATGAAACGGTCCCAACGGCTTACCATAGCGTCCTGCTGACCCGGCACCAGAAACACCTGGTCTCCCAGGTTTAACTGCGCCCCATCGCTCACCCGGAAAACGACGTGATCCATATCCATGGACTCGGCGTTAACTCCGGGCCGGCCATCCACCGCTGGCATACCCTTCATGGCGCCGACAGCTTTGACCCCGGCGTCTCCAACGGCCACGCCGGGCCTCGGTGTGCTGATGATGGTGGTGAGCACCTTGCCGGCGAAATGAAAATCGCTCATATAGCCGTAGCTGGTCTCCATCAGCAGATAACTCCCGCCCTGAATCTCGGTTACTCCGGGAATGTCGCCCGCCACGTCGTAACTCCAGGTCTCGCCGGTGGACACAATATCCACGGGTATTCCCGACGCCTCCACCGCGTCCTTCAAGTCGATGACATCCTGGATCATGCGGCGTCCCTCGGTTACCCGGTCCTCCCGGTTCCCGGAGGGCTCGGCCATCATCTGGTGGCTCATAATGCCTTTGAAAGTCAGTCCGGGCAGCGAGTCAATTATCTTGGCCAGGGATACGCCCTGTTCCGAGTCTTGGACCCCACAACGTACCAGGCCCGTCTCCCGCTCTATGACCACTCCAAGGTTTATCCCCTGGGCGGAGGCGGCCCTGGACAAGTTGTGGGCGTTCTCGGGAGCTTCGCAGGCCACCAGCATTTCGGCCTGGCGGGCCAGGGAGCACAGCCGGTCTATTTTCAGAGGGGCCACGACCTCGCTGGTGATGAATACGCTGGGAACGCCACCGTGGACCATTACCTCGGCCTCGGAAACCTTGGCCGCGCAGACTCCGCCCACGGTGCCGCCACGCCTAATCTGGCGCAGGGCCAGGGCGGGTGTCTTGTGGTTCTTGCTGTGGCCCCGGAGCTTGCTGTCCCGGTCCCGGTAGAAGTCGGACATGACATCCATGTTGTGGTCCAAGGCGTCCATGTCCAGCACCAGACAAGGGGTATCGAGCTCCTCCACTGGGGTGCCTGGCGAGGGCCGGTAATGCTGGTCCATGATGCGTCTCCTATCGAATGGTGTTGGGTGGGAAATGGTCTGTCCCGCGCTGCCCGATTGGGGGCTAACCGAATTGGCCTCGCGCGGAAATAGGCCAGAAGCCTTCCAACCTCCCGTCTCTGACCGCCCGAATATAATCATATTGGTTGATGGTCAGGGGCAGGTTGAATGGGACCAACAGGGCCTTGTCCGTGGGCGCCAACCGAGCAACTGCCGGCCCGTCCAGGTCGATTATGCCGTGCTCCGCACTGAAGCGAGTGGCGGTGGCTCCGGGAAACCCCTCCAGGACCGGCACTCCCAGGTCTGGGCCGGTGGCCTTGTGCCCGGCGTCCAGCACGGCCCTGTCCTCCACCGGATGGCCGATAACTGCGCCCAGAATCTTGGCCGCCGGGGAGAACTCGGCGCGGTACTGGCAGGAGTTGTAGTCCATCAGGGGATAGGAGCCGGCCATTACTTCGGTCACTCCCGACAGTTGCCTGGCTATGTCATAGTTGTGAGTACCACCGGCGACGACTGAGGATACCCGCAAACCAGCCTGCTCCAAAAGGCTTCGGGTGTCCAACACGGGTTGCAGGCGGCGCAGCGTATCGGCTTCCACCGAGCCCCGGTCCGTCGGATTCGCCGGGCCATCCTTGGCCAGCAGGCCCTGGAACTCAAGCCCTGGCGCCTGGTCCACCAGGCGGGCCAGGTCAAGGGCTGCGTCGCCAGGAGCCACTCCGCATATCCCCCTTCCGGTGTCCAACTCGACGACGACATGCAGGGTGACCCCGGCGTGGGAAGCCACTTGGGACAGAGCGGCGACGTTTTGGGGATTATCGACGGCAACCCCCATCCGGTTGGCCTGGGCCAGTCCGCACAGCCTGTTTATCTTGGCATTGGCAACCACCTGGTTGGCGACCAGGATGTCGGTGACGCCGGCGTTGGCGAAGACAGAAGCCTCTCCCACCGTGGCCACAGCAACGCCGCCGACGGTCCCGCCCGCTGCTAACTGTCGGTGGGCGATTTGGGGGCATTGGTGCACACTGACATTGGGCCTGAGCTTGGCGGGCGAGCTCCGGAAGACGGAGTGCATGGTTTCAATGTTGGCTTCCATCACCTCCAGGTAAACCACCAAGGCGGGAGTGTCCAAGTCTTCTACCGGGGTGCCGACGGGCTGAAATATCGGTCGTTCCATATTAGATTCTCATTTTCCCCAGGATGTTGGCAGAAGAATACCACATATTCCTGCCAAGGGCAGCCGGAGTGGATTGGGACAGGGCAATCGGATGGTAGATTACGAGGGACCCGTCATTCCCGCGAAGGCGGGAATCCAGCCCCCGGATTCAGCAGTTCCCTCAACCGTTAGGAGCGTTACCCAGGTATGGGTTCCGGCCCGGGCCTGCAACGGGGCCGGCTCTTCGACAAGCTCAGAACGAGAGGGGATATACCCATGCCAGGACATTCAAAAGCCCCGGGGTTGGCTGGCCAATGGCAATAGCGTTGGTGCCCGGCAGTCCAGGACGATTGCAAAGTCGTGCAGAGTGACTTACCGGCTCGTCCTGAACCTATTGGAGGATGAGCCGCTGGATACGGGAACGCGGCTCGACAAGCGCACTACGAACAGATTTTGTTATTTGCTATGGACTTTGCAATCGTCCTGCCGGCAGTCGGCTGGGCCTTGCAATTCACCTAGGCCGATGCAACAATAGCCTCCAAACTGCCGGGTTTGTTGATTTCGTCAGCACGGATTTTTCGGGCGCTCACTCCCCACCGGCCCGGGGCTGGCTTGTATCCGGCGAGTCCGCCCGCTGTTCCGGGGAGCAGACCGACGCCTCGGCGACAAATCATTTAGGGCCATCAATAAACTATCCTGTTTGGTCCCCTTGAAGTCCGAACACCCTATTGGAGCTAACTGTTGCCGGGTCTCTTAGATGGAGTGAAGGTTATCGACCTGA
Organism: Dehalococcoidia bacterium; assembly: GCA_965220305.1. Classification (GTDB taxonomy): domain Bacteria; phylum Chloroflexota; class Dehalococcoidia; order Lucifugimonadales; family UBA3495. The sequence continues at coordinate 239,554 of OZ244817.1, read as the reverse complement.
CCCATTATTTGTCAGGTCCCTACTGCACCAAGCTGCTCGCTACCCTGGGCGCCGATGTCATCAAGGTGGAACGACCTCCCGACGGGGACCCCATCCGGCGGATTGGGCCCTTTGCCTACTCCCTGCTTCCCGTGAAGTCAGAAACCATTCCCCTGGTCCTGCCTCCCTACCACCCGGACTACGAGAGCCTGAGGGAAACGGGGGCTTGGTTCCTTTATCTCAACACTTCCAAGCGCAGTTTGACCCTGGACTTGCAGACTCCAGAAGGGAGAGCAATATTATTGCGGCTGGTGGAGTCCGCCCATATCCTGGTTGAAAACTTTGCCCCCGGTGTCATGGATAAGCTGGGGCTGGGCTACCAACACTTGGCACAGGCCAATCCTGCCCTGGTTATGACCTCCATTTCCAACTTTGGTCAGACCGGGCCCTACCGCGAATGGAAGGCTCAGGAAATCAACCTCTACGCCGCCGGGGGGTTGATGAACATCACGGGCGAGCCGGAACAGGAACCGCTGAAGGAGGGTCCGCCACTGGCCCAACTGGGCGCTGGGCAGAACGCCTTCGTTGCCACCATGACCGCCCTGCTTGACGCCGAAGATACGGGCCAGGGCCAGCGTATTGACATTTCGATTGCCGAGTACGCTACCAATATCCTGGAAAATGCATTGATGCAGTACAGCTACTCCGGGCAGGAATTCACCAGGGTGGGGAACCGGGGCTACGGTCGAGCCGCCTGGGGTATATATCCCTGTCAGGATGGTTTCGTTGGCATCATCGCCGGTCCCGACCAGCGGTGGCCGGCGGTAGCCGAAATCATGGAGCGCGAGGAGTTGGCCGATGCCCGGTTTGCGTCTCGTCACGGTCGTCAGATGAACGCCGACGAGGTGGACGCCCTCATGCTTCCTTGGCTGTTGGAGCACGACAAGGTTGACATCTTCAAGGCGGGCCAGGACCAAGGCCTTGGATTCGCTTTTGTCGCAACCATGCAGGACATCCTGGAGATGGAGCAGCTAGAGGCCAGGAGCTATTTCGTCGAATTGGACCATCCGGTAGCCGGTTCCCTGAAATATCCGGGCCAGCCCATTTCCCCGCATTTGGCAGACTCGCCAAATCGTAGTGACGTTGTTCAGCCTTGGACCTACCGGAGAGCCCCCCTGCTGGGAGAACATACTCGGGAAATCCTCGAGGAAGAGTTGCGCTACTCGGGAGCAGAGATTGATCGCCTTCGGGCCGAAGGGGTTATTTAGTTGACCAGCAAGCAGCCGTTGAGGAAGTACCGCATTCTGGACCTCTCCCGCATTTGGGCGGGCCCCTACTGCACCAAGCTGCTGGCCGACATGGGGGCCGAGGTCATCAAGATGGAGTCCCTGCGAGTCTACGATTCTCACCGAGGGCCGGTCAGTCCCGCTCCCGGCATTGCCGCCTACCCTGATGCAGACCCGGGGCCGGAGCCCTGGAACCGTAACGGCTGGTTTAACTGCTTGCACATGAGCAAATACGGCATAACTCTGGAACTGACTCAAGAGTCAGGACGGCGGGTATTCGAGCAACTGGTCTCCATCAGCGACGTCCTCATCGAGAACTTCCGCCAGGGAACCTTGGAGCGGCTGGGATACACTTATGAAGAGTTGCGCAAAAGCCGCCCCGACCTGATTTACGCCTCCATGCCCGCCTTTGGCAACAGCGGGCCCTGGCAGGGTTATGTCGCCTACGGCATCGGACAGGAGCAGTTGTCGGGAATGGCCCACATGACCGGGTACCCGGAAGAGGGGCCCATGAAGTCGGGAATCAACCACGGCGATCCCATAACCGGCTCCCATGCCGCCGGTGTCATCCTGGCGGCGCTGCGTTACCGCCGTCGCACCGGGAAGGGCATGTTTGTTGACGTTTCCCAGCAGGAATCGGCAGTTTCCCTGATTGGCGGCGAGGTCCTGGCCTACCAGATTACGGGAGAGGAGCCAGAGCGGCGGGGCAACCGCTCCCCCCACTTCGCGCCCCAGAACAGTTACCCCTGCCACGGCGAAGACCGCTGGATAACCGTCTCTATCAGGAGCGACGACGAGTGGCGGCGCTTGGCAGAATTCATGGGGATAGAGGGCTTGGCCGACGATTCCCGGTTCCTCACCAACGAAGGCCGGCTGCAACGGCAGGACGAGTTGGACGGGATTATCGGGGGATGGACCGCCGGCCAGGACGCCTTCGACTTATCCCGCCAGTTACAGGGACTTGGATTAGCGGCCTTTCCGGTGCTGCACGGCCCCGACCTGCTGGAAGACCCCCATTACGCCGACCGAGGCACCTTCGAGGAGGTCGACCATCCCCAGGTGGGTCCGAAATGGTACCCCGGCATCGCCTGGAAAATGTCGAAGACACCTGGTCAAGTTCGCTGGCCGACGCCCACTCTGGGGCAGCACAATTACCAGCTATACAGCGAGTTGCTGGGCATGGCGCAAGGCGAAATCGGCACGCTGGAACAACAGGGCGTGATAGGCGCCAAGCCCACCGGCTCTCGCATCATCTAGCCCTGGGAACAAAACGTACTTTCCAAGGAGGAATAACTTGCCCGAAGCTGAAGCGTTATACGAGATTAAAGACGGTATTGGCTACATCACTCTCAACCGTCCCGAAAAGTTGAACGCCATCAATCCTGAAATGCGCCAAATCCTTTGGGACGCCTTTCAGGACGTGAAACACAACCCCGAGGTGCGCTGCGCCATTGTTACCGGCAAGGGCCGGGCTTTTTCCACCGGGCATGACCTGGTGGCGATGGCCAACGACCGAGCTAACGAGGGACCCAGCACCGGGGACCTGTACGTGGTCCAATCCAACATCTGGAAGCCCATCATTGCCGCCATCAACGGCGTATGCCTGGCCCAGGGGTGCGGCATAGCCCTGGGCAGCGATATTCGGGTAGCCTCCAGCGAGGCCCAGTTCGGCTGGCCCCAGGTCAAGCGGGGCATTTCTTCAGTCAGTGGCCCGGCCCTGTTGGCCCAGGTGCTCCCCCGCAACATCGCCTTTGAGATCCTGTTCACCGGCGACTTCATCGACGCCCAGCGCGCGCTGGAACTGATGCTGGTCAACTACGTAGTTTCGCCGGAGGAAGTTGTACCCCTGGCCGAGGAACTCGCCCGAAAGATGATTGCCAACGCCCCACTGTCCATCGCCGCCATCAAGGAGGCTTCCATCTTGGGAGCCGCCATGGACTTGGAACGAAGAGTGGCATTCGCCCAGAACAAGCGGGACGTGGTGCTGCATACTGAGGACGCCAAGGAAGGGGTGCAAGCATTTGCCCAGAAGCGGGCGCCCGTGTGGAAAGGCAGATAGCCGGGGCCGACAGCTAGTAGGCGCACCAGCTTTACCCGACCGGGGCACGTATAAGCTGCAACTTCCTGCTAGGAGACAGCGGCAGGTGGTTCATGGGTTCGCCAGGGAGTTTATACGTCAAGAAAGGGCCGGCCAGGAGGACCGGCCTTCTTTATCTGTCCCTAGCCGCAGCATCTTTGACCACACGGCTACGGCGTTTTCCCGGGGCGTCGACTAGAGCCCCAGAGCGTCGGCCAACCGCCGCTTGTGGAACTTGGGATCCCCCAGGAAATGGTATAGGGTCCGCGATGCCGTGGTGTGCAGGGTCAACCCATACTCGGTCATGCTGCCCACACCGGCGTGGACTTCATGGGCGTGGTTGCAGGCAGCGTGGTACCCCTCGCTGCTCACCGCTTTGGCCAGGTGGATGCTGTCCGCCGCGGGCCGGTCTGCATCCAGCTTCCACAGGGCTTCATAGGTAGTCCAACGGGAAGCGTCCAACTGGTTGACCAGATTGATGATGTGGTCCTGCACCCGTTGGAACCGGCCAATGGGAGTCCCAAACTGGATGCGGGTGCGGCTGTACTCCACCGACACCTCGAAGACCGTCTGGCAGCCACCCACCTGATAGGCGCACAAAATCGGGATGGCCTTGCCAACTGCGCGTTCCAGGGCCTCCCAGCCGCCGGCAAAGGAGACCCCCAGCAGGGCCGAACTATCAACAGCCACATTGTCCAACTTCACTTCGCACAGGTTCCAGGCGAACCCTTCCAAGCCCTGCACCCGCACCCCCGGAGCATCAGCCGGGACTACAACCAGGCCCACGTGTTGGGCATCCTCAGATCGGACGGCGCAAAGCAGGTGGGTGGCGCTGGCGGCATCGAAGACGTAGACCTTGGTTCCCGTCAGGCGGTAACTGCCGCCTTCGCTCCGGGCGGTTAGGTGAACGTCCTCGGGGTACCAGCCGTAATCGTCTTCGGTTATCGCCGCAACCAGGGTGCGCTCTCCCCTGGCCAGGGCGGGCAGCCAGTCCCTTTTCTGCTCTTCCGTGCCCCCCTCCATGAAGGCCAGGGCCCCCAATACGCTGGAACTCAGGTGCGGCCCCGGAACCGGACCCCGGCCTAACTCCTCGAACAGCACGCCGGCGTCGGTAAAAGAACCGCCTTCGCCGCCGTACTCGGTGGGGATGAGAATACCCAGCCATCCGGTGTCTACTAATTTCTGCCAGGGTTGGGAAGGGGCTGGCTGGCCGGAGGCGGCCAAGTCCAGCAGGGTCTCCTTGGGGTACTCCTGCTCAACGAAACGGCGTACCGCCGCTTTGAGCATTTCCTGTTCTTCGGTGAGGGATAACTCCATTAGCGAACTCCACGGAAGTTAGAGAATCAACGGGGGCAGTCCCGGCGGGGCGAGAGGCAGCGCCGACATCTATACCATTCGTTGCCCGGTCATAGCCCAATCCACGAATGATAGCAACCCGGATACAGGTTGAGGATGCAGCGGCGCATCCGATGCCTCCTCGCATTGCGGGCAACTGCTAGGCCAGTGCCCCAGCCCTTTCCCGGACCTGGCGGCCAATTCCGATTCGACGCGCCATGATTACCTTCTGAATGTCGGTGGTGCCACCCGGATGAAGGGCGATAATGGCGGCGCGCTGCTGTGACTCGAATAGCCCATCGCCGGCTCCCCATTCCGAGTCGCGGGTCAGGGCCGCCGGCCCCAAGATGTCCAGGATGGCGGTGGCGATGCCCAAACCCGAGGTCTTTCGGAAGTAGGACGCCTGGGGCCCTTCATAGGTGATGTTGGCCTTGCTGTGACGCATCCAGTAGTTTCTCAACTGGAATAGCCGGCCAATCTCGCCGTCGATATAGATGTCTATCAGGCGGTCGCGTACATCCGGGTCCTTGGAAAGGGGTTGGCCGCGGCGCTGGGTGTTCCGGCAGTGGTTGAACAGCCGGTCCACCAGCATGTTGCGTCCGATGCGGCCTCCAGTGCCGTGCTCCAACTCCAGGTGAGTACTGGCGACCTTCCATCCTTCGTTCTCGCCCCCCACCAGGTTGACGGCAGGCACCCGGACGTTGTCGAAGTAAACTATGTTCTTGACGCCGGACCCGGCTCCGGCTTCGCCCGCTGATGACAGCAAGTCCATCGGGAGGACGGTTATGCCGGGCAGGTCCGCCGGAATCATGAACCAGCCCAGGTTTTCGTGGCGTCCCGCCTCTGGGTCGGTGCAGGTAATGGTCCACATGTAGTCGCAGCCGTGATTGCTGCCGACGAACACCTTTTGGCCGTTGATTACGTAATCGTCACCGTCCCTGCGGGCGCTGGTCTTGGCGTTGGCCAAGTCCGACCCCGCCTCGGGCTCGGTTAGTAGTTGCCAGGTGCGAATTTCGCCCCGGAATATTTTGGGTAGGAATTCCTGCTTCTGCTCTTCAGTGCCCCAAACCAGGATGGAGTTTCCTCCCAGCCTGCCGCCGGAGTCGTAATAGGGAGGGAGGGACAGTCCGAAGTTATCCACTTCTTCTTCCAACACCACTGCATGGTCAACGTTGAGGCCGCCGCCGCCGTACTCCTCGGGGGCGGCAGGCCAAAGCCAACCCTTGTCTCCCAACTTACGGCCAAGGTTCCGGCGTAGCTGGTATTGCTCGTAGGTCAGGTCCGCCGAATCCACTGGGTGCTCAATATCTGACGGCACGTTTCCTTGGAGCCACTCTCGGACCTCTTGCCGGAAGTCCTCTTGCTCCTGCGTATAACGTGGCTCGAAGTCCATTACTATCCTCCTGGCGGCGTTACCCAGAATTGTACGGGAATTATGCCCTATTCCGCTGGTATTAACAACGGGGTGTTGGTACGGGCGAGCTTGGATTCATACCGCCCCCACCTCAATTCACCGTTGTATTTCCGCGGCAACTATCCCCCTCAGAGATAGTAAAGGATGGGTTGCCTTCCCACCTGAACCGGGTCGTGGCGGCCCCAAGATTAGGGGATTTACCAAATCGTTGGGCCCCGCCAGGTAGCGCCCTGGCCCCTTCCGAAGCGGACTCGCTTACTGGGAGCGTAAAGCCCGCCCTGGCAAGGCTCCTGTGTGTTCTCCTTGGTCTACTACCAACTGACCGTTTACGATGACATAGTCGATGCCTGCCGGAAACTGCTTGGGGTCGTCAAAGGTTGCCCGGGCGGCTACCTGGTCTGGGTCAAACATCACGATGTCGGCCTTCATCCCGTCCCGCAGGATTCCCCGGTCGGACAACCCCAACCGTTGGGCCGGAATGGAGGTCATCTTCCTTACCGCCTCCTCCAATGGGAACAGCCCTTCCTGCCGCACCAACTGGCCGAGCACGTAGGGGAAAGTCCCATAGCTCCTGGGGTTGGGCTGTCCCCCGGTGAGCAGGCCATCAGAGCCGACCATCTGGGCGGAGTGCCGGGCAATGGTACGGATATTATCGGGGTTGCCGGTCCGGGCTACGAAGGCCACCTCCAAGTTCTCCTCAATCAGCAGGTCGCAGATGGCATCTACCATACTTTTACCCTGGGACTCGGCCAAATCCACCAGGGAACGGCCCTCCCATTCTTTGTTGGCTGCCGAGCCGATGTGACTGAAGATATAGTGGTCCAGGGTCAAACCCCACTGGGGGTCTACCGAATCTCCGATTTCGTCTCTGATGTTCCGCTGTTGGATTCTTTGCAAGAGGGCGGTAGGCCCACCGGCGTGGACCCAGTAGGGCAACAGGGAGTGTAAGACCGTGCTGGCAGCCGGGTAGGGGTACTGGTCGTAGGTAACGTCGACGCCCGTATTTCTTCCCTCGTCTACCAGGCTCACCATTCTTTCACCCATGCCGTCCACCGGGTTATGGTAGTGGGAGATGTGTACCGGGACCCCCGAGCGTCGACCGACAGTCACCGCCTCGCGGAAGGGGTCCAATAGCTTGTCTCCCAGGGTGTACCTGGCGTGGGTGACGTAGATACCGCCCAGGCGCTTAACCGCTTCGCATACCGCGACCAGCTCATCAGTGTCGCTGTAAGCACCCGGAGGGTAGGTCAGCCCCGTGGCGAACCCAAACGCCCCATCCCTCATACCCTGCTGGGCCAGCTCCCGCATCCGGGTCAGTTCGGCGGCGGTAGGCAGGCGGTCTTCCCAACCCATAGCCTCCACCCGAATGGCGGCGTGGGCCACGAAGTAGGCCACGTTGCATGAGACGCGCCGGTCAAACAGCGCCAGAAACTCCCCAACGCTTCCCCAGCGGACATCGGGCGGAGGAGCGCCGTTGACCGCTGCGAAATACCGGAGCAGCAATTCCAGGTTGGCCGGAGAGGTTGGCGCGTAGGAGAGCCCATCCATGCCCAGGGCTTCCGTGGTTACTCCTTGCCGCACCTTAGGTTCGTGCCGTGGCTGGGAAAGCAACATCAAGTCCGAGTGGGAGTGCATATCGATGAAGCCCGGGCATATTATGTAACTGTCGGCGTCAATGGCGCGTCCCGCGGCCACCGCCGAAGTGTCGCCCCTCAATATGGTTACGGAATCTCCGGTAATGGCAACGCTGGCCCGATACCAGGTCTGTCCGGTACCATCGACCACCCTTCCGTTTCTCAGCAGCAAGTCAACCATGACCCTTCCTACCTGACCTCCGGCGCGAGATTTGCAGCTATGATACAACAGCAGGCAGCAGACGGGAATTTTTGTTATCAACCTGGGGAAGGCATCCCTTTTTCAAAAAAGCCGAAAACTCAGCTAGCTTACCGGGCATCAGGCGGCCTCGCGGAACGCCGGTGGAACTTGGTCGAAGTTAGCGAGGAATTCCAACCCCTGCCCAAGGGCGAACCCGACGTGTATTATCAGGTGTGGGTATATCGAGTTAGCCCCTGACAAGGCTTCAGCCAGTTGAAGGGGCCACAGGACCTAAAGCGAAATTTATTGGGACTTCAAGAGGGTCAATACACTCTGGTTCTTCCTCTGCCCAACTGCCAGGAAGCTTAGGGGGCGAAGTCCTCCGGCTTGTCGGCCAGCACCAAGGCCAAATGGGTGGGTAAAGGCAACAACCTGGTGTTCTGGAACCCTTTGGTTTCCAACCAGCGGGCCACCTCGGCGCCCTCCCGGTCCCCCGCACCCGGATCGAAGGCTATCAGGACGTACATGTCCATCAGGGTGTCCATAAACTGCCGCTGTGGGCTGTGGTCCACCTGCATGAAGTCTTGCACTATCATCAAGCCGCCTGGCTTTAGGGCTTCGTAAGCCCTGCCGAAGAGGGACAGGCATTCCTCCGGGGACTTGATGAGCACCACTCCAGACACCAAGACGACGTCGCAATCTTGGCCTAATTCTACGGTATTGAAGTCGGCCTCTACCAACGAAATCCGGTCTTGGAGTCCCTGTCCTCTATTAGCTCCCTGGCCAGGGCCAGGGGCTCCTTCTGGTCAACGACGACAGCTTGTAGCAGAGGGTTGGCCGCGCACAGGGCCAGGCTGTAGCTGGCCGCGCCCCCGCCCAGGTCCAGCATTGCGTTTGCCTTCCAGGCCAACACTCTCGACCAGGTGCCGACCCTGCCCGGCGACGGCCCGGTTGTGCTGTCCCAGCATGTAGTCGGTCCAGTAAGTCGCCGCGTCCACAAACCCGGACTCGAAGGGCAGCAGAGTTCGGCACTCTCTGACGAGTTGGTCCAGGTGTCCCCAGGATTCCCAGTGGTTGGTTATGTGAAGGACCAAGTCTCCCACGTATTCGGGCTTTCCCTTGACCAGGTAACTGGATGCCTGCGGGGAGTTTTTGTATCGCTCACCTTGAGTCTCCACCAGCCCCAAGGCCTCGCAGGCGTCGAGAAATGCCTGAACAAATCTTGGGGAGGCGTCCAAGCGGGCGGCGGCGACTTCTTGATAGGTCATTGGCCGCTGTTCCAGAAGCTCAAACACGCCGAGCTTAATTCCGGCTCGGAGGATGGCGGAGTTCCAGAAATTGCGGCTAAGTTCGTTGACACTCTCGGGGTCCATTCCCATCGGCGATTGTTCCAACGGATTGACCATGTTCCCTCTCGCAAGACTGTGCCCGGGCCTCATGGCCCGGGCATGTAGATCCAGAATAATTGCAAACAGAAAAGAAAGGATGTAGGGTGGAAGGGCTGTTAAGCCGTCGAAACCCTTCAGGCATTCCTGACGGCGACCATTGGCTACCGGCGACGGACGGCGGGTTGGCCGTCCCAAATACCCGCCATCCGTAGTGGCGAATAAGGCTTGCGGAACCGTAGCCCGACCGGGCCAAACCTGGAAGTGGCTAGTAGTCCTTGGGACCCTCTCACTGCGGCGCCGGGCGCCAACCCAATCGGGCTGGCTGGGAACTACCCTCTTGGAACGGCCCCCATCGCGTCTTTAACCGGGCCATCCCCCGGCCTTCAGACTCGCGCCCGAAAGGGTCCCATTCCCTGACCCAAACCTATTCCCTAGTCTCCATCGGCAGCCCCAGTTTCTCCACCTGCACCAGACATTCGGCGCATCGCTGTTCCACGGAGTGACCGGTCGCGGGGAAAATGTCGTTGCTCCTCAGGCCGCAGAGGAAAAAGGGCTCCACCTCTTCGATGCCGAGACTCTCCACGTAGTGAACATCGCCATCGCGGGCGGCGGTGGGCCACCACCAGGGAGTTAATACTTTGGCGAGGCCGGCTATTTGGACCTTGAAATCATCCTGCCATTCCCCCTCGGGAAGCAGGACCACCCAGGAAGTACCGCCGTTGGCGTTGGGCTGCCGCTTGGCCTCCAACCGGCCCTCACGCGCGTAGCGCCGGATAACATCCTGGGACACATTTAGAGTTCTCGAAGCCTCTTGTATGGACACCCACTGCATTTTATCCTCCGGTCTACACCGTCCTGCTGCTGATTACTCACCCGCATGAGATCCCGGGGAAGCGTTGTCCCGAGCCCCATAGGCATGACTACACCGACGCCGGATTTATACTTGCGCAGCCAGGACTCTGTTTATCATCCCTCGGATTCTAAACCAATTTGCTCAAGACGCCAATCTGGTCTGGGGGTCTTCCAGGGTATCGGCCAGCGAGCCGCCGGGAGGTATCATGGGGAACACGTTGGCCGAGGAGTCTACCACGAACTCCACCAGGTACGGCCCGTCGTGGTCTTGGGCCGCCCGAAAAGCCGGCATCACGTCTTCCTGATGGGTTACGCGCACCGCGGGAATGCCGTAGGCCTGGGAGAGTTTCACGTACTCGGGGCCAGAGATGGGGACTTCCTTGATGTGGTTATTGAAGAACATCTCCTGCCACTGCCGCACCATGCCCAGGTACCCGTTGTTAAACAGGGCAATCTTAACCGGCAGGTTCTCCTGGGCCACCGTCGCCAGTTCCTGGGAGGTCATTTGGAACCCGCCATCGCCGGCGATGCTCCATACAGTTACGTCGGGGCGGCCCACCTGTACGCCCATGGCAGCGGGCAGCTCGAAGCCCATAGTCCCCAGCCCTCCCGAGGATACAAAAGTGTTGTAGCGGTTGAAGAACAGGAACTGGGCGGCCCACATTTGGTGCTGCCCCACTCCGGTAACCACAATGGTGTCGCGGTCCTCTTGGAGCAACTCGTTCATCTCAGACAATACCTGCTGGGCCTGTAGTGTATCCGACTTGGGAATGGCCAGCGACGGATGGCCTTCTTTCAAATCAGCGATGTAGCCCATCCACTGGGGACGCTCCACGTAGCCGACCATCGGCAGCAGGTGTTGCAGCACCGCCTTGGCGTCGCCCACCAGAGGCACCTCCACCGGCACGTTCCGGCCCACCTGTTCAGCCTCGATGTCTAGGTGAATTATCCGGGCGTGGGGAGCGAAGCCAGACACCCGGCCCGTAACCCGGTCGTCGAAGCGCATTCCCAGCCCAACTATCAGGTCCGCCTGGTCCACGACCATGTTGGACCAGTACATGCCGTGCATACCCAGCATTCCCAGGCTGAGCGGATGGTTGCGCGGGAAACTGCTGAGTCCCAGCAAGGTGTTGATGACGGGGATCCCAGTGCTTTCAGCCAGTTGTTTCAACTCGAAGGAAGCTCCCGAGGCCAGAATGCCGTGCCCGGCAACTAGCACCGGACGCTCGGCCTCGTTTATCAGGCGGGCGGCCCGTTCCACGTTGGCCAGGGTCTCGGGGGAGACGCTGGGAAGCTCTGGAGAAACCACCTCCGGGTAGCTGAACTCGGCCTCCTCAAGCTGCACATCCCTGGGAACGTCGATGAGCACCGGGCCTGGGCGCCCCTCTTGGGCGACGCGAAAGGCTTCGCGGATGGTGGGAGCCAGGTCCTGGGCTGACATGACCATAAAGGTCTGCTTGGTGCAGGCGGAAGCTATCGAGCAGATGTCGCACTCCTGAAACGCCTCGGACCCAAGGGCGGCGCGGGCGACCTGGCCGGTAATGGCGACAAGGGGGACCGAGTCGGCCTTGGCGCCCATTATCCCGGTGACCAGATTGGTAGCGCCGGGACCGGACGTGGCGACACAGACTCCCACTTTGCCCGAAACCCGTGAGTAGCCATCGGCGGCGTGGGCCGCGGCCTGCTCATGGCGGACCAGGATATGCCGCAACTGGGGGTACCCCCACAGCGCGTCATAGAAGGGCAGAATCGCGCCTCCGGGATGCCCAAACATCACGTCCACTCCCTCACGGAGTAGGCTTTCGCATATAATTTCTGATCCCTTGAGTTTCAAAGCAGCCTCCAATGCGACGACTAAATCGGCCAAAAAAAGCCCGTCCCACGTAGGGACGGGCTTGAATACTTTCCCGCGGTACCACCCTAATTGCCCGTATTACGGGCCGCTCAATAAGGACACCAACATGCCCCGTTGCTGTTAACGGACAACGAACCCGGCCAAGGCTTACTCCCCATTCCATCCAAGGTTAGGCCCACAGGGACAGGGTTTCGGCTGGCAGCTCCGGAGGGATTTTCCGTAAGATCAGCGCCCCTGCTCGCACCGTACCAGGTTCGCTTTGCGCCCTAACTTACGTACTCGTCTCCATCATCGCTTTTGACTCGTGAACCCTATCACAGTTGCTGCTTTAGTGTCAACAGAATCGCGATGAAGGTAACTGTTCAGACTTGATGAGGCGAATATGCTGAATTTTCTTGCTGGGCGGAAAAACGCTGGCGTCCGGGGTGCGATTGTGGCATAAGAGAACAATGGAAGCGGAATTGGACTTGGACCAGGCGAGCCGGGAGACGCTGCTGGAGATTATCGCGGAACTGAGGCAGCGGGTCGAAAGCCTGGAGGCCCGCCTGTCCGGCGGCGGACCGGGGGCCAGGATGCCGGGGCATAAGCCTGCCGCCAGGCGCAAGAAGCCGGCGGCGGAGAAGAAGCCGCGCAAGAAGCGTCAGCACGGCTTTGCCCGACCGCGGATGGAACCCACTGGACGGGTGGTCCACGCCCCGGAGTCTTGCCCCGAATGTCATACTGCCCTGACCGGGGGATGGGCGCAGCGGACCCGGGAGATCATAGACATTCCGGCAGTCCCGGCGGAAGTCACAGAGCACGTATTCATAGCCCGGATATGTCCGTTGTGCCGGAAACGGCGGCTGCCCCGGGACCCTCTGAAAGGGCTGGCCGCGGGCCGCCAGCCCTTGGGGGCCAACCTGGTAAGCCTGATAGTGACCCTGCGGGAAGAGGGGCGGCTGCCGGTAAGGACAATCCAATGGTATCTGCGAACGTTGCATCAGTTGAAACTGAGCGTTGGGGCCATCGTCCGTGTTGTTCATCAAGTGGCGCAGCAGGCCCGGCCGGCCGTAGCGGAAGCGCTGGAACGCATCCGCAGCAGCCCGGTGGTCCACGCTGATGAGACGGGCTGGCGGGAGAACGGAGTCAACGGCTACGTTTGGACCTTCAGCACGTCCACGGAGCGGTACTTCCTGCGCCGGGGCCGGGGCGGGGCGGTGGTGGACGAGGTCCTGGGCGAGTCCTTCGGCGGGATTCTGGTGAGCGACTGCTACGTAGCCTATCACCACTACCCCGGCTTGAAGCAGCGGTGTTGGGCCCATCTGTTGCGGGACATCCACAAGCTGAAGGCGCTGTACCCAGAAGACGCCGGTCTTGTCCGGTGGGCCCGGAGAGTGCAACGGCTCTACGCCAAGGCCGTGGGTTGGGCGGCGGCCGGGGGCTGTTCCTCACGGGAGCAGTTGACGCTGGAAAGGCGGTTGCTTGGGCTGTGCCGCCCTTTCCTGGAGGACCCGCTGGCCGTCCAGGGAAAACTGTGCCGGCGGATTGAGCGGCACATCAAGGAGTTGTTCGTCTTCGTTTCCCACCCGGAGACGCCATCTGACAACAACGCCGCGGAACGGAGCCTGCGCCACCTGGTGATCAGCCGTAAAATCAGCGGCGGCACCCGCTCGGAAGCGGGCAGCGACAGCAAAATGACCTTGGCATCTCTCTTTGGCACCTGGCGGGCCCGGGGCCTCAATCCCCTCCTGGAATGCCGCAGGCTCCTGATTTCCCCTCAACTCTGAACAGTTACCGATGAAGGCCAGGGTCATTCGACTGTCTTCCTGAGCGGAGCGTATAAATTCTCCGGTCAGCGCAGGCTCCCACCCCTAGATTCCGGCCTCCGCCGGAATGACGCTGGGGCGTGGTGGGTGCCTGTTGGGCCGAGGACGTATTAGCAAGGAGCTTACCGTCACTCCGGGGAAGAGCCAGGACCGGGCTGGAACCCATACCTGGCGAACTGGCCCATCAGTTGATGGACATGTTGAATTGGGGGACTGGATTCCCGCGAAAGCGGGAATGACAGGTCCCTTGCAATCCGAAGGGGATTGCCATCGATGAAGGCCAGGGTCGCTCAATGGTCACCCTGCACGAAAGGAAGGGTCTTTCAATTCTCCAGATACGACCAACATCGCCCTAACGGGCCGACTCCCACCCCCCCACCGTCTTTCCGGCGGAGGCCGGAATCCAGGAGTAGGGGGCGGGGCTCCAGGCTGAGCAACGTTTCGGAGATATAAAAGTGGGAGCGCCCCCCTGACCCAAAAAGTCCCTAGCTCTTAAAAGCATTGCACCCGGTGACCAGGGCTGGCGTTCCGCCCATCACGAAGGCTACACCCACTGTCTCGGCTATCTCTTCCTCGGTGGCTCCCGCGGCCCTGGCTCGGTCCGCGATTACCGCGACCCCGTCGGGGTGGGCCAGCAGAGCGTCACACAGCATGGTCATCAGCACCTTGACCTTCAAGGGCAGCGCGCCCTCCGCCATGACCGATTCTCGGACGTTCGTTACTTCCTTGTGCAGTCCTGGCGCGTTCTTCTCCAGCAATTCTTGCCATGATACGGTGTTGGGCGTAGTCACTATAATTTCTCCTTGTCGGTTCTTTTACGAGTCCACCTAGCGAAGCAGGTACATGCTCCAAGCGGCGTGTGATAGTATAGTTGGCGGAGTTTGGGCATGTTAAATGGCGACCGTCGGCCAAAGAGCTATCTGACCTGCATACGGGGAATTGACCTGCTGCCGGAGGAAGAGGTAACCCACGCTTTTTCGCCGGAAGAAGGTATGGTCGATGAGCTGTGGCGGCAAGGCCAACTATTGATAACTACCAATCAGCGCATCATTTCTTTTACCCGTGAGGGAAGCGGGCAGGCCACATTCCTGGTGCCCATGGAAGAGGTGAAGGGCGTAATAGTCAAGTCCTCCAGTGCGGGCAGCGCCAGGTCCCTGTTGCAGTGGGTCCTACTCATCGCCGGGTGTTTGATAGCCTACCTGGCTTTGGCCTATTGGATTACCGGAAGGTTAAACGACCCGATTGTCCCGGGCATTAACATGGGGCTGGCTCCAGTCCTAGTCCTCCTCGGCATTATTCTTATCGGCGGCCTGATAGTCAAGCATTACTTTACTCCCGGAGACGGGCAGGTCATTTTTCAGGGTAGCAGTTGGTCTTTTACCTTCCCCTTTACCGCGGAGAAGTCCAGCCAAGACATCTATCGCCTGGTTAACACCGCCTTCGTCACGCGCCGGTATCAGAACGGTCACACACCACCCTGGCCCTGACCACCATGACGCCCGGGATGAAGTTGACGGAAGGTCGGTTGCCTTCCCCCGACTAGCCTAAGAAGACAGGGCGCAAGACCCTGTAGGACTGTCTCTGGAGACCCCTCTAACCCAAGTGCAGGCTGGGGTCAATCTCCAATTCCAGGCCGTACTGTTCCCCGCGCTGGTACTGAAAATAGGCGCTGGCCGCAATCATCGCCCCGTTGTCGGTGCACAAAATGGGAGGGGGAATGATGACGGGGAGCGGTGAGAGGCGGGTTATCTCCTGACGCAACCAGGCGTTGGCGGTGACGCCCCCGCCCAGCACCAGACCACGGGCATGGTATTGCTCCGCCATCCGCAGCAGCTTGACCACCATCACGTCCACCACCGAGGACTGAAAGGCGTCGGCCATTTCGGACACCAGGGCATTCACCTCCGCTTCCGTGAGGCCGCTGCCCTCGGGGGGATAAATACCCTGTTCCTGGGCCCGATGCAGCAACGCGGTTTTTACCCCGCTGAAGCTGAAGTCCAGGGTGTCCCTCATCCAGGCACGGGGTAGCGGAGGCACCAGGCCGCCCGTGGCGTGTTGGGACTCCCGTTGGATCGCGGGACCGCCGGGAAACTCAAGGCCCAGGATACGCGCCGCTTTATCAAAGGCTTCCCCGGCAGCGTCGTCCCTGGTACGGCCCAGCAGCCGGTAGTCCCCGTGGCCTTCCATCAGCACCAGGTCGGTGTGTCCCCCGGAAGCAATCAGGCAGGCCAGGGGAAATCCCGGCGATTCCGCCGGACTGCTGTCGTTGGGGACCAGCCAGGAGGCGTAAATGTGGCCCTCCAGGTGGTTGACGCCGATAAACGGCACTCCCAGGGACAGAGAGAGGGCCTTGGCCGCGTTTAATCCGGTTATCAGGGAGCCGGCCAGCCCCGGCCCATAGGTGGCCGCCACAACGTCAATATCTTCCAGCATTAGTCCGCTGTCGGCCAGCGATTTTTCCAGCACGGGCACCAGGTTGCGCAAATGTTGACGGGAGGCCACCTCCGGCACTATGCCGCCGTAAGGTGCGTGAAGCTCCACCTGGGAGGCGATTACATTGGAGCGTAAGCGCCGTCCGTCCTCAACAACCCCCACCGCAGTCTCGTCGCAGGATGTCTCAACCCCCAGGACTTTTATGCCCATGCTGGTATATTCTCCGATTCCATGCTGTTGTTTTCACCCTATCAGGGCACCATCTTATGAATCCGTTAGGATGGAGTCAACCACTCCCGGATTGAATTTGCAGTCTTTCAAAAGTGACTGCACCGGCATACTTCCGCTCACCCCAAGATTGCCGAAGGGCCGGTCCGTGGTTCGGCATGGTCGTCATGAGCAGTTTTCCAAGGGCAATCAAGAGACCCTGGGATGGATGTAGGGCCCAACCCGGCAATGCTTCCCGGGCGAGTTCGGGCCCCCTTGCTCCGGAAGGCCCAGCTAGCCGCCTTCCCGGCGCCCCTACCGGGACCGGCGCACCCTTGGCGGCGCTTGGAGGGGAGGGTTGACTACTTCCGGGGAGGGTTGACTACTTCCAGGGAAAGGCAACAGGGCTATTGCATTTGGGCCGACCCTACTGTCATTCTGGCGATCAGCGTGCCCGGCTCTGCAACGTGTTCGGAGCCCATACCTGGCGAACTGGCCTATCAGTCGATGGGCCCGTTGAATTGGGGAATTGGATTCCCGCCTTCGCGGGAATGACGGGTCCCTCGCATTCCAAATGCGATTGCCCCGGGAAAGCCAACCCATTACCTTTACACTGTTTGCGCGCCAATGCTATTATCTTGACAGTTGGGGCCGTCTTTAGCCGATTATTCGCCCTCATAGGAGGATTCCTGGTCCGAAAATGGAAATCGCTGATTTATGGGCGCTAGGCTTATTTGTAGTATGTCTAATCCTCTCTGCCTTCTTTTCATCTTCTGAAACCGCTTTCATCGCGCTTTCCAGGCCCCGCCTTCTTCACCTGGTATCCATTGGCCACCCGCGAGCCCAGCTCGTTTCCAGCCTGGTGCAGCGGCCCGAGAGGTTGCTGTCGACGGTGTTGTTGGGCAACAACCTGGTCAATACCGGCGCTGCTGCCGTGGGTACAGCTCTGGCCATCAAGTTCATGAGCAACGACTCCCTGGCGGTCGTTATCTCGACGTTGGGTGTGACGGGGCTCATACTCATCTTCAGCGAGGCCCTTCCCAAGACGGTGGCTTGGAACCGGTCCGAGAATCTCGCCTTCTTCGCCGCCCGGCCCCTGAAGCTGGTTGAGTGGTTGTTGAGTCCGGCGGTGCGCTTGCTACAGGGAATTACCTTGGCCTTCAACCGGCTTTTGGGGGTTACATCGCAAAGGTCCTACGTCAGCGAGGAAGAAATCCGCACCATGATCGCCGCTGGGGCCCAGACGGGCGAAATGGAGGCATCGGAAGCAGCATTGTTGGAGAAGGTGTTCCGGTTTGGGGACCAGCAAATTCGGGAAATAATGACTCCCCGCACGGCGATAGTATGGGTGGAAATGGGCATGACCCTGAACGAGTTCCTGAAATTGTACGCCCAACACAGCCATACCCGGTTTCCCGTGTTTGAAGGGTCCATGGAAAATGTGGTCGGCGTGCTCTCCAATAAGGACGTGGTTGTGGCCATGGGTAAGGACGAAATCACGGAGGGCGATAGCGTCACCAATCTGTTGCGCCCAGCGTACTTCGTGCCAGAGACCAAGACCATCAGCAGCACCTTCACCGATATGCAGCAGGGCAGCTACGGCTTGGTGCTGACGGTTGACGAATTCGGCGGCATTGCCGGCCTGGCCACGCTGAAGCAACTACTAGAAGTGCTGGTGGGCGAGGTAAGGGAGGAGGACAGCGCCTCGGACGATTCCTATAAAGAAGTGGACGAGAACACTTTCCACCTGGACGCCGGGGTCAGCATCTCCGAGGTTAACGAGAAGCTGGGCCTCAACATTCCCGAAGGAGACTACCAGACCGTTGCCGGGTTCATCCTGGAGAGGTTGGGCCGCATTCCCGTCGAGGGGGACGGCTTGGAATACCGAGACCTGGTGCTGACCGTGAAAATGATGCAGGGGGTCAAGATTCAGGAGGTCGAGCTTAAGCGCACTGAAGTGGCAGCGAAAGGGAACGAGGCTTCCAGGTGAAATTCGTCCTGGTGCGGCATGGGCAAACCGAGTGGAACAAACTGGGCAAGTTCCAAGGGCAGGTGGATATTCCCTTGAACGAGCAGGGGCTGGCCCAGGCCCAGGACGCGGCCAGGGCAGCCCAAGCCTGGGGGCCGACCAGCATCTACGCCAGTCCCCTGTCCCGCACCATCCAGGTAGCTGAAGAAATTGGCCGCCGGGTCAGCCTGCCCGTGCGCCTTGACCTTCGCCTGAAGGAACTGGACCTTGGGAAATTTGATGGCATTACCGGCGAAGAGATGCGCCGGGACTGGAATGGCGTCTACCAGGCCTGGCATGAGAACCCGGGCGACGTGCCAATGCCCGGGGGGGAGTCGCTGGCTCAGGTCCAATCAAGGGCTTGGGAGGCCATCCTGGAAATGGAGTCCAGACATGGTGACGATGATGTGCTGGTTGTCGTGTCCCACAACTTCACCATCAGGACAATTGTTACCAAGCTGCTGGGCATCCCCTGGAGCCACTTCCACAACATGGCTCTCTCCCTGGGTTCCCTCAGCGTGATTGAGAGCGGGCAGCGGGGGCGCCGCCTCCTTACCTACAACTCCACGGGCCACCTGGCAAGCTAACCGGGCGGTCCAAGACGCCATGACCATCATCTCGACCCTGGAGAGGCGAGTAGGCCGGGCGTTGCTAACTGCGGGTTATTCCGGCAATCACTGCCGCCTAGTGGTCGGCGTTTCCGGCGGCCCCGATTCCTCGGCGCTGTTGTACAGCCTGCACCGGCTCAGCAAACAACACCTCCTGCACCTTCACGTAGCGCACCTGAACCATAATTTTCGACAGGAAGCGGAAGACGACGCCCTTTTTGTCTCCAACATGGCCCGGGAATTGGGCCTTCCCGCCTCGGTGGAAAAGCGGGACCCTATGGAGTTCCAGCGGCGGCGCAGGATAAGCTCTTTTGAGCAGGCCGCCCGGGAGTTGCGCTATAGTTTCCTGGCCGAGGTAGCCAAATCCGTGGGGGCCGAGGCTGTGGTTGTAGGGCACACCGCTGACGATCAGGCGGAAACGGTGTTGCAGCACATTTTGCGGGGGAGCGGCCTGCACGGGTTGAAGGGTATGGCGAAATTGTCCCCGTGGCCCTGGCCGGAGGAGGCGCCGGAGTTGCGTCTGTTCCGCCCGCTGCTCACTTGCACCAAGGCCGATACCGTTGCCTATTGCCAGGAACTGGGAAAGGAGTTCCGCGACGATCCGGGCAACTACCTCCCCAGATTTACGCGCAACCGAATAAGGCACCAGCTATTGCCGCTGTTGGCCGAAGACTACAACCCGAAAATAGTAGACTCCCTGGTCCGTCTCTCCCGTACTGCCGCCTTGGAGTTGGACTTTCTCGAAGAGCAGACCAGCCAAGCCTGGACCACGGTGTTGGCGGGAGAAGAGGGTCCCAACACCC
The DNA here is from genome assembly GCA_965220305.1 of Dehalococcoidia bacterium. GTDB lineage: Bacteria > Chloroflexota > Dehalococcoidia > Lucifugimonadales > UBA3495. The sequence goes on along the minus strand of OZ244817.1, from coordinate 219,689 downwards.
AGGTAATTCGGTTGCAGCGGGGTCGTCTGGCGTCTCTGCATCCGGCGTTGCAACGGCTGTTGCTGCGGCGGGCCTACGTGGTCGTTAGGGGGAATGCCCGGCGACTTCAGGAAAGCCACCTGGTTGCTATGGCGAAACTGACGGCTAACGAGGCCAGCGGGTTAACCCTGCAACTGCCTGGGGGGATTTCCCTATACTCAACGCACGAGCACCTGGTACTAAGTGGCGGCAGAGAGGAAGGAGACTGTCCCTTCCCCCCGCTGGGCGACGAGTTTGGCCTCGTTTTGCCGGACTCGGAGGGACAGGAGACGATTGCCGAAGGCCCGGGCTGGCAAATACGGGCCCGCCTTTTGGAAGGGAAGCTATTGGACGATGCGTCCTTTGGCGACCAATTCACGGCGTTTCTCAATAGGGGCCGCCTGGGAGCCGAAGCCAGATTGCGTACCCGACATCCTGGAGACCGCTTTCAGCCCCAGGGCATGACTGGCGAAAAGAAACTGCAAGACTTCTTCACCGATGCCCACGTGCCGAGGCGGTGGCGCGACGCCGTGCCGCTATTGGTCTCCGAGCAGCGCATTGCCTGGGTGGTGGGATACCGCATCGCGGAATGGGCCAAGACATCGCCGGGGGACAATCTGGGCTCCTCAGTGCTGCAAGTGAGTTACCGCAGGGCCCCGGACGACCGGACCCAACTTTGACTCCCGCCCTGCGAGGGAAACCCGCTGAACCTTCTCATGCTCCAAGTGCTCTGGTTGGATAACCCAAAGACTCCCGGTCAGGCCCCAATCCCGGATTCAGCCCTCCCGGTCTGGTTATAGGCCCAGCAGCCTGGATGGGTTGTCTTTCACCACCATCCCCAGTTCGACTTCATCCAAGCCAGCCTGGAGCAGGGTGGCGATTCCCATACGCATTCCCTCCGCAGGCATTGGATGGAAGTCTTGGCCGAAATCTGTGCTTACGATGCAGTTCTCCGTTCCGATGGTCCGTATGGCGTCGACAAGCTCGGTGGGGGTCACCCGGTGGGTCAGCGGCATCATCACGTGGAGGCAGTGTTCGATGAGCGCCCCCATTCCAGCCAGGGTCCGCATATCCTCCAGGGTCATTCCGGTCCAGAAGGCCGAAGTAGTGCCGTGGGTCACCACCACCCGATTTATGCCCATGTTCCTGGCCTCTTCCACCAGGGCCATGCATTCCCGGGTGGATATGTGGCCCGTGGCCAAGACCATGTCGTGCCTCTTGATAATTTCCAGAATGGCATAGACTTCCGGAAGGAGCTTTCCCTGGCTGTCCAGAAGGTAGATACCGCCGGTGAGTCCCTTGTGCTGCCGGTCGGCTTGCGCCGAGAAGGTTGGCATCCAGACCACTCTTCCCCCAATGTTGGCGGTGCATTCAACTGCCAGGGGGTTCAGTCCGCCCACCTCCAAATCCAAGGCCACCCCACCAATGAGGTGGATGTCGCGTACAATCTGGTTGACGGTATAGGCGACAGGTTGAGTGGGGTATTCGTGGCTCTTCAAGACCAACGCGTGCATACCCATTTCCTGGGCCTGCTTCGCTACATCGATGGCATCTCCCCGCCGCTCCACGCGGGGGTCGGGGCCGAAGTGGACGTGAATGTCCACCGCTCCTTCCAACAGCCGGTCTACATTACTCATCGCTTCTCACCATCTCCCTGCAAGAACATTGGAAAACGGCGCACCCGCCGCCGGAGTAGACAGATTATCGCATAGAGGGTCGATGCTGACCAACTCTGCTGTCCGACAGAATTGGGCGCCTATTCTACATACTGTAGTTTCCCCATACGGGCCACCTTGGTTGCGTCGTGCGAGTCCGTAGAGCTTCTTGCCACCGCCAGAGCCGCGCGGGAGTTCGGCAAACTAACCAGCCCGGTTTCCCGCCTTGCTGACTACGGGCGGTCTGGTACAACTTGACACCATTTTTGGCTGACCATACAATTGGGGTGCCATCCACCCATAGCGGGGATGAGCGCCGGCAATGTTCCAATTTCGACTTTTTGGTGGGCCGCTGGGATCTCATGTCGACCGAGACGGCCAAAATAGTAAGATATTATTTTAGCTACGCCTCGCCGCGGCGAGGCTTTATTATTTGCCTCTCACCTCTCAAAACCAGGGAAGGGGGAGAAGGTTGAATCTTTCCATAACCGCCGTATCCGGCCTGGAAGCGGGCCACTACACCGACCTGGACAACGCTACCGGGTGTACCGTCGTACTATGCCGGGAAGGGGCGGTGGGTGGCGTGGACGTGCGCGGCGGCTCTCCGGGCACCCGCGAAACGGACCTGCTGCGCCCCATGCACAAGGTCGAGCGGCTCCACGCAGTGGTGCTGAGTGGGGGAAGCGCCTTTGGCTTGGACGCCGCATCCGGTGTGGTGCACTATCTGGCACAACAGGGCATCGGCGTGAGGGCTGGGCCGGCGGTAGTCCCCATCGTGAGTTCGGCCATTCTTTTCGACCTGGGCCTGATTACCAGCGATGTCTACCCTGGGCCCAGCGAGGGCCGGGAAGCCTGTCTCACTGCCAGCACTCTTCCCATGACGGAGGGTAGCGTCGGAGCCGGTACGGGGGCAACAGTCGCCAAGGCCAGGGGCATCGAGAGGGCTGTCAAGGGCGGTATTGGCTCGGCCAGTTTGAAGCTGCCCAGCGGCGTCACCGTAGCGGCGGCGGTGGCGGTCAACGCCTACGGCAGCATCGTGGACCCAGGCACCGGGACCACCATCGCCGGGCCCAGGCTGGAAGATGGACCTGGCTTCGCTGACTCAATGCAGTTGCTATTGGACGAAGAGACGGGGGACGAAGGGCTAGTCCTGACCAACACCACCATTGGAGTGGTGGCGACAGACATGGCCCTTACCAAGGAAGAGGCCAACTTCTTGGCCCAGACCAGCCACAACGGAATTGCGCTTTCCATCCGTCCCAGCCACACCATGCGGGACGGCGATACGATGTTTGCCATGGCCACTGGCCGGAGCGACAAGAGGGTGGACATTACGGCCCTGGGGGCCGCCGCCGTAACGGTGATCTCTAAAGCTATCTTGCGCGCGGTTAGCTGTGCCACAGGCTTGGGCGGCGTTCCCGCCGTCAGCGAGTTGCCCAGTGAGTAAATCGCAGCGTACCATCGGCTTTATTGGCATCGGAGTGCTGGGTAAGGGACTGGCGCTGTCCCTGACATCCCGGGGTTATTCGGTAGTCGCGGCGTACAGCCGGAGCCTGAGTTCGGCGCGGTGGTTGGGGGACCGCCTACCGGGATGTAGGGTTTACTCTTCAACCCAGGAACTGGCGGACAATTGTGACCTGGTGTTCATCACAACTCCGGACTCGGTCATTGAGGATGTGGCCTCAGCCCTTTCCTGGCGGCCAGGCCAGGGAGCTGTACACTGTTGCGGGGCGTCGTCCACCGAGATTCTCTTGCCGGTGTCGCGTCAGGGTGGCGTTTGCGGGGCTTTCCACCCCTTCCAGACCTTCGCTAGCCTGGAGGACCCCGAGTCGGCAGCCGCTCGGTTGACGGGAGTGAGTTTTGCCGTGGCCGGAGAGGGCTGGTTGAGACCATATCTCTTAGACATGGCCCGCAACCTTGGTGGCAGACCCGTACCCATTGACGACGCCGACCGGCCCCTGTACCACGCATCCGCTGTGTTGGCTTGCGGCTACCTGACGGCGCTCCTCCAGGGAGCGGTTTCCCTTTGGGCCGCAATGGGGTTCACGGCGGAAGAGGCGATGGACGCCCTGTACCCTCTGGCAAAGACCACCCTGGACAACGCCCAGCGGATGGGAACGGCGGCCAGTGTCACCGGGCCCGTGGTCAGAGGGGATGCCCAAACCATGCAGACTCACCTCAAGGAGCTCTCACGGCAGGCTCCAGCGGTAGTCCCTCTTTACCAGGCGCTGGCCGAGGCGTCTATTCCGTTGGCCCAGGAGCGGGGTGTGGCCCCGGAGCGGCTGCAGGAAATTCGGGAGCTTATCGACACAATTGACCGGAGGTAGGGAAGATGGCGAGAGTGACCGTTCGTGAACTGGCCGGGATGAAAGCCAAGGGGGAGAAAATCCCCATGCTCACGGCCTACGACTACACCGCTGCCCGCCTGGCCGACCAAGCTGGTATTCCCATCGTCCTGGTGGGAGATAGCCTGGGGATGGTGGTCTTGGGTTACGATTCCACCCTGCCGGTGACTATGGATGACATGGTCCACCACACCAAGATGGTGGTGCGAGGGACGCAGAGCGCCCACGTGGTTGCCGACTTGCCCTTCATGTCCTACCAGGTTAACCAGTCCCAGGCCCTTACCAACGCCGGCAGACTGGTCCAAGAGGGCGGCACTCAATCCGTCAAATTGGAGGGCGGGGAAAGAGTTGCTGAAACGGTTCGGAACATCGTGAATTGCGGAATACCCGTAATGGGCCACATTGGGCTGACCCCCCAGTCAGTCAACGCCTTCAGTGGATACCGGGTGCGGGGCAGGGACCGGCAGGAGGCCATACAACTGCTCAAGGATGCCCAGGCTATTGAAGACGCCGGCGCCTACGCCGTGGTGCTGGAACTGGTGCCGACGCCCTTGGCGGGGCTGATTTCCCAGCGGTTGACCATACCTACCATCGGCATAGGCGCGGGAGTCGAATGCGACGGCCAGGTGCAGGTGCTCCACGATATGTTGGGACTATTCACCGACTTCGTGCCCAGGCACGCGAAGCAATATGCCCAGTTGGCCGAGACGATGCAGCAAGCTTTTGTCCAGTATGCCCAGGAAGTCCGGGACGGGGCCTTCCCCACCGGCAAGGAGAGCTTCGGCATGAACGAAGAGGTCTTGGCCGAGTTAACCGTGTCCCAATAGGCGGGCTGCGATTCCCACAAGGCAGGCCCAATGCCAAACGCAAAATTGGGCGACGGCAGCAGGTGAGAGGAGCCGGGGATGGCACTGGGTAGTGAAGGACTTTTATGGCCGGGAGGGTCCGGGGCAACGCCCTAGGCCCGGGTGGCCTAGGACTCAAGGTGCACCGCGCAGAACGCCCCACTTATCCGGGGAGCAAGAACTGGAGGCCGCTGGCGTCACCGGAGATAGAGGGCGACGAGGAATTGGAAAAGTTACTGCTCCGAAGAGGCAGGCTGGTCCTCGTGGTCCGGCGAAGGACCGGCGGAACGGGCGGCCTGCTGTCGTTCCATCCATGCCTGGAGCCACCGCCGGAACTCGTCCAACGCGGGAGGCGCAACGTAGAACACTTCTATATCATGGGGAAATTGGACCTGGTGGCGCTCGCCGATGAAAAGCAGCCCCGTCTGGTCGGGGCCGAGGGTCGCGTCTATTTGTTGGGCAATATACTCGTACCGACTGCGGTTACTCTCGCTGAACCACTCGCCCAGTTGGGCGGCCACCTTGGGGCTGATTAACGGCAGCATCAGGCACCGTTGTAAATTGATAGTCTCGGTCAAAAGCTCCAGCGACTCGGTCGCCTCCAATGTCGGTCCGGTTGAACACTTGGACCGTACCAGGCCCAGGCTGGGTTGACCCATCATCTCAAGCTGTTGCAGTCCGGCATCTCCGCCCTCACAGAGGTTTTCGTGGTAGATGTGGTGCAACCCTCCCAGGGTTGCCTCCAGCGCCGACACCTGGGTTTCCACCTGTCCCCAGTACCTTTGGGCGATGGCGACGGCTTCCGAGTCTTCCGTTGGAGGGGCATTGAACACCGGAACAAGCAGCAGTTTTCGCCGGCCTCGGTATTGCTCTGCCGAAGGTCGCTCTATGCGTCCCATTTCTTGACTCAAAGGTCACCCCCTGCCAGCCCGCCGGAATTACGGCCTCAGTCCATGGGGCCGGGCGATGGGACTTGGCCCCCAAATCGACAGTCCATGCCCCATTATTCAGGATACCAGGGGACTAACTCCTCCGCCAAGACGGGCTTCCGAGTGTAGGGGGCATGACTCTGTAAACTGGCTTCCGCCCAAAGAAAAGGCTGCGCCAAGCCGTCTATACGACAGCGGCTCGGCGCAGCGTCAATTTCCTGGCTTTACCAGTTAGGCCGGCCCCTCCCTTGGAAGGTCTCAAAAATCCGGGGGAGGGGTTGTTTCGGCGCTAAAGGGACCAGTCGTCGGGCAGGTCGGGGGTGCTCATGGGCTTAATCATTACCTCGACCAACGCCGCCTGTCCCTCCTCGGTTGCTCTGATTGCCCTTTGGTAAGCTGAAACCAACTCCCCCGGGTCTTCCACCCGCTCCGAATAGGCGCCCAGTCCACGGGCTACCTCGCTGAAGTTGCCGCCCAGTTGGGCAACGGCCGGGGGAGTGCCCGCGGGAGCGTCCATTCCCATTATCCCGCCGCCGATACCGCCGTTGTTGATGACCACGGTAAGGGTGGCAATTCCCATTCGGGCCGCGGTCTCAATCTCCATACCGGTCATCCCGAAGGAGGCGTCGCCCAGCAGGTGCACCACCAGGTGGTCGGGTCGGCCCAACTTGGCTCCCACCGCCGCACCCATCGACCAACCCATGGCCGCCATTCCACCCATAGCCACGAAGCTACGGGGATGCCTGGCAACCCAGAAGGGAGTTATGTACCCTCGGCTGCCGCCGGCGTCATGCAGGGCGACGGTCTTATCCAGGTCTACCGTGCGCATAAGGTCGTAGACCACGCGATACCCGTTGGTCGGCGCTGAGTCGTCGGTGAACACGGGCATCCACTCTCCCAGCCATTTGTCCTTGGCCCGCTTGATTTCGTCGGTAACCTGGGGCTTCAGGCCACCTCGACCCTGGCCCAGCCGGTCCCGCACCGCTGCCACCAAGTCCTGGAGGGCCAGCTTGGCGTCGGCCATTATGGGTAGGTCAGCCAGGTAGGTCTTGTTCAGGTCCGCCGAGTCGGCGTTGATGTGTATAAGCTTCACGTCCGACGGTATCGGGCGACCGTCGGTGCCGTTGGGCATTCGGAAAGAATTGCCCACGGCCAGGACCACGTCCGTCTTCCGGTTTATCTGCAGGGCGGGGCCGGTGGCGAATTTACTGCGGGGATAGACCCCCAGTCCCAGGGCAAGGGCGTGGTCTTCGGGGAATGCGCTCTTGCCCATGAGGGTAGTAGCCACCGGCATTGACAGCATCTCCGCCAACTCCTTGGCCTCGGCGGTGGCGTCGGCGGACAGCACTCCGCCGCCTAAGTTCAGGATTGGGTAGTTGGCCTGGACCAGCAGGTCAGCAGCGCGCTCGATGTCCTGGCGGTTGGGAGCCGGTTTCTGTCCCGGCCCGACAGGCTGGTAGTCCAGCACGGCGTCGTCAGCCTCGGCGTTCAAAACGTCCTGGGGCATCTCGATGACCACCGGGCCAGGGGAGCCGGAACGCAACGCGGTGAAGGCCCTTCGCATGATGCCGGGTATCTCATCGACCCTGGTGCAAGTGCCCTTCCACTTGACCACGGTGTCGAAGATGCTGGAAGAGATTTCCTGCTGCCATTCCTTCCCTAGGTTTCGCAATGGGTGTTGTCCCATCAGCAGCAACACCGGAATATTGTCGGCGTAGCACCCGGCGATGCCCGTTAGCGTGTTGGTAGCTCCCGGGCCGGTCCCGGTCATCGCCACCCCTACCCGGCCCGTAGCCCTGGCATAGCCATCGGCTATTTCCACGCCCAACCGCTCGTGCCGCGCGGCGAATGCCTGTACGATTTCCGAGGTACGCAAGGCCGGCCATAAAGGGTTAAGACCTCCCCCCGAAAAGCCGGTTATGTAATTTACTCCTTCTTTCTCCAAGGCTTGAACAATGGCGTCTCCTCCCCTCATTGTGGCCCTCCTTCAAAAAATCTCCCTACCCTAGCTGAACACACAATAACAGACCGGGGGCTTATGAGGAAGTTATCAAAGCTGGCCCGGTCTACCACTGGCGGTACCCTGGGGCCAGGTAAGCGAAAGGGCAACGACAGAATGACGAAAGGCACGTTATACCCCCGGTCTATTGCATTTGGTCCGAGCCTACCGTCATTCCGGCGAAAAGTCGGCCCGGTTCTGCAACGTCGCCGGAGTCCATACCTGGCGTACTGGCCCATAAGTTGATGGAAATAGTGAAGTGGAAATCCAGGGGTGGAGGCTTGTGCTGTCCAGGGACTCTAGGCCATTCGCTCCGGTCACGGCGACAATCGGAAGACCCTGGGGGCCTGGATTAACTTATTGCCAAGGATACTTTCATAGTGTATAATCCGGCTGCTTTCCCGAGTGGGAATATTTGCGCGTTTCGTTTTCAGTGGAACCAACCTTCACAGTCTATGCATCGTCCGCTTTGTACTGTGGTCAAAAGCGTCAGAAAACGGAACGGCTGCCCGATAAGTGCAAGCTAAACTATCATGGTGGGATTCCAAACAGAGAACATCTTGCGTTCCTCCAATCCCCCCTCTCGTTGGGCCCACTCAGGACATTTTGACCACCTACGCAGTGGGCCCATTGCCTTAGCAGTTGAGTCCAACTTCATCGATGTCTTTCCTTCATCATCCAGTTCACCAAATTGAACCAAGACCTTCTGGAGTAATAGATAGTGCGTAACTACATGATTCGCCGGGTCGGCCACTCTATCTTCATCATTGCGGGTCTGATGGCGTTGCTATTCTTCGCCATCAACATCCTTGGAGACCCGGTGCAGTTGATGGTCGATGAAGACGCTTCGCAGGAAGCCATCGATGCCTTGCGGGAGAAGTTTGGGTTTGACCGTCCTCTATACATCAGGTTTGCCGACTTCTACTGGGACCTGGTGAGGGGAGACTTCGGCAAGTCCATCCGCCACCGCATCGATGCCCGGGGCATGATTTTCGACCGGCTTCCCAATACGGCGGTGCTGGCCCTGATAGCCTGGGCCCTGGGTTCCCTGGGTATTCCATTGGGAATGCTGGCAGCCCGCCGTCCCAGGGGAATCATTGACCGCATTGTGAACGTTTTGTCCTTCGCGGTGATTTCGGTGCCCGAGTTCTGGCTGGCCCTGATGCTCATCTTGATGATTTCAGTGCAGTTAGAACTGTTGCCGACCTCCGGCTTCAACGGCCTGGGGCCGGCGGGGTGGAAGTTCATGATACTGCCGGCAATAGCTTTAAGCCCAAGGGTCTTGGGGCGCAATGCCCAAATCACCCGGGCAACGATGATTGAGGAAATTGGCAAACAGTACGTGGCTACGGCGCGGGCCAAGGGACTGGCCGAGAATGCCGTACTCTACGGACACGTCCTGAAAAACGCGGCCATCTCCATCGTGACCATGATGGGGGATGAATTGGCCGGATTTATGAACGGCTCAACAGTGGTGGAGATTATCTTCGGCTGGCCCGGCCTGGGACTTCTGTTGATTAATGCCATCAATGCCCGCGACCTACCAGTGGTGACGGCCTCGGTATTTGTCATAGCGCTGATGGTTATGGTGGTCAACCTGGTGGTGGACCTGGTCTACACCTGGCTGGACCCCAGAATATCCTACAGCTAGGTGACAGGGCTCAATGAAGAGCGCAGACACCTGCCAATTTTCGCACCAATTTTAAGGAACTAGCTAAAGAAGATGATTGATAACGACGCCGCAACCATTGAACAAAGAAACAACCTCATCTCAGGGGCTTGGCGACATCCCCTGGTGCAGGCGTTTCTGAGCGATCCCATAACCTTAATTTCGGCATCCATCCTGGTGATAATTGTTTTCTCGGCCATTTTCGCTCCACTTGTCGCCCCCTACGACCCCCAGGAACAGCAACTTACCCTGCGCCACCGGGCACCCCTGACCTCGGGGGATGCCGTTGACCGGACTACGAAGCTGCCCAACGGAGAATTCGTGACCAACGAGCGGTTCTTTCTCCTGGGCACGGACCACCTGGGAAGGGACTACTTAAGCCGCCTGATTTATGGCGGTCGCATCTCCATCTCCGTGGGAATTCTGGGGGTGCTGGTATCCAGCGTAATAGGCGTCTTTTTAGGACTGGTGGCGGGTTATTACCGGGGGTTCGTTGACGACGTCATCATGCGGGCGGTGGACGTTTTCATGTCCGTTCCCCTGCTGCTTCTGGCCCTGATGGTGCTGTTTATTCTTGGGCCCAGCTTCACCAACATTATCATCGTGTTTGCCGTTGCCCGTTGGATGCTTTTCTGCCGGGTTACTAGGGGCGTGGTTATGTCGCTGCGGGAGCAAGCCTTTATCGATGCGGCCCGGGCCATAGGCTGCTCGGACGGTCGCATTATCGGTAGGCACATAATTCCCAACTTGATAACGCCGTTGCTGACCCTGGCAGCCTTGGACGTTCCCCGCAACATCCTAACCGAGTCCTCCCTCAGCTTCTTGGGATTCGGTATCCAGCCCCCTGAGTCATCTTGGGGCCTGATGCTCTCCCAGGGACGTACCTACATCGTAACTGCCTGGTGGGTGGTGGTGGTGCCTGGATTCGCCATCTTCCTGAGCGCCCTGTCCTTCAACCTCTTCGGAGTATGGATGCGGGCGGTCAGCGACCCGCTGCAACGGTGGCGGTGGCTGCGAGCCACCAAGGAAGCCAAGGAAGCCGGTGTGAACATGTAGCGCCCAGGTCTTCGTCCGAGTGTTCTCGCAAGGCCCCGCCCGCGAGGGTGGGGCCTTGGCACGTCCGTCGACTCGGCGGCCCCACCCTCCAAACGACAGCTTGACCAGTATGTACCGGAAGGTTATCATCCCAGCTAATCAGACTGAATGTGCGGTCTTTAGCCGCCGATTCCCACGAAGGGGCCCGCTCTGAAGTAGGAGGAGTTATGCCAACAGCCAGTGAGCTGATAGTCCAGACCCTGGAAGAAGCCGGGATTGAGTATGTCTTCGGAATCCCGGGCGGGGGCACTGGGCAGATATTCGGCCTGCTCTATGGCAAGGAAGACCGCATCAAGACGATTATGGTCCGCCACGAGCAGGTGGCGGCAATAATGGCCGATGCCTACGCCCGTGCCAGCGGCAAGCCAGCCGTGGTCATGGGCCAGGGACTATTTATTGGCTCCAACGCCAGCTTCGGCATCATGGAGTCCATGCTGAGCAGTTCCCCGATGCTGGTCTTGACGGATACTTCTGACGGCGGATCAGCCCAACACCCGGCCAACCAATCTGGGGCCGGGGAGTACGGCAGCATTGACCTGCCCACCATTTTCAAGTCCATGTCCAAGTACACCACCCTGGCCACCAACCCCAAGGAGGCGGTGCTGGGAACTCAGTTGGCGATTAAACACGCCACCAGCGGGCGCCCGGGGCCGGCCTGCGTGGTGATGCGGAGCGCGTCCATCGGCGGTGAGGTTGACGTGGAATCGCCTCCCTTCATCCACAACGCCGCCGGGTATCTGAATACGGTTAAACCGCAGAGCGCGCCGCAAGACATACAACGCGCCATCGACATTCTCTCTGAGTCGCAAAGACCGGTCTTGATGGCCGGCAATGGCGTCCACGTAGCCCAGGCCCACCAGCAGTTGCGCGAGTTGGCCGAGCTTTGGAATATGCCGGTGGCGACCAGCTACAAGGGCAAGAGCGCCCTGGCCGAAGACCACCCCCTTTCCCTGGGCATGGCCGGGGTATACGGACAAGCCGCCGCCAACCGCACCATCGGGGAAGCGGACACGGTGGTCATAGTCGGCGCGAAACTGAGCCCCCAGGATACGGTCCGGGAGGGTCCTGACGTCTTTGACCCGCTGCGCCAGCGCATCATTCAAATTGACATTGACGAAAGGAATGCGGGCTGGACTTTCCCCATCGAGTTGGGCCTGATTGGCGACGCCAAGAGCATCTTGTCCCAGTTGGTGGATGCCTCCAAGGAAGCAGCTTCGGGGGCTGCCGATAGCCGAAAAGAGTGGTCCGACGGTCTCCCCCAACGGAAGAGGGAGCACAGTTTCTACGATGACCCCGCCATGCACGTTGACAGCTCGCCGGTCACCCCGCAGCGGCTGGTAGCCCTGCTCAACCAGAACCTGCCGGACAACACCATATTCGCCCTGGACGCAGGCAACAACCGTACCTGGATGGCCCACTTCTACCAATCGCGGCAAGCAAACACCTTCTTCTGCCCCGGCGGCACCGCCGGTATGGGCTGGGGATTGCCGGCCTCGGTTGGCCTAAAGGTTGTCTACCCCGACCAGCCGGTAGTCTGTGTTACCGGCGACGGGGGCTACATGATGACGGTGAACGCCCTGTCTACCGCCATGCAATACCAGTTGCCCATCATTTGCGTCGTATTCAACGACGGCGCCCTGGGAATGGTCCGCCACCACCAACCGGAGGGACGCCGGATAGCTTCCGAGTTCATCGAAACCGACAACGCTGCCGTCGCCCGCGGGTTCGGGGCCTTCGGGGTCCAGGTCAGCGACTCCCGGGACTTGCCCGAAGCCATCCGGCAGGCCCAGGCTTCCGGGTTGCCTTCGGTAATTGACGTGGTTATTGACCGGGTGCCCAGCCCCGACGATTGGCGGGCAGACCTGCGCACCGCCGGAGAAACTTAGGATCAGGAGCGCATCAACATACTGCCACCGGAGAGTAGTCCCATGACTTTGCAAACCGGGCGGTTGTCTTACGAAGACTACCTGAATACACCGGAGATTAAACAGAGGTACGACATTGTAGATGGGCAAATGATTATGGCGCCGGCGCCGAGTTTGGAGCATCAGACAATTCTTCGAGATCTTTCTTTTCTGCTGCACTCCTTCGTCAGAGAACATCGGCTTGGGTGGGTGTGGTTCGCTCCTTTGGACGTCATTATACAACGTGAGCCACTCCGCACCCGGCAGCCGGACTTAATGTTCGTGAGCGACGAAAGGTCGGCTATCCTGGGGGAAAGGGTCGAGGGAGGCCCGGACTTGGTGGTGGAGATTCTTTCTCCCAGCAATACCCAGTCCTACATGGCTGGCAAGCTGGCAGACTACCGGCGGATAGGGGTGCGGGAGTGCTGGCTGGTGTCCCCCGAAGCTCACAGCGTCGAGGTCTTGGAGATGGGTGACGAGGGATGGCGGCGTATCGCAATTTACGGCTGGGGGGATTCAGTCCAGTCCACTGTTCTAACCGGACTCGCGTTACCCGTGGCGGATATGTTTGGACAAGCATGGTTGGGTGTGCCTGAGAATGACCAAGATACACGAGAAGGTTTTTAGCGCGGCGTGGGACGCCAACCAATAGTTTCGGAGAGGGTGTTTCCAATGACTACCTGGACTGACGGCCAACTGGCATCCATCGGCAAAATGCTCAACCCCAGTTCCATCGCCATCGTGGGGGCCACTCCCCGAATGCAATATGGAGGCCGCTTCCTCAACGCGGCCCTCAAGTCCCAGGACCGGGTAAGGGTCTATCCGGTGAACCCCCGCTACGACGAAATTATGGGGGTCAAGGCTTACCCCAGCGTCAGCGATCTTCCGGAAAGTCCTGACCTGGTGGGTATCGTTGTTCCCTATAACCGGGTGCTGGATGTGCTTAAGGAGAGCCACGAGAAAGGGGCCAAGGCCGCGGTGGTCATCTCCGCCGGCTTTTCCGAGCGCGACCTGGACGACCGGCGGGACCTACAGGGCGAGTTGGGAGCCTTTGCCCTGGAATCGGGGCTGAGAATCTGCGGTCCCAACTGCCTTGGACTGGCGAATATCAAGGACGACATCTGGGCCAGTTCCTCCTCCCGGGGGGCCGACGGTGTGAGCGGGCCGGTGGGTCTGATATGCCAGAGCGGGGCTTCCGCCTTCGGGCCATTCCTAAACCGAGCCCTGGAAGACGGTATCGGTCTTAGCCACATCATCTCCACCGGGAACGAGGCGGACCTGGACTTCTGCGACTTTGCGCGATACCTGTTGGACGACGATTATGTGCGAGTAATCGCGGGCTTTGTCGAAGGCTTCAAGAGCGGTCGCAAGTTTGTTGAGTTGGCGCAACTGGCGGCGGAAAGGGGAAAGCCCATCGTCCTGATAAAAATAGGCCGCTCCCACCTGGGGTCCCGTGCGGCCCGTTCCCATACTGCCGCCCTTACCGGCTTGGACGAGCGGTACGACGCAATGTTTGCCCAGTATGGGGTAATTCGAGTCCAGGACTACGATGAGTTGCTACAAGTCTCCAATATGTTGGCCCACATGCCCAAGCCTGTTCATCCGGGCGTAGCCGTTGTTTCCCACTCCGGGGGTGTCAGCTCCCTGACCGCCGACATGTGCGGCCAGGCGGGGTTGGACCTGCCCGTGCTGAGCCAGCAGGCCCAGGACGGTATCAACGACATCCTCAAGGGATTCGGCTGGGCCGCCAACCCTTCCGACGTCACCGGGTTCGCCAACAGCGAGTCCTTCCCCGATATAATGCGTTTCTTGATTGACGAGCCCGGAGTCGGGAACTTGGTCGTAGCCAGCGCCGGGGCAGACCCCCAGGCAGAGCAGGTAATCGCCCTGAGAGACGAGAGCGACAAGGGGGTAGCCTTCCTGTGGACGGGCACCCGTGGGGCCACCCAGGGCCTGCCCAAGTTGAAGGCAGCCAACATCCCGGTATTCTACGTGCCCGACAAGTTGGCCCAGGGATTGCGCAGCCTCCAGGACTATTATGGCTGGCTCGACCGGCGGAGCGGCCAAGGGTTCGGCGCAGCGCCGTCCATCAGCCAAGAACAGCAGGCAGCTTTGCAGTCTGCGGTGGCTTTGGGACGTTCCTCACTGTCGGAGAGCGAGAGTAAGAAACTTATCGCCGCGTGGGGTGTGCCGGGAACCGAGGAAGCGGTGGCCTCCTCAGCGGAAGAGGCGGCCCAGGTCGCGGCGGGAATCGGGTTTCCGGTTGCGCTGAAGGTTGACTCTCCGGACATCCTGCACAAGACCGAGGCTGGTGTAGTTCGCCTGGGCATCGGCAGCTCGGAGCAGGTGGGTGAGGCGTACCAGGGAGTTATAAACAACGCCCGCAGCTACTCCCCAGGTGCCTCCATAAATGGGGTGCTGGTACAGGAAATGGTATCGGGAGGCGTGGAGACCATTATTGGTGTCTCCTATGACGACCAACTGGGGCCCGTCATGCTTTTCGGCACCGGCGGGGTCATGGTAGAGGTCTACAACGACGTGGCCTTGCGGATATGCCCGGTCACGCGCGCCGAGGCCCTGGAGATGATTGCCGAGGTGAAAGGGGCCGCGCTGTTGCAGGGATTCCGGGGTAGCCCCAAAGCCGACGTTGACGCCTTGGCCGACACCCTGGTGCAAGTTTCCCACATGGCCGTTAACCTGGACGGAACGCTGGCGGAACTGGACATTAACCCGCTCATGGTGCTTCCCCAAGGACAGGGAGTTAAAGCCGCTGATGCCCTGGTTACGCTGAATTCGTAGCGCTTCCCGAGGGGTCCTAGCCGACGGCCATTAACGTGGTACAGGAGCGGGGCAGCTTCACTCCCGTTCCTGTACCACGTTGCCGCTGAGTTCGGTGATTCGGTCAATCTTCACCAGCACTGCGGCTCCCTGGCGCTCCGGGTCCCGGTCCAATTCACCTTGTATGGTGCGGGACATGACGTTTTCCCGAATTTCCCCTTCCTCGTAGACACTGGCCGTTCCGTGGAAGCGCCAATTGATTCGCTTCTCCGTATTGCGGTAGAAGATGACCACCTGGGGATTATCGGCCACATTTTCCAGGGCGGACCGCCTGGCCCGTTCCCAGTAGGCCAGGGTTTCCCGGTCGAAAACCAACACGCTGCCCTTCATGCTAATCTGCGGCTGCCCGTCCTTGTTGGCGGTGCCTACGATGCAGCAGAAGCCGTCATCCAAGGCATTGTCAATTAGTTGCTGCATCTCTTCATTTATGTCAATCAAATTCCCCCCCGCCAGAGCCTTGGCTCACGGGCCGCTTTCCCGCGTCCCGCAAATTGAATTCTATCGTTCGATTATATACTCTTTGCAGCCACAACAAACAAATAGTCTCCTCCGCTGTGGCGATACCCTTCCCTTACCTCGTCGATGCGGCCCGAAGCAATGTCCGACCCCAGGCGGACACACCCATCGACTACCTCGCCGGGGTCGGCCAGCGAGGCGAAGCTCGATATACCCTGGCGCACCGCCGGAGACAGGTACATTTCCGGATTATGCTTTCCACTGTAGAGAAAGAAGTCCCTCAGTCCCGGTTGTATCTCGTATGGCTCGGTATAAGCCACTTGGAAACCGGCTTCGGTCAGTGACTCGCGCACCAGGTCCAGTGGAGGCATCTGTTCAATCGAGCGGGCCATAGCCTCAGGAAAATACTCGTTGAGCCAGTATCCCCGCATCTGTTCCCGGGTGGCCGTAAAGATGACAAACCTTCCTCGCCCCAGCACCCGGTGCATCTCCTGGAAGACCGGCAGCAGAGCAGCCAAATGGTGGATGGCCAGGGTGCATATTCCACCAGCAAAAGTACGGTCCCGGAATGGCAGGGAAGCAACATAGCCGAGATACCAAAGGATTCCCCTATTCTTCTCCCTGGCAGACCGGACCATACCACCGGAAGTATCGATGCCATTCCAGCTTCCGCCTTTGGCTGCCAGGGCGCTGGTGTAATTTCCGGTGCCGCAGGCGATGTCCAAGTATCGACCACCACGGGCCAACTCCAGGTGCCACGCCAAACGGTCGACGATGTAAGGGTCAGGACGACGCGTAGTGTCGTAGCCGATACCAATTTTGTCGTAAAGCGCGCCAGACCCGGGTGAAGTCATCCAGTCTCCCAAGCGAGGTGAAGGCTGCCGCATCTCCCACCGCCAGCACCCTTCAGGCCGGTGAAACGCGCCGACCTCAGATACCGGGGAATATAGTATAATGCGGTCAAAAGCCCCAGGCGTTGAATCTCGATGAGCGCAGGGGTAGGCAATCGCAGGCCCTCCGGGTCCAAGCCCGGAAGGGTAAGCGGCATCTTAACATACAGCTATTAGCGCAACAAGGATAATTTCCGCCCAAGGCCCGTTATCTGAGTCCTATTTGCCAGGTCGATTGGACCAGTCTAAGGTTCAGCCCAGCTCCTTTCTTCTCTAAACAATAGCGCTAGATGAAGGGGCAGCCGGAAATAACTCTGGCTGGGAAGTAAGTAAGAGGGCCAAAGCGGGGGAAATGCCAGTCCCAGTTGCATCAGGAGGCACCGTTGGCAAAGGTTCTTGAGATCCGTCACTTGGCCGAAACAGGCCAGGTTCAGCTATACCTCCGAAGCGACGACCAAGTCCGGTCCGCACCTGCAGAGGCCTTTCTTTTGCAGAGCGTAGCGCCGGATGACCGGGCCATGCGGTGGTATTTCCGCGATTATATGGACGAACCCTTTGGGCCCAATCGGGAACGGGCGGAGGCAATAGAGGGGGTGCTTCGCAACCTGGGCCGACTGCTCTTTGAACTGGTCTTCGCCAGCAATGAGCAAGCGCGGGAGTTTTATGCAGAGGCCATCGCCGAGGGTCTGGAGGAGTACGACCTTTCCATCATCTCGTCCGACAGCGGGTTCCTTTCCCTGCCCTGGGAGCTGATGAACCACTCGGAAGCCGGCTACCTGGCGGCAGACTTGAAGTCGGTGGTCCGGCATAACAGCGCCGCCGGTCAAACTGCCTTCGTTGGTGACCTGGCTACCGACCAACTGAACCTGCTCTTGGTGTCGCCAATGCCCGACGGCGACGGGCAGGCCCACGGCACCCTGGGCAGTGAGACCGTCAACGTGTTGGAGTCCCTGGACGTTCAGGTGGAGCTGGAGTATTTGCAGCCTCCTACCCTGTCCAACCTGTCAGACCATTTGAGCCAGCGACCCGGGTACTACCATTTGGTGCATCTGGACGGAATCACCACCGGCGAAACCTCCCAGAACATTATCCTGGAAGGCGAAGGGTACCGGGCCGAGGCGGTCTCCGCCGCACGGTTGACGGAATTGCTGGTAGAGGCCAGGATTCCCGTGGCAATGCTGACTTTTGGCGCCGGCGCAGATGGCGAAAGCGCGGCCAGCCCGGCCCATGTACTGCAAAAGTCCTTGGCCGACGGCGGAGTGCCGGTAGTAGTGGCGTTACCCCATCCCCTGCATGGCTCTCCCGCGGGAGAGACCTTTCTGCGCCAGTTTTACCAGGGCCTCACCCAGGGCACAGTTGTGGAGAGTTGCGTAGCCAGGGCGCGCAAAGCGTTGATGGCGGAGCCGCAGCGGGCCACCCTGGCCGGACGGTTGGTGTCCTGGGACTGGACCACTCCCACGGTGTACCAATCACAGGAATACCAGCCGCCCGTCATCGAGACGGATAGGCCAGACCCTCTGGCTCCGCCGGTAATTCACCCGGAGGAGGAGCCGGAAACTACTGCCCAGTTGCCCGCAGCCGGCCAGTACGGCTTGATTGGCCGCCACACCGAGATAACCAACATTCTAAGGCTCTTGCGGCAACAGCCGGTGGTCCTTCTTTCGGGGAACACTGGCGTGGGCAAGACGGAATTGGCCCTGGGCATGGCCCGCTGGCTACAGAGGACGGGGAGGAACGAGTTGCCCGGCGGTGTCTTCTACACCACCTTTGAGGCCTCTCATCCGGCGGGGCTGGAGCGGGTCGTTCACGAGATAGGCACCGCCGTGGCCGGGCTGGACTTCGCGGACATGAGCGCGGAAGGACAGCGTCAGTGGGTGGTGGAGTACCTGCAACAGAACGCCTCCCTGTTGATTTGGGACAACCTGGAGAACGTTGCCGGGTTCCCCACCGGCGTTCCCGGCCTGTTGGAAGAATCTGGACAAGCCCAGTTGGACGCCTTTCTGGCCGATGCGACCCGGGGAGGCCCGAGTCGGGCGCTGCTGGTGGGCCGACGGCCCAATGAAGCCTGGGTAGCTACGCCTCACCTTGAGCATCAGCTTTCCGGTCTGGTGGGCCACTACCGGCTGGAATTGGCCGCCAACATCGTCCAGAAAGCCGGGGTCGAAGCGGGCCGCCTTGGGCCGGACTGCCTGGAGCTGCTGGACCTGTTGGAAGGGCACCCGCTGGCTATGCAGATAGGACTGCCCCTGCTTAGAGACGTCCCGGATTCGGTGATCATAGGGGAAACCAGCAAGTTCTCCGAGGCCAACGCGGCGACCATCGAAGAGGGACGTGATCTTTTCCTGGCGGGAGTGATGGAGTATTCCTTCTCCCGCATGTCCCATCGCAGCCGGATCCACCTGCCCTTCCTGGCCCTGTTCCAACGCCGGGTGATGATGGACATCATGAACCACATGACCCAGGAGCGGGCCTACCGCAACGTGATGAGCGAGGATTTGGGCTGGGGCGCTTGCCGCACCCTATTGCGGTCTGGCCTGGCTGCTGGCTTCCTCGAACCCGTCTCTCCCAGCGTGTACCAAATCCATCCGGCGCTGCCGCACTTCCTTGGAAGTAAGCTGCAACAGCAGGTGCCGTCGCAGGGTATCCGGCAGTTGGAGTTGGAGTTTGTGCGGGTCTACGCGGACACCGCTGACTACTTCATGGAGTCCCTCTACGAGAACCAGGACTCGGGAGTCACCGCCATTCTTGCCGAGGAAGGCAACCTCACCCAGGCCCTTGGTCTGGCCCTGGAAGCCCAGCAGTGGGACAATACCCAGCTTTTGATTCAGCCTCTGGCGCAGGTCTTCAGAATGCAGAAGCGGTTCCCCGAATTGCGGCGGTTGAGAAGCCAGTTGCTGGAAGTCTTGGGGGAGACGGCCAGCGCCGCCGAGGAGAAGGGGGCCATCGACCTTTGGCTGTACCTGCTGGGAACCGACGCCAACGAATCGGTGGACATGAGTGAATTGGAACGCGCCGAGGTCCTGAACCAACAGCTACAGGAGTACCTGGAAGCGCAGGAAGATAGCGACTCCGATCCCCGCACCGCAGCGGTCTATTACCAGTTCGGACAAATTGCCCTGAAGCGGTGGCGATTGGACGAGGCGGACGAATGGTTCACCAAGTCCCTGGCCATCATTGAACAAACTCCCATTGCCCAGATGGAAGACGAAGGCCAGTTGGCTACCGCAGCCGACAACTACTATGGGATGGGGCAGGTCAAGCAATACCAGAGGCTCTATGCCGACTCCAAGGAATGGTACCAGAAAGCCCTGGATATTCACCAACGGATTCCCGATGAAGAGGAGATGGTCAAAGACTATCGCTCCCTGGGCTTGGTATGCCAGCTAAGGTTTGAATATGATGAGGCGGAGAACTGGTACCAACGGGCGAGGAACATAGTGGAGGAAACCCGGGATGAAGAAACGGCCATCTTGGTCTTCCACGAATTGGGCACCTTGAGTCACGCCCAATACCTCTTTGAGGATGCCCAACGCTGGTACGACCAGGCGTTGAGCCTGGCCGACCGCCTGGGCAAGCAGGAGCAGATGGCTATCGAGTTCCACCACCTGGGCCTGCTACACCAGGTGCGGGGCATTGTCTATGAAGAGGCTGAGGAGTGGTTCCTGGCCGCCCTGGAAGCCCGGGAGAGGTTGGGAGACCGGCGGGGCATGGGCGATGAGTGCCGCCAAATTGGAGTGCTGTACCACGAGCAGCAAAAGCTGGAGGAAGCCAAACAGTGGTACAACCAGGCCCGGGAAATCTTCGAGGAAATCCGGGACGTCCAGAGAACGTCGCGCACCTACGGCCAACTGGGAATGGTCGCCGAGCAAGAAGGAGACCTGCCCGGAGCCTTGGGATGGGTGGCACGGACTTACCAACTGGTGCTCGACTACAACCTGCCAGTCATGATTCAGGTGAAGGCCCACCTGGCCCGCTTGCGGGACAGCTACGGGGAGGAAAACTTCGTGGAGTGGTGGCGGGGACATACCGGCGAAGAACCCCCCACAGACCTGGATGTGGACACCAGCGAAATCCTGTAGTCTCTCCCACTTAATACACCCCGGGTCGGAGTAGGCACAGTTGACGCAGCATCTCCCAGAGGCGCACCAATCTTGTGGGCAATCAGCGAGAATGTGGCCGAGGCCCCAGCTTTCGCTGGCGTGGCGTTCAGGTCTTTCCCGTGCCCCGTGAAATGCTGTGGACCGGAACGAACTTCCGGGAGCATGGTTTATTGATGCGGGACGGACCGAATTAGGAAATTCCGAGGTTGAGATGGCCGTTACGAGGCTGGAAATTAACTCAAGGGAGCCCTTCAACGGCGGGCAGGCCTTTGGACCAACTGGGGCCTACGAACAGTTGGACGGCACGGCCCATTTTGCCGTTGATCCTGCCCTTTCCGGCAATGACCTCATAGATGACATAGAACTTGCGCCCAGAAACGCCGATGGCCTGGTCAACTTCTCCGCCGACTTCCGCATCATACGTCCGGCCAACCCCGGCAATGGGAACCACCGCCTTTTTCTGGACGTGGTAAATCGAGGCAACAACCTCGCCTTCAAGTACATCAACGGCGCGGCGGAAAACCAGGCCTTCAACTCTCAGCCCGATCCCGGGACCGGGTTCCTGATGCGCCAGGGTTATACCCTGGTCTGGTGCGGTTGGCAACACGACGTTCCCGATTCGCCGGGCCTGCTGCGGGTACACGTTCCCGAGGGCCTGGAATCCGGGGAAGCCATATCCGGTAAGTTGGCCGTTACTTTCCAACCCAACGCGCCCAGCCAGGTACAGCAAGTAGCTGAGCGAGGGCATCGTCCCTACCCGGCCAACAACTTGGAGGACTGGAATTCTACGCTAACCGTGCAGGAGCATGAGGACGCCCCCAAGCAGATCATACCCCGAGACCAGTGGGCCTTTGGCCGGTTGGAGTACGGGCGCGTTATTCCCTCCGCCACCCAGGTGTGCATGTCTGCCGGTTTTGAGCCGGGAAAGATTTACCAGGTCACGTATAGCACCACCGGCGCGCCCATCGCCGGTTTGGGTCTGCTGGGAACCCGGGACTTGGTGTCCTTCCTCCGCTATGGCGGCGGTGCCGAAGGCAACCCCTGCGCCGATGACATTGAATACGCTTACGCCTTTGGCGCTTCCCAGAGTGGACGCTTCCTGCGGACTCTGCTTTACCTTGGGCTGAACCAGGACGAGGAATACCGAGAGGTATTTGACGGCATCATCGCCCATATCGCCGGGGCCCGCCGGGGAGAGTTCAACCAGCGGTTTGCCCAGCCTTCCACGGCAATCAGAAGCAGTAAGAGCAACCTGTTTCCCTTTGCCGACGTACTGCAAGTAGACCCCAATACCGGGCGGTCCGACGGCCTGCTTTCCCGGTTGGCCGCCAGGGATAAGCTGCCCAAACTATTCCTGACCAACTCCGGCGCGGAATACTGGTGGGCCCACGCCTCCCTGGTGCATATCGACGCCTCGGGCACTGAGGACCTGACGTTGTCCGACTCTGTACGCCTGTACTACTTCGCCGGCACCCAGCACGCCTCGGGGACTTTCCCCCTGGCCGACACCGATGCGTCGGGCACCCGGGGACAGCAGTATTTCAACTGCGTCGACTATCGGCCCCTGCTGCGCGCTGCCGTAACAAACCTGGACCGTTGGGTGTCCCAGGGAGAATCGCCCCCGGACAGCCAATACCCCAAGCTGTCAGACGGCTCCGCAGTACCGCCGCAACAGCTAGCCCCCCTCTTCCAGGCCATTCCCGGCGTTGAATTCCCGGCCCACCTGCGCCAGTTGGCCCACTTGGAGTTTTCGGGTGACGGAGAACCCGCCGAGAACCTGCCCTCAAGCACGGGCCCAGTCTATCCCATATTCGTTCCCACCGTAGATGCAGACGGTAACGAGACAGCCGGTATACTCCTTCCCGACCTGACCGTCCCGCTGGCAACCCATACCGGATGGAACCTGCGTCACCGCAGCATCGGCGGTCCGGGCCAGATAATCGGGACCACCGGGGGGACCATCCCCTTCCCGGCTGCCCGGTCGGACCGAGAGGCCACCGGAGACCCCCGACTTTCGGTAGAAGAGCGCTACGCTTCCCGGGGTGAGTACCTGGAGAAGGTGCGGATAGCAGCCCGTACCCTGGTGGATGGCGGATTCCTACTTGCCGAAGACTTGGATGAGCTGTTGGCGCAAGCGTCGCAACGGTTCGACGTATTCGGCGCTTCGGTTAAGGAGACCCAGGCCGCCGATAATTGACCAACCGATTAGCCTCGCCATCGTAGAGATCTGGTGAAGCATGGGTCCTGCCGGCAAGTTGCCGATGACATCTAGTAATGGAGAGTGACAGCAATGACTGTAGGTACATCCGTCCCCCTGCCGGCCTACGAATTCGACCCTGCCTTTGTGGCTAAGAAGGCTGAGGAACTGGGATTTGAGTCCATCTGGTACGCCGAGCACCCCGTTTTGCCAGTGCAGAGCGCCAGTCCCTTCCCCTCCAGCGGCGGTGAAATTCCCGAGTCCTACGCCCACTTCACCGACCCCTACATGGCCTTGGCGCGGGCTTCCGGCGTTACCACCACGATTAAGCTGGGCACCGGAATAACGCTGGTGCCCGAGCGTAACCCCCTGCTCTTGGCCAAGGAAATAGCTACCCTGGACCGTTATAGCGGAGGTCGGTTCCTCTTCGGCATTGGCACCGGGTGGAACCGGGAGGAGACGGAGATAATGGGGGGCGACTTCGACCATCGCTGGACCCAGACGAGGGAAGCCATCGAGGTAATGAAGGAGCTGTGGACTAAGGACGAAGCCGAGTACCATGGTCGCTATTTCAGCTTTCCGCCAGTTCGGTGTAATCCCAAGCCGTTGCAGGACCCGCACCCTCCGGTAATTCTGGGGGGCATGGCCCGCAACGTGCTGCGTCGCGTTGCCACCGTGGCCGACGGGTGGCTGCCCAACCGGGTGACTCCGGCACAGGTCGAGGAGGGCCGCAAGACCCTGGATACCCTGGCTGCCGAGCTTGGCAGGGACCCGACCTCGCTGACCATATCGGTCTACGGGCAGCCCGCGGACCGGGAGTTGGTCCAGTCCTACCTGAACGCCGGGGCCAACCGGGTGGTGGTACGGCCCGAGGTGGGAGGCAGCAACGAGGCAATCGGCCAGGAGTTGGAGCGCATGGCCGAAGCGGTGATACGTTAGCCACCACCGCCACGCTCAGTAACCCGTCTTGAAGGTCGGACCGGCTCCGGCCCGGCTAAACTCCCCGCGATTCCTGTGTCCGACTATCCCGGTGTAAAGGAGCAAAACATGGACCAGACCACGCAGAAGCTGGCATCCTACGCCTGCAACCTGACCTACGAGGACCTGAGCACGGAAGCGGTGCACCAGGTCAAGCGCACGCTGATTGACACCCTGGGATGCGGCATCGGAGGTTTCCTGTCGGAGCCGGCCAAGATTGCTCGCCGGATGGCGACGGGCGTCAGTGGCCCAGTTCCCGCCCGAATCTTGGGTACCGAAGACTACAGCATCCCCGATATGGCCGGGTTTGCCAACGGTGTGATGGTACGCTACCTGGACTGCAACGACTCCTACTTCTCCCCCGGGGGAGGACACCCCAGCGACATGATACCGGCAGCGCTGGCCCTGGCCGACGCCCAGGGAGCCGACGGCAGGGAGATAATAACCAGTATTGCCCTAGCCTACGAGGTGTTTTGCCGCATCTCCGACCAGGTGCCCAACTCCGGCTGGGACCAGGGTATATTCAGCGTTGTCGGGGCCGCCTGCGCTGCGGGCAAGATTATGGGCTTGGACGAGGAGCAGATGGGCAATGCCATAGCCCTGGGGATAGTGCCCAACATTCCGCTCCGGGTCACTCGCACCGGCGAGCTGTCCATGTGGAAGGGCTGCGCCGCTGCCGCCGCCACCCGCGCCGGAATATTTGCCGCGCAATTGGCGGAGCAGGGCATGGCTGGGCCCTTCGAGCCCTTCGAGGGAAGCCGGGGAGTGTGGGAGTCGGCCATCGGCCACCCCGTCGATATTCCCTCCTTGGCCCGGGGTAGTAACGGGGACCCCTTCCGCATTACCCAGACTATTTTCAAGTTCTATCCTTCCCAGATTCACACCCAGGCTCCCATCGGTCTGGCCGTTGAGCTATCCTCCCAGGTGAACCCTGCGGACATTGAGTCGATTCGCGTACACAGCTATGCCGGGGCCGTCAGCAGCGCATCCTCGGAACCCGAGAAGTGGGACCCCAAAACCCGGGAGACCGCCGACCACAGCATACCCTTCCTGGTGGCGGTAGGACTTCAGGACGGCGCGGTCACCCCCGCCACCTTTACCAACCAGCGCATCAGCGACCCATCGGTACGGACCTTATTGGCGAAGATGACCATAGCTGAGGACTCGGGGTTCACCGCAAAATACCCGGGCGAGTACAACTGTTTGATTGAAGTAACCACCAAGTCCGGGCAAACCTTCACCGCTTCAACTTCCTACCCCAAGGGGCATGGCAAGAATCCGCTCGACGATTCCGAGATAGGCGAGAAGTTCAGAAACCTGGCAACACCCACCCTTACTGACCAACAATGCGACGATGCTTTGGCGCTGTTGTGGGACTTGGAGAATCTGGACAGCATGGATGACGTATTTGACAGCCTGGTGGTGTAGCTGCTTCGTGGGAAACACGGGAACGTTACGCCCGGTTTAGGCGCTTACATTACAGCAAAGTTGCGGCAGCAGAGACCGCGAAAGGGGCAACGTCGTTTTGGACGGTCCAGAGTATGGGGGTAATCGGCAGCCATTAACATGGCCGGGCCTCTCCCCGCGTCCCTTGGACGGGGGAGTCCTATATCGAGGTCGGCATCAGGGAGCAAGGGTTTCCCGGCCCGGCATCAACTGGGAAGCCCTTAGTACAGGTGTCCCTCCCGCGCCGGTGTTGGGTCTTAGGTGGCAATCCAAGCAACCATGTTCGACGTATTAACTATTGAGATGGGTGGTATCCCAGTATTAGCGGAGACTTCCGGTGGGTGATAACGGGGAAGTTGAAGACCACCAGTTGATTCGCCGGACGGCGTTGGGGGACAAGGAGTCGCTGGAAGAGCTTTATGCCAGGTACTCGACCCAAGTCTACTCTTTGGCTAGGTACATGCTGCGGCACGAAGCCCTGGCTGAAGAGGCGACCCAAGAAGTCTTCCTGAATATCTGGTTGAAGGCCGCCACCTACAATTCGGACCGGGGAGAGCCTCGGGCCTGGGTTATGAGCGTCGCCCACCACAAAATTGTGGATATCATCCGCGCCAGGCGACGGTCGGTAGCCACCAGCGAGCCCCAGGACTACGACATGCTGGCGCTGATACCTTCGGGCCAGCGGGCCACCGACGAAGAAGCGGTGCTGAATGTGGACCGGGTACGGGTGCGGGCGGCCTTGGACCGGCTTCCCCAAGCACAACGAGAGGTAATTGAACTGGCCTACTACCAGGGTTATTCTCAATCAGAAATAGCGGAGAAACTGGTGCAGCCTCTGGGCACGGTCAAGACCAGGGTTCGTCTGGCCATGCAGAAACTCCGCCTTGATTTAGAAGAAAATGTCATCGAGTAATCCAGGAAATAGCCCCCATCCGTTGGAACTTCTGGAAGCCTACGTTCTGGCAGCCTTGGCTGACGACGAATGGGAGGACGTAGACTTTCACCTAGACTACTGCGGCGAATGCAGCCAACAGGTGGCCCAGATGCAACGAGCCACCTATTTGTTGGGCCAGTTGGTCCCCATGCAAGCTCCGCCTTCCAGTCTTCGAGAGCAAGTCCTGGAAGCCCTGCCCTCCGGGCGCATGTCCACCACAACTTCAGCCCCGGTCGCCCAGTCCTTATCGATAGCCCCTCGTTCCAGCCTTCCAGCTCGATTGACCCGTATTTTACTGCCGTTGGCCGCGGTCTTGGTGCTGGGGCTGTTTGGCGCGGCAACTTTTTTGAACCTGGCGATGGCAAACCGCATGGAGCGCCTGGAATCCGCCAACAAGGAGATGATCCAGCGGTTGGACCGCACCGCCGCGGCGGAAGCCGGGATCTTGGGCGGCGATGCAGGCTCCCGGGTCGCCGACATACTGAGACTCGACGCCGACACTCTTCCCATGGTCCTGGAGTCGCCCACCGGAACCGCTGGAAGTCATGGGTTTATGTTGGTATCGGAGGACGGGCGGCGGGCTGTCCTAATGCTCGCGGGAATGGAAAGACCCCGGCCTCCTTGGAATTACAACATTTGGTTGACCCGCGACGGTCAACGGTTGCCCCTGGGCCAGTTAGACATAGACTCTTCCGGGTTGAGCACCGTGACACTGACCTCCCCTGAACCTCTTTTCCTTTTCGATTTCCTCAACGTGACCATGGACCGGGATACGTCGGAACCGGCATCCCCGGGCGAAATGGTGCTGCAGACTAAAATCGCTGGTCGGCGCTAGCCCATAAAACATTCCAGGGTATTTGGCCTCTGGGCGGCCAATTGGATTGGTGGTCCGGCCCTGCTATACTTGGGGAACCTGGCCCTATGGTAACAAGGCATCTTCACGATTTCATTTCCATGCTGGACTGGTAATGAAACTTCACGTGTCCAAAAGGAACAATCTGGTCTGCGACATTTGCGGCTCCCAAATGTACGAACGCCAATGCAAGATTATCTGCCCCAACTGCGGCTACACTCGCGACTGTAGTGACCCTTAGGAGAGGACTTGATGGTGCAATCTGTGCTTATCCTATATGACCGAAAGGGGCCGGCAATCGAGGCGTTGGCCTCGGCGGTGGCCAGGGGAGTAAGCAGCACAGGACTTGCCAAGCCCCAGCTAAAGCTCATCGATGAGGCGGTCACCGAGGACTTGCTGGAAGCCGACGCCCTTCTCTTGGGGTCGCCCAACTGGAGCGGAATCACCGGGACCTTGAAGGCGTGGCTAGACGAACAGGGAGACCTCTGGGAGGACGGCAGCCTGGCCGGCAAGCCCGGGGCCGCCTTCACCACCGGATGGGGCCTCCATTCGGGCCTGGAGATGACCTTGCTGCAACAGGTCCACTGGATGTTGGCCTGCGGTATGGTGGTGGTCGGCCTGCCCTGGTCAAACCGGATGCGGAATTCCGGCTCCTACTACGGGGCTACCGCCGTCGGCCAGGTATCCGAGGATGACGTGGCGCAGGCTGAGGCGTTGGGGGCGCGGGTTGCCACAGTGGCCGCACGGTTGAATTCACCCTAAAGCGAGTCCCCAGGGCAGTCTTGCGCCCTGAACTTTGTGGCGCTAGTCAGAATGCCAACAGTACAGGCTCTATCCCGCCTCGGCCCACTCCCAGCCTTTTTCAGCTCCCCAGTTCCCTATCTCCCATTGAAACATTCATCCTCCACCTCACTTTTTCCCAGGGCACGGGTATTTTCAAGACACCGGGCAACCAGCCCATATAGGATGTTCTCGTCTTCTTCAACGAGCCGCTAGTCATCGGTCTTGCCAGCGGGATTAGTGCGAAAAGTTGCTATTATCGCACCCAAATCGTCTCTGAACGACGGCGACTATTAGGGCGACGGCTATCCACCTTCTCGGACAATTGGCTACCCAGTTTCTAGCTGATATACTTGTGGAACTACGGTTAAAGGGCCTTTAAGTGCACCAGGGGCCCAAAAACCGAAGACGTTGACCGGGGAACTAAGTGCAAGGAGGAAACACATGGGCATAAACATCAAGGGCATAGGCCACGTTGGTATCCTGGTATCCGACTTTGAACGGTCCTTCAAGTTCTACACCGAGGTCATGGGGTGCAAGGTCACCAGCCGCCGCCAGCGCCCCGACGGCGCTGAATCGGCCTTTCTCCGTTTCGACGAGACCCACCACGACTTCGTGATAGCCTCGGCCCCCGGAGACGTAGATGTTTCGTCCAACGTGGGACAGCGGGAACGACTGGTCCAGCAGATTGCCTTCCAGGTGGAGAACCGGGACGAGTTCATGCGCGCCTTGGCCCATCTTCACACCCACGGCGTTAAGATTGTCAACGGGCCTCTGACCCACGGCATCGAGAGCGGCGGAAACGTGGAAGGCAGCGGGAGCCGCTCTTTCTACTTCAACGATCCCGACGGCAACCGGCTGGAGATTTTCACCGACGGAATGAAGGTATTCAACGGCGAGACGTTCCCTCGGGCGGAGTACGCCGACGCCCTGGAAGACTTCGTAAAGACCCAGATGAAAGGGGTTTCTGCCTAGAGTTTGGGGTTTTGGTGGGCGAGGCGTAAGACCGAAAACGCTTCGTCCCCTTTCTTAGGCGCGTTGGGACAGGAACCGCGTGGGGAGGGCCGGGCGACCGCTAAGCCCGAAGCCTAATCTGCTCAAACAGCGCCGGATGGACCTCCCGCACCAGGCCCAGGGCTTGGGCCATCGGGTCCCGTATGCTTTGGTGGGCTTGCGGCGAGGTCCGCAGTTTAAGCAAGTGGTAGCATTCCCGCAGGTTCATCTTCGCCAACACCCGCCGATAGTGGGCATGGCTGGCCAGGTAAGGGGCTGCTTCAGGTGCTTCCTCGTTAACCTTGGTAAAACCCCCGGCGGCGGCATTCATGGCCACATCGAACTCCTTCTCCAGCCCGGCCTCCCGAATCAGCGGGGGCGTGGCGTAACCGTGGGTTACGGTGAGCGGCTGGGGAATATAGGTCTGCATTCGGTGGCGTTTGAACTCTCGATAAGCCCCATAGTCCAGGGTGAACTCGAAGGTATAGTCAACCAACTCGAACTCACGTACCGGGGCGTCGTGGTCACCCAGTTCCGATAAACACTTGCCGATAATTCCCCGTGTTGCCTCGGATCCCATCTTTCCCACCAGCTTCTCAGCCCCTTCGTAAGATAGCCCAGAAAAACGATAAATTAGCGCAGCGGCTATCTTCTCTTCCGCTTGGTTATCCCAGTGGACCAACCTCACTTTGCTGTCCCCTGGGTCGGCTTCTGCTTCCGAGGCATAACCAATTTCCCGCTGGACTTGGGCGGTGTGTCTGAGGTATTGGTTAGGGGCGGCATACTTGATTAGCGTGGGAGTAATCTCCCGGCCCTGGGCCAACAGTTCGTCCCCCAGTTCCTGCTCCTCGATTAGCTCCGAGGAAAGCAACTTGGAGATGGCGTGCTCCATCACCCGGGCGTTGGCAGTGACTCCCACGTTGGTGAAGGTGGCCGCCGGCAGCACCGAGCGGCAACTGTCGGTAGCCATGCGACGGAGTCTGAGGCTATAGGCGGCCTCTCGATCTCGCTGAGGGTAGGTCCTTCGCAGATAGGCCATGCACCGGTCAATGCAGTCTCGGTAGCTATCGAAGAGCCGCTCGCAGGTCTTCCGAAATAAGCGGGCCAGTTCCGGCTTGGCGTCCAGTTCCCGGGGAAGGTGGTAAGAACCGGCAGGAAAGACTTGGTACCGGGACGACTTCTCCGTGTAGGAGGCCAGGCGGTTGTCCTCCAGGGTGTCGCAGGCCAGGCGGGAGATGTTTTCTACCGCCAAGTGCAGGACGGCGTGTTCGGCCACCGAGGCGTGGCCATAGCCCAGCACCCACCGCTCGTGGAAGTCCGCCGCTTTTTCTTGACTGATCTGCTGGGCAATCTCGTCGAAGGGTTCCGGGCGGCGGGAAGTCATGGCAAACGCCACGGCTATTTCTTCCTCAGATAGACGGTGGGCGTCCAAGGGGTAAACGCGCCGACGTTGCTGCGATGGGCCGGGTTCAGGCATTCCCGGTTGTAACTCCTAGAGTTTAAGTACCCTTATTTTCGGGTATCTGCCCTGTCCGCGGTCAACTAAATTGGGCCACGAAATTCGCTGAGTCACTGCATAACAAGTCGAAGGGGTCGCCAAGCAGACCGCCGGCCTTGGTACGCCATAGGCGCGCCGGTCCTGAATATGTGCATCGGCGGCAATCGAGGAAGTCCGACGGGGATATGTAGGACCCGCGAACTAGCTGCCTACAACTAGGACAACGCAAAGAATCATCTCCAGCAAAGAGCTAATGATAATATTTTGCGCCAGCTTCGGTCCGATTTGTAAGGGCCCAGTGTCACTGCGCTGCGTAGTCGCTCCGCCGGGTTAGCGTTCAACCCTTCCCGGCCATATCTAGGCCGCGGCTTTTCCCCCAATCAAGATTGCCCAGGAGTGGCGAAATCCCAACGCACCATCGCGCCGGAAGGGTTGCATCCCGGTGGCAGCCCCGCCGGCCAACTCGCGCTCCATAGCCTCGTGGATAGTTGCCCGGGCCTCGGAAGGCGTCCCGGTCAGGTCCAGCCAGTTCTCCAAGACCTGTTCGGCGTCGGACAGGCTGGTGTGGGCCAACTTTAACCCGCATTCCCGCACCAAGTCTTGCAGCTCGTCCAACGACAAAGCCCTGGTATGGGAGGGGTCCCGCAGACGTTCCAGTTCATTATGTAAAGAAGCAGCCTCGGCAACATCGGTGGAAGTAATGTCGAAAATGCAAACGTATCCGCCGGGACGGCAGACCCGCACCATCTCCCGGGCTTGCCGCATCGGTTCCAGGAAGTGGTGCACCCCCAGCCGGCAGGTTACAATGTCGAAGGAGCCATCCGCGTAAGGGAGGTGGGCGGCATCTCCTTCATCAAAGGCGATGTTGGTCAAGCCTTCGGCAGCGGCCTGGGTACGCGCCTCGTCCAGCATTGCCGGAGTGGCGTCGGAAGCGACCACTTCCTGCACCAGGGGCGCCACCGCCCGCGCTACCAGTCCCGTTCCCGCGGCCACATCTAGTACCCGGTAGTGGGGCTGAAGCTCCAGGTTATCCAATATCCAGCCCATGATGTGGGAGCTACCCGGCTGGAGAACGTGCCGCTCGAAACCTGCGGCCTGAGCGCTGAATTGCTCTCGTACTATTCGGTTGTGTTCAGTCCCCTCTTGCGTCATCATTGCCCCTGGGTCGCCGATTATTTCAGAGTGCCAAAACCATCAGGTATCATAACTTCGATTAGTTGAATGCGGTCCGCGTTAACCGCCTTCTCCAAGGCTGCCGTCAACTCGGCCACCGTGGATACCCGGGTGCCTTCAATGTCGTAGGAGCCAAACAGCTTGATGAAGTCCGGGTTGACCAACTCGGTCCCCATCAAACGGTGGGGGCCAAAGTTGTCCCTCTGATAGCTCTTGAGGACACCCCAGGCACTGTCATTGAACATCAAAACGATGGGATTGATGCCGTACTGGATGGCGGTGCCCAACTCTTGGGCGTTGTATTGAAAACCGCCGTCGCCGGTTATGCAGACTACCGGGTTGGCGGGTTTGCCCACCTTGGCGCCCATGGCCGCCGGGAACGAAAATCCGAGACCCGCCCAGCCGTGGGGATGCATGTAGGTTCGGGGTTGGTCGATGGTCAGGCAGCGCGCCGCCCGGCTGGCGGGCACCGTGGGGTCTAGGGCGAAGATGGTGTTCGCTGGCGTCACCGAGCGAATGGCCTCGAATGTCCTTAGCTCGTTGCCCCAGTTGTTCTGCAACGACGCGTAGATCTGGCCCTTGACATTGGCTATTTCTTGGCGGAAGGCTTGGCCTTTATCCATGTCCTGGTTGCCGATGCCATCAAGCAATTGTCGGGTCACAGCCTTGGAATTGGCCTGTATGGGAATATTGGCGGCATAATTCTTGCCGATGGCTTCTTCGTCCAGCAGTACGTGGATTACCGTTTCGGGCAGCTTCATGCCCACCCCGACGGTGGAACGGTAGGGCAGAATCGACCCCAGCACCAAGGCCACGTCGCAGGTGCCCATCCAGTCTTGCACCGGGTTGTCCCCCCAGATGCGTCGTCCCAGGGCCTGGCCCAGGGATAAGGGGTGGCTTTCCGGGAAAGCGCCCTTGGCCCCATCGCCGGTTACCACCGCAGCGCCCAGCCGCTCGGCCAACTGGACGACTTCTGCCGCGCCGTCCTGGGATTGTAGCTCTTCCCCAACGAAAATCACCGGGCGCTTTGCGCCGATGAGCGCCTGCAGGGCCCGCTCCACCATTACCGGGTCGCCCATTGGAACGTCCGGCAGTCGGGGCTGTAGGACTTCTACTTCAGCCTGCTGGCCCAGCAAATCCGTGGGCAATTCCAGCTCGATGGGCCGGTGCCGACGCTCCTGGAACCGCCGGAAGGCCTCCACCACGTGATCGGGAATAGCCTCTACCTGGCGGACCATGGCGTTCCAGTCAGTGACCGCCCGGAACATCCCTAGTTGGTCCTTAACGTCGTGGGTAGGCAGTTTTCCCGTGCCCAGAAACTCCTGTTCCACGTTGGTCGTTATTTGCAGTATGGACGAGCCCGAAAAGTAGGCTTCCCCCATGGCGCCCATGGAATCGGCGGCGCCCGGCCCGGTACTGGTGAGCAGCACCCCGGGATGCCCGGTGGCCCGGGAATAGCCGTCGGCCATGAAACCGCAACCCAATTCCAGCCGGCCACCGATGAACCGAACAGCGTCCTGCTCGTCGAACAGGGCGTCATACAGGTCCAGAGTGTGGACCGAGATAATACCGAAAACGGTATCAACGTCATGGGCTTTCAGCGACTCCACAACCGCCTGGCCCCCAGTCATCCTAGCCAATGGTCACCTCTCCTAAACAATATCCCATGTCTACAGCGTCTCGCCAAAAGACCGCCGACCAACCATGCTCGCTCTTCCCAAGACTCTCCCGGTGGCTGCCTAAAGCAGCAGGCTCAACGGATTCTCTAAAATTCTCTTGACTTCCACCAGGAAGAGGGCCGCCTCCGCTCCGTCGGCGACCCGGTGGTCGGTGGACAGAGTGGCCTTCATTATCTCCGACACCGCCAGTTCGCCGTCGCGCACCACCGGCTGCTGTTTCACTGTTCCCACAGCCAGCACGGCGGCATGGGGAGGGAAAATAATGGCGGCAAAGCTGTCGACATCAAACATTCCCAGGTTGCTGACGCTAAAGGTGGTGCCCGTGTATTCTTCGTTTCGCAGGGCGCCGTTGCGGGAGCGCTCGTTCAGGTCCTTGCTGGCCTCGGCGATTTCCACCAGGCTCTTGCTCTCGCAGTTGTTCACGCCCGGAACTATCAACCCGGCCTCCAGGGCAATGGCGATGCCAATGTTAACGCTGGGGTTCATCTGCAGGTGGTCTTCCTGGAAGGAAGCGTTGAACTTGGGATGCTTGCCCAGGGCGAGAGCGCACGCCTTGACGACCATGTCGTTGAGGCTAACCCGCTGGCTGGCGTCTAGGCTATCGTTTATCTCCTGGCGCAGTCTTACCGCTCGGGCCATGTCAATGTCGGAGGTCAAGTAGAAGTGGGGCGCTGACCGCTTGCTCTCGGCGGTAACCCGAGCGATGGCCTGCCGCATCCGGGTCAGTTCCACCCGGTCCCCGCCAAGCCCCGCCGGAGTCTCGGCGGGAGGTTCAGGCGGGGTATATTCCAGGACGTCCTTCTCGACGACGCGCCTGCCCGGTCCGGTCCCCAGAAGCAATGCAAGGTCAATTCCCCGTTCCCGGGCCAGACGCCGCGCGATGGGGGAAGCCCTTACTGAGCCCGGCGGCTCGGCCTCCACCGCGGGCTCCGGTGCGGGGGGTGAGTAATCCAACACGTCCTTTTCGACGACGCGCCCGCCCGGCCCGGTCCCTTGGACCACGCTCAGGTCAATTCCCCGTTCTCGGGCCAGTCGTCGGGCAATGGGGGAAGCCCTGACCTCCCCGGTAGCGGCGCTGGAATAGGAAGCGGCAGGAAGAGGGGCCTCTACGGCGTCGGGTTCGGGGGGAGACTCGGGACTCGGCGGGGTCGGGATGTCCGCCGGCAGTTCCTCTCCGGGAGCCGTAATAATGGCAATTAGCTCTCCAACCGGGACTACGTGGCCCGCCTCGGCTACGATCTTTCGTAGGACTCCGCTGGTGTAGGCTTCAAATTCAACCGTCGCCTTGTCCGTTTCAATTTCGGCGATGACCTCGCCGCGATTGACGGCTTCACCCTCCTGCTTGTGCCAGCGGACGACAGTGCCTTCCCGCATGTCGTAGCCCATTTGGGGCATCACAATGTTCGTAGCCAAGGCATCCTCCTAGAGAAGGCTGGGCTCCTATGCCGGGCAGTATTCGGGCCAGGCCAGGGCGCGAGAGGCCAAGGGGGCTAGCCTCCCGGTCCCGCGCTGAACTGGATCAGGATGCCGTCGGGGTCTCTCACGTAGATATTGCGCATCTCGCCATTGGCGCTGACGAAGGACTGGCGCGGCCCGGCCAGTTCTACGCCTCTGGATTCCAACTCGGCGGCCAGCCCCGCCACGTCGGTAACGACGAAGGCCAGGTGGGTGATGCCTACTTGGTCCAGTAGAATTGCGTCACCGTCCGGGGTCTCTCCAGGATGGCTGGTCAGGGTAAGCGAGGGCATGGTGCTGTCGTCCCCGTAGCTAACGCTCACCCGACGCCGGGTCCGGCGGGCGTATTTGTAGTTGTGGGGCCGTCCCCCTTCGGTGGGGTCGGTATCCCCATCAGCGGTGACTTTCATGCCCAGCTTGTCACGATAAAACTCCAGTGACTTGTCCATATTGCGGACACAGAGGGCGATGTGGGAAATGGCTGAAGCGTCCATATTAACTCTTCCCCAGTAGCAAGATTCCCTCTCGGGGATTCTCGATAGTAGCTAGGTCATCTTATTCTGCCCGGCCTTCTCTGTCAAAATAAATCGGGCAACTGGAGAAAAACAAAAGAGACCGGAGGAAGACATCCTTCCGATCCCTCTGTATTGCCGTGTAGCG
This sequence comes from Dehalococcoidia bacterium, assembly GCA_965220305.1. Taxonomy (GTDB): domain Bacteria; phylum Chloroflexota; class Dehalococcoidia; order Lucifugimonadales; family UBA3495. The sequence continues at coordinate 184,300 of OZ244817.1, read as the reverse complement.
CCTCTGTGGCGATGCCAGGGTCGCCGCTACATCATGCGGTCGATGATGCGCTGGGACTCCTCGGCGGCTAGGCCCAAGGGCCGATGGGCCAACGGAACATTGGAGCCCAGCACGGGCTCCAATGCACCCAAGGACTCGGCTTGCTTCTCCTGGAAGAAGACCCCGGTGTAGATGGTATCGCCCCACTCCACCGCTTTTTCGCAAGCTGCCTGCCAGTCGGAGGTGTCGTGCCCACCGTCCTCCAGCTTGGTCACCCGGTCCTTAAAGAACTGATGCCCGTTGTCCAAGTTGAAGGTGACGCAAGGGCTGAAAACGTCGATCAGGGCGAACCCCTTGTGCTGAATTGCTTGCTCCATCAGGTCAGTCAGGTGCCGGATGTCTCCGCTGAAGCCCCGCGCCACGAAGGTGGCCCCGTTCATAATGGCGGACGTGATTGGGTTGATGGGCATTTCCACGCTGCCGAAAGGCGTGCTCTTGGTACGCATTCCCACCCGGCTGGTGGGGGAAATTTGGCCGGTGGTCAGGCCGTAGATCTGGTTGTTCATCACAATGTAGGTAAGGTCCACGTTTCGGCGGGCCGTATGGGTGAAATGGTTGCCACCAATCCCGTACCCATCTCCGTCACCGCCGGTGACGATTACATTCAACTGGTGATTGGCCATTTTTGCGCCGGTAGCTACGGCCAGCGACCTGCCGTGAAGAGTATGCATCCCGTAGGCGTTGATATACCCCGGCAGGTTGGAAGAACACCCAATGCCGCTGACTACGAGGAGTTCATGGGGTCTCAGTCCCAGTCCCGCGCAGGCCCGTTGCAGGCTATTCAGAACTCCGAAATCACCGCACCCTGGGCACCAGTCCGGGTCAACCTTTCCCTTGTAGTCCCTGGCCGTAAGTTGTACCACCGGCTGGTCACCGGAAACAGCCTCAGTAGTCGTCATATCGCACCTCTTTAAGTAATGACTTCCTGGTAAGGGACGTAAACCCCGGTAGCGCCTCCGAGATGCTCCAGTACACCGTTCACAATGTGATGGGGCATGAAGGGCTCCCCGTCGTACTTACGAATGTGCCCATCGGCGGAGAGGCCGGTCTCGCTGCGCAGGTACCTGGCAAACTGACCCGAATAGTTGTTCTCGACGATCATGGTCCGTTTGGCGCTTTGCATTATCTCCGACACGGCATCGGCATGGAACGGGACGATCCACTTGATCGGGAGATGGTTAGCCTTGACGCCCTTTTCCTCCAACTGCTCCAGGGCCTCCCTGATGACGCCGTAGGTGGAGCCCCACCCAATCAGAGTCACTTCAGCATCTTCCGGGCCCTCGAGCTCGGGAGCAGCTATGTGTTCCACGATGCCCTCGAATTTACGCGCCCGCTTTTCCACCATCTGACGCCGCTTGTGGGGGTTGGTGAACTCGTCACTGATGAGGATTCCATCTTCGTCGTGCTCGTCGGTGGCGACGATATGGACGTACCCCTCCAGACCGGGGATGGCTCGGGGGGAAACGCCGGACCTGGTGTCCTGGTAGCGCATGTACCCATTGCCGTCGGAGGCCTCGGTTATCAACTCCCCCCGCTCAATCTTGGGCTGCATGTCCACTTTTCCAGGGTCGAAGGAGAACCTTCCCTCGGAGATTAAGAGGTCGGAGATGATTATACCAGGGCACTGACACTTATCGGCCAGGTTAAACATCTCCGGCACCGTGTTGAAGGCGTCCAACGCGTCCGTTGGGGCCACGATAAAGCGCTCGAAGTCCCCTTGGCTGGCCCCCAATGCTTGCCACAGGTCACCCTGCTCCGTCTTGGTCGGCACACCGGTGGAGGGTCCGGCCCGTTGGACGTTGATGAATACGGCGGGAATCTCCATCATGGCGGCGCTGCCCACCGCTTCGGTCATGAGGGCGAAACCGCCCCCGGACGTGGCGCACATGGCCCGGCAGCCGGTATGGGCTGCGCCGATAACCATGTTGGCTACACCAATTTCGTCCTCAACCTGCCGGACCATTATTCCCAGGTTGCGGGCATTCTGCGCCATCCAGTGGAGCACTCCGGTGGAAGGACTCATGGGGTAAGCGGCGTAAAATTTTACGCCGGCCGCCGCGCCGCCCATGGCCAAGGCTTCATTCCCCGACCAAACTCCCAGGGGATTGGGCAAGGAGGGAAGCGCATCGGGGAAGGGCTCGAAGTTTTGCTCCGCGTAATCGAAACCGGCCCGGGCCACCCTCACGTTTTCGGTAACGATGTTTTCGCCTTGCCGCTGGAACCTCAAGGATAGGCTCTCTTCCAGGACTCGGAAGTCCAGCCCTATCATTGACGCAACCGCGCCGACAGCCACGGTATTTTGCACCAGCCGATTTCTACTCTCGGTAAGTTCAGATACCGGAATGGGGCATAGTAAAGCCCCGTCGTTGGCTTCGCCCGGCTTTATTGAATCGCTGTTGAAGATAATCCGGCCACCTTCACCGATCAGGTTAAGATGCCGGTCCATGGTGTCTTGGTTCAGGCACAGCAGCAGGTCCAGGTTATCGCCGTGGCTGTAAATCTCTTCATCGCTGATTCTGACGAAAAGAAAGATATGCCCGCCTCGAATAATCGACTGATAGGCGTTGTAGGTATTGAGGTGCAGTCCTCGGCGAACAAAAATCCGCGCCAGAATATCTCCGGGGGTTGCTATGCCCTGTCCGGCCTCGCCTCCAATACCAATTGCGAGATCAAACTTATCGGAACTCATGAACAGTTCCCTCCATATACGCTGCTGCGACCAATCTTTTTAGTTGTGTCGTCGTGTTGGTTTAAGCTACCGTCCTACTCAAGGTTGCACCCTTAGCAGGCGTCCAACCACGCGAGAACCCTACATGTGCAATGCCCGACCCTGGGCGTCCAGCGCCGCCTCCTTGAGAATCTCTGAGATGGTCGGGTGGGCATGGACCGCCCAGCCCAACTCCAAGGTAGTTCCTTCCAAAAGTTTGGTAAGGGAAAGTTGACCCAGAAGCTCGGTAACCTCGGGGCCAATCATGTGTCCACCCAACAACTCTCCGTACTTGGCGTCCACCACTAGCTTGACCAGTCCTTCGGTCTCCCCAATGGCGACGGCCCGGCCATTGGCCTGGACGTTAAACTTGCCGATTTTGACGTCATGGCCCCGCTCGACTGCCTGGGACTCGGTAAATCCGAAACTGGCAACCTGGGGCTGGCAGTAGGTGGCCCTGGGCATCATGGCATAGTCCAAAGACAGCGGCTCCAACCCTGCCATGTGCTCCACCGCAGTTACCGCCTGGGCAGAAGCCACGTGGGCCAAGGCCAAATGCCCGGTAACGTCTCCAATGGCGTACACGCCGGGGAGGTTGGTGGACATCATATCGTCAACTTGAATGTACCCACTGGAAGTCTCGACCCCCAGTTGCTCCAAGCCGATGTCTTCGGTGTTGGGTTGAATGCCTGTGGCTACCAGGACCTTGCCGCACTCCAGAGATTGCTCTACGCCATCCTTGGTTACTTTGATGGTGAGGCTGCTGCCGTTTCGTTCCAGCCCGGAGACCGCAGCCCCGGTTACGACGTTTATCTTCTGGCGGGCAAAGGAACGTTCTAACTCCTGGCTTATTTCCTCATCCTCGTTGGGCACCAGCCGGGGCAGCAGTTCCACGATGGTTACTTCTACCCCGTACATTTTATACAGGTAGGCAAATTCCACGCCGATGGCGCCGCCGCCAACGATAACGATGGACTCTGGAAGTTCCTTGAGGACGATGGACTCCCGGCTGGAAATGACGTCGGTGCCGTCTACCGGAAGGGGAGGAATACTGCGGGGCCTAGCCCCCGTGGCGAGTATAATGTTCTTCGCCTTGAGTTGTTGCCCCTGGGGCGACACTTCAACGGAGCCGGCGCCCTTCATTGTGCCGAAACCGGTGATGTGGTCGACTTTGTTCTTGCGCAGCAGGTAGGAGACGCCCCTCACGTTGCGGTCAACGACCCTCCGGCTGCGGTTTATAGCTTCCGAATAGTCTGCGTGGAAATTGTCCATGTGGAAGCCGAATTCGGCGGCCCGGTGGAAATAGGACAGGATTTCGGCGTTCTTGAGGAGGGCTTTGCTGGGGATGCAGCCCCAGTTGAGGCACACCCCCCCAAGGGCTTCCCTCTCTATGATGGCGGTCTTCATGCCTAGCTGGCCAGCGCGTATCGCCGATACGTAGCCGCCGGGGCCGGCGCCAATTACCACTACATCATAGTCCGAATCCATCAACACCTTCGAGGTAAAAGGTGACTGAAGCAAGAAGCCGAAACTCTGGCTGCATCACCCTTTTAGGGGCCCCTCTGTAAAGGTAAGATTATACAGGCAGGTACCACTATCTACAAGGTTTGCGCCCGTAGGTAACGTCGTCCCCGCCAGCGGGGGGCCGCTGAAGGCATTGAAGCTGTCCCGAAGAGGCGATCCGGGCCGGGATATGCTCCCTGCTTCGTCGCCAGCGAGGGGAGGCGCGGAAGTACAAGACCGGGGTGCCTCCTCCACGTATAACCAAGGTGGTGTAACTGTTCAGAGTTGAGGGGAAATCAGGAGCCTGCGGCATTCCAGGAGGGGATTGAGGCCCCGGGCCCGCCAGGCGCCAAAGAGGGATGCCAGGGTCATTTTGCTGTCGCTGCCCGCTTCCGAGCGGGTGCCGCCGCTGATTTTACGGCTGACCACCAGGTGGCGCAGGCTCCGTTCCGCGGCGTTGTTGTCAGATGGCGTCTCCGGGTGGGAAACGAAGACGAACAACTCCTTGATGTGCCGCTCAATCCGCCGGCACAGTTTTTCCTGGACGGCCAGCGGGTCCTCCAGGAAGGGGCGGCACAGCCCAAGCAACCGCCTTTCCAGCGTCAACTGCTCCCGTGAGGAACAGCCCCCGGCCGCCGCCCAACCCACGGCCTTGGCGTAGAGCCGTTGCACTCTCCGGGCCCACCGGACAAGACCGGCGTCTTCTGGGTACAGCGCCTTCAGCTTGTGGATGTCCCGCAACAGATGGGCCCAACACCGCTGCTTCAAGCCGGGGTAGTGGTGATAGGCTACGTAGCAGTCGCTCACCAGAATCCCGCCGAAGGACTCGCCCAGGGCCTCGTCCACCACCGCCCCGCCCCGGCCCCGGCGCAGGAAGTACCGCTCCGTGGACGTGCTGAAGGTCCAGACGTAGCCGTTGACTCCGTTCTCCCGCCAGCCGGTCTCGTCGGCGTGGACCACCGGGCTGGCGCGGATGCGTTCCAGCGCTTCCGCTACGGCCGGCCGGGCCTGCGGCGCCACCTGATGCGCCACACCGGCGATGGCGCCCACGCTCAGTTTCAACTGATGCGCCGTTTGCAGGTACCATTGGATGGTCCTCTGGATGGTCCTCAGGGGCAGCCGGCCCTCTTCCCGCAGGGCCGCAATCAGGCTGACGAGATTGGTCCCCAACCGCTGCCGGCCTGCGGCCACTCCCCGGAGGGGAGCCTGGGGCCGCCGCCGTTTCCGGCACCGCGGACAGGTCCGGGCGATGAAGACGTGTTCGGTAACTTCGGCAGGAGACACCGGAAGTTCGATGACCTCCCGGGTCCGCTGCGCCCAACCCCCGCTCAGGGCAGTATGGCATTCGGGGCAAAATTCCGGAGCGTGGACTACCTGCCCCGTGGGTTCCATCCGCGGCCGGGCAAAGCCGTGGGGGCGCTTCCTGCGGGGCTTCTTTTCTTCCCCCGCCGCCTTCTTGCGCCGGGCGGCCGGTTTGTGGCCCGGCATCCTGGACCCCGGCCCGCCGCCGGACAGCCGGGCTTCCAGGTCCTCCACCCGCCGGCGCAGTTCGGAGATAACTCCCTGCTGTTCCGCGATAACCGCCAGCAGAGTTTCCCGGCTCGCCTGGTCCAAGTCCAACCCTGTTTCCATTGTCCCTTTATGCCACAACTCCGCCCCGACCGCCACCATTTTTCAACCCGCCGTCGGGCTTCGCCAAATTCGCCTCACCAAGTCTGAACAGTTACAAGGTGGGGATACGGTTGACCCTGCTGGGACTCCGTTATAAACTGTTGGCAGTAGTGGCAGCGCCCCGATGAAAGGGCGCTACTTCATTTGCCAGCCAGTAAATTACCCGGAGGTTAGCATGCCCGAGCCTATTGAGGTTACCGAGAGCACTTGGGAAGACAGCGTCATAAATTCGGAATTGCCGGTATTGGTGGATTTCTGGGCAGAGTGGTGCGGCCCCTGCAAGATGATCGCCCCAGCAGTCCATGACCTGGCCATAGAATATGGCGGAAAGCTAAACGTTGCCAAGTTGGACGTGGACAACAGCCCTAATATTGCGATGCAGTACGGCATCCGCAGCATCCCCGCTCTCATCTTCTTCAAAGAGGGGAAGCCGGTGGACCAGGTTATCGGCGCGATGCCCAAGGGAGCCTTGAAACGGAAGATCGATTCCGTCCTGGACAGTTAGCCGTCAACCTTAGCACGGGGGAGTGGATGGGGCCCGGTGGCTCTTGCGGACTTCAAATCCGTTATGCCTCGTGACGAGCGGGGTAGGTGGGTTCGACTCCCTCGCACTCCCGCCAATTGGATCCTTCGGTAGACCAAACAGGAAGACCCGGCCCTTAGCAAGCGGCCGGGTCTTTTACTTGCGCTGGGAAATGTCCCCTAATAAAGCGCAGTCGCCCCCTACCGGCCCCTCAGCTTGGGGTCCCACACGTCCCTGAGTGAGTCCCCCAGCAAGTTGAACCCGAATACCACCACAAAGATAGCCAAACCAGGAAACATTGCCACCCAGGGGGCCGTTCTGACGTGCTCCTCGGCGGCGCGCTTAAGCATCCCACCCCAACTAGGTACATCCGGTGGGACGCCTACGCCCAGGAAGCTGAGGGAGGCCTCGATAAGAATGGCGGCCCCCAGATAGTACGTACCCACCACTAGTGCGATAGCCATGCAGTTAGGCGTTATATGCCGGAAGACGATCCGCTTGGAGGAAGCTCCGATGGCTCTTGCTGCCAAAACGTAGTCCAGCTCCTTGACGGAAAGTACCTGAGAACGGACTGTGCGAACCACCGGCATCAGCATCCCTATGATGATGGCGATCATCACGTTTTGCAAAGACGATCCGAGCACCGCCACAATGGCTAGAGCGATGATTAGGCCGGGCAAGGCTATCATAGCGTCCACCAAGCGCTGGAAGGAAAGGTCAACCCATCCTCCCGCGTAGGTGGTGACCACCGCCAGAACGAACGCCGCGGATACACCAATCAATACACTGCCGAAGCCCACCATAAGGGAGATACGGGCCCCGTGAATTATCCGACTCAGCACGTCTCTGGCCGCGTGATCGGTGCCCATCGGATAGGACGCCTGCGGCGGCAAGTGGACGAAATCAAACCTCTGGGTGCCCGCAGGGTTGGCGGACTCCTTGGGGCCGTAGGGGGCGACGATGTTAGCCAGCAAGGCCATCACAACCAGTAGAACCGTTATCGCACCGCCTATAGCTCCCAGGGGCTTTGCCCGAGCAAAGCGGTTTAGCCAATGGGCCATGCCAACTACCGGAGCCAAAACGGACGCGCTGAGTCCCGACTGTGACCGAGCCTGGACGCCCTGACTATCGTTCATATTCCCCTCTCCTTCAACAGGCCTGACTTGGTTCCCTGACATGCTATGGTTAGTACTACGGAAGTTGCTGCAAGCCAGACTGTCTTACTGGTAACGAATCCTAGGGTCCAGGACGCCATAGAACAGGTCAATCAACAAGTTCAAGGTCAGCACCACTGCCGCCGTGAGCAGGATTACCGCCTGCAGCACTACAAAATCCCGATGGATGATGCTTTCGATCACAAAAGCCCCCAGGCCAGGAATAACGAAGATGGTCTCGACGATAATTGTCCCACCCAGCAGGCGCGCAAATTGGTAGCCTGAGACGGTGATGACAGGGAGAATGGCGTTCTTCAAGGCATGGCGCCCTAGAACCATCACCTCCTGGAGACCCTTGGCCCGCGCGGTCCTTACGTAGTCCTCACGTAGCACTTCGAGCATGGACGAGCGGGTAACCCGAGCGGTAAACGCCAAATCGTGGAAAGCAATGGCTAGTGCTGGGAAGGCTAACTGCTGAAGGTTTAGAAGAGGGTCCTCCCAGAAGGTGGCGTACCCCAAAGGAGGTAGCCAGTCAAACCCGTAGGCCAATGCATAAATGATGAGGATGGCCAGCCAGAAGGTGGGCAGGCCTATCCCGAACAGGGTAAAACCCCGGCTCAAGTAATCTAGCCAGGTATCCTGACGCACTGCGGATACCACCCCCAATGGCACCGCGACCACAAAAGCCATTAGGATAGCCATGACCGCCAGTTGCAGAGTAACCGCAAACTTATCCCTAAGCTCACTTGTCACTGGTGTGCGATACCATATAGAGGTCCCCAAGTCCCCTTGCAGGACGCCCCACACCCACGACCCGTACTGGACATGGACCGGTCGGTCCAAGCCCAGCTCGCTGCGTAGCTTGTCCAGGTCCGCGTCGGTAACCGCCCCCGCTCCTTCCTCTCCGGTGAGGATCATCAGGGCGGCATCCCCTGGAACCATGAAAAAGAGGACGAACACAAGTACCGTGGTCAGGAACATGGTGGGAATGAACAGGCCAATCCTCCTCGCCGCGTAGGCTCTCATCGCTCCTCCCTGTTTTTAAACTCCTGGCACCTACCCATCAGCCGGCTGTCCAGTTCACCCTCGCGACGCACACGTTACTTTGGCGGGGTTATACCTTCAGTCAGGCTCACCATTTACCGGCCTGCGTACTGCCGTCACTGCATAGGCGGCGCATCTGGGCTGGGCACTGGGGCGTTGGGGTCCCACCATACATGGTCCCATCTCCAGATGGTATGGGGGTGGTAGGCTGGCCTAAAGTTCTGTATCCGGTAGTCATAGGACCCGTATCTGTTGGTCCAGTAGATGGGAATGTAGTGGCCTTCCCCCTGGTGCAGGATCTCCGCCATCTCTTTGTACATCCCTTGGCGGACCTCGGGGTTCAACTCCCTCGCCTGGAGGTCTATCAGTTCGTTGATCCTGGAATGCTCCCAGTTATGGGGGTTTCGCAGGGTATCCTTGAACAGAAATTGGGCCAGGATGACTTCCGGCTCTTTGAAGTAAAGCCCGGTGCCACCGGTGCTAAGGTCATGGGTGCCGTCCCGCATGTTGGCGTAGTAGGTGGCGGTGTCGTGTGCCTGGATAACCACATCAATGTTGAACTTCTCCTTCAACTGGGCAGCTACTACCTCGGCAACGGTCCTGGCTTCTTTGCCCGAGCCTGTGTTAAAGGTGAGCTTGAAACCGTCGGGGAAACCCGCCTCGACCATCAACTTTTTGGCCTCGGCCAAGTCCTGGTCCTTGGGTTGCCGGAAGCCTGGCAACTGCGCTATCTCGTCGAAGCTGGTGGCATACCCGGGCGGGAAGAAGGAGCCGGCGACGCCGGTGCCCGCGGTGGCAATATCGGAAATCTCTTGGCGGTCGAGAGCCAAGTAGATTGCCTTCCGCACCCGAGGGTCGTCTAAGGGGGGCCGGCTCCAGTGGAGCCACACGACTAGGGTGGAACCGGTGCCGGATTTCGCAAACCGCATCTGCCCGCCGGTTTCCTTCTGTATCTGAATCATGTCTTGCGGCAGGTTGCTGCCCGTCATGTAATAGAGGCCCATGACCTGCCGGGTCTTCAGTGTAGCCAGCCGCCGCGCGTAGTCTTTGATGATGAATACCTTCAGCCCATCAAAGTAGGGCTGCGGGTTCTTGAAGTAGTTGTCGTAACGGTCAAACCGGTACGAGTCCCCCTTCTTCCAGTTGTCGAAGATCCACGGGCCGGAGCCGAAGGAGTTTTCAAAGCAACAGTTGAAGTCATCCTGGCTCACATTCTCCAAGGCTCTGGGGTACATGGCGAAGTAGTCTACCGCCAGCCAACCCAGGGCAGTCGCCGAGGGATACTTCAGCGGCATCTTCACTGTCTTTTCGTCTATTGCGTCCGCGTTGGGGTAGTCGTAAAACGTTCGAATTGCCGGCACCCGGCCCCGGGTCACGCCGGGCTGGGCCATCCGGTTCAGGCTGTACACGATGTCATCAGCGGTGACCGGACTGCCGTCGTGCCATGTGGCGTCGTGGAGGTGGAAGATGTAAGTGAGCCCGTCATCCTTTACCTCCCAACTCTCCGCTAGATCCCCGATGATCTCCTTGGTACTGGTTGGGTCGTACATCAGCAGTTGGTTGAACCGCTTCCCCGAGGGCGTTAAGGTGCTAGTGGCGCTGGCCCCGTAGTGGAGGTCCAAGAAGCCCGGCCCCCCGGTATGCACAAAGGTAAGATCTCCGTTGTAGTGGTGGTCCGCCCCGATGCTCACCCAGTCCGGTCTCCCGGTTAAGTGCACCCCAGCTACAGGGGTGGCAAACACCACCCTCTCCACCGCCACCTCCTTTACCACCTCCTTCTCTACCGGCACTTCCTTGATGACCTCTTTCTCAATTACCTGCGGTTGCACTTGCGGTTCCGCCGCCGACCCACAGGCGATAGTGACCAACAAGAGCAGCACCAGAGGTGTCATCACCAGCACTTTGGCCTTTCGCAATTTCTGATGTGCCATTGTCGAACCTCCTCAACTTAACACTCGGGGGCGTTAGAAACGGATACTTCGGCACGCCCGCCACCCATACTACCTACTAAAGAGTCGCACTGTGGGTATCCAATAACCCTGCTAGATCAACCGGGCCGAGCCCACGTCCTGCAATAGATGACCCAAAGTTTGTATCAACAGCCGTTCTATCCCGCCTCCCCCAGGGGTGTCACCAGTACCTTGGTCAGGAACATGGTGGGTATGAACAGCCCAATCCTCCTCACCGCGTAGGCCCTCATCGCTCCTCCAACTACTTAAACGTCTGACGCCCTAACCAGGGAACGGTTGTCCAGTTCATCTTCACCAAGACCCCGTCCCCTGGGAACAGTTACCCTACATTTACATCCCCGCCTTCACTCCCCAGTGAAGGGAGCTCTCTAAGCCCCAAATGGGAGAAGGTTGGAATGGGGCTGGTCGCTTCTTCCCATTTAACAGTCTGTGTATTACTGCTATTCAATAGGCGGTCCATCAGGGCCGAAATTCTTCGCGTCGGGGTCCCACCACACGTGGTCCCATCTCCAGATCGTATGGGGGTGGTAGGGCGGCTTGAAGTTCTGTAGCCGATAATCATAGGACCCATACCTGTTGGTCCAATAGATGGGAACAAAGTGGCTCTCCCCCTGATGGAGGATATCCGCTATCTCTTTGTAAATCCCCTGGCGGACCTCCGGGTTCAACTCCCGCGCCTGGAGATCTATGAGCTCGTTGATCCTGGGGTGCTCCCAGTTATGAGGGTTTCGCAGGGTATCCTTGAAAAACCACTGGGCCAGCACCACTTCCGGATCTTTGAAGTAGAGCCCAGTGCCGATGGTGCTGAGGTCGTGGGTGCCGTCCCGTAAGTTGGCGTAGAAGGTGGCCCGGTCCTGCACCTGGAGTTCCAGCTCAATATTCAGTTTTTCCTTTAGTTGGGCGGCCATCACCTCGGCTCTGGTCCTAGATGACTTACTCTGATCTACGTTGTAAGTGAGCTTGAAACCGTCGGCGAAACCCGCCTCGGCCATTAGCCTTTTAGCCTCGGACACGTCCTGGTCTTTGGGCTGCCGGAATCCGGGCAACTGCGCTATCTCCTCGAAGGTATTGGCATACCCAGGTGGCAAGAAGGAACCGGCGGCGCCGGTACCCGCGGTGGCAACGTCGGAGATTTCCTCGCGGTCGAGGGCTAAGTAAATGGCCTTCCGTACTCGGGCATCGTCCAAGGGGGGCCGGTTCCAGTGAAACCAGAAGCCGGAGAGGGTGCCCACCCCGGCTCTCGCGTAACGCATCCCGCCGTTGGTCTCCCTCTGTATCGCCAGCATATCTTCCGGCAGGTTGGTACCCCCCGTGATATAGATTCCCATAACCTGCCGGGTCTTCAGCGTGGCCAGCCGCCGCGCGTAGTCTTTGATGATGAATACCTTCAGTCCGTCAAAGTACGGCTGAGGATTCTTGAAATAGTTGTCGTACCGGTCGAAACGGTAGGAGTCCCCCTTCTTCCAGTTGTCCAGAATCCAGGGCCCCGACCCAAAAGAGTTCTCAAAGCAGCAGTTGAAGTCGTCCTGGCTTACAGTCTCCAGTGCCTTGGGGTACATGGCAAAGTAATCCACCGCCAGCCACCCCAGCGCAGTGGCTGAAGGGAACTTCAATGGCATCTTCACCGTCTTTTCGTCGATTGCCTCCGCGTTGGGGTAGTCGTAAAACGTCCGCATGGGCTGCACCCGACCCCGGGTCACGTCGGGTTGGGCCATGCGGTTCAGACTAAAGACGATGTCCCCAGCAGTAACTGGCGTGCCATCGTGCCAGGTGGCATCGTGTAGGTGGAAAATGTAGGCGAGACCGTCATCCTTCACCTCCCAGCTTTCCGCTAGGTCCCCAATGATCTCCTTGGGACTGGTCGGGTCGTACATCAGCAACTGGTTGAAACGTTTGCCCGACGGGGTCAGAGTTGTGGTGGAGCTGGCGCCGTAGTGCAGGTCCAGGAAACCCGGGTTGGCGGTATGCACGAAAGTGAGGTCCCCATTGTAGTGGTGGTCTGCACCGACGCTCACCCAGTCCGGCCTCCCAGTTAGGTGGACCCCAGCCACCGGAGTGGCAAATACCACCTTTTCGACCGGCACCTCCTTTACTACCTCCTTCACGACGGGTACTTCCTTGATGACCTCTTTCTCAATTACTTGCGGTTGTATTTGTGTTTCCCCCTGCTGTTCGGGCACTGGCTGGGCAGCAGACCCACAGGCAACAATGAACAGCAAGAGCAGCACCAGAGGTGTCATCACCAGCACTTTGGCCTTTCGCAATTTCTGATGTGGCATTGTCGAACCTCCTCAACTTAACGCTCGGGGACGTTAGAACCGTATACTTCGGCACACCCGCCACCCATGCTGCCTACTAGTGAAACAAAATCACCACATAAAAGAGTCGCATTCTGGATATGATATAACCTGCTAGATCAACCAGACTGAGCCCACGTCTGCAATAGCTCACCCAAAGTTTGTATCAACTGCTGGTCTATTCCGCCTCTCCCGCAAGTGTCATCAGTCCTGGCATCGCCACGTACCGTGAAGAATACGGCAAACTCGACCACGGCACTCCAGTTAGCCATATTGCAATTGTCAAAGGAACAATTCGTTTAGCTACACGTCCTCTTTTCACACCTACTGCACCACTCTAGAATCCAGCAATTTGGCGTGCCGTCCAACCGGATACTCGTCGGCATCTACCATGTCTCAAGCCACATCGTGTCGCGTTTCTCAGTGGAGTGGAACCCGGATCATCTCACTGGAGGGGCATCGGGACTAGGCACTGGGGCGTTGGGGTCCCACCATACATGTTCCCATCTCCAGATGGTATGCGGGTGGTAGGGCGGCCTGAAGTTCTGTACACGGTAGTCCAAGGACGCACTGCCAGATTTCCAGTAGACAGGTATATAGTGACTCTCGCCCTGATGTAGGATGTCCGCCATCTCTTTGTACATACCCTGGCGAACCTCTGGGTTCAACTCCCTCGCCTGAAGTTCGATCAACTCATTGATCCTGGGGTGCTCCCAATTATGGGGGTTTCGCAGGGTATCTTTGAAGAACCACTGCGCTAGGACTACCTCCGGCTCCTTAAAGTAAAGCCCGGTGCCAATGGTGCTGAGATCGTGGGTGCCGTCCCGCAAATTAGCGTAGAACGTAGCACGATCCTGCACCTGAATATCAACATCAATGTTGAGCTGCTCCCTCAACTGTGCAGCCACTAACTCAGCTAGAGTCCGTGATGCCTTGCCCTGGTCGACGTTGAAAGTGAGCGTAAATCCATCAGAAAGGCCTGCCTCGGCCAATAGCCTTTTCGCCTCCGCCAAGTCCTGGTCCTTGGGTTGTCGGAATCCGGGCAACTGCGCTATCTCTTCTAAGGAATTGGCGTAACCGGGCGGGAAGAAAGAACCCGCAACGCCAGTCTTTGCAGTGGCAACGTCTGATATCTCTTGGCGCTCAATGGCGAGGTAAATGGCCTTCCGTACTCGAGGGTCGTCCAAAGGCGGCCGCGTCCAGTGCACCCAGAATCCGTAGACCGCGCTTACCCCTCCCTGTTGGTACCGCATCTGGCCTCCGGTCTCCTTCTGTATCTGCATCATGTCTTGTGGCAGGTTACTGCTGCCCATGATATAGATTCCCATGACCTGACGGGTCTTCAGCGTGGCCAGACGCCGCGCGTAGTCTTTGATGATGAATACCTTCAGTCCGTCAAAGTAAGGTTGCGGGTTCTTAAAGTAGTTGTCGTAACGGTCAAACCGATACGAATCCCCCTTCTTCCAGTTGTCCAAAATCCACGGGCCCGAGCCGAAGGAGTTTTCAAAGCAGCAGTTGAAGTCATCCTGGGTAACGCTCTCCAGTGCCTTGGGATACATGGCGAAGTAGTCAACCGCCAGCCACCCCAGCGCAGTCGCCGACGGAAACTTCAACGGCATCTTCACCGTCTTTTCGTCAATCGCCTCAGCACTCTGGTACTCGTAAAACGTCCGCATGGCCTGCACCCGACCCCGGGTAACGTCGGGTTGGGCCATCCTGTTCAGACTAAAAACGATGTCATCAGCAGTAACCGGCGTGCCATCGTGCCAGGTGGCATCGCGTAGGTGAAAAATGTAGGTCAGACCATCATCCTTCACCTCCCAACTCTCCGCCAAGTCCCCGATAATCTCCTTGGGACTGGTCGGGTCGTACATCAGCAACTGGTTGAACCGCTTCCCCGAAGGCGTTAGGGTGGTGGTGGAACTGGCGCCGTAATGCAGGTCCAGGAAACCCGGGTTGGCGGTGTGGACAAAGGTGAGGTCACCGTTGTAGTGGTGATCCGCCCCGATGCTCACCCAGTCCGGCCTGCCCGTAAGGTGGACCCCAGCTACTGGGGTGGCGAACACCACCTTCTCCACCGTCACTTCCTTGACCACCTCCTTCTCTATCGGCACTTCCTTAATAACCTCTTTGATTACCTCTTTCTCAATTATTTGCGGTTCCGCAGGTTGCGCCGCCGAGCCACAGGCGATTATGAGCAACACGAGTAAGACCAAAGGGGTTAATACCAGCGATTTGGATTGCAGTAATCTCGGACAATGCATCATTGGACCTCCTGTACATTAAGCGTCGGACTGTAGCGGGGAAGAACACCGGCAGATCCTGAGTACGGGTCTGAATATCTTTATAACGTATTCACGTAATAATATGAATAAATTAGTACATTTCTATCAATAATATGCCTTTTAATGATAAATCTAGCACCTGAATTACCTCTCTATTAATAGCAATAATTAGACCAATAATGAAGTATATGGCAATATATCCTATTGTCCAGAGCGATGTCAATGGGTATATATTTTACATGCATATAAGAGATACTATTTACGTTTACTTGTAAATAATGACTCGTTATTTAATATTAAGGACACTAATATGTAGCTATATTATTAGCAAGTCGGTTTCCCATTAACCTTGAAACGAATTCATGAAGAAGGCCGCTTTCAATGGTGCGGAGAGATACAGTCGAAACGGAGTCCAGACGACACCTGAGGCACCCCCCCGTAATAAAAGGAGAACGCGGCCAGAGCACAATTCGCCCATGACGGTATGGTTCAATGGGTCGCGCCCATCTACCGACAGAAGGTGGGCTATCCCACCCAGCAAAACCCTGGCGTGGCAATAAGGCCGCTTCAATACCTGGATGCGGCGCCATGCGGCAAGCTCAGGGGAGAAGTTAAACGCTTGGTGTGAATTGTGGGCTGAAATTTGATAAGGAAGGTGTCCATAGCCGATAGTTGGCTTCCAACCCATCAAGAAAGAGGCCAAGCTATGACCGATACGGACCCCTTCCTCACGATACTCTATGTCATGGTGGATGATTTCTGCAAATGCCAATCCCCTCCCCAGCCTACCCCAGGCCCCCGGGCTTCGTTGACTGGCAGCGCGGTGATTACCCTGATTATCTTCAGCCAGTGGGCACGCTTCCGTAGTGAACGGGACTTCTACCGTTATGCCACCAGCCGCCGGCGTCCAGCTTTTCCCACCCGGCCCCGCCGGAGCCAGTTCAACCGGCTGGCGCGCCGTCACTACGGGACCCTGGCAGCCTACTTCCGCCACTTGGTGAACCTGCTGCCAGGGCAACACTGCGCCTACGAAGCTCGGGACAGTTCCGGTGTCCCCACCAGGTCCGCCAAACGCCGGGGCGCCGGTTGGCTGGCCGGGCCGGCTGACATTGGCTGGAGCAACCGCTGGGGCTGGTATGCAGGCTTCCACTTGCTGCTTTCGGTCAATCCCGAGGGCGTCATCACCGGCTTCAGCTTGGCCCCAGCCAGCGTCAAAGACCAGACTCTGGCCCAGGACTTCTTCGCCTTCCGGCATACTCCCCATCCCAGACTGCCCACTTTGGGGGAGCCAGCCCAGGGCTGGTATGTAGTGGACAAAGGCTTTGCGGGCCAGGCGGCGGCACCGCGGTGGCGAGACGACTATGGAGCCTGGGTAATCTGTCCGCCCAAACGCAACAGCAGGAATCCCTGGCCCAAAGAATTGCGCCGATGGCTGGCTGGAATACGCCAGGTAGTGGAGACTGTCTTCGACAAGCTCCACCATGCCTTCGGGCTGGACCGGGAGCGCCCGCACCAACTGGAGGGCTTTCAAACCAGGGTGGCAGCCAAGGCCGCCTTGCACAACTTCTGTATCTGGTTGAACCGACAACTGGGCCGCCCCTCGCTGGCTTTTGCCGCCTTGCTTGCTTGGTAACATCACCTATTTCACACCAAGCGTTTAAACCAGGTAAATGAAACGACTGCTCAGAAGCGAACGGGGCCATTCTGGCCTGATGGTCAAGCTGGGATGGGCGAAAATGTCAAAAGGGGCTAGAGATGCGGTCGTAATGGGAGGATCGGGCGGGTCGTTAGCACCGTGGGGCGCCAACGGGCAGGTTAGGAAGCTATGGCTATGGAGTTGCGCCAATGGCGTAGAGACTGCCATCGTGGGAAACGATGTAGATCATTCCTTCCGCTACTATGGGGCTCCCGGTGATCTTGTCCCCCGTCTCGAAGTCCCAAATGACCTCTCCGGTGCCGGAGTCCAGGGCGAATACAATCCCGCTTTCCACTCCTACCAGCACGGTGGTTCCCGCTACCGTGGGGGCGGCGGTGACCTGGCTGCCCAGGTGGGTACTCCATAGCCGGTCCCCGGTTGCTGCTCCGAGTGCCGTAACCGTCCCCAGTACACTGGCAACGTAGATGGCGTTGTCGGCTACTGCCGGGGTATGGGCCACGTCGCCGTCAACCTGGGACCCCCAAACGCTGCCCCGCTGCACGGGAGGCTGGGACATCCACCCCCATACATGGAAATTGGTCTGCCAGAATAGCACAAAGCGGTCCCAGGGTAGGGTACGGGAACGCGAGTCCACCGCCCATACCCGCCCCCTCTGGGACCCAAAAAATACCAGGTGGTCTTTGGTAGCCGGACCGCCCAAAACTTGGCGTCGGCGCCCGGTGTCGTATACCAGTCGTCGTCGTCCGGTGTCCGTGTCCACCACGTGGACCAAGTTATCTTTGGACGCCACGATGACACTATCCTCGGCGAAGGCAACCGGGGCGATGACCCAATCATCGGTTTTGAAGTTCCATAGCTCCTCCCCCGTGACAACGTCTAGGGCGTACAGTTTGTTATCTCCAGCACCGATGTATACTGTGCCGTCTCGCACCACGGGCGAAGCCAGGACCGGGCTTTCTAAGTCTCTTTCCCAGCGCAAAGCGCCGGTATCTCTATCCAGGGCCAACACGACTCCAGGTCGTATTGCGAAGATGATGAATCTATCGACTACTGCGGGCGTTGAACTGGACGGATAGCCGCTGCGGTACTCCCACACCACAAGCCCAGTGCGTCGGTCCAAGGCGAGGGCCCTACCGTCTTCGGTGGTGAGGTAAACCCGGTCGCCGACCACCGCAGGGGATGCCAGGAGGGGCCCATTGGTAGCGAAGGACCACTTAACTTCATGGGGATCCGGGGCGGGTTCGGGCGTGAACCCCGAGCCTTGCCCGGTGCGCCGTACCTGAGGCCAGGACTGCGCCTCAATGGGGGGCCCCAGGTTAGATGCAGGACGGTCGGGGTCGGGGGTGAGGCCGAGATAGTCCCAAAACAGCCAAACTACCAGCCCAATGACCACCGCCAAGGCCAACCCCAACGGCAGGTAACGGCTGCGGCGAATGGTGAACTTCCTGCGCCGCGATAGACGTTCCGCGTCGGCCCGGGGGATGGAGGTCAGGCCGGAAAAGGACTGGCAGTTTACGCACCTTCCCCCATCGTCGATCGGGCCGATGTGGCCGCAAAAGCGGCACACCTGGACTTGTTCCACAGGAAACCTACTCCTATACAAGGACCCTTAGCTGTGGGGGCCTCCTGTGTCAATTTTGGAAGACCAAGACGGGCCTTCGGTGACAAGAATGTCGGGCATCATATGACGGGAGGATTTCGTCCTATATCCCAAAAATCCGAATAAGAGGCACAGGTCGATTGTAGTGCTGTTTAAGAGGCTGTCAAGGCAGGCGATGTTTCATACAGCGGATGCAGACCCAAAGTCCACAATGCTCCAGCCAAGACTCCCATACCACGGAAATAGTAGTTCACCTTTCCTTTGGGTCAAGGCTTGCCGCAATAATTAACCAAGAGTATCATGGATTTTGTCCGAGTAGTGTTCAGATGTGCTTATAAACGGGGGGGACTAGCCAACCGCTATATTTAAGAATAGCTGCTTGCAGGTGGCAAGGCAGCAAAAAGGAGCGGCAAGATGTGCCTAAGTTGTGGATGCGGAGAACCTGACGATAACCACGGTGATGACAGGCATATTACCCAGGCGATGTTGGATGCAGCCGCCGAGGCTGCGGAAATTACTGCCCAAGAGGCTGCTAACAACATAGTTCAAGCCTTGCAGCCGGGCGAAGCCGATTAAAGACAACCACTAGGCTGGACTGCCCTTGAGACCCGAACCCCGCTAAGCTTGCCGCCTGATGAGACAAGTAACCTTGCAGGCGGCGGGCCTTGGCAAGAAGGGCAGTTGGGAGTGTTATGAACCTGAGCATCAAGGACATTCTGCAAGGAAAACCATTGGGCCACCCCAGTCACCCCATGCTCGTCCACTTCCCAACTGCCCTTTTTCCGGTGAGCCTACTCTTTGATCTTCTTTCCTGGGGTTTCGATGAGCCTGCGCTAGTTAAGGCAGCATTTTACAATGTCGGGATAGGCTTGCTGGGGTCACTGCTGGCCATACTCACGGGCTTGGTGGACTACTTCGGAATGGTAGCGGGTTCCAGGAAACATCGGGTAACTACCTGGCACATGCTCCTAAATCTGCCCATGGTATTGATATTTGCCTTGAGCCTGGGCTTGAGATACCTGGAAATAGATGCTGCCAGAACTCCTCTTTACATCGTGGCCCTTTCTCTTATTGGAATGCCACTGCTGATAGTGGGTAACTACTTCGGCAGCGAGTTAGTTTATCGGATGGGTATGCGAGTGAACACGGGTAGACTCCGAGAGCCCCCGCTAATACTCCAAGCAGTGGCGTTGGCACGAAGGATGCTGGGGGTAAAGGAACCTTCGTAAGCGAATATGCTCAAGCTCGCTGGGTATTCCCGTGAGAGGGGAATCGTGGTTCCGGCTATTCTCCAGGATTGGAGGAAATCCGGAGCTGCTAGCACCAGCGGCCTCGAATGCTTCCTAATTCAAAAATCGGCCGAGTGCTTACCGACTCCAGCCGCCCAACCGAGTCCCAAGTGGTAAAAACCTTATTTCTCCGTATAGTCTGCTACTGGGGCCATCATATTCAATAGCCCTATCCACACCTGTGCCAATGTATTCGGCTTTTAGCTCAGCGAACACCCAGCAACTCCACTTCAAACACCAGCGTCGCCCCCGAGGGTATGGTGCCACCAACTCCCCGATCGCCGTATGCCAGGCTGGCGGGTATGACCAATCGACGCTTGCCCCCAACCTTCATGGAGGTCACCCCCTCGTCCCAGCCCTTGATTACCTGGCCCTGGCCAAGGACGAACTCGAAAGGGGTCCCTCTGTCCAAAGAGCTGTCAAATTTTGTTCCGTCAAGTAGCCACCCGGTATAGTGGACTGAGACGGCAGCGCCGGGCCGGGCCTCCCCTCCGATGCCGACTACCAGGTCGATGTACCGTAACCCAGAATCCGTGATGACCTGAGACGTACCTGCCGGGGAGTCAGACGTACCGCCCTCCATTTTTGACGCACCTGAGCAGCCCAAGCCGGCAAAAACAAACAGGGCCAAGAACACATACAATAATAAGCGCACAAAGCTATTGTACCCGGAACTGCAGCCACGGCAAGCTCCACCTACTTCCCTCAATCTACTTCGACATGGAAACACAAGTTGAAAATGCCCTTCCCGGTGGACCGGGCTGGCAACTGATTTCGAGGCTAAAAGAGAGCTTCCGGGCGCGGTGCTAAGTTGCGGATGGTGGGCCGGTCTGCTACCCTTAGTCCAGCCAACAGCGCCCCCAGAGGTAAGGTTTGCCCTCTAGTTCACCCATCAACGCCTCCCTGTTTGTCACCTGCATCATCGACCAGCTTTATCCCCAGGTGGGGGTCAGCGTGGTGCGCGTCTTGCGACGACTGGGAGTTGCGGTGGACTTCCCCAGCGAACAGACTTGTTGCGGGCAACCACTGTACAATTCCGGGTTTGTTAGAGAGTCCCTGGAGTTGGGACGCCGGGTAATTGAAGGTCTGGCCGAGAGTCAGTATGTGGTAGTGCCTTCAGGCTCCTGCGCGGCCATGCTGCGGGTCTTCTACCTGGACCTCTTCGCCGATGATGCCGTCTTACTCCCACAGGCCAAGCAATTGGCCGCCAAGACCTACGAGTTTTCCGAGTTCCTAACCGATGCATTGGGTGTAGAGGAGACGGGAGCCAGCTATCCGGCCAAGGCTACTTATCACCCCAGTTGTCATCTACTGCGTGAGTTGGGCGCGGGGGAAGGGCCGGAGCGTCTGCTGCGAAATGTGGATGGCTTGGAGTTGACCGCCCTACCCCAGGCCGAGACCTGTTGCGGCTTCGGTGGGACTTTCTCGGTCAAGTATCCCCACATCTCCGAGGGTATGGTGACCGACAAAATCAGAAACGTCGTGTCCACGGGAGCGGACACCCTGGTGGCCTGCGACATGAGCTGCTTGATGAATATTGGCGGCGCTCTCAGTCGTCAGGGAGCGGACGTTCAGGTCAAGCACCTAGCCCAGGTACTAGAAGGAAAGGGCGAATAAGTGACCGAAGTACAGACTCAAGCCTTCTACTCGGCCTCCACGGTGTCCATCCGTGACCCCCAGTTGCGCCGGGCCCTGGAACGGGTCGGCACCGGCTTCGACAGCGCACGACGGGAGGCCATTGATGAAGTTTCCTCGGCGGTGTGGGAGCAGTGGCGCGAAGAGGCCCGCCGCATCAAAGAGCACACCCTGGAGCACCTGGACTATTACCTGGAATTACTTTACGACAACGTAACCCAGGCCGGCGGGCAGGTGCATTTCGCCAAGGACTCGGCGGAGGCCAACGACATCGTCACCGGCATCGCGCGAAGGAACCAGGTGAAGGTGGTTACAAAGGGCAAGTCCATGGTCTCCGAAGAACTGGGGCTCAACCAGGCGCTGGAGGACATGGGCGTCGAGGTCTACGAGACCGACCTGGGCGAGTACATCATCCAACTGGCCCACGAGACCCCATCCCACCTGGTTGCCCCGGCGCTGCATAAGACCAAGGAGCAGGTGGCCCAACTCCTCTCCGATAACCTGGGAGTCCCTTACACCGACGACATCGAGGCGATGGCCCGCATCGCCCGGGAAGCCCTGCGGGACAAGTTCATGTTAGCAGACATGGGCATCAGCGGGGCCAATTTCCTGGTGGCCGAAACTGGGACCCTGGTCATCATCACCAACGAAGGCAACGGGCGCCTCTGCACCTCGGCCCCGGGTATACATGTGGGCATCACCGGAATGGAGAAGGTAATCCCCTCTCTCCAAGACTTGGCGGTATTCTTGCGCCTCCTGCCGCGCTCGGCGACGGGCCAGCGCCTCAGCAGCTACGTGAGCATGGTAACCGGCCCCCGACGGGCAACGGACGAGGACGGGCCGGAGCAATTCCACCTGGTCATAGTGGACAACGGGCGTTCCCGGCTGCTGTCGGACCCTCATTTGCGAGAGGCCCTCTATTGCATCCGGTGCGGGGCCTGCCTCAACATCTGCCCGGTGTACCAGAAGATTGGCGGACACGCCTACGGCTGGGTATATCCCGGTCCCATTGGGGCCGTCGTATCACCCATGTTGGTGGGTCTGGGACAGGCGTCGGACCTTCCGCAGGCCTCCAGCCTTTGCGGCGCGTGCCGAGAGGCTTGTCCCATCAAAATTAACATTCCCCGTATGCTGCTGCACCTCCGGCATAAATTGGCGCAAAGTCCAAACCCGGAAGAAAAGTCGGCGGGGGCGAAAGATGGGCTATTGGCCAAGGGTTACACCCAACTTATGAACCACCCCGGGTTACTGACCGCCGCCCACAAGTTGGGGAGAGTCCTGCAGAAGCCCTGGACCAGCGACGGTATTATTGGCCAGATGCCGCTGCCCCTGGTATCGACGTGGACCCGCTCCCGAGACCTACCGGCGCTGCCGCCCCGAACCTTCCGGGAAATCTGGCGGCAAGACCTCTCCTCCCAACAGTCCGAGCCGGTTGAGACGACCCCACCCGGGCAGAACGGGGCCGGAGAGTAGTCCAATGGACCGCCTGCCGGGTACCTCCAAGGAGCAGTTCCTGGAAACAGTGCGCCAAGGCCTCGGTCGAACAGCCGGGCCTCCTACGCAGCTCTACGCGCACTTGACCGAAAGCCTGGACGAGTTGGAAGAGCAAGCCGAGTTGGCCCGGAGGGATATTGGCCGGGACATCGACTCTCTCTTGGCCCAACTTGCCAACGTGGCTGGTCTAAGGGGTTGGAACGTACACCGGACCACCGACCCCGAGGAAGCCATCGGTTACGTTGGCTCCCTGGCGACGGAGCAAAATATCGATCGGGTGGTGCGGTCCGACCAGGGAGTATTCTACCGTGTGCCCTTGGACGAGCCTTTGAGGGCGCTGGGCATCGGGACCACCGTAGTCGCCAGAGGTGATGACGGCCCCTCCCGTGAAGCCCTCCGCCGGGAGATAGTTGAGGCCGGAATGGGCGTGACCGGGGCCGACTATGCAGTGGTTGAAACGGGATCAATAGTAATTGTGCCTCGCCGGGGTCTGAGTCGGTTGGTTTCCCTGGTGCCGCCGGTACACGTGGCAATCGTTACTCCCCAGGATGTGGTGAGAACGTTGGATGACGTGTTCCTGTTGCGGCGATTGGACTATTACCAAAACGGCGGCGACATGGGAAGCTATCTGAACTTCATCACCGGTCCCAGCCGGACCGCCGACATAGAACAGACGCTGGTGGTGGGAGTTCACGGCCCCAAGGAAGTCCACCTGGTCCTATTGGGCTAGCAACAAAAAAGGGGACGGGTAATCCCCTGAAGGGTAAAACAACATGCCGATGCGAATAGGGTTCAGCCAGTTCAGGAAGCAGATGTTGGAGCGGGAGTTGGGCAATATCATGGCCCTGCTGCCCCAGTTGGGCATCGAAAAGGCCATTCTGATTGGAGACATGGTCAGCGAAGACTACCATCCGGAAAGCAGCGTAGACCTGGTCATTGTCCACGATACCGACCGACCCTTTGGCAGAAGGGCGGACTTCTTCTCCTTCCACCTGGGTAGCGCCGTGGCTGTTGATACCCAGGTGTACACCCCGCAGGAATTTGAGGAGTTGCAAGAAACTCTGCCGGCCCTATATGACGCATGCCAGAAAGGAAGAGTGATTTTTGATGCCTGATTTTGTCAAAGAGGGCTCCCGCTGGTTTCGACAAGCGGAGCAAGACCTGGATGACGCAGCTTTCACTCGGGATGGCGAGCGTTTCAACTTAGCCTGCTTCCTGGGGCAACAGGCCGCAGAGAAAGCCATCAAGGCCTACCTGTACCAGAAGGGGGCGGAGGATGTATGGAGCCACTCGCTGATTGACCTGTGCGAGGATGCCAAGATCTTCGATATGTTCTTTGACACGATTCTGGGCGAAGCCCGACAACTTGACAAATACTTTGAGATTACCCGCTATCCGTTCTATTTGCCTGGAGGGATTCCGTCGGAAGCCTTCGACCGGATAGACGCCGACCGCGCGCTGGAACTCTCCCAGTTTGTGCTGGACTTCGTTAAAGAGCGGCTGGCCTAACCGGGGCCCGGTACAAAGTTCGCTGGGTATCAAATGGGGGAAGCCGGGCAAAGTTGGAGTCAGAACCTTCTAAGCGCCGCGTAGCCCCATACCCAGGGCCAGCACGCGCATCGTACGCTCGGCGGCGGCCTCCAACAGCGCTGCAGTCCGGGCCAAGCTCCGCTCAAACTTCATCGGCCGGTCGGCTATACATACTATTCCCGCGATACCATGTTGGTACAGCTCCTGGTGCCCCGGCCCCAGGCTTCCCGCCAAGAGAATGGTCGGTACCCCCCGGGCCAAAGCCCGTCTGGCTACCCCCACCGGCGCCTTGTCGTAAATCGTGGACTGGTCCGCCCGGCCTTCGCCGGTAATTACCAGGTCCGCGCCGTCAAGTTGACGGTCAAACTCCAGCACCTGGCAGACCATGTCAATGCCAGACCTTAGTTCCGCCCCGGCAAAGGCGATCAGGCCCGCGCCCAAGCCGCCGGCGGCGCCGGCCCCAGGTAACTCCCTAACTTCCCGGCCCAAGTCTCGTTGGACAACCTGGGCGAAGTTGTCCAACGCCCGGTCCAATTCTTCAACCATTTCCGCAGTAGCGCCCTTTTGGGGCCCGTAAACTGCCGATGCTCCCGTGGGGCCGCATAGAGGGTTGGTCACGTCGGTTGCCCCGATTACCGTGGCCTCGGCCAGCTTGGGGTGCGCCCAGGACATGTCGATATGGGCCAGCCGGGAAAGCGCCGCGCCTCCGGCGGGAAGCGGCCTTCCCCCATCATCGAGGAACTTGATTCCCAGGGCCGCGGCCATACCCACACCCGCGTCGTTGGTGGCGCTGCCTCCCAGTCCCACTATCAGCCTGGTATGCCCCTTGTCCAGGGCCTCTTTGATAATTTCGCCGGTGCCTCTGGTAGTGGTAATCCGGGGATTTCGGCGTTTCAGCGGTACCAGGGCCAGCCCAGACGCGCGGGCCATTTCAATAACTGTGGTGTGACCATCGCCCATTACGCCCCACATGGCTTCCACGGGCTGTCCCAAGGGCCCGGTGACGATGCTCCGAAAGACCTCTCCGCTGGTGCTGTCCACCAAAGCATTCAGCGTGCCGTCGCCGCCGTCGGCCACCGGAACGAGCACCGTCTGAGCGTCGGGCTGGGCTGCCTTGACGCCTCTGGAGATGGCCTCGGCAGCCTCCAATGCGGAAACGCTACCTTTGAAACTCTGCGGCGCAACGATAATCTTTAAGTCCATGATGTTCGCCATTATACACTGTCCCCCTGGGGGCAGGTATCAAATCACGGCTCCTTCTGCTAAAATCGCACAATAAGTTGGCCCCTCCTTCAACGGAAATTTAGGAGACATCCATGCCCTCTACGGAAGAACTCAAGCGCCTGGTTTTTGAGGAAATCGACTCCAGAGCGGACGAAATCGTAAACCTTAGCCGGACTATTCTGGGGCACCCCGAGCCGGGATTTCGGGAGGTCAAGACCTCCAAGGTTGTGGCCGACAAATTCGCCGAGTTGGGTATTCCCTTCCGGTCTGGCCTGGCCCTGACCGGTGTCCGAGGCGAACTGGTGGGGGGCAGCCCCGGTCCTACGATGGCGATTCTGGGCGAATTGGACTCCCTGATAGTCAACGAACACCCCCATGCCGATCCGACCACCGGGGCAGCCCACGCCTGCGGTCACCACTGCCAGATAGGTATGATGCTGGGTGCGACCATAGGGTTAATGCAGCCGGAGGTGCTTTCCGCCCTCAGCGGGCGCATCATTCCAATGGCGGTGCCAGCGGAAGAGTACATCGAGATTGAGTATCGGGACTCATTACGCCGCGACGGTAAGTTGGAATTTCTGGGGGGAAAACCGGAGCTAATCAAGTTGGGCGAATTCGACGACGTTAACCTGGCGATGATGATGCACACCACCAGCGTTCCCGAGGAGCGCCAATTGTGCATCAGCGGCACGAATAATGGCACTGTAGCCAAGCAAATTCAGTTCGTGGGCCGGGGCGCCCACGCCGGAGGCGCGCCCCACCTGGGAATCAACGCCCTCAATGCCGCTACCCTGGCATTGAGCGCCATCAATTTCAATCGGGAGACCTTCAAGGACGAGGATACGGTGCGCGTTCACCCCATCATCACCCGGGGCGGCGAAGCCGTCAGCGCCGTGCCCGCCGACGTTAGGATGGAGACCTTTGTACGGGGCCGCACCATCGAGGCCATAGCAGATGCCAACACCAAGGTTGACCGGGCGTTGCGGGCCGGGGCGATGGCGGTGGGGGCATCGGTGAATATTCAGACCATACCCGGTTATATGCCCCTGAGCCAGGACCAGCAGATGAACCAGATTTTCGGCGCCAACGCGGCAACGCTGGTCGGCGAGGACAACGTGGGTCGAGTGGTCCACCGCACCGGCTCCACCGACATGGGCGACGTTAGCCAGGTTATGCCGTCAATCCATCCCTACGTGGGCGGGGCCACCGGCCTAGGCCACGGGGCCAACTATGTGGTCCACGACTACAACCTGGCGGTGCTGACCGCCGCCAAGGCGATGGCGGCCACGGTCGTGGACCTGCTGGCCGATGGAGCGGCCCAGGGCGGCCGGGTTGTAGCCGAGCACCGACCGGAAATGACCCGCCAAGAGTACCTGACTTTCATGCGGAACCTGGCTCGGGAAGAATCCTTTAAGGCTGAGTAATTATGTTCACCAAGGAAGAGCTAAAACAGAAGGCTTGCGCAGCTATCGAGTCGAGGAAGGCGGAACTCATCGCCGTCTCCCGGGAGATTCTCAACAACCCGGAGCCGGGCTTCCGAGAATACAAGACCTCTCGGCTGGTCTCCCAGAAGTTCTCGGAACTGGGGATTGGGCATAGGGATGGCGTGGCCCTCACGGGCGTAAAGGGACGAATCGCCGGCGGCGCCGGTCCGGGCCCGAGGGTGGCCCTCATTGGTGAACTGGACTCCCTCATCGTCAAGGAACACCCTCACGCCGACGAAGAAACGGGAGCAGCCCACGCCTGCGGACACCATTGTCAAATTGGCATGATGCTAGGCGCAACCCTGGGCCTGATGCAGTCCGAAGTCCTTCAGGAGCTTTCCGGAGAGATCGTACCCTTCGCGGTTCCCGCAGAAGAATTCATTGACGTTGCGGAGCGGCTGCAACTCCGGGAAGACAAGAAAGTGGAATTCTTGGGGGGCAAGCAGGAGCTTATACGCCTGGGAGAGTTCGACGACGTGGACATCGCCATGATGTGCCACACGGCCAGCGACATGGGAGACCGCAAGTTCGCGGTGGGAGGCACCAGCAACGGCCACGTGGTCAAGTACGTGCAGTTCAAGGGTCGGGGTTCCCACGCGGGGAGCGCGCCCCACCTGGGGATCAATGCCCTGAGCGCCGCTTCGTTTGCGATACAGGCGATGCAGGCCAACCGAGAGGTCTTCCGCGAAGAAGATACGGTACGGGTGCACGGCATAATGACCAAGGGCGGAGAAGTCGTCAACGCAGTCCCGGCGGATGTGAGGTTGGAATGGCGGGTGCGATCGGGAAGTCCCCAGGCGGTGGTCAGGAACTCCGCCATCGTTGACCGGTGCTTCAAGGCAGGAGCCCTCGCGGTTGGGGCCTCGGTTAGTATAACCAACATCCCCGGATACCTTCCCATCAGGCATGACACCCACCTGCAAGAGTTGTTCCGCCGCAACGCCGTGGGTCTGATAGGCGAGTCCAACGTGTTGGTGATGCCTGCCCGACGGAACCGGGGCGGCTCCACCGACATGGGAGACCTGAGCCACCTCCTACCCGTGTGCCACCCCTACACCAGCGGCGCGGTGGGCGCGGGTCACAGCAAAGGCTACCTCATCACCGATTACGAAACGGCGGTCGTCAACCCAGCCAAGATAATGGCTATGGTGGTAATAGACCTTTTGGCGGAAGGAGGCAAGGCAGCGGAGGAAGTAACCACCTCCCACCGGCCAGCCATGAAGAAGGGGGCCTACCTCCGTTTCCAGAGGGAACGGGCCGAGGTCTTGGAGTACGACGGCGCTGCCCAGTGAGCGCAGCGCTCCTTTTGACCAGGCGCCCCGGTTCCATCCCCCGGGCTAAGGGAAAGCCGGGCTCGCGCTATGGGCATTTGGCGTAACCTGCTTCAATAAGCCCCAAGTGAAGGCTCGATTGGGCAGTGAGTTCCATAGGCAGGGCAATCGCATACTAACACCGAGCTTACCGTCGCTCCGCCGAAAAGCCTGTCCCGTTGCAGAACCGGGGCGTATCCCATACCTGGCAAACGGTCCCAACAGTCGCCGGTACTGTTGAATTGGGGGGCTGGGTTTCCGCCTCCACGGGAATGACGGGTCCCTCACTATCCAATAGGCGATTGCCCTGCTTCCATAGGCAATTATTTTGCTAAGGTCCCACTCGGGGGACTGTTCCCCGCGCTCCCACCGCCCCGTCCGTCCCCCTAAGCCCCCACCAGCCGCATGAAGGCCCCGCTCAGCAGCGGGATGGTCAGGTTGTCGTCCAACTTTAAGGGGGCCAATTCCACCAGCCCGGCGACAACCCCTCCCGCCACCAGCCCCCAGTGGTAGTCCGACACGCCAGCGCCAACCAGGACTGCCACCACCAACGCCGATACTGCGATGAATGCCAGGGTGCCGCCCGGTGACTTGCCAAACAACCTGGGCCCGGGCATTCTCCTACCCACCAACGCCGCCACCGGGTCCCCCAGGGACAGGAACAACATGCAGGCCACCGCCTGGTGCGTCTCGAAGAACAGAAAGGCGAGAGCCGCAGCGATGAGCATGAAGGTAGCCCCGGTGATCCGCCGGTCCTCTTCCCGCTTCAGAAGGGGGGCCAGCAACCGCAGGTAGGTCCGGTTCAAGCTGGGAACGCGGAAGCGGGCCAGGTCGAGGGCCAGTCCAGCGCCGGCCATGATCCCCAGCCCCACCACCATCGGGACCTGTGGAACAAAGATACCCACCAAGGGCGCAATAGAGCCAACCGACAGGTGAAACAGTCGCCGCCAGACGGGTGGGCCGGACTCTTGGCGTGGCAAGCCCTGGCTAGGAGAAGCGTCCATGTCGGTACGGGCGCACGTCCGCTGTTGATTGTGGGGCTTTAAGAGGTATAGACCAGCCGACTGGCGTTATCGTAGCGGGTTTCAACCCGGCGGGCGCAATCTCTCGGGCCGCTGGAAAAACGGCCACTTTAGAAATCTATACTGAGGGAGTCGCCGGCCCGCCAACGGAAGCTGCGGAACTTGGTATCCTTGGGGGCCTCAAAGACCATCCACCCGTCCAACCCAAAGTCTTTTTGCAAATTGAAGGCTTCGGAAGTCCCGTCCTGGTAGGTCGTGTTCCAAAGGAAGAGGATGTTCCGAATCTCGTTGGGGTTGGCGGGAGGGCCCACCTCTTCAGCCCGTTCATTTATGTCTATGGGGAAGTACTTGCCCTGAAAGAAGTCCCTCAACTCCGCCGCTTGCTCGTCAATATTCACGATGGTGCTGGTTGCCGTGTGGTTCTCCACCTTCAACCGGAGCAATATCAGTTCCAAGTCGTCTGAGGAAGGCAGGATGCGGTAGTGGTGCGTAACTCCCTCGGGGTCAACCGCGGCGTACCTGACCTGGGACTCCCGGTCCAAGGCGACTACGCTGACATCGAGACTGCGACCCCGGAAATAGCGCCCGAAGTTGGGGGAGACTTCAGAGCAGGCCCCCAGGACCAGAACTAGAAATAGCGCCAAGCTGCTCAAAGTCAAGATGCGCCGATTGGTGAGCACGGGTCGAACTCCTTGAAATTTCCAGGATTAAGTGCCGGTGGTGGTAAGGGAGGGCATCGCTCGCAATTGCGCTACCAGATCAACCAATACTTTTAGGAGGTAGCTAACTTCTTCATCGGTGTTTTCTTTACCCAAGGTTATGCGCAGGCTGCCCCGCGCCAACTCCGCGGACTGCCCCAAGGCCAGCAGAACATGAGAGGGCTCCAGCGAACCCGAACTGCACGCGCTCCCGCTGGAAGCGGCAATCCCGGCCACGTCGAGGCCCAGGAGAATAGCCTCGCCTTCCACACCCTCAAAGGAAAAATTGGCGTTGTTGGGCAGGCGTTCAATAGGATGCCCGTTGAGTTGGCTGTCAGGCACCTGGGAGGTTACTTCCCGAATTATCCGGTCCCGCAAGGCGGCGCAGTGGGCGCTGGTCTCCTCCCGGGCAGCATCGGCCAACTCCAAGGCCACCGAAAGTCCCACGATTCCCGCAATGTTCTCGGTGCCGGAGCGCCGCTCCCTTTCCTGGCCTCCTCCGAGAAGCAGCGGAAGAAAGGGAGTGCCTCGGCGAAGGAACAAAACCCCGGTGCCCTTGGGTCCGTAGAACTTGTGGCCCGACAGGCTCAGCATGTCCACGCCCAAGGCTCGGACGTTGAGGTCCAGGAATCCGGCAGCCTGCACCGCGTCAGTATGCATGACGATGGTGCGGCCCAATTCCCGGGCCCGTTGTTTGACCGCGGCAGATATTTCCGAAACCGGATTGATGCTGCCAATCTCGTTATTGGCGTACATTACGCTGACCAAGGTGGTCTTTTCGGTGATGGCGTTGGCGACGGTTTCCGGATGTATTACACCGTAATCGTCAACGGACAAATAGGTGACATCAAACCCCAGGTTCTCCAGGAATTGGCACGAGTGCAACACGGCATGATGTTCTACGCTGGAAGTGATGACGTGGTTTCCCGTTTCCTGCAGCGCTGTGGCCGCGCCGAGTATGGCCGCGTTATCCGACTCGGTGCCTCCGCTGGTGAAAACAACCTCGGCAGTGCGGGAGCGTAGCACCTGGGCCACCCTCTCCCGGGCGGTATCCAGGGCGTATCTGGCCTCCTGGCCCACGGTGTGAATGCTGGAAGGGTTGCCATATAGGTGGCTGAAGTAGGGGAGCATGGCCTCCAGGACCACCGGGTCCGTCGGAGTAGTGCCGGCATGGTCGAGATAGACAGTGCCTTGCAATGACATAGAAGACCTCAGCAAATTCCTTAGGTCATTTTAGCACAGTCCACCACACGCCAGATGTCGGCGCCGCGTCAGCTACGCCGAATGCGCGTGAACCTGGCGGCAGACCGTCGGGTAAGCAACCCCAGGTGAACGCCCCCGGAACTGACCAACATCCGGTCCAGGTCCTCCTGGTCCATGCGTTGCAGGGCCGCCTGGACTTGTTCGTCGGGGGAAATTCGGGGAAGCATGGACCAGGGGAGCATCGCTTCCGTTAGGGAAGTGAAGGGCCACCGGCTCTTGGGTATGCGGGCCAGAGAACGCCGGGTGATGATGCCACTCATTAGTCCGTTCACCAACACGACCAGGAAATCGGACCTGCCTTCCAGGGACTGGGCAACCAGGGGAGAGGACAGGAGGATATAACCGGGCAGGGATTCCCACTCGGTCACCATCACGTCGGCAACCCGAAGCCCCCTGAGGTTCTCCCTCTGGCGCTCTTGGCGGTAGCTGGCTGTCGCCGCCACCAGGAGAAATCCGCCGATGACGGCCATCCAAAGTCCCTGGAAATCCACGAGGAAAAACCAGGCAATACCTGCGCCCACCAGGAGACCCCCCACCAGTTGCCCCAAACGAGTTGCAATTTGAGTGGCGCGCCAATAGCTGCCGGTAAGGCCCCAAATTACCGACCGCAGCACCCTTCCCCCGTCCAGGGGGAACCCCGGCAGCATGTTGAAAATTCCGAGGCTCACGTTGATGGCGAACAGGGTCATGCAGACTGCCGACAGAGGATCGCTGACTCCCCTGGTGAAGTACCAGAGACCTCCCAAGGCAGCGCCAATCAACAGGCTGGTCAGCGGGCCGACTATGGCTACCAAGAACTCGGTAAAAGGCCGTTGGGCCTCGTGGGCCAGTTGGGACACCCCGCCGAAGATGAAGAGGGTTATTCCGTGAACGGGAATGCCCTTACGCACGGCAACCAAGCTGTGGGATAGCTCATGGGCCAGCACCGAACCGAAAAAGAGCAAGGTAGTGGCCAAGGCGACCCCCCAACGCTGGGCCTCGGGCCACCAGGGGTAGGCATCCCCGTAGCGGTTGGCTATCAAGATGGCGAAAAGGACAAAGACAATTAACCAACTGTAGTTTATGCCAATGGGGATTCCCCAGATTTTACCCAGCCGGACTGAGCTGTCCACCTCTTCTCCTTGGAGCTAAAGCTGGGGCGATGGTTAGTAGGCCCGCCAGTCCTATCGGAGAAAACCCTCTTGGCTCGTGCATAGTTCAGCCGTCCACGCTCAGCCTCATCGGCCAAGTCCTACAGCGTAGGCAATCAGCTTGTAGGCCAACTTGGCCGCGGTATATGAGCACGCCGCCGGTCCCTCCTGGGGGGCGAGCTCGCATAGGTCGAAGCCTACGATTCGGCGCGTCTCGGCTACTCGACGTAGGAGGCCCAAGACTTGATACCAGTCCATCCCCCCCGGCTCGGGCGTGCCCACGGCAGGCATCAGGGCTGGGTCGAAAACGTCCAAGTCCACGCTAACATACACGTTAGGGGTTAGGGAGGCAACTACATTGCCGGTGAAATCGCTTTGGGGTGGGCCGGTTGGAGGCCAGTAGGAAGTGGGGATGGAGTGAAGCCGCAGATAGTCCCGCTCCTCCGGACAGAGGCTCCGGACTCCTACCAAGGATAGGGGACACATCTCATGGATGCGCCTGGCCCCGGAAGCGTGGCTCCATCGACTGCCCAAGTATTCGTCCCGAAGGTCGGCGTGGGCGTCCAGATAGAGTACCGATAGGTCCGGGAACATGGACAGATGAGCGGACACCGCCCCCACTGTTATGGAGTGCTCCCCACCCAGCACACCAACTATGCGGTCCGGCGACAGGTAAGCCGTCACGGCATCTTCAACCCGCTGGGCCATCAACTGTGGGCTGCCCACGTGGGGTTCCAGGGCGGCGGTGGTGTGGATTCCCAGGGTGGAGACATCCAAGTCCAATTCCAGGTCGTAATCCTCTAGTCCATAGGACGCCTCAATTATGGCGGGAGGGCCGTGGCGCGCGCCGCTACGAAATGAAGTGGTGCTATCGTAGGGCACCGGAATCAATACCGCCCGGGCCCGAGGCAAGCTGCTCTGTTCCTCGGGGAGGGCCAGGAAGTTGGCGGGGATCCAGGGCAGGCGCTGCTCAAGCGGACCGGCCACGGGCAGGCGTTAGCCCCCGCTCCTCAGACCGGCCCGTTGCTGCTGGGTTTCGGACAGGCCCTGGCGGCTGTCGGCCCATTCAAGGCCCCGTTCCAGCAGCCAGGTTTTCACTTCTTCTAGCTGGAAGAGGTCCCTGGCATCGGCCAAGGCCTGGTCACTGTCGAAGGACTTGCAGGAGAAGATGTCTATGTTTACGTACTCACGATGAGGGAAAGTATGGACGCTGATGTGGCTTTCGGCGATTATGACGAACCCCGAAATACCGGAATCTTCAGCGTTGGGACCGATATACTCCAAAACCTTGGGTTCCGTTATCCGGTTCATCCCCAGGTTGTCGGGATAATTGACCAGAAACTCGCGCAACAATTCCTGGTCCCACATCTTCCCCTTGTCACCCCCATATCCATCTATTACCAGGTGCATCCTATCCCCCACGGTAAACATCACGGGTATCGCCAACTAGGCGGCTTCGCTACACCTTGGCAAATCCCGGCGTTTAGAATATCATCACTTATGGCCCAACACAACGTCGAGGTTCCGAGGTACGACAAACTGACCGACGCTGGCGCCAGCCCCACGCCTCTGGGAAACCCAGCCCCCAAACCCCCACAGGCCAACGCCAACGACCCAGCGCTGGCGACGGTCGAAGACCGCCGGGTCGAATATTCTTCCCCGGAGAACTAATGGAAGAGCCAAAGCGTCTTAATAGAAAGAGTTGGTGAAATTGGCTACACAGACGACGGACGAGCGCACTGACAACGTGATGATCCAGGCCACCGGCCTGACTCACTTTTACGGTCCCCAACCGGCCATCGAGGATGTTAACTTCGGGGTCAGGAAGGGAGAGATCCTGGGCTTTTTGGGCCCCAACGGCGCCGGTAAGACCACGACAATGCGCATTCTTACGGGCTTCATGCCCCCAACCCAAGGAAAGGTCACGGTAGCGGACTACGATGTTGTGGAGCAGTCTCTGGACGCGCGTCGAAGGGTTGGCTATCTACCCGAGACTGTGCCCCTCCATACTGAGATGAACGTGACCAACTACCTGAAATATATGGGGACTCTGCGGGGAATGCCTCCCCGGAGGATTCCCCGGCGCATCAACGACGTTATTGAGGTGTGCCGACTGGAAGACTACCGCAAGACCATCATCGGCAAGCTGTCCAAGGGTTTCCGGCAGCGGGTGGGCATTGCCCAGGCGATACTACACGAGCCCGAAGTGTTGGTCATGGACGAGCCTACCATTGGGATCGACCCGATTCAGGTAGTGGAGACCCGGCGGCTGATTCAGGACCTGGGCAAAGAGCAGACTGTGGTTCTCAGCAGTCACATTTTGCCTGAAGTAAGCATGATCTGCGGAAGAGTCCTCATCATCCACCAGGGTAAAATAGTGGCCGAAGATACCCCGGGGAACCTGGCGGAGCGGCTCCAAGGCGTGGAGCAGTTGCAGGTGGAAGTAGGCGGGCCTTCGGAAGAGGTGTTGCCCCTGCTGCGAAAGATTCCCGGAGTAATGGAAGTCAGTTTCCGGCGACAGCAGAACCGAGAGGTCTATTACATCCGCTCCAGGGAAGGTCAGGACTTGCGGGACGAAATATCGCGACAGGTCATCGGCAACGGCTGGAGCCTGTTGAGTATGCAAATGATGGGGATGAGTCTGGAAGAAATCTTCCTCCGTCTAACTACTGAGGAGGAACTCTAGCCATGCGAACCGTCCAAGCGGTGGCTTGGAAGGAAATTCAGGTCTATTTCAGCAGTCCCATGGCCTACATCGTCGGCCTAATCTTCCTGGCCGTCACCGGCTTCTTCTTCGTTATCAACTTCGGAGAACCTTTCCCGGAAGCCTCCCTGAGCGACTTCTACCAGGGGGCAACGGTAATTATTATTTTCCTGGCTCCGGCGTTGACCATGCGGTTGCTGGCCGAAGAGCAGAAGCTGGGCACCATCGAACTGCTGCTCACCTCGCCGGTACGGGACTGGGAAGTCATAACCGGCAAATACGTGGCCAGTCTCGTCTTCTTGGCTGGAATGCTGGCGCTGACCTCCTTCTACGTTATACTTCTGTTTGTATTTTCCGACCCGGACCCCGGGCCCATCTATTCCGGGTACCTCGGCCTGGTCCTCTACGGAGCGGCATCGCTTTCCATAGGTATACTCACGTCCACCCTCACCAATAACCAGATTATCGCCTTCGTGGTCTCGGCGGGAATATTGATGCTGCTGTTTTTTGCCGACGCCGGCGCTGGGGTGGTCACGGGCATCTGGTCGACCCTGATTGACGAGGTAGGTATGCGGAGCCACTTCAGCGACTTCGAGCGCGGCGTCATCGATACCGAAAACGTCGTCTACTACTTGAGTGTGACCGCCGTGTTTCTATTTCTTTCCATAAGAGCCCTTGAATCCCGCAGGTGGAGATAGCATGAGCCAGCAGCCAACCGAAAGCTCCCCTGACTGGCGACGGAGACGCGGGCGGGGCCGGCCGCCTCGCCAGCCCTCCGAGGCGGAGAACGCTGCCGCCGAACCGGAAGAGGAGCTGGTAACTTCCCGTACTCTCTTCAGCTACCTGGAACCGACCCTGGATACCATTGGCAGCTTTGGCACACCAATGGTAATCGCCGGTACCGTGGGCTTGGTGGTGGGGGTGACTCTGGCCGCCTTCGTCAGCTCCCTGAGACTGTATGGATTTATCATCATCGGCTTCGGGGTAATCCTGTTGGCGACGGTGGCGTTAATTTTCCTTAGCTCTTTGTTCGCCGCCTTCATCAGCCGCACCGGCAGATACGGGGTTAACTCCCTGGTGATGTTGACGGCCTTCCTGGGAATAATTATTGTCATTAATTTCATCTCCTTCAGCAACATCACCCGAATCGATACCACGGCCACCAACCAATTCAGCCTGGCGAACCGGACTCGGGACCTGTTGAAAGAGTTGAACCAGCCGGTAAGGGCCACCGCCTTCTTCGTCGTCGATTTGCCGGCGGGAGTGGATGCCGACACCCAGCGAGACCTGTTGGTCCAACAAGTGAAGGTGGAGGAAAAGCTGCGCGAATTCCAGAACCGTTCTAATAAATTCTCCTTTGAGATCAAGGACCCGGACCTTGAACCTGAGTTGGCCCGCGGCTATGGAATTACCAGGAACGGGTCAATAGTGGTAGAGGGTATGGAGTCGGGCATCACCGACATCGTATTGCCCAACGACCAACTCTTCAGCGAGCTGGAGCAAAGGCTTTACACCAGCATTCTGGTGACCACCGGCGAGAGACAGAAGGCTGTCTATTTCCTCACCGGACACGGCGAGCGCAGCACTCTGGGAACGGGCGGAGACGGGTACAGTGCCATCAGGGGCGGGTTGGAAGGGGACAATTACCTGGTCCAGTCCCTGCGGTGGGACCCCCTGGATA
This sequence comes from Dehalococcoidia bacterium, assembly GCA_965220305.1. GTDB lineage: Bacteria > Chloroflexota > Dehalococcoidia > Lucifugimonadales > UBA3495. The sequence goes on along the minus strand of OZ244817.1, from coordinate 147,386 downwards.
CTGATGTCCGCGTGCCCGACGGCAACTGCCCTGCCGAAGAAGAACTCCGGGAGGATGGCAGGTGTTCCTCCGGCAGCCTACCTTTAGCCAATGCCGACTTGTTGGTCATAGCCAGGCCTACCGGGGAGCTGCCCGAAGCCCACGCCCACGCCCTGAGCCTATATATGTCGGGAAAGCACGCGGACGGCACCGACCGCCGGACGGGTGGACGGATGATCTTCCTGGCGGAGCCTGACACCCAGGAGACCTTCCTAGCGTTCCTGGCAACATGGGGCGTGTTGGTAAACAATGGTTATGTTCGGGACGTGGACGGCTCGGTGCCGGGAAGCCCGCATACCCTGCGGGTGGAGCGGTACAATTCCAATCCTTTCATTTCCGACATCACATTCCCCCGGGACACTCCCCTGCAAGTCACTTTTATGCCGGGAGCTGCTCCTATAAGGTTTCTGCCTGAGGAGAATGCCCCCCGGGTACCCATTCCGTTGGCGGTGACTACCGGCAATAGCTACTTGATTGACGACATTGAGCGGACCGAACCAGTAACCGAGGGAGACAATCGGGACCCCCAGGCCTCCTTCTCCACGGCGGTTTACGTCCGAGGGTTTGGACCCGTGGGCTCCGAAGCGCCGACGGCCCAGCCTCCGGAAAATGAAATCTCCGGCCTGGTAGTATTCGGAGATTCCGACTTTATCGCCAACAGTTTCGCCGACCGGGGAAGCGGGGCATCCCTCTTTCTCAACTCGGCGAACTTCCAGCTTGGTGATATATCTCTGGCCTCCATCCGTGACCGGGCCTTCGTCCTACGAGAGATTAACCTGGACAAGAACCAGTACAATTTTGTCCGGTTTTCGTCATGGTTCTTCTTGCCCGGCCTGATGGGCTTGATGGCAGTATTGGTTTGGTGGGTGAGACGGTAAAAGATGAATATACGTCTGTCTTTCCTTTTAGTAGCCGTATTGATCATATTTGGCGGCACCTTCCTGGTGTTCCAATTCCGCGACAGTGATTCCTCCAGGGACGGCCCAGACTGGATTTGGCGCATCGACGATGGGGACATTGTCCATATAGAAGTAACCAACAGAGGCCAGACAGCCAAGTACGACCGCAAGCCGGGCAGCAATAAATGGTTGATTCAGGGGGAGGACCGGGAGTATCCCGTATTCCTGGACAAATGGAGCGGCACGCCCCTGCTCCTCAGCGGCCCCAAGGCTAACCGATTGTTGGCCGACTCTGTAGAAAATCTGTCCAGCTTCGGGCTGGACCCACCCGAATCCATCGTCAAGGTCACCGAGCGGAGTGGCGTCACCTACGAGTTCCACATGGGCATAACCACGCCGGACAACGAGAACCAGTACATCAGGCTGGTGGGGAACCCTAAGCTATTCACCGTGACCGAGATTTGGGCCCAGGTTATCAATAAGTTGGCCCTGGAGCCCCCCTACGCGCGTATTTACAACTTGGGCGGCGAGGACATCATAATCCACATTGGAGTTGACCACGACGGGCAGGTGGTGGACTACGAAAGGCAAGTCCTGGAGGATAAATGGGAGATTTACGGAGACAGGGAGGGCATCGCCTCCCGGGAGGAACTCCGAGGCATTCTTCCCGACATTGAGCTACCGCCCATACCCTCGCCTCTGGCAGAAGAAGGCATAGACCTCGAGACCATTGGGCTAGAGCCGCCCCAGACCAGGGTAAGGATTACCCTCCGCACCGGCCAGATTATCAATTTCAAGATGGGGGCTATCACCAGCGACGGAGAGAGTAGGTACGTCCAGAGAGAGGACGAAGAAGAGGTCTACACCGTGCCGGAATCCTGGGCACAGCTAGTTATCAACCTGGCTACCGAGCCGCCCTACTCAGCAGAGGTTGCCGCGCCCAGCAGCCCAGGTTGACAGGTCTGACCTTTTGTGCCACAAATAGGCCAGTACACAACAGCAGACCATTTCAACCCCTCTCCGTAAGGGAGAGGGGTAATTTCATCAATGCGCTTGGGCAGGCCAGGCTCCAGTGCCCTGAGCTGCCCGGCCGGGGAGGGAACCCTTGAAAGCGGAAATTTTCTCCATTGGCACCGAGTTGTTAATGGGCGAGCTGACCGATACCAACGCCGCTTGGATCGCTGCCAAGTTGCCGGCCCTGGGAATACAGTTGCAGTGGGTCTCCATCATCGGGGATAACCTGGATATGCTGGCCGACGCTTTCACCCTGGCAATGCAGCGCTCGGACATAGTATTCACCACCGGGGGGCTGGGGCCGACCCAGGACGACCTGACCCGGGAGGCCGTAGCCCAGGCCCTGGGGGAAACGCCCACCGTGCAGGAAGAGGTGGTGCGCCAGTTGGAGCTCTACTTCCAGGGGCGGGGGACCACAATGCCCTCGGCCAATATAAAGCAGGCCCACCTGATTCCCTCGGCCCGGTTCATCACCAACCGGAATGGTACTGCGCCTGGCTGGTGGTCGGAGAGAAAGGGCAAGATTATCATCAACATGCCCGGCCCCCCCGCAGAGATGCACCCCATCTGGAACAATGAGGTCGCGCCCCGCCTTCGCGACATCGTGGAAGATGAGGTCACCATCACCCGCAACATCAAAACGCTGGGACTGTCGGAAGCGGCGGTGGACGAGATAATCTCCGAGTATTTTGGCAAGGAGAACCCCTATCTGGGCATCTATTCCAAGGCTGACGGCATTCATCTACGGATTATCGCCCGCGCCAGGGACGAGGCCGTCGCACGAGAGATGATTGCTCCGGTGGAGGAAGCAATTGAGACCAGACTGGGGCCGTACATCTGGGGGTACGACGACGATACGCCGGAAAGGGCCGTAGGCCAGATTTTGATGGAGCACGGGCTGACCCTGGCCACAATGGAGTCCAGCACCGGAGGCTTCCTGGCGAACAGCATCACGGAGTCGCCGGAGAGCCACTCCTACTTTAAAGGGGGAGTGGTCGCCTACAGCGATGAAATGAAAATAGCCAACGGCGTTCCCTCGGAGACCCTCGAAAAGCACGGTCCGGTAAGCCAGGAGACCGCTAACGCCATGGCTAAAGCAATACGGGAAGAGATGGGCGCGGACTTCGGCATCGGCATTGCCGGAGCGCTTGACCCCTCGGACTTGGGTGGAAGAGCGCCGGGCCAGGTGTACCTGGCGGTCGCCAGCCCTACGGAAGTCAAGGAATTCGACCTCCGGGTGCCCCCACGACGGATTACCATCAAGCGCCGGGCGTCCAACACGGTGCTGACCGAGCTACGAAAGCTGATATACGCTACGGCTGGCGTAGCCCGTTAACCCGGGCGCGCAGCAGGCTGTACCAAGCCAGGTAGCGCCGGCAACAACCTTCTGCCCGTCGGACACCAATCCGACCACGAAAAAGAGGGCCTCCCCCAGTCGGGGGAGGCCCTCCCGCTTTGCTCGATCCGCTAGATGTTGGTGTTAGATGGTGAGTCTGCGATACAGCATGGGGAGCCGCTCGGGCAGCGCCCAGATGTCCCCCAGAACCTCGTAGCTCATGTCACCACACATTGACTTTAGGTAGTCGTGCCCGGCCTTGTCCACCGTTAGGCAGAAGGGGGTAATATCCTTGCGCTTGGCCTCCACCAGGGCCATGTGAGTGTCGTGGACAGCGTACTCCTTCTCCACACCCTCTCGGCTGTAACCCCGGTCCTGCGGGCGACCATCGCTAATCAGGAAGAGAATCTTGGTGGACGCATCCTGGTTTTCCAGCTTGGTAATGGCGTGGCGTATAGCCGAGCCCATACGAGTAGCATGGAGAGGCGTAATCTTGTCGATCCGCCGACGGATGCGGTCGTTGAAATTCTCGTCAATGTCCTTGATGACGTAGAACTCAACGTTTTCCCTGCCGTAGCCGGAGAAACCGTAGATACCGTAGGTATCGCCGATGGACTCCAAGGCGTGAATCAGCAGCGCCGTGCTCTCCTTTTCCAAGTCGATGATGCGCTTGTAGTGCCGGCGCACCAAGCCTTCCCGGCGTCGGCGCAACCATACCATGTACTCTACAGGGTCGTCCGGGGCGTCCCGGTCGTCCACGGCGTGGCGGCCCTCGTCGATGGCCTCAGCGGTGGAGGCACTCATGTCCAGTAGGAATACCACGGCCACATCCCGCCGCTGCCGGGTCCGCTGCCAATAAATCTTCTCGTCCGGCGGGACGTTCATCTTGAGGTCGGCCCAGGCTTCCAGGGCGGCGTTGAGGTCAATGTCCTCGCCGTCAACCAGCCGATAGGTCTTCCTGAAGGTCTCCGGCATGATTAGCTCGAATTGACGCCGGATGTGGTTCAACAGGGAAGAGTAGTTCTTCAGCGTGTCGGAGTAGAAATTGGCGTCGCCCTCTTCGAGGGTCTTTTCCTTGACGATGCACCACTTGGGCTTGTAGTCCCCGGCGCGGAAGTCCCACTCATCGTAAACGTAAGTACGGGGTTCCCGGGCCTCCAACTCGCCGCCCTGGTCATCGTCGTGGAGTATGGGGCCATAACCCTGGCCGGGGTTGGCGTTGGGCGGTGGAACACCGGCCTCCTTCATGATGTTCTGGGCGAACATGCTCATGCTGGAATTGATTTCGCCCTGCTCGGCGTCCAACTCCAACTCGGCGCTGTCCTGGAGTAGCTGCTCCAGTTCCTCCTTGGTCAGCGGCTGTCCCTCGCCCTGCTCGCCGTTGTCCATCTGGAGTTTGGTCAGTAACTGGACCATTTCCGGCTTGAAATCACCCCGATAGTCCACCGGGTCCGGCGAGTCATACGGGTCGCCCTCGCCCTCGCCCGATTCTTCCTGGGCAGCCTTTAGCTTGTCAATTAGCGACTGGTACTCTTCCTCGGAAAACTCGCCAGGGTCGTCCAAGTCCTCCGGCTGCCACTGGTCTTCCGCCTGCTCCTGGTTCTGCAGCCGAGAGATAATCTCGTAGGCCCGTAGCGTCGCCTCGGTGGCGTCCTCGACGTTAGCTTCGGCAGTCCGGAGCTGGTGCAGAATGCGGGCCAGCATGACAGCCTCTTCTTCATACTCCACCGGGACCGGAAGGTCGGTGAAGTGCTCCAAGCTCATGTGTATCAGCATCTCCACCAGGGCTTCCTGCAGAGGGAGCTCTTCAATGCGGGGACGGCTGTCCCGGGACTCTACCTGCACCCTTTCCGACGCCTGACGGATGCCGGGGTACTCCACCTTTATGCGGTAGTCCAAGCGGCAGTCTTCCAGCACGGTGAAGAGGTCGAAAGCCAGCTTGCGGTCTTCAAACAGTTGCAGGAAACGGCCAATGGAGGTGAAGGCTTGGTACTGGCCGTTGCCGTCCACCGCCATTTCTTCGGTCTGGCCCATCATCTCGGCGTGCTGTTGACCGCGTTCCTTCTCCAGGTCGAACCGCCGGTCGTCGAACTGGGTCGCCGGCCTATCAAAGTCGTAACCGAAGCTGCCGAATTCCAGGTGGGCAACTTGGTGAGTGGAAACTACCTTGAACCAGGAGAAATTCTCCCCCTTGTTTTGGTAGTGGTCTACCACCGGGGGCAAGAACACTTTGGTGCCATCGGTGGATGCGGAATCTTCGTCCACCCAACCGATATTCTTGCTTACCAGCTCCTGAGTATCCAACAGTTCAATGGCGGAACCGGACAGGGCGCTGCAATACAGTTGCATAATACCCTTAATTTTTTCCAACTCCAAGCTGGAAGACAGGGTCTCTAACAGCGATTCCGAAGTGTTGGACTCCACCTTGAAGAAGGCTATCCCGCTCTCCGGATTTTCCTTCAGTAGCTCCATCCCGCTCTGGAACCAAGTGTCAAGCTGACTCAGCGTAATACGGTTCAGCACACTGTCCAGGCTCTTGAGGAATGGGGGGACTGCATCCGGGTGAATGGCAATCAGGCCTTCGCAGAGGTCCAGGATATGCGCTTGGGAACCGCCGGACACCTGACTCAACGCCATAGTGCCATCGGAGAGGAACCTGGATGTATCCCTGATGCCAACTTTGGTGAGTCGCTCGCCCAGTTTAAGGAACCGGCCCGTTTGGCCTTCCTCAATCTGCTGCAACGCCCGGGGTGCCAACTCCAAGCAACTCTTGACTTCTCGCCAACTGGTATCGGTCAGGGCTCGGGCCATGGAAAGGAACGCTTCCCTCTCCCGGCCCATGGCGGGAAGAACATCTCTGCCCAGGGTCAGACATTCCACGGCTACGTCGTAAGACTTGTAGGACAGCGCCTCGATCAGCGAGGCAAATACTTCAACATCCCAGAAAGGCAGGTTGCGGATAAGGTCCGGGCTAACCTCGAAGAACTTGGCAGCCAGGGTGCTGGACTTCCAGGTGCCCTTGTAGAGGCTGCGGCCCAGTCCGGCCCAGCGGGGAATGTACTGGGGCCGAAGGTTGGCCACTATGGAGGGGCTGGCGCGGAAGAAGGCTACGGCAAGGGTGGGCGAGTCCTGGGCCAGGTAGGTGCCGCAGCGAGCCCACTGCATGAACGAGGGGAAGGCCAGGGAGCGCGCAACCTGGTTCCCTACGCGATAATACTCTACCGCCGATTCCCAGGACCGCACCGTCTGGTTGGCTATAGCCAGTCCTTCCTTGGCCCAGAGGCTTTGTTCCTCCTCGTTAAAGGCCGTCTCAATGCCCTCCAGCGCCTCGCGATAGGCTTCAATGACCGCAGGAGGGAGTTTACTAAGCCCGGTTTCAATCTCATTTAATGATTCATCGCTCAAACTAGCTTCCCTCCTCTACTAACCCATCCTCCAGAAGTTCCAAGAACTGCTCGAGGATCTTGGCGGTGGCTCCAAATATTATGTGCTGCTCGTAAGCGTAGGACTTGGCCGTAACCAGTTGGCCATCGATCCAGTGGCTCTCTTGGCGAACGGTGCTGCCGTCGCGCAGCACTGACAGGGGGACTTCCAGGACTTCGGCGATTTCGATGGCGCTGGGACGGAACGGGTAGGGATAAGGAATAGTGCCTACGTAGACCTTGACCTCGAAATTGCTGCGGGTGATTATGTCATCAAGTTCCCCCAGGATGGTAACATCACCCCGGCTAATGCCCATTTCCTCTTCACTTTCCCGGAGCGCGGTTTCCAAGAAGTCCGAGTCTTCCGGGTCCTTTGCGCCCCCGGGAAAGGAGATTTCCCCTTTGTGATGCTCCACCTGCTCGGAACGCTTGTTCAGCAAGACGCAGTAGTCGCCGTCCTTGGGGTACAAGCACAGCAACACTGCGGCGGGCCTTAAGGAAGGGTCCGAGACAGTCCGCTTAACCCGGCTGTTCAGCACCTTGCTGATGAGGTCAGGGGTGGATATACCCATCTATCCCTCTATTCAAATATGGAGGAGACCACCTCTTCGATGCTGCGTTGCAGGTCCACTTCGTCGGTCAGCGTCCAAACTATGGCTACCTGACAGGCGCGGCGGGCGGAGATGCCCTCCCGCATCAGGCGACCGGCGTAGATGAGCAGGCGGGTGCTGGCTCCCTCTCCCAGGCCATGTTCCCGCAAGTTGCGCACCTTTTCACCCAGCTTGGCCAGGGCCTCGGCCTGCTCGGTAGTGCAGCCACTCTCCCGTTCGACAATCTCTGCTTCGATGTCCGCCGGAGGATAGTCGAACTCGATGGAAATGAAACGCTGCCGGGTGCTGTGCTTCAGGTCCTTCAGCGCGCTCTGATAGTGAGGGTTATAGGAGATGCACAATAGAAAACGGTCGTCGGCTTCAATGATGGAGCCGGTCTTCTCCACCGGGAGGATGCGCCGGTGGTCGGTAAGGGGGTGGATAAGTACCGTGGTGTCCTTGCGGGCTTCCACAACCTCGTCCAGGTAGAGAATTGCCCCAGCTTTCACGGCGCGGGTCATGGGACCATCAATCCAACGGGTGCCTTCGGAGTCCAACAGGTAACGACCGACCAAGTCAGAGGCGGTGAGGTCTTCGTGGCAGGCGATGGTCACCAGGGGAACTCTGACCTCCCCTTCCCGCATGTCCTGAACATTCCTGTCCGACTTCACCACGGTAAGAGAGCGGCCCAGTTGCCAGGCCATGTATTCTACAAAGCGAGTCTTACCGCACCCCGTTGGCCCCTTGAGGAGCACCGGAATGTGTTGCTGATAGGCAGCGGTGAACAGCTCCAACTCGTCACCTACGGCCCGATAATAGGGCTCGCTGCGGACCAAAAATTCTTCAATCGCGTATTCTTTGAATTGGGGCTCTGCTTGGGGATCTACCGCTTCTACCATTATCTCTGCTCAACCTTTCCTTTGACTCTAGTATTCCACAGGGCCTTGACCACGCTCTCCAAGGCGGGTAGCTCTCCGGCGTTCTCGACTACGACATTTGCCCGGGACTTACGTTCCTCGGCGGACAATTGGGAGTCGATGCGCTTTCTGACTTCTTCTTCGCTCAGGCCGTTGCGCTCCTTCAAGCGGGCGACCACGGATTCTACCGGCGATTCAGTAGTCCAGACCTCGTCAACCAGGCTTTCCCAGCCGGCTTCAAAGAGCACCGCTGCCTCCACCACCACGACGCCTTGCCCTTTTCGCCGGTACTCCTCAATCCGCTCGGCGACCATTCGGGCCATTCGCGGGTGCATTATCCCGTTGAGAAGCGCCAATTTCTCGGGATCGCTGAAGACTATGCCCCCCAGCTCTCGCCGATTTATCTGCCCGTCGGGCTGGAGTATGCCTTCGCCGAAGGCTTCCACAACTGCTTGCCACGGCTCGGAGTGGGGAGTGTAAGCCTCGTGCCCAACCTGGTCGGCGTTGATTAGCGCCGCTCCCAGTTCCTGTAGCATTCTGGCAACCTCGCTCTTTCCAGCGCCAATGCCGCCAGTCAAGCCGACAACAAACATGTAACTCCCTGTCTCCGTAACGCCTGAGCCATTCTATCAAGGGGGACTTGACGGGTCAACTACACCTTTAACGGAATTGCAGGGCCGCTGCCTCGCATTCCGACAGCCTCCGGTTACTATCTAGTCAAAGCCGGTTACTGTTCCATGCAGATTTCCCGCCACCTGGCGAGATAAGCCTCCTGCAATTCCTGGAACATGCGCTGATAATCGGCGCTGTGAATTGGGCTGGTGGTCATGATAACCGCATCTTCCCGGTTATCGGAGTAATACCCCTTGCGGATGCCGGCTGACTTAAAGGAGTATTTTTCGTACAGCCTCTGGGCGATGAAATTGGAGACGCGCGCTTCCAAAGTCAGAACCGCGGAACCGTGTTCAATGGCTGTGCGCACGGAGCCAATGAGGAGCAGTTCCCCAATACCCTGTCCCCGCAGGTCTTCCCGGACAGCAATTTCGGTTATATGGGCCTCGTTGCCCTGGAACCAGATGCCCACGTACCCGGCAATGTCGGACCTGGGAGGGACTCCAGGGTCCCGCTTGACCGCACTGTGCATCCCACGGACCATTCGCCCCCATAGGGACGAGTCTGCGGGGCGCTCCTCTGGTTTGGCCTCTACCGTCGGCTCTTCAGACACCTGTTCGCGGTCGTAGGCAACCAGATAACGGGCGTAGCGGTTGTTGAGCTCCCGCTTGAAAGGTGTGCCAATACCCAGGGGAGCAAAGGCTTCCCGTTCGATTTCGGCTACTTGAGTGACATCTTCAGGGCGCAAACGCCGTAGCGCAATTTCCATAGAGCGACTAATTCCACCCAATTTGGGAGCCATTTTAGCACAGGCGCGTTGGGTTTAACAAAAGGCGGGAACGGGCCGGGCTGCCCGAAATAGGTTCCAGCAAAGTGTTCCCAATACTTGCCGACAAACGGGGCACTCAACGTTAAGGCGTGGGAAGGGTGACCTTTCCGAATACCCCGTCGTACCCCGGCTCCACGACCACCTCCCCCATCCGAGATTGGATGACCCCGCGGGCAATATCCTCACCAGCACAGTCCACCAACGCCTGGGCGTCAGCCAGGAGCAACGCCCGCAATTCGCTGCCCAAATCCCCAACAATGCGGTGATACTCTCTTTGGACCCTTTGACTGCCCACGGTGTTTCCCCTTACTTCGGAGATTATTTCCTGCAAGGGAATAAGGCGTACGAAGGGAGGTCTTCCATCCCGGGAGCGGATGAACCCATCGGAGTCGCGTGCTACTGCCAACTCCACCTTGCCGGACAAGGTCTTGGTACGATGCCACACCCCCAGGGTTAACGGCCGGCCACAGACCGGGCACCGCTCTCCCTGGCGCGCGGTTTCGTCGGGCGAGAGGCTGACGCCGCACTTGCGGTGACCATCAAAATGATACTTGCCTTCTTCCGGGTAAAACTCCACGGTGTAAGCTACGCGGTTCTCCAACAAGCACCCGACCAACTCCGAATAGCCAACGTCACCATCAAAAACGGTCAATTCCCGGGCCAACTTGGGCAGGGAATGGGCATCGGAAAAGGACACTATCGTCTTGTTCGTAAGCTCGGCTACCGACCAGTTCATCGCCGGGTCACTGGATAGTCCAGTTTCGATGGCGTGGACGTGGGGAGCCATGTCCAGAAAGCACTCTTCCAAGCGGTCGAACCCGGACTTGGAGCCATACATCCCGTACCAGGGAGTCCAGACGTGGGCAGGAATTATGAGGCACTGCGGGTCGGTGTCCAACGTCAAGGCGGTTAAGTCCCGCGCTGACAGGCCCAAAGTGGGACGCCCATCGGGTTCCAGCTTTCCGTGGTGGGAAAGTTTCTCGTTGAGCCGGGCAACGGTGTCCAATCCGGGGGCGAAAATCAGAACGTGGACCCGCCGCGACCTCCCTCCCTGGGAAAAGACGCAGCTAACCTCGGTCCCCAGAACAAAGTTAGTTCCCTGGAAGGAATACAAGCCATCGGATACGGGGGTAAGTTTCTGCCGCAACTCTTCAAACCACACGGGGTGGGTGAAGTCGGCGGTTGCCAGCAGGTCGATACCCTTCAACTGCGCCCAAGCCGCCAGGTTCTCCAAAGTCAATGCTTTGCTGGTGGCATAGGCATAGGACGAGTGCAGATGCAGGTCGGCTACGAAGCTCACGGGCCCAGTCTAGCATACTTCCGAGACGGCCCGTGGGCGGAGCGGGGGCGTTTGCAGGGCAAACGCATTCTAAAATCGGAGGTTGCGGTTGAACCTTTATCATTGGGCAACCGACGCAACTCTTGCTTGGAATTTTTCCGAATCGCTCAAGCCGGAGCCGATTCTCGCAAAATATTTCTGCCAGTTTGTGGCTTCAAATTAGAATGCGTTTGCCCTGGGGGCGTTTGGACGGTGGCGAGAAAGTCATCGAAAGCGTCGGCGGCTCTAAGGGCTGTTTGGCCGCTGCCAACGACTTCCGCGCTAGTACTACAGTTGCAGATTGAAAACGACTAGGATTGGGGCAATCAACGGGTGGTGAGGTGAGGCTGTGGCAGTGCATGGGGATGGGGTGGCAGAGGTCGCCCGGTGGGCTGAGGGTATCGACCGGGTACACGAGTGCATTGCGGGGCGGTTCCGGCGTCCCGAACCACGTCGACGATCGCTGGACTATCTGAAAGGGCTGCTCAGTCCGGTGGAGCGCAAGAACGGCTGGCAACTGGCGGAGCAGGCCGGGGACGCCACACCCTATGGGGTGCAGCATCTGCTGTCAACCTACATTTGGGACGCGGACCTGGTTCGCGATGATCTCAGGGACTACGTGGTGGAGCACCTGGGCGACGCCAACGGGGTGTTGGTGGTGGACGAGACTGGGTTTCTGAAGAAGGGCAACAAGTCTGTGGGGGTGCAGCGTCAGTACAGCGGCACGGCGGGACGGATCGAGAACTGCCAGATTGGGGTATTCTTGACCTACGCTACTGCCAAGGGGAGGACCCTGCTGGACCGGGAGCTTTACCTGCCTCAGGTGTGGGCCGATGACCAGGAACGCCGGGAGGAGGCTGGCGTGCCGGAGCAAGTGGCGTTTCGCACCAAGCCGCAACTGGCCCGGCGGATGCTGGAACGGGCGGTGGAGTCGGGAGTCCCCTTCGGCTGGGCCACCGGGGACGAGGTCTACGGCAATGACCGCAACCTGCGGCTGTGGCTGGAGCGGCGGGACGTTCCTCACGTGCTGGCCATCAAGAGCAATGAGAAGTTGTGGGCTGGGACGGACCAGGGTCCGCGCCAAGTGCGGGCTGACCGGCTGGCGTCTGGGGTTGAAGAGTCGGGCTGGGTCCGGCTGAGCGCCGGTGATGGGGCCAAGGGTCCTCGGGTCTACGACTGGGCCTTGGTGGATATTCGGCCCCTGAGAGAACCTGGCAAGGGGTACTGGCTGCTGGCCCGGCGCAGCGTGGCCAAGCCCGAGGAACTGGCCTACTACGTGTGCTACGGCCCGACGGGAACAGCCCTGGAGGAACTGGTGCGGGTGGCCGGAACCCGGTGGGCCATTGAGGAATGCTTTGAGGAGGCCAAGGGACAGGTGGGACTGGACCAATACGAGGTGCGCCGGTGGGACGGCTGGTACCGGCACATCACCCTGGCGATGCTGGCCCACGCCTACCTGGCGGTGGTACGGCGCCAGGCATCGTCGCCGGGACGTCTGGGAGAAAAGGGGGCTGCCCCAGTTTGGAGGAAAGGCTGATACCGCTGACGGTGCCCGAGGTTCGGCGGTTACTCTACCGGCTGATATGGAGACACCACCCTACGGACGAATCAGTGCTGCGGTGGTCTCAGTGGAGACGGCGGCACCAAGCAACGGCCCGGCGCTGTCATTACCGACGCCGCCTGAAACTCCTCACCACATATCTGCAACTGTAGTACTAGGCGTAATCCAGCAGCATATCGGCCAACTCTCTTGGCTTGGAAAGCATGGCCTGGTGGCACGACTCCAGTTCGACGATTTCCACATTGGCAATCCGCGCCGCCATCTGTCGCTGTACGTCGGCGGGCAGGAGTCTGTCGTCGGTTAAAACCACGTAACTGACCGGGCAGGGGATTTCCAGGCTTCCCAGGGACAACTTGCTGGACAGCACTTTGGTAGGCAGCGGGCCAAAGTACCCGACCAATTGCACTATTTCCATGGCGTCCATGCCGTTGCAGAGATAGCGGTCAATCGCCGGCTTGGGGACCTTCAAGTCCCGACCGGAGAGTTTGCTCAGCAACGCCAGTAGCTTGTAGGAGTGCCGAATGTTCCGGGGCAAGGCGGCCAGCATGTCCTTGCCGTCTTCCGGCACTACTCCGGCCACCAAGACCAACCTCTTGGGAGGCTGGGTTAGCTGCGCCGCCGCCTGCATAATCAACGGCCCGGCAAAGCTGTGGCCCACCATCACCAGGTCTCCCAGACTTTGCCTTTCCACAGCGCGGGTGATGGAGTGGACACACTCATCCAACAATACCGTTCCCGTATCGCCATCGGCGTCACCACCGTGACCCGGCAGGTCCAGGAGGAACACCCGGTCAGCCCGGGGACGGGTATACAGCCGGGGCGGGTGCTCGACGGGCGCCGTCATATAGCCCCACACCTTTCCCCAAGACCACGCCCCTTGACCTGCCCCGTGAACCAGAAGATAGTCCGTCACTCTATTGCTCCAGTGCCCGCCATCCCAATTTATTCTTCAGCGCCGAGGTACCACCTTACGCGGCAACGGCTTTGCTCAACCCAGCCAACAGGTGGGTCTCGTCCTCGGGAAGGACGGTGCGCGGGTCCAAGAGTACCTGGTCATTCTCCACGCGCCCTATTATCGGGCGATGGTTTTCCCGCAGACGCCGCATTATAGCTTGGGGCCCCCCGGCTACTTTGTCGCCGGGCAATGCCAGCACCCAAGAGGGAAGAGTCTCGCCGGGGAGGCTGCCTCCCCCGATGGCAGAGCGGCTGGCTTCCACTTCTGACGGGCCCTCCAAGGTGGCCCGCCAACCCAGGGCCCGCTGTTTGATCGCTTCCGCCGGAGTTGAAATCATCCGCCAAACGGGGATTTCCCTCTCCGCTTCCTGGTGCAGGTAATGGACTAAGGTTACGGTGAGGCTGGCCAAGCTCATCTTGTCAATTCTCACTGCGCGGGCCAAGGGGTGGCGCTCCAACCGCTGTACCAGCTCACGCTGGCCGACCACGATTCCGGCCTGAGGCCCGCCCAGGAGCTTGTCCCCCGAGAAGAAGACCAGGCCCACCCCGGCGGCAATGCTCTCCTGGGGTGTGGGTTCGTGGGCCAAGCCGTATTTCTCCGTCTCCAGCAGGGCCCCGCTACCCACGTCGTGCAAAACTGGGACGCCTTGCTGCCGTCCCAATTCAACCAGTTCCTGCGCCCCCACTTCGGCGGTGAACCCTTCGACCCGAAAATTACTGGCGTGCGCCTTGAGGAACGCCCCGGTGTTATCGGTCATGGCATCCTCGTAGTCCCTGGCGTAGGTACGATTGGTCGTCCCCACGTCAACCAAGACCGCGCCGCTCTGACGCAGCACATCGGGAATGCGGAAGCCACCACCAATCTCCACCGCTTCCCCCCGGGAAACAACAACCTCCTTACCCACGGCCAGGGCTGAAAGCCCCAAGAGAAGAGCGGATGCGTTGTTGTTGACCACCAAGGCAGCCTCGGCGCCGGTCAATTGCCGCAACACCCCCTGGAGTTGGGCTTGCCGCGAGCCTCGGCGTCCGGTATCGAGGTCGATTTCCAGGTCGCTGTACCCCAGGGCGGCGGCGGTCGCCGCCTCGGTGGCCGCCCGGCTCAAGGGGGCCCGGCCCAGGTTGGTGTGAACGATTACGCCGGTGGCATTGATAACCGGCTGTGGGCTGGGCCTGACCACATCGTCGACTGCCCGGCGGACGGTCTCAGCTACATCTTCCAATAGGGGAGCGGAGGCTCCCTGACGCACCTGGCCCCGGGCCTGTTCCAGGGCCTGGCGCACCAACCCGACCATCCAATCGCGGCGATATAAGGATACCAGGTCGGCCAGGGATTGGGACCCCATAACACTGTCCACGCTGGGGATGTTCCTGAACTGCATCTCAACCCTTCTGCGATTCCACTACCGCTCGGAAATCCGCTTCATTTTAACACGAAAGCTGTTTTCCCCGGGCCAGTCACCGCCCTGCCAGCAGGGTTGTTCAATTCCCCTTAACACACCGCTCACGTGCGCTTAGCAGACCGCTCATGGTGAGCCTGTCGAACCACAGACCGGCCCTCCGACAAGCTCAGGGAGAAGGGAAGCAGGCTTGAGCTGTAACTTTTGAAAGACCCCAACCTTGGCATCAGACTGGTGGGACCCAGGAATGGAAGCCCCCAGGCCCGGGTTAACTGAACGGGAACTGCATGACACAGACTGCCCTCTGTGGCGTTATCCCCTACGTGAGTATAGAATGAATTGGGTGGCCCAGTGCTCGCCGGTCACTTGGTTGGCCCTACTTACGGGGACAAAAAGTTACGCGGCGCCTTTCCCAATTAGGAGTTAATCCTGTCGCCCGTCTCAGTCCTACCCACACGTCAATTCGCCACTGGAGAGCCTGAAGTGCAGCCGGGACTACCGCCAGAGCTAGACGCTCTCAAGAACACCATCCGCCAAATCGTGACCGAAGAATGTGTGCCTCTGGAGGCCCATTCACTCACCCACCCTCTGGAAGAGAGTGCAGAACAGGAGGGAGCGCCCCGGGGCATCCTGGAGGCCGTTCCCGGCATCTTGGGCACTTTGCCCAAAGAGAATTGGGACCGCCTGCACCAGATTTCCCGGGACACGGGAATATACACTTCCTTCGTTCCCGAGGATTACGGGGGCGGCGGTATGGGCGCGCTGGGTCATGTTGTGGTGGAAGAGGAAATACACAAAAGCATCGTCCATCTTCCCACTTCTCCGGTGCCCATGTTTCTAATCGGCGAATGCACACCGGAGCAGGAGGAGAAGTACCTCCATCCGGCCATCAAGGGCGACCTCTACTACGCCTTCGCCCAGACGGAACCGGAAGCCGGGTCCGACCCCGGAGGCATGATGCAGGCCAGGGCAGTTCGAGACGGGGATGACTGGGTGCTCAACGGCACTAAGATGTTCATCTCCGGGGCGGCTTCGGCGGACTTCCTGCTGGTGCAGGCGGTCAACGACCCGGAAAAGAGGCAGCGGGGCGGCATTACGATGTTCATCGTAGACAACCCTACGCCAGGGCTCAGCTTCGATCCCATTCGTACCTGGATTGTACCCACCAGGTCGCAGCAGTTCTTCGTCAACCTGGACAACGTGCGAGTCCCTCAGACCCAGGTATTGGGGGAAGTCGGGTACGGGTTCAACCTGGGGCAGAAGTGGCTGGTCCACCACGACCGGCTGCTACGGGGGTCGATGGCCCTGGGAATCCTCAGCCGTTCCCTCCAGATGGCTATCGACTGGGCCAAGCAGCGGGTCACCTACGGGAGGCCAATTGCCGACCGGCAGGCCATCCAGTGGATGCTCACCGATGTGTACATCGATATTATGAACCTGCGGGCCGTCACCCGGGAGACCGCCGCCCGGGCCGATGCCGGTGAGGACGTGCGGGTGGAGGCCTCGATGGTGAAGTACTGCGCCGGGGAGTGGGGCTGGCGAAGCATTGACAAAATTATGCAGGTCTTTGGCGGCATTGGGGAGACCCTGGACATGCCCATTCCCCATTGGTACCACGTACTTCGCCACGCTCGCATCGGCGGGGGCACGTCGGAGATTCACAAGTTCGTCATGTCCCGGGCCTTATTGGGCGGTAGAGTATCCTTCCAGGGGTAAATTGGCTGGAAGGATACTCAGGCCAACCGACCGCAAAACTGTAGTCTCCAAGGCGGTTTGCGGTTTGTGGCGCAGCTAGAGTAATGGCTACTGTCCCCCAGAACTTCGCCTGCACCACCCACGTACCATTGCCGGTCCGGGACCGGAATGGACATTCCTACTGCTTTAACTGCATCGTCGAGGAATCCCAGACCGCCGGCTACAACCTGGCGCGCCGCCTGCTCAACGACTGGTCCCTGGCCGAGGACGCCCTGCAGGACAGTTTTGTTGCCGGGTACCGGTCTTTCAACCAGTTTCGCGGGGAAAACCTCCGGGCCTGGATGATGCGTATAATAGCCAACACCTGCCGGGACATGCTGCGCTCCCAGCGGGCCCGGCCCACGGCTCCCCTCAACCCTCTGCCCTCGGAAGAGGAGGAAACGGGCCTTTCCGTCGCCGACCTGCCCTCGACCGCCGAAACCCCCGAGCAGCACGCGGAGCGAAGCGAGTTGCGCCAAGCCATTCAATCGGCGCTGGCAGCCCTGCCGGAGGAGCGCCGCCTGGCCATAGTTTTGGTGGACATCCAAGGGTTTAGTTACGAAGAGGCCGCCCTGGTCGCCGGCTGTTCTCAAGGGACCATCAAGTCACGTATTAGCCGGGGGCGTCGCCAGCTACGGGACTTCCTGCGGGAAACCGGGGAACTTTTGCCTTCCCAGTTCCGTCAAGAACGGTAGAGCATGAGATTTTTCCTACCACATCGCCATGTCAAGACCGAAACCCTGTCCGATTATCTGGACGGACAGCTTTCGCCCTCTGCCCAGCGGCGGGTTGCCAACCACCTGGAGTCTTGCGCCCAATGCCAGCGGGAACTACAGGAATTGCGGTCCACGATTTCTTACCTGCGGGAACTACCCCAACAGGTCCCGACCCGTAGCTTCACGTTCACCGCGCCGCCTTCCCGAGTGTTCACCACAAGCCCTTCACCGACGATGTGGGTGCCGGCCTGGGCCTACGCCGGAGCCGCCTCCCTGGCCGGTCTGGCCCTGGCGCTGCTGGTCCTGGTAGATGCTACGGGTTTCCCGACTTCTTCAACTTCCCAGATTTCCGGCAGGACCACCTCCCAGTCCTACACCTCGGAGGAGGCTTCGGCGGAGAAGCAGGCGTCACCGGCAGAGGAGCTCCCTGTCGTACCTGCGACGCCTGCCGCTGCCAGCGCCGTCCAATCCGAAGTAGCAACGGAGCAGGAAAAAAAGATAGAGGCAGATATTACGTCCACTCCGGCTCCCGCCGCTCTGGCCCAGGCAAAAGCCCCGGCGGCGGCTCTCACTCCGACTAGCCCAATGATGGCCGTAAAAGGAGTCACGGCGGCAACCCAGCCGCTGGAGGCGTCGGGGTCGCTCGCCACTCCAACGCCCAGCCTTCCCGGGCAAGCGGCTGAGGTAGACGCGACGGGCCCAGCCAGACGGGCCGCCAGTGGGGGGGCGGCTATTCCAGAACCGTCAGGGCCGCCCCCGCCCTTGGTCATGACGCCTGGTCCCGCCTCGGCCACTCCGGCAGACCTACCTACGAAGGTCCCGCCGCCCACCGGGGCAAGACCAACCCCGGGACGCGAAGAACAGGACCAACCTACAGCAGAAGCTGGGGGCAGGGTCCGGTTGGCCGCGGTTCCGGGACCCGACTCCGGGCCAATGCCGGAAGAACCGGCCGGGCCTGCTGGGGCCGCCGGGCCGCCCAGCCTGGGCCCGGAAGGACAGGCAGGGAACGCCGGGCCGGCCAGCCAGGGCGCGGAGTCAGTGGGGCCGGGATTAGCTGACTCCGCCATTGACAGCCCAAGGGAAGTTGTTGCGCCACGGCGGATGGAATCGGGTTCTCGCTGGCGGGCAGCTCAGGGTATCGCGGCGGCGCTGGCCCTTATATTTATTGGAGGGTTAATATACGAAGTGCGGCGAGACCGGCGCTCGGCCTTACTCTGAGAGGGCGCTTAAAAAGCTGACCGTCTATCTTGTGACAGGCCCGGTACGAGACCCCACTTGTCATTCTGAAGGAGCGCAGCGACTGAAGAATCTAAGACTCTTCGCCTCCACTACGTTTCGGCTCAGAATGACATATCCTTTTTAGACACCCTCTATTACTACAGTTGCAGATTGAAAACGACTAGGATTGGGGCAATCAACGGGTGGTGAGGTGAGGCTGTGGCAGTGCATGGGGATGGGGTGGCAGAGGTCGCCCGGTGGGCTGAGGGTATCGACCGGGTACACGAGTGCATTGCGGGGCGGTTCCGGCGTCCCGAACCACGTCGACGATCGCTGGACTATCTGAAAGGGCTGCTCAGTCCGGTGGAGCGCAAGAACGGCTGGCAACTGGCGGAGCAGGCCGGGGACGCCACACCCTATGGGGTGCAGCATCTGCTGTCAACCTACATTTGGGACGCGGACCTGGTTCGCGATGATCTCAGGGACTACGTGGTGGAGCACCTGGGCGACGCCAACGGGGTGTTGGTGGTGGACGAGACTGGGTTTCTGAAGAAGGGCAACAAGTCTGTGGGGGTGCAGCGTCAGTACAGCGGCACGGCGGGACGGATCGAGAACTGCCAGATTGGGGTATTCTTGACCTACGCTACTGCCAAGGGGAGGACCCTGCTGGACCGGGAGCTTTACCTGCCTCAGGTGTGGGCCGATGACCAGGAACGCCGGGAGGAGGCTGGCGTGCCGGAGCAAGTGGCGTTTCGCACCAAGCCGCAACTGGCCCGGCGGATGCTGGAACGGGCGGTGGAGTCGGGAGTCCCCTTCGGCTGGGCCACCGGGGACGAGGTCTACGGCAATGACCGCAACCTGCGGCTGTGGCTGGAGCGGCGGGACGTTCCTCACGTGCTGGCCATCAAGAGCAATGAGAAGTTGTGGGCTGGGACGGACCAGGGTCCGCGCCAAGTGCGGGCTGACCGGCTGGCGTCTGGGGTTGAAGAGTCGGGCTGGGTCCGGCTGAGCGCCGGTGATGGGGCCAAGGGTCCTCGGGTCTACGACTGGGCCTTGGTGGATATTCGGCCCCTGAGAGAACCTGGCAAGGGGTACTGGCTGCTGGCCCGGCGCAGCGTGGCCAAGCCCGAGGAACTGGCCTACTACGTGTGCTACGGCCCGACGGGAACAGCCCTGGAGGAACTGGTGCGGGTGGCCGGAACCCGGTGGGCCATTGAGGAATGCTTTGAGGAGGCCAAGGGACAGGTGGGACTGGACCAATACGAGGTGCGCCGGTGGGACGGCTGGTACCGGCACATCACCCTGGCGATGCTGGCCCACGCCTACCTGGCGGTGGTACGGCGCCAGGCATCGTCGCCGGGACGTCTGGGAGAAAAGGGGGCTGCCCCAGTTTGGAGGAAAGGCTGATACCGCTGACGGTGCCCGAGGTTCGGCGGTTACTCTACCGGCTGATATGGAGACACCACCCTACGGACGAATCAGTGCTGCGGTGGTCTCAGTGGAGACGGCGGCACCAAGCAACGGCCCGGCGCTGTCATTACCGACGCCGCCTGAAACTCCTCACCACATATCTGCAACTGTAGTACTATGGGGAACTATTTTGCCGCCCGACCCGTCCTATACTGTGGAGACATGCCAATCTATTAGACCGAGAGGAAAAATGAATCGTTTTTTCAGCATTAGCTACCAACTGGCAATGGTTTTGATCGCGGCTAGCCTGCTCTTCTCGTTGGGATGTCGCGGAGAAGGAGCGCCCACGGCGCTGACCGCTGGGCCGTCAGCCGCCCAGCCTCCTTCGGAAGTGACTCAGGGAGATACCCCGGCACCTGCTGAGGTCCAACATTTGAAGGGGACTAGCGAAACGGTCCCGGCGGCTCTTTTGACGCCCTTGGTTGCCGCACAAACTATTTCCGAAACCGGAGTCAAAGTTTCCGGCCAGGGCCAAGCCGCCGGACAGCCGGACCTAGCGATTTTGAGAATGGGCGTTGAGTCATTTGCCGATTCTGTGGCAGAAGCCAGGTCTAAAGCAGCCAGCGCAATGGAAGACGTTGTGGCCGCTCTCCGGGAAGAAGGTGTTGAAGACAAGGACATTCAGACCCGTTTCTTCAACGTTTCACCCAGATACACCAGCAGAGAAGTGACCAGGTGTATCGCCAGCGCCACCGGCGAGTCTGCCACGTTGGAACCGGAGTGCTTCCCCCAGCGGGAACAGGTAATCACCGGCTACGAGGTCAGCAACGGTTTGACGGTGGTAGTACGCAATTTGGAAGGCGTTGACACCGTCATCGACCGGGCGATTGAAGCGGGGGGCGACCTGATTCGCTTCCACGGAATCAGTTTTACCATCGAAGAGACCGGCCCACTGGAAGAAGAGGCCCGGGCCGCCGCTGTGGCCGACATGCGGGACAAGGCAGAGCAATTGGCGAGCAGCACCGGAGTTAGCTTGGGTAGGCTTATCTACATTTTCGAGTACAGCGACTCTGGGGGATTCAATGCTGACTTTGGGGGCCGCCAACCCATGATGGCTTTTGCTGCCAGTGAGGCGAGCACCAAAATACTGCCCGGCGAGCAGAGCATAACGGTTACCGTTCAGGGGGTATACGCCATTGAATAGTCCGGCCTCAGTGCCGTTGGACCCTCCGAATCAGTCTGGAGGCGGGCCAAAGCGGCCCGCCTCCAGCTTTTTTTGGCGTCGGCGAGCATTCTTGCAGCCGCTGGGAGTGATTGGTACAATTCCCTGACCGCTGCCAGCCAGCACTTCAGTTGGGCCGGGCGGCATGGAACTACCTTCTCATCCTGTTGACTCAACCAAGCGGTCGTTTCGGTCCCATTTCCCTGACTGCCAGTTGCAATTTCGACTACATTCCCCGCGCTGGCTGACCATCATCTTCAACCCAATACCTGCAAAGGCCGAGGTTAGTTGATTATGCAACCCATGCAGCGGGCCATAGGGTTGGCCCGGCAAGCACTGGGCACTACCAGCCCCAACCCGGCGGTAGGCGCGGTAATAGTCGGCGATGGGAAGGTGCTGGGAGAGGGCTTCACCCTTCCTCCGGGCCAGCGTCACGCCGAGATTGGCGCGCTGGACCAGGCGGAGGCGGGCGCCAGGGGCGCCACCCTGTACACCACCCTGGAACCCTGCTGCAACTTTGGCCGCACACCACCCTGCACCCAGGCCATCATCGCCGCGGGCATTGGCCGGGTCCACGTGGCAGCCATCGATCCCAACCCCCGAGTCGCGGGCCGGGGGTGCGCGGAGCTGGAAGCAGCCGGGATTGAGGTTGTAGTGGAGAACGATCGTGAGGCCACCGAGCTTTACCGGGCTTTCGCCAAACATATCAATACCAGGCTGCCCTACGTCACCGCCAAGTTCGCCAGCAGCTTGGATGGCAAGATTGCCACTCATACCGGGGACTCCAAGTGGGTAACCGGTCCCGCCGCCCGCGAAGTTGTCCAGCAGATGCGACGAGTTAACGATGCCATAATGGTGGGCATCAACACGGTCCTGGCCGACGATCCCCAACTCACGGCCCGGGATTCCTCGGGAAATGCCCTGGCCCGCCAACCCCTGCGGGTTGTCCTGGATGCGCACTGCCGTACCCCGGTTGGAGCCAAGATGCTGGGTGAGCCCGGAACCACGCTTATTGCGGCAACGGCAGAAACATTACCCGACCGGGTTGCCGGGCTGGAATCCGCCGGGGCCGAGGTGATTAAGTTGCCGGGGTCTGACAGGGGGATGGTGGACCCGCTGGCGCTTCTGGCAGATTTGGGAAGTCGGGGGGTGGTCAGCCTCATGGTTGAGGGCGGCGGGACCGTTCTGGGATCTCTGTTCGATGCGGGGTTGGTAGATGAAGTGTATGCTTTCATAGCCCCGGTAATCATCGGGGGCCAGGGGGCATCTTCTCCGGTGGAAGGACAGGGCGCAATCGTCATGGCCGACGCCTGGCGTCTCGAAGGTACACAAATCCAGCAAATAGGGCCCGACTGGTTGATTAAGGGCCACCCGGCCAAGAGGGAATAGCATGTTTACCGGCATTGTGGAAGAAGTGGGCAGGGTGACGGATCTACAGGATGGCCGCCTTACTGTTCACGCTGGACGGGTCATGGACGGCATGAAGCTGGGCGATAGTATGTCCGTCAACGGCGCCTGCCTCACCGTGGTTGAGTTCGGCTCCGAGAATTTCTGCATCGAGCTTTCGCCGGAGACGCTGCGCCGGACCTCTTTGGGCCAACTGGAAACTGGGCACGCCGTTAACCTGGAACGCCCGTTGGCCGTCAGCGACCGGCTGGGGGGCCATATAGTCCAAGGCCACGTCGACGCCACGGGCCGCATCTCGTCCCGGAGGCCCGAAGGTGATTCCACTATCGTGCGCGTAAGCAGCCCCAAGCGGTTGCTCCCTTACATCGTGGAGAAGGGATTTATCGCAGTTGACGGCATTAGCCTGACGGTGGTAAAAAGGTATCCTTCATCGTTCACCCTTTCTGTGATACCATACACCCTGGAAAACACCAACTTGAATGAGAAGTTTGGGGGCCACCGGGTCAATCTGGAAGTGGACATCCTCGCCAAGTACGTGGAGAGCCTCCTCTCCCGGTAGATGGATGGTCGGCCAAGCTTGTCGTTAGAGGTAGTGATAACATGCCCTTATGTAGTCTTGAAGAGGGTTTAGAGGAACTTAGAGCTGGTAGGTTCCTAATCGTCGTCGATGACGAAAGGCGGGAGAATGAAGGGGATCTGGTCATGCCCGCGGAGATGGTCACCACCGATGCGGTCAATTTCATGGTGACCCACGCCCGGGGCCTGCTCTGTATGCCGATGTTGGATGAGCGGTTGGCCGCGCTCAACATAGGCATGATGCCCAGCGAGAACAGTCCCAGTAAATACCCCACGGCCTTCACCGCGTCGGTTGACTACCGGCGTGGAACGACTACGGGCATATCGGCCCACGACCGCGCGGCTACCATTCGAGCCTTGATCGACCCCAAGGCCAAGTCGGAAGATTTCACTCGGCCAGGACACCTCTTCCCTCTGAGGTATCAACCGGGGGGAGTGTTGGTGCGGGCGGGACACACTGAAGCCATTGTAGACCTATGCCAATTGGCGGGGCTCTACCCGGCGGGAGTGGTCTGCGAAATCATGAAAGACGACGGCACCATGGCCAGGGTACCGGACCTGGAGATATTTGCCGAAGAGCAGGGGCTGAAAATACTGAGCATCGCGCAACTCATTGCTCACCGTCGCCGAAACGAGAACTTGATTGAGCGGGTGGCCGAGGCCCGTCTCCCTTCCAAGTACGGCGAGTTCAAGATTTTTGCCTACCGCAGCGCCTTTGATCCCGGGGAGCATATCGCCCTCACCATTGGCAACTGGACTCCAGACCAGCCGGTCCTGACCCGCATCCACAGCGAGTGCCTGACCGGGGATGTATTCGGCAGTCTGCGCTGCGACTGCGGTGAGCAGATGGAAATGGCCCTCCAGATTCTGGGCCAGGAAGGGACCGGCGCCCTTTTGTACATGCGGCAGGAAGGCCGGGGCATCGGACTGCACAACAAGATTATGGCCTACTCCCTCCAGGACTCGGGGCTTGACACCATCGAGGCCAACAACAAACTTGGCTTCGACTCTGACCTGCGCCACTACGACATTGGGGCCCAAATTCTCAGCGACCTGGGGATAAGCAAAATTAGGCTCCTGACCAATAATCCCAGAAAGGTTGTGGGGCTGTCCGGGTTTGGCCTGGAAATAGTGGAACGGGTGGAGGTGGAAGTGCCGCCCAACGACGAGAACCGGGAGTACATGGAAACCAAGCGCTCCAAGATGGGGCACATCTTGGGCTCCTGCTCCTAGCTTCCCCAAATCAGCCAGTACAGACGAGGCGGGACTCACATGAGTCCCGCCTCTCTTTTTTGCAGGTAGCGGCGCACTCCATCTTGGGACGGGTCCGTCGGCGGGCTGACAACAGCCGGGTTGCTTTTCCCTCCCCCTGCGGGCGCTAATCCTTTCCCACCTGGGACATCAGGTACGCCTCGATAAAGTCGTTGAGGTCGCCCGCCAGCACAGCATTGGGATTGGTGCTCTGGTAGTTGGTACGATGGTCCTTAACGGACTGGTAGGGGTGAAGTACATAGCTGCGAATCTGGTTGCCCCACTGGGCTGAAATCAGTTCGCCGCGCAGCTTTTCCAGTTCTTCAGCCCTCTTCTCATTTTGGAGGGCCAACATGCGGGCTTCCAGGATGCGCATCGCATATTCCCGGTTCTGGTGTTGCGAGCGCTCAGTCTGGCAGGTGACAACAATGCCGGTGGGCAGGTGGGTGACACGCACCGCGGAGGCGACCTTTTGCACGTTTTGCCCGCCGGGGCCGCTGGAACGGAAAAAGTCCAGCTTCAGGTCTTCAGGGCGAACTAGGACTTCCGTTTCCTCTTCGGAAGCCACCGGCAGGACCTCAATCCGGGCGAAGGAGGTGTGGCGCAAGTGGTTGGGGTCAAAAGGCGACAGCCGTACCAGGCGATGCACTCCCCTTTCGGCGCTAAGGTAACCGTAGGCGAAAGGACCGCTAATCTCCAAAGAAGCGCCCCGCAGGCCCGCCTCGTCACCATAGGACAAGTCCATGACCTGCACCGCGCGCCGCTGCGCCTCGGCCCACTTGGTGTACATCCCCAGGAGCATTTCCGCCCAGTCTTGCGAATCAGTGCCCCCCGCCCCGGAGTGAATCAGCATGATGGCCGGGCGGTCGTCAAAGGGACCGGACAGGGTGAGGTTTACTTCTTCCCGACCCAGGGTATTGGAGAGTTCCCGCGCGTCGGCCTCAATCTGTTCTTGAAGCGAATAGTCCCCGTCCTCCAAGCCCAATTCGGTTAGTTCCAGTAAATCGGCGGCCCGGGAAGCCAGGTCCCGCCACAGGTTTACCGTCTCCTTCAAGCGGACCAGCCGCTGCATATCGCCCTGGGCCCGCTTGGGGTTGTCCCAGTAACCTGGGCTGGCGGCTTCCCCCTCCATCTTCAGGATGGTTGCCTCTTTATCGGCCAGGTCAAAGACGCTCCACGACCGATGTGATTTTTTGCGTCAGGGCTTCAAGGTCTTGCTTCAATTGCTCCATATTCTTCCTCTCTTGTATAGGCCCAGGAGGGGCCGGAGGCCAACTCAGTCAGCGTACCACTGATGGCGCCCCTTCTCGGTTTCAGGCCAATTCAACCACCCGCTGCCTCATCTGGTCCAGCCTGCTGAAGTCCCTAATCTTCGACAAAATGGTCGTGGCGGATAGGAACTTGCTGCCCTTTTCCGGATAGTCGCCATAGCGTACGTTGCCTGCCAGTACCGCATCCCCCAAAAAGGCCTTGCCCTTTTGGATACCCTGGGTGAAAAGGTGCTCGGGCCGACCCCGGGTTATCAAAGAAACATTCTTGGCCCCAGTTACGTCGCAGGGGAAAGTTAGGGCCTTCTCTTGGGCGCTGCCCCGAATTATGCGCTCCAACTGGTTGGAGTTGGGTTCAACTCCATTCTTCCAAACCTGGGTCTTCAGCTTGACCCGGATACTCGCGTGGCCGATGGTGGAAAAGTCGCCATCCGATCCCAGGGTTTCGATAATCTCGGCAGAGTTAAACATCTCCTGGGGGGCCGGCCTGACCTCCCCGGCGTTCAGGACCGTAATTAGCCTCTGGGTCAGATTGTTGTTGATACGCTGGTACAGCCGGTTGATGGACTCACCAAAGTCCAAGCGTCTCTGGTATTGCTGGTTGTCCACCAGCAATACGTTGTCCAAGTACTTGCGCCAGAATTCCAAGCTCCGCAGCGCGTTGGAGAGGTACAGGGACTCCTTCTCCGCCGCCGCGTCCCAGGTTGAAGGCAGGACGCCGAGCCCGTAGACAGGTTTATTATATGTCTCTTTGAGTTCTTTAGCCAGAATCCAGGAGCCGCCCGCCCCGGTGCCTCCGGCCAAGGCCCCCACAATCCAAAACGCCTCCGAATTGAAGCGTAGGTCGTGAATTTCAAGGGTGTCCATAATTTGGGACAACGCCTTCTGGGCGATTTCGGCCCCAGCTTCGATGTTCGCTCCTACTCCCCTCCCCTTCTGCTTATAGTTCCCAATCAGCAACTTCCTGCGGATGTTGAACAGATCGACCAAATCGGCTTCTTCCGTATTAATTGCTATGGCGTCAAAATTTTCCTGTTTTGCTTCACCAGATTATCGACAATCCTGCCACCGGCTTGCCCAAAGCCAATCCAGAGGACCCTCATAGGTAACTCCTGCCATGCTTGTTCCCCTCCCCACTAATGTAGGGTTCCACAAGTGTCCTTGCCGGTTCAAGGTTAATCGTCACCGATTCTGCCGAGTCCACCAACTCCAGCAGTTATGACTGACTTGTTAAAGTAGCGTCGGAGGGGTGTAACGGTTGGAAGCGGCCTATCTGGTAGCCGATCCAGCTACCTTCAAAGCGGCAGCGATGGGTTATAATATTTCGGGAGTTCAACCAACTGGCCCCGGTGCGGGGTCCCTCCCCGCGCCAAGCATAGATTTTGACAGTCCACGGGAAGACGTTATGTTAGATCACGGTAATTTGGACTCCGGAATCGTTGGTTCCGAGCACGACCTGAGGCACCGGATGCGACACTCGGCAGCCCACGTGATGGCCGACGCTGTCCTCAAGCTATTTCCGGAAGCCAAGATGGGCATCGGCCCCCCAACCCAGGACGGGTTCTACTACGACTTCGAGGTGTCGCGGCCATTTACTCCGGAGGACCTGGCGAGCATCGAGAATTTGATGACCCAGACCATTGCCGGTCAGTCCCCCTTTCGCCGGGAGGAACTGAGCCGGGACGACGCTAAAGAGCTGTTCTCGGAGCAGCCCTACAAGCTGGAAATCATCGACAGCATCCCCGAAGCGGAAACCCTCAGCATCTACCGACACAATGGCTTCGTGGACCTGTGCCAGGGGCCCCATGTGGACCATGCCGGCGACATCGCCGCGGTGAAGCTCCTGAGCGTCGCCGGGGCCTACTGGCGGGGAGATGAGAACCGTCCCATGCTACAACGCATATACGGGACGGCCTTCGAGAGCCGGGAAGCCCTGGAAGAGCACCTGGCCAGGCTGGAAGAGGCGGAAAGGCGGGACCACCGCGCCCTGGGTCGACAGTTGGGATTGTTCACCATCCATGATGAAATTGGCCCCGGTCTAATCGTGTGGCACCCCAAGGGCGGGGTGGTAAGGACCTTGGTAGAAAGTTACTGGCGCGACGTTCACTACCGGAGGGGGTACAACATCGTTTACTCTCCCCACATCGGCAGGGCCCAACTGTGGCAGACCAGCGGGCACCTGGACTTCTACCGGGAAAGCATGTACGCGCCCCTGGAGGTGGACGAGCAGGAATACTTCCTCAAGCCGATGAACTGCCCGTTCCACATCATGATTTATCGCTCTGCTCTGCGTAGCTACCGGGAGTTGCCCCTGCGGATTGCCGAGTTGGGCACGGTGTACCGATACGAGAGGAGCGGCGTCCTGCACGGGCTGATGCGGGTCCGTGGATTTACCCAGGATGACGCTCACATCTTTTGTTTGCCGGACCAGGTGGAGGATGAAGTTGGGTCGGTCTTGGACCTCACCTTCGAGATTCTGGATGCCTTCCAATTCTCCGATTACAACATCTCCCTGTCCACCCGCCCGGAAAAGTACGTGGGCGACCTGGACATGTGGGATCATGCCACCGAATCGCTGCGCAAGGCCATCGTGGGACGGGGGCTGGACTACAACATAGACGACGGTGGGGGAGCCTTTTACGGCCCCAAGATAGACATTAAAATCCAGGACGCCCTGGGCCGGGAGTGGCAGTGTACCACCGTCCAGTTCGACTTCAACCTGCCCCAGCGTTTCGACCTCACCTTCCAGGACTCGGAAGGTGGTCGCAGCCGTCCGTACATGGTACACCGGGCCATCCTGGGTTCCCTGGAAAGGTTCCTGGGGGTGCTGATTGAGCACTACGCCGGGGCTTTCCCCCTGTGGCTTGCTCCCACCCAGGCCACCATCATTCCCATAGCCGACCGCCACCTGGAATACGCCGGGACCGTGAGGACCCAGTTGCAGGAACAGGGCTTCCGCGCCGATGTCGACGACCGCGGCGAGCGGATGAACCAGAAGATCCGCCAGGCCCAGCTAATGAAGGTGCCCTACATGTTGGTCGTGGGCGACCGGGAGCAGGAGCAGGGCGCGGTGGCGGTCCGGCACCGGGAGAACGGTGACCTCGGGGCCATGCCGGTGGGGGAATTTCTCGAATGGTTGAGACGGGAGGCATCACAGTGAAAACGTACATACTGGATTTAGAGATTGAGCAGGAAGAGGATGGACGCTGGAGCGCCGAGGTCCCTTACTTCCCCGGCTGCGCCGCTTGGGGCTACACCAAGGAGCAAGCCTTGGAAGCCCTTCGGGAAGGCGCCCAAGCCTTGCTGGAAGTGATGCTGGAACACGGTGACCCCATCCCCCCGGAAGTTGAAAAACGCGCGGTTATCACCGAGTCTGGGGTCGTAGCCATAACGATATGAGGAATCCGGGGAGGCTGGTCCACCTCCTGCGCAATACTCCGGTTCGGGAATTGGTACGGGCGCTAGAGCGCGACGGCTTCACCTTGCAGCGGACTACTCGAACCGGCGGGTTCGTTTACCGAAATCCGGATGGGAGGAATACTTTTATCCACTACCACGCTGGCGGAGATACGGTGACCAGAAAAACGCTCGCCAATATTCTCCGCGCAATCCGGTGGACAGAAGATGACCTGAGACGGTTGGGGCTAATTTAACGTTCGCTTACCCGGATTCTGTTATACTCCTGAAATCAAGCCACATGGGGCCATCGTTGCCAGACGAGACGGAAGGCAGTGGGAAATGGAAAGGGACATTAAGGAATTCCTGATAGAGATTTGGATCGAAGAGTTGGTAGAGGGGCAGGTTCTTAATCCCAAGGGCCGGTTTGGCTACTAACTCCAAGGCGCAAACGTCGCCCCTTTGATACAGTTGATGCGTGACCAGGGCGTGACCAAGTTGGTTTCAACCGAGCGGAACTGGTATCTGACCGTAGAAGGAACCTTCAGAAACCCCGAATCCACCGAAGCCAAGAGCGGTTTGGTCGAGCGGCTGGAGCAGCCCGGCAATGTCTTCTGGGGCCAGAACAGGCATATCAACCCTTACTTTATTCGGAATCCGCTGCCTTAACCTTGCACCAAGGACAGATTAGGCTCCGATCACCCTCACGCCCAAATCTGCGCTTTCTTGGCGGCCCCGGCCTGTCCGGCCCATCTGGGTAAGGAGAATAATGCCCAACCGTTTGATTAACGAAACGAGCCCCTACCTCTTGCAGCACGCTCACAACCCCGTGGACTGGTACCCCTGGGGAACCGAGGCCCTGGACCGCGCCCGCGTTGAGGACAAGCCCATCCTGCTGAGCATCGGTTATTCGGCTTGCCACTGGTGCCACGTAATGGAACGGGAGTCCTTCGAGAATGCGGCGATAGCCGGCGTGATGAACGACAACTTCGTCAACATCAAGGTGGACCGGGAGGAGCGCCCAGACCTGGACGCCGTGTACATGGAAGCGGTACAGATGTTGACGGGCAGCGGCGGTTGGCCCATGACCATGTTCCTAACTCCCGAGGGCCAACCCTTCTATGGGGGCACCTACTTTCCCCCGGAAGACCGGCAGAACATGCCGGGGTTTCCCAGGTTGCTGCAGGCAATAACCAACGCCTACCAGACCAACCGGGGAGCGATTGACCGGGTAACCCGCCAATTGGCCCAGGAGATGGGCCGGGCCGGCCACATTCCCCAGGGTACTACTCCGCTAACCGTGGAGGTCTTGCACCAAGCCTACTCCAATCTGGCCTCCACCTTCGATTACCAAAACGGAGGTTTTGGCAACGCTCCCAAGTTCCCCCAGCCGATGATTCCCGAGTTCATGCTGCGCTACTACCACCACGGATACAACCCCAGGGCGCTGCAAATGGTGGAGATGACCCTGGAAAAGATGGCCTACGGCGGCATGTACGACCAGGTTGGCGGCGGGTTCCACCGCTATTCCACCGACGCCTACTGGCTAGTGCCCCACTTTGAAAAGATGCTCTACGACAACGCCCTGCTGGCCCGTCTGTATCTGCACGCCTACCAGATTACCGGACGAGGCTTGTTCCGCAGGATAACGGAAGAAATCTTGGATTACGTACTACGCGAGATGACCGACCCCCTGGGCGGCTTCTACTCCGCCCAGGACGCCGACAGTGAGGGAGAAGAGGGCAAGTTCTTCATCTGGACGCCGGACCAGATACGCGACATCCTGGGCGAAGCCGATAGCAATTTGTTCGGCGACTTCTTCGGCGTCAGCAACGCCGGAAATTTTGAAGGAGCCAATATCCTAAATGTCCGTCAGTCTACCGACGATTACGCCAAAGAGCATGGGCTGCCTTTAGAAGAACTTGAAGCCACGATTCAGAGGGGCAAGCGGGAACTGTTGGCGGTCAGGGAAACCCGGATACATCCTCTGCTGGACGACAAGGTGCTCACCTCTTGGAATGGCCTGATGCTGCGCACCTTCGCCGAAGCCGGCGTCTCCCTGGGCCGCTCGGATTACTTGCAGGCGGCCATAGAAAATGCCCACTTCTTGGTATCGAACATGCAGCCCGAGGGGCGTTTGCTTCGCAGTTATCGGGAGGGGCAGGCCAGGTTGTTGGGGTACCTGGAGGACTACGCTTTCGTAGCCGACGGACTGGTTTCATTGTACGAGGCCACCTTTAACCCGGACTGGCTGGGCCACGCCATTTCCCTGGCTGACTCCATGATTGAGCTATTTTGGGACGATGCCTCCGCCGGTTTCTACGACACCGGCCACGACCATGAATCGCTGGTGGTGCGGCCCCGGGACATTTTCGACAATGCCCAACCGTGCGGCGGCTCGGTGGCCTCGGAAGTCTTGCTACGTCTGGCGGTCATTACCGGGAAGGACGCCTACGCCATGAAAGGGGCAACGCCGCTGCGCTCCCTGAACCAACTGATGTCCCGGTCTCCCGCTGGTGTCGCCCACTGGTTGGCGGTGTTGGACTTCTATGTGTCGGTGCCCAAGGAAATAGCCATCGTCGGCCCGGTGCGCAACGTTGAGACACAAGAACTGGTCGAGACAGTGTTCGGCAGATACTTGCCCAACAAGGTGGTTGTGGGAAGCGCACCAGAACTGGGGGAAGCTAATATAACGTCGCCTCTCCTGGAAGATCGGAACATGATAGACGGGAGACCCACCGCCTTTGTTTGCGAGCATTACGTCTGCCAGTTGCCCGTTACCAACCCTGAAGACCTGGAACAGCAACTGGGCCGGTGACGGCGATTGCGATAAAAGGTCCCTGGGAAAAAGTCGGCCTCCTGCTGAAGGGCTTTGGCCGCCTCCCCTGGGGCTCGGCTAGGGCGCCCTCTCATTCCACAATCGTGCCCGCTCTTGAAAGACCGAAGTGTTTGCCAACCACTCGGCATGTCCAATTCGCCGGTTATCCGTCAGCCAGCTTATCTTCTCATCAAGGCAGGAAGCCAGCTCCTGCTCCGTAGCGGCAAGAGTGAAACCGCCCTGTTCAACTTCATCGTCAAGGGCTGTAATGACGAAGGATGCACTACTATGGGCGTTATAGACCGCGTCTAGGTTGCCAATTTCACCCCTGGCCAGGGCGTCTATCTTGCCGTCGCGCAGGGCTTGGAGAAGTTCCGGGTCACCAAGTTCGTCTCCCAGGTACACCACTTCCGGTTTGGAGCCACCAGGCAGTTGAAGGTTTCGTCTGCCGTCAAGATTGGGAGATGCGCCGGCGGCGCGAATGAAATAGTCCTCGCTGCCATCGGCAACCGCAGCGCCTTGGGGTGTGTCAACACGTACCCCGGCCATTAGTACGCCGTCGGAGTCGACCAGGCCCATCAACTCCAAGAAGCGGGCTTCCCCGGTGGTGCCGGCAAGGGCGCCTACCCGCACGCCGCCGGTCAGGGCATCATAACTGGCGAGGCGCTCCGCATCCTCAGCACGCGCGAGAATGGACTGGCGAAATGTGATATGCCCCGAAGTGAAAGTGACCAACTCGTTGCCCGTTGCGTCGCGGGTCCGGGAATCGAGAATCGTGATTCCACCGCTGATAAGGTCATATTCCGGTTTGGCGGAAAGCAGCCAAATCCCATCCCAAGCCGCGATACCCCGCCGGGCAAAGGATAAACCTGCGCCTTCCATGGCTTCGAGTCCAGTCAACAAGTCCGCCTCATAACCAAGATGCGTGTTAAATCCCGTAGATGCCGGGTCTTCGTCGGCGCTCTGACTGACGGGCACAAAAAAGGCGTAGAAACCAACATTAAGGACCCTTTCGCCATCGGTGCAGGCTTGCGGCGGGGCAACGTCCGGCGCGCAGGCAACAAGGCCCCAGGACACTGTAACAACCAGGGCAGCCCTAACGAGAGTAATGGGTGAAGGTACAATGCTTGAGATCATGCCAGTTGCCATTCCTCGAAGTTGTTACTATTCCCCGGGCAAATTGGCTGCGCTGAACCATGCTATGTTGCACGCGCTCATGCCGTCAAGGCAAGATGTCACGACAGCAACCTGATAGTGTGAGTGGTGGATAATGGTTGAGAGTCCCGAATTCGGTCCAGTGGTTGAATCAGCTTACCGCCACAGGTTTTAGGTTCACCAAGAACATGTACTAATAAGAATCCAACTACCGTAGATGGTGTCGCTACCGCTTCACGCCAGAGGTAGCCGGGAACGCTATGCCGCTGTATAATGGTCGGGCTTCCCCGAGTTTCGCTCGAACAAATCACGGCGATTCGTACAAGTTAGGCCGTTCGCAGAAAATTCTTACTTACAAGGAGTTAGCCGTGGCTTACGAATCACAAATTCAGTCGGCTAAAGACCATTTTGGCACAGTTTTGGAAGAGCAACTGGCCCGGGTAGAAAACCTCAAGTAGCAGCCGAGCACGGCGGATTTCAGCAGTATCAGCTCCATCAAGATTGGGATGCTTGGCGACGATGGCGGCGGCCCCATCATTTCTGAAGAGAGTCAGCAAGTATTGGAGTACCTGCTTCGGGACTAGGTTGACAGCGGCAGGGTAGATTTCCGGGTAATCGACGGCTTGACCATACGAAAACCACGCGGGGAAAATGCAGTCGATTCCAGACGATGTTCTGGCGGAAATTAAGGACTGCCACCTAACCTTGAAAAGGCCTACGCATACACCGGAACAGGGTGACGGGTGGCCCAATTTGGATAGCGCCAACGTCCGAATGCCAGTGTCCACGCTCATCAATCCGCCCTGCTTCGAACCTAGAATGTACCAGCTCATCCATATTGCCCGGCTCCATAGTGCGAAGTTGGTGCATATATTCCATGGCCGGGTAAGTAACCAAACGCCTCTGGGCAACTGGTAACGGTCGGTAAAACTTACTAACTAAGGAGAGCAAAATGGCAGAAGCCGCCAAGATCATTTACACGGAAACTGATGAGGCGCCGATCCTAGCCACCCACTCACTCCTGCCAATCCTCAAGGCTTTTACCAAGGGTTCGGGCATCGAACTCGAAACCTGGGATATCTCGTTATCTGGACGTATAATTGCCAATTTCCCGGACAATCTGACGGATGAGCAAAAACTCCCCGATTATCTTCGCATGTGTGGCGAGTTGTGCCTGGAACCGTCAGCCAACCTCGTCAAGCTGCCCAATATCAGCGCCTCTATTCCCCAGTTAAAAGCGGCGATCGCGGAACTGCAGGACAAGGGGTACGATGTTCCCGACTACCCCGACCAACCTGCTAACGATGAAGAACGCCAAGTCCAAGTGCGCTATTCCAGGGTACTGGGTAGCGCGGTCAACCCGGTCATACGTGAAGGCAACTCCGATCGCAGGTCCGCCACGGCGGTGAAGGAGCACGGCCAACGCAATCCCCATCGGATGATGCAGGATTGGCCTGGAGTGTCCAAGACTCGTGTAGGATACATGACCAGTGGGGATTTCTTCGGCAGTGAGCAGGCCGTCACCACAACGGAGGCCGGGGCAGCCACCATCGAATTTGTGGCCGGCGACGGGACCGTCACGGAGCTCAAATCCGGTATCCCTCTGCAATCCGGGGAAATCATCGACTGCGCCGTGATGGATGTGCAGGCGCTGCGCCAGTTTTACGCCGAAGAAATGGCAAAGGCCAAGTCCGACGACGTGTTGTTTTCCCTCCATGTGAAGACCACCATGATGCGGGTGTCGGACCCGATTATTTTCGGACATTGCGTGTCGGTTTACTACCAGGACATGTTCGATAAGCACGGGGCGGAACTGGCTCAACTCGCGGTGGACCCGGACAATGGAATTGCCGAACTCTTAACGAAGATTCAAGCTCTTCCGGAGAACAAGAGAGCGGAAATCGAGGCGGACATCCAGGCGGTTTATGAGAACCGCCCAGCACTATCGATGGTGGACTCCTACCGGGGAATCACCAACCTGCACGTGCCAAGTGATACGATTATTGACGCCTCCATGCCCGTTATTATCCGCGATGGCGGACGCTCGTGGGGTCCCGACAACGAGTTGCACGACACCATCGCACTGATCCCCGACCGCTCTTATGCGACCATATACCAAGCGGCAATAGAGGACTGCCAGGAGCATGGAGCGTTTGATCCGTCCACCCTCGGCAGCGTCGCCAATGTGGGGCTGATGGCCCAAGCGGCCGAAGAGTACGGGTCCCACGACAAGACTTTTAAAGCTCCGGGCAAGGGGACGATTCGGGTCGTTGACGCAACAGGCGCTACGCTGATGGAGCAGCGCGTTGAGGAAGGCGATATCTTCCGGATGTGTCAGACGAAAGACGCTCCCATTCAGGACTGGGTAAGGCTTGGGGTCACCCGGTCCAGGCTTACCGGCCAGGCGGCCATTTTCTGGCTGGACCAGAACCGGGCTCACGATGCTGAGTTGATCAAGAAGGTGGACCAATATCTGCCCGCCCATGACACAAGTGGGCTTGACATTAGCACCATGTCTCCCATCGATGCCATGAAGGCCACGATGGACCGCAGCCGAGCCGGCCAAGACACGATTGCCGTGACCGGCAACGTGTTGCGGGATTATTTGACCGATCTCTTCCCTATCCTGGAATTGGGCACCAGCGCCAAGATGCTTTCGGTCGTCCCCCTGCTTGATGGCGGCGGGTTGTTCGAGACAGGGGCTGGCGGATCGGCGCCCAGGCACGTGCAGCAGTTCTTGGAGGAGGGCCATCTACGGTGGGATTCGCTGGGCGAATTCTGCGCTCTCGTTGCATCCTTCGAGCATTACGGCCAGGTGTACAGCAGCGACAGGGCCAAACTGTTGGCGGAGAGCCTTGATCAGGCGATTGGCGAGCATCTGGAACACCAGAGGGCGCCTTCGCGTCGGGTGAACGAATTGGACACCCGGGGCAGTCATTTCTACCTCGCTCTGTACTGGGCACAAATGCTGGCCAAGCAGACCAAGGACCCAGAGTTGCAAGCCCGTTTCACCGAGGTGGCCCGGCAAATGGCGGACAACGAGGAGAAAATCGTCCAAGAGCTGAACGACGCTCAGGGACAGCCGATGGATATCGGCGGCTATTACCGCCCCGATAACGAGATGATCGCCAAAGCTATGCGCCCCAGCGCCACCCTGAATGCGATTGTGGATGCAATCTAGCAACGCCCCGGATGGCTGAGGCGTAGTCTTCAGCCGGTCGGTTTATTGGCATCTGAGTGCTTGAGGCTGAGAGACGCTTCCCTGCAGCCCCTATCATCAAGGGGGACGATTGGCTGGGGTTGACGTTAGGCGGAGCTTTGTGACGCCTTCACAACAATTACCGGCAAAGCGGGAATCACGCCAAGGCAGTGTCAGCATCATCTTAGACCTGTATTCACATGCACTGCCTAACGTTCAAAACTAACTGGGCCAGTTCCGGTTTCATGGGTAGTGGACGAGTACAAGGGATACCGCCGTGCCTTGTCCTCATACGCTAGGCAGGTCGTCAAGCCAGACCAAATAAATGGAGGAGCACTAACCAGATGCGCAGTAAGGTATCAGTAATCGGAGCCGGGAACGTCGGCGCCACCACCGCGCAGCGGATTCAGGAATTGGGTTACGCTGATGTGGTCCTCGTGGACGTAGTTGAAGACTTGCCCCAGGGGAAAGCCCTGGACATGTTGGAGTCGGGCCCCGTGAGCGGCTCGGACGCCAATATCATAGGCAGCAACGGCTACGCTGAGACCGCCGGCTCCGATGTGGTGGTTATCACCGCTGGAATCGCCCGCCGACCGGGCATGAGCCGGGACGACCTGCTGCTGACCAACATGAAGATTACCTCCTCGGTGACCGAGGAAGTGGTCAGGCACTCTCCCAACTGCATAATCATCGCCGTCACCAACCCGTTGGATGCTATGGTGCAGAACGTGTTTGAGACCAGCGGCTTCCCCCGGAACCGGGTGTTCGGAATGGCTGGGGTACTGGACACGGCCCGTTACCGGACGTTCATCGCCCAGGAGTTGGACGTTTCCGTGGAAGACGTTCAGGCTTTGGTACTGGGCGGCCACGGCGACGACATGGTGCCCCTGGTGCGGTACACGACGGTCGGCGGAATTCCCGTCAGCGAGCTAATGGCCGAGGAAAAGGTGGACCAACTTGTAGAACGTACCCGGCAGGGCGGCGGCGAAATCGTCGCCCTGCTGAAAGCCGGCAGCGCCTACTACGCCCCCTCCGCCGCCATCACCCAGATGGTGGAGGCCGTGTTGCTGGACAAGAAGCGCATTCTGCCCGGGTGTGCCTACTTGGAAGGCGAGTACGGGATAAACGGTCTGTGCGTGGGGGTGCCGGTGAAGCTGGGAGCCGGAGGGATGGAGCAAATAATCCAAATTAGTCTGACCGAAGATGAGAGGGCAGCCCTCAATGCTTCAGCCGCCAGCGTCCAGGAATTGGTGGACGTGATGCGGAAAGCCAAAGCCGAAGCTACTTGATCCGAATCCTAGAGGTCGAAAGCTAGTATTCGGGGGCCCCACCAACTTCCTGGTGGGGCCTCCGGTTTAGTCTCCAGGCTCACAACGCGAGCACCAGTCCCGAAGTCTGGGTTGCCGACCGGGTTCGGGTGGTGTCGAAACCAAGGCCGCCCATTTAACGTTATTTAATAGTGAGACCAACCCGATACGTGACCCGACCAATCCCAGGAATCGGATGAACGAACCAGCAGCCCCAGGGAGAATAACTCATGGCACAGCGAACACGCCAAGAATTGGAACTACTGGAAAAGGCCGCTCGATACTTACCAGGGGGCACCGGAGGGAACACCTCCTTTCCCGAGGCGTTGAATTTTTTGGCCAAGGAGGGCCGGGGTTCGCGCATTTGGGACGTCAGCGGCAACGAGTACATCGACTGGCTGATGGGTTCGGGGCCCATGATACTCGGCCACGCCCATCCGGCAGTGGTCGAAGCGGTCACCCAGGCGGTCAGCCAGGGGAGCACCTTCTTTGCGACCAATGAGAAGGCCGTGCTGCTGGCCGAGGAACTTGTCTCGGCCATTCCCTGTGCCGAGAAGGTGCGCTTCACCACCAGCGGTACCGATGCTTGTTTCCAGGCCATGCGTGCCGCCCGAGCATTCACCAAGCGGGAAAAGGTCCTGAAGTTTGAGGGCGGGTTCCACGGCACCAGCGACTATGCGCTGATGAGCACCACACCCCCGCCGTCGACGGAATTCCCCCAGGCGGTGTCCAGCACTGCGGGCATACCGGCGGCGCTGCAGGAGTTGATGCTGATAGCGCCCTATAACGACCTGGAAACCACCGCCGCCATCATAGAGGCCCACAGCGAAGAATTGGCCGCAGTAATAGTTGAGCCGCTACAGCGAGTCCTGGCGCCCCAGCCCGGGTTCCTACAGGGACTGCGGGAAGTAACCCTGAAATACGGTATACCCCTGATATTCGACGAAGTGGTTACCGCCTTCCGTCTGTCCTACGGTGGGGCCCAGGAGTACTACGGCGTCACGCCCGACCTCTGCTCGGTGGGGAAGATTATGGGCGGCGGTTATCCCCTGGCCGCCGTGCTGGGGCGGGCTGAAATCATGGCGGTTTACGACCAAACGGCGGTCGCTTCCGATGATTATGTCAACCAAATCGGGACGCTTAACGGAA
The DNA here is from genome assembly GCA_965220305.1 of Dehalococcoidia bacterium. Taxonomy (GTDB): domain Bacteria; phylum Chloroflexota; class Dehalococcoidia; order Lucifugimonadales; family UBA3495. The sequence continues at coordinate 108,672 of OZ244817.1, read as the reverse complement.
ATCCTGTGGCCTGCGCCGCCGGGCTGGCTACCCTGGCTGAACTGCGCCGGGAGGGGTCGTACCAACGCCTCCACGAAGTCGGCGGGCGGATCCGTCAAGCCCTGGTGGACACCTGCAACGCCAACGGTATCTCCGTCGAGAGCTGCGGCGAGGACGCCATCTTCGACATTTTCTTCACCAACGGGCCGGTACGTAACTACAGGGACAGCCTAGCCGCCGACAGCCAAATGATGGGAAGGCTCAATGCTGGACTGTTGGAGCGCGGAGTCCTGAAGAGTTGGCCGCAGAAGTTCTACCCCTCCGTTGCCCACACCGACGAGGACATCGAGCGCACTATCGAAGCTATCAGGGAGGTAGTGCCCACGCTGCCAGCGTAAGTCAGTGCGCTTATATTCCCCCGTAGGCGTTTCCGAATCACGAAAAAGCCCCGGCTTGTTGGCCGGGGCTTACCTTGTGCTAGTCAACCACCCTGGGCGCTTCAGGCACGGGCGGCCAGCTTCACTTCCAGGGGAGAGGTGTTGACGATGTGCCGTTTCAGTCCCAAATCGGCGGGGGAAATACCCATAGCCAGCCCAATAATCTGCGGGAGATGCAGGATGGGCAAATCGATTCGCCGCTGGGCCTGAGCCGAGGCCTTGGGCTGAAACCCGTCCAGGTTAAGATGGCAAAGAGGACAGGGCGTCACCATAGCGTCAGCCCCCAGGTCCTTGGCTTCGGAAGTATGCTTGCCCACCATCGCCATGGAGTTCTTCTCGTTAATCGTCAGGATGGGAAAGCCGCAGCACCTGGTCTTGCCGGAAAAGTCCACCGCCGTCGCGCCCAGGGTCTGGATTAGGGTCTCCAGGGAGGTCTGCCGCTCGGGATGCTCTTCTATGCCCAGGGCCTCGGTGGGGCGCACAATATAGCAGCCATAGAAGGGAGCCAACCGCACGTTGCCCAGAGGGCGGGTCACCTGTTCGGTCAACTTGTCCATGCCGTAGTCTTCTATCAAGATCCACAGCAGGTGTTTCACCTGGGCGGTGCCCTTGTATTCGATCCCTTCTTCAGACAGGAAGGAGTTGACACGGGCCAGGTATTCCGAGTCCTGTTGCATACGGTGGTTAGCCTGGCTCATCACCCCCTGGCAAGTACTGCAGATGGTCAAAATGGTCAGCCCCATCTGCTCCGCCTTAGCCAACATCCGGGCATTGAGGGTATCGCCGAAGAGTTGGTTCTTCTCCTGTAGGACCCCAGCGCCGGAGCAGGTCCAGCCGGGTATTTCGTCCAACTCAATTCCCAGCCTTTGACATATCAACTTGGCTGCCGGATATAGCTCCGGGCAACCCCCTTGAGACACGCAGCCGGGGAAAAATGCGTATTTCAACCTTGCCCTCCAGGATTAAGTGTTTTGCTCATTAAGTGAGGCGAGACTGTTCCCGCCGCTCCGGCCCTATGTCCTTATGCCAGCAACCAACGACGCGGCTCGGCGCGGAGACTAGCAGCAGGGGACGGCGGCCCGGCGTTATTGAGACTGACTTTCCGTAACCCTACGGAACAAACGTCGAACTTGCTCGACATTATCCACATTCTTGTGCATCAACGGCGGCAACTTTCCGTGGGTCAAGGCCCGAAAACCCACTGGAACAAAGCTCATAAGCGCTGGGATGTTGGTCATCCCCACCGTTTTAACGGGAAGGCGCAACTCGTCCAGCCGACCGCTGTGGCCTACCATTTCCGTAAAAGCCTCGGCATGGCGCGCGCCGTTGGTATTGCCCAGTCCAATCTCGATAGCCTGTTCCCTGAGGGCCATGATGCGGTCCATGGGGGCCACCCCCTTGGGACACGCCTGTACGCACTCGTTGCAGCGGGTGCAATCCCACATCCCCGTGGCCTCGTTGAGCTGCTGCAAACGCCCGTGGGAAATGCCGTTGGCGTCGCCATCCCGGGGGTCGGCGGTGAAACGATAGGCTTTGGCCAGGGCCGCCGGGCCAAGGAAGGTAGGATCGACTTCCAGCACCGTGCAGTCGGAAACGCAAGCGCCGCACATGATGCAGGCCGTCACTCCCGACAAGTGAAGCATGGACTCGTTGGAGGCAATGTATTCAGCCTCCGGCTCGGGTCCTTGGGGCTGCAGATAGGGCTGCACCTCACGTATCTTCTGCCAGAAGGCGTCGAAATTTACCACCAAGTCTTTTACCACGCCCAAGACGCCCGCCGGCTCAACATTGATTACCCCTTGGGGGTCCATGGCATCGGCAGCCGAAGTCTTGCAGGCGAGAGCGCCGTGACCATTTATCCGAACTGCGCATGAGCCGCAGATAGAACTCCGGCAGGAGCACCGCAGGCTCAGGGTGCCATCGTCCTGTTCCCGCACCTGAATGAGGGCATCAAGAACAGTGGCGTTATCCGCAACGGACACCGGATAGTCCTGCCAGTAAGACTCGGGCCTGTCGGCATCGGGATCGAACCTTCTTACTCTAAGTGTGACGTCCATAGGTCAGTATTTCCTCTCTTCGGGTGTCCATTTGGTGATGGTTACCGGAAGGTGGGAGATTTCGGGGCCGACCTCTCCCTTGTTGACTACGATGTGCTTGAGCCAGTTCTCGTCATCCCGGTCCGGGAAGTCCGTCCGGGCCTGCGCTCCCCGACTTTCCTTGCGCTCCAAGGCTCCCGCGGCAATGGTCTCGGCGCAGTCCAGCATGAAACCAAGCTCCAGGGCGAATACCAAGTCGGTGTTGAAGGTGCGTCCCTTGTTATGCACCGGCACCCTGGTGTACCTGGTCTGTAGGTCCTGGAGTTCCCGCACCGTTTCCTCAATCCCCCGGTGGTCTCGGTAGACTGCCAGGTTGCGGTTCAGGGACTCGCCCATTTCCAGCCTGATAGCTCCCCAGCGGTCGCCGTTGTCCGGGCGATCCAGCATCCCCTGCATACGCTGTTCCTCGGCCCTCACTACGGAGCCTTCGTCGAACTCGATGAACTCCAATTGCCGGCTGGCCTCGGCAGCGTGACCGCCCGACCGCTCGCCAAAGACGATGGTGTCCAGCAGCGAGTTGGCCCCCAAGCGGTTGCCTCCGTGGACGCTAACATTAGCGCATTCCCCGGCGGCGTACACGCCGGGAACGTTGGTGCGCCCGTCAATGTCCGTCTTTATGCCGCCCATAATGTAGTGCATACCCGGGCGAATCGGGATGGGCTCTCTAATCATGTCAGCGCCGGCCAGGTCTATGCCAATCTCTCGAATTTGGCTGAGTTTCTCGTTAATCAGGGCGGCCCCAAGGTGGGTGCAGTCCAGTAGCACACAACCATCGATGCCGTTGCCTTGGTTAATCTCCGTCTGTTCGGCCCGAGATACCACATCGCGGGAAGCCAACTCCATCATGTTGGGAGCGTACTTCTCCATGAAGCGATCGCCGTTCTTGTCGCGAAGGTAGGCCCCCTCGCCCCGGGCCGCCTCGGAGATAAGGACCCCGCTGCCCGCCAGGGTGGTGGGATGGTACTGCACCATTTCCATGTCCATCAAACGGGCCCCGGCGTTGTATGCCAAGGCCATCCCGTCTCCGGTGACGATTAAGGCGTTGGTGCTGGGCTCGAAAATACGGCCACAGCCGCCGGTGCAGAAGATAACCGTCTTGGCCTGTATCGCGTGCAACTGGCCGGTGCGGATTTCGAGGGCAGTTACGCCGGCGACCTGTCCGTCCTCTTCAATCAGGGAGGTGACAAACCATTCCTCGTAGCTTCTGACCCCGGACTTGACTAGCTGCTCAAACATGACGTGGAGCAGGGCCTGGCCCGTGAAGTCCCCTACAAAGAAGGTACGCGCCCGGCGTTGCCCGCCGAAGGCCCGGGTGCCCAGCCGACCTTCGTCGTCCCGGTTGAAGGTTACACCCATGTGCTCCATGTCAATCAAGGAGCGGCCTGCCGACCGGCACATGACCTCGATGGCGTCCTGGTCCCCCAGGAAGTCACTCCCCTTGATGGTATCGTAGGCGTGGTCTTCCCAGTCGTCTCCTCGGTCGGTGAGCGCAGCGTTGATGCCCCCCTGAGCGGCGCTGGAGTGACTGCGCACCGGATGGACCTTGCTGATAATAGCTGTATTGGCTCCACTGGCCTTTGCGGCTATAGCGGCCCGCATACCGGCTAGACCAGCTCCGATAACCAAAACATCATGTTGCAGCATGTTTTCCTCTTACCTTTCGCTTAGTTAACTATCCAGCAAGTAGCTACTATTCTTCATACCCGGCGGTCGCCTCGGGGAAAGCCAACCCCTGTACCCATCGGGATGGTGAGCCTCAGAGTGTTACTCAACAGCATCCTGTAGGACCTGGGAAGCCATAAGGAGTGCCGAAATACTCTTGGCGTCCCTGATTTGACCCTCTTGCACCAGTCGAAGCGATTCTGCCAGGGGCATTCTAACGACGGTAATGAACTCGTCGTCGTCGGCCACCAAACTTGAGGGCGTCAGGTCCGTAGCCAGATAAGCGTGCATATATTCGGTACACCATCCGGGGGCCAACCAGAAGCTGGACAGGTGCCGCAGATTCCCCGCAGTATAACCTATTTCCTCCTGAAGTTCCCGTTGCACTGCCTCATCGGAAACCTCGCCTTCCTCAATTCCCCCGGCGGGCACTTCAAGCAAGTCCATATCCACCGGCTTGCGGAACTGGCGTACCAACACCACGTTGCCATCGTCGTCGATGGGGACTATACATACAGAGTCGGAATGTTCGGCAATTTCCCGGGTCGTTTCCCGCCCGTTGGGAAGACGCACGGTATCTACCCGGAGGGTTAGAATTCGACCCTCGAACACTACCTTGCTGTCTATGGTCGGTTCCTGGTTAGTCACGGTACATCTACCCGGTCCGGCTCACTGCCCTCGAACACTGAAACCGAGCCTCCTGGTGAGAGTGGCGAAGAAATGCTCCGGCGGTTGGGACCGCAGGAACTTGGCCTTCAGGGGGCTCTGCTCCAGGAGCACCCCGTCGCCCGGTTGGAAGTTGTAATCCAGGAAACCGTCAACGCTGAGCACCGCCTCTTGAGTGCCCTCCAGGTACATGGACACCTTGGCGGAGGACCCCAAAACCAGGGAAGCGGTCAATCCCACGTGGGCCGCAATGGGCTTCACGACCAAATCCTCGGAAACGGGATCGAGAATTGGTCCACCTACCGCCAGGCTGTAGCCAGTGCTGCCCGTGGCCGTGGAGACTATCAACCCGTCCGCCCGGAAGGTCGTCAAATCGGACCCGTCGATGGAAGCCCTGATCGTCACTACCCGGGAAACATCCCCCCGCGCCAGCACAACGTCATTCAGGGCGTGGTAGGGGCCGTCTGGCTCGGAAGAGGAGTTGCCATTCTTGTAAATCCAAGCCTGGATCATGCTCCGTTCTTCCACACGATAGTTGTTCTCCAGGTAGAAGGGCAGCATCTCCAGGGCCTCGTGGACTTGAAGCTCGGTCATGAATCCCAGGCGACCCATATTGATGCCTACCATGGGGATGCCACAGGGAGCCGTCACCCTGGTGGCCCGAAGAATAGTCCCGTCGCCGCCGGCGGTAATTACCAGATCGGTCTCCGGAACCCGCCGTCGCAGAGCGTCTAGGTTTTCCGCCGGAGAAACCCAACTCCTTGTTTCCAGAGATAGCTCGTTAACGATAGCGTTGCTCAGGTCCAGCGCCTCGGGGATACGGGCATTGTAAATAATCCCGATAGCGTTCATTGACACCTGACGTTGAGAGTTGTGAAACCTGTATGGTAGGGTGGGCCGGAAGCGCAATGGAAATCCCCGAGTAAGTCTGGAAGCAGTTGGCAGTCTAACACCCGACCAAATAGGTGTCAATTATAGCTCTTCCCGATGGCCGGGAACGCGCCTAAGGTATAACCGCCAGAACCGTTACCGCCCCTTCGGCGGCCCGAAGCACGAAGCCGGGGGCAACTCCCAGCCAGAGCATGGCCGCGCCGGACACGGTCAGCGCCAACTTCGACGCCGGGGAAGCCGGGACTCCTTCGGTAGTCCGAGGGGAGTCCAAGAACATGACCCGGATTATCCGTACATAGTAGTAGGCGGAGACCACGCTGTTGACCACGCCGAGAATGGCAAGCCAGGCCAGCCCACTGTTCACGGCGGCGGTGAAAACGTAGATTTTGGCGATGAAAATGCTGGTGGGAGGCACACCGATGAGGGCAATGAGGGCGAAGGCAAGGGCCACCGCCAGAAAGGGAGAGCGGCGCACCATGCCGGCGTAATCGTCAATGCGGTCACTGTCGATGCGGTTGCCGATGATGGTAATAGCAAAGAAGGCCGTTAGGTTGGCCGCAGTGTAGCCGGCCAGGTAGAACAACACGCTGCTGGGGCCGAAGGGCGCTACGCCGGACCCCTGGGCGCCCTGGGCCACGGCGGCTACGCCAATGAGAATATACCCGGCGTGGGCAATGGTGCTGTACCCGAATAGCCGCTTGATGTTGCTCTGGGCGATGGCCGCCAGGTTCCCAATGGTCATGGAGGCCGCCGCCAGGCCCGCCAGGAGGACGCCCCAATCCAACTGGACTTCCAGAAACCCCGTATAGAACACCCGCAACAACAGGCCGAATGCCGCCGCCTTGCTGGCTACCGACAAAAAGGCGACCACCGGAGTCGGTGCGCCTTCGTACACGTCAGGGACCCACATCTGGAAGGGGGCCGACGAAATCTTGAACCCAAACCCCACTAGCATCAACACGATACCTACCAGGAGCGCATAGCTGCCAAAGGGCACGTTCTGTTGGGCGGGGCCCTGCAGGGAAATGGCAATGCCCTGCAGCGTGGTGCTTCCCGAATAGCCGTATATCAACGCCATACCGTACAGCATAATTGCGGAACTGAGAGCCCCGATAATGAGGAATTTCATGCCAGCCTCGCTGGACCGACCGCTGGACAGGAAGGCGGACAGGGCAGCCAAGGGCAGAGTAATCAGTTCCAGGGCAATGTAAATGGTTATTAACTCGCGGGCAGATACCAGCAGCAGCATACCCGTCGCGGAAAACAGTATCAGGCCAAGGTACTCGCCGAGGTACCTTTCCATACGGGCCAGGTAGTCCACCGAGACCAAGATAACCAGGGCCGTTGCGGCTAGGACCAGGAAGTAGAAGTAGAGGGCGAAGCGGTCAACGGTCAACGTATGGGACAGCAGGACGCCATCAGCAACCAGGGAGCTTCCGCCCGAGTTGCCCAGGTCAATGAGCTGCAAGATGGATAACACGAGGGGCGCGGCCAACCCCGCAAAAGCGATTGTTACCAACCAGCCCCGTCGCGGCAAGACCAGGTCTAGGAGGACCACCAAGATGCCCAGCCCAGCCATTGCCAGGTGGGGCGATACTAGGTAAATATCATGCCAAGACATGCGGCAACCCGTCTGTTAATTTCCGCCAGCCAGCCAATGTGAATCTCCCATTCTGATTATTTCAACCATGGGCTCAAGTCCGCTGCGAAAAACGTCGGTGAGGAAGGAAGGATAAACACCCACGGCCACAATAGTAATCGTCAACAGCACCAGCGGCGCGGCCTCGATGAAAGACGCGTCCGAAAGCTCGGCGTAGCGGGACCGTTGCGGCCCAAATAGGGTGCGCTGGACCATCCACAGGATGTATCCCGCCGCCAAGATTATGCCCAGAACGGCCAATACGGTGGGCCAAGGGTAGGCCGCGAAAGCGCCAAAGAACACCAGCACTTCGGATACGAACCCACTCAGGCCAGGAAGCCCCAGGGAAGCCAGGCCCGCTATCAGGAAAGTGGTCGCTACCAAAGGCATCCGGTCGGCTAAACCTCCGAGGTCGGGGATATAACGAGTGTGGGCCTTGTCGTAGACCAGCCCCACGGCCAGGAAGAGCAGGCCCGTAATGGTGCCGTGGGTGAACAGTTGCATCGCGGCTCCGCTCAATCCAGTGACGGTAAACTCCCCGCTAACCGCCCCCACGGAGCCGATTCCCAGTAACACCAATCCCATGTGGCTGACACTGGAATAGGCGATAAGCCGCTTGAGGTCGGTCTGGCGCAGGGTGACTACCGCGCCATAAAGGACGCTGATTACACCCAAGGACACCAGTACCCAGGCGAATACCTGGGTCTGGTCGGGGAACATTCCCACATTGACCCGCAAGAGCCCGTAGCCTCCCATCTTTAGCATGACGCCGGCAAGCATTACACTGGCCGCCGTTGGGGCATCGGTGTGGGCATCGGGCAGCCAGGTATGCACCGGCCACGTGGGCAGTTTGATGGCGAAGGCGACGAAGAATAGCCAGAAAAGCACGCCCAGACTCAATACCGTTCCGCCCCGACCCAGCAGGGTACCTGCTTCGGAGAGCTTCACCATGTCGAAGGAAGCGACATCCTGGCTGATGAATACGGCCACAATCGCCACCAGCATGGCGGCGCTGCCCAGGATGGTAAAGATGAGGAACTTCATCGCCGAATATTCTTTGCGCCCCGCTCCCCAGGTGGAGATGAGCATGTACATGGGGACAAGCTCCAATTCCCAGAACAGGAAGAACAGGAGGAAGTCCAGGGAAGAAAAGACGCCCATGATCGCCGTTTGAAGCACCAGCAGCCAGATGAAGAATTCCTTCACCCGCAACTGAATATGCCACGATGCCAGCACGGCGCAGAGGCCCAACAGCCCGGTGAGGAGCACCAACGGGGCGCTCAACCCGTCCACTCCCAGGAAATAGCTGGCGTTAAGACTATCCCCGGAAATCCAGGGAAGCCGGTCTATCAATTGGAACCGATCGGCCCCAGCGCCCCGGTCAAAGAGCATGAACACGGCCAGGGTCAACCCAAAGTCGGCCAGCGCCACCAACGCCGCAAACTTGCGGACATTGCCATCGCCCCGAACCAGGGCCAAAATCAACAAGGCCCCCACCGCGGGCAGAAACACTGCCGCCGTCAGCAGACCGGAAAAGCCGGAGTAGACCATCTAACCTCTTACCAAAATATCTTTTACTCTCTAGGTCAATGGGAGGCGGACCGGCGCTGGGACGTTAAATCAAGGGTTGGTCGCCCTCCCGACACCGGGCTGCACTATTCCCTTACCAGGTAAGCCCTATAGCCTGGGCCCCAGTAGCAGATACCCCACCAGGATGAGCAGGCTACCCAAAACCACCACTGCTCCGTAGAATTGGACTTGGCCGGTCTGCAGTTGGGCCAACGCTCTCCCGGAGTTTCGTACCAGGGTTCCCAGGGCATCCACGAAACCGTCCACAAGGTTGCGGTCGGTCCAGTCCAGGGCTTCGGCAAACCTGCGGTAGAAAATCCGGGTCACCAGGATCTCCTCGTACAATTTGTCGAAGTAGTACCTCTGGAACAGCAGGCCGTAGACTGGTCCGGCCCTCTCCAAAGGCTCCCGCAACTCGGTGGCCTCTCCCGGTTGCCGTCTGCCGTAGATGAGAATCGCCAATGTGATGCCTGCCAGGGCGATAACCGTGGATATGAAGGCAATAAGCAGGCTGAAATCGAGTCCCGCCAAGTGGACGAAGGCCAACCCCTCGATGAAATATTCAGTAATCCAGTGCTTGGGGATCCCAAGCAAGTCCTTGGTCCACTGAGGGTTGGCGACGAAACCGGCAATCGCCGCCGCTACGCTCAGGACCACCAACGGCAAGGCCATGACCACGGGAGACTCCGCCAAGTGTACCTCTTCGGATACGGCTGAGGGCCTATCCTCGCCAGCCCGGGACGCGTCGGCCAACTCCTGCTCCCCACCGCCCCGGAACTGGCCGTGGAAGGTTAGGTATATCATTCGGATGGTGTAGAAAGCTGTCAGTAGGACTCCCACCGCCAGCAGCGCGAACACCAAATTCCCGACCCACGAGGCGGACACCGTGCTGGCTTGCCATGCCGCCAGAAGAATTTCATCCTTGCTCCAGAATCCAGCCAGCGGAAATATACCCACCAAGCTCAACCCGCCGATGACAGTTGCCCAGTAGGTGACCGGCATATAACGCCGCAAGCCCCCCATATAGCGCATGTTGAAGGTGCCTGAAGCATGGTTTACGCTGCCAGCAGCCAGGAACAGCAATGCCTTGAAGAAAGCGTGGGTAAACAGATGGAACAGGGCCGGCCCATAAGCCCCAATACCCAGGGCGGCCATCATGTATCCCAGTTGACTGACGGTGGAGTAGGCCATGACCCGCTTGATGTCGTTCATCACCAGGCCCATGGTTGCGGCAAACAACGCCGTGCCGGCGCCAATCAGGGCAACTACCATCATGGCTTCCCGGGTCTCAACGAAGACGGGGAAGAAACGCGCTACCAGGAATACGCCGGCCGCCACCATGGTGGCGGCGTGAATCAAGGCGCTAACCGGAGTGGGGCCCTCCATGGCGTCGGGCAGCCAGGTGTGCAGGGGAAACTGCCCCGATTTGCCCGCCGCCCCGGCGAAGATTCCCAGCGCCACCCAGGTGAGGGACATCCCAGCCAGGATGCCCAGCCCCCCGGCGGCCACGGGTTGGGCTGCTTGCCAGATGTGGGGAATATGCAGGGCGTTCAGGCCAGCGGCGGCAAACTCATCGGCTTGGAAGAACAGGTAGATTATGGCTATCAGGAACCCAACATCGCCGATACGGGTAACTACAAAGGCTTTCTTGGCGGCGGCGGCGGCGGCAGGCCGGTCGTGCCAGAATCCTATGAGCAGATAAGAGGAAACTCCTACCAACTCCCAGAAGGCATAGAGTTGGACGATATTGGCCGCTAGCACCAGTCCGATCATGGAGGCGGTGAATAGGGACATATAGGCGTAGAAGCGAGAAAAGCCGGGGTCGTGGCGCATGTAGCCCAGCGAGTACACCTGAATCAGGAGACTCACCCCGGTAACCACCACCAGCATTACGTTGGTCAGCGGGTCCATCAACAGACCAATCTCGATGGACGCGTCGCCCAGATCCAGCCAAAGATGGGGGACAAAGTCCAACTCTGCGCCGTGGTTGTGGGAGTACAGAACCCACAGGGAGAGGACCAGCGCCACTGCCAGCGCCGCAATCAACACCAGACCGCTCAGCAGAGAGTAGCGGTTGAGGAAGGGGCGGATTACCAGAGAAATAAGCAAAAAAGAAGCCAGGGGTAAGAGGAAAATGGCCCAAACAACGGCTTCGGCGACCATCTACAGCTTCCTTAAAATTTCCTCGGCCACGTGCTCCCGGCCCTTGGGCACGTAGATGCGGAAGGGTACCCGCTCCCCCCAGTCCAAGATGTCTCCCTCGGGCAGGATACGAGTAGGCAAGCCTTCACTCTCAAGGACTTCTTTCCACATCTCTGCCGACATCAGGTTTGGCGCACGTTTGAATTCTACCCACATTGTTCGTCCACCATTACTAATGCCGCAACTGGGTGGCCTCGGTCAGGTCCACCGACTCGTTGCTCCGATACATGGCGAAGACGATGCCAATCCCCAAGGCGATTTCCGCCGCCGCGACTGTAATCACGAACAAGGCGAACACCTGTCCCGTAAGCACGTTGCCGATATTATCCTGGAGCCCCTGGGGGGCCACATACCTACCCAGCGCAACGAAGGTAACATTGACGGCATTGAACATCAACTCAATGGACATCAACACCGCTATCACGTTGCGCCTGGCCAGCGCGCCATAGAGCCCAATACAAAAGAGGGCCGCGCCCACAATTAGCAGGCTCTCTAAAGACATGGGTGTTAGCCCTCGCCCTGCCGGGGGCGGGCCAGCGCCAGGGCCCCGATAACCGCCGCCAGGAGCAACACCGAAACAGCCTCGAAGGGCAGCACGTACCGGCCAATCAACAGGTCTGCCAGCCCCGACCGCTGGGCTCCGGCTTTGGCGGCCTCGCCAGCGAAACCGGCCTGGTCCAAGGCCCTTTCATCCAACACGCTGGCCGACTGGGTCTGCACCAGCGCCACCCTATCCTGGTCGGCCTCTGGAATTGTACCCCAGTCCGTAACCACAGCCACCACAATGAGGGCCGCCAGTAGCAGGGCCGGGAACAACACTGCCGGCACTTGCAATCCGTTGGCAAGGTTCCCTCGCTGCACGTCCCTGGTCAGCATTACGGCGAAGATTATCAGGATGGATATAGCCCCAACGTAAATGAGCACCTGGACCACCGCCAGGAACTGGGCGCTCATCATAACGAAGAGGCCCGCCACCGCTACAAAAACCACTGCCAAGAGGAGGGCGGCTCGGAACAGGTCCTTGACCAGTACCACACCCAGAGCCGCCAGTATAGCCGACAGCGACAGAAACCAAAACGCAAGGTCAAGAATCAGCATTCAGACGGTTTCCTCGGAAGGGTCCCCGTTGTCTGGCGGCTGCGTCAGCCTGAGACCCGCCTTTTCCCGCTGGTGCCAGCGCCAAGACTCCCGGCCTACTTCCTGCCAACCCAGGGGGCGCCCGCTTCGGGGGTCGTAGTCAGAGTTTTCCAACTGCGGGCGGAACCAGGTGCTGGGCCGCTTTTCCGCCTGGCGGAGTTGGTCGATGTGAATGACCATGTCCTTGCGGCTATATTGGCCCTGCTCGAACCCGCTGCCCATAAAAAGGGCATCGTAGGGGCAGGCTTCGACACACAACCCGCAGAACATGCAGCGTTGCAGCTCGATGTCGAAGACTTCCAGCAGGTACTTGTCTCCCTGTTGCGGCGCGGTACCGCTGGGACTGGTTACTATCTTGATTATTCCCAACGGGCAATACTTGGCGCAGGAGGCGCATCCGGTGCAGCGTTCCTCATACCAGCTAAATTCTTCCCCCCGAAAGCGCGGGTGCTGCTTGACCCGTTCCTCGGGGTACTGGACCGTGAACGGCTTCTTGGTGAAATTCTTCAGGGTCACCAGCAAGCCCTTGGCCATTTCCAGTCCGTACATTTTATTTGACCTCAATGGTGGGCACACCCGGGACTACCATCACCGTCGCCGGGGCGGAACCCACCCTGGCTTTCTCTCGGATTAGGCTGCCGAACAGGGCGATACATACCAGACTAAGCGGAATGTTAATGGCCGTCATTACCCAAAGGTCTAAAGTGGTCAACGTTCCCGCATCGCTGCGCAGGAAAAAGACCTCCAAGGCAACCGCCAATAGGTTGATGAGGCTCAGGGGCAGAAGGAATTTCCACGAGAACGCCATTATCTGGTCGATCCGGAGCCGGGGATAGGTGGCCCGAATCCAGATGAAAACGAAAACAACCGCCAAGGTCTTGAGCAGCAACCACAACCAGCCCAGGTATTCAGGAAGCGGACCGGCCCAACCCCCGAGGAACAGGGTGGCAATTATCCCGGCAACTACCAGGACTCCCCCAAACTCGGCGGCTTGAATCAGAGCAAATTTGGCCCCACTGTATTCAGTATGATAACCCGCGATAATCTCCGACTCCGCCTCTGCCAGGTCAAAGGGCGTCCGGTTTAACTCGGCGGACATCCCGGCCAGGAAAACGAACATGGCCAGTGGCTGGACCAAAATGAACACCACGTTCTGCGCCTCTACTATCCCCATCAATGACATGGAACCGGCCACCATGACAACTCCAAGCAGGGACAGCACCACGGGCACTTCGTAGCTAATCAGCACCGCCACCGCCCGGGCTGCCCCAAACATGGCGTACCGATTGTTGGAGGACCAGCCGGCCATAAAGATTGCCAGCGTGGAAACGGAGCTAACTGCCAACAGGTACAGCACCCCAACATTGAGGTCGGCGAGCACGGTGTTCTTGGAGAAGGGAATAACCGCCGTCAACAGAATTAGGGGCAGCATCATGGCTATGGGCACCAGGGTGAAGGTGATGCGGTCGGCGCCCTGGGGTATCAAGTCCTCTTTGGTTATCAGCTTGGCCAGGTCGGCCAACGGTTGCAGCAACCCGAAAGGTCCCCAGCGGTTAGGGCCGATTCGGTTCTGGAACCGCCCCAGCAGGCGCCGTTCCATCCAGGTTACCCCTGCCGCTCCCAACAGCACGACGTTAACCAGGATGACCATGATCACCAGGCCCGCAACCAGGTAAGACAGCCAACACGGCAGTACCGTACCCACCAGGTCATAGACGACCCGATACAGGCCATTGCTGTAGAGGAGACTGTCCGGGGATAGTTGACAGTTCAACGGTCAACTTCCCCCATGTTGATGTCCACACTGCCCAGGGAAACAATCATATCCGCGAGTTTCCATCCGATTAGCAGGTGTTCCGTCACAGTCAAATTTATCAGTGAGGGGGAGCGTATCTTACAACGGTAGGGAGAAACCCCGCCATCGCTGACCAGGTAAAACCCCAATTCCCCCTTGGATGCCTCTACCCGACCGTAGGCTTCGGCCCCGGCGGACGGACGCAGCACCAGCGGCAACTCCAAGCGCACCGGCCCCGGCTCTATCTGCTCCACGCACTGGGTCACGATGCGCAAACTCTGCCGTACCTCCTGCATTCGTACCCAGAACCGGTCGTAGTTGTCGCCCTTCGTTCCAACGGGTATATCGAAATCCACCTTGTCATAGGCGTCATAGGGGTCCATCTTGCGCCAGTCCCAGTTAACACCGCTGGCTCGCAGAACCGGCCCCGTAACGGAGCAGTTTACTGCCACGTCCGCCGGCAGGGGGCTGACGTCTCGGCAGCGGACCAGCAGTATCTCGTTTTGGAGCAAAAGTTGCTCCAGTTCGCTGAACTCTTCCTCGAAGTCCTGCAGGAACCTTTGCAGGGCAGGCCAGAAGTCCCGGGGAGTGTCGGCAAATACACCGCCGGGCCTCATGTAGCTGACGGTAACCCGGGCGCCGCACAGCATCTCGAACAAGTCCAGGACTCTCTCCCGGCTGCGGAAGGTGTACATCAACGGCGTACCGAAGGCCCCCATTTCCTGGACAAAGAAACCCACGGCGATGAGATGGCTGGCAATTCGCTGCAATTCAGCGGCGATGGTCCGCAGGTACTTCCCCCGGGGCGGCGGTTCCACCCCCAGCAGCTTTTCCACCGCCAGGCAGTAGGCCTGGTTGTTAGTCATGGACGACGTGTAATCCAGCCGGTCGGTCAAAGTTATAATCTGGACGTAATTGCGTTCTTCGGCCAGCTTTTCCGTGCCCCGGTGCAGGTACCCGAGCACGGGTTCCACCTCGACAATCTCCTCGCCGTCGAAGGTAATGCGAAGACGGAACACCCCGTGGGTGCTGGGGTGCTGCGGTCCCACGTTGACCGTCATCGGGTCGGTGCGGATCGTAATTTCTTCTCGGCTGGTCAAATACTACCTACAGGGCCCAAGCAAAGCTCCTAGCCCATACCCAGGAATTGGCTTCGGCTCATTAGCGAGTGGGACAAGGGCCGGAATAACCTACTTTAGAGAAAGTCCTTGCGCAGGGGGTGTCCCTCAAAACCTTCCCAGAGCATAATTCGCTTCATGTTGGGATGTCCCTGAAAACTCAGTCCCATCAGGTCCCAAATTTCGCGTTCCTGAAAGTTGGCCCCTTCCCAAAGATGGTACACCGAAGGCAGGGACAATCCCTCCCGTCCGTAGACCTTGGTCTTGACCACAGCGGTATGCTGGCGCCGGAAGGAAGTCAGGTGGTAGACCACCTCAAAATACTCAATAAAGTCCACCGCGCTGATGGAGTTGAGCAATTGGAAGTCCAACTCCGGGTCGTCGCGCAAGAACTCTCCCACCTCGGCTACTCGGGATGGTTGCACCCAGACCGCTTCACCCCGCCAGTCCGATACGGCGCCGGGCAAAGCATCCTGGAGCCGTTGCCAAAGGGCTTGAGCATCGAGGGCCCTAACTACCATCAGTTTTTTGTCCCACCAGTCCGCGACCCCAGGTTGTGGTACTTCTTGATTTTCTGGTGCAACTCCATAATGCCGTACAACAGGGCATCGGGCCTCGGGGGGCAGCCGGGCACGTACACGTCCACCGGGATGATGTGGTCCACTCCCGGCACGACGCTGTAGGAGCCGAAATAGGGACCCCCGCTGGTGGCGCACACCCCCATGGAAATCACCCACTTGGGCTCGGCCATCTGTTCGTAAATGCGGCGTATGGGCGGGGCCATCTTCCAGGTAACGGTGCCGGCCACTATCATCAAGTCGGCCTGGCGGGGCGAAGCCCGAAACGCCTCCATCCCAAAGCGGGCGATGTCGAAACGCCCCATCGCCGTGGCCATCATCTCGAAGGCGCAGCAGGCCAGGCCAAAGGAAACGGGCCACAGGGCCGACTTGCGGCCCCAGTTCACCAGGGCATCCACCGATGTGACCAGCAGGTTTCCCTTCAGGTCATCCGGTACTTGGATGGCCTCAGCTTCTATGGGCTCCTGGGAAGCGGCGATAAGTTCGTTGATTCCCTGTCCCTCGGTCCGGTCGATGTCCCAGGTGCGAGCGTGGAGCGGCCCGCCCTCTGTCGGTAAGTCGGCCATTCTACCTTCCCCACTCCAAGTCCCGCTTGCGCCAGGCGTAGGCCAAGCCCACCAGCAGGACCAGCACGAATACCAGCACTTCAATCAAGGCAAACAATTCCAGCTTGAGGAACTTGGTGGCCCAGGGGTAGAGGAACACCACCTCGATGTCAAAAATAACGAAGAGAATGGCGAACATGTAATACCGGAAGTTGAAGCGGTTCCACCTGCCGCCAATGGTCTCAACCCCGCACTCGTAGGTTTCCTGCTTGACGGAGGAAGGGTTGTTGGGACGGAGGCCAAAGCGGGAAGCCAACCAGGAAAGAAGCAATATACTTGTAGGGACAATCACCGCGATTATGCCGAAAATGGCGATGAGACCGTATTGCCGAAAGTAGTCTTCTAGCATATGCCTCGGGCAACCCCTGTCTTGGCTGCGGGGGGAATTATACCATAGGGCGACGACCCTCGGTAGTTGAATCGTCGCCGTTGTCTGGTCCTAGTTGTCTGGTCCCATTGGAAGGGACGGCGACGGTCAGGAGGCTTTCACTTCTCCTCGGGGACTTGACCTTGGAGAGTTCATCGAGCCACGGTACCGGGGCCTTTGAATTGACCTGAGAAAGCCGCTCATAGCCTGCACTCCGCAAAGGAGGGGTGGTGAGCCTGCCAAACCACGGCCCGGACCTTCGACAAGCTCAGGGTGAGCGGAATTATGCCTGGGCAATGACTTTGAAAGACCCTAACCAAGGTACCAGGGTCTTTCGATTCTCCGGCCAAAGGCCAAGGCGGGCTTCCAGGCAAGCGCCCCCACCGTCATTCCCGCGAAGGCGGGAATCCAGGGGTTGGGGGCTTGCGCTGTCCGGGGACATTAGACCATTCGCTCCCCTCATAGTGACAAGTGACACTCGAAAGACCCTAACCACGGCACATCGGCTATTGAGGGTCACAAGCCAGCTAGATTATAATATAGCGGATAGTCAAAATTGACCGCCATCTTCTTTACGGTGACTTACATGCCCAAAACGGACTACTACGACCTCCTGGGAGTCTCCCGAGGGGATACCGAGGAGGACATCCGCAGGGCCTTCCGCAAGAAGGCTATGGAGTACCATCCGGACCGCAACCGCAGCCCGGGCGCCGAGGAAAAGTTCAAGGAAATTAACGAAGCCTATCAGGTGCTGACCGACTCCAAGAAGCGGGCGCAATACGACCGTTTCGGCCACTCTGGGGTTAATGCCAACGGAGGCTTTGACCGTCCCTTCGATGGCTTTGATGTATTCGGCGGCTTCGGAGACATCTTTGATTCCTTCTTCGGCGGGGCCGCCGGCCAACGCGCCCAACAACCCCAACGGGGCAGCGACTTGCAGGAACGCGTGGTGTTGTCCTTCGAGGAAGCCGCTTTCGGCACGGAAAAGGAGGTCGAAGTCAGCCGTGTGGAAATCTGCCACCTCTGTTCCGGTCAGGGCAATGAACCCGGCACCGAGGTGAGCGCCTGCTCCACCTGCAAGGGCAGCGGACAGGTCCGGCGGACCCAACGTAGTCTGTTCGGGCAGTTTGCCCAGATAACTCCCTGCCCAACCTGCCAGGGTAAGGGCAAGTCCTTCGATACGCCCTGCACCAACTGCCGGGCGGCCGGGATGGAACGGCGAAAGCGCCGCACCGCGGTAACTGTACCCCCGGGCGTGGACCACGGTATGCAGGTCCGCCTGACCGGGGAAGGCGATGTGGGACAGAACGGCGGGCCGCCGGGCAACCTTTACCTTCGGGTCCAGGTTGAGGCGCACCCATTTTTTGAACGGGACGGGGATGACCTGCTGTATGAGCTGCCCCTGAGCATGGCCGAGGCAGCCCTGGGCACCGAAAAGGATATTCCCACCCTGGATGGAGACTCGGAGAGCCTGAAGATTCCCCAGGGCACGCAGCCCCATTCCCAGTTTCGTATTCGCGGACGAGGAATTCCCCGGCTGCATTCCAACCGAAGGGGCGATTTGCTGGTGGCCGTGAATTTACAGGTCCCCCGCGACCTCAACAACCGCCAGAGGGAGTTGCTGGAGGAATTGGCGCGTTCCTTCACCGGCAATGGCGATGGCGACTCTTCCCACGCGTCCAAGTCTGACAAAGAGGACGGTAAGGACAAGGGAATATTCGACCGGCTCAAGGACGTTCTGACCTAACATGACGCCGGCCTCAGTCGGTAATGGGCTGAATATCTTGGCTTATGGTCGTCGGCGCATGTCGTTCGCGGCGACCCTGCGGCCAAGTAAGGCGATAACAACTACGGAAACCCGGCGGCCCGCGTCGCCGGGTTTCTTGCTGTGGAGCGAATGATGACCTGGCACGAGGTAAGTATCGAAGTACCCTTTGAGTACGTGGAACCCATATCCTACCTGTTTGATCGGCACGGCAACGGCCTCTCCACCCAATTGCAGGACAACGGGAGGGTGATGCTGCGGACTTACCTGCCCTCCGGTTCCCGCCAACAATTGGCCCACATAGAGGTGGGGGTGAAACTAGCCAGCATCCTGGAACCGCTGGGAGAGTTGAATGTTCGCGCCTTGGACGACGAGACCGACTGGCAGAATGCCTGGAAGTCCCACTTCACTCTCTTGAAGCTGGGAAAACGCCTGGTAATAAAGCCTTCCTGGATCGACTATGTAGGGGAACCAGAAGAGCTTGTTATCGAGTTGGACCCCGGGATGGCCTTCGGTACCGGGTATCACCCCACCACCTACACCTGCCTGGAACTTCTGGAAGAGTTGGTTGCCCCCGGCGCAAAGACCCTTGACCTGGGTACGGGGTCGGGAATATTGACCATCGCCATGGCCCGACTGGGCGCTGCCGAAGTACTCGCCTTGGACACCGACCCGGTGGCGGTGCGGGCCGCCGAAAAGAATGTCCAGGGGGCGGGTACCGAGGGGTCGGTGAAGCTGGCCCAGGGCACGGTCCCTCACCCGCTGGCGGAAGAGGGGCAGTTTGACCTGATCGTAGCCAATATTTCGGCCCGGGCCGTGGCCGACCGGGCGGGGGCGGTGCAGTCGCTGCTAAAACGGGAGGGAGTGTTCATTGGGTCGGGGATCATACAGGGCCAACATCAGGACGCGGAGGCTGCCATTAAAAACGCTGGCCTTGTCCTGGTTGAGGTACGGCAGCGGGAAGACTGGATCGCTCTGGTCTGCCGCAACCCGTAGCCGCTCCGGCCACCGCCGGTCCCTGCTTGGACTTGCGCCGCCTGGCCGACACTAAGCGGGAAAGTCCATGTAGCGCTCTCCGGTATCGGGTAAAACGGTGACCACGGTCTGGTCCGGTCCCAGGCCCTGGGCCACCTGGGCCGCCGCGAACACGTTGGCCCCCGCGGATATACCCACCAGCAACCCCTCCTGGCGGGCTAGGCGCGATGCCATCTGGCTCGCTTCATCATCAGTGACCGGGACTACCGCATCGATGATTCCCGTATCCAACAGGGGAGGCAGGAAGTCTGCCCCAATTCCCGGAATCATGTGCCGACCCGGACCGCCGCCGCTGATTACTGGGGAATTGGCCGGCTCCACAGCGACTATTCGTACCGCTGGATTGTGCTGCTTCAGGCGTTGACCCACTCCCGTCAGCGTTCCCCCAGTCCCAACGGCAGCTACGAAGGCATCAACTTTGCCCTCGGTGGACCGGATAATCTCTTCTGCCGTTTGCCGTCGGTGGGCTTCGACCACTTGCGGGTTAAGGAATAGGTCAACAAGCAAAAAATTGTCGCCGGTACTGGCCAGTCGCCGGGCCGCGTCATGGGAACCCCGCATTCCGGCGGCGGGTGGGGTGAGCTGGACTTCGGCGCCGTACTGTTCGGACAGCCTTCGCTGGTGCAGGGGGGCATTGCTGGGCATGAAAATGGTCAGTCCGTAGCCCTTGGCCGCAGCCACCATCGCCAGGGCGGCCCCGCTGTTGCCGCCCGTGGCCCAGACCAGCGTATATCCGGCATTCAACTGTCCGTTGGCTTCGGCGTCCTCCACTATGGCCAGGGCAACGCGGTCCTTAACACTGCCGCTGGGATTTGCGCTTTCCAACTTGGCCAGGAGGCTTGCCCCCGGGCCATCCAATACACGACGCAATTCCAGCAACGGAGTATTGCCCACCAATTCCAAAACGCTGCGGAACACCCCGTCCACGGCCCACCTCCTTCCATTGGCGAGGTTCGAGCAGTCTGGCATATCGGTCATTCCACCGTCAAGGTACAGAATTCCTTACTGCATTGGCCGAGGTAGCCGGTCCGCGGCGCGTGGTAGACCATCAGTTAACGATTGCGTCGGGTATTCCCAGGTTGCGACCCAGACCGCCCAGCAGCGGTTTGGTGTTATAATTCAGATAGGGAACCGCTAGGAGAGTTTTGCCAGCGCGGCCCTGGGACGAGAACAATGCAGCAGGTTGAGCTAAACCGCTTTGAGCTTACCGGACTTCTGGGGACGGGGGCCGATTATGAAGTCCGGTCGGCTACAGATTTGGAGACCCGGCAATCGGTGGTATTGAAACGTCCAGTACCCCAGTCGATTCGCAACCGGATGCACGGCGCGGTGGAGAGCCGCACCGACCGGACCGTAGAGGCCTACGAAGCCGTGGGGCCTTTAACATCCCTGTTGTCGCCGATGGTAGGTTACACCGAGCGGGCCAACCACGACGAGTTCTACGGAGACTCCTTCGGGCAAGAATACCGGGTCATCGCGTATGAGCGGGCGCAGGGATTTCCTCTGGTGGGAGACGTGCGGGCCCGCATCATGCGAGTCCCCATCGGATTGGGGCAAAACCTGTTCGCTCTGCATCCCCTGGGCCATCCGGAAGACCAACCCGCCTTTGCGGTGCACCAGCAGTTGCTGGAAGTGGAGGAAGCCTTCCAACAGGCCGGATACCTTCTGCTGGACTTGTCGCCTCAGAATGTCTTCTACCAGCCCGCGACAGACCGCATTACGGTTATAGATTCTGGAGCGTTGCTCGTCGAGGGGGCGGAGCCGGTTTCCAGGAGCCAGGTCTTCCGGGACCGGCATGATTTCTTCCTGGAACTGCTCAAGTTCTACACTTCGCCCCAACTTCCACCGGAAGATGTTAACGGCTACCGCGATCCCCACGGCCTGCGCCCCGCCATCAGTTTCGAGCAGGAGCTTGATGAAATCGCCAACAATTTTCAACAGGCCGATGGACCGGTCAAGACTGCCGCTTTGGCGGTGATTTCCAAGGTGCGCGAGCGGTCTTACTCCAGCTTTGATGACTTCCGTCAAGACTTGACGCAATATTTGGAGGAAGTTAGAATCCGCAACCGTAACCTGCCCAACTTGACCACATGCAGACAGGCTTGGAGGGAGGCCCTGGAGTTGTTACGGGCTGACCACTGGGCACGTTACTTGTTTGAACACGAGAACGACTTGGTAGCCTTCAACGATTTTCAATAGGTGTTTGCATCTTTTCAACTTGGTGAAGGAACGTGGAGGAACTGAAAAAATGCTTGCCAGCACCGTAGCAACACTACAAGACAATTCAACCCACGGCGAAGACTCTTACCTGGTGCGCGACCTGGGCAACAACGCCTTCTTGGATGTTGTTCTCGATGGGGTGACCGGCCACGGAGGAGAAGAGGCCAGCCGCTCTGTTGCCGAGGCCCTGGAGTCGGCGTCAATTGGCTCGATAGAAGACGTGATCGCAATTCTGGAAGACCAGAACGAAGAGTTTTTCCAGGTAGGAGGGGGACGTTTCCTGCTGACCACCGTTTCCGCCGCGCTATTTCTGGGAGAGAAGCTCTACGTTATAAGCGCCGGCGATAGCCCGGCTTACCACATCAAGTCCGGGTCCCATGAACAACTGGCCGGTCGCATTGGCGGGCTGTTGCGCGGGGGCTCGACCCGAGTCATCGGTAGCGAGCAGGAACTAACCCTTAATCGGACCGAATTATCGGTAGAGCCCGGAGACCGCTTGGTGCTGGCCACCGACGGAGTTAGCGACAATCTGGAGACCGACAAACTGGTTGACATGGTCCGTCAAGCCGCGTCCCCGGAGGAAGCCTCGACACAGGTAAAGGACATCGTCGCGCAAAGACTGGAACAGGGCTTCGCGCCAACAGCCCTGGGGGGCCGTTTCCGGCACGATGACCAGACAGCCATCTTCCGGTTCTTTGGCGGATAGGTATAGCTTTCGCCAGGAATAATTGGGCAATTTGGCATTGGAAGCTTTATCCGCTGCGGCCAACTAGTGTCCGTCTATGGCTGGATGGCTAGTTAGTTGCCCCGAGGCACCCGGAACACCCCGGTTTTGGGGCGGAAGACATTCAATTAATCAATATTAATAAATACACACTATTTGGGCTTCTTGTTAGAAAATAACGAAACTGATACAATGCTTCCGCTTAGGCCCCCTGTCACGGCAAATGGGAAAGGTGGGTGCGGTTAGAAGCGTGGGAACCACTCCAGTTATTGCGGCCTAACGAAGCAACGCCACATAATTGTGCCGATGCCCCCGGTTTTGATAATGGCCGCTGGCGGAACGGTTCCCCTCTTGGTATCTCGCCCAGGATAGGCAAGGAGTGAAGAGTTGGGGAATATAAAGGTCGCTATAATCGGAGTTGGTAACTGCGCATCGTCATTTGTCCAGGGCATCCACAAGTACGTGGAATTGCCCGCCGACTCCGAAGTTCCCGGGGTAATGCACCCCAAAATCGGTGATTACCGCATAGAAGACATCGAAGTTGTCGCCGCCTTTGACATCGACGAGTCAAAGGTGGGTAAGGACCTGTCTGAAGCCATTTTCACCGAGCCCAACAATACGCTCAAGTTCGCGGACGTTCCCTACACCGGCGTTCCGGTGGAACGGGGCATGACCCACGACGGCATCGGCAAGTACGTTTCCCACCTGGTCAAGAAATCTGCCCACTCCACCGCCAACATTTCCGGGATTCTGAAGGAACGGGAAGTAGACGTGGTTATCAACTACCTGCCCGTGGGTAGCGAAATGGCTACCAAATGGTACATGGAGCAGGTGTTGGACGCCCGTTGCGCCGTGGTCAACTGCATCCCTGTGTTTATTGCCAAGGAGCAGTATTGGCGCAGTCGATTTGAAGAGCGCGGGGTGCCCATCATCGGGGACGACATCAAATCGCAGGTCGGGGCCACCATTCTGCACCGAATCCTGACCCGGCTCTTCGAGGACCGGGGGGCCACCATTGACAACACCTACCAATTGAATTTTGGGGGCAACACCGACTTTCTAAATATGTTGGAGCGGGAACGCCTGGTGTCCAAGAAAATCTCCAAGACGGGCGCAGTGACCTCCCAGATGGACGAAGGCATTGAGCCGGAGCACATCCATATCGGCCCCAGCGACCATGTCCCCTGGCTCCAGGACCGCAAGTGGTGCTACATTCGCATGGAAGGCGCTTTGTTCGGCGGCGCTCCCGTTAACCTGGAAGCCAAGCTGGAAGTGTGGGACAGCCCGAACTCCGCCGGAGTGGTGGTGGACGCGGTCCGGTGCGCCAAGCTGGCCTTGGATCGGGGCATTGGCGGGGCAATCTACGGCCCGAGCGCCTATTTTATGAAGTCTCCGCCGACCCAATATACCGACGATGTGGCACGAAACATGGTAGAGAACTTTATTGCCGGGGAATATTAGGTTGAGGGCCCAGTAGACCCGGCTTTGTGGGTAGAGGAATCGCTATGAAGGTAGCGATGGTTTCGCCATACGACTTCACCTGGCCCGGCGGGGTAACTGCCCACGTATCGCAGTTGGCTCACGAACTGACCCGCTGCGGCCACGAGGTGCAAGTCCTGGCGCCCCATTCACCTTCCCGGCAATGCGCCGACGATGCTCCCTTTGTCCCCCTGGGAAGGTCGGTGCCCTTACCCAGCGGCGGGTCAATCGCTCGCGTGTCCCTTTCATGGTGGTTGTGCCGCAAGATTCGGGACCTTCTGGAGAAGGAGGCCTTCGACATCATCCACCTACACGAGCCCTTGGCCCCCATACTGCCGCTATGCGTCCTGCAATTCTCCAACTCGGTGAACGTGGGAACGTTCCACGCCTACTACAGCCGCCAGCACCTGTATCGCCTGAGCCATCCCCTCATCAAGCGCTGGCACGAGCGACTGCATGGGGGCATCGCCGTATCTCCCGCAGCGTACAATTATGTCAGCAAATCCTTCCCTCGGGAGTACCGGATAATCCCCAACGGCATCGAAGTGGAGCACTTCGGCAGCGGCGCTGCTCCCTGGCCCCAGTACCAGGACGGCAAGACCAACTTGCTTTTTGTCAGCCGCCTGGAGAAACGAAAGGGCCTGAAATACTTGCTTGAGGCTTACAGCCGGCTGAAGTGGGATACGCCGGACCTGCGCCTGATTGTGGTGGGCCCCGGAAACATGGACAAGGACTCCCATCGCATACTGAGCGCCCGCAACCTGCAAGACGTGGAATTGGTCGGAGGCGTACCCTATGATGACCTCCCCAGGTACTACGCCAGCGCCGACATATTTTGCGCCCCGGCTACCGGCGCGGAGAGCTTTGGGATAGTTTTGCTGGAAGCAATGGCCGCCGGAAAGCCCATCGTGGCCTCGGACATTGAGGGCTATCGGGGCATCATTAAACCCGGACAACAGGGGATACTGGTCCCGCCCCGAGACTCCGAGAGCTTGGCCGCAGCCTTGCAGGGACTCATAGACCAGCCGGACCAAAGGCGCAGTTTGGGAATGACCGGACGTCGCATGGTGGAACAGTACCGATGGGACGTGGTCGCGCACCAGGTGGAAGACTACTACTACGCCTGCTTGGATGCGGCGGCAAAGACGCGAAGTGAAAATGGCAATGCTTGGCAGAGAACAGTTTAGGTCGGCAGTCCTACAGTACGTGGAACTGCCGGGGGCAAAGTTCCTCCGGACGTTGGGCCTGACCCCGAATCTTATCACCCTTATGGGCTTCGCCATCTCGGTGGCGGGGGCCGCCCTGGTGGCTACCGGGTGGATGTTTTGGGGTGGTGTTGTCTTCCTCCTGGGCAGTTTTCTGGACCTGTTCGACGGCGCATTGGCCCGCTTGACGGGAACGGATAGTCCCTTTGGGGCGTTGCTGGATTCCGTTTTCGACCGACTTGGTGAGGCCAGCCTGTTCGTTGGGCTGGCTATCTACGGGTTCCAGGCCGGGTTCAGCCAAGGCTACTTGATGCTCTTCGTTACGGTGTTGCTGCTGGCGCTAATCCTATCCCAGGGAGTTAGCTATCTCCGGGCGCGTGGCGAAGGACTGGGCGCCTTCACCCGGGCAGGAGTTATGACCCGTACCGAGCGGGTTGTTATCCTTGGACTGGGACTGGTAATAGACGGCCTGATTGCGCCCCCCATATTCCTTTGGGTCCTGTTGGCCATCGCCGTTGTCTCCGGATTTACCCTCTTTCAGCGCATGTTCACCATCCGGGCCATCCTCGACAAGGGTGGATAACCGCTGGCTTCCAGTGTAAACTGTTTACGCTCCCTCGTAGCCCGCGCCCCCTAAGTTGACATGATGGCTCGTCCTGCGATGGCGCCGGGATCACCGAGAGGAGTTGTCGTCCTCGCCGCATAGATGTTACCCCGTCAGCCAAGGGAAATCGGTGCTACGCGGGACCACACCCAGGGAAACTAGCCAGTACCCAATACCGGCATTCGGCTATGCCGATGTACCCCTGCCTGGCATTGCTGGCAGCAGCCTTATGCTCTGGGAGAATACGCCATGACGCAGCAAGCCATCATTTCCGACCGGGACAAAACCCAACTGAAGCGGACGCTCCGCAAGGACCTGAAGGCCAACGTCCGGTTGAAGCTGTTCACCCAAAGACCTTCCCCGATTGCCATCCCAGGCAGGGAATGTCCTTACTGTCCCCAAACCGAACAATTGATGCAGGAGTTGGCGGGGCTTTCCCCCAAGCTGGAACTGGACATCGTGGACTTTTACGCTCAACCGGAAGTAGCCAGGGAGTTTGGTATTGACAAGGTGCCAGCCACGGTAATCGGCGACGGGAGTGTCGCGAGGATTAAATTCTACGGAATTCCGATGGGCTACGAGCTAGCGACGGTCATTGAGGACATTAAGACCGTTTCGAGGGGGGTAAGCCCCCTGAGCATGGATACCCGCAAACGCCTGCGCCAGGTCAACCAACCTGTGCACCTTCAGGTATTCGTAACGCCGGCTTGAGTGTATTGTCCCAACGTGGCCCGGGTGGCCCACGCTTTGGCCCTGGAAAGCCCACAAATCACTGCCGACGTTATCGAAGTTCAGGAGTTTCCCTCCCTGGGCAACAGGTACACTGTCAGGTCGGTGCCGCTTACCGTGATTAACGAAACCATAAGGTTCAGCGGCGCAGTCTCGGAGCAAGAATTCGTCGATAAGGTGCTTCAAGCAGGCGTAGCCTCTCCTCTGGGAGAGTAAAATGCAGCCGCCTAGCTGGTAACCAACTTTCTTCAGGAGAGGATGCCTTGCCCAGAGAGTTGAATGGAGAAATGGACGGTAATGGCCTTCGAGTGGCCGTTGCCGTGGCCCGGTTCAATGATGTGGTCACCAAGTCGCTGTTGAGCGGAGCGGTGGAAACGCTGACTCGCTATGGTGTCCGGGATGAGGACATCAGCGTCGCCTGGGTGCCTGGTTCCTTCGAGCTACCCACCGCCGCCAGGAGCTTCGGCTTAACGGGACGGTATGACGCGATCATCTGCCTGGGAGCGGTGATTCGCGGGGAGACCAGCCATTACGACATGGTTGCCAACCAGGCCGCCAGCGGCATCAGCGCCGTGGGACGAGAAACCGGCATACCCACCATCTTCGGGGTGTTGACCACCGAGAACATGGACCAGGCCATCAACCGGGCCGGAGGTAAATCGGGCAACTTGGGAAGCAACGCCGCCGTTGCGGCTATCGAGATGGCCCGTCTGCTTCAGGCCATCAAGACTGGCTAGACTGGCCCTTTCCGCCATTCCGCGCCGCACGAGGTTAAAATGGAATTTGGCATCACTATTCCCAACAATTGGGGCGTCGAAGACCCTGGCGAGGTGTTGGCCCTGGGCCCGGTGGCCGAGGAGTTGGGCTACGACTCGGTATGGGTAATGGACCACCTGTTCAATAACGGCTACATACGGGAGCGCCTGGACGATAAGCCTTACTACCATCCCCTGGCAACCCTCTCCCACATTTCCGCCACCACCAGCCGGGTGCTCCTGGGCACCTCGGTGCTGGTGCTTCCCTACCACAACCCGGTGGAACTCGCCAAGTACACGGCGTCCCTGGACCAGATGTCCGGGGGCCGGGTCACCCTGGGGGTTGGGGTTGGAGCCATGAGCCCGGAGTTCGACGCCCTGGGCATTCCCATGCGGCGCAGAGGTTCACTAACCAACGAGTGCATCGCCATTATGAAGGAGTTGTGGACCAACGAAGATCCGACCTACCAACGCCGCAATTGGAACATCGCCGACCTAAAATTTTCTCCGAAGCCGTTTCAGAAACCCCATATCCCTCTCTGGATCGGCGGTTCCAGCCCCGGGGCCCTGAAGCGGGCCGCTACTGTGGGCGATGGGTGGCATCCGTCGGGGGTCTCTCCCGAGGAGTACAGCATTGGCCGGCAGGAGGTACGGGACTTGGCAACCGCCGCCGGGCGGGACCCGGACTCGTTGACCATGTCGGCCCGAATTGAGGTCGAAGCCCACGACGGCCCTTCCAGCGACCGGGCTGCCAGCCGCTCTCGCCTCTCCGGTAGTGACCCCGACCAGATGATTGCGGGACTAGCCGCCTACCAGAACGCAGGCGTGGAGCACATTGTCCTGGCCCTGAACACTGGTGACACGGCCAGGATTCGCGAATTGATGAGCAACGTCGCCGAGCGAGTGATACCCCAGTTCAAATAAGAGCAACGGGCACACAGAGGACGAGTCGGCGCCAATCGGAATATTAACCGTCCTTTATTCCTGCACCCGGGCCGGGGCCCGGCTAGATAGAGGGGGCAGCGTCTCCTGCGCCCAGTATGAGCATCTTTAGCTATTCCTTGGACTGCTCGCTCTCCTGCCGCTTCTGGTCGGAGACATACTGGTTCAACGCGGCCCAATCGTTGAGCAATTGTTCCATCTCCCCTTGCCCCACCGCAGCATGGCCGTAGTGCTCCGACTGGAAATCGGTGACAATTCGGTCCACCGGCCTGGGCGGCAGAGCAGTAACCAGTTCCCTTTGATGCTCCCGGGGCGTCTCCCACTCCATCCTGGGGTGGCCCACGTCGCTGGCGAGTAGCAGGAAGCGATGGTACAGTTCCCGTGGGTCCCTGGGGTCCGGCATACCGGGCCCCCCGTACCGCGCCTGACCTTGCTGGGGGCCACGCCAGTTCTTCAGCATCGCCAGGAGGTCAGAGTTAACCCTTTCCCAGCTAAACAGTGACTCCCGGGTTTCTTCCACCTCCTCTTGACGACGCCACAACCGTCGAAAGCGGAATAACCGGAATAGAACCCATGCCGCCAGGCTGGCCCCGGCCAGAAAGGCCAGGAGCTTCAAAGTCCACACCAGAATCTGGGGCGGCCCGGTCTGTTCGACTTCTCCCAGACTTTCGTGGAACTGCCTTATCTGCTCCTGGGCCGCCTCCAAGCCGCTCAAATCGCCCCCGCCGAACATGCTGGACAGCCAGTTGCCCAGGGCTACCAGGGCTGCGGCCAAGAAGCCCAGCGCCAGCAGCAAGGGCTTGAGAATCCAAAGGCCCACCCCGCCGACTATCCGCAGAATGCCCCGGGTAACATCGTCCAGACCGCCCAGCCCCAACATGCCAATCAGCAGGCCCAGCAGCAGGACTCCGCCCACACTGGCCGCGATGGGCAAAAACCAACCCTTGGACATTATGTGAAGCCCGGCAGATTCGGAAGAAAAGCGGGCCACGGAAAGACCGGCCAGTCCTGCGGCGAAGAATCCCACTATCAGGAAGCCGTTGACGACTTCCGCCGAAGTCAGGCTATCCAGAAGTACAGCAAGGATAACGACCACGAGGCCCCACTGGAAAGCGCCCCGAATAGTTTCCAGGGTAACTTCGTCGTGGGCTATGGAGGCTCCCCGCCACCACAGGGCGACTAGAAAGGCTAAGGTCAGGACAAGGCCCACCGCCAGGGAGAAGTCGCCGCCCAAGAGTTTGCCAATGGGATTGAACCCCAACCCCGAACTCCAATTCGCCAATACCAAGATGGACGCCACGCTTATAGCCAAGCCCAAAGCGCCTCGAAGGTTCAGGGAAAATCGAATAGTCTGCAAGTACATGGAGAGGATAAAAGACCACACCAGGGTCAAGAAAACCAGCCCGAAGGCAATCTTCGCTCCCGGCAACTGGACCAGCGTTCCGACGATGTTGAAGACCAGGTAAAAAGCGCAGGTCTCCAAAAAGAGGCTAACCCCCGTTATCAGGCCGTTACGCCACAGCAGACTCATGACGCTCCAGGTTATCCAAGGTTTGGCCCATCAGATAGACCGGCATATTGGGCAGCCTGTACTCAGGACCACCATCCCCGCAGTAAAGCAGAATAACCTGGTAGCCCCGCATCTTCACTTCCCCTATTTCCTCCACCATTGCCCGGGTAACCACGGGAGTGGCCAACACGATGGTTGAACCGGGAGGCAACGAGTCCCGCTGGGTCCGCAGCACCTCGGGGAGACTGGCCACGGCGTATGGTCCGGCCAAGGCCAGGGACTCCAGGACCAAGCCGATCTGGGAGGGAGAACTGCTGAAAGGCACGTTGAGCCACTTGCCGGAATACACTGCCACGGCGTTACTCACCAAGCTGTAACTGAAACTCTTGTCGGCGCAGTGCTTGGCCACCGAGGCGGCCACCGTAACGGCCCGCTCGAATAGCCGGCGGTTTGCCCCTTGCCAGGCGTGTTCCCCGGTGCTGGCGTTAAGGGCGATGAGCACGTTCAAAGAGACTACCGGCTCGAACACCTTGGTCTGTAGCCAGGTGCGGCGAGCCGTAGCCTTCCAGTCAATATGCTTCATTGGGTCCGTCGGGTGGTAGTCCCGCAGCCCAAAGAAGCGGCTGGTATCCTGGTACAGCGGTAACTGGCCTCGGGTCTCCCCCAAGGGGTGTTCCGAGGGAAGAATCAACTGGCTTAGATCCACCACTCGTGGGTACACTAAAATATGGTCTACCCCCGGAAAGTGGGCCTCGGCGGCGGTAAACCCGAAAATGTCCCCGCTGCGCAAGCGGACAGGACCGATGCGGTGGTACCCCCGGGCGGCGCACCTCAGGGTGTACTTCCAGGACACCTTTTGGTAGGGCAGCAGGGAGGTGGTAATCCGGTGCTCCTTGGAAACCTCCACTCCACTGCCCCGTAGGCTGGCCCCGGGCAAGTCCAGGTCGGAAGGGAAAGTATCCTGCAGATCTACCCAAATCAGGGGTAGGATCTTCTTATTGGTGAGGGTAATGGTGTAGTCCACCGTATCGCCGATGAAGGCGCGGCTTCTGGACAGGGAACGCTCGTGGGTGACGTCGAGGAAGGCAAAACGGTCCCAGAACTTGGCGGTCAACCAGATGATAATTACCAACGACCCCACGACCAAGAGCAGGCCCTGGCTGGCTACCAGGCCAATGAACACCAGGATTACGCTTACCAGCAGCCATACATCATTGAGCATTCGGGGCCTTCAATGGGTAATTCTTGGGGAATCGGATTCCGCGCCAGGGAAGTGGGTCCGTTGGCCCTCTATTCTGAGAAGTTTCAGTGTGGGCAATCCCAAGACCGACCGGTCCTCCCGCTTATACCGGGACTTCTACCTGGGCCAGGATTTCTTCTACGATGTCCTCGGGGGTTCGTTCCCGCAACCTGGCCTGGGACTTGAGAATAACCCGATGCGCCAGGGCGAAAGGCGCCAGGGTTTTTATCTCGTCTGGCGTCACATACTCCCTTCCCCGAATGGCCGCCAGGGCCTGGCTGCACCGATAGAGACCCAGGCTCGCCCTGGGACTCGCGCCCAATTCCACCTCACCGTGATGCCGCGTGGCCTGAACAATTCTCACGACGTAAGTGCGGAGGACAGGATCGAAATAGACCTTGCGGACCATGGACTGGAACTCCAAGACCTCCTGGGCCGTGGAGACGGGCTGCAACTCAGACAGGGGATCAGCTCCCTCAAAGCGGAGCAGCATGTCCTCCTCCTCCGGCTCGTTGGGATAACCCAAACGCAGACGCAGCAGAAAGCGGTCCAACTGGGCTTCGGGCAGGGGAAAAGTGCCTTCAAGCTCAATGGGGTTCTGAGTAGCCACAACCAGGAAGGGGGCCGGCAGGGGCACTGTTGTCTCGTCGATGGTGACCTGACGTTCCGCCATGGCCTCCAAGAGGGCGGACTGGGTACGGGGCGTGGCCCGGTTTATCTCATCGGCCAGCACTATCTGGGAGATTATGGGGCCCGGGCGAAACTCGAACTCACTGCTCTTCTGGTTGAAGAAGTGGATGCCGGTAATATCCGAAGGCATCAGGTCCGGCGTGCATTGGATACGCCGAAAAACGCAGTCCAAGGAGCTAGCCAACGACCGGGCCAGGGTAGTCTTGCCGATTCCGGGCACGTCTTCAAGGAGCACATGGCCGCCGCTGAGAACGGCCGCCAAGGTCAGCTCAACCACACCTTCTTTCCCCACCAGCACCCGGCAAATATTGGCGTTAATCTTGGCAGCGGCTTCCGAGACCATGCTGCTAGTTTCGGGATCAATCAAACCTGGGGTACGCTCTCTTTGTTGGGCAATTGGTGTTGCTCAGGCCTCCCACGCTCTAGCCGCGTCCTTCCAGGTGTTCTTCCGCCTCACGAAGGTCTTTGAACGAGTCTACGCTGCGCCAGAATGACCGAGACTTCAGGGTCGAGATTCTTCCCTCTTGGGCCAGACGGGGGAAGGACTCGGTTTCATGGTCGCCCAGGTGGGGAAGTTCGCTCGCTATCCGTCGGTCGAACACGTAAATACCAGCGTTAATCCAGAAGGGAAGCTCCACTTTCTCGCGGAACCCCACCACCGTGTCCCCTTCATCGATGTCCACCAGGCCGTAGGGGCTGACCATGGGCACGACCATGATTGTAGCCAGATGGGCCGGGTCTTGGCGCAACCCCCGCTGGTACCGTTCAACTATCGCCTGGGGTGATTCATCGGTGATGATGTCTCCGTTCAAGACCATTACCGATTCTACCTCTTCAGGAACTTGGGCGAACCCCTGCCGGATAGCGCCGCCTCGACCCAATGGAGAGTCCTCCACGCTGTACAGGGCACGAATTCCAAACTCTTGTCCGTCGCCAAAAAAGTCTCGGACAATTTGCCAACGGTAGCCTACCAGGAACACCACGTCAGTGACGCCAACACCCTTCAGCCATTCCACTTGGTGCAACAGGATCGGTTTTCCGTGAACGGGAACCATTGGTTTGGGCACCGTGTCGGTGAGAGGTCGGAGCCTTTCTCCCATTCCGCCGGCTAGAATCAATGCGTACATGGGCGTCAGCCTCCCCAAGGTATACCCAAGCTGGCGATTCGGTGGAAAATACTATAACTGGCGGGGGCGGGGGGGTCAATGGAGAGTGTCCAATGAGCCGGGGTAATCGCCTTTGGTTCGAGCCTACCGTCATCCCGGCCAAGAGCCGGCCCGGTTCGGCAACATGGCCCGACTCCGTATCTGGCGAACTAGCCTACCAGTTGATGGACATCTTGAATTGGGGTGCTGGATTCCTGCGTTCGCGGGAATGGCGGGCCTCTTGCAATCAAATTGCCATTGCGCTGTACCGTGGTCAGGTTCTTTAAGTACCCCGGGTAGAGACCAACTCGCCCCAACGGGCAGGACGCCACCCACTCGTCAGTCATTACGCTGGAGGCCGGAATCCAGGGGTAGGGGCCTGTGCTAGCCCGGCACATCAGCCTCTTCCCTTCACTCATGGTGGGGCCACCCCTAGACGAGCTCGGAGAGACCGGGCGTATATCTGAAGAGGGATTCTCAAAAAGACCCGGGGCTGACAGGTTCGCCAGGCGTCAGCGGGGGTGCGTTGTTTGCGAGGTAAAGACGTAGATGGCAAAGATGTTTCGTGCCTGCTGCTATTGGCTGCCCGGCCTGGGCTCGAACCAGGGCTTACAGCTCCAAAGGCTGACGTGCTACCGCTACACCACCGGGCATTGAAGAAAGAACTACTGCGGAAGTAGGAAAGTAATCCTGATGTTCATTGTCCCTTGCCGCTCCCCAAGCGTCAAGAGGCAGGTTCGGGGGGTCCCGGGCAATGGGATATTGGATCGCGAGAGACCGGTTCTTCCGGCGAAGGCGGGAATCCAAGGGTGAGGAGCCTGCGTTGACCGGAGAATTTAGGCCCATCGCTCCGCTCAGAGCCTGCACTGCGCGAAGGCGGAGGGTTGACAATCCAAAGACCCTGGAATTGGGCAAGGAGCCGGGGCACGGTTGGCACGAGAATGCTATAATCCCTCCATCCGGTAAAGCTTTATTTGCTTTATCACCTGAGTATGACTTTTACTCCCTGCGAGGCCAGAGAACATGAGGAAGCTAAAAATCTCCCTTCTACACCTGGCTCCGATTACCGGCGATGTACCCCACAACCGCGAGCTAGTCCGGTCGGCGCTAAAAGTAGCGGCGGCCCAGGGCGCAAATTGGGTTGTGACGCCCGAGTTGTGTATTCCCGGGTACATGTTTATGAAGATGATTGGCACCGATTGGATTCTACCCCAACCGGATCCCTGGGTGCAGGACTTTTGCCAATTGGTCAAGGAATTGAACGTTATGGTGTTCCTATCGCACCCGGATCGGGACCCGCAAGACGACCAGATGTACAACACCGCCTTTGTAATCAACCCTCGGGGCGAAATCATTGGGAAACACTCCAAGGTCAAGGCCCTGCGCGGGCCGGAGGCCTGGTCCACTCCGGGCACCGAAATTAGCCCAATCGACTGCGACGGTGTCCAAGTGGGCGTTCTGGTCTGCGCCGATGCGTACAAGAACGACGTTGCCCAGATACTGAAGGACAAGGGAGCGGAGCTATTCGTGTCTCCGGCAGCCTGGGGCCCGGGTGGTTGCGCCCCGGACGGGGAGTGGGAGCAGCGTAGCCAGGATACCGGGGCGCCCGTCATTGTCTGCAACCGCTCTGGCGTCGAAAGCGCTGAGTTGGACTACACCTGGGCGGAAAGCGTGGTGACCAACAAAGGGAAGCGCGTGCTGTGCGCCACCTCCGACCGGTCGGTGGTGCTGTCCTTTGAGCTAGACTTGGACTCGATGACCTTGCTATCCGACGATTTCGACCGGGTTTATCTTTAGACTCGAATCCTCGCCTACGGCTCATCCAGGCGGAGGAACCGCCGCAGGATGAGCACCGCCGCCATTGCATCCACCGAACCCCGGTCTCGTGAGGGTTGGCGGCCAGCCTCCCGCAGCAGGGCCTCGGCCTCGTAGGAAGTGAATCTCTCGTCCACCATGTGCACCGGCAGGTTGGTGCGCCGCCGTATCGCCCGAACAAAACCCTCGGCCTGACGCGCCTGCCTTCCCAGCGCGCCGGAAAGGGTGTAGGGCATCCCCACAACCAGGCCCTGGGCTTGCCGAGTTTGGACAATCTCCAAGACCCGGTCGATGTCTCCCTGAAGTTTGCCCCGTTCCAGGTGTCCCACGGGGATTACCAGGCTTCCGGCGGGGTCGCTCACCGCCAAGCCGATGCGCCGCTCGCCCAAGTCGAGGGCTAGGAATCTGCCGGGCACTCCGTTCCCCTCACGAGAGGCCCCGGCGTACCAATTCCGCCACACCCTGCAGGGCTTCTTCTAGCTTCTCACCCTGGCGACCGCCGGCTTGGGCCATCTCCGGGCGTCCGCCGCCGCCGCCGCCCATGACCCTGGCGGCGTCTCGGACAATGTTTCCGGCGTGCAGACCCCGGCCCACCAGGTCCGAAGTCACCATTGAGACCAACATGGGACTGCCATCGATGACTGCCCCCAATACCAGGACTAAACTGGGGTTCTTGGCCTTCAGGAAGTCTCCCATCTCTCGCATGGCCTCGGGCCGGGTGGCCGATGTCCTGGCGGCTATTACGTTGACTCCCTGAACATCGGCCACCCGGCCCAAAAGCTCTTCGGCCTCCCTTCGCAGGGCGGTGCGCTCCAAGGCAGCCAGACGGCGGCGGAGTTCTTCGGTGTCCTGGATGAAGCTGTCCAATCGGGCTTCCAAGTCGGCCACGGGAGTTTGTAGCCTGCGAGAGAGCGCCTCCAGTTTGGCCGATTGGTCGACGAATAGCTGCTCGGCAGCCCGGCCCGTCACCGCTTCGACGCGGCGCATGCCCCCGCCGATGCTGGACTCACCAAGAACGAAGATGGCGCCCACCTGTCCAGTGGCCGACACGTGGGTGCCGCCGCAGACCTCTAGGCTGAAGGGCTCGCCGGAGGACATCTCCACCACACGCACTACGTCCCCGTACCGGTCACCAAAGAAAGCCAGAGCGCCCTCCCTGACCGCTTCGGCGTAGGTGGTCTCGTGGGCGGACACGTGCAGGTTTTCTCGAATCTTCTGGTTGGCCAGCCCCTGTACCGACAGTTGTTCCTCCGGGGACAGGGGGCTAACATGGCTGAAGTCGAACCGGAAACGGTCGGGCGTTACCAGGGAGCCCGCCTGACGCACATGGGCCCCCAACACCGAGCGTAGGGCCGCATGAAGCAGATGGGTGCCGCTGTGGTTCCGCGCCGAGTCCAGGCGTCTGGCTACATTGACCCTGGCGGTTACCGCATCCCCCAGGGAAACGTCACCCTGCTCCACAACGCCCCGGTGCACTATCAGCCCGGCCACCGGGCTCTGAGTATCATCGACCCGTACCACGCCGTTGGAAGCGACGATCCGGCCCTGGTCCCCCAACTGCCCCCCGCCTTCAGCATAGAAGGGGGTCTCCTGAAGCACCACTTCCACCGGCTGCCCCTGGGTACCGCGCCCGGCGGCCTGGTTGTCAACCAGAATTCCAGTGACCACTGTAGCCCGTTCCAAGTCGTCATAGCCCACGAAGTCGGTGTGCCCGACCCCCAGGTTTTCGTAGGTGGTCAAGACTTCCATCGACCCGGTGAAAGCCTGGGCGGCCCTGGCCCGCTGGCGTTGGGCGTCCATCTCCCGGTCGAAGCCTTCCAGGTCAACCTCCAAGCCGTGCTCCCGAGCGATTTCGGCGGTGAGTTCCGGGGGGAAGCCATAGGTGTCGTGCAGGGTGAACACCTGGAGACCGGATATGGTGGCCTGGCCCTGGCCTGCGGAGCTACCTTGTACGGCCTGGGGGATCATCTCATGCTCCAAGAGCCCCAACCCGGTCAGGATTGTCTGCCCGAACCGCTCTTCCTCCAAACGGATAACTCGGAGAATAAAGGCGTCGTTTTCCAACAACTCGCGGTAGGTGTCTCGGAACCGCTCCAGGACTACTTGGGCTACCTCGGTCATAAAGGCCTGGTCCAGCCCCAACCGCTTGCCGTAGCGAATGCCTCTGCGGATGATGCGTCGCAGCACGTAACCCCGGCCATCGTTCCCCGGCACCACGCCGTCGCCAATGAGGAAGCAAGCGGCCCGGGCGTGCTCCGCCACCACTCGGATGGCGTAGTCGGTATCCGTATCCGAGCCGTAGGCTTGGCCGGTCAACCGGCAGACCCTTTCCACAATCGGCAGGAACAGGTCTGTTTCGTAAACGTTGGGCTTCCCTTGAAGCACTGCGGCGGCGCGCTCCAAGCCCATTCCGGTGTCCACGCTGGGGGCGGGCAGGAGTGTGCGATCTCCCTGGGGGTCCTGGTAGAACTGCATGAACACCAGGTTCCACATCTCGACGAACCGCTCGCAATCGCAATTGGGGTGGCAGCCAGGCACGGGTCGCGGCTCATCGTCGCTGCGCTCCGCCAAGAATTGGGCAGTCAACGAGTCCGGTTCCACCATGGGGGAGCACCCCTTTTCCGCTCCACCATCGTAGTGAAGCTCGGAGCAAGGGCCGGTGGGACCCTCGGTGCCGGCGGGACCCCACCAGTTATCCTTGTCGCCGTAGCGGTAAATCCGCTCCACGGGAACGCCAATTTCGTCGCGCCAAATCCGAAAGGCCTCATCATCATCCAGGTGAATGGTCACATAGATGCGCTCCGGGGCAAGCTGAAATAGCTGGGTTACCAACTCCCAGGCGAAGCTCACTGCATCGTTCTTGAAGTAGTCCCCGATGCTGAAATTACCCAGCATTTCAAAGAAAGTCAGGTGCTTATGGTCCCCCACCTCGTCGATGTCGGTGGTGCGAAAACTCTTCTGGTAGGTGGTCAAGCGCCGGGAAGGGGGGGTCTGCTCACCCATAAAGAAGGGCTTGAACGGGACCATGCCGGCGCTGGTGAACAGTAGGGTAGGATCGCCCGCCGGTATCAACGACGCGCTGGGCATGTGCAGGTGACCCTTGCCTTCAAAAAACTTAATAAAGGATTCGCGAATTTGGTCCCCGTTCATCGGTACAGACTCAACAATCTCAAAATCAGGCTTCCCGGTATCCGGTTGGAATTGTATTCTAGGGTAAAGGCACCGTCAATTGATACTGGACGAGCGGGCCACGGCCTGGGACTTCCTCCAACCAGGCAACAGCCCAGTCGAAACCCATCCGCCAAAATCGGGAGGGTCGCAAAAGCTAACGTCGGGGCTTCACGATTGTAACGACTCCATTTCAGGTAGATGGTCTCTGAAGGCAGCGAAGCGTCTGAGTCCCGGGAAGGCGGGGTGGTGACAATCGAAATACCCTGACTCTGTCGCGCTGTTCCTTGACCGCAAGGGAGGGGAAACGTACAATCAGTAAATTGCACTCTGTTTTGGAGGCGTCCATGAATTCCAGTATCATCGGGAAGGTAGACAAAGCAAGAAAGTACGCCGTGGAGAGAGAGCGGGTCAGCATAACTAACTTCCAAGCTACTTTCCACGGCAACCACAACACCTATGAAGTTGTGTTCGACTCGGGCGAGTGGCGTTGTGAGTGTTTATTCTTCTCTACCCGAGGCGTGTGCAGCCACACCATGGCCCTGCAACGAATCTTGGACGACATACTGGCCAGGGGAGCAAAAGAGCCAGAAACGGCAGCCGAAGGTAATACTTAGGGCCCCGGCCACCAGCCCGGGGTCTTCACAGCCATAGCACGGAACGGGACCGAGAAATTACCGGGTCTTGCCCGGTAATTTTGTTTCTGTGACAGTAAAACAGTGAAGCTAGACCAGGCCCTTACTCCTCCATCTTCTGGAAGACCAGGCAAGCGTTCTGCCCGCCAAACCCAAAGGCGTTGGAAAGGGCCACCCTTACCGTTTGCTTGCGCGCCACATTGGGAACGTAGTCCAGGTCGCATTCCGGGTCGGCGACGGTGTAGTTGATGGTCGGGTGAATGATACCGTGAACAATGGTATTGATGCATGCCGCCGCATCCAGCGCACCGGCTGCCCCCAAGGAATGCCCAATCATCGACTTGGTGCCGCTGATTGGAATCCGGTAAGCGAGATCGCCGAACCGATGTTTGATTGCCAACGTCTCGACCGCATCATTCAAGGGCGTGGAAGTACCGTGGGGATTGATGTAGTCTACTTCTTCGGGGGAAACTCCGGCGTCCGCCAGGGCTAGACCCATAGCCTTGGAGGCGCTGGACCCGGTTTCCTCGGGCTGCACCAGGTGGCCGGCATCGGAGGTACACCCGAAGCCGGTCAACTCCGCCAGCACGGGAGCGTTTCTCCGCACTGCGTGGTCCAGGCTCTCCAACACCAGCACCACCGACCCTTCGGCGGGGACAAAACCATCCCGCTCGGCGTCAAAGGGGCGGCTGGCTTTCTCCGGTTCCTCGTTTCGGGTGCTCAGGGCCCGCATTACCGCGAACCCACTCAGTCCCAACTGGCTGATGCCCGCCTCGCTGCCACCGGTCAACACCACGTCGGCGCTGCCCCGCCGGATAACCTCCAGCGACTCCCCAATAGCTTGGTTGGAAGCGGCGCAGGCGGTGGTGGCCGTAGAACTGTACCCCCTGGCCCCCACGTAGTGACTTACGTTGGCCGCCGCCATGTTGGGAAGAATCATGGGGAAGAAGAAGGGAGACATCCGCATTCCGCCCCGGCTTGCCAGCACCCGGCAATTTTCTTCCAGGGTAGGAAACCCGCCGTTGCCGTTGCCCAGGACCACTCCCACCCGGTAGGGGTCCTCCTTGGACATGTCCAGGCCGGCGGCCTCCACCGCCGTAAGACTGGCGGCCACGGCCAACTGGGAGAAGCGGGCCATGCGCCGGGCTTCCCGGCTGCCCATATACTGGGTTGGGTCAAAATCGCGGACTTCCCCGGCAATCTGGCATGGATAGTCGGTAGGGTCGCACAGCGTCATGGGGCCGACACCCGACTTGCCGGCCACCAGCCCCTGCCAGAATGCCTCGGAGGAAAGGCCCAGGGGGGTGATGGCGCCGATTCCGGTTATGACGGCTCGCCGCCGGTCAGTTCTGCTGGTCATTATTTCAATCTCACCCTAAAGATGCTGGGGAGAGTAAAGCGCGCCACCCTTGGTTCCGTATTCCCCCTGGATTAGCCCAAAACCCAACCCTGGTCCCAGGAGTCTAAGGGCCGGAGTCGCGTAGGCCCGGGGGCAGCAGATCGGGATAGACCTCGGGCTCGATACCCAACACCTTCTCCCGGACTTCGGCTGCCACAAAGAGGGAGCCGGTTCCCAACACCAGGTCCCCAGGCTGGGCTAAATCGACGGCCCGGCCCACTGCTTCCCCCACACTCTCACTCTGAATAACCTGGAGGCCCCACCCTTCAAACTCCTCAGCCAGGGCTTTTGGCGGGACCGACCGGGGATGCCTGGACCGGGTGACAAAAACCAGGGGATTCACGGCGGCCAACTTTTCCACCATCTGGCTGACGTTCTTGTCCCGGGAAAAACCCGCAATGAGCAACAACCGCTGGTGCTCAATGTACTCGGGAAGGGTCTTCAGCATGGTGTCCATCGAGTAGGGATTGTGGGCGCCGTCGGCCACAATCACTGGATTACGGGACAAGACCTCCATACGGCAGGGCCAGACGACTTGCTCGAATCCTTCAGCCATAGCTTGGGGGGAAATCTCGTAACCCAGTCGTTGCATGGATTCCAAGGCGCCCACCGCCGCCGCCGCATTCTCCAACTGGTGACTGCCCAGGAGCGGCATCCTCAGATCGTACTCCCCCAGTGCCCCCCTGATGGTGAGTCGCTGCCCATCCAAGCTCCTGGCCCCGGCATTCCAGGAAATATCCTGGCCCACTTGCACCAAGTCAGCCCCGAGGCGTTGACAGGCTTCAACGATTACCGCGTGGGCCTCGGGGACCTGGGGGGCCGTGACGACAGTGGTCCCGGGCTTGATGATGCCCGCCTTCTCGGAGGCTATTTGGGCGATGGTATCTCCCAGTATCGCCGTGTGGTCCAGGCTGATGGAGGTTATCACGCAGACCTTGGGCCGCACCACGTTGGTGGCATCGAGCCGCCCGCCCAACCCCACCTCAATGGTCTGGACATCCACTTCATCCTCGGCAAAGCACTGGAAGGCCATTGCTGTCATGAACTCGAAGAGAGACACGGCGTCCAGGTCGGTTTGTTCTTCCACCCAACGTTGGTCCGGCCAGAGCCGCTCCACCAGGGAAGCGAATTTGGTCTTGGAGATAGGTTGGGAGTCCCGGCGTATTCTTTCC
The DNA here is from genome assembly GCA_965220305.1 of Dehalococcoidia bacterium. GTDB lineage: Bacteria > Chloroflexota > Dehalococcoidia > Lucifugimonadales > UBA3495. The sequence goes on along the minus strand of OZ244817.1, from coordinate 67,699 downwards.
CGAAACCAGTGCATGTGCGGCGACGAATAAAACCCGGTGCTGTAACCCGCGGCGCGGAGGACTGAATCGCAAAGCGCCGCAACGCTTCCCTTACCCTTGGTGCCCGCCACGTGTATCGTGTCAGCGGCCAGGTGGGGCTTCCCCAACCGCCCCAGCAGCGCCTCCATTCTCCCCAGATCGTAGATACGCTTCTGCCGGGGCGCGTTGGCCCGAGGGCGCTCGTGGTCAACCATACCCAGGAGTTTGTCTATGGCCTCTGAGTAGTCCAATTACTGTTTCCTTAGCCCCGGCGGGCTCCCCGTGACGGCATACCCAACCCCAGCAGGATACGCATACCGTCTCCAAAACCCACCGACTTGACGTAGTCGATATTATCTTCCAGGGAATGGGGAGTGAAGCCAAAGGAGCGCTCCACCGACCCCAATTCGGCGACGTTGCGGTTGGGCAACATCCGAAGCTGCTCCGACGTAATCGGGGGCTTGGGCAAGAGGGCTTCCATGATGGCGACGTTCAACCGCATGATGAATGGTGGAATGTACAGCGGGAGCCGCCGCTTCCCCAAAGTGCGGGCCACGGTACCAACGATTTCCTTGTAGCTGAGTTGGTGGGGACCGCCAATCTCCAGAGTTTTACCCTTCAAGTCGTCCCGAGTCAAAGTTAATGCGGCGCAGTGAGCCACATCCTCGGCTGCAATGGGTTGAAAGCGGTTCCTACCCAGCCCCACCACGGGAACCAGGGGGCACACGCGCACCAGTCCGGCCAGCATGGTGAGGAATTCGTCACCCTCGCCGAAGAGCACCGACGGGCGAATGATGGTATACGGAATGCCGCTATTTATAACCTCGCGCTCCCCCTGCCACTTGCTGTAAAGGTACGGGTAGGACCGGTCGCCGCCAACCCCAATGGCGCTGATATGCACCAGCCTCTTGACGCCGCCGGCCTCCTTGGCCGCAGCTACCAGATTGGCAACCCCCTGCCGGTTAATCTGGTCAAAGGAGGCATTTCTGGACTCTCGGATGACCGCTACCAAGTGAATTATGGCCTCCACGCCCTGGCAGGCTGTGCCCAATACGTTGGTATCCGAGACGTTCCCGTAGTGAACGTCAACCGAATTGTCGGGAAATACCCGCTCGCCACCCGGGCTGTGCACCAGACACCTGACCGAGTAGTGTCGCTTTAGCAGCTCCCCTACCACCCTTCTTCCGAGCAACCCGGTGGCTCCGGTCACCAGAACAACCATAGGACTTCCTACATCTCCTGCCCGGGGGCTGCTGTGAGCCGGCTCCATAGCGGGACCGGCAGCCCGGTTGAACGTTTATCTGCCCATCGCTTTCTATGTCAAGTATACCCCCTGTGAGCCGGGCATGGCATTCCCTGCTATTAGTTCTTCCTTCCAGTCTGAACAGTTGGATGTAGACCCACCTTGGGGTAACATAGACTGCCAATGGAATGGTCCGGTTGGCAATCCAAAATTTCTGGGAGCGGAGAAAGGGTACTATGCCAGGTCAAGACCTACGCTTCGGGGCCAACCTGGCCCTGGGCACAGCCGAGACGGCGAGTCAAGCAAGGTGGATGGAGGAGTTGGGATTGGAGTACCTCTCTTCGGGAGAACACTTCATGCGGGGCAATCCGCCCGGGGCTACCCAGGCCGCGCTTCCTCTGTTGGCCGTGGCCGCCGGAGCTACAGAACGCATCAGGCTTCTGTCGTCCATCATTCTAGCGCCCTTCTACCACCCGCTAATGCTGGCGAAGTTCACCACCACCCTGGATATTGCCTCCGGCGGACGCCTCACCCTGGGAGTCGGCGTTGGCGGAGAGTTCCCAGAAGAGTTTGAAGCCGCGGGCCTCAACGTACGGCAGCGGGGCCGGCGCACCAACGAGTGCCTGGAAGCCCTCCGCCGACTGTGGACCGAGGATAGGGTGAGTTACCAGGGCCGGCATTTCCAGCTCAATGACGTGACCATCAACCCAAAACCCACTCAATCGCCCCATCCTCCCGTATGGGTGGCGGGCCGCCGGGACGCCGCCATGCTCAGGGCTGTACGCTACGGTGATGGTTGGTTGCCTTACTTCTACAGTCCTCAGAGGTACCAGGAGAGTGTGGAGAAAATCAAGGACCTGGCGGTACAAGAAGGACGTGACTTGTCCAGCTTCGATTGGGTGTTCTTCCCCTATATATCCATCTACCCCAGCATTGAAGAGGCGGCGTCGGTGGCCGCCGAGGCCCTGGGAGGGCGCTACCTGTATGGGGGCAACTTTCTGGACATTGTGCGGAACTACTGCTTATTGGGGACGGTGGACCAGTGCATCGCTCGCCTCCAGGAGTACATCGACGCCGGCGCCAGGCAGATAGTCTTCAGCGTTACCTGTCCCAGGAAAGACCGGGTGCGACACATCGAGACCATCGCCAAAGAGATTGTTCCTCACTTCCGCAGACAGGACCTCTGAGTCTGGGCAGGGTCGATCGATAGGGTGGTGCAGGGTGAAAAATCTGGCCTGCCGCTCTTATTAGTCAGCCTAAAGGCCACTGGGGCCGCCGCTGCACAGCCTTCCCGATGCTGGGCTGCGTTTCGCCGACCATTGGCCTCTTCATTGCTCGGCTTATGACAACCTCCGATTCAGTCCAGGGGCTTCGCCAGGACGAATTGTTATCACCACGCGTGGAAAAGTCCCAGTCCCCAAGGGCAAAGGGTACGTTTACCGTGCTTGCTTCCTGTTCTTATTTAAGCTGACGCATTCGGCGGTATTGTTCACCAAACGATTGGTGTATAATGTTGCCGTCGTCTTATGTAGACTTAACTATCTGCCTGTAAACGTCGAGGAGCGGGATGTCTAGAATCAAAAAGGTAATGTTGGTACAACCAGCCTCTGCCGGGGGTAACTTCGAGTATATTGCTATTCCCAGGCAGGGGATGTTGTTCCTCTCGGGGGCTTTGGCCCAATGGCAGGGTCCTCATCTTTACGAACGAGAGATATGGTTTGAAGACCGCTGTGGTCTGTTGGACCCGGATAAAGACCTGGACGGGGTAGATATCCTGATGGTCACCTCGTTAATCAACGAGGCTCCCCGGGCCTACCAAATTGCCTACCTGGCCAAGCAGAACCATCCCGACATCATCACCATCGGCGGTGGCCCCCAGATGAGCCCCTTGCCCGAAGAGGCCATTAGCATGGGCAACTTTGACGTGATCGTCAACCGGGAAGGGGAAGACATCATCGGCCAGTTGTGCGATGTCCTTCTGGACTACAAAGGCTCCCCCATGCTGGACTCCTACTTGGAGAAGATTCCCGGCATCAGCTACATGAGGGAGGGCCAACTCAAGCAGACCCGCAGGTCGGGCCTAATAAGCCCCGATTTCGTGGAGCTTCCAGACTTTCACTCCATCAGGGACTTGACTCCCGCCAGCCCCATGGCTGGCGGTGTTCTGGAAACCGTCCGCGGTTGCACCGAGAATTGCACCTACTGCCAGGTGATTCAACAATTTCTGGGTTACCGCCTGATAAGCCGGGAAACTGAACTGAAAAGGCTCAGCCAATTGCAGGAACTGGCGGCGGATGGGCTGATACATACGTCCAGCAACGGCCGGTTTAACGTTTTCATATCCGATGATCTGCACACACCCCCATTGCGCGCGGTCAAGTACCGGGACGAGCGGCTGCAACGTCTCAAGGACTGGAAGGGCCATACCGATGATATGTACCTTATTTGCCAGGCCCGGGCGGAGATTGGCCAGGACCCTGAACTAGCTGACGCCATGTCCGACGCCAACATTCGCATGGTGTACCTGGGTGTGGAGTCGGACAACGCCGAAAACTTGAAGCTGGTCCGAAAGCGCCAGGAGCCCGGTCAAATGCACCGCGACTTGGTGACGCTGCGGGAGAAGGGGTTCTCCGTTGTGGCCATGACCATAATCGGGCTGCCCTACGACACCGAAGAAAGCATCATGGACATGGCCGCTTGGCTCACGCAGAAGCAGGGAGGAAAGGCCCTGGTGAGCAATTACCAGACGGCTAATCTGCTGACTCCACTGCCCGCTACCTCCAACTGGGACAGCCTGGCGCCGCTGAACGAGAAGGGTGAGCTGCTGCAGGAAGGGGAGATGCGTCCCTATCACCTGTACACCGGACGCCAGCTCGTCTTCCACGATGAGCGTTGGTCGATGCAGGAAAGTAGGGAGCTTTTCGACCGCTATTCCGCCAAACTTACTGCCATCGACAACCTCTACGGCCGTATTTTTAGGATTCTCCGCTCCTACCAACTGCGCTGGGCGGCCAGCAGCCGCGACCTGGGCGACACCATCACGGCGCGCCTCGGCGAGGCTACCGAGACCCTTCGCGGTTGGTCCGACCCCGTTTCCATAGCGGGCCGGGAGTTCGGAGAGAATATCTCCCAGCGGGTGGAAGAGTTGGTGGAAACGCTGCGCACTGTCTCCCAACCCCTGGCAAACGCGCGCCGCGACATGGCGGAGAACATCAATACCCGCATAGACGAACTTACGGAATCGCTCCGGACTCTCTCGGACCCCCTGAGCACCGGGAGCAAGGAAATGACGACCAACGTTTCCAACCGTATAAGTGAGCTCAGCGAAATTCTCAACGGAGTTGTCCTAGACTCCCGGAGGAAGAGCGTCTGAGTCGGGGCATCAGCTCCAATTGGGGGTGGGCAGTGGACTATCCGCTATTGGGATAGTCCACTGCATGTGGGCGGTGTCAACAGTGCCAACTCGATTGTCCTCCCTGCGCCAATCTCCCCGTCCACGATAATTGCCGGCCCTACATACCTTCGACGGGAATGATTATGACTGAAAATAACCGTGTATTCGTCACCGGCATCGGCATGATTAGTCCCCTGGGCCTGGACACCCCCTCCACGTGGTCGGCGCTGGTTCAGGGAAAGTCCGGTATCGACTACATCACCGCTTTCGACACCGAAGGGTTCGATACCCGTTTTGCCGCCGAGGTCAAGGGATTTGACCCGGAGCAATACCTGGAGAAGAAAGATGCCCGCCGCATGGACCGCTTTGCCCAATTCGCCGCGGTGGCCGCCCAGGAGGCCTGCCGCCAGGCGGACTTGGACCCACGGGAGGCGGACCCCTACCGTATCGGCGTCATCGTCGGCAGCGGTGTGGGGGGGCTGATTACCCTGACCCAACAGGAGGCAATCCGGCGGGAGCGGGGACCCAAACGAGTCTCCCCCTTCGTAATTCCAATGATGTTGGGAGATATGGCCTCCGCCCAAGTCTCGATGGTTACCGGGGCGATGGGGGCCAATTACTGTGTCGTTTCCTCCTGTTCCAGCGGGGCCGACGCCCTGGGACAGGGTCTGGAAATGATTCGGCGGGGGCAGGTGGACGTGGTACTGGCAGGCGGAAGCGAGGCCCCCATAGTTCCGATAGCCGTCGCCGGGTTCAACTCCCTACGGGCCCTGTCCAGGCTCAACGATGAGCCGCAGCGGGCCAGCAGGCCCTTCAGCCGGGACCGGGACGGGTTCGTAATCGGGGAAGGGTCCACGATATTGGTCCTGGAAAGCGAGCAACACGCCGAGGAAAGGGGAGCCCCCCTGCTGGCAGAGGTCTGCGGTTACGGCGCTTCTTCCGACGCCCATCATTTGACCGAGCCCAACCCCACAGCCCAGAGCGCCGCCAAGGCGATGAAGATGGCGCTACAGACAGCCGGCATTGACGCCTCCGAGGTGGACTACGTCAATGCCCACGGCACTTCCACGCCACTAAACGACTTCCAGGAAACCAAGGCCATCAAGCTGGCTCTGGGTGAAGAGGCCTACCGGGTCCCCATCAGTTCGAGCAAGTCCATGACCGGCCATCTCCTGGGCGCCGGGGGCGCGCTGGAAGCCGCATTCTGCGTCCTGTCCATGCAGGACAGCATCATCCCCCCTACCATTAACCTGGTGGACCCGGACCCGGATTGCGACCTTGACTACACACCCCTGACCTCCCGGCCTCAAGAGCTGAACGTGACCATGAGCAACTCCTTCGGATTTGGGGGGCACAATTCCGTGTTGGTGTTCGGCAAACCGGACCGGTCCCGCTAACCGGGAACCTAGATTGTGGGCCCAGTAGAGCAAGAAACTTACACTTTCACCATGGGGGAGCGAACGGGCAGCGCCGTGGCCCACGCCTCCGCTCTGCTCGTCGGCGTCCCCGTGCTGCTGATGTTCTTGCTCATTGGCGGCGGTGTGCCCCTTTTCGTGGCCCTGACGCCTTGTCCCGTCGTATCGTACATGATTGCCCGTTCCTTCCGCCGTCGGCAGAAACCCTGGGGAGCCTTCCAGGGAATGCAAGCATCGCTGGCGCAATTGCTACTGGTCTTCTTGGCTTTCGTTTCCGGACAACTGGAATCCAGTTTTAGACTGGTTTCTACCCTGGGGTTCGTGGGCGTTATACTGTTGATATATACGTTATGGGGAGCCTGGGAGACCCTGTTTGGCTACGACTTCCGGTATATCGGCATCAGCAACCTGATGGACCATGTTTCACGCCGCAACATGGCCCGAAGGGAATTGCGCCGCCGCTGGTTCCGAGGCTCCCAGACCGACGATGACCAACCGTTGCAACGATAACACCGCCCGTTAGGACGAGCTTTTCTCCGGCCTACCGGGCACAATCTTCTCGCTACTTTTTGTGACAGCGGACTTGATGGCCCAACCTATCAGCCAGTGGCAATTGACCCCTGAACGTCCCACTCCCGAGCTAGATAAGCGGGTGCCCCGATTGGTGGCCCAAGTCCTGGCTGCCCGAGGGGTGGACACCAGCGAGAAACTGCGGCTATTCTTGGAACCGCCCCACCGACTGCCCTACAACCCCCTGAGACTGCCGGGTATGGAATTGGCCTTGCCCAGGCTTTTTAGCGCGGTGCAGCGGGGGGAGCGGGTGGGAATATTCGGTGATTTCGATGTTGATGGCGTAACCGGAACGGCCATCATCGCCGACGGCTTGGGGGCCCTCGGAGTCCCGGTCGAACCCTATTTACCCCACCGCGTTGATGAGGGACACGGCCTATCCGACGACGCAGTGGGGCTTCTGTCGGAAAAGGGAGTCGGCCTGATCGTCACCGTAGACTGCGGTGTCACTTCGGTGGACGAGGTTGCCCGGTCGAAGCAATTGGGGATGGACGTAATAATCACCGACCACCATACACCCTCCGAGCGAGTTCCCCAGGCCACCGCAATAATCAATCCTCGTATGCCCGGCAGCAGTTACCCCTACGACGGCCTCTGCGGCGCGGGGCTGGCTTTCAAGTTGGTGCAGGGGATCTACGACTATCTCGGGCAACCCTGGAACCGGGACCTTCTGGAGTTGGCCGCGCTGGGGACCATCGCCGACCTGGTACCCCTGGTTGACGAGAACCGCTACATAGTTAGCCAAGGACTGATGGAGTTGGCCCGGACGCGGCGTCCGGGACTGCGAGCCCTGTGCCGTCGCGCCGGCATTCAGGCTCAAGGATTCAACACCGAAACGGTCTCCTACCAGTTGGCTCCCCGCCTCAACGCCCCGGGGCGCATGGACCACGCCCTGGCCAGCTATCAGTTGTTGACGACCACATCCGAGGCCGAAGCAGAAGCTCTGGCCGACCAGGTGGAGGGGTTAAACCAGGAAAGGCGGGCCCTGACGGAGCAGGCCCTTGCCGTGGCTCTGGCCGAGGTGCAACTTCATAGCCCCGTGCCCCCTATTCTCTTGGTGGATGACCCCGTTATTACTCCCGGGGTTGCCGGCCTGGTGGCGGGAAGGCTCAGCGAGATGTTCCATCGCCCGGCGGTGGTGATGTCCTCAGTTGCCGACCAGCGGGTTACAGCCAGTGCCCGCAGCATCCCGGAGTTCAACCTGATAGAAGCTTTTACGGCCTGCAGCGACCTTTTTGTGCGTTTCGGTGGTCACTCGCAGGCTGCGGGTTTCACCCTGTTGCGGGAAAGAGTACCGGAACTCCGGGAGGAACTGTCCGCCATCGCCGCCGCAGCCCTGTCAGAACTGCCCCTGGCCCCGATTACCAGCATTGACGCCGACATAGGTCTGGCCGAACTGGGCCACGAAGCCCTGGAATGGCTGTTGGCCCTGGAACCCTATGGCGTTGGCAACCCTCAGCCCGTGTTCCTGACTCGGGGGGCCCAAGTGACGGCATCCCAGTACGTGGGTCGGCAGGGGCGGCACGTGAAACTACGGGTGCGCCAGGGAAGGGAAGAATGGACCGCATTGATGTTTGACCAAGCAGAGAAGTGGCAAGATAGTATTTCCAACATTGACCTGGTATATAGCCTGCTCACCGACTACTGGAACGGCGAACGGCAGGTCAATCTCAGGGTGCTGGACTTTCGGCCTTCAGCAGCCTAGCCCGCCGCGCTGGTGCTTGGCCCTTCTTTATTACCCCTTGGAATTAGTCTCCCCGGGCGTCTCCCTGGGGTTGCTGGACCCGGCGGCGAGGCGCCGCGCGAACGAATTGGGCCTTGTATACCAGCAGGGGCACGGCCACTATCACCACCGCCAGCGCCACAAGCTGGGCTTCGTTGAGTCCGAAGAAGTACTCGTTGAACTCCTCGCGCAAGAAGCTGAGGAAGAACCGCCCCGTCGAGTAAAGAGCGCCGTACAGGACGAATAACATACCCCGGGGGCGCAGCCGGTCCCGCAGGGCCCAAACAACCAGAAACACTGCAAGGTCAAATAGTAGCTCGTAGGCCACAGCCGGGTGACTGGCCGGACGGCCAATGCCAGGGCTTGCCGGATGAGTATAAATCAAGCCCCAGGGCAAGCTGGTAAAAGAAGCGAAGTGTTCGCCATTGATTATGTCCCCAATGCGTCCTATGGCCATGGATATAAGCAGCGCGGGGGCCGCGATGTCGGCCAGATGACCTATTTCGGGCAGCGGTGCTTTTGCGGGCTCTCCCATGAACCTGAAGTAGCGCCCCCACAGCGCCAGGAACCACCTGGAGTTGCGAATCAGGATGTAGAGGGACCCACCGACGAAACCGCCCAGAATCGCGCCGTAAATTGCAATACCGCCCTGCCACACGAAAAACAGGCTTAATGGATTGTGCTGGTAAATGTTGTCCCAAAAGTCAACGACATGGAGAATCCTGGCCCCGATGATGCCCCCGAGGATGCACCATACCGACACCGACAGGACCGCATCAGAGTCCATCCCTTCCCGGGTCCCCCAGCGGTGGACCAGGAATACCGAAGCAGCTACGGCAACAACGGTTAGGAACCCGTGCCACGAAAGTAGGAAAGGCCCAACATCGATTATGTTGGGATTCATGCCTATTGCAATACTGGCCAATGCGTTCATCTAAGTCGCTCTCTAATGGTGCTTGCCTCCGTGACGCCCGCCCCTTCGGAGCAGGCCGGATACTTGCCTTTCATAACAGTGGGACTGCGGCTGGACCAAGTAGGCTTCCAGTCGCTTCAGAAAGGCTCAGTTAGCCCGGGCTGCCACCGTATGTACAAGGTACGCCCTTACCCTCAGAGGATGCAAGGCTCTGGTCAACCGTTGATATTCGTCTTCTCGGAAGGGCAGGCAGTACAGGGCCGGCCCTGCTCCCGACAGGTGAGGCTGGGAAGAAGTTCCCAGGGAGAGTTGACGGTAAGTTTCTCCCAGGCCCTGGAAGACCTGAAACGCCACTCCCTCGAAGGCATTGTGCATCATATCCACCACAAATTGCCCACTGGTCAAGGTTTCCACCATGCGGCGGGTTATTCCTCCGTCACTGTAGTGGGCCGACGTCAGGCTGGAGTACATTTTGGCTGTTTTACGGGGAATGGTGGTCAAAGGGCAGACCAATAGTCCCGTCAATTGGGGCAAGGCGGGCAAGGGGCTGACCAGTTCGCCTCGACCTTGGGCCAGGGCGGTGCCACCCTGCAGGAAAAAGGGCACGTCCGAGCCCAATTCCACCGCAATTTCCCGTAACTCGGCGGGGGTCAGGGACAGTTCCCACATTTCGTTCAACGCCACCAGGGCCGCCGCGGCGTCGCTGCTGCCACCCCCCAGGCCCATGCCCACGGGTATACCCTTGCGAATAAACACCTGCGCTTCCGGTCTGATACCGGCTCGGCGGGCCAGACTGGCCGCCGCCTGCCACACCAGGTTAGCCTCACCGCTGAGACCTTCCACATCGCATTCGACCCTCAAAGTGCGGGCGGGCTGCAAGTCCAGACGGTCGGATAAGTCAATGGTCTGGAGGATGGTCACCACCTCGTGGTAGCCGTCCGGTCTACGACCCAGGACCTCGAAGGTGAGATTAATCTTGGCGAATGCCGATACTCGCAAAGCAGCTCGTTACTCGGTGAAACTCGTATCTTACTGGCCGTCCAAGGCCAGCCAGGCCTGGTAAAGCTGCCCCCACTCTTCCAGGGCCAAGGTCTCGGCCCTCCGGCGTGCATCCACGTTGGCCGATGCAAGAATCTCGCCCGCCAACTCGCCCGACGCACGCAGGCCCTGGCCCAGCGAATTGCGCAACTGCTTCCGGGGCGCGGAGAAACCCGCACGCACAAAGTCGAAGAAGCCCTGGGGGTCCTTAACCTCCAACGCTGGCTGGGACAGAACATCCAGACGGACTACTGAAGAAGATACCTTGGGGGGAGGATGAAAGGCCCGGGGCGGGACTTGACACACAATTCTTGGCCGGGCGTAGAACTGGACCGCTACCGAGAGAAGGCTCATGCTCCCCGGCGCCGCGGCCATGCTTTGGGCCACCTCCCGTTGCACCATCACCACGGCGATAGCCGGTTTGGGTTCCGACTCCAGAAATCTGCGTATGATGGGGTTGGCCGCATAGTAAGGAAGATTGGCAACGACTTTGTAGGCCGCTCCTGGCCCTACGAGGGTGGCTATATCCGCGGTCCGGGCGTCGTCTTCCGCCGTTACCAGGTTGGCCGGATTGGAAAGGCGGGCTGCCAGGGAAGCGGCAAGCTGGGGGTCTTTCTCTATAGCGATTACGCGGCCAGCGGACTGCACCAAACGCCGGGTCAGTGCGCCGCGCCCGGGGCCCACTTCGACCACAACTTCCTGGGGGCCAAGGTCGGCGGCGGCGATAATTCGCGCGACGATGCGGTTGTCGCTCAGGAAGTGTTGGCCCAGCGCCTTACGGGGATTGGGCCGGGGAGCTAGAGCAGCAGTCAAAACAAAAAGGGAACAGGCAAATTCGAGACCGCACACCTGCCTTCGACGGCAACCTCATGGGTGTATCTCGTACAATAACTCAGGCCAGGCACTCCCACGGCACCCGCAGGCTCCCGCTTACCGTTGCTTCCTCTCGGACCTGGCGGGGTTCGCAGGTCTACGCCGCGTGGGACCCAACCCTCAATGCTAATATACGGGGACATTGGCCCATTAGTCTCGCCTGGGGTAGGAGTTCAACCCCGCTATAGCGGATTGCGGGTTCAGGGCACCGCTAGCTCCCCGTCTAGCACGGCCTCACAACTCATGGTAGGCCAGCGGGGTGGCCCTGTCAATTGGTGGGGAGAACGGAACAGGGTCTTTTGATTGTAACCCTGAGCGGAGTGAAGGGTTTCAATTCTCCGGTCAGCACAAGCTCGCCACCCTGGATTCCGGCCTCCGCCGGAATGACGGTGGGGTGTGTAGCGGCCTGCCCGTTAGACTGAAGGCCTATTCGCCAGCCCTTCGACAAGCTCGAGATGACCAGGGAAAGCGCAATAGCAATAATTGAAAGACCCGGGCGGAGGCCGCCCCTTCGTTGTCCGGCGACGTAGGGGAATGCTAAAATGACCGCAGGAGTAATTATGCAAGTGCGAAAAGCAGTAATACCCGCCGCCGGTCTGGGGACCAGGTTCCTGCCCATCACCAAGTCCGTGCCCAAGGAGCTCTTGCCCATCCTGGACAAGCCCATGCTCCAATACGTGGTGGAAGAGGCGGCGGAAGCGGGAATCGAGGAGGTAATCATCGTTACCGCCCGGGGCAAGGAGTCGATAGCGGCTTACTTCCAGCCCAACCACGTTCTGGAAGGACGGTTGGCTGAAACGGGCGCTGGGGACCTTCTGAACAAAGTGCGCCACGCTTCCGGCCTGGCCGATGTGTCCTTTGTCATCCAGGAGGAACCTTTGGGGTTGGGCCACGCCGTCCTGACTGCCAGGGAAGCGGTGGGCGATGAGCCCTTCGTAGTCATTCTTCCCGACGATATTGTCGCCAACGATCCCGGCGTAATTGCGCAGATGCTGGAGGTTTCCGACCGATTGGAAGCCGGAGTAGTCGCCGTGGAACCCATGCCCTGGGAGGTCATATCCAACTACGGAGTGGTCGACGCTACTCCTACCGAGGACCGGGTGCACCAAATCCAGCGCCTGGTGGAGAAGCCTCCCCGGGACGAAGCCCCTTCAAACCTGACCATCGTGGGTAGGTATATTCTGCCCCCTGAGATTTTCGATTGCCTGGAACGCACCGCCCCCGGCGCAAAGGGCGAAATCCAGTTGACCGATGGAATGGCTATTCTGCTGGAAAGCGCCGAGATGTACGCCTACGAGTTCGTGGGCAAAAGGTACGACGGCGGTACTCCGTTGGGCCTGTTGCGGGCTTCCCTGGAATTCGGGTTAGCGAGGGAGGATACCAGGGAGCCGTTGAGGGACTTGATTCGGGCCCTGGGCTCCCCTTAGGTTATAGGGCCTTTTGCCGCTTACTTACCAACCACAGGTAAATTCGGCCACCATGAAGAGTAGATGAGACTTTGCTGCTAAAGATAGTGCTGGTGCTGCACATAGGTTCTGCCATACTACTGGCGGGCAACCTGATAACCGCCGCCTTTTGGAAGATTAGGGCGGACCGGTCCGGCAACTTGGAAGCCATTGCAATGACTTCTCGGGCCGTGCTCTTGGCCGACTATGCTTTCACCCTGCCCGGCCTGGCGATGCTGCTCTTCTCGGGCATCATCATGGTGGGGATCACGGGTTGGTCCCGCTTCCAGGAGACCTGGCTGGCCCTGTCGTTGGTCTTGCTGATTTTGACCGCGCTCATTTGGCTGCTGCGATTGCTTCCCCTGGAGCTCCGAATGCGTCGAATGTCCCAAGAGGCGGTCAACTCCGGCGCCCTGGACCCGGGATATGCCAGGGCCAGCAGGCAGTGGGCCATTATGGGCGGAATCGCCACCACGATTGTCATCTTCATCCTGTTCTTGATGGTCATCCGGCCCGGCTTATAGTCCCAGCAGCAAGGGCCTGGTCGGTTGCCAATACCCGCCAATGACCCTTGGCAGCCAATTAGTTCAGCGCCACTTCCGGCCCCATCGCCCCAACGCCCGTCTCGTAGCTAGGAGGTGCTTTGACCAGCCAGAAGGAGATTCACCTGAATAATATTCGTTCCATCAGGGACGAGCTTTTCCGGCTTATCGACGGCATGGATTACTGCCTAGACTGGAAACCAGACCCGGAGTCGTGGTCGGTACGGGAGGTCATTTACCACCTGGTGGACACCCCAGAAGGGGGAATGAATGGGCTAATTGGGGGAATACTGTGGGGAGAGAAGCAGGAGTTTGACCTGAAGCCAGACCTGAACAACATGGATCAAGCCCGCCTGGCGGTGGAGATGGAGCAGGTGCGGCAGGACATCGGCTCAATTCTGGACGGTTTGGAGCAGGCAGTAACCGGCGCCAATGACGCCGATTTCGAGAAGTCCATCCTGGCCCACCTGATAGCGCGGGGTAGGGATGAACACCGCACGGCGCAGGCACTGCTAGAGGGCCTTTTTGCCCGTCACTGGGGGGAACACTTGGACCAGATTAGAGAGCTGCGGGAGGGACTGGGCGTCTGAGAAAGGGCCCGGTTAACGCTCGTCGCCTAGCTTCATCAGGCTCAGGAAGGCCTCCTGGGGCACTTCCACCCTTCCGATGCTCTTGAGCCGCTTCTTTCCCTCTTTCTGTTTCTCCAACAGCTTGCGCTTCCGGGTAACGTCGCCGCCGTAGCACTTGGCCAACACGTCCTTCCGTACGGCGCGGACGGTCTCCCTGGCGATGATGCGAGTGCCAATGGCCGCCTGTATCGGAACTTCAAACAACTGGCGGGGTATGGTGGAACGCAGCTTCTCCACCAACATGCGTCCTTGAGCCACGGCCTGGTCCCGGTGGATAATCATTGACAGGGCTTCCACCGACTGCTGGTTGACCAGAATATCCACCTTCACCAAAGGCGCTGCCTGGTATCCCTCGAAGTTGTAGTCCAGCGAGGCATACCCCTGAGTGCGCGACTTCAACTGGTTGTAGAAGTCGGCCAGCATCTCGGCCAAGGGCATGGTATATTCCATGACTACCCGCGCCTGGCCGCCGAGTCCGGAAGGGCCGTCGCCGCCAGCGGACGCGCTCTGGATGTATTCCATCCGCTTGAACTCGGAGCGGCGGGCGTGCATCAATTCCATGATGGCGCCCACATGCCGGTCCGGAGTCACAATGGTCAGACCCAGGATTGGCTCTCTTATCTCCCGGATTATTCCTGGAGACGGCATTTTGGATGGGCTGTCCACCAGCAGGACCTCCCCGGTCTGCAGTTCCACCTCGTAGGCCACGCTGGGGGCGGTAATTATTAGGTCTAGGTCGTATTCCCGCTCCAAACGTTCCTGCACTATTTCCAGGTGCATCAACCCCAGAAAGCCGCAGCGGAACCCGAACCCCAGGGCGGTGCTGCTCTCCGGCTCTATGGTCAGCGAGGCGTCGTTCAGCCTAAGTTTGTCCAGGGCCGCCCGCAGGCTGTTGTACTCCTCTCCATCGGAGGGGTACAGGCCGGCGAATACCATCGACTTCAAACCGACGTATCCCGGTAGGGGTTCCTCGGCGGGCCTGCCGCTGATGGTCAGGGTATCCCCTACGTCACATTCCTGCACGTCTTTGAAACCCGTGGCAATGTATCCCACCTGCCCGGTATACAGCGTTTCCACCGCCCGGGGGGAGGGCGCGAATACTCCCAATTCGACGATCTCCACGGCCTTGCCCGAGGAAATTACCATCACCCGGTCGTTCTTGGAGACCTGCCCATCGACAATCCGCACATAGGCGATTATGCCCTTGTAGGAGTTGTACACCGAGTCAAAGACCAACGACCTGAGAGGCGCATCGGTCCTGCCCTGGGGATGGGGAACCCGGTTTACGACCGCATCGAGAATCTCCCTGGCTCCGGTGCCATCCTTGGCCGAAACGAACAGGATTTCCTCTTCCCTGAATCCGAAGGCCTGTTGCAACTCCCCGGCCACCCTTAGGGGCTCCGCCTGGGGCAAGTCGACCTTGTTGACCACGGGAATCAACTCCAGGTCGTACTCCATCGCCAGGAGGGTGTTGGCGATGGTCTGGGCTTCGATGCCTTGACTGGCATCTACAATCAGGAGCGCTCCTTCGCAGGCGGCTAGGGCGCGAGATACCTCGTAGCTGAAGTCCACATGGCCCGGGGTGTCAATCAGGTTGAGCTGGTATTCTCGACCGTCGTTGGCGCGGTGCCGCATGGTAACGGCCTTTCCCTTGATGGTAATGCCGCGCTCTCGTTCCAGTTCCATCTGGTCGAGGAACTGGGCCTTCATTTCCTGGGGGCGCACGGTGCCAGTCATTTCCAGGAAACGGTCGGCTAGAGTAGATTTGCCGTGGTCGATGTGGGCGATGATGCAGAAGTTGCGGACCATTTCAGGATTCATATCAGTTCAATGGTATCATGGCCGCCCCGCAGCTACAAGGACGGGCGGCAGGGCAAACGCATTCTAATTGGAGAGGATGGACAGCAGGTAGTGGTTGTCCCAGCCTGCCAATTTGCGTTTGGCTTTGATAGAGGCTTTGGAGGTCCGCTCCTGGCGCAGCAGGTTGAGGGCCAGGTGCCGGACTATCGCCAGGTTTTCCGGCGCGTTCCCGGTTCTTACCCGGCTTTCGTCTTCCCTGAAGGACACCTCCAGCACCCAGTGGACTCGATTCTCGATGCCCCAATGGTTTCCAGTCGCCCGCAAGAACTGCTGGGCATCCGACTCCAGACTGGAGATGTAATAGCGGGTTTCCACCGACACCTGGTCCCCTTTACATCGTTCTGCCGTGACCATCCCGATGCTCCGCAACCCAGGCCAATCACCTCGGGTATCCAGGTAAGATAACTGCTCCGGGCCGTCAATGGTCCAACAGCGCCGGGTTTCAACACGTCCGCTGCCCACGGTCTGGCAGAAATCGTGCCTCATATCAGCAAATTCGGTCCTCTGTCCGCAGGAAAACAGGTCGGCCACGTCCTCCAGCAACTTCCCCTGGTTTTCCTTAACCGCCAGAACGTAATCGGCTTCCTGGCTCACAATCTGCCGGGCTATCTTTTTCTGGCAGCCCACGGCGTCAATTGTCACGATGCAGCCCGACACGTCCAGCAGATTGAGCAACTCCGCTATGGCCGTGATCTCATTGGATTTCTCATCCACCTTGACCTGACCCAGTACCAGGGAGTTCTCCGAAGCCCAGGCGCTGACCATGTGAATGGCCTCCTTCCCCGAAGGGCGGTCGTGGCACCGCCGTAAGGTCTTGCCATCCAGTGCAATTACCTGGCCCTGGGTCAGTTGGCTGACGCTGTTCACCCAGTCCCTGAAGCAGTTTCGGAATTGTTCCGGGTCAATACCGGCGAACACCCGCGCAAAGGTGTCGGAGCAGGGAACCCCGTGGGGCAGACCCAGAAATCTCTGGAACCATTCGTACTTGCATCGGACGAACAACTCCACATCGTCCCAACCTTCAGCGCCCCCAATGACCGCGCTGCTGGTCATCGCAATGATGTCCAGCAGTTGATGCCGTTTCCCCTGATCCCTTCTGGAATCCTCCAAAGGGCCAAAATGTTCCATCAAGCTGCCGCCCTCACTGCTACCCATCTGCACCACCCCTTTTCACCTTCTTGCTCCCCGCTGGAATCTTACCACTCTACTCCTTTACTTGGAGAATGCGTTTGCCCTGCGGGCCGGGGTCAGGCCAACCGCGTTCTCACCCCAGGACCCCCGTCGTTCCTATACGCCATTGCCCTGGGGGCGGGGTCCGATGGCAATACCCAGGCCGGAAGGTCTCCGACCCTGGCATTGCCACGGCGAGAAGGGTGGGAATTTCCCAGGCCCCGGTATAGAATAGAAATGCGCCGAAGTGGCGGAATGGTAGACGCGCCGGTCTCAAAAACCGGTGGGGGCAACCCCGTGTCGGTTCGAATCCGACCTTCGGCACCAAAGCCCTATATTCTTATCTGAGAGTGCCAAATAGCGCCCTTTTGCCGACATTGGGTTTAGGGCGGACATGAAAAGGTCCCTGCAAAGGTCGGCCAGAGTCCTCTCTGGTGAAGGAGAGTCCACGGACGGGGTGAGGATGCCGTCGATATTGAGAGGGCCCCAGGTCAGTCCTGGGGCCTTCTGCTATTTTGGTCGCCGGGTGGTAACGCCCCACATGCTGGACTACTACACGGGGGCAATGGGAACCGAGGAAGGGGTGATAGCGGCTTTCGAGGGTTTGACCCATTGGCTGGTGACGGAGCCGGGTTGGGGAGTCGGACATGCCGAGTCTGGGAAGACCTTGCCGCGATAGAAACCATTCTTCTCGCCTGGGTGTTGGAGGACGCTTTCCGAGAGATGAACAGCCCCCAATGGTCTGTGTCCAGAAGCACTGAACTGGGCCTTTCGCGGGATATTGGTTTCCATACTCGATCTGTAGGGCATTTGGCACTAATAATCACAGACCAGCGGGAGTTGGCAACTGATAAGAACGAAGTCGATGGTTCGAGTCCTGCACGATCCACCTAACTGGACAAAATCAAGAACCTTCACCATTACCTTCACTTTGGCGATGTGATCAGCCTCTCGCCCGACCTGGCGGTGAAACCTGCCGGGAGACGAGCGGCCGGTCAGTCCTGTAGCGGACGGAACTCCGCAGAAGCCCACGCCGGCCCGGCGTGGGCTTCTGCTTTGTGGCGCACCACTGACCTGTGAAGAACTTTCCGGGTTGCCCAGTCTTGTGATAAATTCATACATCCCCCTTTGTTCGCAGGAGTGTGCATGATGAATGTCATTGGATTGTTCCGGACACCTTTCGCAGGGACCACATAGGCGCTTACGGCAATCCGACGATCAGAACACCCTCCCTGGATGGGCTGGCGGCCAAAGCGGTCCGGTTCGACCGGCACTACTCCGCCGGATTCCCGACCATGCCCACCAGGGCGGACCACCAGACGGGACGCTGGACAATGTCCTTCATGGGATGGTAGCCTCTGCCCGCGGACGTAACCACCCTGGCGGAGATACTGGCCGATCATGGCCTTCACACGGCGGCGGCGGTGGACACGCCCTACTATCTCAGGGACGGGATGAACTATGACCGGGGATTCCAGTCCTTCTTCATGAACCGGGGGCAGGACACGCTCTGGTCCATGATTCCTCAGCCGGGTTATCATCACGAATCCCTGGACGTACGGGAGGCATGGCGATACGAATCGGACCGGAACGCGCCCAGCACATTCATGACAGCCATCCGGTGGCTTCAGCGACATTACAAAGAGGACTTTTTCCTCTACGTAGACACCTGGGATCCTCACGAGCCCTGGGACGCCCCTCCCTATTACACGGAACTCTATTGGCCGTATTACGACGGCGAACTGGTGCTTCCCCTGTACGGGAACTGGCACGACGTGCCGGGATACGAGGAAGCGATGCTTCGCAAGAGCCACGCCACCTATTGCGGCGAGATCACCATGGTCTATACCTGGCTGGGTTTCCTGCTGAAGTCGGTCGAGAACATGGGCCTGTCGGACAGGACAACGGTTATTTTCACCACGGACCACGGCTTCTACTTCGGGGAGCATGGCGGCCTGTTCGGCAAGATGAGCTCGGGAAAGTCCCCGGATGGAACGCTCCGGCCCTACGGAGAACCGGGATCAACGTGGACCTACTCCCCCCTCTTCGAAGAGCTTGTCCACATCCCGCTTCTGATCGAAGTCCCCGGACTGCCACCGGGAACATTCCAGGGCCTGAGTTCGGCGGTGGACGTCATGCCTACCGTACTGGATCTCATGGGGATGGAGATCCCGGACTTTGTTCAGGGCAGATCTCTGGCGCCCGGGATGCGAGACGGTTCAACGCAGGGGAGGGATTTCGTTGTCAGCAGCATTCCCTTCGCCAACCCCGGCGATCCGGTCCATTCCGTGGACAACCTGCTCCGCCCCTCTCGGATTATCCCGTCACCACGGTCACCTCTGGAGACTGGAGCCTGCTGTACAGCCCCGAGGACGGCGTGTCGGAGCTTTACCACCTTCCCTCCGATCCGAGTCAGATCCGAAACGTAATAGCGACCCACAAAGACATTGCCGGGGAGATTCATCAACTCCTGGTCCGGTTTATGCGGGAGACCAACTTGCCGGAACGCCTGCTGACGCCTCGATTGGAACTGCGGATTTAGTTTCATTGCCGGCCACTGGCGTCCCCATCAGAACCAACCGAGTGGTGAACGCAAACACAGAGTCGGATAAAGCAGAGACCTCATCACACAATAGTTGAAGCGGGTTTGGGCCGGGCGGGTTTGGCTGCCGCCTGCCTGAGCACCCCGGCCGGTCAGTCTTGCAGCCGGATACTGGAGGCTATTACCCAGCCCGGCGGGAAATGTCCGGGGTGGTGAGGTATGACTACGGAACCAACTGTTGATAAATTAGGTTGACTGCCCTTGTCGTTTTTCCAATCCCCGCATCCTGCCATTGGTATTTCATGGGAAAGACCCCAGACGTTATGCACAACGACAAGTTAGCGCCTGACGGCGGGCGAAATCCAGCCATTAACCGGAGCGGAGACGTTGTCTGCTTCGGGTTCCTGACCTACTGCCTGCTACTGATGGTCGACGAACTGCCGCCGAAGAATGGTGGCGCCCTCGTGCGGGACTCGGTTGATACCGTGGGAGATGATGCCGCGATTGTGGCAAGCGTTCTGACCAATTGGAGGGTCCCAACCAGGCTCATCTCTTCCCCGGTTGGAAACGACCACTACGGGGAGACGGTAACAGGACATCTGAATTCGTGGGGAGTGGACGTGGAGCATCGGGGCAGGCAGGGGTTGACTACACCGGTGGAGATTGGAATCGTGGATGCCGACGGAGGCCGTACCTATTTCCAACGGAGAGACCATTCCGCCCTGGCCGCGTTGCAGGCGCCAAGCTCCCCCCAGTTGTCGGGGGCCGGGTTGCTCTATGTTGACTGGTACGACGGGCCCAGCGTGCTCGCGGCCATGGAGACGGCCGTCTCTCTAGGTGTCCCGGTTTTCCTAAACCTGGAGTCGCAGTACAGAAACCCCTCGCTTTCAGACCTGATGCGTTATGCCACCATCTGCCAGGTATCAATGGACGAACCGGGATCATCCGGAAGCCCGGTCGACACCGCTCGCTCGTTGATCAACCTGGGAATGGAAACTGTGCTGGTGACCCTCGGCGCAGAGGGCTGCCTTGTTGCCCAAGGGCAGCAGGCTTATTGCATCAAGGCGCCGCAGGTAAAGGTGGTTGACTGCTACGGGGCCGGTGCCGCCTTTTCGGCCGGCATCATCTACGGTTTCCGGGCAGGATGGCCGCTGGAAAGCAGCGCCCGTTTCGCCACGGCCTACGCCGGGCTCAAGTGCCAGGTGGCCGGTATCGCGGGCTTGTCCGCAGCCGAGATCCAAGAGACGGCGGCTACCCTGGATGCTCGTCCCTTGTCCTTGTGAACGGGTAAGCCTAATTCTTCCTCACCCAGAAGGCGCAGTAGCGCATCGGCTTCGGGTCGCTGAAATAGAGCATTCCACCCAAGTCCCCGCTACCTTCTGGTTCCACCAGAAAGCATCCGCAACCCTCCAGGATGCTCAGCAAGCGGTGCTCGTCGTACAGTTGGAACGACCTGTCCACGCCGTCCCCACCATAGGCTCGGTCACTGACGGTGGCTACCCCTGAACCGGTCTTGAACATGAGCTGCAGGACGCCTCCGGGGGCCAGGACTCTCGCCAACTCCGGGATGGTCGTAGTTTCGGTGGCCTCGGGTGTCAGGTGCTGTATGACGGCGTTGCATAATATGAAATCGAAGAAGCCCGACTCAAACGACAGGGGTTCTCTCAGGTCGGCGACGTTGAGCTTGTCCGCTATTTCCGGGTGCAACTCCCTGCCCAGGCTGATGTTCTCCTCCACCGCGTCAATTCCGTAGACGTCATACCCCCGTGTGTGCAGCAAGTGAACGTCCCGGGCCCCTGCACCGCACCCTGCGTCCAAGCCCCGTTTCCCCCAGGCCAGCTCGGCAACCCGATTCAGCAGGTCCAGGTCTCCCTTCAGGGCCGGATGAGAGGAACCGGTATACACCGAGTGGGTGAACTCGTGGGACAGCTGGGAATATCTCCGGGCGTGTTTCCTGTAAAAGTCCAGTGAGTCGAATTGCATGTGGACACCCTTGAAGAGATCGGATTACGTTGCGACTAAAAGTTACTGTCAATATGGATTTACAATTTACATTAGGCTCCATATTTTGTAAACTCAGTTATCATCCTTATAATAATCTAGAACAAACGCCCGTGTTGCTTGATTGCGTTTGGGGATGCTTGAGATGGCGAAATGAATTCCGCAGAGAGTGGCTTGCATCAACTTTTCAAGGCTCAAGCTACGGAGACTCCCGACAACCCGGCAATAGTCTTCGGCGACGAGCAGACATCCTATTCACAACTCGACCAGGCGACGGACGCCTTGGGGGCCTACCTCCGAAGTTGCGGCGTATCAACCGATGATCCGGTGGGAATATACATGGAGACCTGCCCGGAGTACATCGTAGCGAGCATCGGAACATTGAAGGCCGGTGCGCCCTTCATGCCTGTGGCCCTCGACCTCCCCGATTCCCTGCTTTGCTCATTGCTGTCCGAGTCCCAACCCAAGGTGGTGATCACCAAGGCGCGGCACTTGCCGAGACTGAGTAAATTCGCTGGGCCTCGTCTATTGGCCGTTGACTCCGACCAGTCCTGGAGAGTGCCCGATCCCGCGACTGATGAGATATGCGTCGACACCGGCAACCTGGCCTTCCTCCCCTACACCTCCGGCACAACAGGACAACCAAAGGGCGTGATGCAGACCAGCGGCGCCCTGATTTCATCCTACCTGGCGAGGTACAGGTTCAGTTCCTACAGTGTCGGCGACAGGGTCGCGTGCAACATCTTCTTTCCCTGGGAGTTCCTCCGGCCGCTGTTGAAGGGAGGAACGGTATACGTAATCCCCGATGATGTGGTGTTCGCACCGCGCGTCCTTACCAAGTTTATAGCAGAGCACCGGATAACCGAGATCCTGTTCACTCCGTCGTTGCTGCAGGGAGTATTGAATTCGAAAGACCGCAAACAATTGCGGGCTGCCCTTTCGTCCCTCCAAGTGGTCTGGCTGAACGGCGAGGTGGTGCCGGCCAGCCTGCTGAAGCTGGCCCTTGACGTTCTGCCCGGGTCTACGCGAGTGTTCAACACCTACAGCATAAGTGAAACCCACGACGTTTGCACCATTGAACTGACGGACTTGTGCCTCGACGGCAGGGATGCCTGCCCTGTGGGTTACGCAATGGAAGGGGTGACGCTCCGGGTGCTCCCGGAAGGGCAGTCCGATCTGGCTTCCAGCGGAGTCGGGGAGCTCTTCATTGGCGGTCGCGGACTGGCCCGGGGCTATCTGAGGAGGCCCGACCTGGATTCCGAGAGGTTCGTCAGATGGAACGGAGAGAGGTATTACGCCACCGGCGACCTAGCCGAGGTTGATGGGCGGGGTCTGACAACGATCATCGGCCGTAACGATTCGATGGTCAAGATCAGGGGCTACACGGTTTACCTGAGCGCCATAGAGGAGACCCTCCGCAAGCATTGTGACGCGGCGGATGCGGCGGTGTTGGCTGAAAACGAGGACGAAGCCAACAAGCGGCTCGTGGCCTACGTCGTCCGGGGCCCGCAGGCGACGTGGAAGGTCGATGGGAAGAGGGGGACGAGCAGAGACCTGCGTGCTCTGCTGGAACGGTATCTGCCGCTTTACATGGTGCCCAGCCACTTCATGGAACTGGAGACGCTCCCGATAAATCAACAGACGGGCAAACTGGAGCGCAAAGCGTTTCCCGCACTGCGGAACACGAGCCCTGCCGTCAAGCGGAGCGGTAGGCTTTCCAAGCACGCAACCGCAGCCGAGCGTCGCAGGGTCTTGCGGGAGCTATGGAGCGAAGCGCTGGATGTCGACACTGAATCACTGGAAGATGACTGGAACTTCTTTGATCTCGGCGGCCACTCCCTGACGGGCCTGGGCCTTACTCTAGGGATCGAACAACTGTTTGGGATTGAACTGAGCGGCACGGAGATCTACGAGTACCCCACCATAAGTGAGCTGGGCGCGTACTTGGAAAAAAGAGGGCCGAATATGGAATCCAGAATTTCGCTGGCCGAGGACTCGACCCTGGATCCGGAGATTGCACCAGGAGGCGCTCCGAGAATAACACGTCTCAGCGAGGCGTCCTCGGTCCTTGTGACGGGAACAACCGGATTCCTGGGAGCCTTTTTGCTCGACGAACTGGTGCGTGCCGCGGGACAGGACACCCGGTTCTACTGCCTGGTAAGGGACCGGAACTCAGGACAGGACGGGTCCACCAACCGCGTGCTGGACACTCTGAAATTTTACGGGCTGGCCGGCCAGTCATCCGGACAACGGATCACTCCGGTCGCTGGAGACCTCACCCGGCCCCGGATGGGTCTGGACGATGAGGAGCACCGGCGGTTGGCGGAAGAGGTCGACCTGATTTTCCATTGCGCCGCCTCGGTCAACTACGCCTACCCCTATTCTGCAGCCAAGCCCCACACCGTCGGAGGGACATTGGAGGTGCTCAAGTTCGCCTGCACCGACGTAACCAAGCCGATTCAGTACATTTCATCTAACGGCATTTTCCCCGGAGGAGACGACAACCCCTACCTTGAAAACAGCGACATAGACGGGTTCGTCGACAGGATGGAGGGGGGCTACAATCAGGCCAAATGGGTTGCGGAGCGGCTTGTCTGGTCGGCTGTTTCTCGAGGACTGCCGGTATGCATCTTCCGTCCGGGCAACATTGGCCACCATAGCGGTACGGGCACGGTCAACCCGAATGACTTTCTCTCGTTGATTATCAAGGCTTGCGCCCACCTCGGATGTGCCCCCTTGGCGCCGGAATGGTTCTTCGAGATGACACCTGTCGACTTTCTGGTCAAGGCAATAACGAAAATTTCCGACGATCCCAGGCACCTGGGCAGGGTATACAACGTGGTTCAACAGGACCCCGTACCCGCCGATCAAGTTTTTGCATATATGGAGAACCACGGATACGTGGCGGACCGCGCTCAATTGGGGGACTGGAAATCAAGATTGGAAACGATGGCCGACCGCGATGATGACATGGAGTTGAAAGTTCTGGTCCGGTCCCTGGAGTCAGTCGGGCCGTACCTGTCCGATACCAGCGTCTACGACATCAGCCGGTTCTCCGAAGCATTGTCGGAAATCGGTCTGGGAATGCCCGCAGTCGACGTCGACTACGTGACCAAATTCTTACGGAAGTGACCATCAAAGTAAGTCTGCGGCGGATTCGATCTCTACAGACAGTCATTCTCGGTAAACAGTCGTTCTCGGTAAGATGTAGGGCCAGAAATCGGGCCACGCTGGGGAGGACACCGCCGTACCAAACGCGCCAGCACCGGAAGGCCTGCTCCAACACCCCGACACACCGGGCATCATCGGCCGCCAGTCTTCCTGCAGCCATGACTACTTCCGCTTCCCTAAGGTGTTGATCGTTTCTTCCGCAAAATGTTTCCTGTCCGGCTGTCTCCACTTAACTGGACAAAATCAAGAACCTTCACGTTGAGGTTCAGGCTGGCCCTATAGACGAAAGGGGCGGGCACCGTCACGTCAGGTGCCTTTCGCCTCTTCGCACTGGGTCGAATTCGTAACCTTATGCGACGGTCATTTCGCTACCGAGGCATTGACCGTCCACCGCCATTTTCTGCTCGCGGTCTGCTTGAACGATACCGTTGTGAGTCCGCCCGCATCCCAAGATGATTGCATGGCGATGCGAGCGGACTACTCCTCACCGCCAGTTTGCGTCAAAGCGCAAACTGGCGGATGTACAGCCTTTTGGGAACACTGCCGTCCCATTAGGTTCGCACTTGATTACGCACGGAATTATAATCATAGTAATCGCACGAAAGGATTATGCCGATGCCTATACAGAACCGGAACGATGCAGATGTTGCGCTCGGTGAGCACGTTGTCCCGAATCTTCCCGACCACCATCTCCTCGAAGCGCCTTGCGTTCAGCCTGGGACAGTCGCAGGCTCCGCTGCCCCGTTTCATCAGCGACTGGCAGACGTAGTAGGCGAACTTGCCACCCTTGGAGTCCTGGCCGGACATGGCCCGGCTGCAACTGCGGCACTTGACCAAGCCGCTGAGCAGGTAGGAGCTTCCCACACGCCGGGGATGGACTTTCCTGGGAGCGCGGGAGCGCATCTGCCGGTTGACCCTGCGGAACTGGGTCTTGGTAACGATGAAGGGAAAGGCCTTGTCCACCCGCACCGGCTCTCCCTTGTCCTTCGCGCCTTCGCCCCAGACCAAAGTTCCGGTGTAAGCCTCGTTTCGCAGGATGATGTGAACGCCGTTCTTGGACCAGGGCCTGCCGGTGGGGTTGGCGATGCCCTCGGCGTTCAGGGTGCGGGTGATGTCCAGGATGCCCCGGCCCGCCTCAGCCAAGCAGAAGATGCGCTTGACGACGGGAGACGTAGCCGGGTCGGGTTCCAGGGTGGGCCGCTTCTTGGCCCCGTCTTGGACGTAGACCTTCCTGTAGCCGTAGGGAACGCGGCTGGCGACCCAGAAGCCCCGGGAGGCCGCCTCCCGCATTCCTCGCAAGACTTCTTGCGCTAGATTTTCTGAGTAAAATTCGTCCACGCTCTCGATGATGGCCTTCATCAGCTTGCCGGTGGGGGAGTCGTCGGCGTGCTCGGTGATGGATACCACGCGGATGCCCTTGCGCCGCAGCATGGACTTGAAGGCAACGGCGTGCTCCCTTTTGCGAGTAAACCTCGAAAATTTCCAGACCAATATCTCCTTGAAGGGAGCCTCCGGCTTGGCAGCCTCGTCCAGCATCTTCCTGAACTGGGGCCTATCGGCGCTTCTTCCGCTCTCGGCCTCGTCCACGTACTCGCGGGCCACGGTGTACCCGTTCTTCTGGGCGTAGTCCGCAGCGCCCGTAGCTGGGCGGCGACGGAGAGGTCCACGTCCTGTCGGTCGCTGGAGACCCGGGCGTACAGGGCCGCCGGGGTCAGCGTTGCTTGTTGGTTCATGCTGGTTGCCTCCTTGTGTGCGCGCTGGGCCAAATGTCACTCTTTCGGTCTGAATGCGAGCGGTGCTCTATTCGCTTTACGGGTCGTCCTCGTCGGAGATGGGTATGGCCTGCAACCGGAAGCCCAGGGCGCGCAGCACCCGGACCACGGTGCCGACCTCGGGGCTGGCCCCGGCCTTCATGGACTTGTATAAGCTCTTCTCGCCCAGGCCGGTCTGCTGGGCTATCCTTCGCATCCGGTGGGCGCGGGCCATCTGGCCCAGGGTTCCCATCAGTTCATAGATGTCGCCATTGGCCAAAGCCTGGTTCAGGGCGGCGGCCATTTCATCTCCGCTTTGATGCTGGGCGTCCGGCATAGTGAAGGCTCCCGTGAACTTGGAGTTCTGATTTGCCAACCTTTTCTTCCCTGCTTCACATGGTATCGCTACGGATACCTGGAGCGCAAGGGGCAAGCGTCAGCAATTTCGGGATTGAGGAGTGGCGGGCGGCCATCACCGTTGCCGCCATCCCAGCCACCAAGGGCGTTTCCGCATCCCGTTGGTTGTCGTCATCACGTCCTGCAGCTGGTTCACCAACTCGGCGTTGCGCTGCCGCTCCCGTTCCATCTGTTCCTGGAGATATTCAACCTGCTCCTCCAGCCCACGTATGCGTTCCTGGGCTACGGCCAGCGCCGTGTCGCCGGATTCAACATTGTTGTCTTTGCCCGGCGGGTCGTCGTCCAGCATCACGTACACCCGGTGCCGCCGTCCGCGAGGCTCGCGCTTGGCCTTCAACTCCCCGGTGGCGATCCACCGGTCCAGCGTGGACAGCGATAGCCCCAACTCCCGGCAGGCCTCAGCCTTGGTCAAAAGTCTCATGTCCATTCTCCTTGTGTAGGTCCCAATTATCGGAACGGTCTTTCGCGTCATCACGTGTCAATCCTGACGCGTCATACACGTCAGCCGCTGATTGGTGTCAGTCCGTTGGTCGGCCCGCCCGGGCCGCCCCGGGGACGGGTTTGCAACAAAATGCCACTCTGCCGGTCTTTTTGGGTCTGACAAGGTTAGTGACGGTACAATCACGTTTATCCGCAGGCCCCCTACCGGAAGTCCTGGGCACGGATTTATGGACAAAGTTGCAACTTGTCCAGGCAGTGCAATGGCAGCCTTTCGTAGGGATGCGGCGGCGGTGGACGCCACACTTCACCCAACACGCCACGCTCCTCGAACAGTTCCACGCCGGAGGTGAACAGGGGCAGGCCGTGATGTCTGGCGGCGTCCACGAAGGCCTCCTCGATTTCGGGGGTCTCGAACACGAAGAGCACCAGGGGCGACGCGCCGCCGTGGTCCCGCTGGGGCCAGTTGGAGGCGAAGTAGCGGCGGTATAGTTGCGCAGGCGTTCTCGGACCCGCTTGGGAGTGATGGCCCGGCGTTCCACTTCGATGAAGTAGGGGCCCCACCGGCCCCGGTAAGCCAGCCAGAAGGTGGCGTCGGGGTGAACCACGTAGTATTGCCCCTGGAAGTAGTAGCCGATGGAGGAGCGGGAGGTGGGCAGCATCTCCAGCAGCTGGTAGTCCTGGGAATGAGCGGCCTCGGCGGTGAGCAGGGCGGCGCAGGTGGCGATGGCGACCTGGTGGTCTTGTTGCGATGCCAGGGAGCGCAGGGCGGTTCCGGCGTAGACCGGTGGTCCGCCCCGGCTGCGGCGGCGCTGGCGGGTGCTTCAGCGGCCCAGGGCCATCCTCACGGCCAGCCGGTCCCGGCGAGCCAGGCAGCGCAGCCCGTCGTCGGTGAGGACGTGGCGTCCGTGATCGTCCCGCGCCAGAGACAGGTCGGTGAGGGAGTGGAGCACCTGCCTGGCCCAGCGGCGGGTCACGCCGCCCATCAGCCCCGTGAACTGCTCCGTGGTGCGCCGTGGCCAGGCGGCCAGCAGGTCCAGGGCCTGCTTCTGGGCGCCGCTGAGATGAACGGCCAGGCATTCCTTCACCTGCTCCGTGGGCTCGGGCACCAACGCCCGCAGGCGGTCGGAGTAGAGCGTATCCGGGTCGGGCTTGGGCTGGCGATTGTCACGTGGGGTCTTGTCGTTGAAGTCTGCGGCGTAGCCGTCCAGGTAGCGCTGGACGCAGGCCAGGATGCCGGACAGGGACATTTCGGGGGCGACGGTAACCACGTCGGCCATGCCGTTGCCGCACTGCTGCCAGGCCACGGCCTTGTGATCTCCGGCCAGTTGCGCTCCCTCGGTGGCCACAAAGAAGGTGCGGTGCGACATGGGGTGGCCCAGGGTACGCACGGCCCGGCGGTTGGCCTGGTCGGAGCAGGCCAGCACCAGGGTGGCCGTGGGCTGCTGGCGGTAAGGGAGGTTCTCGGCGGTCCTGAAACGGTAGCGCAGGTTGGGGGACGGCAGCGTGGCTCCCTGGCGGATGATGCCCAGGGTGCGGCCTTGGGAGAGAGTAACCAAAGCGTCGTATGGCCCTTGGCGGTAGTGGTCCACCCGGACGGGTTGGACGCTCTGGTCGGCGTCGGCCAAGAGCGCGGCCACGTGATAGATGACGGCCACGGCGTCCAGTCGTTCGGCCAGGATGCGGAACCACTGTCGGGACACCGGGTACTCGGTGAGGAAACGCTCCGTGCCGTGTTCGGCTTTGCCTGCGGCTATTATGCCTGCTTCCGTGGGGAAGAAGCGGAGCTGGGGGCTCGGCCCCAGGTCGGGCAGGCGGTGGGACACGGAGTCCACAAGGCCCTTGGCCGCCAGCCGGTTCAGTTGGCCGCGGAGGGTGGACTGGGGAACCCGGCCGAAGCGGGCCAGTTCCTTCACGGTGGCCAGGGGCGCGGCGCACAGCAGCAGCAGGGCGTCCTCCAGACGCTCAGACAACCGCTGGGTGGCAGGGCTGAGTTTCTCCAGCTGCGCCAGGGCATCGTCCATCTCCCACAGCAGCTTCCTCTCGCGCAGCGCGGTGGCGACCAGTTCCTCGGTGGCGGCTTCAATGGCTTGTGGGTCGTCGCCCATGGCGCCGGTCACGGCCCGGGGCAGGGAGCGGCCCAGGTGTCCCCGGTCCAGGAAGCGCCAGAGGGTATGGCGGGAGACGCCGAAGCGTGGGCCGCCTGGGGCCTGCCGTGCCACAGGGCGTAGGCGCGCACGTAGCGGCGGATGGCGTCGCTGAGGGCGCCCGCGTCAGCCGTCGTGTCGTTGGCCTGCGCCGGCGTTGCCGGCTGCTTTGTTTCCATTCGCGTTCCTCCTTGGGCAGTGGACTAACATTCCATTGTCCAGGAGAAATTGTTTGCTCGTAATGCCCTGCAAGGCATTACATTGGAGCGAGTTTTGTGGTATGGGCGGTGCCACGCCAACGATCCTGGACCTGCGCGAGGGCGAAGGGTGACTCAGGACTCTGAGCTGGTTTCGTGAGCGGCTCAGCCACCAGCCCCTATGTCCAATGGCGGCTCTGGTGGCGCCGACGCGGCCCGGGATGCCTCCCGCCGCAGGTGGGCGCGAACGATCATGCGAGCCAGGATGCGCAGCCCGCGTTACAGTTGCTCTCGCTGCTCGGCGGTGTACGCCGTCGATGATCTCTTCGCAGATGTGGTTACGCTCTTGGGTGGTTTCTTTCCGTTGGCCCTTCTCAATCCGCTCCTCCGAGCAGGTCTCGGTGGGGTTGCAGTCTGGCCCACCGCCGTTGCCGCCGGATTTCCGGCGTCCATTGACTAGTCTGCGTGCTTGGAGAATCGAGCGTTACCCCTCGGAAGGGATTTCATCCGTGAAATCGTCCTGGAAGCCCCTTGATGCATCAGCCCTTCCCAGGGAATGACTCTGAGACGGGCCGTCGTGACGTCGGGGGGCTGTGCAGGAAACGAGGTCAGTTGCAAGTTGCAGGTTCGGCCCGCTACAGGATGGAACCGGCGAACGCCTTGTGCCAGGGGCTGGTTGCGGCAAGTTGCATGAGGGGGCGGGACCGGTGGAATCGGGTGAGCGGATCGTGGCTGACGGCGACGCCAAGGAGTCGGCAAGCTGCCAAATCCCGAATCAGCGGCGCTCAGAGCGCCCCAAATGACCATGACCAACAACACGGTGTACGATGTCCACGACGATCAGCTCTGGCTTGGCCGACCGCTGCCAGCGAAATCAGGAGGGATGCGGGGGTGGAGCGAGTAATTGGCCGGAACGCCGTTGACGGCTGGTGTGGGGTTTGTTGAAGTTGTTGCATTGCAGCAACTGTACGGTTGAGGCAGGGAGACCCAGGTGATGGACTCCAGTGAACCCGGCCCGGAGACCGGAACAACTCCGGGGACGGCGGCTGACAGGGGTAGGTAACGGCTGAATTTAGGTATAAAACCTTGGAATTTGCAGGAGTCGAGCACAGGCTCCCCCGGTCCTTGAGAGCGCGCCAAAGCCGAGTTTTCAGGTTTGAAAATCATAGACTGAGCCACCATCTGAAATGAGGGTGATCAACATGACGAAAAAATACCTACCCCTGTCAGGGGGACGGCGGGGACTCTTCTCTATCGGACGCCCCCTATTGCATCTGCTGGACGCCTTGGTCAGTGACGGGGGCCGGGTCGCCGCCGCCGGGGGCTTGGGGGTGAATTACCGCACGCAGGTGATCTGCTACGACTCCCGGCGCGTGTCCCGGCGGATGCGGCAGGCGCTGGGGAAGTTCCGGGACGCGGGTGGTGTCAGCAGCGATGAACCCGGCGATGTTGATGGCGATAGTGTGCCGGAGGAAGCAGCCGAGGACCTGGAGCAGCGGGTGGCGGCCCTGGAGGATGATAATCGGGGGTTGCGGGAGGTGGTGGGGAGGCAGGCGCGCCAACTGGAGGAGTTGGCACGGCGGGTTGCCGCGCTGGAAGGGACCGAGCAGCAGGCCGACGATACCGACGCGGTTGACGCTGGCGACGACCAAGGTAATGACCTGGAGCAGGAGTGGCGGCCTCTACGGCGGAGGTCCAGAATGCCCGATGCGGGGATGGTTACCTTGGAGGAGCAGCCTAACGAGGAGCACGCCTTCGGCCCGGCGGCATCGCTGGTGACCGAGTGGCGGCAGCTGCAAGTCGGCGGTGAACAGGCGGTCAGCCGCGTTGACCGGGCCAGGACAGCAGTTTGCCGATTGGAGGTGGAAGTGGAGATGCTGCGCGACTTCCACCTGACCTTACCGCCTGAGACGCACCCCCTGGATGACGCGAGACGGGCGGACCATGTTCGTTGGCGACAGCAGGCACTGTGGCGGAGGCTCGCCGGGACTTGGGGCAGGCGCAGCGGGCGCAGTTAATCAAGCGGATACTGACCCTGGGACTGTGGGAGCAGTAATCAGTTTGAACCTCACTAATTTTCGTCGGAGGTTGGCAGCAAGTTGACGGAGCAAGTCCGGGATGTTATTCTGGAACAACATCCCGGACTAGACAGAGAATCCGACATGGAGGGAACCGAGCATGGCTTCAAGTAAACGCCAATTTCCGACAGGTGAATGCTGGTGTGGGTGTGGCGCGGAGACACCGAACAGGTCCTTCTTCCTGCAAGGCCATGACAGGATTGCCGAGTCGGCTGTGATTAAGATGGTATATGGCGATGTTCCCGGATTCCTGGTTCAGCATGGCTATGGACCGGACGGCAAGAATCCCAAGCAGGAGATGGACAGGTGGCGCTCCGAGGCTAAACGGGGGAGCAAAGCGCGATGACGACGGCAAGAAGGAAACGAACAACTTCTGGCCCTGAGACCGCTTCAGGTGATGGCGACACGGTTGCAGACTATCGCTCCGATCTCTGGCGCATGGCCGACGCCCTGCGCGGCAGCATGGACGCCGCAGAGTACAAGCACGTCGTCCTGGGGCTCATCTTCCTCAAGTACATCTCCGACGCCTTCGAGGAAGCCTATGCCAAGCTGGAGGCCGAGCGAGACCAGGGCGCTGACCCGGAGGACCCCGACGAGTACCGCGCCCAGAGCATCTTCTGGGTGCCGCCCGAAGCCCGGTGGCAGCATTTGAAAAATCAGGCTCGCCAGCCCACCATCGGACGCCTGGTGGATGACGCC
This sequence comes from Dehalococcoidia bacterium, assembly GCA_965220305.1. GTDB lineage: Bacteria > Chloroflexota > Dehalococcoidia > Lucifugimonadales > UBA3495. The sequence continues at coordinate 35,425 of OZ244817.1, read as the reverse complement.
ATGACTGCGGTGGAACGGAACAATCCGGCGCTGAGGGATGTGTTGCCCAAGGAGTACGGCAGGGACGCCCTGGACAAGCAACGGCTGGGCCAGGTGGTGGACCTGGTAAGCAACATCAAGGTCGGCGGAGCCGAGGCGCAAGCCACCGATGTGCTGGGCCGGGTGTACGAATACTTCCTGGAGCAGTTCGCCCTGGCCGAGGGACGCAAGGGCGGCGAGTTCTACACTCCCCGTTCCGTGGTGCGGCTGCTGGTGGAGATGCTGGAGCCATACCAGGGACGGGTCTATGACCCCTGTTGCGGGTCGTCGGGGATGTTCGTCCAGTCGGTGGATTTCATCCGCGCCCACGCCACGGGAAACGGCAACGGCGGCAGGGCCAGAAATGACATCTCCATTTATGGGCAGGAGTCCAACTACACCACCTGGCGACTGGCCCGGATGAACCTGGCAATCCGGGGCATCGAGGGCCAGATTGCTCATGGCGACAGCTTCCACAACGACCGCCATCCCGACCTGCGGGCCGACTACATCCTGGCCAACCCGCCCTTCAACGTCTCCGATTGGGACGGTGAGCGGCTGCGAGATGACCAGCGGTGGGAGTACGGCGTTCCGCCGGCAGGCAACGCCAACTTCGCCTGGGTGCAGCACTTCCTGTACCATCTCGCTCCCCGGGGAATCGCCGGGTTCGTGCTGGCCAATGGGTCCATGTCTTCCAACCAATCCAACGAAGGGGAAATACGCAAGAACATCATTGAGGCCGGCCTGGTGGACTGCATCATCGCCCTGCCGGGGCAGTTGTTCCGCTCCACCCAGATACCCGCCTGCCTCTGGTTCCTGCACCGGGGGCGGCGCGACGAAAAGCGCACTGGTGAGACCCTGTTCATCGACGCCCGCAAGCTGGGCCACATGGAGGACCGCACCCACCGGGACTTGTCCGCCGAGGACATCGCCCGTATCGCCGATACCTACCATGCCTGGCGAGGTGGCGACGGTGTTGGCGATTACGCTGATGTCCCCGGCTTCTGCAAGAGCGCCACGCTGGAGGAAATCCGCAAGCACGGTCACGTCCTCACCCCAGGCCGCTACGTGGGAGCGGAGCCGCAGCCCGATGACGGGGAACCCTTCCAGGAGAAGATGGCCCGTCTCACCGCCCAGTGGCGGGAGCAACAGGCCGAGGGGCGGCGGCTGGACGCGGCCATTGCAGAGAACCTGGAACGGCTGGGGTTCGGAGGTAGCCCTTGACTGTGATTGATTCCCTATTCGCTACCAAGTTCCGAGAGGATGGCAGCCATGGGCCAATGACACTCCCGGAATATGCCAGCCGATTCTTGGCTGACATTGAGGATTGGTTCGGACCACGAGACCGTTCCTTTGTATTGGTGGGCATCGATATTGATTGTACGCCGGGCAATCCGCCACGACTGTGGTTTCCCGAGAGTGGTATTGCGCCGGACGATGCTGAGCGGCGGTCGAGGCACATCGTTATCCGACTCAACCAAGCGGCGCTTACTGACTTGAATCGGGCAAGATGGCAGCTTGCCCATGAGTGCTTCCATCTGCTTGATCCGTGGAATCTGAGAGTGGACGGGCGGCCCACCAATATGCTCGAAGAAGGGCTGGCTACTTGGTATCAAAACAGTCGCGTGCCGGAAGCGGAGTGGCATGAAAGTGTCTACGCCGCTGCCGAAGACCTTGTGAGACCTCTGATGGAGCAGCTACCATCGGCAGTCAAACGCATTCGCAGGGAGCGAGGAGTGCGCGTTGGCGAATGCACCCCCGACGTGTTACGCGATTACTGCCCAGGGTTCGACGAAGATGCTTTGCAGAGACTTTGCCAACCATTTCAGGGCTAAAGGGAGCAGGTCTCCAATGACATACAGCGACGATGAAATCAGGCGTCACCTAAAATTGGGTGAGGACAGCAATTGGGAATTCAAAGAGGTCGTCTTCATGGGTAACCGGCCAAGGGAACCTCGCCGGGACGACTGGGCAGACGAAATAGCCACCTTTGCCAATGCCAATGGAGGGGTGCTGTTATGCAGCGTCACTGACGAAGGCGATGTCCTAGAAATGTCCCGCGAACAGATGAATCAACTGGAATTTCTAATCGCCGAGGTATGCACAGATTCCATACGGCCCCCCATCAGGGTCGATATCTTTCGCAGGGACACCTCCGAAGGTAAAAGTTTTTTGATGGTGGATGTGCCGGAAGGTCACGCGCAACATGACAGTCCGGGCGGGAGCTTCATCCGGGTCGGCAGCACAAAGCGGAGAATGACCAGCGAGGAACGCTTGCGTCTGGCTCAAAGGCGCGGGCAGGCGAGTTTCCTATGGTTCGACAAGCAGCCGGTAGATGGAACGGGGTTTGGGACCCTTGATGCCGCCCTTTGGAAACCCTTGGTCAGCGCCGAGGGCGCTGCTGACCCAGAGTTGGCCTTGGAGAAGATGGGACTCTTGGCCGTGGACCAGAACGGCACGCTTCGGGCCACCGTCGCCGGGGTTCTATTGTGCAGCAGTTCGTCCGAACATTGGCTACCCAACGCCTGTATAACTGCGACCCGTTACAGAGGTGCTGATAGGGCATCCGGTCAGCTTGACTCGCAGATTATTGGCGGTCCTATCGATAAACAGGTCAGGGAGGCTCTGGCTTTCGCTGTACGAAATATGAGCGTTGCTGCTCGAAAAGAGCCGGCCCGCGAGGACTTGCCCCAGTACAGCGAGAGGGCGCTGTTTGAGGCTTTGGTCAATGCCGTAGTCCACCGTGACTACTCTATTCGAGGTAGCAGAATCAGGCTCGCCATGTTCGAGGACAGGCTGGAAATCTGCTCGCCCGGCAGTTTGCCTAATAATCTCACGATAGAAAGTATGGTTGAGCGGCAGTCCACGCGCAACGAAGTTCTAACCTCGATTTTGGGGAGGATGAATGTTGGCGGAATCGAAGGTGCGGGCGGAAGGCAATTTTTCATGGAGCGGCGAGGAGATGGCGTTCCGATAATTCGACGGGAAACTCAAGAACTGAGTGGGGCGCTTCCCAATTTTCGACTGGTGGACGAAGCGGAACTGTGCCTCACTATTCCCGCTGCCCTATTGGAATTTACGCCAGCGAACGCTGTGATCTCTGTACGCAGCTCTGGGGAGCCACTGCAGGATGCCGATGTATTGGTGCTGTTCCCGAACAAGACTTGGAAACACGCCGTTACCGACGCCAATGGGGAGGCAAGGGTCGATTTGCATTCCATTCATCTACCGATGGTCGTGTTCGTGGCCGCTGACGGCTTTGCCGCCGGGCTGGAGAAAGGCTGGATTCCCGCGCAAAGGTCACTCGCCCTTGAACTGACTTCCATACCGGGCGGTGGCTCCGTCATATATCGGGAGGCTACGGGGCACATCTCGGGATTGTCGGGGCGGCTAAACCCGATTCGGGACGCGCACGACAGGACCTACTTGTATGCGTCCAACATCTCTATCAACGAAGGAAAACAGCAACCTGTCCACTTCATCTTGGGAGAAGACCTGCTTCTCACCGATTCAAACGGGAATGAGGCGTTGGTCCGGGTCGTGGATATTGTGGGCCGGTCGGCGCTTTTGCAATACCGCCCCGTCTCTGCGATGTGAATCAGGACGCGGTAGGTCTGAATGAAGCTGGACTTGTCGCCGCTGGAAAATGCCGTAGCGCAGTTGGAGGAAGGAATGGTGCTGTACGATTCCGACATCGTGCGGCAATACCCGGAAATCCGGGGCCAGATGAGGGCCGGCGCAATCCAGGCCTTCGAGTTCACCTACGAACTCAGCGTCAGGATGATTCAACGGTACTTGGAGCAGGTTTCGGCTAATCCTGCGGAGGTTGACCGGCTGGAATTTCGGAGCTTGATCAGGAGGGCGTCCGAGCAGGGGCTGCTGCGCTCGGACCTCACCGCTTGGATGGAGCATCGGCGCAACCGGGGGTTGACCAGCCACGTTTACAACGAGGCGATGGCGGAGCGGGTATTTCAGGCCGCCCAGGATTTTCTAGGTGACGTCCGGCACCTGCTGAGGGAGTTACAGGAAAGGAATGAACGACTGGACTAGCCCGGTGGACATCCGCCCCGATCATCTGGAAATGGTGCAGGAAATCCTGCGGGCGCGCCTGCCCGCCGGGTTCAAGGTCTGGGTGTTCGGTAGCCGTGCCAACTGGACGACGAAGGACTTTTCAGACTTGGACCTGGCCGTGGAGGGCGCTGCCAGCCTTGATCACAAGGCTATAGTTGGGCTGGAAGTTGCCTTTGAGGAATCGGACCTCCCCTATACCGTTGACGTGGTGGACCTCAACGCCGTCAACCAGGAATTCAGGGAGATAGTTAAAGACCAGAAAGTCTTGTTGCCACCGGCGGATGGCCGGGCGACTGTCAGGCGGGATTGGCGCGAGATGCCCTTCAGCCAGGCAGTCCAGATTAACCCAACAGTGCGTCTTAAACGCGGCGAAATTTACCCCTTCGTTGATATGGCCTCGGTGAACGCGGATTCAAGAAGTGCCAACTCGGCAGAAGAACGGGAGTTCAAGGGCAACGGCTCCAGGTTTCAGGACGGCGACACCCTTATGGCTCGAATTACTCCGTGCCTAGAGAACGGAAAGATTGCCCGTTACTGCGCGCCCAATAACACCAAGGTGGCTCACGGCTCCACGGAGTTCATAGTCATTCGAGGCCGTCCTGACGTTACTAACAACGATTTTGCCTACTATTTGACTCAGTGGGAAGAAGTCCGTAACTATGCCATCGGGCAAATGACAGGCACTTCCGGGCGACAGCGGGTGCCGGTAGATTCACTGGACCACTTAACCGTTCCCCTCCCTCCCCTACCCGAACAGCGGGCCATCGCCCACATCCTCGGCACCCTGGACGACAAGATTGAGTTGAACCGGCGGATGAACCAAACTCTGGAGGGGATGGCCCGGGCCATCTTCCAGGACTGGTTCGTGGACTTCGGCCCGGTCCGCGCCAAGCTGGAGGGCCGGGAACCCTACCTGCCGCCTGAGCTGTGGGACCTGTTCCCCGACCGCCTGGTAGACTCGGAGTTGGGGGAGATACCGGAGGGGTGGGGGGTTGGGGCGTTGGGGGATTGCTTCAATCTCACGATGGGGCAATCGCCGCCTAGTAACACATACAACGACAGCGGAGAGGGACTACCATTCTTTCAAGGCAGCACCGATTTTGGGGCGCGGTTTCCTGAAAACAGGAAATACTGTACTGCACCGAATCGGATTGCCGAAAGAGGCGATACGCTGGTCAGCGTTAGGGCGCCCGTTGGCGCCTTGAATATGGCTTGGGGAAAATGCTGCATCGGCAGAGGGGTAGCCTCCCTTCGCCACAAATCGGGTTCAAGCTCGTTCACATATTACTTGGCTTGGGCAATGCAACCTGAGTTTCAGCAATACGAACAAACGGGTACGGTTTTCGGGGCGATCACCAGAAAACAGTTTGAAGCCTTGCGGGTAATATCCCCGACGGCAGAACTGGTTGGCAAGTTCGCTAAATTGGTGCTGCCATTAGAACAACGGTTCATAATCAATGAATCCGACTCCCGTGCCCTGGCCGCCCAGCGGGACGCGCTGCTGCCGAAGCTAGTTTCGGGGGCAGTAAAGGTGGGGGATGAAACGCAAGATATGAGTGGGAGGTTCTAATGGCACTGATACCACCAGGTTTTCTGAACACTGTAGTCGCCCTTGGAGGCCCGTCTACAGATGGGACGATGCAATACACCGCAACAGGTTTTCTGTATGGCTATCCAAGTGGAGCAACCGACGAAGATGGGGCGAAAAGGTATTGGGTCTATCTATTAACCAATAGGCATGTTTTTGAGAAAGCGTCTGCAAATAGCACTGAACTTCACGTACGTTTCAACAGACCTATGGGATCTGATTCAAAGATATACACAATACCATTAAGAGGCACTGACGATTCGAACTCTTGGATCGTTCATCCAAACGCTGACGTAGCTGTCTTATCAATCAATCCCGGGCTGTTGGAAGTGGACGGTATTGAATTTCAGTTTTTCGCTTCCGATGTCCATACCTTCACACTCGATCAAGCCCGAGAGATCGAGGTCAGTGAGGGGGATGGTGTGTTCGTATTGGGATTTCCCTTAGGCGAGGCAGGGGAAGAGCGTAACTACGCGGTAGTCAGACAGGGAATCATTGCGCGTATCCAAGATTGGGTGAAGGGAAACGCACAGACATTTTTAATCGATGCCTCCATTTTCCCAGGCAACAGCGGCGGCCCGGTTCTTCTTAAGCCTGAGCTTACATCTATTGCGGGTACGAAGCGCAACAATAGGTGCGGACTTATAGGCATGGTGTCCGCCTACTTGCCATACCGGGAATTCGCCATAAGCCAGCAGACAGGGCGTCCCAGAATGATCTTCGAAGAGAATTCAGGCCTTGGCATAGTAGTGCCCTACAACGTGATACAGGAGACCATCCAATTAGCGGTTGATAAGCTCAATTCTGCGGGACAAGGTGTTGCTGACCCACAACAAGGGAGCGAATGAAGCCACCCATGACCACCCTCACCGAAGCCGACCTTGAAGCCGCTTGCCTGGCCTGGCTCGCTGCCCTCGGTTGGCAGTTGGCTCACGGCCCTGACATCGCCCCAAACACGCCGGGTATGGAGCGGGCCGACTACGGGCAGGTGGTCCTGGAGCGGCGGCTGCGGGATTCCCTGGCCCGGCTCAACCCGTCCCTGCCTGCCTCCGTGCTGGATGACGCGCTACGCAAGCTGACCCATCCTGAGGGAGCAACCCTGGAAGCCCGCAATCGGGCCTTTCACCGGATGCTGGTCAACGGGGTGACGGTGGAGTATCGGGCCGACAACAGCGCCATCCGGGGCGAGCAGGTAACGGTAATTGACTTCGACCGGCCGGAAGTCAACGACTGGCTGGCGGTCAACCAGTTCACCGTTACCGAGAACCGGAACACCCGCCGCCCCGATGTCGTGCTGTTCCTCAACGGCCTGCCCCTGGGCATCATCGAACTGAAGAACCCCGCCGACGAGGACGCCACCATCTGGACCGCCTGGCAGCAACTCCAGACCTACCAGGCCGAACTGCCCGCCCTGTTCGCAATGAATGAAATGCTCATGGTGTCCGACGGCACCCAGGCCCGCATCGGCGCCCTCACCGCCGGGCGCGAGTGGTTCAAGCCCTGGCGCACCATCACCGGCGAGACCCTGGCCGACCCCAACCTGACCGAGTTGCAGGTGTTGCTGGAAGGCGTCTGCCAGCCGGAGCGTTTTCTGGCCCTGCTCTGCGACTTCATCGTGTTTGACGACGACGGCAGCGGCAAGTTGGTCAAGAAGATGGCCGGGTATCACCAGTTTCACGCCGTCCGCACCGCCATCGGGGAAACCCTGCGGGCGGCGGAGTTGCAGCAGGAAGAACGGCGGATTGGCGAGAAATCAGGGCGGTACGAATCAGGGCGACGTCCCGGCGGCTCCCCCGGCGACCGGCGCATCGGGGTGGTCTGGCACACCCAGGGGTCGGGCAAGAGCCTGACCATGGCCTTCTACGCCGGGGCCATCGTCCGCGAGCCGGCGATGGAGAACCCGACCATCGTGGTCCTCACCGACCGCAACGACTTGGACGACCAGCTCTTCACCACCTTCTCCCGCTGCCAGGACCTGCTGCGCCAGCCGCCGGTGCAGGCCGAAAGCCGCGCCGACCTGCGGGAGAAGCTGTCGGTGGCCGCCGGGGGCGTGGTCTTCACCACCATTCAGAAGTTCTTCCCCGAGGAGCGGGGCGATACCTACCCCACCCTGTCGGAGCGGCGCAACATCGTGGTCATCGCCGACGAGGCCCACCGCAGCCAGTACGATTTCGTCGATGGGTTCGCCCGCCATATGCGCGACGCCCTACCCAACGCCTCCTTCGTCGGCTTCACCGGCACCCCCATCGAGCTTGAGGACGCCAACACCCGGGCCGTGTTCGGCGACTACATCAGCATCTACGACATCCAGCGTTCCGTTGAGGACGGGGCCACAGTGCCCATCCACTACGAAAGCCGCCTGGCCAGACTGGAACTGGACGTGGCCGAAAGGCCCACCATTGACCCGGACTTCGAGGAAGCCACCGAGGGCGAGGAAATCGAGCGCAAGGAGCGGCTCAAGACCAAGTGGGCGCAGCTTGAAGCCGTCGTCGGAGCCGAAAACCGGGTCAGGCAGATTGCTGAGGACATTGTTGACCACTTCGAGCAGCGGCTGGAGGCCCTGGAAGGGAAGGCCATGGTGGTGTGCATGAGCCGGCGCATCTGCGTTGACCTCTACCGGGAACTGATGCGATTGCGCCCCGGCTGGCACGATGAAGCTGAGGACAGGGGCAGCATCAAGGTGGTGATGACCGGCTCCGCTTCCGACCCGCCGGAGTGGCAGCAGCACGTGAGGAACAAGGCCCGGCGGGAGGCGCTGGCCAATCGCTTCCGCTCTGCTAACGACCCTTTCCGCATCGTGCTGGTGCGGGATATGTGGCTGACCGGCTTCGATGCGCCCAGCCTCCATACGATGTATTTGGACAAGCCGATGCGAGGCCACGGTCTGATGCAGGCCATCGCCCGGGTGAACCGGGTGTTCAAGGACAAGCCTGGCGGCCTGGTAGTGGACTACCTGGGGCTGGCCAACGACCTGCGGAAGGCGCTGGTCACCTACACCGAAAGCGGCGGCACCGGGCGAACCGCTATCGACAAGGAAGAGGCGGTTGCGGTGATGCTGGAGAAGCACGAAGTCTGCTGCGCCCTGTTCCACGGCTTTGACTGGTCGAAGTGGACTACGGGCGCGCCCCAGGAGCGGTTGGGGCTGATTCCGGCGGGCCAAGAACACATTCTGTCCCAGGAAAACGGCAAGGACCGCTGCTTGAAGGCTGTACGTGAACTCTCCCAAGCCTTTGCGCTGGCAGTGCCCCATGCAGAGACCTTTCGCATCCGCGACGACGTGGGATTCTTCCAAGCGGTGCGTGCGGCTCTGTCCAAGCGAGCTGCGGGCGAAGCGCGCCCCGAAGAGGACTTGGACCTGGCGGTGCGCCAGATAGTTTCCCGGGCGGTGGCCTCGGAAGGGGTCATGGACATCTTCGCCGCGGCGGGGCTGGACAAGCCGGATATATCGGTGCTATCCGAAGATTTTCTGACGGAAGTCCAGGGGATGCCGCAGCGCAACCTGGCGGTTGAGTTGTTGCAAAAGTTGCTCCGAGGCGAAGTGGCAACCCGACGGCGCACTAACGTAGTACAGGCCCGCTCCTTCGCCGAGATGCTGGAACAGACCTTACGCCGCTACCAGAACCGGGCCATAGAGGCGGCGCAGGTCATTGAAGAGCTGATTCAACTGGCCAGGGATATGCGGGAAGCGGCTTCCCGTGGTGAAAAGCTCGGTTTGACCGATGACGAACTGGCCTTCTACGATGCTCTGGAGACCAACAACAGTGCCGTGCAGGTGCTGGGCGATGACACGCTCCGCGCCATAGCCCAAGAGCTAGTCCAAACCGTCCGCAACAACGTCACTATCGACTGGACACTTCGGGAGAACGTCCGCGCCAACCTCCGGGTCCTGGTGCGCCGCATCCTGCGCAAGCATGGCTACCCGCCTGACAAGCAAGAGAAGGCCACGCTGACCGTGCTGGAACAGGCTGAAGTGTTGTCGGAATGGTGGGTGGTGGGCTGAACGGCTATTGACACAACCAACGTAGGTGAGAACATGCCGCTATTTGACACTCATATCAACATCAAGAACCTCGGACAGGAACTGGTATTGGCCTATGAGAGTGCAGTACAGGGGCCAACACTAGGACTGAAGGGAGATGCTAGAGAAAGGGCCGTCCGAACAAAGCTCGAAGCTATCCTGCCAGGAGGAGTCGGAGTGGGAACGGGGTGCGTCATAGACAGCGAAGGGAACGCATCGGCACAAATCGACGTGATCCTCTATGAACAACAACTCTGCCCTGTTTTCAAATTTGCGGAAGATATAGGTTATTATCCGTGTGAATCCGTCATAGCCGTAGGAGAGATTAAGAGCACAATTGGCAAAAAGGAGCTAGGCGACATATACGAAAAGGTCGCATCTGTAAGGAAGCTGAACCGATTCCCAAAACCAGTAGGAAAGAAAGAACCACCGGCAGGTAAGGTCGAATATCGGACCTACCTCGACAAAACCACACGTCTCATGGACGGTGACCGAGAAACTATACAAAATTCAAGCTCTAGCACACAGATTTATGGATTCGGGTTAGGGCGATTGTTTGGAACCAAGCCCGAGACGATGATCGAGCACACGAAAGACCTGTACAACGAAGTAGCGGAAGAGCTACGGCCTAATGTAGTGCTAACCCTTAATCAAGAGGCAATAGCACCGGCATTAGGTATGCAAATGTCATTTACCGCATTGGGAAGTCCAGGAGTGACGTTCTTAAAACCTGGGAATAGCCTTGAATACTTGCTCGTGTCGCTGTTTAGCATCACACAGAATGGAATAACATCGCCGGGGCACGTATTTGAAAGGTACGTGGTACCGCCTTACCAGTTATCTAATCAACACCAAAAACTTCGGTACTCTTGGGATGTTGAATTGGATAGAACCGAGGCTGAATCGGTTGAATAGGCAGCAATAGACCAGGGAGGCTACGGCGCTTACCCTCCGGGAGCACCCAGGCTAGCCATAGGAGACTGAGCCAGTGGGCGCAGCGCTCTCTCCACATCGCGGCGGCAATGAGCCCGTCAACCCCTGCTTGCCGGACTGATTTGGGCGTCAACCGGCGGCCAAATGCCTTGACAAAATACCCCGGCCCTGCCTAAAGTTCTGGCAAATCACCCACGGCTCCATCCTGAGAAAAGCTGGGGTATATTCAACTGTCTTCCAACCAGACACAGATCGCCGACTGGTTTAATGGTATATCGGCGGCGGTCGCCCGGAAAGCCGCGCCTTGGGCCGTTTCCGGCCGGCGCAGCACTGCCTCCCGGACTCGCCAAGCCCCCGGAGGTTCAGCATGACCACTGCCCGCAGTGGCGCCACGACGCCCAAAGCCCGTTTCCGGTTGCCGGACCCGCCGGAATGTCCGGAAGACAAGATGACCAGCTTCGACCACCTGACCATCAACGGCAACGCCCACTACCTGGCCCTGCACCTGGGCAAGCCCGAAACCACCTTGGTGGCCGGTGACCGCTACTTGGTGGTCAGGCCCACCCGGAACCTGGCCGGGAGCCGGTATCCAGACCTGCTGGTGGCCTTTGACGTGGCCCCGGCGCTGTATAAGGAGAGCAACGGGTACATCATCGCCGAGCAGGGGAAACCACCGGACTTCGTATTGGAGGTTGCCTCGGCGAGCACGGGGCGCGTTGACGTGGGGGCAAAACGGGATGACTATGCGGCCCTGGGCATCATAGAATACTGGCGGTTTGACGAGACGGGCGACCATCATGGGGCGCGGCTGGCCGGGGACCGCTTGGTGGATGGGGAGTACGGGCCGATGCCCATAGATGAACTGCCCGATGGGAGCTTGCAGGGATACAGCGCCGTCTTGAACCTTAGCCTGCGATGGCAGCGGGGAGAGTTGGTGTTTTACGACCCGGCCACGGAGCAACACATCACCACCTTTGAAGATGAACGCTCCCGGGCCGGCGCAGAGCAAGCCCGCGCCGATACCGCCGAAGCCCGTGCCAGCGCAGAGCAGCAGGCTCGCGCCGCTGCCGAAGCCGAACGCAACGCCGAGCGGGAGGCCCGCGCCGCCGCCGAAACTCGTGTCCGGGAGTTGGAGGAACGGCTCCGCCGCCAGGACCCATGACGCCGCCCTGACCTGACCTGGGAAAGCGCCATACCATTGCGAAGGCTGGCCTCGCTGAGCCGCAATAGACGCTCCCGCAGGGCCGCTATCTCCTCCTGCAATTCTTCGGGGTTGTTCACTCGCCACCTCCACAAGAACAGGCCGATTGCCAATCCTATGCCAGCAGCGAAGCCGCTCGTATGTCAGTGGCAAAGCCGCTCATCCTGAGCTTGTCGAACCATCCCGTCCTTCGACAGGCTCAGGATGAGCGGAGGAGTCAACGCACACTACTTTGCCATCGTCCTACCCATGAGAACGGGCAAGACCCGGCAATCGCTTCATGCCCATTTCGGAGACCGGGGCTTGTTACCGGCAACCGGGGCGATTACGGCAGCTTACACTAATACTTATAAGACCTGATGTAATGTCAAGCTTTTCGTGACACCAATCTTATATCGCTGGTGTATAATGTGGCGTGGCTGACCCAATCGTGGGAGATACTTGTATGTTACCCGATTGGCGGCTAGGGATACCGAAGACAGTGCGCCAACCCGTGGTGTTGTCCGCGTCAGGGCCGCGCCCCTCGCAGGCATGGCTTTGCTCGACCGCCACAGCCTGTACGTGGAGGGCAAGGATCTCGGGCGCGTAATCATAGGTCGAAGATAGTAACGAAAAACGAAAGAGGTAACCGCAGCATCATGTTCAACCCTGTGACCCGCGTAACCGCCATGACCACGCAGTCCCGCCGCCCCGCAGCGGGCCCCGTCGCCCTTTTACCCCCCCCCACAAACGTTCTAATACCGCGCGTTGGCTGACCGGCCTATTCCTGGCCCTGGCGGTCGTTGCCCTGGGGACGCTGTTCTCCGGCGTTCCGGCGGCCCTGGCCCAGTCCGCTGCCCCTGACGCCCCCGCCTCCCCCACCTTCGGGACGCCCACGGCCAGCAGCCTCGTGGTGATGTGGACGGAGCCGTCGAACACCGGCGGTTCGGCCATCACCGGCTATGACCTGCAATACCGGGTGGCCGGCTCCGGCGCGGCCTTCACCGGCGGCCCCCAGGACCAGACGCTCCTCACCGCCGCCATCGGCAGCCTGAGCGCCAACACCGCCTACGAGGTGCAGGTGCGGGCCACCACTCGACCGGCGACGGCCCCTGGCCCGCCTCCGGCTTCGGCTCCACCACCGTGGACGGCGCCATCTTCTCTGGCACGCTGATAGCCGGGACGCAGACGAATGCGGGTATCACCTCCAGGCTTACGGCTCCCTGACCCCGTATACCTTCAACGTTGGGGGGACAGACCGTTACCTCACCAGATTGTTTGATGCGGAACCCGCGAATCAGATTGGGGTCCGTTTCAATTCAGTGGCTGTCAATTCGGGGTTTTCGTCTGCACTTCCCGGGTCGTACATCCTGCGCCTGGACGACGCCTCATTCCTGCTCGACAGCGCCTCCTACGGAGCTGGTTCCGAAGTAAGTGAATACGCATTCCCCAACGCCAACCTGAGCTGGAGCGCCGGGCAGGCGGTGGCGGTGTCGCTGGCCCTGGCCCCTCCCGCTGCCCCTGACGCCCCCGCCGCGCCCACCTTCGGGATGCCCACGGCCAGCAGCCTGGCGGTTATGTGGACGGAGCCGTCGAACACCGGCGGTTCGGCCATCACCGGCTACGACCTGCAATACCGGGTGACCGGCTCCGGCGCGGCCTTCACCGACGGCCCCCAGGACCAGACGCTCCTCACCGCCACCATCCCCGGCCTGAGCGCCAACACCGCCTACGAGGTGCAGGTGCGGGCGGCCACCGCCGCCGGCGACAGCGAATGGTCCGCCTCCGGCTTCGGCTCCACCACCGTGGACAGCGCAATCTTCTCCGGCACGATGATAGTCGGGACGGTGACGAATGCGGGTAACACGAGTTGGGGGTATCGCGTATTATCTTTCGGCTCCCTGACCCCGTATAGCTTCAACTATGGGGCGGCTACCCGCTTATTTGCTGACCTGCTTGACTCGGAACCTTCGAATCAGCTTCTAGTCCAGTTCAATACCACGGGTTCCAGTACTGCCCTTGCCGGGTCTTACATCCTGCGCCTGGACAACGCCTCCTTCCTGCTCGACAGCGCTTCCTTCGGAGCCGGTTCCAACGTAAGTTATTACGCACTCCCCAACGCCAACATCGACTGGACTGCCGGGCAGGCGGTGGCGGTTTCGCTGGTTCCGGCGCCGCCGGCGCCCGCCGCGCCCAACGTGACGGGGGTCAACATCACCCTGAACGTCGCCTGGACCGCGCCAACCAACCCGCCCGCGCTCATCACCGGCTACGACCTGTGCTACCGGCAGCCCGGGACCGCGGACTGGACCGATGGGCCGCAGAATCAGCCCGGGACCACCGCAACCATCACCGGCCTGAGCGAGAACACCGCCTACGAGGCGCAGGTGCGCTCCCGGGGCGCGCTGGGGCACGGCTCTTGGTCCGCCTCCGGCACGGGCCGGACGGCCAGCGCGCCGCTGCCGGTGGTCAGCATCGCTGCGATCTACGGGGGCGAGACAATCACGGAAGGTCAGGATGCGGATTTCACGTTCACGGTCAGGCAAACCGCGTCGTCCTACACGATCAACGTGGACGTGACCGCAACCGGCAATTTCGGCGTCCCCGCCGGACCGGTCCGCAACACCTACCTCGTCGAGGCGGGGAGTGGCTGGGTTTCACAAACCCCCTTTCGTTCCACCACCAACGACGACGTTGACGAGCCCCACGGGTCGGTCACGATGACGATTGTGCCCGGCGGCGACGGCTACGCCGTCGGCGCGTCGTCCTCGGCGACGGTCACGATTCTCGACGACGACGCCACCCTGACCGTCAACGCGCCGAGCGCCATCGAGGGCGACCCGGGCGAGCGCACGCCGATGGTCTTCACGGCGCGGCTGAACGATGCGATCAACACGGCGGTGACGGTGGACTACCGCGTCTCCGGCGGCACGGCGACCGTGGGCACGGACTATGCGGCCCTCTCTCCGGGAACGCTGACCATTCCGGCGGGCAGCCGCAGCGCGAGGGTCACGGTGACGGTGCTGGGCGACGACGTGGAGGAGAACAGCGAGACCGTGGTGCTGGAGTTCAGCAACCTGCGGGGCGCCATGTTCCGGGGCGACTCGGACACCCTGGACGTCACTGGCACCATCTCCTCCAACAGCCCGCCAGAGGTGACCCACCTGTACTTCTTCAACCCCCGTTCGAACGTCTATCTCGACGAGATCACCCGGATCACGGCCGGGGACCGGTACTCGCTCCGCTACGGCCTGGACGACCGGGACGACCCGTACTGGGGCTGGGACGAGGACGGCATCCACGACTTCGACAAAAAGCCGGTGCTGGAGGACGCGGGCATACGGTGGTGGCGGCTGAGGAACACGGGCGAGCTGAAGACGGTGGATACGAAGCACTGGCTGGGCTACTACCTGGCCCCCAACGTGACCGAGCGCACCTGCCTGGAGTACACCGTCACCGTGGTGGACTGGAAGGGGGCGCGCACGGAGCGCGCCGAGTGCCTGTGGGTGAACCCACGGCCGGTCACCGCCATCGCCGGGGCGGGCAGAGCGACCGGCGCGAATATGTGTACGAGGGCGAGCAGGCGTATCTGTCCGGCGGCCGCAGCTACGGCGGCTTCATCTGGGGCCTCGCCCATGAGCGGGACCAGACGATCCCCATCGTCTCCTACGAGTGGACGCAGGTGTCCGGGCCTGCGGTGACGCTGAGCAGCACGGACACGGCGCGGGCCGACTTCACCGCGCCGCAGGTGCACCGGGACACGCGTCTGGAGTTCCACCTGGACGTGGTGGACGCCGACGGCAACCGGGGCGGCGCCAACGTCGCCTACACGATCAAGGACCACAACCTGAAGCCGAAGTCTTTGGCCGGCTTCCTACGGGTGTACGACGGGCCGTGCCCGACCTTCCGGATGGTCAGCCACGCTTCCGATCCCGACAGCGCCGACCGCGACCCCGACGCCACGATCAGCGACCCGGACGGCGACGGGATCGTGTCGTATCAATGGCGAGTCACCACCGGGTGGCTCCACGAGCCCGGCACGAGGATCCTGGGGTCGTTCACCACCGGCAACCCGGTGGTCGAGAACTACATGCTGCCACGGGTGAGCGAACCCACCTGGATCCTCCTGCTGTTGACGGTGACCGACGCCAAGGGCGCGCAGGCGACCAACGACATCTCCGGGTCATACCGGCTGGACCCGGAGGACTTCGACGGCTGCGACGACGCGCCCCCGGGGACGCCGCCGACGGGGAATGCCGGGCCGGACCGGGAGGCGTCGCCGGGCCAGCGGGTGACCCTGGACGGGCGCGGCAGCACCAACCCCCACGGGGCATCGAGCCAACTGGCCTACGGCTGGGAGCAGGTCGCGGGGACGCAGGTGGCGCTGGACGACCCGGCGCGGGGCGATCCTTCGTTCACGGCCCCGGCGCGGGCGGCGGGCGAGCGGCTGGTGTTCCGCCTCACGGTGACTGACCGGGATGGGGAGACCGACAGCGACACCGCCACGGTGTCCGTCTCCGCCGGTGAAGCAACCGGTGATGGCGAACCCGAGGCCGTCCGGCCCATTGCCGACGCCGGGCCGGACCTGGAGGCGGCGGCGGGCGCGAGCGTGACCCTTCGGGGCTACCGCAGCGTCAACCCCCACGGCGCGTCCGAGGACCTGGCCTACCTATGGCGGCAGCTCTCCGGCCCGTCCGTGACGCTGAGCGGCGAGACGCTGGCCGAGCCGAGCTTCACGATGCGGCCCGCCGAGGACGGAGCGGCCCTGGAGTTCCTGCTGACCGTCACCGACCAAGAGGGCGAGAGCGCCTCCGACACGGTGACCGTCACCGCGCGGGCCGAGCCGGCCGTCCTTCCCACGGCCAGGGCCGGGGCGGCACGAACCCCTACGGCAAGTGGTGGCTCATGGACCACCTGTGGACGCAGCTGTCCGGGCCAACCGTTGCGCTGTCCGACCCGACCATCGCCGACCCCGCTTTCACCGTGCCGGAGGACGCCGGCGGGACAAGGCTCGTGTTCCGGCTGACCGTCACCGATAAGGAGGGCCGGTCCGACTGGGACACCATGACCGTCACGGTGGGCGCGCCGGAAGCCGTCCGGCCAACGGCCAACGTCGGCCCGGACCTGACGGGAGCGCCGGGCGGGAGCGTGACCCTGCAAGGCAGGGGCAGCGCGAACCCCTACGGCGCGTGGTGGCGCATGGCCCACCAGTGGACCCATCTCTCCGGGCCGACGGTCACCCTGGACGAACCCACCCACGGAGACCCCAGCTTCACCATCCCCGCCGACGCGGCGGGCGGGACGACGCTGGAGTTCGAGCTGACCGTCACCGATAAGGAGGGCGAGTCCGATTCGGACACCATGACCGTCACGGTGGCCGGAGCGGAGCCGGAGAACACGCCGCCCACGGTTGAGATAGATGCGGCCCAGGTCCCTGCGGCGGTGGCCGGGGATATAGTGGAACTGCAAGGCGCCGGCAATGACGCTGAGACGGCGGCGGAGGCCCTGACCTTCGCCTGGAGCCAGGCTGGGGGAACGCCGTCTGTCTCCATCGCCAACGCAGGCGCGGCGACGGCGACCTTCACCGCCCCGGACGTGACCGGGGAGACGGAGCTGACCTTCCGCCTGACGGTGACCGACCAGGGCGGGCTGTCGGCCACCGCCGAGACGGCCGTCGCCATCAGCCCGCCGCCCGAGCCGGAGAACACGCCGCCCACGGTTGAGATAGATGCGGCCCAGGTCCCTGCGGCGGTGGCCGGGGATATAGTGGAACTGCAAGGCGCCGGCAATGACGCTGAAACGACGGCGGAGTCCCTGACCTTCGCCTGGAGCCAGGTCGGAGGAACGCCGTCGGTATCCATCGTAAGCGCAAGCGCGACCACGGCCAGCTTCACCGCCCCGGACGTGACGGAGGAGACGGCGCTGACCTTCCGTCTGACGGTGACCGACGATGGTGGACTGTCGGCCACCGCCGAGACAACCATCGCCGTCAACCCGCCGCCGGAGCCGGAGAACACGCCGCCCGCCTTTGACGAGGGCGACAGCGCAACCCGGAGCCTGGCCGAGAACAGCCCGGCGGGAGAGAACGTGGGCGCGCCGTTGGCAGCCACGGACCTCGACGGCGACACGCTGACCTACTCGCTGTCCGGCGCGGACGCGGGGGCGTTCAGCATCGACCCCGGTACGGGCCAGGTGACCACCAAGTCCGGGGTGGTGTACGACTACGAGGCCAAGCCCACCTACTTCGTGACGGTGAACGCCGCCGACGGCAAGGGCCTCTCGGCGAGCATCCCGGTAACGGTCAACCTGACCGATGTGGAGGAAGCGCCGCCCAACCAGACTCCGGTCTTCAACGAGGGGAACGGCGCAACCCGCAGTCTGCCGGAGAACAGCGAGGCCGGCGAGAACGTGGGCGCTCCCCTGACCGCCACGGACCAGGATGAGGACACCCCTACCTACTCCCTGTCGGGAGCCGACGCCGGGTCATTCGACCTGGATGCCAACACTGGGCAGTTGGTAACGAAGGAGGGCGTGAGCTACGACTACGAGGCCAAGGCGTCCTACGCGGTGACGGTGGAGGCATCCGACGGCAATGGCGGAACCGCAAGCATCGCCGTAACCGTCAGCCTGACCGACGTGGAGGAGACACCGCCCAACCGGGATCCGGTCTTCAACGAAGGGGACAGCGCAACGCGCACCCTGGCCGAGAACACGGCAGGCGGCGAGAACGTAGGTCTGCCGTTGACGGCCACCGACCCTGACGAGGACACGCTGACCTACTCCCTGACCGGAGAGGACGCGGACTCCTTCGGCATCGAAAGCGCCACCGGGCAGTTGGTAACGAAAGAGGGAGTGGCCTACGACTACGAGGCCAAGTCAACCTACGCGGTGACGGTAACGGCCGAGGACCCGGAGGGCGGAAGCGCCTCCATTGACGTGACCGTCAACCTGACCGACGTGGACGAGCCGACGCCGGAACCGGAGCCGACGCCGGTTACCTCCTGCTTCACGAATTTGGGAAGCCTGACCGGCGCGGCGGAATTCAGCGGAGCGTGGGACGACGCGGACTGCCGGGCCCACCACCAGGACACTTCCGCCCGGTACATTCACTTCACCCTATCGGAGGAGACCACGGTGGAAATCAGCCTGGAGTCGGGCGGGGCGCTGTTCGTGTCCAAAGATACTCCCAAGAACGGCTGGGGGATGCCGCCCAACAGCGACTATGAAACCCGCAGGATGGTCCGGCGGGGGAACGGCAAGCTGGCGCACGACGGCGCCCATACCGGGTTGAACCGCGTCACCCTGACCCTGGCCGCCGGGGATTACACCGCGGAAGCGGCAGGCTCCGGCGGGACCTTCACCCTGGCCATAGGGCCGCAGTAGGGGCCCCGGCATCGGGAGACAGGCCCACTCCCTTTAAGTAAGGGCAGTCTCCCGGCGAAGGTTTGCGGTTCACATCCCAGCCCAGTCGCCAGGTAGGACGCCTCCTGGGGCAGGACCGGCCAGATGCCGAGACAGCGCACACACTACAGCAGAATAACCTATGTCTTCCCCGGCGACTTCCCGCAGCGGCTGGAGCGTTTCCAAGAGGAGTCGGGGCTGTCCTGGGCGGAGATCACCCGGCGTCTGGGCGCCGATCCCGAAACCGTGAGGCGCTGGAAGAAGGGACGGGTCCGCCCCAACGCGGAGCACCTGACGGCCCTGAACCTTCTGGCCGACTCCCTGGGCCTGGGCCGCCTGCTCCGAGACTGAGCGGGCGGGGGGCGAAACGCAAAAAGGCCCCATACACCGGAGTAGTACCCCAAGACGTTCCCCTTCGCAATGCGAGGGGGAACGTCTTCTTTCCCGCCGTTGCAGTGGGCCGGTGCGTTCATTGACAGAGGGCCGTTGCATTGTGGCAAAAGCTGCACCATCATAGAGGCGTCCCTCAGGGCAGGGCGGCAGGGGAACCTGCCTGGCAGCGGGACATCAGGACACAGAGGAGGAGCGGCATGGCCGGAGAACACGGCGGGATGGACCAGGGGGAGCCGCCGGAGTACAACGGCGAGTTCCGCCGGATGATGGAGGCCCTGGGCCATGAGAACCTGCGCCGGATGATGGAGGCCCTGGCGGAGAAGATCGAAGAGGACCCCCACGACGCCGAATCCTTCTCTCTCAGGGCGCTGCTGTACGGCGAACTGGGAGACCTGCGGCGTTCTGCGGAGGACTACGGAGCCGTCATCGCCCTGGACCCCGATAATGCGGACGCCTACCTGGGCCGGGCCCACGCCAATTCCGAGCTGGGGGAGCGCCGCCTGGCGCTGGAGGACTACGCCGCCGCCATCAGGCTGGCCCCCGGCGACGCGGCGTTGCACTGCAGCCGGGGGGCGTGCCAGGCCGAGATGGGCGACCTGGCCGGGGCGGTCAGCGACTTCGACGTGGCCATCCTCCTGGACCCCGGCGACGCTGAAGCCCACTACAACCGGGGACTGACCTACGCCGAGATGGGAGAGCATCTCAAGGCGGTGGAGGACCTGGGCCGGGCCATCGAGCTGGAGCCGGGCCTGGCCGAGGCCCACTACAACCGGGGGATGGCGTACCGAGACCTGGGGGACATGGAGCAGGCCCTGCGCGACTTGGACGCCGCCGTAGATTTGGAACCGAACTACGGCCTGGCCCGCTATGCCCGGGGCATCACCAAGGTCAACCTGGGAGAATTCCAGGACGCCCTCCGGGACTTCGATGCCGCCATCGGGCTGGACCCGGACAGCGCCGCCGCGCTGCGGGGCCGGGGTGTGGCCCTGGGCAACCTGGGGCGTTACGACGAGGCGATTGAGGACTTGGACCGGTCCCTGGCGCTGGAACCGGACAACGGAGAGACCTACGCCGCCCGGGGTCTGACCCACGCCAGCCTGGAGGAGTACGAACTGGCGATAGCGGACTACACCCGGGTTATAGAGCTGGACCCCGGCGACACCCGGATCCTCTACAGCCGGGGGATGTGCCGGATGGAGCTGGGCCGGTCCGAGGAGGCCATAGAGGACTTCAGCTCCATCATCGCAATCGACCCGGACAACGTGGCGGCGTACACGGGGAGGGGATTCGCCCGCACGGCGGTGGGAGAGCACATGGGCGCATTCCAAGACTACGACCGGCTGGTGGAGTTGACCCCCGACGACGCCTTTGCCTACCACGCCCGGGGATGCGCCCACGCCCAGCTGGGCGCACGGCGAAAAGCACTGGAGGACTTTGGCCGTGCCATCGACCTGGACCCGGATGACGTGGAGTCGCTGCGCCACCGGGCGACGCTGTACCGCGAGATGGGGGAGCCGGAAAAGGCGGTGGAGGACTACGACGCCATCATTCCGCCTGGAACCCGGCGACCAGTCCGCTGGGCAGGACCGGGAACTCGCCGTCGCGGAGGCGGAGGGACGCTGAACCGGCGGGCGGCATCGTAGCATTGCCGCTCGCTCCTGCCTCAGCCGCATGAAAGACCGGTCATGATTCTGGGCAACAAGAAAGGCCGGCACACAGGGGAAGCCGAGGGAGATAGCCGCAGCGCCGACGGCCTCCCCTCTTGCGTAACGGTACAGAGTTCGGGCCAAACAGAGTGCTCCCTGCCCGCGCTCAGGCGACGGTTCGGTCCTCCCCAGGACCAGCGCCCTCTGGCTCCCCTTGCGTCAACATGACGGAGTAGCCCCGCTCGTCCACCAGGTGGGTAACCGAGACCCGGCCCCGGCTGTCGTAGCCGCTGGTGTAGGCGTACTCCACCTCGGCGCCCCAGGGGACCCGGCCGCCGATGCGGACGGTGCCGCCGTCCCCGTTGCGACCGCTGTGAGGCCCCCCGGCGCCGCGCACCACCACGCCGTTGCGCCCGCCCTTCTTCCAGGCCATCACCTTGACCTCGGCGGGCGCCACCAGTTCCGCCGCCGTCGGCCGGAACAGGACATCGTGCAGCCTCCACAGCACGTCCCCCGACGGAGTTCGCTGGCCGTTCATGATCTGGGAGAGGTGCCCGGAGCTGATGCCAGCCCGCCGGGCCGTCTCGTTCTGGCTGATGCCTATTATTTCCATCCGGTCCCAGAGGGCTCGCGGGTCAACGGCGGCGGGTTGGGCGGCCTCCACCTTGACCGGCCCGTCCAGCGCCGCCTCGACGCGGGCCTGCACCCCGGGGCTCATGTGCTTGCGGCCCCGGGACACGTCGGACAGGTAGCTGCTGCTCACCCCCACGCGGTCCACCAGCACCCCCAGGCTCATGCCCCGCTCGCGGGCCCGCTCCCGGATGTAGCTGCTCTCCCCCTTCCCTTTCACCAGGCCGCCCTGGCGGTAGACGATGCCCGGGCCGGGGACCTCGCCCAGGACTGCCTCCGCCCTTTCCCGCAGCATGGGAGACCAGGGCCTGCGCCCGGCGGAGACGGAGGACAGGTAGCCGTAGCTCACGCCCATCAGGGACGCCAGTTCCTTCAGGGTGAGGCCGTGCCGTCGGGCCGCGGCCCGCAGTTCGCTCTCGGGCTTGCCCTGGCTGGGGGCCTCTTCCGAAGCGGATACGTGGTTGTCGTTGCCGTTGATCCGTGCCGTGGTTTCAATGTTGGTGATTGCCTTCATGTCGCTTCCTCCGAAACGCAGAAAGCGGGGCCGCCCTCGTCGATGAGGATGACCCCGCTTTGCTGTAAGCTGTGGTTCCCGCCTTCGCGGGAATGACGATATTTTCAGTTGTCAGTGGCGGCTCACGCAGCCGCCCTGGTTTATGCCGCCTCCCTCACCGCGAGGGAGACGGGCCTTGGTGTCCTGCTATTCCATCAGTTGCCCCAACCGCCCCGTAGGGGATGGGAATTCCTGATTCATCGTTACCTCCTTATGGTGATTGGTTAGCGGTCGAGTGATGCCACTGCCACTGTTGGTGGCAGAGGCGCCATCATTGATGTACGCCGTCTGCCGCTGGCGGCGCTTGATTACGCGGCCCACACTGACCGAAGCAGCCTTGCATCGGGCGACCCGTTCCCTGGCGCCCTTGAATGCCACCCTGCCGATATGGTTGGTCATGTTCCAACGCCCGCCCGCCGGACGCACTCTGTCCAGGGCTTGGCAGCGCAACGGAGAACGCCAGCTTAAGGGCTGGCGGAAGGCGCAGTTCGCCCAGAGTGGGGGCTGGGCGCTCAATCCGCCCTCCAGCGCAAGACGCACTACGCCCAGAGCTGGGTTGAGCAACGGGGAAAGCCGGTTGGGGAGTTGGGGGAAAACGCAGCTCGGCCAGGATGTCGTTCAGCAGGAACGTGAATCCTGGAAACTGCTACTTGGGGGAAATGGGGGAACGGGAGAGGAACGCAGTGCGGCCAGCGGCTACTTGGAAGCCCACCGGCCCGATGGCAACCGCGTTGCAACGTCAAGCGTCCGGGCCGCCGTCATTGACAGCGAACCGGAGCGTGTTGAACCTGCGGCGGCGCTGACTCTGTTCAGCAGCTGCGCCGCAGGCGTGGGGAAGCGGAGGAGCTTGATGCTCGCTCCAACCGCATGGTGAAGACTGCGAAGCAGGTTGAACCGCTCCGCTAGTCAGACCTGATGGGTAGGGAACCCGGGATGCCTTACTGTTTCTGTATGCCACCTCCCTGAACTATGAAGATGCGCCGTTGGGTTGGTACTCCGCGCCTGGGACAGGGATTCCTGACGAAGCGCGACTGTGCGCTCCGGTGGGTTTGGGTTCCGGCTGGGGCGCCGCGAGGGAAACCCGCAAACGCCTCAGCCTGGGTGAGGAGGAAGCGCGGCCAAACGCTCCGTCCCCGCCGCCCGATGCTAGGAGCGATCAACTCCGGCCATCTGACGGGTGCCCAGCAGCCGGAGGAATCAACTCCAACTGCTGAACGGCGCCCGGCGGGAGAAGGACTTGAACACTCCAACCGCCGGACTGCCCAACGGGAGAAGGGCTTAACACTCCAACCCGCTGGACCGGGCCGGGGAAGAAGGACTTGAACACTCCAACCACCGGCCCGCGCTGCTTGCGGAGAGCTACGTCAAATCCGCAGTGGCAGCGATCCCTCTTGGGCGACTCAACGTCCAGCCCGGGCTTGAGGGAAACCCCCAGATTTCTAGGGCGGGAAACCTGGAAAAGCCTGACACCGAGGATATTGTCGCCGGTCTGGACGCCCTTGGGTAGGTCCTGCAAGGCCCATCGCACAAGTATTAACAAAAGTTAACAAAGGCTGATGAGCCATCGCCCACGGCTACCTGCGCCAGATGCCCAGGGTCAGCGCCCTGCGCAGCTACAGGAGCCGTTCCCGCCTTTTTCGAGTCTGGCGGGTGTCCTCCAGGGCCTTCCTGCGCCAGTTGACCTGAGCGCCCCGGTCCAGGCCCTTGAGCAGGTAGGTCTCCGGCGGCAGGGTCAGCCCGTGCTCCTCCAGCAGGGCCAGCTCCACCGCCAGGAACCGTTCTTCCTGCCCCAGCCACCCCAGGCCCTTGCCCCGGTTGGGGTGGCTCTCCTTCAACTCCCGCCACTCCCGAATCAACGGCCAGGCTTCCCCGAAGACCTGCTCGTCGTCCTCCGCCGGGTCCAGGGTCACGAGGTCGGGAAAGTCCCGGCGCAGCCGGGGCCGGGCCGTGGGACGTCCGACCGGGTTGGCAGGAGTCGGAGGCCCGGCTGCGCCTCCGACTCCTGCCACTTTGTCCAGCAGTGATTCAACGCGCTGCAAATCACGGGTGTAGTCGTTCCTGAGCGATTCGACCTCGCCCTGGACGGCGGCCAGGCCCTTGCCCACATCCTGTCCCATCTCTTCCACCCGGCCCTCTACCTGCTCCAATCGCCCGGTCAGCGCGTCGTTGCGGCCCCGCTGCTGGGCCGCCGGCGACCCGCCGCCCTCCAGGAGCGCCTTCTCCAACGCGCCCCGCATCCGCCGGGACAGGTTGCCGCCCTCCAGTGCGGCGGTGAGGGTGCGGTAATTCACGTCCAACTCCCTGGCCGCCCGCGTCACGCCCTTGTCCCGGACCAGCTCGTCCAGCAGCGCCGTCAGCCGCAGGTGGTGCAGGTCCTCGATGCTCTTGCTCTTGTCGATGCCCGGCTGCTTGGTATTCATCCTTGGCGCCTCCTTTGCCTCCGGTTGCAGAAATGCAACTTTCCAACGGGGCCGATGCAACCGTTGGGCAGTCCCGCCAGTTGCAAAACTGCAAGTTCCAGCTACGGCCCCTGCAATCGGACGTTGGAACGGGGACTTACGAAAAGTGTTAACAGGAAATCTCCGGTAGGGGGCCGATTTCCCCCGATTTCAGCTACGAAATGACCCGACTTGCATTTCTGCAACTGATGCCGATTCCCTGTACACCCCAATGACATCACGGAAGGGGCCGATCACGTAAGGCCCTGTAGGATCCCGCACAAATGCGGCCCCTATGGGAGGTTATGCGGAAGGGCCGGTTTGTTCACACTCTCTGGCGGCGTTGGCGGACTCGCCGACAGCCCAGACCGCCGGGAGGTGAACGACTTGACCCGGAAATCCAACCCCCGGCCCGTCCGGCGGCTGATTCTCCTGGCAGCGTCGCTGCTGCTGGCAGCCCTTAGCGCCGTTCCCGTGAGCGGCGCGGCCCTGGCCCAGTCCCCGGACACGTATACCGACGACATCACCCTGGTCAACCGGGACCGGCAGATGGTGGAGCGCAAGAAGGACGGCGAGTTCATCGCCCGCCCGGTCTTCAGCCGCCGGGTCGGCGTCCTCTACTACGCCATCCGCCACCCGGACACCGGCGAGTGGATCACCGAGACCTACCGGGTCCAGGGCGGGGAGAAGAAGCTCTCCGAGGGCTGGGAGTACACCTTCGAGTACCCGGCCCTGGACGAGCAGCCCGAGCTGGACCCGGAGCAGGCATACCTGCTGGCGCTGGCCGTACCCAGGCAGGGCGGCGGCGAGCGCCACGTCTTCCACGCCCTGGTACCCGTCCACCAGCCCAAGGGGCTGTGGGACAAGGTGCTGGGTGCTCTCGACCCGGACCGCTGGGCCCGGGCCGCCGCCCGGTGGCTGATCCAGGGCGCCCACGGGACCCTCTGCGGCGTGGTGGAGGGGGTGGCCGGAACGGAACTGGCCGAGTGCGGCGGCAAGGCGCGGGGGCTGATGGGAGACATCCTCACCGGCACCCCTCCCAACCTGACCTACGGCCACGAGTTCGTGGAAAAAGTGTGGCGGGCGGTGTGGGCCGTCACCACCGGAGCATTGGCGGTGATCCTGGGCTGGATGGGCCTGAGCTTCATCGTCCAGGAGCACCTGGGCCGCCACCAGTCGGGCTGGCGGGAGATGGTCCCCCGCCTGGTGCTGGGCCTCACCGCCGCCGCGTCGTCTTTGTGGTGGTGCGCCCTGGTCATCGACGTGGCCCACGCCGTCTCCCGGTTCATCGCCGCCGAGCTGGAGGTAACCCCCGGCGACCTGCTGCGCGCGCCCCTGGAGCCGTTGCTGACGGCGGTTCAGGCCGCCAACACCGGCCTGGCGGTGTTCATCGCCCTGCTCTACCTGGTCTTCGGCTTCTTCGTCCTCTACCTGCTGGTGCAGATGATCCTGCGCCTGGCCCTGATCGACATCCTGCTGGCCCTGGCCCCGATTGCCCTGGGGCTGTGGATTCTGCCCCACACCGCGGGTTGGGGCCGCCACTGGCTCAGATTGTTCATGACGGCGGTGTTCCAGCAGGCGGTGCAGCTCATCGCCGTGGCCCTGGCCTTCGCCTTTCTGGAGCAGTTCGCCGACATCACCGGGGGCGAGGTGGCCCAGGACCTGGTGTGGATGCTGCTGATGGCCATCGCCTTCATGTACCTGGCGGGGCGCATCCCCTCGATGCTGGGGCACCACGGCACCTTCGACGCCTGGCTGCACACCCTCTACTTCGGTATGTCCCTGCCCGGCTCCATGATGCGCTCGGCCCGCGCCCTGGGGATGGTCGGCGCCGGGGCCGCCGGAGGCCCCCCGGGAATGGCAGCGGCGGCAGCGGCCACCGCCGTGACCGGCGCCGCCAGCGCGGTGAACACGGCGGCCCAGAACAGCCCGACACCCCGCAGCCAGGGGCCGTAGCGAAAACGACGACAACACCCGGCGCGGACTTGATTCGCGCCGTCAGCCGCCCAGGAGGTGGAGCCATGTGCCAGTAGATGCAGACCAACGGAATACAGCCAATCAAGCCAATCTCAAGGAGATAGAGAAATGTCAGACCTGACCCAGACCATACCTAACCTGGTGGGCATCCTGCTGGGCCTCGTCGGCGTCGTCGGGGTAGGCTACTTCATCTACGGCGCCTACCTGTACCTCACCGCCTCGGGCGCGCCCAACCAGATGAAGCGGGGCAAGGCGGCCATGATGACCGCCCTGGCCGGAATCGTGCTGGCCCTGGTGGCCTACGGCGTGGTGGAACTGGTGATGAACGCCGTCGTCGGCAACCCGGTGGACCCCAGCGTGCCCAATCCCACGGAAATCGAAACTCCGGAAACAACCGGCGAGAGCGGCTAGGAGGAAGGGTATGAGAGAGTATGAAGTACCGACCCACGTGCAGGCCGAGGACAAGGTGCTGCTGTGGTTCACCTTCCCCCAGGTCGTGGCGGTGGTGGCGGTGTGCGCCCTGGCCTACGGCGCCTACCGCTACTTTCCCTTCGGTCCATCGCAACTCAAGCTGGGGATAGCCATCCTGCTGGGCGTCGTGGGCATCGCCGCCGTGGTGGGCAAGGTGGGAGGCCGGGGGCTGCCCCTGGTGGCCGCCGACCTGCTGAAGTTCAACCTGGGGGCCAGACGCTACGCCGGGTCCCCGGCCCAACTGGTGCTGAGCGAACCTCCCGCGTCGCCAGAGACGAAACCAGACCCGCTGCGGCTGTTGGCCAAGAAAGCAGCGTCCGGCGTGAGCCGGGCGGTCAAGGCTGCCCGGAAGAAGGGGCGCGCCCCCTTCCGGCCCCACGGCTGGTTCGGCAAGCGGCGCCGTCCACATGACGCGGAGCGGGGCGGAGGCGCCAAACAGACCAGCCGGAAGAAACCGTGGCGTCCCTTCCTGGCGGTGGCGGCCCTGGGGCTGCTGGCCCTGGTCCTGCTGCCCGCCACCGCCCTGGCCGACGACCCGGACGACGAGGACCTGGGCTGGCGGCTGGACGAGATTTACTTTGTGCCGCCGGAGCCGGTACTGGGGCGCCGCATCTTCATCGAGCGGCTGGCGGTCTCCGGCAACACCGCCGCCGTGACCCTGCGGGCCGCCCACGACCTGGACCTGAAGGTGCGGGTCTACGGCGGCAGGCAGGGCAAGACCCTGAAGATGGGAGTCAATCCCAGCTTTCAAGCCGGGGAGAGCAAGAGCTTCAACCTGAGCCTGGACGGCCCGTCGCCATCCTTCACCTTCTCCTGGCGGGACGCATTGGGCTTTTCCGGCGCCGTGTCCCTGAAGAGCCGTCAACTGCCCTACCCCCTGCCCCAGGCCGACGGCGGGCTGTGCGACTTGGAAATGACCTCCATGGAATGGACTCCCGGCAACATAACCGGCGTCATCGCCTCGGAGTGCATCGCGGAGACCAGGCAGGAGGTGGCCCTGCCGGTGTACGGCGGCCATTTCAGCCAGACCGTGCCCGCGCTCTTGGACGCCACTGTCACCCGCATCGCCGGGACGGTGAGCGTGGCCTCCGGAAGCCACCGTTCCACAGCGGCCTTCGTCTCGGGCGGACAGACGCACTTCCGGCTGCCCATGCCCAACCGGAAGGCGACCCACGACCTGGAGATCACGGCGGATTTGACGGCCACTCTGAACGTGCCGCTGCCGCCCATGTTGCAGACCACCCACCACCCGGCCCGCACCGACGTGTACACCCGAAGGGTTCGTTGCCGTTGCGGCGAGAGCGCGACGACCAGGACGGTACGCATCTACGTCCACCACCCGGAGCACGTCCGGGTCGTGGAGCCCCAGCGCGCACCCGTCACCCGCACCCGGCCGGAGAGCATTCCTATGGCCGCCAGTATGGGGGCCGACGATCCCCACCGGGCACTGCACGTGCCCCCGCCCAAGCCCCCGCCGCCGGTGGCGGAACAGACGACGGCGGGCGATTCCAGCTGGTGGAACTGGCCGTGGTAGGACGCATGGCAAACATCCTGCTGTCCTCCGGCGCGGCGGCGGCCACCGAAGCCAGCGCCGCGCCGGAGGACAAGAAGGAACAGATGCAGGCCGCCTTCGACGCGGTGCTGACGGGGATGGCCTACGCCGGGGTGGGCCTCTGTTTCTTCGCCATCGTCTGGGCGGGGTTCGTGCTGATGGCCGAGGGCGCCGAGGGCGAGAACCGGGGCCGGGCCAGGAGCGCCGTAGTCATGGCCGTGGTCGGGCTGGTGGTGGTGCTCCTGGCCAAGGGCATCGCCCTGGTCATCAGCAGCAGGCTCGGCCCCATCCTGCCGATTCCATAGAACGAGAAGGGAGAGGAACGATATGAAAGCGACGTTGCCCAACATCAGGAAACTCGCCGGACGCGGCAGGACCGGAAAGTCTGCCGAATTCGAGGAAATCCAACAAAACGACATAGAACACTACGAAGAGGGGGCGGCGGAACCCAAGCCGCCGCCGCCCCTGTCCCTGTCCCTGTCCCTGTTCTTCATGCTGTCCCACCTGGAGGAGGACGGGCCGGTGCGGCTGGACGGGGTGAAGCTGGCGGTGCTGGAGGTGATGGGGCTGGAGCTGGACGAACCCAAGCTGGGGGCCTTCGCCGGTTCCCTGAACGCCCTGGACTTCCCGGTGCAACTGCTGGTGAGGCAGCACCCGCCGGTGCTGCAAACCCTCCGAAACGCCCTGGCCGAGGCCCAGCCCGAGGACCTGCCACTTCAGACGAAGGAGGCTGCCGACTCCCTGGGACGGCTGCTAGGCACGTTGGAAAACCGCGAGGGCATCCTGGACCGGCGCTTCTACGCAATCTGCGAACACGCCCGCGCCGACGAACTGCGGGGCCTGCTGTCCCGCGCCGGTTTGGGCGTGTTCCACCTGAAGGGCCAGCCGCTGAAGCTGTTGCTGCTGGCCTCGGCCCTGGGCGGCTCGCCCAGCGAGATGGACGAAGACGCCGAGCTGGAAGTTGAGATCAACCGGCGCGACATCCGCGTCGGCAACCACCTGGTCCGCTCCCTGCACCTGGGCAAGTGGCCCCGCAGCCTGGCACCCGGTTTCCTGCAGGGGCTGATGGCCGCCGGAGCGCCCATGGACCTGTCGGTCCACCTGGGGGCGATCCCGGCGGAGCAGGCGGCCCGCACCCTGGAATGGCAGAAGGTCCGCTTCGAGTCGGCGCAAAGCCTGTCCCTGAACCGGGGCCGCAGCCTGTCCCCCGAGGCGGAGATCGCCCTGGAGGACGTGAGCCGTCTCCGGGATGAGGTGCAGCGGGGCCGGGAGCGGCTGTTCCACGCCTCCCTGTCGGTCACCCTTCACGCCGACAACGCCGACGGGCTGAAGGACCTGACCCAGAAGGCCCGCGCCCACTTCGCCGCCACCCTGGGCAAGCTGGACAACCTGGCCTTCCGCCAGCGTGAGGGCCTCATGTCCACCCTCCCCTTGGGCCTGAACGCCGTGGCGCTGTGGCGGACGCTGGACACGTCGTCGCTGGCGAGGCTGTTCCCCTTCTCGCCGCCGGACCTGGACACCCTCTACGGCATCGACCTCAGGGCCTGCGCCCCCATCGTCTACGACCCCTTCGACGGGACGCACCTGAACGCCAACACCGCCGTCCTTGCAAGGTCCGGCAGCGGCAAGTCCTTCGCCACCAAGCTGGGATTGCTGCGGGGCGTCTGTCGCGGGGTACGGGCCTACGTCATCGACCCGGAGGGCGAGTACGCCGACATGGCCCGCGCCGCCGGCGGGCGGGTGCTGTCCCCTAGAATCGTGGGCCAGGGCATGAACCCCTTCGTCATCGACCGGGGCGACAGTGAGGAACTGCTCCAGCGCATCGGCAGCCTGCGGCACCTTATCGAGGTGATGGTGGGGGAGCGGCTCAGCGCCGAGCGGCGGTCCTCCCTGGACCACGCCCTGGCGGGCTACTACGCCGAGCGCCGGGAGCGCACCGGCTTCAGGGATTTCTACGGCTACCTGGAGCAGAACGGCGACGGCGACATCGCCCACCTGCTGCGCCCTTTCGCCACCGGCAGCCTGCGGCATCTCCTCTCCGACGAGGGCGACGACCTGCTGACCCACGAGGCGTTGGTGACGGTCTTCGACCTGCACCTGCTGGAGCGGGAGCTTCGGCCCGCCGCCCAGGACCCCCGGCCAAGACTGCTGGTGGTGGACGAGGTGTGGAGCATCATGCAGCACCCGGAGGGCGCGGCCTTCATGGTCAGCATGGCCAAGCGCGCCCGCAAGCACCGCCTGGGATTGCAGTTCATCACCCAGGACGTGCAGGACCTGCTCTCCGAGGACTCCTCCCGCGCCATCACCGGCCACTCCGGTCGCGCACTGCAGAACGCCGCCTTCAAGCTGTTGTTGCAGCAGGACGCGGCGGCGATAAGCACTGTGGGCGAAGCCTTCGACCTGCCGGTGGAGCTGCAACGCTGGCTCCTGTCCTGCCCGCGCGGCGACGGGCTGCTGCTGGCGAGGGGCAACCGCTTCCCCGTCCGCATCGAGGCCACCCCCGAGGAGACCGAGGTCATCGGGTGGCGGCCCGGCCCCAGGCACTGAACCGGACCCGCGAACCGCCTGAATCAACCGGAACGACAACCCGATAAAGAGAAATGGAGGCAACCACCATGAGTATCAACGTGAAGAAGCTCCTCTTCGGCGACGGCCGCAACAAGCGCCCTCCGGTCCTGCTCTCGGTGACGCCGCCGCGCACCGGCGAGGGCATCCTGCTGGGCGTGGAGAACCTGCTCCAGTCAATCGCCGTCCCCGAACCCTTCTCCCTGGAACTGGCCGGCAACGCTGGCGGCGTGACCCTCCTGGCCCGTTGCCAGGACGACCGGGTGGTGCGGAGCCAGCTCTCCGCCCACTACCCCCAGGCCCGCATCCGGCAGGTGGACGTGGACGACGACCCCATCTTCGTCCACGCCGGGGAGCAGGCCTGGGGCCTGACCCTGCGGGTTGACGGACCGGAGTACGTTCCCCTGCGCACCTTCCGCGACGACGACCTGCTGGACCCCGGCTCCGACCCCCTGCTGGCCGTCATCGGCTCCCTGTCCGCCCTGCGCCCCGGCGAGCGGGTCCTGGCCCGGCTGCTGCTGCGCTCCCTGGGCCCCGACTGGTCCCAGGCCCACCAGCAGCGGGCCTTCAAGAACCCCGGCCAGCAGCGGCCCGAGCCCTCCTACACCTACCAGACCAAGCCCCTGCAACTGGACGGGGTCACCATGGCCGTCCTGGGGGCCGGGGCGCTGGCCGTCCTCAAGGGCTACCTGTGGGTGCAGGACGGGGAGATATGGAAGGCCACCCTGTTGGGAACTGGCACGGCCCTAGGGCTGGTAGTGGGCGGCTGGGCCTGGTGGCGCTGGAAGCAGGCCCGCAGCCGGGTCTACGATCCTCTGCTGATCAAGGAGAAGGTGGGCCGCGTCGCCTTCGACGCCGAGCTCCAGGTCACCGCCGTGCTGCCCGACAGCGCCGGGGAGCAGCGGGCCAGGGAAATCCTGGAGCCGGTGGCCGCCGCCTACCGCCACTACGACCACCCCGCCGGGGCCAGGTTCAAGGTCTCCGGCGTGAAGCCCCTGGTCCCCCTGATGAACCTGCACCCCGCCGGTCCGGGTCTCTTCGGCAAGCGCAGCATCCTGGGCGTGCGCGAGGTGGCGGCCCTGTGGCACCCGCCCGGCGAGCGGGACGAGACGCCCCTGGTGGAACGCTCCGGCTCCCGGGCGCTGCTGCCCTCGGCCCGCAGCGTCAGCGGCGGCGCCCTGGTGGGCGACACCACCACCGGGACCGGCCAGCCCATCCGGTTTCCCGAGGACCTGCTGCGCCGCCACCACCTCTACGTGGCCCGCACCCGCATGGGCAAGTCCACCCTGATGCACCACATCGTCGCCCACAAGCTCCGGGAGAAGGCGGCGGGCCGGGACGAAGACGCCATCGTCGTCGTCGATCCCCACGCCGACCTGGTGGCCGGAATCCTGGAGCACGTCCCCGAGTCCCTGATCGACAAGGTGCGGCTCATCGACCTGGCCGACGAGACCCGCTCTCCCGGCATCAACCTGCTGGACACCCGCGTCTTCTCCGATAGGGACCGCACCGCCGATTCCGTGGTGCGGGTAGCCCGTGGCCTGTGGGAGCAGTGGGGACCCCGGATGCAGTCCATCCTGGAGCAGACGGTCAAGACCCTCCACGAGGCCAACGAGCACCCGGACACCGCCGACGACGAGCAGCACACCATCCTGGACGGGCTGAGGCTCCTGTCCAACGACCCCTTCCGCAACTCGGTGCTGGCCAGGGTCTCGGACCCCTACCTGTTGGAGTGGTGGGCCCGGGACTTCGGCGGCTGGCACCGCCAGTACCGGGCCAAGGCCCTGGCGCCGGTGCAGACCCGGCTCTCCTACTACGCATCGTCCAAAAGGGCGCGGGCCATCCTGGGCCAGTCCCGCTCCACCATCGACCTGCGGGAGACCATTCTGGAGGGCGGGGTACTGCTGGTCTCCACCTCCCAGGGCACCGTGGGCCGGGACGTGGCCGCCCTGGTGGGAGCGTCGCTGCTCAACCTGGTGGACTCGGTGATCAGGGAGCAGGGGAGCCTGCCCTTTTCCCAGCGCCGCGGCGCGCTGGTGGTGGACGAGATGCAGTCCATGCCCGGCGTGGATTACGAAAGCATGTTGTCGGAGCTGGGCAAGTTCGGGGCCAGCTTCATCCTGGCCACCCAGAGTTTGGCCAAGCTGGAGGACCTCTCCCCCACCATGCGCGACACGCTGCTGGCCAACGTGGGCTGCCTGGCCGTGTTCCAGGTGGCCGGAAACGACGCCCGTCAACTGGTGTGGGAGCTGGGCAAGGACCGGGTATCCGAGGACGACATCGTGTCCCTGGACGTGCACCACTGCTACGTCCGCGCCACCGTGGGCACCGAGCGGCTGCCCGCCTTCTCCATGATGGTGCGCAAGCCCGAAGATGGCGACCCCGCCGTCGCCGCCCGCATCCGCGCCGCCGCAACCGCCTACACCCGGCCGGCCCGCGAGGTGTCCGGCATCAGTGCGGCGGAAGCCGAGGGCGAAAAGAAGGTAAGCGAGTACCGGCGGTTGCTGGCCGAAAGGCACAACGGCGCGGAGCCGCGCGGGGAGGGCCGGTGATGAGTACCGCCGGATGTGAAGCGGAATTGCTGCGGATGCTGGCCTGGACTCCCTTCCTGGACCGGCCGGAGATGGTGTGCGTCTCCGGCCGGTCCAGGGGCGCGGTCTACGAGGCCGTCCGGCGGCTGGAGCGGGGCGGGTTGGTGGATTCGATCCCCCACGCGGCGGACCTCACGCCCCCGGCCCGCCGCTACTGTCTCACCGCCGCCGGCGTGCGTTGGCTGGCCGAGGACGAGAACACCACCCTTGACGGCCTGCTGCGCAGCCGCCCCGTATCCCAGCAGTGGCGGCGCATCCTTCTGGAGCGCCTGGACGCCGTCGCCTCCGTCTACCGGCTGGCGTCCACCATCGCTGGCGCCACCCGCCCCATTTGCCTGCGGCTGTACCGGGCCGCGCCCCTGGACGCCGGCCTGCTGCTGCCCGGCGGGAAGACCGTCGGCGTGGTCCGGCAGGGAGCCGCCGCCGACCGCACGGCCTTCGCCAAGCGCCTGTGGCGGCTGGGCCAGGGACCGCTGCCCGGGGCCGTCCTGATTCTCACGTCGGACGCGGTGCGGCTCAGGCACGCCCGCCGGCTGCTGGCCCGCACTCCGGTCAACGCGCTGCTGGCCCTGGAGCGCGACGCCGTTCTGGCCGGGCTCGACGCCCCCGTCTGGCGTCCGCCCTCGGGCGGCGCGAGGCTGGACCTGGGCTACGTGCTGGAGCGGTTGCGGCCCGGCGGCGAGCTTCCCGAAGAGGAACCGCCGTCGCAGGCGTTCCTTCCCGGCGACATCGCCGCCGACGCCCGCCCCGCTCTGGCCGCCCTGCTCAAACCGGCGGAGAAGCGCGCCCTGGACCGGCTGGCCGATTGGCCCTGGCTGTTGCAGAAGGACCTGGCGGGCCTGCTGGGAGTCTCGGAGACCCGGGTCTCCCGGCTGATGAACCCCCTGGCAGGGTTGGGCCTGGCGACCCGCTCTCCCGCCGCCGGAGGCCGCCTGGCCCTCACCGGCCGGGGGCTGGCCTTCCTGGCCCGAAGGGACCGCGCCTCGGTGGGCGTGGCCCGCAAGCGCTGGAGCGTCAGTCCCATCGACCCCGAAGGCCCCGCCGGGTGGCGCAACGTCTCCGGCAGCCGGAGCCGCCAGTTGCTCCGCAACCTGGCTCACACCGCCGCCGTCCACCGCTTCATGGCGGCCCTGGCCGTGCAGGCCCGCGCCCTGGGCTGGGAGACCGCCCAACTCGACCCGCCCCACCGGGCCTCCAGGTACTTCCGTCACCAAGGCGCCCTGCGCTCGGTCAACCCCGACGCCTTCGGCATCCTCCGCCGGGGCCCGGCGGCCTGGCCCTTTTTCCTGGAGTGGGAGCGCCGCGCCGTGCGGCCCGCAACCATGTACCAGCGCCTGGCCCCCTACCTGCGCTACTACTCCTCCCACCGGCCCACCGACGACCACGGCGCCAGGCCCGCC